>NZ_JARVZZ010000001.1 GCF_029846115.1 Serratia marcescens
CCCCACCGCCGCCCGCAACCCCATTCCCTGGCAGCGCAGGCTGCGCAATATCGCCTATCTGCCAAAACGCTCGCTGGTTAAGCGCTTTATGGATGAGGTTATCCAACCGGCCATGACGCTGGTGCAGGAAGAGCTGAGTAAACAAAACACGCTCAGCAGCATCAACGCCACTGCGGAAGACCGCATTCGTTTCGAGGTCGATTTGGGCGATGAGCTTAACTTTATCTATGAAGTCAGACTGCGCGGCTACAGTTCGCCGACGTTCGCTCTGGCCGGGCTGGATAACAATGAACAACAAGCCGAGCAGCACAAGTATTATCGCGCGGAGATCTACCTGAAAGAAGGCGGCCAGAACTACGATGTCATGGGCTGGAATCAGGAGCAGTTGATCAACGATATTCTCGACCAGTACGAAAAGCACCTGCATTTCTTGCATCTGGTGCGCTAAAGGCCGACATGCCGTCCCCAGGGGCGGCATGTACATTTCTATTGTGCGCTACGTCTCTATACAGATGCACACCGTCGCTTCGGCTCACACAAGTATGCATAGCCGCTTTAGGCATTCACACATAGCGCCAGAATTAGTGAGCCAACTGGTGGCGGGCTGCCAGTATCCGAATTTGTTTCAAGAAATCCTGTGTCGTTGTTCCCCATAGCTCCGGCAACACATCGTTCCCCCATCGAGCACTGAATTCATCATCAAGCGTGCCCGAGTATGCCGTTTCAAATTCGACAATATCCGCGATCAAGGTGTCTATCTTCGAGGATGGGTTGTCTTGAAGATAGAAGCCCATAACGCCGGGAAGGGTTGTCGCCCCTGTGATTTCGTAGCTATCCTGCCCGAAATAAATTTGTATCAGATGTTCCAGGGCGGAAAAGTTACCCATTATTTTCATCGTGCGATCTCAAAAAGTGGGGTAGGCAGTAAGGATGTAATACGGCTTGCCGTGAAAGACCTCAAAACGTATGACAACCCTAAGGTTGGTCAGCTTGATAGTGTTCTGCTCGCCACGCCGTAAACCATACCCAATTACACGTCCGGCAGAATAGTTCACGACGAGAGGCGACGAGGGGCGCGTTGAGCTTCCTGCCCAAATTTTTATCCATTCCTGATTATGTTTCACTGCGCCGGAAATAGCCTCTTCGGCAATACGCACGTTAGTGAATGTTGTTGCTGCCCGCATGGTAGGGATTGTAGCAAGTCTTTGCACCAATTCATCCGGTGTCTTGGCTATATGCTTCGCAATCGTATGGCCGCCAGGTTTCGCGCCCGTCATAGACTCATGCTCAACCAGTCTCACTCTCCCCATACGAACAGAAGCAACGCGCACCGCGCCTATCGCTGCCGCAAACACCAACGGCACTGCAACATCGACCGTAAGCCCTACGTTATAAGCCGTATCATCTTCCGCGCCCAACGTTCTAGCCAGTGCAACAGCAGATTGGTAAGTATCAGTGGTTGTTGGTTGGCCAGTAACAATTTGATTGGAGGCGGCTTTGATACTATCGAGACTATGGGTACCGACAACGACACAACCAACCTTGGTTAAAAATGTTGGGTCCGGTGCATAACACAGCGCACCAGCACCAATGAGTTCAACAACTCCACCAGCAAGCCCCAACCCGCCAAACAGGCGATTACTCAAGGTTTCCCCTTCCGTAACGCTTCTGTCTGACATAACTGCCGCCAGTTGAACCGGCGAAAGCACAGCGCTTAAACCTTCCTCTGTTGCCATGATAAATCCTTTTATTGCGGTTCATTTTACATTACGTCCACACTATGCATCTGGTGACAACCAGCATTTCCGCATCTGATCTTTCATTAGTACGTTCATCCCAGAGTAACCTGAAGTACTTCTTTGTCCAGCATGGTTTAGGTAAAAAACGTATTTAAACATGAGTTATTTTCTTCTAAAATTTCTAGTCGTTTAAGTTCAAGTTATCATCCGATCATACCCCTACACCAAGCATGAAACGTAATGTAAGAAACCTCATTCCTACGTCAAAGCTAGCATGCTGAAATTCAGACTTCGGCTTTGCGAAGAATAATGATAATCTGTATGCTAGGAAAACGCATTCATGGGAATGTCCTCTTTTTTATGAAGACACTACTAACATCATGACACGTTAATCAGTGGAAATCCGGTTACCCCTAAAAAGGTAATGTTTAATGAGGAATCAAAAGTGGAGAGTGTAAAAGAATCAATTTCACAAGCTCTAAAAGATCGTTTTACTAACCCATTATGGGGTTATATCGTTCTTTCATGGATAGGTTTTAACTGGCAGAACCTCGCCTGGCTATTTATGAGTAAGCAAGATGTTGAAAAAAGAATCGAAATGATTACATCTCAAAGTGGGTTCTACAGCCATTACCTCGTACTTCCAATTATTGCAGGGGCAACCTTGGCTGCATTTTCACCATATTTTAAGGTTATACTTTCCATTATACATAAAAAGGCAGAGTATCTGTTGACTAACGTTGAGCGCGATCGTTCCCTAAACAATCTACAGATAGAGATTGATATTATGGAGAAAACAGCAGAGCGCAACTTTACTTCACGCCAAGCTGAGGCCAAAGAACAAAAGAGACTAATCGAAATTGAAGAAGAACAAAAAAAACTGCCATTCCAAACAGAATCACTTATGAAAGAACACGCTAGCCTAAGCGAAAAAACAAAGGTCCTTAGTGAAGAGGTAGGTAGTTATACAGCATTGAAAGAAAATTTATTATCTGAGATAGAAGAATTGAAAGCAAAAACCAATAGAATTATTGACATATTTAGAAAGTATAACTCACCAAGCAATCACGAAGGCATTAAATTATTCATCAATGAAATATCGAAAGAATTTGAAGAAATCGATCTTTTATATCCTTATTCCCAAAAATTAACATCGGTTGATGATGCAAAAAAAACTTTGGAAAACATTTCTAAGATATCCCTTGCAGGCTTGAGCCCTCAAAGTGCATTTTCTGAATCCCAATACAAAATGGCTTATGATCAGATCCAACAGTCACTGACGCCCCATCCCGACCTTGCAAAGTTAGCAGCTAGTGCTTCTATTGCTTTTAACAGCCCAAGTTTTAAAAAAATTGAAGAGCTGAGTCGCCAAATAGCAGCCCTTAAAGAAAGCTTTCCACAAATATCATCTCTTTCATCTCAGACATCAGAAGCCCTAAGAGGTCTAACAAACGAAAACATTAAAAGCCTTACAAAATATGCAAATCTAGTAAGCACAGAAAAAAAATGAAACTCAAAACTTAATTAAAAATCAACAAAAATAATCGCCTACCATTCAAAATTTGAGACTATATTTTTAGCATTGAAAAAATCAATATTAAGACTGAATAGCCACGGGTTTAACAGACACCTCAAAGTCATTTATGGACTGACCCCAGCTAACCAAAGCCGAGATACTAGATGGAAACCTGCATCAGGCTCGTATTATCCATCGCAGGAACTGGGCAGCAGAAATCCTGAGATATCTACCTTAAAAAATACAGAGACGCGGGAGAATGATATCCCCTCGTGCCTTCATCAATAGACATAACACCGTCACCGCAGGCAATAGAAGCCATTAAGCCCCGTTGGTGGTAACACGCAAAGCGGAGCGTTAGCGACAGCATCAGTGATCTACTCAGAGCAAGGTCTTATAGGGTAACCGTGTATCCCCTGAAGGGAAGCGTGGCTGAAACGCTGGCAGAGCCTGCATATCGTGTGCAGGAACGAAAACCACCATGAACCTGTTTAGAGACATGGGGCTTAAATGCGATTTGCGATGAGATTTTTATAAGTATTTAGAGCCTACAACGAGGGTTTAGTTTTCTTGTTGTGCTATCGCGGTAGGATGTTGAAGCAACGGCAGGATCGGCTCACATGTTAACCCTCGTCAAACGGTGATGCAGTTAGCGAGAATCAGTTTTCTTAAAGCGCTTAGAGCTCAATGGAGTGATGCATGAGGAAATTTTGGAGCGGGTGAAGGGAATCGAACCCTCGTATGCAGCTTGGGAAGCTGCCGTTCTACCATTGAACTACACCCGCATCGGTGTGCGACAGGCATTATAACCGGTTATCGGCGGCGGGCAAGCGGAGATGGCGCGTAACTGTCGATGTTTTAAGCGGTTAAGTCCGGTGGGCGAAAAAAAACCGGCGCAGTTGCCTGCACCGGTGGTTTCACGCTAAACGGAATTATTTCTGTGGGCGCATCGCCGGGAACAGAATCACGTCGCGGATGGTATGGCTGTTGGTGAACAGCATCACCATACGGTCGATACCGATGCCCAGACCGGCGGTCGGCGGCAGGCCGTGCTCCAGCGCGGTGACGTAGTCTTCGTCGTAGAACATCGCTTCGTCGTCGCCGGCGTCTTTGGCGTTCACCTGATCGGCAAAGCGCTGTGCCTGGTCTTCGGCGTCGTTCAGCTCGGAGAAGCCGTTGCCGATTTCACGGCCGCCGATGAAGAACTCGAAGCGGTCGGTGATTTCCGGGTTAACGTCGTTGCGGCGCGCCAGCGGCGAAACTTCAGCCGGGTACTCGGTGATGAAGGTCGGCTGAATCAGATGGCTTTCCGCCACTTCTTCGAAGATCTCGGTCACGACGCGGCCCAGACCCCAGCTCTTCTCAACCTTGATGCCGATGGATTCGGCGATGGCCACCGCTTTGCCCATGTCGGCCAGGTCAGCCAGATCGGTTTCCGGGCGGTATTTCTTGATCGCCTCGGTCATGGTCAGCTTCTCGAACGGCTTGCCGAAGTCGAACACTTCGTCGCCGTACTGCACCTGAGAGGTGCCCAGCACTTTCTCGGTCAGAGTGCGGAACAGGGTCTCGGTCAGCTCGATCAGGTCTTTGTAATCCGCGTAAGCCATGTAGAGTTCCATCATGGTGAACTCTGGGTTGTGACGCGGAGAAACGCCTTCGTTACGGAAGTTGCGGTTGATTTCGAACACGCGCTCAAAGCCGCCGACCACCAGACGCTTCAGATACAGTTCCGGCGCGATGCGCAGGTACATGTCGATATCCAGCGCATTGTGGTGCGTGATGAACGGACGCGCGGACGCGCCGCCCGGGATCACCTGCATCATCGGGGTTTCGACTTCCATGAAGCCGCGTTCCACCATGAAGTTGCGAATAGCCGACATCACCTGAGAACGCACTTTGAAGGTGTTGCGCGATTCTTCGTTGGCGATCAGATCCAGGTAACGCTGGCGGTAACGGGTTTCCTGATCCGCCAGGCCGTGGAATTTGTCCGGCAGCGGGCGCAGCGCTTTGGTCAGCAGACGCAGCTCGGTGCAGTGGATCGACAGTTCGCCGGTCTTGGTTTTGAACAGCTTACCGCGCGCGCCGAGGATATCGCCCAGGTCCCACTTCTTGAACTGGTCGTTGTACACGCCTTCAGCCAGATCGTCGCGCGCGACGTACAGCTGAATGCGGCCGCCCACGTCCTGCAGCGTGACGAAGGATGCCTTGCCCATAATACGGCGGGTCATCATGCGGCCGGCGACGGTCACTTCTACGCCCAGCGCTTCCAGCTCTTCGTTGTCTTTATCGCCGTACGCGGCGTGCAGTTTGTCGGAGGTGGAGTCGCGACGGAAATCGTTCGGGAACGCAATGCCGTTCTCGCGCAGGCCGGCCAGTTTCTCGCGGCGGGACTGCAGTTCGTTATTGAGATCCAGCGCCTGATCGGCGCCCTGTACTTGTTGTTCAGACATTTCTATTCCTCATAACCCGGCTTTCAAACTTGCCTCAATGAATTTATCCAGGTCGCCATCCAGTACGGCCTGCGTATTACGCGTTTCGACGTTGGTGCGCAAATCCTTGATGCGGGAGTCATCCAGCACGTAAGAACGGATTTGGCTGCCCCAGCCGATGTCGGACTTGTTGTCTTCCATCGTCTGCTTATCAGCATTTTTCTTTTGCATCTCAAACTCGTACAGCTTGGCTCGCAGCTGTTTAAACGCTTGATCCTTGTTCTTATGCTGAGAACGATCGTTCTGGCACTGCACCACGATGTTGGTTGGCAGGTGAGTAATACGTACGGCGGATTCGGTTTTGTTGACGTGCTGACCGCCCGCACCGGAGGCGCGGTACACGTCGATACGCAGATCCGCCGGGTTGATTTCGATATCGATATCGTCGTCGACTTCCGGGTAGATGAACACCGAGCTGAACGAGGTGTGGCGACGGCCGCCGGAGTCGAACGGGCTCTTGCGCACCAGGCGGTGAACGCCGGTTTCAGTGCGCAACCAGCCGAACGCGTAGTCGCCGATGATCTTGATGGTGGCAGACTTCAGGCCCGCGACGTCGCCGTCGGACTCTTCGATCACTTCGGTCTTGAAGCCTTTGGCTTCGGCCCAGCGCAGGTACATACGCAGCAGCATGCTGGCCCAGTCTTGCGCTTCGGTGCCGCCGGAGCCGGCCTGGATATCCAGGTAGCAGTCGGCGCTGTCGTATTCGCCGGAGAACATACGGCGGAATTCCAACTGATCCAGCTTGCTCATCAGTTGATCCAGCTCGGCGACCGCTTCGTTGAAGGTCTCTTCATCGTCGGCTTCCACCGCCAGTTCCAGCAGCCCGCCGACGTCTTCGCCGCCCTGCTCCAACTGCTCGATGGTTTCAACGATGGCTTCCAGCGCGGCGCGCTCTTTGCCGAGCGCCTGTGCGCGCTCCGGCTCGTTCCAAACGTCCGGCTGCTCCAGCTCGGCGTTGACTTCTTCTAGGCGTTCCTTCTTGGCATCATAGTCAAAGATACCCCCTAAGAACCGCAGTCCGCTCGGACAGGTCCTGAATTCGGTTTTTTACCGGGTTAATTTCAAACATGGTTTCGTTCTTTTACGTTGATGTCGTCGATGGCGGAATGCCATTGGAACCGTTAATTCTAACGGATCCGGGCGGCAGTTTATAGCGAGTTGGTCAGTTTTTGTGGCGATCGGGAAGGATGCGGGGGATTGGAGAGCCCAATCCCCGAATTGTGTTCAATTTCGCCTCAGCGCGGCCAAAGATGCTGGATCAGCAGCTGCACGTTGCGGTTGCCGCGAAACTCGTTGACGTCGAGCTTGTAGGCCAGTTCCACCTCGCGCACGCTGCTGTCCGGCCACAGCGTGGTGTCCACGTTGAACGCGATGCCGTCGAGCAGCGGGCCGCCGCCGAGCGGTTCCACCATCAGCTTCAGGTGTTTCTCGCCCACCAGCCGCTGCTGCAGAATGCGGAACTTGCCGTCGAAGGTCGGTTCCGGGAACGCCTGCCCCCAGGGGCCCCCCTCGCGCAGCAGCTCCGCCGTCGTCAGCGACAACTCCTGCATCGCCAGTTCGCCGTCGGACCAGATCACCCCTTCCAGCATCGCCGGATCGAGCCATTCCCCCACCAGCTCGCCGAAGCGCTGGCGGAACTCGTCAAACCTGGCCTCTTCCAGCGACAGCCCGGCCGCCATCGCGTGGCCGCCGAACTTCATCATCAGCCCGGGGTTCAGCATATCCAGCCGCTCCAGCGCGTCGCGCATGTGCAGTCCGGGCACCGAACGGCCGGAGCCTTTCAGGATGCCGTCGCCCGCCGGCGCGAACGCGATCACCGGACGGTGGAAACGCTCTTTGATACGTGAAGCGAGGATGCCCACCACGCCCTGGTGCCATTCCGGGTGATACATCGCCAGCCCGTAAGGCAGCTCGGTGCTGGTACGCTCCAACTGGTCGCACAGCTGCAAGGCTTCCACCTGCATGCCCTGCTCTATCTCGCGTCGCGTCTGATTCAGCGCGTCGAGATCGTTGGCCAGCATGCGCGCCTGCGCAATGTCGTCGCTCAGCAGCAGCGCCACGCCGATCGACATATCGTCCAGCCTGCCGGCGGCGTTGAGACGCGGGCCGAGGGCAAAGCCGAGATCGTTGGCCGCCAGTTGGCGGGCATCGCGGTTGGCCACTTCAAGCAGCGCGCGGATGCCCGGTCGGCATTTGCCGGCGCGGATGCGGTTTAACCCCTGATACACCAGAATGCGGTTGTTGGCATCCAGCGGCACCACGTCGGCCACGGTGCCGAGCGCCACCAGATCCAGCAGTTCAGCCAGATTGGGCATCGCCAGCGCGCGCTGCTCGAACCAGCCGCTGTCCCGCAGTCGGGCGCGCAGCGCCAGCATCAGGTAGAACGCGACGCCCACCCCGGCCAGCGATTTGGACGGGAAACCGCAGCCGCGCAGATTAGGATTGACGATCGCTTCGGCCGCCGGCAGGGTCTCACCCGGCAGGTGGTGATCGGTCACCAACACCTGCATCCCCTTGGCGTGCGCCACATCGACGCCGGCATGGGAGGAGATGCCGTTATCGACGGTGACGATCAGCTCCGCGCCGCGCGCCGCCGCCTGCTCCACCACTTCGGGGCTCAGGCCGTAGCCGTCTTCAAAGCGGTTCGGCACCAGGTAGTCGACGGCTGCGCCGCCCATGCTGCGCAGCGCCAGCACCGTCAGCGCGGTGCTGGTAGCGCCGTCGGCGTCGAAATCGCCCACAACCATAATGCGGCGGCCGTCGGCCAGCGCCTGTTGCAGCAGGCTGACGGCGGCGTCGATGCCGTCCAATTGTTGCCAGGGCAGCATGCCCTTGACGCCGCGCTCCAGCTCCTGCTCACCCTGCACGCCGCGCAGGGCGTAAAGCCGACGCAGCAGCGGCGGCAAACTGGCGGGCAGATGCGTGTCGTCCGCCGCCGGGCGGCGGCGTAGTTGCGTTTTAATACTCACCGGCGATTAACCACCGGCTTTGGTGGCGGCCTGGTGCGCATCCAGCATGGCGGCCATCTCTTTCGGCCCCTGATAGCCCGGGATCATCATGCCGTTTTCCAGGATGATGGCCGGCGTGCCCTGAATGCCGAACTGCACGCCCAGCTCGTAATGCTTGCTGATGTCGGTTTTGCAGGTCGCCGGAGAAACGGCGTCGCCCTTCATGGCGGCGTCGAACGCCTTGGCCTTGTCGGCGGTGCACCAGATAGACTGCATGTCTTTTTCAGCCTGGGAAGCCAGCCCTTGGCGCGGGAATGCCAGGTAACGCACGGTAATGCCCAGATCGTTGTACTCTTTCATCTGCTGATGCAGTTTGTGGCAGTAACCGCAGGTGATATCGGTGAACACGGTGATCACGTGTTTCTCTTTCGGCGCTTTGTAAACGATCATCTGATCTTTCAGCGCGTCCATCTTGCTGCCCAGCAGTTGGTTGGTCACGTTGACCGGCTCTTTGCCGCTGACGTCGAACAGCGGGCCCTGCAGGATGTGCTTACCGTCTTCGGAGGCGTACAGTACGCCGCTGTCGGTCAGCACGGTTTTCAGGCCGTTGACCGGTGAAGGCTGCACGTCCGCCTGCTGGATGCCCAGGCTGGCGAGCGCTTTTTTGATCGCCGCGTCATCGGCATGGGCGGCGCCAGTCACCGAAGCCACCAGCAGAGAGAGCAGCATTAAACCTTTTTTCATTGTTCCAATCCTTTCGAACCCGCCGCTCAGGCGCGCGGGTGATGCTGTTGATGTAGCTGTTTCAGTCGTTCGGTCGCTACATGAGTATAAATTTGCGTGGTCGAGAGATCGCTGTGTCCTAACAACATCTGTACGACACGGAGATCGGCCCCATGGTTCAGCAAATGGGTGGCGAACGCGTGCCGCAACACGTGCGGCGACAGACGCTCGCTGTCGATGCCCGCAAGGATGGCATAGTGTTTGATGCGATGCCAGAACGTCTGTCGGGTCATTTGCTGGCAACGGGTGCTGGGGAACAGCACATCCAGCGTCTGGCCGTTGACCAGCCACGGGCGGCCGTGCTCCAGATAATTTTCGATCCAGTAGACCGCCTCTTCGCCCAGCGGCACCAGCCGCTCCTTGTTGCCCTTGCCGATCACCCGCACCACGCCCTGCCGCAGGCTGACGTCGCTGATACTCAGCCCCACCAGCTCGGAAACCCGCAGCCCGGTGGCGTACAACACTTCGAGCATCGCCTTGTCGCGCAGCTCCAGCGGCTGATCGACGCAGGGCGCCTGCAGCAGCGCATCGACCTGCGCCTCGCTCAGATCCTTCGGCAAACGCTGCGGCAGTTTGGGGGACGCCAGCTGCGCGGTGGGATCGTCGGCGCGCAGCTTTTCGCGGTACAGGTACTGAAACAGGCGGCGCATGGCGCTCAGCAAACGCGCGGAGCTGGTGGCCTTGTAGCCACCCTCCACCCGCTCGGCGAGAAACGCCTGCAGATCCAACGCCTGCGCCTGCAGCAAGGCGGTGTTTTGCTGGCCAAGCCAGGTGCCCAGGGCCTGCAAATCCAGCCGGTAGGAGGCCAGCGTATTTTCCGCCAGATTGCGCTCAAGCCACAGCGCATCCAGGAATTGTTCAATCAGCGCATTGTCTTGCTGTTGCACGCGGTCCTCTCTTTGTTGCATTTCCACCCGCGCCATTATGCCTTAAGCCGATGCAAATCAGGTATACTCGCTGCAATTCTCTAAACAGCAACGTAACGGTTTACACATGAAGATTGGTCTGTTTTACGGCTCCAGCACCTGCTACACCGAGATGGCGGCAGAAAAAATCCGTGAGATTCTGGGTGAAGACCTGGTCGACCTGCACAACCTGAAAGACGTCTCTCCCAAGCTGATGGAGGACTATTCCATTCTGATCCTCGGCATCCCGACCTGGGATTTCGGCGAACTGCAGGAAGACTGGGAAGCGATCTGGCCGCAGCTGCCGGCGCTGGATCTGAAAGGCAAAATCGTCGCCATGTACGGCATGGGCGATCAGCTCGGTTACGGTGAGTGGTTCCTCGACGCGCTGGGCATGCTGCACGATCAGATCGCGCCGCTGGGCGTGCAGTTCGTCGGCTTCTGGCCGACCGACGGCTTCGAGTTCACCAGCCCCAAACCGCTGAGCGCCGACGGCAAACATTTCGTCGGCCTGGCGCTCGATGAGGTCAACCAATACGATCTGAGTGAAGAGCGCCTGCAGCAATGGTGCGAACAGATCCTGTTGGAGATGGAGCCGCTGCTGTAGCCGCTGTCGGGCGCTGAGCGCGCCCGATTCTCCTCACTTATTTCCACAGACGGAAGCGTGGCTCGTCTTCCCCAGCCGGCGTTTCCTTGGTCAACCGCGCCGGATCCGCCACCTGATACCAGTCCAGCTTACGCGTCAACAGCATAATGCCCGCCAGAATGGCGAACAGCAGCCCCGCCCCCAACACCAACGCATTGTCCTCCGACTGCAACAGCAAATAGAGCACGCCGTACAACAGCAATAGGCTCGCGGCGAACAGCGCACCGCGCAGCTTGCCGCGCAGTACGGCGCTCAGATAGAAGCCGATCAGACCGCTGCAGGCGATACTGGCCGCCAGGTAAGCGAGAGCGAATCCCAGGTGTTCGGAGAAGGCCAGCAGAATCAGGTAGAACAACACCAGCGCCGCACCGACCAGCAGGTACTGAATCGGGTGCACCCGCAGCCCGGTCAGGGTTTCGAACAGGAAAAACGCCATAAACGTCAGCCCGATAAACAGCAGCGCGTATTTAACCGCGCGCTCGGTCAGTTGATAGTGATCGACCGGTTCGACCAGGCTGGCGCTGAAGGCCGGCAGCTTGTCCTCATCGATAATGCCATCGTCGTAATGGAACGCACTGTTGATGTTGTTGGCGAACCAGGTGCTGCGCCAGCGAGCACTGAACCCTTGCTCCGTCACCTTGCGTTCATCCGGCAGGAAGTTGCCGAGGAAGTTCGGGTGTGGCCAGTTGCTTTGCAGTTGCAGCTCGCTGCTGCGCCCCAGCGGCACCAGCGACAGGCTGCTGGTGCCCGCCAGCGTCAGGGTGAACTCGGCGTTCAGCCCCTCTTTTTGTTGCAGTGCCCCCAGCGTCAGCGGGGCGTGGATCCCCTGGCGCAACGATCCCACGCCGGTGCCCGGCTCAAACGCCACCGGCTGCGGCATTGCCAGCGGGGAAATGCTCTTGATGCCGCGAGAGTCGCTCAGCGCCACCAGCAGGAACGGCTGGCCGACGGTCACGTTGGCGCGTTGCAAATCCGTCAGCTCCGGCTGGCCGAAACGCATCTTGAAGTTCAGCGGCCCCTGGTAAACCTGCGTCTGATAAATGCCCAGCTTGCGCACCTCTACTTTCGGCGCCCCCTGCACCTGAAGCGACTCCGGCAGCAAATAGCGGTAATGCTGCACCCGCTGCACTACCGTTTGTCCTTTCTCGTCTTTCTTCTCTTCTCGTTCGACGTAGGGAATGACAATCAACGGACCGAGCACGCGCTGCGCCCCGCTGGTGCTTTCGCTCACCTGCCCGACCACGCTTTGCCGATAGCCGCTGCGTTCGTCGATCACGCTCATCAGTTGGGCGATGGGGATCAACATCACCACCATCAATCCCAGCAGCGTGGTTATTTTCCAGAACAGTACCGATTTCATTATGCTCTCTCCTCATAAGTAATGAGGCCACGATAAAACCCGCAGGTGAAATCAGAATGTGGTTATGTGAAGGGAAGGTGAAGTCACAGCGATAACATGAAAGTCGCTTCCACCCCGTGCGGCCGGCGGTTGCGCAGGTGAATGCCGCCATGATGCAGACGCGCGACCTCCTGCACGAAGTTCAGGCCCAGCCCGCTGCTTTTCGGCCGTTCGGCGCGCGGCAGCGAATAAAAGCGCTCGAACACCTTATCGAGCGCATAGTCCGGAATGCCGCTGCCGTCATCGCAGACGCTGATGCAGTAATGCTGTTCCCGCCGTTCGCCTCGCACGCTGACGCAACCGCCCGGCGGGGTAAAGTCGATCGCGTTGTCCAGCAGGTTGGTCAGCGCCTGGCTGATCAGCAACGCATCGCCGTTCAGCGTCACCTCCGCCAACGCCTCCAGCTGCAACCTGACGCCGCGCTGCGTCGCCTGCCCCTCTTTGCCCGCCACCGTCTGGTCGATCAACGCCGCGATCGCGAGGGGCGCGGTCTCCATTTCAGGCCGACTCTCCAGCCGCGCCTGCACCAACAGTTTGTCCACCAGTTGCTGGATGCGTGCGCTTTGCTGCTCGATATTGGTGAGAAAACGCCGGGCGGTCTCCGGCGGTGGCAGCTCCTGCAACAGCTCCGCCGCGCCCCTGATCGCCGCCAGCGGGCTTTTCAGCTCATGCGTCAGGGCATGTGCATACTGTTCGATATAAGCTTTGCCTTCCAGCTTCAGACGCATGCTCTCCAACGCCTGCGCCAGCTGCGTCAATTCCCGGCCGCCCACTTTGGGCAGCGGCGCGGTTTCCCCTTGCGCCACCCCGTCGGCATAACGCACCAACCGGCCTATCGAACGGGTGATCCACCAGACGAATACCGCCCCGATCAGCAGCGCGATCCCCAGCAGCAATGCGCCGGCCCACAGAATACGCCGTTCGCTGCGTTTGATCACCGGCGCCATGGTGCTGTTGGGTTTACCCACGGTGAGCACGCCGATAATGCGCCCTTGTTCTATCACCGGCGCGGCCACATACATCACCGAACTGTTTTCATCCTGCGGGTCGCTAAGGGTGCTGCGGGCGCCGTACTGGCCGCGCAGCGTTCGATAAACGTCATTCCAGCGCGAATAATCCTGCCCCTGCGCGCGGCCGGCAGAATCGAAGATGACCTTGCCCCGAGCATCGGTAAGATAGACGTGGTATTCGCTGCGATCCTTGCGGATGCCGGAGATATTGGCGCCGATCGGCCGCTGGTTCAGCTGCGTAAATGCCTGCGCCAGTTGGCCATGCGCCGCATCGCCGCGCTGCATGTCCTGACGGGCGATCTGCGCCAGCAGGTTGGCGGTATCCACCAGCGTGCCTTCGGTGGCGCGCCGCACGCCGGGCTTCACTTCCTGGACGAAAATGCTCAGCACGAAGTACCCGGCCACCGCCACAATCAGGAAATATCCCAGCAGCAGGCGCAGGCCAATTTTCATGGCTGGCGGCTCACGCTATAGCCCAATCCGCGGTGGGTATGGATTGGCGGTTCACCGGGCTCCACCGCTCGCAGCTTGGCGCGCAGCGTTTTGATATGGGTATCGACGGTGCGATCCAGGCTTTCTTCCGCCTGCGCCCAAACGCTTTCCATCAGTTGCTGCCGCGAGAACACCCGTCCGGGCGCCAACAGCAGCGTCTTCAGCAGCAGGTATTCGTAACGGGTCAGCGGCAACGGCCGCTGATGGTAGGAGATGGTGGCCGCGTCTTCGTCGAGCGTGAAAGCGCCGAAACGGTAGAGCGCGCTCTGTTGCAAGCGCTGCTGCTTATGCAGGCGGCGCAAAATGGTGCGCACCCGCGCGCTGACCTCGCGAGGGGAGAACGGCTTGGCGACATAGTCGTCGGCGCCGATTTCCAGCCCGATCAGGCGATCCACTTCATCACTGCGGGCGGTGAGAAACAGAATCGGCAGGTCGGCCGCCTGAGCCAGCAGGCGGCGACACAATTCAAAGCCGTTGATATCCGGCAAACCGACATCGAGGATAGCGAGCGCGGGCGCGCCTTGCGCCAGCGCCTGCAACGCCGGTTCCGCGCGCTCGAACCAGCGCACCTCGAAGCCTTCGCTCTCCAGCGTGTAAACCAGCGTATCGGCAATGCTGGGTTCATCCTCCACCAACCAGAGTACGGGTTTCATCAGGGCTCTTCGCCGTCACCCGCCGGCGGATACAGCAACAGCTGCCGCAGGTGGCGCCACTCCTCTTTGCTCATGCAGTCGGAAGCCAGCCACAGCCGACGGCGTTTTTTGCCCTCCGTCGGCAGCAGCGTCAGCAGCATGCCATAACCCGGCATCCACGGTTTTTTCGCCAGCCGCCACTCGCGGCCGTGCCAGTTGAAACGCCGGTCCGCCAGCAGCCGCAGCTCGCCCTGCACCGCGGCGATGCGCTTCTGGCTGCGAATGCACTGAAACACCACCAGCGTCAGCAGCACCAGCCAGAGCGGGCCAAAGCCTTCCGGCCAGGGCGAAATCAGGATCAGCAAGATCAGAACGCCGTGGGTCAACAGGGAAAACAGCTGGGTGCGCCAGGAAATGCGGATATCACATCGCCACTGGGCCACGGTCTTTATTTCGCGTTTGGATCAGGGTCACCATTCTCTGCAGCTCGCTGTCCTGCGGCGCGCCATGATTCATCAGCCAGTTGAACAAATCGGGATCGTCGCACTCCAGCAGACGGATGAACAACGCCTTGTCCGCGTCATTCAGGCTGTCGTATTCGTATTCGAAGAACGGCATGATGGAGATGTCCAGCTCGCGCATGCCACGGCGGCAAGCCCAGTGAATACGTGCTTTATTGTTAATATCCATGTTGTTATGACTCACCTCTTTTCAGCGCGGCAGCGCCAGCGCAGAGTTCAAATGACACACTGTATGGCAACGCCGTCGCAATATAATTCCATCAGCCGGGGATCTGTCTGCAAGGGTGCCCTGGCCGCAAGCCTATAGAGTAACAATTTGACATACACGCCGGGAAGGCGCTTTGCTGCGGAAAACGTAATAAAGCGCAAAATGCCAAAAAAAGCGCACCCCGGCGCCGCGGCGCGAATAACAGTTTGCAAAGCCCGCCGCCTCTTTTACCATGGGTTCAATACCCTTCAGGTAAGCTAAACGTTGAGCAGGAACTTACTATGGCGCATAACATTCCATTCCCACCCCGTCAGCCCTCCGCTTCCACCCATCTGCCCCTGACGCTGATCTCGCTGGAAGATTGGGCGCTGGTGACGCTGAACGGGCCGGACACGGTGAAATATCTCCAGGGCCAGGTGACGGCGGACATCGACGCGCTGGCGGCCGATCAACACGTGCTGTGCGCCCATTGCGACGCCAAGGGCAAAATGTGGAGCAACCTGCGTCTGTTCCACCGTGGCGAAGGCTTCGCCTATCTGGAACGCCGCAGCGTGCTGGACAGCCAACTGGCAGAAATCAAAAAATACGCGGTGTTCTCCAAAGTCACCATCGCCGCCGATAACGATGCGGTGTTGCTGGGCGTCGCCGGTTTCCAGGCGCGTGCCGCGCTGGCGGGCCTGTTCGCCACGCTGCCGGACGCCGAACACCCGGTGGTGCAGGACGGCGAGACCACGATTCTGCACTTCAACGCGCCGGCGGAACGTTTTCTGCTGGTGACCCGCCCCGCCGTGGCCGAACCGCTGATCGCCAAGCTGCATGACCAGGCGGAACTGAATGACAGCGGCCAATGGCTGGCGTTGGACATCGAAGCCGGCTATCCGGTTATCGACGCCGCCAACAGCGCACAGCTGATCCCGCAGGCCACCAACCTGCAGGCGCTGGAAGGCATCAGCTTCAGCAAGGGCTGCTATACCGGTCAGGAGATGGTGGCGCGCGCCAAATTCCGCGGCGCCAACAAACGTGCGCTCTACTGGCTGGAAGGTAAGGCGGCCCGCGCCCCGCAGGCGGCGGAAGATCTGGAGCTGCAGCTGGGTGAAAACTGGCGCCGTACCGGCACCGTATTGGCGTCGAGCCAACTGGCCGACGGCACGCTGTGGGTGCAGGTCGTGATGAACAACGATTTGGACGCCGATAGCAAGCTGCGGGTGCGCGACGATGCCGCCAGCCAGTTGGCGATCAAACCGTTGCCCTACTCGCTGGCCGAAGAGAAATAATTCATCGGCCGCAGGCGCCCTGCCTGCGGCCGTCTTCGTTACTCGTCCAACTCCCCGTCGCGCTGCACCAGATAAATCAGCACCAGAATGATGGTGACGAAGAAGCGAAACGCATCGGGCACGCCGTTCCATTGTTTCGACATCCACATGCCAAACCACTCGCCCCCAATCGACATAAAGCCCACTTGCCAGGTGAGGAAGCCCAGCGTCAGCCCCACAACCGCCAGCTTTTTCCGGCCGTTGAAAGCTTTAGCGGGCAGTTTCAGGCCGCACAGCAGGCGCAGGCCGCCGATCCAGCACAGCAGCGCGGTCAGGCTCTCCAGCACGATGATGAAGATATAGCCGGCGTGATGCAGCCACGGTGTTTGTATCGAACGGTAGCCGATGGTGGCGTCGGGGAAAATGGTGTCCATCATAAAGACGTGGCGCACGAAGGCGAAGTTGGAGCCGTAATCGGTGATATTGCCGAAGGCCACCAGCGAAGCGAACAAAGCGATAGCGCAGACCAGCAGCGCTTTGGATAAGCGAACGATCATCGTGATGAGTCCTGAACTAAGTTAAGAGAAAGAGTATGCGGGCTCAGAAATGAAAGAACGGGCTTGCTGGATACCCGAAAGAAGCAAGCGCCTCTTTTTTAAAACAAAAGAGGCGCCTGTTCAATACGCATTCAGACGTAGCGATAACGTTTAGACGTAGAGATAGATCGCCATGAAATGGCAGGCGCTGCCGCCGAGCACGAAGGCGTGCCAGATAGCGTGGCCAAAGCGAATGCGCTTGGAGGCGTAGAAAATCACGCCGAGGGTATAGACCACCCCGCCTATCGCCAGCAGCGTGACGCCGCCGGCCTCCAGCCGCGTAACCAGCTGATAAATCACAATCAGCGACAGCCAGCCCATCGTCAGGTAGGTCACCAGCGACAGGGCTTCAAAACGGTGGGCGAAGGCCAGTTTGAACAGCACGCCGAGCAGCGCCAACCCCCAGATTACCGCCATCAGGCCCTTCGCCAGCGGCGAATCCAGCCCCACCAGCAAAAACGGGGTGTAAGTCCCGGCAATCAGGAGATAAATGGCGCAGTGGTCAAATTTTTTCAGCCAATGCTTGGCCTTCTGATGCGGAATCGCATGGTACAGCGTGGAAGCGAGAAACAGCAGGATCATGCTGCCGCCGTACAGGCTGTAACTGGTGATGGCCGTCGCATCGGCGCCGGTATTCACCGCCTGCACCAACAGCAACACCAGGCCAACGATACCGAACACCAGCCCGATGCCGTGGCTGATACTGTTGGCGATCTCTTCCGCCCACGGATAAGCCGCAGCGACAATCTTATTGCTCCCGGCTTTCACTACGTCCGTTTTCCCCATAACGCGCAACCCCTCAAAATGCCCTGCTTTGTGCGAAATTAACGCAAAGCAGCTTAACTGAGAATAATTCCAGTGTACACGTGTACGCTAAAATAAAAATGTGAACGCGTGTAACCATCGAAATCGCCCGCCCGGTGGTCTACAATCGTCAGGCTTCAACCCACCCACCTTGAGGTTTACACCATGTCATCCGCTGTACCCGCGTTAGATTTCGGCTCAATGACCCAGGTCATCCAATTCCTGATGGAAATCGATAAGTTGAAAGGCGTGCAACGCCGCACCAAAGTGCTGGGTACCCAGCGCCAGGAAAACTCCGCCGAACACAGTTGGCACTTCGCCATCGCCGCCATGAGCCTGGCGCCCTACGCCGGTGATGACGTAGACATTCAGCGCGTGATCCAGATGGCGCTGCTGCATGACATCGTGGAAATCGACGCCGGCGATGTGCTGGTCTACGATCTGGCGGCCCGCGCGGCGATCCACGATCAGGAAGTGGCGGCGGCGCGCCGTCTGTTCGGCATGTTGCCGGAGGCTCAGCGCGAGTATTTCACCGCTTTATGGCAGGAATATGAAGATGGCGAAAGCGCCGATGCACGCTTCGCCTTGCTGCTGGATCGCACCATGCCGATGCTGATGAACCTGCACAATGAAGGCCAGAGCTGGGTAGAGAACGGCATCAGCCTGGAGCAGGTGCTGGCGCGCAATGCATCAATCGCCGACGTGCACCCCGAGCTGTGGCACCACATGGAGCAACACCTGCGGGATGCGCAACGCAAAGGCTGGTTGAAGTAAGTGAACCGGGCTGCTGCCGCAGCCCTTCAACGTCAAGCGAACGCCCGTTGGCGTTCCAACGCCTCCTCATAGCTCGGCATCGACCCGGCCGCCCCGGCGCGCTCCACGCAGACCGCCGCGTAGGCGGCGGCGAAGCGCACCGCATCGGCTAACGGTACCTGATTCGCCAACTGCGCCGCCAGGGCGCCGTTAAACGCATCGCCCGCGCCGGTGGTGTCTTTCGGCTGCGCTGGAAACGCCGGGATCAGCTCGCTGTTTTCCCCGTCCGAGAACAACGCCCCCTGCGTGCCCAAGGTCACGATCAGCAAGCGAATGCCCTTGGCGTGCAGCACCTGCGCCGCCTGGCGCGCCGAAGCCACATCCCGCACCGGCACGCCGGTCAGCAACGTACACTCGGTGGCGTTGGGCGTCAGCATATCGACCTGTGCCAGCAGGCTGTCCGGCACCGGCTGAAACGGCGCCGGGTTGAGAATGATGAACGTCTGCGCCTCGCGGGCGATGGCGATCACCTGCTCAATCGCCGGCAGATTGTTCTCCAGCTGGGTTAACAGAATGTCCGCCGCGGCGATTGCCGGCCGGCACTGGCGCACCTCGTCTTCGCTGACCGTCAGGTTGGCGCCGGGATCGACGGCGATCATGTTCTCCGCCTCCTCGCCGGCAACGTAGATAAGCGCATTGCCGGTCGGGCAATCGCCGGTCGAGAACAGCGTCACCGCATCGAAACCGGCGGCGGCGAGGTGGCGCCGGGCGAAGGTGCCGAAGTCGTCGCGCCCCACCTTGCCGATATAATGCACCCTTGCCCCAGCGCGCAGCGCAGCGGTGGCCTGGTTGGCCCCCTTACCGCCCGCGCCCATCATGCTGTTGCGGGCGATCAGCGATTCGCCGGGCAGCGGAAAGCGCGCCATGCCGGCGACGATATCCAGGTTGAACGAACCGAACACGCAGACTTTGCCTTTCATTGCGGGTACTCCCTGCTCAATTGGAGGTGGCGCCGGGCGGCCAGGCAGGCGCCTTTGCTGCCGGTTTCATCGGTCAGGCGGCTGATGGAGATCGCCAGCCCCTGTGCCGGCTGCGGCCTGCGCAAATGGCGGCGGATCTCCTGCTCAAGGTGTGCCAACGGGAAACCATTCATGGCGATCACGCCGCCACCCAAGATCAGCCGCTGGGGATCGAGCACGTTCATTTCGATGGCGATGGTCTGCGCCAACCGTTCGACGAAACGCTGCAAATCCGGATGATCGCCGTGGCGTTCGAACAGCCGTTCGAACGGTGTTTGCGCCGCGTTAACCCGCGCCCAGCCGGTCAGCCAATGGCCAGAGGTCAGGCTCTCGACGCAGCCCCGTTTGCCGCACGGGCACTCGCCCTGATGGCCCGGCCAGGGAATGTGCCCCAGCTCGCCGGCGGCGCCGTGCGCACCGTGGTAAAAATCGCCGTTCAGCCACAGGCTGTTGCCCATGCCGGTGCCCAGATACAGCCCCACCGCCACCTGCGGCAGCGCCGGCAGCTGCTGCAAGTCCCACCACAGCAGGTGATTGACGTCCTTATCCATCCGCACCGGCAGCGCCAGCACATCGGCCAACAGCGCCGCCACCGGCTGGGCGTCCAGCGCCGGAATGAACGGCAGTGACAGCACCCGTGAACGGTCGCGGCTGAGGATCCCCGGCAGCCCCAGCATCACCTGCGCCACCTGCCGATCCTCGCAATGCCCGGCGATCAGGCGGCCCAACGCCGCCAGCGGATCGGCCTGCTGCGCCCAGTCGGCGGTCGCTATCTTGCGGTATCCGCTAAACTCACCGTCATCATCCATCAACAGCAGGCGGGTATTGGTGCCGCCGACGTCTACGCCAAGAAAATGCCGCATCATGTCCCCCGCCTCAGGCCGCCTGCCGCATCTGATCCAGCATTTTTTCCCATGCCGTCTCCAGATCCGGATCGAGGTTGAACAGCCCGGAGCTGCCGACGATCAAGACTTCCGCACCGGCGCCCATCAGATCGCGGTAGGTGCGCTGATTGCAGGATCCGTCGATCTCGATCAGATAGCTCAGGTTTTGCTGGCGTTTCAGATCGCGCAATTGGCGGATCTTCTCCAGCATTTCGGGGATAAACGGCTGCCCGGCATAGCCCGGATCGACGGTCATCACCGTAACCTTGTCCAGCAGATGAAGGTAGTGGCGGATAAACTCCACCGGCGTGGCCGGGTTCAGCACCACCCCCACTTTTTTGCCCAGCGCGCGGATCTGGTTGATCACCCGGAACGCGTCGCGGTTGATGGTTTCGGCATGCGGGCAGATAAAGTCCGCGCCGGCGCGGGCGATCGGGTCGATAAAATCGGTCGGGTTCTCCACCATCAGATGCACGTCCAGCAGCAACGAGGTGTGCGGGCGGATCTGTTCGATAAAGAACGGCGACAGCGTGATGTTTTTCACGTAGTGCCCGTCCATGATGTCGATATGCAGCATATCGGCGCGGCGGTTCAGCACCGCCAACTGCTGCCGGATATCCATCAGGTTCATGCACATCAGTGAAGGTGAAATCTGGTATTTCATTAGCGTTATCCTGCGCAAAAGGGAAAAAGGATCAGTGGCCCGCTGCGGCTCTGGCCTGGGCCGCACTGCGGCGCATCGCCCGCCGCTGCCGATAGCGATGGCGGAAAAACTTCAGCGCCAACACTGCGATCAGCACCGCGCCCCACATCGCCAGACTGAAATGCTGGCTGACGTTCATCAGGTTCAAACCGGTGGCGATCACTTGCAGCACCACCAGCGCCAGGACCACGCCGCTGACCCGGCCAAAACCGCCGAACGGATCGGTGCCGCCCAAAATGATCGCCAGCACCGTCAGCAGCAGATAAGAGTCGCCGTAGCCCATGCGCGCCGAGTTGAAGCGCGCCATCATCACCAGCCCGGCGATCACGCACAGCAGGCTGGAGAGGGTGTAAATGGCGATCAGCACCCGATGGGTATTCACGCCGCTGAAGTGGGTGGCGTTGATGTTGCTGCCGCTCATGTAGATGCATTTGCCGAGCCGGGTTTTCTGCAAGAACAGCGCCAGCAGCACGGCAACCGCCAGGAAGATCCACAGCGGTACCGGCACGCCCAGCACGCGCTCGGCGCCGATAAACCGCACGATCTCCGGCATGCCGCTCAGGGCCGCACCGCGCGTCAGGTAGATGCCGATGCCGTTAACCGTGGTCATGGTCGCCAGCGTCACCAGAATCGGATGCGCGCCGATGTAGGCCACCAGCGCGCCGGTCGCCGCGCCGATCATCACGGCCAGCAGCATCGCGGCCGCCAGCGCCAACGCCAGCCACAGCGCCTGCAGCCCCAGCCCGGCGTCCGGCGGCAGATAGCTGATGAACAGCCAGGCCATCAGCAGGCTGGTCAGGTTGGCGCTGGCGATAATGCACAGGTTCAGGCCGCCGCTGAGGATCGGGATGAACATCGCCAGGGTCAGCAGGCCCAGCTCCGGCAGCTGGAACGCCACGCTGGTGAAGGTGGCGCCGCTGAAGAAGCGCCCCGGCATCAGCAAGCTGAAGGCCAGCACCACCGCCAGCAGCAGCGCCAACAGACCGACGGCGGTGCCGTCCGGACGAAATTTCAGGTAGTTGCCCATCAGGCGCTCCTCAGGCGAAACCGACGTCGGTTTCTTTGCGTTTCTTGTAGTGGGTGACGGTGATCGCCGCGACGATCACCAGGCCGATCACCACGTTCATGAAGTAGCTGGACACGCCGATCAGGTTGAGACCGTTTTTCAGCACGCCGATCAGGAATACGCCCATCAGCGTGCCGATCACGCTGCCCTTGCCGCCGTTCAGGCTGGCGCCGCCCAGCACCGCCGCCGCCAGTACGTCGAGCTCACCGCCCACCAGCGCATTGGGCACCACCTCCCCCATGCGGTACACCTGCACCAGGCCGCCGATCGCCGCCATCACGCCCAGATAGCCATAGGCGAACAGGTGCAACAGGCCGACGCGGATGCCGATGCGCCGCGCCGACTCCGCATCGCCGCCGACGGCAAACAGCTGGCGTCCGAGGTGCGTCTTGTTCAGCAGCAGCCAGGTCAGCAGCGCCACCGCCAGCATCACCAGCGTCGGCAAACCGAGCTGATAGCTCTGTTCACCCAGCTGGAACGGCAGCACGCTGCGCGGCAGCGTCCACCAGTCCGGCAGCGCGTACAGGCTGCGGCCGTTGGTCAGCCACATCAGCATGCCGAACAAGAACGCCTGCATGCTGATGGTGACGATGATCGAGACGATGCGCAGGCAGTAGATCAACAGCGCGTTGACCATGCCCAGCGCGGCGCCGATCGCCAACGCCAGCAGAATGCTGCCCGCCGGGCTGGCCAGCCCGTAGTGGGTCGCCAGCGTGGCGATCAGGTACTGCACCACCGAGGCCACCGCCGCGAAGGAGATATCGATGCCGCCGGTCACCAGCACCACGAACAGGCCGAGGGCGAAAATGCCGCTCACCGCATAGCTTTCGCTAAGATCGAGCAGATTTTGCACCGTTAAAAACCGATCGCTGAGCAGCGAAAAAACGATGACCGTCAGCAGCAGTACCCAGGCCAGGTAGCCTTCGTTGCCGCGCGGTTTCAGGCTGAATCTACGCATTGACCGCCTCCGCCAGCTGTTGCTGGCTCACCTGCCCCGGCAGGTATTCGCCGATCACGCTGCCGCCGCTGAAGTGCAGCACCCGATCGCAGTTGTAATACACCTCCGGCACCTCGTCGGAGATCAGTAAAATGGCGATCCCCTCCTGCGCCAGCAGATGGATCAGTTGGTAGATGCTGGCCTTGGCGCCAACGTCGACGCCGACGGTCGGCGAGTCAAGGATCAGGATCCGCGGCTGGGTCAGCACCCACTTGGCCAATACGATCTTTTGCTGATTGCCGCCGGACAGCGTCGAAACCGCCTGCTCCGGATCCGCCACCCGCACGCCAAGTTTGGCGATCCATTCCGCGACGATGCGATTCTTGCGGTAGTCGTCAATCAGGCGAAAACGCCCGCGCAGCTTATCGAGAATGGTCAGCACTGCGTTGTCCGCCACCGACTGTTGCTGCACCAGGCCGAGCGTCAGGCGATCCTCCGAGACGTAGCCGATACCGGCCTTGATCGCGTCCTCATGGCCGCGAAAGCGCACCGGTTTGCTGTCGAGGTAGAGCTTACCGCTGTCCGGCCGGGTCATGCCGAACAGGCTCAGCGCCAGCTCGGTGCGCCCGGAGCCGAGCAGCCCGCACAGCCCAAGCACCTCGCCCTGATGCAGCCGGAAGCTCACGTCCTGATACTGCCCGGTGCGGCTGAGGCGATCCGCCTCCAGCATCACCCGATCCTTATTCATGCTCGGTGACTTCAGGCGATAGTCCAGCTTCAGGCCGGTCATCAGCTCGGTCAGACGCTCGCCGGTGATCTCCGCCGCCGGCCAGGTACCGATCTTGTTGCCGTCGCGGATCACCGTGACGCGATCCGAGATCTCCAGCACCTCGTCCAGCCGGTGGCTGACGAACACCACGCAGATGCCTTTCGCTTTCAGGTAATCCACCGTGCGCAGCAGCTGATTGACCTCGGTGCGGGTCAGCGAGGCGGTCGGTTCATCCATGATCACCAGCCGCGCCTCCGCCACCAGCGCGCGACAGATCGCCACCTGCTGGCGCTGGGCGATCGGCAGCTCCGCCACCCGTTTGTCGAGATCCAGATGGAAACTCAGCTCCTGCAGCAGGCGCTCGGCGGTGCGCCGCAGCCGCGCCGGGCGGTACCATCCCAGCAGCCCATGCAGGTTGTGCTCGAAGGCGATGTTTTCCGCCACCGTCAGGTTGGGAAACAGCGACAGATCCTGATAGATCACCTGGATTCCGAAGGCGCGCGCCTGATCCGGCGACAGCCGGCCGAAGGTTTGCCCGTCGATGGTGATGCGGCTGCCGTCGTCCGGTTGATACACGCCGGCGATCGTCTTGATCAACGTACTTTTTCCGCAGCCGTTGGTGCCGGCCAGGCAGTGCACTTCCCCCGGCATCAGCGCCAGCGAGATAGCGTTTAGCGCACGCTGCCCGCCAAAGGTCATCGACAGCTGTTGCAGCGCGATCAGCGGCGTGCCCTGCGTTGCCGTATTGCCGGAAATCGCCATGATTACAGCCCCATCTTCACCAGCTTCGGCAGGTTTTGCTTATCCAGGCTTTCGGTGGCGTTGCCGAGAAGGGTGTGCTGCTGCGCATCCACCTGCACCTTGCCCATGCCTTCGATGGTCATGCCATCGGTGATTTTTTCTCCCTGGTGCATCATGTCGGCGATGCGCACGAACACTTCGCCGGCCACCAGCGGATTCCAGATATAACCGCCCTTGATGGCGCCACGGTTGACCAGCGAAGCGCCCTGGCCCGGGCTGAATGGCCCGATGACGCAGATATCATTGCTTTTTCCGCGGTTGAGCACCGCGCGCCCGGCGCCGATCGGCCCCTGTGAACCAAAGGCCAGCACGCCTTTCAGATCGGGATATTTGGCCATCAGATCGTTGGTGGTGCGCACGCTGTCATCCAGCGATTCGCCCACGCCGAACTTGTCGCCCACCAGCTGCATGTTCGGATAGTGCTGCTTCTGGTAGTTGATGGCCGAGTCCGACCAGGTGATGTGCAGCGGCACCGTCAGGCTACCGACGTACACCGCATACTTGCCCTGCTCTTTCATGCAGGCGGCCAGCGCTTTCATGTGATTGACCCCGTGCTGCGAGGCGTCCACCAGCTCAAAATCCCAGTCGGCGTACTTCTGGCCGGGGGATTCGTGCACGATCACCTTGATGCCCGCTTCCTGTGCGCGCTTGAGCACCGGCTCCAGCACCCGGGCGTCGTTCGGCACCACGCCGATGATGTCCACCTTCTGCGCGATCAGATCTTCGATGGCGCGCACCTGCAGCGCCGGGTCCGCCGCCGTCGGCCCGACCATCCAGGCGTCGATGCCACGTTTGGCACCTTCGCTTTTGATGCCGGCCTCCATGGCGTTGAACCAGGGAATGCCGCCGATCTTCACCACCACGCCCATTTTCAGCTTGTCCGCCGCCTGCGCGGAGACCGACAGCAGCAGCGAGGCAAACAGACCGACCAGTACGGATTTTTTCATTGTTCTCTCTCCACAAGTGTTGGCTGTAATAAGGGTTTTCGTTGTTGTTATCGCGCCGCCCTTTTCGCGGCGGGTGAAACTTCAATCACGTCGACGTTGTTCCAGGCCAGTTCCTGACGAAATTCATCGTCGCTGAGCCTGTCGGTGATCAGGGTGTCTATCTCCCGGTAGTGGCAGATGCGCGCGAACGAGCGGCGGCCGAACTTGTTGCTGTCCACCAGCAGGAACTTGCGCTCCGACGCCAGCAGCATCTGCTGTTTCAACCGCGCATGATGCTCGTTGCTCTCACGGACGCCGCCGTCCTGGCAGATGCCGTGGCAGGAGAAGAACAGCTTGTTGATCACGAACTCCTTCAGCATCTGCTCCGCCAGCACGCCGATAAAATCCTCGTACTTGGCGGAATACTCGCCCCCCAGGCCGATGGTGCGCACGTTGGCCTTGCAGGCCAGCGTCTGGATGATGTGCAGCGAGTTGGTCAGCACCACCAGCGAGATATCCGGCAGTTGGCGCGCCAAAAACCAGCTGGTGGAGCTGCTGTCCAGCAGCAGGCAATCCCCCGGCGCGATAAATTCCAGCGCGCGTTTGGCGATGCGCGTTTTCTGCTCCGGTGCCTCGTTGCTGCGCTGGCGGAAAGATTCCCCCTGGTCTATCTCGGCGGGCACATAGGTTTTTTCCACTGCCGGCGGCTCGACGAACACCGCGCCGCCGTGGCTGCGCAGCAGCAGGCCGCGCCGTTCCAGCAAGGCCAGATCACGCCGCGCCGTCTCGATAGAGATATGGCACAGCTGCGCCACCTCCTGCACCATCACGCGGCCGCGCTGGCTCAAGACTTCGGTGATAAAGCGATGACGTTCTACAGGCAGCATGTTTCTTTTCTCCTCCACGACGATGATTACGATATCGATTTGCCGCGCCGCGTTTTGCGCGCAGACGCAAAGCACATCGCCCCGCGATCGGGCAACGATCGCGCTGTGATAGTTGTCAAAAAAATCGGGAAGGAAATGAAATGAATAATTACGAAAGTGTGGAGTAACAGACAGTTATGATATGTGCGCGTCTTAGACAGGCAGGAGAGAAACGGTAAACGGTCACAATTCCACGTTCCGCAACATGACCGTTAATGACCGTTTTTGTGGTTTTGACCGAACGCTGCCGAGCGGCGGCTAATGCTGGTAGGCTTTACCTGAAAAGCTGCAAAAAAAATCCGGTGAGAACCTCACCGGACCGTTACCCGCCTGACACGACTTATTCCTCGTGCTCATGCTCTTTCAACATTGCCTCACGCAACACGGCGTTCAGGCGTTTCTGATAGCCTTTGCCTGGCCGCTGAAGCCAGGCCAACACATCCGCATCGATTCGGATGGTTTTCGATACTTTCATCGGTTTATAAAAACGCCCCTGCACCGCCGCCTGCCACTTTTCCTCACCCAGGGCCGGGGCATCGGCATAATCGATATCCTCATCCGGCAGCGCGCTCAACGAAGCAATTTGCGCTTTCTGCTCCTCCGTCAACGGAGGGAGTACGCTATGCGCCAGATTTTTGGCTGAATTTTTGCGCTTCATATCTTCCCCTCTCTTTGGCATCGGCCTTGCGTGCTGAAATGATACGCACGATCTCTACTGTATCGCCTTCGACATCCGTTTCGATCGTCGTATGCGCCACCAGCAGCAACAAACAGGAGCCGACCATACCGAGCGTGCCAGCGTTCTTCTCCACCCTCGATCCTCTCCAGCACGGCCAAATGGTTGGGATCCAGAAAAACCCGTTGCGCAATCTCAAAACTGACGCGGTGTTTGCGCTGGTTGCTGTGATTTTTATCCTGATTCCATTCAAAATAAACATACATTTTTGTAACTACATTTTGATTGTTATTTAATCAAAATACACTCCGCACGGCGGGATGTCAAAACCCCCTCATGCATTCAACGCCCGCCGGCGGCCTCGATAAAGGTGCCGGTCACGTAAGACGCGGCGTCAGACAGCAGCCAGGCGATCGCCTCCGCCACTTCCTGCGGCTGCCCGCCGCGCTGCATCGGTAAACTGTCCTTCACGCGATCCACCCGGCCGGGCTCGCCGCCGCTGGCGTGCATCTCGGTATAGATGAATCCGGGCCGCACGCCGTTGACGCGGATGCCCTGCGCCGCCACCTCGCGCGATAACCCGATGGTCAGGGTATCGACGGCGCCTTTCGAGGCGGCGTAATCGACGTATTCCCCGGCAGCGCCTAAACGAGAAGCGGCGGAAGAAACGTTGACGATGGCGCCGCCCTGCCCGCCATGGCGCAGCGCCATGCGCTTCACCGCCTCGCGGCAACACAGGAAGTAACCGGTCACGTTGGTGCCGAGCACCTGATTGATGCGCTCGGCGGTCAACTGCTCAATGTTCGCCTGCTGGAACAAAATGCCGGCATTGTTGACCAACGCACTGAGCGTGCCCAGCCGGGCGTCCAGCGCGGCGAACATCGCCATCACCTGCGCTTCATCGGCCACGTCGGCCTGCAACGCCAGCGCCTTCCCGCCCTGCGCCTCAATCTCTGCCACCACCTGCCGTGCGGCGCTTTCGTCACGCAGGTAATTCACGCCCACGGCATAACCCTGCCGGGCCAGCAACAACGCGGCCGCACGGCCAATCCCCCGGCTCGCGCCGGTCACCAATGCCACTTTCGTCATACTGTTTTTTCTCTGGTTAGCGATGTCAACATAGCGGCCTGCGTGCAGACGCCCCATTTGCCCGTCAGAGTATAGAGCGGCGCCCTAAAAAGCGCTTCAAAGCTGAGCCAGGCGGCGCAGCTGCTTTTTGATGCGCGCTTTGACGCAGCCGTAGGCGTCCGGCGTCGTCGCCTGATGAACCCGCTGCAAACCGGCAGCATGCAGGCCGCTGTGGCTATGGCTCTGCGCATCGCCGCGAAAAGACAACAGCAACAGAACGAGCAGCGTCGCCACGCCTGCGTACATCAACCGCCGCGAGGTGCCCGCGAGCGGGGAACCGTCAGTCTGCATGTTTCGCTCCCTCCGTTGTGATATCGAATGGCAGCAAAATAACTGAAATTCCCCCGCGTTCCCTTAACGCGAGATTAAAGCCAGATTAAGGTTTGCTTAAGAACACGCAGGCAAAGCGAGTTTCCCCGTTGTCTTCCCGGCAGGGTTATAGTTAGATAATCGCGATTCGAGGAACTCAGCGGAACAAACGTGAACATACTGTTGGTGGAAGACGACCTGCAATTAGGCAAGGCGCTGTGCCGCGCATTGGAGCTCACCGGCTTTAATTTGTGCTGGGTGCGCCTGCTCGCAGACGCGGAAAATAAACTTTCACCCGGCGGGTTCGACCTGATGCTGTTGGATCTCACGCTGCCGGACGGCGACGGTTTGCAAAAGCTGATCGCCTGGCGCGCCGCCGGGCAAAATATCCCCATCATCATCCTGACCGCCCGCGACCGCATCGAAAGCCTGGTGAACAGCCTGGATTCCGGCGCGGACGACTTTCTGGCCAAACCCTTTGCGCTGCCCGAACTCATCTCGCGCGTCAAGGCGGTCAACCGCCGCATGGCGGGCTTCGCGTCGCAAACCTGGAGCCTCGGCACGCTGTATCTCGATCCGGTCAACCATCAGGTGACGCTGGATAACGAACTGCTGATGCTGTCGAAAAAAGAGTATCACCTACTGCACGAACTGATGCGCTGTGCCGGCACCGTGGTGCGCAAAGCGGTGCTGGAACAGCGGCTGTTCGGCCACGGCGACAGCGTGGAAAGCAACTCGCTGGAAGTGCATATGCATAATTTACGGCGCAAGATCGGTAAAGAAAGAATTATTACCGTACGCGGCATTGGCTATTTGCTGAAGAAAGAGTAGCGGAATGATCGGTTTCAAATCCTTCTTTATGCGCACCATTATTTTCCAGGTGCTGGCCATTTTATTATTGTGGGGGCTCCTCGTCGCCTGGGTGAAATATTGGTATTACCCCGACATGGAGAAATATTTCGATAACCAGCAACGCATCGTCGCCGCAGGCATCGCCAATATTCTCGATGAAACCGGCACCGACAATATCGATTACCTCGGCATCATCAAGACCATTGAAGGCATGTACATTGATTCCATCAATAATGGCATGCAGGATCAAATCGACTATCACCCGCTGTTCGTGGTTTACGATCGGGACAACCGGGTGCTTTACAGTTCGCAAACGCAGGGAGAGCCGCTGCGTCTGCCGCCTTCGGTGCTGTCCGGCTCCGTCAATTACGCCGGCGCCAACTGGCATCTCGCCGGCAGTTGGAGCGAAAAGCGCCAGTACCGGGTAATCGTCGGCGAGTCGTTCAACGATCGCACCACGCTGTTCGGCAACCCGGCGGAGAGCACCGCCGTACCGCTGCTGGGCATTCTGGCAGCCATCATCGTCACCTTGCTGTTTACCGCCTATTTCAGCCTGCGGCCGCTGCGCCAGATCGCCCGCACCATCTCCGATCGCCAGCCAGGCAACCTGTCGCCGATCAATGTCAGCGAGCAGTATCAGGAAATCCGGCCGGTGGTGGTGGAGGTCAACAAACTGATGGCGCGCATCGACGCCGCCAATCAGCGCGAGAAACGCTTTATGGCCGATGCGGCGCACGAACTGCGCACGCCGATCGCCGCCGTGCTGGCGCAGCTGCACCTGCTGACCCAGGTCAGCGAGCAGCAGGAGCGCAGGGAGATCATCGGCGACATGCAGCAGGGGCTGGATCGCGCGGCGTCGCTGTCTCGCCAGTTGATCAACCTGGCCAAGCTGGAGGCGGAAGATTTTCCGCTGAAAATCGAGGCGGTGGACATCTACGCAGAGATCGGCAAATGCATCGCGCAGCACGTCCCTTATGCGCTGGAAAAGGATGTGGAACTCTCGCTCGACGGCAGCGAGGACGTGGTGATTACCACCGACCGTCCTGCGCTGATCGCCATCTTCACCAACCTGCTGGACAACGCACTCAAGTACGCGCCGCCCGGCAGCCGCATCGAAGCCAATATCCGCTCGCTGGCGCCGCTCGGCTGCTATATTACGTTGCGCGACAACGGCCCTGGAGTGAGCGAAGAGCACCGCGCCCGCCTGTTTGAACGCTTTTACCGCGTGCCTGGCACGCAGCAGACCGGCAGCGGTCTGGGGTTGGCCATCGCCCGGAACCTGGCCGACAAGATCGGCGCGCAGCTGCGCGTCACCGAAGGCCTCGACGATCGCGGCATCGGTTTTATTATCGATTTACCGGAAAGTTACCGGCCACAGACTGAGAGTGAACAACGATCATGAGCCCCCCTGTTCTGCTGCAACGGCAACAACTCGACCGGCTGTGGGATATCGACCGCAGTGAAATCATCGACACCCTGTATCGCCTGCAGGACGGCAAGCTGCACGCCTACCCGGACTACTACGACGTGCGCGGTTGGGATCCGCACGACCGAGACACCTATACGCCAATCCACGAAGCCTGCTTCGATCGCGGCGGCACGTTCTTCGCGTTGTTCGAAGGCGAGGAGATCGTCGCGGCGGCGGCGCTGGACACCGAGCCGCGCGGCCCACAGCGGGATCTGCGCCAGCTGCTGTTCTTTTACGTCAGCGCACACCAACGCGGCCAGGGCTTAGGCAGGCAGCTGTTTCAACTCTGCCTGCGTCAGGCGGCGCAAGAAGGCGCCGCCGGGCTGTACGTTTCCTCCATCCCCAACAAAAGCACCGTAGACTTCTATCTGGCGCAGGGCTGTCGGCTCATCGAGCGCCCGGATGCCGAGCTGTTCGCCCGCGAGCCGGAGGATATTCACCTGGTCTGCCTTTGCCGCTAGCGGCAAGAGTCTAACGGGTGATGCGTATCACCGAACGCACGTCGCTTTTCTTGTTCAGATCCCACACCTCGGCGATCTCCGCCAAGGCGTGCTCCTGCGTCTCGATAGTGAGCGCGCCCGTCGCCGCCAGCGCCAGAATTTCGGTCGCATAGCGCTGCATCTCCGGGACCGGCGGGAAGTTGCCGGTGCCGCTGCCGAGGATCTGCAGCTGATTGCTGCGCAACACCGCCGCAGGCAGCCGGATGTCCGGCGCGGCCATCGAGCCGACGTTGACCAGGCGAATGCCGCGCCCGCCGGCGTAAGACGAGAGATCGTGATTATTGAGCGTTGCGAGCAGCGCTTCAGTCGCCGGGCCCCAGATATAATCGACGATCACCTGATAACCGCCCGGCCCTGCCGCCGCCGCGAAAGCCTGCGTCAGCGCCTCGCCCTGCAGGCTCAGATCCACCGTGGCGTCTACGTCCAACGCCTCCAGCACGCTCAGCCGACGGCCGGCAGCAACGATGCGCCCGGCCCCTGCCTGACGCGCCGCCGCGACCGCCAGTTTGCCCGAGGTGCCGGTAGCGCCGATGATCAGCACCGTTTCGCCGGGCTGCAGATCCGCCCGCCAGCGCAGCGGCAGCCAGGCGGCGAAGGCCGGGTTGATCAGCGCCGCCGCCGTGGCATCGTCTACCGCCTCCGGCACCGGCACCGTCCATGACGCGACGCTGCGCTCAGCCATCGCGCCGTAAGGGCGGCGGAAGGAGGCGAAATACACCCGTTGCCCGTCGGCCGTCCGGCCCACGCCGTCGGTGCCGGGCACGATCGGCAGCTGCTTGGGGCTGGAGTAATGGGTGCCGGCGACGGTGGCGCGATCCAGCTGTTTGATGCCGGCCGCCAGAACGTCGATCGGCACTTCATTCGCCTGCGCCTGGGGCTCCTCAAAGGTGCCGAATACCGGGGCTTGCCCCAGCGCTGTTACGATTGCCGCTTGCATGGTGACTCCTCAAATCGTGGGAACGTACAGGAAAGAATAGGCCGCAATAAAATAAAAAGGGACACCGCATGATGCGGTGTCCCCCGAACACAAACTTTGCCGAACGTGTTATTCGTAATCGCTCATCGGCACGCAAGAGCAGAACAGGTTACGGTCGCCGTACACGTCGTCCAAACGCTTAACGCTCGGCCAGTACTTGTTCTCGCGCACGCCGGCCACCGGGAACACTGCCAGCTCGCGGCTGTACGGGTGCTGCCAGTCGTTGACCAGCTCCGCCTGCACGTGCGGCGCATTCACCAGCGGGTTGTCTTCCAGCGGCCATTCGCCTTTGGCGACGCGGTCAATCTCACTGCGGATCGCCAGCATCGCATCGATAAAGCGATCCAGCTCCACTTTGCTTTCCGACTCGGTCGGCTCGACCATCAGCGTGCCCGCCACCGGGAACGACATGGTCGGCGCGTGGAAGCCGAAGTCGATCAGGCGCTTGGCGATGTCCATTTCGCTGATGCCGGTCTCTTCCTTCAGCGGACGAATATCGAGGATACATTCGTGCGCCACGCGGTGATCGCGGCCGGTATACAGGATCGGATAGGCGTCTTTCAGACGGGTTGCGATGTAGTTGGCATTCAGGATCGCCATCTGGCTGGCCTGCTTCAGGCCTTCCGCGCCCATCATGCGGATGTACATCCAGCTGATAGGCAGGATGGAGGCGCTGCCGAACGGCGCCGCGGAAACCGCGCCCTGCTGGGTGGTTACGCCGTCGATCTGCACGACGCTGTGGCCCGGCACGAACGGCGCCAGGTGCGCTTTCACGCCGATCGGGCCCATGCCCGGGCCGCCGCCGCCGTGCGGGATGCAGAAGGTTTTATGCAGGTTGAGGTGCGAAACATCCGCGCCGATGTAGCCTGGCGTGGTGATGCCCACCTGGGCGTTCATGTTGGCGCCGTCCAGATACACCTGGCCGCCGAACTGATGCACGATCTGGCATACTTCACGGATGGTTTCTTCATACACGCCGTGGGTCGACGGGTAGGTCACCATGATGCAAGAGAGTTCTTCGCCCGCCTGCTCCGCCTTGACGCGCAGATCGTGCAGATCGATGTTGCCGTTCTTGTCGCAGGCGACCACCACCACGCTCATGCCCGCCATTTGGGCGGAGGCCGGGTTGGTGCCGTGCGCGGAGCTCGGGATCAGGCAGACGTGGCGGCCCGCTTCGTTGCGGCTTTCATGGTAGCGACGGATCGCCAGCAGGCCGGCGTATTCACCCTGCGCGCCGGAGTTCGGCTGCATGCACACCGCGTCATAGCCGGTCAGCTGCACCAGCCACTGAGACAGTTGGCCGATCATCTGCTGGTAGCCGGCAGCCTGCTCCGGCGGGCAGAACGGGTGCAGCTCGGAGAATTCAGGCCAGGTGATCGGGATCATCTCCGCCGCAGCATTCAATTTCATGGTGCAAGAGCCCAGCGGGATCATCGCCTGGTTCAGCGCCAGATCCTTACGCTCCAGGCGATGCATGTAGCGCATCATCTCGGTTTCGCTGTGATAGCGGTTGAATACCGGATGGGTCAGGATCGGATCCTGACGCAGCATGGCGGCCGGGATCGATTGACTGTTCTTGCTCACCACCGCGTCCAGCGCGTCGATGTCCAGGCCGTGTTCGTCGCCGGCCAGCAGTGCGAACAGCGTCTGCACGTCTTCACGCGAGGTGGCTTCGTCCAGCGTGATGCCCACGGCGCCGTGGATATCGGTACGCAGGTTGATGCCGAAGCTCAGCGCGCGTTCCAGTACGGCAGCCTTGTCTTTCACTTCAACGGTCAGGGTGTCGAACCAGGTGTTGTGGCGCAGCGTCAGGCCGGCCTTCTGCAGCCCGGCGGCCAGGATGTCGGTCAAGCGATGGATACGCCCGGCGATGCGCTGTAGCCCTTGCGGACCGTGATATACCGCATACAGGCTGGCGATGTTGGCCAACAGCACCTGCGAGGTACAGATATTCGAGTTGGCCTTCTCGCGGCGGATATGCTGCTCGCGGGTCTGCATTGCCATGCGCAGCGCGGTGTTACCGGCGGCATCGCGGGAAACGCCGATGATGCGGCCCGGCATCGAACGCTTGAACTCGTCGCGGCAGGCGAAGAAGGCGGCGTGCGGGCCGCCGTAGCCCATCGGCACGCCGAAGCGCTGCGCGGAGCCGAACACCACGTCGGCGCCCTGCTTGCCCGGCGCGGTCAGCAGCACCAGGGCCATGATGTCGGCGGCCACGCTGGTGATGATTTTGCGCGATTTCAGTTCGGCCAGCAGCGCGCTGTAGTCGTGCAGCTCGCCGGTGGTGCCCACCTGTTGCAGCAGCACGCCGAACACGCCGTCCAGCTCCAGCACTTTTTCCGCTTTATCGACGATGACGTCGAAGCCGAAGGTTTCGGCGCGGGTGCGCACCACGTCCAGCGTCTGCGGATGCACGTCGTCGGCCACGAAGAAGCGGTTGGCGTCTTTCAGCTTGCTGGCGCGTTTGGCCAAGGCCATCGATTCGGCAGCGGCGGTGGCTTCATCCAGCAGCGAAGCGGAAGCCAGATCCAGGCCGGTCAGATCGAGGGTCACGGTCTGGAAGTTCAGCAGCGCTTCCAGGCGGCCCTGCGACACTTCCGGCTGATAAGGGGTGTAAGCGGTGTACCAGCCCGGATTTTCCAGCATGTTGCGCAGGATCACCGGCGGCGTCAGCACGGCGCTGTAGCCCATGCCGATATAGGATTTGTAGCGCTGATTCTGCGAGGCGATCGCCTTCAGCTCAGCCAGCGCCTGATGTTCGGTCGCCGCGTCGCCGACCGGCGGCGGCCCCGGCAGCTGAATGTCCGCCGGCACGATCTGTTGGATCAGCGCGCTGAGCGAGCGAGCGCCCACCGCTGCCAGCAACTCCTGGCGTTGTTCCGCAGAAGAGCCGATGTGGCGTTCGATGAACGCTTCGCTGTGTTCGAGTTGGCTGAGTGTCTGAGTCATTGCTACAAATTCCTGAATGCTTGCGTGATACGGGATATAGCTTGAACGGTAACTAAAACGCCCCGGCCGAAAGGCCCGGGGCGTGGTCACGATTACTCGTCGATCGAGGCCTGATAAGCCGCGGCGTCCAGCAGGTTCGCCAGCTCGCCTTCGTCGGCGGCTTTAATCTGGAACAGGAAGCCGTCACCGTAGGGCTCGCTGTTCACCAGCTCCGGAGAACTTTCCAGCTCGCCGTTCACCGCCACGATTTCGCCGCTGATTGGCGCGTAAATGTCCGACGCCGCCTTGACGGACTCCGCCACGGCGCAATCTTCACCGGCGGCGACGTTGCGGCCCACTTCCGGCAGATCGACAAACACCATATCGCCCAGCAGTTCCTGCGCGTGTTCGGTGATGCCTACGGTGTAAACGCCGTTACCTTCTGAACGAACCCACTCGTGGGAGGATGCGTATTTCAATTCTGTTGGCACATTGCTCATAGCCGGTTACTCCTTCGAAGAAATAATTTCCCGTCGTCTTTCACACTGCAGCGTTGTTGGCTGCGTACGTTCACCTCGGTCACTTACCGCAGTAAGCTCCCGAGGACTCGCGCACTTGCCGCCTAGCCGCAGCGCGAAATCCCTAGGGAAGAATCAATAAAAATCAATTTGTCAGCGGCTTGCCGGCGCGAACAAAACCGGGCTTGGTCACTTTGACCGGCATTTCACGGTTGCGGATCTGCACGATGGCCTGCTCGCCGATACCTGCCGGCACGCGCGCCAGCGCGATGCTGAAGCCCAGCGTCGGAGAGAACGAGCCGCTGGTGATCACGCCTTCATGGGTTTGCCCCGCCGCGTCGGTGAAACGCACCGGCAGCTCATTACGTAATACGCCTTTTTCCGTCATGATCAAGCCGACCAGTTGCTCGGTGCCCTGCTCGCGCTGTTGTTCCAGCGCTTCGCGGCCGATGAAACGGCGATCTTCTGGCTGCCAGGCGATGGTCCAGCCCATGTTGGCGGCCAGCGGTGAAACGCCTTCGTCCATCTCTTGCCCGTAGAGGTTCATGCCCGCTTCCAGACGCAGCGTGTCGCGCGCGCCCAGACCGGCCGGCTTGACGCCCGCGGCCAGCAATTTTTGCCAGAAATCCGCCGCCTGCTCTTTCGGCAGCGCGATCTCATAGCCGGCCTCGCCGGTGTAACCGGTGGTGGCGATGAACAGCTCGCCGGCCTGCACGCCGAAGAACGGCTTCATGCCTTCGACCGCACTTTTTTGTTCCGGGGTGAACAGCGTGCCGGCACGCTCTTTGGCCTGCGGGCCCTGCACCGCGATCAGCGCCAGATCGTCGCGCACCGTCAGCGCAACGCCATACGGCGCGGCGTGCTCTTCAATCCAGGCCAGGTCTTTGTCGCGCGTGGCGGAGTTCACCACCAGGCGGAAATAGTCTTCAGTGAGGAAATAAACGATCAGGTCGTCGATCACGCCGCCGGAGGCATTCAGCATGCCGGTGTACAGCGCTTTGCCGGGTTGGGTCAGTTTGGCGACGTCGTTCGCCAGCAGGTAGCGCAGGAACTCGCGGGTGCGGGCGCCGTGCAGATCCACGATGGTCATGTGAGACACGTCGAACATGCCAGCATCCTGACGCACCGCGTGGTGCTCATCGAGCTGCGAGCCGTAGTGCAGCGGCATCATCCAGCCGTGAAAGTCTACCATGCGCGCACCGCACGCCACGTGCTGGTCGTACAGTGGGGTTTGCTTTGCCATCTTTGCCCTCTTTCCACTCGTCGCTAGAAGTTAGGGTGCTGCCACGCAATGCGGCGGAGCCTGGCTCGCGGCCCGATCGCCATGGCGCACTGACTGCTCAACACAAATGCTGCGCCGGGACGGGCGGAAACTGCGTGCAACCGCCGTGACGCAAACGATACCTTTCCCCCGAACTTATCACCGAACGACCACATTAACCATAAGTTAAAATAGGCTCATCGCCGTTCCGGGGCGGTAAAATGCCGGGCTAGTGTGCAGAGTTTTTCACTGGAAAAATGCGCTTTAAGGCACAAAATTAACAATTAAAGCGGCAAAACTCCGAAGTTATATAACAAACCGGCGGCCGCGCATGAGATTCCGACTTTTGATTACCGAACATGGAATTAGAAAAAGTAATGATAAAAAGCAGCTGAAATTAGATTATTTCAAATGAAGGGTTATATAAGGAAAGACGATGGCATAAGGCGAGAAGCGCGAGCCCTCAGGGGGCTCGCAGAAGGCAGGTGTCAGGCAAGCCACTCGGGCAGATCGTTCAGGCCCATTGCCTGACGCACCAGCTTTGGCTTGACGCCCGGCAGGCTGTCCGCCAGCCTCAGCCCCACGTCGCGCAGCAGCTTTTTGGCCGGGTGGTTGCCGTCGAACAGTTCGCGGAAACCCTGCATGCTGGCCAGCATCACCGCCGCGCCATGTTTGCGGCGGCGCTCATAGCGGCGCAGATAGAGATGCTGGCCGATATCCTTGCCCTGCCGCTGCAGGCGGCGCAGCTCGGAAATCAGCTCGGCGGCGTCCATAAAGCCGAGGTTCACGCCCTGCCCGGCCAGCGGATGCACGGTATGCGCCGCATCGCCCACCAGCGCCAGGCGGTGTGCGGCGAAGCTGCGCGCATAGCGGCCGGTCAGCGGGAAGGCCAACCGTTCGCTTTCCAGGCTGCAGGCGCCCAGACGCATATCGAAGGCCATCGCCAGTTCGCGGTTGAATTGTTCCGGTTCCAACTGCTTGAGCCGCTCGGCGTCTTCCGGCGTCACCGACCAGACGATGGAGCTTAAATGCGGATCGCTGAACGGCAGGAACGCCAGAATGCCATCGCCGTAGAAAATTTGCCGCGCCGTCGCCTGATGCGGTTCTTCGGTGCGAATGGTGGCTACCAGCGCATGGTGGCGGTAATCCCAAAAGGTGAGCGGGATGTCGGCGTGCTGGCGCAGCCACGACTGGGCTCCGTCGGCGCCGATCACCAGCCGAGCAGTCAGCATGCGGCCATCCTCCAGCGTGACGAAGGCGTCGTTCTCGCCCCACGCCACCTGCTTGAGCGCGGCCGGGGTAATCAGCGTGATGTCCGAGAGGCTTTCGGCGCGTTTCCACAGCGCCTGCTGGATCACCGAGTTTTCGATGATGTGGCCGAGATGGCTGAAGCCGCACTCGTCGCCGCGGAAGGCGATTTTGCCGAAGCTGTCTCGCTCCCACACTTCCATCGCGTTGTAAGCGCTGGCGCGCAGCTGGAGAATGTCGTCCCACACGCCGATGTGCTGCAGCAAACGCTCGCTGGCGGCATTGATGGCGGAGACGCGCAGCGCAGGCTGCTCCGACGGCGGCGCCATGTCCGGCTGGCGCTGCTCCAGCACCGCCACGCGCAGCCCGCTGCCCTGCAGGCCGCAGGCCAACGCCAGCCCCACCATACCGCCACCGGCGATAATCACGTCAAATGATTGCATGCTGCTCGATTTCCTTAAATAACGCGCGACGCCTTGCCGCGCCGCGTTTTGGACGCGCCACAGGGCGCCCAATTCTGTGTCTAACGTTCCACCCAGCCCAATGTGCGTTTGGCGAAGGCATCGCGCACCGCCGGCAAACGCTCCATCGCCATCAGCCCCAGATTACGGCCGACCACCAGCGGGGCATAACGGTTGGCGAACAAACGGATCAATCCGTCGGTCACGCCGATCGTCGCCTGCTGATCGTTTTGCCGCCGCTGCTGATAGCGGCTCAACAGCGCATAACCGCCGGCGTCTTCGCCGCTGTCTACCGCTTCCGCCAGCGTTTCTGCCAGCGACATCACGTCGCGCAGGCCGAGGTTGAACCCCTGCCCGGCGATCGGATGCAGCGTCTGCGCCGCGTTGCCCACCAGCGCCAGACGATGGCTGACATGGCGATCGGCGGTCAGCAGGCTGAGCGGATAACTGTGCCGTTTACCGGCCTTGAGGATACGCCCCAGCCGCCAGCCGAAGGCCTGTTGCAGCTCGGCGATAAAACGCCCGTCGTCCCAGGCATCCACCCGGGCGCGATCTTCGCGCGCGTGGCACCACACCAGCGAACTGCGCCCCTGCGACATCGGCAGCAGCGCCAGCGGCCCGTAGCGGGTAAAACGCTCGAAGGCGCGCCCCTGTGGATCTTCCGCCGTGGTGACGTTGGCGATGGTGGCGAACTGCGGATACTCCTCCTGCCGCCACTGCACGTTGCAGGCCTCCGCCAGCGCCGAACGCGAACCGTCGGCCGCCACCAGCAGTTGCCCGCACAGGCGCAGACCGGTATCCAGTTGTACTTCCGCCCGCTCTGCGGTGCGGATCACGTCCACCACCCGCGCGGGGCAGTGCAGCGTAACGCCCGGCGCCTTCGCCAGCAGCGCGAACAGCCGCTGCCCGGCGTCGTGCAGTTCGATCACCTGGCCGAGCGCATCGACCTGATAATCCTGCGCCTGCAGATTCACGAAACCGGCGTGGCCGCGATCGCTGACGTGCACCTGAGTGATCGGCGTGGCGCAGTCGCGCAGCGCCGGCCAAACGCCGATGCGCGCCAGCTGTTGGCAGGTGCCCTGCGCCAATGCGATGGCGCGGGCGTCAAAGCCCGGGTGGCTGCGGTCGCCCGGCCGAGTCGCCTCGACCAGATCCACCGCAATCCTTCCCTGAGTAAGCGACGAGATAGCCAGCGCCAACGTCGCGCCCGCCATACCGCCGCCAACGATAATTACGCTCATTTTATGACCTTGCCGCCGCCATCAACGCTTCGATGGCATCGGCGTCTTTCACCACGGTGGCGGTCAGGTTTTCGTTGCCGTCGGCGGTGATCACGATGTCGTCCTCGATGCGGATGCCGATGCCGCGGTATTCCGCCGGCACGTCCGCATCCGGCGCGATGTACAGCCCCGGTTCCACGGTCAGCACCATGCCCGGCTCCAGCAGCCGATCGCGGCTCGGCGTGCCGTAGTGGCCGACGTCGTGCACGTCGAGGCCCAGCCAGTGGCTCAGCCCATGCATGAAGAACTGCCGGTGCGCCTGCTCGGCGATCAGTTGGTCGACTTCACCTTTCAATACGCCCAGCTCCACCAGCCCGACCACCATGATGCGCACCACTTCGTCGTTGACTTCGCGGATGCTGGTGCCGGGTTTGAACAATGCCAAAGCGCGCAGCAGCGACGCCAGCACGATGTCGTACACCGCGCGCTGCGGCTTGCTGAACTTGCCGTTGACCGGGAAGGTGCGGGTAATGTCGCCGGCATACCCCTGATACTCGCAGCCGGCGTCGATCAGCACCAGATCGCCGTCGCGCATCTGGCTCTCGTTCTCGGTGTAGTGCAGGATGCAGCCGTTTTCGCCGCTGCCGACGATGGTGTTGTAAGACGGGTAGCGAGCGCCGAGGCGGGTGAATTCATGGTGAATCTCCGCTTCCAGCTGGTATTCGAACATGCCCGGGCGGCATTTTTCCATCGCGCGGGTATGCGCCAACGCGCTGATCTCACCGGCGCGGCGCATCACCGCCAGCTCTTCCGGGGACTTGAACAACCGCATGTCGTGCAGCCACGGCCGCCAGTCGGTCACGGTGGCCGGCGCCTGCAGGTTCTGGCGGAACCCCTTGCGCAGCTTGTCCAGCGCGCCGAATAGGATCTGATCGGCGTAGGCGTATTCACCCTGCGCGTGGTAAACCACATCCAGGCCGTTGAGCAGCAGGTGCAGCTGGTCATTGATTTCATCGAACGGCAGCGCGCGATCCACGCCCAGCTTCGCCGGCGCGGCGTCTTGCCCCAGGCGGCGGCCAAACCAGATTTCCGCTGTCAGATCGCGCACCCGGTTGAACAGCACGCTGTGGTTGTGCGTTTCGTCGCTTTTGATCAGCACCAGCACCGCTTCCGGCTCATTGAAGCCGGTCAGGTACCAAAAGTCGCTGTTCTGCCGATAGGGATAGTCTGAATCTGCACTGCGCGTCGTTTCCGACGCAGAGAAAATAACCGCCGCGCTGGCCGGCGCCATTTTCGCCAACAGCGCCTGACGGCGGTTGTTGAATTCCTGCTGAATCATTACCTTCTCCTGAAATCATGCCATCCGCACCGCCGGCGGAGGGGCGATAGGACGTTTAGTGCAACGTCGGTTTGATGTTTTCCGGCGCCGTTGGCTTGTGACGGGTGAATTCGCCGTGGCACATGATGGCGGCGACCCGCACATACTCCGCCACTTCTTCCAGCGACTGTTCCAATTCTTCCTGATCTTCGTCTTCGTCGTAGCCCAGCTGCGCAATGTTGCGCAGATCGTCGATCGCTTCACCGACCTCGTCTTTCACCTGGGCCAGCTTCGGCTGCATCATCCCCAGCCCGAGCAGGAAGTGGTTGACCCAACCGCCCAGGGCGTCGGCGCGGTCAAACACACTGACGATCTCCCCTTCAGGCAGCATCAGTTGGAACAGGAATTCGTCGTCTTCCAGCGTTTCACGCGTCACTTCATACAGCTGTTGCAGCGGTTGGCTGAGCGCCTGCGGGAAGGCGACGCCTTCGTTGGTCAGATCGTGCACCAGCGCCTGCCAGCCGGCATCACGGCTGCCGCCGCACAACAGGCCGCTGATCAGGCCGTGCATTTCTGCCGCGGTCAGCGCCACCGACTGCTGGTTGAGGGCCACGGTCAAAGATTGGTAACTTGGAAATGTATTCTGTATAGACATGCGCATTCGTCATCGTTGGCAGGATAAGTTCGTGTTATGCTACCACCAAGGTCCGTCGCTATACCAGATAAGCGCGACACCTCAGTGGCTAGTTATAATCGCGATGTGGCAGGTTTCACACTGCGCCGGCGGGTGGCGAAAGTGCGGTAAATACGCATTTTGAAACCCTTTTTTGACTGGCAATGTGCGCCACAGTAGATTACAACCAGGTACTGAAAAAGGGGTTGTATCTTGGTACCGAGGTATATATAGTGGCGCCCGCTTTGACGGCCCGGCCAGGGCGGACAAGGCTGGCGCGAAATTTAGGCAGGAAGGTGGCATGTCTGCACAACCGGTAGATATTCAAATTTTTGGCCGCTCGTTAAGAGTCAATTGCCCGCCAGAACAACAAGATGCGTTGAATATGGCGGCGGACGATCTTAACCAACGGTTGCAAGATCTTAAAGTTCGCACTAGAGTCTCCAATACTGAGCAACTGGTTTTCATCGCGGCATTGAACGTCTGTCACGAACTTGCTCAAGAACGGTTGAAAACCCGTGACTATGCGTCCAATATGGAACAACGCATACGGATGCTGCAGCAGACCATTGAACAAGCGCTGCTTGAACAAGGTCGCATCTCTGAACGTCAGGATGCACAATTCGAATAACTTAAGTTGTTGAAATCAAAGTTTCGGCAACGAGTACAAAATTTCTCTGAGATGTTCGCCAGCGGGCCAGTCCCCTGAGCCGATATTTAGTACAAACAGAATGTGTTGCTCCGCGATCGGTGAGCACGCTCGGTGCGCCGAGAAGCCTTAAGATTGCGACGGCACGTTCACCTTGAACCATGGGTTCAAGGGTTACAGCCTGCGACGGCATCTCGGAGATTCCCCTTCTCAGCGGTTTATGTGTGCTGAACGCCACACTGAGCAAGCCTGATACGATGCCTTTTCAACCCCAATTCGCGCAGCAGCGCCAAGCCATTCGTCAACTCATTCGCCAACGTCGGCGCGAGCTTACGCCGGGCCAACAACACTTTGCCGCAGACAAGATAGCCGAACGCCTCGTCGCGCACGCACGTATTCAGGCAGCGCACAGCATCGCGGTATTTTTGTCGTTTGACGGTGAACTCGACACCAGGCCGCTGATCGAGCAACTGTGGACCCTCAGCAAACGGGTTTACCTGCCGGTGCTGCACCCGTTCAGCCCGGGGCACCTGCTGTTCCTGCGCTATGCGCCGGAAACGCCGCTGGTGCGCAATCGCTTCAATATTCTCGAACCGCGCCTCGATGTGCGCCAGGTGTTGCCGCTGGGCAAGCTGGACGTCGTGCTGACGCCACTGGTGGCATTCGATCATACCGGGCAGCGTCTGGGCATGGGCGGCGGCTTTTACGATCGCACCCTGCAAAACTGGCAGAGCGACGGCCCCTATCCCATCGGCCTGGCCCATGATTGCCAGCAGGTGGAGCACCTGCCAACCGAACATTGGGATATCCCGCTGCCGGAAATCCTCACCCCGCTCTGCAGCTGGGCGTGGCACGAGCCCAAATAACAAAAGGCCGGATCGCTCCGGCCTTTTTCGTTGCGGCGAGCCGCCGAATCAGAACAGCAGACGGGCGCGAATGGTGCCGTCGATAGCCTTCATGCGCTGCAGCGCGGCGTCGGCGCGCGCGGTTTCCGCTTCAATGTCTATCACCACATAGCCGATTTCCGGCCCGGTTTGCAGATACTGTGCGGCGATGTTAACCCCCTCTTCGGCGAAGATCTGGTTAATCTGCGTCAACACGCCCGGACGGTTTTCGTGGATGTGCAGCAGGCGGCTGGCGTTCGGGCCATGCGCCGGCAGCGACACTTCCGGGAAGTTGACGGCAGACAGAGTCGATCCGTTGTCGGAGTATTTCGCCAGCTTGCCGGCCACTTCGTCGCCGATGTTCTCCTGCGCTTCCTGCGTGGAACCGCCGATGTGCGGCGTCAGCAGCACGTTATCGAACTCACACAGCGGCGAGTTGAACGGATCGCTGTTGGTCGCCGGCTCTTCCGGGAAGACATCGATCGCCGCGCCCGCCAGGTGATTGCTGGCCAGCGCGTCGCACAGCGCAGGGATATCCACCACGGTGCCACGCGAGGCGTTGATCAGAATGGCACCCGGTTTCATCAGCGCCAGCTCTTCCGCCCCCATCATGTTCTTGGTGGCCAGCGTTTCCGGCACGTGCAGCGTCACCACGTCGCTCATATTGAGCAGATCGGACAGATGGCGCACCTGCTGCGCGTTGCCCAACGGCAGCTTGTTCTCGATGTCGTAGAAGAACACCTTCATGCCCAGCCCTTCGGCCAGAATGCCCAGCTGGGTGCCGATGTGGCCGTAGCCGATGATGCCCAGCTTTTTACCGCGCGCCTCATAGGAGCCCACGGCCAGTTTGTGCCACACGCCGCGGTGCGCCTTGGCGTTGGCGGCCGGAATGCCGCGCAGCATCAACAGCAGCTCGCCCAGCACCATTTCGGCCACGGATCGGGTATTGGAGAAGGGGGCGTTGAAGACCGGAATACCGCGTTTGGTCGCCGCTTTCAGATCAACCTGGTTGGTACCGATGCAGAAGCAGCCCACCGCCACCAGTTTCTCTGCGGCGGCGAACACTTCTTCGGTCAGATGCGTACGCGATCGGATGCCGACGAAGTGCGCATCGCGGATGGATGCCTTCAACGATTCGGTGTCTAACGCACCCTTATGGTATTCGATGTTGGTATAACCGGCGGCACGTAAGTTATCGACCGTGCTCTGATGAACCCCTTCCACCAACAGGAATTTAATCCTGTCTTTCTCCAATGATACTTTTGCCATTTACCCGACCCTATGTTCAGACTTCAGAAGCGGCTGTGACGACACAGCTCCCATCCAACATAACAAAAATAACGCGGGCGGCAATACAAACGATTGCCTGCCCGGCAGGACAAGGCGCAGCGTTGATGGCGGTTTACGGCAGAAAATGCCATAGGGAAAGTTTTCGGCAGAAGCTTTGGGGAGTCAGTTTTCACAATGTGACATAAGTCACCAAATTTGCCGTTTTTCAGAAAAGATATTTTAACCGAAGAATTATGCGGCCCGGCACTGCCGGGCCACAGACGGCAGAGGCTTATTTGACTACTTTCACGCCTTCCGAGGTGCCGACCAGCGCCACGTCCGCGCCGCGGTTGGCAAACAACCCCACGGTCACCACGCCGGCGATGCCGTTGATCTTGTTCTCCAGCGCGATGGCGTCGGTGATGCTCAGGTTATGCACATCGAGGATCACGTTGCCGTTGTCGGTCACCACGTTCTGGCGATATTCCGGCAGGCCGCCGAGTTTCACCAGCTCACGCGCCACGTAAGAGCGGGCCATCGGGATCACTTCCACCGGCAGCGGGAACTTGCCCAGCACGTCCACCTGCTTGCTGGCGTCGACGATGCAGATGAATTTCTTGGCGATGGCGGCGATGATCTTCTCGCGCGTCAGCGCCGCGCCGCCGCCCTTGATCATCTGCATATGGCCGTTGATTTCGTCCGCGCCATCCACGTAAATGTCGAGCGAGTCCACTTCGTTGCTGTCGAACACAGGGATGCCGAGGCTTTTCAGCTTGGCGGTGGAGGCATCGGAGCTGGACACCGCGCCTTCGATCTGGTGCTTGATGGAGCCCAGCGCGTCAATAAAGTGGGCGGCGGTAGAACCGGTGCCGACCCCGACGATGGTGCCCGGCGTCACGTATTCCAGCGCCGCCCAGCCCACCGCTTTTTTCAGTTCATCCTGCGTCATAATATGTCCCTTGCCTCTGTACGAAAACGTGTGCGTATTATAGGGTAAAACGCTGTTTTTCACGCTGGCAGGATCACACTTATTTACCGCAGCCCGCATTTTTGCCCGCTTGGCGGCGAGGTAGGGGCGTGATTTTTCCACCTGCGCCGTGCGCAAAATGTGGCATAGTGCCGGTATCATTCTAATTTAAGGGATATCTTTCCGATGAAACGCCCAGACTATCGTACGCTGCAAGCGCTGGACGCGGTGATCCGTGAGCGCGGCTTCGAGCGCGCCGCTCAAAAACTCTGTATCACGCAATCGGCGGTATCCCAACGCATCAAACAGCTGGAAAATCTGTTCGGCCAACCGCTGCTGGTCCGTACCGTGCCGCCGCGCCCTACCGAACAAGGGCAAAAGCTGCTCGCGCTGCTGCATCAGGTGGAATTGCTGGAAGAAGAGTGGCTGGGCAACGACACCGGCGTCGATACGCCGCTGCTGCTGTCGCTGGCGGTCAACGCCGACAGTCTGGCAACCTGGCTGCTGCCGGCGCTGAAGCCGGTGCTGGCGGACTCCCCCATTCGCCTGAATCTGCAGGTGGAAGATGAAACCCGCACCCAGGAGCGGCTACGCCGCGGTGAGGTGGTGGGCGCGGTGAGTATTCAGCCGCAGCCGCTGCCGAGCTGCCTGGTGGATCGGCTGGGGGCGCTGGATTACCTGTTCGTGGCCTCCCGCGGCTTCGCCGAGCGCTACTTCCCGAGCGGCGTCACCCGTTCCGCGCTGCTGAAAGCGCCGGCGGTGGCCTTCGACCATCTCGACGACATGCACCAGGCGTTCCTGCAGCAGAACTTCGATCTGTCGCCGGGCAGCGTGCCCTGCCACATCGTGAACTCGTCGGAAGCCTTCGTGCAGCTGGCACGCCAGGGCACCACCTGCTGTATGATCCCACACCTGCAGATCGAAAAGGAGCTGGCATCCGGTGAACTGATCGATCTGACGCCGGGGCTGTACCAGCGCCGCATGCTGTACTGGCACCGTTTCGCGCCGGAAAGCCGCATGATGCGTAAAGTGACCGACGCGCTGCTGGAGCACGGTCATCAGGTGCTGCGCCAGGATTAAAACGAAAAAAGGTTCGCCGCAGCGAACCTTTTCTTCAACACGATAGCCTTACTGCGCGGCGTTGCGCTGCAGCTCGAACACCACATCCACCTGATCGTCGAAGTGAATGCTTTGCTGCTCATAGGTTTGCGCCGCGTCGCTTTCCGCCGCCGCGCCGGCCGCCTTATACATCCGCGCCACCGGCATCGGCTGATAGTTGGCAACCCGGTAGCGAATGCTGTACACCGGCCCCAGCTTGGCGTGGAAGCCTTTGGCCAGGGATTCGGCCTGCTGAGTCGCGTTCTCGATCGCTTTTTGCCGCGCCTGCTCACGATACACGTCCGGCTTGGCGACGCCCAGCTCCACCGCGCGGATCTCGTTCAGGCCGGATTTCAGCGCGCCGTCCAGCAGCTCGTTCAGCTTGTCCAACTGACGCAGGGTCACCTGCACCTGACGCACCGCCCGGTAGCCCTTCAGCACCGACTCGCCGGTTTTCAGGTAATCGTATTCCGGCTGGGTGCGCAGGTTGGCGGCGCTGATGTCTTTCTTCTCAATGTTGTTTTTCTGCAGGAAATCAAAGTACTGCGCCACGCGCTCGTCCACCTGCTTCTTCGCCTGGGCGGCGTCTTTGGAGGAAACGCTCACTTCGATCGCCAGGGTGGCGATATCCGGCGTGGCGTCCACGCTGGCGGTGCCGGAGGTGACGACGTGCGGCCCTTCAGGCAATTCAGCCGCCTGCAGCGCCATCGGTAACGTCCCTAATCCGACCATTGCGGCCATAGCCAATGCTTTTAGCTTCACAGTGTCTCCTTAATGACAGGCTGTCTCTGATCGCCGGCTTTTCCCTGTGAGAACCGCCGGATTCCTGGCATCAAACGTAGCATATCGCGCGGCGTTTTGAATTCGGATTAGTGACAAATTCTTATAAATTTGCCCCCTGCCAGGCCAGCTGCAGCGCGATGCCCCACATCACCAGCCCGACCAGCGCGTTGATGATGCGCTGCGCCCGCTGCGTGTTCAGCCATGGCGCCAGCCAGGAGGCCAGCAGCGCCAGCCCGAAGAACCACACCGCCGACGCGCTGACCGCGCCGAGCGCGAACCAGGAGCGCACATCCGCCGTCAGCTGCCCGCCCAGGCTGCCGAGCACCACAAAGGTATCCAGATAAACGTGTGGGTTCAGCCAAGTGACCGCCAGCATGGTGACCACGAGGCGCCAACGGCTCTGCGCCAGCTCCTGCGCCGCGGCCTGCGCCGGTTGCGGGCTCAAGGCGGAACGGAACGCACCCCACCCGTACCACAGCAGAAACGCCACCCCGCCCCAGGTGACCAGCGCCAACAGCAGCGGCGAGCGGGTCAGCAAAGCGCTGCCGCCGAAAATCCCGGCGCAAATCAGCACGATATCGCTCAACGCGCACAGCGAAGCGATCATCAAATGATACTGGCGGCGAATGCCCTGATTCATCACGAATACGTTCTGCGGGCCCAGCGGCAGGATCATGGCGGCGCTCAGGGCAAAACCCTGCAAGAAGACGGCTAACATGGGGATTCCTCGAATGATAAAAGGCGCCGGACGAGGGCGCGTGTCGGTCAACACGCGCATCATACGAGGAAGCGATCATTAGGTGAAATTGATGTTTCTAATCCCGCATCAGCGGAACTAATACTCAAATCGGCGTGACGAACCCCAGCTCCTGCGAGATGCGTTGTGCGGTAGCCAGCACCGGTTTAATCAGGCTTTTAACGCCGATCTGCTGCAGCTTGGCGGTCGGCAACGAGACAGACACCGCATAGGGCACGCGCTGTTGAATATCGAACACCGGCGCCGCCACGCAGGAGACCCCCAGCTCGTTTTCTTCGCGATCCATCGCCATGCCGCGCTGGCGAATATCGGCCAGTTCCTCATACATCTTCGGCAGCTCGGTGATGGTATTGCGCGTCAGCGTCTGAATCTCCTGCTGATGGGTCTGCCAGTAGTGGGCTGGGTAATCGTCGTTGCCGTAGGCCATGAAGATTTTCCCCATCGCCGAACAGTACAGCGGCATATGCTGGCCAATATAGGCGCGGGTGCGCATCATGCCGGTGGTTGGCTCCAGCTTGTAGATCAGGATGACGTGGTCGTCTTCGCGGCTGGAGAAGTTGACCGTCTCGCCCACCTCCAGGTTCAGCTGTTCCAAATGCGGCGCGGCCACGTGAATGATATTGAGTGACGACAGCGCCTTCTGGCCGATGGAAATGAACTTGGTGGTCAGGCGGTAGCTGCCCGGCGAAGGCGCCTGGGTCACATAGCCGCTGGTGTGCAACCCCTGCAGCAGGCGATGCACGGTGCTCTTGTTCATGCCGGCCAGCTCGGACAGATGCGCCAGTGGGCATCCGTTGGGGAAATTGCTCAGGATCTCAATCAACTGCAAACCGCGGAACAGGCTTTGGCTGCCCAGCGGTTTGTCTTTCTTGTCATCTTTCTCGTCGACGGCTTTCAGGCTCATAGCGAAAATCTCTCCAGTGTCGAACCGCCAACCGGCGCTGCGGCGAAGTCAGCAGGCTCTTTGCCGGGCATGTTACCCCAAGGCCCGCATCAGGTGAAGACGGAACGCCGTTTCATTGTCCGCAGCGAGCCAAAAATCCGCAATATTTCCCCCGCATTGAAGTGAGCCATCGGTCACACTTCCGCAAAGTAAAAAATAACCCATTGTTTAATAAAAACAATTAAAACTTCATCACCTTTGATTTAGCGCAACGAACGTCATATTATTTTTGAAATTGAATTTCGCATATTGAAATTTAAAGACCAGATACTCACCAGCGGTTTAGCTAATTTGCCCGGCATCTTCGCTCGGGCGCAACACCAGGGGCGCATCACATGGCTATGGATAATGCGGCACAACCCATCCTTACCCTCAGCCACATCGTCAAACGATTTGGCGGCAACGTGGCGGTCAACGACGTCAGCCTGCAGGTAATGCCGGGCGAGGTTCTGGCACTGCTGGGCGAAAACGGCGCCGGCAAATCGACGCTGATCAAAGTGCTGGCGGGCGTCTACCCGCGCGACGGCGGCGATATTCGTTTTCAGGGCGCAAGCATCGCCTCCGCCGCCGCGATAAAAAGCGACAGCCGCCAGCCGATCGCCTTTATTCATCAGGATCTCGGCCTGATCGAATGGATGACGGTGGCGGAGAACATGGCGCTGGTGATGGGGTTTCCCCGCCGCTTTGGGTTGATCGACTGGCGCGCCATTCGCCGCCGGGCGGCGCAGGCGCTACAAGACGTCGGTATCGCGCTCGATCCCGATGCGCGCGTCTTCGAACTGTCGCGCACCGAAAAATCGCTGCTGGCGATCGCCCGTGCGGTGGCGGTCAACGCCGAGTTGCTGGTGCTGGATGAACCGACCGCCTCCCTGCCCGCCAACGACGTGCGTCATCTGTTCGCCGTCATCAACCGGCTGCGCGCCAAAAAGGTCGGCATGATTTACGTCACCCATCGCCTGGACGAAGTGATCGAAATCGCCGATCGGGTCTGCGTAATGCGCGACGGGCGCTATGTCGCCGGCGGCCGCACCGCCGACTACTCCCTGCGCGATCTGGTGCAAACCATCGTCGGCGAAGCGATGGCGGACGATCAGCGCGAACCGCTGCCGGAACATCGTCCGCCGGTGTTGCAGCTCGATAGCGTCACGGTGGGCGACATCGGCCCGGTGAGCTTCGATTTGCAGCCGGGCGAGATGCTGGCGCTGGCCGGCCTGCGCGGGGCCGGGCAAGAAGAGATCGGCCGGCTGCTGTTCGGGTTGCGTCAGGCCGACGGCGGCGCGATTCGGTTTCGCGATCGGTCCTATCAGGCGAGCTCCCCGCAGCAGGCGATGGCCTGCGGCGTTTCGCTGGTCGCGGGCGATCGCACCGGCGAAAGCCTGGTGATGTCGATGAGCGTGCGTGAAAACCTGTTTATCAACCCCTGCGCCAGTGGCCACCGGCTGCTCTCCCGCTACGGGCGGCGAGCGGAGATCGGCGCCAGTTGGTGGAAAGTGCAGCTGTTCGACGTGCGCCCCAAGGACGTCAATATCGATATCAGCGCGCTGTCCGGCGGCAACCAGCAAAAGGTGGTGATGGCGCGCTGGATGCACCTGGGGGCGCCGCTGCTGATCCTGGAAGATCCCACCGCCGGCGTGGACGTCGGCGCGCGCGCGGAAATCTACCACCTGCTGAATAAATCCCTGGCGGAAGGCGTGGCGGTGCTGGTGATCTCCAACGATTTCGAGGAGATCGCCCATATTTGCAACCGTGCACTGGTGTTCAACCGCGGGAAAATGGTCGGCGAACTGAAAAATCAACAGGTGTCATTCGCCAATTTATTGGAGCTGGCCTCTGCCAGCACCGGGGAAAGCGTCGCAATCACGTCAGAATCCGAGGTAGGCCATGTCTAAAACATCCGTTAAATCAACCGCGCTGGAGCAGCGCGTCAGCCTGGCGCAGGACGGCGCCGGCCCCTGGCTGATGCAGGTTCTCACCCGCTATGGCCTGCTGCTGCTGTGCGTCGCGCTGGTCGTGCTGTTCTCACTGATCACCCCCTCTTTCGCATCGATGCTGACGCTGCAGGCTATCTTGTCGAGCAAGGCCAAAATCGCCCTGTTGGCGCTGGCGGCGACCATCCCGATGATCGTGGGCAAGATCGATCTTAACGTCGGCTTCGGCATTGTGCTGTGGCACATCCTGGCGATCACGCTGCAGGTGGAATACGGCTTCTCCTGGCAGATGGCGGTGCTGACGGTGCTGGCGATCTCGGCGCTTTACGGGTTGCTGAACGGCATTCTGGTGGCGCTGGCCGATATCGACAGCTTCGTCGCCACCCTCGGCTCCGGCACCGTGCTGTACGCCATTGCCCTGTGGCATTCCGGCGGGCGGCAGATCGTCGGCGACTTGCCGGATGCCTTTATCGCGCTGCACCACACCGAGATCGCCGGCATTCCGATCGTGGCGTTTTACGTGCTGATCGTCGCGGTGGTGCTGTGGCTCATCACCGAGCACACCCCGCTCGGCCGCTGCATGTATGCGGTGGGCGGCAACCCGGCGGCGGCGCGCCTGAACGGCATTTCGGTCAACCGCTTCACCATCGGCGCTTTCATCGCCTCCAGCGTGCTCACCGGTTTCAGCGGCGTGTTGATCGCCGCCGAACAGGGCGTCGGCCAGGCCAGCGTCGGCATGGACTATCTGCTGCCGGCGCTGGTCGGCGCCTTCCTCGGCAGCACCACCATTCGCCCAGGACGCGTCAATGTCTGGGGCACCGTGGTCGGCATCGCCATTCTGGCTATCGGCATCGCCGGCATTCAGCAGTTCGGCGGTGAATTCTGGGTCGAGCCGCTGTTCAACGGCGCGACGCTGTTGCTGTCGATCACCCTGGCCGGCTATGCCCAACGCCGCCGGCTGCTCAATCAGAAAGCGGTACAACGCAGCCAGACGACGCCAACTGACAACAACAATCAGACAGCGACCCACCCTTAAACCAGGAGCACACCATGAAACGCATTTGGCTGTTACCGGGGTTCACCACATTATTGCTCGCCGCATCGCCGGCCTGGGCCGACGCCTATCTCGATCAGGCCACCGCCGCCGTCGCGAAGGCCACCGCCAGCGCCACCCAGTGGGATGGCCCCACCAGCGGCCCGCAGCTGCAGGCCAACAAGAAGATCATTTTTATCGCCTCCGACATGAAGAACGGCGGCGTCCAAGGGGTGCAACAGGGGTTGAGCGAAGCGGCAAAAGCCGCCGGCTGGAAGCTGGAAACGCTCGACGGCGGCGGCTCGGTGAAAGATCAGCTGGCATCGCTCAATCAGGCCATCGCCCAGAAACCGGACGGCATCGTGATCGGCGGCTGGAACCCTAACGTCGCCAAGATCCCGCTGAAAAAGGCCGTGCAGCAGGGCATCGTGCTGACCGCCTGGCATGCGGTGCCGGAACCGGGCCCCATCGCCAAATACAATGTGTTCTATAACGTCACGTCGGACTCCAACGAAGTGGCGCGCATCGCCGCGCAATACGCGGTGGTGCAGTCCGGCGGCAAGGCGAGCGTGCTGATCTTCACCGACTCGCTGTATCAAATCGCGCTGGACAAGGCCAACGTCATGAAAGACGAGATCGCCAAATGCAGCGGCTGCACGCTGCTGGAATTCATCGATACGCCGCTGGCCGATACCGCCAACCGCATGCCGGCGATGACCTTCAGCCTGCTGCAGAAGTACGGCGACAAATTCCAATATGCGCTGGCGATCAACGATCTGTACTTCGACTTTATGGCACCGGCGCTGAAGACCGCCGGCAAAGGCGGCAAGAACGCGCCTTACAACGTGTCGGCCGGCGACGGTTCGATCTCCGCTTACCAGCGTATCCGGTCGGGCGACAGCCAGTCGGCGACGGTGCCGGAACCCTTGAAGCTGCACGGTTGGCAACTGCTGGACGAATTCAACCGCGCCTTTGCCAAGCAGCCGCCTTCCGGCTACGTCACCCCGGCGCATCTGGTGACCCGCGACAATATCGCCGCCGACGGGGGCGCCAATAACCTGTATGACCCGCAAAACGATTATCAGGGCCATTACAAAGCGATCTGGGGCGTGAAATGAACGGCGATTCATTGCGCACGCACGCCCGGCTCGAGCGCCTGTGTTCGCCGGCGATCTGGGCCGAGGGGCCGGTGTGGCTACCGCAGGAGGATGCGGTGGTGTTCAGCGATGTGAAAGGCAACCGCATGTTCCGCTGGTCGCGCCGGGGTGAGCTGACCCTATACCGTTCGCCGTCGCACTACGCCAACGGCAATGCGCGCGACGGCGAAGGGCGCGTGGTCAGCTGCGAACACGGGCGGCGCGGCATTAGCCGCACCGAAAGCGATGGCGAGGTACGTCTGTTGATCGATCGCGTCGACGGCAAGCGCTTTAACTCGCCGAACGACGTGGCGGTGCGTTCCGACGGCACCCTATGGTTCACCGATCCGCCCTACGGCATCATCGGCGACGAAGAGGGTTACAAATCGGAAAGCCAGGTGATCGGCTGTTATCTCTACAGCTTCGATCCGCGCGACGGTTCGCTGACCATCGCCGCCTGCGACCTGCAGCGCCCGAACGGCCTGGCGTTTTCACCGGATGAAAAATGGCTGTACGTTGCGGACATGTCGATCGTGGATTTTCCGACGCTGGGCCGCCGCGAGCTGCGCGTCTATGCGGTCAACGGCCGCGGGCTGGAAGCCGGCCGCCGTTTTGCAACGGTGGGGCCCGGATTCCCGGACGGCTTCTGCGTCGATCGGACCGGCAATCTGTTTTGCAGCTGTGCCGACGGCGTGCTGGTCTTTGATCCAGAGGGGCGGCAGATCGACAAAATCAGCGTGCCGGAACGCGTCTCCAATTGTACCTTCGGCGGCCCGAACGGCGATGAACTCTATATCACCGCCACCACCTCGCTCTACCGCATGGTGCTGAACACCCGCGGTTAGCCGGGGTCTCGCAAGACGCAGGGTGGGTTTCGATCCGCCCTGCTTTGTCACGTCTGAAGCACGCCATCTCCACCAAAACGTGGCGGCGATCACAAAATCACCACTTAATTTTAACGTCATGTTTTTCATGAACAATTTTACTTCCCCTTGCTTTGACTTCCCTGAACCGCCGGGATAGCATTTATTTGAAATGCAATTTCGCATATTGAAATTTAGCGAACCAAAAACAAACGATTCGCACAGGCGGAGAACCGGCATGAGAGTGAGTTATAGCGAGTTAAAACACCAATTCAAACGCGTGCTACTGGCGCGCGGCGTGGCGGAACCTATCGCCGACGACTGCGCCGGCATGTTCGCCGACACCACCGCCAGCGGCGTTTACTCCCACGGCGTTAACCGCTTTCCGCGCTTTATTCAGCAGCTGGACGCCGGCGATATCGTGCCGGACGCCGAACCCAGCAAACTGCTGTCTCTGGGGGCGATCGAGCAATGGGATGCGCATCAGGGCATCGGCAACCTTACCGCCCGCCGCATGATGGATCGCGCCATGCAGTTGGCCGACGATCATGGCATCGGCCTGGTGGCGCTGCGCAATGCCAACCACTGGATGCGCGGCGGCGGTTACGGCTGGCAGGCGGCGGAGAAAGGCTATATCGGCATTTGCTGGACCAACTCGATCGCCGTGATGCCGCCGTGGGGCGCCAAAACGTGCCGTATCGGCACCAACCCGTTGATCGTCGCCGTGCCCGGCAACCCGATCACCATGGTGGATATGTCGATGTCGATGTTTTCCTACGGCGCGCTGGAGCTGAACCGGCTGGCGGGCAAAACCCTGCCGGTGGACGGCGGCTTCGACAACGACGGCCACCTGACCCGCGATCCGGCCATCATCGAAGAGAATCGGCGCATTTTGCCGATGGGGTATTGGAAAGGATCGGCGCTGTCGATCGTGCTGGACATGATCGCCACCCTGCTGTCCGGCGGCGCCTCGGTGGCGGAAGTGACGGAAGATCACCGCGACGAATACGGCGTCTCGCAGGTGTTCATCGCGATTGAGATAGACCGGTTGATCGACGGCGACAGCCGCGATCAAAAACTGCAGCGCATCATGGATTACGTCACCAGCGCCGAGCGGGACAACCCCGACGTCGCCATTCGCCTGCCGGGCCACAAGTTCCCGCGCATTCTGGAAGAAAACCTGCGCGACGGCATTCCGGTCGACGAGCGGGTTTGGGCGCGCATTCAGGCGCTGTAACGGGAGGATCATCATGATATTCGGCCACATCGCCAACACCGCGCCCGAGCAGTACCCGGCGCCGGTCGCCAACGCCGTCGCCTATCTGCAGCGCACCGATTTCAGCGTCTTGCCCGCAGGGCGTTATGAAGATCCCGCCACCGGCTACGTGGTGCAAGTGCTCGATCTGCATACCCAACCACCGGATGCGCTGCGCCCGGAAGTCCACCGGCAAAACGTCGACGTGCAGTTTCTGGTCAGCGGCACCGAGCTTATCGGCGTCGCGGCGGACAGCGGCGACAACGTCATTCATCAGGAGCTGCTGGCACAGCGCGACATCCTGTTTTATCAGGACGTGACCGACGAATCCTGGCTCACGATGCAACCCGGCAACTTCGCAGTATTTTTTCCACAGGACGTGCATCGCCCGGCCTGCATTAACCAGCGCCCCTGCGCGATACGCAAGGTGGTGGTGAAGATACCGCTGGCGTCGTTTAGCGCCTGATAGACGCAACACCCGTAACGATAACAACACCGGTCCATGGGGCCTGTGTGGGCTCCCTTGCGCCCAAATCAAACAAAACAATAACGCCCGACCCTACAAAAAAGCGAACATCGAAAGAGGTCCTTATGAATACAGCCTCCGTTTCCGTCAGCCAAAGCCAGGCTATCCCCAAGCTACGCTGGCTGAGGATCGTGCCGCCGATCCTCATCACCTGCATCATTTCTTACATGGATCGGGTCAACATCGCCTTCGCCATGCCCGGCGGCATGGATGACGAACTCGGCATCACTGCTTCAATGGCCGGGCTGGCCGGCGGCATCTTCTTTATCGGTTACCTGTTTCTGCAGGTGCCCGGCGGCAAGCTGGCGGTATACGGCAACGGCAAGAAATTCATCGGCTGGTCACTGTTGGCCTGGGCGGTGATCTCGGTGCTGACCGGTCTGGTCACCAACCAGTACCAGTTGCTGTTCTTGCGCTTCGCCCTCGGCGTTTCCGAAGGCGGCATGCTGCCGGTGGTGCTGACCATGATCAGCAACTGGTTCCCGGATAAGGAGCGCGGCCGCGCCAACGCCATCGTCATCATGTTCGTGCCGATCGCCGGCATCCTCACCGCCCCGCTGTCGGGTTGGATCATCACCGCCTGGGACTGGCGCATGCTGTTTCTGGTGGAAGGCGGTCTGTCGCTGGTGGTGATGGCGCTGTGGTACTTCACCATCAGCAACCGGCCGCAGGAAGCCAAATGGATCTCGCAGGCGGAAAAAGAGTATCTGGTAAAGACCCTGCACGACGAACAGCTGCTGATTAAAGGAAAAACGGTGCGCAACGCCTCGCTACGCCGGGTGCTGGGCGACCGGATCATGTGGCAGTTGATCCTGGTGAATTTCTTCTACCAGACCGGTATTTACGGCTACACCCTGTGGCTGCCGACCATTTTGAAAGAGCTGACCCACGGCGATATGGAGCAAGTGGGCCTGCTGGCTATTCTGCCCTATATCGGCGCCATCTTCGGCATGCTGATCATCTCCACCCTCTCCGACCGCACCGGCAAGCGCAAAGTCTTCGTCGCCCTGCCGCTGGCCTGCTTTGCCGCCTGCATGGCGCTGTCGGTGCTGCTGAAGGATCACGTCTGGTGGTCTTACGCTGCGCTGGTCGGCTGCGGCGTGTTTATTCAGGCGGCGGCCGGGGTGTTCTGGACCATACCGCCCAAATTGTTCAACGCCGAAGTGGCCGGCGGCGCACGCGGCGTGATCAATGCGCTGGGCAACCTCGGCGGCTTTTGCGGCCCGTATATGGTCGGCGTCCTGATCAGCCTGTTCAACAAGGACGTCGGCGTCTACAGCCTGGCGGCTTCGCTGGCGATCGCCTCCGTGCTGGCGTTGATGCTGCCCAATAAATGCGACCATAGCGCGAGGAACCCATGATGGAATATTGGCTGGGGCTCGACTGCGGCGGCACCTTCATCAAGGCGGGATTATACGACCACAAGGGCCATGAACACGGCGTTGCGCGGCGCAATCTGGCGATCGTCGCGCCGCAGCCCGGCTGGGCCGAGCGAGATATGGCATCGCTGTGGCACACCGCCGCCGACGTGATCCGCGAAGTGCTGTCCGCCAGCGGCGTCGCCGCCGGCGCCATTCAGGCCGTCGGCATCTCGGCGCAGGGCAAGGGGGCGTTTCTGTTGGATAAACAGGGGCAGCCGCTGGGCAACGCCATGCTCTCTTCCGACCAGCGCGCGCTGGCGTTGGTGCAGGAATGGCAACGGCAGGGCGTGCCGCAGGCGCTGTATCCGCAAACGCGCCAAACGTTGTGGACCGGGCACCCGGTCTCGCTGCTACGCTGGCTGAAGCGGCATCAGCCGGAGCGTTACGCCCGCATCGGCAGCGTGCTGATGGCGCACGACTACCTGCGCTATTGCCTGACCGGCGAGTTGGCCTGCGAAGAAACCAATATCTCCGAATCCAACCTGTATCAGATGCGCAGCGGACGCTATGACCCGGCGCTGGCGCAGCTGCTGGGTATCGGCGACATCATGCCCGCCCTGCCGACGATTGTCGGTTCGGCCGATATCGCCGGGCGCGTCGCGGCAAACGCCGCGGCCATCACCGGCCTGCAAACCGGCACCCCGGTGGTCGGCGGGCTGTTCGACGTAGTGTCCACCGCGCTGTGCGCCGGCCTGCAGGACGAAACCCGGCTCAATGCGGTGATGGGGACCTGGTCGGTCACCAGCGGCATCACCGACGCCATCGTCGAGGGTTTCGATCATCCCTTTGTCTATGGCCGCCACGCCGAAAGCGGCCAATACATCGTGCACGAAGCCAGCCCCACCTCCGCCGCCAACCTGGAATGGTTCTGTCGCCAATGGGGGCTGCAGGACTACGGCCAGCTTAACCGCTGGGTCGCCGCCCTGCCGAAAGCCGCCGGCGATCTGCTGTTCGCCCCTTTCCTGTATGGCTCCAACGCCGGTCTGGGGCTGAGCGCCAGCTTCTACGGCCTGCAGGCCTTCCACCAGCGCGAGCACCTGGTGCAGGCGATCTACGAAGGCGTGGTGTTCTGCCACATGACGCACCTTAACCGCATGCGCCGGCGTTTCCCTGAGGCGCAGGCACTGCGCGTGACCGGCGGCCCCGCCAAATCCCTCCCCTGGATGCAAATGTTCGCCGACGTCAGCGGCCTGCCGGTGGAGCTGCCGCAGGTGGAAGAAACCGGCTGTCTGGGCGCGGCGATGGCGGCCATGGTCGGCAGCGGCGTCTTCAACGATTTCACCGCCGCCCAGCACCGGCTGGCGCCGCGTATCGAGCGGCTGCTGCCTGATGCGGCCGCTGCCGAGGCTTACGACAACAAACACCAACGTTATCAGGCGCTGATTGCTGCATTGCAACATCTGCAGCCCGCCAACAAGGAGGCCCCATGAGCACGAAACCGCGCCTGCAGCTGGCGCTCGATCAAACCCGTTTGGATACGGCGCTGCGCACCGCCGAGACCCTCAGCCCCCATGTGGACATCATCGAGGCCGGTACCATTTTGTGCATCAGCGCCGGCATTCAGGCGGTTAGCGCGCTGCGCGAGCGCTGTCCGCAGCACACGCTGGTGGCCGATCTCAAGGTGGCCGACGCCGGTGCGACGCTGGCCGAGCAGGCCTTCGGCCAGGGCGCGAACTGGATGACGGTGATCTGCGCCGCGCCGTTGGCCACCATGGCCAGCGCGCGAGAGGTCGCCGAGCGTCACGGCGGTGAAATCCAGATCGAACTGTTCGGCCGCTGGACATTAGAGGATGCGCGGCAATGGCGCGGCCTCGGCATTCGCCAGGCGATCTATCACCGCGGCCGCGACGCGCAGGCCAGCGGGCAAACCTGGGGCCGGCAGGATTTGGATCGGATGAAGGCACTGTCCGATCTGGGCATCGCGCTGTCGGTGACCGGCGGCATCACGCCCGCCGACCTGCCGCTGTTTAAAGAGATCGCCGTCACCGCTTTTATCGCCGGCCGCGCGCTGGCCGAGGCCGGCGATCCGCCGGCGGCCGCCAGGCAGTTCCGCACCGCCATCGAAGACATCTGGAGATCATGATATGCGTCAGCACCCGTTGGGAATTTACGAGAAAGCGCTGCCGAAACACCTGAGCTGGCCCGAACGCCTGGCGCTGGCCAAGGCCTGCGGCTTCGACTTCGTCGAAATGTCGGTGGACGAAAGCGATGAACGCCTGGCGCGCCTGAGCTGGAGCAAAGCGCAGCGCCTGGCGCTGGTGGATGCCATGCTGGAAACCGGCATCCGCATCCCGTCGATGTGCCTCTCCGGCCACCGGCGCTTTCCGTTTGGCAGCCACGATCCGGCGCTGCGACAGCGCGCCTTCGACGTGATGGAACAGGCCATTCAGCTGGCCCAAGACGTCGGTATCCGCACCATCCAACTGGCCGGCTACGACGTGTATTACGAAGAGCAGGACGAGGGGACGCTGGCGCGCTTTAGCGAAGGCATGCAGTGGGCGGTAGAACGTGCCGCCGCCGCCCAGGTGATGCTGGCGGTGGAAATTATGGATACCGCCTTTATGAACTCGATCGGTAAATGGAAAGCCTGGGACACCCTGTTGGCCTCGCCGTGGTTCACGGTGTATCCGGACGTCGGCAACCTCAGCGCCTGGGGCAACGACGTGCCGCGTGAATTGGAGCTGGGCATCGATCGCATCGCCGCCATTCACCTGAAAGACACCTACCCGGTCACCGCCGCTTCGCCGGGGCAATTCCGTGACGTGCCGTTTGGCGAAGGCTGCGTCGACTTCGTCGAGGTGTTTCGCACGCTGCAGCGCCTCAATTACCGCGGCGCATTCCTGATTGAGATGTGGACAGAAAAAGCCGAGGAGCCGGTGGCCGAGATCGTTCAGGCCCGCCGCTGGATCGAACAGAAAATGCAACAAGGGGGCATGACATGCTGACTCAGTTAAAACAACAGGTGCTGGAGGCCAATCTCGATCTGCCGCGCCATAAGCTGGTGACCTTTACCTGGGGCAACGTCAGCGCGGTGGATCGCGAACGCGGCCTGGTGGTGATCAAGCCTTCCGGCGTTGAATACGAGCATATGACGGCGGAGGATATGGTGGTGGTCGATCTGGCCAGCGGCCGCACCGTCGAAGGGGCAAAAAAACCGTCGTCGGACACCGCCACCCATCTGGCGCTGTACCGCGAATTTGCCGATATCGGCGGCATCGTCCACACCCATTCGCGCCACGCCACCATCTGGGCGCAGGCCGGGCTGGACATCCCCGCCTGGGGAACCACCCACGCCGATTATTTTTATGGCGCTATTCCCTGCACGCGCCTGATGACCCAGGATGAAATTGAGCACGATTACGAACTGGAAACCGGCAAGGTGATTATCGAAACCTTCCGCCGGCGCGATATCAATCCCAACGCTATCCCAGCGGTACTGGTCAACGCCCACGGCCCCTTCGCCTGGGGCAAAGACGCCCACAACGCGGTGCATAATGCGGTGGTGCTGGAAGAGATCGCCTACATGGGCATTTTCTCACGCCAGCTGACGCCGGGCATTCACAGCATGCAGCGCGAGCTGTTGGACAAACACTACCTGCGCAAACACGGCCAAAACGCCTACTACGGGCAGTAGAGCGCCGGGGCCTAACCGCTGCACCTGATGCTTTGCCGCATCGGGTGCCAGCGGGCATGAGGCGCAGTGATAACGATAACCGCATTCGCTCATCGGCGAAAAATTCGCTATCATCCGCACCCACCTTCCAGCCGGCCGCCCGATGTCTACGATCACCGATACCTTTATCGCCCCGCCATGCCATGACCAGATAGAGATCCTTTATCAGGACGACCATCTGGCGCTGATCAATAAGCCAGCTGGGCTGCTCAGCCTGTCGGGCAAGAATCCGCAGAATCTCGATTCGGTACACTACCGGCTGGTACAGATCTTCCCCGGCTGCGCCCTGGTGCACCGCCTAGATTTCGGCACGTCCGGCTTGATGGTGGTGGCCCGCAACAAGGCCGCCAACGCCGCGCTCTGCCGGCAGTTCAGCGAGCGCACCGTCGGCAAAGTGTACAGCGCGCTGCTGTGCGGCCACCTGGCGGAAAACGAAGGGGTAATAGACGCGGCGATCGCCAAAGATCCGGCGCTGTTCCCGCTGATGTCGATTTGCGCCCTCCACGGCAAGCCCGCCCGCTCCCGCTATCGGGTCGTCGAGCGTTTTTATCGTGAAGCGGAGGGCGGGATCTCGCTGCCGCTGACGCGGGTGCAGCTCACCCCAGAGACCGGGCGCACCCACCAGCTGCGTATTCACAGCCGGCAGTTGGGCCACCCTATTTTAGGCTGCGATCTGTATGGCGGGCGACTGCTGCCGGGTACCGAACAGACGCCACGGCTGATGTTGCATGCCAGCGAACTGGACTTTGTGCACCCCATCACTGGAGAGCGGATCGCCGCTCGTCACGCCGCGCCGTTCTGAACGCGGCTTACCACATCAAATCGTCGGGCACTTTAAAGTCGGCGTACGGATCGTCTTCATCCTGTTCTTCCTGACTCAGCGCGCTGTGCAACACAATGCTGGCCGCATCGCGCTGCGCGATTTTATCGGCGACGCTCGCGGGGATAATCGCGTATTCACACTCTTCCCGGTTCTCGACCACCAAGCGGGCAATGGCGAGGCGGCCATTGATCAGTTGGGTCTGCGTCGCCTTATCCACCAGAATTTTTTTGATCAGGTTACCGTCGGTGAAGTTGAAACCGATATCGCCTTTCGCCAGGACGATACGGTTCATCTCGATCAGTTGCTTCACCTGCGCCTTGTATTCTTTGGACAGCGCGGCCTGCTTTTGCTGCTCGTTCAACTGCTTATCGCGCTCAAGCTGCGCCTTTTTATTCTCTTCCACCGCCTCTCTGGCCTCGCGGGCCTGAACGCGTGATTTTTTAGCCGTTCTTTGGACTTTGGCCATTTTCTTGCTGGTTACCAAGCCCGCTTTGAGCATCTGCTCTTGTAAGGTGAGTTTTGTCATGTTCGTGTCTGAAGCCGTGGGTTATGGGGGGATTATACCCGTAATTTTTCAGGCTGCACCAGGTTGCCGGCCCAACCCACCGGCGGTTTGCGCTGCAGGGCAACGGCGGTAAACCGAGCCGAACGTCAGATCATGAATACCGCTCATGTGGTAATGAAATTAAGTCTCTTTCACTCCCTGCGGGACTCTGGCAAAAATAGACCTCATTAACGACAGACAATATGAAATCGGCTGAATGAAAAAAGAGAAAAACAAACCATTGAAATACATGGATAAATCCAGCCTTCATATCATATAACAGGATGCTATAAGACGATGAATAGAGACTTTGCCTTTACGATTAAGAGCAGTTCTTTCGATGAAGATTATAACCCTTCTGAAAGTACGCGTATCACCACCAATTTCGCCAATTTGGCCAGAGGGGAAAACCGCCGGGAGAACCTGCGCAACACGCTGGTGATGATTAACAATCGCTTCAATTCGTTGGCGAATTGGGATAACCCCAAGGCCGACCGCTATTCGGTCGAACTTGACATCATTTCGGTTGAGATGCGCGTTGAAGATCAGGGTGCCAGCTTCCCGGTGATCGAAATCCTGAAAACCAACATCATTGATAAAAAAACGCAAAAGCGTCTTGAGGGCATCGTCGGGAACAATTTCTCCTCTTACGTGCGCGATTACGACTTTAGCGTCTTGCTGCCTGCGCACAATAAAAACACGGCGGAGTTCAACATTCCGGATGATTTCGGCGATTTGCACGGCAATATCTTTAAGCATTTCGTCAATTCAAACGAATACCATGAGAATTTCAGCAAACCGCCGGTGATCTGCCTCAGCGTGTCCAGCAAAGACACCTATCATCGGACGGGCAATCAACATCCGGTGTTGGGCGACGAGTATCGGCAAGATGGCGCTTCGCTGACCGACCGGTATTTTAAAAAAATGGGCCTGCAGGTGCGCTATTTCATGCCGAAAAATAGCGTCGCGCCCCTGGCGTTTTATTTCCCCGGGGATTTGCTGAGCGATTACACCGATCTGGAACTGATCGGCACCATCAGCACGATGGAGACCTTCCAGAAAATTTATCGGCCTGAAATTTACAATGCCAACTCGGCGGCGGGGCAATGCTATCAGCCCAGCCTGAATAACCAGGATCATTCATTAACCAAGATTGTTTACGATCGCGAAGAGCGTAGCCAGTTAGCGATTGAGCAGGGGAAATTTACGGAAGAGCAATTTATCAAGCCCTACAAGCCCATTCTTGAGCAATGGTCTGCTCACTACGCGCTTTGATTCACTTAATTACAGGTCATCTATCATGAAAATATTGCTCCCTACCTCGACCGCCGGCAGCTTGCCCAAACCTTCCTGGCTGGCCCAACCGGAAACCCTGTGGTCGCCCTGGAAATTGCAGAATGAAGAATTAATCGAAGGGAAACAGGACGCTTTGCGTTTGTCGCTGGCAGAGCAACAACAGGCCGGCATCGATATCGTCAGCGATGGCGAGCAAACGCGCCAGCACTTCGTCACGACGTTTATCGAGCACCTCAGCGGCGTCGATTTCGAGAAACGCGAAGTGGTTAAAATCCGCAATCGCTATGAGGCGAGCGTGCCGACCGTTGTGGGTGCGGTGGCGCGTCAAAAGCCCGTTTTCGTTGAAGACGCCAAATTTTTACGCCAGCTGACCAAACAGCCGATTAAATGGGCCCTGCCGGGGCCGATGACCATGATCGACACGCTTTATGACAGCCACTATAAAAGCCGCGAAAAATTGGCCTGGGAATTCGCCAAGATCCTCAATCAGGAAGCCAAAGAGCTCGAGGCCGCCGGCGTCGACATTATTCAGTTTGATGAGCCCGCATTTAACGTGTTCTTTGACGAGGTGAATGACTGGGGCATCGCCGCCCTGGAAAGGGCCGTTGAGGGGCTTAAGTGTGAAACGGCGGTACATATCTGCTATGGATACGGCATTAAGGCCAATACCGACTGGAAAAAGACGCTGGGCTCGGAGTGGCGGCAATATGAAGAGGCGTTTCCTAAGCTGCAAACATCTACTATCGATATTATCTCGCTCGAGTGTCATAACTCGCACGTGCCGATGGATCTGCTTGAACTGATTCGCGGTAAGAAAGTGATGGTCGGCGCCATTGATGTAGCGAATCATACCGTTGAGACGCCGGAGGAAGTGGCCGCTACGCTGCGCAAAGCGCTGCAGTTTGTTGATGCCGACAAGCTCTATCCGTCGACCAACTGCGGCATGGCTCCCCTGCCTCGTCAGATCGCCAGCGGCAAGCTGAATGCCTTAAGTGCGGGCGCCGAGATCGTGCGCCGTGAACTGTTAGCCAAATAACCTTGCCAAGCGCCCGCCACAGGTACCTCCTGCGGCGGGCGATGATCATCGCCACCCTCTCCCCGCAACGTTCCCCCTCTGGTGTATACTCGGGTTTCTACGCGATGCCAGCCACAGCGGCCTGAACGGCCCCTCAGCCAGCCCACAACAGCTTAATAACAGTGGAACCCTCATGAGCCCAGATACCGCTCGCATCAGCGAAATTATCGATCGCGCCAGGATCTCGCCCTATCAAATCCTCATCCTTACCCTGTGTTTCCTGATCGCCCTGCTGGACGGCTTCGATACCGCCATCATCGGCTATATCGCCCCGGCACTGCGCGAAGAGTGGGGCCTGCAGCCCTCGCAGCTCTCCCCCGCCTTCGGCGCAGGGTTGTTCGGCCTGCTGATCGGCAGCCTGCTGTTCGGGCCGATCGCCGACGCCATCGGCCGCAAACGCGTGCTGCTCGTCGCGGTGCTGGTGTTTGGCGGCTGTACCCTGGCTTCGGCCTATACGCATTCGATCGAATCCCTGACCCTGCTGCGCTTTATCACCGGCATTGGCCTCGGGGGCGCGATACCGACCTGCATCACCCTTAGCGCTGAGTACTCACCGGCACGCCGGCGCATGCTGATGGTCACCCTGAGCTGGAGCGGCTTTACCGCAGGGCTTGCCCTGGGTGGCCTGCTGGCCGGGCAGATCATTCCTGCATTCGGCTGGCGCGGCGTACTGCTGGTCGGCGGCATTGCGCCATTGGCGCTGCTGCCGCTGCTGGCCTGGCAGATGCCCGAGTCGGTACGCTTTATGGCCGCCAGCGCCAAACATGCCGATCGGCTACGCCGGGTGGTCGAGCGTATCACCGGCCAGCGTTGGACGGGGGTCACCATCGTCGATGACGAACGCCCGGCGCAGGCCACGTCGCCGATCTCGCACCTGTTTATCGAAGGGCGCGCCGTGCGCACCCTGTTGCTGTGGGCGGCGTTCTTCTGCTCGCTGTTCGTGTTCTACCTGCTCACCAGTTGGCTGCCGACGATCCTCAAAGACGCCGGTTACGATATCGCCCACGCCTCGCGCATCGGGGCGATGGTGCCGCTCGGCGGCACCCTGGGCGCCATCCTGATGGCGCTGCTGATGGACCGCGTCGGGCCCTACCGCGTGCTGGCCGTCTCCTACCTGGGCGCCGCGCTGGTGATTGGCGCAACCGGGTATCTGATGGGCGACGTCTATATGCTGGCCACCGTTGTGTTCCTGATAGGTTTCGGCGTAGCCGGCGCGCAAAACGGCCTGAACCTGGTCTCCGCCACCCTTTACCCGACCGCAGCCCGCGTCACCGGCGTCAGTTGGGCCATGGCCAATGGCCGCTTCGGATCGATCGTCGGCTCGATGCTCGGCGCCTGGATGATGACCGCCGCAGGCTCGGCGGAAGTGTTCTTCCTTTGGCTCGCGCTGCCGGCGCTGCTGGGCGCCGTCGCCATCTTCCTGCTCTATCGCCTCAGCCTGCGCCGCCGCGCACCGCTCGCGGAAACGGCCGCCGGCGCCTGAACTCGCGGAAAAGAAAAGGCCGAGACGCCATCGGTGACGTCTCGGCCTGTAATGAAAAAGGGGGCCAGGCCCCCTTCTCTGTTATTCCGCCTTGGCGGAAGCGTCTTCGGTACGATACAGGTGCACGTCCATCTGCGGGAACGGAATGCCGATGTTGTGGGCATCCAGCGCGCGCTTGAAGTTTTCCATCAGATCGAAGTACACATTCCAGTATTCCGCGTTGGTGGTCCAGGAACGGGTGACGAAGTTCAGGGAAGACGGCGCCATCTCATTCAGACGCACGGTCACGCCTTTGGCGTGCATAATGCGCTTGTCGGCGGCGATCACGTCGCCCAGCACCTTCTTCACCACGTCGATATCGGCGTTGTAGGCCACGCCTACCACGATATCCACGCGGCGGTTCGGCTCGCGAGAATAGTTGATGATGTTGCCGGCGATGATTTTACCGTTCGGTACCACGATGGTTTTGTTGTCTGCGGTGCGCAGGGTGGTGGAGAAAATCTGCACCTGATCGACGGTACCGGCCACGCCGCCCAGATCGACATATTCACCCACGCGCAGCGGACGGAAGATCACCAGCAGCACGCCGGCGGCGAAGTTGGACAGCGAGCCTTGCAGCGCCAGGCCGACGGCCAAACCGGCGGCACCCAGCACGGCGATCACCGAGGTGGTCTGCACGCCGACGCGCCCCAGCACGGCAATGAAGGTGAACGCCAGCACGCCGTAGCGCACGATCGCCGACAGGAAGTCGGCCACCGTGGCGTCGATGCCGCGCAGTTTCATCACGCGGTTCAGCGCATTACCGACTACGCGGGCCACGATCGAACCGATGATCAGGATAACGATGGCGGCGACGATGTTCACCGCGTACTGGATCAACAGATCCTGGTTCTTCACCAACCAGTTGCCGGCACCGTTGATGCCGTCTACTACATTCAAATCTTTCATTCGTGTCGTCCTAACTCAGTCCCTAACGGGAGAAACTCGCAAAAATACACTGGCCTCGGCAGCCAGTAGGAAACCACCGCCTAAGGGTAACCAACATTAAAGGCTCATGCCAACCGTCAGCGTTAAAAATAGCCGAAACTGCCCGCCGCGTCTTCTATGCTGAGAACAGCGCGTTGGCCATTTCACGACAAGGGATCCGTTAATCATGCACGTTCGCTCTTCGCTCAAACATTATTGGCAAGTGCGGCCCAGGCTGCTGTTTTCCGTCGGCGCCGGGCTGTTGTGCTTTCTGCTGCTGCCCGCCCAGTTCTCGCTGCTACAGCGCCTGATGATTGGCTGGAATACGCTGGCCTGGCTCTATCTGCTGTTTCTCTGGCGGCTGATGTTGGTCAGTACGCCACAGCACATTCGCCAGATCGCTCGGCGGCAGGACGAAAGCGCCAGCACGGTGTTGGCGCTGGTTAGTTTCGGTTGTCTGGTGAGCATTCTGGCGATCCTGTTCGAGTTGAGCAGCGCCAAACAGGCCAGCGACTCGCTGAAAACCCTGCATCTGGCGTTAACCGGCGGAACGCTGGGGGTCTCCTGGCTGCTGCTGCCGACCGCCTTCACCATGCACTATGCCCACCAGTTTTATCGCCAGGGCGCGCAGCAGGATCCTTTGCCGCTGCTGTTCCCCGGTAACCTCACCGATCCGACCTATCTGGATTTCGCCTACTTCTCCTTCACCATCGCGGTCGCGTCGCAAACCGCCGACGTGGCGGTCGGCGCCGCGGAGGTGCGTAAAATTGCGCTCGTGCAGTCGGTTATTTCGTTCGTGTTCAACATGCTGATCCTGGGCCTGTCTATCAACGTCGGTGCCGGCCTGCTGGGCTGAAACGAAAAAGGCTCCCCGCAGGGAGCCTTTAAATCACAAACAAAGGAGGAAAAAACGTGGTTTTTCCTCCTTTGTGATCATCAGCCGAAAATCAATAAATTGATTTTCCTTATTTTTTATATTTTGCCAATGGCAAGCCAGGCAACGCCATCAGGCTTGTCATAAACAAAAAGGCTCCCCGCAGGGAGCCTTTTGCATCGTGCAACAGGTGCCGAAGATTACAGAACGTCTACCGCGTTCAGATCTTTGAAAGCCTGTTCCAGACGCGTCACCATGCTGGTCTGCGCTGCGCGCAGCCATACGCGTGGATCGTAGTATTTCTTGTTCGGCTGATCGGCACCTTTCGGGTTGCCCAGCTGGCCCTGCAGGTAAGCTTCGTTCGCTTTGTAGTACTGCAGGATGCCATCCCAGGTCGCCCATTGGGTGTCGGTGTCGATGTTCATCTTGATCACGCCGTAACCCACAGACTCTTTGATCTCTGCGTCGGTAGAACCGGAACCGCCGTGGAACACGAAGTTCAGGCTGTTGTGCGGCAGGTTGAATTTCTTGGACACGTAGTCCTGAGAATCACGCAGGATGGTCGGGGTCAGCTTGACGTTGCCTGGCTTGTACACGCCGTGCACGTTACCGAAGGAGGCAGCGATGGTGAAGCGCGGGCTGATGGCGTTCAGTTTTTCGTACGCGTAAGCCACGTCTTCCGGCTGGGTGTACAGAGCGGATGCGTCCATATGGCTGTTGTCCACGCCATCTTCTTCACCGCCGGTGCAGCCCAGTTCGATTTCCAGCGTCATGCCGATTTTGGCCATGCGCTTCAGGTAGGCGCTGCAGATCTCGATGTTTTCTTCCAGAGACTCTTCAGACAGATCGATCATGTGAGAAGAGAACAGCGGTTTGCCGGTAGCGGCGAAGTGCTTCTCGCCGGCGTCCAGCAGGCCGTCCAGCCATGGCAGCAGTTTCTTCGCGCAGTGGTCGGTGTGCAGGATCACTGGCACGCCGTAGTGTTCAGCCATCTGGTGAACGTGGTGTGCGCCAGAGATGGCGCCCAGAATCGCTGCGCCCTGAGGCACATCGGTCTTCACGCCTTTGCCGGCGATAAACGCGGCGCCGCCGTTGGAGAACTGAACGATGACCGGCGCGCGCACTTTAGCCGCGGCTTCCAGCACTGCGTTAATGGAGTCGGTACCCACGCAGTTTACCGCTGGCAGCGCAAAGTTGTTCTCTTTAGCAACTGCGAAGACTTTCTGAACGTCATCACCCGTGATGACACCCGGTTTTACGAAATCAAAAATTTTAGACATGTTACTTTGTCCTGTTTCGTCGGCCGTAGATGGATGTAAATCGATGTTTTCACGCCGCGCAGCGTGAGCCGCGCGGTATAAAACAAACGGGCGGCTTTCGCCTCCCGTTGTCTGAATTACTGCTTAGCGCGCTCTTCCAGCATCACGACTGCAGGCAGCGGTTTCCCTTCAACGAATTCCAGGAATGCGCCACCGCCGGTGGAGATGTAGGAAATTTTGTCAGCGATACCGAACAGATCGATGGCTGCCAGAGTGTCGCCGCCGCCAGCGATAGAGAAAGCGTCGCTATCGGCGATCGCGCGGGCGACAATTTCGGTGCCCTTACGGAAGTTAGGGAACTCGAATACGCCAACCGGGCCATTCCACAGAATGGTCTTGGCGTTCTTCAGGATAACGGCCAGACGCTCGGCAGAGACGTCGCCCATATCCAGAATTTGCTCGTTGTCCTGGATCTCGTTGGCCTGCTTCACGGTTGCGGTCGCGGTTTCGGAGAACTCGGTCGCGACGCGCACGTCGGTCGGAACCGGGATGTCGCAGGTTTCCAGCAGTTTCTGCGCGTTCGGGATCAGGTCAGGTTCGTACAGGGACTGGCCCACGTTGTTGCCCTGCGCCGCCACGAAGGTGTTGGCGATGCCGCCGCCGACGATCAGCTGATCGGCGATTTTGGACAGGGAATCCAGCACGGTCAGTTTGGTGGACACTTTAGAACCGCCCACGATGGCGACCATCGGACGGGCCGGGTTGCCCAGGGCCTTGCCCAGCGCTTCCAGCTCGGCGGACAGCAGCGGGCCGGCACAGGCGACAGGTGCGAACTTGCCCACGCCGTGGGTGGAAGCCTGCGCGCGGTGCGCGGTGCCGAACGCGTCCATCACGTACACGTCGCACAGCGCCGCGTATTTCTTGGACAGGGTTTCGTCGTCTTTCTTCTCGCCCTTGTTGAAACGGACGTTTTCCAGCACCACCAGTTCGCCTTCGGCGACGTCGACGCCATCCAGATAATCCTTCGCCAGACGCACTGGGGATTTCAGGTGATCTTTCAGGTAGTTGACTACAGGCAGCAGGGAGAATTCTTCGTTGTACTCGCCTTCGGTAGGACGACCCAAGTGGGAGGTTACCATCACGCGGGCGCCTTGCTTCAGCGCAGCTTCGATAGTCGGCAGGGAAGCGCGGATACGCGCGTCGGAAGTCACTTTACCGTCTTTTACCGGCACGTTCAGATCGGAGCGGATCAGTACGCGTTTACCCGCCAGATCCAGATCGGTCATCTTAATTACAGACATGGTGAACCCTCTTTATTGAATCTCTATAAAATTGCCTGAGCAGCGCGCCAATCACGCCGGCGCCGCCGTACTAGAAACCGCTGGCGGCCATTGCCCGTGTTGTATCCAACATCCGATTGGCAAAGCCCCATTCATTGTCGCACCAGACCAAGGTCTTTATCAGGTGCTGCCCGCTGACCCGGGTCTGCGTACCGTCGACGATAGCGCTGTGCGGGTCATGGTTAAAATCGATCGAGACCAATGGTAATTCCGTGTAGTCAACTATACCACGAAATGATTCCCGTGCGGCCTTTTGCAACAGCTGGTTGACCTCCGCCACCTTCACCGCTGCGCTCACGCTGACGCTAAGATCGATAGCCGTCACGTTGATGGTCGGCACGCGCACCGAGATAGCCTCGAAGCGATCGCAAAACTGCGGGAAGATACGGGTAATGCCCGCGGCCAGCTTGGTGTCGACCGGAATGATCGACTGGCTCGCCGCGCGGGTGCGCCGCAAATCCGCGTGATACGCGTCGATCACCGGCTGATCGTTCATCGCCGAGTGAATGGTGGTCACGGTGCCGGATTCGATGCTGTAGGCGTCGTCCAGCAGCTTGATCACCGGAATAATGCAGTTGGTGGTGCACGAGGCGTTGGACACGATGCGATGTTCCGCCAACAGCGTCTGATGGTTGACGCCGAACACGATGGTAGCGTCCAGATCGTTGCCGCCCGGATGGGCGAACAGCACTTTCTTCGCCCCTGCCGCCAGATGGGCTTCGCCATCCGCCCGGCTGCCGTACACGCCGCTGCAGTCCAGCACCACGTCGACGCCCAGCTCGCCCCAGGGCAACTGCTCCACCGCCGGCTGATGCAACAGGCGAATCGCGTCGTCTCCAACGCTCAGCGTGTCGCACTCTTGCCGCACATCCCAAGCGAAGCGACCGTGGCTGGAATCGTACTTCAGCAGATGGGCCATGCCCTCGGCATTCGCCAGCTCGTTGATCGCCACCACGGAGATTTCCGCCCGTCGTCCCGATTCGTACAGTGCGCGCAATACGCTGCGGCCGATGCGGCCAAAGCCGTTTATCGCTATGCGGATGGTCATGCTGCTCCTGAAAAAGGGCCGTCCCCGCCGGGCTGACTCACCGGCGCCGGACCGGCGCTGACTGGTTGTCTCACTAACCCGCATAGAGTAGTGGATCGCACCGCCCGCTGTGAATCGCCGCGTTTGCATTATTCCCGCGCTTCAGCGGCTTTTCGCCGCCGTCACATCGGCATTTCTGTCGAAGAGTGCTTCAACTGAAACGCTTCAGCTGAGCATAAACCAAAGTTTTGGCAAAAGGAACAGGTGCAACAGTTCCACAAGTAAGGGAGGGGAGTTTTACGAGCATAAGATGATCTGGCGCACATTTTTGACCTTAAGGCCGCGGCGGATTTTCGCTCGCCGGCCCCGTTTCGCCGTAGTGCTCGCGGAAATAGTCGCGCAAAAATTCGACCGTCACCCGCACTTTCGCCGACGTTGCCAACCGGGAAACGTACACCGCCCATATGTTGGCCGGCTGATAATACTCCGGCAGGATGTGCACCAACCTGCCGCTGTCGATGTTCTCTTTCACGTCCCAGGCGGAACGCAGCGCGACGCCCTGTCCGTCCAGGCACCACTGGTGCACGATTTCGCCGTGGTTCGACGCCAACGCCCCTGTCACCTTCACCGTCTCTTCGCCGCCCGGCCCCTGCAGCCGCCACAGCCCGAACGGATGATCGCGCTCCTTGATCACCAGGCAGGCGCGGCCCGCCAGCTCCGCCAGGCTTTTCGGCACGCCGTAGCGCTGCAGATATGCCGGCGAAGCGCACAGGATGCGCTGGTTGTCCGCCAACTTGCGCGCGATCAGATTGGGGGCGATATCGTCGCCGATGCGGATATCCAGATCGAAGCCTTCGCTGACCAGATCCACCAACCTATCGGACACGTCGAGCCGCAGTTCCAGCTGCGGATACTCCCGCGCCAGCGCCGACAGCGCCGGCGCCACGAAGCGCCGGCCGAAGCCGAAGCTGCTGACCACGCGCAGCATGCCCTGCGGCGCCTGACGCACCTCGGACAGCTCGTCCATCATCTGATCGACGTCGTTGAGAATACGCTGCGCCCATTCGTAGATGCGCTCGCCGTCTTCGGTGATCGCCACCCGCCGCGTGGTGCGGTGCAGCAACGACACGTCCAGCGCCTTTTCCAGCAATGCAATGCGCTTGCTGATAAAGGCCGGCGACACGCCCAGCTCTTCGGCGGCGGCGGCAAACCCGGCGCGGCGCGCCACCAGCACGAACACCCGCAGGTCACTCAGGATCGGCATATTATTCATGATTCGTGTTTTATGTTTCACCGTTTTCAGGATTGATTAACAGTTAGTCAATTATAGGATAAGGGTGTTGTCAAACTCCCCTACCTACAAATGAGACCTCTGTATGAGCAAAACATATAAAATTGCCGCCATCCCCGGGGACGGTATCGGGCGGGAAGTGTTGCCGGAAGGCATACGAGTATTGCAGGCGGCGGCTGCGCGTTGGGATCTGTCGCTGGAATTCGACACCTTCGAGTGGGCCAGCTGCGACTACTACCAGCACCACAGCCAGATGATGCCCGACGATTGGTTTGAGCAGCTCAAGGGCTTCGACGCCATCTACTTCGGCGCCGTCGGCTGGCCGGATACGGTGCCCGATCACATTTCGCTGTGGGGTTCGCTGCTGAAATTCCGCCGCGACTTCGAGCAGTACGTCAACCTGCGCCCGGTGCGGCTGTTTCCCGGCGTGCCCTGCCCGCTGGCGAACAAGCAACCGGGCGACATCGATTTCTACGTGGTGCGCGAAAATACCGAAGGGGAGTACTCCTCACTCGGCGGGCGAATGTTCGAAGGCACCGAGCGCGAGATGGTGATCCAGGAATCGGTTTTCACCCGTCAGGGAGTGGATCGCATCCTGAAATACGCCTTTGAGCTGGCGCAACAGCGCCCGCGCAAGCGCCTGACCGCCGCCACCAAGTCCAACGGCATGGCCATCAGCATGCCGTACTGGGACGAGCGCGTGGCGGAGATGGCACGCCAGTACCCCGATATCGCCTGGGACAAACAGCACATCGATATTCTGTGCGCGCGCTTCGTGCTGAACCCCGAACGCTTCGACGTGGTGGTCGCCTCCAACCTGTTCGGCGATATTTTGTCAGATCTCGGCCCGGCCTGCACCGGCACCATCGGCATCGCGCCGTCGGCCAACCTGAACCCGGAGCGCAACTTCCCGTCGCTGTTCGAACCGGTGCACGGCTCGGCGCCGGACATTTTCGGCAAGAACATCGCCAACCCGATCGCCATGATCTGGAGCGGCGCGATGATGCTGGACTTTCTCGGCAACGGCGATGCCCGCTACCGCCAGGCGCACGACGGCATCCTGCAGGCGATCGAGCGCATCATCGCCGACGGACCGCGCACACCGGATATGCGCGGCGGCGCCTCCACCCAGCAAGTCGGCCAGGCGATCGCCGCCCTGCTGCAACGCTAAACGCCGCTGATTTTCCTGCGCAGGGTGCCTTTTCGCGCCCTGCTTTGCCACGTCCGTTTTTCCGCTTCGAGCGCCGCCGCAAATCCGCTGAAAATCACCGCAGAAAGCACGCCAATACCCCGGTCAAGATCACAACAAATTGTTTACATACTGTGTTTTATCCTTTTACAGATGCCCCAATTGTGGCTCTCCTGTAATTTGTGCACACTCAAAAATGTTAATGAAGAGTAAACATTTCCGGCGGCATTCTGCCGGGGCGTTTGCTCCTCGCGGTGTAACAAAACAAAGGGTTCAAACCAATAAGGCCCGGGCGCGCCCTACGCTTCGCGCACCGGCCCACCACCGATAACAGGAGTTCACTCCCATGCAGAGCACCCCTAAAAAGGATGTCACGCTCATCGCCATCAGCCTGTGCAGTATTGCGCTGATCGCCATTTGCCTGATGCTCTTTCCGGCTCAATCCGCGCTTATCGCCAACACCATTTTCAACGGCGTCACCCGGCTGTTCGGTTCAACCATTCAAATCCTGGTGCTGATCGCCCTGCTGGTGGTGCTGTATCTGGCGTTGAGCAAATACGGCAATATCCGCCTCGGCGAAGGCAAACCGCAATACTCCACGCTGGCCTGGCTGTTCATGTTCATCTGCGCCGGCCTGGGCTCATCCACCCTGTACTGGGGAGTGATGGAATGGGCGTATTACTACCAGACGCCGGGGCTGAACATCGCGCCACGCACCCCAAAGGCGCTGGAATACAGCATCAGCTACTCCTTCTTCCACTGGGGCCTGAGCGCCTGGGCGACCTACGCCCTCGCCTCGCTGATCATGGCCTACCACTTCCACGTGCGTAAGAACAAAGGGCTCAGCCTGTCGGGGATCATTTCCGCCATCACCGGCGTGCGCGCCAACGGCCCGATCGGGCGGTTGGTGGATCTGATTTTCCTGGTCGCCACCGTCGGCGCCCTCACCATTTCGCTGGTGCTGACGGCCTCCACCTTTACTCGCGGGCTGACGGCGCTGACCGGCATCCCCGACAATTTCGTGGTGCAGGCGACGGTGATCCTGCTGGCGGCGGTGATTTTCTGCCTCAGCTCCTACATCGGCATCGACGGCGGCATGCAGCGCCTGAGCAAAATGGTCGGCTGGGGCGCTTTCGTCTTCGCCGGGCTGGTGCTGCTGGTCGGCCCCACCGAGTTCACCATCAACAACACCATCAACGCCATCGGCCTGACGGCGCAAAATTTCCTGCAGATGAGTCTGTTTACCGATCCGATGGGCGACGGCAGCTTCAGCCGCAGTTGGACGGTGTTCTACTGGCTTTGGTGGATCTCTTACACCCCGGGCGTGGCGATGTTCGTCACCCGCGTCTCGCGCGGCCGCAAGATTAAAGAGGTGATCTGGGCGCTGCTGCTCGGCAGCACCCTCGGCTGCTGGTTCTTCTTCGGCTCGCTGGAAAGCTACGCCATGCATCAGTTCATCAGCGGGCAGCTCAACGTGCCGGAGATCCTCAACACCCAGGGCGGCGAAACCGCCGTGCAGATGCTGCTGACGGCGCTGCCGCTCGGCAAGCTGTTCCTGGCCGCCTATCTGTTCATCATGATTATTTTCCTGGCTTCGCACATGGACGCGGTGGCCTACACCATGGCCGCCACCAGCACCCGCAACCTGCAGGAGGGGCAAGATCCCAGCCCGATGCTGCGCCTGTTCTGGTGCGTGGTGATCACCCTGATCCCGCTGTCGATCCTTTTCACCGGCGCCTCGCTGGACACCATGAAAACCACGGTGATCCTGACCGCGCTGCCGTTCCTGCTGGTGCTGCTGGTGAAAACCTACGGCTTTGCCCGCTGGCTGAAGCAGGACTACGCGGCCATTCCGGCTCACCAGATCGAAAGCAGCGCGCCGGCTCTGCCCGAGGCGCCGCCGGCCGCCGAACTCTCCGCTCCATCGTCGTATCAACCGCGCCCTATGGCGAAATGACAATAAGAAAAGAGGAAGGTTAACTTATGAGCACTCTGATCCCTGAATTTACCTTACCGAAAGATTTCTGCGCCGACGCCCGCGAGGCTTACACCATTCCGGCCCGGTTCTATACCCACCAGGCAGCGTTCGAGCACGAAAAAGAGCAGGTGTTCGCCACCAGCTGGATTTGCGTGGCGCACCGCAGCGAGCTCGCCGAACCGAACGACTACATCACCCGCGAGATCATCGGTGAAAACATTCTGGTGGTGCGTGGCCGCGACAAAGTGCTGCGCGCCTTTTACAACGTCTGCCCGCACCGCGGCCACCAGCTGCTGGCGGGCGACGGCCGGGCGAAAAACGTCATCACCTGCCCTTATCACGCCTGGGCGTTCAAGCTGGACGGCGAACTGGCGCACGCGCGCAACTGCGAAAACGTGCAGAACTTCGATAAGGAAAACTCGCACCTGATGCCGGTGCGGGTCGAAGAGTACGCCGGGTTTATTTATGTCAATCTGGACTCGCAGGCCGGCACGGTGGAAGACCAGCTGCCGGGCCTCGGCGCCAAAGTGCGCGAAGCCTGCCCGCAGGTCGACGATCTCAAGCTGGCGGCGCGCTTCGTCACCCGTACCCCGGCCAACTGGAAGAACATCGTCGACAACTACCTCGAGTGCTACCACTGCGGCCCGGCACACCCCGGCTTCGCCGACTCGGTGCAGGTCGACCGCTACTGGCACACCCTGCACGGCAACTGGACGCTGCAGTTCGGCTACGCCCGCCCTTCCGAGCAGTCGTTCAAGTTTGAAGAGGGTAAAGAAGCCAGCTTCCACGGCATTTGGCTGTGGCCGTGCACCATGTTCAACATGCCGCCGCTGGAAGGCATGATGACGGTGATCTATGAGTTCCCGGTCGATGCAGAAACCACCCTGCAGCACTACGACATCTACTTCACCAACGCCGATTTGAGCGACGAGCAGCTCAAACTGATCGACTGGTACCGCGACGTGTTCCGCCCGGAAGATTTGCGGCTGGTGGAGAGCGTGCAAAAAGGCCTCAAATCGCGCGGCTATCGCGGCCAGGGGCGCATCATGGCCGACGGCGCCGGCAGCGGCGTCAGCGAACACGGCATCGCCCACTTCCACAACCTGCTGGCGCAGGTTTATCAACCCTGATGCGACGGGGCCCACGGGCCCCCTCCCCCTGACTTGTGAGGTTCTTTGTGAATATTTCCGATCGGGCGCTATTCCGCCAACAAGCCTACATCAACGGGCAATGGCGCGATGCCGACAACCAGGAAACCCTGCCGGTGAGCGATCCCGCCACCGGCCAACTCATCGGCAGCGTGCCCAACATGGCGACGGCCGAAACCCAACGGGCGATCGACGCCGCCCAGCAAGCGCTGGAAGGCTGGCGCGCGCTGCCGGCACAGCAACGCGCGCAGCTGCTGCGCCGCTGGTTCGAACTGATGCTGGAACACCAGCAGGATCTGGCCAGCCTGATGACGCTGGAGCAAGGCAAGCCGCTGGCGGAGTCGCTGGGCGAGATCCGCTACGCCGCCTCCTTTATCGAATGGTTCGCCGAACAGGCCAAGCGCACCAATGGCGACATCATTCCCTCGCCGAGCGGCGATAAGCGCCTGATGGTGCTGAAGCAGGGCATCGGCGTGTGCGCGGCGATCACGCCCTGGAACTTCCCGGCGGCGATGATCACCCGCAAGGCCGCGCCGGCGCTGGCGGCCGGCTGCACGCTGGTGGTCAAACCCGCCAACGAAACCCCTTACTCGGCGCTGGCGATGGCCGAGCTGGCCGAGCGCGCCGGCATTCCCGCCGGGGTGCTCAACGTGGTGACCGGCAACTCGCAGGCGATCGGCGCCGAGCTGACCGGCCACCCGCAGGTGCGCAAGCTGAGCTTTACCGGCTCCACGCCGGTGGGCAGGCTGCTGATGCGCCAGAGCTCGGACACCATCAAGAAAGTGTCGCTGGAGCTGGGCGGCAACGCGCCGTTCATCGTGTTTGACGATGCGGACATCGATGCCGCGGTGGAAGGCGCGCTGATCGCCAAATACCGCAACGCCGGGCAGACCTGCGTTTGCGTCAATCGGTTCTACGTGCAGCGCGGCGTTTACCCACAGTTCGCCGAGAAGTTTGTCGCCCGCGTGGCGGCGCTGCAGGTCGGCAACGGCTTCGAACCCGGCGTACAGATCGGCCCGCTGATCAACCGCAAGGCGCGCGACAAGGTGCTGGAGCTGCTCGATGACGCGCTGAGCAAAGGCGCTCAGGTGCTGACCGGTGCCACGCCGCACGCGCTGGGCGGCAATTTCTTCACGCCGACGGTGCTGGGCGACGTGCAGCCTGGCTCGCTGCTGCTGGAAGAAGAGATTTTTGGCCCGGTCGCGCCGCTGGTGGTGTTCGATGACGAAGCCGAGGCGATCCGCCAGGCCAACGACACCATCTACGGCTTGGCCGCCTACTTCTACACCCGCGATGCGGCGCGCATCTGGCGCGTTTCGGAGCGGCTGGAGTACGGCATGGTCGGCATCAATACCGGCCTTATCTCCAACGAGGTAGCCCCGTTCGGCGGGGTGAAGCAGTCGGGTCTGGGGCGTGAAGGCTCAGAATACGGCATCGAAGACTATCTGGAGCTCAAATACCTGTGCCAGGCGGTATAACTTTTTCATGCGCGGGGACGCCCGCGCTTTGGAGCCAATGAATGACCAGCTATCAGATGCTTGATGTTCGCGTCGTCGACATCGAACCCGTCACCACACAGGTCAAGCGCTTTACCCTGGCGGATCCGCAAGGCCGGCCACTGCCCGCCTTCAGCGGCGGCAGCCACATCATCGTGCAAATGCAGGACGGCGATCAGCGTTACAGCAACGCCTATTCGCTGCTGAGCTCACCGTTCGAGCTCGACCGTTACCAGATCGCCGTGCGCCGTGAGTCCCCTTCCAAAGGCGGTTCCGACTTCATGCACGATCGGCTGGCGATCGGTGATACGTTGACAATCAGCACCCCCAATAACCTGTTCGCGCTGGCGCCGGAGGCGCAGCATCACGTGCTGATCGCCGGCGGCATCGGCATCACGCCGTTTATGGCCCATCTGCACGAGCTGCAGCGCAGCGGGCAACGCTATCATCTGCACTACTGCTTCCACAGCGAGGAACACAACGCCTTCCAGCAGCAGCTGACGCAAGCGCCGTTCACCGACAACGTCAGTTGCCATGTCTCCAGCCTTAACGGCCGGTTGGATCTGGCGCGCACGCTGGCCGACGTGGAGCCCGGTGCCCATATCTACGTCTGCGGCCCGGCGGCGCTGAACGAAGCGGTTTACCGGACCGCCGCCGAACTGGGCATCTCCCCCGGTCGCTTGCACAGCGAAGCCTTCGCCGCCGAAGACACGGCGGGCGGTGCCTTTACGCTGGTGCTGGCCCGCTCAGGTATTGAGCTTGAAGTGGCGGAAGACATGACCATCCTGCAGGCGCTGGAAAACAGCAAGGCGGCTAAGGTCGAGTGCCTGTGCCGCGAAGGCATTTGCGGCACCTGCGAAACCCGCATCGTCGAAGGGGAAGCCGATCACCGCGATCAGTATCTCAGTGACGAAGAGCGCGCGGCGCAGCAAACCCTGTTGATCTGCTGCTCACGCGCCAAGGGCAACCGGCTGGTGCTGGATCTGTAAACGGAGCGCCCGCGCCTGCGGGCGTCCTGACTAGGCTTTCGGGAATATCCACAGATGCTCGGCCGGCAGGGAGAGCCGGCACAGCGTCCGATCGCGCGCTTCATGACCATAGGCGCGCACCACGAAATCCTCGGCCACGGTGCGGAACAGGTACTCCCAGCGATCGCCGAGATACATGCTGGTCAACAGCGGCAGCTCAAGCTGGTTGCCCTGCGGATCTTCGCCCAACCGCACGCGCTCCACGCGGATCACCGCCGAGCCCTCTTGGCCAACCTGCACGCCGTCGCCCGCTTTGCCCCACAGCGCCCAATCCTTGCCTTCGATGCGCGCCCGGTCGCCTTCCAGCGCCACGATCTTGCCCGGCAAGCGGTTGTTGCTGCCCATGAACTCGGCGGTGAACAGCGTGGTGGGCGAACCGTACATCTCCTGCGGCGTGCCCTGCTGCTCGATTTTGCCGTTATTGAGCAGCAGGATGCGATCGGAGATGGCCATCGCCTCGTTCTGATCGTGGGTCACCATCAGCGCCGACAGGCCGAGCTTGATGATCAACTCGCGCAGGAATACCCGCGCCTCTTCGCGCAGCTTGGCGTCAAGGTTGGACAGCGGCTCGTCCAGCAGGATCACCGGCGGGTTGTAGACCAGCGCACGCCCGATCGCCACGCGCTGCTGCTGGCCGCCGGAAAGCTGGTGCGGATGGCGCTTGGCCAGATGCCCCAACCCGAGCTGATCCAGCACCGCCTGCACCCGCTGGGTGATTTCCGCCGAGGCGGTCTTACGCAACTTCAGCGGGTAAGCGACGTTCTCAAACACCGTTTTATGCGGCCACAGCGCGTAGGACTGAAACACCAGCCCCAGGTTGCGCTCTTCGGCGGGAATTTCGCTGCGTGCGCTGCCGTTGTACACCGCATTATTGCCGATGACGATCCGGCCCTGGCTCGGTTTCTCCAGCCCGGCCACCGCCCGCAGCAGCGTGGTTTTTCCGCTGCCCGACGGGCCCAGCAGCGAGACCACTTCGCCCCGTTTCAGATCCATCGACACCCCTTTCAGCACCGGATTGTCGCCATAGGTCAAATGCAGATTCTCTACCGAAAGTTCAATCATGTAATTTCACTCCAAAGCGCAAGGCAATCCCCAACCCCAGCACCACCAGCAGGATATTGATGAACGACAGCGCGGCGACGATATCGATAGCGCCCGCGGCCCACAGGGAAACCAGCATCGAGCCGATGGTTTCCGTGCCCGGAGACAGCAGATACACCCCGGTGGAATATTCGCGTTCGAAAATCAGGAACATCAGCAACCAAGAGCCGATCAGGCCGTAGCGCGACAGCGGAATGGTAACGTGGCGGGTGATCTGCCCACGGCTGGCGCCGGCGCTGCGCGCCGCCTCCTCCAGCTCCGGCCCCACCTGCAACAGCGTCGAGGAGATCAGCCGCAGGCCATAAGCCATCCACACCACGGTGTACGCCAGCCAGACGCTGAAGATGGTGCTGCGCAGCGAACGCAACCAGACAATCCAGTTAGCACGCAGCCACTCGGCCATCGGCAGCGCCGACAGCCAACCCTCCTTGAGCGATTTGTCCAGCCACATCGGCAGGAACAGAAACACCCACAGGAACGCCAGACCGGCCAGCAGCCCCGGCACCGCGCGCGGCACCAGCACGCTGTAGTCGAGGAAGCGCGTGGCGCCATCCGGCTTGCGGTGCATGGCGATGCCGATAAACAGGTAGCACGCCACCGCCAGCGCCCCGCCGATTACCCCAATCGCCATTGAGTTGACGATGGCGCGCAGCAGGTTGGGCTGCGCCCAGATGGTGCGGAAAGTGTTGATCGACAGTTCGTCCCAGACTGACACGCCCACGCCCCAGTTGGAGATAAAGGCGCGCAGCACCACGCCGATCAGCGGCACGCCGATGGTCACGGTCAGCCAGAACACCACCACCGCGCCAGCCACCCAGCGCCATTTGCCCAGCGGCAGCGCGCGGGCCTGCGAGGCTTTGCCCTTGACGGTGACGAAACGGTTGGCGGTGCGCATCAGCCGGCGCTGCAGCATCACCAGCGGAATGGTGATGCAGATCAGCACCACCGCCACCGCCGCCATCAGGTGGTAAGACGGCGTGCCCAGCTTGTTGGTCAACTGGTACAGGTAGGTCGCCAGCACCAGGTTGCCTTCCGGATCCCCCAGCACCAACATCAGGCCGAACACTTCCAGCCCGAGAAAGAACAGCAGCACCCCGGCATACAGGATAGACGGCCGCACCATCGGCAGGCTGACGGCGGTCATGACCTGCAGCGGCGTGGCGCCGGCGGTGCGCGCCGCTTCTTCAACGTCCGAACCCACGCTGCGCAGCGCCGAGGAGATGTACAGATACGCGTGGGGCACGTGCGTCAATCCGGCTATCACCACGATGCTGGCCATCGAATAGATGTTCCACGGCACAAAGCCCACCAGCGCCTCCGCCCACAGCGAGAAGAAGCCGACCGGCCCCGCCGCCACCACGTAGCCGAAGCCCAGCACCATCGGCGACACGAAGATCGGCACCAGAATCAGCGGCTCGATGATCCGCCGCCCCGGCAGATCGGTACGCACCATCAAGAAGGCCAAAACGCCGCCGAGCGGGATGGCGATGATTACCAGGCCGAATGCCAGAATAAAGCCGCTTCTCAGCGCTTTGTAGAAATCCGGATCGGTAAAGATGAACTCGAAGGCCTCCAGGCTGAAGACCTTGGAGGGAGAGAAGAACGGTGCCGAGAGGAAGCTTTGAATGATGATAAACGACAGGGGGACATAGATAACCAGCGCGGTTATCAACACCACCAGGCCACGCGGCAGGCTCTGCCACTTTCTGCGCCATGCTTGCATAAATGCTCCCTATGGTTGTAAACGACGACCAAAGGGCGCGCGCCTCTGCGACAGGCGCGCGTCCGAATGCAGTCCCTGTTACTTCGCCGCGGCGGCGCGCCATTGTTTGATGTAATCGAGGCGTTTGGCCGGCTGCAGATATTCCAGCAGGCTGTCGTCGACCGGAATCGGCTTGAGCGCGTTGCCCAACAGCTTGGTCATGCCGTCGATGTCGTTCTTGCCTTCGATATCGTTGCGGATCGAGGGGATATCCGCCTGATTGGCGAGAATATTTTGCCCTTTCTCCGACAGCACATAGTCGAACCACAGCTTGGCGGCGTTAGGGTTGCCGGCCTCTTTGCTGATGAAGCTCACGCGCGACAGCACCAGGGTATAGTCTTTCGGATAGACGATGCCGAGCGACGGGTCGCTCTTGGCGCGGGCCTCGGCGTAAGAACCGAGGATATTGAAGCCGATCAGGTTTTCACCGGAAGAAACGCGCTCCATCATGGTGCCGGTGGAGGATTGCACCGCCAGCCCGCCCTTGGCCACGTCGGCCAGCGTTTTGAAGTAGTTAGGATCGGCCTTGAAGTCCTGCACCGACAGCATGAAGCCGACGCCGGATTTTTCGATATCGTACGTGGTGACTTTCTTCTTGAATTTGTCCGTCTGGCCGGCGATCAGCTTGGCCAGCGCCGCATGCGAATCCGGCACATCGCCTTGCGGGATCAGGCGTTTGTTATAGATAAACACCACCGGCTCATAGGTAGTGCCATACACCTTATCTTGCCATACCGCCCATTTCGGCAACTGAGCCTGCTCGGGGGAGGCGTATTCCTGCGCGTAATCGCCCGCCAGTTTCAAAATGGTGTCCATCGACGAACTCCACACCACGTCGCCGCTGGTGCCGCCGGCCGCCTGCTCGCTGATAAAGCGGTTATACAGTTCGGTGCTGTTCATGTCGTTGTATTCGACCTTGATGCCCGGATACAACGCCTCGAACCCCTGGATCAGCGGCGCCGCCGCCTTGGTGTCGGTGGTCGAGTAAATCACCACCTTGCCTTCTTTCTTCGCGCCGTCGACCCGTTTCTGATAGTCGGCGGGGTAGCCCGCCGGGAAGGCCGCATAGGCGGAAACGGAGCCCAGCAAGGTGATTGCCGCTACGGTCGCGCTGATTTTTTTCATCATCATCATCCATCCCCTGATCACATTTAATAAACCAAAAATTAACATATAGTTAATGAGTGTGACGAGGCAACGGCGTTGCTTTGTTATCTTTCGGTTTTGTGAGGTTGGACGTTTTTCAGCCAATAAAAAAGCCCGGCAGCGCGGGCTTTACGGCACTTCCTGTTGCAGACTATTCGGCCAGGCGAGAGCGCCGCAGCAGGCGAATTCGCTGTACGATGGCGACCCCCAGCAGCGTCAGCACAAACCCTGCCAGCTGCAGCAACGACAGCGCCTCGCCAAACAGCGCGTAAGCCTGCAGCGCCGCCGCCGGCGGCACCAGCAGCATCAGCGCGGTAATGCGAGTCAAGTCGCCGTGGCGCACCATCCAGATAAACAGCGCGGTGCCGCCCAGCGACAACACGCCGGCCGACCACAGCAGCGAGAACCACAGCGTCGGCGAATTATCCCAGGCACCGGAGCCCATCACGGCCGCCAGCACGCCGGTCACGATCGCGGCGCCGAGGTGCTGAATGGCACCTGCCGCCCGCAGATCGGCCGCCGCCAGCGAAGACTTCTGCACCATGATGCCGATCGTCAGCGCAACGATGCTGCCAAACCCCATCAGAATCGGCAACAGCGCCATATTGCCGACGTCGATACCTGTCAGCCGCGGGGAGAGCACCAGCGCAACGCCGATAAAACCGACCGCCAGCCCGGCCCATGAACGCAACCCTATAGGCTTACGCAGCACCAGCGCGAAAATCAGCGCGGTAAACAGCGGCTGCAATCCGCCAATGAGCGACATCACCCCGGCCGCCAGGCCGTTCGCCACCGCCCACCAGCTTGCGGCGAGGTAAACGCCGTTCATCAGCATGCCGGTCAGCAGGTGCATCACGAACTGTCGCCCCTTGGGCCAGGCGCAATGCAGCGCCAGCAGAGCGAATACTGCCGCGGCGATCAAAAAGCGAAAGGTCAGGAAAAGGTTGGGATCGGCATGATCCGCCACCGCCCGCGCGGCAATAAAACCGGTCGACCAAATTAATATCAGGAAAAACGGCGCGATAAATGCCTTTCGCCGATCGCGTTTTTCGCGCTGGGTTATTTCCATATCACTACCTGAAAAAATGCGGCTGATGAATTAATGCGGAACATACTAACCAATTTAACACCGGCTTAACAGCATCGACATCGCCCCCTCAAGCCTGCGCAATGAACACTATTGCGGGAAATAATGACGTTTCAATCTTATATAATTCACCAAGCTTATAATTAATCCCACCACGTTACGATAATGTAAATTAATTGCTACATCAGGTATAACTCCTCCCCTCTTGGCAACATTGTCGGAATAATTCCCCTTTGCTAGCCTTCCTGAAGCCACTTAATTAACTGGACTGACTTATGGCCGAAATCACTGATTTTATGAAACTGGATATGCGTATTGGCGAAATTATTTCCGTGGAATATAACGACAAGGCGTTAAAGCCCGCTTATAAACTGCGCATTGATTTCGGCGAAGAAATTGGCATTAAAAACAGCTCGGCGCAATTATGCGAAAACTATCAGGAAGATGATCTGCTCGGCAAAAAAGTCATCTCCGTCGTTAATTTCCCCGCCAGGCGGGTTGCTGGATTTAAATCCGAAGTGCTGGTACTTGCCGCGGTCACCCGGGATCAAGGCACCGTCTTGCTGAAAACCGATTTCGACGTGGAGATCGGCAGCAAGATTTTATAATCGCCACATCATTCGTGAGGCCACCGAGAAATGCGACAGTTATCCCTGCTTGATGAAGTTAAGAAGGCGTACCAGGAACACCGTTCAGCCTTTATCCCCGGCGCCACCATGCAAGCGATCTTGCTGGCGCTGGGCGCGCGGCCGGAAGATTTCGCCAAGCTGCAGCAGGTCAGCGGCAATCTGGCGGACGATCCCACTCTCCCCTTCCGCAAGTCCAGAAACGGCCGCTTCTGTTTCGACTTCGATCGCGCCCAGATTGAGCGGCTGGAGTTCCAGCCTTTTGTGCTCTCGGTCGAGGAAGACTTCATCCGCTACGATTCGGGAAAGGTGCGCCACTTCCGCGGCATCAACGACGATCTGCAGTTGAATACGGCATTCCAGGCGCTGATGAAATTCAAAGCCTACGTGATCGATGGCGTGAGCGTGACGCCGCGCGCCCGGCTTAATCAGGAGATCAACAAGTTCGTCTGCACGGTGTTCAACCTGCGCACCGTCACCACGCCGCAGATGCTGGGTGAACCGGCGCTGGAAGGCGTGCACAGCGACGGCGTCGACCACACCATGACGACCTTCCTCGGCTGCGACAACATGACCGACGACAGCGCCAAGACCTTTATTCACGATATGCGCGAAACCAGCGGGATCAAATTCGATCGGGCCCGACCGGAATGGATTTTGGGCGAAATACAGCATCGGCATTTCCTCGATACCCTGCTGATTGTCGATCATGAACGCAAACACAGCCTCTCACCGGTGGAAGCGCAGGACAAACGCCGGCATTCGACCCGCGATATGCTGATCTTTTTCACCCGTAAACCGGTCGAAGACGGCCACGTCTCTTTCGCGTATGACTCTTTCAAACCGCATATCGAAATCCCGCTGTCGATAGACATGGTGGCACGCGCGAGCTAACGCGCTACCGGGCCGGCCGCCAGGATTTATCTGTGCGGCCGGTTCACGCCAGGATAAACAGCGCTGTATTAATCAGGTTTTTGTCGCCGAATTATTATATCCTGCCGGACGAAAATTTTGCGGGCGCTCGCTGCCCCCTGAGCCTGCCCTCTGCAGTTATCCATTCCGCAGCAGGCCGTTTATTTCATGAATACAGGCAGTGCCATACCGTTATGACCAAGAGTTTATCCCCGAAAGACATTATCGCCCTGGGCTTTATGACCTTCGCCCTGTTTGTCGGTGCCGGCAACATCATTTTCCCACCGCTGGTGGGGCTGCAGTCCGGCGAACATCTGTGGCCGGCCGCCCTCGGGTTTATGGTGACCGCCGTCGCCTTGCCAGTGATCGCCGTGATCGCGCTGGCGCGCGTCGGCGGCAGCATCAGCCTGCTCACCGGCCCCATCGGCCGCACCGCCGGCCTGCTGTTGGCGACCGTCTGCTATCTGGCGCTCGGCCCGCTGTTCGCCACGCCGCGAACCGCCAATGTCTCTTTCGCCCTCGGCATCGCGCCCTTCACCGGCGACGGCGCCCTGCCGCAGTTCATCTACAGCCTGCTGTTCTTTACCCTGGCGATGATCGTCTCGCTGTATCCCGGCCGCTTGCTCGATAACGTCGGCCATATTCTGGCGCCGCTGAAAATTCTGGCGCTGGCCGCACTCGGCATCGCCGCCCTGGTTTGGCCCGCCGGTGAACCGGTCTCCGCCGTCGGCAGCTATCAGGCATCGGCATTTTCCACCGGCTTCGTGCAAGGTTATCAAACCATGGACACGCTGTCGGCGCTGATGTTCGGCTCGATTATCGTCACCGCCGCCCGCTCGCGCGGCGTCAGCGACAGCGGCCTGCTGCTGCGCTACACCCTGTGGGCCAGCCTGATCGCCGGCATCGGCCTGACGCTGGTCTATATCTGCATGTTCAAACTCGGCGCCGGCAGCGGCAGCCTGGTCGAGAGAGGCGCTCAGGATGGCGCGGCGATCCTGCACGCCTACGTACAACACACCTTCGGCGATCTGGGCAGCGTCTTTATGGCGGTGCTGATGTTCATCGCCTGCCTGGTGACGGCGGTCGGCATGACCTGCGCCTGCGCGGACTTCTTCTCCCGCTATCTGCCGCTCTCTTACCGCTCGCTGGTGGTTATCCTCGCCCTCTTCGCCATGCTGGTCTCCAACATGGGGCTGGCCAACCTGATCCGCGTCTCGCTGCCGGTGCTGACGGCGATCTATCCGCCTTGCATCGCGCTGGTGTTACTCAGCTTCAGCCAGAACCGCTGGCGCAGCGCCAAGCGCGTCTTCGCGCCGGTGATCGCCACCAGCCTGGTGTTTGGCCTCGCCGACGGCCTGAAGGCCTCCAGCTTCAGCGGCCTGCTGCCCGCCTGGTTCGATAAGCTGCCGCTGGCCGAACAGGGTCTGGTCTGGCTGCAGCCTACGTTGCTGGTGCTGTTGCTGGCGGCGGCTTACGACCGGTTGCGCAGCGTCGAAAGCGCCAACGCCGCGTCGTAAGCGCGGGTTCCGCCCATAAAAAAAGCCGGTCACGATGACCGGCTTTTTTATCGGCTGGCGCCGGGTTGCTTACTTCAGCAGCGCCTGCGCCTTGGCCACCACGTTGTCCACGGTGAAGCCGAACTCGGCGAACAGCTGCTCCGCCGGCGCCGACTCACCGAAGGTGGTCATGCCCACGATGGCGCCGTTCAGGCCCACGTACTTGTACCAGTAGTCCGCGATACCCGCTTCCACCGCCACGCGCGCCGTCACCGCCGCCGGCAGCACCGACTCGCGGTATGCCGCATCCTGCTTGTCGAATGCGTCGGTCGACGGCATCGACACCACGCGCACCTGGCGGCCCGCCGCGGTCAGCTTGTCCGCCGCTTCCACCGTGATGCCCACTTCGGAGCCGGTGGCAATCAGGATGACGTCCGGCGTGCCCGCGCAGTCTTTCAGCACGTAGCCGCCGCGGTATACGTTCGCCAGTTGCTCTGCGGTGCGCGGCTGCTGGGTCAGGTTCTGGCGCGAGAACACCAGCGTGGTCGGGCCGTCGTTGCGCTCGATGCCGTACTGCCACGCCACCGCCGATTCCACCTGGTCACACGGGCGCCAGGTGCTCATGTTCGGGGTCACGCGCAGGCTTGCCAGCTGCTCCACCGGCTGGTGGGTCGGGCCGTCTTCGCCCAGACCGATGGAGTCGTGGGTGTAGACGAACACGTTGCGCAGCTTCATCAGCGCCGCCATGCGCACCGCGTTGCGGGCGTATTCCACGAACATCAGGAAGGTCGCCGAGTACGGCAGGAAGCCGCCGTGCAGCGCGATGCCGTTGGTGATGGCGGTCATGCCGAACTCGCGCACGCCGTAATGAATGTAGTTGCCCGCCGGGTCAACGTTCAGCGCTTTCGAGCCGGACCACATGGTCAGGTTGCTCGGCGCCAGGTCGGCGGAGCCGCCCAGGAACTCCGGCAGCACCTTGCCGAACGCTTCCAGCGCGTTCTGCGACGCCTTGCGGCTGGCGATGTTGGCCGGGTTGGCCTGCAGTTTTTCCACGAACGCCTTGGCGTCGGCTTTCCAGTCGGCCGGCAGCTCGCCGTTCATGCGGCGCTTGAACTCGGCAGCCTGCTCCGGGAAGGCCCTGGCGTAGGCGGCGAATTTGTCGTTCCAGGCCGCTTCTTTGGCCTGACCGGCTTCCTTGGCGTCCCACTGGGCGTAGATGTCCTGCGGGATTTCAAAGGCGGCGTATTTCCAGCCCAGCGCTTCGCGGGTGGCGGCCACTTCGGCTGCGCCCAGCGCGGCGCCGTGCACGTCATGGGTGCCGGCCTTGTTCGGCGAACCGAAGCCGATAACGGTCTTGCACATCAGCAGCGACGGCTTGTCGGTCACCTTGCGGGCTGCTTCAATCGCGGCCTTGATGGCGTCCGGATTGTGGCCGTCGACGTTGCGCACCACGTGCCAGCCGTAGGCTTCGAAGCGCAGGGCGGTGTCGTCGGTGAACCAGCCGTCGACGTGGCCGTCGATGGAGATGCCGTTGTCATCGTAGAAAGCGGTCAGCTTGCCGAGCTTGAGGGTACCGGCCAGGGAGCAGACTTCGTGCGAGATGCCTTCCATCATGCAGCCGTCGCCCATGAAGGCGTAGGTGTGGTGGTCAACGATGTCGTGGCCAGGGCGGTTGAACTGCGCCGCCAGGGTGCGTTCGGCGATGGCGAAGCCGACGGCGTTGGCGATACCCTGGCCCAGCGGGCCGGTGGTGGTTTCAACGCCCGGGGTGTAGCCGTACTCCGGGTGCCCAGGGGTTTTGGAGTGCAGCTGACGGAAGTTTTCCAGCTCGCGCATCGGCAGGTCGTAGCCGGTGAGGTGCAGGAGGCTGTAAATCAACATGGAGCCGTGGCCGTTGGAGAGCACGAAACGGTCGCGGTCAGCCCAGTGCGGGTTAGTCGGGTTGTGGTTGAGGTAGTCACGCCACAGGACTTCGGCGATGTCCGCCATGCCCATAGGGGCCCCCGGGTGGCCGGAATTTGCTTTTTGTACGGCGTCCATGCTGAGTGCGCGGATGGCGTTGGCAAGCGCTTTACGAGAGGACATGTTTTACTCCAGGTCGGATAAAAAAAGCAGTCAAGTTCCCTATTTTCTCAGACTCCACATCACAACGGCAATCCCTAATGCCAAATGAGAGCGAGTTCACCACTTATTAGCACGATTGGACGCTTTTTCGGAATAACACTATTCTCGCCTTGGCTGGCGTACACTAGGCTCTTGCGACAAGATTTCCTCAAAGCAAAATGACTCTTTTACCTTGTTACCTTCACAGGAAGATGGCGTTATGAAGATCCGTACCTCTTTGATTGCGTTGGGCATTGCCACCTTGGCAACCGGCTGTCAAAACCTGAATACCGAAACCTTGATGCAGTCCGGCGCGCAGGCGTTCCAGGCGGCGACCCTGAGCAACAACGACGTTAAGGCCCTGAGTGATAAATCCTGTGCCGAGATGGACAGCAAGGCACAAATCGCGCCGGCCGACAGCACCTACGCCAAGCGTCTCAACAAAATCGCCGCGGCGCTGGGCGACAACATCAACGGCACCCCGGCCAACTACAAGGTCTACGTGACCAAAGACGTCAACGCCTGGGCGATGGCCAACGGCTGCATTCGCGTCTACAGCGGCCTGATGGACATCATGAACGACAACGAAGTGGAAGGCGTGCTGGGCCACGAAATGGGCCACGTGGCGCTGGGCCACACCCGCAAGGCGATGCAGGTGGCTTACGGCACCGTGGCGCTGCGCACCGCGGCGTCCTCCGCCGGCGGCGTCATTGGCTCGCTGTCGCAGTCGCAGCTGGCGGACATCGGCGAGAAGCTGGTCAGCGCCCAGTTCTCACAGAAGCAGGAAAGCGAAGCGGATGATTACTCGTTCGATCTGCTGAAAAAGCGCGGCATCGATCCGAACGGCCTGGCCACCAGCTTCGAGAAGCTGGCCCAGATGGAAGCCGGCCGCCAGAGCAGCATGTTCGACGACCACCCTTCTTCCCAAGCGCGTGCGCAGCACATTCGCGATCGCATCGCGGCAGAGAAATAACCACGAAAACGCCCGGCAATCGCCGGGCGTTTTTTATCGTATTAATACAGCGTTTTCTGCGGCGGCCCGGCGAAAGTCAGCGGCCCGACCTGTTTCATGTCCACCTCGACCACCGACGGCCCCGGGTAGTTGATCGCCTCGGCCAGCACGCCGTTGAACTGCGACGCCGCGTCCACTTTCCAGGCTTTCAACCCCATCGCTTCGGCGACCTGGGTAAAGGCTGGCGTATGCAGCTCGTTGTAATACTGGCGCCCGGCGAAATACTTGTCCTGAATGCCGCGCATCACGCCATAACCGCCGTCGTTCATGATCAGCAGGGTGATATTCACCTGTTCCTGCGCCATGGTCGCCAACTCGCCCAGGCCCAGCGCCAGACCACCGTCGCCCACCAGCCCCACCACCTTGCGCTGCGGGTTGGCGATCGCGCTGCCGATGGCCATCGGCAGCCCCATACCGATGGCGCCCGCCAGCGAGTGAATGTTGCACAGCGGCGAGATCGCCCGGAACAGCCGGCTGCCCCAGACGCTGCCGGAAACGGTGATATCGCGTACCAACAGCCCGTCCTGCGGCAGCGCGGCGTCGATGGCGTCGTTGAGTTTGGCGTATTCGCCGGACTGCTGGCGCAGCACGCGCTCCGCCTGCTGCACCGCCCCCGCGATCTCGGCATCCCACTCGGCGTTGACCTTCTCGCCGGGGCTCAGCCGCGCCGCCAGCGCCGCGAGCAGCGCCGCACAGTCGCCGTTGATCTGCTCATCGGCCAGATAGTTGCGGTTGGCCGCCGCCGGATCGATGTCAATCTGCACCAGCGGGCGCGGCAGCGGCAGCGTCCAGGTACGGGTTTCATTACTGCGCAGGCGCGAACCAGCCACCAGCGTCAGGTCGCACTGCGTCAGGATCGCTTCGATGCTCGGTGAATTATGGAACGCCCGCAGGCTGCGCGGATGGCTGTCCGGCAGAATGCCGCGCCCGTGGGTGCTGGAGATCACCGCCACGCCGGCGTCCGCCAGCTTGCGCACCGCGTCGCCGCAGGCCAAGGCGCCGCCGCCCAACCACAGCAGCGGACGCTTGGCCTGTTTCAGCCGCTGATGCAGCCGTTCCACCGCCGCATCGTCCGCCTTCGGCAACGGCGCCGGCGCCAACGGCTCGGTCAGCACCGAACGGGAAACCAGGCTGCTTTGAATATCGATCGGGATCTCGACCGCCACCGGGCCGCAGGGCACGGTTTGCGCATCCAGGATCGCCCGCTGGATCACCGCCACCGCCTGCCCCGGCGAATTGACCCGGTAAGCGCGCTTGGAGCAGGCGCGCAGGAAGCCGAGCTGATCGCGGGTTTCATGAATAAAACCGGCGTCGGCGTCCAGATAGGCTTTTTCCACCTGGCCGGTGATATGCAGCAGCGGCGTGTTGGCGTTGAGCGCCTCAATCATCGCCCCCACCGCGTTGCCGGCGCCGGCGCCGGTGCTGGTCAAGGCTACGCCCAGGCCGGAGAAACGCCCGTGTGCGTCGGCCATGGTGACCGCCCCCGCTTCGCCGCGCGCCGGCACGAAGCGAATTTTATCGCGCTGCCCCACCGCATCGGCGATCGGCAGATTATGAATCGAAATGATGCCGTACATCGCCGACACCGCGTACTGTTCCAGAGTCCGGGCTATCGCCTCGCCAACCGTGATTTTATCGCTCATCATCTGCCTTCTTAAGGTATTCGTTATTAGGGTTATGCGTAGAGGTGTCGGCCTAGTCGCTCCAGCGGTTCACCTGATGGCTCAGCGCCAGATACACGCTTTTTTGCTGCATGTAGGCCTTGATGCCGTTCAGGCCCTTTTCGCGGCCCAGCCCGCTCTCCTTGAAACCGCCGAACGGCGTGGAAATCGAGAACGTTTTGTAGGTATTGACCCAGACGGTGCCGGTTTCCAGCCGCTCCGCCAGCGCCATCGCGCGAGGGAAGTCGCGGCTCCAGATGCCGGCCGCCAGGCCGTACACCGAGTCATTGGCCTGTTCGATCAGCTGTTGCTCGTCGTCAAACGGCAACGCCACCAGCACCGGGCCGAAGATCTCTTCCTGGCAAACGCGGGCGTCGTTGTTCAAGCCTTCAATAATGGTCGGCAGGTAATAGCTACCGCTCGCCAGTTGCGGATCGGCCGGCGCTTCGCCGCCGATGATCACTCGGCCGCCCTCCTGCCGCGCCAGCGCCACGTAGTCCGCCACGCTTTGCCGATGTTTGGCGCTGATCAGCGGGCCGAGATGCACGCCCGGCACCAGCGGGTTGCCGATGCGCAACCCCGCCGTCAGTTCGGCCAAGCGCGCCAGCAGCGGCTGATACAGCGAACGATGCACGAACAGCCGCGAACCGGCGATGCACGCCTGGCCGGCGGAGCTGAAAATGCCGTAGCAGATGCCGCGCGCCGCCTGCTCCAGATCGGCGTCCTCCAGCACGATGGTCGGCGACTTACCGCCCAATTCCAGCGAAGTGGGGATCAGCTTGTCGGCGGCGATGTGCGCCAAATGGCGCCCGGTACTGGTCCCGCCGGTAAAGGAGATCTTTTTCACCAGCGGATGGCGCGCCAACGCCTCGCCGATCACCGAACCTTTGCCCGGCAACACGCTGAGCAGCCCGGCCGGCAGACCCGCCTGTTCGAACAGCTCGGCCAGCTTCAGCGCCATCAGCGGCGTGGCTTCGGCCGGTTTGAGCACCACCGCGTTGCCCGCCGCCAACGCCGGCGCCACCTTCTGCATTTCGCTGGCGATCGGCGAGTTCCACGGCGTAATGGCGGCGATCACACCCATCGGTTGATACTGGCTTAGCGTCATCACCTCGGCGCTGCGCGGGGTCGGCAGCTCGCCTTCCAACACCTCGCAGGCGGCCGCGAAGTAGCGCGCGGTCGCCGCCGCGCTGGCCACCAGCCCGCGGGTCTCCGCCAGCGGCTTGCCGTTGTCGCGGGTCTGCAGCTCGGCCAGCTGTTCCTGCTGCGCCAGAATCAGGTTGCTGACGCGGTAAAGGATCGAGGCGCGTTGATGCGGCACCAACCCACGCCATTCCGGCGCGCGCCAGGCGCGCTCCGCCGCTTCCACCGCCTCGTTCACGTCCTCGACGTTAGCGGCACGCAGCCGCGCGTTGACGCTGCCGTCGGCCGGGAATACCGACGCCATCTCTTCGCCACGCCCTTCACGCCAGCGCCCGGCGACAAAAATATTCAATCGTTCCATGCTCCGCTCCTGCCGTTCAGGCAATAAAACCGCCGTCCACCAGACGGCGACAGGCTTGTACCGCGCTCAGCGCCGCCAGGGTTGATGTTTTGGGATTGCTCGCCAGCGGGGTGCCGCTCAGCTCGATGTGAAATTCGCCAAAGTCGCCGCACACCTGCAGACGATGGGTATTGCGCCGGGTGGCGGGATCGACCTGCAGACGTACCCGGGTGGCGTCCATCCCCAGGCCGTTGAGCGCAATGGTGGCCGCCACGTTGGCATTGGCCGGGAACAAACGCGCCGCTTCGCGCGCCGACCCTTCGAAAAATACCTGCGCTTCGCTCACCGCATCGAGGTCGATCAACTGCTCCGCCGGGCTGCCGCGCCAGCTGGCCGGACTTTTGCTGGCCTGATAGGTCACGCTCTCCAGCCCGCCTTCGCGCGCCGACGCCAGCCCATCCATCCCCGCCACCGCACCGGACAACACGATCAGCTGCCCGTGATGGCGGCGGCAAACCTGCTGCAGCCGCTGTTGCAATGCGGCGTCCGCCAGCGCGCCGGTCGAGATCAGCGCCAGCGGCCAACCGCGCTGCAGCACCGCTTCGCCGAACTCCGCCACCGCCTGTTGGCTGGCGCACTCCAGCACCAGATCCGGCCGCGGCAAACACTGCTCGGGATGGGTCAGCGCCTGCACCCGCCCGCCAAAGGCCTCGGCGATCGCCGCATGATGAGCCGCGCGCGCCAGGATCCAACCGACCTCCACGCCTTCCGGCAAACGGGCGATCACTTCCTTCGCCATCGCGCCGTAGCCAATCATCATGATCTTCTTCATCTTTATCGGCCCCTGCTACACATGGCGGTTAAAACCGCCGGATACGTCCAGCGCCGCGCCGGTGGTAAAGGAAGCCAGCGGCGAAGCGAGGAACAGCAGCGCCTGCGCCGGCTCCTGCGGCTTGCCGAGGCGCTTCATTGGGATGCCGCGCCGTTCGGCGATCGCCGCCGTCCACTGCTCCCAGCTTTGATCTTTATCGCTGCGCTCGTCGAAACGGCGGCGCCACTGGCCCGACTCCACCATCCCCAGCAAGATCGAGTTAACGCGAATGCCTTTGCCCACCAGCTCTTTCGACAGCGTCAGCGTCATGTTGAGCAGCGCGGCGCGCGCCGCCGAGGTGGCGATCATGTGTTCTTCCGGCTGCAGCGCCAGCAGCGAGTTCACGCAAGTGATCGACGCGATCGTCGACCGTTCCAGCGCCGGTAAAAACGCCTGCACCGGGTTGATCACGCCGAACAGCTTCAGCTCGGCCTCATGCAGCCAGGCTTCGCGCGGCGTTTGGTCAAAATGGGCGACGAAGCCCTGACCGGCGTTGTTAATCAGCAGATCCACGCCGCCGAAATGCGCCGTCACCTGGTCAGCGAACTGCGCCACCTGCTGCGCGTCCAGTACGTCGCAGCGCAGCGCCAGGATCTCCGCCTGCGGAAACTCTGCGCGCAGGCTGGCTGCTGCGCCGGCCAGTTTGTCCGGATCGCGGCCACAGAACGCCACCTTCGCCCCTTCGGCCAGCAGCAGCTTCAGGGTTTCGAAACCGATGCCCGACGAGCCGCCGGTCACCACCGCCACCCGATTTTCAAGCTGAAAATTCATCGTTGGATTGCTCCCGTAAAGTCCCGCAGATAGCGGTTGAAACACCCCGGCGCGTCGAGGTAGCTGGCATGGCCGGCGGCGGCGATCAAACGCAGCGTCGCGTCCTGCTCACGCGCCAGCTCGGCCGCCTTCTCCGGCGGCGTAATGCGATCCTGTTCACCGCACCACACTTCCAGCGGGCCGCGATAGCGCGCCAGATAGCGGCCGATATCGTCGTTGGCCAGCATCCAGGCGGCACTCAGAAAACCGTCGGGATCGAGCTGCTGCATGCCGTTGCGCACCCAGGCGATATCCTGCGGATCCGCCCCTTCACGCAGCAAGGCCGCCGCCCGCTGCTCGCCGTAGCCCACCGGCCCCAGCGTCTCTATCATCTGTTGGCGCTGGCCATAGACCTGCCGACGTTTTTCCTCCGGCGCCGTGGCATAGCCCTGCGCCGGATCCGCCAACACCAATCCACATAACCCGTCCGGATAGCCGGCGGCATAGGCGCTGCCGATCAGCGCCCCCAGCGAATGGCCGACGATCAGCGGCTGCGCCAGCTGCAGCTCATCAATCAGCGCCGCCAACGCCGCCGCATAACCGGTGGCATCGGCCTGCGGATCCGCCAACGGCAGGCTGCCGCCGTAGCCCGGCGCGTCCCACGCCAGCAGACGGTGGCCGTCCGTCAGGCCGCTATCGTTGAGCTGCTTGATCCACGAGGCCGATCCGGAGCTGATGCCGTGCAGCAACACCACCGGCCGCCCCTGCCCGGCCTCGCGCCAGCTCAGGGTGTACGCCCCGCAGCGCGCGCGCTGGCGTTGCGCCAGGCCGTTCATCAGTTGCGCTTCACTTTGGACAGCGGGTGATCCGCCGGGTAAGTCGGGATCTCCGGCTTGGCGGTGCCGAGCATCACGCACATCAGCGCCTCTTCCTCGCCGTGGTTGAACAGGCCGCGATACACCCCCGCCGGCACCGAGATCAGATCGCGCTCTTTCAGCCTGGTTTCGTAATACTCTTCGCCATCCTGGATCATCAGCGTGATGCTGCCTTTCAGCATGAAGAACACTTCTTCCACGTCGTCGTGCAGGTGCAACGGGCCCTCGCACTTCGACGGCAGCACCATGGTGGAGAAGGTGAAGTTGCCCGCCGGAATGGTGTTGGCGTCGCTGGCCACGCCGGTGGCGCCGGTACCGATGTAGCGCATCTGCGCGCGGCGGTATTTCGGGTCGAAATCGGCCTGAAATTTCAGCGCGTTCCAGTCGTATTTACGGCCTTCGAAACGCGCGATGCGCGACTCTACCCAATTTTCCATCGACAGATCCTGCGGCTTGACGCCGGCTTTGTTCTCAACCTGAGACATGTTGTCACTCCTCTGTTGAATCAAATGGTTATCCCCTTCGTCTTTCACGCTGTGGCGTTGTTGGCTGCATTCGTTCGCACCAGTCACTTACCGCAGTAAGCTCCTGGAGACTCCCGAACTTGCCGCCTAGCCACAGCATGAAATCCATTGGGCTTAGCAATTGTTAATTCAGTACTTTCTTAGTAACGGCAGCAGAATGAGGCAGCCGACGAAAGCCATCACCACCAGGAACAGCAGGCCGTTATCCATATTGCCGGTGGCGGCGATCAACGCCCCCATCAGCACCGGCGCCAGCGCGCCGGCAAAATTGCCCAACCCGTTGAAGATACCGCCGGCGGTAGCGCTGACCTTGCTGCTGGTCGCCTTCGCCAACAGCGCGAAAATATTCGGCGCACCGGCGCCCCACATAAAGGTGCTGAAGGCCATGGCAGCGATCACGCTGTAGGTGCCCTGCAGGTGCAGCACCACCGCCAGACCGAGGCCGGCACCGCATAGCGACAGGAAGCAGGCCAGCGCGCGCCGATCCAGCTTGTCCGACAGCCAGGCGCCCAGCACTTCGCCGAGCAGCATAGCGATGAACGGCAGCGAAGAGAGGTAACCGGCATGCTCCAGATGAATGCCTTTCCCCTTGATCAGGTAGCTCGGCAACCAGCCGTTCATGCCCCACAGGTAGGTCAGGAAGGCGATGTTGAACAGGCAGATCATCCAAAAGTGCGGGCTGCGCAATAGCTCTCGGCGATGCTGTTTGCGTTCGGACACCGCCGGCTTGGTCGCCGCCGCCGGACGCGCGACGTTCAGGTGGCGCATGCCGAACAGCACCAGCAACATCACCGGCAACGTCAGAAACGCCATAAAGAAGAAGGTGGCCTGCCAGTCGAAGGTATTGAGAATGTACAGGGTGACCGGGAAGCCAAGCGCGGCGCCCAGCGGCGTGCCGAGCAGCCACAGCATGGTGGCGCGCGCCTGCAGCTGCGGCGGGAAGGCCTGACGAATAATGGCGTAGGCCATCGGTAGCAGCGGCCCTTCGGCGATGCCGAGCAGAATGCGCAGCGTCATCATGGCGTGATAGGAACGCACCATCCCCATCAACACCATCAGCACGCCCCACACCACCATCATGCCAATCAGTACCTTGACCGGATTAAGCCGATCGCCGATGCCGCTGAGCAGCATCGAGGAAATGCCGTAGGAGAACAGAAACGCGCTCATCAGCAAGCCCAGCCGCGCCGGGTCAAAACCGATCCCTAACGCCTGCTGAAACTCACTATCGGAAAACAGCGCCGCGATGCTGATCTTGTCGAAAAACGCCAGCAACACGCAGGCAAACAGCGCGATCGGCACCGACCAGCGCACCCGCTGCTGCGGATTTTCGGCAACGGCTTCCCCCGCCCGTCCAGCGCGGGCGTCAATGTCTTGCGTAGTCATAAAACGCTCCCGAGGTTCGGGCGTTATTTCAACGCCATCAAAGAAAACTCCGCATCCGCCAGCTGCTGCGGATCCAACACCCGGCCGCTCGCCAGCCAACGCTTGCCGAGCTTAATGGTGCGCGCGTCGTTGAACGCCACCATCTGCACCAGCTGCCGGTCGGCGTTCAGCGTGAAGAACACCTGCGACTGCGGCGTGCGGCGCACCACATGGTGCACGCCGCCGCTCGGCACACCGAGGATCTGGATATTGGCGTCGTATTGATCCGACCAAAGCCAGGCCACGTCGTCATACGGGGCGGCGAAGGCGTCGAGCATCGCGCAGGCGGTGCTAATGGCCTGATTTTGCGCGTAGGCCCAAGACTGCAGGCACAGGCCAAGCGTCGGGTGGCGCGCCACGTCGCCGGCGGCGAAGATCGCCGGATGGCTGGTGCGCCCCTGGCCGTCGACCACGATGCCGGACTCGATCGCCAGCCCGGCGCTGCGCGCCAGTTCGAGATTCAGCTCGACGCCGATCCCCACCACCACCAGATCGAAGGCCTGCGGATCGCTGACTTCGCTGCCGATCCAGGCGGCGCCGTCGCGATCTTCCAGCGAGATCTCGCCGCAGCCGCACAGCACCGTGACGCCCTGCCGGCGATGCAGTTCGAGCAACGCTTGTGAGACGTCGGCGCCGACGCTGCGCATGCACAGCGCAGGCTGGCGTTCAAACACCGTCACCTCGGCGCCGAGACGGCGCGCGGAAGCGGCGATCTCCAGCCCGATCCAACCGCCGCCGACGATCGCCAGGCGACGGCAGCCCTGCAGGCCCTGCCGCAACCGGGCCGCATCGTCCCAGGAACGCAGCGTCATCACGCGCGGGTGCTGCGCCCAGGCGGCGCTCGGCACACGCGGCCGCCCGCCGGTGGCGATCAGCAACTGCTCGAACTGCAGCCGTTGCCCGTCGCTGAGCGTGACGATTTGCTGTTCTGCATCGATGGACTCGGCGCGCAGCGGGCGACGCCAGTCGATATTCAGCTCCGCCACCGCCTGTTCGCTGAACAGCCGGCTGAGGGGAGCCGCGGCATCCAGCAGCGCCGCTTTCGACAGCGGCGGCCGCTCGTAAAAATCGTAAGGTTCGTCGCTGACAACCGTCAGCCGGCCGCTGTAACCGCGGTCGCGCAGCGTCTTGGCCGCCCAGCCGCCGGCCTGACCGCCGCCGACGATGACGATGCCCGCGTGTTCCGGCCGGTTCATAACGCCGCCGCCTTTTTATGCTGGCGGCGCGTGTCGTGATCGATGCCGCCCTCTACTGCCCATTCGGTGAAGGACACCAGCGAATGCTCCAGCTCGCGCGGCTGCCAGTTTTCCGTCAGATAATCGTCGTTGGTGTAGTACTCGAACGCACCGCCGGTCGGGCTGTTGACGTACCAGAAATAGGCCGAAGAGATCGGGTGGCGGCCGGGGCCGATAAAGGTGCTCCACTTCTCCTTGTTCATGGCGATGCCGCCGCCGATCACTTCGTGGATATCGCGCACGGTGAACGCCACGTGGTTCAGGCCCCGTGGGCGGTTCGGCAGCTTCAGCAGGAACAGGTTATGGTGGCCACCGCGCGCCTGGGTACGCAGGAAGACGGCGCGATCGATATAGCGATCGGAAACCTGGAAATCCAACAGCTCGCGATAGAAACGCTCGGTCGCCGCCAGATCCTCAACGAAGAACACCACGTGGCCGATGTTGATCGGCTGCGCCTGCGAATAGACCGGGCTGGGTTGATCGATGCGGCGCACGTCGCCCCATTGGTTGATCGGCGTGACCGGCACCTCGACCGCCTGCTGGCGGCTGACGACGAAGCGCAGCGTCATGCCGTTGGGATCGAGGCATTCCAGCTCTTCCCCCACCTGACGGAAGCCGGGCATCAACGCCAAACGCGGCTGCAGGCGTGCCAGATCGGCGGGCGAGGCCACACCCCAGGTCATGCGGCGCAGGGTAGAACCGCCCTCAAACGCCGCAGGCAGCGCCGCGCTTTGCAACGGATGCAGGACGATCCGCGCCCCGCTCAGGGTAGTGAATTCGCGCTGCGGTTCGCCCCAATGTTGCGTGGCGGGTTGCAGGCCGAAGTCTTGCATGAATTTTTCACAGGTTGGCAGATCTTCGACGCCAAATTCCAGTTTTTCGATTCCGATTACGCTCATTGTTCAGCCTCACGTTCTCGCTGCATACGGTTTTCAGGCATGAGTGAACCCCGGCCCCTGTTTGCTACGGGCCTTATCCCTGCCTGAGTAAAAGAGTCGGTCCTGTCGGTTAGCCGACGTTGGCCTGCGGCGGCGCGCCGAGGAAGCCGGAAATTTTCTCCGCCGCGTCGCGCACTTCCATGCGCAGCCGCTCGCGATCCGCTTTCGGGATCTCATCGGACGGCACCATGATGCTGACGACCGCCTCGACCCGCTGCTCGCGGTTGAAGATCGGGTAGACGATCGAGGAGATGCCGTGGCGGAAGAACGATTCGCCGATCACATAGCCGCGCGCTTTGTCTTGCTGCACCATCTGCCACAGCGTTTCGCGATCCGCCGGGGTGCCCGGCGCATTGCCCGGCAGCTGCGCGTCCGGATAAAGTTGTTCGAACTCGCTGCGGGTGGCGCTGGTCAACAGCATGCGCCCAAGCGAGGTTTGGTGTACCGGCAAGCGGGTGCCGACGCTGACCTGATTGATCTGCGAACCGGCGGCGCTGACGCGGGCAATGTAGATCACGTCGCGCCCGTCGCGGATCGCCAGATGGCTGCTGCACTGGCTGCGATCGCGCAGCTGCTCGATCACCGGCTGACCGGCCTGCGCCACGTCCAGCGACGCGATGTATTCGAAGCCAAGGCGCAGCACCTTGATGCCGAGCGCAAAGGTGTTGGTGCGCGGATTGCGCTCCAGGAAGCCCAGGTGCTCGAGCGTCTGCACCACGCGGTAAGCAGTGGCCTTCGGCATGTTGACCAGACGATGCAACTCGGCGAAGGTCATTTCCTTATGCTGCTCGCCAAACGCCAGCAGCAACTGCAACCCGCGATCCAGTCCCGGGATCAGATATTTACATGCTTGCTCGTCCGCCATGTTTCGCTCCTGCGCTGTGCGCCTGCCCTACGGGCCGTCAATTGAATACGAAGCCGCCGTTGACCGGCAGCAGTTGGCCGGTGACGAAATCCGCCAGCGGCGACAGCAGATAAAGCACCGTACCGTTCACATCGTCCGGGTGCTGCGCCCCGGCCAGCGCGCGCCCCTGCTCGTACAGCTGATGACGCTCGGCGGGGACATACTCGGTAGCCTCCACCCGCGTCAGGCCCGGCGCAATGGCGTTGACGCAGATGCCCTGCGGGCCCAGCTCGCGCGCCATCGATCTCGTCATCGCGATCAGCGCGCCTTTGCTGGCGACATAGGCCATCAGGCGCGGCGCCCCCCACAGCGCGGTGTCCGACGCCACATTGACGATCTTGGCGTGCGGGTTGCGCGCCAGCAGCGGCACCGCCGCCTGGCTCACCAGCCAGGTGCCGCGCACGTTGACCTGCATCACCCGATCCCACAGATCGATATCGTATTCCATCATGGTTTTGCCGCCGACGCCGGTCGCCAGCGCCGCGTTGTTCACCAGGCCGTCGATCCCGCCGCCTGCGGCGATCTTCTCGAACGCCGAACGGATCGAATCCGGTGACGCCAGATCGATCGTCTGCGTTTCCACCTGAGCGCCCTGCTCACGCAGCGCGGCGCCGCCCGCCATCAGCTCATCCGCCAAAATGTCGCACATCACCACCTGCGCGCCGGCCGCGGCGATGGCGGCGGCGAAGCTGTAGCCCAGGCCGCGCGCCGCGCCGGTGACAACAATGCGTTTACCGTTCAGCAGGCCGTTCACTGCGCCGCCTCGCGCTCGCGCAACGTCGCCAGCTGTTTCTGCGCTTCTTTCTGCATCATGCGGCGCAGGCGAGAAAGACCGACGTCGTGCTGATACAGATATTCGTGGCCGCGGGCATTAGGCGCCATGTTCTCAAGCACGATGCGATCCTGCTCAAGCACGTCCCAATGCAGCGACTCCAGGCGGTTGCGGTACATGAAGCGCCACATGTCGCGCTGCCAGTCTTTGACCTTACGGATGCGCCAGAAGAATACCCGGCAGTGATCCTTGTCTTCCGGCACCACCATGCCGATGATCCAGAAGTGACCACCCGGCCCGAAGCGCTTCTTGTACGGGATCGACAGGCGCATCCAATAGGCGCCGCTGCTGCCGAACTCCACCCAGTCGAAGTTGACGCCGATCTGGCCGTTTTTCTTGAAGATAAACCCGCTGTCGGTCGGCTCCAGCCCCATATCCGCCTTGCGATCCCCTTCCGCCATCGAGTGCGAGGAAGAGTGCAGGTAGGTGCCGTGCATCGGATCCATCACGTTTTCCAACGCGTACTGGTAGTTGCAGTCCCAGCTGGCGGTACACAGGAAGTTGCTGTAAGCGGCTTCGTCCGCCAGCTCTTGCGGGAAAGTCAGCTCCGCCGGCGCTTCATCCGCCGTCACGCCGAAATAGAGGAACACCGCGCCATAGGCTTCTTTGGCCGGGTAAGAACGCAGGCATTTTTGGCCCACCAGCGGGCAGCGATCCACCGCCGGCACGTCTTTCACCGTCCCGTCGCCGCCAACCTCCACCCCGTGGTACCAGCAGGCGATGCGATCGCCGAGATTCCACCCCATGGAAAGCCGCGCGCCGCGGTGCGGGCAGCGGTCTTCCAGCGCGTGGATCTGGCCTTCACCGTCACGCCACACCACGATTTGCTGTTCCAGACGGGTGATACCGACCGGGTTGTTGCCTACTTCCCAGCTGGCCAGCACCGGATACCACATGCCGCGCAACCCCTGGTCAAGATAGTCCTGCAAGCTGTGTGCGGAGGATGATGTTGTGTTTACTGTCATTGTCTTCTCCCGGATGCGGCTCAAAAACCGTTAACGTGAAGGAACTCGCGGAACGTCGTCTCATTCCACGGCTGGCCGCTGCGATCGAGCAGACGGCGCTCGTTCAACGCGCTGACGATCTGATCCAGCTCTTCCGCCCCCTGCTCGAAGATGGCTTCCAGCGCCGCCACCAGGGCGGTTTCGAAACCGTCCGGCACCCGAGCGCGGGTTTGCCAGATCACGTTGCGAAATTGGCCCGGCTGGTGGATTTGGCCGTTGCCGCCTTCACGGGCCGGCGTCACCTGTTGGGTGTCCGGCAGCCAGGGATTGAAATCGGTGATGTGCTGCATGATTACTCCTCCGGGATAAAGGTGATCTGGATTTGGTTGTCGACCACCCGGGTGGGATAGGTTTGCAGATCGCGGCCGCCCGGCTCGCGCAGGCACTGGCCGGTGCGCACGTCAAACAACGCTTCATGCAACGGGCACTCAACCTTGCCGTCGTCTACAAACCCCTGGCTGAGCAAGGCATAAGCATGCGGGCAAACGTCTTCCAACGCGTAGTAGTTACCGTCGAGCAGGTACACCCCGATCTCTTTGCCTTCCACTTTGCCGGAAAAAGGAAAATCTTCTTTCACCTGAGACACTTCGCACACATTCTTCCAGCTCATTGCTTTTGTCCTCTATCTGATTGTTTCATATATGAAACTCAGTTTCTTATTTAATACAGTCACTATAAGTCTGGCGAAACTTTCGTCAAGCGAGCGGAACGGCAAATGTTAATGAAAAGTTGTTTAAAAATGACAAATGCGGGAAGGATCACGAAATCATGCACCGATATGAAAAACCTATGTCAGTTGTGCGCTCTATCACTAATTTATGGCAAAAAATGCGTTGATTCCGACGATGCATTGCGCGTAAAAGTGTTTTCTCACTGTCTTTCACACCCTATTTGATAACAATAAATTTACATCAATCGACCTTATCCCCCGCGTTTGTGCTAAATGGCATCCTCGGGTGAGTTTACTGCTGCCTGAATTCGTCAACCGCTCGCACTGAGGAATGCACCGTGCAACAACGTCAACGCTGGTTTGGGGTGATCGCCCTGCTGTTTCTGATCGTTATCGCCTATGCGGATCGGGTCAATATCGCCGTGATGTTGGTCAATCCCGACTTCCTGCAACACTTCCAACTCGGCGGCGACCGCGCTCACCAGGGCACGCTGATGACGGTGTTTTTGCTCGGCTACGGCCTGTCCGCCATGTTGCTGACGCCGTTTCTGGAAACGCTGATGGGTTACCGCCGCGCGCTGACGCTGAGCGTGGTGCTGTGGGCGCTGCTCACCGCCGCCTCGCCGCTGGCGGGATCGCTGATGCTACTGTGCGTGGTGCGCGCGCTGCTTGGCGTCAGCGAAGGGCCGCTGTTCTCGCTGAAGACCATGTACATCGGCGATCATTTCTCCGCCGACGAGCGCGGCAAGCCCAACGCGGTCAGCACGCTGGGCGTTTCGTTGGGGCTGGTGCTCGGCTTTCCGCTGGTGAGTTTTCTGATGGCGCACTTCGGCTGGGCGATGTCGTTTCACCTGCTGGCGCTGCTCAACCTGCTGCTGGGGTTGGCGCTGGTGCGGCTGTTCGTTCATCCCCTTGCTCTGTCTTCATCCTCGCGCCCAGCCGATCCGCAACCGGTGCTGAGCCGCGTTTGGCACACCTTTGCGCTGGCCTGGCGCACGCCGATGCTCGGCTGGATCCTGCTGATCGAGATCGCCACGCTCAGCTATCTGTGGGGCTCCAGCGCCTGGCTGCCGGCGTATCTGACCGATGAAAAGGGATTCTCCATCAAGCAGATGGGCTGGATGGCCGCGCTGCCTTTCATCGTCAGCATCGCCTCCAAATACCTCGGCGGCGTGTTGCTCGATCGTATCCGCCCTTATCAGGCGCCGCTCATCTTCGTCTGCGGCGGTTCAGCGACCGCGCTGTGCATCTATGGCGTGATGAACAGCCATCAGCTTGGCTGGATCGCCTTCTTCCTGCTGGCGGCCAATGCCTGTTGGGGCGCGCAGGGCGCAGCGATACCCACTCTACTGCAACATTATGCGCGGTCGGAGGCGGTCGGCAGCGCCTATGGGCTGATCAACGGCATCGGCAATCTATTCTCGGCGTTTGTGCCAATGGCGATGGGCATGGTGATGGCCAGCCAAGGCAAGGTGTCTTCAGGCTTTGCGGTGCTGATCGCCTCGCAGTTGCTGACGCTGCTGGCGGGCGGCGCACTGTTTGGCCGCATGTTGCTGGCGCGGCAGGTGAAGCGGGCATAAACCCGTTTTCCTGTCCTGTTCGGCGGAAAACCGACAGCGTTGAGAGGGTGCTCATGGATCTGGACGCCAACAATCAGCAGACGGGGAACATCCCCCGTCGCCGGGTTGCCTTACCGTTCGGATTCGTAAGCCAAAATGGCCGCAACCTCCGTGTTGCCCGATCGGATCCGCAGCTCACACAGCGTGCTGCGGGTTATCCATGCCAGTGATATTACCGTGGCACAAATAACCACCAATTTTAACAGGCTCCGTTTGTTCGGCATCATGCCTTCTTCTCCTTGCCTCGCGGCGGGTAAGAGGCTAACTTAACGTTGTCTGGCGTTAGAGTTGGCCTCGGGTTGATGGATATCGACTCGGGGCTTTTCTCTTTGTACCTTTCACGCAGGCTCCAGATACAAAGATCCAGAGCACCCGCGCGCAGTATATTCATCCTCCCCGCACTCCCGGTTCCTTTTCTCTGACTCAGTTTCATTTCTGCGCGGGGTTGCGCAAAGGCGTTGCAACGGAATGAAAGGGACGACGAGAGGCGCCAAATGAGCGGTTCGGGGCAAAAAAAAACGACCCCCATACGATGGGAGCCGCTTTTTCAGCGAGGAGTGGCCTGGTGTCAGGCGTGTTTCTTCGCCGCCTGCAGGTACAGCATCTCCAGGCCCAGGGTCGCCGCGGCCAGCGCGGTGATCTCGGACTGGTCATAGGCCGGCGCCACTTCCACCACGTCCATGCCGACGATGTTCAGCGACTGCATGCCGCGCACCAGTTTCAGCGCGCGATCGGAGGTCAGGCCGCCGATCACCGGCGTGCCGGTGCCCGGTGCGAACGCCGGATCCAGGCAGTCGATGTCGAAGGTCAGATACACCGGCATATCGCCGACGATGCCTTTGATCTGGGTCAGCAGGTCATCCACGCTGCGATCGTTCACCTGCGCGGCGTCCAGCACGGTAAAGCCGTTGTCATGATCGAACTCGGTGCGAATACCGATCTGCACCGAGTGGTGCGGATCGATCAGGCCTTCGTTCGGGGCATGATAGAACATGGTGCCATGGTCGAACTTGCTGCCGTTGGCGTAGGTATCGGTATGGGCGTCGAAGTGCACCAGCGCCAGCTTGCCGAAATGCTTGGCGTGCGCGCGCAGCAGCGGCAGAGTCACGAAGTGGTCGCCGCCGAACGAGAGCATGCGCTTACCGGCCTTCAGCAGTTTCTCCGCGTGCGCCTGCAGCTTGTCGCTCATGTCCTGCGCATCGCCGAAATTGAACACGATGTCGCCGCAGTCAACCACGTTCAGGCGATCGCGCAGATCGAAGCTCCACGGCCAACGGTTGCCTTCCCAGGCCAGGTTGGTGGACACCTGACGGATGGCCGCCGGGCCATGACGGCCGCCGGCGCGACCGGAGGTCGCCATGTCAAACGGAATGCCGGTGATGACCCACTCTGCATCGCTGTCGTAAGGCATGAAGTTCAGCGGAAAGCGCAGGAAACCAAAGGCGTTGGACACTAATGAATTATCGGACTGATGGCCTAAGGTGCTCATAGTAAACCCTCGTAGTTCAACAAGTTGCCGGGCGCAGACGCCGGGCCGTTACAAAAAAAAATCCCTCCCGCGTCGTTAGCCCGACGAGAAAGGGATTGATACCCTGGATAATTGGAGTTGCATCAAGACGGCCAGGGCGGGAATCCCCAGGAGCTTACTCAAGTAAGTAACTGGGGTGAACGCACGCAGCCAACACAGAGGCTACTTCAAGTATGACGGGTAATTCGATGTTTGTTTCGGTGCTACCGATACGGCAGATTATGGCCGCATTTTGTTCATGCTTCAAGGGGGCCGACATTGCCCCCTGAAGAGGGCGGTTACTCGTCTTCCAGATACGTATAACCGTACAGGCCGGCCTCAAACTCTTCCAGGAACTGCGCCTGCAGCTCGCTGTCCAGATCGGTTTCTTTGACCTGATCGCGGAACTTGGCCAGCAGCGCGCTCGGATCGAGCTGCACGTACTCCAGCATATCCGCCACGGTGTCGCCCTCGTCGGACAGCTCGGTCTCGACGCTGCCGTCCGGGAACACGTACACGTCAACCGAGGCGGTGTCGCCGAACAGGTTGTGCATGTTGCCGAGGATCTCTTGGTACGCACCGACCATGAAGAAGCCCAGCGCCGGCGGGTTCTCCGGATCGTACGGCGGCATCGGCATAGTGGTCGCCACGCCGTCGCCGTCGACATAGTGGTCAATAGTGCCATCGGAGTCACAGGTAATGTCCAGCAACACAGCACGGCCTTCCGGCGGTTTATCCAGCCCTTCCAGCGGCAGCACCGGGAACAGCTGATCGATACCCCAGGCATCCGGCATCGACTGGAACAGCGAGAAGTTGACGTAGAACTTGTCCGCCATGCGTTCTTGCAGTTCGTCGATGATTGGACGGTGCGCACGGTTGCTCGGATCGAGCTGCTGCTGGATCTTGTTGCAGATGTTCAGATACAGCTGCTCGGCCCAGGCGCGCTTGGTCAGATCCAGCATGCCGTGCGCGTATTGGGTATGCACGTCGTGCAAATCCATCTGGCTGTCGTGCAGCCATTCGCGCAGCGAGCGGCGGTTTTCCGGCTCGTTCATTTCCAGCCAGGTTTCCCACATGCTTTCCAGCGCGCGCGGCGCGTCGGCTTCCGGCGGCAGCGGTTCGCTGAACTCGTTGCGCTCGACGCCGATCACGTTGGAGACCAGCACCGTGTGGTGCGCGGTCACGGCACGGCCGGACTCGGTGATCACCGTCGGGTGCGGCAGGCCGTGTTCGTTACAGGCGTCGCCGATGCCCCAAATCACGTTGTTGGCATATTCGTTCAGGCCATAGTTCACCGAGCAGTCGGACTGCGAGCGGGTGCCTTCGTAGTCGACGCCCAATCCGCCGCCCACGTCGAAGCACTGAATGTTGACGCCCAGCTTGTGCAGTTCAACGTAGAAGCGCGCCGATTCGCGCACGCCGGTGGCGATATCGCGAATGTTGGCCAACTGCGAGCCCAGGTGGAAGTGCAGCAGCTGCAGGCTGTCGAGGCGGCCCGCTTCGCGCAGGGTTTCCACCAGCTTCAGCACCTGCACCGCCGCCAGGCCGAACTTGGATTTTTCGCCGCCGCTCGACTGCCATTTGCCGGAGCCTTGCGACGCCAGACGCGCACGCACGCCCAGACGCGGTATGACGTTCAGCCGTTCGGCTTCTTCCAGCACCAGGTTGATCTCGGACATCTTCTCGATCACCAGGTACACCTTGTGCCCCAGTTTTTCCCCGATCAGCGCCAGGCGAATGTATTCACGATCTTTATAACCATTACAGACGATCACCGAGCGGGTCATGCCGGCATGCGCCAGCACCGCCATCAGCTCGGCCTTGGAGCCGGCTTCCAGCCCCAGCGGTTCGCCGGAGTTCACCAGCGACTCAATCACGCGGCGATGTTGGTTCACCTTGATCGGATACACCAGGAAATAGCCGCCCTGGTAGCCGAAGGACTCACGCGCGCGTTTGAACGCGGCGTTGATCGAGCGCAGGCGATGCTGAAGGATCTGCGGGAAGCAGAACAGCGCCGGCAGACGTTGGCCGTCTTTCTGGCGCGTTTTCACCAGTTCTGCCAGATCGACGCGCGCCTGCGGGACATCCGGGTCCGGGCACACGCTGATATGGCCCAGCTCGTTGACGTCATAGTAATTGTTGCCCCAGTAGGCGACGTTATAAGTACGCAGCATCTTGCTGGCATTACGATCATTCATGGCAACCTCCTGCATGGAGCGCAAAGATAAAGACTCGCCCGCAACCGGCGGACGGTGAATCAACAGATCATCAGACATGGTTCGCCTCACATTCCGCACTGACGAAACCGTCAGCCACTATCGCAGCTACAACCCGCGAGAACAACCCAACAAGCCGCGCCGGCGGCAGCGAAGAGAACTGCCGTTCGCGGTCAGCGATCGGTTTATCACTCATATAATTGTAAGACACCCTGTTCAAACCTCGTGAATCGGGCCAAGAAACATCCCACAGGAAGGCTGCAGGCTACCCTTGTTCAGTTCTTCAGACGACCGTTAGCCGGCCCGAGAATCCTGAGTAGCGGCCAAGTGTTTATCGCACCTGGTAAGTGACAGAGAGACAAGACGGGAAATAGCAGAAGAATGTGCGCCAGAACGGCACTGCTGTTGGGAACCCACAACCGGTAGACAACGGATCATTAATCCAACCACCTCCACGCACGCCGTTCGGAGTGAACGACCCAGCCTCTAAAATAGTGTAAGAACGTGACCGTTCGATGAAGCGGCGGCGCCACGGCGAACGCCCGCGACGGATAATAGCGCAACGCCGGCGAATGCAAAGCGGAAGTTTATCGCACCTTCCCCCACGCCAGACCGCCGTACTGTGCAGCAAATGAACCGCGCGCGCAGTTTATACCGGTAAGCAGGTGAAAAAGCAAAATGAAAATTCGCCGAAAACTGTTTCAAGCGATGAAAATGGCGCCAACCCGTTTGCGCAAAAGAGCGAAAGCGCAAAAAATTACTGGCAATCTGGCTAAACCCTGACCTAAAATAGACGTCCAGATGTTAATCCATCTATACTGGTTAACTGATAAACTGCTTAACGGCTTTGCCTGAGGGGCGTTGCAGGATGCATCTCGCGCCATCAGCGGAAGACCCTTCGCTTCGATGCCGGATCTCCAGCGCTGTGCAGTAATTTCTAACCCGTCTTATGCAAGGTACAGAACACAATGGCTAAACACCTCTTCACGTCCGAATCCGTCTCCGAAGGACATCCCGATAAAATCGCCGATCAGATCTCCGATGCCGTCCTCGACGCCATCCTGGAACAAGATCCGAAAGCGCGCGTCGCCTGCGAAACCTACGTGAAAACCGGCATGGTGCTGGTCGGCGGTGAAATCACCACCAGCGCCTGGGTCGATATCGAAGAGATCACCCGCAAGACCGTGCGCGAGATCGGCTACGTTCATTCGGACATGGGCTTTGACGCCAACTCCTGCGCAGTATTGAGCGCCATCGGCAAACAATCCCCGGACATCAATCAGGGCGTTGACCGTACCGATCCTCTCGAGCAGGGCGCCGGCGATCAGGGCTTGATGTTTGGCTACGCCACCAACGAAACCGACGTGCTGATGCCGGCCCCGGTGACCTACGCGCACCGTCTGGTGCAGCGCCAGTCCGAAGTGCGTAAAAACGGCACCCTGCCGTGGCTGCGTCCGGACGCGAAGAGCCAGGTGACCTTCCAGTACGACGACGGCAAAATCGTCGGCATCGACGCCGTGGTGCTGTCCACCCAGCATTCCGAAGATATCTCGCTGAAAGATCTGCAAGAAGCGGTGATGGAAGAGATCATCAAACCGGTCCTGCCGGCGGAATGGCTGACGGCAGGCACCAAATACCACATCAACCCGACCGGCCGTTTCGTCATCGGCGGCCCGATGGGCGACTGCGGCCTGACCGGCCGTAAGATCATCGTCGACACCTACGGCGGCATGGCGCGCCACGGCGGCGGCGCCTTCTCCGGTAAGGATCCGTCCAAGGTTGACCGTTCCGCGGCTTACGCGGCGCGCTACGTGGCGAAAAACATCGTCGCCGCCGGCCTGGCCGATCGCTGCGAGATCCAGGTGTCTTACGCTATCGGCGTAGCGGAACCGACTTCCATCATGGTGGAAACCTTCGGTACCGAGAAAGTGCCAACCGAACAGCTGACGCTGCTGGTGCGCGAATTCTTCGATCTGCGCCCATACGGCCTGATCCAGATGATGGATCTGCTGCAGCCGATCTACCGCGAAACCGCTGCCTACGGCCACTTCGGCCGCGAGCACTTCCCGTGGGAAGCGACCGACAAAGCCGCGCTGCTGCGCGATGCCGCCGGCCTGAAATAAGCCCCGACATCAACATGAAAACGGCGAGCCTGGGCTCGCCGTTTTTTTTTGAGCGGATGGGTGCTCCTGGATCAACGCATCGACTGCCGGCAAGCGGAGGCAAAGTCCCCGCCGCCGGGTTGCCTTACCGTTCGGATTCGTAAGCCAAAATGGCCGCAACCTCCGTAGTGCCCGCTCGGATCCGCAGCTCACACAGCGTGCTGCGGGTTATCCATGCCAGTGATATTACAGTGACACAAATAATCACCAGTTTTAACGGGCTGCGTTTGTTCGGCATCATGCCTTCTTCTCCTTGCCTCGCGGCGGGTAAGAGGCTAACTTAACGTTGTCGTGCGTTAGAGTAGGCCTCGGGTTAATGAATATCGACTCGGGGCTTTTCTCTTTGTATCTTTCGCAGAAGCTCCAGAGACAAAGATCCAGAGCACCCGCCCGCAGTATATTCATCTCACCGCCACGCCTCGTGTTCCTTTTCGCACGCAATATCGTTTTTGCTCACCCGTTCGCAGCCCCTTGCAACACCCTGAAAAATAAAAAAAGGCCCAGCGACGCTGAGCCTTTGATGACAGAAAAAGCACGGCCGAGACGCCGCTTACGACGTCTGCTTACGCAACAGATAAACGAAGTACGGCGCACCGATAAAGGTCGCCAATAACCCGGCGGGGATCTGATACGGGAACAGCAGCATCCGCCCGCACCAGTCGGCAAACACCATCAGCAAGCCGCCCAGCAGCGCGGCGATCACCATCTGCGGCAGCGCACGGCGGAAGCCCAACATGCGCGCCATGTGCGGCGCCATCAGCCCGACAAAGCTCAGCGGCCCTACGGTCAGGGTCGCCATCGCGGTCAGGGTGGCAGCCAGCAACAGAATGGCCAACCGCGCCGGCGTCAGCGCAATGCCCACCGAGCGGGCGGTGGCGCCGCCGAGCGGCAGGATGGTCAACCAACGGCGGCACAGCGGCGCCAATACCATCAATCCGGCGGCCACCAGCGCAGTGCGCAGCGCCTGCGCCGGCTCCACCGAATAGGTCGAACCGGAGAGCCAGGTCAGCAAGCCCCCCATACGCGGATCGCCGCTGGCCAACAGCAGGAAGATGACGGTGGTAAAGGCGGTACTGAGCGCGATACCGGCCAGCAGCATACGTTCGGTCGAGAAACCGCCGCGGCCTGCGGCGATCATGATGATCAGCAACGTCGCGGCCGCCCCCAGGCTGCCGGCGGGCAGCAACCATACGAAGGCGTCGCCCGGCACCATAAACAGCATCATCACGACGCCAAAAGCGGCACCGGAACTGATGCCCAACACTTCCGGGCTGGCCATTGGGTTGCCGGTCAATTTCTGGATCAGCGTGCCGGCGACCGCCAGCATCATGCCCGCCGCCAGCGCCGACAGCACGCGCGGCCAACGCCACGGCAGCAGAGCGTCCAGTTCTGTGCCCAGGCTCCAGTGCCAGCCGCCGGCATTTTTGCCCAGCATCAGCGCCAGCGTCAGGCCGATCAGCAGTACGAGGCCGCCCACCAGGATCCAGGTAGGCAGATTCCCACGTTCGGCAGGCACCTTGTCGCCGAGGTTCATCGGCGGCGGCGTAGCGGCGCTGCGCAGGCGCGGCAGTAGCCACAGCAGCAACGGCGCGCCGAACAGTGCGGTGGCCGCACCGGTCGGGATCTCGCGCCACACCTGCGTTACCCCGAGCATCACCTGATCGGTCAACCATAGCAACAGCGCCCCCAGCAACGGCGCCAGCATCATTCGGTGCGCCAGGCGGCGCGCGCCCAGCATCTTCGCCATCAGCGGCGCAAACAGGCCGATAAAGCCGATAACGCCCACCGCGCTCACCAGCATGGCGCTGAAGATAATGGCCACCCCCAAGGCGCAGAAGCGTGCCATCGACAGCCCCAGCCCCAGGTTGCGCGCTACGCCGTCGTCCAGCCCCAGCAGCGTCAGCGGGCGCAGCAACAGCGCCGCCAGCGCACCGGCCACCAGCAAGCGCGGCAGAATGAACTGCGCGGCGCTCCAGTCCTGTTGGTTCAACGCACCTGTGCCCCACAGGAACATGCCCTGCAGCTGATCGTAATGAAACAGCGCCAACAGGCTGTTGACCGCGCCGCAGTACAACCCCAGCACCAGCCCGGCCAGAATCAGCGTGACCGGCGACATCCGCTTGCCCCAGGCGACGCCGAACACCAGCCCGCCCACCACAATCGCACCCACCATAGCGGCCAGCTGGCGGGTGAATTCGCCCCCCGGCAGCACCCACAGCGTGGCGATGGTCAGGCCGAGCTGCGCGCCGGCGGCAACGCCGAGCGTCGACGGCTCCGCCAACGGATTGCGCAACACCTGCTGGAACAGGACGCCGACCAGCCCCAGACCGGCGCCGGCCAACAGCGACACCGTCAACCGCGGCAGCAGGCTGTAATGGAACAGCATTTGCCGCACGTCGTCGATGTCCGGCGCGCTGAGCGCCCGCGCCCAGTGCGCCGGCGGCAGCTGCTGCGCCAGGTTGTATATCGTCAGGCCACCTGCCGCCGCCAGCAACAGCAGGATCAGCGTCAGCGGTAATCTCCGGATGCCCGAATTCATGCCCCACTCTCCTGGGCCTGCGCCAACAGGCGGCAAAACCGCATCGTCGACAGCGTGGCGCCGTAGAACCACACCGCCGGCACCTGCCGCAGCTGGTTTTGCCGCACGAAGGGCAACGACTGCCATAACGGCGTCGCACTGACCTTATCCATCATCGCCTGATTGCCGTGATCGAGGTAGATGACCCGGGCGTTACGCACCGTGGCCAACCGTTCAATACCCACCACCGCCGTGCCCCAAAAGTCGGTTTGCTCCTGCCAGGCATTGCGAATGCCCAGTTGGTCCATCGCTTCCTGGAACAGGCTTTTCTGGCCGATGATCAACGCATGGCGCGTGTCGATCAGTGAAAACAACAGCAGCGGTTGCCGGGTGTAGCTTTGCAGGCGCTGACGCGCATCCTGCATAAAGCGGTCAAACTGCGCCAGGTGGTTTACCGCCCGGCTTTCGATGCCCAACCGCTGGCCCAGCGCCATCAGCGACTGGCGTGCGACGGTTAGCGGTTTGCCGCTGCCGTCGTTGAAGCCAAAGCTCATGGTTGGCGCGATGGGTTGGATTTTTCGCGGCGTCGGGCCATAGCCTTGCGACAGCAACACCAGCGAAGGCTGGAGCTGCTGCAGCAGTTCGAGGTTAGGTTCGGTGCGCTGACCAACGTCGACCACCGTCGCCGGCAGCTTCGGCTCCGCCACCCACAAGTTGTAGTTATGCACATCGGCCACCGCCAGCGGCGTCACGCCCAATGCCAACAGCAGCTCGATCGGCAGCCATTCCAGCGCCGCAACGCGCGCGATATCCGGCGGCGCATCCGCCGCTCGGCCGGGCAACGAGCCCAACAGCGGCGACAGCGCCAGCGCCATCAACAAACGGCGGCGCAGCGGATCGTGAGAAGAAGTGAATGCAGAAGACATCAGTAGACAAAACTCACCGGCGCGCCACCGCTCGGGTGTGGCAACGTGCCCATAGGAATACCGTAAATTTGCTCCAGCACCGGCCCCTGCATCAGTTCCAGCGGGCCGCCCTGGGCGATCATTTCCCCGCCGCGCAGCGCCACCAGATGGTCGCAGTAGCGTGCCGCCATGTTGATGTCGTGCAGCACGGCGATCACCGTGAGATCGCGTTCGCGGCTCAAACGCTGGATGAGCGCCAGCACCTCGACCTGGTGCGCGATGTCCAGCGCCGACGTCGGTTCGTCAAGCAGCAGGCAGCGGCTGTCCTGCGCCACCATCATCGCCAGCCAGGCGCGTTGGCGCTCGCCGCCGGACAGGCTGTCCACCAGGCGGTTGGCGAACGGCTTCAGCCCCACCAGTGAAATGGCCTCTTCGACCAATTGGCGATCGTTGGCACCAAAACGCCCCAGCGCGCCGTGCCACGGATAGCGGCCGACGGCCACCAGCTCGCGCACCGTCATGCCTTCCGCCGCCGGCAACTGCTGCGGCAGGTAAGCCACCTGGCGGGCGAAGGATTTGCTGTCCCACTGCGCCAACGGCTGCTGATTGAGCAAGACCTGACCGCTGCTGGGGGCATGGTGCCGCCCGAGCAGTTTCAACAGGGTGGATTTACCTGAACCGTTATGGCCGATCAGGCCGCAGACGTTGCCCTGGGGAAAACTGAGCGACAGCGGTTGCAACAGCACCCGGCCGGGGACGGCGAAGCTGGCGTTATCCAGCGCGAAGGTCGCGCCGGGATTAAGAAGTTTGTCCTGCATAGATCCTGCTTTGTCCGGGACGACGCAGCGCCGCCCCGGCTATCCGGTTAGAAACGGAAGGTTGCGGTGGCGACCACCTGGCGTTCTGCGCCCCAGTAGCAGCCATAGGTAGCAAAGCAGCTGGAGACATATTCTTTGTCAAACAGGTTGTTCACATTGATGCCAATAGAAGAGCCCGGCAAATTGAAACGCGCCAGATCATATTTTATCGCGGCATCAAACACCGTGTAATCCTTCACTTTAAACGTATTGGCCTCGTCACCATAGCTGGAGCCGACATAACGAACGCCGGAGCCCAAGGTCAAGCCGCTGATCGCGGTTTCATGGAAGGTGTAATCCGCCCACAAAGAAGCCATGTGTTTAGGGATAGCGGAAGGTGTATTTCCCTGTAGCGAAGTATCTTTAGTATATTCAGCATCCGTGTAGGTGTAAGAGCCCAACAGATTGAGGTTAGCCGACAAGGCCGCCTTCGCCTCCAACTCAATCCCACGAGAACGGACCTCCCCACCCTGGACGCTAAAGAACGGGTGTTCTAAGTCGGCCACTTTATTGTTGGTTTTAGTCAACTGGTAAAGCGCCAAACTGGCGGTGATCGGACGATCCTTAGGTGCGTATTTAACCCCAGCCTCATACTGTTTGCCTTTAGAGGCAGCAAACGTATTACCTGAAAAATCAGTGCCCGAGGTTGGCTCAAACGATTCGCTGTAGCTGACATAAGGCGCGATGCCGTTTTCGAAAACATAGTTCAAGCCAGCACGGCCGGTAAACTGGTTATCCTGCTGCTTAGAGACGGAATTCTGGTTCAGGCGATTGGTGCTGTTGGTATCGCTCCAATCATAGCGCCCCCCCATCGTCAGAACCCAGTTGTTCCATTCAGCCTGATCTTGCACATACAGGCCGGTCTGCTCCTGACGGTTAACCTGACTGGCACCACCGGTAATGGTATAGCTTCGATTGCCATATTGTGGAGCAATGACATTCAGATTGGATGCACTGCCATATTGATAAACGACATCATTGCGCATACGCATATAATCAACGCCCATCAACACGATATGGTCAACTTGCCCGGTAGCAAATTTAGCCTGCGCCTGTGTGTCTACTGCAAAGCTGGACATATGCTCTTTGGAGTTCATCACGCCACGCTTCAGCTCAGCGGAATTATCTGGATCAATGCCTAAACCATAAATAGAACGGTAGTCCACATCCATTTTCGAATAGCGCAGGTTTTGGCGCACGGTCCAAACATCATCGAAAGCATGTTCAAAGGCATACCCCACCATTTGCTGCTTGCGAGAAATGTTGTTATAGCCCGGCTCACCATCGTTGAAGCTGGTTGGTAGCTTACCATTGACGCCATTTTGCACCGTACCTTCTTTCGGCAACCAGCCATAGAAGCCAACGCTAGGGTCATCCTGGAAACTGCTGAGGAAAGTCAAAGAAGTGCGATCATCAGGTCGCCAGCTGAAGGAAGGAGCAATAGCATAACGTTTGCTTTTCTCGCCAACCTGCTGCTGATCTTCATCGCGCGCCACACCAGTCAGACGATATGAATAAACACCCGCATCATCCAAGGCATCACTGAAATCAAAACCGGTCTGGAACAGATTATCTGTCCCCATTTTAAATTGAACTTCGCGAAGCGTCTCTGTTGTCGGCCGTTTACTGACCAGCGCGACCACCCCACCTGGATTGCTTTTGCCATACAATACCGAAGACGGCCCGCGCAGAACTTCCGCTCGCTCCAAGAAGTATGGGTCGATCTGATAAATCGAATAGTTATCGTCCTGCAGCTTCAGACCATCCAGGTACATATTGGTACCTACAGAGCTGAATCCACGAATGTTCACAGCATCATAAGCGGTGGAGGCTCCGCGATTCCCAATCATCACACCTGGGGTATAAGCCAGCGCGCCTTTCACCGTATCCGGCTGGCGCATGTCCATCTCTTCACGCGTTACCACGGAAACGGACTGCGGGTTCTTTTCGATTGGCGTATCGGTCTTGGTACCGGTGGCGCTGCGCTTGGCGACATAGGTGCCGACCGGCCCCCAGGCGCTTTCCTGCTGGGCGGTATTGCTGCCGCCCACAACGGTAATCGTGTCTTCCTTGGCGTCGGCGGAGAAAGCCGGCATCGCCAACGTGCCCAGCGCCGCAGCGACGGTGAGCGCTAACGCGCTGGCAGGGGTACGGCTCAGCTTGGCCGCGGATGATGAAAGACGCTTGGTCGGCATAGTTGATTTCTCTGATGAATTATTAAATGACGAATGTAAACGATAATAATTATTATAAGCGTCGCATTTTATGCAGAAGCCAAATTAAACTGCAAGCCGAATTCATAGGGCAAATAGGTTAAGGATTAGGCGCTTAGCCTTGCACTTAGCAGGGAAATAAAACGAGCAGAAAAATAAAAAAGCCCGCAACCAAGGTTACGGGCTTAATAACAAAGAAAAAATTTTCACCGGGGCCGACGCCCCGGTAGCGATTACTGGCCGAACATATCCTTGATCCAGCCGGCGACGCCATCGCCATCTTTTTGCTCACCCGCCGCCGGTTGCTGCTGTTGCTGCACCGCCGCCTGGCTGGCCTGACACAATCCCTGCGGATTGTCGGTCCAGACCGGGATGGTGCGCCAGCTGCTGCCGCCGCAGATAAAGTTGCCGGCAGAGTCGATGCTCATCTGGTTAATGCCTTCCGGCGGCTGCAGCATCAGCGGCAGCGGCGTCTGGTTTTCCAGATAACGGCGATACAGGGTCAAGGCTCCGTTGGCGCCGGTCAGCTTGGCCGGGCCGTTGTTGTCGCGCCCTACCCAGGCGATCGCCACTTCCTTGCCGTCGATGCCGGCGAACCAGCTGTCGCGCAGATCGTTGGTGGTACCAGTTTTCGCCGCCAGGTTGTAGTTCGGGAACTTCACCGACAGCGAACGGGAAGTCCCGCGCGCCACGCCCTGTTGCATCGCGTACAGCGTCAGGTAAGCGGCCTGCGCCGGCACCATGCGTTCCGCCTGCGGGAAGCTCTGGTACAGCACCGTGCCGTCTTCGGCGATCACCGAACGTACCGCCGACAGCGGCGCGCGGTTGCCGCCGCTGGCGATGGTCTGGTACTCCTGCGCGACTTCCATCGGCGTCAGGCCGATCGCCCCCAGCAGCATCGACGGCACCGGGTTGATCTCCGCTTTCGGGATGCCCAGGCGTTGCAGCGTGGCGCTGATCTGATCCAGCCCGACCGACAGGCCGAGGTTCACCGTCGGCACGTTCAGCGAGTTGGCCAACGCATCCACCAGCATCACCTGACCGCGGAATTTGCGATCATAGTTGTTCGGCTGCCAGACGGCGCCGTTCGGCTGTTTCAGCGACAGCGGCGCATCCGCCAGCCAGGTGTTGAGGCGGTATTTATCCGGTTCGGACAGCGCGGTCAGGTACGTCGGCGGTTTGGCCAGCGAGCCGACCAGGCGGCGCGCCTGCATCGCGCGGTTGAAGCCGGCGAACTGCGGGTTGGCGCCGCCGACCATGGCGCGCACTTCACCGCTGAAGCGATCGACGATCACCATCGCCGCCTCCAGATCCTGCAGGTGACGCGCAGCGCGCAGCGCCGGAATGCCGTCTTCGACCGCTTTTTCCGCCGCGTCTTGCGACACCGGATCCAGCGTGGTGAAGATCTTCACGCCGGACAGATCATTCACCTTATCGCCGAGCTTGCTCTGCAGTTCCTGACGCACCATCTGCATAAACGCCGGCTGTGGCGTAATGACGCCGCCTTTCGGCTGCACGCCCAGCGGGCGTGCGCTCAGCATGTCATACAGCTCGCCGTCGATCACGCCCTGGTTCTGCAGCAGTTTGAGCACCAGGTTGCGGCGTTCCAGTGCCAGCTTCGGGTTACGCCACGGGTTGTACAGCGACGCGCCCTTGACCATGCCGACCAGCAGCGCCTGCTGATCGAGGCTCAGCTCGTCCACCGGACGGCCGAAGTAATACAGGCTGGCCAATGGGAAACCGCGGATCTGGTCGCTGCCGCTCTGACCGAGGTACACCTCGTTCAGATACAGCTCCAGAATGCGGTCCTTGCTGTAACGGTAATCCACCAGCAGCGCCATATAGGCTTCGTTGGCCTTACGCCACAGCGAACGCTCGTTGGTCAGGAACAGGTTCTTCACCAGCTGCTGCGTCAGGGTACTGCCGCCTTGCACCGCACGACCGGCGGTCAGGTTGGCCAGCACCGCACGGCCGATGGAGTACGGGCTGATGCCGTCATGCTCATAGAAATGGCGGTCTTCCGTGGCGATCAACGTATCCACCAACAGATCCGGGAAACCGGAGCGCGGCACGAACAGGCGCTGTTCACCGTTCGGCGACTGCAGCATGGTGATAAGACGCGGATCGAGGCGGAAGAAGCCGAAGCTGCGGCCACTGTCCAGGTTTTCGATCTTCGCCAGACGGTTGTTCTGGAAATCGAGACGGGCGCGGATCTGCCCTTCTTTACCATCCGGGAAGTCGAACGGGCGGCGCAGCATCTCGATGCTGTTGGCCTGCACGGTGAATTCGCCCGGTCGCGTCATGCGGCTGACCTGGCGATACTGCATGCCTTCCAGCAGGTTGACCATCTCCTTCTTGCTGTACGGCATGCCCGGTTCCAGGTTGACCATGCGACCGTACACCGCCGCCGGCAACTGCCAGACTTTGCCGTCGATGCGGCTGCGGATCTGCGAATCCAGATAGACGCCATAGATCGCCAACAGCACGGCGAGCACCAGGATCAGTTTGATTATCAGGCCAAGCCAGCGGCGTTTTTTACGCGGCGGAGTCGCTTTTACCTTACGCGGCATGCGTTCCTCCTCCTCTTCATACTCATCATCGTCATACTCGTCTTCTTCGTAATCGTCATAATCGTCGTCTCGGCGACGGCGCGGCGGCTTGCGCGACGCGGTGTTTTTTGGTTGTTTTCCTTTGCGCCCGATGGGCTCGCGGTCATCCCCAGCCATGGCTGTTGTTCTCCGAGCTTGCCGACACTGCCGGCCATGATTAGTCGCTTAATCTGTGCCTACGCCGCAGCGCTGACCAGAAGAAACATCTGAATTCCAAACCTTGAATGATCGCGACCTACTGATATTTCTTCGTTCGGCGCGTCGGTACCGCCGTGGCCGGATCGTCCGGCCAAACGTGTTTCGGATAGCGGCCCTTCATCTCTTTTTGCACCTCGCGGTAGGCGCCTTGCCAGAAGGCCGCCAGATCGCCGGTGATTTGCAACGGCCGGTGCGCCGGTGAGAGTAACTCAAGCACCACCGGGATGCGACCCTCCGCCAACATCGGGCTGCGCTGCTCGCCGAACACCTCCTGCAAACGCACCGCCAGCGCCGGCGGTTTGCCGGCCTCATAACGGATCGGCAGGCGGCTACCGGTCGGCACAGTGTAATGAGTGGGTAGCGCATTATCCAGCCGCTGCTTTTGCTGCCAGTCCAGCAGGCGGGACAGCGCCTCGGCGATGTTGACCTGCTTCAAGCCGCGCAGATCGCGAACGCCGTTCAGCGACGGCAACAGCCACTGCTCCAGCGCCGCCAGCAGCGGCTCTTCATCCATTGCCGGCCATTCCGCCTCCGGCAACCAGGCTTGCGCGCACTGCAGGCGCACCCGCAATTGTTCGGCGGCCCCCTCCCAGTTGAGCACCGCCAGCCCCTGCGCGCGCACCCAGTCGAGCAGCGCCTGCTGCAGCTCTTCGTCCGCCGGCTTGGCCAGCGGTTGGGCGCGCAGCGTCAGACGGCCGATCTGCTGGCGCTTCCAGGCGCGCAACGTGCCCTTCTCTTCATCCCACTCCACCGCAGTGCGCTGCGTGACGATCGCCGGCAGCTGCGCCGCCAGCGCTTCGATGTCCACCGGCAGCGCCAGCAGGATACGCGCATCGGGGCTGTTGTGGCCCTGCAACAGGCTGGGGACGATAAGCCAGGGTGCGCGCGACAGCGCCTCGTCCTGGTTCATCGCCGCCCCCATGCCGTTAGCCAGCAGGTAGCGGCCATCCTGCCCACGCCGCTGGGCGATACGATCGGTAAATGCCTGCGCCAACAGGCGCGGCGCCAGATCGACGTCGACTTGCCCCGCTCGTTGCGGCAGGCGTTTGGCCAACTGCACGGCGCGCTGCCGCCAGTTTGGTTGCGGGCGGCTCAGCCAGTAGCCGATATCCATCTGCCCACCGCGCGGCGGTTCTTCCAGCAATGCCGCCAGCAACGCCGCCGTCGCCAGGCCGTCGGCACTCAGCGCCGCGCCGGTGACCAGCATCGCCGCCAACCGCGGCTCGCATCCCAGCGCGGCCATCTGGCGCCCCGGTGCGGTGAGTTTGTCACCGTCATCCGTAGCCCCCAACCGGTGCAGCAACGCCCTGGCCGCCGCCAATGCGGCGGCAGGAGGCGCATCCAGCCAGGTCAGCTGCGCCGGATCGTGGCATCCCCACTGCAGCAACTCGAGCCAGAAGCCGGTGAGATCGCTCTGTAAAATGTCCGGTTCGGCGTGTTCCGCCGCGCGCTCTGCCTGTTCTTTGGCGAACAGATGCCAGCAAATGCCCGGCTCCAGGCGCCCGGCGCGCCCGGCACGCTGCACCATCGAGGCCTGACTGATGCGCTGCGTCACCAGCCGCGTCAAACCGTTGCGCACGTCGTAGCGCGCCACGCGCTCCAGACCGCTGTCCACCACCAGCCGAATGCCCTCGATCGTCAGGCTGGTTTCGGCGATGTTGGTCGCCAGCACCACCTTGCGGCGGCCAGGTGCCGCCGGCTGAATCGCTTTTTGCTGCTGCGCCAAAGGCAAAGCGCCATACAGCGGGCAAAGATCGGTATCGCTCGCCACCTCGCCGGTCAATCGCTCCAGCACCCGATGGATCTCCGCCACGCCCGGCAGGAACAGCAGCAAAGATCCCGGCTGTTCGGCCAACAGGCGCTTCACCGCCGCCGCTACGCCATCCTCCAGCCGCTGATGGCTGGCCAACGACTGATACAGACGCTCAACCGGGAAGCTGCGCCCCTCGGACACCACCACCGGCGCTTCCGGCAGCAGCTGCGACAGGCGAGCGTTGTCCAGGGTGGCCGACATGATCAGCAGTTTCAGATCGTCGCGCAGCCCTTGCTGCACGTCGAGCAGCAGCGCCAGCGCCAGATCGGCCTGCAGGCTGCGTTCGTGGAACTCATCGAGGATCACCAACGACACGCCCTGCAGCTCGGCGTCCTGCTGCAGCATGCGGGTGAGAATGCCTTCCGTCACCACTTCCAGCCGGGTTTGCGGCCCGCTTTTACTTTCGGCGCGCATGCGGTAGCCCACGGTCTGGCCGGGCTCCTCCCCCAGTTGCTGCGCCAGGCGATAGGCGACGTTTTTCGCCGCCAGCCGCCGCGGCTCCAGCATGATAATACGCCCCGGCAACCCGGCCTTAGCCAGGATCTGCAGCGGCAGCCAGGTGGATTTACCGGCGCCGGTCGGGGCGTGCAACAGCACCTGAGGAGCGGACTGCAATGCAGCCAGCAACTCATCAAGCACCGCGCTGACGGGCAATGAAGACACTGAGCTCTCCGTGGTGGTTAACGTTAAACGGCGTACAGTGTAGCATTAGCTTTGTCCCCGTAGCCTTTCAAACTGCGGCGGCGTTAGCTATAGTACGGAGCTCGTCCATGCGTCCCGCTTCGCGCGAGACCGCTGCAAGTCGCATTCAAATCTGTTCCTGACGAATTTGTCCCGACGGATTTGTCATTATTTACCGAGCCCCCATGTCCAATTCGCGCCGCCTGTTTTTCGCCCTGTCCTTGCCTGATGCCCTGCAACAGCAGGTGATCCGCTGGCGCGCCGAGGCGTTTGCGCCAGAGGCCGGTCGACCGGTGGCGGCGGCTAATTTGCACCTGACGCTGGCGTTTCTCGGCGAGGTCACCGCGCAGAAAGAACTGGCGCTACGCAAACTGGCTGGCCGCATCGTTCAACCCGGCTTCAGCATGCGGCTCGACGATCTCGGCCATTGGCCGCGCCCCGGCGTGGTCTGGCTTGGCACCCGCCGCGCGCCGCGCGGGCTGCTGCAGCTGGCCGAGCTGCTGCGTTCGCAGGCCGCCCGCAACGGCTGCCATCAAAGCGCGCTGCCGTTCCATCCGCACATCACGCTGCTGCGCGCCGCCACCCAGCCGGTGGCGATCCCGCCGGCGACGCCGGGCTGGGCATTCAGCGCCGATGCCTTTTCCTTATATGAGTCGGTGTTCGAAAACGGCCGCACCCGCTATCAACACCTCGAACAGTGGCCGCTGGCCAAGCAGGCATCCGCATGATTTTCTCTCCACCGCTGCGTTCCGCCACGCTGATCAAACGTTACAAACGCTTTCTGGCGGACGTGATCACCCCGGAAGGGGAAACCTTTACGCTGCACTGCGCCAATACCGGCGCCATGACCGGCTGCGCCACGCCCGGCGACACCGTTTGGTACTCCACCTCGGACAATCCCAAGCGCAAATACGCCCACAGCTGGGAGTTGACCCATACCCAACAGGGGCACTGGATCTGCGTCAATACCCTGCGCGCCAACGCGCTGGTGCGTGAGGCCATTGAACACAATTTAATCAATGAATTATCCGGTTACAGTAAAATCAGCGGCGAAGTGAAATACGGCGGTGAAAACAGCCGTATCGATTTGTTATTACAGGCAGAAAATCGGGTTAACTGCTATATTGAAGTTAAGTCAGTCACATTACTGCAACAACAACGTGGTTACTTTCCTGATGCGGTAACGCTCAGAGGGCAAAAGCACCTGCGTGAGTTGCTCAGCGTGGTTGAAAGCGGGCAACGGGCGGTGTTGTTCTTTGCCGTGTTACACAGCGGTATTGAGCAGGTCGCACCGGCACATCATATAGATGAGCGCTATGCGGCGCTGTTGGCACAGGTCCGGCAGTTGGGAGTGGAAGTGGTTTGCTACGGGGCAAAATTATCACCTGACGGTATTTATCTCTGCGATAAGCTGCCGTTTTTTATCGATTAGCGCAGTCGGGTCCCTATAAATAGACAACCGGCCAGCACGATCGCCAAATACGCCCTCCTTCACACGATTGTCAAGCGGGCGACAGGAATAATTGCCAACCTACCTTCCTTCTGTTATTTATAGCGGCCTGTTTTTCCCCCGCATTGGGGATTCGATAGTGCGTGTGTATGTAGGAGAAGCAACATGCAAGAAGGGCAAAACCGTAAAACCTCGTCCTTGAGCATTCTCGCCATCGCTGGGGTGGAGCCGTACCAAGAGAAGCCGGGCGAAGAGTACATGAACGACGCCCAGTTGTCGCATTTCAAGCGCATTCTTGAAGCGTGGCGCAACCAGCTCAGGGACGAAGTGGACCGTACTGTATCGCATATGCAAGAAGAGGCAGCCAACTTCCCTGATCCGGCCGACCGTGCTACCCAGGAAGAAGAGTTCAGCCTTGAACTGCGTAACCGTGACCGTGAACGCAAACTGATCAAAAAGATCGAGAAAACGCTGAAGAAAGTGGAAGACGATGATTTCGGCTACTGCGAATCTTGTGGCGTGGAGATCGGCATTCGTCGCCTCGAAGCGCGTCCGACCGCCGATCTGTGCATCGATTGCAAGACGCTGGCTGAGATCCGCGAAAAGCAGATGGCCGGCTAATACCGCTACTCTAAATGATTGGAGCTGCATCAAGGCGGCAAGAATGCGCATCCCGATGAGCTTACTCAAGTAAGTGATTCGGGTAAGCAGGCGCAGCTAACACAGATGCAGTTTCAAGCATAACGAGTATGTTACCGCTGCGGCGTGCGCACCTGCGTGCGCCGCACAGAGAAAAGGGAACCTCTCCCCTCTGATATGCAAGAAAGTCATTATGTGGGGCGCTTTGCCCCATCGCCTTCCGGGGATCTGCATTTCGGTTCGCTGATTGCCGCTCTGGGAAGCTACCTTCAGGCTCGCGCCCAACGCGGGCAGTGGCTGGTTCGCATCGAAGATATCGACCCGCCGCGCGAAGTCCCCGGCGCCGCCGCTCGCATCCTGTCCGCGCTGGAACATTATGGTCTCCACTGGGACGGCCAGGTCATCTATCAATCCCAACGTCACGACGCCTATCGCGCCGCGCTGGATCTGTTGCAGCGCCAGGGGCTCAGCTATTACTGTACCTGCACCCGCAGCCGCATCCAGCACATCGGCGGATTGTACGACGGCCACTGCCGCGATTTGCAACTCGGCCCGCAGGGCGCCGCCATCCGCTTGCGCCAGACCGCGCCCGTCTACAGGTTCCACGATCGCCTGCAGGGTGAATTGCACGCCGATCCGGCGCTGGCGGGGGAAGACTTTATCATTCGCCGCCGCGACGGGCTGTTCGCCTACAACCTGGCGGTGGTGATCGACGACCATTTTCAGGGCGTGACCGAGATTGTGCGCGGCGCCGACCTGATCGAACCGACGGTGCGCCAAATTGCCCTCTACCGCCAGCTGCAGGCGCCGGTGCCTACCTATGCGCATCTGCCGCTGGCGCTGGGCGCCAACGGCATTAAGCTGTCGAAGCAAAACCATGCGCCGGCGTTGCCCGCAGGCGATCCGCGCCCGGTGCTGATCGCCGCGCTGAAATTTCTGCGCCAACCGCTGCCGGAAAGCTGGCAAGATCTTGACCTGCCATTATTATTGAGCTGGGCGGTCGCACATTGGCGGTTGGAAAACGTGCCGCGTCAGGAGGCTATCCCTCTGGATGAAAACACGCCGGCATTCTCAAAGGAGCCATGGTGAGCTATGATTAGCCGCTATTTTTTGTTAGCTCCATTTTTATCAGTCACTATCGAGGTGTACCATTTTTACCCGAGTAGCCAACTTCTGTCGTAAGGTACTGACCCGCGATGACAAGCTGCCCCGCGACGACGCGGCGGCCGGCGATAAAAACGTAGTCCGCGAAGAGCGTGCCGCGGCGCCAAGCCGCCCTGCGCCGCAGCCGCGCGCCGCCGATAACGGCAGCAACGCCCCTGCCCGCCGCTCAACGCCGCGCAAGCGTCCGCCTTTTCCCCTCGCCGAGAGCAACGACTCGATGACCGTGATCCCGCGCGAACAGCACTCGATTTCCCGCAAAGACATCAGCGAAAATGCGCTGAAAGTGCTTTACCGCCTGAACAAGTCCGGCTACGAGGCCTATCTGGTCGGCGGCGGCGTGCGCGATCTGTTGCTCGGCAAAAAGCCGAAAGACTTCGACATCACCACCAACGCCACGCCGGAGCAAGTGCGCAAGCTGTTCCGCAACTGCCGCCTGGTCGGCCGCCGCTTCCGCTTGGCGCACGTGATGTTTGGGCCGGAGATCATCGAAGTGGCCACTTTCCGCGGCCACCACGAACAGAATCAGGAGTCCGACAAGAACTCGTCCCAGCAGGCGCAAAACGGCATGCTGCTGCGCGACAACATCTTCGGCTCGATCGAGGAAGACGCCCAGCGCCGTGATTTCACCATCAACAGCCTGTACTACGGCGTGGCGGATTTCACCCTGCGCGATTACGTCGGCGGGCTGAACGATCTGAAGCAAGGCGTGATCCGCCTGATCGGCGATCCGGAGACCCGCTACCGCGAAGATCCGGTGCGCATGCTGCGCGCGGTGCGCTTCGCCGCCAAGCTGGATATGCGCATCAGTGAAGAGACCGCCGAGCCGATCCCGCGCCTGGCCTCGCTACTGCACGAGATCCCGCCGGCGCGCCTGTTCGAAGAATCCCTCAAGCTGCTGCAGGCGGGTTACGGTTTCCAGACCTACCTGAAGCTGTGCGAATACCAGCTGTTCCAACCGCTGTTCCCGCTGATCGCCCGTAACTTCACGCCGAACCACGATACGCCGATGGAGCGCATTCTGGCGCAGGTGCTGAAGAACACCGATCACCGCCTGCAGAACGACATGCGCGTCAACCCGGCCTTCCTGTTTGCCGCCATGCTGTGGTACCCGCTGCTGGAGCACGCGCAGAAGCTGGCGCAGGAAAGCGGCCTGGCGTATTACGACGCCTTCGCGCTGGCGATGAACGATGTGCTCGACGAGCAGTGCCGCTCGCTGGCCATCCCAAAACGCATCACCACGCTGGTGCGCGATATCTGGCAGCTGCAGCTGCGCCTGTCCCGCCGCCAAGGCAAACGTGCACACAAGCTGATGGAGCACCCGAAATTCCGCGCCGCTTATGATCTGCTGGCGCTGCGTGCGGAAGTGGAAGACAATCAGGAAATGCTGCGTCTGGCCGAGTGGTGGGGCGAGTTCCAGGACGCCACACCGGCGCGGCAGAAAGCCATGCTGAGCACCCTGGGGGACGATCCGGCACCGCGCCGCGCGCGTCAACGCCGCCCCCGCCGCCGGGCACCGCGTAAAGAAGGGGCATAATGATCCGCGTTTATATCGCGCTGGGCAGTAACCTGGCGCAGCCGCTGCAACAGGTTAAAGCCGCACTGGAGGCGCTGGAGCATCTCCCGCGCACCCGGCTGGTCACCTGTTCTTCGTTTTACCGCACCAAGCCGCTGGGGCCGCAAAACCAGCCGGACTTCCTCAACGCGGTGGTGGCGCTGGATACCCTGCTGCCACCCGAACAGCTGCTCGACCATACCCAGGCGATAGAACGCAATCAGGGGCGCGTGCGCAAGGATGAACGCTGGGGGCCGCGCACGCTCGATCTGGACATCATGCTGTACGGCGACAAGGCGATCCATACCGAGCGCCTGACGGTGCCGCATTACGGCCTGAAAGAGCGCGAATTCATGCTCTACCCGCTGGCGGAAATCGCCCCCGACCTGATTTTCCCCGATGGCGAGCCGCTCGCCAGCTGCCTCAAGCGCGTGCCGAAAAACGGCATGGCGCTGTGGCATCAACCACAGCCCAAGTCCTGACCCGCCTACAGCGCCAGCCGCGCAACGAACCCGCCCGCCGGGCGATTGGCGAAGCCGATCTGTAAACCATGCAAGCCAGCGATACGCTGCACGATAGAGAGCCCCAGCCCGCTGCCGGTTTGCTCCTGCCCCGGCGGGCGATAGAAACGTTCTCCGAGCCGCGCCAGATGCTCCGTGGTGACCCCCGGACCGTCGTCCTCCACCGTCAGCGAGCGTTCGCTCAGCGTCACGGTGACGGCGCCGCCCTGCGGGGTGTAGCGCACCGCATTATCCAGCAGATTGCGCAATAGCAGCGACAGCAGCAAGGTTTCCCCCTGACGCGGCGGCGGCGTTCCCCGATGTTCATAGCGTAGCGTCACGCCCGCCGCATGGGCCTGCCGATCCTGCTCCGCCAGGGTCATCGTCACCAGATCGTTCCAGTCGATCGGCGCCAGTTCGGCCAGATCCGACAGCGAATCCAGCCGCGACAGCGTCAGCAGCTGATCCACCAGCCGGGTGGCGCGATCGATGCCGAGCGTCAGGTTGTCCAGCGCGTGCTCGCGCATCGGCGCATCGTCCCCCGCCAACTGCACCACTTCAGTCTGCACCCGCAGCGCCGCCAGCGGGCTGCGCAACTCGTGCGCGGCATCGGAGGTGAAACGCCGCTCCCGCACCAGCAGAGCGTTGATGCGGGCGAACAGCGCATTGAGCGCATCCACCAGCGGGCGCACCTCGGTCGGCACCTGGTGCGCGTCCAGCGGCGTCGCGTCATCGGGTGCGCGCCGGCGCAAACCGGCCGCCACCGCGCGCAGCGGCCTCAGCTCGCGCCCGACCATCAGCGCGATCAGTAACATCAGCACCGGCAGCGTCGCCAGCCAGGGCACCAGTTGGCCGGTCACCATACCCAGCGCCATATCGCGCCGGTAATCCCACTCCTGGCCAACCACGATGCGGTAGCGCCCGTCCGGGCTGGTCAACCATACCAGGCGCCAGCTGTCGTCATCGCCTTTGCGCTCGCCGTCGGTAAAACCTTCACGCTCCCCGTCAAACAGGAAGTCGGCGCCGTTCTCGCCGTCGTTGAGCAGCATCTTGCCTTGGCGATCGAAGATAGCGAACGCCAGCGCGTCGTCGTCCTGCTCGCCGCGCTTGCCGTGATGCACCAGCTTCTTGGTTTTCGGCAGGCTGCGCGCGCTTTCATCGGCCAGCAGATCGCCGAGGTTGGCGGTCGCCAGCCGTTTGGCGAACAGCATCTGTTGGGTGTCGAACACTTCGTTGATGGTGTTGCGCGACATCACCCAGGCCACCACGCTGGCGGTGCTCCAGGTCAGCAGCGCCAACAGGCTGAAGATCAGGATCAGGCGCAGTCGCAGGCTGAGACGCTTCACGGCGCATCCCCCAGCGTGTAACCCACGCCGTGGATGGTGCGGATGAAGCCGTTACCCAGCTTGCGCCGCAGGTGGTGAATATGCACCTCCACCGCGTTGCTGCTCACTTCGTCGTCCCAGTTGTACAGCTTCTCCTGAATCAACGGCCGCGCCAGCACTCGCCCCTTGTTGTGCAGAAACAGCTCCAGCACCGCCAATTCACGCGGCGTCAGCGTCACCGGCTCGCCGTTGCAGCTCACGCTGCGGGTGGCACTGTCGAACACCACGTTGCCGTGCGTCAGCTGCGGCATCAGTTGACCGTGGCGACGGCGGATCAGCGCCTGCAGGCGCGCCGCCACTTCGGCCAGCGCGAACGGCTTGCACAGATAATCGTCGGCGCCGCTTTGCAGCCCGCTGACCCGCTGCTCCAGCGCATCGCGGGCGGTGAGGATCAAGACCGGCACGTCCTGCCCGGCCTGGCGCCACTGGCGCAGCAGATCCAGGCCATCGAGGCCCGGCAGGCTGAGATCGAGGATCACCGCGTCGTACGGCGCGCTGTCCAGCGCATTTTTGCCGACGACACCGTCGGTGAACCAGTCCAGATTGAAGCCGAGTTTGGTCAGCCCGGCCTTGATGCCGTCCCCGATCAGTTTGTCATCTTCGATCAGCAAAATTCGCATGAGTATCCCTTTTGAGTCTTGGCGCCATTGCACCACAAGGTTCTTAAGAACCGCTTAAGCATGGCGATCCGCGCTACCCACCCCGATCGGGTTACAGTAGAATGACTGCACTTTTTTGCAGCCTGGGCCTGCGTACGCCGCACGGCCCGTTTCAGGAGACGTTGTGATGAAACCCACCACCGTGACCCACTTGCGCCAGTGGAAACAGGAGCAGCGCAAGTTTGCTACCCTTACCGCCTACGATGCCAGCTTTGCCAAACTGTTTGAAGAGCAAGGCATCAAAGTCCTGTTGGTGGGCGATTCGCTGGGCATGACGCTGCAGGGCCACGACTCCACGCTGCCGGTCACCGTCGCCGACGTGGCCTACCACACTCGCGCCGTGCGCCGCGGCGCGCCGGCCTGCCTGCTGCTGGCCGATCTGCCGTTCATGAGTTACGCCACCCCGGAACAGACCTTCGCCAACGCCGCCGAGCTGATGCGTGCCGGCGCCAACATGGTGAAACTGGAAGGCGGCAGCTGGCTGTGCGACACGGTGAAAATGCTCGCCGAGCGCGCGGTGCCGGTGTGCGGCCACCTGGGCCTGACGCCGCAGTCGGTCAACGTGTTCGGCGGCTATAAGGTGCAAGGGCGCGACGAACTGGCCGCCAAACAGCTGCTGCAGGACGCGCAGAATCTGGAACTGGCCGGCATTCAGCTGCTGGTGCTGGAATGCGTGCCGACCGAACTGGCGCGCCAGATCACCGAAGCGCTGTCCATTCCGGTCATCGGCATCGGCGCCGGCAATGGCACCGACGGCCAGATCCTGGTGATGCACGACGCCTTCGGCATCACCGGCGGCCACACGCCGAAGTTCGCCAAGAACTTCCTGGCGCAGAGCGGCGATATCCGCACGGCGGTGCAGCACTACATTCAGGAAGTGGAGCAAGGCCTCTACCCGGCGGCTGAACACTCTTTTAACTAAGCGATGGTTCCAGGAGTCACCCAATGATTATTATCGAAACTCTGCCGATGCTGCGCCAGCAGATCCGCCGCTGGCGCCAGGAAGGCAAACGCATCGCGCTGGTGCCGACCATGGGCAACCTGCACGACGGCCATATGACGCTGGTCGATGAAGCACGTGCCCGCGCCGACGTGGTGGTGGTGAGCATCTTCGTCAACCCGATGCAGTTCGATCGGCCGGACGATCTGGCGCGCTACCCGCGCACGCTGCAGGAAGACAGCGAGAAGCTGACCCGCCGCGGCGTCGATCTGGTGTTCGCGCCGGCCCCGGCCGCGGTTTATCCGCAGGGGCTGGAGCAGCAGACCTACGTCGACGTGCCGGGCATCTCCAGCATCCTGGAAGGCGCAAGCCGGCCGGGCCACTTCCGCGGCGTTTCCACCATCGTCAGCAAGCTGTTCAACCTGGTGCAGCCTGATTTAGCCTGTTTCGGCGAGAAGGATTACCAACAGCTGGCGCTGATCCGCAAAATGGTGGCGGACATGGGCTACGACATCGACATCGTCGGCGTGCCGACCGTGCGCGCCAAAGACGGCCTGGCCCTCAGCTCGCGCAACGGTTACCTGACCGCCGAAGAGCGCAAGGTAGCGCCTCAGCTGAGCAAGATCATGAACGCGCTGGCGCAGCAGTTGGCCAATGGCGAACGCCAGGTCGAAGCGCTGCTGGAGCAGACCGCCGAGCAGCTGCGCGCCGCCGGCTTTACGCCGGATGAACTGTTTATTCGCGACGCCGACAGCCTGCAGCCGCTGACGGTGGACAGCCAGCGGGCGGTGGTACTGATGGCCGCCTGGCTGGGCAAGGCGCGTCTTATCGACAACCAACAGGTCGACCTGACGCTCTGACCCGTTTTTTATACTGTCGTCACCCTGAAGCCCTGACCATTGGTAGACAATAGTGGAGCAATCGGTGACGATAGAAATTGCAGGGATGCAGGAGAGATGTTCAACCCCAGCGCCTGTGAAGGCCGATATTCAGTTAGGTAAAGCTATGATACGTACTATGCTGCAAGGCAAGCTGCATCGCGTCAAAGTCACTCAGGCTGACTTGCACTATGAAGGCTCCTGCGCCATCGACCAGGATTTCCTGGAGGCCGCCGGCATTCTGGAATATGAAGCGATCGATATTTACAACGTGGATAACGGCCAGCGCTTCTCCACCTACGCCATCGCCGCCGAGCGCGGTTCGCGCATCATTTCGGTCAACGGCGCCGCCGCGCGCTGCGCCTGCGTGGGCGACAAACTGATCATCTGCTCCTATGTGCAAATGACCGACGCCGACGCCCGCCAACACCACCCGAAAGTCGCCTATTTCGAAGGTGACAACAACCTGCAGCGCAAGGCGAAAGCCGTGCCGGTTCAGGTCGCCTGACAATAAAACGGGCGCCTTGCGCGCCCGTTCTTCCTTACTGTACCACCACCGTGCCCGGCTTGTTGGCTATCCGATCCGCCATGGTCTGAATCGAGTCGGTACGCAGAATATATAGCCGCTTCAGCGTATAGGGGTTATCCCCCGGTTTCACCTTGCCCTGCACCGTGGTCACCGCCAGATGGAAACCAGCGTCCTGCGCCGCCTGGATCGCCCGCTGGTTATAGCCGCCGAACGGGTAGGACACATACAGCACGTGCGGGTTGAACTGCGACAGCGCACGACGCGAGCGCTCAAAATCGAACTCGATATTGTGCAACGAACGGCTCAGCAAAATCGGCTGGCGGTTGCCGTCGGTGCGATGCAGGAAGTGGGTATGCGACTGCACGTCGAACACGTCCTGAATCTGCTTCAGCTCCGAGACGCTCATAAACTGCAGCGAGTCCGGGTTCCATTTCTGCGGGTGGCGTTTGATGCGCGAAGAGATGATGAACGCCGTGGCGCGGAAACCGTAATCCTTCAGCACCGGGTAAGCGTAGCGATAAACCGATTTCAGCCCGTCGTCGAAGGTCAAGACAATCGCCTTGCCCGGCAAATTGATCTGGTTCTTCAGATAGGCTTCCAGCTGATACAGCGAAATGGTGTCGTAGCCCGCCTGCTTCAGATAGGTCATCTGGTTGCTGAACGCCACGTCTGAAGTGGTGGTCGAGGTGTGGCGGAAACGCTTGTTCTCTTCGTTTTTCAGCAGGTGATGGTAAGTCAGCACCGGTATGCCGTTATCGATCTCGCAGTCCAGCTCATTGATGAACCCCAGCCGCTCGCCGATGTTGACCTCGTACCAGGTGTTGTTCAGGCGATCCTTCAGCTTGCCGATGATCGGATAACGCAGGTTGCCTTCCAGCGTGCCCAAGACGTCACTGTCCTTGTCCGCCGCGGTATAAACGTCGATCGTTTTTTGAGTGATCAGATTCTGGTTGGTCAGCGGTTTGTTCAGCTCGCCCAGATCGTCTTGCACCTTGCGCGACTTCTTCAGCTCACGCACGTCGTCTTTATCGATAAAACCGGTGCCGTGACCGAATTTGAATTCGTAGTATTCCGCATCGGCCGGGAACACCTGGATCAGCTGCCCGCGCTTCACTTCCCCTACCGGGATCACGTGTTCGCCCACCAACGCATAGACTTCGCTATCGCGCTGCGCTTCCATGTATTCAGATTTAACCGCGCCGTCTTCCGACAGCAGATTAGCCAGGCTCACAGGGGAAACCAACGACATCAGAATGCCGAGCAACCCAGCCGTTAACGTGTATTGAGACCGCATGATGATGTTCTGCTTACGAGTGCGTAATGACAAAAGTGAAGGAAATGTGGAGCGCCAGCATAGCACGATTTAAACAACGGGGAACTAGCGGTTATCTGAGCAATTCTATTGATTTACGCGCCGCCTGCGCCAAATCAAAGAAAGCGCCCCCGCCGGGAAAACGGGGGGGCGATACGATCAGCTGCGCAGGCCGCGGCCGCGCTCGATCAGGTACCAGGACAGCAGGTAAAACACCGCGATAAACGCCACCAGTACCGCCATGGTGAATGCCAGCGGCACGTCGTTGATGCCGAGGAAACCGTAGCGGAAGCCGCTGATCATATAGACGATCGGATTCAGCTTGGACACCGCCTGCCAGAATGGCGGCAGCAGCGACAGCGAGTAGAACACCCCACCCAGATAGGTCAGCGGCGTCAGCACGAAGGTCGGGATCAGGCTGATGTCGTCGAAGGTGGTGGCGAACACCGCATTGATCAGCCCTGCCAGCGAGAACAGGATCGCCGTCAGCAGCAGCGTCAGCGCAATCACCCACCAGGCGTGCACCTGCAGCGGCACGAAGAACAGTGAGATGATGGTCACCAGCACGCCGACGCAGATGCCGCGCGCCACGCCGCCGCCGACATAGCCGGCGATCACCACGTGGGTCGGCACCGGCGCCACCAGCAGTTCCTCAATGTTACGCTGAAACTTGGCGCTGAAGAACGACGAGGCGACGTTGGCGTAAGAGTTGGTGATGACCGACATCATGATAAGGCCGGGCACGATGAACTGCATGTAGCTGAAGCCGTGCATATCGCCAATGCGCGAGCCGATCAGGTTGCCGAAGATGATGAAGTACAGCGTCATGGTGATCACCGGCGGCACCAGGGTCTGGATCCAGATGCGCGCGAACCGGTTCACCTCTTTGGCCCAGATGCTCTGTAAGGCCACCCAATACAAACGCGTCATGCTTTCTCTCCATTGCCGTTAACCAGGGTGACAAACAGCTCTTCCAGGCGGTTCGCCTTATTGCGCATGCTCAGCACCTGCACCCCTTGCGCGCTCAGCTGGGCGAACAGACCGTTCAGCCCTTGCTCGCGCATCACCTCCACTTCCAGCGTCGAGGTATCCGTCAGGCGGCTGTGGTAACCGTCCAGCTTCGGCAGCGGGCTCTTCGCCGCCAGATCGAGGATAAAGGTTTCCGACTTCAGCTTGGCCAGCAGCCCCTTCATCGAGGTGTTTTCCACCAGTTCCCCGTTCTGGATAATGCCGATGTTGCGGCACAGCATCTCCGCCTCTTCCAGATAGTGGGTGGTGAGGATAATGGTGGTGCCCTGGGCATTCAGCTCTTTCAGGAAGCCCCACATCGAGCGACGCAGCTCGATATCCACCCCGGCGGTCGGCTCATCGAGGATTAGCAGCTTCGGCTGATGCATCAACGCGCGGGCGATCATCAGGCGGCGCTTCATGCCGCCGGACAGCATGCGGGCGCGCTCGTTGCGTTTGCCCCACAGATCCAGCTGATTGAGGTATTTTTCGGCGCGCGCCATCGCTTCACGCCGTGTGACGCCGTAGTAACCCGCCTGGTTCACCACGATCTGCAACACGGTCTCAAACGGGTTGAAGTTGAACTCTTGCGGCACCAGGCCGAGCTGGCGCTTGGCGTTGACGATGTCTTTATCGATATCGTAACCGAACACCCGCACGCTGCCGGCCGTTTTGTTCACCAGCGAGCTGATGATGCCGATGGTGGTGGATTTTCCGGCGCCGTTTGGCCCCAGCAGGGCATAAAAATCCCCCGCTTCGACGCTCAGGTCGATGCCGCGCAGCGCCTTGACGCCACCGGCGTAAGTCTTGGTCAGCTGCGCTAATTCCAGTGCATAATTCATATGTAAAATAGTACCTTATGACGATGAGTATGCCGCCGCGCCCCTGTTTGCGAGGCTTGAAACACTAACGATAATCCTAGCATCGGCGACGTTTTCACTGAGTCGAATCCGTGCGGAAAATGAGGCTGCACCACTGTTCCGATTTCCAAATTGTGACGCTTACCCTATATTACCCCATCGCAATCTGTTCGTTACGGGTCAATCATCTCCATGAAAGAAATCGAAGCGCTTATCGCCAACAACCAGGCCTGGTCGGCCAATATCAGTCAGGAAGACCCGGAATTTTTTGAACGTTTAGCCCAGGCGCAAAAGCCCCGCTTCTTATGGATTGGTTGCTCTGACAGCCGCGTTCCCGCAGAACGCCTGACTGGCCTCGAGCCGGGTGAACTGTTCGTCCATCGCAACGTGGCAAACCTCGTTATCCATACCGATCTTAACTGCCTGTCGGTGGTGCAGTATGCGGTAGATGTGCTGGAAGTCGAACACATCATCATTTGCGGCCACCTGGGCTGCGGCGGCGTGCAGGCGGCGGTGGAAAACCCGGAGCTGGGGTTGATCGACAACTGGCTGCTGCACATTCGCGATCTGTGGTACAAGCACAGCTCGCTGCTGGGCGAGCTGCCGCCGGAACAGCGTTTCGACATGCTGTGCGAGATCAACGTCATTGAGCAGGTGTACAACCTGGGCCACTCCACCATCATGCAGTCCGCCTGGAAGCGCGGCCAGAAGGTGATGATCCACGGTTGGGTGTACGGCATTCAGGACGGCCGCCTGCGCGATATGGAAGTGCTGGCGACCAGCCGCGAGAGCCTGGAGATGGGCTACCGCAAAGCGATAGCCAAACTGAAGCAGGATAAAGGCGTATAACCCCGCCGCAGGCGCGGCTGGCCGCGCCTCACATCGATTACTCGTCCAGCAGCACCACTTTGCCGACGTACGGCAGGTGACGATAGCGCTGAGCGTAGTCGATGCCATACCCCACCACGAACTCATCCGGGATCGAGAAGCCGACATATTCGACCGGCACCTGCACTTCACGGCGCTCAGGCTTGTCCAGCAAGGTGCAAATCGCCAGCGACTTCGGCCCGCGCAGCGCCAAAATCTCGCGCACTTTGTTCAGCGTGTTGCCGGAATCGATGATGTCTTCCACGATCAGCACGTCTTTGCCGCGAATGTCTTCGTCCAGATCCTTGAGGATCTTCACGTCGCGGGTGGTGGACATGCCGCTGCCGTAGCTGGAGGCGGTCATAAAATCGACTTCGTGCGGCACGTCGATCGCGCGGCAGAGATCGGCCATGAACATGAAGGAGCCGCGCAGCAGCCCGACCAGCACCATGTCGCTGCCGCTGTCGCGGTAATGTTCGGTGATCTGGCGGCCAAGTTCGGCGATACGGGTCTTAACTTCCTGCTCGGAAATCATTACGTCTACAGTGTGTTTCATAGTATTCAGGTCAGTTGCCGGAAGAAAGGCGCAGAGTTTAGCATAGGCCGTTACGACTTGCCTCTCTCCCGGACAGGGGAGTTTTCTTTATTAAGGGTATTCCTGACGAGCGTGCGGGACACTCACTATTTCAATATGTGCAGCCAGCACGCGGTAAACCACAATGTAATTAGGATGAACAACCATTTCACGAGTCCCGTTCACCCTGCCTGGCCTGAATAGATAAGGATGTTCCGCTAACGGGATAACCGACTATTCAATGCGTTGCAACAAAGCCTCCGCGGCAAGTGGATTTCGCTCAGCGATAAAAGCCAGCAGCGTATATAAACCCGTTTTTGCTTCGTCAGTCCATTTGACGGTTAACATAAGGGTCAGGCCGATTTTCTTTTGGCTTTCGCCTGCTCGATAATGTGACGAGCGCCGGCCATGACTTCGTCATGGGGAATACGGGGGGAGTCGCTATTGATGGAAGATTCCACGGTGCTTCTGAACCAACGATCGTAGCTATCAGCCTGCTCTTGAGTCTCAAACTCAGAAACGATGGGATCCAATTTTGTCGGCATGACGCACTCCTCAACAGCTGATATTTTAATCAGTATAACGGCTTCTTTCATTGAACCAAGCGGTGGCGACGCGAGCGCGCCACCACCTGAGCACCGGGCCGCGATCAATCGGCGACGGTGAAGCCCATCATCATGCCGGTATCTTCATGTTCCAACAGGTGGCAGTGGGCCATGTACGCATGTTCGCTGCTGGCCGGATGGTCAAAGCGCACCAGCACTTCGCTGCGCCACCCTTCGACGCGCACCGTGTCCTTCCAGCCGCTGCGATGCGCCGCCGGCGGTTTGCCGTTTTCCGACAAGATGCGGAACTGGGTGCCGTGAATGTGGAACGGGTGCAACATCATGTCGCCCTCGCCGGAAATGGTCCACTTTTCATACTGGCCCCGTTTGGCGGCGAACATCGGCTTGGTCATATCGAAGGCCTTGCCGTTGATCATGTTGCCGTGGCTGAAATCGAACGGTTTGGCTTTGCCCTGCGCGTTACCGTGATCCATCCCGGCCATATTGCCATGTTCCATGCCCTTCATGTTGCCATGATCCATGCCCTTCATGTTGCCATGATCCATGCCCTTCATGTTGCCATGGTCCATGCTCTGCATGCCGCCCTTCTCCATGCCTTTCATATCTGCGCCGCCCGTCGCGCCATGATTCATGCTCATGCCGGCCATCGCCTGGTGACCATAGCGGTCCATCAGCGCCTGCATACCGAGCATATCCAGCTGCGGATCCATCATCAGCTGCAGCCAACGCTCCTGGATGCCGGTGGTGGCAGGCAACGTCGGCAGCTTCACCAGGCTGTCCGGCATGGTTTTGATGCCCTGCGCCAGCGACGGCTGAATGCGCAACACCGGCAGCGCTTGATCGAACGGCGCCAGCGTCATGCCCATCTGCTTCACCGGCAGCGTCACGATATCGAACGCTTTCCCATCCGAGGCATCGACCAGCACTTCAAAGCGTTCGCCCATCAGCATCGGCAGCTCGGTCAGTTTCACCGGCTCCGCCAGGAAACCGCCGTCGCTGGCGATGACATACAGCGGGCGGTTGTCACTGGCCGCCAGATTCAGCGAGCGGGCGTTGCAGCCGTTGAGGAAACGCAGGCGCAGCCAACCGCGCGGCGCCAGATGTTGTGGATACTGCGCGCCGTTGGTGAACATGCGGTCGCCAAACCAGCCCACCGCCGCACTCATCACGTCCAGGCGGTATTCGATCTGCGCGTCTTTGCCCAGCCGCTTATCCTGCAGGATCACCGGAATATCATCCTGTCCCCAGGTTTTCGGCAGCGGCAGTTTGGCGCTCTCTTCGTCTTCCAGCAGCACCAGCCCCGCCAGCCCCATCATGACCTGGCTGCCGGTTTTACCGTGCGTATGCGGGTGGAACCAGCAGGTGGCCGCCGGTTGATCGACGGTGAAATTCACCGTGCGCGTCGCGCCGGGATGAATCAATGCCTGCGGGCCGCCATCGACGTCGCCGGGAATCTCCAGGCCGTGCCAGTGGACGGTGCTGGCCTCCGCCAGGCTGTTTTTGATATCGACCGTTACCGGCTGGCCACGCTGCAGCTTCACCGCCGGCCCGAGCAGCGCGCCGTTGAATCCCCAGGTTTTGGTGGCGGCGCCGGGCAACCAGCGGGTTTCCCCCGCCTGCAGCGCCAGCGCAATCTTTCCCTGCGCGTCCGGCGTCAACAGCGGCGGTACCGGCAGGGCCGGCCGATCGGCCGCCCAGGCGGCCCGGCTCCATAACGGCAATGCGCTCGCGGCGCCCAGCGCGGCGGTTAATTTAATAAAATCACGGCGTAACATCGCTGACTCCCTTTTCTCAGTGATATAACTCAATGCCGCCAGCCTAAACCTTCCCCCTGGCGGAAGGTCAAGCCTTTCCTGGCGGTATTTTAAGCTATGCCTCACAATCAAGAGAGCGCCATTGACGAACGCGAGGCCGCGCCCAGCGGCAATAAAATTTGGTGCCTTTACAGGCAAGTGTGGTAACGTCTGCAAACGACAAACAGGCCTATTTCATGATGAAAAAAACAACGTTATCGATGCTGTTGCTGGCGATGCTGGGCTTCTCCAACGCCAGTCTGGCGCTGAATGAATCCGAGGCGGAAGATCTGGCCGATCTGACGGCGGTATTTATTTATTTGAAAAATGATTGCGGCTACAACGATTTGCCAAATGCGCAAATCAAACGCGCCATCGTCTATTTCGCGCAACAAAACCGCTGGGATTTGAGCAACTACAACAGCTTTAACATGAAGGCGCTGGGCGAAGACAGCTACCGCGATCTCAGCGGCATCGCCATTCCAACGCCTAAAAAATGCAAATCGCTGGCGCGCGACTCTTTGAGCCTGCTGGCCTACGCCAACTAATTCCGCCCCTCTCCCCCACCCGCCTTTCGCTCTCTCTGTCTGAAATTCAACCGTGCATCGCCAGACAGAGTTAGCTATGATGTTGCGCCGATTTTTCATGGCTGTTATTACGGAGTTTCCCGCACATGACCCAGAAAGAAATTTGGTACGAAACGCTGCATACGGGCTTCGGCCAGTACTTCTCGGTAGAGAAGGTGCTGTACCGCGAGAAGACCGATCATCAGGATCTGGTGATCTTCGAGAACCCGGTGTTGGGGCGCGTGATGGCGCTCGACGGCGTGGTGCAAACCACCGAGCGTGACGAGTTTATCTATCACGAAATGCTGACCCACGTGCCGCTGCTGGCGCACGGCGCGGCGAAGAAAGTGCTGATTATCGGCGGCGGCGACGGCGGCATGCTGCGCGAAGTCAGCCGGCACCCTGGCGTGGAGCAGATCACCATGGTCGAAATCGACGCTGGTGTCGTCGAGTTCTGCCGCCAATACCTGCCCAACCACAGCGCCGGCGCCTATGACGATCCGCGCTTCAAGCTGGTGATCGACGATGGCGTCAACTTCGTGAACCAAACCGACGAAACCTTCGATGTGATCATCTCCGACTGCACCGATCCGATCGGCCCCGGCGAAAGCCTGTTCACCTCGGCGTTTTATGAAGGCTGCGCCCGCTGCCTGAATGAGGGCGGTATTTTCGTCGCGCAAAACGGCGTCTGTTTCCTGCAGCAGGACGAAGCGGTCAACAGCCACGCCAAACTGAGCGGCTATTTTAGCGACGTCAGCTTCTATCAGGCGGCGATCCCGACCTATTACGGCGGCATCATGACCTTTGCCTGGGCGAGCCAGAACCCGGCGCTGCGCCAGCGCGATCTGCCTACCCTGCAACAGCGCTTTAACCAAAGCGGCCTACACTGCCGTTATTACAACCCGGCAATTCACGTCGGCAGCTTTGCCCTGCCGCAATATTTGCTCAATGCCCTGAACGTAACACGTTAAGCGAGAAGATAAAGGAGGTGGCCCAAATTGCATAAGCTAAAACTGCACGGCTTCAACAACCTGACCAAGAGCCTGAGTTTTTGTATTTACGATATTTGTTACGCCAAGACCGCGGACGATCGCGACGGCTATATCGCCTACATAGACGAACAATATAACGCCAACCGGCTGACCGAGATCCTGAGCGAGACCTGCTCAATCATCGGCGCCAATATTCTGAACATCGCGCGTCAGGATTACGAGCCGCAGGGCGCCAGCGTCACCATCCTGGTCAGCGAAGAGCCGATCGATCCGAAAGACGTCGATACGTCGGAACACCCCGGCCCGCTGCCGAACACGGTCGTCGCGCACCTGGACAAGAGCCACATCTGCGTACACACCTACCCGGAAAGCCATCCTGAAGGCGGACTGTGTACCTTCCGCGCCGATATCGAGGTCTCGACCTGCGGCGTCATTTCGCCCCTCAAGGCGCTGAACTACTTAATTCACCAGTTGGAATCCGACATCGTCACCATGGACTATCGCGTGCGCGGTTTTACCCGCGACGTGAACGGCGTGAAACATTACATCGATCATGAGATCAATTCGATCCAGAACTTTATGTCGGAAGACATCAAGGCGCTGTACCACATGATGGACGTGAACGTTTACCAGGAAAATATCTTCCATACCAAGATGTTGCTGAAGGATTTCGATCTGAAGCACTACCTGTTCAACGCGGAGCCGGAAGCGCTGAGCGCCGCCGAACGCAAACAGATCACCGATCTGCTATGGAAAGAGATGCAGGAAATCTATTACGGCCGCAATATCCCGCCTCTGTGATGGAAAGGGCGCGGCACGCCGCGCCCTGATGCTTAGTACTTCAGCATGAAAGAACGATAGGCCTTCAACACCAACAGGAAATCCTCAACGCCGCAGAATGAGAGGCTTTCTTCGTCGTAGTAGTTCATCCCCTCTTCCATTTCATCGCCCTCGAACTCCAGCTGATTGGCGCGGATCATCACTTCTTCACCATCCATCAACAGCGTATATTCATGGCCTTCCAGCTGCCATTGACGTTCGCTGCCTTTGACCTCGGCCGCACCGGCTTCGATGCGGTCCAGCAGGTTGAAATCGCCTTTGACTTCTTCGTTGATCCAGTGGCCAATCGCTTCATGCCCCATCGAAAATCTGACGATCACCTGACCGGTGACGTCACGCAGAAATTCGTAATCCATAGCATGCCCTCCTGAGCCCTTTTTCTTAGTGTAAACATAAATTGATTGCTAACTCAGTGAGCGCTCGCAAAGTTGGCAACTGAGCAAAATAAAACGGGAGGCCAAGGCCTCCCGTTAAACAGTTGCGCAATATAGCGGCTTACACGGCGGTCTGGAAGATCACGCCGTCAGCTTTTTCGGTGTACTGCCCCAACTGGTCAAAGTTCAGGTAGCGATAGGTATCCGCCGCCGTCTTGTCGACCTGCGCCATATAGGTCTGGTACTCGTCCGGCGTCGGCAGGCGGCCCAACAGGGACGCAACCGCAGCCAGTTCGGCAGACGCCAGATAAACGTTGGCACCGGTGCCCAGACGGTTCGGGAAGTTACGGGTCGAGGTGGAGACCACCGTCGCACCGTCCGCCACGCGCGCCTGGTTGCCCATGCACAGCGAGCAGCCCGGGATCTCGATACGCGCGCCGCTCTTGCCGAAGACGCTGTAGTAGCCTTCTTCGGTCAGCTGAGCCGCGTCCATCTTGGTTGGCGGCGCCACCCACAGACGGGTCGGCAGTTGGCCCTTGTGCTGATCCAGCAGCTTGCCGGCCGCACGGAAGTGGCCGATGTTGGTCATGCAAGAACCGATGAACACTTCATCGATTTTGCTGTTGGCCACGTCGGACAGCAGGCGCGCATCGTCAGGATCGTTCGGCGCGCACAGGATAGGCTCTTTGATCTCGTTCAGATCGATGTCGATCACCGCCGCGTATTCCGCATCCGCATCGCCTTCCAGCAGCTGCGGATCCGCCAGCCATTTTTCCATGCCCTGGATACGGCGCTCCAGCGTACGGCGATCGCCGTAACCTTCGGAGATCATCCACTTCAGCAGCACGATGTTGGAGTTCAGGTACTCTTCGATCGGCGCCTTGTCCAGCTTGATGGTACAACCGGCGGCGGAACGTTCGGCGGACGCATCGGTCAGCTCAAACGCCTGCTCGACCTTCAGGTCCGGCAGACCTTCGATCTCCAGAATGCGGCCGGAGAAGATGTTTTTCTTGCCCTTCTTCTCGACGGTCAGCAGCCCTTGCTGGATCGCGTAGTAAGGGATGGCGTGCACCAGATCGCGCAGGGTGATGCCCGGCTGCATTTTGCCTTTGAAGCGCACCAGCACCGACTCAGGCATATCCAGCGGCATCACGCCGGTCGCGGCGGCAAACGCCACCAGGCCGGAACCGGCCGGGAAGGAAATGCCGATTGGGAAGCGGGTATGGGAATCGCCGCCGGTGCCGACGGTGTCAGGCAGCAGCATGCGGTTCAGCCAGGAGTGGATCACGCCGTCGCCCGGACGCAGCGAGACGCCGCCACGGTTCATGATGAAGTCAGGCAGCGTGTGGTGCGTGGTCACGTCGACCGGTTTCGGGTACGCGGCGGTGTGGCAGAACGACTGCATGACCAGATCGGCGGAGAAGCCGAGGCAGGCCAGGTCTTTCAGCTCATCGCGGGTCATCGGGCCGGTAGTGTCCTGAGAACCGACGGAGGTCATCTTCGGTTCGCAGTACTCGCCAGGGCGAATGCCGGCGACGCCGCAGGCGCGGCCGACCATTTTCTGCGCCAGCGAGAAGCCTTTGCTGCTGGCGGCAACCGGCTTGGCAATACGGAACACGTCGCTGTGCGGCAGACCCAGCGCTTCGCGCGCCTTGGTGGTCAGGCCGCGGCCGATGATCAGCGGGATACGGCCGCCGGCGCGCACTTCATCCAGCAGCACGTCGGTTTTCAGCTCGAAGTTGGCGATCAGCGCGCCGGTTTCGTGGTTGCGCACTTCACCTTTGTACGGGTAAACGTCGATCACGTCGCCCATGTTCAGCTCGGACACGTCCACTTCGATCGGCAAGGCGCCGGCATCTTCCATGGTGTTGAAGAAGATAGGCGCAATCTTGCCGCCCAGCACCACGCCGCCGCCGCGCTTGTTCGGCACGTGCGGGATGTCGTCGCCCATAAACCACAGCACGGAGTTGGTGGCAGATTTACGGGAAGAACCGGTGCCGACCACGTCGCCGACGTAGGCCAGCGGGAAGCCTTTCTTGTTCAACAGCTCGATCTGTTTGATCGGGCCGACGCTGCCTGGCTGATCCGGCACGATGCCTTCACGTTCGTTTTTCAGCATCGCCAGCGCGTGCAGCGGGATGTCCGGACGCGACCAGGCGTCCGGCGCCGGAGAAAGGTCATCGGTGTTGGTTTCGCCGGTGACTTTGAACACGGTGACGGTGATCTTTTCCGCCAGCTCAGGGCGCGACAGATACCATTCGGCATCGGCCCAGGACTGCATGATCTGCTTGGCGTGCGGGTTACCGGCCTTGGCCTTCTCTTCCACGTCGTAGAAGTTGTCGAACATCAGCAGCGTGTGGGACAGCGCTTTGGCGGCGATGGGCGCCAGCGTTTCACTGTCCAGGGCGTCGATCAGCGGGTGAATGTTATAACCGCCCTGCATGGTGCCTAACAGTTCAATGGCTTTCTCGGGGGAAACCAGGGGGGATGTCGCTTCGCCTTTGGCGATGGCCGCCAGGAAACCTGCTTTGACATAGGCGGCTTCGTCGACGCCCGGTGGAACACGGTTAATCAGCAGGTCTAACAGGAATTCTTCTTCGCCTTTTGGCGGATTCTTCAGTAGTTCGACCAGCGCGGCCATTTGGGTGGCGTCTAGCGGCTTAGGGGCGATGCCCTCAGCGGCACGCTCGGCTACGTGCTTACGGTATTCTTCTAGCACGACGTTCTCCTCGCTCTCATTGTCATTTATTGTGCCTGGCGTATATGCAAACCGGGTTTATACCCTTGGGGTTTCACTCTGTGGCTAGGCGATCGGCCCGTAAAGGCCCCGAAACGGTGATTGGGGCAAACAAGCACGGTCAAACAGCGTTACAGCATGAAAGACTGATGGGTAGAGCGCACGGCGATATTGATGCCATCTATCCTGACGGGGCACTGCTGTCGATGTCCTGGACTGTAAGGTACAGTGCCCGGTTCCGCTCAGCCAGCATATCAGGATTTGAAACGGTTGTTAATTCGTTCACATAAAAGCAACATTAAATCTTTGCTGAATCGTTGAGCGCAGCGTAATCGGCTGCCGGACTAGCAGGGCATTATATCCATATAGTTGGAATGGATATAAGAAGAGAGATCGGAATTTGGCGCTGCGGCCACAAAAATACCGCTTTCTGAATTTGAGCAAAAAAACGGCCCCTTGTCAGGAGCCGCTTGTTAACCGGTCAAACCAGCAGAATTACTTCTTCTTGGCTTTCGGGTTAGGCAGGTCGGTGATGCTGCCTTCGTAGATTTCCGCCGCCAGGCCCACGGATTCGTGCAGGGTCGGGTGAGCGTGGATGGTCAGCGCGATGTCTTCCGCGTCGCAGCCCATCTCGATAGCCAGACCGATTTCACCCAGCAGCTCGCCGCCGTTGGTGCCGACAATCGCGCCACCGATGATGCGGTGAGTTTCTTTGTCGAAGATCAGTTTGGTCATGCCGTCTGCACAGTCGGAAGCGATCGCACGGCCGGAAGCCGCCCACGGGAAGGTGGAGGTTTCGTAGCTGATGCCTTTCTCTTTCGCTTCTTTCTCGGTCAGACCCACCCATGCCACTTCCGGCTCGGTGTAAGCGATGGATGGGATCACTTTCGGATCGAAGTAGTGCTTCATGCCGGCGATAACTTCTGCGGCAACGTGGCCTTCGTGCACGCCTTTGTGCGCCAGCATCGGCTGACCGACGATGTCGCCGATAGCGAAGATGTGCGGCACGTTGGTGCGCAGCTGTTTGTCGACATTGATGAAGCCACGCTCGTCAACTTCAACACCGGCTTTGCCGGCATCCAGCAGTTTGCCGTTCGGCACGCGGCCGATCGCCACCAGCACCGCGTCGTAACGCTGTGGCTCTGCCGGCGCTTTTTTACCTTCCATCGTGACGTAGATGCCGTCTTCTTTGGCTTCTACCGCGGTCACTTTGGTTTCCAGCATCAGGTTGAACTGCTTGCTGATACGCTTGGTGAAGACTTTCACCACGTCTTTATCTGCCGCCGGGATAACCTGATCGAACATCTCAACGACGTCGATCTGTGAACCCAGCGCATGGTATACGGTGCCCATTTCCAGGCCGATGATGCCGCCGCCCATAACCAGCAGACGCTCTGGGACGGTTTTCAGTTCCAGCGCATCGGTGGAATCCCACACGCGTGGATCTTCATGAGGAATGAATGGCAGTTGGATCGGACGAGAACCTGCAGCGATGATGGCGTTGTCGAAGTTGATGGTGGTTGGGCCGTTTTCGCCTTCCACAACCAGGGTGTTAGCGCCGGTGAACTTGCCCAGGCCGTTGACCACTTTCACTTTACGGCCTTTCGCCATGCCAGCCAGACCGCCGGTCAGCTGAGTGATGACTTTTTCTTTCCAGACGCGCACTTTGTCGATGTCGGTTTTCGGCTCGCCGAAAACGATGCCGTGTTCGGCCAGCGCTTTGGCTTCTTCGATCACTTTGGCAACGTGAAGCAGTGCTTTGGAAGGGATACATCCCACGTTCAGGCAAACCCCGCCCAGAGTGGAATATCGTTCAACCAGAACGGTTTCAAGACCTAAGTCAGCGCAACGAAAGGCTGCAGAGTAACCTGCCGGGCCCGCCCCAAGTACCACGACCTGAGTTTTAATTTCAGTACTCATCATGACCTCTTAATTGATTGTCCGGCGGGTCAGACGTCATTTTTATTGCTAATCGATCTCATAACGCCCTTCATCCACCGGGACGCTTACACCGCGAGCAGTTTACAGAATTGTTAATAATCTGCAAAGCGTGTTCGAGTGACCCGTGTCTCAACAATTTTGTCGAGTTGTGCAAAATCCGACAAAACTGCTACAGAATCGTCAGGGGCGCAGAATGCTGCGCCCCTTTTGCATTACATCACCAGACGGCGAATGTCGGACAACATGTTGTTGATGATGGTGATGAAGCGCGCACCATCGGCACCGTCGATAACGCGGTGGTCGAAGGACAGCGACATCGGCATCATCAGGCGCGGCATGAACTCTTTACCGTTCCAGACCGGCTCCATCGCAGACTTGGAGACGCCCAGGATAGCCACTTCCGGCGCGTTGACGATCGGCGCGAAGTGAGTCGTCCCGATGCCGCCCAGGCTGGAGATGGTGAAGCAGCCGCCCTGCATCTCGCCCGCAGTCAGCTTGCCGTCGCGCGCTTTCTTGGAGATGGCCATCAGTTCGCGAGACAGCTCGGTGATGCTCTTCTTGTTCACGTCCTTGAACACCGGAACCACCAGGCCGTTCGGGGTATCAACCGCCACGCCGATGTTGATGTATTTCTTCAGCGTCAGCTTCTGACCGTCTTCGGACAGCGAGCTGTTGAAGCGCGGCATCTGCTCCAGAGCGGCAGCAACGGCTTTCATGATGAACACGACAGGCGTGAACTTCACGTCCAGCTTGCGCTTGGCCGCTTCTTCGTTCTGCTGTTTGCGGAACGCTTCCAGATCGGTGATGTCGGTTTTGTCGAAGTGAGTCACGTGCGGGATCATCACCCAGTTGCGGCTCAGGTTCGCGCCAGAGATCTTCTGGATGCGGCCCATTTCGACTTCTTCGATCTCGCCGAACTTGCTGAAGTCCACTTTCGGCCATGGCAGCATGCCTGGCAGACCGCCGCCGGCAGCAGCCGGAGCCGCTTCAGCGCGTTTCACCGCGTCTTTCACGTAAGCCTGAACGTCTTCGCGCAGGATGCGGCCTTTACGACCGGTGCCTTTCACTTTCGCCAGGTTAACGCCGAATTCACGCGCCAGACGACGAATGACCGGGGTCGCGTGCACGTATGCCGCGTTCTCGGCGAACTCGCCTTTGTCGTCAGCTTTCGCAGCCGGTGCGGCGGCTTTAGCGGCGGCCGGTGCCGGCGCAGCTTCCGCTTTAGCGGCTGGAGCGGCGGCAGCGGCAGGCGCAGCGCCTTCCACTTCGAACACCATGATCAGGGAGCCGGTTTTCACTTTGTCGCCGGTCGCGATCTTGATCTCTTTCACGGTACCCGCGAACGGTGCAGGCACTTCCATGGAGGCCTTGTCGCCTTCCACGGTGATCAGAGACTGCTCGGCGGCAACCTTGTCGCCCACCTTAACCATCACTTCGGTCACTTCGACTTCGTCGCCGCCGATATCCGGCACGGCGACGTCTTTGGCCGCAGAGGCCGCAGGCGCTGCAGCGGCGGCAGGTGCTTGCGCCGCAGCCGGGGCCGCAGCGGAAGCGGCGCCGGCCACTTCGAACACCATGATCAGGGAACCGGTTTTCACTTTGTCGCCGGTCGCGATCTTGATCTCTTTCACGGTGCCCGCGAACGGCGCAGGAACTTCCATGGAAGCCTTGTCGCCTTCTACGGTGATCAGGGACTGCTCGGCTTCCACCTTGTCGCCCACTTTCACCAGGATCTCGGTCACTTCGACTTCGTCAGCGCCGATGTCCGGCACGGCAACGTCTTTAGCCGCAGCGGCGGCCGGGGCCGCTGCTGCCGCCGGTTTTTCTTCCGCTTTCGCCGCCGGTGCAGCTTCCGCTGCGCCTGCCGCTTCGAAGATCATGATCAGTTTGCCGGTCTCGGTTTTATCGCCGACCGCCACTTTGATCTCTTTCACCACACCCGCCTGCGGGGAGGGCACTTCCATGGAGGCCTTGTCGCCTTCCACGGTGATCAGCGATTGTTCCGCTTCAACTTTATCGCCGACCTTCACCAGGATCTCGGTGATTTCGACTTCATCTGCACCGATGTCCGGTACGTTGATTTCGATAGACATTATTCAGTACCTCTTAGGCCAGACGCGGGTTAACTTTTTCCGGGTTGATGTCGAATTTCTTGATTGCATCGGCAACCACAGAAGCTTCGATCTCACCGCGTTTAGCCAGTTCACCCAGAGCAGCAACCACCACGTAGGATGCATCGACTTCGAAGTGGTGACGCAGGTTTTCGCGGCTGTCCGAACGACCGAAGCCGTCGGTGCCCAGTACGCGATAGTCGCTGGCCGGCACATAAGTACGAACCTGTTCGGCGAACAGTTTCATGTAGTCGGTAGAAGCTACCGCCGGCGCGTCGCTCATCACCTGAGCGATGTAAGGCACGCGTGGCGTTTCGGTTGGGTGCAGCATGTTCCAGCGCTCGCAATCCTGGCCGTCGCGCGCCAGTTCGGTGAACGAGGTCACGCTGTAGGTGTCGGAACCCACGCCGTAGTCCTTCGCCAGGATCTGCGCAGCTTCGCGCACGTGGCGCAGGATGGCACCGGAGCCCAGCAGCTGTACCTTGCCTTTGCTGCCTTCCAGCGTTTCCAGCTTGTAGATACCCTTGCGGATACCTTCTTCCGCACCCTGCGGCATCGCAGGCATGTGGTAGTTTTCGTTCAGCGTGGTCAGGTAGTAGTACACGTTTTCCGGGTTGTCGCCATACATGCGCACCAGACCGTCGTGCATGATCACCGCCACTTCGTACGCGTAAGCCGGATCGTAAGAGATGCAGTTAGGGATGGTCAGAGACTGAATGTGGCTGTGGCCATCTTCGTGCTGCAGACCTTCGCCGTTCAGGGTAGTACGGCCCGAGGTCCCGCCGATCAGGAAGCCGCGCGCCTGTTGGTCGCCCGCTGCCCAGCACAGGTCGCCGATACGTTGGAAACCGAACATCGAGTAGTAGATGTAGAACGGAATCATCGGCAGATCGTTGGTGCTGTAGGAAGTCGCTGCGGCCAGCCAGGAAGAGGCTGCGCCCAGTTCGTTGATGCCTTCCTGCAGGATTTGGCCTTTCTCGTCTTCTTTGTAGTAAGCCACCTGCTCACGGTCCTGCGGGGTGTACTGCTGGCCGTTCGGGCTGTAGATACCGATCTGACGGAACAGACCTTCCATACCGAAAGTACGCGCTTCGTCGGCGATGATTGGCACCAGGCGATCTTTGATCGACTTGTTCTTCAGCATCACGTTCAGGGCACGCACGAAGGCGATAGTGGTGGAGATCTCTTTGTTCTGCTCTTCCAGCAGCGAGCTGAAATCTTCCAGCGCCGGCATTTCCAGCTTCTGGGTGAACTCCGGCAGACGCGTCGGCACGTAGCCTTTCAGCGCCTGGCGACGTTCGTGCAGGTATTTGTACTCTTCGGACTCTTTCTCGAAGGTGATGTACGGCAGTTTTTCGATGTCAGCATCGGCAACCGGCACGTTGAAACGATCGCGGAAGTGGTGAACCCCTTCCATGTTCATTTTCTTCACCTGGTGAGCGATGTTTTTACCTTCCGCGGTTTCACCCATGCCGTAACCTTTGATGGTGTGGGCCAGGATAACGGTCGGTTTGCCTTTGGTGTCCTGCGCTTTTTTCAGTGCAGCGAAGATTTTCTTCGGATCGTGACCACCACGGTTCAGCGCCCAGATTTCGTCGTCGGTCATGTCTTTGACCAGCGCCGCGGTTTCCGGGTAACGGCCGAAGAAGTGCTCGCGCACGTAAGCGCCGTCTTTGGATTTGAAGGTCTGGTAGTCGCCGTCCAGGGTCTCGTTCATCAGCTGAACCAGTTTACCGCTGGTGTCTTTACGCAGCAGTTCGTCCCAACGGCCGCCCCAGATCACTTTCAGCACCTGCCAGCCTGCGCCGGAGAAGATGCCTTCCAGTTCGTTGATGATCTTGCCGTTGCCGGTGACCGGGCCGTCCAGGCGCTGCAGGTTGCAGTTGATGACGAACACCAGGTTGTCCAGCTTCTCGCGGGTCGCGATGGTGATGGCGCCTTTGGATTCCGGCTCATCCATCTCGCCGTCGCCCAGGAAGGCGTAAACGGTCTGCTCAGAGGTGTCTTTCAGGCCACGGTGTTCCAGATATTTCAGGAACTTCGCCTGATAGATGGCGCTGATTGGGCCCAGGCCCATGGAAACGGTCGGGAACTGCCAGAATTCCGGCATCAGTTTAGGATGCGGGTAAGAGGACAGGCCGTTGCCGTGCACTTCCTGACGGAAGTTGTTCATTTGTTCTTCGGTCAGGCGGCCTTCAAGGAAGGCACGCGCGTAAACGCCCGGAGAGATGTGGCCCTGGAAGTACACCAGGTCGCCGCCGTCTTTCTCGTTGCGTGCGCGGAAGAAGTGGTTAAAGCAGACTTCATAGAAGGTCGCGGAAGACTGGAAGGAAGCCATGTGGCCGCCCAGCTCCAGGTCTTTTTTGGATGCGCGCAGAACGGTCATGACCGCGTTCCAACGGATCGCAGAGCGAATGCGGCGTTCCAGATCCAGGTTGCCTGGGTAGGCCGGTTCGTCTTCTACCGCGATGGTGTTGACGTAGTTGTGCGCTGCAGCACCGGCCGCAACGTTAACGCCGCCTTTGCGGGCTTCTCCCAATACCTGATCAATCAGAAACTGAGCTCGCTCAACACCCTCTTCACGGATGACCGATTCGATCGCCTGCAGCCAGTCGCGGGTTTCGATCGGATCCACGTCATTGTTTAAACGTTCTGACATGGTGGTATTCCTTATCTGTCTAATGGTTTGTTTGGAGCCTGTCTTCCTGTGTTCTGTGCAAAAACACACGAAGACAGGCCCATCAGTTTAGTTGCCGCTTAAGTACTTAACTAAGTACCTCGAACTTAACCCCCGCAGGCTGGTGTACCCTGAAGAGGACAGCTCTTAATCCTTGCGTTGCTGGAGACGCCGTAGCGATCTCTCGCGCCGAGTATGCTCCCGGCTGAGATCCAGCAAGATTTCCTCGATAAACGCCAAGTGGCGATGCGAGGCTTCACGGGCCTTTTCCGGCTCGCGTGCCACAATCGCCTCAAAAATCCCGGCGCGGTGGCTGCTCACTTTTGCCAACATTTCACGGCGCGAGTAGAGCAATTCAAAGTTCTGACGCACGTTCTGTTCCAGCATCGGCCCCATGCAGCGTAGCAGGTGAAGTAACACAACGTTGTGGGCAGCTTCGGTCACGGCGATTTGATACTGCATGACCGCATCGGCTTCGGCGTCGAGATCGCCGCTGTCTTGAGCCTGTTGAATCACGATATGGCAGTCGCGGATGCGCGCCAGATCTTCATCGGTGCCGCGCAGCGCCGCGTAATAGGCGGCAATGCCTTCCAGCGCGTGACGGGTTTCCAACAGATCGAACTGTGATTCGGGATGGTCGGCCAGCAGCTCGGCCAGCGGATCGCTGAAGCTCTGCCACAGATTAGTTTGCACGAAGGTGCCGCCGCCCTGACGGCGCAGGAGCAGCCCTTTCGCTTCCAGGCGCTGAATGGCCTCTCTCAGAGAAGGACGGGAGACATCAAATTGTTTCGCCAGCTCGCGCTCCGGAGGCAGTTTTTCGCCTGGGCGGAGTGTCCCCTCGAGGATCAGGTATTCGAGCTGTTGCTCGATAACATCTGACAACTTGGGTTGGCGGATTTTGCTGTAGGCCATGAGTGAATTCTTCTCTGCGAATGGCGCGGAGTCAATTGGTAATACCAATTTCAAAAACGTGACGGTAAAGTAACAAAGTATTCACCTCCTGTCCATACGGGCCTTGATCGAAATCAGGTTACCCGCACATTTTAACACCCCGCTGAAAACCCCGCTGCAAACCGGTAACGCCGTGATGGTATTACCATTTACGCGCCGGGTTGGGGATTTAACTTTTACCAAACCTTACGCAAGGCAGAGTGCAAACTTTTTGCCCGAGTTTTATTGCATGGTTATGACGCTTTGATGAATGACTATTTGGCGAGCAGCGCAACGGGAGTTCGTTCATTATTTGAACGCACGCCGCCGTTCAGATCTACGTTATTTTTGCGCATTATGTGATTTGTTGCTTATTTCATGCACTGAATCCCCCCTGCCGTCACACAACCCGCATTTTGTTTCCTAAACTGCTGCAATCTTAATCACTCACACGACAAAGCAGGTGCAAACCGACGCGCATAACATTATTCTCTGCCAAACGGTAGCGGCGCCGTGGAATTAATAGCTATAACGCCGTAAATAAAACAAAACACACATCGTAACCACTGCTTTACGGGCATGTGGGCATTCACAACGACAGAGGGTTAGATTGATGGATGGTCAACAGCATGGTGACCAGCTGAAACGCGGCCTGAAAAACCGCCATATTCAGCTCATCGCCTTAGGTGGCGCAATCGGCACCGGGTTATTTCTCGGTATCGCTCAAACAATAAAAATGGCCGGCCCATCGGTTATTCTCGGCTACGCCATCGGTGGCTTCATCGCGTTTCTGATCATGCGCCAGCTGGGTGAAATGGTGGTGGAAGAGCCGGTCGCCGGTTCCTTTAGCCACTTTGCCTACAAATACTGGGGCAATTTTGCCGGCTTCGCTTCCGGCTGGAACTACTGGGTGCTGTATGTCCTGGTGGCGATGGCGGAGCTGACCGCGGTCGGCATCTATGTGCAGTATTGGTGGCCGGAGATCCCCACCTGGGTCTCCGCCGCGGTGTTCTTCCTGGCGATCAACGCCATCAACCTGGCCAACGTTAAAGTTTACGGCGAGATGGAGTTCTGGTTCGCCATCATCAAAGTGGTGGCGATTATCGGCATGATCGTGTTCGGCGCCTACCTGCTGTTCAGCGGCATGGGCGGCCCGGAGGCCACCGTCACCAACCTGTGGGCGCAGGGCGGGTTCTTCCCCAATGGCGTCATGGGCCTGGTAATGGCGATGGCGGTGATCATGTTCTCCTTCGGCGGCCTCGAGCTGGTCGGCATCACCGCCGCCGAAGCCGACAACCCGCAAAAAAGCATTCCGAAAGCCACCAATCAGGTGATCTACCGCATCCTGATCTTCTATATCGGTTCGCTGGCCATTTTGCTGTCGCTGTACCCGTGGGGCAAAGTGGTTGAAGGCGGCAGCCCGTTCGTGCTGATCTTCCACGCGTTGAACAGCAACCTGGTGGCGACCGTGCTGAACATCGTGGTGCTCACCGCCGCGCTGTCGGTGTACAACAGCTGCGTCTACTGCAACAGCCGTATGCTGTACGGCCTGGCGCAGCAGGGCAACGGCCCGAAAAGCCTGCTGAAGGTCGACGGCCGCGGCGTGCCGGTGGTGGCCATCGGTATCTCCGCCCTCGCCACCGCGCTGTGCGTGCTGATTAACTACCTGATCCCGGGGCGGGCCTTCGAATTGCTGATGGCATTGGTGGTATCGGCGCTGGTGATCAACTGGGCGATGATCAGCCTGGCGCATCTGAAGTTCCGCGCCGCCAAAAACCGCGAAGGCGTGGTGCCGAAGTTCAAAGCCTTCTGGTACCCGTTCAGCAACTACCTGTGCCTGCTGTTCATGGCCGGCATCCTGGTGATCATGTACCTGACGCCGGGCATTCAAATCTCGGTGCTGCTGATCCCGGTGTGGGTGGCGATCCTGGCCGTCGGTTACGCTATCAAACAGCGTAGCCAACGCGTCGATGGCGTCACCAGTCGTTGACCCCCGTGACCGCGCAATAAAATGGCCCGCAGATGCGGGCCATTTTTTTCGCCTGAACGCCGCTTACTTGCGCAGCGCTTTCACCTGCTCGGCGGTGATATCCGCCGGCAAGCCGCCCCAGGTCACGCGCAGGTAATTCACCAGCTCCGCTACTTCGGCATCGCTCAGCCGCTCGCCGAAGCCCGGCATGCTCTGCATGCTTTCATCGTTCGGGAACTGCTGGGCCGGGAGGCCGTCCAGCACCGACACGATCAGGTTCTTGCCGTCCGCCTGGCGCAGCGTGGCATTATCGCGCATCGCCGGTGCCACGTGCGGTTTGCCCTCGCCTTCACGCGCGTGACAGCCGGCGCACTGATCCAGATAGGCCATGCGCCCGGCATCGCTGCCCTGGCCCATTTTCACCGGCACCGCCGCCGGCGGCTGCTCGCCCATCAGATACAGCGCCAGCGCCTGATGATCTTCCGGCGTCAAATGACGGGTGCTGAGATCCACCACCATGTGCATCTCGCTGAAGGCGGAACCCTGCGGCGCGAGGCCGGTGCTGAGGAAGCGGCTGACGTCCTGCGGCGTCCAACCGCGCTGCGCCAGACCGTGCGGCGTAATGTCCGGCGCCATGAAGCGGCCGAGATCGCCGCCCTGCATCGGCTTGGCGAGATCCATCTGCCCCAGCGCGCCGCGCGGCGTGTGGCATTCGCCACAGTGCCCCAGCACGTCGGCCAGATAGCGGCCGCGCTGCCATTGCGGCGAACTGCCCTGCGAACTGGCCGGCAGCGGATCCTGGCTGCGGAACAGCAGGTTCCAGCCGATCAGCGCCATGCGCTGGTTGAACGGGAACGGCATCTCGTTGGCCGGAATGGCGACGTCCACCGCCGGGCGCGTCATCAGGTAAGCGTAGATGTCGTCGGCGTCCTGACGCGACATGCCCTTGTACGAGGTGTAAGGCATCGCCGGGTACAGGTGCCGCCCGCCCGGTGCCACGCCCTGCGTCAGCGCCAGGAAGAAGTCGTCCTTGGTCCAGCGCCCGATACCGTGGTCGGCCGACGGCGTCAGATTGCTGCCGTAAATCGTACCGAACGGCGTTTCCAGCGGATAGCCGCCGGCCAACGGCGCCCCGCCGCTGGCGGTATGACAGGCGGCGCAGTCGGCGGCCTGCGCCAGATAGCGGCCGCGGACGATCTGTTCGGCGTCGGCGGTCACCTGCTGCACCGGGCCGTCGTAACGGCGGTTTTCCCGCCACCACAGCAGCGCAATCACCACGATCGCCACCAGCAAAATCAACACTGCGAGACGTTTTTTCATTGCGCCGTCTCCTTCAGCAGGCCCGGCGTTTTCAGCACCACGTCGCGCACCGCTTCGTAGTAGCGCACGTAGCCGGTGCAGCGGCAGATGTGGCTGTCCAGCGCCTGCTCGATGGCGCTTTCCAGCTGCTCGCGAGCGATAGGCTCACGCTTGAGCTTTTCCACGAAAATGGTGGCGGCGTTGACGAAGCCCGGCGTGCAGTAGCCGCACTGGAAGCTGTAGTGTTCCAGAAACGCCTGCTGGATCGGCGACAGTTCAACCACCTCGCCCTGCTCGTCCACCTTGGCGTGGCCTTCGACGGTACGCACTTTCTTGCCGTTGAAGAAATGCGCGCCGGTGATGCAGGTGCGCACCTCTTCGCTGGTGCCGCTCGGGTGATCGACGATCGCCACGCAGGCGTGGCAAATGCCCTGCCCGCAGCCGAGGCGCGAACCGGTCAGATCGAGATACTCGTGCAGGAAATCGATCATCATCAAGCCTTCCGGCACCTCGATCGGGCCGTACGGTTTCTCGTTGATGGTCAGGGAAATCGGCTGGGTTTTAATGCTCATTGTAATACCTCACGAATATTTTCTGCACGAACGGGCAAATCACGGAAACGGTGGCCGGTGGCATCGGCGATGGCGTTGACCAGCGCGGCCACGATCGGGATCATCACCACCTCCGCCATGCCTTTCGGCGGATCGGTTTCCGACAGCGCCGGCAGGATGTCGCCGCTCTGCTTCCACACCGCCACGTCGCTGGCGCGCGGCAGATGGTAACGGTTGAAGTTCCAGGTGCCGTTGCCCGGGCCGTCTTCGTACAGCGGTAAATATTCGTGCAGCGCATGGCCGATACCCATCGCCAGCCCGCCCTGCAGCTGGCCGGAAACCAGTTCCGGCACGATCAGGTTGCCGCACTCCATGATCGAATGGTGATTCAGCAATTCCACCTGGCCGGTGGCGATATCCACCGCCACTTCCGCCAGCGTGCCGACGGCGCTGTAGTAGGTCACCGCCGCATTGTTGCGCTGGGTTGGCGGGTAGTAGACCTGCCCACGCGCCAGCGGTTTGAATTCGCCGCCGGCATTGCGCAGCGCCATGCCGTCGATCGGCAGGCGTTCGCTTTTGCCGTTCATCGTGAAATCAGCCTCCGCCCATTGCCAGCGGTTGAAGACGTGTACCGCCGCGCCGGTGACGCCGCCCATCTGATAAGCCGTCTTGGCCAGCAGTTCGAGGCTCAGCACCGACATGCCCGCCGCCGTCAGGCCGCCTTCGACCCAACGCGCATCTTCACGCCGCACCACCAGCGGCGCCGCCTGGCCGCCGCCGATGCCGGCCTGCCACAACGCCATCGCCGCCGGCCACAGGCCGTGATCGAAGATCAGGCGCGCCGCTTCGCGGGTGCTGTGCGAGAAGTAATAGGCCGAGTTGCTGGCGCTGGACGGCGAACAGTAGCTCGGCGTCCAGTTAGGGTTGGTTTGCAGCTTGTCCTGATCTTCTTGCGACATCAGGTAGGGATCGCCGCTGGTGACCATCGGCAGCACCGACCAGTCGGTGACCGAGAAATGCGCTTCGTCGGCCGGTTTGCCCAGCCACTGTGCGCACAGCACCGACTGCGAGGTCGACATGCCGGTGCCCATCTCCGCGCCGCTGTGATGCAGCGTGATGCGGCCGTCTTCGCTCAGCTCCACCCGGGCGAATGAGGTTTCCGCCCCGGTGCCAAAGTCTTTTTGCACGCAGCCGAAGCCAACGCCATAGCGCTTGCCGGGATGGCGGCTCTCAAACTCGGCCTTGCGTTCGGCGCGCTTGAGCCACATCTCATGCTTCGCCGCCTTCTCCAGCACTTCATCGGCGCGGATCGCACCGGCCGGGATCGCTCCCTGGGTGTTTTTCATGCCGGATTTCAGCACGTTGCGCAGACGGAATTCGATCGGGTCGATCTTCAGTTCGGCGGCCAGCTCGTCCACCATCATCTCGGTGGCGGCCATGCTCTGCAGCGTGCCGTAACCGCGCGCCGAGCCGGCATCGATGGCGCGCGAGGCCAGCCCGACCGACGACAGATCGCTTTTGGGGAAGTAGTAAATCGACTGGGCGGCGGTCGCGCCGACCATCACCACCGAAGGGGTAAAGTTGCTGCGGCCGCCGCCGTCCGCCGTCATGTCGCCGAGGAACGACTGCATAACGCCGGTCTGGCGATTCACCGCGATGCGGTAATTCATATCGAACGCATGGCGCTTCAGCGCCGTCTGGAACTGCTCGAAGCGGTCATTGGCCAGGCGCACCGGGTGGCCGTCGCCGTACATCGCCGCCACCGCGCCATAATACGGGAAGTTGTAGTGATCTTTCGAACCGTAGCCCACGGTGTAACACGGGTGCAGGATCAGCTGTTTCACCGGCGGGTTGCGCTTGGCCAGCATGCGCGGCATCTCGTCGGCCACTTCCTGCGGCGACTGGGTCGGCACCACCAGATGCAGCGTTTGCGTCTGCGCGTCGAACCAGCCGTTGGCGTTGTCGGGCTCCAGCGCCGAGGTGTCGATCGACTGCGTGGTGTAGCGGCGCGACATCACCAGCCAATCGGCCGGCGGATTGGCCATCTCGTCGGCGATCAGGCCCGCATAGCGCATGCCTTCCTGATCCAGCTTGCCGCCCTCGCGCCCTTCCGGCCACACCGGCAGGTGTTTTTTCATCGATACCGGGAAGATTGGCGTGTCCTTCAGGCTGGAGAAGCGATCGTCGTCGAACGGTTGATCGCCCCCTACCCGCACATAGCGGAAGCTGCCCCAGGGATCGCGCTCCAGCGGGCCGGTGACCGCGCCGTATTTGATGGTTTCTTCGCGGAATTTCAACTTGTCCTTGGCGAAGCGGAAACGGGCGAAGTCGTGATAGATCAGGATCGCCACCGCCTGGCCGAGGTAGGCCGGGGTTTTGCCGCTCGGCAGCAGCATGTCGTCACCGTAGAACGCCGGGAAGGCCAGGCCGTCGCGCGCCAGATCTTCCGCCGTCACCAGGCGATCCGGCTGCAGGTCATCCCCCAACAGCGACAGATCGATCCCTTCGAACAGCCGGTCGGCTTTGGTGACGCGCAGAATGAAGGCGTGCGCCTGTTTCTGCGGCCAGTGCGGCATGTCCACCGCGCGGATATCGCGCGCGAACACTTTTTGCCCCATGACCTTGGCGCGGCCGTCGATGCGGAAACGGACGCGTTTGGTCTGCGGATCCCAGTTGGGTGACTGGAGGATTTTTTGCTCGAACAGCGCGGCGTAGGCGCGGCTGTACAGGGGCGCGAGATACACAGACACCCCCGCAATCACGGCGCTTTTGATAAAGCGGCGCCGCGACGGGTTGAAATTGCTCATAAATAAGTCCTTCACGTCTTTCTTGTAATTGGTTTTTGTTCGCGGTGTTGTTGCGCAAACGCTGACGACCTTGCCGTAGACGTCATAAGCATATGCTTATAACTAAAATTATGTGATGATTAACAGGCTGTTTTCAACAAAAAAACATTTGCAAAACACAGGTAGTTTGTAGGCTAATAAATAATTTGCGCAAACGCGGACTTCAACCATGACCACGGGCATTGTCATTACCGCCGCCGGACGCGGGGAGCGCTTTATTCAGGCCGGCGGCCAGGGCAACAAATTGAACACCGGATTTGCCGACGCGGCGGGTGAGCGGCGATCGCTGTTCGAACACACCCTGCGCCAGGCATTGGCCTCCGGCCTGCCGGTACAGGTGGTGACCCGGCCGGATAATCTGCCGGTGCTGGCAGCGTGCGCCGCCAATCAGGTGCCGGTCACCCTGCTCGCCAGTTCGGGCCTCGGCGACTCGATCGCCGCGGGCGTTGCGGCCACACCGCACTGGCAGGGCTGGCTGATCCACCTGGCCGATATGCCGTTCGTCGGCGCCGAGGTTTTCCGGCAGGTGGCGGATGCCTTACGGCAGCACGCGATCGTGCGCCCCTGCTATGCGCAACAGCCCGGCCACCCGGTCGGCTTTTCCGCCCTATTGCGCAAACCCCTTTGCCAACTGCGCGGCGATAATGGCGCGCGTGAACTGCTGCAAGGCGCGGCATTGCACCTGCTGCCGCTTGAGCACCCCGGCGTCGTGCAGGATATTGATCTTCCATCGCAACTCCCGGCCAGCGAGTAAATTCACCTATGCAACATCTTGATGTCACCGTGGTCAGCCAGGCGATAAGCTGGCTGCAGCAACAGCCGGTCTGGTTATGCACCGTGCTCAGTACCTATGGCTCTTCGCCGCGGTCGCCGGGCGCGCTGATGGCGGCGACTCGCGACGGCCGCTACAGTGGTTCGCTGTCGGGCGGCTGCGTGGAGGAGGATTTTTTGCGCCGCGTGGCCGCCGGGGAGTATCAGGCGGCCAGCCAGGTGATCCGTTACGGCGAAGGCGGCATGACGCCCAACGTGGCGCTGCCCTGCGGCGGCGTGCTGGACGTGCTGATCGAATACCTGCCGGCGGGTGAAGACAGCATCGCTTACCTGCAACGCATCGCCGGCGCGCTGGAAGGGCATCACGCGTTGATCAAACGCCTGACGCTGCCCAACGCCTGCCACTGCCTCGAGCAGAGCCACTTCACCAGTGCTACGCAGGTCGAACGCCGGCTCGAGCAGATCACCCTGCACATCGCGGCCGCGCCGCGCCTGCTGATCGCCGGGCTGTCCAGCGTGGCGCTGTACTGCGCCGATTTCGCCGTGGCGCTGGGGTTTGAGGTGCTGGTGTGCGAGAGCCGTCCGGAAGTACTGGATAACTTTGCCGCCGAGCTGAAACCGGGCGTGACGCTGCTGCGTCAGTTTCCGGCCAAATTTATTGAGGAAGGGGGATGCCACGCCAATACCGCCGTCGTGGCGCTGACCCACGATCCGCGCATGGACGACCTGACGCTGATGGAAGCGATCCACACCCCGGCGTTTTACATCGGCGCCATGGGATCGCTCAGAAACAGCGCGCGGCGGCGCCAGCGTTTGCAGCAGATTGCCGAATTCACGCCGCAGGAGCTGGAACGCATCCATGCGCCGATCGGCCTGCCGCTGGGCAGCAAAACCCCGGCGGAGATCGCCCTGGCGGTGATGGCGGCGATCGTGCAGCAAAAAAACCGGCTGCCGGCCGCCGACGGGATCAATGCAGCGGCACCACCGGCACCAGATGTTGAAGCTCCAAATACAGCTCCTCTTTCCCGCTCAGCGAATAGCTGAACACCGTCATGTCCGGCCCGTCACCGCGGGCCAGCCCCATTTCGGGCAACACCTGCGTGTAGATTTGAATGATGTGGTCGTTGAGCGCCACCGGCTTGCCGGAATAGCGAAAAAGGCAAAACTCGCCGTGGATCTCCGGCAGCGCCTCCAGCACCACGCCTTCGCGCAGCGGGTATTCCGTCGTCACGCCCAGGGTATAATCGACCCTGACCCGCTCGCCGTCCGGTACCAGTTGGGTAAACGAATAGGTTTGCGTCGGGCGCTCGCCCAACAAGGTGTAGAACTGCCCCCGCAGCGCGCTGCGCTGCGGCAGGTGCGACTTGTCCAGCTTCTCGATATCCAGGTGATAAGCGTACTGTTTGCCGTGAAAGGCGTATTGCCCTCTGGCAATGCTGACGCGTTCAACCTGAATATCGCCGGGCTGGCTGGCCGCCAGCGAACGCACCAGATTGCTGAAGTCCTGCTTGCGGGCATGGCGATACACGCTGGGCGATTCGGCGAAGTGTTTCTTGAAACAGCGCGAGAACGTCTGCTGGTTATCGAATTGGTATTCGACCGAGATATCGAGGATGCTCTTCTGCGTGAAACGCAAGGCGAAGGCGGCGAGGTAGAGGCGGCGAGCGCGGATATACGAGGCTAACGATAATCCGGTCTGCTTCTTAAACATACGCTGCAGGTACCATTTCGTATAGCCAGACTTGGCGGAAACGATATCCAACGACAGTGGATTGGTCAGGTTATCTTCAATCCAGACCAGCAATTCCCTGATATGACTTTCCTGCGTTCCCATGTGCTTGCCGAACCTTCTGTTGCCGATATTCCATTAGTCGAATTTTAGTGCTATCCGCGTAGGGTATACAGGTTAAAACTCGACGTCCAGCAAGCTACAGGACTTTACACACTCCCCTTCACCGCCCGCAGGCGGCGAAGGGGGCAGCGCTTATTTCAGGCAGCTGGAGCACTGGCCGGCCTGGATCTTCTGGAAGAAGTCATTGCCTTTGTCATCCACCAGGATAAACGCCGGGAAATCCTCCACTTCGATTTTCCAGATCGCTTCCATGCCCAGCTCAGGATACTCCACGCACTCCAGGCTCTTGATGCTCTGCTGCGCCAGCACTGCCGCCGGGCCGCCGATGCTGCCGAGATAGAAACCGCCGTGTTTGTGACAGGCATCCGTCACCTGCTGGCTGCGGTTGCCTTTCGCCAGCATGATCATGCTGCCGCCGTGGGACTGCAGCAGATCGACGTAAGAGTCCATACGCCCGGCGGTGGTTGGCCCCAGCGAACCGGACGCGTAGCCCTCCGGCGTTTTGGCCGGGCCGGCGTAGTAGATCGGGTGATCCTTGACGTACTGCGGCAGCCCTTCACCACGATCCAGACGCTCTTTCAGCTTGGCGTGCGCGATATCGCGGCCGACGATGATGGTGCCGCTCAGCGACAGACGGGTGGAAACCGGGTACTGCGACAGCTGTTTGAGGATCTCGGCCATCGGGCGGTTGAGATCGACTTTGATCGCTTCACCTTCCCCGGCCTGACGCAGCTCCTGAGGAATGAATTTACCCGGATTGTGCTCCAGTTTTTCCAGCCAGATGCCATCGCGGTTGATCTTGCCTTTGATGTTGCGGTCCGCCGAGCAGGAAACACCCATGCCGACCGGGCAGGACGCGCCGTGGCGCGGCAGACGCACCACGCGGATATCGTGCGCGAAGTATTTGCCGCCGAACTGCGCGCCCAGACCCAGATTCTGCGCTTCTTGCAGCAGTTCCGCTTCGAGTTCCAGATCGCGGAACGCCTGGCCATGCTCGTTGCCCTCGGTTGGCAGGCCATCGTAATACTTGGTCGAGGCCAGCTTGACGGTTTTCAGCGTCGCTTCCGCCGAGGTGCCGCCGATGACGAACGCCACGTGGTACGGCGGGCAAGCCGCGGTGCCTAACGTACGCATCTTGTCGACCAGGTAGTTTTTCAGTTTGCCCGGCGACAGCAGCGCCTTGGTTTCCTGATACAGATAGGTTTTGTTGGCGGAACCGCCGCCCTTGGCGATGCACAGGAACTTGTACTCTTCGCCGTCCACGCTGTAGAGATCGATCTGCGCCGGCAGGTTGCTGCCGGTATTAACCTCTTTATACATATCCAGCGCGGCGTTCTGCGAATAGCGCAGGTTCTCTTCGATGTAGGTGTTGTACACCCCGCGCGACAACGCCGCTTCATCGCCGCCGCCGGTCCAGACGCGCTGGCCCTTTTTGCCGACGATGATCGCCGTGCCGGTGTCCTGGCAGGTCGGTAAAATACCCTTGGCGGCGATTTCTGAGTTACGCAGAAATTGCAGCGCAACGTACTTGTCGTTTTCGCTGGCATCCGGATCGTCGAGGATATCGGCCACCTGCTGCTGGTGCGCCGGGCGCAGCATGAACGAGGCGTCGTGGAACGCATGCTGGGCAAGCAGGGTTAACGCTTCAGGGGCAACTTTCAGAATTTCCTGGCCTTCAAATTCGCTCACGGAAACGTGGTCGCGGCTCAGCAGGTAGTATTCGGTATCGTCTTTCTTCAGCGGGAACGGATCTTGATAGTGGAACGGTTTATTCGACATTGATCTCTCACTTGCAACATCAGCTGCGTTAAATTCACACTTGCGGCGCACGGCTCGGCGCCTTGTCAAAAAACTGCCTCCACCTTACGTATTTTTAATCAGTCAGTTATTGCGCCAAATCGCAAAATAACCGCTCTTTGCGTAAGGGGTTACCACAGGCGGCGTTTCAACCTTGCTCGGTGAGAACTGCGGGTACAGGCTCATCATGCACGCTTTATTATCCCGCAGTTAACACATTGATTACAATCCATCGGCGGCGATCGCCTTATCAATGTGGCGAAAAACCGGCGCGCGGCGCCAAGAAAGCGTCGGATGCGGATTTAGGCCGGGGCATATTGTCAGCCGCCGCGCCATTGCTTAAGCTAGGCCGCAATGAACAAACCAAGAATCCCCATCGCGCTGCAACAAGCGGTGATGCGCTGCCTGCGAGAAAAGCTGCAGTTGGCACGCCGGCATTTTGCCGTCGAGTTCCCCGAACCCAGCATCGTCTATCAGCAACGCGGCACCAGCGCGGGCACCGCCTGGCTGCAAAGCTGGGAAATCCGCCTGAATCCGGTACTGCTGCTGGAAAACCAACAGCCGTTTATCGATGAAGTGGTGCCGCACGAGTTGGCGCACCTGCTGGTATTTCGCCAATTCGGCCGGGTGGCGCCGCACGGCCGCGAATGGCGCTGGATGATGGAAAGCGTGCTGCTGACCCCCGCCAGCCGCACTCACCGCTTCGAAACCGCCTCGGTGCAAAGCAAAACCTTCCCCTACCGCTGCGGCTGCGGGCAGCACCAGCTCACCATTCGCCGCCATAACCGCGTGCTGCGCGGCGAAAGCGAGTACCGCTGCCGCCGGTGCGGCGAAAAACTGAAATTTCTCGCTAGCGAGAACCTTTAGTTAAACGATTTATACGTTAAAACAAGCAAATATCGCCATTTGCCACTGCCGGCAAGTTCCGTTACCCTGCCTGCTTTTCCAATTTTGAGCTGTTTTGGAATATGCTTCGCAGAATTTTGTTTATGGCGGTTTTCGCCGCAGGCGCCGTTCAGGCGCACGGCATCAATAACTTTTCTCAGGCCAAGGCGGCAGCGGCCAAGATTAACCAGGATGCGCCGGGCAGTTTTTACTGCGGCTGCCGCATCGACTGGCAAGGCAAGAAAGGCATCCCGGATCTCGCCGGCTGCGGCTATCAGGTGCGAAAAAATGCCCAGCGCGCGCAGCGCATCGAGTGGGAACACGTGGTGCCGGCCTGGCAGTTCGGCCACCAGCTGCAGTGCTGGCAGGACGGCGGGCGCAAGAACTGTAACAAAGACGCCACCTATCGCCAGATAGAAACCGATCTGCACAACCTGCAGCCGGCGATTGGCGAAGTGAACGGCGACCGCAATAACTTCATGTACAGCCAATGGAACGGCGGCGCAGGCCAATACGGGCAATGCCCGATGAAGGTGGACTTCAAGCATAAACAGGCGGAGCCGCCCGCCCGCGCACGCGGCGCTATTGCCCGCACCTACTTCTACATGCGCGATCGCTACCAACTGCGGCTGTCACGCCAGCAAACCCAGCTGTTCGAGGTGTGGAACCGGCAATATCCGGTGAGCCAATGGGAATGTCAGCGTGAAGCACGTATCGCCAAGGTGCAGGGCAACCACAACCCCTATATTCAACAGGCTTGTCAGCAGCAGAAAAGCTAACCTACTATAGCCTTTATCTTTCATGGCGCCGCCAACCCGCGGCGCCGTTTCGTCAGGATCAGACTACCCATGCGCATACCCCGCATTTACCATCCGCAGCCGTTGACCGATCGGGCGGAGATCGCCCTGAGCGAAGACGCCGCCAACCACGTCGGGCGCGTGCTGCGCATGAGCGCCGGCCAGGCGCTGCAGCTGTTCGACGGCAGCAACCAGGTGTTCGACGCCGAGATAGTCCGGGTGGACAAAAAGAGCGTGCTGGTGCGCCTCGGCGACGGCCGCGTGGATGACATCGAATCGCCGCTCAACCTGCATCTGGGCCAGGTCATCTCGCGCGGCGAGAAGATGGAGTTCACCATTCAGAAGTCCATCGAGCTGGGCGTCAACGTCATTACCCCGCTGTTTTCCGAGCGCTGCGGCGTCAAACTGGACGGCGAGCGTCTGGCGAAGAAAATCCAGCAATGGCAAAAGATCGCCATCGCCGCCTGCGAACAGTGCGGCCGCAACCGCATTCCCGAAATCCGCGAGGCGATGTCGCTGGAAGCCTGGTGCGCCGAGCAGGACGGCAGCCTGAAGCTCAACCTGCATCCGCGCGCCAGTCACAGCATCAACACCCTGCCGCAGCCGGTAGACCGCGTCCGCCTGCTGATCGGCCCGGAAGGCGGTTTGTCCGCCGACGAAATCGCCATGACCACCGACCACGGATTTACTGATATTCTGTTGGGACCACGCGTTCTGCGTACCGAAACCACAGCGCTCACCGCCATTACCGCTCTGCAGGTCCGTTTCGGCGACCTGGGTTAAAGGAGAAAAGATGATTAAGCTCGGCATCGTGATGGACCCTATCGATTCCATCAACATCAAGAAAGACACCAGCTTCGCCATGCTGCTCGAAGCGCAGCGCCGCGGTTACGAATTGCACTACATGGAGATGAACGATCTCTATCTGCACGCCGGTGACGGGCGCGCCCGCACCCGCCTGCTGAGCGTGAAGGAAGACAAGGAGAACTGGTTCAACTTCGGCGCCGAGCAGGATCTGGCGCTGCACGATCTGGACGTGATCCTGATGCGCAAGGATCCGCCGTTCGATACCGAATACATTTACGCGACCTACATTCTGGAGCGCGCCGAGGTCAAAGGCACGCTGGTGGTCAACAAGCCACAAAGCCTGCGCGACTGCAACGAGAAGCTGTTCACCGCCTGGTTCCCGGAACTGACGCCGGACACGCTGGTCAGCCGCAGCGCCGCGCACATCCGCAAATTCCACCAGCAGCACGGCGACGTCATCCTGAAGCCGCTGGACGGCATGGGCGGCGCGTCTATCTTCCGTGTGAAGCAGGACGATCCTAACCTGTCGGTGATCATCGAAACCCTGACCGAACACGGCAGCCGTTTCTGCATGGCGCAGAACTTCCTGCCGGCGATCAAGGACGGCGACAAACGCATCCTGGTGGTGGACGGCGAGCCGGTGCCTTACTGCCTGGCGCGCATTCCGGCGCAGGGCGAGACCCGTGGCAACCTGGCGGCCGGCGGCCGCGGCGAAGCGCGTCCGCTGAGCGAGAGCGACTGGAAAATCGCCCGCGCCGTCGCGCCGACGCTGAAAGAGAAAGGGCTGATCTTCGTCGGCCTGGACGTGATCGGCGATCGCCTGACCGAGATCAACGTGACCAGCCCAACCTGCGCGCGCGAAATTGAGGCGGCATTCCCCATCTCGATTACCGGCATGCTGATGGACGCGATTGAAAAGCGCCTGGCGGCGAAGTAATGCGCATGCGGGCGGCAAGCCGCCCGCTATCCAGCATAGCGCCCGCCAAAGCGCGCCTTTGCACGCGGCTTGAAAGGCAGCGGGTATAGCCGCATACTGTCGGCTGTTTATTTTCTCACCCATTGATTACCTTATACTAACGCCATGAATTTACAGCACCATTTTCTGATCGCCATGCCCACCCTGCAGGATCCTCGCTTCAAGCGCTCGGTGATTTACGTCTGCGAGCATAACGAAGAAGGCGCCATGGGTTTGGTGATCAATAAACCGGTGGAGCAGTTCACGGTAGCCACGGTACTGAGCAAGCTGAAGATCATGCCACCTGCGCGCGATCCGGCCATCAGCCTGGACAAGCCGGTGTTCGCCGGCGGCCCGCTGGCGGACGATCGCGGGTTTATCCTGCATACGCCGCGCCACGGCTTCGGCGCCAGCATTCAAATCTCCCCCAACACCATGATCACCACCTCGAAAGACGTGCTGGAAACGCTCGGCACCCCGGAACAACCGGACGACGTGCTGGTGGCGCTGGGTTATGCGGGTTGGGAAAAGGGCCAGCTGGAGCAGGAGGTGTTGGATAACGCCTGGCTGACCATCGAAGCCAACACCGACATTCTGTTCCGCACGCCGATCGCCAGCCGTTGGCGCGAGGCGGGGAACCTCCTGGGTATCGACATTCGCAGCATCGCCAACCACGCAGGACACGCCTGATGAGCAACCGCACCATTATCGCCTTCGACTTCGGCACCAAAAGCATCGGCGCGGCCGTCGGCCAGGAGTTGACCGGCAGCGCCCGCGCCCTGCCGGCTTTCAAAGCGCAGGACGGCTCGCCGGACTGGCTGAAAATCGAAAAGCTGCTGAAGGAGTGGCAGCCGGATCTGGTGGTGGTCGGCCTGCCGCTGAACATGGACGGCACCGAACAACCGGTGACCGCCCAGGCGCGCAAGTTCGCCAACCGCCTGCACGGCCGCTTCGGCATCCAGATCGATCTGCATGACGAGCGCCTGAGCACCGTGGAAGCGCGCGCCAACCTGTTCGATCGCGGCGGCTTCCGCGCGCTCGACAAAGGCAGCGTGGACTCCGCCTCTGCGGTGGTGATCCTCGAAAGCTGGTTCGAACGGCAGTTGGGTTAATCCCCCGTTCCCTCCCCCGCACACTCCCCCAACACGCCGGCGTCGATCCGCTGCTGCAAACCTTGCTCAAAGGTTTGCATGCCGGACTGCGCGCCGGTTTGCAACACGCTCGCCAACTGATGGGTTTTTCCTTCGCGGATCAGGTTGCTGACCGCCGCCGTCGCCGTCAGCACCTCAAAGATTGCCACTCGCCCGCCGCCGGGCCGCCTCATCAGCTTTTGCGCGATCACCGCCTGCAGGCTGCCGGCCAGTTGGGCGCGCACATAGGGTTTCTCTTCCGCCGGAAACACGTCCACCAGCCGTTCCACCGCCTGCGGCGCGCTGCGGGTGTGCAGCGTCGCCAGCACCAGATGCCCGGTCTCCGCCGCGGTGAGCGCCAGCCGGATGGTGGCGATATCGCGCAGCTCACCCAGCAGGATCACATCCGGATCTTCACGCAGCGCGGCGCGCAACGCCGCATCGAAGCTGTGAGTGTCGCGGCCGATCTCCCGCTGCTGGATCAGCGAACGTCGGCTGCGGTGCAGGAATTCGATCGGATCCTCCAGCGTCAAAATGTGCCGCGGCTGGTGCCGGTTGATCTCGTCGATCATCGCCGCCAGCGTGGTGGACTTGCCGCTGCCGGTGGCACCAGTGACCAGGAGAAGCCCATCGTCGCGCCGCAGCAGCGCCGATACGATGGCCGGCGCCGCCAGCTCGGCAAGCGAAGGCGCCTGCCCGGCGACACGCCGCAATGCGAGAGACATCCCCACGTTTTGCTGAAAAACGTTGGCCCGCAGTCGCTCCCCACCCGGCCTGTGCAGTGCCAGATCGACCTGCCCCAGCCGCAGCAGGCTCTCGCGCTGCTGCGCATTCAGCAATCCGTCGCAGAGGGTCTGCACGCCTTGCGCCGTCAGCATTGGCACCGCTGCCAGCGGGTGCAGTTCGCCGTCGATGCGCAACATCGGCGGATGGCCGGCACAAAGGTGCAGATCGGAAGCGTTATGCTTTACACTAAGGGCCACGAATTCATCGATATCCATATCACTCTCCTGGGTCAATAATGAGCACTATCCAACAGAACCTGCAGGATGTCAGAAACCGCATCGCGGCCGCCGCGCAAAACTGCGCGCGGGCGCCAGAAGAAGTTGCCCTGCTTGCAGTCAGCAAAACCAAACCTGTGGCGGCGATCGAAGAAGCCATCGCCGCCGGCCAACGCGCCTTCGGCGAGAACTACGTGCAGGAAGGGGTAGACAAGATCCGGCATTTCGCCGAGTCTTCGCAGGGCGGCGAGTTGGTGTGGCACTTTATCGGCCCGCTGCAATCCAATAAGAGTCGGCTGGTGGCGGAACACTTCGCCTGGTGCCATACCGTAGATCGGCTGCGCATCGCCCAGCGCCTGAGCGATCAGCGCCCGGTCGACATGCCGCCGCTCAACGTGCTGATTCAAATCAACATCAGCGACGAGCAAAGCAAATCCGGCATCGCGCTGGCCGAGCTGCCGGCGCTGGCGGAAGCGATTGCCGCACTACCGAACCTGACGCTGCGCGGCCTGATGGCCATTCCGGCGCCGGAAGCGGATTACCAGCGGCAGCTGGCGGTATTCAGCCGGATGAACGACGCCTTTCTCGCCCTGCGTCAGCGTTATCCGCAGGCCGATACGCTATCGATGGGCATGACGGACGATATGGCGGCGGCGATCGCCGCAGGCAGCACACTGGTGCGCATTGGCACCGCAATTTTTGGCGCCCGCGACTACTCGCAGGCCTGACAAACAGACGAGGGATTTGATGCAATATCGCAAGATTACCTTTATCGGCGCCGGCAACATGGCGCGTGCAATCATCGCCGGCCTGGTGGCGGGCGGCTATCCGGCCAAATCCATCAGCGTCTGCGCCCCTTCACCGAAAAACCGTGACGCGCTGGCGGCGGACTACGGCATCGTCAGCAGCGGCGACAACGTCGCCTGCGCGCGCGAGGCCGACGTAGTGGTGCTGGCGGTCAAACCGCAGCTGATGGCCGACGTTTGCCAACCACTGCGCGAGCAGGTCGATTTCGGCGGCAAACTGGTGCTGTCGATCGCCGCCGGCATTCAGGTCAGCCGTTTCTATCAGCTGCTCGGCGACAAGCTGAACATCGTGCGTATCATGCCCAACACCCCGTCGCTGGTCGGCAAGGGCATGAGCGGATTGTACGCGCCGGCGCAGGTCAGCCGGCAGGATCGCGATTACACCGGCGATTTAATGGCATCGGTCGGTAAAGTTTGCTGGGTCGATGACGAAAATGGCATCAACGGCGTGATCGCCGCCGCGGGCAGCGCCCCGGCCTATTTCTTCCTGTTTATGGAAGCGATGCAAAAAGAGGCCGAACGCATGGGCTTCGACAGCCAGACCGCGCGCGATCTGGTGCAGCAGGCTGCTTCCGGCGCCGCCGCCTTGGTAGAAGCCAACCCGGATACGCCGCTGGGCACGCTGCGCGAGCAGGTCACCTCCAAAGGCGGCACCACCGCCGAAGCGCTGCGGGTGTTCAACGAACGCCAGTTGCCGGAAACCGTGGCACAAGCGATGCAGGCCGCCGTTGCCCGCGCCCAAGAGATGGAAAAATTATTTTAAATAACCATGAGTTAAGGAGAAGGACCACTTCATGCTAACGCTGACTTTCCTGGTCAAGACCGTTATTGATCTGTACGTGATGGTGCTGTTGCTGCGCATTTGGATGCAATGGACGCGCACCGATTTTTACAACCCGTTCTCGCAGTTTGTGGTGAAGATCACTCAGCCGGTCGTCGGCCCGCTGCGCCGCATCATCCCGTCGCTGGGGCCTATCGACAGCGCTTCGCTGTTGCTGGCGTTCCTGCTGATGACCATCAAGTACCCGCTGCTGCTGTTGATCCAGGGCGGCGCGATATCGCTCAGCCCCTATAACCTGCTGTTCGGCCTGATCTCGCTGGTGAAGTCTGCCGGCTACCTGATCTTCTGGGTGATGATCATTCGTGCGCTGATGAGCTGGATCAGTCAGGGCCGCAGCCCGATCGACTACGTGATGTACCAGCTGACCGAACCCTTGATGGCGCCGATCCGTCGCATCATCCCGGCGATGGGCGGCATCGACTTTTCCGCCATGGTGGTGATCCTGATCCTCTATCTGATCAACTACCTGGGCATGGATCTGTTCGGCGAGATCTGGTTCCTGCTGTGAGTGCAGTCACTCCGGTGCTGGACGGGCTGGCGATCAGGCTATATATTCAGCCGAAAGCCAGCCGCGACCAAATTATCGGCTTGCATGGCGACGAACTGAAAGTCGCCATCACCGCCCCGCCGGTCGACGGCCAAGCCAACGCCCATTTGATCAAGTTTATCGCCAAGCAGTTCAAAGTGGCGAAAAGCAACGTCACCATCGAGAAAGGCGAACTGGGGCGGCATAAACAGTTACGCATCGTGAATCCGCAACAGATCCCCGCCGTGGTCGCGGCGCTCATCGAATAATTTTCAAGGTAGTCATTATGCAAAAAGTCGTTCTTGCCACCGGTAACCCGGGCAAAGTGCGCGAACTCGCCGACCTGTTGGCCGATTTCGGCCTGGACGTGGTCGCGCAAACCGATCTGGGCGTGGAATCCGCCGAAGAAACCGGGCTGACGTTTATCGAAAACGCCATTCTGAAAGCGCGCCATGCGGCACAGGTCACCGGCCTGCCGGCGATCGCCGACGACTCCGGCCTGGCGGTCGACGCGCTGGGCGGCGCGCCGGGCATCTACTCCGCACGCTATGCCGGTGAAGACGCCGACGATCGGCAGAACCTCGACAAGCTGCTGGCGGCGCTGAAAGGCGTAGCGCCGGGCCGGCGCGGCGCGCAATTCCACTGCGTGCTGGTCTATCTGCGCCATGCAGAAGATCCGACGCCGCTGGTGTTCCACGGCAGCTGGGCCGGCGAAATCACCGAGCAGGCCGCCGGCGAAGGCGGCTTCGGTTACGATCCTGTCTTCTACGTGCCGGAGCTGGGCCGCACCGCCGCCGAGCTGAGCCGCGACGAGAAGCGGGCGATGTCGCACCGCGGCAAAGCGCTGACGCTGATGTTGGAAGCCATGCGCAATGCTTAAGCTGCCCCCGCTGAGTCTCTACATTCACATCCCGTGGTGCGTGCAGAAATGCCCGTACTGCGACTTCAACTCCCATGCGCTGAAGGGTGACGTGCCGCATCAGGAGTATGTCGATCATCTGTTGGCGGATCTGGATGCCGATCTGCCGCTGGCCGGCGGCCGGGAGATAAGCACCATCTTCATCGGCGGCGGCACCCCCAGCCTGCTGAGCGCCGAGGCGATGCAAGCCTTGCTGGACGGCGTGCGGGCGCGCATTCGCGTCGCCGACGACGCCGAAATCACCATGGAGGCCAACCCCGGCACCGTGGAGGCCGATCGCTTCAACGGCTACCAGCGCGCCGGCGTCAACCGCATCTCCATCGGAGTGCAAAGCTTCAGCGCCGAGAAGCTGACCCGCTTAGGGCGCATCCACGGCCCGGAAGAGGCCAAGCGCGCGGCGACGCTGGCGACCGGTCTTGGCCTACGCAGCTTTAACCTCGATCTGATGCACGGCCTGCCGGATCAGTCGCTGGAAGAGGCGCTGGACGATCTGCGCCAGGCTATCGCCCTCAATCCGCCGCACCTGTCGTGGTATCAGCTGACCATCGAGCCGAACACCCTGTTCAGCTCGCGCCCGCCGGTTTTGCCGGACGACGACGCGCTGTGGGATATCTTCGAACGCGGCCACCAGCTGCTGAGCGCCGCCGGCTATCAACAGTATGAAACCTCGGCCTACGCCAAGCCGGGCTTCCAATGCCAGCACAACCTCAACTACTGGCGCTTCGGCGACTACCTGGGGATCGGCTGCGGCGCGCACGGCAAGGTGACCTTCAGCGACGGGCGCATCCTGCGCACCGCCAAGACCAAGCACCCGCGCGGCTTTATGCGCGGCGACTACATGGACAAGCAGCATGAGGTGGCGGCGGCGGATCGGCCGTTCGAATTCTTCATGAACCGCTTCCGCCTGTTGGAAGCCGCGCCGCGCGCCGACTTCGTCAACTACACCGGGCTGGCGGAAAGCGTCATTCGCCCACAGCTGGACGAAGCGCTGGCCAAAGGCTATCTGGAAGAAACCGCGGAGCACTGGCAGATCACCGAGAAGGGCAAACTGTTCCTCAACTCGCTGCTGGAACTGTTCCTGGCGGACGACGAGTAAAAAAAAGCGCTGAATAATCAGCGCTTTTTTATTGGTGTTAATCCGGGTAAAACGTCTGAGACAGAATCTGCTGAGTTTCCCAGATGCCGTTTTCCGGATATACATCCAGCCCAGTTTCGGCCGTAGCGAGCGCAACGGCCTTCGACCAGACGACATCCAGCCAATCAGCATCGCTCAGTTTACCTTTTAGGCTGGGCGATTCTTTCAAGCTGTAAAGCACCTCTTTACGCTGCGCTTTAATCGTTCTCTCCCAGCTGGTTCCACGCCTGGCCGGCTGATATTTCCATTTAAGCAAATGTGCAATCAGCACCGTCATCCGGCTAGCAAGTTCCCTTTGCTCGCTCTTCCCCACGTCCTCAATCTCCTCGGCGATCTTTTCAATATCGATCTCAGACAATTTTCCGGAGCGCAAAAGAGCGGCCTGTTCATTTGCCCAGGCAACAACATCGGTTTCGTAACGTGTATGGCTCATAGCGTCCTCCGTAAACATCCATAAATCTGTACGTAGTTTGACCAGTCTGTCAGACAAGCCTCAGAAGGTCAAAAAACATACTACCGAGAAGGTTCTTAAATCACTTCAACGCCTTCAGCAGATCCTTGCGCTGGGTTTCCAGTGCGGTGACGCGGTTGCAAACGTCGCGGCCGAAGTTCTGGAAGTCCTGTTCCTGGTTGTTCCATTCGTTCTGGATCGCCTTCTGCAAGCCGCCCAGATTGCCCATGATCGCCTGCAGCGGGTTGCCGCCGCTGTTGGCGGCCTGTTTGACGCCCATCTCGTTCAGGCTGTCCTGCAGCACCCCGCCCATGCTCTGCTGCACGATGTTGCGGCCGTCCTGTTCCACCTGGTCGATCGCCTTGTGGTGGAAGGTCAGGCCGTCGCTGCGGTGTTCGATGATGCGGTTCATCTGCTGTTTCAACTGGCCGTTCAGAGTGGTCAGCCGGTTGCGCACGTTGCTGTTGCTGCCCAGCTCTTTGACGATCACTTTATCCAGCGACGAACGGGCTTTCTCAAGGTGCTGCTGCGCGCCGTCGTCGATCCACGGCAGTTGTTTGCGCAGCGCGCTCTGGTAGCTGAAGGCTTTCTGCCGCTGGCTGTCGTTCAGGCTCAGCGCCTGGCCATTGCGGATCACGTCGCCATCCGGCGAAATTTGCAGGTCGCCGCTGGCGCCTTTCACCTGCACGCTCTGCGGGCTGATGATCACATCATCCTGGGGTTTAACGCTGCATTGGTACTCGGCGTGGGCCTGCACGGCAGTCGCCGCCAGCAGCAGTAAGGCTAACCCGGTTTTCTTCAACATAGCTTCTCCTGACTCCCATCCAGATTGGGATTAAAAAATCGAACGACCGATACGTTGAGACAACAGTTCCAGCGCCGCAGTTCCCGCCAGCGAGTTGCCGGAAGCATCCAGCTCCGGCGACCAGACGACGATCGACAACTCGCCCGGCACGATGGCCACGATGCCGCCGCCCACGCCGGACTTGCCCGGCATTCCCACCCGATAGGCGAATTCGCCGGCGCCGTCGTACATCCCGCTGGTCATCATCAGAGCATTGATCTGCCGGGCCTGCAGCGGGCTGATCACCGCCTCGCCGTTGAGATCGCGGCCGTGATTGGCCAGATAGACGAAGCTGCGCGCCAGCTCCACACAACTCATGCGCAGCGCGCAGTAGTGGAAATAGGTTTGCAGCACGGTGATCACGTCGTTCTCGAAGTTGCCGAACGACTTCATCAGATAGGCGATGGCCGCATTGCGATCGGAGTGTTCAAACTCGGAGCGCGCCACCCGCAGATCATAGGCCAGGTCGTCTTCGCCGGCTAGCTGGCGCACCACCTCGAGCATGCGCTGTTTGGGGGCGCTGAGCCGGGTTTGCAGCATGTCGCACACCACCAGCGCGCCGGGGTTGATAAACGGATTGCGCGGTTTGCCCTGCTCCATCTCCAGCTGCAGCAGCGAGTTGAACGGCAGGCCGGAAGGCTCTTTGCCGACGCGCCGCCAAATCTCAGGCTCCTGATAGCGCGTCAACGCCAGCGTCAGGCTCAGCACTTTGGAGATCGACTGAATGGAGAAGCGCTCCGCGGCGTCGCCGGCCTGGAACAGTTCGCCGTCCACCGTGCAGACGGCGATCGCCAGCCGATCGGCGGGCACTTCCGCCAACGCCGGGATGTAGTCGGCCACTTTCCCCTGGCCAATCAGCGGGCGTACCTGTTGCAGGATCTCCTCCAGCAACGCGTTATCCAATGTTGTTACCACCGCGGTCACACTCCGGGCAAAACAAAGGCGCCGTTAAGGCACCTGAGATCAATAAAACGGCGCGGCGCGAAGCCGCGCTCATCGGGCAAGCGCGATCAATCCCACCAGATATCGAACAGATCGCTGACCTTAACGTCAGTCAGTTTGCGCGCTTCCAGCCAGTTTTTCACCAGCTCGCGCTGTTCATCGGTGCAGTGGCCAATCTTCTGCAGGCAGATCAGACCTTCCCACTGCAGGTAGCCGCTGCCGTCAAACGCCAGGCCGTTCGGCTCGATCACTTCATCGATGAAGGTATCCAGCGTGCTGTCGATGTCTTCCACCGACGTGCCTTCGGCGAAGCGCCAGGCTACGGAGAAACCCAGCTCCTGAAATTCTTCAATGTGTAACTTTTTACGTAAACGACGACTGCGGTTCTTAGCCATTATTCTTTCCTCTCAAACATCAAGTCCCAAACGCCATGTCCCAGGCGCTGGCCGCGTAATTCAAATTTCGTCAGTGGGCGCGAATCCGGACGCGGCACGTAATCATTATCGCTGGAAAGATTACGGTAGCCTGCGACCCCGTTCATAACCTCTAACATATGTTCCGCATAAGGTTGCCAATCGGTAGCCATGTGGAAGACGCCGCCGGTCTTCAGCTTGCGCAGCACCAGTTCGACAAACGGCGTTTGCACGATGCGGCGCTTGTTGTGACGCGCCTTGTGCCACGGATCGGGGAAGAACAGCTGCACCATGTCCAGCGAGCCGTCCGGGATCATGTTTTCCAGCACCTCAACCGCGTCGTGGCACATCACGCGCAGGTTGCTCAGCTTCGCCTCGTGGGCGTCGGCCAGGCAGGCGCCCACGCCCGGCGAGTGCACTTCGATCCCTAAAAAGTTCTGCTGCGGGTTGTTGCCCGCCATGGTCACCAGCGAGGCGCCCATGCCAAAACCGATCTCCAGCACCGTCGGCGCGTCGCGGCCGAACAGCGCGGCGAGATTGACAGCGTCAGCCTGATACTCCACGCCCATCACCGGCCAATAGTTCTCCAGCGCGTGCTGCTGGCCTTTGGTCAGCCGCCCCTGGCGGCGGACAAAACTGCGGATACGGCGCATCGCGCGGCCGTTCTCATCAAATTCCGGGGAGATGACGTCATTAATCATAGTGCTTTCTGTCTGTTTGGCTGCCAATTAGGGAAACGCGCATTATGCAAAGATACATTGGTTTAGCAAGTGTTCATCTTCTGTACCCGCCGTGCGGCGTCGGAAAGTTCCGGTTTACAGCACCATGACTCTATGCTGCAATCTCGCTTCATTTTCTGCCGGATAACGACGCTGCTCATGATGCAAGCACAACAATTCGCACAGGTGGTGCTTGACTGGTATCAGCGCTACGGCCGCAAGACCCTGCCGTGGCAGCTGGAAAAAACCGCCTATCAAGTATGGCTCTCCGAGGTGATGTTGCAACAGACCCAGGTTGCCACCGTCATTCCTTATTTTCAGCGTTTTATGGCCCGTTTTCCCAACGTGCGCGCGCTGGCGGAGGCCCCGCTCGACGAAGTGCTGCATCTGTGGACCGGGCTCGGCTATTACGCCCGCGCCCGCAACCTGCACAAGGCGGCGCAGACCATTGTCGCACAGCACGGCGGCGAGTTCCCGACAACCTTCTCAGAAATCGCCGATTTACCGGGCGTCGGCCGCTCCACCGCCGGCGCGGTGCTGTCGTTGGCGCTGGGCCAACACTATCCGATCCTCGACGGCAACGTGAAGCGCGTGCTGGCCCGCTGCTACGCGGTGGAAGGCTGGCCTGGCAAGAAAGAGGTCGAAAACCGGCTGTGGAAAATCAGCGAAGAGGTCACCCCGGCGCAGGGCGTCGGCCAGTTCAACCAGGCGATGATGGATCTGGGCGCCATGGTCTGCACCCGCTCCAAGCCCAAGTGTGAACTCTGCCCGCTCAACGTCGGCTGCCTGTCTTACGCCAACCACAGCTGGGCCAACTACCCCGGCAAAAAACCCAAGCAGACCCTGCCGGAAAAAACCGCCTACTTCTTATTGCTGCAGCACGGCGACCGCGTGTGGCTGGAACAGCGCCCGGCGGTGGGGCTGTGGGGCGGCCTGTTCTGCTTCCCGCAGTTCAGCGCGCGCGTGGATTTGGAACTCTGGCTGCAGCAGCGCGGTCTGAAAGGCAAGCGCCTGGAACAGCTGACCGCGTTTCGCCACACGTTCAGCCATTTCCATCTCGATATCGTGCCGATGTGGCTGTCGCTCGACTCGGCGGGCAGCGGCATGGATGAGGGCGCAGGTCTCTGGTATAACTTAGCGCAGCCGCCGTCGGTCGGGCTGGCAGCGCCGGTAGATCGCCTGTTGCAACAGCTGGCGAAACAGCCCCCGATCCAACAAAACTTATATGGCGATAGCGCCATCGATGAGGAATTAGCATGAGCCGCACCATTTTTTGTACTTTCCTGCAGCGCGACGCCGAAGGCCAGGACTTCCAGCTTTATCCCGGCGACGTCGGCAAGCGCATCTACAACGAGATCTCCAAGGAAGCCTGGGGCGAGTGGATGAAGAAGCAGACCATGCTGATCAACGAGAAGAAGCTGAACATGATGAACGTGGACGACCGCAAACTGCTGGAAGAGGAAATGATCAAGTTCCTGTTCGAAGGGCACGACGTGCACATCGAAGGCTATACGCCGCCGAGCGAATAACGCTGTTGGGGCCAGGCGCTGGCCCGCTTCAATCCTCTTATACTTCTTCCAAACGGCTTTAAGATGAAGAAAATTTTAGCTTTGCTCGTAATAGCGCCTTTGCTGATCTCCTGTTCCGGCAAAAAAAGTGAAGATATCAACGAAGCCTGGATCAAAGATACCAACGGCTTCGACATTCTGATGGGCCAATTCGCCCACAATATCGAGAACATCTGGGGTCTGAACGAAGTTCTGATCGCCGGGCCGAAAGACTACGTCAAATATACCGACCAATACCAAACCCGCAGCCACATCAACTTCGACACCGGCGCCATTACCATCGAGACCATCGCCACCACCGACCCGGCCGCGCACCTGCGCCAGGCGATCATCAGCACGCTGCTGATGGGTGACGATCCGGGGTCCATCGACCTCTATTCCGACGCCAACGATATCCAGATCAGCAAAGAGCCGTTCCTGTACGGCCAGGTGCTGGATAACAAGGGCGCGCCGATCCGTTGGGAATGGCGCGCGGCGCACTTCGCCGATTACCTGCTGCAGACCAAGCTGCAAAAGCGCACCTCCGGCCTGCACGTGATCTACTCGGTCACCATCCAACTGGTGCCGAACCACCTGGACAAACGTGCGCACAAATACCTGCCGATGGTGCGCAAGGCGTCGGAAAAATACGGCGTGGACGAATCGCTGATCCTGGCTATCATGCAGACCGAATCGAGCTTCAACCCGTATGCGGTGAGCGGTTCGGACGCACTGGGCCTGATGCAGGTGGTACAGCACACCGCCGGTAAGGATGTGTTCCAGATGCGCGGCAAATGGGGCACCCCGAGCCGCAGCTACCTGTTCGATCCGGAAAACAACATCGACACCGGCACCGCCTATCTGGCTATCCTGCAGAACAACTACCTGGGCGGCATTCAGAACCCGACCTCGCGCCGCTATGCGGTGATCACCGCCTACAACGGCGGTGCAGGCAGCGTGCTGCGGGTGTTCTCCAGCGACAGAACGCGCGCGGTGGGCATCATCAACGGCATGCAGCCGGGCGACGTGTACCAAACGCTGACCACCAAGCACCCGGCCGCCGAGTCACGCCGCTATCTGGTGAAAGTGAATACCGCGCAGAAGAGTTACCGCAGAAAGTAACGCGTTCCGCGTGGATAAATGAGAAGGGCCGGTGCGAACCGGCCCTTTTTCTATGGCTTGATCATATAGCCGAAGATGCGCTTCCAGCCGTGATCTTTTTTCTCGATGTAGACCCCCTGCAGCTCCGGCGAGAAGCCCGGCAGGCGGTTGATGCCCTCTTCCAGCGCCAGGAAATAGCGCTGCACCGCGCCGCCCCACACTTCGCCCGGCACCACGCACAGCACGCCCGGCGGGTACGGCAAGGCCCCTTCCGCCGCGATGCGCCCTTCCGCCTGGCCGATCGGCACCAGCTCGACGTTATCGCGGATAAACTCCACGTTGGCGTCCTGCGGGTTCATCACTACCGGCGGAAAATGATCCTGGCGGAACATCTCCTTTTGCAGCTGTTTGACGTCGAAGCTGACGTACAGATCGTGCATCTCCTGGCACAGCCGGCGAATGCTGTAACCGCGGTAGCGCTGCTCGTTCTTGCGGTACACCGTCGGCAGCACCACGCTCAGCGGCGCGTCCTCTGCAACATAGCGCTCGAACTGCGCCAGCATCGCCACCAGGTGCTCCATCTTGGCCGGGTTTTCTGCCGGGGTCAGCAGGAACAGGATCGAGTTGAGATCGCACTTCTCCGGCACGATGCCGTTCTCGCGCAGGAAGTTGGCCAGAATGGTGGCCGGCACGCCAAACTCGGTGTATTGGCCGGTCGCGGCGTCGATGCCCGGCGTGGTCAGCAACAGCTTGCACGGATCCACCAAATACTGATCCTGGGCATAGCCTTCGAAGCCGTGCCACGTTTCCCCCGGCACGAAGGTGAAGAAGCGCGCGTCGTTGGCAATAAGGTCAGTATCGTGATCCTGCCAGTCTTTGCCCGCCACCTGCAGCGGAATAAACGGCTTCAGCTGCGAACAGCGCGTGAGCAGCTGTTTGCGGGTCTCGATGCCCAGTTTGACGCAATCCATCCACATGCGGCGCCCGGCGGGGCCGGCGTGCATCTTGGCGTTGACGTCCAGCGCGGCGAACAGCGGATAGAACGGGCTGGTCGACGCATGCAGCATGAACGCGTTGTTCAGGTGCTTGTGGTTGCAGTGGCGCTTTTGCCCTTTGATATGATCGTCTTTCTTGTGGATCTGCGAGGTCTGCGAGAACCCCGCCTGCTGTTTATGCACCGACTGGGTGACGAAAATGCCTGGATCGTGCTCGTCCAGCTCCAGCAGCAGCGGCGAGCACTCTTTCAGCATCGGAATAAAGCCTTCGTAGCCCACCCAGGCGGAGTCGAACAGGATGTAGTCACACAGATGGCCGATGGTGTCGATCACCTGGCGAGCGTTGTAAATCGTGCCGTCGTAGGTGCCGAGCTGAATGATCGCCAGCCGGAACGGCCGCGCCGCCGCGGCCTTCTCCGGCGCCACTTCGCGGATCTGCTCACGCAGGTAGCGTTCGTCGAAGCAGTGCGCATCGATGCCGCCGATAAAGCCGAACGGGTTGCGGGCGGTTTCCAGGTAGACCGGCGTGGCGCCGGCCTGGATCAGCGCCCCGTGGTGGTTGGATTTGTGGTTGTTGCGATCGAACAGCACCAGATCGCCACGGGTCAGCAGCGCATTGGTCACCACCTTATTGGCCGCCGAGGTGCCGTTGAGCACGAAGTAGGTTTTATCGGCGTTGAACACCCGCGCCGCGTGCTTTTGCGCATCCTTGGCCGAGCCTTCGTGGATCAGCAGATCGCCCAGCTTGACGTCGGCGTTGCACATATCGGAACGGAACAGGGTTTCACCGTAGAAATCGAAGAACTGCCGGCCGGCCGGGTGTTTGCGGAAGAACTCGCCGCCCTGATGCCCTGGGCAGGCGAAGGTCGAGTTTTCCATCTCGACGTAGGTCTTCAGCGTTTTGAAGAACGGCGGCAGCAGCGCCTGCTCGTAGGCGTCGGCGGCGGCCTCCAGCTGCGCCATGTAGAACGGCTTGCTGGCGCCAGCCAGCAGCGCGAAAACCCCACTGACAAACGGCAGATAGTCCGGCGAGAGATGCTCGTCCCCTTCCACCGCCACGAAGGTCGGAATGTCGAACCCCGTCGCCTGCAAGCGCGCCAGAATGCCGGCGTTCACGTCGGCGACCGACACCACCGCCGCCGCCACGTCGGTGTAGTCCGTCTGCTCTACGCGCACGATCTGGCGCAGCGTCTCAATGGTGGCGACCAGGCTGGCGCTGGTCGCGATTTTCAATTCTTTCATCATGCTGACTCTCAAACGGTGAAGGATGAGGGTGTGCCACCGGCACGGTAATGAGATAACGCGGTTATCCCGGTAAAGCGATACCCCGGCACGGCAGCATAAGCGGCGTGCGTGACCGGCTCATGATCGGGGATCATCAGGCGGCTATCGGGGGAACTGGTCTTGGCAGCGTCCGACAGGCATCAGTAAAATCAGGGCCGCAGCGCTGGCTTTACGCATGCCTAACAGCGAGCATCAGGCGGCTTTACCGCATGGCCGGTAGGCGTATTCGGGCGGATGACGTGCGAAGGAAACAACGGCGGAACGGTGGCGGCGTAAGATGTCTGGTGCGCAGCAGCGCTTGAGCAACAAAACCAGTCATGCCAATAACCCTCTGGCTTATAAGAAGCGGGAACACCGTCAGGGAACGGAGAGTGCTAAAATTTGCGCAATGATTGCATGATTCGTTGCGGGGTTCAAGCAAGAATCGCCTTGATTTAATGCGCATCAATTGAACCGCAATGCATTGTTATTTAAACAAAAATATATAAAAACCCATCTAAATACCGGTATAAATACACGTTTTATATGCATATTTATTGAGTGACGATACCCTCCCATCCCCCACTCCGCCGGGTTCGCTGCCTGAAAATAGAGCAACCGATCGGCTTTGTGACAGAAAGCGATTGACGCCATCCGGCCAATACGGTTTAATGCGCCCCGTTGCCCGGATAGCTCAGTCGGTAGAGCAGGGGATTGAAAATCCCCGTGTCCTTGGTTCGATTCCGAGTCCGGGCACCATATTTAGAGAACCCAGCTTATGGCTGGGTTTTTGCTTTTCAGGGACAGGACTCTCCATCGAGCTGCGTTCGATTATTCGGCCAGAGGCCTCACCCTGCGGGCCAGCGCTAAAGCGCCGTTCAACGCGGCGCCAGCGCCGGTTGTCCGAGTCCGGTCGCCCTATTTAGAGAACCTGCCCAGAAGGCGGGTTTTTCGCTTGCTGGGGTACGGACTCTCCATCGAACTGCGTTCGATTATTCGGCCTGAGGCCTCACCCTACGGGCCAGCGCTGAAGCGCCACCGCATCATCCGATAGGTGTGCAACTCCGCATTACAGCTGGACTCTCTCGAAAGCCCCCCAATTCCCGACTATCCGGACGTCAAACGAGCACGCTCACATTCCGTGTTTATTGTGTGTTTTTATTGTCGAGCGGTGATGGGATACAGCTACGAATCAATAGCCATATCACTTTGTTAAATAACAACATATTAGGAAAAAATTAGGAACATTCCGAATAAAAACGACATTGCTGTTAATTCATTCATATAAGGCTATGCTGAATTTTACCCATTGATAAGACATTTTTAACCTATTCCGCTGCCAACGCGAAATAATGGAGGATCCGACGACAATGGCAATTGATATGTATATGAAAGTTGAAGGAATGACAGGCGAGTCCCAAGACAGCAATCATAAAGGATGGACCGACGTACTTTCGTTTAACTGGGGCGCTTCACAGCCAGGAAATATGGCTGTCGGCGGTGGCGGCGGCTCCGGAAAAGTGAATTATCAAGACCTCCGTATTCAAGCGCTTATCGACAAATCTACGCCCGCCATTCTCAAATATTGTTCCAGTGGAAAACATGTCGCGAAAATAGAGCTTTCCGTATGCAAAGCGGGCGGCAACCAGGTGGAGTATTCCAAAATCGTTCTCGAAGACGTGCTGGTGACACAAACCGATTTTAATGGTGTAGGTCAAAATGATGCGATCGTGGTTGATTACGCCTTCCAGGCGTCAAAAGTCACTATGAGTTACTGGGAACAAGGCAGCAGCGGCACTAAAGGCGCGGAAAGCAAATCTGGTTGGGATATCAAGCAGAATAAAGAGAGCTGAGCGCATTCGGGCACCTAACAATACGTTAATGATCGGGTGATAAAATCATGGCAATGGATATGTTTTTAAAAGTTGAAGGCATTAATGGTGAATCGAAAAATGCGAATCACAGGCAATGGATCGATGTCTTCTCCTTTAACTGGGGCGCGCGGCAGCCTGGCAATATGGCCGTTGGCGGCGGCGGCGGTGCAGGTAAAGTGAACTTTCGCGATCTGACCGTACAGGCTCTGATAGATAAAGCGACACCTGCCTTATTGAAATACTGCTCGGCGGGTAAACATCTCGCCAAGGTACAGTTGTCTCTTTGCAAAGCCGGTGGGCAGGAAGTGGAGTATACCCGCATTACCTTGGAAGATGTATTGGTGACTCATACCGACTTCATCGGTGTCGAGCACGGTTCCACGCTAGGCATTGAATACTCTTTTCAGGCCGGTAAAGTGTCGATGGAATACTGGGAGCAAGCGAAGCAAGGCAGTAAAGGGGCTTCGGTGCAGATGGGCTGGGACATTAAGCAAAATAAAGAAAGCTAATCACATTACGGTGCATATCGTAATGACGGGGGCATTATGGCATTTCCTAAGTCACATGAAATTTTAGCTCTGACATCGCAACACGAATCGAATAATCGGGTGTCAGCCAACTTTTTGACCCGTGAGATTTTGAATGAGGCGCTGATCCTCGTCAGGTCTCTGTCACCAGAAGAAGTCTTTCGATTGACAAAAACAGAGACCGGCCAGATCGCGTTTACGCTGGGTGAACTCAAAGATGAAAACAACCGCCGGTTGACAGCCAATAATATTGAGTCAGGACAACGACCAGGCGGCAGAATTAATCACCTGGATAACCGAATTAATGTCTCTTTTCCCGGAACCTCATGGCAAATGGGAGCCCGTGTTCAGCATTTTGAGAATATCGCGTCGAGCACCGTAGGCGGGGCCGGACTGGTTTTGATCGCGGGATTATGGACGGGAGCAGGTTCTGGCGTTGGCAGCATTTTAGGCAGAAATGCCGCCCAGCTCGCTGTAGTGACAGGCTCTTATTTAGGTAAACGCTTCGTGACCAATAAAACCATGGTCGTGAATCAGATGGCGGCGCATATCAAAAACCTTGCCGATATGTTTAACTCTACCCACAATGCCTTTAATGATTTCAAGTTTGAAAGCGCAGCCAAACGCGCACAATACAGCCCCGATCCTCAGGCAGAGCACCCTATTACTTTTGAACAAAAAGTCACGGATAACAATGCAGTTCCTGCCAACTATACCGATGCCATTCAGGCCATCGTGCGCCGTTTTATAACGGGAACCTACCAACGTGTCGATATCGTCGGCCAGGGCGATATGTTTATAAAAGTCTTTTTCAGCGATGGAGAACTGGACATTTCGCAAGCCCAGTATGATTACCTCAGCAATTTGAAGCTCCCGTGACTGATCAATCTGGCAGGTCTTCACGCTTGTGGCGCAACGGTTGTTCATTCTGCCCAAGGTGCAAAAATACCCCGGGCTGACCAAGCGATTTTTATTGTCGGTGAGAATGGCCAATGACGATGACAAGCCAGATTGCCGGATCGGATTCAATCGTTCGCCACCGCGGCCAGGTTTTTCACACTCGGCTCGAGCAAGCGCCCTCTCCGGCCAGCTTTTGTCCGGCATTAATTAAACGAACCCTAAACCCGATAGGTAACGCGAGCCATCCGCACCCACAGGGTGATGTAACTCGGGGTAAAATCTTACCGTTCGGGGCGGCAATAAGAGGAGATAAAGGCACAGAACTATGCGGAGCACCTTAGTGAACGAACGTGATACGTCGCAACGAATAACACATTGAATTAAATGATAAAAAACAATTCATAACGCGCAGATTTCATAATTTCACTTCCGATTTCATCTTTGCAAAAAGCGCCCTGCTTCTAATATCACGTTATTTCACCTTCCCAGAGCCTATTTTAGGGCTATTCTATGCGACGAATACCTGATCCTGGCAATGCAATGGCATATACACCAGAAAAGCAGATAAGAACTCACACGGTGGGCATCTTCCATGACGCCCGTTTTCATGGCGCGAGAAATCAGGCATGTCAGATTTTTACTTAGGACTATTCATTAAAAACACACGAAAAATTTTATAGGTATTTTTCATGGAAAGAAATACGCCCGTAGCCTTTACCTGATGTGCTATCGAATTCTAAACGGGCATTTAAAAATGCGGTATTTTAGGCCCGCACACCTTTAAATTACATTTAATTAACGAAGCCTACTTATAAGAAAAAGGCAGCCTGGTTGCTATAAGCCACCCTATCTGCAGCCGTATTTCTGGGTATTACTCTCATTATACTGGAGCTTATTAATGAATCAGCGTTTGGATATCATCGGTATTGGCCTTGGCCCGTCGAATCTTAGCCTGGCGGCCTTAGGAAGTGAAATAGAGGGGTTTACAGGGCAATTTCTTGAACGCAAACCCCATTTCTCCTGGCACCCAGGGATGATCCTGGCAGATTGCAGCATGCAGACCAACTTTTTAAAAGATCTGGTGAGCGCGGTTGCCCCAACCAATCGCTACAGCTTTCTCAACTATCTGGTAAAAAACAGAAAGTTCTACCGCTTCCTGACAACGGAACAGCGCACCGCATCGCGTGAAGAGTTCGCCGATTACCTCACCTGGGCCGCCGGCGGAATGGGATCGTTGGCCTTCAATCAAGACGTTCAGCGGGTCGAATTTGACGATCGGCAGCGCCAGTTCGTGGTGACCACCTCGAATAAGGTCTTCCACGCCAAACACGTCAGCATAGGTATAGGCAAGAAAATAAAGTTGCCGGATTGTGTGACGGCACAAAGCGATCGCTGTTTCCACGCCAGCGAAATGATGCTGCGCAATCCCGATTTGACCGGCAAACGCGTGGCGATCGTCGGCGGCGGCCAGAGCGGCGCAGACCTGTTCCTGAATATTTTTAAAGGGGAATGGGGGCAGCCGGAGCAGCTCGACTGGATATCGCGCCGCAACAATTACAACGCGCTCGATGAAGCGGCCTTTGCCAACGAATACTTCACGCCCGATTACGTCGAGAGCTTTTACTCGCTGGATAGCGCGGCCAAGCGGCATATGCTGGCCGAACAGAAGATGACCTCAGACGGCATCACCAGTGAGTCGCTGTTGGCGATTTATCGCGCCATGTACCACCGCTTCGATGTCCTGCGCGAGAAATTATGGGTGCGCCTGCTGCCCAGCCGTTCGCTGACGGCCGTGAAACACACGCTGGATAACGCCTACCAACTCGAAACGCGTCATCATCTCGATCACGGCGAAGAAGCCTTCAAGGCGGACGTGGTGATCTTCGCCACCGGTTACCAATCGGCAACGCCAGAGTTCCTTGAGCCTTTGGCCCACCGTTTGCTGACCACTGCGGATGGCGAATACCGCATCGCCCCAGACTTTACCTTTGAGTGGGAAGGCCCGGCAGAGAACTGCTTATTCGCCATGAACGCCAGCATGCACAATCACGGCATCGCCGATCCGCAGTTGAGCCTGATGGCATGGCGATCGGCCCGCATTCTTAATCGGGCGTTAGACCACAAGCCATTTGATCTGGGAACCACGCCGACGGCCATTCAATGGCGCAGTGAAAGCGTGCCATACGCGTTTTAAATACAAGAACGTCTTAATCATTGTCACTACGCTTTGATGGAATTACGTATATGAAAAGACAAGTCATTAAATTTATTGTAAAGCAGCTGGCCGTATTGGCTCCCGAATTCAAGGCCAGATTGCTCTACAAAAAAGCATTTGGCAAACCGTTAAACTTGCAGGCGCCATCCACCTGGAATGAAAAGATCAATCACCTGAAGTTGAATGGTTATAGTCAAAATGCGTTGGTGAAGCAGTGTGCAGATAAATATGCGGTAAGACAGTACATCAAAGAAAAAGGGTGCGAAGAGATCCTTAATGAATTGTACTTTGCCTGTGACTCAGTAAACGATATTCCGTGGGACGCATTACCGGACAAGTTTGTGATCAAAGGAAATCACGGTTCCGGGTATAACCTGATTTGCCAGAATAAAAAATTGCTGAATATCACGAGCGCCAAAAAATTGATCGATGGCTGGATGAAAGACGATTATTGGAAAACCTATGTAGAACTCAACTACAAAGGGATACAAAAAAAGATCATTGGGGAGAAATATATCGAATCGGCCAATGGTCACGGGCCTGAAGACTATAAAATCTATTGTTTTCGCGGTGTGCCTTACTGCACGTTGCTGTGTGTCGGCAGAGATACCGGGTCGCCGAAATATTACTTCTTCGACAAAGATTTCAAGTTTCTGTGCTACAGCGATGACTGCCTGGCTTTGAGCCAGGAAGAAATAGACGCCTTCGTGAAGCCAGAAGGCTACGATGAGCTGTTTGAGTACGCCTCACGCTTGTCCGCGCCCTTCGAGTTTGTTCGCGTTGATTTCTACATCTCCAAAGGCCAGATCATTTTCGGCGAGCTGACCTTTACCCCTTCCGCCGGGCTGGATACGGATATCCTGCCGCCGACCGATGTTTTGCTTGGCGAGATGTTGACGTTGCAACAGCACTGATTTTCACCTGGCCCCACGGTGAAGATTGGCCGCGCCTGAGGAAAAATACCGGCCGGTACGTTTGCCGCCCGCCAGTCGGTATTACCTTGGGGGTTATCGGGCCGAGGCTCTCACCTGTTCTGCCGCCGTGACGGCGACATCCCTAGCCTCCCGTCCTTGGCTGCCCGCAACCGACCCAGGGGCAATACCTCAACCAGGTTGCATAACCATTTGAAAAACAATGATATTGAGAGATTAATAAGAATCACTTACATATTTATAATAAAATGTTCTATATGTATAGGAAGCTATAATATAAGATACAGGAAAGTTTCCCTGGTGTTGTTGTGTGTCTTTGCCCTATTTTATAGGGCTTTTTTTGCCAAATATCGTTGATAACCGTGATTTTTTACCTGCCTTCGCTATTCCCCGCCCTATAGAAATCATAACCATTTCTAATTAATTGTAATCTCTCTTATTCCTGACTTATCAATAATAACAAGGGGTTGCTATTAACCCGGCAAAGTAACTGGTAGCCCTCTTCCGGGTTTTGGCCGCCTTTCGCGGCCGGAATGTCCGCCCTAAAGGTAGGTTTTTACCGGCCCCGCACGGATGCTACTATCAGCCTTTTTCGAGGATGTTGATCCGCATGTTCTTGTCCAACCGGCATTTTATCTCCGCGCTTCTGGCACTCGCCATCGGCCTTTGGCTGCCGGGCTCCGCGCTGGCCAGGCCCGATTTGGAACGCAAGATCGGCACTACCGTAGCCGATAGCGATTCTGCGGATTACCGTTTCAGCGATCTGCGCTTCACCTCCGCCGATGGCCAACGGCATTACCGCGTTCGCATCGCCCAGCCGCGTCGGGCGCCTGCGCCTGGCGGCTATCCAACGGTTTATTTCCTCGACGGCAATGCGGTACTGATGGAGTTAAACGCCGCCTTACTGGCCAAATTGGCCGCGGCGAAGCGGCCGCCGGTGCTGATAATGATCGGCTATGACAACGATCTGCGCATCGATGCCGCCGGCCGCGCCTACGACTATACGCTCCCTCTGCCGGCAGGCATGAAGAAACCGCCGCGGGCCAGCGGAGGCGCGGATGCGTTCCTGCAATTGATTGAAACTCGGATCAAACCGGCGATTGCCGCCAAACTGGCGGTCGATCCGCAGCGGCAAACGCTGTGGGGCCACTCCTATGGCGGGCTCTTCGTTCTGCACACGTTGTTCACCCATCCCACCACCTTCCAGCGCTACATCGCCGTAGAACCCTCGCTGTGGTGGGGCAACGGCATGATCTTGCAAGAAGCGCAGCAGATGACGGAACGACGTGCGGTGCCGGAGACGGAGACAAGGTTACAACTGTGGGTTGGCCTGGCGGAACGCGATCGCGCGACCCCGCCCGGCGTGAAGAGCCCCATTCTGCCGGCAGACGCGGTGCATTTGCTGGCCGAACAGCTGACGCAGCTCGGCGGTCTCACCGTCGGCTATCGGGAATGGCCCGCCTTGGGGCACGGCGCTATGCTGGGTGCGGCCATCGAGCCGGCGCTAAGCAGCGTCATCGCAGAGGACTGAGTCCGCGGATCAGAAGGTGTCGGCCACATTTTCATCTGCGGCGCATATCTTCTGCCAAGAAGAGTGTTTACTATCTGAGACAGGGAATGACGGCCGTGGGTGGGCGCGTCAAAAAACAAAGTGGCTCCCCCGTCGGCAAGTGAGCTTGCTCTATCCGGTGGAGCCATACAGTACTGCAGTTTTCCCGGTGGGGCCCTGGTGAGGCGCAAGTTAGGAAAAGATGGTGTAAGCAGGGCATTTCAGCGTTTTAATACCGCCTGTTTCACTATTTTCTTCTCCCTGTGACGCCTACTATAAGCGCCCGCTCACCGGGTGGAAAAGGGTGAAAACCACCCTTGAAATACATTAATGAAAGTGATATTAGAAGCGGTTGGGGCAAAAGCGCCTAGTTCAGTTTTGAATAATTAAATCAGGGAATTATATTAAAAATGAATATTAATATCACCGACAAACCCAACCCGCAGGATGAAGAGTTCGTTATCGACAGCCTTTGGGCGCACAATCACAAAACCCAGCCCGTAGACATTCACCCGCTGTTCCTGACCGTCACCGACGACAATCAGCAGATCGTCGGCGGCCTGGTCGCACGCACCTGGTGGGGCGGTCTGGAAGTGCAGTATCTGTGGGTTGGCGATCAATGCCGCAAATGCGGATACGGCCGCCAATTGATGGAGTTGGCCGAAGAAGAAGCCCGCAAGCGCGGTTGCCATATGGCCTATGTCGACACCTTCGATTTCCAGGCCAGAGGCTTCTACGAAAAACTGGGCTACCGGGTCTACGGCGAGCTGGGCGACTATGCACATCGCCACACCCGCCATTACCTGGCTAAAAGCCTGTAACGCGGCCTGAGCGGCACAGAGGTGGGTATGGGGTCATCGCATAAAAATAATGAATCTTATTTTAAGGGCCTCATCACCATGATGGAGCACCTGAGCGAACCCTGGGGCATCAAAGACCAACTGTCCCGCCACCTCTATATGAACCGCGCCGCTTATCTCTATACCAATACGCCGCTGAATTTCGACGTCGCCGGCAAATATGACCACGAGTTCCCCGCCGACTGGGCCGACTCCGCCGCCGACTTTATCGAACATGACAAGATGACCGAAGCGGCGCGCGATCGGGTCACTGTCATAGAAACGCACTACTGGTACGGCAAAGACAGCCTGACGCCGTTTATCAGCGAAAAGCTGCCGGTGTACAACGATGACAAACAGGTGATTGGCGTGATCTGGAACGCCAAGCCGATGAACAGCCTGTCGCCGCTGAAATACATCAATCAGCAAAAACCCAGCGTGTTGACCACCGAAGTCAATAACGAGCTGTTCACCCGAGCCGAACTCGATGTCATTTTTCTTATGCTGCAACGATTTACAGTGAAAGAGATCGCCAAAATCTATAACGTCAGCAATAAGACCATCGAAAACCGCATTTATAACATTTACCAGAAGGCCAACGTGCATACTCAGCAGCAATTTGAAGAGTACTGCAAATACGCCAACCTGGATAACTACATTCCCGATCGCCTGATAACCAAAGGCATTCAGTTTATTTGAACCGCAAGGAAGATCTCACCGTGATAAAGATCGAAGATTATCCGCTCACCCGGGTGCCGCAGGATAAACGAGTTTCGTTTTTAAGCGTGGCCATCGTGCATATGGGCATGCTGACCGCGCTGGACCAGTTCATGCTCGGCGCCGTGCTCGGCAACTCCATGACGCTGATTGACGCCTTCACCGCCATTTTCGTCGGCAGCCTGATCTTCGGCGTGGTGACCTACGGCCTGGGGCTGGCGGGCATGCGCGAAGGCATTTCCGGCAGCCTGCTGGCGCGCTGGTGCGGCTTCGGCCGTCTGGGTTCGGTGCTGATCGGCGTAGTGGTGGCCGTCAGCCTGCTGGGTTGGTTCGGCATTCAGAACGCCATTTTCGCCAAGTCGCTCGACTTCGCGCTCGGCAACAAGCTGGGCTTCGGCCTGGCCGCCGGGCTCTCGGGCACGCTGTTGACCATCCTAGTGGCATTCGGCTTCAAGGCACTGCGCATCGCCGCCCGTATCGCGGTACCGATGTTTATCATGCTGGTGGCCTTTATTTCGGTGACCGCGCTTTCCGGCCATAACCTGCAGGAGATCATCCAGCTGGCGCCGCCGGGTGAACCGCTGACCATCAGCGCCGGCATCACCATCGTCGTTGGCGGCGCCATCGTGGCCAGCCTGATGACCCCCGATCTGACCCGTTACTCCAAAAACGGCAAGCATGTGCTCGGCGTCACGCTCTTCACCATCATCGCCGGCGAGTTCGTGGTGAACGGCCTGGCGATCCTGATAGCCAAAACCCTGGGCACTGCGGATGTGGTCACCATCATGTCGCAAGCGGCCGGCGGCGCCGGTTTGCTGGTGGTGGTGTTCTCCACCCTGCGCGTCAACGATCTCAACCTTTACTCTTCTTCGCTCGGCATCGTCAACGCGGTAGAAGGCATCACCGGCAAAAAGCTGAAGTACACCTACACCACGTTGGTGATCGGTATTCTGGGCACCACGCTGTCGGTACTGGGCATTCTTGACCGCTTTGTCGACTTCCTGACGGTGCTTGGCGTGGTCTTCCCGCCGATTATCGGCATCATGCTGGTGGACTATTATCTGCTGCGCAGCCACCGCAAGCTCCTGGACGAGAGCCGCCGTACCGGCCAGTTGCCGAGCGAAACGCCAACCATCGGCTGGGCGGCGATCGTCGCCAGCATCGCCGGCGGCGTCGTTGGCCTGGCGACCGAATGGGGCGTGCCGACCATCAATTCCCTGGTAGCCGCCAGCCTGCTGTATTGGGTGCTTAAACTGGCCTTCCGCCGGGCGCAACAACCGCTGGCCTCGCAGAAGTCGCTCTGATTTTCGCGCACGCGCTAATGCACTCCTCCGGTGACGGGGGAGTGTTTGACGCTAGAGAAGGGAGATTCAGTGCAAAAGGAGGGGCCGATCGCGCAGACAAACGGCCGTGGTAGTTAGGGTCCCTGGTGTCGGTAGCAAGCTATCCATTATGCTCAGAGCGTGGCAACGCCCCCTCTGGGCTTTTTATTATAAAAATTGTTGGCTTCCGTGTTTTTATCATAAAGAAAAACTTCAGCTTGCATGAACAGTAGCCCATGAAATCGGCTTTGGTCAACATAAAAGTAAACATAAAACCGGCTTTTGTGTTCACTTTTCCATAAGCAAAACCTAATCAATTGATTTACACGGCTTTATCTTTCGTGCAGAGAAGGCAAGCCTCCCCGCTGATATCACTGCGCTAAACGGCTGACGAGAAACAATAATTACCGCCAATAATCAGCCTGTTACCTACTCCTTAGCGCCTTTTTATCTGGACAACGCCAATGCGTAGGATATAGTGAAGCCTGCGTAATGTTTGTAAGGACAGCCAATGAAAACCACCAACGCACAGCGCAAAATCAACATCATTAAAAATATTGAATATCTGATGCGTACACGCGGTGAAACCAAGGCTTCCTTTTCCAATCGCAGCGGCCTGACGCGCACGACTCTCTACAAAATTCTTGACGGAAGAGTGAACAACGTTCAGCAATCCACCGTGAATCGGATCTCCGATTTCTTCGGTGTCTCCTGTGAAGAGATCGAAGATTACGATCTGGAAAAGCTGGAGCTGCTCAACGAAACGCTGTCCACCGAAGGCAACAAGAACCCTTCCGCCATTCCGGTGATCCCGCAGTCGCGCTATCTGGCCGTCTCGCAGCGCAAAATCGGGCAACTGGTCACCGAGTTTCCTCTGACTTATTTCTTCGGCGATGAGTCGAACATGTTGGCAATGAAAATAGAGACCGAAATTAAAGGGTCATTTATTCCCGGCGAAGTCATCATCATCAAACGACCGCCGGTACTGATTTGCGATTCGCCTTTGCTGTATCACTCGGGAAAAAGTGGCTTCTTTGTGGTTGACGACAAAGACAGCGAAAGCATGGACAAACGCCCTCAGGACACCGTGCAATTCCTGGGTTACATCGTTGGAGAAAGGTTATAAATGGAACCGAATCAGAAGTTCAAGCTGTTGGGCTTCACCCGGCATGGCACCATCGCGGCCAATGTCATGGTCTTGGCCACCGGCAAAACCATTACCATGGGGCTGAATGAGCTGGCCGACAGCGAAATATCAGAAGATCTGAGCCGGCACGAGCTGCAGGCGCTGTACCGCAAACTCTATGGCGACAACCAACAAAAAACCGCCTACGAGCTCAGCGATCGCCACGAACGCTCCTGGTACGCCTACCTGATTATTACCGTGGCGCTCAGCGTGATTTATATTTTCTCAACGCTGTGCGGCGTCAAACCGATCCAAATCCCGGTGCTGAATCTCATCACGCCGCCGGCGATCTTCATTTACCCGCTCACGTTCATTCTGGTGGATATCCTCAACGAATTCTATGGCTTACGGCTGGCCAGGCGCACCATCATCATCTCGTTTATCGCCAATCTGACCTTCGTCCTGGGAGTTTGGGTAACGACGCTGGTGCCAAGCATTCCGCAGTGGGAGTACAGCGAGACCTACAACGGCATCGTGCACAGCATCATGGCGGTGCTGGTGGCCTCGTCGGCGGCCTATCTGATCTCCGAGAATGTCAACTCCTACCTGCTCTGCAAAATCAAAGAGTTGACCAACTCCCGCTACCTGTTTGTGCGCGTGATCACCAGCACCGTAGTGGCGTCGGCCATCGACAGCGTGGTGTTCTGTACGCTGGCGTTCTACAACGTGCTGAGCTGGGACATTATCAAAACCATGATCCTGTCGCAGTTCCTGATCAAGGTGGTTTACGCCCTGCTGGGCGTCGGGCCGATCTACGCCACCCGCAGTCTGTTTAACCGCTACATCAATACCGAACAAGCAAAAGGCAATGAATATGCATATCCAAAAGCAAGATAAAATCACCCATCTTGGCGCCAATTCCGATTATCCGGATCAATATGCTCCCGCATTGCTCGAAGCCTTGCCGCGTGCGCGCGGCCGCGATCTGATCGGCGTGGACGAGCGGCAGCTGCCGTTCAGCGGCTTTGATCTGTGGACCGCCTTCGAGCTGTCCTGGCTCAACGCCAAGGGCAAGCCGGTGGTGGGCATCGGCGAATTTACCTTCCCGCACTCGTCGTCGAACCTGATCGAATCCAAGTCGTTCAAGCTGTATCTCAACAGCTTCAACCAAACGCGCTTCGACAGCGTGGAACAGGTGAGCGCCGCCATGCAGCAAGATCTGTCGCAGGCGGCCAACGGCCAGGTCACCGTCAAGCTCTATCCGGGGCTGGAAGGTTACCCGGTGCAGATCGAGCGCCTGCCGGGCATCAACATCGACGATCTGGATATCGCGGTCGACGACTTCGCCTTCAAACCGGAATACCTGAGCGGCGCGGCCGAGAGAGGGGAACCGGTGTCGGAGACGCTGTCTTCCAATCTGCTGAAATCCAACTGCCTGGTCACCAACCAGCCGGACTGGGGCAGCGTGGTGATCCGCTATGAAGGCCGCAAAATCGATCGTGAAAGCCTGCTGCGCTACCTGATCTCCTTCCGCCAGCACAACGAATTCCACGAGCAGTGCGTCGAGCGCATTTTCAACGACATCAAGCAGAGCTGCCGCCCGGAAAAGCTCAGCGTGTTCGCGCGCTACACCCGCCGCGGCGGCCTGGACATCAACCCCTTCCGCAGCGATTTCGAAACGGCGCCGGCGCTCGGCCGCCTGATCAGACAGTAAGCGTTATCCCCCAATGCTCCCGCCGGGGAGCATTGTTTCCCTCGCTTTCATCTCCCTGTTATTTTTCGCCATTATCGTCGTCAGCGGCTATCTTCAAAGCACACTGACGGAGATTAACGACGCATGCCTGACCTTTCACGCAGAGACATCCTGCGGGCTGCCGCCATCGGATCGGCTTTCTCGCTGTTGCCCGCCTCGATTCGCAAAGCGCTGGCCATTCCCGCCAATAACCGCACCGGCACCCTGCGCGACGTCGAACACGTGGTGATCCTGATGCAGGAGAACCGCTCTTTCGACCACTACTTCGGCACCCTGCCGGGCGTGCGCGGCTTCAGCGATCGCTTTACCATCCCATTGCCCGGCGGCCGCCACGTCTGGCAGCAGCAGGGGGCCGAGCGGCTGGTGTTGCCCTACCACCTTGACAGCAAACGCGGCAACGCCCAGCGCGTCACCGGCACGCCGCACTCGTGGGTAGATGAGCAAGCCGCCTGGGATCACGGCCGCATGAGCGCCTGGCCCACCTACAAAACGCCGGCCTCGATGGGCTATTACCGTCAGCAGGAGCTGCCGTTCCAGTTCGCGCTGGCCAACGCCTTTACCCTGTGCGACGCCTATCACTGCGCTATTCACGCCGGCACCAATACCAACCGACTGTTCCACTGGACCGGCACCAACGGCCCGTCCGCCGCCGACGTGGCGGTGGTGGTCAACGAATGGGACAGCCCCGGCCCGGCGGAGATCGGCTACCAGTGGACAACCTATCCGGAACGGCTGGAGGCGAGCGGCGTCAGTTGGAAGGTGTACCAATTCCTGCCGGACAACTTTACCGACAACCCGCTGGCGGGTTTTCGTCAATACCGCGCCGCCAGCATTCAGGTGGGCAACCCGGCGCGGCCGCCGAAAGACTTCAACGCTTTCGTGCCCTATCGCGAGGCGCTCAACGAGGCCGCGCCGCTGTACAAAGGCAACGGCAACACCCTGCCGGCCGCCGACGGCAACGATCTGGATGCCATGCTGGCCGGATTCCGCTCCGACGTACAGCAGGGCAAACTGCCGCAGGTCAGCTGGATCATCGCGCCGGCGGCCTATTCGGAACACCCCGATCCCTCCAGCCCGGTGCAGGGCGGCTGGTTCACCCAAGAGATCCTCAACGCGCTGACCGACAACCCGGAGGTGTGGAGTAAAACCGTCCTGCTGGTCAACTACGACGAAAACGACGGCTTTTTTGACCATATGCCTTCGCCTTCCGCACCCTCGCTGCGCGAAGACGGCAGCTTCGCCGGTAAATCGACGGTGCCGTTCGACACCGAGATCTTCCAGCACGTGGCGCCGCCCGGTTCGCAGGATCAGCCGCCGCCGGACGGCCGCATCTACGGCCCCGGCCCACGGGTGCCGATGCTGGTGCTGTCGCCCTGGAGCCGCGGCGGCTGGGTCAATTCGCAGGTTTTCGATCACACCTCGGTGCTGCAATTCCTGGAAAAGCGCTTTCAGGTGCATGAACCCAACATCAGCGCCTGGCGCCGCGCGGTATGTGGCGATCTCACCTCGGCGTTCAACTTTGTCGATCCTAACGGCGAAGCGCTGCCGAGCCTGCCCGCCACCAATCGCCACGCCGCCGATGGCCTGCGCCAGCGCCAGGAACAGCTGCCGCAAGTGCCCCTGCCGCCCCCCACCCACCAGCGTTTGCCGCACCAACGCCGCCTGGCGCGCCCTTCCCGCGCGTTGCCCTACCAGCTGCACGTCGAGGCCGCCGTCGCAGCCGAGCAGCGTCGCGTGACGCTCAACCTGTTCAATACCGGCGAGCAGGGAGCGGTGTTTCACGTCTATGATCGCCGGGACCTCACGCAGATCCCGCGCCGCTATACCGTCGAGGCCGGCAAGGCGGTCAGCGATGACTGGCAGATGGAGGATGAGTACCATCTGTGGTTGCTCGGCCCCAACGGCTTTCATCGCGAGCTGCGCGGCGCCCTGAGCCGGCCGCAGCCGGAGGTGCGTCTGCGCCCGACGGGCCGCAGCCTGCTGCTGCTGCTGAATAATCCGGGCACCGAAGCGATAGCGGTCACCCTCGAACGCTGCCCTTACACGCAGCAAGGCCCGTGGCCTATCACGCTGCCTGCGGGCGGCAGCCACCAGCAAGCGTTTGACGCTCACGCCGGCGGCGGTTGGTACGATTTTACGCTGCAAAGCCAGGGAGGTTGGCTGCGCCGCCTGGCGGGGCGGCTGGAGGATGGCGAACACAGCGTCAGCGACCCGCTGATGGGCCAGGGGTAACCGATCGGCATCAAGGGAGTTCAAAAAGCGAAAGGATATCGCTTATCATTGCGCTCTCGTTCTTCGCCGATTACCCAAGGATCTTCATGCCCGCTGTTCTTATCGCCAAAGCCGGCCGCTGGTTGGCCACCTGTGTATTGCTGTTGGCCGGCGCCGCTCAAGCCGCGCCGATCGTCGTCACCGATGTCGCCGGCCGCCAGGTCACCCTGCCGCAACCGGCCAAACGCGTTATTCTGGCCGACGCTCGCGCGCTGCTGGCGCTGAATATTCTGCACCCGCAGCAGCCGCTGAAAAACATCATCGCCTGGGACAACTCGCTGAAGGTCAAAGCGCCGGATCTGGTTGAAGCCTACGCGAAAAAATTTCCGCAGGTCATGCAAATCCCTACCTTCGACAATCCCTACACCAGTGATTTCAGCGTGGAAAGCGCGGTGGTGCGCCAACCGGATCTGATCATTTTCGACATCGGCCTGCTGAGCAAATTGAAAGACAGCGGCGTACTGACCCAGCTGGAAAAAGTCGGCATCCCGGTGCTGATCATCGATTTTCGCCAGCAGCCGCTGACCAATACCGTCGCCAGCATGACGCTATTGGGTAAAGTGTTTGACGAGCAGCCCAACGCCGACGCCTTTATCCGTCTCTATCAGCAGCGCCTCGAACTGGTGCGGCAGCGGGTCGCCACGCTGAAGCCGGAGCAACGCCCCAGCGTCTTTATCGAGCGCAGCGCCGGCATCAAAGGCGAACAGTGCTGCAACACCTTCGGCAAGGGCAGCTTCGGGCAGTTCATCGATACCGCCGGCGGCAAGAATATCGGCAGTAAGCTGTTTTCAGACATGGGCGGTGAAGTGAATGTCGAGCAGGTGATTAGCAGCAACCCGGATTTCTATCTGCTGACCGGCGCCGACTGGAGTCGCGGGCATCGCAGCACGCTGGCGGTGCCGCTAGGTTACACCACCGATATGGCCACCAGCCAAAAGAAACTGGCGCATCTGCTGGATCGCACCGGCATTAACGTGCTGAAAGCGGTGAAAGAAAAACGCGTGATGGCGATTTACCATCAATTTTACGACACGCCGCTCAACTTTATCGCCGTTGAGGCGATCGCCAAATTCCTGCACCCGGCGTTGTTTAAAGATATTGATCCGCAAGCGGATATCGAAATGGTGCACCAGAAATTCACCGCGCTGGATTACAGCGGCGTCTTCTGGCTTACGCCGCAATAACCCCCGCCAGGGCCCGCCAGCCGGGCCCTGTTTCCCGCATTCATTATTTAGTTACCCGCTTAACTATCCCGTAACAATTCTATTTACTCGCCAATAATTATCATTAAGATTGTCTTTTCTAAAAAAACACATCCGGGTCTGAAACTCTTAAGGCATTATTATGTCATCTCTTTTTCGGCTTTCCCTGCTGACGGCTTCCATCGCCGTCGCGTTCCCTGTCCTTGCTACTGATAACTCATCTCAAAACGATACCGACACCGTGACCGTCGTCGGCAACTGGCTGGACAACCCTGATACCAGTTCGGTGCTGCTCAACCATCCGGGCGCGCGTTCCATCGTCACCCAGCAGCAGATGCACGAGCAAGGCGACCAGACCATCGCCGATAGCCTGCGCGGCGTGCCCGGCGTGCAGGTGCGCGACAGCAACGGCACCGGCGGCAGCGACATCTCGCTCAACGTCGGCGTGCGCGGCCTGACTTCGCGTCTTTCTCCACGCTCCACCATTCTGATGGACGGCGTCCCGCTGGCGGTCGCGCCTTACGGCCAGCCGCAGCTGTCGATGGCTCCGCTGTCTATCGGTAATCTGCAATCGGTGGACGTGGTGCGCGGCGGCGGCGCGGTGCGCTACGGGCCGCAGAACGTCGGCGGCGTGATCAATTTCGTTACCCGAGACATTCCCAAAACGTTTGGCGGCACCGCCGGCGTACAAACCCAGGGCGCCAGCCACGGCGGCCTGAAGACCCTGACCAGCGCCTCCGTGGGTGGCACCGCAGACAACGGCTTCGGTGCCGAGCTGCTCTACTCCGGCCTGCACGGCCAGGGCTACCGCGACAACAACGACAACACCGACATCGACGATTTCATGCTGAAAACGCGTTATGCGTTTACCGATCGCGACGAACTGTTGGCCAATTTCCACTACTACGACGCCAAAGCCGGCATGCCGGGCGGGCTGAGCACCGCGCAGTACGCGCAGAACCCGTTCCAGTCCACGCGGCCGTGGGACCAGTTCGAAGGCCGCCGCAAGGATATGTCGTTCAAGTACAAACATCAGGAAGACGACAAGCAGTTCGAAGTGTTGACCTACTTCACCGACAGCTACCGCGGCAGCAACATCGAATCGGAAGGCACCGGCAAAAACACGGGCCAGCGGCGCATGGTCTCCTATCCGCGTCACTATTCAACCTGGGCTATCGAACCTAGCTATTCGCAGGTCTTCCGCTTCTGGGATATGGCGCACGAGATCACCCTCGGTTACCGTTACCTGAATGAAACCATGGACGAAAAGGCGTCGCGTTCGGCCTGGTATAACCCGGCGAATATCGGCTCGACGCCGGATACCCCGGACTATTACCAGCACACCTCCGGCGGCACCGCGGCCAACGCGTTCTATATCGACGACACCATCAACGTCGGCAACTGGACGATCACGCCGGGCTTGCGTTATGAAAGCATCCGCACCCACGTGGACGATTCGTTCAACAACATCAGCCGCGAGAAAAGCTACAGCGAACCGCTGCCGTCCTTGAACGTGATGTACCACCTGTCCGATGCCTGGAAGCTGTTCGCCAACGCCAACACGTCGTTCGGCAGCATGCAGTATTTCCAACTGACCAAAGGCGGCAACGGCAACCAACCTGCGCCGGGGCTGACGGCGGAAAAAGCGCACACCTATGAATTCGGCACCCGCTACGATGATACCGTGGTCAAAGCCGAAGCCACGCTGTTCTACATCGACTTCGATAACCAGCTGCAGTACATCAGCAACGACGTGGGCTGGACCAATATGGGCGCCACCAAGCATAAAGGCATCGAGCTGGCGCTCAGCTACGATCTCAGCGAGCTGAACCGGGCGCTCGACGGTGCCAGCGTCTACACCAGCTATACCTACACCAAAGCCAGCACCGACAAGGGCGACTTCGCCGGTAAAGATCTGCCGTTCTACTCGCGCCAGGTGTATACCGTCGGCACTCGCTACGCCACCGGCAGCTGGGTATGGAATCTGGACGGTTACGCGCAGTCCAAACAGCATTCGCCGGGCACCGGGCCGGAGTACGTCACGCAGGAAAGCGCCGATGGTCAGTTCGGCGATATCGCCGGTTACATGGTGTGGAATATGCGCGGGGAATATAATTTCGGGCCGCAGCTATCGAACCTGACGCTGGGCGCCGGGGTGAAAAACCTGTTCGACCAGCGCTACTTCACCCGCTCCAACGACAATAACTTCGGCAAGTACGTCGGCGAACCGCGCACCTTCTTCGTGCAGGGGTCGATCGCTTTCTGATACCGAGGCCCCGCCGGGGCCTCGGTATCACCGACAGTAAAGGCGAAACAGGCGCGCCAGGTGCGCGCCCATCGGCGTCAGGGTGGTGTCCTTGCGTTGGATAAGATAAAACGTCGCTTTCGGCAGACTCTCTTCCAGCTCGAGCGGCACCAAATGCTTGCCCAGAATCGGATCCGAAATCACGTCCACCGACAGAATGCTAACAAAATCGCTCTGCGCCACCAGGCTGGTACAAGCCATAAAGGTCTCGCAGGTCACGCTGATAGACGGCGCCATGCCCAAGTCCCCGAACAGATCGTGCAATAGCCGGTAATAGCTGCCTTTCGGTGTCGGCATGGTCCAGTCGCAGTGCTGCAGCTGTTTCAGCGAGGTCGCCCGCTCCATCGGATGCCCTTTGCGTACCACCACCCGATACTCTTTTTCCATCAGCCGTTCGTACTGCAACTCGTTGTCGAGGCTGCTGGGGTAGTAGGTATTGACGGTAAAGTCCAGCTCGCCCTGGCGCAGTTCAGGGATCATCGACACCAGCTGCCCCTCGACGATGCGTACCTTCACGTTGGGATACTCACGATGAAACTGCGTGACCACCTGCGGCATCACGGTACGCGCAATGCTGCCACCAACGCCGATATTCACCGTGCCGCCCGCCAACCCCAACCGCTGTTGGATATCTTCCTGCGCCACCCGCAGCTCTTCAAGGATCAGGCTGGCATGCTGGAAAAAGTTATCGCCGCAGTCGGTCAATACCACACCCTGGCTACGGCGAATAAACAGCTTGGCGCCAAGCACCTCTTCCAGCTCCTGAATGGCCTTGGTCAGTGCAGGCTGGGAAAGGCGTGAGGTGCGGCTAGCGGCGCGGATGCTGCCTTGGCGGCTAACGTCCACAAATGCACGTAATTGGTGCAATTTTATCGAGGCTGGCATAGGCGAAAGGCGATAACCGTTATTTATCAATAGCAAGATATTGGCATCTTATTTAGCCAGATTCCATTGTGTACATTCGGAAAAAACATAATAAATAACCAAATTCTTATTTCGCTTAATTAAGCGCATTTTCTGCGCCAATAAGCGCCATTCACGGCAGTTAGTAACCAAATATACCTTTTTCTTTGCAATAGCTTCACCGTCTGATTTCAGTTCAGAGCATAACTGCTGCCTGGAGCGATCCAGCGCGCGATAACTTATGAGATATCACTATGACTAATTCGCTTACGATGTTGGTGGCCGATTTGTACCCGCAATTGCAGGCCTGGCGCCGCGACTTCCATCGCTATGCCGAATCCGGCTGGTTTGAGTTCCGCACCGCCACCCTGGTGGCGGAAGAACTCGATCGGCTGGGTTATCGCCTGCAGCTGGGCCGCGAGGTAATCAAGGCCGAAGCGCGCATGGGACTCCCCTCGTCCGATGAGCTGGAAGCGCAGGAACAGCGCGCCCGCAATCAGGGGGCGTTGGAAAAATGGTTGCCGCACTTTTCCGGCGGCTTCGCCGGCATCGTCGCAACGCTCGATACCGGCCGCCCCGGCCCAACTATCGCCTACCGCGTGGATATGGACGCCCTCGATCTCAACGAATTGCTGGAACCCGAACACCTGCCGTTCCGTGAAGGCTTCGCCTCTTGCAACAGCGGCATGATGCATGCATGCGGTCATGACGGCCATACCACCATCGGCCTGGGGCTGGCGCACGTCTTCAAAAGCCTGGAGTCCCAGCTTCGCGGCACCGTCAAACTGATCTTCCAGCCGGCGGAAGAAGGCACACGCGGCGCAAAATCGATGGTGGAGGCCGGCGTGGTGGACGACGTCGATTTCTTCACCGCGGTGCATATCGGCACCGGCGTGCCGGCTGGTGAGCTGGTATGCGGCAGCGACAGCTTTATGGCCACCAGCAAGCTGGACGTCACCTTCCGCGGCGTCGCCTCCCACGCCGGCGCCAAGCCGGAAGACGGTCGCAACGCTCTGCTCGCAGCGGCGCAGGCTGCGCTGGGGCTTTACGCCATCCCGCGCCACAGCGAAGGCAGCTCGCGCATCAATGTCGGCGTGCTGCAGGCCGGCACCGGCCGCAACGTGATCGCCGATCGGGCGTTTATGAAGGTGGAGACGCGCGGCGCCACCAATGAGATCAACGCGTTCGTCTATCAACAGGCGCTGAACGCCATCGAAGGCGCAGCCAAGATGCACGGCGTCGCCTGCGACATCGCGCTGATGGGCGCTGCGCAGAGCAGCAAACCGACCCAACCGTGGGTGGATTACATCCGTCGCCAGGCACAGCAGATAACCGAGCTGACCTCGGTGGTCGATCGCCGCGAACAGGCTGCGGGTTCAGAGGACGCCACCTACATGATGGAACGGGTGAAATCCCGCGGCGGCCAGGCCTCATACGTCATTTTCGGCACCGAGCTGAGCGCCGGACACCATAACGAGAAATTTGACTTCAACGAGCAGGTGATGGCAGTGGCGGTGAAAACGCTGGCGTCGCTGGCGCTGAACCTGCCGACATTCGGGAGCGGATCATGAGCAACTCAGAACTACAGGCATTTATCGACGACTACATTGACCAACGTCAGCCTCGCTTCAGCGCGCTGAGCGACGCGATTTGGGACCACCCGGAAACGCGCTTCAACGAGACCTATTCCGCCACGTTGCTGGCCGATGCGCTGGAGCAGGAAGGCTTCTCGGTCGAGCGCGGCGTGGGCGACATCGAGACGGCGTTTATCGCCAGCTACGGCAGCGGCCACCCGGTCATCGCGTTGCTGGGCGAGTACGACGCGCTGGCCGGGCTGAGCCAGCAGGCGGGCCGCGCTACGCCGCAGCCGCTGGTGGAAAACGGCAACGGCCATGGCTGTGGCCACAACCTGCTGGGCACTGCGGCGCTGGCGGGCGCCTTCGCCGCCAAGGCGTGGATGCAGCAGAACCGGCTGACCGGTACCTTACGCTTCTACGGCTGCCCGGGCGAAGAAGGCGGCTCCGGCAAAACCTTTATGGTGCGCGAAGGCCTGTTCGACGACGTCGACGCCGCCCTCACCTGGCACCCGGAAGGCTTCAGCGGCATGTTCAATACCAGTACGCTGGCCAACATTCAGGCGGCGTTTCACTTCAAGGGCGTCGCCGCCCATGCCGCCAACTCGCCGCACCTGGGGCGCAGCGCGCTGGACGCGGTGACGCTGATGAATACCGGTGCCAACTTCCTGCGCGAACATATCGTACAAGAAGCGCGGCTGCACTACGCGGTCACCAACACCGGCGGCAGCTCCCCCAACGTGGTGCAGGCCGACGCCGAGGTGTTGTACCTGATCCGCGCGCCGCAGCTCGATCAGGCGCAGGACATTTACCAACGGGTGATTAACATCGCCAAGGGCGCAGCGCTGATGACTGACACCCAGATGGAAGTGCGCTTCGACAAGGCCTGCTCCAACTATGTGCCGAACCGCAGCCTGGAACGCGCGATGTATCAAAACCTGTGTGATTTCGGTCTGCCCGAGTACAGCGACGCCGAACGCTGCTTCGCCGAGGAAATCCGCCAGACGCTGAGCCGCGACGATCTGCGCAACGCCAAACTCAACATTGCCCGCACCGGCGGCGCAGCCGGGCGCGAGTGGGTGCAGCGGCTGGGAGATAAGATGCTGATGGATGAGGTCGCTCCTTATGTGGAGTCCGATGACCTGCTGTACGGTTCTACCGACGTTGGCGACGTGAGCTGGGTGGCGCCGACCGCCCAATGCTTTAGCCCCTGTTTCGCACTCGGCACGCCTCTGCACACCTGGCAACTGGTGGCGCAGGGCCGCACCGCTATCGCCCATAAGGGCATGTGCCTGGCCGGCAAAGTAATGGCGGCGACCGCCATCGATCTGCTGAGCGACAGTACCCTGCTGGCGCGCTGCCGCAGCGAGTTTGATCGCCGGCGCGCCGAACAACCGTACCGCTGCCCAATCCCGCAGGGGGTGAAACCCTCCCCATTGAAATAGCATGAACAGACAGGGCCCGGCTCACCGGGTCACTAAGAATAATTATAAATAAATCAAATAATAACAATCACACAACAGAGCAAACACAGAGGGTAAAATCATGAGTGAGGCCACAACGCCAATCAATAAAAGCCCCGGACGCGTTTTTTACTGGGTGGAACGCATCGGCAATAAGATCCCCAATCCGTTTTTACTGTTCGTCTATTTGATCCTGGTGCTTATGCTGGCCACCGCGCTGTTTTCCTGGCTCGATGTAGCGGTAAAAAATCCGGCCACCGGCGAGCTTATCAAGGTGAATAACCTGATGAGCGTGGCGGGCATGCAGTGGATATTTCCCAACATCATCCATAACTTCAGCAGCTTTGCGCCGCTGGGGGCTATTTTGGCGCTGGTGATAGGCGCCGGCCTGGCGGAAAAGGTCGGCCTGCTGCAGGCGCTGATGTACAAAATGGCCTCGCGCGTCAGCGCCCGCTACGCCAGTTATATGGTGCTGTTTATCGCCTTCTTCAGCCATATATCGTCGGACGCCGCCCTGGTGGTGATGCCGCCTCTTGGCGCGCTGATGTTTGTGGCGGTGGGCCGCCACCCAATAGCCGGACTGCTGGCGGCGATCGCCGGCGTCGCCTCCGGCTTTACCGCCAACCTGTTGATCGTCACCACCGACGTATTGCTTTCCGGCATCAGCACCGAAGCCACCAAAGCAGTGGATGGCGCGATTCACGTTAGCGTGATCGACAACTGGTACTTTATGGCCACCTCCGTGATCGTACTGACCATCGCCGGCGCGCTGCTCACCGACAAGTTTATCGAGCCCCGGCTGCCGAAGTGGCAAGGCAGCGCCGAAGACAAAATCGCCGCGCTGACCCCGCTGCAGAACCGGGGACTGATGATGAGCGGCATCGCCGCGCTGGTGTTTATCGCCATCATCGCCGCTCTGGTGGTGCCGGAGGCCGCGCCGCTGCGTGACCCGAACACCGGTTCGGTGATCCCTTCCCCGTTCATCAAGGGTATAGTGCCGATCATCATCCTGTTCTTCTTCACCGTCGCCATTACCTATGGCGTAGTCACCAAACAGATCCGGCGGCCGGATGACATTCCCCACCACTTGCTCGATCCGATGAAAAGCATGGCGGGTTTTATCGTGATGGTATTTCCGCTGTCGCAGTTCGTGGCGTTCTTTAACTGGAGCAACATGGGCAAGTTTATGGCCGTCGGCCTCACCGATATGCTGGAAGCCGCCGGCATGAGTGGCGCACCGGCATTTCTCGGCCTGATGTTCCTCTCCGCCTTCCTGTGCATGTTCATCGCCAGCGGCTCGGCGATCTGGTCAATTTTGGCGCCGATCTTCGTACCGATGTTTATGCTGCTCGGTTTCCACCCGGCGTTCGCCCAGATGATCTTTCGCATCGCCGACTCCGCGGTGCTGCCGCTGGCACCGATGTCGCCGTTCCTGCCGCTGTTCCTCAGCTTCCTGCAGCGCTACCGCAAAGACGCGCAGCTCGGCACCTATTACGTGCTGATCCTGCCCTATCCTGTGGTGTTCTTCAGCGTGTGGATTTTGCTGCTGCTGGTCTGGTATGCGCTTGGGTTGCCAATCGGCCCGGGCGTGTATCCGAAACTGGGCTAACCCCCCGCTATCTCGCCCCGAGCCGGCTCGCGCGGCGCGGGTCTCTTCCCCCCGAGCCCAGAAGAAAAATTGATCTTCCTCACCCTCCAAACGCCCCAACGCATTATTTCATTGCCTTGCTAAACCGGTTCTTCTATTTTAGCACCCCATCTGACAAGGACAAAAACAGGGATTAAGCATGATGAATCGCGTATGGGTACTGGGCGACGCCGTGATCGACCTGGTGCCGGAAAATGCCAACGGTTATCTCAAATGCCCCGGCGGCGCGCCGGCTAACGTAGCGGTGGGCATCGCCCGGCTCGGTGGCGACAGCGCTTTTATCGGGCGAGTGGGGCAAGACGGCTTCGGCGCCTTTCTGCAGCAGGTGCTGAGCGATGAAGGGGTGGATATCGGCCATATGCGGCCAGACCCCGAACACCACACCTCCACGGTCGTGGTGGATCTCGATCTGCAGGGTGAGCGCTCATTCACGTTTATGGTGCAGCCCAGCGCCGATCTATTTTTGCAGCCCGACGATCTGCCGGCTTTCCAACGGGGTGAATGGCTGCACCTCTGCTCCATCGCGCTCTCGCAGGAGCCCAGCCGCAGTGCGGCCTTCACGGCGATGGAGCGCATTCGGGCGGCCGGTGGCCGGGTCAGTTTCGATCCCAACATCCGCGAAGAGGTCTGGCGCCAGCCGGAAGCACTGCGCCCCTGCCTGCAAAAGGCGCTGCTGCTGGCGGACGTGGTGAAACTGTCGCGCGAAGAGCTGGCTTTCATCAGCCATCTTGACGATCTGGAGAACGCCATTCGCTGGATGATGCAAACCTATCCGCTGCGCCTGTTGCTGGTGACGCTGGGCGGCGACGGCGTCTATGTGCATGATGGCCAACGGCTGCGCCATTTCCGCGCGGCGCCTGTCGTTCCGGTCGATACCACCGGCGCCGGCGACGCCTTCGTCGCCGGGCTGTTAGCGGCACTGGCACGCCTTCACGAATTGCCGCAGGAAGCGCAATGGCCGGCGGTTATCGCCCAGGCGCAGGCCTGCGGCGCGCTGGCCACCACCGCCAAAGGCGCCATGACCGCCCTGCCCCACGCCGACGAGTTGGCAGCTTTCCTGCGTTGATCCTCTGCTTCCACGGCGAGCCTAAGGTTCGCCGTGGTCTTTTTGTCCACGATTTGCGCGCTCGATCACAATAGCTGAATCGGGTTAGCTAACTGAGTTGCCAGCGCGCTTCCCTCTCGTTATCTTTCGCCATGAAAAACCGGTTTAGCAATTTAGCAAACAATAATAACAACCCTTACCCGGATGATAGACGATGATGAAAAAACTCAGCTATTTAGCGATAACAACAGGGCTTTTCCTCTCTGCTTCCAGCGCAGCGGCCTCGGGCAGCGGCAGCACCGAGGCGCGTCTCAACGCGCTGGAACAACGTCTGGCGCAGGCGGAACGGCGCGCCGCACAGGCTGAAACCCGCGCGACGGCGGCGGAACGTCGGGCGCAACAGCTGGAACAACGCACCGCCAACACCGAACGGCAAACCGCGCAGATTGTGCAGCATGCCGCCACGCCGGAAACACCGATTGCCAACGCCAGCGTGCTGCAACTGAGCGGATTCAATGACCTGAAGCTGTACGGCGACGTGGAGTTCAACCTGGACGGCGCCAGCCGCAGCGGCCAGCTGACGTCGCTGAAAGGCAGCGACCACAAAGACTGGAAGCCCGGCAACAAAGAACGTTGGGATATCAACGGCCGCATTCTGGTCGGGTTGGACGGCTACCGCCGCAATCAGGACGGCAACTTCTCCGGCTTCAGCGTGCAGCCGCTGGCGGACATGACCGGCAAAATGAACCTGGACGACGCCGCCTTCTTCTTCGGCAATGAAAAGAACTGGCAAACCAAAATCGGCCGCTTTGAAGCCTACGACATGTTCCCGCTGAATCAGGACACCTTCATTCAATACTCCGGCAATACCGCCAACGATCTGTACGCCGACGGCTTCGGCTATATCTACATGATGAAAGAAGGCCGCGGCCGCAGCAGCAGCGGCGGCAACCTGATGTTGAGCAAATACGCCGGTGATGTCTATTTCGAGCTGAACACGCTGGTGGAGGACGGCACTTCGCTGTTCCAGGACAACAGCTACCACGGCAACGCTCTGGACAATAAGAAAAACGTCGCCTATTTGCGCCCGGTGATCGCCTGGAAAAAAGACGCCTTCAGCATCGCGGCGGCAATGGAAAGCAACGTGGTGAATAACGCCTACGGCTATCAGGACGGCCAGGGCCGCTTCGTCGATCAGTCCAAACGCAACGGCTACGGCATGACGATGAGCTGGAACAACAGCGCCGCCGATCCGGATAACGGCGTGGTGGCCAACCTGAGCACCGCCTATTTGGATGCCTCAGGCGAGCAAGACTTCACCGCCGGCGTCAACGTGCTGTGGCGGCGCTTCGAACTGGGTTATATCTATGCCCATAACAATATCAAAGAGTTCAATACCGCCGGGATCGCCGCCGATATCCACAACCCGCTTAGCGAACCGGGCAACTACGACATCCACACCGTTCACGCGTCGTATCAGATACCTAACATTATGAATATGAAGAATTTCAATCTGTATTTAGGCGCCTATGTGTCGCTGCTGGAAGCCAACGCCGACAACAAGATAGCCAACGGCGACAACGATCAACGTTACGGCATGCGCGCCAGATTCAAGTATTTCTTCTGACATCGATTCACGGCGCTGCGCCGCAAACTGCGCGGCGGCATTTTTATTTAGCAAGGGGACAACATGGACATTACCGCAACCGCCAACGCGCTGTTGCCGCTGCTCGGCGGTAAAGAGAACATCGCCAGCGCCGCCCACTGCGCCACGCGCCTGCGCCTGGTGCTGGTGGACGACAGCAAGGTGGACAAAGAGGCCATCGGCAAACTGGACGGCGTCAAAGGCTGCTTCAGCAACGCCGGTCAGATCCAGGTGATCTTCGGCACCGGGCTGGTCAACAAGGTGCATGCGGAATTCATCAAGGCGGCGGGCGTCAGCGAATCCAGCAAGGCTGAAGCCGCCGATATCGCGGCGAAAAAGCTCAACCCGCTGCAGCGCATCGCCCGCCTGCTGTCGAACATCTTCGTGCCCATCATCCCGGCGATCGTCGCTTCCGGCCTGCTGATGGGGCTGCTCGGCATGGTGAAAACCTACGGCTGGGCCGATGCCAACAGCGCGCTGTTTATCATGCTGGATATGTTCAGCTCGGCGGCGTTCATTATCCTGCCGATTCTGATCGGCTTCACCGCCGCACGAGAATTCGGCGGCAATCCCTACCTGGGCGCCACGCTCGGCGGCATTTTGACGCATCCGGCGCTGACCAACGCCTGGGGCGTCGCCGGAGGGTTCCACACCATGAACCTCTTCGGTCTGGACATCGCCATGATCGGCTATCAGGGCACCGTGTTCCCGGTGCTGCTGACGGTGTGGTTCATGAGCGTGCTGGAAAAGCGGCTGCGCAAGGTGATCCCCAACGCGCTCGATCTGATCCTGACGCCGTTCCTGACGGTGGTCATCTCAGGCTTTGTCGCCCTGCTGTTTATCGGCCCCGCCGGCCGCGCGCTGGGCGACGGCATCTCCTTCGTGCTCAGCACGCTGATTGCCCATGCGGGGTGGTTCGCCGGGCTGCTGTTCGGCGGCCTCTATTCCGCTATCGTCATCACCGGCATTCACCACAGTTTCCATGCGGTAGAAGCCGGACTGCTCGGCAACCCCAATATCGGCGTCAACTTCCTGCTGCCGATCTGGTCGATGGCCAACATCGCGCAGGGCGGCGCCTGCCTGGCGGTGTATTTCAAAACCCGCGACGCCAAAATCAAAGCCATCGCGGTGCCTTCCGCCTTTTCCGCCATGCTCGGCATCACCGAGGCGGCGCTGTTCGGCATCAACCTGCGCTTCGTGAAGCCCTTCCTGGCGGCACTGGCGGGCGGCGCGCTCGGCGGCGCCTGGGTGGTGGCCAACCACGTCGGCATGAACGCGGTCGGGCTGACGGCGATCCCCGGCATGGCGATCGTGCAGGCCAGTTCGCTGGTCAGCTATATCATCGGCCTGGCGATCGCCTTTGGCAGCGCCTTCGTGCTCTCCCTGCTGCTGAAATATAAAACGGACGCGCAATGATGGAAGAACTCAGCTTAATCAAACAGGCGCTGCGGGCCGTAATGGGCGGCCAGCCACTCGCGCTGCGCGATCCGCACCGCCCGGCCTGGCATCTGGCACCCAGCGTTGGCTTGCTGAACGATCCCAACGGCTTTATCCAGCACAACGGCGTTTATCACCTGTTCTATCAGTGGAACCCGCTGGGCTGCGATCATCGTAACAAGTGCTGGGGACACTGGCAGTCGCTCGATTTAGTGCGTTGGGAACATCAGCCGATCGCCCTGGCGCCGGGCGCCTGCTACGACAGCCACGGCTGTTACTCCGGCTCGGCGGTGGTGGCGGAAAACAAAATCACGCTGATCTACACCGGCAACGTGAAATTTCCCGACGGCTCACGCACGGCTTACCAATGCCTGGCTCAGGAAAGCGATCGGGGCGAATACCGCAAACTCGGGCCGGTGCTGCCGCTGCCGGAGGGCTACAGCGGCCACGTACGCGATCCAAAAGTGTGGCGTCATCAGGATGCCTGGTACATGGTGCTCGGCGCGCGTGACTTGCAGGATCGCGGCAAGGTGCTGCTGCTGCGTTCCAGCGATCTGCGCGACTGGCAAACGCTGGGAGAGATCGCCGGTTCCGGCCTGAACGACCTGGGTGAATTCGGCTACATGTGGGAGTGCCCGGACCTGTTCTCGCTGGACGGCGGCGACGTGTTGATCTGCTGCCCGCAGGGGCTGGCGCCGCAGGCGGAACGCTATCTCAACCGTTATCAGGCCGGCTATCTGCTCGGCAAGCTGGATTACCGGCAGGCGGCCTTCAGCCACGGCGAATTTCGCGAGCTGGACGCCGGCTTCGAGTTCTACGCGCCCCAGACGACGCTGGCGGAAGATGGCCGCCGCCTGCTGTTCGGCTGGATGGGCGTGCCCGAGCAAGATGAAGAAGCCCATCCGACGCGCCGTTACGGCTGGATCCACACCATGACCTGCCCACGCGAGCTGTCGCTGCGGCATGGCCGCCTCCACCAACGCCCGGCGCGCGAGCTGCAACAGCTGCGCGGCGAGCGAGAAGACTGGCAAGGCCGCGCCGATGACGCCCCCACCTATGCGCTGGGGGCCGCGGAGCTGCAAATATCGCCGCAGGGTGCGTTCAGCGCCGCCTTTGGCGATGCCATGACGCTGAACTGGGACGGCGATCGGCTGCAACTGACGCGCGCTTCCCTGGCCGACGGCCGGCCGGAGCACCGTTACTGGCGCGGCCCGGTCACGCATCTGCAGCTGCTGTTCGATCGTTCCAGCGTGGAAATCTTCATCAACCGCGGCGAGGCGGTGATGAGCGCGCGCTACTTCCCGGCAGGTGAACCGCAACTGCGGCTGAACGGGAGCGCACCGCTGGCGTTGGAATACTGGCCGCTGACGCCATGCATGCTAGAATGACGCATCCTCCGATGACTTCAGATGGCGTCAGTGAAAAAAAATAAACGCATTACCATCAGTGACATCGCCACGCTGGCCGGGGTGTCGAAATCGACTGCCAGCCTGGTGCTGAACGGCCGCAGCAAGGAATACCGGGTGTCCGACGACACCCGCGATCGCATTCTGGCGCTGGCGCACGAACACCATTATCAGCCCAGCATCCACGCCCGCTCTTTGCGATCCAACCGCAGCCATACGCTGGGGCTGGTGGTGCCGGAGATGACCAACTACGGCTTTGCGGTGATCTCGCGCGAGCTGGAAACGCTGTGCCGCGAAGCCGGTCTGCAGCTGTTGATCGCCTGCACCGATGAAAACCCGGCGCAGGAGATGATGGCGGTGAACAGTCTGGTGCAGCGGCAGGTCGACGGTCTGATCGTCGCCTCCAGCCAGCTGAACGACGCGGAATACCAGAAGATCAACGCCGGGCTACCGGTGGTGCAGATGGACCGCCTGATCGCTGGTTCCGAACTGCCGCTGGTGATCACCGACTCGGTTAATGCGACCGCCGACCTGGTGGAAAAGGTCGCGCGCCAACATCCGGATGAGATCTATTTTCTCGGCGGGCAGCCGCGCATTTCACCGACCCGCGATCGGCTGGCCGGCTTCCAGCTTGGCCTGGAGCGCGCCGGCGTATCGTGCAAACCGGAATGGATCATCAACGGCAGCTACCACCCCAGCTCGGGTTACGAGATGTTCGCTCAGCTGTGCGCACAGCTGGGGCGTCCGCCCAAAGCGCTGTTTACCGCCGCCTGCGGCCTGTTGGAAGGGGTATTGCGTTATCTGACTCAGCATCAGCTGATGGAGAGCGACATCCACCTGTGCAGCTTCGACGATCACTACCTGTTCGATTGCATGACGCTGAAGATAGACACGGTCGCACAGGACTGCCGGGCGCTGGCGCAACATAGCTTCAGCCAGGTCACCGCGCTCATCGACGAGCGGCCGCTGGAACAGAATGCGCTTTATCTACCGGGCCGTATCCACTGGCGCCATGCCGGTTCCCGGGCGTTGTTGGCCGGGGAGTGATATCTCTGAATCAATAAAAAAGGGCGCCTGAGCGCCCTTTATCGTTTTGCTGCCGCTACTTGGCGGCGCCTTCCATGCCCACCAGCCCCACTTTCAGGTAGCCGGCTTTACGCAGGGTGTCCATCACGCTCATCAGCGTTTCATAGTCCACGCTCTTGTCCGCCTGGAAGAAGATGGTGGTTTCTTTGTTCGCCTGAGTGCGTTGATCCAGCACCGAAGTCAGCTGATCGGCATTCACCGGCTGATCGCCAACGTAGAGCTGCTTGTCAGCCTTCACCGACAGGAACACCGGTTTCTCCGGCCGCGGCTGCGGTTTGGCGGAAGAAGCCGGCAGATCGACGCGGATATCTACCGTTGCCAGCGGCGCGGCCACCATAAAGATGATCAACAGCACCAACATGACGTCGATAAACGGCGTCACGTTGATTTCATGCAGTTCGCCGCTGTCGTCCAGATCTTCATTTAAGCGCATCGCCATGACTCACCCCGCCCGCAGTTGGTGTGCGTGCTGTGAGCGCTTGGCTTCCGCCGTTGCGGCCAGATCCAGATCGCGGCCCTGCAGCAGCAAGACCTGCGCCGCCACGTCGCCCACCTGGGCGCGATGGCCGCTGATGACGCGGGCGAAGATGTTGTAGATAACGACCGCAGGGATCGCCGCCACCAGGCCCATCGCAGTCGCCAGCAGCGCCTCTGCGATGCCCGGCGCCACGACCGCCAGGTTGGTGGTCTGCGAATGGGCGATGCCGATAAAGCTGTTCATGATGCCCCAGACGGTACCGAACAGGCCGACGAACGGCGAGATGGCGCCGATGGTGGCCAGGAAGCCGTTACCGCGGCCCATGTTGCGGCTGTAGGCCGCCACGCGGCGCTCGAGGCGGAAACCGGTGCGTTCCTTGATGCCGTTGTTGTCGTTGGATTCCGCAGACAGCTCCAGCTCATTTTGCGCATCGTTCAGCAGTACCGCACTGACGCTCTCCGGGGAGAAGTTTTGCGCCAGTTCGGAAGCCTCATCCAGCGAGCGCGCTTCGGCCAGCGCCAACTGCTCGCGACGCAGACGACGTTTGGCACGCAGCAGTTCGCTGCCTTTGGCGAACAGAATGGTCCAAGTCACGATAGACGCCAGCACCAGGCCGATCATCACCGCTTTCACCACCGCGTCGGCGTGCTGGTACATGCCCCAAATGGACAGGTCCATGCCGCGGGTTTCCGGTGGCTGGATCGTCGGTGCCGGGTTCACCGGCGTGATGCTTTCCGGCGCGGCGGCTGCAGGTGCAGGCGCGGTGGTCGGCGCAACGCTTTCGGTAACGGCCGGATTGGCCGCCGGCGCTGCCTTCGCGCTGCCGGCCAGCCCCACGACAAGCACCATAGAAGCCATCAGGCTGCGGCCAAAGGCCTTGCCCCACTGCGCCCGGCCCTGGCCGAACGATCCTTGATTTAAATTCTTGCCAGCCGTTTTCACGCTGTGCCTCCACCCATTACCGATCAAAATTAAGGAATAATTCAGCGTGCGATCATATCAAACCAACCGGGGATTGATAGTAGTTCTCATTATTATTTACCAAATAAACGAGAAAATTTTAGCCAACCCCGCCGCAAAGCGCCAATCCGCGCCCGTTCACCGCCAAACGCCCCTTTTATAGGGTTATTTCGTTACTTTTCTTCCACAACGACGCAACAACGCCACGCTGCCGAACGGCGTCTTGACCGAGGAATGGGCTTCTCTCTCGCACCAGGGCAGAAGGATGAGGCGAGAAAGGCACACCTGGCAGCCAATAATAGCCGTTTCTGTATCTGGAAGTTAAAACGTCTGGATGGCTATATAAACTCATGCTAACGTAAGGGCTATCGCAAACGGGCACGTGCAGAGCAACCAAAGGTGAGCCAGGTACCATGACGTCAAAACACATCGAAACCACGCTGATCGGCGCCGGCCGCGGCAAACGCTACACCCAGGGCTCCGTCAATCCCGTCACGCAACGCGCCTCTTCTTTGGTCTTCGACTCCGTCGCTGCCAAAAAGCACGCCACCGCGCAACGCGCCCACGGCGAGCTGTTTTACGGCCGACGCGGCACCCTGACCCACTTCGCCCTGCAGGATGCGATGGTGGAGCTGGAGGGCGGCGCCGGCTGCGTGCTGTACCCCTGCGGTGCGGCGGCGGTGGCCAATGCGATCCTGTCGTTCGTCGGCGCCGGCGATCACCTGCTGGTCACCGGTTCGGCGTACGAACCGACCCAGGATTTCTGCACCCACATCCTCGGTCGCATGAACGTCAGCACCACCTATTTCGATCCGCTGATCGGCGCCGATATCGCCACATTGATCCAACCCAATACCCGCGTGGTGTTCCTGGAATCCCCCGGCTCCATCACCCTGGAAGTGCAGGACATTCCGGCGATGGTGCAGGCCATTCGCGCCGTGGCGCCGGAGGTGGTGATCATGATCGACAACACCTGGGCGGCGGGCGTGCTGTTCAAGGCGCTGGATTTTGACATCGACATTTCTATTCAGGCCGGCACCAAATACCTGATCGGCCATTCCGATTACATGCTCGGCACCGCCGTCGCCAACGCGCGCTGTTGGGATCAACTGCGCGAGTACTCCTATCTGATGGGGCAGATGGTGGATGCCGACACCGCCTACATGGCGAGCCGCGGCCTGCGCACCCTGAGCGTGCGCCTGAAGCAGCACGAGCGCAGCAGCATTGAGGTCGCCAACTGGCTGGCCGAACGGCCGGAGGTGGCGACGGTCAATCACCCGGCCCTGCCCAGCTGCAAGGGCCACGAGTTCTACCGCCGCGACTTCAGCGGCTGCAACGGGCTATTCTCTTTCGTGCTGAAAGAGCGGCTGGACGATGCGCAGCTGGCCGCCTACCTGGACAACTTCAGCCACTTCAGCATGGCCTACTCCTGGGGCGGCTTCGAGTCGCTGATCCTGGCCAACCAACCGGAAGAGCTGGAAGCGATCCGTCCGGCGGGCGGCGTCGATTTTTCCGGCACGCTGGTGCGCGTGCACATCGGCCTGGAGAACGTCGAAGACCTGATCGCCGATCTGGCTGCCGGCTTCGATCGCCTCAACGGCGTGCGCTAAGGCGGATTCCGCTAATTTTCTTCGTCTCGTTTAATGTCGGCTTAAGCTATTAGCGGTACACTATCCGGGTAACTGTCAGATACGGTAACCGCCGCACCCTGGAGAACGTGACCCCGGGCGCAACCGGCATGCAACAGGACATAAAATGGATGTATTACGAGAGATTATTCATGCGCTTTGGCAGCAGGACTTTACCGCCCTCGCCGATCCCAGCGTAATTTGGGTGGTTTACGCCGTACTTTTCACCACTCTGTTTTTGGAAAACGGACTGCTGCCCGCCTCCTTTCTCCCCGGCGACAGCCTGCTGCTGCTGTCGGGCGCACTGATCGCCAAAGGCGTGATGGGCTTTGCCCCCACCCTGCTGATTCTGACCGCCGCCGCCGGCCTCGGTTGCTGGCTGAGCTATATCCAGGGCCGCTGGCTGGGCCACACCGGCCTGGTGAAGAGCTGGCTGCTGCAGCTGCCGGCACAGTACCACCAGCGCGCACACAACCTGTTCAACCGCCACGGGTTGACGGCGCTGCTGATCGGCCGTTTCCTCGGCTTTGTGCGCACCCTGCTGCCGACCATGGCCGGTATTTCCGGGCTCAACAGCTCACGCTTCCAGGTGTTCAACTGGCTGAGCGCGGCGATCTGGGTTTGCGCGCTGGTGGGCCTCGGCTATGCTTTCAGCCAAATCCCGCTGGTGAAGCGCTACGAAAGCCAGGTGATGACCGGCCTGATGCTGCTGCCGCTGCTGCTGCTGTTCGTCGGCCTGCTGGGCGCCATGCTGGTGATCTGGCGTAAAAAACGCGCCGCCTCCTCCTGAGCCAGGCGCACTACAGCGCCTTCTCGACCAACGCCAGGCTGGCAGGCAGTTTGCTCACCAGCGTATCCACCGCCAGCCGCACCTTCAGCGGCAGGTGAGGCGTGTGCGGCCACACCGCATGCGCGTCAAAGGCGGCACCCGGCCGGTCGCGCAGCAAGCGCACCAGCGCCCCGCTCAACAGCTGCTCACGCACCAGCCAGCACGGCAGCCAGGCAATGCCGAACCCCGCCGTCGCCGCATCCGCAATCGCCTGCAGATCGTCCATTTGCAGCCGGTTATTCGGCATCACTTCCTGCGGCTTACCGTCGCTATCCAATACCAACCAGCTGCGCCGCGCACCGGCGCGCATATAGGTCACCGCCTCATGCTGGGCCAATTGCTCGATGCTGCGCGGTTCGCCGCACCGCTGCAGATAGGCCGGCGAGGCGCACAGCGTCATGCGATGATCGCCGATACGCCGCGCCACCAGCCCGCCGCTGTTGGCCAACGTGCCGTTGCGGATCGCCATATCGAAACCGTCCTCAATCAGATCCACCACCCGATCGCTGAACGACAGCTCCAGCTCCAGGCCAGGGTGCTCGCGCGTCAGCTCAGTCAGCAGCGGCGCAATGCACATGCGGCCAAACAGCACCGGCATCGATACCCGCAGCCGGCCGCTGACCTGTCGCTTGCCCGACTCCAGCAACGTTTCCGCGCTGCGGATCTCCTCCAGCGCCCGCAGGCAGCGTTCATAGAACAACGCGCCGTCGTCCGTCAGGCTCTGGCTGCGGGTGGTGCGATGAAACAGCCGCACACCCAGCCGCTGTTCCAGCCGGGCGATGGTTTTCCCCACCGCTGAACGTGACAGGTGCAGCCGACTGGCCGCCAATGCAAAACTGCCCGCCTCCACGGCGGTGACGAATACCGAAATGCCGCTCAATCGATCGCTCATGATTTGTCGCTCTGAAAGAAACAATCTGCGGAAATCTTATCGCCACTGGCGAACCTCTATCAACGATATTATCGACAGGTCGTTAATCGCTGACTTTGGAGAACATCATGACCGACACGATGCAACGCTGGACAATGGATGCCCTGGGACGTGAACACCTGCAGCTGACCACCGAAGCGATCCCGCAGCCGGGGCCACACGAGATCAGAGTGAAAGTGAAGGCGGTCGCGCTCAACTACCGCGATAAACTGATGATTGAAAGCGGCATGGGGCTGACGCTGCCGCAGCCGTTCACCCCCGCCTCGGACATGGCCGGCGAGGTCGACGCCATCGGCCCCGGCGTCAGCCGTTTCCAACCCGGCGCCCGGGTGATCTCCACCTTCAGTCCCGGCTGGCTCGATGGCCGGCAAAAGCCGTACGGCGATGCGCGCCAGGTGCCTTACCACACCCTCGGCGGCTTCTATCCGGGCGTGCTGGCGGAATATGTGATTTTGCATGAAGACTGGCTGGTGGCGGCGCCGGCGTCGCTGGACGACGTGCAGGCCAGCACCCTGCCGTGCGCCGGGCTGACCGCCTGGTTCGCGCTGGTGGAGCAAGGCAAGCTGCATGCCGGCGAGACGGTGCTGGTGCAAGGCACTGGCGGGGTGGCGCTGTTTGCACTGCAGATCGCCAAAGCGCACGGCGCCGAGGTGTACGTGACCTCCGGCAGCGATGAAAAGCTGGTGCGCGCCCGGGCGCTGGGCGCCAGTCACGGCATCAACCGGCTGAACGGTGATTGGGTCGAAGCGGTATATGCGCTGACGCAGGATCGCGGCATCGACCATGTGATCGACACCGTCGGTGGCCCGAATCTGGGCAATTCGGTGCGCGCGGTGGCGGTGGGCGGCCGCATCTCGGTGATCGGCGTGCTGGCGGGCGCCGAGATTTCCGCGCCTGCCGGCCTGCTGCTGCTGAAATCGGCGCAGATCCAGGGCATCGGCGTCGGCCATCGTCGCGCGCTGGAAGATCTGGTGCGCGCCGTGGACGCCGTCAACCTGCAGCCGGTGATCGACCAGGTCTACCGCTTCGATCAGCTGCCGCAGGCGTTGGATCACCTCGATCGCGGGCCGTTCGGTAAGATCGTCCTGACCCCGTAAACGCGGCTCAGCCCTCCAGCAGCAGCGGATTGGCGTCGCGCAGCCGGGCGACTTCATCGCTCGGCGTCATGCCGAACAGCCGCTTGAATTCACGGCTGAACTGCGACGCGCTCTCGTAACCGACGCGGATCGCCGCCGTACTGGCCTTCAGGCCGTCATGCACCATCAGCAGGCGCGCCTTATGCAGCCGGTACGACTTCACGTACTGCAGCGGCGAGGTGTTGGTTACCGCCTTGAAGTTATGGTGAAACGCCGAGACGCTCATGTTGACCTCGCTAGCCAACTGCTCGACGTTGAGGTTATCGGCATACTGATGTTCGATACGCCGCAGTGCCTTGGCGATCTGGCTGAAGTGGGTATGGCGGTTGACCAACTCCTGCAGCGACGCGCCGCAGGTGCCGCGCAGCACGTAGTAGAGGATCTCGCGCACGATCTGCGGCCCCAGCACCCGGGCATCGAGCGGCTTGGCCATCACGTCCAGCAGGCGTTCGGTGGCACACAGCAACGCTTCCGTCAGCTCGGCCAGGTTCACCCCGTTGCTCTCCGCCCGCGGCTGCATCAGGTAGTCGTCGTCGCCGATGTCGATCAGCAAATCCTGCAGCATTTGGGTATCGATATTGACCGCCAATCCAACCAGCGGCAGTTCCGGGCTGGCGAAGGTTTCGCACTCGAACGGCAGCGGCACCGTCATCAGCAGGTAGTTGCGCGGATCGTACTGGAACACCTTGTTGCCGCAATAGCCGACCTTGTGCCCCTGAAAGATGATGACGATCCCCGGTTCGTACATCACCGGTTGACGTGGGCAGTGGCGATCGACATACAGGATCTTCACCCGCGGCACCGGTGACGGCGTGTAGCCGTTGCCGGTAGCGATAGCCATCGCCTGGCGCGCCATGCGGCTGCGCAGCGCATCGATTTCAGTCACGGAAACACCCTCTTACAGTCAGAACGATTCGGCATAAATCATAATTTAAAACTCGCCATTTCTACAGCCAGTTGTAGAAATAGGCAAGAACCAAACAGGAATGTGCATTGTGCGTTGCCGCCAGGTTCCTGACAATACGGGCCAGAAACCTTTGCGCCACGTTGGCGCCCGCCTGACAGAAAGAGAGAAATCATCCATGCAAAACTTCATTCTGCATACCCCAACCAAAATCCTGTTCGGCAAGGACCAAATTGCCGAAGTAGCCGGCCAGATCCCGGTGGACGCACGCATCCTGATCACCTACGGTGGCGGCAGCGTGAAGAAAAATGGCGTGCTTGACCAGGTGTATAGCGCGCTGGCCGGCCGCGATGTGCGGGAGTTCTCCGGCATCGAGCCGAACCCGACTTACGAAACGCTGATGAAAGCGGTCGAGGTGGTTAAGGCGGAAAACATCGATTTCCTGCTGGCGGTCGGCGGCGGTTCGGTGGTTGACGGCACCAAATTCATCGCCGCCGCGGCCCGTTATACCGCCAACGGCGACGCCTGGCATATCCTGCAGACCGTCGGCAGCCACATCGCCGACGCGGTGCCGATGGGCTGCGTGCTGACGCTGCCGGCCACCGGCTCCGAATCCAACAGCGGCGCGGTGATCACCCGTAAAAGCAGCGGCGACAAGCAGCACTTCTTCTCGCCACTGGTGCAGCCGCGCTTCGCCGTGCTGGATCCGGTGGTGACCTACTCGCTGCCCCCACGCCAGATCGCCAATGGCGTGGTCGACGCCTTCGTACACACCCTGGAGCAGTATCTGACCTACCCGGTCGACGCCAAGGTGCAAGATCGCTTCGCCGAAGGCCTGCTGCTGACCCTGCTGGAGGACGGCCCACGCGCGCTGGCCGAACCGGAAAACTATGCGGTGCGCGCCAACGTGATGTGGAGCGCCACCATGGCGCTGAACGGCCTGATCGGCGCCGGGGTGCCGCAGGACTGGGCGACCCACATGCTGGGCCACGAGCTGACCGCCATGCACGATCTCGACCACGCGCAAACGCTGGCCATCGTACTGCCGGCGCTGCTGCACGAGAAGAAAGCGCAGAAGCGCGAAAAACTGCTGCAGTATGCTGACCGCGTTTGGGGCCTGCGCGAAGGCAGCGAAGACAGCCGTATCGACGGGGCCATCGCCGCCACTCGCGCCTTCTTCGAGCAGATGGGCGTACCGACCCGCATGGCGGATTATCAGCTCGACGGCAGCAGCATTCCGGCGCTGCTCGACAAGCTGCATCAGCACGGCATGACCGCCCTGGGCGAGCATCAGGACATTACCCTGGACGTCAGCCGCCGCATTTATGAAGCGGCGCGTTAATCGCAAAACGGCGATTTTTTGCTAGGCTTTAGTCTCCGTCAGCCATTTTTCACCGCATCCGGCGCCCGGCCGATCACCGGGCGCCGTCAGGCGCCTTAGCGCGCCGCCGATCGTTTCGCACCACCCGTCCGACCGCTCATTCGCAGGGAGAGCGGGGAGAAAGTCGCCCTCCCGCCACCGCTGAAATTAGGCTGGCAAACCCGGCAACCGCCCATTTTGCCAACTAGAATTTATCTATAGCCGTTTCGGTGCCGCAGGCGCCGCAATCCGTACACAAGGAGATGCGCATGACAACGCAACAACCCATCATCAAACTCCACGATGGTAATCTGATGCCGCAGTTGGGTCTCGGCGTTTGGCAGGCGAGTATTGAAGAGACCACCCGCGCGGTGAGCAAAGCGCTGGAGATCGGTTACCGCTCCATCGACACCGCCGCGATCTACAAGAACGAGGAAGGCGTCGGCGCCGCGCTGCAGTCCAGCTCGCTGCCGCGCAGCGAGCTGTTCATCACCACCAAGCTGTGGAACGACGATCAGGGCGATCCGCTGGCGGCGCTGGAAACCAGCCTGGAGAAGCTAAAACTGGACTATGTGGATCTGTACCTGATCCACTGGCCGCGCCCGCAGCAGGATCAATACGTCTCCGCCTGGCGCGAGCTGATCAAACTGCGCGAGCAAGGCCTGGTGAAAAGCATCGGCGTATGCAACTTCCATACGCCGCACCTGCAGCGCCTGCTGGATGAAACCAACGTGGCGCCGGTCGTCAACCAGATAGAGCTGCATCCGCTGCTGCAACAGCGCCAGCTGCGTGCCTGGAACGCCACGCACCACATCGCCACCGAATCCTGGAGCCCGCTGGCGCAGGGCGGTGAAGGGGTGTTCGACCAGCCGCTGATCAAGGCGCTGGCCGAGAAATACGAGAAAACCCCGGCGCAGATCGTGGTGCGCTGGCACCTGGACAGCGGCCTTATCGTGATCCCGAAATCGGTCACGCCGTCGCGCATCCGCGAAAACTTCGAGGTGTTTGACTTCAAACTCGATAAGGACGAACTGGGCGAGATCGCCAAGCTGGACGTCGGCAACCGCCTCGGGCTGGATCCGGATACCCTGTAATTCCTCCCCAAGCCCTCTCCCGCCGGAGGGGGCTTTTCCTTCCCGCACATTGCTCCCTTGCGCCGCCTGACGTTATGATGACCACGCCGGAGGCCTCGCCCGCCGGTTAACGCCGTTAAAAAAACAGACAAGCACGGAGCACCATGAAATTCTCTTTCTCACACGGGTTAAGGCTGGGCATGCTTTGCGTCATGCTGGTGCTGGCGGGTTGCGCCGGCAAGAAACAGCGCATCAGCTACGATCGCCACGCTTTCGACAGCGCCATTAAAGACGCCGCCAGCGAATACGGCGTGGACGCCAAGCTGATCACCGCCATGATCCAGGTGGAGTCCGGCTTCAACCCCGCTGCGGTGAGCAGGTCCAACGCTATCGGCCTGATGCAGCTGAAAGCCGATACCGCCGGCTGCGATGCCTATCGCTACAAAGGCAAACGCGGCTGCCCGGACGATGACGATCTGCTGGATCCCGACACCAATATCGATCTCGGCGCCGCCTACCTGGCCACCTTGCAAAAACAGCAGCTTAAAGGGATCGCGAATCCTGTTACACTGCGCTACGCCACCATCATCGCCTACGTCAACGGCACCGGCGCGCTGCTGCGCACCTTCTCCAGCAACCGTCAGCAGGCCATCGCGATGATCAACAACCTGTCGCCGGAAGCCTTTAACTGGCACGTGCGCAAATACCACCCCGCTCCGCAGGCGCCGCGTCATTTAATGAAAGTGGAAGCCGCCTACGAGCAGCTGTGATGATCAAAAGTGAAAAGGAGAACCCGGGGGTTCTCCTTTTTGTTTGCGCATGCGGCGTGGCCGTTACGGCTTGGCTTTGCGAATCGGTTTGCGCGGCGGCCGGTTGGACGGCGTGCGCTGCCGATTGATATCGGTATGTTTGGTCAGCGCCGGCCGGGTATGGCGCTGCAGGCGTTTCGCTTCGCGCTGCTCGTCGATGCTCGGCGCCGGCACCAGACACTCGCGGCGGCTGCCGATCAGGTGCTTCAGCCCCATCTCTTCCAGCGCGGTGCGGATCAGCGCCCAGTTGGCCGGATCGTGGTAACGCAGCAGCGCCTTATGCAGGCGGCGCTGGCGATCGCCGCGCGGCACCACCACGTCTTCGCTCTTGTACCCCACCTTGCTCAGCGGGTTTTTGCCGCTGTAATACATGGTGGTGGAGTTGGCCATCGGCGAAGGATAGAAGTTCTGTACCTGATCGAGGCGGAAACGGTTCTTCTTCAGCCACAGTGCCAGGTTCACCATATCTTCATCGCGGGTGCCCGGGTGCGACGAGATGAAGTACGGGATCAGATACTGCTCTTTGCCCGCCTGCTTCGAATAGTGATCAAACAGCTGCTTGAAGCGATCGTAGCTGCCCATGCCCGGCTTCATCATCTTCGACAGCGGGCCTTCTTCGGTGTGTTCCGGCGCGATCTTCAGATAGCCGCCGACGTGGTGGGTCGCCAGCTCCTTGATATAGCGCGGATCTTCCACCGCCAGATCGTAACGAACCCCGGAGGCGATCAGGATCTTCTTGATGCCCTCCAGCGAACGCGCGCGGCGATACAGTTTGATGGTCGGCTCGTGGTTGGTGTCCATGTAGGTGCAGATCTCCGGATACACGCACGAGGCGCGGCGGCAAGTCTGCTCGGCGCGCGGGTTGGTGCAGCGCAGCATATACATGTTGGCGGTCGGGCCGCCCAGATCGGAGATCACGCCGGTAAAGCCCGGCACCTTGTCGCGGATCTCTTCGATTTCGCGAACGATCGAATCTTCCGAACGGCTCTGGATGATGCGCCCTTCGTGCTCGGTAATCGAACAGAACGAACAGCCGCCGTAGCAACCGCGCATGATGTTCACCGAGAAACGGATCATGTCATAGGCCGGAATGCGATCCTGACCGTAGGACGGATGCGGCACGCGCTGATAAGGCAGCGCAAAGACGCTGTCCATTTCCGGCGTGGTCAGCGGGATCGCCGGCGGGTTGATCCACACGTAACGGTCACCGTGTTTCTGCATCAGCGCGCGGGCGCAGCCCGGGTTGGTTTCATGGTGCAAAATGCGCGAGGTGTGCGCATACAGCACCTTGTCGCCCTTCACTTTCTCGAAGGACGGCAGCAACACGTAGGTCTTCTCCCACGGCTTCGGCTTGGCGGCGCGCACGGTGACAGGCTTGGCTTCCGGCTCTTTCGGCTTGGCGCCGTCGGCGCACGGCAGATCGTCGCCGTACGGGTTCGGGATAGCTTCGATGCGGCCCGGCTTGTCGAGACGGGTGGAATCCACGCCGCTCCAGCCCGGCAGCGCTTCTTTACGCATCACCGCGGTATTACGAATATCGTGGATGTCGCCGATCTTCTCACCGGCGGCCAGGCGATGCGCCACTTCCACCAGCGGGCGTTCGCCGTTGCCGTAGATCAGCATGTCGGCTTTGGAATCCACCAGCACCGAGCGGCGCACGGTATCTGACCAGTAATCGTAGTGGGCGATGCGACGCAGGCTGGCTTCGATGCCGCCCAGCACGATCGGCACGTCTTTGTAGGCTTCTTTACAACGCTGGCTGTAGACCAGGGTGGCGCGATCCGGGCGCTTGCCGCCGACGTTGCCGGCGGTGTAAGCATCGTCGTGGCGCAGTTTGCGATCGGCGGTATAACGGTTGATCATCGAGTCCATGTTGCCGGCGGTGATGCCGAAGAACAGGTTCGGTTTCCCCAACCGCATGAAATCTTCTTTGTTGCTCCAGTCCGGCTGCGCGATGATGCCGACGCGGAAGCCCTGCGCTTCCAGCATGCGGCCGATGATCGCCATGCCAAAGCTCGGGTGATCGACATAGGCGTCGCCGCTGATGATGATCACATCGCAGCTGTCCCAGCCCAGTTGATCCATCTCTGCTCGCGACATCGGTAAAAACGGCGCGGTGCCAAAACATTCCGCCCAATAAGGCTTATAGGAAAACAGTTCACGATCGGGTTGGATCAGGCTGGTGGTGCTCATTCTGCTGCTCTTTTTACAGGTTAATTAATCGCCGGGCGGCGATTATACGCACTAGCTGCAAAAAGAGCATGGTTATTTCGCTAACCGTTCACTTCGAATTCATAAACGTCGCTGCGGCACAAGATATCGCTGAACTCCAGCGCCTCACCCTGGGCGTTGCGGCTGGTTTGGGTGATGTGCAACAGCGGCGCGCCGCACGGCACGTTGAGCAGCTCGGCGACCTCGTCGCTGCAGGATACCGCCTTCAACAGAAAGTGTTTATCTTCGGGCACGATGCCGCGCGATTGCCATAACGCATACAGCGAATGCTCCAGCTGCCCCGGTTCGGGCAGGAAGCGCGGCGGAATATAGGTGGTTTCCAGCGAGACCGGGCTGCCGTTCAGCAAGCGCAAACGCCGCAGTTTGATCACCTCATCCCCCTCCGCCAGCCCCAGCGCCGCCGCGGCCTTGGCCGGCGCGCCGACCCGGGTGCGCAGCAGCCATCGGTTGCTGACGCTGCTGCCGTGGCGCAGCGCCTGAGCGGTGAAACCGCTGTCCTTATCGAGGGAATAGCCGATGCGCATCGCCACGCGGGTGCCAACGCCCTGCTGCCGCGAAATCAGCCCCTTCTCCTCCAGCAGCTTCATCGCCTTGCTGACGGTGACGCGCGACAGCGCCAGGCCTTCCGCCATCTGCCGTTCGGGCGGCAAGAACGCCTCGGCCGCCAACACCTGCTGCCTGATTGCGGTTTCTATCGCCGTCGCCAGCTGAATATAACGCGGCGCTACCGCCCCCTGCGCCAGATGGCCACGCAGCCAGGCCATAAAATCCGTCATTCGCCCGCCCTCTTACCTATGCCATTTGTCTGGATTTCGTTTTTTATCCTATCGCCGCTCCGGCAATAAGCTCCTCACCTTAACTAAAATATCGCTAATGTTTTCAGAGTGGCATCACAATTTTTGCCTAATGGACTTTCATTGGATCTAGATCGCGCGTAATCTGTGCTTATTGATGTTGATACATCAATCGCACCAACACCAGGGACCCACTTTAAAAACAATAAAAAACCCGCTGCCAGCCCTAAAGGATGCCCTTGAAGGCCGGCAGCGGGCATATACTGCCAGCAAAACCGGCCGATAATAAGCAACGTAGCTAATGGATAGCTTGCTCACTGCTCATAGCCACATCACAGGATCCCATCGCGGTGGGCGAAACGGATCGATGTCGGCAAATAGAAACGTTCCCGCTTCGCCTAACCCCGCTGCAGACCCACTCTTTGACTACACTCATTGGCGCCGTGCGGCCGACGTGCCTCACTCGATAAGGCGGATACCGCCCTTACTTTGACAGACCCGGCGGGATCAGCCGCTACACACTGCGCGGAATTGGCGTCTTCACCGACAACGGAATAGCCGGCGTCAACCGCGCCAACGGAATCGATTTTCAGTCAACTGCGGCGGCCCTCGCGGCCCTGCGCAACAGGGATCATTTGCTATGACCGATATCAATCGCAATGAAGCATGGAAGGTAGAAAGCACCGGTATCGATCGGGTGCCGGACGCGGAACAGACCGGCAAGCCCATCGAGCTGTTTTGGATCTGGTCGGCGGCCAATATCGGCATTCTCGGCGTGGTGTACGGCGCCATTATCGTCGGCTTCGGCTTATCCTTCCTGCAATCGGTGCTCGCCGCGCTGGTCGGCGTCGCCAGCTTCGTGCTGGTCGGCCTCACCAGCTTCGCCGGCAAGCGCGGGCGCACCTCTACGCTGACGCTCTCGCGGGTGATTTTCGGCCTGAAGGGCAACGTGGCACCCACCCTGTTCAGTTGGATCAACCTGATGGGCTGGGAAGCGGTCAACGTGATCACCGGCACCCTGACGCTGGCGGCGCTGTTCGAGGCCTTCGGACTGGGAACCAGCCACCTGCTGACCGCGCTCAGCCTGCTGCTGTTCGGCGGGCTCACTGTCGTCGTCAGCCTGCTGGGGCAGAATACCGTGGTCTGGATGCAAAGCTGGTTCAGCCGCATCTTCGGCACCATGACGCTGATCGTGGTGCTCTATATCCTGTTCAACACCGAGTGGAGCCAGGTGCTGGCGCTGCCTTCCGGCAGTTGGTTGACCGGCTTCCTGCCTGCGGTATCGGTGATCGCCGCCGGCACCGGCATCAGTTGGGCGATCGCCGGCGCCGATTACAGCCGCTATCAAAGCCCGAGCTCATCGAGCAAAAGCATTTTCGCCGCGGTGATGGGCGGCGCCTGTTTGCCGCTGATGCTGCTGATGCTGGCCGGTATTCTGCTTTCCGTGCAGTTGCCCGATCTGGCCAGCGCCGCCAACCCCATCGCGCTGATAGGCTCGGTGCTGCCCGCCTGGATGGCGATCCCTTATCTGCTGGCCGCCACCGCCGGCATCGTCACCATCGCGGTGCTCAGCCTGTATTCCGCCAGCCTTAACCTGTTGACCATCGGCGTGCAGGTCAAACAGTGGCTGGCGGTGTCGTTCGACGCGGTGGTGGTGCTGGGCATCGCCCTGTATGTGCTGTTCATCTCCGGCGATTTCATGGGGCCGTTCATCTCCTTCCTGGTGTTCTGCGGCGTCTTCCTGGCGGCCTGGGAGGCGATTTTCCTGCTCGATTACCTGTGCCTGCGCCGCCGTCACGGGTATGATGGCAACGCTTTGTACGGCCTGCATGGCCAGAACCGCGGCGTGCGCAAAGCCCCGCTGTTCTGCTGGTTCCTCGGCGCCCTGTGCGGCCTGCTGGTCACCAAAACCGGTTTTATCGACGGCCCGCTGGCCAAAGGCTTGTTCGCCGATTCCAGCCTGGGGCTGTTTGTGTCGTTCGCGGTGAGTCTGATCGCTTACGGTCTGTACCTGACCCAACGCAGAGAACATCAATGAGTGAGTGGGAAGCTGTAACACCTGTCCTGGTTATTGGGGGCGCAGTCGGCGATCTGGTGATGACGCTGCCGCGCCTGCCGACCAGCGGCGAAGATATCGAAGCCCAGCAGCAGGCGCGGCAAATCGGCGGCTGCGCGTTCAACGTGGCGCGCGCGCTGGTGCGCCTGGAAACGCCGGTGATTAACGGCATGCCGGTTGGCAACGGCGAATGGGGCGCGGCTGTCGAAGCCGCCATGGGCGAGCTGGGGCTGGAGGTGCTGTTGCGCCACGGCCAGATGGACAACGGCTGGTGCCTGGCGCTGGTGGAGCCGAACGGTGAACGCACCTTCATCACGGTTTCCGGTTGCGAAAGCCAATGGAATAAAGCGCAGCTGGCGACGCTGCCGCTGACGGAACACACTCTGATCTACGCCAGCGGCTACGAGCTGGCGGGCGAAAGCGGCGAAGCGCTGCGCGAGTGGCTGACGCGCATGCCGTTCGATCAGCCGCGTCTGATCGATCCTGGCCCGCGCATCGCCCAGCTCAGCGAAGATTTCTTCACCATGCTCAGCGACAGCCACACTCTGCTGACGCTCAACCGCGACGAAGTGGCCGCGCTGTGCGGCGCCGGCGACGCCGTGGAGGCCGCGCAGCGCTATGCCGCTGCCCGTAACCTGACGCTGATCTGCCGCCTGGATCGCGATGGTGCGTGGATCTGCGACGGCCGCACGCCGCCGCTGCACGTTCCTGCTTATCCGGTAGACATCGTCGACACCATCGGCGCGGGCGATGCCCACTGCGCCGGTTTGCTGGCGGGCCTGTCTGCCGGCTGGCCGCTGCCGCAGGCGGTCGATCTGGCCAACCGGGTCGCCGCTTGCGTGGTGGCCAGCCTCGGCGCCGCCAATCCGCCCGACCGGCAGCAGCTGCAACAGCGCTTCCCGCAGGCCTGACGGTTTCAAGGCGCCGTCACGCGGCGCCTTCTGCCTTACTGCGCCGCCGCCGCGCTCTCCTGCGGCGGGTGGCGATAGTTGAAGCTCAACGCGAACACGATCCCCAGCACCAGCGTATACAGCGCAAACACCAGCCAGATGCTCTGCCAGTCTTTCACGCCGTCATGGCTGAAGAAGTCCACCACCTCGCCGCTGGCAAGCGCCCCCAGATAGGCGCCCAACCCGTTCACCATGGTCATGAACAGCCCCTGCGCGCTGGCGCGGATGCGGTGATCGGCCTCTTTCTCGACGAAGATGGCACCGGAGATATTAAAGAAGTCGAACGCACAGCCGTAGACGATCATCGACAACAGCAGCAGAACGAAACCAAAGCCAACCGGCGTGCCGTAAGCCAGGAACAGGAAACGCAGCGTCCAGGCCGCCATGCTGATCAGCATCACCTGCTTGATGCCGTAACGGCGCAGGAAGAAGGGAATGGTGAGGATAAAGAACACTTCGGAGATCTGCGACAGCGACAGCAGCACCGCCGGATACCGGACGCTGAGGCTGTCCTGATACAGCGGATTGAGCGACAGATCGTGCAGGAACGGGTTGCCGAAGGTATTGGTTATCTGCAGCGCCGCGCCAAGCAACATGGCGAACAGGAAAAACAGCGCCATGCGCCGCTGGCGGAACAGCACCAGCGCATCCAGCCCCAGCACGCTCACCCAGCTCTTCGACTCGGCCGCGCGGTTGGTCGGGCAGCGCGGCAGCGTCAGCGAATAAGCGGACAGCAGCAGCGACGCCGCAGAAGCCAGGTACAGCTGCAGATTGCTGAGCTCGATTTGGCTGAAACCGACCAGCCACATCGCCAGAATGAACCCCACCGTGCCGTACACCCGCACCGGCGGAAAGTCCTTCACCGTGTCAAAGCCGTGCTTCTCGAGGCAAAAATAGGAAATGGCGTTGGAGAGCGCGATGGTCGGCATATAGACCATCGCGTTGAACAGCATCACCCAGAACATCAGCATCGGTTGCTCGACCTGCGCCGCGCAGTACAGCGCCAGCGCTCCGAACAGGTGGCAAAGCGCATACAGAGAGTTGGCCTTCATCCACCGATCGGCGATGATGCCCGCCAGCCCCGGCATGATCAGCGCGGCGATGCCTTTGGCGCTGTAAACCATCCCCACCTGCATGCCGCTGAAATGCAGCGTGTTGATCATGTAGGAGCCCAGCGTCACCAACCAGGCGCCCCAGATAAAGAACTGCAGGAAAATCATGACTTTCAATCGTGTTTTTATCGCCATCGCCATCACCTTGTTATTATGCTTTCAACGATGATTGGTGCGGCAGGCCCCCTGCAGCCCGCCGCCGGTTTGCTTGCGCTATTACAGCGTTTTGAACAGCTCGCGGATCAGGCGCATGAAATCGTCCGCCGCCAGCGCCGCGCAGCTGAGCGTTTGTTCATGGGAGAGCGGCGTATCCGACAGCCCTTCGGCATAGTTGGTCATCGCGGACACCACCAGCACCTTGAGGCCGCAGTGGCGCGCCGTCAAGACTTCCGGCACGATCGACATGCCCACCACGTCGCAGCCCAGGGTCTGCATCATGCGGATCTCCGCCGGCGTTTCGAAATTCGGCCCGGTGTAGGCGGCGAATACCCCTTCCGCCAGCGGGATGCCCGCGCTTTCGGCCACCGCCGCCAGCTGGGCGCGCAGATCGCGATCGTAGGCGTTCGCCAGGCTGAAGAAGCGCGGCCCGAAGCGCTCGTCGTTGGCACCGACCAGCGGCGATTCCGGCATGAAGTTAATGTGATCGGTAATGGCCACCAGGCTGCCCGGCGCCACCGAGCGGCGCAGCGAACCGGCGGCGTTGGTCGCCAGCAGGAATTCGCAGCCCAGCAGTTTGAAGGTGCGCACCGCGGTGGTCATCACCTGCATGCCGCGCCCTTCATAGAAATGACCGCGCCCTTTCATGCACAATACCGGCACGCCTTCCAGCTTGCCGGCGACCAGTTGCCCGGCATGGCCGGCGACGCCGCTCACCGGGAAGCCCGGCAGCTCAGCGTAGTCGATGGTGACGGTTTCGGTCATCACCTCCGCCAGGGCGCCGAGCCCGGAGCCGAGAATCAAGGCCGCTTTCGGCTGGAAACCCGGCAGGCGTGCACGGACAACATCGGCGCAGGTAAAAGCATCTTCTTGATTAAACATCGTATTCTCTCTTTCAGCAGGGGACAATAATCCCCATAGTAGAGAGCGAGGCGCGGCCGAGACCAATACATTCTTGGCGGCCGATTTATTCCATTTACCTATAAGTTGAGCTGCGTCACAAGGAGACAATACCCCGGATGAACCCGCCCCATGCCCTGCCCGATCCCGGCCGGATTAACTTCCGTCTGCTGCACTATTTCCGCGTGGTAGCGGAAGAGATGAACTTCACCCAGGCCGCTCGGCGGCTGAATATGTCACAGCCGCCGCTCAGCAAGCACATCAAGGAGCTGGAGAGCCAGCTCGGGGTGGTGCTGTTCAAACGTACCACCCGCTCCATGACGCTGACGCCGGCCGGCCGCACGCTGCTGCGCAACGTCGAGCGGCTGCTGGATCAGGCCGACAGCGCGCTGCATCAGGTGCAACAGATGGGGCGCGGCCAAGGCGGCCACATGGTGGTCGGCATGGTCGGCACGTCGGCCTGGGGCGGCCTGATCGCTGCGCTGCGGCGGTTCAGCGAGCAAAACGCCGGCGTAACCTGGTCGTTGAACGAGCTGACGCCCAGCCAGCAAATCGCCGCGCTGCAAAAGCGGCATATCGATATCGGGGTTTGGCGAGAGGCGCAGCAACAGACGCTGCCGGGGTTGACCTGCCAACGGTTGGCGTGCGAAAGCATCGCCGTGGTGCTGCCGATCGCTCATCCGCTGGCGCAGCAGGAAAACATCCCGCTGGCGGCGCTGCAGAACGACAGCTTCATCGTATTGCCGCCGCACGAGGCCAGCCTGGGGCTGTATCTGCACAATCTGTGTCTGCAGCAGGGATTTTTGCCGGACGTCGCTTATCAGGTCAACGAGCCGCAAACCCTGCTGGCGCTGGTGGCGGAAGGCTGCGGCATTACGCTGCTGCCGGACAGCTACGGCCGCATCCCGTGGCCCGGCGTGCGCTTTTGCTCGCTGCAACAGGCGCCGCCGGCGGATCTGTACGCGGTTTACCGCGCCGACAGCGTGACGCCGGTGGTGCAGGCCTTCCTGGAAAGACTGCGGGCGCCGTAAGCGGCCCGCAGCGCAGATTACATCGTCGGCTGCACCATCAGCTGGCCGGCGGTGCCGCGATCGGCCATCTCCAGCGTCTGGCTGTAATACAGGAACGGGAAGTGTTCGGAGGTAGGTTGGTTGAAATACACCAGCAGCTCGACGTCGCCATCGACCCAGACGGTGTCCTTCCAGCCGCGATCTTCCGCCATCGGCTGCGCGCCGTTGACGCGTTTGATCAGGAACTGCACGCCCTGAATATGGAACGACTGCGGCGTATCCGCATGAATGTTCCAGCGTTCCCAGGTGCCTTGCTGCGCCTGCACGTCGATGCGGTTCATGTCCCAAATCGCGCCGTTGATGCCGACGCCGCCGTCGCCCAGGCGGAAATCTCGGGTGCGGCTGGCACTGCCGTCCAACAGCTGATCCGCCAGCAGACGCATCGGCAGGTTGTCGGTCACCAGCGGCAGCAGGCCGGTCGGGCGCAGCGTCAGCACCTGGGTGGACACCAAAATGCTCGACGGCTCGAACAGGCCGCGCAGGCGATCCATGATGCCCGCCGCTTCACCGGCGGTGATGGTCACCTCCTCGCCCTTCGACATGTCGATCAGCACTTCCCGGCGTTCGCCCGGCGCCAGCGACAGCTGCTGCACCGCGACCGGCGCAGGCAGAAAGCCCTGATCGCTGGCGATCACGTTGAACGGTCGTCCGTCGCTGAGCTGCAAGGTATAGCGGCGCGCGTTGGAGGCGTTGAGCAGACGCAAACGCACCCAGCCGCGCGACACCTCGACATACGGGTTTTGCACGCCGTTGACCAACAGCGTATCGCCGACGAAACCACCCTGCGACGGCGCATCGTATTGCGGCGTGCCGAAGTTATCGAAGCGCTTGTCCTGAATGATCAGCGGGAAATCGTCGACACCATAGTGGTTGGGCAGCGGCAGCGCTTTGCTGACGGCATCCTCCACCAGCCACAGCCCGGCCAGCCCGTTGTATACGTGCGGCGCCATGCGGTTCGGCGTGTTGGCGTGGTACCAACAGGTGGCCGCCGCCTGGCGAATAGGCAGCACCGGCGACCAGTCGACGTTGGGCGACATCATGCGCGGCGCGCCGCCCATCAATGTGCCCGGCACCTGCAGACCGCTGATGGTCATCGCCACCGGCTCCTGCAGGCGGTTGCTGTAGATCAGTTTGACGTCGTCACCGCTGTAAACCCGCACCGTCGGCCCCAAATACATGCCGTTGATGCCCCACACCGCCGCTTTGCGGTTATCCATAAACGCCCAGTGGGCGCGCTGCAGGGTCAGGAACAGCGGCTGACCGCGGCGCGACTCCAGCAGTGGAGGGATGGGTAATGGGGTCTGCGTTCCGCTCGCCTCTGCCCTCAGCGGCACGGCGCCCGCGCACAGCGCCAGGCCCGATGCCTGTAAAAACTGACGTCGACTGAGTGACATATTTTCTCCATGAAAAGCAATAACTAAACCGTGTGCAAAACCCAAACGCCCGCCAATCAAGATTAGCAGGCGCTCAGGCGTTAACGGCGCTGAACGCCAATTAAAAACGTATTCTTTGAAGCCGGTAGACTCTTATTTTTTGGCGGCGTTGCGCTGGGCGACTTCGGCGTCCAATTCGGCGATCTTCGCCTCCATCAGCTCGCGGCAATGGGCCGCCAGCTCGCGCACGTTTTCTCTGCCGTATTTGCTGGTATCCACCGGCGCCAACATCTCGACGATCACATGACCGTTATTCCAGCGATTAAGATTTATATTACCGCTGGTGGTCGATACGCAGATCGGCACAATCGGCACGCTGGCGGCGATGGCCGCGTGGAAGGCACCGGTTTTAAACGGCATCAGTCCGCGACCGCGGCTGCGGGTCCCTTCCGGGAACATCCAGATCGAAATGTCTTTCTTTTTGAACTGCTCCGCCACCTGGGCGATGGTGCCGTGCGCCTTGGCGCGATTATCACGATCTATCAGCAGATTACCGGTCAGCCAATACAGCGGGCCGAAAAACGGGATCCACACCAGACTTTTTTTACCGACGGTCACGGTGCGCGGCTGCACGATATTGGCGGCCGTCACCATGTCGTAGTTATTTTGGTGGTTGGCGATATAGATGCAGTTGCCGTTGTTGGCCGCATCGGCCGGCACGCGGGTTTCAACCTTGATGCCGAACAGCGTCGACAGGCGGCCGAAAAGGTGGCCGAAGGTCGCCACATGGCGGGGATTGCGCGGGCTGAACAAGCAATAAACAGAACCGAAAATACACACCAGAATACAGAAAAGAGTGGCGAGAACGGCACGCAAAATCAATAACATAACAACCTCATTAGCACACTGCCAACGCAGTTTACTTCGCTGCGCAGATTCCTTTACTCATTATTTGCCGGCCAGGCGATAAGCACGCCGATGTCGCCTGCCTTTCTCGCTATTTTCCCGCCAGCCGGCAGTACGCACAATAATTTTATGCGCAGAAATGTTAACTATTTGGAAAATAAACGCCAGCAAAAATAAATAAGGCGGCCACAGCATGCTGCGACCGCCCGTTAACGCTAACGCCAACGCTTACTCTTCGCTGTCGCCGCCCGACGCCCGCACCGGCGCATCCACTTCGACGCGATCGATGCGCTGCAGGCCACGCGGCAGTTGGGTGCCCTTGCGACCGCGCTCCGCACGGAACTTCTGCAGATCCTCCGGCCGCAGCGTCAGCTTGCGTTTGCCGACGTGCAGCGTGACGGACGCCTGCGGCGGCAGCACGAACAGCCAGGCCAGCTTGTCTTCGCCGGCCGCCGCCTGGGCTGCCGGAATCGAGACGATCTTGTTGCCTTTGCCCTTCGACAGCTGCGGCAGATCGGCAACCGGGAACATCAGCATGCGCCCGGCGGCGGTGATCGACAGCAGCATGTCGTCTGCGCCGTGGATCTCCATCGGCGGCAGCGCCCTGGCGTTATCCGGCAGCGTGATCATCACCTTGCCGGCGCGGTTGCGCGCTACCAAATCGTTGAAGGTGCAAACGAAGCCGTAACCGGCATCGGACGCCATCAGCAGCTTCTGATCGTCGGCCGCCATCAGCACCTGCTCAATGGTGGCGCCCGGCGGCGGCGTCAGCTTGCCGGTCAGCGGCTCGCCCTGCCCGCGCGCCGAAGGCAGCGTCATCGGATCGAGCGCATAGCTGCGCCCGGTGGAGTCGATGAACACCACCGGTTGGTTGCTCTTGCCGCGCGCCGCGCCACGGAAGCTGTCGCCGGCCTTGTAGCTCAGGCCGGCCGGATCGATGTCGTGGCCCTTGGCGCTGCGCACCCAGCCCATTTCCGACAGCACGATGGTCACCGGCTCGGACGGCACGAAGTCGTGCTCGCTCATCGCTTTGGCTTCCGCGCGCTCGGTCAGCGGCGAACGGCGATCGTCGCCGTAGGTCTGCGCATCGGCCTGGATCTCTTTCTTAATCAGCGTGTTCAGCTTGCGTTCGGACGCCAGCAGCGCCTGCAGTTGATCGCGCTCTTTCGCCAGCTCATCCTGCTCACCGCGGATCTTGACCTCTTCCAGCTTGGCCAGGTGACGCAGTTTCAGCTCGAGGATCGCTTCCGCCTGGGTATCGGAGATGCCGAAACGCTCCATCAGCACCGGCTTCGGCTCATCCTCGCTGCGGATGATGTGGATCACCTCGTCGATATTGAGGAACGCCACCAGCAAACCTTCGAGGATATGCAGGCGTTTCAGCACTTTCTCGAGGCGATAGTTCAGGCGGCGGCGCACCGTGTCGCGACGATAGGCCAGCCATTCGGTGAGGATCTCCACCAGCCCTTTAACCTGCGGGCGGTTATCCAGACCGATCATATTCATGTTGATGCGGTAGCTGCGTTCCAGATCGGTGGTGGCAAACAGGTGGTTCATCACCTGTTCCAGATCGATGCGGTTGGAGCGCGGCACGATCACCAGACGCGTCGGGTTTTCGTGGTCGGATTCATCGCGCAGATCTTCGACCATCGGCAGCTTCTTGGCGCGCATCTGGCTGGCGATCTGCTCCAGTACTTTGGCGCCGGACACCTGATGCGGCAAGGCGGTGATCACCGCGCTGCCGTCTTCTTTCTTCCACACGGCGCGCATGCGCACCGAGCCGCGGCCGCTCTGGTAAATTTTGCGGATTTCGTCGCGCGGGGTAATGATCTCGGCTTCGGTCGGGAAGTCCGGCCCCTGCACGAATTCGAGCAGGTCATCGAGCGAGGCGCCCGGCTTGTCGAGCAGCGCCACCGCAGCGGCGGCGACTTCGCGCACGTTGTGCGGCGGAATGTCGGTCGCCATGCCGACGGCGATGCCGGTGGTGCCGTTCAGCAGGATGTTCGGCAGACGCGCCGGCAACATCTTCGGCTCTTGCAGCGTGCCGTCAAAATTCGGGATCCAGTCGACGGTGCCTTGCCCCAGCTCGGCCAGCAGCACTTCGGCGTATTTGGAGAGGCGCGATTCGGTATAACGCATCGCCGCAAACGACTTGGGATCGTCCGGCGCCCCCCAGTTCCCCTGGCCGTCCACCAGCGGATAGCGGTACGAGAACGGCTGCGCCATCAGCACCATGGCCTCATAACACGCGCTGTCGCCGTGCGGGTGGTATTTACCCAGCACGTCGCCCACGGTACGGGCGGATTTCTTGAATTTGGCGCTGTTATTCAGCCCCAGCTCAGACATGGCGTAGATGATGCGGCGTTGTACCGGCTTCAAACCGTCGCCAATGTACGGCAACGCCCGATCCATGATGACGTACATGGAATAGTTCAGATAGGCGTTTTCAGTGAATGTGTGCAGCGGTAAACGCTCTACACCGTCATGAGTCAGATCACTCATTACTCAATTATCCTCAGACCGTGGCTTGGCAATCCCTGGACGACAATAAGGCATCGCTTGTCGATTCTGCCCGCGATAGTAACCCATCTGCGGGGTGGCTGTCACAGTTGGCGCAAGGATCGCCGGCCGAAGGCGCTGTCGCTGGGGCGTTTAGGCAAAACTCCACCGTTATTGTTGATTAAGAATCAAGACTGTTGTGCCTGCCGTCACGTTTTTACTTGCCTGGCCAACGATTACACTCTCGTTCAGCAAGCTGTTTTTGCGCACCGCAGCGGAAAACGGCATCTATCTTAACTCTGACGGGAGCCGCAAAAGATGAGCAATATCCTGATTATCAACGCTAAAAAGCAATTCGGCCATTCCAACGGCGAACTCAACCAAACCCTGAGCGACGTGGCGGAAAGCTTCCTGCGCGATCTGCAGCACGATGTGCAGGTCACGGTGGTCGACGACGGCTATGACATCGAAGCCGAAGTACAGAAATACCTGTGGGCCGATGCGGTCATCTATCAGATGCCGGGTTGGTGGATGGGCGAACCCTGGATCCTGAAAAAATACATCGACGAAGTGTTCACCGCCGGCCACGGCAGCCTGTACGCCAGCGATGGCCGCACCCGCTCCGACGCCGGCAAGAAGTACGGCTCCGGCGGCCTGATTCAGGGCAAAAAATACCTGCTGAGCCTGACCTGGAACGCCCCGCTCGAGGCCTTCACCGATCCGAACCAGTTCTTCCACGGCGTCGGCGTCGACGGCGTCTACCTGCACTTCCACAAGGCCAACCAGTTCCTGGGGATGGAAGCCTTGCCGACCTTTATCTGCAATGACGTGATAAAACAACCGGATATCGAAACGGACATCGCACGTTATCGCGAGCATCTGGCGGAAATTTTTGCTTAACTGGCAGCGAACGGCTTAACCAACGAGGTAATGATGATCACCGTAATCGCAGAAATCAAAGTCAAACCCGGCCACCGCGCCACCGTGTTACAAGCCATTGAAAAGCTGGTGCCGCTGGTGCTGGCAGAAGAAGGCTGCGGCGAATACACGCCGATGATAGACAGCCACACGCAGGCCACCTGGCAGAAACTGTCGCCGGATTCGGTGTTTATGCTGGAAAAATGGCAAAGCCAGGCGCATCTGGAAAAGCACCTGCAGATAGACCATATGCTCAAGCACCGCGAAACCATCAAGGACTACGTGCTGGGTACCGAGATCTACGTGCTGGAAAACGCGCTGTAATCCCTTCAGAGGCCCTCTGCGGCCTCTGGAGGTTCTCCCTCAAGGCGAGCGCTGACGTAGTCGAGAAAACAGGTGAGGCGCGCCGCCAGCTGGGCGTCGTGGTAATACACCGCGTTGATCGGTTGACGCACGTCCAGCGTCTCCCGCACCAGCAGTGGCACCAGCCTGCCCGCTTCCCGATCGCGTCGGGTCATGAAATCCGCCAGTTGGACAATGCCCGCCCCGCGCAACGCCAACTCACGCAGCGTCTCCCCGCTGGAGGCCGAGATCGTCGGTTCGATGGCAAAATGCCGCGCCTGCCGGTGACGCAGCGGCCACTGGTTCAGCGACTCCGGGTAGGTGAATCCCAACAGGCAATGGCGGTGCAGATCTTCCACGCCGCGCGGTTCGCCATGCCGTTGCAGGTAATCCGGGCTGGCGAGGATGCGCAACCGGCTATGCCCCAGCAGGCGCGCATGGAGCGTGGAGTCGCGCAGCGCGCCGATGCGGATCGCGATATCGGCGCGTTTCTCCAACAGGTCGATATTGCGATCGTCGGTGTCCAGCTCCAGCTCAATCTGCGGATAACGGCGGCGGAACTCCGCCACCATCGGCACCAGCACGTGCGCCATAAAAGGGGCGGCGGCGTTGACACGCAGCCGGCCGGCGGGCAGTTGGCGCCGTAGCGCCATCAGCGCTTCGGCCTGATCCACCGAGCGCAGGATTTCGCGCGCAGGCACCAGGAAGCTCTGCCCTTCTTCGGTCAGGCTCAGACGACGCGTGGTGCGGCGCAAGAGCGTAGCGTCGAGTTTCGTTTCCAGGCGGCTGAGTGCGCGGCTGACGCCGGAGGTGGTTTGGCCGAGCCGATCGGCGGCGGCGGTGACCGAACCGCTGTCGACCACCGCCGTGAACGCCAGCAGCTCTTCGAGGGTGATCTTCACGCGGTTCGCCCCAGGTTGACGGGCGCCGCATGCAACGCCCTGCGGGAAAGCAGGCCCGGCGTTTCACCGGGCCAGGGTCAAGCTCAGACCGCCAGTTCGGCCATGTCGCCCTTGTCTTGCAGCCAGTTGCGGCGATCTTCCGAACGCTTCTTGGCCAACAGCATGTCCATCACCGCCAGCGTCTGATCGACGTCATCCTCTGCCACCGTCAGTTGCACCAGACGGCGAGTGTTCGGATCGAGGGTGGTTTCGCGCAGCTGCAGCGGGTTCATCTCGCCCAGCCCTTTAAAGCGCTGCACGTTCGGCTTGCCCTTCTTGCGCTTCAGCTGTTCCAGCACGCCGGCTTTCTCTTCTTCATCCAGCGCGTAGAACACCTCTTTACCGAGATCGATACGGTACAGCGGCGGCATGGCGACATAGACGTGGCCGCCTTTCACCAGCGAACGGAAGTGGCGCACGAACAGCGCGCACAGCAGCGTGGCGATGTGCAGGCCGTCGGAGTCCGCATCCGCCAGGATGCAGATTTTACCGTAGCGCAGCTGGCTGAGATCTTCGCTGTCCGGATCAATGCCGATCGCCACGGAAATGTCGTGCACTTCCTGCGAGGCCAGCACTTCGTCCGAGGAAACTTCCCAGGTATTCAGGATCTTGCCCTTCAGCGGCATGATCGCCTGATATTCGCGATCGCGCGCCTGTTTGGCCGATCCGCCCGCCGAGTCCCCTTCCACCAGGAACAGTTCGGTCATGGCCAGATCCTGCGAGGTGCAGTCCGCCAGCTTGCCCGGCAGCGCCGGCCCGCTGGTCAGCTTCTTGCGCACCACTTTCTTGGCGGCGCGCAGGCGGCGCTGGGCGCTGGAGATCGCCAGCTCGGCCAGCTGTTCCGCCGCCTGAACGTTCTGGTTCAACCATAGGCTGAAGGCGTCTTTCACCACGCCGGAAACGAAGGCCGCGCACTGGCGCGAGGAGAGACGCTCTTTGGTCTGCCCGGCGAACTGCGGATCCTGCATCTTCACCGACAGCACGTAGGCGCAGCGATCCCAGATATCCTCCGCCGACAGCTTCACGCCGCGCGGCAGAATATTGCGGAATTCGCAGAACTCGCGCATCGCGTCCAGCAGCCCCTGACGCAGGCCGTTGACGTGGGTGCCGCCCTGCATGGTCGGGATCAGGTTGACGTAGCTTTCGGTCAGCAGTTCACCGCCTTCCGGCAGCCACAGCAGCGCCCAGTCCACCGCTTCGGTATCACCGGCGAAATTGCCGACGAACGGCGCTTCCGGCAGGGTAATCAGGCCGTTGACCGCTTCCATCAGATAGTCGGTCAGGCCGTCCTGATAGCACCAGCGCTGTTCGGTGTTGTTCACCTTGTCGATGAAATAGATCTCGACGCCAGGGCACAGCACCGCTTTGGCTTTCAGCAGGTGAGTCAGGCGCGATACCGAGAAACGCGGGCTGTCGAAGAACTGTTCGTCCGGCCAGAAGTGCACGCTGGTGCCGGTGTTGCGTTTGCCGCAGGTGCCGGTCACGGTCAGATCTTGCACCTTGTCGCCGTTTTCGAAGGCGATGCCGTAGACGTTACCGTCGCGGCGCACGTTGACTTCCACCCGCTTCGACAGGGCGTTGACCACCGAGATCCCAACGCCGTGCAGGCCGCCGGAGAACTGGTAGTTTTTATTCGAGAATTTACCGCCGGCGTGCAGCCGACACAGGATCAACTCAACCGCCGGCACACCCTCTTCCGGGTGGATGTCCACCGGCATGCCGCGGCCGTCGTCGATCACTTCCAGCGACTGATCGGCGTGCAGAATCACGTCGATACGCTTGGCGTGACCGGCCAACGCTTCGTCGACGCTGTTATCGATCACCTCTTGGCCGAGGTGGTTTGGGCGCGTCGTGTCGGTATACATGCCGGGACGACGGCGCACTGGTTCTAGACCGCTGAGTACTTCAATGGCATCAGCGTTATAGCTGGATTGAGTCATCGTTGATTATTTTTTCGTGGTTAAAGGGAGGTGCCGGAACGGTCCGTCAGACCGCGTTTAGCCCTAAAAAATCCACAATCTGGGGGAAGTAGTGCTCGAAACCGACGAAGGCGTGGTTTCCACCCGACTCCACCGTTTGCCGACACGCGGTGTAATACGCCACTGCCTGGCCGTAATCGAGAATTTCATCGCCCGTTTGCTGCAGCAGCCAGATTAAATCCGGCGACTCCAAGGGATCGATCTGCATCACTTTCAGATCGTAAACGTGCCGAGACTCTAACACATATTGCTGGCCGGTGTAGGGGTTCTCGTTGGCGCCGAGATAGTCCACCAGCAGCTCAAACGGCTTGACCGCCGGGTTGACCACCACCGCCGGCAGGGAAAAACACTGCGACAACCAGGTGGCGTAATAGCCGCCCAGCGATGAGCCGACCAGCCCGAGCGTTTGGCCGGCGCGCTCCAACACCATATTTTCCAGCATCTCGGCGGCCTCCGCCGGAAAGGCCGGCAGCTGCGGCACCAGCATCTCGATGTCGGGATGGTGCTCGGCCAGCCAGGCCTTGAAGGCCACCGCCTTGGCCGACTGCGGCGAACTATTGAAACCGTGCAGGTAGAGCAGTGTCGAAGGCATCAGTATCCATCCGAGTCCATATCGGGGCGGAAATCGTCGTTTTCCAGGCGGAACACCTGCGTCTCGACGCGGCCGTCCGGCAGCAGATCGAGGTAGCGCCAGCCGGGGGAGACGTCGTCGATGGTGAAGTTCGTGCAGTGCGGCTTGAATTGCACGCAGGTGGACGGCGTCGCCAACAGGCGCCGGCCCTGCCATTCCAGATCCAGATCCTGGTGAATGTGCCCGCACACCACGGTATTCACTTTCGGATAACGCAGCAGGATCGCGCCCAGCATATGCGGGTTGCGCAGGCTGTGCTGATCGAGCCAGGTGCAACCGGACGGCAGCGGATGATGGTGCAGCAGCAACAGCGTATAGCGCTCGGGGTGAGCCTGCAGGCAGCGCTCCATCCACTCGAGCTGGTATTCGCTCAATTCGCCGTGCGGTACGCCGAACACCTGGCTGTCCAACATCAGCACCTGCCAGCTGTCGCCCAGCAGCACCTGTTTGGAAGGCGCAATGCCGGCGGCGGCCAACGCGTCGACCATCGCCGGTTGAAAATCATGGTTGCCCGGCAGCCACACGCAGGGTGCCGGCAGTTGCGCGATGCCGGCGGCGAAGTGGCGGTACGCCTCTTGCGAATGATCCTGCGCCAAATCTCCCGTGGCGACGATCAAATCGACGTCGCGGCGCTGCGCCTGGATGGCGTCCAGCACCGCGTGATAGCTGCGATAGGTATTGATGCCGAGCAGCGTCTCGTGTTCGCCGGCAAAAAGGTGGGTATCTGTTATTTGTAGAATCCTGACCGCAGCCCCACTCGCCACGGGCAGTTTAAACAGGCTTTCCAAATGGTGTCCTTTGTTATTTCAGTCTGTCTAACAAACCGGAACCGCCATCGCTCCATGCGCCAAACAGTAGCGCAGCCAATCAGCAAGAAACTGGTTAATTTGATGCTTTTCGTCGCGTTGATGCAACTTTTTATTAGGATAATCATAACGCGCTTTAAAGCGGTAGATCTGCTGACTGGAACACACTTCCGCAACCATGGCGTCATGGTACAACCGCACCGTCATCGCGGGCAGGCTCCAGTAGCTGACCGCCGGAAAGATCTGCTCGATCTCCACCAGCGACGTGTAACGCGTGGACTCAACGATGGTCAAACGATAGCCGGCGCCGTTCACCTGATAAGTCACCGTTTCGCCCGCTTCGTCGTTGCGCGGCAGCAAGCGGCGCAATTGCGCGAAGTTGGTTTCGCACAATCTCATCATTTCGGGGAAATCAGGGGTATAGCGCTGTTTCATTAGTTGGCCCACTCTTTTCTCAACGATTCATGGTGCAACGCCAGCCATTGCAATGCAATCACTGATGCGGCGTTATCGATCGCGCCCTCCTCCACCCAGCGGTAAGCCTGCTCGCGGCTGACCACGTGGACGCGGATATCTTCATGTTCTTCCGCCAGGCCGTGAATGCCCTCGGCGGTGCCGGCGTCCACTTCGCCGACCATGATCGACAAACGTTCGCTGGTGCCGCCGGGGCTGGCCAGGTAGCTCAGCACCGGTTTGCAGCGCCCGACCACCACGCCGGCCTCTTCCTGCGCTTCGCGGCGGCACACGTCCTCGACGCTTTCGCCGGTTTCGATCATACCCGCCACCATTTCGAGCAGCCAGGGCGAATTACTGGTATCGACCGCGGCGATGCGCAGTTGTTCAATCAGCACAACCTCGTCGCGCACCGGATCGTAGGGCAGCAGCACCGCCGCATGGCCGCGTTCGAAAATTTCACGCGTGATTTCAGGGCTCATTTCGCCATTGAACAACCGATGGCGAAACCGGTATAAATTGAGTGAAAAAAAACCACGGTACAGCGTCTCGCGTGCAATAATTTCTACATCTTTTTTATCGAAAGTAACGGGCGATGGCTGCGAACGGTTCATGCGCGAATTCTCCTGCTTGAGTATGCCGATAAAATAAACGGTTTTGATGACAGAAACAGCGGGACTCTCCGCCGCGGCTTTATGTTAGGCTGTTTTTCGCCGCCGGATGCGGCACGTTTGTGCGCTCGCAGGTAATAGCGGGAAACAATCCGGATTGTCAGCCATAATATCAGCTGCAGTCGGCCCGGGCAGTACGCCAAGGTAAATGGGCGGCCTGAAAGGTAAAAGTTACGTGAGATGGCACATTCAGCCACCTGATGCGTACCGCAGACTCTGCTAGAATCGGCAACTATTTCGTCTATCGTCAGCGCTAACATAGCAATATTGCTGCACAACAAGGAATGCAAATGAAGAAACTGCTCCCCCTTCTTATCGGACTGAGCCTGGGCGGCTTCAGTGCAATGAGCCAGGCAGAGAACCTGCTGCAGGTCTACAAACAGGCCAGGGAAAGTAACCCGGATCTGCGCAAAAGTGCAGCTGACCGCGATGCCGCATTCGAAAAGATCAATGAAGCGCGCAGCCCGCTGTTGCCGCAGCTCGGTTTAACCGCAGGTTACGATTACACCAACGGTTATCGTGACAGCAATGGCGTTAACAGCAACGTGACCAGCGGTTCGTTGGCGCTGACGCAAACTATTTTCGACATGTCGAAATGGCGCCAGCTGACGCTGCAGGAAAAAACCGCCGGCATCTCCGACGTCACCTTCCAAACCGCCGAGCAGTCGCTGATTCTCAACACCGCCACCGCCTACTTCAACGTGCTGAAAGCGATCGACACGCTGTCCTATACCCAGGCGCAGAAAGATGCGGTATACCGCACGCTGGATCAAACCACCCAGCGCTTCAACGTGGGCCTGGTGGCGATCACTGACGTGCAGAACGCCCGCTCGAACTATGACACCGTGCTGGCGGCGGAAGTCTCCGCCCGCAACGATCTGGATAATGCGCTGGAAACGCTGCGCCAGGTGACCGGGGCCTTCTACCCGGAGCTGGCCTCTCTGAATACCGATCGCTTCAGTACCCAGCGCCCGGAAGCGGTGAACAATCTGCTGAAAGAAGCGGAAGCGCGCAACCTGAGCCTGCTGTCCGCCCGTCTGAGCCAGGATCTGGCGCGCGAGCAAATCCGCGCAGCCCAAACCGGCTATATGCCGACGATTGACGTCAGCGCGTCAACCGGCATCAGCAATACCAAATACAACGGATCCAACACCGGCGGCGCGAATGCCGCGCGCTACAGCGACTCCGATGCGGGCCAAAATAAGGTCGGCATCAGCTTCAACCTGCCGCTGTACAGCGGCGGCGCGACCAATTCCCAGGTGAAACAAGCGCAGTATGGCTTCGTCGGCGCCAGCGAGCAGTTGGAAAGCTCACACCGCAGCGTGGTGCAGACCGTGCGTTCGTCGTTCAACAACGTCAATGCCTCGATCAGCAGCATCAACGCCTACAAACAGGCGGTGATTTCCGCGCAGAGCTCTCTGGATGCGATGGAAGCCGGTTATCAGGTTGGTACCCGCACCATCGTCGATGTGCTGGACGCCACCACCACCCTGTATAACGCCAAACGTCAGCTGTCCGACGCGCGTTACACCTATCTGATCAACCAGCTGAACATCAAGTCGGCGCTCGGCACGCTGAACCAGAACGATCTGCTGCTGTTGAATGGCGCGTTGGGTAAACCGGTGTCGACCGCACCTGACGCCGTGGCGCCGCAGAACCGTGCGCAGGACGCCTATGCGGACGGTTATCAGGACAATGCGCCAATGCAGCAAACCGCAGCGCCGGTACCGGCGGCCACTCGCGCATCCGCGCCGGCCGTCACCACCAGCCAACCGGCTCGCAACAGCGGCAACCCATTCCGCAACTGATGCGCACGCGTTGATAAATACGGGGTCCGGCCTGCGCCGCACCCCGTTTTTTTTTTGCCCCGATTTCCCCCGCTTCTGCCCGCCGCCTCACAGCCGCCGCTGTGCCAGGTGGTATCATCGTCACTCTCATTTTCGCAGTCTGGTGAGGTTCGATGGACAACGATTCACGCTGGCAGCGCTTGATTAACGACGGCGAACTGCCGCCGCCACTGCGCCCGACACAGGCGGTTTACGCCTCCTGGCTGCGCTGCCGCAGCCTGATGCAGCCCGACGTCTGGCAAGCACCGCACCGCGCCCAGGGCGCCACCTTCGAATCGATTTGCCGCCGCAAGAACGACCTGCTGACGCTCGGCCAGGCGGCGCTGGAGGACGCCTGCGAATACATGGAGCCGCGTCGTTGCCTGTTGATGATCCTCGACAAGAGCGGCTGCATGCTGTGGCGCTGCGGCGACACCCAAACCTGGGAGCTTTTGCAGCCATTGGGGTTCGCCCCCGGCGCTTACTGGGCCGAGGGGCAGATCGGCACCAACGCCCCGGCGCTGGCGGCGGCAGAAGGCCACCCGGTGCGGGTGAGCGGCGAGGAGCACGTGCGCCGGGCGCTGCACGGCTGGTCATTCTGCGCGACGCCGGTCTACGACAACAGCGGCCGCCAACGCGGCTCGATCGCGCTGGGCTGCCTGCTGGCCGACTGCGCCGCCGGCGATCTGTCGCTGACGCTGGCCATCGCTCGCGAAATCGGCAATTCGCTGAACGCCGACGGCCTGCTGGCGGAATCCAACCGCCATCTTAACCAGCTTTACGGCCTGCTGGACGGCGTAGACGACGGCGTCATGGCCTGGGATCACCGTGGCTACCTGCAATATATCAACCAGCGCGCCGCCGCCCTGTTGAAGCTGGACGAGCAGCAGAGCCAGGGCAAACCGCTGGCGCAGCTGCTGACGCTGCCCGCCCTGCTCAAGCGCGCCATCGCCGACCGGCAGCCGCTGCAACACGTCGAAGTCACCTTCGAAAGCCAGCGGCAGTTTATTGCCGCCTTGCTGACGCTCAAGCCGATTTTCGACGGCGATCGCTGCAGTTTCATCGCCCTGCTGCACCCACTCGAGCGGCTGCGCCAATATGTCAGCAGCCAGTTGGGGCGCGTCAGCCACAGCTTCGAACAGATGCCCTCCGCCTCGCTGGAAATGCGGCGACTGATCCGTTACGGGCAGCAGGCGGCCAAGGGCCAGCATCCGATCCTGCTGCGCGGGGAGGAAGGGGTTGGCAAAGAGCGGCTCAGCCAGGCTATCCACAACGCCGGCGAACGTGCCGCCGGGCCGTATATCGCCCTCAACTGCCAGCTGCTGCCACAGGCGCAGGGGCTGCGTGAACTGCTGGGCAGCGACGCCAGCGAAGAAGAGGCGGGCCAGCTCAGCAAATTCGAATTGGCCAACGGCGGCACGTTGTATCTCGAACAGATCGAATACCTGCCGGCGGAGATGCAGTCGGCGTTGCTGCAGGTGCTGAAAACCGGCGTGGTGATCCGCCTCAATTCCAGCCGAGTGATCCCGGTCGATGTGCGGGTGATCGCCGGCAGCGCCGCCGATCTGCCGCTGCTGGTGCAACAAAACCGCTTCCGCCGCCAGCTGTTTTACAGCCTGCAAGCCTTCGAGATCCAGATCCCGCCGCTGCGCCAGCGGCTGAGCGATATTCCGCTGCTGGTCAAACACCATCTGCGCGCGCTGGAGCAACACTTTCAGTGTCGCTTTCGGGTGGATGACGAAGTGATGGCCCAACTGGCGCTCTACCTGTGGCCGGGCAACGATTTGGAACTGAAAGGGGTGGTGGAGCGCGCAGCGATGATTTGCCACGGCCACCACATCCAGTTAGCAGATTTGCCGACACACCTGCTCGGCCAGCCGTCGCTGCTGGAGAGCGATCCGCAGCCCGGCGCGCCGCTGTTGACGCTGACGGACATGGAGCGCCAGGCGATCCTGCGCGCGGCGACCGTCAGCCGTGGTCAGTTGACGGAGATGGCGCAGCTGCTGGGCATCGGCCGCACCACGCTGTGGCGGAAGATCAAACAGCACGGGATCGACATTCGACAGTTCAAGCTGCGCGCCTAGTGGCTGAGCTGCAACACCCCGCGCGCGGCGTCCAGCATCGCCTTCTGCCCGCTGCGGGTTTTGCTCAGGCAATCCTGCATACCGACCACCATCGGAATGCCCATCGCCTTCGCCAGAATGGCGCTGTGCGACAGGGCATTGCCACCGCTCAGGCAGATGCCGAGCACCAGCCGCCTGTCGAGCATCACCACCTCCGAAGGCATCAGCTCGTCCATCACCAGTATCGACGGCTCTGCCAGCGCGATGGCCGGCAGCGGCAGCCCCTGTAGATGGCACAGCGTGCGGCGCAGCATGTCGCGCACGTCCAGTTCACGCGCCCGCATGTAGTCGTCATCCAGCTCGCGGTACTCTTCGGCGATCGCCTCCAGCACCTGCCGCCAGGCCTGTTCGGCGCTGCACAACTGCTGCGCGATGCGGGTGTACGCCGCCTGCTGCAGATCCGGATCGTCCAGCAGCATGCTGTGGGCGCCGAAGATCGCCGCCTGCGGCTTGCCGATCAGCGTGCCGGTGCGTTCCGCCAGCCGGTTCAGATCGCTCAGCGTGTGCTGTAGCGCCTCACGCAGGCGTTGCTGTTCGCCCAACACCTCGTCCGCGCCAATCCGTCGATCGGCGGTTGGCGGCCAGAAGCTGTGGGCCTGAAACACCGGCCCGCTGGTGACGCTTTCCGCCACCGGGATACCGTGCAGCGAAGGCTGCTGCCGCTCGGAGACCGTCTCGCCGAAATGTTGCTTCGCCAGCGCGTTGAACGCCGCCAGCGCCTCGTCCGCCTGCGCGCCGTCGGCGATCAGGCGAATAGTATCGCCGTGGCGCACCTGCAGCAGCGCCAGCTGATTGAGGCTGCGTGGATCGACGCACTGCCCCTGCTTTTCCAGCACCAGCTCGGCCTTGAACGGCGCCAGCGTCTCGACCAGCCGCGCCGCCGGGCGCGCGTGCAGCCCGTGCGGGTTCTGCACCGTCCAGGTTGCGCTTTTGCCCTGCGCCAGCGGCAAAGCCGCGCTTTTCGCGGCCGGCGAGCCTTCGCCCAGCTGCGCCTGTTTGGCCTGCAGCGCGCCCTGAGCCTCCGCCACCACCTGTTCCAGCGAGGCACCGGAGTTGGCGGCCACCACCGCCGCCAGCGTGCCTTCGACCAGCGGCGCCGCACACAGCCGCACTTTGACAGCCACGTCCGGGTCCAGCAGATCGAGCGCGGTTTCGGCACTGAGCAGCGCGCTGCCCAAATCCATCAGCACCAGAACGCCGTCACCGTCGGCGACCGCTTCGATCGCCTCCATCACTTTGACCGCGTCGGTGCCGATCGGGTGTTCCTCGTCATCTACGCCCGCCGCCAGCGCCAGCTTGCAGCCATCGCCGCGCATCATCTGCCGCGCCAACTGCTCAACGCCGCGCGCCAGCAACGCGCTGTGCGAAACCACCACGATATTAATCATCTCGCCTCCTGCTACGGCTAACTACCGGCGACCTCAGCCAGCGTTTTCATCATCAGCATCACCGAAGTGGCGCCGGGATCCTGGTGGCCGATGCTGCGCTCGCCCAGATAACTGGCCCGCCCCTTGCGCGCCTGCATGGTAATGGTGCTCTCCACCGCCCGCTCGGCGCTGTCGGCGGCGCGCTGCAGCGCTTCCGCCACGCTCAGGTTCTGCTGCGCGGACTGGCCGAGGCTTTCCACCACCGGCCACCAGACGTCGCACATGGTTTTATCGCCCGGCTCCGCCTTACCGCGCATCACCACGCCTTCCACCCCCTCTTGCATCATCTGATGCAGCTCCGGCAGATCCAGGCTTTGCTTGGCGTTCGCCGCCTGTGCCGCGCGGATGAAGAAGGTGCCGAACAGCGGGCCGCTGGCGCCGCCCACGCTCGACAGCAGCGTCATGCCGGTGTTTTTCAGGATAAAGCCGATATCCTTGTCCGCCACCGACGGCAGCTTTTCCACCACCTTGTTGAAACCGCGATTCATGTTCAAACCGTGGTCGGCATCACCGATCTCGGTGTCCAGCCGGGTCAGAAAATCGCGCTCCCGGCTGAACACCTCGCCGCAACGCATCAGCCAATCGACAACCTGTTGTTTGGTCAACGCCATGATTCCTCCTCAGCAACCCCAACGCAGCGCAGGTGTTTTCACCGGCGCATCCCACAAGGACAACAGCTCGTCGTCCACGTTCAACAGCGTGATAGACACGCCCTGCATATCGAGCGAGGTGCAATAAGACCCCACCAGGTTGCGTTCAATGATGATGCCCGCTTCGGCGCAGCGCTCCGCCAGCCGATGGTACACGCCGTATAGCTCCGACAGTGGCGTAGCGCCCAGGTTGTTGACCAGCGCGATCGCACGATCGCCGCGCGTCAGCGGCTGTTTGGTCTGCATCTCGTCGCGCCACTCGCCCTGCTGACGATCCCAGACGCGGATCGTGCGCTGATAGTGGCCGTGGTCGATCAGCGTATGGAACATGTCGTCCACCGCCGCGTTGAGCGTGGTGAACGGGCGGCGCGCAATGCCCGGCTCGCCGTGAATGCCGACGCCGAACTCCATTTCGTTTTCCGTCAGGGTGAACGACGGCTTGCCGGCGGCCGGCACGGTGCAAGCCCCCAGCGCGATGCCGATCGAGTGCCCGTGGTTGTTGATGCGATGCCCTAACGTCACCACGCTGTCCAGATCATCGCCGCGCGCCGCGGCGGCGCCCAACAGCTTCTCCATCAGCACGGTGTTGGCCACCCCGCGCCGCCCGGCGGTAAACAGGCTGTCTTTGACCGCCACGTCGTCATCCACCAGCACCGTCGCCACCGCGACGCCGCTGTCGTGCAGCAGCTCGGTGGCGGTTTCGAAGTTGAGCACGTCGCCGGTGTAGTTCTTGATCAGCAGCAACACCCCGGCACCGCCGTCGATCGCCTGGCCGCACTCGTACATTTTATCCGGCGTCGGCGAGGTAAAAATCTCGCCCGGACAGGCGCCGTCGAGCATCCCTTCGCCGACGAAACCGCAGTGCATCGGCTCATGGCCGCTGCCGCCGCCGGACAGGATCGCCACCTTGCCCGCCACCGGCGCGTCGGCGCGGGTCACGAAGACCGGATCCGCGTGCACCAGCAGCTCGGGATGGGCCTCCGCCAGCCCCTGCAACTGCTCTTCCAACACCGACTCGACCTGATTAATCAGTTTTTTCACGATGGTTTCCTCTGTAAGAACAGGGACGCGGCGCACCGCGCCCCAAGGGTATCAATGACGCTGCAGCCAGGCGGCGCCCAGCCTATCCGCCGTCAGGATCGCCGCCTGCACGCCCGCAGGGGTGACCTTGAACGGCATGTTGTGAATGGTTTCGCCGGCCGCGCAGCTGGCCTCGGCCACCGCCATGATCTTCGCCGTCGCATCGCCGGTGACGCCCATCTGCGCCAGCGTGATCGGCAAGCCGATGCCATGGCAAAACGCCAGCACGGTTTCAATCTGCGCCATCGGGCTGTTCTGCAGCACCAGCTGCGCCAGGGTGCCGAACGCCACTTTCTCGCCGTGATACAGGTGGTGGCACTCTTCGAGCACGGTAAAACCGTTGTGAATGGCATGCGCCGCCGCCAGACCGCTGCTCTCGAAGCCGATGCCGCTCAGATAGGTATTGGCCTCAATGATGCGCTCCACCGCTTCCGTCACCACGCCGGCCTCGACCGCCAGTTTGGCTTTCACCCCTTCCGCCAGCAGCGTGTCATAACACAGCCGCGCCAGGCTGAGCGCCGCCAGCGTCGATTTGCCGCCGGCCATGCTGGTGGCCTGGGCGTCGAAACAGGCCTGGGCTTCGAAATAGGTGGAGAGCGCGTCGCCCATGCCGGCCACCAGCAGGCGCACCGGCGCTTTGGCGATGATGGCGCTGTCCATCACCACCATGTCCGGGTTGCGCGGGTAAATCAGGTATTCGGCGAATTCGCCCTGTTCAGTGTAGAGGACCGACAGCGCGCTGGTCGGCGCATCGGTGGAGGCGATGGTGGGAATAAGCACCACCGGCAGCTGTTGGTAGTGCGCCACGGCCTTGGCGGTGTCGAGCGTCTTGCCGCCGCCGACGCCGATCACGCCGCGGCAACCGTGGGCCTGGAGCTCATGCCCGAGCCGGTCTATCTCTTTGCGGCAGCACTCGCCGTTGAAGCGGGCCGCGTGATGTTTCACGCCGTGCTGCTGCAGGCTGCCCATCAGGGTGTCGCCCGCCAGCTGCATCACGAAGTCGTCTGCGATCACCAGGTAGTGATCGGCGAGGGATTTGGCATATTCGCCGACGGCGGCCAGCGCATTGGCGCCCTGAATATATTTGCCTGGTGACTGGATGATTCTCAACATAACCGGATCCTTGTAGGGAGTTGGCGATGGTAACGTTCAGATATCAGGTGATGACGCGCCGACTTCGCCGCCGGCTTGTTGTTGTGCTTCGACTATGAGCGCCCGCCGCCCGCCTGGCGAGCCTCGCGATTTTTGTTCCATTATGGAACATCAGCATAGCGACAACGTTTCATGATGAAACGCCAATGCGCGTTTTTTCGCCGCGAAAGCGAACTGGCGCACACCCCAACGTATAACTGCGTAAAGAGTCGATTCTGCGGGCGTTTCAGCTTTAATTTTGACCATGTTTCCCCTATCCTTAGCGCCACTACTGGGAAAGGGCGAAAACAGCCCGCATGATGGGATTGATAACGATGAAACGGACAAAAAACATCAACCAAGAGACGTTCCGCAAATCCTGGCGCAGCTACCGTGTCGCGCCCGTGGCTTTGGCGATCAGCGCTGTCTTTATGCTGGCCGGCTGCGAGAAGAGCGATGAAACGGTCTCCCTGTATCAGAATGCCGATGACTGTTCGCGCGCCAATCCTTCGATGAGCGAGCAGTGCACCACCTCCTACAACAACGCCCTGAAAGAAGCGGCGAAAACCGCGCCGAAATACGCTACCCGCGAAGACTGCGTCGCCGAGTTCGGCGAAGCGCAGTGCACCCAGGCGCCGGCTCCGGCGCAGGCCGGCATGGCGGCGGAATCGCAAAGCAGCGGCAGCTTCTGGATGCCGCTGATGGCGGGCTACATGATGGGCCGCCTGATGGGCGGCTCCGGCTTCGCGCAGCAGCCGCTCTTCACCTCCAAGAACGCCGCCAGCCCGGCGAACGGCAAGTTTGTCGACGCCAGCGGCAAGAGCTACGGCCCGGCCACCGCCGGCGGCCGCACCATGACGGTGCCGAAAACCGCCATGGCGCCGAAGCCTGCAGTCACCAACACCGTGACTCGCGGCGGCTTCGGCGAGAGCGTGGCCAAGCAGACCAGCATGCAGCGCAGCAGCGCCACCTCCAACTCCGGCTCTCGCAGCATGGGCGGTTGATGCATGAAACGTATTGCTATTACCGAGCGCCCGGACTGGCGTGAAAAAGCGACCGAGTTCGGTTTCCGTTTCCACACCATGTACGGCGAGCCGTACTGGTGTGAAGACGCCTATTACCAGTTCACGCTGGCGCAGATTGAAGAGATCGAAAACGCCACCGCCGAGCTGCACCAGATGTGCCTGCAGGTGGTGGAAAAAGTGGTCGGCAGTGACGAGCTGATGACCAAGTTCTGCATCCCGAAACACACCTGGGAGTTCGTACGCAGCTCCTGGCGCACCAACCAGCCGTCGCTGTACTCGCGTCTCGATCTGGCCTACGACGGCGTCAACCCGCCGAAGCTGCTGGAGAACAACGCCGATACGCCAACCTCGCTGTATGAGGCGGCCTTCTTCCAGTGGCTGTGGCTGGAAGACCAGATCAACGCCGGCAAACTGGATCCGGAGTCGGATCAGTACAACAGCCTGCAGGAAAAGCTGATCGAGCGTTTCGCCGAGCTGAAAGCGCATCACGGCTTCGGCCTGTTGCACCTGGCCTGCTGCCAGGACAGCGAAGAAGATCGCGGCACGGTGCAATATCTGCAGGACTGCGCGCAGGAAGCCGGTCTGCCGACCGAGTTCCTGTTCATGGAAGAGATTGGTCTCGGCGAGAAAGGCCAGTTTACCGATCTGCAGGATCAGGTGATTGGCAACCTGTTCAAGCTCTACCCGTGGGAATTCATGCTGCGCGAGATGTTCTCCACCAAGCTCGAAGACGCCGGCGTGCGCTGGCTGGAGCCGGCCTGGAAGAGCATCATCTCCAACAAAGCGCTGCTGCCGCTGCTGTGGGAAATGTTCCCGAACCACCCGAATCTGTTGCCGGCTTATTTCGCGCAAGACGATCATCCGCCGATGGATCATTACGTCACCAAGCCGCTGTTCTCACGCGAAGGCGCCAATATCCAGATCGTCGAAAACGGTCAGGAAGTGGCGCGTGTGGACGGACCTTATGGTGAAGAAGGCATGATCGTGCAGCAGTTCCACCCGCTGCCGAAGTTTGAAGACAGCTATACGTTGATCGGCAGCTGGCTGGTGAACGATCAGCCTTGCGGTATCGGCCTGCGCGAAGATCGCGAACTGATCACGCAGGATCTGTCGCGCTTCTATCCGCACACCATCCTCGGCTGATCGCCCCGCCGAAGACAAAAACGCCAGTCTCTGACTGGCGTTTTTCTTTAGCCCACCTGCACCGACAGCATGCTCAGCGCTCCCATTTCGATACCGTCGATCGGCACGCTGATGGCCTCTTTGCCATCCCAACCGCCAAGCACGTACAGCAACGGCAGATAGTGTTCCGGCGTCGGATTCGACAGCGCCGCCCCCTCATGGCGCATGAAATCCACCAGCGGATGGTTTTCGCCCCGATAACGCAGGTTATCCCGGACAAAGTTATTGAACGATTCCGCCCACGGGTAGGCGCTGGTATCGCCCTGCCATTTCACCATGCGCAGGTTGTGCACCACGTTGCCGCTGGCGACAATCATCACGCCCTCATCACGCAGCGCAGCGAGTTTGCGACCCAGCTCATAGTGATAGGCCGCCGGCTGCGTACCGTCGACGCTGAGCTGCACCACCGGAATGTCGGCATTGGGATACATCTTGATCAAGACGCCCCAGGTGCCGTGATCCAACCCCCACTCACCGAGATCGGCCGTCACCGGCACCGGTGCCAGCATTTGCTGCAGCTGCGCAGCCAGCGCGGGAGAGCCCGGCGCCGGATAACGGGTATCGAACAGCGCCTGCGGGAACCCGCCGAAGTCGTGAATGGTTTTGGGTTTTTCCATCGCGGTAACCGCAGTGCCGCGGGTATACCAATGTGCGGAAACCGCCACGATCGCCTTCGGGCGCGGCAATGACTCACCCAACGCACGCCATGCCCGGGTGTAACGGTTGTCTTCCAGCACGTTCATCGGGCTACCGTGGCCAAGAAACAGTGCAGGCATACGAGAGGTGTTCATAGGGAGATCCTTAGTTCAAATTGTGCTATGCCGCTACATTACGCGCTTTGCCACACCAACACAGCCGGATAACCGTGATGAAGATATTCAATAAATTTGAATTAAAAACGGAGGAATACGCCGGTAAACAGAAAGATAAAAAATTTATATATTTCAATAGATTAATAACAAGCATGAATGTCATGGCATTACTGCCACACAGATCCAATTTGTGAACAATTTATGTATTTTTTGTTAACGTAATCTATACACTCCTCCTCTGCCGACGGGTGCCGACAGCCCCGCCGCGCAATGGGAACTACGTCTCACCAAGGAGGAATTCATGTTCAGACTCACACTGGCAACCCGCCTGGCACTTTCCATATCCTTATGCGCCGGCTGGACGGCAACCGCCGGCGCGGCGGACAACGCGCAGCTGACGCAGCGCGAAGACCCTTACTTCCTTCAGGCGCAAGCTCAGCTGCAACAGCGGCTAAAACAGACGCCAAACACCAACCGCGCCAAAAACGTCATTCTGGTGGTCGGTGACGGCATGGGATTTTCCACCGTGACCGCTGCCCGCATTTTTGAAGGGCAGCAGCGCGGCGTGGACGGCGAATCCAACGTGCTGGCCTGGGAGGCCTTCCCCTATCTGGCGGCGGCCAAAACCTACTCCGCCGACGCCCAAATCACCGACTCCGCGCCCAGCGCAGTGGCGATGACCACCGGCGTCAAAACCATCAACGATCTGATGGGCCTCAACCATACGGCGACCCTCAGCAATTGCGAGGACCAGCAAACCAAGGCCGTCACCACGCTGTGGGAGATGGCCGCAACGCTTGGCATGGCCACCGGTGCCGTGACGACCGCGACCATCACCCACGCCACGCCGGGCGCCACCTATGCCCATATCGCCAACCGCGATTGGGAATCCGACGCAAAAATGCCGGCAGCGGCCCTGGCCGCAGGCTGCCGCGACATCGCGCGCCAGCTGGTGGAAATGAAGTACGGTAACGGCCTCAACGTGGCGATGGGCGGTGGGCGCGCCAACTTCCTGCCCGACAGCGTGAGCGATCCGGAATACCCCGGTAAAAAAGGCGCCAGAAAGGATGGCCGCGATCTGACGCAGGCCTGGCTACAACGCTATGGCGAGCGTGGGCAATATGTCTGGAATCAGGCGCAGTTCGCCAAAATCGAACCGGCCAAAGTCGACCACCTGTTGGCCCTGTTCGAGCCATCGCACATGAACTTCGAGCACGATCGGCGGCAAGACGCAGCGGGAGAGCCTTCGCTGGCGGAAATGACCGGCAAGGCCATCGATATTCTGGCCAGGAATCCCGAAGGCTACCTGCTGTTGGTGGAGGGGGGACGCATCGATCACGGTAGCCACAACGGTAACGCCTACCGCACGCTGAGCGACGCGGTCGCCCTGAACGAGGCGGTGAAAACCATCGTCAACAAGGTCAATCTGGACGAAACCCTGGTGATCGTGACCGGCGATCACAGCCACACGTTGACCATCGCCGGCTATGCCAAGCGAGGTAATCCTATCCTCGGCATTTCCGTCGGCGTCGACGGCAAACCGCGACTGGGCAGCGACGGCAAGCCTTACACCACCGTCGGCTTCGCCAATGGCCCCGGCGGCACGATCCCGCTGACCGAACGCCCGGCATTGACCATGGAACAGGCCACCGCGCCCGACTTTATTCAGCCGGCGCTGGTGCCGCTGAAAAGCGAGACCCACGGAGGGGAAGATCTCGGCATCTACGCCATCGGCCCTTGGGCGCATCTGTTCCAGGGCACGGTGGAGGAAAACTACACCTTCCACGTGATGAATTACGCCAGCCGCATCGGCGAACGCCTGTCAGAACGGTAGATAAAAAAAAGCCGCGTAACGCGGCTTTTTTATCGTTGAAAAGCGGCCGGCTGTCAGCTGGCTTTTTTCTCGTGCGCCTGGCGGTAGGCCACCAGATCTTCGATGGTCAGCACCACCATGTCGTGCTGTTTGGCGAAGGTAATCACTTCCGGCGCATGCGCCATGCTGCCATCGTCGTTGGTCAGCTCACACAGCACGCCGGCAGGTTTGAAACCGGCCATGGAAACCAGATCGATAGTCGCTTCGGTGTGGCCGCGACGGCTCAGCACGCCGCCTGGCTGCGCACGCAGCGGGAACACGTGGCCCGGACGGTTCAGGTCGCTCGGCTTGGCGCTGTCTGCCACCGCCGCACGGATGGTGGTCAGGCGATCGGAAGCGGAAACCCCGGTGGTCACGCCCTGCGCCGCTTCAATGGTCACGGTGAAGGCGGTCTGGAACTGACTGGAATTGTTGGTCACCATCATCGGCAGCTCAAGCTGCTGACGGCGTTCTTCGGTGATGCACAGGCACACGATACCGCTGCCGTGGCGAATGGTCAGCGCCATCTGCTCAACGGTCATGGTTTCCGCGGCGAAGATCATGTCACCTTCGTTTTCACGGTTTTCATCATCGAGCACCATTACGCCGCGCCCGTTGCGCAGTGCGTCGATCGCGCGTTCAACGCGTTCTGTCGGCGTGCCGAAGTCTGAAAGTAGCGTCTGATTCATGGTAAAAAACCTCATTAAAAAATTATGGATTACCAGAACCAGGGCGATCTTGAGGAGTAGCTAGCAATAGCTAAAAAAATAACGCAAGCGGGCACAAGCCCGGCAGATACCGTTACTCTCTCCCATCCGGACTATAACCGTCGGCCCCGGAATTACACCGGATCTGCTGACCTCTAACCGGCCCTTACGGGCTGGCTGAGCGCTCGCGGGCTTTCACCGTAGAAGGTGATTTACCGCCGGTGGGGACTTTCACCCCGCCCTGAGAATAAGCAGGTTGACTATAGCGCTAATGGGTAGGCAGGGCAATTGGCAAAAGCACAATTCGGCCACGCACGGCGAATGCGCTTAATGGTTTATCCGGCGGGCAACTCGCATTACACTAAGCGGCAGCTATTAAACTCTGAAAGGGATACGCCATGATTGACCCGAAAAAAATCGAACAAATCGCACGCCAGGTTCATGAGTCCATGCCTAAAGGCGTTCGTGAATTCGGGGAAGACGTTGAGAAAAAAATCCGTCAGGTCCTGCAGTCGCAGCTGACCCGCTTGGATTTGGTTAACCGCGAAGAGTTCGACGTACAGACTCAGGTGCTGTTGCGCACCCGCGAGAAACTGGCGCTGTTGGAACAGCGCATGGCCGAGCTGGAAAGCAAACTGAGCGCGGCACCGGCAGCCAAACAGGAAGACGAATAAATTCCCGCCAAGGGCGCGCACCAGAACCGCGCGCCCTTGTTCTTTAGATTGCCCGGCGTTAGCCGCGACCGTCTTTGATCGCGTTGATGATGTTGGTGGTCGACAGCCCGTCTTCAAAGTTCAGCACTTTGACATCCCCGCCGTTGGCCCACACTTCCGCACTGCCGGCAATCTCTTCCGGTTTGTAATCACCGCCTTTCACCAGCAGATCCGGCAGAATGTCGGCGATCAAGCGCTGCGGCGTATCCTCTTCGAACGGCACCACCCAATCCACCGCTTCCAGCGCGCCCAGCACGATCATCCGATTCTCCAGCGCGTTGACCGGGCGTGTTTCCCCTTTCAGGCGTTTGGTCGACGCATCGCTGTTCACCGCCACGATCAGGCGGTCGCCCAGCTTGCGGGCGTTGGCCAGATAAGAGACGTGGCCGGCATGCAAAATGTCGAAGATGCCGTTGGTCATCACCACTTTTTCGCCGCGCTGACGCGCCTGCGCGACAGCATGCTTCAACTGCGCTTCGGTCATCACGCCAAAACCGGTTTCGGCACGGCCGCGCACCGCGTTTTCCAGCTCGATGGGCGACACGGTAGAGGTGCCAAGCTTGCCCACCACCACGCCGGCGGCGGCGTTAGCCAGGAAACAGGACTCTTCCAGCGAATTACCGGCGGCCAGCGAGGCGGCCAGCACGCCGATCACAGTGTCGCCCGCGCCGGTCACATCGAACACTTCCTGCGCCTGGGTCGGCAAATGCAGCGGTTCAACGCCCGGCTGCAGCAGCGTCATGCCGTGTTCGGAACGGGTAACCAGCAGCGCCGACAGCTCAAAATCCGCCACCAGCTTCATGCCGCGTTCCACCAGCTCCGCCTCATCCTTGCAGTGGCCCACCACCGCTTCGAACTCGGACAGGTTCGGCGTCAGCAGCGTCGCGCCGCGATAGCGCTCGAAGTCAGAGCCTTTCGGATCGATCAGTACCGGCACTTTGGCGGCGCGCGCCAGTTGGATCATGCCCTGCACCTGGCTGAGCGCGCCCTTGGCGTAATCGGACAGCACCAGCGCGCCGATCTGCGGCAGCGCCTGCTGAATACGCTCCAGCATCGGCTGCGGATCGACGTTGGAGAAGCCTTCTTCGAAGTCGAGACGGATCAGCTGCTGGTTGCGCGACAGCACGCGCAGCTTGGTGATGGTCGGATGGGTCGGCACCGAGACGAAGTCGCAGCGCACGTTGACTTCATTCAGCTTGGCGCTTAGCGCCCGCGCCGCATCGTCGATGCCGGTCAGGCCCACCAGGCGGGAAGTGGCTCCCAGCGAAGCGATGTTCATCGCCACGTTAGCCGCGCCGCCGGGACGCTCTTCGATGGTATCGACCTTGACCACCGGCACCGGGGCTTCCGGTGAAATGCGGCTGGTCGGCCCATACCAATAGCGATCCAACATGACGTCACCGACCACCAGCACACCGGCGCGGCGAAAATCAGGCAGCGTAACTTTCATCCGATAACTCCAAAAAAGTACAAAATTTTAGTGGCGCAGATATTACCACAGACCGCCGGAATACCCGCAAAAAGGTATTAATCCAGCCATTTGGCCCAGCTGGCACGCACCTGCTCGCGCTCGGCGGCGAACAGCTCGCTGCCGACCTTGCCGGAATGCTCCTGCAGCGCCAGATGGTGGATCTCGTCGCGCATGGTGACATAGGCCTGGGTCAACGCGCGCGCCTCCTCTTCCGGCATGATGTCGTAATTGGCCATCAGCTCGAAGATGCGCACGTTGTCCGACCAACGCGTCAGCCGCGGTTCACCCGGCGCATAGCGTAAGACCAGATATTGGGCGATAAATTCGATGTCGGTAATGCCGCCCTCATCGGTTTTGATATCAAACAGATCGCGCTGCTTGTTGCCGAGATGGTTGCGCATCTTTTCGCGCATCTCGCGCACTTCGCGCTTCAGGATCTCCGCATCGCGCGTTTTGCACAGGATCTCGCGCCGGATCGCGTCGAACTGCTGATGCAGCGCCGGATCGCCATGCACGATGCGCGCACGCACCAGGGCCTGATGTTCCCAGGTCCAGGCTTCATTTTGCTGGTAGTCGGCGAACGCCTCGACGGTGCTGACCAGCATCCCCGCGGCGCCGGAAGGCCGCAGGCGCGCGTCCACCTCATACAGAATGCCGGAGGAGGTGCGGGTACTGAACAGATGCATCACCCGCTGCGCCAGCCGCAGGTAGAACTGACGGCCGTCGATGCAGCGATCGCCGTCGGTCATCACCTCCGGCGGGCAATCCAGCAGGAACACCAGATCGAGATCGGAACTGTAACCCAGCTCCCAGCCACCCAGCTTGCCGTAGCCGATCACCGCAAAGCCGCGCCCTTCACGCTCCTGCAGATGGGTCGGCTGGCCGTAGCGCGCCACCATGTCGCTCCAGGCCTGTTGCACCACCGCGTCGATGATCGCTTCCGCCAGATAAGTCAGGTGGTCGCTCACTTTCATCACCGGCAGCGCGCCGGCGATATCCGCCGCGGCGATGCGCAGTTGCTGCGCCTGTTTGAACTGGCGCAGCGCCTCCAGCTTTTGCTCTTCGTCGTCTTCCGGCACCCGCAGCAGGTACTGGCGCAGCTCGCTGCGGTAGGCATCCAGCGCCACCGGCTGATACAGCGTGGCCGGATCCAGCAGTTCGTCCAGCAACAGCGGATAGCGCGACAGCTGGTTGGCAACCATCGGCGACGCGGCGCACAGGCGGATCAGATGGCTGAGCGCCGCGTGGTACTCCACCAGCAGCTCGAGGTAGGTCGTACGGGTGACGATGCTGAGCAGCAGCTGCGCCAGTCGCACCAGCGCGGTCGGCGCGTCCTGGCGCGGGCACACTTCCGCCAACAGGCGCGGCATCAACTGATCGAGCACGTCGCGGCCGCGCGGGCCGATGGTGCGTTTGTCGACGTCATGGCGGAAATCGGCGATGGTGCGCAACATCTGTCGGCGCCCCTCTTCGTCCAGGTGCGGCGTCAACGGCGCCAGCTCATTTTCCTCCAGCGCGTCCTGCCATAGGCTGTGGTAGTGTTGGTAGTCGGGATCTTCGCCGACATCCGGGCTATCGTCGCCGATCAGGTCGTCGAACACCGCCCGCACCGCCTGCATGTGCAACTCCAGCGTCGCCATCAGCGCCGGCCAATCCGCCAGCCCCATGCCGTAGGCCAGCCGTGCCTGATCGAGCGCATCCTGCGGCAGCGTCTGGGTTTGCTGATCGCCGATCGCCTGCAGCAGATTCTCCAGCCGCCGCAGGAACAGATAGGCGGCGCTCAGCGCCCGCACTTGCTCGGCCTCCAGCAGCCCCAGCTCACCCACCGCCTGCAGCGTCGGCAACAGTGAACGCCCCTGCAGCGCCGGCTCGCGGCCGCCGCGGATCAGCTGGAATACCTGGGTGATGAATTCGATTTCCCGAATGCCGCCGGCACCCAGCTTGATGTTGTCCTTCAGGCCGCGACGCCGCACTTCACGGGCGATCATGCCCTTCATGTTGCGCAATGATTGAATGACGCTGAAATCGATATAGCGGCGGAACACGAACGGCCGCAGCGTTTTGCGCAGCTCCTGGCTGTGGGCGTCTTCTGCGCCGCCCATCAGGCGCGCCTTCACCATCGCATAACGTTCCCAGTCGCGCCCCTGCTCCTGATAGTAATCTTCCAGCGCCGCGAAGCTCATCACCAACGGGCCGCTGTCGCCGAACGGCCGCAGCCGCATGTCGACGCGATAAACGAAGCCGTCGATGGTCTGCTGATCCAGCGCCTTGATCAGCCGCTGGCCGAGGCGGGTGAAGAACTGGGCATTGTCCAGCTCGCGCCGCCCGCCCTGGGTCTGGCCGTTTTCCGGGTAGGCGAAGATCAGATCGATATCCGACGAGAAATTCAGCTCGCCGCCGCCCAGCTTGCCCATGCCGAGGATCAGCAGCGGCTGCGGTTCACCGGCGGCGTTGCACGGCGTGCCCCACTCGCGGCAGCAGGTTTGGTACAGCCAGTCGCGCGCGCTGACGATCAGCGTTTCCGCCAATCCGCTCAGCTGCAGCAGCGTTTCTTCGGTCGAACACAGCCCCTGAGCCTGCGCCCAGGCAATGCGCACCAGCGTTTCACGGCGAAACAGACGCAGCGTGCGCATCAGCTGGGCCTCATCGCGCACCTCTTCCAGCTCGTCCTGCAACCAGGCGGCATAGTGTTGCCACTCGCCGGGCGCCGGCGGCTGTTCGCGCAGCGTCGCCAGCCAGGCCGGCTGGGCGAACAGCGCGTCGCTGACGAAATCGCTCGACGCCAGCACCCACTGCTCCTGTTCGCTAAAGGCGCAGTCCGCGCCGTGAACTTCCTGAAAACGCTGCACAACCTGCTGTGCCTGAGCCTGTAACGCGGCTGAAAGTGGCGACATAGTGTATGACCCGTTCTGCGGCCCACGGCTGGCGGGCCGGCTGGATTAACGAAGCGCGCCGTTTAACCAGAATGGCGCATGCGATAAGGCCTGTTTGCGGCTGGCTTCATACCAGCCCTGGCGGCGCTCGCTCAGCGCTGCCTGCAGCTCGCGCCAGGCCTCGATATAAGGCCCGGTCTGCTCGTCGGGGTAGGCGCCCGACAGCAGGACCAGCGCCGAAATCTGACGCGTCAGGCGCGGCAATTGTTCCTGATATTCATCTTCGTTCAGCATACGGCTGAAGGCTTCTTTCAGCTCCGCGCCGCTGCGCCCCAGCATGATGTCGCTGAAGCGCTTGAAAGAACCGTCCAGCTTGGCCTGCCCTTTGGCATCGATAAACGGCCGCCAGGCGCCGCTCACCAGCCATGATGTGAGCGCCAACTTACATTGCAGATAGGCCGTGCTGTAGCACAGGGTCTCTGGCTGTGCGGCTTTGTCCGCCAACAGCGGTTCGAGCTCGGTCAGGCGGGCGCGCAGATCGGCGCTGGCCTTGCGCGGCACCAGGCCACCGAAGATCACCAGCGCCTGGCGGATCGTTCCGACCGCCTCAATCACCGAAGCGCGCGCCTGCGCGTCGCCGCGCAGCCACAGCTCCTCGTGGTACTGCCAGTGGCTCAGCGCCTGCTCGAAGGCGGCGATCATCCCCTGCTCCACGGTCGCCTTGGCCGCCGGCTTCAGCACCTGCAGTGGGCGCACCTCGCGCGGAGGATTGCCCTGCGCCAGGTGGTAACCGCGCGCCGCCTTGCTCAGGCTGCCCTGACGCAACCCGTCGTGCGCCGCCAGCTCACCGGCCAACGCCAGCAGATCGGCGGTATCGCCTTTCAACAGCTCCAGCTCGATCTCGCTCAGGGCTTCGCTGAGGTCACCGGCACGCACCTCGCCCTGGTCCAGGCCAATCTCTATCTCGCTTTTGCCGTAAGTAACCACCCACTTCTCACGCACGAAATCGGTACGGAACAGCGGTTGCAACGCCTGCTGCAGCGCCGCGATATCGCAATCCTGCGGCCAGATGTCGGCAGGAAACTGCGCCAGCGCCAGCTGCGGCTCGGCGATAGCGACATTGTATTCCGGGCGCTGGTGCAGGCCGCCCACCACTTTACCGGCGGTTTTGATGGTCATCTCATAGCGATCGTCGAAACCGCGAATGCGCAGCCCCATGTCGTGACGGCGCAGGACGTTGTCGGCCGTTTCGAAGTAAATGTTGGTCAGCTTTTGCGGCGCGGAATGCTGATGCGGCCAGGCGGCGAGCCATTGCGGCAGAGCGGCCACCGCTTGCGGCGCGGCGATGAATTTCAGTTCAATTTCAACGGTCATAATTCTTTAACACCAATAAGTTATGCATTCACGTCGGTTTCAGCGCGGCGCGTTCGGCCCGCCGTATGCTGCCCACTGACGCACAGTTGCCGTTATCTTACCGCGATTCCCGGCGCCTTAACCCTGCTAACTGTAGAAAAAACCTGTTACGTTATAAAACGCTGCGCAACTCACAGAATCAGCCACAGTAAGATAGTTCTCATTCCGGTTTTGGCGTTGCGTCGTCAGACTGAACCCTCTACTATCGTTCCATAAATTCACCCAGAAACGATGAACTAATGCAGAAATTACGCCTGATTTGCCTTGCCGCGCTGAGCTTCAGCATCACTTGGGCCGCACATGCCGAAGATAAACGCTATATCTCCGATGAGTTAAGCACTTACGTCCATAGCGGCCCAGGTAATCAGTACCGTATTGTCGGCACTCTGAACGCCGGTGAAGAAGTCACCCTATTGAGCGTCAACGACAGCACTAACTACGGCCAGATCCGCGATCCGAAAGGCCGCACCACCTGGATCCCGCTCGACCAGCTCAGCCAGATGCCAAGCCTGCGCACTCGCGTGCCCGAGCTGGAACAGCAGGTGAAAACCCTGACCGACAAGCTGGCCAACATCGACAACACCTGGAACCAGCGCACCTCGGAAATGCAGGAGAAAGTCGCGGGCAGCGACAGCACCATCAGCAGCCTGCAGAAGGAAAACCAGGATCTGAAAAACCAGCTGGTGGTCGCGCAGAAGAAGGTCAACGCCGTTAACCTGCAGCTCGACGACAAGCAGCGCACCATTATCCTGCAGTGGTTCATGTACGGCGGCGGCGTCGCCGGCGTCGGTTTGCTGCTGGGCCTGCTGTTGCCGCACCTGATCCCGCGCCGCAAGAACAACAACCGCTGGATGAACTGATCTCAGTATCGTTCAGTTTGAGTATGGGCGCCTGCGGGCGCCCTTTTCATTGGTGCCGACATCCCGCGGCCAATTCATGTAATCTGATAGACAGAGCCTTACACGATATTCAGGAGTCAACAGTGCAGATTTATCTGGTCGGCGGCGCCGTTCGCGACAGCCTGCTCAACATCCCGGTAGTCGATCATGATTGGGTGGTGGTGGGCGCCACGCCGGCGGAGCTGCTGGCATTGGGCTACCAACAGGTCGGCAAAGATTTCCCGGTGTTCCTCAACCCCGATTCTCATGAGGAGTACGCGCTGGCGCGCACCGAGCGCAAATCCGGCCAGGGGTACACCGGTTTTACCTGCTATGCCGCGCCGGACGTCACGCTGGAAGAAGATCTGCTGCGGCGCGATCTGACCATCAACGCCATCGCCCGCTCCGCCGAAGGGGAACTGATTGACCCTTACGGCGGCGTGGCCGATCTGCAGGCGCACGTGCTGCGCCACGTTTCCGACGCGTTCGGCGAAGATCCGCTGCGCGTACTGCGCGTGGCCCGCTTCAATGCCCGCTTCGCCCACCTGGGTTTTCACATTGCCGACGAAACGCTCGCCCTGATGCGCCAAATGGCGCACGGCGGTGAACTGGCTGCGCTGACCGCCGAACGCGTCTGGAAGGAAACCGAAAAGGCGCTGCAAAGCCAGAGCCCGCAGGTCTATTTTCAGGTGCTGCGCGACTGTGATGCGCTGGCGGTGCTGTTCCCGGAAATCGACGCGCTGTTCGGCGTTCCGGCCCCCGCCAAGTGGCACCCGGAGATCGACACCGGCGTGCACACGCTGATGGCGCTGGCGATTGCCGCCCGCCTCACGCCGGAGGTGGACGTGCGCTTCGCCACCCTGTGCCATGACCTCGGCAAGGGGTTGACGCCGAAAGAGTTCTGGCCGCATCACCACGGCCACGGCCCGGCGGGCGTGCGGCTGGTCGAAGCGCTGTGCCAGCGACTGCGGGTGCCCAACCCGGTGCGCGATCTGAGCAAGCTGGTGGCCGAGTACCATGATCTGATCCACACCGTGAACAAGCTGCGGCCGGAAACCCTGCTGAAGCTGTTCGACGCCATCGACGTCTGGCGCAAGCCCCAAAGGCTGGAGCAGATGATCCTGACCAGCGAAGCGGACGCGCGTGGCCGCACCGGCTTTGAGGAGAACCCTTATCCGCAGGGAGACTATCTGCGCCAGGCGTATCAGGTGGCGAACGCGGTATCTATTAAAGAAGTGGTCGCCAGCGGGCTGCAGGGCACCGCGATCCGCGATGAGCTCAAACGCCGCCGCCAGCAGGCGCTGGCCGACTGGAAGCTCAATCAAACTATCCTCAACGATCAGGCATAAAAAAACCCCGCAGAGCGGGGTTTTTTCTTGGCGTCGGGCTTACAGGAATACCATGTAAACCACGGCCGCCACGATAAAGCGGTAGATGGCGAACGGCACGAACGAGATGCGCTTGATCAGCGACAGGAAGGTCTTGATCGCAATCAGCGCCACCACGAAGGCCGTAACGAAACCGACGGCGAACATCGGCAGATCGCCCCAGGTCAGGAAGTGCAGGCTCTTGTACAGATCCAGGCCGCTGGCGCCAATCATCATCGGCACCGCCAAAATGAAGGAGAACTCGGACGCCGCATAGCGATTCACGCCCACCAGCATACCGCCGGCGATAGTGGAACCCGAACGGGAGAAGCCCGGCCACAGCGCCAGGCACTGGAAGCAGCCGATCATGAACGCCTGGCGATAGGTGATGTCATCCAGCCCTTCCGCGCTCGGTTTCTTCGGCTTCAGCCATTCCGCTGCCAGCAGCAGCAGGCCGCCGACCACCAACGCGTACATCACGTTTTTCGGCGCGAACAGCGACTTGATGAAATCATGGAAGGCCAGACCCAGCACCACCGCCGGGATCATCGCCAACAGGATGTGCCCCAGCTTCAGCTGGCCGCTGGTTTTGCCCTCGTGCTCCACCGGCTTGCCGCCGAAATGGATGCCGATCAGGCCGAACAGCCGGCGCCAGAACATCACCACCACGGCCAGGATCGACCCCAGTTGGATGATGACTTCAAAGGTTTTGGCTTTGTCGCCGGTAAAGCCCAGCCACTCGCCAACGATAATCATATGCCCGGTGGAAGACACCGGCAGAAATTCGGTTAACCCCTCAACAACCCCAAGAACAAACGCAATAAACAGTGAATGCATGTCAGCCATGTGCTTCGATCACCCCATAAAATAACGGCTATCACATAAAAAAGCGGCAATGCTTAAAGACAATGCCGCTAAAACAATTCTCAGGATTAAGACCAGGTTAACGGTCTTTCGTTGCAAGCAGATGACATAAAATTATGCGGGACGAGTGCCGCGCTCAATGATCACGCCGACCCGACTGGCATGTGCTACAGCGCCCGGTTTGCTGACCTTAATACGGACCCAGGGGGAATTGAAGCGCTGAAGCAAAATTTCGGATATTTCCTCCGCCACGCGTTCCACCAGCGCGAAGCGGTTCGACTCCACGTGCTGGATCACGGCGTCGCTGACGTCGGCATAGCTCAGACAGTCGGTTACGTCATCGCTGGCGGCGGCCGGCCGGTTATCCCAGCCCATTTCGATATCGAACACCAGCTTCTGACGAATGCCCTGTTCCCACTCATAAACGCCAATGGTGGTAATTACGGTAAGCTCTTCAATAAATACGATATCCATCACGTCATTCTCTGTTTTTGGCCTTGCCGGATACCACTTCCAGCGGAATGTGCGTATTATCCATAGATGTTGCGAGTAAAACGACCATTATTAAACGGAACCGCGTTATGAGTGCTACCGCGCTTGGCATGATTATCTTCGCGTATCTGTGCGGCTCGATTTCGAGCGCGATCCTGGTTTGCCGGATCGCCAGGCTGCCGGACCCGCGTGAGCATGGCTCAGGAAACCCCGGGGCGACCAACGTCCTGCGCATCGGCGGCCGGCTGGCGGCGGCGGCGGTGTTGGTGTTCGATATTCTGAAAGGGATGTTGCCGGTCTGGCTGGCCTACAAACTCGATGTGCCGCCGCTGTACCTCGGCCTGACGGCGATCGCCGCCTGCCTGGGGCACATCTATCCGGTATTCTTCCACTTTCGCGGCGGTAAAGGCGTGGCGACGGCGTTTGGCGCCATCGCGCCTATCGGTTGGGATCTGACCGGCCTGATGACCGGCACCTGGCTGCTGACGGTGTTGCTCAGCGGCTACTCTTCGCTCGGCGCTATCGTCAGTGCGCTGATCGCCCCGTTCTACGTCTGGTGGTTCAAACCGCAGTTCACCTTCCCGGTGGCGATGCTCTCCTGCCTGATCCTGATGCGGCATCACGACAATATCCAGCGCCTGTGGCGCGGCCAGGAAGGCAAGATTTGGGGCAAGTTCCGCAAGAAGAAAAACGACGCGGATGCGGATAACGGCGACCAGCCGAAAGACGAATAACAGAAGGGCCGGATTATCCGGCCCTTTGCTTTATACCGCAGGCAGTTCCGCCAGCGGCCAGCGCGGCCGCACCGAAACGCTCAGCTCCGGGTTGGCGCCGCTCTTCAGGCGCACCATGCCGGCATAGGCGATCATCGCGCCGTTGTCGGTGCAAAATTCCGGGCGAGCATAGAACACTTCCCCGCCGCGTTTCTGCATCATCTCTGCCAGCTTGGCGCGCAACGTGCGGTTGGCGCTCACGCCGCCGGCCATCACCAGGCGTTTGAAGCCGGTTTGCTCCAGCGCACGTTTGCATTTGATCGCCAACGTATCTACCACCGCATCCTCGAAAGCGCGGGCGATGTCGGCACGCGTCTGATCGTCGTTGCCGTTGGAGCGAATGGTGTTGGCGGCGAAGGTTTTCAGCCCGGAGAAGCTGAAGTCCAGCCCCGGACGATCGGTCATCGGCCGCGGGAAGGTGAAGCGCCCCGCCGTGCCCTGCTGCGCCATCTTCGACAGCATCGGCCCGCCGGGATAATCCAGGCCGAGCAGCTTGGCGGTTTTGTCGAACGCTTCGCCGGCGGCATCGTCGATCGACTCGCCCAGCAGTTCATACTCACCGATGCCGGTGACGCTGATCAGCTGAGTGTGGCCGCCGGAGACCAGCAGCGCGACGAACGGGAACGCCGGCGGATTGTCTTCCAGCATCGGTGCCAGCAGGTGGCCTTCCATATGATGCACCGGCACTGCCGGCACGTTCCAGGCGAACGCCAGCGCGCGCCCCACGGTAGCACCGACCAGCAGCGCGCCCACCAGGCCAGGCCCTGCGGTATAGGCCACGCCGTCGATGTCGGCCGGGGTCAGGTTGGCCTCTTTCAGCGCCGCCTGAATCAGCGGCACGGTTTTGCGCACGTGATCGCGAGAGGCCAGTTCCGGCACTACGCCACCGTAGTCGGCGTGCAGCTTCACCTGACTGTATAATTGGTTGGCCAACAAACCGGTTTGATCGTCATACACTGCAATTCCGGTTTCATCGCAGGACGTTTCTATACCCAGTACTCGCATTACATTTCCCATCATTCACGTGCGGCCGCCAGTCTACCACATTCCGCCGCATTTACCGCCAGCGCGGCGCATCTTGTCACCGGCTCGCACCTATGTCGATGATTCATCCAGAAAAGGCCCAGGCGATTAAAGACGAGCATTTTTTTCTGATTAGTCTATAATCAGCGCCCGGTGCAAAATTGCGCACGTTGCGGCAGAGCGACGCGGGTTTCAATTTGCTGTGGTGCTTTACAAAGCAGCATCCATTGGAGTAAAATTCCGCACCATTTTGAAAAGGCTGGCGCTTGGCCAGCAACAAACCGAATTTTATTGAGGTGAGAGGCACATGCCGGTAATTAAAGTACGTGAAAACGAGCCATTTGACGTTGCTCTGCGTCGTTTCAAACGCTCTTGCGAGAAAGCGGGTGTTTTAGCTGAAGTTCGTCGTCGTGAGTTTTATGAAAAACCAACTACCGAACGTAAACGCGCTAAAGCTTCTGCTGTGAAACGTCACGCGAAGAAACTGGCTCGCGAAAACGCACGCCGCACTCGTCTGTATTAATTCTTCGGGGGCAACCCCACCGCGTGAATTTCTGATTTTCAAAATCGCGCAGACCGAGTAGTTGCATACGAAGGCCGTGCTTTCCGAAAGGAATGCGCGGCTTGTTCTCGTTTATAGGCTAATGAAGTAAGGGCTTATGGCTGGACGAATTCCGCGCGTATTTATCAATGACTTGCTGGCTCGCACCGACATCGTCGATCTGATCGACGCCCGCGTGAAGCTCAAGAAGCAAGGCAAGAACTACCACGCGTGCTGTCCGTTCCACCACGAAAAGACGCCTTCCTTTACCGTTAATGGCGAAAAGCAGTTTTATCACTGTTTTGGGTGTGGTGCGCACGGCAACGCCGTCGATTTTTTGATGAATTACGACCGACTCGAGTTTGTCGAAACCATCGAAGAGCTGGCGACCATGCACGGGCTGGAAGTGCCTTACGAAGCGGGCACCGGGCCAACCCAGATCGAACGCCATCAGCGCCAGAGCCTGTACCAACTGATGGAGCAGCTCAGCGCGTTCTATCAACAGTCACTGCAGCAGTCCTCCGGGGCACCGGCGCGCAGCTATTTGCAGCAGCGCGGATTAAGTGACGACGTTATTCGCCATTTCGCCATTGGCTTCGCGCCGGCGGGATGGGACAACGCCCTGAAGCGTTTCGGCCGCGACGCCGACTCGCGCCGCGCATTGAACGATGCCGGCATGCTGGTGACTAACGATCAGGGGCGTTCGTACGACCGTTTCCGCGAACGGGTGATGTTCCCCATCCGCGACAAACGCGGGCGCGTGATCGCCTTCGGCGGCCGCGTATTGGGCGACGGTATGCCGAAGTACCTGAACTCGCCGGAAACCGAAGTTTTCCATAAGGGCCGCCAGCTGTATGGCCTGTATGAAGCACAGCAGAACCACCCTACCCTCCAGCGGCTGCTGGTGGTGGAAGGGTATATGGACGTGGTGGCGTTGGCGCAATTCGGCATCGATTATGCCGTCGCCTCGCTCGGAACCTCGACGACGGCTGAACACATTCAGCTGCTGTTCCGCGCCACCGACAACGTCGTCTGCTGTTACGACGGCGACCGCGCCGGCCGCGAAGCGGCCTGGCGGGCGCTGGAAACCGCGCTGCCGTACCTGAACGACGGGCGCCAGCTGCGGTTCATGTTTTTGCCTGACGGCGAAGATCCGGACACCCTGGTGCGCCAGGAAGGCAAAGAAGCCTTCGAACAGCGAATGGAGCAGGCGCAGCCGCTGTCCACGTTCCTGTTCGAAAGCCTGCTGCCGCAGGTGGATCTGAGCAGCCCGGACGGGCGCGCCAAGCTGAGCACGCTGGCGCTGCCGCTGATTACTCAGGTGCCGGGCGAAACGTTGCGCTTGTACCTGCGCCAGGAGCTCGGCAACAAGCTGGGGCTGCTGGACGACAGCCAGCTCGACAAGCTGATGCCCAAGCAGGCGGAAAATGCGCATCCTTATCAGGCGCCCCAGCTAAAACGCACAACCATGCGTATACTGATAGGGTTACTGGTGCAAAATCCGCAGTTGGCTACACTTGTACCTTCTCTTGAAGGGTTGCAACACGCCAAACTACCAGGCCTGCCGCTGTTCAGCGAGCTGGTGAGCCTTTGCCTGGCTCAACCTGGAATAAAAACGGGCCAGATTCTGGAAGAATATCGGGATACAAAGTTCAGCGCTAACCTTGAAACTTTGTCTGCCTGGAACGATATATCAGATACAGAGATTGCAGAAAGAACCTTTCTGGACTCCCTGAATCATATGTTCGACTCTGTGCTCGAACAACGGTTAGAAGAGTTACTGGCACTCTCCCGTACGCAGGGCTTGAGCCCCTCAGAGCGAGAAGAAGTTCGTATGATCAACGAGTCAAGAGCTGGAAAGAAAAACTGAATACCAAACGGCTTAAGTGCCGATAATTGCGAGGGCAGAGCCCTGCACAGTGCCGCCATAGTGGGCCGCGGCGATAACGAAAACGCCCCAAATGCTATTGTTGGCGGTTTCGCCGACCGACACCAACCTAAATACTCTGAAGTGTGGATACCGTCTTATGGAGCAAAACCCGCAGTCACAGCTGAAGCTACTTGTCACCCGTGGTAAGGAGCAAGGCTATCTGACCTATGCTGAGGTCAATGACCATCTGCCGGAAGATATCGTCGACTCCGATCAGATCGAAGACATCATCCAGATGATTAACGACATGGGCATCCAGGTGATGGAAGAAGCACCGGACGCCGATGACCTGCTGCTCGCCGAAAACTCGAACAGCACGGACGAAGATGCGGAAGAAGCCGCCGCACAGGTTCTGTCCAGCGTGGAATCCGAAATCGGCCGCACCACCGACCCGGTGCGCATGTACATGCGCGAAATGGGTACCGTCGAACTGCTGACGCGCGAAGGCGAAATCGACATCGCCAAGCGCATCGAAGACGGCATCAACCAGGTGCAGTGCTCGGTTGCCGAATACCCGGAAGCCATTACCTACCTGCTTGAGCAGTACGATCGCGTCGAAGCGGGCGAAGCGCGCCTGTCCGATCTGATCACCGGCTTCGTCGATCCTAACGCGGAAGAGGACATCGCCCCTACCGCCACCCACATCGGTTCTGAGCTGTCGAGCGAAGAGCAAGACGACGACGAAGAAGATGAAGACGACGAAGACGACGACACCGAAGACGACAACAGCATCGATCCTGAGCTGGCGCGTCAGAAGTTCGCCGATCTGCGCGATCAGTACGAAACGACCCGTCTGGTGATCAAGAAGAACGGCCGCAGCCATGCCAGCGCCGCGGAAGAGATCCTGAAGCTGTCTGAAGTGTTCAAGCAGTTCCGCCTGGTGCCGAAGCAGTTCGACTTCCTGGTCAACAGCATGCGCACCATGATGGATCGCGTTCGCACCCAGGAACGCATCATCATGAAGCTGTGCGTTGAACAGTGCAAAATGCCGAAGAAGAACTTCGTCACCCTGTTCGCCGGCAACGAAACCAGCGATTCCTGGTTCGAAGCCGCACTGGCGATGGCCAAGCCATGGTCGGAAAAACTGAAAGACGTGGCTGAAGACGTGCAGCGCAGCCTGCAGAAACTGCGTCAGATCGAAGAAGAAACCGGCCTGACCATCGAGCAGGTCAAAGACATCAACCGTCGCATGTCGATCGGTGAAGCGAAAGCCCGCCGCGCGAAGAAAGAGATGGTTGAGGCCAACCTGCGTCTGGTTATTTCCATCGCCAAGAAATACACCAACCGCGGCCTGCAGTTCCTGGATCTGATCCAGGAAGGCAACATCGGCCTGATGAAAGCGGTAGACAAGTTCGAATACCGCCGCGGCTACAAATTCTCGACGTACGCCACCTGGTGGATCCGTCAGGCTATCACCCGCTCCATCGCCGATCAGGCGCGCACCATCCGTATTCCGGTGCATATGATTGAGACCATCAACAAGCTCAACCGTATTTCGCGCCAGATGCTGCAAGAGATGGGCCGCGAGCCGACGCCGGAAGAGCTGGCCGAGCGCATGCTGATGCCGGAAGACAAGATCCGCAAGGTGCTGAAGATCGCCAAAGAGCCAATCTCGATGGAAACGCCGATCGGCGACGACGAAGATTCGCATCTGGGCGACTTCATCGAGGACACCACCCTCGAGCTGCCGCTGGATTCCGCGACGTCGGAAAGCCTGCGTTCCGCTACCCACGACGTGCTGGCCGGCCTGACCGCGCGCGAAGCGAAAGTGCTGCGCATGCGTTTCGGTATCGACATGAACACCGACCACACGCTGGAAGAGGTCGGCAAGCAGTTTGACGTAACCCGTGAGCGTATTCGTCAGATCGAAGCCAAGGCGCTGCGCAAGCTGCGTCACCCAAGCCGCTCCGAAGTGCTGCGCAGCTTCCTGGACGACTAAGTCCGGCTGCCGCCCCAAAAAACAAAAACCCCGGCCTGCCGGGGTTTTTTTATGCCTCAGAACATGCTGTTGCCGCTGGCGGTCTTCTCCGGCACCGGCTGCGTCACGTCCCAGTGTTCAACGATTTTTCCGGCGGCGTCGAGACGGAAGATATCGACGATCGCCGCGGTCTTGCCGGCCTCGCGCCCGCTGACCTCGACATGCAGGATCACATAGTCGCCGTCGACAAACGCCTGTTTAACCTCACTGTGCGAGTTGGGGTAACGCGTTTTCAGCAGCTCGACAAATTGACGAAAGCCCGCCACGCCGTCTTTGGCATTAGGGTTATGCTGCTTGTACTGCTCGCCTAAAAATGGTCGCGCGGCCGCAAAATCCTTGTTGTTCAGCCCCTGCCGATAAAACTCCAGCACGTTCTGCTTGTTGCGCGCTTCCTGCGGCGAATGCCCCGCCTGTGCAGCGCCGGTCACCAATAACAGCGCCATCACACAACCTTTCATCATCGATGTCATAGCATACTCCTTTATGTCATTGCAGCGCCAGGAACAGCTCGCGATAGCTGGCGGTCAGTTGCTCCAGCGTGGCGCGGTTCAATCCGCTGGGGTTGGGCAATACCCACACCTCGGTTTCCCCCAGCATCAGCGTCTGCTTGCCCCAGGGCGCGTTTTTCACCCCGAAGGCGGTGGTGAACGCCTGCTTGCCCAAAATCGCCAGCGCGCGCGGCTGATAGCGCAGGATCTTCTCTTGCAGCGCCTCACCGCCGCTGCGCAACTCGTCGCGCGACAGCTCGCTGGCCGCCACCGTCGGGCGCGCCACCAGCGCGGTAATGCCGCAGCCGTTGTCCTTCAGCTGCTGCCACTGCTCCGGCGCCAGCTGGCGCTCGGTAAAGCCGGCCTGATGGATCACCTTCCAGAAGCGATTGCTGCCGTTGGCGAAAGGATAGCCCTGATGGGCGGAAGAAAGGCCGGGGTTGATGCCGCAAAACACCACCCGCAGATTGGGCGCCAGAAGTTCCATGAGTGTCGTGAGTCCATTGCAGGGATTTACTGCGGTTATCGCAAAATCCGCCAGCAATTACAACAGGCTAGAACTGTGCAGAAAAGCAACATACGGGCGGGTAACAGTAGACCGCCGCTTAAGGATTCCCTATAATCTCGCGGCTTGGCCCCTTAGCTCAGTGGTTAGAGCAGGCGACTCATAATCGCTTGGTCGTTGGTTCAAACCCAACAGGGGCCACCAAATTTTAGCTTTAAAATCATATAAAAAAGCCACTTTTCTCGAAGTGGCTTTTTTATTTCGTGCTCACAGTGGCGGCAAAATGGCGGCAGTATGCCGGCACTATCAGTTATCTTTCCCCTCTTAACCAGCCTATAGCCAGACTCACCAGAAAGCCGGCAAAGAAAATCACGATAGCCGCAGCGATAGATTTCCACCACTCGTCAAACCAGAACAAGGCAACAAAGGCCGCAATGGAGAAAAGGCCAATGATAACGGACTCGGCCAGATCGGCCGTTTGGTGACCAACAAACTTAGTGAACTTCACAAGAAAGGATTTTAGCCAGTTCATTGATTTTCTTACTTAACGATAGGAAGTCATCATCACTTGATCATTAGTTAAAATCCAACCGCTGGCTTTTGATTGATCAATCCGCTATCGCTCGCTTCTCACAAGGCTACACAAAGCAATAGTGACAAACACCAGCAACAGGAATATTGCCGCGCTCAGAATTCGTTGCCACCCTTCGTCGAACCAGAACAGTGAGCCAAACGCAGCGACAGAAAATACCCCGCCCAAAATCACTTCCACAAGGTGCGACAATCCTTTACCGAGCTTACTGCCCCAAGACTTTAGATAGCCCATGATTCATACCTTCACAGAACATTTTCGATTTGCTGGTATAGGCAACAAAGGGTTCAAGATACTCCTCCGCCAGAAAGTAGATCATGTCCAGATTTCGTGGGGTGAGCTTATGGTACGTTGAGGGAGACAGTTCCCGCAAACGACGCGAAGAAACGGCGGCCTGTTCAATAATTCCTTGAGCTACGGCTTTCGCATCCATAGCAATCCCTTATCAGTGAGCTGGCCGTACCCTATAGCAACTTCGCTTAAAATATTAACACATCTCTTTCATCCTCTTAGAGAGCCCCGCCATAATGGCTTTTTTGTTTCCCGCCGCCGTGCCACACTTCTCTTTCGGCATTCCTGATTTATTCTGACTCATAAGGCCCCTGCATGATCGTCAACTGCGACCACGACAACCTCGACGCCTGGTTGGCGCTGCGCTCGGCGCTGTGGCCCACCTGCCCGCAGGAAGTGCACCGCGCGGAGATGCGCGAAATATTGGCTTCGCCACACCACACCGCGTTTATGGCGCGGGGGCTGGACGGCGCTTTCGTTGGCTTTGCCGAGGTCGCGCTGCGTTACGATTACGTCAACGGCTGCGAATCGTCACCGGTGGCGTTTTTGGAAGGGATTTATACCGTCGAGCGCGCGCGCCGCCAGGGTTGGGCGGCGCGCTTGATCACGCAGGTGCAGGAGTGGGCGAAGCAGCAGGGGTGCAGCGAGCTGGCGTCGGATACCGACATCGCTAATCTGGACTCCCAGCGCCTGCACGTGGCGCTGGGCTTTGCCGAAACGGAGCGGGTGGTGTTTTACCGCAAAACGCTGGGCTGATCAGGCGATTTTGCTTTGCCGCTGATGCGCCAACTGCTCGGCGCGCAGCAGGATCTCCTGCAGATCGTCCTCGTCGATATCGAACAGATCCCCCTCCATCAGCGCCTCATGCAAATCGGCGCGGGTGATGGAAACGGCATCGATCGGCAAATTGGCCGGCTTGGCCTCCGCCGGCGCCAGCGCGTGCGGGTAGCGTCGCCCGGCCAGGTTATTGAACAGAATGGCCAGCGCCGCCAGCAGCACCGAGTTCAGCAGCACCGGATACAGTACGAAGTCATAGCCCATCTGGTGAATGCCGGGGCCGCCGAGGATGGCGGTCAACGCCACCGCGCCGCCGGGTGGATGCAGGCAACGCAGCTTGAACATCAGGCCGATGGCCACCGCCGCCGCGACGCCGCAGGCCAGGCCCGGATCGGGGATCAGCAGACCGGCGCTGACGCCCACCGTCGCCGCCAGCGCATTGCCGCCGACGATCGACCAGGGCTGCGCCAACGGGCTGTTGGGCACGCCGAACAGCAGCACCGCCGAAGCGCCCATCGGCGCGATAAACCACAGGTTCACCTCGCCCAAAATAAAGTGGCTGATCCAGCCGGCGAGCATCAGCCCCAAACCGGCGCCGACGCTGGAAATCAGCATCTCTCGCTTGCCCACCGCCAGCGGGTGCGGCCACAGGCGCGCGCATCCCACTTTCACTCTTTCTATCCACTGCGTCTTCATGTTACCCAATACGGCTCAATTCACGTGTTGGCAACAAATATATCACATCATCCTGAAGGAACTCACGGCGCCGTAAACCACGCCGCCCAAGAACTTTTAGCTAACAGATTGATTTTTAGCCTCCCCTCGACAATGATGAATGTTCCCCCTTTAACCCCGAGGAACCGCCGATGTCTCAACCGATCATCGAGCTTTACACCGACAGTGAATTTTTCAGCCCGTACGCCATGTCCGCCTTTGTCGTGCTGACGGAAAAAGGCATTCCGTTCACCGTGAAGACGGTGGACCTGGCGAAGGAAGAGAACAAAGAGGCGGCCTACGCGGCGCTGTCGCTGACCCGCCGGGTGCCGACGCTGGCGATCGGCGAATTCCAGCTCTCAGAGTCTTCGGCGATCGCCGAATACCTGGAAGACATCCACCCGGCCCACGCCATATACCCGCGCGACGTGAAGCTGCGCGCCAAAGCGCGCGAGATCCAGGCCTGGCTGCGCAGCGATCTGCTGCCGATCCGCGCCGAGCGTTCGACCGAGGTGGTGTTCAACAACGGCAAGTTCCCGCCGCTGTCCGAAGCCGCGCAAGAGGCCGCGCGCAAGCTGATCGCCGCCGTGGAAAAACTGCTGAGCCACGGGCAAGACAATCTGTTCAGGGAGTGGTGCATCGCCGACACCGATCTGGCGCTGATGCTCAACCGGCTGGTGATGCACGGTGATGTGGTGCCGGAGCGCGTGCGCCACTATGCGCACAAGCAGTGGCAGCGCCCGTCGGTGCAGGCCTGGCTGGCGTTGTCGGAAAAACGGCGCGCCTGAGAAAAAAATCGGCGGCCACGACGCCGCCGTTCTCAATGCCGAGAAACAACATCACTGCTTGAGGGAAGGCAAATCACCATCCAGAGGGCAGATAGCCTAACAATGAAGCGATGGCGTACACCGCGCTGGCCAGGTACAGCAACACAATGCTGACCTGCAGCAACGGGTGCGTGATCCAGTTGCACTGCCAGCGCGGGGTCTGGTCGCCCTGTTTGCGCGCACCGCGCAGGATCAGCATCGGCATGATCGACAGGATCACCCCGCTGAACACCCCGGCGAAGTAGAGCGCGTTGACGAACGACACCAGCCCGCTGTAGGCCAGTACGAACGGCGGCACCACCACCAGCAGCAGTACGCCGAAGCGGCGCAGCGGCAGCTCGTCGTTGCCCAGCCGGAACTTGTCGAAAATATTGGTCAGGAAGCTGCCGCCCAATCCCCAGTACGAGGTCAGCATCGCGCACAGCGCGAAGATGTTGGCGGAGAAGAACGCCCACTGCCCCAGCGCCTGGCCCCAGGAGATGGTGGCTACGTCGGAAATGCCATCCAGCCCGCTGAGCGCGATCACCGACATCGGCACCGCCGCCAGCAAAATGAAGGTCACGACCATGCCGACGATGATCGCCTTCGGCAGTTGCTCCGGCTTGTCGGCAAAGCCGCGCGCCATCTCCGGCACGATATACTGCGCCGAGAAGCAGAACACCACCACGTTGAACACCGGCACCATATAGCGCCAGTCGCCGTCCAGCAGGTTGCGCATCTGGGTGGTGTCTTTCAGCAGCGTCGCCGCCACCAGCGCGGTCAACATCACCACCATGCCGATGCTGATGAACTTCTCGCCGCGGCCGATCGCTTTCAAACCAAGGTACAGCACGCCGGCGGCGGGCACGAAGAACAGCAAGCTGCCCAGCGCCGGCGAGATGCCGAACAGCGATTGCAGTAGCTTGCCACTGCCGGTCATATAAGCGGTAAGCGCCCCGACGCTGTTGACGCACACCGAAGCGAACATCAGCCAGGCGCCCAGGCCACCGACGTAGCGCTTCGCCAACCCACTCAGCTGCAGATGCGCGCGGGTGCGCAGCGTGGATTCGGCGACGTACAGCATGGTGATGGTGGTCAGGCTCCCCACCAGCACCAGCCAGAACAGCAGCGGCAGGAAACCGGCCTTGCTGGAAGCGTAGGCGATGGAGAGCACGCCGGCGCCGATGTTGGTGCCGACGATCATCGCCACCCCTTCGAGGAAACTTAACGATTTGGCGGGTGCAGGTGCTCGCACCCCGGCGGCAAGCGCCGGAGAAACAGAGATATTATCAGACATGCATCATCCTTTATCGCCCGGCGACGCTGGCCGCCGGGATGGGTTAACGTCCTGACGCTCAACAGCTCACATCGATACACAGGTATTTCAGCTCCAGATATTCTTCTATCCCGTAGCGCGATCCTTCACGCCCGAGCCCTGACTGTTTCACGCCGCCGAACGGCGCCACTTCGTTGGAAATCAACCCGGTGTTGATGCCGACCATGCCGTACTCCAGCGCTTCCGGCACCCGCCACTGGCGCGCAGCGTTCTGCGTGAACAGGTAGGCGGCCAGGCCGAATTCGGTGTCGTTGGCCATGGCGATGGCTTCCGCCTCGTCATGGAAACGGAACAGCGGCGCCACCGGCCCGAAGGTCTCTTCTTTGGCGAAGCGCATTTTCTGCGTCACGCCAGTCACCACCGTCGGCTGGAAGAAGGTGCCGCCGAGCGCGTGCGGCTGGCCGCCGGTGGCGATCTGCGCTCCTTTGATCAGCGCATCGTCGATATGGCTCTGCACCTTCGCCACCGCATCGCTGTCGATCAGCGGCCCCTGGGTCGTGCCTTCCTGGCTGCCGTCGCCGACTTTCAGCTGCTCGACCGCCGCCACCAGTTTCTCCGCCAGTCGTTCGTAGATGCCGTCCTGCACGTAGATGCGGTTGGCGCAGACGCAGGTCTGGCCGCTGTTGCGGAACTTGGAGGCCATGATGCCCGCCACTGCCGCGTCCAGATTGGCGTCGTCGAACACGATGACCGGCGCGTTACCGCCCAGCTCCAGCGACAGTTTCTTGATGCTCGGCGCGCACTGCGCCATCAGGATACGGCCGACCTCGGTCGAGCCGGTAAAGCTCAGCTTGCGCACCACCGGGCTGTCGCACAGCACCTTGCCCACCTGCGCTGCCTCGCCGGTCACCACCTGCAACACGCCGGCGGGAATGCCGGCGTCCTGCGCCAGCTTGGCCAACGCCAACGCGGTCAACGGCGTTTGCTCGGCCGGTTTGACGATGATGGCGCAACCGGCCGCCAGCGCCGGCGCCACCTTGCGGGTGATCATCGCCGCCGGGAAATTCCACGGGGTGATGGCCGCACACACGCCGATCGGCTGCTTCACCACCACCAGGCGCTGCGAAGCCTGCGGCGCCTGCAATACCGCGCCGTCCACCCGCTTGGCCTCTTCGGCGAACCAGGTGATGAACGACGCGGCGTACGCCACTTCGCCGCGCGCTTCCGCCAGCGATTTGCCCTGCTCGGCGGTCATCAGCTGTGCCAGATCTTCCTGTGCGGCCAGCACCTTGTCGGCCCAGGCCAGCAGTAGCGCGGAACGCTGCTTGGCGGTCAGCTGTTTCCACTCGTTTTGCGCCCGCTGCGCCGCCGCGATCGCCTGCTGGGTTTCCTCTTCGCTGACCAGCGGAATGCTGACCAGTTCGGCGCCGGTGGCCGGATTGATCACCGCTTCGCGCTTGCCGCTCAGGGCATCGCACCATTCGCCGTTGATCAGACACTGGCTGCGCAGCAGCTCGGGATTGTTCAATTTCATGCCGTTCGCTCCTTAGTGGGCCAGCGCGCGAGACAGGATGCCCATCGCCTTGGTGAACTGATCGTCCGGGATGGTCAGCGGGTACAGGAAGCGAATCACGTTGCCGTTCACGCCGCAGCTCAGCAGCAGCAGCCCTTCTTCCATCGCCTTCTGCTGCACCTGACGGGTGATATCGGCAGATGGTTTGCCGGTGGCCGGATCGTTGAACTCCACCGCCACCATCGAGCCTTGTGCGCGCACATCGGCGATCGCCGGGCTGGTTTTGCGCGCCTGCTGCAACACTTCCACCAGGTGCTGCCCCAAGCGCTGGGCGCGCTGGCACAGCTGCTCTTCTTCGATCACGTCCAGCACCGCATGCGCCGCGGCCACCGCCAGCGGGTTACCGGCGTAGGTGCCGCCCAGCCCGCCCGGCGCCGGCGCGTCCATCACCTCGGCGCGGCCCGCCACCGCCGACAGCGGCATGCCGCCCGCCAGGCTTTTCGCCATGGTGATCAGATCCGGTTTAACGCTGTAGTGCTCCATGGCGAACAGCTTGCCGGTACGGGCGAAGCCGGTCTGCACTTCGTCGGCGATCAGCAGGATGCCATGCTGGTCGCACAGCGCGCGCAGCGCCTGCATGAATTCGGCCGGCGCCACGTTGAAGCCGCCTTCGCCCTGCACCGGCTCCAGCACGATCGCCGCCACCTGCTTGGGATCGATATCCGCTTTAAACAGGCGGTCCAGGCTGCTCATCGCGTCTTCGGTGGTCACGCCGTACAGCGCGTTCGGGTACTGGCCGTGGAACACCGAGCCGGGGAATGGGCCAAAGCCCAGTTTGTAAGGCGCCACTTTGCCGGTCAGCGCCATGGTCATGTAGGTGCGGCCGTGGAAACCGCCGCCGAAGGTGATCAAGCCCGGGCGGCCGGTGTAAGCGCGGGCGATCTTCACCGCGTTTTCCACCGCTTCCGCGCCGGTGGTGAAGAAGGCGGTTTTACACGGGCCGGCGATCGGCGCGCGCTGATTGATGCGCTCTGCCAACGAGACATAGCTTTCGTAAGGAACGATCTGATAGGCGGTGTGGGTGAAGGCCTGCAGCTGCTTTTCAATCGCGGCGATCACCTTCGGGTGGCGATGGCCGGTGTTCAGCACGGCGATCCCCGAGGCGAAATCGATCACTTCTTTGCCTTCCACATCCCACAGCGTAGCGTTCTCTGCGCGCTCGGCGTAAAAACCACACATCACGCCCACTCCGCGCGGGGTGGCGTCCTGACGGCGTTGGTTCAATTCTGCGTTTTTCATGCTGTTCTCTCCGGTCGGTGCCAGTTACACGTTTCGTTCACATTCGTGAAACAATGACGTTTATTTACACAGGATGTGGCCCTATAATCGAGTGCCAGTTACGAATAATTGAGGGATCCAATTGCGCTCATTGAGTGGTGACCTGTTGCTGCAGCGCCTTGGCGAACAGCCCGATGACAAGCTGCACAAGCGGCTTTACAACGCGATCCGCACCAGCATTCTCGACGGCAGCCTGCCGCCCTCCAGCCGCCTGCCCGCCTCGCGCGATCTGGCGCAGGAGCTCAGCCTATCCCGCAACACTGTATTAACCGTTTATGAACAACTGCTGGCGGAAGGTTACGTGTCGGCGCGCGCCGGCAGCGGCACCTTCGTCGCCGACACGGTGCCGGACAGCTGCCTCTCCACCGGCGGCGCCCCGGCGAACGGCAGCGGGCAACCGCGCCGCGTCGAACTGTCGGAGCGCGGCGCCACGCTGCTGCACCACGCCAGCGCCAGCCCCAAACAGTGGGGGGCGTTCATTCCCGGCGTGCCCGACGTCAACGCCTTTCCCCATCAGCTGTTCAGCAAGATCCAGGCGAGGCTCAGCCGCCGTCCGGCGCCGCAACGGCTGACCTACAGCAATCAGGGCGGTAGCCCGGAGCTGCAGCATGCGTTGGTGGAGTATTTACGGGTGGCGCGCTCGGTGCACTGCTCGCCGGAACAGATCCTGATCACCGAAGGCATCCATCAGGCGATCGATCTGGTGACGCGCATGTTGTGCAATCCGGGGGATGACGCCTGGATCGAAGAGCCGGGCTATTGGGGGATCCGCAATATCCTGCGCATCAATGCGCTGAATATCTGCCCGCTGGCGGTGGACGAAGCCGGGCTGGTTCCGCCGGAGCAGCCGACCACCCCGCCGCGGCTGATCTTCGTGACCCCGTCGCACCAGTATCCGCTCGGCTCGGTGATGAGCCTGGCGCGGCGCCAACGGCTGCTGGCGCTGGCGCGCAACGCCGGTGGTTGGATCGTCGAGGACGACTACGACAGCGAATTTCGCTTTTCCGGCCAACCGATCCCGGCGCTGCAAGGGCTGGAGGCCGATGCGCCGGTGATTTACATCGGCACCTTCAGCAAGACGCTCTACCCGGCGCTGCGCCTCGGCTATGTGGTGTTGCCGCCGCCGCTGGTGCAGGCGTTGAAAACCGCCCACGCCGAGCTGTACCGCGGCGGGCACCTGCTGATCCAGAGCGCGCTGGCGGAGTTTATTCAGGCGGGGCACTACACCGCGCATATCCGCCGCATGCGGTTGCTGTACGCCCGGCGGCGCGCCTTTCTGACCGGATTGATCGAACAGCACCTCGGCAAACAGGCGCTCAGCGAGTTCAACAGCAACGCCGGATTGCACCTGATCCTCAATCTGCCGGACGAGGCCGACGACGTGGCGATCGCCGCCGCTGCCGCCGCGCACGGGGTGCTGGTGCGGCCGCTGTCGCGCTACTATATGCTGCCCAACCGCCGGCGCGGCCTGCTGATGGGGTTTGCCTGCGTACCGGAAGAGCAGATGGCCGCGGCCTTCACCCAGCTGCTGGCGTGCATTAACGCGCCCGAGATGAAAAAGGCGGCCCCTTAGGGCCGCCTTCCCGCGTTACCAGGCCTTAAGCCGCCAGCCGTCCGCCTGCCGGTTCAGGCGGTGCGTCGGCCGCAGCGCCTGCAGGAAGTCTTCGTCGTGCGATACCACCAGCATCGCGCCGGGGAAATCCGCCAGGGCGGTTTCGATCGCCAGCGACGACGCCAGATCCAGGTGGTTGGTCGGTTCGTCCAGCAACAGCAGCTGCGCCGGTTGTCGCCGCCACAGCGCGCAGGCCAGCGCCGCCTTGAGCCGTTCGCCGCCGCTCAGCGAGCCCAGCGGCAGCGCGATGCGATCCGCACCAAGCTGCAGCTGCGCCAGCCGGGTACGCAACGCGCCTTCCACCAGCGGCGAATCCTGCAGCCCCAGATGGTCCATCACCGACAGACTCGGGTCGAGCTGCGACAGGGTTTGATCGAGGTAGGCCGTCGACAGCGGGCAATGACAATGGCCGGAAAGCGCCGCCAGCTGACCGAGGATGGTCTTCAGCAAGGTGGATTTGCCGCAGCCGTTGGGGCCGGTCAACGCCACGCGCATCGGGCCGTCGATCCGCAGATCCAGCGGCGGCGCGCTGACGAACGGCAGCTGCAGCTGCTCGAGCACCAGCACCTGCTTGTTCGCGCTCACTTCACTGCCCGGCAGCGCCAGCAACACCGGTTGCTCGTCTTCCACCCGCTGATAGGCCTCGCGCACCGCCGAATCGAGGCTGTCGCGCTGCTCCTGATGCTGTTTGCGCAGCGTGCCGAGGCTCTCCTTCGCCGCCGACTTGTAGGCCACCCGCTCGAAAGAGGCGATATTCAGCGTATCGACGACGCGTAGCGTTTGCGCCGAGCGTCGCTGGCTCATGTCGTGCTCTTTCTGCTGGCGGGCGCGGGTGCGGCGGCGCTCCTCGCGCGCATGCTCCAGATCGGCGCGCGCCGCCTGCTGCTCCGTATCGCGCTGGCGCCGGTAGTCGTCGTAGTTGCCGCCGTAGCTGCGCAGCGCGCCGGGCGTCAGTTCGACAATGCGCTCCATACGCCCCAGCAGCTGCCGGTCATGGCTGGCGATCAGCAGCCCGCCGCGCCACTGATCCAACTGCTGATACAGCCAGGCGCGCCCGGCGCTGTCGAGGTGATTGGTCGGTTCGTCCAACAGCAGATAATCCGCCTCCCCTAGAAAAGCGCCGCACAGCGCCGCGCGCATCCGTTCGCCGCCGCTCAAGTCGCACGCGGCTCGCAGCGGATCGAAGGCTGGTAGCCCGGCGGCGGCGAAGGCGCTTTGCAGACGATCTTTGAGATCCCAGCGTCCTTCCAGACGATCGATATCGTCCGCCAACGGCCGCCCCTGCTCGATGCGCGCCAGCGCGGCGAAGACCTCGCCGTAGCCCAGCAGCTGCGCCAGCGTGGTGCCCGCCGCGATCTCCGGCTGCTGCGCAACGTAAGCCAATGCGGCATGGGATTCAACGTGCCCGTTGCCCGGCCGATCCCGCCCGGCGATCAGGCGCAGCAGCTGGGTTTTGCCGACGCCGTTGCGCCCCACCAGGCCGCAGCGCTGCCGATCGAAAGCGAGATCCAGCGGGCCGAACAGCGTTTCGCCGTCAGCAAATTGGCAGGTCAGTTGATGTAAAACGAAATAAGGGGACTGCGCAAAATGAGCCATAAGCACTCCTGAATGAGATCAAAAACATCCCCACAGGGCGCGGGAGCGCACAGCGTGGGACCAGATATCAACAGGTGTGGTTGTTCATTTTCGGTTATGGCTCCGCAGAGAGAAGGAATTTGCAACGCGCAAAGGTTAACCGATCTTTTGTTGGTTATGCAAACGTTGCCTGAGATTCATGACGTCTATCACATTCGGCACAACGCAGATTCCCAAGCGGCGCGACAACGGCTAGATTTATCTCATCCGACCACTTGTGTTCACATAATAATAACAGATGCTCATCCCCAATCGCTTTCAACCTGCAGCTAGGTGGCAAGTTCGGGCGTTCCCAGGAGCTTACTCAAGTAAGTGACTGGGGCGAGCGAACGCAGGCAACAACGCTGCAGGTTGAAAGAGGCGGGGGATGAACGATGGAGAGTGCAATGAGCAATTACCCTCACCTGCTGGCGCCGCTGGATCTCGGCTTCACCACCCTGAAAAACCGGGTGCTGATGGGATCGATGCATACCGGCTTGGAAGAGCTGCCCGACGGCCCGCAGCGCCTGGCCGCGTTCTATGCCGAGCGCGCCGCCGCCGGCGTGGCCCTGATCGTCACCGGCGGCATCGCGCCCAACGACAAAGGCGTGGTGTATCGCGGCGGCTCCACCCTCAACAGCGAGGCGCAGCTGCCTCACCATCGGCCGGTCACCGAGGCCGTTCATCGCGCGGGCGGCAAGATAGCGCTGCAGATCCTGCATGCCGGCCGCTACAGCTATCAACCGCACCCGGTGGGCCCTTCCGCGCTGCAGGCGCCGATCAATCCCTTCGCGCCAAGCGCGCTGAGTGAAGCGGAGATCGAGCAGACCATCGCCGACTTCGCCCACTGCGCGGCGCTGGCGCAACAGGCCGGCTACGACGGCGTTGAGGTGATGGGTTCCGAAGGCTACCTGATCAACCAATTTTTGGCGGCGCGCACCAACCAGCGCGACGATCGCTGGGGCGGCAGCTTCACCAACCGCATGCGCTTCGCCGTCGAGATCGTGCGGGCGGTGCGCCAGGCGGTGGGCGCGGAATTCATTCTGATCTACCGGCTGTCGATGCTCGATCTGGTGGAGGATGGCTCCAGTTGGCAGGAGATCGAACAGCTGGCGCTGGCGGTCGAACAGGCAGGCGCCACGATCATCAATACCGGCATCGGCTGGCACGAGGCGCGCATCCCGACCATCGCCACCATGGTGCCGCGCGCCGGGTTCAGCTGGGTGACCCGCAAGCTGATGGGCAAGGTGGGTATTCCGCTGATCACCACCAACCGCATCAACGATCCGGCGGTGGCCGAGCAGGTGCTGGCGGACGGCTGCGCCGACATGGTGTCGATGGCGCGCCCGTTCCTCGCCGACGCCGCCTTTGTGCGGAAAGCCGCCGAGGGACGCGCCGACGAGATCAATACCTGCATCGGTTGCAACCAGGCCTGTCTCGACCAGATTTTTGAAGGCAAACTGACGTCTTGCCTGGTCAACCCACGCGCCTGCCGTGAAACCGAAATGCCGCTGACGATGGCGGAAAAACCGAAAAAGCTGGCGGTGATCGGTGCCGGCCCCGCCGGACTGGCCTTTGCCACCACCGCCGCCAGCCGTGGCCATCAGGTGACGCTGTTCGACGCCGCCGAGCAGATCGGCGGCCAGTTCAACATCGCCAAGCAGATCCCCGGCAAGGAAGAATTCCATGAAACCCTGCGTTACTTCCGCCGCCAACTGGCGCTGCGCGAAGTGACGGTCAGGCTGGGCGTCAAGGTCGAGGCGGCGGATTTAAGCGAATTCGACGAAGTGATCCTCGCCTGCGGCATCGTGCCGCGCACCCCGGATATTCCCGGCATCGGGCACGCCAAGGTGCTGAGCTATCTGGACGTGCTGCGCGATAAAAAACCGGTCGGCCAGCGGGTGGCGATCGTCGGCGCCGGCGGCATCGGCTTCGACACCGCCGAGTACCTCAGCCAGCATGGCGTGTCCAGCAGCCTGGATCAGGCGGAATTCAACCGCGAATGGGGCATCGACGGCCGCCTTGAGCAGCGCGGTGGGCTGGCGGCGCAAGGGCCGCAGGCGCCACAGGCCGCGCGGCAAATCTACCTGTTACAGCGCAAAACCAGCAAGGTGGGCGAAGGCCTGGGGAAAACCACCGGTTGGATCCACCGCGCCAGCCTGGCAATGCGCGGCGTGAAGATGCTCAATAGCGTCAGCTATCGACTGATCGACGACGAAGGGCTGCACATCACCCGCGCCGAGCAGGACAGCTGCCTGCCGGTAGACACGGTGGTCATCTGCGCCGGGCAGGAACCGCGCCGCGAACTGCAGCAACCGCTGCTGGCGATGGGGAAAACCGTACATCTGATCGGCGGCGCCGACGTGGCCGCCGAGCTGGACGCCCGCCGCGCGATCGATCAGGGTACGCGGCTGGCGATGGCGCTGTAAGAAAGGGGCGCACAGCGCCCCTTGGTCATCACGCTCAGCGACGCGCGCCGGATTTCACCGCTCTCAAGATCACGAACTTCTTGTTCGAGGCTACCAGCGTGCAGTTGCCGAACAGACGCTTGAGCTTCTGGTGATAGTCGAGGTGGCGGTTGCCGACGATGCGCAATTCGCCGCCCACCTGCAGGCAGCGCTTGGCGTCGCAGAACATCTGCCAGGCGGTGTGATCGGTAATGGCGTGCTGCTGGTGGAACGGCGGGTTACACAGCACCGCCTGCACGCTTTCGCGCTCGATGCCCGCCAGCGCGTTGTTCACCTCAAACTGGCAACGATCCAGCTCTTGCGGCAGGTTGTGCTCCACGTTCAGCTCGCTGGAGGCCACCGCCATGTAAGATTCATCGAGAAAGGTCACCTGCGCTTCCGGGTTTTGCGCCAGCGCCGTCAGGCCAATCACGCCGTTGCCACAGCCCAGATCGACGATATGGCCGTTCAGGCCACGCGGTAGATGATCCAGGAACAGGCGCGCGCCGATATCCAGGCTGCCGCGCGAGAAGACGTTAGCGTGGTTGTGGATAAGCCAATCAGTGCCGTCCAGCGTCCAGTCGGTGGTTTCCGCTGCCGCCGGCGGGACGATGTCCGCCACCTGGCAGAAGATCAGGCGCGCTTTCTTCCACGCCAGGCTGGTGCGCGTCGGGCCCAGCACCTTTTCGAACAGCTGCATCGTCGAGGTATGCACGTCGCGCGCTTTGGCGCCGGCGACGATCAGCGTGTCTTCGGTCACAACGTGGCGCAGCGCGCGCAGCTGCTGCTCCAGCAGCGCCAGCGCCTTCGGCACGCGAATCAGCACCACCGCCGGCGCCGCCGGCAGCTCAGCCAGGCTGTCCAACAGCGTGACCTGCTCAGGATCCAGACCGTTGAGCTTGAGGTTGTGGCGCGTCGCCAGCTGGCTCATGTACGAGTCGCTGACGCTGTAAGGGCGATGCGCGTGCAGCGCACAGGCCAGGGTGCCGAAGTTATCGTTGAAAATCAGCACCGGGCGGCCGCCGATATCTACGTTTTCAAGCTGTTGCAGCAGATATTCGTCCGCCGCTTCCCACGCCTGCAGTTGGGTGGATTCTTCCTGTTGGGGATAACGCTCCAGCTCAAGTTGCTGTGTTCCCAGATCGAGTTGGCTCATTGCCCCTCCTGACTGATAAAATTTGGGCTGTTTATCCCCTAAAAACGCCCGTCAGTAAAATGTTTTTTCGGATAAATTGCGTATGTCAGGATTTGAGCGAAAAAACAGCATAGAATGACCGACTGAATGGCCGTTGATACGGAACAAGAATGTCTGAATTGACCTACCTGCAAGGCTACCCAACGCATCTGCAAAGCCAGGTGCAACAACTGATCCATCAGAATCGGCTGGGGGACGTGCTGCTGCAGCGCTATCCGCAGGTGCACGACTGCACCACCGACAAGTCGCTGTATCAGTTTACCGTCGATCTGAAAAACCAGTATCTGCGCAACGCTCAGCCGCTGAGCAAGGTGGCCTACGACAGCAAGATCCACGTCATGAAGCACGCACTCGGCCTGCATACCGCTATCTCACGCGTGCAGGGCGGCAAGCTGAAGGCCAAAGCAGAAATCCGCGTGGCGACGGTGTTTAAAGTCGCACCCGAACCGTTCCTACGCATGATCGTGGTGCATGAGCTGGCGCACCTGAAAGAGAAAGATCACAACAAGGCGTTCTACAGCCTGTGCTGTCATATGGAGCCGGATTACCACCAGTTGGAGTTCGATACCCGGCTGTATCTGACGCACCTTTCGCTGTTCGGCGAGCTGTATGCATAGCGAGTGAGGGCGTGATAATCTGCGGTTTTAAGCCTGGACCGGAGCTCGCCATGATTCGCTTTGCCGTTGTCGGCACCAACTGGATTACGGAACGTTTTATCGATGCCGCCCATGAAAGCGGCAAACTCACGCTGAGCGCCGTATATTCACGCTCGCTGGAACAGGCGCAGGCATTTGGCGCCAACTATCAGGTCACGCAGTTTTTCGACTCACTCGAGGCAATGGCCCAGTCCGATGCTATAGACGCGGTGTATATCGCCAGCCCCAATTCCCTGCACTGCCCGCAATCGCTGCTGTTCCTGCGCCATAACAAGCACGTGATCTGCGAAAAACCGCTGGCCTCCAACCAGCGCGAAGCGGAACAACTGGTAGCCTGCGCGCGGGAAAATCAGGTGGTGCTGTTCGAAGCGTTCAAAAGCGCCTACTTGCCGAATTTCCTGGCGCTGCAGCAGGCATTGCCGAAAGTCGGCCGGCTGCGCAAAGCCTTCATCAACTATTGCCAATACTCTTCGCGCTATCCGCGCTATCTCGCCGGCGAGAATCCCAACACCTTTAACCCGCAGTTCTCCAACGGCTCGATCATGGATATCGGTTACTACTGCCTGGCCAGTGCAGTGGCACTGTTCGGCGCGCCGCAGTCGGTGCTCGCCAGCGCCACGCTGCTGGAGACCGGCGTGGACGCCCACGGCACCGTCTGCCTGAACTACGGCGATTTCGACGTCACGCTTTCCCATTCCAAGGTCAGCGACTCGGCGATCCCCAGCGAGATCCAGGGAGAGGAAGGCACGCTGATTATCGACAAGATTTCCGAGTGTCAGGGCGTGGCGCTGACGCCGCGCGGCGGCAACCGCCAAGATCTGAGCCAACCGCAGCACATCAACACCATGCTGTATGAAGCGCTGGCCTTCGCCGAGTTGGTTGAGAAGCACCAGGTGGAACATCCGGGGCTGGAGAATTCGCTGATCGTCGCCCGCCTGCTGACCGACATCCGCCGCCAGACCGGCGTCGTCTTCCCCGCCGACGGAGAATGAAATGAAACCGCTGCTCGTGATGCAAACCGGCGACGCGCCGCAGGCCATTCGCCAGGAACTGGCCAACTTTGAAGGTATGTTCCTGCAACAGGGCAACATCGATGCCGAACGCGCGCACATCGTGCATCTGCCCGCCGGCGAACGGCTGTTGCCGCCGGCCGCCTATTGCGGCGTGATCATCACCGGATCGCCGGCGATGGTGACCGAACAGCTGCCGTGGAGCGAGGAAGCCGCCGAATGGCTGCGTCAGGCGATGGCGATCAAACTGCCGCTGTTCGGCGTCTGCTACGGCCACCAGTTGCTGGCCTACGCGCTCGGCGGCGAAGTGGGCTACCACCCGCAGGGCATGGAGGTGGGTACGCTGGAGATCGAACTGCTGCCCGCCGCAGCCGAAGACCGGCGGCTCACCCTGCTGCCGCCGCGTTTCAAGGCCAACCTTATCCATTCGCAGAGCGTGCTGACGCCGCCTGCCGGCGCGCAGACGCTGGCGCGTTCGCAGCAGGACGCGCACCAGATCCTGCGCTATGGCGATCACGCCCTGACCACCCAGTTCCACCCGGAATTCAACGGCGCGGTGATGAGCCAGTATCTGCAGTGGCTCGGCGAACTGCATCCCGAGCAGCAAGCCCGCTATCAACAGCAACAACAACAGGTTAGCGACACGCCGTTCAGCCGTCTGCTGCTGCAGGGATTCGTCGTCAGCCTGGGCGCGCAAAAAGCGATGGCCGGCTAACGCGATTCACGTTGACCGCCGACACATTTTGCATTACTTTCTGCTGTGCAAAGGGGAGTAACTTCATTGCCGGTCAATCGTCATTACGATGCGCAAGCATCCGGTTACCGGGCAACCTGATGTCAAAGGTGTAACCACCTTCATCAACGTTGTAAGTGAGACCTTGCCGGAAGGCGAGGTTTGCTTGCAGCGTTCACAAAGCGGCTGGCGTCTTCCGACGTTGGCCGTTTTTGTTTTTGAAGGATACCTCTGATGATGAATTCCGTTGGCACACCGTGGTTATGGGGCAGCTTCGCCGCCGTCATAGTCGTGATGCTCGCAATCGACCTCCTGTTGCAGGGCCGTAAAGGCGCGCACACCATGACCCTGAAGCAGGCCGCCAGCTGGTCGCTGGTGTGGGTCAGCCTCTCCCTGCTGTTCAATTTCGGTTTTTGGTACTACCTGAATGAAACCGCCGGGCGCGCCGTCGCCGATACCCAGGCGCTGGCTTTCCTGACCGGCTACCTGATCGAAAAAGCGCTGGCGGTGGATAACGTGTTCGTCTGGCTGATGCTGTTCAGCTACTTCGCCGTGCCGGCCAACCTGCAGCGGCGGGTGCTGATCTACGGCGTGCTGGGGGCGATCGTGCTGCGTACCATCATGATCTTCGCCGGCAGTTGGTTGGTCAGCCAGTTCCAGTGGCTGCTGTATCTGTTCGGCGCTTTCCTGCTGTTCACCGGTATCAAGATGGCGCTGGCGAAGGAAGATGACTCGGCGATCGGCGACAAGCCGCTGGTGAAATGGCTGCGCAGCCGGCTGCGCATGACCGACAGCCTGGAAGGCGAGCGCTTCTTCGTGCGCCGCAACGGCATCCTGTTCGCCACCCCGCTGGTGCTGGTGCTGATCCTGGTCGAACTGAGCGATGTGATCTTCGCGGTAGACAGCATCCCGGCGATCTTCGCCGTGACCACTGACCCGTTCATTGTCCTAACCTCCAACCTGTTCGCCATCATGGGCCTGCGCGCCATGTACTTCCTGCTGGCCAACGTGGCGGAGCGTTTCTCGATGCTGAAATACGGCCTGTCGGTGATCCTGGTGTTTATCGGCATCAAGATGTTGATTATCGACTTCTTCCACATCCCGATCGGCGTGTCGCTCGGCGTGGTGGCGGGCATCCTGACGCTTACCTTGCTGATCAACGCCTGGGTCAATCGCCGCAACGATCGCCTGGCGAAGAAATAACCACAATCTGTTATCCGGGGCGCTAGTCGCCCCGCGATTGTTTGGCAATTCCCCCAAAACGCCAAACGTTATTGCGATCACACAAATGTAACCAGTATGTTATCAAGTGTTGATCCGCGCTCAGAATTTCACCCTCGCCTCTTTCCAACATCATTCGATTGCTGAATACTGATTCGGCAAACACACTTAGTTACAGAATCATATAAAGCTACCCGGCGTCGTTCCCGCCGCGGCGGCCAGATAACATCAGGAAGAAAGCACTATGCAAAAACTATTACAAAGGATCATGCAGGGTAGCCTGGTCAAACAAATCATGGTCGGCCTGGTGGCCGGCATTCTGGTGGCGCTGGTTTCGCCGGCAGCCGCTGCGGCCGTCGGCCTGCTCGGCATCCTGTTCGTCGGCGCGCTGAAAGCCGTGGCGCCGGTGCTGGTGCTGATTCTGGTGATGGCCTCGATCGCCAACCATAAACAGGGGCAGAAGACCAACATTCGCCCGATCCTGTTCCTCTACCTGCTGGGTACCTTTGCCGCCGCGCTGGTGGCGGTCGTCGTCAGCTTTATCTTCCCTTCTACGCTGGCGCTGACCACCGGCGCGACGGACATTACCCCGCCGGGCGGCATTGTGGAGGTGATGAAGGGTCTGTTGATGAGCGTGGTGGCCAACCCGTTCCATGCGCTGATTAACGCCAACTACATCGGTATTCTGGCCTGGGCCGTCGGGCTGGGGCTGGCGCTGCGCCACGCTTCCGAAACCACCAAGGGGCTGATCAACGACATGTCCCATGCAGTCACGCTGGTGGTACGCGCGGTGATCCGCTGTGCGCCGCTCGGCATCTTCGGCCTGGTGGCCTCCACGCTGGCGGAAACCGGCTTCGGCGTGCTGTGGGGCTACGCCCAGCTGCTGATGGTGCTGATCGGCTGCATGCTGCTGGTGGCGCTGGTGCTCAACCCGCTGATCGTTTACTGGAAAATCCGCCGCAATCCGTATCCGTTGGTGTTCGCCTGCCTGCGCGAAAGCGGTGTGACCGCCTTCTTCACCCGCAGCTCGGCCGCCAACATCCCGGTGAACATGGAGCTGTGCAAGAAGCTGAACCTGAATGAGGACACCTACTCGGTTTCCATCCCGCTGGGCGCTACCATCAACATGGCCGGCGCGGCGATCACCATCACCGTGCTGACGCTGGCGGCGGTGAACACGCTGGGCATCGCGGTGGACGTCCCGACCGCCCTGCTGCTGAGCGTGGTGGCCGCCCTCTGCGCCTGCGGCGCCTCCGGCGTGGCCGGCGGCTCGCTGCTGCTGATCCCGCTGGCGTGCAACATGTTCGGCATTCCGAACGACGTGGCGATGCAGGTAGTGGCCGTGGGCTTTATCATCGGCGTGCTGCAGGATTCGGCGGAAACCGCCCTTAACTCCTCCACCGACGTGCTGTTCACCGCCGCGGCCTGCCAGGCGGAAGATCAACGGCTGGCGAACGAAGACCCGCTGAAGGTGCGTTAATCCCACCTGTCGGCATCGAAAAGGCGCTCTTTCGAGCGCCTTTTTTGTCAGCCTTATAGCGTTACCCCGCTTTTAAAGATCGCCAGCTCGCGGAAGTCGTTGGCTTCATTGCGCGCCGGGCGGCCGTTGGCGATCTCGACGATCAGATCGACGAAGCGGCCGAGCAAGGTCTCCATCGCCACGCCGTGGATCAGGCCGCCGGCGTCGAAATCGATCCAGTGCGGTTTCTTCGCCGCCAGCTCGCTGTTGGTCGCCAGCTTCACCGTCGGCACAAAGCCGCCGTACGGCGTGCCGCGCCCGGTGCTGAACAGCACCATATGGCAGCCGGCGCCGGCCAGCGCGCTGGTCGCCACCGCATCGTTGCCCGGCGCGCTGAGCAAATTCAACCCCGGCACGCGCAGCCGCTCGCCGTATTTCAGCACGTCCACCACCTGGCTCAGGCCCGCTTTTTGGGTGCAGCCGAGCGATTTCTCCTCCAGCGTGGTAATGCCGCCGGCCTTGTTGCCCGGCGACGGATTCTCGTATATCGGCTGTTGATGGGCGATGAAATAGCGTTTGAAATCGTTGATCATGTCGACGGTTTTGCCGAAGGTCTCCCCATCGCGGCAGCGGCTCATCAAAATGCGCTCGGCGCCGAACATCTCAGGCACTTCGGTCAGCACCGTGGTGCCGCCATTGGCGATCACATAGTCGGAAAAGCGCCCTAGCAGCGGGTTGGCGGTGATACCCGACAATCCGTCCGAACCGCCACACTCCAGGCCGAACTTCAGCTCGCTCAGGCGGCCCGGCTCGCGGCGATCGTGGCGCATCTCCCGGTACAGCTCGTGCAGCAGCGCCAGCCCGGCCTCCACCTCGTCGTCCTGCTGTTGGCACACCATAAAGCGCAGCCGCCGCTCGTCCACCATCCCCAGCGTGGCGCGGAAGGCATCCACCTGATTGTTCTCGCACCCCAGCCCGATCACCAGCACCGCGCCGGCGTTGGGATGGCGCGCCATGTTCTGCAGCATGATGCGGGTGTTGGCATGATCCTGCCCCAGCTGCGAGCAGCCGAACGGATGGCTGAACAGATGCACGCCGTCGATCCCCTCCGCCTGCGTTTGCTGCAAAAAGCGCTGCTGGATCTGGCGGGCGATGCCGTTGACGCAGCCGACGGTCGGCACGATCCACAGCTCGTTGCGGATCCCCACGTCGCCGCCGGCCCGGCGGTACAGCTGCACCTCGCGATCCGCCGCCTGCGGCGGCAACGCCGGGAACTGCGGCTGGTAACGGTAGCTGTCCAGATCGCTCAGGTTGGTTTTGGCGTTTTGCGAATGGATATGCTCCCCAGGGCCGATAGCCGCGAGCGCATGGCCGATCGGCTGGCCATATTTGATGATGTCCTCGCCCTTTGCGATCGGGCCGAGTGCAAACTTGTGCCCGCGCGCCACCGGCTGTACCAGCGGAACGGCGACGCCTGCCAGCTCAACCGTTTCTCCAGCGGCCAGGTCGCGCAGCGCCACCGCCACGTTATCCTGTTCGTGAATCTTTATCGTACTTTGCATAAACCGGTCCCGGATAACGGCTACGCCAGGTCAATGGCGAAATAGTCTTTGGCGTTGTCGAAGCAGATGTTTTTCACCATCCCGCCCAGCAGCGCGATATCCGCCGGCGCTTCGCCGTCCGTCACCCAGCGGCCGATCATCTGGCAAAGGATGCGACGGAAGTACTCATGGCGCGTGTACGACAGGAAGCTGCGACTGTCGGTCAGCATGCCGACGAAGCGGCTCAGCAGCCCGAGCTGCGCCAGCTGCGTCATTTGGCGCTGCATGCCGTCCTTCTGATCGTTGAACCACCAGCCGGAGCCGAACTGCATCTTGCCCGGCGTGCCTTCCCCCTGGAAATTGCCGATCATGGTGCCGATCACTTCGTTATCGCGCGGGTTGAGGCAATAAAGAATGGTTTTCGGCAGGCCGCCCTGCCGCGCCTGGGCATCCAGCAGCCGCGACAGCGGCTCCGCCAGCGGCCGATCGTTGATCGAGTCGAAGCCGATATCCGGCCCGACGGCGGCCAACATGCGGCTGTTGTTATTGCGCAGCGCGCCGATGTGATATTGCTGCACCCAGCCGCGGCGCCGGTATTCGCCGGCCAGGAACAGCAGCACCGCGCTTTTGAACTGCGCGCTCTGTTCCGGCGTCGGCAGCTCGCCGTTCAGGCGACGCAGCAGGATCGCATCCAACGTCACTTCATCGGCCTCGCCGAACACCACCACGTCCAGCGCATGATCGGCCACCTTACAACCGTGGGCGGCGAAGTGATCCATCCTTTTGTACAGGGCGTCGCACAGCGTGCTGAAGCGGCCGATCGCGGTGTCCGCCGCCGCCTCCAGCTGCCGCAGATAGTCGTTGAAACCGGGCGCTTCGATGGTGAAGGCCTTGTCTGGCCGCCAGCTCGGCAACACCTTGATATCGAAGCTGTGATCGTCGGCGATCGCCCGATGATGGCGCAGATCGTCGATCGGATCGTCGGTAGTGCCGACCATTTTCACGTTCATCTGCCGCATGATGCCGCGCGCGCGAAACTCATCCTGCGCCAATAGCGCATTGCCGCGCTGCCAGATCTCATCCGCCGTGGCCGGCGACAGCAGTGTTCCCGTGATGCCGAACGGCCGGCGCAGCTCCAGGTGCGTCCAGTGATAGAGCGGGTTGCCGATGGTGTGCGGCACCGTGGCGGCCCAGGCGTCGAATTTCTCGCGATCGCCCGCATCGCCGGTACACAGCCGCTCCGCCACACCGTTGGTGCGCATCGCCCGCCATTTGTAGTGATCCCCCCGCAGCCAGATATCGTACAGATTGCTGAAGCGGGTATTCTCCGCAATCTGTTGCGGCGGCAAATGGCAGTGGTAATCGAAAATCGGCTGGTGCGCCGCGTAGTCGTGATACAAACGCCGGGCAAATTCGCTGTCCAGCAGGAAATCTTCGCTCAAAAACGTCGCCATCTCGGGCTCCTTACCTTACTTGCCGTGCGGCACAGGGATCGAATCACAAAAGTTATCACACCAATTTTAGCGAGCGTCCAGCAAATTTTTCCCGCCATCTGTCATTTTGCTGTCCTTTAATCCCTTTTTCGCTCATTTTTACGGCATGCGTGTGGCATAAACGCCCTATTTCACCGGCGACAGTATCGCTCAGGCGAATAATTCCTTTTGTGATATCACTCAACTTTTAAACTTGTATGACAGGTTATTGTCTCGCCAGCCGCATCGACGGCCATACCTTCAAACGGGGAGACATTTCGGATGCGTAAAATTAAAGGGTTACGCTGGTACATGATCGGGCTGGTGACCGTCGGCACCGTGCTGGGCTACCTGACCCGCAACGCCATCGCCGTGGCGGCGCCGACGCTGGAAGATACGCTGCACATCACCACCCAACAGTATTCTTATATCGTTGCCGCCTATTCCGCCTGCTATACCGTGATGCAGCCGGTGGCAGGTTATGTGCTGGACGTGCTGGGCACCAAGGTCGGTTACGCCATGTTCGCCATTCTGTGGGCGCTGTTCTGCATGGGTACCGCGCTGGCCAACAGTTGGGGCGGCCTGGCGCTGGCGCGCGGCGCGGTCGGCATGGCCGAAGCGGCGATGATCCCCGCCGGGCTGAAGGCCAGCAGCGAGTGGTTTCCGGCCAAAGAGCGTTCGATCGCCGTCGGCTATTTCAACGTCGGTTCGTCGATCGGCGGCATGATCGCCCCGCCGCTGGTGGTGTGGGCCATCGTGGCGCACAGCTGGGAGATGGCGTTCATCATCACCGGCGTACTGAGCCTGATCTGGGCCATCTGCTGGCTGTTGTTCTACAAGCACCCGAAAGATCAGAAGAAACTGAGCCAGGAAGAGCGACGTTACATCCTCGAAGGGCAGGAAGCGCAGCACCAGACCTCTAACGCCAAAAAGATGTCCGCCTGGCAGATCGTGCGCAACCGCCAGTTTTGGGGCATCGCGCTGCCGCGCTTTCTGGCGGAACCGGCCTGGGGCACCTTCAACGCCTGGATCCCGCTGTTCATGTTCAAGGCCTACGGTTTTAACCTGAAAGAGATCGCCATGTTCGCCTGGATGCCGATGCTGTTCGCCGATCTCGGCTGCATCGTCGGCGGCTACCTGCCGCCGCTGTTCCAGAAGTATTTCAAGGTCAATCTGATCGTCTCGCGCAAGCTGGTGGTGACGATGGGGGCGGTGTTGATGATCGGCCCCGGCATGATCGGCCTGTTCACCAGCCCTTATGCGGCTATTGCGCTGCTGTGCGTTGGCGGCTTCGCCCATCAGGCGCTGTCCGGCGCGCTGATCACCCTCTCTTCCGACGTGTTCGGCCGCAATGAAGTGGCGACCGCCAACGGCCTGACCGGCATGGCGGCCTGGACCGCCAGCACGCTGTTCGCCCTGGTGGTCGGCGCCCTGGCAGACACCCTCGGCTTCAGCCCGCTGTTCGCCGCGCTGTCGGTCTTCGACATTCTCGGTGCCATCGTCATCTGGACGGTGCTGCAAAACCGCCCGGCCGCCGAACCGCAACCCGCCGCGCTGCAACCGACCCCGGCGCGCAGCTGATCCCGTCGCCCGGCCGCCGCGCCGGGCCTCCTGCTCCTCTGGCAGCGGTGCCGAATAAGTGGTATAACAAATCCGATGGCTACGCGCCCCTTCCCACCGCACCGTATAGAGCATTCACTATGGAATTCACTGAAACCAGACGCCTGTATCAGCAACTGGCCGCCGAGCTTAAGCAACGCATCGAAAGCGGCCGCTACCCGGTGGGCGACAAGCTGCCGGCCGAGCGATACATCGCCGAAGAGATGAATGTCAGCCGCACCGTGGTGCGCGAAGCGATCATCATGCTGGAAGTGGAAGGCTATGTGGACGTGCGCAAGGGATCCGGGATCCACGTGGTGTCCAACCAGCAAAAACACCTGGTGGTACCGGGCGACAGCATCGAGTTCGCCACCGCCGGCCCGTTTGAGCTGCTGCAGGCGCGCCAGCTGATCGAAAGCAACATCGCCGAATTCGCCGCCACCCAGGTGACCAAACAAGATATCGTGCAGTTGATGGAGATCCAGGAGCACGCCCGCAAAGAGGATCGCTTCCGCGACTCGCAGTGGGATCTGAAGTTCCACGTACAGGTGGCGCTGGCCACCCAGAACACAGCCATGGCCACCATCGTGGAAAAAATGTGGGTACAGCGGGTCAACAACCCTTACTGGAAAAAACTGCACGAGCATATCGACGAACGCTCGATCGCCAGCTGGTGCGACGATCACGATCAGATCCTCAAGGCGCTGATGCGCAAAGATCCCTACGCCGCCAAACTGGCGATGTGGCAGCATCTGGAAAACACCAAGCAGATGCTGTTCAACGCTACCAGCGACGATTTCGAATACAACGCCGACCGCTACCTGTTCGCCGAGAATCCGGTGGTGCATCTGGATGGCGTGAGCCACGAACCGAAATAGCCACGGCGGTCAAAAACCGTCGGCTTATGTCAGGTAATGTAAAATCCGCTGAATCGATGCCGGAACCGCCGTTTGCCGTGTACTATTTCACCGTCGGCAACGTAGATTTCCCTGTTGCCAATCGTGCTATTTTGGTAGAGTTAGCCCACTTTTTTACCCATTGCTGCGGGGGCGGGACGCGAATAAATGCGCTGGTTGTTTGCCATGCTGATTGCTGTTTTCTGCTGGACCGGTTCGGTCTCCGGCCAACAGCTATGCGTGGCGTCACCCAAGCCCACCCCCAGCGCGCTGAGCAGCCTGTCACCGCTGGCGGAGCCGGCGCTTTCCCCCTATGATCATGTGTATCGGGCGCCGGCCGAAGCGCGCCGCAAAGCCCCCGGTAAGTTGCTGCTGCTGCTGCCCAGAGCGCACTCTTTCCCCGGTTCGCTGCTCGTATCCTCCCTGCCGGCGCCGGTCTATACCCTGGCTGCAGAGCCGGGCTACCGAATTCGCTTCCCCCGCCAGGACAGTCCGGCGCCCAACCGGCTTGCCCAGGTCGACTGGATGCTGGACGCCTCCAGGCAACAGAGTCGGCAGGCCGGCTGGAAAGAAAGTAACATGCAGTACCGTGGCACGCTGACTTACCACCTATGACCGGTGTCGCACCGCTAAGAAACCTTAAAGCAACGCCGTTTCATCGTTATCAGCATTCAGGATCGCCGCGCGCTTTCAGCCCACGCCCGTTCCGCCGCTGAGATAAAAATAAACAATGACGTTTTAGGAACACCGGATGGACATCATTAAAGAACTGATACATGCCTTGTGGCAGCAGGATTTTGAGACGCTGGCGAACCCTTCGTTGGTGTGGACCCTCTACATCCTGCTGTTCATGATCCTGTTTTTGGAGAACGGCCTGCTGCCGGCCGCTTTCCTGCCGGGCGACAGCCTGCTGATCCTGGTCGGCGTGCTGATCGCCAAAGGCACCATGGGTTTCCCGCTGACCATCGTTATCCTGACCGTCGCCGCCAGCCTGGGGTGCTGGGTCAGCTATATACAGGGCCGATGGCTCGGCAATACGCGAACGGTGCAAGGCTGGCTTTCGCACCTGCCGGCCCACTACCATCAACGCGCTCACAACCTGTTCCACCGCCACGGGCTTTCCGCTCTGCTGGTCGGCCGCTTCCTGGCCTTCGTGCGCACCCTGCTGCCGACCATCGCCGGGCTGTCCGGCCTGAGCAACGCGCGCTTCCAGTTTTTCAACTGGATGAGCGGCCTGCTGTGGGTCTTGATCCTGACAACGTTGGGCTTCGCGCTGGGGAAAACCCCGGTGTTCCGCAAGTATGAAGATCAGCTGATGTTCTGCCTGATGATGTTGCCGCTGGTGTTGCTGGTGGTCGGGCTGGTCGGCTCGCTGATCGTGCTGTGGCGCAAGAAACGCGCCAGCAGCCAGAACCCGGGGAAAGGGGCGTGACAGCAAAGCGCCCGCGCTGGCAATACGTCTTGCTGATCGCGCTCGCCCTGCTGGCGTTGGCGACGCTGCTGGTGCCCTGCATGGTGCGCACCGAGAGCGAGCTGCGCATTCGCGCCAGCCAGCAAGGGCTGTCGCTGCCCGACGGTTTTTACGTCTACCAGCGCCTGGATGAGCGCGGCATCCGCATCAAAAGCATTACGCCGGAAGGTGATGGCCTGGTCATCCGTCTGGACTCGCCGGAGCAGCAATTGCTGGCGCGCGAAGCGTTGCAAACCATTTTGCCGCCCGGTTACCACATCGCATTGAGCGAGTCCCCCGTGCCGTCGCATTGGGTACGCGAATTTGCGCGTTCCCCACTCAATCTGGGATAATCCCCCTTCATATGAAGGGGTTTCCTTTCATTGCCATTATCTTCATTTTCATTCGCACCGATTAGCTCAAGAATTAATCAGTCAGCACTGAGTCACGGCTGATTCTTTGGGGGCCCGCCGGTTTCATGACTATGCTGAAGGGTAACTTCAGCCGGCGATGAACGCCCTCCTCTCGCGCTGCCGCCTTCGGCAGTCAGGAAAGCGGATGCCTGTTCAGGCATCCCATGAAAAGGAACTGAAAGATGAAATTACGCCACTCACTGTTACTGCTGTTGCCACTCTGCACGCTGCCGGCGCTCGCTGCGGCCGCCGAGGGCGGTTGCGCCGCCAAAGCGCAAGACATCCAGCAGCAAATCGATTATGCCACCCAACACGGCAACACCCACCGCGTGGACGGCCTGAAAAAAGCGCTGAGCGAAGTGCAGACTCACTGCACCGAAGCCGGCCTGCAGGCCGAACGTGAGAAAAATATCGCGGAGAAACAGCGCAAGGTCGACGAGCGCCGGCAGGAGCTGAAAGAAGCGCAGCAAACCGGCAAGCTGGACAAGGTCGCCAAGAAGCAGCAAAAGCTGGCGGAAGCGCAGGCTGAGCTGAAACGCGCCCAGGCGGAATAATTTTTTTACACCAGCGGATTTATCGATGAGAGCCCCATCACACGGGATTTCTTAAGCATATGGAATTGATGTCTGGTGTTATCTGCTGGCCATCACCCCTTTGCTCCGGCGAAAAAATCCGCTATGTTAAAAGTCTGTCGAAATAAACGTTAAGGAATAATCACATGGCACATGATTCAAATGCAGAAAACTTACGCGCTGAACTGAAGTCCTTAGCCGATACGCTGGAGGAAGTGCTGAACTCCTCCACCGACAAGCCGAAAGCCGAGCTTGAGAAGCTGCGTTCGAAAGCGGAAGGCGCGCTGAAAGAGACCCGCGCTCGCCTGAGCGACGCCGGTGACAAGCTGGCTTCGCAAACCAAACAGATCGCAGGCCAGGCCGACGACTACGTGCGCGACAACCCGTGGACCGGCATCGGTATCGGTGCGGCGGTTGGCGTCGTGCTGGGCGTGCTGCTCGCGCGTCGCTAATCATGGCTGAACAACCGCAAGTGCGCGCGCAGGGCCCCGCCAAAGGGGTCCTGGATATCGGTCAGCGCATCATCACGATCCTGGTCGGCATGGTGGAAACCCGTGTCCGGCTGGCGGTGGTCGAGTTGGAGGAGGAGAAAGCCAACCTCATTCAACTGCTGATCATGGCCGGTATGACGCTGCTGTTCACCGCCTTCGGTTTGATGAGCCTGTTGATCCTGATCTTTTGGGCCATCGATCCGGTCTACCGGCTGGTGGCGCTGGGCGCCACGACCGGCGTGCTGCTGTTCCTGGCCGTGGTCGGCACTATCTGGACGCTGGTCAAGGCCCGTCGCACCACGCTGCTCGGCGCGACGCGCAAGCAGTTGGAACTCGACCGCGCCGAACTGGAGCGCGAGCCATGAGCCGCCGCCGCTACCTGGAATGGAAAAAAGAGAGGCTGATTCGCCAGATCCAGCAGCAACGCCTGGATCTGGCCGAACACAAGTCTCTGTGGCTGGAAAAGACCGAACGCATTGACCGCGGCTGGCAGACGGTGTTTGGCCTGCGCCGCTATCTGGTGCTCGGTTCCAGCGTCATGGCGCTGTACGGCATCCGCCACCCCAGCAAGATGATCCGCTGGTCGCGCCGTGCTTTCGGCGCATGGAGCGCTATCCGCCTGTTTAAAAAGACCTTCTCCGCCAAGTAAGCGCCGCGCTTTTCCTTCAAACATCCTGTTGCTCCGCCCTCATTTTCCCCCTAAAACAGCGCGGCTTATCCCGAGGGCCGGGCAACCTGCTGACAAGCGTCAGTTTATTAGCACGCTAAAGATTCAGATTTTTTGAAAAATTACGACAGTTTTACTTGCTAACAACCTGAGCACTTCCCGCTTAACATTCACTCCATCAATTTGAGACGGAGCGGACAGGGTAAGAGACCCGCTACGCCGCCCGTTGATATGACTACCGCCGAACAGGCGCACAAAAACACTTTGGAGTAGATGATGAAAAAATTAGAAGATACAGGTTTGTTGGTTGCTCGTATTCTGATGCCAATTCTGTTTATCGTGGCAGGCTACGGCAAAATGGGTGACGCTTATGCCGGTACCCAACAGTACATGCAATCGATGGGCGTGCCTGGCTTCTTGCTGCCGCTGACCATCCTGCTGGAATTTGGCGGCGGTCTGGCGATCCTGTTCGGTTTCCTGACCCGCACCGTAGCGCTGTTCACTGCCGGTTTCACCATTCTGACCGCGCTGCTGTTCCACACTGACTTTGCAGAAGGCGTAAACCAGCTGATGTTCATGAAAAACCTGACCATCGCCGGCGGTTTCATCGTGTTGGCGGTTGCAGGCCCGGGCGGCTTCAGCATCGACCGTCTTCTGAATAAGAAATGGTAATCTAAACTGTCATTCAGGGCCCGGCATGCCGGGCCCTGTCGTTTTTTAACTCGGACACCAAGGAGATTCCCATGGGACAACTCGTCGATGGCGTTTGGCAAGACATCTGGTATGACACGAAATCTACCGGCGGCCGTTTCAAACGTTCAACCGCTCAGTTTCGCAATTGGGTGACCGCCGACGGTCAGCCGGGCGAACACGGCACGGGCGGCTTTCAGGCAGAAGCGGGCCGTTATCACCTGTATGTTTCTCTCGCCTGCCCCTGGGCGCACCGCACGCTGCTGATGCGCAAACTGAAAGGGCTGGAGCAGATCATTCCGGTCTCGGTGGTGCACCCGCTGATGCTGGAAAACGGCTGGACCTTCGGCCAGGATTTTCCTGAAACCACCGGCGATCCGCTGTATCACGCCGACTTCCTGTACCAGATCTACCTGCGTGCCGATCCGCACTACAGCGGGCGCGTGACCGTACCGGTACTGTGGGACAAACAGCGGCAAACCATCGTCAGCAACGAATCCGCCGACATCATCCGCATGTTCAACAGCGCGTTTGACGGCGTGGGCGCCCGCGCGGGCGATTACTACCCGGCCGAGCTGCGCGGCAAAATCGATGAGCTGAACGGCTGGATTTACGATCAAGTGAACAACGGCGTGTACAAGGCCGGTTTCGCCACCAGCCAGGAAGCGTATGACGACGCGGTCAACGGGGTCTTCAACGCGCTGGAACGCCTGGAGCAGATCCTGGGGCAACACCGCTACCTGACCGGCGATCGGCTGACCGAAGCCGACCTGCGTCTGTGGACCACGCTGGTGCGCTTCGATCCGGTGTACGTCACCCACTTCAAGTGCGATAAGCACCGCATCAGCGACTACCTGAACCTGTACGGTTTCCTGCGTGACATCTACCAGATGCCGGGCATCACCGAAACGGTCAGCCTGCCGCACATTCGCAACCACTACTACCGCAGCCACGCCACCATCAACCCGCACGGCATCATTTCCATCGGGCCGGCGCAGGATCTGGACGAGCCGCACGGCCGCGACCAGCGCTTCGGCTAAGGCAAAAAAAATCCCCTTGCCGCCCGGCAAGGGGATGTCATCCAAGCGATGTTAGCGCTGCGCGAACAGGCGCGGAATTTCGCGCAGGAACCAGGCTTTCGCCTCCCCCATGCTGTCGCGTCGCCAGGCCATGATGATATCGGCTTCGCGGCTGTATTCCGGCCCCACCACGCGCAGCCGCCCGGCTTCGATATCTTTCTCCACCATCGGATACGGCATGGTCGCCACCCCCAACCCGGCCAGCAGCGCCAGACGCTTGTCTTCGATGGTGCTCACCGTCAGACGCTGCTGCTTATCCAGCAGCTGCACGGTCAACACCGGACGCTCGCGGGCGGTATCCGCCACCGCGATGCCACGGTATTTCACGCGGGTCACCTCGGACAGCGGCTCCGGCTCCTGGTGGATAGGATGATCCGGCGCGGCGACGTAAACGCTCATCACCTTGTACAGTTTGCGGGTGTTGATCTCCGACGACGCGCGAAAATGCATGTCCGGCGCGATCACGATGTCGGCGCGCCCCTGCTCCAGCCGCTCCCAGGCGCCCGCCAGCACCTCGGTGAAAATCGACACCTGGGTGTTGGCCTTCAGCGCCAACTTGTCCACCAGCGGGAACAGCAGGCTCGGCGGCGACAGCGCTTCGCTGACGATGGTCAGGTGAGTTTCCCAACCGCGCGCCAGCGCCTCGGCGTCGGTGGTCAGCTTGTCGGCCGCTTCCAGCAGCACCCGCCCGCGTTCCAGCAACATGCGCCCCACATTGGTGAACTTGGTGCGGTGGCCCGAACGGTCGAACAGCACCACGTCCAATTCTTCTTCCAATTTTTGCATGGTGTAGCTGAGCGCCGACGGCACCCGGCCCAGTTCGTCGGCGGCCGCGGCGAAGCTGCCGCGCCGGTCGATCGCGTCCATCACTCTCAGCGCCTCAAGCGTGAGCGCCCGATCTCTGGCCATCACATCCCTCTGTCAGGAAATTTGAATATGCCGACCAGATTAACTGGCTAACAATCCGACGTCCAGATGCTTACCATTTGGATAATGAATTTAGAGAGCCGATTGCCATGATTACATGCAGAACAGCACAACAATGCGGGCAAGCTGACTTTGGTTGGCTGCAGGCTCGCTACACCTTTTCCTTTGGTCACTACTTCGATCCCAAACTGATGGGCTACGCGTCGCTGCGGGTGCTGAATCAGGAGGTGCTGGCGCCGGGCGCGTCGTTCCAGCCGCGCACCTATCCCAGCGTGGATATCCTGAACCTGATCCTGCAGGGCGAGGCGGAATACCGCGACAGCGACGGCAACGCCGCGCGCGCCAAAGCCGGCGAAGCGCTGCTGCTGGCCACCCAGCCGGGCCTGAGCTACAGCGAACAAAACGTCAGCAGCGATACGCCGCTGACCCGCCTGCAGCTGTGGCTGGACGCCTGCCCGGAACGTAACAACGAGCGGGTGCAGCGCCTGACGCTGCCGGCGGCAGGTAACCTGCTGCTGGCCTCGCCGGACGGCGCGCAGGGCAGCCTGCAGCTGCGCCAGCAGGTTTGGATCCACCATCTCGATCTGCAGCCGGGCGAAGAACAAACGCTGACGATTAACGGGCCACGCGCCTATTTGCAGTCGATTCACGGCACCATCGCCGCCACCGGCGAGCGCCACGAAGCGCAGCGCCTGACCTGCGGCGACGGCGCCTTCGTGCGCGAGGAGAATCGCCTGACGATCCGCGCCGAGACGCCGCTGCGCGCACTGCTGATTGACCTGCCGGTGTAAACCGGCCGGAAAACGAAAAACCCCGCGCAACTGACATTGCGCGGGGTTTTCTTTTGTCGAGGGAGTTGACCGGTAAGCCGGGTTCTGTCGTGGACAGTCATTCCTCTAGGCCAGCAATCGCTCACTGGCTCAAGCAGCCTACCCGGGTTCAGTACGGGCCGTACCATGTGAACCCCTATTTGGCCTTGCTCCGGGTGGAGTTTACCGTGCCACGAACTGTTGCCAGCCGCGCGGTGCGCTCTTACCGCACCCTTTCACCCTTACCTGATCCCGCTTGCGCGGGCCATCGGCGGTTTGCTCTCTGTTGCACTAGTCGTAGGCTTGCGCCTCCCAGGCGTTACCTGGCACCCTGCCCTATGGAGCCCGGACTTTCCTCCCCTCCATCTGTCTCCCCGAAGAGGACGGCAATGAAGCGGCGACTGTCTGGTCAACTCCGGCGCGGATAGTAGCGTCGCGGCAGCGGCAGGTCAACCGCTTTACGGCTGTTGTTGCTCCAGCGCGTGCTTATACAGCGCATTTTTCTTCACGCCGTGGATTTCCGCCGCCAGCGCTGCCGCCTTTTTCAGCGGCAGCTCTTTTTGCAGCAGCGCCAGCGTGCGCAGCGCCTCGAGCGGCAGCGCATCCTCCTGCGCCTTGTGGCCTTCGACGATCAGCACCATCTCGCCACGGCGGCGCACTTCATCTTCCTGCACCCACGCCAGTAGTTCGCCCACCGGCGCGCCGTGGATAGATTCCCAGGTTTTGGTCAGCTCGCGCGCCAACACCACATAGCGCTGCGGGCCCCAGACGGTGACCATGTCTTGCAGGCTTTCCAGCAGGCGGTGAGTGGATTCGTAGAAAATCAGCGTGCGCGGTTCCTCCGCCAGCGCCATCAGCGTATCCTTGCGCCCCTTGGTTTTCGCCGGCAGGAAGCCTTCGTAGCAGAAGCGGTCGGAAGCAACGCCCGCGGCGCACAGCGCGGTAGTGGCGGCGCAGGCGCCCGGCAGTGGCACCACGCGAATGCCGGCCTCGCGGCAGCGGCGCACCAGGTGATAACCGGGATCGTTGATCAGCGGCGTGCCGGCGTCGGACACCAGCGCGATGCTCTGGCCTTCCTGCAGTTTCGCCAGCAGCTGATCGGCTTTTTGCTGTTCGTTGTGATCGTGCAGCGCGAACAGACGCGCCTTGATCGCGAAGTGTTGCAACAGCAATCCGGTATGGCGCGTGTCTTCCGCCGCGATCAGATCAACGCTTTTCAGTACCTCTAACGCGCGGTGGGTGATATCGCCCAGATTGCCGATGGGAGTGGGCACCACATACAGCGTTGATGCAGAAATGACTGATTGTTGGTGTTGATTCATTGTTTCATCCGGGTTGCCGATTTAATATTGAGCATCTTGAAAAAAACATCACTGGATACAGTATGCTTTCCTCAACATTCGTTCGTACCAAAGCAGGGCGTTCCAAGCCTGTCCGACTTACTGCAGTCATCGCGGCCGCCCTTTTCCTGGCAGGCTGTCCAAGTCGGGCCCCGCAAACGCCGCCCGCCAATATACAGGACGAAGCGAGCGCCAGCTCCGATTACTACCTGCAGCAGTTGCAGCAAAGCAGCGATGATAACAAGGCTGACTGGCAATTACTTGCTATTCGCGCCTTGCTGCGTGAAGGAAAACTGCCGCAGGCCGGCGACCAGTTGAACCAGTTGCCGAAAAATCTCAGTGGCGCACAGCAGACTGAACGCCAGTTGCTGACTGCCGAACTGCAGATCGCCAACAAGAGCTACGTCAGCGCCCGCAGCACGCTGGGCCACCTGGACAGCGGTTCGCTGTCGCCGAATCAGAAGGTGCGCTACTACCAGGCGCAAATCGCCGCCAATCAGGGCAAAGCATCGCTGCCATTGATCCGCGCCTATATCGCTCAGGAGCCGTTGCTGACCGGCAAACCGCACCAGGACAACCTGGATCAGACCTGGCAGGCGCTGCTGCAGCTGACGCCGCAGGAGATGAACAGCCTGGTGATCAACGCCGACGAGAACGTGCTGCAAGGCTGGCTGGATCTGCTGCGCGTCTATCAGGACAATAAGCAGGATCCCGATCTGCTGAAGGCCGGTATCAAAGACTGGCAGAACCGTTATCCGAAGAACCCGGCGGCCAAAACGCTGCCGGCTCGCCTGAACCAGGTGCTGAACTTCACCCAAGCCTCCACCTCGAAAATCGCCCTGCTGCTGCCGTTGAACGGCCAGGCGAAAGTATTCGCCGACGCCATCCAGCAAGGCTTCGAAGCGGCGAAAAACGGCGGTTCCATGCCGGCGCCGCAGCCTCAAGCCGCACCACCGGCCAGCGCGCCGGCCCAAACGGCGCCGGCCGATCAGGCCGCCACGGGCGACATCAACGCCAACGGCGCGGTCAGCCCTTCGGCGCAAGAGAGCCAGCCTGCCGTGACCGCCGCGCAACCCACTGCGCCGTCCAGCGCGCCGATAACGCCGCTGCAGGCCGCCAACGCGCAGGTCAAAGTGTACGACACCACCAGCCAACCGCTGGCCGCCTTGCTGAGCCAGGCGCAGCAGGATGGCGCCACCCTGGTGGTCGGCCCGCTGCTGAAAGAGAACGTCGATCAGTTGTCCGCCAGCACCACCACGCTGAACGTACTGGCGCTCAACCAGCCGGAAACGCCGAAGGACAACCTGAACATCTGTTACTTCGCCCTGTCGCCGGAAGATGAAGCGCGCGACGCCGCCCGCCACATCTGGGAACAGCAGAAGCGTCAACCGCTGTTGCTGGTCCCGCGCGGCGCCTTCGGCGATCGCGTCGCCAAGGCCTTTAACCAGGAATGGCAGAAGCAAGGCGGGCAAACCGTACTGCGTCAGGACATCGGCTCCGCCGGCGAGCTGCGCCAAATGGTCAACAGCGGCGGCATCCGCATGACCGGTACGCCGATGTCGAGCGCCCCGGCGCCGCAGAGCGTCACCATCGCCGGGCTAACCATTCCGGCGCCGCCGAGCGACGTGCCCGCCGCGACCGGCGGCAGCGTCGACGCGGTGTATATCGTTGCTACCCAGTCCCAGCTGACGCTGATTAAACCGATGATCGACATGGCCACCAGTTCGCGCGGCAAGCCGGCGATGTACGCCAGCTCGCGCAGCTACCAGGCCGGCGCCGGCCCGGACTTCCGTCTGGAAATGGAAGGCCTGCAGTTCAGCGATATCCCGCTGCTGGCCGGCTCAAACCCTCAGCTGTTGCAGCAGGCCAGCGCGCGCTTCCGTAACGACTACTCGCTGGTGCGCCTGTATGCGATGGGAATGGATGCCTGGACATTGGCCAACCACTTTGCTGAAATGCGCCAGCTGCCGGGCTTCCAGGTTTCCGGCACCACCGGTACGCTGAGCGCGTCGCCGAACTGCGTGATCAACCGTAAGCTGCCTTGGCTGCAATACCGTCAGGGCACGGTCGTGCCGGTCTCTTGAACCCACGCGCCTCCGGGGCGGGCTATGAGTTACTGGCCCGCCGTCACCTGGAACACGCCGGGCTCACCTTCTGCGCCGCCAACGTCGCGGTGCGCGGCGGTGAGCTCGACCTCATCATGCGCGACGGTGCCACCTGGGTGTTCGTCGAAGTGCGCTACCGCCGCAACGACGCCTTCGGCGGCGCGGCCGCCAGCGTCACCTCTCGCAAACAACAGCGGCTGCTGCATGCTGCCGCCGTCTGGCTGGCGGGGCGCGGAGCCAGTTTTGACACATCATCTTGCCGTTTTGATGTTTTGGCCATTACCGGTAGCCAGTTAGAATGGATACCCAACGCCTTCAATGCGGATTAATCGGGGTTTTGCGGCGCAGACCGGCCCTTTGACTTAGTGGATTAATACAACGTGCTGGATAGAATTAAAGCCTGTTTTACCGAAAGCATCCAAACCCAGATTGCGGCGGCGGAAGCGTTGCCGGACGCCATTTCCCGCGCTGCGATGACGCTGGTTCAATCCTTACTCAACGGCAACAAAATCCTGTGCTGCGGCAACGGCACCTCGGCGGCCAACGCGCAGCACTTTGCCGCCAGCATGATCAACCGTTTTGAAACCGAGCGCCCCAGCCTGCCGGCCATCGCCCTCAACGCCGACAACGTGGTGCTGACGGCGATCAGCAACGATCGGCTGCACGACGAAGTGTATGCCAAGCAGGTGCGCGCGCTCGGGCACACCGGCGACGTGCTGCTGGCGATTTCCACCCGCGGCAACAGCCGTGATATTGTGAAAGCGGTCGAGGCGGCCGTCACGCGCGATATGACCATCGTCGCGCTCACCGGCTACGACGGCGGCGAGCTGGCCGGGCTGCTCGGCCAGCAGGATGTCGAAATCCGCATCCCGTCGCACCGCAGCTCGCGCATTCAGGAAATGCATATGCTGACCGTAAACTGCCTGTGCGACCTGATAGACAATACGTTATTCCCCCACCAGGACGATTAAGGAACTGAGATGAAGCTAAAAGCCACATTTGCAGTGCTGTCCAGCGCCCTGCTGTTGCAAGGCTGTATCGCCGGCGTCGTCGTCGGCAGTGCGGCCGTCGCGACCAAAACCGCCACCGACCCGCGCAGCGTCGGGACCCAGGTGGATGACGGCACGCTGGAAGCCAGGGTCGAAAGCGCCCTAAGCAAAGACCAGCAGTTGAAGAAAGACGCCCGAGTGGTCGCCACCGCCTATCAGGGCAAAGTGCTGTTGACCGGCCAGTCGCCTAACGCCGATCTCACCGCGCGCGCCAAGCAGATCGCCATGGGCGTGGAAGGCACGACCGAAGTGTATAACGAAATCCGTCAGGGCACGCCGGTCAGCCTGAGCACCGCGTCCTCCGACACCTGGATCACCACCAAGGTGCGTTCGCAGCTGCTCACCAGCGATACGGTGAAATCGTCCAACGTGAAGGTCACCACCGAAAACGGCGAAGTGTTCTTGCTGGGCCTGGTCACGCAGCAGGAAGGGCAGTCGGCGGCGCAGATCGCCAGCCAGGTCAGCGGCGTGAAGCACGTCACCACCGCCTTTACCTATGTGAAGTAATCCGCTCTGGCGGGAGCGGCGCCGTGCCGTTCCCGCCCGCTTAATCCAGCTTGTTCTCTTTCAGGAAACCTTCCCCGCCCAGCTGCCGCATCTGGCGCATGATCCACTGTTGACGCTGCACCACATAGCCGGACGGCGCATCGGCCCTGAAGCGGTGCGGATTCGGCAATACCGCCGCCAGCAGCGCCGCTTCGGCCGCGCTCAGCCGTTTGGCCGGCTTATGGAAAAAGCGCTGTGAAGCCTCCTCCACGCCGAACACCCCGTCGCCGAACTCGACGATGTTCAGATACACCGTCAGAATGCGCCGCTTGGTCCACACCAGCTCGATGCCCGACGTCAATCCGGCCTCCAGACCTTTACGCAGCCAGCTGCGGCCATCCCACAGAAACAGGTTTTTGGCGGTTTGCTGCGACAGCGTGGACGCACCGCGGATGCGCGTCGGGCGCTTCTCGTTGTGGCTGAGCGCCTTTTCAATGGCCGCCACGTCGAAGCCCCAATGGTCTGGAAACTTCTGATCCTCAGCCGCCATCACCGCCAGCGCCATCTGCGGCGAGATGTCGTCCATCGACACCCAGTCCGAATGGGCGACGTAGCCGAAGTCGCCGCTCAGCCAGGCGCTGACTTGTCTCTCCACCATCACGGCGGAAAACGGCACCGGCAGGAAGGCGAAGGCCACAATGCCCAACACCCACAGGCCGAGAATCGCGATGACCCCGCGCTTCAGCCAATACCACGGGCGCAGCCACCGCCATCCGCCGAGCGATTTTCTCATTCAGCCAGTTCCAGCACCCGCGCCACCAGCTTATCGATGCCGAGGGCCGCCTGCGCGATCGACGGCGCCAGCATATAGGCCGGCGTGGTCACGACTTTATGTTCGCTGTCCACCACGATATCGTCCACCGGGCAAATCACCGGCTCGCCGCCCATGGCGTCAATCACTTCTCCCAGGTCCGGATCGTTGCCAATGGTCAGCCGCGCTTGTTGATCCAGCAGTTTCGGCAACAGCGCCGGCGCGATGCACATCAGGCCAATTGGTTTGCTGGCCTTATGCATCTCACGCGTCAGACGCGCCAAATCTTCATCAACCCAACATTCCGCGCCGGCTTCGGCAAAATTGCTGAGGTTCTTGGCGGCGCCAAAGCCGCCGGGCACGATCAGCGCATCCAGCTGCGCGGCCTCCGCCAGCGCCAGCGGCTGCACCGCGCCGCGGGCAATGCGCGCCGATTCAATCAGGACATTGCGCGACTCCGCCATCTCCTCACCAGATAAGTGATTAATAACATGGCGTTGTGGTTTATCAGGCGCAAAGCACACCGCCTGCGCGCCGGCACGGTCCAACGCCAGCAGCGTCAGCACCGCTTCATGGATCTCCGTACCGTCATAAACGCCGCTGCCGCTGAGGACTACACCCACCTTTTTCATCACTCTTACTCCTGTCGTCGCTGTCAACTGGTTCGTGCTCGGAGTTGACAAACACTAATCTACATCACACATTTTAATGAATCTTCTAACAAGAGCGCTTACATTTGCTATGTTGTTGGCTGTATGATGTTTAGGAATTCGCAACAACCTGCTCGACCAGAACACTGAAACCAATACGCAGGTTCACAATTTCCCTGGTGTTGGCGCAATATTCGCGCACCCCGGCTTAGGTCGGGGTCATTTTTTTTCAGCGTTCTCTACCCAAGCCCGCAGTACCTGCACATCGTTGCGCCACTCTTGCTTCAGCTCATCCACCCAATCCTGCACGTTATCCCACCAGGCCGGCAGCGTCGGCGTTTGAATCTGCTGCGCCAGCTGCTGCAGATGGCGCAGACCGACCGAACCGGCGGCTCCCTTGATCTTGTGACCTTCCTCGGTGATGCCTTTCTGATCGCGCGCCGTCATGTTGGAGTCCAGCACCGCCAGATAACCCGGCATCATTTGTTCGAACATCTCCAGGCTTTGGTGGATCAGCTGCGGGCCAACCAGATCCATGTACTGCTCCAGCATCGCGGTATCGAGTAACGACTCATTAATCTGCATCGCCTTGTGCTCCGTTTTCTTTGAAGTGTGAGAAGGTTGATGATCCCAATAGTGTTTGATGACCTGGGTCAGCGCCGGCACCGACAACGGCTTGCTCAGCACATCGTCCATGCCCGCCTCGAGATACTCTTTTTTGTCTTTCAGCACGTTGGCGGTCAGGGCCACCAGCGGCGGCAGCGCCTGCCCGGCGTAGCGTTCGCGCAGCGCCCGGGCGATGTCCAGCCCGGTCATGTCCGGCAGTTGGATATCCAGCAGCACCAGATCGAACTCGTCCGGATCGAACATTGCCAGCGCATCGTGGCCGTTCATCGCCACTTCGACGCTGTTGCCCAATTTCTCCAGCACCGAGCGCGCCACGATCACGTTCAGTTCGATATCCTCCACCAGCAGGATATGTAGCGCCGGCAACGGCAGCTCTTCTTCCTCCGGTAGCTCGCTGACGGCTTCCTGCACCGCCGGCGCCTGGATGGTCAGAGTGAAGCAAGAACCGTGCCCCTGTTCGCTGCGCACGGTGATGTCACCGCCCATGCTCTGCGCCAGCCGCTTGGAGACCGCCAACCCGATGCCGGTGCCGGTAGCCGGGCGGCCACCGCGCTGATCTTTCACCTGGTAATACATGGCGAAGATCTTGTCCTGCTCGTCCTGAGGGATGCCCATGCCCGAATCTTCCACCTCGAACACCAGCTTCTCCTGCGCCTCGCGCCGCACGCGTACCACGATTTGCCCCTGCTGGGTGAATTTCACCGCGTTGCCGATCAGGTTCCACAAAATCTGCCGCAGGCGCGTGCCGTCGGTCACGATCTGCTGCGGCAGCGGCGTCTGCGGCTCCATGATGAACTGCAGTCCTTTCGGCTGCGCCAGCAGGCCGGAGAGGTTCTCCAGATCCGCCAGGAAGCCGGTGAAGTCCACCGGCTGGTTGTCGAGCTGCACCTTGCGCCGCTCGAGCTTATCCATTTCGATAATGTCGTTGAAGATATTGCCGAGGGTGATGGCGCTGACGTGAATGGTCTTCAGGTATTTCAACTGCTCGTCGTTCAGCTCGGTATCGAGCAGGATGCGACTCAGGCCAACGATGCCGTTAAGCGGCGTACGCAGCTCGTGGCTGATCGTGGAGATAAAGGTGGTCTTCTCCCTGCTGGCGTTCTCCAGCGCGTCCTGGTAGCGCTTACGCTCGGTAATATCGCGGCCGAAGCCCATCAGCCCGTGGCGTTTGCCCACCCGGTCGTAAAACGGGACCTTGCGCAGCTCGAAACAGGCCTTGCGGCCATCGGGATACACCAGCCACTGTTCGTAGGTCAGCGAGACGTTGTGGCGGAACACCTTCTCGTCGGTTTCAATGACCTTTTCGGCGATCTCCTGGCCGTAGACGTCGAACGGCGTCAGGCCGATCAGCTGCTTCTCGCTCTTGCCGGTCAGCAGCTCCATCGCGCGGTTGCAGCCGGAAAATTCTTTGTCTTCGTTGCGGTAGTAGACCAGATCCGGCGAGGCATCGAGGAAGGAGCGCAGCAGCGCCGATTGCTGGCCCAGCTCAATCTGCGCCAGTTCACGCTGTTCCATCTCTTCCGTCAGCTTGTCCATCACCTGCAGGCGCTCTTCTTCCGCCTTGATACGGTCGGCGATCTCCTGGTTCAGTTGGCTGATATTGTCCTTAAGCTGCTGATTGAGCTCCAGATCGCGGTGGCGCATCTCCTCCAGCTTGTCCACCAGCCGCGCCAGCCGCTGGCGCGACTCCTCCAGTTGCTCCACCACTACCGAGAGGAAGTAGACCGCCCACGGGGTGATCAACAGGCCGAAGAAGATCGAACGCACCACGTCGATGCTTTCCACTTCGCCGCGCAGCAGCATGGTCACCGCCATCTGCACCACCATCGCCAGCACCACCAGCGCCGAGGCCAGCAGCAGCGAGAAGCGTACCAACCCCAGTTTCACCATTAAATCGACGTAGTACTGGGCCAACACCCGGATTTGCTTCATAGCGGCTCCCATCAGACACAATCTTTTGAATCATACCGTAAAACAGCGGTGAGATAAGGCGGCAAACGCCGAAGTGTGGCAAAGATTGCACTTCAGAGTGGCATTCCGGGGCGGTAGCGCCGCTTTTCATCCAGCGCGCTGCCCTGCCCGCCGTATTGCTGCAGATAAGCGCCCACCGCCTGCATGCCGCGCCAGCGGTTTTCACACCACAGTGGCGCCAGCAGCGTGGGCCGACGGGCGCTGGCGGACAGGCGGTGATACACCACCTCGCCCGGCGTGTGGCGGATCATTTCCCCGGCGCTGGCGGCGTAGTCTTCCAGCACCAGTTCGGACAAACGCCCGGCTCGCCACGCGCGGGCCAGGGTACTGCCGGTAACGACGTGCAGCGGATGCAGCTTGATGCCATCCACGCCGGACTCCACCACCCGCTGCAACGTGAGCAGATGATCGCGCTGGGTCTCGCCCGGCAACCCAACGATCAGATGGCAGCACACCTTCAGCCCGCGCTGCCGAGCCCGTTGCGCGGTCTGCTGATAGCAGCGGAAATCATGGCCGCGGTTGATGCGTTTGAGCGTTTTATCGTGCGCCGTCTGCAGCCCCAGCTCCAGCCACACTTCGTAACCCTGTTCGCGATATCCCGTCAGCAGATCCAATGCGGCGGGCGGCACGCAATCCGGCCGGGTGCCGACGCACAGGCCGACCATCTCGCTCTGTGCCAACGCCTGCCGATACATCGACGCCAGTAGTTCGACCTCCGCATAGGTGCTGGTATAGGCCTGGAAATAGGCCAGATAGCGCTGCGCCCGGTCGACCCGCGCGGCCTGCCGCGCCAGCTGTTCGGCGATACTTTGCCGCTGCATCGCCTCATCGGCGAATGAAGCGACGTTGCAAAACGTACAGCCGCCGCGCCCCAACGTGCCGTCGCGGTTAGGGCAGCTGAATCCGCCGTGCAGCGTGAGTTTATGGATCTTTTCGCCATAGCGGCGCTGGAGATCTGCGCCAAACATATTGACTAATTGCGGCAACTGCATAATCTTGGTGATTCTCTGTGTTCAAAGCCGCGATGCTAATAAGAAACGGCTTTTCCCGCGATGACAGAGATCAACGCTTTCCCCGCAAGGCGCCACCAGGCATAACTATTCACCATAAACGCAAATCAATTCACTATAATTCTGATGAATTATTCTAATCGTCGCGCAACCGTTAACGGCAATATGACAATGCGGTGAAAAACAGTGACAAACATCAACAAAGAAATATCTTATAGAATAAAATTCTGCCATTAACCCCCGCACTAGCATGGTGCAGAGATTAAGGGGTTGCACTATAGTGAGACAGCTCACACTTCTGTGGGGATCGGCGTTGCCCCACGATAGTGCAAAAACGCATTAAACACCTTATCTTTCAAATAAATAAACATCATCAATTCGATAAGAATCTATCTTAAGCCCACATTTGACCTGCGAATTCTTTCTCGCTAAGTTGGAAGTCCGCTGGAAGCTTTCTGGACGGGCAAACGTCTCGTCATATTTATGCAGTAATTGAAGACTCCCTCTTAAAACAAGTCCTATACCACTTGTGAGACCGTCACGAGAGGCCATTGATGGAGGGCGGAAAAGCAGATTGGCGGGGTTAACTTGCTGATTGGACTTCTGCCTGAAATTGGGAAGCCCCCTCGCAGTAGGTTGTGAGAGTCACGCAGAGCCTGGGGAGGTTCACGATATGTTGTACGATAAATCCCAAGAGAGGGACAACTGTGGTTTCGGCCTGATCGCCCACATAGAAGGCGAACCTAGCCACAAGGTGGTGCGTACCGCCATTCACGCGCTGGCCCGCATGCAGCACCGCGGCGCGATCCTGGCCGACGGCAAGACCGGCGACGGCTGTGGCCTGTTGCTGCAAAAACCCGATCGCTTCTTCCGCATGGTGGCGGAAGAGCGCGGCTGGCGTTTGGCCAAGAACTACGCCGTCGGCATGATGTTCCTCAGCCAGAATGAAGAGGAAGCGCGCCTCAGCCGCCGCATCGTGGAAGAAGAGCTACAAAACGAAACGCTGTCGATCGTCGGCTGGCGTGAAGTGCCGACCAACCCGGACGTGCTGGGTGAAATCGCCCTCTCCTCCCTGCCGCGCATCGAGCAAATCTTCGTTAACGCCCCGGCCGGCTGGCGCCCGCGCGATATGGAACGCCGCCTGTTCGTGGCGCGCCGCCGCATCGAGAAACGCGTGCAGGACAACAGCTTCTACGTCTGCAGCTTCTCCAACCTGGTGACGATCTATAAAGGCCTGTGCATGCCTGCGGATCTGCCGCGCTTCTATCTCGATCTGGCGGACCTGCGCCTGGAATCGGCCATTTGCCTGTTCCACCAGCGCTTCTCCACCAACACCGTGCCGCGCTGGCCGCTAGCGCAGCCGTTCCGCTACCTGGCGCACAACGGCGAAATCAACACCATCACCGGCAACCGCCAGTGGGCGCGTGCCCGTACCTACAAATTCCAAACGCCGCTGATCCCGGATCTGCAAGCCGCCGCGCCGTTCGTCAACGAAACCGGCTCCGACTCCAGCTCGCTGGACAACATGCTGGAACTGTTGCTGGCGGGCGGGATGGATCTCATCCGCGCCATGCGCCTGCTGGTGCCACCGGCCTGGCAGAACAACCCGGACATGGACGGCGATCTGCGCGCCTTCTTCGACTTCAACTCGATGCACATGGAGCCGTGGGACGGCCCAGCCGGCATCGTGATGTCCGACGGCCGCTACGCCGCCTGTAACCTCGATCGCAACGGCCTGCGCCCGGCGCGCTATGTCATCACCAAAGACAAGCTGATCACCTGCGCCTCCGAAGTCGGCATCTGGGATTACCAGCCGGACGAAGTGGTGGAAAAAGGCCGCGTCGGCCCCGGCGAGCTGATGGTGATCGACACCCGCAGCGGCCGCATCCTGCACTCGGCGGAAACCGACAACGATCTGAAAAGCCGCCACCCGTATAAAGAGTGGATGGAGAAAAACGTCAAACGTCTGGTGCCGTTCGAAGATCTGCCGGACGATCAGGTCGGCAGCCGCGAGCTCGACGACGCGCAGCTCGAGACCTATCAGAAACAGTTCGGCTACAGCAGCGAAGAACTGGATCAGGTGATCCGCGTACTGGGCGAGATTGGCCAGGAAGCCACCGGTTCGATGGGCGACGATACCCCATTTGCCGTGCTCTCCAGCCGGCCGCGCATCGTTTACGACTATTTCCGCCAGCAGTTCGCGCAGGTCACCAACCCGCCGATCGATCCGCTGCGCGAAGCGCACGTCATGTCGCTGGCCACCAGTATCGGCCGTGAAATGAACGTGTTCTGCGAAGCCGAAGGCCAGGCGCACCGCCTGAGCTTCAAATCGCCGATCCTGCTGTACTCCGATTTCAAACAGCTCACCACGCTGGAAGGCGAATACTATCGCGCCGAGACGCTCGATCTGACCTTCGATCCGCAGCAGCAGGATCTGGAGCAGACCATTCGCGCCCTGTGCGACGAAGCGGAACGCAAGGTGCGCGAAGGCGCGGTGCTGTTGGTGTTGTCCGACCGCGCTATCACGCCCGGCCGCCTGCCGGTACCCGCCCCGATGGCCGTTGGCGCCGTGCAAACCCGCCTGGTGGAGAAAAGCCTGCGCTGCGACGCCAACCTGATCGTTGAAACCGCCAGCGCCCGCGATCCGCACCACTTCGCCGTGCTGCTCGGCTTCGGTGCGACCGCCATCTACCCGTATCTGGCCTATGAAACCCTGGCCAAGCTGGTGGACAGCCAGGCGATCGACAAGAAATACCGCGACGTGATGCTGAACTACCGCAACGGCATCAACAAAGGCCTGTATAAGATCATGTCCAAAATGGGCATCTCGACCATCGCCTCTTACCGCTGCTCCAAGCTGTTCGAAGCGGTCGGCCTGCATCGCGATCTGGCGGATCTGTGCTTCCAGGGCGTGGTCAGCCGCATCGGCGGCGCCAGCTTCAGCGATTTCCAGCAGGATCTGCAGAACCTTTCCAAGCGCGCCTGGCTGAAACGCAAACCGCTGGAGCAAGGCGGCCTGCTGAAGTTCGTGCACGGCGGCGAATACCACGCCTACAACCCGGACGTGGTGAACTCGCTGCAAAAAGCGGTGCACAGCGGGGAATACAGCGACTATCAGGCCTACGCCAAGCTGGTGAACGAGCGGCCGGTCGCCATGCTGCGCGATCTGCTGGCCATCACGCCGAAAGGCGAACCGATCCCGGTCGATCAGGTTGAACCGGCGGAGTCGCTGTTCAAACGCTTCGATACCGCGGCGATGTCGATCGGCGCACTGAGCCCGGAAGCGCACGAGTCGCTGGCGATCGCCATGAACGGCCTCGGCGGCTTCTCCAACTCCGGCGAAGGCGGCGAAGATCCGGCGCGCTACCGCACCAACAAGGTGTCGCGCATCAAACAGGTGGCCTCCGGCCGCTTCGGCGTGACGCCGGCCTATCTGGTGAACGCCGACGTGATCCAGATTAAGGTGGCGCAGGGCGCCAAGCCGGGCGAAGGCGGCCAGTTGCCGGGCGATAAAGTCACTCCGTACATCGCCAGACTGCGTTACTCGGTGCCGGGCGTGACCCTGATCTCCCCGCCGCCGCACCACGACATCTACTCGATCGAAGATCTGGCGCAGCTGATCTTCGACCTGAAGCAGGTCAACCCGAAAGCGGTGATCTCGGTGAAACTGGTGTCCGAGCCGGGCGTCGGCACCATCGCCACCGGCGTGGCGAAAGCCTATGCCGACCTGATCACCATCGCCGGTTACGACGGCGGCACCGGCGCCAGCCCGCTGTCCTCGGTGAAATACGCCGGCTGTCCGTGGGAACTGGGCCTGGTGGAAACCCAGCAGGCGCTGGTGGCCAACGGCCTGCGCCACAAGATCCGCCTGCAGGTGGACGGTGGCCTGAAAACCGGCGTGGACATCGTCAAGGCGGCGATCCTGGGCGCGGAAAGCTTCGGCTTCGGCACCGGGCCGATGGTGGCGCTGGGCTGTAAATACCTGCGCATCTGCCATCTCAACAACTGCGCGACCGGCGTTGCGACTCAGGACGACAAGCTGCGCCGCGATCACTACCACGGCCTGCCGGAACGCGTGACGAATTACTTCCAGTTTATCGCGCGTGAAACCCGCGAGATCATGGCGCAGCTGGGCGTGAGCCAACTGGTGGATCTGATCGGCCGCACCGAGTTCCTGACCGAGCTGGACGGCATCTCCGCCAAGCAGAACAAGCTGGATCTGTCGCCGCTGCTGAAAACCGCCACGCCGCATTCGGGCAAAGCGGTGTACTGCACCGAAAGCAGCAACCCGGCGTTCGACAAGGGCCTGTTGAACAAAGAGCTGCTGGCTCAGGCGCAGCCGTATATCGAAGCGAAGCAGGGTAAAACCTTCTACTTCGACATTCGCAACACAGACCGCTCCGTAGGCGCCATGCTGTCCGGCGCTATCGCCGACGTGCACGGCGATCAGGGTATGGCAGCCGATCCGATCAAGGCGCACTTCTCCGGCACCGCCGGGCAGAGCTTCGGCGTCTGGAACGCCGGCGGCGTCGAGCTGACCCTGACCGGCGACGCCAACGACTATGTCGGCAAAGGCATGGCCGGCGGCAGCATCGCGGTGCGTCCGCCGATCGGCTCCGCCTTCCGCAGCCATGAAGCCAGCATCGTCGGCAACACCTGCCTGTACGGTGCCACCGGCGGCAAGCTGTTCGCCGCCGGCCGCGCGGGCGAACGCTTCGCGGTGCGCAACTCCGGCGCTATCACCGTGGTGGAAGGCATCGGCGACAACGGCTGCGAATACATGACCGGCGGCATCGTCTGCGTGCTGGGTAAAACCGGCATCAACTTCGGTGCCGGCATGACTGGTGGCTTCGCCTACGTGCTGGACGAAGACGGCGAGTTCCGCAAGCGCGTGAACCCGGAACTGGTGGAAGTGCTGGATGTCGATCAGTTGGCGATCCACGAGGAGCACCTGCGCGGCCTGATCACCGAACACGTGCAGGCGACCGGCTCTTCCCGCGCGGAAGAGATCCTGGCCAACTGGCCGGAGTGGGCGCCGAAGTTCGCCCTGGTCAAACCGAAGTCCAGCGATGTCAAAGCGCTGTTGGGTCACCGTAGCCGTTCCGCAGCCGAGCTGCGGGTGCAGGCGCAGTAAGAGGTAGGTCATTAATGAGCCAGAACGTTTATCAATTTATCGACCTGCAGCGTGTTGATCCGCCAAAGAAACCGCTGAAGATCCGCAAAATCGAGTTCGTCGAGATCTACGAACCGTTTTCGGAAACCCAGGCCAAGGCCCAGGCTGACCGCTGTCTGTCCTGCGGCAACCCGTATTGCGAGTGGAAGTGCCCGGTGCACAACTACATCCCGAACTGGCTGAAGCTGGCCAACGAAGGCCGCATCATGGAAGCGGCGGACCTGGCGCATCAGACCAACAGCCTGCCGGAAGTGTGCGGCCGCGTGTGCCCGCAGGATCGCCTGTGCGAAGGCTCCTGCACCCTGAACGACGAGTTCGGCGCGGTCACCATCGGCAATATCGAGCGCTACATCAGCGATAAGGCCATCGAAATGGGCTGGAAGCCGGACATGTCGCACGTGCAGCCGACCGGCAAGCGCGTGGCGATCGTCGGTGCCGGCCCTGCCGGGCTGGCCTGCGCCGACGTGCTGACCCGCAACGGCGTCAAAGCGGTGGTGTATGACCGTCATCCCGAGATCGGCGGCCTGCTGACCTTCGGTATCCCGGCCTTCAAGCTGGAAAAGGAAGTGATGGTCAAACGCCGCGGCATTTTCAGCGAGATGGGCATCGAGTTCCAGCTGAACACCGAAGTGGGCAAAGACGTCAGCATGGAGACCTTGCTGAGCGAGTACGATGCGGTGTTTCTCGGCGTCGGCACCTATCAGTCGATGCGCGGTGGCCTGGAGAACGAGGAGGCGCAGGGCGTGTACGACGCGCTGCCGTTCCTGATCGCCAACACCAAACAGCTGATGGGGTATGAAACCGAGCAGCACGAGCCTTACGTCAGCATGGAGGGCAAGCGCGTGGTGGTGCTGGGCGGTGGCGATACCGCCATGGACTGCGTGCGTACCTCGGTGCGCCAGGGCGCGACGCAGGTCATCTGCGCCTACCGCCGCGACGAAGCCAACATGCCGGGCTCCAAGCGCGAAGTGAAGAACGCCCGGGAAGAAGGCGTAGACTTCCAGTTCAACCTGCAGCCGCTGAGCATCGAACTGAACAGCGCCGGCCGCGTGGCCGGGGTGAAAATGGTACGCACTCAGCTGGGTGCGCCGGATGCCAACGGCCGTCAGGCGGCGGAGCAGGTGCCGGGTTCCGAACACGTGATCGACGCCGACGCGGTGGTGATGGCGTTCGGCTTCCGCCCGCACCGCATGGACTGGCTGGCGGCGCACGACGTGCAGCTCGATAAACAGGGCCGCATCCTGGCACCGGAAGGCAGCGACAACGCGTTCCAGACCAGTAACCCGAAAATCTTCGCCGGTGGCGACGCGGTGCGCGGCTCAGACCTGGTGGTGACAGCGATCGCCGAAGGCCGCAAGGCGGCAGACGGCATCATGAACTACCTGGAAGTGTAAACCTTCCGTACCGCCAAAGGCCCGGCACGTTGCCGGGCCTCTGTTTTAGCCTGCCACGCTTTGTAACAACCTCCCCTCTCCTCACCGTCTCAACGCGCTATAGTATTGAGTTAGCACCATTGCGGGGCGCGGCTGCGCCTGACACCGAGATAAGGATAGCGAACATGAAATGCTCCATTTCCCTGTTGGCCGGCGCACTGCTGGCCGTCAGTTTCAGCACTTCGGCCATGGCGCTGGATTCGCAGGAGGTCGGTTACAATATCGAAGCACGCGGCGCGCGGCCGGTCGTGGCTCAGTTAGGCAAGGCCGGGCAGTTCAACGCCGTGGAAAACAGCATCAGGCTGGGGGACGACAGCTGGATTGCCCTGGCGCCCAAGCTGGCCGGCGGCGGCAATGCCGGCTTTACCGCCGGCATCAAATCGGCCCTCTCCGCCGCCCTGATCTACAATCCGGCGGCGGTGTTGCAGGCGCTCAACAAAGGCAACGATCTGCCGCTCAATGACATTTGCACCGCGCCGCCGGAAGTGCAAGGCGACACCGCCATCACCAGTTTCCGCCAGCGCGCAACCCACGCCTTGTCCACCGTGCGCGTTGGCGATCTCAGCGCGCCGCGCGATGCCTGCATTGCCGCTTTGAAAGGCTGATCCGCCTCTGCCGGGCAAAAAAAAAGCACCCCCAGGGGTGCTTTTTCGTTTGTTCGCGCGGGGTTATTTCACCACGCGCAGCGCCGGGCGGCCACCGCGCGGCGGCTGTGGCGGCTCATCGTCCGGGCCGTTATCTTCCGCGGTATCCGGGCGATCGCCGTCGATCACCGACATCAGGGTTTCCGAAGGGATCGTCTCATTATCCAGACCTTCGAACACGCCTTCACTTTCGTCGTAGGCGGCTTCCGGTTCGAACATCGTGCCGGCGCCGTTTTCACGCGCATAGATCGCCAGCACGGCGGCCATCGGCACCGAAACCTGACGCGGCACGCCGCCGAAACGTGCGTTAAACTGCACGTCTTCGTTGCCCAACGCCAGGTTGCCTACCGCGCGCGGCGCGATATTCAGCACGATCTGGCCGTCACGCGCGAACTCCATCGGCACCTGCACGTCCGGGCGAGTCACGTCGACCACCAGGTGCGGCGTCAGCTGGTTATCCAGCAGCCAGTCGTAGAACGCCCGCAGCAGATACGGGCGACGCGGCGTCATCTGAGACATGTCCATCGCGCTTAGCCCCGGGTTTGCAGGCGCATTTCACGCTCGGCTTCGGTCAAGGAAGCCAGGAAAGCGTCGCGTTCGAAGACGCGGGTCATGTAGCCCTTCAGCTCTTTGGAACCGGCGCCGCTCAATTCGATGCCCAGCTGCGACAGACGCCACAGCAGCGGTGCCAGGTAGCAATCCACCAGACTGAACTCTTCGCTCATGAAATACGGCGTCTGACCGAAGATAGGCGCGATCGCCAACAGCTCCTCACGCAGCTGGCGACGGGCGGATTCCGCTTCCTGACCGCTGCTCTTCTCGATCTTGTCCATCAGCGAGTACCAGTTCTTCTCGATGCGCAGCATCATCAGACGGCTCTCGCCACGGGCAACCGGGTAAACCGGCATCAGCGGCGGGTGCGGGAAACGCTCATCCAGGTATTCCATGATGATGCGGGATTCATACAGGGTCAGTTCGCGATCGACCAGCGTAGGCACCGTCTGGTAGGGGTTGAGGTCAATCAGATCTTGCGGCAGGTTATCCATTTCGACCTGCTCGATCTCGACGCTGACACCTTTCTCCGCCAGTACGATACGTACTTGATGGCTAAAAATGTCGGTCGGGCCAGAGAACAGCGTCATTACCGAACGTTTGTTGGCAGCGACAGCCATGAAAACCTCCAAGTTATCTAGAAAATACTGCGAATAGCCAACTGACAGGCTGCTATCCTGAATAATCTTGCCGCAGGCCGGCAGCACGCAGCGCGACCCGAGCCCATGAAAAACCGGCTCAGGAGGTCAACTGCACGGCGAACAGGCGCAAAAGTGGGTGATAGTTTACCAGATTTTGCTTGTTTTGTGGGGGCGGTGCGGCGAATTCATGTTGAATTGTCTGATATGCCACAGATTTTAGTCGGGGACGGCGGATTTCAGGCATAAAAAAACCCGGTGAAGCACCGGGTTTTTTGCGTAAATCGCACTGCCGAGGCAGCGAAAATTAACGCTTGGAGAACTGCGGACGACGACGTGCTTTACGCAGGCCGACTTTCTTACGTTCAACCTGACGAGCGTCACGGGTGACGAAGCCAGCTTTACGCAGTTCAGAACGCAGAGTCTCATCGTACTCCATCAGTGCACGGGTGATACCGTGACGGATAGCGCCAGCTTGACCGGAGATACCACCACCTTTAACGGTGATGTACAGGTCCAGTTTGCCAACCATGTCGACCAGCTCCAGCGGCTGACGAACTACCATGCGGGCAGTTTCGCGACCGAAGTACTGTTCCAGGCTGCGCTGGTTGATAACGATGTTACCGTTGCCCGGCTTGATGAAGACGCGAGCGGCGGAGCTTTTGCGGCGACCAGTGCCGTAGTATTGATTTTCAGCCATTGCCATTAATCCCGATTAAATGTCCAGAACTTGCGGTTGCTGTGCCGCGTGATTGTGCTCGGTGCCCGCGTAAACTTTCAGTTTACGGAACATAGCACGACCCAGCGGGCCCTTTGGCAGCATGCCTTTAACCGCGATTTCAATCACGCGCTCAGGACGGCGGGCAATCATCTCTTCAAAGGTCGCTTGCTTGATACCACCGATGTGGCCGGTGTGGTGGTAGTACACTTTGTCTGTACGCTTGTTGCCGGTTACAGCAACTTTGTCAGCGTTCAGAACGATGATGTAATCACCGGTATCCACGTGCGGGGTGTATTCCGCTTTATGCTTGCCGCGCAGGCGACGAGCCAGTTCAGTAGCGAGACGGCCTAAAGTTTTACCATCTGCATCAACAACGTACCAGTCGCGTTTTACGGTTTCTGGTTTAGCTGTAAAAGTTTTCATTAGAAAGCTTACCCAATAATTAGTTACACGTTGGTGAACACCCAAACGCTCGAAAACAGTTGAGGCTCACACGACCATACAAGTCCAGCAAACCTACCCCTTCGAATAGCCATTGCCGGCACTATAAAGTTTTTGGGAAAAAAAACTTTGTTGTAACGTGGGGTCGCAAGATTATAGAGAAGTCGCTCACAAAGATCGAACGGTTTTTGAATGGAAAATAAATTTATCGCCGGCGGCAGGCAACCGGCGATAGGCCCGGCGGACTCAGGGCAGATGCGGCAGCTTAAGGTACTCTTCGCTCTGCATTTCCTGCAGGCGAGACAGGCAGCGCTGGTACTCGAACTTCAGCCGCTCCCCCTGGTAGATCTCGAACATCGACGCCTCGGCGCCGATCACCAGCTTGACGTGTCGCTCGTAGAATTCGTCCACCAGCGCCAGGAAGCGGCGCGCAGTATTCTCTTTCAACGGCCCCATCACCTGCACATTATACAGGATCACGCTGTGATACAGCCGCGACAGCGCAATGTAGTCCAGTTGGCTGCGCGCCTCTTCGCACAGCGTGTGGAAATCCACCGCCAGCACGCCGTCCACCGAACGGATCGCCTGCAGCGGCCGATGGTTGATCTGCAGCACCGGCGCGTCCTCCCCCGCCTTGCCCGCCAGCTTGACGAACATCCGATCCAGGGTCTCGCGCGTCTGGTCGCTCAGCGGCGTCAGGTAGAGGTGCGCCTGGGTCAGGGTACGCAGACGATAGTCGATACCGGCGTCGACGTTCATCACGTCGCAGTACTCATTGATCAGATCGATAGCCGGCAGGAAACGCGCCCGCTGCAGGCCGTTGCGGTACAGATCGTCCGGCGGGATGTTCGACGTGGCCACCAGCGTGATACCACGCGCGAACAGCGCCTGCAGCAGCGTGGCCAGCAGCATGGCGTCGGTGATGTCGGACACGAAGAATTCGTCGAAGCACAACACATCGGTCTCGGCCTTGAAGCCGTCGGCAACGATGTCCAGCGGGTTTTCCCGCCCCTGCAACTCGGTCAGCTCTTCATGCACTCGCAACATGAAGCGGTGAAAGTGCAGGCGCATTTTGCGATCGCCCGGCAGGCTGTGGAAGAACATGTCCATCAACCAGGTTTTGCCGCGCCCAACGCCGCCCCACATATACAGCCCCTGCACCGGACGCTGCGGCGCCGTTTCGCCGCCCTTGCCCAGCAAACGGCTGAGCTTGCCGCGCAGCCCGCCGGCCGGCGCGCTCGCCGCGGGCTTTTGCAGCAGGGCCTGATAAATGCGATCCAGTTGAGTCATGGCCCGACGTTGAACCTCATCGGCCTGATATTCCCCCGCGTCCAGCGCCTGCTGGTAGCGAGATAACGGTGATAGTGCCTGCATCTGTTCGATGTTCCCTAAGAACGCTTAGAAATTATTTAGCCAACGTTGGCGGCAAGTTGATGCCGATTCGCACCGTTATCGCCACAAATGCCCGCTGCGGGCGCCGCTGAAAACCCTGTAAAAATTAGGTGGAAGCGCATCAGGATTCCACTCGGACAAGGTTAACGGTTATAGTGGATATTATTAAGTGAAAAATCCCTGCGGAACAACGAAGTCAAAATAGGAGTCATCATGACCTGGGAGTATGCGCTGATTGGTTTGGTCGTCGGTATCGTGATTGGTGCGGTGGCGATGCGTTTTGGCAACCGTAAATTACGTCAACAACAAGTCCTGCAGAACGAGCTGGACAAGAGCAAAACCGAGCTGGAAGAGTACCGTCAGGAGCTGGTCGGCCACTTTGCCCGCAGCGCCGAGCTGCTGGACAACATGGCTCGCGACTATCGCCAGCTGTATCAGCACATGGCGAAAAGCTCCAACAACCTGCTGCCGGATCTGCCGATGCAGGAGAACCCGTTCCGCTATCGCCTGACCGAAGCGGAAGCAGACAACGATCAGGCGCCGGTGGAAATGCCGCGCGACTATTCGGAAGGCGCCTCCGGCCTGCTGCGCGGCCAAAGCGCGCGCCGCGACTGATATCCCTTCTTCGCCCGCGGGGCCACCCGCGGGTTTATTCCCCCTTTGTGCCTTATTGACCTTCCTTCGCATTACCTTTACTGAACTTTGCACGCAAATTCACGGTCTTACCCTTCACTATGACAAGGTGATTGCCTTATCATCAAATTTTCATCGGCAGGTATTGAGAGAGTTATCATCAATGAAGAAAAAGTCTTTAATTCTTAGTGCATTGGCAATGAGCCTCGGCCTGGCGCTCAGCGCTGTACCGGTGGCCAACGCGGCCCTGCCCGTCGCTGTTCAGGGGCAGCCGCTGCCGAGCCTGGCGCCGATGCTGGAAAAAGTCTTGCCCGCCGTAGTGAGCGTGCATGTCGCAGGCACCCAGGTGCAGCGTCAACAGCTGCCGGAAGAGTTCAGACGCTTCTTCGGCCCCAATTTCCCCGGCCAGCAGCAGAGCTCCCGCCCGTTTGAAGGGCTGGGTTCCGGCGTCATCATCGACGCTGCCAAAGGCTACGTGCTGACCAACAACCACGTCATCAACAACGCCGATAAAATCCGCGTGCAGTTGAACGACGGCCGTGAACTGGACGCCAAGCTGGTCGGCCGCGATGAGCAATCCGACATCGCTCTGCTGCAGCTCAGCGACACCAAAAACCTGACCGCCATCAAGATGGCCGATTCCGACCAGCTGCGCGTCGGCGACTTCGCCGTGGCGGTCGGCAACCCGTTTGGCCTGGGCCAAACCGCCACTTCAGGCATCATCTCGGCGCTGGGCCGCACCGGCCTGAATCTGGAGGGGCTGGAAAACTTCATTCAGACCGACGCCTCGATCAACCGCGGCAACTCCGGCGGCGCATTGGTTAACCTGAACGGCGAACTGATCGGTATCAATACCGCCATTTTGGCGCCGAGCGGCGGCAACGTCGGCATCGGCTTCGCCATTCCGAGCAATATGGCGCAGAACCTGAGCCAGCAGCTGATTGAATTCGGCGAAGTGAAACGCGGTCTGCTTGGCATCAAGGGCAGTGAAATGACCCCGGACATGGCCAAAGCCTTCAACACCGACGCGCAGCGCGGCGCCTTCGTCAGCGAAGTGCTGCCGAAATCCGCCGCCGCCAAGGCCGGCATCAAAGCCGGGGATATTCTGGTTTCCGTCGACGGCAAGCCGGTGAACAGCTTCGCCGAGCTGCGCGCCAAAGTCGGCACCACTGCACCGGGCAAAACCCTCAAAGTGGGCCTGCTGCGCGATGGCAAACCGCAGGAAGTCTCGGTCACGCTGGACAACAGCGAGAGCGCCTCGACCAACGCCGAAACGCTGTCGCCGGCGCTGCAGGGGGTTTCCCTCAGCAATGGCGCACTGCCGACTGGCGACAAGGGCGTGAAGGTGGAGAACGTGGATAAAGGCTCGACGGCGGCACAGATCGGCTTGCAAAAAGGCGACGTGATCATCGGCGTCAACCGCCAGCGCGTGGACAGCATCACCGCGCTGCGCAAGGTGCTGGAAACCAAACCACCGGTGATGGCGCTCAATATCGTGCGCGGTAACGAAACCATTTATCTGCTGCTGCGTTAATTTGTGCAAAAACCGGGCTCGGTGACATACTGCGCCCGGTTAACTCATGCTATCCTCCGAACATCGTTCACCACACCACGAAAACTCCATGTTTGCTAAGCTCTTGCGTTCCGTCGTTATCGGTCTCATCGTTGCCGGCCTGCTGTTGGTCGCCCTGCCCATGCTGCGCTCTTCCAACGGCCTGTTTGCAGAGAAAACCGAGAATACCAGCGACGAAACACCGGTGAGCTACAACAAGGCGGTGCGCCGCGCCGCACCCGCCGTGGTGAACATCTACAACCGCAACCTGAACGGCGCCACCAACGTGCTGTCGCTCGGTTCCGGCGTGATCATGAACGAGCGCGGTTATATCATCACCAACCGCCACGTGATCAAAGACGCCCAGCAGATCACCGTGGTGTTGCAGGATGGCCGCCGCTACGAAGCGCTGCTGGTCGGCTCCGACGGCCTGACCGATTTGGCGGTGCTGAAGATCGATCCCGGCAACCTGCCGGTGATCCCGACCAACAAAAACCGCGTTGCCCACGTCGGCGACGTAGTGCTGGCGATCGGCAACCCGTATAACCTGGGGCAAACCGTGACTCAGGGTATCCTCAGCGCCACCGGGCGAATCAGTATGAGCACCACCGGCCGGCAAACATTCCTGCAGACCGACGCCTCAATCAACCGCGGCAACTCCGGCGGCGCGCTGGTCAACTCGCTGGGCGAGCTGATCGGTATCAATACCCTGACCTATGACAAAATCACCGATGGCGAAACGCCGGAAGGCCTCGGCTTCGCCATTCCGATCGAACTGGCCACCAAAATCATGGACAAGCTGATCCGCGACGGCCGCGTGATCCGCGGCTATTTCGGTATTCAGGGCAAGGAGATTATTCCACTGCGCTCGTCCAACTCCGGCATCGATCGCCTGCAGGGCATCATCGTGACCGAAATTACGCCGAACGGCCCGGCGAGCAGCGCCGGTTTCCAGATCAACGACATCATCATCAACGTGGATAACAAACCGGCGGTGTCCGTGCTGGAGACCATGGACCAGGTGGCGGAGATCAGGCCGGGCACCGAGATACCGGTCATCGTGCTGCGCGACGGCAAGCGTATTACATTGAAAATGACGGTGGGTGAATTCCCGGAAGACAGCAATTAAAAAAAGGGCCGGCATTGATAGCCGGCCCTTTGATTTTCATCCTGCCGACGCAGCCGCGCCGGCGCGAATCACTTACTCGCCTTTCACGCGCTCGATGTTCGCACCCAGCGCGCGCAGCTTGTCTTCAATACGCTCATAGCCACGATCGATGTGGTAGATGCGATCGACGACGGTCACGCCGTCGGCGATGCAGCCGGCGATCACCAGGCTGGCGGAAGCACGCAGATCGGTCGCCATTACCTGAGCGCCGGACAGCTGCTCAACGCCATGGCAGATTACGGTGTTGCTCTCGATTTCCGCGTGCGCGCCCATGCGGATCAGTTCCGGGACGTGCATGAAGCGGTTTTCGAAGATGGTCTCGGTGATGACGCCGGTGCCTTCCGCCACCAGGTTCAGCAGGCTGAACTGGGCCTGCATGTCGGTCGGGAAGCCCGGGTGCGGCGCGGTGCGCACGGTGACCGCTTTCGGGCGTTTGCCGTGCATGTCCAGGCTGATCCAGTCTTCGCCCACTTCGATATCGGCACCGGCTTCGCGCAGCTTGGCCAACACCGCATCCAGCGTATCCGGACGGGTGTTGCGGCACATCACTTTGCCACCGGAAACTGCGGCGGCGATCAGGAAGGTGCCGGTCTCGATGCGGTCAGGCAGCACGCGATACACGCCGCCGCCCAGACGCTCGACACCCTCGATGGTGATTTTGTCGCTGCCGGCGCCGCTGATCTTCGCGCCCAGCGTATTGAGGAAGTTGGCGGTATCGACAATTTCCGGCTCACGCGCGGCGTTCTCGATAACGGTGGTGCCAGTCGCCAGAGTCGCGGCGCTCATGATGGTTACGGTCGCGCCCACGCTCACCTTGTCCATGACGATGTGCGCGCCCTTCAGGCGGCCCTCGACGGACGCCTTGACGTAACCTTCTTCCAGCTTGATCTCGGCACCCAGCTGCTCCAGGCCGGTGATGTGCAGATCGACCGGACGCGCGCCGATCGCGCAGCCGCCCGGCAGGGAAACCTGGCCGCGGCCGAAACGCGCCACCAGCGGCCCCAGCGCCCAGATGGATGCGCGCATGGTTTTCACCAGATCGTAAGGGGCACAGAACTCGTTCACGCCGCTGGCGTCCACGAAGACCGAACCGTTGCGCTCAATCTTGGTACCCAACTGGTTGAGTAGTTTAATGGTGGTGTCAATGTCCTTCAGCTTGGGGACATTCTGCAGCTCGACCGGCTCTTCCGCCAACAGGGCGGCGAACAGGATCGGCAGGGCGGCGTTTTTGGCCCCGGAAATAGACACTTCACCGCTCAGGCGGGTCCGACCCTGCACACGAAATTTATCCATCTGACTACTCTCTGTTATCTAATCTGAAGCTGCCCGCCCGGCAGGGCAAACAGCCTTAAAATCCGTTGAGTTTGCGGTCTCGCTGCCACTCTTCAGGGGTGTACGCCTTGATAGACAAGGCATGAATGCGGTTGTCCGCAATGTATTCCATCAGCGGTGCGTAAACCGTCTGCTGTTTTTTGACGCGGCTCATGCCGGCGAACAGTTCACCGACCACAATCGCTTGAAAATGACTGCCGTCGCCCGTCACATGTGCTTCATCCAGTGCCAATGCCTGCATCAGCACGTCTTTAATCTCGTTGGTTTCCATAGTATCCAGTTCTGCCGCTAAAGGATCATAAACAGCCTAGTATCTTAGTGGAATACGATGTTTTCTTAAACTAAAGAAAAAGCCCCTGCATAACAGGGGCTTTGTATCGTTTTACCACGCAAGGGCGTCGTGAAACGCCGCTAACCGGCGGTATCGACAGGCATTATCGCCTGCAGGTTGTAGAGCGCGATCAGCGTTTTCAGGCGCTCGGTGGCACCGAAAATTTTCAACGCTACGCCGCGCTCGCGCTGCTCTTCCTGCAAATGCAGCAACAGCGCCAGCCCGGCGGAGTCCACGCGCTGCAGTTGCGCCACGTCGATCGCGGTTTTATCCGCCATCAACGCGTCGCGCTGCCGCCACAGCGGCTGCAGCGTTTCCCGGTCCAGTTCACCGCGCAGGATCAGCGTCTGCTGCTCTGATTCGAAGCTGAGCGCTGCCGACATCAGTTTTTCTTGTCCAGCGTGATAGGCTGCGCGGCGGCGGCCTGCAGCTGTTTGGTCAGGCCGTCGATGCCCTGAGTACGCAGCGTAGACGCCCACTCATTCTGCTTGGTGGTGATCATGCTGACGCCTTCGGCGATCATGTCATACGCCTGCCAGTAGCCGGTTTTGCTGTTCTTGCGCCATTGGAAATCCAGACGCACCGGCGGGCGGCCACCGTTGTCGATGATGGTGACGCGAATGGCCACGATGTCGGCATTGCCCAGCGGCTGTTCAGGCGCGATCTGATAAGTTTGGCCGTGGTACATCGCCAGCGCCTGGCCGTAAGCCTGCTCCAGGTAAGACTGGAAGGCGGTGAAGTAGGCTTCGCGCTGCGCAGGCGTCGCCTCTTTATAGTAACGCCCCAGCACCAGCGCGCCGGCGTATTTCACCTGCACGAACGGCATCAGTTCCTGGTGGACGATGGAGCGCAGGTAGTTCGGGTCCTGCTTGATCTTCGGCTGTTCGTTTTTCAAACGGCTGAAGGTCTTCTGCGCCGCGTCTTGCATCATGCTGTAAGGATTGGTTTGGTCGGCTGCGCTCGCCAGCGGTGCAACCACCAGCAGAGCCACCATCAGTAAACGTTTAAACATGCAGGTATCCTCTCTTAATGATTTGGAACAGCGGGTTGCGGTGTGGCGCCGGCAGCCGGCTCAGCGGCCGCGTCTCCCGGTTTGGCGCTGTCCTGACCGCCGCTTTTATACAGGAACTGGCCGATCAGGTCTTCCAGAACCATGGCTGATTTGGTGTCCTGAATGGTGCCGCCGTCTTTCAGGATGGTGGTGCCCATATCAGGATCTTCGAAGCCCACGTTAAGCGCCAGATATTGCTCGCCCAGCAGGCCGGAGGTGCGGATCGCCAGCGAGCTGGTATCCGGGATTTGGTCGTACTTTTTCTGGATATCCAGCGCCACGCGTGGCGTGTAGGTTTTCGAATCGAGTTCGATGTCCGCTACGCGGCCGATCACCACGCCGCCAATTTTCACCGGCGAACGCGGCTTCAGGCCGCCGATGTTGTCGAACGTCGCGTAAATGCGGTAGGTCGGCTCGCTGCCGATCGATTTAAGGTTCGCCACCTGCAGGCAGATAAACACGATGGCGCACAGCGCAATCAGCATAAATGCCCCAACCCAGATTTCACTCTTCTTCGTTTGCATCGAATCAATTCCCAAACATCAGTGCTGTCAGCACGAAATCCAATCCCAACACCGCCAGTGACGAATGCACCACGGTACGCGTCGTCGCCCGGCTAATCCCTTCAGAGGTAGGCACGGCGTCGTACCCGTTGAAAATGGCAATCCAGGTTACGGTAATGGCGAATACCACGCTTTTGATCAGGCAGTTGAGCAGATCTTTTTTCCACTCTACGGCGCCCTGCATCGCCGACCAGAAGAAGCCGCTGTCGATGCCCTTCCAGTCCACGCCGACCACCGAGCCGCCCCAAATGCCGATCGCCACGAAAATGATGGTCAACAGCGGCATGCTGATGAGCCCCGCCCAGAAGCGCGGCGCCACGATGCGCCGCAGCGGATCGACCGCCATCATTTCCAGGCTGGAGATCTGTTCCGTCGCCTTCATCAGGCCGATTTCCGCCGTGAGCGCGGAACCGGCGCGGCCGGCGAACAGCAGCGCCGTCACCACCGGCCCCAGTTCACGCAGCAGCGACAGCGCCACCATCATGCCGAGGCTGGCCTCGGCGCTGTAGGTGGTGAGCACGATATAGCCCTGCAGGCCCAGCACCATACCGATGAACAGCCCGGAGACCATGATGATCAGCAGCGACTGCACGCCGACGCTGTAGAGCTGTTTCAACAACAGCGGCCACTGCTTGCCGGGTTCCGGCCGGCCAATCAACGCGTTGAACAGCATCAACCCGGCGCGGCCGAAGCTGGCGCTGGTGTTGATGCCACTGCGCCCCAAGGACGCTAACGCTCTTAATAACATGAGCTTATTTACTCCCTAAGCCTAGCAGTTCGGTCTGATAATCCCCGGCCGGATAGCGGAACGGCACCGGCCCATCCGCTATACCATCCAGGAACTGGCGCACGCGCGCATCAGGATTGTTCTGCAATTGCTGCGTGGTGCCTTCGGCGATCACCCGGTGATCGGCCACGATGTAGGCGTAGTCGGCGATGCTCAGCACCTCCGGCACGTCGTGCGACACCACGATGCAGGTAATGCCCAGCGCATGGTTCAGCTCGTCGATCAGCTTGACCAACACCCCCATGGTGATCGGATCCTGGCCGACGAAGGGTTCGTCGAACATGATCATCTCCGGGTCCAGCGCGATCGCGCGCGCCAACGCCGCCCGGCGCGCCATGCCGCCGGAAAGCTCATTGGGCATCAGTTGGGCCGCGCCGCGCAGCCCCACCGCTTCCAGCTTCATCAGCACCGTGCTGCGCAACAAAGGCTCCGGCAGGTTGCTGTGCTCGCGCAGCGGGTAGGCCACGTTTTCGAATACGGTCAAATCGGTAAACAGCGCGCCCGACTGGAACAGCATGCTCATCTTTTTGCGCGCGTCGTATAACTGACGGCGGGACAACGCGGGAATGTTGTCGCCGTCGAACCAAATCTCCCCGCTGTCCGGCGCCAACTGGCCGCCGATCAGGCGCAGCAGCGTGGTTTTGCCGATGCCCGATGGCCCCATGATCGCCGTGACCTTACCGCGAGGCACCGTCAGGTTGATGTCTTCAAATATCCGTCGGTCGCCGCGCGAGAAGCTCATGTCGCGCACTTCGACCAAATTATCTGCCTTTTGGAGCATGTTAATGGACCCTTTACGACTCATCTTTTGCTGAATCTACCCGTGATGTTAAAGCAATGGGCGCAATCCGTCTCATCTTTACAAAAACTTACTGCCATTTCGCAACCAATGGTGCCATTGGTTTTACTTTTCCGCGCCACCCGGTCAAAATTGGCGCCATAACGAAAAAAAACGAAACTGTTCAACTATTAGCCGGGAAAAACCGTTGCTGCGGCTCAAACGCGCGCAACGGAGGGCAAGCAATACCGCCGCATTGACGGCTTTAACCAACGAACCGGGATAATACCCGACAAAGGACCCTGCATGTTTCTCGCGATAGCATTATTAATCGTTGGTTTATTTCTACTGGTGTATGGTGCAGACCGCTTAGTTTATGGTGCTGCCGTGATTTCCCGCTCGCTCGGCGTACCGCCGTTGATCATCGGCATGACCATCGTCGGCATCGGCACTTCGCTGCCGGAGCTGATCGTGTCCACCACCGCCGCGCTGAACGGGCAGATAGATATGGCCGTTGGCAACGTATTAGGGTCCAACATCACCAACATCTTATTGATCCTGGGGGTGGCGGCGCTGATTCACCCGCTGGCCGCGCGCTCCGAGATACTGCGCCGCGAACTGCCGCTGATGTTAGCGGTCACAGTATTGTGCGGTTTCGTGTTGATGGATGGCACCCTGAGCAGGCTGGACGGCGTGCTGCTGCTGGCCGCCGCCGCCGGCTTCATCCTGCTGATGCTGAAAATCGCCCGGCTGGCGCAGCGCGAGGGCAGCGACAGCCTGACCATGGAGCAGATAGCCGAACTGCCGCAGGACAGCAGCAACACCGTGGCGGTGCTGTGGCTGGTGCTGGCGTTTATCATTCTGCCGCTCTCTTCCAGAATGGTGGTCGATAACGCGACGGTGATTGCGCACTATTTCGGCCTGAGCGAACTGGTGGTCGGTTTGACCATTATCGCCATCGGCACCAGCCTGCCCGAACTGGCCACCTCCATCGCCGGAGCGCTGAAGGGCGAGGATGATATGGCGATTGGTAATATCATCGGCTCCAATATTTTCAACACGGTGATCGTGCTGGGCGTCCCCGCCCTGCTGTCGCCGGGTAGCGTGGACGCCGCCGCCTTCCAGCGCGATTACTGGGTGATGCTGGCGGCCAGCGTGCTGCTTAGCGTGCTGTGCATTGGCCGCAAACACCGCATCGGCCACCTGGCGGGCGCGCTGTTATTATGCGGCTTTATTGCGTATCTTGCGGTGCTGTTCTTTAACCCTTTCAGTACTTTCGGCTAAACCGACGGGAATGAGTATGTCGAACATTGAGTTGCAACCGGGCTTCGATTTTCAGCAGGCCGGCAAAGAAGTGCTTCAGATAGAGCGTGAAGGGCTGGCTCAGCTCGACAGCTACATCAACGCAGACTTCACCCGCGCCTGCGAAACGATCGCCGCCTGCGGCGGCAAAGTGGTGGTGATGGGCATGGGCAAATCCGGCCATATCGGCTGCAAGATCGCCGCGACCTTCGCCAGCACCGGCACCCCCTCATTCTTCGTTCACCCGGCGGAAGCCAGCCATGGCGATTTGGGCATGGTCACCCCGCAGGACATCGTGCTCGCCATCTCCAACTCCGGCGAGTCCAGCGAGATCCTGGCGCTGATCCCGGTATTGAAACGCCAACAGATCACCCTCATCTGTATGACCAATAATCCGGAAAGCTCGATGGGCAAGGCGGCGGATATCCACCTGTGCATCAAGGTGCCGCAGGAAGCCTGCCCGCTGGGGCTGGCGCCGACCACCAGCACCACCGCCACGCTGGTGATGGGCGATGCGCTGGCCGTCGCGCTGCTGAAAGCGCGCGGTTTCACGCCGGAAGATTTCGCGCTGTCGCATCCGGGCGGCGCACTCGGCCGCAAACTGCTGCTGCGGGTTAGCGATATCATGCACAGCGGCGACGAAATGCCCCACGTCAGCGCCGACGCTTCATTGCGCGACGCGCTGCTGGAAATCACCCGCAAAAATCTGGGCCTGACGGTTGTCTGCGACGATCTGATGAAAATCGCCGGCATCTTCACCGACGGCGACCTGCGCCGGGTCTTCGACATGGGTATCAACCTGCACGAGGCGAAGATCGCCGACGTCATGACGCCGGGCGGCGTGCGGGTGCGCCCCAACATCCTGGCGGTCGATGCATTGAACCTGATGCAACAACGCCACATCACCGCGCTGCTGGTTGCCGATGGCGACCAACTGCTGGGTGTGGTACATATGCATGACATGCTGCGCGCCGGCGTCGTTTAATTAAGGAATAGAACGGAATGGGTATGGTAGAAACCTGCTACGGGCCGGTAGAACAAGAGGTTATGGCGCGTGCCGGGAACATCCGCCTGTTGATTTGCGACGTTGACGGCGTGTTGTCGGACGGCCTGATCTTCATGGGCAACAACGGTGAAGAACTGAAGGCGTTCAACGTGCGCGACGGCTACGGCATCCGCTGCTTGAAAACCTCGGACATCGAGGTGGCGATCATCACCGGTCGCTCCGCCAAGCTGCTGGAAGACCGCGCGCAGACGCTCGGTATCACCCATCTTTATCAGGGGCAGTCCGATAAGCTTTTGGCCTTCCGCGAACTGTTGGATAAACTGTCGTTAACGGCGGATCAGGTCGCCTATATCGGCGATGACCTGATCGACTGGCCGGTGATGGCGCAGGTCGGCCTGGCGGTCGCGGTGGCGGACGCACATCCGCTGTTGACGCCGCGCGCCCACTACGTCACCCGCATTGCCGGCGGCCGCGGTGCAGTGCGCGAACTGTGCGACATCATTCTTTTGGCTCAAAATAAGCTGGAGGACGCCAAAGGGCTGTCGATATGAGTAAAACCAAACTGTGGATCACCATCCTGTTGACGGTGATCGTTCTGGCGCTGATCGGCTGGAACATGACGGACTTCAGCGACGACACGGCCCCTGGCCCGGTCAACGATAAGGATCCGACCTACCAGAGCCAGCACACGGTCACCGTGGTGTACAACCCGGCCGGCAAGCTGAATTACAAACTGGTGGCGGAAGACGCGAAGTATTACACCGCCGGCGAACTGAGCTGGTTCACCCAGCCGGTAATGACGCTGTTCGATGAGAATGCGGTGGCCACCTGGTCAGTTCGCGCCGATCGCGCCAAACTGACTAAAGACCGGATGCTGTATCTGTATGGTCACGTCGAGGTAAACAGCCTGACCACCACCTCGCAGCTGGAAAAAATTAAGACGGACAACGCTCAGGTAAACCTGGTCACCCAGGACGTCACCTCCGATGACGAAGTCACGCTTTACGGGACCAATTTTACCTCTAACGGCATGAAAATGCGTGGGAACCTGCGGACCAAAACCGCTGAGCTGATTGATAAGGTTAAGACCAACTATGAAATTCAGAACCAAAAACCAACTCCGTAACCTGTTGCTCGGCAGCTTAGTTTTGGCCGCCAGCGCCCCCGCTCTGGCGCTGAAATCCGACTCCAGCCAGCCGGTCAGCATCGACTCGCTCAAACAGTCGTTGGACATGCAGAGCAACGTCAGCACCTTCACCGACAACGTGGTGATCAAACAGGGCACCATCGATATTCGCGCCGACAAGGTGGTGGTCACCCGCCCGGGCGGAGATCAGAATAAGACCTATATTGAAGCGTTCGGCAACCCGGTAACCTTCTACCAGATGCAGGACAGCGGCAAGCCGGTCAAAGGCCACGCGCAGAAAGTGCGTTACGACGTGGCGACCCAGCTGGTGACCCTGACGGGCAACGCCTATCTGGAGCAGCTCGACAGCAACGTGAAAGGCGATCGCATCACCTATCTGGTGCAACAGCAGCAAATGCAGGCGTTTAGCGACAAAGGCAAACGCGTGACAACGGTTCTGGTACCGTCGCAGTTGCAAGACAAAAACGAGCAAAAAAAGAGTAACTAATCACTTATGGCAACACTCATCGCAGAAAACCTGGCGAAAGCCTACAAGGGCCGTAAAGTTGTCGAAGACGTCAGCCTGAAAGTGAAATCCGGCGAGATCGTCGGCCTGCTCGGGCCGAACGGCGCCGGTAAAACCACCACCTTCTACATGGTGGTCGGCATCGTGCCACGCGACGCCGGGCGCATCGTGATCGACGAAGAAGACATCAGCCTGCTGCCACTGCACGCCCGCGCGCGCCGCGGCATCGGCTATCTGCCGCAGGAAGCGTCGATCTTCCGCCGCCTGAGCGTGTACGACAACCTGATGGCGGTGCTGGAGATCCGTCCCGATCTCACCAGCGAACAGCGCGAAGACCGCGCCAAAGAGCTGATGGAAGAGTTCCACATCTCCCATCTGCGCGACAGCCTCGGCCAGGCGCTGTCCGGTGGTGAACGCCGCCGCGTCGAAATCGCCCGCGCGCTGGCGGCCAACCCGAAATTCATTCTGCTGGACGAACCCTTCGCCGGGGTGGATCCGATTTCCGTTATCGACATCAAAAAAATCATCGAGCACCTGCGTGACAGCGGCCTGGGCGTGCTGATCACCGACCACAACGTGCGCGAGACGCTGGACGTATGTGAGCGCGCCTACATCGTCAGCCAGGGCAAACTGATTGCCCACGGCACGCCGGATGCTATTCTGGCCGACGAGCAGGTAAAACGCGTTTATCTGGGCGAAGAGTTCCGCCTCTAAGCGCCGGCGCGCCCTGCGGGGCGACACCGTTAACGGAAGTAGACAGAAAACTATGAAGCAAGGTTTGCAACTCAGGCTCAGCCAACAGCTGGCCATGACTCCTCAGCTCCAGCAGGCGATCCGCCTGCTGCAGTTGTCCACGCTTGAGCTTCAGCAAGAGATCCAGCTGGCGCTGGAGAGCAATCCGCTGCTTGAACAGACCGATCTGCACGACGAAATCGACGCCAAAGAAACCCAGGAAACCGAGGGGCTCGATACCCGCGAGGCGCTGGAACAGAAAGACATGCCGGAAGAGCTGCCGCTGGACGCCACCTGGGATGAGATCTACACCGCCGGCACGCCGTCCGGCACCGGCACCGACTACAGCGACGACGAGCTGCCGGTCTATCAGGGCGAGACCACCCAAACGCTGCAGGATTACCTGATGTGGCAGGTAGATCTGACGCCGTTTTCCGATACCGACGCCGCCATCGCCACCTCCATCGTCGACGCGGTGGACGACACCGGCTATCTCACCGTGCCGCTGGAAGACATTCTGGAAAGCCTGGGCGACGAGAACGTGACCCTTGAAGAAGTCGAGGCGGTGTTGAAGCGCGTGCAGCGTTTCGATCCGATCGGCGTCGCCGCGCGCGATCTGCGCGATTGCCTGCTGGTGCAGCTCTCCCAATACGCCAAAGACACCCCTTATCTGGCCGAAGCGCGGCTGATCATCAGCGAGCATCTGGATCTGTTGGCCAACCACGACTTTCGCAGCCTGATGCGATCAACCCGGCTAAAAGAAGATACACTGAAAGAAGCGATGCTGCTGATTCAGTCGCTCGATCCGCGTCCGGGGCAGTCGATCAATACCGGCGAATCGGAATACGTGATCCCGGACGTGCTGGTGCGCAAGACGCAGAACACGTGGACGGTCGAGCTCAACGGCGACAGCGTGCCGCGTTTGAAGATCAATCAGCAGTACGCCGCGCTGGGCAACAGCGCCCGCAGCGAAGCCGACGGCCAGTTCATCCGCAGCAACCTGCAGGAAGCCAAGTGGTTGATTAAAAGCCTGGAAAGCCGCAACGAGACGCTGCTGAAGGTCACCCGCTGCATCGTCAGCCAACAGCAGGCGTTCTTCGAGCAAGGCGAAGAGTTTATGAAACCCATGGTGCTGGCGGATATCGCCCAGGCCGTGGAGATGCATGAATCGACGATCTCGCGCGTCACCACGCAGAAGTTTTTGCACAGCCCGCGCGGCATTTTCGAATTGAAATATTTCTTCTCCAGCCACGTGAATACCGACAGCGGCGGCGAAGCCTCCTCGACGGCGATCCGCGCGTTGGTGAAGAAATTGATTGCGGCGGAAAACCCCGCCAAACCACTCAGCGACAGCAAGCTGGCCACCTTGCTCTCCGATCAGGGGATCATCGTGGCGCGGCGCACCGTCGCCAAGTACCGAGAGTCTTTGTCCATCCCGCCGTCGAACCAGCGTAAACAGTTGGTTTGACCTCTATTGAGAAGGAAGACACTATGCAGCTCAACATTACCGGACACCACATCGAAATCACCGATCCGTTGCGCGAGTTCGTGAACAACAAGTTCGCCAAACTCGAACAGTATTTTGATCGCATCAATCAGGTGTATGTTGTATTAAGTGTGGAAAAAGTGCAGCAAATTGCGGAAGCAACGGTGCACGTGAATGGAGGCGAGTTGCACGCCACCTCGGAAGACGAGAATATGTATGCCGCAATTGATACGCTGATCGACAAATTGGCACGTCAATTGAACAAACATAAAGACAAATTGAAGCAACACTGACACCCTAACCCATTCCATGAGGTTGCATCTGTCGCAGCCTCGCCCTTCGGCGCGTGACCCGCATAGGTGACGCGCCGAACGGTAATCAGGGTTAAAACCGACGAAAAACCGCCTTGCCGGGTGCGCCCGGCGGCGCGGTTTTAAGTGAAGATGAGATGAACAACGAATATATGCAATTAAGCTCGGTGTTAAACATCGAGTGCACCAAAAGCTCGGTACACTGCACCAGCAAGAAGCGGGCTTTGGAAATTATCAGCGAACTGGCCGCCAAACAGCTCAATCTGCCTTCGCAGGTGGTGTTTGACGCGGTTCTCACCCGGGAACGCATGGGCAGCACCGGTATCGGCAACGGTATCGCCATTCCCCACGGCAAACTGGAAGAGGACACACTGCGGGCCGTTGGCGTGTTTATCCGTCTCGACCAACCCATCGCTTTCGACGCTATCGACAACCAGCCGGTCGACCTGCTGTTCGCGCTGCTGGTGCCTGCCGATCAGTGCAAAACCCATTTGCATACCCTGTCGCTGGTCGCCAAACGCCTGGCCGACAAAACCGTATGCCGCCGCCTGCGCGCCGCGCAGAGCGACGAAGAGCTTTACCAAATCATCACCGAGTGATGCCCGGCCGGCGTGACTTCCAGCCCGGATAACGATACTGTTTCACGATGATGGATCCGGCTGCGGCCGGAATAACAAAGTTTCCACCGGTGGCGATGAACGCCGCCGCGATGCCAGGGGAGTTGCCACATGGTGCTGATGATTGTCAGCGGCCGTTCCGGTTCCGGAAAATCCGTCGCCTTGCGGGCGCTGGAAGACATGGGTTTTTACTGCGTTGACAACCTGCCGGTGGTGCTGCTGCCGCAGCTCGCCAACACGCTGGCGGAACGCAATATCTCCGCGGCGGTCAGCATCGACGTGCGCAACATGCCGGAATCGCCGGAAGTGTTCGAATATGCGATGACTCAGCTGCCGGACAGCTTCTCGCCGCAGCTACTGTTCCTCGACGCCGATCGCAATACGCTGATCCGCCGTTACAGCGACACCCGCCGCCTGCACCCGCTCTCCAGCAAAAACCTGTCGCTGGAAAGCGCCATCGACGAAGAGAGCGATCTGCTCGAACCGCTGCGCTCGCGGGCTGATCTGATTATCGACACCTCGGAAATGTCGGTGCACGAGCTGGCCGAAATGCTGCGCACCCGCCTGCTGGGCAAGCGCGAGCGCGAACTGACCATGGTGTTCGAATCCTTCGGCTTCAAGCACGGCATCCCGATCGATGCCGACTACGTGTTCGACGTGCGCTTCCTGCCGAACCCGCACTGGGATCCGAAGCTGCGGCCGATGACCGGTCTGGACAAGCCGGTCGCGTCGTTCCTCGATCGCCATACCGAAGTGCACAACTTCATCTACCAGACCCGCAGCTACCTGGAGCAATGGCTGCCGATGCTGGAAACCAACAACCGCAGCTACCTGACGGTCGCCATCGGCTGTACCGGCGGTAAACACCGCTCGGTGTACGTGGCGGAACAGCTGGCCGATTACTTCCGCTCGCGCGGCAAGAACGTGCAGTCGCGCCATCGCACGCTGGAAAAGCGCAAACAATGACGGTCAAACAGACGGTTGAAATCAAAAACAAGCTGGGCATGCACGCGCGCCCGGCGATGAAACTGTTCGAGCTGGTGCAAAGCTTCGACGCCGAAGTGATGCTGCGCAACGAAAGCGGCACCGAAGCCGAAGCCAGCAGCGTCATCGCGCTGCTGATGCTGGATTCCGCCCAGGGCCGGCATATCGAAGTCGAAGCGACCGGCCCCGACGAAGTCAACGCGCTGGCGGCGGTGGTCGAGCTGTTCAACTCCGGGTTTGATGAAGATTAGCCGCTGAGGGCGCGCCTTTGCGCCCAATCCCCCATATCCTCTCCCCCTCAACTCCGGCTCAGGCAGTCCAGCGCCACCGCTTTAAAGCTGTCGAAGCTGTCGCTGCCCAACAGGCGGCTCATTGAGCGTTCACGCACGAAGGTGACGAACAGCTCGTAGATCGCCATCGCCTCTTCATAGTCGCTCTTGCTGATCGCCAGCAGGAAAATCACGTGCGCGACCTCGCCTTCTCCCCAGGCGACGCCCTGCGGCGCCAACAGCGTCACCACCACGGTCTTTTTGGCCAGCAGCCCCAGCGAGTGCGGCAGCGCGATGCCCTCGCCCAGCAGCGTGGAAACGATCGCCTCGCGTTCGACCAGCGACGGATAGAAGTCCGCGCCGACGTACCCTTCCCGCTCCAGCTGGCCGCACACCCGGCTGAACAGCTCCGCCTGCGTCAACGGCTCGTTGAGCACCATGAAATGCTCGGCGTCGAAGAACTTCTCCAGCATGTACGGTCTGGTGCGATCCACCAGCACCAGCTTGCCCAGTTGCTCCAGCTGGTAATCGGTCGGGAACGGCGACATCACCACCACCGGCTTGTTCTTTTCGCCGATGCGGGCGTTGGAAATCACGAAGTCTTCGTCGATATGCGCAAGCATCTCGTAATCGCGCAGCGAGACGATGCGCGTCATCACCAGCTGCGGATACTTGCGCGCAATCTGCGCCTGGATCATGCGCACCGTCGAGTTGCCGGTATCGCACACCAGCATCACCTGCGGGTGGCGTTCATAACCGATGTTGTAATGCCGCTCCAGCCCCACGCCGATGTGCAGCACCAGATAGCCGATTTCGTTCTCGCTCAGGGTATAGGGGGTGTATTTGCCCCAGCTGGAGACCGCCGCCAGGGTCACGTCGTAAGCCATCGGATAGTGCTGCTTGATGTTGGCCAGCAGCGGATTGGGGATATTGATCTGGTATTTCACCCGCGTAATCATGGTCTTGATATGGGTGAGCAGATCGGCCCGCAGCTGCTCGTCGCCCTGCAGGTTGTAGTTATAGTGTGCGTTGATGTAGGACAGGATGTAGTCCACCAGCGCTTCTTCATCGTCGGCGTTGATCTCGGTCGGCTGCACGTCCTGCACGCGCCGCGCGGCAATATTGACCCGCAGATAGGCCTCTTCGGCCATCGAGATCTCTTTGCCGGAGGCCGAACGCAGCTCCGTCGCCAGGCGGGTCGACACCTGACGTACCGCGTCGTCGCCGTCTTCCACCTCGAAGTCCGGCAGCGGATAGCCGTCGTTGATGCGCCGCAGCGCCACCGCGCAGTAGAAGATCAGGTACTGTTCGCCCTCGTCGGTCAGGCGAATGGCATATTGCGACAGCAGCGGGTGCAGCAATCCGGCGAATGCCGCTACCTGCGGCTGAAGCAGGATCTCGTTGTTGAGCAGCGGGTTCTCGGCGTCGGCCAGCTGCAGCTGGAACAGCAAATCGGTGAGGCAGGCGCGGATCGCCATCTCCGCGCCGAACAGCTTCATGCCGTAGCGCGGTTTGGTTTCGATCGTCAATTGATAGTGCGCCAGGCGCTCTCTCACCTCAGCCATGTCGTTTTGCAACGTACCGCGACTGACGAACCACTCGTCGGCCAGATCTTCCAGTTTGAGGGAGAAGGCTGAGGTCAAAAAACGCACCAGCAGATAATGCACTCGCTCCTGCGCGCTGCGCGGGGTGGCGTGCTTGCGGCGCTCCTGATGCTGCAGGGCGCTGAACAACGCGGCGTTATCGACCTGCAGGCGATAGCCGGCCCCGCGGTTATGCACGAAACGCGCGCCGTATTTGTCCAGAATCTCGTTCAGCGCAGTGATGTCCGCCCGCACCGTGCGGGTGGACACGGCGAAACGCTTCGCCAGCTCATCCTGCGGCAAAGTCTCGGTTTGCAAAGCATCGAACAAGTAAGCCAAACGCGGGTAAGGAAATCGCACCATTCTGTGTCCGTCAATCAGGCAACCCGCCCGGTGAACCGGGCGGGCCACGGGTTACTTCGGCGGCGGCAGGAACGCCATTTGCGAGGGGCTGCCGATCGGCAGATAGCCGCCCACAAAGCTGAGTTTGCCGTCCGTCGGGTTTACGCTGAAGCGGGTGACGTTATCGCTGCGCTGGTTCAACGCATACAGATAGCGGCCATCCGGGCTCAGCGCCAGCGAACGCGGGTAATCGCCACGCGTCCAGGTTTCCGCCACCGGCCTCAACTCACCGCCGGCGCCCACGCTGAACTGGGCAATGCTGTTATGCAGCCGGTTAGCGACGTACAACGTGTCGCCGTTCTTGCTGAGCGCCAGCCCCGCAGCGAAGCTGGTCCCCTGATAGTCGGCGGGCAGCGCGGAAACCGCATGCAGTTGTTTCAGAGTACCTTTTTGGCGATCAAAACGGTAGCTGGTCAACGTCGAGGCCTCTTCGTTCACCAGCAGCACGGTTTCGCCGTCCGGATGGAACACAAAGTGACGCGGCCCCGCGCCGGCGGAAGAGGCGGCGATCCACGGCGGATCGTTCGGCGTCAGCCGGCCGCTCACGGCGTCAAAGCGCCATTGGTAGATGCGATCCAACCCCAGATCGGTGGAGAACACGAACTTGCCGCTCGGATCGCTGGCGATCATATGGGCATGCGGGCCGTTGTGATCGCTGATGGCGAAGCTGCCGTTCACCGCCGCCGCCGGTTTGGCCGCGCCCGCCGGGCCCTGCTGTTGCTGCACCGAGCTGGCGGCGCCCAGGCTGCCGTCCGCTTCGATCGGGAAAGCCGCCACGCTGCCGCTGACGTAGTTCGCCACCAGCAGATGGCGCCCGTCCGGCGTCGATGAGAGATACACCGGCCCCGCCCCCTGCGAATCCACCTGGTTGAGCTGCGTCAGGCCGCCGTCGGCCGGATTGACCCGGTAAGCGGTGATGCCGCCGTGTTTGCCGCCGTTGAAATCGGCCACTTCGCTGGCGACATACAGCGTCTTGCCATCGGCGCCCAGCGTCAGCTGCGCCGGATTCGGCACTTTGCTGACCAGCGTAGTGTGGCTCAGCGCTCCGCTGGCCGGATCGACCTGCACCCGGTAAACGCCTTCGCCGTTGGGATTGTAGGTGCCGATATAGGCGAAATGAGATGACGTGGAATTCATTGCATCCTCAGCATGCAGCGCCGGGCCGGTCACGGCCAGCAGCGCCAGGAACAACGCGGTGCGTCGGGTTGGAACCTGCCAGTTTCGCATAGTAATCCTCAGTATATATCCGTCATCTTTCAAGCCGCAGCGTTGTTGGCTACGCAGTTACTCGGCCCATCCATGGGCCTCACCCCTTCGGGGCCGCTGCAAGCAGCGTTTAAATCTGCTCCCGGCAGATTTTTCACCCCAGTCACTTACTTAAGTAAGCTCCTGGGGCTCCTACGCTTGCCGCCTAGCTGCAACTTGAAAGCTATAGACTATAGGTAACGGCGGCGCGGCATGCCGCGCCACGGGAAAACCTTCGCCTCCCAGCGTTTACCTCATCCCATTGCGCGTTCAGCCCACCAGCTTTTTGGTCATCGCCAGCAGGGTTTTCACGTCCTGCGGACGCGTGTCGCCGCTGGCGGCGTCAATGATCGAGCTGTAGATATGCGGGATCACGCGTTTCACGCCGGCCGCCAGGGCGATCTCGACGATCGGCTCGTAGTTCTCCAGATCGATGCCGCCGGTCGGCTCCAGCATAAAGTCATGCTCGGCGCAGGCCTTGGCTACGTACTGGTATTCGTCCTTGCACTTCAGACCGCCCATCGGGAAATACTTGATGGAGCTGCCGCCCATGTCCTTCAACAAGGCGATGGCGGTTTCCACCGGCACGATGCCGTCCGGCGCTGCGGCGCTCAATGGGCCGGTAGAGATCTTCACCCAGCCGACGCGGCCGGTTGGCGACACCAGGCCGTTGACCACGCTGTCGTTCTGGCCCAGCAGCGCGCGGCTGGCGCCGACGCCGGTAAACACCTGGTTAACGTGCTGCGGCTGCACCTGCTGAGCGATCAGGCTGACCATCGCCGACTGCTTCGGATCGCCGGCGCCCAGGCCGACCGAGAGCGCGTTTTCAATCAGGCGCGCATAGCGCAGCATATCGGTCACCGCGCTGTCGACGTCCGGGTAGTTCTTGGAGAGCACGCCCACCAGCACATGGCCTTCCGCCGCGGCGTAGATGTCCTGCGCGTTGGCTTTGGAGCCGGCCAGCACGTTCAGGCAGACGCGGTCGCGATAGTAGTTAGGCTGTAGCTTCATGCTTGTTTCTCCGTAAACAGGTTTTTGATACAGCTAAAAACGGTCATCAGCTGTTGCTCGTCGACGCTGCGCACGTCGACCTCAATCTTGCCCTCGTTGGCCTTGTAGCCGCGGAAGTAGATGGCGATGTCGCCGGTTTTCAGCGCCTGGACGATGTCATAGGTCGACCGCCCCAGCACCGCCTCGTCGAAGGCGATCTCGGCGCGGGCGATATCACGGCCGGCGCTGTCCCAGACGGTCTTGGCGCTGACGCCGGTCAGGGTGTTGAGGCTGTCGAGGAACGGCGTCATCCGCTCCACCATCTGTTGCCCGGTGGTTTTCTCAAGCGTCAGATAGCTTTCAATCGCCTGCGTCAGGCCGAGGATGCCCTCTTTGCCGACCTTCATCGCCCGACCGATACCGCCGGACTGCAGCTTCACCCACTCGACGTACTGTTTCTTGCCGATAACCAGGCCGCTGGTCGGCCCTTCGATGGCTTTGGCGCCGCTGTAGATCACCAGATCGGCCCCCATCTGGTAGTAACACATCAGATCTTCTTCCGCCGCGGCGTCGACGATCAGCGGCAGGTTATGCTTGCGCGCCACTACTGCCGCCTGTTCGACGGACAAAATGCTTTTCTGCACGCAGTGGTGCGATTTGACGTACAGGATCGCCGCCGTCTGCGGCGTGATGCAGGCTTCAATCTGCTCCGGCGAACATTCGTTGGCGTAGCCCGCCTCCACCACCTTGCCGCCGCCCAGCGCCACCATGGTGTCCACCGGTGCGCCGAAGTTGACGTTGTGCCCGCGCGGCAACACGATCTCGCGCGGCACGGCGATCGGCGCCGAGTGCAGGTTCACCAGCAGATTGGCGTTATCTTTGACGATCACTGCCGCCACCGACTGGGCAATGCCCGCCGAGGCGCAGGAAACGATCACCGCGTCCTCCACGTTGAGCAGGTCGGCGATATAGGCGCCGGTCTTGTTGACCAGATCCTTGATTTCGAAATAGTGATTCAGACCGTAGTCAACGGCGTCGATCACGTCCTGGCGCGGCGTGGAAACGCCGAGAATAGTCATGCGGCCGGAGGTGTTGATCACCTGCTTCAAACCGTATTTTTCATAAATCGAAGACATGGGCTGCCTCCCCTTGTTCGGTTAATAGGATTTCCCCGGCCACCACCGCGGCCAGCGGCACCAACAGCTGTTCGCCCTCGGCAGTTTGCCCTTCGGCGTCGGCAAACACCTGCGGTTCGCGGCGCAGTTCAAACAGCGTGAAATCGGCGTCATAGCCCGGCTCCAGCCGCCCTTTACCGCTGAGTTGCAGCGCCGACGCGGCGTTCTCCGTGACGCAGGCGATCACCTGCGACAGCGTCAGGCCGACGCTGAAGAATTTGGACATCACCGTCGCCAGGCTGTGCACCGGCCCGTTCATGCGGTTGCGGCAGTAAATATCGGAGCTGATGGTATGCGGCAAAATGCCCAGCGTGATCGCCTGGCGCGCCACCTCGAAGCTGAAGCTGGCGGTGCCGTGCCCCACGTCGAGCAACACGCCGCGCCGCAGCGCGCGCTGGATCGACTCGCGCAGCGTCCCCGCCGGCGTCAGAATGCGGTTCGGTTTGCCGTTGTAGCAGTGGGTGATGATGTCGCCACGGGTCAACAGATCGGCGATCTCGTCCAGATTCGGCGGGTTGTTGCCGATATGCACCATCAGCGGCAGCTGGCGGTTTTCTCGTTGGATCTCTTTGGCCAACACCAGCGGCCGGGTGCCGTTCTTGCCCACCACGCTGCTGCTCATGCGCGCCTTGATGCCGATGATGAAGCCGGGATGGTTGGCGATGGCCTGGCCGGCCTCGCGCTTGTCGATGTCAGTCAACTCCGCCAGCTCGTTCTGCCGCAGCAGGCCAATGCGCGAGATGTTGAGGAAGGCGAACACGTTGGTTTTGGCGCTGCGCGTCAGCTGATAAAAGGCGTCGATATCGTCGGCGCCGGTGCTGCCGGCATCGACCACGCTGGTGACGCCGCTGGCGACACCGACCCGATCCGGCTCGTCATGGTAAATCGGCGATTCGGGATAGCAGTGCACGTGCGCATCGATCCAACCGGCGCTCAGGCGGCAGTTGCCCGCCAGATCCAGTTGGCGAACGGCGCTGACGTCCGCCGCCAACCGCCCCACCGAGGCTATTTTGCCGTCTTTCACCGCCAGATCGATCAGCGTGTCGTCCGCCAGTCTGGCGCCTCTGATTACTAAGTCATACATACCGCATTGCTCCTGTTAGCCCGGGCGCCACCGCAGCATCGGGCGGCGCCTGGCGCAGGCCTCTTAAGAAATGGCTACCGGGAAGATCGCCCCCAGGATCATCGCGCCGAGGATCGCTCCGCCGGTGATCGGTTTACCCCAGATATAGAACAGCAGCGCGCCGAGCAGCGAACCGATGCCGATCGGGATCGAGGCGGTCATCGCCGACAGGATGATCAACGGTCCGAGGAAGCGGCCCGACGAGTTGCCCGCCCCCATCATCACGTCCGCCCCGTAGGTGGAGTTGCTCTGATTGATGGTGAATTTGCGCGCCAGGATGATCACGTAACCGATCGCCAGGCCGATGATCAGGCCGGTGGCCAGCGAAGCGGCGAAGTTGGCGACCGGGAACACGATGCCGGCCCCCAAAAGCAGCGCCGGTACGCCCAGCCCGACGCCGGTCTGGATCGCGCCACCGATGTCCAGGATGCCCACCAGCGAGCCTTCGATGATGCGCGCGAACAGGAAGCTGGCGCCGAACGCCGCCACCGCGCCGTACACGCCGGTATCCATCCCCGCTCGCAGCATGGAAACGAAGGCCACTTCGTTAAAGGCGCCGATGCCGTACAGGTAGTACATGTGCGTCCCGGCGAACACGCCGGAGGACAGCAGACCAACAAAAATCGGGAATGACCAGTCGGCGTACCAGAAGCCTTTTTGGGTTTGCTCTTCCATCATCCCGCTCCTTATTTACCGCTCAGGGTATTGTGAATGGCGTCCAGCCAGCCCGGCACGCCGAGACTGAAGGACTCGAGAACTTTCATGTCGAAGCCGCGGAAGAAGCCGCTCAGCACGAACAGCAGCACGATCACCGCCATCATGATCTTGGTGATCTTGTTCCAGCCGCTCTCTTCCACGCCTTTGCCGATCAGAATACCCAGCACCAGGCCCGGTACGGCGTTGCCCATGATCAGCTGCGCCAGGCCGCCGAAAATGGTGCCCCAGAAGCCGGAACGGCGCCCGGCGTCGATCGCCGCCAGCCAGAAGATCACCGGCATCACGGTGTTCACCAGCAGGTTGGCCGCCGGCACCAGCACCTTGATCGCGGTGACCTGCAGCGCGGCAGGCACGGCGGAAGCGGTGGTATTGAGGAACGCCACCACCAGCATGCCGATGATGCCGCAGGCAATAGCCATTTTTTTCGGATCGTGCAGCGTTTGCGCCAGATTGCGGTTCTTGACCATCAGGGCCGCCGCGCCCCAGTGCGGGATGATGCGGTGGTCGACGTCCTGCGTGAAGGAACCCGCCGCCACGGAAGATGCCCAGGCGTTGAAGAAGAAGCCCAGACCGAATGAGAAGTGGGAAGCCGGATCGCCCTCGCAGGAATTCAGCTCGCCCAAGGTACGAAATGCCCCCATGCCCTGTGTTGTCGGTGCGTGGAACATGCGTGCGGCGCCGGCCCCTACGCCGACCCCCACCAGCCCACCGATAATAATCGATTTAAATAAGATGATTAAAAACATCAGTATACCCTTTCATTTATGCTAACGTTTTTATTTCGTGACGAAGACAACCTTCTCGGTATTGATAATGGTTACGTTCACGGTTATTTCCAGAGAAACGGCATAGCGCTTTCTTTCACGCGGTAAAAAGAAGAAAAGAAATTTCTCTTTAGTTATTTTCTCTTCCGCTTTCACCACGCTGATGTCCTGCGGCTCGATACGCAGCAGAATATTGTTGGTGGACTTTAATACCGCGCCCTGCACATTAGCCAAGGCGGAAGCAAAAGCTTTCGCTTTGCTGTCGCCTTTACCCTCCACCTTTACCGATGTGGTATATTGCTCTTTCATTATGGATTGCCATGTTTTTTGACGTAGGCTTCCACCAGTTTCTGGCCCAGCTCTTCTTTATCCATAAAGCCGAAGCCCAGCACGTTGCAGCCTTCGTTAATTGCCGTCACGCCCTCTTCCACCGAACGCATGCCGTATTTGGCCTTGTAGCCATGTTTGGTTTGCGCGGTAATCGCGCCGGCGCCGCCGCTGCCGCAAAAAGAGATGCCCAGCTGCGCGTTTTCCGCTTTCATGACGTCGCCCAGCTTCATGTCCGCCGCAACGCCGGGGATAACCACCGCTTTTCCTCCTGCATTTTCAACGCCTTGGCCGACTTTTTGCCCTTTACCCAGACGATCGCCGATCACTACGGTAATTTGACCCATGGTATATTCTCCTGATTGAAATCGATGCGTTAACCGCTATGCGTTATTATCTTTCGCCACTTCGAAGTGCACTGACAGCAAATAGGCTTCTTCGATAGGCAATGTGCCAAACTGATTCACCACGCGCTCCGCCATTTGCATGGATTCGGCGGAGATTTCGTCGAACAACGATTTATCCACCTCCGGCAACGGCTCACCGGTTATTGAACGCAGCACCATGGCGCGAATATGCGATTCCAGCATCTGTTGCTGCACCGCATTGGTATAAATATTTTCAGCATTCAGCATCGCGGTAATATCCGCCAACACCCGAGCGGTGATCGCTCCGGCTTCGCTGACATCGGATTGTTCAATTTCTTTTATCGAAGCAGATCCATCATTCACTTTTCAGTACCCCTAGATCCCACATTAATCAGTAAGCCGTAAAGCGCATCACCTGAATAACCCGCTTTCTGTGATGTCTTTACCCTACCCCCGGTAGGATTTTCTGTGTAGACCGGTTTTTTCCAGTTCGAAGTGGAAATCGAATGACGTACGGGGATCCATTTCGCAAAACGGCGCTGCGGTGAAAAAGCCAATGAGATAACAAATAGATAACCGGACTAACCGTTTTTTTTGCCACGATTGATGATAAAAGCCTTCGTGATCGGGATCTCTTTCTTTTCTCGTCCCAACCGCCTACTATCAATGGGACAAATCGACATTACCCACACCCCCGCTCCTCTGGCGCGGGGGTGTTGCTTTGTGTTGTTTTTCCGAATTTATGGGTGCACAGACTGGCACCCTTTGATTTGACTGGAGAGTGGAATGACCAAACCCATCATTACTATTAATGAGCTGGATGCGGAACGCCTGGATGCGCTATTGGAACAACCGGCCTTTGCCAACACCGACGTCGCCGCCGCGCTGAACGACGAGTTGGATCGCGCGGAAATCCTGCCGCCGGAGAAAATGCCGGCCAACGTGGTGACCATGAACAGCCGCGTGCGTTTTCGCGATCTGCACACCGATGAAGAGCACGTGCGCACGCTGGTTTACCCGGCATCGCTGAAAGACAGCCACGATCAGCTGTCGGTGATGGCGCCGCTGGGCGCAGCGCTGCTCGGCATGCACGTCGGCAAGCAGATCTCCTGGCAATTGCCGAACGGTGAAGAAGCGCGGATTGAAGTGCTGGAATTGCTGTACCAGCCGGAAGCGGCGGGCGAATACCACCGTTAAGCGGTTCTCAGGGCGGCATCCGGCCGCCCTTTCTGTCTCAGACGCAGATAGCGATCAGCACGGCGATCAGCAGCAGCACGTAGATTTTGGCATGCAGCGCATCGCTCACCTTAGGCAAACAGCGCCTTGCAAACACGATCCCCGCAATCCCCGCGACCACCAGCAACCCCAGAATGTTCAGATTGACGTAGCCCAGATACTGCGGCCCGCTCATCTCGCGCCACCCCAACACGATATACATCAGCGCCCCGATCACCGCCACCGGGATCGACAGCGGGTTGGCGGCGCTGACGCAATATTTCATGTCATAGCCATGACGACGCAGCAGCGGCACGGTCATCACGCTGCCGCCCACCCCCAGCAGGGTCGCGATGCCGCCGATCAGCGGCCCGCCGCCCCACAGCGTAACGGGGGACAATTCGGCGCGCGCCGGTTTGACCAGGAAACCCCGGCGGAACAGACAGTCGGCGATGGTCACTGCCATATAGACCACAAACAGCCCGCGGATCACGCCGTCCGCCAGCAGCGAAGAGGCGAACGCGCCCAGCGCCGCGCCGATGCCGATGAAAAAGATCAGCGGCACGATGGTTTCGCGCAGCAGGTTGCCGCTGCGCCAGTTGGTCAGCGTGGCGTAACTCGCGTTGAGGATCATCACCGCCGTCGAGGTCGCCACCGCGATATGCATCGCCTGGCCGGGCTGCTCGCCCGACGCGGAGATCAAGTGATAGACGAAAGGCACCACCACAAAGCCGCCGCCGAAGCCGAACAGAATGGTGGTGATGCCGGTCAGAAAACCGGCACCCAGTACAATCAAGGTTTCAATCATGGCCGTGCGCCCGCACGAAGTCGTCGAACCCGGCGCAGAACTGCCCCGCCAGCGGGTGGAAGCGATCGCCGACGAACAGCGCCAGATACTGCTCGCGCACGGCGTCATGGTCCACCAGCTCAATGCCCGCCTGTTCTGCCTGCGCCAGCGTCTGCGCGTCCGGGAAGCCCCAGTAGCGCGAATCGCCCTGCTTTTCCGCCGCTATCGCTTCGCTGCGCTCCGCCCGCATCAGCTGACGCGCCAGGAAGGTGCCGCTTTGCACGCCCAACAGCATCATGTTTTCCAGGAACGACAGATCGTGACGCAGCTCGGCGGGCAGGCGGGCGAGCACCGGGCCGGCGTCCCAGTGCTCATCCATTTCATGCAGCGTTACCGCACAGTCTCTGTCACCGTTCATCATCGCGCGGAACAACGTCATCACCCCGCGATAGCGCGGCAAATCCCCCGGATGCAGGTTCCACAGCAGCTTGCCGCGTCGGCTGAAGGCGCGCACATAGTCGGCGGAAAATTTCTGATAACAGCGCAGGGAGATCACCCCATCCATATGCCCCAGGCTGCTGATAAACGCAGCGTCATTGATGTCGAGAACGCGATGCGCTTTGACCCCGGCGGCGGCCAGGAACAGGGCCGGCGGCTGATAGACGCCCGCGCAGGCGGCGGCGTTGCGGCCCACGAACGGAAACACGAAATCGTTCAGCACTTCGCGCTCATACAGCCCCAGGCGGCGAACCGCCGGCTCCTGCGTGCGCCCGGCGCTTTTCGCCAAGGGGAAATACACCGTAAAGGCACACTCGCCTTTCAGGGCGGCGATCAGATCCTGGCACACCAGCCAGGAGAAAATGTCGTTGCCGACAAAGAGCGCTACGTTTTTCATACTTCAGCCTTCTTTGCGTTGAAAATAGGGTTGTTAAACACGATCTTGCTGATATCCCGCGTAATGGACTCCATCGCCGAGGTGTAAAACAGGTCGCCCTTGGCGGGCGCGCCGAGCGAGTAGAGGTGCTGTTCACGGCCGCGTCGGTCGGCGATTTTCAGCGTGTGCGGGTTGCACTTCACGCCGCCGAACAGGTTCTCCTGCACCAGTCCGTCTTGCAGCAGTTGATGGCTCAGGCGGTTGGGCGGCAGTTGATAAGAAGGCGTGGTGCAGTTGAACAGATACTGCGCGTGCACCCGCGTCTCATGGCAACGAAGGATAAACCCGTCCGTCCCCTTACTGATATCCGCCAGGCCGCCGCAGGCGCGCAAGCGCTGGCTCTCCAGCGCCGCCACGATCTTGTGGGCGTTCTTGATCGGCATGGCGTGCCGATTGCGCATCCAGGAGGAGTTGTAAAAACGCATGAAAACCTGCCGGTTGTTGGCATCCATCTTGACCCAGGCGGCGCACACCGCCGGGTGGATCGCCGCCAGATAGCTGCAGATATGCTCCCGGGCAAAACGCGCGCGATCGAGGCTGTCCGCCAGATCGCGGTAGCAATCGCGTCTTTCCCCCAGCGCCGAGAACACCGTCAGCCGCTCCGGCCCTGGATAGTGGCGCGCCAGCGCAGCATTGATCGCATGCACCAGCTGTTGCGCGTCAATAAAATCGCTGCCGGCGACAAAGCGCCGCAGCGCCTCAACAAACGCCTCCGGCGGCGGACGCATCAGCGCCGGCTGCACGCTGGGGAACAGGCCCGAGCGCGACAGGGCGCAGATGTCGGTCGCCCCCAGGCGTTCCATCAGCTCAACGATGGCATCAATCGCCGTCAGGCTGCAGCCGATCACGCCGATGGTCGAGTAAGGGTTGATCGGCGGCAGATCCTGGTGGGCCTGATAAGCGATCACGCCATCCACCGGATAGAGACATTCCGGCGGGTTGTGCCCCGAACACAGCACCAGCGCATTCATCTGTTCGGCGCCGCCACAGGTGGTGGTCAGCCGGTAGCCGGCTTCTAGCGGCGCGATGGCATTCACTTCGGCGGTCACGAAATTCAGCGCTACGTTACTGTCCGCCGCCATATAAATCGTCATGTCGCGAATAAAATCGAGATATTCCCGATACAGCCAGCGCGGCGGATAACGATCCAGGCAAAACTGCGGGAAATGCATGGCGATCCAATCAACGAAGTGCGTATCGTCGAAAATATCCGCCGACATGTTTTCCGGCGTCATATTTAATATATGACTGTCAAAATCGCTGCTGTATGCCATACCGCCCTTGAAGCCCTGTTTATCGAACACCGTCAGGGAAAGCGGCCTTTTGCAATGATTAACCGACTTATTTTTTATAAAGTTATACGCAAAAGCGATCCCGGCGGCTCCGCCGCCAACCACACCGAACTTATACATGAAATATCACCTTATAGTCATTGAACTGCGCTAAGAACTATTGCTTCAGGTGTTGGAATAAAAAGACGCTTTATTCCTTATTAACTTCTTGTATTGCGAGAACGAAAACCTTCGTCCCATCCTGGTGTGAAAACTCGCACGGGCTTCATGACCGATAAAATAGCGGTGCCCCGAACAAGCATTATTTTTCTGCCCCGATAGTAGGGCGGCGGCCGTTGGCTTGCTTTATATGAAAGGCCAACTATCATTGCGTTTCGGCCAATCTGCCCGCCAAAGGGAACACATGCGCAACGTCCGCATTGATGACATCGACCACGTAACGCGCGCGGTGATCGCCATCGGCACCGATTATCCACCGGGCCACCTGCTGCCGATGCACAGCCACCGGCGCGCGCAGTTGCTGTACGGCGCCACCGGCGTCATGCACGTTTTCACCCAGCAAGGCAATTGGGTCGTCCCGCCGCAGCATGCGGTCTGGCTGCCGCCGCAGATGCCACACGCGGTGAGAATGGTCGGCGTCACCACCCGCAGCCTGTACCTCGAACCCGGCGCGTTGCCCGCCGAACGGCCGCAGGTATGCCAGGTGGTCAGCGTCACGCCGCTGATGCGCCAGCTGTTGATGGCGGCGGTGGATATGCCGCTGGAGTATGAACAAGAGGGGCGCGACGGAGCGCTGGCAACGCTGCTGCTGCATGAGCTGGCCCGGTTGCAACCCTTGCCGTTGCACATCCCGCTGCCCGCCGATCCTCGGCTGGGCGAACTGTGCCACGCCTTTTTGCAGCACCCCGACGCCCATGACTCCGCGCAGCGATGGGCCCCTCGGCTGTACATGAGTATTCGCACCTTCAGCCGCTTCTTTCGCGCGCAGACCGGCCTGCCGTTTTCACAATGGCGCCAGCGCGCCTGCGTGGTGCTGGCGTTGGCGCTGCTGGCCGAAGGGCGCAGCGTAACGCAGGTGGCGATGGAGATGGGATATGACAGCAGCGCGGCGTTTTCAACCATGTTTCGCCGCGTGCTGGGGCAGGCGCCCTCCTCCTATCTGACGGAAGACGGGCGCGACGGTTGACGGATTAGCGGAATTTCTTGTGGTTGGCGTCGCGGGTTTGTTTGAAGCCCTGCGCCAGCTGCTTCGCTTCGGCGACTTTGCCTTGGTTGGCCAGCGCCAGCGCCTGATCGATCTGGCCGATCAGGGTATCCAACCCGCTGCGGAAATCTTTCATCTCCGGGCTGTCGGCGGCTTTGTCTTCCAGCTTCGGCGGGGTGCCCTGCTTGGCATCCTGCGCGGCGGCGCGCATGTTTTGCAGGCTCTGTGTAAGGGTAGCGGCCGAATCGGTATTCAGCACCGTTTTGTAGTTTTCCGCCAGAGTGTCCATATCGTCGCCCAGATCGGCGGCGGCCGCCAGCGAACTGGCTGCCAGCAGCGTCAACGCCGCCAGCGCTTTCAGGGTATTCTGCATGTTTGCTCACCTTCCAGTTATTGTTTTAATTAACCCACCGTTACCATAGGCAAGGCCGGGCAAAACCGAAACCGGAGATTTGTAAGCAAGGTTAAGACGGGATAACGCGCGACCGGCGGGCGCCGGCCGCGCAGGGGATCACTGGCCGGCGATCTTCATTTCTGGCAGCAGCACCGACCCGCACTGGATGTTGCTGCGGGTTTCGATATCGCTGCCGACGCTGACGATGTTGCGCAGCATGTCTTTCAGGTTGCCGGCGATGGTGATCTCGCTGACCGGATATTGGATCTCGCCGTTTTCCACCCAGAAACCGGCGGCGCCGCGCGAGTAATCGCCGGTGACGCCGCTGACGCCCTGGCCCATCAGCTCGGTGACCACCAGGCCGGTGCCAAGCTGTTTCAACATGCCGGCGAAGTCCGCGCCCTGCCCGGCAATGCGCCAGTTATGGATGCCGCCGGCATGGCCGGTGCTGTGCAGGCCCAGCTTGCGCGCCGAGTAGCTGGTCATCAGCCAGGTTTGCAGCACGCCATCCTTGACGATATCGCGCCGCTGGGTGCGCACGCCCTCGCTGTCGAACGGCGTCGATGCCAGCCCTTTCAGCAGGTGCGGATGCTCTTCGACGGTCAGCCACTCCGGCAGAATCTGCTTGCCGAGCGAGTCCAGCAGGAAAGTGGATTTGCGGTAAACGCTGCTGCCGCTGATGGCGCCCACCAGATGGCCGAACAGCCCGGTGGCGACCTCAGAGGCGAACAGCACCGGCGCCTTCATGGTCGACAGTTTGCGCGGCGCGAGACGCGCCAGCGTGCGGCGGGCGCACTCCTGCCCCACCCACTCAGGGCTTTGCAGATCGCCCATCGCACGGCCGATGGTGTAAGCGTAATCCCGCTCCATGTCACCGTCCTGCTCCGCAATGACGCAGCTGGACAGCGAGTGGCGGCTGGAACAGTAGCTTTGCAGCATGCCGTGACTGTTGCCGAACACCTTGATGCCATAATGGCTGTTGAAGCTGCCGCCTTCGGTGTTGGTAATGCGCTTGTCCGCCGCCAGCGAAGCCTGCTCGGCGCGCGCCGCCAGCTCGATGCCGCGCTCGGCGTCCAGCTCGGTCGGGTGGAACAGATCGAGATCCGGCGCCTCGAACGCCAGCAGATCTTTCTCCGCCGGGCCGGCGCAGGGATCTTCTGAGGTGTAGCGCGCGATGTCCAGCGCCGCCTGCACGGTGCGGGCGATGGCGTCCGGGCTGAGATCGGTGGAAGAGGCGCTGCCTTTGCGCTGACGGTGATACACGGTGATGCCCAGCGCGCCATCGCTGTTGAACTCGACGTTTTCCACCTCGCCGAAGCGGGTGCTGACGCTGATGCCGGTCGATTTGGTGACCGCGACTTCCGCCGCGTCGGAACCGGCGCGGGCCAGCTCCAGCGCCTGAGAAACGGCCTGTTCCAGCGCCTTGCGCTGTTCTGCAACTTGGGTGACTACTTTCATCAATCTGCCATAATTAATCAGAAAATCGTTGAGAAAAGTGCCGGAGCGGCGTAGTTGTGCACGCGGGGCGGCGCGCAAAAATCCTGAGATCTCTGCCGTTGAGTCTAACAGGAACCGCGTTGAATTTCGCATAAAGCCGGCAACCTGTTAGGATTAGCCTCTTTTTAACGGAGCCTACCATGAACAAACAGCCTGAAGACTGGCTCGACGATGTCCCGGAGAATGAAAACGAGGACGATGACGAGATTATCTGGGTCAGTAAAAGTGAGATTAAACGTGATGCCGAAGCGCTGAAAGACCTGGGGGCCGAAATGGTCGATCTGGGCAAAAACGCGCTGGACCGCATTCCGTTGGACGAAGATCTGCGCGCCGCCATCGAGCTGGCGCAGAAGATCAAGAAAGAGGGCCGTCGCCGTCAGCTGCAGCTGATCGGCAAGATGCTGCGCGCCCGCGATATCGAGCCGATCCAGACCGCGCTCGACAAGCTGAAAAACCGCCATAACCAGCAGGTTTCGCTGTTCCATAAACTGGAAGCGCTGCGCGACCGTCTGGTCGAAGAAGGCGATGACGTGATTCCATCGATCCTGGATCTGTATCCGGCCGCCGATCGCCAACAGCTGCGTTCACTGGTGCGCAACGCGCAGAAAGAGAAGGCCGCCAACAAGCCGCCTAAGGCTTACCGCCAGATCTTCCAATACCTGCGCGAGCTGGCCGAAGCGGCCGACTAAGCGCCGCCGCCATCCCGGGATGAAGCCGTTTCATCCCCGGTGATGGGCCGGTTCGCCGCTGCTTTCGCGGATATTGAAACGCAGGCTGCCTTCCAGCTCTTCTTCCGCCTCTTCAAACAGCAGAATGATCGCGCCGAAACGACGCTTGCTGCGGGCATTCAGGTGAGTGAACTCGATTTCCACCGGCAGGCCGATATCGCCGGTCACCACGTCCCACAGCGCGTCGAGGTTGGCGCCGAACCCCTCGTCCAGCGCAAACTTGTGCGCGAAATCGCGGTAGAAGGTCGGCACATCCTGGATCTGTTCAAAATCAAACTCTACTTTTGCCATCAAACTCACTCCACACGAATGAAGTTTTTGTAATGGTCGCGCGTGACGAAGATCAGACCGTCGCTCGAATACAGCAGGCGATCGGCGCCGCGCCGGCCACACTGGTAATTGATGTCCGCTTCGCGCCAGACTCGGCCGCCGGCACTCGGCAGTTGCCCTTCACGGTTAGAGAATCGATCGCCGCCAATCGCCTTGCCCGGCAATACCGCACAGAGGTTGCCTGAACGCGGGTCCCAACCCTGCTCGCGCGCCTGCTTCTTGGTGACGTAATAGTCCGGCAGCCGCTGATGCTGCTGCAGGTAACTCACCACCGTTTGCTGCTGCGTAAGCCGATCGATGCTCTGCTGCTGCCCCGCCGGCGCCTGCACCACCGCCGGGTTGCCGCCGATCGCCCGGTGCTCGTTGCCGCGCAGCGCGCTGAAGACGGCGATGACCACGGCGATGACAATCGCCAACAGAATCCGCTTGTTCATGGCATTCCCTGAAATTATGCCGCCGAAGGCGCCGCAGCTCCCCCAGGCTAGTTAGGTATATAGTCGACCTGGATGAAACTAATATGACCGGCACGTCACGTTTTCGCGGCGGCGAGAGTTTCATCCATTCATGACAATGATGCCACTTTCCAGCCGTTCTGGCACTCGGAGTCTCTCTGAAAACGGGCCGCCTCTTATGAGACGGCCCGCCGTACCAGGCGCTGCTTTCAGTATAGTCGGGGAAGGCGCTGCGCAACGCGGCGCAACAGACGGGAACGCATCAATCGATCAAGGCGTGGCGATAGCGATGCAGCATGTCGGCCAGGCGTTTCACCGGCCCGGTGACGCTGAGCGGCGCCTGATTGTCCACCAGCTTCTGCTGGTACTCATTCATCTCACCCAGCAAGCGATCATAGTAATAGGCACGCTTGACGTCGTTCTTGGCGGAAACCACCCGATCGGCGGTGCTGCGGATCTGGCGGTGGAAGGCCGACAGCTCTTCGCTGACCGGAATTTCCGCCCGCTGCATGCGCTGGTGGGCGATGATCAGGTTCAGCGCCAGGCGATACTTGGCGATGTCGTTCGGAAACATCATCAGCAGCTGGTTAAGCTGCTGATACAGCGCAGGCAGGTGGTTTTGCCGACGGCGCGCCGCCTTGGTGGTCAGCGCCGACACCGCGCTGCTGACGAACTGGTTGAGCAACGTGCGGCCGGTGCGCTCGCGCGAATTGTCGCGGATCAGCAGCAGCACCATCAGCCCGACGCAGCTGCCGAGGAACTGACCGAGCGCCCCGTCGAGAAACTGGGTGACGTTGAACTCCATCGGATTGCTCAGCACCAGAATGTTGATCGTCCCCGCCAACAGCCCCAGCGAACCGAGCCGCCGCTTCTGCACCTCGATGCCGATGAAAAACGCCAGCAGGCCGAGGCTGAGACACAGCAGCAAAATGCTCTGCTGCGTCGCCGGCAGGATCACCATGAAGAACAGGGAACCGACCGGGATCGCCGCCAGCATGCCCAGCACGAAATCCATCGCCACCATGCGCGGCGCCGGGGTGCGCATCGCCAGCGAGGTGATCACCGCGATGATCACCATAAAACCGCTGCCGGACGTCCAGCCGGTCCACAGCCACAGCAGGCTGCCGAACGCCGTCGCCACAAAGGTGCGCAGGCCGTTGATCATCGCGTGATGCCCTTCCGCCGAGGTCGGCTTGACCACGGTTTCAGTGCTCAACACGCCCTCTTCCACCGCGCTGATGCTGCCGTTGGTGTGTACGCCCTTCGACAGCAGCAGGTAGCGCGTCGCCGCGCCGACCCAGCCGGTGAGGGTCGGCAGCGTTTCCTCGGAGCGATGCGTGGTCAGCACCTGGCGCAACAGCTTCATGCGCTTGTGGATCTCCTGCGGGTTTTCCGCCGGCACCATCAGTTGCTCCCGCAGGCTCGCTTGCAGCGCATCCGGGTGATTCAGCAGGATCAAATAGGTTTCGCAGGCCTGGGTGATCAGCGTCAGCGACAGGGTATGCAGCGCTTTTACCCGGCGGTTGACCTTCTGCCAGCGCGAGGACTCCATCATCAGGTTGTTGCGCATGCCATCCAGCGCCGTAGTGCTCTTGACCAGATTGCTCCAGGCGCGGTCAATATCCTCTTTGTCGGCGTTGCTGATGCACATCTGCATCAGCCGGTATTGATCCACCAGCAACTGATCCACCGCCCGATCGATGTCCTGCTTGATCGAACGCGGCGAGAACAGCAGATCCGCCAACACGGCGCTGACGATGCCCAGCACGATCTCGCTGCAACGCTCGATGGCGAACTGCGGCGCTTCCAGCAGATGAGACTCGCTGGTGGCAACCGTCACGATGATGATCAGCGCGGTATACCCGGCCAGCCCCCAGGCATAGGAGTTCTCCACCTTGATCAGCGAAGAGAGCCAGGTGCAGAAACCGGCCCAGATGCAGCACAGCAGCAGCATCACCACCGGCGCGCGGGCGGTGGTGATGATAATGAGCAGGCCGACGAAGCACCCGATAAAGGTGCCGATGATGCGCAGCCAACCGCGGTGGCGGATGGCGCCGGAGAAGGGTTCACCGCCGGCGGCAAAAGCCGGGCCGGCGGCGACGATGGCGGCGGTCATCGCCGACCAGCGCGGAGTTTCCAGGTTGAGATGGAAGCCGACGAACAGCGCAAACACAATCGCGAAGCTGAGTTTGAAGGCAAATCTCAGCCGGATAAAGGTTGGGCTACTCATTAGCCGAACTCACGCAGCCGGTGCATCAGGCGCACAAAAGGCGAGCCGCTGTCGGCATTGCGATCGTTCTTGCCGACGATCACCACGGTGGCGGTGGTACCGGCCGGGTACGGATGCTGTTGGTCCTTGGCGTCCAGCAGGATCTTCACCGGCACGCGCTGCGCCAGGCGCACCCACTCCAGGTTGCTGTCGATCGAGGCCAATCCTTTGTTGTTAACCGTGCTGCTGCTGTTGTTTACCGCCGCCGCCACGCTGTCGACGGTGCCATGCATGATGCGATTGCTGCCGAGCGGGGTGATCTCCGCGCGGTCGCCCTTATTCAGGCCGGTCAGCTTGGTTTCTTCCAGATAGGCCAGGATGTAGAAGGAGTCTTTCTTCACCAGCGCCACCGCCACCGAGCCGCGGGTGATGTATTCGCCGGCGTGGACGTTGAGGTTGGTGATCCAGCCATCGGCCGGGGCACGCACCGTGGTGCGCTCCAGATCCAGCTGCGCCAGCTCACGCGCCGCCACGGCCTTCGCCAGCTGGTGCTGCACGGTCTGCAGCGAGTTGTTCGACTGGTCGATTTCTTCCTGCGACATCGCCTGCACGCCCAACTTCACGCGGCGGCCGGCCTCACGCCGTTTTTCCGCCGCCAGCGTTTGATAGTAGGCGACGTCGGCACCGGCCTCCGCCAGCGCCTGCTCATAGCGCGGCCGATCGACCACGAACAGCACCTGCCCTTTCTTCACCAGTTGGTTGTCCACCACCGGCACGTCGGTCAGCAGGCCACTGACGTCCGGCGCGATCGCCACCACGTCGGCGGTGAACTTGGCGTCACGCGTCCACGGCGACTCGGTGTAGAACACCCAGGCCTTGAACACCGCAACGATGCCCAGCAGCACAAGAATCAAAGTGATCGCGATTCGGGTTATTTTTATCGAAAAATTTTTCACAGCGACCTCAAACAAAAAGACATGAAATCAGATAAAACAAGCAGCAATACAGCGCGGTATTAAACAGCGCCGGATGCCAGACAAAATCGTAAATCCCCGTCGGCTGCAGCAGGCGGCGCAAGAGAAAAAACAGCGCCAGCGACACCAGCAGCTCGAAAAACACCGGCGGAAACGACAGTCCGAAGATGACCATAACCGGAAGCAAACTCATCAATTTTTCCTTATTGTTCACTGCGCCGGGGAAAGACACATCTCGCCATTCACATTCTCTTTACATTTTAGCGTGCGCGCGCCACAAATCTTGACCAGACAGCTTGTCCAGGTCACGAACCCGAAAAAAGGTTAAACTTTGGGGCAGACGTCCACGACAGGGATTGCGAGGGTGCCGGAGGAGCGGCAGGATTACGTCGCCGATCGCTCTCGCACGTTGGTAAGGTCTATTCACCCGACCACGTTATATTAGCCTGCTTACTATCAAGGCATCAACAATCTGTGATCTAAATCACTTTTAAGCCAGAGTGAATAATGGAAAGATTAAAACGGATGTCGGTATTCGCCAAAGTGGTTGAGTTCGGGTCGTTTACCGCGGCCGCGCGCCAACTCGACATGAGCGTTTCATCGATCAGCCAAACCGTCTCGAAACTGGAAAATGAGCTGCAGGTCAAGCTGTTGAACCGCAGCACGCGCAGCATCGGCCTGACCGAGGCCGGCAAAATCTACTATCAGGGCTGCCGGCGCATGCTGCACGAAGTCAGCGAAGTGCATGAGCAACTGTATGCGTTTAACAATACCCCCGCCGGCACGCTGCGCATCGGCAGCTCATCCACCATGGCGCAAAACGTGCTGGCGAACATGACCGCCGAGATGATGAAAGAGTACCCGGGCCTGACGGTCAACCTGGTGACCGGCATTCCGGCGCCGGATCTGATCACCGACGGATTGGATCTGGTGATCCGCACCGGCGCGCTGCAGGACTCCAGCCTGTTCTCCCGCCGCCTGGGGCAGATGCCGATGGTGGTGTGCGCCGCCAAAAGCTACCTCAGCCAGCACGGCACGCCGCAGAAGCCGAGCGACATGGTCAACTTTTCCTGGCTGGAGTACAGCGTGCGGCCCGACAGCGAATTTGAACTGATGTCGCCGGAGGGCATCACCACGCGCATTTCACCGCAGGGGCGCTTCGTCACCAACGACTCTTCCACCATGATCCGTTGGCTGAAAAACGGCGCCGGCATCGCCTACGCCCCGCTGATGTGGGTGATCGAAGAGATCAACCGCGGCGAGATCGAGATCCTGTTCAAAAGCTATCATTCGGATCCGCGGCCGATCTATGCGCTCTATACCGAGAAGGACAAACTGCCGCTTAAGGTGCAGGTATGCATCAACTACCTAACCGACTATTTCGAACGCGTGGCGGCGGTCTATCAGGGTTATCGCTGAGCGGCGCTCAAATAGCGGTGCGCCAGCGCGCCCAGCAGTATCAGAGCCAGCATGCCGAGGCCCCACAGCAGCCAGACGGCGTAGCCCGCCCAGTTCAGCAGCAGAGGAAAATAGCTCGCCAGACCGCTGCCCAGCTGTTTCAGCCACGGCAGCCAGGCATCCAGCACCGTCTGCGGTACCAAACTCAGCACACCGCTCACCGGCAACGATGCACTGCCAGCTGCGTCCGCCAGCGCCGGGAGCCAGGTCAGCACGCCGGCCACGCCCCAGGCCAGCAGCGTCCATAGCGCCATGGTGCCCAGCAGCAGCGCGAGTGTCCAACCGCCCCGGTTCATGGCACACCGCCGCCACACTGCGAGCAAAAGCGGCTGCCCGGCGGCAGCGGCGCGGCGCACTGGCCGCAGGTGGCGCTCAGCGCGGCAAACGGCTGGCCGCAGCGATGGCAATAACGTGCGTCCGATTTATTCACCGCCTGGCATTTCGGGCACTGCGGCCCCGGCTCGCCATGCTGGTTATAGCGGTTGCCATGATGCCCGCCGCGGTGACCCGCGCGCTGATGACCGCCGTTAATACCGCCCTGCCCCAACAACCTTTTCAGTAAGCTCATCCCACCTCTCCTCTGTGCATTAACGCTGAAGCTCACTGTAAACCCTGGAGCAAACTCCAGGGTAAAGCCCGGCGAGCAGGATTTACGTTTCATTACATCGTAAAAGTGGCAAGGCTTTGATGCCGTTAACAAAAGCACCATCGGCATTATCCCACGCCGCCGCGCTGCGTTATGCTGCGGGAACCTCTCCCTGCATCAGGAATAACCATGAAAAAAATCATACTGGACTGTGACCCGGGGCATGACGACGCCATCGCCCTGTTGCTGGCCTGGGGCAATCCGCAGATCGACCTGCTGGCGGTCACCACCGTGGTGGGTAACCAGACGTTGGACAAAGTGACGCGCAACGCGCTGGCGGTGGCGCGCATCGCCAATATCACCGGCGTACCCTTCGCCGCCGGCTGCCCGCGTCCGCTGGTGCGCAATATCGAAGTGGCGCCCGACATTCACGGCGATTCCGGCCTCGATGGCCCGGTGCTGCCGGAACCCCACCTGCAGCTGGACTCGCGCCATGCGGTAGATCTGATCATCGAGACCGTGATGGCCCATCCACCCGGCAGCGTGACGCTGGTGCCGACCGGCGGCCTGACCAATATCGCCATGGCGGTGCGTAAAGAGCCGCGCATTGCCGAACGGGTCAAGGAAGTGGTGCTGATGGGCGGCGGCTATCATGTGGGCAACTGGAGCGCGGTAGCGGAGTTCAATATCAAAATCGATCCCGAGGCGGCGCACATCGTGTTTAACGAAAAATGGCCGCTGACCATGGTCGGGCTGGATCTCACTCACCAGGCTTTGGCCACGCCGGCAGTCTGCGAGCGCATCGCCGCCCTCGGCACCCGGCCGGCCACCTTCGTCGGCGAACTGCTGGCATTCTTTGGCCGTATGTACCAGCAGGCGCAGGGCTTCAGCGCCCCACCGGTACACGATCCTTGCGCCGTCGCCTACGTAATCGATCCGAGCGTGATGACGGTACGCAAAGCGCCGGTGGATATCGAACTGACCGGCACCCTGACGCTGGGCATGACGGTCGCGGACTTCCGCGCGCCGCCGCCGCCGGACTGCCACACCCAGGTCGCGGTCAAACTGGATCAGGATAAATTCTGGGATCTGGTGGTAGATGCGCTGGAGCGGATTGGCGAAGTGGAGTGAGAGCGGTGCAGCATGAACTAACGCGCTTTTACAAGCGCGTTAGTCCGTCTGGCATCACGGCAACAGGGATAGGCAGACCATCGCTCCGTTATTTCCATAGGCACAGAACAATCTTAAAAAAATTTACTTTAAAAAAACTTAAAAAAAATCATAAGAACAAGAAGAGTCTTAATAAAAATAAAAAAAGACGTGATAAAGAAAATATGAAATAAAATAATGAACGGCGATAAATAAAACCACACCTACCGCACCACCATTGGCAACAACGATTTAACAAGAAAATGCTTACCTCATTGGCTACATCGCCTGCCGACCCAGAAGCTCGCTGTCGCAAACACGGCGTTTCATTACGCACAATAAAACTTCAACGAATTGATTTAAATACAAAAATAAAACAAAATATTAAAAATTGACTGGAGCAAGATGAATTTGAGAAAATGACAACCCTGCTTTTTTCAAACAAATAAGGCACCCTTTGCAGGCAACTGAAATACGGCTTACCTTTTTATATGATTCGCACCACGCTCACAGGGAAAAATTATTTATCGCTTCAACATGAAGCCTTTTCAATTCCCATAAAATATTTTAATCATTGAAGATTCAGCGAATTTAAACACCAAAGTAAAGGATAGGGAATAATTAAAATATGCTTTCAATAAACGCTATCAGGCCTTGGCAGGTTAACCATGGCCGATAAATCTCCCGCTAACGCAGCGACCATTGCCGTGCTGCCCCTGCTGCTGATTTGGATGGCGGTGATTCTGCCGGTCTATCATCCCAACATGGGCGGCGGCGGCCTGGCGCTGCCGCAAAATATTCTGGCCTGGAGCGCTATGGCGCTGACCACGCTGCTCGTGACCGCCACCGTTTGTGTTGGCCGTGCCCGTCTTTCACTTACCCCCACCGCACGGCTGTTGCTGCTCGGCATCGCCGTGCTGGCGTTGCCGCTGCTGTATACCCGCCCCGAGTGGCGCGAAGATGCCCTGTGGCGCTGCGCCGGTTTGCTCGGTGGCTGGCTGTTCTATGTCGCTTGCCTGCAGCTGCGCCTCACCGCCCGGCAGCGCGACCTGTTGCTGTTCGGCCTGCTGTTCGCCGTCGGCGTTCAGGCGCTGTTGGCGGCGCTACAGCTGTTCGCCCCTGCTCTGGCCTGGGTATCTCCTAACGGCAGCCGGGTCTACGGCGTCTTTCAGCAACCGAACGTGCTCGGCAGCTTTATCGCCACCGGGCTGGCTTTGGCGCTCTGGCTGCTGCTTGCCCCCCTCTCTGCGCCGACACAGCGGCGGCAACTCCCGCTGCTCGTGCTGCTGGTCGCTTTCTCCGCTCTGCTGGTGCTGATCCAGTCGCGCGCCGCCTGGCTGGGTGGCACCCTGGCGGCGGCGCTGCTGCTGTGGCGCTTTGCCCGCCAGCGCCCGGCCGCAAGCCGCTGGGCCGTCGGCGCGCTGTTGCTGGGTATCGCCCTTGGCCTGATGGTACTGTTCACCGGCTTTGGCCTGGATGGCCACTCAGGTCTTATCGCACGCGAAGGCTCCAATTATTCACGTCTGACAATGCTGCAAGATACCCTGAGCATGATCCTGGCCAAACCGCTGCTGGGCTGGGGCTACGGCGGCTTTGAATACAGCTTCGCGCACTTCCGCCTACAGGCAATGCCCTGGCGAGAAGTGCTGGAAGTCGCCGGGCATCCGCACAATGAAATCCTGCTGTGGTGGGTTGAGGGCGGCCTGCCAGCGCTGGCGGGTATCGTTATCGTCCTCGTCGCCGGCGCGCTGCTGCTGAAACGCGCCTGGCAACGGGATCGCGAGCAACCGGCCGGTGCCCGCGTCGGCCTGTTCCTGGTGCTGCTGCCGATGCTGATGCACACCCAGTTGGAATACCCTTTCTATCTGTCTACACCGCACTGGCTGGTGTTTCTGCTGTTGCTGGCGCTGCTGGACGGCCAAACCGGCGAGCCGCGCCCGCTGCCGTTCGCTAAAGCCCTGAGCCTGCCGGTGGCGATGGCGGCAGTCGGCGTGTTGGCAATGGCGGTCTTCGCCTGGCAAGGGCGCATGGCGCTCACCCAATCGGAGCGCACCATGCTGGCCACCATCGACAGCATCGAGCAGATGCCGCCGCCGGCCGCCTGGATCTACCGGGAGCGCAAAACCTTCGACAAGCAATCTCACGCGCTGCTGGTCTATAACCAAACGCGTGATGATGCCCTGTTGACCGGCTATCGGCAGTGGGCCAACGCCTATCTGCAGCGCCGCATCGATGCCAACGTCTACGCTACGCTGATCATGATCTTGCGCTATCAGGGGGCTCAGGCGGAAGCCGACGCTCGCCTGCGGGAGGCCGCTTTCCTGTTTGCGCGGGATGCGCGGTTCAGGTAAACCTATGATGGTTGGAATGGCGGGAACCAATTTTATTGCTCCCGCCGTGTCGACTTAAACCCAACGTTTGATAATGATGGATGTATTGATGCCGCCAAACGCGAAGTTATTGCTCTGTAAGTATTCACAATCGATGCGCCGGCTTTCCCCCATAATATAATCCAGCTCACCACACTGCTCATCCGGCTGATGAAGGTTAAGCGTTGGCGCAAACCAGCCTTCGCGCATCATTTGCAAACTCATCCAGGCTTCCAGCGCACCGCAAGCTCCCAGCGTATGGCCAAAATAGCTTTTCAGCGATGAAATCGGCGTTTGGCCGCCGAAAATAGCTGCCGTAGCCTGGCTTTCAGCGATATCCCCTCGGTCAGTGGCGGTGCCATGAGCGGAGATATAGCCGATGTCCCGCACATTCAAGCCAGCTATCTTCAACGCCTGCTCCATGCATATTTGCATCGTTTCACGCTGCGGTTGAGTGATATGCGCCGCATCGCAATTGGTGGCAAAACCTACAATCTCACCGTAGATAGCGGCGCCGCGCGCTTTTGCATGTTCCAACTCTTCCAGGACCAAGGTCCCGGCACCTTCGCCAATCACCAGGCCATCACGCTGTCGATCGAAAGGGGACGGTGTGCTTTTAGGGCTATCGTTACGCTGGCTCGTAGCGAATAGTGTATCGAACACCGCGGCCTCCGAAGGGCAAAGCTCTTCTGCGCCACCCGCAACCATAACCCTCTGATAACCGTGACGAATAGCCTCCCAGGCATAGCCAATCGCCTGGCTCCCGGAGGTGCATGCGCTGGAGGTCGGGATCACTCGGCCGCGCAGGCCGAAAAACAGACCGGTATTAACCGCTGTGGTATGTGGCATCATCTGCACATAGGTGGTACCGGTGATGTTGTTGGTATGTTTTTCAGTGAGCATAGTGGCGAATTCGCTCACGGGGCCTGTGCTTCCCGTCGAAGAGCCGTAGGCGATGCCGGTTTGGCCGTTAGTCAGTACCGGATCGCCAATCAGCCCCGCTTGTTCCAATGCCAGTTCTGTAGCGCGAGTGGAAAGGAGCGAGACTCGCCCCATTGCGCGAATGCGCTTTCGGGTGTAATGCTCAGGCAGGACGAAATCATCGATTGGAGCGCCCAGTAAGGTATGCAATCCATCATAAACCTGCCACTCGGGCATTGTCCGCACCGCATTTTCATATGCCAACAGACGCAAGGAAACATCCTGCCACCGTTCCCCAAAGGCGGTTACGCCGCCCATACCGGTGATGACGACACGACAAGTCATAGCATTCCTCCGTTGATGGAAATGACCTGGCGGGTGACGTAGCCCGCAATATCGGACATTAAATAGCTCGCCAGGCCTGCGACTTCATCCGTCTGGCCCATGCGCTTCATTGGAATGATCGCCATCGCTTCTTTCAATGCGGCATCTTCCATTTCGATCATCCCCGTGTCGATCAAGCCCGGAGCAATGCAGTTCACGGTGATTTTGCGCTTCGCAAGCTCAATGGCCAATGCTTTGGTGGCGCCAATGATCCCCGCTTTAGCGGCGCTATAATTGACCTGACCGCGATTGCCCATCATTCCCGATACCGACGACAACGTAATGATTCGGCCACCTCGGCGCGCGCCGATCATCGGCATGATGCAGGGATGAATGACGTTATAAAAACCATCGAGATTGGTGTGGATCACGCTGTCCCAATCGTTCTCGCTAAGCGCGGGGAACGCACCATCCCGGGCGATGCCTGCATTGCAGACCACACCGTACCAGGCGCCGTGGGCAGCCATATCCTTTTCCAACACCTCACGGCACTGGTCACGTTCACTTACGTCAAAGTTCAGCAGGCGACCTTGCCCCCCAGACTGCTCAATGGCTGCGAGGGTTTCCTGGGCGCCGGCCTGATCTCGGTGATAATGGACGCCGACGATAAAACCATCGGCGGCGAGCTGACGAGCAATCGCGCCCCCAATACCCTTACTAGCCCCGGTGACCAGAACTGAACGACTCATGCGGTCTCTCCCTGATTAAAAAGCGATGTCAACTCTTCTGACGTGGGTTGGAAAGTATTCACACGGCCAGATGCCAGGCACTCTTGCCCTACGGTAATGGTGCAGTCAAAGCTGCCGAAACGTTCGTCCTGCATCAGCAACCTGGCTTGAACATTCAACGTCGCATTGCCGGGTAGATGCCCGGCCGCACAGGTTAACTCACGGGCGCCAAGCACCATACCCAATGAAATTTCATGCAACCCCGTTTGACGGCGATGCCAGCCGGACCAAACCCCCACCGTTTGCGCCATCAACTCCAGCGCAAACCATCCCGGCAGATTGCCCTGAGCATCGATAAAGGGTCCCAACACCCCGTCAAGATGCACACTGACCTGGCAGTGAACATCGTTTTCCGTCACGTTGACGACCTCATCCAGTAACATCATCGGCTCAGCATGAGGCAGATACTCCGACGGCGGCAAATATTCGTTCATACATCTTTCCCCAATAGAATGCTGGCGTTATTTCCGCCAAAGGCGAAAGAATTAGAGAGGATTATCGGTCGAGCCAACGGTTGACTGGTATGCATGATGCCGCAAGCGGGGAGCGCGGGGTCCGCTGGCGAAGCGCTGAAGTCTTGGGCGGGCAAAGGTAAATTGCGCAGTAAAATCAGCGCGCTGATAACCGCCTCCGTGATCCCCGCAGCCCCCAGAGTGTGGCCGGTTAAATGCTTGGTCGAACTGCAGGGTACCTGTTCACCAAACAGCGAATGCACCACGCGGGATTCGATTTGGTCGTTAAGCCGTGTCGCGGTGCCATGCAGATTAATGTAACCCACCTGTTTCGCCTCGATATCCGCTTCTGCCAAGGCTTGTTCAATGGCGCGAATGGCCCCCTCGCCCTGAGGATGCGGTGCTGATATATGCCAAGCGTCGCTGGATTCCCCCGCCCCCAACAGAACCAGAGGCTGAGGCTCGCGGGTCAGCACCATGAGTGCAGCGCCTTCACCGATAGTGATGCCGCAACGGTTTTGGGCGAACGGCTGGCAAAGCTGAGGCGACAGCGACTCAAGGCTGTGAAAACCGTTGATCGGCATTCTGCTCAACGTATCGGCACCGCCAACAATGGCGACGTCGGCAAGTCCCGCTTCTATCAGCCGCCGCCCGCTGATAATGGCTCGGGCGCTGGAGGAACAAGCGGTCGAAAGCGTAAATGCCGGGCCATCGACCCGTAACCAGCGGCTGAGAAATCGCGACGGATCGCCGAGCTCCTGCTGAGGATATTGCCAACGTGGGCTAACTTCGCCGTTGAGCGTCAACTGTACATGCTCATCGCCTTCGTTTAACCCGGAGGTGCTGGTGCCCATCACGACGGCGATCCGATCGCGACCAAACCTGGCGACGGCTTCATCAACCTGGGGCTGGATCTGCTCCAGAGCGGCCAGCAACAGTTGATTATTACGGGAACGATGAGCGGAAAACGACGCAGGGATAACGGGTAACTCTCCCTCAACGCCGCCCAGCACGGCTTCTGGGTACCCCTGTAGCCATCCCAATCTCGGACGCATACCCGGCGCAGAGCCGCGAGCGAGGTTTGCTGCTATCTCATCCAAAGTATTCCCAAGCGCATTAATCATACCGACGGCAGAGATGTAAATCATGTTAGCCACCCAGGTATTGAATGGTGATTTGGTATTTAAAAGCATGTTGTTGAATGCTAATCGGCTCTCGCAGGCCATTACGCTGAAGATAGACGATCTCGGTCACCAGCTTGCCGCTGGCGTTACGCAGCTCGCGCTGATTACCCTTATCGACGATCGTCCAGCCGTTCGGCAGCCGCTCTCGCCAAGTCTCAAGCGGCCAAAGACTGAGCATGACATCAGCCAACACCTGGCTCGCCGGAGGTAATTGAGGAACGATGATAGATTGCTCGGCGTGTAACCCATTCTCATCATAGGTGAGCTTAAACAGTCGAATTCCCACAGAGGAAAGTCCGGCGAGGGTGATTTTATGCGCATCAGCATGCAACATGACCAACAGCGACTGGCTTTTGCCGTTGAAAGTACCGGTCAACAGTTGCTGCTTGTCGATTGCCGGTGACAAACTAGGCGCGGGCAACACCACACGGGTGCCCGGCTCTAACCAGGCCTGTGGAAACGCGTCATTCCCCGGAGCAACCGAATGGCTGCAGCCGGCTATCCCCATCACAACAAGCAACGCGGCGAATCGCCAGAAATTACGTACCATCATCTTTTTTCTCTTTTCTTATTTGGCATCGCCAGTGGTGAAAGTAGCCAGGCGACGAAAATTCCGCTGACCAAAACAATGCCGAAACAGCTGATTGCCTGCGTGTCACTGAACAACAACATGCCAAGCGTTAGCAAGGTCGTCACCATAGCCAGCGTAATGGCCAGCAGCGAAGTCAGCGGCGTACCCTGAGGATTACTGAAAAACAGTGTGTAATTGATGCCAATGCCCAGCACCAGCACTAATGCCAACAGCGAGAATAGGTTCACGCTATACCCGCAAAACGAGAGCACAGCCAATCCGCACCCCAGCGACAACACGGACGGTATCAGACTGACAAGCCCTTTACGCCACCCTTGGCGAACCATCGCGCCACAGGCGATCACAACCAACGCGATACCTAACAACCCCGTTAATACGGCGCGGTAGAGCGCGAAGAGCGAATCAAACGACTGTTTGCGGTCCACCCATGCCACACCGGCCTGCTTGTCCGCCAGCTCTCCCAATTGGTTGTCTGACGTTACGCCATCGACGGGAACCAGCGCCCCACTCTGGCCGTTGGGCAGAGTCAACCACAACAAACGCCAACCTTCACTGGCACTACTTTCAAGCCATGTGGCCACGGAAACCGGCATCGCGTTCAGATCGGGGTGGGCGATATCAAGCCCCGCATTTTTTAGCGCGCGGATCACGGTTGGTGCCGCTTCACGCAGCAGATGTAAATCCTGCTGTTGGCGCGCCAGCGAATTAAGGGGGATCACGCGGAACTGGCTAATCATTCCCTCGCGTTGAGCACGCTCCAGATGAGGCAGGAAAGTTTCCAACCGCTGCAGCGTCTGTTCTGGGGTATTGCCATAGACCACGAACCATTTCTGATCGACGCTTTGCCCGGTCAATCGGCTAATCTGGTTCTCCTGCGCCAGGAGTGAAGACGGCAACGCCTGCAGTTGGGAAATATCATCATTCACGCGCAATGTGGCAATCCCAGCCAATGACAGCAATGCCAAGGCGGTCGGCAACCCTATACGCAACGCTTTATTGCGTCTCCATGCCGCCAACCAACGCAACATCAGCCCCATCGCCGGAACCGGCCGCACCGGCAGACTGCGGCACAACCAGGGATGCCAGAAAAATACGGTCAGACACGATGCGCTAAGTCCGGTGGCGGCAAATACGGCCATCTGGCGAATCCCAGGGAAAGGAGCCAACATCATGATTAGATAGGCCGCCACCGTGGTCAACAATGCCAACAAAAGCGCTTTGCCAACCTTCGTCAGGCTTTGCCAGGGCGACATGACTGCGCCATGCACCATGCGTTCTGTCAGATAGTAGAGCGTATAATCGGCAGAAATCCCGATGATGCTCATGCTCATCACCAGCGTCATCAGATGCAGTTCGCCATACAGCACCAACGTTGCCACCGTCCCCGCCAATGCCCCGACGCTGAGAGAAAGCAGACACAACAGCAACGGTCGCAATGAACGAAAGACCACGATAATTAACAAAATCACGCCCAGGATCGTGGCAACGCCGAGGGTGGAGATATCCCGCTTCGCTTGCTGGCTGGCGTAATCGCTGTAGAACACCGTCCCCCGAGAAAGCAGTTGTGCCTGCGGATAGCGCGCCTTTAGTGACGCTTCCTGTACTGCGAGCTCCGCCACCAAGCGATGGGTCTGTTGCATATCGAAGGAGTCACCCGCCAGCTCCCCATGTAACAAATACCAGTAGTTTTGCTGCTCGTCCTGAGTGACAAGCCAGCCATCCATCAGCCGCAGTCGCTGGCCGTTTTGCGCAAGCGCCAACTGAGAGCCACGCATCAGCATCAATGGATCGTTCTGCAATTCTTTGCCGCTAACGCCGGAAAAAGCGGAATAAAGCTGTGACAGAACCCATTGCGCTTGCGCTTCACCGCCATTTTGCAAACGCATACGGGTGGCGCTATCGATAAGCCCGTTACGGTGCTGCCAGAAAAAGGCTCCCCAGGCTTTCTGGCTTTCGACGTTCATCTTTCCTTTTACTTCAGACAACGTGGGTGACTGTTGAAGTTGCGCCAACCACGTTTCTGCTACTCGCGGATCTGGCTGTTTACCGGGGCTGACCAACCACACCACCTGTTTATCCAGGCGCTGCATAAAGCCTTCATTTAGCGCGAGCGGCGCGGAACCCAGCGCCTGCTTGGGCAGCATCGCCAACACGCTGCTGTTCAAACGTGCGCCCGGCAGCAGCGCCAACAACACAGCAAGCAGCATCAAACATACCAATCCCCATAACAGGGCGTGGCGGCGGGAATTAGTCGGCGGCAAAGCGTTGGCGTTCGTCATCAGTCAGCGTCGCAGGGGTCAGTCGGTGTTGAGAAAGTATGATTTCCGTACGATCGCCTTGTTTATCATTGAGCTGAATAAACTCCAGATAAGTTTCACCAGACAAATCGATTGAGGAGAAAATTTTATCCAATGGCGTGGTTGTCGGCGTCAGGCGAAGAGCCCAACGCCCCTCCCCCTTGTCCTGAAAATCCACGCGGAAATTCTTTTCCAGCGCCTTGCGATCGGCCTGAAAGAGTCCGCGCAACAGATGGTTAAACTGGAACATCTGCGGATTATTTTCGGCGGTAATCGTCTGTTGAGGCTGGTCATTCACCTGTTGAACCATACGAAAATCGTTTAGCATCAGCAGCATGGGGAAAGGACTCTTTTGATCCCACAACAACCCTTGATCGCGGGCAAGCAGCATTTCTCCCTGTGAGCGAAGCGGTTGAGGCATGTCCTTAATCGTACGCGTCTGTGCGAAATGAGCCCGGATCACCGGCTGCCCGGTAAAACGTTGCTGAAGCTCATCCAGCGTGACGGCATGCACCCACGGCGCCAGCAAAAGCAGGCATAAAGACAAAAGTCTCATGGCGCCACCCCCATGCGTTCAAACAAAATATCTGGACTCACGAAGCACATTTCACGGCTTTTCTCTTCTACCGCAACCTGAATGGTGTAACCCGTTGTGGTCCGTTTCGCAGTCAAGACATCGAATATCTGGTAAGCGATGCGCAAACGGTTTTCATACTCTTCCAACTGCGCGCGAACGCGGATGCGCTGCTCAAATGTCAGCACATCGCGGTATTTCACCCGAGTATCGACAACCGGCCAAACATACCCGGACGCCTGCATTTGCCGGTAACCGTAATCAAACTGGTTCAGCAGCGCCTCACGGGCGATCTCAAAATAACGAAAATAGTTGCCGTGCCACACCACTCCCATCATGTCGACATCATGAAACGGGATGGTAAGTTCAACGTCAGCCGTAAAGCGAGGGTCATTCAGCACCCATTACTCCTTATCGGCGGTGTCAGGCAGCCGCCAAAAATCGAAAAAGTTAAACCAGTCCAACGGGGACATCAGCGCGAAATATTCAAGACGGGCAGCATAGCGGTCTATAGCCACCTGAAGGGCCTGTTGACGTTCAGCGCGCGGTAATGGCAGCGGATCGGCGAAAGCCTCACAATGTATGTGCAGTTTTCCCTCCCGTTGCAAAGCAAAAATCAACAACACTGGGCAACGCAGCAATGCGGCTAGAATAAACGGCCCTTGCGGGAAAGGCGCCGGCTGCCCCATAAACGAACTCCAGCTGACGCGCCAATCGCCACCGCGCTGCGGATTTACCGCAATGCGATCGCCAACGATAGCCACCCACTCGCCGCGATCCAATTTATCCTTCAGCAACATTGCCGTTTCAGGGCCAATGTCATTCACCGGGAGCAGGTTTATTCCCGCCTGCGGTGCCATTTCTTCCATCACCTGTTTAAAGCGTTGGGCGTTTTCGCTGAAGACCAGGGCGTTCACCACTTTCCCACCTTGCCGCTGCGCCAGCGCCCGACACGCCTCCACATCCCCCAGGTGTGAAGCCAATAACAGCTTGCCCTGCGTACTGCCGCTGTTGAGTGCCTCTTCCGCCCCCGGAGCAAAAACGATATCTCGCCCCAATTTCAGCTCTCCCCGCCAACCGGCGACCTTATCCAACATGGCGTGCCCAAATCGCAAAAAGTGGCGGTAGCTATTCAGATGCGGGGGAATTGCCTGCCGCCGCAAAACAAGCTGCTGACGTACGCGCGCAATCCACTGCCGGGATGCCCGTCTCGGCGCCGCCGCGCTCAGCCAGTAGACGCCAACTACCGGCCACAGCAAAAGCGAAAATGCGCGGCGACCGAGCAACCGCCACACCGCTAACATGAAGCGCATGCCCCACATTCCTTTCACTTCCGCTTGTTTCGCCCAATGCGCATTTGTGCTGCGACACAGCAGAGAAGGAATACGCGGCAACATGCCGAAAAATAACCGGGCGTGCATTATCGAGATACGAACGTTGTCCTTCAACGTATCGAAATGCGATACCCCGTCCAGGGGATAAGTCACTCGCGTCGGGACGAAATAGCTGGTGTTACCCTGCCAATAAAGGCGCACCATCACCTCCGTATCGAAATCCATCCGCCTCCCCAGTGAAACGCGCCCGGCGAGCCGCAAAGTCGGGGCTAACGGGTAAACGCGAAAGCCGCACATACTGTCTTTCAACTGCAGAGAAAGCGTTTCAATCCATACCCAAACATGCGTCACCCAACGTCCGTAGAGGCGCGATCGCGGCACGGAATCATCGTATATCGGCAACCCGGAAATCAGCGCTTCCGGATACCGTTCGCTGAGCGCTAACAGTGCAGGGATGTCTTCAATCGCATGTTGCCCATCGGCATCGACCTGCACCGCATGGGTAAAACCAGCGCATGCTGCCGCCTCCAAACCGCGAATAACGGCCACGCCCTTACCCGCGTTGACATCCTGACGAACCAAAATCACACGTTCGTATTGCTCAGCCAGAGCATCAAGCTCACGCCGCGTAGTGGCATCGCTGCCGTCATCGACGATAATGCAGGGCAAGGCCAAGGGCTCAAGACGCGATAGTACGCGCGCCATCATCGCGCCGTGGTTGTAGCAGGGGATCACGACGCAGGGCAAATAACTCAACGACATAACCGGATTTTCCCGCTGCTGGCGGTATGAAGGGTTGCGCCATCATGCCGCAGGTAAGCGAAAGTAAGGCTGCTACGCTCCTCATGCCAATTGAGCCTCAGCGTTACTCGATTTTTCGGCAACAACGGCGCCTGAAATTTGACGTTCTGAATACTGTGGAAGTGAAAACCCGGCGCGAGCAGCATCGCGGAAAAATGCATGACCCAGTCGAGTTGCGCTACGCCCGGTAACAGCGGCTGCACGGCGAAATGCCCTTTGAACCAGAACATTTCCGGCTCAAGAGAAAAGGTGATCTCGGCTTGACCAGGCTGCGGCTGGTAGCATTCGATTTTATGGGGCGTCATTGAAAAACTCCTGTAATTGCGTATCAACGCGCTTATTCATGCTGTTTACCGGGATTTCATCAACCACCCGCCAATAACGAGGAATAGCCACCGGCTCAAGCCACGGCAACAGTGCACGACGCCACGACAACTCCAACGCGTTGCCATGCTTTTCTCGCCAGGCATCCTGCCGCTCACGATCTAATACCAGCAATGCACCGATACCTTGGCGTCCTCGACGAAAAATCGGCACCGCCGCCGCATCCTGAATGCCGTCCAGCGCTATCAGCCGACGTTCTACTTCACTCAGTGAGATGCGTTTCTCTTCAATTTTCACCACTCGTCCACGGCGCCCATGCAAACGGAAACGACCATGCTGGATAAACTGCAGCTCATCATCCAATAATTGCCCGTCAGGTTGCGCAATCAACGGTGATACGGCGCGGAAGGCATCGCCCTCTGCCGTGAGCGTCACCCCCGGAAAAAGTTGCCACGGAATGTCATCTTGTTCGCGGTAGCGCCAGGCAAGAATGCCGGTTTCAGTACTGCCGTAAATTTCATCCGGCCAGACGCCGAGCCACGCTTGCGTCGCCATAACGTCTTTCCATGGCAACATGCCGCCTGCGGAGAAAATCATGCTGACCGATGGCGCAGCCAACCGGGGATCGAGTCGTTTGAGGAAAGCAGGACTGCTGACAAACAGATAGCGATATGAACGATCAAAAGCAACCAACTGTTCGACGTAATGAAGCATTGCCGCATGCAGAGGCAATCCCTGCGACATAGGCAAGAAAATGCTAAACGTGAGGCCATAGAGATGCAGGGGAGCCACCGATGCCACCACACGACAACCGTCCAACTGCCCAGAAAAGCGGGTCGCTAATAGCCTGGCTTCATCATCCAGAACCGCGATCCGCTTAACGACTCTTTTGGGTTGCCCGGTGGATCCGGAAGTAAACAGTTCGATGCTGGCGTCATCGGTGAGCGCCGGCAGACAGATCTTCGTCGGCGCCGGTTTTTGGGCTGATTCCACAACGAGCAGCGCCCCACTCCAGCACAGTTCGGCATCACTTAACACGCCGTTAAACAGCGACTGTTGCTCTTCAAGCAGTGAGACCCGGCGATGCCCTGGGATCACCGGTGTTTTGCCGGCGTACAAGACAGCCAACAACGCCACAATTAACAGGTAGCTGTTTTCAAAGCACAGCGCCCAGCGTTCGGCTTCTTGCTGACGCAAGCGATCGAGCAATATCGATACGTCATAGCGCAATTGACCGAGTGTCCAGGTCTGTTCGCCAAGCCAAGCAATGGGCGTCTCATCGGGGCGCGATGCACTTAACCATTGCGACAGTGAAAGAGGGGGAGTCATCGCACATCTCGCCGTATTATGCGACGACGCACCAACCATTCGCCGGCCATCAGCGCGCCTATCAGCAGATAAGCAATCATGCCGTTCCACATTGTCCAAAGCGCCATATCTCCATGCAAGGCGGTTAAGAAGGCCATGGAGCCGTTGAACACGAAGAAGATGCACCAGACCTGGGTAACACGACGCGTATAACGAACGCCTTCAGGGGGCAACTGCGGATCGCGCAGCCGAGCCAAACGCTCGACCAACGGCATATCACTCCGCAGCGAACCGCCAAAGCCAAACAGCATCACCACATTGACAATGACCGGCCACCACAGCAGCAGCTGATGAGCGCGTAACAGCGCGCTGGTAACGCATAACGCAATCCCCGCCAATGCCACACTCTGCATAATGCGATGCATCGGCCCGGCTTTTCGCCGCAGCTGACGTAAGCGTAGAAACAGCATCAGCGCCATCGATGGCAGCAGCCAATGCAGGCCTCCATGCAGCAGGCCAAACCAAACCAAAAACGGCCAAGCTAACACGATTAGCGCCATCATGACCTGAAGTACCGACAACCTTTTCCCTTGCACGATGGATCAGACTTCTCGCAGCAAACGTTCTACCGCTTCGACGACATCTTGAACGGTTCGCACAGCTTTAAACTCTTCCGGTTTGATCTTCCTGCCGGTTTTCTTTTGCAATTGCACAATCATGTCGACCGCATCGATGCTGTCGAGCTCAAGATCTTCATACAAGCGGGCTTCAGGCGTAATCGACGCGGGATCAATTTCAAAGAGTTTGATCAGAAGCGCGGAGACTTCTTCATAAATAGCGTGTTGTTCTGTCATGGCGGACTCTTTCTCAGGCTCGTTGCGAATGAATAAAAGAAGCCAGCGTTGCTACAGAGTAAAAGTGCTGGCGCATTTCTTCACTTTCGGCGGAAAGCACGATGCCGTACTTATTTTTTACCGCCAGCCCGAGTTCAAGCGCATCGATTGAGTCCAGACCTAATCCTTCCCCGAACAGAGCCGCCTGCGTTTCAATATCATCCGCCGTCAGCTCCTCCAAATTCAACGTATCAATAATGAGATTTTTAATTTCTAGGTAAAGCGCTTGCATCATTAAGTCCCGAAAAAGGTGTTTCAACGAATTGTAATTGTTGCGAAAGGTGCCGGTTCAGCTGCCTGGCCGCCAATGCCGGCTCTGGTGTTTTGCCATCATAAAAATGATCGATCGGCACTCGACCGCGTACTTTGATCTCAAAGAGCGGCTTTGTAAGGGGGACATCGTACCATTTGCTCTGTTTATCCAATAAATGCTCACTGCAGCAAATCGCCACAATACGCAGATCGCGGCGGCAGCGGACGGCAATATTGGCCGCCCCGCGCTGCAGAGACATCTTTTTCCCCGGCTCGGTACGCGTGCCCTCAGGAAAAATTAAAATGGTGTCTCCGCGCCCCAATCTTTCCTGACACTGTGGCAATAAAGTCTCAGCCTGACTGTTAACCAGATAATCCGCTGCACGAATCACCCCGCTGACAAACGGATTTCTCAGTAATGCGCTTTTCACCAGGCAATCCGTTTCCGGCATCACGGAAGCCAGCAGCACATAATCAATCAACGTAGGATGATTCGCCACCACCAGACAGCCGCGTTCATTACGCAGGCAATCGGCGCCATGGATACGGTAATCCAATACGCCAATGCTCCTCGCTACCGTTAAGAACAATCGAAAACTGGCTGAAATACTGCGCCGCGCTATGCGGCAGCGCTTATTGTCATCACGTATAACAAGCAAGAGCAAATTAAACCAGGTCAGGGAAAGCAGCAGCCCACCGAGCCCAAATAATGCGAAGCAAAACCCGGTCATGACCAAGCGCCAGATACGGTTTAATCCGGTTACAGCGTTCATTTCATGAGACTCCAACGCCACTGCAGCCGTTCTCCGTCAATCGTAAAGTGGGGCGTCTGCGCGAGATAGTGCCTTAAGAACTGCAAGCTTTGCGGCAAAGACACTTCATTGCCTGCATAATCACTCTCCGTGGAGCATTGCAGCATATCCCCCGGCTCAAACAACAGCGCCACGGCATACGCCCAGGTGGGCATTTGCGCAGGAAGCCCCGGATGGTAAAACGCTGGGATCACACCATCAAAATCCACCATCAATACACGTTGATGGCCGGCCTGCAGCAAGCAAACCACTTCACAAAGCCCTTGCTGGAACGTATCCATGCCGGCGGAAAGCGAAGAGGATACGATCGGTTGCTTGGCAACGATCGTCAGATTTCCAACCGCGGAGTTATGAACCGACATGGTAAAGTCCGTCGGTGAAACAGCCTGGCCGGTCGCCAATGCATGAAGGATACGGTAGTTACGCTCCAGTTCCCCGTGACGGCTGGTATAAAGCACGGCGTCAACGGCATGACGACGCAGCAAAGAGAGCCCGCAATCAACCGCCAGCTTACTGCCGGAGCTCAAGCGACGGGCGACCATCATCGGCAATTCATCAGGCAACGCCTGAGGCGCGCTCGGATCAATGGCATCAGGTTGGCGCGCCCATGCAAGCCACTGGGTCGCTGCGCTCAGACCCGGTGCTCGAGCCTGCCAGTCGACTATGTTCAAGGCAAATTTCATTAACGCAAATCCGTGGTGTATCCGTAATCTCTGGCACAATGCGCCAAATTGACGCCTCTTTTTAAGTCAAATTTTCTTGCATATGAGTAAGGTATGACCAACACCGAGATGATCGACGCGCTTTTCAACCTCAAATCCTGCCGTTTCCAAGTAGCGATAAAATTTCTCTACGCTGTAAAAACGGCTATTGCCGTTAGCCATGCAGGTAAAATAAAGCGACGTGGCGTTCAGGCTGAATGAGGCCGCCTCAAATTTTTGCGCATCCCAGAACAGCTCCATAACACACAACCGAGCACCAGGTTTCATCACCTTGGCGATACGCTCCAACATGCCAATTATCTGCTGCGGAGCGAAGCAGTCGAGGAACTGGCTCATCCACCAGATATCCGCTTCGCCAGGCAATGTGGCATCTTTGAGCATATCAACCGCATGAAAGCCAATGCGGTGAGAAAAACCGGCATTTTCGACATTTTGGCGGGCAAGTGCAATTTGTTGCGGTAAATCCAGTATCGTAATCGTGACATCGTCATCGTATTGGCAGCAACGCAGCGCCCATTTTCCCGTATTTCCTCCGACATCGTACAGGCTTAGAGGTTGGCCGGCGAAAATATGCGGCAACGCAGCATGAAAGGCCGCATCAGAGTAGTAATGATCGAATGCAAACCAACTTTCACGAGCTGGAGATGGTAACTGGGACAGCACAGGATAGATAGTTTCCGTGTCACTGAACACCTGGAGACCCGCAGGTTTGGACTCCTTTAGCGCTTGCGTCAGAAAGAACAACCCCTGATAACAGACATCCTGTGTGAAATCCATATTCACACGGGTCATCGTGTCATGCAGCAGGAAGTGCCCCACTTTTGTGAGGCGGTAGCGCTCGTCGCGGCAGGTAATGATGCGACCACTCAACCCCATATCCAACAGCACGCTGGTGGCATAATCATTCAGACTGCTATTAGCAACGATTTCATCCAGAAACGCGCCTTGTTCACCTTGCTTATCCAGATAGGCCAACACCCCCCCATTGCGCAAACAAAGCGCCGTTTGAAACAGCATGGGAGCAAAAGCAATGCGTTGCGCTTCAGTTATGGCATCAAGCGCATTAAAGGTGTCTTGTTCATACATAACGATGATAAGCGTCCTGTGCTAAAAATATTTATCGGGCCATACTTGGCCCGACTAAAAAGATATTACTGCACTGCATTCGTGGCGAGGTTAACCTGAATATCTTTATCCAGATTGCGTACCCAACGATTATAGTTTTTATGAATCTTACCTTGAGAAGCAAGCAAATTCTGGCTGCTGTCATAATCGATAGAATAAGCCGTTGCCGAGTAGGTAATACGCACCTCTGCACTGTGATTGCGGTTTTGCTGACGCGCCTTGATGACACTCGGCCCTGCATCATTCATGATCCATTGGCGCTGGGCGCCCGCCTTAAGGATTGCGCTTCTGACTTGAGCTTCACTATGCCCGGCACTAACTGTCGAATGAACATTATCAACCGGCGCTGTGCGCGCACATCCCACTAAGGCCCCTGCCACGGAAAATGCGATTAACAACTTGGAAACCCTTTTCATACAACCTCCATATTAAAGTAATTTTGATAACTTTCATCAATGGATAAATGAATACCTGCAACAATACAGTCAAATGAAACCACAGTTTATTTATTAACCGGCACCTTACGGTATTTTTAAATTAAAATCATCAGCCACTCACAGGCTGAATGAAATCAATATAAAAACAGTGAAAGACTCGTAAATCAATGAACTATCGGACAGATTGAATTTGTAACCATCCAATATTCATTGAAGCTATCGGTGATTATATCGATTAAATTAACACCATCAAAATGCTTATTCATGACCATCAGTTCCGGCCATTTAAAGTACTCCAAACAATACCCTTACTCAAGAAAAATGTAACTAAATTATACCAAATCCCTGGCTCTCATTGCCAAGCATGACTGGCGAAAGGGGGAACTGCAGAGGTAATGACTGATACACCTGCACAGGCCGGCTAATCAGTATCGTGTAGCGAGAAATGCTTGAGATTAACGCGGCAAAATCGCGCATGTTTTATCCAGCAGCGATTCTACCGAGGCGCGGTTGCCAACGTCCCAGCCACGCTTCGAGGCCAGCAAGATAAACCCCCGTTGGCCGGCAAACGTGGTCGGAACGATGGCCACGCCATACTCCGCCAGCTGCTGCGGCGACAGATGAAAATAATCCGCAAGATCCTTAATCGGGTAGATGCCCATCGCGGTCGGTTGCATCACGCGGCGGGCATAGTAGGTGTGGCGCAACAGTTTATCCGGCAAAGGCCGCCATTGTTCCTGAATATAGGGGCGTTCCGCCTGCAATTGGCGCCGTACATCTTCGCGCAGGCAGGTCAGATGAATATGCAATTGGTTCTGGCTGCGGCCATAAGCGGAGTTGATCGCCATGCCCAGCCTGTCGTCCGGCACCGGCCCGCCATACTCGGCGGCCAGCCGGTAACGCATCAGCCATGCATAGCCAAAATAGTCCGTCCGTTCCCCGGCCAGCAGCAGCGGGCTTTCAATACCGGAAAGCGGCGCCGTCGGCACCAGAATGAAGTGGTAGGGATAACGCGGGTTTTGCAGCACGCTGAAACCCTGCGCTTTCCCCTGCGGCATATAAATCTGCTCACACGGAGCCGGATCGCGCTTTTGCTGATAGTTGGCCATGCAGAGCTTATCGACCACGCCCCACAGCGCATCGGAACGGGCACAGCCCGTCAGGGACAAAACGCCCAGCAACAGCAACCAATGCTGGGTAGACACACCAAAGCACGCCATCGTCATCTTTCTCGGCATCATCGCCGCACAGCACTCTTTGCGCGGGCGAGAAAAAACTCAAAATGGGGAATGAACAAGGGGCCGGTGCATGGCCCCTTGAGGAAAGATTACGCCGTGCCGCCGACGGTCAGCGTATCCAGTTTCAGCGTCGGCTGGCCAACGCCCACCGGCACGCTCTGGCCTTCCTTGCCACACACGCCCACGCCTTTATCAAGCGCCAGATCGTTGCCGACCATCGAGATCTGCTGCATCGCCTCGATGCCGGAGCCGATCAGCGTCGCCCCTTTCACCGGTTTGGTGATGCGGCCCTTCTCGATCAGGTAGGCTTCGGTGGTGGAGAACACGAACTTGCCGGAAGTGATGTCCACCTGGCCGCCGCCAAAGTTCGGCGCGTATAGGCCGTACTCAACGCTGGCGATGATCTCTTCCGGCGTCGATTGGCCCGCCAGCATGTAGGTGTTGGTCATGCGCGGCATCGGCAGATGTGCATAGGACTCGCGGCGGCCGTTGCCGGTCGGCGCGACGCCCATCAGCCGCGCGTTGAGCTTGTCCTGCATGTAGCCTTTCAGCACGCCGTTTTCGATCAGCACGTTGTACTGGCCCGGCACGCCTTCGTCGTCGATCGCCAGCGAGCCGCGGCGCCCTTGCAGGGTGCCATCATCCACCACGGTGCACAGCTCGGAAGCCACCAGCTCGCCCATATGGCCGCTGAACACCGAGGTGCCGCGCCGGTTGAAGTCGCCTTCCAGGCCATGGCCCACCGCCTCGTGCAGCAGTACGCCCGGCCAGCCGGCACCCAGCACCACCGGCATATTGCCGGCCGGCGCCGCTACCGCACCGAGATTGACCAGCGCCATGCGCACCGCTTCCTGGGCATAGACATCGGCACGCACGTCGCCGTCGACGCTTTCCAGGAAATAGTCGTAACCGAAACGGCCGCCGCCGCCGCTGGAGCCGCGCTCACGCTTGCCGTCCTGCTCCACCAGCACGCTGACGGAAAGGCGCACCAGCGGGCGAACGTCCGCCGCCAGCGTACCGTCGGTGGCGGCGACTAACACCTGCTCGTAAACGCCGGTGATGCTGGCGTTCACTTCCTGCACTCGCGCATCGGCGGCGCGCGCCACCTTGTCGACGCGGTGCAGCAGGGCGATTTTCTCTTCGCGCGGCAGGCTTTGCAGCGGATCAAGCAGCGGATACAGCGCCCGGTAACCGATCTCGCCCAGGGTGTGCGCCCGCCCGTCGCCCTGCTCACGCACGATGCTGCGCGCCGCCTGGGCGCTCTGCTGCAGCGCATTCAGGGTGATCTGATCGGCATAGGCGAAGCCGGTCTTCTCGCCGCTAACGGCGCGCACGCCGACGCCCTGGTCGATATTGTAAGAGCCATCCTTGATGATGCCGTCCTCGATCACCCAGGCTTCGTGATAGCTGGACTGGAAATAGAGATCGGCATAGTCGATACGGCGTTCTGCCAGTTGACCCAGTACCTGGTACAGGTCTTGATGACTCAGCTTGTTGGTAGCGAGTAACTGCTCACTGACAAACGTCAGACTCATAATGGTTTCACTCTTGATTGGAGGATAGCTTGTCAGACGGCGCCGTCAGCGACGTCTGGAATCGGTTGTGCTGCAATACCGGCATCTGTTGCCGCAAGGGCTGCAGGCTTGCGGTGTCCACGCGCACCTTCAGTGCCGCCACAGCGTCCGCGTTCTCGGCCAACACCTTGCCCCAGCCGTCGACAGCCAGCGAGTGGCCCCAGGTGCGGCGGGTCGGCCCGTGGCGCCCCACCTGCGCCGGCGCCAGGATCATGCACTGGTTTTCGATCGCCCGGGCGCGCAGCAGGATTTCCCAATGTGCCTCACCGGTGACCCGGGTAAAGGCCGCCGGCACCGAAATCAGTTCGGCGCCCTGCGCCCGCAGCGCCTGGAATAGCGCGGGGAAGCGCAGATCGTAGCATATGGTCATGCCCAAACGCCCGACCGGCGTATCCACCACCGTCAGGTGCTGCCCGTGCTGGTAGGTATCCGACTCGCGGTAATGGCCGTGCGCATCGTTGATGTCCACATCGAACATGTGCAGCTTGTCGTAGCGGGCGCGGATCTCGCCCTGCTCGTCGAACAACAGGCTGCTGGTGGTGATAAGCTCCGGATTTTCGCGGCTGATCAAGGGCATCGAGCCCACCAGCAACCACACGCCATAGCGGCGCGCCAGCTCGCGCACCGCGTTCTGCAGCGGGCCATCGCCCTGTTTTTCCGCCTGCTGGCGGTAGGCCGCAGAGTTGGCGAACAGCAGCGCGTTCTCCGGCGTCATGACCAGTTTTACCCCGGCATTGAGCTGCTTGATCTGCTGTTCAATCTGGGCCAGGTTATCGCGCACCTGATCGCCACTGCACAACTGCAACAACGCAACGTTAGCATTCCTCATGACGCCTTATCCTCCTTTGCCTTACGAAGTACCTCATTGATCTTCGGCTGATCGAGATCGCCGCTGATATGGTAACGAATCAGCGAAATCTTGCTCCACAGCGGCCCCAGCACCTGCGAGGCGGCAAATACCGCCGCGCCGACGATCGGGTTGACGACAAACGCCGTGGCCACGCCGACGGTCGCCGAAATCGCCGGCGCCACCACCGCCTCCATATCGATGCGGCGGCGCGCCAGATCGATCTGGCCACTCATGGCGATATCCGCCGCCAGGCCATCGATCAATAGATTATCAGTATGCATTATGCCATCTTTCAGCCAGGCGGTGCTGCGGATGGAATCAAAGTAGAAACCTTTGCCGAAGGTATCGCTGAAATCGAACTGCAGCTTGCGCAGCAGGGCGTCGAAGCTGACCAGCCGCAGCAGCTGACCGGCACGGCCGCCGCCCATGCTGTCGATCTCGCCCTTGCCCATCTTGACCTGCAGCGCGCCGCTCAGCGTATTGACCTGCGGCTGCCACGGCGCGCCGTGCCAATACAGATCGAAGTCCACGTCGTAAGGCGCACCTTTCAGCGGGATAGTGATGCCGAAGAAGGCGGCGGTTTCATCGATCTTGCCGCCGAGCAGCTTGCCTTTCAACGAGCTGCGTTCTTCCTGCGCGTTCTGCTTCCACAGGCCGGTGGCGCTCATGCGCCCTTTGCCGGTGTCGATCAAGCCGTGATCCAGCGTCAGGGTGTCCCCCCGATTGCTCAAATCCGCCTCGACCCTGCCGAGGTTCTGCCCCAGCACCCAGCACGACTTGCAGCGCAGCATCAGCGAAGGCCAGTCGCGGAAGGAAACTTTCTCCGCCGGCGGCGTCGGCGTGCCCGCCGCGTTTTTCGTCTCGGCGAACTGCGGGTTGTAATACAGGTAGTTGATATCGGCGCGCCACGGCCCGCGATCGGCCACCCGCAGGCTGCCGTCCACTTCATCGCTCTTGGCGCTCACCACGGTGGCACCCAGCTGTTTTTCGGCCGACAGCGTCAGCTTATGCCAGGCCTGGCCGCCCAACAGCAGCTGCGGCGTGGTCAGCGCCACGGTGGTGGGGAAGCTGAAACCGCCCACCTGACCGCTGCCGCCGCCCTGTTTCAGCGCCGGCGCCAACAGCGCCAGCCATTGCTCGCCGTCCAGCGCCGGCAGGTTCAGCGTCATCGACTTGCCGGCCGGCAGCGGCGGCGTGCCGCCACCGTTGGTTTGCCAGGCGGCGCGCGCCAGATTCACCTGTTTTTTGTCGAAGTTCCATTCGCTGTTGAAGCGGTTCTGCTTGCCCGCACTGCCGGCCAACATGAAGCCGTTAAGACCGCCTTTGACCTTGACGTTCACCGGCAACGCTTCACCCGGCGCCTTATCCAGCGGCGAAGGTAAGTGACTGCTCACTTTTTTCAAGTCTGCGTCAAGGCCGATATCGTAGCTGGCCGAGCCCTGATGCGGCAGCGTGATGGCCACCTGGCTCTGCCAGGGCGCACTGCCGCTGAGCGCATCGGCGGCCTCTTTCGGCAGGCCGGGGAACTTGCCCGGCTGCCAGTCGCCCTTCAGGCCGACGTTGACCTTGTAGTCACGCTCGCCTTCCTGGGTGGTGAAGTTGACCGCCACCGGCTGCCCGAACCAGGTGGCCGACAGCGGGTCGCTCTGCAGGTTGCCGTTGTCGAAGCGGAACTTGCCGCTGAGCTTTTGCAGTTCGCTGTCCAGCGGCTTGATCAGCAACGAGTTGTTGTTCAGCGCCACTTCGCCGGTGGCTCTGACCTGCTCGCCGTCCAGCGGGATATCGAGATGTAAGCGCCCACTGACATCACCGCCAATCTGCAGCTGATCCAGCGCCGCCCCGAGCGAATCGTGCAGCGGCGTCTGCATGAAGTAGTCATGCACGTCGCTGCCCGCACCCGCGACTTCGGCGTCGATCAGCAGCCGCTCTTTCAGGTAATCCGGTATCACCGCGCTGATATTTTTGCCCGCCACCTTGCCCAACCGGGTTTGCGGCGCATGCATCCACAATCCTTCGTTGGCGAAATCGAGATCGATCGCCAAATCGGTCAGCGCCGGCCAGCCCGGTTGGAACTGGAAGGTGGCATGACGCAGCGGTACGAAGACTTCGAACTGCCCTTCGTTTTTACGGTACGGGAAGTGCTGCGGATCGCCGGAATAAATCAGCGTGGCGTTATCCACCTGGCCGCCCTGAATGGCGCCGCTCAGGTAGTCCACCAGATGCTTGCCCATCAGCGGTTCCGGGAAATAGCGCCAGGCGTCGGCGCCGTCATACAGGCGGATGCCCGCCAGGATGTTCAGCCACGGATCGCCCTTGGCCGGCTGCTGATAGCGGAAATCGCCATTGACCCACAGCGACTTCGCCTTGACGTCCAGCCCCTGGCTCGCCAACTCCCAGCCTTGATCGTTGTAACGCCAGGTCAGTGCGCCGCGCGCGCTGCTGACTTCAAGCGGCGCACGGAACATATCGCCGTAAGGCAAGGTGCTGCCTGCCAGCCCCAGCGTCAGGCGGCCGTTCTCCACCCCGCCGCTCAACGCGCCGGAGAAGTGGTTGACGCCGGGCAGCAGTTCCCAATGCTGCCAGCTGACATCACGCCACAGCGCCTGAAAACGGCTCTTTTCCGGCTGCTTCAGCGGAATGTCCAGCGCCAAGGCTTCCATCGTCCCCTGCGGCTGCAGATCGTTCCAGCGATCGAGCACGTCCGGGCTGAGGAACGAGAAGGTCGGCAGCAGCGCCGACAGACGCTCCAGCTGAAGGTGGGTCGCGCGCACCCGCAGCTCTTCATTCTGCGCCGGCCCCATGAATTTGGTGTTTTCCGGCAACCACAGCGCGGAAAGCGCGCCCTGCGGCCAGGCCTGACCGTCAGTGCTCAACCGCAGCTGCGGCACATCGAGCTGCCAACCGGTGCCCTGGCGGCGTAGCGACAGCGCCAGATTGTCCACGTCCAGCCGGTGCTGCGCGGTGCCAGTATCCCAGTTGGCCGCCCCCTGCTTGAGCAACGCATGGCCGCCGGCAATCTCGCCGTTTTGCACCTGCAGCCAGGCCGCCAGGCTGAAGTCGGCGCTTTCCAGCCCGGTGTTGGCGCGCAGCCAGCGGGTAAACCAGGGCTTCATGTCGATGTTATCGGCCTGCAGGTAGACCGTGCCGGTGTCCAGCAGGCCCTGATTATCGCGCAGGTCCATGCGCAGCTGCACCACGCCGTGTTGGCCGTTCAGCGTCGACAGGCTGATCTGCCCCTCGGCGCGGTGGCGATCGCGGCCGTTGAGCCAGGTCAGCTGAGGAATGTCGAATTCGGCGCGCGCGCCGGCGGGCGTCAGGAACGAGATACGACTGTCGCGTAAATCGAAGTGGTCGAGCTGGCGCAGCATCAGATCGCTGATTTTACCCGGCTCAAGGCCGTCGCCCTGCCGGTCTCCGCCCAGCGTGGCGTTCAGATCGAGGCGGAATTGATAGAAGGTCAGATCGCGGAACTGCCAGCGCCAGTGCAGCAGCGATTGCCACACGTCCAGCGCCAGCGTCACGCGTTCGATATGCACATCGCTTTTGGGCAGCGTGGCGCTCAGGTTGCGCATTTCAAGCTGTGGGCCAAACGTTTCCCAACTGCCCTGCACGAAGTCCATTCGCACGGGCACGCCGGACAGCTTCTCCACCTGCGCCAGCAGTTGGGGACGGTAGTCGTTCAGCTTCGGCAGCATCAGGCGCAGCCCGCTGATCAGCAGCGCCACAATCACAATTAGGGTGGCGCCTGTTGCTAACAGAATCCCAGGCAGTCGCCTCACGCAGTTCTCCTTGCTCCGCTGCCTGGCAACGGGAATATCTATGCACTGACGGGCCCGGCGTGCCGGGCCCTTACCGATGTCGGGCGGGCTACATCATGACGACGTCGAACTGCTCCTGGCTGTACAACGGTTCGATCTGCACCTTCACCTGTTTGCCGACGAAGATCTCCACTTCGGCCAGCGCATGCGACTCTTCGCTCTTCAGCGCTTCGCCGACCGCCGCCGAAGCGTACACCAGGAAGCGATCGGAATCGTAAGCATGGTGCACGCGCACAATCTCGCGCAAGATCTCGTAGCACACGGTTTCCACCGTTTTCACGGTGCCGCGCCCATTGCAAGTAGGACAATCGTGGCAGAGCACATGTTCAATGCTTTCACGCGTTCGTTTACGCGTCATTTCAACTAAGCCTAGCTGAGAGAAGCCGTTGATCGTGGTTTTTACCCGATCTTTACTCAACGCCTGCTCCAGCGAGTGCAGCACCCGGCGGCGATGCTCTTCGTTGTTCATATCGATAAAGTCGATGATGATGATGCCGCCCAGGTTGCGCAGCCGCAGCTGGCGCGCGATGGCCTGCGTCGCCTCGATGTTGGTATTGAAGATGGTTTCGTCGAGGTTGCGGTGGCCGACGAAGGCGCCGGTGTTGATGTCGACCGTGGTCATCGCCTCGGTTTGATCGATGATCAGATAGCCGCCGGACTTCAGCTCCACCTTGCGTTCCAGCGCGCGCTGGATCTCGTTTTCCACATCATACAGATCGAAAATCGGCTGGCTACCGGTATAGAGCTCGAGCTTGTTGGTAATGTCCGGGATGTACTCGCCGGTAAACTCCACCAGCAGATCGTGGGTCAGTCGCGAATCGACGCGGATGCGATCCAGCGCCGCACCGGCGAAATCACGCAAGATGCGCTGCGCCAGCGCCAGCTCGCCGTACAGCTTGTATTTGGTCTGGTTGCGCTTCTTGCGCTCCATCACCTTCGTCCACAGGCGTTTGAGGAACGCGGCGTCCTGCGCCAGCTCTTCCTCGCCGATACCTTCCGCCGCGGTGCGGATGATAAAGCCGCCCAGCTCGTCGCAGTGCGGCGCAACGATGGATTTCAGGCGCTCGCGCTCGGCTTCGCTTTCAATGCGCTGCGAAACGCCGACGTGCGCCGCGCCCGGCATGAAGACCAGATAGCGCGAAGGCAGCGTGATGTCGGTGGTCAGGCGCGCGCCCTTGGTGCCAAGCGGATCTTTCACCACCTGCACCATCAGATCTTGCCCCTGTCGCACCAGCTCGGCGATGTCGCGCACGTGGAAGTTTTTCCGCTCGTCGCCGGCGACGCATTCGGTATGCGGCATGATGTCGGAGGCGTGCAGGAAGGCGGCCTTGTCCAGGCCGATGTCGACGAACGCCGCCTGCATGCCCGGCAGAACGCGGCTGACGCGTCCTTTATAGATATTGCCGACGATGCCGCGTTTGGATTCGCGTTCGATATGGATCTCTTGCAGAATGCCGCCATCGATATAGGCGACCCGCGTTTCAGACGGTGTGATATTAACCAGTAGCTCAGCTGTCATGCCTTCTCCTCAGAGCCGGTCGATAATGGCAGCGCCCATCAACCGGTTCTTACATCACGTAATGCGACAAAATTACTGAGCAGCTCATGTGTTTCGACCAGCGGCAGACCGACCACCGCGTGATAACTCCCGGTTATCGTTCTGACGAAACAACCACCCTTTCCTTGAATTCCATAGGCGCCCGCCTTATCCATCGGTTCGCCCGTAGCAATATAGTCGCGGATATCCTGTTGTGACAGGCTGCGGAACGTCACGTCGGTCACCACCAGTTGGCAACGCACGTCGTGGCGATCGGCGATCGCCACCGCCGTCATCACCTGATGCTGCTTGCCGGACAGGGCCGCCAGCATTTCGGCCGCATGGGCTTCGTCGCGCGGCTTCTCCAGCACCCGGCCGTTGAGCACCACGATGGTGTCGGCGCCCAGCACCGGCCGATCCTCCTGCGCCAGCGCTACGCCCGCTTTGGCTTTGTCCTGAGCCAGGCGGCGCACATAGGCTTCCGCGGCTTCGCCTTCCCGGCGCTGCTCTTCGGTATGCGTCAGCAGAATGTCGAACGACACGCCCAGCAGGGTCAGCAGTTCACGTCGACGTGGGGAGCCGGAGGCCAGATAAAGCGAAGTCATTGATATATCCTTACTGTACGGCGAACTGACGGCGGATTTTACGCATCAACAGGAATAACCACGGCCACAAAATGCCGTTTACCACACTACTCCAGAACACCTCTGGGCGGAAAGAGACGTTGATCACTAAAAACTCAGCCCAGAACACCACCACGTCCATCGACAGCGACAGCAGCACGACGATCAGCGCCTGTTGCCACAGCGCCATATTGCGGAACAGTTGGAATTTGAACGCCACCAGATAAGCGATGATGCCCAGCGCCAGCGCGCGCACGCCCAGCGTGGAGCCGAGGATCAGATCCATGATCAGCCCCAGCACGAAGCCGGTACCGACGTTGACCCGATGCGGCAAGGCCATCACCCAGTAGATCAGGATTAGCACCAGCCAGGAAGGCCGGAACATGTAGATCTGCTCCGGCCACGGCATGATTTGCAGCACCAACGCCACCAGGAACGACAGCCAGATTATCCAACGCCCGTGGCTGCGATAGCTGTTCATTGCACCACTCCCGCCGCGGCAGGCTTAACCTGGGGCTGAGCAGACGCTGGAGCGACGGTTTGCGGCGCCACGCCGGTGGCCGGAGCCGGCAGTTGCGGCCCGACGGAGCCGGCAGGCGGCAGCACCTGCGGCATCATCTGCATCAGGCGTTCATTGGCCACGCGGTGCACTTCGTCCGGCGGCAGCGGCATGTCGCCGTTGCGATCGGCGCCCCACAGCAGCAACAGGTAGCGCAAGCGCTGCAGACCGGCGGTCGGCCGCGCCTGAATCACGGTGTAAGCGCGCTGGTTGTCGACCTTGACCGAGGAGACCACCGCCACTGGATACCCTTCCGGGAAGCGGCCGCCAAGGCCGGAGGTGACCAGCACGTCGCCAACGCGGATGTCGGTGTTGTTCGGCAGATGCTCCAGTTGCAGATCGTCGGCGCAGCCGCTGCCCGCGGCGATCACCCGAATATCGTTGCGCAGCACTTGGATCGGCAGCGCATGCGAGGCGTCGCAGATCAGCAGCACGCGGCTGGTGACTTTCGCCACCGCCACCACCTGACCGACCACACCCTTGTCGCTGATCACCGGCTGGCCTTCATAGACGCCGTTGTCCGACCCTTTGTCGATCACCACCTGATCGCTGTAAGGATCGGAACCGGTGGAGATCACCTGGGTGACCATCTTGTGTTCGTCCTGGCGCAGCGGAGAACCCAGCAGCTCGCGCAAGCGGGCGTTTTCCTGCTTGAATTGGCCAAGAAGAAGAATATCGCTGTTTTTCAGCAGCAGTTCCTGCCGCAGAGCGCGGTTTTCCAGCTCCAGCTGTTGGCGGGTGGCCAGCGTTTCTGACACGCTGTCCAAAACTTTACGCGGCCCGTTGGCCAGAAAATAGAAAGGGCTGACTGCGGTGTCCATGTAGTTGCGTATCTTCACGAACGTGCCGAGCCGGCTGTCGGCAACGATCAGGCCAATGGCCGCAATCACCGCCAAAAAAAGTCGCAGTTGCAGGGAAGGCCCCCTGCTAAAAATCGGCTTCATAAATTATGCGAGTTCCTCGACAACAGAAAGAGGAACCGTACCCGATTCTCGCTGTGCGCATTCATCCGATACGATTCCTCCTTCCAGGGGCTGACTATTCTTCGCTGAACAAATCGCCGCCGTGCATGTCGATCATTTCCAACGCCTTGCCGCCGCCGCGCGCCACGCAGGTCAGCGGGTCTTCCGCCACCACGACCGGAATGCCGGTTTCTTCCATCAGCAGGCGATCGAGGTTGCGCAGCAGCGCGCCGCCGCCGGTCAATACCATGCCGCGTTCGGAAATGTCGGAGGCCAATTCTGGCGGGCACTGCTCCAGCGCAACCATCACCGCGCTGACGATGCCGGTCAGTGGCTCTTGCAGGGCTTCGAGGATTTCATTGGAGTTCAGGGTAAAGCCGCGCGGTACGCCTTCGGCCAGGTTACGGCCGCGGACTTCAATTTCGCGCACTTCGTCGCCCGGATAGGCAGAACCGATTTCGTGCTTGATGCGCTCGGCGGTGGCTTCGCCGATCAGCGAGCCGTAGTTGCGGCGCACGTAATTGATGATGGCTTCATCGAAGCGATCGCCGCCGATGCGCACGGAAGAGGAGTACACCACGCCGTTCAGCGAGATCACCGCCACTTCAGTGGTACCGCCACCGATATCCACCACCATGGAACCGGTCGCTTCGGAGACCGGCAGACCTGCGCCGATCGCCGCCGCCATCGGCTCTTCAATCAGGAACACTTCACGCGCGCCGGCCCCTTGGGCGGACTCACGGATAGCGCGGCGTTCAACCTGGGTCGCGCCGACCGGCACACAGACCAGCACGCGCGGGCTTGGGCGCATGAAACTGTTGCTGTGAACCTGTTTGATAAAGTGCTGCAGCATTTTTTCGGTCACGAAGAAGTCGGCGATCACGCCGTCTTTCATCGGGCGAATAGCCGCGATGTTGCCGGGGGTGCGGCCCAGCATCTGTTTGGCGTCATGACCGACGGCCGCAACGCTCTTTGGGGAGCCGGCACGATCCTGACGAATGGCAACCACCGAAGGTTCATTCAGTACGATGCCTTGCCCTTTAACATAAATCAGGGTATTGGCGGTACCCAAGTCGATGGACAAGTCGTTGGAAAACATGCCACGAAATTTCTTAAACATAACGAAAGGATAATCCTGCAAGCTGGGGGCGGAAAATAAAATCCGCCTACTTTACCAACCACACGAAGCAGCGACAAGGCGCAAAAACGTTCTACTTCGGTGAAAAATAGTCTGTATTGTTTCTGCTCGAATGCACGGAAATTGGATGAGGCCTGAATTCCCTGAACAAAGGCTCAGTTTACCACCCTGTCAACGCACGAAACGGCGTAACACAGCTCATAAAATCTAACATATTCCCTGATTGCCGCCGATGGTAAGCACCTACCAACGTCAACCAGATAAAAGCTGACAAGAGCCTATCTCAAATAGGCGTCGTTGTCGCAGGCAGATTGGAGAAAACTCCAAAATGACGGGTGACATAGCCCAGATGGATCCGGCGCTCATTCTACGTCAATTTTTGTCCGGCAATCAGCTTAAACGCGATAACGACGTGAATATTTTTTACGCCCCGCGTCGATCGGTTCCGGCGGCGCGAAAAAGTCGCCCTGCCCGCCGTGGATCCCACGATCTTTCAGCGTCTGCCACTCGTTGCGCGTGCGTACGCCGGCGGCGAACACCTGCGCGCGCGTGCCCGCGCAGGCGCCGGTCAGGCTCTGCACGAACAGCTGATTTTCGTCCCGCTTATCGATACTCCGCACCAGCCCCGGGTGGAGCTTGACGATCTCCACCTGCAGCGACTTGATATAGGACGTACTGACCACGGTTAAACCCGCTTTGGACACCGCGAGGCGGCAGCCCAGCCCTGACAGCAACCTCAGCACCGGACGCAAACGGTCGATATGTTGACACACATCTGCCTCTGCAAGTTCAATCAGAATTCGCCTACGCTGACTTTTTTCGCACTGCAACAGCGTATCGCGCAGCCAGCGCTGGAAAGAGCGCTGCAAAATCGAGTCCACGCACAGCGGGAACGCCAGCGTTTCTTCGGGCCACTGCGCCAGCAAGGGGATGACGCGGCTCACCTGTTGGCGATCGTAACTCTCCGCCAAGCCGAGCTGCTGCACCAGCGGCATATATTCCGCCGGCAGCAATTCCTGGGTGCCATCATAGATCCGACTCATGATCTCGCGATGATGTACCTCGCCTCCCACGGTCACCGCCGGTTTCTGATACAGCCGCGGGCCGCCGCGCGCCAGCACCTGTTCCAGCAGCGTGCGCCATTTGACGCTGCCGCGCCCCTTTTCCGGCACCTGGCTGTCGTACACATACCAACCGTTTTCGCCCTGCAGCGTAGCGTGGCGCGTCGCCTGCTCCGCATAATCGATCACCTGCTCGGTAGTTTGACCGCTGCGGTACGCCACGATGCCGATGTGCAGGAAGGCCTCGCGATCGATCAGCGCCGTGGAAGGCAAGGCATCGATGGCATTGACCAGCTGTGACGCGATGCCATCGGCCTCCTTCAGGGTTCGATGCGGCAACAACACGGTAAAATCGCTGTGGAAATAGCGCGCCAGCAGCGCCGACGGGTAGCGCATCACGAAGGTAGACAGCAGGTTGACCAGCGAATACATCAGCTCCTGCACCGCCACGCTGCCGTGCGTCTCGCGCAGGGTCTCGAAATCGGGCAGCCGCACCATCATCACGATGCCGTGCGAGCCTTCGTCTTCCAGCTGAGTGGTCAATTGGTTATCGAAGAACAGGCGGTTATTCAGCCCGGTTTTGGCGTCCTGCGCGGCGAAGGCGCGGATCAGCGTATCGACCCGGCTGCGCTCTTCCCGCGCTTCCGCCAGATCGGCCAGCAGGCGGTCGAGCGCGCCGCTGACGTTGGCCGGCCACTCACGCACGTCGCCCTGCATGACGTTTTCACGCTCGCCGTTCAGAATGCGCCGCGCGCGGCGTTCCAGGCGATCTTCACCGTCGGCCTGCTCACGCAGCCAGCGCAGGCTGAACAGCAAAACCACCACCATCACGACGATCGACAGCGTGACGGCGGCGGTGGATTGCAACGTGCGCACGTCGCTGGCGAAGGGATCGCGATAGGTAATGTGCAGCGTGCTGCCCGGATGCTGCAACAGGGGACGCGAGACCTGACGATAGCCGTTCAGCGCATCCCAGTGCTCTTTTTTGACCGTCGGTAATTTATAGTCGAGCAGTTGGCTGGTACCGGCCTCTATGCGGATCGACACGATGCCGAGCGTGCGCATGACGATCGGCAACCATTTCTCCTGTTCCTGCGGCGGCTCGCTCAGCATGGCTTGATCGAGAGTGGTGACCAGCGAATCCAAGCGGCGCTCCTGGCGATCCTGGGTAACGTAAAAGAAGCTGTATGAGCATCCCATCAGCATCAAAAACATCGCCAGCGCGACCAACAGAGTGATCAATGCAGAGAGTTTGGTGGTAAATCGCATCCCTGTGCCTTGTCCGCTATGGTTAAGTGAGTGTTCACCCTTTAGCTAAAAGGGGCCGTCCAACCCTAACAAGCCTTGCCGAGGAATTAAACCTGCAAGCGCCGTTTTTGTCCTTTATCAGGACTTGGGCCGCTTATTATGCATATAGTCAAATAAATGTGATTCAGCCATTGATAGAAAAGTGTAAACGAGAGGAAGAGTGACATGCGTGCACTGTTATTGGAACAACAAGACGACCAAACTCTGGCTCATATCAAAGATATCGGCAGCGATAGCTTGCCGGAAGGCGATGTTACCGTCGACATCAACTGGTCGAGCCTGAACTATAAAGATGCGCTGGCGATCACCGGCAAAGGCAAGATCGTGCGCAACTTCCCGATGGTGCCGGGCATCGACTTCGCCGGCACCGTGCGCCACAGCCGCGACGATCGCTTCAAAGAGGGGCAAAGCGTGGTGCTCACCGGCTGGGGCGTGGGCGAACACCACTGGGGCGGCCTGGCCGAGCAGGCGCGCGTCTCCGGCGAATGGCTGGTGCCGCTGCCGAACGGCCTGGATGAGCGCAAGGCAATGATCATCGGCACCGCCGGCTTTACCGCCATGTTGTGCGTGATGGCGCTGGAGGAAGGCGGCGTGCATCCGGACGACGGCGATATTCTGGTGACCGGCGCCAGCGGCGGCGTGGGCAGCACCGCCATCGCCCTGCTGACGGCGCTGGGTTACCGGGTGACCGCCATCAGCGGCCGCGACAGCAATACCGAGTACCTGAAAGCGCTCGGCGCCAAAGAGGTGATGTCGCGCGATGGCTATATCGACACGCCGCGCCCGCTGGAGAAGCAGCTGTGGGCCGGCGCGGTGGACACCGTCGGCGACAAGCTGCTGGCGCGGGTGCTGGCGCAGATGAACTATAACGGCACCGTCGCCGCCTGCGGCCTGGCGGGCGGTTATCAGCTGCCGACCACCGTGATGCCGTTCATTCTGCGCAACGTGCGCCTGCAGGGCGTGGACTCGGTGCATACGCCGCTGCACCGCCGCCAAACCGCCTGGGAACGGCTGGCCGGCATTCTGCCGGACAGCTTCTATCAGCAGGCCACGCACGAAATCGCCCTCGAGCAAGCGCCGGCCACCGCCGCCGCGCTGCTGAACAACCAAATCACCGGCCGCACCCTGGTGAAAATCCGCTGATCTTTCCCCCCGGCGACGGGGGGATCGCTCGCTTCTGCGAAATTTCATATTTTCCCGCGTCCCCTCGCTTCCGGCCGGCTTTAGCGCCATGCTTATTTCATGGAGACCCGTTAGCCGCTCGCAGGCGGCGGGAATCAGTCGCGGAGAGCATAAGCATGAACAAACACCCGAAATTGACCGAAGCCGACGTCACGCCGGAGAGCGTGTTTCACCAGCGGCGCAAAGTGCTGCAGGCGCTCGGCATCACCGCCGCTACGCTGGCGCTGCCTACCAGTGCGCGGGCGGACCTGCTGTCGTGGTTCAAAGGCAACGATCGCCCCAAGGCGCCGCCGGGCAAAGCGCTGGCATTCAGCAAACCGGCCGCCTGGCAGGCGCAGCTGGCGATGACGCCGGAAGACAAGGTCACCGGCTACAACAACTTCTATGAATTCGGCCTCGACAAAGCCGATCCGGCCGCCAACGCCGGCGGGCTGAAAACCGAAGGCTGGAAAGTGCGCATCGACGGCGAAGTGGCAAAGCCGATAACGCTGGATATCGACGATCTGATGAAGCGTTTCCCGCTGGAACAGCGCATTTACCGCATGCGCTGCGTCGAAGCCTGGTCGATGGTGGTGCCGTGGATCGGTTTCGAACTGGGCAAGCTTATCAAGCTGGCCGAACCGAACAGCAACGCGCGCTACGTGGCCTTCCAGACGCTGTACGATCCGGAGCAGATGCCCGGCCAGAAAGATCGCTTTATCGGCGGCGGCCTGAAATATCCCTACGTCGAAGGGCTGCGGCTGGACGAGGCGATGCATCCGCTGGCACTGCTGACCGTCGGCGTGTACGGCAAAACCCTGCCGCCGCAAAACGGCGCGCCGCTGCGGCTGATCACGCCGTGGAAATACGGCTTCAAAGGCATCAAATCGATCGTGCATATCCGTTTGGTGCGCGATCAGCCGCCGACCACCTGGAACCAATCCGCGCCGAACGAGTACGGTTTTTACGCCAACGTGAACCCGCACGTCGATCATCCGCGCTGGTCGCAGGCCACCGAGCGCTTCATCGGCTCCGGCGGCATTCTCGACGTCAAACGCCAACCGACGCTGCTGTTCAATGGCTATGCCGATCAGGTGGCTTCGCTGTATCACGGCATGGATCTGCGGGAGAATTTCTAAGTGCGCCTGACGCCTGTTCATATCAAATGGCTGAAAGCCGCCCTGCATCTGGCGGCGTTTCTGCCCTTTCTCTGGCTGGTGCTGGCGGTGGATCAAGGCTGGTTCAGCGCCGATCCGTCCAAGGACATTCAGCATTTTACCGGCAGAATGACGCTGAAACTGCTGCTGGCCACGCTGGCTATCGCCCCGCTGGCGCGCTACGCCCGCCAGCCGCTGCTGATCCGCTGCCGCCGTCTGGTGGGGCTGTGGTGCTTTGCCTGGGGCACGCTGCACCTGATAAGCTACTCCACGCTGGAGCTGGGGCTGAGCAATCTCGGCCTGCTGGGCAGCGAGCTGGTGAACCGCCCTTATCTGACGCTCGGCATCCTCACCTGGCTGATCCTGCTGGCGTTGGCGGCCACCTCGACGCTGTGGGCGATGCGCAAACTGGGCGCCAAATGGCAAACATTGCACAACTTCGTCTATCTGGCGGCGATCCTCGCCCCCATCCACTACCTGTGGTCGGTCAAAACGTTTTCCCCCCAGCCGTTCATTTACGCGCTGCTGGCGGTGGCGCTGTTGGGCCTGCGCTACAAGAAATTCCGCGCCTGGTGGCGCTGAATCGCGCGGCGGCGCGTGTTATTGTCGCGGAAAAACACACGCCGCCGGCCGGAACTTTTTCTGTGTTCCAGCGCTCATATTTCTGTCACGGATCCCCAAGTTCGTCGATTTGGGGTTGAATATCTTCGCTGATAAGACCAGTATTTAGCTGCGAATTGCTACGATATCGTTATAATGCCCGACCTTGTTTCTGTTCTCAGGGTGAATTTGCCCCTTAACAGGTGACAAATCGATAACATCGGGTTATTTTCTACGATGATGGTTTTATTGCCGGAGATACCAGCACAATGGCGGATAAGTTTCACATTTTGCTTCTGAACGGCCCCAATCTCAATCTGCTGGGGACGCGTGAGCCGGAGAAGTACGGCAGCACGACGCTGACAGAGATTGTTAACGGATTGGAAAACCAGGCATCCGCATTGGATATTACCCTGAGCCATCTGCAATCCAACGCCGAGCATCAGCTGATCGATCGCATTCATCAGGCGCGCGGCAACACCGATTTCATTCTGATAAACCCGGCGGCGTTCACGCATACCAGCGTGGCGCTGCGCGATGCGTTGCTGGCGGTGCAGATCCCGTTCATCGAGATCCACCTGTCCAACGTGCACGCCCGCGAACCTTTCCGCCATCACTCTTATCTCTCGGACGTAGCGGTAGGCGTGATTTGCGGCCTCGGCGCGGATGGCTACGCTTTCGCTTTACAGGCAGCGGTTAACCGTCTGTCGAAAACCCACTAATTGCTCCACAAAAAGAGTACGGAATCACACTCATGGATATTCGTAAAATCAAGAAACTGATCGAACTGGTTGAAGAATCAGGCATTTCTGAACTGGAAATCTCTGAAGGCGAAGAATCGGTTCGCATCAGCCGTGCCGCACCGGCGCAGGCTTACCCCGTCATGCAGCAGGCCTACGCGATGCCGGCGCAGCAGCAGCCGGCCCTGGCTGCCGCCGTTGCCACCGCACCTGCGGCAGAAACCCCTGCGGCACCGGCGGCCATGAGTGGCCATGTCGTTCGTTCTCCAATGGTAGGCACCTTCTACCGCACCCCAAGCCCGGACGCGAAAGCCTTCGTGGAAGTGGGCCAGAAAGTGAACGCCGGCGATACCCTGTGCATCGTTGAAGCCATGAAAATGATGAACCAGATCGAAGCCGACAAGTCCGGCGTCGTGAAAGCTATCCTGGTGGAAAACGGCCAGCCGGTCGAATATGACGAGCCGCTGGTCGTCATCGAATAACGAGGCGCCCCCATGCTTGATAAAATTGTTATCGCCAACCGCGGCGAGATCGCGCTTCGCATCCTGCGTGCCTGTAAAGAACTGGGCATCAAGACCGTTGCGGTTCACTCCGCGGCCGACCGCGATCTGAAACACGTGCTGCTGGCCGACGAGACCGTCTGCATCGGTCCTGCGCCATCGGTAAAAAGCTATCTGAACATCCCGGCCATCATCTCGGCGGCGGAAATCACCGGCGCCGTAGCGATCCACCCGGGCTACGGCTTCCTGTCCGAGAACGCCGACTTCGCCGAGCAGGTTGAACGCTCCGGCTTCATCTTCATCGGCCCGAAAGCCGAAACCATCCGCCTGATGGGCGACAAGGTTTCCGCGATCAACGCCATGAAGAAAGCCGGCGTGCCTTGCGTACCTGGCTCTGACGGCCCGCTGACCGACGACATGGATAAAAACCGTGCCTTCGCCAAGCGCATCGGTTACCCGGTGATCATCAAGGCGTCCGGCGGCGGCGGCGGTCGCGGCATGCGCGTCGTGCGCAGCGACAAAGACCTTGAGCAGTCCATCAACATGACGAAAGCGGAAGCCAAAGCGGCTTTCAACAACGACATGGTGTACATGGAAAAATACCTGGAGAATCCGCGCCACATCGAGATTCAGGTATTGGCCGACGGCCAGGGCAACGCCATCTATCTGGCCGAACGCGACTGCTCCATGCAGCGCCGCCACCAGAAAGTGGTAGAAGAAGCGCCGGCACCAGGCATCACCAGCGAAATGCGCCGTTACATCGGCGAGCGCTGCTCGAAAGCCTGCGTGGAAATCGGCTACCGCGGTGCGGGCACCTTCGAGTTCCTGTATGAAAACGGCGAGTTCTATTTCATCGAAATGAACACCCGTATTCAGGTAGAGCACCCGGTTACCGAAATGATCACCGGCGTGGATCTGATCAAAGAGCAGCTGCGCATCGCTGCCGGTCAGCCGCTGTCGATCAAACAGGAAGAAGTGAAGATCCACGGCCACGCGGTAGAATGCCGTATCAACGCCGAAGATCCGAACACCTTCCTGCCGAGCCCGGGCAAGATCACCCGCTTCCACGCGCCAGGCGGTTTCGGCGTGCGTTGGGAATCTCATATCTACGCCGGTTACACCGTACCGCCGTACTATGACTCCATGATCGGCAAACTGATCACCTTCGGCGAAAACCGTGACGTGGCGATTGCCCGCATGAAAAACGCCCTGGCTGAACTGATCATCGACGGCATCAAAACCAACGTTGAGCTGCAGCAGAAAATCATGAACGACGAAAACTTCCAGCACGGTGGCACCAACATTCACTATCTGGAGAAGAAGCTGGGTCTGCAGGAAACCTAAGCAGGTACGCAGCATCGTCTGACGAAAGGCCGGTTAATCACCGGCCTTTTTCTTTGCTCGCGCCCGCCTGATTTTTTCGTTCAACCGCGCAAAATAGAATCAAACCTTCACAGATAACTTTATCTTCACATTTATCGAGCCCCCCACTCGCCTCACCACACAAAACATAACAAACTGTTTTTAAACAAAAAATAATGAACCCGTAGCTTAAAAATAAATATTATCAAGGAAAAAACCCAATCCCTCGCATTTTCACACGCCATAAGCTTTAACAAAATTAACGTATTAATTACAAAGCTTGACCCCGATCACATCCGCTCGGTGATAGCCCGTGCTATTGTCGCCGTCGATCGAATGCAGCGCGCTCTTTTTCTCTTTTTATTTATCCTTTTTATTGACTTAGATGAGTAATGTCTTAATGAGCCATGTAACTGAATACGACCGTAAGCCCGTGTTTTCCCAGTACCACCGTGCTGACATGGAAACCATAAAAAGCATTAAGGAAAACGGGATTGAGAAGCTTTTGGGCGAAGTGAAGAATTTCCGCGCCAATGAGGAAATGAACCGCTTTATTCCCGAACAGGCACGCCTGGCAGTAAGCTGGGTGCGTCTGGCGAAAAACGAAAAGCTGGATGTGCATGTTCATCCAATATCTTCGCTGTATATCATTTGTGAAGGGGAAGCGATCCTGCTGGGAGACGGCGTTGACCGCCGGGCCGTTCCAGGCGATGTTATCTGCATTCCGCCAGGCGCGGATCACGGCTTCATCGGCGCGGGCGACAACGGCTACTGGGGGCTGTCAATCCAGTTTGAGGAGCGCGGGCTCTATGAAGATCCAAGCAAGCCACTGGTGACTTTCGATCAAGATCCCTACGCTTACTACCATCAGCTTAAAGCGCATAACGCCCGCTACATCGAGCGCTACCAGGACAACAAGATCTTTACCGCATTCGCCAAGGATAAAACCTTCTCCGAGGCGAAAAAATCCTTGTTCCTGGACTACCTGCAGATCCTGTCCGATCAGTTCCAAAAAATGGTGCTGCTGCGTAGCGCACTGTGTGAAGACGTTCGCTTCTCACGTTTCTTCAGTGAGCATCTGAAAGAAGAATTCGGCCATGACGAGGTGCTGCGCAACAGCCGCGACAACCTCCAAGTTCGCGAAGACGCGATCTTTGAAGCACTGTGCATCTGGTTCAACCACCAGATGATCACGCTGGATAATCTGGAACAGGCTATCCTGGTGCACTTTGTCATCGAAGGTTCGGCTTTCGTTTTCTATAACAACATCAAACACGTGTTCGATCCGAGCAAACAGAACCATTTCGAGGATCACTCCGAATTCGATGGCGATCATCAGGAAGTGGATAAAGCGTTCTTCAAGGGGATGACCGAAGAACAATTCCAGCGTGTCAAAGCCGTACTCGATAAAGGGTGGAGTATGGTTGAGAAGCAGTATGCAAGACTGGCCGAACTGATCGAAGCATAAGCCGGGCAGGTCATCAGGAGCGGTCATGAAAATTGTTTTATTGGGATTCGGCGGCATTGGGCAAGAGACGCTAAACGCGCTGTTAAGTACGACCGAGCGACGTGGCAGCGTCAATGAAGTCGTGATCATCTGCCGAAATACCGAAAAGTATTCAGCCGTTTGCGAAGATATTCTTGATGGCCTGCTGGCGGAAGCGCTCTTCTCACGCCATAACCGAACGTCTTTACCCAAGATTGTTGTGACGGATGACTACCGCCACATCGACGGGGCTGACGTGATCCTCTGTTGCTATGGCGTGCCTTCAACCTTTCCGATGCATGACCGCCAGGCGTTGCTGGACGATCACGTACGGCTCAGCGAGGCCATTTTTAGCCGAGCCAAACCCTTCATTGCTCCCGGTTGTCACATCATCAATGCGGTCAATCCGGTGGATAGCATCAGCTATTACATCGATAAAATCCTGCTCGACTCTCGCTGCCGGGTGATAGGTATCGGCGCCGCGCACAACACCGCCAGGCTGCTGAAAAGCATCTGCCGCATTTCCGGGATCGACATGCAGCGCATCGACGCGCGTAGCCTGACGGTCTGCGGCGAGCACGGCGCCGGATTGGTGCCCTTGCTCAGCCAGGTAACAACCGACGAGGGGCCGCTGAACCAGGTACTTTCGGCACAGGCGCTGGCGCAAATCGTCACCGATACCCGCAATCAAGGGTTGGACATATTTCACAAAATGCGGCGCCCTCCTAAATATGGCCCGGCCGCCTCCATTCTTATCTTGCTTGAGCGCATCATCCAACGGGACGAAACCCCCTGCTGTGGTTCGGTCTGGCTGCCGGAACTGGGCGTGTTCATGTCCTGGCCGCTGGCTCTGCGCGACGACGTCTTTACGCCGCTGCCGCTGATGCCCAATCAGGATGAACAACAACAAATCCACCAGGCGGCGCTCAAGTTAAAAAACATCATCCAAGGTTTTAGCTGATGACGACCGATCAAACCAGACAGATTTTCCGCGATCTCTACATGCCGTTACGCCCTGAGTATCGCTTTCTTTCGCCACTGTACGGGGTGATCTGGTGCCACAACGAACTCGCGGAAAAGTATTACCGTTTTCTTGGCGCCGATCACCCGATCGGCCAGGTGGCGCGCGCGTTGTTCTACCGCACTGACCTGGTCGAGTTTGACGTAAGCAAAGAGGTGAAGAACCCGTTCACCTGGTTTTCCCCCGCCACCCTTGCACGGCTGGTGGCTTTCATGAGCAGCCGGCGTTTCACCGACAATGATATCGCCTCGTTATATCAGCATGTACGAGATGAAACGGACTTTCACGATGCCATTGAGCAGCAACATCGGCTTTCTGTGCAAATACGCCGGCTGTGCGACAGCGTGCTGCAACAATTCGAGGACACAAAAGCGCAGATCGCCGCCGCGGAGAGCGAAGCGCTCGCCTTAGGCGCTCAGTTGAAAACGCAGGAAAAAGCGCTGAACCAGATCCTGCAACAGGCGGAAAACGCCGTTAAAGCGCAGCAGGCGCCGATCCAACAATGTCGAGCCGCGATCGCCGCGCTAAAAACCGGTAAAAAAGCGCTGGGCAAAAGCGCTGCGGAGAATAAAGAGGCGCAACTGTTGGCGCTCAATGCCGAAATCGCCGAGCTGGAAGCACGCGTGAATGCGGCGCAGCAAGAAGCCGTGCAGCAAGCCGGCCTGTTCCCCGCCTGGCAAAACGCGCTGGCCGCCGTCGAACATGCCCGCCAGCAAAAAGATGAAGCCACCTTGCGCGCCAGCATGCTGGCGGAACATTTTACCGAAAGCACCGTCGAACGGCTGCAAACCGAGGGATTCAGCGCCGACTTCATCGCATTGCATCTGCCTTTCAACAAGTATCACCGCTATCTGCCGCGACGTGTGCAGGATTACGTCGGTATCCACTGCGCAGATCGCGACAGCTTGCTGGCCGAGTTGCACAACTTATGTCGTTTACTGATCGCGGCCAGCCGCACCGCCGGGCACGACAGGGAGGTGTTTCATTTGCTCAACGCGGCGCTGTGGCTGAAATGCAAGGGTAACTTCGGCAAATTGACCGCCTACATGCAGCAACTGCGGGAGCTGAGCGGGGAGCTGTTCGGCGAAACGGCGACGGGCGAGACGCACTTCCCCGATCGCTGCCATGACTATTACGATCGCGAAGTGTACGGCCGCTATTTTCCGCCGCTGTGCATCACCAAAACCTGCCGCCCCGCGCCGGATTCTGACGTCTCGTTCTCAGATTGCGGGGAGAGTTCGCTGCGCAACTTCATCAATGTCCTGGTGAAAAACCAAGCAAGCGCGCAGCTTGACGCCGGAATACTCAAACGCAGTGGCCTGGCTGTCGATCCGCGCGTCATCGCGTTCTATGAAAAAAACCCTCGTTTGGAAACGATCAGAAGCCAGGAAGTACATAACCAGTGGGCTGAGATTGCCTCATCACTCAATGCGCGCGACAGCCGAATCAAATACCTGACGCCAGGCAAAGACGCCTATTGCGAGTTGGCCGCCGGCGGTAACAACATGCAGCATATGCTGCAAGCGCTATTGGGCGAAGCTGATATCACCACCATTTGCCGCCGAATCGCCTCCTCTTCCGGAATCGATATTCGTTGCGATCTCAGCGAATTCCACCCGGAACGGCACGATCTGGAAGACTTCACCAACGTTGTTCGCCTTGAATTCGACGGCAAATATGTCTTTCACTGGTATTTCCTCAAACAGCATTTCCGCTGCGCTTCGGCAGATCTGTTCAACGAAGAGGAAAATTATGTACGCCAGGCACTCGCCATGCTGAATGACGAGATGAAACAGGGCCGTCTGAATCGCGACCAGTTCCGCGCGCTGCTCAGTTTCCATCTGAAAGAGAAGCCCGTGGCGCAAGTCAAAATGATATTCGACAGCCTTGGCGCTATTCTCGTCGGAGATGAAATGACGTTCTTGATGTTGGGTAAATTGAACTCCGTCGATTCCATGTTCGAATACTGCATGAACGTTCTGGCAATTCCAACGCTGGCGCATAGCACGCCAGTCTCGGCGACTGTCGCCGCGATTATTCAAGGCATCAGCCCGCATCCGGTTATCTTCGATCAGCGGAAAAATCTCATCGCGAGGATTAGAGAAGCCGGGGTGACGCCGTTACTCTCTCTGGCTAACCGATGGGAAAAGGAAAGTTTGGAAAAGGTGTAATACACTCGGTTCAACAGACGACGAGCAACATTTAAGGAGAAACCGCCTTGAGGTCAACATTCATCCCTTATTTCCCAAAAGAAATATGGGTTATCTTTATCGGGACGTTTTTGACGCGCGCCTGCTTTTTCATGATTTGGCCATTCATTACCATTCTCATGAGAAATAACTACGCGATGACTCCGGTGGAAATCGGCGTCATGATGAGCGTATCACTTATCGTGTCTATTTCTTTCGGCTATCTCTTCGGTGGCGCATCAGACAAATATGGCCGTCGCACGTTGATTATTCTCGGTGCAATTGCCGCTATCATTTCATTTAGCGTACTTGCGTTGGCCAACTCACCGGCGTGGTATTTTGTCGGTATTTTACTCAATGGCATTTCGCGCTCATTGATCGAACCCGCCAGCAAAGCGGTGATCGGCGATATTCTCCATGACAGGCAAGAGCGAGAACGCGCGTTGAACATTCGCTACTTCCTGATGAACGTGGGCGCAGCCGTAGGCCCATTAGTGGGTGTCGCTCTCGGGCTGACGGCGCAGAAGGCCACCTTCTTCGTCACCGCATTGTCGTTCCTTTGCTATTTGCTGCTGGTGCTCGCGGTATTCAAAGCGGGGCACGGTAAAGAAACGCGCAACGCCACCTTCTCGTTCATTGGCTCTTTGCGGATTATCTGGAACGATCAGGCGTTCAAGGTTTTGGTTGTCGCCAACATTTTGGTGATGCTGGTCTACGGGCAGATCGACGTGACGCTGCCGCAATACCTCATGATCAGCCAGGTGCACAACCCCGAATACCTGCTCAGCGTGCTGATATTCATCAATGCAGCTACGGTGATAACGCTGCAGTATTTCACCGAGCGCTTTACCCGTCGCATGTCATTGGCACTGAAAACCAGCCTGGGCGTGTTCTTTCTCGCGCTTTCACAAATTGTCTTCCTGCTGGTTTCCAGTGAAAGCTGGGTGCTGTGGTTGGTCGCCATGTTCCTGCTCAGCCTCGGCGAAGTCATCCTGTTCCCTACGCTCAATATACAAATTGATCGTATGGCGCCGTCTAACCTAAAAGGGGCTTACTTCGGCGCCGCCACGTTTTACGAATTTGGCCTGGCGCTCGCCCCTTTTGTCGGCGGTTTGCTGTTAAAACAAGGTGGCGGTGGCGCCCTGTATGCCGTGATGTTCTTTTTGTGCATCGGCGTCATCGTTCTTTATACTATTTCAGAAAGAATATCTGAGAAAAGAACGATAACCGCGTGACATTGTTAATCCGCTAATTAACGCCGCCCTTGTTTAAGCGTATTAACGGGGCGGCTTTATCGTGATATTAATCACAGTAAATAAATAGCGAAGGATATGCAGATTATTATTTAACCGAACGATTTATTTAATAGCAAAAAATAAAAAAATCTATTTACATGAATGATTAGGAGATGTTATAAATTTGTTTATTGCAGGCGTGTAGCTCAGTGGTAGAGCGCTGTGTCATACTTCACAGAGGTCACCTGGTTCGATTCCGGTTGCGCCAACCAATATAAAACCCATTCCTTTCCCATTCTCTTTAATTATTTTTCAATCGAAATAAACCGGCAACAGTTTATATATTTACCCCCCTCTTTTCTTTCCATCACCCCGTTGCGTTCACCGGAAAGGTGAATAATTTATTAGCCAAACGCCGCATATTCCGTACAATCCTGTTCCTTCATCTGTTCTTGTCACAAGCCATCATCGTAAACCTATGGGGGACACTGATGGACAAACGTTTTATTCAGGCGCACCGCGAAGCGCGCTGGGCGCTGGGGCTGACGCTGCTCTACCTGTTGGCCTGGGGACTGGCGGCCTACCTGCCGGACAGCGCTATCGGCGTCACCGGCCTGCCGCACTGGTTCGAAATGGCCTGCTTACTGGTACCACTGCTGTTCATCGGCCTGTGCTGGCTGATGGTACGCACGGTGTTCCGCGACATTTCGCTGGAGGACCGCGATGCAAACTGAAGTGATCCTGCCGCTGATCGCCTACCTGCTGCTGGTGTTCGGCCTGTCGGTGTACGCCTACAGCCGCCGCCAGAGCGGGAATTTCCTCAGCGAATACTTCCTCGGCAACCGCTCGATGGGCGGCTTTGTGCTGGCGATGACCCTGACCGCCACCTACATCAGCGCCAGTTCGTTTATCGGCGGCCCCGGCGCCGCCTACAAATACGGCCTGGGCTGGGTGCTGCTGGCGATGATCCAGCTGCCGGCGGTGTGGCTGTCGCTCGGCGTGCTGGGCAAGAAATTCGCCATCCTGGCGCGGCGCTACAACGCCATCACTCTCAATGACATGCTGTATGGCCGCTACCAAAGCCGCCTGCTGGTGTGGCTGGCCAGCCTCAGCCTGCTGGTGGCGTTCCTCGGCGCCATGACGGTGCAGTTCATCGGCGGCGCCCGCCTGCTGGAGACCGCCGCCGGCATTCCTTACGACACCGGCCTGCTGATCTTCGGCATCAGCATTGCGCTGTACACCGCCTTCGGCGGCTTCCGCGCCAGCGTGCTGAACGACGCCATGCAGGGGCTGGTGATGCTGCTCGGCACCGTGCTGCTGCTGGTGGCGGTGATCCACGCCGCCGGCGGGCTGGACAGCGCGGTGAACAAACTGCAGCAGATCGACCCGGCGCTGGTGTCGCCGCAGGGCGGCGATCAGATCCTCAGCCTGCCGTTTATGGCGTCGTTCTGGATCCTGGTGTGCTTCGGGGTGATTGGCCTGCCGCACACCGCCGTGCGCTGCATTTCTTACAAAGACAGCAAGGCGGTGCATCGCGGCATTCTGCTCGGCACCGTGGTGGTGGCGGTGCTGATGTTCGGCATGCACCTGGCCGGCGCGCTCGGCCGCGCGGTGTTGCCGGATCTCAAGATCCCCGATCAGGTGATCCCGACGCTGATGATCACCGTGTTGCCGCCGTACGCCGCCGGGATCTTTTTGGCGGCGCCGATGGCGGCGATCATGTCGACCATCAATGCCCAACTGCTGCAATCTTCCGCCACCATCATCAAGGATCTCTACCTGGGCGTACGCCCACAGCAGATCCACAACGAGCGGCTGATCAAGCGCTTCTCCAGCCTGACCACGCTGATCCTCGGTCTGCTGGTGCTGCTGGCGGCCTGGCGGCCGCCTGAGATGATCATCTGGCTCAACCTGCTGGCTTTCGGCGGGCTGGAGGCGGTCTTCCTGTGGCCACTGGTGCTGGGCCTGTATTGGGAACGCGCCAATGCTCAGGGAGCGCTTAGCTCAATGCTGTCGGGTGCGGTATGCTATACGCTATTGGCCAGCTTCAACCTGCAACCGGCGGGGCTGCACCCTATCGTGCCTTCGCTGTTGCTCAGCCTGTTGGCGTTTTATCTCGGTAACGTCGTCGGCGAAAAGCGCCGGGCGGCGTCATCATTACCCTCTTGAAGAGAATTGCTATGCCTTGGATCCAACTCAAACTGAACACCACCGGCAGCCAGGCGGAAGACCTGAGCGACGCGCTGGTGGAAAGCGGCGCCGTGTCGGTGACCTTCCAGGACACCCACGACAACCCGGTGTTCGAACCTTTGCCGGGTGAAACCCTGCTGTGGGGCGATACCGACGTGATCGGCCTGTACGACGCGGAAACCGATATGGCCGAGGTGGTGGCGATGCTGGAACAGCACCCGCTGCTGGGCGCCGGTTTCCGCCACAAGATAGAACAGCTGGAAGACAAGGACTGGGAGCGCGAATGGATGGACAACTTCCACCCGATGCGCTTCGGCGAGCGCTTGTGGATCTGCCCGAGCTGGCGCGACGTGCCGGATCCCGACGCGGTCAACGTGATGCTCGATCCGGGCCTGGCGTTCGGCACCGGCACCCACCCGACCACCGCGCTGTGCCTGCAGTGGTTGGACGGCCTCGATCTGGCCGGCAAAACCGTTATCGACTTCGGTTGCGGTTCCGGCATCCTGGCAATCGCCGCCCTGAAGCTGGGTGCGGCGCGCGCTATCGGCATCGACATCGATCCCCAGGCCATTCAGGCCAGCCGCGACAACGCGCAGCGTAACGGCGTTTCAGAGCGTCTGGAACTGTATCTGCCGAAAGACCAGCCGGCGGACTTGCTGGCGGACGTGGTGGTCGCCAACATCCTTGCCGGCCCACTGCGCGAGCTGGCGCCACTGATCGGTTGCCTGCCGAAGGCCGGCGGTCATCTGGGGCTGTCCGGCGTGCTGGCCAGCCAGGCGAGCAGCGTTGCGCAAGCCTACGAAGAGAAGTTCACGCTCGATCCGGTCGCCGAGCGCGAAGAATGGTGCCGCATCACCGGCCGCCGCAAGTAAGCGCCACGGTCTATTGCCCCCTCATCCACCGGCCCAGCGCCGGTGGATTTTTTTTGTCCGGCGATCGGCCCGCGGGCGAGACAAAATTTTATGCAATTTTTCGCCGCTCAACGACGGATCGCCCTAACAATGCGCCTTTCAGGCAGGCTATTTCGGCAAAAAACGCGGGTGAATGCAGATAATATTCTGCACAAAGGCGAATATTTTTCCGCACACAAAATAAGCACTTTTCGTCAACTTATTGTAAAATATATATAATATTTTTATGAAACACTGCGTAGCGCATTTTTCGTCCTAATATCGGGCCAATTGGTTAAAGTTTGGCCTTTCATCTCGGCGCAAAAATGCGTAATATACGCGCCCTTGCGGACACAGTATGGTCACTCTTTGTCTATGCGCATTGGACACCACCAGCTTACTAATTGCCTGATTGCGGCCCCGATGGCCGGTATTACAGATCGCCCGTTCAGAACCCTCTGTCATGCAATGGGTGCTGGGATGGCTGTATCCGAAATGCTCTCCTCCAACCCGGAGGTGTGGCGGACGGATAAGTCGCGTCTGCGTATGGTGCATAGCGATGAACCAGGGATCCGATCCGTGCAGATTGCCGGATGCGATCCTGATGATATGGCCGCCGCCGCGCGTATCAACGTGGCCAGCGGCGCGCAGATCATCGACATCAATATGGGATGCCCGGCCAAAAAAGTGAACCGGAAGCTTGCCGGGTCCGCTTTGTTGCAGTACCCGGATCTGGTTAAACGGATCCTCCACGCGGTGGTTGACGCAGTGGATGTGCCGGTAACGCTGAAGATTCGCACCGGCTGGGCGCCAGAGCATCGTAACTGTGTAGAGATTGCCCAACTGGCCGAAAACTGTGGTATTCAGGCTCTGACGATTCACGGCCGAACCCGCGCCTGTCTGTTTAACGGCAACGCGGAATACGACAGCATTCGGGCAGTTAAGCAGAGTGTTTCCATTCCGATTATCGCGAATGGGGATATTACTGACCCGCATAAAGCCAGAGCAGTGCTTGACTACACCGGGGCCGATGCCCTGATGATAGGCCGCGCTGCTCAGGGGAGACCCTGGATCTTCCGGGAAATCCAGCATTATCTGGACACTGGGGAGTTGCTGCCGCCGCTGCCGCTTGGCGAGGTGAAGCGCTTGTTGATTGGGCACATTCGGGAATTGCACGGCTTCTATGGCCAAGGCAAGGGATTCCGGATTGCTCGTAAGCACGTGTCCTGGTATCTCCAGGAACACGCTCCGAATGACCAGTTTCGGCGCACATTCAACGCCATAGAGGATGCCAGCGAACAGCTGGAGGCGTTGGAGGCATATTTCGAAAATCTTAGCGTAAAAAAAGAGCTGACAGAACTATGTTCGAACAACGCGTAAATTCTGACGTACTGACCGTTTCTACCGTTAACTCACAAGATCAGGTGACTCAAAAGCCTCTGCGTGACTCGGTTAAACAAGCACTGAAGAACTATTTTGCTCAACTGAACGGTCAAGACGTAAATGACCTGTATGAGCTGGTACTGGCTGAAGTTGAACAGCCACTGTTGGACATGGTGATGCAATACACCCGTGGCAACCAGACCCGCGCAGCCCTGATGATGGGCATCAACCGCGGCACGCTGCGCAAGAAGCTGAAAAAATACGGCATGAACTGATACTAGTCAGTTAACGTGTTGAAAAGGCGCTTTATCTCATTTGATAAGCGCCTTTTTCTTTTTCTGGCTTGTGCCTACATTGGCGGGGCTTTACGCGGAATGCGCTTATCAATATACCCGGCAATGAAATAGCAAATACCCGCCACGCCCGCGATCATCACGTAGCGCTTCCACCCGTCCAACGCTACACCCAGGCTATCCAGCCCGCTCAACACCACAAACACCAACAGACCCAAGATAACCGATGCTCTGCCTGTCCAGGTGGGTGAGGGTGTCAATAAACGCCTTATCCAATAGGGCCTCATAGGGCTTCCTTCTTACTTGCGACGGAGTCGCCAATCGATGAAGGATACTCTCACGTTTTAATCAGGGCGACAAAGCGCGGTATCGGCTCTGGATTGCAGGCAATAAAAAAGGCCGCTACGCGGCCCTTGGGGTAAAAGCGGAGACCTTACTCGGTCGCTTTGTTCTTGAGGCTTTCCGCCCCTTGCTTGGTCTTGTCCCAAGCCTTCTCCGTACCCTGTTTGGTGGAGTGCCAGGCCTTTTGCGAGCCTTCGCTCACTTTGCTGCCGACGCTGTCGCTTTTGCCTTCGGCGGCGTGTTTGGCTTTCAGCTTCAGCTCCTCACCCTTGTCCTGAGACTGGTGCAGCTTTTCTTTGGCGGTATCCGCCCCTTTGTGCGCTTCAGCAACGACCTCGTTGCTGGCGTGGGCGGCGGTGTCGGTCGCGGTTTCAGCGGCGAACACCGGGGAAGCGAGCAGCAGTGCAGACAAGGCAATGATTGATTTCTTCATAAGTCCCTCTTTTCTCAAATACGTGCCATTCGTTATGAAACAAGATGGCATGAAACGCCCCTTGAACGATTTAAGAATAGGACTAAAACCAAAAAAATCGATATAAAATTTTATTACCAATATTTTTATTGATTTTTTATGCCACCAAGCAGCATGAGCGGGAAAGCGCACGAAAAAGTTAAATTTTTCCTGTCACAAAACTATAATTTGTACGAATTTTTAACAAGCACCAACAAGGATGGATTCTATGGTTGCCGCGATCATTATCGGCATTTTTATCATCAGCTTCCTCTACGCCCACTCCCGCGGCAAAGAGAAACAAAAGCTTACCCGCCAACTGTTCGATCACTCCACCTTTATGGGGCCGATCAACATGTTTATGACCGGCTTCTCCCGCTTGCCCGCCAAACAGCCCTACTTCGACGAAAAAGGCTTCCCGGAGCTGCAGACGCTGACCGACAACTGGCAGGTGATCCGCGAGGAAGCGGTACGCCTGCAGGATCACATCAAAAAGGCGCAGTCGCACAACGACGCAGGGTTCAACACTTTCTTCAAGCGCGGCTGGAAACGTTTCTATCTGAAATGGTACAGCGACAGCCACCCTTCGGCGCAGACGCTGTGCCCAAAAACCGTCGCGCTGCTCAACCGCATCCCGTCGGTCAAGGCGGCGATGTTCGCCGAGCTACCGCCCGGCAGCCATTTGGGTAAACACCGCGATCCTTACGCCGGTTCGGTGCGCTATCACCTGGGGCTGATGACGCCCAACGACGACCGCTGCTTCATCGAGGTGGACGGCGAGCAGCACAGCTGGCGCGACGGCGAGGCGGTGATCTTTGACGAAACCTACGTGCACTGGGCACAAAACGCCACCGATCAGACGCGCATCATTCTGTTTTGCGACGTCGAACGGCCGATGAAATGGCGCTGGGCGCAGGCGGTCAACCACTGGGTCGGCGCCACGCTGATGTCGGCGGCCAGCTCGCCGAACGACGATCAGGATCGCACCGGCGGCATCAACCGCATCTTCAAGTACGTCAACGCGGTGCGCGATGCCGGCCAACGCCTGAAGGCGCGCAACCGCCGCGGTTACTACCTGCTGAAGTGGCTGGCGATCGCCGCCATTTTCGCCGCGATTATCATTCCCAGCCTATAAAACGAGCCAATCATCAACTCAGGGGCAACGCGAATGAGAATATTCGCATGCCCCTCTTCCGCCACACCCCGTACCCTGTGTTAACATACACGTTCCTAGAGCCGCCTCCGCTGGCCAACAGCTATCCCTCCGAAGCCTGATAGCAGCGCAAACCGCCCTTCGAATGTAAATGTTTAGTCAATTATGGAATTCCGACTAAACCCTGGCCGTACTTGGGTGTCTGAGTAGTCGTATCGCTATCGAGTGGAACCTTTATGCGTTACAGCTTGCTGCCCCCTTTAACGTATAAAAAGAGTTTCTATGAAATCAGCCAAAGCATTTCAACTGGCCTTGCTGCACCCGCGCTACTGGCTCACCTGGTTCGGTCTCGCCCTGCTGTTCCTGCTGGTCCAGCTCCCCTACCCGTTGCTCAATCGGCTGGGAGTGTGGATGGGGCGCACTTCGATGCGATTTCTCAAACGCCGCGTCACCATCACCCGTCGCAACCTCGAGCTGTGCTTCCCCGAGATGGACGAAGCGCAGCGTGAGCGCAAGGTGGTGGGCAACTTCGAATCGCTCGGCATGGGCCTGTTGGAAACCGGCATGGCCTGGTTCTGGTCGGATAAACGCGTCAAGCGCTGGTTCAACGTCTCAGGCATCAACCACCTCAAAATGGCGCAGCGCGACGATCGCGGCGTGCTGGTGATCGGCGTGCACTTTATGTCGCTGGAGCTGGGCGGCCGGGCAATGGGTCTGTGCCAGCCGATGATGGCGATGTACCGTCCGCACAATAACAAGGCGATGGAGTGGGCGCAGACCAAGGGTCGCATGCGCTCCAACAAGGCGATGATCGATCGCAAGGATCTGCGCGGTATGGTGCACGCGCTCAAGCGCGGCGAGGCGGTATGGTTCGCGCCCGATCAGGACTACGGCCCGCGCGGCAGCGTATTCGCCCCGCTGTTCGCCGTCGATCAGGCCGCTACCACCAGCGGCACCTTCATGCTGGCACGCATGGCCAACCCGGCGCTGGTGCCGGTGGTGCTGATCCGCCGCGAACGTGGCCGCGGCTACGACCTGCTGATCCAGCCTGCCCTGGAAGACTATCCGCTCAGCGACGAACAGGCGGCGGCGGCTTACATGAACAAAGTGATCGAGAAAGAGATCATGCGGGCGCCGGAGCAATACATGTGGCTGCACCGCCGCTTCAAAACCCGACCGGCCGGTGCGCCCTCGCTGTACTGACCCTCTTTTTTTCAGCCCGGCCACGCCGGGCTTTTTTGTGCGCCACGTTTAAAAAGCGGCGGCTCGACACTCTACTTTCCTGTAATCTCCTTTTTTACCCGCACAGGAAAGGAAATGATGAAAGCTCAAGTTCGCATTGCTCTGGTCGGTGATTACAACCCGCAAGCCGTGGCCCATCAGGCCATCCCCGTGGCGCTCCAGCTCGCCGCCGCCCATCTCGACATCGACGTGCAGCCCCAGTGGCTACCGACCGACACCCTGACCGCCCCCGAAACGCTGCAAAATTTCGACGCCATCTGGGTGGTGCCGGGCAGTCCGTATCGTTACGACGACGGCGCCTTTATGGCGATCCGTCATGCGCGGGAAAACGACGTGCCGTTCCTCGGCTCCTGCGGCGGTTTTCAATACGCCATCGTCGAATACGCCCGCAACGTGATGGGCTGGCACGACGCCGGCCATGCGGAAACCGACAGCGGCGGCCGGTTGGTGATCGCCCCGCTGAGCTGCTCGCTAGTGGAAAAAACCGGCGACATCGTTTTTCAGCCCGAGACCCGCGTCGCCCAGGCCTACGGCAGCCTGAACACCCATGAAGGCTACCACTGCAACTTCGGCGTGAATCCGGAGTTCGTCGCCGATCTTGAGCGCTTCCCGCTGATGATCAGCGGCCACGACACCGAAGGCGACGTGCGCGCCATCGAACTGCCGGGCCGGCGTTTTTATGTCGCCACGCTGTTCCAGTCGGAACGCGCCGCGCTGCGCGGCGAGCTTTCACCGCTGGTGGTGGAACTCGTCAAAACCGCCGCCAACGGGTAAAAAAAAAGCCCTCTTGCGAGGGCTTCATTGACAAGCAACGCGGTCAGCGTCGAACGAGCGTATTCAGCACGGCGCTGATGCGCTCTCCTAACCCGCGCCGGTTCGCCGCTTCCGACATCATGGTGACATGATCGCCATCGACCAGGTTGACCGTCACCGCCGACGCCGGCAGATGCCCCTCCCAGCCAAGTGCCGAGCCGTCGCGGCGGTTGTAACCTGCCGGCTTGATGCGTTGCCAGTAGGCTTCCAGATCGTCATTCAGCAAGCCGGGCATCTCCTCCACCGCTTTAAACAAGTGCAGATTAAGGCCGAGCGGCCGGATGACGCTGGCGCCGACCAGGGTCGCATAGTGATAACGCTTGCGCCATAAAGCAGCCTCCTTCAGCGGATCATCGAGGAAAGTGCTGATGCCCTGGCCGTGCAGCACGGCCAGAGCCTCCTCCACCGACAGCAACTGCAGGCGGGCGAACAGCGCCGCCTCCAGCGTCGGATGTTCCACCTCCAGCCAGCTGAGGAATAGCTGTGTCGCATCGCGCATCGCCTGCTGTGGCCGCATGGTGTCGAGCAGGCCCACCAGCGCCACCTCTTCCCCCTCCGCCTGCAGCCGTTCCGCCACCATGTAGGTCAAGATCCCGCCCGAAGAGTAACCGAACAGATGGTACGGCCCGCTGGCTTGCGCCTGCCTGATGACCCCGACAACGATCTCCGCCATCGCCTCCATCGTTGCCGGCGGCGCGTCGGCCATCTCTGGCCACGGCACGGCATAAATCGGGAAGTCCGCATCGATCTCTTTGGCAATCTCATAAACATACGAGTGATCGCCATAGCCGGTCGGCATGAAGAACACCGGCGGGCGCTGGCCGCTGCGGCGCGCCGGCAATGCCCTGAGCGGCTGTGCGCCCGTGCGCTGCTCGACATGCGCCGCCAGATCCGCCAGCACCGGATGGTCAAAGATCGCCTGCACCTGCAGTGCGATCCCCCACTGCTGCGCCAGGCTGGCTTGGCGCACCGCCAGCAGCGAGTGGCCGCCCAGTTCGAAGAAGTTGTCGTGTCTGCCGATCTGCGGCAGCCCCAGCAACTCCGCCCACGCCTGCGCCAACAGCGTCTCGGTATCGCCGCGCGGCGCTTCGTAGGCTTCGCCTGCGGCGGCGGCCATCTCCGGCGCCGGCAGAGCCCGCCGATCAATCTTGCCGTTTGGCGTCAGCGGCATCGCCGCCAGCCAGACAAAGGCCGCAGGCAGCATATAGTCCGGCAACTGAGCCGCCAGATGCTGGCGCAGCTCACCGGCCAACCCGTCGCTCGCCACGTTCTCACGCAGGCTGATCCAGGCGATCAACCGCGTATCCGCACCGATGCAGCGGGCATCGACCACCGCTTCGTTCACCGCCGGGTGCGCCGCCAGGCGCGCCTCTATCTCCCCCATCTCAATGCGGAAGCCGCGGATCTTCACTTGACGATCGTTGCGTCGCTGATACTCGAGGTTGCCGTCCGCCCGATAACGCACCAGATCGCCGGTGCGATACATGCGCCCGCCCGGGTTGAACGGATCGTTCAGGAAACGCTCTGCGGTCAGTTCAGGCCGGTTGAGGTATCCCAGCGCCACGCCGACGCCGCCGATATACAGCTCGCCGATAGCGCCCAGCGGCGCCGGCCGACCGCGCGCATCCAACACATAGGCGCGGGTGTTGCCGATCGGCTTACCGATTGGCAAACGCGTTGCGCCTTGCACCTCGGCTATCGCCGCCGTCGTCGCGAAGGTCGTCGCTTCCGTCGGCCCATAGGCGTGGATCAGCTGTACCGGCCCCGCTTCCTGCAGCAGGCGTTCGAAGGCGCTCGGCTCCTCCTTTTCCCCGCCGCAGATCAGGTAGCGCAGCTGGGCCAACGTCGCGCCCATGCTGTACACATACTGATTGAACAACGCGGTTGTCAGGAACAGCGTCGTCACGCGATGCTGCGTCAATGCGGCGCTCAAACGCGCCGCATCCATCACGGTTTCCGCCGGGATCACCACCAGTTCGCCGCCGTTCAACAGCGCCGCCCACACCTCCATCGTCGCGGCGTCGAAGGCCGGATTAGCGGCGTAAGCCACCCGTTCCGTTGCATCGAACGCCGCATAACGGTTGTTGAGCACCAACCGAGTGATGCCCTGGTGCGGCGTCATCACGCCTTTAGGCAGCCCTGTGGAGCCGGACGTGTACATGATGTACGCCACCTCGCCGCTCGACAGCGACAGCGCCGGGTCGTTCTCGTCACCGCCGGAGACCACCGGCCGCAGCAGCGGCAAGGTATCCCCGTCCGCCGCTTCACCGACGATCAGACGCGCGCCGCTGTCCTCCAGGATCCACTGCTGACGCGCCGCCGGCAACTGCGGATCGATCGGCACATACACCGCGCCGGCTTTGAAGATCGCCAGCTGCGTCGCCACCAGATCGATGCTGCGCGCCAGACGCGTCGCCACGCGCTCGCCCGGTTGAATGCCGTGCGCGATCAGAGCATGCGCCAGCCGGTTAGCCTGGGCGTTCAACGCCGCATAGCCGATCCGACGATCGCCTTGCACGATCGCTACAGCCTGCGGCGCACGCTGCGCCTGGCGTTCAAACAGCTGATGCACGCAAAGCGCTGCGGGATAAGGCTCCGCCGTCTGATTCCATTCCTCCAGCAGCAGCCGGCGCTCTGACGGCGGCAGGATCTCCAGTTCGCTCGCCGGCAGGGTCGGCTGGCTTTCCAACGCCTGCGCCAATGAGGCCAGCGCCTGTTGCATATAGCCGCAGATCCTCGCCGCCGGCACCGGCTCGCTGACCTGCGCCGTCAACCCCAAAGAGTCGCCGCCGTCTTCCACCGACAGGACGAACGGATAGTTGGTGCGCTCCTGCGCGCTCAACAGCGTCATGCCTTCCGGCAACACCAGCTCGCTGCCGTTGTTGTGGCGATAGTTGAGCAAGGCGCTGAACAGCGGCATCCCCGCCGCCACGCCGCTGCAGCGCTGCGCCAGCGCCAGCGGCGCGTGCTCATGATGCAGCAACCCGCTCAGCCGCGCGTGGGCCTGGCGCGCCGCCGTCACCACATCGTCATCGCCGATGTCGAGGCGCAGCGGCAACGTATTGATAAACAGCCCCATCGCGCGTTCGGCGCCTTCCCCCGCCTGCATGCGTCCCAACAGCACGGTACCGAACACCACGTGATCTTGGCCGCTGGTGCGGGCCAGCACCTGCGCCCAGGCCAGATGGCACAGGCTGGCCAGGCTCACGCCCAGCCGCTTGGCCTGATGCCGCAGACGTTCGTTCAGCGCTTTGTCGATTGGCTGGTGCGCCGTGGTGACGCCCTTGCCGTCGCCGCGCACGTTGCCGAGCCCGAACGGCAGCACCGGCTCTTCGATGTCCGCCAGCATGGTGCGGAAGAAGGTTTCATGTTCTTGCGCGCTGACGCTCAAACGCGCCTGCGCCACCGCATTGCGGAACGGCGGTGGGGCGCCCAGCTCGGCACCTTTGCCGGCGAGGATCGTGGCGATCTCTTCCTCAATCAATGCCGCCGTGGAATGATCCCCCACCAGATGATGCCATTGTTGCAGCATCCACCAACTGCCATCGCTATCTTGCGCAACCACGACATTCAGCAGCGGCGCGCGGCTGAGATCCAGACGCGCATGCTGCGGATCGAAGCGCGCCAGCAGTTGCTCGCCAATCGCCCCCTGCGCCGGATCGAGCGTCAGCTCAGTCCACGGCAGCGCGGCGGCGCGCCAAACGACCTGTACCGGCTCGCGGATCGCCTCACTGATGAACGCCGTGCGCAAAATATCGTGGCGATCGATCACCTGTTGCATCGCGGCCCGCCAACGATCCAGACGCTCGCGGTGCTCAAAGCGCAGCAGCGTAGACAGCAGGTACGGATCGCCCCGCTCCGCCAACAGGTGGTGGAACAGGATCCCCTCCTGCAACGGCGACAGCACATAGATATCCTGCACGTTGGCCACGCCGCCCGGCACGCGCGCCACGATGCTGTCGATTTCAACCTGGTTCAGCGAGGCCAGCGGCAGCAGCTCAGGCGTGATGCGCGCGCTATCCGGCCGCAGCAGGTTCTCGGGGATCTCGATTTCGCAGCGCGCCTCCAGCGCCTCCGCCAGCGAGGCCAGCGTCGGGGCGGTAAACAGCGTCTGCACGTTCGCCGTCAGGCCGCAGCGGCGCAGCTCCGCAATCAGTTTCACCGCCAGCAGCGAGTGCCCACCCAACTCGAAGAAATTGTCATGTCGGCCGACATTCGGCAGACCGAGCAATTCGCCCCAGATCGCCGCCAACAGGGTTTCCGTGTCGCCCTGAGGCGCTTCATGGCCCACGCGTGCAAAGTCGCCGGCCTGCGGCGTCGGCAACGCGTGGCGATCCACTTTGCCATTCGGGGTCAACGGCAAGTCGGCCAGCATCAGACAGGCCGCCGGCACCATGTAGTCCGGCAGCTGCGCCGCCAGATGCCGCCGCAGCTCGTCGGCCAGATCGCGGCCCTCGGCCTCAGCTTGCGGGACGATCCAGGCGATCAACGCAGGATGCGCGCCGCGCACGTCAACCACCGCTTCGCGCACCGCCGGGTGCGTTTCCAACAGGACTTCAATCTCGCTGCACTCGATGCGGAAGCCGCGGATCTTCACCTGCTGATCGTTGCGTCCGCAGTAATCGAGATTGCCGTCCGGCAGATAGCGCGCTAAATCGCCGGTGCGATACAGGCGGCCTCCCTCGTTAAACGGATCCGCCAGGAAACGCTCGGCCGTGAGGTCTTCGCGATTCAGGTAACCCAGCGCCACGCCCACGCCACCGATATACAGCTCGCCGATCGCGCCCAGCGGCACCGGCTGGCGGTGTTCATCCAGCAGATACACCCGGGTATTGCCGATCGGCCGGCCAATCGGCAAACGGTGCCGCCCCGCCGCCACGGTAATATGCGCCGAGGTGGCGGCGGTAGTGGCTTCCGTCGGGCCGTAGCCGTTGATCAGCTGCACCCGGCCGCCCTCCTTCAGCACCCGGGTATAGGCATGAGGATCCGCCGCTTCGCCGCCGCTGATCAGGTATTTCAGCCCCGCCAACGTCGCGGGAATGCTGTGCGCATGCTGATTGAACAGCGAGGTCGGCAACACCAGCACCGTAATCGCCTGACGCGTCAGCAGATCGGCGAACGCCGAGGCGTCCAGCAAGACCGCAGGCGGCACCACCACCAGCGCGGCGCCGTTCAGCAAGGCTCCCCAAACTTCCAGCGTCGCCGGATCGAATGCCGGGTTGATGGCGAAAGCGATACGATCTGAGTCGCTGAACTCCGCATAACCGTTATTGATCACCAGTCGGTTGATCCCCTGATGCGGCACCATCACGCCTTTCGGCTTACCGGTTGAGCCGGAGGTATACATGATGTAGGCCAGATCCAGACTGTTGCTCGCCAATATCGGCGCGCCGGACGGCAGGTCCGCGTCATCATTTTGCGGAAGACGAGCGACGCCGACGCCGATCTGCGCGTCGTCCTCGCCGCCGTTCAGCAGCAGCACCGCGCCGCTGTCGGCGATGATCCAGTTCTGCCGGCCGGCCGGCAGCTGCGGGTCAACCGGCACATAGGCAGCACCGGCCTTAAGGATCGCCAATTGGGCGATCGCCAGGGCGGCGCTGCGCTCAAACCGGACCGCCACGCGCTGGCCGGGCTCCACGCCCGCCTTAATCAGGCGCCAGGCCAGCCGATTGGCGCGCTCCGCCAACTGCGCGTAGCGAATAAGCTGCTCGCCATCGATCAACGCCGTCGCCTGCGGCGTGCGCCGCGCCTGCTCGTCGAACAGCTGATGCACGCACGCCTGCGCCGGATACTCCCGCTCGGTGCGGTTCCAGTCATGCAGCAGCAGTTGGCGTTCGGCCGCAGGCAGCAGATCGACGCGCGCCGCCGGCTGGGTAAGATCCGCCGCCATCGCTCGCAGCGCCTGCTGCAGATACACACCGTAGCGCACCGCCGTGTCGCGATCGAACAAGGCGCTGGCGTAGTTCAACGAGCCGACAATGCCGCTGCCGCTTTCCGCCAACTCGAGCGTCATGTCGAATTTCGCGACGTCATAGCTCAGCCCGGCATCCGCCGTTTGCAGGCCCGGCAAGGCGATATCGCGCACCGAGCCATCCTGCCAGGCCAGCATCACCTGGAACAGCGGCGTCGCGTCCAGCTGGCGCGGCGGATTGACCACCTCCACCACCTGTTCGAACGGCAGATCGCCGTTTTCCCGCGCCGCCAATACCGTCTCGCGCACTCGCTCGAGCAAGATTTGCAGCGTCGGCTCACCGCGCAGATCGACATGCATCGCCAGCGTGCTGACGAAGAAGCCGACCAGCGGTTCGATTTCCAGCCTGCCGCGGTTGGCCTCCGGGGTGCCGATCACCACCTGCTGTTGGCCGGCCATGCGGGACAACACCAGGCTCCAGGCGGCCAGCACCGTCATGAACAGCGTGCCGCCGTATTGACGGCTTAACCGCCGCAGCGCGTCGGTAAGCGCCGCGTCGATGGCCAGAGGCACCTCGCCACCGGCGAACGACTGCATCGCCGGACGCGGCCGATCGGTCGGCAGCGTCAGCAGAGCCGGCGCATCGCCCAGCGTCTGGCGCCAGAACGCCGCCTGCTCGGCCAACCGTTCCTGCGTCAACCACTGGCGCTGCCAAACGGCATAATCGACATAGTGCACCGCCAGCGGCGGCAGCGGCGACGGTTCGCCGCGTTGGAAGGCGCCATACAGCGCGCTCAGCTCCCGCATCAGGATCCCGGTAGACCAGCCGTCGGAAACGATATGGTGGCAGGTCAGCAGGAACAGATGCCGCCGCTCGCTCACTTGCAGCAAGCAGGCCCGCACCAGCGGCCCCCCTTCCAGATCGAACGGCGCTTTCATCGCTGTTTCGGCCAGCGCGTGCAAACGTTGCTCCGCCTGATGCTCGCCGCGCAAGTCGTGATACGCCAGCGGCATGGCCGCCTCCGGCAAGATCCGCACCTGGGGTTGCCCATCCTGGCAGACAAACACGCTGCGCAAGGCTTCGTGGCGGGCATACAGCGCGTCGAGACTGCGCTGGAACGCCGGCGCATCCAGTTCGCCGTCCAAGCGCAACGCCAGCGGGATATGGTAAGTCTCGCCGATCCCGCCCATTTGGCTCAGGAACCACAACCGCTGCTGGGCAAACGACAACGGCAATGCGCCGTGACGCGGAGTCGGCACGATGGCCGTCGGCTGCGCCGCCCCCTCCCGTTCCAGCCACTGCGCCAGCGCCTGCAACACCGGCGCGGCGAACAGCGCCGACAGCGGCAACCGCCAGCCGGCCTGCTGCACCCGGTTGGCCAACTGTACCGCCAGCAGCGAATGCCCGCCCAGGGCGAAGAAGTCATCATGACGGCCGACGTGTTCAACATTCAGTAACTGACGCCAGACGGACGCCAGCAGGCGTTCTCGCTCATCGGCCGGCGCTTCATAAACAGCGCGCGCGGCGGCGCCCAGCTCCGGCGCCGGCAGCGCGCGTTTGTCCAGCTTGCCGTTGGTGGTCAGCGGCAACGCGTCCAGCCACACGAAGGCCGTCGGCACCATATAGTCCGGCAGACGCCCGGCCAGATGCTGACGCAGCCGCAGCGCCAGCGTTTCCCGAGCCTCCCCTTCGCCCGGCACCGCCCAGGCCACCAAACGTTTGTCGCCGCCGTTGTCCTGCCAGGCGTCAACCGCCACGCTGCGGACCTCAGGATGGCTCAGCAGCGCCGCCTCCACCTCACCGCACTCAATGCGGAAACCGCGAATTTTCACCTGCTGGTCGTTGCGCCCCAGGTACTCCAGCTCACCGTTCGGCAGATAGCGCGCCAGATCGCCGGCGCGATACATCCGTTCACCCGCCACGAAAGGATCGTCGAGGAAACGTTGCGCATTCAGCTCCGGCCGATTCAGGTAGCCGCGCGCCACGCCCAGCCCGCCGACATACAGCTCCCCCACCGCGCCCAGCGCCACCGGCTGACCGTGTTCGTCAAGCAGATACAGGCGCAGATCCGGAATGCGGTGGCCGATCGGGCTGCCGCTGCCGGTGATGTCCGCCGGAGACATTTCCCGGTAAGTGACGTGCACCGTCGTTTCCGTTATGCCGTACATATTGATTAACCGCGGCGCGTCCGGCCGATTACGGGCATACCACGGCGCCAGATCGGCCGGATTCAGCATTTCGCCGCCGAAGACGATGTAGCGCAACCGATGCGGCGTGTCGTCCTGAGCCTGAATGAACGCCTTAAAGGCGCTAGGCGTCTGATTCAGCACCGTCACGCCCTGGTGACAAACCAGCTGATAGAACGCGGGGGCGGAGCGCGCCGTTTCCTGCGGCACGATCACCAACCGGCCGCCGTGGCGCCACGCGCCCCAGATTTCCCATACCGAGAAATCGAAGGCGAACGAGTGGAACAGACACCACACATCCCCGGCGTCAAAGCCGAACCCGGCATCGGTCGCGGTAAACAGGCGCTCAACCTGACGGTGTTCCACCATCACGCCTTTCGGCTTGCCGGTCGATCCGGAGGTATAGATCACATAGGCCAGATTGGCCGCCGTCAGCCCTTCAACCTGCGGATTGGCGGCCTCGGCGCCCCAGTCTTCCTCCAGCGCCATCGTCGGCACATCGGCCCCGCTCAGCGCCGAGCGCCCTGCAGCGTCGGCCAGCAGCAACACCGGCCGGGCATCGTGTAAAATGTACTCCAGACGTTCGCCGGTATACGCCGGATCGAGCGGCACATAGGCGCCGCCCGCTTTCAGGATCGCCAGCAACCCGACCAGCATCGGCGTGCCGCGCTCCGCACACAGCGCCACCAGACGATCGGGCCCGACGCCGCGCGCGATCAACACCTGCGCCAACGCGTTGGCTCGTTCATTGAGCGCCCGATAGCTGAGGCGTTCTTCTCCGCACACCGCTGCGATCGCCGCCGGCGTGCGCAGCGCCAGCCGCTCCAGGTGATGGTGCGGGCAGAGATCCGCCTGCGGTTCATCCGGCGTGCAGTTCCAGCCATGCAACAACCGTTGCCGTTCGTTCTGCGGCAACAGCGCAAGCTGCGAAACCGGCAGCGGCGCCGCCAACGCGATGCCCTGCAGCACCTGGCGCAGATAGATCCCGTAGCGCTCGGCGGTTTCACGATCGAACAACGCCGTGGCGTAATACAGCGAGCCGGCGATTTCTTCGCCGATCTCGGTCAGATCCAGCGTCATGTCATATTTCGCTGCGGCATAGCCGGCATCGATCGCTTCCGCCTGCAGCCCCGGCAGGCCGATATCGTGCACCGAACCGTCCTGCCAGCTCAGCATCACCTGGAACAACGGGGTATGGCCGCGATGACGCGGCGGGTTCACCTGTTCAACCACCTGCTCGAAAGGCAGATCGCCATGGTCGCGCGCCGCCAGCAGCGTATCGCGCACGCGCAGCGCCAACGTCGACAAATCCGGATCGTCGGACAGATCGATGCGCAGCGCCAGGGTGCTGACGAAGAAGCCGATCATCGGTTCCGTTTCCAGCCGGCGACGGTTGGCCTCCGGCGTGCCGATCACCAGATCGCGCTGCCCCGACAAACGGGACAGCACGACGCTCCACGCCGTCAGCAGCGTGATGAACAGCGTGCATCCCTGACGCAGGCTGAATTGCCTCAGCGCCGCGGTCAGCTCGGCATCGAGCGAGACCGCCACCCGATCCCCGGCAAATGACTGCACCGCCGGACGCGGACGGTCGGTCGGCAACGTCAACAGTGCCGGTGCATCGCCCAACGTCTGGCGCCAATAATCGGCCTGCTTCGACAACCGCGCAGGCTGCAGCCATTGCCGCTGCCAGTGGGCGTAATCCGCGTACTGCAACGCCAGCGGCGGCAGCGGTGACGGCTCGCCGCGACACAATGCGCCGTACAGCGCGCCCAGCTCCCGCAGCAGGATGCCGTTCGACCAGCCATCGGAAATGATGTGGTGGCAGGTCAGCGCGAACAGCTGTTCCTCGTCGCTCAGCCGGATGAGGCTGGCGCGCACCAGCGGGCCGCCGGTCAGATCAAAGGGCGCTGCGACCTCTTCCCGTATCAGCGTGGCGGCGCGCGCCTGCGCATCCGCGACGCCGCGCAGATCGTGGATCGTCAGCGGCAAACCGGCGATCGGCAAAATGAGCGCCTGCGGCTGGCCGTCGCGGCTGATGAAGACGGTGCGCAACGCGTCGTGGCGCGCATAAAGCGCGTCGAGGCTGCTCTGCCAGGCGGCCAGATTCAGCGGCCCACGCAGCCGCAGCGCCAACGGCATGTGGTAAATTTCGCTCATGCCGTCCAGCTGGGTCAGGAACCACAGGCGCTGCTGAGCGAACGACAGCGGTAAGGCGGCATCGCGCGGCGCGGGCAGAATCGGCGGCAGGCTCTCCGCCTGCTTAATCTGGCGCGCCAACGCCTGCAGAACCGGGTTGGCGAACAGCGCCTGCAGTGATAACGGCAACCCGCTTTGCTGCAGGCGGTTGGCCAAACGCACCGCCAACAGAGAATGGCCGCCCAGAGCGAAGAAGCTGTCGTTGCGGCCAACCTGTTCCACGCCCAGCAGCTCTTCCCACAGCGCCGCCAGACGCTGCTCGACGTCCCCCTGCGGCGCCTCGTAGGCTTCTCGACGATAGGCCTCGCCCGACGGGTCGGGCAATGCGCGGCGATCGAGCTTACCGTTTGGCGACAGGGGCAGCGCCTCCAGCAGCACGCAAGCGGCCGGCACCATGTAATCCGGCAGCTTGTCGGCCAAATGCCGGCGCAGCGTCTCCGCCAACGACGCCTCATCGGCACCTGGCTGCGGCACCACCCAGGCGATCAGGCGTTTCTCACCGCCGTCGCCGCCGCGCGCATCCACCACGGCTTCGCGCACCTGCGGATGCGCGGCCAGCGCCGCCTCTATCTCGCCGCATTCGATACGGAAACCGCGGATCTTCACCTGCTGATCGTTACGTCCCAGATACTCGATATTGCCGTCCGGCAGATAGCGAGCCACATCGCCGGTGCGGTACATGCGGCCGCCGTGACCGGCATCGAACGGATCGGCCAGGAAACGCTCCGCCGTCAGTTCAGGCCGGTTGAAATAGCCACGCGCCACCTGAATGCCGCCGATATACAGCTCGCCGACCGCCCCCAGCGGTACCGGCTGCCCTTGTTCATCAAGCAGATAGATCCGCGTGTTGGCCACCGGCCGCCCAATGGGCACCGACACCAGCCCAGATTGGCGGGTGCAGTGCCAGGCGGTCACGTCCACCGCCGCTTCGGTCGGGCCATAGAGGTTATGCAACTCGACATGCGGCATCTGGCGGTAGAATTCGGCCACCAGTGAGGCGGGCAACGCCTCGCCGCTGCACATGACGCGCACCACCTGCCCGCAGCGGCGGCTCGCGCCTTCATACAGCAGGAAGCTTTGCAGCATAGACGGCACAAAGTGCAGCGTTGTCACGCCATACTGTTCGATGACGCGGCTCAGGTACTCCGGATCCTTGTGGCCTTCAGGGCGCGCCATTGCCAGACGCGCGCCATACATCAACGGCCAGAAGAATTCCCACACCGAGACGTCGAAGCCGAACGGCGTTTTCTGCAGCACCGTATCCGCCGGCGTCAATCCATAAGCCTGCTGCATCCAGAGCAGGCGGTTAACGATGCCACGATGTTCATTCATCGCGCCTTTCGGTTTGCCGGTCGAGCCGGAGGTATAAATCACGTAGGCCAAATGGTTGGGCTGCGCGCGCGGCGCCGGGTTATCGGCGTTCAGCTCGTCCGCCAACGATTCATCCAGCGCCAGCAGCGGCACCGCGTGTTCGCCCAGCGCCGCGCGGCCGGCGGCGTCCGCCAGCAGCAGCACCGGATCGGCGTCCTGCAGGATATAGTGCAGACGCTCGCCCGGATAAGCCGGATCCAACGGCACATAGGCGCCGCCGGCCTTGAGGACGCCGAACAATGCCGTTACCATCGCCAGGCTGCGCTCGGCGCACACCGCCACGCGGCAATCCGGACCGACACCGCGCGCTATCAGCGCGTGCGCCAGGCGATTGGCCTGCGCATTCAGCTGGGCGTAGCTCAGTTCGGCGCCGCCGCAAACCAGCGCCACGGCGTCCGGCGTGCGGCGCACCTGCGCTTCAAACAGCGCATGCAGGCAGACATCCTGCGGATAAGGCTGCGCCGTTGCGTTCCAGCCATTGATCAACAAGGCGTACTCGTCGTCCGGCAGAATCGACAGTTCGCGCACCGGCATTTCCGGCGTGTGTTCCAGCGCATTCACCAGAGCGGTCAATGCCTGTTGCATATAGCGGCACACCCGTGCGGCGTCGATAGGATCGATGACCTGCGCCGTCAACGCCAGCGAATCCATGCCGTCGTCTACCGACAGCACGAACGGGTAGTTGGTGCGTTCGTCCGCGCCGATCAGGCTGACCCCTTCCGGCAGCGCCAATGCTTCCCCGTCGTTGTGGCGGTAGTTCAGCAGCGCACTGAACAGCGGCGCACCGTTTTTCACGCCGCTGCAGCGCTGCGCCAACGCCAGCGAGGCGTGCTCATGCGCCAGCAAGCCGCTCAGGCGCGCATGCGCCTGCCGCACCGACGCCTCAACGCTGCGCCCGTCCATATCCAGCCGCAGCGGCAGCGTATTGATGAATAGCCCCAGCGCCCGGTCGGCGCCTTCGCCCGATTCCATGCGGCCCAGCAGCACCGTGCCGAACACCACGGCATCACGCCCGCTGGTGCGCGCCAGCACCTGCGCCCAGGCCAGATGGCACAGGCTGGCCAGGCTGACGCCCAGCCGCTTCGCCTGTCGACGCAGGCCGGCATTCAGCGCAGGCGCCAACGCCAGGCGGCCGGTATTGGCGCACTGTCCGTCGCCGTGTACGTTGCCGAGCCCGAACGGCAGTACCGGTTCGTCGATATCCGCCAGCATGCCGCGGAAGAAACTCTCATGTTCCTGTTCGCTGAGCCCCAAACGCGCTTGCGCCACCGCATTGCGGAACGGCTGCGCGCTGCCCAGCGTATCCCCGCGCCCGGCCAGAATGGCGTTGACTTCTTCCCCCATCATCGCCAGCGTCGAGTGGTCGCCAATCAGGTGGTGCCACTGCTGCAAGACGTACCAGCTGCCGTCGCTCTCTTCGGCGATGACGTAATACAGCAGCGGCGCCCGCGTCAGATCCTGACGGATCCGCCGGGGGTCGAAGCGCGCTTCCAGCTGACGGCCGACCGGCCCCGCGGCCGGATCCAGCGCCAGCTCGATCACCGCTAAGCGCGCCCGGCGCCAGACGACCTGTACCGGTTCGGACAGCCCCGCACCGACAAAGGCCGTGCGCAAAATGTCATGACGCTCCACCACCTGCTGCATCGCCGCCAGCCAGCGATCGAAACGCGCCCGGCTGTCGAAGCGCAGCAGTGCCGACAGCAGGTAAGGGTCGCCCTCTTCCGCCAGCATGTGGTGGAACAAGATCCCTTCCTGCAACGGGGAAAGGGCATAGATATCCTGTACGTTGTCGATGCCCCCCTCCACACCGTCGACGATCTGATCGATCTCAGTCTGCGTCAGATCGGCCAGCGGCAGCATCTGCGGCGTGATTGCGCGGCAGCCCGACACAATCCGATTTTCCGGCACCTGGATCCGCTGCTGCGACACCAGCGTTTGCGCCAGAGCCGACAGCGTTGGCGTGGAGAACAGCGCCTGAACGCTCGCCGACAGCCCCGCCTGGCGCAGCTGCGCCATCAACTTCACCGCCAACAGCGAATGGCCGCCCAACTCAAAGAAGTTGTCGTGACGCCCCACGCGTTCAACGCTCAACAACCCCTGCCAAATCTGAGCCAGCAGCCTTTCGGTTTCCCCCTGCGGCTCGACATAGGCTTCGCGCATGGCGGCATCCGGCGCCAGCGCCGGCAGCGCGCGCCGATCCAGTTTGCCGTTCGGCGACAGCGGCAGCGCCTCCAGCCACACAAAGGCCGTCGGCACCATATAATCCGGCAGCGTTGCGGCAAGCGCCCGGCGCAGCGTCTGCGCCAGCGCCTCACGCTCCGCTTCCGGCTGCGGCACGACCCAGGCCACCAGACGTTTGTCGCCTTCGCCATCCGTGAGCGCATCTACCACCGCGTCGCACACGGCGGCATGCATAGCCAGCTGCGACTCGATTTCACCGCATTCAATGCGGAAGCCGCGAATTTTTACCTGCAGATCGTTGCGGCCCAGATACTCCAGGCTGCCGTCCGGCATATAGCGCGCCAGATCGCCGGTGCGGTACATGCGGCCACCCGGCGCGAAAGGATCGGCAAGAAAACGCTCCGCCGTCAGCGCCGGTAGATTCAGGTAGCCGCGCGCCACCTGCGCGCCGCCGATATACAACTCACCCACGGCACCCAGCGGCACCGGCTGGCCATAGTCATCCAGCAAGTACGCCCGGCCGTTGGCGATAGGCCGGCCGATAGACGGCATCGCCGTACCGACCGCCGGCTCGCCCGAAGTCGCTACCACGGTCGTCTCCGTCGGCCCATAGTTATTCACAATGGTTACGCCAGGCGGCGCCTGCAGCGGCCAGCGGCGGATGCTGTCACCGCCGATCAGCAGCATCCGCAGATCGGCAGGCATGTCGCCCATCAGTGCGATCTCAGCCAGCGGCGTCACCATAAACCCGACCTGCACACCGCTGCCGCGCCACCATTGCAGCAGCGCTTCGCCATTGCCCGCCGCCTCTGCCGGCGGCAGCAACAGCGTCGCCCCCTGCGTCAACGTCGGCCAGATTTCCCAAACGCTGGCGTCAAAACCCAGACCCGCCATGCTGGTCGTTCGCTCACCGGCCTGCAAACCGGTCGCTTCGCAGTGCCACATGATCAGGTTGATCAGGTGCGCCTGTTCCACCATTACCCCTTTCGGTTTGCCGGTCGAGCCCGAGGTGTAAACCACATACGCCAGACTGCCTGGCTGCGCGCGCGGCGGCAGATCGTGCTCCTGCTCTGGCAGCGCGTCTTCCAGGGCCAACAGCGGCGCGGCCACCGCCCCCAGCGCCGCGCGGCCGGCGCTATCCGCCAACAGCAACGCCGGCGCGCAGTCCTGCACGATATAGTGCAGGCGTTCAGCGGGATAAGCCGGATCCAGCGGCACATAGGCGCCGCCGGCTTTCAGGATCGCCAACAGTGCAACGATCATCTCCGGGCTGCGCGCGGCGCAGACCGCGACGCGGCTTTCCGGCCCCACGCCGCGTGCCGTCAGGTGGTGCGCCAGCCGGTTGGCGCGCGCGTTCAATTCCGCATAGCTCAGCGACGTCTCCCCCTGAGACAGCGCCGGCGCCGTCGGCGTACGCCGCGCCTGCGCTTCAAACAGGGCCGACACGCTTGACGCCTGCGGGAAAGCACGGTGGGTGCGGTTGCGCACGTTGAGCAATAGCTCTCGCTCCGCCTGGCTCAGTAAACGATCGCCGCGCACCGGCGCATTCGGCGCCGCAGCGGCCTGCCGGAGCAGCAATAGCAGATGTTGCGCGGCGCGCAGCATCTGCTCGTCCCCCACCGCGGCGCTGTCGTACACCCAACGGAAAGCGCCGTTGCTTTCACAGATCTGCAGCACTGCCCGGGCGCCGGAGCGTTTCACCGCCGCTGCGCCCTCCTGGCCTTCGTCGAATCCCGGCGAGGTGTCGCGGCGCAATAGCGCCACGACGGTTGACCAGGCGCGCGAACGCGTGTCCAGGCCGAGCAATGCCGGATGGTAGGCCCGACGCGCGTGCGCCTGCTGCCATTCGCGTCGCATCTGCACCTGCGCCTCGGTGAAACCCAGCGTCGGATTCAGCGAGATCTGCAGCGGCAGTGTCCAAACCTGGCCCGACTCGCCGATAACGTCGTCCGTCGCGTTCAGCCAGCCAAGTTGGAAATCACTTTCGCCGCCCATCAATCCCAGATACAACGCCAATCCGGTCAACACCGATTCGACCTCGATCTTGCCCGCGTGTTGCCAGGCCGTAGCTTGCCATGCCGGCCGGGTTTCGCGCTGCCAGGCCACCGGGAACGCCGCCGGAGCAAACTGGGCCAATCGCGGTTGCCAGAAAGCCGCATGGTGCCCACCGGCCGCCTGTATCTCCTCCAGCCGTTTCGCCTGCAAGGGATCAAGCAACGGCAACGGCTCGCCCACCGTCAAACCGTGCCGCCGCGCCAGCGCTTCCCCCGCCGCCAGCTCCCCTTCGGCGGTGAACCAGCCTCCGATCCGCACCGCCCCTTCCGCCGTGGCGATATTCCAACCCGCATCGTCGACGCCAAGCAGCGTACCGGGGGCCGCATCGCCGGCGTCAGGCAGCATTTCCAGGCGCCCAACGCCCAGCGCCCGGTCGGCCAACAGGATTTTCAGCGGGCAATCGCCCGCAGGATGGCCGAGTGACGTCGCGAGGCGCACCAGTTCAGCGGCAGGACGATCCCAACGGATAAAGCCGGCGGCCGGCGGCAGTCGGCGGAGATCATAGAAACTGCCGCTGACGTCCGCTTCAGGCTGCGCATGAATCTGTTGCATCACCTGAGCGATACTGCCTTCAGGCTGTTCAGAGAGGGTCCGCAGAATAAACTGGAAACGCCGCTGTAAACTCTCAAGCTGGCTTAATGAATGGGCATGTGGCGCATCGGCAAACATGACGTCCAATTCTTGCGCCTGCTGATCTTCGTAAAACAGAATTTGCATATCGCTGACGGCGATGTTGCCGCCGTAATACCAGCGCGTCTTACATCCCCAAAACGGATCGCCATGATCGAAGGAAACGATATTGATAGCGGGACCAAACCAGGATGAGCTCATGGTACTGCGATCGCGACGAATATCCTCACCGCGATATAATTGCCGACGAACCACTTTGGCTATTTCCGCTGCGACCTGTTGTGCAAAATCCGCCAGACGACTTTCAGGGTTAATGGCTAAAATCAGTGGCACCACATTCGCGGTCATACCAATACTGTTTCGCTCTCGGGTACCGGTAACCGGCAGGCTGAAATTCAATAAGGTCTGACCAGTAATACTATGGAAACATAATGCGACGGCCGCCGCCAATATATGAGCGCGATGTACACCGGCTTTTTCCGCACCCCGATCAATCGCCGCTATCTCATTTATTGTTAATGTGTGATTGCTGATTTGCATGGACGAATAAGGGACGAGTTTCTCCTGACGCGTCAAGCTATGGGGCGCGGCGAGCGTGTAGCCTTGCCAGAACTGTTTGTCGGTAGCGAAGCGGGAAGAGTCGCGGTACTGTAGGTCGTGTTCATAGAGCCGGCTAAAACTGCAATTGCTGAATTCAGGAATGCTTTTTTTCTCAGCCAACGCGTTGTAATACAGTGCGATGCGACGCATGAACTCTTCAGCGCTGCGGCCATCCACCAGCATGTGGTGAAAACGCCGGTAGAGAATATAGCTGCCCGGCGCCAACGTCAGTAAGGCAAAGCCGAACAGGTCCTGATCCAGCGCGGAGATAACGCGATCGGCATCTTGCCGCATCCAGCGCTGCGCCGCCAGCTCAGGGTATTCCTGGCTGCTGAAGTCATGCGCGGAAAGCGGATCATGACTGCGCGCCGCACGGTATTGATAAAGCTCACCGTCTTGTTCGGTGAAATGGGCCTGCATCGCCGGCGTTTCTTCAATGATCGCGTCTATCGCCTGGCGCAGCAGGGCTATCTGCAACGGCCCTTCTATCGTGCCGTATCCCCACATATTGAACGGCAAGCCTTCAGACATGCTGGCGCTCAGCCAAAGCTCGCGCTGAGCGGTGGTAATTTCATGCAGTTCGACTTTCTCCAACGCAACATGAGCACCCGTACGGAATTCCCCACTCTTCACATCAGTTTGTTTGTTCATAATATTCTCTAGCACGTTTTCATTACGTTAATGAAAGGGACCGTCCGGATTTAGGCAAAGCCTGGCCGTCCGACAGTTCAAGTCAGAATAAAAAACCGTAGAAAAGCTGGGTCTCCCCCCAACTAAGAAAGAATGAAATGGTTAATCCAGAGGTTCCCCCTGTGCCTCAATTTGTTGAGCTGTGAAGTATAGGAGAGGATATTTTTTTTGGCGAAATGTGCGAAAGGGAATAAATGACCATTTTATTTCCCCGATATTACTCAGGGATGACGAGCGTATTCCTCTTGCATTAATGCGATATAATTAGAGAGGAATTCATATTCTTTTTTATTATTCACCACAGTTAATGTGCAACAATACTTACGATAAGAGCCTCTCCATATCAATAAGTTATACTTTATTGTTTTTATGATAATAATTTATAGATTAATTAATTCATTGTCATTTAAAATGAGCGGCAATTTTGCCCGCAGCACATCTATCGTTTTTTGTTATAACGATGGGAAAAATTATGCTGAAAAATTTCTTCGTTTTTTCGGGTGCCCATCAACGGCACCGTTCCCAATGACAGACAACGTAAAATGGGGCGGCAGAGCCCGCCCCGAGAGGTCTTACCACATCAGCCGGCCAATCAGCGGCGCGGCCACCACCGTGATAATGCCGGCCAGCATCATCACCAGGCTCGACACCACGCCCTCCTGCGGCCCCAGTTCATAAGCGCGGGCGGTGCCGGCGCCGTGTGATGAGGCGCCAAATCCGGCCCCCTTCGCCAGGCGGCTACGCACCGCCAGACGCAGAAACAAAATGTCGCCCACCGCCATGCCGAACACCCCGGTGATCACCACGAACAGCGCCACCAGATCCGGCTGTCCGCCCATCTGCTTGGCGGCCTCCAGCGCGAACGGCGTAGTAATCGAACGCACCGCGAGACTGCGCTGCACCTCTTCCGGCAGCGTCAGCAGGCGCGCCAGCCACACCGAACTGTACACCGCCACCAGCACCGCCGTCGTAACGCCGGCGGTCAGCGACAGCCAGTGTCGGCGGATGATATGCAGGTTCTCATATACCGGCACCGCGAAGGCGATGGTCGCCGGCCCCAGCAGCCATAGCAGCCAGTGGGTTTCACCGATGTAGTCCTGATAGGAGATGTGGGTGACCACCAGCAGCAGCACCAGGATCATCGGCGTCAGCACCAGCGGCATCAGCAACAACGTGCGGCGGCGGCGATAGAGTTTCTTGTTGGCGAAGTACAGCGCCAGCGTCGCCAGAAAGCAGGCCAGGCTGAGGATAAAATCATTCATGGCGCTGCTTCCTCCGCTGCAGCCAAATCTCCAGCCGATATACCCTGTCCACCACCAGCCCGGTAGCGCCCAGCGTCAACATGGTGCTGACCGCGATCACCAGAAAGATCTTCCAGCCCTCGACCATCAGCAGTTGGGCGTAGTTGACCACCGCCACCACCGCCGGCACGAAGAACAGCAGCATTTCCGCCAGCAGCCAGCGGGAGCCGGCCTTGACCCAGCTCAGCGGCAGAATGCGCAGCAGAATCAGCGCCAGCAGCATCAGCATGCCGACGATATTGGCGGGAAGCGGCAGGTGGAATTGTTGCACCAGACGATCGGCGATCAGGAACAGCGCCGCATACAACGCCACCTGAATCGGCACCTGCAAACGGGTCAGCAGGGAGGGGGCAACGCGGCGTAACGCCAGAGACATGAAAGATGACCTCAAACAATAAATTGACGGCCTACAGTATACGCAGCCGGGAAACCACGCCTGAAATGAATTAAAATTATCGACATCATGCCGTCCGGGAATAGTTTCCCGCCGGTAGCGCCCTCAAGGAGAACCCTAACGTGGATGTCCGCACCCTGCGCTACTTCGTTGAAGTGGTGCGCCAGCAAAGCTTCACCCGCGCCGCGGAAAAACTGTTCGTCACCCAGCCCACCATCAGCAAGATGCTGCGGCATCTGGAAGAGGAGCTGGAATGCACGCTGCTGATCCGCGAAGGCCGCAAGCTGCGCCTGACCGACAGCGGCCAGGCGGTGTATCAGCGCGGCCTGACGATCCTCGACGAATTCCGCCAGCTGGAGGCGGAACTGGAAGACATCAGCTCAGTGAAAAAGGGCGTGCTGCGGCTGGGCATTCCGCCGATGGTGGGCAGGCAGATCGCCGATCTGATCCGCCGCTTTCGCCAGACCTACCCCGGCATCGAATTGAAAATTTCCGAGCTGGGCGGGCTGTCGGTCGAACAGGCGGTGATGTCCGGCGAACTGGATCTGGCGATGACGGTGCTGCCCTTCGATTCGGAACAGCCACTGACCTTTCTGCCGCTGCTTGGCCATCCGATGTGCGTGGTGGCGCCGCGCACGCCGCAGTGGCTCAACCGCACCCGCATCAATATCGCCGAATTGGCCGACAGCCCGATCCTGATTTATAACGAAGACTTTGCCCTGTACAAGATGCTGATGAAGGCGTTTCGGCAGGCCGGTTTTGAACCGCAAATCGCGGTGCGCAGCGGCCAATGGGACTTCCTCGCCTCGATGGTGCAGGCCGGCGTGGGCATCGCCATGCTGCCGGAGCCGGTTTGCCGCTGGCTGGACAAGGAAAACCTGGTCTGGCTGCCGCTGGAACCGCGCATGGAGTGGAAAGTCGGGCTGATCTGGCGCCAGGGCAGCTACCTGTCGCACAGCGCGCAGGCCTGGATCGCCTGCTGCCGCGACTACTGGCCGCCGCTCAAGTAGCCAAAAAACAAGGGCCGCACAGGCGGCCCTTCAGGACAGAGATAAAGCGGATAAACGTTTATTCCCCCTCTGAGATCTACCCTTCGCGCTCGATCAGCAACGCTTCGAGCAAGTCGAGATCGTGCAGCAGTTTTTGCAGCGTCTCGTTGCTGATTTTCTGCGTGGCGCGCAGATGGTACAGTTCGCCGCGCTCGGCGCGCAGCGCCGTCAGGCGGAAACGCCGCTCGAGGTTTTCCATCGCCAGCGCATTCTCGATATCGTCTTTCGACGCGATGCGCCGCCGCAACATGCCCGTCACCCGCGAACTGACCTCTTTCAACACCTGTGGATCGAGGTTCTCTTCGGTATCGGCAACCAGGCGCTCTTCCATTTTATTCACGCTCTCGATCGCCACCTCGGCCGCCATGGCGATCGCCATGCGTTCTTCCTGCTTGCTGGCGCTCTTGTCGGCCACCTGCACACCGCGCAGCAGCAGCGGCAACGCCAGCACGCCGACGATCAACGACAGCAGGATCACCCCGGCGGCGATAAACACCAGCTGATAGCGCGCCGGGAAGGCGGTGCCGTCGCTCAGCAACAGCGGTATCGACAGCACACCGGCCAGGGTAATCGCCCCGCGCACCCCGGCAAACGACGCCACCCACAGCTCACGCGTGCTGTAGTCGCCGAACTGCAGCGGGCGCTTTTTCATAAAGCGGTTGCTGGCCTTCTTCATCACCCACAACCAGGTGAAACGCAGCACCAGCAGCGCGGCGTAGATGGTGGCCACGTCGGCGAACAGGTACCAGGTCTGGATGGTCGGATCCAGCTCCGCCTGCAGGATAGAGGTTTCAAGAATGCCCGGCAGCTGCAGGCCCAACATGATGAACACCATGCCGTTGAACACGAACTCCAACATCGCCCATACGCTGTTGGCGCGCAGGCGCATCGCCAGCGGCGCGTTGCGGATCACGCCGGATTGGCTGATGGTCATCCCCGCCGCTACCGCCGCCAGGATGCCGGAGACGCCGATGTGTTCGGCGATCAGGTAAGAAGCGAACGGCAGCAGCAGCAGGAATACGATCTGGGTCGCCGGATCGTCGCCGCTCCAGCGGCTCATCACCCGCAGCGATTTACTGTAGGTCCAGGTGACTGCCACGCCGGCCAGCAGGCCGCCGATCGCCACTTTGAGGAATTCGAGGGTCGCGCCGCCCACGGTGAACACCATGGTGCCCATCGCCACCGCGATGGCGAACTTGAGCGACACCAGACCGGACGCGTCATTCATCAGCGCCTCGCCCTCGAGCACGCCCATGATTGGCTTGGGAATGCGCCCTTTGCCGACGATGCCGGACAGCGCCACGGCATCCGTCGGCGACAGCACTGCCGCCAGCGCGAAGGCCGCCACCAGCGGAATGCCCGGCACCATGGCGTAGATCAGATAGCCGACGCCGACCACGGTGATCAGCACCAGCACCAGCGCCAGGCCGAGAATTTCACGCCCGTGGTGCAGGAATTCGCGCGTCGGCGTTTTCCAGCCGTCGGCGAACAGCAGCGGCGGGATGAACAGCACCAGGAACAATTCGGGATCAAAGTCGACGTGCAGCCCGAAATGCGGCCAGGCCAACAGGGCCCCGATGGCGATTTGCATCAGCGGCAGCGGCACCTGGAACGGCAACATGCGCGTCACCACCCCGGACAGGGAGACCACCAGGATCAAAATGAGGATTGTAAAAAAGATTTCCATGCTTTCCTTAGACTCTACGATTCAGACGACATCGGCTCAGGGCCTGCGTTGGTCCCGATAGTAGATCACTTTTTTTACAGCCGTTAAAGCTTGTTGTGCCTTTCAAAACGCGGTGCAGAACAGAAGAAGACTTATCTTAAGAAGGGAAATGCCGTGACAGATTCCCCCGCCCATCGGGCGAGGGAAATCCGCGAGGCTTAAATTGCCCAGCCGCCGGCGTAGAACGCCACCAGCGCCACGGCGATCAGCACGGTGCCGATGTTCAGCTTGCGCCATTCGCCGGAGAAGATGCGGCCGATGACCAGCGAGCTGAAGCCCAGCATGATGCCAGTAACGATATTGCAGGTCAGTACGATGAATACCGCGCACAGCAGGCCAGCCATCGCGTCGACGAAATCGTTGAAGTCCAGCTTGGTGACGTTGCTCAGCATCAGCAGGCCGACGTACATCAGCGCCGGTGCGGTGGCATAGACCGGCACCAGATAGGCCAGCGGCGACAGGAACAGGATCAGCAGGAACAGAATGCCGACCACGGTGGCTGTCAGGCCGGTCTTGCCGCCCGCGGCGGTGCCGGCGGCGGATTCGATGTAGACCGCGGCGGGCGCGGCGCCCACCAGGCCGGAGAAGATGCTGCTCAGGGAATCTGAGGTCAGCGCCTTGCCGCCGTTGATGATCTGCCCGTCTTTATCCAGCAGGTTGGCCTGCCCGGCCACCGCGCGGATGGTGCCGGTGGCGTCGAACACCGCGGTCATCACCAGCGCCAGCACGCTCGGCAACACCACCGGCTGCAACGCACCCATAATATCCAGGCTGAAGATCAACGATTTGCCGTCAGCATCCGCCAGGCTCGGCATGGCGAACAGCCCCTGGTATTTCACCGCCGGGTCGAAGATCAGGCCGATGATGGAAATGGCGATGATCACCAGCAGAATGCCGCCGGGCACGCGCAGTTTTTCCAGGCCGAAGATCACCGCCAGGCCGACCAGCGTCATCACCACCGGGAAGGAGGTGAACGCGCCAAGCGCCACCGGCAGGCCATCCAGCGGGTTCTTCACCACCAGGCCGACGCCGTTGGCGGCGATCAGCAGCAGGAACAGACCGATACCGATGCCGGTGCCGTGCGCCACGCCCATCGGCAGGTTGCGCAGGATCCAGGCGCGGATGCCGGTGACCGAGATAATGGTAAACAGCACGCCCATCACGAACACCGCGCCCAGCGCCACCGGAATGCTGATGTGCTGGCCCAGCACCAGGCTGAAGGCGGTGAAAGCGGTCAATGAAATCGCACAGCCGATGGCCATCGGCAGGTTAGCCCACAGCCCCATCAGCAGCGAGCCCAGACCGGCCACCAGGCAAGTGGAGACAAACACCGCCGCCGGCGGGAAGCCCGCTTTGCCCAGCATGCTCGGCACCACGATCACCGAGTACACCATCGCCAGGAAGGTGGTCAGCCCCGCTACCACTTCCTGGCGCACGGTGCTGCCGCGCGCGGAAATTTTAAAATAGCCATCAAGCCCGCCGGTTGGTTTTGCGGCGTGGTTCGCTTGAGAGTTCGACATAGGTTACTTCCCCTGTGTTTCATGAATCGGCCCGTCACAGCAGGCCGGTAATCTCGCCCGCGCCCGATCGCCACGTAATCGTTTACGTCACGTTCCGCATCCTTGCCCTTCCGTCGCATCGCCAACGGCAATGCGCACCAAGGCAAACGTTTAACTCGCAGCGCGCGGTACGGGTAATTTATGGTGGTTTATTCAAGGCAAACGATTATCCTGCCTTCCATAGCGTCTAATCAACTAAAGATCGCGGCAATTTATGCAGAAAGTGGCGGGAATGGCGCCTGCACGATAAAACCGGGGCGACGGGCGCCCCGGCGAATGCCGTCACGGCGAGATTATTGCGTCTGCACCGCGGCGGGATCCATATACATCAATTCCCAGATATGGCCATCCAGGTCCTGAAATCCGTGGCCGTACATCACGCCGTAGTCCCGTGGCGGGTGATAAGTGTTGCCGCCGCCGGCGACCGCCTTGCGCACCAGTTCGTCCACCGCCGCCCGGCTGGGCTGCGACAGGCACACCAGCACTTCGGTGGCCTGTTTGGCGTCGCCGATCGGGTTCGGGGTAAACATCCTGAATTTGTCGTGAGTCAGCAACATCACGTAAATCGTGTCGCTGACCACCATGCACGCGGCGGTGTCATCGGTAAATTGCGGGTTGAAAGTGAAACCCAGGTGGGTGAAAAACGCCATCGAGGCGGGCAGATCGCGTACGGGCAGGTTAACGAAGATTTGCGTAGCCATGGGCTACCTCCGATGAAGAATGACCCCATCGAGTATAGCCCATCCGGTTAGCTCAGCAGGTCGTAAGGGCCGCCCTGCTCCAACGCCCGCTGGTAGGCGGGCCGGGCGTGAATGCGCTGCAGAAAGCCGCGCAGTTTCGGACAATCATCCAACGCGCCGCGCGCCGCCATCGCCTCCAGCGGGAAGCTCATCTGAATGTCCGCCGCGCTGAAGTCGTTGCCGACGAACCAGCTGCCCTTGTTCAGGTGCTGTTCGAGGAAATCGCAGTGCGGCGCGATCTGCTTGTCGAGATATTCGCGCTGCACGCCCTTGCCGATCGCGCCGGCCACCGGCCGCAGCAGCCAGGGGATCGGCGGCTGCCCGAGACGGCTGAACACCAGTTTCATCACCAACAACGGCATCAGCGATCCTTCGGCGTAGTGCAGCCAGTAGCGGTATTGCTGGCGCGCGTGGAAGTCGGTCGGCATGAACATCCCTTGCGCGTCATAGGCTTCCTGCAGGTATTCGATGATGGCGCCGGATTCCGCCAGCGTCAGATCGCCGTCGACGATCACCGGTGATTTGCCCAGCGGGTGGATCTTTTTCAACGCCGCCGGCGCCAGCATGGTCTGCGGATCGCGTTCGTAGCGTTGCACCTGATAGGGCACGCCCAGCTCTTCCAGAAACCACAGAATGCGCTGCGACCGTGAGTGATTGAGATGATGAACAATGATCATAAAGAAGCTCCTGTCCGCTGCCACACCAGTTCGCCCACCTGCACGCCATTGCCGAGCTGCAAGGGCACCGTGCGCAACGTCAGCCGATCGCCGCTGAAAGCGTAAAAACGCACCTGGCGGCTGCCTACCCAGTTGGGGAACGAACAGCCTTCGACCTGATGCACCACCCGCTGCTCGCTTTCCTCCACCTGATAGCGGCCAAAGTAGCAAATCATATTGATGAAGGCCGCGCGGATCTCCCGCTCGGACCCCTGCACAAAATCGTCGGCGGCGAAACGCGGCCGCACGGCGCTGTAAAGCTGCGCCGCCATCGTGCCGTTGGCCTCATAGTGGATGCGCCCCAAAACCTGCTCGCCCAGCGGGTAATTCAGCTCGCCGTTCTGGTTTTTGAACACCGACGACACCAGCGCCCAGCTGCCGATAAACGCGTTTACCGTCATTACGCTTCTCCGGTTAAAGATCGTCTGTAAAGGGTAGTGGCGATTTTTACCGCGCGCCAGCGGGTGAAAAAACAATCAATTTATTTGACAGAGATACTCAAAACTCTCCGATTTTTTATTCCAGCCTGCCGCACTACTATTTAACACATCGAGAGACAACGGGCTCTCATCCAATCAATACGCTGAGGAATACATCATGAAAAACGTCAAAATTTTTGCTACCGCTGTGCTGCTGGCTACCGCTTCTTTCGCTACCTTCGCCGCTGACCTGCCTTCCAGCCAACCCGCTGCAGACGCCCAGAAAATCGGCGTAGTCTCCGTTAGCGGCGCCACCAACCTGAGCGCGCTGGAAAGCGAACTGGCCAGCAAAGCCGCCGCATCGGGCGCCAGCTCATACCGCATCGTCGCTGCCGGCGGCCAGAACAAACTGTACGGCACCGCAGAAATCTTCAACTGATCGTCGAACAGCCAACCGACGGAAGAAAGAAGCCCCGCAAGGGGCTTTTCTCGTTGTGGGCAGGCAAAGCTCTTTGTGAACAGTGACCGCCAGACATTTCACCGATACTGGGAATAACGCCTTATCCTCACCCACTTTGGAGAAATAACATGACCACAGCACACCCTCTGCAAGGCAAAGTCGCGTTCGTCCAGGGCGGCTCGCGCGGCATCGGCGCCGCCATCGTTAAACGGTTGGCGAGCGAAGGGGCCGCGGTCGCCTTTACCTACGCCACCTCGGCCGATCGCGCCGAAGCGGTGGCAAGCGCCGTTACCGCCGCCGGCGGCAAAGCCCTCGCCATCAAGGCCGACAGCGCCGATGCGGCGGCGCTGCAGCAGGCGGTGCGCCAGGCGGTCAGCCACTTCGGCAACCTGGACATTCTGGTGAACAACGCCGGGGTGTTTACGCTGGGCAGCACCGAGGAGCTGGCGCTGGACGATTTGGATCGCATGCTGGCGGTCAACGTGCGCAGCGTGTTCGTCGCCAGCCAGGAAGCGGCGCGCCACATGAACGACGGCGGCCGCATCATCCACATCGGCAGCACCAACGCCGAGCGCGTGCCGTTTGGCGGCGCGGCGGTGTATGCGATGAGCAAATCGGCGCTGGTCGGCCTGACCAAAGGCATGGCGCGCGATCTCGGCCCGCGTGGCATCACCGTCAATAACGTGCAGCCCGGCCCGGTAGACACCGAAATGAACCCTGACGCCGGCGAGTTCGCCGATCGGCTCAAGCAGCTGATGGCGATCGGCCGCTACGGCAAAGATGAAGAGATCGCCGGCTTCGTCGCCTACCTGGCGGGCCCGCAGGCGGGTTATATCACCGGCGCCAGTCTGAGCATCGACGGCGGCTTCTCGGCGTAACGTCCCCTGAAATGCAAAAAGCCCCTTTCGGGGCTTTTTTATTGGCGAATTACGCTTCGGCACCGTCGCCGTCAATGCAGGCCACCGCGCCTTCGTTCGTTCCCACAGGGAAATGGCGGTCAAAGCGATCCTTCAGATCCTCCAGGCTGATTTCTGCAAAGCGCGCCAGCAGTGCCTGCTCGGCCTCATCCAGTACGTTGCCCAGCGCCTGATTGACCGCCGCCTCCACTGCACATTCCGGGTGCTCTTCCCCGCCGCCGATGGCGAACAGCTGCTTAACGCCCACCGCCCGGTAGATATCGAGTAGGCTGATGTTCCGCAGATCGTCGGCGATACGCCACCCACCGTGATGGCCCTTTTCCGACGCAACGAAACCGGCGTCACGCAGGCCGGCCAAGGTGCGCCTGACCACGGCGCTGTTGGTGCCCAGCATCGCGGCGATCTGTTCCGAGGTGTAAACCCCCTTGTGGCGCGCCATATGCAGCAACACGTGCAGCATGCGCGAAAGCTTGTTGTCCTGACGCATTCCCATCCTCTCTTCAGCCCAGCATAATCTCGTATCTTACAATGATACGAAAGATTGACAACGGCGAATATCACGTGCTTTTATAGGTTACATGAAATGACCGGCGTTCTCTTGGGCGCTGAAAACCCATTGCACCATGACCTCGTAAGGAATAATGATGACTCCCGTATCGGCTTCGGATCTCTCGGCATGCCTGATGATCGCGCTGGCGTCGGCCAGCATTTCCATGACCCTGACACAAACCGAACTCTTCACGGCGCTGCGGGCCTGGGCGGCGCGCAAAAACGCCCTGCTGGGCCATTTGTTCAAATGCTTTTACTGCATGAGCCACTGGGTGGTGATTGCAGGAATGCTAGTTTACCGCCCGGCGCTGTTGCACAGCGGCATCGGCCCGATCGATTGGGTAATGACCGCTTTCATCGTGCTCACCGTCACCACCTTTATCAACGGCCTGCTGTTTAAAGCATTTCAGGCGGCCGTGCGCACTCATGTGATGAAACACGAGGCGCAGCAGATGTTGAATTCGCATGAGCAGTGATGAGGCCGTGCATGAACCAGAACACCAATGACATTTTCAACGGCGAATTTTCCCGCCGGTATGACACCGGCAACGCGCGCTTCAATACGATTAGCGACAACCTTCACTTTTTGATTGCGCTGCTATTGAAGGATTTGCCCGCCAATGCCCACATCCTGTGTGTTGGCGTGGGAACCGGCACCGAGATGATCAATTTGGCCCACCAGAACCCGAGCTGGCGTTTCACCGGCGTGGATCCTTCCGCCGACATGTTGGCGGTGTGCACTGCCAAACTTCGGCAGGCGGGGATTGGCGAACGCTGCATGTTGGTGGAGGGCTATCTGCAGGATCTGCCGAGCACACCAGATTACGACGCTGTACTGTGTCTGCTAGTGACCCATTTTATTCTCGATGACGCGCGTGGCGACCTCTATCGCCATATGGCGTCACGGTTAAATACCGCTGGCCGGGTGGTGATTGCGGAAATTTCCGGTGATACGACGGCGGCGGATTTCGACCAGCACCTGGCCAGTTGGGCCGCCATGCAGTCTCTTGACGGTCAAACTCCGCGCACGCCGGTTGAACTTCGAGCCCAGTTGCAGCAACGGCTACTGCTGCTGCCGCCGGAACGCACCGAACGGTTGATCGCCGAAGCCGGATTTTCTCCGCCTCAGCGTTTCTTCCAGTCGTTGCTGATCTACGCATGGACGGCCCGTAAACCGGCATAAAAAAACCCCGCCTGAGCGGGGTTTTTCGCGATCTTTTCCAGGCGAACCTTAGAACGGGATATCGTCGTCGAAATCCATTGGCGGTTCGTTGCTGCTGGCCGCCGGAGCGCTGTTCTGCGCCGGGCGAGACTGCTGCTGGCCGCCGCTGAACTGGTTGCCGCCCTGTGGCTGCTGAGGCTGGCCCCAACCGCCCTGGCCGCCGGCAGATTGACCGGCCGGTGCGCCGCCGCCCTGACGGCCGCCCAGCATCTGCATGGTGCCACCGACGTTAACCACCACTTCGGTGGTGTATTTTTCCACGCCGGACTGATCGGTCCATTTACGGGTCTGCAGGGAGCCTTCGATGTAGACTTGAGAGCCCTTGCGCAGGTATTCGCCCGCCACTTCGGCCAGTTTGCCGAACAGCACGACGCGGTGCCACTCGGTCTTCTCTTTCTGTTCGCCGGTCGCCTTGTCACGCCAGCTTTCGGAGGTCGCCAGGGTAATGTTGGCCACTGCGCCGCCGTTCGGCATGTAACGGACTTCTGGATCCTGACCCAGATTCCCGACCAGAATTACTTTGTTTACGCCTCTGCTGGCCATGAGCACTTCTCCCGATGATTGATTTCTACACAGTATAAACGCGTCAGTTTACCACGCTGAGTGCGAAACCACACCCGTGTTGATAAGTGCGAATTGCATTCCAGAATTGTCTTTTCGATCGACCTTGTTGCATTCGCATACTGGATATTCATTCAGGTTTTTTTGTGTCATAATTATGCGTTTCGACCAGGCTGTGCCGGTTTTTTGCGAGATCCATCACAAAATCCCCCGCAAAAATCGCGACAGGCGCGGTGTATCATCAAGACGGGAAGTGTAAATGGACAATATCGAAGTTCGTGGTGCTCGAACCCATAATCTGAAAAACATCAACCTGATCATCCCGCGTGACAAACTGATTGTCGTCACCGGCCTGTCCGGTTCCGGCAAGTCATCGCTGGCTTTCGATACGCTGTATGCCGAAGGGCAACGCCGCTACGTCGAATCGCTCTCCGCCTATGCGCGCCAGTTCCTGTCGCTGATGGAAAAACCGGACGTCGATCATATCGAAGGCCTGTCGCCGGCGATCTCCATCGAGCAGAAATCCACCTCGCACAACCCGCGATCCACGGTCGGCACCATCACCGAGATCCACGACTACCTGCGCCTGCTGTTCGCCCGCGTCGGTGAGCCGCGCTGCCCGGATCACCATGTGCCGCTGGCGGCGCAAACCGTCAGCCAGATGGTCGATAACGTGCTGAGCCAGCCGGAGGGCAAACGCCTGATGCTGCTGGCGCCGGTGGTGAAAGACCGCAAGGGCGAGCACACCAAAACGCTGGAAAACCTGGCCGCCCAGGGCTATATCCGCGCGCGCATCGACGGTGAAGTGTGCGATCTGTCCGACCCGCCGAAGCTGGAGCTGCAGAAGAAACACACCATCGAAGTGGTGGTCGATCGCTTCAAGGTGCGCGACGACATGGCGCAGCGCCTGGCCGAATCGTTTGAAACCGCGCTGGAACTGTCCGGCGGCACTGCGGTGGTGGCGGATATGGACGACGAGAAAGCGGACGAGCTGCTGTTCTCCGCCAACTTCGCCTGCCCGATCTGCGGCTACAGCATGCGCGAGCTGGAGCCGCGCCTGTTTTCCTTCAACAACCCGGCCGGCGCCTGCCCGACCTGTGACGGCCTGGGCGTACAGCAGTTCTTCGATCCGGATCGCGTGGTGCAAAACCCCGAGCTGTCGCTGGCCGGCGGCGCGATCCGCGGTTGGGATCGCCGCAATTTCTACTATTTCCAGATGCTGCGTTCGCTGGCGGAGCACTATGAGTTCGACGTCGAAGCGCCGTTCAACACCCTGAGCGCCGACGTGCAGAAAGCGGTGCTGAGCGGTTCCGGCAAAGAGTCTATCGAATTCAAATACATCAACGATCGCGGTGACACCACCGTGCGCCGCCATCCGTTCGAAGGCGTGCTGCACAACATGGAGCGCCGCTATAAAGAGACCGAATCCAGCGCGGTACGCGAAGAATTGGCGAAGTTCATCAGCAACCGCCCTTGCGCCTCGTGCCACGGCACCCGTCTGCGCGAAGAAGCGCGCAACGTGTTCGTCGAAGACACTACGCTGCCGGAGATCTCCGATCTGAGCATCGGCCATGCGATGACCTTCTTCCAGAACATGAAGCTCAGCGGCCAGCGCGCCAAGATCGCCGAGAAAGTGCTGAAAGAGATCGGCGATCGCCTGAAGTTCCTGGTGAACGTCGGGCTGAACTACCTGTCATTGTCCCGCTCCGCGGAGACGCTCTCCGGCGGCGAAGCGCAGCGTATCCGTTTGGCCAGCCAGATCGGCGCCGGCCTGGTGGGTGTGATGTACGTACTGGACGAGCCGTCGATCGGCCTGCACCAGCGCGACAACGAGCGCCTGCTGGAAACGCTGATCCACCTGCGCAACCTCGGCAACACGGTGATCGTGGTGGAGCATGACGAAGACGCCATCCGCGCCGCCGACCACGTGATCGACATCGGCCCCGGCGCCGGCGTGCACGGCGGCCAGGTGGTGGCGGAAGGCACCGTCGACGACATCATGGCACAGCCGGACTCGCTGACCGGCCAGTTCCTCAGCGGCAAACGCGAGATCGCCATTCCGGCGCAGCGCGTGCAGGCCGATCCGACCAAAGTGCTGAAGCTGAGCGGCGCGCGCGGCAACAACCTGAAGGACGTGACGCTGACGCTGCCGGTCGGTCTGTTTACCTGCATCACCGGCGTGTCCGGCTCCGGCAAATCGACGCTGATTAACGATACGCTGTTCCCGATCGCCCAGCGCCAGCTCAACGGCGCCACCATCGCCGAGCCGGCGCCGTTCCGCGAAGTGACCGGCCTGGAGCATTTCGACAAGGTGATCGACATCGATCAGAGCCCGATCGGCCGCACGCCGCGCTCTAACCCGGCCACCTACACCGGCATCTTCACCCCGGTGCGCGAGCTGTTCGCCGGCGTGCCAGAGTCGCGCAGCCGCGGTTATACGCCGGGCCGATTCAGCTTCAACGTCAAGGGCGGGCGCTGTGAAGCCTGCCAGGGCGACGGGGTGATCAAGGTCGAGATGCACTTCCTGCCGGACATCTACGTGCCGTGCGACCAGTGCAAGGGCAAGCGCTATAACCGCGAAACGCTGGAAGTGAAGTACAAGGGCAAGAGCATCCACGAAGTGCTGGAGATGACCATCGAAGAAGCGCGTGAGTTCTTCGACGCGGTGCCGGCGCTGGCGCGCAAGCTACAGACCCTGATGGATGTCGGCCTGTCGTACATCCGCCTCGGCCAGTCGGCCACCACGCTCTCCGGCGGTGAGGCGCAGCGCGTCAAGCTGGCGCGCGAGCTGTCGAAACGCGGCACCGGCCAGACGCTGTATATCCTCGACGAACCGACTACCGGCCTGCACTTCGCCGATATCCAACAGCTGTTGGCGGTACTGCATCAGCTGCGCGATCAGGGCAACACCATCGTGGTCATCGAGCATAACCTGGACGTGATCAAGACCGCCGACTGGATCGTCGATCTGGGGCCGGAAGGCGGCAGCGGCGGCGGCGAGATCCTGGTCGCCGGCACGCCGGAAACCGTGGCCGAGTGTGAAAAGTCGCACACCGCGCGCTTCCTGAAACCGCTGTTGAACAAGTAGTATCGCCGGCGTGCGGGCCGTCGCTCAGGCGGTCCGCACGTTGACCCGTTTCGCTGCAATCAAACAGAAACGGGCAAGATTTCGACATTTTCAGGCATTTCCCTCCGCGCTCACCGCTTTTATCATCAATGTTCCCTCGGCGGCCGCCCTGTCTGATTCAGGCCGCGTCTCACCGGCACTCCGCTGCCGGCCAAGCGTTGTCCCCCATACATTGATAACTGGAGCGACCATGAACATTACCCATGCCTATGCCGCGCATGATGCGAAGTCTGCGCTGGTGCCTTTCGATTACCCACCGCGCGCCCTGCGCGACCACGATGTGCAAATTCAGGTGCTGTTCTGCGGCGTGTGCCATTCGGACCTGCATCAGGCACGCAACGAATGGAGCAATACGATTTATCCGGTGGTGCCAGGCCACGAAATCGTCGGCCGCGTTAGCGCCGTCGGTGGCCATGTCTCGCGTTACCGGGTCGGCGATCTGGTCGGCGTCGGCTGCATGGTGGATTCCTGCCGCAGCTGCCCGAGCTGCGATGAGGGGCTGGAACAGTATTGCGAGAACGGCTTTACCGGTACCTATAACGGTCAGGACCGCCAGACCGGCGCCGTGACCTACGGCGGCTACTCCACCAATCTGGTGGTGGATCAGGACTTCGTGCTGCGAGTGCCGGAAAATCTCGATCCGGCCGGGGTCGCGCCGCTGCTGTGCGCCGGTATCACCACCTATTCGCCGCTGCGCCAGTGGGGCGCGGGACCGGGCAAAAAGGTCGGCATCGTCGGCCTCGGCGGGCTGGGGCACATGGGCGTCAAACTGGCGCGGGCGATGGGCGCGCACGTGGTGCTGTTCACCACCTCGCCGTCGAAAATCGAAGACGCCAAGCGCCTCGGCGCCCATGAAGTGGTAATTTCGCGCAACCCGGAGGAGATGGCGCAGCACGTCAACAGCTTCGACTTCATCCTCAACACAGTGGCGGCTCAGCACGATCTGAATCCGTTCCTCAACTTGCTGCGCCGCGACGGCACCCTGACGCTGGTCGGCGCGCCGGAACACGATCACCCGTCGCCGCAGGTGTTCAACCTGATCATGAAGCGCCGCCGCATCGCCGGTTCGCTGATCGGCGGCATCGCGGAAACGCAAGAGATGCTGGACTTCTGCGGCCAACACGGCATCACATCGGATATCGAGCTGATCCCGATGCAGCAAATTAATGAAGCCTATGAACGCATGCTGAAAAGCGACGTGAAGTACCGCTTCGTGGTGGATATCGACTCGCTGCGAGCCTGATGACAACGGGCGCCCGACGGCGCCCGTTTTTTTATAGCTGCTTGATGATCCTGGCCGGGTTGCCGCCCACCACGCAGTTGGCCGGCACGTCTTTGATCACCACCGCGCCGGAGGCCACGACCGCATTATCGCCGATGGTCACCCCCGGATTGATCACCGCGCGCCCGCCGATCCACACGTTGTCGCCAATCCTGACCGGCTTGCCGAACTCCGCGCCGCCGACGCGTGTCTCAGCGTCCAGCGGATGGGTCGCGGTGTAAATATGCACGCCCGGCGCCAACAGGCAATTGTCGCCGATATGCACCTCGCATACGTCGAGGATCACGCAGTCGAAATTGGCGTAGAAATTCTTGCCCAGATAGATGTTATAGCCGTAGTCGCAGCGGAAGGTCGGCTCGATGGTACCGCCCTGATAGCCGCCCAGCAGCTCACCCAGCCACTGTTTGCGCAGCTCGCCCTCTTCCGGCGAGGAGTGGTTATAGCGATGCGTTAGCTGGCGCGCGCGCCGACGTTCGCTGCGCAGCAGGTCATCGCCGGCGTCGTACAGTTCTCCGGCGATCATCTTGCGCTTTTCTTCGCTGATGGCCATATCGGCCTCCTTAATTTTACCCGCGTTTCTTGAATGCCCAAGCGTAGCTGTTTTAGTGCGGCAATAAAAAGGGAACGTTCCCAACTTAAAACCGCGATCACGCTTTGACACGAAAAAACAGGAGAAAAACGGGCGGTGGCGCCGCCCGGCAATCAGGCGCGCAGTTCCTGGCGCACGTGTTCGGGCAGGCCTTCCACCACCAGCTGATAGGAGCTGTCGATCAGCGTGTAAAACTGCGAGTTCGGTAGGTTGCCGTCGAGAAACACCGTGTTCCAGTGCGCCTTGTTCAGGCCGGCGCAGGCGACGATCTCAGGATGGTGTTCACGCAGGCTTTCCGCCAGCTCCGGGCTGGACTTGACCGCCAGCGCCGGCCGCCCTTCGACCTCGCACACCATGGCGAACATTACGTCGCCCACCTTGATCTGACTGGCCTGCCACTGGTTCTGGTCGCTTTGCTCCGCGCCCGGCTTCGCCATGCAGTACTCCAGCAATGCGCTGTTATTCATTGGGTTATTCCCCCTGTAATGTGGCCACAATACGGCGTGCTCCGCCGTGGATGCGGTGCTCCCCCAGCCAGATGCCCTGCCATGTGCCCAGCATCAGCCGCCCGTGCCTGACGGACAGCGTCAAGGACGCGCCCAGCAGCGAGGATTTGATGTGCGCCGGCATGTCGTCCGGCCCTTCGTAGTCATGCTGATAGGGTGCGTGTTCCGGCACCTGACGCAGGAAATGCTGCTCCATATCGGCTCGCACCGTGGGATCGCAGTTCTCGTTGAGCGTCAGCGAGGCCGAGGTATGCTGCAGCAACAGATGCAGCAAGCCGGTTTGCAGGCGATGTAAGTGGGTTAACTGGTTGACGATCTCGTCGGTAACCAGATGAAAGCCACGCGCTTTTGCGCTGAGGATTAGCGTTTGCTGATGCCACATGAGTGAGCGCCCCACAATCAGTATATTCTCTCTCCGGTTTGCAGCAACTTCGGCGGCGCGCCGGCAATAAAAAAGGAGCGATATCGCTATCGCTCCCCGATGAACGTCCGTTCAGACTAACAGGCGTTACTGCACCGCGGCAAACGCCTCGGCCACCTGACGCACGTTGTTGTGGTTCAGGCCGGCCACGCACATGCGGCCGCTGTGGATCAGGTAGACACCGAACTCTTCACGCAGGCGATCGACCTGCGCCGCGCTGAAGCCGGTGTAGCTGAACATGCCGCGCTGCGCCAGCAGGTAATCGAAGTTGCGCTGCGGCAGCGCGCTCTTCAGGGTGTCCACCAGCGCGTGACGCATCTCGAGAATGCGGGTGCGCATGCTCTCCACTTCGTCCAGCCATTGGGTTTTCAACTGGGCGTCGTTCAGCACCTTGGCCACCAGCTGCGCGCCGAAATTCGGCGGGCTCGAGTAGTTGCGGCGCACGGTGGCCTTCAGCTGGCCCAGCACGCGCCCGGCCGCCTCTTCGCTTTCGCACACCACCGACAGGCCGCCGACGCGCTCGCCGTACAGCGAGAAGATCTTCGAGAACGAGTTGCTCACCAGGCACGGCAGGCCGGCCGCCGCGATGGCGCGAATGGCGTAGGCGTCTTGCTCCATGCCGCCGCCGAAGCCCTGATAGGCGATGTCGAGGAACGGAATGATTTCACGCTCGGCGATCACCTTGACCACCTCATCCCACTGGGCAGGGGTCAGGTCGGAACCGGTCGGGTTGTGGCAGCACGGGTGCAGCAGCGCGATGCTGTGCTTCGGCAGCTGTTTCAGCGCAGCGAGCATGGCGTCGAACTTCACGCCCAGGCTTTCGCTGTCGAAATACGGGTAGGTATTCACCTTGAAACCGGCGCCGCTGAAGATGGCGACGTGATTTTCCCAGGTCGGATCGCTGACCCATACCTGCGAATCCGGGAAGTAGCTTTTCAGGAAGTCGGCGCCCACTTTCAACGCACCGGAACCGCCGACGGTCTGAATGGTGGCGATGCGCCCCTGCTGCAGCATCGGATGCTGCGCGCCGAACAGCAGTTGCTGGATGGCGGAACGGTAAGGTTGCAGCCCTTCCATCGGCAGGTATACCGAGGCGCCGTGCTCGACGCTGTTCAACTGCGCTTGCGCCGCGGCGACCGCCCGCATCTGCGGGATGATGCCCTGCGCATCGTAGTACAGGCCGATACTCAGGTTCACCTTGTGCGCGCGCGGGTCTTGTTTGAATTTTTCCATCAGCGACAGAATAGGATCGCCGGCATAGGCGTCAACGTTCTGGAACACGGGGGTTTTCTCCTGGTTTGTTATGGTTTGGGCACAGCGTTACGTTCCTAATATAGACGGAAAACCGCATTCGGTTTTAGCTTTATCTCGCCACCGGCAACAAACCGTTTTCCTTGATGCGATTGAGCACCACCGCCGTTTTGATATGCGCCACGCTTTTGTGCGGCGACAGCGTCTGGCTGATGAACTCGCTCAGCGCCGGCAGGTCCGCCACTGCCACTTTCAGCAGGTAATCGGCGTCGCCGGTGGTCTTGTAAGCGTCAAGGATCGCGTCCACGTCCTCCAGCATCTGATGAAAGCTGTCGATCTGCTCCTGCGCGTGCGTGATCAGGCTCACTTCGATCAGCCCCACCAGCCCCAGGCCGACCGCCTCCGGCGCCAGCCGCGCATGGTAGCCGCGGATCAGCTGCGCCTGCTCCAGGCTGATGCGCCGCCGCGAACACTGGGAGGCAGAGAGCCCCACCAGCTCGCTCAGCTCCTGATTGGTCAGACGACCGTTGGCCTGTAACAGCGTCAGGATTTTCATATCAAAATCGTCAATGTTGTACATAGCCACCTGTAAACTGTGTTAATAAATGTTGACGTTACAGCCTACCAGTTTTTTTACCGTTGCCGACGTCACACCCTGGCGCTTAAATCGCGTACAGCAGCAACGCCCGGCGTTTTCGCCGGTAAGCGGCATAAAAAACGGCTAACTCATGCAAGCAAACGACAATTAACGGCGAAGTAACGCATAAAACCACGAATGTATAAAAAGGACGCCAGATGAAAAAGCTACTCCCCCTCGCGCTGCTGCTCGCCGCCGGCAACGCCGGCGCGCAATCCCACCTGGACAAGGTGCTGCAGCAAAAGACCCTGGAGGTCTGCACCACCGGCGACTACAAGCCCTATACCTTCCTCAAGGAAGACGGCAGCTATGAAGGCATCGACATCGACATGGCGGAATCGCTGGCCAAGAGCCTGGGCGCGAAAGTGAAGTGGGTGAAGACCAGCTGGAAAACTCTGACGCCGGACTTCGTCGGCGGCAAGTGCGACATTGCGATGGGCGGCATCTCCGTCACATTGGAGCGGCAAAAGCAGGTGTTCTTCGCCGACAAGCTGGATACCGACGGCAAAATCCCGCTGGTGCGCTGCACCGACGTGAAGAAATACCGCACTCTCGAGCAGATCAACAAGCCGTCGGTGCGTCTGTTGGAACCGGCGGGCGGCACCAACGAAGCCTTCGTGCACGCCTATCTGCCGAAGGCCAAGCTGACGCTCACGCACGACAACATGAGCATTTTCCAGCAGTTGGTGGATCGCAAGGCGGACGTGATGATCACCGACGCCTCCGAGGCGCTGTACCAGCAGAAGCGCTATCCGAAGCTGTGCGCGGTGAATCCGACCAAGCCGATGCAGTACGGCGAGAAGGCCTACATGCTGCCGCGCGACGATCTGAGCTGGAAACTGTATGTCGATCAGTGGCTGCACCTGGCCAAGGCGACCGGCGAGTATCAGAAGATTATCGACAAGTGGTTGGCGGTAAAGAAGTAACGCGCTGAGAAACGGGCCGCCGCGCGTCGGCCCTGCTGTGTATCAGTCGCCGATGTATTCCATCGCCACGCGCTGCGTGAGCTTGGTGATCAGTTCGTAAGCGCTGATGCCGGTGCAGGCGGCGATGCGCTCGACCGGCAGCGCCTGGCCCCACAGCACCGCTTCATCCCCCACCTTATCGGCGGCGTCCGGCCCGAGATCGACCGAAATCATGTCCATCGACACCCGGCCGACAATCGGCACTTCGCGGCCGTTGATCAGGATCGGCGTACCGGTCGGCGCGCTGCGCGGGTAGCCGTCGCCGTACCCCATCGCCACTACGCCCAGCCGGGTATCGCGCGGGCTTACCCAGGTGCCGCCGTAGCCGACCGCTTCGCCGGCCTGGTGCTCGCGCACCGCGATCAGGCTGGACTTCAGCGTCATCGCCGGCTGCAGCCCATGCTCGGCGCCGCTGCCGTTATCCAGCGGCGACACGCCGTACAAAATGATGCCGGGACGCACCCACTCGTTGTGGGCATCCGGCCACAGCAGCGTGCCGCCGGACGCGGCGACCGAGCGCTGGCCCGGTTTGCCGCGCGCGAACTGCTCGAAGCAGGCGATTTGTTTCAGGGTGGCGTCGGACTCCGGCTCATCGGCGCGGCTGAAGTGACTCATGATATTGACCGGCTGCGCCACGTTGCGGCAGGCGCACAGGCGCTGATAAAACGCCTCCGCCTGTTCGGGACGCACTCCCAGCCGATGCATGCCGGTATCGAGCTTCATCCACACCGGCACCGGGCGCGCCAGCTCGGCCTGTTCCAGCGCTTCGAGCTGCTCGATGCAGTGCACCGCAGTTTCGATGTTGTTCGCCACCAGCACCGGCAGGTCTTCGGCACAGAAGAAGCCTTCCAGCAGCAGGATCGGTTTGACGATGCCGCCGGAGCGCAGCATCAGCGCCTCGCCGATGCGCGCCACGCCGTAGCAGTCGGCGTCTTGCAGGGTGTGGGCTGTTTCCAGCAGGCCATGTCCATAAGCGTTTGCTTTCACAACGGCAATCAGGCGGCTTTGCGGCGCCTGGCGGCGCACCTGTTGCAGATTATGTCGCAGAGCGCGGCGGTCGATTACAGCGGTTGCCGCTTTCATTTCAGTTCCTTAGCTGATTATTCGTCATCGTATTGTGGCCCCGCGTAGTTATCGAAACGCGACCACTGGCCGTTAAAGGTAAGGCGCACGGTGCCGATCGGGCCGTTACGCTGCTTACCGATAATAATTTCCGCGATCCCTTTCAGATCGCTGTTCTCGTGATACACCTCATCACGATAGATGAACATAATCAGGTCGGCATCCTGCTCGATAGAGCCGGATTCACGCAGGTCGGAGTTGACCGGGCGCTTATCGGCACGCTGCTCCAGGCTTCGGTTCAGCTGCGACAGCGCCACCACCGGCACCTGCAGCTCTTTCGCCAGCGCCTTCAGCGAGCGCGAAATCTCGGCGATCTCCAGCGTACGGTTGTCGGACAGGGCCGGCACGCGCATCAGCTGCAGGTAGTCGATCATGATGAGGCTAAGCCCATCGTGCTCGCGGAAAATGCGCCGCGCGCGCGAGCGCACTTCGGTCGGCGTCAGGCCGGAGGAGTCGTCGATGTACATGTTGCGCTTCTCCAGCAGGATACCCATGGTGCTGGAAATGCGCGCCCAGTCCTCGTCATCGAGCTGGCCGGTACGGATGCGCGTCTGATCCACGCGCGACAGCGACGCCAGCATACGCATCATGATCTGCTCGCCGGGCATCTCCAGGCTGAAGATCAGCACCGGTTTTTCCTGGGTCATCGCGGCGTTTTCGCACAGGTTCATGGCGAAGGTGGTTTTCCCCATCGATGGACGGGCGGCGACGATGATCAGGTCGGACTTTTGCATGCCCGCAGTTTTCTTGTTGAGGTCCTGATAGCCGGTATCGACCCCCGTCACACCGTCGTGCGGCTGCTGATACAGCTGCTCGATGCGCGACACGGTGTCTTCCAGGATGCGCTCGATGCCCTTCGGGCCTTCGTCTTTGCTGGCGCGGTTCTCGGCGATTTGGAATACGCGGGATTCCGCCAGATCGAGCAGGTCTTCGCTGCTGCGCCCCTGCGGATCGTAGCCGGCATCGGCGATCTCGTTAGCCACCGAGATCATTTCGCGCACCACTGCACGCTCGCGCACGATGTCGGCGTAGGCGCCGATGTTGGCGGCGCTCGGGGTATTTTTCGACAGCTCGGCCAGATAGGCGAAGCCGCCGACCGAGTCCAGTTCACCCTTCTGTTCGAGCGATTCAGACAGGGTGATGAGGTCGATAGGCTTGCTCATCTCCAGCAGACGCTGCATCTCGGTAAAGATCAGGCGGTGCGGGCGGCTGAAGAAGTCGTTGGCGACCACGCGCTCCGCCACGTTGTCCCAGCGCTCGTTATCCAGCATCAAACCGCCCAACACCGACTGTTCGGCCTCCAGCGAGTGCGGCGGCATCTTCAGCCCTTCCATCTGACGATCTCTGGAACGCTCTCTGATTTCGTCCGCGTTTGTTTTGTTGGTTGGTTTTTTTCCTGCCATGAAACGTAGTCTTTATCCGGTTGCGAATGAAGGATCTTGACGCGAGAGTATACGTGATTTTTGCGCCATAACCGATGCAAAAAAGGTATTGAACTCCGCACGGGTGAACTGGATCTCCGATACTAAAAAGAATAGGGTGAAATCAGACACTCAAACGAGGTAACGATATGGCCAAGCGCATTCAGTTTTCCGCCACCGGCGGGCCGGAAGTCTTGCAATACGTTGATTTTACACCGCTCGATCCCGCCGCCGGCGAAGTGCAGATCGAAAACAAGGCGATCGGCATCAACTACATCGACACCTATGTGCGCAGCGGGCTGTACGCGCCGGCGAGCCTGCCGAGCGGGCTCGGCACCGAGGCGGCCGGCGTGGTGATCAAGGTCGGCGCCGGGGTCAGCGCGATCAAACCGGGTGACCGGGTGGTGTATGCGCAGTCATCGCTCGGCGCCTACAGCGAAGTCCACAACGTGCCGGAAGAAAAAGTGGCGCTGCTGCCGCACAATCTCAGCTTTGAGCAGGGCGCCGCTTCTTTCCTCAAAGGGCTGACGGTGCACTACCTGCTGCGCCAGACCCACGACGTACAACCGGGTGAAGTGTTCCTGTTCCATGCCGCCGCCGGCGGGGTTGGGCTGATCGCCTGCCAATGGGCCAAAGCGCTGGGCGCGCGCCTGATCGGCAGCGTCGGCTCCGACGAGAAGGCCGCGCTGGCGAAACAGGCCGGCGCCTGGGCCACCATCAACTACCACAACGAGGATATCGCCCAGCGGGTGGCCGAGCTGACGCACGGCGAGAAGGTCGGCGTGGTATACGATTCGGTGGGGCAAAGTACCTGGCAGGCCTCGCTCAACAGCCTGAAACGCCGCGGCCTGATGGTCAGCTTCGGCAACGCCTCCGGCCCGGTGACCGGCGTCGATCTGGCGCTGCTCAACCAGAAAGGATCGCTGTACGTCACCCGCCCTTCCCTTAACGGCTACATCACCAACCGCGCCGAGCTGCAGTACGCCAGCAACGAGCTGTTCTCACTGATCGGCAGCGGCGCCATTCGGGTGGAGGTGAGGGACGAGCAGAAATTTGCGCTGGCCGACGCCCAGCGGGCGCACCAGGTGCTGGAAAGCCGCAGCACCAGCGGCTCCAGCCTGCTGATCCCCTGATCGCGGCAAAAGAAAAGGGCTCCTTACGGAGCCCTTTCTGTACTGCGTTTTGTAGGGGTAGAGCAGAGTCCGCCAGAGACCGGGGGTTGCTTTAGCAACACGAATTTTGGTTGTCTCTCACGGTGATGAAATTGGTCGCATCACTGCATCGACAAACATCCTAACAGCCCCGTCCGGCAAAAAACACGCTTTATGTGCCACATCGCCGGGTAAAACTGCCAAGCTGTGATCGCTGCCGCATTAGCGGGGCGGGCAGTTATGCAAGTTTCATCGCGAATGATTGATTATTCAGCAAAAAATCAGTAACGCCTGATCTGTGGTTTCTGCATCGAACGGTAAATCCATACCCCGACCACCGCCAAAATCAACCACGGCAGCAGCTTGATGACCACCGCGAACAACCCGCCCAACAGCATAAACGCCGCCGCCACCAACAGCGCAGCGAAGATCCCCAGCAGCGAGATGCCGGTCACCATCAGCATCACCACAAAGCCAATGAGAAAGAAGATTTCCAACATGATTGCTCCTTTGCAACTCAACGTATCTGCAGAGTGGATTACAAGAAGCGTGCCAGAATGACGAAAGGGCTAACCTATTGAAAAGAGGGGACAGGCATCCGGCAATGCGCCGAATACCTGGCGAAAAAGACTAACTGTTGGTCAAACTTTTTGTGAGTTACGCCATTTCGACACGCGGCTGACGCACCAGCGCCAGCGCCTGCTCCACCACCCGCGCATCGGCGCCCGGCTTGTGGGCGTTCTCGCTCAGGTGGCGACGCCACTGGCGCGCGCCCGGCACGCCCTGGAACAAACCGAGGATGTGGCGGGTGATGTGGCCGAGATAGGTGCCGTTGGACAGCTCGCGCTCGATATACGGATACAGCGCTTCAACGATCGCCACGCTGTCCGGCACTGCGGTCTGCGCGCCGAACAGTTCGCTGTCGACCCGTGCCAGGATGCCCGGATTCTGGTACGCCTCGCGCCCCATCATCACGCCGTCCAGATGCTGCAGGTGCTGCTGCGCCTCTTCCAGCGTTTTCACTCCGCCGTTGATGGCGATGGTCAGCGCCGGAAAATCCCGCTTCAGCTGATAAACGCGCGGATAGTCCAGCGGCGGCACTTCGCGGTTTTCTTTCGGGCTGAGGCCTGAGAGCCAGGCCTTGCGCGCGTGGATGGTGAACATATCGCACTCGCCGCGCCCGGCGACGGTTTGGATAAAGTCGCACAGGAAGGCGTAGCTGTCCTGATCGTCGATGCCAATGCGGGTCTTCACCGTCACCGGGATCGACACCACGTCGCGCATCGCCTTGATGCAGTCGGCGACCAGCGTCGCCTGCCCCATCAGACAGGCGCCGAACATGCCGTTTTGCACGCGATCGGATGGGCAGCCAACGTTGAGGTTAATCTCGTCGTAACCGCGCTGCTCCGCCAGTTTGGCGCAGTGCGCCAGCGCGGCCGGATCGCTGCCGCCCAGCTGCAGCGCCACCGGATGCTCTTCTTCGCTGTAGGCCAGGTAGTCGCCCTTACCGTGAATGATCGCGCCGGTGGTCACCATTTCGGTGTACAGCAACGTTTCCTGGGTCAGCAGGCGGTGGAAGTAACGGCAATGACGATCGGTCCAGTCGAGCATCGGCGCGATGGAGAAACGATTGGCGGCGTAGGTTGGGGCGTGGTTGTCTTTCGTCATGCTGAGTTACTGGCTACCTGAGTCTGTCTGGGTTCAACGAACGGCGCGCGGCCGCAAACGGCTATTATAACGACAATCGGCGCCGTTGGGAAAACCGCCTTGCCGGTGGCGTAAATAAGCGGGAGTAAGGCGAATAAATTCACCCGTTCAAGTGTTATCTCGTTACGGGCGCGCACGGCGCCTCTGCCTGGAGGGCTCGACCATGAAAAACTTCGTTAAACGCCTGCTATCGTCGGTGATGGCCGGCTGTCTGCTGTTTTCCGGTGCGGCGCTGGCGATGGGTGGCGACGGCAGTAATCAAACTCCGCCGACCTGCCCGAAGGGCCAGGTCTACGACAGCAAAACCCAGACCTGCATGGTGGATAAAGGCGGCAGAGTCGGCGACGCCGACCGCACCAATTACGCCTATGCATTGGCAAAAAGCGGCCGCTATCAGGAAGCACTCGATGTGCTTAACACGCTGAAAGATCCCAACACCGCCGTTGCGCTGAATTATCGCGGCTACGCCACGCGCAAACTTGGCCGCACCGATGAGGGGATCGGCTATTATTTAAAATCAGTCGCCCTCGATCCGAAATACCCTAAAGTGCGCGAGTACTTGGGGGAAGCCTACATGCTGGAAGGCCGGCCCGATCTGGCGCGCCAGCAGCTGCAGGTGATTCAGTCGCTGTGCGGTACCGGATGCGAGGAGTACCGCGATCTGGCGGCGGCCATCGATCACCACCCGGAATCTTGATCCGACGCGCCTGCGGAGGTGACTATCAGCGGCGATACTATACGCGATGAACTCGGCCACTATCTCTCCCGCCTGTGGCGCTATGCGCTGGTGCTCTCGCACCGGCGGGATATCGCCGACGATCTGGTGCAGGCGACCTGCGTGCGTGCGCTGGAGCGCGCTGCGCAATTCACTCCCGGTTCACACCTGGATCGCTGGCTGTTTTCCATCTTGCACTCCATCTGGCTCAATGAAGTTCGCGCCCAGCATCTTCGCCAGGGGCAAGGCTGCATGGCGGCGGAAGAGCTGGGCGATGCGGACAACGGGGAACAGCCGGTCTGGCTCAATGAAGTGATGCGGCGCGTAAGCCGGTTGCCGGCGGCCCAGCGCAACGCGCTGTTTCTGGTGTATGTCGAAGGGCTGTCCTACCGGGAAGCGGCGAACGTGCTGGCGGTGCCGATTGGCACCGTCATGAGTCGTTTGGCGGCCGCACGTCTGGCTTTAGCCGATGACCGCCAGTTGCCCAACGACGGCGCACACCGCAAAGAGAGCCCCCCATCCCCTTGTCTCATACTCGCCGATAAACCGTTGGCCGCCTATCCGTACCCGCGCTTGCGCCCTATTCCAACGCGCGGATAATCCGGCACGGCTGCCCCAGCGCCAGCACATTGGCCGGGATGTCGCCGGTCACTATGCTGCCCGCACCGATAGTCGTGCCGTCGCCGATGGTCACTCCCGGCAAGATCACCACGTTACCGCCGATCCACACGTTGCTGCCGATGGACACTGGCTGCGCCGAGGTGCGGAAAGGAAAAGCCGGGTCACCGGTAAAGCGTTCACCGGCCTTCAGCGGATGACTCGGCGTGTAGATTTGCACGTTGGGGCCGATCAGCGTGTTGTCGCCGATGGTGATGGTATTGCAGTCGAGGAACACCGCATTGACGTTGATAAAACAGTTCTTGCCGATGCGGACATGCTGCCCGTAGTCGCACCAGAACGGTGTTTCGATCCAACTCGCCTCCCCCCAGGCGCCGAACAGCTCACCGAGCAGGCGGTTTTTCTCGTCCGCCTGATGCGAATCCAGCGCCCCCAGGCTTTTGGTCAACGCCCTGGCCCGATGGTACATAGCAATCAGTTCTTCATCGCGGCTGTTGTACTCCAGGCCGCTTAACAGCTTCTCTCTTTCCGTCATCACACAAGGCTCCTGCTCATCATGCGGGTGAAACGCGTTATACCGCTCTCGTCCGCTGCTCTCCAGCGCTAAAATCGGCAACGTTGATTTGCCGCCCGCCTGCGGGGAAAAGTTGTGATGCATCTCTCTTTTAGCGCACTCAGCGCGCCTTTCCCTGCGCAATCCTCAGGGGAAAAGGGGGCAACTCTCGGCGATTCGCCGTAATCATGGTAAAATCGGCTTTTTTACGTACCGGGATATTTGCGATGAACTCAACCACCCAGGAAAAGCTGCTGGCGCAGGCGGAACGCCTCTGCCAACAACGCAATGTGCGATTGACGCCGCAACGGCTGGAAGTGCTGCGTCTGATGACTCAGCAACCCGGTGCAATCAGCGCTTATGACCTGCTCGATCTGCTCCGCGTCGCCGAACCGCAGGCCAAGCCGCCGACGGTCTATCGCGCGCTGGATTTTCTGCTGGAACAAGGATTTATCCATAGAGTGGAGTCCGCCAACAGCTACGTGCTGTGTCACCATTTCGAACAGCCGATGCATACGTCCGCACTGTTTATCTGCGACCGCTGCGGCCAGGTGACCGAACGCACTACCGAAGGCGTAGAAGAAACGCTGCAGAAGCTGGCGCAGGAAGCCGGATTTGCGCTGCGGCACAGCGTGGTGGAAGCGCACGGCCTGTGCGCCGGCTGCGTGGAGGTTGAGGCGTGCGACAGCAAGCATGACTGCGCCGAACACGATCACAGCATCGCCATCAAGAAGAAGTAAGACGAAGTCAGGTACCTCCCTGTACCTGCGGCCGGGGCGCCAGAGGATGAGAGCGACGCCGGCCTGCGCTGGGCAAGCCGCCTTCAATGGCGGCCCTGCAAATTACCAGCGGTGTTTGGTGTGATCTTCCCAGGCTTTCACCTCTTTTTCGGCCGCCTCTTTCTGGTAACCGTAACGCTCCTGGATTTTGCCGACCAGCTGTTCGCGTTTCCCTTCGATGACTGTCAGATCGTCATCGGTCAGCTTGCCCCATTTTTCCTTCACTTTGCCTTTAAGCTGCTTCCAGTTACCGTCGGCTTGATCTTTATTCATAGTCTCTCCGTTAACCTGTGGTGAATCAGTGATCCCTGTCGCCGGCCGGGGTTAACCAGAAATTTTTCTGGCCTATACTCCCTTCACCTTAAGGAATATCGCTCCCATTCATTCGCCAGCCACATGATTCATTCTAGTTAAATATGGAAATAAAAAAGCCAAATGGCAGAATAAAAAACCATTAAGAAACAAAATAAAAACAAAAAACGCTAAAAAACAACAAGCTAACGCAAACATGCCAGGGTTGAAAACATGTAAGCAAACGTGAATAGAAATATAAATTAAATTAATAAATAACCCAGCACAGCGTCCGTTCTAGCGAGCGGTAAACCAGCTGCCGCGCACCTGATGGCGGTGCCAAATCCAGCCCAACGCCAGACCGCGCAGCGCCAGAAACACCGCCAGCGCCAGCCAGAGCCCGTGGTTGCCAAGCAGCGGCACGCTGAACAGCGCCAGACCGTATCCCGCCGCAGCCACCGCCATGCTGTTGCGCATCTCGGCACCGCGCGTGGCGCCGATAAACATGCCGTCCAGCAAATAGCACCACACCCCGACCAGCGGCAGAATGACCTGCCACGGCAAATAGTGGGCGGCCAACGCACGCAGCTCCGGCAAGGAGGTCAACGCCGCCACGATCTGTTGGCCGGTAACGGCATACGCCAGGCCAAAGGCCAACGCGACCAGCCCCGCCTGTCTGCAGGCCGCATGCCACACCTTGCGCAGTTGGCTGTCGTCCCGGGCACCGTAGGCGTGGCCCGAATGGGCCTCCACCGCATAAGCGAAGCCGTCGAGCGCATAGGCGGTGAACGTCAGCAGATTCATCAATACCGCATTGACCGCCACCACCTCGCTTCCCAGGCGAGCGCCGAAAATGGTCAGCGACGCAAAGCACAGTTGCAGCAACAGTGAACGCAGCATGATGTCGCGGTTGAGCGCCAGCAGACGACGCAGATCGCCACGCCAGGCCTGGCGCAGCATCGGCAGGGTAATACCGCGCAGGCGCATCACCCGCCACGCCAGCCACAGGCCGAGCAGCAGCGTGGCGTATTCGGCGATGGCGGTTGCCGCCGCTGCCCCCCGCACGTTCCAGCCCAGGCCCATCACCAGCCAGATATCCAGCACGATGTTCAGCAGGTTGCCGACGATCAGCAGGATCACCGGCGCGCGCACATACTGCACGCCGAGCAGCCAACCCAACAGCACCAGATTAGCCAGCGCCGCCGGGGCGCTCAGCCAGCGGATTTCAAGAAAACGCCGTGCCTGTTCCAGCACCTCGCCATCGCCACCGACGATCCGCAGCGCCAGTTCGATCAGCGGATACCGCAGCAGGACGATCGCCACCCCGACCAGCAGCGCCAGCACCAGCGGTTGCATAAAGGCGCGCGCCAGCGCCTGCGGGTTCTGTGCCCCCAGCGCCTGCGCCGCCAGACCGGTGGTGCTCATGCGCAGGAACAACAGCAGCATGAACAGGAAGCTGGTCGCCACCGCGCCGATCGCGACGCCCCCCAGATAGATCGGGCTGTCGAGGTGGCCGATCACCGCAGTGTCCACCAACCCGAGCAGCGGTACGGTGATATTGGAAAAAATCATCGGCAGGGCCAGGCGCCACAGGGCTTTATCGGTGTCGCTGGTGAAGGCGGAAATCAAGCGCATGATGAGACGTTCCCGTAGCAGTGGCGAAGGGCAAAATCAGAAACAAAAACGCCCCAGAACAGGGGCGATTGATACAAGAGGCGGCACTGAGGGGGCAGCGATTAAATCCAGTCGCCGTTGCGGATCACGCCGACCGCCAGCCCTTCGATAGTGAAATTCTGCTGACGCAGATCGACCACAATCGGTTGGAATTCGTTGTTCTCCGGCAGCAGCTCGACCACGTTGCCGTGTTTTTTCAGGCGCTTGACCGTCACTTCGTCTTCGATGCGCGCCACCACAACCTGGCCGTTGCGCACGTCTTGGGTTTTATGCACCGCCAGCAGATCGCCGTCCAGAATGCCGATGTCGCGCATCGACATGCCGTTCACCCGCAGCAGGAAATCGGCGCTCGGTTTAAACAGGGAAGGATCAACCTGGTAGTGCCCTTCGATGTGCTGCTGCGCCAGCAGCGGCTCGCCGGCGGCGACGCGGCCGATCAGCGGCAGCCCTTCTTCTTCTTCCATCAGCAGGCGGATACCGCGCGAGGCACCGGAGACGATTTCGATCACGCCTTTGCGTGCCAGCGCCTTCAGGTGTTCTTCGGCGGCGTTAGGCGAACGGAACCCCAGACGCATCGCGATCTCGGCACGCGTTGGCGGCATGCCCGTTTGCGAAATATGATCGCGAATCAGATCGTAGACCTCTTGCTGTCTGGTAGTTAGTGCTTTCATTCCGCCCCCTGTTTGTTTATACAGTCTTGCTGTGAGTATATACAGGTAAGCGCGGATTGGGAACCGAAGAATAAATAAAAATCAGTCAGTAGGCGCCTTTCGTCAGCCAAAATGCTGCCATAAGACCGTGCCCCAAACGAACAGCGCCAGCACGATCGCCAGTGACACCGCCGCCGATCCCATGTCCTTGGCCCGGCCGGACAGCTCGTGATGTTCGCTGCCGATCCGATCCACCACCGCCTCGATCGCGCTGTTCAGGATCTCGACGATCATCACCAGCGCTACCGATCCGATCAATAAAATGCGCGCTATCGCACCCACATCCAGCCAGACAGCCAGTATGATAGCCAGAAGGGTGACCACCAGTTCCTGGCGGAACGCCGCTTCGTGTTGCCAAGCGGCGGAAAGCCCTTTATAGGAATAGCCGGCGGCCTTGATGATGCGGGTCAGTCCGGTTGCTTGGTTTGCCATGTTTTCGTGCCTTTCTCAGAGGTCGGTCATAATAAAAAGAGTCTAGAACAGTCCGCGCTGACGGCTCTCGGTTTTCGAACACCACAGATCTGCTACCCGGTTTCTGGTATGCTTGCGGCGCATTGCTAACAAGAGGCTTCACGTTGTTATGTCAGGTTGGCGTAAAATTTATTATAAAATATTGAATTTACCACTTAAATTGTTGGTAAGAAGTAAGGTCATCCCTTCAGATCCGGTTACCGAGCTAGGGTTGGATCCCTCACGGCCGATTCTGTATGTTTTACCTTACAATTCCAAGGCGGATTTGCTGACGCTGCGCACCCAGTGCCTGGCGCAGGATCTGCCCGATCCGCTCAACTCGCTGGAGATCGACGGCACCGTGCTGCCGAGCTACGTGTTCATTCACGACGGCCCGCGCGTGTTCCGCTATTACACCCCGAAAGAAGAGTCGGTAAAGCTGTTCCACGACTATCTGGATCTGCATCGCAGCAATCCGGATCTCGACATTCAGATGCTGCCGGTTTCGGTGATGTTCGGCCGCTCGCCGGGCCGCGAAGGCCACGGCACGCCGCACCTGCGTCTGTTGAATGGCGTGCAGAAATTCTTCGCCGTGCTGTGGCTCGGCCGCGACAGCTTCGTGCGTTTCTCCAACACCGTTTCGCTGCGCCGCATGGCCACCGAGCACGGCACGGATAAAACCATCGCGCAGAAACTGGCGCGCGTGGCGCGCATGCACTTCTCGCGTCAGCGCCTGGCCGCGGTAGGCCCGAGCCTGCCGGCCCGTCAGGATCTGTTCAACAAGCTGTTGGCGTCCAAAGCGATCGAAAAAGCGGTCGAGGACGAGGCCCGCAGCAAGAAGATCTCGCACGAGAAAGCCCAGCAGAACGCCATCGCGCTGATGGAAGAGATCGCCGCCGATTTCTCCTACGAAACCGTGCGCCTGTCCGACCGCGTGCTGAGCTGGACCTGGAACCGGTTGTATCAGGGCATCAACGTCACCAACGCCGAGCGCGTGCGCCAACTGGCGCAGGACGGCCACGAGATCGTCTACGTGCCCTGCCACCGCAGCCACATGGACTATCTGCTGCTGTCCTACGTGTTGTATCACCAGGGCCTGGTGCCGCCACACATCGCCGCCGGCATCAACCTCAACTTCTGGCCGGCCGGCCCGATCTTCCGTCGCCTGGGCGCGTTCTTCATCCGCCGCACCTTCAAGGGCAACAAGCTCTACTCGACGGTGTTCCGCGAATACCTCGGCGAGCTGTTCACCCGCGGTTACTCGGTGGAATACTTCGTGGAAGGCGGCCGTTCCCGCACCGGGCGCCTGCTGGAACCGAAGACCGGCACCCTGTCGATGACCATCCAGGCGATGCTGCGCGGCGGCACCCGTCCGATCACGCTGGTGCCGATCTACATCGGTTACGAGCACGTGATGGAAGTGGGCACCTATGCCAAAGAGCTGCGTGGCGCCACCAAGGAAAAAGAGAGCCTGCTGCAAATGCTGCGCGGCCTGCGCAAGCTGCGCAATCTGGGCCAGGGTTACGTCAACTTCGGCGAACCGCTGCCATTGACGGCTTACCTCAACCAGAACGTGCCGCAGTGGCGCGAGTCGATCGATCCGATCGAAGCCCAGCGCCCAAGCTGGCTGACGCCGACGGTCAACGATCTGGCCGGCCAGATCATGGTGCGTATCAACAACGCCGCCGCGGCCAACGCCATGAACCTGTGTTCCACCGCGCTGCTGGCCTCGCGCCAGCGTTCGCTGACCCGCGAACAGCTGGTCGAACAGCTGGAGTGCTACCTGCAGCTGATGCGCAATGCGCCTTACGCGCGTGACGTCACCGTGCCGACGCAAACGCCGGACGAGCTGCTGGATCACGCGCTGAACATGAACAAGTTCGAGGTGGAAAAGGACAACATCGGCGACATCATCATCCTGCCGCGTGAGCAGGCGGTGCTGATGACCTATTACCGTAACAACATCCACCACCTGCTGGTGCTGCCGTCGCTGATCGCCAGCATCGTAATGCATCACCGCCGGGTGTCGCGCGCCGAGCTGCTGCGCCAAATCGGCATGATCTATCCGATGCTGAAAGCCGAGCTGTTCCTGCATAACGACAAGGAACAGCTGCCGGAGGTGCTGCGGCCGATGATTGACGAGCTGATCCGTCAACAGTTGATCTGCGACAAAGGCGACGAGCTGGTGCTGAACCCGGCGCGCATTCGCCCGCTGCAGCTGCTGGCCGCCGGGGTGCGCGAAACCCTGCAACGCTACGCCATCACCATGTCGATCCTCAGCGCTAACCCGAGCATCAACCGCGGCGCGCTGGAGAAAGAGAGCCGCATCATGGCGCAACGTCTGTCGGTGCTGCACGGCATCAACGCGCCGGAGTTCTTCGACAAGGCGGTGTTCTCCACCCTGGTGGCGACGCTGCGCGAAGAAGGCTATATCAACGACAGCGGCGATGCGATCCGCGAGCACACCCTCGAGGTGTACAACATGCTGAGCGATCTGATCACGCCGGAAATCAAGCTGACCATCGAAAGCGTCAACATGCCGGAAGAGACCAACGTCCTGCCGCAGGCCGATGCGGAAGAAGAGCAAGACGAGTGATTTCACCCGGCGCGGAAATACAAAAGGCACCCCACGGGGTGCCTTTTTTCTTGCGAAGAGGAATCGTTACGCCGGCAGATAGCTCAGCGCGATGCCGATAAATACCACCAGCCCGACATAGTTGTTCTGCAGGAAGGCCTTGAAACAGGCCTCGCGCTCGCGGCCGGCGATCTGTTTCTGCTGGTGAATGAACAGCGCGCCCGCCAGCAGCAGCGACCAGTAAAACGCCCCGCCGAGCTGCGCCAGATAACCGACCCACACCAGCAGCAGCAGCGTCGCGAACTGCAGCAACCCGACGATCAGCTTGTCATAACGGCCGAACAGGATAGCGGTGGATTTGATGCCGATCTTCAGGTCATCGTCACGATCGACCATCGCATACAGCGTGTCGTAGGCCACCGTCCAGCAGATGTTGGCCAGCAGCAGCAGCCAGCAGCTGAGCGGCAGCGATTCGCTGACCGCCGCATAACCCATCGGAATGCCCCAGCCGAACGCGGCGCCCAGCACGAACTGCGGCAGGTTGGTCACCCGCTTCATGAACGGATACATCCAGGCCAGCGCCAGCGCCGCCAGCGACAGCCAGATGGTCATCGCATTGAGCGTCAACACCAGGCAGAACGAGATCAGCACCAGCACCACGAACAGCACCTTGGCCTCTTTCGCGCTCACCCGGCCGCTCGGCATCGGCCGCCCGGCGGTGCGTTTCACGTAGCCGTCCACCGCGCGATCGGCGTAGTCATTCACTACGCAGCCGGCGGCGCGCATCAGGAACACGCCGAGCACGAACACCAACAAAATCGACAGCGGCGGCACGCCTTTCCCGGCCAGCCACAGCGCCCACAGCGTCGGCCACAGCAGCAACAGCGTGCCGATCGGTTTATCAATGCGCATCAAATGGCTGTAAGCCCGCCATTTACTTTGAGTCACGCTTCCCTCCAAGGTCTTGCTCTCCTCTCTTATGCAGGAACCGCTGAATACAGCGGTGAAGCCGGTAAAAACAGTTCGGTCAGCAACAGCGGTTTGCCCGCCAGCCGCAGCCGTGAACGGCGCGCCCACAGCGCGTCCTGTCGGCCGATATGGATATAGTCGCGGGTCAGCTCGCCGCTGCTGAACAGGTAGCGCCCCAGCGGCAGCGTGCCCAGATCCACCAGCGCCTGGTCGGGGCCGGTCAGCGTATTTTCCGGGATCACCGTGCGCCCCAGCAGCCAGGGCTGGTTGTCGCCCAGCAGCACCACTTCGCGCAGCCAATAGCGTGGGCTGTCGGGCAGGTGATTCGCCTCATCGCCCAACGCCTCGCGCGTGACGAAACATTCGCGCTGCGGTTCGACGCGCACCTGGGCGCAATGGCGTTCAAATCGGCGGGTCATGGAGCCTAACTCCATCAGCCAGTCGCTGACGGCGGCGGGCGCCGGAGGATCCTGTTCGGACAACCACTCCAGCGGCGGCAGGATGGAATCCCTGATGCCAGACATTGCTTTACTCCTCGCCTGAGCCGCGACCGGTACGGCGCGACAGACGATACAAACTGTTAACAGGCCCCCATTGTAGCGCAGAAATACGAAAGCGGCAGGCTGATTCGTGGCGAAAACGGCGGTGGCTTCCGCCGGAAAAACCGGGCTCCTGTCATCTTTTTGCCATCCGCGTTCTCTATCTTCGTTCCCCGACACGATGCCGATTCTGTGATCGCCTGCAAAGTTTCATCTTTGTCGCGTTGTTTTATCTACGCGCGTAGATACTCTGACACCGCAGCGTTGAATCGCCATGCGTCCGACATCATTTGTCGGCACACCTTTGTTGCCGGCACCAGGGAAACCATCTTTAACCGCGTCCCTCAAGGCGCAGCACAAAAGAGGATAGCACTGCCATGAGCGAAACAACGCTTGCCACTCCACAGACCGCCGACACGCTGGCGGCCGATGAACGCCTGGCAACCAAAGAGGGGCGCAGCCAATTTTGGCGCGCCACCTTCTCCTGCTGGCTCGGCACCGCCATGGAATACGTCGATTTCGCGCTGTACGGCCTGGCGGCCGGCATGGTGTTCGGCGACGTGTTCTTCCCCGAGGCCACGCCGCTGGTCGCCCTGCTGGCCAGCTTCGCCACCTACTCCGTCGGCTTCATCGCGCGGCCGATCGGGGCGCTGGTGTTCGGCTGGATCGGCGATCGCAAAGGCCGCCGCGTGGTGCTGATCACCACCGTGGCGCTGATGGGCATTTCCACCACGCTGATCGGCCTGATCCCGTCCTATGCGCAAATCGGCGTTTGGGCGCCCACCTGCCTGGTGATCCTGCGCTTTGCGCAGGGGTTCGGCGCCGGCGCAGAGCTGTCCGGCGGCGCGGTGATGCTGGCGGAATACGCGCCGGCCAAACGGCGCGGACTGGTAGCGTCGATCATCGCCATCGGCTCCAACAGCGGCACCCTACTGGCATCGCTGGTATGGCTGCTGGTGCTGCAGCTCGACAAAGAAGACCTGATGAGCTGGGGCTGGCGCATTCCGTTCCTCGCCAGCATTCTGATCGCCGGCGTGGCGCTCTATCTGCGCCGCCACGTGCGGGAAACGCCGGTCTTCGAGCGCGAGCTGCAGCAAAACCACCAGCGCATGCTGGACGCCGCCCAGGCCGCACCGGATACGCGCAGCTACCTGCAGCGCACCAAAGCGTTCTGGGTGATGCTCGGCCTGCGCATCGGCGAGAACGGCCCTTCCTACCTGTGCCAGGGCTTTATTGTCGGCTACGTCGCCAAGGTGCTGATGGTCGATAAATCGGTGCCGGCGCTGGCGGTGCTGATCGCCTCGCTGTGCGGTTTTCTGGTGATCCCACTGGCCGGTTGGCTGTCCGATCGCTTCGGCCGCCGCGTCACCTACCGCGGGTTCTGCCTGCTGCTGGTGCTGTACGCCTTCCCGGCGTTCTGGCTGCTCGACAGCCGTGAACCGGCGATCGTCATCTCGGTGATCGTGGTCGGCATGTGCATCGCGTCGCTGGGGATCTTCGGCGTGCAGGCGGCCTACGGCGTCGAACTGTTCGGCGTGAAGAACCGCTACTCCAAAATGGCGTTCGCCAAGGAGCTCGGTTCAATCCTCTCCGGCGGCACCGCGCCGCTGATCGCCACCGCGCTGCTGTCCGGTTTCGGTCACTGGTGGCCTGTCGCCTGCTATTTTGTTGTAATGGCGGCCATCGGCTTAATCACCACCTTCTTTGCTCCCGAAACCCGCGGCCGCGATCTCAACCTGCCGCAGGATGCCGCGTAGCGAGAAGGCGAACAGGACCTCAATGTGGATAATCACTCCGCGCGACGCGTTACCCGCGCCGACGTGGCCCGCGTAGCGGGCACCTCCGTCGCCGTGGTCAGCTATGTGATCAACAACGGCCCGCGCCCGGTGGCGGAAGCCACCCGGCTGCGCGTGCTGGCGGCGATCGAGCAGACCGGCTACCGGCCGAACGACATCGCGCGGGCGCTGGCCTCCGGCAGCACGCAAACCTACGGGCTGGTGGTGCCGGATATTTCCAACCCGTTCTTCGCCACCCTGGCGCGGGCGCTGCAGCAGGAAGCCTTCAGCCGCGGCCGCGTGCTGCTGCTGGGCGATGCCGGCGACGATCGTCAGCGCGAGTATGAGCTTATCAACAACCTGCTGCGCCGCCAGGTCGACGGCCTGCTGTACACCAGCGTCGATCGCCACCCGTGGTTCGATCTGATCCGCGCCTCCGGCACGCCCTGCGTAATGATAGACACCATCGACAGCCAGGCCGGCGTCTGCGCCATTCGCGTCGACGAGCGCGACGCCGCCTGCCAGGCAACCCGCCATCTGCTGCAGCACGGCTATCGCGACATCGGCATTTTTATCGGCCCGCTGACCATGCTCAACGCGCAGGATCGCCTGAACGGCTGGCGCGATGCGCTGCTGGAGGCGGGCATCGCGCCGCGCGACGAGTGGATTTTCGAAGTGCCCTACACCCGCCAGGGCGGTTACCAGGCCACCCAGCGTCTGGTGCAGGGCCCGCGCCCGCGCGCCGTTTTCACCTCCAACGAGCAGCAGGCGCTCGGCTGCCTGTCGGCGTTGGCGGAGCATGGGCTGCGCGCGCCGGACGATCTGGCGCTGATCTGTTTTAACGGCACGCAGCAATCCGAATTCAGCGTGCCGCCGCTCAGCGCGGTCGAGCAGCCGATCGACGCCATGGCCAAGCGGGCCATCGCCATGCTGGCCGCCGGTGCCGCGCCCGCCGAGCTGCATGAATTCGCTTTTCAACTGCGCATGCGCCGTTCGTGCGGCTGTTAGCGGTTTTTCAGGACACCTTACTATGCGTTTAATCATTGATTGCGATCCCGGCAACGGGGTTCCCGGCGCCAACGTCGACGACGGCCTGGCGCTGGCCCTGGCGCTGGCGGCCAAACCGCAGCTACAGCTGGAGCTGATCAGCATCGTGGCCGGCAACACCCCGCGTGAAGTGGGCTTCGCCGTCGCCACCGACTTGCTGACGCAGAGCGGCTATCAGGTGCCGGTCGCCCTCGGCGCGGCGCGCGCCCTGAGCGAGCCGCCGGAGCCGTGGCGCGCCCATCTGGACCGCCCGATCGCCGATCCAAAGCTGGCGGCGCTGTGGCGTGACCTGCCCGCGCCCCCGCTGGCCAACGCGCCCGCACCGGACGCCGCCATCGCCATCGGCGAACTGATCTGCCGGCATCCCGGCGAGATCACGCTGGCGGCGATCGGCCCGCTGACCAACGTTGCGCACGCCATGCAGCTTTACCCGCAGATGGCGCAGGCGGTGAAAGAGATCGTGATCATGGGGGGCGTGTTCAACGTCGACGGGTACATCAAGGACACCAATTTCGGTTTGGATCCGGAAGCGGCGCGGCTGGTGTTGAACAGCGGCGCCGCTATCACGCTGGCACCGCTGGACGTCACTACCCAGACCATGCTGACCCAGACGGATCTGGCCGCGTTGACCCAGCCGGATACCCCGCTGTGCCGCTATTTGCGCGCCACCACGCAGCCGTGGATCGACTATTCACGCCATACGCGGCACCTGCCGGGCTGCTGGATCCATGATGCGCTGGTGATCGCCTGGCTGCTGGCGCCGCAGCTGGTCACGACCGAGATGTTCCATGTAGATGTGGCGCTGGAAGGGGCGTTGACGCGCGGCAGTTCACGCCGCTGGCGGCCGGACGGTCTGCGCCTGACGGTCGGCATGCCGGCGCCGCAGGGCAAGCCGGTGCGCGTCATGCAGCAGGTGGGCAACGCTCGTCTGTTGGCGTTGATCGGCGCAACGCTGGCCCGCGGATGAAAAAAGGTGCGCCAAAGCGCACCAATCATCGAGCCAGCATCGGCAGCGCCGGGTATTACCCCTTGCCTTTAACGCTGCTGATAAACGTTTTACGCGCGGTGGTCGAGCCCAGTTTCTCGGCCTCATTCATCAGTTTCAGCGCCTTGTCGATATCGCCCGCCTTCACCGCCTGCTTGATGCCGTTATTGAAGTAGCTTTCGGTATCGTTGAGCATCGGCTCCGCCGGTTTCTCCGGTGCCTGTGCCGCCACGGCGGCCGGTGCGGTCGAGCCCACCACCACCGGCGCCACGGTCGGCGCAGGCTGCAGCATGCCGATCATCACGTTGCCGGTGCCCTGTTCCGCGGTGACCTTAAGCTTCAGCGTGCCGGTCGTCGCGTGGCCGGCGATCGGATCCGGGATATCCGGCACCGCGTTACCCACGCCCTGCGCATAGGCCTTGGCCGGATTGGTCAGCTGCGTGGTTTTCGCCAAGTCCTGACGGGTGGTGTACACCAGCAGGTAAATCTGTTTTTGACCGAGCGCCGGCGTCAGTTTCAGCGTGCCTTCGAGGCGATCGGAGGACATCGCCCCCGGTGGCTGATACGGGAAGTAGCTGCTCGGGTAATACGCCGCCGGGCGCAGATGCTCGTCCAGCACCAGCACGCTCGGCGCATACAGCGAATTGTTTTTAGCGAGGCTGCTCAGCGTCACTTCCAGCGAGCCGCGATCGGCCGGCAGCGTATAGGCGGCGATCGCCCCCTGAATCTCGCCCTGATTGAGCTGCGGGCTGACGGCGTCGAGCTTCACCTCTTGCGACACCGGCGGCTGCAGCGGCTGCCACGGCAGGCTTTGCAGCGTGGCGGCGCTGATGGCCGGCGCGACGGAAACGTTGGCCGGCGTGTCGGCGTTGGCCGCCAAAGGCGCGCAGACGGTCAGCGCCAGCGACAGGCAGAGTGACAGCAGATTCTTTTTCATCGTTATATCCTCTTTCAGCGCCGCGGCGGATCAGGCAAGAGATCCGGCCGCGGCGAATGCGGTTGGGGGAGAGCCGATAGCCCTCCCCGTCCTGTCGTCGTTACCACCAAATTTCCATCTGGGCGCCGAAGGTGACTTCGTCATCCTTGCCGCGGCTGAAGGTATGCATGCTGGTGTCGTTGTAGGCGGTGCCGGTGTTATACCCGGTGTCGTCACCGGTGGCGTAGCCCCACTTCTCATCCCACTTGGCGTAGGTGGCGAACAGACGGATGGCCGGACGCGACCAGATGCTGTTGCCCGCCTGCCACTGCTGCGCCAGGGTCACTTTATACTGGCCGTTGCGATCGCCGGTGCGCTGGGATTTGACGTTGTCATAGCCGGCTTCCAGCAGGGTGCTCATGATCGGCGTCCATTTGTACATTGGGCGCACGCCCACGGTGTACCAGGTGGTGCCGTTGTTGTTGTCGCGGTCGATGTCCTGGAACATGGCGACATACATCAGCGCCCATTGATCGTTGAAGTCGATGGCGCCGTGATCCAGCACGCGGATCATCTTGCCGTTGTTATCAATGGTGGCGCCTTCATTACGGCCGTTGTTCTGCGAGGTCATCGAGTCGGTGGCGTACTGCAGCACGAACTTGTTGTAACCGTTCAGGATGCTCTGCGTGTGTTCCGCGGTGAACATCCAGCCGTCTTTGCTGGCGCCGTCGGCCAGGCGATAGTTATCCTGCGCATTGGCGCGGCCGTAGTCCACGCCCAGCTCCAGGGTGCCGCCCGGGTTCAGTTCCAGGCCGGCCAGACGCAGGTCGAAAGTGTCGTTGACGGTCGGACGCTGTTTCCATTCGTTATCCAGGTAGCCGTAAGAACCACCGGATTCGGAGTTGCGGGTCACGGCGGCGGACAGCTTGCCGAAGCCCAGATCGATGTTTTCCAGACCGGCGCCCGGGCCGGAGATATCCCAGTAGTAGAAGTCGATCATGTGAACGTCATGACGCTGATAGAAGCGCTTACCGGCCCACAGCGTGGAGCCCGGCAGCCAGTCGATCAGGTTTTTACCCTGCACGTTGACTTCGCGGAAGCCCGGGGTCACGTCTTCCCAGTCGGAACGTTGCGAGACCGAATAGGCCAGGTTGGTGTCGAAATAGAAGCTCTTGTCGCCTTCTTTCCACACTTCCTGCCCCAGCTTCAGCTCGGCATAGGTTTCGCATTCGTTGCCGAGACGGTATTTGCTCGCGGCGCCGGTGGCCTTGAAGCACTGTTGCTCACCGCCGCTGCCGGTCCAGCCGATGCCGGAACGGGCGTAACCGTGAAAATCCACGGCCAGCGCCTGAGTAGAGAGAACACCGGCGGCGACAGCCAGTGCCAGAGGAAGTTTGCGCAGAGTAGTCATCATTATTCTCCTGTTATACCGACTTTGATGCTTTAAACGCCCGGCTCCTGGTGCAGCCGTTTACATGCCGTACCGTCTTCACGGAACAGGTGGCAGCGGTGAGGCGGCAGGCCGATGGCGAATGTGGCACCTTCTTCTACCAGCACCACGTCATTCTGGCGGTACACCAGGTTTTGACGGATGGCCGGGATTTGGATGTGGATTTGCGTCTCGTTGCCGAGCTGCTCCACCACCTGTACGTCGCCGGTAAGCCGCACTTCTGAGGCTTCGCCGGGCAGCAGATGTTCAGGGCGAATGCCCAGGGACAGGTTGGCGCCGGGTTGAACGCCCGCGCCTTCCACCGGCAGCCAGACCAACTGGCGGTTGGGCAGTTCGACCTGCACCTGTTGCGGCTGCGCCGCGGTCACCTTGACCGGCAGGAAGTTCATCTTCGGCGAGCCGATAAATCCGGCGACGAAGCGGTTGGCCGGGTAGTGGTACAATTCCAGCGGCTTGCCGACCTGTGCCACGCGACCGGCGTCGAGCACCACGATCTTGTCGGCCAGCGTCATCGCTTCGACCTGATCGTGGGTGACGTAAATCATGGTGCGCTGCAGGCGCTTGTGCAGACGGGAGATCTCGATGCGCATCTGCACCCGCAGCGCGGCGTCGAGGTTGGACAGCGGTTCGTCGAGCAGGAACACGTCCGGCTCGGCCACCAGCGTGCGGCCAATCGCCACGCGCTGACGCTGCCCACCGGACAGCGCCTTCGGCCGCCGATCGAGCAGGTGCGCCAGCTGCAGCACCTCTGAGACCTGGTTCACCCGTTGATTGATTTCCGCTTTCCTGGCGCCGGCCAGCTTCAGGCCGAACGACATGTTGTCCGCCACCGACAAGTGCGGATACAGCGCATAGGACTGGAACACCATGCCGATGCCGCGCTCGGAAGGCGGCACCTCATTCATGCGTTTCTCACCGATCAGCAGCTCGCCGGAGGTGATGTCCTCCAGCCCGGCGATCATGCGCAGCAGCGTCGATTTACCGCAGCCCGACGGCCCGACAAACACCACAAACTCGCCGTCCTCGATGGTCAGATTGACGTCTTTGGAAATCACGGCCTCACCGAAGGCCTTATAAACGCTGCGCAGTGTCACGCTAGCCATGCGTTACTCCCCTGCTTTCGCAGTTAACATGTCGTGTGAAAATGGCGGAGGCAAAGCCCGCCAAAACCCATTGATGACCCTCTTGCTGCGCGCCGTGCTGCCATGCCAACGGCAAGGTCGCCTCAGACGGCGCGGCCGCCTGAGTATAAGGCTGCAGGTTTATCAGCGCTTCAAGGCATTGATCCTGATGGGTAATAAGTAAGCGCACCACGCCGTCCCGCTGGCTGACCGCGTTCAATTCGCCGCGCTGGATGAGCGGTGAACGGCGCAGGGCCAACAGCGCCTGGCAGTAACGTAAGGTGGAGTGGCTGTCGTGCTGTTGGCGGCTGATGGCCAGCGCACGGTGTTCGATCGCCACCTGCTGATACCAGCTGATTTCGCCGGCGGTGACCTGTTCGGGGGCCTCATGCCACGGCATCGGCGTTTGCGCGCCGCGCGGATCTTGCAGGCCGGCGGCATGTGGCAGCCCCAGCTCTTCGCCCTGATACAGGCAGATCGGCGCCGGCAACATCGCCAGCAGCGTCAGAAAGGCGGCGGCGGAGCGCAAATCGCCCTGCCCCCAGCGGCTGACCACTCTTGGCTGATCGGCGTCCCCGGTGCTCCACAGGCTGTCCGCCAACGTGGCGCGGCGGGCGTGCAGCACCGCCACCAGCTTCTCTACGCTAAACGGCATCACGTCCAGCGCCAATGCGCCGTGGGCGAACCGCTGCGGCGCGACGGCATTGCGAACGCGGTTGGCTTCATCGGCGTACCACAGCGTCAGCCCTTCGCCCGTCACCGTCGCCTCGGCCTCCGGCGCCAGCATCTGCGGCAGCAACAGGCCGTCGATCGACAGCGCTTTCAGGTACGGCAGCGCCGCCAGCATGCCGTGCGCGTCGCCCACGCCGTCCCCGTTTCCGTCACGGAAACTGGCCGGATGGATCCGGTACAGGGTGGGCTGAGTGGCGATAGGCATTGACGACATAAATCCGGTATCCCTGCTGCGCGTGGCGTTGACAATCAATGGGCCGATAGTGCGGGAGTCGCCGGAAAGGGTAATCATCCGTAACAGGATTTTTCATGGGGGAGGAGGCGGGAGGATGAGAGAACGACCGCGGCGATGAGAAGTTCCGCGCTTAAGGCAAATCTGTGATCCGGCTGGCAAAAATCGCCCCCCTATTTTGTGCCTGACGCCACAGAATAGAGCGCAACGTTAACTGGATCACACTCCTCATCTCAGGGGCGTAGAGGGGGGGAGGATGAGAATATGTCGCGTTGTGACCCACTATTACCGCGAAACGTCTCTCCTTGATTTATGTGCCCACAAAAAGAAGGACTGGATTATGACTCGCAGCATTACCCTCGCCCGCACGCTGGCGCTCTCGGCACTGGCCACCCTGGTGCTCTCTTCTTCCGCCTTCGCCAAGATCGAGGAAGGCAAACTGGTTATCTGGATCAACGGCGACAAGGGCTATAACGGCCTGGCCGAAGTCGGCAAGAAATTCGAAAAAGACACCGGTATCAAGGTCACCGTCGAGCATCCGGACAAGCTGGAAGAAAAATACCCGCAGGTAGCCGCCACCGGCGACGGCCCGGACATCATCTTCTGGGCCCACGACCGCTTCGGCGGCTATGCGCAGTCCGGCCTGCTGGCCGAAATCCACCCGTCCAAAGCCTTCCAGGACAAGCTGTTCCCGTTCACCTGGGACGCCGTGCGTTATGACGGCAAGCTGATCGGTTACCCGATCGCCGTCGAAGCGCTGTCGCTGATTTACAACAAAGACCTGGTCAAACAGCCGCCGAAGACCTGGGAAGAGATCCCGGCGCTGGACAAGCAGCTGCGCGCCGGCGGCAAGAGCGCCATCATGTGGAACCTGCAGGAACCCTACTTCACCTGGCCTATCATCGCCGCCGACGGCGGTTATGCCTTCAAGTATGAAAACGGCAAATACAACATCAAGGATGTCGGCGTCGCCAACGCCGGTTCGCAGGCCGGTCTGCAGTTCATCGTCGATCTGGTGAAAAACAAGCACATCAACGCCGATACCGACTACTCGATCGCCGAAGCCGCGTTCAACAAAGGCCAGACCGCGATGACCATCAACGGGCCGTGGGCCTGGAACAACATCGAGCAGAGCAAAATCAACTACGGCGTGACGCTGCTGCCGACCTTCAAAGGCAAACCGTCCAAGCCGTTCGTCGGCGTGCTGACCGCCGGCATCAACGCCGCCAGCCCGAATAAAGAACTGGCGACCGAGTTCCTCGAGAACTACCTGCTGACCAACGAAGGGCTGGCGGACGTCAACAAAGACAAGCCGCTGGGCGCGGTGGCGCTGAAGTCCTATCAGGAAGCGCTGGCCAAAGATCCGAAGATCGCCGCCACCATGCAGAACTCGCAAAACGGGGAAATCATGCCGAACATCCCGCAGATGAGCGCCTTCTGGTACGCCGAACGCAGCGCGGTGATCAACGCCGTCAGCGGCCGTCAGACGGTGAAAGCCGCGCTGGACGACGTGCAGACCCGTATCACCAAGTAACGACGTCGTGCGGGATTAACATCCCCGAAATAATTGGAGTGACACCGCGACGGCAAGTACGCACATCCCCGGGAGCATAGATAACTCTGTGACCGGGGTGAGCGGACGCAGCCAACAAAGGTGTAGCTTCAAGTATGAAGGGGACAAGTGCCCCGCCGTTGCTTCACAGAAAGGAACGCCCTATGCAATTCGCCCACGCCGGGACGCCTGCGCGTAAAAAATCGAAGTGGTGGCAAAGCGACGCGCTGAAATGGCTGGTGGTCGGCCTGTTCAGCCTGGTGACCTGCTACCTGATTGTGTTGATGTATGCACAGGGTGAATACCTGTTCGCCATCCTGACGCTGATCCTGGTCAGCGCCGGGCTTTACGTCTTCGCCAACCGCCGCGCCTACGCCTGGCGCTATGTGTATCCCGGCGTCGCCGGCATGGGGCTGTTCGTTCTGTTCCCGCTGATTTGCACCATCGCCATCGCCTTCACCAACTACAGCAGCACCAACCAGCTGACTTTTGAACGCGCGCAATCGGTGCTGATGCAGCGCCAGTTCCAGAGCGGCAAAACCTTTACCTTCGGCCTCTACCCGGCGGAAAACCAGCAGTGGCGCCTGCAGCTGACGCCACCGGACAGTGAACAGCCGCTGATCTCCGAACCTTTCCGCCTCGACGCCGCCGCGCCGCAAACCCTGAAACTGACGGCGCAGAGCGCCGCACCGCAGGGCGAACGCGCCACGCTGCGGGTGATTACCCAGAACCGGCAGGCGCTGAGCCAACTGGTGGCGCAACTGCCCGACGGCGGGGAATTGCGCATGAGCTCCCTGCGCCAGTTCTCCGGCACCCGCCCGCTGTACGCGCTGGACCAAGACGGCAGCACGCTGACCAATAATCAGACTCAGGTGCGCTACCGGCCGAACGGCGACACCGGCTTCTACCAGGCGATCAACGCCGACGGCGGCTGGGCGCAGGAAACCCTGAGCCCGGGCTATACCGTCACCACCGGCTGGAAAAACTTCCTGCGGGTGCTGCAGGACGAGGGCATCAAGAAACCGTTCGTGTCGATCTTCATCTGGACCATCGTGTTCTCGGTGATGACGGTGATCCTCACCGTGGCGGTCGGCATGGTGTTGGCCTGCGTGGTGCAGTGGGAGGCGCTGAAAGGCAAGGCGATCTACCGCGTGCTGCTGATCCTGCCCTATGCGGTGCCGTCATTCATCTCGATCCTGATCTTCAAAGGTTTGTTCAACCAGAGCTTCGGCGAGATCAACATGATGCTCAGCCATCTGTTCGGCATCAAACCGGCCTGGTTCAGCGATCCGCTCACCGCCAAGAGCATGATTCTGATCGTCAACACCTGGCTCGGCTACCCGTACATGATGATCCTGTGCATGGGGCTGCTGAAGGCGATCCCGGACGATCTGTACGAGGCCTCGGCGATGGACGGCGCCAACCCGTGGCAAAACTTCTTCCGCATCACCTTACCGCTGCTGATCAAGCCGCTGACGCCGCTGATGATCGCCAGCTTCGCCTTCAACTTTAACAACTTCGTGCTGATCCAACTGCTGACCAACGGCGGCCCGGACATGATCGGCACCACCACGCCGGCCGGCTATACCGACCTGCTGGTCAGCTACACCTACCGCATTGCCTTCGAAGGCGGCGGCGGGCAAGACTTCGGGCTGGCGGCCGCCATCGCCACGCTGATCTTCCTGTTGGTGGGCGCGCTGGCGATCCTGAATTTGAAAGCCAGCAAGATGAACTTCGATTAGGGAGAATAACGATGGCCATGGTTCAACCCAAATCCCAGCGCCTGCGCCTGTGGATCACCCATATTTTGATGCTGTGCTTTATCGCCCTGATCATGTTCCCGCTGCTGATGGTGGTGGCCATCTCGCTGCGCTCCGGCAACTTCGCCACCGGCAGCCTGATACCGGAAACCCTCTCCTGGGATCACTGGCGGCTGGCGCTCGGCTTCAGCGTCACCCACGCCGACGGCAGCGTGACGCCGCCGCCTTTCCCGGTGCTGCTGTGGCTGTGGAACTCCATCAAGATCGCGGCGATCACCGCCATCGGCATCGTGACGCTGTCCACCACCTGTGCCTACGCCTTCGCCCGCATGCGTTTTCGCGGCAAGAGCACGTTGCTGAAAAGCATGCTGATCTTCCAGATGTTCCCGGCGGTGCTGTCGCTGGTGGCGCTGTACGCCCTGTTCGATCGCCTGGGCCAGTACATTCCGTTTATCGGCCTGAACACCCACGGCGGCGTGATCTTCGCCTACATGGGTGGCATCGCGCTGCACGTCTGGACCATCAAGGGCTATTTCGAAACCATCGACAACTCGCTGGAAGAGGCGGCGGCGCTGGACGGCGCCACGCCGTGGCAGGCGTTCCGTCTGGTGCTGCTGCCGCTGTCGGTGCCGATTCTGGCGGTGGTGTTCATTCTGTCGTTTATCGCCGCCATCACCGAAGTGCCGGTGGCGTCGCTGCTGCTGCGTGATGTGAACAGCTACACGCTGGCGGTGGGGATGCAGCAATATCTCAACCCGCAGAACTATCTGTGGGGCGACTTCGCCGCCGCCGCGGTGCTGTCGGCGATACCGATTACCGCCGTGTTCCTGCTGGCCCAGCGCTGGCTGGTGGGCGGCCTGACGGCCGGCGGCGTGAAGGGGTAATTTGTGCCACTGCAGTGCGTTTGATGTCTTTCCGCAATAGCGGTAATCCTGTGTCTTTGGCGGCCATTGGCCGCCATTTTTATCGCTACTCCCGTTTCAGCCGATCGGTGTTGGCCAGATAGAGCGTCACCACCAGCACCAATATCGCCGCGGCGTAGATCAGGGTATCGATGGGGTTTTTGTGGTCCACGATAATCAAACGAATAATCGCGGTAATGCCAATGTAAATAAAATAGCGCAGCGGGAAATGATAACCCGACTCAAAATACTTGACGATCAAGGCGATAAATTCAAAGTACAGGAAATAAATCACGATGCCTTCAATCAACAGGTAAGAGGACGACTCTTCGCTGTTGATAAATAACACCTTCGCCAGGTGGAGGGTCTCCTTGACCAGAAATACCACCAGAATTGCCGCCAGCAGCAACAAGCCCACGTTCAGCACCCGCTGCAGCCCCTTCGCTATCATGATCGAACGCGACGTTTTCGCCATAAAACCTCTCTCTGAATACCGCTAATATGATTCAACCGTGCCAATATAGGCATTGTCTTAAAAATTATGCCCCGCGCGAAAGCACTTTAAACCCCATTTAATTCATAAAGTTATAATAAGATGTTTCTGACTTATAGATTTGTAGCAAATCGAAATGTCAACTATCATGGGTCACAGAGATCTTTACATAAAACCAATAACCTCGAATTAACAAGGGAATTCTTTATGCGCGCTAAACTTAACGGACTGGTCGCTGCGGGCCTGTTTACCTGTGCATTGTCCGGCCACGCCGCCGGCCTGGTAGCCCCTGACAACGATCTGCGTAACGATCTCGCCTGGTTGTCTGACCGCGGCGTCATCAACGTCAGCCTATCCACCTGGCCGCTGAGTCAGGAAGAGATCAGTTCCGTTATCGCGCAAGCCAAGCCGGTGAGCAACACCGAGAAAAACGTCATCGACCGCGTGCAGCGCCGTGTCGATGCCTTGAAAGCCAATATCCGCGTCAGCGGTTACGCGTCGACCGATAAACCCGGTACCCCGCAGGGCTTCGGCCAAAATGAGTACGCCGACGATCGTCTGACCATCGGCGCCGGCGCCAACGGTGAATTCTGGGACGTGCGTCTGCAGGGTTCGGTGGAAGGCGATCAGCGCGTCAGCGACGGCTCCAAATTCAATATGAACGGCTCCTACGGCGCGGTGAAAATCTGGAACCAATGGCTCTCCTTCGGCGAAGTTTCCCAGTGGTGGGGCCCGGGCTACGACGGCAGCCTGATCCGCTCCGATGCCGCACGCCCGGTGGCCGGCTTTATGCTGCAGCGCGCCGACCAATCGCCGTTTGAAACCCCGTGGCTGTCGTGGATCGGCCGTTGGCAATACCAGTTGTCCGCCGGCCAGCTGTCACAGTACGCTGCCGTGCCGGACACCAAGCTGATCGGTGGCCGCCTGACCATGATGCCGACCGACTTCCTGGAGTTGGGCGCTTCACGCGTCATGATGTGGGGTGGTGATGGCCGTCCGCACTCCTGGAGTTCCTTCTGGGATGGCGTAACCGGCAACGACAATACCGGCGATCGGAAAAACGACCCGGGCAACCAGTTGGGCGGTTTTGACTTCAAACTCAAGCTGCAGCCGCTCATCGGCATGCCGGTCAGCCTTTATGGCCAGATCACCGGTGAAGATGAAGCAGGCATGCTGCCTTCGCATAACGCTTACATGCTGGGGCTTGAAGGCCATCCGGAATGGGGCCCGACCACGATCAACTGGCATATCGAAGGTTCTGATACCCGCTCTAACGGTAACGCCAACAACGTGATGTATTACCACTACATCTATCGTGGCGGTTACTACCAGCAAGGTTATCCGCTGGGCCATGCGATGGGCGGCGACGGTCAGATGCTGTCCGGCCGCGTGGAAATGGTGCTGGACGACGGCCAGCGTTGGAGCACCCGCCTGGTGTACGCCAAGGTGAATCCGAACAACCAAAGCATCAACCGGGCGTTCCCGCGTTCCGATACGCTGAAAGGCATTCAGCTCGGCTGGGGTTACAGCTTCGATTCTCAGGTTAAATTCGACACCAGCCTGTGGTACACCGACAGCGATCACAGCACCGCCGACGACGTGGGTGCAGGCATCAGCTTCGAAGTGCCGATCAACCTGTAATTTTTTGCAGACGTAAAAAAACCCGCCGCGGCGGGTTTTTTATTGGCTTCAGTTCAGGCGGTTAGCGCCATTCCTTGAAGCGGTTGATCAGCGCATTGGTCGAGCTGTCGTGGCTGCTGATTTTCTCGCTGCCCGCCAGTTCAGGCAGGATACGGTTAGCCAGCTGTTTGCCCAGCTCCACGCCCCACTGATCGAAGGTGAAGATGTTCAGGATCGCACCCTGGGTGAAGATCTTGTGCTCGTACAGCGCGATCAGGCTGCCCAGGCTGAACGGCGTGATTTCGCGCAGCAGGATCGAGTTGGTCGGGCGGTTGCCTTCAAACACTTTGAACGGCGCCACGTGTTTGACCTGCTCAGGGGTTTTACCCTGCGCCGCAAACTCGGCCTCCACCACTTCCAGCGACTTGCCGAACGCCAGCGCTTCGGTCTGCGCGAAGAAGTTGGACAACAGTTTAGCGTGATGATCGCCCAGCGGGTTATGGCTGATGGCCGGCGCGATGAAATCGCACGGCACCAGCTTGGTGCCCTGGTGGATCAGCTGGTAGAACGCATGCTGGCCGTTGGTGCCCGGCTCGCCCCAGATGATGGGGCCGGTCTGATAATCCACCGGATTGCCGTTGCGATCGACGTATTTGCCGTTGGATTCCATGTTGCCCTGCTGGAAGTAAGCGGCAAAACGGTGCATGTACTGATCGTACGGCAGAATGGCTTCGGTTTCGGCGCCGAAGAAGTTGTTGTACCAGATACCGATCAGCGCCAGCAGCACCGGCAGGTTTTTCTCCGCCGGCGTTTCGGCGAAGTGCTTATCCATGGCGTGCGCGCCGCTCAGCAGCTGCTCGAAATTGTCATAACCGATGGACAGCGCGATCGACAGACCGATCGCCGACCACAGGGAGTAACGGCCGCCGACCCAGTCCCAGAACTCGAACATGTTGTCGGTATCGATGCCGAACTCTGCCACCGCTTTGCCGTTGGTGGACAGCGCGGCGAAATGCTTGGCCACGTGCTGTTGATCGGCAGCACTGCTCAGGAACCAGTCGCGCGCGCTGTGGGCGTTGGTCATGGTTTCCTGGGTAGTGAAGGTTTTGGAGGCCACCAGGAACAGCGTGGTTTCCGGGTTCAGCGGCTGCAGCGTTTCGGCGATATGGGTGCCGTCGACGTTGGAGACGAAGTGCATGTTCAGGTGATTTTTATAAGGGCGCAGCGCTTCGGTCACCATGTAAGGGCCGAGATCCGAACCGCCGATGCCGATGTTCACCACGTCGGTGATCGGCTTGCCGGTGTAGCCTTTCCACTCGCCGCCGATGACGCGCGCGCAGAACTGTTTGATCTTGGCCAATACCGCGTTCACTTCTGGCATCACGTCTTTGCCGTCGACCAGGATCGGGCTGTTGCTGCGGTTGCGCAGGGCAATGTGCAGCACCGCGCGATCTTCGGTGCGGTTGATTTTCTCACCGGCGAACATCGATTTGATGGCGCCTTGCAGATCGGTTTCTTTCGCCAGCGCCTGCAGCTTCTCCAGGGTTTCCTGCGTGATACGGTTCTTGGAATAGTCCACCAACATTTGGTCGTTGAAGGTCGCGGAGAACCTGGAGAAACGATCGCTGTCCTGGGCGAACAGGTCGGCGATCCGTACGTCTTTCATCTGTGCATAATGTTGCTGCAGGGCTTGCCAAGCAGCGGTTTGACTAGGATTGATATTTTTCATAGCAACACTCTTAGGCTTGAGAATAAAAATGACGCGTTTGTCCGATTGTAGCCTGTTCGACTGTGATTATGATCTCTTTTCTTGCGATAGGCGCTAACTGTCAACGCATTGCCGCCTCGTTTCAGCTTTCACTCTATACTTTGGGCTAACGGTCTGTTATCGGGGTTACCGAATTGTCATCAGGCTGTGTCATCGTTGCTTATTTCGTCATTTGAAAGGGATCTCGCTTATGGAATTATCCGCCCCGCTTATGTTGGTGCTTATCGGCCTGGCGTCGCTGCTGGCGCAGTGGCTGGCCTGGCTGCTGCGCCTGCCGGCCATTTTGCCGCTGTTGCTGTTCGGCATCGTGCTCGGCCCGACGGTGCATCTGGTGCAGCCGGATCTGCTGTTCGGCGATCTGCTGTTTCCGCTGGTGTCGCTGTCGGTGGCGATCATCCTGTTCGAGGGGGCGCTGACGCTGCGCTTCGAGGAGATACGCGGCCTCGGCGGCGTGGTGCGCAATCTGGTCACCGTCGGCATGCTAGTCACCTTTCTGGTCATCAGCCTCGCCAGCTGGTGGCTGCTGGATTTCCCGCCGGAGCTGGCGGCGCTGATCGGCGCGGTGACGGTGGTGACCGGGCCGACGGTGATCGCCCCGCTGATGCGCGTGGTGCGGCCGAACGCCAACATTAACCAGGTGCTGCGCTGGGAAGGGATCGTTATCGATCCGGTCGGCGCCATCTTCACCCTGCTGGTGTTCGAGTTCATCGTACTGAAGCAGAATGCGGAGTCCTATACCCACCTGTTTTGGACGCTGGGCGTGACCGCCGCCGTCGGCCTGATCGCCGGCGCGGTGTTCGGCTACCTGCTCGGCTTGGCGCTGCGCCGCGTCTGGCTGCCGCGCTACCTGCAGAACCTGGCGGTGTTGGCGATCATGTTGACCGCCTTCGGTGTTTCCAACGCCATCGCCGACGAATCCGGCCTGCTGACCGTCACGGTGATGGGCATCTGGCTGGCCAACATGCGCGACGTGGACACCAGCGATATTCTGGCGTTCAAAGAGGAGCTGTCGGCGATCCTGATCTCGGCGCTGTTCATCATTCTGGCGGCGCGGCTCGATATCCAGGCGCTGTGGAACATGGGCTGGCCGTTGCTCCTGCTGCTGCTGGCGGTGCAGTTCATCGCCCGGCCGCTGTGCATCGCGGTATCGACCTGGCGCTCTTCCCTGCACTGGCGCGATCGGCTGCTGCTGTGCTGGATCGCCCCGCGCGGCATCGTCGCCGCGGCGGTCAGCTCGCTTTTCGCGCTGACGCTGCAGCGCAGCGGCTATCAGGGCGCCGACCGGCTGGTCACCGTGGTGTTCGCCATCATCATCGGCACCGTGGTGCTGCAAAGCCTGACCAGCGGCATGATGGCGCGCTGGCTGCGGGTGCAGCAGCAAAAGCCGCGCGGCGTGCTGATCGTCGGCGCCAACAGCGTGGCGCGCATGCTGGCGCAGGCGCTGATCAAGCTGAACGTGCCGGTGATCGTCACCGACAGCAGTTGGGAGTACTACCGCCAGGCGCGCATGGACGGCATTCCGGCCTACTATGGCCACGCCTACTCCGAACACGCCGAGAACTATCTCGATCTGAGCAATATCGCCCAGGTGTTGGCGCTGTCACCCAACCGCCACCAGAACGCGCTGGCGGTCTACCATTTCGGCCATCTCTTCGGCGAGGATCACGTGTTTGCCATCCGGTCGGGGGCGCCGCTGAAAGGGCGCGGCGCCAGCGCGGAAAGTTCGCGTTTCCGCCGGCATGAAATTTTATTTAATCAGGAAGCCACCTACGGCCGCCTGAGCAGCCTGCTCGCCAGGGGGGCCACCATCAAAGCGACCAAATTGAACGAAAATTTCGGTTGGCTGGAGTATTTGGAAAAACATCAGGGCGTTATCCCGTTATTCAGCCAAAAGGAAGACGGTTCTCTGCACCCGATTGGCGCCGGTTCCACGCCCACGATGCCCTGTACGCTTATCGCGCTGGTACAAGATGAAAATCCCTCACCGTCTGTACGTTGACAGAATGGCGATAACCGGCTATTCCTAACAGCCTACTTGCGCACCCGGTGCGCAAGCCAGAAGAGGCGCGTCGCCCAGGTAGAGTGTCAGAGGAGCCGTTTCTCCGTTGACGGCACCCGAGGGGGAGCGACGCCGAGGTACGATAATGGCCGGCCATTATCGTATCGACTACAGGGGCTGAATCCCCTGGGTTGTCACCAGGGGATCGCCCGCAGGGCGATCGACAAGGTGGGGCGCTTCTGGGTGTATCGTAGCCTGACCTCTACGCCTGCCCCCTGTTTACCGCTCTCCCCTTGTGCCAAGGCTATAGAATTACAGTGCCCCCAAACGGGCATCCCTGACACGAGGTTTCTAGATGAACCAAGCAGCACCCCAGAATTCCACCGTGGTAGCCAAGTTCGGCGGCACCAGCGTCGCCGACTTTGAAGCCATGAACCGCAGCGCCGACGTCGTGCTGGCCAACCCGCAGGTCCGCCTGGTGGTGTTGTCCGCTTCGGCGGGCGTCACCAACCTGTTGGTCGCCCTGGCCGAGGGTTGCGAGGCCGACAAGCGCAATTACCAGCTTGATGAGATCCGCCGCATCCAGTACGCCATTCTCGATCGCCTCACGGCGCCGGCGGTGATCCGCGACGAAATAGACCGCCTGCTGGAAAACATCGCCATGCTGTCGGAGGCCGCGTCGCTGGCCACCTCGACGGCGTTGACCGACGAGCTGGTCAGCCATGGGGAGCTGATGTCCACCCTGCTGTTCGTTGAAATCCTGCGCGCCCGCAACGTGCAGGCCGAATGGTTCGACGTGCGCAAGGTGATGCGCACTGACGATCACTTCGGCCGCGCCGTGCCGGACAGCGCCGCGCTCAGCGAACTGGCCCGGGCGCAGTTGCAGCCGCGCCTGCAGGAAGCGCTGGTGGTCACGCAGGGCTTTATCGGCAGCGAGCCGAAAGGCCGCACCACCACGCTCGGCCGCGGCGGCAGCGACTATACTGCCGCGCTGCTCGGCGAGGCGCTCGGCGTTGGCCGGGTGGATATCTGGACCGACGTGCCGGGCATCTACACCACCGATCCGCGCGTAGTGCCGGCGGCCAAGCGCATCGACAAAATCGGTTTCGAAGAGGCGGCGGAAATGGCCACCTTCGGCGCCAAGGTGCTGCACCCGGCCACCCTGCTGCCGGCGGTGCGCAGCGACATTCCGGTGTTCGTCGGCTCGAGCAAGGATCCGGCGGCCGGCGGCACGCTGGTGTGCAACACCACCGAGAACCCGCCGCTGTTCCGCGCGCTGGCGCTGCGCCGCAAGCAAACGCTGCTGACGCTGCACAGCCTGAACATGCTGCACGCACGCGGTTTCCTGGCCGAGGTGTTCAACATTCTGGCGTGCCACAACATCTCCGTCGATCTGATCACCACCTCGGAGGTCAGCATTGCGCTGACCATGGACACCACCGGCGCTACCTCCGTCGGCGGCAGCCTGCTGACCACCTCGCTGCTGACCGAGCTGTCGTCGCTGTGCCGGGTGGAAGTGGAAGAAAACCTGGCGCTGGTGGCGATCATCGGCAACCAGCTGTCGCGCGCCTGCGGCGTGGGTAAAGAGGTGTTTGGCGTGCTCGATCCGTTCAATATCCGCCTGATCTGCTACGGCGCCAGCAGCTATAACCTGTGCTTCCTGGTGCCGGGCGAAGAAGCCGAACAGGTGGTGCGTACCCTGCACCACAACCTGTTCGAATAAGTCATTATCCCCGATTGCGGGCGCAGCACGCTGCGCCCCTGCGTCTAAAAAAATCCGTTCAAAACCTGCAGGGGTTCAGCATGTTGAACCCGCATAAAACACAACCACACCCACCGTTCTCAATCTGGCTAAGGAAACCTGCATGTTGGCACTACTCACGCGTTTATTCCCCCTGTGGGCGATACTGCTGTCCGTCGCCGCCTATTACACGCCGACCACCTTTACCGGCATCGGCCCCTACGTCAGCCCGCTGCTGATGCTGATCATGTTCGCCATGGGCGTCACGCTGCGGCTGGACGACTTCAAACGCGTGCTGGCGCGCCCCGGCCCGGTGGCGGCCGGCATCTTCCTGCACTATTTGATCATGCCGCTGGCGGCCTGGATCCTGGCGATGCTGTTCCGCATGCCGCCGGATCTGTCCGCCGGCATGGTGCTGGTGGGCAGCGTGGCCAGCGGCACCGCGTCCAACGTAATGATCTACCTGGCCAAGGGTGACGTGGCGCTGTCGGTCACCATCTCGGCGGTCTCGACGCTGGTGGGAGTGTTCGCCACGCCGCTGCTGACCCGCCTGTACGTCGACGCCAAGATCAGCGTCGATATCATGGGCATGCTGCTGAGCATTCTGCAGATCGTGGTGATCCCGATCGGCCTGGGCCTGATCGTCCACCATACCCTGACCAAGGCGGTGAAACGCATTGAGCCGCTGCTGCCGGCGCTGTCGATGGTGTGCATCCTGGCGATCATCAGCGCGGTGGTGGCGGGCAGCCAAAGCCACATCGCCTCGGTCGGTCTGGTGGTGATCGTCGCGGTGATCCTGCACAACGGTATCGGTCTGCTGAGCGGCTATTGGGGCGGCAAGCTGTTTGGCTTCGACGAATCCACCTGCCGCACGCTGGCGATCGAGGTCGGCATGCAGAACTCCGGGCTGGCGGCCACGCTGGGCAAAATCTACTTCTCCCCGCTGGCCGCGCTACCGGGCGCGCTGTTCTCGGTCTGGCATAACCTCTCAGGTTCGCTGCTGGCGGGTTATTGGTCCGGCCGCCCTATCAAGAAAAAATAAACCGCCTGTAGGGACGCAAACAATTGCGTCCCTTTTCTTTCCTGCGAAATTTCGTATTTCCCACTGGTCGGATTGTCATAATTCTCCTCATCCCCTATCATCCGTGAAAAATAAAAATTCAGATTCTTCCTATCCATGCCGATAATGTTGGCAAGAGGAAGAGACGCTCCACTTTTTTTAATTAATTAAGTCGCCAGGGTTGCCCACCATAAAAGAAGCAGCCTAATTATTATTTAGATCTATACCCACCGTCTTATTTGCTGCGGCAAATCAAGATACCTCGCAATGTGCATGTCGCTCATTATTTCGGGCCGGCCGTCGGCCGCCCGTGGTTTACCTCATGGATTGGGCTGGCTGCCCCGGCGGCCTCTCATAATGGATTACAATGATAAAAAAAATCACCGCCTTGACGCTGCTGGTCAGCACGGCCCTTTCCGCCGAAACTCTGCCGGACTCTCACATGATGCGGGATATGTCGATGGGGGAGTCGCGCCGCGCGCTGCAAGACAGCACGCGTGAAGTCAACCAGTTGATTGAGCAACGCCGCTATCAGCAGCTGAAGCAGCAACGCTTGCTGGCGGAACCGGAACCGGCCGCGCCCGCCCTGCCGCAGTCCGCGCAGTGCCTGCCTATCGCCGGCGTTTATCTGCAGGGCGTTACCCTGCTCTCGCCGGCCGATTTATCCGTCCTGAGCGCGCTGCCGGAACAATGCATCAGCAGCAACGATATCAATCGCCTGACCCGTGAATTAACGCGCCTTTATGTGCAAAAAGGCTATATCACCGCGCGCGTGCAAATTGTTCGCCCTAATTCACAGGGAGAATTGGGGTTAAGCGTCACCGAAGGATTCATCGAAAAAATAGAAGGCGGCGATCGCTGGGTCAACAGCCGTTTATTATTTCCGGGGCTGGAAGGCAAACCGTTGAAATTAACCGAACTCGACCAGGGATTGGATCAGGCCAACCGTTTGCAATCGAACACCACCAAGCTGGATATATTGCCCGGCCGCCAGGTTGGCGGTTCGGTCATTCGTTTGCGCAATCAGCATGCCAAGCCCTGGCTGATTACCGTCGGCACGGATAATTACGGCCAAAAAAGCACCGGCCAGTGGCTGGCTCGCGCCACCGCCACGCTGGACAGCCCGTTCGGCCTGTCGGACTTCGTCAGCCTGAATGCCAACAGCACGCTGGAAAACCCGGCTCATCGCTATAACCGCGCCTATACCCTGCTCTATTCGCTGCCGTACGGCGCGTTCACCTTCAGCGGATTCGCCAGCTTCTCGTCCTATGAGAACCACCAGCAGCTGCCGCACAACATGGTCAAACTGCACGGCCAGACCCAGCAGTACGGTCTGCGCAGCGACTACGTGTTTTACCGCGATCACGATCAGATAGACAGCCTGAGCGGTCAGTTGACCTACAAGCGCATCGACAACTACTTCGAAAGCGTGCGCCTCGAGGTCAGCAGCCCCACCCTGACCCTGGCCGAACTGAGCGCCAGCCACCTGCAAATTCTGCCCAACGGGGTGTTCAGCGCCAACCTCAGCGTCGAACAGGGCCTGCCGTGGCTGGGGGCCGGTCGCCACCCAAGCTCGGTGCACCTCGACAGCCAGTTCACCAAAGGCAAGCTGTTCGCCAACCTCAGCCAGCGCCTCCAACTGGGTGACGCCACCTATCAGCTCAACAACCTGTTCTACGGCCAGTACAGCCGCGACCCGCTGCCCGGCGTGGAATGGCTGAGCCTTACCGATCGCAGCGCCGTACGCGGCTTCAGCCGCAGCACCCAGTCCGGCGACAACGGCTGGTATCTGCAGAACACGCTGTCGCGCAGCTTCAATCTGGGCGCCACCACGCTGACGCCGCGCCTCGGCGCCGACGTCGGCCGCATTTTGCCGCGCCAGGACAGCTCGGGGTGGCGCAGCAGCGCCGGCCTGAGCAGCGGCGCCACGTTGCGCTATCGGCAAACGCTGGTCGATCTCGAGGTCAGCCGCGGCTGGATCTTGTCGAATCACGCCACGCCGGAAGATCCCGTTCAGGTACTGGCGCGCTTTTCTTACACCTTTTAATTAATCAGCAGTTTTGCAGGACCCCACGGCAATATACGGAGAGACATGGATGAAAAATAATAACTTCAGGCTTTCAGCAGCGGGCAAACTGGCCGCCGCACTGGCGATTATTCTCGCCGCTTCCACCGGCGCCTACGCCGCGGAGATCGTGGCAGCCAATGGCGCCAACGGCCCCGGCGTTTCCACCGCCGCGACCGGCGCGCAGGTGGTCGACATCGTCGCGCCGAACGGCAACGGGCTGTCGCACAACCAATACCAGGACTTTAACGTCAACCAGCCCGGCGCTGTGCTGAACAACTCCCGCGAGGCGGGGCTGTCGCAGCTGGCCGGCCAACTGGGCGCCAACCCCAATCTGGGCGGACGCGAAGCCAGCGTGATCCTCAACGAAGTGATCGGCCGTAACCCTTCTCTGCTGCACGGCCAGCAAGAGATCTTCGGCATGGCGGCCGACTACGTGCTGGCCAACCCGAACGGCATCAGCTGCCAGGGTTGCGGATTCATCAACACCAGCCGCTCCTCGCTGGTGGTCGGCAACCCGCTGGTGGAGAACGGCCTGCTGCAGGGCTACAGCACTCTGGATAATCGCAATACCCTGAGCCTCAACGGCACCCTGAACGCCAGCGGCGTGCTGGATCTGATCGCACCGAAGATAGACAGCCGCGGTGACGTGATCGTGCAAGACTTCACCCATCGCAACGGCAGCGTGACGCCGGCGGCGATCAACGCCATCAGCGGGCTTAACCGCGTGGCGCGCGACGGCAAGGTGCTGGCCAGCGTACAGCCGACCACCGCGCTGGACAGCTATTACCTCGGCAGCATGCAGGCCGGGCGCATTAACATCATCAACACCGCACAGGGCAGCGGCGTGAAGCTGGCCGGCACGCTGGCCGCCGGCGACGAGCTCAAGGTGAAAGCCTACGATATTCGCAGCGAAAGCCGCGTTGACGACGCCAGCAGCAACCGCAACGGCGGCGAGAACTACCAGAACTACCGTGGCGGCATCTACGTCAACGACCGCAGCAGCGGTCAGAAGCTGACCCGCACCGAGCTGAAAGGCAAGAACATCAGTCTGGTGGCGGATAACCATGCGCACCTCACCGCCACCGATATTCGCGGCGAAGACATCATGCTGCAGGGCGGCAAGCTGACGCTCGACGGTCAGCAGCTGAAACAGACCCAGGGCCACACCGACGACCGCTGGTTCTACTCCTGGCAATACGACGTCACCCGTGAGCGCGAGCAGCAGCAACAGGCAGGCAGCACCGTCGCCGCCAGCGGCAACGCCAAACTCGTCAGTACCCGGGAAGACGTGAACCTGTTGGGTGCCAACATCAGCGCCGACCGTGCTCTGAGCGTCAAAGCGGCGCGCGACGTGCACCTCGCCGGGCTGGTGGAGAAGGATAAGTCCACCGAGCGCGGCTATCAGCGCAACCACACTTCCAGCCTGCGCACCGGCAGCTGGAGCAGCAGCGATGAAAGCGAAAGCCTGAAGGCCAGCGAACTGCGTAGCCAGGGCGAACTGACGTTGAAAGCCGGTCGCAATGTCTCCACACAGGGCGCCAAGGTCCACGCCCAGCGCGATCTGACGATCGATGCAGACAACCAGATCCAGGTCGGGGTGCAGAAAACCGCCAACGCCAAAGCGGTGCGCGATGACAAAACCTCCTGGGGCGGCATCGGCGGCGGCGACAACAAAAACAACAGCAACCGTCGCGAGGTCAGCCACGCTTCCGAGCTGACCAGCGACGGCACCCTGCGCCTGAACGGCCAGCAGGGCGTCACCCTCACCGGCAGCAAGGCGCGCGGCAAGGAAGCCGGCCTGGTCACCGCCACGCAGGGCGGCCTGCGCATCGACAACGCGCTGAGCACCACCGTGGACAAAATCGACGCGCGCACCGGCACCGCCTTCAACATCACCAGCAGTTCGCACAAGGCCGACAACAGCTACCAGAGCAGCACCGCCAGCGAGCTGAAGTCTGATACCAACCTGAAGCTGGTCAGCCGTAAGGATACCGACGTCATCGGCAGCCAGGTCGCCAGCGGCGGCGAGCTGAGCGTGACGTCGCAGACCGGCAACATCAACGTCAAGGCCGCCGAACAGCAGCAAAAAATCGATGAGCAGAAGACCGCGCTTACCGTCAACGGCTACGCCAAAGAGGCCGGCGACAAGCAATACCGCGCCGGTTTGCGCATCGAACACACCCGCGACAGCGAGAAAGCCACCCGCACCGAAAACCACGGCGCCACCCTCAGCGGCGGCAGCGTGAAGCTCGAGGCGGACAAGGACGTGATCTTCAGCGGCTCCAAACTGGTCGCCGACAAAGGCGACGCCAGCGTCAGCGGCAACAAGGTTTCGTTCCTGGCGGCCGACGATAAAACCACCTCGAACACCGAGCAGACCAAGATCGGCGGCGGTTTCTACTACACCGGCGGCATCGACAAGCTCGGCAGCGGCGTGGAAGCCGGCTACGAGAACAGCAAAACGCAGGCGCAGAGCAGCAAGGCGGTCACCTCCGGCAGCGACGTCAAAGGCAACCTGGCTGTCAACGCCCGCGACAAGCTGACCCAGCAAGGCGCGCAGCACAGCGTCGGCGGCGCCTACAAAGAGAACGCCGCCGGCGTCGATCATTTGGCCGCCGCCGACACCGCCAGCAGCAGCACCACCAAAACCGACGTCGGCGTGAACATCGGCGCCAACGTCGATTACAGCGCCGTGACCCGCCCGGTCGAGCGCGCGGTCGGCAAGGCGGCCAAGCTGGACGCCACCGGCGTCATCAACGACATCGGCGGCATCGGCGCGCCTAACGTGGGCCTGGATATCGGCGCTCAGGGCGGCAGCAGCGAAAAACGCAGCAGCAGCTCGCAGGCGGTGGTCAGCTCGGTGAAAGCCGGCAGCATCGACATCAACGCCACAGGCGAAGTGCGCGATCAGGGCACGCAGTATCAGGCGAGCAAAGGCGCGGTCACGCTGACGGCGGACAGCCACCGCAGCGAAGCCGCGACGAACCGCCAGGAAGAGCAGAGCCGCGACACCCGCGGCAGCGCCGGCGTGCGCGTCTACACCTCCACCGGCAGCGATCTGACCGTAGACGCCAAGGGCGAAGGCAGCACCCAGCGCAGCAACAGCAACGCCAGCCAGGCGGTGACCGGCTCGATCGATGCCGCGAGCGGCATCAACGTCAACGTGAAACAAGACGCGGTCTATCAGGGCACCGCGCTGAACGGCGGCAGCGGTAAAACCACCGTCAACGCCGGCGGCGATATCCGCTTTGATCAGGCCAGCGACAAACAGAGCGAGAGCCACAGCGGCTTTAACGTCAAAGCCTCGGCGAAGGGCGGTTTCACCGCCGACAGTAAAAACTTCGGCGCCGGGTTCGGCGGCGGCGCCAACAACGGCGAAAGCGACAGCAGCACCGCGCAGGTCGGCAACGTCAGCGGCCAACAGGGCGTGGAACTGAAGGCGGGCCGCGATCTGACGCTTAAAGGCACCGACGTCAAAAGCCAGGGCGACATCACCCTGAGCGCGGGCAACAAGGTCGCGCTGCAGGCGGCGGAATCGACCCAAACGCGTAAGGAGAACAAGCTGTCCGGCAATATCGATCTGGGCGCCGGCAGCAGCGACAGCAAGGAAAAAACCGGCGGCAGCCTCTCCGCCGGCGGCGCCTTCGACATCGCCAAGGTGAATGAGTCCGCGACCGAACGCCAGGGCGCCACTCTCGCCTCAGACGGCAAGGTCACCCTGTCCGCCAACGGCAAAGGCGATGACGCGCTGCATCTGCAGGGCGCCAAGGTCAGCGGCAGCAGCGCCGCGCTCGAGGCGAAAAACGGCGGCATCCTGCTGGAGTCCGCCAAGAACGAGCAGCACAAGGACAATTGGAGCCTGGGCATTAAAGCCAACGCCAAAGGCGGCCAAACGTTCAATAAGGACGCCGGCGGCAAGGTCGATCCGAACACCGGCAAAGACACCCATACGCTGGGCGCCGGTCTGAAGGTCGGCGTGGAACAGCAGGATAAAACCACCCACGCCAACACCGGCATCACCGCGGGCGACGTGGCGCTCAACAGCGGTAAGGACACCCGCCTCGCCGGGGCGCGCGTCGATGCCGACAGCGTACAGGGCAAGGTGGGCGGCGATCTGCGCGTTGAAAGCCGCAAGGACGTCGAGAAAGGCGTGAAGGTGGATGTGGATGCCGGGCTGAGCCACAGCAACGATCCGGGCAGCAGCATCACCTCCAAGCTGTCGAAGGTGGGCACGCCACGCTACGCCGGTAAGGTGAAAGAGAAACTGGACGCCGGGGTGAACAAAGTGGCCGACGCCACCACCGACAAGTACAACAGCGTGGCGCGCCGCCTCGATCCGCAGCAGGACACCACTGGCGCGGTCAGCTTCAGCAAGGCCGACGGCAAAGTGACGCTGCCGGCAACGCCGGCCGGCGAGAAACCGCAGGGCCCGCTGTGGGATCGCGGTGCACGCACCGTCGGCGGCGCGGTGAAAGACAGCATCACCGGGCCGGCGGGTCGCCAGGGACAGCTCAAGGTCAATGCCGACGTGGTGAACAACAACGCGGTCGGTGAGCAGTCGGCGATTACCGGTAAGCACGGCGTGGCGCTGCAGGTCGGCGGCCAAACCCAACTGACCGGCGGCGAGATCCGCAGCCAGCAGGGCAAGGTGGAACTGGGCGGCAGCAAGGTCAGCCAGCAGGACGTCAGCGGCCAACGCTATCAGGGCGGCGGCCGCGTCGATGCGGCCGCCACGGTAGGCGGGCTGTTAGGCGGCGCGGCGAAGCAAAGCGTCGACGGCAACGTACCGTTCGTCAGCGGCCATGCTTCAACTCAGCAGGCGGACGCCAAAGCCGGCGTGTTCAGCGGCAAATAACGCGCCTCTCCTGCACAACGCCCCCGATGAAAACCGGGGGCGTTTTTTTTACAGCGTGCTCGGGGTGTCTTCCCAGTCGCGATCGTCATCCTTGGCATCCTGGTCCAACACGTTGTAAGCCACGGCGCAGAACAGCGAGTTCAAACGCTTCATGTCCCCCAACAATCCCAAATGCAACGAACTGGTCTCGATACTCTGCACGTTTTGCTGGTGCAAACGATCGACGTGCGCGTGCGCGTAGCGGCGATCCAGAATACGGAAGCGGTGCTTGGAACGGCGCAGGCGCTTGGCGCTGGTGACGTCGCCGGACAGGAACACCGACAGCCCCAGGCGCAGGTTGCCGATCAGCCGTTCGTGCAGCCCGTCCAGCTCCGCCAACCCTTCCGCCGAGAAGGCGCGGCGCGCGGCGTGCGACTTGGCGCCCACGTCGCCGGCCATGCGTTCGATGATGTCGCCCGCCTGTTCCAGGTTAAGCGCCATTTCGATGATCTCCGCCCAGCGGCGCGAGTCTTCCTCACCCAGGTCTTCCTTCTGGATCTGCGCCAGATACAGCTTGATGGCGGTATACAGCACGTCGACGTCATCGTCGAGGCGCCGCACTTCTTTATCCACGCCTTGCTTGCCGTGCAGCACTTCGCGCTGCAGGATCATCATGTGTTCCACCACGTCGCCCATCCGCAGCGTTTCGCGCGCCGCGTTGGCCAGCGCCAGCGTCGGCGTATCCAGCGCGCTGGCGTCCAGATGGCGCGGACGCATGCGCGGATCGTCGGCGGCCACGTCGACGATCAGCCGTTCGCACAGCGTCGCCATCGGTCCGGCCAGCGGGATCATCACCAGACAACGGATCAGGTTGTAGAACACGTGGAAGTAGATCACCAGCTCTTCGCTGCCGCCCGGCAATTGCGCCATCACGTCTGCCAGATAGGAGACGAACGGCAGCACCAGCACGCAGCCCACCAGCTTGAACAGCAGGCTACCGAGCGCCACGCGCCGCCCGGCGGCGTTCTGGCCGCTGGCGTTGATCATCGCCAACAGGCCGCTGCCGAGATTGGCGCCAATCACCAGGCAGAGCGCCACCTTCAGCGAGATCACGCCGGTGGCGGTCAGGGTGGCGGTCAGCAGCACCGCCGCCAGGCTGGAATAACTGACGATGGCGAACAGCGCGCCGGTCAGGGCGTCCAGCATCACGTCGCCGGTCAGCGACGAGAACAGCACTTTTACCCCGGCCGCCTGCGTGATCGGCGTGGCGGCGGCCACGATCAGCTCCAGCGCCAACACGATCAGCCCAAGGCCGATCAAGACGCGCCCGATCTGGCCGATCCGCATCTGCTTGCGGCTGAGGAACAGGAAGACGCCGACCAGGATCAGCAGCGGCGACAGCCAGGAAAGATCGAAGGTCAGCACGCGCGCCATCAGCGCGGTGCCGACGTCGGCGCCGAGCATGATCACTAGCGCAGGCGCCAGCCCCACCAGCCCCTGCGCGACGAAAGAGGTCACCAGCAGCGCCGTGGCGTTGCTGCTTTGCACCAGCGCGGTCACGCCGATGCCGGAAACGAACGCCAGCGGCTTTTTCTCAACGCTGTCGCTCAACACGCGCCGCAGATTGGCGCCGTAAACCCGCATGATCCCGGTGCGCACGATGTGGGTACCCCACACCAACAGCGCCACGGAGGAAAGCAGGTGAAGAAGGGTCAGCACGGAAGATACGCTCCATTAACGCCCGGCCAAAGGAGGTTGATACCCGATGCCAGTCAGGCGGTGCGGACGGACGGAACGGTTCTGTTCGCCTTAGCCGCAGCCGGTAGGCCAAAAGATGACGGGTACAGCGCGCGGTCCCGCCTGCCGGGCGTAGGTCTGGCAGGACAGCGGGCGGGCGGCAGACCGCAGAAGAGAAGGGTTAATGCGGCGGCGGAAAGGCCCCGGCGCCGCGCTGCGAAGTCATGCAACTTCCCGCAATACAACAGGTTCCAAGTGTAGCCCAATTTCCGCGCCGTCGGGCCGCAGGTCGGCCACCGACCGGTTTAGCACGTCAACCAGCAATTCTACACCGCGAACCTGAATCCGATAGCGTACCACATTCCCGAGCAAACTGTGGCCCAGGATCACCCCGTCGATCCCCTGCCCGGCCGGCAACAGGCCAATCGATTCAGGGCGGATCGCCACCTTGCCGGCATAGCTGCGCCCGGTCAGCTGGGCGGCCTGTTCGGCGGTCAGCAGGTTATAGTTACCGATAAACCCGGCGGCGAAGGCATCCGCCGGCTGGGTATACAGGGTTTCCGCATCGCCGCTCTGCACGATCTGCCCCTTGTTCATCAGCACGATGCGATCCGACAGGGTCAACGCCTCTTCCTGATCGTGGGTGACGAAGATCGCCGTCAGGTTCAGCTCGCGCTGAATGCGCCGGATCTGCTCGCGCAGGTGTTTGCGGATGCGCGCATCCAGCGCCGACAGCGGTTCGTCGAGCAGCAGCAGACGCGGACGGGTGACCAGCGATCGCGCCAGCGCCACACGCTGACACTGGCCGCCCGACAGCTGATGCGGATAGCGCTTCGCCAGATCGCTCAGCTCCACCAGCGCCAGCACCTCCTGCACCCGCTGGCCGATCTGCCCGGCCGCCAGCTTCTGCATTTTCAGGCCGAAGGCCACGTTGCCTTCCACCGTCATATTGGGAAACAGCGCATAGCTTTGGAACACCATGCCGATGCCGCGCTTTTGCGGCGCCAGCGGCACCAGATCCTGGCCCTGCAGCAAAATGTGCCCGCTGTCGACCGGGGTCAGGCCGGCCAGGCAGCGCAGCAGCGTCGATTTGCCGCAGCCGCTCGGCCCCAGCAGGGTGACGAACTCCCCCTCTTCGGCGGTGAAATCGATATCCTGAAACACCTGGGTCTGGCCATAGTGTTTGTTCAGGCGGGTGACGTTGAGATAAGCCATCGGGTTAACCCTTGTTTTTATTCAGCAGGTTCGCCAGCCAGGTGACGAGCAGCACCACGGCGAAATAGGAGATGACCAGCGCGCTGGTGAAATGCCCGCTGCCGTTGCGCATGTTGAACAGGTAAACCTGCAGCGTTTCATACTGGCTGCCCACCAGCAGGTTGGCGAACACGAACTCGCCGATCAGGAACGAGAACGACAGCAGCACGGCGATCATTCCGCCCTTTCGCAGGTTCGGCAGTACCACCCACAGCGCCGCCTGCCAGGTACTGGCGCCGAGCAGGTGCGCGGCGTCCATCAGATCGCGCAGGTTGATCGCCTGCATGTTATTGCTGATGGCGCGGTAGATAAACGGCAGCGCGATGGTGAAATAGCAGCCCACTAAAATCCACGGAGTGCCGAGCAGCGGCAGCGGATCGGCGGCGAACAGCTGCATCAGCCCCACCGCCGACACCACCGGCGGCACGGCGAACGGCAGCAGAATCAGTACGTTCATCACCGCGTCCAGCTTGGGGAAGTAGTAAGCGATCACAAACATCGCCGGCAGGATCACCACCACCGACAGCAGCAGCGTGCCGAAACAGATCAGCAGCGAGTGCCACAGTGCCTGCAAAAAGCGCGGGTCGTTCCACAGCGCCGTCAGCCACTTCAGGGTAAAACCGTCCGGCAAAATGGTGGCCCCCCACTGGGTGGCCAGCGCATAAATCAGCGTCGCCGCCAACGGCAGCAGCAGGATCAGCAGCAGCAGGCCGGTCACCGTGCGATGGTACAGGCGTTCAGCATGCGACATGGACACTCTCCATCCGGTTACGAGCGCGCATTGAGGTAGCTCCTGCGCAGCATCCATTGGTGGATCACCGTGATAAACGCCATCATCACCACCAGCAGCATCGCCAGCGCGCTGGCCAGGTTCGGATCGAGGGAGATGTCCCCCGCCACCAGCGCCGAGATACGGATCGGGATCACGTTGAAGTTGCCGGTGGTCAGCGCGTAGACCGTAGCGTAGGCGCCCAGCGCGTTGGCCAACAGGATGACAAAGGTGCCCATCAGCGCCGGCGCCAGCACCGGCAGGCCGATATGCCGCCAATAGCGCCAGGGGCCGGCGCCGAGCAGCGCCGCCGACTCGCGCCAGTCGGCGCGCAGCGCGTCGAACGCCGGATACAGCAACAGCACCCCCAGCGGGATCTGGAAGTAGGTATACAGCACGATCAGGCCGCTCTTCGAATAGAGGTTGAAACTCTCCATCAGACCGTATTTGCGCAGCAGCAGCGTCAGGCAACCGTTCAGCCCCAGCAGGATGACGAAGGCGAACGCCAGCGGCACCCCGGCGAAGTTGCTGGTCATGTTGGTGAACGACATCACGAAGTCATGAAATCGGGTCTGGCCGAGCTGGCGCAGCGAGTAACTGCCCACTAACGCAATCAGCAAGCCGTAGACGCTCGACCACAGCGAGATCTCCAGCGAGAACTGAAAGGCCTGCAGGTAGAACGGCGAGGTGAGGATATCGACATAGTTGCCCCAGCCCCAGCCGCTGCTCTCGCTGAAAAAGCTGTGAACGGCGATCCACACCAGCGGGGCGATCTGAAACGCGCCGAACAGCACGATAAACGGCAACAGGCACAGCGCGGCGATCCATTTGGTTTTGCCGTTCATCGCGCATCCTGGGCCAACAGCGCCCGACAACGCGGCTTGTCATGCGCCACCTGCAGCAGATCGCAAATCGTGCCGCACAGCTCGGTTTGCTGCGGATCGGCGTCATCTTGGCTGAACCCCGCCCCGAACACGAACAGCGGTACCTGGCGCTCTTCCGGCAACACGCCACCGTGGCTGCGATCGTCGTTCATGCCGTGGTCAGCGGTGACCAGCACCTGATAACCGGCCGCCAACCACTCAGGCAGGTAGCGCGACAGCGAACCGTCGGCGCGCCGCGCCGCATTGCGGTACTGCGGCGAAGAGAGGCCGAAGCGGTGCCCGGCGTCGTCGATGTTCATCGGGTGGACCATCAGGAAGTCCGGCTGATGACGCTGGCGCAGGCTTTCGGCGTCGTCGAACAGATGGCTGTCGGGGTAGCCGTCGTCGTAATAGAAATGCCCGTGCTGGATCGGCAGCTCGGGGGCGTCGGTATGGCGGTCGCGCGCGGCGTCGAACGGCGTGCGGTTATACAATTCGCTGAACCAATGATACGCGGCGGCGGCGGTGGTTAGTCCGGCGGCGCGCGCGTAATGAAACACGCTTTGTTGATGAGACAGGCGCGAGACGTGGTTGTGCACCACGCCGCTCTCCACCGGCGTGACGCCGGTGAGGATGCATTCATACAGCGGCCGGGAGAGCGAGGGCAGCTCGCTCTCCAGCAGGTACAACCGTCCGCGTCCCGCCGCGCATTCGGCCTGCAGATAGCCCATGGCGTCGTGCGCCACCCGGTAGTTGAGGCCGTCCAGCAGCACGAGGATCGTTTTCATGGTGCGTTAACTCACTGCTGCATAAACATAATGACGTTTTCCTGCCACAGACGCGGCAGCGCTTTGGCGCTCTGTTCCCAGGCCGCCGGATCGGCGATCGGGTGCGCGTTCTTGTACTGCTCGGCCGGCAGCAGCTTGGCCTTGACGTCGTCCGGCAGCGTCAGATGCTCGGCGCGGATCGGGCGGGCATAGCCGCGCGCCAGGTTGATCTGGCCGGCGTCGGAGAAGATGTATTCGCGCGCCAGCTTGGCGGCGTTCGGGTGCTTGGCGTATTTGTTGATGATGGTGGTGTAGCCGGAGGTGATAGAACCGTCCGACGGGATCAGCACTTCAAAGCGGGTTTTGTCGATCTGGTCGCGGTAGTTCAGGCCGTTGAAGTCCCACACCACGCCGACCTGCACTTCCCCTTTCTCCAGCGACGCGATCACCGGGTTGCTCAGGCTCAGGCGGCCGGCCTTGGCCAGCTTGCCGAAGAACTCCAGACCCGGCTTGAGGTTTTTCTCGTTGCCGCCCATGGCGTAGGTGGCCGCCAGCACGCCGCTGGCCGCCTGCGACGCGGTGCCGACGTCGCCGATGGTGACCTGATAGCTGCCCTTCAGCAGATCGGCCCAGCTGTGCGGGATGTCTTTCACCTGCTGCTTGTTGATGATGAAGGCGATGGTGCCGGTGTAAGCCAACGCCCAATGACCATCTTTGTCTTTCGCCCAGTCCGGCACCTGATTCCAGGTAGAGGGTTTGTACGGCTGCGTCACGCCCTTCTGCACCGCCACCGGGCCGAAGGCCGCGCCGACGTCACCGATATCCGCCGTCGCGTTGTTCTTTTCCGCATCGAATTTAGCGATCTCCTGTGCGGAGCTCATGTCGGTATCGACATGCTTCAGGCCGTATTTGCTCAACAGATCTTGCCAGGTGCCTTTCCAGTTGGCCCAGCTGTCCGGCATGCCGACGCTGTTGACTTCGCCTTCTTTTTTAGCGGCCTGCTCCAGCGCCGCCAGATCGGTATCCGCGGCCCAGCTCATCTGGCTGGATAACACGATGGCACTGGTTAACACAGAAGCGCACAAACGTTTCATAACTGATGCTCCAGGTGGTAGTGTGGGGATGGCTGGACTAGTCCAGCAAGGACCAAACCAATCTAACGGACGAATGTGATAATTATATGTCAGCTTAAAAAAGCGACAGTTTTATCACCCATTGCAACGGCGAAAACGCGACGCTGGTCTACCTTAAGGGAGGCCAAACGCACTGAAACGGGACACCCGCTGTATGAGTGAAGCACCGACGACCGTCGCGACCATCTGCCAAACGCTGAACGCCCGCATCACCGCAGGCGAGTTTGCCGTGGGCGGCAAGCTGCCCTCCGAACGCGCCCTGAGCGAACAGTTCGCCACTACCCGCATTACCTTGCAGGAGGCGCTCGGTCAGTTGGAGGCGCAGGGCGTCATCTACCGCCAGGTGCGGCGCGGCTGGTTCATCTCGCCCCCACGTCTTATCTACAACCCGCTGCAGCGCAGCCATTTTCACGCCATGGCCCAGCAGCAGGGGCGCGCCGCCCATACCGAAGCGATCGACAGCGCGGTAGTCACGCTCGACGCGCCGCTGGCCAACCGCCTGGCGCTGCCCCCCGGCGCCGAGGTCTATCGCATTCGCCGGCTGCGTTACATCGACGGGCGCGCGGTGCTGTACTGCGAGCACTACCTCAACCCGGCCTATTTCCCCGGCATTCTGGACGAAGATCTGACCCAGTCGCTGACCGCACTGTACGCCGCGCGCTATGGCATCCACTACGGGCGAGTGCGTTTCGACATGCTGCCCACCCTGCTGCCGCAGCAGGCCGCCGCCATGCTGAAGGTGACCTACGGCAGCCCGGCGCTGTTCATTACGCGGGTGAACCGCGATCAGCACGACCGGGTGATCGATTGTGACCTGGAGTATTGGCGTTACGATGCGCTGCACATCGACGTGGAAGCGCTGTAAATGACAAGGGCGCATCGCTGCGCCCTTCAAAGAGGAAATCAGTCGGCATCGTAGCCGAGGTTAGGCGCCAGCCAGCGTTCGACCTCGCCCACGCTCATCCCTTTGCGCGCCGCGTAGTCCTCCACCTGGTCGCGCTGGATCTGCGCCACCGCGAAGTACTTGCTCTCGGGATGGCTGAAGTACCAGCCGGACACCGCCGCCCCCGGCCACATGGCGAAGGACTCTGTCAGCTCCATGCCGGTGTGGCGGTTGACGTCCAACAGCTGCCAGATGGTCGCTTTCTCGGTGTGCTCCGGGCAGGCCGGGTAACCCGGCGCCGGCCGGATGCCCTGATAGTTTTCGCGGATCAGTTCCTCGTTGCTCAGGCTCTCATCGGCGGCATAGCCCCAGTGCAGCTTGCGCACCTGCTCATGCAGGTATTCGGCAAAGGCCTCCGCCAGGCGATCCGCCAGCGCCTTGACCATGATTTTGTTGTAATCGTCGTGCTGCGCGTCGTAAGCCGCCGCCAGCGCGTCCTCCTCCAGCCCGCCGGTCACCGCGAAGGCGCCGAAGTAGTCGGCCTTGCCGCTGCTTTTCGGCGCCACGAAGTCCGCCAGGCAGTAGTTCGGGAAGTCGGTTTTTTCCGTCTGCTGACGCAGATGGCGGCTCACCGCCAGCACCTCGTCACGCTGCTCGTCGCGGTACACTTCCACGTCGTCGCCGACGCGGTTGGCCGGGAACAGACCGTAAACGCCGCGCGGGTTGAGGCTGCGCTCGGCGGCCAGCCGATCCAGCATCTGATTGGCGTCGTGGAACAGGCGCTTGGCCTCTTCCCCCACCACCTCGTCTTCCAGGATGCGCGGGTATTTGCCCGCCAGCGACCAGGTCATGAAGAACGGCGTCCAGTCGATGTAGTGGCGCAGCGTCTCGATGCCGGCCGCCACCGGGAATACGCCAAGCTGCCGCGGTGCCGGCGGCTGATAATCGGCCCAGTCCAGCGCCATGGCGTTGGCGCGCGCCTTCTGCAAATCGACCGGCGGCGTGCGCGGCTTTTTGCGTGCGTGCTGAATGCGCACCGTTTCATACTCTTTGCGGGTGCGCGCCACAAACTCGTCGCGCTGGGTGGCGGACAGCAGCGCCGACACCACACCCACGGTGCGCGAAGCATTCTGCACGTAGGTGGTCGGGCCGCTGTAGTTTTGTTCGATCTTCACCGCCGTGTGCGCCTTGGAGGTGGTGGCGCCGCCGATCAACAGCGGCAGGGTAAAGCCCTGGCGCTCCATCTCTTTGGCCACGTTGACCATCTCGTCGAGAGACGGGGTGATCAGGCCCGACAGGCCGATGATATCCACGTTCTCCTCGCGCGCGGTGCGCAGGATTTTCTCCGTCGGCACCATCACGCCCAGATCGACGATTTCATAGTTGTTGCACTGCAGCACCACGCCGACGATGTTCTTGCCGATGTCGTGCACGTCGCCCTTCACCGTCGCCAGCAGGATTTTTCCCGCCGTGGAGCCTTTCTGCTTGCTGGCCTCGATGTACGGTTCCAGGTAGGCCACCGCCTGCTTCATCACGCGGGCGGATTTCACCACCTGCGGCAGGAACATCTTGCCCTCGCCGAACAGATCGCCGACCACGTTCATTCCCGCCATCAGCGGCCCTTCGATCACTTCGATCGGGCGTTCGGCCTGCTGCCGCGCTTCTTCGGTGTCCAGCTCGATAAACTCGGTGATGCCCTTCACCAGCGAATATTCCAGCCGTTTTTCTACCGGCCAGCCGCGCCATTCGGCCTGCTGCACCGCCACGTCATTATCTTTGCTGCCACGGTATTTTTCGGCCAGCTCCAGCAGGCGTTCGGTGCCGTCCTCACGACGGTTGAGGATCACGTCCTCCACCGCGTCGCGCAGCTCGGCGCTTAAATCGTCATAAATCGCCAGCTGCCCGGCGTTGACGATGCCCATGTCCATGCCGTTGCGAATGGCGTGATACAGGAACACCGCATGGATCGCTTCACGCACCGGATCGTTGCCGCGGAACGAGAACGACACGTTTGACACCCCGCCGGAGATCATCGCGTGCGGCAGGTGGGTTTTGATGTCGGCGCAGGCTTCGATAAAGTCGACGGCGTAGTTGTTGTGCTCCTCGATGCCGGTAGCGACGGCGAAAATATTCGGGTCGAAAATGATGTCTTCCGGCGGGAAGCCGACGCGTTCGGTCAGAATGTTATAGGCGCGGCGGCAGATCTCGAACTTGCGCTCGTGGGTGTCCGCCTGGCCCACTTCGTCGAACGCCATCACCACCACCGCGGCGCCGTAGCGGCGCACCAGTTTGGCGTGATGGATAAAGGCCTCTTCGCCTTCCTTCATCGAGATCGAGTTGACGATGCCCTTGCCCTGAATGCACTTCAGGCCTTTTTCGATTACCGACCACTTGGAGGAGTCGATCATGATCGGCACCCGGGCGATGTCCGGCTCACCGGCGATCAGGTTGAGGAAGCGCACCATCGCCGCTTCGGCGTCGAGCATCCCCTCGTCCATGTTGATGTCGATGATCTGCGCGCCGCTCTCGACCTGCTGGCGCGCCACGTCGAGCGCCTCGTTGTATTTCTCTTCTTTGATCAGGCGCTTGAATCGCGCCGAACCGGTGACGTTGGTGCGCTCGCCGACGTTGACGAACAGGGTGTTGGCGTCGATGGTCAGCGGCTCCAGACCGGCCAGGCGGCAGGCGACCGGGATCTCCGGCAGCCGGCGCGGCGGCACGCCCTCGACCGCCTTGGCCATCGCGGCGATATGTTCCGGCGTGGTGCCGCAGCAGCCGCCGATGATATTGAGGAAGCCGGCCTGCGCCCACTCCCCGACCTGGCGCGCCATCTCGGCCGCATCCAGATCGTACTCGCCGAAGGCGTTCGGCAAACCGGCATTCGGGTGCGCAGTGACGTAGGTCTCCGAGATGCGCGCCAGCTCGGCGACGTACTGACGCAGTTCGTCCGGGCCCAGGGCGCAGTTCAGGCCAAAGGTCAGCGGCTTGACGTGGCGCAGCGAATTGTAAAACGCTTCGGTGGTCTGGCCGGACAGGGTGCGGCCGGAGGCGTCGGTGATGGTGCCGGAAATCATGATCGGCAGTTCCACCCCCAGCGCTTCGAATTCGGTTTCCACCGCAAAAGCGGCGGCCTTGGCATTCAGGGTGTCGAAGATGGTTTCGATCATGATCAGATCGACGCCGCCCTCCACCAGCGCACGGGTCGATTCGCGGTAAGCCGCCACCAGCTCATCGAACGAGATGTTGCGGAACGCCGGATCGTTGACGTTCGGCGAGATGGACGCGGTGCGGTTGGTCGGCCCCAGCACCCCGGCGACGTAGCGCGGTTTTTCCGGCGTGCGCGCCGTCCACTCATCGGCGCAGGCGCGCGCCAGACAGGCGGCCTGATAGTTAATCTCGGCGGACAGCGACTCCATGTGGTAGTCGGCCATGGCGATGGAGGTCGAGTTGAAAGTATTGGTCTCAAGGATATCGGCGCCCGCCTCGAGATAGGCGTAATGAATGGCGGTGATCACTTCCGGCTTGGTCAGCACCAGCAGATCGTTATTGCCTTTCAGATCGCTGCGCCAGTCGGCAAAACGCTCACCGCGGAAATCGCGCTCCTCCAGACGGTAGCTCTGGATCATGGTGCCCATGCCGCCGTCCAACACCAAAATGCGCTGCGCTAACTGGCGGCGCAGTTGTTCTACTCGATTCGTCACTGTAACCCCTTCCATTGCCATCCAGCCCATTGCTCAACTGCCGCAAAAACCAACGAGTCATCCTAGCACAGCTTGTAGGGACAAAGGGCCAGGCGACAATTGAGAGTTTTTCAGGTTGTGCGCCAACACCTCCGATGAGCTGACGGCGACTTGCAATTCATCGACAAAAAACGAAAATGAATTCCATCATACGGAAAAAGGAATCTCATCCATGGCCACCCCTGCTCCCGCCAAACGCGGCAAGAAGCCCCGCGCAGCAGCCCCGGCCGCCAGTGCGGCGACCGGCCAGGTACAATCGTTGACCCGTGGCCTGAAGCTGTTGGAATACATTTCGGAAGCCCAGGGCAACGTGGCGCTGACCGATCTGGCCCAGCAGGCCGGCCTGCCGAACTCCACCACTCACCGCCTGCTCACCACCATGCAGCAGCAGGGATTCGTGCGCCAGGTTGGCGATCTCGGCCTGTGGACCATCGGCTCGCACGCCTTTGTGGTCGGCAGCAGCTTCCTGCAAAGCCGCAACCTGCTGGCGATGGTGCATCCGACGCTGCGCCGCCTGATGGAAGAGTCCGGCGAAACCGTCAATCTGGCGGTGCTGGATACCAGCGAGTACCAGGCGATCATCATCGATCAGGTGCAGTGTACGGCGCTGATGCGCATGTCGGCGCCGATCGGCGGCAAACTGCCGATGCACGCCTCCGGCGCGGGCAAAGCGTTCCTCGCCACCCTGCCGGACGATCAGGTGACCAAACTGCTGCACAAGAAAGGTATGCACACCTACACGCCGCACACCCTGACGCCGCACAACCTGAAAGAGGGGCTGGCGCAGATCCGCAAACAGGGCTTCTCCTTTGACGACGAAGAGCACGCGCTCGGCCTGCGCTGCGTGGCGGCCTGTATCTTCGACGAGCACCGCGAAGCCTTCGCCGCCATCTCCATCTCCGGCCCGGTGTCGCGCATCACCGATGACCGCGTGATCGAACTGGGTGCGCTGGTGATCCACGCGGCGAAAGAGATCAGCCTGGCCTACGGCGGCGTGCGCTGATCCCCCCTCCGAGGGGCGCCCCTGCGCGCCCTCTCTCCTGATTCCTTGATCTGTTGTCAGCATGTAACAGGCTATCGGCATCCTGTTTAGCACACGGAAAAAAAGCTTGAAGCCGATCACAGTTAACGATCCTCACGGCGAAAGCCCATTGCAACCGCTCAAACTTCCTTCGACAATGTTACCGATAACATGTTACCGGTAACAACAAGCTGAACGAAGGTAACGTCACCCGGTGTTTTGGAGCCAAGCCATGACCAACAATCAAAATCGCATTTACGTCGTTATGGGCGTTTCCGGCAGCGGCAAGTCCGCCGTCGCCGCCGCCGCGGCCCGCCAACTCTCCGCCGGTTTCCTCGACGGCGACTTCCTGCATCCGCGCAGCAACATCCTGAAGATGGCCGCCGGCGAAGCGTTGAACGACGACGACCGCGCGCCGTGGCTGGCCGCGCTCAATGACGCCGCCTTCGCCATGCAGCGCACCAACAACGTGTCGATCATCGTCTGCTCGGCGCTGAAAAAGCAGTATCGCGACCGCCTGCGCGCCGGCAACGGCAACCTGTCGTTCATCTATCTGCACGGCGAGTTCCCGGTGATCGAGTCCCGCCTGGCGGCGCGTAACGGCCACTTCTTCAAACCGCAAATGCTGGTGACCCAGTTCGCCGCGCTCGAGCAGCCGGGCGCCGACGAAAGCGACGTGATGGCGATCGACATCAATCAGCCGCTGGACGCGGTGATCGCCGATACCGTGCGCCATATCCAGAGCTTCCTGCCGCAGGACGTGTGCGCGTGAGTACCGTTACGCTGGTCGGTACCGCAGTCGGCTCGGTTTTACTGCTGTTATTCCTGGTGATGAAGGCGCGCATGCACGCCTTCGTCGCGCTGATGCTGGTGTCCATCGCCGCCGGCATCTTCTCCGGCATGCCGCTGGACCATATCGCCGACACCATGCAAAAAGGCATGGGCGACACGCTGGGCTTCCTGGCGATCGTCGTGGCGCTGGGGGCGATGTTCGGCAAGATCCTGCATGAGGTCGGCGCGCTCGATCAAATTGCGGCGCAATTGCTGAAACGATTCGGACAAAGCAAGGCGCACTACGCGCTCGGCATCGCCGGCCTGATCTGCGCGTTACCGCTGTTCTTCGACGTGGCGGTGGTGCTGCTGATCGGCATCGTGTTCGCCGTGGCGCGCCGCACCGACGGCAATATCGTCAAGCTGGCGATCCCGCTGTTCGCCGGCGTGGCCGCCGCAGCGTCCTTCCTGCTGCCGGGGCCAGTGCCGATGCTGCTGGCTTCGCAGATGAAGGCCGACTTCGGCTGGATGATCGCCATCGGCCTGGTGGCGGCCGTGATCGGCATGCTGATCGCCGGCCCGCTGTACGGCAGCCTTATCAGCCGCTTCGTCAACTGGCCGATGCCGCCGGAAGAGAACGAGCCTACGCTGACCAAGGGCAATCTGCCGTCGTTCGGCTTCAGCCTGGCGTTGGTGCTGTGCCCGCTGGTGCTGGTCGGCATGAAAACCATCGGCGCGCGGCTGGTCACTCCCGGCTCGCAGCTGCAGCAGTGGCTGGAGTTTATCGGCCACCCGTTCACCGCCATCCTGCTGGCCTGCCTGATCGTGATTTACGGCCTGGCGAAACCGCGCGGCATGAGCAACGAACAGACGCTGGCCATCTGCTCCGCCGCCGTGCAACCGGCCGGGATCATCCTGCTGATGACCGGCGCCGGCGGGGTGTTCAAACAGATCCTGGTAGATTCCGGCGTTGGGCCGGCGCTGGGTGATGCCATGATCGGCGCCGGCCTGCCGATCGCCGTGGCCGCCTTCGCGCTGTCCGCCATGGTGCGGGTGATTCAGGGCTCGGCCACCGTCGCCTGCCTGACCACCGTCGGCCTGGTGCTGCCGGTCACCAGCCAGCTCGGGCTGAGCGGCGGGCAACTGGCCGCGCTGGCTATCTGCATCGCCGGCGGCTCCATCGTGCTGAGCCACGTCAACGACGCCGGTTTCTGGCTGTTCGGCAAATTTACCGGCGCCAACGAACTGCAAACGCTGAAAACCTGGACGGTGATGGAAACGATTCTGGGCAGCGTCGGCGGCGCCATCGGCATGATTGCATTCACGATGTTTTAAATCCTAAATCGCCCCCGGCCTTGCACACCAGGGCTGCAAATTACCCCCGGGGGCACCGCCACAGGCGGCGACTATAACAACAGCAATGTGAGGAAGGCATGATTAATCCAACCTTGTCCCGTGTCACACAGCGCATCATCCACCGTTCCCAGGCCAGCCGCGTCGCCTATCTGGCGCGCATCGAGGCGGCCCGTTCCCAAACCGTCCACCGCGCGCAGCTGGCCTGCGGCAACCTGGCCCACGGCTTCGCCGCCTGTCAGCCTGATGACAAGACGGCGCTGAAAAACATGGTGCGCAGCGATATCGCCATCATTACCGCCTACAACGACATGCTGTCGGCCCACCAGCCGTACGAACACTACCCGCAGCGGCTGAAACAGGCGCTGAAGGCGGTGGGCGCCGTGGGCCAGGTGGCCGGCGGCGTGCCGGCGATGTGCGACGGCGTGACGCAGGGGCAGGACGGCATGGAGCTGTCGCTGATGAGCCGCGACGTGATCGCCATGTCGGCCGCCGTCGGCCTGTCGCACAATATGTTTGACGGCGCGCTGTTCCTCGGCATTTGCGACAAGATCGTGCCGGGGCTGGTGATGGCCGCCCTCTCCTTCGGCCACCTGCCCGCGCTGTTCGTGCCGGCCGGCCCGATGAGCAGCGGTTTGCCCAACAAGGAAAAGGTGCGCGTGCGCCAGCTGTACGCCGAGGGCAAGGCCGATCGTCTGGCGCTGCTGGAAGCTGAGGCCGCCTCCTATCACGGCATCGGCACCTGCACCTTCTACGGCACCGCCAACACCAACCAGATGGTGATGGAAGTGATGGGCCTGCATCTGCCAGGCGCCTCTTTCGTACATCCGGACACGCCGCTGCGCGACGCGCTGAACGACGCCGCTGCGCGCCAGGTGACGCGACTGACCGACACCGCCGGCAACTACCTGCCGATCGGCCGCCTGGTGGACGAGAAAGTGGTGGTAAACGGCATCGTCTCGCTGCTGGCCACCGGCGGTTCCACCAACCTCACCATGCATCTGGTGGCGATGGCGCGGGCGGCGGGCATCATCATCACCTGGGACGATTTCTCGGAGCTGTCGGAGGCGGTGCCGCTGCTGTGTCGCATCTACCCGAACGGCCCGGCCGACATCAACCAGTTCCAGGCCGCCGGCGGCGTGCCGTTGGTGGTGCGTGAGCTGTTGCAACACGGGCTACTGCACGAAGACGTGCACACCGTGGCCGGTTTCGGCCTGCACCGCTACACCCAGGAACCGTGGCTGGATAATGGCCAGCTGGTGTGGCGCGCAGGCGTAGCCGGCTCGCTCGACGCCAGCGTGATCGCCAGCGTCGCTCAGCCGTTCGAACATCACGGCGGCACCAAAGTGATGGCCGGCAATCTGGGCCGTGCGGTGATGAAAACCTCGGCAGTGCCCACCGACAACCAGATCATCGAAGCGCCGGCGGTGGTGTTCGACAGCCAGCACGACATCGTGCCGGCGTTCGAAGCCGGCAAACTGGATCGCGATTGCGTGGTGGTGGTGCGCTTCCAGGGGCCACAGGCCAACGGCATGCCTGAGCTGCACAAGCTGATGCCGCCGCTGGGCGTGCTGATGGATCGCGGCTTCAAAGTGGCGCTGGTGACCGATGGCCGCCTGTCCGGCGCCTCCGGCAAGGTGCCTTCCGCCATCCACGTCACCCCGGAAGCCTATACCGGCGGCCTGCTGGCGAAAGTGCGCGACGGCGATCCGATCCGCGTCAACGGCCGCAGCGGCGAGCTCCAGGTGCTGGTCGACGCCGACGAACTGGCCCAGCGCACGCCATGCCAACCCGATCTGAGCGCCGAACACATCGGTTGCGGCCGCGAGCTGTTCGGCGCGCTGCGCAGCCAGCTGTCCGGCGCCGAACAGGGCGCCTGCTGCATCACATTTTAATCGATAGCCTGGCCGCATCGCCGCCTGGCGGCGGCCACAGAGGAGAACGTCATCATGAACAAGTGGAAAACAAGCGCCGAGCAGATCCTGACGGCGGGGCCGGTGGTGCCGGTCATCGTGATCAACAAGCTGGAACATGCGGTGCCGCTGGCGAAAGCGCTGGTCGCCGGCGGCGTGCGAGTGCTGGAAGTAACGCTGCGCACCGCCTGCGCCATGGACGCCATTCGCGCCATCGCCCAAGCAGTGCCGGAAGCGATCATCGGCGCCGGTACGGTGATCAATCCGCAGCAGCTGCGTGAAGTGACCGAGGCCGGTGCGCAGTTCGCCATCAGCCCAGGCCTGACCGACGAGTTGCTTAAGGCTGCCACCGCCGGGTCTATTCCGCTTATTCCGGGCATCAGCACCGTTTCCGAGCTGATGCAGGGCATGGATTACGGCCTGCGCGAGTTTAAATTCTTCCCGGCTGAAGCCAACGGTGGCGTAAAAGCGCTGCAGGCGATCGGCGGCCCGTTCCCACAGGTGCGCTTCTGCCCGACCGGCGGCATCTCGCCGGACAATTACCGCAGCTATCTGGCGCTGAAAAGCGTGCTGTGCATCGGCGGCTCCTGGCTGGTGCCGGCGGACGCGCTGGAAAGCGGCGACTACGCCCGCATCACCGAACTGGCGCGCGCCGCCGTCGCGGGCGCTCAGGCCTGATTTACATCGCAGCGGTGGCGGCCGGCAGCGCCGCCCCGCTGCGCTGGCTGAACCGCTGCTTCTTGCGATAAGCGAACACGTCTTCCACATGCCCCTCGCGGATGCGCTGCTGCAACCCGCGCCAATACTCCGCCGTAAACAGATCGCTGTGCAGCTCTTCAAACACCTGCCGAATGCGCCGATCGCCGCACAGGAAGTGGCGAAACTCCTCCGGGAACACGTCGTTGGGCGCGATGCTGTACCACGGCTCGCTGGCCAGCTCGTCCTCCGGATAGCGCGGCGGCGGAATGTCGCGGAAGTTAACCTCGGTCATGTAGCAAATTTCGTCGTAGTCGTAGAACACCACCCGCCCGTGGCGCGTCACGCCAAAGTTCTTGAACAGCATGTCGCCGGGGAAGATATTGGCGGCGGCCAACTGCTTGATGGCATTGCCGTACTCTTCGATCGCATCGCGCATCTGCTGGTCGTTGGCCTGCTCCAGATACAGGTTCAGCGGCGTCATGCGCCGTTCCATATACAGATGCTTGATTACGATGCGGTCGCCGAGATCCTCCAGCTTGCCCGACACTTCGCGCCGCAGTTCCGCCAACAGCTCTGGGCTGAGGCGCGCCTTGTCGACGACAAAATTCTCGTACTCCTGGGTATCTGCCATGCGCCCGACGCGATCGTGCTCTTTCACCAGCTGATAGCAGGCCATCACCTGCGCCTGCGTCACCTCTTTTTGCGGGGCGAATTCGTCTTTGATCACTTTGAATACCCGATCGAAAGACGGCAGGGTGAATACCAGCATCACCATGCCCTTCACTCCCGGCGCAATGATGAATTGCTCCTGCGACTGCGCCATAAAGGTCAGGTATTCGCGATAGCATTCGGTTTTGCCGTGCTTCTGGCAGCCAATCGCCATGTACAGCTCGGCGGTGGTCTTGCCCGGCAGGATCTCGCGCAGCCACTCCACCATCGCCGCCGGCAGCGGCGCGTAGACCATGAAATAAGAACGGGCGAAGCCGAAAACGATGCTGGCCTCGGCCTTACCGGTCAGGCAGGCGTCGATAAACAGCGCGCCCGACTCGCTATGATGGATCGGCAGCAAGAACGGATAAACGCCGTCGGCCAGGCGCAGCTTGCCGACCAGCCAGGCGGCCTTGTTGCGATAGAACAGTTCGTTGGCGATCTGGAAGGTTGCCCCCGCCAGCTGCTGTGCGCTGAAGGCACGTTGCAGCGCCTGAGTGATGTCGCGAATATCGCGCGTCAAATCCTCCCACGGCAGCCGCAGCGGCAGATCGCTCAGCACGCTGCGCAGCATCGCCGGCAGATCGCCATGGGGAGTGAAATCGCGCGCCAGCGGACGCGGAATGTCGCGAAAACGCCGCTCCGGCTGCGAACTGAAGACGAACAGTTTGTCCGGCGTCAGATCGCGGTGCTTAAACAGCCGGCAGTAGACCGAGTTAAAGAAGCTTTCGGCAATCTCGAAACGCGGATAGTCCGGCAACAGGTCGATATAGACAGCTTTGACCCGGCTGGGGAAGTCGGCGTCGAAGTATTTCTGCCCGGTGATGCATTTGAGCTGCTCCACCACCAGGCCGACGTGATGGTCGTACAGATGGATGCGCTTTTTCATCGCCTGCTGCACCGCTGGCCAGTCCGCCTGCTCGAAGCGCTGCTGAGCGCCGGCGGTCACCTCCAGAAAGCGGCCGTACTGCGCGTCGAAGCCCTGCAGGATCGTCTGTGCGATCAACAACTCCAGTTTTGCCGCCATCCTTACCCCCGCCAGAAAAAGAAGCCTGCGCATGCAGGCTCCGGGTGAAACGTCTTCAAGCTTGCCGCATCAGAACTGCTGTTCTTCCGTCGAACCGGTCAGCGCGGTGACCGAAGAGGCGCCGCCCTGAATGATGGTGGTGACCTTGTCGAAGTAGCCGGTGCCCACCTCTTGCTGGTGCGACGCGAAGGTATAACCGCGATCCACCGCGGCGAACTCCGCCTGCTGCACCTTCTCGACGTAGTGTTTCATACCCTCGCCCTGCGCATAGGCGTGCGCCAGGTCGAACATGTTGAACCACATGCTGTGGATGCCCGCCAGCGTGATGAACTGATATTTGTAGCCCATGTCCGACAGCGCCTGCTGGAAGCGAGCGATGGTCTGGTCGTCGAGGTTCTTCTTCCAGTTGAACGACGGCGAGCAGTTGTAGGCCAGCAGCTTGCCCGGGTATTTGGCGTGGATGGCGTCGGCGAAGCGTTGGGCGGCGTCCAGATCCGGCGTTGAGGTTTCGCACCACACCATATCGGCGTAAGGGGCGTAAGCCAGGCCGCGACTGATCGCCTGCTCGACGCCGGCATGGGTACGGAAGAAGCCTTCCGCCGTGCGCTCGCCGGTGACGAAGGCGCTGTCATACGGATCGCAGTCGGAGGTCAGCAGGTCGGCCGCATCGGCGTCGGTGCGGGCGATCACCAGCGTCGGCACGCCGAGCACGTCGGCCGCCAGGCGCGCGGCGACCAGTTTCTGGATCGCTTCTTGCGTCGGCACCAGCACTTTGCCCCCCATATGACCGCATTTCTTCACCGCCGCCAGCTGGTCTTCAAAGTGCACCCCGGCGGCGCCGGCGGTGATCATCGCTTTCATCAGCTCGAAGGCGTTCAGCACGCCGCCGAAGCCGGCTTCCGCATCGGCGACGATCGGCAGGAAATAATCGGTGTAGCCTTTGCTGCCCGGCTCAATCTGGTTAGCCCATTGGATCTGATCGGCGCGGCGGAAGGTATTGTTGATGCGCTCGACGACCTTCGGCACCGAGTCCACCGGATACAGCGACTGGTCAGGGTACATGGCCGCCGCGCTGTTGGCGTCCGCCGCCACCTGCCAACCGGACAGGTAGATAGCCTCGACGCCGGCTTTGGCCTGCTGCAGCGCCTGGCCGCCGGTCAGCGCGCCCAGGCAGTTCACGTAGCCTTTGCGCGCCTTGCCGTTCAACAATGCCCACAGTTTGGCGGCGCCGTTTTGCGCCAGGGTGCATTCCGGGTTGACCGAACCGCGCAGGTTGATCACGTCTTCGGCGCTGTAAGGGCGGGTGATGCCTTCCCAACGGGCCGATTTCCATTCCTGTTCCAGCTGCTGGATCTGTTGAGAGCGAGAGGTAGACATAATTTTTATCCTTTCAGTCATGTAGGGTTGATTGGGAAAATTCAGGCCAGCAGCTCATAGCCGGGCAGCGTCAGGAAATCGATTAATTCATCTTGCGTGGTGATGCGCTCCATCAGGCGCGCCGCCTCTTCAAACCGGCCGGCGTTAAAGCGCGCTTCCCCTACTTCTTCACGCACCACCAACATCTCTTCTTGCAGCATCTGGCGGAACAGCGCCTTGGTGACCGGGCGCCCATCGCTCAGGCTCTTCTCGTGGTGGATCCACTGCCAGATAGACGTACGGGAGATCTCCGCCGTCGCCGCATCTTCCATCAAACCGTAAATCGGCACGCAGCCGTTGCCGGAGATCCAGGCTTCGATGTACTGCACCGCCACGCGGATATTGGCGCGCATCCCCGCTTCGGTGCGTTCGCCGTCGCACGGTTCCAACAACTGTGCGGCGCTGATTGGCGCGTCTTGCTCACGCAGCACCTCCAGCTGGTTTTGGCGATCGCCCAATGCTTTGCCGAATACCTCCATCACCGTGTCCGCCAGCCCCGGGTGCGCCACCCAGGTGCCATCGTGACCGTTGCTGGCCTCCAGCTCTTTGTCCGCCCGTACCTTGTTCAACACCCAGTCATTTTTCTCGGCGTCTTTGCTCGGAATAAACGCCGCCATACCGCCCATGGCAAACGCGCCGCGCTTATGACAGGTTTTGATCAGCAGGCGCGAATAGGCGCTGAGGAAAGGCTTCTCCATGGTCACCGACTGACGATCCGGCAGCACGCGATCGCCGTGATTCTTCAGCGTTTTGATGTAGCTGAAGATGTAATCCCAGCGGCCGCAGTTCAGGCCGACGATGTGGTCGCGCAGGTGGTAGAGGATTTCGTCCATCTGGAACACCGCCGGCAGGGTTTCGATCAGCACGGTCGCTTTGATGGTGCCGCGCGGCAGATCGAAACGATCCTCGGTAAAGCTGAAGACATCGCTCCACCAGGCCGCCTCTTCCCAAGACTGGGTTTTCGGCAGGTAGAAATATGGGCCGCTGCCCTTGGCCAGCAGCTGACGATAGTTGTGATAGAAGTACAGCGCGAAATCGAACAGGCCGCCGGGAATGGCTTCATCACGCCACAGCACGTGTTTTTCCGGCAAATGCAGGCCGCGCACGCGGGCGATTAACACCGCCGGGTTCGGCTTCAGCTGGTAGATTTTGCCGGCTTCATTGGTGTAGGAAATGGTGCCGTTAACCGCATCGTGCAGGTTGATTTGGCCATCGATGACTTTGTCCCAACTTGGTGCCAGCGAGTCTTCGAAATCCGCCATGAACACTTTTACGTTGGCGTTCAGCGCATTGATCACCATCTTGCGCTCGACCGGCCCGGTGATCTCCACGCGACGATCGCGCAGGTCTTGCGGAATACCACGGATTTGCCAGTCGCCTTCACGAATGGAATCGGTTTCCGAAATAAACCCTGGCAGTTCGCCGCGATCGATATTTTGCTGCCAGCGGACACGCGCCGCCAGCAGCTCGTTGCGCCGCGGCGTGAATTTCCCCACCAGTTCCGCCAAGAATTCAACCGCTCCATCCGTCAACACCTGGCGCTCCGCTGCGGCGAAACCCTGCGTAAACCTTAACTCCGTGCCTGCTATCTGTTGCGTCATGACCTTGCTCCTTCCCATCGTTGCGCCCGAGCGACCGGCGCATTTTCATCAGAAATCACTGTGGATCAGGGCGGATGAAACGATCCTCAACTGGTCAGATCTCATCCCGATAGAGTTAAGAATACTCAACAAAAAATAAAAATCAAAAACCATTTCCATTTTATTATTAAATATTTTATTAACACTTTGTTATCAATTGGTTAGGATAAATAACACAATCATCAGGTAAGGAAACTGCTTCCAGTAACTTAATGAAGACGCACTAACGCCTTGTTGGACAATAGATTTTTTGGAGAAGTGACGGATAAAAAGAAGGGCGTGCAGAGGGTCAACAGTGCGGCGGCCTCGATTCAGCCGCCGGCAAGCAGAAAAGATCAGTCGAGCGTCGGATTCATATGGCGCAGATCGTACGGCGTGATCTGGTAGACGTAATAGTTGAGCCAGTTGGAAAACAGCAGATGCCCGTGGCTGCGCCAGGTGGCTTTCGGTGTCAGGGCGGGGTTGTCATCGGGGAAGTAGTTGAGCGGAACGGCAGGATCGAGGCCAGCTTCGTTGTCGCGACAATACTCCCCCGCCAGGGTCAGCGTATCGTATTCCGGATGGCCGGTGACAAACGCCAGGCGCTTGTCCCTGCTGGCGAACAGGTAGGCGCCGGCCTGTTCGGATTCGGCCAGAATATCCAGGTCGGTATATTGGCGAATCACCTCGGTCGGGAAATCGGCATAGCGTGAATGCGGTGCCAGGAAGCTTTCGTCGAAGCCGCGCGTCAGCAACGCATGCTGTTGCAGCGTTTGGTGCGGGTAAACGCCGGAGAGCTTCACTTCGCGCGTCATCTTGGGAATGCCGTACAGGATGTTCAGCGCCGCCTGTACCGCCCAGCACACGAACAGCGTGGAGGTCACGTGGTTCTTGGCCCAGTCGATCACCCGTTCGATCTGCGGCCAGTAGGCAACATCGCAGAAATCGACCAGTCCCAGCGGCGCACCGGTAACGATCAGACCATCGAAGTTCTCGTTCTGGATGTCTTCAAAGTCGCAGTAGAAGTTGTTCAGATGCTCGGCTGGCGTGTTCTTCGATTCGCGGCTATCGATACGCAGCAGCTGGATATCGATCTGCAGCGGCGAATTGGACAACAGGCGCAGAAACTGGTTTTCCGTTTCGATCTTCTTCGGCATCAGGTTGAGGATCAGCACTTTCAGTGGCCTGATTTCCTGTGTTTTTGCCCGCGAGGATGTCATCACGAAGACATTCTCACCGCGCAAGAAATTGACCGCAGGTAACTCATCAGGAACACGAATCGGCATTGCTTAACCCTCACACATCCATTTATACGTTTAGACTTCTAGATGCCCGAAGATAGCGTTTTTTTCCGTCGCTGTCGAGCATTCAGCGAGAAGGTGAAAATGTTTCATTGCGCGATCTGCGCCAAGATATGAGTAGAGGGAGTAAAGGGGCTGAAAAGCAAAAAGGCCATGCTCGTGCAGAACGCCAGATAACAGATAAAACAAAAAGCCCCATGCTTTCGCATGGGGCTTGTTGCTTTATTTGATGCTTGGCAGTGTCCTACTCTCGCATGGGGAGACCCCACACTACCATCGGCGCTACGGCGTTTCACTTCTGAGTTCGGCATGGGGTCAGGTGGGACCACCGCGCTATTGCCGCCAAGCAAATTCTTTTTTCTGCCGAACTTCTAAACCCACTTTAAATAAAGTGGTGCTGATACCCAGAGTCGAACTGGGGACCTCACCCTTACCAAGGGTGCGCTCTACCAACTGAGCCATATCAGCACGCTTAATTTGATGCCTGGCAGTGTCCTACTCTCGCATGGGGAGACCCCACACTACCATCGGCGCTACGGCGTTTCACTTCTGAGTTCGGCATGGGGTCAGGTGGGACCACCGCGCTATTGCCGCCAGGCAAATTCTGTTTCATTCCAACCGCTTCACTCTCGTGTCGCCATCAGAACCAATCTCGGAACTTCGCTGAAAATCTCTCTAAAAACACCTTCGGTGTTGTAAGGTTAAGCCTCACGGATCATTAGTACTGGTTAGCTCAATGCATCGCTGCACTTACACACCCAGCCTATCAACGTCTTAGTCTTAAACGTTCCTTCAGGGACCTTAAAGGCCCAGGGAAGACTCATCTTGAGGCAAGTTTCGCGCTTAGATGCTTTCAGCGCTTATCTTTTCCGCACTTAGCTACCGGGCAATGCCATTGGCATGACAACCCGAACACCAGTGGTGCGTTCACTCCGGTCCTCTCGTACTAGGAGCAACCCCTCTCAATCTTCCAACGCCCACGGCAGATAGGGACCGAACTGTCTCACGACGTTCTAAACCCAGCTCGCGTACCACTTTAAATGGCGAACAGCCATACCCTTGGGACCTACTTCAGCCCCAGGATGTGATGAGCCGACATCGAGGTGCCAAACACCGCCGTCGATATGAACTCTTGGGCGGTATCAGCCTGTTATCCCCGGAGTACCTTTTATCCGTTGAGCGATGGCCCTTCCATTCAGAACCACCGGATCACTAAGACCTACTTTCGTACCTGCTCGAGCCGTCACTCTCGCAGTCAAGCTAGCTTATGCCTTTGCACTAACCTCACGATGTCCGACCGTGATTAGCTAACCTTCGTGCTCCTCCGTTACTCTTTGGGAGGAGACCGCCCCAGTCAAACTACCCACCAGACACTGTCCTCACCCCGGATCACGGGGCCGAGTTAGAACATCAAACATTAAAGGGTGGTATTTCAAGGATGGCTCCACGCAGACTGGCGTCCACGCTTCAAAGCCTCCCACCTATCCTACACATCAAGGCTCAATGTTCAGTGTCAAGCTATAGTAAAGGTTCACGGGGTCTTTCCGTCTTGCCGCGGGTACACTGCATCTTCACAGCGAGTTCAATTTCACTGAGTCTCGGGTGGAGACAGCCTGGCCATCATTACGCCATTCGTGCAGGTCGGAACTTACCCGACAAGGAATTTCGCTACCTTAGGACCGTTATAGTTACGGCCGCCGTTTACTGGGGCTTCGATCAAGAGCTTCGCCTTGCGGCTGACCCCATCAATTAACCTTCCAGCACCGGGCAGGCGTCACACCGTATACGTCCACTTTCGTGTTTGCACAGTGCTGTGTTTTTATTAAACAGTTGCAGCCAGCTGGTATCTTCGACTGGCTTCAGCTCCATCCGCAAGGGACTTCACCTACATGCCAGCGTGCCTTCTCCCGAAGTTACGGCACCATTTTGCCTAGTTCCTTCACCCGAGTTCTCTCAAGCGCCTTGGTATTCTCTACCTGACCACCTGTGTCGGTTTGGGGTACGATTTAATGTTACCTGGAGCTTAGAGGCTTTTCCTGGAAGCAGGGCATCAACTACTTCTGCACCGTAGTGCATCGTCATCACGCCTCAGGGTTAGTATGCAACCGGATTTACCAGGTCACACCCCCTACACGCTTAAACCGGGACAACCGTCGCCCGGCTAGCCTAGCCTTCTCCGTCCCCCCTTCGCAGTAACACCAAGTACAGGAATATTAACCTGTTTCCCATCGACTACGCTTTTCAGCCTCGCCTTAGGGGTCGACTCACCCTGCCCCGATTAACGTTGGACAGGAACCCTTGGTCTTCCGGCGAGCGGGCTTTTCACCCGCTTTATCGTTACTTATGTCAGCATTCGCACTTCTGATACCTCCAGCAACCCTCACAGGCCACCTTCAACGGCTTACAGAACGCTCCCCTACCCAACAACGCCTAAGCGTCGCTGCCGCAGCTTCGGTGCATGGTTTAGCCCCGTTACATCTTCCGCGCAGGCCGACTCGACCAGTGAGCTATTACGCTTTCTTTAAATGATGGCTGCTTCTAAGCCAACATCCTGGCTGTCTATGCCTTCCCACATCGTTTCCCACTTAACCATGACTTTGGGACCTTAGCTGGCGGTCTGGGTTGTTTCCCTCTTCACGACGGACGTTAGCACCCGCCGTGTGTCTCCCGTGATAACATTCTTCGGTATTCGGAGTTTGCATCGGTTTGGTAAGCCGGGATGGCCCCCTAGCCGAAACAGTGCTCTACCCCCGAAGATGAGTTCACGAGGCGCTACCTAAATAGCTTTCGGGGAGAACCAGCTATCTCCCGGTTTGATTGGCCTTTCACCCCCAGCCACAAGTCATCCGCTAATTTTTCAACATTAGTCGGTTCGGTCCTCCAGTTAGTGTTACCCAACCTTCAACCTGCCCATGGCTAGATCACCGGGTTTCGGGTCTATACCTTGCAACTAATCGCCCAGTTAAGACTCGGTTTCCCTACGGCTCCCCTATACGGTTAACCTTGCTACAAAATATAAGTCGCTGACCCATTATACAAAAGGTACGCAGTCACACCACGAAGGTGCTCCCACTGCTTGTACGTACACGGTTTCAGGTTCTATTTCACTCCCCTCGCCGGGGTTCTTTTCGCCTTTCCCTCACGGTACTGGTTCACTATCGGTCAGTCAGGAGTATTTAGCCTTGGAGGATGGTCCCCCCATATTCAGACAGGATGTCACGTGTCCCGCCCTACTCATCGAACTCACGACCTGTGCATTTTAGTGTACGGGGCTATCACCCTTTGCTGCGCGACTTTCCAGACGCTTCCACTAACACACAAGCCGATTCAGGTTCTGGGCTCCTCCCCGTTCGCTCGCCGCTACTGGGGGAATCTCGGTTGATTTCTTTTCCTCGGGGTACTTAGATGTTTCAGTTCCCCCGGTTCGCCTCATGCCACTATGTATTCATGACATGATAGTGTGTCGAAACACACTGGGTTTCCCCATTCGGGTATCGCCGGTTGTAACGGTTCATATCACCTTACCGACGCTTTTCGCAGATTAGCACGCCCTTCATCGCCTCTGACTGCCTAGGCATCCACCGTGTACGCTTAGTCACTTAACCTCACAACCCGAAGATGTTTCCATCGTTCGTGCTGCAAACATTTGAGAGACTCTATGACAGGTTACTCTTCATCCCAATACATCTACGGAGGGATAAATTTCAGCCGTCATGTTTCAATTTTCAGCTTGTTCCAGATTGTTAAAGAGCAATATCTTAAACATGACTCGCAAGTCATCTTTAAGATTTTTTCGGTTATCGCTAACCGGTGATAATGTCTTTCACTCATTATCGGAATGGCGTCCCCAAGGGGATTCGAACCCCTGTTACAGCCGTGAAAGGGCAGTGTCCTAGGCCTCTAGACGATGGGGACCCGAAATTGGCTTATCGAATCACCGATTCGATAATTTCGGGTAAAGGTGAGATTTTTCGTGAAAAATCGAGCGCCATTGTCGTTTGTCACTGCACTGGACAGTCACAAATCTCCCGGCACTTACCTATACCACAAGGTTTTGTTTGCTCATTACTTTTTCATCAGACAATCTGTGTGAGCACGCCACTCGAACTAATATCTTTAGGTAAGGAGGTGATCCAACCGCAGGTTCCCCTACGGTTACCTTGTTACGACTTCACCCCAGTCATGAATCACAAAGTGGTAAGCGCCCTCCCGAAGGTTAAGCTACCTACTTCTTTTGCAACCCACTCCCATGGTGTGACGGGCGGTGTGTACAAGGCCCGGGAACGTATTCACCGTAGCATTCTGATCTACGATTACTAGCGATTCCGACTTCATGGAGTCGAGTTGCAGACTCCAATCCGGACTACGACATACTTTATGAGGTCCGCTTGCTCTCGCGAGGTCGCTTCTCTTTGTATATGCCATTGTAGCACGTGTGTAGCCCTACTCGTAAGGGCCATGATGACTTGACGTCATCCCCACCTTCCTCCAGTTTATCACTGGCAGTCTCCTTTGAGTTCCCGGCCGAACCGCTGGCAACAAAGGATAAGGGTTGCGCTCGTTGCGGGACTTAACCCAACATTTCACAACACGAGCTGACGACAGCCATGCAGCACCTGTCTCAGAGTTCCCGAAGGCACCAAAGCATCTCTGCTAAGTTCTCTGGATGTCAAGAGTAGGTAAGGTTCTTCGCGTTGCATCGAATTAAACCACATGCTCCACCGCTTGTGCGGGCCCCCGTCAATTCATTTGAGTTTTAACCTTGCGGCCGTACTCCCCAGGCGGTCGATTTAACGCGTTAGCTCCGGAAGCCACGCCTCAAGGGCACAACCTCCAAATCGACATCGTTTACAGCGTGGACTACCAGGGTATCTAATCCTGTTTGCTCCCCACGCTTTCGCACCTGAGCGTCAGTCTTCGTCCAGGGGGCCGCCTTCGCCACCGGTATTCCTCCAGATCTCTACGCATTTCACCGCTACACCTGGAATTCTACCCCCCTCTACGAGACTCTAGCTTGCCAGTTTCAAATGCAGTTCCCAGGTTGAGCCCGGGGATTTCACATCTGACTTAACAAACCGCCTGCGTGCGCTTTACGCCCAGTAATTCCGATTAACGCTTGCACCCTCCGTATTACCGCGGCTGCTGGCACGGAGTTAGCCGGTGCTTCTTCTGCGAGTAACGTCAATTGATGAGCGTATTAAGCTCACCACCTTCCTCCTCGCTGAAAGTGCTTTACAACCCGAAGGCCTTCTTCACACACGCGGCATGGCTGCATCAGGCTTGCGCCCATTGTGCAATATTCCCCACTGCTGCCTCCCGTAGGAGTCTGGACCGTGTCTCAGTTCCAGTGTGGCTGGTCATCCTCTCAGACCAGCTAGGGATCGTCGCCTAGGTGAGCCATTACCCCACCTACTAGCTAATCCCATCTGGGCACATCTGATGGCAAGAGGCCCGAAGGTCCCCCTCTTTGGTCTTGCGACGTTATGCGGTATTAGCTACCGTTTCCAGTAGTTATCCCCCTCCATCAGGCAGTTTCCCAGACATTACTCACCCGTCCGCCGCTCGTCACCCAGAGAGCAAGCTCTCCTGTGCTACCGCTCGACTTGCATGTGTTAAGCCTGCCGCCAGCGTTCAATCTGAGCCATGATCAAACTCTTCAATTAAAAGCTTGATTTGCTTCCACTCGAGAAGCGATGCTCAAAGATTTACTGCATGAATTTTACTTCAGTTAGTCACTCTTCAAGACTTGATATTTTTTTGCATCCGAAGATGCTGGATATCGTCTTGTGGAGTGCCCACACAGATTGTCTGATAAATTGTTAAAGAGCAGTGAGTTAGGCGCTTTCGCTTGCTAACTCGAGGTGGCGTATATTACGCCTTCCTCTTTCAGAGTCAACCCTAATTTTCAGGATTTTTTCTCTTTCTTCCCGGCCGCTGTGTGAAGTGAATCACTTGCGCCGTGTCGATGGAGGCGCATTATAGGGATCCGAGTTTTTTGCACAACCCCTTTTTTGATCTTTTCTTTCTGTTTGCACACTTTTCAGCCCTTCCGTGTGGATCTTGTGCGATCAGGGCCATTTTCCGCAGGATCCGGCGCTGCCGTTGGTTGTAATTCCATCGCCAGAGTCTAGTATTGCCGGTAAATATGATCCCGACGTGAGGCAGCACTATGTCCGATGCAGTACGTTCTTATCTTCAATACACCCCCAAACTCGGTCAGCGCGTCTTGATCGATCCTTCCAGCGTCGTGATCGGCGACGTCGATCTGGCGGATGACGTCAGCATCTGGCCGCTGGTCGCCATCCGCGGTGACGTCAACGCAGTAAAGATTGGCGCGCGCAGCAATATTCAGGACGGCAGCGTACTGCATGTAACTCACCGCTCCGAACATAACCCCGACGGTTATCCCCTGCTGATTGGAGAAGATGTGACCGTAGGCCATAAAGCGATGCTGCACGGCTGCGCCATCGGCAACCGGGTGCTGGTCGGTATGGGATCGATCCTGTTGGACGGTGTAGTAGTAGAAGACGACGTAATGATTGGTGCCGGCAGTTTGGTGGCGCCGGGCAAACGCCTGGTCAGCGGCTATCTTTATATGGGTAGCCCGGCACGCCAGGTTCGGCCTTTGACCGCCGCCGAGTTGGAGGGATTGCTTTATTCTTCTAACAACTATGTACGCTGGAAAGATGAATACCTGTCGGAAGACATCTGACGGGCACCCCGTTCCTTATGAAAGAGAACGGGGTAGGATTTATGCCGCCAGTTCGCTGCGCAGTTGGCGCAATACCGGCTCGATCTCTGGCATCACTCCGTGCCAAAGCAGGAAAGCATGCGCCGCCTGCCCCACCAGCATGCCCAACCCATCGGCATATTCCGTTGCCCCCCGCTGCTGCGCCCAGGCCAGGAACGGCGTGACGCCCTGCTGATAGAACATGTCATAGCAACGGGTTTGCGCGTTCACCACGCCTGCGGGCAACGCCGGGATCTCCCCGCTGATACCGGACGCCGTCGCGTTGATCACCAGATCGAACGCTTGCTGATTCAGTTGATCCATCGGTACCGCCGAGATCTCCCCCAGATGCCGGAAAGCGTCGGCCAACTCTTGAGCCCGGCTGAAGGTGCGGTTGGTGATCGTGAGCCGGCAGCCGAAAGACAGCAGCGGCAGAATCACGCCACGCGCCGCGCCGCCGGCGCCCACCAGCAGGATATGATCCTGCGGCCGGATCAATTGCTGACGCTGCAGATCGGTCAGCAAACCGATGCCGTCGGTGTTATCTCCCAATAGACCGCCATTCGGCAACACCTTCAAGGTATTGACCGCCCCGGCCATCGCTGCACGCTCACTCAGCTCGGAGGCGAGCTCATAAGCACGCTCTTTGAAAGGCACCGTGACGTTCGCCCCCTGCCCTCCGGCGTGGATAAACGCCTGCAGACGGGTTTCAAAACCATCAAGCGGCGCCAGCACTGTTCCATAAGGATGCTCAATGCCGGTCTGAGCAGCGAACAGCGCATGAATTCGCGGCGACTTGCTGTGACCGATAGGGTTGCCAAATACCGCAAATTTCTCCATGCCCATTACCTCTAGCCCTGACGGATCTGTTCGCCGGTCAAAGCATCTCTGATTTCGGAAGGATTAAGACGGCCGCCCACCTCGCCGGCCAATACCGGGAAAGCTTCGCCGAATTGCCGTGTGACCTCATCCGTACTGCGGCATGGCTCCAGCCCACTGAGATTGGCGCTGGTCGACACCAGCGGCTTGCCATACTGCCGGCACAGCAGCTGCACCAACGGATGGTCGCTGACGCGCACCGCCAGCGAGCTGAAACGCCCTGTCAACAAGCGCGGCGTCTCCGGCCGGGCGGGCAACACCCAGGTTACCGGCCCTGGCCAACTGGCAAACATCGTTGCGCGCTGCTGTTCGCTGAGCGCGCTGTCGTCGATATAGGGCTTAAGCTGTGCATAATCGGCGGCAATCAGAATCAGCCCCTTTTCCCACGGCCGCTGTTTCAACGCCAGCAGCGCATTGACCGCTTGTTCGCTGTCGGGATCGCAACCCAGGCCGAATACCGCTTCGGTGGGATAAGCGATAACCTGCTGTTGATGCAAAGCATCGATGATAGATACAAGGTTCGGGCTTAATTCTGAGTTCATGATGTGATTATTCTGTAGTCGCGACGGGTTTTCCGCACAGCTTGCTGGCACAGCACAGGACGGGGCCTTTTGCCGTGCGCTTTTCCATCAGCAGCGGATAATGGCAATAGGCACATTCACCGGCGACGGGTTTAACATTGAGGGCGAATTGGCATTCAGGGTAACGATCGCAGGAATGAAAAATCTTGCCGTAGCGCGACTTGCGCTGCAGCAGTTTGCCCTGACCGCACTGCGGGCAGGTAATGGCGGTTTCGTCAGGCTTATCGATCACTTCAGTGTGATCGCACTGCGGATAAGCACTGCAACCGATAAACATGCCATAGCGCCCCTGGCGCAGCACCAACGTCGCCTGGCATTTCGGGCACTGCTGCCCATCCAGCACCTTGACGATATGCCCATCGGCCTGCGCTTTCAGCGGGCGAATATATTGGCATTCAGGGTACTGGGAACAGCCGAGGAAGGGGCCATGGCGACCGCTACGGATCACCAGCTCAGCCCCGCATTCCGGACAGGGTTCATTTTGCCTAGCGGCAAAAATCGCGTTTTTTGTCATAACGTCTTCTATGCGCGTTATCGGCTCAATGCAGATAACCTTCGTTCACTTCAAACAACAGTTCTTCCATTTGCTGATAGGCGCTTTCATATCCGGGGATATTAAACAGCACCATCAACACGACCCATTTCAGATCTTCGAGATCGAATTCCGCATTATCCAAGGCCATAACGCGGTCGATAACCATTTCACGGGTTTCGAGGTTCAATACCTGAATCTGTTCCAGGAACAGGAGAAAACCACGGCAGCCGGCGTCCAAACGCGCGCTTTCCTCTTCGGTGTAGATCCGCATTGCCAGCGGATCGGCATCCATAAAGTAAGGCGCATTTTGACCTTCTTGCAGGTCAGCCAACTTCTCAAGCCAATTCAACGCGTTGTAGATATCATCCCGATGAAACCCCGCCTGAGCGAGATCATCGGTCAGTTGATCCTGATCGACGCGCATCTCTGGTTCATTGTGGATATAAGTTTCAAACAAGTACATGAGTACGTCGAACATGGCTTGCCCTCCTTATTCGGACATAGCCGCCGGGTACAGCTGCGATCCACCCTGCTAACTCCAGTTCGAGTAACTTGATTACCACCACTGGCACAGGTTGGCCGGCACGTTCAGCGACGACGTCAACAGGTGTCACCTCATCTCCTACGTTAGCCAACACATCGGCAAATGGCAATTCAACTTCAGCCTGCGACGCACAAATAGTTGTATTTTCGTTCAGTGGCAGCCATTGAAGACCGCTTCCCAGCAATTCGGCGATATCTTTCGGCCCAGTCACCAGATGCGCGCCCTGTTGGATCAGCCAATGCGTGCCTTCGCTCATCGGATTCCCTAACGGCCCCGGCAAGGCGAATACCTCACGCCCCTGCTCCAGCGCATAGCGAGCCGTCACCAGGGTACCGCTGCGCAACGAGGCTTCTATGACCAGAACGCCCTGGCTCAGCCCGCTGATAATGCGGTTGCGGCGCGGAAAATGGTCGGCCAGAGGCAAATCGGTGACCAAATGATCTGAAATCACCGCGCCGCCCTGCTCGACAATCTGCTCCGCGAGCCTGCGGTGCCGGCGTGGATAAACATTGGCCAGCCCACTGCCCAACACCGCTACCGTGCAACCCCCGGCCGCCAGCGCTGCGCGATGGCAAATGCCGTCGATACCGATCGCCAAACCGCTGGTGATGGTGAAACCGCAACGCGCCAATTCCTCGGCGAAATAATTGGCCCAACGCTCGCCGTAGTGGCTGAACTGCCGGCTGCCAACCATGGCGAGCTGCGGGCGCAGCAACGCCTGAGGATCGCCCTCGATCAGCAGAAACAGCGGTGCATCGTCGATCTGGGCCAGACGTTCGGGATAGCCGGCAGCCCCATAGTTCAGCATACGGTGCGCCGGCTCCTCCAGCCAACGCAGAGTCGCGGCCAAATAACCGGGATCCAGCTGGTTGAACTGCGTCTGCTGCCGTTCGTTCAACCCCAGCTCATGCAGCACGCGGCGAGGCTCGTTCCCCATTTGCGATAGCTGCCGCACGATCCGGCTGGCCACGACGGTCTGCAGCCCCGTTACCCCTCGCATCCGTAAAGCGATCTCTTCCGGCCGCATCGTCTGTTCCCTCAGCAAAAACGGTGGTATTACCAATCCGAGCAATTGGTGCGCAATGCTGTCAATCAGGCCGGGAAATGTCTAGAATAGAGGTTAAACCTCGTTCATTACTCGGATACAGATCTAAAGATATATGTCAGTCTTGCAGGTATTACATTTCCCAGACGAGCGTCTGCGCAAAGTCGCGGCGCCGGTAAAAGAAGTCAATGCAGATATCCAGCGCATCGTGGATGATATGTTTGAAACCATGTACGCAGAGGAAGGTATTGGCCTGGCTGCGACTCAGGTGGATATCCATCAGCGCATTATCGTGATCGACGTCTCCGAGAATCGCGATCAGCGCCTGGTGCTGATCAACCCGGAATTGCTGGAAAAGAGCGGCGAAACCGGCATCGAGGAAGGCTGTCTTTCCATTCCCGAGCAGCGTGCGTTGGTACCCCGTGCCGCGCAGGTGAAGATCCGCGCGCTGGATCGCGAAGGCAAACCTTTCGAACTGGAAGCGGACGATCTGTTGGCGATCTGCATTCAGCACGAGATGGATCACCTGATGGGTAAACTGTTCGTCGATTACCTGTCGCCGCTCAAGCGTCAGCGCATTCGTCAGAAACTGGAAAAAATGGCCAAGCTTCAAGCCCGCGCCTAACCGATCAGGAAATCAACGTGTCTGATTCTTTACGGATTATTTTCGCCGGAACACCAGACTTCGCAGCGCGTCATCTTGACGCGCTGTTGTCATCTGAGCACCAGATTGTCGGCGTTTTTACCCAGCCCGACCGCCCGGCGGGCCGCGGCAACAAGCTGACGCCAAGCCCAGTCAAAGTGCTGGCCGAGCAACACCAACTGCCGGTATTTCAGCCCAAATCGCTGCGCCCCGAAGAGAACCAACGCCTGGTGGCCGATCTCAACGCCGACGTGATGGTGGTGGTTGCCTACGGGCTGATCCTGCCGCAGGCGGTGCTGGATATGCCGCGTCTCGGTTGCATCAACGTACATGGCTCGCTGCTGCCTCGCTGGCGCGGCGCGGCACCGATCCAGCGTTCGCTCTGGGCCGGCGACAGCGAAACCGGCGTGACCATCATGCAGATGGACGTCGGTCTCGATACCGGCGACATGATGCACAAGATTGCCTGCCCGATTGAGAGCAGCGATACCAGCGCCAGTCTGTACGACAAGCTGGCACAGCTCGGCCCACAGGGCATGCTGACTACGCTGCGCCAAATGGCAGACGGCAGTGCCACCCGCGAAGTGCAGGACGAAGCGCTGGTCACTTACGCCGAGAAACTGAGCAAAGAAGAAGCCCGCCTGGACTGGAATCTGTCCGCAGCCCAGCTGGAGCGCTGCATCCGCGCCTTCAATCCTTGGCCGATCAGTTACTTCACCATCGACGATCAACCGGTGAAAGTATGGCAAGCCAGCGTACTGGCGCAAAGTGCCAATGCGGAGCCAGGCACCGTTGTCCATGCCGACAAACACGGCATTCAGGTGGCAACCGCCGACGGCATCCTCAATCTGATCCAACTGCAGCCCGCCGGCAAGAAACCGATGTCGGCGCAAGACCTTTTAAATTCACGTCGTGAATGGTTTGCCCCGGGTAACCGGCTGTAAGTCACCCCACTGCCCGGCCGTTCATCGCCGGGCCGTTATTTTCTTAATGCCGATCGTTATCAGCTTCAGCCTATGAAAAATAATTACAATCTCCGCAGCATCGCTGCCAAAGCCATCGGTCAGGTGCTGGATCAAGGGCAGTCACTCAGCACTGTCCTGCCGGCGCTCCAAGCCGCCATCAGCGATAAAGATCGCGGGTTGTTACAGGAACTGTGTTTCGGCACGTTGCGCGTGCTGCCGCAGCTCGAATGGTGCATTCAACAATTGATGACCAAGCCGCTGACCGGCAAACAGCGTACGCTGCACTATCTGCTGATGGTCGGCCTGTATCAGCTGCTGTATACCCGTATCCCGGCGCACGCTGTATTGGCCGAAACCGTGGAAGGCGCGGTGGCGCTGAAACGTCCGCAGTTGAAAGGCCTGATTAACGGCGTCTTGCGGCAATTCCAGCGCCAGCAGGAAGAGCTGCTGCAGCGCGCCGCCAACAATGACAGCCGCTATCTGCACCCGAGCTGGTTACTGAAACGCATTCAACAAGCCTATCCCGCCCACTGGGAACAGATCGTCGATGCCAATAACCAGAAGCCACCGATGTGGCTGCGCGTCAACCGCCTGCATCACACCCGCGAAGCTTATCTGCAGTTGTTGACCGACGCCGGTATCGCCGCAGAGCCTCATTCAGACTATGCCGATGCAGTGCGGTTGCTGGCGCCTTGCGCCGTGACCGATCTGCCTGGGTTCGCCGACGGCTGGGTCACCGTGCAAGATGCCTCAGCCCAGGGCTGTGTCGATCTATTGGATCCGCAAGACGGTGAACAGATCCTCGATTTGTGCGCCGCGCCTGGCGGCAAAACCACGCATATACTGGAAGCGGCACCGAAAGCGCACGTCATGGCGGTCGATATCGACGAACAGCGCCTGGCGCGGGTGAAGGAAAACCTGCAGCGCCTGCGTTTGCATGCCGAGGTTAAACTGGGCGATGGCCGCACCCCGCAGCAATGGTGCGGTGACAAGCAGTTCGACCGGATCCTGCTGGACGCGCCTTGTTCCGCCACCGGCGTGATCCGCCGTCACCCCGACATCAAATGGCTACGCCGCGATCGCGACATCGCCGAACTCGCCGCGCTGCAGGCCGACATCCTGGAAGCCGTCTGGCCCCATCTGAAATCGGGCGGCGTGATGGTTTACGCCACCTGCTCTATCCTGCCGGATGAAAACAGCGGCCAGATCGCCGCGTTCTTGCAGCGCCACGCCGATGCCAAGCTGGTTGAAACCGGCGATGCGCAGCGGCCGGGGCGGCAGAATATCCCGCATCCCGAGGACGGCGATGGCTTCTTTTACGCTAAGCTGATTAAAATGTAATGCTTCGGGGCGTGCATGCGCGCCCTAAGTCTTTCAGTGTGAAGCAGAGAACACAATGAAAATAATTATTCTTGGTGCCGGTCAGGTTGGCGGGACACTGGCGGAAAACCTGGTGGGTGAAAACAACGATATCACCGTCGTCGATACCGATTCCGGTCGTCTGCGTCAGCTGCAGGATAAATTCGATCTGCGGGTGGTTCAGGGACACGGCTCTCACCCTAGGGTGCTGCGCGAAGCCGGCGCGGAAGACGCCGACATGCTGGTCGCCGTCACCAACTCCGACGAAACCAACATGATCGCCTGCCAGATCGCCTATTCTCTGTTTAATACCCCCAACCGTATCGCCCGTATCCGCGCGCCGGAATATATCCGCGAGTCGGAGAAACTGTTCCTGCCGGAAGCGGTGCCGATCGACCATCTGATTTCACCGGAGCAGTTGGTCATCGACTATATCTACAAGCTGATTGAATACCCCGGTGCGCTGCAGGTAGTCAATTTTGCCGAAGGCAAGGTCAGCATCGCCGCGGTTAAAGCCTATTACGGCGGCCCGCTGGTCGGCAATGCGCTCTCTTCGATGCGCGAACACATGCCGCATATCGACACCCGCGTCGCCGCGATTTTCCGCCAGGACAGACCGATCAGGCCGCAAGGCTCGACCATTATCGAAGCCGGTGATGAAGTCTTCTTCGTCGCAGCCTCACAGCACATCCGTGCGGTGATGAGCGAACTGCAGCGGCTGGAAAAACCGTATAAGCGCATCATGATCGTCGGCGGCGGCAACGTCGGCGCAGGCCTAGCCGCCAGGTTGGAAAAAGACTACAACGTCAAACTGATCGAGCGGAACCAGCAACGCGCCGCCGAACTGGCCGAGCAGCTGCACGATACCATCGTGTTCTATGGCGATGCCTCCGATCAAGAACTGCTGGCCGAAGAGCACGTCGAGCAGGTGGATGTCTTCATCGCCATCACCAACGACGATGAGGCCAACATCATGTCGGCCATGCTGGCCAAGCGCATGGGCGCCAAGAAGGTGATGGTATTGATCCAACGCCGCGCCTATGTCGATTTGGTGCAGGGCAGCGTGATCGATATCGCCATTTCACCGCAACAGGCGACCATCTCCGCCCTGTTGGGGCACGTGCGCAAAGCGGATATCGTCAGCGTGTCGTCGCTGCGCCGCGGCGTGGCGGAAGCGATCGAGGCGATTGCCCACGGCGATGAAAGCACGTCCAAAGTGGTCGGCCGCATCGTCGAAGACATCAAGTTGCCACCGGGTACCACCATCGGTGCGATCGTGCGTGGCGACGATGTGATCATCGCCAACGGCAATAGCAAAATCGAACAGGGCGATCACGTCATCATGTTTATTACCGACAAGAAATTCGTGCCGGACGTTGAACGCTTGTTCCAACCGAGCCCGTTCTTCTTGTAGAACGAATTTATTAGGCGATGGTCTATAATCGCGTAGTTGTTCTCTGCCTTGGGGGGAGATAAAACTTCTCTCCTTTTGTGGCAAAGGGAAATTGCTTTGTTAAACTTGAGTTATTAATTCTGCAAGGGGTGCGTTCTATGAGTATGTTGAAAGAGTTTCGCGAATTTGCCATGCGTGGCAACGTGGTCGATTTGGCCGTCGGTGTGATTATCGGTGCTGCATTCGGCAAGATTGTTTCGTCCTTCGTGGCCGATATCATCATGCCACCTCTGGGCTTGCTGATCGGCGGCGTCGACTTTAAACAGTTCCATCTGGTATTACGTGAAGCTCAGGGCGCCGTCCCGGCGGTGGTAATGAACTACGGTTCATTCATTCAAACCGTATTCGATTTCGTGATTGTCGCCTTCGCCATCTTCCTGGCGATTAAATTGATGAACAAAATGCGCCGCAAGCAGGAAGAAGCACCGGCAGCGCCGCCAGCACCTACTGCAGAAGAGAAACTGCTGACGGAAATCCGTGACCTGCTGAGCCAGCAACAGCAGCCAAAACTGTAAAACAGCGTTTGGTTATGCCAATAAAAAGCCACCTGACGACGGTGGCTTTTTTAATGCCTTAAAACCAGAAGGCCAGTGGTAACTTATCGTTTGATAGTTTACCACTGGCCTCCCAGTTACCGCCTTTGTTGTGTTTTTCTTTACGCCGATAGCTGCCTTTGCCTTTCACATTCTTTTCTACTCTTTGACGGAATAGCGGATCATGCAGCAGCGCCTCAATGGCGTTATCTTGTATCTGACCTTTAGTGTGACGATATTTCGTCATGATAATGCTCCTGTAAAAGGTGTGGTGATAAAACGGGGCGATAATACTGCCGGCGGTATAAAAATTAAAGTGCCGTCAACAACCTTTTTTACCTTTTTCATCGCTGGCGCCCTGTTCTAAGGCTTCCAGAATAGAACAATAATTGCTGGTATGGGCAGTACCGCAGCAGGCATCACTCAGCCGCTTCAGCGATTCACGCATACGAGTCAGCTCCGCCAACTTGCTTTCCACTTCGCTCAGGCGCGCATCGACGATAGACTTCGACTCCTGACAGGTATGATGCTCAGGATCGACGCGGATCGACAGCAGCTCGGCGATCGTTTCCAGAGTAAACCCCAGTTGCTTAGCATAGCGAATGAAGCGCAGCCTCTGCAGATCCTGCTCGGTGTACAGCCGATAGCCACCTTCGGTGCGGACATTGTGATCCATCATGCCCTGCTTTTCATAGTAACGCACGGTATCCGGCGTCACTTCGGCGAGTTTGGCCAACTGACCTATCTTGAACATTACTTCTCCTCTCGGGTAAATTTGCCGTCCAATGCACGCTGATATTCACCATGTAAGAAATCCGTGCTCATCCCAGCCTGGCGCAACCGGTGCTCCAGCAGCGCCATGCGTTTGCTGAGTTCGACATAATCCGGATGCTCACCGTTAATCCCTTGCAGCAAGCGAGCAACGGTCAATGCCTCTTTGCGATCTTCCAGTGCCGGTGGCAGGTAACCGGCATTCTTCAGCAGACGGTAACCGGCGCGCAGCTCAGCCGGCACTGCGCTGTCATCTTCCAGCGCCAACGGTTGGCCCTGTCCGGGCAGATTGTCGAACTCGCCTTTATCCTGGGCATCAAGGATATGGCGTTCCGCCCATTGATCGAGCAACCCCATGACAGACAACCTCGGTAAGCCTAATGATGAAGCCTTAGCATAGCGGATAGGGGCGGGGATCTTAAGCGCAGCGGGAGAATTACGCACATTCGGCTAGGTTTGGACGTAAAAAAACCGGGCAAGCCCGGTTTTTTTACGCGTCTACAGATTACTCTGCAGTTGCTACTTCTGCTTGAGACTCAGCACGATCAACCAGCTCGATGTATGCCATCGGCGCGTTGTCGCCTGCGCGGAAGCCACACTTCAGAATGCGAGTGTAACCACCGGCACGGCTCGCGAAACGCGGGCCCAGCTCGTTAAACAGTTTTGCCACGATCTCGTTATCACGAGTACGGGCGAATGCCAGACGACGATTAGCTACGCTGTCGGTCTTGGCAAGAGTAATCAGCGGCTCAACAACGCGACGCAGCTCTTTTGCTTTTGGCAGGGTCGTCTTGATGATCTCATGACGAACCAAAGAGCCGGCCATGTTACGGAACATAGCCTGGCGATGGCTGCTGTTACGGTTCAGTTGACGACCACTCTTACGATGGCGCATGACCTTATCCTTCTCAGTAAAACCTTAACCTGTGATCCGGTTACTCGTCAGCAATGCTTGCCGGCGGCCAGTTTTCCAGGCGCATGCCCAGAGACAGACCACGTGAGGCCAGCACGTCTTTAATCTCGGTAAGAGATTTTTTACCCAGGTTTGGCGTTTTCAGCAACTCAACCTCGGTACGCTGTACCAGATCACCGATGTAGTGGATAGCTTCTGCCTTGAGGCAGTTAGCAGAGCGGACAGTCAATTCCAGATCGTCAACAGGGCGCAGCAAGATCGGATCGAACTCTGGTTTCTCTTCTTTAACTTCCGGTTGACGTACATCACGCAGGTCAACGAAAGCTTCAAGTTGTTCAGCCAGAATGGTGGCCGCACGGCGGATCGCCTCTTCAGGATCGATCGTGCCATTAGTCTCCATCTCGATGACCAGCTTATCCAAGTCAGTACGCTGTTCTACACGCGCAGCTTCAACATTGTAGGCGATACGCTCTACAGGGCTGTAGCAGGCGTCAACCAACAGACGACCGATTGGGCGCTCATCTTCTTCCGAATGAATTCGGGCAGAAGCCGGCACATAACCGCGACCGCGCTGAACTTTGATACGCATGCTGATAGCCGCGTTCTCATCAGTCAGGTGGCAAATCACGTGCTGAGGCTTGACGATTTCGACATCACCATCATGGGTGATGTCGGCAGCGGTCACAGGGCCAATGCCAGATTTATTCAGGGTAAGAATAACTTCGTCTTTGCCTTGAACTCTCACCGCCAGCCCTTTCAGGTTGAGCAGGATCTCCAGGATATCTTCCTGTACGCCTTCTTTGGTGCTGTACTCATGCAGTACACCATCAATCTCAACCTCGGTCACCGCGCAACCCGGCATAGATGAAAGCAGAATACGGCGCAGTGCGTTGCCAAGAGTATGGCCAAAGCCACGCTCTAAAGGCTCAAGGGTCACCTTGGCGTGCGTCGAACTGACTTGCTCGATATCTACCAGGCGCGGTTTTAGAAACTCTGTCACAGAACCCTGCATTGTGTCCTCTCTTTGGTACTAAGCTTTACTTGGAGTAAAGCTCGACGATCAGGTGTTCGTTAATGTCCGCAGACAGATCGGTACGTTCAGGCATACGCTTGAACACGCCTTCCATCTTAGCAGCATCAACTTCCAGCCAAGTCGGCTTTTCACGCTGCTCAGCCAGCTCCAGAGAAGCTTTAACACGAGACTGCTTTTTAGCTTTCTCGCGGATGCTGACTACGTCATTCGGAGATACCTGATAAGAAGCGATGTTAACAACGTGACCGTTTACCATAACTGCTTTGTGGCTAACCAGCTGACGTGACTCTGCACGAGTAGCGCCGAAGCCCATACGGTAAACAACGTTGTCCAGACGACCTTCCAGCAGCTGCAACAGGTTTTCACCGGTGTTGCCCTTCAGGCGGGTTGCTTCTTTGTAATAGTTACGGAATTGACGCTCCAGAATGCCGTACATACGGCGAACTTTCTGCTTCTCACGCAACTGAACACCGTAATCAGACAGACGCGGTTTACGCGCACCGTGCTGACCAGGTGCTTGTTCAATTTTACACTTGGAATCGATCGCGCGAACGCCAGACTTAAGGAACAGGTCTGTGCCCTCACGACGGCTCAGCTTGAGCTTAGGACCCAAATATCTTGCCATTTTCTTTCTCCAACAATCCTAAAAGCTGCGTTACACGCGGCGCTTTTTCGGCGGACGACAACCGTTATGAGGGATCGGAGTCACATCAGTAATATTAGTGATGCGGAAACCAGCCGCGTTCAGAGCGCGGATAGTAGACTCACGACCAGGACCAGGTCCTTTAACCATAACTTCCAGGTTCTTGATACCGTATTCTTTTACTGCGTCAGCACAACGTTCTGCTGCAACCTGTGCTGCGAACGGAGTGGACTTACGAGAACCACGGAAACCGGAACCACCGGCTGTTGCCCAACCCAAAGCATTACCCTGACGATCAGTGATGGTAACGATGGTGTTGTTGAAAGAAGCATGGATATGAGCCACGCCGTCAGAGACTTGCTTTCTTACACGCTTACGTGTACGAACAGGTGCCTTTGCCATTATTCAATAACCCCGATTATTTCTTGATCGGCTTGCGCGGACCCTTACGGGTACGAGCGTTGGTCTTGGTGCGCTGACCGCGTACCGGCAGACCACGACGATGACGCAAACCACGATAGCAACCAAGGTCCATAAGACGCTTGATGCTCAGGGTAATTTCACGACGCAAATCACCCTCGACGGTGTATTTGGCAACTGCATCACGAAGCTTTTCGATTTGCTCTTCAGACAGCTCACTGATCTTAACATTTTCAGCAATACCCGTGGATGCACAGATAGCCTGTGAACGGGTTTTACCGATACCGAAGATCGACGTTAAGGCGATAACGGTATGTTTATGATCAGGAATGTTAATGCCTGCTATACGGGCCACTATGCACTCCTACTATTTTATACAGCAACACCATTCTGAAAAGCCCGTTTTCAGGATACTCAAATAGTGTTGCAGTGCGACATACAAAAGATTGGCTGGCTAATCTAGCCAGCTCAACCCAACTTTGCAAGAAAAATATGCGAGATAATCAGCCTTGACGCTGTTTATGCTTCGGCTCGGCGCTGCAAATCACACGAACGACACCGTTACGCTTAACGATTTTGCAGTTACGACATAATTTCTTGACGGAAGCACGAACTTTCATTTTTACTCTCCGTAACTTCTCAAACGAATCTGACTAGCGGTTATAGCCTTTCAGATTTGCTTTCTTCAATGCAGACTCGTACTGACTTGACATCATCAGAGTTTGCACTTGAGCCATAAAGTCCATGATGACGACAACCACGATCAGTAGCGAGGTACCACCAAAGTAGAATGGTACTTTCATTGCATCACGCATGAACTCCGGGATCAGGCAGATGAAAGTAATGTACATCGCGCCCACCAGGGTTAAACGCGTCATTACTTTATCGATATACTTCGCCGTTTGCTCTCCCGGACGAATTCCTGGTACGAAGGCACCGGACTTCTTCAGGTTATCTGCTGTCTCACGCGGGTTGAAGACCAACGCCGTGTAGAAGAAACAGAAGAAGATGATTGCAGACGCATAGAGTAACACATAAAGCGGTTGCCCTGGCTGCAAATACAGCGAAATCGTAGTCAGCCAGTTCCAACCGGTACCGCCCCCAAACCATGATGCAATCGTGGCCGGGAACAGAATAATGCTGGAAGCGAAAATCGCCGGGATAACACCCGCCATGTTCACTTTCAACGGTAAATGTGTACTCTGTGCTGCATAAACACGACGACCTTGTTGACGCTTCGCATAGTTAACGACGATACGACGTTGACCACGCTCGATGAAAACAACGAAGAAGGTTACTGCAAACACCAATACTGCAACCAACAGCAGCAGGAGGAAGTGCAGGTCGCCTTGCCGCGCTTGCTCGATAGTATGGGCCACTGCCGGCGGGAGCCCCGCTACAATACCCGCGAAGATAATGATCGAGATACCGTTACCGATACCGCGCTCAGTAATCTGCTCACCCAGCCACATCAGGAACATTGTCCCGGTTACCAGGCTCACAACCGCAGTAAAGTAGAATGCAAAGCCTGGGTTTAACACCAGGCCCTGCATACCAGGCATATTCGGCAGACCGGTAGCAATACCGATCGACTGGAATATGGCCAATACCAGCGTACCGTAACGGGTGTACTGGCTAATCTTGCGACGGCCAGCCTCCCCTTCTTTCTTGATTTCCGCCAACGCTGGATGAACCACCGTCAGCAACTGGATAATGATCGACGCCGAGATATACGGCATGATCCCCAGAGCAAAGATAGAAGCACGGCTGAGGGCACCACCAGAGAACATGTTAAACATTTCAATGATAGTGCCTCTCTGCTGCTCAAGCAATTTGGCAAGCACAGTGGCATCGATACCAGGAATCGGAATGAAAGAGCCGATACGGAAGACAATCAGCGCGCCGATTACAAACAAAAGTCTGCGCTTCAGCTCGCCGAGCCCGCCTTTAGCACTTTGAAAATCTAATCCTGGTTGCTTAGCCATCTGCTACTTATTCCTCAATTTTACCGCCAGCAGCCTCGATAGCAGCACGAGCGCCTTTGGTGACACGCAGACCACGCAGGGTTACCGGACGAGCGACTTCGCCAGAAAGTACAACTTTCGCGAATTCGATCTGGACACCAACTACGTTAGCGGCTTTCAGCGCGTTCAGGTCGATAACATCGCCTTCAACCAGAGCCAGTTCAGACAGACGAACTTCTGCCGTGATCATCGCTTTGCGTGAAGTGAAGCCGAATTTCGGCAGACGACGGTACAGAGGCATCTGACCACCTTCGAAACCACGACGTACGCCACCGCCAGAACGAGACTTCTGACCTTTGTGACCACGGCCGCCGGTTTTACCCAGGCCAGAACCAATACCACGACCTACACGCTTAGGCGCATGCTTGGCACCTTCAGCCGGAGACAGAGTATTTAAACGCATCTGTTACTCCTCAACTTTAACCATGTAGGAAACCAGGTTGACCATACCGCGAACAGCAGGAGTATCCTCGCGCTCTACGGTGTGACCAATACGACGCAGACCCAGACCGAGCAGAGTAGCTTTATGCTTCGGCAGACGGCCAATTGAGCTGCGAGTTTGTGTAACTTTAATAGTCTTAGCCATGGTCAATTACCCCAGAATGTCGGCAACGGATTTACCACGCTTAGCAGCGACCATTTCAGGAGACTTCATATTCGCCAGAGCGTCGATAGTTGCACGAACCACGTTGATCGGGTTGGTGGAACCATAAGCTTTAGCCAATACGTTGTGCACCCCAGCAACTTCGAGAACGGCGCGCATTGCACCACCCGCGATGATACCGGTACCTTCATGAGCAGGCTGCATGAACACGCGAGAACCCGTGTGAGCGCCCTTAACAGGGTGCTGCAGGGTGCCGCTGTTCAGCGCGACGTTCATCATGTTGCGACGGGCTTTTTCCATCGCTTTCTGGATCGCTGCTGGAACTTCGCGTGCTTTGCCGTAGCCAAAACCAACGCGACCGTTACCATCACCAACTACAGTCAGTGCGGTAAAGCTGAAAATACGGCCACCTTTTACGGTTTTAGATACGCGGTTTACCGCGATCAGCTTTTCCTGCAGTTCGCCAGCTTGTTTTTCGATGTGAGCCATCTTAAACCTCTTCCTTAGAACTGAAGGCCAGCTTCACGGGCAGCATCTGCCAGTGCCTGGACTCGACCATGATATTGGAAACCGGAACGGTCAAAGGATACTTTCGCAATCCCTTTTTCCAACGCGCGCTCAGCCAGAGCTTTACCTACGGCTGCTGCTGCGTCTTTGTTACCGGAATACTTCAGTTGCTCCGCGATAGCTTTTTCTAAAGTAGAAGCGGCTACCAGTACTTCAGAACCGTTTGGAGCAATCACCTGTGCGTAAATGTGACGCGGGGTACGATGTACCACCAGGCGGGTTGCACCCAGCTCTTGGAGCTTGCGGCGTGCGCGGGTCGCACGACGGATACGAGCAGATTTCTTATCCATAGTGTTACCTTACTTCTTCTTAGCCTCTTTGGTACGCACGACTTCGTCGGCGTAACGAACACCTTTGCCTTTGTAAGGCTCAGGACGACGGTAAGCACGCAGATCTGCTGCTACCTGGCCAATGACCTGCTTATCAGCGCCTTTCAGCACGATTTCAGTTTGGCTTGGGCATTCAGCAGTGATACCTGCCGGCAGCTGGTGATCGATAGGGTGAGAGAAGCCCAGGGCCAAATTCACCACGTTGCCTTTAACGGCAGCACGATAACCAACACCTACCAGTTGAAGCTTTTTGGTGAAGCCTTCGGTAACACCAACAACCATTGCGTTCAGCAGAGCGCGCGTGGTACCCGCTTGAGCCCATGCGTTAGCAAAACCTTCGCGCGGAGCGAAAGTCAGTGCGTTAGCTTCTTGCTTCACTTCAACGGCGTCGTGGATAGTACGAGTCAACTCGCCGTTTTTACCCTTAATCGAAATAACCTGACCGTTGAGTTTTACCTCTACGCCGGCAGGAATGACGACGGGTGCTTTTGCAACACGAGACATTCTTTCCTCCCGAATTAAGCTACGTAGCAGATAATCTCGCCACCAAGACCAGCCTGGCGAGCTGCACGATCGGTCATAACACCTTTAGAGGTAGAAACAACAGCGATACCCAAACCGGCCATAACTTTTGGCAGCTCATCTTTTTTCTTGTAGATGCGCAGACCTGGACGGCTGATACGTTGAATGCTTTCTACCACAGCTTTGCCCTGGAAGTACTTCAGTACCAGTTCCAGAACAGGCTTGGCGTCGCCTTCGATTTTGAAATCTTCAATAAAACCTTCTTCCTTCAGCACGTTGGCAATTGCCACTTTCAGCTTGGAGGAAGGCATGGTGACCGCAACTTTGTTCGCGGCTTGACCGTTACGGATACGGGTCAGCATATCCGCGATCGGATCTTGCATGCTCATCTGTCTTTACTCCCGTGATTCAATTGGTAATTACCAGCTAGCCTTTTTCAAGCCTGGTACTTCACCGCGCATAGCGGCTTCACGAAGCTTAATACGGCTCAACCCGAATTTGCCCACATAACCATGTGGACGGCCAGTTTGGCGGCAGCGTTTACGCTGACGAGACGGGCTGGAATCACGCGGCAGAGTTTGCAGCTTGAGAACGGCATTCCAACGATCTTCATCGGATGCGTTCACATCAGAGATAATAGCTTTCAGTTCAACGCGTTTTGCAAAGAACTTGTCAGCTAATTTCACGCGCTTGACTTCGCGTGCTTTCATTGATTGCTTAGCCATCAGTAACCCTGCCTTACTTGCGGAACGGGAAGTTAAAAGCAGCCAGCAGCGCGCGGCCTTCATCATCAGATTTCGCAGTAGTGGTAATGGTAATATCCAAACCACGAACGCGATCGACTTTGTCGTAGTCGATTTCTGGGAAGATGATTTGCTCACGCACGCCCATGCTGTAGTTGCCACGGCCATCGAATGACTTGGCGGACAGGCCACGGAAGTCACGGATACGTGGAACAGCAATGGAGATCAGGCGCTCAAAGAACTCCCACATGCGTTCGCCACGCAGAGTTACTTTACAGCCGATCGGATAGCCCTGACGGATTTTGAAGCCTGCAACAGATTTGCGGGCTTTGGTGATCAACGGTTTTTGACCGGAGATAGCTGTCAGGTCCGCTGCGGCGTTATCCAGCAGTTTCTTGTCAGCAATCGCTTCACCAACACCCATGTTCAGGGTGATCTTCTCGACCCGAGGGACTTGCATGACAGAGTTGTAATCAAACTGAGACATCAGTTGTTTGACTACCTCGTCTTTGTAGTAATCATGCAGTTTCGCCATCGTATTACTCCAAATTACTTGATAGTTTCGCTGTTAGATTTGAAGAAACGGACTTTTTTGCCGTCTTCGAATCTAAAGCCTACACGGTCAGCCTTGCCGGTAGCCGCGTTGAAGATAGCAATGTTAGAAACCTGAATTGCAGCTTCTTTTTCAACAATGCCGCCTGGTTGGTTCAGAGCCGGAACCGGCTTCTGGTGTTTCTTAACCAGGTTGATGCCTTCAACAATGACCTTGCCAGCAGACAGGACATTTTTTACTTTACCGCGCTTACCTTTGTCTTTCCCGGTAATCACGATAACTTCGTCATCACGACGGATCTTCGCTGCCATGTTCGCTCCTTAGAGTACTTCTGGTGCCAGAGAGATAATTTTCATGAACTTCTCATTACGCAGTTCACGAGTTACCGGCCCAAAAATACGCGTACCGATAGGCTGCTCGCTGTTATTGTTCAAAATAACGCATGCATTGCCATCGAAGCGAATGACAGAACCGTCCGGGCGACGTACACCCTTCTTGGTGCGCACCACTACCGCCTTCAGAACATCGCCTTTCTTCACCTTACCGCGAGGAATTGCTTCCTTGATGGTAATTTTGATGATGTCGCCGACGCCTGCGTAGCGACGGTGCGAGCCACCTAGAACCTTGATACACATTACGCGACGTGCACCGGAGTTGTCGGCGACGTTCAGCATAGTCTGTTCTTGGATCATTTTAGTGCTCCGCTAATGTCAACTACTACTTTAAAGACCCAAGTAAAAATTAGGCCGTTGAAAAGCCCCATAACCGAGGGCGCAGCATTATAACACCGCTTACTTGGTATGGGTAGAAAAAATAAACGGCTCATTTTCTGAGCCGTTTATTAAGTGAGAGCCAGCTACTCTATTACAGAATCGCTTTCTCTACAACGCGAACCAACGTCCAGGACTTAGTCTTGGACAGTGGGCGGCATTCGCGGATTTCCACCACGTCGCCGGTACCACATTCGTTGTTCTCGTCATGTACGTGCAGCTTGGTCGTACGTTTGATGAATTTCCCGTAGATCGGGTGCTTCACAGTACGTTCGATAGCAACAACGATGGATTTCTCCATTTTATCGCTAACAACACGACCCTGCAGGGTACGGATAACTTCAGTCATTTACACACCCGCCTTTTGAGTCAGTAAAGTCTTAACGCGTGCGACGTCACGACGCACTTGTTTCAACAGGTGAGTTTGTTGCAGCTGGCCACTGGCCGCCTGCATGCGCAAGTTGAATTGCTCACGCAGCAGGTTGAGCAGCTCGGCATTCAGCTCTTCAACGCTTTTTTCACGCAGCTCTTGTGCTTTCATTACATCACCGTCTTAGTTACAAAGGTGGTTTTGATCGGCAGTTTCGCTGCTGCCAGTTTGAATGCCTCGCGGGCAACCTCTTCTGGCACGCCGTCCATTTCGTACAGGACCTTACCAGGCTGGATCAGGGCAACCCAATACTCCACGTTACCCTTACCTTTACCCATACGCACTTCCAGCGGCTTCTCGGTGATCGGTTTGTCCGGGAATACACGGATCCAGATCTTGCCTTGACGCTTAACTGCACGAGTCATTGCACGACGAGCTGCTTCGATTTGACGAGCAGTCAGACGGCCACGGCCAACAGCTTTCAGACCGAAAGTGCCGAAGCTAACATCCGTACCTTGCGCCAGACCACGGTTGCGGCCCTTGTGCACCTTACGGAATTTTGTACGCTTTGGTTGTAACATCAGCGACTCTCCTTACTTGCGGCCTTTACGCTGCTGCTTTTTAGGTTGAGCAGCCGGTTCCGGTTGTTCAACTGCAGCCATACCACCCAGGATCTCACCTTTGAAGATCCATACCTTAACGCCGATTACACCATAAGTGGTGTGCGCTTCAGATGTGTTGTAGTCGATGTCCGCACGCAGAGTGTGCAATGGAACACGACCTTCGCGGTACCATTCGGTACGTGCGATTTCAGCGCCGCCAAGACGGCCGCTTACTTCAACTTTGATACCTTTAGCGCCAAGACGCATTGCGTTCTGTACTGCACGCTTCATAGCACGACGGAACATAACGCGACGTTCCAGCTGAGAAGTGATGCTGTCAGCAACCAATTTAGCGTCGAGTTCCGGTTTACGGACTTCGGCGATGTTGATCTGTGCAGGAACGCCAGCGATGTTCGCTACGACCTTGCGCAGTTTTTCGACGTCTTCACCTTTCTTGCCGATAACGATGCCTGGGCGAGCAGTGTGAATGGTCACACGGATGCTCTTCGCAGGACGCTCGATAACGATGCGAGAAACGGAAGCTTTCGACAGTTCCTTAGTCAGGAATTGACGAACTTTAAAGTCGCTGTCCAGGTTGTCAGCGAATTCTTTGGTATTCGCATACCAAGTAGAGTTCCAAGGTTTGACAATACCCAGGCGAATACCATTAGGATGTACTTTCTGACCCATTGCTAGTCTCCAGAGTCTCAGCGATCGGACACAACCACAGTAATGTGGCTGGTGCGCTTCAGGATGCGATCTGCACGACCTTTTGCACGCGGCATAATGCGCTTCATGCTTGGGCCTTCGTCTACGAAGATTTTCGTAACTTTCAGATCATCGATGTCAGCGCCATCGTTGTGTTCTGCGTTAGCAATGGCAGACTCCAGCACTTTCTTAACCAGACCAGCAGCTTTCTTGTTGGTGTAGGTCAGAGTTTCCAGAGCTTGCGACACTTTCTTACCGCGAATCAGGTCAGCAACAAGGCGAACCTTCTGAGCAGAAGAACGAGCGTGGCGATGTTTAGCGATAGTTTCCATCTCTTCCTCCTACCTTAGCGCTTTTTAGCTTTTTTATCAGCCGCATGGCCGCGATAAGTACGAGTCGGCGCGAATTCACCCAGTTTGTGACCGACCATTTCATCGGAAACGAACACTGGTACGTGCTGACGACCATTATGGACAGCGATGGTCAAACCGATCATGTTAGGAAAGATCGTTGAACGACGGGACCAAGTGCGCAAAGGCTTCTTGTCACCGCTTTCCACCGCTTTCTCTACCTTCTTCAGCAAGTGCAGGTCAATAAAAGGACCTTTCTTGAGAGAACGTGGCATGGCTTATCCTCTAATTATTTTTTGCTACGGCGACGTACGATGAACTTATCAGTACGCTTGTTGCTACGGGTCTTCTTACCTTTGGTCTGAACGCCCCACGGAGTTACCGGGTGCTTACCAAAGTTACGACCTTCACCACCACCGTGCGGGTGATCTACCGGGTTCATCGCCGTACCGCGAACGGTAGGACGAACACCACGCCAACGTGCAGCACCTGCTTTACCCAGAACGCGAAGCATGTGTTCAGCGTTACCGACTTCACCCAGGGTGGCGCGGCAATCAGCTGGAACTTTACGCATTTCGCCGGAGCGCAGACGCAGAGTTACGTAGGAACCATCACGAGCAACGATCTGAACGTAGGCGCCAGCGGAGCGAGCCATCTGGCCGCCTTTACCTGGTTTCATTTCTACGTTGTGAACCGTTGAACCAACTGGAATGTTGCGCATCGGCAGGGTGTTACCCGCTTTGATTGCAGCATCAACGCCAGATTGAATCTGGTCACCAGCTTTCAGGCCTTTCGGCGCCAGGATGTAACGGCGTTCGCCGTCTTTGTACAGAACCAGCGCGATGTTCGCGGAACGGTTCGGATCGTACTCCAGACGCTCAACCACAGCAGGGATACCGTCTTTGTTGCGCTTGAAGTCAACCAGACGATAATGTTGCTTGTGGCCACCACCGATATGACGGGTGGTGATACGGCCATTGTTGTTACGACCACCGCTTTTGCTCAGTTTTTCCAGCAGCGGGGCATAAGGTTTACCCTTGTGCAGCTCAGGGTTAACCACTTTAACAACGTGGCGACGACCCGGAGATGTAGGTTTACATTTAACAATTGCCATTGTTCTTACTCCTCCGACTTACTCTGCGCCGCCGATGAAGTCCAGATTCTGGCCTTCTTTCAGGGTGACGTAAGCTTTTTTCCAGTCGCTACGACGACCAACACGCTGACCGTGACGCTTCACTTTCCCTTTAACTACCAGGGTGTTCACGTCTTCGACTTCGACTTCAAACAGTTTCTGCACTGCAGCTTTGATTTCTGCTTTGGTCGCGTCTTTGGCAACTTTGAGAACGATGGTGTTGCTTTTTTCCATCGCAGCGGATGCTTTTTCAGATACGTGCGGTGCACGCAGCACTTTCAGCAAACGTTCTTCACGGATCATGCCAGCATCTCCTCAACTTGCTTCACAGCATCAGCAGTCATAACCACTTTGTCGAAGGCGATCAGGCTAACCGGATCGATACCTGCTACATCGCGCACGTCAACCTTGTACAGGTTGCGAGCTGCCAGGAACAGATTCTCATCCAGTTCACCGGTCACGATCAGCACGTCTTCCAGAGCCATATCTTTCAGTTTCTGTGCCAGCAGCTTAGTTTTAGGCGCTTCTACAGAGAACTTCTCGACAACGATCAGACGATCTTGACGTACCAGCTCGGACAGGATGCTTTTCAGCGCGCCGCGGTACATCTTTTTGTTTACTTTCTGACTGTGGTCCTGTGGCTTAGCAGCAAAGGTCACGCCGCCTGAACGCCAGATCGGGCTCTTTACAGAACCTGAACGCGCACGGCCGGTGCCTTTCTGACGCCATGGCTTTTTGCCGGAACCAGTTACTTCAGCACGGGTCTTCTGAGCACGGGTACCTTGACGGGCACCTGCTGCATAAGCAACAACAACCTGGTGTACCAGCGCTTCGTTGAAATCACGACCGAAGGTAGTTTCGGAAACAGTCAGCGCGCTTTGCGCGTCTTTCAATACTAATTCCATTGCTATCCCCTTACGCCTTCACAGCTGGTTTAACGATCAGGTTGCCACCGGTTGCGCCCGGTACAGCACCCTTAACCAGCAGCAGGTTGCGCTCAGCGTCAACACGTACTACGTCCAGGCTCTGAACGGTTACGCGCTCATCACCCAGGTGGCCAGCCATTTTCTTGCCTTTGAACACTTTGCCCGGAGTCTGGTTCTGACCGATAGAACCCGGAACGCGGTGAGACAAGGAGTTACCGTGGGTAGCGTCTTGGGTACGGAAGTTCCAGCGCTTAACAGTGCCAGCAAAACCTTTACCTTTAGAAGTACCGGTAACATCGACTTTTTTAACGTCAGCGAAGATTTCTACGCTAATTTCCTGACCTGCAGCGAACTCTTGACCTTCTTCAAGGCGGAATTCCCACAGACCACGGCCAGCTTCAACGCCAGCTTTAGCGAAATGGCCCGCTTCCGGTTTGGTTACACGGTTAGCTTTTTTGCTACCAGTGGTAACCTGAACGGCACGGTAACCGTCGGTGTCCAGGCTTTTAACCTGAGTCACGCGGTTCGCTTCAATTTCAATTACGGTTACTGGGATAGAAACGCCATCTTCAGTGAAGATACGGGTCATACCCACTTTTTTACCGACTAAACCAATCATTGTTTCAACCTCTCAATCGCTCAATGACCTGATTAACCCAGGCTGATCTGCACGTCTACACCGGCAGCCAGATCCAGACGCATCAGAGCATCAACGGTTTTCTCGGTTGGCTCAACGATGTCAACCAGACGCTTGTGAGTGCGAATCTCGTACTGATCACGCGCGTCTTTGTTGACGTGCGGAGAGATCAGAACGGTAAAGCGCTCTTTGCGAGTTGGCAGCGGGATCGGACCACGGACTTGCGCACCAGTGCGCTTTGCAGTCTCGACGATTTCCGCGGTTGATTGATCGATCAGACGATGATCAAACGCTTTCAGGCGGATACGGATTCTTTGGTTCTGCATGAGACCAGAGCTCCAATTATTTATAAACGTAAATAATTACTCCTCACACCCATTTCGATTGATGGGGGAGTGTAATCGTCAACATATAACCCCCATATCGGGAGTATTGTTCGAAGGGCAAAAAAGCCTGCCAATCGACTGATTCGCTAAAATCAGGCTTACCAAGATTAGGTAAGCCCGCGCATTATACGCAAAATGGCCCAGGAAGCAAGCCGCAGTTGGAAATATGCTCAGGAAATCGTCATTTTTGCGCGTTCAGCGGCAGTAGGCGGGTTAACACGGTGAACAGGGAATGCATTATGCTTGGGCGGGGATATTCTCCCCTGCCCCGCCGTGAAAACGGACGCCGGCAGGAGAGGCAATGGCGAATGGGCGAAAGGCTTATTCTTTGCGCTCCAAAATCTGGGCCTGGGCATAGTTTTGAATACCGAGGCGAGCGATGAGATCCAGCTCGGTCTCCAGCCAGTCGATATGCTCTTCTTCATCGGCCAGGATATCTATCATCAAATCGCGGCTGACGTAATCATGAATCGAGTCGGCATAGGCGATACCTTCGCGCAGGTTTTTGGCGCCCGCTAGCTCCAGAGCCAGATCGGAACGCAGCATCTCTTCAATGTCTTCGCCGATGTTCAGCTTGCCGAGATCTTGCAGGTTAGGGAGCCCTTCCAGGAACAGGATACGCTCGATGTAGCGATCGGCATGTTTCATTTCGTCGATCGACTCGTGGTATTCCTTGTCGTTGAGGCGCATTAAGCCCCAATTCTTGAACATACGGGCGTGCAGAAAATATTGATTGATGGCAACCAGCTCGTTGCCGAGCAGCTTGTTGAGATGAGCAATGATCTTTTTATCGCCTTTCATAGGTAACTCCTCCTGGCCAGTTCTAAAAGTGTAGAACCTGTAAGCCAAGAGTCAAAAATAACCTTACCCTTTGTTAGGCAACTTCATGCATTGGGATGATAGTTCCGCGTTCCTCCACCATAATCTGTCTTGCCTGACGAATGCACTTTCCACAGTCGGTACCAATCGGCACAAGTTCACGCAGCTGCTTCATGGTATGGGGATTGTGCTGACGCACCGCATTACGGATCGCTTTGTCAGTCACCGCATTACACAGACATACATACATAGAGAGACTCACTTCTTAACCAATGCATTGAGTCTAAATAGGAATGGTTTTTATTTCAATTAAGATTTAAACAAATTGTATAAAAAAAGGGCACCGAAGTGCCCTTTTTTGTGTCGAAAAATTATTCGCGATTAAGCGATAACTTTAGCAACAACACCAGCGCCTACAGTACGGCCGCCTTCACGGATTGCGAAACGCAGACCGTCGTCCATCGCGATTGGGTGAATCAGGGTGACAATCATGTTCACGTTGTCGCCTGGCATTACCATCTCTACGCCTTCTGGCAGTTCGATGGTACCGGTCACGTCAGTGGTACGGAAGTAGAACTGTGGACGGTAGCCTTTGAAGAATGGCGTGTGACGACCACCTTCATCTTTGCTCAGGATGTACACTTCAGATTCGAACTGGGTGTGTGGCTTGATAGAGCCTGGCTTAGCCAGTACCTGACCACGTTCGATGTCTTCGCGCTTGATACCACGCAGCAGAACACCTACGTTCTCACCCGCACGGCCTTCGTCCAGCAGTTTGCGGAACATTTCAACGCCAGTACAGGTAGACTTAACGGTGTCTTTGATACCAACGATTTCAACTTCTTCGCCAACTTTGATGATACCGCGCTCAACACGACCGGTAACAACGGTACCACGACCGGAGATGGAGAATACGTCTTCGATTGGCAGCAGGAACGGCTTGTCGATAGCACGCTCTGGCTCTGGGATGTAGCTGTCCAGGGCTTCGGCCAGTTCGATGATTTTCGCTTCCCACTCAGCTTCGCCTTCCAGCGCTTTCAGCGCGGAACCGCGGATTACTGGCAGGTCGTCGCCTGGGAAGTCGTAAGCGGACAGCAGTTCGCGAACTTCCATTTCTACCAGTTCCAGCAGCTCTTCATCATCAACCATGTCGCATTTGTTCATGAATACGATGATGAAAGGAACGCCAACCTGACGACCCAGCAGGATGTGCTCACGGGTCTGAGGCATTGGGCCGTCAGTCGCAGCTACTACCAGGATCGCGCCGTCCATCTGAGCGGCACCGGTGATCATGTTTTTCACGTAGTCGGCGTGCCCTGGGCAGTCAACGTGCGCGTAGTGACGAGTCGGGGTGTCATACTCAACGTGAGAGGTGTTGATGGTGATACCACGAGCTTTTTCTTCTGGCGCGTTATCGATCTGGTCGAAAGCACGTGCAGAACCGCCGTAGGTTTTAGCCAGTACGGTAGTGATCGCTGCAGTCAGGGTAGTTTTACCGTGGTCAACGTGGCCGATAGTACCAACGTTAACGTGCGGTTTTGTACGTTCAAATTTTTCTTTAGACACGGCTATATTCCTTACTATAGCGCTCTCCCCTTCTGGAGAGAGCACGGGACTTTGGTTTTAACCCTGCGGCTTATTTGCCACGGGCTTCGATTACGGCCTGAGCGACGTTGTTCGGTGCATCATCATACTTCAGGAATTCCATGGTGTATGATGCGCGACCTTTAGTCAGAGAACGCAGCTGAGTTGCGTAGCCGAACATTTCGGACAACGGTACTTCAGCGTGGATCTTAACGCCAGTCACTTCAGATTCCTGACCGCGCAGCATGCCGCGACGACGGCTCAAGTCACCGATAACGTCACCGGTGTTCTCTTCTGGAGTCTCAACTTCAACCTTCATGATAGGCTCAAGCAGAACCGGTTTCGCTTTCTTAAAGCCTTCTTTAAAGGCGATAGACGCGGCCAGTTTAAACGCCAGTTCAGAGGAGTCAACGTCGTGGTAAGAACCGAAGTGCAGACGAATACCCATGTCTACTACCGGGTAACCAGCCAACGGACCAGACTTAAGCTGCTCCTGGATGCCTTTATCAACGGCAGGGATGTATTCGCCAGGAATTACACCACCTTTGATGTCGTTGACGAACTCGTAACCTTTCGGGTTAGAGCCCGGCTCCAGTGGGTACATGTCGATCACAACGTGACCATACTGACCGCGACCACCAGACTGCTTGGCGTGCTTACCTTCAACGTCGGTAATCTTCGCGCGAATCGCTTCGCGGTAAGCTACCTGAGGTTTGCCCACGTTAGCTTCAACGTTGAATTCACGCTTCATGCGGTCAACGATGATGTCGAGGTGCAGTTCACCCATACCGGCGATGATGGTCTGGTTAGACTCTTCGTCAGTCCATACGCGGAACGACGGGTCTTCTTTAGCCAGACGGCCCAGAGCCAGACCCATTTTTTCCTGGTCAGCTTTGGTTTTCGGTTCAACGGCGATAGAGATTACCGGCTCAGGGAATTCCATACGCTCCAGGATGATTGGAGAGTCTGGATCACACAGGGTGTCCCCGGTGGTCACGTCTTTCAGACCGATCGCAGCGGCGATATCGCCTGCGCGAACTTCTTTGATCTCTTCACGCTTGTTGGCGTGCATCTGAACGATACGGCCAAAACGCTCGCGCGCAGACTTAACGGAGTTCAGCACGGTGTCGCCGGAGTTAACAACGCCGGAGTACACGCGGAAGAAGGTCAAGTTACCTACGAACGGGTCGGTAGCGATTTTGAACGCCAGAGCAGAGAACGGCTCGTCATCACTTGCGTGACGCTCAGCCGGAGTGTCTTTACCGTCGTCCAGTATACCGTTGATCGCAGGAACGTCAGTTGGTGCCGGCAGGTATTCGATTACCGCATCCAGCATCGCCTGCACGCCCTTGTTCTTGAACGCAGAACCACAGGTAACCAGGATGATTTCGTTGTTCAGTACGCGCTGACGCAGAGCTGCTTTGATTTCTTCCTCGGTCAGATCTTCGCCGCCCAGGTATTTTTCCATCAGCTCTTCGGAAGCTTCCGCAGCGGACTCGATCAGGTTCTGGCGCCATTCTTCAGCCAGATCCATCATGTCAGCCGGGACGTCTTCGTATTCGAAGGTTACGCCTGCGTCTTCTTCGTTCCAGTTGATCGCCTTCATTTTCACCAGGTCGATAACGCCGGTGAATTTGTCTTCTGCGCCGATAGCCAGCTGCAGAGGAACAGGGTTAGCGCCCAGACGAGATTTGATCTGGCCAACAACTTTCAGGAAGTTAGCGCCCATACGGTCCATTTTGTTAACGAACGCGATACGTGGCACTTTGTATTTGTTAGCCTGACGCCATACGGTTTCAGACTGTGGCTGAACACCACCAACAGCACAGTAAACCATTACCGCGCCATCCAGCACACGCATGGAACGTTCTACTTCGATGGTGAAGTCAACGTGCCCTGGGGTGTCGATGATGTTTACGCGATGCGGTTCGAACTGCTTGGCCATACCAGACCAGAAAGCAGTAGTCGCTGCAGAAGTGATGGTAATACCACGCTCCTGCTCCTGTTCCATCCAGTCCATGGTGGCAGCGCCGTCATGAACTTCACCGATTTTGTGGTTTACACCGGTGTAGAACAGAATACGTTCGGTAGTGGTGGTTTTACCGGCGTCGATGTGAGCACTGATACCGATGTTGCGGTAGCGTGCGATGGGTGTTGTACGAGCCATTTGATTCCTCTATTCCTAGGGCGTTCAAGTTCAGTTAACCCAAGCGGGCCGATTTGACGCGCCCGCTTGGTTAGCATGACTACAGCCGGGTGATTACCAGCGGTAGTGGGCGAACGCCTTGTTGGCTTCGGCCATACGGTGAACGTCTTCACGCTTCTTAACAGCAGAACCTTTGTTCTCTGCTGCGTCAGACAGCTCGTTCGCCAGGCGCAGAGCCATGGATTTATCACCGCGTTTACGTGCAGCATCAACGATCCAACGCATTGCCAGAGCATTACGACGAACCGGGCGGACTTCAACTGGTACCTGATAAGTAGAACCGCCAACGCGACGCGACTTAACTTCTACAGTCGGGCGAACGTTGTCGAGAGCGACTTCGAAAGCTTCCAGGTGATCTTTACCAGAACGCTGAGCCAGGGTCTCCAGCGCGGTATAGACGATTGCTTCTGCAGTAGATTTTTTACCGTCTACCATCAGGATATTTACAAATTTGGCCAGCAGCTCAGATCCGAACTTAGGATCTGGCAGGATTTTACGTTGGCCGATTACGCGACGACGTGGCATGGAAATACTCCGTTGTTAATTCAGGATTGTCCAAAACTCTACGAGTTTATTTTGACATTAAAGTTAAAACGTTTGGCCTTACTTAACGGAGAACCATTAAGCCTTTGGCTTCTTCACGCCGTACTTGGAACGAGCTTGCTTACGGTCTTTAACACCGGAGCAGTCAAGTGCACCACGGACGGTGTGGTAACGCACACCTGGCAGGTCTTTTACACGACCGCCACGGATCAGGATTACGGAGTGTTCCTGCAGGTTGTGGCCTTCGCCACCGATGTAGGAAGTTACTTCGAAACCGTTGGTCAAACGCACACGGCAAACTTTACGCAGTGCGGAGTTTGGTTTTTTCGGGGTAGTGGTGTATACGCGGGTGCATACGCCACGTTTCTGCGGGCAGGCTTCCAGCGCTGGAACGTTGCTTTTAGCAGCCTTCACAGAGCGTGGTTTGCGAACCAGCTGGTTAATTGTTGCCATTAAAAAAGCTCCTGGTTTTTGCTTCGTACTAGCTTCGTAAACATGTGATAAATCCCCTCGTATGCACTATTGGCAAAGTACGAGGACGCAGAATTTTAGGGCTGACCAGTATGGGTGTCAAGAAATATACAACATCACTCTCATTACCAGGCCATTTGGCTGCGGTGTTGTTCGGTTAATTCAACGAAGTGATTATAGCCGACGACAGTGATTTTGTGCGAAAAGTGACCAATCAGTCCCCGGGCTTCCAGGTCGTCCTGCAGCGCGTAAAGGGATATGGGGGCGGCGAGCAGCAATTCAAGATGGGCGCTGCCGGCAAGGCCGGCAAGCACGCCGTCCTGCAGCAGCAGCAGCGCGTCCCCCTCCGCCGTCAGGCGCAGCAGGGCGGGTAAGTCACATTGGTTTGGCGAATGGCTCAGGGTATAGAGCATCAGAGGATCCTAAAACGTCATCACGGTGTCGTAGCCGGCCAGTTCGCGGCGCAGTTCGTCCGGCGCCAGCACCTCGGCATCCAGCACCCAATCGGTCACCTGACCCAGCCCGCGTTCCTGCAGCGAAGCCTGGCACAGATAACACCTCTCCACGTCATACAGCGGCAGCACGCCGAAGGTGGCGATGTAATTGCGCGCCAAAATCTTTTCCGGTTGCTGGCCCGGCAACAGCTGCAATACGCCATCGCCGACAAAAAACACCCCCAAGTCTTCACTGAGCGCCGACGTGGCGAGCAGCGCATCCAGCCCTTCCCTGCCACCGGCGCCGCCGTGCGGCCCGTGGGTGAAAACAAAAGCGACTCGTTTCATCATATCCTCAGAACTGCACCAGACGGTCGCAACTCAGCGACGCTTCAGCCAGGGAACCCAGCCCGCTCAGGGTAAAGCCGGGCTGCAGGTTGGCGCTTGCCAACCCCTGTTGCGCCGCCTCCTGCTCGTCGGTGACGCCACGGCGCAGCGCGGCAGCTACGCAGACGTTGAGCGCCACGCCGTGTTGCTGCGCCAACTGGGTCCAGCCGCGCACCAGGTCGAACTCGTCGCTGGCCGGCGCGGTCAGCTGGTTGGCGTTCAACACCCCTTCACGGTAGAAAAAGACGCTGGAAAGCCGGTGCCCTTTCGCCAACAAAGCCTGAGCGAACTGATAGGCGCTGCTGGCCTGCTGCGTGCCGTAAGCCGGGCCGGTGACCAACAGGCAATAATCGAGCATCAACGGTCGCTTCCCAACAGATCGCCGCTCTTGAACTGGCGGATGTACAGATACACGGTGTGTTTGGAGATATTCAGGCGATCCGCCACCTGGTTGATCGCATCCTTGATGTCGAAGATGCCTTTCTCATAGAGGTTGAGCACCACCTGGCGATTCTTGGCGTTATTGGACACCGAGCGGTCGGCGTTCACCTCTTCGATGGTGAACTCGAGCGTCTGCGCCACCAGGTCGTCGACGGAAGACGCGAAATTCACCGACGACGGCACGTCCTGCGTGGCCGGCGGCATAAAGGTCTGCATGATCTGTGAGAACGGCATGTCAAGGTTCATGTTGATGCACAGCAAGCCGATCACCCGCTGCTCGCGATTGCGAATGGCGATGGTCACCGACTTCATCAACACGCCGCTCTTGGCGCGGGTAAAGTAGGCTTTCGACACGCTGCTGTCGTCTCCGGCCATGTCGTGCAGCATGCGCAGCGCCAGGTCGGTGATCGGCGAGCCGATTTTACGCCCGGTATGTTCACCGTTGGCGATGCGTACCGCTGAGCTGTTCAGGTCTTCCAGCGCGTGCAATACGATCTCGCAATGGCCGCCGATCAACATCGCCAGCCCGTCGACCACCGCTTCATAGGATTTCAGGATTTCATGATCCGTCTGAGTAAACGGACGTTCATTCAGCAAATCAAGTTCGCTGGCTTCGCTGGATAAAAGCGAATTCGACATCGAAGATACCACCCTCATAGATCGCCTGTGCCAGGGGGCGCAGCTAAAACCGCTCGGACCGGCTCGCTGCCGTCGTCGGCACGCCGCAGCGCGGCCGGCTGAGAGCGGCATCGAACGGCACGATGACATCCGCGGGCGAGGCGGCCGGGAACAATTTTAGGTACACGCCCTAAGGGGCAGACGCATGACTGATAAGTCAGAATTATTAGTCTAGCAAAGCGGTCGGAGCAAAGTCCTTGCGTTTGCGCGTGGTATTGACGTTAAGCCCGATGCCCGGCAGGCGTCAAGCGTTCAATGGAGAGAGAGGCGGCGGCTGCCGAAATGAAAACCGCCGCGGAAAGCATCCGCGGCGGTGGCAAACAGAGCGACGATGTTATTTCGCTTTAGCGTCAGCTTTCGCATCAGCCGGTTTTTCGGCTTTAGCGTCGGCTTTCGGCGCCGCTTTCACGTCCAGCAGCTCAACGTCAAAGACCAGCGTGGAGTTAGCCGGGATGCCCGGAACGCCGGTTTTGCCGTAGGCCAATGCAGGTGGGATCACCAGCTTGATTTTGCCGCCTTTCTTGATGTGCTTCAGGCCTTCGGTCCAGCCTGGGATCACGCCGTCCAGACGGAACGACAGCGGCTCGCCGCGGGTGTAGGAATTATCGAACTCGGTACCGTCGGTCAGGGTGCCTTTGTAGTTCACTACCACGGTATCGCTGTCTTTCGGAGCTTCACCCGCGCCCGGCTTCTCTACCTGGTACAGCAGGCCGGATTCGGTTTTCTTCACGCCTTTTTCTTTAGCGAAGCTATCGCGGTACTTGGCGCCTTTGGTTTCGTTGTCCTTGGCGTCCTGTTCCATCTTCGCCTGAGCAGAAGCCTTCACGCGCGCTTCGAAGCCCTGCAGGGTCTTCTCGATGTCGGCATCGTTCAGCTTGCTCTTGTTGGCGAACGCGTCCTGAACGCCGGCAATCAGCTGATCTTTGTCCAGCTTGATACCCAGCTTCTCTTGCTCTTTCAGAGAGTTGTCCATGTAACGGCCGAGAGAGGCGCCCAGTGCGTAGGCCGCTTGCTCGTCGTCGTTTTTGAACTTGCCGGTGCTCGGTGCTGCCGCCGCGTCCGCTGGTTTAGCGGCTTCTGCCGGTTTGGCGGCATCGGCTGCCATGACCTGGGTCGCGTTCAGAGCAAAAGCCATGGTGGTTGCCAGAAGCGTGACTTTAAACAAAGATTTCATCCATTTCTCCAGTGTCTGAAGCAATGCCCCAAACAATCATTAGGTAAGATAACCGGGCTACTATAGCTGCCTGAAACAAAACAAAACAGTCGCACAGGTAACCAATCGAGTCAAAGTGTGACTCCCGCTTTGCCAAGAAGTTTCCCACCGTGTGCTACTCGCATGATAAATCAGATTTTTCTTGCAGAATATTCGGCGAGGTTAGCAAAAAACGGCGTATCGGGCGCGCAACTTTTCAGCACTTTACACTGCCGATCGCAACGTTGCGCGCCGTCTGGAGAAATAGCGCGAGCAAACCCGGCGCCAGCTGTTACCATAGCGCCGAATCAGGATTTTATCGCGTCAGAGGTAGCCCCATGCACAACGCCGACATTCAACGCCTGCTACAGCGGCTTGAAGAACTGGAGAGCCGTCAGGCTTTCCAAGAGCTCACCATCGAAGAGCTCAACCAGACCGTTACCCAGCATCAAATGGAAATGCTGAAGATGCGCGAACATTTGCGCATGTTGACCGACAAGCTTCGCTCGACCCAAACCTCAATGATCGCCTCGCAATCGGAAGAAACCCCTCCGCCGCACTATTGAGGGCCCGCCATGCGGTTATTTCAGGCGTGCCAGCCCTTCGACGGCACGCTCGAGATACCGGCGCGGGCACCCCAGGTTGATGCGGATAAAACCGCTCCCCTGCGGGCCGAAACCGCTGCCCATCGACGGTGCCAGCTTCGCCACCGCCACCAGCGCCTGCTGCAAGTCAGCATCGTTCAAACCCAGCGAGCGGCAATCCAGCCAGGCGAGATAAGTCCCTTCAGCCTGGGTCATTGCACACCAGGGCGCGGCGGCCGCCAGCGCCTGCTCAAACCAGCGCCGATTCTCCGCCAGGTAGTCGAGCAGCTCATCAAGCCAGGCTGCGCCCCGTTGATAGGCCGCGGTCGCCGCCGTCATCGACAGCGCGTTGAATACATCCAGCCCGTGGGCGTTCAGCCGATCGACAAACGCCTGCCGAAGCCGGGCGTTGGGGATCAGGAAATTCGAAATGCGCAGCGAGGAGAGGCCGAACGTTTTGCTGGCGGACGTCGCCGCAATCACCCGCTCGCGATATTCCTCGCCCAGATGCAACACCGACGTAAACGTCTCGCCGGGCAGCAGCAAATCGGCCCAAATTTCATCGGAGATCACCGTGACATCGTGGGCGTGACAGAGCGCCATAAGCCGCTCCAGTTCATCGCGGCGCCAGCAACGGCCGGTCGGATTGTGCGGATTGCACAGCAACAACAGCGGCGGTTTACGCTGCGCCAGACAGGCGGCCAGCCGATCGAAATCGATCCGGTATCCCTGCGGGGTTTCCAGCAGCGGGTTTTCAATCACCTCTCTGCCGTTCATGGTGACTATCTTGGCGAACGAGCCATAGTACGGCCCCTGCACCACCACCCCGTCCCCCGGCTTGCTGAGCAGTTGGATCAGCATCGCCAACCCCGGTACTACCCCTTCAATCGACGTGAACCATTCGCGCCGCAGCGGCAAGCCGTGCCGCTTGGCAAACCAGTCGATCGCCGCCTGATAGTAAGCGTCGTCGCGTTCGCTGTAGCCAAAGACGCCGTGCTCCACCCGCTGATGCAGCGCCTGCTGCACCTCTGGCGGGCACGGAAAGTCGAAATCGGACACCCACATCGGCAACAGCTCGCTGCCGTCCAGTTGCAGATAGCGGTCGATGAAGTCCCACTTCACGGAGCCGGTGTTGTGGCGATCGATGATGGCGTTGAAATGACTCGTCATGTCAGGCTTCCTTACGCTGCAAGTCGTGCTGAGGTTGGAGTTTGGCGATACCGAAGCCGGTGAACCCATAAATCAGGGCGAACACCACCGCGGCATAACATTGGATCGCCCACGGCAGCAGATCGAGCGTGCTGACCCCCAGCGTGGTCGCCATGTAAATACCGGCGGCCGTCCACGGGATCAGCGGTTCAATGACGGTGCCCGCATCTTCGACGGTGCGCGACAGATTTTTGTTGTCCAGCCCCATGCGTCGATAGGCCCCTTTGAACAGCTCCGCCGGGATCAGCAGTGCCAGCTTGCCGTCGCTGGTCGCGCCGGTCACCAGGATAGTGGTGGCAACGGTGGCGGCGATCAGCTGGCCGGTGGTGTGCACCACTTTCAGCAGCCGGCTGATGATCACCGTCAGCGCGCCGGTCAGCGTCAGGGCACCGGCGAAGGAAAAGGCGCAGAACACCAGCAGGATCGTACTCATCATCGAGAACATGCCGCCGCGGTTCAGCAGGCGCGGCACATCGGCGACGATCCCCTCAACGTTGTGGCCCTGAGTGGCGAACATCGAAAGATTGAAACCGTCCATCAACGCATTCAGCCCCTGCTGCAGGCTAAAGCCTTGCAGCGCGACGCCGATGGCGATCGCCAACGCGCAGGCGGCCAGCATGACGGGGATCACCGGCCGTTTGGTCACCGCGCCCCATAGCACCAGCACCGGCGGCAGGATCAGCAGCAGATTGAAGTGGTACAGCCCTTCGAGCGCGCCGACGATTTCGGTCACTTTTTCCGGCGTTGCCACGCTGCCCACCGCGCCGGTGTGGCCGGCGATCAGGTACACCACGGCGGCCAGGATGAAGCTCGGCAGCGTCGTGTACATCAAATGCTGGATATGGCTGTAGAGATCGGTATCCGCGACGATAGCCGCGAAGTTCGTCGAATCGGACAACGGCGAAATTTTGTCGCCGAAGTAAGCGCCGGACACCACCGCCCCGGCAGCGGCGGCCAGCGGCACGTCCAGACCGGCGGCCACGCCCATCAGCGCCACGCCCACGGTGCCGGCCGCTCCCCACGAGGTACCGGTGCACACCGAGATCACGCTGGTGATGAAGAACGCGGCGATCAGAATGTATTGGGGGCTAATCAGCTTCAGCCCCCAATACACCATGTAAGGAATTGTGCCGCTGATCATCCAGGTGCCGATCAGGCCGCCCACGCAGATCAGAATCAGGATAACCGGCATCGCCTTCGCCAGCTTGGCCACGATGGCCTCGATGATGTCGTCCCAGCGGTAGCCTTGCCACCAGGCCAACGCGGCGGCGATGGCGGCGGAAACCAGCAGCAGCGGTTCAATACGCAGGCCAAACTGGCCATAGCCGATGATGAGCAGCAACAGCATGGCCACAATCGGCAGCGTCGCCAGCCCAAGGTTGAGCGTTTTCTTATTATCCATATACGGCTCCTGTTGAAGATGGGGTACTGCAACAGCGTAATGGCTTCGATAATCGGAGGGTGTGAGCGCAGGCAACCAACCATGTAATCGGTTTCATGGGCTAACGTTGTGTGAGCCGTCTCTCATTCGCCGCGCTTGCTTTGCTCATGCGGATCGCCGTCGGCTACGGAGTCTCGCAGGATAAGCTCGGCCGAAAAGCGGTTGTTCTGCGGCGCGACGTCGCTGCCGCTGTGGATCTGCAGCGCCAGGCGCGCGGCGCGTCGGGCCATTTTCTCGATGGGGTAATGCACCGTGGTCAGCGAAGGGTGGAGATATTTCGCCAGGGCAATGTCGTCAAAGCCAACGATCGACAGCGCCTCGGGCAGCTGAATATGCCGTTGGTGGCAGGTGCGCATCATGCCGGCGGCCATCACGTCGTTGAAGGTCACTGCGGCGGTGAAGCGTGGGTCGCTGGCCAGCACGCGCTCGGCCGCCAGTTCGCCCCCTCTCTCGTTGAAGGGTACGCTGATGATCCAGACCCCGGGCACCTCAATGCCGGCGGCGGCCATGGCCTTGCGGTAACCCGCTAACCGCTGCGCGCGGTCGTCAATCGGCAGATCCGCCGTCACGCAGGCGATTCTCCGATGCCCCTGGCGAATGAGCAGCTCGGTCGCCGCCTGCGCCGCATTGGCGTTGTCGAGCCAGATGCAACGGTTGGCGATGGCGGGCAGATAACGATTGATCAGCACCAGCGCAGGCGTGTGGGCGGCGTAGCGCAGCAGCTCCTCCTCCCCCATGCGCGTGACGTGCGCCACGATGGCTTCGCATCCCTGGTTGATGAGAAAGTCGAGGCCGCTTTTTTCCAATTCGGCCTGATGTCCGCCGCTGCACAACATCAAACGTACGCCGGCCTGGCGCGTGATGTCTTCCACGCCCCGCGCCAGGCGCGAGAAAAACGGATCGTCGAGGTTGCCGGTCAGCAATCCCAGCATATTGCCGCTTCTTTTCGCCAGCGCCAGCGCGGCGGCGTTACGGTGATAGTTAAACTCGCGCATCGCCTTCTCGACGCGTTCGCGGGTCACCGGTTCAACGTAGGCGGTATTATTGATCACCCGGCTGACGGTGGCCGTGGAAACGCCGGCGCGCCGCGCAACGTCTTTCATGGTGGCCATGGCATGTCCTGTTATACCGTTCGGCGCCCGTTGCGCCGCGCATAAAAAAGGGCAGCCGATGGCTGCCCTCTTGTCTCGTCACTGCGATCTGCTTAGTGGCAGCCGCAGCCGCCGTTACCGCAGCCGCCTTTACCGTGGTCGTGACCATGGTCGTGATCGTGGCCGTGGCCGTGACCGCCGCAGCAGCCTTCACCGTGTTCGTGGTGATGGTCGTGCTCGCCGTGTACGTGGCCGTGCGCCAGTTCTTCTTCGGTCGCTTCGCGGATCGCGACAACTTCCACATTGAAGTTCAGGTTTTGGCCGGCCAGCATGTGGTTGCCGTCAACCACCACGTGGTCGCCGTCAACTTCGGTGATTTCAACCGGTACCGGGCCCTGATCGGTGTCAGCCAGGAAACGCATGCCAACCTGCAGTTCGTCAACGCCCATGAAGACGTCTTTCGGTACGCGCTGCACCAGGTTTTCGTCGTAGTTGCCGTACGCGTCGTTCGCGCCGACGTGAACGTCAAAACGATCGCCAACGTCGTGGCCTTCGAGTGCTTTTTCCAGACCTGCGATCAGAGAACCATGCCCGTGCAGATAGTCCAGCGGTGCGCTCACCGGAGACTCATCAACCAAAACACCGTCTTCTGTACGTACTTGGTAAGCCAGGCTGACCACCAAGTCTTTTGCTACTTTCATGATATCTCCTACCGTTGGCTACTAGGACGCGCACCGTTATCGGGATGCGCGCCTTTTCCGGACAGATTGTAACGGAAATCTGCCTCGCTGTACCCTCCGGGATAAAAAAACGCTACTTCGGCTGGAAAATGCCGATCACCTGTTCTTGCGGGCGAACGTGTTTTTCCACCTGTTGTTCGGTCTGGCGCTGATGGTGACCGCACTTGACGCACTCCACCACCTCCACCTGATCCTCCCGCCATACCGCCAGCGTATCCATGGCGCTACAGCTCGGGCACACCGCCCCGGCGATAAATCTCTTACGTGTTGCAGACATCGTTATGCTCCCGCTTATTCGTATTCGTCCCAGCCGTCGAACTGGCGACTTTCTTTTTGCATTTCGCGATGGAACAGCTCTTCCAGCTCGCGCCGCGCCTCTTTCACGCGGGAAATTTGCGCCACATCGCCCTGATGCGGCGGCATCAGTTCACGCAGCATGCGCATATCCAGGCGGCGGAAATGCTGCTGGGCGCGGAAGGCCTGATGCGGGTGCATGCCCAACTCCATCAGCGCCTTGCGCCCCAGTTCCAGCGCGCTGGAGAAGGTCTCGCGGCTGAACTGCTTCACGCCAGCCTGCAGCAACTCATGCGCCTCCACGCGGCCGCGCGCCCGCGCAAGAATGCTCAGGTTTGGAAAGTGTTGCTGACACAGCCGCACGATCTCCATGGTGTCTTCCGGCTCATTGCAGGTGATCACGATCGACTTGGCCTTCTCGGCGCCCGCCGCGCGCAGCAGCTCAAGCTCGGTGGCGTCACCGTAATAAACCTGGTAACCGTAACGCCGCAGTACGCCGACGGCGCTGACGTCGCGCTCCAGTACGGTAATGCGCATTTTGTTGGCCATCAACAGGCGGCCGATCACCTGGCCGAAACGCCCGAAGCCAACGATGATCACCTGCGGATCGTCGTCCTCCACGTATGGCGTCTCCTCGTCTTCGCCTTTGGCGTTATAGCGGCGCGCCAAAATGCGGTCGATGGCCTGCATCAGCAGCGGCGTGGTCATCATCGACAGCGTCACCACCACCAACAGCAAAGAGAGTTGATCCGGCTGCAGCACCTTTTGCGCGCCCGCCGCCGAAAAGAGCACGAAGGCGAACTCGCCGCCCTGGCTGAGCACCCCGGCAAACTGCAGGCGCACCGAACTGCGCAGGCCGAACAGGCGCGACACACCATAGAGCACGCCGGATTTGACCGCCACCAGCGCCAGCACGCCGATCAACACCTCGGCCAGATGGGTGTAGAGCACGCCGATATTCAACACCATGCCCACCGAAATAAAGAACAGCCCCAGCAGCAGCCCTTTAAACGGCTCGATGGAAATTTCCAGCTCGTGGCGGTATTCGCTCTCCGCCAGCAGCACCCCGGCGATGAAGGTGCCGAGCGCCATCGACAGGCCGAGCGCTTCCATAAACAGCGCCGAGCCGAGCACCAGCAACAGCGCCGCGGCGGTGAAGATCTCGCGCACGCCGGAAGCGGCGATATAGCGGAACAGCGGCCGCAGCAGGAAACGGCCGCCGATCAGCATGCCGCCGAACGCCGCCACCTTGAGCGCGATCTTCGCCCAGTCGTCGCTGGTGCCGCCGGCGCCGGCCAGAATAGGGATCAGCGCCAGCGCCGGGATCACCGCCATATCCTGGAACAGCAGCACCGAAAAGCCGAGCTGCCCCCCTTCGTTGCGGTTCATGCCCTTCTCGCGCATCAGTTGCAGCGCCATGGCGGTGGAAGACATCGCCAGGCCGATACCGCCGATCACCGCCGCCTGCCAGGCGAAGTGCGTCAGGTACAGCAACGCGCCCAGCACCGCCGCGGTGATCAACACCTGGCCCGCGCCGGCGCCGAAGATCGAACGCCGCAGCTCCCACAGCTTGCTGGGGTTCAGTTCCAGGCCGATGATGAACATCAGGAACACCACGCCCAGCTCGGAGAAGTGCAGGATTTCGTCGACGTCGCGGATGAAGCCCAGTCCCCAAGGGCCGATGGCGATGCCGGCGATCAGATAGCCCAGCACCGCGCCGATCCCCAGGCGACGGGCGATCGGCACCGTCACCACCGCGGCGAACAGGAACAGTAAAATGGCGGTCAGTAAGGTCGATCCTTCCATCGTCACCGCCCTCCGTGAGGCAGCGGGTGGCTCAGCCACTCGCCGTAGGCGTCCGCATGGCTGCGCAGCACCTCCGGCTTTTGCCGCCGCGCCCAGTACACCACGAACGGCGTCAACCAGTGCATATGGCACATCCCGGCGGTCAGCTCGAACGGCCGCAGAATATCTTCCATCGGGTAGTGGTTATAACCGCCGGTGCGGTAGGCGCCTTCCGGTTCGCCGGTGGTGATCACCGAGCGCCAGTATTTGCCCGCCAGCGCATTGCCGCCCACGCCGCTGGCGAAGCCGCGCGACAGCACGCGATCCAACCACTCCTTCAGCAGCGCCGGGCAGCTGTAGGTGTACAGAGGGTGCTGAAACACGATGACCTGATGCTCACGCAGCAGCTGTTGTTCATGATGGATATCGATAAAAAAATCAGGGTAGTGCGCGTAGAGATCGTGCACGGTGACATGTTCCAACTGCTGCGCCGGTCGAAGCAAAACCCGGTTCGCCACCGAGTCATGGGATTCCGGATGGGCATACAGCAGCAAGACCTTGGGCGGCTGCGACATCATTCCCCTCCAAAGCGTCGTCAGGGTAGCGGTTTTCCGTTACCATGCATCGCAAAGACAAAAACAGCGCGCGGTACGCGTTCTGTTACCTTAATGATAATTTAACATACTCTGAACATACGGCGCTTTATGATTGTATTCTCCTCGCTACAAATCCGACGCGGCATCCGCGTCCTGCTGGACAACGCCACGGCGACGGTTAATCCAGGTCAGAAGGTCGGCCTGGTGGGCAAAAACGGCTGCGGCAAATCCACGCTGCTGTCGCTGTTGAAGGGCGAGATCGCGGCGGACGGCGGCAGCTTTACCTTCCCCGGCAACTGGGCACTGGCCTGGGTCAACCAGGAGACGCCGGCGCTGGACGTGCCGGCCATTGAGTATGTTATCGACGGCGACCGCGAGTTTCGCCAACTCGAAGCCGAATTGCAGGCGGCCAACGACCGTAACGACGGCCACGCCATCGCGACCCTGCACGGCAAGCTGGACGCCATCGACGCCTGGACCATCCGCTCCCGCGCCGCCAGCCTGCTGCACGGCCTCGGCTTCTCCAACGAACAGCTGCAAAGCCCGGTGCGCGACTTTTCCGGCGGCTGGCGCATGCGCCTCAACCTGGCGCAGGCGCTGGTGTGCCGGTCGGACCTGCTGCTGCTCGACGAACCGACCAACCACCTGGATCTCGATGCGGTGATCTGGCTGGAGCGCTGGCTGAAAAGCTATCCCGGCACGCTGGTGCTGATCTCGCACGACCGCGACTTCCTCGATCCGATCGTCGACAAGATCCTGCATATCGAACAGCAGACGATGAATGAATACACCGGCAACTATTCGTCGTTTGAACGCCAGCGCGCCACCAAGCTGGCGCAGCAACAGTCGCTGTACCAGCACCAACAAGAGAAAGTGGCGCACCTGCAAAGCTACATCGACCGTTTCCGCGCGCAGGCCACCAAGGCCAAACAGGCGCAGAGCCGCATCAAGATGCTGGAGCGCATGGAGCTGATCGCCCCGGCGCACGTCGACAACCCGTTCACCTTCAGCTTCCGTCCGCCGGAAAGCCTGCCGAACCCGCTGCTGCGCATGGACAAAGTCAGCGCCGGGTATGGCGACAAGGTGATCCTGAAGTCAATCAAACTGAACCTGGTACCCGGCTCGCGCATTGGCCTGCTCGGCCGCAACGGCGCCGGTAAATCCACGCTGATCAAACTGCTGGCCGGCACCCTGGAGCCGCTGAGCGGCGAGATCGGCCTGGCGAAAGGCATCAAGCTGGGTTACTTCGCCCAGCACCAGTTGGAATTCCTGCGCGCCGACGAATCGCCGCTGCAGCACCTGAGCCGCATCGCACCACGGGTGCTGGAGCAGCAGCTGCGCGACTATCTGGGCGGTTTCGGCTTCCAGGGCGACAAGGTCAGCGAAGTGACCGAACGTTTCTCCGGCGGCGAGAAGGCGCGGCTGGTGCTGGCGCTGATCGTCTGGCAGCGCCCTAACCTGCTGCTGCTCGATGAACCGACCAACCACCTGGATCTCGACATGCGTCAGGCGCTGACCGAGGCGCTGATCGATTTCGAAGGCGCGTTGGTGGTGGTCTCGCACGACCGTCACCTGCTGCGCTCCACCACCGACGATCTGTACCTGGTGCACGACGGCCAGGTCGAGCCTTTCGAGGGCGATCTCGACGACTACCAGCAGTGGCTTGTCGACCTGCAGCGCCAGGAAAGCCAGCAGGACGCACCGGAAAAAGAGAGCGGCGGCAACAGCGCGCAGGCGCGCAAGGATCAAAAACGCCGCGAGGCGGAGTTCCGTACGCAGACCCAGCCGCTGCGCAAGCAGATCGCCAAGCTGGAACAGCAGATGGAAAAACTGGGCGCCGAACTGGCGGCGGTGGAGGCACAGCTGGCGGATTCCGCACTGTACGACATCAGCCGCAAGGCCGAGTTGACCGACTGCCTGCAAAAGCAAAGCCAGGCCAAATCCGCGCTGGAAGAGACGGAAATGACCTGGCTGGATGCGCAGGAACAGCTGGAACAGTTAACGCAGGCGTTCGAAGCCTAAGCCTCAGGCCTTGTAAAAAGGTTTATCCCCCAGAATGGTCGCGCGGTGCATGATGCGCCGCTGCGGCAGATAATCCGCGTTGGCGTAGTGCTGCGTCACGCGGTTATCCCAGATCGCCACGTCATTTTCCTGCCAGCGCCAGCGCACCTGAAACTCCGGTTTGGTGATGTGAGCAAACAGGAAATTCAGTAAAGCGTCGCTCTCTTTCGGCGCCAAATCGACGATCCGCGTAGTAAACCCTTCATTGACGAACAACGCCTGCCGGCCGCTGACCGGGTGAGTACGCACCACCGGATGCAACAGCGGCGGATTTTTCTGCACCGCCAGTTGCCAGCGCTGATGCTCCTCTTCACTGCCGCGATGCTTGTGTTCCGGGAACGACTTGGTGAAGTCATGCTCCGCGCGCAGCCCCGCCAACAGCGTTCTGAACGGCGCCGACAGCGCCTCGTAGGCCGCGATGCCGCTGGCCCACAGCGTGTCGCCGCCGGTGGAAGGCAGCGTCTTGGCCGCCAGGATCGCCCCCAGCGGCGGGTTCTCGATAAAGGTCACGTCGGTGTGCCAGTTATCGTTGTCCGGCGGGTTGTCGTCGTGGGTATCGAGCACGATGATCTCTTCCACGTCGGTGGCGTGCGGATAGACCGGATGGATATGCAGATCGCCGAAGCGGCCGGCCAGATCGCGCTGCTGCAGCGGCGTGATCGGCTGATTGCGGAAGAACAGCACCTGATGCTTCAGCAAGGCATGATAAAGCTGTTCAAACTGCCCGTCGCCCAGCGGTCGGGCCAACTCGACGTTTTCCACCAGCGCCCCGATGTAAGGCCCCAGCGGGGTGATATTCAGACGTTCGTTCATTGCTGTACTCCATGCCACGGGGTCAATCGGCGCTGCAGGGCACGCAGCCCCAGCTCCAGCCCAAATGCAATCACCGCAATCACGCCGATGCCGGCCAACACCACGTCGGTCGCCAGAAACTCACCGGCGGATTGCACCATAAATCCCAGGCCGCGCGTGGCGGCGATCAGTTCAGCGGCCACCAGCGTCGACCAGCCGACGCCCAGCCCGATGCGGATGCCGGTCAGGATCTCCGGCAGCGCGCTCGGCAGCACCACGAAACGCAGCACCTGCCAACGCGTGGCGCCCAACGCGCGGGCGGCACGCACCCGCACCTGGGCCACGCTGCGCACGCCGGCCACGGCAGACAGCGTCACCGGCGCGAAGATCGCCAGATAAATCAGCAAGATCTTTGAGGTTTCACCGATGCCAAACCAAATCACCATCAGCGGCAGATAGGCCAGCGGCGGCACCGGGCGATAGATCTCAATCAGCGGATCGAGGATGCCGCGCACCGTGTCGTTCAGCCCCATGGCGATGCCCACCGGGATGCCGACGATCACCGCCGCCAACAGCGCTACCAGAATGCGTCCCAGGCTGGCCGCCAGATGTTGCCACAGCGTGGCGTCCATAAAACCCTGCGGGCTGGCGATGGCGATCAGCTGGTGCAGCACCTGCTGCGGCGCCGGCAGAAACAGCGGGCTGATCAGCTGCAGCGCCGTCACGCCCCACCAGACGATCAACACCGTCAACAGCGTGGCGCTGCTCAGCCAAACGTTGCGCGGCACGCTGAAACGGCGCGCCGCTTTGCCCTGCGGCTGCGCCGCGGCCTTCAGAGTGGAATGCAGGCTCATAGCAAGGCCTCGCGCTGTTGGAAAACTTTGCCCAGCACGTATTCGCGCTGCGCGATAAATTCAGGATCTGACTTGATGGCGCGGCAGGCTTCGCCGTCGGCATAGCGTTGGCCGAAGTTCAGCGACAGCCGCTCCACCACTTGCCCTGGCCCCGGCGACAGCAGCAGCAGTTCGCTGGCGAGGAACACCGCCTCTTCGATATCGTGGGTGATCAGCAGCACCTGTTTGCCGGTCTCACGCCAAATGGTCAGCAACAGCTCCTGCATTTGCTCGCGGGTGAACGCGTCCAGGGCGCCGAACGGCTCGTCCAACAACAACAGCCGTGGATCGGCGGCCAGAGCGCGGGCGATGCCGACGCGTTGGCGCATGCCGCCGGAAAGCTGCCAGATAAAGTGCTGTTCATACCCCGCCAGCCCCACGCGCTGCAGCATCTGCTCCGCCACCTGGCGGCGCTGCGCCTTGCCGACGCCGGCCAGCTGCAGGCCGAACTCGACGTTGTCCACCACGTTGCGCCACGGCAGTAAGCCCTCATGCTGGAACACCACGCCCCGTTCGGCGCTCGGGCCGTGAACGGGCGTTCCATCCAGCGTGATGCTGCCAGCTGAAGGCTCGATAAACCCGGCGATCAAATTCAGCAGCGTGGTCTTGCCGCAGCCCGACGGGCCGAGCACCACCACCAGTTGCCCGGTGGCGATCTGGAACGACACGTCACGCAGCGCGGGCCGCCCCTGATACTCTGCTGAAAGATGATTGACGTTTAGCATCCTGCTTCCTTACGACTGCGGCGCAGCCTGCACCTGTTTCACAAAGCGGTCGGTCACGTAAGCGCTGTAGTCGCTGTCGACCTGCGGGATCTTGCCCTGCTGCTTGAGGAATTCGGCGGTATCGCGGATCGCCTTGTCCACCGGCTGGCCGAGTTGGGCAACCTGATCCGCCACCGGCAGATAACGGTTTCCCTTCACCAGCTCAGGCACCTGCGCTTCCGGCACGCCGCTCAGGCGCGCCAGCGTGCTGAGATGGCTTGGATCTTTCAGCCACTGTTCCGGCGCCGCCAGGTAGGCCTTTTGCGCCTGCAGGGCGCTGGCGGCAAAGGCGGTCACCACGTCGGGATGTTTCTCGGCAAAGTCTTTGCGCACCACCCACACGTCCAGCGTCGGCGAACCCCATTCGCCCACCTGCGCGGAGTCGGTCAACACCTTGCCCTGTTTGGCCAGTTCGTTGACCACCGGCGCCCAGACGTAAGCACCGTCGATGTCGCCGCGCTGCCAGGCGGCGGCGATGGCCGGCGGCTGCAAATTGAGGATCTTCACCTGCTCAGGCTTAATGCCCCAATGCTTGAGCGAGGCCAGCAGGCTGTAATGGGTGGTGGAGATAAACGGCACCGCAATGCGCTTGCCGATCAGATCCTGCGGGCTTTTGATGTCATTCTTCACCACCAGCGCTTCGGAGCTGCCGAGCTGCGAGGCGATGAGGAACACTTCAATGGGGAGTTTCTGACTGGCGGCCACCGCCAGTGGGCTGGAGCCGATATTGCCGATCTGCACGTCGCCGGAGGCCAGCGCACGCAGCACGCTGGAGCCGCTGTCGAACTTACGCCAGTCGACGGTCGCGCCGGACCGTTTGGCGAAGCTGTTTTCCGCCTGCGCCACCTTGGCCGGTTCTGCCGACGTCTGGTACGCCACGGTCACGTCCACCGCGTAGGCGCTGGCTGCGCTGAGCGACAGCGCCAACAGCGCCGCGTTGCGTAAGGAAAAGAGTTTGCCCGCCATGTTCCGCTCCGTTGATAAAAATCTGTTCAGTTGCTGACAGTTTTATCTGAGCGATGACGGGCGATAAAAGAATAAAAAAGTCTTCTTTATTACCTTGAGTAATATAAACGCAGATTACAGCGCGATCTTTCCGCGCAGGAACACATGAGCATAACCGCCGAGCAGCGTGCGATCCCCTTGCAGTTCGCAGAACAGCTCGCCGCCGCGCGCTGACATCTGCCGCGCATGCAGCCGATGGCGGCCGAGACGCGCCGTCCAGTAAGGCATCAGCGTGCAGTGCGCGGAGCCGGTGACCGGATCTTCACCGCCGTCGAGCGTGAAATAGCGCGACACGAAGTCCACGGTATCACCCGGCGCGGTAACGATCACCGCACGCTCCGCCAACGCGATCAGCGCCGGAATGTCCGGCCGCAGCGCGCGCACCTGCGCCTCGCTTTCCAGCACCACCATCAGCGCTTTCGCCTGCCACACCTCCTGTGGCTGCACACCCAGCAGCGCCGCGAGGCCCGCCGGTTCAGCCACCTTCTGCGGCGGCCGCGCGGGGAAGTCGAGCACCAGCCGTTCCCCGTCCTGCGCATCGCGCTTGACGAACAGCTCGCCGCCGGCCGATCTGAAACGAATATCCTGCAGCGCCGGATTGATCGCGCTGAACATCACATGCGCCGCCGCCAGCGTGCCGTGGCCGCAAAGATCGACCTCGCGTTCCGGGGTAAACCAGCGGATGGCGGTCATGTCGCCGTCATCCCAGACAAAGCTGGTTTCCGGCAGGCCGATCTCGTTGGCGATCGCCTGCAGCCGCGCCGCCGGCAGCGGCTGCGTCAGCAGGCACACTCCGGCCGGGTTGCCGCGCAGCCCTTCACCGGTAAAGGCGACCACGTGATAATAATTTTCCGCCATCGTTCGCTCCTTAATGCCAGATCAGTAACACACAGGCTGCGGTCAACAACCCCATGGAAACGTTGAAGATAACCCAGGCCTTTTTGCTGCGCAGCAGGCGGCCGATCACGGTGCCGAACGCCAGCCAGATAATGCCGGCGACGATGTTGACCACCAAAATGCCCAGCGCGATCGCCGCAATGGACCCGTTGTACTTATCGCCTGCCAGGCTGAAGCTGGCCACCGCCCCCAGCGCCATCAGCCAGGCTTTCGGATTGAGGAACTGCAGCAGCCAGCCCTGATACAGCCGCACCGGCTGCGGCGGCGCCACGTCGGTTTCCAGTTTTTCGTAGGCGGCGGTGGCGACTTTCCACGCCAGCCACAGCAGGTACAAACTGCCGAGGATTTTCAGGCTCAGGTGCAGCGACGGGTAGACCAGGATCAGGCTGCCGACGCCGAAGGCCACCAGCAGCAAAATGCTTTGCATGCCGAGCATGATACCGATCATCAGCCACAGCGATCGCATAAAGCCGAAGTTGGCGCCAGAGGTGGTCAACAGCAGGTTATTGGGGCCAGGCGTGATGGCGGCGACCCACAGGAAGCCCAGCATCGAAAGGAATAAACTCGGTTCCATGGCACGGGTGCTCCTCACCCAAGGCGCTTTTTTGCAGTATCATTGTTAATTCTTGGTATTGAAGCTAACAGTGCGCTAGGGATCTCACAATAGCCGCCCACAACATTTTTACTCAGCCTATGCCTAACACCTTTCGCCCTCTGACCGGGGCCAGTAACCCGCACCTGCAAACGCTGTTGCCGCGGTTGGTGCGCCGCCGCGTGTTATTGAAACCGCATTGGCAACGGCTGGAATTGCCCGACGGCGATTTCGTCGATCTCGCCTGGAGCGAAGATCCGGCGCAGGCGCGCGACAAACCGCGTGCGGTGCTGTTCCACGGCCTGGAAGGCAGCTTCTACAGCCCCTACGCGCATGGCCTGCTCAACGCCTGGCGTGAGCGTGGCTGGCTCGGCGTGGTGATGCACTTTCGCGGCTGCAGCGGCGTGCCCAACCGCAAGCAGCGCATCTACCACTCCGGTGAAACCGAAGATGCGCGCTTCTTCCTGCGCTGGCTACGTGACCGCTACGGCGAGGTGCCGACCGCGGCGGTAGGCGTTTCGCTCGGCGGCAACATGCTGGCCTGCTATCTGGCGCAGCAAGGCGCCGACAGCTTGCTGCAGGCGGCAGTGGTGGTCTCGGCGCCGCTGATGCTGGAGCCTTGCGCCTACCGCATGGAGCAAGGCTTCTCCCGCGTTTATCAGCGCTACCTGCTGGGGCAGCTGAAACAAAACGCCACCCGTAAGCTGTTGCACTACCCGGACACTCTGCCGCTCAAGCTGTCACAGCTGAACGGCTTGCGACGCATCCGCGAATTCGACGACGCCATCACCTCACGCATTCACGGCTTCAGCGACGCTATCGACTATTATCGCCGCTGCAGCGCCCTGCCGCTGTTGCCGGCTGTCCAGACGCCGCTGCTGATCATCCATGCGAAGGACGATCCCTTCATGACCCATGAGGTGATCCCCGACGTCGCCGGCCTGCCGCGCAATATTGAATATCAGTTGACCGAGTTCGGCGGCCACGTCGGCTTTGTCGGCGGCACGCTGAAAAAACCGCACATGTGGCTGGAGCATCGCATTCCGGCCTGGCTTTCCCCTTATCTGGACATCCCGACGTGATCATTCCCTGGCAAGAACTGGCAACCGACACCCTGAACAGCCTGATCGAATCCTTTGTGCTGCGCGAAGGCACCGATTACGGCGAGCACGAACGCTCGCTGGAACAGAAGGTGGAGGACGTGCGCCGCCAGCTGAAAAACGGCGAAGTGGTGCTGGTGTGGTCGGAACTGCACGAGAGCGTCAACATCATGCCGCGCGGCCAGTTCCGCGCCGGGCAGGAAGAAATTTAGTGGCGATCGGTTCTATGACTGACGGAAAAAATCAGGTAACAATGGGGCATTGCAAACCAGCGCGCGCCATTTTTTCCTGACATAGAGAGCGTCAACAAGAGCCACAATAATCCCCTGACGCCGGCGCATTCAACACGGAGTGACAACCACCATGTCTGCCAAACATCCCGTTATCGCGGTGACCGGTTCCAGCGGCGCCGGTACCACCACCACCAGCGTGGCGTTCCGCAAAATATTCCAACAGCTCAACATTCGCGCCGCCGAGTTGGAGGGTGACAGCTTCCACCGCTACACCCGGCCGGAAATGGACGCGGCGATCCGCAAGGCGCGCGATCTGGGCAGACACATCAGCTATTTCGGCCCCGAGGCCAACGACTTCGGCCTGCTGCAGCAGAGCTTTATCGACTACGGCAAGAACGGCACCGGCCGTTCGCGCAAGTATCTGCACACCTACGACGAAGCGGTGCCCTACAATCAGGTGCCGGGTACCTTCACCCCGTGGGAACCGCTGCCGGCGCCGACCGACGTGCTGTTTTACGAGGGGTTGCACGGCGGCGTGGTCACCGAGCACCACGACGTGGCAAACCACGTCGATCTGCTGGTCGGCGTGGTACCGATCGTCAACCTGGAGTGGATCCAGAAACTGATCCGCGATACCGGCGAGCGCGGTCACTCTCGCGAAGCGGTGATGGACTCGGTGGTGCGTTCGATGGAAGATTACATCAACTACATCACGCCGCAGTTCTCGCGCACCCACATCAACTTCCAGCGCGTGCCGACGGTGGACACCTCCAACCCGTTCGCCGCCAAGGCGATTCCCTCACTGGACGAAAGCTTCGTCGTGATCCACTTCCGCGGGCTGGATCAAATTGACTTCCCCTATTTGCTGGCGATGCTGCAGGGCTCGTTTATCTCGCACATCAATACGTTAGTGGTGCCGGGTGGCAAGATGGGGCTGGCGATGGAACTGATCATGGCGCCGCTGGTGCAGCGGCTGCTGGAAGGCAAGAAGATCGAATAAACGCGTTGAGCGCGGCGCCGGGCCGCGCTCCGTCTCGATTACGCCGGGTGGCGGATCTCGAAACTGTGGGTCACCGTGGCGGCCTTGTTAAGCATCAACGCCACCGAGCAGTATTTCTCCGCCGACAGGTTCACCGCACGCTCGACGATCTTGTCGGTCAGGTCCTGGCCGGTAACGATGAAATGCAGGTTGATATGGGTGAACAACCGCGGGGCTTCTTCACGGCGCTCGGAAGTCAGCTTCACCTCACAGTCGCGCACGTCGTTGCGCCCTTTTTGCAGGATGGACACCACGTCGATCGCGCTGCAGCCGCCCACCGACATCAGCACCATCTCCATCGGGCTGGGCGCTTTATCGCCGGCGTTGCCATCCATCAGCACCTGGTGGCCGGAGGCCGATTCACCCAAAAACGTTAACCCTTCCACCCATTTAACTCTTGCCTGCATTCTGGTCACTCCGGTTAATTTCTTAAAATCAGGGTACGCTTTCGCATAGAAACAGGCAACGTAACCTGATGCTAATCATGCTGAAGCGAGACAACACGAGACACCCGCCTTACTCTGTGCTACAAACAGAGCCGCAATAAATCTTTCCGGGACACTGAATTTCAGGGAAACGCCCAGAGAAAGGCTCCTTTACCGGTATGTTAACAGAATGTAGCTTGCAGCGCTTACGGCAAGTTAATATGCTAGAGCGACAGCGTATTTTTATGACACGCCTCAAAACTTGCCGGTAGCCCTCGCTCATGACTGCGGCTACAGGCGGGTTTTACAGGGAACTCTGACCCCTGTGACACAAGGCAGCGATAACAACAGAGGATAACAGCGAATGGTTCTCGGCAAACCGCAAACAGACCCTACTCTCGAATGGTTCCTGTCTCATTGCCATATCCACAAATATCCATCGAAGAGTACGCTGATTCACCAAGGTGAAAAGGCCGAAACGCTTTACTACATCGTGAAAGGCTCCGTCGCGGTGCTGATCAAGGATGAAGAAGGTAAAGAGATGATCCTGTCCTACCTCAACCAGGGGGATTTCATCGGCGAGCTCGGATTGTTCGAAGAAGGCCAGGAGCGCAGCGCCTGGGTTCGCGCGAAAACCGCCTGTGAAGTGGCCGAAATTTCCTACAAGAAATTCCGTCAGCTGATCCAGGTGAACCCGGACATCCTGATGCGTCTGTCCGCCCAAATGGCAAGCCGCCTGCAGGTCACTTCCGAAAAAGTGGGCAACCTCGCCTTCCTGGACGTGACCGGCCGCATCGCGCAAACCCTGCTGAATCTGGCGAAGCAACCCGACGCCATGACTCACCCGGACGGCATGCAGATCAAGATCACCCGTCAGGAGATCGGCCAGATCGTCGGCTGCTCGCGTGAAACCGTTGGCCGTATTCTGAAAATGCTGGAAGATCAAAACCTGATTTCCGCCCACGGCAAAACCATTGTCGTCTACGGCACCCGTTAATCCCTGAAGAAACGGCGCAATCTGCGCCGTTTTTTTGTCTGCTTTCTGCCATGTGGCGCCGCCTGATCTACCACCCGGAAATCAACTACGCACTGCGACAAACGCTGGTGTTGTGCCTGCCGGTGCTGTTCGGCCTGCTGATAGGCCAGCTACAGCTCGGCCTGATGTTCTCTCTGGTGCCCGCCTGCTGCAATATCGCCGGTCTGGACACACCGCATAAGCGCTTCTTTAAACGTCTGATCGTCGGCGGTTCGCTGTTCGCCTTCAGCAGCGTGCTGCTGCAACAGGCCATGTTGTGGCACGTGCCGCTGCCGGCGCTGATGCTGGGCCTGGCACTGCTGCTCGGCGTCACCGGTGAAATCAGCCCGCTGCACGCCCGGCTGTTGCCGGCGGCGCTGGTGGCCGCCATCTTCGCCCTCAGCACGGCCGGTACGGTGCCTCTCTGGCAGGCGCCGCTGCTGTACGCCATCGGCACCGCCTGGTACGGCTTATTCACTTGGTTCTGGTTCAAGCTGTGGAAAGAGCAGCCGATGCGCGAGACGCTCAGCCAGCTCTACCTGGAACTGGCGGACTATTTCGAAGCCAAATACTCGCTGCTGACCCAGCATATTGATCCGCAAACCGCGCTGCCGCCGCTGCTGGTGCGCCAGCAAAAGGTGATGGATCTGATCAGCCTTTTGTACCAACAGCTTAATTTCCTGCCGCACGCCAACAACCTCGAGCAAAAGCGCCTGCAGCGCGCCTTTCAGGTGGCGATGGATCTGCAGGAGCACATCACCGTCAGCCTGCATCTGCCGGAAGAGGTGCAAAAGCTGGTGGAGCAGAGCCAGGCCGAAGCGATCATTCGCCGCAATGCTCAGGTGATCGCCGGCCGGCTGCGCGTGGTGGCGCACGATATTCTCTACCATCAACATTCGAAGCGCTTCTCCATGACCCACGAGCTGGCGGCGCTGGAAAAAATGGCGGCGCAGCATCCCGATAACCCGGTCGGCCAGTTTTGTTATTACCACTTCAGCCGCATCGCCCGCCTGCTGCGTACCCAGCATCCGTTGTACCGCCGCGATCTGATGCCCGGCCAACACCGCCTGCCGTTTTGGCCGGCGCTGGCCAGCTACCTGTCGTTCAAATCCACCGCCCTGCGCAACGCCGCACGGCTGGGCGTGACGCTGGCGATCGGCAGCAGTCTGGGCGCGGTGTTCAACCTGCCGAAGCCTTACTGGATCCTGCTCACCATCATGCTGGTAAGCCAAAACGGGTATAACGCCACCCGGGTGCGCATTCAGCACCGTGCGCTGGGCACGATTGCCGGACTATTGCTGGCGGCCGGGCTGCTGCAGCTGCAGTTGCCGGAAGGAGAAACGCTGAGCATCATGTTGGTGATCACGCTGCTGGCCTACCTGGTTTCGCGCAAGAACTACGGGCTGTCGGTGATTGGCTTTACGGTCACGGCGGTTTACACCCTGCAGCTGCTGGCGCTGAACGGCTCGCATTTTCTGGTGCCGCGCCTGATCGATACGCTGATCGGCTGCGTGCTGGCGTTCGGCGGCACCATTTGGCTGTGGCCGCAGTGGCAAAGCGGGCTGCTGCGCAAGAATGCCCATCAGGCGCTGGAGAACGATCAAGCCGCGCTGCGGCTGATGCTGAAGCAACCGGAACCGGACGCCACCGCGTTGGCCTATACTCGCATGCAGGTTAACCAGGCGCACAACGCGCTGTTCACCTCGCTCAATCAGGCGATGCAGGAGCCGGGGTTCGCGTCGAACTATCTGGCGGACATGCGGCTGTGGGTCACTCACAGCCAGTTCATCGTCGAACACCTGAACGCCATGACCATTCTGGCGCGCGAGCACTACATGCTGACGCCGAAACTGGCGGAAGCGTATCTGCAAACCTGTGAAATCGCGCTGCAAAGCTGCCAGCAGCGGTTGGAATACGACGGCCCGAGCAGCGGCAACAGCGGCATCATGCAGCCGCCGGATCTGCATCCGGACATGCCCGTCACCGAGATGGAGCGCCACCTGCGGCGCATTTTGTCGCACCTGAGCGTGATGCACACCATTTCGTCGCTGGCCTGGCGCCAGCGCCCGCACCACGGCATTTGGCTCAAGCGCAAACTGCGCGATCAATAAGGGCGCGGCATGCCGCGCCCCGTTATATGCCGCGCGGGCTTCAGGCGTTGATCACATCCTGCACCGCCAGCTCGAACAGCGCCATGCCGGCCTCGATATCCTGCAGCTCCACCACCAGCGACGGCGCGAAACGGATCACGTTCGGCCCGGCGTTGAGGATCATCAACCCACGCGCGGCGGCGGCGGTGAGGAAGTCGCGCGCTCTGCCGTGATAATGCGGCGTCAGCTCGGCGCCAATCAGTAACCCCATGCCGCGAATCGCGGTGAAAATACCGTATTTATCACCGATATGCTGCAAAGCCTGCACATACAGCGCATGACGCTGCTCGATGCCGCTCAGCACCTCCGGCGTATTGATCACGTCCAGCGCCGCCTCCGCCACCGCGCAGGCCAGCGGGTTGCCGCCGTAGGTGGTGCCGTGGGTGCCCACCTGCATCACCGACGCAATTTCTTCGGTTGTCAGCATGGCGCTGACCGGGAAACCGCCGCCCAGCGCCTTGGCGGTGGTGAGAATGTCCGGCGTCACGCCATAATGCATATAGGCGAACAGTTTGCCGCTGCGCCCCATGCCGCTTTGCACTTCGTCGAACACCAGCAGCGCCTGATGTTGATCGCAAAGCTCGCGCACGCCGTTGAGGAAGCCGGCGTCGACCGGCGTAATACCGCCCTCACCCTGAATCGGCTCCATCACCACCGCGCAGGTGTGATCGTCCATCACCGCCTTCACCGCCGCCAAATCGTTGAACGGCACGTGCACGATGTCGGCCGGCTTCGGTCCGAACCCGTCGGAGTATTTGGCCTGCCCGCCCACCGACACGGTGAACAGCGTGCGGCCGTGGAACGCGTTATAGAAGGCGATGATTTTGGTTTTGTACGGACTGTGGCGGGTGATGGCGTAATGGCGCGCCAGTTTGAACGCCGCCTCGTTGGCCTCTGCGCCGGAGTTGGCGAAGAACACCCGGTCGGCAAAGGTGGCGTCGATCAGTTTGCTTGCCAGGCGCAGCGCCGGTTCATTGGTGAAGACGTTGCTGGTATGCCACAAAGTCTCGCCCTGGCGTTTGAGCGCCTCGACCAGCGCCGGGTGGCAGTGTCCCAGCGCCGTCACCGCGATGCCGCCGGAAAAATCGATGTACTCTTTTCCCTGCTGATCCCAGACCCGGCTGCCTTTGCCGCGCACCGGCACAAACTGGGCGGGTGCATAAACAGGCAGGATCACCTGGTCAAAGGTGCTGCGGCTCACTGCGGATTTTTCAGTCATTTTCGGCTCCACCCTGAAAGTTTTTCAGCGCTATCGTAATATCAGATTGAAAACATAATCACGAAATATGCATAAAAAACCAATCAAGCGCAAATGCAAAACGCCTGACGGGCGAAAAAAACGCACCGGAGTTAACGCTTGAGGAAATTATCCAGCAGTTGATGGCCCTGCTCGCTGAGCACGCTTTCCGGATGGAACTGCACGCCTTCCAACGCCAAAGTGCGGTGGCGGATGCCCATGATCTCGTCGCACACGCCGTCGCGTTCGCTCCAGGCGGTCACTTCAAAGCAGTCCGGCAGCGTATCGGCTTTCAGCACCAGCGAGTGATAGCGGGTCACGGTCAGCGGATCGCTCAGGCCGCGAAACACGCCGACGCCCAGGTGACGAATCGCCGAGGTTTTGCCGTGCATCACCGCGCGGGCGCGCACCACCTCGGCGCCGAACGCCTGCCCCAGCGCCTGGTGCCCCAGGCACACGCCGAGGATCGGCAGCTTGCCGGCGAAATGACGAATGGCGGCCAGTGAGATGCCCGCTTCATTCGGGGTACAGGGGCCAGGGGAAATCACCAGATGCTGCGGCGCCAGCCGCTCGATATCGGCCAGCTGCAGCTCATCGTTGCGCTTCACCAGCACCTCGGCGCCCAATTCGCAGAAGTACTGGTAAAGGTTATAGGTAAAGGAGTCGTAGTTATCGATCAGCAGCAGCATGTTAGGTCCGACAGAGAAAAATGCCGCCACAGTGTACTGATTTAATCCGCCGCTGCCGACGATAATTTCCGCTTACTTTTTACGGCCGCCGGTGATCGAACCCAGCACGCCGCGCAGGATCTGGCGGCCGAGATCGCGCGCCATGCTCTTGGCGGCGGTCTGGACGATGCCGTCGCGCTTGCCGCCGCGCGGGCCAGTGGAACCGAACAACAACTCGTTCAAGCCGTCCATCAGGCCGCCGCCCGCCTGCTGTTGTTGCTGTTGCGCCTGCGGTTGCTGCCCCTGCTGCGGGGTGCCGAGGGTGGCAAAGCCCCCCGACGACAGCTTCTCGTAGGCGGACTCGCGGTCGATCATATCCTCATAGCGGCCATACAGCGGCGACTTGTTGATTGCGCTGTTCAGCCCTTCCGCACCGAGCATGCCCATTTTGGATTCCGGCGCGATCACCATCGCCCGCTCCACCACGTTCGGCCGGCCCTTCTCGTCGAGGAATGACACCAGCGCTTCGCCCACGCCCAGCTCGGTGATCGCCGTTTCGGCATCGAAGGCCGGATTGGCGCGCAGGGTTTGCGCCGCCGTCTTCACCGCCTTCTGATCGCGCGGGGTAAAGGCGCGCAGCGCATGCTGCACGCGGTTGCCCAACTGGCCAAGTACGCTGTCCGGGATGTCCAGCGGGTTCTGGGTGACGAAGTAAATGCCGACGCCTTTGGAGCGGATCAGGCGCACCACCTGTTCGATCTTGGTCAACAGCGCCGCCGGCGCATCGTTGAACAGCAGGTGCGCCTCATCGAAGAAGAACACCAGCTTCGGCTGTTCAGGGTCGCCCACTTCCGGCAGGTGCTCAAACAGCTCGGCCAGCAGCCACAGCAGGAACACCGAATACAGCTTCGGCTGATTGATCAGCTTATCCGCCGCCAGCAGGTTGATCACGCCGTGACCGTTGGCGTCGGTTTTCATCAGATCGTTGATGTCCAGCATCGGCTCGCCGAAGAACTGATTCGCGCCCTGCTCTTCCAGCGTCAGCAACCCGCGCTGGATAGCGCCGATCGACGCGGCAGAGATATTGCCGTACTGGGTCTGGAATTGTTTGGCGTTGTCGCCGACGAACTGCACCATGGCGCGCAGGTCCTTCATGTCCAGCAACAGCAGCGCGTTGTCATCGGCGATCTTGAACACCAGCTGCAGTACGCCGCTTTGCACCTCGTTCAGATCCAACAGGCGCCCCAGCAGCAGCGGCCCAAGATCGGAAATCGTGGCGCGGATCGGGTGGCCCTTTTCGCCGTAAATATCCCACGGGATAATGGTGCAGGCCTGCGGCTGCCAGTCGGTGACGCCGATCGCCGCCAGGCGCGCCTGCAGTTTCTCGGAAGGCACGCCCTCGGCGCCGATGCCGGACAGATCGCCCTTCACGTCCGACAGGAACACCGGTACGCCGATGCGCGAGAACTGTTCGGCCATTTTCTGCAGCGTCACCGTCTTGCCGGTGCCGGTTGCCCCGGTGATCAGCCCGTGGCGGTTGGCCAACGCCGGCAAAATCACCAGATCCTGCTCCGGTTTTCCGTCTTTCATCGCCTTGGCGATAATCCGTGGTTCACTCATTTTCTGTTCCTTTGACGCTGACGCGGCGCGAAAAGCGCCTGTGGATGCAATAAAGCTATAAGCGCCGCGTAACCCCGTCAAGGACAAACAAAAAGGGCGCCGTCGGGACGCCCATGATGCCTGTCTTTTCAGAATCCCCCTAAGACCTGCGTCACCCCCGCAGCCCCAGTTGTTCCTTCAGCGCCTTCAAATAGCGCCGGCTGACCGGCACCGGATCGCCGGCCGACATGATCATCTCCGCCGCGCCGCCCTCTTCGAAGCGGATCTCGCGCACCTGCTCCAGGTTGACCAGATACTGCCGATGGCAGCGCACCAACGGGGTACGGCTTTCCAGCGTGCGCAGCGTCAGCTCGGTGAAACACTCCATGCCGTCGCTGCGCACCACGAAGACCCCGCTCAGCTTGGAACGGATCGCCAGCACTTCGTCGAACCGCAGCAGATAGATGCGGCTGTGGCCGGTGCAGGGAATGTATTTCAGGTAACCGGCGCTCTCATCCAGCGCCGTCACGTCCTGCGGCGCACTGCGCTGCCGCAGGCGTTGCAGCGTCTTGCTCAGCCGCTTCGGCTCCGCCGGCTTCAGCAGATAATCGAAGGCGTGCTCCTCGAACGCCTGCACCGCGTATTCGTCGTAGGCGGTCAGAAACACGATGTGCGGCATGCGGTTGGGATCCAGCATGCCAACCATTTCCAGCCCGCTGATGCGCGGCATCTGGATATCGAGAAACACCACGTCCGGCTGCAACCGGTGGATCTGGCTGATGGCTTCGATGGCGTTGGCGCACTCGCCGATAATCGCGATCCCCGCTTCAGCTTCCAGCAGGTGGCGCAGGTTGTCGCGCGCCGAAGGTTCATCGTCAACAATCAGTGCGTTTAACATCAGACGGCCCTCTCCATGGGAACATTGAGCGTAATGCGGGTGTAGGCGTCCGGCCGGCAATCCACCTGCACGCCATAGCCTTCGCCGTAGCGCACGCGAATGCGCTTATCCACCAGATTCATCCCCAGCCCGCTGCAGTTCGGTTTCGGCTGAAACAGCCCGGCGTTGTCCGTCACCTGCAGCAGTAAATGCTCGCCTTCGCAGCAGGCGCCGATCTCGATGCGGCCCACGCCCAACAGATGCGAGGTGCCATGCTTGATGGCGTTTTCGACGATCGGCTGCAGCGAGAATGCCGGCAGCCGCACCGCCAACAGCGCCTCCGGTAGCGATACCGCGATCTCCAGCCGATCGGCAAAGCGCGCTTTCTCGATCTGCAGATAGGCGTTCACGTGTTCGATCTCGTCCGCCAGGCTGACTTCGTCATCCGAGCGTTTGAGGTTTTTACGAAAGAAGGTCGAGAGGGACTGCACCAGATCGCAGGCGCGCTCGCCATCGCGGCGGATCACCGCCACCAGGGTGTTCAAGGCATTGAACAGGAAATGCGGATTGACCTGCGCATGCAACAGCTTGATCTCCGACTGCGCCAGCAGCTGCTTGTGCCGCTCGTACTGTCCGGCCATGATCTGCGCCGACAGCAGGCTGGCGATGCCTTCGCCCAACGTACGGTTGATGGTGCTGAACAGCTGGCTTTTCGGTTCGTACAGCTTGATGGTGCCGATCACCCGCTGGTTTTCGCCGCGCAGCGGGATCACCAGCGTCGATCCCAGCTTGCAGGCCGGATTGATCGAGCAGCAGTAAGAGAGCTGATTGCCGTCGGCGTACACCACTTCGTTGTTGTCGATGGCGCGATGCGAATGCACCGAGGCGATCGGCGTGCCGGGCAGGTGGTGATCGTCGCCGATGCCGATAAACGCCAGCAGCTTGTCGCGATCGGTGATCGCCACCGCGCCGATGCCCAGCTCCTGATAGATCACCCGGGCAACCTTCATGCTGTTCTCCTGATCGAAGCCCTGCCGCAGGATGCCCTCGGTGCGCTCGGCGATCTTCAGCGCCTTGGAAGAGAAGGCGCTGGTGTATTTTTCGAACATCGCGCGCCTATCGAGCAGGATTTGCATGAACATCGCCGCGCCGACGGTATTGGCGATCATCATCGGCAGCGCGATGTGCTCCACCAGCTGCAACGCTTCGTCGTAGGGGCGCGCCACCGTGAGGATGATCGCCATCTGCAGCACTTCCGCCACCAGCGCCACGCCGCCGACGAACAGCGGATTGAACAGCAGCTCGATGCGCCCCCGGCGCATGGCGATGCTGTGTACGATGCCGCCGACCAGGCCTTCCGACACCGTGGAGATCGCGCAGGCTACGTCGGTCATGCCGCCGAGCGTATACCGGTGCAAACCGCCGGTCAGCCCGACCAGAAAGCCCACCGACGGCCCGCCCAGCAACCCGCCCAGGACAGCGCCTATCGCGCGGGTGTTGGCGATCGAATCCTGAATGTGCAGCCCGAAATAGGTGCCCATGATGCAGAACACCGAGAAGATCACGTAGCACAGCAGCTTGTGCGGCAGGCGGATGGTCACCTGCATCAGCGGGATGAACAGCGGGGTTTTACTCAGCAGATAGGCGATAACGAGATAGACGCACATCTGCTGCAACAGCAACAGCACCTGGTTAAATTCATACATGGCAGCAACTCATCCAGAGACAACAAAGGGCGAACGCCGGATTTCCGGTCTGATTATTGTCTGCCGATTAGAGCATGGGCCGCGGGAGAAAACAGTGATGAAGGCAAGGCTTCGGGAGGAAGGAGCGGCCGACCCCACTGGGATCGGCCAAAAAACTTACGGCAGCACCTTGGCCGACAGAATCACCACCGGTTTGGTCGGCACATTCTGGTAAGGGCCGACGTTGCCGGTTGGCACCTGAGCAATTTTGTCCACCACGTCCATGCCTTTCACCACTTTGCCAAATACCGCGTAGCCGAAGTCACGCTGGCCGTGATCCAGGAAGGCGTTATCCGCCACGTTCAGGAAGAACTGGCTGGTGGCGCTGTCCTTGTCGGCGGTACGCGCCATCGAGATGGTGCCGCGCAGGTTGCGCAAGCCGTTGTCGGCTTCGTTCTTGATCGGCGCCTTGGTGGATTTTTGCTGCATGTCAGCGGTGAAACCGCCGCCCTGGATCATAAAGCCCGGGATCACGCGGTGGAAGATGGTGTTGTTGTAGTACCCGCTGTTCACGTAGTCGACGAAGTTCTGGCTGGAAACCGGTGCCTTCTGGCTGTCGAGCGCCAACTCGATATTCCCCGCCGAGGTCGTCAGCATGACGTGGGTCTCACCGGCGGCGAGTGCGGCTGGCGCCACTGCGGACAGGGAACACAGCGCGACGAAGGTCACTAAAGTACGTTTGAACATTAACGGGTCCTTTCTCTGAGAGACAAACAACGGAAAAGCGCTTTGATTCTAAAGAGCTGTATCGGCAAGTGCCAGCCATTTACCTATATTTACCCAATTACGGGACATATCCTAGGCGGCCCTGAATTTTGCTGCGGAAAGTATGGGCGCAGAAGGCTTTTTTGCCAACCGCATCACGCATTTTTTGCCCCGCGCCACCCTGGGTCGGTTTTTGCGATCTGCCTCCCAGTTTGCACACGCATTGTCGTTACTCTATTTAAATGAGAGCGCTCTCATTATAAAAAGAACGGATACTGAAGCATCCCACGGCGGCGTCGCCGCGCAACCCCTGGAGAAATGACGTGAGTGAATTGATGACTGAAGTCAGCCCCGAGTTTGAAAGCACCATCATGGAACTGCTGGTGTTCTCCGGCAGCGCGCGCAGCAATGCGTTGATGGCGCTGCGGCAAGCACGTGCCGGCGACTTCGCCGCCGCGGCCAAGCACATGGTCGAATCCAAAGAATGGGTGAAGAAAGCACACCTGATCCAGACCGAGCTGATCGGCCTGGACGAAGGCTGCGGCAAGCTGGCGATCAACCTGATCACCGTGCATGCGCAGGATCATCTGATGAACGCCATGGTGATCCAGGATCTGGCCGACGACATGATCGAGCTCTATCGCCGTCAGTCGCAGACGGAGGGCCGCCCATGAGCACGCTTAAAATCGCCGTGATCGGCGGCGGCAGCAGCTACACCCCCGAACTGGTTGATGGACTGATCCAACGCATCGAGGAGCTGCCGGTCACCGAACTGGCGCTGGTGGACGTCGAACCGGGCCGGCAAAAAGTGGAAACCATCGCCGCCTTGACCCGCCGCATGCTGGCGCGCCACGGGCTGGAGCAGGTGAAGGTCAGCGTGCATTTCGCGCTGGACGACGCCATTCGCGGCGCCGCTTTCGTGCTGACCCAGTTCCGCGTCGGGCAACTGCCGGCGCGCGCCGCCGATGAACGGCTGGGCCTGAAATACCAGCTGCTCGGCCAGGAAACCACCGGCGTCGGCGGCTTCGCCAAGGCGCTGCGCACCATCCCGGTGATGCTGGATATCGCTCGCCGAGTGGAAAAGCTGGCGCCGGACGCCTGGATCATCAACTTCACCAACCCGGCCGGTATCGTCACCGAGGCGGTGTCTCGCTTTACCAAAGCGAAGATCATCGGCCTGTGCAATGTGCCGATCAGCATGCATCACATGATCGTCAACATGCTGCAGGCGCCTTACGCCGATGTGCAGCTGCAGTTCGCCGGCCTGAACCACATGGTCTGGGTGCATCAGGTCACGCACCTGGGGCGCGACGTCACCGCCAAGGTGATCGACATGCTGTGTGACGGCGCGGCGCTGACCATGAACAACATCAAGGAAGAGCCCTGGCAGCCGGACTTCCTGCGTGCGCTCGGCGCGATCCCCTGCCCCTACCACCGCTATTTTTACCAGACCCGCGAGATGCTGGCGGAAGAGATGGCCGCCGCCGGCGAGCGCGGCACCCGCGCCGAGCAGGTGATGCAGGTGGAGAAAGAGCTGTTCGAGCTGTATGCCGATCCGCAGCTAAACACGAAACCGGAGCAGCTCAGCTTCCGCGGCGGTTCTTTCTATTCCGAAGTTGCGCTGGAGCTGATTCGTGCTATCCATAATAATCTCGGCACGCAATTAGTGGTCAACACCGCAAACCGCGGCGCAATCCATGGCCTGCCGGACGATGCTGTGATAGAAATCAACTGTATCGTCGATGCTCAGGGCGCGCACCCGCTGACCTTTGGCCCGCTGCCGGAGCCGATGCAGGCCCTGACGCAGCAGGTGAAAGCCTACGAACGTCTGACCATCGAAGCCGCGGTGCACGGCGATCGCCGCAGCGGGTTGCTGGCGCTGATCGCCAACCCGTTAGTGGGCAACGCTAACCTGGCGCAGCCGCTGCTGGACGAGGTGTTGACGATAAACGCGCCGTATTTGCCGCAGTTCAGGTAAGCGGCTATACGCAGCCAGACAGGGGTTCGGCGCGCCGAACCCATTTTTTTAGCCGTAATTCAGGAGTGGGACGATGGTGACACTGGAAGATGTCGCAGCGCTGGCGGGCGTTTCGCGCGCCACCGTATCGCGTGTGGTGAACGGCGACAGCAACGTCAAGGCACCGACCCGCGAGAAGGTTGAACGCGCCGTCGCCCAGCTCGGTTATACCCCCAACCCGGCGGCCCGCGCGCTCGCCTCCAGCCACAGCAATACCCTCGGGCTGGTCACCACGTCGTACCGCGGCGGCTTCTTCGGCGCGCTGATGGACTTCGTGCAGACCGAGGCCGAATCCCACGGCAAACAGCTGCTGGTGACCCAGGGCCGCAACAGCGCCGAAAACGAATGGCAGGCGGTGCAGCGGCTATTTAGCCTGCGCTGCGACGGCGTGATCCTGCACGTGCGTTTTCTCAGCGACGATCGGCTGCGCCAATTGGCGGCGGAACAACGTGATTTCGTGTTGCTCGATCGTCTGGTACCGGGGCTGGAAGCCCGCTGTGTCACCTTCGATCACCCGCTGGCCAGCCGCATGGCGACGCAGCAGCTGCTCGATGCCGGGCACCGGCGCATCGCCTGTATCAGCGGCCCGCGTGAGCGCCCGTCGAGTCGCCTGCGGCTGCAGGGATTTGAAGAGGCGATGCAGGCGGCGAATATCGAACCGGTGGCCTGCCTGGAGGGCGTCTACGATCTGGAAAGCGGTTACCGCTGCGCCGATCGGCTGCTGCAGCAAGCCGCGCGGCCCAGCGCCATCTACTGCTGCAACGAAGAGATGGCGATCGGCGCCCTGCTGGCGATCAACGAGCACCGCCTACGGGTACCGCAGGATATCTCCTTGATCTGCTACGACAGCGGCGAACGCGCGCCTTTCGTGCGCCCGGCGTTGAGCAGCGTACATTTTCCCATCAGCGAGATGGCCCAATACGCGGCGCGCAGGCTGATCGATCCCACCACCCCGGCGCACCGGTTTGAGCCGACGATCGTCAACCGTGATTCCATTGTGACGGTACGCAAATAGATCACAATAATACGTATCACCCCTTCATAGGTTGCATCAAAAAATCGACAGCCATCACAAAAAATCCCGTTGTCTGTGCTAGGATCCGCCCCCTGGTGGCCTGATCGGGACTTTTTTCTGCGTTTGCCAGGAAAAGCCAGCGGCCTTATGCCAGCGTTAAAACCTCTAACAGACATATTCAGGCCTATACAATGAATGACAGTAACCGCATACGGCTTACCTGGATCAGCTTCTTTTCGTACGCGCTGACCGGTGCTTTAGTGATCGTCACAGGGATGGTGATGGGAAACATTGCAGAGTACTTTAATCTGCCGGTTTCCAGCATGAGTAACACCTTTACTTTCCTCAACGCCGGTATTTTGATTTCGATCTTCCTCAATGCTTGGCTGATGGAAATCATCCCGCTGAAGCGTCAGCTGATCTTCGGCTTTGTCCTGATGGTGCTGGCGGTCGCAGGGCTGATGCTCGGCAAGAGCCTGACCATGTTCTCGCTGTGCATGTTTATCCTCGGCGTGGTTAGCGGTATCACCATGTCGATCGGCACCTTCCTGATCACCCACATGTATGCCGGCCGCCAGCGCGGTTCGCGCCTATTGTTCACCGACTCTTTCTTCAGCATGGCCGGGATGATCTTCCCGATCGTCGCCGCGATGCTGCTGGCCCGCCATATCGGCTGGTACTGGGTTTATGCCTGCATCGGCCTGCTGTACGTGGGGATCTTCGTGCTGACCCTGTGCTCCGAATTCCCGGTGCTGGGCAAAAAAGGCGCCGACGCCGGTCAGCCGGTCGAGAAAGAAAAATGGGGCATCGGTGTGTTGTTCCTGTCGATCGCCGCGCTGTGCTACATCCTCGGCCAGCTGGGCTTCATTCAGTGGGTGCCTGAGTACGCCACCAAGTCGTTCAACATGGACATCGGCCAGGCTGGTAAGCTGGTGAGCGACTTCTGGACCTCTTACATGGTCGGCATGTGGGTATTCAGCTTCATCCTGCGCTTCTTCGATCTGCAGCGCATCGTTACCGTACTGGCCGCACTGGCTACCGGCGCGATGTACCTGTTCGTCAGCACCGACAACCCGGAGCACCTGGGCTACTACATCATGGCCCTGGGCTTCGTTTCCAGCGCCATCTACACCACGCTGATCACCCTCGGCTCGCTGCAGACCAAGGTCTCCTCGCCGAAGCTGGTCAACTTTATCCTGACCTGCGGCACCATCGGCACCATGCTGACCTTCGTGGTCACCGGCCCGATCGTGGCGAAAGGCGGCGCGCACGCGGCGCTGACCACCGCCAACGGCCTGTACCTGGCGGTGTTCGTGATGTGTCTGCTGCTGGGCTTCGTGACCAAACACCGCAGCCACGGCCACGTGACGCACTGATTTCTTTTATTAAATGTACCAAGGGCGCCCGCAAGGCGCCCTTTTTTTGCGCCTTAGCGCCGAAAATCCACCGTCTCATCCTGCTGCAAATGCAGCGTGGTTTCCGCCGGCCGCGTTTCGGCGATCACCGCCCCCTGGCGAATCGAATAACGCACCGGCGTCTGGCGGCGCACCGCGTCGAAGCCGCTTTCCGCCGGCAGGATCACCAGGTTGGCGCTGTTGCCGGCCGCCAGGCCGTAGTCGCTCAGGTTAAGGGTACGCGCGCTGTGGTGGGTGATCAGCTTCAGCCCATCGTCGATCTGGCCATAGCCCATCAGCTGGCACACGTGCAGCCCCATATGCAGCACCTGCAGCATGTTGGCGGTGCCGAGCGGGTACCAGGGGTCGAACACGTCGTCATGGCCGAAGCAGACGTTGATCTCTGCCTCCAGCATCTCCTTCACCCGCGTCACGCCGCGCCGTTTCGGGTAGCTGTCGAAACGCCCCTGCAGGTGAATGTTCACCAGCGGGTTGGCGACGAAGTTGATGCCGGACATTTTCAGCAGGCGGAACAGCCGCGAGGCGTAAGCGCCGTTGTAAGAGTGCATCGCCGTGGTGTGGCTGGCGGTGACTTTCTCGCCCATCTCCAGCTTCAGCGCCAGCGCCGCCACGGTCTCGACGAAGCGCGATTGCTCGTCGTCGATTTCATCGCAGTGCACGTCCACCAGCCGATCGTATTTTTGCGCCAGCGCGAACGCCTTATGCAGCGACTCCACGCCGTATTCGCGGGTGAATTCGAAGTGCGGAATGGCACCCACCACGTCGGCCCCCAGCCGCAGCGCCTCTTCAAGCAGCGCTTCGCCGTTGGGATAGGAAAGGATCCCCTCCTGCGGAAAGGCGACGATCTGCAGCGTCACCCAGGGCGCCACCTCCTGTTTCACCTCCAGCATGGCGCGCAGCGCGGTCAGCGTGGGATCGGAAACGTCGACGTGGGTGCGCACATACTGCACGCCATTGGCGATCTGCCACTTGAGCGTTTGCCAGGCGCGCTGTTTGACGTCTTCATGGGTCAGCAACGCTTTGCGTTCGGCCCAGCGCTCAATGCCCTCGAACAGCGTGCCGGACTGGTTCCAGGCCGGCTGGCCGGCGGTTTGCGTGGTATCCAGGTGAATATGCGGTTCGACGAACGCTGGCAGTGCCAACCCGCCCTGCGCATCCAACGCGTCGCTGCGCCACTCCTGGCCTTCCGGCTGCGGCACCAGATGCGCGATGCGCCCCTGTTCGATCGCCAGTTGCCACAATCCTTCATGCCCGCTTAAACGCAGGTTGTCGATAAACTTCAATGGACGTTTCGCCACCTTTCACCTCGGCTGTTGCACTGGTTTTCTTCATCATACTGGCAGCGGATCGCGCTGACAAAGTCGCCGTTGCCTGCCTACCCCCAACGTTTACTCCCTGCGGGGTAGTTTGCAGGAAAACTGACTCGCTTCAGCTAAAGGTGAATAAAATCCGCAACTTATCAAAAAACGTGAAAAATCATCCATATACCACGTTAGAGGTATATGAGGGTGTGATTGATTTGCATCAATAAATTGCCCATTGGGAGAGATAAGGTAAGCCTAGGAAACCAGAATTTTGAGGCAATAATGAGCAGAGTCAAACTTGCCGTCGTCGGCAATGGCATGGTCGGCCACCGGTTCATCGAAGATCTGTTGGATAAAGCAGACAAAGACCAATTCGACATCACCGTATTTTGCGAAGAGCCGCGCATCGCTTACGATCGCGTGCATCTTTCCTCCTACTTCTCGCACCACACCGCCGAAGAGCTGTCGCTGGTGCGCGAAGGCTTTTACGAAAAACACGGCGTGAAGGTGCTGATCGGCGAACGCGCTATCACCATCAATCGCGACGAGAAGGTGATCCACTCCAACACCGGCCGCACCGTCTATTACGACAAGCTGATCATGGCCACCGGCTCCTATCCGTGGATCCCGCCGATTAAAGGCTCGGATAGCCAGGACTGCTTCGTTTACCGCACTATCGAAGACCTGAACGCCATCGAAGCCTGCGCGCGCCGCAGCAAACGCGGTGCGGTAGTCGGCGGCGGGCTGTTGGGGCTGGAAGCCGCCGGCGCGCTGAAAAGCCTGGGGGTGGAAACGCACGTGATCGAGTTCGCTCCGGTGCTGATGGCCGAACAGCTCGACCCGATGGGCGGTGACCAGCTGCGCCGCAAGATCGAGCGCATGGGCGTCAAGGTACACACCGGCAAAAATACCCAGGAGATCGTCAACGGCGGCGGCACGGCGCGCAAAATCATGCATTTCGCCGACGGTAGCCTGCTGGAAGTGGATTTCATCGTGTTCTCCACCGGCATCCGCGCCCAGGACAAGCTGGCGCGCCAGTGCGGGCTGGAGATTGGCCACCGCGGCGGCATCGCCATCAACGACAGCTGCCAGACGTCGGATCCGGACGTCTACGCCATCGGTGAGTGCGCTGCCTGGCGCGATCGCACCTTCGGCCTGGTGGCGCCGGGTTACAAAATGGCGCAGGTGGCCGTCGATCACCTGCTGGGCCGCGAAAACGGCTTCCAGGGCGCCGACATGAGCGCCAAGCTGAAGCTGCTGGGCGTGGACGTCGGCGGCATCGGCGATGCCCACGGCCGCACCGAGGGCGCCCGCAGCTACGTTTATCTGGATGAAAGCAAAGAAGTCTACAAACGCATCGTGGTCAGCGCCGACAACAAAACCCTGCTCGGCGCGGTGCTGGTGGGCGACACCAGCGATTATGGCAACCTGCTGCAGCTGGCGCTGAACGGCATCGAGCTGCCGGAAAACCCGGACGGCCTGATCCTGCCGGCCCACGCGGGCAGCAAACCGGCCATCGGCGTGGATTCGCTGCCGGAAAGCGCGCAGATCTGCTCCTGCTTCGACGTCAGCAAAGGCGACATCATTCAGGCGGTCAACAAAGGCTGCCACACCGTAGCGGCGCTGAAGGCCGAAACCAAAGCCGGCACCGGCTGCGGCGGCTGCATCCCGCTGCTCACCCAGGTGCTGAACGCCGAGCTGAGCAAGCAAGGCATCGAGGTCAACCATCATCTGTGCGAACACTTCGCCTACTCGCGCCAGGAGCTGTTCCACCTGATCCGCGTCGAAGGGATCAAGTCGTTCGAGGCGCTGCTGGCCAAATACGGCAAAGGCTACGGCTGCGAAGTGTGTAAACCGACCGTCGGCTCATTGCTGGCTTCTTGCTGGAACGAATATATCCTCAAGCCACAGCATACGCCGCTGCAGGATACCAACGACAACTTCCTCGGCAATATCCAGAAAGACGGCACCTACTCGGTGATCCCGCGCTCCGCCGGCGGCGAAATCACCCCGGACGGCCTGCTGGCCATCGGCCAGATCGCTAAGGAATACAACCTCTACACCAAAATGACCGGTTCACAGCGCATCGGTATGTTCGGCGCGCAGAAAGACGACCTGCCGGCCATCTGGCGCAAGCTGCTCGCCGCCGGCTTTGAAACCGGCCACGCTTACGCCAAGGCGCTGCGCATGGCGAAAACCTGCGTCGGCAGCACCTGGTGCCGCTACGGCGTCGGCGACAGCGTCGGTTTCGGCGTCACCCTGGAACATCGCTACAAAGGCATCCGTACCCCGCACAAAATGAAGTTCGGCGTCTCGGGCTGCACCCGTGAATGCGCCGAAGCGCAGGGCAAGGATGTCGGCATCATCGCCACCGAGAACGGCTGGAACCTGTATGTGTGCGGCAACGGCGGCATGAAACCGCGCCACGCCGACCTGTTGGCCGCCGACCTCGATCGCGAGACGCTGGTGCGCTACCTCGACCGCTTCATGATGTTCTATATCCGCACCGCCGATAAGCTGCAGCGCACCTCGGTGTGGCTGGAGAGCCTGGAAGGCGGCATCGATTACCTGCGCAAGGTGATCATCGACGACAAGCTCGGCATCAACGACCAGCTGGAAGCGGAGATCGCCCGCCTGCGCGATGCGGTGATCTGCGAGTGGAAAGAGACCGTCGAGCATCCGGAAACGCAGCTGCGCTTCGCCCACTTCATCAACAGCCCGCTGCGCGATCCGAATGTGCAGGTGGTGGCCGAACGCGACCAGCACCGCCCGGCGCGCCCTGACGAACGCATTCCCGTCACCCTGATCGATACCGAGGAGAGCCACGCATGAGCCAGTGGATTACCGTTTGTCCCGTCGCCGACATTCTGCCCGGCACCGGCGTGTGCGCCCTGATCGGCGATCGGCAGGTGGCGGTGTTCCGCCCCTATGCCGACGAGCAGGTGTTCGCCATCAGCAATATCGACCCGTTCGCCCAGGCCAGCGTGCTGTCGCGCGGTCTCATCGCCGAGCATCAGGGTGAGTTGTGGGTCGCCAGCCCGCTGAAGAAGCAGCATTTCCGCCTGTACGACGGCCACTGTCTGGAAGACGACAGCCGTTCCGTCGCCCGCTTCGCCAGCCGGGTGGTCGACGGCATCGTCCAAGTCGCGGCATAACCTTTCGGGAGGCAACATGTTTACCGACACCCTCAACAAATGCGCCGCCAACGCGGCGCGCATCGTTCGCCTGGCGAAGGAGAGCCCGCTCGGCTTCTGGATCAGCTCGGCGATGGCCGGCGCCTACGTCGGCCTCGGCATCATCCTGATCTTCACCCTCGGCAACCTGGTCGACCCAAGCGTGCGGCCGCTGGTGATGGGCGCCACCTTCGGCATCGCGCTGACGCTGGTGATCATCGCCGGTTCCGAGCTGTTCACCGGCCATACGATGTTCCTGACGCTCGGCGTCAAGGCAGGCACCATCCGCCAGAGCCAGATGTGGGCGGTGCTGCCGCAAACCTGGCTCGGCAACCTGCTCGGCTCGGTGCTGGTGGCGCTGATGTATTACTACGGCGGCGGCAGCCTGCTGCCGGTGGATACCAGCCTGGTGCACAGCGCCGCGCTGGCGAAAACCACCGCGCCGGCCGAAGTGCTGTTCTTCAAGGGGGTGCTGTGCAACTGGCTGGTTTGCCTGGCGATTTGGATGGCGATCCGCGTAGAAGGCGCCGCCAAGTTCATCGCCATTTGGTGGTGCCTGCTGGCCTTTATCGCCTCGGGTTACGAACACTCCGTCGCCAACATGACGCTGTTCGCCCTCTCCTGGTTCGGCAACCACAGCGAGGCCTACACCCTCGCCGGCATCGGCCACAACCTGCTGTGGGTGACGCTGGGCAATATCCTGTCCGGCTCGGTGCTGATGGGTCTGGGGTATTGGTACGCTACGCCGCGCGCCGAACGCCCGCAGGCGGCGAAAGCCGCCGCACGTCAGACCGCCTGAGTTTTCGGGGGCGCACTTCGCCCCCACACTGATTATCCCGAGGAGTGCCGATGGACTACCTGCCGATTTTCTGCCAACTGCAACATAAAGCCTGCCTGCTGGTCGGCGGCGGCGAGATCGCCGAACGCAAGGCGCGCCTGCTGCTGGACGCCGGCGCGGCGCTGACCGTCAACGCCCTGGCATTCAGCCCGCAGTTCCACCAGTGGGCGGCAGAAGGCCTGCTGACGCTGACCGAGGGCGAATTCAGCCCGGCCCTGCTGGCGGAAAAATGGTTGGTGATCGCCGCTACCGACCGGCTGGAAGTCAACGCACTGGTGTACCAGTGCGCCAACCAGCAACGGGTGTTCTGCAACGTGGTGGACGATCCGAAACGCGCCAGCTTTATCATGCCGTCTATCATCGATCGTTCGCCGATCATGGTCGCAGTGTCCTCCGGCGGCAAAGCGCCGGTGCTGGCGCGGCTGCTGCGCGAGAAGCTGGAAGCGATGCTGCCGCAGCACCTCGGCAAGCTGGCCCAGTTGGGCGGCTCACTGCGGCAGCGGGTAAAACAACGTTTCAGCAGCCTCGGCGCGCGCCGTCGCTTCTGGGAACGGTTATTCGCCCACGATCGGCTGGCGCAGTCGCTGGCCAACGATGACGCCGCGCTGGCCGAACGCCAGCTCGAGCAGCTGTTCAGCGAACAGCCGGAAGATCGCGGTGAAGTGGTACTGGTGGGCGCCGGGCCGGGCGATGCCGGCTTGCTGACGCTGAAAGGGCTGCAACAGATCCAGCAGGCCGACGTGGTGGTTTACGACCGGCTGGTCTCCGAAGAGATCATGACGCTGGTGCGCCGCGACGCCGAACGCATCTTCGTCGGCAAACGCGCCGGCCACCACTGCGTACCGCAGGAGCAGATCAACCAAATCCTGCTGCAGCAGGCGCAGCAAGGCAAACGCGTGGTGCGCCTGAAGGGCGGCGATCCCTTTATCTTCGGCCGCGGCGGCGAAGAACTGGAGACGCTGGCGGACGCCAACGTGCCGTTCTCGGTGGTGCCGGGCATTACCGCCGCCTCCGGCTGTTCCGCCTACAGCGGCATCCCGCTCACCCACCGCGACCATGCGCAGAGCGTCCGCTTGGTGACCGGGCACGCCAAGGCCGACGGTGGATTGGATTGGGCGACGCTGGCCGCCGGGCAACAGACGCTGGTGTTCTATATGGGGCTGTCGCAAGCGGCGGAAATCCAGCGCCAGCTGATCGCACACGGATTGCCGGCCAACACGCCGGTGGCGCTGGTAGAAAACGGCACCTCTTGCCGCCAGCGGGTGATCGAAGGCAAGCTCGGTCAACTGGGCGTCTTGTCACTACAGGCCGCCAGCCCCAGCCTGATCGTCGTCGGCAGCGTGGTCAGCCTGCGCAGCAAGCTCAACTGGTTCACCAGCGAGGCATCGCCCGCCGGCCTGGCGCAAATGGCGTGATACCGACGTAAAAAAAGCGGCCTGTGGCCGCTTTTTTTATTTGCGCCGGCGTTACGCCTGCGGCGGCACGAAACCGACGGCCTGATAGACCTTCGCCAGGGTTTCCTGCGCGCGTGCGCGGGCCTTGGCGGCGCCGTCGCGCATCACCTGCTGCAGATAGGCTTCGTCGTTGCGGAAGCGGTGGTAGCGCTCCTGCAGCTCACCCAGCATGCCGGAGACGGCGTCCGCCACCGCACCTTTCAGGTGGCCGTACATCTGGCCTTCGAACTCGGCTTCCAGCTGCGCGATGCTCTTGCCGGTCACGCCGGCGAGGATGTCCAGCAGGTTGGAGACGCCCGCCTTGTTGACCACGTCGTAACGCACGACAGGCGGCTCTTCCGAGTCGGTCATTGCGCGTTTGATCTTCTTGGTCACCGCTTTCGGATCTTCCAGCAGGCCGATCACGTTGTTGCGGTTATCGTCCGACTTGGACATCTTCTTGGTCGGCTCCTGCAGCGACATCACGCGCGCGCCGGATTTAGGAATAAACGGCTCCGGCACTTTGAACACGTCGCCATACAGCGCGTTGAAACGCTGCCCCACGTCGCGGCTCAGTTCCAGGTGCTGCTTCTGGTCTTCGCCCACCGGCACCTGGTTGGTTTGATACAGCAGGATATCCGCCGCCATCAGCACCGGATAGCTGAACAGCCCGGCGTTGATGTTCTCCGCGTAGCGCGCGGATTTGTCTTTGAACTGCGTCATGCGGCTCAGTTCGCCGAAATAGGTGTAGCAGTTCAGCACCCAGCTCAGCTGCGTGTGCTCAGGCACGTGCGACTGCACGAAGATGGTGCTTTTTTCCGGATCTATACCGCAGGCCAGGTACAGCGCCAGCGTATCCAGCGTGGCCTTGCGCAGCTTCTCGGCGTCCTGGCGCACGGTGATGGCATGCAGATCGACGATGCAGTAGATGCAGTCGTAGTCGTCCTGCATCTGCACCCACTGACGCAGCGCACCCATGTAGTTGCCGATGGTCAGTTCGCCGGACGGCTGCGCGCCGCTAAATACGATGGGCTTACTCATGTTTAAATTTCCTGATTCTCTAAAGATGACAGCCCAAGAGCGGGCAACAAATCGGCGAAGCGCTCCAACACCCGATCGGGGTGGCTCAGGGCGATCGATTCGCCGTAGTTATAACCGTAGGTAAAGCCGACGCTTGGGCAACCGGCGCCCTGCGCGGCTTGAATATCGTTGCGCGAATCGCCGACGAACAGCAGCTCATGCGCCCGCAACCCCAGCTTGCCGAGCACCAGGTACAACGGCGCCGGGTGCGGTTTCTTTTCCGTCACGTCATCGCCGCCGATCACCAGCGAGAAATAGTCGCCAATGCCCAACGATGCCAACAGCGGCGCCACGAACGGTGTCGGCTTATTGGTCACCAACGCCATCGGGTAACCGTGCGCGGCCAGTCGGGCCAGCGTCTCTTGCACCTGCGGGAACAAGCGGCTGCCGCTGTCGACGGTCTGCGCGTAGAAATGGTCGAAGCGTTCACGCAGCCGGCTGCACTGCTCCGGCGAGCCTTCCGCTTCCGCCCAGCGCAGCGCGCGCTGCACCAGCACGTCGGCGCCGTTGCCGATCCAGGTGCCAACCCGTTCTTCACCCGCCTGCGGCAAGCCCGTCTCTTCCAACGCCATATCGATGGCGGCCGCCAGGCCCGGCGCGCTGTCGACCAGCGTGCCGTCCAGATCGAAGGCCAATGCGCGGATCGCGCCGAAATCAGCCATGAGTAACCTTCGCCAGCTCGCTGCGCATCTCGTCGATCACCTTGCGGTAGTCCGGCTGGCCAAAGATGGCGGAACCGGCGACGAACATATCGGCGCCTGCGGCGGCGATTTCGGCAATATTATCCACCTTCACGCCGCCGTCGACTTCCAGGCGGATATCGCGACCGCTGTCGTCGATCAGCTTGCGCACCTGGCGCAGCTTGTCCAGGGTACCGTGGATGAACGACTGGCCGCCGAAGCCCGGGTTGACCGACATCAGCAGGATCACGTCGATTTTATCCATCACGTAATCGAGATAACTCAGCGGCGTCGCCGGGTTGAATACCAGGCCAGCTTTACAGCCGTGCTCTTTGATCAGCTGAATGGTGCGATCGACATGCTCGGAAGCTTCGGGGTGGAAAGAGATATAAGACGCGCCGGCCTTGGCGAAATCAGGCACGATGCGATCCACCGGCTTGACCATCAGGTGCACGTCAATCGGCGCAGTAATGCCGTAGTTGCGCAGCGCTTCGCACACCATCGGACCGATGGTCAGATTGGGCACGTAGTGGTTGTCCATCACGTCGAAGTGCACCACGTCACCGCCTGCGGCCAGCACGTTAGCGGTATCTTCACCTAACCGGGCAAAATCTGCCGACAGAATGGACGGGGCAATCAAAAACTTTTTCATCCGCTTCTCCAAACGTAGGGTCGAGTTGTTATGCGCCGGGGTGCCCCGGCTTAGCGATACAGCGCCAAAAGCTCGTTCACTTTGCTGCGGCCGAGAATGTTGCGGCTGATTGTGCGGCGCGCTTTCACCACATACAACGCAGCATTCTGGTACCAGTCGCGCGTCAGCTCGGTATCGTGATTGGAGATCAATACCGGTACCTGGCTCTCTACCGAGAGCTGGTGCGCCAATTTCGCCAGGCTTTGCTGATCGGCGATGCTGAAGCTGTTGGTGTGGTAAGCGGTGAAATTCGCCGTCGCCGACAGCGGCGCATAAGGCGGATCGCAATACACCACGGCACCGGCCACGGCCTTCGCCATGGTATCGCGGTAATGCTCGCAGACAAAAGTGGCATTGCGCGATTTTTCGGCAAACCAGTAGAGCTCTTCTTCCGGGAAGTACGGTTTCTTGTACCGGCCAAACGGCACGTTAAACTCGCCGCGCAGGTTATAGCGGCACAGGCCGTTATAGCAGTGGCGGTTCAGGTACAGGAACAGCAGCGCCCGGCGGTAAGGCTCGGTGCTAGTATTGAACTCTTCTCGCAGCAGGTAAAACTGATCCGAGTTATTGAATTCATCGGCGAAAAGCGTGCGGGCATCGCGCACGAAGTCATCCGTGCGCAGCTTAACGATGTTATACAGGTTGATAAGATCGCTATTGATGTCGGCGAGAATGTAGGCGTCGTAATCCGTATTCAGAAAGACAGATCCCGCACCCACGAAGGGCTCGATTAAGCAGTCTCCCGCCGGCAGATGGCGACGAATCTCATCTACCAGCGGGTATTTTCCACCAGCCCATTTTAAAAAAGCGCGGTTTTTCTTCATGCCGTCAATTAGCTACTTATACAATTCAGAGCGGCGGATTGTACTCTGTTTCAGACAGCACATCAGCGCACAAATTTAAATGATTTATTTTTTAAGATCTTGCTGCACTTGGTGTACAGGTCGGACCCACGGTTTTTTCGCCTGCACATCCGCCGGCAACGAAGCAATGGCGCGCTTCGCTTCTGCGGAAGACGCATAGTTGCCGCTCACCAGCACGAACCACGGCTTGCCGTCACGCTTGGTGGCGTACACCAGGTAGTTCTGCAACTTCTGCTGCTTGGCATAGGCGTTCAGCGTATCGGAACGCGAAGCGCTGCTCAGTTGCAAGGTATAGTGGCTGCCCGGCGCAGACTGCAGCGAACTGCCGCTGCTGGCGACCGCTCCCGCTTTCGCGGTGGAAGACGGTTTGGCCGGCGGCGTATACACCGTGGTCGGTGATTTATGCTGCGTCGCGGTCGGTTTGGTGGCGGCGGTTTTCGCCGGCGTTTTATGCTGTTGCGGCGCGGTGCCCTGCACAGGACGCGTCGCTTCGCGCGCTGCGGCGCCGCTCATCACCGTCGCCGGTGCGGTCGGCAGCGTCGACGCTGCGCCGGTCACGCCCTGGGTCGCGGCATCCACCTGCCCCTGCTGCTGCGACAGCGCATCCGCCATGTTGCCCGGCAGATCGACGCGCTGCTGCGCACCGCCTTGTTGAGGCTGAGTTTGCGCTTCGGTCGGCGTGCCGGAAATCGGCGGAACGCTGACGTTCTGCGGTTGCTGTGGCTGAGTCACGCTCACGCCATTGTTGTCGTGGGTATCCGTGGTGCCGCCCGGCACGCCGTTGTTGGCGGTGGTCAGCGACGAAGAACCGGACAGGTTAATATCGCGGGCCGCGCCGTTTTGCGCAGCGCTCTCCTGAGCCGCCTCATGCTTGGTCGGCGCCTTCAAGGCGGAACCGATGCCGATAATCAGCAGCAACAGCACCAAAATGCCGATGCCAATCATCAAATGCTGACGCGAAACGGCGAAGCGCGGCGCGGCTGCCGGCTTGCGCGAACGCGTAGGACGACGATCGCTGCTATCAGGTCTGAGATCGTCTTCCGGTTTAAACTCGTCCATCTGAAACCCTCCAACTAGAGGCAAAAGCCCACCACCGTAGACCTACCGTGGCACGGGCAGATTAACCCGATGATGGCAAAGCGACACCCGTCGTGCTCTGCTCACTGTATTAATATAGATGCAAATGGCGGCTAAGCCACTGTTACTTGGTCCGATTTAATTACGCTGCTGCTCAGGCAGGCAGGCGGCGATCGACGCCAGCACCAGCTCATGCCCTACGCCGCCGCGCACTTCCGCCGCACCGATCGCGGTCGGCAGCACCAGACGCAGTTCACCCGCCAGCACTTTCTTGTCACGCAACATGTGCGGCAGATAGGATTCCGGCGTCATTTCCTGCGGCCCGCAGACCGGCAAGCCGGCGCGCAGCAGCAGCGCTTTGATGCGTTCGATGTCTTCAACCGAGAACTGGCCGAGACGGTGTGCGGTTTCCGCCGCCATCACCATGCCTGCAGCCACCGCTTCGCCGTGCAGCCATACGCCGTAGCCCATTTCGGCTTCGATGGCATGGCCGTAAGTATGACCCAGATTCAGCAAGGCGCGCAGGCCGCTTTCGCGTTCGTCGGCGGCCACGACCTCAGCCTTCAGTTCACAGCAGCGACGGATACAGTAGGCCAACGCCTGCATATCCAACGCCATCAGCGCATCAATGTTATTTTCCAACCAGACGAAGAATGCGCGATCGAGAATGATCCCGTATTTGATGACTTCAGCCAGGCCGGAAGAGAGTTCACGCGTCGGCAACGTTTTCAGGCAATCCAGATCAACCACCACCGAAGCGGGTTGATAGAAAGCACCGATCATGTTTTTGCCGAGCGGGTGGTTGACGGCGGTCTTGCCGCCTACGGAAGAGTCCACCTGCGACAACAGCGTGGTGGGAACCTGAATGAAGCGCACGCCGCGTTGGTAGCACGCGGCGGCAAAGCCGGTCAGATCGCCGACAACGCCGCCGCCGAGGGCGATCAGCGTGGTATCGCGCCCGTGCGGTTTTTCCAGCAGCGCCGAAAACACCTGCTCCAACACCGCCAGAGATTTGTACTGCTCACCATCGGGAAGGATCACCTGATCCACCACGACGCCACCCTGCTCCAGCACCTGCCGGACACGCTCCAGATAAAGCGGCGCCAGGGTCTGGTTGGTGACCAACATCGCTTGCTCACCCGCCTTCAACGGCATAAAAGAAGCCGGATCGTTAAACAATCCGGCGGCGATGGTAATCGGGTAGCTGCGCTCCCCAAGCGTTACAGTAATTCTCTCCATGTCGCGCTCAGTTCTCTGTATGGTGCGGCGGTGGTTGCTCCCCGCAACAGCGGGGAACACAAATCAGTTTTCCGCATTGGCCGACGGCGAACGCGAAAATCGGCAATCAGTTGCTTTCCAGCATGTTGATGATCTGGTTGGCAACCACTTTAGCGCTCTGATCGTCGGTGCGGATGGTGACATCGGCAATCTCTTCATACAACGGATTGCGCTCTTTCGCCAAGGCTTCCAGCACTTCACGCGGCGGAGAATCAACCTGCAGCAGCGGGCGCTTTTTATCACGCTGGGTACGAGCCAGTTGTTTCTCGATCGTGGTTTCCAGATAGACCACCACACCGCGCGCGGACAGACGGTTGCGCGTTTCGCGCGACTTCACCGAACCGCCGCCGGTCGCCAACACAATCCCTTGTTTTTCCGTCAGTTCATTAATGACTTTTTCTTCACGATCGCGGAAACCTTCTTCCCCTTCCACGTCGAATACCCAGCCCACGTCAGCTCCGGTACGTCGCTCAATTTCTTGATCGGAGTCGAAGAACTCCATATTGAGTTGCTGAGCTAACTGACGGCCAATAGTGCTTTTGCCGGCACCCATAGGCCCAACCAGAAAGATATTGCGTTTCTCTGCCATGTTTTTCGGTATTACTAAGACAATTCGTTAATGTTAACCCGCCCCGCCAATCAAATCAGCGGCGGGACCTAAACTGAAACCTCATGAGCGATAGTGCGAGATCAGACGAAAAATTATCTCAACACTCTTGGTAGTTTGGCAACCGAATAAATCGCAATCCACGCCGCGGGAGGGAAACCATATGTTTTTAACGGCGTCTTGACGCTAACAAAAAACCTCGGTGCTCAATTCGGTAACCCTTGTAAGCTAAATCGGCCGCAGCGTCAAACGCAGATCCCCCCAAGGGGATAAAAAAGTGTATCTGCTCATCAACTTTAGGAGATTTGCCGTCCGGCTGACAGGCAGACGCTTATCCCTTAATCAGGGTCGGCGTAATGAAGATCACCAACTCGCGTTTTTTCTGTTGTGCGCCGCTTTGTCGGAACAAGCTTCCCAATAACGGCGCATCCCCCAATCCCGGTACCTTGTCCGCCGTCTTGCCGCTATGCCGTTGAAAAATGCCGCCGAGCACCAGGGTTTCACCGCTTTTCACCGTGATCTGCGTCTTAATCTCCTGTTTATCGATGGTCAATGCCTCCCCCGCCCCGCGGCTGATGGCGCGCCCCGGCATATTTTGGCTGATGTGCAAGGTCAGCGTGATGCGCCCGTCCGGCAACACTTTCGGCGTCACCTCCATGCCCAGCACCGCCTCTTTGAACTCGATGGCGGTCGCACCGCTGGCGCCGCTCGACACTTCGTAAGGGATCTCCGTCCCCTGTTTGATGCTGGCGGTTTGCAGGTGCGCCGTCAGCAAACGCGGGCTGGCGATGATCTCCACCTGATTCTCCTGCTCCAGCGCCGTCAGCTCGAGGCTCAGCAAACGCCCGCTGATGCGCGCCAGATGGAAACCGGCGTTCACCGCGCTGCGCTCCAGTGGCAGGTTAACGCCGAGATTGCCCGGCCGCAGCGGCTGCGCTGGCCTGTCGTCGGCCGCCAACCCCCAACGCACGCCGAGTTCACGCAGGCTTTCGCTGTTGATGGTCACGATATGCGCCGCCAGTTGCACCTGTGCCAGCGGCGCGTCCATTTCCGTCACCCGTTTTTTCAACTGCGCCAGGATTGGCGCCGTGTCGCGCAGCAGCAGCGTATTGGTGCGCTTATCCGCCAGCACGCTGCCCCGCTCGCTGAGCAAGGCGCCGCGTTGGGCATTGAGGCTTTCGGCAATCTCCGCCGCATCGCCGTTCTGTAACGTCAGGGTCAGGCTGTGCAGCGGTTGCCGCTGCGCCAGCGCCTCTCGCTGCTGCCTTTTTTCCTGCGCGTCCGGCTCCGGCGAGATCAGCATCACGTTGCCCTCCCGCGTCATCGTCAGCTTGCCCATGCGCAGGGTCAGCGCCAGCGCCTGAGGCCAGGGCACATTCTCCAGCCGCAGCGTCAGGTTGCCGCTCACGCCGGGCGCGGCGATCAGGTTCATCTGCCGATAATCCGCCAGCGCCTGCAGGATGACCGTGACCGGCGCATCCTGAAACTCCAGCGAAATAACTTGTTTATCCTGCGCCTGTGAGGCGCCGAGCGCCAGGCACCACAGCGCCATGCCCAGTCCAGCGCGTCCTTTCATGGTTTGCCATCCTTGTTGTCTATCATCAGCGAGATGTCGCCCTGGCTCGCCGGGCAATCCGGTTCGGCCGCCAGCGCCTTTAACGTCAGGCTGCGCGCCTGCACCTGCGTCACCTGCCAGCGCTCGGCCAGCACCCGCTGCGGCGGCCGCAGGCGCAACCATTGCCCCGCCGGCGTCACCACCCAGCCATAGCGCAGCGTCGGTTGCCCGATGACGCCTTTCAGTCGCCAGCCTGCCGGCGATGCCGCCGTTTGGGCACAAACAGGCAGCGGAGGCGGCGCAAACGGGTCGCGCGGTTCAGCGCATAAGGCCCATGGCCATAGCAGCCACCACCAGCGGCCGGGTCTTTTACTCATCGGCCTGCTCCTCGGTGGCATCCTGCAAAACCAACCGCGCCGTCATGCCAAGGGGCGGCGTCTCCACGCTCAGTTGCTCGAGGCGTAAATCGGCGGGCAGCGCCTCTAGCAGCACCAGCAAACCGGCGTAGTCAATGCGCAAGCTCAGCGTTTGCCGCGGCGGTTTCTCCTGCCGCTGCCAGCGTAGCAAAGCGCCTCCCGCCCGTTGCAGCACGCTCGCCAGATCGCCGGTGGTGGTCGGCGGAAGCGGCGCCGCCGGGATAGCGGTTTCCGGCGCCTCGTCCAGTTGGCGTTGCACCATGACGATCTGTTGCAACAGGCGCTGTTGCCGCTCCGCCGCGTTTTCCCGCTGACGCCATTCGTCCTGCAGCAGCCAACCGCCGCCCAACAGCGCCAGCGTGCCGATGCCCAGCCCTTGCGACAGCAACAATAACCAGCCCGGCAAGCTCAGCCAGAGGCGCAGCCCGGATGACAAACGGCTATCCATCACGCCCCCACTGCGCCGCCAGATGAAAGGAGTACAGGCCGTCTTCGCGTTGCGCCACCTCAGCCAAACGCAGCCATGGCATCGCAGGTATCCCCGCCAGCCGCCGTTCGAACTGCGTGATGGCCGCAGGAGAGCGGCTCAACCCACGCAGCCGCAGGCCGTTCACCGCATCGCTGTCCAACGCCGTGAGCCACAGCGGTGGAGGGATACTGGAGGACAATTGCTGCAGCAGCTGCAAATAACGCCGGTTATGTTGGGCGTTGCTCGCCTGCCGTTCGGCGCGGGCGCTGTGCAGCACTCGCTGCGCCCGCTCTTGCTGCTGCTGACGGACGAGCAACGTCAATGCCGCCAGCTCTTCACCCAGCATCGCCAGCCGCGCCTGCCACTGCGCCTGTTGGTGACGCAGCTGGCCGGCGACCAGGAACAGTGCCAGCAGCAGCGCCGTTACCTGCAACAGCAGCACGCCCAGCCAGAAATAGCCGCGCCGGCGATCGCGGCGCTGGCGCCAGGGCATAAAGTTGACCTGATACATCAGCGATCCTCCTCACGCAGCGCCAGACCACCGGCCAACGCGAACGCCGAAGGATGCGCAGGCAACGGCGGACGCAGCTGCGTGAAGGCGCTGAGCGGCGACCAGGCAAGGCAACCGGCGGGCAAGGCTCCCGCCAGTACGCTGCCAGCATAGACCGGCCGATCGTCGCCCGCCGGCATCTGGGCTTGCAGTGCCCGCAGCGCCTGCGCGTCATCGTCGCCCGGTGCCAGGCCAAAGGCGAACGCGCCGTCGGCCGGCGCCACCCACAGCCATTCTCGTTCGAGACGGTGCATCAGCCCCGCGGCGGGCGGCACACCTGCCGCCGTCGCCATCATCCGCAGCGCGCAGGGGGTGATATCGACCGCTTGTGGATACAGGCCGGCCTGACGCAGACAATGCAGCCACTGCTGCAGCTCCTGCCGCCGCGCGGCGGTCAACAGCAGCGCCGCCTCATCCGCCGGTGCGGCGCGATAGTCGAGCGCCAGCGTCTGGCCGTCGAGCGGGAACTGCTTCAAACCGTGGCCACCGATATAGTCGCTGCGTTCCGGTTCGCGCAGCCGCGCGTCCGGCCGCGCCATGCGCTGCTGCAACACGCGCTGCGCCGGCAGGGCAATGCGTAAGGAAATATGTCGCGGCAGTTGGACGCGCCATTGCCGCAGCACCCGGATCAGGAATTCGGTAGGTTCCAGACAGCCGTCACGTAAAACCGCCTGCGGCAGCGCTTGCTGCCACCAGTGGCGCAACTGCCAGCCGTTGCGGCGGCGTTGGGCCGCCACCGCCCGCACGCAGTCGATTTGTATATCCAGCCCCACCTGCCATGCTTGAGGGAACATGTTTCGCAAGCCTCCATAACATCAGATGATAAAAGAACATATCCATGTCGCAGGCTTGCCTTTATACTACCGCGCGGTTGTTTATAAACTGCCCAAATGACTTAGAAATGGGAAATCTCAGGTGAAGTTCGTAAAGTATTTACTAATCCTTGCAGTATGTTGCATCGTGCTGGGAGCAGCCTCGATTTTCGGCTTGTACAAATATGTCGAGCCGCAGCTGCCCGACGTCGCAACGCTGAAAGATGTGCGGCTGCAGATACCGATGCAGGTCTACAGCGCCGATGGCGAACTGATCGCCCAATACGGCGAGAAGCGCCGCATTCCGCTGAAACTGGATCAAATTCCGCCGGTGATGGTGCACGCATTCATCGCCACCGAAGACAGCCGCTTCTATGATCACCACGGCGTCGATCCGGTCGGCATCTTCCGCGCCGCCTCCATCGCGTTGGTCTCCGGCCACGCTTCGCAGGGGGCCAGTACCATTACCCAACAGCTGGCGCGTAACTTCTTCTTAAGCCCGGAACGCACCCTGATGCGTAAAATCAAGGAAGCCTTCCTGGCGGTACGCATCGAGCAAATGCTCACCAAGGATGAAATCCTTGAGCTGTATCTGAACAAGATCTATCTGGGTTACCGCGCCTACGGCGTGGGCGCCGCCGCGCAGGTCTATTTCGGCAAAGACGTCAGCCAACTGACCCTGAGCGAAATGGCGACCATCGCCGGCCTGCCGAAAGCACCGTCCACCTTCAACCCGCTCTATTCGCACGATCGCGCCGTTGCCCGTCGCAACGTGGTGCTGTCGCGCATGCTGGACGAACACTACATCACGCAGGCGCAGTACGATCAGGCGCGTTCCGAAGATCTGGTCGCCAATTACCATGCGCCGGAAATCAGCTTCTCCGCGCCGTATCTCTCCGAGATGGTGCGTCAGGAGATGATCAAGCGCTACGGTGAAAACGCCTATACCGACGGTTACAAGGTTTACACTACCGTCACCAAACGGCTGCAGCTGGCGGCGCAGGAGTCAGTGCGCAACAACGTGCTGGCCTATGACATGCGCCACGGCTACCGCGGCCCGTCCAACGTATTGTGGAAAGTCGGCGAAGCGGCCTGGGATCGCAAACAGATTGTCGATTCGCTGAAAAACCTGCCGAACTACGGCCCGCTGGCGCCGGCGGTGATCACCGCCGCCAACCCGCAGGAAGCGACGGCGATGCTGGCCGACGGCAGCAGCATTGCCCTGCCGATGGCGACCATGCGCTGGGCGCGGCCATACCGTTCAGACACGCAGCAAGGCCCAACGCCGAAACGCGTCACCGACGTGGTGCAGGCCGGCCAGCAGGTGTGGGTGCGTAAAGTGAACGAGGCCTGGTGGCTGTCGCAGGTGCCGGACGTCAACTCGGCGCTGGTCTCGATCAACCCGAACGACGGCGCGGTGAAAGCGCTGGTCGGCGGTTTCGATTTCAACCAGAGCAAGTTCAACCGCGTCACGCAGGCTCTGCGCCAGGTCGGATCGAACATCAAACCGTTCCTGTACACCGCCGCGATGGATAAAGGCCTGACGCTGGCCACTATTCTGAACGACTTGCCGATTACCCGTTGGGATGCCGGCGCCGGCACCGATTGGCGGCCGAAGAACTCGCCGCCGACCTACGACGGCCCGATTCGCCTGCGGCAGGGGCTGGGGCAATCGAAGAACGTGGTGATGGTGCGCGCGATGCGCGCGATGGGCGTTGACTACGCGGCGGAATATCTGCAGCGCTTCGGCTTCCCGGCGCAGAATATCGTGCATACCGAATCGCTGGCGCTGGGTTCCGCCTCCTTCACCCCGATGCAGCTGGTGCGCGGCTACGCGGTGCTGGCGAACGGTGGTTACCTGGTCGACCCGTACTTCATCACCAAGATTGAAGACGACAACGGCAATACGGTGTTCGAAGCCAAACCGAAAGTGGTGTGCAGCAGCTGTAACCTGCCGGTGATCTACGGCGACACCCACCGTTCGGCAGTGCTGTCCGACGACAACATCGAAAACGTCGCCACCTCGCAGGAAGGCAACAACAGCACGGTGCCGATGCCGCAGCTGGAGCAGGTCACCCCGGCTCAGGTGCAACAGGACGGCGACCAACAGTTTGCGCCGCACGTCATCAGCACACAGCTGGCCTTCCTGATCCACGACGCGCTGAACAGCAACATCTTCGGCGAACCGGGTTGGATGGGTACCGCCTGGCGCGCCGGGCGCGATCTGAAACGTCATGATATCGGCGGCAAAACCGGTACCACCAACAGTTCCAAGGACGCCTGGTTCTCCGGCTATGGCCCAGATACCGTGACCTCAGTGTGGATCGGTTTCGACGATCACCGCCGCGACCTGGGCCGTTCGACGGTATCCGGCGCCATCCCGGATCAGATTTCCGGCGGCGAAGGCGGTGCCAAGAGCGCCCAGCCGGCGTGGGACGACTTCATGAAGACCGCGCTGGAAGGCATTCCGGAGCAGAAAGTCACGCCGCCGCCGGGCATCATCAGCGTCACCATCGACAAAAGCAGCGGCAAGCTCTCTGGCGGCGGCGGCGGCAGCCGTTCCGAGTACTTCATTGAGGGAACTCAGCCGACGGACTACCCATCGCGCGATACCGGCACCACGTTGACCGATCCGGGCGGTGAAAGCCACGAGCTGTTCTGATCGAAAAGGGCCAGAGAAATCTGGCCCTTTTTTTTATTCGGCGCGAAGCGTATCAGCGCGAAGCACGCAAAAACGCCTCGGAAAGGAACAGCGCGCTGACGTTGCGCGCCTCACGAAAATCCGGTTCCGCCAACAGCGCCATCATGTTGGCGATCGGCCAGCGCACCTGCGGCAAGGGCTCCGGCTCATCCCCTTCCAGGCTCTGCGGGTAGAGATCGTGCGCCAGCACAATATTCATTTTGCTGGAAAAATAGGATGGCGCCATCGTCAGCTTGCTGAGAAAATCAAAGCGCTTCGCACCGTATCCCACCTCTTCCATCAGCTCGCGATTGGCCGCTTCCAGCACGCCCTCACCGGGATCGATCAGCCCTTTCGGGAACCCCAGCTCATAGGATTCGGTGCCCACCGCATATTCGCGGATCAGCAGCAGGTCATCGCCAATCACCGGCACGATCATCACCGCTTCGCGATCCGAAGGCCGCATGCGCTCATACACCCGCCGAACCCCGTTGCTGAATTCCAAATCGACCGACTCGACGTTGAACAAACGCGAACGCGCGACCGTTTCCACTTTCAGAATTTTAGGTTTTTGCAGGTGTTTATCCATGATTGCCTCAAAGAGGTTACCCAGGCGTGGACGGGGCAACCGAAATAATGATTGGCGTAACGCACGGCTCGTTGGCGCTCAAACGCTGACCAAATTCGATCCTGATCACATTGTGCGTTAAGGGCAAGCTCCGCCGCAACGAGCATGAACAGTAATTTACTTTCTTTTAACAAGCGTAGCCAGCGGCCGGCGATTTTCCGTACTGATTCAGCAAACAGCGTGCAAGAAAATAGGATAATACCGATATCGACGGCAGAGGCCGGTTGCTAGTATCACGCAGGCAAGAATCAGTGATAAAATGGCCTTGCGTCATGAAGGAATGAGATCCAGAGCGAGAATCTGTTTGTTCCCTCATTAGTTCTGGGTGCCTCCTGGCGGTTTACTCCGTATAATATTCACCTTTTCATCAGGTTGGCGAAATTCACGGGTGTGAGATGGGGATTGCATGAGCACAATAGTGTTGATATTGGCCTTAGTGCTTGTCTGCCTGATTGCCGCCGGCCTGTACCTATGGTTCAAGGCGCGTAACCCATCGGCGCTGGCGCACGCGTTGCCATTTATCAAGCCTGCCCACCGCAAGCTGACCGACGAAGAGCGCGCCGCGGTCGAGTTCTATCTCAATCAGCAAAACAAGCTGAGCAACAAGCTGTTGCCCGGTGGCGGCGCTACGCTGCCCGCGGCCAAACTGGCGCTCACCCCGCAAAGTGATAACGTTTATCCCGTCACGCATGCCATTACCCGCTACGGGCTGGCCAGCGACGATCCCAATAAATGGCGCTATTACCTCGACGCTGAAGAGGTGCATCTGCCGCCGTTTTGGGAACCCTATATCACCGCCGACAACCATGTGGAAGTGATCAGAACCCAGACGCTGCCGCTGGTGATTTCGCTCAACGGGCACTCGCTGAAAGATCATATTCACGACCGACCACAGCCGCCGGTGGTGACCGCCACGCCGACCAAAAACGCGTCTATCCGCAAGGAAGAGAGCGAGCATGTCGAGCTGGTCAATATTCGCAAGGAAACGCCGGAAGAGCATGCGCTGAACCGGCCTAACGGCATCCGTGAAGCCGTCATCATCTCCGCCGCGCTGCTGCTGCTGTTCTTCAGCCTGATAAGCCCGGTGCTGGTGATCCCCTGGATGATTTTCGTGGCGGTGCTGATGATCGCCTGGGGATGCTGGAACCTGTTCCGCCGTCCGGCGTCACGCGAGCTGAAAGAGATCCACTGTCTGCGCGGCACGCCGAAGCGCTGGGGCCTGTTCGGCGAATCCGACCAGGGGCAGATCAGCAACATTTCGCTCGGTATCATCGATCTTATCTACCCGCCGCATTGGCAGCCGTACCTGACGCAGGACCTGGGCAAGACCACCGATGTGGACGTCTACCTCAATCGGCAGGTGGTGCGCCAGGGGCGCTTCCTCTCGCTGCATGACGAAGTGAAAAACTTCCCGCTGCAGCAGTGGGGCCGCAACGCGGTGCTGGTCGCCAGCTCGGCGCTGGTGCTGTTGTTGCTGCTGATCTATATCCCGCTCAACCTGCCGCTGACCCTCAGCATGGCCTGGTTGCAGGGCGCGCAAAAAGTGGAAGTGACCAGCGTGCAAGCACTGGAAGCCACGCCACTGCGGATCGGCGACACGCTGAAGGTGCGCGGCAGCGGCATGTGCTATGTGCCGCCGCCGGCCAACGGGGGTGGCGCCGTCAATTTTGCGCCGTTCGACTGCTCCGGCATTTACTGGAACAATGCCGCCCCGCTGCCGCAGCCGGAATCGGAAGTCATAGACAAAGCGACGGCCCTGCTGACCACGGTCAACAGCCAGCTGCATCCGAGCGGTGCCGATCAGAAGGTCAACCCGCAGCTGGCCAGCGCCATCGAGAAATCCGGCATGATCCTGTTGGATGACTTCTCTGATATCGTATTGAAAACACAGGATTTGTGCCAGGCAGAAAACGACTGCGTGCGGTTGAAGAACGCCTTGGTCAACCTGGGCAACGCCAAAAACTGGAGCGGCCTGGTGAAACGCGCCAGGTCCGGCGCGCTGCAAGGCGTCAACGTCCTGCTGCGCCCGGTGAGCGCCGAGTCGCTGGAAAGCCTGACCAAAGTGGCCACGTCATCGTTCATCTTCAATGAAACGCGCCTGGCCGCCGCGGCGCTCAACAGCCCGCCGCCGGGCGGTTTCCTGATCCGCAGTGACGAAGGCCGCCAGTTGGTCAGCCACCCGCAGCCGTCGGTGCCGCAGAGCGAATACAACGCCCTCGACCAGTGGAATGAGCTGCAGCGTCTTTCCACTCTGCTGCTGCATACCCCGTTCCAGGCGCAGGGGGTGATCACCAGCCTCAGCGTCGATGCCAACGGCACCCGCCACGTGGCGCTGCACAGCGAACCGGACATGATCACCCTGTGGCGCTACCTCGGTACCAGCCTGCTGTTGCTGGCGGTGGTCGTCAGCCTGGGCTATAACGCCTGGCGGCTGGTGCAGCGTCGGCGCATCAATCAGCACCGCGTCGCCGATATCCAGCGTTACTACGACAGCTGCTTCAATCCGCAGCTCAATCCGATGTCGATGCGGCCGATGGCCTGAACCTGACGCCGGGGCCTCCGCCCTGTCATCTGCTTATGCTACGCTAACGCTATTATTCTCATCCGCGGACCGCCCGTCGGTCCGCCCGTGGAGTTTTTATGGTTCCCGAGTTTGATTGGCCGCAGATCGATACCGTGCTGCTGGATATGGACGGCACCTTGCTGGATCTGGAGTTCGACAGCCACTTTTGGCTCAGCCTGGTGCCGCAGGCGCTGAGCGAAAGGCGCGCCATTCCGTTCGACGAAGCCCGCCATATCATTGAGCGGGAATATCAGGCGGTGCAGCACACCATGAACTGGTATTGCTTCGATTACTGGAGCGAACGGTTGGATCTGGATATCTACCGCATGACCAGCGAAGTCGGCAGCCGCGCCCGGCTGCGCGAAGACACCGAGCCGTTTTTACGGGCGCTGCGCGACGCCGGTCTGCACACCATTTTGCTGACCAACGCCCATCCGCACAGCCTGGCGGTGAAAATCGAGCATACCGGCCTCGATCGGCACCTTGATTTATTGTTTTCCACCCACACATTTGGTTATCCGAAAGAAGATCAGCGTCTGTGGCAAGCGGTGCAGCAGCACACCGGATTCAATCCGCAGCGCACGCTGTTCGTCGACGACGGCGAGCCGATCCTCGACGCGGCGCGCACTTTCGGCATTCGTTACTGCCTGGGCGTGCAAAACCCGGACTCCAGCACGGCGGAGAAAAGCTTCCAGCGCCATCCGGCGATGCGCGACTATCGCCTGCTGATACCGGCGCTGGCCAAGGGGGAAGCATGAAGGAAAAAGCGACGCGCGACGACGCGGTCCGGCTGGATAAGTGGCTGTGGGCCGCACGCTTCTATAAGACCCGCGCGCTGGCGCGCGAAATGATCGACGGCGGCAAGGTGCATTACAACGGCCAGCGCGGCAAGCCGAGCAAGATTGTCGAACTCAACGCCGAGCTCAAACTGCGGCAGGGCAACGAAGAACGTACGGTGATCGTGCTGGCGCTGACCAGCCAACGCCGCGGCGCCGGCGAGGCGCAGCAAATGTATCAGGAAACCGAAGCCAGCATCGCCAACCGCGAAAAAATGGCGCTGGCGCGCAAGATGAACGCGTTGACCATGCCGCATCCGGACCGTCGTCCGGACAAAAAGGAGCGGCGCGACCTGATGAAATTTAAATTTGGTGAGCCGGAATAACCCCTCACCGCAATGAGAGAAGATTATGTCCAACCATGACCAATTGCACCGTTACCTGTTTGAAAACTACGCGGTGCGCGGCGAGCTGGTTACCGTCAGCGAAACCTATCAGCAGATCCTGAATAACCACGACTACCCGGCGCCGGTGCAAAAGCTGCTGGGCGAACTGCTGGTCGCCACCAGTCTGCTGACCGCGACCCTGAAGTTCGACGGCGACATCACCGTGCAGCTGCAAGGCGACGGCCCGCTGAAGCTGGCGGTGATCAACGGCAACAACCGCCAGGAGATGCGCGGCGTTGCGCGCACCCAGGCGCCTATCGCCGACGACAGCACCTTGCATCAGATGATCGGCAACGGCGTCATGGTCATCACCATTTCCCCGACGGAAGGCGAGCGCTATCAGGGCGTGGTCGGCCTGGAAGGTGAAACCCTGGCCGAATGCCTGGAAGCCTACTTCCGCCAGTCCGAGCAGTTGCCAACCCGCCTGTTCATCCGCACCGGCGAAGCGGAAGGCAACGCTGCGGCGGCCGGTATGCTGCTGCAGGTGCTGCCGGCGCAGGACGGCCACCTCGATGATTTCGATCATCTGGTGCAACTGACCAACACGGTAAAAAGCGAAGAGCTGTTCGGCCTGCCGGCCAACGAAGTGCTGTACCGCCTGTATCACCAGGAAGAAGTCACCCTGTACGAACCACAGAACGTGCAGTTCCGTTGCACCTGTTCGCGCCAGCGCTGCGCCGACGCGCTGCTGACGCTGCCGACCGACGAAGTGGCGGACATGTTGGAGCAGGACGGCAATATCGACATGCACTGCGACTACTGTGGCAGCCACTATGTCTTTGACCCGGTTGATGTTGCCGCGTTGTATGTGGGTAACACCGGCGAAAGCGACCAGTTGCACTAAGTTACACCTCTTCGGCGGGTGCGCCCGGCGCCCGCCAACGCCCGCCGTTTGCACGTTTGCTTTTTTCCGTGTGCTATCTCTCAGATCGTAACGAAATACCGCCTAAAACGTTAAATATTTGATACCCATCGCGGTTACGCACCGTTAGATCCCTACAATTGCCGCCAGAAATTCTGTGACCAAGGAGTAGTAACATGCGCGTTAAAGGTATAACCCCTCAGGATCTGGCCGCTTACGGCATTCACGACGTTAGCGAAATCGTTCACAACCCGAGCTATGAACTGCTGTTTAAGGAAGAAACAGACCCATCTCTGGAAGGTTTTGAGCGTGGGGTAGTCACCAAGCTGGGTGCCGTCTCCGTCGATACCGGCATCTTCACCGGCCGTTCGCCGAAAGACAAATACATCGTCCGCGACGACATCACCCTCGATACCGTGTGGTGGGCCGATCAGGGCAAAGGCAAAAACGACAACAAACCCCTCAGCCCGGAAGTGTGGGCCGATCTGAAACACCTGGTCACCGAACAACTGTCCGGCAAGCGCCTGTTCGTGGTGGATACCTTCTGCGGCGCCAATGCCGACTCGCGCCTGAAAGTGCGCTTCATCACCGAGGTGGCCTGGCAGGCGCACTTCGTGAAAAACATGTTCATTCGCCCAAGCGACGAAGAGCTGGCTGACTTCGAGCCGGACTTCGTGGTGATGAACGGCGCCAAATGCACCAATCCGAACTGGCAACAGCAAGGCCTGAACTCGGAGAACTTCGTCGCCTTCAACCTGACCGAGCGCATGCAGCTGATCGGCGGCACCTGGTACGGCGGCGAAATGAAGAAAGGCATGTTCTCGATGATGAACTACCTGCTGCCGCTGAAAGGCATCGCCTCGATGCACTGCTCGGCCAACGTGGGCGAGAAAGGCGACGTGGCGGTGTTCTTCGGCCTGTCCGGCACCGGCAAGACCACTCTCTCCACCGATCCTAAGCGTCAGCTGATCGGCGATGACGAGCACGGCTGGGACGACGACGGCGTGTTCAACTTCGAAGGCGGCTGCTACGCCAAGACCATCAAGCTGTCTGAAGAAGCCGAGCCGGATATCTACCACGCCATCAAACGCGACGCGCTGCTGGAAAACGTCACCGTACTGGCCGACGGCAGCATCGACTTCAACGACGGTTCGAAAACCGAGAACACCCGCGTTTCTTATCCGATCTATCATATCCAGAACATCGTCAAGCCGGTGTCCAAGGCGGGTCATGCCACCAAGGTGATCTTCCTGACCGCCGATGCCTTCGGCGTGCTGCCGCCGGTATCGCGTCTGACCGCCAACCAGACTCAGTACCACTTCCTGTCCGGCTTCACCGCCAAGCTGGCCGGCACCGAGCGCGGCGTAACCGAACCGACGCCAACCTTCTCCGCCTGCTTCGGCGCCGCATTCCTGTCGCTGCACCCGACGCAGTACGCCGAAGTGCTGGTGAAACGCATGCAGGCCGCCGGCGCCCAGGCTTACCTGGTCAACACCGGCTGGAACGGTACCGGCAAGCGCATCTCGATCAAAGATACGCGCGGCATCATCGACGCCATCCTAAGCGGTGAAATCGACAAGGCGGAAACCGTAACCCTGCCGATCTTCGATCTGGCGATGCCGACCGCGCTGCCGGGCGTGAACCCGGAGATCCTCGATCCGCGCAATACCTACGCCAGCCTCGAGCAGTGGCAGGAAAAAGCGCAGGATCTGGCCGAGCGCTTCATCACCAACTTCGACAAATACACCGACACGCCTGCGGGCGCCGCGCTGGTCAGCGCCGGCCCGAAGCTGTAATTCGGTAGCGTTACCTCTTCAGCTAAGGCGCGGATCCCGCGCCTTTTTTTATTTTCAGTGATTGCTTTTTAACCAGCAAGGCGAGAAAATAAGTCAATGCAATCATTGATAGCAAAGGAGGTTTAAATGGCGACTATCACCGTCAGAAATCTGGACGACGAAATCAAAGAGCTGCTGCGTATTTCAGCGGCGAAAAACGGCCATTCCATGGAAGAGGAAGCGCGCATGATCCTGAAACAGGCGCTGGTGAAAAAGCCGCCGCGCTATGGATTGGGTACCTGGATGCATCAGCACTTCGCCGAATTCGGCGGCGTCGAGCTGGAGATCCCACCGCGTGACGCCGTGCCACCACGCATCGTCACCTTTGATGATGAAGATGACAACGCATGATTATTCTCGACACCAACGTCATTTCAGAAACGCTGCGCCCCAGTCCGTACTACAACGTCATTAACTGGTTAAATGAAAAGGACAATGACGAACTCTATCTGAGCGCCATTGTCCTGGCCGAACTGTTCAGCGGCGTCGCCTGCATGCCTGACGACAAGCGCCAGCGGGATCTCAAGCTCAAATTGGCGGACGCGATTGAATTGAAGTTCGAGGGGCAGATATTGCCGTTTGATGGGCTGTGCGCGATGCAATACGCGGAATTGACGGCAAGGAATCGGCTTCTGGGTAAAGCGATGAGCGTGCCGGATGCCCAAATCGCCGCCACCTGCCTGCATTACGGCGCCGCCCTGGCCACCCGCAATACCAAAGACTTCCTCCACTGCGGCATCGAGTTAATCGATCCGTGGCAGGCACCGACCGGCCGTCGGTTGCATGAGGATGCGGCGGAATACTACGTGATGAGCCGGAAGTCCTGACGGGGCCGCAACGATGCGGCCCGCGCCAAGAGCGTCAGGCGTTTTCTCTGGCGGTTTGATGGCCGTTGGCCGACTCTTTTTTCTCCATCGGCAACGGAATATACGCGCGGATCAATAGCCCGCCGCGCTCGCTGGTGCCGATATCCAGCTCGCCGTCGTGCGCGTCGATAATACGCTGCACGATCGCCAGCCCCAGACCGGTGCCGCTGGTGCTGCGCGCGCTGTCACCGCGTACGAACGGCTGCAGCAGGTGCTTCAATTCTTCCGGCTTGATGCCCGGGCCGTCATCCTCCACCTGGAACCAGCCGCGCTGCAGCTCGCGGCCGCTGCTGACCTTGATCCAGCCGTTGCCGTAACGCGCCGCGTTCACCACCATGTTCACCGCCGCCCGCTTAATCGACAGCGGGTGCACGTTCATCATCAGCTCACCCGGCGACAGCGCGGTTTCAATCACCCGCTCATAGCCGCTTTCCGCCGCGACCACCTCGCCCAAAATGGCGTTCAGATCGCTGCTTTCGGTCGGCATCTCCTGCCCGGTGCGCAGATAATCGATGAACTGCTCGATGATGGCGTTGCACTCTTCGATGTCTTTATTGATCGACTCGGCCAGATAGCCGTCTTCGGCGCTCATCATCTCGGTCGCCAGCCGGATGCGCGTCAACGGCGTGCGCAGGTCATGGCTGACCCCGGCCATCAGCAAGGTGCGGTCATCCGCCAGCTGCTTGACGCCCGACGCCATCTGATTGAATGCGCGAGTCACCGATCGCACTTCGGAAGCGCCATACTCGCGCAGCGGCGGCGGAATGATGCCCTTGCCCACCTGCAGCGCCGCATGTTCCAGCTCCACCAGTGGGCGGTTTTGAATGCGAATAAACAACCAGGCGCCGCCGATCGCCAGCAACATGATCGCCAGCGTATAGCGGAATAGCGGAGAGAAGTCGCCCTGGTGGATTTCCGTCAGCGGCACGCGCACCCAGATATCGGGCTGCAGCCAGGTTTTCAGCCACACCACCGGGGAATTCTTGTTCACCTCCACCCGCACATCGGTCGGCCCGCCGAGCTGCTGCGCCATCTGCTGGCTGAGGAACTGATAGTGCTGCGCCCAGCGCAGGCCGCTCTCCTCCGCCGCCGAGTTGGTGTAAAGAGAGATGCCCAGTTCGCGGTAGATCTCACGGCGGAACGCCGGCGGCACTTCCAGCAGCGTGCCGTCCTCCAGCTGCAGCCGATCGGTCATCAGCATACGCACTTCGTACGCCAATACCTTGTTGAACTGCTGCAGGCTGGGCAGGATGGCGAAGTTCAGCACCACCAGATAGGTCGTCACCAGGCTGACGAACAGCAAGGTGACGATCAACAACAGGGTTCGGGCAAACGAGCTACGCGGTGAAAAGCGCAATCGCCTCATGCCTTGCTGCCGTCCGGGACGAATACGTAGCCGAGACCCCAAACGGTCTGGATATAACGCGGATGCGCCGGATCTTCTTCAACCATGCGGCGCAGGCGAGAAATCTGCACGTCGATCGAGCGCTCCATGGCGCTGTATTCGCGGCCACGCGCCAGGTTCATCAGCTTATCGCGCGACAGCGGTTCACGCGGGTGGCTGACCAGCGCCTTCAGGACCGCGAACTCGCCGCTGGTCAACGGCATCGGTTCGTCTTCGCGGAACATCTCACGGGTGCCGAGGTTCAGTTTGAATTTCCCGAACGCGATCACCGCTTCTTCCTGCGAAGGCGCGCCCGGCAGTTCGTTAGCCTGGCGGCGCAGCACCGCGCGGATGCGAGCCAACAGCTCACGCGGGTTGAACGGTTTAGGAATGTAGTCGTCGGCGCCGATTTCCAGCCCCACGATGCGATCGACCTCTTCGCCTTTGGCGGTAACCATAATGATTGGCATCGGGTTGCTCTGGCTGCGCAGGCGGCGGCAGATGGACAGCCCATCTTCGCCCGGCAACATCAGATCGAGCACCATCAGATGGAAGGATTCACGGGTCAGCAAGCGATCCATTTGCTCAGCGTTGGCAACGCTGCGAACCTGGAAGCCCTGCTCGGTTAAATAACGTTCTAAAAGCGCGCGCAGGCGCATGTCATCATCGACAACCAGGATCTTATGATTCTCTTGCATGGTATTACTCCCAAAGGCTTTATTGCCTGACTCGAATATTGTTAGAAAACCTTGCCATTTGAGACAGCGTTTAATGGTATGTATTCTAGACGAAATTGTTACAAAGCTTATTCTTTTCCCCATTTATCAACAATTTTCATCGAATGTCGACGGGGGTTCGTCAAAATTTCGCCCTTTATCGGCGCAATGTGGGGCGGCGGCCCAATTTTACGCAATTTCGCCACCGGCGAACCGCACGGTGGCGTTTTGTCGGCGAGTCAGGAAGTCTGCAGGAAACGCGCCAGCTGCCGACGCAGCTGCCGGTTCTCTTGCTGCAGCGCATCAACCCGGTCGAGCAGCGTCAGCGCCATGGCGATCCCCGGCCAATCCAGATCCAGCTCGGCCCGCAGCCTGCGCGCACGCTGCAGATGGCTCAGCGCCGGGTAATCGAACTCCCAGCTCGGCTGCGCCGGCTCCAGCGGCACGATCACGCCCAGGCCGACGATCTCGACCAGCTCATCCTCTGAAATCTCCACCCGTTGGCACAGTTCCACCACGGTGAATGTGATCTCTTTTTTCATCATGTGCTTTACTCCCATTCCGCGCGCGGGTTGAACGCCGCCTGTTCAGCCAGTTCACGCCACAGGGCGCTGGCCTTCTCGTTCGGCTTCGGCGGCATCACCACCTTGAGAATGACATACAGATCGCCTGGCTCTTTCTTGCCTGCCAGCCCCTTGCCCTTGACCCGCAGCCGTTTGCCGCTTTGGCTGCCGGCCGGCACGGTCAGCGCGATTTTGCCGGTCAGCGTCGGCACCTCGATGCTGGCCCCCAGCGCCGCTTCCCACGGGGCGAGCGGCGCCACGATGCTCAGGTTGTGGCCGTCAATCTCGAACAGCGGATGCGGCGCGAGGCGGATGACCAGATACAGGTCGCCGTTCTGGCCGCCGCCCACGCCGGCAACGCCCTGCCCCTTGAGGCGAATGCGCTCGCCGTCGCCCACGCCGGCCGGGATTTTCACGTTCAGCGTTTTGCTGGCTTCGCTCACCTGCCGCCCCAGCTCGTCATACACCGGCAGCTTGTAGGAGATCTCGCGGCTTTGGCCATGCAGCGTTTCCTCGAGGAACAGCGGCACCTCCATCTCGAGATCCTGGCCGCGGAAGCCATGTCCGCCGTGCGAGTGCGAAGCGGAGCGATGCCCGCCCGCCGCCCGCCCGCCGAACATGCTTTCGAAGAAATCGGAGAAGTCTTGCGCGTCGGCGCCGCCGCCGTGCCATGAAGCGCTCTGCTGGTAGCCGCCTTGATCGCCGCGCGCCTGGCGGCCAAAGTTCGGATCGTTGCGGTGCAGCCGGATCTGATCGTACTCAGCGCGGCGTTCTTCGTCCTTCAGCACCTCATAGGCTTCGGCCAGCTCCTTGAATTTGCTCTCGGCGTCGTCTTCAGTGCTCACGTCAGGGTGATATTTACGCGCCAGCCGGCGGTAGGCCGTTTTGATGGTTTTCAGATCGGCGTTGGGCTCAACGCCCATCGTTGCGTAGTAATCTTTAAATTCCATGCGGTAATACCTTCAATGTGTTGGGTTGTGCGCCAAAATTCCTTGTCTCTCTCGCCAGATATCCTCCTTTCGTCACATTCCTTTTCCGCTATCGCTAAGCATACTCCCGATTGTTAAAAGCTGCGCAAACTGAATAAAAACCGTGCGACAACGCACAGGCCCGCGCGCCATTTCTAAAGCCCCCCGCATTCACGTACACTGTGGCGGTGGCCCCATAAAGATAAATCACCATGAGAACTCAACTGATAACCCGTGAAGGGTATGACAAGCTCAAACAAGAGCTGGATTACCTCTGGCGCGAAGAACGCCCCGAGGTGACCAAGAAAGTGACCTGGGCCGCCAGCCTGGGCGACAGAAGCGAAAACGCCGACTACCAGTACAACAAGAAGCGGCTGCGCGAGATCGACCGCCGCGTCCGCTATCTGACCAAATGCCTGGAGCAGCTGAAGATCGTCGATTACTCCCCGCAGCAGGAAGGCAAGGTGTTCTTCGGCGCCTGGGTGGAAGTAGAGAACGAAGACGGCGAGACCAAACGCTTTCGCATCGTCGGTTACGACGAAATCTTCGGCCGCAAGGATTACATCTCCATCGACGCGCCGATGGCGCGCGCCCTGCTGAAAAAAGAGGTCGGGGACGTCGCCACCGTCAATACGCCACTGGGCGAGGCGCAGTGGTACGTTAACGAGATAGACTACCCGAAGTAAGCTTTCAGCTTTTTCCGAACCGCCGCCAACGCCGCCGCCTGCGCAGTTCTCCACGCCGCAGCCGCGCGGCGGCGGCCCGCTCCACTGGCATTTTCCCCGATCAATCCGTATAACTGTCCCCTGTTTATTCACCGTTCTCAATACAGATACCAGACCTATGAATGACCCACTGAGCCGCATTATTGCAACAGAACTGCAGGCCCGGCCGGAGCAAGTCGACTCCGCCATCCGTCTGCTGGATGAAGGTAATACCGTGCCTTTTATTGCACGCTATCGTAAGGAAGTCACCGGGGGTTTGGACGACACCCAACTGCGCCAGCTGGAAACCCGCCTGGGTTATCTGCGTGAACTGGAAGATCGTCGCCAGACTATCCTGAAGTCGATCGATGAACAGGGCAAACTGACCGAACAACTGGCGGGGGCGATCAACGCCACGCTGAGCAAGACCGAGCTCGAAGACCTCTATCTGCCGTACAAACCGAAGCGCCGCACCCGCGGCCAGATCGCCATCGAAGCCGGCCTGGAACCGCTGGCGGACGCGCTGTGGCAGGATCCGCAACAGCAGCCGGAACAGCTGGCTGAACGCTACGTCGACGCCGACAAAGGCGTGGCGGACGTCAAGGCCGCCCTCGACGGCGCGCGCTATATCCTGATGGAGCGCTTCGCCGAAGATGCCTCACTGCTGGCCAAGGTGCGCGACTACCTGTGGAAAAACGCCCATCTGGTGTCCAAAGTGGTCGAGGGCAAGGAAGAAGAAGGCGCCAAGTTCCGCGACTATTTCGATCACCACGAACCGATTTCCCAGGTGCCTTCGCACCGCGCGCTGGCGATGTTCCGTGGCCGCAACGAAGGCGTGCTGCAGCTGGCGCTGAACGCCGATCCGCAGTTTGAGGAAGCGCCGCGTGAAAGCCAGGCGGAGCTGATCATCATCAATCACCTCAACCTGCGTCTGAATAACGCCCCGGCCGACGCCTGGCGCAAGGCGGTGGTCAACTGGACCTGGCGCATCAAGGTGCTGCTGCACCTGGAAACCGAGCTGATGGGCACGGTGCGCGAGCGCGCGGAAGATGAAGCGATCAACGTGTTCGCCCGCAACATGCACGATCTGCTGATGGCCGCGCCGGCCGGCATGCGCGCCACCATGGGCCTCGATCCGGGCCTGCGCACCGGGGTGAAAGTGGCCGTGGTCGACGCGACCGGCAAGCTGGTCGCCACCGACACCGTCTACCCGCACACCGGGCAAGCGGCCAAAGCCGCCGCCATCGTCGCGGCGCTGTGCATCAAACATAACGTGGAGCTGGTGGCCATCGGCAACGGCACCGCTTCGCGTGAGACCGAGCGCTTCTATCTCGACCTGCAAAAGCAGTTCGGCGAGGTCCGGGCGCAGAAAGTGATCGTCAGCGAAGCGGGCGCGTCGGTGTATTCCGCGTCCGAACTGGCGGCGCTGGAATTCCCGGATCTCGACGTGTCGCTGCGCGGCGCGGTATCCATTGCCCGTCGCCTGCAGGATCCGCTGGCGGAGCTGGTGAAGATCGATCCGAAATCCATCGGCGTCGGCCAGTATCAGCACGACGTCAGCCAGAGCCAGTTGGCGAAGAAGCTGGACTCGGTGGTGGAAGACTGCGTGAACGCCGTCGGCGTCGATCTGAACACCGCGTCGGTGCCGCTGCTAACCCGCGTGGCCGGCCTGACGCGCATGATGGCGCAGAACATCGTCAACTGGCGCGACGAGAACGGCCGCTTCAGCAACCGTGAACAGCTGCTTAAGGTCAGCCGCCTGGGGCCGAAAGCCTTCGAACAGTGCGCCGGCTTCCTGCGTATCAACCACGGCGACAACCCGCTGGATGCCTCCACCGTTCACCCGGAAGCCTACCCGGTGGTGCAGCGCATTCTGGCCGCCACCGAGCAGGCACTGCAGGATCTGATGGGCAACGCTTCGGCGGTGCGCAGCCTGAAAGCGGTCGATTTCACCGACGACAAGTTCGGCGTGCCGACGGTCACCGATATCCTGAAAGAGCTGGAGAAGCCGGGCCGCGATCCGCGTCCGGAGTTCAAAACCGCAACCTTTGCCGAAGGGGTGGAAACCCTCAACGATCTGCAGGTGGGCATGATCCTGGAAGGGTCGGTCACCAACGTCACCAACTTCGGTGCCTTCGTGGATATCGGCGTGCATCAGGACGGCCTGGTGCACATCTCCTCGCTGGCGGACAAGTTCGTCGAAGATCCGCACACCGTGGTGAAGGCCGGTGACATCGTCAAAGTGAAGGTGATGGAAGTCGATCTGCAGCGTAAACGCATCGCGTTGAGCATGCGCCTGGATGAGCAGCCGGGCGAAGGTTCACCGCGCCGCGGCGGCAACGCGCCTGCGCAGACGCGCGACAACGCCAACCGTTCGGCGGGCGGCAACAAGGCCAAACCGCGCAACGCGGCGCCGGCCGGCAACAGCGCCATGGGCGACGCGCTGGCGGCGGCATTCGGCAAGAAACGCTAAGTCGGAACCGACAGGGCGGAGCCTGCTCCGCCCTTTCCGATGAATAAAACTTGCGGCATTTCTTGACCCGCCTCAATAAACCGCCATCTTTTTATTTCCCGTTCCTGCGTGACCGCCCTCGCATTATTCAGACAACAAAAATGCCTTCTGCAGCCATTTATTAACAACTTTGTTAACACGCATTTTTCATCTTGTGAATTGTGAGAGAAACACAAATGGTTACCGCTCGCATTACGGTGGAATAATGTTATCGAATTGCCTTTAGGCGGAAATAAATAAAGGGAAAACATCATCGATATTTGCAAATGAGAGAACTCGGCTACAAATACGTAACTGATTTAACTCGCCATTCTCATTTGTTCCCGCTCGCAAGCGGTGGTAAAACGTCGTTAATCAAGACAACGCCATCAAAAACTGTCGTCGCCATAATAATTGGTTACAATACCCTTACTTTTTGTATTGAACGCGATAATGATAATTACTATTATTTGCGCTCATTTTATTGCATGACCTTATGGATGAATACCGCCGACGGCGTGGCATTTTCGCCGGCAACGTCCAATTATCATCAGCCCGATGTTCATCGGCACCCGGAAGGTTAATCACATGCAGCTTCAACCTAAACGCACCTATAAGATTGTCGGCTTTTCCGGTGAAATTGCGCCGGCCTACCGCCAGAAACTGTTATCGCTCGGCATGCTGCCCGGCTCTTCATTCGACGTGGTGCGCGTCGCGCCGCTGGGCGATCCGATAGAAATTAAAACTCGCCGCGTCAGCCTGGTGCTGCGCAGGAAGGATCTGGCACTGCTGCAGCTCGACGGCCAGCCCTGACCTCCGTTTGCCGACGCGCTCTTGCGCCGGCGCTGTTCTCCTTGAAGACGACACGCTGAACTATGAAAAAACTCACCATCGGCTTAATCGGTAATCCGAACTCCGGCAAAACCACGCTGTTCAACCAGCTGACCGGCGCACGCCAACGGGTCGGCAACTGGGCGGGCGTGACGGTCGAACGCAAAGAAGGCCATTTCACCACCCCGCAGTCCGATGTGCGGCTGGTCGATTTGCCCGGCACCTACTCCCTGACCACCATTTCAGAGCAAACCTCGCTCGATGAGCAGATCGCCTGCCACTACATTTTGAGCGGCGACGCCGATCTGCTGATCAACGTGGTCGACGCCTCCAACCTGGAGCGCAACCTCTATCTGACGCTGCAATTGCTGGAGCTGGGCATCCCCTGCATCGTGGCGCTGAACATGCTCGACATCGCCACAAGCCAGCATATCGATATCGACGTCGCCGCGCTGTCGGCGCGCCTCGGCTGCCCGGTAGTGCCGATGATCTCCACCCGCGCCGACGGCATCGGCGTGCTGAAACAGATGATCGACAATCATCACATCAACGAACAGCAGGCGCTGGTGAACTATCCGCCGCTGTTGCTGAAAGAGGTCGCCACGCTGAGCGACGCCATGCCGCAAACGCTGCCGGCGGTGCAGCGCCGCTGGTTGGCATTGCAAATGCTGGAAGGCGACATCTACAGCCACCGGCTGGCCGGTCCCGCCGTCGCGCTATTGCCTGCGGCCATTCAGGCATTGCAACAGCAGGAGCAAGAAGACCCGGCGCTGGTGATCGCCGACGCACGCTACCAGTCTATCGCCGCCCTGTGCGACGCGGTCAGCAACTCGCAGCAGGCAATGCCCAACCGCCTGACCGAGCTGCTGGATAAAGTGATCCTCAACCGCTGGCTGGGCGTGCCGATCTTCCTGCTGGTGATGTACCTGATGTTCCTGCTGGCGATCAACATCGGCGGCGCGCTGCAGCCGATCTTCGATATCGGCTCGGCGGCGATCTTTATTCAGGGCATTCAGTGGCTCGGCTACACCCTGCACTTCCCCGACTGGCTGACCGTTTTCCTGGCGCAGGGCGTCGGCGGCGGCATCAACACCGTGCTGCCGCTGGTGCCGCAGATCGGCATGATGTACCTGTTCCTGTCCTTCCTGGAGGATTCCGGCTACATGGCGCGCGCAGCGTTCGTGATGGATCGCCTGATGCAGGCGCTCGGGCTGCCGGGCAAATCCTTCGTGCCGCTGATCGTCGGCTTCGGCTGCAATGTGCCGTCCATCATGGGCGCTCGGACGCTGGATGCCCAGCGCGAGCGCCTGATCACCATCATGATGGCGCCGTTCATGTCGTGCGGCGCCCGTCTGGCGATCTTTGCGGTGTTCGCCGCCGCCTTCTTCGGCCAGGACGGCGCCGGGGTGGTATTCTCGCTGTACATGCTCGGCATTGCGGTGGCGATCCTCACCGGTCTGGTGCTCAAATACACCCTCATGCGCGGCGAAGCCTCGCCGTTCGTGATGGAGCTGCCGGTCTACCATGTGCCGCACCTGAAAAGCCTGCTGCTGCAAACCTGGCAGCGCTTGAAAGGCTTCGTGTTGCGCGCCGGTAAGGTGATCGTGGTGGCCAGCATATTCATCGGCGGCCTGAACAGCTTCTCGTTTAGCGGCAAGACGGTCGACAACATCAACGACTCCGCGCTGGCCTCGGTCTCCAAAGTGCTGACGCCGCTGCTGCAGCCGATGGGCGTCCACAGCGATAACTGGCAGGCCACCGTCGGCCTGGTAACCGGTGCGATGGCGAAAGAAGTGGTGGTCGGCACGCTGAATACGCTGTATACCGCCGAGCACATCAACAAAGAGGCGTTCGACGCCGCCAACTTCAACCTGCTTGATGAACTGGGCGGCGCACTGAACGAAACCTGGGACGGCCTGAAAAACACCTTCAGCCTGAGCGTGCTCTCCAACCCGATCGAAGCCAGCAAGGGCGACGGTGAGATGGGCGTCGGCTCAATGGGTGTGATGAGCAGCAAATTCGGCTCCGGCATCTCCGCCTACAGCTATCTGATCTTCGTGCTGTTGTATGTGCCTTGCGTCTCGGTGATGGGCGCCATCGCCCGTGAATCGAGCCGCGGCTGGATGACCTTCTCTATTCTGTGGGGGCTGAACGTGGCCTACTCGCTGGCGACGCTGTTCTATCAGGTGGCCACCTTCAACCAACACCCGCAGTACAGCCTGACGGCGATCCTGGTGGTGGTGCTGGTGAATCTGCTGGTGCTGTTCGGCCTGCGAAGGGCACGCAGCCGCGTCACGGTGCGCCTGGGCAACGCCACGCCGGCGGCCTGTTGCCAGAGCGCCAAAGGCAGCTGTCACTGATGGCCGGGCTGCTGCAGGTGCGCGATGCGCTGGCGCTGCGCGGCAGCGCCCAGGCGCAGCAGCTCAGCCTATCGCTGGCGACGCCGCTGCCGCTGGTGCAGGCGATGCTGGACCGTTTGACGGCGATGGGAAAAGTGGAACGCATCGAACAGGATGACGGCGCCTGTCTGAGCGGCAGTTGCAAACGCTGCCCGCAGGGCCAGGGATGCAGCACGGTGTTCTACCGGCTGAAGGCCTGACGATCAGGGGCGCCATGACGGGCGCCCCTCTGCCGTTCAAGGCTTATTGCTTGTCTTTGTAAACTTCGGCGATGGCGCTGAATTTACCGTGTTCACGGCCTGCCAGGATCACGTAGTATTGACCGCCTTTTTCGTCCGCCAGTTTGGACAGCTCTTCCTTGGCATCCATCGGTGACGTGGTTTCTGCCGTCGTGGTGACGGTGCCGATCTTCTCGTATTTACCCGGATTCTTATCCAGATCTTCCTTGGTCAGCAGGGTTGCCGCCATGGAGCCGAAAGACACCGAACCCAGCACTGCCGCTGCAATAATCATCTTCAATGATTTCATGACACTAACCTCTCAATGGATAATTTATCTGTTATGAAAGCCGTCAAGAATCCATGCGTAGTACCGCAGGCTGCCGCGACATCCTCAGGCCTCGTTGCTTTCCCTGACGGGGCCTGTTTCCCAGAGACGAAACGCCAAAATGAGAAGCGCCGCACGCGGTCTTTTCATTTTGCAGCCAACGCATTGACTCACTAAGTATCGAACAGCTTTGTCTTTTATCCACCCGGCGGCGTTTTTTTTAGCGCTCTATCGTGCGTTTTCCCACCGGATTCAATGTGCTGCAATAAACGCTTCGATCATCGTCACAAATTCATCGGGATGAGAAATAAACGGCGCATGGGCGGCTTTGGCCACGATCTGCGACGCAGAATTCGGCCAGGCGGTATCGAGCAGCTCGGCGACCTTGCGCGGCACCAGCCCGTCCAGATAACCGTAGATCCGCAGCAGCGGCAGCTCCAGCGCGGCCAACGGCGCGCGCAGATCGGCGGTGCGCAGGATCTCCAGCCCGCCGTTCAACACCTCGACGCTCGGCGTCGGCTGGTTGAGCACCACCGCTTTCAGCTGGCGCGCATCCTGACGCGCGCTCTCGGTGCCCAGGGTCTGCAACGCCAGAAAACGCTCGACGGTGCGCTGGAAATCCAGGCTCAACTGATGCTGGAAACCGCTCAGCACGTCCGGGCGGATCCCCGGCCACTCATCGCGGGCGGCAAAGCACGGCGAGGAGGCCACGGTGATAAGCCCCTTGAGTCGCTCGGGCTGCATCAGCGCCGCCTGGCTGGCCACCAGCCCGCCGAGCGACCAACCTAGCCACCAGGCCTGCGGCGGGGCGGCCGCCAGCACGATTTCCGTCATCTGCTCCAGCGACAGGGCACCGAACCCCTGGCTGCGGCCATAACCCGGCAAATCGACCAGGTGCAGGCGAAAATGCGGTGCCAGTCGCGCCTGAATGCAACTCCACACTTCGGCGTTCAATCCCCAGCCGTGCAGCAGCACAAGATCGCGTTCGCCTTCACCTATTGTTTGCCAATACAGCGCTGTCATGGGTTATTGTCCTTTCATGCTTATCCGTCTCGGAGGCTCTATGCTATCAATCCGCAGCCGCTGTTGGCTATGCCGACAGCCGTTGAGCCTGATGCGTCATGGCATCTGCAGCTGCTGCCTGCGCCATCTGCCGGCCCACCCGCCGTGTTGCCCGTGCTGCGGATTGCCCGCCGGGGAAACGCAAATGCCCTGCGGTCGCTGCCTGCAACGGCCGCCGCCCTGGCAGCGGCTGGTGTTCGTCGGCGACTACGTAGTGCCCCTCAGCCAACTGGTAAAGAGGTTCAAGTTTCACCGCGCGCCCGAGCTGGCGCCGACGCTGGCACGCCTGATGCTGTTGCGGTGGCAGCAGGCGCGCAGAGAGCAGAATCTGAACAGACCCGACCTGATTTTAGCGGTACCCTTGCATACATCACGCTGCTGGCGCCGTGGTTATAACCAGAGCGATCTGCTGGCCCGGCCGCTGGCGCGCTGGCTGGGCTGCGTCTATCGCCCCGCGGCCTTGCGCCGGGTGCGCAAAACCGCCTTGCAACAGCGGCTGAGCGCCGGGGCACGCAGGCGCAATTTGCAGCGCGCCTTCGTCTGCACAGCATCGGTTGCCGGCCGGCATATCGCCCTGGTGGATGACGTGGTGACCACCGGCAGCACCGTCGCGGAGATCGCGGCGCTGCTGCGGCGGCAAGGCGCCGCCTCGGTGCAGATATGGTGCGTTTGCCGCACGTTGTAGTGCCACGGCAATGGGCGTATTATAACCGACTATAGAAGTCAACTATTGAGCTAATGCTATGATCCGTATAACAGATACTGCACAGGAACACTTTGCCAAACTGCTGGCAAATCAAGAAGAAGGCACCCAAATCCGCGTATTCGTGATCAACCCGGGCACGCCGACGGCCGAATGCGGTGTCTCTTATTGCCCGCCGGACGCGGTAGAAGCGACGGATACCGAACTGAAGTTCGACAAGCTGTCCGCCTATGTCGATGAGCTGAGCGCGCCGTATCTGGAAGACGCCGAAATCGACTTCGTGACCGACCAGCTGGGTTCTCAGCTGACGCTGAAGGCGCCAAACGCCAAGATGCGCAAGGTCGATGACGACGCGCCGCTGATGGAACGCGTGGAATACGTGTTGCAGTCGCAGATCAACCCACAGCTGGCGGGCCACGGCGGCCGCGTGACGCTGATGGAGATCACCGACGACAACATGGCGATCCTGCAGTTCGGCGGCGGTTGCAACGGTTGTTCGATGGTCGACGTCACGCTGAAAGAAGGCATCGAGAAAGAGCTGCTGCAGAAGTTCCCGGAACTGAAGGGCGTGCGCGATTTGACCGAGCACCAGCGCGGCGAGCACTCCTATTACTGATCCCCGGCGCTCGCGCCGCGGTGGATAACACAATGCCGGAAGGGGGAACCCGTTCCGGCATTGTCGTTTTCACCCCACCGACACCTTGCGTCGCCGTTTGTCCAAATCCTTCAGCAGCCGGTTTATTCGCGGATCGGCGAACATCTCCTCCAGCGTTTGGATCAGCTTGCGCCGCCAGTTAGGGTACTGGTCACTGGTGCCGGGAATATTGACCGGGTCTGCCATGTCCAGCCAGTCTTCCGGCTGCAGGCCGAGCAAGGCGCTGGCGCTGTCGGCGACATAGCGCTGCAGGCCGCGGTTGAGCAGCGGGCTCATGCCGAGCAGCGCCGCCTTCTTGCCCACCTTCTGCGGCACGCAGCCATAGCGATGCAACCCGTCCAGCAGCCCTTGCTTGGCGCGTTCCCGATCGGCGAACAACTCCCGCAGGATCTCCGCGTCCGGATAGAGCCCCAGCCGGTCGCCGAGCGTCAGATCACCGCTCTGCCAGTAACCCCGCAGCGTCGGCAGATCGTGGGTGGTGATGGTCGCCATCGCCTGCACCGGATAGGCCTGCGGCGCGCGGAAATGGTGTTCGCCGTCGCTTTCGAAATACAGCACTTTGTAAGAATAGACACCGCTGTCGCGCAGCTTGCCGACGATCTCCACCGGCACCGTGCCGAGATCCTCGCCGATCACCATGCAGCGGTGGCGCTGGCTTTCCAGCGCCAGCACCGCCAGCAGATCGTCCACCGGGTATTTGACGTAGGCGCCGCGATCGGCGGTTTCGCCATAAGGGATCCACCACAGCCGCAGCAGCGCCATGACGTGATCGATACGCAACGCGCCGCAGCTGGTCATGTTGGCGCGCAAAAGATCGATGAACGGCTGATAACCGCGCGCCGCCATCACGTGCGGATCCATCGGCGGCAGGCCCCAGTTTTGCCCCAGCGGCCCCAGGATGTCCGGCGGCGCGCCGACCGACGCTTTCAGGCAGTACAGTTCACGGTCGCACCAGGTTTCCGCTCCGCCTTCCGCCACCCCGACCGCCAAATCGCGATACAGACCAATCGGCATCTGCTGCTGCCGGCTCTGCTCAAAACACTGCGCAAACTGCGTGCCTGCCAGCCATTGCAGCCACAGGTAAAAGCGGACCGCGTCCTGATGTTCGTCGCAGAATTGCCGCACCGCTTCGCTCTGCCCCCGTTGATAGCGCTCGGGCCAGGCCGGCCACCCCCACTGGCTGGCGTCTTTGGCTGCCAGATGGGCATGCAGCGCGTCGAACGCAGCCTGCTGATATAGGCTATCGCCGCCCTCAGTCACGAACCGTTCGAACGCCTGACGCTGCGCGTCGTTCGGCTTGCGCGCCTGAAACAGCGGGAACGCCAACTTCAGCCCCGCCAGCTTCAACTGCATCACGGCGCTGTAATCCACCCACTCCGCGGCGCGCGCCTTGGCCAGCTGCTTCTGCGTCACCGGCGTCTGCCACCAGCGCTGAGCCGCGTCGCTGCGTTGGAAATCCTCCACCGCGTTGACGTCGATATACGCCAGATTCAGCCAACGGCGCGACGAGGGGCTGTAAGGGCTGGCGCTCTCCGGGTTGGCCGGATACAGCGCATGGATCGGATTGAGACCGACGAAGGCGCCGCCGCGTTCCCCCACCTGCTCCACCATCAGGCGCAGATCGCCGAAATCGCCAATGCCCCAGTTGCGATCGGAACGCAGCGTATACAGCTGAACGCAGGCGCCCCACAGTTTCTTGCCGGTCAGCAAGGCGTCCGGTTCGAAGCAGCGCCTCGGCGCGACGATCACTCGGCATGACCACTGCCGTGCGCCCTGGCTCAGCGTCAATTGGTGGTAACCCGCCGGCAGATCGCCCGGCAGCGTCAGGGTCTTGCGCGCGCCGACGCGCCCCTGCAGGCATTCGCCGTCTTCACGCTGCAGCGCCCACAGGTACTCGCCTTCGCCCGCCGGAGTCAGCGCCAGCGGCGCGCCCTGATAGAACACCTTGACCGCCGGTAACGGCGATGCCGCCCCTTCCTGCGCGGCATCGGCCCGGTTCATGGCCGCCAGCAGCTTGCGCTTGGTCTCCGCTTCAATCGCCTGCCGCTTGCCGTGGGCATTGATGAAATCGGCAGCGATCCCCGCCTGCGCTGCCGCCTGATCGATACGCTTGCGATCCATTCGCTCTCCTTAACGTTTGGCTTGCCAGATGCGCTGCTGGTAATCGCGAATCGAGCGATCCGAGCTGAACATGCCGACGCGCGCAGTGTTAAGGATAGTCCGCCGCGTCCACTCGTCCCGATCGCGGTACAGTTCATCGACCCGGCGCTGCGCCTGGCAGTACGAGGCGAAGTCCGCCAGCACCAGATAGGGATCGCCACCTTCCAGCAGGCTGTGCAGCATCATGTCGAACGCGTGCTTGTCGCCGTGGCTGAACGCGCCGCTCGCCAGCTCGTCCAAAATCGCCTTCAGGTGCTTGTCTTTCTTGCGGTAGCTGAGCGGATCGTAGCCCTTTGCCAGTATCGCTTTCACCTGCTCCACGGTATTGCCGAAGATAAAGATATTGTCTTCGCCCACCTGCTCGGCGATTTCGACGTTGGCGCCGTCCAGCGTGCCGACCGTCAGCGCGCCGTTCAGCGCCAGCTTCATATTGCCGGTGCCGGAGGCCTCTTTACCGGCGGTGGAGATCTGCTCGGAGATATCCGCCGCCGGGATCATCAGTTCGGCCACCGACACGCGGTAGTCGGGAATGAACGCCACTTTCAGGCGATCTTTCACCAACGGATCGTGATTGATCTTCTCGGCCGCCTGATTGATGGCGTAGATGATGTTCTTCGCCAGGTAGTAGCCCGGCGCCGCCTTGGCGCCGAACAGGAAGACGCGCGGCACGATGTCCAGATTCGGGTTGTCGCGCAGCTGGCGATACAGCGACAGGATGTGCAGCAGGTTCAGATGCTGGCGTTTGTATTCGTGCAGACGCTTGATCTGCACGTCGAAAATCGCATCCGGGTCGAGCGTCAACCCCATCACACCGTGCACGTAATGGGCCAGCGCTACCTTGTTGTCGCGTTTGATCTGCTGATAACGCTGGCGGAACGCCGCGTCGTCGGCGAATTTTTCCAGCCCGCGCAACGCGTCGAGATCGTTCGCCCACTCCACCTTCAGCGTCTCGTCGATCAGGCCCGACAGCGCCGGGTTGCACTGTTTCAGCCAGCGGCGTGGCGTGATGCCGTTGGTGACGTTATGGAATTTGTTCGGCCACAGCTGGTGATATTCCGGGAACAGATCTTTCACCACCAGATCCGAGTGCAGCTGCGCCACGCCGTTGACCGCAAAGCCGCTGACCACGCACAGGTTGGCCATGCGCACCTGCTTGTTGTGGTGCACTGCCAGTTTGGCCCACACCGCCTCGTCGCCCGGCCAGTGCTTATCCACCTGCTTTTTGAACCTGGCGTTGATCTGTTTGATGATGGAGAAATGGCGCGGCAGCAGGCTGCGCACCAGTTTTTCATCCCAGCATTCCAGCGCTTCCGGCATCAGGGTGTGGTTGGTGTAGGCGAAGGTGTTGCTGGTGATCGCCCAGGCCGCCTCCCACTCCAGCTGGTGTTCGTCCAGCAGAATGCGCAGCATTTCCGGAATGGCGATGGTCGGGTGGGTGTCGTTCAGCTGGATCACTTCGTACTTCGGCAGCTCTTCAATCTTGCGGCCGGCCTGATGGTGCTTGCGCAAAATGTCCGCCACCGAGCAGGCGCACTGGAAATACTGCTGCATCAGGCGGAGGCGCTTGCCGGCCTGATGGTTGTCGTTCGGGTAGAGCACCTTGGTCAGCTTGTCGGCTTCTACGCCCTGCTTCTCCGCCTGCAAGAATTTGCCGTCGTTGAAATCGCTCAGGTTGAACGGATGCTGATGGGTCGCCTGCCACAGGCGCAGCGGCTGTGCCACGCCGTTGCGATACCCCAGCACCGGCAGATCCCAAGCTTCGCCGCGCAGGGTGAAGGCCGGGCGCCACAGTTCGCGGCCGTCGGCCTGCTTTTCCAGCTTGCCGCCGATGCCCACGTCCACCGCCAGCGCAGCGTTGTGGCGGAACCACGGGTAGCTCTCGCGCTGCCAGTTATCCGGCGCCTCTTGCTGCTGCCCGCCCTGGAACGACTGGCGGAACAGCCCGTACTGGTAGTTCAGCCCATAGCCGGTGGCCGGTTGCTCCACCGTCGCCATCGAGTCGAGGAAACAGGCCGCCAAGCGCCCCAGCCCGCCGTTGCCCAGCGCAGGATCGGTTTCCTGCTCCAGCAGATCCGCCAGCTTGACGTCCTGCTCCGCCAGCGCCTGCTCGACGGTGTCGTACCAGCCCAGGTTGATCAGGTTGTTCGCCGTCAGCCGGCCGATCAGAAACTCCATCGAGATGTAGTTCACGTGGCGCAGCGGTTTGGCGCTTTTGCGCGGCGCCGGCTGTGCGGCCAGCTGCTCGGCCAGCGCCGCACTGACGGCTTCCCACCATTGATGTTGCGTCATCTGCTGTGCGGAACTGAGGCCGAACCGTTGCCACTGGCGGGCAAGCGCCGCCAGAAAAGCATCCTTCTTGAGCGTAGGCTGTGACATAAGGAAAACTCTCTATCCAGTAAGTGGGTCAAATTGCCGCTATCGTGCCGGTGAGAAAGCCTGACGGCATCATCCCGCCTGGGGATTAGCTGGGGAGGAGGATTGGGGCGTAGTTGGAATTGTGATCTCAGGCACTTTTTGACTCCCTTGCAACGATGCAAAAAAGCCCGCCAACGCGTGCGGCGAGCACTGAGAACGTTAACCATGACGTTAGCACAAGTATTCGCGCTGCTGAAGTTTTGTCCATGGCCGGAAATGCGATCTGCAACCGCATCGCCGCGCGCCGGTGCCAAACGTAAAAAAGTGTGATCGATAGCAACTTAACTCCAAGCCGATGCGGAAGCTTGTTGCAATACGTTTAGGGTTGGCAGAAGTTAGGGGGAGCTATTAATTACGAACCATAAAATAATTAGCGCCACTCCAATCCCGGCGGGAACCGCGATTTATACCCTGGAATACTATGCTGATCCCATCAAAACTGAGCCGCCCGGTACGGCTGCAAAATACCGTGATCCGCGATCGCCTGCTGGCCAAACTGGCCAGCGCGGGCAACTATCGCCTGACACTGGTCAATTGCCCGGCGGGATACGGGAAAACCACGCTGATCGCCCAATGGGCGGCCGGCAAGGCCGATCTGGGCTGGTATTCCCTGGATGAGAGCGACAACCAGCCGGAACGCTTCGCCAGCTACCTGATCGCCGCGCTGCAGCAGGCCAGCGGCGGCCGCTGCGTCAAGAGCGAGGCGCTGAGCCAGAAACATCAGTACGCCAGCCTGTCGGCGCTGTTCGCCCAGCTGTTTATCGAGCTGGCCGACTGGCACCAGCCGCTGTACCTGGTGATCGACGACTACCACCTGATCACCAACGACGCCATCCACGAAGCCATGCGCTTTTTCCTGCGCCATCAGCCGGAAAATCTGACGCTGATCCTGCTCTCGCGCACCCTGCCGCCGCTCGGCATCGCCAATCTGCGGGTGCGCGATCAGTTGCTGGAAATGGGCACGCAGCAGCTGGCGTTTACCCATCAGGAGGCCAAACAGTTCTTCGACTGCCGCCTGGCGGCGCCGATGGAACAGCAGGACAGCAGCCGCCTGTGCGACGAAGTCGAAGGCTGGGCCACCGCGCTGCAGCTGATCGCGCTGTCGGCTCGCCAGTCCGCCTCGTCGGCCCAGCTGTCGGCCAAGCGCCTGGCGGGGCTGAACGCCAGTCACCTGTCCGACTACCTGGTGGACGAAGTGCTGGACCACGTCGATGCCGAGGCGCGCGCCTTCCTGCTGCGCTGTTCGGTGCTACGTTCGATGAACGATGCGCTGATCGTGCGGCTGACCGGCGAAGACAACGGCCAGCAACGGCTGGAGGAGCTGGAACGCCAGGGGCTGTTTATCCACCGCATGGACGACACCGGCGAATGGTTCAACTTCCATCCGCTGTTCGCCTCTTTCCTGCGCCAGCGTTGCCAATGGGAACTGGCGCTGGAGCTGCCGGGGTTGCACCGCGCCGCCGCAGAGGGCTGGCTGGCGCTGGGATATCCGGCGGAGGCCATTCACCATGCGCTGGCGGCCAGCGACGTCAGCATGCTGCGCGATATCCTGCTGCAACACGCTTGGTCGCTGTTCCACCACAGCGAACTGGCCCTGCTGGAGGAGTGCCTGAACGCACTGCCCTATGAGCGCCTGATTCAGAACCCCAAGCTGGCGCTGCTGCAGGCCTGGCTGGCGCAGAGCCAGCACCGCTACGGCGAGGTCAACACCCTGTTGGAGCGCGCCGAGCGCACCATGCGCGAACAGAAAATCGAGATAGACCAAACGCTGCACGCCGAGTTCGACGCCCTGCGCGCCCAGGTGGCGATCAACGCCGGCAAACCGGAAGAGGCCGAACGGCTGGCGACCGAAGCGTTGAAATTCCTGCCGCTGTCCAGCTATTACAGCCGCATCGTCGCCACCTCGGTGACCGGCGAAGTGCACCACTGTAAGGGCGAGCTGGCGCGCGCGCTGCCGATGATGCAGCAAACGGAGCAGATGGCGCGTCGTCATCAGGCCAACCACTACGCACTCTGGGCGCTGCTGCAGCAGAGCGAAATCCTCATCGCCCAGGGCTTCCTGCAGGCCGCTTACGAAACCCAGGACAAGGCGTTCGAACTGATCCGCGAACAGCATCTGGAACAGCTGCCGATGCACGAATTCCTGCTGCGCATTCGCGCGCAGATCCTGTGGTCGTGGTCGCGGCTGGACGAGGCGGAAGACGCGGCGCGCACCGGGCTGAAAATCCTGGCGAACTACCAGCCGCAGCAACAGCTGCAGTGCATCGCCATGCTGGCCAAGTGCTCGCTGGCGCGCGGCGATCTGGACAATGCCAATACCCACCTGCAGCGCTGCGAAACCCTGCTGCACGGCGCCCACTACCATCGCGACTGGCTGACCAACACCGACAAGTCGCGGGTGATCCACTGGCAGATGACCGGCGACACCGCTGCCGCCGCCCAGTGGCTGCGCCACACCGAAAAGCCCGGCATGGCGGACAACCACTTCACGCAGGGCCAGTGGCGCAACATCGCGCGGGTGCAGATCCTGCTCGGCCAGTATGATGAGGCCGGCGTGGTGCTGGATGAGCTGAACGAGAACGCCCGCCGCCTGCGGCTGGTGAGCGATCTCAACCGCAACCTGCTCCTCAGCAACCAGCTGTACTGGCTGCAAGAGCGCAAGGGCGAAGCGCAGCAGGCGTTGATCGAAGCGCTGTCGCTGGCTAACCGCACCGGCTTTATCAGCCATTTCGTCATCGAGGGCGAAGCGATGGCGCAACAGCTGCGCCAGCTGATCCAGCTCAACACGCTGCCGGAACTGGAACAGCATCGCGCCCAGCGCATCCTGCGCGACATCAACCAGCATCATCGGCACAAGTTCGCGCATTTTGACGAGAACTTCGTCGATAAGCTGTTGACCCACCCGCAGGTGCCGGAGCTGATCCGCACCAGCCCGCTCACCCAGCGCGAATGGCAGGTGCTGGGGCTGATTTATTCCGGTTACAGCAACGACCAGATCGCCGGCGAACTGGATGTAGCAGCCACCACCATCAAGACGCACATCCGCAACCTGTACCAGAAGCTCGGCGTGGCCCATCGCCAGGAAGCGGTGCAGCAGGCGCAGCAGCTGTTGAAGATGATGGGGTACGGCGCTTAAAAACCCTGATGTCCCTCTGGTCTTAAACGCCGCAGAGTTGGTTACAATAGCGGCGTCCCCCAATTACGAGGCAGTCAGCAGTATGGAACAGTTCGAAGCGATCAACGTTGAGCAGGCGTACAGCCGCTGGAAAGAAGGCAGCGCCGCCCTGGTCGACATCCGCGATCCGCAAAGTTTTGAAGCCGGGCATACGCCGGGCGCCTTTCACCTCACCAACGCCACCCTGTCGGCCTTTATGCAGCAAAACGACTTCGAGCGGCCGGTGATGGTGATGTGCTACCACGGCAACAGCAGCCGCAGCGCGGCGCAGTATCTGCTGCACCAGGGGTTCGACGCGGTCTACAGCATCGACGGCGGCTTCGAAGCCTGGGCTCGCCAGTATCCGCAAGACGTGGAAACCTCTGCCTGATTCCCGCCGCCCGCCGCTCGTCGGCGGGCTTTCCCTTCGATTTTATGCGCGTTTTCGCGGGTTTTTCGCAGATCCGTTTGCCAGCGCTCAGGATTTCGACGTTATAATCGGCCGTCAGGGTCGCCGACGAGCAAGCCGCGGCCAAAATCATTCACTTACGACGGAAGAGCAATGGTTAGAGTAATCGCCATATCCAACCCGCGCCTGGCGCTGGCCTTTGTCGACTATATGGCGACCCAGGGCATCCGGCTTGAGCTGCGCAACAGCGGCGAGGCGGCGGAAATCTGGCTGGCCGACGACGGCCACCTCGAACAGGTGCAACACGAACTGCAGCAGTTTCTGGCCGATCCGCTCAACCGCCGTTATCAGGCCGCCAGCTGGCAGACCGGCCATACCGACGCCGGCCTGCACTATCAGAGCGAATCCTACCTGCACACCCTGCGCAGCAAGGCCGGGCCGCTGACGCTCGGCGTGATGGTACTGTGCATCGCGGTCTACATCCTGATGCAGGCGCTGGGCGACGACACCGTGATGTACTGGCTCTCCTGGCCACAGGACAGCAGCCAATACACGCAACTGTGGCGCTGGGTCAGCCATGCGTTCCTGCATTTCTCCCTGCTGCATATCCTGTTTAACCTGATGTGGTGGTGGTATCTCGGCGGCCAGATGGAAAAACGCCTCGGCGCCGGCAAGCTGTTCGTGCTGGCGGTGGTGTCGGCCTTCTTCAGCGGCTGGGCGCAATCGCTGTTCAGCGGCGCGCTGTTCGGCGGGCTGTCGGGCGTGGTTTACGCGCTGATGGGCTATGTGTGGCTGACGGGTGAACGGGCGCCGGAGCGCGGCCTGATGCTGCCGCGTGGCCTGATGGTGTTCTCGGTGCTGTGGCTGGTGGCCGGATATTTCGATATTTTAGGAATGTCGATCGCCAACGCGGCACACGTAGCCGGTTTAGTGTTAGGGTTATTGATGGCATTTTGGGATACGCGTCATCGCGCACACAACGAACAATAACAGCCGGGAGCTGTGCCCAGCGGGCATAGCGGGCGTTTTAGGGGATTATCGTGAAGCAAACACAGCGTCATGACGCAATTATCGAGCTGGTGCGCCTGCAGGGTTACGTCAGCACGGAAGAGCTGGTCGAACATTTTGACGTCAGCCCGCAAACGATTCGCCGCGATTTGAATGACCTGGCCGACCAGAACAAGATCCAGCGTCACCACGGCGGCGCGGCGCTGCCCTCCAGCTCGGTCAACGCTGCCTATAACGATCGCAAGGTGATGTGGTCGGAAGAGAAAGCCCGCATCGCGCAGCGCGTCGCCAGCCAGATCCCGGACGGCGCCACGCTGTTCATCGATATCGGCACCACGCCGGAAGCGGTGGCCCATGCGCTGATGAACCACAAGAACCTGCGCGTGGTCACCAACAACCTCAACGTTGCCACCTTGCTGACCGCCAAGGAAGACTTCCGCCTGATCCTGGCCGGCGGCGAAGTGCGCACCCGCGACGGCGGCATCATGGGCGAAGCCACCCTGGACTTCATCTCCCAATTCCGCCTCGATTACGGCATTCTCGGCATCAGCGGCATCGATATGGACGGCTCCCTGCTCGAATTCGACTATCATGAAGTGCGCACCAAACGCGCGATTATCGAAAATTCCCGCTGCGTGATGCTGGTCACCGACCACTCCAAATTCGGCCGCAACGCCATGGTCAACCTGGGCAACATGAATCTGATCGACTACCTGTTTACCGATCAGTTACCGCCGCCGAGCGTGATGAAAATCATCGAACAGTACGACGTGCAGCTGGAGCTGTGCTGATTCAGCCGTAACCTGTGGGGCGGCGCGCCGCCGCCCCGTTTCCCGCCCTCGCCCCCTTATCGACAGCCGTTTGCGCGCTCGCGCCATATCCACATCATTTATGTGACTATCATCACCAAACTGTTACCTCTATCACGCCTAAATGTTTTTGTTTGGTTAAGTCTTGGCTTGCTTGTTGGTTTTTGATTACAATCATGAGCGAAAACGAACATGAAAGAGCTATTTCGAACATCTGGAGGAAGATGACGTGGAAACCAAAGACTTGATCGTTATCGGTGGCGGCATCAATGGTGCCGGCATCGCGGCGGATGCTGCCGGGCGCGGGCTGTCGGTACTGCTACTGGAAGCGCAAGACTTGGCCTGTGCTACGTCTTCCGCCAGTTCCAAACTGATCCACGGTGGCCTGCGCTACCTGGAACACTACGAATTCCGTCTGGTGAGCGAAGCGCTGGCCGAGCGTGAAGTGCTGCTGAAGTTGGCGCCGCACATCGCGTTCCCGATGCGCTTCCGCCTGCCGCACCAGCCGCACCTGCGTCCGGCCTGGATGATCCGTATCGGCCTGTTCCTGTACGATCACCTGGGCAAACGCACCAGCCTGCCGGGCAGCAAGGGTTTGCGCTTTGGACCAGAGTCGGTGCTGAAGCCTGAACTGAAGCGCGGTTTCGAATATTCCGACTGCTGGGTCGACGATGCTCGCCTAGTGGTGCTAAACGCGCAGGAAGTGGAAAAACGCGGCGGCGAAGTGCGCACCCGCACCAAAGTGACCCGCGCATGGCGTGAAAACGGCCTGTGGATGGTGGAAGCGGTCGATATCGACAGCGGCAAAACCTTCACCTGGCGCGCCAAAGGCCTGGTGAACGCCACCGGCCCGTGGGTGAAAAACTTCTTCGACGACGGCCTGAAGCTGAAATCGCCTTACGGCATCCGCCTGATCAAAGGCAGCCACATCGTGGTGCCGCGCGTGCACGATCAGCCGCAGTCTTACATTCTGCAGAACGAAGACCACCGCATCGTGTTCGTGATCCCGTGGAATGACGAGTTCTCCATCATCGGTACCACCGACGTGGAGTACAAAGGCGATCCGAAAGATGTGAAGATCGACGAGAATGAAATCGCTTATCTGCTGAAAGTGTACAACGATCACTTCAAGAAGCAGCTGGGCCGCGACGACATCGTCTGGACATACTCCGGCGTGCGTCCGCTGTGCGACGACGAATCCGATTCACCGCAGGCGATCACCCGCGATTACACGCTGGACGTGCACGACGAACAAGGCAAGGCGCCGCTGCTGTCGGTCTTCGGCGGCAAGCTGACCACCTACCGCAAGCTGGCCGAGCACGCGATGGAAAAACTGGCCCACTACTACCCAGGCTGCGGCCCGGCGTGGACCAAAAACGCCACGCTGCCAGGCGGCGACATCGGCGGCGATCGCGACGGCTACGCGGCCAAACTGCGCCGTGCGCACGGCTGGCTGCCGGAAGCCCTGGCGCGCCGCTATGCCCGTACCTACGGCAGCCAGAGCGAGCTGATCCTGGCCGGCGCCAACGGCCTCGCCGATCTGGGCGAAGATTTCGGCCACGGTCTGTATGAAGCCGAACTGCGCTACCTGACCGAGAAAGAGTGGGTCGTAGAGCTGGCCGACGCCATCTGGCGCCGCACCAAGCTGGGCATGTGGCTGGACGAAGCGCAGCAGGCGCGAGTGCAAGCCTGGCTGGCAGAACACGCGAAAACGAAAGCGCTGTCTCTGGCTTCCTGAGCCACAGCGTAATGAAAAAGGGCCGGTTATCCGGCCCTTTGTTTTTTTCCTCTCCCGCTTTACAGCTTCACCGGCTGAATGTGCCAGATTTCGTCCGCGTATTCCTGAATGGTGCGATCGGAGGAGAAGTAGCCCATGTTGGCGATATTCAGCACCGCACGCCGCGTCCACTCGTCCTGATTGAGATACACCTCGTCCACCTTGTCCTGCGTGTCCACATAGCTGCGGTAATCCGCCAACAGCTGATAGTGATCGCCGAGGTTGACCAGCGAGTCGAACAAATTGCCATAGCGTTTCGGCTCTTCCGGGCTGAACACGCCGGTGGCGATCTGCGTCAGCGCCTGATGCAGCTCTGGGTCTTGCTCATAGTACTGGCGCGGGTTGTAACCGTTGCGGCGCAGTTCCTCGACCTGCTCGGCGGTATTGCCGAAGATAAAGATATTCTCCTCCCCCACGTGCTCGCGCATCTCGACGTTGGCGCCGTCCAGCGTACCGATGGTCAGCGCACCGTTCAGCGCGAACTTCATGTTGCTGGTGCCCGAGGCCTCGGTGCCCGCCAGCGAGATCTGTTCCGACAGATCCGCCGCCGGGATAATGATCTGCGCCAGGCTGACACCGTAGTTCGGAATGAACACCACCTTCAGCTGGGTATGCACGCGCGGATCGTTGTTGATCACTTTGGCCACGTCGTTGATCAAGCGGATGATCTGCTTGGCGGCATAGTAGGCCGACGCCGCCTTGCCGGCGAAGATCACCACCCGCGGCACGCGCTCGATCTCCGGATCGTCCAGCAGACGGTTATACAGCGTGATGACGTGCAGCACGTTGAGCAGCTGCCGTTTGTACTCGTGGATGCGCTTGATCTGCACGTCGAACAGCGCATCCGGGTTGACCACCACGTTGAGCGTTTTGGCGATGTACAGCGCCAGCCGCTCCTTGTTCTGCCGCTTGGCGCGCTGCACCGCCTGCAGGAAACTCGGGTAATCGACGTTGGCTTTGATCTCGCTCAGCTGGCTGAGATCGGTGCGCCAGGTCTGACCGATGCAGTCGTCCAACACCGCCGCCAGCGGCGGGTTGGCCAGCGCCAGCCAACGGCGCGGCGTCACCCCGTTGGTTTTGTTGCAGAAACGATTGGGGAACAGCCGGGCGAAGTCGGCGAACAGCGACTGCACCATCAGTTCGGAATGCAGGGCGGAAACGCCGTTGACCTTGTGGCTGGCTACCACCGCCAGCCACGCCATGCGTACCCGGCGGCCGTTGGTTTCATCGATGATCGAGACCCGCGCCAGCAGGTCGTTGTCGCCCGGCGCCACTTCCTGCACCATCTTGAGGAAGTGATCATTGATTTCGAAAATCAGCTGCAGATGGCGCGGCAAGATGCGGCCAATCATGTCCAGCGGCCAGGTCTCCAGCGCCTCGCTCATCAGCGTGTGGTTGGTGTAGGAAAACACCTGCTCCACCACTTCCCAGGCGTCGAGCCACTTGAATTTGTGCTCGTCGATCAGCCGGTGCATCAGCTCGGGAATCGACAACACCGGGTGGGTGTCGTTGAGGTGAATGGCGATCTTGTCCGCCAGGTTGTCGAAGGTTTTGTGCATCAGCCAATGGCGGTTGAGAATATCCTGCACCGTGGCCGACACCAGGAAATACTCCTGTCGCAGCCGCAGCTCACGCCCGGAGGAGGTCGAGTCGTCCGGATACAGCACGCGCGACACGTTCTCCGAGTGGTTTTTATCTTCCACCGCCGCGAAGTAATCGCCCTGGTTGAACTTGCCGAGGTTGATCTCGTTACTGGCCTGCGCGCCCCACAACCGCAGGGTGTTGGTGGCATCGGTGTCGAAACCGGGGATCACCTGATCGTAGGCGATGGCCACGACCTCTTCGGTCTCCAGCCAGCGCGCCTTGGCGCCCTCCTGCTGCACGCGGCCGCCGAAGCGCACCTTGTAGCGGGTGTTATGGCGCGGAAACTCCCACGGATTACCGTACTCCAGCCAGTAGTCCGGCGACTCCATCTGTTGGCCGTTGACGATGTTCTGTTTGAACATGCCGTACTCGTAGCGAATGCCGTAGCCGCGCCCCGGCAGCGCCAGCGTCGCCAGCGAGTCGAGGAAGCAGGCCGCCAGGCGGCCCAGACCGCCGTTACCGAGCCCGGGATCGTTCTCTTCCTCCAGCAGCTCCGCCAGGTTCAGCCCCATCTCGTTCAGCGCGTTGTCGATATCCTGATAGATGCCCATCGACAGCAGCGCGTTCGACAGCGTGCGACCGATCAGGAACTCCATCGACAGGTAATACACCTGCCGCACGTCTTGAGACAGCTGGGCGCGGTTGGAACGCAGCCAGCGCTCCACCATGCGATCGCGCACCGCGAACAGCACGGCGTTCAACCAGTCGTGCCGGTTGGCGATGGCCGGATCCTTGCCGACGATAAACATCAGCTTATAGGCGATGGAGTGTTTCAGCGCTTCCACACTGACCGTAGGTGAGGTGTAACTAAACGGTGAAGTCATGGCTTTTTAATCCCTTGTAGGGAGCCCAGCCATTCGCCGCGGAATAGCTGGCCCCGCTGAACATGGACGCGGTACGCCGCGCCCCGACAATCTACTCTTATGGCTGCCCGCCGCGCGTCAACCCGAGACGCGAAACGCGGGCTACAAGCGTTGATAAAGCGATAAATACTCTTTCGCCGCCACCGGCCAGCCGAAGTCCACGCTCATGGCGTGGCGCTGAACGTGGCGCCAGTGTTTCGGCCGGCTCCACAGCACCATGGCGCGGCGGATGGCGTTGCCCAGCGCGACGGCGTCGCAATCGTCGAACACGAAGCCGCTGGCGGTGCCGTCGGCCAGGTTTTCCAGCGCGCAGTCCACCACCGTGTCCGCCAGCCCACCGGTGCGGCGCACCAGCGGCAGCGTGCCGTATTTCAGGCCGTAGAGCTGCGTCAGGCCGCAGGGCTCGAAGCGGCTCGGCACCAGAATCACGTCGGCGCCGCCGATGATGCGGTGGGAGAAGGATTCGTGATAGCCGATCTGCACCCCTACCTGCTCGGGATAATCGGCGGCGGCGGCCAGAAACGCCTGTTGCAGCACCGCATCGCCGGCGCCCAGCAGCGCCAACTGCCCACCCTGCGCCAGCAGTTCAGGCAATGCCTGCAGCACCAGGTCCAGACCTTTTTGGCTGGTCAATCGGCTCACTACCGCGAACACCGGCAGCGATTCGTCCACCTTCAGCCCCATGGCCTTTTGCAGATGCAGCTTGTTTTTGACCTTGCTTTTCAGATCGTCGGCGTCGTAGCGGGCACTCAGCCGCGGGTCGTGGGCCGGATCCCAAATCTTGTCGTCCACCCCGTTGAGGATGCCGCTCAGCTTGCCCTGCCGCTGCCGCTCCTGCAGCAGCCCCTCCATGCCGTAGCCGAACTCCGGCCGGGTGATCTCGCGCGCATAGGTCGGGCTGACGGCGGTCACGTGGTCGGCATAAAACAGCCCGGCCTTGAGGAACGACATCTGGCCGTAGAACTCCAGGCCATAGACATCGTAAAACGACGCCGGCAGCCACAGCTCGGTCACGTGATGGCCGGAAAACAGCCCCTGATAGGCCAGGTTGTGTACGGTGAACACCGAACGCGCCGGGTGGTCGTTGGCGGCCAGATAGGCGCAGCTCAGGCCGGCGTGCCAGTCGTGGGCGTGCACCAGCTGCGGGCGCCAGTAGCGATCCAGCCCCTTGGCCAGCTCGCAGGCCATCCAGCCCAGCAGCGCAAAGCGGCGATGGTTGTCGGGGTAGGCGTACATCGATTGATCGTGGTACGGGCTGCCCGGCCGGTCATACAGCCAGGGCGCATCGATGAGATAGATGCCCACGCCATGGTAGGTGCCGTAACGCAGGCCGACCCGGCCGGCAAACGAGTCGATTTCCGCCACCAGCGAGGTGTCGGGGATGCCGTTGCGTACGTCAGGAAAAGCGGGCAATAGCACCCGAACATCGGCGCCTTCGGCGATTTGCGCCGCCGGCAACGCGCCAACCACGTCTGCGAGTCCGCCCGTTTTCAGCAGGGGGAACATTTCAGAACATACGTGTAAGACCTGCATTATCACTCCTGAAAGTCGGCCGAAGGCCTCTGGATAAGAAATAAAGCAGGCTTGCCGCTGTTATGCGTGCCGCGTTGCGCAAGCCATCGAACCGTTCATCAGGCGGCAGGCTATCGTTCTGCCGCCCACGTTAACTCACAATTTTGACAACATTTCGCGCGTCACCAGCACGATGCCGCCTTCCGAGCGATAAAAGCGCTTGCTGTCCTCATCGGCGTTTTCCCCGATCACCATGCCCTCCGGAATGTGGCAGGCGCGGTCGATGATGCAGCGCCGCAGGCGGCAGGAACGGCCGACGTTCACGTCCGGCAATAATACGGTAGAGTCGATGGTGCAGAACGAGTTCACTCGCACGCGCGGGAACAGCACCGAATGCACCACCACCGAGCCCGAGACGATACAGCCGCCGGACACCAGCGAGTTCATGGTCATGCCGTGGCTGCCGGAGCGATCCTGCACGAACTTGGCCGGCGGCAGCGGCTCCATGTGGGTGCGGATAGGCCAGGCGCGGTCGTACATGTCCAGCTCCGGCGTCACCGACGCCAGATCGAGATTGGCGCGCCAGTAGGCGTCCAGCGTGCCCACATCGCGCCAGTACGGCGGCAGATCGGGGTTGGACGTCACGCAGGACAAGGTAAACGGATGCGCCCACGCCGCCTGCTGCGCGGTGATTTTCGGGATCAGATCCTTGCCGAAATCGTGGCTGGAGCCGGGGGTCGACATATCCTCTTCCAGCAGTTGAAACAGGTAGGCGGCATTAAAAATATAGATGCCCATGCTGGCCAGCGACATATCCGGGTTGCCCGGCATCGCCGGCGGATCGGCGGGCTTTTCCAGAAACTCGATGATGCGGTCGCTTTCATCCACTTTCATCACGCCGAATTCGCCGGCCTCGCTGCGCGGCACCGGCAGACAGGCCACGGTGCACTGAGCGCCCTTCTCGACGTGGTCGATCAGCATGCGCGAGTAATCCATCTTGTAGATATGGTCGCCCGCCAGGATCACCACGTATTCGGCCTCATAGCGGCGGATGATGTCCAGGTTCTGGTACACCGCGTCGGCGGTGCCCTTGTACCAATGTTCGGTGCTGAGGCGCTGCTGAGCCGGCAGCAGGTCGACGAACTCGTTCATCTCCTCGTTGAGAAACGACCAGCCGCGCTGAATGTGCTGCACCAGCGTGTGCGACTGGTATTGGGTGATCACGCCGATGCGGCGGATGCCGGAGTTCAGGCAGTTCGACAGGGCGAAATCGATGATGCGGAACTTGCCGCCAAAGTGGACGGCGGGCTTGGCGCGGGTGGAGGTCAAATCTTTCAGACGCGAGCCGCGGCCGCCGGCCAGGATCAGCGCTACGGATTTAATCGGCAACTGGCGCGCCAACATCAGGGGGTCTTTATTTTCAAACCTAACCATAGCGGACTCCTTTTATTATTTCCGTACCAGAACGCAAAGCGAGCGCGCGTCCAGGTGCCAGGCGGGTAACACCGCCCGTGAGTCTTCCTGAGTGAACGGAGCGACAACCTGCCAATCGCCTTCCGGCAACCTCATCTCCACCGTTTGCGGCGTGGCGTTGACCAGCAGCAGCCAGCGCTGCGACAGCAGGATCTGCATGAGCAGATCGCCCTGCTCCCACTGCTGCGCGTCGAGCGGCTGGCCTTGCGCGTTCAGCCACTGCACGCAGCCATCGTCCTGCTGCCACCAGCGATCCTGTTGCAACGCGGGGATCTGGCGGCGCAGCGCGATCAGCGCCGCGACGTAGTCGGTCAGCGCGTCATCCGCCGTGGACCAGTCGAGCCAGGTGGTGGCGTTGTCCTGACAATAGGCGTTGTTGTTCCCCTGCTGGCTGTGTCCCTGTTCATCGCCGGCCAGCAGCATCGGCGTTCCCTGGGACAGCAACAGCGTGGCGAGCATCGCCCGCTGGCTGGCCCTGCGGCGTTGCACAATGGCGTCGTCGGCGACCAGGCCTTCCACACCGTGGTTGTTGCTGAAATTACGATCGCTGCCGTCGCGGTTGCCTTCGCCGTTCGGCTGGTTGTGTTTCTCGTTGAAGCTGACCACGTCCTGCAGGGTGAAGCCGTCATGGGCGGTCAGCATGTTGACGGTGGCGTAAGGCGCTCGCCCGCGCTGGTTGTACACATCGCTGGAGGCGGCAAAACGCCGGGCGAACTGGCCGAGCGACACGCCGCTCTGCAGCCAGAAACGGCGCATGTCGTCGCGGTAATGGTCGTTCCATTCGGCGAAGCGGCCGGGAAACGCCCCCACCTGATAGCCGCCGGGGCCAACGTCCCAGGGTTCGGCGATCAGCTTGCAGCGCGACAGCACATCGTCCGCCAGCATCGCCTGGAACAGCGGGGCATCGCGATCGAACCCCGGCGTGCGGCCGAGCACGCTGCCCAGATCGAAACGGAAACCGTCGATGTGGCACTCCCGTACCCAAAAACGCAGGCAATCCATCACCCAGGCCACGCCCTGCGGCTGATCCAATCGCAGGGTGTTGCCGCAGCCGGTGTCGTTGACGTAGTCACCCTCCGGCGTCAGCCAGTAGTAGCTCAGGTTATCGATGCCGCTCAGCGACAGCATCGGCCCGTCCCTGTCCAGCTCGGCGCTGTGGTTGAACACCACATCCAGGATCACCTCGATGCCGGCTTGGTGCAGCGCCTTGACCGCATCGCGAAATTCGTTCAGCGGCGTGCCCTCGGTGCTCAGGCTGGCGTAGCGGTTGTCCGGCGCATAGGGCGCCAGCACGTTATAGCCCCAGTAGTTGATCAGCCCCAGCCGCTGCAGGCGCGGTTCGGAGGTATGCTGCTGCACCGGCAGCAGTTCCAGCGCGGTGATGCCGAGGCGTTTGAAGTGGGCGATCATCACCGGGTGCCCCAGCGCGGCGAAACTGCCGCGCAGCGCCGGCGGGATTTTCGGGTGCAGCAGCGTCAGGCCGCGCACGTGCGCTTCGTAAATCACCGTCTGCCCCCAGGGCGTGGCGGGCGGGCGATCGTCCTGCCAGTCGTACTGTTCGTCCACCACCACGCATTTCGGCATCAGCTCGGCGCTGTCGTGCGGATCCGGCTGATCGTAACCGCCGTGCAGGTGCGGGTGGTCCCCCACCGGCCCTTCTACCGCGCGCGCTGCCGGATCGAGCGCCAGTTTGTTGGGGTTGAAACGCTGCCCGTTCGCCGGGTCAAACGGGCCGTAGACGCGGAAACCGTAACGTTGCCCCGGCCTGCCGCCCGGCAAATAGCCATGCCAGATATCACCGCTGCGCGCCGGCAGCGGCAGGCGCACCTCGCGCTGCTGGCCGTCGAACAGGCACAGTTCCACCCGCTCGGCGTGCGCCGAATACAGGGTAAAGTTGATGCCTTCGCCGTCGTAATGGGCGCCCAGCGGCGCGGCGAGGCCGGCCGTCAGCTCCGTCATGACGCCTCCCGCAGCAAATAAATGGTCGCCAGCGGCGGCAGCGTCACGCAGATGGAAAAGTCGCGGCCATGGCTGCCGACCGCTTCGGAAGAGACCCGCCCCTGATTGCCGGCGTTGCTGCCATGATAGTGGTGCGAATCGGTATTGAGGATCTCGCGGTAGCCGCCGGCGCGCGAGAGGCCAATGCGGTAGCGGTAGCGCGGCACCGGGGTAAAGTTGCTGATGGCGATCAGCTCATTGCCCTGCGAATCGTAGCGCGCGAAGGCGAACACCGAATTGTCGTGATCGTCAACCACCAGCCACTCGAAGCCGTCCGGGCGGTAGTCACGCTCGTACAGCGGCGCCTGCTGCCGGTAGCAATGGTTCAGATCTCGCACCAGCCGCTGCACGCCGTTGTGCCAGTTATCCAACCCCTCCAGCAAATGCCAGTCGAGGCTGGTATCGAAATTCCACTCACGCCCCTGCGCGAACTCGCAGCCCATAAAAAGCAGCTTTTTGCCCGGATGCGCCCACATAAACCCGTAATAGGCGCGCAGGTTGGCGAACTTTTGCCAGGCGTCGCCCGGCATGCGGTCGAGGATCGATTTTTTGCCGTGCACCACTTCATCGTGCGAGATAGGCAACACGAAGTTCTCGGTATAGGCGTACAGCATGCCGAAGGTCATCTGGTTGTGGTGATACTTGCGGTGCACCGGATCGCACTTCATGTAATTGAGCGTGTCGTGCATCCAGCCGAGGTTCCATTTGTAGTGGAACCCAAGACCGTTGGCGTCCGGCGGCAGGGTGACGCCGGGATAGTCGGTGGACTCCTCCGCCAGCGTCACCGCGCCCGGCTGCGCCTGCCCGATAGTCTGGTTGGTATAACGCAGGAAGGCGATCGCCTCCAGGTTCTCGTTGCCGCCGTAGTAATTCGGCACCCACTCGCCGTCGGCGCGGCTGTAATCGCGATAGATCATCGACGCCACCGCATCGACCCGCAGCGCGTCGATACCGAAACGCTCCAGCCAATACAGCGCGTTGCCCGCAAGGTAGTTGCGCACCTCGTGGCGGCCGTAGTTGTAGATCAGCGTATTCCAGTCCTGGTGGTAGCCCTCGCGCGGATCGGCATATTCGTACAGCGCGGTGCCGTCGAAATTCGCCAGGCCGTAGGCATCGCTCGGGAAGTGCCCCGGCACCCAGTCGAGGATCACGTTGATGCCCGCCTCATGCGCCGCCGCCACGAACGCCCTGAAATCGGCCGGCGTGCCGAAGCGCCGGGTCGGCGCATACAGCCCCAGCGGCTGGTAGCCCCAGCTGCCGTCGAACGGGTGCTCGTTGATCGGCAGCAGCTCGATATGGGTGAATCCCATGTCCTTCACATAGTCGATAAGCTGCACCGCCAGCTCGCCGTAGCTGAGCCAGAAGTGGTTATCGGTGTGGCGGCGCCATGAGCCGAGATGCACCTCGTAGATGGCGATCGGCTGGTCAAAATCGTTGGCGCGGCGGCGCGCCTGCGTCGACGGCACCACCTCCGGCAGCGGCGCCACCAGCGAGGCGGTGTCCGGGCGCATCTGCGCCTCGAAGGCGTAAGGATCGGCTTTCAGTTGGGTATTGCCGTAGCAATCGACGATTTCATATTTGTACAACTGGCCGGCCCGCACGCCGGGCAGGAACAGCTCCCAGATGCCGTTTTCACGCCGCAGACGCATCGGATGGCGGCGGCCGTCCCAGAAGTTGAACTCCCCCACCACCGAGACGCGCTGGGCGTTGGGCGCCCAAACGGCAAAGCTGACGCCGTCGACGTCATCCAACGTGGCGAGGTGAGCTCCCAGGCGTTCATAGGGGCGCAGGTGCGTGCCCTCGGCCAGCAGCCAGCTGTCGATATCCTGCAGCAGCGGGCCGAACCGATAGGGATCGTCGACCGTCTGTTGGTGATCGCGCCAGCTGACCTGCAGCTGATAGCGGAAAGGATTTTTGCGCCGCGGCACCACGGCACTGAAGAAGCCGCGCGGATCGTCGCAGTTCAACTGCACCAGCCGCCGGCCGGTTTGCTGTTCCACCAGCCAGACTGCGCCGGCGTCCGGCAGCAGCGCGCGCACCTGCAGACCGTTATCGGTCGCATGCATGCCAAGCAGAGCAAAGGGGTCGGCGTAATGGCCGGAGATGATCTGATCAATCACGTCACGATCGGGAAGTACAGGCATAGTCTTCTTCCTTAGATTAACAGCATGATCTAAGCACGGCTTGTTGGTTATTCCTTGGCCGTTTTGGTCATCATGCAATGCATTCGGTATCCAAAGCGTGATTGCGGTCGGTTATTGACCAATCTTTACTCTGCCGACCTGAATTTCGCTCTTTATGCTTATTTTTTGAAATATTTCAGTCATGGTGAAAAATTGTTCGCCCATGCGTTAAGCATAGCCAATGTCTGTTAAAAACTGCTCAGCATTGCTCAGGAAAATTCTTCATTAAGAAAACTGCCAGCCTGCCGTCATCTGCATGCGGCGGCCGACGAGGAGATATGCGGGGAAGAGCCCGGTGAAACGAGGCTTGCGGTGACGTTGCCCGGCGCGGTGCGCGGCGAACAAAAAAGCGGAAAATAAGGCTTTAGGGGGCTGAAAGCAGCCAGCCCCCTGAAAGCAAGGATTTACAGCAGGATACGCAGCATGCGGCGCAGCGGCTCGGCCGCGCCCCACAGCAGTTGGTCGCCCACGGTGAACGCCGACAGGTATTCCGGCCCCATATTCAGCTTGCGCAGACGGCCGACCGGCGTATTCAGCGTACCGGTCACCGCCGCCGGCGTCAGTTCGCGCATGGTCAGCTCGCGGTCGTTCGGGATCACGCGCACCCAGTCGTTGTGCGTCGCCAGCATCTGCTCGATGTCCGGCAGCGACACGTCTTTTTTCAGCTTCAGGGTGAACGCCTGGCTGTGGCAACGCAGCGCGCCAACGCGCACGCACAGACCATCGACCGGGATCACGCTGCCGGTGTTCAGAATCTTGTTGGTTTCCGCCTGGCCTTTCCACTCTTCACGGCTCTGGCCGTTGTCGAGTTGCTTGTCGATCCACGGGATCAGGCTGCCGGCCAGCGGCACGCCGAAGTTATCGGTCGGCAGTTTGCCGCTGCGGGTGGCCTCGGTCACCTTGCGTTCGATATCCAGAATGGCGGAAGCCGGGTCCTGCAGCTCCTTCGCCACGTCGGCATGCAGCATGCCCATCTGGGTCAGCAGTTCGCGCATGTGGCGCGCGCCGCCGCCGGAAGCCGCCTGGTAAGTGGCGACCGACGCCCACTCCACCAGATCGTTGGCGAACAGACCGCCGAGCGACATCAGCATCAGGCTGACGGTGCAGTTGCCGCCGACGAAGGTTTTGATGCCTTTGTCCAGGCCCTGCTGAATCACCGCGTGGTTGACCGGATCCAGGATAATGATGGCGTCGTCCTGCATGCGCAGCGAAGAGGCCGCGTCAATCCAGTACCCCTGCCAACCACTGGCGCGCAGCTTAGGATAAACTTCGTTGGTATAATCGCCGCCCTGACAGGTAATAATGATATCGAGCGCGCTCAGCGCGTCGATGTCATACGCATCCTGCAGCGTGCCCTGCTGGCCGCCGAAGGCCGGCGCGGCGGAACCGTGCTGCGAGGTGGAGAAAAAGACCGGGCGAATGGCGTCGAAATCGCGCTCTTCCGTCATGCGTTGCATGAGAACCGAGCCGACCATTCCGCGCCAACCGATGAAACCAACGTTTTTCATAATATCTGTGTCCCGCCCGGATAAGGGCTTATGTAGGTGATAACGAGTTGTGTGCAATATCTCCTCACCTTACAAAATGTCGGCGCGGGCGCAAAGTGAATTTATTCGATGGCTGGGGATTTCTCAGCAATCCTTCTTATAGGCAAGGACGCGGCCGGAAAGGCCGAGGCGTTTTCCCGATCACGAGGTCACCATGACAGAGATGATTTCCGCTACGGTATTGCTGTTTTTAATTATGGATCCGCTGGGCAATCTGCCGATTTTCATGTCGGTGCTCAAACACCTGGAGCCGCGCAGGCGCCGGGTGGTGCTGATCCGCGAGCTGCTGATCGCCCTGCTGCTGATGCTGATCTTCCTGTTCGCCGGCGAGAAAATTCTGGCGTTCCTCAACCTGCGCACTGAAACCGTCTCCATTTCCGGCGGCATCATCCTGTTTCTGATCGCCATCAAGATGATTTTCCCGTCTCAGGAGGGCAACAGCTCCGGGCTGTCCGCCGGCGAGGAGCCCTTCCTGGTGCCGCTGGCGATCCCGCTGGTGGCCGGGCCGTCGATTCTGGCGGCGCTGATGCTGCTGTCGCACCAGTATCCGCATCAGCTGCCCCATCTGGTGGCGGCGCTGTTGATCGCCTGGGGCCTCTCTGCGGCCATTTTGTTGATGTCGAACCTGTTCCTGCGCCTGCTGGGCAGCAAAGGTGTCAGCGCGCTGGAACGGTTGATGGGGCTGATTCTGGTGATGCTGTCGACCCAGATGTTCCTGGACGGCATACGGGCTTACATGAAGCTGTAGGCGCCTGGCGGCGCCGACGACGGCCCGCGCTTAGCGGGCGGTGATGCGGTTGATGCAGGCGAGCGTATCGGCGACCACGCCGTCCAGCGGCTGGTTGATGTCGATCGCTTGCACATCCGGCTCCTGCTCGCCCGGCTCTTCCAGCGTGGCGAACTGCGAAACCAGCATCTGCGGTTTGAAGAAGTGACCTTTCCGCTGCTTCAGGCGTTCCTCGATCACCGCCTTGTCGCCTTTCAGGTAGAGGAAATGCAGGTTGCTATTTCCTTCACGCAGGCGGTCGCGATAGCTTTTTTTCAGCGCCGAACACACCAGCAGCGACACCGGATTGGTGCGTTGCATGGCGAAGATGGCGTCGTTCAAGGCCGCCAGCCACGGGGCGCGATCGTTGTCGTCCAGCGCGTGCCCGGCAGCCATTTTGTTGATGTTGGCGCGCGGATGCAGGTAATCGCCGTCCAGCATGGCGGCCTCGGCCTCGTGGGCGACGGTGCTGGCTACGGCGGATTTGCCGCTGCCGGACACCCCCATCAGGATAAATACGTGATTCTGCGGATTACTCATTGTGTCATGCCCCTATGGGAACTGGCGCGAGCGCGCCAAATGCGTCCCAACTGATAAAGATACTCTGGAACGCCGACGCCCCGCAGGGCGTCGGATAAAGATTATACGACCGTCGCCAGCAGCAGGCAGCCCACCAGGCCGCACACCGAGATGATGGTTTCCAGCACCGACCAGGATTTGATGGTTTCCATGATGCTCAGGTTGAAGTACTCCTTGAACAGCCAGAAGCCCGGATCGTTAACGTGCGAGAAGATAACGCTGCCGGAACCGACCGCAATCACCATCAGCTCAGGGCTGACGCCGGTGGTGGCGATCAGCGGGGCGACGATGCCGCCGGCGGTGATCGCTGCCACGGTGGCGGAACCCAGCGCCAGACGCAGCGCGGCGGCGATCGACCAGGCCATCAGAATCGGCGAAACGTTGCTGCCTTCCATCAGACCGGCGATGTACTGCTCGACGCCGCTGTCCACCAGCACCTGCTTGAAGGCGCCGCCGCCGCCGATGATCAACAGCATCATGGCGATGATTTTAATCGAATCGGTGATGGTGCCCATCACTTCATCCATGGTGCGGCCGCGGTTCAGGCCGAAGGTGAAGATGGCGATCAGCACGGCGATCAGGGTCGCCATCACCGGGTCGCCGAAGAACTCGGCGAAGCGCAGCAGGCTGTGGCCCTTCGGCAGCACCATTTCAGCGACCGCGCGCAGCGCCATCAGGATCACCGGCACCAGCGACGTGGCGACGCTGACGCCGAAGCTCGGCATCTCTGCTTCGGTAAAGGTTTTCGGGTTGTACAGGCCTTCCGGCACCGGCTTGTCGATGCCTTTCAGGAAGCGGGCATAGACCGGGCCGGCCAGGATGACCGTCGGGATCGCCAGCAGCGTGCCGTACAGCAGGGTTTTACCCATATCGGCATGGAAGATGGTGGCGATGGCGGTCGGGCCCGGGTGCGGCGGCAGGAAGCCGTGAGTCACCGACAGCGCGGCAGCCATCGGCACGCCGACGTACAGCAGCGGGATGCGCGCGGAGGCGGCGATGGTGAACACCAGCGGCAGCAGCAGCACGAAGCCCACTTCGTAGAACAGCGCGAAGCCAACGGTGAAGCCGGTCAGCACCACCGCCCATTGAATATGTTTTCTGCCGAACTTGTCGATCAGCGTGGTGGCGATGCGCTGCGCGCCGCCGCAGTCCGCCAGCAGTTTGCCGAGCATGGCGCCGAAGCCCATGATCAGCGCCAGGCTGCCCAACGTGCCGCCCACGCCAGCCTTGATGGAGCCGATGACTTTATCGACCGGCATACCCTGTGCGATCCCGACCGCCAGAGCAACCAGCACCAGAGAGATAAAGCCGTTCAGCTTGAAGCGGATCATCAGCAGCAGCAGCAGCGCTACGCCGCCTGCAACAATCACTAATGGCATAATTTTTCTCCAACCTTTTATCGCGACTCTCTTTACGATAGGCGTAAAGCGTGCGGTTGTTTTATTTTTAGGCTCTGTCCCGGTGTTTAAGAAGAGCTGTAGGTGTTGTTGAGTCAGAGGTTCAGTCTTGCAGCAAGATGACCGCACACTCATTGTTACCGGTATCATGATACCGGTAACAGAATAAGCACCGGAACCGGGTAAGCGGCTAAAATTCGCGTTCTGGGACAGAGATCAAACTTATGCCGGCAACGAGCGGCGGGCTTACAGGCGGGATAGCCCGCGCGCCTCAGGGCGCGCTGCAAAAAGAAAGGGTGTTAAAACAGAACGTTAAAATGGCTCAGATACTGCCGCCGGGGATCACGGTGAAACCGACGTCCACCATGCGCGGGCACACCGTTTCGCCGCGCAGCCGGGCCAGCAAGCGCTCGGCGCCGATCTGCCCCATGCGTTCGCGCGGTGTCAGCACGCTGGCCAGCTTCGGCACCATCACCTGGCCGATATCATGGCCGTGGAAACCGGCGATCGCCATGTCCTGCGGGATCGACAGCCCCTGCCGCTGGCACTCGAAGGCCGCACCGATCGCCAGGTCGTCGTTGGTGCAGAAGATACTGTCGATCTGCGGGTAGTCGCGCTGCGCCAGGCGCAGCAGCTCACCGCCGGCAGAATAGGAGGAAGAGCGCGCGGTCATGATGCTGTACGGCTCCAGGCCGGATTCGCGCATCGCCTGCTCATACCCCTGCTGCTTGATGATGGTACGCTCATCCTGACGGGCGCCGAAATAGACCACGTGACGGTGGCCGTGCGCGATGATCTGCTGGGTCATCTGGCGCGCCGCCTCGAAGTTGTTGAAGCCCACCGCCAGATCGATGCACGGCGAGACGCAGTCCATCAGCTCCACCACCGGAATGCCCGCCACCTCGATCATTTTCAGGGTGCGCGGCGTGTGATGGCGCTCAGACAGGATCAGGCCGTCGATATTGTAAGAAAGCAGCGAGGTCAAACGCTCTTCTTCACGCTCCGGCAGGTAGCCATAGTGCGCCAGCATGGTCTGGTAGTTGTGCGCGTCGGTAACGCTTTCGATGCCGCGCAGCACTTCGGCGAACACCTGGTTGGTCAATGACGGCAACAGCACGCCAATCGCCCGGCTGGTGGCGTTGGAGAGGATGTCCGGCGCGCGGTTGGGGATGTAGCCCAGCTCATCCAGCGCGACGGCGATTTTTTGCTGCAGGGCGGCAGAAACCTGGTCGGGATTGCGCAGATAACGGCTCACCGTCATCTTGGTCACGCCCACCTTGTCCGCCACATCCTGGAGTACCGGCCGTTTTTTCTTCATTATCAATGAACTGACTAACCGTGAATGGGCAGTCATTTTAGCAAAAAAAACGGCGGGCCGATATTGTCGGTTATGCGACGGTCAACGCAAAAAAGGGCTCACATCGTGAACCCTTCATACGGTGACAAAGGGGAAAAAGCGTGGTTTTTCCCCTTTGTGATTGTCAGCCGAAAATCAATAAATTGATTTTCCTTGTTTTTATATGCTCCCGGCTTTCAGTCGGGCAACGTCATCAGGCTTGTCGTTAACCTCAAGGGCTCACATCGTGAGCCCTTGAAATTTACCGCTTAATCACACCGGCGGCAGATCGAACAGCAGGATTTCGCTCTCTTCGTCGGCCTGAATCGTCAGCGCCGATTCATCCCACACCGCGAATGCGTCGCTGATGCCGGCGGCTTCGCCGTTGACCGAGACCTTGCCGCGCACCACCTGGATCCAAACGCGACGGCCGGCGGCGATCGGATACTCACCCTGCTCGCCTTTATTCAACGCCCAACGCGACAGCGTCATGTCCTGGAACACCTTCAGCGAGCCGTCGCGCGCATCCGGCGACAGCACCAGCTGACGACCCTGCGGCGCGTCGAACATGCGCTGCTCGTAGCGCGGCTCCAGCCCGACCTGATCCGGAATGATCCAAATCTGATACAGGTGCAGCGGACGATCCTGATTGGCATTGTACTCGGAGTGACGTACCCCGGTGCCCGCGCTCATGATCTGGAATTCGCCGGCCTGGATCTGCTCCTTGTTGCCCATGCTGTCCTGATGCTCCACCGTGCCGCTCAGCACGTAGGTCAGGATTTCCATGTCTTTATGCGGGTGGGTACCGAAACCCTGCCCCGCGTCGATCACGTCTTCGTTGATCACACGCAGCGCCGAGAACCCCATAAAGTTCGGATCGTAGTAGTCGGCAAATGAGAAGGTGTGCCAGCTATCCAGCCAGCCATGATTGGCGTGGCCGCGGTCTTCCGCTTTACGTACATAAATCATATTCAACTCTCCTCAATGTTTTTTTACAGTCTAGTCCTGCGGGCAGAATAAGAAAGCGTAAAAAACTCATGCCTCTGTTCAAAAATTTCGATGGAATGAAACGGCGGATGGGCAACGGATTTGTTGAAGGCGGAAGCGGTTGAAAAAGGGCAAAAAAAAAGCCAGCACCCGAGCTGGCTAAGTAAACACTGGAAGCAATGTGAGCAATGTCGTGCCTTCGCAGCGAGAGTATCAAGGGTTGATGCCCTCCCCGGAACGCATCGCAATAATAATCATTATCATTCGCACCTGTAAAGCGTTTTTTTTGACCCGTTCAAATAATATTGACTCAAGGCAGTAAACGGATAAATTCAGAGGTTATTCAACCGGTAAGCAACAGGAGCAGCGAGATGAGCGAGATCGTGATACGCCACGTGGAAACGACGGATGCGCAGGCTCTGCATCATCTTTATTCTCAGACGCCCGTCTATCGCGATACGCTGCAGCTCCCGCTACCGTCCGTCGAGTCCTGGCAGAAGCGCCTCGCCAATCCCGAACCGGGTACGCATAACCTGGCGGCCTTCATCGACGGGCAGCTTGCCGGCCAGTTGGCCGTCATGCTGAATCAGCGCGTGCGCCGCCGCCATGTGGCCACCTTCGGCATCGGCGTCGATCCGCGATACCACGGCAAAGGCGTCGGCAGCCGCCTGATGCAGGCGATGATTGATCTGTGCGACAACTGGGCGGCCATCGAGCGCATCGAGCTGACGGTGTTCACCGACAACCCGGCGGCCATTGCGCTGTACCGCAAATTCGGTTTCGAGATAGAGGGCACCAGCCGCGCCTATGCCATGCGCGACGGTGTGCTGGTCGACGCCTACCATATGGCCCGTTTGCGCTCCGGGCAGCCGCACGGCGATGCGTAATCGTCCTCACCCGCAGGGGCCGCTGCGCCGGCCCCTGTGCATCAACCGCCGAACCTTTTTACAAGCGCTGGCCGGCCTGACCGCCGCCGGCATATTCTCTCCTCTCACCCCATTAGGTGCCGCTATGCCAACTTCCGCCGCCGGGCGCCCAGGCGCCCGCAACCTGATTACCGATGTGCCGGGCCTGAAGGTCGGCGTGGCGCAGGACAGCCGGGTGCGTACCGGCGCGACGGTTATCCTGCCGGACAGCCCGGCGATCGCCGCCGTGGACGTGCGCGGCGGCGGCCCCGCCACCCGGGAAACTGACGCGCTGGGTGAAGACAATTTGGTGCAGACCGTCGATGCGCTGACGTTCAGCGGCGGCTCGGTTTACGGCCTGGCGGCGGCGGACGGCGTCGCGGCCTGGCTGGGGCAACAGGGCCGAGGCTACGCGCTGCGCCCGGCCCCCGGCGTGCCGGTCTCCCCTATCGTGCCCACCGCCTGTCTGTACGATCTGGCCAACGGCGGCGACAAAAACTGGCAGCTCACGCCGCCGTATCGCCAACTGGGCATCGATGCGGTCGGCAAGGCCGGATTGGACTTTCCGCTGGGCACCGTCGGCGCCGGCTACGGCGCCATGACCGGCATGGGCAAGCTGAAAGGCGGCCTCGGCTCGGCATCTATCATTGCCACCAATGGCGCTACCGTCGGCGCACTGGTGGCGGTCAACAGTTTGGGTGCAGTGGTCGCGCCCGGCACCCGCGCCTTCTGGGCGACCCCCTATGAAATTGACGGTGAATTCGGCAACGGCGGCGCAGCGGCGCTGGCGCAACTGCGTGCGCAGGGCGAAGACTGGATGGAACAAGAGCCGCAGGGCGGCAGAAAGAACACCACCCTGGCCTGCATCGCCACCGATCTGGCGCTGACGCGGGTGGAGTTGAAACGGGTGGCCATCATGGCGCAAGACGGCATGGCGCGCGCCATCCGCCCGCTGCACAGCCCGTTTGACGGCGACGTCGTGTTCGCCCTGTCCACCGGGCAGCGCGAGGTTCAGGGCAGCCGTGAACTGGCGGTGCTGCAAATCGGCGCGCTGGCGGCGGACACCCTGGCCCGGGCGATCGCCCGTGGCGTGCATGCCGCCACGCCGTGGCCGGGCAGCCAGGTCGCAACCTGGCAAACGCTCGGCGGCTAACACGCCGCCATCAAAAAAGGGGCGCCGGCGGCGCCCCTCGATCTTTATTGACCCTCGCCGCTTAAATACCGGCGGTTTCCCGAATATAGCGGCGCGCTTTCACCGCATACTCGAACGGGTTGGCCAGCGCCGGATCCTGCTCGGCCTCCACCACCATCCACCCTTTGTAACCACGCTCGTCCAGCAGCTTGAACACCGGCCGGAAGTCGATCACGCCATCACCCGGCACGGTGAAGGTGCCCTTCTTCACGCCATCAAGGAAGCTCAGCTTGTTGGCCTTCACTTCCGCCACCACCTCATCGCGCACGTCCTTCAGGTGGACGTGGTTGATGCGCGGCAGATACTTCTCCAGGATCGCCATCATCGCCTGCTGGCTGCCTTCCGAATAGTAGGCGTGGCCGGTATCGAACAGCAGGTAGACGTCGTCGTTGACCATGCTCATGTAGCGATCGATTTCGGCCGTGGTCTGAATGCCGGTGCCCATGTGGTGGTGCAGACACACCTGCATGCCTTTGCCGGCGGCGATCTTCGCCAGCTCGTTGTAACCGTCGGCCACCCGCTGCCACTCTTCATCGCTGAAGTACGGCTTCTCTTCGAATACGCCTTTGGTGGTACCCTGAATGCTCTTGCTCTGCTCGGAGCAGCCGATCACCCTGGCGCCCATGGCATGCAGGAAATTCATATGGTTGATAAATTCATCGATGGTTTTGTCTTTCTGGCCGTCGGCGAAAAAGGTGCTGAACCAGGCATTGCAGATCTGGATGCCGCGAATGTCCAGCATCGGTTTCAGCACCGCCGGATCGCGCGGGTATTTGCTGCCCACTTCGCTGCCGGTGAAGCCGGCCAGCGCCATTTCGCTGACGCACTGCTGGAAGGTGTTTTCCTTGCCCAGATCGGGCATGTCGTCGTTGGTCCAGCCGATTGGCGCGATGGCCAATTTCACGTTGTCTTTATTCATGGTCTGCCTCGGTCCTTGGAGGGCCGCCGGTGCAAACGCCGCCGGCGAGCCGAATAAGATTATTTGCCCAACAGCTCTCTTTCGATGCGCTCTCTGGTCGCCACCGCCTGGCTCGGCATCTTTTCCGGGTAGCCGAACAGCGAGGTGCAGATGATCGATTCGCCGCCGACCTTGAAGCTGCGGTTGGCAAATTCCATGTCGCGCAGCGTCTGGAACAGGGCGTCGAAATTCACCTCGCCTTCGCCGATGCCGACGTGCTGGTGCACCGCAGCGTCAACGCCCGGCGGGTTGACGATATAACGGCAATGTTTGGTGTGATTCATGGTGTCGGCGATCAGCACGTGGGAAAGATCGTCCCCGGCGTACTGCAACATGCCGGCCACGTTGCCCTGCCCCTTGTCGTAGTAGAAGGTGTGCGGCACGCTGTAGAGGTATTTGACGTGGTCGCTGCGCAGCGATTTCACCAGATCGGCGGTTTCGTTGCTCAGCTCGCAGAAGTCCCACGGGTGCGACTGGATCTCCATACGGATGCCCTCGCGCTCGACGATCGGCAGCAGCTCCTCCATCGAGCGATACCACAGCTCCTCGCAGATCTCCGGTTCGTTGGGGTTGCCCGCCAATTCGGTGTTGATCACCTGCACGCCCATTTCCACCGCGATTTCGATCATCCGCCGCCAGTTTTTGACCGCCGCCTGACGGCGATCTTCGCCCGGCCCGGACCAGCGATACACCACGATAAATGAGGAGATCTCCACGCCGGTCGCTTTCAGGACGTTTTTATACTCCGCCATGATTTCGCGGCTGGCCTTCGGATGCTTGTAAAACGGGTTGATCTGCGGGTGCGGCGACTGCTCGATGTATTTGTAGCCCCAGTCCGCCACCTGTTGAACCATTTTGGTGATGCCCAAATCCCGTATAACGTCGACATCAAAAGCGATCTTCATGGTCACTCCTCTGCAATCGTGGGTACGTGGTGCAAGCCGGTTATTTGTTGTAAAACGCCGGGCGCGCCGGCAGGGTCACCGGCACGATTTCGCCGCTGAGCTGGGCCGCCACGCAGGCGTCGGCGGTCACCGCGGCGGCGTAGCCGTCCCAGGCGGAAGGCCCGGTCAGCTTGCCTGCGGCCACGTCGTTGATGAAGCCCTGCAGCTCGACGTCATAGGCGTCGATAAAGCGATCTTTCCAGTCGGTCAGGATTTCGGTCGACAGGCGGGCGCCGCTGCGCATCTGCACCGAGGACGGCTCCGGCAGTTTGGCGATGCCGGTTTCCCCCACCACTTCACACTGAATGTCGTAGCCGTACTGACAGTTGACGAAGATTTCGACGTCGATGCGCGTACCCTTGGCGGTTTCAAACAGCACAATCTGCGGATCTTTCAGGTGCGGGAACGCCTTCGGGCTCTTGCGCGGGAACACCACCTGCACCGACACATAGTCGTCGTCGAGCAGCCAGCGCAGCACGTCGATTTCGTGGATCAGGGTGTCGGTGATCGCCATATCGGTGGTGTAGGCCTCGCCGACCGTCGGGTTACGGTGCGCGCAGTGCAGCATCAGCGGCTCGCCGATCTGGCCGCTGGTCAGCACCTGTTTCAACGCGCGGTAGCCCTGGTCATAAGGGCGCATAAAGCCGACCTGCACCAGCCGCTTGCCGTGTTTCGCTTCGGCATCGACGATGTTTTTGCAGCCCTGCGCGGTCACCGCCAGCGGCTTCTCGCAGAACACCGGTTTGCCGGCGGCGATGGCCGCCAACACGAACTCTTCGTGGCTCGGCCCCCAAGAGGTGACCAGTACCGCCTGCACATCGGCGGCCTTGATCAGATCGTGGCCGTTGTCATACACCCGCGCATCCAGCTGCAGATCGCTCACCACCTTGGCGGCGTTGTCGCGATTGATGTCGTTCACCGCCACTACGCGGGCGCCCTGCAACACTTTGCTGCAGCGACGGATATGATCGCGGCCGATGGCGCCGGTGCCGATAACCCCAATGTTCAATGTCATTTTCGCTACCCTCTGGAAAGTGTGTTGTGTTCGAAAACGAATCAGTAATCGCGCGCCTTATCGATGTTTTCCTGCAGCTTGCGCGCCACTGCGACGATTTTCTCGCTGTCGGCCACCTGAGCGCCGCCCACGCGCCACCAGCTGAGATATTTGTGCACCATGGTCTTCGGCAGCACCTTGATGTCCAGCAGCGTGGACACGGTCTGCCTGCGGGCGTCGGCCAGCGCATCGAGCAGCTGCTGCTCGGTGGTGACGCGATAGGTTTTACAGCCGTAAGCCGCCGCCAGCATGGCGAAATCGACCGGCACCAGTTTGCCGTCGAGCTTGCCGCCCTCTGGATTGCGGAAGCGGAATTCGGTGGTGTAGCTGTCCATGCCGTGTTCCATCTGCAAATTATTGATGCAGCCGTTGGTCATGTTGTCGAACAGCACCACGTTGATCTTGCAGCCTTCCTGAATCGAGGTGACCAGTTCGGAATGCAGCATCATGAAGGCACCGTCGCCCACCATCGCGTACACTTCGCGCTGCGGCTCGGCCAACTTGACCCCCAGCGCGGCGTTCACCTCGTACCCCATGCAGGAGTAGCCGTATTCCACGTGATAACCGTGCTCGCCGCGGTTGTGCCACACCCGCTGCAGGTCGCCCGGCAGGCTGCCGGCGGCGGCGACGATCACGCTGTCCGGCGGCAGCTCGCGATTCAGCACCCCCAGCACTCGGCTTTGCGTCATCGCCGAGTCGGTCTGGGCGATAAATTCGGCGAACACCCGCTCGCGATCGAGGTGATCGTCGATCTCCGGCACAAAGCCCGCGCCGCTGTATTCCACCGCGTAAACCCGCGCGGTCTCTTCACGCTGGGCACCGCGCGCCGCGGCGATGGCGTCGCCCCAGCCTGCGCGATAATCAGCCTGCGCCAGCCGCGCGCCCAGTTCGCTCAGGGCCTCGCGGGCGTCCGCCAGCACCTGCAGGCCGTCGAGCTTGCCGGCGTCAAAGGCGCTGACGTTGATATTGAGGAAGCTGACGTCCGGGTGTTGGAACAGCCATTTGGACGAGGTGGTGAAATCGGTGTAACGGGTGCCGACGCCAATCACCAGATCGGCCTGCCGGGCCAACGTGTTGGCCGCCAGGCAGCCGGTTTCGCCGATGCCGCCGAGGTTGAATTCATGGTCGCTCGGCACCGTGCCTTTGCCTGCCTGGGTCTCGGCGAACGGAATGCCGAAGCGCTCGGCGAATTCGCGCAGCGCCCGCCCGGCCTGCGAATATTTCACGCCGCCGCCGCACACCAGCAGCGGTTTGCGCTTGGCGGTCAGCAGCGCCAGCGCGTCCGCCAACATACCGTCGGTCGCCGGGCGGCGATCGAGCCGATGCACGCGTTTTTGGAAGAAATAGTCGGGATAGTCGTAGGCTTCACCCTGCACGTCCTGCGGCAGACACAGCGTCACCGCGCCGGTATCCGCCGGATCGGTCAGCACGCGCATCGCGTTGATGCAGGCGCTCATCAGCTGTTCCGGCCGCACGATGCGGTCCCAGTATTTGCTCACCGCGCGGAACGCGTCGTTGGTGCTGATACTGAGATCGTAAGATTGTTCGATTTGCTGCAGCACCGGATCCGGCTGGCGGGAAGCGTAAACGTCGCCCGGCAGCAGCAATAAAGGAATGCGGTTGGCGGTTGCGGTGGCCGCGGCGGTGATCATATTGGCGGCGCCGGGGCCGACCGATGAAGTGCAGGCGTAGATCTGCCGGCGCAGCTTCTGTTTGGCGAAGCCGATCGCCGCATGGGCCATGCCCTGCTCGTTGCGGCCCTGATGCACCCGCAGCTCGCCGCTATCCTGCTCCAGCGCTTGCCCCAGCCCCAGTACGTTGCCGTGGCCGAAAATCGCGAAAATGCCCGCGACGAATTTGGTTTCCACGCCGTCGGCCAGCAGATACTGGTTATCGAGGAATCTGACGAGCGCCTGCGCCATGGTTAGCCTGATCTTGCCCATTTACTCACCCTTTAGATTGAGGGCCGCCCCGGAAAGGGCTCGCGCCGAGCCGACAATCCCGTGTTTGTATTACGCGGCGGCAGCTATTATCTTGAGCAGGCGATGCCCGCTGCTCACGAAGTCGACAACCTGAAACGTGAAGCGATTATAAACAAATATATTTTTCATAAAATCACATTACAGAAGAAACATTTCATTTTGCGATAAAGATCGCATATTGCATGAAAAGCCCGTTTCATCTCGTGATTCAGCTTTCACTGGCTTCGCGCCGCGCACCGTCCGATAGAAGCCGTTAGCACACCAGCTGACAGCCTTTATCCTGACCTAACCCTCCTTTTCTGCGCGCGCCCGGTCGCCGTCTTATAGTCACTTCATCGGCTTTTCCCGTTCCCCTGCCGATGTTTTAAACGCATCACATTTTCGGGGTGTAAATTTCATTCTATATTGAAATTGAAATTTTCATTCCCCATACTGACCACATGCTTCCTGCAGGGCGCCACGCTCGGGCCGCCGCCGGAGTTTTGCTTAAACAGAAGGAAACGGGTATGGCTACACAAGAAAAACAGCTTGATGTCATTTGTCTCGGGCGCATCGCCGTCGATTTCTATGCTCAGCAGATCGGCGCGCGGCTGGAAGACGCCGGCACATTCGCCAAGTACCTCGGCGGCTCTTCCGGCAACGTGGCCTACGGCACCGCCATTCAGGGGTTAAAATCCGGCATGCTGGCGCGGGTCGGCGACGAGCACATGGGCCGCTTTCTGCGCGAAGAGCTGCAGCGCGTCGGGGCCGATACCCGCTGTCTGATCACCGACAAACGTCGGTTAACCGGCCTGGTGATCCTCGGCATCAAGGATCAGGAAACCTTCCCGCTGATCTTCTACCGCGAAAACTGCGCGGACATGGCGCTGACGCCGGACGACATCGACGAGGCCTACATCGCCTCCGCGCGCGCGCTGGCCATCACCGGCACGCACCTGTCGCACCCGAACACCCGCGCCGCGGTGCTGAAGGCGCTGGAATACGCGCGCCGCCACGGCCTGCGCACCGCGCTGGACATCGATTACCGCCCGGTGCTGTGGGGGCTGACGTCGCTGGGCGACGGCGAAACCCGCTTTGTGGAATCGGACCAGGTCACGCGCGAGCTGCAGGAGGTCCTGCACCATTTCGATCTGATCGTCGGCACCGAAGAGGAGTTTCATATTGCCGGCGGCAGCACCGACACGCTGGCGGCGCTGAAAAACGTGCGCCGGGCCACGGCGGCCACGCTGGTGTGCAAGCGTGGCGCGCAGGGCTGCTCGGTATTCGAAGGCGAAATCGCCGACGACTGGGCGCAGGTGAAACTGCACGCCGGCGTGCGGGTTGAGGTGCTGAACGTACTGGGAGCCGGCGACGCCTTTATGTCCGGCCTGCTGCGCGGCTACCTGAACGATGAGGGCTGGGATCAGGCCTGCCGCTACGCCAACGCCTGCGGCGCATTGGTGGTCTCGCGCCACGGCTGCGCGCCGGCCATGCCGACCAAGCAGGAGTTGGATGACTATCTGCAGCGTGAACAACAGGTCACGCGCCCGGACCGCGACGCACGCCTGAATCACCTGCACCGGGTCACCACCCGCAGGCAACAGTGGCCGGAGCTCTGCGTGTTCGCTTTCGATCACCGCAAGCAGCTGGCGGACATGGCGCGCGAAGCCGGCGTCGGCGAGGAACGCATTCCGCGCCTGAAAACCCTGCTGCTCACCGCGGCGCAACAGGCTGCCGCGCAGGCGGGGCTCAACGGCAACAGCGGCATTCTGGCCGACACCACCTACGGACAGGCGGCGCTGAACGAAATCACCGGCCAGGGATGGTGGATCGGCCGGCCGGTAGAGTTGCCCAGCTCGCGCCCGCTGCGCCTGGAGCACGGCAATATTGGCTCGCAATTGATCGACTGGCCGCAGGAGCACGTGGTGAAGTGCCTGGTGTTTTATCACCCGCACGACGCGGCGGAACTGCGCCGCGAACAGGATGAGCTGATTGCCGACGTTTACCGCGGCTGCTGCAAATCCGGCCACGAGCTGCTGCTGGAGGTGATCCTGCCGGACAGTAACCCCGACAAGGATGAGCGCCATTACCTGGAGATGATTGAACATTTCTACCGGTTGGGCATTCAGCCGGACTGGTGGAAACTGCCGCCGCTGAGTGCGGAAAACTGGCAGCGGGTCGGCGCGCTGATCGACACCTACGATCCCCACTGCCGCGGCGTGCTGATCCTGGGGCTCGACTCCCCGGAGGCGGTGCTGAAGGCGGGCTTTGCCGCCGCTGCGGATGCGCGCTGGGTGAAAGGTTTCGCCGTCGGCCGCACCATCTTCGGCCAGCCTTCGCGCCGCTGGCTGCAGGGTGAAATCGACGACGCGGCCCTGATCGAGCAGGTGAAACAAAAATACCTGACGCTGATCGGTTTCTGGCGCCAGTACCGTCCGCAGGCGAGCGGCGCGCACTGACAGCGAGCGCGAGTTCACGTCCCCTTAAGGCTATTTCGCCGCTTTAAGGGGATTTTTTTGCCCCTTTTCTGTGAAGTCGCGCAATGTGCGATCGAATAAATCGCTTTTTGAGGAAATGAAATTTCCGCTCCGTCTGTTAAAATACCCTGTCAATATTTCAGGCGTCAGGCCCATGCGCCTTCACCCCACTGCGAGCCGAATGGATGAACAACCCAACTCAACTTTCGCTGTTACAGGACGAGATTCGCCACCGTTATGAAACGCTGAGCAAGCGTTTGAAGCAGGTGGCGCGCTATATTTTGGATAACAGTAACAGCATCGCTTTCGATACCGTTGCCTCCATCGCCGCACAGGCCAGCGTGCCGCCTTCCACCCTGATCCGTTTCGCCAATGCCTTCGGCTTCAGCGGCTTCAACGAAATGAAGCAGGTGTTCCGTCAGCATCTGATGGAAGAAACGGTGAACTATACCGAGCGCGCGCGCCTGTTCCGCCAAACCTCCACCGACGACAACGTCGCACCGGAGAAACCGGCGGAAATTCTCAACGTATTCACCATGGTCAACGCGCAAGCGCTGCAGCAGCTGGCGATGCAGATCGCCCCCGAGCAGCTGGATCGCGCCGTCGAACTGCTCAACAACGCCGAAAACATCTACGTGATCGGCCTGCGCCGTTCGTTCAGCGTCGCCTCCTATCTCACCTATGCGCTGCGCCATCTGGAGCGCCGCGCGTTTCTGATCGACGGCCTGGGCGGTATGTTCACCGAACAGCTGAGCATGGTGAAACCGAAGGACGTGGTGATCGCCATCAGCTATTCGCCGTACGCCCGCGAGGCGGTGGAACTGGTGGAACTGGGCGCCAAGCGCGGCGCGCAGCAGATCGCCATCACCGACAGCCAGGTCAGCCCGCTGGCCGCCTTTAGCGATGTCTGTTTCGTGGTGCGCGAAGCGCAGGTGGACGGCTTCCGCTCGCAGGTGGCTTCGATGTGCCTGGCGCAGACGCTGGCAGTCTCGCTGGCGCTGAATAACGCCCGGGACGAGTAAGGCTGGGGTGAACGCGCCCGGCAGGCTCGGGCGCGGCGGGATTATTGCAGCAACAAATAGCGGTAGAGCGCGCTTTCCAGATCTTGCTTCATGCTGATGAAAAGCAGAATCTCCACCGTCTGGCCGTCGTAGTCATAAATGACGCGATATTCGCTGTCGGGATCCAATCGCTCGTGCAACCGTACCCCCATGCCCGCCAGCACGGCGTTGAAGCGATAGCGGGCAGGATCGTCCGCGATTGCCGCAAGAGACGATAGCAACAGATTGTCCACGAACACCCCGGCTGCGGCGGCCCCTATCGTTCCACTCTTGTAAGACTCGATGTCTTTCAGGCTCCATTCCGCCGCCGGCGCGACGGTAAAACGTATTTCCTGAGGCATCCTGCACCTCGGGCCTATTTCCGCGCGTCACGCAGCCGCTGCAAGGTTTCTTCGGGCGACAGACCGCGCTGATTTTTAATCTCTTGTTTCGCCAGCATAGTCAGTTTCAACAACGCATTGGACTGGCGCTCCAGATTGCGTTCCCGAATTTCGGCCTCTCTCTCAGCCGCCGTTTGCACAAACAGTTCGGCAACACCATTTTTTGTGACGTAAACCCCGCCTTCAAACAGATCGGGTGAACCTAATCCTTCGCGCGCCGCTTTTTGGGACATGGTGGTCGTCATGGTTTTTCCTCCTGCGCATAGGCAATCTCGCTGTATCACAGCGGTTCTTTGGAGTCACTCAGTCGGGGAGCGATCGCGTGCGGACAGGTTATCATTTGAGCAAGAGGGAGGGCAAATTTAGGTCAAATTTATACCCTGATAAAAAGAAGGCCCGGCAAGCCGGGCCTCAAACGCTTATTGCGCGGCGGGATAGCCGTCGCCGTTAATCCAGGCGTGGTCTTTTTCCCAGGTGAATTTCCACTGCCGCACCGGCCCGGCCATCACGTTAAGATAATAGTTGTCGTAGCCTGCCAGGGTCGCCACCGGGTGATAACCACGCGGCACTTTCACCACGTCGCGATTGTAGACCGGCATGCACTCGTCGAGCGTGCGATCGTCGGTATAGACACGCTGCATGCAGAACCCCTGCTCCGGCTGAATGCGGTGATAATAGGTCTCTTCGAGATAGGTTTCGTCCGGCGAGTCTTCCCGATCGTGCTTGTGGCTTGGGTAAGAGCTGGTGTTGCCCTCGTCGGTGTAAACCTCCACCACCAGCAGGCTGTCAGCCGGCTCGCTGTCCGGCAGAATGTTGTGCACCAACCGCTGGTTGCGCCCCTTGCCACGCCGCTCCACGCCGATATCCGCCGGCGTGATCAGCCGTGAGGGCAGGTGGCCGCTGCCGGGCGCGCTGCACACCGCCAGCTCCAGATCGGTTTCTGCCCGCACGTCGATGCGATCGTGGTGCGGCACATACACCGCGTAAGGCGGCGTGCGCTCGAACGGGCTCATGCGTTTGCCGATATGCGGGTACTCGGCGCGCAGCGTGGCGACGGAGGCGATACCGGCCACCAGCACCAGGCACAGCTCCTTGTCGCCGCACTCAAGCTGCAGCGACTGCCCGGCGGCCAGGCGATAAACGTCAAAGCCGACATAGCGCCACCCGGCATTTTCCGGCGTCACGTGCTGGATGCGCCCCTCGGCGTTCGGCGTTTGACATTTGGCAAGCAGTGAAGACATCTCGATTCTCCTGTTAACTCCCCGTGCAAAGGCCGTTGCCCCAAGGGAACAACGGCCCGTTTATACTCTGCGATCGCTTAACCCAGCGTCGGCATGCTGAATTCGGACACCGTCTGCTGCCCGGCCGGCCAGCGCGCGGTGGCGGTCTTCATGCGCGTATAGAAGCGCACGCCGTCGGTGCCGTGCACGTTCAGCGCGCCGAACACCGAGCGCTTCCAGCCACCGAAGCTGTGGAACGCCATCGGCACCGGTACCGGCACGTTGACGCCGACCATCCCGGCCTGCACTTCTTGTACGAACTGGCGCGCGTAGTGGCCGCTGCCGGTAAAGATGGCGCTGCCGTTGCCGAACTCGTGGCCGTTCACCGTGTCGATGGCGGTACGGTAATCCGGCACCCGCACGATCCCCAGCACCGGCCCGAAGATCTCTTCGCGGTAGATGCGCATGTTCGGCTTCACATGGTCGAACAGCGTGCCGCCGACGTAGTAGCCTTCAGGATAGCCCGACACCTGATAATTGCGGCCGTCGGCCACCAGGGTCGCGCCTTCTTCCACGCCCAAATCAATGTAGCCCAGCACCTTTTTCTGGTGGGCGGACGACACCAGCGGCCCCATTTCATTCTCTTCGCCGCCCTGCTGCAAGCCCGGCCCGACGCGCAGCTGCGCGATCAGCGGCTTCAGTTTGGCGATCAGTTTATCGGCGGTATCGTCACCGACCACCACGGCGATCGGCAACGCCATGCAGCGCTCGCCGGCGGAGCCGAACGCGCCGCCCATCAGCGCGTTGACCGTGGCGTCCAGATCGGCGTCCGGCATGACGATCGCCTGGTTCTTCGCCGCGCCGAACGCCTGCACCCGCTTGCCGTGCGCGCTGGCGGTGGTGTAGATATGTTCCGCTACGGTAGAGGAGCCGACGAAGCTCACCGCCTGAATGCGCGGATCGGTGCACAGCTGCGCCGCGTCTTCATTGGCGCAGTGCACCACGTTGAACACGCCGTCCGGCAGGCCGGCTTCTTTCAGCAGCTCCGCCAGGCGCACCGAGGCGGAAGGCACCAGCGCCGGCGGCTTGAGGATGAAGGTGTTGCCGCAGGCCAGCGCGATAGGGAACATCCACATCGGCACCATCGCCGGGAAGTTGAACGGGGTAATGCCCGCCACCACGCCCAGCGGCTGCATCAGCGAGAAGCTGTCGACGCCGCTGCCGACGTCCGGTGAATACTCGCCCTTGATCAGATGCGGGATGCCGCAGGCGAATTCGACCACTTCCATGCCGCGCGTCAGTTCGCCCAGCGCATCCGAGTACACCTTGCCGTGCTCGCTGACGATAAGCTCGGCCAGCTCGTCGCGGTGTTGTTCCAGCAGCGCCTTGAAATTGAACATGATGCGCGCGCGGCGCAACGGCGTGGTGCGCGACCAGTCGGCAAACGCCCGATGGGCCACGTCGATGGCCTGTTTGACTTCGGCGGCGGTGCTCTGCGTGACGCGCCGCTCAACCTGCCCGCTGGCCGGGTTGTGCACGTCGACGGTTTGATTGCTGCTGCTCAGGCATACCTGCCCGCCAATAAAGTTACCCACGGTTTTCATGTCACGCCCTCTTTTCAAGTCCGCTGTCGCCTGGCCACACGCCGGCGGCGCGGCGTTAATCGTCCCGCTCGCCAAACCCCGTCGGCAAGCCGGCTAAATCCTGACCGGATGCAGCAAACTCTATTTCATTGAAAAAAAAGTTTCAAATAAATTGTTTTGAAAAATTTGTTTTTAGTGCGTGAGGTCGCAATTTTGTAGTGTCGATCGGATTAGCACTTTCATTAGCGTGCCAGGGAAAGCGCAACGACGGCGGAGAAAACAAGGGTAGTACACACTGACTTTGCTACAGAAAGCCCGCGCCGCGCCAGCGCTGTCGTCGTTATCGCCCGCCCCCGTTCGCCCAAGGTGCCCGAATCGCTCGCGACGGTTTTTTTTGAACTGGATCTAAAAATCAATATTCCATTATTCACTAATTATGAAATAAATGTTCTTGTTTGTTCCAGCATTTATCGACGACATCGCCTTGATGACAGGCACGGTTCACACCCTTCCGCTCGCCCTCTTCCCGACACCCCAACCGTGCGGACGGAAGCCAGGATAAAAATCGGAGCAACACATGTCATATCAGCGTAAGCACAATACCGGCTACATATTGCGAATTTGCGGCATCGCCGCCCTGGGCGGCATTCTGTTCGGTTACGATACCGCCGTGATCTCCGGCGCGATCGAAGCGTTGAAAACCTATTTCAGTCTCAGCCCGGCCGAAACCGGTTGGGCAGTCTCCAACGTGGTGATCGGCTGCGTCGTCGGCGCCTTTGCCGCCGGGCCGCTGGCGGCGCGCTGGGGCCGTAAAAAGGCGCTGATGCTGGCGGCGCTGCTGTTCACCGTGTCCGCCGTCGGCGCAGCCTTGGCCCCGACTTTCACCTGGTTCGTCATCTACCGCATCATCGGCGGGCTGGCGGTCGGCATTGCCGCCACCGTGTCGCCGATGTACATGTCGGAAGTGTCGCCAAAGGACATGCGCGGGCGGGCACTCAGCATGCAGCAGTTCGCCATCGTGTTCGGCCAGATCGTGATTTTCTACGTCAACTTCAAAATCGCCAGCATCGCCAGCGAAGCCTGGCTGGTGGAAATGGGCTGGCGCTGGATGTTCGCCTCGGGCGTGATCCCCTGCATTCTGTTCTGCATCCTGGTGTTCGTCATTCCTGAATCGCCGCGCTGGAACGTGATGATGGGCCGTGACGATCAGGCGCTGGCGATGTTGACCAAGGTCTCGAACGCCGCCCACGCGCAGAATCTGCTGAAAGAAATCAAAGATTCGCTGCAGCAGGATCAACAGCAGCAGCACCGGAAGCTGAACTACGGCGATGCGCGGGTGCGTTTCATCCTGTTCGTCGGCTGCATGATCGCCATGCTGCAGCAGGTGACCGGCGTCAACGTAATGATGTACTACGCACCGGTGGTGCTGAAAACCGTCACCGAAAACGCGCAGGAAGCGCTGTTCCAGACCATCTGGATCGGCGTGCTGCAGCTGGTCGGTTCGGTCATCGGCGCCATGCTGATGGATCGCATGGGCCGCATTCCCTTGATGCGTTACGGCACGCTGGGCGCCATCGCCGGCCTGCTGCTCACCTCGTACGCGCTCTATACCCAGGCCACCGGCTATTTCGCGTTGTTCGGCATGCTGTTCTTCATGGTGTTTTATGCGCTGTCCTGGGGCGTCGGCGCCTGGGTGCTGGTGTCGGAAATCTTCCCGAACCGCATGCGCGCGCAGGGGATGAGCATCGCCGTCGGCTGCATGTGGGTCGCCAACTTCGCGGTGTCGCAGTCGTTCCCGATGATCAACGACCACCCTTACCTGTTCTCGCATTTCCACGGCGCCTTCCCGATGTGGATCTTTGCCGCCTGCTGCCTGTTCAGCTACTGGTTCATCGGCCGCTATATTCCGGAAACCAAAGGCGTTTCGCTGGAAAAGATGGAGCAGGTGGTGCTGGCCAAACGCCACCGCCACCCCCTGCCCGACGGCAAGCCGCTGCCGCTGGAAAACGGCAAATCCTGATCTCTCAACCCTGACCGCTGGAGTAATGCCTCATGACCATTGCGCTGGACCGCTTCTGCATTAACCGCAAGATCGCGCCGAATCTCGATCTGGACAGTTTTTTCCGCCTGGTGAAACGCTGCGGGCTCAGCAACGTTGAGCTGCGCAACGACATGCCCAGCGGCAAGGTAACCGACGATCTTAGCGACGCGCAGCTCAATGCGCTCGCTGCGCAATACGGCATCGAGATCGTCACGATCAACGCCCTCGGCATGTTCAATCTGATGGATAATCCGGCGGCGCTGCTGCAGCGCGCCGAAGCATTGCTGGCGCAGGCGCAGGCCATCCACAGCCGAGCGCTGGTGCTGTGCCCACACTGCAGCGCCGACGACATGCGCAGCGAGCAGCAAAAACGGGACGACACCCTCGCCGCGCTGCAGCTGCTGGCGCCGCTGTTTGCGCGCTATGGCGTGCAGGGATACGTCGAGCCTCTGGGCTTCGGCATCAGCTCGCTGCGATCGTCGCTGCTGACCCAGGCGCTCATCCGCGATTCGGGCGCACCGTACCGCATCGTGCTCGATACTTTCCACCACTACCTGAGCGGCGTGACGCAGGCCGACTTCGACGCGCAAATCCAGGTGGCGCAGATCGGCCTGGTGCATCTGTCCGGCGTGGAGGATGGGCGGGATAAAGGCGCGCTGAGCGACGAAGAACGCATCATGCTGAGCGAGGGCGATCGGCTGGAGAGCCGCCGCCAGGTACAGAACCTGGAACGCCTGGGCTATACCGGCGTCTATGCCTTCGAGCCTTTCTCTTCGCAGTTGGACGGCTGGAGCGAAGCGGATATCGAACGGGAAATCCGCCAGAGCATCGCCCTGCTGCAAGAGTGAAAAAAACGGCCTCCGCGGAGGCCGTTTTTCATGGCGTTACTTCAGGTTGCCGACCACCAGCTGGTGGCGCTCGTTGTAAAACTTACGGTAGGCCAAATAGCAGGCGATAATGGTCGACAGGCTGGCGGTGGAAAGCAGCATGAAGGTCACCATAATCTGGTATTTGATCGCTTTCACCGGGTCGATACCGGCGAAGATCAGCCCAGACATCATGCCCGGCAGGCTAACCAGCCCAACGGTTTTCGCCGAGTCCACGGTCGGAATCAGCGAAGCGCGGATGCTGTCGCGGATCAGCGCCGCCGAAGCGAACTTGGGCGTCGCCCCCAGGCTGAGCATCTCCTGAATCTTCTGCTGTTCGCTCTTGAAACGCTGGCCGAGGTTGGTGTAGCACAGCCCCACCGCCACCATGGCGTTACCGGCGATCATCCCGGAGATGGGGATCACCTGCATCGGCGTAAATTCGATGGAGCCGGTCAATACCAGCACCGCCAGCGTCAGCACCGCGCCGGTGGTGATGGCGATAAACGACGTCACGAACGCATGTTCGACGTACTTGCTGCGTTTCTTGGCGTTGTAGGCCGCGTTAAAACAGATGAACAGCACCATCAACACGGTGAGCACCGCGTTATCCAGGTCGAAAATATACTTCAGCACGTAGCCGACGATGATCAGCTGCACCACCGCGCGGCAGATACTCCAGATAATGTCCTTTTCCAGCGCCAGCTTTTCCCGGTGGCTGATCAGGATGGCGACCACCACCAGCACCATCGACAAGCCTAAGGATTCGTTGGTGATGTTATGCTGATTCATGCTGTTGCTCCTGTTGTTCGGCGCCGTGCGCGCGCAGGGTGATCACCTCATCCGCATGCGCTATCTCTTCGGTATCGTGCGTCACCCACAGCACCGCCAGCCGGTGCTCCGCTACCAGCTGATGAACGATTTCGTTGACGTTGCGCTTGTTTTCTTCGTCCAGCGCGCTGGTGATCTCATCGAGCAACAGCACCCGGGGCATAAACTGCAGGTTGCGGATCAGGGACACGCGCTGCTTCTCCCCGCCGGACAGCTCATTGATGCTTTTGGTCAGCATCACCTCCGGCAACCCAAAACGCGTCAGATCGGCCTGCATTTTTCGTTCATCCGGCGACTGTTGACGGATCTGGTAGGGCAGCGCCAGATTGTCGTAAACCGTATTGCCGAACAGCGCCGGCGTCTGGAAGCAGTAGGAAACCTGCTTGCGATACGCCTCCGGCGATATCTCGCCGATCGCCCGTCCGTCGAAATAGAGGTTCCCGCTCGTCGGATCCATTAAAGAGGAGATGATTTTCAGCAGCGTGCTTTTCCCGCAGCCGGAAGGCCCGGTGATCAGTTTGAACTCGCCTTCACCCAGCGTGAAAGAGACGGAGTCCAGGATCACCTGGTTGTCTATTTGATAATGAATATCATCCAATCTCAGTATGTCTTTCTTTTCCTTCATTACGATGCCGGCTCCCTACACCTGTTCCCGTCTGAGCGATAAGTATATGGCTGCAAAAAACATCTTAGCAACGCCTGCGCGGGTGACAGAGAGCGGAGAGGAGGATTGGCGGAGCAAAACGCCCCGCCAAATGATAAATTTAATTAATCATTAGCTGTAGGAATAGTCAAAAGCGACCGCCAGGGTCGAATCACTCTTTTTTTATCGCTGCCTGTTCGTCGCAGCTGTACCAGCGTAGAGAATTGTTGATGCTGCGGTGGGTGCAGTGAACCTTGCCCTCCTTTTCCAGCGCCAGCAGCAGGGTGCGGGTGGTATAAATGTTTTCACCGCATTTATCCGCCAGTTCACGCGTCTTCGGCCATTGCTCCGGCGGGGGATGATGGCCCCCGGCCCCTTCCACACGCTCCCTGCACAATCCTTGCAACACATCCAGCATCAGCGATTTTCTACTTTCAAACGTTTTCGGCACCTTGGCCATAGCATTCCTCCTGAGTGGTTACTGCTGAGCTCCCCGCTCATGGCTGCACGTCAGCGATGCGCAGGGGGATAAATCACGGCGGTGTCCGCGCAAACGGCGTTGTTCCGATAAAATAGACCTGGCGCTGTCGAACACCGCGAGAATGAATATTTATTAATGAATCCAACCTTTGCAGATAAAATGTCATGCATTGACCCTCGGATTTTTCACTAGGATTTTTCTGTGCAATTTTTTTCACGGTTATCATGGTACGAAGATGTTTAAACAATCCCATAACGAACCGCAAAGAAATAATTACCAACATCGTCAACGCATTCGCCTTACCTCTGCTAAAAGCATTAATCTCAGTAATCATTCCATTGATCATCCTTTCATTATCACTTAGGTCATTATTATATGATGAACATGGCATTTCCTGCCCTTTTCTGGTTAATCACAATGGGTTAAATAACATAAATGCGTCAAAAAAATAGCATCGGATAAGAATAATCTCCCCTCCATCATATTGTTATTTTTTTGTTAAAAACACGTCGTCACCCCAGGAATTGGCGTTGGAACGCCATACGGACAACTAATCACACAAAATTATATAAAACAAATGCTTATGTTTTTCATTTTGTTTCATAAAGAAAATTTTTCAATGACCGTCAAAGCGGAATATTAGCAAAGCGATATTGCGCATTGTAGGGCAACAGCTATTCCAGTCGATCTAATATCTCGCATAACCTTATTTATACAGTGATTTATTCTGGATAATATTTACATACGATCTATTGGTTTTTGATCTTATATTTAACTTTTTCCTTTTGGTTTTATATTCTGAATTTGACTTATTTTAATAAAATCTATTTCCAAGCAATGCTATTGTTTGCAAGAATATTCCCAGCAAAACGCCATGCCGACATTCGGTTTTTAAAATCAAATAAAACCGACTAAACATCACATAACCATTTCGTTATTGAAAACAAATAACGAAGGGTGTGCGTATTGCCCAAAGCAAAAGGATCTGGCTCCCATCGCAGCGCAGCTGACAAGGCGTTGCCGCTCTGCGGGGATTTAGGTGTGCTTTTCTTTTTATTTAAATACTCTCTACAGGAACCTGAGAAATGAAACTGAATAAATTAATGCTGGCGACCGTCATTGCTTTTTCCACCGCCTCCGTTGCACATGCGGCGCCTAACCAGGGCAGCGGCACCGTGACCTTTAGCGGTGAAATTATCGATGCGCCTTGCAGCATCACGCCGGACTCCGTCGATCAAACCGTCCCGATGGGCCAGATCAGCAGCCGCATCCTGGCCAAAGAAGGCAAATCCAGTGCCGAACCCTTCAGCATTGAGCTGAAAGACTGCGCGCTCAACACCATGAAAAACGTCAAGGTGACCTTCACCGGCACGCCGGATGCCGTCAACAGCAAACTGCTGGCGTTGAGCGGTTCCGCCAGCGGCGCGGGCATCGTGATTTACGACCAGTTGCACGCCAAGGACGTTGAGTTGGGCACCGCAACGGACGGCCAGGGCCTGAACGAAGGCAACAACGCCCTGAAATTCGCCGCATACCTGCAAGGCAACAGCGCTTCCGGCGCCGTCGTGCCGGGCAAGTTCACCAGCGTGGCGAACTTTACCCTGGCTTATCAGTAAGCCTCGTTGGGGATGCCGGCACGGGCATCCCCATGCTTAACGACGCCGGCTCCGGCAAAGGAACCGATCTCGACAGGGAGAAGCCAGCATGACCATCCATTGGCGAGGCGCATTGCTGATCGCGCTCAGCATCGGCAGCGCTAGCGCCACGGCGAAAACTCAGGGCCACGGCAAAGTCAGCCTGGGCGGCGAAATCGTCGAAACGCCATGCAACATCGCCGGTGACAGTCTGGATCAAACCGTTGATTTCGGGCTGGTTTCAATGAGCGACGCCGGGCGGGATGCCCAGCCGAGCCTCATCGGAAGCCGCCGCCACTTCGCCATCAGGCTGGTGAACTGCGAACTGGCCAGCCAGATAAAGCCCGATTTTATTTATCGCGCGGCCAACCTCACCTTCAGCGGCATCGCGGATAGCCAAGATCCGCAATGGCTCGCCGTCCAGGGCGAGGCGCGCGGCATGGCTATCGAGTTGCTGACCGACGCCGGTACCCCGATCCCGCTCGGCAGCACGACCGCAGATTATCTGATCGTCGCCGGCGACAACACGCTGCGCTTTGGCGCCCAGTTGCGCATTCACCCCGACAGGGCACGGGCGGGCGGTTTCAGCTCATTGGCCAAATTTACCCTGTCTTATCTGTAGCCGGTTTTCGTTAGGAACGCTGTACAGCATTACGTATTCAGGTCGTACGGGATGACCTGCTATTAGGCGCGGATTTGCCATGAGTGATCATTCTATGACGTCTTTACTGACAATAAAAAAAACGCCCATCATCGTCATTCTCTCTTTTCTCTGGGCAAAACCGGTCTTTTCCGCCACGGAATTCAATACCGACGTGTTGGATATCGGCGAACGCAGCAAAGTGGACTTATCCCGCTTTTCCGACGCCGGTTACGTCATGCCGGGCACCTATCTGCTGGATATCAAAATCAACCAGAAAACGCTGCCCCAGCGCAGCATTCAGTATTTCCCGTCGCCGGATGACAAGAGCGGCAGCCAGGTGTGCCTGCCGCCTGACCTGGTGGAAAAAATGGCGCTGAAAGAAGAAGTGGCCAAAAAAGTCACCCTGTGGCACGACAACCAGTGTGCCGACATTCGCGGCATCAAAGGCGCAACCATTTCCGACCGCATCAGCGGCGGCGTACTGGCGATCACCATTCCGCAGGCCTGGATGAAATATTCCGATCCCGACTGGACGCCGCCCGAGCAGTGGGACGATGGCATCCCCGGCATGCTGCTGGATTACAATCTCAGCGGCCAAATCGGCAAACAGCACCACGACAACGGAACCACCGAAAGCCTCAGCAGCTACGGTACGTTGGGCGCCAACCTGGGCGCCTGGCGCCTGCGCGCCGATTACCAGACCGACTTCAACCAACAATACGGCCGGCGCGACAGCAATTTCGACTGGAATCAGATCTACGCATACCGCGCGCTGCCGATGCAGGCCGCCAGGCTGACGCTGGGCGAAATCTACCTGAATTCGCCGGTGTTCGACGCCTACCGTTTTACCGGCCTCAACCTCGCCAGCGACGAACGCATGCTGCCGCCCAACCTGCAGGGTTACGCGCCTGAAGTACGCGGCATCGCCAAAAGCAATGCCCGGATCACCGTCTCTCAGGAAGGCCGCACGCTGTATCAAACCACAGTGCCCGCCGGGCCGTTCGCCATCCAGGATCTCAGCAGTTCGGTACGCGGCAAACTGGATGTGAAAGTGGAAGAACAAGACGGCAGCGTTTCCACTTTTCAGGTAGATACCGCCAGCATTCCTTATCTGACCCGCCCCGGCTACGTGCGCTATAACATGGCGCTGGGCAAGCCGTCTGCCTACGATCACCGCACGCAAGGGTCGGTGTTCTCTGCCGGCGATTTCTCCTGGGGGTTGAGCAACGCCTGGTCGCTATACGGCGGCGCACTGATCGGCGGCGATTACAACGCCTGGGCCCTCGGCCTGGGGCGTGACCTGAACCTGTTCGGCGCCCTGTCGGTGGACGCCACGCAGTCGATCGCGCGCCTGCCCAATGAACCCAGCGCCAAAGGCATGTCATTCAAGGTCAACTACGCCAAACGTTTCGACGAACTCAACGGCCAAATCACCTTTGCCGGCTACCGCTTTTCGCAGCGCAAATTTATGACCATGTCGCAGTACCTGCAGGCACGCTACGGCGACATTGACGATCGCTACAGCGGCCGACAAAAAGAGTTGTATACCGTCACCGCCAGCAAAACCTTTATGGCGGAGGACAGCGCTCAGGCGATCACCGCTTATCTGACCTACTCACACCAGACTTACTGGGACGCCGGTGCGCAAAATCGCTACGGCATGTCGACCAGCAAGCTGTTCGACTTCGGCGGGATCAGCAATATCACCGCCTCGTTGGCGGCCTATCGCACTCACTATCGGGGCCGCACCGACGATAGCGCGATGCTCAATTTCACCGTGCCTATCGGCGAGCACAACCGCCTGGGCTACGCGCTGCAGGTCAATAACCACGACGTGACCCAAACGGCGACCTACACCGACAACAGCGACATCAACAATACCTGGCAGGTCGGCAGCGGCGTCACCCAGTCCGGCAAACCGACGGCGAGCGGTTACTACACCCATAACGCGTCGTTCGGCACGCTCAACGCCAACGCGTCTTATCAGCAGGGCAGTTACTCCTCGATAGGCGGAACTTTCCGCGGCGGCCTGACCGCTACCCGGCACGGCGTCGCCGCGCACCAGAACGCCAGCAACGGCGGCAGCCGCATGATGCTGGATACCAACGGTGTCGCCGGCGTGCCGATCAACAACGGCCGCGCTTACAGCAACCGCTTCGGGTTGGCGGTGATCTCGGATATCACCAGCTACTACAACACCGATACGCGCATCGACGTCAACAAGCTGGCGGACGACGTTGAAGCCACACGCGCGGTGGTGCAGGGCACGCTGACTGAAGGCGCCATCGGTTATCGCCACTTCGAGGTGGTGAAAGGCAGCAAGCTGTTGGCCACCATCAAGCTGGCGGACGGCAGCGAACCGCCGTTCGGCGCCACGGTGCTGAGTGCGACCGGACGGGAGATCGCGGTGGTGAACGACGGCGGATCGGTGTATCTGACCGGCGTCCAACCGGAAGAACGGTTGGACGTCGCCTGGGAAGGCCGCCGTCAGTGCCGCATCGCCATCCCAGGCGCCGCCAAACCGCTGGACCGGCTGCTGTTGCCGTGCGCCAAACCGTAATCCGCAACACATTGAGAGTAGACGAATAACATGAACAAACATTCGATAGCAGTAACCGCGGGCAGCCTGGCGTTGATGACGCTGGTTTCGACGGCCGACGCGGCGATCGCGTTGGATCGCACGCGCGCCATCTATGTGAGCGACGCCAAATCGATCAGCCTTAACATAACCAATGAGAACAAAGAGTTGCCATTTCTTGCTCAGGCCTGGATCGAGAATGCGCAACATCAAAAGATCGTTTCGCCGCTGGTGGTATTGCCGCCGCTGCAACGGGTGGAAGCCGGGGAACGCAGCGTCGTGCGCATTACCAAAACGCCGGAAGCCGAGCTATTGCCGCAAGATCGCGAATCGGTGTTTTATTTCAATTTGCGCGAAATTCCGCCCAAAAGCAGCAAAGCCAACGTGATGCAGCTGGCGCTGCAAACGCAGATCAAACTGTTCTTCCGCCCGAAGGCCATCGTCGCCCCGCAGGGTGAGATATGGCAAGAGCAGCTGGTGTTCCACAAAACCGCCGACGGTTTCACCATCGAAAACCCGACGCCGTTCCACATCACGCTGACCGGCATCGCCCGTCAGACGCAGAAACAAGGCGGTGGCGCGATCGGCGATTTTCAGCCGGTGATGCTGTCCCCCAAATCCAGCGAAAAAGTGCGTTTGCGCGACAATGGGTTCGACGCCTTCGTCGTCACCTATATCAATGATTTCGGCGGCCACCCCGAGTTGCGCTTCACCTGCAGCGTTAACCTCTGCACCGCCGCAACCGGGAAAAAATAAGGAGATACGGCATGGCTGACTTCACCGGCCGCCTGCGGCCTCTGCTGATCGGCGCCTTGCTGCTCGGCAACGCCGCCGCAATGGCCTCTCCGCCGGGAGAGGTTCAGGGCACCAGCGGCACCGTCGGTTTTCAGGGCGCTCTGCTGAGCTCTCCCTGCAGCCTGGCGCCGGATAGCCGCGATCAGTCAGTCGATCTCGGTGAGATCGGCACGATCGCCTTCCGGCATGTCGGCGATCAAAGCGCGCCGGTACGTTTTCGTCTCGCCTTTAACCATTGCCTGCTGGGCGCCAGGGCGCTGGCAGACAATCCGGCCGGGATGCGCAATGGCGATGCCGGCCTGCTCTACCTGCGGGGGGAGCAGGCCGCCACGCTGGTGTTCCTCGGTGAAAGCGATCCCGACAATCCGCAGTTGCTGAAGCTGCACGGCGGCGTACAAGGCGTTGGCCTGCGGCTGAAAGATCAACGGGGCCGCGCATTGTCCCTCAACCAACCCGGCGCCCCCTATGTCTTGCAGCCCGGCGGCAATACGTTGTGGTTCAGCGCTCAGTTGGAATCAACCCGTCAGTTCATCGAAGCAAACCAATTCAAAGGAGTGGTGCATGTCCAGTTGGTCTATTTATAAACGCCTGGCGTTGCTGGGTTGCCTGGCGACGCCATTCGGCGCTCAGGCGCTGGAATGCCACCTGAATACCGAGAACGGCATTACCGAAGAGAGTGAGGATATCGGCCGGTTGACAATACCGGCCACCTTACCGGTCGGCAGCCGGCTTTGGACCTCTAAACCGATGAGCCGCGACGTTATGTGCTGGGCGCACTCCAGCAAACCCAAAGGGGAATGGGTTTATTTCTATCCCAATCCGGACAGCCGGCAATTCGCCGCCGGCATCTCCATGGGGGTGATTTATAACGGCCAGGATCTTGGCCTGATCAATTCCCGGGTACAAACCGATATGTTTCGTACCCCCAAGCAACGGGAGCTCGGTCACGTCAATTACCAGGTTTATTTGCAAAAAACCGGAGAAATCATCGCGGGAGGCGCCAGCCAGATCGCCGTTTTTCAGCTCGATGGCGTAGGCGGCATCAACGTCCACCCAGGGAAAAATTACCGTTTCACCCTAACCGGGCTGGATAAAATCAAGGTCATCCAGTGCGCCGCTTCGGTGGAACTTTCAACCCCGGAAGGCGTTGATTTCGGTGAAATCCCCACCTGGAAACCCAATGCGGGCACCGTAGCGAGCAAGGATTTCAGCATCTTGATCCGTAAAAACGGCTGCAGCGACAGCTTCGCGCTGGACGCCAATTTCATGGTGAAAAACGGCACGCTGACCGACGCTACCGGCTTGAATATGGACAATGGTTCAACCTTGCGCATCCACGATAATTCCAACCCCAAATGGATTAAATACAATCAGTTCGACAGCTTCGCCGACATGAATGGTCGCGATCAGGTGCAAAAATCCTACAGCGCCTCATTGCAGGCCACCGGGGAAGGACAGGAAGGCAATTTCCGTAAGACCGTAATCTTGCTGATTAATTATATTTAAGGGGGGTGATGATGAATAACTATCGGACAATCACCCTTCTGTGCAGCATCGGTTTTCTATTTTCCTCCGCAGTCGCGGCGGAAAATAAGGAAATAGACTTTTTCGGCTCCGTGGTAAGCAGGCCCTGCAATATCGACCCGCAGTCTCTTCACCAGACCGTCGAGATGGATACGGTGTTGATCAAAACGTTGTACCGCTACGGCCACACCAACCCCGTGTCATTTTCCATTCGCTTAACCGACTGTAAAACCGCCGTTTTCAAATCGGTCACCGCCACCTTTACCGGCACTGAAGATGCCGAACTGCCGGGCAAACTGGCGATCAACAATGGCGCCAACGGCGCCGCCATCGCGCTGTTCGACGGTGCGGGCAAAGCGATTGAGCTGGGTACGCCGGCTGATGCGGTGACATTGCAAGACGGACCCAATGCCCTGAGGTTCAGCGCCTATGTCCAGGCCCGGCCGAGCGCGATTAAAGATAAAACCCTTACCGAAGGCGCATTCAGTTCAGTCGCCAATTTTGTGCTGGCGTACCAATAAGCTCGCACTACCCCAGGGAAATCAGGAAAACGCCGGCGCCCCTTGCCGGCGATGGGTCGTTACCGTTCGCCACGGCCCGGTACGACGACCTTTTAAAGGAGCCCTCCATGCCAGATATTCGCTTCACGCTGTTCGACAGCGATAACTTCTACCGGCAGGGGTTGCACCTGCTGCTGCAGGATTATCTGCACTCCCTGAACGAATGCCACCGCCTGTACCCTCAGTTCGCGCCGTTGGCGCTGCAGACGCTGGATAACATCGAAATCGTGTTCCGCACGCCGGAAGAACGTTGGGGTTGCGCCTGCTGCTACCAGAGCCCCTACGGCATCCCGCTCCAGCGGCAGCTGACCCTGCTGATCCTCGACGATGCGACCCAACAACAGGTGAAAAACCTGCCGCAGCTGTTCAGTATCCATCGCCGCGATTCGGCTTACGCCATCCGCCTCAAGCTGCAGATGGCGCTGGAAAAATTCATCCAGCATCCGTGGATGGCGCTGCATGCCGCCGGCGTGTGGAAATGCCAGGCTTGCCGCATCGCTGCACTCAGCCACTGCGAAAAAAAGGTGTTGGGGTTGATGAGCAGCGGCATGTCCGCCTGCCGCATCGCCGGCCTGCTGCAGCGCAGCCAGAAAACCATCAGCGCCCATAAGCGCTCGGCAATGCGCAAGCTGAACGTGCGGAAAAACAGCGAGTTGAATAAGGTGCTGCTGAATCAGCGGGGGCTTGGCTGAGCGACAACAGGCTCGCGAGTGACACCAGAGTGGTTTACTCTGAATACTCATTTTCGTACTGTAAAGCGAGCCGGAATCCATGCCAAGAACAGCCAAAGTCGTTGACGTCCCCGCCCTCGGCGAACTCGATCGTCAGGCGGGCCAGCTTAGCCACCAGCTGGCGCAGGCCCTGCGCCAGGCCATCCACCGGGGCGATCTGAAAGCGGGCGACCTGCTGCCTTCGACGCGTCGGCTGTCGGCGGCGCTGAATCTGGCGCGCGGTACGGTATTGGAAGCATTTGCTCAGCTGACGGCGGAAGGCTTTCTCGAACCGCAGCCCGGCTCCGGCACCCGGGTCGCTCACTATCAGGCGCAGCGCAGCACGCCGCACGCCAAGGTGCAGGCGAGCTCGGCGATAGCGGTGCCGCTTTCTCCACAGGCGCAGCATCTGGCCCGCTTCGCCGCCCAGGCGCGGGCGCTGCCGCCGGTGCCATTCACCGTCTCGGTGCCGATCGGCGATACCGCGCCCGACGATGTCTGGCGGCGGCTCGGCAACCGCATCCGGGCGCGTGGCCCCGGCGCCCCGTCAGGTTACGGCGATCCGCTGGGCGCGTTGCCGCTGCGCGAAGCCATCTGCGACTACGTGCGCCGTTCCCGCTCGGTAAACTGCACGCCGCAGCAAATCCTCATTACCTCCGGCACGCAACAAGGGCTCTATTTGGCCGCCCAGATCCTGCTGGACGCCGGCGACAGCGCCTGGGTCGAAGATCCCGCCTACGCTGGCATTACCGCCATTTTCGACAGTCTGTTTCGCGATCGGCGCATGATTAGGGTGCCCGTCGCCGACGACGGCATCGACGTTACCGCCGGCGTGCGTCTGGCCGCCGACGCCCGCGCCGCCTTTGTCACGCCGTCGCATCAATATCCGCTGGGCATGCCGATGAGCATGGCGAAAAGAAGCGCCCTGCTGGCCTGGGCCAAAGAGCGGCAGGCCTGGATCGTGGAAGACGATTACGACAGCGAGATGCGCTACGCCGGCCACCCGTTCCCTTCGCTGCAGGGGCTGGCGCCCGAGCGGACGCTCTATCTCGGCACCTTCAGCAAGGTGCTGTTCCCTTCGCTGCGGCTGGGTTACGCCATCGTGCCGCCGCCGCTGGTCGACGCCTTTTGCGGCGCCAGGATCCTGATGGATCGCCATCCGCCCAGCGCGGACCAACACGTGCTGGCCGCCTTTATCGCCGAAGGGTATCTCGACCGGCATATCCGCAAAATGCGCGGCGTCTACGCCGAGAAACGCCGGGTGCTGATCGAGGCGATCAACACGCACATCCCCGCTGAGCTGGCGGTAGTGCAGCCCTGCGATCAGGGCGTGCACATGGTGCTGTGGCTGAGAAAAGATCTCGATGACGTGCGGGTCGCCCAGTGCGCCAACGAAGCCGGATTGGCGCTGCGGGCGGTGTCGCCGATGTATGCACCCGGCCACGGTGAACCGGGCCTGGTGCTGGGATTGGGCGGTTACGCCGACCGCCAGGTGCAACAGGCGGTGGAACGGCTTGGACAGGTGATCCTGGCCTGCGCCGGCAGCAGCGCCTAGCGGGAAAAACGTTTGGCGCCAAACACGCAAACCACCACGCCGGCCATCACGGCGATCATCATCGGCTGGACGGTCTCATGCAGCAGCCAGCCCGCCAGCGCCAGGCCGAAGAACGGTTGCAGCAGCTGCAACTGCCCGACGGCGGCGATGCCGCCCTGCGCCAGGCCGCGATACCAGAAAATAAACCCAATCCACATGCTGAACACCGAGACGTAAACCAGCGACAGCCAGGCGGCGCCGCTGATCACGGGCCAACCGGCCGGCGCCGCCAGCCAGGTGGCCGCCAGCGTCAACGGCAACGCCACCACCAGCGCCCAGGAGATCACCTGCCAGCCGCCGATCCGGCGCGACAGCACCGCCCCTTCGGCATAACCCAGGCCGCACAGCAACACCGCCCCGACCATCAGCGCATCCCCTTGCCAGGCACCGCCGCTCCCCTGGCTCAACGCGAAAGCGCCCACCAGCACGGCGCCGACGCCTGAAAAAGCCCAAAAAGCGGGCTTGGGCCGTTCTCCGCCGCGCAAAACGCCAAAACCGGCGGTCGCCAGCGGCAGCAGACCGATGTACACCAACGAATGCGCCGACGTGGTGTGCTGCAGCGCCAGCGCCGTCAGCAGCGGAAAACCGATGACCACGCCGAGCGCCACAAACAGCAGCGGCGGCAAATCGGCCCGCGTCGGCCGCGCCTGCCGGGTGATCAGCAACGCACACAGGGCCAGCAAGGCGGCGATCGCCGCCCTGACCGCCGTCAGAAACAGCGGATCGAGCTCCAGCACCGCCACTCGCGTGGCGGGCAGCGAGCCGCTGAAGATCATCATGCCGAGGAAACCGTTCATCCAGCCCTGGGCCGACTGCCCGGCAGCGGGATGTGCAGGGGGAACAACGAGAGTTTTTTCAGACTGACTGTCCGTCATGTGAACGCTCCGCACGCCTGAGGCATACCGAAATCGGCAACCCGCGAGGCGATGTCATAGTGAAAGAGAACATCGTTCCCCGGCGTCGCTTGCCGGGGCCAGGTTCTATTTTTCAGATAAAGCGGTTCACAGACAGGTCCAGATAGCGAGATTTTCACTGTGCCGGTTAGCAAAGCATGCCGCTAACGCCAAAGAAGGGCGTTTTTCGGGCTGTCCTTGGCCGTTTGGCGGCTCGGCCTGCGGGGTATCATGGACTTTTATGCGTTTTTGCAGAACAGGACAAGGTGCGGTGCCGTGGTGAAACCCTTCTTACGCAGTGGCAGTTTGGATGATGTGCTGGCTTTAGGCGAAAACGGGCAACCGGTTTACGCCTGTGCGCAGCAGCTGCGGGAAACCCTGCGTCTTCGCCGGCAGCAGCAGGCCGCCGACTGTCTGGCGATCCCCCAACCGAACGAAAGCGGCACCCGCATCGACTGGTATGCGCCCTTCCCCGGCAAAGTCACCTCCTGGCTAGCGGCGAGCGACGCCCAGCGCGCGCAGGCGGTGCGCCACCTGGAACACTGCCTGACGACCTTCCGCAGCCTGACGGAACAGGCCCAGGCGACCGATCACCCCAGCCATCGCCTGTTCGGCGCGCTGCTGGCCAAAGCGATGCACATGCCCGATCCCAACCACGTTTATCTGGTGGACGACCGGCCGGTGCTGACCTTCTGGGGCTTTATCAAGCCGCAGGCGCAGAGCCCGGACGATCCGTTGGCCTGCCTGCGCCCGATCGAAGCAGAGGTGAAAGTCGAAGTGGAAAAACCGGCGCCGATCGCCGCCGCTCCGCGTAAACCGGCCATTGTCGAACCGGTAAAACCGGCCCCGGCCGCCGAGTCCGAACCGGTGCCTGCCCCGGCAGCGCCTATCGAATCCCCTGCCGCCGTTCGCCCACGCCGGCGCCACGCGCTGTGGCTGTTGCCCGTACTGCTGCTAGGCAGTGCGGCGCTGGCCGCCTGGCTGCATCGCTCACCACCGCCGCAACCGGCGATGCCGACTGAGGTGCAGCATCCGGCGCCGCCGGAAAAAACCGCCGCGCCGTTGCCTAAGCTGCGTTTGCCGCTGGCGCACGCGACGCTGATGCCGCCGCCATCGGCGCCGGTCATCCCGCAGCCGGCGGACAAAAATGCGCTGGTGCTGCCGCCCGAGGCGGTGAAGGCCGGCTCCACCCGTTTCCTTAACGGCAAATGGCGCGCCACGGTGGCGCTGAAAGATCCGATCACCGGCAAACGCCCCAGCCTGCAATACCGCCTGAACGCAGGCAAAGGCAACGCCATCATCGCCTACGGCGACGGCGTCAGCTGCCGGGTGGCGGTCGAAGCCGGGCTGATGCAGTCCGGCAATCTGGTGATCAACAGCCGCACCAAGGCGCGCTGCAGCGACGGCAGCCGCTACCAGATCCCGGAGATCGTTTGCCGCCAGGGCGAAACCGGCGCGGCGGAGTGCACCGGCCGCTACGATGCGGACACCACCTATCCCATGACGTTCAAGCGCGAGAGTAAATGATGCTGGCACCCCTTACGGACTACAAACACGGCATTACGCTGATTCAGGACAGCGGCATTCAGTTTCTGGACTTTGCCCTGACGCCGCTGCTGGACGCCGAGTTTCCCGGCAAATTCGTGCGCAAGACCGCCAGCGGCCCGCTGCTGCGCCTGCAATGGGAGGCCGAGAGCGGCAAATACCAGCTGCCGGCCGTGAGCGACCAGGCCGCCGAAGTGGTGCGGCCGGAGTTCAGCTATCCGCTGCAGCAGTCGCTGCGCCTGCTGGATAAGCTCTGGCTGCCGCTGCCCTTCTTGCGCCACACCCCGGCGGGCCTGTTTTTGTCGGGCCCGGACAACTGGGCGCGCCTGCAGGTGGTGCAGTTGGATGAACCGGATCAGGACGGCAACCTGCTGCGCGTGGTGCTGGCCTTCGACACCCGTGCCGCCGCGCCCGGCCAGGAGGCGCTGGCGCCGGGCGAAAGCGATCTCGGCACCGGACTGAACTTCGCGCTGGCGCACCGCAACCACGAGCTGGGCGAATTTCTCGATCTGACCTGGGTAGACGGCTGGCTGCGCGAGGCGTTCAGCCAGCGCGCCGCCGAGCGGGAGCAGCGCGCCGAAGTGGAGATCAACGCCGGGCTGAAAACCTTCGAGTATCAGGCGCACTACCTCAACCTGCTGCACATGCTCGGCCACCAGCTCGCGGTGCCGCAGATAAAGATGGTGGCGGCGACGCTGCAGCAACCGGCGATCGACGTCGATCTGGTGCTGGACGTCGGCAATTCTCACACCTGCGGCGTGCTGGTCGAAGACCACCCGGAAGAGAGCAACGGCCTGAAGCAAACCTACGAGCTGCAGCTGCGTTCGCTGTCCGAACCGCACCGCGTCTACAACGAACTGTTCGAGAGCCGGGTGGAGTTTTCTCAGGTCAGCTTCGGCAAGCCGCATCTGTCGTTCCAGAGCGGGCGCGACGACGCCTTCCAGTGGCCCTCCATCACCCGCGTCGGCCGCGAAGCCGCGCAATTGGCGCAGCGGCGAACAGGCCATGAAGGCACTACCGGCATTTCCAGCCCGCGCCGCTACCTGTGGGACGAGGAGCGCTATGCGCCCGGCTGGCGCTTCAACGAGCGGCACGAGCCGATGGCCGCCGCCGCACCGTTGACCGCCCTCATCAACGACGAAGGCGTGCCACTGCCCGCCCTGCAGACGGCGCAACGGCTGCCGGTGTTCGCCGCCCATTACAGCCGCAGCGCGGTGATGACGCTGATGCTGAGCGAGCTGTTGGCGCAGGCGCTGATGCAGATCAACAGCATCGCCCAACGCAGCCGCATGCCGAACGCCGCCGCGCCGCGCCGTTTGCGCGCCATCATCCTGACGCTGCCTTCGGCCATGCCGAAGCCCGAGCGCGAGATCTTCCGCCGCCGCATGCAGGAGGCGATCGGGCTGGTGTGGAAGGCCCTCGGCTGGCACCCGCAGGATGCGCCGTTCGACGGCGCGCACGCCCACTTCCCGGTGCCGCAGGTGCAGATGGAGTGGGACGAGGCCACCTGCGGCCAGATGGTCTATCTGTACAACGAAACCCAGGTGAACTTCGCCGGCCGCACCGACGCCTTTTTCGCCGCCATGGCCCGGCCAGACCGGCCGCTGGCGCCGGACGAGCAGGCGGGTAAAACGCTGCGCATCGCCTCCATCGACATCGGCGGCGGCACCACCGATCTGGCGATCACGCACTATTCGCTCGACGACGGCGTGGGCAACAACATCAAAATCAACCCGCGCCTGCTGTTCCGCGAGGGCTTTAAAGTCGCCGGCGACGACATCCTGCTGGACGCCATCCAGCAGTTTATCCTGCCCGCCGTGCAGCAGGCGTTCGAAGCCGCCGGCGTGAGTGCCGCCGCGGCGCTGATGGACAAACTGTTCGGCAACGAAGGGCGCATGGACGGGCTTTCCACCCTACGTCAGCAGGCCGCGCTGCAGATTTTCATGCCCGCCGGACGCGCGCTGCTCGGCGCCTATGAAGAATACGATCCGCTGGACAGCCGGGCGGAAATCGCCGCCAGCCTCGGCGATCTGCTGCCGCAGCCGCCGACGCCGCAGGTGCTGGCGTTTATCAACGGCGAAGTGCAGCGCGAAGCCGACAGCGACGCCTTCAATATTCTGCACACCCCGCTGGTGATCCGCCTGGCCGACCTGCACGCCGCCTTCTTGTCCGATCGCATCGGCATCGGCCGCTGCCTGCGCCTGCTGGCCGAGGTGGTGGCGCTGTATACCTGCGACGTGCTGCTGTTGACCGGCCGCCCGGCGCGTTTCCCCGGCGTGCAGGCGCTGCTGCGCCATCTGCAACCGCTGCCCGCCAGCCGCATTCTGCCGCTCGAGGGCTACCACACCCGCAGCTGGTACCCGTTCAACAAACGCGGCCGCATCGACAACCCGAAATCCACCGCCGCGGTGGGCGCCATGCTGTGCCTGCTGGCGATCGACCTGCGGCTGGAGAGCTTTTACTTCAACGTCGGCGATTTCCAGCCCTACTCCACCATTCGCCATCTGGGCATGCTGGACGGCAATAACATGCTGGCGGACGATAACGTCTATTACCGCGACATCGATCTGGATCGCGCCGACTTCGCGCTCGACCCCGCCGGCAGCTTCCAGCTGCGCGGCCCGCTGCGCCTGGGCTTCCGCCAACTGGACAACGAGCGCTGGCCGGCCTCGCCGCTCTATACGCTGACCATCAATGACGCCCAGCTGGCGCGCAAACTGGCCGGCGATGCGGTGATCACCCTGCGGCTGGCTATTACCGCCAGCGCCGAACAGGGCGCAGAAAGCGTCAAGATCGCGCAGGCGTTGTTGGCCGACGGCAGCCCCGTCCCGGCGCACCACCTGCAACTGAAACTCAATACCCTGGCTGCCAGCGCCTCCGGCGCGACCCACTACTGGATAGACAGCGGGAGCATTTACCCACGATGAAAGCCACCACTACCGCCCAATCGGCCCCGAACCACGCACTCAGCACCGGCATTCTGCAGGCGATCGCCTGGGTGGACGCCGCACGCCGGCAGTCCACCCGTTTGGAACAGGAGGCGGATCGCCTGACGCTGCGCCTGCGCCGTTGCCATAACCGCGCGCTGCAATTGGCGAATGCGCAACCTGAGCAGGTCGCTATCGGCCTGTACGGCCACAACGCCACCGCCAAGGCCCACCTGCTGGCGGCGCTGGCCCCCGGCGCAGAAAGGCTGCACGCAGACGCCGCGCTGGCGGTGCGTTACTGCGCCGCCGCGCCGTCGCCGTGCGCCGAGTATCCTCTCGCCCTCGCGCTGCTCGATGAAGCGCAGTGGCTGGCCATCACGCTCGATGCCGCCGCGATGGGCGGCTTCCGGCTGGACTGGGACGCCCGCGCGATCGCCAGCCACCTGCAAGCGTTGGCACGCCACCGCCAAGCCGTCGCCCTCGACGGCCTCAGCGACAGCGATGTGCTGACGCTGTGGGATAGCCAACGCCGCCACGGCGACAAGGGGCAACAGACGCTGGACAGGCATTTCTGGCCGCAGGCCGTGGCGCTGGCGCCGCAGTTGAGCATTGACGATCGCGCGCGCCTGTTTGCGCCGCTGTGGGGAGAGGAAACAACGCTGACGGCGCGTTATCGCCAGTTGGCACACACGCTGCATGCCCTCGGCGGCAGCCGACAGGTTCATGCCCCGCACCGCGTCTTGCCGCTGCTGACCGCGAGCGCCGCAGCGGAAAACGCGACGATCGTCGTGATGGCCGAACACGGCGGTGAACGGGAGATCGCGCTGAGCGATCTGATCTGGCTGACCGCCGAAGTCACCACCGTTCTGCCGCAAACGGCGCAGGCGGGCCTGCCCGCCGACGTGGCGCTGATCGACCTGCCCGGCAGCCACGCCTGCCCGCAGGCGGAACCAACGCAGCGGCTGCAACAGGCGAAACGCGCCCATTTGCTGACCCGCTGCGCAGACGGCCTGCACGCCAACCTGCTGCTGGTGGCCGATGCGGCCGCCACGCCGCAGGATGCCGCCCGCATCGGCCAGGCGCTCGCCAACTGGGTCAACCAGACTCAGGGGGAAACCCCGACGCTGCGCCAGCGCCGCAAGCCTGGCCTGATCTGGGCGATCACACCGTTCGATCAACGCGGGGAAGGCAAAGCGCGTCCCGACGACGCCGTACAGCGCCAGGTCGGCGAGCCCGGCGACAGCTGGGCCACGCTGCTAGCGCTGGATGAACAGGATTGCCGCCGCATGGTGAGCTACCTGGCCGCCCAGGCGCGCCCGGTCCAGAAGCAAGCGCGCCTGCTCGAACAGCGCGAAGAGTTGCAGCGCGAACTGACGGAAAGCCTGCTCGGCAACTGGCTCACCGCCGCCGATCCACACGCGGCGCAGCAACGCGGCCAACAGCTGCTGCGCGCGCTGCAGGCGCAGGCCGGCCGCCACGGCGAACTGCTGGAGCGGCTGTTGCCCCAGCGCGATACGTTGCGCCAACTTTATCAGCAACAGCAGCACGCCGTACCGGCCCCGGCGGCGACGCCTGCGCCGTTCGGGCTCGATATCGATCTGTTCGGCGCACCGGAAACCCCGGCGCCCGGTGAGTCCCCCGGGTCATCCTTTGCCGCGCGGGTATTCGCAGATTGGATCAACCATCTGCGCAGCCTGCCGGACAGCCGCCGGTTGCTGGAGCTGCTCGGCGTCGAAAAGCCGCATCTGGAACTGCTGGTCGATGCGCTGATCGGCGCCGCCTGTCGCCTGCAGCTCAATGATGAGCTGGAACGCGCGCTGTGCGCCGGGGGCCTGCCGGAACAGAGCGAAGATCGGCAAATCAGCCAGGCGCTGGCGCTACTGGGCGACTTCGTCGCCTGGCTCGGCTTCCAGCGGCGCGATGCGGCAACGCGCCCCGAGAGCCGCGTCAATCCCGGCCAGCCGATCTTTACCCCGCCGCCGCAGCCGGCGGTGGACTGGAGCGGCCAGCAGCGGCTAACCCGGCTGGCGCCGACGCCGACCAAAAATACCGCGTTTTATATCTATGATTGGCTGATCGGCCTGCAAACCCTGCTGGCGGAGAATGCAGCGACGGAAAGCGCGCTCGGCGAGGCGCAGCGCGCGGCGTTGGAAGAGATCGTGGCAACTCTGCGATAAGCGGCAGCTCTGGCAGCAATAGGGGGCGAAAACAGGATAAATAGGGCGTTGCCGATTATGCTGATGAGTAACGCAGCGATTCTGGGAGAAAATCATGCCCCCTTTCAGCCTGAAGACTATCGATCATGTGGTGTTACGCGTGCGCGATGCGGAAAAAAGCCTGCGGTTCTATACCCAGACGCTGGGTTGCGACATCGCCAAACGGCGGCCCGATTTGGGGCTGGTGCACCTGCGCGCCGGGGCGGCCATGATTGATCTGGTCGACGTTAACGGCCAGCTTGGAAAAAAAGGCGGCGACGCGCCCGATCCTCACCGGCAAAATGTCGATCACCTCTGCCTGCGCATCGATCCTTTCAACGAAGACGAGCTGTTGACCTATCTGCGATCGCAAGGGATCGCCGTCGATCCCGCTGAATCTCGCTACGGCGCGGAAGGCGACGGGCCGTCGATTTACTTCAACGATCCGGACGGCAACCGCATAGAGCTTAAGGGGCCGGCGATCGGCTAGATCCTGGCACTCCCGTTGATGTCGGCCAGCCGTTGGCTATCCACCACCCGTAGCGATTTGTTTTTAAACTGAATAATACCGTCCGCCGCGAGCCGCGCCAGCGCGCGGCTCAGTTGCCTGACGGAGATCCCTAATCTGCCCGCCAACAACTCCCTGTTTTCGAGCTGAATCTGCACGCCTTCCTGCTTTATTTTAAATAACAAAAATTTGCGCAGCTTATATTCTGCCGTTAAGCCGCCGCTCGCATGCAGCAATGAAGCGTTAAGCAGCTTGTCGCTCAACTGGCGGCACATAAAGGCGAGGAAAACAGGATCGTGCATGGCCCGCTCTTTGATGACCTCGATAGGCAGCGTGAAGATCAGCGCGTCCGTGACCGCCTGTACGGTGCTGAACACCGCCCGCTGCGCCTGGGAGAACAGCTCCAGATCGCCTATCACGGAGAAATCCGTTTCGAAGGAAAAGACGATGTGCATGCCGTTCACATCGTAATTCTCAACCTGCAATTTTCCCTGCACGAGAAAAAACAGGTGGGTCAACCGATCGCTTTGCGTCACCAGGTATTCACCGGCCTCGACCCTGACCAAGCGCAAGGCGGCCAGCAGCGGGGGCGAAAGCGCCGTTCGCAGATCGTGAGCTTCGATAAACGCTTCTTTTAGCTTGCTGTCACCGACAGTTTTCACGGCGATTCACTCCCAGGGCTTATCCGTTAACGTCTTGCATCCTATCTTTTCGGCTGCGCCCAGAATAGCCGGGGCGCTTCAGAAAGAAACAGGACATCTGACCTTTTTCACCCTAAGCCGCGTGGGTATGTTCTCCTGAAGACCAACCAGGGGAGATTGATATGCGACATATTTTGATAGATACCGATACCGCCTCCGACGATGCCGTCGCCCTGCTGATGGCGTTGCGCGAGCCTGACGTGAGGGTGGAAGCGATCACCACGGTCGCAGGCAACTGCCCGCTTGAACAATGCGTCAAAAATGCGCTTATCTGCGTGGAAAAAGCGGGAACCTATACGCCCCCGGTTTATGCCGGCATGGCGAAACCGCTGTTCCGAACGCGTTATCACTCGCACCACATTCACGGTGAAGACGGCATGGGCGACATGGCCTTGCCCGATCCACAGCTGACCGCCGCACCCATTCATGCCGTAGACGCCATCATCGACTGCGCCGCACGGCTCAATGGCGAGCTGGAAATCGTCACCCTCGGGCCGCTGACCAATCTTGCGATGGCGGTGCTGAAAGCGCCCGCGCTGGCCGAACAAGTGAAAAGGGTTTATGTCATGGGCGGTTCCGGGCTGACGCCCGGCAATATCACTCCGCTGGCCGAATTTAATTTTTACGTCGACGCCGAAGCCGCGCATGTGGTGCTCACTGCCGGGCTGCCACTCACCCTTGTCGGCTGGGAAATCGGCATGGGGGAAGCATTTATCGACCAACGCGATATAGCACGATTGAATGATCTCAGCGATCTGGGCCGCTTTGCCGTGCGCTGCAACCGCACGCTGATGGCGTTCAACGCCGGGCGCACCGAGCGTAAAGGCTTTGATTTGCCCGATCCGACCACCATGGCGGTGGCGCTCTACCCGGACATTGTCGAGACCAGTCTGGAGGCGTATTCCTGGGTAGAATATAAAAGTGAACGGTCTTACGGCCATTACGTCATTGATTCCACCCACCTGACCGGCGAACCGGCCAATGCGCGCGTGATTACCCGCATTAAACCCGGCCTGTTTAAAGAAAAACTGTTCTCACTGTTATCTCACCGCGAATGAAAGAGGTGGCTGCCATGAATTTCGATCCGAGCAAATTAAAAAAAGTGGAATTACACGTCCATTTAGATACGTGCTTGAGCTACCACTATGTCAAAAAGATCGACCCGCAATTAACCAGAACGGCCTTTAATCGGCAATTTATCGCGCCGAAGCGATGCGCCGATCTGGGGGACTTTTTAAGCAAGATCGCGCCGCAAATAGACCTCTTGCAGACGCGCCAGGCGATAGCGCTGGCCGTCGATGACTTGTTCGCGCAGCTGGCGACAGATAACGTCATCTATGCGGAAGTGCGCTTTGCCCCGCTGCTGCATACCCGGATGGGATTAAGCGGTGAAGCGGTGGTCGAGACGGTGCTCGCCGCGATGCATGACGCCGCGCAAACTTACGGCGTCGCAGCCGGGCTGATCCTGTGCACGCTGCGGCATTTCGATGCGGCCGCCAGCCTGCAAACCGCCGGGCTCGTGATTAACTATCTGGGCCGCGGCGTGGTGGCGCTGGATTTGGCCGCCGACGAAGCGCGTTACCCGCTGGCCAATCACATAGCGGCCTTTCGGGCGGTGCGCGAAGCCGGCGGCAACGTCATCGCCCACGCCGGCGAGGCGAAGGGCGCCGACAGCGTACGGGAAACGCTGGATAGGCTGCAGGTGTCGCGCATCGGCCACGGCGTCAGGAGCATCGAGGATGCTGCGCTTATCGAGCGCCTGATAGCCACCGGCGTCCTGCTCGAGATCTGCCCCAGCTGCAATCTCGTCTGCAATCTGTTCGACAGCATCGACAGTCACCCGATAGACCGGCTGAAAAGAATGGGAGTGCGGCTGAACGTGAATACCGATGCGCGCACCGTCGCCGATACCACGCTGAACAAGGAGTACCAGCTGTTGCATGACGCCTTCGGCTGGCAGGATGACGATTTTAACCGCAGCAACCGACAGGCGCTGGAGGCGAGTTTTCTCGACGGCGACACTAAAATGAAATTAATGAATCAGCTCAAGGCCGGGTCAATGTGACCCGGCACGTTTCAAGGCTGAGCAGGTTTTAACGCCCCTGTGCCGCCAGCGCCTGGGCGCAGGCCCAGGCCGAGCTCCACGCCCACTGGAAGTTGTAACCGCCCAACCACCCGGTCACATCCACCACTTCGCCGATGAAGTAGAGCCCCGGCGCCTTGTGGGCCTCCATCGTCTTGGAGGAAAGTTCACTGGTGTCGACGCCACCGAGCGTCACTTCCGCCGTGCGGTAGCCTTCGGTGCCGTTCGGCTGCACGCGCCAGTTCTGCAACAGATCCACCAGCGCCGCCTGCTGCGGCGCATTCAGCTGCTTCAGCGTGGCCTCCGGCAGTTGTCCCAGGGTCTGCAAGCACTCCACCAGCCGCTTCGGCAATTGCAGCGCCAGGGTGTTTTTCAGGCTTTGGTTCGGGTGCTCTCGGCGTTGATCATCCAGGAAGGCCGCCAAATCCAGCTCAGGAAGTAAGTTAACGCTCACATACTCACCCGGTTGCCAGTAGCTGGACAGCTGCAGCACCGCCGGGCCGGACAGGCCGCGATGGGTAAACAGGATGCTTTCACGGAAGCTGACACCGTTCTCGGCGGTGATCACCGCCGGCACCGAGACGCCGGACAGCGTCTGCACATGCTCCAGCAGCGGCTTATGCAGGGTAAAAGGCACCAGCCCGGCGCGCGTCGGCAGCACCTTGAGGCCGAACTGCTCCGCCAGCTTGTAACCGAACGGCGAAGCGCCCAGCCCCGGCATGGACAATCCGCCGCTGGCCACCACAAGTGAGCGAGCACTCACTTTTTCACCATTCAGCGCCAGCGAGTAGCCATGTTCGGTTTTCTCCACGCCCAGCACTTCGCTGCGCAGGCGCATCGTCACCTGGCCCAGCTCGCACTCTTTGACCAGCAGATCCACCACCTGCTGCGCCGAGTCGTCGCAGAACAGCTGCCCCAGCGTTTTTTCATGGTAGGCGATGCCGTAGCGGTTGATCAGATCGATGAAGTCCCACTGGGTGTAGCGCGCCAACGCCGACTTGCAGAAGTGCGGGTTGTTCGACAGATAGGCCGCCGGCTCGGCGTACATATTGGTAAAGTTGCAGCGCCCGCCGCCGGACATCAGGATCTTGCGGCCCGGTTTTTTGCCGTTGTCGAGCAGCAACACGCGGCAACCGAGTTGCCCCGCCTGCGCGGCGCAAAACATGCCGGCGGCGCCCGCCCCAATCACTACGACATCAAACTGTTCCACCTGAGCCTCACTTATCAAAACCACAATCGCGACAAAAGAGCGCCATATTACGCCGTTTCGCCGCCGGTCACCGCCAAATTCACGGCGGCAGATTGTAAAGCCCCGGCGTCGCCAACGCCATAGTAAGAAAATATTACAGAGGTCAGAGGAGATTAACGCGTTGATATTCCATATTTTTGTTATAGGCGCGTCATCGTTTCGTCATGTCCAAATCAAAAAAACGTCATATTTTCCTTTTCCCCGGCCCCGGTTGTCACTGATAATGCGCGGCGTTCATGTCCACAAACTGGCGTAACGCTTATGCTGCATTTGTTCGCTGGCCTGGATTTCCATACCGGCCTGATGTTAATTCTCGCATTGTTGTTCGTGTTGTTTTATGAAGCCATCAACGGTTTTCATGATACGGCCAATGCGGTCGCTACAGTTATTTATACCCGCGCCATGCGCTCGCAACTTGCGGTCGTGATGGCAGGTTTGTTCAACTTTCTTGGCGTAATGCTCGGCGGTTTGAGTGTTGCTTACGCCATCGTCCATTTGCTGCCTACCGATCTGTTGTTGAACGTCAGTTCAGCACACGGATTAGCCATGGTCTTCTCCATGCTGTTGGCGGCAATCATCTGGAACCTCGGCACCTGGTATTTCGGTCTGCCGGCCTCCAGTTCCCATACGCTGATAGGCGCAATCATCGGTGTCGGTTTAACCAACGCCCTGATGACCCACACTTCGGTGGTGGATGCGCTTAACGTCCCGAAAATGATTGGCATTTTCCTTTCTCTGCTGTTCTCGCCGCTGGTCGGCATGATGGTGGCGGGAGTGATGGTGTTCGCCTTGCGCCGCTATTGGAGTGGCACCAAGAAACGCCAGCGTATCCACATGACCCCTGCGGAACGTGAAAAGGTCGACGGCAAACGCAAGCCGCCGTTCTGGACCCGTATCGCACTGATCCTGTCGGCGATTGGCGTCAGCTTCTCGCACGGCGCCAACGACGGCCAGAAAGGCATCGGCCTTATCATGCTGGTGCTGATCGGCGTTGCGCCGGCCGGCTTCGTGGTCAATATGAATGCAACCGGTTATGACATCACCCGTACGCGTGATGCCGTGGCCCACCTGCAGCAATATTACCAGCAGCACGGCGACGCGCTGTCGCATGCGGTGTCGCTGACGCCGCTGGTGCCAAGCCCGGATGACGAAGCCGCGCCTAACAAGCCGGCCGAGTTCCACTGCGACAGTTCGCGCGCCATGCCGGCGATCGAGCTGGCTCAGGGCATGCTGACCAACCTGCAGAGCTACGATCAGCTGACGGTTGACCAGCGCAGCCACCTGCGCCGCCTGCTGATGTGCGTAACCGACACGGCGGATAAAGTCGCCAAGCTGCCGGAAACCTCATCCGCCGACCAGCGCTTCCTGAAGAACCTGCGTCAGGATCTGCTGCAAACCGTCGAGTACGCGCCGATGTGGATCATCGTCGCCGTCGCGCTGGCACTGTCGCTCGGTACTATGGTGGGCTGGAAACGCGTAGCCACCACCATCGGCGAGAAGATCGGCAAGAAAGGCATGACGTATGCCCAGGGCGTATCGGCCCAGATGACCGCGGCGCTGTCGATCGGCGTGGCGAGTTATACCGGCATGCCGGTCTCCACCACCCACGTCCTCTCTTCGGCGGTTGCCGGGACGATGATCGTGGACGGCGGCGGCGTGCAGAGCAAAACCGTGAAGAACATCCTGTTGGCCTGGGTACTGACCCTGCCAATCTCGATTCTGCTTTCCGGTGCGCTGTATTGGGTTGCGTTGAAGCTGATCTAAGCGATAAAAGCGATAAGCATGAGAAAGGCGGCCGCAGGGCCGCCTTTTTTTTGCCTGCATCAAGGGAAACAGAAAGGCATTAATACCAGATCATCAGCGCTATCAGGCTGATGACCACCAGGCCGCACAGGGCCGAGGTCAGCATAAACTGCCCGCGCACCCGCTCGCAGCGGCGAATAAACTCCGGATCGTGGTGCTCGACATAGCGCTGCGCAAAGATATAGCGCACCAGCCTCAGCTGCTTGCTGGGTTGCCCGTGGGCGGTGAAGAAACCGCCGCCGTCGACGTATTGGTACAGCAACGGGTCACAGCCGCGCAATACCACCAGCAGCGCGCGCAGAGAAGAGTAATACCGCACCATGTTTACCACACACACCACACATAAGGCCCAAAACAGCGCGACGGTACTGATCATGATTGCCCCCTCAAGGCGTTGTTATCCTCGGCCATCCGCCGGGTCCAACCGCCCTACCTCATTACCCGATACTCTGCTGGAGCTTACCGCTCTCATCCCCTTTTTTGCCTGCACGGGCCACGCCCATAACCCACCGCCTCCGGAGACGTTACCGCACCGCACAGAGAGATTTGCACAGCGAGGTTCCACTCAGAGGGGAAATGATGAGGCCCATATCCATCATTGTAGGTTAATGAAACGCAAACTGGCCTGATCAGTGGATAAAATTTACCGCCACGCGCCGGGAAGTCACCCACCGGGCCGTTATAAGTGATAATCGTCCGTCTGCAATTAGTCGTTTTTCCTGGATAGTCTATCCCGCCCCACGCCGCTGATCTTTCGCCCAACGCTGGTTAGACTCAAGTTTCCGTTACATTCACCCGCACCCAAGGAAACTGTTATGGCCAACCATTCAATCAAAGGAAAAACCGTCCTGATCGCCGGCGGCGCCAAAAATCTCGGCGGGCTGATCGCACGCGATTTAGCGGAACAAGGCGCCAAAGCGGTGGTGATCCACTACAACAGCGCCGCCTCCAAAGCCGAGGCGGATAAGACTGTCGCCGCCATCCAGGCCGCCGGGGCGCAAGGCGTCGCGCTGCAGGCCGATCTGACCACCGCGGGCGCCGTCGAGAAGCTGTTCGCCGATGCGGTCGCCGCCGTCGGCAAGCCGGATATCGCCATCAATACCGTCGGCAAAGTGCTGAAAAAACCCATGGTCGACATCAGCGAAGCCGAGTACGACGAGATGACGGCGGTCAACGCCAAAAGCGCGTTCTTCTTCCTGAAAGAGGCGGGCAAGCATCTCAACGACAACGGTAAAATCTGCACGCTGGTCACTTCGCTGCTCGGCGCCTTTACGCCGTTTTACGCCGCGTACGCCGGCACCAAGGCGCCGGTGGAACACTTCACCCGCGCCGCCGCCAAAGAGTTCGGTGAACGCGGCATCTCCGTGACCGCCATCGGCCCGGGCCCAATGGATACGCCGTTCTTCTATCCGGCCGAAGGCGCCGATGCAGTGGCGTATCACCAAAGCGCAGCCGCGTTGTCACCGTTCAGTAAAACCGGCCTGACCGACATCCAGGATGTGGTGCCGTTCGTTCGCCACCTGGTCAGCGACGGCTGGTGGATAACCGGCCAAACCATCCTGATCAACGGCGGCTACACCACCAAATAACGCTGAATGGGGGCGGCGCGTCTGGCACCGCCCCAGCCAGAAAGCGCAGCGTAGAGGATATTGCAATGCACATGCTGATGGTTATTGGTGGAGGCGCGGTTCTCCTGGGAGTGTTCGTGCTGTTTGGCTGGCTCTGGGGCGCCAGCGCGGCGGGTATGGCGCTGGCGGCCAAAATTTTCGTGCCGGCCTGGCTGCTGATCGCAGGAGTCAATATGTGGGTAGGCGTCGCCCACGCGGGCTACAGCGTGCGGGCAGAATTGCCGATCCTGCTGCTGGTGTTCGCGATCCCCGCCGCCATCGCCGCGCTGGTATTCTGGCGCCTCGTTCATGTCTGAAAGCGCCGGCGATCTGCTCAACGTAGTGACGCTACTGGGCGCCGCGGTGGTGGCCGTGCCGCTGTTCAAACGGTTGGGGCTGGGTTCGGTGCTGGGTTATCTGGCCGCCGGTTTGGCGATTGGGCCGTTCGGCTTCGGTTTGTTCAACGACGCGCAGACCATCCTGCACACCGCCGAGCTTGGGGTGGTGATGTTTCTCTTCGTCATCGGCCTGGAGATGCGGCCTTCTCATCTGTGGAACATGCGGCGCGACATTTTCGGCCTGGGCAGCCTGCAGGTGTTGAGCTGCGGGCTGCTGCTCACCGCCATCGGCGTGGTCTTCGGTTTTTCACTGGCCATCTCGTTCGTTTGCGGCATGGGGTTCGTGCTGACGTCTACCGCCATCGTCATGCAGCTGTTGGGCGAGCGCGGCGACATCGCCAGCCCGCGCGGGCAGAAAATCGTCGCCGTATTGCTGTTTGAAGATCTGATGATTGTCCCGCTGCTGGCGCTGGTGGCGTTCCTCTCGCCGGCCGATTCATCAACGCCGGTATCCGGTTCCGCCTGGGGCGGCATCGCCATCGCCGCCGGTGCGCTGGCCGCGCTGGTGGCGGCCGGCATCTGGCTGCTGAACCCGCTGTTTCGCATTCTGGCGAACGCCAAAGCGCGCGAAGTGATGACCGCAGCCGCGCTGCTGGTGGTGCTCGGCGCCGCTTTGCTGATGCAACTGGGTGGCCTCTCCATGGCCATGGGCGCCTTTTTGGCCGGCGTGCTGCTGTCGGAATCGACGTTCCGCCATCAACTCGAAGCCGACATTGAGCCCTTTCGCGGTTTGCTGTTGGGGTTGTTCTTTCTCGGCGTCGGCATGTCGCTCGATCTGGCCGTGGTGGCGCGCAACTGGCCGCTGATCGTCAGCGGCGTGCTGGCGATGATGTTGATCAAAGGCCTGTGCATCTACTGCGTGGCGCGGTTGGCGAGAAGCTCGCACGGCGATGCTCTCGACCGTGCCGTGCTCATGGCACAAGGGGGAGAATTCGCTTTTGTGCTGTTCGCCGCCGCGCTGGCCAACCATGTGCTGCCAGCGGAAACCAACGCCAACATGACGGCCGTCGTGGTGCTGTCGATGGCGTTGACACCGCTGGTGGTGCTGATTCACCAACGGCTGCGCGCCTCGTCCGGCGCCTCGTTGGACGGCGCTGAACAGCCCGCAGGCTTGACCAACAGCGTGCTGATCGTCGGATTCGGCCGCTTTGGCCAGATAGTCAGCCAGCACGTTTTGGCGATGGGCGCCGATATCGCCATCATCGACCACGAACCCCAGGTTGCCCGCGACGCGCAAGAATTCGGCTTCAAGGTTTACTATGGCGACGGCGCACGCATAGATGTGCTGCATGCGGCAGGTGCCGATCACGCCCGCGCCATCTTGGTTTGCCTTGACGATCCGCTCGCTGCCACGCAGATTGTCGAACACGCCAAAAGCCATTTCCCACAAGCCCGCGTGCTGGCTCGCGCTTACGATCGCGAACATGCCATCGCTTTGATCAAGGCCGACGTGGATTACCAAATTCGCGCCACCTTCGAGTCCGCCATGTCTTTCGGGCATGAGGCCGTCATGGCATTGGGCACCGATCCGGAAACCGCTACGGACCTGATGGCCGAACTACGGCGCAAGGACGCCGAACGTTTGGCGATGGAAGTGTCCGGCGGCATTTACGCCGGCACATCGATGATTTTGGGCAATGCGCCGACCAAAACGAAGAAGGAATGACTGGCATGCAGACCTTTTTCCGCCGGCGCAGCGATGCGCTCGCGGCCAATAATCAAACGGCCGATGAGATGATTCGGTTTTGGCGAGACGCCGGCGCCGGTCAATGGTTCCGGCAGGATCTGCGCTTCGACCAACATTTTCGTACACGCTTTTTGGGCCTGCATCTGGCGGCGGCCCGGCGTGAACGTGACGACTGGCTCAAAGCGCCGGAAAGTGCGCTGGCGCTGATAATCCTGCTCGACCAATTTCCACGCAATGCTTTTCGCAATACCGCCCACATGTACGCCACCGATCCGCTGGCACGCCGCTTCGCCCGCATCGCCGTTACGGCGAGCTACATGCAGGCCGTCGAGCCGGCGTTGCGCCTGTTTTTTTGCCTGCCGTTCGCCCACTCGGAAAATCTCGCCGATCAGGATCTGTCCGTAGCGCTAAACTCTCAACTGGGGTCGGCCGAACGTGCGCATGCCGAGGAGCACCGCGATATCATCCGCCGTTTCGGTCGTTTCCCGCATCGCAATCGGCTGCTGCTGCGCGATACGACTGAGCAGGAGCAAGCCTTCCTGGAACAAGGAGGGTTTTCCGGATAACTCCGCTGGAAGACATTAAACAACAACAAGGACAATACAGGCGCACCAATGGACAGATTCAATCAATACCGCGTATTCGTACAGGTGGCGGAAATGGGCAGCTTTATCCGGGCAGCCCATGCGCTGGAGATACCGCGCGCCTCGGTGTCCGCCGCCGTGCAACAACTGGAAACGCAGCTGGGCGTGCGCCTGCTGCACCGCACCACGCGGCAGGTGCGGCTGACCGCCGACGGCGAACAGCTGCTCGAGCGGCTGCGCCCGCTGCTGGCCGAGGTGGAAGACATCGATCAGTCATTTCAGGCCAGCCAGCGCCAGGCCTCCGGCCGGCTCAGCGTCGATGTGCCGAGCCGCATCGCCCGCCGGATGATCGCCCCGGCGCTGCCCGGCCTGCTGCGGCGCCACCCTCATCTGCAGCTGGTACTCGGCTCCGCCGATCGCGCCATCGATCTGGTCCAGGAAGGGGTCGACTGCGCGGTGCGCGTCGGCGATCTGCACGACAGCAGCCTGGTGATGCGCCCGCTCGGCCATATCGCGCTGATCAACTGCGCCAGCCCCGCCTACCTGAGCGAATTCGGCCATCCGCGCCAGCCCGGCGATCTCGTCGAGGGGCACTGGAGCATCGGCTACGCCTCGCCCAAAACCGGCCGTGAGTCCCCCTGGGAATACCTGACCGACGACGGCCATACGCAACGGCTCGAATTGCCCAGCCGGGTGGTGGTCAACAACGCCGAAAGCTACATCGCCTGCTGCCGCGCCGGGCTGGGGCTGATGCAGATCCCGCGCTACGACGTGCAACACCTGCTCGACGCCGGTGAACTGGTAGAAGTCCTGCCCGGTTACCGCGCCGCCTCCATGCCGATCGCCCTGATCTACCCCCATCGCCGCCAGCGATCGCGCCGCCTGGCGGTGTTTCATGAGTGGTTTGAAAGCCTGCTGCAGCCGCATCTGGAGCGCTGATTGCACATTTAGCGCTATACTTTGTTTAATAACGCTTATAATTCAAGCGGTCAGACCGTCAGCATCCGCATAACCCATAGGCTTTTACGCCGCGCGGGTGTACAACGAAAGGTATCGGGCGGAGAGATTTTCGATGCGGCGCAGTGTGATCGCCCCAACATATCATTGCGTTATCCGAATGATACTATGGAACCAAAAGCGCCAGGCGGGTAAACGGAACGCCTGCTAACCCTTTTTAATCGGCATGTTTATGGAAGGAGTATTCTTATGGCTTACAAACACATACTGATCGCGGTGGACCTATCCCCGGAAAGCAAGATCCTGGTAGAAAAAGCCGTCTCGATGGCGCGGCCGTACAACGCTAAAGTTTCTCTGATCCACGTCGATGTCAACTATTCCGACCTCTATACCGGCCTTATCGACGTCAATCTCGGCGACATGCAAAAACGCATCTCCGAGGAAACCCATCAGGCGCTGACCGAGCTGTCGCAGAACGCCGGCTACCCGATCACCGAGACCCTGAGCGGCAGCGGCGATCTGGCGCAGGTATTGGTCGATGCCATCAAGAAATACGACATGGACCTGGTGCTGTGTGGCCACCACCAGGACTTCTGGAGCAAGCTGATGTCTTCCGCTCGCCAGCTGATCAATACCGTGCACATCGATATGCTGATCGTGCCGCTGCGCGATGAAGAAGACGAATAAAGTAAGCACTTGCTAACTTAATTGCCCAACGCCCGCGCCCTGCGGGCGTTTTTCATGCCGCCATGCCGATTAATCGCTTGATAATCAACCGCCCTCCGATGATATAGTCGCTAAAGACACAACATCCTCCCCCGGGCATCGCCTATACCCATATCTATAAGAAATAGCGGGGGAAATTTAATGCGAAAAGGAGTTATCCATGGAATATGCCGTATCGGTAGAGTCTTTCCTGTCCTCGTTACAACGCCATAACCCCCACCAGCCGGAATATTTGCAGGCGGTGCGCGAAGTATTCACCTCGCTGTGGCCGTTTATCGAACGCAACCCGCGCTATCGCGAACAGGCGCTGCTGGAGCGCCTGGTGGAGCCCGAGCGCGTCATTCAGTTCCGCGTCAGCTGGGTGGACGATCGCGGCCAGGTGCAGGTCAACCGCGCCTTCCGCGTACAGTTCAACTCGGCCATCGGCCCCTACAAGGGCGGCATGCGCTTCCACCCGTCGGTAAACCTGTCGATCCTGAAGTTCCTCGGTTTTGAGCAGACCTTCAAGAACGCGTTGACCACCCTGCCGATGGGCGGCGGCAAAGGCGGTTCCGATTTCGATCCCAAGGGTAAAAGCCAGGGCGAGATCATGCGCTTCTGCCAGGCGCTGATGACCGAGCTGTACCGCCATCTGGGGCCGGACACCGACGTGCCGGCCGGCGATATCGGCGTCGGCGGCCGCGAAGTCGGCTTTATGGCCGGCATGATGAAAAAACTGTCCAACAATACCGCCTGCGTATTTACCGGCAAGGGCCTCTCCTTCGGCGGCAGCCTGATCCGCCCCGAGGCGACCGGCTATGGCCTGGTGTACTTCACCGACGCCATGCTGCAGCGCCACGGCCTGGGCTTTGAGGGCATGCGGGTGGCGGTATCCGGCTCCGGCAACGTGGCGCAGTACACCATCGAGAAAGCGCTGGAGCTGGATGCGCGCGTGATCACCGTGTCGGATTCCGGCGGCACCCTGGTGGACGAAGACGGCTTCACCACCGAGAAGCTGGCGCACCTGGCGGAGATCAAAAACCAGCGCTACGGCCGGGTGGCGGACTACGCCCGCGAACGCGGCCTGACCTATCTGGCGGGCCAGCAGCCGTGGAACGTGCCGGTGGATATCGCCCTGCCGTGCGCCACCCAGAACGAACTGGATCTCGAGGCGGCGCAGACGCTGATCCGCAACGGAGTGAAGGCGGTCGCGGAAGGCGCCAACATGCCGACCACCATCCAGGCCACCGACGCCTTCCTCGACGCCGGCGTGCTGTTCGCGCCGGGCAAGGCGGCCAACGCCGGCGGGGTGGCCACCTCGGGGCTGGAGATGGCGCAAAACGCCGCGCGCATCGGCTGGCGGGCAGAGAAAGTGGATGTACGTTTACAACATATCATGGCCGATATTCACCACGCCTGCGTGGAATACGGCGGCGAAGGCAAGCAAACCCACTACGTGCACGGCGCGAATATCGCCGGTTTCGTCAAGGTCGCGGACGCCATGCTGGCGCAGGGCGTGCTGTAATCCGCCTTAAAGGTGATCTTGTTCACACATCGATTAAATGCTTCAATGCCGGCCTCTGCGCCGGCATTTTTTTATGCTTTCACGCCATCCAAATGATGCCGATACGTTAAATAAAAGTTAATAATAGGTTATTTATTGCTTCTTAATCGGTAGTAAATTTACCACCACCAAATAATTAAACATTTATTTAACATTAAATACGCCATTATTTTACTTAAATGTGCGCAGATCACATTTCATTAACTTCAGCTACGCCCCCTCTTCCATTCCTTTGTAATCTGCAGCGGTGGAAAAACCGCCACCCCTACAGATAAAAAAAGGTACAGCTAATGAAATTTAACCTCGCATTATTAAATGCATGTGTGGTTTCTGCGTGCATGTTATCGACAACACCTGTGTTCGCCGCTGATAAGTATGAGATTGCCGTGGTCGCTAAAGTGACCGGCATTCCGTGGTTCAACCGCATGGAAGTGGGCGTCAACGAAGCGGCGAAAAAACTCGACGTCAACGCCTACCAAACCGGCCCTTCTACGCCGGATCCGGCCGCGCAGGTCAAGGTGATTGAGGATCTGATCGCCAAGAACGTCAACGCCATCATCGTGGTGCCGAACGACGCCAAGGTGCTGGAGCCGGTGCTGAAAAAAGCGCGCGACAAAGGCATCGTGGTGCTGACCCATGAATCCCCGGACCAGCAGATCGGCCAGTGGGACATCGAGACCATCGACAGCGAGAAATACGCGCAGGCCAACGTCGATGAGCTGGCGAAAGACATGGGCGGCAAAGGCGGCTACGCGATCTACGTCGGCTCGCTGACCGTGCCGCTGCACAACGCCTGGGCCGACTCCGCCATCAAATACCAGAAAGAAAAATACCCGGACATGTTTGAAGTCACCTCGCGCCTGCCGGTGGCGGAAAGCATCGACAAATCTTACGCCACCACGCTGGATCTGATGAAAACCTATCCGCAGATGAAGGGCATCATCGGCTTCGGTTCACTCGGCCCGATCGGCGCCGGCCAGGCGGTGGCCAAGAAACGCGCCAAGGACAAGATCGCGGTAGTGGGCATCGCCATGCCGGCGCAGGCCGCCCCTTACCTGATGCGCGGCGACATCAAGAAAGCGCTGCTGTGGGATCCGAAAGACGCCGGTTATGCGCTGGTGACGGTGGCCGACCAGCTGCTGCAGGGCAAGGAAGTGAATAAGGACCTGTCGATCGAGGGCCTCGGCAAGGCCGACGTCGACATGGAACACAAAGTGATTCGGTTTAATAAGATTTTGGAAGTGACCAAAGACAACGCCCAATCGCTTGGATTCTGATTTTTCGCGTAATTTCGCCACACCGGGAAAGTAGTTAAACCCTCGTAGGGGCGCAGCATTGCTGCGCCCAGGGCTTCGGCCGCTACGCAAGCACAGGTTAACGTTATGACAGCCTCCCCCGCATTTATCACCCTGGAGAATATCAGCAAGCGATTCCCAGGCGTGCTGGCATTAGACCAGATCAACCTGACGCTGAATAAAGGCGAAGTGCACTGCCTGGCCGGGCAAAACGGCTGCGGCAAAAGCACCATCATTAAAATCATCTCCGGCGTCTATCAGCCGGAAAAAGGCGCCAACATTTCGCTGGAAGGCAAACTCTTCCACGCCCTGACGCCGCAGCTGTCCGGTTATTACGGCATACAGGTGATCTACCAGGACCTGTCGCTGTTCCCCAACCTGACGGTGGCGGAGAACATCGCCATCCACCGTTACCTGCCCGGCGGCCATTTCTGGGTGCGTAAGCGGGTGATGCGCCAGACGGCACTCGACGCCATGGCGCGGGTCGGCATACGCATCGATCCCGATAAAAAGGTGGAAAAACTGTCGATCGCCGATCGGCAGCTGGTGGCGATTTGCCGCGCCATCGCCGCCGAGGCGCGGTTGGTTATCATGGACGAACCGACCGCCTCGCTGACCCGCCAGGAGGTCGACGGCCTGCTGCGGGTGGTCAACGAGCTGAAGGCGGCCGGCATCTGCGTGGTATTCGTCAGCCACAGATTGGACGAAGTGATGGAAGTCGCCGATCGCATCAGCGTGATGCGCGACGGCAAGCTGGTAGGCACCTGGCCGGCCAGCGAACTGGACAGCCATGAACTGGCGTTCCTGATGACCGGCCAACGCTTCCACTACAGCCCGCTGCCGCCGCTGCCGCCGGCCGAACAGGCACCGCTGCTCGAGGTGCGCAACCTCAGCCGCGGCGAGAAATACCGCAACGTCAATCTGGCGCTGCGCGGCGGCGAGATCGTCTCGATCGTCGGCCTGCTCGGCGCCGGCCGTACCGAACTGTGCCTCAGCCTGTTCGGCATGACGCGGCCGGACAGCGGCGAGATCCGCATCGAGGGCCGGGCGGTGCAACTGCACAACAACCGCGAAGCGGTGCGCCACGGCATCGGCTATGTGTCGGAGGATCGCCTGACGCAGGGGCTGATCATGGAACAATCGATCTACGACAACACCATCGTCACCGTCTTCGATCGGCTGCATACCTCGCTCGGGCTGCTGGATCACGCCAAGGCGACCGAGCTGGTCAACCGGCTGATCCGCGATCTGAACATCAAGGTGTCCGACAGCGCATTGCCGGTGAAAACCCTGTCCGGCGGCAACGCCCAGCGCATCGCCATCGCCAAATGGGTGGCGACCCAGCCGAAGATCCTGATCCTCGACTCACCCACCGTCGGCGTGGACATCGCCAACAAAGAGGGGATCTACCAGATCGCCCGCGATCTGGCGCAGCTGGGCATGGCGGTGCTGATGATCTGCGACGAGATCCCGGAAGCCTATTACAACAGCCATCGGGTGATGGTGATGCGCAAGGGCGAACTGATCGCCGAGTTTGCGCCGCACCAGAGTACCGAGCAACAGATCGCCGAGGTGGTGAATGGATAAGTCATTATTGGCCCGCCTGGCGGGGCGGCACGAGTTTTATCTCGGCCTGTTGGTGCTGCTGCTGGCGATCGGCCTGAGCGCCGGCACCGACGAATTTCTGACGCTCGGCAACCTGACCGACGTCGCCACCAGCTACGCCATTCTCGGCATCCTGGCCTGCGGGCTGTTCGTGGTGCTGATCGCCGGCGGCATCGACATTTCGTTCCCGGCGGTCACCGCCATCGCCCAGTATGTGATGGCCAGCTGGGTGATCCAGCACGGCGGCAGCTTCCCGCTGGCGTTCGCCCTGGCGATTGGCGTCGGCCTGCTGCTCGGGCTGGTGAACGGTTTCCTGGTGTACTGGCTGAAAGTGCCGGCGATCATCATCACCATCGCCACCCTTAACCTGTTCTACGGCCTGCTGGTGTACGTCACCAACGGCACCTGGCTGTACGGCTTCCCGGACTGGTTCATGAACGGTATCAACTGGTTCTCGTTCCAGGGCGCCGACGGCTACGACTACGGCCTGACGCTGCCGCTGCTGTGCCTGCTGGCGACCATCGTCGTCACCGGCGTGCTGATGAACCGCACCCGGCTGGGGCGCCAGATCTACGCCATGGGCGGCAACCGCGACGCGGCGTCGCGCCTGGGGTTGAACCTGCTGCGGCTGCATTTTTGCGTCTACGGCTACATGGGCATTCTGGCCGGCGTCGCGGCGGTGGTGCAGGCGCAGATTACCCAGTCGGTGGCCCCCAATTCTCTGCTCGGCTTCGAGCTGACGGTATTGGCGGCGGTGGTGCTGGGCGGCACCAGCATGAGCGGCGGCCGCGGCTCGTTGACCGGCACCCTGCTCGGCGTGGTGCTGCTGGCCTTCCTGCAAAACGGGCTGACGCTGCTCAGCGTCTCGGCCTATTGGCACCAGGTGTTCAGCGGCGCGATCATTTTGATCAGCATCAGCACCACCGCCTGGAACGAAAAACGCAAACTGCTCAAGGAGATCTGACATGACGCAGTTAACTCGGTTGATCCCAAGCGATCGGATCATTCGCCTGCAGGGCGCGATCATCATCGCGGTGGCGCTGCTCTTCGCCGGGCTGCTCGGATCGCGCTTCTTCAGCCTCGGCAACTTCCAGTCGATCGCCTCGCAGCTGCCGATCCTCGGCCTGCTGGCGCTCGGCATGGGCATCACCATGCTGACCGGCGGCATCAACCTGTCGATCATCGCCGGCGCCAACGCCTGTTCGCTGGTGATGGCGGCGATCATCGTCAGCCATCCCGACCAGCCGCTGTTCCTGGTGCTGGCGCTGTTGGCCGGCCTGCTGGTGGCGGTGGCGATCGGCGCGCTGAACGGCGCGCTGGTGGCCTGGATCGGCGTCTCCCCGATCCTCGCCTCGCTCGGCACCATGACGCTGATCACCGGCCTGAATATCCTGCTGTCCAACGGCGCGGTGATCTCCGGCTTCCCGGCGGCGATTCAATTTCTCGGCAACGGCGCCGTGCTCGGCGTGCCGGTGGCGCTGATCCTGTTCCTGCTGGTGGCGGCCGGGCTGTGGCTGCTGCTGGAGCACACCACGCTGGGCCGCAGCCTGTACCTGATCGGCTCCAACGAGCAGGCTACCCGCTTCAGCGGCGTGAATACCGCGCGGGTGCAGATCGCGGTGTATATCCTGTCGGCGCTGCTCGGCTGGGGCGCCGCGCTGCTGATGATGGCCAAGTTCAACTCGGCCAAGGCCGGCTACGGCGAATCTTATCTGCTGGTGACCATTCTGGCCTCGGTGCTGGGCGGCATTAATCCGGACGGCGGTTTCGGCCGTATTCTGGGGCTGGTGCTGGCGCTGATCGTGCTGCAAATGTTGGAAAGCGGCCTCAATCTGCTGGGGGTCAGCAGCTACCTGACCATGGCCCTGTGGGGCGGCGTGCTGATCCTGTTTATCGCGTTACAGAATCGAAAAGCCTGAGGAGAAAATAATGGCGAGCTATTTTATTGGCGTAGATGTGGGCACCGGAAGCGCGCGCGCAGGCGTATTCGATCTCAACGGCCGCATGGTCGGCCAGGCCAGCCGGGCCATCGATCTGTACCGGCCGAAGGCGGATTTCGTCGAGCAGTCGTCGGATAATATCTGGCAGGCGGTGTGCAATGCGGTGCGCGACGCGGTCAACCAGGCCGACATCAACCCGATCCAGGTCAAGGGGTTGGGCTTCGACGCCACCTGTTCGCTGGTGGTGCTGGATAAAGAGGGCAAGCCGCTGACCGTCAGCCCCTCTGGCCGCACCGAACAGAACATCATCGTGTGGATGGATCACCGGGCGATCGCCCAGGCCGAGCGCATCAACGCCACCAAACATCGGGTGCTGGACTTCGTCGGCGGCATTATCTCGCCGGAGATGCAGACGCCGAAACTGCTGTGGCTGAAACAGCACATGCCCACCACCTGGGCCAACGCCGGCTACCTGTTCGATCTGCCGGACTTCCTCACCTGGCGCGCTACCCAGGACGCCACCCGCTCGCTGTGTTCGACGGTGTGCAAGTGGACCTATCTCGGCCACGAACAGCGCTGGGACAAGAGCTACTTCCAGCAGATCGGGCTGGAAGACGTGCTGGAACATGACGCGGCCAAGATCGGCAGCGATGTCAAAATGATGGGCGAGCCACTGGGCCACGGCCTGACCCAGCGCGCCGCCAGCGAGATGGGGCTGATCGCCGGCACGGCGGTGAGCGTGTCGATCATCGACGCCCACGCCGGCACCCTCGGCACGCTGGGCGCCACCGGCGTCTCCGGTGAGGTGGCCGACTTCAACCGCCGCGTCGCGCTGATCGGCGGCACCTCTACCGGCCACATGGCGATGTCGCGCACCGCGCGCTTTATCGGCGGCGTCTGGGGGCCGTATTACTCGGCGATCCTGCCGGAATACTGGCTGAACGAGGGCGGCCAGTCCGCCACCGGCGCACTGATAGACCACGTCATCCAGTCGCACCCGTGCTACCCAGAGCTGCTGGCGCAGGCGAAAACCCAGGGGCAGACCATCTATGAGGTGCTGAACGCCATTCTGCGCCGCATGGCCGGCGAGCCGGAGAATATCGCCTTCCTGACGCAGGACATCCATATGCTGCCGTATTTCCACGGCAACCGCTCGCCGCGCGCCAACCCGACGCTGACCGGCATCCTGACCGGGCTGAAGCTGTCGCGCACGCCGGAGGACATGGCGCTGCACTACCTGGCCACCATTCAGGCCATCGCGCTCGGCACCCGCCACATCATCGAAACCATGAACCACAGCGGCTACTGCATCGACACCATCATGGCCAGCGGCGGCGGCACCAAGAACCCAATCTTCGTGCAGGAGCACGCCAACGCCACCGGCTGCGCCATGCTGTTGCCGGAGGAGAGCGAAGCGATGCTGCTCGGCGGCGCCATGATGGGCACCGTGGCGGCGGGCGTGTTCGACACCCTGCCGGAGGCAATGAGCGCCATGAGCCGCATCGGCAAGACGGTCACGCCGCAGACCAACCAGATAAAAAGCTACTACGACCGCAAATACCGGGTATTCCACGAGCTGTACAACGACCACATGAAATACCGCCGGTTGATGCAGGAGGAGGCGTGATGCAGCAGGAATGGCGGCAGGCCGTGCAGGGTTGGCAAACCTACAGCCAGGAGCTGGCGCAGCTGGGCGAGCGCCTCGACGCACGCACCTGGCAACGGCTGCTGGCGTTGCTGGCCGACTGCCGCGGTAAAATCGCCGTCACCGGCGTCGGCACCTCGGGAATTGCGGCGCGCAAGATAGCCCACATGCTCGCCTGCGTGGAACGGCCGGCGGTCTACCTCGACGCCACCGGCGCGGCGCACGGCGATCTGGGTTTTCTGCGTGCCGACGATCTGCTGATCCTGATCTCGCGCGGCGGCAACTCCGACGAACTGACCCGCCTGCTGCCGACGCTGCAGGCCAAGGGCGTGACGCTGATCGCGGTGACGGAAAACCCGCATTCCGCCATCGCGCAGGCGGCGCAGCTGACGATCGCCACCGGGGTGCAAAAGGAGATAGATCCGCTGAACATGCTGGCCACCACCTCAATTGTGCTGGTGTTGGCGATCTTCGACGCCGCCTGCGCCTGCCTGATGGCGCGCAGCGGTTACGACAAGGATACCTTGCTGGCGGTGCATCCGGGCGGCGGCGTGGGGAAAAGCTTGCGGGAGGAAAACTGAGGGCCCGACACGGCGGGCCCGGCAGACATTACAGGGGCATGTAGATATCGAAACGGTGGCTTTTGGTCAGCGTGGCGGCGTGCGCCGGCACGTCGGCCAGCGGCGGCGCGTAGTCCGGGCGTTTCACCACCACGCGCTTGGTCGCCAAACGGCGCGCCGGCTCCAGCAGGCCGTCGGCGTCATCGTCGCTGCCCACCAGCGATTGAAACACCCGCATCTCTTTCTTCACCAGCGCGCTTTTCTGCTTGTGCGGGAACATCGGATCGAGATACACCACCTCGGGGCGCGGGCTGAGATCCACCAGCGCCGTCAGGCTGGAGGCGTGCAGCAGCGTCAGGCGCTCGCGCAGCCACGGGCCGATTTCCGCATCCTGATAGCCGCGCTGCAGGCCGTCGTCCAGCAACGCCGCCACCACCGGATTGCGCTCCAGCATCCGTACCCGGCAACCCAGCGCCGCCAGCACGAAGGCGTCGCGCCCCAGCCCGGCAGTGGCGTCCACCACGTCCGGCAGATAGCTGCCCTTGATGCCGACCGCTTTGGCCACCGCCTCGCCGCGGCCGCCGCCGAAGCGGCGCCGGTGCGCCATGGCGCCGGTGACGAAATCGACGTAGATCCCGCCGAGCTTCGGCTCGTCGCGCTTACGCAGCTCCAGCCGCTGCGGGGTCAGTACCAGCGCCATCAGCGCGTCGTCGTCGGACGTCAGTTGCCAGCGCTGCGCCAAAACAGACAAGGCGCCGGGATCGGCGCCTGCTTCACACAATAAACACACGCTCACGTGTCGGGTTATCCTTTAATGCCGTAATGGCGCAGCATAGCATCCAGCTGCGGCTCGCGGCCACGGAAGCGTTTGAACAGCGCCATCGGCTCTTCCGAACCGCCGCGCGACAGAATGTTGTCGAGGAAGGATTTGCCGGTTTCGGCGTTGAAGATCCCCTCTTCTTCGAAGCGCGAGTAGGCGTCTGCCGACAGCACTTCCGCCCACAGGTAGCTGTAGTAACCGGCCGCATAGCCGCCGGCGAAGATGTGGCTGAAGGCGTGCGGGAAACGGCCCCAGCTCGGCGAAGGCACCACCGCCACCATTTTCTTCACTTCCGCCAGCGTCGGCAGGATCTGCGCCCCTTTTTCCGGGCTGTATTCGAAGTGCATGCGGAAATCGAACAGGCCGAACTCCAGCTGGCGCAGGATGAACAGCGCCGCCTGGTAATTCTTGGCCGCCAGCAGCTTGTCGAGCATGGCCTTCGGCAGCGGCTCGCCGCTCTGGTAGTGGCCCGAGATAAACGCCAGCGCTTCCGGCTCCCAGCACCAGTTTTCCATAAACTGGCTCGGCAGTTCGACCGCATCCCACGGCACCCCGTTGATGCCGGAGACGCCGGCGGTATCGATCTGCGTCAGCATGTGATGCAGACCGTGGCCGAACTCGTGGAACAGCGTGGTCACTTCGTTATGGGTGAACAGCGCCGGCTGGTCGCCCAGCGGGCGGTTGAAGTTGCAGGTCAGGTAAGCGACTGGTTTTTGCAGCGTGCCGTCGGCCTTGCGCAGGCTGCCGACGCAGTCGTCCATCCAGGCGCCGCCGCGTTTGTTTTCGCGGGCGTACAGATCGAGGTAGAAGCTACCGCGCAGCTCGCCGTTAGCGTCGAACAGATCGAAGAAACGCACGTCCGGATGCCAGGTTTCCACGTCTTTACGCTCTTTAGCGGTGATGCCGTAGATGCGTTTCACCACTTCGAACAGCCCTTCCACCACCCGCTGCTCCGGGAAGTACGGGCGCAGCTGCTCGTCGCTGATGGAGAACAGGTGCTGCTTCTGTTTTTCGCCGTAATAGGTGATGTCCCAGGCGTCGAGCTCGTCCACGCCATAGTGCTGTTTGGCGAAGGCGCGCAGCTGCGCCAGCTCTTGCTCGGCCTGCGGGCGGGCGCGCTTGGCCAGATCGCTCAGGAAGCCGATCACCTGCTCCGGGCTCTCCGCCATTTTGGTCGCCAGCGACTTGTCGGCGTAGGTGTCGAAGCCCAGCAGCTGAGCCAGCTCGTGGCGCAGCGCCAGCGTTTCCGCCATCACTTCGCTGTTGTCCCATTTGCCGGCGTTCGGCCCCTGGTCAGAGGCGCGGGTGGCGAAGGCGCGGTACATCTCTTCACGCAGCGCGCGGTTGTCGGCATAGGTCAACACCGGCAGGTAGCTCGGCATGTCCAGCGTCAGCAGCCAGCCGTCCTGCTCTTTGGCCTGCGCCATCGCCTGCGCCTGCGCCAGGGCGCTTTCCGGCAGGCCGCTCAACTCGGCTTCGTCGGTAATCAGTTTGCTCCAGCCCATGGTGGCGTCGAGCACGTTGTTGCTGTAGGTGGAACCCAGTTCGGACAGGCGCGCGACGATCTCGCCGTAGCGCTGCTGTTTATCCGCCGACAGGCCGATGCCCGACAGTTCAAAATCGCGCAGCGCGTTGTCAACCGCCTTGCGCTGCGGCACGCTCAGCGCCTCGAACGCCGCGCCTTCTTTCAGGCTGCGGTAGGCCTGGTACAGCCCTTCGTGCTGGCCGACCCAGGTGCCGTACTCGGACAGCAGCGGCAGCGCCTGTTCATAGGCGGCGCGCAGCTCCGGGCTGTTTTTCACCGAGTTCAGGTGGCCGATCGGCGACCAGATGCGCGACAGGCGATCGTCTGACTCCGCCAGCGGCTGACACAGATTATCCCAGGTGAACGGCCCCGGCTGCGCGACCACGCGCTCTACCGCGGCGCGGCAGTCCGCCAGTGCGGATTGCACCGCAGGCACGATATCTTCAGGGCGGATCGCCGAGAACGGCGGCAGGGAAAACGGGGTCAGCAACGGATTTGTCATAGGGCAGTCCTGATTAGCGTTGGGGCCCGCCGCGGGGGCGAGCCTTAAAATGCGTATGAATCTCTAACATGGAGCCAGACAACAGGAAAATCAATGCCCGGCGTTGATCGTTCGTGCCTTAAACGGCGCTTTGGCGGATGCGGGCGGCCAGCGCCGCCAGTTGCTCGTCGTCGGCGCGCGCGGCGTCGTGGGAGGAGATATAGCCTTCGTAACGCGCGAAAAACTTCGGCGAGGTCGATTCGATCGGCCGCCACTGTGCCAGCGACGCGGTGCCGTGCAGCGGGATCAGTTTGGCGTGTACATGGTCGACGCCGTAGCCCTCGAACACCATGCCGCAGCGGCCGACGTCGTCGAATGCGCGATCCAGCTGCTTCGCCACCCGCTTGGTCGCCAGCATCAGCGCGCTCAATACCTCGTCCGGCAGGTCAAAGGCGTAGCTCGGGTGGTGCGCCTTGGGGATCACCACGCTGAAGCCGTCGGTGTTGGGAAAGATGGACAGGAACGCCAGATGGTCGTCGTCTTCCCAGATTTTATGGCACGGCGCCTTGCCCGCCACGATATCGCAAAAAATGCAGCTCATATCGCCTCCAGGGTGCAGCGTCGAGCCGACGGCCCGCCATCAAACACCTCTCGGCAACATAGCGGATATTTTGCTTTTTTACCGCTATTAAACGGCATTCCCCGCCCAAATCGCCGGACGCCGCCCATGCCAGGGCGCGGCGCGTTCCAGCTGTCCGGCCAGCTGCAACAACCGATCCTCACGGCCAAAACCGGCGACAAACTGCATGCCTATCGGCAGGTTATGCTGCGCATCCTGGGCCAGCGGCACCGACATCGCCGGTACGCCGGCGACGTTAAATACCGGGGTGAACGGTGAATGATCGAACAAATGCGCCGTCCATTCCAGCCCGTCCATATTCGCCGCATTCGCGCCATAACGGCCAAGCCGCCAGGGCAGGTCGGGTAGCGTCGGCGTCAGCAGCAGGTCGTATTGCTGGAAATAGGCGCCGACTGCGCGAGTCACCCGGTTGCGTACCTCGAGCGCACGCACCATATCCACCGCCCTGGCCGCCTGGCCGTAGCGATAGCAGGCCAGCGTTTCCGGCTCCAGCGTTTCGCTTGAAATAGCCCGTCCGCTCGCTTGGCTCAGACCATCGACCCAGCCAACCAGATTGGCGCACCAGATTTGCGCATTGGCGAACACCAACTCTTGCCAACTGACGCCGATCGCCATTTCCGTTTCGCTGACCTGATGCCCCAACGCCGCCAATAACACCGCCGTTTCCGCCGTGGCGCCGGCGATGTTCGACTCGGTTTTTCCGCCGTTCCACGCCTCGGTCATCATGCCGATGCGCAGCCTGCCCGGTTGCCGCGTCACCTGCGATAACCAGCTGTGCGCCGGCGGCGCCGTGTAATACGGCTCGCCAACGTGAGGACGCTGCATCGCATCCAGCAACGCGGCGCTGTCACGCACCGTGCGGCTGAGCCCCAGCTGGACGCCAAAGCCGTTGAAGACCTCATCCATCACCGGGCCATGCGGCACCCGACCGCGCGTAGGCTTGAGACCAAATACCCCGTTTGACGAAGCCGGTACGCGAATCGAGCCGGCGGCGTCGGTGGCGTGAGCGATGGGCACCATACCGGCGGCAACCGCCGCACCGGCGCCACCGCTGGATCCACCGGCGCTGAAATCCAGGTTCCAGGGGTTGCGCGTTGCACCGTAAAGCACGGCCTCGGTGGTGGTGCTGAACGCCATTTCCGGCATGCTGGTGCGGCCAAAGGTCACCAGCCCGGCCCGGCGGATATTGCTCATCAGATGGCTGTCGGCGGCGGCGACGCTGCCCTGCGCCAACCGGCTGCCCAGCTCAACGCGCTTGCCTGCCATGCTGATGGCGATGTCCTTGATCAGGAAAGGCACGCCCGACAAAGGCCCGTCGTCTTGTTCCGGCGGCTGTTCCCAGTGTTCCACCACCGCGTTAATCGCCGGGTTCACCGCCTCGACGGCGGCCCGCGCCGCCTGTTGCAGCGCCGCTGCGCTGACCTCGCCACGCCGCACCAATTCGGCCAATCCCAGCGCATCGTAGCTCACGTATTCGCTCAATTTCATCATCGTCCCCCTCTCCGTTGCGGTTTCACCGGTCTGTTCCGGCGTCCGTTCCACGGTAGGGAGATCGGCGCTATAGTTGAAATTGATAGATTTAATTCGGGGAATAGTTATCAACAATTTAAAGCGGCTCGATCTCAATCTTTTGGTCACATTGGAAGCGTTGCTCAGCGAGCGCAGCGTGACGCGGGCGGCGGCGCGCCTCAATCTCAGCCAGCCTTCGGTCAGCATTCAGCTTGCCAAGCTGCGTGAGATCTACCGTGACCCGCTGCTGCTGCCGAACCCGCGCGGCATGCTGCCGACGGCGCGCGCGCTCGGCCTGTTGGCACCGCTGCGCCAAACGCTGGCCGATGTGGGCCGCCTGGTCGCGCCGGAGCAGCCCTTTGATCCGCGGCAGGCGGAAGTCACCTGGCAGCTGGCCGCCGCCGATGCCGCTGAATACGCAATTTTGCTGCCGATGCTGCCCCGTCTGCGGCTGGCGGCGCCGAAATCCCGTCTGGCGATCCGCGAAGCGGCGCCCAAACGCATGAGCCGCGATTTGGCGGACGGGGTGATCGATCTCGGTTTTCTGAGCCGGGAAGAAGCGCCGGCGGAGCTGCGCCATCGGCCGCTGTTTCACGAGAACTACCTACTGGTCGGCCGCCGGGATCACCCGCTGTTGCAACGGCCGCCCTCACTCGAACAGTTCTGCCAGCTTGAGTTTGTGATGGTTTCGCAAGATGGCGGCGGTTTTCGTACCCAGATCGATACGCTGCTGGCCGCACAGGGGTTAACCCGACGGGTCGTAATGTCGGTGCCGCACTTCCTGTTTATTCCCGCGTTGCTGGCGAAATCCGATATGGTCGCCATGCTGCCTTCGCGCATGCTGGGGGAACTGTTGGGGGAATTGCGCACCTGCGCGGCTCCGCTGGAGATGCCGGGTTACGACATGGTGATGGTATGGCATGAACGCTCCCATCTCGACCCGGCCCACAGCTGGCTGCGCGAGCAGGTGGTGGCCGCGCTGGGGCCGCTATAAAATCTCCACCAGCGCAAACTCTTCGAACACCAGCCACATGTCCGGCGCAAAAGTGCCCTCGCGGGTAAAGAACGCCTGATGCCCCTCGCGCCAAAACGCCAGGCTTTTGTCGCCTTCGCCCTCTTTGGCTGCCATCTCGGCGGTCACCTGGTCGTAGCGCACCAGGCGCAGCGCCAGGGTTTTGATCACGCAGGCCGGTTGGCCGCGGCCGTCGAGAATAATGCTATCGTCGCCGATCATCGGCGCTTGCTCCCGGCGATAGCTCGCATAGGAGCTGCAGGTGGCGGTCTTTTCCCCGCTCAGCACCAACTGCAACAGTTCGTCGGCCAACTCGGGGCCGTCGCCGAACGCCCAGCGCGCCGCGTCGGGGTAGTTCGCCAAAATCGCCTGTTTGCTCATCGTCCTGTCCCTTTCTGTGAACGTCTGCGGCAACGGAGTCCGGTTTTTCCCGGCCAGACAGTTTATACTGTGCAGATTATAAGCCTTATTGCATTGAATGCTCCGTCTGCGGAGCACAAGGAACCGCCACCCGTCATGTTAAGTTATCGCCACAGTTTCCACGCCGGCAACCACGCCGACGTGCTCAAGCACACCGTTCAGAGCCTGATCATCGAGTCGCTGAAGGAAAAAGAGAAGCCGTTCCTGTATCTGGATACCCACTCGGGGGCGGGCCGTTATCAGCTCAGCGGCGAACACGCCGAGCGCACCGGCGAATACCTGGAAGGCATCGGCTTGCTGTGGCAGCGCGACGATCTGCCGGAAGAGCTGGCGGCCTACATGAGCGTGGTGCACAACTTCAACCGTTCCGGCACGCTGCGCTACTATCCCGGTTCGCCGCTGATCGCCCGCCAGCTGCTGCGCCCGCAGGACAAAATTCACCTGACCGAGCTGCACCCGAGCGACTACCCGCTGCTGCGCAGCGAATTCCAGAAAGACGAGCGCGCCAAAGTGCAGCGCGCCGACGGCTATCAGCAGCTGAAATCCCAGCTGCCGCCCCTGTCGCGCCGCGGCCTGATCCTGATGGACCCGCCGTATGAAATGAAGACCGATTACCAGGACGTGGTCAAAGGCATTCAGGAAGGCTACAAGCGTTTCGCCACCGGCACCTACGCGCTGTGGTACCCGGTGGTGATGCGCCAGCAGATCAAACGCATGCTGCGCGATCTGGAAGCCACCGGCATTCGCCGCATTCTGCAGATCGAACTGGCGGTGAAACCCGACAGCGATCAGCGCGGCATGACCGCCTCCGGCATGATCGTCATCAACCCGCCGTGGAAGCTGGAACAGCAGATGAAAAACGTGCTGCCGTGGCTGCACAAGACGTTGGTGCCGTCGGGCATCGGCCACCATCTGGTGAACTGGGTGGTACCGGAATAATCCCCAGCAGGGCGCGGTTCGCCGCGCCCTGCGTCCACCTATCGCAGCCATCGACGCAATCTTTGCGACAAACCCCGGTCAGGCGTTAAACTCTTACCCTCTTCAAATTCACAACTCATGGAAATCCCAGATGACGAAACATTACGATTATCTAGCAATTGGCGGCGGCAGCGGCGGTATCGCATCGATCAACCGGGCAGCCATGTACGGCCAAAAGTGTGCGCTGATTGAAGCCAAAGAGCTGGGCGGCACCTGTGTAAACGTGGGTTGTGTACCGAAAAAAGTCATGTGGCACGCGGCGCAGATCGCCGAGGCCATCCATCAGTACGGCCCGGACTACGGCTTCGACACCACCGTCAACGCCTTCGACTGGAAGAAGCTGGTCGCCAACCGCACCGCCTATATCGACCGCATCCACAATTCCTACGATAACGTGCTGGGCAAGAACAAGGTCGACGTGATCAAAGGCTTCGCGCGCTTCGTGGATGCGCACACCGTGGAAGTGAACGGCGAGACCATCACCGCCGACCACATCCTGATCGCCACCGGCGGCCGCCCGAGCCACCCGGCTATTCCGGGCGCGGAATACGGCATCGACTCCGACGGCTTCTTTGAGCTGGACGCCATGCCGAAGCGCGTCGCCGTAGTCGGGGCCGGCTATATCGCCGTGGAGATCGCCGGCGTGCTGAACGCGCTGGGCGCGGAAACGCACCTGTTCGTGCGCAAGCACGCGCCGCTGCGCACCTTCGATCCGATGATCGTCGAAACCCTGGTGGAAGTGATGAACACCGAAGGGCCGAGCCTGCACACCGAATCGGTGCCGAAAGCGATCGTCAAGAACGCCGACGGCAGCCTGACGCTGCAGCTGGAAAACGGCAAAGCATTCACCGTCGACTGCCTGATTTGGGCCATCGGCCGCGAACCGGCGACCGACAACCTGAACCTCGGCGTTACCGGGGTGAAGACCAACGAGCAGGGCTACATTGACGTCGATAAGTTCCAGAACACCAACGTCAAAGGCATCTACGCGGTGGGCGACAACACCGGCGCGGTAGAGCTGACCCCGGTCGCCGTGGCCGCCGGCCGCCGCCTGTCCGAGCGCCTGTTCAACAACAAGCCGGACGAACACCTGGATTACAGCAATATCGCCACCGTGGTGTTCAGCCACCCGCCGATCGGCACTATCGGCCTGACCGAGCCGGAAGCTATCGAGAAGTTCGGCGCGGACAACGTGAAGGTGTACAAATCCTCCTTCACCGCCATGTACAGCGCTGTGACGCAGCACCGCCAGCCGTGCCGCATGAAGCTGGTGTGCGCAGGTAAGGAAGAGAAGATCGTCGGCCTGCACGGCATCGGCTTCGGCATGGATGAAATCCTGCAGGGCTTCGCGGTAGCGGTGAAGATGGGCGCCACCAAGAAGGACTTCGACAACACCGTGGCCATCCACCCGACCGCGGCGGAAGAGTTCGTTACCATGCGCTGAGGCGCAACCTCGCCGGGTTCCGGCGCGTAACAGGCCAGGCGCGCAAGCGTCTGGCTTTTTTATTTATCTCGCTCGCCTCACGGCGCCCGGCGGTAATGATCGCGAAGAAACACCGGCAAATCGTTCGCCGGCGAGGCGAAGGGCACCTGATAGAGCATATCGCCGACAAAACCGCGATGATAGGTCGCGTGGTTGACGACATGCAGCACGATTTCATGGCGCGTCATGCGGCCTTCCCCCCCGCCGACGAACTCGAAATGCACCACCTGCGCCAGCGCCTCGGGTGACCAGTTGTCCACCTGTTCGATATACCAGCGGTCCATTTCCTCCACCGCACACCGCAAGTCGTCAAGCGCAGGCGTTTGCTCGGTGTTGCGCGCGAGGTAGCCATGTTTTCGACCTTGCAGATGGTGCCTGAAGATATCGTCCACCACATACACATGATTCAAGGTATGCACCATATTGCCAAAACGGGTCGGCCGCTGCCGCAAGGCTTCACCGGCCGGCAAGGCCGCCACACAGTCAAAGGTCAAGGCGTTCGCCCAGGCTTTGTAACGCACCAGCATTTTCAAGGTATCGATGGCCGTTGCAGACATACTGCTCACTCCTTATCGGATGAAAATCGATATTCCGTTCAGTCGCACGCAGTGCGGCGACGCGTTCTACGCCGTGCCAATCCCTTGCAACCGCCCTTCGACCTGAGTGCGTGTATTGCCGCCCACCCAAATCCGGCCCCCCTCGTCGCGGGTGATATGCACGTGCCCGTTGCGCCCACGACAGCGGCCCTGAGCGGCAATATATCCGCCGCTGACCACGCCGCTTGCGAACAACCACTGGGCCAGGGAGGCATTGAGACTGCCGGTGACCGGATCTTCGACGATAGCGCCAAGATGATCGCTCAAAAAAGCGCGCACTTCGAAGGCTGCGTCACCCTCAGCATGTGGGCCGACGACGCCAATGTCCACTCTGCGCGGCCAGCTTCTCGCCGGCGTCAGGGAAAGCACCCGCTCGGCGCTGGCCAGCCGGATCCCCAGCCACCCCGGGCCATTATCGATCCAGGCGGCATCGAGCACCTCATCAGACGCGATCCCCAAAAATCGCAACGCGTCGGCTAACGTCTCTCCTGACGGCGCCCCGGAACGAATCAACGGTGGCGCGGCAAAACATAACCGCCCGCCCGCGCGACGAATGCTCACCAATCCTGCTCCGCACTCCTGGATGATCTCCGTCTCGTTGCTGGGCGCCCCTCCCATAGCGAGCCAGGCATGGCAACTGCCCAACGTCGGATGCCCGGCAAACGGCATTTCACGATCCAGCGTGAATATTCGCACCCGGTAATCCGCCTGCGGGTGCGTCGGCGGCAGTAAAAAGGCCGTCTCCGACAGGTTGAACCAACGCGTCAAGCGCTGCATGTCCTCCGTCGACAACGCTCCGGCGCCCGCGATCACCGCCAACGGATTGCCGGCGAGTGGCCCGGCGCCAAAGACATCCACCATCTGCATGCCAAAAACCATCGCTTCTCTCCTCAGGTTAACGCCGGGCGTGCGTGATTACCCCCGCGATATCAACAGCTCCAGGCCCACGCAAGCAAACAACAACGCAAGCATGCCTTCAATCCAGCGCCTCACCCGGGTATAAAACGCGATCATCGGCGCCGTTGAGAACAGCAGGGCATACCCCCCGAAAATCGTCACGCCGAGCAACGCACAACCGCCGATAATCGCCGGTAAAACACCTTCAGGCGCCCCTTGTCGCAAACCCAGCGACATGATCGCCATCCAGGACATGATGGCCTTGGGATTACCGAGATGCATCAGCACGCCCTGCCGATACAACTTCCGATAAGATCGCCCGCCATCCCCTGCCGCTATCCCTGTCGAGACGGGAGACGCCCGTAATGCGGATTGGCCGGCGCGCAGCGCCAGATACAGCATATACACGCCGCCGACGATTTTGATGGCCCGCAGCGCCTGCGCATACCTGGCCAGCACGGCGGAAAGACCGGTCGCCGCCAACAGTGCCCAGCACAGCGATCCGGTCACCACCCCGGCCGCCAGCGCCAGTGCGGGTGAGCGGCCGTCACGCATCGCCACGCCCATGATCGCCATGTTGCTGGGGCCCGGGCTGGCAGTAGCGAGAAGGTATGCGCCATAAACCAACGCAAGCTGACTGACATTCATGGAAAAACTCCGCTGACCCGCCTTGCGGCCGAGACGTTGTTGAAAACTCAGGGACTCTTCACCAACATAGTATGTGTTACACTTTTCACCTATTTAAATAGTGTCACGTGACACTATTCGTTTTTCGGAGCATCACCATGCGGCTTCAATCGCCCTGGCAACCTCGCCTGGCCAATGCGGAAGTCACCACCGTCGAGCGGCTGGTGCTGGCGTTAGGCGACGACATTATCGAGGGTAAACTGCAGGGTGGCGATCGTCTGCCGGCCCACCGTACGCTCGCCTGGCAATTGGAGATCGGTCTGGGCACGGTGACCAAAGCCTATGCCATCCTCGAACGACGCGGGTTGGTACGCAGCGTGAAAGGCCGCGGGATGTTCGTGGCGATTCGCCGCGCCCGTGAAAAACGCGAAATCGATCTTTCGTCCAATGCGCCGCCGGCGATGCTGACCGATCGTTTGCTGGCGCGCACGCTGGCCGGTATTGCGCGGAAAATGGATGCGAACCATTTGAACATCTATGCCCCTCCGACCGGGCATCTGGAGCACCGACGTTTGTTGACCCGCTGGCTCGAAAACGTCGGCGTCACGATCGAACCATCGAATCTGGCGCTGACCAGCAATGCCCGTCAGGCAATTTCACTGGCTTTTGACCTGGCCTGCGGGCCACGCGGGACGATACTGACGGAGAGAATCACCTATCCCGGCGCGATCGCGCTGGCCCGGCGCCAAGGCCATTGCTTGATCGGCATCGATATCGATGCGCAAGGCATGGTGCCGCAAGCGCTGTCTAGCGCGCTTGAGCGTGTTTCCTGCGGCCATACTGCGGTCTATCTGACCCCGACGCTGCATAACCCGACAACGGCCACCATGAGCGCCGAGCGCAGGCAGGCTATCATCGAGATATGCCGGCAGGCGAATGTCTGGATCATCGAGGATGGCGTGTATGCCCAGGGGCATTCAGCAGCGCCTGCGCTCGCGACATTGGCACCCGAGCGGGTGTTCCATGTCAATGGTCTGTCGAAAACGCTCGGCCCGGGGCTGCGGATCGGTATGCTGACTCTGCCGCCCGGTATGCAAAACGCGGCGGAAGAAGCCTTGCAAGATATTCCCTTCGCGCCTTCGCCACTGTCTTGCGCAGTGGTGGGGGAGTGGCTGTCCAGCGGCGCGATCGAGGCGATACCGCAAGCGTTGCGCCATGAGGCTCAGCGCAGAGTGCATCTGGCCACCTCGATATTCGACGCCGGCGAATGCGTATCGCATCCCGACGCTTATCATGTCTGGCTGCCGATGCCGCGCGAAACCGCCGAGTCTGTGGCCGCCGCCGCATTGGCCAACATAAAAGTGACGCCGCCGGACACCGTGATGGTGGACCGCGACGAACGGGCAACGGGCATTCGCCTGTGCCTGGGTTCCCCTTCGTTGGACGAACTAACGGCAGGCCTGACGCAGCTGGCGCAGCTGTTGAAAGCACATCGGAACGGCTGACAAACGGAAGGGAAAGGTTACGCGCACGGGTCGTCCGGCTCAGGCCTGTTCTTTTTGTGCGGTTTACTATTCCCTTCGCACCCGCCTGCTTTTTCTGCCATTATTCTGCCTGATAAATTAGCGGGACTGATACAACCTCCCCGCGCCTCTGGAGAACACCGATGCTGTTCAAACTATGCAAAACCCTTGCGATGGCCTGTGTGGCCCTGATTATCGCCCAGAGCAGCGCGCTCAGCTTTACCCTGGAAGTGGCGGGCAAGATCGACAACGTGACCGACCCGGTCAAAAAAAGCTATCTGTTCACCGATAAGCAGCTGTTGGCGATGCCGGTGCGCAGCATCACCACCTCCACGTCCTGGACGCCGCAGAGAAAATTCGAAGGGATCTCGGTGGCCGATATCCTGGAGCGCGTCGGCGCCAAGGGCGAGACGCTGACCTTCTACGCGCTGAACGATTATTACATCGACGTGCCGCTGTCCGACGTCAAGAAATACAACATGATCCTGGCCTACAAGATGGACGGGGAGATGCTGAAGCTCAGAAACTTCGGCCCGCTGTTCCTGGTGTACCCGCGCGACGCCGCCGGGCCTGAACTGAACTCGCCGTTGTACAATTCGCGCTTTATCTGGCAAGTCGACAGGATCGTGATCAAATGAAGCTGACGACCTTTAAGAACGGCAGCAGGCTGGCGATCCCGGCCATCTTCGCCGCGCTGTTTTTAGTGGCTTCGACCGTCACGCTCTATTACTACAGCGCCACTCTGTCGAAGAAAGGGCTGTATGCCATCGCCGGCACGCAGGAGAACTACTCGTGGTCGATCGCCAAGTTCTCCATCAAGCTGGCGGAGTTCGACACGCTGGTCGAGCAGCAAAGCCATGCCGCGCAGGTGGACAACGACAACCTGCGGCTGCGGTTCGAAATCCTCTATTCGCGCTTTTACGTGCTGGAAACCGTCTCCGAATCGACCCAGCCGCTGTACGCCGAGCCGGGTTACCCGGAAGTGGTCAAACAGATGCGCCTGCAGATGGATCGCATCGATAAGCTGCTGGACAGCCCGAAAATCGACTTCAGCCAAGTGTCCGCGGCCATGAGGGCCATCAAACCTTACGCCATCGAAATGGCCAACCTGACCGACCACGCAGAGGTGAAGCAGCGCACCGCCGCCTATGAGGATTACATCGAGAAACGGCACATCATTTTCTATGGGTTGGTGATCGTCATGTTCTCGGTGATCGCGCTGATCGCCATCACCCTGATCGTGTTCCGTCAGCAGCGGCTGACCATTCGCCAGCAGGCCAAGGCCATTGAGGCGGAGAAAGCGACACGCACCAAAAACGCCTTCCTCGGCGCCATCGGCCACGAACTGCGCACCTCATTGCAGAGTGTGATGTCGGCCATCGACGTGCTGGTGAACACCCGGGTGTCGGCGGAGCATGCGGACACTTTCCAGCGGCTGGAGACCGCCGCGCAGCAAATCGAAAGCCAGATGAAAGATCTGACCGACTACGCGCACCTCGACAGCGGCATGATGGAATTGCGCATCGTGCCGTTCGACGCGCAGAAGCTGATCGCGGAAACCGCCAACGAAATCGCCACCCTGACCCGCAAAGAGCAGGTCAAACTGAGCTGTGAAGTGGAATGCAGCCACCTGCTGGTACACTCCGATCCGCTGCGCATCCGGCAGATTATCGTCAACCTGCTGACCAACGCCTACAAATACACCGAAAGCGGCAGCATTACGCTGCACAGCTGCCTGCGCCGCCAGCCGGGCGGCAATTCGTTGATTATCGAAGTGACCGACACCGGCATCGGTATCGAAAAAGACCAGCTCGATCAGATCTTCAAACCCTTTACCCAGTTGGATCAGTCGCATACCAAACAGTATGCCGGCGTCGGGATGGGGCTGGCGATCGTGCACGGCCTGGTGACGCTGCTCAACGGCACCATCACGGTATACAGCGAAATCAAGAAGGGCAGCACCTTTATCGTCAGCATTCCGGTGCAGATCAGTGAAGACGAACGTGCCGACGAGCCCGCCGCCGCCAATGCCTCTCTGCAGCAGAAGCCGCAGCAGGTGCTGGTGGTGGATGACAACAAGTCGGTGGGTGACGCCTTTGCGGCGCTATTGGACAAGCTGGGCTATCAGCACGAACTGTGCGACTCGCCGGAACGCGCGCTGCAGAAGCTGCTCAGACGCCCTTACGACGCGCTGTTGCTGGATCTGCAGATGCCGGGCATCGACGGGGCCGCCCTGGCCAGGCAGCTGCGCAACCGTCGCGGCCCCAACCGCCATGTGCCGATCATCGGCATCAGCGCCTATACGCCTGAGCAGCTGACGGCGGACCAGCGCGCCCTGTTCGACAACTACCTGATGAAGCCGGTCCGGCTGGATGCGCTGTCGAGCGCGCTGGCCGAGGTGTTCCCCGCTAAAGATTAAAACAGCGTTGCAGTGCGGCTTCGATCACATGGAGCCGCACCGGCTTTTCATAAGGGCCGAGCACGTCGTACTCGCGCATCGCCTGAGCGATCTCCGACTCACGTCGGTCGGTCCCCAGCTCGCCGGTCAGCACCAGTACCGGCGCGTCCGGGTTGTCGGAGGCGCGGATGGTGGCAATACAGCGATCCGCCGTTTCCTCACCGATCAGCCAGTCCACCACGTAGCCGTCGAACAGGCTTTGCTGCAACGCCTGACAGAAGCTGTCGACGTCGTAAAACGCCACCGCGTTGAAGCCGCAGCCGCCGAGATACTTGGCCAGCTCATCGGCCGCCTGATGCGAATCGTCCAATACCGCGATGCTCAGCCGCTCGTCGTCACCGAAGCCGGGCCGGATTTCGATCAGATCGACGCCGTAACGCGGGCCTGCCGGCGCCTCATCGGCGCGATAGATATGCCACTGCCCTTCCACGCGCAGCGCCACAAATTCCGCCGGCCGCCCGGCAGGAAGCTCGTCGCTGACGTGCCCGACGCAAGGTATCGCCACACCCGCCACGAAAAAGATGGCATCGCGCGCCATGTTTGGCTCGGTGGGTTCGTGTTCGGCGCTCAAATCGGCGATCGCCGCCGGCGTTTCTCCCAACGCGGCCGCGACGCTGTTGATCTGTTCCAGCGTCCAGGGGCTTTGCCCTTTCAGTTTGCGGTGCGCATGTGAAAAACTCAGATCCAAGATGCGGCTGAGTTCGCGAGCATGCTGACGTTTTCCAATTCCGTAATGTAAAAACAGCTCCCTGACCCGATTGGCAATCGACTGTGAATCGAATTTTTGGTGATTGTTATCCATTTGTTCCTTCGATTTTTTTTACTGATTTATCAGTCGTTTTGATTATTTCCGCTGAAAAAGCCACATCAAAAACTAGCATCTCATGCAATTATGCGTTAAAAACGTTGCTTGACATACCATGTTGCATCGTCAAACATGGTATCAAAAGAGACATACAGCAATACACTATAAAAAATAACACCAGCACGTTTTTTAATAATAACCATAGTAACACCAGGGAAAATTTGTTCCGTTGCCGCTACTGAGACGATGAGCACATCGCTTGGACTGCGCAAATCAAACGGGGCTTGAGCCTTTAGCGCTAATCTGTTTTACCCACTTTTAAGCCGGGATCCGTCAGGGTCCCGGTTTTTTATTGCCCTGGCGCCGCGCCATCATACGGACTCACCCCACAGCCGCAAATAAAAACGGAGCCGGCATGCCGGCTCCGTTGTCCTTGAGATTGCCGCTGAAGGTCAGAAGCGCCAGGTGAAGCCGGCGTTGACGCTGTTGTCCTGGTGGTTCTGCGACAGCAGCCCGCCGTAGCCCAGCGACAGCGTGGCGTTCTCGTTCACCGCCACTTCCGCTCCCGCCTTCAGCACCATCCCGTCGCGCGAGACCGGTACGCTGTCCACCACGAACGGCGCATTGCCGCCGTTGAACCGCAGCCCGGTGCCTCGCTCCAGACCGCCGTACTGATGCTGCCACCCCAGCTCGCTGCGCAGCGCCACCGTCGTGCCCGGGCTCACCTGCCAGGCGGTGTCCGCACGCAGGCCCAGCGTCGACACCGTCGCATCCGTGTGCTGCTTGTCGCCACGCAATGCCGCCGCGCCGCCGCTTTCCGCGATGCCGTTGTTCTCGAAGTTCACGTACGCCAGGTTCACGAACGGCTCCAGGTTCAGCCACTCACCCTGCACGCTGTAGCCCGCTTCCGCGAACAGCTGCTCGGTGCGCGCGCTGTACTTCGCCGTGTCGCGGTCCGACTGCATCCCGTAGTTCACCGACCGTTTGGTGTCGATGCGATGCCAGGTGTAGCCCGCCCCGCCGCGCAGCGCCAGCGCCCCGAACTGCTTGTCGCCGTACGCCGCCAGGTGGTAGTTGTCGCTGTCCGCCTTCGACCCGTACCCGCCGTGCAGCGAGGTGCGGGTGTAGCCGGTCGCCACCCCCAGCCGCCAGTCGTCCGCCGCCGCCGAGTCCAGCCCCACCAGCACCCCGTAGGTCGAGGCCTGATAACCCGTGGCGTTGGCGTCGCCCGACGCGTGGTCCCACGCCCCCAGCAGCTGCGCCCAGGCCCCGCCTTCATCCGCCTTGATGGCCGACGAGCTCGCCAGCCCTTCCGCCTGACGCAGACGCCCGTTCAGCGCCTCACGCAGGTAGCGGCTGTCGTTCACCAGCGCCGACGCGATATCCGCATGGATTTGCCCCGACAGCTGACGGAACGCCTGCCGCGCCTCGCCCGCCGTGCCGCTGTTGAGCAGGCTTTCGTACACCGGGTTGCCCGCCGCCAGCGCATCCGCCGCCGCCGCCACCGCCCGCTCGTTCGCCGTCTGCGCCACGCTGGCGAAGCTGGTGCCATTGCGCCCGACGCTCAGCGTTACTCCGGTCGGCTGGTAGCTCAGCCCGGTGCCGAGGAACAGGTAGTTCGGCGCCACCGCATCAAACTGCCCGCTCACCCCCTGCTGCGCGCTCAGGATGGTGTACTGCTGGCCCAGCAGGCTGCGCACTTCGCTTTGCGTCAGCAGGTTGGGGCTGTTCTCCAGCGTCACCGCCACCTCGCCGCCGCCGATCGTCGCCGATCCGCTGCTCTGGATCCGATCGCTCTGGCCATTCGGCCCCACTTCCACCGCGTAGCGCGACCCCGGTTCGAAGCTGACGTTGCCCGCCACGTTCAGGGTGCCGATCGAGTTGCCCGGCGCCACGGTGCCGCCCTGACGGGCGGTCAGCGAACCGACCGTGCCGCTGCCGCCGACGATGCCGCCGTTCTGCACGCTGACGGCCGAGGTGACCGAGCCGTTGACTGCCAGCCGCCCCTGATTGACCAGCGTCGGGCCGGCATAGGTGTTGGCGCCGGTCATGACCAGCGTGCCCATCCCTTCTTTGGTGAGGCCGCCGTGGCCAGAGATGTTGTTGGAGTAAACTTCCAGCTCGCAGCTGATGTCGTCACACTTCCTGGCGTGCAGCGTGCCGGCATCCACCTCGGCACCCAGGCCCGGAATATTGGCGACAAACTGGGTCGAGCCGTAGGCCACGCCCGTCGGATCCGGGATGCGGAACTCCGCAGGAATATCGTCGACGGTATAGAACATGCCCGGACCGTTGATGGCCTTGCCCAGGTTAATCATCCCCCAGCCGTAGAGCGCGTCGATGCCCGGCGCGCCCATGTCGGTGGCGGTGGTTTTCAGCACGTCGGCAATCTGCGCCGAGCTCATGTACGGGAAGCGCTGCAGCAACACCGCCACCGCGCCGGTGACGTGCGGCGTCGCCATCGAGGTGCCGTTTTTATTGCCGTAGTCCGACACCAGGTTGGCCGGATCGGAACCGTTGGCCACGGTGCTGTAGATTTTGCTGCCCGGCGACGAGACGCAGAAGCTGGCGGTATAGCCGCAGCGGGAAGAGAAGCTGCTGATGGTGTAAGGCACGCTGTTGGTCGATGCCGCATCCTGCGCCACGCTGGCGACCGATAGCCAATTCGGCGCAATGTCCGGCACGAAGTAGGCCAGCCCACTGATCACATCCGGTTGGTTGTAGTTGCCGTCGTTCCCGGCGGCGAACAGCACCAGAATATTTTTGCGCGCCGCGTCGATAGCGCCCTGATAGCCTGCGCCGGCCAGGCTGCCGAGCAGCGGTTTGACCTGATCGAATTGTTCCTGCGCATCCTTCAGCTCAAAGTGCAGCGCGTTAGGATCGCGGCCGCCATCGGACAGAAAGTCGGGAATACTGACGCCCCAGCTGTTGTTGATCACCCGCACGCCGCTGTTGATCATCGCCTGCCAGCCGGCATTGGTGACGGCGCCGTCCAGGCCGAGGAATTCGCCGTAGGCCGGGCCGTCGTTGTCGTTATCGACACTGATCACCTGCGAATCGAAGGCCACGCCGTGCATCCCGACGCCGTCGCGGTTGGCGGCGCTGATGCCCGCAACGTGCACCCCGTGATTGCTCAGCATGCCCTGTGAGCCGCTGTAGAAGTGGAAGGTGCCGTCGAAGTAAAAGCGGTCACCGGCGTTAATGCCCGGCCGGTGCGGATCGGTGTAGGCGCGATAGCCTTCGGTGACCACGTTGATCAGTTTGCCGTCGCCGGCGAACTCGGGATGGCGGTTGACCGGGGTATCGAAAATGCCCACCTTCTGCCCTTTGCCGGTATAGCCGGCGGCATAGGCCTCATCGGCGTGGATCGCCCCCAGCCCCCAGTTGGCGTTGAATTCGGCGTTGCGCCAGCTGGCCGGATCGCCGGCTTGACCGTTCACCTCGTGCGGCGCCGCCTGCGCATACCCCGCCAGCGCCATGCAGCAGACCAGCGCGTTCAGCCGCCACGGCGAGCGACGAGCGTTTCCTTTGTTATCAAAACCCATTGTTGTTGTCATTTCCTTACCTTTTGCTTGTTATTGGCCGACGCCCCAGGTGCGCCGGGTTCTCATTAGCAGGATGTGAAAAAGGAACCGCCCGCAGACGGTTCCCCTACAAGGATTGAGTCGATGGTGCTTGTGCTTAGAAGCGCCAGGTGAAGCCGGCGTTGACGCTGTTGTCCTGGTGGTTCTGCGACAGCAGCCCGCCGTAGCCCAGCGACAGCGTGGCGTTCTCGTTCACCGCCACTTCCGCTCCCGCCTTCAGCACCATCCCGTCGCGCGAGACCGGTACGCTGTCCACCACGAACGGCGCATTGCCGCCGTTGAACCGCAGCCCGGTGCCTCGCTCCAGACCGCCATACTGGTGCTGCCACCCCAGCTCGCTGCGCAGCGCCACCGTCGTGCCCGGGCTCACCTGCCAGGCGGTGTCCGCACGCAGGCCCAGCGTCGACACCGTCGCATCCGTGTGCTGCTTGTCGCCGCGCAATGCCGCCGCGCCGCCGCTTTCCGCGATGCCGTTGTTCTCGAAGTTCACGTACGCCAGGTTCACAAACGGCTCCAGGTTCAGCCACTCACCCTGCACGCTGTAGCCCGCTTCCGCGAACAGCTGCTCGGTGCGCGCGCTGTACTTCGCCGTGTCGCGGTCCGACTGCATCCCGTAGTTCACCGACCGCTTGGTGTCGATGCGATGCCAGGTGTAGCCCGCCCCGCCGCGCAGCGCCAGCGCCCCGAACTGCTTGTCGCCGTACGCCGCCAGGTGGTAGTTGTCGCTGTCCGCCTTCGACCCGTACCCGCCGTGCAGCGAGGTGCGGGTGTAGCCGGTCGCCACCCCCAGCCGCCAGTCGTCCGCCGCCGCCGAGTCCAGCCCCACCAGCACCCCGTAGGTCGAGGCCTGATAACCCGTGGCGTTGGCGTCGCCCGACGCGTGGTCCCACGCCCCCAGCAGCTGCGCCCAGGCCCCGCCTTCATCCGCCTTGATGGCCGACGAGCTCGCCAGCCCTTCCGCCTGACGCAGACGCCCGTTCAGCGCCTCACGCAGGTAGCGGCTGTCGTTCACCAGCGCCGACGCGATATCCGCATGGATTTGCCCCGACAGCTGACGGAACGCCTGCCGCGCCTCGCCCGCCGTGCCGCTGTTGAGCAGGCTTTCGTACACCGGGTTGCCCGCCGCCAGCGCATCCGCCGCCGCCGCCACCGCCCGCTCGTTCGCCGTCTGCGCCACGCTGGCGAAGCTGGTGCCATTGCGCCCGACGCTCAGCGTTACTCCGGTCGGCTGGTAGCTCAGCCCGGTGCCGAGGAACAGGTAGTTCAGCGCCACCGCATCAAACTGCCCGCTCACCCCCTGCTGCGCGCTCAGGATGGTGTACTGCTGGCCCAGCAGGCTGCGCACTTCGCTTTGCGTCAGCAGGTTGGGGCTGTTCTCCAGCGTCACCGCCACCTCGCCGCCGCCGATCGTCGCCGATCCGCTGCTCTGGATCCGATCGCTCTGGCCATTCGCCCCCACTTCCACCGCGTAGCGCGACCCCGGTTCGAAGCTGACGTTGCCCGCCACGTTCAGGGTGCCGATCGAGTTGCCCGGCGCCACGGTGCCGCCCTGACGGGCGGTCAGCGAACCGACCGTGCCGCTGCCGCCGACGATGCCGCCGTTCTGCACGCTGACGGCCGAGGTGACCGAGCCGTTGACTGCCAGCCGCCCCTGATTGACCAGCGTCGGGCCGGCATAGGTGTTGTTACCCGTCAGCACCAGGGTGCCGATGCCCTGCTTGGTCAGGCCGCCGTGGCCGGAGATGTCGTTGTTCCAGAAGTCCAGGCCGCACAGTACATCGCTGCAGACGCGCTCGGTCGGTTTGCCCTTGTCCAGCACCGCGCCGACGCCCGGCAAATCCACCACGAACTGGGTCGGGCCGTAGGCCACACCCGTCGGATCCGGGATGCGGAACTCCGCAGGAATATCCTCGACGGTCACCAACATGCCCGGGCCGTTGATGGCCTTGCCCAGGTTGATCATCCCCCAGCCGTAGAGCGCGTCGATGCCCGGCGCGCCCATGTCGGTGGCGGTGGTTTTCAGCACTTCCGCCACCTGTGCGCCATTCAAATACGGGAAACGCTCCATCAGCACCGCAACGCTGCCGGCCACGTGCGGCGCCGCCATCGAGGTGCCGCTGTATTTGGCGTAGCCGGTCGTCAGATTCTCCACGCTGGTGCCTTCGATTACCGAGCTGTATACCCGGGTGCCCGGTGCCGAGACGCACAAACTGGCGGTGTAGCCGCAGCGGGAAGAGAAGGTGCTGATGCTGTAATCGCCGGTATTGGTGGGATCCTGCAGGCTGGCGACCGACAGCCAGTTCGGCGCGATGTCCGGCACGAAATACGCCAGGCCGGCCATGGCGTCCGGGTTGTTGAGGTTGCCGTCGTTGCCGGCGGCGAAGATGGTGACCACGCCGCTACGCGCCGCATCGATCGCGCCCTGATAGGCGCCGCCGGGCTTGGTGCCCAGGATCACGCTAATCTGATCGAACTGCTTTTGCGCGTCGTTCACCGTGAAGTGCGGATAAGCCGGGTCATACCCGCCTTTATCGAACTTCTCAGTGATGCCAATGCCCCAGCTGTTGTTGATGATGCGCGCGCCGCTGGCCACCAGCGCATTCCAACCGGCCTGGTAAACCGCGCCGTCGTTACCGAGGATGATGCCGTCTTCTGGACCGGGATCGCCGTTTTCGGCGCTGATGATCTGCGCATTGAACGCCACGCCGTGCATAGCGCCGCCGTCGCGGCTGCCGGCGGCGATGCCGCCCACGTGAGTGCCATGCGAACCGAGCGTGCCATCGGAATCCACGCTCGGCGTACCGTCATAACGGAAAACGTCGCCTTTTTTTACCGGAATATAGGGATCGGTGTATTCACGAATGCCTTCGGTGACCAGATTGATCACCTTATTCTCACCGGCAAATTCGGGGTGCTTAGCGTAGACCGGCTGATCGAAAATGCCGAGTTTGATGCCTTTGCCGGTATAACCGGCGGCGTAGGCCTGGTCGGCGTGGATCGCCCCCAGCCCCCATTCCGCGTTGAATTCACTGCTGCGCCAGCTGGCCGGATCGCCCGCTTTGCCGTTCTCTATATAGGTGGCAGCCTGCGCCCCGCCGATCGCCGTCAGGCAGATCAGCATCGCGCTCCATTGTGCGCGATGAACTCCGATTTCAGGCCAGCCGAAGGCCGCCCGAGCGGATTTGACTCCTCTAAGTTTCTTCTCCATCCCAGATACCGTCCGTTGTTGTTTGCAAATGTTTTATAAGATTTTTTGTGTAACAGTTTGGTAACACCAAATAAATAAAGCACAACAATCTCAAGTGCGCTTAATGTGTCATCCGGCAGTCAGGAGGGAGGAGAGAAAGTTTCAGGGGTGAATCAGGCCAGTGCCGATAAGAAATGGCAATGACGCTTACCGGCATCGAAGCGGCAATAACAAGTGGAGAAATAAATTATAATTCACTAATAAATAAAGATATAATTCAGAATGGAGTGATGAACGTGGCCGCCTGAAAAGTGCTTCACAGGCGTCTTTTATCACTTTTTATTATAAATTTTGCCAATATTCACTTAGTGAATTATGCTGGATTTTCACTCAGCCATCGGCAAAAATTGGATTATCCTGCTGATGTTTTTTTGCGGTTCATCGCGTCCTCTTCCGCCTGACGCAGGATGGCTTTGGCCATCCATTGCGTGACATCCTGAATGCTTTCAAGCTCCAGCCCCCAGATATCTTTCAGCACCAAGAACACTTCCGAGCCGTAAATCAGCGAGAAAGCATAAATCACTCTCTGCAGAGAGTCCGGCGGCAGTTTGCCCTGCAGCGGTTCTACCGCCAGCGTCAACAAACGCTTGCGGTTGCCGCGCACGAATTTTTCACCCGGCGTGGCGTTCGCCCACTGCTGCAAAGAGAGCTGCAGTGCCGCGCGCAATGCACCCTCGTGCCGCTCCATCTGAGGATAGGCGAAGGTCAGCAACTGCTGGATGCGCTTCAGGGCATCATCGTCTTGCGGGCGCCATTCCAGAATAGGCCCCAGGCTTTCCGCCACCACGGCGCTAATCAGCGCACTCTGGGTCGGAAAGTAGCGATAAGCCGTCGCGCGCGAGACCTGTGCATGCGTCGCCAGTTCGGTGATCGAAGGAAACGCCCCTTCGTCATACAACGCCATCGCGCTGGCCAGCAACAAACGGTAGGTTTTTGCCCGGGTGGAGGTCAATGAAGGATCGAACGGAGTGGAAAAAGCATCTATCGGCACATAAACCTCATGCATCTGCACACGCTTGCGCAACAGAGGATGCGCCTCTGTCGACTGGCCGCCGGCAAAGCGCCGGCCACATTGAAAAGCTCAAAAATGAGACAGAAGTCCCATTTTGCATCGAGCAGCCCTTGCAAAAATGATACTGCCGTCTCATTATATAAATACATTAATCAATTTAATTTAAATGCCAACGCCAGGGCACTAAAAAAATATAATATATTAATTTTCAAATAAAAATTATAATCCTCTCGGAAAAATACATGAGAAACACTTCAAGTTTTGTCTATATTGCTACCACAGCAGATACCAAAGGACAAGAGTTGGAGTACGTACAGCGATTGATCGCTGCCCTGAATTTACCTACGCGAACCGTCGATCTCTCCACCCGCAGCCTGCCGTTTGATTCCCCCGCCGATATCAGCCCAGAGGACGTTGCCCGCCACCATCCGGCAGGCGCCGGCGCGGTCTTCTGCGCCAGCCGCGGCCAGGCGATCGCGGCCATGGCAACCGCTTTCGAACGCTTTATCCTAACGCGCCGCGATATTGCTGCCTTGCTTGGTCTGGGCGGCTCCGGCGGCACCGCCATCATCACGCCGGCCATGCAGCTGCTGCCGATCGGCCTGCCGAAAATAATGGTCTCAAGCATGGCGGCGGGAGACGTTTCCCCCTATGTCGGCGCCAGTGATATCAACATGCTGTATTCGGTCACCGATCTCGCCGGCCTGAACCGCATCTCGCGACGGGTGCTCGGCAATGCGGCGCGACAGATAGCCGGCGCAGTGCACTTCGCCGCCGTCGACTATGACGACCACAAACCCGCGATCGGCCTGACGACGTTTGGTGTTACCACACCCTGCGTTCAGGCGTTAGTTGCCGAACTGGGATCGCAATGGGATTGTCTGACGTTTCATGCGACCGGCAGCGGCGGCAGATCGTTGGAAAAACTGATCGATAACCGCCAGCTGCACGGCGCCATCGATTTGACCACCACCGAAGTGGCCGATTACCTGTTTGGCGGCGTGCTGCCCTGCACTACAGATCGTTTCGGCGCCATCGCACGTACCGGCATCCCGTGCGTGCTTTCCTGCGGCGCGATAGACATGATTAACTTCGGCGCGCCGCATACGGTACCGGCTCGCTATACCAACCGTCTGCGTCACCCTCACAACCCGCAAGTGACGCTGGTGCGCACCAGCGTGCGGGAGAATGCGTTAATGGGGCGTTGGATGGGCGAAAAGATCAATGCCTGCGTAGGCGAAGTGCGTTTCGTTATCCCAACGGGCGGCGTATCGGCTTTGGATGCGCCCGGACAACCGTTCTGGGATCCGGCGGCGCTGGCCGCCTTTATGCAAGCGCTGGAAGAAACGGTACACGCCACCGACAAACGCCGGGTGATAAAAACGCCTTATCATATTAACGACCCATGCTTTGCCCAGGCCGTAGCCGAACAGTTCCGGTACATTGTCGGCGGAGAATGATTATCACTCACTGCATAGCCTGCCAGTGATAACGCCAAATAGAAAAAGGGCCAGACAAATAGTCTGGCCCTTTTTTATTCATCGCGAGCGGATATTACTGACCGGAGGACATCTGCTCCTTCATTTTATTCATGTGGTCCATCATCTTTTGCTCACGTTTCTGATAATTCTCATTGTATTGTTTTTTCTGCTCAGGCGTCAGCAGGTTATACATTTTATTTTCCGCTTTGGCGCGCTCCAGCATGCGTTCGGATTGCGCTTTGCCGATCGCGTCAATTTGCGCCTTCGCCTTCGCTTCGTCAAAGCTGTCGGAAGCGACCAGATTGTGCAGCGCCTGGCGCTCCTCTTTCATGCCCGGCCCGCGCTTCTGGTGCGACTCTTTCATGATATCGCGCATCTGCTGGCGCTGCTGCTCGGTCAGGTTCAGCCCGGCGAACGGGCCGCCTTTGCCTTCACCCTTGTGATGCATCATTTTCATCGGTGCCGCGTCCGCCGCCGGGGCAGTGGTGTCTGCAGCGAACGCTGCGGAAGCAGAACCCAGAGCCAGCGTGGAAGCAATAAATAAAGCCGTCAATTTACGCATAATCATTTCCTTAAAAGTTTTTCTTCATCAGGAGCGCTGTACGTTAACAGGCTCATCGTCGTCGGAGATAATAATAGGCTGATAAATTTCAAGTAATGAGAGGGTGTGTAAACTTTTTAAAACCCGTCTCGGATTTATTCAGCAATTATGAGAAAACTATGAAGATGGCGTTTATTTGATGGAAATTTTAATTTCCCGGCAAAAATCCCCCCGGTGGAGTTATTTTTCCGTTTTCCCCTCACCGCTATAATTTACTCGCCTGCAAGGCAACCTTGCATCAACCGTTTTCCGACAGCAGGGGAAATCAGTACAAGCATCATACGATCCGATGTTCTCCTACACTTGAAGACAAGCGGCCGCCGGGCGACGTTTACACCGCAAAACTAATCATTGCTTATATAATAGTTTCTATCACCCGCCCCGCCTGTGAAAACCTGTTATATGATGCACAGAGGCGTACGGCGATCGCTTTCGGGCCAACAGACTGCCCGGAGCTGCGCCGGCCGTCCGCCCGTGCTCTTTTGAGGAATTGTCATGCCCGCAGACCAAGGCCCTGAGCTTCTTAGCGCTCACTTCGGCACCCAAAGCCCCCACTGGCGGCTGGCGTTTGACAGCCATGCCCTGGAGCTGTCCGCCGTTAAGGGCAAAGCCCACGTCGCGGTGGCGCTCAGCGCCATGGAAGCGGCGAAAATCCGCCGTCTGACCGGCGTGACCGCCAGTCTCGAGCTGACCATTACGCTAGCCGGTGAACCGCTGCATCTGCATCTGGTCGGGCGCCGCGTCAACAACCTCGAATGGGCGGGCACCGCTTCCGCCTTCAGCGACACCCAATCCGTGGCGCGCGACCTGGTGCACGGTCTCTCCTTCGCCGAGCAGGTGGTGTCCGAAGCCAACTCGGTGATCGTGATCGTCGATCAGCACGGCCGCATTCAGCGTTTCAACCGGCTGAGCGAGGAGTACACCGGGCTGCGCGAACACGAGGTGATCGGCAAAAACGTTTTCCAGCTGTTTATGAGCCCGGAAGAAGCCGCCGCCTCGCGGCGCAACATCGCCGGCTTCTTTCGCAACGGTTCGTCCTATGAGGTGGAACGCTGGGTAAAGACGGTCAAGGGTGAACGGCTGTTCCTGTTCCGCAACAAATTCGTGCACAGCGGCAGCGGCAAAAACGAGGTATATCTTATCTGCTCCGGTACCGACATCACCGAAGAACGCCGGGCGCAGGAACGGCTGCGGGTGCTGGCCAACACCGATCTCATCACCGGCCTGCCAAACCGTAACGCCATACAGGACAAGATCAATCACGCCATCGCCACGCGCGGCGAAGAGAGTTTCGGCCTGGTGTACCTCGATCTCGACAACTTCAAAAAGGTCAACGACGCCTACGGCCATATGTTCGGCGATCGGCTGCTGGTCGAGGTCGCGCTGGCGATCCTCGGCTGCCTGAGCCCGGATCAGGTGCTCGCCCGCCTCGGCGGCGACGAATTCTTGGTGCTGGCGCCGCAAACCGATCGCGAGCGCCTGCAAACGCTGGCGCAGCGCATTATCGACAGGCTGAAGACCCCTTTCCGCATTGGTCTGATTGAGGTGTATACCGGCTGTTCAATCGGCATCGCGCTGTGCCCGGAGCACGGCAACGATCTCGACAGCCTGATCCGCAGCGCCGATACCGCCATGTACGTCGCCAAGGAGCATGGCAAACGCACCTATACCGTCTTCTCGCCGGAGATGAACAAGCGCGTCGCCGAGTACATGTGGCTGGACACCAACCTGCGCAAAGGGCTGGAGCAAAATCAGCTGGTGCTGTATTACCAGCCTAAAATCGACGCACGCAGCGGCGAAGTGCACAGCGTGGAAGCGTTGGTGCGCTGGGATTCGCCGGAGCGCGGTCTGATCCCGCCGCTGCAGTTCATTTCCTACGCCGAGGAGTCCGGCCTGATCGGCCCGCTCGGCCAATGGGTGCTGCAGACCGCCGCCGGGCAGGCGGCGCAGTGGCAAGAACAGGGCTTGAATCTGCGAGTGGCGGTCAACCTCTCTGCCCGGCAGCTGGCCGATGACAGCATCGTCAACGACTTGCTCGGGGTGCTGCGCCGTCACCGTATGGCCCCCTGTCTGCTGGACTTCGAGTTGACCGAAAGCAGCCTGATTGAAGACGAGAACCGCGCGCGCTCACTGATCACCCGGCTGCGCGAACTGGGCGCACAGGTGCATCTCGACGACTTTGGCACCGGCTATTCGTCGCTGGCGCAGCTGGCGCGCATTCCGCTGGATGCCATCAAGCTGGATAAAAGCTTCGTGCGCGGGGTGAATTTCAACCCAGTATCGCAATCGCTGGTGCGCGCGATCGTCGCGGCGGCGGAGGCGTTGGCCTTCCGCGTGATCGCCGAAGGGGTGGAGACCGAGAGCGAAAACCAGTTCCTCGACGAGGTCGGCGTGGATGAAAAACAGGGCTTTCTGTTTGCGCGGCCAATGCTCCCGGAACAGCTGGAGCATTGGCTGCAGTCCTATCGCCCGCGCTCACCCTCCGCATGAGGCGGGCGCGTTAACGTTAGCCGGCACGACGCAGGTTCAGAGTATGGCGATCCTGCAACATCACCAACCGCTCGATGTAGGCGCGGTCTTTTTCCTCGATGGTAAAGGCCGAGTGCACCCAATCTTCGGTAATGTCCATCAGCTCCGAACGCGTCAGCTGCAACACGCGCTGACGCGCCCGCAGCATGGCGCGCATGCCATTGAGCTTCGGCCGGATGGTATCGATAAAGGTGCGCGTCGCCATGTAGGCGTCGCCGGGCTGGAACAGCTGGTCCACCAACCCGCGGCTCTCGAACCATTCTGCGGTGTGCGACTCACCGCCCCAAATCAGCTCCTCGGCCAAGCGCATGCCCGCCTTGCGCGCCACCAGCGAGTAACCGCCCATACCGGGAAACAGGTTGAACGCGATCTCCGGAAACCCCATGCGCGCGTTGTTCTGCGCCAGCACGAAATGGTGCGCCAGCGCCGCTTCAAAACCGCCGCCCAACGCGCTGCCCTCGATCATCGCAATGCTGACCGCGCCGGTGTCGAAACCGCGCGCCGCCGCATGCACGCAGTCGATGCAGGCGCGCGCGTAGGCCATCATCGCCTCGCGCTTGCGGTTTTTGATCGCTTCGGCGAAGAACTGCAGATCGCCGCCGACGTTGAACATGTTCGGCACCAGCGAGCCGGTGACCCAAAAATCGAACCGCAGCGAAGACTCCTTCGCCGCCTGCGCCAGCGTCATGATGTCTTCGATCAGCGCCTGGTTGAAGCAGGGGCGCGGCGCGGCGCGCAGCAGCATCCACATAATGTGCCGCCCTTCTTCATAGTAGGCGGAAAGCTGCGACAGATTGCCCGCTTCGGTAAACGGACGGCAGGTGGGATGATTAAGCAATTTCATAAGACCTTCCAGTTTTTCTGTTGATGACGGATGAGACCGTTCCAGCCCCTACGGCTGCAGCGGAGCGGCGGTCGGCAAAGCGCGACGCCACATCATGAGTAAACGCTTTCTCGCCGACGAAACAGATAAAAATTGGAGGTAGGGAAGTGAAAAAAACCGAGGCGCCACGCGGTTTTCATAAGAATTTTACCTATCGGTCCCTCCCCGGCATTTCATGCCGGGCGCTAACGCGCTAAGCTCGGAAAATAACCGTTTGCCGCCCCGGCGCTCAAAACGCCGCGGGGCTTTGGCTATAATCAATGCTGAAACATGCCGTTTAACGTTAAGGAAATCGTGAAGTAATGCCTACAGGACCAGACCAGGAACAGCGCCAGCCCTCACAAAACACGCCGCCGAAGCCGCTTATCGCCATCAAGACCGGCCATGAGACCCTCGACCGCCGCATCGGTGGTTTTTCACGTCTGATTGAACGCATCAAAGCCTGGCCGAGCGTGGCGCACCTGCTGCGTGCGGCCGAACGCTTTAACGATCGGCTGGGTAGCCAGTTTGGCGCCGCCATCACCTATTTTTCATTCCTTTCGCTGATCCCGATCCTGATGGTGTCGTTCGCCGCCGCCGGCTTCGTGCTGGCCTCCAATCCGGATCTGCTGGCCCGATTGATCAACCGCATCGTCGGCAGCATCAGCGATCCGACGCTGGCCAGCACGCTGAAGAACACCGTCAACACCGCCATTCAGCAGCGCACCACCGTGGGGTTGACCGGTCTGGCGCTGGCGCTCTATTCCGGCATCAGCTGGATGGGCAACCTGCGTGAAGCGATCCGCGCGCAGTCGCGCGATGTCTGGGAGCGCAATCCGCAGGATCAGGAGAAAATCTACTTCAAGTACACCCGCGACTTCATCTCGCTGACCGGCCTGGTGGTCGCGCTGATCATTACGCTGTCGCTGACTTCGGTCGCCGGGTCGGCGCAGGCGGCGATCGTCAATGCGCTGGGGCTGGACGGCATCGAATGGCTGCGGCCGGCGCTGACGCTGATCGCGCTGTCGATCTCGATTTTCGCCAACTATCTGCTGTTCCTGTGGATTTTCTGGATGCTGCCGCGCCACAAACCGAAGAAAAAAGCGCTGCTGCGCGGCACCTTGCTCGCCGCCATCGGCTTTGAGGTGATCAAGTTCGTGATGACGATGACGCTGCCGCAGGTAGCGAAGTCGCCTTCCGGCGCGGCCTTCGGTTCGGTGATCGGACTGATGGCGTTCTTCTACTTCTTCGCCCGTTTGACGCTGTTTTGCGCCGCCTGGATCGCGACCGCCGACTACAAAGGCGACAAAGCGTTGCCGGAACGCGAGCCGCCGGCGCGCTGAAGCCATGCAATCATGCCGGTGTTATCGTACACACCGGCACTTTCCCCTGGTTAATAACCAAAAAACCAGTCAATTCATCTGAATCGTGCGGTAAGCCATCCGGCAAACCAGCATAACAAACTGCCCCATCACTTTTCTTTGCCGTTTTTTCAGCCATTCCCTCTGCACGAAAGCCATTTCTCAACGTTTAACGCTGCAGAAAAGAATTCTGGTAAAACATTAGTCTTTTTAACCGGTTAGGCGCGGCATTGCCCAAAGCGCCCGCGTTGAAAACGCCGCATGCTGTCACTAAGATGGATTTTTACCCCCTCCAACAATAAGAAATATTATGCAAGCCACCATCGCACCCCCACTCGACGCCGACGAGGCATCCACACCGGTGAACTCCCGCGGGAAAGTCATCGTCGCCTCACTGGTCGGCACCGCCATCGAGTTCTTCGACTTTTACATCTATGCCACCGCGGCCGTGATCGTGTTCCCGCATATTTTCTTCCCGCAGGGCGACCCGACCACCGCGACGCTGCAGTCGCTGGCCACCTTCGCCGTCGCCTTTGTCGCGCGCCCTATCGGTTCAGCGCTGTTCGGCCACTTCGGCGATCGCGTGGGGCGCAAGGTGACGCTGGTCGCCTCGCTGCTGACCATGGGGGTTTCCACCGTGCTGATCGGCCTGCTGCCGAGCTATGAAACCATCGGCATCTTCGCCCCTATCCTGCTGGCGCTGGCGCGCTTTGGCCAGGGCCTGGGGCTGGGCGGTGAGTGGGGCGGTGCCGCCCTGCTGGCGACGGAGAACGCGCCGGCCAAAAAGCGCGCGCTGTACGGCTCTTTCCCCCAGTTGGGTGCGCCGATCGGCTTCTTCTTCGCCAACGGCACTTTCCTGCTGCTCTCCTGGCTGCTGAGCGACCAGCAATTTATGGAATGGGGCTGGCGCGTGCCGTTCATCCTCTCCGCGGCGCTGGTGCTGATTGGCCTGTATGTTCGGGTATCGCTGCATGAAACGCCGGTGTTCGCCAAAGCGGCCAAGGCCGGCAAACAGGTGAAAGTGCCGCTCGGCACGCTGCTGAGCAAGCATCTGAAAGCCACCATCCTCGGCACCTTCATCATGCTGGCGACCTACACGCTGTTTTATCTGATGACGGTGTATTCGATGACCTACGGCACCACGCCGCAGCCGTTGGGGCTCGGCTACTCCCGCAACAGCTTCCTGTGGATGCTGATGGTGGCGGTAATCGGTTTCGGCGTGATGGTACCGATCGCCGGCCTGCTGGCGGACGCGTTCGGCCGCCGCAAGACCATGATCGCCATTACCCTGCTGATGATCGGCTTCGCGTTCCTGTTCCCGACCCTGCTGGGTTCCGGTAACCAGGCGCTGGTGATGGGCTTCCTGCTGTGCGGCCTGAGCATCATGGGGCTGACCTTTGGCCCGATGGGCGCGCTGCTACCGGAGCTGTTCCCTACCGAAGTGCGCTATACCGGCGCGTCGTTCTCCTACAACGTCGCGTCGATCCTCGGCGCGTCCGTGGCGCCTTATATCGCCACCTGGCTGGCGGCTCATTACGGGCTGTTCTACGTCGGCATGTACCTGGCGGCAATGGCCGGGCTGACGCTGCTGGCCCTGCTGCTGATGAAAGAAACCCGCCACCAGTCGCTGTGATCCCCTATGGCCTCCCTCACTGCGGGGGGCCGCACGCGTTGTTCGTTTCCTGTCATAAAACCGGGCTATGCTGGATGTTTATCTCGGTAATAGGATCGGCCGATGTCTCTGCGTCGTGGGGTATTTATCTGCGTTGCGCTGCTGGCGGCTCTCGCCATCGCGCTCTATTACGGGTTGAAACCTGACCATCCCGATGCGCTGTGGCGCATCGTCAGCCAGCAATGTCTACCCAATCAACAAGCGCATGACAACCCGGCGCCCTGCGCGCAGGTGGATGTGCCGGCCGGCTTCGTGGTGTTTAAAGATCGCAACGGACCGCTGCAATACCTGCTGATGCCCAGCGCCAAAATCACCGGGATAGAAAGCCCGGCGGTGCTGGACGCCGACACGCCGAATTTCTTCGCCCAGGCCTGGCGCGCGCGCCACGTGATGGCGGAACGCTATGGCAAACCGATTGACGACGGCGATATTTCACTGGCGATCAACTCGGAATATGGCCGCACGCAAAACCAGCTGCATATTCATATCTCCTGCCTGTTGCCGGCGGTCAAACAGCGGCTGGCGCAGATCGGCCCCGATTTCATCGATCAATGGCAACCGCTGCCCGGTGGTCTGTTGGGGCATGATTATCTGGGACGGCGGGTGACCCCCGCCGAGCTGGAACAACAGGGCGCCTTCCGCCTGTTGGCCTCCGGCCTGCCGCGCGCCGACGGGCGCATGGGCAGCTTCGGCCTGGCGATGACCGCGCTGCCGGATGGTGATTTCCTGCTGCTGGCGACCGAGCGCAGCCTGCTGCCGTTCACCCTGGCCTCGGCGGAAGAGATCCAGGATCACGACTGCCGGCTGCTCACGCCGCCGCCGCGCGCCTGATTATTTTTTGCCTTTCATCTCCCGCAGGATCTGCCCGCACTGGTTCTCCTCGCCGCCTTCACTGGGCGAGACCAGCGCCAGCAGCGCCGCCGCCGGCGTCAGCACCGCCCCCAACGCTACCGCCGCCGCGCCGCGCGCGATCAGCGGCCCGGCTTTCACCCCGGCGTCCGGGTGCTTGAAGGTGCCTTTCACGTACAGCGGCGAACGCAGGGTCAGCACGCGCATCCCCTTGCTTTCCGGATCGATGGATAAATCCAGCCGTTCGGTGGCGAGGTTGGTGTTGCCGGTGATGTTGATCACCGCGTTCTCGGTGTCGAACACGAACAGCCGCGGCGCGGCGACGCCGCTGCGGATGCCGACGTCCGCCGCCGCGCAGTTGATGCCCACCACGTCGTCGCCGAACAGTTGCGCCACCAGATAGTTGCCGACGTTCAGGCCAAGGATCTCCATCAGGCTACGGCTGATCACCCCGTTATTGATCAACAGGCGCAGGTCGCCGTTGCTGGTCGCCAGCAGCTCGGCCACCGAATTGCCGCTGCCCGCCAGCCTGGCGTCGCCGTTCATCTGTCCGAGGCTGCGCTTCATCGCCGCTACGTTCGGCAACAGCTGTTTGAGCTGGAGTTTGCGCGCGTGCATATCCACCTGGCCGCGCATCGGCTTTTTGCCGCCGTCGAGGCGCACGACGGCGTTCAGGCTGCCGCCCGCCATGCCGAAGCGCAGCGGATCCAGGCGCAGTTCGCCATTGTTCAGCTTCAGGTGCGTGGCCAAATCGCTCAGCGGCAAATCGCTGCCGCGTTCAATGCGTGCGGCGGCAAACTTCACGTCCGCATCCATCTTGCGCCAGCTTTGCGTATCGAACTGTTCGACCGGCAGCACTTTATCCGCCGGCTGGCGGCTCTTCTCGCCGCGCCCGGCTTTGGCGGCGTTGGAGTCCGCGCCGATCAGCGGCGCCAGATCCGCCAACCTCAGCTGCCGGGAGCTCACCGCACCGCTCAGCGTCGGCCGCGGTTTACCGGCAACGTATTTCAAGTCGCCGTGAATGTCGCTGTCGCCGATTTTGCCGTCGAATTTCTGATATTCGAACACGGCGCCGCCCGGCTGATGCAGGCGGGCAATCAGATGGCCATCGGTCGCATACGGCGGCGTGTTCGGCAGCAGCACGCCGGTCAAGCCATAGAGGTTACCCAGGCTTTCGCCGGAAAATTTCAGCTGCACGTCCAGGCCGCCGAGATTCAGCGGATCGGACAAGGTGCCCGCCACCGCCACCCGGGTGCTGCCGGAGCGCACGTCGGCCTGTAGTGGGAACGGCAAATCGGCGCTCTGCAGCGACAGCATGCCGCCAATCTTGCCGCTGCCGCTCAGCGGTTCGCCGTTATATTTGCCCTTGACCTGCCAACCGAAGACGTAGTCAGGGGTGGCGGCCTTGCCGCCGCTCTGTTTGCCGGTCATTTCACTGAACGGCAGCGGTTTGCCGAGCGGGTCGATGACGGCGCGGAAGTCCGCCTTCAGGGTGGCGTCTTTAAAAGCGATCTGCCCCTTGTCGAACACGATGTCATGAACGGTGAACGACCAAGTGGAAGGCGGTTGCTGCGGATCCTGGCCAGCGGCCAGGTCAAACGTCCAGTTGTTGTCGCCGTTAGCCAGCCGTTGCAACGACGCATTCGGCTGCTTGAGCCAGATGCGCGGGATCAGCAGTTCTTTTCTCAGCAGCGCCAGCGGTGCGATGCTGGCGTCGACGCGCTGCAGCGTCACCATACTGTCGCCGGGCATGTTTTTCGGGTTACCCAGCCACACGTCTTCGGCGTGAATATGCGGCCAGGGCACCCAGGCGCGCCAGCCGCCCTCATCCCGGTTACGCGACCAGTCGACGCCCAGATCGCCGCGGATGGCGAACGGCCGCCGCAGCTCGGCCGACACTTTGTCGTTGATGGTGGGTTTGAGTCGATTCCAGTCGAAGGTAGCGATGAAGATCGCCAGCGCAACGATCGCCAGCAGCACAATGCCGCCAAGCCAGCTGAAAACCTTTCCTGTTCTTGTCATAGGGCTCCCTCAGCACATAAACCGGGCTGCCGAATGAAAGGAAAAGGAATGAGCAGCCCCGTTTAAGCCTAGCTGAGGATAGGCCGGAGTTCACGCCGGCGCGCCGGGCGCGGCGAACAACGTCGGTACGCTGTGCAGAGTTTCAAAGCGCGCAGGGCGGGAAAGATAGTAACCCTGCGCAGCCAACGCGCCGGAACGCTGCACCAGCCGCCACTCCTGCTCGGTTTCCACGCCTTCAACGATCACCCCGTCGCTGTGCTGGTTCATCATCTTGATCAGGGTGCCGAGCAACTGTACGCCCTCTTCAGACTGTTTAAGCAAGGTGAACAACTCGCGCGCCACCTTGATGTATTGATAGCGCCAGGCGCCGACGGCGGAGAAGTTGGCCAGCCCGCTGCCGAAATCGTCCAGCCACAGCCGTTCGCCGCCGACAATCTGCTGCAACGGGCGGTTTGACGCCGTTTCGGCGTGCTCCACCAGCTCGAAGCGCAGATAGGGCATCTCGGCGATCTGCCGTTGCAGCTCGCTATGGCGCTGCAACGCTTGCAGCGCCATACCGTCGATATTGACTGACACCATCACCGCGTGGCGAATGAACAACGCCTGCCAGCGCTGCAACAGCGCCAGCTGCTCCTGGATCACCCGCAAACGCTGTGCGACGCCGAGCGAGGCGAAATACTGTTCGGGGGATTGTCGTTTGTCCGGCTCATTCGGGTGATATACCGCCGTCAGCAGTTCCACCGCCAGCAACGCGCCGCTGGTGCGATAAATCGGCTGGAAGGTATACAAGCGCCGGCATTGCCGCCAGTAGCGCCGCGATTTGGCGCAGGCATAGAGGGCAAAACAGGGCGCCAGCAGACCCGAGATCAGGTTGGTTATCATCGGTACTATCGCCGTGGCGGGGAAGTGAGAGCGCTGCCGCTGTTTCTTTACCCAACTTATCGGCCGCGTCGCGTAAAACTTTAAGCACGAATTGCCGCACGGTTTCTTCTTCACCCTGTTTTGGCATGGGCCGATCGCGATCATAAAAAATCAAAACACTGTTTTAATTTATTGACTACCCCACCGCCTTGCATGGAGACTGGCGGTTGTTGCTTCTTCTTTAGCCAGGGCTTATTGACGATGTCTATCCGAAATCTCGCCGTGATCGGCGAATGCATGATCGAACTGTCGCAGCAGGGTGCGCAGCTGACGCGCGGCTTTGGCGGCGATACCCTCAACACCGCCGTCTACCTCGCCCGCCAAATGCCGGAACAGGCGCTGCAGGTGCATTACGTCACCGCACTCGGCACCGACAGCTTCAGCGGCGAGATGCTGCAGGCCTGGCGGCAAGAGAAGATCGAGACCGGGCTGATTCAGCAGTTGGAAAACAAACTGCCAGGCCTGTACGTGATCGAAACCGACGCCGCCGGCGAACGCACCTTTTACTACTGGCGCAACGACGCCGCCGCCCGGTATTGGCTGGCGGGCCCCCAGGCCGAGGCACTGTGCGCCCGGCTGGCGCAGTTCGATTACCTGTACCTCAGCGGCATTAGCCTGGCGATCCTCGCGCCTGCCGACCGCGCGAAGTTGCTGGCGCTGCTGCGCCGCTGCCGCGCCAACGGCGGCCAGGTTATCTTCGATAACAACTATCGCCCGCGCCTGTGGCCCAGCCATGAGGAAACGCAGCAGGCCTACCGTGAGGTGCTGGCCTGCACCGACATCGCCTTCCTGACGCTGGATGACGAAGAGCTGCTGTGGGGCGCACAGCCGGTTGAACAGGTGGTGGCACGCACGCAGGCGCTCGGCGTCGGTGAGATCGTGATCAAACGCGGCGCGGATGCCTGCCTGGTATTCAGCGTGGAGGGAGAGCGGCTTGAGGTACCGGCGATCACGCTGCCGCCGGAGCGCGTGGTGGATACCACCGCGGCGGGCGACTCTTTCAGCGCCGGTTATCTGGCGGAACGCCTGAACGGCGGCAGCGCCCGGCAGGCGGCTCAGCGCGGCCACCGGCTTGCCGCGACGGTGATCCAACATCGCGGCGCCATCATTCCCGCCGCGGTCATGCCGGAGGCATAAAAAAAGCCGGCATCGCAGCCGGCGTTTTGTTATTTGCCTTGCGGAAAATCAGCCCGCAACGGCGATGCGTTTCATGTCGGTCATGTAGCCACGCAGTTTGCGGCCGACGGTTTCGATAGGGTGGCTGCGCACCGCTTCGTTCACGTCGCGCAGCTGCGCGTTGTCCACCGCCGTACCCGCCGCGGCTTTACCCAAATCGCCCGCCTGCAGGGTGGTCATGAAGTCCTTCAGCAACGGCACCGCCGCGTTGGCGAACAGGTAGTTGCCGTACTCTGCGGTATCGGAGATGACCACGTTCATTTCATACAAACGCTTACGCGCAATGGTGTTGGCGATCAACGGCAGCTCGTGCAGCGACTCGTAGTAAGCCGACTCTTCGATGATGCCGGCATCGACCATGGTTTCGAACGCCAGCTCAACGCCCGCTTTCACCATCGCCACCATCAGCACGCCGTGATCGAAGTACTCTTGCTCGCTGATTTTTCCTTCAAACTGCGGCGCATTCTCGAACGCGGTTTTGCCGGTCTCTTCGCGCCAGGTCAGCAATTTCACATCGTCTTCCGCCCAGTCGGCCATCATGCCGCTCGAGAAAGCGCCGGAGATGATGTCGTCCATGTGCTTCTGGAACAGCGGCGCCATGATGGTTTTCAGCTGTTCGGACAGCGCATAGGCACGCAGCTTGGCCGGGTTGGACAGGCGATCCATCATCAGGGTGATACCGCCCTGCTTCAGCGCTTCGGTGATGGTTTCCCAGCCGAACTGAATCAGTTTCTCGGCGTAAGCCGGATCGGTTCCCTCAGCAACCAGCTTGTCGAAGCACAGCAGCGAACCCGCCTGCAGCATGCCGCACAGAATGGTCTGCTCGCCCATCAGGTCGGATTTCACTTCGGCGACGAAGGAGGACTCCAGCACGCCGGCGCGGTGGCCGCCGGTCGCCGCCGCCCAGGCCTTGGCGATCGCCATGCCTTCGCCTTTCGGATCGTTTTCCGGGTGAACCGCAATCAGGGTCGGCACGCCAAAGCCGCGTTTGTACTCTTCGCGCACTTCGGTGCCCGGGCATTTCGGCGCGACCATCACCACGGTGATGTCTTTACGCACCTGCTCACCCACTTCAACGATGTTGAAGCCGTGGGAGTAACCCAGCGCAGCGCCGTCTTTCATCAGCGGCTGCACCGCACGCACCACGGAAGAGTGCTGCTTGTCCGGGGTCAGGTTGACCACCAGATCCGCCTGCGGGATCAGGTCTTCGTAGGTGCCGACCTTAAAGCCGTTTTCGGTCGCCTTGCGCCAGGAAGCGCGCTTCTCGTCGATCGCTTCTTTGCGCAGGGCATAGGCAACGTCCAGACCGGAATCGCGCATGTTCAGCCCCTGGTTCAGACCCTGGGCGCCACAGCCGACAATCACCACTTTTTTACCTTTCAGGTAGCCGGCTTCGTCAGCAAATTCGTCGCGCGCCATAAAGCGGCATTTACCCAATTGCGCCAACTGCTGACGCAGGTTCAATGTGTTGAAATAGTTAGCCATGGTGGTACTCCGGTTTGATGTTGTCTTGCATTGTTATTTTCATTCCCCGCCCTGTCTGTGCGGAGATTCGTTAAACTCAATGTATAACAGGAAATGCGTTGCTTAAATTGATATATTGAGAACGTGACATTGCAATTTTTGCAACACTCTCACTGCGAGCGCATCGATATGGATTTACGTGATTTAAAGCTGTTCCTGCATCTGGCCGAAAGCCATCACTTCGGGCGCACCGCCAAGGCGATGCACGTCAGCCCGTCGACGCTCTCCCGCCAGATCCAGCGGCTGGAAGAGATCCTCGGGCAGCCGCTGTTCCTGCGCGATAACCGCACCGTGCAGCTGACCGACGCCGGCGAACAGCTGAAAGAATTCGCCCAGCAAACGCTGCTGCAGTATCAGCAGCTGAAGCACTCGCTCGGCCAGCACGGCCCTTCGCTGAGCGGCGAACTGCGGCTGTTCTGCTCGGTGACCGCGGCGTACAGCCACCTGCCACCGATCCTCGATCGCTTCCGCGCTCAGCACCCGCTGGTTGAGATTAAGCTGACCACCGGCGACGCTGCCGATGCGGTCGACAAGGTGCAATCCAACGAGGCCGATCTCGGCATCGCCGGCCGGCCGGAAACGCTGCCCACCAGCGTGGCGTTCACCAAAATCGGCGAAATTCCGCTGGTGCTGATCGCGCCGGCGCTGCCCTGCGCGGTGCGCAGCCAGGCGTTCGCCGACAAGCCCGACTGGACCGAAATCCCGTTCATCCTGCCGGAGCACGGCCCTTCGCGAAAACGCATCGAGCTGTGGTTCCGCCGCCACCGCATCAGCAATCCGCTGATTTACGCCACCGTCGGCGGCCACGAAGCCATCGTGTCGATGGTCGCTCTGGGCTGCGGCATCGCACTGATCCCGAGCGTGGTGGTGGACAATAGCCCAGAGCCGGTACGCAACCGCATCTCGCAGCTGGATAACATCTCGATGGTCGAACCGTTCGAGCTGGGGGTCTGCGTCCAGAAAAAGCGCCTCAGCGATCCGCTGATCGATGCCTTTTGGCGCTTGCTGCATCCCCGCTAACGCGGGGCTTTTAAAGGTCCGCCGGATCGACCTGCTTCATCGCCTCTACCTGCATCAGCCAGTGGTAGAGCGGCTCAAGCTGCAAAAATGCCCCGGCCAGCAGCGGCGCCAGTTCGGCGCTGAACAGCTTTTCCACTTCGCTGTCAGTCACCATCACCGCGAACGATTTGCGGTTGTACCAGGTGGCGATCTCCGCCGCCTGCTCCTTAACCAGCGGGCGCTTGTAGCTTTCGCCCACCAGCTCGAATGGCGGCCGGCAGCAGGCGGCCACCTCAAGGAAAGGCTGCGGCCGCTGCCTCAGCGTATGGCGGAACAGATCCATGGTCGGCTTGTTGGCGCTGTAGTAGCCGAGCCCATAGCGCAGCATGTCCGGCCCCAGTTCGAAAAAGTAGACCGGCGCGTCTTTCCAGTCTTTGCTCGGGCGCTTGAACGTCAGCCACATGCGGCTGCGGTAGCGCGATTTGTCATGTGAAAAGCGCGTATCGCGATGAATGCGCGACAGCGTTTTGCCGATAGCCGGGCGAGTCTCGAACAGCGGATCGATCGCCAGCATGCCGGGAGCCAGCTGCTCCACCAGCGCGCGAAACGGCGCCAGCAGCTCGCGATCGTAGATGTCGCGGTTGCCGTCGAACCACGCCTTATCGTTCTCGATCCGCACCTGCTGCAGGAAATTCAGACCCTGCTGGCTAAAGCCGGAGAAGGGTTGCGTCATAAGTTTTTCCGTTCTGACGGTTTATCGGGTGTTGCGCAGATCTTCTCTCTGCCAACGGCGTTTGATAAATACGCGCCGACGCGTGCGAAAATAAGCGACATAGAGATAGAACGCCGCCCGGTTGCTGAATAGCGCACCGCCAACCACGCCCCCCAGCAGCATGGCGACAGTGGCGATGCCGGTCGTCCCCGCCGCCCACGCCGCCACGGCGCCAAGGCAAAACAGGCCGAGCATGCCAAGGTAATATTGCAACAATACTACCCCGCTGTTTTTACCCTGCACCAGTTGGAACAGGATCAACGTCATCCACACCGCCACGATCGCGCCGCTGCACATGAGAACGGCGGCGGAAGTCTTGCCGCTCCAGGCGGCCGCCACGTCCGTGGCCAGGCCCATCACGCCCGCCAGCCCCAGCGTCAGGCATACCATCAGCAACATGACATTGCCGACGCCCGGCGGCGACAGCCGCTGGCCCGGCGTCAGGAAATGCTGCTCGAGCGGCGCATCCACGCCGGCGAAAAGCGCGCGATCGCGCGCCGCGATTTGGCGTTCCATCTCCCGGCCCTGCGCGATCAGGCGTTTAATCATCCAGTCCGCCATTACCTCACCATCTGCGGCAATTTCTGCATAATGCCCACAAAATACTGCCCGGTGGTTTTCACATTCACCGGCGCAGACAGGGTGCCGCTGATGCCGCTGCCCACGAACGTCAATGAGTTATTGAGCGCCGAATGCAATTGCTGGCGCAGCCCGTTTTGGATCGCTTCCGTCGGGTAGCGCTTCGGGTATAAGCCGTTCTTCACCATCTCTTTCAAGACGTTATTGGAAATTCCCGGATTTTCCGCCCGAATGATGTTTTCGGTCAGCCGCTTCCTTTCGCTACGGGGCATGCTTTTCAGCCATTCCGTCGCCTTGCGCGCCGAAATGCGGCGCATGGCGCGGTAGGTCATCGCCGCTTCCTTCAGGGCAGCCCCGGCACTGGCCAGCGAGATCACATCGAGCACGGTACTGGTGGCGATATACCACTGTTCTGAGTCGAGCTGAGCCAGTTCATCGCCTTTCCCGTCATAAAGCTTGTTGACGCGGTACAGCCCATTGCCGCACTGCAACGCGCTGGCGGCCATGCCGGCATAGCCCAGATAAGCCACCGCAGAGCTGGTGCCGCCGGTAAACGGCACGGCGACGCTGCCCGACGCCAGTAAAAACACCGATACCAGCAGCGTTCCGCACGACAGCGCGGCCGAGGCCAACTCTTTGCTGACGCTGGGTTTGCTCAACGCTTCCGACAACGTATTGGTCGCGGCAACGCGTGAAGTATGAGCCACCGTTTTGCTGATGACCACGTGGGTAACCTGCGAAGCGTTCGAGTAACCGGTGTGCTGCGTCGGGCGGACTAAAAATGAGTTCTGCCCGTCGGAAAAAATAATGCCCACCCCATGAAAGGCGAGGCTGCAGTCCAGCGAGTCCTGCAAGGCTTGCAGATTAATATCGCGATAGAATTCTTGTACGCCGGTATTGCCCAACAGGCGGGCAAACTCGGCGTTGGTCAAATCGTCTTCGGGGGAACCGAACGGCGTAGAAAAAGCGGTTTTCATTGTCGTGCATCCCTATACGTCAGAAGTCTTGGCAGTATAAAAATGCACGACAAAATCACAACCATGCAACCCATAAACTGACTAACGCGTCACGGTTGCTTATCAATCCGACTCACCCCTGCAAAAAGAAGCGGAACGCCGGGTTGTCGGTTTCGTCGTGGCAATCGTAGCCCAGCGCCTGCAGGTGCCGCTCGAATTCCGGCTCGGTTTGCGCCAGTTCGAAGGCCGCCAGCACCCGGCCGAAGTCGGTGCCGTGGCTGCGATAGTGGAACAGCGAAATGTTCCAGTGCGTACCCAGCGTCTGCAGGAACTTCAGCAGCGCGCCCGGCGACTCCGGAAACTCAAAGCTGTACAGCCGTTCACGCAGCGGCTTCGACGGACGCCCGCCCACCATGTAGCGCACGTGCAGCTTGGCCATCTCGTCATCCGACAGATCCACCACCTGATAACCGTCAGCGTTGAGCTCGTCGATGATTTCCCGCCTTTCGGCGTGCCCACGCGTCAGGCGCACACCGACAAAAATACAGGCGTTGTCGGCATCGGCGTAGCGGTAGTTGAATTCGGTCACCGAGCGGCCGCCCAGCAGCTGGCAGAACTTGAGGAAGCTGCCCTGCTGTTCCGGAATGGTTACCGCCAACAGCGCTTCGCGTTGTTCGCCCAGTTCGCAACGTTCGGAAACGTAGCGCAGCCCATGGAAGTTGAGGTTGGCACCGGACAGCACGTGCGCCAGACGCTCACCCTGAATGTTGTGCTGCTGGACGTACTTTTTCAGCCCCGCCAGCGCCAGCGCGCCGGAAGGTTCAGCAATCGCACGCACGTCCTCGAACAGATCTTTGACCGCCGCGCAGATAGCGTCGCTGTCCACGGTGATCACGTCGTCCAGATACTCACGGCACAGGCGGAAGGTTTCGTCGCCGATGCGCTTCACCGCCACGCCTTCGGCGAACAGCCCGACGCGCGCCAGATCCACCGGATGGCCGGCATCCAGCGCCGCGCGCAGGCAGGCGGAGTCTTCCGCTTCGACGCCAATCACTTTGATCTGCGGCATCAGTTGCTTGATCAGCACTGCCACCCCGGCAGCCAGGCCGCCGCCGCCGACCGGCACGAAGACGCGATCAAGATGCGCGTCTTGCTGCAGCAGCTCCATCGCCAACGTGCCCTGGCCGGCGATCACCGTCGGGTGATCGAACGGCGGCACGAAGGTCATTCCTTGCTGTTGGGAAAGCTCGATCGCCTTCGCTTTCGCCTCGTCGAAATTGGCGCCGTGCAGCAGCACTTCGCCGCCGAAACCGCGCACCGCATCCACCTTGATGTCCGCGGTGGACACCGGCATCACGATCAGCGTTTTGATGCCCAGCCGTTTACCGGAGAAGGCGACGCCCTGCGCGTGGTTGCCGGCCGAAGCCGTTACGACGCCGCGCGCCTTCTGCTCTTCGTCCAGCCCGGCGATCATCGCATAGGCCCCGCGCAGCTTGAAGCTGTGCACCGGCTGGCGATCTTCGCGCTTCACCAAAATGGTGTTGCCGAGGCGCGAAGAAATTTTGCTCATGGCTTGCAACGGGGTGACCTGCGCCACCTCGTAGACCGGCGAGCGCAGTACCGCTCGCAGATATTCCGCGCCGCAGGGGGCGCTGGGTAGGGGTTGAGAGACCGCCATGCTGCTTATCCCCCCAGTTTGCTCTTGTCGCGCACCGCGCCTTTGTCGGCGCTGGTGGCCAACGAGGCGTAGGCGCGCAGCGCGAAGGACACCTGACGTTCACGGTTTTTCGGCGTCCAGGCCGCATCGCCGCGCGCCAGTTCCGCCTCATGCCGCGCCGCCAGCTCCTGCTCGCTGACATCCAGTTGGATGCCGCGATGAGGAATGTCGATCGCGATCATGTCGCCGTCCTGCACCAGGGCGATCAGGCCGCCGTTGGCCGCCTCCGGCGAGGCGTGGCCGATGGACAGCCCGGAGGTGCCGCCGGAGAAACGCCCGTCGGTGATCAACGCGCACGCCTTGCCCAGCCCCATCGATTTCAGATATGTGGTTGGGTAAAGCATTTCCTGCATGCCCGGCCCGCCTTTCGGCCCTTCGTAACGGATAACGACCACGTCGCCCGCCACCACTTTGCCGCCGAGGATCGCTTCTACCGCATCATCCTGGCTTTCATAGACTTTGGCAGGGCCGCGGAAAGTGAGGATTTCCTTGTCTACGCCGGCGGTTTTGACGATACAGCCGTTTTCCGCCAGGTTGCCGTACAGCACCGCCAACCCGCCGTCCTGACTGTAGGCGTGCTCGCGGGTACGGATGCAACCCTCTTTGCGGTCGGTGTCCAGCGAATCCCAACGGCAATCCTGCGAAAATGCCTGCGTGGTGCGGATACCAGCCGGCCCGGCGGAGTACATTTTCTTGACGCTTTCGTCGCGGGTCAGCATCACGTCGTAGGCTTCCAGCGTCTGCGGCAGGGTCAGCCCCAGCACGTTGTTCACCTCGCGGTTCAGCAAGCCGGCGCGATCCAGCTCGCCGAGGATGCCGATTACGCCGCCGGCGCGGTGCACGTCTTCCATATGGTATTTCTGCGTGCTCGGCGCCACCTTGCACAGATGCGGCACTTTGCGCGACAGGCGATCGATGTCTTCCATGGTGAAGTCCACCTCGCCTTCCTGCGCCGAAGCCAGCAGGTGCAGCACGGTGTTGGTCGAGCCGCCCATGGCGATGTCCAGCGTCATGGCGTTCTCAAACGCCGCCTTGTTGGCGATGTTGCGCGGCAGCGCGCGCTCGTCGTCCTGCTCGTAATAGCGTTTGGTCAGCTCGACGATGCGCTTGCCGGCGTTGAGGAACAGCGCTTTGCGATCGGCATGAGTGGCCAACAGCGAGCCGTTGCCCGGCTGCGACAGGCCCAGCGCCTCAGTCAGGCAGTTCATCGAGTTGGCGGTGAACATGCCGGAGCAGGAGCCGCAGGTCGGGCAGGCGGAACGCTCGATCTGCTCGCTGTCGGCGTCGCTGACGTTCGGGTTAGCGCCCTGGATCATCGCGTCCACCAGATCCAGTTTGATAATCTGGTTGGAGAGTTTGGTTTTGCCGGCTTCCATCGGGCCGCCGGAGACGAAGATCACCGGAATATTCAGGCGCAACGCCGCCATCAGCATGCCCGGGGTGATTTTGTCGCAGTTGGAGATGCACACCATCGCGTCGGCGCAGTGGGCGTTCACCATGTATTCGACCGAGTCGGCGATCAGCTCGCGCGAAGGCAGGGAATAGAGCATGCCGCCGTGGCCCATGGCGATGCCGTCATCCACCGCGATGGTGTTGAACTCTTTGGCCACGCCGCCGGAGGCTTCGATCTGTTCGGCAACCAGTTTGCCCAGATCGCGCAGATGCACGTGGCCCGGCACGAACTGGGTAAAGGAGTTGACCACGGCGATGATCGGCTTACCGAAATCGGCGTCGGTCATCCCGGTCGCGCGCCACAATGCGCGGGCACCCGCCATATTGCGGCCGTGGGTGGTGGTGGCGGAACGGTACTTAGGCATGCTCTTTTCACTCCAAATGTATTTATGACAGGCGGCGAACGAACCGCCTGGATATTCTTATCTGTCTGTCTTGTCGTTACGGATTTACCGGATCCAGCCAGCCGTATTTGTCTTCTGTCTTGCCACTGAACAGGCCGAAGAACGCCTGTTGGATCTGTTTGGTCACCGGGCCGCATTTGCCGATGCCGACCTGAATGCCGTCCACGCTGCGCACCGGCGTGATTTCCGCCGCGGTGCCGGACATGAACACTTCGTCGGCCAGGTACAGCGATTCGCGCGACAGCACCTGCTCACGCACTTCGAAGCCCATGTCTTTCGCCAGCTTGATGATCGCGTCGCGGGTGATGCCCGGCAGCGCCGAAGAGGTAAACGGCGGGGTGTAAATCACGCCGTCTTTCACTTCAAACAGGTTCTCGCCCGCCCCTTCGGAAATGTAACCGTGGACGTCGAGCGCAATGCCTTCCTGATAGCCGTGGCGACGCGCTTCGCTGCCCACCAGCAGAGAGGAAAGATAGTTGCCGCCAGCCTTGGCCGCAGTGGGGATCGTGTTTGGTGCGACGCGGTGCCAGGAGGAGACCATCGCGTCGATGCCTTGATCCAGCGCCTCTTCACCCAGATAAGCGCCCCAAGGAAACGCCGCGATAATCACGTCCGTTTTGTAACCGGCCGGCGGGTTGACGCCCATGCCAACATCACCGACGAACACCAGCGGGCGAATATACGCGCTGACCAGGTTGTTCTTGCGCAGCGTGGCGCGGCAGGCTTCCATCAGCTCATCGACGCTTTGCGAAACCGGCATACGGTAGATTTTCGCCGAATCGTGCAGACGCTGCATATGCTCGCGATGACGGAATACCACCGGCCCCAAGTGCGAGTCGTAGCAGCGTACGCCTTCAAACACCGACGTGCCGTAATGCAGCGCGTGCGACATCACGTGCACTTTGGCCTCGGCCCAAGGAACCATCTCACCATTGAACCAAATGTAATCGGCTTTCTTTGTCATTGTTATTTATCCTTCTCGGCGCCTCAGGCGCGTATTTGTTGTGATGTTGGCTGCTGGATCTCGACGCAGGAGACGTCCAGCAGTTTGCTTAACTGAGATGACAACAGGGCGACCGGACGCGGGCTGGCAACGGTCAATTCGATATTGATGCTGTCGGCGTTGGCCGGGGAAACCATATTCATAGCACAAACCTGAAAGCCGCGATGACGCACGACCCGCAATACGCGCTCTAACATTTCGGGGCGAAAACGCGCCTGGATCGAGAGTTGATGCTGCATCATGATATTTCCTCCAACATGGTTTCGTTGCCGGCGCCCGGCGGCACCAGCGGCCAGACGTTTTCGAGTTCGTCGATAGAGACCTGCAGCAGATAAGGGCCTTCGGTGTTGAACAGCGCCTCGAGCGCGCCCTCCACCTGATCCTTGCGGCTGATGCGCTGGCCGGGAATGCCGAAGGCGGCGGCCAGCATCAGGAAGTCGGGGTTATCGGACAGGTTGGTTTCGCTGTAGCGACCGTCGAAGAACAGCTGCTGCCATTGACGCACCATTCCGAGGCGCTGGTTGTCCAGCAGCACGATCTTCAGCGGCAGCTGTTTGCGCTTGATGGTGCCCAGCTCCTGCACGTTCATCATGAAGGAGCCATCGCCCGAGACGCAGATCACCGTATCTTGCGGGCGCGCGATCTGGGCCCCTACCGCCGCCGGCACGCCGAACCCCATGGTGCCGAGGCCGCTGGAGGTGATGAAATTCTCCGGGCGTTCGAACGTCATGTGTTGCGCGCTCCACATCTGGTGCTGCCCCACGTCGGTGGTCACCACGCTGTTGGCCGGCTTGCGGGCGGACAGCTGGCGCAAGAACAGCGGCGCGTAGATCGGCTGGCCGGGGTGATCGTAGCGACAGGCGTGCTCGGCTTTCAGCGCCGTCACCTGCTGCTGCCAGGCGGCGATGTTCAGCGGGCGCTGCAACGCCGGCAGCAACGTTTTCAAATCGCCCTGAAGGGCGACATGCGCCTGGCGCAGCTTGCTCATTTCCGCCGGGTCGATATCCATGTGGATCACTTTGGCATGCGGTGCGAAGGCGTTCAGTTTGCCGGTCACGCGATCATCGAAACGCGCGCCGACGGCAATCAGCAAATCGCACGCCTGTACCGCCAGGTTGGCAGCCTTGGTACCGTGCATGCCCAACATGCCGAGGTACAGCGGATCTTGCGCATCCGGCGCGCCCAGTCCCTTCAGGGTGGCGACGTTCGGCATACGGGTCACGGCGATAAATTCACGCAGTGCCGGCACCGCCTGCGCCATGCCCACGCCGCCGCCGACGTACAGCATCGGTTTGTGCGCCTGCGCCAGCAGCTCGGCCGCTTCTGCCAACGCCGTCGCCGGGAACATCGGCGCTTCGTCGACCGGCATCAGATGCGGGTGCAAGTCGCCCTGCGCCAGCTGGATGTCTTTCGGGATATCGATCAGCACCGGGCCGGGACGGCCGCCCGCAGCGATGGCAAAGGCTTCCGCCATGATGCCCGGCAAGGCGTCCAGCGACTCCACCAGGAAGCTGTGCTTGGTGCAGGCCAGAGACAGGCCGAGAACATCGATCTCCTGAAAGGCATCGGTGCCGATCAGCGCGGAACCCACCTGACCGGTGATGGCGACAACGGGAACGGAATCGAGCAGCGCATCAGCCAGGCCAGTGATCAGGTTGGTGGCGCCAGGGCCGGAGGTGGCGATGCAAACGCCGACTTTGCCGGTGGCGCGAGCGTAGCCGATGGCGGCCATCGCGGCGCCCTGTTCATGGCGGCACAGCAGGTGTTCCACACCGCCGTCGTACAGCGCATCGTACACCGGCATGATTGCCCCACCCGGATAGCCGAATACGGTATCCACACCCTGCGCACGCAACGCTTGAACTACCCACTGAGCGCCATTCATAGTTATTTCCCCGCCTTACTTCGACAACCGCAGGATTTTGTTCTGTTTTTCATGCTCTGCCTCTTGCTCCACTTTTCTCTTGCCAATAAAAAACCCCCGGACCTGACGGTGCGGGGGTTCTCTTGCGATTCCGGCTTGTTTGCTAAGCCTTTCTTCGTCCAAGTGCAGCCCCGCACGGTGGGATAATAATCACCACCACGCTAATCACGACTAGGCTAATCACTTGGGCAAAGGCTTTCATAATGGGTTTGTTCACTGTGCTCATTCAGAACTAATGCTTACAGAGGTACCATAGTCGCGCGCGGCATGACAACACTTTTTTTGCGTTATTATTCGGCGCAATCTGGTCATACCTCACGCTAATCGCCCGGATTTCACACGTTGGCGCGCATGTCCGGATTTTTCACCGCGTCGGTGATCGCCTTGCCGCGCGTATCCTTGCCGAAGAACACCAACAGGGCGATCGCCACCGCCACCGAACCGGCGACGATCGCCATCGCCAGGCCATAGTTCTGACCATGATGTTCGGCGATGGTCGCCTGCAGCGTGGCGTTGACCGAGGCGATGAGGTTACCCAGCTGGTACACAAACCCCGGCAGCACCGCGCGCGTGTTGGCCGGCACCAATTCGGTCAGGTAGGTCGGTATCACGCCCCAAGCGCCCTGCACCATGAACTGCATCAGGAAAGCGCCGATCCCCAGCATCAGTGAGCCGCTGGAAAACGCCCACAGCGGGATCACCGGCAGCGCCAGCAACGCGGCGATGATGATCGCTTTTTTGCGGCCGATCTTTTCCGATAACGAACCGAAGAAGACGCCGCCGATAATTGACGCGATATTGTAGCTAATAGCGATAATACTGACGGTTTTTGGATCGAAACCGTGCTGAACTTTCAAAAATACCGGATACAGATCCTGTGTGCCGTGGGAGAAGAAATTGAACGCCGCCATCAACAGCACCAGATAGCAGCACAGCTTCCAGTGGCTCTTCAATACCGGCAGCAAGGCGGTGCTTTCTTTGCGTTCACGCGCCGCCAGCCACACCGGCGACTCCTGCACGCAATAATAAATAAACGGCAGCAGCAGGATCGGCGCCGCGCCGATAACGAACATTCCGCGCCAGCCGACCGTTTCGAACAGCAGGCCGTACACCACCGCCGCCAGCAGATAACCGAACGGATAGCCGGCCTGGAAAATGCCCGACATCAGGCCGCGTGAGCGGTCCGGTATGGTTTCCATCGCCAACGACGACGCCACGCCCCAGATGCCGCCCATCGCAACGCCGTACAACACCCGCAACAGCAAGAAGACCGTCAGCGAGGGCGCAGCGGCGGAGAGCAGCTCAAACACCGAGAAGAAGACAATATTCAACATCAGGATCGGCTTACGGCCATATTTTTCCGCCGCACGCCCGAAGATCAGCGCGCCGATCGGGCGCACCGCCAGCGTGAGCAGAATCGCCAGCGTGACCTGTTCCAGGCCGACGTGAAAGGATTGCGCGATGTCGCTAAGTAAGAATACCAACACGAAAAAATCGAAAGCGTCGAGCGTCCAGCTTGAAAAGCTGGCGATTGCCGCGTTGCGTTGCAGCGGGGTCCAACCAAACATAGTGTTATCCCTACCGTAGAGTACGAAGTCAGGAGGTTTAGCGGCTGCCGGGCAGAATGCGGCGGCGGTCGGGGTTTGTTAAAGAAGTGATTTTTCTTTTAATCAATTGTTAAATACACCCGTTAACCCTATGGTTGCAATGCGTATGGGCCGCTAATATGTTGCAGCCTTCAGCGAATTGTTAATGGGTATTGCCGCAGGTTGCGAGGCGGCTCGCACAATCTCATTTACTGAGATGAAAATCTGCGATTAGGCTGCGAAATTCATGGAAAAATCACCAATAATGTCGCGCAATGCCAGGATGAATCGCGCATCATGTCGCCCTCAGCAAGGAGAGCGACATGTCACTGGCGGTAATCTATAGCCGCGCCATCATCGGCGTTCAGGCCCCTTCCGTGACGGTGGAGGTGCATATCAGCAATGGCCTGCCCGGCCTGACGCTGGTCGGCCTGCCGGAAACCACGGTAAAAGAGGCGCGCGATCGGGTGCGCAGCGCCCTGATCAACAACGGTTTCACCTTTCCCGCCCGGCGCATCACCGTTAATTTGGCCCCCGCCGATCTGCCGAAAGAAGGCGGACGTTACGATCTGCCGATAGCGCTGGCGATCCTCGCCGCCTCCGAGCAATTACCCCTCGCACCGTTGGCGCGCTACGAGTTTCTTGGCGAGCTCGCGCTGTCCGGCTCACTGCGCGCGGTCAGGGGCGCGATCCCGGCGGCGCTGGCGGCGGCTGATGCCGGGCGGCAACTGATCCTCTCGACGGACAACGCCGCCGAAGTCGGCCTGATCGCGCAGTCACACTCCCATACCGCCCAGCACCTGTTGGAAGTCTGCGCTTTTCTGCTCGGCCAGGGCGAACTGCCGGTGGCGGCCACGCCTCCCGCTGCGGACACCGCCTGCGACAGCGCCGATCTGCGCGACATCATCGGCCAGGAGCAGGCCAAGCGGGCACTGGAGATCGCCGCCGCCGGCGGGCATAACCTATTGCTGATTGGGCCGCCCGGCACCGGTAAAACCATGCTGGCCAGCCGCCTAACGGGCCTACTGCCACCGCTCACGGAGCATGAGGCGCTGGAAAGCCTGGCGGTCGCCAGCTTGCAGCATCACATTCCCGCTGCCCTACCATGGCGCCAGAGGCCGTTTCGCGCACCGCACCACAGCGCCTCGATGGCGGCATTGGTCGGCGGCGGTTCACTGCCGCGACCGGGTGAGATCTCGATGGCGCATAACGGCGTGCTGTTTCTGGATGAACTGCCGGAATTCGAGCGTAAGGTACTGGATGCGCTGCGTGAGCCGTTGGAATCCGGTGAGATCGTGATTTCACGCGCCAACGCCAAGGTCTGTTTCCCCGCCAGAGTACAACTGATCGCGGCAATGAACCCCAGCCCGACAGGGCATTATCAGGGGTTGCACAATCGCGCCTCACCGCAGCAGGTGTTGCGCTATCTGGCCCGGCTGTCAGGGCCTTTTCTCGACCGTTTCGATCTGTCTATCGAAGTCCCGCTGTTGCCGCCGGGTACACTCAGTCAGCGGAAAACGCATGGAGAAAGCAGCGAACAAGTGCGGAAAAGGGTGCAACAGGCACGCGCCAGGCAGCTCGAACGCGCCGGTAAAGTCAACGCGCTGTTGAGCAACCGCGAAGTGGAACGAGATTGCGTTCTGCAGGCGGCAGACGCCGAGTTTTTGGAAGCGACATTAAACGCGCTGGGGTTATCGGTTCGCGCCTGGCAGCGCATCTTGAAAGTGGCGCGCACGCTGGCGGATTTGGCGGGAGATGCTGAGCTCGACAGATGCCACCTCAGCGAAGCGCTGGGCTATCGCTGTATGGACCGGTTGCTGTTACAACTGCATCGTAGTCTGGAATGAAAATGGGGCCCGCAGGCCCCATCGTCTTTAGTCTTCGCTGTCGCTGTAATCTTCTACAGCGTCAGCCTGCGGTTTACCGCCTGACAGAGTATGGAATTTCTTCGGGCGACGTGTGCGCGCCAGATATTTAGCCCATACTTTTTCCTGCTCGGTAGCCGCTTCGCGCTCACCGCGGCACACTGCGACGAACAGCTGTTCTTCTTCAGTGGCTGGCTGGCGTTTGCCCGAGTCCAGCTCGTTAAACGCGTAGCCGAAGCGCTCTAGCAATTGCGCCTCTTTAATGGTGAAATCGCCGTGACGGGAGAACCCGCGAGGGTAATGTTTATTATCAAAAAAACGATTGGTCGTGGTGAAGCTATCCGCCATCTGACACGCTCCTAATTCTCTTATGGCCGTGCTGTTTATGGCGCGGAGTATTAGATAGGCTTGACAGCGTGTAAAACAAAACATTTAAATCTTAACGACAAATTTTTTTGGAGATAGGTGTGGATACCGAATTACTGAAAACCTTTTTGGAGGTCAGTAGAACGCGTCACTTTGGCAGAGCCGCAGAATCTTTGTACTTAACGCAATCCGCGGTCAGTTTCCGCATCCGTCAGTTAGAAAACCAGTTGGGCGCCAATTTATTTACCCGTCATCGCAATAATATCCGCCTGACGCCTGCCGGCGAGCGGCTTCTGCCCTATGCCGAGAGCCTGATGAACACCTGGCAGTTGGCGAAGAAGGAGGTCGTGCGTTCGCTGCAACACACCGAGTTGTCGATCGGCGCTACCGCTTCGCTGTGGGAGGCCTATCTGACCCCCTGGTTGCAAGCGCTCTATCAACAACGCGAGGCGCTGCAGCTAGAAGCCAGGGTGGCATTAAGGCACTCTTTGGTAAAACAACTGCATGAAAGGCAGCTCGATTTACTGATCACCACTGAACCGCCGAAGATGGATGAGTTGGCCAGCCAGCAGCTGAGCAATTTCTCATTACGCCTGTTCTCATCCGCTTATCGTGACAAACAGGCCCCAATGCCCTACATCAAGCTGGAATGGGGAGCCGACTTCCACCAACAGGAAAACCGCATGTTGGAAGGTGATAACGTGCCGGTGCTTACCACCACCTCTGCCCACCTGACGCGTCAGCTGTTGGAAACCACGGGCGGATGCGCTTTCCTGCCCAGCCAGTGGGAAAAAGAGTATCCACAGCTGGTGGCCGCCGCCGAGATCCCGCCGATTATCCGCCCGCTGTATGCCGTCTGGTTGCAAAATAGCGATCAACAGCCTTTGATTCGGCAATTACTTAAAATACCTTTAAATACCGCAGCCTAAAGCGTTATGACGGCCTTAAACGCCGTCATCGTGGTAATGACTGTCTATCACGCAAAAACGCGCTCATCGCCTTCTGAGAGAAGATAATGCAAAACGATATAAGAATCAGGAGGCCGGCAGGGCAGAGTTCGGAGGAACATGAAGCAACCAGGATCGGGTAAACATCGGCACATAGCGCCCATGAGATCTGTTCCAAAACGGTAAAGAAGAGAAATAATAGGCAAAAAAAAACCCTTTGCTTTCGCAAAGGGTTCTTAATATGGCAGGGGCGGAGAGACTCGAACTCGCGACACCCGGTTTTGGAGACCGGTGCTCTACCAACTGAGCTACGCCCCTAAATCTCGCTTAACATTATGCCTGCTTTATCAGCAGGCATAATTAAATAAGTGGCGGAACGGACGGGGCTCGAACCCGCGACCCCCTGCGTGACAGGCAGGTATTCTAACCAACTGAACTACCGCTCCACCGATTCTTTTACGTCGCATCTCTCGATGCCGGCAAATTCGCGCTCTGCGATTTGCGCATTACCAGTCGTCACACTGATAACGTTTATTTGATGCCTGGCAGTGTCCTACTCTCGCATGGGGAGACCCCACACTACCATCGGCGCTACGGCGTTTCACTTCTGAGTTCGGCATGGGGTCAGGTGGGACCACCGCGCTATTGCCGCCAGGCAAATTCTGTTTCATTCCAACCGCTTCACTCTCGTGTCGCCATCAGAACCAATCTCGGAACTTCGCTGAAAATCTCTCTAAAAACACCTTCGGTGTTGTAAGGTTAAGCCTCACGGATCATTAGTACTGGTTAGCTCAATGCATCGCTGCACTTACACACCCAGCCTATCAACGTCTTAGTCTTAAACGTTCCTTCAGGGGCCTTAAAGGCCCAGGGAAGACTCATCTTGAGGCAAGTTTCGCGCTTAGATGCTTTCAGCGCTTATCTTTTCCGCACTTAGCTACCGGGCAATGCCATTGGCATGACAACCCGAACACCAGTGGTGCGTTCACTCCGGTCCTCTCGTACTAGGAGCAACCCCTCTCAATCTTCCAACGCCCACGGCAGATAGGGACCGAACTGTCTCACGACGTTCTAAACCCAGCTCGCGTACCACTTTAAATGGCGAACAGCCATACCCTTGGGACCTACTTCAGCCCCAGGATGTGATGAGCCGACATCGAGGTGCCAAACACCGCCGTCGATATGAACTCTTGGGCGGTATCAGCCTGTTATCCCCGGAGTACCTTTTATCCGTTGAGCGATGGCCCTTCCATTCAGAACCACCGGATCACTAAGACCTACTTTCGTACCTGCTCGAGCCGTCACTCTCGCAGTCAAGCTAGCTTATGCCTTTGCACTAACCTCACGATGTCCGACCGTGATTAGCTAACCTTCGTGCTCCTCCGTTACTCTTTGGGAGGAGACCGCCCCAGTCAAACTACCCACCAGACACTGTCCTCACCCCGGATCACGGGGCCGAGTTAGAACATCAAACATTAAAGGGTGGTATTTCAAGGATGGCTCCACGCAGACTGGCGTCCACGCTTCAAAGCCTCCCACCTATCCTACACATCAAGGCTCAATGTTCAGTGTCAAGCTATAGTAAAGGTTCACGGGGTCTTTCCGTCTTGCCGCGGGTACACTGCATCTTCACAGCGAGTTCAATTTCACTGAGTCTCGGGTGGAGACAGCCTGGCCATCATTACGCCATTCGTGCAGGTCGGAACTTACCCGACAAGGAATTTCGCTACCTTAGGACCGTTATAGTTACGGCCGCCGTTTACTGGGGCTTCGATCAAGAGCTTCGCCTTGCGGCTGACCCCATCAATTAACCTTCCAGCACCGGGCAGGCGTCACACCGTATACGTCCACTTTCGTGTTTGCACAGTGCTGTGTTTTTATTAAACAGTTGCAGCCAGCTGGTATCTTCGACTGGCTTCAGCTCCATCCGCAAGGGACTTCACCTACATGCCAGCGTGCCTTCTCCCGAAGTTACGGCACCATTTTGCCTAGTTCCTTCACCCGAGTTCTCTCAAGCGCCTTGGTATTCTCTACCTGACCACCTGTGTCGGTTTGGGGTACGATTTAATGTTACCTGGAGCTTAGAGGCTTTTCCTGGAAGCAGGGCATCAACTACTTCTGCACCGTAGTGCATCGTCATCACGCCTCAGGGTTAGTATGCAACCGGATTTACCAGGTCACACCCCCTACACGCTTAAACCGGGACAACCGTCGCCCGGCTAGCCTAGCCTTCTCCGTCCCCCCTTCGCAGTAACACCAAGTACAGGAATATTAACCTGTTTCCCATCGACTACGCTTTTCAGCCTCGCCTTAGGGGTCGACTCACCCTGCCCCGATTAACGTTGGACAGGAACCCTTGGTCTTCCGGCGAGCGGGCTTTTCACCCGCTTTATCGTTACTTATGTCAGCATTCGCACTTCTGATACCTCCAGCAACCCTCACAGGCCACCTTCAACGGCTTACAGAACGCTCCCCTACCCAACAACGCCTAAGCGTCGCTGCCGCAGCTTCGGTGCATGGTTTAGCCCCGTTACATCTTCCGCGCAGGCCGACTCGACCAGTGAGCTATTACGCTTTCTTTAAATGATGGCTGCTTCTAAGCCAACATCCTGGCTGTCTATGCCTTCCCACATCGTTTCCCACTTAACCATGACTTTGGGACCTTAGCTGGCGGTCTGGGTTGTTTCCCTCTTCACGACGGACGTTAGCACCCGCCGTGTGTCTCCCGTGATAACATTCTTCGGTATTCGGAGTTTGCATCGGTTTGGTAAGCCGGGATGGCCCCCTAGCCGAAACAGTGCTCTACCCCCGAAGATGAGTTCACGAGGCGCTACCTAAATAGCTTTCGGGGAGAACCAGCTATCTCCCGGTTTGATTGGCCTTTCACCCCCAGCCACAAGTCATCCGCTAATTTTTCAACATTAGTCGGTTCGGTCCTCCAGTTAGTGTTACCCAACCTTCAACCTGCCCATGGCTAGATCACCGGGTTTCGGGTCTATACCTTGCAACTAATCGCCCAGTTAAGACTCGGTTTCCCTACGGCTCCCCTATACGGTTAACCTTGCTACAAAATATAAGTCGCTGACCCATTATACAAAAGGTACGCAGTCACACCACGAAGGTGCTCCCACTGCTTGTACGTACACGGTTTCAGGTTCTATTTCACTCCCCTCGCCGGGGTTCTTTTCGCCTTTCCCTCACGGTACTGGTTCACTATCGGTCAGTCAGGAGTATTTAGCCTTGGAGGATGGTCCCCCCATATTCAGACAGGATGTCACGTGTCCCGCCCTACTCATCGAACTCACGACCTGTGCATTTTAGTGTACGGGGCTATCACCCTTTGCTGCGCGACTTTCCAGACGCTTCCACTAACACACAAGCCGATTCAGGTTCTGGGCTCCTCCCCGTTCGCTCGCCGCTACTGGGGGAATCTCGGTTGATTTCTTTTCCTCGGGGTACTTAGATGTTTCAGTTCCCCCGGTTCGCCTCATGCCACTATGTATTCATGACATGATAGTGTGTCGAAACACACTGGGTTTCCCCATTCGGGTATCGCCGGTTGTAACGGTTCATATCACCTTACCGACGCTTTTCGCAGATTAGCACGCCCTTCATCGCCTCTGACTGCCTAGGCATCCACCGTGTACGCTTAGTCACTTAACCTCACAACCCGAAGATGTTTCCATCGTTCGTGCTGCAAACATTTGAGAGACTCTATGACAGGTTACTCTTCATCCCAGTACATCTACGGAGGGATAAATTTCAGCCGTCATGTTTCAATTTTCAGCTTGTTCCAGATTGTTAAAGAGCAATATCTTAAACATGACTCGCAAGTCATCTTTAAGATTTTTTCGGTTATCGCTAACCGGTGATAATGTCTTTCACTCATTATCGGAATGGCGTCCCCAAGGGGATTCGAACCCCTGTTACAGCCGTGAAAGGGCAGTGTCCTAGGCCTCTAGACGATGGGGACACGAAAATCCGATTAAACTGAATAACTTAATCGGTTCGTATCAGCATGAATGACTCATGGCATCAACAGGTAGCGCTTTGCTCGTTACTTTTCATCAGACAATCTGTGTGAGCACGCCACTCGAACTAATATCTTTAGGTAAGGAGGTGATCCAACCGCAGGTTCCCCTACGGTTACCTTGTTACGACTTCACCCCAGTCATGAATCACAAAGTGGTAAGCGCCCTCCCGAAGGTTAAGCTACCTACTTCTTTTGCAACCCACTCCCATGGTGTGACGGGCGGTGTGTACAAGGCCCGGGAACGTATTCACCGTAGCATTCTGATCTACGATTACTAGCGATTCCGACTTCATGGAGTCGAGTTGCAGACTCCAATCCGGACTACGACATACTTTATGAGGTCCGCTTGCTCTCGCGAGGTCGCTTCTCTTTGTATATGCCATTGTAGCACGTGTGTAGCCCTACTCGTAAGGGCCATGATGACTTGACGTCATCCCCACCTTCCTCCAGTTTATCACTGGCAGTCTCCTTTGAGTTCCCGGCCGAACCGCTGGCAACAAAGGATAAGGGTTGCGCTCGTTGCGGGACTTAACCCAACATTTCACAACACGAGCTGACGACAGCCATGCAGCACCTGTCTCAGAGTTCCCGAAGGCACCAAAGCATCTCTGCTAAGTTCTCTGGATGTCAAGAGTAGGTAAGGTTCTTCGCGTTGCATCGAATTAAACCACATGCTCCACCGCTTGTGCGGGCCCCCGTCAATTCATTTGAGTTTTAACCTTGCGGCCGTACTCCCCAGGCGGTCGATTTAACGCGTTAGCTCCGGAAGCCACGCCTCAAGGGCACAACCTCCAAATCGACATCGTTTACAGCGTGGACTACCAGGGTATCTAATCCTGTTTGCTCCCCACGCTTTCGCACCTGAGCGTCAGTCTTCGTCCAGGGGGCCGCCTTCGCCACCGGTATTCCTCCAGATCTCTACGCATTTCACCGCTACACCTGGAATTCTACCCCCCTCTACGAGACTCTAGCTTGCCAGTTTCAAATGCAGTTCCCAGGTTGAGCCCGGGGATTTCACATCTGACTTAACAAACCGCCTGCGTGCGCTTTACGCCCAGTAATTCCGATTAACGCTTGCACCCTCCGTATTACCGCGGCTGCTGGCACGGAGTTAGCCGGTGCTTCTTCTGCGAGTAACGTCAATTGATGAACGTATTAAGTTCACCACCTTCCTCCTCGCTGAAAGTGCTTTACAACCCGAAGGCCTTCTTCACACACGCGGCATGGCTGCATCAGGCTTGCGCCCATTGTGCAATATTCCCCACTGCTGCCTCCCGTAGGAGTCTGGACCGTGTCTCAGTTCCAGTGTGGCTGGTCATCCTCTCAGACCAGCTAGGGATCGTCGCCTAGGTGAGCCATTACCCCACCTACTAGCTAATCCCATCTGGGCACATCTGATGGCAAGAGGCCCGAAGGTCCCCCTCTTTGGTCTTGCGACGTTATGCGGTATTAGCTACCGTTTCCAGTAGTTATCCCCCTCCATCAGGCAGTTTCCCAGACATTACTCACCCGTCCGCCGCTCGTCACCCAGAGAGCAAGCTCTCCTGTGCTACCGCTCGACTTGCATGTGTTAAGCCTGCCGCCAGCGTTCAATCTGAGCCATGATCAAACTCTTCAATTAAAAGCTTGATTTGCTTCCACTCGAGAAGCGATGCTCAAAGATTTACTGCATGAATTTTACTTCAGTTAGTCACTCTTCAAGACTTGATATTTTTTTGCATCCGAAGATGCTGGATATCGTCTTGTGGAGTGCCCACACAGATTGTCTGATAAATTGTTAAAGAGCAGTGCCGAGAAACTCATCGGCGCGGGCTGCGTATATTACGCTTTTCGCCCTGAGAGTCAAGCGTTTATTTCGCTTTCTTCTCGCTGACCCGGCGACTTGTCAGTCGTTGTTCCCGGTCAGTGGAGGCGCATTATAGGGAGTTCTCGGCGGGCCGCAACCCCTATTTTCAATATTTTTTCCGACCGTTGAATGTTTGACCAAAACACCGTTAAAGTGGCAGTTTTTTCAACGATTTAAAGCCGTAGCCCTGCAAAACGGGTAATAAAGCGTCAGTATCTTCATTTAACGCCATGCAATACGCCAGATTCTCTTCCTGGCTTGAGACCAGATTTTCCTGCGTCGAGATGAGCCAGGCGGTACGACGGGCAATCGCTGCGCCGGAATCCACCAGCCGGGTGCCTTCCGGCAACACCTGCATCAGCTCTTCAGCTAATAGAGGGAAATGGGTACAGCCCAGCACGACGGTATCCGGCGGCTCGCGCATGCTCAGCCACGGATGCAGGATCTTCTTCAGCACCGGCAACGGCACGGCTTCGCCGTGCAGCTTGGCCTCCGCCAGCTCCACCAGCTCTGAAGAGCCCAGCAGTTCAATCTTGCAGTCGGTAGCAAAACGGGAAATCAGTTCGTGGGTGTAGCTGCGCTGTACGGTGCCGCGGGTCGCCAACAGGCCGACAATGCCGTTGACGGTAAGACGGGCGGCAGGCTTGATGGCGGGCACCACGCCCACGACCGGGAAACTGAAACGCTCGCGCAGGGCCGGCAAGGAAACGGTGCTGGCGGTGTTGCAGGCAATGACGACAATCGCCAGAGGATGCCGCTGCTGCACCGCGCCGACAATCTCCAGTACGCGCTCAACGATAAACTCTTCGGACTTCTCGCCGTAGGGGAACGCCACGTTGTCGAAAGCGTATATATAGTGGAGATCCGGCAGCAACTGCCGAATCTCCTGATATACCGACAGCCCGCCGACGCCGGAATCGAAAACCAGCACCGTCGGGCGAGGTGTGGCGGTACTGTTAGAAGGTATAGCTTCCAGTGAGGTAATATTCTCTTCCTGGAGTAGCGTAGCCATAGGCCGTCTCATAATCTTTATCAAACAGGTTGGCAATTCTACCACGAACTGTCAGATGAGATGTGACCGGATACGAAACTGCGAGATCCCACAGGCTCACGCCGCCAAGTTTAACCGTACGCGTAGTGTAGCCGCTGTAATCACCGTCGTAGCGCTCTCCCAGATACTGGTAGGTTACCGCCCAGTCAAAGTCATACAACTGCCAGTCCAGCTCATATTTCACCTGCTGTTTGGCACGGCGCAGCAGCACTTCGTTGGTCTTGGCGTTGCGAGGATCGACATAGTCATAGCCAATCTGGTGCGTCAACGGGCCGGTATCAAAAGACGCCGTTGCCTCAATACCTTTAATCCTTGCCTGATTAACATTGTAATAGGCAGAACCTGAACCGCTTGATGCATAGCTGATCAGATTATCTATATCATTGCGATAACCGGTGACGCGCCAGGTAACCGGGCCGGTCAGCCCCTCAAATCCCCCTTCCCACTGTTTGCTTTCTTCCGGTTTCAAATCTGGGTTGCCGCCAAAGCTGCCGTACTGTTGCCCCAAATTCGGCGCTTTAAACGCAGTACCATAAGACGCGATGGCACGATAGCCCTCAACAAACTCCCAAGCCACGCTGGTTTGCCAAGTACCATGCCAACCAAACTGCGAGTTATCGTCACCGCGCACCGCACCTTCCAAAGTAAAGGCATCCACTTGTTGCTGCGCCGTCAGATAAAGCCCGGTATTACGTTGGCTCTTGCTATCAGTGATGTAAGCCGTACCCGGCTCGATTTTTTGATTCTGCCAATCGACACCCGTACTGATATGGCCTTGAGCAACCTGGAACGTATTGCCCCACTGCACATTGTATTGCGTGGAATCATCCAGGGTTGCAGATGCAGAATAAGGGCCGTATTTGGGATCATAGTTATAGTCTTTGGTATGGCTATAGCTCGCGATCAACTGCGCAGCATAGATGCCGTCCTGATAGCGCAGACCGCTATCCCAACTTTGGCTATAGAGTTGGCGAGTGTCGGGCAACGCATCCAAATGTGCCGGATCCGCATAACTGTAATTACCGTCATAAGCCGTGCGATTGTCATAACCATAGCCACGAACAAAGCCGCTGAACGCCTCATTGAACTTGTGCTCAATGCCGCCATACAGAGATTTGCTCATGAAACCGTCGCGGTCAGGCTGCGCCGGATTGCCGAAGCTGTCCGGCAAATTAGCCACTACATTATATCCTTTGGTATAGGTGTAATTCCCTGCCACCGTCGCCACGGTGCTGTCGCCAAGCTGTTGCTGGGTCGACGCGTCATAGGACTGATAGCCGTTGGAACCGACGCCTGCGGAGAGCGTAGTGCCGTTCTTTTCGCGGGTGGTGATGATGTTGACCACGCCGCCGATGGCGTCGGAGCCGTACACCGCCGAACGCGGGCCGCGAATGTATTCGACTTTCTGCACCAGCGAAATCGGGATTTGGCTGAGATCGGAAGAGCCGCTGACGCCCGCCTGATTAAGACGAATGCCGTCAATTAGCACCAGCACATGGCTGGAGTTGGTGCCGCGAATAAACAGCGAACTTTGTTGCCCCAGGCCGCCATTCTGCGAAATATCCACGCCCGGCAGGCGGCGCATCACGTCGGTCAGGCTCTTGGCCTGCCAGCGATCGATATCGTTGCGGGTGACGATGGAAGTCGGCGCCAGCACGGAAGAAACCGGCTGCGGGAAGCGGTTGGCGGTCACCACCAGGTTATCGCCATTCGTGGCTGTCGTGTTGTCTTGCGCCCATCCAGAAAAAGCCGTGACGGAGGAGACCACCGCCAGCAGCGTATTTTTTGTAATTGTCATGAGAAAAGCATCCAAACTTAATTGGCGGATGCCGCAGGATCATGGCCGGTAGTTCGCGACGGCCACGGACATTGCGACGTAACACCGGCAGGTCTTCGGGCTTGGGATTTGCGGGCCGCGGGGCGCGACCGGCAACGGGCGATGACTTCCCATCCTGCAGTGGACAGTGTCTGCGTCGAAACGCTATCGCCGTGACTTCCCCTTACCGCTGCGCGTCAGCTCCGGATTCACACCGGATTCCCTTTTCACTCGCTGCTTGAGGCCGGACGGCAATGCTACGATCAATGAAAATAGATGTCTAGACTGCTACTAATGTTACAAATAATAAACGCGACAAAACTGGACTTCACGGGCTGATTCCCTACAATCCCCGCTGATCAAATTTGCCTGACGAGAAGACACACATGACGCCCGAGAATTTGCCTATTGAACGTTACGATGACCAACTGGCGGAGAAAGTCGCCCGCCTGAAGACGTTGATGTCACCGTTCGCGGCGCCCGAGCCGGAAGTGTTCCGCTCGCCAGTCGACCACTACCGCATGCGCGCCGAATTCCGCATCTGGCACGACGCGGACGACATGTACCACATCATGTTCGATCAGCAGACCAAGCAGCGTATTCGCGTCGATCGGTTCCCTGCCGCCAGCGAACTGATCAACCGCCTGATGAGCGCCCTGATCGCCGCACTGAAACCGGAGCCGATCCTGCGTCACAAGCTGTTCCAGATCGATTATCTGTCGACGCAAAGCGGCAAAATCATCGCCTCGCTGCTGTACCACCGCAAGCTGGATGACGTTTGGCAACGGCGCGCCGAGCAGCTGCGCGACGAACTGCGCGCTCAGGGTTTCGATCTGCAACTGATCGGCCGGGCGTCGAAGACCAAAATCATGCTCGACCAGGATTATGTTGACGAAGTGCTGCCGGTCGCCGGCCGCGACATGATCTACCGCCAGGTGGAGAACAGCTTTACTCAGCCCAACGCGGCCATGAACGTGCAGATGCTGGAATGGGCGCTGGCGGTGACCGCCGGTTCCAAAGGCGATTTGCTGGAGCTGTATTGCGGCAACGGCAACTTCTCGCTGGCGCTGGCGCGCAATTTCGAGCGCGTGCTGGCGACCGAGATCGCCAAACCGTCGGTGGCGGCGGCGCAATACAACATCGCTGCCAACCATATCGACAATGTGCAGATCATCCGCATGGCGGCAGAAGACTTCACTCAGGCAATGAACGGAGTGCGCGAATTCAACCGATTGAAAGGCATCGATCTGAGCGGCTACAACTGCGAGACGATTTTCGTCGATCCGCCGCGCAGTGGGCTGGATGCTGAAACGGTGAAGATGGTGCAGGCTTACCCGCGCATTCTGTATATCTCATGCAACCCGGAAACGCTGTGCGCCAATCTGGAAACGCTGCAGACCACGCACCGGGTCAGCCGCCTGGCGCTGTTCGATCAGTTCCCGTATACCCATCACATGGAATGCGGCGTGCTGCTGGAAAAGCACCGCTGATACGACAGGGGCGCCATCATGGCGCCCCGTTTCATTACGACTCTTGAGTCGGCGCATCCGGCGCCTTGCGCGCCTTCAGCTTGACCCCGATCCACAGCACCAGCGCCACGCAGATTACCGACGGCAGGAAGTTGGAACCGATCTGCGGGTATTCGGCGCGCACGATGGCGCTGTACATCAGCAGCCCCAGCAGGAAGCAGGCCGCCGCCAGCTTCGGCATGCCGTCCGGCATGGCGCGGTTCAGGTAACGCTGATGCAGGCAGTACACCGCCAGCACCAATGCGATCAGCGGGAAGATCGAAAACGGCACTACCGAGCTGAACAGCGCGGCAAAGGAACCGTTGATCGAAAGGCCGGCAATCAACGCCAGCAGTAAGGTGCCATTTTCACGGCCTGGTTTTTCCATCACTTTTTACCTTTTTATACGTGGGACACAGAAGCTTTTTCTTGTTCGCGGCGATACCAGTAATACGCCCCTTTGGAGATCATCCGCAGTTGCAGCACCAGCCGTTCTTCCAACTGCTGCCGCTGCTCGACGTCGATATCCAGCGCTTCCGCGCCGGCGCTGAACACGATGGTGACCATCGCCTCCGCCTGCGCTTCGGTAAAGCTGCGCGGCATGTGGTTTTCCAACTCGAGGTAGTCCGCCAATTCGGCGATGAAATGCTGGATCTCGCGCGCCACCGCCGCACGGAATGCCGCCGACGTACCGGAACGCTCGCGCAACAGCAGACGGAAGGCATTCGGGTTGTTGCCGATAAATTCCATAAAGGTGGACACCGAGGTGCGGATCACGCTGCCGCCCTTGGCGATGCGTTGGCGCGCCTGGCGCATCAACTGACGCAGCATCAGGCCGCTTTCGTCCACCATGGTCAGCCCCAGCTCATCCACATCGCGGAAATGGCGGTAAAACGACGTGGGCGCGATGCCCGCCTCGCGTGAAACTTCCCGCAGGCTCAGGCTGGCGAAGCTGCGTTCGGCGCTCAGCTGGCTGAATGCGGCTTCGATCAGGGAACGACGAGTCCGTTCTTTTTGTTGTGCTCTGACGCCCATATGCATATCCGGATAGGTTCCATTCTCTCAGTCTAACGCCCTAGACTCGGCAATATAGCAAATTTTATTGCAACAGCATTTATACTAACGCGCTCTATCACACTTCCGCCCTGAGCCGATTGTGCTTTGCCTCAAAAAGCCTAATGGTGATTGGGTGAGCAGCGCTATGATGTTAAGATACCGTTGTAATCTTGTATAAAAAAACAGGTCTCTCCTACATGCAACAGCACTATCAATTTGATGCCATTGTGATTGGCTCGGGCCCTGGTGGTGAAGGTGCCGCCATGGGGCTGGTGAAACAGGGTGCCCGCGTGGCCGTTATCGAACGGTACAACAACGTAGGCGGCGGATGTACCCACTGGGGCACCATCCCTTCCAAAGCCCTCCGCCACGCCGTCAGCCGCATTATCGAATTCAACCAGAACCCGCTTTACAACAACTCGCGCACACTCAGCGCGACCTTCCCTGACATTTTACGCCACGCCGATAACGTCATCAGCCAGCAGACCCGCATGCGCCAAGGCTTCTATGAGCGGAACCAGTGCAAACTGTTCGCCGGCGACGCGCGCTTCATCGACGCCAACACCGTTAGCGTCAGCTATATGGACGGCACCCAGGACACCATCCGCGCCGACCACATCGTGATCGCCTGCGGCTCGCGCCCTTACCATCCGGCCAGCGTCGATTTCAATCACCCGCGCATCTACGACAGCGACTCCATTCTCGAGCTGAGTCATGAACCGCGCCACGTGATCATTTACGGCGCCGGGGTGATCGGCTGCGAGTATGCGTCTATCTTCCGCGGCCTGAACGTCAAGGTGGATCTGATCAACACCCGCGATCGCCTGCTGGCGTTCCTCGATCAGGAGATGTCGGATTCGCTCTCTTACCACTTCTGGAACAACGGCGTGGTGATCCGCCACAACGAGGAGTTCGAGAAGATTGAAGGCACCGAAGACGGCGTGATCGTGCACCTGAAGTCCGGCAAGAAGGTGAAAGCGGACTGCCTGCTGTACGCCAACGGCCGTACCGGCAACACCGACTCGCTGGGCTTGGAAAACGTCGGCCTGGAATCGGACAGCCGCGGGCTGCTGAAGGTGAACAGCATGTACCAAACCGCGCTGTCGCACATCTACGCGGTCGGTGACGTGATCGGCTATCCGAGCCTGGCTTCCGCCGCCTACGATCAGGGTCGCATCGCCGCGCAGGCGATTGCTTCCGGCGAAGCCAGCGGTCACTTAATCGAAGATATCCCGACCGGCATCTACACCATTCCGGAAATCAGCTCCGTCGGCAAAACCGAGCAGGAACTGACGGCGATGAAGGTGCCGTATGAAGTGGGCCGCGCCCAGTTCAAACATCTGGCGCGTGCGCAGATCGCCGGGATGAACGTCGGCAGCCTGAAGATCCTGTTCCATCGCGACACCCTGCAGATCCTCGGGATCCACTGCTTCGGCGAGCGTGCGGCGGAGATCATCCACATCGGCCAGGCGATCATGGAACAGAAAGGTGAAGGCAATACTATCGAGTATTTCGTTAATACGACCTTCAACTATCCGACCATGGCCGAAGCCTACCGGGTGGCGGCGCTTAACGGCTTAAACCGCCTGTTTTAACGCGTTGTCGATGTAACCCTGCATGTGCTCGCGGATCGCTTCGGCCAACTGTTCATAACGGCTGCGCAGTGGGGAACCGGGGCGATACACCAACGCGATGGTGCGCTTCGGCTCCGGCTTGTAGCAATCCAGATAGCAGACGCCGTCGCGTTCGCGCTGCGGCGGCACCGCCAGTGACGGCAGCAGGGTAATGCCGCTGCCGGCCGCGACCATATTGCGCAGCGTTTCCAGACTGGTGGCGCGGAAGTGAGTATCTTCGTCCGCGCCCGCCTGGAAGCAGAAGCCCATCGCCTGATCGCGCAGACAGTGGCCATCCTCCAGCATCAGCAGCTTCTCTCCCGCCAAATCCGGCATCGCCACGCGCTCGCGCTGCGCCCACGGGTGATCGGAATACACCGCCAGCTTCATCGGTTCATCGAACAAAGGCACTTCGATAAATGCCTCGGTTTCTTTCACCAGCGCCAGAATGGCGCAGTCCAGTTTGCCGCTGTCGAGTTGCGCCAGCAGTTGCTGGGTTTGCGCTTCGTGCAGGTACATTTCCAGTTTCGGGAAGGTTTTGTGCAGCGTCGGGATGATCTGCGGCAGCAGATAAGGCCCCACGGTCGGGATCAGGCCGATGTGCAGCGGCCCGGACATGGCTTCGCCCTGCTGGCTGGCCATCTCCTTCAATACTTTCACTTCGCGCAGCACGGTACGCGCCTGCTCCACCAGCAGCAGACCCGCCTGGGTGAACAGCACCTTGCGGCTGGTGCGCTCGAGCAGCATGACGCCCAACTCGTCTTCCAGCTTGCGGATCTGCCCGCTCAGCGTGGGCTGGCTCACATGGCATGAATCGGCCGCACGGCGGAAGTGCCGGTGCTCGGCCAAGGCGACCAGATACTCTAAATCACGAATATTCATTGTTTCCCTCCATTCCATGATAGCTCATGGCGATAGATAAGATAGCAATGAGCGATTAGATCTATCAAGCCCCAGCGACAATAATGTGTCCCAACGAAGCGATATCGCGCTAAATGCTAAAAATTACTTTTCCTAATTAAGGGGTTAATCAATGTTTACCAGTCAAGAAGGCAAGAAAGTTCCTCAGGTTACTTTCCACACCCGTCAGGGCGACCAATGGATTGATGTGACCACTGATGACCTGTTCAAAAACAAAACCGTTATCGTGTTCTCGTTGCCGGGCGCGTTTACGCCAACCTGTTCTTCGAGCCATCTGCCGCGCTACAACGAGCTGTCCAGCGTATTCAAGCAGCACGGCGTCGACGGCATTCTGTGCGTCTCGGTGAACGACACCTTCGTGATGAACGCCTGGAAGGCCGATCAGCATGCGGAAAACATCACCTTCGTGCCGGACGGCAACGGTGAATTCACCAAAGGCATGAACATGCTGGTCGAGAAAGCGGATCTGGGCTTTGGCCCACGTTCATGGCGCTACTCGATGCTGGTGCGCGACGGCGTGGTCGAGAAAATGTTCGTCGAGCCGAACAAGCCGGGCGACCCGTTTGAAGTGTCCGACGCCGACACCATGCTGAAATACCTGGCGCCGGAATTCAAAGTGCAGGAATCGGTCTCCCTGTTCACCAAGCCGGGCTGCCCATTCTGCGCCAAAGCCAAGCAGATGCTGCAAGAGCGCGGCATTCAGTATGAAGAGATCGTACTGGGCAAAGACGCCACCACCGTCAGCCTGCGCGCCGTCAGCGGCCGCGCCACGGTGCCGCAAGTGTTCATCGGCGGCCGTCACATCGGTGGCAGCGACGATCTGGAAACTTTCCTGTCAGCTTAATAAGTAATAACAAAGCCAACGTGAACTTTGGCGGGCTACGGCCCGCCCTTTTTTTACCTTTCAGGAGCGGATATGAAACTGTTGAACGTTGATGTCGCGGTCATCGGCGGCGGCACCGCAGGGCTCGGCGCCTATCGCGCGGCCAAACTGTCTACCCCCAGCGTGGTGATGATCGAAGGCGGGCCTTACGGCACCACCTGCGCGCGCGTTGGCTGTATGCCATCCAAGTTGCTGATCGCCGCTGCCGAAGCGGTGCATCAAATCGAACGCGCGCCGGGCTTTGGCGTGCACCCAACCGGTAAAACCCGCATCGACGGGCGCGAAATGATGGCGCGCGTCAAGCGCGAACGCGATCGCTTCGTCGGCTTCGTGCTGGAAGGCGTGGACGAGATCCCGGCCGGCGACAAAATTCAGGGCTATGCCCGGTTTATCGACGACAACACGCTGCAGGTCGATGAGCATACGCGCATCGTGGCGCAGCGCATCGTGATCGCCACCGGTTCTCGCCCCAGCTGGCCGGCGCCGTGGAACGAACTGGGCGATCGTCTGATCGTCAACGACGATCTGTTCAATTGGGATGATTTGCCACAGTCCGTCGCGGTATTCGGCCCCGGCGTCATCGGGCTGGAGCTGGGGCAAGCGCTGCACCGCCTCGGCGTCGACACCAAGGTCTTCGGCATCGGCGGCGCGGTTGGGCCGCTGACCGACAGCGCCGTGCGCGATTACGCCGCCAAAGCGCTGGGGGAAGAGTTCTACCTCGACGCCGACGTGAAGGTAGAGATGATGCAGCGCGAAGGCGACAAGGTGTTTATCCGCTATCAGGATTTGCAGGGCCAACCGCAGGAGATCCTGGTGGACTACGTGCTGGCCGCCACCGGCCGCCGCCCCAACGTCGATCGGCTGGGTCTCGACAACACCGGCCTGCAGCTCGACGCCCGAGGCGTGCCGCTGGCCGACCGCCTGACGATGCAAACCAGCGTGCCGCATATTTTCATCGCCGGCGACGCCAGCAACCAGCTGCCGCTGCTGCATGAGGCCAGCGATCAGGCGCGCATCGCCGGCGCCAACGCCGGCAGCTTCCCAGAGATCAATCCGGGCCTGCGCCGCAGCGCGATTTCGGTGGTGTTCTCCGATCCGCAGATCGCCATGGTCGGCTCAACCTTCCGCGAGCTGAGCGAGAAGTTCAGCGCCTGCGGCTGCTTTGAAGTGGGCAACGTCTCGTTTGAGAATCAGGGCCGCTCGCGGGTGATGCTGCGCAACAAGGGCATTCTGCACGTCTACGGCGAGCAAGGCACTGGCCGTTTCCTCGGCGCGGAAATGATCGGCCCAGACGCCGAGCACATCGCACACCTGCTGGCCTGGGCGCACCAGCAGCAGATGACCGTCGATCAGATGCTGGACATGCCGTTCTATCACCCGGTGATTGAAGAAGGCTTGCGCACCGCGCTGCGCGATCTGCAGGCGAAGCTCAAACTCGGCGTGACCGAAATCGAGCGCTGCCAGCGCTGTCCGGGCGAATAACCTCTCATTCTCCGTTCAACCCCACCGGGCCTTCAGGCCCGGTTTTTTGCGCAGCACTTTCCACATTTTCCTTCCTCCTCTTGCCTCACGGCCCTTCTGCGCTCATTTTTTATGCTTCGACATTGAAATGATACCAATAATGATACCAAAATGAAGGAAGGAGCCAGAATGGAGGAAGAACATGGAAAAGCATGAGCACTATACCTATCGCATCACCTGGTCAGCGGAAGATCGTGAATATGTCGGGCTGTGCGCCGAATTCCCCTCGCTGTCCTGGCTGGCCGCCACGCGTACCGGCGCACTGGAGGGTATCGAAAAAGTGGTGAGCGAAACAATCGCCGACATGCTGGCGCAAGGCGAAACGCCCCCGCAGGCGCTGGCGGAAAAAAACTTCAGCGGAAAACTGGTGTTGCGCATGACGCCGGAACAGCATCGGCGGCTGGCGATCGGCGCGATGGAGGAAGGCGTGAGCCTGAACCGTTATCTGTGCGCACGCCTGGCGGGGTAAAGGTTCAAGGGCGGCGCCGGGCCGCCCTTGACGTCGTCAGGCCAAACGCTGTTTCGCTGCGGCGATTGCCGCGGCCACTTGCTGCGGCGCGACGCCGCCTTTGGCCGCACGCTTGTCCAGGCAGGATTGCAACGCCAGGATCGGGTAAACATCGTCGCCGATCGTCGCACTGAACTGCTGCAAATCCGCCAGCGGCAGCGCTTCCAGCGGTTTGCCCTGGCGAATGGCTTCTACCACCGCCTCACCGACGATATGGTGCGCTTCACGGAACGGCACGCCTTTGGCGACCAGGTAATCCGCCAGCTCGGTGGCGTTGGCATAGCCCTGCTCCGCCGCTTCCTGGCAGCGCGGGCGTTTCACCTGAATGCCGTCCAGCACCAGCGCCGCCATCTGCAGGCAGTCCATCCAGGTGTCGAGCGCGTCGAACAGCCCTTCTTTGTCTTCCTGCATGTCTTTGTTATACGCCAGCGGCAGGCCTTTCAGCGTCATCATCATGCCGGTCAGCGCGCCCTGTACGCGGCCGCATTTGCCGCGGATCAGCTCCAGCGCGTCCGGGTTTTTCTTCTGCGGCATCAGCGAAGAGCCGGAGGTCACACGGTCGGACAGCTCGACAAACGCCGCTTCGCCGCTGTTGAAGAAGATCAGATCTTCGGCAAAGCGCGACAGGTGCACCATGCTGATGGCGGCGTTGGACAGCAGCTCCAGCACGTGATCGCGATCGGATACGCTGTCCAGGCTGTTGCGGGTCGCCGAGGCGAAGCCCAGCCAGCCGGCCAGCTGCTCGCGATCGATAGGATAAGCGGTGCCGGCCAGCGCGCCGCTGCCCAGCGGGCTGACGTCCAGCCGCTTCAGGGTATCCTGCAGACGGCTCTCATCGCGCGCCAGCATCTCGACATAGGCCAGGCACCAGTGCGCGAAAGTCACCGGCTGCGCGCGTTGCAGGTGGGTATACCCCGGCATCACCGCATCCTGGTTGGCTTCGGCGGTTTCCACCAGCGCCTGCTGCAGCTGGACGATTGCCTGATGCAGATCGCCGATCTGCTGTTTGCACCACAGCTTCAGATCGGTCGCGACCTGATCGTTGCGGCTGCGGCCGGTGTGCAGCTTCTTGCCCAAATCGCCGACCTTCTCGATCAGCTTCTGCTCCACCCAGCTGTGGATGTCTTCGGCATCGCTTTGGACGATCGCCAAAGGATCGGCCTGAACTTCCGCCAGTAGCGCATTCAGCGCCTGTTCCAGCTGCTGTTGCTCCGTTGCCGTCAACACGTTAACGGTCACCAGCGCTTTAGACCAGGCCACCGAGCCCTCGATATCCTGCTCCGCCAGGCGATAATCGAACCGCAGCGAATCGTTAAGTTGCTTGAACCGCTGATCCGCCGCCTGAGTGAACCGTCCGCCCCAAAGTGCCATACCTTACTCCTGTCCCCGTCATACTTCGAGCCGCAGGTGTGTTGGCTGCGAGCGCTCACCCGAATCACTTACCGATGTAAGCTCATCGGGACTCTCGCCCTTGCCGCCTTCCTGCAACTCGAATTATTTAGGGTATGAATTTTATACGAAAAGGCGCAGCATGCTGCGCCCTTGCAGAGTCACGCCAATCGATTATTTATTCTTTTTCTCGTTCAACGCGCGGATGCGTGAAGACAGAGAGAACAGACGGATAAAGCCGCCCGCGTGGCTGTGATCGTAAACTTCATCTTCGCCGAAGGTGGCGAACTCTTCGGAGTACAGGCTGTTGGCCGATTTCTTCTGGGTCGCCGTCACCTGGCCTTTGTACAGCTGCAGCACGACTTCGCCGTTCACCTCTTCAGCCAGCGCTTCGGCGGAAGCCTGCAGCGAGCGGCGTAGCGGCGCAAACCAGCGGCCGTCGTACACCACATAAGACATCTCCAGGCCCAGCTGCTCGCGCCATTTGAAGCTGTCGCGGTCCAGCACCAGCTGCTCGACGGCGCGCAGCGCCGCCACCATGATGGTGCCCCCCGGGGTTTCATAGCAGCCGCGGGATTTGATGCCCACCAGGCGGTTTTCCACGATGTCGATACGGCCGACGCCGTGCTTGGCGCCCAGCGCGTTCAGGGTTTCCAGGCACTGGTACGGCGACAGCGCTTTACCGTTAACCGCCACAACGCGGCCTTTCTCAACGGTGACGGTCACCTGCTCAGGCTGATCCGGCGCTTCCTGCGGATCGACGGTCCACACCCAGCAATCTTTGTTCGGCGCATTCCACGGGCTTTCCAGCACGCCGCCTTCAGTCGAGATGTGCCAGGCGTTTTCATCGCGGCTGTAGATCTTCTCCAACGATGCGGTGGTCGGGATGTTGCGCTCTTTCAGGTAATCCAGCAGCGCTTCACGGGAACGCAGGTTCCACTCACGCCACGGCGCCACCACTTTCAGCTGCGGCGCCAGCGCGGTGTAGGTGGTCTCGAAACGCACCTGGTCGTTGCCTTTGCCGGTCGCACCGTGGCACAGCGCGTCGGCGCCCACTTTCAGCGCCAGCTCGACCTGCGCCTTGGCGATGATCGGCCGCGCCATCGACGTGCCCAGCAGGTAGCTGCCTTCGTACAGGGCGCCGGTCTGCAGCACCGGATAAACGTAATCGCGGATAAATTCTTCACGCAGATCGACCACGTGACATTCAGAGGCACCGGACTGCAGGGCTTTTTGCTCCACGCCTTCCAGATCGCTGCGCTCCTGACCGATGTCCGCCACGAACGCCACCACTTCACAGCCGCCGTAGTTCTCTTTCAGCCATGGAATGATGGCCGAGGTATCTAGGCCGCCGGAGTACGCCAGAACGATTTTTTTGATGCCTTGGTTTTGCATGATCTATTCCTTTCTAATTCTAAAATTAAGCGAGGATCCGGGTGCCAATCGACACGCCGTTAAACAAAGCAGAAAGCTGATCGGCATGGCGCCAGCTGGCGATATCCACCGGGCGGCCGAGGGTGCGGGCCGCGTCGAGCGCCGCATTCACCTTCACCACCATACCATCGGTGATGATGCCTTGCGCGATCAGTTGTTCCGCTTTTTGCGCCGTCATTTCCGCAATGCGTTGCCCCTTGCCGTCGAGGATGCCGCTGACGTCCGACAGCAGGATCAGATCCGCCCCCAGCGTCGCCGCCAGCGCCGTCGCCGCCTGATCGGCGTTCACGTTCATTAACTGCCCTTCGGCAGTGATGCCGATGGAGCTGACAACCGGCAGGTAGCCAGCGCTCAGCAGGGTATTGAGCAGCGCGGGCGAACCGGGCTGCGCGTTGCCGACGTGGCCCAATGCCGGATCGAGAGGGGTCACGACCGCGCTGCCGCCATCCGCCAGGCTCAGGCCGACGGCGTTGATTTGGTGTTTAATCGCCCACGCCAGCAGCGTTTTGTTGGCGGTGCCGGCCAGCGCGCCGGTGATGATGTCGATCTGATCGGCCGGCGTGACCCGCAGGCCGTTCTTTTTCACCACCGGCAAAGCGAGCTGCTTCATCAGTTCGTCCACCACGCAGCCGCCGCCGTGCACGATCACCAGCGGACGCTGATGCTGCTGCCGGTAGCTGTCCAGCGCGGTAAACAGACGCTCCAGCGCTTCTTCACTGTCTAATAACACGCCACCTAACTTGATAATTAACGGGTTCATTGCTGTTTACTCACGCTGGTTTAAAGGAGTGACTGGGTTTCCGGGAAGCCGAAACGGATATTCAGGCATTGCACCGCCTGCGCCGCCGCGCCTTTCAGCAGGTTGTCTTCCACCGCTACGGCGATCAGATGCTCGCCCTGCACCGCAAAACCGATGTCACAGAACGGCAGCCCCACCACCGCTTTCAGCGCCGGTACACCCTGGTCGTACAACCGCACCAGCGGCTTGTCGTCATAGGCGGCATGATAGGCGGCGGCGACGTCCTGCGCGGTCACGCCGGCCTTCAGGCGGCAGGTGATGGTTTCAAGGATGCCGCGCGGGAAATTGCCCAGGTGCGGCGTAAAGATGACCGGCACACCCAGGTGCGCGGCGATCTCCGGCTGGTGCCGATGAGTGAAAATACCGTACGGCTGCAGGCTCACTTCGCAGAAGCTGGTGGTCATGCTGGCCTTGCGCCCGGCGCCGCTGACGCCGCTGGTGGCGTTAATCACCGGCCACTGGTCGAGGTTCAGCAGCTGTTTTTCGATCAACGGTTTCAGCGCCAGCTGCGCCGCCGTCGGGTAACACCCCGGCACGGCAATCAGCTGCGCCTGTTTAATCTTGTCGCTCTGCCATTCCGCCAGACCGTATACCGCCTGCTCCAGCAGGGCGCCATGCTGATGTTCGAAACCGTAGTACTGGCTATAAAAACCGGCGTCCTGCACGCGGAAGGCGCCCGACAGATCGAACACCACGCAGCCCGCCGCCAGAAAGGCCGGTGCGATATCGTGGCTGACTTCATGGGCGGTGGCGAGGAACACCACGTCGATGCCCTGCGCCGCCTTGGCAACGTCGATCAACGGCTGCAGCGGCAGATCGACGATGCCTTTCAACTGGGGATGGAGATCGGAAAGCAACTTTCCTGCATCTGCACTTTGCGCTGAAACCGCTAAAGCGGTTATGTTCATGTGTGGGTGGCGATTCAGGTAAGCCGTGAGCTCCGCTCCGGCGTAACCGCTGGCACCAACGATCAGCGTATTCAACATGTGGCCTTTCACCTTCTAAACTGACGTGCGGTCGCTTGCGACCCAGGTAACAGGGCTAGCCAGCGTTGTTGCGCCGTTCACCCACGGAGCCAGGCGTTGATGCTTTTATAAACATCTGGGTATCGGGTTCCCTTATGCACCGGCTTACTGTATTTTTATTCAAAATAAATGCATGAATATTGATACTATCCTAACCAAAGGCTGTCAACAGTGAAGATGAAATTACCTCCATTTATTGAGCTGTACCGGGCGTTGATCGCCACTCCGTCAATCAGCGCCACCGATGCCGGCCTCGATCAGAGCAATGAGGCGTTAATCAACTTGCTGGCCGGATGGTTTGCCGACCTGGGCTTTCGCGTCGACGTACAGCCGGTGCCGGAATCGCGCCACAAATTCAACCTGCTGGCCAGCATCGGCGAAGGCAGCGGCGGCCTGCTGCTGGCCGGCCATACCGACACGGTGCCTTACGACGAAGGCCGCTGGACGCGCGATCCCTTCACCCTGACCGAGCACGACAACAAGCTCTACGGCCTGGGCACCGCCGACATGAAAGGCTTCTTCGCCTTTATTCTGGATGCGGTGCGCGACATCGACGCGAGCAAACTGACCAAGCCACTGTACATTCTGGCTACCGCAGATGAAGAAACGACGATGGCCGGCGCGCGTTATTTCGCCGCCTCCACCGCCATTCGTCCGGATTTCGCCATCATCGGCGAACCGACCTCGCTGCAGCCGGTGCGCGCGCACAAGGGCCACATGGCCAACGCCATTCGCATCGTCGGCCAGTCCGGCCATTCCAGCGATCCGGCGCGCGGCGTCAACGCCATCGATCTGATGCACGACTCCATCGGCCGCCTGATGGAGCTGCGTAAAACCCTGCAGGAACGCTACAACAATCCGGCGTTCGCCGTGCCTTATCCCACCATGAACTTTGGCCATATCAGCGGCGGCGACGCGGCCAACCGCATCTGTGCCTGCTGCGAGCTGCACCTGGATATCCGTCCGCTGCCCGGCATGACGCTCGACAACATCAACGAGCTGATGCATCAGGCATTGGAGCCGGTGAGCCAACGCTGGCCGGGCCGCCTGACCATCGAAGAGCTGCACGCGTCGGTGCCGGGTTACGAATGCCCGACCGACCACCGCATGGTGGCGGTGATCGAGGAACTGCTGGGCACCCGCACGCAGGTGGTCAACTACTGCACCGAAGCGCCGTTCGTACAGCAGGTCTGCCCGACGTTGGTACTCGGCCCCGGCTCCATCGATCAGGCCCACCAGCCGGACGAATACCTCGACACCGCGTTTATCGAACCGACGCGCAAACTGTTGGGCCAGCTGGTCAATCACTTTTGCCGGCAATAAACCCGACATTTAACAGGGGAAATGCTTTATGCTTTTCCCTACCTCAAAATAAGTAGAAACCGGCGAAATAAGCCACGCTGATAACCGACGCGGCGTAATTAAATTTCAGAAAAAGCGCCGATTTTGATGTTTTTTTGCTAAAAATAGTGTCAATTGACGATTGGACAGGAACGCGATGTGATCAGGCAGGCGGTCTGCGCCTGACGCGTGAAATTTATTTACAAGATAAAAATCATACAGAACTGGGTCAGGGGTTATATGAACGAACAATATTCGGCAATGCGCAGTAATGTCAGTATGCTCGGCAAATTGCTCGGCGATACCATCAAAGAAGCGCTGGGCGAGCATATTCTCGATCGCGTTGAGACCATCCGTAAGCTTTCCAAATCCTCACGCGCCGGCAACGAAGCGCATCGCCAGGAGCTGCTCTCCACCCTGCAGAACCTGTCCAACGACGAGCTGCTGCCGGTGGCGCGCGCCTTCAGCCAGTTCCTCAACCTGACCAACGTCGCCGAGCAGTACCACAGCATTTCGCCCAACGGCGAGGCCGCCAGCAACCCGGAAGCGCTGGCTCAGCTGTTCAGCCGTCTCAAAGACAAAAAGCTCAGCGACAAAGAGTTGCAGCACGCGGTGTCGCAACTCTCCATCGAGCTGGTGCTGACGGCACACCCGACGGAGATCACCCGCCGCACCCTGATCCACAAGCTGGTGGAGGTCAACACCTGCCTCAGCCAGCTCGATCACAACGATCTGGCCGACTACGAGCGCAACAAGATCATGCGCCGCCTGCGCCAACTGGTGGCCCAGTCGTGGCACACCGATGAAATTCGCAAACATCGCCCCTCCCCGATTGACGAAGCCAAATGGGGCTTCGCGGTGGTGGAAAACAGCCTGTGGGAAGGCGTGCCGGCGTTCCTGCGCGAGTTCAACGAACAGCTGGAAAACTCCATCGATTACAGCCTGCCGGCGGAAGCGGTGCCGGTGCGTTTCACCTCCTGGATGGGCGGCGACCGCGACGGCAACCCGAACGTGACCGCCGAAATTACCCGCCATGTGCTGCTGCTCAGCCGCTGGAAAGCCTGCGACCTGTTCACCCGCGATATTCAGGTGCTGGTCTCCGAGCTGTCGATGACCGAATGCACCCCGGAGCTGCGCGCCCGCGCCGGCGGTGACGAAGTTCAGGAACCGTACCGCGAAATCATGAAGCAGCTGCGCAGCCAGCTGATGAGCTCCCAGGCCTATCTGGAAGGCCGCCTGAAAGGCGAGCGCGTACTGAAACCGCACGACCTGCTGGTGAACAACGAGCAGCTGTGGGAGCCGCTGTATGCCTGCTACCAGTCGCTGCAGGCCTGCGGCATGGGCATCATCGCCAACGGTCAACTGCTGGATACCCTGCGCCGCGTGCGCTGCTTCGGTGTGCCGCTGGTGCGCATCGACGTGCGCCAGGAGAGCACCCGCCATACCGAAGCCATCGCCGAGCTGACCCGTTATCTGGGGCTGGGCGACTATGAAAGCTGGTCGGAAGCCGATAAACAGGCGTTCCTGATCCGCGAACTGAACTCCAAACGCCCGCTGGTGCCGCTGAAATGGCAACCGAGCGCCGATACGCAGGAAGTGCTGGAAACCTGCCGGGTGATCGCCGAAGCGCCGCAGGGCTCGATCGCCGCCTACGTGATTTCGATGGCGCGCACGCCTTCCGACGTGCTGGCGGTGCACCTGCTGCTGAAAGAGGCCGGCTGCCCGTTCGCGCTGCCGGTCGCCCCGCTGTTCGAAACCCTCGACGATCTGAACAACGCCGACGACGTGATGACCCAGTTGCTGAACATCGACTGGTATCGCGGCTTTATTCAAGGCAAACAGATGGTAATGATCGGCTACTCCGACTCGGCGAAAGACGCCGGCGTGATGGCCGCCTCCTGGGCGCAGTACCGTGCGCAGGACGCGTTGATCAAAACCTGCGAAAAGGCCGGCGTGGCGCTGACGCTGTTCCACGGCCGAGGCGGCTCCATCGGCCGCGGCGGCGCACCGGCGCATGCGGCGCTGCTGTCGCAGCCGCCGGGCAGCCTGAAGGGCGGCCTGCGCGTCACCGAACAGGGTGAGATGATCCGCTTCAAATTCGGCCTGCCGGAGGTCACCATCAGCAGCCTGGCGCTGTATGCCGGCGCGATCCTCGAGGCCAACCTGCTGCCGCCGCCGGAACCGAAGAAAGAATGGCGGGCGTTGATGGACGACCTGTCCGAGACTTCCTGCCGGATGTATCGCGGCTACGTGCGTGAAAACCCGGACTTCGTGCCTTACTTCCGCGCGGCCACGCCGGAGCTGGAGCTGGGTAAACTGCCGCTGGGCTCACGCCCGGCCAAACGCAAGCCGAACGGCGGCGTGGAGAGCCTGCGCGCCATTCCGTGGATCTTCGCCTGGACGCAGAACCGCCTGATGCTGCCGGCCTGGCTCGGCGCCGGTGCCGGATTGCAGGAAGCGGTGAAAGCCGGTAAGCAGGCGGAACTGGAGGCGATGTGTCGCGACTGGCCGTTCTTCTCCACCCGCATCGCCATGCTGGAAATGGTGTTCGCCAAGGCCGACCTGTGGCTGGCGGAATACTACGATCAGCGCCTGGTGGATAAATCGTTGTGGCCGCTGGGCCAACAGCTGCGCGAGCAGCTGGAAAGCGACATCAAGGTGGTGCTGACCATCGCCAACGATGCCCACCTGATGGAAGACCTGCCGTGGATCGCCGAATCCATCGCGCTGCGCAACGTTTATACCGACCCGCTGAACGTCTTGCAGGCCGAGCTGCTGCACCGTTCACGCCAGCAGGATCAGCCGGACGCCCGCGTTGAGCAAGCGCTGATGGTCACCATCGCCGGCGTCGCCGCCGGGATGCGCAACACCGGCTAGTGAGCCTAATCGCGGCCCCGTTTATCGGGGCCGTTTTTTTATGTTTCCCCACAAAAAAAGGGCGCCGCGGTAAAGCGGCGCCCTTTTTCAACAGAACAGGCCTGTCAGGCGGCGGCCACCGGGCGCACGCCCAGCGTGTGGCAGATCGCGTAGCTCATCTCTGCACGGTTCAGCGTATAGAAGTGGAAATCTTTCACCCCTTCGCGGCTGAGGATCTTCACCATGTCCATGGCGATGTTGGCGCCGACCATTTTGCGGGTCTCCGCATCGTCGTCCAGCCCTTCGAACATGCTGGTCATCCAGCTTGGCACCCGCACGTTGGTCATGGTGGCGAAACGCTGCAGCTGCTTGAAGTTGGACACCGGCAGAATGCCCGGCACGATTTCCACGTCGATACCGGCGGCGACGCAGCGGTCGCGAAAACGCAGGTAGCTCTCGACGTCAAAGAAGAACTGGGTGATGGCGCGGCTGGCGCCGGCGTCGATCTTGCGCTTCAGGTTGATTAAATCGGCCTGGGCGCTCTTCGCCTCCGGGTGCACTTCCGGGTAGGCGGCGACGGAAATGTCGAAGTCGCCCACGTCTTTCAGCAGCGCCACCAGATCGGTCGCGTACATTTCCGGCTTGCCGCCGCCCGGCGGCAGATCGCCACGCAGCGCCACGATATGGCGGATGCCGCTGTTCCAGTAATCGGTCGCGATGTCGCGCAGCTGCGCCGGGCTGGCGTCGATGCAGGTCAGGTGCGGCGCCGCCTCCAGGCCAGTGCGTTCCTTGATCCCCTTGATGATGCTGTGGGTGCGATCGCGCTCGCCGGAGTTGGCACCGTAGGTGACGGAAACGAATTTGGGTTTGAGGATGCTCAGACGATCGATCGACTGCCACAGGGTCTCCTCCATCTCGCTGGTGCGCGGCGGGAAGAACTCGAATGATACGTTAATCTGGCCGTTCAACTCCGCCAGACTCTGATTCAGCGCTTCCCGCTGGTTTGCGTGGAAAAAACTCATACCCTGCTCACCTCTTATCGATCACTGTTTTTATTTCATCTTGATGAGCGTCTATACGTTTAGACGTCTAGATAGAAAATGCCGCATGTTGGCTAAAGAGTCAACAGGAAAATGAGGGGAATAAGATGATTAATCCTCACCCGCTCAACGAGGGAATTTCATGACGGCGACAGGGATAAGTATGGCAGTAAAAGCAAAGGGGCGCGGTGAACCCGCGCCCGCAGAGGATTAAAGCAGCTGCGCCAACCGGTTAAGGTCTGACTGGATCGCGCCGGCGGTCACGTCGCGGCCGGCGCCCGGCCCGCGGATCACCAGCGGATTATCGCGATACCAGCGGCTTTCGATGGCGAACACATTGTCGCACGGCAGCAGCGAGGCCAGCGGATGCTCAGGACGCACCGCCTCCACGCCGACCCGCGCCTTGCCGTTGGCGTCGAAACGCGCCACGTGACGCAGCACCAGGCCCATTTCGCTGGCGGCCTCAAAGCGCTGCTGCATCTGCTGGTTCAGCGCCTCGCCGTTCTCGAAGAACTGATCGACGGAACCCTGCTCGCAGCCCGCCGGCACCAGCGACTCGACCCGCACCTGGTTCGGTTCGATGTCGTAGCCCGCCTCGCGTGCCAGGATCACCAGCTTGCGCATCACGTCCTGACCGGAGAGATCAACCCGCGGATCCGGTTCGGTCAGCCCCTGCTGCCAGGCCTGATCCACCAGCTCGGTGAAAGGCACCGTGCCGTCATACTGCAAGAACAGCCAGGAAAGCGTGCCGGAGAAGATGCCGCTGATCGCCAAAATGCTGTCGCCGCTGTCGCGCAGATCGCGCACCGTATGGTTGACCGGCAGGCCGGCGCCAACGGTGGCGTTATACAGCCAGTGGCGGCCGGTTTTGGCGAAGGCGTCGCGAATTTGGCGATAGGTATCGCTGCATGAGGCACCCGCCAGCTTGTTGGCGCCGATCACGTGGAAACCGTAGCTGGCGAAATCCAGATACTGCCCGGCCAGCTCTTCGCTGGCGGTCACGTCGAGCACCACCAGATCGTCGAACGGGTGCGCGCGCATCCACAGGAACAGCGACTCTTCGTCGAGCGCCTGCGCCTCGTCCTCAAAGAACGCCAATGCGCGGCTGGCATCCAGTCCGTCGTAGTTCAGCAGGCTGCGGCGGCTGTCCACCACCCCCGCCAGGATAAATTCGAAACCGCTGCGCGCGGAAATATTGGTCTGCTCGCGGGCAAACAGCTCCAGCCAGCGCGACCCGATGTTGCCCTTGCCGAACAGCACCAGACCGATGCGCTTCTCGGCGCGGAACAGGCTTTGGTGCAGCCCCTGAATCAGCAGCGCGGTCGGCCCCTGGCGCAATACCGCCACCAGGCTGATGCCATCTTCCGCCTGCCAAATAAACTCGACCGGCTGATCTTTCAGCTGCTGATAGAAACGGTGGCTGTGCAGCGGGTTCTTGCAAACCCCGGCGCCGACCATCGCCACCAGCGCCAACCCTTCGCGCAGGTGCAGTTCACCCGGCAGCGCCGAGGCCTGCAGGGTCGCCAGCGCGCTGTTGACCACCTCGGAGGTGTAGCACAGCTGCACCCGATTGCGGTCAGGATGAATGCCCACCGCCAGCGGTTTGATCTGCGCGCGCTTGAGCACCAGATCCAACTCTTTCTGCGCCAGTTTGAAGTCGTGCTGAGCGGCGACGTGCAGCTCAATCAGACACACGTCATCGTGGCTGGTGACAATCTTGGCGCCGGTGCCGGACGCCAATACGCGCTCGATGCGCGTCGAGCCCTGCTCCGGCTGGTAGCTGCAGCGCAGCTGAAGATCGATATCGCTGCCGGAGACCGGCTGCAGGGTACGGGTATGCAGCACCGGCGCCGCCAGGCGCGCCAGCTCGCTGGCTTCGTCCAGGCGCAGCAGCGGCAACAGGCAGGCGTCTTTCACCTTGCGCGGGTCGGCGCTGTATACCCCGGCCACGTCGCTCCAGATGGTGACGCGCGCCGCGCCGGCCAACGCGCCGACCTGAGTGGCAGAGTAATCGCTGCCGTTACGTCCCAACAGCACGGTTTCCCCGGCGTCGTTACGCGAAATGAAGCCGGTCACCACCAGGCGTTTGCCCGGATGTTGAGCCAACAATTGCTGCAGCAGCGGATAAGAACGGCCTTCATCCACCTGTGGCTGCGCGGCGCGCTCGGCGCGCAGGAAATCACGCGCGTCCAGCCAGGCCGCCTGCATATCCAGGTGGTTGAGCACCGCCGCCATCAGGCGCGCCGACCAGATCTCGCCGTGCCCGACCACTTCGGCATAGCACACCTCGTCGACCTTGCCGTCCAGCAGCACCGCCAGACGTTCCAGATCCTGAATGAACTCGGCGATCAGCGGCTCGGCGCTTTCCGCCGGCAGCAGGCCGCCGATAAGATCGCTGTGATAGCGACGCAACGTCTGCTGCACCTGGTGCGCAGACAGGCGATCGCTCTGGCTGAGCTTCAGCCAGTTGATCAACTGGTTGGTGGTACTGCCGGCGGCCGATACCACCATCATGTCGCCCGGCTGGCTGTATTCCGCCATAATCCCGGCCACACGCAGATAACACTTCACATCCGCCAGACTGCTGCCGCCAAACTTGTGCAGTTGACGCCCGCTCACCGGCCCTGCTACAGCAATTGCATTCATGCTTACCTCGTTGCCGCCGCCTGGAACGCGCGTTCCAGATCGGCAATCAAATCTTCACTGTCTTCAATACCCACGGAAATGCGCAGCAGGCTCTCGGAGATGCCGGCCGCTGCCCGCGCCTCCGCCGCCATGCCGGCGTGGGTCATGGTCGCTGCATGCGAGATCAGGCTTTCTACGCCGCCCAGCGATTCTGCCAGAGTAAACAGCTCAAGGGCAGAGAGAAAACGGCGCAGCACCGCTTCATCGCCGTCCAGTTCAAAACTCAGCATCGCGCCGAAGCCGCGCTGCTGCCGGCGGGCGATCTCATGCCCCGGATTTTCCGGCAGGGAGGGATGATACAGCTTTTTCACCAGCGGTTGCTGCTGTAAATAGCCGACAATCGCTTCGGCGTTTTGCTGCGCCGCCTTGATGCGTGGCGACAGCGTGCGCATGCCGCGCAGCAGCAGATAGCTGTCGAACGCGCCGCCGGTCACGCCGATATTGTTCGCCCACCAGGCCAATTCGACCGCCAGCTCGGGATCTTTGGCAATCACCGCGCCGGCCACCACGTCCGAATGCCCGTTCAGGTATTTGGTGCAAGAATGGACCACCAGATCGGCACCGAGTTCGATCGGCTGTTGCAGGGCCGGGCTGAGGAAGGTGTTGTCCACCACCGTCAACGCGCCCGCCGCGTGTGCGGCGGCGCAGATCGCCGCGATGTCCACCACCCGCAGCAGCGGATTGCTGGGGCTTTCAATCAGCACCAGCTTCGGCTTTTGCGCCAGCGCCTGCTGCAGGGCGGCTTCATTACCCTGATCGACGAACAGCACGCGATAGGCGCCACGCTTGCTCAGGCTGTCGAACAACCGATAGCTGCCGCCGTAACAGTCGTGCGGCGCCACCAGCAGATCGCCCGGCTTCAACAGCACGGTGGTCACCAGATGGATCGCCGACATCCCGCTGCCGGTCATCACCGCGCCGGCGCCGCCTTCCAGCTCCGCCAACGCGCGTTGCACCACGTCGCGCGTCGGGTTGCCGCGGCGCGAGTAATCATGGGCTCGGGGTTGGTTGAAGTCGGTAAAGTTATAGGTGCTGGACAAATGAATCGGCGGGACAACGCAGCCATACTGTTCGTCGTCGTTCAGGCCGCTGCGTACGGCAATCGTGGCTGGTTTACGCGTCATGGGCTCGCTCGGCTCTCGGTTCGGTGAATGAGGCCTAAAGAGTAATCGCAGGATTGATAGACGTCAATACATCTGGACATCTAAACTTCTCTGCGTATAGATTGAGCAATGGCACAATACCCGCTAAAATTATGCCGATATGACATGACGATAAGATGTTAAGCCACAATGTCCGGCCAAGGCGGGGCATTCAGTGACCCTGGTCGCGTAAAATTGACATTTATTTAGTGAGAACAGTGAAGATCGGGCATAATTGGCCGGTTTTTAGAATTTTGTAATTTTTCTGACAAAGTTAAGGTGTCCCATGGCTGAGTGGAACGGCGAGTATGTCAGCCCTTACGCTGAACACGGTAAAAAAAGCGAGCAAGTCAAAAAGATCACGGTATCCATTCCGCTGAAGGTCCTGAAAATCCTCACCGACGAACGGACCCGTCGCCAGGTGAACAACCTGCGCCACGCCACCAACAGCGAACTGCTGTGCGAAGCGTTTCTGCATGCCTTTACCGGCCAGCCGCTGCCGAACGATGAAGACCTGCGCAAAGAGCGCAGCGATGAAATCCCGGAAGCCGCAAAAGTGTTGATGCGCGAACTGGGTGTCGATCCCGATACCTGGGAATATTGAGAACCGCCCGGCGAACGCCGGCGGCAGAAACGAAAAAAGGCGCCAAAGGCGCCTTTTTCATCGGACGATAAGAAATCTTATTTCTTAGCGCCTGGTACGCTGAAACGCTTGTTGAAGCGGTCAACGCGGCCACCGGTAGCAACGTCACGCTGCTTGCCAGTGTAGAACGGGTGGCATGCGCCACAAACGTCCAGGTTCAGATCGTGGCCCACGGTGGAGCGGATCTTCATCACGTTACCGCAAGAGCAGTTAGCAGTAACTTCTTCGTATTTTGGGTGGATACCTTGTTTCATGGGAAACCTCAGTTAAGGCCGTGTCGCTATCCAGCCCTGTTTCGCCAGACACCACACGTGGTTGATAATAGAATTTTGGTATCGAATTATACCAAAGGCGGCAAATTATACAGCATTAGTCGGGGCGCGCAATCGGAACCGTACATTTGCCGATGCGCCGTGTAAACTGATGCCCACTTTTTTCAATTTGGATGAGATCATGCCCGTCGTACACGTTGCCTTGCCGGTTCCCCTCGCCCGCACCTTCGACTATCTGCTGCCGCCCGGCATGCAGCCGGTGGCCGGCGCGCGCGTGGGCGTCCCTTGGGGCAGGCAGCATGCGATCGGCATCGTCACCGGCTGCAGCGACACCAGCGAACTGCCGCTGGACAAGCTCAAACCGATCGACAGCGTGATCGACGCCGAGTCGCTGTTCTCCCCCAGCCTGTGGCGCATCCTGCGCTGGGCCAGCGATTACTATCACTACCCCATAGGCGAAGTGCTGTTTCACGCGCTGCCGATCCTGCTGCGGCAAGGCAAACCGGCCGAAGCCGCGCCGCTGTGGCAATGGTTCGCCACCGAAGAGGGGCGCGCCACCCCGCCCGAAAGCCTGAAACGCGCGCCGAAACAGCAGCAGGCGCTGGCGGCGCTGCTGCAACGCCCGGTCTACCGCCATCAGGTCAGCCAGCTGGAACTGACGGAAAGCGCCCTGCAGGCGCTGCGTGCCAAAGGGCTGATCGATCTGCGCGCTCAGGTCGCGGATACGCACGACTGGCGCCCCAATTTCGCGGTGCTCGGCGAGCGGCTGCGGCTGAACACTGAACAGGCTACCGCCGTCGGGGCGATCAGAAGCGAGGATGAGCAGTTCGCCGCCTGGCTGCTGGCCGGGGTGACCGGCTCCGGCAAAACCGAGGTCTACCTCAGCGTGCTGGAGAACGTGCTGGCCAAAGGCCGGCAGGCGCTGGTGCTGGTGCCGGAAATCGGCCTGACGCCGCAAACCATCGCCCGCTTTCGCGAGCGCTTCAACGCGCCGGTAGACGTGCTGCACTCCGGGCTGAACGACAGCGAGCGGCTGGCGGTTTGGCTGCGCGCGCGCAGCGGCGAAGCCGCCATCGTCATCGGCACCCGTTCGGCGCTGTTCACGCCGTTCCGTCAGCTGGGCGTGATCATCATCGACGAAGAGCACGACAGCTCTTATAAACAGCAGGAAGGCTGGCGCTATCACGCCCGCGATCTGGCGGTGTTCCGCGCCCGGGAAGAGGACATCCCGATGGTGATGGGCTCCGCGACCCCGGCATTGGAAACGCTGCACAACGTGCAACTGGGCAAATATCGCCAGTTGAAGCTCACCCAGCGCGCGGGCAACGCCAAACCGGCGGCGCAGCACCTGATCGATCTGAAGGGGCTGCCGCTGAAAGTCGGCCTGTCGCAACCGCTGCTGAAGAGCATGCAGCACCATTTAAAGGCCGGCAATCAAGTGATGTTGTTCCTCAACCGCCGCGGTTACGCCCCGGCGCTGCTGTGCCACGAATGCGGCTGGATCGCCGAGTGCCAACGCTGCGATCACTACTACACCTTCCACCAGCACCAGCGTCAGCTGCGTTGCCACCACTGCGACAGCCAGCGGCCGGTGCCGCACCAGTGCCCGCAGTGCGGCTCTACCCACCTGGTGTCGGTCGGCGTCGGCACCGAACAGCTGGAGCAGGAGCTGGCGCCGCTGTTCCCCGATACGCCGATCACCCGCATCGATCGCGACACCACCAGCCGCAAGGGAGCGCTTGAGCAGCACCTGGCGGATATCCATCGCGGCGAAGCGCGCATTCTGATCGGCACGCAAATGCTGGCCAAGGGCCACCATTTTCCCGACGTCACCCTGGTGGCGTTGCTGGACGTGGACGGTGCGCTGTTCTCCGCCGACTTCCGCTCCGCCGAGCGTTTCGCCCAGCTGTATACCCAGGTCTCCGGCCGGGCCGGCCGCGCAGGCAAACAGGGGGAAGTGCTGCTGCAAACCCACCATCCGGAGCATCCGCTGCTGCAGGTGCTGCTGCAACAGGGTTACGACGCCTTCGCCAAACAGACGCTGGCGGAGCGCAACAGCGTGTTTCTGCCGCCTTACACCAGCCACATCATCGTGCGCGCCGAAGATCACGATAACCAGCAGGCTCCGCTATTCCTGCAGCAACTGCGCAACCTGCTGGAAGCCAGCCCGCTGAAGGACGATTCGCTGTGGGTAATGGGACCGGTGCCGGCGCTGCAGTCCAAACGCGGCGGCCGTTTCCGCTGGCAGCTGCTGCTGCAGCACCCGACGCGGCGCGTCCTGCAACAGCTGATGAAAAGCTCGCTGCCGCTGATCGGCACCCTGCCGCAAACGCGCAAGGTGAAATGGACGCTGGATGTCGATCCGATCGACAGCTGATCCCGGAAAAGTCCGATTTAGCTGCCGCAGTGCAAACGTTTACCCTTGAAATTGCGAGCGAACGCTAAAAAACCTTCTCAGGTCACATTTTTTATGCAAATTAGGTAACAAAGGCGGGACATATTCTGTTTAGAATGTCTGCGAGGGCAAATTTTGTCGCCACATCGCAGCGCGACGGAGTGCCCGAACGCGAGTGGCGCTCAATGACAACAATCTCGCCACCGCATGCCGGACATTGTGAGCAAACAGCAGTAGTGGCGTCGGCATGGGGCTGACGCAAGGAGAAAGGCGTTGGAACACAAGAAAGAGTTATCCATGGCGACCATGAAAGACGTCGCCGAAATGGCGGGCGTTTCAACGGCTACCGTATCGCGTGCGCTGATGAACCCGGAAAAGGTGTCAACGCCGACGCGCCAAAAGGTGGAACAGGCCGTGCTGGCCGTGGGTTATTCTCCTCATGCTCTGTCACGCAATATCAAGCGCAACGAATCCCGCACCATCCTGGTGATCGTGCCCGACATCTGCGATCCGTTTTTCGCCGATGTGATCCAGGGGATCGAACAGACCGCTGCCCAGCAAGGCTATCTGGTGCTGATCGGCGACTGCGCCCAGCAAAATCAGCAAGAGCGTACCTTCGTCAATCTGATCATCACCAAACAGATCGACGGCATGTTGCTGCTGGGCTCCAACCTGCCGTTCGACGCCAGCAAGGAAGAACAGCGCAACCTGCCGCCGATGGTGATGGCCAACGAATTCGCCCCCGAGCTGGAACTGCCGACGGTGCATATCGACAACCTGACCGCCGCCTTTGAAGCCGTGCATTATTTGCATCAATTGGGCCACCGGCAGATCGCCTGTATCGCCGGGCCGGAACAGATGCCGCTGAGCCATTATCGGCTGCAGGGTTACGTTCAAGCGCTACGTCGTAATGGCATTACCGTCGAAAGCAGCTATATTACCCGGGGTGATTTTACCTACGAAGCCGGCGCGCAAGCGCTGACGGCGCTGATAGCTCAGCCGAAACCGCCGACGGCGGTGTTCTGCCACAGCGACGTCATGGCGATCGGCGTGCTGTCCCAGGCGAAGAAAATGGGGCTGCGGGTACCGCAGGATCTGTCGATCGTCGGCTTTGACGACCTCAAGCTGGCGCAGTATTGCGATCCGCCGCTGACCACGGTGGCGCAGCCGCGCTTCCAGATCGGCCAGCAGGCGATGTTGTTGCTGTTGGAGCAGTTGAACGGCCAGACGGTGGCCAGCGGCTCCCGGCTATTGGACAGTGAATTGATTATCAGAGGCAGCACCGCTGCCCCGAAACGCTAGTCAAATATTTTAGGGTTCAGTAACATGACGGACTTATCCTTTCATCAGGACACAGCGGAATAATAGTGGCACAAAAAGACTATGTAAGCCGTGGGCGCGCAGCAGGAGCTAAGCGTAAAACCCCCAGCCGTAAAAAACGCAGTTCTCCGAAGGTTTCCAAAACCGTGCTGGCGTTAGCCGCCGCGTTGCTGGTTGTCTTTGTCGGTGGCCTCTATTTCATTACGCACAACAAGCCGGAAGACGCGCCGTTGTTGCCTGCGCACACCACGCGCCCCGGCAACGGCCTGCCGCCGAAGCCGGAAGAGCGCTGGCGCTACATCAAAGAGCTGGAAAATCGGCAGATCGGCGTGCAAACCCCGACCGAACCGACGGCCGGCGGCGAGCTCAACTCCAAAACTCAGTTGACCGCCGAACAGCGGCAGCTGCTGGAGCAGATGCAGGCCGACATGCAGCAGCGCCCGACGCAGCTGAACGAAGTGCCGTATAACGATCCGGGCCAGGCCAACGCGCGCAGCAACCGCCAGCAGCAGCAGATGCAACAACAGCAAATGCAGCAGCAACCTGTGCAGGTCAGCCAGCCGCCGCGCAACCCGTTCAACAACGGGGCCACCACCGCGCCGGTGCAGCAGCACCCGCAGCCAAAACCGACTACCCAACAACCGGTGCAGGTGAAACAGCCTGAGCCGAAGCCGCAACCGAAGCCGGAGCCGAAACCGGAAGTGAAACAGGAAACGGCCAAGCAGGAAACCAAACCGGAGTCGAAGCAGAAGTGGATGGTGCAATGCGGTTCATTCCGCGCCACCGATCAGGCTGAATCCGTGCGCGCGCGCCTGGCGTTCGAAGGCATCGAGAGCCGCATCACCGCCGGCGGCGGTTGGAATCGCGTCGTGCTCGGCCCTTACAGCAGCCGCGCCGCCGCGGACAAAACCCTTTCGCGCCTGAAGGGCGTCGGCATGTCGAGTTGCATTCCCCTCTCCGTTGGGGGTTGAAAAGCGTCAATCCCCCCCCATCTATACTCTCAATATGCCTCGTAGCGTCTGCGAAAGCAGGCGCTGCGGGGACTTCTTTCCGTCTTTAACGAGGGTCTGCTCGTGACAACAATTGTAAGCGTACGCCGCAACGGCCAGGTCGTCATCGGTGGTGATGGCCAGGCAACCCTGGGTAATACGGTGATGAAGGGTAACGTCAAGAAAGTGCGTCGCCTGTATAACGACAAAGTGATCGCCGGTTTCGCTGGTGGCACCGCTGACGCCTTCACGCTGTTTGAACTGTTTGAACGCAAACTGGAAATGCATCAGGGCCATCTGGTGAAAGCCGCCGTCGAGCTGGCGAAAGACTGGCGCACCGATCGCATGCTGCGCAAGCTCGAAGCGCTGCTGGCGGTCGCCGATGAAAACGCTTCGCTGATCATCACCGGCAACGGCGATGTGGTGCAGCCGGAAAACGATCTGATCGCCATCGGCTCCGGCGGCCCGTACGCCCAGGCCGCAGCCCGCGCCATGTTGGAAAATACCGAGCTGAGCGCCCGCGACATCGTTGAGAAATCCCTCAACATCGCCGGCGACATCTGTATTTACACCAACCATTTCCACACCATTGAAGAATTGCCTTCCAAAGCGTAAGGATCGAATACCATGTCTGAAATGACCCCGCGCGAGATCGTCAGCGAACTGGACAGCTATATCATTGGCCAAAACAAGGCCAAACGCGCTGTCGCCATTGCCCTGCGCAACCGCTGGCGCCGGATGCAGCTCAACGAGATGCTGCGCCACGAAGTGACCCCGAAAAACATTCTGATGATCGGCCCGACCGGTGTCGGTAAAACCGAAATCGCCCGTCGTCTGGCGAAGCTGGCCAACGCGCCGTTCATCAAGGTTGAAGCCACCAAGTTCACCGAAGTGGGCTATGTGGGCAAAGAAGTGGATTCCATCATCCGCGATCTGACCGATGCCGCCATCAAAATGGTGCGCATGCAGTCGATCGAGAAAAACCGCACCCGTGCCGAAGAGTTGGCCGAAGAGCGCATTCTCGACGTGCTGATCCCGCCGGCCAAGAACAACTGGGGCCAGCCGGAAGAGCATCAGGAGCCGTCCGCCGCCCGCCAGGCATTCCGCAAGAAACTGCGCGAAGGCCAGTTGGACGACAAAGAGATCGAAATCGATCTGGCCGCCGCGCCGATGGGCGTGGAAATCATGGCGCCTCCGGGCATGGAAGAGATGACCAACCAGCTGCAGTCGATGTTCCAGAACCTCGGCGGCCAGAAGCAAAAGCCGCGCAAGGTGAAGATCAAAGAAGCCTTCAAGCTGCTGGTGGAAGAAGAAGCCGCCAAGCTGGTGAACCCGGAAGAGCTGAAAGAGCAGGCGATCGAAGCGGTTGAACAGCACGGCATCGTGTTTATCGACGAGATCGACAAAATCTGTAAGCGCGGCGGCCAGAGCTCCGGCCCGGACGTCTCGCGCGAAGGCGTGCAGCGCGATCTGCTGCCGCTGGTGGAAGGCTGCACCGTGTCGACCAAGCACGGTATGGTGAAGACCGACCACATCCTGTTCATCGCTTCCGGCGCATTCCAGACCGCCAATCCGTCGGATCTGATCCCGGAACTGCAGGGCCGTCTGCCGATCCGCGTTGAGCTGCAGGCGCTGACTACCGAAGACTTCGAGCGCATCCTGACCGAACCGAGCGCGTCGCTGACCGAGCAGTACAAAGCGCTGATGGGCACCGAAGGCGTCAACATCGAGTTCACCGCCGACGGCATCCGCCGCATCGCCGAAGCCGCGTGGCAGGTCAACGAAAGCACCGAGAACATCGGCGCGCGTCGTCTGCACACCGTGCTGGAGCGTCTGATGGAAGATATTTCCTACGATGCGAGTGAAATTAATGGCCAATCCATTACAATTGATGCGGATTACGTGCGCAGTCATCTGGATGAACTGGTGGCGGATGAAGATTTGAGTCGTTTTATCCTATAATCGCTCAATCATTGTCTTGTCAGTCATCTGTGTGGGAGGCATTGCCTCCCACAATTATTTGTAACGGACACAGAAGCGAAACATGAGCTCATCAACCTCCACCACCCCGATCTCCGCCTGGCTGGAAAGTCTACGCCCCCGCACCCTGCCGTTGGCTTTTGCCTCCATCGTGGTCGGCTCGGCCATCGCCGCCTGGCACGGCAGCCTGAAACCTGAAGTGGCGCTGCTGGCGCTGTTGACCGCCGGCCTGCTGCAGATCCTCTCCAACCTGGCGAACGACTACGGCGATGCGGTCAAAGGCAGCGACAAAGAAGATCGCATCGGGCCCTTGCGCGGCATGCAAAAAGGCATGATCACCCAGGCGCAGATGAAACGGGCGCTGGTGGTGACGGTGGTGCTGATCGCCCTCGCCGGCTGTTCGCTGATCGCCGTCGCCTGCGAGCAACCCAGCGACGTAGTGGGCTTCCTGGTGCTGGGCGGGCTGTCTATCGTGGCGGCCATCACCTATACCGTCGGCAACAAGCCCTACGGGTATTTGGGGCTGGGCGACATCTCGGTGCTGGTGTTCTTCGGCTGGCTAAGCGTAGCCGGCACCTACTATCTGCAAACGCACACCTTCGACAGCGTCGTGATGCTGCCGGCCACCGCCTGCGGTCTGCTGGCGACGGCGGTGCTCAACATCAACAATCTGCGCGATATCGAGAGCGATCGCGAAAACGGCAAGAACACGCTGGCGGTGCGTCTCGGCCCGCACAAGGCGCGCATTTACCATGCCCTGCTGCTCGGCGGCGCGGTGCTGTGTTTCGCGCTGTTTACGCTGTTCAATCTCCACAGCCCGTGGGGCTGGCTGTTCGTGCTGGCGATCCCGCTGTTGGTGCGTCACGGCCTGCGCGTACTGCGCGATCCGACGCCGGTCGGCATGCGGCCGATGCTGGAGCACATGGTCAAGGCGGCGTTGCTGGCCAACCTGCTGTTCGCCATCGGCGTGGCGCTCAGTTAAAAACTGATGATTTTGCCAACAGGGCGAATAAAGGGATATACTGAACATTCCAGCGGCAAACAGACGTAAAATCCTATGAAATACGATACTTCCGAACTTTGCGACATCTATCATGAAGAGGTGAACGTTGTTGAACCTCTGTTCTCCAATTTTGGCGGGCGTACTTCATTTGGCGGGCAGATCACCACGGTGAAATGCTTTGAGGATAACGGCCTGTTGTTCGATCTGCTTGAAGAAAACGGCCGCGGCCGCGTGCTGTTGGTCGACGGCGGCGGGTCGGTACGCCGGGCGCTGATCAACGCCGAACTGGCGCGCCTGGCCGCCCAGAACGAATGGGAAGGCATCGTGGTGTACGGCGCGGTGCGTCAGGTGGACGATCTGGAAGAGCTCGACATCGGCATTCAGGCGATGGCGGCGATCCCGGTGGGTGCCGTGAGCGAAGGCGTGGGCGAAAGCGATATCCGCGTCAACTTCGGTGGCGTCACCTTCTTCTCCGGCGATCACCTGTATGCCGACAACACCGGCATCATCCTCTCCGAAGACCCGCTCGACATCGAGTGATTTTCGGTCATGAAAAAGGGCGCCTGAGGCGCCCTTTTCGTTGCTGCATGGCGTGAGGAATCAGACCTCTTCCATTTTGCCCAGCAGAGCGCGCAGGCGATCTTGCCATACGTGCTGTTCTTCTTTCAGCTGTTGGTTTTCGCGCACCAGCGCTTCGTGGTTGCCGGAGGCAGCCTGAACTTCCTGCGACAGAGAATTGTTTTTGTCTTTCAGCTCTTCAATTTCCATCTGCAACAAGGTGATGGTATCAATCGCCTGCTGTACTTTTGCTTCCAGTTTCTCAAATACTTCAAATGACATGCTTCAGTCCCCTCATGATAGCAAGGCGTACATCTATAAGTAGCGGCCGCAACATCGGCTGCAGCTACTGCGAATATTGCATCGCGCTCAGTGACGCGCGCCGTTACGGAAGGCGCGCCAGTCTCGATTCGTTAAAAACGATTGTAAGTAGCCAGTCTCCGCCTGTCTAGCAACATACCGGATCATCGCGCAGTCTGTTGCAATTTTCCTGCCCCCGCCATCAGCAAAAACTGAAAATCCCCGCCGCCGCCACCGCGAGTTGTTAACAACCCTCGCCAAACCACTGGTCAGATCACACTTTTATGGCTCAGAAAGAACACTAAACGACGCGAAATCGCTCAATTTTATGACGCGCCACACACATTTTGATTTCGCTATTTCTCGTTTATGTTCGTTAACGATAAATTTACATCACGTCCTTATTCAATAATTGGACGAGATGAAAAAAACTGTGCCCATAGGCCGGATGTATACCCAACTGAGCCTATAAACCAACAACCGCCGTTTTGCAGGACAACAACATTATGAGCCAAACCACCAGTCCGACATTAAAAGGCCAGTGCATCGCCGAGTTCCTCGGCACGGCGCTGCTGATCTTCTTTGGCGTAGGCTGCGTTGCCGCGCTGAAACTGGCGGGCGCCAGCTTCGGCCAGTGGGAAATCAGCATCATTTGGGGCCTGGGCGTCGCCATGGCCATCTATCTGACCGCCGCCATTTCCGGCGCGCATCTCAACCCCGCGGTCACCCTCGCCCTGTGGCTGTTCGCCTGCTTCGACGGGCGCAAAGTGGTGCCTTACATCATTGCGCAGGTCGCCGGTGCCTTCTGCGCCGCCGCCCTGGTCTATGGGCTGTACTACAACCTGTTCTTCGACTTCGAAGCGGCTCACCACATGGTGCGCGGCAGCAACGAAAGCCTCGAACTGGCCAGCATCTTCTCGACTTACCCTAACGCGCACATCTCCGTCGGCCAGGCCTTCCTGGTAGAAATGGTGATCGCCGCCATTCTGATGTGCCTGATCCTGGCGCTGACCGACGACGGCAACGGCATTCCGCGCGGCCCGCTGGCGCCGCTGCTGATCGGTATTCTGATTGCCGTGATCGGCGCCTCCATGGGACCATTGACCGGCTTTGCGTTGAACCCGGCGCGCGACTTCGGGCCGAAACTGTTCGCCTACCTGGCCGGCTGGGGCAAAGTCGCCTTCACCGGCGCACGCGACATCCCGTACTTCCTGGTGCCGATCTTCGCCCCTATCGTCGGCTGTGGCCTGGGCGCTTTCGGTTACCGCGCGCTGATTGGCCGCCACCTGCCGTGCGACGTCTGCGTGACGGAAGAAGAGCCTGATGCCAAGACCCAGCAGCGCAAAGCGTGATGGGTGCAGTTTTAAACGGTTAACAACAGCAGGATAATTACCATGACTGTAGAAAAAAAATACATTGTCGCACTCGACCAAGGGACCACCAGTTCACGCGCCGTCGTGCTCGATCACGACGCCAACATCGTTGCGGTATCGCAGCGCGAATTCCCGCAGATCTATCCAAAGGCCGGCTGGGTTGAGCACGACCCGATGGAGATCTGGGCGTCGCAAAGCTCGACGCTGGTAGAAGTGCTGGCGAAAGCCGACATCAGTTCCGATCAGATCGCCGGCATCGGCATCACCAACCAGCGCGAAACCACCATCGTCTGGGAAAAAGAGACCGGCAAGCCGATTTACAACGCCATCGTCTGGCAGTGCCGCCGCACCGCCGACATCTGCGAGAAGCTCAAGCGCGACGGTCTGGAAGAGTACATCCGTCACAACACCGGCCTGGTGGTTGACCCGTACTTCTCCGGCACCAAGGTGAAGTGGATCCTGGACAACGTCGAAGGCGCCCGCGAGCGCGCCAAGCGCGGCGAACTGCTGTTCGGTACCGTCGATACCTGGCTGGTGTGGAAAATGACCCAGGGGCGCGTACACGTCACCGATTACACCAACGCCTCACGCACCATGATGTTCAACATCCACGAGCTGGACTGGGATGAGCGCATGCTGGAAGTGCTGGATATCCCGCGCGCCATGCTGCCGAAAGTCCGTCCTTCCTCCGAGGTATACGGCCAGACCAACATCGGCGGTAAGGGCGGCACGCGTATTCCTATCGCCGGTATCGCCGGAGACCAGCAGGCGGCGCTGTACGGCCAGCTGTGCGTTCAACCGGGCATGGCGAAGAATACCTACGGCACCGGCTGCTTCCTGCTGATGAACACCGGCAAAGAAGCGGTGCGCTCGAAAAACGGCCTGCTGACCACCATCGCCTGCGGCCCGCGCGGCGAAGTGAACTATGCGCTGGAAGGCGCGGTGTTCATCGGCGGTGCGTCTATCCAGTGGCTGCGCGACGAGCTGAAATTGATCAGCGACGCCGCCGACTCCGAATACTTCGCCACCAAGGTGAAAGACAGCAACGGCGTCTATGTGGTGCCGGCCTTCACCGGCCTGGGCGCCCCTTACTGGGATCCGTATGCTCGCGGCGCCATCTTCGGCCTGACCCGTGGCGCCAACAGCAACCACATCATCCGCGCCACGCTGGAATCCATCGCCTTCCAGACCCGTGACGTGCTGGACGCCATGCAGGCCGACGCCGACACCCGCCTGCAATCGCTGCGCGTGGACGGCGGCGCGGTCGCCAACAACTTCCTGATGCAGTTCCAGTCCGATATCCTCGGCACCCGCGTGGAACGCCCTGAAGTGCGTGAATCGACGGCGCTGGGCGCCGCGTTCCTGGCGGGCCTGGCCATCGGCTACTGGAACGATCTGGATGAAGTGAAGAGCAAAGCGGTGATTGAGCGTGAATTCCGCCCAAGCATCGAAACCACCGAACGTAACTACCGCTACAGCGGCTGGAAAAAAGCGGTGGCTCGCGCTCAGGCGTGGGAAGATCACGACTAAACCCAGCCTTGTCGTTCCCCCCAAATTGCGCTGCCTGCGGGCGGCGCTTTTTTTTGCCCCGCCCCGCCACCGCTGCGCTGTGATAGACTTTGCCGATATTTTCTTCCCTTTCTCACAGACAGGTTTGCCATGAAACGTGAATTAGCCATCGAATTCTCCCGCGTTACCGAAGCCGCCGCGCTGGCGGGCTACAAATGGCTGGGACGCGGCGACAAGAACGCCGCCGACGGCGCGGCGGTCCACGCCATGCGCATCATGCTCAACAAAGTGGATATCGATGGCCGCATCGTGATCGGCGAAGGCGAGATCGACGAAGCGCCGATGCTGTATATCGGCGAACAGGTCGGCACCGGCCAGGGCGACGCGATCGACATCGCGGTCGATCCGATCGAAGGCACCCGCATGACCGCCATGGGCCAGTCCAATGCGCTGGCGGTATTGGCGGTGGGCGATCGCGGCACCTTCCTGCACGCGCCGGACATGTACATGGAGAAGCTGGTGGTCGGCCCGGCGGCGCGCGGCGCCATCGATCTCGACCTGCCGCTGGCGGAGAACCTGCAGAACGTCGCCGCACGGCTGAGCAAACCGCTGTCTCAGCTGACGGTGATCGTCTTGGCCAAACCGCGCCACGACGGCGTCATCGCGCAGATGCAGCAGCTGGGCGTGCGGGTGTTCGCCATTCCTGACGGCGACGTGGCGGCCTCCATTCTCACCTGCATGCCGGAAAGCGAGGTCGATGTGATGTATGGCATCGGCGGCGCGCCGGAAGGGGTGATCTCCGCGGCGGTGATCCGCGCGCTGGACGGCGACATGCAGGCGCGTTTGCTGCCGCGCCATAAGGTGAAAGGCGACAGCGCCGAGAACCGCCGCATCGGCGAACAGGAGCTAGCGCGCTGCCGGGAAATGGGTATCGAGGCCGGTCAGGTGCTGCGCATGGACCAGATGGCGCGCAACGACAACGTGATCTTCTCCGCCACCGGCATCACCAAGGGCGATCTGCTGGAGGGCATCAGCCGCCAGGGCAACATGGCCACGACCGAAACCCTGCTGATCCGCGGCAAGTCGCGCACCATCCGCCGCATCCGCTCAACCCACTATCTGGATCGCAAGGACCCGGCGCTGCACGAATTTTTGCTGTAAGCCGGCAAGAGACCGCCCCCAGCCGCCGCTGAGGGCGGGTTCATCCCGCCACCGGCGTTTTGGCGGGCAGCAGTTTTCCACGCAACAGCAGCCACAGCGTCTTCACCATCAGGCCGATGAGCAGCAGGTTGGCCAACGCGAACAGCCCCCAGGCAAGCACTTGCATATCTGCTCCGCGCTGGCTCTGCAGCAACCGCAGCGACGCGTTCGCCATCGCCGATAAGCCGAACGAGAAAGCCCACATGCCCGGGCTGAAGCCACCGGCAAAAAACCAACGCACCAACCTGAACATAAAAAACAGCTGCAGCAGGCCGTAGCCCAACAGGATTAAGGCGAACGTATCGAAGTCGTTGCCATTGACGCATAACCACGCATAGCAGGCGACAAAGGCCGGAGCCAGCTGAATACCGATAACGCCGCGGGCAGCGGCCGGCAGCGCGGTCTTGGTGCGCAGGCGGTGGATGATGGCGGGTTCGAGGGTCAGCCATGAAATCAAACCGGCGCCAAGAAACATCATGCCGATATCATGATGGCCGGCGGTGCCAAACGCCATCGCACAGATAAAGTTAGCGGCCACCGTCGGCAGGTAGAATCCCGGCGTCGTGGCCTCCGACGCGAACTCGCCGCGCCACAACGGCGCGCAGCGCCAGGCCGAGAAAATGAGCTGGCCGATGGAGCCCGTGACCATCAGCCCATTCGCCAACGGCAGGCTGTAGGGGTGCAGGCCGATGGACACCAGCACGCCGCCCGCCGGGAGCAAGCTGATAAAACTGAACTGAGTGTTGCTGCGAAACTCGTCACGCACCGCGCGTGGATCTGTCAGGCCGCGACAGAGATAGACCAGCGCCAGCACCAGCCAGATGGCACTGCCGAGAAAGATGAGCGACTCGCCCAGCCAGCCGGGCCCATAGCCGAGCGTGGCGGCGTATCGCCAGGCGCTGCCGAGGCCGAAAACCCCCAGAACCATCCCAAAGAAGCCGACGGGAACACGTTGAATGAACTGCAGTGATGACATAGCGAATAACCCGGAAAAACACTGTCGGTAAAGTGTATACCGATCGCCGCAGCGCAGTAATAATCTGGGTCAAAACCGGCGGCATGACCTTAGTCGTCTTGCAAGACTAAGGCCTGCACCGGTTCGGGAAGGGTGTTATGCGGTATGCCCCTGATGTTGCATCCGGTTGGACAGCGGCCACCAGCACAGCAGGATCAGCAGCGCCATCGCGAACATCAGCAATCCGAGGCTGAACTGCCCGGTTTGCGGCAGCATGGCAGAAAGCCAGGTCGCGAGCCCCGATCCCATATTCTGCATGCCGCCCACCAGCGCGCCCGCCGCGCCGGCCAGGTAAGGGAACGGCTCCATCGCCCCGGTGGTCGCCAGTGGGAACAGCATGCCGGCGCCGAAGAAGAACAGCGCAGCCGGCACGATCAGCGTCCAGATGTTCATCACGCCGAACCAGCCCGGGATCCACATCATCGCCCCCGCCAGCAGGCAGCTAATCACCGAATGCCACATCAGCGTGTGGAAGGTCTTGCCGTCGCGCCCGGCGTACCAAGCGCCGAAAAACGCCGCCGGGATCGGCAGAATGAACAGGATGCTGACGGTCAGGCCACTGAGCCCCAACACGCCGCCCATCAACACGCCACAGCTGGCCTCGAATACCGCAATGCCCGCCAGCGCGCCGATCAGCATCACCAGATAGCAGCTGAAGGTGCTGTCGCCCAGCAGCTGGCGGAAACTGGCCAGCATACGGCGTTTTTCCGTTTGCCCCGGGCGGGTTTCCGGCAGCCAGCGGAACATGGCGAAGGCGACGCAGGCGCACAGCGCCAGCAGGAAGGCGTAGCTGGCACGCCAGCCGAACACTATCGCCAATGCGCCGCCGATCACCGGCGCCAGCAGCGGGCTGACCAAAATCCCCATGTTCAACAAACTGTTGGCATAGCGCAGCGCGGTGCCGGCATACAGATCGCGCGGCATAGTGCGCGCCATCACGCCCGCCACGCCGGTGCCCATCCCCTGGATGGCGCTGGCGGCGACCAGCATCGTCAGGTTGGTGGACAGCAGCGCGCCCAGCGCGCCGACCAGGAAGATCATCATGCCGGTCAGGATCACCGGGCGACGCCCGATACGATCCGATATCGGCCCGTAAATCAGCTGGGAGAAACCGTAGGTCAGCAGATATGCCGCCATCACCCGTTGCACGGCGCCGGTGCGAACCGACAGATCGTGGGCGATATCAGCAATAACGGGAACATAAATGGTTTGCGCCATCTGGCCGACGGCGACTAACAGGATAAGCATCACCAGCAGGTGAAAATTTTCTAGTTTTCTCATTATCTTCGTTAACGTTTCAACTCGTCACAGCGTCCCGGTATGGCCGTTGCAGCAGCCAGAACGGCGAGCAGCCCTCTATGGCGGCATAAACTAATCAAATCTGATTTTTTTAGCGAGTTTCAGGCAGATATTGATCCAGGTCACACTGGCAGCAAACCCGACCAGGCTCGTAAATTAAACTGTACGTCTAACGCTTTAGAGTTAAAAATAGCGCCCTTGCAGTAGCCGCGCTTTAGCATTTAATCGATAATTATTTTCATCAACTTGAAATAAAATAACACCATAGGGATTTGGTTCATGAAAACACCTGAGCTGATTTTATTGCAGTTAAAGGCTCTCGGCCCGCACTCGGCCAAAATGCTGGCGGAGCGTCTGGACATCACGCCGATGGGCATCCGACAACATCTGCAATCCCTGGAAAAACGTGAGTTGGTTTGTTACGAAGAAGCGCGTAGCAAGGTCGGCCGCCCGACGCGTTACTGGTCACTGACCGAGCGAGGGCATGCCTTTGCCGCCGCCGATCAGGAGCGGCTGCGGGCATCCGCGCTGGAGCTGTTTGGCGGCGCCGGGGTGGAGCCGTTGCTCAGCGCGCGCGAAGAGCAGCTTTATCTGCGTTATGCCGAAGAGCTGTCCGCCGAGCGCAGCCATCAGGACCGGTTAGCCCGCCTGGTGCGCCTGCGGCAACACGACGGTTACATGGCCGAATTGCTCGACCACCCGCACGGCGCGCTGCTGGTGGAAAACCACTGCCCGATCGGCGTGGCCGGCTCCAACTGCAGCAGCCTGTGCAATTCCGAGCTGCAGCTGTTTCACCGCCTGTTCGGCAACGACTACCGGGTAGAGCGCACCGCGCACGCCATTTCCGGCTCACGACATTGTGCTTATTTGATTCGACCACGGGAGCTTTAGAGTATGGCTGAATGGGTAAACGGCAAGGTTACGCAGGTAAAACAATGGACCGACGGGCTGTTCAGCCTGGTGGTCAATGCCCCCATCGATCCTTTCACCGCCGGGCAATTCGCCAAGCTGGCGCTGGAGATCGACGGCGAACGGGTGCAGCGCGCCTACTCCTACGTCAATGCCCCCGACGACGCTAATCTGGAGTTCTATCTGGTCACCGTGCCGGAAGGCAAACTGAGCCCGCGCCTCAGTCAGCTGCAGCCGGGATCGGACGTGATGGTAACCAAAGAAGCGGCCGGCTTCTTCGTGCTGGACGAGGTGCCCGACTGCGACACGCTGTGGATGCTGGCGACCGGCACCGCCATCGGCCCCTATTTATCGATTCTGCAGCAGGGCATCGGCCTGGAGCGCTTTAACAACCTGGTGCTGGTGCACGCCGCGCGCTTTGCGCGTGACCTCAGCTACCTGCCGCTGATGCAGCAACTGCGGCAGCGCTACAACGGCAAGCTGCGCATCCAGACCGTCGTCAGTCGCGAAGAAACACCCGGTTCACTGACCGGCCGCGTACCGGCGCTGATCGAGGACGGCCGGCTGGAAGCGGCGATCGGCTTGACCATCGACGCCGAAACCAGCCACGTGATGCTGTGCGGCAACCCGCAAATGGTGCGGGACACGCAGCAAACGCTGAAAGATCACCGCGAGATGCGCAAGCATCTGCGCCGCAAGCCGGGCCACATCACCAGCGAACACTACTGGTAACCCGAAGGGGATCAGCGGAACTTCACCGGTTCGGCTTCCGGGCCGAACCGATTGTCTCCCGGCGTGCCGACGAAGGCGCCCAGATCGATCATCATCATCACGATAATCAGCGTCGGGATGAAACGCCCGACGCCCCATTGCCAGATCGGCGCCAGCATCTGCCAGTTCCCCGCCGCCAGCATCCATGCCAGGATCAGCAGCAGCGCCCACCAGCCGGCCTTGTTGCGATCGTGCAGGCGTTTGACCAGCACCGCCGCCGTCGGCCACAGCAGCGCCACGATAAAGAAGGCGATGGATTGGATGGCGATCAGCTGATAATTGGCCAGCGTAAACGCCACCGCCATCAGCACCAACCACAGCCCCATCCAAATCCAGAAGTCGCGCCGCCCGATGCGGCCCTTAAAAGAAAAACACCACTGTTGTAACGTCATCGATTCCTGCGCTCTAAGCCTGCCCATATTCTGCGCCGCAGTGTAACATAGGCGCTGCCAGGCCGAGTTTTCCGCCTCGTATAACGCGGTGCGCCGCACAGCTTTCTCGTCAGCGAACCGATAATGGCGTGGGATCTTTGACAAGCCCCGCGGGTTATCGCTTTAATCGGAGCCATCTTTGTCCTTGATGCCATACGCCATGCTGAGAAAAACCCTCGTCATCGCCTGCCTGTTGCAGGCCGCCGCCAACGCCTGGGCCGATCCGCCGCCCGCCGATGCAACGCCCGCCGCACCTTACCTGCTGGCCGGGGCGCCGACGTTCGATCTGACGGTGGTCAAATTCCGCGAAAAATACAATCGCGACAACCCGAAGCTGCCGATTGGCGAATTCCGCGCCATTCCCGCCGCCGAAGACGATTCGCCACTGCTGACGCGCGCCGCCAGCAAACTCAACGAAAACCTGTACGCCTCCACCGCGCTGGAGAAAGGCACAGGTAAAATCAAAACGTTGCAGATCACTCACCTGCCGCTGCAGCAGGCCAATGAAGAAAAAGCCGCGCGCGCCATCGCCATCAGCTATATGGCGGCGCTGATGCGCCAGTTCGAACCGGCATTGACGGTGGAACAGAGCCAGAACAAGGTGAACAGCCTGCTGGAAAAAGGCAAAGGATCGCGTTTTTACCAACAGCAGGTCGGCGCCATTCGCTATGTCGTCTCGGACAACGGCGATAAAGGCGTAACCTTCGCGGTTGAACCGATTAAGCTGGCGCTTTCCGAGCCGTAACGGCGCGGCATTTAATGACGAAAAGCAAAGCCTTCGCGCTTAATGATCTCTATACTGTTGGGCAGGTAAACTGCCGGTCCGGCAGTTGTCATTTCGACTCTCGCGTTCCCTAGTTGGAGGAAAAAACATGCGTCATCCATTAGTTATGGGTAACTGGAAGCTTAACGGCAGCACCCACATGGTCAACGAACTGATCGCCGGCCTGCGCAATGAGCTGAGCAGCGTTGACGGCTGTGGCGTCGCCATCGCCCCGCCGGTGATGTACCTGGATCAGGCCAAGCACGCGCTGGCCGGCAGCCGCATCGCGCTGGGCGCACAGAACGTGGACGTTAACCTGTCCGGCGCCTTCACCGGTGAAGTTTCCGCCAACATGCTGAAAGACGTCGGCGCCCAGTACATCATCATCGGCCACTCCGAGCGTCGCACCTACCACAAAGAAAGCGACGAAGTCATCGCCGAGAAATTCGCCGTGCTGAAAGAAGCCGGCCTGATCCCGGTGCTGTGCATCGGTGAAACCGAAGCGGAAAACGAAGCGGGCAAAACCGAAGAAGTGTGCGCACGCCAGATCGACGCCGTGCTGAAAACGCTGGGCGCGCCGGCGATGAAAGGCACCGTGATCGCCTATGAGCCGGTCTGGGCCATCGGCACCGGCAAGTCCGCTACCCCTGCGCAGGCGCAGGCCGTACACAAATTTATCCGTGACCACATCGCCAAGCACGATGCCGCGGTTGCCGCTGAAATCATCATCCAGTACGGCGGTTCGGTGAACGACAAGAACGCCGCAGAGCTGTTCGGTCAGCCAGACATCGACGGTGCGCTGGTTGGCGGCGCCTCGCTGAAAGCCGACGCTTTCGCCGTGATCGTCAAAGCCGCTGCCGCAGCGAAAAAAGCCTGATTGCCTTAGGCTTGCCATAAAAAAACCCCGGCTTGCCGGGGTTTTTTATTGCCGCTCAACCGGCATCAGCGTTTGCTTATCTCGTCGAACACGCCGCCGGTGGCGAAGTGCACCTTCTGCGCTTCGGTCCAGCCGCCGAAGGTATCATCCACGGTGAACAGCTTCAACTGCGGGAACTGCCCGGCAAACTTGGCCGCCACCGCCGCATCGCGCGGACGGTAATAGTGCTGTGCCGCGATGGTCTGCCCTTCCGGCGAATACAGATACTTCAGGTAGGCGGTCGCCACGTCGCGGGTACCGCGTTTATCGACCACCTTATCCACCACCGACACCGTCGGTTCGGCCAGGATCGATTCACTCGGGGTGATAATCTCGAATTTGTCTTTGCCTAGCTCTTTCTCCGCCAGCAGCGCTTCGTTTTCCCAGGCGATCAGCACGTCGCCGATGCCGCGCTCAACGAAGGTGTTGGTCGAGCCACGCGCGCCGGAATCCAGCACTTCGACGTTCTTGTACAGGTTTTTGACGAAGTCCTGCGCCTTGGTCTTATCGTTGTTGTTGTGGTGCAACGCGTAGCCCCAGGCGGCCAGGTAGTTCCAGCGGGCGCCGCCGGAGGTTTTCGGGTTCGGGGTGATCACCGACACGCCCGGCTTGAGCAAATCGGGCCAGTCGTGAATTTGTTTCGGGTTGCCTTTACGCACCAGGAAGACGATGGTCGAGGTGTAAGGCGCCGAGTTGTCCGGCAGGCGTTTGATCCAGTCTTTCTCGATACGCCCGCGTTCGGCAATGGCGTCGACGTCATAGGCCAACGCCAGCGTCACCACATCGGCCTCGATGCCGTTGATCACCGAGGTCGCCTGTTTGCCGGAACCGCCGTGCGACTGGCGCACCGTCACCTTGTCGCCGGTTTCCGCCTGATAGTGCTTGCTGAATGCCGTGTTGTAAGCCTGATAGAACTCACGCGTCGGATCGTATGACACGTTCAGCAACTGAATATCCTTCGCCATGGCGCCGGACGCCAACAGCACCAATGTCAGACCTACACCCCATTTACGCATCGACAGGCTCTCCCAGAAAATTAAGCGCAACCTTAATCGGTTGATTTAGCATCAGAGCCTGCCAGAAACTTTCCCGGCAATTAAAGAATAAAAAATTTTGGGATAGATGATTCCGGAATATATCGCCAACGGGCATAAAAAAACCCCCGCGAGCGGAGGCTTTTTTGTCGTACGATGAGCGGCGTATCAGTACAGCTTTTTCGCCGTTTCCAGCCAGTCGCCCTTGAACGGACGCTTCATGTTTTCGATCGCGTCGATGATGTCGTGGTGCACCATTTTTTCGTTCTGGATACCGACACAGCGGCCGCCGTAGCCCTGCAGCAGCAGCTCGATGGCGTAGGCGCCCATGCGCGAGGCCAGGATGCGGTCGTAGGCAACCGGTGAACCGCCGCGTTGAATATGGCCCAGCACGGTGGCGCGGGTTTCACGCTTGGTTTCCTGCTCGATGTGGCGCGCCAGCTCATCGATGTCGCAGATGTGCTCGGTGATCGCCACGATGGCGTGTTTTTTACCCTTGGCGATACCGGCCTTGATTTCGCACACCAGATCTTCGCGGTTGAATTCGATTTCAGGCAGCACGATGAATTCGCAACCGCCGGCAATCGCCGCCGCCAGCGTCAGATCGCCGCAGTAACGGCCCATCACTTCCACGATGGAGATACGCTGGTGCGAAGAGGAGGTATCGCGCAGGCGGTCGATCGCTTCCACCACGGTTTCCAACGCGGTGAAGTAACCGATGGTGTAGTCAGTGCCGGCAACGTCGTTATCGATGGTGCCCGGCAGACCGATGCACGGGAAGCCTTCTTCCGTCAGGCGTTTGGCGCCCATGTAGGAACCGTCGCCGCCGATCACCACCAGCGCGTCGATGCCGCGATTCTTCAGGTTTTCAATCGCCTTGGCGCGTACGTTCTCATCCCTGAATTCCGGGAAGCGGGCCGAGCCAAGGAAGGTGCCGCCGCGGTTGATCATGTCGGACACGCTATAGCGATCCAGCTGCTCCATGCGATCTTCGTACAAGCCAAGGTAGCCATCGTAAATACCAAAAACTTCCAGACCTTCTGAAAGCGCAGAACGCACAACGCCGCGGATTGCAGCGTTCATACCCGGCGAATCACCGCCGCTCGTCAGTACACCGATTTTCTTGATCATGACTACCTCTGAACTGTGTAGATGCAATTTCTTAAGAATTCTGTCTCCGCCGATCGTCTTGAAACCTCTCCGGCTGCAGAAAACCAGCTTTACGGCTTATTGCTGGATATTATATCAAAAACACCCAGCTGAATTGATTCAAGTCACGCAATATAACGGTAAAAACACCGCATGGCACGCTGAGCTAACTCAGATATTCATGATAATACTTCGATCTATGCCTCTATCTGATTATAGCTCCCAATGTCCCTGCCTACCCGGCGGCACCACGGAGCACGGGTCCAGGTGAATAATGACGTCCGCCCCCGCAAAACGGCGCCGCAGCGCCTGTTCCACCTGATCGGCCAACCGGTGCGCCTCGCGCAGCGGCAGCGAGTCTTCCATCTCCAGATGCAGCTGGATGAAACGCGTCGGCCCCGACTGCCGCGTGCGCAGATCGTGCGCGCCTTTCACCCCGGGCCAGGAGGAAACCACCTCGATAATCGCCTGGCGTTCGTCATCCGGCAACGCCCGATCCAGCAGCGACTGCACCGCTTCGTAGCCCATGCGCAGCGCGCTATACAGGATGTAAACGCCGATGCCCAGCGCGAACAGCGCGTCCGCCCGCCGGAAGCCGTACCAGCTTAGCCCAAGAGCGATAAGAATAGCACCATTCATCATGACATCTGACTGATAATGCAGCATATCTGCGCGCACCGCCTGGCTGCGCGTTTTTCTGACCACCCAACGTTGATAGGTGACCAGAATCAGGGTACTGATCAACGCGATCACCGTCACGACGACCCCAACGCCGGGATCGCGCAGCGTTTGCGGCGCATACAAATGCTGGAAGCCGGTGAGGAACAGAAACAGGGCGGAGCCGGAAATAAACATGCTTTGCGCCAGCGCCGCCAGCGACTCCGCTTTGCCGTGGCCAAAGGTGTGCTCGGCATCGGCCGGCTGCAGCGAATAGCGCACCACCAGAAGGTTGGTCAGGGAGGCGGCGATATCGACCAGCGAATCCACCAGCGCCGCCAGCAGGCTGACCGAACCGGTGTGGTACCAGGCGACGATTTTGATTAACAGCAGCGACGACGCCAGCGCGGTAGCGGCCAACGCAGCGGACTTTACCAGGCGTGCATAGCGCTGTTCCATTAAGGGATCCCGGTCAAAAGGTATGGCGCTCAATATAGCGAAATGTCGGATAAAAAAAACCCCGCCATCATGGCGGGGAAGACAGGGATGGTGTCTATGGCAAGGAAAAACAGGGGACTACTCAGTCGTACTTCACTTCTGGGCAGAAGCTTGCTGCAAACCAGAAATTTGTTGCTCCATCTGCTGCATACGCTGCTGATGTTTCTGGTCTAAAACACTTTTTTGCTCTGGCGTCAGCAGGTTATACATTTGGTTGCGCACCCGGGCCATTTCGACCTGGCGCTTGACCTGCTGCTGGGCCATCTTTTCCGCCTGGGCATACACGGCGGCTTCGTCAAATTTCTCTGCGGTCACCAGTTTATGCATGGCTTCCATTTCAGCTACATTGACACCAGGCAGATCGTGCCGGGCCTGGCGCATCAAATCGCGCATTTGCTGGCGCTGCTGTTCGCTGAGGCTGACACCGTCGAACATATGGTGCTGGCCGGGTATTCGGGTCATCGCGTCGTTGCCGGGAGGTTGGGCTGTGTCCGGTATAGTGTCGGCAGCGAAGGCAGCGGTCGAACCAATTGCCAGCAGTGATGCCATAACTAATGCGGTCACCTTACGCATTTCAACTCCTCAAGCTTTCTCACTTTGCGAATCAACGAGGAGCAGTGTACCGCTACACCTGAAAACCTGCGTCAGTGCATGTAAAACTACGTAAAGTCATGGAATGGCAACAGTTGATGACGTATTTTGCGTCTGGAGGTAAATCATAATGAACAAGATTCTGTTAGTTGACGACGACCGCGAGTTGACCTCGCTGTTAAAAGAACTGCTTGAAATGGAAGGTTTTAATATCGTCGTCGCGCACGATGGCGAGCAGGCGTTGTCGCTGCTGGACAGCTCCATCGATCTGCTGCTGCTCGACATCATGATGCCGAAGAAAAACGGCATCGATACGCTGAAAGAACTGCGCCAACATCACCAGACGCCGGTCATCATGCTGACCGCCCGCGGCAGCGAACTGGACCGCGTGCTGGGCCTGGAGCTGGGCGCCGATGATTATCTGCCGAAACCCTTCAACGATCGCGAGCTGGTCGCGCGCATTCGCGCCATTCTGCGCCGTTCCAACTGGAGCGAACAGCAGCAGGTCGACAGCGGCGCCCCGACGCTGGATGTCGATGGCCTGCAGCTGAACCCCGGCCGCCAGGAGGCCAGCTTCGACGGCCAGGTGCTGGATCTGACCGGCACCGAATTCACCCTGCTTTACCTGCTGGCGCAGCATCTCGGCCAGGTGGTGTCGCGCGAACTGCTGAGCCAGGAAGTGCTGGGCAAACGCCTGACCCCGTTCGATCGCGCCATCGACATGCATATCTCCAACCTGCGGCGTAAGCTGCCGGACCGCAAAGACGGGCATCCGTGGTTCAAAACCCTGCGCGGGCGGGGTTATTTGATGGTATCTGCAACATGATCAACAGTTTGACGGCACGCATCTTCGCCATTTTCTGGTTCACGTTAGCCCTGGTGCTAATGCTGGTGCTGATGGTGCCCAAGCTCGACTCCCGTCAAATGACCTCTCTGCTCGACAGCGAGCAGCGGCAGGGGTTGATGCTGGAACAGCACGTCGAGGCCGAGTTGCAAAACGATCCGGCCAACGATCTGATGTGGTGGCGCCGCCTGTTCCGCGCCATCGACAAATGGGCGCCGCCGGGCCAACGCCTGCTGCTGGTCACCAGCGAAGGCCGGGTGATCGGCGCGCAGCGCAACGAAATGCAGATCGTCCGCAACTTCATCGGCCAATCCGATAATTCGGATCATCCCAAGAAGAAAAAGTACGGCCGCGTTGAGCTGGTCGGGCCGTTCGCCGTGCGCGACGGCGAAGACAACTATCAGCTGTACCTGATCCGTCCCGCCAACAGCCCGCAATCCGATTTCATCAACCTGATGTTCGACCGGCCGCTGCTGCTGCTGATCGTCACCATGCTGATCAGCGCCCCGCTGCTGCTGTGGCTGGCCTGGAGCCTGGCGAAACCGGCACGCAAACTGAAAAACGCCGCCGATGACGTGGCGCGCGGCAACCTGAAGCAGCATCCGGAACTGGAGGCCGGCCCGCAGGAGTTTCTGGCCACCGGCGCCAGCTTCAACCAGATGGTCAGCGCGCTGGAGCGCATGATGAACGCGCAGCAACGGCTGATCTCGGACATCTCGCACGAGCTGCGCACGCCGCTGACGCGTCTGCAGCTGGCCACCGCGCTGATGCGCCGCCGCCACGGCGAAGGGCACGAGCTGGCGCGCATCGAAACAGAAGCGCAGCGGCTGGATTCGATGATCAACGATCTGCTGGCGCTGTCGCGCGGACAGCAAAAAGGCGAACTGGCGCGCGAGCAGCTGAAGGCCAACGACCTGTGGGCCGACGTGCTGGACAACGCCCGTTTCGAAGCGGAACAGATGGGCAAGCAGTTGGAAATCACCGCGCCGCCAGGCCCGTGGACGCTGTTCGGCAACGCGAGTGCGCTGGACAGCGCGTTGGAAAACATCGTGCGCAACGCCCTGCGTTATTCGCACACCCGCATTGCCGTGGCGTTCAGCGCCGACAATCAGGGCGTGACCATCCAGGTTGACGACGACGGCCCCGGCGTCAGCGCCGAAGATCGCGAACAGATCTTCCGTCCGTTCTACCGCACCGATGAAGCGCGCGACCGCGAATCCGGTGGCACCGGCCTCGGCCTGGCGATCGTCGAAGCGGCGGTCAATCAACATCGCGGCTGGGTGAAGGCCGAAGACAGCCCGCTTGGCGGCCTGCGACTGGTGCTGTGGCTGCCGCTGCATCATCAACGTTTGTCGACTAAGACAGAACAGTAAGAGTTTGCTATCCTGCGCCCCTCGTTCACGAGGGGCCTGCAACATGCTGAACATCGTTTTATTTGAACCCGAAATTCCACCCAACACCGGCAATATCATCCGCCTGTGTGCCAATACCGGCTTTAACCTGCACCTGATCGAACCGCTGGGATTCCCGTGGGACGACAAGCGCCTGCGCCGCGCCGGGCTGGACTACCATGAGTTCACCCGCGTCAGCCGTCATGCCGATTACGCCGCCTTTCTCACCGCCGAAAACCCGCAGCGGCTGTTTGCTCTCACCACCAAGGGCACGCCGGCGCACAGTGCCGTCAGCTACCAGGCCGGCGACTACCTGCTGTTCGGCCCGGAAACGCGTGGATTGCCTGCCGACATCCTCGATGCGCTGCCCGCGCAGCAAAAAATCCGCATCCCGATGCAGGCGCAAAGCCGCAGCATGAACCTGTCGAATGCCGTATCGGTGGTGGTGTATGAAGCCTGGCGGCAGCTGGACTATGCCGGCGCGCTGATCAAGGCGTAATCCGCGACGACGCGCCATACTGGAAAGGTTAACCTCTCCAGGCACGGCACATGGCTTTCGTTGCAGATATTGTTACCCAGCTTCGCCGGCTCGAACCGGCGCTGAACGAGGCGCTGTTGCGGCTGCAACAGGCGCAAGACACCGAAGCATTGCACGACTTACGCGTCTGTCTGCGCCGCATTCGCAGCCTGCTGCGTCCGTTGCGCGGCTGCCCCGGCGCAACCCGGCTCGATCGGGCCGCCGCCGAGTTAGGGCGGCTCACGACGCCGCTGCGCGATCTCGAGGTGCTGATCGCCGAACTGACACGCCATCGCCTCGATTGGCAGGCCAACGTGCGCCGGAGCGATCTTCAGGCTCGCTGCCGTCAACTGCTCACCCATCCGCAGCTCATCGACTTTCCCTCGCTGTTGCACGCCTGGCCGCGCCGCTTCCGCCGCACCGCGCGACGCACCGCCAAACACCGCCTAAATCGACGCCTGCAGCGCCAGCAGCGGCAATTGCGCCGGGCACTGGCCGATACCGGCTACGACCGCCACCGCCTGCGGCTGCTGATAAAACGCCTGCGTTACGCGGCCGAAGCCTATCCGCAACGCCTCCCCCTCTCTCCCACCGCGATGGCGAGCCTCAAGGCGGCGCAGAACGCCCTCGGCGATTGGCACGATCGGGAGGTCTGGTGCCTGCAGGCAGAACATCAGGCGGATCTCTGGCCCTTGTTGGCCCAATGGCAAACTGAGCAACGCCTGGCGCTGGCCAGCGCGAACGCCTTACTCGCCGCCTTATCGTCGGCGCTGGCGGCGAAAACCAGCGGCGCATCACGATCCTGAAAAAAGGCCACGGCAGGGCACGCCCGGCCCCGAAAATGCCCGATGAGGCGCAGATAATGCGCTATGTTTTGTAAGGGTAATCACCACTCATCATAGGAAACCATATGAAGAAACAACGCTTGAGCGTTGCCATGGCGGTTCTGGCAGCGGGCCTGTTGCTGGCAGGCTGTTCGTCCAAAGTCACCCAAACGTCGCAGTATTCGGGCTTCTTGTCCGATTACAGCAAGCTGCAGGAAACCACCTCGCCAAGCGGCCATAAAACGCTGCGATGGGTAGACCCAAGCTACAAGGAATCCAACTATCGCGGCATCTATTTCCAACCGGTGGTCTATTTCCCGGCGGAGAAGCCCACGGCGCGCGTCAGCCAGGACACGTTGAACAAGATTAAGGCCTACGCGACCCAGCGGATCAAAACCGCGCTGCAGAATCGCTTTACCATTCTGCCAAGCCCGACGGGCTCACGCGTGCTGGTGGCCAAGCTCGCCATCACCGCCGTTTCCGCCGAAAATGAAGACATGAAGTTCTATGAGGTGGTGCCGGTCGCCGCGGTGGTCGCCAGCACCATGGCAGCGACCGGGCACCGGACGCAAAATACCGCGCTGTATATCGAAGGTGAGCTGATCGACCAGGATACCGGTAAAACGGTGATGGAAGTGGTACGCAAGGCCTACGGTAAAACCGTCAACAACGACAGCACGCCGGTCACGGCGGATGACGTCAAGGCGGCGATCGACGACATCGTTACCGATATCACCAACTTCCCGAAACAGGGCTGACCGCCACCTGAAAAACGCAGGGGGAGCCGAAGCTCCCCCTGAATGGCTGCGCAGGCGGCGCTCAAATACCGTCGCCGTACTCGAAGCCGTGATTGCTACCGTTGAAGTATTGGTCCATATCCATCGACGGCGTATCGCTCTCCGGCCGCCCGACGATGCGCGCCGGCACGCCGGCGGCGGTGGTGTGCGGCGGTATCGCCTGCAAGACCACCGAGCCCGCGCCGATCTTCGCACCCTTGCCCACTTCGATATTGCCGAGAATTTTGGCGCCGGCGCCAATCATCACCCCTTCGCGGATTTTCGGGTGACGGTCGCCGCTGGTTTTACCGGTACCGCCCAGGGTAACCGACTGCAGGATAGAGACGTTGTTCTCCACCACCGCCGTTTCACCGATCACGATGCCGGTGGCGTGGTCGAGCATGATGCCGCAGCCGATGGTCGCCGCCGGGTGGATGTCCACGCCGAAGGCGACGGAAATTTGATTTTGCAGGTAGATAGCCAGCGCTTGCCGCCCTTGCTGCCACAGCCAGTGACCGATGCGGTAAGCCTGCAGCGCATGGAACCCTTTCAGGTAAAGCAGCGGCGTTGAGTATTTATCGACCGCCGGATCGCGCAACCGCACCGCGAGAATATCGCGTGCCGCCGAAACGATCATCTGGTTGTCGGACTTGTAGGCCTCTTCCACCACCTCGCGCACCGCGATGGCGGGCATGATCGGCGTCGCCAGCTTGTTGGCCAGCATATAGCTGAGCGCGCTGCCCAGGTTCTCGTGCTTGAGCAACGTCGCATGGAAAAAGCTGGCCAGCATCGGTTCACAATCAGCCAGTGCTCGCGCTTCTGATTTAATGCTGTTCCAGACCTGTTCCAACTCTTCTGACGACATCACATACCCCTTTACCTTGCCAAACGGGCCGCTTCGCACAGTAGCGCGAAGCGGCCCAGGTCATTTGCGGGGTCAGCATTCTGCTGCCCCGGCATATCGTTTTATGTCACGCGCTGGGTTTTTCGTCCTTTCGGGCTCGCCCCAGCAGGCTCAGCGCCGCTTCGCGGGCGTCCTTGTGGCAGTAAAGCACCTGATAAATCTGTTCGGTGATCGGCATTTCCACGCCGTGCCGCTGCGCCAGCGCCAACACCTCTTTGGTATTGCGATAGCCCTCGACCACCTGGCCGATGCTGTCCTGCGCTTCCTGCACGCCTTTGCCTTGCCCCAGCATAATGCCGAAGCGGCGGTTGCGCGATTGGTTGTCCGTGCAGGTTAGCACCAGATCCCCCAGCCCCGCCATGCCCATGAACGTCGAAGGATCGGCGCCCAGCGCAGAACCCAGACGGCTCATTTCCGCCAGCCCGCGTGTAATCAACGCGGTGCGGGCGTTGGCGCCGAAACCGATGCCGTCGGACATGCCGGCGCCAATGGCGATCACGTTCTTCACCGCGCCGCCAAGCTGCACGCCGATGAAGTCGGGATTGCTGTAGACGCGGAAGCTCTTGCCGCAGTGCAACAGCTGTTGCAAATCGTCGGCGAACTGCGCATCGGTCGCCGCCAGCGCGATCGCCGTCGGCAAGCCGGCGGCCAGCTCTTTGGCGAACGTCGGCCCGGAGAGCACCGCCAGCGGGATCGTCTCGCCCAACGCCTCACGCGCCACGTCCTGCAGCAACCGGCCGGTTTCCGCTTCCAGTCCCTTGGTAGCCCACACGATGCGGGCGTCCGGGCGCAGATGCGGCTTCAGCTGGCGCAGCACGTCGCCGAACACGTGGCTCGGCACCACCACCAGCACGTCGCGGCTGGCCGCCAGCGCACGCGCCAAATCGGCTTCAAGCAGCAGGGTATCGGGGAAGGGAACGTCGGGCAGAAACGCCTGATTGCAGCGATCTTGCTGCAACGTTTGAATTTGCGCGGGGTTGTGCCCCCACAGCACCACGGCGTGGCCGTTACGCGCCAGCGTAATGGCCAATGCGGTGCCGTACGAGCCGGCACCGATGACAGTCATTGAAGCATTGACGGTGTTCATCAGGCATCCTGATGTGGTGCGGCACCTTCGCCTTCCGCCTGCTGCTGCAGATAGTTCATGAACAGCGCGTCAAAGTTGACCGGTGCCAGGTTCAGCTGCGGGAATGTACCGCGGGAAACCAGGCTGGTGATGCACTCGCGCGCATACGGGAACAGGATGTTCGGGCAGTATGCACCCAGGCAATGCGCCAGCTGCGTGCCTTCGATGCCTGCTACCGAGAAGATGCCCGCCTGTTGCACTTCGCACAGGAACGCAGTTTCTTCGCCCAGGCTCGCCGTCACGGTTACGCGCAGTACCACTTCATACACTTCGTCAGCCAGCTGGCTGGACGCGGTATCCAGATCAAGTTTAACTTCCGGCTGCCATTCCTGCTGGAAAACCTGCGGCGCGTTCGGCGCTTCGAAGGAGATGTCCTTGGTATAAATACGTTGGATCTGGAAAGCCATTTCGGTGCTGTTTTGTTCTGACATGTGAGTAATACCCTTGGTTAAACGTCCTTATTGACACTCGGTGAACCGGCAGGCTGCTTAAAGCAGCGGATCCAGGCCGCCGCGAGCATCGAGTTCATATAAATCATCGCAGCCGCCGATATGCCGGCCGTCGATGAAAATCTGCGGCACCGTGGTACGCCCGCTGCGCTCGATCATCACTTCGCGTTTGGCGTTATCGCCGTCGATGGCGATCTCGTTAAACGCCGCGCCCTTGCTGTTCAACAGCGCCTTGGCGCGATGGCAGAACGGACAGGTCGCTTTGGTGTAGATATCAATGTTAGCCATGGATTGCCACCTCAAATAGGTTAAACGGTTACTTACCGCGCACCAGCGGCAGGTTTTCTCCGCTCCAGCCGGAAATGCCGTCTTTCAGCATCGTCACCTTTTCAAAACCGGCCTTGCTCAGGTTCTCCGCCGGCTCGCGGGAGGCGGTGCCGTTGGCGCACACAACGATGATCGGCTGCGCTTTGTGTTTTTCCAGCTCGCCGAGGCTGCCGCTTTTGATTTCGCTGGCGGTCAGGTTGATGGCGCTGGCCAGGTGACCACGGCGGAAATCGTCGCGGCTGCGGGTGTCGACCACCACGGCTTCTTCTTTGTTGATCAGGCGAATAGCTTCACCGCGTGCGATCTCTTTGACCTTGGAGAAACGGCTTTTGAAGGTCATGACGATCACGGCGACCAGCAGAGCGATCCAAGCCAGGCTCAGAATAGGGTGTCTGCTTACGAATGGCATAATTTCTTGCAGCATGGGGTGTAACAACTCCCGTCAGTTAAGGGATAAATAAGTCAAGGTTCCAGAGTATACCTGCCGAGTGCGGCAAATACAGCCAATAAGCAAGCGCGATTGTAGAAACTGCGGGCTGCGCTGAGAAATTCCCGACGTCAGAGCATAAAAGCCCGCGCGATTCGCCGCAACCTTGATCTCTTTGGGCTATTTATCGCCGCCGGCGGTGTAAAATCAGCCGGTTTTTCGAGGGTGAATAGCCATGCTTGCGGCGGGCGCATGGCTATTCGCAGCTTAAAAGGTTCATAAGAGGTCAATGCAATGTCGAGCAACAAAAAACCGATGGTACTGGTGATCCTGGACGGTTACGGCCATCGTGAAGAGCGGCAGGACAACGCGATCCTGAACGCCGGCACCCCGGTGATGGATCGCCTGTGGCGGGAGCAGCCGCATACGCTGATCGCCGCTTCCGGGCTGGATGTCGGCCTGCCCGACGGGCAAATGGGCAACTCTGAAGTCGGCCACGTCAACCTGGGCGCCGGGCGCATCGTGTACCAGGATCTGACCCGGCTGGACAAAGCTATCGCCGACGGCGACTTCTTCGCCAACCCTGTGCTGACCGCCGCTGTCGATAAGGCCGTAGCGGCCGGCAAGGCGGTGCACATCATGGGCCTGCTGTCGCCGGGCGGCGTGCACAGCCACGACGAGCACATCCTGGCCATGATCAAGCTGGCCGCCCAACGCGGCGCCAAAGCCGTTTATCTGCATGCCTTCCTCGACGGGCGCGACACCCCGCCGCGCAGCGCCGAAGCCCCGCTGCAACGCTGCCGCGACGCCTTCGCCGCGGTGGGCGTCGGGCGCATCGCCTCGCTGATCGGCCGCTACTACGCGATGGACCGCGACAACCGCTGGGATCGCGTGCAGCTGGCCTATGACCTGCTGACCGCGACCAAAGGGGACTCCGTGGCCGAGGATGCGATCGCCGGGCTGCAGGCCGCCTATCAGCGCGGTGAAAACGACGAGTTCGTCAGACCGACCGTGATCCGCGCCGCCGGTGAGGCCGATGCCGCGATGCAGGACGGCGACGCGTTGATCTTCATGAACTTCCGCGCGGACCGCGCGCGCCAGATCACCCGTGCCTTCGTGAACGCGGATTTCGACGGTTTCCCACGCGCCAAACAGGTGCAGTTCGGCGATTTCGTGATGCTGACCGAATACGCCGCCGACATCGCGACCGCCTGCGCCTATCCGCCGGCGTCGCTGTCCAACACCTTCGGCGAATGGCTGATGAAGCACAACAAAACTCAGCTGCGCATCTCGGAAACCGAAAAATACGCCCACGTCACCTTCTTCTATAACGGCGGCGTGGAAGCGCCGTTCAAGGGCGAAGACCGCGTGCTGGTCAACTCGCCGAAGGTCGCCACCTACGATCTGCAGCCGGAGATGAGCGCCGCCGAGCTGACCGACAAGCTGCTGAGCGCCATCCGCAGCGGCAAATATGATGCCATTATCTGCAACTACCCGAACGGCGACATGGTAGGGCATACCGGCGTGTATGAAGCGGCGGTGAAAGCGGTGGAGACGCTGGACGCCTGCATCGCCCAGGTGGTTGATGCGGTGCGCGACGTCGACGGCCAGTTGCTGATCACCGCCGATCACGGCAACGCCGAGCAGATGCGCGATCCGGCCACCGGCCAGGCGCACACCGCCCACACCAGCCTGCCGGTACCGCTGATTTACGTCGGCAAACCGGCGCGGGCGGTCGAAGGCGGCAAGCTTTCGGACATCGCGCCAACCCTGTTAACGCTGATGGGAATGGAAATCCCGCAAGAGATGACTGGTAAGCCGCTGTTCATCGTGGAATAATCCTTCTCCATGAGGGAGAAGGCGTTTTTTGCACTATCAAGGGTAACCCGAAGCGCAAACGCAGGCAGCCGACCGCTGCCTGGACGCACCGCGCCAAGGACGTTCACCGCCATGTGCGCCAGCGTATTTTGCGCTGGCGTCTTGCTGTTGCCGCTCGCCGGCCAGGCGGCGGAAGACAATAAATCCCAGCTGAAAGACATCCAGCAGAGCATCGCCGAGAAAGAAAAAGCGGTGAAGCAGCAGCAACAGCAGCGCAGCTCACTGCAGGATCAGCTGCGTCAGCAGGAAAAAACCATCGCCCAGGCCAGCCGCCAGTTGCGCGACACCCAGGGCACGCTCACCCAGTTGGGCAAGGACATTTCCGGCCTGAACGCCTCGATAGCCAAACTGCAAAAGCAGCAATCGGCCCAACAAAACCTCCTCGCCAAACAGCTCGACGCCGCCTTCCGGCAAGGACAGCACAGCGCCGTGCAGCTGATCCTCAGCGGTGAAGAAAGCCAGCGCAGCGAACGTATTCTGGCCTATTTCGGCTATCTGAACGAAGCGCGCCAGAAAACCATCGAAGAGCTGAAACAGACCCGCGCCGAGCTGGCGAAGCAAAAAACCACGCTGGTGGCCAAACAGGGCCAGCAAAAATCCTTACTGGGCGAGCAACAGACGCAGCAGCAGAAGCTGGAGCAGGCGCGCGGCGCCCGCAAGAAAACGCTGACCGCGCTGGAAGCCTCGCTGGAAAAAGACCAACAACGCCTGGTGGAACTGCGCCAGAACGAAGCCCGCATGCGCGACAAGATCGCTCGCGCGGAGCGCGAAGCCCGTGCGCGCGCCGAACGCGAAGCCCGTGAAGCGGCCAAGGTGCGCGAACAGGTGCGCATCAAGGAGCAGCAGGCGAAGAAAACCGGCACCACCTACAAACCTAGCGAAGCCGATCGCTCGCTGATGGCGCGCACCGGCGGCCTCGGTCGCCCGGCCGGCCAGCTGATGTGGCCGGTGCGCGGCCGCACGCTGCACGGCTTTGGCGAACAGCAGCAGGGCGAGCTACGCTGGAAAGGCATGGTGATCGAAGCCCGCGAAGGCAGCGAGGTGAAAGCCGTCGCCGATGGCCGCGTGCTGCTGGCCGACTGGCTGCAAGGCTATGGCCTGATGGTGGTGGTCGAACACGGTAAAGGCGACATGAGCGTGTACGGCTACAACCAAAGCGCGTTGGTCAACGTCGGGGCACAGGTGCGCGCCGGCCAGCCGATCGCTCTGGTCGGCACCAGCGGCGGCCAGGGAACGCCGTCGCTCTATTTCGAAATCCGTCGTCAGGGACAGGCGGTTAACCCACTGCCGTGGTTGGGAAGATAGATTTGCGCTATGTCAAAACCCGAACAGCTCTGTTAATAGGCTGTCTGCTGCAGGTTTACGCTGCGCAGGCAGGAAAACTCTCCATCGTCATCGATGACGTGGGCTACCGCCCTCACGAAGAAAACGCGGTGCTGCAAATGCCGACGGCGATCTCGGTCGCGGTGTTGCCCAACGCGCCGCATGCCCGCCTGATGGCCACTCGCGCCCATAGCCAGGGCCGCGAAGTCTTGATCCACATGCCGATGGCGCCGCTCAGTAAGCAGCCGCTGGAGCGCGATACCCTGCAGCCCTCCATGAGCAGCGAAGAGATCCAGCGCATCATCCGCAATGCGGTGAACAACGTGCCCTACGCGGTCGGCATGAACAACCACATGGGCAGCGCTATGACCTCCAGCCTGCCGGGCATGCAGAAAGTGATGCAGGCGCTCGAAAGCTACCGCCTGTACTTTCTGGACAGCATGACCATCGGCAGCAGCCAAGCGACCCGCGCCGCGGCCGGCACCGGCGTGAAGGTGATCAAACGCAAGGTGTTCCTCGACGATACCGCGAACGAAGCCGACATCCGCCGCCAGTTCAATCGCGCGGTCGAATTGGCGCGGCGCAACGGCTCCGCCATCGCCATCGGCCACCCGCGCCCGGCGACGGTGAAGGTGCTGCAGCAGATGCTGCCGTCGCTGCCCGCCGATATCGTGCTGGTTAAACCGAGCGCGCTGCTGAACGAACCGCAGGGCAACGGCGGTGGTAGCTACGTCCCGCCGGTCAAACCGCAAAAACCGCAGCCGAAGAACCCGTTCAGTGGCGGCATCAAGCAGTGCAAGGTCAAACCGCCGAAGGAAAAAACCAACGCCGGCACCGCGCTGGGCGTCATCGCCGACAGCATCGCCACCTCGCCGCCGGTGACCTTCATCAAGCGTCATTGGCAGCACTGGACGCAAGCCAAACCGCAAACATAAAAAAAGGGCCGGAATTCCGGCCCTTTTCACATCTGGCGAAATCAATCCCAGCTCAGCACCACTTTACCCGACTTGCCGGAGCGCATGGCGTCGAAGCCCTGCTGGAACTCGTCGATCGAGAATCGGTGGGTGATGATCGGGGTTAAATCCAGACCGGACTGGATCAGTGCCGCCATCTTGTACCAGGTTTCAAACATCTCGCGGCCGTAAATCCCTTTGATAAACAGCCCCTTGAAGATGACCTGGTTCCAGTCGATCGACATGTCCGAAGGCGGAATGCCCAGCATGGCGATGCGCCCGCCGTGGTTCATCGCATTGAGCAGCGTGCGGAACGCCGGCGGCGCGCCGGACATTTCCAGACCGACGTCGAACCCTTCGGTCATGCCCAGCTCGGCCATCACGTCGTTAAGGTTTTCCTTGCTGACGTTCACCGCGCGGGTCACACCCATCTTGCGCGCCAGTTCCAGGCGGTATTCGTTAACGTCGGTGATCACCACATGGCGGGCGCCGACGTGTTTGCACACCGCCGCCGCCATGATGCCGATCGGGCCGGCGCCGGACACCAGCACGTCTTCCCCGACCAGATCGAACGACAGCGCGGTGTGCACCGCATTGCCGAACGGATCGAAGATCGAAGCCAGTTCGTCGGAGATGTTATCCGGGATCTTGAAGGCGTTGAATGCCGGGATCACCAGGTATTCCGCGAAGCTGCCCGGGCGGTTCACGCCCACGCCGACGGTGTTGCGGCACAGGTGCGTGCGGCCGCCGCGGCAGTTGCGGCAGTGGCCGCAGGTGATGTGGCCTTCGCCGGACACGCGATCGCCGATGCTGAAGCCTTTGACTTCCTGACCGATCGCCACCACTTCGCCCACGTATTCATGGCCGACCACCATCGGAACCGGAATGGTTTTTTGCGACCACTCGTCCCAGTTGTAGATATGCACATCGGTGCCGCAGATCGCGGTTTTGCGGATTTTGATCATGATGTCGTTGTGACCCAGCTCCGGCTGAGGCACGTCGGTCATCCAAATTCCTTCTTCCGCTTTCAGTTTTGACAGTGCTTTCATGGTTTTACCTTATGCAATAACGCCAAGATCCTTACCGATACGTGTAAACGCCGCCACTGCGCGTTCGATTTGCTCCGGGGTGTGGTCGGCGGACATCTGGGTACGGATGCGCGCCTGGCCTTTCGGCACCACCGGATAGAAGAAACCGGTCACATAGATGCCTTCCTTGAGCAACGCATTGGCGAATTCCTGCGCCAACTTCGCCTCACCCAGCATCACCGGGATGATGGCGTGATCGGCACCGGCCAACGTGAAGCCGGCGGCGGTCATTTTTTCGCGGAACAGACGCGCGTTGGCCCACAGGCGATCGCGCAGGGCATCGCCCTCTTCCAGCAGTTCCAGCACTTTGATCGACGCGGCGACGATCGCCGGCGCCAGCGAGTTAGAGAACAGGTACGGCCGCGAACGCTGACGCAGCCACTCCACCACTTCTTTCTTGGCCGCGGTGTAGCCGCCGGACGCGCCGCCCAGCGCTTTGCCTAACGTACCGGTGATGATATCGACGCGGCCCATCACTTCGCAGTATTCATGGGTGCCGCGCCCGTTGGCGCCGACAAAGCCCACTGCATGGGAGTCATCCACCATCACCAACGCCTGGTACTCGTCTGCCAGATCGCACACCCCTTTCAGGTTGGCGATCACGCCGTCCATCGAGAAGACGCCGTCGGTGGCGATCAGAATGTGGCGCGCGCCGTCGGCTTTGGCCTGCTTCAGCTGCGCGGCCAGCTCGGTCATGTCGTTATTGGCGTAGCGATAGCGTTTGGCCTTGCACAGGCGCACGCCGTCAATGATCGACGCGTGGTTCAGCGCATCGGAGATAATGGCGTCTTCCGGGCCGAGCAGGGTTTCGAACAGCCCGCCGTTGGCGTCGAAGCAGGAGGAGTACAGGATCGCGTCTTCCATGCCCAAAAAGGCCGCCAGTTTCTGTTCCAGCTGCTTGTGGCTATCCTGGGTGCCGCAGATGAAGCGCACCGACGCCATGCCGAAACCGTGGCTGTCCATTCCCGACTTGGCGGCGGCGATCAGCGCCGGGTGGTTGGCCAGGCCCAGGTAGTTATTGGCGCAGAAGTTAATCACATGGCTGCCGTCGGCAACGGCGATATCCGCCTGTTGCGCGGAGGTGATGATGCGTTCTTCCTTGAACAGCCCTTCACTGCGAGTGGCGGCAAGCTGTTGTTCCAACTGCTGATAAAAAGACGCTGACATTCGGTTATCTCCAGGATTGGGCTATTTGCGGCATATTTTACTGATTTGTAACCAAACTGACGAGAATGCGCGGGAGAGAATATTAAAATTGCAGCAGATATCACGGCAAAAAGCGGACTTCAATGGCAATGCGGGATATTCGGAGCCCTTCCGCTGTTTGCCGCGGCATGAAATGCTATGATAACCGCCATTGAGCGTGGGGCATTGTGCCCCGCCAGCAGCTTAGCAGGGGTAACCCAATGATTATCGTCACTGGCGGCGCCGGCATGATCGGCAGCAACATCATTAAGGCACTGAACGACAAGGGATATCGCGATATCCTGGTGGTGGATAACCTGAAAGACGGCACCAAGTTCGTCAACCTGGTCGATCTGGACATCGCCGACTATATCGATAAAGAAGACTTTATCGCCAGCATCATGGCCGGCGACGATCTGGGCGATATCGAGGCGGTCTTCCACGAAGGCGCCTGCTCCGCGACCACCGAGTGGGACGGCAAGTACATGATGGACAATAACTATCAGTACTCCAAAGACCTGCTGCACTACTGCCTGGATCGCGAAATTCCGTTCCTGTACGCCTCCTCCGCCGCCACTTACGGCGGCCGCGAAGAGTTTATCGAAGAGCGTCAGTATGAAGCGCCGCTCAACGTGTACGGCTACTCCAAATTCCTGTTCGATCAGTACGTGCGTGAGATCCTGCCGGAAGCGGACTCGCAGATCTGCGGCTTCCGCTACTTCAACGTTTACGGCCCGCGCGAAGGCCACAAAGGCAGCATGGCCAGCGTCGCTTTCCACCTGAATACCCAGATCAACCGCGGCGAAAACCCGAAACTGTTCGCCGGCAGCGAAAACTTCAAGCGTGACTTCATCTACGTCGGCGACGTGGCGGCGGTTAACCTGTGGTTCTGGGAAACCGGCAAATCCGGCATCTTCAACTGCGGCACCGGCCGGGCGGAAACCTTCCAGGCGGTGGCCGACGCGGTGGTGGACTTCCACCAGAAGGGCGCGGTGGAATATATCGAGTTCCCGGAGAAGCTGAAGGGCCGCTATCAGGCGTACACCCAGGCCGATCTGACCAAGCTGCGCGCCGCCGGCTACGACGCACCGTTTAAAACGGTCGCCGAAGGCGTGAAAGAGTACATGGCCTGGTTGAACCGCACCGCATAAGCTGAAGGAATTAACGCTGGGTATGAAAATACTGGTTATCGGCCCTTCTTGGGTTGGCGACATGATGATGTCGCAAAGTCTCTATCGCACCCTGAAGGCCGAATACCCGTCGGCGGAGATCGATGTGATGGCGCCGGCCTGGTGCCGCCCACTGCTGGCGCGCATGCCGGAAGTCAATCAGGCGCTGGCGATGCCGCTGGGCCATGGCGCGCTGGGGCTCGGCGAACGCCGCCGCCTGGGGCGCGCCCTGCGCGCCAACCGTTACGATCGCGCTTACGTTCTACCCAACTCGTTCAAATCCGCGCTGGTGCCCTTCTTCGCCGATATCCCGCAGCGCACCGGCTGGCGGGGCGAAATGCGCTACGGCCTGCTGAACGACGTCCGCGTGCTCGACAAGGCGGCCTTTCCGCTGATGGTGCAGCGCTACGTGGCGCTGGCCTATGACAAAGGCCGCATTCAGCGCGCCGACGATCTGCCGCAGCCGCTGCTGTGGCCACAGCTGCAGGTGAGCGACGAAGAGATCGCCGACACCACCGCAGCCTTCAACCTGACCGACAGCCGGCCGATCGTCGGCTTCTGCCCAGGTGCGGAGTTCGGCCCCGCCAAACGCTGGCCGCACTACCATTATGCGACGCTGGCTCAGCAGTTGATCGAGGGCGGCTATCAGGTCGCGCTGTTCGGTTCGGCGAAAGACCACGAGGCCGGCGAACAGATCCGTGCCGCGTTGCAGGAAAACACTCGCGATTTCTGTCTTAACCTGGCCGGAAAAACCCAGTTGGAGCAGGCGGTGATCCTGATCGCGGCCTGCCGGGCGGTGGTCAGCAACGACTCCGGTTTAATGCACGTTGCCGCAGCGTTGAACAAACCGCTGATAGCCTTGTACGGCCCAAGCAGCCCCGACTTCACGCCGCCGCTCTCCGACAAGGCGCGGGTGATTCGCTTGATCAGCGGCTACCACAAGGTGCGTAAGGGCGATGCCGAGCAGGGATACCACCAAAGTTTGATCGATATTCAGCCGCAGCAAGTGTTGGATGCGCTGACGCCGTTACTTGTCGCCAGCGAGGAATAGTCATGCAGGTGTTAATCGTAAAAACCTCCTCGATGGGAGACGTGCTGCATACGCTGCCCGCTCTGACCGACGCGCTGCAGGCCATTCCCGATATCCGCTTCGACTGGGTGGTGGAAGAAGGTTTCAGCCAAATCCCGACCTGGCACCCGGCGGTGGATCGCGTGATCCCGGTAGCCATTCGTCGCTGGCGCAAAAACTGGTTCGGCAACGACACCCGACAACAGCGCTGCGACTTCAAGCGCGCGCTGCAAGAACGCCGTTACGACGTGGTGATCGACGCGCAGGGCCTGATCAAAAGCGCCGCGCTGATCACGCGCATCGCCAAAGGCAACAAACATGGCCCGGACTGCAAGAGCGCGCGCGAGCCGTTCGCCAGTTGGTTCTACAACGTGCGCCATGAGATAGACAAGCAGCAGCACGCGGTGGAACGCACGCGCGAACTGTTCGCCAAAAGCCTCGGCTACGATAAACCGGGCAGCTACGGCGATTACGCCATCGCCGCACGCTTTCTCAGCCACCCGCCGGCCGATGCAGGGCAGTATTTGGTGTTTCTGCACGCGACGACCCGTGACGATAAACATTGGCCGGAGCAAAACTGGCGTGAGCTGATCGCGCTGACGGCGGACAGCGGGCTGAAGATCAAACTGCCGTGGGGCGCGGAGCATGAACATCAGCGCGCGCTGCGCTTGGCGGAAGGTTTCTCTCATGTCGAAGTGCTGCCGAAGCTCAGCCTGCAGCAGGTGGCCGAGGTGCTGGCCGGCGCCAAGGGCGTGGTCTCGGTCGACACCGGACTCAGCCATTTGACCGCCGCGCTCGACAAACCCAACATCACGCTGTTCGGGCCAACCGATCCCGGCCTGATCGGCGGCTACGGGCAAAATCAGCACTCGTTGATTTCTCCGGAAAAAAGCATGGCGACAATCGACGCCGATACGGCATGGCAGGCGTTGCAAAAGGTTCTAGCATGAAAAAACTGCATATTATCAACCTGGGTAAAATGGGCGGCGTCGAGCGTCTGTTCCTGCAGTACATCAACGATACCACCGACGGCAGCAACCAGGTCTTGTGCATCAGCGGTGACATCGGCGAAGAGATCCGCCGCCAGTTGCCTGCGCATCAGCCCGTCACCTTCGCCAACCGTCTGATCAATGCGTTGCCGTTGCGCTGCCCGCAGTTCCTGCGCAAATATTTGCTGAAGCGGAAAATCGAGCGGGCGAACGCCGACGTGGTGATCGTCTGGGACCTGGTGCCGGGGCTGGCGGCCAAACCCAAGCGCGGCAAGCTGGTTTATTACGATCACGGCTGCTCCTGGCGTTACCCCAAGAATAAAAAGACGCTGCGTTTCTTCGCCATGCTGGACGGCGTCATTTCCGCCTCACACGCGTCAAAGCGGGTGATGGAGCTGCGCTTTAATCTGCCTTGCCCAAATCACGTGGTGATCAACCGCATCAAGACGCCGGCGGGGATCGACACTGCGCCGAAAATGCTGTCGCAGCCGGTCAGGATCGGCACGGCCTCACGCCTGGTCAGCCTGAAAGGCATCAGTGTTTCATTATTGATGATGCAGGAACTGCTGCGGCGCGGGCATGACGTCACGCTGGAAGTGGCCGGCAAAGGGCCGGATCGCGCGGCGTTCGAGGCGCTGGCGGCTCGGCTTCAGCTCGGCGACCGCATCACTTTCAGCGGTTATCAGGATGACGTCGCCGGCTTCTTCAATCGCACGCACATCTACATGAGCACGCCGATCACCGAGCCGTTCGGCTTGTCCTGTATGGAATCGCTCTATTTCGGCGTGCCGGTCATCTTCCCGCAGGTTGACGGCCAGCCGGAAGCGGTCAGGGATGGGGTCTGTGGCATTGGCCTGACGCCGTCGGTCACCATCGAACAGCACCGACAGCTCACCAATATCGAGGTCGACTTCCCGCATGAGGTCTACGATCCGTTGACCGACAGCCTGGTGACGCCCAAGCTGCTGTCGCATATCGACTGCGCGGATGCGGTGGAAACACTGTTGGAACAGGGAACCTATCAAACCATGAGTCTGAATGCGCGGCGCTATCCTGCGAAACATTTCAACTATGCTCAGTTCAAAGTTGAATTCGACGACACGCTGCGATCCTTTATCGCTTAATTGAAACGTGAGCCGGAAAACACGCCCGATGCTAAAACTCAGAACGCCGCACCCTGCCTTCAGCTATTTAATCTATCTGGGGTGCGCCATCGCTTTTTGTACCATTCCTTTCGGTTCCGCGACCGGACGCAATCTGTTTTACGTTTCCAGCTACATCGCCTTTATCGCCGTTTGCCTGTACCCACGCTACTACTTCAGCAACGTTAGAAATCTGCTGCTGCCCGCGCTGATGTTCAGCGTCGGCATGGGAACCATCCTCTGGATGCATCACTTCAAACAGCCGGGCGAGTATATCAATGTTTATCGTTCCTATATGTCAACCGGCAAACTGCAGCTCGCGACCGCTTTCATCTTGCTGATCGCGCTCAATGAGCGACTGTGCGTACAGCGGTTGCTCATCGTTGTGGCCCTCACCACTGGTCTGGCGATCAACGGTTATTCCCTCTATCAAGGGCTGCGTCTCGATATCCCGCGCGTAGAGCTCAACTTCGATCGCGCCACGGTCGCCGCCTACCTGATGACCGCCATCGATCTGGTGATGATGCAAGCCATCCTGATGCTGCGCACCCGTTACCGCCTGGCGTTGTACATCGCGGCGTTTCTGCTGTCCTTTTCTGCGCTGGTGCTCACCGGCACGCGTGCGGCCATGTTGGTCTACCCGGTGGCGGTCTGCCTGTCACTGCTGGCGACCAAACAACTGGTTTCCAGGAAACACAAGCTCGCGTTGGTAGCCTCGGTGCCGCTGCTGCTCATAGCCTGCGGCCTGGTGTTCAAGCCGCAGATAGAAGAACGCATTCAGGCCTTTGAGACCGACATGCGCCTGATGGATCAGCCACAGACTGAAAACTCGATCATTTCCCGGCTGTCGATGCAAACGCTGGCATGGCGCACCGGTTCACAAGCTCCATGGGGCCAATCCGCCGAACAGCGCGGAGAAGAGATCCGCACCATGGTCGCACAGCAGCCTCGCCTGTCTGGCGTCATGCCCTATATCAACGTGCATCTGCATAACGAACTGCTGGAAACCTATTCGCTCAAGGGCGTTTGGGGGGGGCTGCTATTGCTGGCGCTCTACATCTGCCTGTTCTTCTCTTCGTTCCGGCCGCAGCGCAACGCGCTGCTGCTGAGCGTCAGCGCCAGCCTGTTTGTCTACGGCTTGAGCGACGTCATCTTCTTCAGCACGGAAGGCACCGCCATGTTCTGTCTGGCGTTGATCGCCGGGGTGCTCTCCGTGGCGAGACAGCCTTCCGCACAGGAGCAGGCCGCGTGAAAATTCAACCACCGCTGCTCAGCGTTATCGTGCCGTTTTATAATAACGAAGCGTTCGTTATCGCTGCGCTGGATTCGTTATTTGCACAGATTCGCGACGATATCGAGGTGGTGATCATCGATGATGGCTCCACCGACGCCTCCGGCGCGCTGGTCAGCCACTATCTGGCGCAGCGGCGGCACCCGCGCGTGATCTTTACTTCACAGGCCAACGGCGGCATTGCGCACGCCCGCAACGTCGGCTTACGATTGGCTACCGGACGCTATCTCACCTTCCTCGACGGCGACGATCTGCTGAGCGACGACTATCTGGCCATCCTGCACCCCCTGCTACTCGCCGGTGAATATGACCTGATCGATTTTAATTATCAGAAGTTCACCGAACAACCGCCGAAATCAGAGAACCGCGCGACGCAGCCCGTAGCCTACGACTTTTCACAATTGGGGCCGAGCTGCCTGCAACCGCTTTTCGCACGCTCGATGTGGCATCTCTGGAGCCGGGTATATAAACGCACGCTGCTGGAAGGGGAAACGTTCGAAGACGGCAGGCGCTATGAAGACGTGATTTTTACGCCTTTTCAGTATTTCAAAACCCGCCGCATCGCCCATCTAGACTGCGAGCTCTATTTCTATCGGGACAACAGCCAGGGCATCACTCGCAATATCAAACCTAAAGATATTGAAGACCTGCTGTTCGCCATGGAGAAGATGCTGCGTTTTGTGGCGCAGCATCCCGGGGATGAGCCGCTACGCCGGTTGGCCACCCTGATGCTGGCCAACTGCTTTTCCGAGGTCAAAAGCATGTCGAAGGCGGTATACGGCTATTACCATTACGCACCGACAACGCTGCACATCCTGCGCCGCACCGCTGATATCTGCCGCAACAGCGACGTGCCGGGCAAAAAAGTCCGCCAGATGCGCTATGCGCGAGTGGATACCTTTCTTTCGAAGCTGCGCGGGCGCAAGCCGCGCTAACCGCATCGGCCGGGCGGCCGATGCGTCGTCGCTCCTTCAGCGTGTCAAAGGCACGTGCGCGACCAGCTCATCATAAATCCGCTGCGGCTGGATGACCCCCATCGGGCTTTCTGCCTCCAGTGGCATCGTATAGCCGGTACGCGACACCTGAATGATGCGGTGCAGTTCCGCATCCTGAATCGGGCCGGTGGAGCGTGAGTCGGCGGTCACGAACAGGCTGATGGTTTTCACCTTCAACGCCACTGCCAGATGCAGCGGCCCGGTATCGCCGGTGACCAGAACATGGAAGCTGTCGAGCAACGTCAGCAAGCCTTGCAGCCCCGTTTTACCGATCTGGTTATCCACGCAGGCCTGCGTTTGCGGGCCGATCAGGCTCATAAACTGTTTGGCCTTGCCGTCGTCGAACGGTGCGCCAATCAGCACGATGCGTACATTAGGGTGCTTCGCCACCAGCTCATCGGCCAGCCGCGCATAGTGCGAAACCGGCCAGCAACGCGACTCTGTTGACGCCCCCAGTTGAAAACCGATGGTGGGATGCTCGCTGCTTTTGACGCCGCGCTGATAATCCACGGGAATTTCCATCGTCGGATCGTCGCTACGGCAGCCTAAAATGGAAATCAGCTCCAGCTTGCGGCGTACGAAGTGGCCGTAATAATGGAAGATATAGTTGGTTAGCCAAGGCTCCAGCCCGCAAATGCCTGAGCTGTAGTTGTCCCTGATAATGTACTTCGCCCCGGCCAGTACGGCACTGATGATGTCATAAGGCAGATGGGAGTGCAGGATCAGCGCCAAATCCGGCTGATGTTCGCGCAACGATTTCAGCAACGGGCGGATCGTCTTGATCTTGCTGTCCCAATACACCACGCGATCGTAATAGCGGCCGTTTTCCACCAGCTCGCGGTTTTTCTTGTGCACCACCAGCGTGATGTGCGCGTTGGGATAGCGTTCCCGCATCGCCCTCAATGCCGGCGTGTTGAACATGAAGTCGCCCAACGCCGTGGTGGAATAGATAACGATATTGTCAAACTGCTGGGCGCCGTCGAACGTCGCCTTGTCCTGAAAACGGCCGTACTTCGCCGTATAGCGACGCAAGAACCAGTCTGCAACCTTGATTTTCCATTTCTTCGACATGTGCGTGCTTAATTCGCTTTAAGTTGATAATACTCGGCCAGCGTCATGCCCACCGTGCGCTGCTGCAGCCAGTCAAACAGCTGCTCCAGATCGCGGTACAGCACTTCGATATCCTGCTCGGTTTTGAACGTCGGGCTGCCGCCCGGCATAAATTCGGAGGAGTGCAGCATAAATTCGACGTAGTCATGCCCCTGCGCCAGCGACGCCTCAGCCACACTTATCATCTTGGCCACGTTGCCGCCACTCGGCCGCAACCAATTGACGGACGGTGAACGCCGCTTGCCACGCAGCCGATCATAACCTTGCTTGAACGCGTTCATCAGCGCCGAGTGCTTGTACTGAATGCTCATCGGCACTTCCAGCAGCGACGAAGCACCCGGTTTGGCAATGTTCTGTGGATCGATGAAATAGGCCTGCGACGGGAACCGGCTGTAATCGGTGCCGCCGTTGCCCTGCGGATTGCCCGGCGAAAACTGCCAGTTGACCCGCGGCGTCACCGAACAGTCCACCTGATAGCCGTATTCCAGCAGCAGCGAGGCATAATATTCGTTGAACGCCCAGCGGCCGGCGCGATGGCTGAGCATTTTGGTCTGGAAGGCATCTTCCAGCAGCTTGGTCATGTGATCGACCTTGGCGCGGATCTGATCGGCGGGATACTCGATCAAATAAGGCTTGTAGCGCCAGTCGTCGTCGGTGAGCGGCGTTAGCGGTGGGCTGTTCCAGGCATGCAGGTGCATGCCCACTTCACCCGCGCCGCGGGCAATCACATCACGCGCGAACTCGACGTAAGCCGGGTCCACTGCCATTTCATAGTTGGTGAGATAAACCGGTTTGAAGGCGTATTTTTCGCACAATGCCTGAAAGCGCGGCAAGAAACGCGTGTTTTCGGTCGCGATGCGATCGTGGTTTTGCCACAGATTATCGCCTTCGGTATCAATGGTGATGAGAAACGCCGGTTTAGTCATGAATATCGAGCCTGATATCAACAGAATGCACTATGTTACGCAGGCCGTTTCGCCAGGGCAAACGACTTTGCTGCCTGGTTTGGACAACGTTGAAACGCATTCGTCCCCGGCTCGGCGATTTTTTTGCGGCCCGGCAAGAAAACCTTGCAACAGTAGCCACATGCGATCGGGTCATTTAGAATCAAAGATTGGTTTCCCAGAAAGCGACTCATGATGAACGACGCGCCAGCCCCAACTTCCGCCCCATCCGTACAGCGTATTTTGATCATAAAACTGCGCCATCACGGCGATATGCTGCTGGTCACGCCGGTCATCAGCAGCCTGCGGCAAAACTACCCGCAGGCGCAGATCGATGTGCTGCTGTATCAGGAAACGCAGGAGATGCTGGCCAGCAATCCGGAACTGTCGACGCTGTTCGCCATCGACCGCCAATGGAAAAAACAGGGCACCCGCGCGCACCTGGGGCACGAGCTGGCGCTGCTGCGCCGCCTGAAGGCGCAGCGCTACGATCTGGTGGTCAACCTGGCCGATCAGTGGCGCAGCGCCATTATCACGCGCCTGACCGGCGCGCGCATCCGTCTGGGCTTCGATTTCCCCAAACGCCGCGGCTTCCTGTGGCGCCACTGCCACACGCAGCTGGTGCCGGTCGACAATCACGCCCACCTGCATACCGTCGAACAAAACCTCTCGCTGCTGGCGCCGCTGAACCTGCCCGTGCTCAGTGATCATGTGACCATGAGTTACGATCCGCAGGATTGGCAGACCTGTGAGCAACAATTGCAGAAACAGGGCGTCGCCGGCAGTTATATTGTGGTGCAGCCCACCTCGCGCTGGTTCTTCAAATGCTGGAGCGAAGAGAAAATGGCCGCCACCCTCACCGCCTTACAGGCCGACGGCCACCAGTTGGTGATCACCTCCGGCCCCGACGCCAGAGAACAAGCCATGGTAGAACGCATTTTGGCGCTCTGCCCGCCGCAGGGCGTGATCTCGTTGGCCGGCCAGCTGACGCTGCGCCAACTGGCCGCCCTGATCGACCACGCCAAGCTGTTTATCGGCGTGGATTCGGTGCCGATGCACATGGCCGCCGCGCTGCAAACGCCGTGCGTGGCGCTGTTCGGCCCTTCCAAGCTGACGTTTTGGCGGCCGTGGCAGGCTACCGGCGCCGTGATCTGGGCCGGCGACTTCGGCGAACTGCCCGATCCGGACGCCATCGATACCGGCACCGACGAACGGTATCTCGACCTTATTCCTACAGACGCGGTGATTGCAGCCGCGCGGAGCACGCTGGCATGAAAGCATTTCGTTTGGCGATCGTTCGCCAAAAGTACCGCCCAGACGGCGGAGCCGAACGTTTCGTTTCCCGCGCCCTGGAAGCGCTGGAGCAACAGGATCTCGATCTGAACGTCATCACTCGCGAATGGCAGGGTGACGCCAATCCCAACTGGCACATCCACCTGTGCAATCCGTTAAAGCTCGGCCGTATCAGCCGTGAACGGGGCTTCGCCGTGGCGGCCAGGGCGCTGTGGCAGAAAGAGCGTTTCGATCTGGTGCAAAGCCACGAGCGCATTCCCGGCTGCGACATCTACCGCGCCGGCGACGGCGTGCACCGCCGCTGGCTGCTGCAGCGCGCGCGCCTGCTGCCGGAATGGCGCCGCAAGTGGCTGTTCTCCAATCGTTATCATCGCTATGTGATGTGCGCCGAACGCGCCATGTACGCCGCACCGGAGCTGAAAGCCGTCATCTGCAACGCCGAGATGATCAAGCAGGAAATCATCGCCGACTTTGGCGTACCCGCCGACAAAATCACGGTGATCTATAACGCCATCGACAATCAAAAATTCCCGCCCGCCGACGAGGCCCAGCGCCAACGTCTGCGCGAGCAGTATCAGATCCCGCAACAGGCGCACTGCCTGATCTTCGTCGGTTCCGGCTTTGAGCGCAAAGGGCTGGCCGCCGCCATCCGCGCCGTGGCGGCGACCGACAGCCACCTGTTGGTGGTCGGCAAAGACAAGGCCGAAAAACGCTACCGGGCGCTGACGCAGTCGCTGGGCTGCGGCGATCGGGTTCACTTTATGGGCGTGCAGAAACAGACCTTGCCGTTCTATCAGGCCGCGGACGCGCTGCTGCTGCCGACGCTGTACGATCCGTTCCCGAATGTGATTCTGGAAGCGATGTCGTGCGGCCTGCCGGTTATCACCAGCACCACCTGCGGCGGCGCCGAGTTTATCACCCCCGGCCAGAACGGCTTCGTGACCGACGCGCTCGACGTACCGGCCATCACGGAGGCCATTCGGGCGCTGCCGCGCCAGGCGCTGGGATCATCCATGGGCGAAGCGGCGAGATTGCGCATTATGACGGCTACGCCGGCGCATCTGTCCGAACAGCTGATTTCCCTCTATAACCGGTTACTGGATTAGCTATGCGTATTCTGATGATCATCGACGGCCTGCCGGGAGGCGGCGCGGAAAAAGTGGTGCTGACCCTGTGCCAGGGCATGCAGCAACAGGGGCATGACGTCAGTCTGATCTCGCTGCGCGACGTCTGCAATTATCCTATCCCGTCAGGCATTGATTATCAGGTGGTGGCCGATCGCAGCCGCGCCCCCTGGCGCAAGCTGACCGAGCTGCCGCGCCGCGCCGCCGCGCTGGATCGGGCGATAGCCGAACACGAGCGCCAACGCGGCGCGTTCGATCTGGTGTTCTCCAACCTGCATAAAACCGATCGCATCGTCAGCCGCAGCAAGCGGTTGGCCGCGGATCGCCTGTGGTTCTGCATTCACGGCATTCTCTCCACCTCCTATCTCGGCCACCGCACGGGCCTGGACCGCTGGCTGAAGCAACGCAAAATCGCCAACGTTTACCAGGGGAGAAATATCGTCGCCGTTTCACGGGCGGTTGGCGACGATCTGCAGCAGAACTTGCCGATTCGCCCACGCCGGCTGGCGGTCATCAACAACCCGTTCGACATCGACGCCATCCAGCAACAGGCGGCGGCGCCTTGCGAACTGGCCGGCCAGGACTATCTGGTGCACGTCGGCCGCTTTCACGCCACCAAGCGGCATGACCGTCTGCTGAAAGCCTATGCGCTCTCGGGCATTCAGGCACCGCTGGCCTTGATAGGCACCGGGGACGACGCCAGAGTCGCCGAGGTCAAACGTCTGGCGACAGAGCTGGGCATCGCAGAGCGCGTGCGATTTCTCGGCTTCCAGGCCAATCCCTACCCGTTTATTCGTCATGCCTCGCTGCTGGTGCTCAGCTCCGACAGCGAAGGGTTTGGCAACGTGCTGGTAGAATCGCTGCTGTGCGGCACGCCGGTGGTCAGCACCCGTTGCCCGGGCGGCCCTGCGGAAATTCTGGAAAAAGCCGGCATGGCTAACGCGCTGACGGAATTAAATGAAGCGTCGCTGGCAGAAAAAATGACGGAAATTTACGCCAATCCGCCGCAGATAAATCAACAGCAATTGCTGAGTTATGGGCTGGAGCCTATTTGCCGTCAATATATTGAGCTGAAAGAAAAATAATAGAGAAATAAATAAGGCAGGGGATACCTGCCTTATTTTCCTCGTTAGCTGAGCGCCTGCATTTTCTGCCAAACCTCGTCGACAGAAACATCCTCACAGTGCCCCGACTCACTCTGCAAAATATGATGACGGCCGGTCCATGGATGCCAGGAGGCTTTATCGGTATCGCCAAAGAACACCACCATGTCCTTATTCAACGCGGCGGCAAGATGCATCTGCCCACCGTCGCTGCACAGCACCCGGTCGCATAAATCGAACCCGCCCAACAGCTCACGTACCGACGCCGTCGGATAAAGCGCGACGCGTTCGTTTTGACACAGCGCCAGCAGCTGCTCGGCGCGCTGCTGGTCACCGATGTCGTCCGGCGCCAGCGTGCCCTGCGGCGACCAGAAGATCAGCACGCCGGTGTGGGGATCGGCAACCAGACGGTTGATGATTTCGGCATAGCGTTCAACCGGCCAACGTCGTTTCGGGCTGCGGCTGCTGATGTGCACGGCGCATACGCGCTCGACCGGCGGCAGACGCTCTTGTAGCCGTTGCGCCGCCAATTGCCGCTCTTCAGGCGTCAGAAACACCCGCACCGGCGGGATCGGTATGGATTGGTCGGTTATCGCCGATAAATAGCTGTAGGTATGTTCGACCTGATGTTGACCGTGGAAATCGTCCTTGCGGAACGGGCGATGAATATCTTTCGTGCCCAAATCGGCGCCGATGATATGGGTGGCGCCGGCCATTTTCGCTAAACGCAAACTGTATTTGCAAGGCACCGGGTTGGCCAGAATGACCGCATCGAACTTTATTTTTCGCAGCTTCAGGAAGATCATCAGGCGTTCGAAATAAACGCCCAACGTCGTTTCATTCTTCGCCTTGTGCTTGGCCTTTTTATAGACAAAAACTTTCTCGAGATGAGGATTGTTTTTAACGACATCCTGGCTGACTTTATTGATCAGCAGATAAACTTTAGCGTCCGGATAGGCAATTTTCACCCCTTCAATCAGAGGCGTGGTGCAAACAAGATCGCCGATGTTGTCGCGGCGAATAATTAAAATATTCTTCATTCCGAGCCTGTCGGCGAAATCGCTCGCCGGTTGTCTGAAACTGACACCCAAGGTTACCAAATTAGCGCCTTTCCCTTCCAGTTATGGTACTATTCCGAATAACCCATATAAATGAAATTGATAGAATGTTGCTGCGTTTATATCAGGTACTACTCTACCTCATCCAACCCCTGATCTGGCTCCGCTTACTGCTGCGCAGCCGCAAAGCTCCAGCCTACCGTAAACGCTGGGCGGAACGCTATGGCTTCTGCGCCGGGAAAGTCGTGCCAGGCGGCATCATGCTGCATTCCGTCTCCGTCGGCGAAACGCTGGCGGCCATCCCGTTGGTACGGGCGCTGCGCCACCGTTACCCCGCTTTGCCGATAACTGTGACCACAATGACCCCAACAGGTTCAGAACGCGTCCAGTCTGCTTTCGGCAAAGACGTACATCATGTCTATCTGCCCTACGATCTGCCCGGTTCCATGAACCGCTTCCTCGATCAGGTGAATCCCAAGCTGGTGATCATCATGGAAACCGAGCTGTGGCCTAACCTGATTAACGCGCTGCACCAGCGGCAAATCCCCCTGGTTATCGCCAATGCGCGTCTGTCGGCCCGCTCCGCCGCCGGCTATAAGAAAATTGGCGGGTTCATGCGCGATATGCTGCGCCGCATTACGCTGATCGCCGCACAGAACCAGGAAGACGGCGATCGGTTTATCGAACTGGGCCTGAAGCGCTCGCAGCTGGCCGTGACCGGCAGCCTGAAATTCGATATCTCCGTCACCCCGGAGCTGGCCGCCCGCGCCGTTACGCTGCGCCGCCAATGGGCACCGCGCCGCCCGGTGTGGATCGCCACCAGCACCCATGACGGTGAAGAAACCATCCTGCTGGAAGCACACCGCAAACTGCTGGAAACACACCCCGACCTGCTGCTGATCCTGGTGCCGCGTCATCCGGAACGCTTCCCGACCGCCAAGGAGCTGGTGCAGAAAGCCGGCTTCAGCTACACCCTGCGCAGTAGCGGCGAAATTCCGTCCGGCAGCACCCAGGTGGTGATCGGCGATACCATGGGCGAACTGATGCTGCTGTACGGCATCGCCGATCTGGCCTTTGTCGGCGGCAGCCTGGTGGAACGCGGCGGGCACAACCCGCTGGAAGCCGCCGCGCACGCCATCCCGGTGCTGATGGGCCCGCATACCTTCAACTTTAAAGACATCTGCGCCAAGCTCTCGCAGGCCGAAGGCCTGATCACCGTGACCGATGTGGATTCGCTGGTGAAGGAAGTGGAAACCCTGTTAACCGACGAAGACTACCGTCGTTACTACGGCCGCCATGCGGTGGAAGTGCTGTATCAGAATCAGGGAGCGTTGCAGCGCCTGCTGCAGCTGCTGGAACCGCACCTGCCGCCCCGGAGCCACTGAATGAGCAGCCGCAAAAGCCTGTCGGTAGTGATGATCGCCAAAAACGAAGCCGGGCTGTTGCCGGACTGTCTGCGTTCGGTCGAGTGGGCCGATGAAATCATCGTGCTGGACTCCGGCAGCGAGGACGACAGCGTCGCCGTCGCCGAAAGCCTGGGCGCCAAAGTCTTCACGCACACCGACTGGCAAGGGTTCGGCAAGCAGCGTCAGCTGGCGCAAAGCTACGCCAGCCATGACTACGTATTGATGATCGACGCCGACGAACGCGTCACGCCCGAGCTGCGGCAATCCATCGAGCGGGTGTTGAACGCGCCGGACGATGGCGCCGTCTACAGCTGTGCGCGGCGCAACCTGTTTCTAGGCCGCTTCATGCGCCACAGCGGCTGGTATCCCGACCGCGTCAACCGCCTGTACGCCAACCAACGCTATCGCTATAACGACGATCTGGTGCACGAATCGCTGAATATCGGCGACGCCAAGGTGATCCCCCTCAGCGGCGATATGCTGCACCTGACCTGCCGCGACTTCTTCGCCTTTCAGCGCAAACAGCTGCGTTACGCCGAAGAGTGGGCCACGCAGCGCCACCGGGCCGGCAAGCGTTGCGGCTACCTGTCTATTCTGACCCACACGCTCGGCGCCTTCGTCAAAACCTGGCTGCTGCGTGCCGGCTTCCTCGACGGTAAACAGGGGTTGCTGTTAGCGGTGGTCAACGCGCAATATACCTTCAATAAATATGCCGCATTATGGGCATTGGGCCGCAACTACTCAGAGAAGTGAATCATGACCAGCAAAGCCATCTATCCCGGGACCTTCGATCCCATGACCAACGGCCACCTGGATTTAGTGACGCGCGCGTCACTGATGTTCGATCACGTGATTCTGGCCATCGCCGCCAGCCCGAGCAAAAAACCGCTGTTCAGTCTGGAGGAGCGCGTGGCGTTGGCGACGCAGGTCACCTCGCATCTGGGCAATGTGGAAGTGCTGGGTTTCAGCGAGCTGATGGCGCACTTCGCCGCTCACCAGAATGCCAATATCCTGGTGCGCGGCCTGCGTGCGGTGTCTGACTTTGAATATGAATTGCAGCTGGCGAACATGAACCGCCATTTGATGCCGACGCTGGAAAGCGTGTTCCTGATGCCTTCCGAAGAGTGGTCGTTCATCTCCTCCTCGCTGGTGAAGGAGGTCGCCCGTCACGGCGGCGATATCGCGCCTTTCCTGCCTGATGTGGTCACCCAGGCGCTGATGGCGAAGCTCGCCGCCGAGTGATGCTCAGCGCTGGCAGCGGCGGCAAAAGAAGGTGCTGCGCTGCCCGTGCTTGGCGGATTCGATCGGCGTGCCGCACGCGCGGCACGGTTCTCCCGCCCGCCCGTAAACCTGCAGCTCCTGCGCGAAATACCCCGGTTTGCCGTCCGACTGCAAAAAGTCGCGCAATGTCGTGCCGCCCTGCTCGATAGAGCGCTGCAATACCGCCTTGATGGTCTTCACCAGCAGTTCCGCTTCGGTTTTGCTCAACGATCCCGCCGGACGATCGGGCAAGATCCCGGCGCTGAACAGCGATTCGCTGGCGTAAATGTTACCGACCCCGACCACCAGCTTATTATCCATCAGCCACGGTTTGATCAGCGTGCGCTTATTACGTGATTTTTCATACAGGTAGTCGCCGTTGAACGCTTCACTCAGCGGTTCCGGCCCCAGATGCGCCAACACGCTGCTGGCCGCCAGGTCTTCGCACCACAGCCAGGCGCCGAAACGGCGCGGATCGGTATAGCGCAAGATCATGCCGTTGCTGATCACCAGATCGACGTGGTCGTGTTTGCCGGCTTCATCTTCGTTTTCCTCGCGCAGTATGCGCAGGCTGCCCGACATGCCCAGGTGCACGATAATCCAACCGCTCTCCAGCTCGATCAGCAGGTATTTGGCCCGGCGCTGCACGCTGAGCACCGGCCGATCGCTCAGCGTCAGGATCTGCTCGGAAACCGGCCAGCGCAGGCGCGCGTTGCGCACCACCGCATACTGAATGCTGTGGCCGACAAGATAAGGCTCTATACCGCGTCTGCTCGTCTCAACTTCCGGTAATTCAGGCATCTGGCTTCCCCTCCGACGTTTTCTACCCTTTATAAAACAAAAAACCCGGCCAAGGCCGGGTTTTTCATTAATCCACTAAAATTATTTAATTTTAGCTTCTTTGTATACTACGTGCTGACGGACAACTGGATCGAATTTCTTCAGTTCCAATTTTTCCGGCTTAGTACGCTTGTTCTTCGTGGTGGTATAGAAGTGACCAGTACCAGCAGAAGAAACCAGCTTGATCTTCTCGCGAACACCTTTAGCCATGATTCAGTTCCTTAATACTTCTCACCACGGGCACGCAGATCGGCCAGAACCGTCTCAATACCCTTCTTATCGATAACACGCATACCTTTAGCAGATACACGCAGAGTTACAAAGCGCTTCTCAGCCTCAACCCAAAAACGGTGTGAGTGCAGGTTAGGCAGAAAACGGCGTTTGGTCGCGTTCATTGCGTGGGAACGGTTGTTACCGCTCACCGGGCGCTTGCCAGTAACTTGGCAGACTCGGGACATGTCTATTCTCCAAAAATCAAATCAGCTCGAGCTTCGTATAGGGTATGGCCGCCTCGTCAGGCTTTTAGAGCCCATCTCAGCAAACTTCATACTGAGGAGACTCTCGTCATCAGGTAGAAACCACACATCAGGTCAGAAACCTGCTGAGATAGGCTCTTGCGCCAAACCCAAGATTCTCAAAGGTGGCGTAGTATACGCTCTGAAGCGTAAGTGCTCAAGTCCCGAACAGCTAAAGATCCCACAAGGATCGCGAAAAAATCGCTTAAAGCCATCCGCGCTCGGCAAAAGAGACGCATTCACCCCGACCGATCACCAAATGATCAAGCACTCGGATCTCCAATAACTGACAGGCTTTCACCACCTGTTCCGTTATCAAACGGTCGGCATGACTGGGTTCAGCCTTACCCGAAGGGTGATTATGCGCGAGAATCAGCGCGGCGGCATTAGCCTTCAACGCTTCACGCACAATTTCTCTCGGGTAGACGACGACGCTGCTGATGGTACCAGCAAACATCTCCTGATGGCGAATAACCCGGTGCTGATTGTCTAAAAACAATACCAAAAAGACCTCTCGCTCGCGATGCGCCAGCAGGCTTTGCAGATAATGCTGGGTGACGCGCGGATTGAGCATGGCGTTTTCCTGCGACAAATGGCTGGAAAAGAAGCGCAGCGCCAGCTCGGCAATCGCCTGTAGCTGCGTATAGCTGGCGTCCCCCAGACCTTTTTGGCTGCAAAAAGCCTGATGGTCGGCCGACATCAGGTGATAAAGCGAGCCGAACCGACGCAGCAGCTGCTCCGCCAGCTGCATCACGTGCACGCCGGGCAACCCGGTACGCAAGAAAATGGCCAACAGCTCTGCGTCGGACAGCGCCGCCGCCCCCTGCATCAACAGCTTTTCACGCGGCGCCAGCGCACCCGGCCAGCACGCCACAATCGGGTTGCTCATCGTATTCCTCCCTGAAAGGGCTACAGCATGCCATGTGCCACCCGGCGCGTTCGACAGGTGTTTGATAACATTGCGAAGTGTTTCGCAAAGCACAATGTAATACCCTGCAGCCATTGCGGAATCACTCACCTGAACGGCGGATATGCTAAAATGGCGCATCTTTCGGCTTTCAATCGGACAATGATGATGACGGGACTTTCCGGCAAACATATTGTGCTTGGCATCAGCGGCGGCATCGCCGCCTACAAATGCCCAGAGCTGGTGCGCCGCCTGCGCGACAGGGGCGCAGAAGTGCGCGTGGTGATGACCCACGCCGCCAAGGCGTTCATTACGCCGCTGACGCTGCAGGCCGTTTCCGGCCACCCGGTGTCCGACGATCTGTTGGATCCCGCCGCCGAAGCCGCCATGGGCCACATCGAACTCGGCAAATGGGCGGATCTGGTGATTCTGGCGCCGGCGACCGCCGATCTGCTGGCGCGCGTCGCCGCCGGCATGGCCAACGATCTGCTGACCACCGTCTGCCTGGCGACCGATGCCCCCATCGCCGCCGCCCCCGCCATGAACCAGCAGATGTATCGCGCCGCCGCCACGCAGGCCAACCTGCAAACGCTGCAGGCGCGCGGCATGCTGCTCTGGGGGCCGGACAGCGGCAGCCAGGCCTGCGGCGACGTCGGTCCGGGCCGCATGCTGGATCCGCTGGACATCGTCGACCTGGCGAACGGTCATTTCTCCGCCCCGCAGGATCTGCAACATTTGCAGGTTATGATCACCGCCGGCCCGACGCGTGAAGCGCTGGATCCGGTACGTTTCATCAGCAACCACAGCTCCGGCAAAATGGGCTTCGCGATTGCCCGCGCCGCCGCCGCCCGCGGCGCGCAGGTGACGCTGATCGCCGGGCCGGTCAATCTGCCGACGCCGCCATCGGTCACCCGAGTGGACGTCACCAGTGCGCTGGAGATGGAGCAGGCGGTGCAACAGCGCGCCGCGCAGCAGCAGATTTTCATCTCCTGCGCCGCCGTGGCCGATTACCGCCCCGAGCAGATCGCCGATGAAAAAATAAAAAAACAGGGTGATGAAATCGTCCTCAAGATGGTAAAAAACCCCGATATCGTCGCCGGCGTGGCGGCGATGACCAAAAATCGACCGTTTGTCGTGGGGTTTGCCGCCGAAACCCAGAATGTGGAAGAATACGCGCGGCAAAAACTGGCGCGTAAGAAGCTGGATTTGATTTGCGCTAACGATGTATCGCTTGCAGAGCACGGGTTCAACAGCGACACCAATGCCCTGCACCTTTTTTGGCAGAATGGAGAAAAGCGCCTGGCGCTGAGCGACAAGGCACTCCTTGGCCAACGTTTAATAGACGAGATAGTCAGCCGTTATGATGAAAAAAATCGACGTTAAGATCCTCGACCCGCGCATCGGTCAGGATTTCCCGCTACCGACCTACGCCACGCCGGGCTCCGCCGGTCTCGACCTGCGCGCCTGCCTGGACAGCGCGGTGGAGCTGGCGCCGGGTGAAACCACGCTGTTGCCTACCGGCCTCGCGATCCACATCGCCGACGCCGGCCTGGCGGCGGTGATCCTGCCGCGCTCCGGCCTGGGCCACAAGCACGGCGTCGTGCTGGGCAACCTGGTCGGCCTGATCGACTCCGATTATCAGGGCCAGCTGATGGTGTCCGTTTGGAACCGCGGCCAGAAACACTTCACCATCGAGCCGGGCGAACGTATCGCGCAGATGGTCTTCGTGCCGGTGGTGCAGGCCGAATTCAACCTGGTGGAAGAATTCGACAGCAGCGAGCGCGGCGAAGGCGGCTTCGGCCACTCGGGGCGCCACTAAGCGCCATCCAAGGCACGATGGCCGGCAGGGAAACGTCGCCTGAACCTTGCCTTTCCGGGGAGAAGGATGTCTCTGCGGCAAAGTTTTACCGCGACAATTGCAGCGCACACCAGGCAGCGCGGAAAAAGGCCGTTAAGGCCGCTGACCCCAGTATCGTAAAAAAGCTATCACATAAGCCGCACAGAGCCTGCTCTGCAGCGGCCGGTGCGCGGGTTTCCGTCAGTTAAGTTTTAGCAAGGGTCTAATCAGACATGGCAGAAAAAGAAAATACGAAAAGGAATCGGCGCGAGGAAATATTGCAGGCGTTAGCCCAGATGCTGGAGTCCAGCGACGGCAGCCAACGCATCACCACCGCCAAGCTCGCCGCGAACGTGGGTGTTTCTGAAGCTGCGCTGTACCGGCATTTCCCCAGCAAGACACGGATGTTCGACAGCCTGATCGAGTTTATCGAAGACAGTCTGATCACCCGCATCAACCTGATCTTGCAGGACGAGAAAGAGACGTTTAATCGTCTGCGCCTGATTTTACTGCTGATTCTGGGCTTTGCGGAACGCAACCCGGGGCTGACGCGCATCATGACCGGCCACGCGCTGATGTTTGAACAGGATCGCCTGCAGGGCCGCATCAACCAGCTGTTCGAACGCATCGAGGCGCAGCTGCGCCAGGTGTTGAAAGAGCGTAAATTGCGCGAAGGCAAAGGCTTTATCGTCGATGAAACGCTGCTGGCGAGCCAGCTGCTGGCCTTCTGCGAAGGCATGTTGTCGCGCTATGTGCGTTCGGAATTCCGCTATCGCCCAACGCAGGAATTCGACGCCCGCTGGCCGCTGTTGGCGGCCCAGCTGCAATAAAGATAACGCCGGGCATGCCCGGCGTTTTTACTTACACCCCGTACTGCTCGCGGTAAGCGCGCACCGCCGCCAGGTGGTCCGCCATTTCCGGCTTCTCTTCCAGATAAGCGATCAGGTCCTTCAGCGTCACGATCGAAATCACCTTGCAATGGTAGTCGCGTTCCACTTCCTGAATGGCGGAGATATCCGCGCGGCCGCGTTCCTGACGGTCGAGGGAGATCAGCACGCCCGCCAGCGAAGCGCCGCTGGCGCCGATGATTTCCATCGACTCGCGGATCGCGGTGCCGGCGGTGATCACATCGTCTACCAACATCACGCGCCCCTGCAGCGGGCTGCCGACCAGCGAACCGCCTTCGCCGTGGGTCTTGGCTTCCTTGCGGTTAAAACAGTAAGGCACGTCGCGCTCATGGTGTTCCGCCAGCGCCACCGCCGTGGTGGTGGCAATAGGAATGCCTTTATAGGCCGGGCCAAACAGCAGGTCGAAATCGATGCCGGAGTCCATCAGGGCTTCGGCGTAGAAGCGCCCCAACAGCGCAAGATCGCGCCCGGTATTAAACAGGCCGGCATTGAAGAAATACGGGCTGGTGCGGCCGGACTTCAGGGTGAACTCGCCGAATTTCAATACCTGCTTGTTAAGCGCGAACTCGATAAACTGGCGCTGATAGGCTTTCATTACTGCTTCTCCTCGTCTGAATCTGCTTGGGTCTTGTCATTGCTGCCGCCCGATCGCCGGGCATAAAAAAGGCGACTTCTCAGTCGCCTTAAAAAATCAGTCCGCCAGCGCCGCTTTCTGCGCCTGGAAGATGGTTTCGATGCCCCCTCGGGCCAGCGCCAATAGCGCCAACAGCTCATCGTGGCTGAACGGCTCGCCTTCGGCGGTACCCTGCACTTCAATCATGCGGCCATCTTCCATCATCACTACGTTCATGTCGGTTTCCGCCGCGGAATCCTCCACATACTCCAGATCGCACAGCGCTTCGCCATTGACGATGCCGACGGAAACCGCCGCCACCATGCCCTTCATCGGGTTGGCTTTCAGCTTGCCGTTGGCCACCAGCGTGTTCAGCGCATCGGCCAGCGCCACGCAGGCGCCGGAGATGGAGGCGGTGCGGGTACCGCCGTCGGCCTGCAGTACGTCGCAGTCGAGGGTGATGGTGAATTCACCGAGCTTTTTCAGATCCACCGCGGCGCGCAGCGAGCGCGCGATCAGACGCTGGATCTCCAGCGTGCGGCCACCCTGCTTGCCTTTGGCGGCTTCACGGGCATTGCGGCTGTGGGTAGAGCGCGGCAGCATGCCGTACTCGGCGGTGATCCAACCTTGCCCCTGGCCTTTCAGGAAGCGCGGAACGCCCTCTTCTACCGTGGCGGTGCACAAGACTTTGGTATCGCCAAACTCAACCAGCACTGAACCTTCAGCGTGTTTGGTATAGTGACGGGTCAGTGTCAGGGGGCGAACTTGCTGTGGTGCTCTGCCTGCAGGACGCATGGGCTCTCTCCGGCTTCAAATCAACGATTGGCTGCGCATTATACGGGCTTCGTGACGTAATGCCTATCCTGCCCGCAGCCGCGACGCTATAATCGCCCCATCTTTTCCTATTACGGGTACGCATCAATGATCCGCAGCATGACCGCCTACGCCCGGCGTGAAATCAAGGGTGAATGGGGCAGCGCAGCCTGGGAGCTGCGTTCCGTTAACCAGCGCTACTTAGAAACCTACATCCGCCTGCCGGAACAATTCCGCAGCCTGGAGCCGGTGATCCGTGAACGTATCCGTGGCCGCCTGACCCGCGGCAAAGTCGAATGCAACCTGCGTTTCGAACTGGATCCAAGCGCGCAAAGCTCGCTGATCCTGAACGAAAAACTGGCCAAACAGCTGGTCGAAGCCGCCAACTGGGTGAAAATGCAGAGCGACGAAGGGGAAATCAACCCGATCGACGTGCTGCGCTGGCCGGGCGTGATGTCCGCGCAGGAGCAGGATCTGGACGCCATCAGCGCCGAGCTGATGCAGTCGCTGGACGGTGCGCTGGATGACTTCATCGTCGCACGCGAAAGCGAAGGCGCCGCGCTGAAAACGCTGATCGAACAACGCCTCGACGGCGTCAGTGCCGAAGTGGTCAAAGTGCGCGCCCAGATGCCGAACATCCTGCAATGGCAGCGCGAGCGTCTGGTCAGCAAGCTGGAAGAGGCGCAGGTACAGCTGGAAAACACCCGCCTGGAGCAAGAGCTGGTGCTGATGGCGCAACGCATCGACGTCGCCGAAGAGCTGGACCGTCTGGAAGCGCACGTGAAAGAGACGCACAACATCCTGAAGAAGAAAGAAGCCGTCGGCCGCCGCCTCGACTTTATGATGCAGGAGTTCAACCGCGAATCGAACACCCTGGCCTCCAAGTCGATCAACGCCGACGTCACCGCTTCCGCCATCGAGCTGAAAGTGCTGATCGAGCAGATGCGCGAGCAGATCCAGAATATCGAGTGATCCCGCTCCGCACGCCACCAAGCCCGCGCCAAGCGGGCTTTTTTATGGCTACAGATCAGCGATAAGCGGCCGCCTGCTCTTCACCCGTCAGCCCCATTTTCTGTAGCTGCACCGTAATGCTCCAGGTTGAGCGCTCGAACTCATCGCTCAGCGCTTCCAGCGTCGCCCCGGCCGCATGGCTCTCGCGCAGCCGCAGTTTTTCCTCTTCCGACCAGGGGAAGTAGGCATTGGCCGGCCGACCCTCGGTGCGATTTTTCTGCCGCTTCTCTTCCGGCGTCAGCCGGGCTTTTTCCTGCAGTTCGGACTCGCCATCGAACTCGTTGGCCAACGCGAACAGCAGGCGGATAGCCTCCGGCGCACAGGCCGCAGAAGCCGGTCTCAACAGCTCGCCGGTATCGGGATTAACGCCGTTGGCCAGCGCCCTGAGCAACGTGCCGGTATTCATCGTTCGCCTCCTTGTTCGAGAAAATGCGCGCCGGTCACGGCACCTTTCCCAAACATGTTTCTCCGCCTCAGCCAAGAAAACCACGCTTTGCGTCGGGAAAAATCACTCATTGCGATCCAGGTTCCAGGCGTTTGCACGCGAGTGACGGCGATTGCATCAGGTTGCGAGCCGGCATGCCTCTGGGGAGAGGGCTCGCCGGGGAGCTTATGAAAAACTGCCGGACAGCGCGTGTGGATGACATTTGGCAAGATATCCCGCATGCCATAAGTATTTTGTTCTAATTATCACGCAAGGTAATGAAAGGACGACGATGCTGTGGCTAAATGTGTTTTTTTCCTGCCCGTGAACCGTACGGACCGTTTATGCCACAAATTCTGCAATTTATTATGGCTCTGGTGGTGATCATCGCCCTGGCGCTGCTGGTCAGCAATAATCGCAAGAAAATCCGCCTGCGCTATATCATCCAGCTGCTGGTGATCGAAGGCGCGCTGGCCTATTTCTTCCTGCATTCCGCCAGCGGGCTCAGCGTGATCAAACACGTCGCCGGCTTCTTCGACACCCTGCTCGCCTACGCCGCCCAAGGATCGGAGTTCGTGTTCGGCGGCATGAGCAAGGATGGCCTGGCGTTCATCTTCCTCGGCGTTTTGTGCCCTATCATCTTTATTTCCGCCCTGATCGGCATTTTGCAGCATTTCCGTATCCTGCCGCTGATCATCCGCCTGGTCGGCACCCTGCTGTCCAAGGTCAACGGCATGGGCAAGCTGGAGTCGTTCAACGCCGTCAGCACGCTGGTGCTGGGGCAGTCGGAGAACTTTATCGCCTACAAGGGCATCATCGGCGATATCTCGCCGCGCCGCATGTACACCATGGCCGCGACCGCCATGTCGACGGTTTCGCTCTCCATCGTCGGCGCCTACATGTCGATGATCGACGCACAATATGTGGTGGCGGCCTTGATCCTTAATATGTTCAGCACCTTCATCATCCTGTCGATCATCAACCCGTATCAGGTCGAAGACGAGCCGGAGCTGAAGCTGAACAAACTGCATGAAGATCAGAGCTTCTTCGAAATGTTGGGTGAGTACATTCTGGCCGGCTTCAAGATTGCGATGATCATCGCGGCGATGCTGATCGGCTTTATCGCACTGATCTCCGCCGTCAATGCGCTGTTCTCCGCGGTGCTCGGCATCAGCTTCCAGCAGATCCTCGGCTATGTGTTCTATCCGCTGGCCTGGCTGATCGGCATCCCGGCGGAAGAGGCGCTGAAGGCGGGCAGCATCATGGCGACCAAACTGGTGGCCAACGAATTCGTGGCGATGATTGAGCTGAAGAAAATCGCGGCGGAGCTGTCGCCGCGCGGGCTGGGCATTCTGTCGGTGTTCCTGGTGTCGTTCGCCAACTTCGCCTCCATCGGCATCGTCGCCGGTGCCATCAAGGGGCTGAACGAGCAGCAAGGCAACGTGGTTTCCCGTTTTGGCCTGAAGCTGGTTTATGGCTCGACGCTGGTGAGCCTGCTGTCGGCGGCCATCGCCGGCCTAGTGCTGTAATCCCCACTCCCGGCCGCATGGCCGGGAGTTCGCTTTAAAACGCCACGCACACCGGTGCATCCACCCGCATCACCGAATCCTGCGCAAACTGCTGCTTATAGCCGCTGCGTAGCGCCTCGATATTCGCCTCGCTCTCTTTGCCCGGCGAATGGATCAACAGCAGCGCCTTGCTGTTCTCGCGCGCCAGCTTGCCGTCGTGGCCCAGCCACTGCCCTTTGGCATCAAAGACCGTCAGCCCGTCTTTAAAGCGGGGCGTCACCTGGCTGTCGACGAAGGTTTGCCACTCGGCCGCGGTGATCGTCGGCCCCGCCGGGCGATTCAGGCCGAAGTAGAGCGTTGTTTGCACCAGCGGATCGCCAGCACGGCAAGCCAGGGCGGATGGCACAGCCTGGTGGCCTGGTGCCACGCAGCCGCTCAGCAGCAGGGCGGCTACCACGGCGCCGGCGGCCAGTTTCGGGGAGTTTTTCATCTGCAGTCTCGGTTTCTCGGTTGAAGGGTTAGCTGCAAAAAGCATAGTCAGCGATGGAAACCAGCGCGAAATTTCTAATGCTTTCATCAACAGCCAGATGTTAAAAAAGGCTGGTTACCGGCAATAAAAACGGAGTTTGGATTAGCTAAATTAATCCGAAACGCCATCGGTGAAAAAAACTCAGTGGCGCGCGCCATCGGCGGCGATTACCCTGCCGGCCATCATTCTGACGCAAGTACGCTGTGAATCCCTTATGTTACTGAGCATCCTTTATATCATCGGCATCACCGCCGAAGCCATGACCGGCGCGCTGGCGGCCGGCCGCCGCCAAATGGACATGTTCGGCGTGATCATCATCGCTTCGGTCACGGCGATCGGCGGCGGGTCGGTGCGCGATATGCTGCTCGGGCATTTTCCATTGGGCTGGGTCAAACACCCGGAATACATCGTCATCGTCGCGATAGCGGCGATCGTCACCACCTGGGTGGCTCCTCTGATGCGCCATCTGCGCCGCCTGTTCCTGGTGCTCGACGCCGTCGGCCTGATCGTCTTCTCCATCATCGGCGCACAGGTAGCCCTGGATATGGGGCATAGCACCATTATCGCCGCCATCGCCGCGGTGATCACCGGCGTCTTCGGCGGGGTGCTGCGCGATATGTTCTGCAACCGCATCCCGCTGGTTTTCCAGAAAGAGATCTACGCCGGCATCTCCTTCAGCGCCGCCTGGCTGTATATCGGCCTGCAGCACCTCAGCCTGCCGCACAATCTGGTGGTGATCCTCACGTTGGTCGCCGGCCTGAGCGCGCGCCTGATCGCCCTGCGCTTCCGCCTCGGCCTGCCGGTGTTCAACTACCAGCATCCGGATCACTGATCGTCCGGCAGCATGTACCGTGCCAGATAATCCACGAACACCCGGACTTTCGGCAACATGTGCCGGTTAGAGGGCCACACGGCAGAAAACGCGCCGCGCTCGGGCGTGCTGTCTTGCAGCACCGCCGTCAGCTGCCCGCCGCGCAGAGCCTGGCTCAAAGTGAAATCCGGCAGGTAGGCGATGCCCAATCCCTGCTGCGCCGCATGGATTAGCGCCTCAACGCTGCTGAAACTCATCGTCACCGGCAAGCTTAACAACAGCGCCTCATCGTCGGCGCTCAGCCGCCACGCTTGCAACTGCTGCCCGCCCGGGAAGCGATAACGCAAACAAGCATGCTCGAGCAGATCCGCCGGTTTCAACGGCGTTCCGCGCCGGCGGAAGTAGTCCGGCGCGCCGACCAAAACCTGGCGAAACGGTCCAAGACGCCGCGCCATCAGGCGGGAATCAGCCAGCTCTCCGCCGCGAACCGCCACATCAACGCCCTCGGCGATCAGATCCGCGATGCGATCGTTGAAGTCCACATCCAACTCAATCTCAGGATAACGTGCGGTAAAATCAGCCAACAGCGGCACCAGCATGCGGTAACCGATGGCGGGCATGCTGACGCGCAGCTTGCCGCGCGGCGCCTCTGAAATACGTGCCATCTCGGCTTCAGCGTTCTCGATATCACTAACAATACGCCGGCAGCGTTCGTAAAATAGCGCCCCTTCCTCCGTCAAATTGATGCGCCGGGTGCTGCGGTTGAACAGCCTAACGCCCAACGACGCCTCCAGCCGCGCCACGCTTTTACCCACCGCCGAGGCTGACACCCCCAATCGCTCCCCAGCAGCGACAAAGCTGCACGATTCGGCAGCGCGAACAAACGCCAGCAGCCCGCTCAAACTTTCCATATGGCCCCCATTAGAGCGTTTTTGTCCTGAAAGTGTGGAATTCAGCCTTATTTTTAACCTATTCAGTCTTATTTATCATCCATACCCATCGAAACCACCGCATCAGGAATCGCCCATGAACGCTCATCCATCCCGGAATGCGCACCCGCAGCGCTGGCTCATACTCTTTTCCGTGTGTCTCGCAGGCCTGATCATGCCGTTGAGCTTTACCGGCCCCGCAGTCGCGCTCACCGCGATCGCCAAAGATTTGGGCGGCGGACTGGTCGCGCTCAGTTGGGTCACCAACGCGTTTATGCTGACCTTCGGCTGCAGCCTGATGCTCGCCGGAGCGCTCGCCGATCGTTTTGGCCGCAAGCGCGTATTTATCTGTGGATTGGCGGCGCTCGCGCTCAGCGCCCTGCTCATGAGCGCAGCGCAAGACATTATGTCCTTCGACGCGATACGCGCGCTGCAAGGCATCTCCGCCGCGGCCGCGCTGGCCGGCGGCACCGCAAGCCTGGCCCAGGTATTTAACGGGCCGGAGAGAAGCAAGGCCTTCAGCCTGCTGGGCACCACGTTCGGCATCGGGCTGGCATTCGGGCCGCTGCTGGCCGGCACGCTGACGCAGCTCTTCGGCTGGCGCGCGCTTTTTCTCTGCCTGGCGCTGCTCAGCGCCATTGCATTGTTCAGCGGCCAGCGCGATATGCCCGAATCGCGCGATCCCGCCGCCTCTCGCCTCGATTGGCCCGGCGCCATCGTCTTTACGCTGGCGCTGTCGCTGTTGACTTACGCCGTGCTGCTGGCGCCCGACAGCGGCTGGAGCAGCACGCAAGTCATTAGGCCGCTGACCGGCGCGCTGCTGTTTATGCTGGCTTTTATCCTGATTGAACGCCGCACCGCTCGGCCGATGCTCGATCTGTCGCTGTTTCGCTACCCGCGCTTTGTCGGCGTACAGCTGTTGGCGGCAGCGCCGGCCTATTCGTACGTGGTGTTGCTGGTGCTACTTCCCCTCCGATTTATCGGCATCGAGGGTTACAGCACCGTGGAAACCGGCATGATGATGCTGACGTTGTCCGCACCAATGCTGGTGCTGCCGCTGCTGACCGGGGCATTCGCTCACCGCTTTTCCGCCGGCGCCGTTTCCAGCCTCGGCTTGTTGATTTGCGCCGCCGGGCTGGCATGGCTGGCGCACTATGCGCCGGGGCAATCGCTCGCGCGGTTACTGCTACCGATGCTGACCATCGGTTGCGGTATCAGCTTGCCCTGGGGATTGATGGACGGTTTAGCCGTCAGCGTCGTGCCGCGAGAGCGAGCGGGCATGGCGACCGGCATTTTCAGCACCGTTCGCGTCGCGGGGGAAGGCATTGCATTGGCGATCGTCGGTGCCCTGTTGGCTTTGTTGGTTGGGCGCCATCTCGCTCCCCCAACCGCAAACGCCGCCGGCGCGCACGCCCTGGCCATGGGGGATATGCCGCGGGCGACCGCCCTGCTCAATGCGGACGCCGCACGGCTGAAGCACGCCTACGAACTGGCTTTCCAGAATCTGCTGTACCTACTCGCCCTGACGACGCTGGCGTCCGCCGTCATTATCTTTCTCTTTCTCCGCCACCCCGCACGGGAAACCCCTTCGTCCGCCCCCCGCATTACCGACGCGCCGTAATCTGACATGGCCTCGCCGCCGAGGCCAAAACTGCTGAAATGTTGCCCTTCGACGCGCAAATTCGCTCATTCGCCGCTTTTTCCGCGCAAAGCGGCGGGCAAAATGCGAGCTAACGCTGCACCCGGCGCGTTAGCCGTGTATACTGTGCGGAGAAAATACACATCCGCTGTTATTGGCATATCAACCGTTATCAACGAACATCATCATGGCTCAAGGCACGCTTTATATTGTCTCTGCTCCCAGTGGCGCAGGTAAATCAAGTCTGATTCAGGCTTTGTTAAAGACGCAACCGCTGTACGACACGCAGGTTTCGGTTTCGCACACCACGCGCGACAGCCGCCCAGGTGAAAATCACGGCGAACACTATTTCTTCGTCTCGAAAGACGAATTCCGCCGGATGATCGAGCAGGACGCGTTTCTTGAGCACGCCGAAGTGTTCGGCAACTATTACGGCACCTCGCGCGCCGCCATCGAACAAGTGTTGGCAACCGGCGTAGACGTGTTTCTGGATATCGACTGGCAGGGCGCACAGCAAATCCGCGCCAAAATGCCGCAGGCGCGCAGCATCTTCATTCTGCCGCCGTCGAAGGAAGAACTGGGCCGCCGCCTTCGCGGGCGCGGGCAGGATTCCGAAGAGGTGATCGCCAAGCGCATGGCTCAGGCCGTGGCGGAAATGACGCATTACGCGGAGTACGATTACCTGATCGTGAACGATGATTTCGATCTGGCGCTGTCCGATCTGAAGACCATCATTCGCGCCGAACGCCTGCGTTTGGGCCGCCAGTTGCTGCGGCATGACGCTTTAATCAGCAAACTATTGGCAGACTGAAGGCAGTTTCAGTATCATGCCCAGTCTTTTCGTCACCTGTGGAGTAGCACAAATATGGCACGCGTAACTGTTCAAGACGCTGTAGAGAAAATTGGTAACCGTTTTGACCTGGTGTTGGTCGCTGCTCGTCGGGCGCGTCAGATCCAGACCGGCGGCAAAGATGCACTGGTTCCGGAAGAGAACGACAAGTACACCGTTATCGCCCTGCGCGAAATCGAAGAAGGCCTGATCACCAGCCAGATCCTCGACGTGCGTGAGCGCCAGGAACAGCAAGAGCAGGAAGCCGCAGAGATTCAAGCGGTTACCGCGATTGCTGAAGGTCGTCGTTAATTAGACTGCGAGTCCGCCTTGTACCTGTTTGAAAGCCTGAATCTGCTGATTCAACGTTACCTGCCCGAGGAGCAGATTAAGCGCCTCAAACAGGCATACCTCGTCGCGCGCGACGCGCACGAGGGCCAGACACGCTCCAGCGGTGAGCCTTACATTACTCACCCGGTCGCCGTGGCCTGCATCCTGGCGGAAATGCGTCTCGATCACGAGACGCTGATGGCGGCATTGCTGCACGACGTCATCGAAGACACCCCAGCCACCTATCAGGATATGGAACAGCTGTTCGGCAAGAGCGTCGCCGAACTGGTTGAGGGCGTCTCCAAGCTCGACAAGCTGAAGTTCCAGGACAAGAAAGAAGCGCAGGCGGAAAACTTCCGCAAGATGATCATGGCGATGGTGCAGGATATCCGCGTCGTGCTGATCAAGCTGGCCGACCGTACGCACAACATGCGCACCCTTGGTTCGCTGCGCCCCGACAAACGCCGGCGCATCGCGCGTGAAACCCTGGAAATCTACAGCCCCCTCGCCCACCGTCTGGGTATTCATCACCTGAAAACCGAGCTGGAAGAGCTGGGTTTCGAGGCGCTGTATCCGAACCGCTATCGCGTGATCAAGGAAGTGGTGAAGGCCGCGCGCGGCAACCGCAAAGAGATGATTCAAAAAATCCTCTCCGAGATCGAAGGGCGGCTGACCGAAGCCGGCATCGCCTGTCGCGTCAGCGGGCGGGAAAAACACCTCTACTCTATCTACCTCAAGATGCACCTCAAAGAACAGCGTTTCCATTCCATCATGGATATCTACGCGTTCCGGGTGATCGTGAAAGAGGTCGATACCTGCTACCGCGTGCTCGGCCAGGTGCATAGCCTGTACAAACCGCGCCCGGGGCGAGTAAAAGATTACATCGCCATTCCCAAGGCCAACGGCTATCAATCGCTGCATACCTCGCTGATCGGCCCGCACGGCGTGCCGGTCGAAGTGCAGATCCGCACCGAAGATATGGATCAGATGGCTGAGATGGGGGTGGCCGCGCACTGGGCTTACAAGGAAAGAGAACAGGGCGAAACCGGCACCACGGCGCAGATCCGCGCCCAGCGCTGGATGCAAAGCCTGCTGGAGCTGCAGCAAAGTGCCGGCAGTTCGTTTGAATTTATCGAGAGCGTCAAATCCGATCTGTTCCCGGATGAGATTTACGTTTTCACCCCGGAAGGCCGCATCGTCGAGCTGCCCGCCGGCGCCACGCCGGTCGACTTCGCCTATGCGGTGCATACCGATATCGGCCATGCCTGCGTCGGCGCACGCGTCGATCGTCAGCCGTACCCGCTGTCGCAGTCGCTGACCAGCGGCCAAACCGTCGAGATCATCACCGCACCGGGCGCACGGCCCAACGCCGCCTGGCTGAACTTCGTGGTCAGCTCGAAAGCGCGCGCCAAAATCCGCCAGATGTTGAAGAACCTCAAGCGTGACGACTCCGTTGGCCTCGGCCGCCGTCTGCTCAACCATGCGTTGGGCGGCAGCCGCAAGCTGGCCGAAATCCCGCAGGAAAACATTCAGCACGAGCTGGACCGCATGAAGCTGGCGACGCTGGACGATCTGCTGGCGGAAATCGGCCTAGGCAACGCCATGAGCGTGGTGGTAGCGAAGAACCTGCAGGGCGATCAGTCCAGCCTGGGCACCTCCTCCGGCGTGCGTAACCTGGCCATCAAGGGCGCCGACGGGGTGTTGATCACCTTCGCCAAGTGCTGCCGTCCGATTCCGGGCGACCCGATTATCGCTCACGTCAGCCCGGGCAAAGGGCTGGTGATCCACCATGAATCCTGCCGCAATATTCGCGGCTATCAGAAAGAGCCTGAGAAGTTCATGGCGGTCGAGTGGGATAAAGAGACCGAGCAGGAGTTCATCGCCGAGATCAAGGTGGATATGTTTAACCACCAGGGCGCGCTGGCCAACCTGACGGCGGCGATCAACGCGGCCGAGTCCAATATTCAGAGCCTGAACACCGAAGAGAAAGACGGTCGGGTTTATAGCGCCTTTATCCGCTTGACCACCCGCGATCGCATCCATTTGGCAAACATTATGCGTAAAATCCGTATCATGCCGGATGTGATCAAAGTTAACCGCAACCGAAACTAGCGCTTATGAGTCCTGAACGCTATGCGCGGATTTGTGAAATGCTCGCGACCCGGCAGCCGGATTTGACGGTCTGCCTGGAGCAAGTGCACAAGCCGCATAACGTCTCCGCCATTATCCGCACCGCCGACGCCGTCGGCGTGCATCAGGTCCACGCCGTGTGGCCCACCACCCGTATGCGCACCCTGGTTTCCTCCGCCGCCGGCAGCAACAGCTGGGTCAGCGTTAAAACCCATCCCACCATCGGCGACGCGGTCGGTCACCTGAAAGCGCAGGGCATGCAAATTCTGGCCACCAACCTGTCTGCGCGCGCGGTTGATTTCCGCGAGGTGGACTACACCCGACCAACCTGCGTGCTGCTCGGCCAGGAAAAAACCGGCATCACCGAAGAAGCGCTGGCGCTGGCCGATCAGGACATCGTCATTCCGATGATCGGCATGGTGCAATCGCTCAACGTCTCCGTGGCCTCGGCACTGATCCTGTATGAAGCGCAGCGCCAGCGGCAGAACGCCGGCCTGTATCGCCGCGACAACAGTATGCTGGATGAAGAAGAGCAGCAGCGTCTGCTGTTCGAAGGCGGTTACCCGGTGCTGGCCAACGTGGCCAAGCGCAAAGGGCTGCCGCGCCCGCAGATTGACGAGCAGGGCCAGGTGGTCGCCAGCGCCGAATGGTGGGCGGCCATGCAGGCGACGGTGCGCAAATGAAAGGCCGCCTGCTGGATGCTGTCCCACTCACCACGCTTTCCGGGGTTGGCGCCAGCCAGGCGGGCAAACTGGCCAAAATTGGCCTCGAGACCATTCAGGATCTGCTGCTGCACCTGCCGCTGCGCTACGAAGACCGCACTCGCCTCTACCCGATCAACGATCTGCTGCCGGGCATCTACGCCACGGTAGAAGGGGAAGTGCTGCGCAGCGACATCAGCTTCGGCCGCCGCCGCATGTTAACCTGCCAGATCAGCGACGGCACCGGCATCCTCACCATGCGGTTCTTCAACTTCAACGCCGCAATGAAGAACAGCCTGGCCACCGGCCGCCGCGTGACCGCCTATGGCGAGATCAAGCGCGGCAACCACGGCGCGGAAATCATCCATCCGGAATACCGCATTCAGGGCGAAGCCAGCGAGGTCGAGCTGCAGGAGTCGCTGACGCCGGTTTACCCCACCACTGAAGGGGTGCGGCAGGCCACGCTGCGCAAGCTGACCGACCAGGCGCTGGAGCTGCTGGATACCTGCGCCATCGCCGAGCTGCTGCCGCCGGAGCTGAGCGGCGGCCTGATGAGCCTGCCGCAGGCGCTGCACACCCTGCATCGCCCGCCGCCGGACATCCAGTTGGCGGATCTGGAGCTGGGCAAACACCCGGCGCAAAAACGCCTGATCCTCGAAGAACTGCTGGCGCATAACCTCAGCATGCTGGCGGTGCGCGCCGGCGCGCAGAGTTATCAGGCGCAGCCGCTGCTGCCGGACGATCGGCTCAAAAACCGTTTTCTCGCCCAGTTGCCGTTCTCGCCGACCGGCGCGCAAACGCGCGTGGTGGCCGACATCGAAGCCGATATGCAAAAAGACTTCCCGATGATGCGGCTGGTGCAGGGCGACGTCGGCTCAGGCAAAACGCTGGTGGCGGCGCTGGCGGCACTGCGCGCCATCGCGCACGGCAAGCAGGTGGCGCTGATGGCGCCGACCGAGCTGCTGGCCGAGCAGCACGCCAACAATTTCCGTCAGTGGTTCGAGCCGCTGGGGCTTGAGGTCGGCTGGCTGGCCGGCAAACAGAAAGGCAAGGCGCGCATCGCGCAGCAGGAAGCCATCGCCAGCGGCCAGGTGTCGATGGTGGTCGGCACCCACGCCATCTTCCAGGAGCAGGTGCAGTTCAACGGGCTGGCGCTGGTGATCATCGATGAGCAGCACCGCTTCGGGGTTCATCAGCGGCTGGCGCTGTGGGAGAAAGGCGAAGAGCAAGGCTTCCACGCCCATCAGCTGATCATGACCGCCACGCCGATCCCGCGCACGCTGGCAATGACCGCCTATGCCGATCTCGATACCTCGGTCATCGACGAGCTGCCGCCGGGCCGCACGCCGGTGACCACCGTCGCCATCCCCGATACCCGCCGCGCCGACATCATTCAACGGGTGAAGAGCGCCTGTCTGGAAGAGGGGCGGCAGGCTTACTGGGTGTGTACGCTGATCGAAGAGTCCGAACTGCTGGAAGCACAGGCGGCGGAAGCCACCTGGGAAGAATTGAAAACCGCGCTGCCGGAGCTGAAGGTGGCGCTGGTGCACGGCCGCATGAAAGCGCAGGAAAAGCAGGCGGTGATGCAGGCGTTTAAACAGGGCGAGCTGCAGCTGCTGGTCGCCACTACGGTGATCGAAGTCGGCGTCGACGTGCCGAACGCCAGCCTGATGATCATCGAAAACCCGGAGCGGCTGGGCCTGGCGCAGCTGCACCAGCTGCGCGGCCGCGTAGGACGCGGCGCCGTGGCCTCACACTGCGTGCTGCTGTACAAAACGCCGCTGAGCAAGACTGCGCAAACGCGCCTGCAGGTGCTGCGCGACAGCAACGATGGCTTCGTCATCGCGCAGCGCGATCTGGAGATCCGCGGTCCGGGCGAGCTGCTGGGCACCCGCCAGACCGGCAGCGCCGAATTCAAGGTGGCGGATCTGCTGCGCGATCAGGCGATGATCCCCGAAGTGCAGCGCGTCGCTCGCCATCTCCATCAGCATTATCCGGAGCACGCCCAGGCGCTGATTGAACGCTGGCTGCCGGAGAAGGCGCGTTATTCCAACGCATAAAAAAGGGCGCCGCAGGCGCCCTCTTTCCGTGATGACTCGCGATATCACCCCACCGCCGGGAACACCGGCAGCAGCAGATACAGCTTGATGACGATGGCATTGGCGATATCGATAAAGAATGCCCCCACCATCGGCACCACCAAAAACGCCACGTGCGACGGACCGAAGCGATCGGTGATCGCCTGCATGTTGGCGATCGCCGTCGGCGTGGCGCCCATGCCGAAGCCGCAGTGGCCAGCGGCCAGCACCGCCGCGTCGTAGTTTTTACCCATCACCCGGTAGGTAACGAAGATCGCGTACAGCGCCATGACCAGCGTCTGCACCGCCAGGATCGCCAGCATCGGCAGCGCCAGCGAGGCCAGCTCCCACAGGCGCAGGCTCATCAGTGCCATCGCCAGGAACAGCGACAGGCTCACGTTGCCCAGCACCGATACCGCGCGCTCGAACACGGTATAGAAACCGGTGAAGGCCAGCGTGTTGCTGAGGATCACCCCGACGAACAGCACGCAAACAAAGTTCGGCAGTTCAAACACCGTGCCGCTCAGCAGGCCGGCAATCAGTTGCCCCAGACTCAGACAGATGGCGATCATGGCGATGGTTTCGATCATCACCAACGAGGTGATCAGGCGGCCGCTTTCAGGCTTCTCGAAGCCGCTCGGCTGCACGCTGTCATCCGGGGTGCCTTCCGGCGTGGAGGAGTGTTTGACCAGATAGCGCGCCACCGGGCCGCCGATCAGGCCGCCCAGCACCAGGCCGAAGGTGGCACAGGCCATGGCAACTTCCGTCGCGTTTTCAAAACCGTAGCGCTCGATGAACAGCTTGCTCCAGGCGGCCCCGGTACCATGGCCGCCCGACAGGGTGATCGACCCGGCGATCAGGCCCATCAGCGGATCCAGCCCCAGCATTTTCGCCATGCCGATGCCGATGGCGTTCTGCACGATAAGCAGCCCCAGCACCACGAACAGGAATACCACCAGCACCTTGCCACCGGCGCGCAAACGCGCCAGGTTGGCGTTCAGACCGATGGTAGCGAAGAAGGCCAGCATCAGCGGGTCCTTCAGCGACATGTCAAAACTGATTTCCCAGTTGACGAGCTTTTTCAGGGCTAACAGCAGAAGGGCCACCAGCAAACCGCCGGCGACGGGAGCAGGAATGGTATATTTTCGCAGCAGAGGAATGGTTCTGACGCACTTGCCCCCGAGGAGCAAAACCAGCGTCGCCGCGACTAACGTGCCATAAGTATCAAGATGAAACATCCAGGTACTCCATGTAAGGGAAAAGATCCAAATAAAAATAATAAGTTATAGAAAACCACTTAGTTTTTAAACTTGATGAGTGCGGGATTAGAAGTAAAAAACGCTGAGATGACAAGAAAAAATGAATGAAAATGCGACATAAACGAGAAAGTCGGCAGCATAATATTTACGCGCAACCGTTTGCTTTTGCGGGGAGGAGCATTAAAATGCCTGCTTTGCCGTATCTGGAAACGCCACACCATGAGCATGTCATCCTCCGAGCTTGATGCCGCACGCCAAGCCGCCTCAGAACCCCGCGCCAGTGAACTGATTTATCGCCTGGAAGATCGCCCGCCGCTGCCGCAAACGCTGTTTGCCGCCGGCCAGCATCTGTTGGCGATGTTCGTCGCGGTGATCACTCCGGCCCTGCTGATCTGCCAGGCGCTAGGCCTGCCGGCACAGGATACCCAGCACATCATCAGCATGTCGCTGTTCGCCTCCGGTCTGGCTTCCATTCTGCAAATCAAAACCTGGGGGCCGGTGGGTTCCGGGCTGCTGTCGATTCAGGGCACCAGCTTCAACTTCGTTTCGCCGCTGATCATGGGCGGTCTGGCGCTGAAAAACGGCGGCGCCGATGTGCCGACCATGATGGCCGCGCTGTTCGGCACCCTGATGGTCGCCTCCTGCACCGAAATTTTGCTGTCGCGCGTGCTGCATCTGGCTCGCCGCATCATCACCCCGCTGGTTTCCGGCATCGTGGTGATGATCATCGGCCTGTCGCTGATTCAGGTCGGCCTGACCTCGATCGGCGGCGGCTACGCCGCGATGAACGATCATAGCTTCGGCTCGCCGAAAAACCTGCTGCTGGCCGGCGCGGTGCTGGCCGTGATCATCCTGCTGAACCGCCAGCGCAATCCTTACCTGCGCGTGGCTTCGCTGGTGATCGCCATGGCGGTCGGCTATCTGTTGGCCTGGGCGATGGACATGCTGCCCGCCGATGCCCCTGCGGCCCCCACGGCGGCAATCACTATCCCCACGCCGCTCTATTACGGCCTGGGCTTCGACTGGAACCTGCTGCTGCCGCTGATGCTGATCTTTATGGTCACCTCGCTGGAGACCATCGGCGACATCACCGCTACCTCCGACGTCTCCGAACAGCCGGTCAGCGGGCCGCTGTATATGAAGCGCCTGAAGGGCGGCGTGCTGGCCAACGGCCTGAACTCGATGCTGTCGGCGGTGTTCAACACCTTCCCTAACTCCTGCTTCGGCCAGAACAACGGCGTGATCCAGCTGACCGGCGTCGCCAGCCGCTACGTCGGCTTCGTGGTGGCGCTGATGCTGATCGCGCTGGGGCTGTTCCCGGCGGTGGCCGGCTTCGTGCAGCACATTCCCGAGCCGGTCCTGGGCGGCGCGACCATCGTGATGTTCGGCACCATCGCCGCCTCCGGCGTGCGCATCGTGTCGCGCGAGCGTCTGAACCGCCGTGCCATCATGATCATGGCGCTGTCGCTGGCCGTCGGCATGGGCGTCTCCCAGCAGCCGCTGATCCTGCAGTTCGCGCCGGACTGGCTGAAAACCCTGCTCTCTTCCGGCATCGCCGCCGGCGGCATTACCGCCATCGTGCTGAACCTGGTGTTCCCGCAGGAACACGAGAAGAAGTAACCCGCCCATTGACGTTCAAACGGCCGCTTGCGGCCGTTTTTTATTGTCTATCAGACCATTGCCCTTGAGATGCCCGGCCAATTGCGGCATAAACAGGGTATCTTTTTTGACCGATGCGGATGTAGACGATGAAATTTATCGGAAAGCTGTTGCTGACGTTGCTGCTGCTGATCGTGCTGGCGGTAGTGGTGCTGTACCTGGTGGGGCAAACCCGCTGGGCGGCAGGCCGCCTGAGCGCCTGGATCAGCGACAACAGCGAATACCGCCTGTCGATAGGAAAAATAACCCATTCGTGGAGCCAGCCGGACCAGATCGGTCTGGAAGACGTCCAGCTGGCACGTAACGGCCAGCCGCAGGCGCTGGTCGCCAAACGCGTCGATCTGGGCCTCAGCCTGCGCCAAATCACCGAGCCGCGCTATTTCCACAGCGTCACGCTGCGCGACGGCACGCTGAACGTGCAGCCGCAGGCGGCGGCGCTGCCTGTACAGGCCGACGTGCTGCAGCTGAGCAACATGGCGTTACAGTCCAACGATAACGAGTGGCAGCTCAACGCGCAGCAGGTCACTGCCGGCATCACGCCGTGGCGCCCGCTGGCCGGCCATCTGCTGGGGGACAACAACCAGTTTCAGTTCAGCGCCGGTTCGATGACGCTGAACGGCATCCCCGCCTCGAAGGTGTTGGTGCAAGGGGAGCAAAAGCAGGGCCAGCTGCTGTTGAACAACTTCGGCGCCGATCTGGCGCAGGGCGACCTGACCGGCGTGGCCAGCCGTGCCGTCGACGGCAGCTGGCAGGTGGATCGCCTGCGGCTGAGCGGCGTGCGCCTGCAAACCCCGTTGACGCTGGCGGAATTCATGCAGCGCTTTACTACCCTGCCGCCGGTCACCCTCAAGCGTTTCGATCTGATAGACGCGCGCCTGGAAGGCAAGGCGTGGGCGTTTAACGATCTCGATCTGTCGCTGCAAAACGTCAGCATGGAAAAAGGCGACTGGCGCAGCGAAGACGGCTCGCTCAACGTCAACGCCAGCGATGTGATCAACGGCAGTTTCCACCTGATCGATCCGATCGCCACCCTGCGGCTCTCCTCCGCCGGCATCGCCATTCAGCAATTCACCACCCGCTGGGAAGGCGGGCTGCTGCGCACCTCCGGCAACTGGCTGCGCGCGGGCAAACGCCTGCAGCTGGACGAAGTGGCCATGGCGGCGCTGGAGTACACCCTGCCGATCGACTGGCGCGAGCTGTGGCTGAAACCGCTGCCGGACTGGCTGGCGGAGGTGTACGTCACCAAGCTGACCACCAACCGCAATCTGATCATCGATATCAACCCGGCCTTCCCGTTCCAGATCACCGCGCTGGACGGCTATGGCAGCAACCTGCTGCTGGCGCGCGATCGCCAGTGGGGCATCTGGTCCGGCTCGCTGAACCTGAACGGCAGCGAGGCGACCTTCAACAAGATAGACGTGCGGCGCCCTTCGCTGGCGCTGAACGCCGACGCCAATCAGATTAACGTCACCGAGCTCAGCGCCTTTATGCCTAATGGGTTGCTTGAGGCCAAAGCGACCGTCGATCAGCTGCCGGGCAAGCCGTTCCAACTGACGCTGCACGGCCGTTCGGTACCGATCAACACCTTGCAGCAATGGGGATGGCAGCCGGTACCGCTGACGGGCGACGGCAACCTTGAACTGCAGTTGAAAGGGCTGCTGAACAGCGACGGGCCGTTCAAAGCCTCGTTGAAAGGCAATCTGCAGGCCACCGCCGGCGACGGCCAAGCGGTGAACCAACAACTGCCGTAATGCACTACGCGGCCCGCCCTTAAGGCAGGGCCGCCTTACTCTTCCAGCGCTTCAGAGCCGCCCTGATCCAGCGGCACATCCGGTTCGGCCGGCAACACCATGTAGGTGCCTTCGAACACCGCTCCCTTATCCTCGTCGCCGAACAGATGCACTTCGGCCTGCACGCGCGCGCGGCGGCCACGTGCCAGACGCGCCAAATCGCCGCTCAGCGAGCCGAGATCCGCCACCGCTCGCGGCCTGCCGGTGATCGGTTTGCTGTAGCGAATGTGCGCGTCCGCCAGAATGATGGTGCCGCCGAGATGGCGCTCGCGCAGCAGCAGCCAAATCAGCCCCCAGGCGGTCAGCGTCGCCAGCGAGAACAGGCTGCCGGCGAACAGCGTGTGGTGCGGATTCTGGTTGCCGATTTCCGGCATGGTGGTGACAAAGCGCTGGCCGGTGTATTGGCTGATGCGCACGCCCATCTTTTCGCTCAGCGGGATATGTTCATACCAGGCCTGCTGCAATTGGCCGCACCAGTCGGGGCGATGCAGGATATCGTCCAGCGTCGCTACCGGTTTGATCATCAAAAAGTGGCGGATCGGGGTGGTCTGCGGCGCAGTGATCTCCCCCTGATTGACGAACCCCAGCTTGGCGAAGAAATCCACCGCGTCCTCACGGGCGCTACACACCACCCGCTTTACACCTTCCTGCCGCGCAACGGACTCCAACGTCATCGCCACCAGCGTCCCCAGCCCTTTATCCTGCAGCGTCGGGTCTACCGCCAGAAAACGGATCGCCGCCTCGTTGTCGGCATTAATGTACAGCCGCCCGATGGCGACGATTTTACCGGCCTCGTCCACCACCATTTGGTGATGGGCCATGGCGTCATAGGCATCCTTTTCCGAACCCACCGGCTGGTGCAGCGGCTTGCGCAGCATTTCCCAGCGAAACTGGTAATACTCCTTCAGTTCTTGCTCTGTTACGGGTACTCGTAGGTGATACATAGACGCCTGTTCTCCGAATGCTTAGACCTGTAGCCAGAATGTCACCGGACCATCGTTGACCAGCGCCACCTGCATGTCGGCGGCGAATTCGCCGGTCTGGGTCTCTACGCCGCGTTCGCGGCACTGGCCAACAAAATATTGATACAACCGATCGGCTTCCTGCGGCGCAGCGCCGCGCGAGAAGCTGGGCCGCATGCCCTTTTGGGTGTCCGCCGCCAGGGTGAACTGCGAAACGACCAGCACGCTGCCCCCGGCCTGCTGGACGTTGAGATTCATCTTGTCGTTCTCGTCGCCGAAAATGCGGTATCCCAACACGCGTTCACACAGGCGCTGCGCTTTTTGCTCGTTATCGCCCTGCTCTACGCCCAATAACACTAACAAACCGGGGCCAATCTTGCCTACCGTCTCGCCACCCACCGTGACGCTGGCGTTTAACACCCGTTGAATCAACGCAATCATTCCTGCTGCCCTTCTGGTTTTTGTTCCTGTTGCTCCGCCTTCTGCCGGCGGTAGTCGCGGTATTCGCCGATGGTCACGGTGATTTCCGCGCCGAGTAACACGATACACCAGCTCCAGTAGACCCACAGGAATAAAATCGGGATCACCGCCAACACGCCGTAAATCAGCTGATAGGAGGGGAACATGGTGACGTACAGCGCAAATCCCTTCTTGCCCAGCTCGAAAAGCAATCCGGCCACCACCGCGCCAATCAGCGCATCCTTCGGCGGCACCCGCACCGTCGGCACGATGCAATACAGCAGCCAGAAGGAGATGCACGACAAAATCAGCGGGAAGATACGCAGCACCTGATCCACCAAACCGTTGACGCCGGTCTGCGCCAACCAGTTGAGCGACAGCAGGTAGGAGCTGATGGCCATGCTGGCGCCCACCAGCAGTGGCCCCAGCGTCAGCACCATCCAGTACACGGCGAAGGAAAAGACGATCGGCCGCTTGTTCTTGCTGCGCCAAATGGTGTTCAGCACGCTGTCCACCGAGGAGATCAACAGCAACGCGGTGACGATCAGCCCGCAGGTGCCGACGGCGGTCATCTTGTTGGAGTTGGCGACGAACTGTTCCAGGTAGTTCTGTATGACGTTGCCGGCGGCCGGCACGAAATTGGAAAAGATGAAGCTCTTCAGCTGTTCGCTGATGTCGGAAAACATCGGGAAAGCGGCGAACAGCGCGAACACCACGGTGACCAGCGGGACCAGCGACAGCAGGGAAACATAGGCGAGATGGCCCGCCAACATCGTCAGGCCATCGTGATCGATACGCTGGTACAGCAACCGTCCGAAGGTGACGCCGGGCTTAATCGCAGAGGGCAGCTTCTTGCGGCGGAAAAACGACATGGTCACTCCTTGATGTCAGTTGATACGCCTTAAGCTTAACGCGCTCCGCACTCATTGAGCAAAATAGGCCGGCACCACGTCGCGATCGGTGACATGCACCGTCTTGATCCCCAACGCCTGCGCGGCGAGGACATTCGCCGGGTGATCGTCGAAGAACACCGCGTCGGCGGCGGCGGTGTTTTCCGCAGCCAGCACATGCTGATAAATGTTGGCTTCCGGCTTGCGCATGCCGAGATCCTGCGACAGATAGAGATGATCGGCGGCGGCGGCCACTTCAGGATAGTGCTGCGGCCAGTAGTTGCAGTGCAGACGGTTGGTGTTCGACAGTACCACCACCCGGTGACCCTCGTTGCGCAGGCGCTGCATGATGTCGATCACCTCCGGGCGAAGCGCGACGAATACCGCCTGCCAGCCGGTGGCGAATTGCTCGAAGCTGAGCGCGATGCCCATTTCATCGCACAGCTTGCCGGCGAAGTCTTCGTCGCTGATTTCACCGCGTTCATGTTGCTGGAACACCTCACCCATGGCGAAACGATCGGACAGCACCGCCAACGGCGTGCCGCTCAAATTGCTCCACACGCCCAGCACACGCTTGAAATCGATATCGACGATCACATTACCTAAATCAAAGATATACAGCATAGTCCTCTCCTGATGGGCCGGTGAGATTTCACTGTAGCGGGAAAAGGAACAGCTGAACAGGGAGCGAACGGAAAAGCGCATAGCGCGCCGCACAAACGGGGAACAACAGAGGAAAAAACTCAGGGCGCGAGAACCGCGCCCTAAGCATGAGACACTCAATCAGCGATTAAGCGTCTTTAGGACCGCGGCTGGCACGCTTACGATCGTTTTCCGTCAGGTGACGCTTACGGATACGGATCGAGGTTGGCGTCACTTCTACCAGTTCGTCGTCATCGATGAACTCCAGAGCTTGCTCCAGGGTCATTTTGATGGCCGGAACCAGGGTAGTCGCTTCGTCAGTACCGGAAGCACGCATGTTGGTCAGCTTCTTACCGGTCAGGCAGTTTACGGTCAGGTCGTTAGAACGTGAGTGAATACCGATGATCTGGCCTTCATACACTTCTGCGCCGTGGCCTAGGAACAGCTTGCCGCGATCCTGCAGGCCGAACAGCGCGAACGCTACCGCTTTGCCCTGGCCGTTGGAGATCAGCACGCCGTTCTGGCGCTGACCCACTTCGCCCGGACGCACGTCGTCGTAGTGGCTGAAGGTGGAGTACAGCAGGCCGGTACCCGAAGTCATGGTCATGAATTCGTTACGGAAGCCGATCAGACCGCGGCTTGGGATCACGTAGTCGAGACGCACGCGGCCCTTACCGTCCGGATCCATGTTTTTCAGGTCGGCTTTACGCTCACCCATCGCCTGCATCACGGAACCCTGATGCTGCTCTTCGATATCCAGCGTCACGTTCTCGAATGGCTCCTGCTTGCGGCCATCGATTTCACGGAAGATAACTTTCGGACGGGATACCGCCAGCTCGAAACCTTCGCGACGCATGTTTTCGATCAGCACCGACAGGTGCAGTTCGCCACGACCGGAGACGCGGAAGGCGTCCGCATCGTCGGTTTCTTCAACGCGCAGCGCTACGTTGTGCACCAGCTCTTTGTTCAGACGATCAAGGATCTGACGCGACGTCACGTACTTGCCTTCTTTACCGCAGAACGGCGAGGTGTTGACGTTGAAGAACATGGTTACGGTCGGTTCGTCGACGGACAGCGCCGGCAGCGCTTCTACGGCGTTGGTGTCGCAGATGGTGTCGGAGATGTTCAGTTCGCCCAGGCCGGTGATGGCGATGATGTCGCCCGCTTCCGCCAGGGTGCTGTCGATACGCTCCAGACCCAGGTGACCCAGCACTTTGCCCACTTTACCGTTGCGAGTTTTACCTTCGCTGTCGATGATGGTGACCTGCTGGTTCGGCTTCACTTTACCGCGCTTGATGCGGCCGATGCCGATAACGCCCAGGTAGTTGTTGTAGTCCAACTGGGAGATCTGCATCTGGAATGGCGCTTCCAGCTCAACCTGCGGCGCAGACACGTGGTCGACGATCGCCTGATACAGCGGGGTCATGTCTTCCGCCATGTCGGTGTGGTCGACGCCGGCGATGCCGTTCAGCGCAGAAGCGTAGATGATCGGGAAGTCGAGCTGCTCGTCGGTCGCGTCGAGGTTCACGAACAGGTCGAACACCTGATCCACAACCCAGTCAGGGCGCGCGCCAGGACGGTCAACCTTGTTGATGACCACGATCGGCTTCAGACCGTTGGCGAAGGCCTTCTTGGTCACGAAGCGGGTTTGCGGCATAGGGCCATCCATTGCATCCACAACCAGCAGCACCGAGTCAACCATCGACATCACGCGCTCTACCTCGCCGCCGAAGTCGGCGTGTCCTGGGGTATCCACGATGTTGATACGGTAACCGTTCCAATTAATGGCGGTGTTTTTTGCGAGGATGGTAATCCCACGCTCTTTCTCCAAATCGTTGGAGTCCATTACGCGTTCGGTCGCTTCCGCACGCTCTCCGAAAGTACCGGATTGTTGCAGCAGCTTGTCAACCAGGGTGGTTTTACCATGGTCAACGTGGGCAATAATGGCGATGTTACGCAAATTTTCGATCACAGCTTTGCCTCGGGCATTAGAAATAGCGCGCTATTGTACACGTATTAAGCGAGGGACTAAACAAGATCACAACCATCTCTTATAAACAACCGCGTACCGGTCAGTTTGTGATCCCTTTCACGGTGCAAAAAGCCGCAATCGTTGCACTTTTGCACCATTTCAGTGCCCACGCTCACCCTTATTGCACCATAACAGTGCAAATTATCGTTGGTGGTGCATACTGTGGCTGGGTAAAACCCGCGCAGAAAGGCGATGAACGCCTTTTTAAAAAGTTGGCACGCTTTTCGCTTTAGTCTTTTCAAGGCGAAAAAAAGCCAGTTCCACAGATTCGTTCCACGACGACAATGATAAACCGGGAGAGTTAAGTATGTCCGCTGAACACGTTTTGACGATGCTGAATGAGCATGAAGTGAAATTCGTAGACCTGCGTTTCACTGACACCAAGGGTAAGGAACAGCACGTGACGATCCCGGCTCACCAGGTAAACGCCGACTTCTTCGAAGAAGGTAAAATGTTTGACGGCTCCTCTATCGGTGGTTGGAAGGGCATCAACGAATCTGACATGGTGCTGATGCCGGACGCCAGCACGGCGGTTCTGGATCCGTTCTTCGAAGAACCAACGCTGATCATTCGCTGCGACATTCTCGAGCCGGGCACCATGCAAGGCTACGATCGCGACCCGCGCTCCATCTCCAAACGCGCCGAAGACTTTCTGCGCTCCTCCGGCATCGCGGATACCGTGCTGTTCGGGCCAGAGCCTGAGTTCTTCCTGTTCGATGACATCCGCTTCGGCAGCAGCATCCGCGGGTCCCACGTGGCCATCGACGACATCGAAGGCGCCTGGAACTCCGGTACAAAATACGACGGCGGCAACAAAGGCCACCGTCCGGCGGTGAAAGGCGGTTACTTCCCGGTTCCACCGGTCGACTCTTCGCAGGATCTGCGTTCCACCATGTGTCTGACCATGGAAGAGATGGGCCTGGTGGTTGAAGCGCACCACCACGAAGTGGCAACCGCCGGTCAGAACGAAGTGGCAACCCGCTTCAACACCATGACCAAGAAAGCCGACGAAATTCAGATCTACAAATACGTGGTGCACAACGTGGCGCACGCCTTCGGCAAAACCGCGACCTTCATGCCGAAGCCCATGTTCGGCGACAACGGTTCCGGCATGCACTGCCACATGTCGCTGTCCAAGAACGGCACCAACCTGTTCGCCGGCGACAAATACGGCGGCCTGTCTGAAACCGCGCTGTTCTACATCGGCGGCATCATCAAGCACGCCAAGGCGATCAATGCGCTGGCCAACCCGACCACCAACTCGTACAAGCGTCTGGTGCCAGGCTACGAAGCGCCGGTGATGCTGGCTTACTCCGCCCGTAACCGCTCTGCGTCCATCCGCATCCCGGTGGTCTCCAGCCCGAAAGCGCGCCGCATCGAAGCCCGCTTCCCGGATCCGGCGGCTAACCCATACCTGTGCTTCGCCGCGCTGCTGATGGCCGGCCTGGACGGCATCATCAACAAGATCCACCCTGGCGACGCCATGGACAAAAACCTGTACGACCTGCCGCCGGAAGAAGAAGCCGAGATCCCAAAAGTGGCCGGCTCGCTGGACGAGGCAATGGCCGCACTGAACGAAGACCGCGAGTTCCTGACCCGTGGCGGCGTGTTCACCGACGATGCGATCGATGCCTACATCGAACTGCGCAAAGAAGAGATGGACCGCGTTCGCATGACGCCACACCCGGTTGAGTTCGAACTGTACTACAGCGTCTAAGCCCTACCCGCGCCGTCTGCACAGGCGGACGGCGCCCACATTTTTGTTATCGCTTTTTTGTTGCCGTGGAAACTTTCAGCCCATCTTCGGATGGGTTTTTTTCTCCACCGTATTTTCTGCAAAACTATTCCATACCGCGCCGATCCCGGATGGAGTAGGATAGATGCACTAAAAAGGTGCAGGAGTCTGCTGTATGGCAACTGGCAAGCTGCCCGATGCTGGGCAGATCCTCAATTCACTCATCAACAGCATCCTGCTGTTGGATGACTCACTGGCGGTTCACTACGCCAACCCGGCGGCACAGCAGCTGCTGGCGCAAAGCTCCCGCAAGCTGTTCGGCACGCCGCTGCCCGATTTGCTCGGTTATTTTTCGCTGAACGTCTCTTTGATGCGCGAAAGCCTGCGCGCCGGTCAGGGCTTCACCGACAACGAAGTGACCCTGGTGGTCGACGGACGCGCGCACATCCTTTCTCTGACCGCTCAGGCGCTGCCGGAAGGCTATATCCTGGTCGAGCTGGCGCCGATGGACAATCAGCGCCGCCTGAGCCAGGAACAGCTGCAGCATGCTCAACAGGTGGCGGCCCGCGATCTGGTACGCGGTTTGGCGCACGAGATTAAAAATCCGCTGGGCGGCCTGCGCGGCGCGGCGCAGCTGTTGGCCAAGGCGCTGCCCGATCCGGCGCTGACCGAATACACCAAGGTGATCATCGAGCAGGCCGATCGGCTGCGCAATCTGGTGGATCGCCTGCTCGGCCCGCAGCGGCCCGGTCAGCACATTACCCAGAGCATTCATCAGGTCGCGGAGCGCGTCTGCCAGCTGGTGTCGCTGGAAATGCCGGATAACGTCACGCTGGTGCGCGACTACGATCCGAGCCTGCCGGAAATGGCCCACGACCCGGATCAGATTGAACAGGTGCTGCTGAACATCACCCGCAATGCGCTGCAGGCGCTGGGCGAGGCGGGCGGCACCATCACGCTGCGCACCCGCACCGCGTTTCAGATTACGTTGCACGGCACCCGCTACCGCCTGGCGGCGCGCATCGACGTCGAAGACGACGGCCCCGGCGTGCCGGCGCAGCTGCAGGACACGCTGTTCTACCCGATGGTCAGCGGCCGTGAGGGCGGTACCGGCCTGGGATTATCCATCGCCCGCAATCTTATCGATCAGCATTGCGGAAAAATTGAATTCAACAGTTGGCCAGGTCATACCGAATTCTCGGTCTACCTGCCCATTCGTCAGTGAGGTTTGCTATGCAACGAGGGATAGTCTGGATCGTCGATGACGATAGCTCCATCCGCTGGGTGCTTGAGCGCGCGCTCACCGGCGCGGGCCTGAGCTGCGCCACCTTCGAAGGCGGCAATGACGTGCTGGAAGCCTTGGCCACGCAAACCCCCGACGTGCTGCTGTCCGATATCCGCATGCCGGGTATAGACGGCCTGGCGCTGCTCAAGCAGATCAAACAGCGCCACCCAATGCTGCCGGTGATCATCATGACCGCGCATTCGGATTTGGACGCCGCCGTCAGCGCCTATCAGCAAGGGGCCTTCGACTACCTGCCAAAGCCGTTCGACATCGACGAAGCGGTGGCGCTGGTCGAGCGCGCCATCAGCCATTATCAGGAACAGCAGCAGCCGGTGCGCAGCCAGCCGGCCAGCGATCCGGCGGCGGACATCATAGGCGAAGCGCCGGCGATGCAGGACGTGTTTCGCATCATCGGTCGGCTCTCGCGTTCGTCGATCAGCGTGTTGATCAACGGCGAATCCGGCACCGGCAAGGAGCTGGTGGCGCATGCGCTGCACCGCCACAGCCCGCGCGCCAAGTCGCCGTTCATCGCCCTGAACATGGCCGCCATCCCCAAAGATCTGATCGAGTCCGAGCTGTTCGGCCACGAGAAAGGCGCCTTCACCGGCGCGAATCAAATTCGTCAGGGCCGCTTTGAACAGGCCGACGGCGGCACGCTGTTCCTCGACGAGATCGGCGATATGCCGCTCGACGTGCAAACGCGCCTGCTGCGGGTGCTGGCGGATGGCCAGTTCTACCGGGTCGGCGGCTATGCGCCGGTGAAGGTCGACGTGCGCATCATCGCCGCCACGCACCAGAACCTGGAGCTGCGGGTGCAGGAAGGCAAGTTCCGCGAGGATCTGTTCCACCGCTTGAACGTGATCCGCGTACACCTGCCGCCGCTGCGCGAGCGCCGTGAAGACATCCCGCGGCTGGCGCGCCACTTCCTGCAGATCGCCGCCAAAGAGTTAGGCGTTGAGGCCAAAAACCTGCACCCGGAAACCGAAACCGCGCTGACCCGCCTGCCCTGGCCGGGCAACGTGCGCCAGTTGGAGAACACCTGCCGCTGGCTGACGGTGATGGCCGCCGGGCAGGAAGTGCTGATTCAGGATCTGCCGGGTGAACTGTTCGAAACCGCCGCGCCGGAAAGCCCCAGCCACAGTTTGCCGGACAGCTGGGCCACGCTGCTGGCGCAGTGGGCCGATCGCGCGCTGCGTTCCGGTCATCAAAACCTGCTGTCGGAAGCACAGCCGGAAATGGAGCGCACGCTGCTCACCACCGCGCTGCGCCACACCCAAGGGCACAAACAGGAAGCCGCGCGCCTGCTGGGCTGGGGGCGAAATACCCTGACCCGCAAGCTTAAAGAGCTGGGCATGGAATAGGAACGGGGATGGATGATGAAAAACGCAGTCCGGCGCACAAAAAAACGCCAACCGCAGGCTTTACAGCCGGTGCGGGCGCAGTATGATCGTGTCGCACACTCTGGAGGTTGACGATGCTGGACTCATTCATCGTATTCATTTCTCAGGGCGCGGAGCTGGGCTCCGCCGCCAGCCACACCCCGCAGGCGGCGGTTGCCGCGGTGTTGTGCGCCGCGCTGATTAACTTCTTCAGTTAAAAAAAACAGCCGCTGATGCGGCTGTTTTTTCATCCTCAGATCACCCGTGAGAATTGCTGGCTGCGCGCCTGTTGCCGCAGATAGCGGTCGAAACACATGCAGATATTGCGGATCAGCAAGCGCCCGCGCGGCGTGACGCGAATGCCCTGCTCGTCGCGCTCCACCAGCCCATCGCGTTCAAACGGCGCCAGCAGCTGCAGGTCTTCGGCGAAGTAGGCGGTGAAATCGATGCCGTATTGCCGTTCGAGCGGCTGATACGCCAACCGGAAGTTGCAGATCAGGGTTTTGATCAGATCGCGCCGCAGACAATCGTCATCCGTCAGCGCCAGCCCACGCCACAGCGCATTACCCTGCGCCTGTACGCTGTCATAGTAACGCTTCAGCTCTTTCTGGTTCTGCGCATAGCTGTCGCCAAGCATGCTGATGGCCGACACGCCCAGCCCCAGCAGATCGCTGTCGCCCTGGGTGGTATAGCCCTGGAAGTTTCGATGCAGCTTACCTTCGCGTTGGGCGATTGCCAGCTCGTCGTCCGGGCGCGCAAAGTGATCCATGCCGATGAACTGATAGCCGGCGCCGGTCAGGAAAGCGATGCTCTGCTGCAGGATATCCAGCTTCTGCTGCGCGCCCGGCAGATCGGCGTCTTTGATTTTGCGCTGGGCGGCGAACAAGTTCGGCATATGCGCGTAGTTGAACACGCTGAGGCGATCGGGATTCAGTTCAGCCACCCGCTGTAGCGTGAAAGCGAAGCTTTCCGGCGTCTGTTTCGGCAGGCCGTAGATCAGATCGATATTGGTCGAGCGGAAGCCCAGCGCTTTGGCCCGCTCGATCAGGGCGAAGATAAAGGCTTCGTCCTGCTCACGGTTGACCAACTGCTGCACCTGCTTATTGAAATCCTGCACCCCCATGCTCAGACGGTTAAAGCCTTCGGCGCGTAAATGATCGAGCACATCCAGCTCTATCTCGCGCGGATCGACCTCGATCGACATCTCCGCATCGGGCAGGAAATCAAAGTGTTCGCGCAGCAATGCCACCAGCCGACTGATTTGCGCTTTGTCCAGGTAGGTTGGCGTACCGCCACCCCAGTGCATCTGGCCGACCTTGCGGCCGGCGAACAGCGGCGCACGGCTGGCGATCTCTTGCGCCAAAACGTTCAGGTATTCGTCGGCCTTGTGGGTCTGGCGCGTCACCAGCTTGTTGCAGCCGCAGAAGTAGCACAGCTTATGGCAGAAAGGGATATGCACGTACAGCGACAGCGGCCGCTCAGGGTAGCGCGCAGCGGCGCGTTGAAACGCCGCTTCGTCGTAGCGCTGGTTAAACTCCAGCGCCGTGGGGTATGAAGTATAACGCGGCCCTGAGTAGTTATATTTTTGGATCAGGGCTAAATCCCAGACAATCGTCTGCTCTGACATGCTCACTCCTTCCGATATCTTTTTCTACCGGGCCTGGAGAGAGGCGGTTGTCTGCGCTGTCTGGCCACGGAAGCGCTGCGAAAACGCGCTTTGCGCTTAGACAGCCGCCATAGTTTACCGAATAACCACAGCAGATAACACATCAAGAGTAGGGCTATTGCCGGAATTAGCCACATGGCGCGTTAAAAGGCGTCTTTCGGGTTGCCGCCTTTCAGCAGCTTCAGAATATCTTCCTGCTTCTCTTCTTCTTCGTCGTCGTCTTCACCCAGTTCGATGCCCAACACGTCCATCAGCACATCGATGCGATCCAACGTTTTGTCGACATAAGTCTGCTCTTCCGCGTTCAGCGTTTCACCGTCGTCGATGCGATCCAGCAGCGCGTTCAGACGTTCGTCATTTTCCAGCTTCGCCAACTCTTCTTCCGGCGACAGGCGCGGTTTCGCTTCGGCCTTCGGCTTCGGCTGCGGTTTGGCCTTCACTTTGGTTTCGTCGACCACCAGCGCAACCGGCACTTTACTGCCGATACGGGGATCTTTGGCTTCTGCCGCCGATTTGTTCTTCTGGCTGCCGGACTCGACCTGGGTGCGCGAACCGGAAGCGAGGCCACGGCGCTTTTTCAGGCGTTTGCGCTCACGCGCTTCCTGATCGAGCTCCATACGGCTTTTCTTTTTCGTTTTTGACTTCGCCGCGCTGCCGCGAGGTGCTTTTGATGGCTGGTTCATAGCGTGTGCTCTTAGGTATGTAGATTCAGTATAGAATTGCGGCGGAATCTAGCAGAAAGCGGGCAAAGAAAAAAGGCGGCAGGTTAAACCTGCCGCCTATTTCGCACCTTCTTGCGAAGGGTATTCCTGTTACGCACTCCTTGCGTACATGCAACATCCCGGTTTTTCCCTCTGCTATAACCGCATTCCCTGCCACTACGTCCTTCATCCTGAAAGAAAAATCGTCCATGGCGCAATCCATTCGCATCCGCTCTTCCCGAGCGAGCTTCCTGCGGGCATCCAAATTGCCGATACTTCACCATCCGATGTGCCTGCCGCCTATTCCGGTGCGAAAGGGTCACTTCCTTTTGCGTTCATCCTGGCACTTATTGCACGCCCTGTGCGTTCCTTGAGATTTGTCATCCTTCCCGGATGTTCCCTAATCCTGCGCAACCCTGCGTTAACGACTACTTTACGTTATTGTTGCGAAGGCTCAAGGCACCTGACGTCGATTTGGGCGACATTTCCCTACAACGAAAAAATAACATTTTGTTTTTAAAACAAAAACAGAAATATCACTTTCGAATAAAGCGACATTACCCGCGATTCGAATGGCAAATGTCTCACAACGTACGCGCGGCATAACTGTCGTTTTATCGCGTCCCGCCGCTTAAAAACCGAGAAACACGCCATTTTTACCGCTGATGCAGTTATAATCGCCAACCAGTTAGCCATCCTCACGGAGACGAAAAACTTTGACCAGCAAGAACTACAACTATCATGTGACCCATTTCGTCACCAGCGCACCCGATATTCGCCATCTGCCGGGGGATGCAGGAATTGAAGTCGCCTTTGCCGGCCGTTCCAACGCCGGGAAATCCAGCGCGCTGAATACGCTGACCAACCAAAAAAGCCTGGCGCGCACCAGTAAGACGCCGGGGCGCACCCAGCTGATCAACCTGTTCGAAGTGGAAGACGGCATCCGCCTGGTCGACCTGCCGGGTTACGGCTACGCCGAAGTGCCGGAAGAGATGAAGCGCAAATGGCAGCGCGCGTTGGGCGAATACCTGCAGATGCGCAACAGCCTGAAAGGCCTGGTGGTGCTGATGGATATCCGCCATCCGCTGAAAGATCTCGACCAGCAGATGATCCAGTGGGCGGTCGACGTCGGCACGCCGGTGCTGGTACTGCTGACCAAGGCCGACAAGCTGGCCTCCGGCGCACGCAAGGCGCAGCTCAATATGGTGCGTGAAGCGGTGCTGCCGTTTATGGGGGATATCCAGGTTGAAGCCTTCTCGTCGCTGAAGAAGATCGGCGTCGACAAGCTGCGCCAGAAGCTGGATACCTGGTTTAACGAGATCCCGCCGGAAGTGCTGCCGGAAGATGAAACCGGCGAATAAGCTCAGGCCGAACGCCAGAGCCGATGCCTCACCGCATCGGCTTTTTTATGTCCGCAGTTCAGCCGCAGGCGGAATTTTTTGTTATCTAATTACAGTTCTGAAATAAATCCATCATAAAAACTTATCGCCAGGGCTGGCTTATCTCGCCGGATTACGCGAGTCGAGAGAGTGGAAGCAGGAACGAAAAGCGGTGCGGAGTGATAGGAAAAACGTATGGTTTATCGCTGTTTTTACAATAAAAAACGCCCCAGTCAATACTGACTGGGGCGGCTAAATATTCAGCCAAATCCGATTACGTGAAGTAAAAGGTCTGAAAGATAGAACATCTTACCTCTGTACCCTACGCCTGTAACTCTACATCATTTTTTCGCAGGGCAAAAGAATTTTTTGTAGTTTACTTACACAATTTGCGGCGCAAGAACGGCGAAGTTGGGGAAACTATCGCCGCATCTTGTAGCTTAATTACGAAAAGTGCTTAGGTTATCGCCAGTTAGCGCATCCGGCGATAACCCGGCGATCAGTGCGCCTCATCCCAGTTCATGCCGACGCCCACGTCAACCTTCAGCGGCACCGCCAGGGCCATGCTGCCTTCCATCAATTGGCGGATACGTTGGCTGGCTTCTTCGATCACCGACTCGTGCACCTCAAACACCAATTCATCGTGCACCTGCATGATTGCGCGCACCAACGGTTTCTCCTGCCCTTGCAGCCAGGCGTCGACCTCGATCATCGCACGCTTGATGATATCGGCCGCCGTGCCCTGCATCGGGGCGTTGATGGCGGCGCGCTCGGCCGCCTTGCGGCGCATGCCGTTGCTGGAGCGGACGTCCGGCAGGTACAGACGGCGACCGTCCAGCGTGCTGACATAGCCCTGTTCGGCGGCCTGCTGGCGGGTGCGCTCCATGTAATCCAGCACGCCCGGGTAACGCTCGAAGTACAGATCCATATAGCGCTGAGCTTCCCCTCGCGGGATCCCCAGCTGGCGCGCCAGGCCGAAGGCGCTCATGCCGTAAATCAGGCCAAAGTTAATCGCCTTGGCGCTGCGGCGCTGCTCGCCGGTCACTTTATCCAACGGCACGCCGAAGACTTCCGACGCCGTGGCGCGGTGAATGTCTTTCCCTTCGGCGAAGGCCTTCAGCAGCCCTTCATCCTGTGACAGATGCGCCATGATGCGCAGCTCGATCTGGGAGTAGTCGGCCGCGACGATGCGGTAGCCCTCCGGCGCGATAAAGGCCTGGCGAATGCGTCGCCCTTCATCGTTGCGCACCGGGATGTTCTGCAAGTTCGGATCGCTCGAGGAGAGACGGCCGGTGGCGGTCACCGCCTGATGGTACGAGGTATGCACCCGGCCGCTGACCGGATTGATCATCAGCGGCAGCTTGTCGGTATAGGTGGTCTTCAGCTTCGCCAGGCCGCGATATTCCAGAATCACCTTCGGCAGCGGGTAGTCGAGCGCCAACTCAGCCAGCACCTCTTCATTGGTAGAAGGCGCTCCGCCTGGGGTTTTCTTCAGCACCGGCAGCTTTTGTTTTTCGTACAGAATCGCCTGCAGCTGCTTGGTCGACGCCAGGTTGAATGGCTCTTCCGCCAGCTCGTGGGCCTGCGCCTCCAGTTCCGCCAGACGCTTGGCCAGCTCCTGGGAGTGGGCCGACAAAATGGCCGGATCGATCAGCACCCCCGTGCGCTCGATATGCGACAGCACCGGCAACAGCGGCATTTCAATCTCGTTGAACACCGTCAGCAGCTCCGCGCTCTGTTTCAGCTGCGGCCACATCGCCAGATGCAGCTGCAGCGTGACATCCGCGTCTTCGGCGGCGTAAGGCGCCGCCTGCTCCAGCGCGATCTGGTTGAACGTCAGCTGGTTCTTGCCCTTGCCGGCGATCTCTTCGAAGGTGATGGTTTTGTGGCCCAGATAACGATCGGCCAGGCTGTCCATATCATGACGGCCGCCGACGCTGTCCAGTACATAGGACTCCAGCATGGTGTCGTAGGCGATGCCGCGCATCTCAATGCCGTAGCGCGCCAGCAGGCTCATGTCGAACTTCAGGTTTTGCCCGACCTTCAGTGCTTTATCGTCCTCCAGCAGCGGCTTGAGCGCTTCCAGCACGTAGGCGCGATCCAGCTGTACCGGGGCATCCAGATAATCGTGCGCTACCGGCAAATAAGCCGCTTCGCCCGGTGCGATCGCGAAGGACAGGCCGATCAGGTTGGCGGTCAGCGTATCCAGACCGTCGGTTTCAGTATCGAAGGCAAACACGTCGGCCTTTTTCAGCCGCGCCAGCCAGTCGGTAAAGGTCGCTTCATCCAGAATGGTGACATACCCGTCCTGAGACAGCTTGGCCTCCGCCAACGCTTTCGGCGCTTCCGCTGCGACGGCCGGTTTGGCGGCACCGGCAGCTTTCGCACCCACGCCTTTCTTGTTTTCCAGCCATACGCCGGCTTCCACGTCCGCCAGCCAGCGTTTGAACTCGTATTGTTTGAACAGCTGTTGCAGCGTATCGACATCCGGCTCGGACACCGTCAGCTCAGCGCAGGTCAGATCCAGCTCGACGTCGGTTTTGATCGTCGCCAGCTTATAGGAGAGGTACGCGACCTCTTTGTTCTGCTCCAGCTTGGCCGCCATGGTTTTGGCGCCGCGGAAGCTCAGCGTGGCGATGCTCTCCAGATTGCCGTACAGCGCATCCAGCCCGCCGATGCCCTGCAGCAACGCCTGGGCGGTTTTCTCGCCCACGCCCGGCACGCCGGGAATGTTGTCCGATGAATCGCCCATCAGCGCCAGGAAGTCGATGATCAGCTCCGGCGGAATACCGTACTTGTCGCACACTTCCTGCGGGCCGAGGATGGTGTTGTTCATGGTGTTGATCAGGGTGACGTTCGGCGTCACCAACTGCGCCATGTCTTTGTCGCCGGTGCTGATCAGCACCGCGTGGCCGGCCTTTTCGGCCTCCAGCGCCAGCGTACCGATGACGTCATCCGCCTCGACGCCAGGCGTCACCAGCAGCGGCAGGCCCATCGCCTTGACCATGCTGTGCAGCGGCTCGATCTGCGCACGCAGATCGTCCGGCATCGGTGGCCGGTGTGACTTGTATTCAGCGAAGAGATCATCGCGAAAGGTCTTCCCTTTGGCATCAAACACCACGGCAACGTGGCTCGGTTGATACTGCAGCAGCAGGCTGCGCAGCATATTCAGCACGCCGTACATCGCGCCGGTCGGCTCGCCCGCCGAGTTGGTCAGCGGCGGGAAGGCGTGATAAGCACGGTAGAGGTAGGAGGAACCGTCAACCAGGATTAGTGGGTTTTCTGCAATCTGGGCCATAGCGTTTCTTTATCGTGATCGGACATAGGGGTAAGCATGCCATAGCTGGCCGCCGGAGACGAACCTTAGCGTGCATTGCGGACGAAAATGATGAGATTGTGCGCGAGGATCCGCAAGATCTTACCTGTGGATAACTTTGTGCATAGAAAAGAGACCGAATTATAACGTTGTGATTATCGTTATAACGGCGAATAAAATTCCTATTTAAATCACCGCGTTAAAAGAACGAATTCCGGCGACGCTTTATTACTGGCTTTTATTGAATTTGTGGATATAACTTTCGCCGGATTTTAATCGCACTATTAATCAAATTCGGCACCTCAATTACCATAGCACAAGCTGAACAAGTTGCACAAAAACTCGGCAAATGGTTATCCGGCGAGGCGAAAAACAGTGATTTTTAGCGACGCTTTACCCCGACGATCTCTGTTAAAATAGGCTTTTGTTCATGCGCTTCGGCATGCAACGATGTTCCCAACAACCGTCAGCCCATAACCATGCCAAGATTGTTAACGCCTGTTATCTTTATCATTTCCATCATACTCACCATTCTGGTGACGGTGTTGTGTTCTATCCCCATCACGCTGGCCGGCATCGTGAAACTCCTGGTGCCCATTCCCGCCGTCTGGCGATATATCTCGGCTTTCGCCGATTTCATGATGTGGTGTTGGTGTCAGGGGCTGGCGCTGTTATTGCGCATTAACGGGCAATTGCGTTGGGATATTGAAGGACTGGAAGGGCTGGATCGCAAAAACTGGTATCTACTAATCAGTAATCACGAAAGCTGGTCGGACATTGTCGTGTTGTGCGTGCTGTTCAGAAATCATATTCCAATGAATAAGTATTTCCTCAAGCAACAGCTCGCCTGGGTGCCTTTTGTCGGCCTGGCCTGCTGGGCGCTGGATATGCCATTCATGAAGCGTTACTCCCGCGCCTATTTGCTCAAGCATCCGGAGAAGCGCGGCAAGGATATCGAAACCACGCGCCGTTCCTGCGAAAAATTCCGCCAGCGCCCAACCACCATCGTCAACTTCGTCGAAGGTTCACGCTTCACCGAAGCCAAGAAAATTAAAAGCAATTCGCCGTATCGCAATTTGCTGGCACCCAAAGCCGCCGGCATTGCGTTTACGCTCAGCGCACTGGGCAATCAGTTCGACAAAGTGCTGAACGTGACCCTGCTCTATCCGGAAAATAACCAACGGCCCTTTATGGATATGCTGTGTGGGCGGCTGACGCGTATCGTGGTGAGAATAGAAACGCTGCCGATCGATGAAACCCTGCACGGGGACTACTTCAACGACAAGCAGTTCAAACGGCGATTCCAGCTGTGGCTGAATACGCTGTGGCAGGAAAAAGATCGGTTGCTGGATAAATTGAAGCGGCAATATGGATAAAAAAACGCCGGCAATGCCGGCGTTTTTCATGTTGAGTCTGGCTTATTTCTGCTGGCTGAGGAATTTAACCACGTCGGCGAACTGCTTCACGTAAGCGTCCATCGAGCTGGTATCCAGGCCATCGTTTTTCACCATGTATTTGCCGTTCACGAATACCGCCGGCACGCCGCGCAGCTGCAGATCTTCAGCGGCTTTCTCCTGTTGAACCACCAGAGATTTCACCACGAAGCTGTTCCAGGCCGCGTCATAATCTGCGGCGGTCACGCCCGCTTTCACAAAGACGTTACGGATATCGTCCGGCGTTTGCACGGTCTGGGTTTTCTGCACCGCTTCAAACATCAGCGGGCTGACTTTGTCTTCCACGCCCAGCGCCATCGCTACCGCCCATGCCTGAGTCAGCTGTTTGCCCAACGGCCCCAGGAACTCCACATGGTACTTGGTCATTTTGGTGCCGGCAGGCAGCGCCTTCTTCACGTTCTCGGACACGTGATAGACCTGTTCGAACTGGTAGCAGTGCGGGCAGTAGAAGGAGAAGAACTCCAGCACCTGCGGCTCGCCGGTCACCGGCTTGTCCAGGGTCACGTACTGAGCGCCATCGCTAAACTGTGCCGCCGAGGCACTGAATGCCATCACCATGCCAACGAGCGCCAACCATATTTTTTTCATAAGACTAAACTCTCCATTGTGTTAAAGCTTCAATACATTGGCGTCAGCTGCAGAGGAGGCTCCTGCAACAGCTTAACCTGTTCGGTGAAGGCCGCAGTCTGAGACAACCAGAAATCAGACTCCGCCATCCACGGAAAACTCTTAGGAAAGGCCGGATCCTGCCAACGGCGGGCGACCCAGGCCAGGTAATACACCATGCGCATCGCCCGCAGCGGCTCGATCAACGCCAGCTCGCGTTGGTCGAACTCGGCAAATTCGCCGTACGCTTCCAGCAAGACGTCCAGCTGCATCAATTGATCGCGCCGTTCGCCATGCAGCAGCATCCACAAGTCCTGCACCGCCGGGCCATTACGCGCGTCATCAAGATCGACAAACAGCGGACCGTCGCGCCACAGAATATTGCCCGGATGGCAATCACCGTGCAAACGGCGCGGCTGCCAGTTCAGATGCCAGTGCGGCTTGATCGCCGCGATCAGGTTATCCGTCGCCTGCAGAAACGCATCACGCTGCGCTGCCGGCAACAGCTCGCAACCGGCCAGCGCCTGACGCGGGGCGGTGAGATACTCTTCAACCCCCATCGTCGGCCGCTCGGCGAACAAACGCTCACCGCCGACCTGATGGATGCGCCCGAGGAAACGGCCCACCCATTCCAACTGATCCAGGTTGTCTATCTCGTACTGCCGCCCGCCCACGCTGGGGAACAGGGTAAAGAAGAACCCAGCGTGCGTATGCAGCGTAGCGCCTTGCAACGCCAACGGTGCTACCGCCGGGATCTCCGCCTTCGCCAGATCCAGAGCGAACTGGTGCTCCTCACCGATCTGCGCGGCGCTCCAGCGCTCCGGGCGGTAAAACTTCACCACGTAGCGTTGGCGATCTTCGTCCATAAACTGATAGACGCGGTTCTCATAGCTGTTCAGCGCCGTCAGACCGGAGTCGACGCGCAGGCCAATCCCTTCTAGCGCGTCCATAATCAAATCGGGCGACAGGGTGTCGAAATTAAAAGCAGAGTTATTCATAACGTTCGTTTGATCGCTGACAGCACGGTGCCGGGAATGAGAAATAGTAGCATTAATGGCGCATTTCACGCGCTATGCTTTCTCGCACTGCACGAGGATCAGTCCTTGATAACGCCGCGAGCGCGCAACAGCGCCGTTTTAAAATCTTCTTCGTAATCTTTCTTCAGGCCCGGGATCTGATCCGTGCCGGCGCTGCCGCGCATTTTCAGGTGGTAAATAAGAATATCGTCGCTCAGCTCGGACAACTCGCCCTGGAAGCCCGCTTCCTTCGCCAGCTTTTGCAAAAACTGCATCAAATTGAGATCGGGATCTTCCTGCCAGGCCGGGTGCAACAGCTCGATCAACTCGTTTACGCGATGCGTTTTCATCTCAATATCGTCCAATAGCATGAATAAACTCACAAAGTAACAGGCTTACCCACGCAGTGAAAGAACCGGCTTGTCAATAAAGGTAAATCCTGATGTCGCGCCGACTTTAGCGCTACAATCAGCGCATCGACAAGGCGAGATAAACGAGATGCATAAAGAAATCAGCGGCGTCATTTTGGCCGGCGGACGGGCCACGCGCATGGGCGGTGAAGACAAAGGCCTGGTGTCAATTGGCGGTATAGCACTCTATCAACACGTATTGGCTCGGTTACGCCCGCAGGTGGCCTCCGTGGCCATCAGCGCCAATCGCAATCAGGCACGTTACCAGGCGAGCGGTTTGCCGGTGATTGGCGATCTGACGCCCGATTTCGCCGGGCCGTTGGCCGGGATGCTCGCCGGGCTCAAGCAATCTCCCAGCGAGTGGGTGGCTTTCGTCCCTTGTGACGTCCCCGACTTTCCCGCCGACTTAGTCGCACAGCTATGGCGGCAAAAAGGCGCTGCGCCAGCGGCCTTTGCCAGCGATGGCGAACGGGATCACCCTACGCTGGCGTTATTGCATACCCAAGTAGCGGCGCAGTTGGCTGGCTATCTGGCGCGTGGTGAACGCAAGCTGATGCTGTTCTTGCATCAGATTAACGCACAACGCGTGGTGTTCAGCGGGCAACAAGCGGCATTTCATAACCTGAATACGCCGGAAGACTGCCGGAACTGGCAGCAAGCACGAGAGCTAAAGAAATGAATCGTTCGTTGCCCCCTTTACTGGCCATCGGCGCTTACAGCGGTACGGGAAAAACTACCCTGCTCAAGCTATTGATCCCGATGCTTAAACAGCGCCAGGTGCGGGTTGGGCTGATAAAGCATACCCATCATGACATGGATGTGGATACGCCGGGTAAAGACAGCTACGAGCTGCGCAAAGCGGGTGCCGACCAAACGCTGGTCGCCAGCGATCGCCGTTGGGCATTGATGACCGAAACGCCGGAACAACAACCTTTGGACCTGCGCTACCTGGCGGAACGTTTTGATGCCGATAAGGTCGATTTGATTCTGGTGGAAGGGTTCAAACATGAGCCGGTCAGCAAGATCCTACTTTATCGGGCCGCGATAGGCAGACCGCTGGAAGACATGCTGGATCAGTTTGTCGTGGCGGTAGCCAGCGACCGGCCGCTATCCATCGCGGCTAAGCAGTTGGATCTCAATCAACCGGAAAGCATCGCCGACTTTATTGTCGAGTGGTTGAAAGGCGCAGCGTAGCTGCGCTTTTTTGCGTTTTACGCATAGCAAAAAGCCCTGAACGTCAGTTCAGGGCTTTCGGCTTGGTTTGATACCTGGCAGTGTCCTACTCTCGCATGGGGAGACCCCACACTACCATCGGCGCTACGGCGTTTCACTTCTGAGTTCGGCATGGGGTCAGGTGGGACCACCGCGCTATTGCCGCCAGGCAAATTCTGTTTCATTCCAACCGCTTCACTCTCGTGTCGCCATCAGAACCAATCTCGGAACTTCGCTGAAAATCTCTCTAAAAACACCTTCGGTGTTGTAAGGTTAAGCCTCACGGATCATTAGTACTGGTTAGCTCAATGCATCGCTGCACTTACACACCCAGCCTATCAACGTCTTAGTCTTAAACGTTCCTTCAGGGGCCTTAAAGGCCCAGGGAAGACTCATCTTGAGGCAAGTTTCGCGCTTAGATGCTTTCAGCGCTTATCTTTTCCGCACTTAGCTACCGGGCAATGCCATTGGCATGACAACCCGAACACCAGTGGTGCGTTCACTCCGGTCCTCTCGTACTAGGAGCAACCCCTCTCAATCTTCCAACGCCCACGGCAGATAGGGACCGAACTGTCTCACGACGTTCTAAACCCAGCTCGCGTACCACTTTAAATGGCGAACAGCCATACCCTTGGGACCTACTTCAGCCCCAGGATGTGATGAGCCGACATCGAGGTGCCAAACACCGCCGTCGATATGAACTCTTGGGCGGTATCAGCCTGTTATCCCCGGAGTACCTTTTATCCGTTGAGCGATGGCCCTTCCATTCAGAACCACCGGATCACTAAGACCTACTTTCGTACCTGCTCGAGCCGTCACTCTCGCAGTCAAGCTAGCTTATGCCTTTGCACTAACCTCACGATGTCCGACCGTGATTAGCTAACCTTCGTGCTCCTCCGTTACTCTTTGGGAGGAGACCGCCCCAGTCAAACTACCCACCAGACACTGTCCTCACCCCGGATCACGGGGCCGAGTTAGAACATCAAACATTAAAGGGTGGTATTTCAAGGATGGCTCCACGCAGACTGGCGTCCACGCTTCAAAGCCTCCCACCTATCCTACACATCAAGGCTCAATGTTCAGTGTCAAGCTATAGTAAAGGTTCACGGGGTCTTTCCGTCTTGCCGCGGGTACACTGCATCTTCACAGCGAGTTCAATTTCACTGAGTCTCGGGTGGAGACAGCCTGGCCATCATTACGCCATTCGTGCAGGTCGGAACTTACCCGACAAGGAATTTCGCTACCTTAGGACCGTTATAGTTACGGCCGCCGTTTACTGGGGCTTCGATCAAGAGCTTCGCCTTGCGGCTGACCCCATCAATTAACCTTCCAGCACCGGGCAGGCGTCACACCGTATACGTCCACTTTCGTGTTTGCACAGTGCTGTGTTTTTATTAAACAGTTGCAGCCAGCTGGTATCTTCGACTGGCTTCAGCTCCATCCGCAAGGGACTTCACCTACATGCCAGCGTGCCTTCTCCCGAAGTTACGGCACCATTTTGCCTAGTTCCTTCACCCGAGTTCTCTCAAGCGCCTTGGTATTCTCTACCTGACCACCTGTGTCGGTTTGGGGTACGATTTAATGTTACCTGGAGCTTAGAGGCTTTTCCTGGAAGCAGGGCATCAACTACTTCTGCACCGTAGTGCATCGTCATCACGCCTCAGGGTTAGTATGCAACCGGATTTACCAGGTCACACCCCCTACACGCTTAAACCGGGACAACCGTCGCCCGGCTAGCCTAGCCTTCTCCGTCCCCCCTTCGCAGTAACACCAAGTACAGGAATATTAACCTGTTTCCCATCGACTACGCTTTTCAGCCTCGCCTTAGGGGTCGACTCACCCTGCCCCGATTAACGTTGGACAGGAACCCTTGGTCTTCCGGCGAGCGGGCTTTTCACCCGCTTTATCGTTACTTATGTCAGCATTCGCACTTCTGATACCTCCAGCAACCCTCACAGGCCACCTTCAACGGCTTACAGAACGCTCCCCTACCCAACAACGCCTAAGCGTCGCTGCCGCAGCTTCGGTGCATGGTTTAGCCCCGTTACATCTTCCGCGCAGGCCGACTCGACCAGTGAGCTATTACGCTTTCTTTAAATGATGGCTGCTTCTAAGCCAACATCCTGGCTGTCTATGCCTTCCCACATCGTTTCCCACTTAACCATGACTTTGGGACCTTAGCTGGCGGTCTGGGTTGTTTCCCTCTTCACGACGGACGTTAGCACCCGCCGTGTGTCTCCCGTGATAACATTCTTCGGTATTCGGAGTTTGCATCGGTTTGGTAAGCCGGGATGGCCCCCTAGCCGAAACAGTGCTCTACCCCCGAAGATGAGTTCACGAGGCGCTACCTAAATAGCTTTCGGGGAGAACCAGCTATCTCCCGGTTTGATTGGCCTTTCACCCCCAGCCACAAGTCATCCGCTAATTTTTCAACATTAGTCGGTTCGGTCCTCCAGTTAGTGTTACCCAACCTTCAACCTGCCCATGGCTAGATCACCGGGTTTCGGGTCTATACCTTGCAACTAATCGCCCAGTTAAGACTCGGTTTCCCTACGGCTCCCCTATACGGTTAACCTTGCTACAAAATATAAGTCGCTGACCCATTATACAAAAGGTACGCAGTCACACCACGAAGGTGCTCCCACTGCTTGTACGTACACGGTTTCAGGTTCTATTTCACTCCCCTCGCCGGGGTTCTTTTCGCCTTTCCCTCACGGTACTGGTTCACTATCGGTCAGTCAGGAGTATTTAGCCTTGGAGGATGGTCCCCCCATATTCAGACAGGATGTCACGTGTCCCGCCCTACTCATCGAACTCACGACCTGTGCATTTTAGTGTACGGGGCTATCACCCTTTGCTGCGCGACTTTCCAGACGCTTCCACTAACACACAAGCCGATTCAGGTTCTGGGCTCCTCCCCGTTCGCTCGCCGCTACTGGGGGAATCTCGGTTGATTTCTTTTCCTCGGGGTACTTAGATGTTTCAGTTCCCCCGGTTCGCCTCATGCCACTATGTATTCATGACATGATAGTGTGTCGAAACACACTGGGTTTCCCCATTCGGGTATCGCCGGTTGTAACGGTTCATATCACCTTACCGACGCTTTTCGCAGATTAGCACGCCCTTCATCGCCTCTGACTGCCTAGGCATCCACCGTGTACGCTTAGTCACTTAACCTCACAACCCGAAGATGTTTCCATCGTTCGCGCTGCAAACATTTGAGAGACTCTATGACAGGTTACTCTTCATCCCAGTACATCTACGGAGGGATAAATTTCAGCCGTCATGTTTCAATTTTCAGCTTGTTCCAGATTGTTAAAGAGCAATATCTTAAACATGACTCGCAAGTCATCTTTAAGATTTTTTCGGTTATCGCTAACCGGTGATAATGTCTTTCACTCATTATCGGAATGGCGTCCCCAAGGGGATTCGAACCCCTGTTACAGCCGTGAAAGGGCAGTGTCCTAGGCCTCTAGACGATGGGGACACGAAAATCCGATTAAACTGAATAACTTAATCGGTTCGTATCAGCATGAATGACTCATGGCATCAACAGGTAGCGCTTTGCTCGTTACTTTTCATCAGACAATCTGTGTGAGCACGCCACTCGAACTAATATCTTTAGGTAAGGAGGTGATCCAACCGCAGGTTCCCCTACGGTTACCTTGTTACGACTTCACCCCAGTCATGAATCACAAAGTGGTAAGCGCCCTCCCGAAGGTTAAGCTACCTACTTCTTTTGCAACCCACTCCCATGGTGTGACGGGCGGTGTGTACAAGGCCCGGGAACGTATTCACCGTAGCATTCTGATCTACGATTACTAGCGATTCCGACTTCATGGAGTCGAGTTGCAGACTCCAATCCGGACTACGACATACTTTATGAGGTCCGCTTGCTCTCGCGAGGTCGCTTCTCTTTGTATATGCCATTGTAGCACGTGTGTAGCCCTACTCGTAAGGGCCATGATGACTTGACGTCATCCCCACCTTCCTCCAGTTTATCACTGGCAGTCTCCTTTGAGTTCCCGGCCGAACCGCTGGCAACAAAGGATAAGGGTTGCGCTCGTTGCGGGACTTAACCCAACATTTCACAACACGAGCTGACGACAGCCATGCAGCACCTGTCTCAGAGTTCCCGAAGGCACCAAAGCATCTCTGCTAAGTTCTCTGGATGTCAAGAGTAGGTAAGGTTCTTCGCGTTGCATCGAATTAAACCACATGCTCCACCGCTTGTGCGGGCCCCCGTCAATTCATTTGAGTTTTAACCTTGCGGCCGTACTCCCCAGGCGGTCGATTTAACGCGTTAGCTCCGGAAGCCACGCCTCAAGGGCACAACCTCCAAATCGACATCGTTTACAGCGTGGACTACCAGGGTATCTAATCCTGTTTGCTCCCCACGCTTTCGCACCTGAGCGTCAGTCTTCGTCCAGGGGGCCGCCTTCGCCACCGGTATTCCTCCAGATCTCTACGCATTTCACCGCTACACCTGGAATTCTACCCCCCTCTACGAGACTCTAGCTTGCCAGTTTCAAATGCAGTTCCCAGGTTGAGCCCGGGGATTTCACATCTGACTTAACAAACCGCCTGCGTGCGCTTTACGCCCAGTAATTCCGATTAACGCTTGCACCCTCCGTATTACCGCGGCTGCTGGCACGGAGTTAGCCGGTGCTTCTTCTGCGAGTAACGTCAATTGATGAGCGTATTAAGCTCACCACCTTCCTCCTCGCTGAAAGTGCTTTACAACCCGAAGGCCTTCTTCACACACGCGGCATGGCTGCATCAGGCTTGCGCCCATTGTGCAATATTCCCCACTGCTGCCTCCCGTAGGAGTCTGGACCGTGTCTCAGTTCCAGTGTGGCTGGTCATCCTCTCAGACCAGCTAGGGATCGTCGCCTAGGTGAGCCATTACCCCACCTACTAGCTAATCCCATCTGGGCACATCTGATGGCAAGAGGCCCGAAGGTCCCCCTCTTTGGTCTTGCGACGTTATGCGGTATTAGCTACCGTTTCCAGTAGTTATCCCCCTCCATCAGGCAGTTTCCCAGACATTACTCACCCGTCCGCCGCTCGTCACCCAGAGAGCAAGCTCTCCTGTGCTACCGCTCGACTTGCATGTGTTAAGCCTGCCGCCAGCGTTCAATCTGAGCCATGATCAAACTCTTCAATTAAAAGCTTGATTTGCTTCCACTCGAGAAGCGATGCTCAAAGATTTACTGCATGAATTTTACTTCAGTTAGTCACTCTTCAAGACTTGATATTTTTTTGCATCCGAAGATGCTGGATATCGTCTTGTGGAGTGCCCACACAGATTGTCTGATAAATTGTTAAAGAGCAGTGAGTTAGGTGCTTTCGCTTGCTAACTCGAGGTGGCGTATATTACGCTTTTCACCCGGAGAGTCAAGCGTTTATTTCGCTTTCCTCTCGCTGACCCGGCGACTTGTCAGTCGTTGTTCCCGGTCAGTGGAGGCGCATTATAGGGAGTTCTCGGCGGGCCGCAACCCCTAAATGCAAAAAACTTTTCAATCGCGGTTTTTTTCGGCAAAAGGGCGAAAAAGCGGCGAATTTATGTCACTTTTTCAGGCAAACAGCCATAAAAGCTGGCGATCACTGGAGTAAAATAGAAATAACGATGTCAGTAAGGACCCGCAGCCATGCCGTTAAATGCACAACAACAGGCCGCCCAACGCAATCTTTCTTATCTGCTTGCAGAGAAACTCGGCCAACAAATTCTGGCGGGCAATTATCAGGCCGGCAGCATCCTGCCCGGTGAAATGGAACTGGGCGAGCAATTCGGCGTCAGCCGCACCGCAGTACGCGAAGCGGTAAAAATGTTAGCCGCCAAAGGCATGTTGCTACCGCGCCCGCGCATCGGCACCCGCGTGATGCCGCAGAGCCAATGGAATTTCCTCGATCAGGATTTATTGACCTGGTGGATGACGCGGGAAAACTTCGATCAGGTAATGCAACACTTCCTTATCCTGCGCACCTCGCTGGAGCCGCAAGCCTGCGCATTGGCGGCAAACCACGCCAGCCCGCAGCAAACCAAGCTGCTGGCGGAGCTGATGGCGGAAATGCGCGCACTGCATACCCAGTTTGACCGCGAGCGTTGGATCCAGGTCGATACCCAATTCCACCAGCTCATCTACGAGGCCAGCGGCAACCCGTTCCTGACCTCATTCGCCAACCTGTTCAGTTCGGTGTACCAAAGCTACTTCCGCGCCATCACCGGTAATGAAGTGATCAAGCTGCGCCATCATCAGGCTATCGTCGATGCGATACTCGCCGGAGACAGCACCGGCGCGCTCGTCGCCTGCCAGGTGCTGCTGAAAGAGAAAGACTAGACACGCTCCCCGCTTATATATAGAAGAAAGAGACGAGGGACAGACGACCATTTAACCAGGACCGACCATGACCCAATCCGCGCGCAGTATGGCAGGACTACCGTGGATCGCCGCAATGGCGTTCTTTATGCAGGCGCTGGACGCCACTATCCTCAACACCGCGCTGCCGGCGATCGCCCAAAGCCTCGGGCGTTCGCCGTTGGCGATGCAATCGGCCGTCATCAGCTACACGCTGACGGTGGCAATGCTGATCCCGGTCAGCGGCTGGCTGGCAGACCGCTTCGGCACCCGGCGCGTGTTCATCTTCGCCGTCACGTTATTCACCCTCGGCTCGCTGCTGTGCGCCCTGTCCCCTACGTTGAGCGTGCTGGTTGCCTCTCGCGTGCTGCAGGGCATCGGCGGCGCGATGATGATGCCGGTCGCGCGGTTGGCACTGCTGCGCGCCTACCCGCGCAGCGAACTGCTGCCGGTGCTGAACTTCGTCACCATGCCCGGCTTGGTCGGGCCGATTCTGGGGCCGCTGCTGGGCGGGTGGCTGGTCACCTACGCCACCTGGCACTGGATTTTCCTGATCAATATCCCTATCGGCCTGCTCGGCATCTTCTATGCGCGCAAATACATGCCGGACTTCACCACGCCCAAACGCCGCTTCGATTTTCTTGGCTTTATGCTGTTCGGCCTGAGCCTGGTGCTGATCTCCACCGGGCTGGAGCTGTTTGGCGAGCGAGTACTGGCGAGCTATGTTTCGCTGGGTATTCTGCTCAGCGGCTTCGTGATGCTGTTCGGTTACATCGCGCACGCCCGCCGCCATACTCAGCCTCTGATCGGTCTCGACCTGTTCAAAACCCGCACCTTCTCGGTCGGCATCGCCGGCAACGTCGCCTCCAGGCTGGGCACCGGCTGCGTACCGTTTTTAATGCCGCTCATGCTGCAGGTGGGATTCGGCTACACGGCGATCGTCGCCGGCTGCATGATGGCGCCGACCGCCATCGGTTCGCTGATGGCGAAATCCACCGTCACTCAGGTGCTGCGCTGGTTCGGCTACCGTAAAACGCTGGTCGGCATCACCGTCATCATCGGGGTTCTGATCGCCCAATTCTCCCTGCAAAGCCCGGGCATGCCGCTGTGGCTGATGATCCTGCCGCTGTTCGTGCTGGGCATGGCGATGTCCACCCAGTTCACCGCCATGAACACCATCAGCCTGGCGGATTTGAACGACGCCAACGCCAGCGCCGGCAACAGCGTCCTGGCGGTCACCCAGCAGCTGTCCATCAGCTTCGGCGTGGCAATCAGCGCGGCGGTGCTGCGTTTTTACGAATCCCTGTCGTTAGGCACCATGATCGACCACTTCCATTACACCTTTATCACCATGGGGATCGTCACCGTGGCATCGGCGCTGGTGTTTACGTTGCTGAGAAGGAAGGATGGCCGCAATTTGATCAGCGGCCAGGAAAGCAAGAAAGAAGCTAAGGCGGCGAGTTAACGGCGGCCCACCGAGGCGCGTTCCACCAGCTCGGGCGTCAGCACCAGCACCTGGGGCGCGCGCTCCGGGTTTTGCAGGCGGTTGATCAGCGCATCGATCGCCAGTTCGCCCAGCGAATCCTTCGGCTGATGAATGGTGCTCAGCGGCGGCGCCAGATAACGCGCCAGCTCAATGTCATCGTAGCCCATCACCGCCATATCCTGCGGCACGAAAAGCCCGGCCTGATACAGCGCCTGATAAACGCCCACCGCCACCGCGTCGTTACCGGCGAACACCGCATGCGGCGGCTCATCCAGCGCCAGCAGTTGGTGCATGGCGTTCACGCCGCCCTCAAACTCAAAATCGCAATGCACTTCATACCCAGGCAGAACCGGCAATCCGGCGCGACGCATCGCGTTGCGATAGCCTTCCAGTCGGTGACGAGCGGTGGTTTTATCCTGCGGGCCGGCGATGCAGGCGATCTTGCGGTAGCCGCGGGCGATCAGATGATCGGTCGCCATCTCGCCGCCCAGCAGCGAGTTATCCTGAATAATGTCGTTGGCACCCTCGAACGGCGCCCAGTCCATCATGACGATCGGCAGTGACGGGTAGCGGCTCAGGGCATCTTGCGATGGCCGGTGGTTTTCGGTGCACATCAACAGCAAACCGTCGACGCGCTTTTGCAGCAGCGTCTCCATGCTGCGGTTCATGCGCGCGGCGTCTTCTTCGGTATTGCACAGGATTAAACTGTAGCCGCGTTCATAGCAGCTGCGCTCCACGCCGCGCACCACTTCGGCATAAAACGGGTTGTTGCTGGCGGTCACCAGCATGCCGATGGTACGCGTCTGGTTGAGCTTCAGGCTGCGCGCCAGCGCGGAAGGCGCATAGTTCAGCCGTTCTACGGCCGCCATGACTTTGTCGCGCACGCTGTCGCTGACAAAGCGATTGTTGTTGACCACATGCGAAACGGTAGAGGTTGAAACGCCCGCCAGACGGGCGACATCTTTCATGGTGGCCAAAGGATCACCCCTGCTGCTGCAAGAAGGCGTCAATCTCTTCACGCCACGGCACCGAAGGCTGCGCCCCAGGGCGGGTCACGGCGATCGCCGCCGCCGCATGGGCGAAACGCACCGCGTCGGCCATGATCTTGCCTTCCAACAGGGCAGTGACCAGCGCACCGTTAAAGGTATCGCCGGCAGCGATAGTATCCACCGCTTGCACCTTGAAGCCGGGCACCCGTTTGCCGTTGCCGTTTTCGCTCAGCCACACGCCGCGGCTGCCAAGGGTGATGATCACCGTCGCGATGCCCTTGTCGTGCAGCGCCTGCGCCGCGCGCGCCGCATCGGCGTCGTTGTCCACGGCGATGCCGGTCAGGCGCTCGGCTTCGGTTTCATTCGGGGTGATCATATCGATCATGCCCAGCAGCTCGTCCGGCAGCTCGCGTGCCGGAGCCGGGTTGAGGATCACCTGCGTGTGATGCTGCTTCGCCAGGCGGGCGGCGGCGATCACCGTCTCTAGCGGCGACTCCAGCTGCATCAGCAGGGCATCGGCATCGATCACTTTTTGTTGGTAGCGCGCCAGGTAATCCGGCGTCACCGCGGCGTTGGCGCCGGCATCGATGCCGATCACGTTCTCGCCTTGGGCGTTGACGAAGATCAGCGCCACGCCGGTGGTGCTGTCGGCGATGGCTTCAATCGGTTGGGTATCAATACGATCGCTCGCCAGCTGCCGGCGGACACGTTCGCCGATATCGTCGGCGCCCACACAGGCGATAAAGGCGATCTCCGCCCCACTGCGCCCGGCCGCCACCGCCTGATTCGCGCCCTTACCGCCAAACGCCACCTTATACTGCTTCCCTATCACCGTTTCGCCCGGGTGGGGGAACTGTTCAATATTGAGGATATGGTCGGCATTGATGCTGCCAAGAACCACCAGCTTACCTGTTTCCATCGCATTGATTCCTGAATTGCGCGCCATCGTAAACGCCCCGTTCCGATGGCGCTGGTATGACTTACTGAGTGACCAGTTTCAAATCGACCGGGATGGTCGCCGGCACTTTTTCGCCTTTCAGCACTTTATCGGCGGTTTCCACACCGATCACGCCGATCTGATCGGGACGCTGCGCCACGGTCGCCGCCAGCTTGCCGCCTTCGACCGCTTTCACGCCGTCGGCGGTGCCGTCGAAGCCTACCACGATCACGTCGGTTTTACCGGCGGTTTGCAGCGCGCGCAGCGCACCCAGCGCCATTTCATCGTTCTGGGCGAACACCGCCTGCACATCCGGGTGCGCGGTCAGCAGGTTCTGCATCACGTTTAGGCCCTTGGTGCGATCGAAATCGGCCGGCTGGCTGGCCAACAGTTTGAATTTATTCTGATCCAGCGACTGCTTGAAGCCTTCACCGCGTTCACGCGCGGCGGAGGTGCCGGCGATGCCTTCCAGCTGAATCACCTTGGCATCGGCGCCCACTTTCTTGGCGATGAAGTCGCCGGCCATTTTACCGCCCACGCGGTTGTCAGAAGCGATGTGGCTCACCACGTCACCCTTGCTCGCCACACGGTCCAGCGTGATGACCGGGATCTTCGCCTGGTTGGCCATCTTGATGGCGTTGCCCACCGCATCAGAGTCGGTCGGGTTGATCAGCAGCAGCTTGGGCGCGCGCACCATCAGATCCTGCACATTGGCCAGCTCTTTCGCCGGGTTGTTCTGGGAATCCAGCACCACCAGGTTGTAACCCAGCTTGTTGGCCTCTTGCTGCGCACCGTCCTTCATCGAGACGAAGAACGGGTTGTTGAGGGTGGACACCACCAGCGCGATGGTGTCTTTGGCCATGGCATTGGCGCTCAGGGTGGCGCTCAGCGCGATGGCGGAGGCTAAGGTTGCCAGTTTTTTCATTTTCATCATCGTGATTCCTGTAGGGGGAGGTTACTTGTTGCTTTTGTTATCTACCAGAACCGCCAGCAGTATCACCACTGCCTTCACGATCATTTGGTAGTAGGAAGAAACACCCAGTAAATTCAGGCCGTTGTTCAGGAAGCCGAGGATCAGCGCCCCGATCAGCGTACCGACGATGCGGCCCTTGCCGCCGGCCAGGCTGGTGCCGCCCAGCACCACGGCGGCGATGGCGTCCAGCTCATAGCCGGTGCCGGCGGTCGGCTGCGCCGACGACAGGCGCGCCACTTCGATCACCCCGGCCAGCGCCGCCAGCAGGCCGCACAGCGAGTAAACGATAATCTTCACTTTATCGACGCTGATGCCGGACAGACGGGTCGCCGCTTCGTTGCCGCCCAGGGCATAAATATAGCGGCCCAGGCGCGTATGGTGCAGCATATACCAGGCGGCGATGAACACGATCGCCATGATCCAGATCGGCGTAGGCACGCCCAGCGGGCGGCCGATGCCAAACCAGCCGAAGGTGTCGGCCACGTCGGTGAAACCGGTGTTGACCGGGCTGCCGTTGGTGTACACCATGGTGACGCCGCGCAGCAGCAACATCATCACCAGCGTGGCGATAAAGGCCTGCACCTTGCCTTTGGCAACGATCACCCCGGTGCAGGCGCCAACCGCGGCGCCGAGCGCCAGTGCCGCCGCCACCGCCACCAGCGCGTTGACCTCAAAGCCGACGATCGACGCCGCCACCGCGCCGGTCAGCGCCAGCAGCGATCCCACCGACAGATCGATGCCGGAGGTGAGGATCACCAGCGTCATCCCCACCGCCATGATGGCGTTCACCGAGGTCTGCTGCAGAATATTGAACAGGTTGTTCAGGGTGAAGAAGTTCGGGCTCATGGAAGAGACCACGGCGATCAGCACCAGCAGCGCAATCAACGACTTCTGCTCTAACAGCCACTCTTTACTGAACCAGCGCTTAGCTGCGATAGTCTGGGAACTCATATCTGATTACTCCTGCTTTACGCCGTATTGCTTGCCGACGGCTGCCGCCATCAACGCTTCCTGGGTGGCCTGTTCAATCGGGAACTCGCCGCTGAGATGCCCTTCGTGCATCACCAGAATGCGATCGCTCATGCCCATCACCTCCGGCATTTCCGAAGACACCAGAATGATGCTCAGCCCTTCCTGCTTGAACTGGTTGATTAACTGATAGATCTCTTTTTTGGCGCCGACGTCGACGCCGCGCGTCGGCTCATCGAGGATCAGCACCTTCGGCCGGGTCATCAGACCGCGGGCGATCGCCACTTTTTGCTGGTTGCCGCCGGAAAGCAGGCCGATCGGCTGCTCCATCGAGGGCGTTTTGATATTGAACAGCCGGATGAAATCCCCCACCGCCTGCCGCTCGTCAGCCTGTTTCAGGCTGCCGTCGGCGCGGCTGAAGTAGCGCAGCGCAGTCAGCGACATGTTTTCCTTCACCGACATGCCCAACACCAGGCCGTCGCGCTTGCGGTCTTCCGAGATATAGACGATGCCGTTCGCCAACCCGTCCTGCGGCGAATGGGTGACCACCTCGCGGCCGTCCAGGTTGACGGCGCCAGCCTTGCGCGGGGCGGCGCCGTACAGGATCTTCATCAATTCAGTACGCCCGGCGCCCATCAGCCCGGCCACGCCGAGGATCTCGCCGCGGTACAGCGTAAAGCTGACGTCTTCAACGCCGGGACCGGAAAGGTGGCTGACTTCCAGCCGTTTTTCCCCGCGCGGCAAATCAAGGCGCGGGTACTGCTCCTCCAGCTTGCGGCCAACCATCATCTCAATCAGCGAATCTTCCTGCAGCTCGCTCACCGGCCGCTCGGCGATAAACTGCCCGTCGCGGAACACGGTCACGTCGTCGCAGATTTCAAAAATCTCTTTCAGGCGGTGCGAGATATAAACGATGCCGCGCCCTTCGGCCTTCAGCTCGTTGATCACCTTAAACAGCGAGGCGGTTTCGGTGTCGGTCAGCGCATCGGTCGGTTCGTCCATGATGATCACTTTCGATTCGAAGCTCAGTACCTTGGCGATCTCCACCATCTGCTGATCGCCAATCGACAGCTCGCCCACCAGCCGGTGGCTGCTGTAGCGCAGATTGAGACGCGCCAACAAGCGATCGGCCTCGGCATACATGCGCTTCCAGTCAATGCGGCCGAAACGGTTGACGAACTCGCGGCCGAGGAAGATGTTTTCCGCAATCGTCAACTGCGGGATCAGGTTCAGCTCCTGATGAATAATGCCGATGCCCGCTTCCTGCGAATCCTTAGGCCCGTTGAACACCACCTCGTTACCGAGAAAATACTGGCTGCCGGCATCTTTCTGGTAGATGCCGGTCAGCACTTTCATCATGGTGGACTTCCCGGCGCCGTTTTCCCCCACCAGCGCCATCACCTTGCCGGGATAGACACTGAGGGCGGCGCCGGAAAGCGCCTTCACGCCGGGAAAGGCTTTATCAATCCCTTTCAGTTGCAGTAAAGGTTGCATACGCGCCTCAGAAAGTTACGCCGGCGCACAGGATCACGTTCGCATAAGGCGAACACTCCCCACTGCGGATCACCGCCCGGCTGTGCTCGGTTTGCGCTTTAAACGCCTGATGGCTGATATAGCGCACGCTGATGGTGTTACCCTGGCGTTGGCCCAGAGCGGTCAGCTCAGCCAATAGTGCCTCGTGGAGCGACGGATTCTGTTTCACGATCTCTTCCGCCAGGATGGCGCTTTCTACCTGCATCTCTTGCGTGACCGCCGCGAACACCTGCAGGAAGGTCGGCACGCCCTGCGTCAGCGCCAGATCGATGCGCTGCGTCACCGCCGGTATCGGCAGGCCCGCATCGCACAGGGTGAGCTGGTCGGTATGCCCCAGCCGGGCAATCACGGCAGACACGTCGGAATTCAGTAATACGCCTTTTTTCATCTTCTCACTCCACCAGCGAAACGTTTCGCTCTCTGAGGGAGTTTAAAAAAACGGCAGGGGAAGGCAACCGGGACAATGCAGAAGTGTGATCGCTATCGAAACGTTTCGTTCACACCCGGGCAATGCACAAACAAAAGGGGCTCAGCCATGCTGAGCCCCTTATCAGGCGGGTTAGATCTCGACCTGCGTACCGAGCTCGATGACCCGGTTCGGCGGGATCTCAAACTGATCCGGCGCGCGCAGCGCATTGCGGCTCAGGGCGACGAACAGTTTACCGCGCAGGTAGAGGTACCACGGCCGCTTGGTGAGGATCAGCGATTCATGGGACATGAAGAACGAGGTCTCCGACATGCGGCACGGCAACCCTTCCAGCCCGCAGCGGTGGAACACTTCCTCGACGTTCGGCGTTTCGCGCCAGCCGTAGCTGGCCACCACCCGCCAGAAGGTCGGCGACAGCTGTTCGATGGTCACCCGGCGCACGTTGTGCACGTAAGGCGCATCCTCGGTGCGCAGCGTCAGCAGCACCACGCGTTCATGCAGCACCTTGTTGTGCTTCAGGTTGTGCAGCAGCGCAAAAGGAATGACGTTGGTGGCGCGCGACAGGAACACCGCGGTACCCGGCACTCGCACCGGCGGCGATTTCTCCAGCGAGGCGATCATCGCCTCCAATGAGTTGCCGTGTTCATGCAGGCGGCGCAGCAGGCGGAAGCGCTCGCTCTTCCAGGTGGTCATAATGATGAACATCACCAGCGCCAACGTCAGCGGCAACCAGCCGCCGGAGAACAGCTTCAGGGCGTTGGCGGAGAACATCGGCACGTCGATGATCAGCAAGATGGCCACGATGCCGATCGCCAGGAAGCGATTCCAGTGCCAGTTGTTGATCGCCACCGAGGTGACCAGAATGCTGGTCAGCACCATGGTGCCGGTTACGGCGATGCCGTATGCCGCCGCCAGGTTGCTGGAGTGCTCGAAGCCGATGATCACCAGCACCACCGAGATGTACAGCGTCCAGTTGATCACCGGAATATAGATCTGGCCGGATTCCATTTCCGAGGTGTGAATGATGCGCATCGGCGACAAATAACCCAGACGCACCGCCTGGCGGGTCAGCGAGAAGACGCCGGAAATCACCGCCTGCGAAGCGATGACCGTCGCCAGGGTCGCCAGAATCAGCAGCGGGATCAGCGCCCAGTCGGGCGCCAGCAGGAAGAACGGGTTTTTGATCGCCTCAGGGTTTTTCAGCAGCAGCGCGCCTTGGCCGAAGTAGTTAAGTACCAGCGATGGCAACACCACGGTGAACCAGGCCAGGCGAATCGGGAACTTGCCGAAGTGCCCCATATCGGCATACAGCGCCTCGACGCCGGTGATCGACAGCACCACTGCCCCCAGCGCGAAGAACGACACCTTCTTATATTCCATGAAGAAGTTGAGCGCCCATTTGGGGTTCAGCGCCTGCAGCACTTCCGGGTTCGAAATGATGCTGCGCGCACCCAGCACGGCCAACACGATGAACCACAGCAGCATTACCGGGGCGAACAGCTTACCGACGCTGCCGGTACCGTGCTTTTGGATAACAAACAGCAGCGTCAGCACCAGAATGGAGAGCGGCACGATATAGGCGTCGAGCGCAGGCGCGGCGATTTCCAACCCCTCTATTGCCGACATCACCGAGATCGCCGGGGTGATTACCACCTCGCCATAGAAGAAGCTACCGCCGATCAGGCCCAGTATCACCAGCACCGCAGTAGTGCGCGCCGAGGTATTGCGCCCGGCCAGCGACATCAGCGTCAGAATGCCGCCCTCGCCGGCGTTGTCCGCGCGCATCACGTAGGTGAGATATTTGAGGGAAACGATCACGATCAGCATCCAGAAAATCAGCGACAGGAAGCCGAAAACCACGTCTGGACGAACATCGAAGCCGTAATGGCCGGAGAAACACTCTCTCAGCGTATAGAGAGGGCTGGTGCCGATATCACCGTAGACCACGCCGATGGCCGCCAGGGTTACCGCCGATAAGGACTGCTTATGCTCTGCGCTCATAATTCGTTTCTTTATCAGAACATCCGTTAGCGATGCATCCGCATCAGGCAAAATACGGGCTCAAAGATCCGTCACGCCCACCAGAAAGCCGCACAGTATGCACCATTTATGCGGCTTGCCTACCCTTATATCAGAGCCGAAAAATAAACAAAATGTGAACCGGATATCCGGCACAACTTAGAAAAATATTACTAATCAATAAGCTATACCACTAAAAATAATGGTGGTTTATCATCGGATTATCGACCAAGATTGGCTAACTCTCGGACAATGCGACAATTATATGACGCCATCCTCCCTTCTGGCAGAACGAATTTCCCGCCTCAGCAGCGCGCTGGAGAGCGGTCTTTATGAGCGGCAAGAAGCGATCCGCCTGTGCCTGCTGGCGGCGCTGAGCGGCGAAAGCGTATTCCTGCTCGGCCCGCCCGGCATCGCCAAGAGCCTGATCGCGCGCCGGCTGAAGTTTGCCTTCCGCAACGCCCGCTCCTTTGAATATCTGATGACGCGTTTTTCCACGCCGGAAGAGGTCTTCGGCCCGCTCTCTATTCAGGCGCTGAAAGATGAAGGGCGCTACCAGCGCCTGACCGCCGGCTATCTGCCGGAAGCGGAGATCGTGTTTCTGGACGAAATCTGGAAGGCCGGCCCGGCGATCCTCAACACCCTGCTGACGGCGATCAACGAACGGCGCTTTCGCAACGGCAACAGCGAAGAACCGATCCCGCTGCGCTTGCTGGTTACTGCCTCCAACGAACTGCCCGAAGCGGACAACAGCCTCGAAGCCCTGTATGACCGCATGCTGATCCGCCTGTGGCTGGACAAGGTGCAGGATAAACAGAATTTCCGCTCGCTGCTGGTCAACCGCCAGAGTGAAAGCCAAAACCCGGTGCCGGCGGCGCTGAGCATCAGCGACGAAGAGTTTCTGCAGTGGCAACCGCAGATAGACAAGGTGGCGCTGCCGGAAGCCTGCTTTGAATTGATTTTCCAGCTGCGCCAGCGGCTGGACGCGCTGGAACAGGCGCCGTACGTCTCCGACCGACGCTGGAAAAAGGCCCTGCGTCTGCTGCAGGCCTGCGCCTTCTTCAGCGGGCGCGACGCCATCGCTCCGCTCGATCTGATGCTGCTGAAAGACTGCCTGTGGCACGATCTCACCTCGCTGAAGCTGCTGCAACAGCAGATCGATCAGCTGCTGACCGAATCGGCCTATCAGCAGCAGTCGATGCTGATCCAGTTGCAACAAATCCACACCCGCTGGCTACAGGACCAGCAGCAGCAAAGCGATCGGCAGGCCATCAGCCTGGTGAAAAAGGGCGGCATGTTCAGCCGTAAACCGCAATATGCGCCAGCCACGCCGTTCGCCGGCGGCACTCTCACTCTGCTGTTGCAAAAACCGCTGCAGCTGCATGACATTCAGGTCAACCATCTGAGTATCGAGAGCAGCGTGCTGGACAACTGGCTGCAAAAAGGCGGCGACGTGCGCGCCAAACTGAACGGCATCGGCTTCGCGCAGCCGATCGATTTGGAGGTCGACGACCAACTGCACCTGACGGTGCTGGACGTCAGCCGCCAACCGTCGCTGCTGGCGCTGCCGGGCAAACAGGCCACCGCCACGCCGCAGGCGCTGCTGGATGAAATGGACGCGTTGGCCCAGCGCCTGGCGGAACAGCGTCGCGCCTTCAGCCAGCATCAGCCCTGTCTGTTCACGCCCGCCGCCGGCCTGGCCAAGATAGAAGCCAGTCTGCTGCAGGTGGCAGAGCAGGTTAAACAGCAACAGCAGCAAATGCGCGGCCAGTAACCATGCTCAGTCTGGAGACGCTCGATCTGCTGCTGGCGATCACCGAAGGCGAGATGATCGAGGAAATGATCGTCGGCATGCTGGCGGCGCCGCAGCTGTCGGTGTTCTTTAAAAAGTTTCCGGCCCTTCGCCGGGCACTGGATCGCGATCTGCCACGCTGGAAACTGCAGCTCAAGGAGCGTCTGCAGGAGGCTATGGTGCCACCGGCGCTGGCGCAGGAATTTTACCGCTACCAACAGTGCCAACTGGAGAACAACACCCAGTTCTATCACAACCTCAACGACACGATGGAGCTGCTGCGCCAGCTGGTCTCGCCGTTTTATGAACAGGCGCGCGCGCTGGTGGACGCAGCCGATCTGCCCAACCATCCGCTGGACGACAGCTTTCAAACCCTGTTCCTGCAGCGCTGGCGCATCAGCCTGACGCTGCAGGCCACCATGCTGCACCACCAGCTGCTGGAACAGGAGCGCGAGCAGCTGATGGCGGAACTGCAGGAGCGCCTGGCGCTGAGCGGCGCGCTGGAGCCGCTGCTGTCGGAAAATGACACCGCCGCCGGCAGGCTGTGGGACATGAGCAAAGGCCAGCTGCAGCGCGGCGATTACCAACGGCTGGTGGAGTACGGCAACTTTTTGCAGCAGCAGCCGGAGCTGAAAAAGCTGGCGCAGCAGCTTGGCCGCAGCTATCAGGCCAAGGCGGTGCAGCAACAGGACGCGCAGCCGGAACCGTTCAGGGTCATGGTGCAGGTGCCGGCCACGCTGCCGGAAGAAGTAAATGGCATTCATCAGAGCGACGACATCCTGCGCCTGCTGCCGCCGGAGCTGGCGACGCTGGGGATTGAAGAGCTGGAGTTCGAGTTTTATCGCCGCCTGTTGGAAAAGCGGCTGCTGAGCTACCGTCTGCAGGGCGACGTCTGGCAGGAGCAGATCCTGATCCGCCAGGTCACCCACCAGCAGCAGGATCAACAGCCGCGCGGGCCGTTTATCGTCTGCGTGGACACCTCAGGATCGATGGGCGGCTTCAACGAACAGTGCGCCAAGGCGTTTTGCCTGGCGCTGCTGCGCATTGCGCTGGCGGACAACCGCCGTTGCTACATCATGCTGTTCGCCAACCAGATCGTGCATTACGAGCTCACCGCCGCCAGCGGCATCGAACAGGCGGTGCGCTTTCTCGGCCAGCAGTTTCGCGGCGGCACCGATCTGGCGGCCTGCCTGAACGCCACCGTCACCAAAATGGCGGAAAGCGGCTGGTTCGACGCCGATGCGGTGATCATTTCCGATTTTATCGCCCAGCGGTTGCCGGAGGAGGTAATAAAGAAGGTGAAACAGCAGCAGCAAAGCCACCAGCAGCGTTTCCATGCGGTGGCGATGTCCGCCTACGGCAAACCCGGCATCATGCGCATCTTCGATCATATCTGGCGCTTCGATACCGGGCTGAAAAGCCGTTTGATGCGCCGCTGGCGGCGCTAGGCAGTTAAAGCAGGCCTTCGACCGCCCCGCGCACTTCCGGCGACCACACGCCGCACTGCACCTGGCCGATATGCGACAGTTGCAACAACAGCATCACCAAGCGCGACTGACCGATACCGCCGCCGATGGTCTGCGGCATATCGCCGCGCAACAGCGATTGGTGCCACTCCAGCTTCATGCGCTCTTCATCGCCGGTCAGCGCCAGCTGATGTTTCAGCGCGGCGGCGTCGACGCGGATGCCCATAGAAGACAGCTCGAAAGCGTCCTGCAGCACCGGGTTCCACACCACGATATCGCCGTTCAGGCCCGCCAGGCCATCCGCCGCCGGGGTGGTCCAGTCATCATAATCTGGCGCCCGTACATCGTGCGATTTGCCATGCGACAGCTTGCCGCCGATGCCGATAAGGAACACTGCGCCCAGCTCTTTGGCGATCGCCCGCTCGCGCCCTTTGGCATCCAGATCCGGGTAACGCTGCAGCAGGGTTTCGCTGTGCACAAAGTGGATCTGTTCCGGCAGGAACGGGGTCAGGCCATGCTCGCGGCTGACTTCCGCCTCCGTCGCCTTGATGGCGGCGTAAATGCTGCGCACGGTGCTTTTCAGGTAGTCCAGGCTGCGCTCACCGTCGCCCATCACCCGCTCCCAGTCCCACTGATCGACGTACACCGAGTGGATAGGCGTCAGGCGATCTTCATCCGGGCGCAGCGCCTTCATATGGGTGTACAGGCCTTCGCCCGCGCCGAAATCGTAGCTCCCCAGGGTTTTACGTTTCCATTTCGCCAGTGAATGCACCACTTCGAAGGTGGCGTCCGGCAGGGTTTTGACCTTAACCTGCACCGCTTTCTCGCTGCCGGAGAGGTTATCCTGCGTGCCGTCACCCAGACGGCTGAGGATCGGCGCCTGCACTTCGATCAGGCCGAGCTGTTGCTCCAGCTGGCGGGAAAAGAAGGATTTGACCTGGCTGATTTGTTGTTGTTTTTGGATAAACTGTTTTTTCATTGCCGTATCTCTTGTAAACCTGTCTCTGTTGCCATCGATTAAGCAACAAAATGATACGCCAATTCAATATCCACTAATCAATATTGCCTTTTCACTTTTAATCGTTCATTTTTACCCGGACAGAATTCAACAATCGTTAATTAATGGGGGATTAAATGGCGGAAATTTATCAGATCGATAATCTCGATCGCGGCATCCTCAACGCCCTGATGGACAACGCGCGCACGCCGTACGCCGAACTGGCGAAAAACTTCGCCGTCAGCCCCGGCACCATTCATGTGCGGGTAGAGAAGATGAAACAGGCCGGGATCATCACCGGCGCGCGCATCGACGTCAGCCCCAAACAGTTGGGCTACGACGTGTGCTGCTTTATCGGCATCATATTAAAGAGCGCCAAGGACTACCCTTCGGCGCTGAAGAAGCTGGAAAGCCTGGAAGAAGTGGTGGAAGCCTATTACACCACCGGCCACTACAGCGTCTTTATTAAGGTGATGTGCCGATCGATCGACGCGCTGCAACAGGTACTTATCAACAAGATCCAGACCATCGACGAGATCCAGTCTACCGAAACGCTGATCTCGCTGCAGAACCCCATTATGCGCACCATCGTGCCGTAACCCGTCAAATTGCATACCCACATTATCCACAGGTAGATCCCAGCCGATTCACAGCGTACAATGCAGCCACTTTGAGTGAGAAGGTTGGGATCGTTGGTTCATGGCAGACATTACTCTGATCAGTGGCAGTACGCTTGGCAGCGCCGAATACGTGGCTGAACATTTGGCTGAAAAGCTGGAAGACGCGGGTTTCTCTACCGAGATGCTGCACGGCCCTGAACTGGATGAGTTGCCGTTGACCGGCCGCTGGCTGGTGGTCTCTTCCACGCACGGCGCCGGCGAACTGCCGGATAACCTTCAGCCGTTGCTGGAGCAGATCGCCGAACAACAGCCGGATCTTTCCGAGGTGCAGTTCGGCGCCGTCGGTTTGGGCAGTTCGGAATACGACACCTTCTGCGGTGCGATCAAACAGATCGACGATCTGTTGATCACCAGAGGCGCGAAAAGGATCGGCGATCGTCTCGAGATCGACGTGACCGAACATGAAATTCCCGAGGATCCGGCCGAGGAATGGGTAAAAAACTGGATTAATTTACTCTAATTCGCCTAAAGATCGTGCGAACGATTGTGGATAACTATACTTAAAAGCAGGGTAAAAGCCGTAGTTATCCCAATAACAACCGTAGTACGCTTTTTGTCCTGTGCATAACAAGCCTTTTAGATCCCAGCTTATCTGCCTCGGGATCACCGATCATTCACAGCAAAAGATCCTCCTTAATCTGCTGATCTTCATCGTGAATAGTCACTTATCCACAGAGGATCGCGATCCTAATAAGAGATCTAATAAAGAGATCTTTAAATAAAAAAGATCTTCTTTTAATTACCGACGATCCTGACCACTTGGTCGATCGTCTAAACTTGAGTAGAATCCCCCACCCCAGGGCAAATACGATCGTTCGCAATACGGCGAGGTGCAGTTCCATGTTTTATCCAGATCAATTTGACGTCATCATCATCGGTGGTGGCCATGCAGGGACCGAGGCCGCCATGGCCGCGGCACGCATGGGACGTCAGACTTTATTATTGACACACAATATCGATACGCTGGGACAGATGTCCTGCAATCCGGCGATTGGTGGTATTGGTAAAGGGCATCTGGTTAAGGAAATTGATGCACTCGGTGGCCTGATGGCGACGGCGATCGACCATGCCGGCATCCAGTTTAGGATACTAAACGCCAGCAAGGGCCCAGCCGTTCGCGCCACGCGCGCTCAGGCGGATCGCGTACTGTATCGCCAGGCGATCCGTACCGCGTTGGAGAACCAGCCCAACCTGATGATCTTCCAACAACCCGTTGAGGATCTGATCGTCGAAAACGATCGCGTAGTCGGCGCTGTCACCCAAATGGGCCTGAAATTCCGCGCCAAGGCGGTAGTATTGACCGTAGGCACCTTCCTGGACGGCAAGATCCATATCGGTCTGGAAAATTACAGCGGCGGCCGCGCCGGGGATCCTCCTTCGATCTCGCTGTCGCAGCGTTTACGAGAACTGCCGCTGCGCGTTAACCGCCTGAAAACCGGTACACCGCCGCGCATCGACGCCCGCACTATCGATTTCAGCGTACTGGCGCCACAACACGGCGATACGCCGGTGCCGGTATTCTCGTTCCTGGGCGATGCCAGCCAACACCCGGAACAAATGGCGTGCTACATCACCCATACCAACGAAAAAACCCATGACGTGATCCGCAATAACCTCGATCGCAGCCCGATGTATGCCGGGATCATCGAAGGGATCGGCCCACGTTATTGCCCGTCGATCGAAGACAAGGTCATGCGCTTTGCCGATCGCAATGCGCACCAGATCTTCCTCGAGCCGGAAGGCCTGACCAGCAACGAGATTTACCCTAACGGGATCTCCACCAGCCTGCCGTTCGACGTGCAGATGCAGATCGTCCGTTCGATGGAAGGCATGCAGAACGCGCGTATTATTCGCCCTGGCTACGCCATTGAGTACGATTTCTTCGATCCGCGCGATTTGAAGCCGACGCTGGAAAGCAAATTCATTCAGGGGCTGTTCTTCGCCGGCCAGATCAACGGCACTACCGGGTATGAAGAAGCCGCTGCGCAGGGCCTGCTGGCTGGTCTGAACGCCGGGCGTTTCGCCGACGAACAGGAAGGCTGGGCGCCACGTCGCGATCAGGCTTATCTGGGCGTGCTGGTGGACGACCTCAGCACCCTCGGCACCAAAGAGCCATACCGCATGTTTACCTCACGCGCCGAGTATCGTCTGATGCTGCGTGAAGACAACGCCGATCTCCGCCTGACGGAAAAAGGCCGTGAACTGGGCCTGGTGGACGACGTCCGTTGGGCGCGTTACAGCGAGAAGCTGGAGCGAATCGAACGCGAACGTCAGCGCCTGCGCGACATCTGGATGCACCCGCACGCCGAGAACGTCGAACAGGTCAATGCGCTGCTGAAAGCGCCGTTGTCGCGTGAAGCGAACGGCGAAGAGCTGCTGCGCCGCCCTGAGATGGATTACGCGCAGTTAACCGGCACCGACGCTTTCGCGCCGCCGCTGGACGACGTACAAGCGGCCGAACAGGTCGAGATCCAGGTCAAATACGAAGGCTACATCGCTCGCCAGCAGGAAGAGATCGAAAAACAGCAGCGCAACGAGAATACCGTGCTGCCGTTGGATCTCGATTACCGTCAGGTTTCGGGGCTGTCGAACGAAGTGATCGCCAAGCTGAACGATCACAAACCGAACTCCATCGGCCAGGCTTCGCGCATTTCCGGCATTACGCCGGCGGCGATCTCAATTTTGCTGATTTGGCTGAAAAAGCAGGGACTGCTGCGCCGCAGCGCATAAATCTCGCACCCAGGCGGTCGTTTGTTCATCCCGTAGCCAAACGGCCGCTGACATCACTTGCGCCCTGAATTATCATAGTCGCCTCATTGCGCCAGCTAACCATCCGCTGGTCGTTCAGCGCCTGCCAGAGGATCCGTTGTGCAAAAAAAATTAGACTCGCTGCTCGCTGCAGCAGGCATTGAGCTGCCCGATCAGCAGAAACAGCAGCTGCTAGGCTATGTCGGCATGCTGGATAAGTGGAACAAGGCTTATAACCTCACGTCGGTGCGCGATCCGCAACAAATGCTGGTGCGCCACATCCTCGACAGCATCGTGGTCAACCCGTATCTGCAGGGCTCGCGTTTTATCGATGTCGGCACCGGCCCCGGCTTGCCGGGCATTCCGCTGGCGATCGTGCGCCCGGACGCACATTTCACGCTGCTCGACAGCCTGGGCAAGCGTGTGCGTTTCCTGCGCCAGGTGCAGCATGAGCTGGGTCTGAACAATATCGAACCGGTGCAGAGCCGCGTCGAAGCCTTTCCGGCCGAGCCGCCGTTCGATGGCGTGATCAGCCGCGCGTTCGCTTCGCTGCAGGATATGCTGTCCTGGTGTCATCACCTGCCAGCGAAAGGGCAGGGGCGTTTTTACGCGTTGAAAGGCGTGCGCCCGGATGAAGAGCTGACGCAGCTGCCGGCAGGCGTTAGCCTGGAGTCTATCGTGCGGTTGCAGGTGCCTGAACTGGAAGGCGAACGCCATCTGGTGATTCTTAAGGCAAACTGAGTTTGCTTTTGATCAAACAAGCGTGAATTAAAGGCGGTACCAATCAGAAAGATAAGCAGGCTAATTAGTTGGTCGCTTTTTTTAGTTAATTTACTTCCTATTAACACAAAAAGCGCGGCTAATTAGCGACAATAGAGTAATTGCATTTGGAAATAGTCACGTTAGCAATCATGTGCGAAAGATTGGCGTTTGCTGCTAATGTTAATTGGCTGTTGGAATATTGCCCCGCTGCTTGTCAATAAAAGGTTTTCATCGGGTATACGGATTGTTTTTGAACAGTTAACTGATAATGTTTTGATTTATATAATCTTTTGATCGCTCAAATTGCTAAAGACGGTTTGGTTGACCATCGGCTATAAATCAGGAAGGGACATTACTGTGATCGGCTTCGCGTTTCTAAACGCAACGCTGGAATAATCAGACAATTAAATGCGCCCTATTATTCCGACCGTTTTCTTGTGAAAATAGGCTGGAATAGGGAAATTTAAATAATTGTTCACCTTTTCGCTACTTATCGATTGAATTCGTTGGTATGCCCCGTATAATTTGCTCGTTTTTTGCTGCTTGACTCAGGACAGCAAAAACAGTTGTATACGTCACTCAGCATACCCCCTCAGGGGTACGGAGAGAACAAACGTCATGTCTGTGTCCCTTTACAGCGGGAAAGTCGCACGCAAACTGCTGTTTTTGCAGTTAATGACTTTTGTTCTGATCAGCGTTGCTTTCTGGCTGAAAAGCCCGGAATGGAGCGCTTCGGCGCTGGCAGGCGGTCTCGCCGCCTGGTTGCCGAGTGCAATGTTTATGCTGTTTGCCTTGCGCCACCAGGCGCAAACGCCGGCGCCCGGTAGGGTTGCCTGGTCGTTCGCCATCGGCGAGGGGCTAAAGGTCGTGATCACCATCGTTTTGCTGATCGTGGCGCTGGGGGTGTTCAAGGCGGAGTTTATACCGCTTGGCCTGACCTATTTAGCGGTGTTAGTGGTGCAGATAGTGGCACCAGCCGTGATTAACAGTTACCGAACTTAACTAAATAAGGGTAAGAGGCATCATGTCTGCAGGAGAAGTCTTGACTCCACAGGAGTATATCGGTCACCACCTGACGCAGCTTCAGGTCGGGACTGGGTTTTGGTCGATTAACCTCGACTCGATGTTTTTCTCCGTCGTCCTCGGGGCGCTCTTCCTGGTGATCTTCCGTAAAGTGGCCAAAAACGCCACCAGCGGCGTGCCGGGTAAACTGCAAACCGCCGTGGAGCTGGTGGTCGGTTTCGTCGACAGCAGCGTGCGCGACATGTACCACGGCAAGAGCAAGGTGATTGCGCCGTTGGCACTGACCGTGTTTGTCTGGGTGTTCCTGATGAACCTGATGGACCTTATCCCGGTTGACTTCCTGCCTTATCTCGGCACCCACGTTCTCGGTCTGCCTGCGCTGCGCGTCGTGCCTACCGCTGACGTGAACGTCACGCTGTCTATGGCGCTGGGCGTGTTTATCCTGATTCTGTTCTATAGCATCAAAATGAAAGGCGTTGGCGGGTTCGTTAAAGAGTTGACCATGCAGCCGTTCAACCACCCTGTATTCATTCCTATCAACCTGATTCTTGAAGGTGTCAGCCTGCTGTCCAAACCTGTTTCACTGGGTCTGCGACTGTTCGGCAACATGTATGCGGGTGAGTTGATCTTCATCCTGATTGCCGGCCTGTTGCCGTGGTGGTCACAGTGGGTCCTGAGCTTGCCTTGGGCTATCTTCCACATCCTGATCATTACGCTTCAAGCCTTTATTTTCATGGTTCTGACGATCGTCTATCTGTCGATGGCGTCTGAAGAGCACTGATTTTCTTAAAACACTTGCACTTTTAAACTGAAACAAACTGGAGACTGTCATGGAAAACCTGAGTATGGATCTGCTGTACATGGCTGCCGCTGTGATGATGGGTTTAGCGGCAATCGGTGCTGCGATCGGTATCGGCATCCTGGGTGGTAAATTCTTGGAAGGCGCTGCTCGTCAGCCTGACCTGATTCCTCTGCTGCGTACACAGTTCTTTATCGTTATGGGTCTGGTCGACGCCATCCCGATGATCGCTGTAGGTCTGGGTCTGTACGTGATGTTCGCCGTCGCGTAAGTAGAGCAACCCTCTACGACGTAACCAAACTATTAACTTTTAAAGAGGCATTGTGCTGTGAATCTTAACGCAACAATCCTCGGCCAGGCCATCGCGTTCGTTCTGTTTGTCTGGTTCTGCATGAAGTACGTATGGCCGCCGATCATGGCTGCCATCGAGAAACGTCAGAAAGAAATCGCTGACGGCCTCGCTTCTGCAGAGCGTGCCAAAAAAGATCTGGACTTAGCGCAAGCCAATGCGACCGACCAGCTGAAAACTGCTAAAGCAGAAGCTCAGGTGATCATCGAGCAAGCGAACAAACGCAAAGCTCAGATCATGGATGAAGCGAAAGCCGAAGCCGAGCAGGAACGTAACAAAATCGTGGCGCAGGCTCAGGCTGAGATCGAAGCCGAACGTAAGCGCGCTCGTGAAGAGTTGCGTAAGCAAGTCGCGATGCTGGCAATTGCCGGCGCCGAGAAGATCATCGAACGTTCCGTGGATGAAGCTGCTAACAGCGACATCGTTGATAAACTGGTCGCTGAACTGTAAGGAGGGAGGGGCTGATGTCTGAATTTGTAACTGTAGCTCGCCCCTACGCCAAAGCAGCTTTTGACTTTGCCGTTGAGCACCAAAGCGTAGAGCGCTGGCAGGAAATGCTGGCGTTTACTGCTGAAGTCACTCGCAATGAACAGATTTCTGAACTGCTGTCTGGCGCAGTTGCGCCAGAAACGCTGTCCAAGACGTTCATCGCGGTTTGTGGCGATCGGCTCGACGAACATGGCCAGAACTTTATCCGTGTAATGGCCGAAAATGGACGTTTACTGGTTCTTCCTGCCGTGCTGCAGCAGTTCATCGAACTGCGCGCCTCGCTGGAATCCACCGTCGAAGTCGAAGTGCTCTCTGCGAGCGCGCTGAGCGACGAACAGCAGGCGAAAATCGCCGCTGCGATGGAAAAACGTCTGTCACGCAAAGTTAAGCTGAATTGCAAAATTGACAAGTCTGTACTGGCCGGCATCGTTGTTCGCGCCGGCGATATGGTGATTGATGGCAGCGTTCGCGGTCGTCTTGAACGCCTGACAGACGTCTTGCAGTCTTAAGGGGACTGGAGCATGCAACTGAATTCCACCGAAATCAGCGAACTGATCAAGCAGCGCATTGCTCAGTTCAATGTAGTGAGCGAAGCTCACAATGAAGGTACTATCGTTTCCGTCAGCGACGGGATCATCCGCGTACACGGCTTGGCCGAAGTTATGCAGGGCGAAATGATCGCGCTGCCAGGCAACCGTTACGCAATCGCATTGAACCTGGAGCGCGACTCCGTCGGTGCCGTGGTTATGGGTCCGTACGCGGATCTGGCCGAAGGCATGAAGGTTAAATGTACCGGCCGTATCCTGGAAGTTCCAGTCGGTCGTGGTCTGCTGGGCCGCGTAGTTAACACCCTGGGCGCGCCAATCGACGGCAAAGGCCCGATTGAGAACGACGGTTTCTCTCCGGTAGAAGCTATCGCGCCAGGCGTTATCGAGCGTCAGTCCGTTGATCAGCCGGTTCAGACTGGCTACAAATCCGTTGACGCCATGATTCCAATCGGCCGTGGCCAGCGTGAGCTGGTGATCGGTGACCGTCAGACCGGTAAAACCGCGCTGGCGATCGATGCGATCATCAACCAACGCGACTCCGGCATCAAATGCGTTTACGTGGCTATCGGCCAGAAAGCGTCCACCATCGCTAACGTGGTGCGCAAACTGGAAGAGCACGGCGCACTGGCCAACACCATCGTGGTGGTGGCGACCGCTTCCGAATCCGCTGCACTGCAATACCTGGCGCCATACGCCGGTTGCGCAATGGGCGAATACTTCCGTGACCGCGGTGAAGATGCGCTGATCGTGTACGATGACCTGTCCAAACAGGCCGTTGCTTACCGCCAGATTTCCCTGCTGCTTCGTCGTCCGCCAGGTCGTGAAGCTTACCCAGGCGACGTATTCTACCTGCACTCCCGTTTGCTGGAGCGTGCAGCGCGCGTTAACGCCGAATACGTTGAAGCCTTCACCAAAGGTGAAGTTAAAGGCCAAACTGGTTCACTGACCGCACTGCCGATCATTGAAACCCAGGCGGGTGACGTTTCCGCGTTCGTTCCGACCAACGTAATCTCGATTACCGATGGTCAGATCTTCCTGGAATCCAACCTGTTCAACTCCGGTATTCGTCCGGCAGTTAACCCGGGTATCTCCGTATCCCGTGTTGGTGGCGCCGCGCAGACCAAGATCATGAAGAAACTGTCCGGTGGTATCCGTACCGCGCTGGCGCAGTATCGTGAACTGGCTGCGTTCTCCCAGTTCGCCTCCGATCTGGACGACGCGACCCGCAAACAGCTGAGCCACGGTCAGAAAGTGACCGAGCTGCTGAAACAGAAACAGTATGCGCCGATGTCGGTCGCACAACAGTCTCTGGTGCTGTTTGCCGCAGAACGCGGTTACCTGAACGACGTCGAAGTCGCCAAAGTGGTGAGCTTCGAAGCCGCGCTGGTCGCCTATGCGGACCGCGAGCACGCCGAGCTGCTGAACCACATCAACCAAACTGGCAACTTCAATGACGAGATCGAGGGCAAGTTGAAAGACATCCTCGAGACCTTCAAGAAAACCCAGTCCTGGTAACGCCGAACGGTCCTGCTGTTGAAAGACAGCAGGCCGTCTGGCACTGAGGAGAAGCAGAGATGGCCGGCGCAAAAGAGATACGTAGTAAGATCGCTAGCGTGCAAAACACGCAAAAGATCACTAAAGCGATGGAAATGGTCGCCGCCTCCAAAATGCGTAAATCGCAGGATCGCATGGCGGCCAGCCGTCCTTATGCAGAGACCATGCGCAAAGTGATTGGTCACCTTGCGTTAGGGAATCTGGAGTACAAGCACCCGTACCTGGATGAGCGTGACGTTAAGCGCGTCGGGTATCTGGTGGTGTCTACTGACCGTGGTCTCTGCGGCGGCTTGAACATCAACCTGTTCAAAAAGCTGCTGGCGGAGATGAAAGCCTGGTCCGAAAAAGGCGTCGAAACCGATTTGGCGCTGATTGGCTCTAAAGCGGCCTCTTTCTTTGGCTCCGTGGGCGGCAACGTGGTTGCCCAAGTGACCGGCATGGGGGACAAACCTTCCCTGTCGGATCTTATCGGGCCGGTGAAAGTGATGCTGCAGGCCTACGACGAAGGTCGTTTGGACAAGCTGTACATTGTCAGCAACAAATTTGTTAATACGATGTCCCAAGAGCCGCAGGTGCTTCAGCTGCTGCCGTTACCGCCAGCCGATGACGAAGAGCTGAAGAAAACGCCTTGGGATTACCTGTATGAACCCGATCCAAAAGTGCTGCTTGATACCTTGCTGCGCCGCTATGTGGAGTCGCAGGTTTATCAGGGCGTCGTGGAAAACCTGGCCAGCGAGCAGGCCGCACGAATGGTCGCGATGAAAGCCGCAACCGATAACGGCGGTAGCCTGATCAAAGAGCTGCAGTTGGTATACAACAAGGCGCGTCAGGCCAGCATCACTCAGGAACTCACCGAGATCGTTTCGGGAGCCTCCGCGGTTTAAGCTAGGTTTACGAATTACGTAGAGGATTCAAGATGGCTACTGGAAAGATTATCCAGGTAATCGGCGCCGTGGTGGACGTCGAGTTCCCTCAGGATGCCGTACCAAAAGTGTACGACGCCCTTGAGGTAGAAAACGGCACCGAAAAACTGGTGTTGGAAGTTCAGCAACAGCTGGGCGGTGGCGTGGTTCGCTGTATCGCAATGGGGACCTCCGACGGTCTGCGTCGCGGTCTGAAAGTGAACAACCTGGACCACCCGATTGAAGTGCCGGTGGGTAAAGCTACCCTGGGCCGTATCATGAACGTATTGGGTCAACCGATCGACATGAAAGGCGACATCGGCGAAGAAGAGCGTTGGGCGATTCACCGCGCGGCGCCGAGCTACGAAGAGCTGTCCAGCTCCCAGGAACTGCTGGAAACCGGTATCAAGGTAATGGACCTGATTTGTCCGTTCGCCAAGGGCGGTAAAGTCGGTCTGTTCGGCGGTGCGGGCGTAGGTAAAACCGTAAACATGATGGAGCTGATCCGTAACATCGCGATCGAGCACTCCGGTTATTCCGTGTTTGCGGGCGTGGGCGAGCGTACTCGTGAGGGTAACGACTTCTACCACGAAATGACCGACTCCAACGTTCTGGACAAAGTATCCCTGGTTTACGGCCAGATGAACGAGCCACCAGGTAACCGTCTGCGCGTTGCGCTGACCGGTCTGACCATGGCGGAGAAATTCCGTGACGAAGGCCGTGACGTTCTGCTGTTCGTTGACAACATCTACCGTTACACCCTGGCCGGTACCGAAGTGTCCGCACTTCTGGGCCGTATGCCATCCGCGGTAGGTTATCAGCCAACGCTGGCGGAAGAGATGGGCGTTCTGCAAGAACGTATCACCTCGACCAAGACCGGTTCCATCACTTCCGTACAGGCCGTTTACGTTCCTGCGGATGACTTGACTGACCCGTCACCAGCCACCACCTTTGCGCACTTGGACGCAACCGTGGTACTGAGCCGTAACATCGCTTCTCTGGGTATCTACCCGGCCGTTGACCCGCTGGATTCCACCAGCCGTCAGCTGGATCCGCTGGTTGTTGGCCAGGAGCACTACGACGTAGCGCGTGGCGTGCAGTCCATTCTGCAACGCTACCAGGAACTGAAAGATATCATCGCGATCCTGGGTATGGACGAGCTGTCTGAAGAAGACAAACTGGTCGTATCCCGTGCGCGTAAGATCCAACGTTTCCTGTCTCAGCCGTTCTTCGTGGCAGAAGTCTTCACCGGTTCTCCGGGCAAGTTCGTATCGCTGAAAGACACCATCCGTGGTTTCAAAGGCATTATGGACGGCGACTATGACCACCTGCCGGAGCAGGCGTTCTACATGGTTGGCACCATTGAAGAAGCAGTGGAAAAAGCCAAGAAACTGTAACGCCTTGAGAGGAGGGTGATATGGCTATGACTTACCATCTGGATGTAGTCAGCGCGGAAAAACAGATGTTTTCCGGCCTGGTGCAGAAGATCCAGGTGACAGGCAGCGAAGGTGAACTGGGGATCTTCCCTGGCCATGCGCCGCTGCTGACTGCCATCAAGCCTGGCATGGTGCGTATTGTTAAGCAGCACGGTGAAGAAGAGTTCATCTACCTGTCCGGCGGCATCCTTGAGGTGCAGCCGAGCGTGGTTACCGTGCTGGCGGACACTGCTATCCGTGGTACTGACCTCGACGAAGCGAGAGCGTTGGAAGCTAAGCGTAAAGCTGAAGAACACATTCGCAGCTCTCATGGCGATGTCGACTATGCTCAGGCATCCGCTGAACTGGCGAAAGCGATCGCAAAACTGCGCGTTATCGAGCTCACCAGAAAAGCGATGTAATGTTTGGGTGTTCTGCACCCAACTTTAAGAAAGCGGCCTATAGGGTCGCTTTTTTTTTACTTTAAAATAAGCATTTCAGCCCGGCGGGCGGTGTGGTGTATAACCCCTGATATTGGGAAGGAAACGTCGCCGAACGCCGACAGTTTTTTCGTCCTGAAGCCGAATCGGCCATGGTGGCGGCAGGCCAAGAGCCGCGCGGCCTGCGCCGGGTTCGTGATGAGAAATATGTAGTAATATCGTCGCTAAACGGTTTTACTTTCGTCTATCAAAATGGAGTTATCAGGTTGCTTATGTCGAACAGCGCAATGAGCGTGGTCATCCTCGCCGCAGGCAAGGGTACGCGCATGTATTCCGATCTTCCCAAAGTGTTGCATCCTTTGGCCGGCAAGCCGATGGTGCAGCACGTCATTGATGCCGCGATGAAACTGGGCGCGCAACATGTTCACCTGGTATACGGCCACGGCGGCGATTTGTTGAAAAGCACGCTGACTGACGGCGCGCTGAACTGGGTGCTGCAGGCCGAGCAACTGGGTACCGGTCATGCAATGCAGCAGGCTGCGCCGCACTTTGCCGACGATGAAGACGTGCTGATGTTATACGGCGACGTGCCGTTGATCTCCGTAGATACGTTGCAACGCCTGCTGGCGGCCAAGCCGCAGGGTGGCATTGGTCTGCTGACGGTCAAGTTGGACGATCCGAGCGGTTACGGCCGTATCGTGCGCGAGCAGGGCAACGTGGTGGGCATCGTCGAACACAAGGATGCCAGCGAGGCGCAGCGCCAGATTAACGAAATCAATACCGGCATCCTGGTGGCGAACGGGCGCGATCTGAAGCGCTGGCTGGGGATGTTGAATAACGACAACGCACAGGGCGAGTTTTACATCACCGATATCATTGCGTTGGCCCATGCCGACGGCAAAAAAATCGAGGCTGTGCACCCGTCGCGCCTGAGTGAAGTGGAAGGCGTAAACAACCGCCTGCAGCTGGCGACCCTGGAGCGCGTCTTCCAGTCGGAACAGTCTGAAAAGCTGTTGTTGGCCGGCGTGATGTTGCTGGATCCGGCGCGTTTCGATCTGCGCGGGGAACTTGTTCACGGCCGCGACATCACTATTGATGCGAATGTGATTATCGAAGGTCACGTCAAGCTGGGCGACCGAGTGAAAATCGGCGCCGGCTGCGTGCTGAAAAACTGCGTGATTGGCGATGACTGCGAGATCAGCCCTTACAGCGTGCTGGAAGACAGCGTGCTGGAGGCCGACTGCACCGTGGGGCCGTTCGCCCGCCTGCGCCCAGGCGCGGAGCTGGCGGCAGGGGCCCACGTCGGCAACTTCGTGGAAATGAAAAAAGCGCGTCTGGGCAAAGGCTCCAAGGCCGGCCACCTCAGCTACCTGGGCGATGCCGAAATCGGCGATGACGTGAATATCGGCGCCGGCACCATCACCTGCAACTACGATGGCGCCAACAAGCACAAGACGCTGATCGGCGACGGCGTATTCGTCGGTTCCGATACTCAGCTGGTGGCGCCGGTGTCAGTCGGCAAAGGCTCCACCATCGCCGCCGGCACCACGGTGACGCGCGATATCGCCGAGAACGAATTGGTGCTGAGCCGCGTCAAGCAGGTGCACATTCAGGGCTGGCAACGTCCGGTGAAGAAGAAGTCATAGTGTGTTTTGCGTTGGGCTCCGTTCACGAGCCCAATACAAAACATAATAACCCCACCATCTACAGGCTCGGGGGACGCACGGTAAAAACCGGCAAAAATCAGGTCAAGGCATCGAAAGCGCCCATGAAGGGCGTTCATTAGGAATATAACTGATGTGTGGAATTGTAGGCGCAGTAGCGCAACGTGATATCGCAGAAATCCTGTTGGAAGGTTTACGTCGTCTCGAGTACCGCGGTTATGACTCCGCCGGTCTGGCGGTGGTCGACGAGAAAGGCAACGTCAGTCGCCTGCGCCGCGTAGGCAAGGTACAAAAACTGGCCGAAGCGGCGGAGCAAACCGATCTACACGGCGGTACCGGCATCGCTCACACCCGCTGGGCAACGCACGGTGAACCGACCGAGGCGAACGCGCACCCGCATGTTTCCGACTACATTACCGTAGTGCATAACGGCATCATCGAAAACCACGAACCGCTGCGCGAACTGCTGATCGAACGCGGTTATCGCTTCAGCTCCGAAACCGACACCGAAGTGATTGCGCACCTGGTGCACTGGGAACAACTGCAAGGCGGTACGCTGCTGGAAGTGGTTCAGCGCGTGATCCCACAGCTGCGCGGCGCCTACGGCACCGTGGTGATGGACAGCCGCGATCCGAGCGTATTGGTCGCTGCGCGCTCCGGCAGCCCGTTGGTTATCGGCCGCGGCGTCGGGGAAAACTTCATCGCTTCCGATCAGCTGGCGCTGCTGCCGGTCACCCGCCGCTTCATCTTCCTGGAAGAAGGCGACGTGGTGGAAGTGACTCGCCGCACCGTCAACATCTTCGACAAGCAGGGCAACGCCATCGAGCGCCCTGAGATCGAATCCCAGGTGCAGTATGACGCCGGCGACAAGGGCGCTTACCGTCACTACATGCAAAAAGAGATCTACGAACAGCCGCTGGCGCTGAAAAACACCCTGGAAGGGCGTTTCAGCCATGGCCAAATCAACCTGAGCGAGCTGGGCCCGCGTGCCGATGAGCTGTTGGCCAAGGTGCAGCACGTGCAGATTATCGCCTGTGGCACTTCTTACCACTCAGGTATGGTGGCGCGCTACTGGTTTGAAGCGTTGGCCGGCGTGCCATGCGATGTCGAGATCGCGTCCGAATTCCGTTACCGCAAATCGGCGGTGCGTCCAGGCAGCCTGATCATCACCTTGTCGCAATCCGGCGAAACCGCCGACACATTAGCGGCGCTGCGCCTGTCCAAAGAGCTGGGTTATCTCGGTTCGCTGGCCGTTTGTAACGTGGCGGGTTCTTCGCTGGTGCGCGAATCCGATCTGGCGTTGATGACCAAGGCCGGCACGGAAATCGGCGTAGCTTCGACCAAAGCCTTCACCACGCAGCTCACCGTGCTGTTGATGCTGGTGGCACGTCTGGGCCGTCTGAAAGGCATGGCGGAAAGCGTGGAGCAGGAGATCGTGCACGGCCTGCAGGCGCTGCCGGCGCGCATCGAGCAGATGCTGTCGATGGATAAAGAGATCGAAGCGCTGGCGGAAGGGTTTTCCGACAAGCACCATGCGCTGTTCCTCGGCCGCGGCGATCAGTATCCGATCGCCATGGAAGGGGCGCTGAAGCTGAAAGAGATCTCCTATATTCACGCCGAAGCTTATGCGGCGGGCGAGCTGAAACACGGCCCGCTGGCGCTGATCGACGCCGATATGCCGGTGATCGTGGTGGCGCCGAACAATGAACTGCTGGAAAAGCTGAAGTCCAACATTGAAGAAGTGCGCGCGCGCGGCGGCCAGCTGTACGTGTTCGCCGATCAGGACGCCGGTTTCGTCAGCAGCGAAGGCATGACCATCATTCCTCTGCCACACGTCGAGGAAATCGTGGCGCCGATCTTCTACACCGTGCCGTTGCAGCTGCTGTCTTACCACGTGGCGCTGATCAAAGGCACCGACGTTGACCAGCCGCGCAACCTGGCGAAGTCTGTCACCGTAGAGTAATCTGCCGCAGGTAAACTGCAAAAGCCGGCCTTAGCGCCGGCTTTTTTCATGAGCAACGCGAAAGATGACTGCGGCGCCTATTCAGGGATAAACGTTGTCATATTCAAGCGGATAGGCCGCGCCAAAACGGTTTTTTTATTGCTTGGCAATTGCGCTGTTTTTAATTTAACGAATTGATTTTTATATAAATCATTACTCATCAAATACACTGTAATATAACTGTCATATTGCGTACATTTTTCTGTCACCAAACTGTCCTATTTTCCCTCCTGCAGCAATACTTACTCTGATTAAAACGACTCGAAGTCGATTTTAAGTATCCCATTAGGAGGGATTATGAAACTGATGCGTACCACCGTCGCCAGTATTGTGGCAGCGACCTTCTCCCTGACCGCCGTGTCCGCGTTCGCTGCTGCCAGCCTGACCGGTGCAGGTGCGACATTCCCCGCTCCGGTTTACGCCAAGTGGGCAGATTCTTATCAGAAAGAAACCGGCAACAAAGTTAACTATCAGGGCATCGGCTCCTCTGGCGGCGTGAAGCAAATCGTGGCCAACACCGTTGACTTTGGCGCCTCCGATGCCCCGCTGTCTGACGACAAGCTGGCGGCCGACGGTCTGTTCCAGTTCCCGACCGTGATCGGCGGCGTGGTGCTGGCCGTGAATATCCCGGGCATCAAATCCGGCGAACTGACTCTGGACGGTAAAACCCTGGGCGATATCTACCTGGGCAACGTCAAAAAATGGAACGACCCGGCTATCACCAAGCTGAACCCAGGCGTGAAACTGCCTGACCAGAACATCGCCGTGGTGCGCCGCGCCGACGGTTCCGGCACCTCGTTCGTGTTCACCAGCTACCTGTCCAAGGCCAACGCGCAGTGGAAAGAGAAGATTGGCGCCGGTTCTACCGTTAACTGGCCGACCGGTCTGGGCGGCAAAGGCAACGACGGCATCGCCGCCTTCGTTCAGCGTCTGCCAGGCTCTATCGGCTACGTAGAATACGCTTACGCCAAGCAGAACAACCTGGCTTACACCAAGCTGGTTTCCGCCGACGGCAAACCGGTCAGCCCGACCGAAGAGAGCTTCAGCAACGCGGCCAAAGGCGTGGATTGGAGCAAGACCTTCGCTCAGGATCTGACTGACCAGAAAGGCGACAACGTGTGGCCAATCACCTCCACCACCTTCATCCTGGTGCACAAAGAGCAGAAAAACCCTGCTCAGGGCGCCGAAGTGCTGAAGTTCTTCGACTGGGCTTACAAAACCGGCGCCAAGCAGGCGAACGAGCTGGATTACGCCACCCTGCCGACAGAAGTGGTTGAGCAGGTGCGCGCGGCCTGGAAAACCAACGTAAAAGACAGTTCAGGTAAAGCGCTGTACTAACAACGCAGGGGCGCGGGTTCGCCGCGCCCCACACAGTTCTTCAGGCTCCGATCCCGGTTGGGGCTGCCAGGGTTCAAACAGAGAGTAATCTATGGCTGAGTACAAGCCGACCATCAAAGCACCGGGCAAAAACGGTGACATCATTTTCAGCGCGCTGGTGAGACTGGCTGCGCTGATTACCCTATTGTTGCTGGGCGGCATCATCGTTTCGCTGATCTTCGCCTCCTGGCCAAGCATGCAGAAATTCGGCTTCGCCTTCCTGTGGACCAAAGAGTGGGATGCGCCGGCGGAGCAGTTCGGCGCGCTGGTGCCGATCTACGGCACCGTGGTCACCTCGCTTATCGCGCTGATCATCGCCGTGCCGGTGAGTTTCGGCATCGCGCTGTTCCTGACCGAACTGGCGCCGAACTGGTTGAAGCGGCCGCTGGGCATCGCCATTGAGCTGCTGGCGGCCATCCCGAGCATCGTCTACGGCATGTGGGGCCTGTTCGTGTTCGCTCCACTGTTCGCCGAATACTTCCAGACGCCGGTGGGCGAAGTGCTGTCAGGCATTCCGATCGTCGGCGAGCTGTTCTCCGGCCCCGCCTTCGGCATCGGCATCCTGGCCGCCGGGGTGATCCTGGCGATCATGATCATTCCTTACATCGCTGCGGTCATGCGCGACGTGTTCGAACAGACCCCGGTAATGATGAAAGAGTCGGCCTACGGCATCGGCTGCACCACCTGGGAAGTCATCTGGCGCATCGTGCTGCCGTTCACCAAAAACGGCGTCATCGGCGGCGTGATGTTGGGCCTGGGCCGTGCGCTGGGGGAAACCATGGCGGTGACCTTTATCATCGGCAACACCTACCAGCTCGACAGCGCTTCGCTGTACATGCCGGGCAACAGCATCACCTCGGCGCTGGCCAACGAATTCGCCGAAGCCGAGTCCGGCGTGCACACCGCCGCGTTGATGGAGCTGGGCCTGATTCTGTTTGTTATCACCTTTATCGTGCTGGCGCTGTCGAAACTGATGATCATGCGTCTGGCCAAGAATGAGGGGCGTTAACATGGCGACGATGGATATGCAAAACGCAGTCGTTCTGGCGGAAAGCCGCCGCAAAATGCAGGCCTGGCGCCGGCAAAAAAACCGCCTCGCGCTGTTCCTGTCGATGGCGACCATGGCGTTCGGGCTGTTCTGGTTGATCTGGATCCTGATCGCCACCGTCACCAAAGGCTTCGACGGTATGTCGCTGGCGCTGTTCACCGAAATGACCCCGCCGCCGAATACCGCGGGCGGCGGCTTGGCCAACGCCATCGCCGGCAGCGGCCTGTTGATCCTGTGGGCGACCCTCTTCGGTACACCGCTGGGCATCATGGCCGGCATCTACCTGGCGGAATACGGCCGTAAATCCTGGCTGGCGGAAGTGATCCGCTTTATCAACGATATCCTGCTGTCCGCACCGTCGATCGTGGTGGGCCTGTTCGTTTACACCATCGTGGTGGCGAAGATGGAACACTTCTCCGGCTGGGCCGGCATCGTGGCGCTGGCGCTGCTGCAGGTGCCGATCGTCATTCGCACCACCGAAAACATGCTGAAGCTGGTGCCGGATACGCTGCGCGAGGCCGCCTACGCCCTGGGCACGCCGAAATGGCGCATGATTTCCGCCATCACGCTGAAGGCGTCGGTGTCCGGCATCATCACCGGCGTGCTGCTGGCGATTGCGCGCATCGCGGGGGAAACCGCACCGCTGCTGTTCACCTCGCTGTCGAACCAGTTCTGGAGCACCGACCTGATGCAGCCGATCGCCAACCTGCCGGTGACCATCTTCAAATTCGCCATGAGCCCGTTCGCCGAATGGCAACAGCTGGCCTGGGCCGGGGTGCTGTTGATCACCCTGTGCGTACTGTTACTGAATATCCTGGCGCGCGTGGTTTTCGCCAAGAAAAAGCATTCATAAAATTTTGAGCGCCGTTTTGGCGGCGCTGATGAAAAGAGAGAAGTCTTGATGAGTATGGTTACTGACGCTTCCAGCAGCAAAATTCAGGTACGCGATCTGAACTTCTACTATGGCAAATTCCATGCGCTGAAGAACATCACGCTGGATATCGCCAAGAACAAGGTCACCGCGTTTATCGGCCCGTCCGGCTGCGGCAAATCCACCCTGCTGCGCACCTTCAACAAGATGTACCAGCTGTACCCGGAACAGCGCGCGGAAGGCGGCATCCTGCTGGACGGCCAGAACATCCTGACCGACAACTCGGATATCGCGCTGCTGCGCGCCAAGGTCGGCATGGTGTTCCAGAAGCCGACGCCGTTCCCGATGTCGATTTACGACAACATCGCTTTCGGCGTTCGCCTGTTTGAAAAGCTGTCGCGCGCCGATATGGACGAACGCGTGCAGTGGGCGCTGACCAAGGCGGCGCTGTGGAACGAAACTAAGGACAAGCTGCACCAGAGCGGCTACAGCCTCTCCGGCGGCCAGCAGCAGCGTCTGTGCATCGCCCGCGGCATCGCCATTCGTCCGGAAGTGCTGTTGCTGGATGAACCTTGCTCGGCGCTGGATCCGATCTCCACCGGCAAGATTGAAGAGTTGATCAGCGAGCTGAAGGCCGATTACACCGTGGTGATCGTAACGCACAACATGCAGCAGGCGGCGCGCTGCTCCGACTCTACCGCATTTATGTATCTGGGCGAGCTGATCGAGTTCAGTGATACTGATAACCTGTTCACTGCGCCGCAGAAAAAGCAGACTGAAGACTACATCACTGGCCGTTATGGTTGATAGGAAGCATCATGGATAACCTGAATTTAAACAAACACATTTCCGGCCAGTTCAACGCAGAGCTCGAGCATATCCGCACCCAGGTGCTGACCATGGGCGGGCTGGTGGAGCAACAGCTGACCGACGCCATCACCGCGATGCATAATCAGGATGGCGAGTTGGCCAAGCGCGTGATCGAAGGCGACGCCAAGGTCAACATGATGGAAGTGGCGATCGACGAAGCCTGCGTGCGCATCATCGCCAAGCGTCAGCCGACCGCCAGCGATCTGCGCCTGGTCATGGCGATCATCAAAACCATTTCCGAGTTGGAGCGTATCGGCGACGTGGCGGACAAAATCTGCCGCACCGCGCTGGAGAAGTTCTCGCACCAGCACCAGCCGCTGCTGGTCAGCCTGGAATCGCTGGGGCGCCACACTGTGCAGATGCTGCACGACGTGCTGGACGCGTTTGCGCGCATGGATCTGGACGAGGCGATCCGTATTTACCGCGAAGATAAAAAGGTCGACCAGGAATACGAAGGCATCGTGCGTCAGCTGATGACCTACATGATGGAAGACTCACGCACCATCCCGAGCGTGCTGACCGCGTTGTTCTGCGCCCGTTCTATCGAGCGCATCGGCGACCGCTGCCAGAACATCTGCGAATTTATCTTCTATTTTGTCAAAGGGCAGGATTTCCGTCATTTGGGTGGCGACGCCCTGGAAAAGCTGCTCTCTCCGGGCGCTAAAGACGAAAAAGCCGACTAACTCTTTCCGGGTAATATCCTTCAAAGGCGCGGTTTCCCGCGCCTTTATTCCATCTTAAGCGCGTAAAGATAAAAAGGTTATAAATATAGCTTTTTATATTATTTCCTGACCTATGTGGCGCTTGCTAGCTTATCCGCCAGCAGGACATCAACCACTTAGGAGCTTTCTATGAAACATCGCGCTTTGGCCTTAACGTTGTTAGCCAGTCTGACCGGCCTCGCCGCCGGCGCCGCGCACGCGGACAAACTTGACGATATCAAGCAAGCCGGCGTGGTGCGCATCGCGGTGTTCGACAGCAACCCGCCGTTCGGCTACATCGATCCGCAGAGCAAGAAGCTAGTGGGCTACGATGTGGACGTCGCCGACGCGATCGGCAAAGCGCTGGGGGTAAAAGTGGAGCTGCGCGCCACCAACCCGGCCAACCGCATTCCGCTGCTGGTGTCGAAGAAGGTTGACCTGATCGCCGCCAACTTCACCATTACCGACGAGCGCGCCAAGGAAGTGAACTTCAGCGTGCCGTACTTCGCCACCGGCCAGAAATTCATCGCCCGCAAAGGCGTGCTGAAAACCCCGGAAGACATCAAGAAGCTGCGCATCGGCGCGGACAAGGGCACGGTGCAGGAAATCACCCTGCGCGAGCGTTTCCCGACGGCGAAAGTGATCTCCTACGATGACACCCCGCTGGCGTTCGTGGCGCTGCGCAACGGCAACGTGCAGGCGATCACTCAGGATGACGCCAAGCTGGTCGGCCTGCTCGGCAACCTGCCGGCGGCACAGAAGGCGGAATTTGAAATTTCGCCGTTCAGTCTTACCAAAGAATACCAGGGCGTCGGCATTCCCAAGGGCGAAGATCGCCTGACCGCCGCGGTGAACGAGACGCTGATCACGCTGGAAAAAGACGGCGAAGCGGTTAAGATTTACGATCGCTGGTTCGGGCCGGAAACCCAATCCGCCCAACCGCGCGGCGATTTCAAAATCGCGCCTTTGGATCAGCAACCGAAAGCCTGATTTAACCGCTCGCGCTGAGATCGGCACGGAGGGGCGCAGCTTGCTGCGCCCCTGATGCATTCTGCAAGACAAGGATTGAACATGAACCTGGACTGGCTGCTGGCGCCGCAATACCTAAGCTGGCTGTGGCACGGCTTTCTGCTGACGCTGTGGCTTTCCGCCTGCGCGGGCCTGGCGGCCACGCTGCTGGGCTTTGTGCTGGCGGCGATGCGCGACAGCAGCCTGCGGCCGTTGCGCTGGCTGGCGATGGGGTACAGCTCGCTGTTTCGCAATACGCCGCTGCTGGTGCAGCTGTTCTTCTGGTACTTCGCCGCCGGGCAGATCCTGCCGTCCGCCGCCATGCAATGGCTGAACAGTTCACATCAGGTTGGCCCGCTTGAGTGGCCGTCGTTCGAGTTTCTCGCCGGTTTCTTCGGCCTGACGCTCTACTCCACCGCCTTTATCGCCGAAGAGATTCGTTCCGGTATTCGCGGCGTCGCCGGCGGGCAGAAATATGCCGCGCAGGCGCTGGGGCTGACCGGCTGGCAGGCGATGCGCTACGTGGTACTGCCACAGGCGCTGAAAATCGCGCTGCCGCCGCTGCTGGGCCAATACATGAACGTGATCAAGAACTCGTCGCTGACCATGGCAATCGGCGTTGCCGAACTCTCTTACGCCTCGCGCCAGGTCGAAACCGAAACGTTGCGCACCTTCCAGGCGTTCGGCGTGGCGACGGTGCTGTATATCGCCATCATCGCGCTGTTGGAAGGCTGGGGCATGTGGCGCCAACAGCGTAAACCCCTGGGAGGACATTGAGATGGATTTCAGCGTAATTCACGATAACCTGGGCTACCTGCTGTGGGGCACCTGGCCGGATGGCCCATTAGGCGGCGCCGCGCTGACGTTGGCGATCAGCCTGATGGCTGGCGTAGCCTCGGCGGTGCTCGGCACGTTATTCGGCGTGGCGTTGGCGATGTCGCGCGGCGTCGCCGCCGGGCTGCTGGCGGCGGTGCTGGGCTTTTTCCGCGCCATTCCGGTCATCATGCTGATCTTTTGGACCTATTTCCTGCTGCCGATGGTGTTTGGCGTCGAGATCCCGGAAATCACTACCGTGGTGTGCGCGCTGGCGCTGATCGCTTCGGCCTATCTGGCCCATGCGGTGAAGGCCGGCATCGCCGCGATCGGTCCCGGCCAGTGGCAGGCCGGGCTTTCTCTGGGGCTGACCCGTTGGCAGACGCTGCGCATGATCGTGCTGCCGCAGGCGCTGCGCATGATGGTGCCGTCGTTCATCAACCAGTGGATCTCCCTGATCAAAGACACCTCGCTGGCTTATATCGTCGGCGTTGGCGAACTGACCTTTCTGGCGACCCAGGTCAACAACCGCAGCATGGTCTACCCGATGGAAGTGTTCCTGTTCGTGGCGCTGGTCTATTTCGTGTTCTGTCTGGCGCTCGATCTGCTGGCCAACGCGGTCAACCGCCGCTTCGGCGCGCAAACCCGCGCGCTAAAACGGTCCTGGCGCTGGTGGCGCAACAAGCCGCCGTTGCCGGCCAGTTAATCGGCCGTCAGCCGCCAGCCGCGTTCGCGCCACAGCGCGGGCAGCTGAGCCAGGTTGTCAAAGGTCGTTACCAATGGGTGATCGATCGGCGGGTTATGCGGATCGGCGCAGAAGTAAAAGACCGGAATGCCGGCGTTGATGCCGGCCTGGGCGCCGGCGGGCGAGTCGTCCACCAGGATGCAGCGCGTCACCGGCACCTGCATCTGTTCGGCGGCGTGAAACACGATCGCCGGATCCGGCTTCCAGCGCTGAATGTCATAGCCGCTGAACAACCGGTCATCAAAATAAGGCAGCATGCCGGTCAGGCCGAGCGAGTGCTGCATCTTGCTGACCGGCCCGTTGGAGACGGTGCAGACAGGTACCGTCACCTGCGCCAGCAGCTCGCGGGCGCCGGCAATCTGCTGTAATTCGCTGTCGAACAGCCGCGCCACTTCCTGCCGATACAGTGGCTCCAGTGTCTCTTTTGCCAGGTCAGTGCCCTGCTCGGCGTTGACCCGATCGATGATCTCGTACAGCTTCACCCCTTTGTATTTCTTGAATACCTCTTCCAGCGACAGGTGAATACCGTAGTGGGCGAACATGTGTACATAGGCTTTGCTGCACAGCACTTCGCTGTCCACCAGCGTGCCGTCGCAGTCGAACAAAATGCAGTCAATCTGATTCATGCGGGACAGGTTCCTTCGGGTTAACGCCGCTGAGGCCGCTCAGCGATCACTTGATCAGGCTACGCGCCTTAAGATCGTGCAAAATCAGTGCGGCGACGTGCGAGCAGTGCGGCAAGTCGCGGCTGTCGCACCATCTCAGCTCGGCGATTTCGGCGGCCGGCTGCAGCTGCCCGGTAAAGTCGGCCTGGTAGCAGCGAATGCGCACCTGGGTGCCGTCCTGTTTGCCGTCCGCCGGGCCGGCGAACTCGCCGTAAAATGCGATGGAGTTCGGCAGCAGCGCAACGGTCAGCTCTTCGTCGATTTCGCGGCACAGCGCCTGTTCGTCGGTTTCACCCGCTTCGCGTTTTCCGCCCGGCATATAAAACAGCGTCTTATTATGTGAGCGCACCAGCGCCACTTTGTCATCTTTCAGCGCGATCAACGCGAGCTTATCGATAAAGGTCGAAGACATGCGGATTCCTGTTTTTTTAGCGGGTAGGGTAAGAGATGCGATAGGCCATTTTATCGGCCGTGCCGGCAAACGGCAACGCAGCGGGCGGCAACGGGGGATGAATGCCTGTAAATACAAGCCGTTGAGGCGTTTAGCCGTAAAGACGGCGAAAAAAACCTGTGACCGGCGTCAAAAGCCCCACTTTTTGTTATAGGATAGCCGGCGACTGTCCATTCCCATTTTCGGAATTCTGATAATGACCAAACCAGTATCTGGCCTTGACGCTGAGCAAGGCTTGCTTGGGCGCGTGTTTAAACTCAAGCAACATGGCACGACGGCGCGTACGGAAACGATTGCCGGTATCACCACCTTCCTCACCATGGTGTATATCGTGTTCGTTAACCCGCAAATTTTGGGCGCGGCGGGCATGGATACCCAGGCGGTATTTGTCACCACCTGTCTTATCGCCGCCTTTGGCAGCATCTTTATGGGCCTGCTGGCGAATCTGCCGGTGGCGCTGGCGCCGGCGATGGGCCTGAACGCCTTCTTCGCCTTCGTGGTAGTCGGGGCGATGGGCATCTCCTGGCAGGTGGGCATGGGCGCCATCTTCTGGGGGGCGGTCGGCCTGCTGCTGCTGACCATTTTCCGCATCCGCTACTGGATGATCGCCAACATACCGGTCAGCCTGCGGGTCGGCATCACCAGCGGCATCGGTCTGTTCATCGGCATGATGGGGCTGAAAAACGCCGGCATCGTGGTGGCCAACCCGGACACGCTGGTGACCATCGGTAGCCTGACCTCGCACAATGTGCTGCTGGGGGCACTCGGCTTCTTCATCATCGCCGTGCTCTCTTCGCGCAACTTCCATGCGGCGGTGCTGGTGTCAATCGTGGTCACCACCCTGATCGGCTGGATGCTGGGCGACGTGAAATACGGCGGCCTGTTCTCCCTGCCGCCGAGCATCACCTCGGTGGTGGGCCAGGTCGACGTGGCCGGCGCGCTGAACATCGGGCTGGCCGGGATCATCTTCTCGTTTATGCTGGTGAACCTGTTCGACTCCTCCGGCACCCTGATCGGCGTCACCGATAAAGCCGGCCTGACCGACAGCCAGGGCAAATTCCCGCGCATGAAGCAGGCGCTGTACGTAGACAGCATCAGCTCGGTGGCTGGTTCGCTGGCGGGCACCTCTTCCGTGACCGCTTACATCGAAAGTTCGTCCGGCGTCGCCGTCGGCGGCCGCACCGGTTTAACGGCGGTGGTCACCGGCCTGCTGTTCCTGCTGGTGATCTTCCTGTCGCCGTTGGCGGGCATGGTGCCGGCCTACGCCGCCGCCGGCGCGCTGATCTACGTTGGCGTGCTGATGACCTCCAGCCTGGCGCGGGTGAAGTGGGACGATCTGACCGAAGCGGTACCGGCGTTTGTCACCGCGGTGATGATGCCGTTCAGCTTCTCGATCACCGAAGGCATTGCGCTCGGCTTTATCTCCTACTGCGTGATGAAGCTCGGCACCGGCCGCTGGCGTGAAATCAGCCCGTGCGTGGTGGTGGTGGCGCTGCTGTTCGTGCTGAAGATCGTCTTCGTCGACGGTCATTGACCGCCAAAGGGCCGACGCCTGTCGGCCCTGAACCCCTAGACGCCCGGCGTCGCATCCGGCGCCCCATCCAACACCCACTGCAACGGTCGCCTGAAGCGCGCCTGCCAACTGCCGGCGGCATCCTCGCCCTGGGCGAAGTGCAGCGTCTGCACCTGATTATCCTCCCCGAACAGATTGGCGAAGTGTAATGCCAGCGCCTGCTCGCTGAAGTTCTGCCGATCGTAATACGCCATCACGATTTTCTTTTGCGCCGCCAGCGACTGCTGGGCCGGCTTGATCTCGCCGTTGGGGGCGATCAGGAGCGCGCCGGCATAAAACTGCGGGTACTTCGCGATCAGGTTGGCGGCGTGCAGTGCGCCCTGGCCGCGGGCGCTGAGGTAAATCCGTTGGGTATTCAGCTTTAGCTGCGGAGCCAGCTGTTGCAGCGTACGCTGAATGGCGGAGTGGGTGCTCTCATCGCTGTAATTCGACCAGCGGAAGCTGTTTTCCGACAGCATTTGCGTGCCGTTGATCTCGATGTAGGCCACGCCCATTTCGCCGAACAGCAGCCGTTCTTCCGGGCTGATGGCGGCGGCTTTGCCGTAGGTATGCAGGAAGATCACCGTTGGCCAGCCTTCTGGCGGCGCTTCGCCGTCCGGCATCGCGTAGCTGGCCTTGCCTTCATAGTGGCGGGCGTGCTGCAGATAGCGCGCTTTGGTGGCGGCCAGGATCGATTGGTAGGTGGCGGAGTGTTGGATGCTGTTGAAGGCGTCGTCCTCCAGCAGGTTGTAGTAGTACCACAGGCCGCGGTCGGCGCTCAGCTGCAGGTAGCGCTCCGCCAGCTCGGTTTGGCCTTTCTCCGCCGACGATACCGCCAGCTGGTAGGGCGCCCAGACGTTGCGGCCGTCTTCGCGCATCAGCGTCAGGTACAGCGACATGGCGCCCAGCTTTTTGTCTTCCTGGTTTTGCGCGGATCGCGACAGCTGGGCGTTGAGCGCACTGTGTGCCGGCAGCTCCAGCGGCTCTTCACCGGCGGGATAACGCATGTCTGCGGCGAAAGCGGGACTGGTGATGGAAACAAAAAATAACGCTAAAATGAAAAAATACATGATGCTATGGCTTTAATTTTCAATGAATTGACGGACTTCATGTCCTGTTGCGGCGCCCCGCGGGCGCCGCGAGACGGTCACTCCACGCGGCGAATAAAATCGCTGAACGCGGACAGCTGGCCGGTCAGGAAATCCAGCGTTCCCTGATCGCTCAGTTCACCGGCCTGTTCATCGACCTTGCTCTGGATCACGCCGCCCATAAACTCAGGCTTGTTCATTACCATCGCATCGAGGAACACCAGGATCTGGCGCAGATGGTATTGGCAGCGCGCGCCGCCGATCGGCCCCATCGAGCTGGTTTGAATGGCGACCGGCTTGCCGGCCAGCGGCTGATTCGGCAAACGCGACAGCCAGTCGATGGCGTTCTTTAACCCGCCGGGCACGGAATAGTTATATTCAGGGGTGACGATGATCACGCCGTCGGCCTGGCGGATCTGTTCGGCGATCGCCTCGACCGCGGCAGGGAAGCCTTCACCCTGTTGCATGTCGGCGTCATACAGCGGGATATCGCGGATGGAAGGCAGCGCTTCAATGGTGACGCCTTGTGGAGCGAGGCCAGGCAGGGCGCGGGCCACCATGGCGTTGTAGGAGCCTTTGCGCAGGCTGCCGAGCAGAGTGACGATTTTCAAGGCTTGGTCTGACATGGTGATTCTCCCTTTCGAATGAGCAGATTCAGCGTACAACATGGGCGAATAGTAGGCTAAAGCGCGGTGCGAGAATAGGCGATTGCTCAACATTTAGCTGTCTTTACAATTTAATCCAGCAACTCGTGCGATAAAGACAGCGTTATCCGCTTTGCGCTGCGTTAACCGGGCGTCTTCAGGCCCGTCAGTTTGACGAAGCGCGAGGACGCCGCCAGGCTGCGCGGCGAGATTTCCCCGTCTTTGCGCAGTCCGCCGCGCTCTTCGTAGCGCCAGCACAGCAGGCGGTCCAGGCCGGGGCTGCCGGCGCAGGCCCAGCTCAGGTATTCGTCGGCGTCGCTCATCACCTGAACGTCCGGCGTGGCGCTGGAGCGCAGGTGGCCGGAGAAGGGATGCAGACGCAGCGTAGCCTGGCCGCTGTTGCCGAGGCCGGAAATTTTCAGCACGCTTTGCCGGATGCTCCACAGCTGTGTTTCTGCCTCTAGCCGATCGTCCTGCGCGGCGATCCAGGCACTTTCTGCCGGCGTCTGATGCGCGTGTTGCAGCGCGGTTTGCCGGGTGCCGCGCGCCCGCATCACTTCGATATCCAGTCCGACTTTGCCCTCGTCGCTGAGCAGCACGCCCACGGTGTTGCTGGCGTAAGCGAGGCTGAAATCGGGCAGCTGATGATCGGCGAAACAGGGGCGGCCGGTCGGCGTGGTGGCGATGGGGGGCAGCGTCGGCAGGCCGTACAGGTAGAACATCATTTCGGCGAGCAGAATACGCCCTTGCAGAAAGCGCGTGCGGCGTTTAACGGAAAAGGTGCGGGTGGCGGCTATCACTTCGTCGGAGAGTCTCTGGGTATCCAGGACAGCGGAGGCCGGGGTCCATCGGGCAAAATGACACGCCATTGTTCACTCCATGACAGAGGGTCGCTAAGAACGCAGGGGTGTTAGATTAAGACTAAGTTGAGGATTTATCATCAAAAAACACTATGCGTTTTATCCGATTTGTTGCCGATTTCAATCATGAGCGGCGCAGGCGTTATTCCAGGATCCAGCTATCGCCAGTGGCCGGCGCGATCGCTTCCGGTAACCATAGCCGGCCCCAGGCGCCGGTACAGTGGCAGCCCATGATCTTTTCCGGTTGATGCTGCCGCAAAAAACGGCGGACGTGCCAGAGCGTGCGCGGGGAAGCGCAGCGCAGATGAAAACCGCCGATCAGGGCGTGGATCCGACCGATCCCGGTGATTTTCTGGCAATGGCGCACGATATTGATGATCCCGCGGTGCCCGCAGCCGGTCACGATCACCAGACCGCGATCCGATTTGTAAATCAGCACCCCTTCGTCGATCACGTAGTCCACCGCCGCATTTTCCCCGGCGATCACCCCGTAGGCGCGCGGGGCGGGCACCGCGATCTCGCCTGACCACATAAAGCGATCGCCGATCGCCAGCGGTTCACGGCTGTAGTGCATGCGGTGGCGCGCGTAGTCGATATCCAAAGAGAGCTTTTTGATCTTCTGGCTGTAGCCCAGCACCTTAAGTGCCGCATAGCGCTCATCGCCGACCTGCGGGTGGCAGATGATGCGGCTGTTGTCCGGCAGCCAAGCGACGCCGCCGCAGTGATCATAGTGGCCGTGGGAGAGCACCGTTGCGGTGATACGGGAGAGATCGACGCCCATCAGCGCCGCATTGCGCAGAAAGCTGTCGTCGGGGCCGGTATCGAACAGTATGGACGTCGTCTCATCCTCAATCAGCAGGCTTAGCCCGGCCTTGGCCTGCAATAGTGGGTCGGTGCCGGCGGCACGCCGGTTTTCCAGCAGTACCTTGAGGGTCAATGCCATGTTGACTCGTTCCTGAGTGAGATTCCTGACTTTCCAGTATAGCGCGGGGCGCTGCGGCGGCTCTGTGAGCCGGCGCGCAGAGCGAGCGCGGGAAAGAAAAACGGCCGGAACAAGGGTTTTGTCCCGGCCGTGAAAGCGTTATGGCGGTGTTATTTACCGATACAGAAGCTGGAGAAGATGCGGCCCAGCAGGTCGTCGGAGGTGAATTCGCCGGTGATTTCGCTCAAGGCCAGCTGCGCCTGGCGCAATTCCTCGGCCAACAGCTCGCCCGCGTAAGCGCTCACTAACTGTTCTTTGCCCTGCACCAGGTGCTGTGCCGCCAGTTCCAGCGCCTGCAGGTGGCGACGGCGCGCCAGGAAGCCGCCTTCCATGTTGCTGGTGAAGCCCATGCTCTGTTTAAGATGATCGCGCAGCACATCGACACCCTCGCCGGTGCGGGCCGACAGGCGAATAAGTGAGTGGTTGTTCACTTCCGTCAGACCCAGCGTTTCACCGGTGATGTCGGCCTTGTTGCGCACCACGGTGATCGGCAGCGTGCCTGGCAGGCGCGCCATAAACTCCGGCCAGATCTCCGCCGGCTCGGTGGCGGCGGTGGTGGTGCCGTCAACCATAAACAGCACTCTGTCGGCCTGTTCGATCTCGTTCCACGCACGTTCGATGCCGATACGCTCAACTTCGTCGCTGGCGTCGCGCAGGCCGGCGGTGTCGATGATGTGCAGCGGCATGCCGTCGATATGGATATGTTCGCGCAAGACGTCGCGGGTGGTGCCGGCGATATCGGTGACAATCGCCGCCTCGCGCCCGGCCAACGCATTGAGCAGGCTCGATTTACCGGCGTTGGGGCGCCCGGCGATCACCACCTTCATTCCTTCGCGCAGCAGGCTGCCCTGGCGCGCTTCACCACGCACGTTATCCAGATCCGCCATCACGTCGTTGAGCTGCGCCTCGATTTTACCGTCGGACAGGAAGTCGATTTCCTCGTCCGGGAAGTCGATCGCCGCTTCCACGTAGATTCGCAGGTGAGTGAGCGCTTCCACGAGCTGGTGGATACGGGTGGAAAACGCCCCCTGCAGCGAGTTCATCGCTGAACGCGCCGCCTGCTCGGAGCTGGCGTCGATCAGATCGGCGATCGCTTCGGCCTGCGCCAGATCGAGCTTGTCGTTGAGAAATGCGCGCTCGGAGAACTCGCCGGGCCGCGCGATGCGCACGTCAGGCAGCGCCAGCACGCGCTTGAGCAGCAGATCGAGGATCACCGGCCCGCCGTGGCCCTGCAGCTCCAGCACGTCTTCGCCGGTGAAGGAGTTCGGCCCCGGGAACCACAGCGCGATGCCCTGATCGAGGGTGGCACCCGTGGCGTCGCGGAACGGCAGATAGTCAGCGTAGCGCGGCTTCGGCAGCTTGCCGAGCAACGCCTGGGCGACGTCTTTGGCCTTGCTTCCGGAAATGCGCAGAATGCCGACGCCGCCGCGTCCCGGCGGGGTGGCTTGGGCTACGATGGTATCGGTGGTGCTCATAACGGTTCTCTCTGACGATTAAGATGCAAAAAGGCGGTCTAATGACCGCCTTTGGGGTGACTGCAAGGGTCGGCGCGCCGAACCCCTACAATACGCTTAGCTTTTTTTCTTGTCGCGGCTGTGCAGACCGCGTTTTTCCAGACCACGGTAAATCAGCTGCTGCTGCAGGATGGTCACCAGGTTACTGACGATGTAGTACAGCACCAGACCGGACGGGAACCACAGGAAGAACACTGTGAAGATCACCGGCATGAAGGTCATGATTTTCTGCTGCATCGGGTCAGTCACGGTGGTCGGCGACATCTTCTGAATGAAGAACATCGTCACGCCCATCAGGATTGGCAGGATGTAGTACGGGTCTTGCGCCGACAGGTCATGGATCCACAGGGCGAACGGCGCGTGGCGCAGCTCAACCGAGCCCATCAGCATGTAGTACAGCGCCAGGAAGATCGGCATCTGAATGATCAGCGGCAGGCAGCCGCCGAGCGGGTTCACTTTCTCCGACTTGTACAGCGCCATCATCTCTTGGCTCATGCGCTGTTTGTCGTCACCGATACGCTCGCGCATCGCCTGCAGCTTCGGCTGCAGCATGCGCATTTTCGCCATCGAGGTGTACTGCGCTTTGGTCAGCGGGTACATGATGCCGCGCACGATGAAGGTGATGATGATGATGGAGAAGCCCCAGTTACCGATAAAGCCGTGGATGAACTTCAGCAGTTTGAACAGCGGCTGGGAGATGAACCACAGCCAGCCGTAATCCACGGTCAGGTCCAGATGCGGCGCCAGCTGGGCCATCTGATCCTGCAGCTCCGGGCCGACCCACAGGGTCGCGTTCAGCTGCTGCTGAGCGCCCGGCTGCACCACGACCGGCGTAGATTTAAAGCCGATGGTGGACAGGTTGTCACCCGGTTTGGCGGTGTAGAAGGTGTTGTCACCCTTGGTCGCCGGTACCCACGCGGTGGCGAAGTACTGTTGCAGCATGGCGACCCAACCGTCTTTGGTGGTGACGCTCAGGTTTTCGTCTTTGTCGAACGCGTATTTCTGGTACTTGTCCTCGCTGGACGAGTACGCCGCGCCGCGGAAGGTGTGCAGCGCGAAGTTGCTGCTGCCGGTATCGCGGTGCTTAGGCAATTCGGTGGTCTGCTTCAGCTGGCCGAACAGGGTCAGCTCCAGCGGCGTCGCGCCTTTGTTGTCGATGCTGTAATCCACGCCGACCGCATAGTGATTGCGTTTGAGCACGAAGGTTTTGGTGTAGATCGCGCCGTCTTTATCGGTGTAGCTCAGCGGGATGCGCAGCTCGTCCTGGCCTTCCGGCAGGGTGTAGCTGTCCTGCGCCGCCTGATACAGCGGGCGCTCGCCGTTGGCCGGGTTGTCCGGGCCGTTTTTACCGGTCAGGCCGCTTTGCGCCTGATAGACGAACGACGGAGTGGTTTCCAGCAGTTGGAACGGAGTCGATGAACCCAGAGTATCCGGGTAGGCCAACAGTTTAGCCTGCTCGATATCGCCACCACGGGTGTTGATGGTCAGTGACAGCACGTCGGTGTTCACGGTAATCAGCTTACCCTGACCACTGGCTGGCACGGCCTGGCTGGCGGCATCACCGGCTACTGCGTTCGAAGTCTGTTGCGTGGTCTGTGCGGCCGGCTGCGGAGCGTTGTCCGTTTGCCATGCCTGCCAGATCATGAAAGACACGAACAGCAGAGCGATGAGGAGAAGATTGCGTTGCGAATCCATCGTTAGAGTTCTCTGTTATCGTCGGTTTTTGGCGGCACCGGATCATCGCCACCTGGGTTCAAAGGGTGGCATTTTAATACGCGTTTCAATGCTAACCAACTGCCTTTTATCATGCCAAACCTGCTTAATGCCTCAATTGCGTAATGAGAGCATGTCGGCTGGAAGCGACAACGAGGCCCTAGCAGCGGACTGATGACGAGCTGATAGGCCCGCACCAGCCCGATCAGGATGCGGGAGCCTGGCGACAGTGGCGACGCCATAATTTATCCAAAGCTTCCGTCAGCGCGCGGTTATCCAAATCCGCTATCCCCTTTTTGGCCACCACGACAAAATCCATCGCCGGTAATTCGTGCTGGCGCAGGCGGAAACTTTCGCGGGTTAGGCGTTTGATCCGATTACGCTCGTGCGCGCGTTTGACGTGTTTTTTGGCGACGGTAAGACCGATGCGGGGATGCCCCAGCTGGTTCAGGCGGCCGAGGATGGTGATTTGCGGCGTGCCAGCCCGTTGTGGCTGCTGGAAGACGAAAGTGAAATGAGTGGGAGTTAACAAACGTAACTCCCTGGGAAAAGCGAGCTTAACCACTCAGCGGGTTAGCTTTATTACTTAGAAACAGTCAGACGAGCACGGCCTTTCGCACGACGGCGGGCCAGAACTTGACGACCATTTTTGGTGGCCATACGAGCACGGAAACCGTGGCTACGGTTGCGCTTCAATACGGACGGTTGGAAAGTGCGTTTCATAGCGATTTCTACCTAAACTTAAAATAATTACTGATCAGTAAACGCGTTTGGCTACTCGGCGTGAAGATGACCGACGCCTCAATCGCAATACATAAAGAAGCGGGATTGTAATAATTGTACAGTCCTGAGTCAATTCGCATCGCGCCAGCCTACCTGGTTGTCTGCCAATAACGGAACAAAATCCGGTCTTGGCCCGTGGTCACCGCAGAATCCTGTCTGGCTAATGACGCACCATAAGGAACCAGGTATCACACGTAGGGCGAAGATTATACGGACTCGGGGTGAAATCGCAAGGATCCCCGTGAGATCCTTTGCGCGCGATCGCAGGATCCGGCGTGGATAACAGGGTATAACCGGTTGACAATGTAAAAAACGCGGCGCAGCGGCCGGGATCTGCGCGGTCATTCGGCGCCGGCGGTGAAAAGATCGCCGCTGGCCGCGGCCTGTGGATAAAATGGATCTAATCTGTGAGGAAGGGGAGGATCTCTTGCTCGGATTGCGCTATGATCCGTCATTCCGATCGCGATCCCCCATACCGGGATCGTGAGGGACACAAACCGTGAAAGGCGGTTCGCATCCCCCACAGGCAAACCGCCGATGCCGGGTATGTGTCAAAAATCATGAGTTATAAAAAAGTTGCCCGTTTCTTTTCTTTATTGATCTTGTTCGAGTGGAGTCCGCCGTGTCACTTTCGCTTTGGCAGCAGTGTCTTGCCCGATTGCAGGATGAGTTACCTGCCACAGAATTTAGTATGTGGATACGCCCATTGCAGGCGGAACTGAGTGACAATACCCTGGCGCTGTATGCGCCTAACCGCTTTGTGCTGGATTGGGTTCGCGATAAGTACTTAAACAACATCAATGGTCTGCTGAATGATTTCTGCGGCACGGACGCGCCTTTGCTGCGTTTTGAAGTCGGCAGCAAGCCGATCACGCAGGTGATCAGCCAGACCGTGACCGCCAGCGTCAGCAGCGCCCCTGCGGCCCCGGCGGCGCGCACGGCCGCGCCTTTGCGCCCGAGCTGGGACAACGCGGCGGCGCAACCCGAGCTCTCTTACCGTTCCAACGTCAACCCTAAACACACTTTCGACAACTTCGTCGAGGGTAAGTCCAACCAGCTGGCGCGCGCGGCGGCTCGCCAGGTGGCGGATAATCCGGGCGGCGCCTACAACCCTTTGTTCCTGTATGGCGGCACTGGCCTGGGTAAAACTCACCTGTTGCACGCGGTCGGCAACGGCATCATGGCGCGCAAGGCCAACGCCAAAGTGGTCTACATGCACTCGGAACGCTTCGTGCAGGACATGGTCAAAGCGTTGCAGAACAATGCCATCGAAGAGTTTAAGCGCTACTACCGCTCGGTCGACGCCTTGCTGATCGATGACATCCAATTCTTCGCCAACAAGGAGCGTTCGCAGGAAGAGTTCTTCCATACCTTTAACGCCCTGTTGGAAGGCAATCAGCAGATCATCCTGACCTCGGATCGCTACCCTAAAGAGATCAACGGGGTGGAAGATCGTCTGAAATCTCGCTTCGGCTGGGGGCTGACGGTGGCGATCGAGCCGCCGGAGCTGGAAACCCGCGTGGCGATCCTGATGAAAAAGGCCGACGAAAACGACATCCGCCTGCCGGGCGAAGTGGCGTTCTTCATCGCCAAGCGCCTGCGTTCCAACGTGCGTGAGCTCGAAGGGGCGCTGAACCGCGTGATCGCCAACGCCAACTTTACCGGCCGGGCCATCACCATCGATTTCGTGCGCGAAGCGCTGCGCGATCTGCTGGCGCTGCAGGAAAAGCTGGTCACCATCGACAATATTCAAAAGACGGTGGCGGAGTATTACAAGATTAAAGTCGCGGATTTGCTGTCCAAGCGGCGTTCGCGATCCGTTGCCCGCCCGCGCCAGATGGCGATGGCGCTGGCGAAGGAACTCACCAACCACAGCCTGCCGGAAATCGGCGATGCGTTTGGTGGCCGCGACCATACCACGGTGTTGCACGCCTGCCGGAAGATCGAGCAGCTGCGTGAGGAAAGTCACGACATCAAAGAAGATTTCTCCAATTTAATCAGAACATTATCTTCATAGCGCTATGAAATTTATCGTTGAACGTGAGCATCTGCTAAAACCGCTGCAACAGGTGAGCAGCCCGCTGGGCGGCCGCCCGACCTTACCGATCCTGGGCAACCTGCTGCTGCAGGTGACGGAAGGTTCCCTGCTGCTGACCGGCACCGATCTGGAGATGGAGATGGTGGCACGCGTCGCCCTGTCCCAACCGCACGAGCCGGGCGCGACCACCGTGCCCGCGCGCAAATTCTTTGATATCTGCCGTGGCCTGCCGGAAGGGGCGGAGATCGCCGTCACGCTGGAGAGCGAGCGCATGCTGGTGCGGTCCGGCCGCAGCCGCTTCTCGCTGTCCACGCTGCCGGCGGCGGACTTCCCGAACCTGGACGATTGGCAGAGCGAGGTGGAGTTCAGCTTGCCGCAGGCGACGCTGAAGCGCCTGATCGAAGCCACCCAGTTCTCGATGGCCCATCAGGACGTGCGTTATTACCTGAACGGCATGCTGTTTGAAACCGAAGGCGAAGAGCTGCGCACCGTCGCGACCGACGGCCACCGCCTGGCGGTGTGCTCGATGCCGATCGGCCAACAGCTGCCGTCCCATTCGGTGATCGTGCCGCGTAAAGGGGTGATGGAGCTGGTGCGTCTGCTGGACGGCGGCGATTCGGTGCTGCAGCTGCAGATCGGCAGCAACAACATCCGCGCCCACGTTGGCGATTTCATCTTCACGTCCAAGCTGGTTGACGGCCGTTTCCCTGACTATCGCCGCGTCTTGCCGAAGAACCCGGATAAAACGCTGGAGGCCGGCTGCGATCTGCTCAAGCAGGCGTTTGCCCGCGCGGCCATTCTCTCGAACGAGAAATTCCGCGGCGTGCGGCTGTATGTCAGCCAGAACCAGCTGAAGATCACCGCCAACAATCCGGAGCAGGAAGAGGCGGAAGAGATCCTCGACGTCAGCTACGACGGCGCGGAGATGGAGATCGGTTTCAACGTCAGCTACGTGCTGGACGTGTTGAACGCGCTCAAGTGTGAAGACGTGCGCCTGCTGTTGACCGACTCGGTCTCCAGCGTGCAGATCGAAGACGGCGCCAGCCAGGCGGCGGCCTACGTTGTCATGCCAATGCGGTTGTGATCGATATCCGGGCTATCTTGCTTGCCATTTTACGCTTGGGCAGTGCTCGCAATCCTCACGTACTCTGTGTACGCTCCGGTTGCTGTGCGCTGTCCGCACGTAAACTGCCTGCGCCGATAACGCCCTTACATTGAGCGTAGTTTCCCGGTGATAGAGTTGGCATGGCATTAACGCGTTTATTGATTAAAGATTTCCGCAATATCGAGGCGGCGGATTTGGCGCTGGCACCGGGATTCAACTTCCTGGTCGGTGCCAACGGCAGCGGCAAGACCAGCGTGCTGGAAGCGGTGTATACGCTCGGGCACGGCCGCGCCTTTCGCAGCCTGCAGGCCGGTCGGGTGATTCGCCACGACCAGCCGGAGTTCGTGCTGCACGGCCGCATAGAAGGTACGGAGCGCGAGCTGTCGATAGGATTGAGCAAGAGCCGTCAGGGTGACAGCAAAGTACGCATCGATGGCAGCGACGGCCACAAGGTGGCCGAGCTGGCGCAGCTGCTGCCCATGCAGCTGATCACCCCCGAAGGTTTTACCCTGCTGAATGGCGGGCCGAAATTCCGGCGCGCTTTCCTGGACTGGGGCTGTTTTCATAACGAACCCGGTTTTTTCACCGCCTGGAGCAACCTGAAACGGTTACTGAAGCAGCGCAATGCCGCGCTGCGCCAGGTGAGTCGCTATGCGCAGATCCGCGCCTGGGATCAGGAACTGATCCCGCTCGCGGAGCGCATCAGCGAATGGCGGGCGGAATACAGCGACGCGATCGCCGCGGATATCACCGCGACCTGCGCGCAGTTTCTGCCTGAATTCGCCCTGAGCTTCTCCTTCCAGCGCGGCTGGGACAAAGAGAGCGACTACGGCGAGCTGCTGGAGCGCCAGTTCGAGCGCGACAGGGCGTTGACCTATACCGCGGTGGGGCCGCATAAAGCGGACTTCCGCATTCGTGCCGACGGCACGCCGGTAGAGGATTTGTTATCGCGCGGTCAGCTTAAATTGCTGATGTGCGCGTTGCGCTTGGCGCAGGGTGAGTTTCTCACCCGGCAGAGCGGGCGGCGTTGCCTGTATCTGATTGATGATTTTGCCTCCGAGCTGGACACCGGCCGTCGCCGGTTGCTGGCCGATCGCCTGAAAGCCACCCAGGCCCAGGTTTTTGTCAGCGCGGTCAGCGCTGAACAAGTGACCGACATGGCCGGTGAAAAGGGCAAGATGTTCCGCGTGGAACAGGGTAAAATAGAGGTTCAACCACAGGACTAAAATGAGCGAGAAACGTTGATGTCGAATTCTTATGACTCCTCAAGTATCAAGGTATTAAAAGGGCTGGATGCGGTGCGCAAGCGCCCGGGCATGTATATCGGCGATACCGATGACGGCACCGGTCTGCACCACATGGTATTCGAGGTTGTGGACAACGCTATCGACGAAGCGCTCGCGGGCCACTGTAGTGACATTCAGGTCACCATCCATGCCGACAACTCGGTATCGGTACAGGATGACGGCCGCGGCATTCCGACCGGCATTCACCCGGAAGAAGGGGTTTCAGCCGCAGAGGTCATCATGACCGTGCTGCACGCCGGCGGTAAATTCGACGACAACTCCTATAAGGTTTCCGGCGGCCTGCACGGCGTGGGCGTCTCGGTGGTTAACGCCCTGTCGGAGAAACTGGAGCTGGTGATCCGCCGCGAAGGCAAAGTGCACGAACAAACTTACAGCCACGGCGAGCCACAGGCGCCGCTGAATGTGGTGGGCGAAACCGAACAGACTGGCACCATGGTGCGCTTCTGGCCGAGCCACCAGACCTTCACCAATGTGACCGAATTCGAATACGACATTCTGGCCAAGCGTCTGCGCGAGCTGTCCTTCCTCAACTCCGGCGTGTCTATCCGCCTGAAGGACAAGCGCACCGACCGTGAAGACCACTTCCACTACGAAGGCGGCATCAAGGCGTTTGTCGAGTACCTGAACAAGAACAAAACCCCGATCCACCCGAACGTGTTCTACTTCTCGACCGTGAAAGACGATATCGGCGTGGAAGTGGCGCTGCAGTGGAACGACGGTTTCCAGGAAAACATCTACTGCTTCACCAACAACATTCCGCAGCGCGACGGCGGCACGCACCTGGTCGGTTTCCGTACCGCGATGACCCGTACGCTGAACAGCTACATGGAGAAGGAAGGCTACAGCAAGAAGGCCAAGGTCAGCGCCACCGGCGATGACGCGCGTGAAGGTCTGATCGCCGTGGTGTCGGTGAAGGTGCCGGATCCTAAGTTCTCTTCTCAGACCAAGGACAAGCTGGTCTCTTCCGAGGTGAAAACCGCGGTTGAAACGCTGATGAACGAGAAGCTGGTGGATTACCTGATGGAAAATCCAGGCGACGCGAAAATCGTGGTCGGCAAAATCATCGACGCGGCGCGCGCGCGCGAAGCGGCGCGTAAAGCACGTGAGATGACCCGCCGCAAAGGCGCACTGGATCTGGCCGGCCTGCCGGGCAAGCTGGCGGACTGCCAGGAACGCGATCCGGCGCTGTCCGAACTGTACCTGGTGGAAGGGGACTCCGCGGGCGGCTCTGCCAAGCAGGGGCGCAACCGCAAGAACCAGGCTATCTTGCCGCTGAAGGGGAAAATCCTCAACGTCGAGAAAGCGCGTTTCGACAAAATGCTCTCCTCGCAGGAAGTGGCGACGCTGATCACTGCGCTGGGTTGCGGCATTGGTCGCGACGAGTACAGCCCGGATAAGCTGCGTTACCACAGCATCATCATCATGACCGATGCCGACGTCGACGGTTCGCACATCCGTACGCTGCTGTTGACCTTCTTCTACCGCCAAATGCCGGAAATCATCGAGCGTGGTCACGTGTTCATCGCACAGCCGCCGTTGTACAAGGTGAAGAAAGGCAAGCAAGAGCAGTACATCAAAGATGACGAGGCGATGGATCAGTACCAGATCGCCATCGCGATGGACGGCGCCACGCTGCACACCAATGCCAGCGCACCGGCGCTGGGCGGCGAGCAGTTGGAGAAACTGGTGGCCGAGCACTACGGCGTGCAGAAGCTGATCGGCCGCATGGAGCGCCGCTACCCGCGCGCGCTGCTGAACAGCCTGATCTATCAGCCGACGCTGAACGAAAGCGACCTCAGCGATGAAGCCAAGGTGAAAACCTGGATCGCTTCGCTGGTGCAGGCGCTGAACGACAAAGAGCAGCACGGCAGCAGCTATGACTTCGTGATCTTCGAGAACCGCGAACGCCAGATGTTCGAGCCGGCGCTGCGCATCCGCACCCACGGCGTGGATACCGACTATAAGCTGGACTTCGACTTCATCCACGGCGGCGAATACCGCAAGATCTGCCAGCTGGGCGAGAAGCTGCGCGGGCTGGTCGAAGAGGGCGCGTTCATCGAGCGCGGCGAACGCCGTCAGCCGGTGGACAGCTTCGAGCAGGCGCTGGAGTGGCTGGTGAAAGAGTCGCGCCGCGGCCTGTCGGTGCAGCGTTATAAAGGTCTGGGCGAGATGAACCCGGAACAGCTGTGGGAAACCACCATGGATCCGGAAAGCCGCCGCATGTTGCGCGTGACCGTCAAGGACGCCATCGCTGCCGATCAGCTGTTCACTACGCTGATGGGCGATGCGGTTGAACCGCGCCGCGCCTTTATCGAAGAAAACGCCCTGAAAGCGGCGAACATCGATATCTGATGCGTTAATCGCTGTGAAATCCGCGCCGGGCGACCCGCGCGGATTTTTTTTGCGCCTTTTTTGGCGCTGACAGCCGAGGCTGAAACGCGTTAGCATGGGAAAAAACCACTGGGAGAAGCGTTGAATGGCTATTGAACTGATTGCGATCGACATGGATGGCACGTTGCTGGATCCGCAGCACCAAATCACGCCGGCGGTAAAGCAGGCTATCGCGGCAGCGCGGCGCAAAGGGGTGCACGTGGTGCTGGCCACCGGGCGGCCTTATGTCGGCGTGCAGGACTATCTGCGCCAGTTGGACATTCAGGGCCCCGGCGATTTTTGCATAACCTACAACGGCGCGCTGGTGCTGCGCGCGGCCGACGGCGCCTGCATCCTGCAGGAAACGCTGGGCTTCGAGGACTATCTGCACTTCGAGCAGATGGCGCGCGAGTTCGGCGTTCACTACCAGGCGTTCGATTTCGACACCCTGTATACCCCGAACAAAGACATCGGCAAATACACCATACATGAGGCGGCAATGACCGGTATCCCGCTGAAATACCGCAGCGTGGAAGAAATGGATCGCCAGATGCGTTTCCCGAAAGTGATGATGATCGACGAGCCGGAGTTGCTGGACCGCGCTATCGCGCGCATCCCGGCGGAAACGCGCGAGCGTTACACCATTCTGAAAAGCGCGCCTTATTTCCTCGAGATCCTGCACAAGAACGTCGATAAAGGGGCTGGGGTGAGAATGCTGGCCGAGCACCTCGGCGTGGCGCGGGAAAATATCATGACGCTGGGGGATCAGGCCAACGATACGGCGATGATCGAGTATGCCGGCGTCGGTGTGGCGATGGGCAACGCCATCCCCGAGCTGAAAGCGGTGGCGCAGTTTGTCACCAGCGCCAATACCGAAGATGGCGTAGCGCGCGCCATCGAGAAGTTCGTGCTCAACGCCTGAGAACGCGGGGCGCTGCGGCGCCCCTTTATATTGCCGCCAACACCCCTTTGGCGATCTGCAGATCCTGAATCGCCAACCCGGTAAGATCGGCGATGGTGATATGCTGCGGCTCGCTTCGCAACCGCCCACCCTGTGCCAAGACGGCGCCCATTTCGACAATTGGCGTTGAAGTGAGCCTAGTTTGCCGATAAGCCGTCGCGATCTCGCCATAGTCAGCACATTGCGCCAGCGCATCGACCAGCAGCGCGTCTGCATTAGCCACCAGATCGGTCGCCAGCTCCTGCTTGCCGGGCGCGTCGGCGCCCACGGCGGTGATGTGCGTGCCGGGCCGGATATCCGCCGCCTGCAAGATCGGTTCGCGGCTGGGCGTGGTGGTCACGATCAGCTGACAGTGCGCCGCCAGCTCTGCCGCGTCCTGCGTGGTCAGCACCCGAAAACCTTCGGCCTCGGCATCGCGCCGATACGCCGCCAGCGCCTGTTCGTTGCGGCCCCACACCCATACCTCGCGGCAATCGGTCACCGGTTTTAGACATTGCAGCTGTAGCCGCGCCTGCAGGCCGGTGCCGACCATGCCGATCGCCTGAATATGCGGCGGCGCGCACAGCTCGGCGGCGATGCGGCCGGCCAGGGCGGTGCGCAGTGCGGTCAGCCAGCCCTCATCCTGCAGCAGCGCCCGGGGTTCGCCGGTCTGGGCGGAGAACGCCATCACCAACCCCTGATTGCTGGCCAGGCCGCGTTCGGCGTTGCGATAAAAACCGGCGGACACCTTGACCACGAACAGCTCGTCACCTTCCAGCCAGGCGGATTTGATGCAGCAATCGCCGGCGCCCTGTTCGAACAGGAAATGCTGCACCGGCGGCTGTTGCACCCGCCGCTGCGAATAGGCGATAAAACCCTGCTTCAGCAGCGGGGTTATAGCCTCGGCGTCGAACGCGGCGAGGATTTGCTGCCGATTAAAGATGTGCATCGGCGACGGCCTTGAGGTATTTCTCCAGCACGATGTTTTTACCGCACAGCACCACCGCCACTTTTTTCCCCTGGTATTCCGGCGCCAGCTTGATCGCCGCCGCCAGCGCCACGCCGGCCGCGCCTTCGATAATCCATCGATCGCTGGCGGCGATCCGGCGCATCGCGTGCTTGATCTCCGTTTCGCTGACCAGCACTTTGCGGTCGATCAGCTGTTGGCACAGCGGGAAGGTTATGGCGCCCGGCTCGACGCTGCCGGCGGTGCCGTCGGACAGGGTTTCTTGTTCTTCCACCGGGAAGATGTGGCCCGCTTCCAGCGCGCTGTACATGCTGGTGGCGTTTTCCGGCCAGCAGGCGATAAGCTGTGTATTCGGCGACAATTGCCGCAGAACGGTACCGATACCGGCGATATAGCCACCGCCGCCCACCGCCACGAACACGGCGTCCAGGCCGGTGAGTTGTTCAACCAGCTCCATGCCGCAGGTGCCCTGGCCGGCGATGACCTGCTCGTCGTTATACGGCGAGATATAGGTTTTTCCCTGTTCGCGGGCGGCCTGTTCCCCGGCCAGTTCGGCGTTCAGCGCATCGCCCGGCACCAATTCCACGGTGCCGCCCAGTGCGCGGATGGTGTCTAGCTTGATGCTCGCGGCCGTCTCCGGCGCATAAACCGTGACGCCAACGCCCATCAGTTGCCCCGCCAGGGCGACCGCCTGGCCGTGGTTGCCGGTTGAGGCGGCGATCACGCCGCGCCGGCGTTGCTCGCTATCCAGCAACCGCAGCTTGTTGCTGGCGCCGCGAAATTTAAAGGAGCCGGTGTGCTGCAGATGGTCACATTTCAGGTACAGCTCGCAGCCCAGCTGCTGTGAAAGCAGCACGCTGCGCTCCAATGGCGTGACCCGTACCTGAGGGCGCAGTTGCTGATGGGCAGAAACAATGGCATCGAAGAGGGGATTCATACCAACTCCAGAATATTTTGGACTAAAAATCCAGTTTGTACTTTTTTGTATTTTTTGTAAACCCCGTCGCCCGACCGCCGGGCAACCCGGCCAGCCAGCGGCAACGGCCGGGGAAGATCATCGCGTTGGTGGTGAAAATAATCATTAACCTGTCGTTTAGCGACACGATTTTTTATTTATTTGCGTTAAGAAAGGTGCTGTCGCTGATTTATTTTGATGAAGGAAAAGATAATGAAAAAATAGCGCTCGTGGCATCCGCCGATACGGCATGGGCGCCGTTGAGTTTCGCCGCCAGGAATGCGAGCGCCTAATCGGCCGCTTATTTCCTGCCGACGCCGTCGTTCGGCTTAAATGATAAGACGCTGAAAATAATTGCGTCATTTCGAACCGAAAAATCCTCCGGCCTTACCCTCGCAGGCCATGTGAAACGCTGTCGCCGATCCGGTAAGATGGCGACTCAGTGCCGGCATGCGCAGGAGAACCGCCATGAGCCATCGGGAAAAACAACTGACTTTCGACCCTCGCGGGCATCAGTTAACCAATATCAACGTCTGGACGCCGGACAGCCAATGGCTGGCTTATGACGTGCGTCCGCGCGGCGCCTCTTTCACCGGTCTGAGCATCGAGCGGGTCAACGTCGCCAGCGGCGCGGTGGAGGTGGTTTATCGCGCCCAGCACGGCGCCCACGTCGGCGTGGTCACGGTCAGCCCCGATGCGCCGGCGCGTTATGCTTTTATCCACGGCCCGGAGCACCCGGACAGCGCCTGGCAGTATGATTTTCACCACCGCCGCGGGGTGATCGTCAGCGAACCGGATCGCGAGTTGGCCATCACCCTCGACGCGCTGGATATCACCGCCCCCTATACGCCCGGCGCGCTGCGCGGCGGCAGCCATGTGCACGTTTTCAGTCCGGACGGCAGCCGCCTCAGCTTTACCTACAACGATCACGTCATGCATGAACACGACCCGGCGCGCGATCTGCGCAACGTCGGGGTGGCCGTGCCGCTGCACGGAGTCAATCCGCCGAAACAACATCCGCGCGAGTATGACGGCAGCCACTATTGCGTGCTGGTCAGCGAGACGGTGCCGCAGCCGCAGCCGGGCAGCGATCAGATCAATCGCGCCTACGAAGAAGGCTGGATCGGCCGCGAAGGCTACCGTAAGGCCGACGGCAGCCGGCAGCGCTGGGCGCTGGCATTCATCGGCGATACGCTGTCCGCTGCCGGCGTGAAGCTGCCGGAGGTGTTTATCGTCGATCTGCCGGAGAACGATGCCGATTACGCCAGGGCGGGCGCTTTGCCGCTGCAGGGGACGGAAAGCGAGCTGCCGGCACCGCCGCACGGCGTCAGGCAGCGGCGAGTGACCTTTACCGGCGATCGTCGTTTTCCGGGCGTGGCCGGCGCGCCGCGCCACTGGCTGCGCAGCTCGCCGGACGGCAGCCAGATCGCTTTTCTGATGAAGGACGACGGCGGCGTGGTGCAGCTGTGGACGGTATCGCCGAACGGCGGGGAGCCGCGCCAGGTGAGCCGCAGCGAGCATGACATCCAGTCGGCGTTCAGCTGGCACCCGCAGGGCGGGACGATAGCCTTGGTGTGTGACAACAGCGTGATGCTGTGTGAGATCGCCGGCGGCCGCCTGCAGCGTTTAACGCAGCGCAGCGTGCAGCCGCCGTCGGGGGATGCCGTGGTGTTTTCACCGGATGGCAAGAAAGTGGCGTTTATGCGCGAGATAGCGGGGTTCAACCAGATCTTTGTGGTTGAGGTGTAAGGCGGGCCTGGCGGCCCGCTGCGTGCGTGATTAGTGGGTGGCGGTGCTGTCGTTGCCTTCGCCGGGATTGCCGGTTGCCGCCAGATTCTGCTGCTCGCTGCGCAGGATGCGCGCTTTTGGCGAGTCTGCGGTGGCGTCGTTGCCGGAACGCAGATAGTCGTAAGGCAGCAGTACGGTGTCCATCACCGCGGAGAACGGCAGATCCAGCGCCACCAGCGGCATCATTGCCCAACTGGTGTTGTCGTCCTTCAGCATGTCCACGCTGGCGCGGGTGCCGGGATAGTAACCCTGATTCGGGCCGGTATGGCTCATCACGCTGGAGCAACCGCTGGTCGCCAACAACATGCAGCCCGTCGCTATCGCTTTCATCGTCGTCATTAATCCATCCTGCAGGGTTGCTGTTCCCCTAAATTAAGCTGATTTATAACATCCTGTTGCTGCTTTTAAAGAAGCAAAATCCCGCTCTGTGGCGGCTCTCTCACTTTAGTGTAAGTGGTAAAAAAACTTTCGCCTAATCGGTGCGAAGTTTTTTTGATCCTCGCCTGTTGAATTGATGAAATCAACCCCCATTTTATCATCAGAGCCGAATTGAGAATTCGCCGTAAGGGAATTCTGGCTTAATTAGCCTGTCCAGAGTGGAAGGCGTATTTATTTCAACCTCGCTGAAGTGCCTTAGGAGGCTGTTTTATGCGTAATTTTGATCTTTCCCCGCTATACCGTTCCGCCATTGGTTTCGATCGCTTGTTCAACGCGCTGGAAGCCGGTCAGAGTCAGGGCAACGGCGGTTATCCGCCTTATAATGTCGAGCTGGTGGACGAAAATCATTATCGCATCGCCATCGCGGTAGCCGGGTTTGCCGAGCAGGAGCTGGAGATCACCACGCAAGATAATCTGCTGATCGTGCGCGGGGCGCACAATAACGAACCGGCAGAAAAAACCTATTTATACCAGGGCATCGCCGAGCGTAATTTCGAGCGTAAATTCCAGCTGGCCGAACATATTCAAATTAAAGGCGCCAAACTGGAGAATGGCCTGTTGTATATCGACATGCAACGCATCGTGCCGGAAACATTAAAACCGCGCCGCATCGAAATTAAATAAATTTCCGTTTCGCCGGCAGGTACGCTGCCGGCAAATAATACCTAGCCTGCCGTCAGGGGGCTGAATAAACACATCTCGCTTAATGAAAGGAGTTGTTCCTATGCGTAATTACGATTTATCCCCACTTCTGCGTCAGTGGATTGGTTTTGATAAATTGGCCAGTTCAATGGGTGGCCAGGAACCCCAAGGGTTCCCACCGTACAACATCGAGAAAAGCGATGACAATCACTACCGCATTTCTCTGGCGCTGGCCGGTTTCCGGCAGAGCGAACTGAATATCGAGGTGGAAGGGCCGCGGTTGACCGTCAGCGGTAAACCTACGCCGCCGGAAAAACAGGTCGAATACCTGCATCAAGGCCTGGTGTGCAAAGAGTTCCAGCTGACCTTCACCCTGGCGGAGCATCTGCAGGTGTCCGAGGCCAAATTTGAAAACGGCCTGTTGCACATCGATCTGGTGCGTCAGGTGCCGGAAGCCTTGCAGCCGCAGCGCATCGCCATCGGCGCGACGCCGGAGCTGGAAGCCAAATAACCGACTGAAAAACGGTCATCATCATGCGGGGGAGATCCAGACGGGTCTCCCCCGTTGCGTTATGTGGCGCACGCCACAGTCCCCCCGACAGTCCGATGTCATAATCCTTGTTAATTGTGTGTCTTTGGCCGCAAATTCCCGATTCAACTTTGGCAAGGATGTGACCTATGAGCGATATCGCCCTGACCGTCAGCATGTTGGCGCTGGCGGCCGTCATTGGGCTGTGGATGGGGAACTGGAAGCTGTACGGCGTCGGGCTGGGCATCGGCGGCGTGCTGTTCGGCGGTATCCTGGTCGGTCACTTCGCCCAGAGCGGGCAAATCAGCCTGAACGGGGACATGCTGCACTTTATCCAGGAGTTCGGCCTGATCCTGTTCGTCTACACCATCGGTATTCAGGTCGGCCCCGGTTTCTTCTCTTCGCTGCGCGTCTCAGGTCTGCGCCTCAACGCTTTCGCGGTGCTGCTGGTGCTGACCGGCGGCGTCGTGGCGGCGGCGGTGCACAAGCTGTTCGACGTGCCGCTGCCGATCATCCTCGGCGTGTTCTCTGGCGCGGTCACCAACACCCCGGCGCTGGGTGCCGGTCAACAAATCCTGACCGATCTCGGTTCCGATCCGGCGTTGGTGGACGGGATGGGGATGGGCTACGCCATGGCCTATCCGTTCGGTATATGTGGCATTCTGCTGGTGATGTGGCTGATCCGGCTGTTTTTCCGCATCAATATCGAGCGCGAGGCGCAGGCGTTTGAAAACGGCCTGGGCAATCAGCGTGAGCTGCTGCACGCCATGAACGTGGCGGTGCGCAACCCCAATCTGCAGGGTATGGCGATCAAAAGCGTGCCGCTGCTCAACGGTGAAGCGATCGTCTGTTCGCGCCTCAAGCGCGGGGAGTTGCTGATGGTACCTGCGCCGCACGAGCGGCTGGAGCTTGGCGACTACCTGCACCTGGTGGGCAAACGCGAAGATCTGGAAAATGCCCGGCTGGTGATCGGCGAAGAGGTGGACGCCTCGCTGTCGACGCGCGGCACCGCGCTGCAGGTGGTGAGGGCGGTGGTGACCAACGAGCAGGTGCTGGGCAAGAAAATCCGCGATCTGAACCTGAAGCAGAAATATGACGTGGTGATTTCACGCCTCAACCGCGCCGGCGTGGAGCTGGTGGCCGGCAGCAACGTGACGCTGCAGTTCGGCGACATTCTCAACCTGGTCGGCCGGCCGGAGGCCATCGACGCGGTGACGGCAATCGTCGGTAATGCCCAACAAAAACTGCAGCAGGTGCAGATGCTGCCGGTCTTTATCGGCATCGGCCTCGGGGTGCTGCTCGGCTCCATTCCGCTGTTCGTGCCGGGCTTCCCGGCGGCATTGCGGCTGGGGTTGGCCGGCGGGCCGCTGGTGGCGGCGCTGATCCTGGGGCGCATCGGCAGCATCGGCAAGCTGTATTGGTTTATGCCGCCGAGCGCCAACCTGGCGCTGCGCGAACTGGGCATCGTGCTGTTTCTGGCGGTGGTCGGATTGAAGTCGGGCGGCAACTTCATCGATACGTTGTTGCACGGCGAGGGGCTGACGTGGGTCGGGTACGGCGCGCTGATCACCGCCATTCCGCTGCTGAGCGTCGGTATTCTGGCGCGCACGATGGGCAAGATGAACTACCTGACGCTGTCCGGCATGTTGGCGGGATCGATGACCGATCCGCCGGCGCTGGCCTTCGCCAACGGCCTGCATCCCACCAGCGGCGCCGCCGCGCTGTCTTACGCCACCGTGTATCCGCTGGCGATGTTCCTGCGCATCATGTCGCCGCAGCTGCTGGCGGTGCTGTTCTGGACGCTGTAGCGCTGCCCGACTACAGCCGGTAAGGCATTAACACGCCGTTGTCAGTGCCAAAATCTTTGGGGTTGCGGGAGATGAGCGTCCGGAACCCCACCTGCGCGGTGGCCCAGATAATGGCGTCCGGCAGCTTCACATGCTGTGAGTGGCGCAGTTCTACGGCGCGTTCGGCAACTTCATCGGTAATAGGCAGCAGCAGGAATTGCCCTAAAAACTGGCGCGTTTTCAGCTCCAGCGACGGCCCCTGCTTTTTGGCACCCACCATCACTTCCATCCAGGTGATGGCGCTAATAGCCGGGTTGATGTGGTATTCGGTCAGAACGTCTTTGGCTTGAGGAATGCCGTTGAGATAATCGATCAGGATATTGGTGTCGAATAACGCCCGTTGAGCCACCATTATTCCCACTCCTCGCGCTGACGATTTTCGTAGTCTACGCCATCGCCCATCGCCCCGGACCAGAGCCCGAAAGCACTGCTGGGATCTTCAACGTGGTTCTCCGTCAGATAACGGGATACGGCCTGACGGATGATTTCGGCCCGGGGAACGTGGCGGATATTTTTCAGATTGTCGAGCTGCCGCAGGTCTTCCTCAGGTAAATCGATCACGATGCGAGTCATCGCTAGCCCTCCCCAAAAAGATATACGATATATGCATCGTATATCTTTATCGGTCGATTTTCAATCAGCTGGCGTTAGCCTTCCTGATGCGCGCGTTCGATCTCTTCCGCCAGGATCGCCACGCCGCGCTCGATTTTCTCCGGGTCGGGCACGTAGTTCATGCGCATGCACTGGTGGGTGTGCGGCCAGTCGTGCTCCAGCCCCGGGAAGAAGTAGTGGCCCGGCACCATCAGCACGCCGCGTTTTTTCAGGCGCTGATACAGCACCTCGGTGGTGATCGGCAGATCTTTGAACCACAGCCAGAGGAAGATAGCCCCTTCCGGTTTGTGGATCAGGCAGCGCTCCGGCGACAGGTAACGGCGAATAATCTCGATGGTGTGCTCGACGCGCTGTTTGTAGAACGGGCGAATTACCTCGTTCGACAAGCGCAGCAGATCGCCGCGCGCGATCATTTCCGTCGCCATCGCCGGCCCCATGCTGCCCGGCGACAGGCTGATGATGCCGTTCATGTTGGTCAGCGCGGTGATCACCTTCTCGTCGGCGATCACGATACCGCAGCGTGAGCCCGGCAGGCCGAGCTTGGACAGGCTCATGCACAGGATGGTGTTCGGGTTCCACAGCGGCGTGGCGTCGCTGAAGATGATGCCGGGAAACGGCACGCCGTAGGCGTTGTCGATCACCAGCGGAATATCGCGCTGCTGCGCCAGCAGGTCGAGCTTCATCAGCTCTTCGTCGGTGATCACGTTGCCGGTCGGGTTGGTCGGCCGTGAAACGCAGATCATACCGATGTCGTCGCCGATAGTGAGGTGTTCGAAATCAACGTGATACTTGAACTGACCGTCCGGCAGCAGCTCGATGTTCGGTTTGGCGGAGACGAACAGCCCTTCGTCCAGCCCGGCGTCGGCATAGCCGATATATTCCGGCGCCAACGGGAACAGCACGCGGCGACGCGAACCGTCGGCGTAGCGGCCGGCGAACAGGTTGAACAAGTAGAAAAACGCGCTTTGGCTGCCGTTAGTCAGTGCAATATTCTGTGGCGAAATCTCCCAGCCGAGCTCGTCGCGCAGCAGATTGGCCAGCGCTTTCAGCAACGCGTCCTTGCCTTGCGGGCCGTCGTAGTTGCACAGCGCTTCGGTCAGTTTGCCCTGGTCGAGCATCTCCTGGCACAGCTGTTTGAAGTAGGCTTCCATCTCAGGGATCTGCGCCGGGTTGCCGCCGCCGAGCATGATGGCACCGGGGGTGCGCAGGCCTTCGTTCAGGTCGTCCATCAAACGGGTAATGCCCGCATAACGGGTAAATTTTTCGCCGAAAAGTGAGAAAGTCATAGGTGTAGCAGTACTGTTTCTTAGCAGGTAATCGCCCACCATACCGCCAGACAAATCCCGCTGCAATGCGGCCGACAAATCGACCAGTGGGCACAAATTTCTCTCCTTGGCCAATTTTCAGCATATTACGCTAGATTATTGTGACCGTTCGCCGGCCCATACCACCATCACCTTATCGTCGCCGAGCCGGCGGCTGAAGGCATAGTAGGCGGCGCCCGGCTGCGGGGTTTGCACGCCGCCGCCGATCGCCGGATGGCGAGCGCGGAACTGCCCCAACCGCTGCCAGTGGGCCAGCAGCGGGGCTTTTTCTCCCTGCAGCTCACGCCAGTTCATGTCGGAGCGGGTACCCTGCAGTGGATCGGAACCGGCTGGGCCGAGCGGACGGCCGCTTTCATCGCCGTAGTAAATCTGCACCGCGCCCGGTGCCAGCAACAACAGGTTCGCCGCCCGCTGTTGCAGCGGCAGCGAGCCTTTGGCGTCGCTGGCGAAGAACAGCCGGGTGTCGTGCGAAGAGAGGTAGCTCAGTACGTTGAAATCCTGCAGCCGTTCGGCCATCTGCCGGTAGGTGGCGTCGATATCGGCAAAGCAGCCCAACGCCTGCGACGCCTGATCCTGGAAATCGAAGTTGATCATCGCGTCGAAGCCGTTTTGGTAATAATCGCTTTTCATCACCCCGTGGCCCCAGGCCTCGCCGGTCATCCAAAACGGCGCATCATCCAGCGCCTGTTGCGGATGCTCCGCTTTCCACGCCGCCAATGCCGCCGTGGCACGCTGTTTCAACAGCGCCAGCGTCGGTTTTTCCACGTGCTTGGCGGTGTCGACGCGGAAACCGTCGATGCCGTAATCGCGCACCCACTGGCTGAGCCAGACGGTCAGGTAATCGCGGGTAGTGGCGCCGGGCATGTCGTGTGCGGCGGTGTCGGGCTTGTGGCGGTAGAACAGCGGCAGGCCGCTGGCGCCGGTCGCTTCGGTTTTGATGTCCGGCAGGAAGGCCAGCGACATCGTCAGATCGTCATAGCCCGGCGAGCCATAGTCGCCGATGTCGGTGCGGATCCAGTTTTTCCCCCACCATTGGCGCCAGCCCGCCTTGTCGCTGAAGTTGATGTAGTCGTTGAAGCTGTGCCAGTTTTGCCCTGGCCCGGGGCGCCAGTCGCCCCAGTTTTTCCCCAGGGTTTTCTCCACCTCCGCGCCTTGCAGATACAGCGAGCCGAAGTGGAACGCCTGCATATCCGCCAGCGTGGCGTAGCCGACGTGGTTCACCACCACGTCGAACAGAATACGAATGCCGCGCCGATGCGCCTGCTCGACCAGTGTGCGCAGCGCCTGTTCGGTGCCCATGTTGGCGTCGAGGCGAGTCCAGTCCAGCGCGTAATAGCCGTGATAGGCGTAATGCGGGAAATCACCTTTGGTGCCGCCGCCAACCCAGCCGTGGATCTGCTCCAGCGGCGAGCTGATCCATAAGGCGTTGACGCCCAGCTGCTGCAGATAATCCAGCTTCTGCGTCAGGCCGGCCAAATCGCCGCCGTGAAAGGTGCCTATTTCCTGCAGGCCGTCGCTGCGGCGCCCGTAGCTGTGGTCATTGGCCGGATTGCCGTTTTCAAAGCGATCGGTCAGCACGAAGTAGACCGTGGCGTTATGCCAGCTGAACGCCGCCGGTTTCGCCGTGGCGGCGGATTCCAGCAGCAACAAACCGCCGCTGGCGGCGGCGGGCTGCAGCGTGATTTTCCCCTGGCTCACCTGCGCCGTTTGGCCGGAATAGAAATCGCGCAGCGTTTCGCCTTCGGCGAAAGTGGAGGCGACGTCGACCGTGACCGGCTTGCCGTCCCAGCGCGGGCAGCTGCGGACGGCAACGGTGGCACTTTCCGGCGCGCTGTGCAGGCTGAGCTGCAGCGTCGGCGTGCCGCTGCGCGTGTCGATGCGCACCTGATAGTCGCCGGCGCGGAACTGCCGCCAGTTGACCGGCGGATGAGTGCCGCAGGGCTGCAGCGACAGCGTCTGGTTAAGTTTCACCGCCTCGGCCGGCTGCCAGCAGTGATTATCCTGATACAGCCGCAGCGGCAGCTGGCCTTTGGGCAGCGCGGCCTGGCTGGCGAACAGCCCGGCGGCAGTTTCGTCGAAGGCCGGGAAACCCGGCAGCGTCCAGCCGGCCAGCGCCGAAGGCGACAGCAGTATCAACAAGGGCAGAGGTAACCGTTTCATGGCTCTCCTTACGCGCGGCAGGAAGCGTTTTTTCTCAGGGTAGCGCCCAGTGTGGCAAACGGTGAAAAAATGGCCTCCTCCCTGCGGGGGTTTTTCGGGGAGGAGAGGAAGGGCGGAGCGTTTTCGGATTGATTCGGCTTGGCTTTGCGCACGCGCTGCGGCAGATTAAACGATGAACATCAAAGGAGGTTAGCGATGACGGACAAAAACTGGCGAGAAGAGATCGTTCAGGCAATTCAGGATGCCGAATTGCAGCGCTTCGCCGAAGAACATCAGCTGCAGGCGCTGTTCGCGCCGCAGCAGGAAGAGCAACACGGCCGGTTATCTGCAGACCACCGGCCGCGCTGAGTTATTTCCGCAACAGCTGCGGGTTGACGCAGTTTTCTTTCACCGTGCCGGTCAGCGCGGCGATCAGGTTATCCACCGCGCAGGCGGCCATGCCGTAGCGCGTTTCATGGGTGGCGGAGCCGATGTGCGGCAACGCCACCACGTTCGGCATGCTGAGCAGCGGCGAGTTGGCCGGCAGCGGCTCTTTCTCGAACACGTCCAACCCGGCGGCGTGGATCACGCCGTTTTGCAGCGCTTCGATCAGCGCCTGCTCATCCACCACCGGCCCGCGGCCAGCGTTGATCAGAATGCCGCTTTTCTTCATTTTCGCCAGCTGATCGCGGCCGATCATGTGGAAGGTTTGTTCGGTCAGCGGCAGCGTGATGCACACGAAATCCGACTCGGCCAGCAGGGTATCCAGATCGCAGCGGCGCGCGTTAAAGCGCTGCTCCGCTTCTTCGTGCATACGGCGGGCGTTGTACAGCACCGGCATGCCGAAGCCGAAATGCGCGCGCTGCGCCAGCGCCAGGCCGATACGCCCCATGCCGAGGATACCGATGGTTTTATGGTGCACGTCGACGCCGAACCAGTCCGGCCCGATGCTGCCGCGCCATTCGCCGGCCTTCACCCGCTCCGCCACTTCCACCACCCGGCGCGCGGTGGCCAGTACCAGGCTCATGATGGTGTCGGCGACGGTTTCGGTCAGCACCGTCGGGGTGTGCATCAGCAGCACGTTATGGGCGTTGAGCGCCTCGACGTCGAAGTTGTCGTAGCCGACGGAAACGGTCGAGGCCGCGCGCAGTTTGGGCGTCTGCTGCAGGAAGGCTTCGTCAATTTTACCGCCGGAACCGATGATCCCTTCGGCCTGCTGCAGCGCCTGGCGCAGTTCGTCGCGGTTCTCCGGCTGCAGGCCGTTGAAGGCGTGCACGGTGAAGTGCTGTTCCAGACGTTCATGCAGATCGGCGGGCAGGCTTTTGTACAATACGATAGAAGGCTTCATCACGAACTCCAGCTGGGCCAAAGGGGGCATGGCGCCCCCCCGGTTGGGTTAACAGAGAGAAAGTATAACCGGATCAAGCCAATTGCGGCTGGATCTCGTTGCGGGCGGGTTTGACGATCAGCGTCAGCACCACCGCCACCACCAGTGCGATGGCCATAAACATGTAAGAGGCCGCCGGGCTGCCTGTGGCGCCATTCAGATAGCCTACGAACCACGAACCGAAGAACGACCCCAGCGCGCCCATGCTGTTGATCAGCGCCATGGCGCCCCCGGCAACGTTTTTCGGCAGCATTTCCGGAATGATGGCGAAGAACGGCCCGTAGGGGGCGTACATCGCGGCGCCGGCGACCACCAGCAGGCCGTAGGAGATCCAGAAGTGGTTGGTGCCGACGGCGTAAGAGCCGAAGAACGCCAGCGCGCCGATCAGCAGCAGCGGCCAGACGAACAGCTTGCGGTTTTGCATTTTGTCCGACGCCCAGGAGACCACGATCATGGCGATGGTCGCCGCCAGGTAAGGCACCGCGGACAGCCAGCCGGCTTCCACCATGCCCATCTGCATGCCGCTGCGCAGGATGGAAGGCAGCCACAGCACGAAGCCGTACACGCCGATGCTCCAGGCGAAATACTGCACGCACAGCAGGATCACGTTGCGCGAACGGAAGGCTTCGCCGTAGTTGCGCACGGCCTTGATGCCTTTCTGCTCTTCGTCCAGCTGCTGTTGCAGCGCCTGTTTCTCCTCGGCGCTCAGCCAGCCGGCCTGCGCCGGTTTGTCTTTCGCCAGCACCCACCAACAGAACGCCCAGATAACCGCCGGAATGCCCTCGATGATGAACATTTCACGCCAGCCGAAGGCGTGGATCAGGTAGCCGGACACCACCGACATCCACAGCACCGTCACTGGGTTGCCGAGGATCAGGAAGGTATTGGCGCGTGAGCGCTCCGATTTGGTGAACCAGTTGCTGATGTAGATCAGCATTGCCGGCATCACCGCCGCTTCCACCACGCCGAGGATAAAGCGGATGGCGGCCAGCATCGGGATATTGCTGACCACGCCGGTCAGCGAGGCGCAGCCGCCCCACAGGATCAGGCACCAGAAGATCAATTTCTTGACGCTGCGGCGTTCGGCGTAGATGGCGCCGGGAATTTGGAAGAAGAAATAACCGAGGAAAAACAGCGCGCCCAGCAGCGAGGCCATGCCTTTGGTGATGCCGAGATCTTCATTGATGCCGGCGGCAGAGGCGAAGCTGAAGTTGGCGCGATCGAGATAGGCCAGGCTGTAGGTGATAAACACGATGGGCATGATGTACCACCAGCGTTTGGCCGCGACAGTCGCTTTGTTCATGTTCAGTATCCTTCAGTGGTGTTGCATCCCCTTCGCCCGGCACGCTGGGCATGCAAGACGACGGGGCAGATGCTCTCCCGACGCGTCCCGGTTGTAGGGCCAGAGGCTGACGTCATGCGGAGAAGTCGTTTTTTTTATTGTTATTCGGCCAGCGCCGCGCGGGTTGGCAGGCCTTCGCTGTCGCCGATGGCCTGGATCGCCAGCGAGCCGATTTTGTTGCCGCGCTGCACCGCCTGTATCAGCGTTTTACCTTCCAGCAGGGCGCTGAGGGTGCCGACGGCAAAGCCGTCACCGGCGCCGACGGTATCCACCACGTTGTCGACCTTGACCGCGGCCACTGCCGCCTTGTCGCCGGCGGCGGTTTTAAACCAGGCGCCGTCCGGGCCGGTTTTGATGATCACCGCCTGCACGCCGTGTTCCAGATAGAAATCGGCGATGCCTTCCGGCGTCGATTGGCCGGTGAGGATCTGCCCCTCTTTCAGCCCCGGCAGCACCCAGTCGGCGGCGAACGCCAGCTGGTTCAGCTGCTCGATCATCACCTCGCGGCTGGGCCACAGCACCGGGCGCAGGTTGGGGTCGAACGAAATGGTTTTGCCCATGGCGCGCATCTCGCGCGCCGCATGGTGGCACAGCGCCAGCGACTGGCTGGACAGCGCCGCCGCCACGCCGCTCAGGTGCAGGTGGCGCGCGGAACCGAAATACTCACGGTCGAAATCGGCGACCGACAGGTGGCTGGCCGCCGAGCCTTTGCGGAAGTATTCCACGCTGGGATCGGTACCATCGGTGGTTTTGGATTTCACCTGAAAACCGGTGGGATAGTGGCCGTCGACCGTCACCTGCCGGTAGTTGATGCCTTCTTTTTTCAGCTGCTGCAGGGTGAAGCGGCCGAACGAATCGTTGCCGACGCGGCTGACCCAGCCGACGTTCATGCCCAGACGCGCCAAGCCGATCGCCACGTTCAATTCGGCGCCGGCGATGCGTTTGGTGAAGGTTTCCACTTCCGCCAAATCGCCGGTTTGCGCCGCCACGAACATCGCCATGGCTTCGCCCAGCGTGACCACATCCAGGGGCGCCTGCTGCGCCGTCGTTGCCGTTAACGTTGTCATCATGGGGTTACTCCGCACGCAAAATATTGACGTAATGGCGGGTGACGGCTTCCAGATCATCGCCCTGCAACGGGAATTCGATGCCGCGCGGCGCATCGTGCGGCAGGCGGGCCAGCAGATCGCGCCAGCTGCCGTCGGTATCGTCCAGCGCGACGGCGCGCCAGCCGCGCGGGCCTTGGGTGGCGGCTTTGACGTGCACGTAACCGACGTGGCGGGCCAGGCGCTCGGCGGCGGCGAAGGCGTCTTGCCCCACCCACAGCCAGTTGGCCATATCGAAGGTCATGCTGACCGGCAGGTGGCTATCTTCCGCGGCGTGGAAAAAGGCGTTCAGCATCGACAAAATGCCGCAGTCCGGCGTCTGATCGTTTTCGACCACCAGTTTGACCGGGTGTTGCTCCAGCGCCACTTTCAGCTCGGTAAAATCGAAGCCGGGGCGGAAATGGCCGAGGGACAGTTTCAGCTGGCGCGCGTTCAGCGCCTGTGCTTCTGCCAGCAGCGCCGGCAGGTTGGGGTTCAGCGTATGTTGCGGGGTGAACAGCGCCTCAGGGGCGGAGTAGACGGCGAACAGCTGTTGGCGTTCAATCTCTTGCGCCAGGGCCGGCAGGCTGTCCAATTCGCCGGCGGCGAACAGTTCGCGGCGGATTTCCACCCCGTCGGCGCCTGCTCCGGCGATGATGGGTAACAGCGCGCGCTGGCCGCCGTGTTGTTTGACGGTATCGGTGCCGTAGGCGCCGGTGACCACGATGATTTCTGTTTTCATTTTGACTCCTGAGGCGGCATAGTCGCCGCCGCTGCTGTTACCGGTACGTTAAATGGAACCGGTTCCAGCGAAAAGCGAGAGAGTGTAAAAATATGATCGCAATCACGAAGCTGAGCAAAAAACAGCCGATGAGGGCGGGGCGAGCAACGGCCCCGGAGAGGGTGGGTTAGCGGGTGGTGGAGCCGCGGACGATCAGCTCACCGGAGAACATCTGCTCGCCGCTGGGGGCGGCCAGGCCCTGAATGCGCTGCACCAGCCGCTCCAGCGCCGCGTGCCCCATTTGGTAGGTGGGCTGTTTTAGCGTGGTGATGCCGACGCCCGCCAGCTCCGCCCACTCCAGTTCGTCGAAGCCCAGCAGGCCGATGTCGTTGCCCCACTGGATGCCGAGCCGGCGCATGGCGCGCGCCACCTGCAGCGTCAGAGCGCCGTTGGCGGAGATCACCGCCTTGCGCATGCCGCGATGGCGGCCGCTGAAATCGCTCAGTACCTGCTCCAGCTTCTGCCGATCGTTGAGCGGCGTTTCGGCCTGCTCCGCCAACAGCGTGGGGTGCTGCGCCATGGTATGTCTGAAAGCGTGCAGGCGTTCGAGACGGGTATTGACCGTACCGAGCGGCTCGCTGAGGAACAGGATCGCTTCGAAACCTTGTTGCAGCAGGTGTTCGGTGGCGACGGTGGCGGCTTCGCGGTTGTTCAGGCCCACCACGTCGCAGGCGAAGTCGGGGATTTTGCGGTCGATCAGCACCATTGGCAGCATCGACTGTTGCAGTGTGGATAACGCTTCCTCGCGCATGCCGACCGCGTTGACCACGATGCCTTCCACCCGGTAACTGCTGAGCAGCTGCAGGTAGTGCTGTTCCTGATTGACTTCGTTGTTGGTGTTACACACTAGCAAGGTAAAGCCGTGCTGGCGGCAGGCGGCCTCGATGCCGCGCATCACGTCCACCGAATAGGGGTTGGTGATATCGGCGAGGATCAGGCCGATCAGGCGGGTCTGGCCGCCCTTCAGGCTGCGCGCCATTTGGCTTGGCCGGTAGTCGAGCTGCTGGATCGCCTGTTCGATGCGCTGTTTGAGATCGTCGGAAAGCAGGTGTTGTTCACCATTCAGATAGCGCGACACGCTGGTCTTGCCGGTTTTGGCGATGCTGGCCACATCGCTGATGGTGGCGCGCCCTGAGGCGCGCGTTGCCTTGCCTGTGCTCACAGCCGATCCCTCCTGCGGTTAATTGCCAAGGAGACTACCATACCCGATGTGCGGGCGGGAGTGTTGAAGGGTAAGGAGAAAATCGCAGGGAGGCGGCGGGGCGCCGGTGGCGCCCCGCACGGGATTACTGCAGCGGGCTGAGGGTGATCTCGACGCGGCGGTTTTGCGCCTTGCCTTCCGCGGTGCTGTTGGAGGCGATCGGGTTGTCCGGGCCGGCACCGGTGGTGCGGATACGGTTCGCCGCCACGCCCTGGGTGATCAGCGCGCTGGCTACGCCGTCGGCGCGCTGCTGCGACAGGTTCATGTTGAGCGAGCGGGAGCCGGTGCTGTCGGTGTAGCCGACAACGTTGACCGCGGTTTTCGGATACTCTTTCAGCACCATGGCGACGCCGGTCAAGGTGTTGGCGCCCGCCGGTTTCAACGTGGCGCTGCTGCTGTCGAAGGTCACGTTGTTCGGCATGTTCAGCACGATGTTGTCGCCCTGACGGGTGACGCTGACGCCGGTGCCTTTCATCTTGTCGCGCAGTTTGGCTTCCTGCACGTCCATGTAATAGCCTGCGCCGCCGCCGAGGGCTGCACCGGCCGCTGCGCCGATCAGCGCGCCCTTGCCGCGATCTTTCTTGGAAGAGGACAGCACGCCGACACCGGCGCCCAGTGCGGCGCCGAGGCCCGCGCCGATGCCGGATTTGCCGGCTTCGGATTCACCGGTGTAAGGGTTGGTGGTACAGGCCGACAGCGCGAGCGTGAGGCTCACGGCGCCGGCAATAATTGCAATGCGTTTTTTCATGTTCTTGTCCTTAATGGCATCAGAATCTGTACGCGCCGGCCCAAAACGGGGACGCAAAAAAAGTGGGTGACGCAGGGAGCCTGCGTCGCCGCGCTACCTATGACGCGCGCTTTCGCCGGCAGTTCCGGAGAAAAACGTGACAAATGATGAGCGCGGGAAAAGCTGGGGGAGTTATGCGGCAAAACGCCGGGCGGCGCTATGCAGCGGATTCCGAATTGTGCGCATCCGGGGTGCGGATGCGCCTTTTTTAAGCCTAATGGGTTGAATTTTCGACTGCCGACCAGTTCATGATCAGCGTATAGGCCTGGGTTTCTTCATTGAACAGGCGCTGTGTTATCTGAAAGCCGCGCCTGTGGTAAAACGCGCAGGCGCGCAGGTTCTGCTGGTACACCTCCAGGCTGAGCCGGCGGTAGCGCTGCTGCACGTGCGTCATCAGCGCCTGGGCGACGCCGCGACCGTGAAACGCCCGATCGACAAACAGGGCGCCGATGAACTGCTCATCCAACACGCTGATAAAGCCGACGATCTCGTCGTCATGCCAGCAGGCCCAGCTTTGTGCGCGCGGCAGGTAGTTTTCCCGCACCAGCGCGGCGCTCTCACGCCAGTACTTTTCCGCCACGAACGGATGGGCGGCGATGGTGCTGGGCAGCCACAGCGCCATCAGCCGTTCGATATCCTCCGGGCCACAGGGGCGGATCACCGTGGCTTTGGGTAGCACATACACCCCGTCAGATGATCGTTCACCAGCCCGCTGGCCTGCATGAAGGCGTAACAAATGGTGGAGCCGATAAACTTGAAGCCGCGCTTCTTCAGCGCTTTGGACATGGCGTCGGACTGCTCGGTTTTGGCCGGCACCTGGTTCAGCGCCTGCCAGCGGTTGAGCTGCGGTTGGCCGCCGACGAAGTCCCAAATGAAGGTAACGAAATTCTCACCGGCCGCCTCCATCGCCAGATAGGCTTTGGCGTTGGTGATGATGGCTTCTATCTTGCCGCGGTGGCGGATGATGCCGCTGTCCTGCAGCAGGTTTTCCACGTCCTGTTCGGTCATGGCGGCGACCCGCTGCGGATCGAAACCGTGGAAAGCGCGGCGGTAGTTCTCGCGCTTTTTCAGAACGGTGATCCAGGAAAGGCCCGCTTGCTGCCCTTCGAGGCACAGCATTTCAAACAGCTCGCGCGCGTCGGTGGTGGGCGCGCCCCATTCCTTGTCGTGATACTCGAGATACAACGGATCGGCCGTCACCCAACCGCAACGTTCGTCTGCCATCCTGACTGTCCTTATGCTGTATTTATGAACAGTAATCATCGCTCGAAGCGCCGAACTTGGCAAGCCTCTGATTGTTTTGTCATCAGCCCGCTTGACGTGACGAAAAAGCCGACAATAGTTACTACATGGCCGGTGGAAAACCGGCCAACGATAAAAACGACATTGCCTTCATTTGCAGGCTCTCAGGAGTCGATTCATGCCTCTAAAAATAACGTGCATGCCCCGCCCGGCGGCGCTTGCAGTGGCGTTGCTTTGCAGTGTGACCCTTCCGGCTCAGGCGTACGATCAACTCTACGTCTTTGGCGACAGCCTGAGCGATACCGGCAACAACGGCCGGTTCACCTATGACGGCAGCCAGCACCTGCTGTACGACGAAGCGTTGGCGCAACGCATCGGGGCGGCGCTGGTGGCTTCGGACAACGGCGGTGAGAACTATGCCGCCGGCGGCGCCGTGGCGGTGCCGGGCCTGAACCCGGCCGACAACACCCAGGACCAGGTGCAGAGTTACCTGAACCGGGTCAACGGCCAGGCCGACGGCGACGGTTTGTATATTCATTGGATCGGCGGCAACGATCTGGCGGCGGCGGCACTGAATGCCGCTACCGCGCCCGGCGTGGCCTATAACAGCGCCGCCGCGGCTGCCGCGCAGGTGCATTCGCTGCTGAACGCCGGCGCCGGCACGGTGATCGTGCCGACGGTACCGAATATCGGTTCCACGCCGCAGCTGATGGAATTGATCATTCAACAGGCGCTGTCACCGGTGCAGGGGGCGGCGATTCAGGCGGCGTATGCCACGCTTAATTCGGTGGCGACACCGGACAACGCTTCACGCACGCAGGCGATCCATGCGGCATTGGCCGCTGCGGCGAAGCAGGGCAGCGCCATTCCTCAGGTGCAGCAGGCGATCGCCACGCAGCTTATCGCGGCGTATGACAGCCTGAGCGCGCAGGCCGCCCAGTTGACCGATTTCTATAATCAAAGTGAAGACCGTTTGTTGGCGCAGGGCGGCGGTAATATCGTGCGGGTGGACGTCAACAAGCTGTTCGCCGAAGCGATCGCCAATCCGGCGCAGTTCGGCTTCGCCAACACCGCCGGCATGGCTTGCCCGCCGGGCATTTCCTCGGCGGTCTGCCGCTCCGATATGCCCGGCTTCGACGCCAGCCAGTCCTATCTGTTCTCCGATCACTTCCACCCGAGCCCGCAGGCGCACCTGCTGATTGCGGATTATATCCAGGCGGTGTTGGATGGCCCGGCGCAGGTGGTGGCGCTGAATCAGGCGACGGCGGCGATGGCGCGCGACAGCCGCGCCACGCTCGACAGCCGCTTCCAGCAGCTGCGCCACGGCGACAACCCGCAGGGCTCGCTGGGCGTGTTCGGCGGTTATGCCGGCCAGCACTACGACTATGCCGATAACCGGGCAGCGGGGGACGGCAACGCCACTACCCACAACCTGACCGTCGGCGTGGACTATCAGTTGACCGACGGCTGGCTGATCGGCGCGTTGATCGCCGGTTCCAACGACGATCAGCATCCTTCCAGCCGCTTTGATTACAAGGCGCGCGGGCTGCTGCTGTCGGCTTTCAGTTCACTGGCGCTATTCGAGCATGGCTGGGTTAACGCCGATCTACACTATGCGACGATGGATTATGACGACATCCGCCGCAGCATGCGGCTGGGGCCGCTGACGCGCACCGAAACCGGTTCGACCACCGGCAAGCAGTGGGGCGCACGCGTGACCGCCGGCTATGACTTCCCGATCGCTTCTTACCTGACTACCGGGCCGGTGGCGCAGTTCGCCTGGGATTACAGCCGCGTTTCCGGCTACAGCGAAGACGGCGATGACAGCACCGCCATGCGCTTCAACGATCAAACCTACCACTCGCAGATCGGCGCGTTGGGCTGGCGGCTGGATACGCAATTCGGCGTGTTTAACCCTTATGCGGAAGTGAGTTATCAGCACCAGTTCGGCGACGACGTCTACCGCGCCGGTGGCGGCCTGAAATCGACGCAAACCTCGTTCACCCGCGACAGTGCGGGCCAGGACAAAAACTGGGTGGATGTCACGCTGGGGGCCAACATGCCGTTGACGGACAGGGTATCGGCCTTCGCCACCGTCTCGCAAACCGGCGGGCTGAGCAGCGGCGAGCAGTTTATGTATAACGTCGGCGTCAGCGCGCGTTTTTGAACGACTCGGACAGAGAATGGGGCTAATGGAAGGCGGGGTGGCAAGGCGGTGCCTGTGAGTGAGACTGTACTTTAGTACAACTATCATTTGTCGCTAAAAGCTCTTATCGTTGTTGCATAACGATAAATTATAGCGCCACAAAAAAAAACTGATCCTATAAAGGATCAGGTAGCCACTTGGCCAACACCAGGGAAAATTTTGGTTATTATTGTATATCCAAATCTCCACTGTCAATGGCTTTCTCCCTTCATCCTTGGATGAGGGGCGTTTTCGCCTGCCTGCCTTATCCCCCCATCCTCAACTCGACAGAGCACTTTTTGTCAGATTCATGTCATGATGCGGAGTTGTTATGGCTTTGTTTTGTTTATGTTTATTCGCTGTACCATGCCTTCTATCGGCCCTTCTTCAGTGAAGCGCTTATTTTACGATTAAATTAATTTCCCCTCCGAAATTATTTAAATTTACTCTTTAAGGCGTATGGCCATTATTAACGCTTCCTATTATGCCTGCCAGATTAATTTACTTGGCAGCGCAACCGGGTTATACTCTTCTCCGTTTTATAGTATTGTTATTTCTTGAAGAGGATGGGTGAGTGTCTAACTTTTTTTTCAATAATGAAACCATTAATGCCTCTATAAAAGAAGAGTTAGAACGTGGTCTGAGTAAATACAATAATATAAAATATGCCTATGCTATAATGAATAAAAGAAATCCGGCTAGTTTCTCAATCATTTCCAATAGAACGGAGTGGTTTGAGTTTTATATTAAGAATAACTATCAGTTTATTGATCCTGTTTTGATTACCGCCTCACATAGAATTACTCCGTTTACCTGGGATAAAGATTTGGAAATAGGCGCAGGATTAAAGTTGCCAAAGATTTTTGATATGGCTAAGAACTACAATATTATTAATGGATATACTTTTGTCTTGCACGATCATCATCATAATCTGGTGGTGTTATCCATTATGCTAGATAAGCATTGCGATGCAGATGTTGAACAGCAGATTGACAATAATAAGGCCGAAATTCAAATGCTGCTGATCACCATGCACGGAAAAATGACGACGCTCTACCAGGAAATGAGCACGCCTGCTGACTTTGAAAAGATGAATCAGCGGGAGTTTTTCTCCAAGCGTGAAAATGAGATTATTTACTGGGCGAGCTTAGGTAAGTCCTACCAAGAAATTGCGCTTATCCTGGGAATAAAACTCACCACTGTAAAATATCACATTGGCAACGCCGTCAAAAAGCTTGGCGTCACCAATGCCAAACATGCCATCAGGTTAGGTGTGGAGCTGCAACTCATCCGGCCGCTTCTCGCTGACACGGAAGGATAATGGCCATGAATCCAAAGGGTTATCCCATTTTGTGGCGTGTTGATTGATGCGTGCTAGCAATCTGTTTCGGTTGGCATCGTCTATCGGCATGTAGATCAGGTAAATATTTTTATTCTTTTCGGAACATCCGGTTTTTACCACCGAGATATGCCAACCGGAACGTTGGAAAATGATGCGCATCGGGTGACTGATAATGGCGTAAATGCCTTCGTAGCCGCAGTTTCTTGCATAATTTATCATCGACAGAAAAAGCATGGCGCTAATCGGCGCTTGATGGAGTTGAAGTGCTTGAATGCGCGCCTTATCTATAAATAATCTGCTGGCTTCAACGTAATTTCCATCGGGGAGCTTTATATCGTTAAAATAAGTGTCGAACACGCCATCGCTGATCATGTTTGGGTATTTCGTTTCAATAAATCGCAAACTGCAAATGACGTGATTTTGGTAGGTGCCGAAAATATAGGTGGCGTGACGATTATCGTATTCGTCAAACTCCATGTTATTTTCACAATTAACGAGCCAGTCTAAACGGTCTTTAAACGTTTTTTTTCTTAAAGAGAACAGTTCTTTCGATCTGTTATCTGGCAGCAAATTATAGTCTACGTCAAAGAGCTCTATCATTTTCAATCTTTTTCCTAAGCGACTTAAATGGTTTTTTAGCTGCGGCTGTCATTTGTTCTCATTATACTACCAGAGTCACTATGGCAAGTAAATTTCAGCCGGTGCGGCATCGGCGAAAACAAAGTAAATATATAACACTGAATTATGTTTTTTTTCATTCCATTCACTTATTTGAATGTTTTTCAACACGTCTGTTGTATGGCGAAGAGGCGTTAAGCTGCCGGTAGTTAAAGCATGCAGGGTATGAAGCGGCATCTCTCTCAAGCAAGCCGATACCCGAGTCTGCCTCGCCCTCTGAGGACGGTGGCGGCGGTGCCGGGGATTTACCGCACTGATGTCGCTGGCGGTTTCCGTGGCTGAAGGGTGAAAATTCAGCGCTTCTCGCCCCGATTCGCACTTGTTGCCGGATTCTGGCTGTATATCTTACGGTCAAAGGGTATACTGGCGCATTCCATCTAAATCCACTTGTATCGCGTGCGAATTCAACATGCAAAAGTTTGATACCAAGACCTTCCAGGGCCTGATCCTGACACTGCAGGATTATTGGGCGCGCCAGGGCTGCACCATCGTTCAACCATTGGACATGGAAGTCGGCGCGGGAACCTCACACCCGATGACGTGCCTGCGCGCACTGGGGCCGGAGCCGATGGCTACCGCCTATGTGCAGCCATCCCGTCGCCCGACCGACGGCCGCTACGGTGAAAACCCGAACCGTCTGCAGCACTACTACCAGTTCCAGGTGGTGATTAAGCCATCGCCGGACAATATTCAAGAACTCTACCTGGGCTCGTTGAAAGAGCTGGGTCTGGATCCGACCATCCACGACATTCGCTTCGTGGAAGACAACTGGGAAAACCCGACGCTCGGCGCCTGGGGCCTGGGTTGGGAAGTGTGGCTGAACGGCATGGAAGTGACGCAGTTCACCTACTTCCAGCAGGTCGGCGGCCTGGAGTGCAAGCCGGTAACCGGTGAGATCACCTACGGTCTGGAGCGTCTGGCGATGTACATCCAGGGCGTGGACAGCGTATATGATCTGGTGTGGAGCAACGGCCCGCTGGGCGTTACCACCTACGGCGACGTGTTCCACCAGAACGAAGTGGAGCAGTCCACCTACAACTTCGAATACGCCGACGTCGACTTCCTGTTCTCCTGCTTCGAGCAGTACGAGAAAGAAGCCCAATCGCTGCTGGCGCTGGAAAAACCGCTGCCGCTGCCGGCTTACGAACGCATCCTGAAGGCGGGCCATACCTTCAACCTGCTGGATGCGCGCAAGGCGATTTCGGTGACCGAGCGTCAACGCTACATTCTGCGCATCCGCACGCTGACCAAAGCCGTTGCCGAGGCCTACTACGCTTCCCGCGAAGCGCTGGGCTTCCCGATGTGCAACAAGAAGAACGAGAACTAAGAGGCAGCCATGACTCAACAGACTTTCCTGGTGGAAATCGGCACGGAAGAGCTGCCGCCGAAGGCGCTTCGTTCCCTGGCGGAATCTTTCGCCGCCAACTTCACCGCCGAGCTGGACAACGCCGGCCTGGAACACGGTGACGTGAGCTGGTTCGCCGCACCGCGCCGCCTGGCGCTGAAAGTGGCCAACCTGAGCGCGGCGCAGGCCGATCGCGAAATTGAAAAACGCGGCCCGGCGATCGCCCAGGCGTTCGACGCCGAAGGCAAACCGAGCAAAGCGGCCGAAGGCTGGGCGCGCGGCTGCGGCATCACCGTCGATCAGGCTGAACGCCTGGTGACCGACAAGGGCGAGTGGTTGATGTACCGCGCCCACGTCAAAGGCCAGTCGGCGCAGCAACTGCTGGCCGGCATGGTCAGCACCGCGCTGGCTAAACTGCCGATCCCGAAACTGATGCGTTGGGGCGACTCCGACGTGCAGTTCGTGCGTCCGGTGCACACCGTCACGATGCTGCTGGGCGCCGATCTGATCCCGGGCACCGTGCTGGGCATCGACTCTGCGCGCACCGTGCGCGGCCATCGCTTCATGGGCGAAGCCGAGTTCACCCTCGACAACGCCGACCAATACCCGCAGATCCTGCTGGAGCGCGGCAAAGTAGTCGCCGACTATGAAGCGCGTAAGGCCCTTATCAAACGCGATGCCGAACTGGCGGCGCAGAAGATTGGCGGCAAGGCCGATCTGAGTGAAAGCCTGTTGGAAGAAGTGGCTTCGCTGGTGGAATGGCCGGTGGTGCTGACCGCCAAATTCGAAGAGAAATTCCTGGCGGTGCCGGCGGAAGCGCTGGTGTACACCATGAAGGGCGACCAGAAGTATTTCCCGGTGTACGACGCCGCGGGCAAACTGCTGCCGAACTTTATCTTCGTGGCCAACATCGAGTCGAAAGACCCGCAGCAGATCATCTCCGGTAATGAGAAGGTGGTGCGCCCACGTCTGGCTGACGCCGAGTTCTTCTTCAACACCGACCGCAAGAAACGCCTGGAAGACAATCTGCCGCGCCTGGAAACCGTGCTGTTCCAACAGCAGCTGGGCACCCTGCGCGACAAGACCGATCGTATTCAGGCGCTGGCGGGCTGGGTTGCCGGCCAGATCGGCGCCGACGTCAACCACGCCACCCGCGCGGGCCTGCTGTCGAAGTGCGACCTGATGACCAACATGGTGTTCGAATTCACCGACACCCAGGGCGTGATGGGCATGCACTACGCGCGCCACGACGGTGAGGCGGAAGACGTCGCCGTTGCGCTGAACGAGCAGTATCAGCCGCGCTACGCCGGCGATGCGCTGCCGCAGTCGCTGGTGGCCTGTTCCCTGGCGATTGCCGACAAGATGGACACCCTGGCCGGCATCTTCGGCATTGGGCAGCATCCGAAAGGCGATAAAGACCCGTTCGCGCTGCGCCGCGCCGCGTTGGGCGTGCTGCGCATCATCGTCGAGAAAAACCTGCCGCTGGATCTGCAGACCCTGACCGAAGAGGCCGTGCGCCTGTACGGCAGCAAGCTGACCAACGCCAAGGTGGTCGACGAGGTGGTGGAATTCATGCTGGGCCGCTTCCGCGCCTGGTACCAGGAAGAAGGCCACGCGGTCGATACCATTCAGGCGGTGCTGGCGCGCCGTCCGACCAAGCCGGCCGACTTCGACGCGCGCGTCAAGGCGGTGTCTCACTTCCGCACGCTGGACGAGGCGGCGGCGTTGGCTGCGGCCAACAAACGCGTTTCCAACATTCTGGCGAAGTCTACCGAAACGCTGAACGACAGCGTGCGTGCCTCGGTGCTGAAGGACGCAGCGGAAATTCAGCTGGCGACTCACCTGGTGGTGCTACGCGACAAGCTGCAGCCGTACTTCGCGGCGGGCAACTACCAGGAAGCGCTGGTGGAGCTGGCTGCGCTGCGCGAGCCGGTGGATGCGTTCTTCGATAACGTAATGGTGATGGCGGACGATGCGGAAGTGCGCGTGAACCGTCTGACGCTGCTGAGCAAGCTGCGCGAACTGTTCCTGCAGGTGGCGGATATCTCCGTGCTGCAGTAAGCGATTAACCGCTGTGAAAAGGCGCCTGCGGGCGCCTTTTTTTATTTCCGTTTCCTGGGTGCGAAGGCAAGGTCGCCTGGCGACTTGGGGGGCGACTTGGGGGGCGACTTGGGGAAATTGAAGCGTCCGGTCGCCGACGGCAATGAACCTCAGTGCGTTTTGCGCACGATTTTCAACCGCATCCGGCCGGGGCAATGCTCATCGCAAGCGGAATCGCGTATCGGAACGCCGCCAGTTGATCTATTCTTATAGGCGCACGGAGTGCGGAAAAAGGGGCGGAGTCCAATGAAAAAGCAGGTTTATAACAGGAGTTATGTCACATGGCGGTAGGGATCCAGAGCAGAGGTTTCGCGCGTTGGTTGGCACCGGTATTGGCATTGTTGGTGGTCATGCAATTGACCGCCTGCGGCGATAAAGAGCCGGAACAGCGCAAAGCATTTATCGATTACTTACAGAATACCGTGATGCGCAGCGGGGCGAACATCCCCACGCTGAGCGAAGATCAGAAGCAGAAGTTCGGCAACTATGCCGGTGACTACGCGATTTTGGTCGGTTTTTCTCAGCAGCTGTCCAAATCGGTCGGCGCCAGCCTGACCCCGGCGCTGGATCAGATTAATCAGATCCGCACCGCGCAGGACTACCTGAACAAACGCGACGCGCTGCAGCAATCGGTTGGGGCGTTGAACCTGCTGGGCCAGCAGATCCAGTCCGCCAAATCGCAGGCGGATACTGCCCACGCGGCGCTGAAGCAGCCCGACGATCTGAAAGCGGTGTACAACCAGGCCTACGACAAGATCGTTACCGCACCGGCCAACGCCTTGATGCCGGCGATCCCGACCACTGCCAGCTTCGTGCAGGATCTGGTGCAGGTCGGCGATTTCCTGCAGAGCCAGGGCAATCAGGTCAGCTTCAACAACAACGGCGTGCAGTTCCGCACCGCGCAGCAGGTGGCGCAGTACAACACCATGATGTCGAATCTGGTGGCCAAACAGCAGAACCTGGTAAACGCGCAGAAAACCATTCAAAGCGTGACGCAATAACGCCTCCACGCACGCAGCAGGCCGGCATTGCCGGCCTGTTTTATTTCCCCTCAGCGTTTCCAATAGCTTGCTGGTTTATTGCTCAGGCTTCTGTACTACACTTCAATTAATCCATTCATTCGTCAATGTAGTTTTCTTTCATTCATCACTTCGCTAGTTCCCGGCGGGATGAGTGCTCACAGGGAAGATCAAACAGAGCGCCGCGATCGGGCGCTGCAGCCAAAAATAAATTGTGATGTTTATCACAATTTAAAAACAAACCACCAAGTTAAAAGTGTGATTTTTGTCACGTTATCGTGGGTTTTGAGGCGGTTTTTTTCTCACTGTGCTTTTTTTACACGCCATAAATGTGATCTTAATCACTATAAAGGGTGGTTTGTTGGGGTGTTGTGTGTGATTTGTATCACAAAAAATTCGTGAAGTTCGCGTGACAAAAACAGCGTGATAGAGTCCGTTTCGCATACAGCGGCAACACGGCTGGATCGTCACAACAATAATCACGCGCTCTATTGTCAGCGCGTAACAATAGGGGTGTGTTTTATGTTTTCACCAGACATCAAGGTTAAAGTGCAAAACTTTGGCCGCTTCCTGAGCAACATGGTGATGCCCAACATCGGCGCCTTTATCGCCTGGGGGATTATCACCGCGCTATTCATTCCAACCGGCTGGCTGCCGAATGAAACCTTAGCCAAGCTGGTCGGCCCGATGATCACCTACCTGCTGCCGCTGCTGATCGGTTATACCGGCGGGCGGCTGGTGGGCGGCGAGCGCGGCGGCGTGGTCGGCGCCATCACCACCATGGGCGTCATCGTCGGCGCCGACATGCCGATGTTCCTCGGCTCGATGATCGCCGGCCCGTTGGGCGGCTGGGCTATCAAGCATTTCGACCGCTGGGTGGACGGCAAGATCAAAAGCGGCTTTGAAATGCTGGTGAACAACTTCTCCGCCGGCATCATCGGCATGCTGCTGGCGATCCTGGCCTTCCTCGGCATCGGGCCGCTGGTGGAGGTGCTCTCCAAGCTGCTGGCGGCGGGCGTGCACGTGATGGTGAAGAACAACCTGTTGCCACTGGCGTCTATTTTCGTTGAACCGGCGAAAATCCTGTTCCTGAACAACGCCATCAACCACGGCATCTTCTCGCCGCTGGGTATCCAGCAGGCCACGGAAGCCGGCAAGTCGGTGTTCTTCCTGATCGAAGCCAACCCAGGCCCGGGCATGGGCGTGCTGATGGCCTACATGTTCTTCGGCCGCGGCAGCGCCAAGCAATCCGCCGGCGGTGCGGCAATCATTCACTTCCTGGGCGGCATCCACGAAATCTACTTCCCTTACGTGCTGATGAATCCACGCCTGCTGCTGGCGGTGATCCTGGGCGGCATGACCGGCGTCTTCACCCTGACGATGCTGAACGGCGGCCTGGTTTCTCCGGCTTCTCCGGGTTCGATCCTGGCGGTGCTGGCGATGACGCCGAAAGGCGCCTACTTCGCCAACATTGCGGCGGTGTGCGCAGCCTTTGCCGTCTCCTTCGTGGTGTCCGCTTTCCTGCTGAAAACCTCCAAGGTGAAAGAGGATGACGATCTGGAAGCCGCAACCCGTCGCATGCAAGAGATGAAATCGCAGTCCAAAGGCGGCGCAGCGGCGCCGGCATCGGTCGATGGCGATCTGAGCACCGTGCGCAAAATCATCGTCGCCTGTGACGCGGGCATGGGCTCCAGCGCCATGGGCGCCGGGGTGCTGCGCAAGAAAGTGGCCGACGCCGGGCTGAAGAACATCTCGGTGACCAACAGCGCCATCAACAGCCTACCGGACGACGTAGATCTGGTGATCACCCACCGCGATCTGACCGAGCGCGCGATGCGCCACGCGCCGCAGGCCCAGCACATCTCGCTGACCAACTTCCTCGACAGCAAGCTGTACAGCGATCTGGTCGACCGTTTGCTGGCGGCCAACAAAACCAGCGACAACCAACAGAAGGTGCTGGGCGCGCTGGACGACAGTTTCGAAGCCGGTGAGCCTAACCTGTTCAAGCTGAGTGAGAGCAACGTGTTCCTCAACCTGCAGGCCAGCGACAAAGAGCAGGCGATCCGCTTCGCCGGCGAGCAGCTGGTGAAAGGCGGCTACGTCGAGGCGGAATACGTGCCGGCGATGCTGGAGCGCGAGAAACTCACCTCCACCTACCTGGGCGAGTCTATCGCCGTGCCGCACGGCACCATCGAGGCCAAAGACCGGGTGCTGCGCACCGGCGTGGTGTTCTGCCAGTACCCGCAGGGCGTGCGCTTCGGCGAGGAAGAGGATGAAGTGGCCCGCCTGGTGATCGGCATCGCCGCACGCAACAACGAGCATATTCAGGTGATCACCAGCCTGACCAATGCGCTGGATGACGAGAGCGTGATTGAGCGGCTGGCGAATACCACCAGCGTCCAGGAAGTGCTGGACCTGCTCGGCGGCAAAAAAGCCGGATAACAGAATCATTTTAAAGGGTGCAGCTTGCTGCACCCTTCGACATTAAGAAGGTAGAGTTATGAAAGTATTACATTTTGGCGCAGGGAACATCGGCCGCGGTTTTATCGGCAAGCTGCTGGCGGACGCAGGGGCTGAGCTGACCTTCGCCGACGTCAATCAAACGGTGCTGGATTTGCTGAACAGCCGTAAAAGCTACGCGGTGCACGTGGTGGGTGAGCAAGAACGCGTGGAGAGCGTCAACAACGTCAGCGCCGTCAACAGCGGCAGCGAGGCGGCGGTGGCGCTGATCGCCGAGGCGGATCTGGTGACCACCGCCGTTGGCCCGCAAATTCTCGCCAAAATCGCCGGCACGATCGCTAAAGGGCTGGTGCTGCGTCATCAGCAGGGCAATGTGCAGCCGCTGAACATCATCGCCTGCGAGAACATGGTGCGCGGCACCAGCCAGCTGAAACAGCATGTGTTCGCCGCGCTGCCGCAGGACGAGCAGGCATGGGTTGAGCAGCACGTCGGCTTCGTCGATTCGGCGGTCGACCGCATCGTGCCGCCGGCGGACAGTAACGACCCGTTGGAAGTGACGGTGGAAACCTTTAGCGAATGGATCGTCGATCAGACCCAGTTCAAAGGCCAGCCTCCGGCGATCGCCGGCATGGAGCTGACCGATAACCTGATGGCGTTCGTCGAGCGCAAGCTGTTCACCCTCAATACCGGCCACGCCATCACCGCCTACCTCGGCCAACAGGCCGGGCTGCAAACCATTCGCGACGCCATTCTCGACCCGGCGATCCGCCGCGTAGTGAAAGGGGCGATGGAAGAGAGCGGCGCGGTGTTGATCAAGCGCTACGGCTTCGACGCCGACAAGCACGCCGCCTACATCAACAAAATCCTCGGCCGCTTCGAAAACCCGTATCTGCACGACGACGTCGAGCGCGTAGGGCGCCAGCCGCTGCGCAAACTGAGCGCCGGCGATCGCCTGATCAAACCGCTGCTGGGCACGCTGGAATACGGCCTGCCGCACGCCAACCTGATCCAGGGCATCGCCGCCGCCATGAGCTACCGCAGCGAACAGGATCCGCAGGCGCTGGAGTTGGCGGAATTGCTGAACACGCTCGGGCCGAAAGCCGCGCTGGCGCAAATTTCCGGCCTGCCGGCGGAAAGCGAGGTTGTAGAAGAGGCCGTTGCTGTGTATAACGCCATGCACAAGTAGAATCGTGATGATGAACACCCGAGCGCAGCTTGCTGCGCTCCTGCAACCCGAGTTCGGCATCGACGGCCCTCCCCACGCCTTTCGAAAAGCGACGATGGAAGAAGCACAGGCATTTGAAAACCAGGTTCTGGAAAAGCTGAACGCGGGCAAAACGGTGCGCAGCTTCCTGATTGCGGCGGTAGAGCTGCTGGCGGAAGCGCTCAACGTGCTGGTGGTGCAGGTATTCCGCAAGGACGACTATGCGGTGAAATATGCCGTCGAACCGCTATTGTCCGGCAGCGGCCCGCTCGGGGAGCTGTCGGTGCGCCTGAAGCTGATGTACGGGCTGGGGGTGATCTCCCGCCACGAATATGAAGATGCCGAGCTGCTGATGGCGATGCGCGAAGAGCTGAACCACGACGGCTCGGAATACCGCTTCGTCGACGACGAAATCCTCGGGCCGTTCGGCGAGCTGCACTGCGTGGCCGCGCTGCCGCCGGTGCCGACCTTCCTGCAGCCGGGCGAAGCGGATGAAGCGCTGATCGCCATGCAGCGCCAGCGCTATCAGCAGATGGTGCGCTCCACCATGGTGCTGTCCATTACCGATCTGATCGCCGGTATCGGCGCCAAACAACCTTCCCGACTCTCTCCTCTCGGTCGCGGCTAAGCAAAGGCCGCGCGCCACTCGTCGAACAACAACCACAGCGCGGTGGCGGCCATCAGGCCGGACATCACGCCGTTGAAGGCGCGCAGCTTCCAGGTGACCCGCAGCGCGTTGCGCAACCGGTCGCCCAGCACCGCCCACAGCAGCACGCACGGCAGGTTCAGCAGCGCGAAGCCGGCGATGACCGACAGCGTATGGACGAAAGTGGCGCCTTCGCGCGGGGTGAACAGGATCGCCACGTTGATCACCATCAGCCAGGCCTTGGGATTGACCGCCTGAAACAGCGCGCCGTTGAGCAGGCTCATCGGCCGCGCCTGCTCTTTGGCGTCCGGCGAGGCCGCCTGGAACAGTTTCCACGACAGCCACAGCAGATAAGCGCAGCCGATCACCGCCAGCGGGAGGCGGATAACACCGGCCCAGCTCAGCGCCAGCGCCAGCAGCGGAATAATGATCGCCAGCTGCACCGCACAGCCGACGCAGATGCCAAGCAGCATCGGCAGGGTGCGGCGCAGGCCGAAGTTGACGCCCGACGAGGCCAGCAGCAGGTTGTTGGGGCCGGGGGTAATCGACATGACGGTGACGTAGCTGACAAAGGCGGAGTCCAGCATGGCAGGTTCCTTGAAAATGACGGTGATAACGAGAGGATCAGCTTAATCGCTGCGATGGGATGGTGACAGAACCACAAATCGGATATTGTCATGGTTACAGTTTCGAAAAATGTGAACTGTACCCATTGCCTGGAGAGAAATTGTGACCCTGCTCGATGAAACCCCGGATACCCGTTACCTGCAGCTGGCGGATACGCTGGCCGAGGCCATTCGCCGCGGCACGCTGCGGCCCGGCGACCGCTTGCCGTCGGTGCGGCGCTGTGCGCAAACCCATCGCGTCAGCATCAATACCGTGGTGTCGGCTTACCGCACGCTGGAGGATCGCGGGCTGATCGAAGCGCGGCCGCAGTCGGGGTTTTACGTTCGCAGCACGCTGCCGGCGCTGAAGATGGCCTCGGCGCCCAGCGGGCGCATCGAACCGCCGGCGGACGATGTGCTGGCGCTGATCGACACCGTGTTTGCCGCCCAGCAAAACCCGGCTTTCACCAACATTGCGCTGGCCTGCCCGCAGACCAGCGATTTTTATCCCGGCGGCAAGCTGGGGCGCATGCTGTCCTCTCAGCTGCGCCGTCAGCCGGATCTGATCGGGCAGTATCCGTTGCCGCCCGGCAGCCTTCGGCTGCGTCAGCAGATCGCCCGCCGCTCGATGACGCTGGGCATGCTGCTGGAGCCGGGCGACGTGGTGTTGACCCACGGCTGCATGGAAGCGCTGCAGCTGGCGCTGCGCGTCACCACCAAACCGGGCGACTGCGTCGGGCTGGAGTCACCGACCTACTTCTACCTGCTGCCGCTGCTGGCCAGCCTGGGGCTGAAAGCGCTGGAAATTCCCACCGACCCGCAGCTGGGGCTGTCACTGGACGCGCTCGAGTTGCTATTGAACGAGAAACGGCTGAACGCGGTGATCGCCATGCCGACGGTGCAAAACCCGCTGGGCTGCACCATGCCGCTGGCGGCGAAAAAGCGGCTGGCGCGGCTGATGAACGATCATCAGGTGCCGTTGATTGAAGACGGGCTGTATGCCGAGATCCAGTTCGGCGGCGCGTTGTCGCCGGCGGTGAAGGCGTTCGATCGCGACGGCTGGGTGCTGTTTTGCTCCAGCTTTACCAAAACGCTGGCGCCGGATTTTCGCGTCGGCTGGATCTGCGGCGGCCGCTTTCACGAGGCGTTGCGCAAGCTGAAAGCGGTGTCGTCGATGTCCGAGTCGCAGCTGCTGTCGGAAACGCTGGCGACCTTCCTGGAGAGCGGCGGCTACGATCACCATTTGCGCAACCTGCGCAAGCGCTATGCGGCGCAGGTGGACGAGGCGCGGGCGCTGATCGCCCGGCATTTTCCGCGCGGCACGCTGGCCACGCAGCCGGCGGGCGGGTTCGTGTTTTGGGTCGAATTCCCCCCCGGCGTGGACAGCGTGGCGCTGTTCCATCAGCTGCTGGAGGAGCAGATCTGTTTGACGCCGGGCACCCTGTATTCCCCCAGCGGGCGTTACCGCAATGCGCTGCGGCTCTCCTGCTGCTACCCGTTCAACGCACGCTACACCCAGGCGCTGGCCCGGCTCGGCGCCAGGGCCTGCGAGATGAGCGGCCTGCCGCCCGGTATTGCGCAGGACGGGTAACGGCGCGCGCCTTTTGCTACAATGCCGGTATCATTGATTAGCGTGCCATTTTGGGCACAACGGGCCAGAGACCATGAAAGAGAAAGAAAAGGCAGAGATCAAGCGCCTGAGCGACCTGCTGGACGCCTTGAACCACAAAGATGCGACCGTGATCCAACAGGGCAATCCTGAGTTGATCGCGCAGCACACCAAAGAAAAAGAGAAACTGGCGACGGAGATCGAGCGCCTGAAAGACGTGCGTGGCGAGAAGCTGAGCGCCGAAGCGCAGAAGCTGAGCAAACTGCCGTTCAGCCGCGAGATCACCAAGAAAGAGCAGGCCGATATGGGCGCGCTGAAGAAAAGCGCGCGCGGGCTGATCGTTGTGCACCCGATGACCGCGCTGGGCCGCGAGATGGGCCTGAAAGCGGTCACCGGTTACGCCAAGAAAGCGTTCTGAACCCCCGGGCGTCAGACCTTGGTGGTGAAATACGCCTTGGTCTGATAGGGCACGGTGACCGTGTCCTGGCCCCGCAGTTCCTCTTCTTCCTCCACCAGCTGGCGCAACCGCTCGATAACCTGCTCTTGTTGCGGCTGCGGCAGCGCGGCGATAAAACTGGTTGAACGCACCCGGTTGTAGATCACGTCCTCCACCGCGCCGCGGTGACCCAGCATAAACACCTGCTCCTGCAGCGGTTCAAATCCTTTGAACGGGAAGAACTTGCGCCATTCGCCGGTATAGAAACGCGGCGCATCGCCTTCGTGGCGATCGACGATCTGATTCAGTTTACGCACCCAGCCGACGCGCGCATCGCGCATGTTCCACACCAGACCGAGTTTGCCGCCGGGCTTGAGGATGCGCTGGATTTCCGCCAGCGCCTGCGGCGTGGCGAACCAGTGGAAGGATTGGGCGCACACCACCGCATCGACCGACTCGTCCGGCAACGGGATCGCCTCGGCGGTGCCCGCCAGCGTTTTCACCTGTGGCAGCGCCGCCGACAGTTTTTCCAGCATTTGCGGCACCGGTTCGACGGCGATCACCTGCGCGCCGGTTTCCAGCAGGCGCGGGGTGAACTTGCCGGTGCCGGCGCCGAGATCGATGACCGTCATGCCGGGGTGCAGGCCGATAGTCTCACGCAGCCAGGCGGCGATTTCCGGCGGGTAATCCGGCCGGCCCTTCACATAGCGATCGGCATTGGCCTGATAGCCTTCGGCGGCGGCGTGATGAATCGAATGGGTCGGGGTGGTCATATACCTGGCTCCTGGCTGAAAAACACGCGGCTACAGTATAGGCGGAAGAATAGGGTTAACGCGGCATTCGGCGCACGTTTTTCATCTTTTCCGCCCGCGATTTCAACGGCCGAGCAGGCGGCGGTTGAAGTCCTCGAGGCGCCCTTCGGTAAGCCGCGTGAGCATGGTCTTGCTCCAGCTGGCGGAGAGGCCGGCCACCGCCAACAGGCGGCGATACTGTTCCGCGTCGAACGGCATGTGCCAGGCGATGGCGATGGCTTCGGCGACCGACACGTCGCTGTTGCGCGCCGCCAGCTCCAGCGGACGATCGCCGCTGACCGCGCCCGGCGACACCACCCGATACAGCCAGCCGCAGCGGCCGCTTTGCTGCATCAGCACCGAAATGTCCTCGATGGCGAAGTGATAGTTGAGCTTGAAGCACGGCGAGCGCGGCTGAGTGACCTGGATCAGCGCTTCGCCCCAGCGGAAGATGTCGCCCATAAACACATTGTGTTCGGTCAGCCCTTCGGTGGAGATATTCTCGCCAAAGGCCGGGGCGCAAAACTGCTCTGCCTGCGCCGGAAACTGCTCGCGCCAGTGGGCGTAATGCTCGCGCGGGTAGTGGCACAGCGCGCGGTCCGGCCCGCCGTGGTAGCTTTTTTCCGCCTGTTCGTCGCCTTCCAGGCCGAGCGGCGTGAGCCGGATGGCGCCATCCACCTGGCGTTTGGCGATGGCGCTGGGGCGCCCGCCTTCGTAGGGTTGAATATTGCCGATGTAAACGTCTGGGTGATGCATGTGCGCCTCCGTGTCTCGCGTCGAAGGCTCAGCATAGCCTGAGTTGTGCCGGGGGGACATAACAACCCGCCCGAAAATCCTCGGGCGGGCGGCGGGGCGTCAGAAGGTGGTCCAGTTCTCTTCCGCTGCGGCGTTGGCGGTCGCGGGTTTTACGGCAGGGGCTTTCACCGCGGCGGCTTTCACGGCGGCGGGTTCGGTCTGCTCCGCCAAACGGAACACCGAGACGCTCTGCAGCAGCATGTCGGCCTGTTCTTCCAGCGAATCGGCGGCGGCGGCGGACTCTTCCACCAGCGCGGCGTTCTGCTGGGTGGTGTGGTCCATCTCGACGATTGCCTGGCCAATCTGGGCGATGCCGCGTGTCTGTTCATCGGAGGCGGCGGCGATCTCGGCCATGATGTCGCGCACGTGGGTGACCGAACGGACGATCTGTTCCATGGTGTTGCCGGTGCTTTCCACCAGTTCGGTGCCGGTTTTCACCCGGCTGACCGATTCGGCGATCAGCCCTTCGATCTCCTTGGCCGCCTGGGCGCTGCGGCTCGCCAGGCTGCGCACTTCGCTGGCGACCACCGAGAAGCCGCGGCCCTGTTCGCCGGCGCGCGCCGCCTCTACCGCGGCGTTGAGCGCCAGGATATTGGTCTGGAAGGCAATGCCGTTGATCAGGGTGGTAATTTCGGCGATACGCTGCGAGCTGCTGGAGATATCGCGCATGGTGCTGACCACGTTCTCCACCAGCTTGCCGCCCTGTTGCGCGGTCTGCGAGGCGTCGGTGGCCAGCTGATTGGCGTGGTGGGCGTTGTCGGCGTTCTGTTTCACCGTGGCGGTCAGCTGTTCCATGCTGGCAGCGGTTTCCTCGACCGCCGCCGCCTGCTGCTCGGTGCGGGAAGAGAGATCGGTGTTGCCGGCGGCGATTTCCGCAGAGGCGGTAGAAACCTGGCTGACCCCCATCTGGATCTTCTCAATCATGGTGCGCAGGTTTTGGCTCATCGCCGCCACCGCGTTCAGCAACTGCCCCAGCTCGTCGCGGCGGGTGCTGGTCTGCGCCTGGCGCAGGTCGCCGCCGGCGATGCGCTCCGCCATCGCCAGGGTGCTGTGCAGCGGACGGGTGATCTGCAGCGTGATGCGCCAGGCGATAAGCACCCCGGCGATGATGGCGATCAGGGTGGTGATGCCCATTTGCAGCTGCGCCAGATTGATGTTGTTGCGCGTCTGCACCAGCTCGTCCTGCATAAAGGCGTTGACCAGCATGCCGATCGCTTGCGCGCGTTCGCCGAGCTGCCGGCTGATCTGCTGCTCGTGCTCATAGGCCGGCAGGTAAGCCGCGATGCGGTTTTTGTAATCGTCCAGGGCGGCCAGCAGCGGCTGCAGCTGCGGGCGCTGCGCGTCGCTGACCCGGCGGCTCAGCGCGTTGGCCGCGTCGCGGGCGTCGTCGATGGCCGCCATCAGTGGGGCTTCGGTTTCCTTGTTCAGGCTCAGCAGCAGGCCGCGCGCGCCGTAGCGCACCTGGGTCAGCTTCTGGTTCAGTTGGATAAAGGCCAGCTGCAGATCGCCGTTGGTCAGTTGGCGTTCCACCTGGCTCAGGCTGGCCTGCACTTCCGACATGTTCCAGCTCTGGCGCACCGCGTCTTTCGCCGTGACCGCCTGCTCAAAGACTTTTTGCTGCTGTTGATATTCCCCGATCAGCGTCACCAGACGCTGCAGATCCTTGCGGCTTTGGGCGTCCCAGTCCAGCGCCTGCCCCTGGTCTATCAGTTTGACGGCGTTCTCAATATTGGCGCGGTTGTTCTGAATGTACTCCGGCCGGTAGGTCTGGCCGTACATGGCGCGGTTGTATTTGGCCTGGTTGATCTCCTCGTTCAGCCGGTTGCTGAAGTCGATGCGATCGGCGCGGGATTCGATGATGTGCAGATATTGCGCCCCGGTGCCGGCGATGACCACCGCCAACAGCAGCAACAACGCGAAGCCGAGACCGAGCTTTTTACCTACGGTGAGATGAGTGAACTTTCCTGCCAATGCTTGCAATGCCGCCATAGCGTTTTTCCTTCTCCGGGCGAACGTCAATTGAACAAACCATCGGCAAGAAGTGGTCAAACTTTAGCGGATTTCAGGCAAAAAAATACCCGCCGGTGGCGGGCATCTTCATCAACGGGGGCGAATTACTTCTTCGCGGCGAAGCGTGCGGCGGCTTCGTCCCAGTTGACCACGTTCCAGAACGCCTTGATGTAGTCAGGACGTTTGTTCTGATATTTCAGGTAGTAAGCGTGTTCCCACACGTCCAGGCCGATGATTGGGAAACCGGAAGCACCGGCAACGGCTTCGCCCATCAGCGGGCTGTCCTGGTTAGCGGTAGACACCACGGCCAGTTTGCCGTCTTTCAGCACCAGCCAGGCCCAACCGGAACCGAAGCGGGTGGCTGCGGCTTTCTCGAACTCTTCCTGGAATTTCTCAACGCTGCCGAAATCGCGCTCGATGGCCGCTTTCAGATCGCCGCCCAGCGTGGTGCCGGTTTTCAGGTTTTTCCAGAAGAAGCTGTGGTTGGCGTGGCCGCCGGCGTTGTTGCGCATGAAGGTGCGTTTGTCGGCAGGCACTTTATCCAGATCCTGGATCAGCTCTTCAACGCTGTATTTGGCCAGCTCAGGGTAGGCTTCCAGCACGGTGTTGGCGTTGTTGACGTAGGTCTGGTGGTGTTTGGTGTGATGGATTTCCATCGTCTGCTTGTCGAAATGCGGTTCCAGTGCGTCGTAAGCGTACGGCAGGGATGGCAGTGAATAACTCATAATCATCATCTCCAGTGGTGTATGGGCGGCGCAAAGGGCGAGCACCGCGTAAGCAGTCGGATCATTATAGTTAATTAAATGATATTGAAAATGATTATCAATGCCCTGTGAACTGTGTGGTTAATGAGCGGGTCGCTGCGCTAACATACTGATAGAAGAGGGCGGCGGGGGGCCGTGTCAAGCCGTCGATCCGGCGCGTGGGTTACTCTCTATACTGTAGGGAGCGCCAACGCCGAAATGTATCGAAATGTGCCAATGCGTTCACTGAATGAGCACGAGTGTGTAACAACCACAAGCACGCTGTGGTAATATGGCCGGCGTTCGTAGCAAGCATAACAACAGTGACATTCGCGTTTGCCGCGCTAGCGGGCAGGCGCATTTGAACAATGTGACAATCGAGAGTAAAGGAGACCCCCATGCAGGTCAGCAGAAGGCAGTTCTTTAAGATCTGCGCTGGCGGTATGGCAGGAACGACGGTGGCCGCGCTGGGCTTTGCCCCCGACGTGGCGTTGGCGGAAACCCGGCAGTACAAACTGCTGCGCGCCCGCGAGACCCGTAATACCTGTACGTATTGTTCCGTCGGCTGTGGGCTGTTGATGTACAGCCTTGGTGATGGCGCCAAGAACGCCAAAGAAAGCATTTTCCATATCGAAGGGGACCCGGATCATCCGGTAAACCGCGGCGCGCTTTGCCCGAAAGGCGCCGGTCTGGTTGACTTCATCCACAGCGAAAGCCGCCTCAAGTACCCGGAATACCGGGCGCCAGGGTCGGACAAATGGCAACGCATCAGCTGGGACGACGCCTTCACCCGCATCGCCAAGCTGGTGAAAGAAGACCGCGACGCCAACTTCATCAAAACCAACGATCAGGGCGTTACCGTCAACCGTTGGCTGACCACCGGCATGCTGTGCGCCTCGGCCGCCAGCAACGAAACCGGTTTTCTGTCGCAAAAATTTAGTCGCGCTCTCGGCATGCTTGCCGTAGACAACCAGGCGCGTGTCTGACACGGACCAACGGTAGCAAGTCTTGCTCCAACATTTGGTCGCGGTGCGATGACCAACCACTGGGTTGATATCAAGAACGCGAATTTGATTATCGTCATGGGCGGTAATGCGGCGGAAGCGCATCCGGTGGGGTTCCGCTGGGCGATGGAAGCCAAAATACACAACAATGCCAAGCTGATCGTGATCGATCCGCGCTTTACCCGAACCGCATCGGTGGCGGACTTCTACACGCCGATCCGCTCCGGGACCGACATCGCTTTCCTGTCGGGCGTGTTGCTGTATCTGATGACCAACAACAAGTTCAACCGCGAATACGTCGAGGCCTACACCAACGCCAGCCTGCTGGTGCGGGAAGATTTTGCCTTCGAAGACGGCTTGTTCAGCGGCTACGACGCGGAAAACCGCAAGTACGACAAAACCACCTGGAATTACCAGTTCGACGAGAACGGCTTCGCCAAGCGCGACGTCACGCTGCAGGATCCGCGCTGCGTGTGGAACATGCTGAAGCAGCACGTGAGCCGCTACACGCCTGACGTGGTGACCAACATCTGCGGCACGCCGAAGGACGATTTCCTCAAGGTGTGCGAATACATCGCCGAAACCTGCGTCGCGGATAAAACCGCTTCGTTCCTGTACGCCCTGGGCTGGACTCAGCACTCGGTCGGCGCGCAGAACATCCGCACCATGGCGATGATCCAGCTGCTGCTCGGCAACATGGGCATGGCGGGCGGCGGCGTCAACGCGCTGCGCGGCCACTCCAACATCCAGGGTCTGACCGATCTCGGCCTGCTGTCGCAGAGCCTGCCGGGCTACATGACGCTGCCGTCGGAGAAACAGACCGATCTCGAGACCTACCTGAAGGCCAACACGCCGAAGGCGCTGCTGCCGGGCCAGGTGAACTACTGGGGCAACTACCCGAAATTCTTCGTCAGCATGATGAAGACTTTCTACGGCGACAAGGCGCAGAAGGACAACAGCTGGGGCTTTGACTGGTTGCCGAAGTGGGACAAAGGCTACGACGTGCTGCAGTACTTCGAGATGATGGCGCAGGGCAAGGTCAACGGCTACTTCTGCCAGGGCTTTAACCCGGTGGCGTCGTTCCCGAACAAAAACAAGGTAGTGGCTTCGCTGTCCAAGCTGAAGTTCCTGGTGACCATCGATCCGTTGAACACCGAGACCTCCAACTTCTGGCAGAACCACGGCGAGTTTAACGAGGTAGACCCTTCGCAGATCCAGACCGAAGTGTTCCGCCTGCCGTCTACCTGCTTCGCCGAAGAAAACGGCTCGATCGTCAACTCCGGCCGCTGGCTGCAGTGGCACTGGAAAGGCGCGGACGCCCCGGGCGAAGCGCTGAACGACGGCGAGATCCTGGCGGGCATCTTCAGCCGCCTGCGCGAGATGTATGCGCGCGACGGCGGTGCGGTGCCAGAACAGGTGCTGAACATGACCTGGGACTACCTGACGCCGGACAACCCGGCGCCGGAAGAGGTGGCGCAGGAAAACAACGGCAAGGCGCTGGCGGATCTACTGGATGCCGACGGCAAAGTGCTGGTGAAAAAAGGCGAGCTGCTCAGCTCGTTCGCGCAGCTGCGTGACGACGGCACCACCGCCAGCGGCTGCTGGATCTTCGCCGGCAGCTGGACGCCGGCCGGCAACCAGATGGCGCGGCGTGACAACGCCGATCCGTCCGGCCTCGGCAATACGCTGGGCTGGGCCTGGGCATGGCCGCTCAACCGCCGCATCCTGTACAACCGCGCCTCGGCGGACCCGCAGGGTAAACCGTGGGATCCGAAACGCCAACTGCTGGAGTGGGACGGCGCCAAGTGGGTCGGGGCCGATATCCCGGACTACAGCACCGCCGCGCCGGGCAGCGACGTCGGGCCGTTCATCATGCAGCCGGAAGGCATGGGCCGCCTGTTCGCCACCGACAAGATGGCGGAAGGGCCGTTCCCTGAACACTACGAGCCGTTCGAAACGCCGCTCGGCACCAACCCGCTGCACCCGAACGTGGTGTCCAACCCGGCGGCGCGCGTGTTCAAGGACGATCTGGCGGCGATGGGCAAATCCGACAAGTTCCCTTACGTCGGCACCACCTATCGTCTGACCGAGCACTTCCACTACTGGACCAAGCACGCGCGGCTGAACGCCATCGCGCAGCCGGAGCAGTTCGTGGAGATCGGCGAAAAGCTGGCGGAGAAGAAGGGCATCAAGCAGGGCGACACCGTGAAAGTCAGCTCCAACCGCGGCTACATCAAGGCCAAGGCGGTGGTGACCAAGCGTATTCGCACACTGCAGGTGCACGGCCAGGAAGTCGACACCATCGGCATCCCGATCCACTGGGGTTACGAAGGGGTGGCGAAGAAAGGCTTTATCGCCAACACGCTGACGCCGTTCGTCGGCGACGCCAATACGCAAACGCCGGAGTTCAAGGCGTTCCTGGTCAACGTGGAAAAGGTGTAACGGAGACGAATTATGGCCATGCAATCTCAAGACATCATTCGTAAATCCGCCACCAATGGTTTCACGCCGGCGCCGCGCGCCCGTGACCACCAGGAAGAAGTGGCCAAGCTGATCGATGTCACCACCTGTATCGGCTGCAAGGCCTGTCAGGTGGCCTGTTCCGAATGGAACGACATCCGCGACGAAGTGGGGCACAACGTCGGGGTGTACGATAACCCCGCCGATCTGACCGCCAAGTCGTGGACGGTGATGCGCTTCTCCGAGGTGGAGGAAAACGGCAAGCTGGAATGGCTGATCCGCAAGGATGGCTGCATGCACTGCGCCGATCCGGGCTGCCTGAAGGCCTGCCCGTCGGAAGGCGCGATCATTCAGTACGCCAACGGCATCGTCGACTTCCAGTCCGAGCACTGCATCGGCTGCGGCTACTGCATCGCCGGCTGCCCGTTCGACGTGCCGCGCATGAACAAGGACGACAACCGGGTGTACAAGTGCACCCTGTGCGTCGACCGCGTGGACGTCGGCCAGGAACCGGCCTGCGTGAAAACCTGCCCGACCGGCGCCATTCACTTCGGCACCAAGGAAGCGATGAAGCAGGTGGCGGCGGATCGCGTCAGCGAGCTGAACACCCGCGGCTACCAGAACGCCGGTTTGTACGATCCGGCGGGGGTGGGTGGCACGCACGTGATGTATGTGCTGCACCACGCCGACAAACCGCAGCTGTACCACGGTTTGCCGGACAACCCGAGCATCAGCCCGGCGGTGACCTTCTGGAAGGGCGTGTGGAAACCCCTGGCGGCCATCGGCTTTGCCGCCACCTTCGCGGCCAGCGTGTTCCACTATGTCGGCGTCGGGCCTAACCGCGTCGACGATGAGGACGAGCACGACGAGTCGCATGACGAGGAGACGCGCAAATGAGAAAGGAAAAGCCCATTCAGCGTTACAGCGCACCGGAGCGCATCAACCACTGGATCGTGGCGTTCTGCTTCGTGTTCGCCGCCATCAGCGGGCTGGGGTTCTTCTTCCCCTCCTTCAACTGGCTGATGAACATCTTCGGGACGCCGCAGCTGGCGCGCATTCTGCACCCGTTTGTCGGGGTGATCATGTTTGCCGCGTTCCTGCTGATGTTCCTGCGCTACTGGAAGCATAACCTGATCAACCGGGAAGATATCGTCTGGGCCAAGAACATCCACAAAATCGCCATGAACGAGGAAGTGGGTGACACCGGGCGCTATAATTTCGGCCAGAAGTGCGTGTTCTGGGCGGCGATTATCAGCCTGGTGCTGTTGCTGGCCAGCGGCGTGGTGATCTGGCGGCCGTATTTTGCGCCGTCGTTCTCCATCCCGCTGATCCGCATCGCGCTGCTGGTGCATTCGCTGGCCGCGGTCGGCCTGATTATCGTGATTATGGTGCACATTTACGCCGCATTGTGGGTAAAAGGCACCATTACCGCGATGGTGGAAGGCTGGGTGCCGGCGGCCTGGGCCAAGAAACATCATCCGCGCTGGTACCGTGAGGTCCGCGAGAAACGACAGGAAGATAAACCCTGATGAGTATCCGCATCGTTCCTAAAGAGCAGTTAGGGGCACAGCGTGAGAAGTCCACAACGGCGGAGAACATCCCGCCGTTACTTTTCGCCAACCTGAAAAGCCTGTACAGCCGCCGCGCCGATCGTCTGCGTCAGCTGGCGGTCGACAATCCGCTGGGCGACTACCTGAACTTCGCCGCCGAGCTGGCGCAGGCGCAGCAGCATGCGCTGCACGATAACCCGTTGCAGCTCGATCTGAGCGAAGCGCTGGCGCAGGGCGCCGCCAGCGGCAAACCGCCGCTCGATCTGAGCGTGTTCCCGCGCAGCGAGCACTGGCGCAAGCTGCTGACGTCGCTGATCGCCGAGCTGCGCCCGCAGGCGCCGGAGCATATCCTGGCGGTGCTGGACAACCTGGAGAAAGCCTCGGCGCACGAGCTGGAGCTGATGGCCGACGCCTTGCTCAACCGCGAGTTCGGCAAGGTGGGCAGCGAGAAGGCGCCGTTTCTCTGGGCCGCGCTGTCGCTCTATTGGGCGCAGATGGCCAGCCTGATCCCCGGCAAGGCGCGCGCCGAATACGGCGAGCAGCGCCAATTCTGCCCGGTGTGCGGCAGCATCCCGGTCTCCAGCATGGTGCACATCGGCACCGTCAACGGCCTGCGCTACCTGTACTGCAACCTGTGCGAAAGCGAATGGCACGTGGTGCGGGTGAAGTGCAGCAACTGCGAGCAGACCCGCGATCTCAACTACTGGTCGCTGGACAGCGAGCAGGCGGCGGTGAAGGCGGAGAGCTGCGGCGACTGCGGCACTTACCTGAAGATCCTCTATCAGGAAAAAGACCCGCAGGTCGAAGCGGTGGCCGACGATCTGGCTTCGCTGGTGCTGGACGCCCGCATGGAAGAAGAAGGCTTCGGCCGCAGCAGCATCAATCCGTTCCTGTTCCCGGCGGAGTAACCGCCCGGCCCCGTTCGCGCGGGGCCGGACCAGCAATTTCAGCACGGGCTTCTGGCATTCGCCCGGGCGAGTTGCTACGTTTAGGCCATAACGCGCCAAGCGAAAGGAACCACGATGTTAAACACCCTGGCAAAACTGACCGCGGTCGCCGTGTTGGCGGTTGGACTGGCGGCCTGCGACAACAAGGACGACACCAAACCGGCGGTGCCGCCACCGGACACCAAGCCGACCGTGACGCAGCCCGCGCCACCGCCGCCGCCTGCGCCGGTAGAAACCCCGCCCGCGCCACCGGGGCTGAACGTCTCGCTGCAGAAGGGCAAAATCACCTTCGAGCTGCCGCCGGGCTTTAGCGATCAGACGCTGAACAGCGGCATCATCAACGACAGCACCTCCACCATTCAGCGCTTTCTCGACGGCAAGTCGCGCCAGAGCGCGGTCTCGTCCGAAGTGATCCCGCCGGACGGCATGAAGCTCAACACCAGCGACAAAATGCTGAAAGAGCTGGCGCAGAGCGCCATCACGGTGCTGGCCGAACGCTATCAGAATATCCAGACCACCAAAGAAGAGAACTTCAGCGTCGGCAAACAGAAGTTTCGCCGGGTGGATACCGAGCAGACCGTCAACGGGCAAAAGGTGGTCTCCACCCTGGTGTTGACGGTGTTCAACAAGCGGGTAGTGACGCTGCAAATGCTGTCGCCGGCCAAAACGCCGGAAGTGCATCAGGCGCTGGTGCAGCGGATTATCGATACCCTGGCGGTGAAGTAAGCGCATTGCGCCGTGGCCAGGACGAAGCGGAGGAGATCGGATGAAGCTTATCGGCAGTTACACCAGTCCCTTTGTGCGCAAGATTTCCGTGATGCTGCTGGAGAAGGGGATCGCGTTCGAATTCGTCAACGATCCGCCGTATGAGCCCGGCAGCCGGGTGAAGGAGCTGAACCCGCTCGCCAAGGTGCCGGTGCTGATCGCCGATGACGGCGAGGTGTTTTACGACTCGCCGGTGGTGGCCGAATACCTTGAGCTGCTGGCGGTGGAGCCGGCGTTTTTGCCGGCTGAACGCGCCGCCGCGCTGCGCGTTCGCCAGGTGGCGGCGCTGGCGGACGGCGTGACCGACGCGGCGGCGACCCTGTTTCGCGAAAGCCGGCGCGCGCCGGAAAAACAGGACGAAAACTGGATGCTGCGCCAGCGTGACAAGCTGACGCAGGGGTTGGATGCGCTCGAGGCGCTGGCGCGGGAAAAAACGTGGCTCAATGCCGAGCGGCTGACGCTGGCGGATATCGCCACCGGCTGCGCGCTGGGCTACCTCAATTTCCGCCGCATCCTGCCGAACTGGTGCGTCGAGCGCCCGGCGCTGGTCAAGCTGGCTGAACGCCTGTTCGCTCGCGAAAGCTTCGCCCGCACTGCGCCGCCCTGAACGTTCTTTTCTCCCCGCCGCGGCGGGGTTTTGCTATGCCGATACGTCTAAACTGAAAACCGAGCGACCATGAGCACTGAATCCCACCTTCTTTACAGCCAACTGCCCGCCATTGACCGCCTGCTGCGAGAACCCGCGATTGAACCGCTGGTGGCGCAGCATGGCCAGACGCTGATCGGCGAACTGCTGCGCCGGCTGCAGGCCGAGGCGCGCGCCGCTATCAAGCAACAGCAACGTTTACCCGCCTGGTGCGGCGACTGGCCGCAGGCGCTGCGGGCGGAGCTGGCCCGGCAGCAACGCCCGGCTTTGCTGCCGGTGTTCAACCTCAGCGGCACCGTATTGCACACCAACCTCGGGCGCGCCCTGCTGGCGCAGCCGGTGAAGGAGGCGGTGAGCGCGGTGATGGGAGAGGCGGTGACGCTGGAGTACGATCTGGACGGCGCCGGGCGCGGCCATCGCGATCGGGCGGTGGCAGATCTGCTGTGCCGGCTGACCGGCGCGGAAGACGCCTGCATCGTCAATAACAACGCGGCGGCGGTGCTGCTGATGCTGGCGGCGATCGCCCCCGGCAAAGAGGTGGTGGTGTCGCGCGGCGAGCTGGTGGAAATCGGCGGTGCGTTCCGCATTCCCGACGTGATGCGCCAGGCCGGCTGCCAACTGGTGGAAGTCGGCACCACCAACCGCACCCATCTGAAGGATTACCGCCAGGCCATCAACGAGCAGACCGGCCTGTTGATGAAGGTGCACACCAGCAACTACAGCATTCAGGGCTTTACCGCGGCGGTCGACGAGGCCGAATTGGCGCAGCTCGGGGCCGAACAGGGCGTGCCGACCGCCACCGATCTGGGCAGCGGCTCGCTGATTGACATGGCGCAGTACGGCCTGCCCGCCGAGCCGATGCCGCAGAGGCTGCTGGCCGCCGGTATCGATCTGGTGACGTTCTCCGGCGATAAGCTGTTGGGCGGCCCGCAGGCCGGCATCATCGTCGGCAAAAAGGCGCTGATCGCTCGCCTGCAGCAGCATCCGCTCAAACGCGCGCTGCGCGTCGGTAAGCTGACGTTGGCGGCCCTGGAGGCCACGTTGCGGCTCTATCTGCAGCCGGAAAAACTGGCTGAGCAGCTGCCGACGCTGCGGCTGCTGACCCGCCCGCAGCAGGAGATGCAACAGGCGGCCGAGCGGCTGCTGGTGGCGCTGACGCCACGGTTCACCGCCGATTTCGAGCTGCGTGCCGAACCGTGCTGGTCGCAGATTGGCAGCGGTTCACTGCCGGTGGATCGCCTGCCCAGCTATGCGCTGACCTTCACGCCGCGCGACGGCCGTGGCGCCACGCTGGAGGCGTTGGCTGAACGCTGGCGCCGCCTGCCGCAGCCGGTGATCGGCCGCCTCGGCGACGGCCGGCTGTGGCTGGATCTGCGCTGTCTGGAACAGGAAGGGGCGCTGATCGACGCGCTGAGCGCCTCATGATCATCGCCACCGCCGGCCATGTCGATCATGGCAAAACCACCCTGCTGCAGGCGATCTCGGGGATCAACGCGGATCGCCTGCCGGAAGAAAAGCGCCGCGGCATGACCATCGATCTGGGTTACGCCTACTGGCCGCAGCCGGACGGCCGGGTGCTGGGTTTTATCGACGTGCCCGGCCACGAGAAATTCCTCGCCAATATGCTGGCGGGCGTCGGCGGTATCGACCATGCATTGCTGGTGGTGGCCTGCGACGACGGCGTGATGGCGCAAACCCGCGAGCATCTGGCGATCCTGCGCCTGAGCGGGCGCCCGGCGCTGACGGTGGCGTTGACCAAGGCCGACCGGGTGGACGCGGCGCGTGTCGACGAGGTACGCCGCCAGGTGCGCGACGAACTGGTGCGCCAGGGCTGGCCCGATGCGCCGCTGTTTGTTACCGCGGCGGCGGCGGGGGAAGGCATCGAGGCGCTGCGCGCGCATTTGCTGGCGCTGCCCTCCGGCGAGCACGCGTTGACGCGCCGTTTTCGCCTGGCGGTAGACCGTGCGTTCAGCGTCAAAGGGGCGGGGCTGGTGGTGACCGGCACCGCGCTCGGCGGTCGGGTGCAGGTGGGGGATACGCTGTGGCTGACCGGCGCCGACGCGCCGGTGCGGGTGCGTGGCCTGCACGCCCAAAATCAGACCGTGGAGCAGGCGCAGGCCGGGCAACGCATTGCGTTGAACATCAGCGGCGATGTCGATAAAGACCGGATCGCGCGCGGCGACTGGCTGCTGGCGCAGCGTCCACCGGAAGCGGCGGAACGCATTCTGGTGGCGCTGGAAGCGGATCGGCCGATCCGCCATTGGCAGCCGCTGCATCTGCACCATGCCGCCAGCCACATCACCGGGCGCATTTCGCTGCTGAACGACGGGTTGGCGGAACTGATCCTCGATCGCCCGCTGTGGCTGGCGGAAAACGATCGGCTGGTGCTGCGCGACATCGGCGCACGGCAAACGCTGGGCGCGGCCCGGGTGCTCAGGCTGAGCGCCCCCAAGCGCGGCAAGCGCCAGCCGGACTACCTGGCATGGCTGCAGGCTCTGGCGCAGGCGCAAGACGATGCGCAGGCGCTGGCGCTTGAGCTGCCGCAGGGCGCGCTGTCGCTGGCGGCGTTCGCCTGGGCGCGTCAGTTGACCGACGACGGCCTGGCGGCACTGCTGGCGGACCGCGATCTGCTGATCGTCGGTGACCGGGCGCTCGCGCAGGATCAGGTGCAACAGGCGGAGAGCCGGCTGCTGCAGGTGCTGGCGGAGTACCACCAACAGCACGCCGACCAGCTGGGGTTAGGGCGCGCCCGCCTGCGGCGCATGGCGTTGCCTCAGCAGCCGGAAGCGTTGGTGTTTATGATGATCGACCGGCTGCTGAAGGGCGGGGCGCTGCGCAATACGCGCGGCTGGCTGCACCTGCCGGAACACGGCCTGGCGTTCAGCGCCGACGAGGCGCCGCTGTGGGCGCGCATCGAACCGCTGTTTGGTGACGAGCCGTGGTGGGTGCGCGATCTGGCCAGCGAGTTGGGCGAAGAGGAGAGCCGGGTGCGAGCGCTGCTGCGCAAGGCGGCTCAGCTGGGCCATGTGACGGCGGTGGTGGTGGATCGCTACTACCTCAGCCGACGCATCGATCAGTTCGCGGCGCTGATCCGCGAGCTGGATGCGGAGCGGGGCGGCGCCAACGCCGCCGACTTCCGCGATCGGCTCGGCGTCGGGCGCAAGCTGGCGATCCAGGTGCTGGAGTTCTTCGATCGCAGCGGCTTTACCCGCCGCAAGGGTAACGAGCATCCGCTGCGCGACGGTGGGTTGTTCGGCAACTGATTGCGTGTTTTTTGTTCTCTGATGGCGGTATAATCAGCTTTAATCACTTTGATTGATATTGATTGTACTGAGGAGCAAGACGATGAATACGAAAGTCATCACCGCTCATGTCCCGCTGCCTTTGGCTGAAAAGGTGGATGAAATGGCCGCCAAACTTGAACGCTCACGGGGATGGATAGTGAAGCAAGCCCTCACCGCCTGGCTCGAGCAAGAGGAAGAGCGCCGCCGATTAACGCTGGCGGCGCTGGCCGATGTCGAACAGCATAACGTTATCGATCATGAGTCGGTAGAAGCCTGGGCGGCCAGCCTGGACAGTGACGAGCCGCTGCCGGTACCGCGCTGATGGAGTTAAAATGGACGAGTAAGGCGCTATCGGATTTGGCGCGTTTGTTTGAGTTTCTTGCCTTGGCTAACCGCACTGCGGCAGCGAATTCGGTGAAGGCCTTGGTCGCCGCGCCTAAAGCGTTGCTCGATAATCCTCGCCTGGGTGAAAGACTGGACGAGTTTTTACCGCAGGAAGTGAGGCGTATTCTGGTCGGCCGCTATGAGATACGTTACCAGGTGAAGCCGGCAACGATTTATGTTCTGCGTATTTGGCATACCCGCGAAGAGCGATAGGCAGAATTCCCCTAGCCGATAAATCTGACGGCGGCCCGGCTGACGTCGGGTGTTTGGGCGGCGAGAAACGCCTGTAAACGTTCGATCAGCGGCCGTTTCGCCGACTCCGCCGGCCAAACCAGATAGTAACCGTCGCCGGTGCGTACGGCGGCGTCACAAGGCAGCGCCAACACCCCTTCCTCAATGGTCCGCAGGCTCAGCGCCAGATCGCCGATCGAGATGCCGTGCCCGGCGATGGCCGCCGTATTGCCCTGTTCCAGCGAATCGAACACCTGGCCGCGCATGAGATCGATCGGGACTGCGGACCCGCTTTTTTGCAGCCAGCGCCGCCAGTCGCGCCGATCGGGCGAAGGATGGATCAGCGGGCAGGCGGCGAGATCGCACTGCCCGTCGGCGAGCAGCGCGGGGGCGCAAATTGGGATCAGCCATTCGTCGAACAGCTTGGCGGCGGCGGTGTTGGCGCCGAAATGGCCGTTGCCGAGCAGGATGGCGCAGTCGTAGGGTTCGCTGAAAAAATCCACGCTGTCGATGTCCATCCAGACGCTGACTGCCTGTACCTCGAACGCCTGCGCCGTTTGCCGGAACCGGCTCAGGCAGTCCAGCAGCCAGCGCAGGGTCAGGGTGGAGGGCGCCTTCAGCCGCAGCAGATCGCGGTGGCTTCTGAACAGCTCGCAGGCTTGCTCGATGCGGCCAAACCCTTGCTGCAGCTCGGCGGCGAAGATTTTCCCCTGCGGCGTGACCTCGATGCGCGGGCCGTTGCGCTGGAACAGCCGGCAGCCGAAGTGCTGCTCCAGCGTTTTGATGTGCTTGCTGACGGCGCTCGGGGTGAGATGCAGCTCCTCGGCGGCCAGCGTGAACGAGCCGGTGCGGGCGGCGCTCTCGAAGGCGCGCAGGGCGTAAAGCGGCGGAAGGGAACTGGCCATCGCGGCGTCTCTAATAATGAGTCTGATTCACAGTAAACGACAGGATTACTCCTTTTTCAAGGCGGGGGCGGCGGCATGATAATGGTGCGACGCCAACTGACTGAATGTGAGTGAAATAAAGATGAATCTGTCGTTACTGGCGGCGTATTTCGCCGCCATTTTTTTGCTGATCGCCACGCCGGGGCCGGTGGTGGCGATGGTGGCCAACACCGCGGCGCGCTTTGGCGCCAGGCGTGCGCTGTTGACCGCGCTGGGCAGCAACGGGGCCTCCTTGTTGCTGATCGGCACCGCCGCGCTGATTGTCACCGGGCTGTTCGCGGTGGATATGCGCATGCTGCAGTGGGTAGGCCTGCTGGGCTGCCTGTATATCGGCCGCTTGGCGATCGTCTCGCTGTATGAGGATTTATCCGCGCGAACCCCCGATGCGCAGCCCGTTGCGCCGCCGCAAAAACGCTCGGCGATCCTGAACGGTTTTCTGGTGGGCATCGCCAACCCCAAAGACATTATCTTCTTCGTCGCCTTTTTCCCGCAGTTCATTGCCGTCACCCCTTCGGTCGGCGCCAGCCTGACGCTGCTGACCGCACTGTGGGTGCTGGCGGACTTCGCCATTTTGCTGGCCTATATCACCCTGCTGTCGGGAACGGCGCTGCAGCGCGCGCGGCGGGCGATCTCTGTCCTGTCGGCGTCGCTGCTGTTGGGGGTGGCGGTGATAGGGGTAGGATATGCGTTGTGGGCACTGTTTGGCTGAAGCCGCATAAAAAACGCCGGTCGGGAAACCGGACCGGCGTTTTATCGTGGCATTTAAGCCGCGCCGGTCGGCTGCGGCGTGGGGTCGCCGTTGCGGCGTTTGCCGATAAACAGCGCCACCAGCGTCAGCCAGCACAGGCCGCTGATGAGGTTGAACAGGTTGAACAGCCCGCTGCCGCCCCAGACGTAGGCGACCTTGGCCAGTTCGATGCCGACGGTGAACACCATCATGCTCAGCATGCCCATGGTGGCCGACACGGTGCCCTTGCTGACATTGCTGGAGAACAGCGTCAGGCGGTACAGGCCGGCGTTGGCGAGGCCAATGCCGAAGGCGTACAGGCTCAGGCCGGCGGTCATCCACAGGTAGGCATGGCTGGAGAACTGGGTCGCCAGCGCGGCGATCAGTAGCCCCAACAGCATCGGGCCTGCACCCAGCTTGATCAGGCGCTCCACGCTATTTTTGCCGGTCAGGCGCGCCAGCGTCAGGTTGCCGAGGATCAGCGCGCCGAATACCGGGATTTGCAGCAGGCCGTAATCCAGCGTCGACAGCGACTCACCGCTGATCAGGATCACCGGCGACTGGGCGATCCAGGCCAGCAGCGGCAGGCTGGCGAAACCGATCGCCAGGGCGCCGCACAGGAAGCGGCGGTTGCCCAACACCTGGCGGTAGTCGCGCCACAGGTTGGCGGCGGAAAACGCCTCGCCCTGCAGCGTGGCGGTTTCCGGCATCGCTTTCCACAGGCCGTAGAAGGCGATGGCCGCCAGCGCGGCGAACAGCACGAACATGCTCTGCCACGGCGCGACGTGGATCAGCGCCGCGCCGGCCAGCGGCCCGAGCAGCGGGGCGATCAGCGCCACGTTGGCCATCAGTGCGGTGATCTTGATGCACACCGATTCTTCAAACGACTCCTGAATGGTGGCGTAGCCGACGGCGCCGATAAAGCACAGGCCGATGCCCTGCAGGAAACGCATGGCGATGAACTGTTCGATGGTGGTGACCAGCAGGATCGCCAGGCAGGCGACGATAAAGAACGCCACCCCGGCCAGCATCACCGGGCGACGGCCGCGGCGATCCGACAGCGGCCCGAGCAGCCACTGCAGGAAGATGCCGCCGGCCAGATAGGCGGTCATCGAGGTGGGTACCCACTCTTCGCCGGCGTTGAAATCCGCCACGACGGCCAGCATGCCCGGCTGAATCATATCGTTGCCGATATAGGTGGCGAACTCGAACAGCACCAGACAAAGAGGGAATAAAAGCGCCTGTCGGCCCAAACGTGCCGCAGGTGGTAATGTTGTTTTCATTTTATTGTACTGATAGTAAAAGAGAAAAAGTAACTGCCAGGGCGGGAGGCGCAAACTGAGCGAGTTGTGGCGGCTATTTTGCCGCCAATTGTTCACCTTCGCAATCATAAGGTGTTGTTTAAGTGCATTCTGATATTTCGCTTTTGGGTTGTCGCCGAACGCCGTGCCCGATAACCTCTTCTTAACCTATCAATATGACACAAGATCGGGCGAGCGTTTGAGCGAGAAAATCGGTTGGATAGACAATCTGCGGGCGATGGCGTGCATGATGGTGGTGATGATCCACGCCACCACCTATTACGTCACCAACGGCGCGGCGATAGGGCTGCACAACTGGGATATTGCCAACGTGCTGAACTCGCTGTCGCGCGTGTCGGTGCCGCTGTTTTTCATGATTTCCGGCTACCTGTTTTTCGGCGACAAGAGCGCCGGCCGGCGGCATTTCACCCGTATCGCCTGCTGCATTCTGTTCTACAGCGCCATCGCGCTGATCTATATCGCGGCCTTTACCAAGATCGGCTTCTGGCCGTCGCTGCGCGCCATCCTGCAAAAGCCGGTGTTCTATCATCTGTGGTTTTTCTATGCCATTGCGGTGATTTACCTGCTGTCGCCGCTGATCAGCGTCAAGCCGGTATCGCGCCGTTACCTGGCCGCCGCGCTGGTGGTGTTGGCGGCGATCGCCAACCCGAATACCGACAAGCTGACCTTCGGCAACGTGCACCTGCTGCCGGTTAACCTGTATATCTACGGCGATACCTTCTACTACCTGCTGTATGCGCTGGCCGGGCGGGCGATTGGCATGATGGAGGCGCGCGGGCGCGCCGTGGGCTGGCTGGCGGCGCTGGGATTTGTGCTGTGCGTAGCGCTGATCGCGCGCGGCACCAAACACCAGCTGTTCATCAACGGCAATTTCGCCGATACCTACTACATCTACAGCGGTCCGCTGGTGTTTATGGCGGCGGTGGCGCTGCTGGTGTGGGTGAAACACTGTTTGCCGCAGCCGATCGGCTGGCTGAGCGCGTTCTCCCGCCATTCGCTGGCGATCTACGGTTTTCACGCCCTGATCGTCAACGTGATGCGCAGCCGGCACCTGGATTTCACCGGCCACCCGCTGCTGGATATCTTCTGGGTGTTCGGCGTGGCGTTGGGTCTCAGCCTGCTGCTGTCTGTCGGCCTGCAGCGGCTGGATACCCGCCGGCTGGTGTCATAGCGGCGAGCGCTGACGCTGCTGGGCGCGGCGCAACTGCCGCCCGGAAGAAAAACCGGCCGCCAGCGCGGCCTTCTCCAACCCATATCCTTGCTGCAGGCGCTGTTGCGCCACCGCCAACCGCAGCTGCTCATGATATTCCCGCACGCTGATGCCGACGTGGCTGCGAAACAGCCGCGCCAGGTGGCGGCTGCTGACGTGCGCTTTTTCCGCCACCTGTGGCACCGACCAGTCGGCCTCCGGCTCGGCGGCCATCACGTCCTGCGCGCGGTGCACCGCCGGGTGCAGATGGTTGCGGTAGCGCAGCCAGGGCGACAGCTGCGGATCGTCGCCGGCGCGGCGGAAATAGACCACCATATCGCGGGCGACGTCGCGCGCCCGGCCGGAGCCGCAGTGGCGGTGCACCAGGTGCAGCGCCAAATCGATGCCGGTGGTGATGCCCGCGCTGGTGTAGACGCCGCGATCTTCGACGAAGATACGGTTCTCTTTCACCTGCGCCGCCGGCGCCTGCAGGCGGATACGTTCGATGACGTCGTGGTGGGTGGTGCACTGATAGCCGTCGAGCAGCCCGGCCTGCGCCGCCAGCAGCGCGCCGGAACAGATGCACACCAGGGTGATGCGCTGTCGCTGCAGATCGGGCTGCAGCGTTGCCAGCCAGCGGCGCGCCTGCTCGGCCTCTTCCCCGGCGAAATAGCGCTGCGAATCGCCGACGCCCGGCAGCACCAGGATGGCGCCGTCTTCCAGGCGTTCGGGCAACGGCTGCAGGCCGCTCAGCGTCATGCCGATGGAGCAGACGATCTGCGGCGCCGGGCTGAGATAACGCAGGCTGAACTGCCCCGCGAGACGCAGGGTTTCCGCCGGGCCGCTGACGTCCAGCGACAGCACGTTGGGCAACAGCAGAAAATAGACGGCCTGCGACATGGTTACTCCTGTGCGAGTTGCGCCAGCGCCTCATCCACGCTGGCGATGCGGGCGAAACGATCGACCAGTACGGTTTCAGTATGCCGCTTCAGCTGCGCGGGGGTAAAGACTTCACCGTCGGGATGGCGCATCGGGAAGGTCAGCGTCGCCTCGGTGACGAAGGTCACCCGATAACCGAGATCGGACGCCACCCGGGTGGTGGTTTCGCAGCACTGCTCGGTGCGGATGCCGGAGACGATCAGGTGGTTGATATCCCGCTCGCGCAGCCAGGCGTCGAGGCCGGATTCGGTCAGCGCATTGTGCACATGCTTATGCACGGTGATATCCGCCTGGTGGGTGAGGAACGGCAGGCGCTGCACGTGGCCTGATGCCAGCGAGAACGGCCCCTGCGGCGAAACGTGCAGCACGTCGACCAGTGCCGCGCCGCGTTGTTGGCAGCCCGCGATCAGGCGGGTCAGCGCCTGCTGAAACGCCGGCAGATCGTCCTCCTGCCAGAATGGACGGTGCTGGAATGATTGCTGGACATCGATGATCAATAACGCGCTCTGTGACATTTTCGGCCCTCCGCCAGTGTGTGTAGCGACCATCTTGCGCCGCGCCTTACTCTGGCAGAAGGCCAAAAACGGCCATCATGATGACAACAGCGGACCGACCTTAGGCTTTGCTCACCTGGCCGGCCACCAGACGCCCCTGATGGAAGGTGGCGCTGCGCGCCGGCAGGCGGGCGACCGCCTCGGCGGAACAGCTGGCGTTGACCAGCACGAACTCGGCGGCGTCGCCGGCTTTCGGCCAGGCGCGCTGGCCCTTATCGTCCAGCGGCAGCACGCCGCCGGTGGAGATGGCCATGGCGCGCGACAGGTGATACTCGTCGGAGCCGCGGTACAGCTGGGCATACAGGTTAGCCTTCTCCAGAATGTCGCCGGTGCCGAACGGCGACCAGTGGTCGATCACGCTGTCGGTGCCGGTCATCACGAACACCCCTTTCTCGCTGAGCTGCGGCAGCGGCATCATCAGGCCGCCGATCGGCACCGTGGAGGCGATGGTGATCTGCTGCGCCGCCAGCCGGGTGGCGGTTTCCGCCAGTTCGCCCGGCGTCAGCGTGGTCAGGGCGAAAGCGTGGCTGATGGTGACTTTGCCGCGCAGCGCCGGGTTTTGCTCCACGGTGGCGATCATATAGTTGATGGCGGCGACCCCGGCCGGGCTGGTCTCATGCAGGTGGATATCCACGCCTTTGCCGGTATCGAGGGCGATCTGGAACATGGCGTCGAGCGATTTCTCCATCGCGCCGTCGACGTTGGTCGGATCCAGCCCGCCGACGTACTGCACGCCCATCTGCATCGCTTCGCGCATCAGCGCATCGACCTTGGAGTGCAACAGCCCGTGCTGCGGGAAGGCGACGATTTCACAGCTGAAGTCCGCCCGGTGGTTTTCCAGCGCGCGCTGCAGGTGTTCCAGGCTTTTCAGGCCGCTGACCGGATCGATATTGCAGTGGCTGCGCGCCACGGTGCTGCCTTTGGACTGCAGCAGGGCGATCAGATTTTCCGCCCGCTGCTGCGAGGTGGGCAGCAGTTTCGGGATCAGCGTCTGCTCCAGCGCGATCATGTCCATGATGGTCTTGCCCTGGCGCGGGCGCGGCGCCTGCCACGGGCCGCTGTAGAAGGTTTTGTCCAGGTGGATGTGCATATCACGGAACGCCGGCAGCAGCAGCTGGCCCTGCGCCTGATAGCGGGGCACGCCGGCGGGCAGGGGGGCGTTGGCGGCGTGAATGGCGGCGATCTTGCCGTCTTTGATCTCCAGTGTGTACAGCGCGGTGCGGGTGCCGATCACCGTTTCGCCGTCGTATTCAAAGCCGTCTTCCAGCCGCACCTCACTCAGGCAGTAGTGGCGATCGGTTAGGGTCATCGGTGCCGGTGCGCACTGCCCGTCGCCCGGTGACGCGGCCTGCGCCATGCCGCCCGTCAGGCCGATCACCGCGCAGGCGGTGGTGAGTTTGCCGGTTTGGCTGAGGAAGGCTCTGCGGCCCGGTTGTTGAGGGTTTTCCACGTTCGGTTCCTTAATCCAGAGGTGAGGGTGAAAACATCCCCCAATTTAGGAGAGGAATCGACCGGTTGGCAGCGACATTTGCCACTGGTGACTATTCGATTTGGTAATGATCGGCGTCTGCCGGCGTTTATTTCAACCCGCAAAACACCGCCAGCCGCTGGGCCAGCGCCAGCGTGGCGGCGGGGGCGCCGTCGCGGTAGTAGAGTGCCAGTTCGAAGCTGTCTATCGGCGGCAATCCTTCGGCCTCGCCCAGCACCCGATGCGTGGGCAGACGGCAGCCGGCCGGCAGCAGGGTGACGCCCAGCCCGGCGGCGGAAGCGGCGGTTAGCGCCGCCAGACTGGCGCTGCTGTAGCCGATGCGCCAGCGTTTGCCGAGGTTGTCCAACGCCTGGCACAGCTCGTCGCGGTACAGGCCGCTGAGCGGAAATACCGCCAGCGGCACCGGCGATTGCTCGATGGCCGGGAAGGCCAGGCTGTCCAGCCACAGCAGCGGTTCCGGCCGCGCGGCGCGCGGCGGTTGCCGGCGGCGCTGCTTCACCAGGATCAGATCCAGCTCTTCACGCGCGTAGGCACTGTGCAGATCGGCGCTCAGGCCGCTGGCGACGTCCAGCCGCAGGTGCGGGTGCTCGCGGCTGAAGTCGGCCAGCAGCTCGGTGGTGGGTACGGCGAAATCCTCCGGCATGCCGATCCGCAGCACGCCGTCGCGCCAGATGCCGGTCAGCGCGTCGTGGGCTTCTTCATTCAGCGCGATGATGCGGCGTGCGTAGCTCAACAGCTTGACGCCTTCTTCGGTCAGCAGCACCTGATGCGAGGAGCGCTCAAACAGCGGCTTGCCCAGCATCTCTTCCAGCCGGCGCACCTGCTGGCTAACGGTGGACTGCGACAAAAACACCCGCTCTGCGGCGCGGGTGAAGCTGTTGCTGTCGCATACGGCGACGAAGCTGAGCAGCAGCTGCGGATTGAACATCGGGTAGCGATTCATTTTCCCACTGTTGGCTATTTTATTATTTAATTTCCCAATACTAGCGGCGTTGCCTACAGTAACGCAACGCTGCGGCGATCGCGCTGTGACGCCGCACTCTTCATTTTGCAGTACCAGGAATATACCGTGTTAAATCATTCTGTTAATTCATCCTCTTCGCGCCGCTGGTTCAATCCCCTGCTGCTGGCGCTGGTGTTGATCGGCCTGAACATGCGGCCGCTGTTGACCTCGATTGGCCCGTTGCTGCCGACGCTGCGCCAGGCTACCGGGCTGAGCTTTGGCGGCGCGGCGCTGCTGACCACGCTGCCGGTGTTGATGATGGGCCTGATGGCGTTGGCGGGTGGCGCCATCAACCGGCTGTTCTGCGAACGCAGCGCCGTGGCGTTAAGTTTATTGGCGATCGGGCTGGGCGCGCTTTGGCGCGAACTGGCCCCCGGCAGCGTGCAGCTGCTGATGAGCGCGGTGCTGGGCGGGCTCGGCATCGGGGTGATCCAGGCGGTCATGCCCGGCATCATCAAGCATCATTTCCTCAAAAGCATGGCGCTGGTGGCCGGGCTGTGGTCGGCGGCGCTGATGGGCGGCGGCGGGCTGGGCGCGGCGATCACCCCGTGGTTGATGAGTGCGGGGCACGACTGGCACAGCGCGCTGGCCTGGTGGGCATTGCCGGCGCTGGTGGCGCTGCTGGCCTGGTGGCCGGTCAGCCGCGGGTTGTCTCGCCTGAGCGCGGCGGGTGAAAACCGCGGGCCAAGCCTGCTGCGCAACCGGCGCGCCTGGCTGCTCGGCGCCTATTTCGGCCTGATCAACGGCGGCTATACCAGCCTGATTGCGTGGCTGCCGCCGTATTACATGCAGCTCGGTTGGCAGCCGCAGGCCAGCGGTTCGCTGCTGGCGCTGATGACCTTCGGCCAGGTCGTGGGCGCGCTGCTGCTGCCGGCGCTGGCGCGCAATCATGACCGGCGGCCGCTGCTGCTGCTGGCGCTGATGATGCAATTGATCGGCTTTATCGGCCTGATTTACCTGCCGCAGACGCTGCCGTGGCTGTGGGTGCTGCTCTCCGGGCTGGGGCTGGGCGGCGCGTTCCCGCTGTGCCTGGTGCTGGCGCTCGATCACCTGCATCAGCCGGCGGCGGCCGGGCGACTGGTGGCCTTTATGCAGGGCGTCGGCTTCCTGCTGGCGGGCGTGACGCCCTACCTCTCCGGTCTGCTGCGCGACTACAGCGGCGGCTTCGTGCTGGACTGGCAGATCCACGCGCTGCTGGTGGTGGTGCTGATCGCCATCACCTGGCGCTTCCACCCGCACAGCTACCGGCGGGCGTTCGCCGAATAATATTTCTGTCATTGCCGCTCCCTATAGTGACGTTGCTTTTACTTCTGGGCGATAACAACGAAAAGGGACAATGACATGCACAACACCAAAACCCGGCTGGCGCTGCTGGTCGGCTGCATGGCGCTGAGCGCCAACCTGTGGGCCGACGCGCAGCCGGTGCAAGCGACGCTGGCCGGGCATGCGCTGCTGCCGGTGAAATCCACCGTTTCCACACCGAAGGATGCGCCGAGCGATCTGCAGCAGAGCGGCAAATACACCAGCGGCAAACGCGTCACCGAGCTGGGCAGCGTGGCGGGCAAATCCGCCGATCGCCTGACCGGCCTCGGCCTGCCGATCGACGGCCAGCCGCTGCAGGGCCACTCCGGCATCAAACACATGCCCGACGGCACCTACTGGGTGCTGACCGACAACGGCTTCGGCAGCAAGGCCAACTCACCGGACGCCATGCTGTATCTCAACCACTACAAGATCGATTTCAAAGACGGCACGGTCGCGCCGCTGAAGACGGTGTTCCTGCACGATACGGATAAAAAGGTGCCGTTCCACATTATCAACGAGAGCACCGAGAAGCGTTATCTGACCGGCAGCGATTTCGATCCGGAAAGCTTCCAGTTTGCCGACGATGCCTTGTGGATCGGCGAAGAGTTTGGGCCTTACCTGATCAAGGCCGACCTGAACGGCAAAGTGCTGGCGGTGTTCGACACCCTGGTGGACGGCAAGGTAGTGAAATCGCCGGACAACCCGACGCTGACCCTGCCGGGCGCGCCGGACGGCAAGCAGAACTTCCAGGTGGCACGCTCCAAAGGCTTTGAAGGCATGGCCGCCTCGCCGGACGGCAGCAAGCTATACCCGCTGCTGGAAGGGGCGCTGTGGGACGGCGAGCAGTTCGAGAACGTCGGCGGCAAACGCTACCTGCGGGTGCTGGAGTTCGACGTGAAACAGCAGGCCTGGACCGGCCGCAGCTGGCAGTACGTGCTGGAAGACAACCAGAACGCCATCGGCGACTTCAACATGATCGACGCCACCCACGGGCTGGTGATCGAGCGCGACAACGGCGAAGGCACGCCGGATAAAGCCTGCGCCGCCGGTGCGCCGACCGACAACTGCTTCAGCCAGGTAGCCAAGTTCAAGCGAGTGTATAAAATCGCTTTCTCGGACGCCAACGTCGGCAAACCGGTCGAGAAACTGGGCTATATCGACCTGCTGAACATTCAGGATCCGCACAAGCTGGCGCGCAAGCCGCTGAACGACGGCGTGTTGACCTTCCCGTTCTTCACCATCGAGAACGTGGACGTGGTGGACGCCAACCACATCATCGTCGGCAACGACAACAACTTCCCGTTTTCCTCCAGCCGCCAGCCCAATATGGCGGATGACAACGAGTTCATCCTGCTGGACGTGAAGGATTTCCTGAAGTAGCGCTCCTCGGCCGCCGAATCGCCGGCGGCCGCCATTTCCCGCTTAGCGCAGCGAACAAACTGCGCTATAATCAGCGCCTTGCTTCTTCTCTTCTCCAAGGAAGATCCTCGTCCCCGGTGGGGCGGCCGGACTTCAAATCCGGTTGGGGCCGCCAGCGGTCCTGGGCAGGTTCGACTCCTGTGATCTTCCGCCAAATTACTGTTTCCCTCACTTTCTTAAATTCAACAAAATCCTATCCAAGCGAGTCAGCTTGCAGATATTTTTTTGGGAAAATAACCGTTGTTCGAGTAATGAGCTTTGATGTGGTTCCCTGGCATACTGAGCGAACTACAGCGTTGTAAGTCAGATTTCAGATTAAAGCGGAGGCGACATGGCAGACAAGCACTTACCCCAATCACCGGCAGGTGAGTTTGTTATGTTTGCCAGCGATGACGGCAAAGTGCGCGTTGAATGTCGTTTTGAGCAAGAAACGCTGTGGCTGCCCCAGGCGACCATCGCGAATCTTTATCAAGTGACTCCCCAGGCGATTACGCAGCACATCAAAGCGATCTACGAAGAAGCGGAACTTGAACAAAACGCAACCTGTAAGTCTTACTTACAGGTTCAGCAGGAAGGGGGCCGTCACGTCAGGTAAGTCGCAATATCCTGCACTATAGTCTGCCCGTTATTCTTGCCGTTGGTTATCGTGTTCGTTCGCCTCGAGGAACTCAGTTCCGGCAGTGGGCAACCCAAACGCTTCAGGAATACCTGATAAAAGACTTCGTGATGGATGACGAGCGGCTTAAAAATCCGCCCGTGGGTTCATCCGCAGTGCCTGATTACTTTGATGAGATGCTGGAGTGCATCCGTGATATCCGTGCCAGTGAGCGTCAGGTTTATTTGCGGGTTAGGGAGATCTTCGCATTAGCCGCCGACTATCAGCCGTCACTTAAAGAGACAACGTTGTTTTTCCAAACTATCCAAAACAAGCTGCATTTTGCCTGCACCGGCCACACCGCTGCCGAACTCATCCATCAGCGGGCTGACGCCAGCCAGCCCCATATGGGCTTAAGCAGCTATAAGGGGGAGGAGGTGCGCAAAAGCGACGTGACGGTGGCGAAAAATTACCTCAATCAGGACGAAGTCAGTGAACTCAATCGCGTGGTCAACATGTGGTCAGATTTCGCTGAAGATCAGGCGCGGCGTCGTCAACAGATGTTCCTGCGTGACTGGCAGGATAAGCTGGATCAGTTTCTGTAATTTAACGACCGTGACGTTCTACAAGGTGCTGGCACGGTCAGTAAGAAAGCGGCAGATGAAAAAGCGCAGGCTGAATATGTCCAGTATGCCGAGCAGCAGCGCCGCTTAAAAGAAGCGGCGGGGGAACAGGATATTGCCGGTTTACTGCAGTGGAAAACAGACACCAAAAAGCGTCCATAAAGCCCCTTAAAGGGGGGAGTTTGGAGATCGGAAATTATTGTACGGTAAGGATGTTTTTTAAACATAATCCGTTATCGCAATAGGGGCACTCCTGCACTATACGGTATTCTTAGGGGATTGATATTAATAACAAAAAACCCAACAATATTGCAATTGTTGGGCGTTATTTGTTATGGGTAAAATGTCAGATTACCAATTGCCATCCTGATAATCGAACGAGATCTGGTAGGCAAATTTTTCAGGGGAAATTTTTGTCTTGAAATACGGTTGAAGCAATGGAATCCAACCACGTTCAACATTGAACCCACCATTATTAATATTATCTTCCAATGGCAACCCTAAGCCTTCGATAACTGAGCCATCATCCCCAAAGTCCTTAGAGTATTCTTCCCCTGCAAATTGACGTGAATCAATTTCAAACCAAACAAGATTTAATTTTAGTCCCATGATGACTATCTCCTTACAGATATTTCTTTTTGAGGTTACGTTCAGGTTTCGGCTCTTCAGTTCGTTCACCGGTGGTGGGATCAAATGCGCCTAGGTGCGTACCGTCGCTGGCTCGATATCCCTCCAGCTCACCGTGCCGTGAATCCCATTCATAGATTTTACGTCCCTTGTCGCCATACCAGCGTGCTCGAAGGCCTCCTCCCCCCTGAACAGGATTCTTCGACTCCCCTTTTTTGAGTTCACCCAGCCCGTGTATATCCTCTGTTTTTGGAGGCCGATGATATCCATGCCCAAATTCTGTCAACCCTTTCCGGGGTTTGACAAGCTCAGGCTTATCCTCCTTGGCCGGTTTTTTTCGTGGTTTGTTGAACATGACATAAATCGGATCAAGACCACTTTCAACCGGTGGAACCAAAATATAGTCATGGATCTGCTGAACATCACCATTGGGCAATGCAGTCAGCGTTCCTTTCCCTGACACATCGACACTGCCCCCCGTCGTAAGCTTGCCTGCAGGCGCACCAACCGGCGTGATGGTAATAATATAACCGGATACGCCCTTGTCATTCGCCGGTGTCCAGGTCAGAGAGATAGCACCGTCATCAGTGGTAAAGCGTAACTCCCTTTTCACCGCATCCCATGATAGTGGCCTTAATGGCACCGCACCTTTTACATTCCGCTCATCAGGGCGAACGATATTGATGTGGATTTTCTCTTCCCCGACATCCCCCGTCTCACGAGAAACCAGTCGATAAGGTAACCGCACCGAATTATAGTTGCCGAGCGCATTCCTCACATCGTCTCGTGTCAATCCGAACCGACCGATACCCAGGGATGACATGACGCTCAATGCCGGCACGTCCAAACTCTCGGAAAAGACAAAAGAGAGCTGAGCAAACTCAGCCGTGGTGACCTGCCCGTTGGCATACAGTTTTTCCGCAGGTGTCTTCGTCAATGTCGTCGAGGCCCGGGCAAACGCGCCACGGATACCTGCTTCCAGTGTCTCCGTCGCCGCTACCGAATTATAGTTGCTGATAACAAATCCGCTTTCACGCCAGAAGTAGGCAGGCTGCTCCAGAAACAGCGAACTGGGTTTGCTGCCCATGACCGGCGGATATTTGGGCAAATCGCCATCGCCAACCGTAAGAACGAATTCTTTCTTCGCCTGGTTGCGCCAGAACGCCGCTTGCGCTTGCGGTGACAACGAAGCAATATCCGGATCGGTCGGCTGCCGAGCACGAATTTTGCTCATATTTTCTCGTGCTCTGCGCTCGAATTCGGCAATTTCTGCACGTTTGTCGGTTTCCGCCTGTCGTTGCGAGGCCAGCTGATTATTCAGTGCTTCCGTAGACGCATTGGTCCGGGTCAGCTCGCGGCGATACTGGTCAGCCTGAGCCGGTTGGCTCCGGGCTCTGGCATTCGATTCCTGAACCGACTGGCGTTGCGCGGTAGCCTGCCCGAGAACAATTTGCGCCTGCGTTTCCGCAATTTGCCGCTGTATGATTGCCAGATCTTCTGGCAACAGCCAACCAAATGTCTTGGATTTTTCCTCGCGCGCCTTTTGCATTGCTTCACGCTCCTGGCGGATTTCCTGATAACTCAGAAGCGCTTTGCGTTCGGTCTCGCGGGCATTGACTTCATTGAGCGGAATGATCTCCACCACGGCAACATAAGCCGGTGGCAAATTACTGCCTGGGGGGAACACCACGATACCATCGTGCGTATTGCCGCCCGGCTGCGTTGCTGGCAACGGTTTGGCTTCAGCATTATTTATCTCGGTAACACCGTCCACGGGTTTCGCCGTGGTTGGCGGTGCCGGCGCATTGACGCGAATATGAATATCAGGCATGCCTGGTACAATTCCCGCCGTATAGACGTCCGGTCGCTTGGTGGGCTTAGCCTCCACAACCGGAACGCTCATCGGCAAAGACGGTGAACGAACAATGGCCACTTTCTGCTGCCCCTCGTCAACGAGGTCAGCAATACGGGCGCTGACCAGGGTTGCCGGTTGAGTGGGCAGTTGGCCCGGTGGCGTCTGAGTGACCAAATCCGCAGGGAGCGTCGTCGTGATATGTCGCACCATCGACATATCATCAGGAGCGATTTTGGTTGGCGTAATGCCTTCCACGACCAATCCCCAAAGGCTACCGCGCCACAGTGTTCCAACCGTAGGGATGCCGAGTGTTTTCACTTTGGCTATTGATTTCGTGATAAACGATTGCACCGTTTGGGATTTCAGCAGACTGAATCCCCACGCACCGTCGATCAACGAAAGATTGAATTGTGTCCCCACCGCGACAGACGCTTGTGCTTCCGGAAACAGACTCAGGTTAATGTTGCTCCCGGTGTTGGCGGGATCCCTGTCCCCACCATTGTTGCCACCACCAGTATGCCCGCCAGTGTCCTTATCCTTACCTCCCCATGGGTTATTCTCCGAACTCCAGCCAGAGTGATCGGATGCATCCACACCCCCACCCAGCCCCGTCGGCCCACCATTCACCCCACCGCCAGGACCGCGGCTGTCTTTACCATCACCACCACTCATAACTCATCTCCTGTTGAAATCGCACACGAATACTGTATGTGCATCCAGTTTTTAGCGAGAGTTAAAGGAGTTTACAAGTCATTAACCCAGCTGGTTGTTGTGCTGTATATCAAACAAAAAAGAGAGGAAGTTTGGGGTGAATGGGGTTTGAGGACCAATGGAACGAAAACGTACGTTAAGTAGATAATTAATTGTTTAAGTTGAAATTTAATGCTCTCTACTCTCCCTTCAGAATATCCTCCGGGAGTATGACGGGTTGCAGAAGCTGGAGTGGGAACGGGCGTGCAGCCGGGATTAACCCACATTTGTCAGTGTGACAGCTGTCGCAGGCGGCTGCTTTTTGTGTCACGCTTGGCACAGACGAGAATGATTATCATTTAATTGACGGGCTTGAGAGGAGGGTTTAGCATCAAACACTATATATAAACACAGTGTTTGTGTGCAAAATGACAGATATCAAAAAGGAGATTTTATGGAGCATAAATGGGAAGTTAAATACGATCCGTATAATTATAATAACGGGGTGGCACCTGAACCCGGATTATATTGGCAAAACGGATCTTGGAATTGGGAAAATGGAGAGGAGACCCTGACGGTCACTGCAATTCCGATCCCTGGGTTGGATGAAAAAGTCAAAGAATGTCTGGCCAATAATATTTGTTTTATCTGCGGAAAGAAAAATTGCCCATATATAAAAAACGACAAGCATTATCGTGAATTGCTGGATGCCTGTCGTCGAGGCGATGGTGCGAACGCAAAAAGAATATACACGCAGCGGTTTGCGCCACTTCTCCATGTATTCAGCGGACAACGTAACGAAGGGTTACAACGGGAACTGGACGCGCAGGCAAGAGCGAAAGCCGAAGCGGAAGCCCGAAAGGCCGAGGAAGCCCGAAAGGCCGAGGAAGCCCGTAAGGCCGAGGAAGCCCGCAAGGCCGAGGAAGCCCGTAAGACCGAGGAAGCCCGCAAGGCCGAGGAAGCCCGTAAGACCGAGGAAGCCCGTAAGGCTTTGTTCGACAAAGCCGGGGTGAAACCCGCTCCCGTGTATACACCGGCGATGGTAGCAGAAGCGAATAAGGCGCTCAAAGCGCCGGGTGCTATGGTGCTGAATCAGACGCCGGGGACGGCGCAGATAGCGTTGGCCGGAGCTGGAGTGTGGACAGCTGCCGGTGATGTGGCAGGCAGTATTACCAACTGGTTCAGTAATGCGCTGTCCAAACTATCCGTTCCGGCGGTCAGTCCGGGGCTTCTTAAGGCATCGATGGCGACTCTTTGGTTCCATTCAAAAGCTGCTGGTCAGGGTAGTGATCAAGTTCCAGGGCGCGACGTTCCTGCGCTGTTTGCGTTTCCGGCGCGGGCTCTGGCGGATGCGAAGGCGATAGAGGCTGGGATGAAAACCGTGAATATGCCGGCGCGTGGGAGTCTGGTGAAGAGCAATGGGCAACTGGCGCTGCAGCTGCTGAAAACCGGTAACGGCGGTATTCCGGCGGCGGTGCAGGTGCTGACGGGGGTGCGTGATCCGAAAACAGGTCTGGACCGTATTACCGTTCCGGCAATTGCCGGTGCAGGCGTCCCTGCGCGGACCATCCTGATTAACCCGGCTCAGCCGCCCTCAGCGCCGTCAAATACCGGCTCACCACCGCCTCCGGTCCCGGTGACCCCCGTCCATACTGGCACGGAAGTGAAACCGATGGACACCATCACGGTGACCACGACGCCGGTCGCAGACCACAACGGACTACAGGATTTTATCTACTGGCGTCCGGATGCGGCCGGGACAGGTGTAGAGCCGGTGTATGTGGTGCTGAGTGATCCGCTTGATTCTGGACGATTTACACGTAAACAATTGGATAGAAAATACCTCAAACATGCTAGTGATTTTGGGGTTAGTGACACGAAGAAAAATCGTGAAACGTTGACTAAGTTCAGGGATGCTATTGAGGCGCATTTGGCGGATAAAGGAACTGTGGAGAAAGGGACTTACCTTCATGAAAAAGGATCAAAAGTATTCTTTAATCCAAAAACAAATAACGTCGTTATTGTGAAGAAAAATGGTGATTTTATATCTGGGTGGCATTTAACTGTGGGAACACCGCAATATGAGGTTTACATTAAAACGGGGAGTTTGAAATGAGTATTAAATTAATTGATTTGACGAAAGATTTAGTGTCATCCAAGGTTTCACCTGAAGATTTTGAATCTCGCTTTTTTAAGTTATGGCGAGATGAGGGTAATTCAGGGGTACTGGCAAAGGATAGCAAGGAGATTAGTGGGTGTTTATACGAAATTTTTGATTTGGCTGAGCGGTACACATCAGATCCTGATCGTTCATCAATTGAAATTGATGAAAAAACGCTGAAAAAAGAAGCTGAAGTAACATTGAGAAAATTTAAATTCATCTGAGAATTCTTTGAATATGTTCTTTGCGCCATCCGAACGGGTGGCGTTTTTTATGCATGCAATTCGATGGGGGGACACGGGGCCTGACGCTCAGTGGAACGAAAACCCACGTTAAGATATTTTCTGCCTTTGACGCCGCTTTTAACGGCCTCAGATATCCTTGGGGTTTGAGGGGCAACCGTACGAAAACGTACGGCAGGCTAAAAATGAACGTCTGAAAAATCGATTGGCAGACAACGCTGTCCGTTAAATGCCAATTTTCGATTAAAAAGACACCATTTTAAGGGCATTTTTCTATGCCAATTATGTTTATATATCATACAGTTAATTCAATAACGTACAATCTCGTTCCATTGGCCCTCAAACCCCTGAATAAACTCGCCGACATGACAATAGATAGCATTAAATGTGCATATTAAAAAATTGTTACATTGACATTGTTGGTTTTTCTTCATAAGCCTCAAGCGCCTTTGAAACCGAAGAAGTTGTCGTCATAAGGTGAGGAATACAGACAAGAGAGAGGGCTGAAACCCAACAGGGGATTTATCACGCCTTCAATTAGCTAAAATCGAACGGTCAAAATATGAGCTTAACGTACAATAATTTTCGATATCCAAACTGACCCTTAAACCCCACAAGCAAAATCATTTGGGGGCATAATAGGGGGCATGGTTCAAAATCGAACGGGATAAAACTGAGTAAATTCAATAGAACTGGCTATCAAATGCGACTCCTGTGATGCTCCCAATCTCCTCTGTGATTGTCGTCTCCGGTAGAGTGAGTTTGCTTCTTTCGCTTTGTGATAGCGCCGCTTGTGTGGGTAGAAGAAACGTTCATGAAGAAGGACGACGAGGCAGTAAACCGTTGACGTAAAAACCGCTTACGCGGCCTTTTTATTTCTGAGGAATAGGGCAAGCAGATACAGGGTGCCCAGCGGCAGGGCCATGACATAACAGAATGCATAATACAGGATCAGCACGCCATTTTTGCCTATGGTATCGGCGAACAGTCCGCGGTGCCAAAATTCTTCACTCGTGAACTGCAGGGCGGCCGTTTCAATGGCTTTTTTGGCGAAGGGATACAGCAACAGACTCAGGATGGCGGCGACCAGAGAGAGCGGGACATTCACGCTGGGCTGGAAGAGATGGATATAATAGAGCGCGATAAAAAAGTACGTCACGCCCCACACCTGACTTTTCCAATAATACGCTTTGGTCATTTGTGCCTCCCTGGACATGAGTTCCTTTCTGTTTCGTGCTTGGCGAAATGGAATACCGATGCCATTGCCCGCGTCGCGCGGTTTACCCAAGACGTCTGAGTATGCGCAGGGCTTCGGCAAAATGCCATATTACCGGCTTATCTGGCAGGCGTATTTGGGTTCTGCCGCGAGCGTCTCTTCTCCCCAACCCCTAACCCCCTCACTCCCTTTGCAAAAAGAACTGCTTGATGGTCTGCCGCAGCCAGCGGTGCGCCGGGTCGCGATCCAGGCGCGGGTGCCAGGCCTGCACGATAAACACCGATTCCAGCTCGAGCGGCAGCTCGATCTCCGCCAACGGCAGATGAATGTTGCTCACCCCCTGCAGCACGTGGCGCGGCAGCGGCAGGATAAAGTCCGATTTCATGGTCAACATCATCGCCGAATGAAAGCCCGGCAGGGTCAGGGCGACGTTGCGCTGCAGGCCGAGATCGCGCAGCGCGTCGTCGATCGGCCCCTGCGTGCGCCCACGGCGCGAGACGCTGATATGCGGGTAATGGGTCAGGGTTTCGGGCGTTACCCGGCCGATGATCGGGTGCCCAGGGCGCACCAGCGCCTGAAAGGTGCTGGTGAACAGGCTCTGCGTCTTAATTTCCGGGTGCCAGTCGCGCGAGGAACCGATCACCAGATCCACCTTGCCGCTGCGCAGCGCATCATCCTCGCCGTCGCTTTCGGCGATAAACTTCAGGCCGCTTAGCGGCGCCATGTCCCGCAGCGTTTCCAGCAAGCCGCCCGCTAGCGCGCCGATAAAAATGTCGTTGGCGCGAATGGTGAAGGTTCGGGTCAGCTTGCCGGGCTCGAAGGACTCATTCGGCGCGATCAGCGCGGCGGCCTGCTCGATGATGTCGCCGAGCTGGCGTTTCAACTCCAGCGCGCGCGGCGTCGGCACCAGATGCTTGCCGGCTCTGACCATGATCGGGTCGTCGAACTGCCGGCGGATGCGTCCCAGAATGCGGCTCATTGCCGGCGCGCTCAGGTTCATTTTTTCGGCGGCGCCGCTCACGCTCCCTTCTTCCAGCAGCAGATTCAGCGCATAGATCAGATTGAAATCAATTTTTTGCGGCATGGCCTCTCCGGTGGTGGTGCGCTCAATGGATTGCGTTTTGTGCAACTAGTTAATTACATCATTTCATTTTAAACAATCGAAATAAGCCCGGATACTGCCCACGACAACAAAGATTGAGGCTGAAACAGCAGGAGTGGGGAATGGTTGAGGTGTCTGTTACGCCGCACCACAAAAATCGATGGCTCGCCAGCGCCGGCGAAATCAACGGCCGCACCTGGCTGGGGTTGTTCGGCGTGTTTTTGGCGGTGATGGCCAGCGGCGTGGGGGAAAACGCCAGCAAGTTCGCGCTGGCGGATATACAGGGCGGCATGCTGCTGAGCTTCGATGCCGGCAGTTGGCTGACCACCTGTTACGTCACCGGCTTTGTGATCGGTTCCGGGTTCACGCCCTGTTTTTGGCCGACCTTTTCGCTGCGCCGGGTGGCGTTGACGATGTGCGGTATTTACCTGGCCGGTGGGCTGCTGACGCCCTGGTTGGGAGAACAGTATGGCGTGCTGCTGGCGGTGCGCAGTCTGCAGGGCTTCGCCGGCGGCGCGTTGCCGCCGATGCTGATGACGGTGGTGCTGCGTTTTATGCCGCCGCTGATCAAGGTGCTGGGGTTGGGCGCCTACGGCTGGGTCTCTGCCTGGAGCGCCACGTTGGGCGCCACCGCCGCCGCCTTCGCCTTTCACTGGGGCTGGAGCGGGTACTTCTACTGGAACCTGCCGCTGATGGCGATCGCCGCCGTGTGCATCGGCTACGGTCTGCCGCAGGATCCGCTGCGGCTGGAGCGCCTGCGGCAGTTCAACTGGCGCGGCCTGCTGCTTGGCGGCGTGGCGCTCGGCATGCTGACAGTGGGCATTTCTCAGGGGGAGCGCCTCGACTGGCTGAACTCGCCGCTGATCTACGTTTTATTATTGGGCGGCGGCGGATTATTGGCGTTATTTCTGATTAATGAATGGTATCACCCGCTGCCTTTTTTCAATTTGCAGCTATTAAGCAAAAGGAATTTGTCCTTCTCCTTAATTACGCTGGGTGGCGTACTGTTAATTATGGTGTCACTGGTTAATATCACGTCGGGATATTTATCCGCGATTCAGGGTTACCGTCAGGAACAAACCTCCGACTTAATGCTGTGGGTGGCGTTGCCGCAATTAATTACGCTGCCGATTGTCGCCATGATATGCAATACGCCGCGGGTGGATTGCCGCTGGGTACTGGCGATCAGCCTGCTGTTGATGGCCACCGCCTGCGTGCTGGCCGCCCAGCTGACGCCGGAATGGAACGGCGACACATTTCGCGTCATCGCGCTGTTGCAGGCGATCGCTCAACCGATGGCGATCATCCCCCTGCTGATGCAGGCGACCGGTGGGCTGTTGCCGACCGACGGGCCGTTTGCGGCGGCCTGGTTCAACGCGGTGAAGGGTTTCGCCGCCACCGCGGCCGGCGGCGCCATCGCGCTGCTCAGCCGGCAGCGCGGGGACTATCACGCCGGCACGATCGCCGACGGTTTTGGCTCGGCCTACAGCCGCGCATCGGGGTCGGCGGAGCAGTTGGCGCAGCTTGCCGCTCGGCAGGGCCACGTGCTGGCCAGCGCCGATCTTTATCTGTTGGTTGCCGGCCTGGCGTTATTACTGACCGCGCTGATTTTAGTTATGCCGACCCGTATTTATCCGCCGCGTTCGGTCGCTGCCTGACATTTTATCATCAGAAATAAATATTAAGTGGAGTCACTTTTATGGCTAACAAGAAAGTCGCCGTCGCCGTATTGGCGGTTACCGTCATTACGCTGGGGTTATTAATGAATAAATTCCTTATTAAAGAGACACAGCAGAATACCAACGACGCCTATATTCGTGCCGATATCTCGCGTATTTCTCCGCAGATTGCCGGTGAAATTGCGCAGGTGTTGGTCAGGGACAACCAGTGGGTCAAACAGGGGGAGTTGCTGGCGGTGATCGACCCGCGTGAATTCAACGTCGCGCTGGCGCAGGCAACGGCGCAGGAGCAATCCGCCCGCGCCCGGCAGGACGACGCCAGGGCCAACCTCACCCGGCAGAGCGCGCTGATCGCTGCCGCGTTGGCGGAGCGGCAGGCGGCGCAGGCGGAGCTGGCGTTTGCGCGCCAGGAGCAGAACCGCTATCAGAGAATGGCCAGCAGCGGCGCGGGTTCACAGCAGGCGGCGCAGCAGGCGACAACGCGGGTGCACACGCTTTCCGCCAATGTAGCGCAGGCGGAGGCGACGCTCAAAGCGGCGCGAAACATGGAGCAGGTGCTGCAAGCCAAGCTGGCGGACAGCGATGCCGAGCTGATGCTGGCGCAGGCGAAGAAAGCGATGGCTGAACTGAACCTGTCTTATACCCGCATCATCGCGCCGATCGGCGGCGTGGTCGGCAAGAAAAGCCTGCGGGTCGGGGAGTTCGTCAAACCGGGCGATGCGCTGCTGGCCATCGTGCCGCAGGACAAGCTGTACATCATCGCCAACTACCAGGAAACCCAGTTGGAAAACATTGCGCACGGGCAGTCGGTGGACATCCATATCGATACCTTTCCCGGACAAACGCTGAAAGGGCAGGTGGACAGCATTGCGCCTGCTTCCGGCGTCAGCTTCGCGGCCGTGGCGCCGGAGAACGCCACCGGCAACTTCACCAAGATCGTTCAACGCATCCCGGTGAAGATTGTGTTTGATATCAACAAAGAGCACGCCGCCTTGTTGAGCGCCCTGCGCGTCGGCATGTCCGCGGACGTCAGCATCAATACGCTGGACGGAGGCGTGCAATGAACAGGGCCGTGATCCCGCTGCTGTTGATGGCGCTGAGCGGCTGCCGGGCGGTAGGGCCGGACTACGCTCGGCCGCAGAACGCGTTGCCCGAGAGCTGGGGTGAGCAGGCCGGCGGCGGGGTGCTGCCGGTGGCTTGGTGGTCGATATTCAACGATGCGTCGCTGTCGCAACTGGTGCAGCGCGCGGCGGCCGGCAACCTGGATCTGCAGCTCGCCACGGCGCGCATGCAGCAAAGCCGCGCACTGCTGGGCGCGACAGAGGCGGCGCTGATGCCGGATCTGAGCCTGGACGGCGCCTATCAGCGCCAGCGTGCCACCTCGGTGGGCAGCATGGATCCGTCCGGCAACGGCGGAGAGGCGGATTATCATCTCTGGCGCGGCGGATTCAGCGCCACCTGGGAGCTGGACATGTGGGGCAAGCTGCGCCGCGCATCGGAAAGCGCGCGCGCCGGCTTCGCCGCTTCGCAGGAGAATCGGCGCGCGCTGCTGACGTCGGTGACGGCGGAGGTGGCGAGCGACTATCTGCGCCTGCGCGCCACGCAGCAGCAGCTGGCGGTGGCGCAGGAAAACCGCGCCACCGCGCTGCGTACGCTGCAACTGACGCAAAGCCGTTATCAAAGCGGTGCGGGCAACGAACTGGATATCGATCAGGCGCAGGTGCAATTGGCGCAGGTGGATGCCCTGCTGCCGGCGCTGTTCGGTAGGCAGGAACGCTTGATCAACGCCATCGGCCTGCTGCTGGGCGAGCGGCCGGGCGCGCTGAAAGCGATGTTGTCGCCAACGGGGCCGCTGCCGACGCTGGCGCACGCCGTGCCGATGGGCGTGCCGTCGGATCTGGCGCTGCGCAGGCCGGATATTCGCGAAGCGGCGGAGCGTTTGCATCAGGCGACCGCCGAGATTGGCGTCGCCACCGCCGACTACTATCCGCGCATCACGCTGACCGGCAACGCGGGCTATCAGGCGCTGGCGCTGGCGGATATGGGCAGTTGGTCCACGCATACCTTCGCCATCGGCCCCGCCCTGTATCTGCCGCTGTTCGACGGGGGGAAAATCACCCAGCGGGTGCGCCTGAGCGAATACCGGCAGCAGGAAATGGCCATCGCCTACCAGCAAACGGTGCTGCGCGCCTGGCATGAGATCGACGACGCGCTTTCCGGTTACCGCGCCCAGCAGCGCCGCCAGACGCACCTGGCCGAGGCGCTGGCCGCCAACCGACACGCGTTTGCGCTGGCGCGCGACAGCTATCTGAACGGCGCCAGCGATTTTATCCACGTTCTGAGCACGCAGCGCGCGCTGCTGGATCTGCAGTCCGCGCAAATTGTTGCTCAGGAGGAGACGGCGATCGCCGTGGTGAATATCTATCGAGCGCTGGGCGGCGGCTGGGAACACACCTACCCGTCTGCGGCGCCACAGGAGAAGGCTGATGCACAACACGCTGAATAAGATGGTCGACGAGATGCTGGAAAGGGATACCCGCCGCAAACGCGAGGCCAGGGTGAGCGCCGTGCGGCAAGTCACCGCCCGGATCCGCCGCATCACGTTGAGCGGCGACGATGTGGATAAGTTTATCGCCGATCCGCGCGCGCAGGAGCCGGCCTGCTGGGTCAAGGTGTTCTTCCCGTGGCGCGACACGCTGGCCGGGCGGGCTTATACCCTGAGCGGCATCGACAAACTCGCCCGCACCTTCGATATCGATATGGTGCTGCACGGTGAAGGCCCGGCGTCGAACTGGGCGCGCGACGCGATGCCGGGCGACAAGCTGGGGTTCGCCGGCCCTTGCTCCGGCGGCTTCCGGTTGTTGCCGCAAACTCGCTGGCTGCTGTTGCTGGGCGATGAGACCGCGCTGCCCGCTATGCGCACCATTCTCGCCTCGCTGTCTGCCCCGCTGCCGGTGCTGTGGTTCGCCGAAGTGGGCGATGCGCAGGAGATTCAGGATGTCGATTGCTCCTTTTTGCAGATGAACAGCTGGCAAATACGCACCCGGCATTTCGACAGCGTGATGAACAGCCCGCTGGTGCAGGCCGTCAGCCACTGCGAGCTGCCGGCCGGCGAAGGGCAGGTGTGGCTGGCCTGCGAACACCAGGTCGCCGCCTATCTGAAGGCGCGTTTTATCAACGAAATGGGCATCTCCCGCGCCGCCTTGTTTGCCAAAGGTTATTGGAAAAAGGGCGAAGCCAATTTCAAGGGCGCGATTTAACTCGGGCGAATGAGGATGGTTATGATTGAGAGAGTGTTATTGGCGGTGGACTGCTTTGAACACAGCGGCAACGCGCTGGATTTGATGGCGCGCCTGCAAGGCAGCATCGGCGGCGTGATCGTACTGACGGTGGTAGACAATGCCTTCACGCTTAGCCGCAGCGGCCTGCGTTTCGACAGCGACGAGCGTGAAGAATATCCCGCCGCCCAGCGCGAAGAGGCGCTGGCGGAAAAGCAGGTCGGGCAGGTGACGCGGGCGTTGAAACAGATGGGCTTCAACGCCCAGGGCCTGCTGGCTGCGGGGGCGCCCATCGAGGTGATCCCGGAACAGATGGCGTTGTTCAACTGCGATTTGCTGATCATCTCGCACCGCCACCTGTCTTCGTTGGGGCGCTGGCTGAACGCCTCCGTCACGCGCGGCCTGCTGGATGAGATTGGCCAACCGGTCTTGGTGATCCCGCGCTAAGCTATGGGTAAGGGCAGCCGCATGCGGCGGCGCGCGTTCGGCGACGAAGGCCGTACATACCGGAGGTCAACATGCGAAATCTGGAAGATCAACTTGCCGCTTATGCCGCCTATCACCGCGATGCGCGCAATATCGCCACGCATTTTATCGGCATCCCGTTGATCGTCATCAGCCTGCTGGCGCTGCTCTCCCGGCCGGCGTGGGGCGCGGGAGGGCTGCCGTTTTCGCCGGCCTGCGCGGTGGTTATTGTCGCGGCCCTCTATTACCTGCGGCTGAACCTGCGCCTTGGCATCATGATGCTGGCGTTGCTGCTGCTGTGCCTCGTGTTCGGCGCCTGGGTGGCGTCGCTGTCGACGGTGGCGTGGCTGAGCGTCGGTATCGGCGGCTTTGTCATCGGCTGGCTGTTTCAGTTTGTCGGGCATTTCTGGGAGGGGCGAAAACCGGCGTTTATGGACGACGTGACGGGCCTCATCATCGGCCCGCTGTTCGTGCTGGCGGAAGCCTGCTTCCTGGCCGGCGGGCTGCGCGAACTGCAGCGGAATATCGAAATGCGCTCGGGCAAAGTGCGCAATGAAAAGCGCTAAATGATGCGGTGCCGATAGTCAGATAAAGAGCCTCTTTCAAAGAAAGAGGCTGGATGGGCTCAGATTAGGCGTGTTGGATCAATTTCCAGGTGACGCCTTTGCCGCCATAGGGAGGCATGATATTGCCTTTAGCGATTGGCGCTGTGGTTGAGGGTTTGCCAACCACTTCCCACACACCGCTTTCCGGGCATTTCTGCCCTGTCGTGGCTGTAGTGCCAATAGGTGATTTAGACATACGATCTTTCCTTAATCAAAGCGGCGCCACCATAGCGCCGCACATAAAGATATTTACATGTTCGCTTATATATTCAACCCATTGGCGTGAATATAGAGGATAGGTGTTTTTTCCATTCTCTATTTGGATGTTTTGACTTTTTTATTTGTATTTTTGACTTTTAAATGTCAACTTATTTATAAACTTAATTCATTCTTGATAATTATTTTTAAATCTAATTGCTTTGATAATTTTCGATTAAATATCTTTTTATTTCATTATGTTGGTTTTATTTTCTGTGCTCTGGCATTAATGGTGTCTATTTTTTCTTTATAATTCATATCCGAAATATATAAAAATTAATTTGGTTGACTAATTTCATTACGCACTTCTTAGTCATGTAGTGAGAGCTGACGTTTTCCACGCTATCGCCGATAGCGCATAGTCAGTAAGTAATATCATAGGTTTTTCATTGGATTTACCCGAATATGGGATGCGGGGGATAAATAACCCAAGTGCGGAGTGACTTCCCTGGCGCTTACCATTTAGACATACGATCACCATCCTCCGCACGCATCGCCGCGATCGCGGTAAAGCAACCCTGGTACCCTACGCCGATCTTGCCACGTACTTTTAACAAATTTGCAAAAGTCTTTTAGCCTCCCGCCTGCTTATCTTTGGTGTGATCAATGTCATACTTTCGGCATCTTAACTGTTCCCGCGCTTCGGCAGCGGTAAACCGGAGTTGTTGCATGAAAGTGAATTATCCCTTGTTAGCGCTGGCGGTAGGGGCGTTCGGCATCGGCACTACCGAATTCTCACCCATGGGCTTGCTGCCGACTATCGCCAAAGGGGTGGACGTCTCCATTCCGATGGCCGGCATGTTGATCAGCGCCTATGCCGTCGGCGTGATGGTCGGCGCGCCCCTGATGACGCTGCTGTTGTCGCACCGGGCGCGCAGAAGCGCGCTGATTTTCCTGATGGCGATCTTTACCCTGGGCAACGTGCTGTCGGCCATCGCGCCGGATTACACCACCCTGATGCTGTCGCGCATCATCACCAGCCTGAATCACGGCGCCTTCTTTGGCCTCGGATCGGTGGTGGCCGCCAGCGTGGTGCCGAAAGAGAAACAGGCCAGCGCCGTGGCGACCATGTTTATGGGGCTGACCATCGCCAATATCGGCGGGGTGCCCGCCGCGACCTGGCTGGGTGAAACCATCGGCTGGCGCATGTCGTTCCTGGCGACGGCAGGGCTGGGCGTGATCGCCATGCTGGGGCTGTGGTTCTCGTTGCCGAAAGGCAGCGCCGGCGCGCGCCCTGACGTGAAACGCGAGCTGTCGGTGCTGGTGCGGCCGCAGGTGCTGACCGCGCTGCTGACCACCGTGCTGGGGGCGGGCGCGATGTTCACGCTCTATACCTATATCTCGCCGGTATTGCAGCACATCACCGAGGCGACGCCGCTGTTCGTGACGACCATGCTGGTGCTGATCGGCGTCGGTTTCTCGATCGGCAACTACCTGGGCGGCAAGTTCGCCGACCGTTCCGAGAGCGCGACGCTGAAGGGCTTCCTGCTGTTGTTGGTGGCCATCATGCTGGTGATCCCGCTGCTGGCGCGCAGTGACATCGGCGCTGCGGTGAGCATGGTGATTTGGGGCGCGGCGACCTTCGCCGTGGTGCCGCCGCTGCAGATGCGCGTGATGCGCGTGGCCAGCGAAGCGCCGGGCCTGTCGTCTTCGGTCAACATCGGCGCTTTCAACCTGGGCAATGCGCTGGGCGCCGCCGCCGGTGGCGCGGTGGTCTCCGCCGGTTTGGGCTACAGCTTCGTGCCGGTGATGGGGGCGATTATCGCCGGGTTGGCGCTGCTGTTGGTGTTGTTCACCAGCCGCACCGCCGCAAAAGTCGCTTACGCCAACGGCTAAATACGCAGATGCGGCGGGCCTGCTCGCCGCACCTACGCAAAGCCGAGCAGGCTGAACGCATCGTCCTGCGGGGCGTAACCCAGCAGGCGGCGGGTTTCTTCCAGCGATAAACGCGTGTAGCGGTTGTTGGAAACCCCGTGCACCACCGCATATTGCACCCCTTCGATGCGAATGCAGCGCTCCAGCAGATCGGCGGCGTCGCGATGGCTGAGAAACGCGCTCATGTCGCGGGCACTGAGCCGATCGTCCGGGCTGAGGGTGGTGAAGTTGGCGATACGCACCGACAGGGCGGAAAGCCCTTCCTGATGGGCGAAGTAGGCGGCAATGCCTTCGCCGAAGGCTTTGCTGGCGCCGTACAGATTCTTCGGCTTCGGCGCGTCGTCCGGGCGGATTTGGTAATCGAGCGGATAGCCTTCCACCGCCTGTGCGCTGCTGGCGAACACCACCCGGCGGCAACCGGCGTCTTTCGCCGCGCGGAAGATATTGAAGGTGCCGAGAATGTTGTTGTCCATCAACGAGCCGCAGAAGTCGGCGTCGGGGGAGGGATCGGCCGCCAGGTGCAACACGGTGTCGATATTGGCGCAGGCCGCGCGGCAGGCGTCGAGATCGGCGATGTTGAAGCTGATGACTTCGTCGCCGGGCTGCAGATCGCGCAGCAGGCTGATATCCCGTTCCGCCAATCGTAGCGGGTAGCGATCGCCCATTGCCTGACGAAACGCCGTGGCTACCCGGCCGCCGGCGCCAGTGATCAGAATCCGTCCTACATCAGTACGCAACACCATGGTGACTGCCATCCCTACTTTCGATTAAGCGTTGACCAGTAATAATCCCCCGCGTGACTTTTGTCCAGTATTTATATTAGTCATGCTGATGCTTTATGCCGGCAATGGGCACGTTTTGCCGAGCGTTTCGACCAGGAAATTCATCACCGCGCGCACGGCGGCGGTGCGCGCCAAATCGGGATACGTCACCAGCCAAAGCTCGCGCGTTGGCGCGGCGCTTGCCGTGGGCAACGGGACCAGATCCGGATCGCCATCGGCGACAAACGTCGGTAAAACGGCGGCGCCTAACCCCGATCGTGCCGCTTGCTGCAGTGAAAACAGATCGCTGGCCTGAAAGACCACGGGTCGCCCCTGTAACAGCTGTTGCAGCCATTGCTGATGCGGCTGCTGTTGGTAGTGATGGTCATAGGCGAGAAAGCGGCGCGCCGCATCGGGCAGTGCGGCGTGCTCTGGCGCGGCGTACAGCGCGTAGCGCATCATGCCGATGCGTTGCGTCAGCAGCTCCGGTTGCTGCGGGCGCACCATGCGCACGGCGATGTCCGCTTCGCCGCGATCCAGCTCGGCGAGCGCGGACTCACCCGCCAGCGTCACGACGATTTGTGGGAAAGCCTGATTAAATTCGGTGATGCGCGGCGCGAGAATATGCGCGGCGATCGACGGCGGCGCACTGATGCGCACGTCGGCCTGGGGCATTGTGCCAGCGCTGCGCGCATGGCGGGCGATAGCCTGACTTTGCGCCTCGATCTCCGCCGCCAGCCCGGCAATCGCCTGCCCGTCCTGGGTCAACGGTGTGCTGCGCGGCAGCCGTACGATCAAACGCAGGCCGAGCGCCTGTTCCAGCGCCGCTACGCGTCGCCCGACGGTGGCGTGATCGCAACCCAACTCCCGCGATGCCGCCGACAACGAACCGGTGCGCGCCAGCGCCACGAAGTATTTTAAATCCTGCCAGTCAAACATCGGTGAATTCCTGCACATTGATGATGCGATTTTCGGGAATATTCACACGAATAACGGCGTGATTCAATGTGTGAACGTTTCCTTTTAAATTGAATTATTCAATTAGGGTTTCTTATGAATTTGCAATTGCAGCAACGCACGGCATTGGTCACGGGCGCCAGCGAAGGGATCGGTGCCGGCATGGTCAGGGTATTGGCCGCTCAAGGGGTCAAGGTAGTGGCCACCGCACGACGCGGTGACCGGCTGCAGGTCTTGGCGGATGAGGTGGAACGGCAAGGGGCGGCGCGTCCGCTGGTGATCGTTGCCGATGTGACCGAGCCTGAGGCTCTCGCCCGTTTGGCGGCGCAGGCGCTGCGCCAGGTGGGGACCGTCGATATTCTGATCAACGCGGTCGGCGCGTTTCACCCCACGACGCTGAACGACAGCGATCGCAGCTGGGATGACGCCTTTGCTTTGAACTTCACGCCGGCTCGGCGGTTAACTCAGGCGCTGTTGCCGGCCATGCAGGCGCAAGGCTGGGGCCGGATTATCAACATCAGCGGCTCGATGGAGCCGCGCAACCTGAGCGCCGCCAGCGCCGCCAAGGGCGCATTGCATCTGTGGGCCAAAGGATTGGCCGGTGATGTGGCTGCGCAGGGGATTACCGTCAATACGTTACAGCCGGGGCGCATCAACAGTGAACAGATCCGCGAGCGCTTATACGCTTGTGATGAAGCGCGCCAGGCGTTCATTGCGCAACATATCCCGATTGGCTACTTCGGCGAACCGGAAGACATGGCCTATCTGGCGGCGTTTCTTTGTTCCCCGCTCGCGCGATATATCACCGGTGCGGTGATCCCGGTAGATGGTGGCATGCATTATTTCGCGCATTGAGGCCATTTTGTATAAGCGATCACAGTTCGGCAATTTGCCGGCGCAAAGCCTTGCCCCGGCAAAATCCGCGGTGTTAACGTCATAACTCAACCGATTTAGGGTTGTTACTGCTACGGCAGGCAAAACCTAAACCTCGCGTTTCTGTTCCCCGATGGGGCAGAGGCCGCGAGGTTTAGGTTTTTTTTTGCGCCGAATTCCGCCTCAGCGCCAGGCCAGCGCGGGGAGGGGAGCGGCAGAACGCGAAGTCTAAGGATAACCGTATGAAATATGACACATTAGCCAGTGAGATTTTGGCCGGCGTCGGTGGCCGCGACAATGTGAAAAGCCTGGTGCACTGTGCCACCCGCCTGCGTTTCAAGCTGCGTGACGACAGCCGCGCCAACGCGGCAGCGCTGAAGAAAAACCCCGGTGTCATCATGGTGGTGGAGAGCGGCGGCCAGTTCCAGGTGGTGGTGGGCAACCACGTGGCGGAGGTGTTCGACGCGGTCAATCGGGTCGGCGGGTTGGCCGAAGGTGCGTCGAACGGCAGCGATGCGGACGGTAAAAAAGACAACCTGCTCAGCCGCTTTATCGATCTGGTGTCCGGCATTTTTACTCCGCTGCTCGGGGTGATGGCCGCTTCGGGGATCCTGAAAGGTTTCCTGGCGCTGAGCCTGGCCTGCGGCTGGCTGCTGGAGAGCGGCGGCACCTTCAAAATGCTGTTCGCCGCCAGCGACTCGCTGTTCTACTTCTTCCCGATCATGCTCGGCTACACCGCCGGGAAAAAATTCGGCGGCAACCCCTTCGTCACCATGGCGATCGGCGGCGCGTTGACGCACCCGCTGATGATGGCGGCGTTCGAAGCGGCGCAGCAGCCGGGGGCGGTGCGCGAATACTTCTTCGGCATTCCGCTGACCTTCATCAACTACAGCTCGTCGGTGATCCCGATCATTTTCGCGGCCTGGGTATCCTGCCGCCTGGAGCCGCTGTTTAACCGGGTGATCCACAGCGCGCTGCGCAATTTCATCACGCCGCTGCTGTGCCTGGCGATCACCGTGCCGTTGACCTTCCTGCTGATCGGCCCGGCGGCGACCTGGCTCAGCCACCTGCTGGCCAACGGCTATCAGAGCATTTACGCCTTCAACCCGATCATCGCCGGCGCCTTTATGGGGGCGATGTGGCAGGTGTGCGTGATCTTCGGCCTGCATTGGGGGTTGGTGCCGTTGATGATCAATAACCTGAGCGTGCTGGGGCGCGACACCATGGTGCCGCTGCTGTTGCCGGCGGTGATGGGGCAGGTCGGCGCCACGCTGGGCGTGATGCTGCGCACCCGCGACGCCAAGCTGCGGGCGCTGTCCGCTTCGGCCATCGGCGCCGGGATCTTCGGCATCACCGAACCGGCGGTGTACGGCGTCACGCTGCCGAACAAACGCCCGTTCATCTTCGGCTGCATCGGCGGCGCGCTGGGCGGTGCGGTGATCGGCTACTTCCATACCTCGGTCTACTCGTTCGGCCTGGTGAGCGTATTCACCTTCGCGCAGATTATCCCCGGCGGCGGCATCGACGCCACGGTATGGGGCGCGATCGGCGGCACCCTACTGTCGTTCGTGTTTGCCGCGCTGGCCAGCTACCTGTTCGGCGTTGCGCCGGCGGAAGACGCGGCGCAGCCTGAAGCCGCCGCGCCGCTTAACCGCAAACAGGCCATTCTCAGCCCGATCGCCGGCGACATTGTGCCGCTGGATCAGGTGAACGACGCGACCTTCGCCAGCGGCCTGCTGGGGAAAGGGGTGGCGATCGCGCCGCAGCAGGGGCGCGTGGTGGCGCCGGTCAGCGGCAGCGTGGCGTCGCTGTTCAAAACCAAACACGCCATCGGCATCGAATCAGACGACGGCGCGGAGATTCTTATCCACGTCGGCATCGATACCGTGAAGCTGGACGGGGCGCATTTCACCGCCCACGTGCGGGAAGGTGAGCGGATCGCTCCAGGAGATCTGCTGATTGAGTTCGACCAGGCGGCGATCCATGCCGCCGGCTATGACACCACCACGCCGATCATCATCAGCAACAGCGATGACTACGTGGACGTGTTGACCAGCGGCCTGTCTCCGGTGCAGGAACAGGCGCCGCTGCTGACTTTATTACGCTAATTGAGGAGCAAGCGATGAACGGCAAGTTTCCGCAACATTTTCTGTGGGGCGGCGCGGTAGCGGCGAACCAGGTAGAAGGCGCGTATCAGGCCGACGGCAAGGGGCTGTCGACCTCCGATCTGCAGCCGCAGGGCATCTTCGGCGCCATTACGCCGCGCACGGCGGGCGACAGCGGCATCAAGGACGTGGCGATCGATTTCTATCACCGCTATCCGGAGGACATCGCGCTGTTCGCCGAAATGGGCTTCAAGTGCCTGCGCACCTCGATCGCCTGGACGCGCATTTTCCCGCAGGGCGACGAAGAGACGCCGAACGAAGCCGGGCTGGCGTTTTACGATCGGCTGTTCGACGAGATGGCGAAGTACGGCATTCAGCCGCTGATCACGCTGTCGCACTATGAAATGCCTTACGGCCTGGTGAAGCACTACGGCGGCTGGGGCGATCGCCGCACCATCGATTTCTTCGAGCGTTATGCGCGCACCGTGTTCGAACGCTACAAGCACAAGGTCAAACACTGGCTGACCTTCAACGAGATCAACATGTCGCTGCACGCGCCCTTCACCGGCGTCGGCCTGCCGCAGGAGAGCGACAAGAGCGCCATCTATCAGGCGATCCACCATCAGCTGGTGGCCAGCGCCAGAGCGGTGAAGGCCTGCCACGAGATCGTGCCGGAGGGCAAAATCGGCAACATGCTGCTGGGCGGCATTCTGTATCCGCTGAGCTGCAAGCCGGAAGATCTGCTGGAAACCCAGCGGCAAAACCGCGACTGGCTGTTCTTCGGCGACGTGCAGGCGCGCGGCTATTACCCGGCCTATATGCAGCGCTTCTTCCGTGAAAACGGCATTCAGGTGGCGATCACCGAGGAAGATCGGCAAACGCTGCGCGAAACCATCGATTTCATCTCGTTCAGCTATTACATGAGCGGCTGCGTCACCGCCGATCCGGCGCAGTACGAGACGGCGCGCGGCAACATTCTCGATATGGTGCCGAACCCGCATCTGGCCAGCTCGGAGTGGGGGTGGCAAATCGATCCGATCGGGCTGCGCTACCTGCTCAACGTGCTGTACGACCGCTATCAGAAGCCGCTGTTCATCGTCGAGAACGGGCTGGGCGCCAAAGACCGCGTCGAAGCCGACGGCAGCATCCACGACGACTACCGCATCAACTACCTCAATGACCATCTGGTGCAGGTGGCGGAAGCGATCGACGACGGCGTCGAGGTGATGGGCTACACCAGCTGGGGGCCGATCGATCTGGTCAGCGCCTCGAAGGCGGAAATGTCGAAGCGCTACGGCTTCATTCACGTCGACAGGGACGATGCCGGCAACGGCAGCCTCGAGCGCCGCCGCAAGAAGAGTTTCTATTGGTATCGCGATGTGATCCACAGCAACGGCGCCAGCCTGAAAGACCGGCGCTAGCCTCTAAGCCCGGCGGCAAGCGCCGGGCGTTAACCTAACGTTATTCGCTGCTGTTCATGATGGGAAATTCTCTCCCAGGGAATGCTGTTGCCCGCAGTCAGCCGTTATGCGGAGAAATATAATAATGATGAAAAGCTTATTACCTCGTTCCATGACCCTGGCGGCGCTGGCGCTGCTCTGTAGCCAGGCGCAGGCGGAAACGCTGCAAACCGGCAAGGACGTCGAAGCCCCCACCGCCAAATGGGAAGGGGTGGCGCTCGGCTTTGAGCCGCCACAGCCCGGGCTGTTGGGGGATATGCTGGGGATCAGGCCGATCCTGGAGGATCACGGCTTCCACTATAACCTCGGCTACCTCAGCCAGCTGTCGTATAACGCCGGCGGCGGTTACAACCACGACAAACAGGCGTCGTACATCGACCAGTTCTCGCTGACCTTCAGCCAGGATTTGCAGGCGCTGACCGGCATTCCGGACGCGGCGATCGAAGGCAATATCGTCAACCGCAACCATGATAACAACCTGACCCGCGATCGCTTGCAGGATCCGCGCGTCGGCCTGACCGATCTGTCGCAGGAGAGCTTTGGCGGGCAGTCGATTACCCGACTGGGCTGGTTGACCTTCAGCCGTTCCTTCCTCGATCGCCGGCTGCAGTGGCGCATCGGCATGATGAACAAGGTGCAGGATTTCGATCAGATCATTCCCTGCGATTTTCAGACGCTGACGCTGTGCGGCGGCAAGTCCGCCAACTCGTTGACCTGGTACAACTGGAACGTGCATTACTGGGGCACCACGCTGCAATACAAGCTGACCGACGGCCTGACCCTCAAGGGCGGCGTGATGGAGCAGAACCCGAGCGCCCCCAGCCGCAGCCACGCCTGGAGCTGGTCCACCAAGGGCAGCAAAGGCTTCCTGTTGCCGATGGAGCTGGAGCTGAAAACCCACGCCGTCAACCAGCTGCCGGGGGTGTATAACCTGGGCGTGCTGTTCACCAACGCGCGCCAGAGCGATCTCTATGAAGGGGTGTCCGGCGGGCCGGGCGCCAGCGATCCGCAGGGCTATCGCAGCCACGATCGCACCTGGTTCCTGTATACCGGTTTCAACCAGCAGGTGACGCGCCATGCGGATGACGTCAACCGCGGTCTGAGCGTGTTTTACAGCCTGGGGCTGGGAGATCAGCGCAGCAACTACCTGCACTGGTCTACCTCGACCGGCATTCGCTATCGCGGGCTGTTCGATGCGCGGCCGGACGACTGGTTGGGGCTCGGCGTGTCGGTGGTGAAACTGAGCGACCGCTATAAAGACAATCAGCGTTATCTCAACCAGATGAGCGGCATCAGCGATTATCACGATCCGAACTACCGGCCGGTACCGGGCCACTCGGTGACGGCGGAGCTGTATTACCGGGTTAACGTCACGCCGTGGCTGCAGCTGCAGCCGGGCCTGCAGTACTGGCATCACCCGGCGGGCGTCAGCGAGACGCAGGACGCTTGGGTGACGGCGTTGAAAACGGTGGTGACCTTCTGATCAGGCCGCGTCGCTCTCGCGGTAGCGCCGGCGTGCGTGCTCGAACCAGCTGGCGGGCACGTTGTGCGGCGGCTGCTGCAACCTGAGCAGCCCCTGTTCAACGATATGGCTGGCCTGGCGCCACAGCGTCGGGTCACCTTCGGTCAGCACCTCCAGCAGGCGCTGTTTCTCGATCAGGTAGGTCTGGGCGAAGTGGCTGTCGTAGTCCAGCAGCGAGCGGGTGTTGTCGATAAGATCCGCCAGCTTGATGGTTTTGGCCTGCGGCGATGCGCCGGCGCTGTGGCGCCGATCGCGGTTTTTGCGCTCGAAGCGGTTGCCGTCCTCGGCGTGGCTGACGTTGGTTAGCATCCGCACCAGCTCTGCCACCTTCGGCCCGAAATGGCTGTCGATATCGCCGAGGGTGGTGGGCGTGTCTTCTACCGTATCATGCAGCCAGGCGGCGGCCAGCATCTCTTCGGTGTGCGGTACGCTGCGCACCAGCTCCATCACCGCCTGCGGGTGGACGATGTACGGATCGTCGGTGTATTTGCGGCGCTGATCGATGGCCGCATGCGCCTTGGTGGCGTAGCGGCGCGCGCGTTCTGCAAGCGTGTTCGTCATTTCCTTTCCCTCCGAGCATCCTCTGCATGAAAAAAATGTAGCATACCTCACAAGAAATAGCTTGCGATTACATCGTGCACTATCTATATTCACACACATGAAAAGCACCGAGACCGAACAACCCAAGGCGAAGAACCTGCTGCAGCTCGATCAGCAGCTCTGTTTCGCGCTGTACTCCGCCAACCTGGCGCTGCACAAAGTTTATCGCAAGCTGTTGAGCCAGCTCGAACTCACCTACCCGCAATACCTGGTGATGATGGTGCTGTGGGAGCGCGATCGGGTGACGGTATCGGATATCGGCGAGCGGCTGTTCCTCGATTCCGCCACGCTGACGCCGCTGCTGAAGCGGCTGGAAACCGCCGGTTTGCTGGTGCGTTATCGCGCCACCACCGACGAGCGGCAGGTGATCATCGCCCTGACCGAAGCCGGCCGCGCGCTGCGCGAGCGGGCGCAATCGGTGCCCGAGGCGGTGATGTGCGCCACCGACTGCAGCCTGGACGAGATCGTCTCGCTCAAACAGCAACTGGAAAAGCTGCGCGGCAGCCTGATCGATCAGATTTGACCCGCCGCCGCCGGACGCAAGAACGGCGCGGGTGGTCTACACTGGTTAATAAGTGCCTAAAATAAGTAGTGCGCGATTTAATCGCAAAAGATAAATATGTGACCGGCTTTACCTCGTGGAAGCCGTAGTCATCTCGCCAACCAGCAAGAAGGAATGAACGATGTCTATTGAGAAAGTGGTTTACCGCGCTCACGCCACCGCAACCGGCGGCCGCGACGGCCGTGCGACCTCCTCCGACGGCGTGTTGGACGTGAAACTGGGCGTGCCGAAAGAGATGGGCGGCGCCGGCGGCGAAGTCACCAACCCCGAGCAGCTGTTCGCCGCCGGTTACTCGGCCTGTTTCCTCGGCGCGCTGAAGTTTGTCGCGGCGAAAGAAAAGGTCAAAATCCCGGCCGAAGCCAAGATCGACGGTACCGTCGGCATCGGTGAAATCCCGAACGGTTTCGGCATCGAAGTGCAGCTGGATATCTCGCTGCCGGGCATCGAGCGCAGCGTGGCGGAAGATTTAGTGAAAAAGGCGCACGTGGTGTGCCCATACTCCAACGCCACCCGTGGAAATATCGATGTGACTCTGAACGTTAAGTAAGATTTTTGCCGAAATCTGGAAAAAATGGAGGGTTTATCCCTCCATTTTCTTGCGTGCCCTGCCTGAAAATCGCTCAAAAAAACGGTAAATTTTGTCCGTTTTGTGAGAATTCTCTTGATTATTACCCGCAAAATAACGCTTATTGCCGGTTGGCTGAACCAGAAGCCGCAATCAGTGTCTGACTGAGTCAGAACCGCTACACCGTCCCCGGAGCCACCGCGTTACATGAACAAAGTTAAATCGCTATCACAGCAGAATTTATCGTTATTGTTAGCGATCTATATCGGCATATTTCTAAACCTGTCCGTTTTCTATCGCCGTTTTGATTCGCTGGCGCACGGCATTCAGGGCATTAAGCTTATTTCGGCGGTGACGGAAGTCATCGCTATCGTCCTGTTTACGTTCTTCATCATGCGGCTGGTATCGCTCGGCGGCCGGCTGTTTTATCGCATCGTCGCCTCGCTGCTGGTGTTGATTTCTGTTGCCGCCAGCTACTACATGACGTTTTTCAACGTGGTGATCGGTTACGGTATCGTGGTGTCGGTGATGACCACCGACATCGATCTGTCGAAAGAGGTGGTTGGTCTGCATTTCGTGCTGTGGATGGTGGCGCTCAGCGCCTTGCCGCTGCTGCTGATCTGGAAAAACGGCCTGCGTTACACCCTGATCGAACAGCTGAAAACCCCTGGTCATCGCATCAAGCCGCTGCTGGTCTTGCTGGCGGTGGTGGCACTGGTCTGGCTGCCGCTGCGCATGCTGGACGACGAGCAAAGCGTGCAAGAGAAGCTCTCCAACGTCGATCTGCCGAGCTACGGCGGCGTGGTGGCGCACTCGTATCTGCCGTCCAACTGGCTGTCGGCGCTAGGGCTGTTTGCCTACACCCGTTATGACGAAAGTCAGGACCAGAGCACGATGTTCGATCCGGGCAAACACTTCACTTACGTACCGCCGGCGGATATCGACGATACCTACGTGGTGTTCATCATCGGCGAGACCACGCGCTGGGATCATATGGGCATGCTGGGCTATGAGCGCGATACTACGCCGCGGCTGTCTAAAGAGAAGAATCTGGTGGCGTTTCGCGGCGAGTCGTGCGACACCGCCACCAAGCTGTCGCTGCGCTGTATGTTCGTGCGCGAAGGCGGCACCGAAGATAATCCGCAGCGCACGTTGAAAGAGCAGAACGTGTTCGCGGTGCTGAAGGATCTGGGCTTCTCTTCCGAGCTGTTCGCCATGCAGAGCGAGGTGTGGTTCTACAACAACACCGAGGTGAACAACTATTCGTTCCGCGAGATGATCGCGTCCGAGAAGCGCAACGACGGCAAGGCGGTCGACGATATGCTGTTGGTGGATGAAATGAAGGAGTCGCTGGCGCGCTATCCGAAGGGCAAGCACCTGGTGATCCTGCATACCAAAGGCTCGCACTACCTGTACTCGCAGCGTTATCCGCGCAGCTATGCGCGCTATCAGCCGGAGTGTATGGGGGTGGATGATTCCTGCACCAAGGCGCAGCTGATCAATGCGTTCGACAATACGGTGCTGTATACCGACAGCTTTATCAGTAATGTGATCGACCAGGTGCGCGACAAGAAGGCGATCGTGTTCTATGCCGCCGATCACGGCGAATCGATCGGCGAGAACACGCACCTGCATGGTACGCCGCGCGAAATGGCGCCGCCGGAGCAGTTCCGCGTGCCGATGATCGTATGGGCGTCGGACAAGTTCCTCGAGAACCCGCAGCACCTCAGCGCCTTTGAGCAACTGCAGGCGCAGCAACGCATCGGCAAAACGCATCGCCACGTCGAGCTGTTTGACACTATCCTCGGCTGTCTCGGCTACACGTCTCCCGATGGTGGCATCGTGGATAAAAACAACTGGTGCCATCTGCCGCAGGATAAAACGGCGCCTGCCCGCCTGTAACCTCTCCCGCCGGGTGCCTGCCTTGCGCACCCGGTAATTTCACCCAATACATTCTCTTCATCAATTATTCCGGTGTGTGCATACGGTATACTTGCGCACTTCCCCTTCTAACCGGAGATTTCCATGACCCTGCGCGTGGCGTTTATCGACGATCATGACATTGTGCGTTCGGGCTTTGTGCAGCTGCTGTCGCTGGAGGCCGATATTCAGGTGGTGGGCGAGTTCAGCAGCGCGGCGCAGGCGCGCGCCGGCCTGCCGGGGCTGGAGGCGGAAATCTGCATCTGCGACATTTCGATGCCGGACGGCAGCGGGCTGGATCTGCTGGCGGACATTCCCTCCGGCATCCGCGTGGTGATGCTGTCGATGCACGATAACCCGGCGCTGGTGGAAATGGCGCTGGATCGCGGCGCCAGCGGCTTCCTCTCCAAGCGCTGCAAGCCGGAAGATCTGATCACCGCGGTGCGCACCGTCGCGGGCGGCGGCGTCTACCTGATGCCGGAAATCGCGCAGCAGCTGGCGCGGGTGAGGGTCGATCCGTTGACCCGCCGCGAGCGCGAGATCGCGCTATTGCTGGCGCAGGGCCAGGAGGTGCGCGAGATCGCCGCCGCCTTGGGGCTGTCGCCGAAGACGGTGCATGTGCACCGTGCCAATCTGTTCGCCAAGCTGGGCATCAACAACAACGTCGAGCTGGCCAGACGGATGCTGAACCTGTGACGCAGCGCCTGATCACCCAGCTGGCGCTGTTTTTCATCTACGCCGCCAGCGCGTTTTGCCTGTGGGGCATCGGCACCGCGCTGATCGACCCGCCCTGGCAGGCGCTGCTGCTGTTCCCGTTCGGCCTGCGCATGGGCATTTTGCTGCAGAGCCCGTACCGTTTTTGGCCGGGGATCCTGCTGGCCGATCTGCTGCTGATGGCGTTGCTGGCGGATCAGTTCGGTTACGGCCCGGCGCTGTGGGCGTCGGTGGCGGTGCTGGTGTTGACGGTGCTGCTCAGCCTGCTGGCCTCGCCGTGGCTGTTGCGCCATCAACAGAGCGACAGCGAATGGCGTTGGCCGCTGTTGCAGGGCGCGGTGGTCGCCGCCGCCGCCTTGCTGCAGGCGTTGGTATGGCAGCTGGTGAGCGGCGAAGGCGCCCGCGCGCTGCTGCTCGGCCTGACCGGCGGTTTCACCATCGCGCCGACCTGCCTGCTGTTGTGGCACTATCTGGCGCGCCAAATCTGGGTGCCGCTGGAACCGGGGCTGATCCACAAGCCGGTGGAGCTGCGTTTGGGCCACCTGGCCAGCTATCTGCTGCTGTTTGCGTTCAGCATCTGGCTGCAGCAACAGGTGAACGCCGCCGAGCTGCGGCGTTTCGCGCCGTTCTGCCTGGCCATTCCTATCGTGTTCATGTCTTACCGCTATGGCTGGCAGGGCGCGCTGTTGGCGACGCTGCTCAACGGCGTGGCGCTGATGGTCAACGAGCCGCCGCAGCCGGAGTCGCACCGCGATCTGCTGTTGTCGCTGTTGGCCCAAAGCCTGACCGGGCTGCTGCTGGGCGCCGGCATTCAGCGCCAGCGCGAACTGAATCAACAGCTGCGGCTGCGGCTGGCGGAGAATCGGCAGCTGGCGCGGGCGCTGGTGACGGCGGAGGAGCAAACCCGGCGCGAGGTGGCGCGCGAGCTGCACGATGAAGTGGGGCAGACCATCACCGTGATCCGCACCCAGGCCAGCATCGTCAAGCGCCTGGCGCCGGAACCGGCGGTGATCGGCTGCGCCGACACCATCGATGCGTTGGCGCTGCGGGTCTACGACGGGGTGCACGACGTGCTCACCCAGCTGTGGCCGGCGGCGCTGAATAACCTGCCGCTGTCGGCGGCGGTGGCGGCGATGCTGCGGGAGTCGCTGCCGCAGGACGCATCGCTGGTGAGCAGCCTGCAATGGCAGGTGCCGGACGAGCTGCTGGATGAAACGTTGAAAATCACGCTGTACCGGGTGTGCCAGGAGGGGGTGACCAATGTGTGCCGCCACGCCGGCGCCAGCCGCCTGGAGCTGGACGCGCGCCTGCAGCCGCGCAAAGGCGCCGCGCCGCTGATCGCCCTGACCATCCGCGACAACGGCGTGGGCTTCGAGGCGGAAAACCATCAGCCGGGGTACGGCCTGCGCGGCATGCAGGAGCGCATCAGCGCCCTCGGCGGCAGCCTGCGGTTCACCGCTGAACGGGGCGCCTGTTTGAGTGTGATCTTGCCCACAGTTTCACCGGCGCAAGCGCAAAACTAGGAAAAACTCCTAACCGCGTCGGGAATCCGGCGTAAGCCGCCCGCGCGCGCGAGGAGCATCATAGCGGCACTTTATTCAATCCTCTGAGGTTCCACATGTGGTCTTTCCTTAAAAGCCGCTCGGACGCGCCGCAGGTCACCGATCAACGGCAGATCGACGCCAGCTACAAATATTGGCGCATCCAGCTGATGTGCACCATGTACATCGGCTACGCCGCGTTTTACTTCACGCGCAAAAGCTTCAACTTCATCATGCCGGCGATGCTGAGCGATCTGGGCCTGACGATGTCCGACGTCGGCATCCTCGGCACGTTGTTCTACATCACCTACGGCTGCTCGAAATTCATTTCCGGCATGATCAGCGATCGCTCCAATCCGCGTTACTTTATGGGGCTGGGCCTGATCATGACCGGGGTGCTGAATATCTTCTTCGGCCTCAGCTCGTCGCTGCTGATGCTGGGCACGCTGTGGATCCTCAACGCCTTCTTCCAGGGCTGGGGCTGGCCGCCGTGCTCCAAAATCCTCACCAGTTGGTATTCGCGCTCCGAGCGTGGCGGCTGGTGGGCGATCTGGAACACCTCGCACAACGTCGGCGGCGCGCTGATCCCGCTGCTGGTGGGCTTTATCTCGCTGCACTTCAGCTGGCGTTACGGCATGATCATTCCCGGCATCATCGGCGTGGTGTTGGGGCTGCTGATGTGCTGGCGCCTGCGCGATAAGCCATCCACCTTGGGGCTGCCGAGCGTCGGCAAATGGCGCAACGACGCCATGGAGCTGGTGCAGGAATCGGAAGGCCAGGGGCTGAGCAACCGCGAGATCATCAAACGCTACGTGCTGACCAACAAGTACATCTGGCTGCTGGCGGTCTCTTACGTGCTGGTGTACATCGTGCGCACCGCGATCAACGACTGGGGCAACCTCTACCTGACGCAGGAAAAGGGCTATTCGCTGATGACCGCCAACTCGGCCATTTCGCTGTTTGAAGTGGGCGGTTTTATCGGTTCGCTGGTGGCCGGTTGGGGCTCCGACAAACTGTTCCGCGGCAACCGTGGCCCGATGAACCTGATCTTCGCCATCGGTATCTTCCTGTCGGTGGCGGCGCTGTGGCTGATGCCCGGCGTGACCTACCTGCTGCAGGCCTGCTGCTTCTTCGCCATCGGTTTCTTCATCTTCGGCCCGCAGATGCTGATCGGCATGGCGGCGGCGGAGTGCTCGCACAAGGATGCGGCGGGCGCGGCGACCGGTTTCGTCGGCCTGTTCGCCTACCTGGGCGCGGCGCTGTCCGGCTACCCGATTGCGCGGGTGATGGAGATCTGGCACTGGAACGGTTTCTTCGTGGTGATTTCCATCGCCGCCTGCCTGTCGGCGCTGTTCCTGCTGCCGTTCCTGCGTGCGCAGACGCCGGCGCTGAAACCGGCCAACGCCTGAGTAAAATACGCTGCGCAGCCCCCGGCGCAGCGCATTATGGCGCTTTTATCACCACTTGAAATGCAGGGGCAAAAAAGTGATTGACGCCTATAACCGCCAGCAGTAAGATGCGCCCCGCATCGGCGAGTAGCGCAGCTTGGTAGCGCAACTGGTTTGGGACCAGTGGGTCGGAGGTTCGAATCCTCTCTCGCCGACCACCATTCGAAAAACCTGCTTTTAAAGCAGGTTTTTTTTCGCCTGTCGTTTATGAGGATGAGTACCTCCGCAGGAGGTTCGAGCCTCGCGAAGCGAGACAACGTTGCTTTGGCAACGGCCCGCAGGGCGCGCATCAACGATGCGCGTAATCCTCTCTCGCCGACCACCATTCGAAAAACCTGCTTTTAAAGCAGGTTTTTTTTCGCCTGTCGTTTATGAGGATGAGTACCTCCGCAGGAGGTTCGAGCCTCGCGAAGCGAGACAACGTTGCTTTGGCAACGGCCCGCAGGGCGCGCATCAACGATGCGCGTAATCCTCTCTCGCCGACCACCATTCGAAAAACCTGCTTTTAAAGCAGGTTTTTTTTCGTCCGTCGTTTATGAGGATGAGCACCTCCTCCGACATTGCCGGCCTCGCTTTGTGGCGCGCGTCAATCCACCGTCCTCGTGAAATATATTTATCCTTTACGCTTAATTAATTCACACTCCTTATTCCCATTAGGTTCTTTTTCTCATATTTAAATAAATTCATGCTTGCCGAATAAAACCCGGTTGATAGCGCTCTTGTTTTCACGTTTTTTTTACCTATAGTCTGAATGGACAACGCGGGATATGTTATTCCCGCCGCGTGGAAAATACCGTGACTATTTATTAATGTTAATCTTCGTGGATTATTGCGGAATCATTTCGCTCCGGCAATGCGTGGCGTCGATTAACTCTTTTATGTTTATCCTCTCGGAATAAAGGAATCAGTTATGCGCAAATTTAATAAACCGCTGTTGGCGCTGTTGATCGGCAGCACGCTGTGTTCCGCGGCGCAGGCCGCTGCGCCGGGCAAGCCGACCATCGCCTGGGGCAACACCAAGTTCGCCATCGTCGAAGTCGATCAGGCGGCCACCGCTTATAATAATCTGGTGAAGGTAAAAAATGCCGCCGACGTTTCGGTATCCTGGAATTTATGGAATGGCGACACCGGCACGACGGCAAAAATTTTATTAAATGGCAAAGAGGCGTGGAGTGGTCCTTCAACCGGTTCTTCCGGTACGGCGAATTTTAAAGTCAATAAAGGCGGCCGTTATCAAATGCAGGTGGCACTGTGCAATGCCGACGGCTGCACCGCCAGCGACGCCACCGAAATTGTGGTGGCCGACACCGACGGCAGCCATTTGGCGCCGTTGAAAGAGCCGCTGCTGGAAAAGAATAAACCGTATAAACAGAACTCCGGCAAAGTGGTCGGTTCTTATTTCGTCGAGTGGGGCGTTTACGGGCGCAATTTCACCGTCGACAAGATCCCGGCGCAAAACCTGACCCACCTGCTGTACGGCTTTATCCCGATCTGCGGCGGCAACGGCATCAACGACAGCCTGAAAGAGATCGAAGGCAGCTTCCAGGCATTGCAGCGCTCCTGCCAGGGCCGCGAGGACTTCAAAGTCTCGATCCACGATCCGTTCGCCGCGCTGCAAAAAGCGCAGAAGGGCGTGACCGCCTGGGATGACCCCTACAAGGGCAACTTCGGCCAGCTGATGGCGCTGAAGCAGGCGCATCCTGACCTGAAAATCCTGCCGTCGATCGGCGGCTGGACGCTGTCCGACCCGTTCTTCTTCATGGGCGACAAGGTGAAGCGCGATCGCTTCGTCGGTTCGGTGAAAGAGTTCCTGCAGACCTGGAAGTTCTTCGATGGCGTGGATATCGACTGGGAGTTCCCGGGCGGCAACGGCGCCAACCCGAACCTGGGCAGCCCGCAGGACGGGGAAACCTATGTGCTGTTGATGAAGGAGCTGCGGGCGATGCTGGATCAGCTGTCGGCGGAAACCGGCCGCAAGTATGAGCTGACCTCCGCCATCAGCGCCGGTAAGGACAAGATCGACAAGGTGGCTTACAACGTCGCGCAGAACTCGATGGATCACATCTTCCTGATGAGCTACGACTTCTATGGCGCCTTCGATCTGAAGAACCTGGGGCATCAGACCGCGCTGAATGCGCCGGCCTGGAAACCGGACACCGCCTACACCACGGTGAACGGCGTGAATGCGCTGCTGACGCAGGGCGTCAAGCCGGGCAAAATCGTCGTCGGCACCGCCATGTATGGCCGTGGCTGGACCGGGGTGAACGGCTACCAGAACAACATTCCGTTCACCGGCACCGCCACCGGGCCGGTTAAAGGCACCTGGGAGAACGGCATCGTGGACTACCGCCAAATCGCCAGCCAGTTCATGAGCGGCGAGTGGCAGTACACCTACGACGCCACGGCGGAAGCGCCTTACGTGTTCAAACCGTCCACCGGCGATCTGATCACCTTCGACGATGTCCGCTCGGTGCAGGCCAAAGGCAAGTACGTGTTGGATAAGCAGTTGGGCGGCCTGTTCTCCTGGGAGATCGACGCGGACAACGGCGATATTCTCAACAGCATGAACGCCAGCCTGGGTAACAGCGCCGGCGTTCAATAATCGGTTGCAGTGCGTTGCCGGGGGATATCCTTTCGCCCCCGGCTTTTTCGCCGCCGAAAGTTTTTTTACGCCGCACAGATTGTGGGCCTGCCCGGCGCAAAACGCGCTCATCGGACTCACCCTTTTGGGTAATCCCTCAGCATTTCCTCCTGTCTTTAACGGCGATCACAAAAATAACCGTTCAGATATTCATCATTCAGCAACAAAGTTTTGGCGTTTTTTAACGGAGTTAAAAACCAGTAAGTTTGTGAGGGTCAGACCAATGCGCTAAAAATGACCGCTTAGCATAAATTTTCATGCTGTAACTGTTAACAAAAGGTTTTTTTTATGTTTGTTTGCTGTTTCTCACAGTCTGCGTAAATCCCCACTGGTTATATTGACGACACCCCAAACAGTTGGCAACTTGATAGCCTCAGGGGTAAGAGCGAGAGTTGTTTGAGTGAATTCCACGCGCTCAGACGTCCCCGCCGCGATGCGTTCCATCCGGCATTCTCTCCTCGTACGCCTTCTGCCTTCGGGCGCCGATCGCACAGGCCACGCAATAAAAAATACAGGTCTGGCGGCAATTACACACATCACATCACACAATGGAGCACTAACGATGACACGTTCCTTGGGTAAATCGGGGATTCTGAAATTCGGTATTGGGCTGATCGCGTTGACCGTAGCGGCCAGCGTACAGGCCAAGACGTTGGTTTACTGTTCTGAAGGTTCCCCGGAAGGGTTCAACCCGCAGCTGTTTACCTCCGGCACCACCTATGACGCCAGCTCGGTACCGATCTACAACCGCCTGGTCGAATTCAAAATCGGCACCACCGAACTGCAGCCGGGCCTGGCTGAGAAGTGGGACGTCAGCGAAGACGGCAAAACCTACACCTTCCACCTGCGCAAAGGCGTGAAGTGGCAGAGCAACAAAGACTTCAAACCGACGCGCGATTTCAACGCCGACGACGTGGTGTTCTCCTTTGAGCGCCAGTTGGATGCGAACAACGCTTACCACAAAGTGTCCGGCGGCAGCTACGAATACTTTGAAGGCATGGACATGCCTAAGCTGATCGCCAAGATTGAAAAAGTGGACGACAACACCGTGCGCTTCGTGCTGAACCGCCCGGAGGCGCCGTTCCTGGCTGACCTGGGTATGGACTTCGCGTCCATCCTGTCCGCCGAATACGCCGACGTGATGATGAAAGCCGGCACGCCGGAGAAAGTCGACCTGAACCCGATCGGCACCGGCCCGTTCCAGCTGCTGCAATACCAGAAAGACTCCAAGATCCTGTACAAGGCATTCGACGGTTTCTGGGGCACCAAGCCGAAGATCGATCGCCTGGTGTTCTCCATCACGCCTGACGCCTCCGTGCGCTACGCCAAACTGCAGAAAAATGAATGCCAGGTGATGCCGTACCCGAACCCGGCCGATATCGCCCGCATGAAGCAAGACAAGTCCATCAACCTGATGGAACAGCCGGGCCTGAACGTGGGCTACCTGTCGTTCAACGTCGAGAAAAAGCCGCTGGATAACCTGAAGGTGCGCCAGGCGTTGACCATGGCGGTCAACAAGCAGGCGATCATCGACGCGGTTTATCAGGGCGCGGGCCAGGCGGCCAAGAACCTGATCCCGCCGACCATGTGGGGCTATAACGACGCGGTGCAGGATTACGCTTACGATCCGGCCAAGGCGAAAGCACTGCTGAAAGAAGCGGGCATGGCCGACGGTTTCAGCATCGACCTGTGGGCGATGCCGGTACAGCGCCCATACAACCCGAACGCGCGCCGCATGGCGGAAATGATCCAGGCCGACTGGGCCAAGATCGGCGTGAAAGCCAAAATCGTGACCTATGAGTGGGGTGAATACCTCAAGCGCGCCAAAGCGGGCGAGCATCAGACGGTGATGATGGGCTGGACCGGCGACAACGGGGATCCGGATAACTTCTTCGCCACGCTGTTCAGCTGCGCGGCGGCGAAAGACGGCTCCAACTACTCCCGCTGGTGCTACAAGCCGTTTGAAGATCTGATTCAACCGGCGCGCGCCGAATCCAACCACGACAAGCGTATCGAACTGTACAAGCAGGCGCAGGTGGTGATGCACGATCAGGCTCCGGCTCTGATTGTCGCACACTCCACCGTGTACGAGCCTGTGCGTAAGGAAGTGAAAGGCTACGTCGTGGATCCACTCGGTAAGCATCACTTCGAGAATGTCTCTGTAGACTGATTTCGACCGCTTTACCGGAGACGCACGAATGGACTTGCAGGGGCGCAACAGGTTTGCGCCCCTGCTGACCAGTCTCCGGCGTATGGCCGTCGAATCGTTCAAAGGCATGTGAGCGTTAATAAGCCTGGCGGACGATGAGCTGCCGGGCATTGATACAGAGAGTTCGGGATATGTTGCAGTTCATACTCCGACGTTTGGGGTTAGTTATCCCAACGTTTATCGGCATTACATTGCTGACTTTTGCATTCGTCCATATGATCCCCGGCGACCCGGTGACCATCATGGCCGGGGAACGCGGTATCTCCGCCGAGCGCCACGCGCAGCTGATGGCGGAAATGGGGCTGGACAAGCCGCTCTATCAACAATATTTCTCCTATGTGTCCAACGTGCTGCACGGCGATCTGGGCACCTCACTCAAAAGCCGCATCTCCGTCTGGAGCGAGTTCGTTCCGCGCTTTCAGGCCACGCTGGAGCTGGGCTTCTGCGCGATGCTTTTCGCGGTGCTGGTAGGCATCCCGGTCGGAGTGCTGGCGGCGGTCAAACGCGGCTCGGTCTTCGATCATACCGCGGTGGGCATCTCGCTGACCGGCTATTCGATGCCGATTTTCTGGTGGGGCATGATGCTGATCATGCTGGTGTCGGTGCAGCTTAACCTGACGCCGGTGTCGGGGCGCATCAGCGACACGGTATTCCTCGACGACAGCCAGCCGCTGACCGGCTTTATGCTGATAGACACCCTGATCTGGGGCGAGCAGGGCGACTTTATCGACGCGGTGATGCACATGATCCTGCCGGCCATCGTACTGGGCACCATTCCGCTGGCGGTGATCGTGCGCATGACCCGCTCCTCGATGCTGGAGGTGTTGGGTGAAGACTACATCCGCACCGCCCGCGCCAAGGGCGTGAGCCGCATGCGGGTGATCGTCGTTCACGCGCTGCGCAACGCGCTGCTGCCGGTAGTGACGGTGATCGGGCTGCAGGTCGGCACCATGCTGGCCGGCGCCATTCTGACCGAAACCATCTTCTCCTGGCCGGGACTGGGCCGCTGGCTGATCGACGCGCTGCAGCGCCGCGATTACCCGGTGGTGCAGGGCGGGGTGTTGCTGGTCGCCTGTATGATCATTCTGGTTAACCTGCTGGTAGACGTGCTCTACGGCGTGGTCAACCCGCGTATTCGCCACAAGAAATAAGGGGCGCTCTCATGTCTCAAATCACTGAGTCTGCAGTTAAAGGTGCGCCGAAGCCGATGACCCCGTTTCAGGAGTTCTGGCACTATTTCAAGCGCAATAAAGGGGCCGTGGTCGGCCTGGTGTATATCGTTCTGATGCTGGTGATCGCGCTCGGCGCCGGGGTGCTGGCGCCGCATGCGCCGGCGGACCAGTTCCGCGACGCGCTGCTCAAGCCGCCGGTGTGGCAAGAGGGCGGCAGCTGGCAATATCTTCTCGGCACCGACGACGTGGGCCGCGACGTGCTGTCGCGCCTGATGTACGGTGCGCGCCTGTCGCTGCTGGTCGGCTGCCTGGTGGTGGTGCTGTCGCTGATCATGGGCGTGATATTCGGCCTGCTGGCCGGTTACTTCGGCGGCGTGGTGGACGCGATTATCATGCGCGTCGTCGACATCATGCTGGCCCTGCCGAGCCTGCTGCTGGCGCTGGTGCTGGTGGCGGTGTTCGGGCCGTCGATCGTCAACGCCTCGCTGGCGCTGACCTTCGTCGCCCTGCCGCACTATGTGCGTCTGACGCGCGCAGCGGTGCTGGTGGAGGTGAACCGCGACTACGTCACCGCTTCGCGGGTGGCGGGTGCCGGCGCGCTGCGCCAGATGTTCGTCAATATTCTGCCTAACTGCCTGGCGCCTTTGATCGTGCAGGCTTCTCTCGGTTTCTCGAACGCCATTCTGGACATGGCCGCTCTCGGCTTTCTGGGCATGGGCGCGCAGCCGCCGACGCCGGAGTGGGGCACCATGCTCTCCGACGTGCTGCAGTTCGCGCAAAGCGCCTGGTGGGTGGTGACCTTCCCCGGCGTGGCGATCCTGCTGACGGTGCTGGCATTCAACCTGATGGGGGACGGTTTGCGTGACGCTCTCGACCCCAAACTCAAGCAGTAACAGAGGACGAGAGAGATGGCGTTATTGAATGTAGACAAGCTTTCGGTGCACTTCGGTGACGAAGGCACCCCGTTCCGCGCGGTAGACCGTATCAGTTACAGCGTGGAGCAAGGTCAGGTGGTCGGCATTGTCGGTGAATCCGGCTCCGGCAAATCCGTCAGCTCGCTGGCGATCATGGGCCTGATCGATTTCCCCGGCAAGGTGATGGCCGACAAACTGGAGTTCAACGGCCAGGATCTGCGCAAGATCTCCGAAAAAGAGCGCCGCCAGCTGGTGGGCTCCGAAGTGGCGATGATCTTCCAGGATCCGATGACCAGCCTGAACCCGTGCTATACCGTCGGTTACCAGATCATGGAGGCGCTGAAGGTGCATCAGGGCGGCAACCGCCGCACTCGCCGCCAGCGCGCTATCGACCTGCTGACCCAGGTGGGCATTCCCGATCCGGCCTCGCGGCTGGACGTGTACCCGCACCAGCTTTCCGGCGGCATGAGCCAGCGCGTGATGATCGCCATGGCCATCGCCTGTCGGCCGAAGCTGTTGATCGCCGATGAGCCGACGACCGCGCTCGACGTGACCATCCAGGCGCAGATCATCGAACTGCTGCTGGACCTGCAGCAGCGTGAAAACATGGCGCTGTTGCTGATCACTCACGATCTGGCGCTGGTGGCGGAAGCCGCACACCACATCATCGTGATGTACGCCGGCCAGGTGGTGGAATCCGGCAAGGCGGCGGAGATTTTCCGCGCGCCGCGCCACCCGTACACCCAGGCGCTGCTGCGCGCGCTGCCGGAGTTCGCCGCCGACAAGGCGCGGCTGGCTTCGCTGCCGGGCGTGGTGCCGGGCAAATACGATCGCCCGACCGGCTGCCTGCTCAACCCGCGTTGTCCCTACGCCAACGAGCGCTGCCGCAACGAGGAGCCGGAACTGCGCAGCATTCCCGGCCGTCAGGTTAAATGTCACACACCGCTGGATGATGCGGGGAGGCCGACCGTATGAGCCAGAATCAACCTTTACTGCAGGCGATTGACCTGAAGAAGCATTACCCGGTGAAAAAGGGCCTGTTCGCGCCGGAGCGGCTGGTCAAGGCGCTGGACGGCGTCTCCTTCACCCTGGAGCGTGGCAAAACGCTGGCAGTGGTCGGCGAGTCGGGCTGTGGCAAATCGACGCTCGGCCGTCTGCTGACGATGATCGAAGTGCCGACCGGCGGCGAGCTGTACTATCAGGGGCAAGATCTGCTGAAGCCGGACGTCTCAGCCGAGAAACTGCGCCGCCAGAAGATCCAAATCGTGTTCCAGAATCCTTACGGTTCGCTCAACCCGCGCAAGAAGGTCGGGCAGATCCTCGAGGAGCCGCTGTTGATCAATACCTCGCTCAGCGCCGCCGAACGGCGGGAAAAAGCGCTGGAGATGATGGCGAAGGTCGGCCTGAAGACCGAGCATTACGACCGCTACCCGCACATGTTTTCCGGCGGCCAGCGTCAGCGTATCGCCATCGCCCGCGGGCTGATGCTGAACCCGGACGTGGTGATCGCCGATGAGCCGGTGTCGGCGTTGGACGTGTCGGTGCGCGCTCAGGTGCTGAACCTGATGATGGATCTGCAGCAGGAGCTGGGGCTGTCCTATGTGTTCATCTCGCACGATCTGTCGGTGGTGGAGCACATCGCCGACGAGGTGATGGTGATGTACCTCGGCCGCTGTGTGGAAAAGGGCAGCAAAGAGGCGATCTTCAACAATCCGCGCCATCCGTACACTCAGGTACTGCTGTCGGCAACGCCGCGATTGAACCCGGATATGCGCCGCGAGCGTATCAAGCTGACCGGCGAACTGCCCAGCCCGATGAACCCGCCGCCGGGCTGTGCGTTCAACGCCCGCTGCCGCCGCGCCTTCGGCACCTGCGTGCAGCTGCAGCCGCAGCTGAAACAGTACGGCGAGCAGATGGTGGCCTGCTTTGCGGTCGATCAGGACGAACATCCGGGGGCGTAAGGTGCCGAACGTCACCGCTTAAATTCACGCCGGCTTCACGCCGGCGTTTTTTATTATTCAATCAAAGGGTTAATAAGTAGAGGGCGCCATAGTCCGTTGTTTTAATTAATTTCCTAATTAAATCCTGATAAATGTTATTTTTTTAAGAATCTTCGCATGAGAATAATAATCGAATAATAGAATTTAACGACTTGTTGTTAATAGCATTCTATCGGTCGAGCGGCTTCACTGTTTTATTATAAGTAGCCCAATAAAAAAGCACGCCGGCGGCGTGCTTTGGGTGGATGAGGCCGCGTTTATTGCGGATAAGGCACCCAGTCGCCGCCGTTCAGGCGAATGTAGGGCTTGCCCTGATACTGCATCACGATGGCGTTGTCGTTTTCGGAGATGACCGGGGTCTGCGGCAGCCCCTGGGTCAGCGCCTGCCAGTCGACGCTGGATTCGCTGAAGACCTTGCCGTCCACCAGGCGCGACACCAGTTCAGACAGCGCCAGATAGCTGCTCGGCGTTTTGATCTGCAGAGGGCTGCCCTGATGCGGCGCCTTCATGCCCACCAGTTTGATGCCGACCGGCGTATGGGTGATGTTCGGGCTGGGAATATCGCGCAGGCCAGACATCTGCATCTTGTCGCCCACCAACGCCGCGCCGTGTTCCGGCACGATCACCACCACCACTTTGCGGCCGGATTTCTCCAGTTGCTCGAGGAAGGTGTTCAGCTGATCGAACAGCTTCTGGGCGCGCGGCCGATAGTCGGCGCTCTTGTTGGAGCCGACGAAGCGGTTGCCGTCGTGCAGCGGAATGATGTTGAAGAAGGTGGCTGTGCGGCCGTCACCGCCTTTTTGCTGCTGATCCAGCCAGCGGGTCAGCAATTCGAGATCGTTATAAATCGGCTCGCCGTCGAACGACGTCAGCTCGTTGCCGACGCCGGCCTGCGACATCAGCGGCGCCTGCATGTCGCCCTGTTCACGCAGTTCTTTCAGGAAGTTGCCGAATACCCCGGAGTGATCGAGCATCAGCTGTTCCTTGAAGCCGAGCTTCGCCAGGTTGTCGAACAGGTAACACTGCTGGTTCACCGGCTGATACAGATCGTGATGCGAAAGCTGGCCGCAGCTGGCGCGCAGCAAACGGATGGCCGCCGGGCCGCTGTAGGCGGTGGCCGAGTTGAAGCTGTCGAACATGATGTCCATTTTCGACCACAGCGGGTGATTCTGCAGGTTGACCGCGTCCATATCGGCCCAGGCCAGCGAACAGATGTTGATCACCAGCAGATCGAACGGCTGGGCGTCGGCGGGCAAGGTGGCCGGGAACGCGGTAGCGCGACCTTTTTCCCGCTCGTAGAACTGATTCAGGTAGGCCGTCAGGTTGGCGCTGGTCGGCGGCAGGCTGTCTGCCGGCGCAGCGTCTCCCGCCGCCGGCGCCGACGTGGCCGGCGTATTGGCGCCGCTGGCTGAGGCCGTGGAGGGGGCGGGCAGCAGTGAGACCGCCGGCCCGGCGATGTTGACGATATTGAGCCACACCAGCGCCGCCACGGTGAACACCGTGACGCGCACCCACTGCGCGACGAACAGGTAGGCGATAAGCAGCACGAAGGCGGCGCCGACCATCTGCCAGTTGATAAAGCGGTTGATCAGCTCCAGCAGATATTGGGCGCTGAAGCCGGCCAGCTGCGAACCCTGGCTGAGAATGCTGTTGATGCCCGGCAGCCAGGTGTCGTGGTAGAACAGCGCGATGCCGATCGGGATAGCGAGGTAGTGACGCCAGCGGTGCAGGCGCTGCGACGGGATCGGCATCAGCAGAAACGCCATGAACACCAGGTTCGGCAGCGCGTGGAAGTTCAGGTAGCCGAACCACAGCAGGCCGAATTTGGCCAGAAAATAGAGGTTCCAACCGCCCAGCCCACGCCAGTAGCGCCACAGAGCGTTATCGGGTTGCGTCTTCGAGTTTGGATTCATGGCTGCTTCTTACGTTTAATCTGAGATGAGGAGCCTGTGCGCACCCATAAACCGGCGGATTTCAAATAGCGCGGCGATAACAACAGGTTTTGCCAGTATTGACGCAAATGCGGAAAACGCCGGTGAAAGGCGTAGCCCAGCGGAATGAAGATCAGCGCGCACAGCAGGATCAGTTGCACGATGTCGTTAAGGTTCAGCATGCGGGGTCTCCTGCGGGCCGAGCGGCAGCGTGAGGGCGACCGGCTGCCGCCGTTCTGCGGGCACCTCGGCCGCTTTCACGCTGGGGCGCGGCGTGGCGCCGGCGGTGCCGGTGGCCGAAATCTGCCAGCGGCCCTGGGCCATGCGTTTGATTTCCGAAATGATATCGACGTCCTGGTGCCATACCACCCGGTTGCTGAAGGCTTCATCCACCGGCAGGCGGAAAATGAACTTCAGCGCGGTATCCAAATCGTTGATGCGGCAGGTGGAGAGGAACAGCACCAGCCGCCCCTGCACCACGGTCATCACGTCGCCGAAACGCCGCAGGTGGCACAGGGTCATCGCCTGTTCGGCGCGCAGGCCGGTGGCCGGCCGCAGCGCCACCATCACCCCTTTGCCGTCCTCGGGCAGCAGCGTGTTGCCCATCAGCGACAGCACCGCCTGACTGAACGGTTCCGGCCGCATATAGCCTTTGAGCTGCAGCGGGCGCAAGCCGGCCAGCAGCGCATCGATGTCGGCGGGCACATGGCGTGAGAAGCGCTGCCCCTGAATGCCCTCGAGCATGGTCAGAAAACGCGACAGCGGCGCAACGTGCGGCACGATAAGGTTGGCGCCGCAGGCCAGCAGCAGGCGTTCGTCGCTGTAGCGCAGGCTGGCGCTCATCTCGCGCACCGCGATTTTCAGGCCACTCCCGCGGCTGCGGCGCAGGGTGTGGATCTGGTGCGCCAGGTGATCGATTTGGTCGCTTTGGTACAACGCGAAAATCAACGTCGCCGAGAGCCTCAACATGCCGTGTTGCGCCAGTTCGTCGTTGTTCTCCAGCAGCTGCCAGTTGGCGGACAGCGGCGGCGCGCCTTCCAGGATGCTGCGCTCGGCCAGATACAGGCCTTCGTCGCTGCGCAAGGCGGTGGGGGAGGGTTGGCTATTTTCATCCTCGCCCTGCCAAACGCCTGCTGCGGCGTACAGCGTCAGCAGCTGATTGGCGTTGATGCCGTTTTCGGTGCTCCACCAGTTCACCAGGTATTGCGCGCTGTCCTGCTGCCATTGCAGGCTGGACAGGCCGTTCAGGATGCGATGCTGCGCGCTGAGCTGCCCCTTGAGCTTATTGATGCCGCCGCCGTGGCTGAGGATCAACAGCGTACACCCTTGCCGCCGCAGCCACGCGGCGAGGGCGCGGGTCCACTCGCGCAGCTCTTCGGTGGTGAAGGTTTGCCACAGGCTGGCGTGGGCCAGCAGGATAAGTAAGCGATTTTGCGGCCGCAGGGCGCGCATCAGATCGTCGCTCAGCTGCGTCAGCGCGGCTTTTTTCTCCGGTAATTGATACAGCGGCAGTTTCTGCAAAGCAGGCGAAGCCAGCTCGGCCAGCAAGCGATCGGGTTTATCGCCGCTGCAGATCAGGGCGACTTTGTGGGTGGCCGGCTGGGCGGCGATGACCTGGCGACACAGCAGCGCGGCGTCGCTTTGCCTGTCGATATTGATCCAATACAGCCCGGGGGCCTGCATCACCGACAGCTCTTCCCAAATCTGCCGAATGCCTAGAGAAAAAGAGTGCGCCATAGGATGTGTTCTACTTTCGTTGAAAGCCGACTAAAGGCGTTTATATTTAAAGATAGTCATTTTTGCTCTGGCAATAACAAATCTCCGACGCTCCACAACAATATTTGTTGAGAATCATCTTATTGCCTCTCTCTTTTTGTATCGTTGCTATAGTTAATTAACATAGCCTATTTTCGCCAAGGCGGAAAAATGAATAACGCATCCACCCATTTTCGTGCAGCGGCGCCTGGGGAGAGCCAGGATGACCTGCAGGCGCTCAGTCAGGCTTTTTCATTGCCGAAATTAAGCTATGTCGATATTTCGCGGCAGGAGCGGTTAACGCAAATGATGACGCGCTGGCCACTGTTGGCCGAATTGGCGCAGACCACGGGGAGCCACTGATCTATGCCGGTGATCGCGCTGCAAGGGTTGCGGGGTGGAATGGGGACGACGTCGGTCACGGCGGCGCTCGCCTGGGCGTTGCAGCAGCTGGGCGAGTCGGTGTTGGCGATCGATTTCACGTCGGACAATCTGCTGCGCCTGCATTTCAACACGCCGTTCGAGCTGGCGCGCGGCTGGGCCCGCGCAGAGCGGGACGGCGGGCGCTGGCAGGAAGGGGCGCTGCGTTATTGTGAAAACCTCGACTTTCTGCCCTTTGGCCGCCTGAATGCGCTGGAACGGCTGGAAGTGCAGAGTCAGTGTCGGGAGCAGCCGGAACGCTGGCGCGACAACGTGCGCCAACTGATCGCCGGCGATCCGCAGCGCTGGATCCTGCTGGATGTCCCGGTCGGGGACGGCGTTCTGGCGCAGCAGGCGCTGCAGCTTGCCGACAGCGTGTTCGTGCTGTTGAACCCCGACGCCAACTGCCAGGTGCGGCTCCATCAGCAGACGCTGCCGAACGACTGCCGTTTCCTGGTCAATCACTACTCCTCCGCCAGCCAGCTGCAGCAGGATCTGCATCAGCTGTGGCTGCAAACCCTGAGCGGTCTGCTGCCGGTGGTGATCCACCGCGACGAAGCGTTGGCGGAAGCGCTGGCGGTCAAACAGCCGTTGGGCGAGTACCGCCCCGAGAGCCTGGCGGCGGATGAAGTGCTGACGCTGGCCAACTGGTGCCTGATCAACCTCAAACGGGGCGTTGCGCCATGAGCCGGGTGCTGAGCCTGCTGCTGGTGCCGCCGGTGCGTCAGACGGTGCAGACTCGCTACCGCGGCTATCGGCGCAACGGCGCGTCGGCGCTGACCGCCTTTTTCGCCACGCTGCTGGTGGCGTTGGGCTGGCTGCTGCTGCGCTTCGAATCGCCGGCCTGGCAGCGCGTGCGTGCCGGCCGCGCTTATTGGTTCCCGCATCTGTCCGCCGATCGCCCGCGCCCGGCGGATGCGCTGCGTTATCTGCTGCAGGGGCTGTGGCTGCTGCTGTTTCGCAGCGGCCGCGCGCCGGTGCAGCGCGACTATTTCGCCGGTTGGCGGCGGCTGCAGCAGCGCTACGCCGACGGGCTGCAAGGCCTGCCGCAACGGCTGAAGAACGCCGGCGTGGAGCAGCGCTCGGTGGAGCGCCTCGGCCGCATGAGCCGCGGTATGCGGCGCGCGCTGTTTATCCTGGTCAGCGTGCTGGCGGCGATCCTCGCCATGCTGTGCATCTCGCAGCCGTTCGATCTGCCGGCGCAGTTCGTGTTCGTTCTGCTGCTGTGGGGGATCGCGATGGTGGTGCGCCGGGTGCCGGGGCGCTTGCCGGGATTGATGCTGATCGTGCTGTCGCTGACTGTATCCTGTCGCTACCTGTGGTGGCGCTATACCGCCACCCTGAACTGGGACGATCCGCTCAGCCTGGTCTGCGGCCTATTGCTGCTGGTGGCGGAAACCTACGCCTGGGTGGTGTTGGTGCTGGGCTATTTCCAGACCGTCTGGCCGCTTAACCGCCAGCCGGTGCCGCTGCCCGCCGATAGCGCCACCTGGCCGACCATCGATCTGATGGTGCCGACTTACAACGAAGATCTCGGGGTGGTGAAGCCCACCATCTACGCGGCGCTAGGCATCGACTGGCCGAAAGAGAAGGTGAACATCTATATCCTCGACGACGGCAACCGCCCTGAATTCCGGGCGTTCGCTGACGAAGTGGGGGTGAAATACATCGCCAGGCCGACCCACGAACACGCCAAGGCCGGCAACATCAACAATGCGCTGAAGCAGGCCACCGGCGAGTTCGTGGCGATCTTCGACTGCGACCACGTGCCGACGCGCTCCTTCCTCCAACTGACCATGGGCTGGTTCTTCAAAGACAAAAAGCTGGCGATGCTGCAAACCCCGCACCACTTCTTCTCGCCGGATCCGTTCGAGCGCAACCTGGGCCGTTTCCGCCAGACGCCCAACGAGGGCACCTTGTTCTACGGGCTGGTGCAGGACGGCAACGACATGTGGGACGCCACCTTCTTCTGCGGCTCTTGCGCCATTCTGCGCCGCAGCGCGCTGGACGAGATCGGCGGCATCGCGGTGGAAACTGTCACCGAAGACGCCCACACCTCGCTGCGCCTGCACCGGCGCGGGCACACCTCGGCCTATATTCGCATTCCGCAGGCCGCTGGGCTGGCGACCGAGAGCCTGTCGGCGCACATCGGCCAGCGCATTCGTTGGGCGCGCGGCATGGTGCAGATCTTCCGGCTGGACAACCCGCTGCTGGGCAAGGGGCTGAAACTGGCGCAGCGCCTGTGCTACGCCAACGCCATGCTGCACTTCCTGTCGGGCATTCCGCGACTGATCTTCCTCACCGCGCCGCTGGCGTTTTTGCTGCTGCACGCCTACATCATCTTCGCGCCGGCGCTGGCGATCGCGCTTTATGTGCTGCCGCACATGATCCACGCCAGCCTGACCAACTCGCGTATCCAGGGGAAATACCGCCATTCGTTCTGGAGCGAAATCTATGAAACCGTGCTGGCCTGGTATATCGCGCGGCCGACGACGGTGGCGCTGTTCAATCCGCACAAGGGCAAATTCAACGTCACCGCCAAGGGCGGGCTGGTGGAGGAGGAGCACGTCGACTGGGTGATCACCCGGCCTTACATGTTCCTGGTGATCCTGAACCTGGCCGGGCTGGCATTCGGCGTCTGGCGGTTGGCCTATGGCCCGACGGACGAGGTGATGACGGTGATCATCAGCCTGGTGTGGGTGCTGTACAACATGACGATTCTCGGCGGCGCGGTGGCGGTGGCGGTGGAGGCCAAGCAGGTGCGTCAGGCACACCGCGTGGAAATCGCCATGCCGGCAGCGATCGCGCGCGCCGACGGCCATCTGTATCCCTGCACGCTGCGCGATTACTCCGACGGTGGCGTGGGCATTGAGATGCGGGTGGAAAACGCGTTGAAAGACGGCGACAAAGTCTCGCTGCTGCTCAAGCGCGGCCAGCAGGAGTACAGCTTCCCCTGCGTGGTGACGCGCGCCTTCGGCAACAAGGTGGGGGTGCGCCTGATCGACCTCTCCACCCGTGAACACATCGATTTCATTCAGTGCACCTTCGCCCGCGCCGATACCTGGGCGCTGTGGCAGGACGGGTTCCCTGAAGACCGGCCGATCGAAAGTCTGCGCGACGTGCTGGCGCTGGGCTTCCGGGGGTATGTACGCATGGCGGACTACGCGCCGCCGCTGGTGCGCGGTCTGCTGGTCGGGGTCACGTCGCTGACCGCCTGGGTAGTGTCGTTTATTCCGCGCGGCGTCGGCAGGGATCCGACCTTGGGTCAACAAGAAACAGTGGGTTAGCTGCGAGTTCAACCGCCCGCTCACTCGCCCGGTGAACAGGCTCCAACATTGATGATGATACGATGACGAGAAAAATAACCTGGTTAACTGCTCTGGCCTTAGGCATCAGTACCCTGTCGCAGGCCGAAACCGCCACCGTGCCGACCGTGGCGGCCCAGCCGCCGATCGCCGCGGCGGCCGATACGACAGCCCCGCCACCGCCGGCCGCCGCGCCGCAAGATCCGAATGCGCCGGTGCGCGACGTGTCGCTGTCGTTTGCGCAGATAGCGCCGCCGCCGGGCACCTTTATCCTGCGCGGCACCCGGCCGGACGGACAGATCGAATTCGGCGTGCGCAGCGATGAAGTGGTCTCGCAGGCGATGCTCGATATGGAGTTTACGCCGTCGCCGGCGCTGATCCCGGTGGAGTCGCACGTCAAGGTCTACCTGAACGACGAACTGATGGGTGTGACCACCCTCGCCAAAGAGCAGCTGGGCAAGCCCAATCGCATCCAGATGGCGATCGATCCGCGCTATATCACCGATTTTAACCGCGTCCGGTTGGTGTTCGTCGGCCATTATCAGAACATCTGCGAAAACCCGGCCAGCACCTCGCTGTGGCTAGACGTCAGCAAATCCAGCGCGCTGAAGCTGCGTTTCCAGACGCTGCCGGTGAAAAACGAGCTGTCGCACTTCCCTGAGCCGTTCTTCGACAGCCGCGATAATCGGCCGCTGACGTTGCCGATGGTGTTCGCCGGCCAGCCGGATCTGGCCCAGCAGCGCGCGGCGGGCATTCTGGCGTCCTGGTTTGGCAGCAAGGCACAGTGGCGCGGGCAATCCTTCCCGACGCTGTACAACGCGCTGCCGACGCAGCACGCGGTGGTGTTCGCTACCAACTCGCAGCGCCCGGATTTCCTGCGCGATTATCCGGCGGTCAACGGCCCGACGGTGGAGATGATCAGCCACCCGGACAATCCGTACGTCAAACTGCTGCTGATTCAGGGACGTGACGACAACGATTTGATCACCGCGGTGAAGGGCATCGCGCAGGGCAACATCCTGTTCCGCGGCCAGAACGTGACGGTGGACAAGGTGGAGCAGCTCGCGCCGCGCCAGCCTTACGACGCGCCGAACTGGGTGCGCACCGATCGGCCGATGACCTTCGCCGAGCTGCAGCAATACGCCGAACAGTTGCAAACCAGCGGCATCGAGCCCGGCCCGATTTCGCTGACCATGAACCTGCCGCCGGATCTGTTCCTGATCCGCAGCACCGGCATCGACATGCACCTGAAATACCGTTACACCGCGCCGCGCATTCAAGACGGTTCGCGGCTGAGCGTCAGCCTGAACAACCAGTTCGTGCAGGCGTACTCGCTGGTGCCGGAACACGAGCAGGGCGCGCAGCTGCTGCGCCTGCCGCTGACGCAGGGGCTGCTCGACTCCGACAAGAACGTCAGTATTCCGGCGCTGCGGCTGGGCGCCACCAACCAGCTGCGCTTTGACTTCGATTACACCACGCTGCTGGCCAGCGGCGCGGAAGGGCGCTGCGAAACCTACTCCTTCACGCAAAACCATGCGGTGATCGACGGCGCGTCTACCATCGATTTCTCCGGCTACCGCCACTTTATGGCGATGCCGGACCTGCGCGCCTTCGCCAACGCCGGCTTCCCGTTCAGCCGCCTGGCGGATCTGTCGCAAACGCTGGTGTTGGTGAACCAGAAACCGCAGCCGGCGCAGGTCAGCGCGCTGCTGAACGCGCTGGGGGTGATCGGCGCGCAAACCGGCTACCCGGCGCTGGCCTTCACGCTCAGCGACGACTGGTCGCAGGCCAAGGATCGCGACGACGATATCCTGATGGTCGGCACCATCCCGCCGGAGCTGCGCGACGACAAGAAAATCAGCCTGCTGGTGGACGCGACCCAAAGCTGGGTGAAACAGCCGACGCGGCAGCCGCCGCTGCCTAGCGCGGAAGTGCTGGCAGAAGATACCAAACCGGACAGCAAGACCACCGTCAGCTCCGAGGGGGCGATGTCGGCGATCATCGGCGTGCAGTCGCCGTTTAACGACCAGCGCAGCATCGTGGCGCTGCTGGCGGACAGCCCGCGCGGCTATGAGCTGCTGAACAATGCCTTGCTGGACAGCGGCAAGCGCGCCGCGGTGTTCGGCTCGGTGGCGGTGATCCGCGAATCGGGGGTCAACAGCCTGCGCGTCGGCGATATTTACTATGTCGGCCACCTGCCGTGGTGGGAGCGGCTGTGGTATGCCCTCTCCACCCATCCGGTGCTGCTGGCGGTGATCGCGGTGGTGCTGGTGGTGATCCTGGGGCTGATGCTGTGGCGCGGCCTGAAGGCCTTCAGCCGGCGTCGTCTGGCGCCTGAAGATCGGGATTGACGGCGGTGAGCGCGATGTTGCAACGCCTGTCGCTCGGCATGCTGCTGCTGTGCGCGTTCAGCGCGGTGGCGGCCTGCGAGTGGCCGGGCTGGCAACAGTACAAGCAGTACTACATCAGCCCGCAGGGGCGGGTGATCGATCCGAGCAGCCCGAACAAAATCACCACCTCCGAGGGGCAGAGTTACGGCCTGTTCTTCGCCCTGGTGGCCAACGACCGGCCGACCTTCGATCGGCTGCTGGCCTGGACGGAGAACAACCTGGCGGCGGGCGATCTCAGCGCCCGTTTGCCTGCCTGGCTGTGGGGCGAGAGCGACGACAAGCAGTGGAAGGTGCTGGACGCCAACTCGGCGTCGGACGCCGATCTGTGGATTGCTTACAACCTGCTCGAGGCTGGCCGCCTGTGGAAAAGCCGGCGTTATCAAACCCTGGGGACGCTGCTGCTGCAACGCATCGGCCGCGAGGAAGTGGCCGACATTCCCGGCCTGGGCCTGATGCTGTTGCCGGGCAAAGTCGGGTTCGTGGCGGAAGATCGCTGGCGGTTGAACCCCAGCTACCTGCCGCCGCAGCTGCTGGCGCGTTTTGCGGCGTTGAACGGCCCGTGGCGCGCGATGCGCCAGGTCAACCAGCGGCTGTGGCTGGACACCGCGCCGCACGGTTTCTCACCGGACTGGGTGGTGTGGCGGGTCGGCGCCGGCTGGCAGCCGGATACCGTCAAGCCGAACGTCGGCAGCTACGACGCCATTCGGGTTTATCTGTGGGCCGGCATGCTGGCGGACGACGATGAGTACAAGGCGGCGCTGCTCGAACGCTTCCAGCCGATGGCGCAGCTCACCGCCAAACAGGGCGTGCCGCCGGAAAAAACCGATACCGCCAGCGGCAAAACCACCGGCACCGGCCCGGTCGGCTTTTCTGCCTCGATGCTGCCGATGTTGGTGACGCAGGCCGAGGCGCTGGCGACACAGCGGCAACGCATCAGCGAACATCCGCCGGGTGACGACGCCTATTTCAGCGCCTCGCTGACGCTGTTCGGTCAGGGGTGGGATCAACAACGTTATCGCTTTAATCGTCAGGGTGAATTGCAACCCTCGTGGGACGGCCAATGCACAACTTCAAAATAAACTGGCTGAATTTGATTCCGCTGAGCCTGGCGATGTTGCCGCAGGCGCGCGCTGCGGAGGCTGTGGCGCCGGAACAGTGGTTGCTGGAACAGGTGCGTATTGGCGAGGCCGGCAACAAGGACGATCTGGTGCGCCAGTCGCTGTACCGGCTCGAGCTGATGGATCCGAACAACCCGGACGTGATCGCCGCGCGCATGCGTTTGGCGCTGCGGCAGGGCAACATGGCGCTGGCGCAGCAGCAATTGGACAAGCTGAAAACCCTCGCGCCGCAGTCCAGCGCCTATCGCCAGGCGCAAATGAATATGCTGCTGACGCAGCCGGAAACCCGGCAAAAGCTGCAGCAGGCTCGCCTGATGGCGACCGCCGGCCGGTTGCCGGAGGCCAAGGCGCAGTACGATGCGCTGTTCCACGGCGAGCCGCCGACGCTCGAGTTGGCGGTGGAGTATTGGCGGCTGGTGGCGCGCTTGCCGGGGCAGGAAGCGAAGGCGTTGAAGCAGCTGCAGGCACTGGACCAGCAATATTCCGGCAACGTGGCGCTGCGCATGTCGCTGGCGCGCATGCTGTTCAGTCAGAACCAGGACGCGCAGGCCTATGAGCTGCTGCAGAAGATCGCCGCCGATCCGGCCGGGCGCGGCGATGCCGCCGATCTGTGGCTGGATAAGGTCAAAGCGATACCGGTCAGCGCGCAAAGCGTGGCGGCGCTCAACCGTTTCCTCGGCGTGTTCGACACCGGCGATCAGGCGACCAGCGCCCGTGAAGAGCTGGCCAGGCAGCAGAAACTGTTGGCCGATCCGGCGTATCAGGCACGGGTGCGCGGCCTGGCGCAGGTGGATAAAGGCGGCAGCCGGGCGGCTATTCCGACGTTGCAAACGGCGTTGGCGGCGACGCCGAACGACGCCGAGGTGCTGGGCGCGCTCGGCCAGGCTTATTCGCGCGCCGGCAACCGCCCGCAGGCGCTGAAACTGTTCCGACAGGCGCTGGCCGCCGACAAGAACGGCTACGACAGCGGCAAGTGGCAAAGCCTGATCAAGAGCACCGGCTACTGGCTGGCGATCGACGAGGGCGACAAAGCGCTGAAGGCCGGCAATCTCGCGCTGGCCCGGCAGAAATATCAGCAGGCGCGCCAGCTCGACGACAGCGACGGTGATGCGTTTATCGGCCTGGGCGATGTGGCGGTGGCGAGCAAGGATGACGCCGCGGCGGAAGGATTTTATCAGCAGGCGCTGCGGCGCGACCCCGGCAACGGCAGCGCGCTGCGCGGCCTGGTGAATCTCTATCAACGGCAGTCGCCGGAAAAAGCGCTGGTCTACCTCAACGGCCTGCCGCGTAGCCAACAGGCCAAGCTGCGCAGCACCCTCGACGGACTGCGGCTCGATATGTTGAAGCAGCAGGCGGAGACGCTGGCGGCGCAGCAGCAGTGGCAGCAGGCGGCGGACATCTACCGCCGTGCTCAGTCGATGGATCCCGACGACGTCTGGCTGACCTATCGCTATGCGCAGGCGCTGCGTCAGGCCGGGCAGCCGCAGCAGGCGGACGCTCTGTTCCGGCAGCTGGCGCAGCGTCAGCGTGCCAATCCGCAGCTGACCTACGCCTATGCGCTCTACCTTTCCGGCAGCGATCGCGACGACCAGGCGCTGGCGCAGCTCAATACGCTGCCCGCCGCGCAGTGGAACGACAACATGCGCGAACTGGCGCAGCGGCTGAAAATGCAGGCGGTGATCGCGCAGGCCGAACGGCTGCGGGCGGCCGGTGACGAACCGGCGGCGGAAGCCTATCTGCGCCGTCAGCCGGCGGACACCCGCCTCGATTTGCTGCTGGCCGACTGGGCGCTGGCGCGCGGGGAGTATGCGGCGGCGCTGGATGACTATCAGCGGGTGAAACGGCGTGAGCCGAACAACCCGGATGCACAGCTGGGCGAGATCGAAGCTTATGTGGCGCAAGGGGATCTGGACGCGGCGCGCCAGCGGCTGAAAACCGAACCGCAGCCGCAGGACGCTTCGCTCAACAGCCAACGTCGTGTCGCCAACGCCTGGGGCGCGGTCGGCGATCCGCAGCAGGCCGAAGCTATCTTCGACCGACTGAAAACGGCGGCGGCTTCGGAGCCCGTCGGGCAGACCAAGGCGCTTGTTTACCGTGACGCCGCCCGGCTGGAAAGGGCTCAGCAACAGCCTGAGCGGGCACAGCAGGATTATCGCCAGGCGATGGTAGCCGGCGGCATCACGCCGACGCTGCCGCAGGACAATGACAGCTACACCTATTTGACGCGCAATAATCCGAACGACGACTGGCTGAAACGCGGTATTCGTTCCGACGCCGCGGATCTGTACCGGCAGCAAGACGTGAACGTCACGCTCGATCACGATTACTGGCGCTCGAGCGGCACCGGCGGCATTTCCGACTTCAATGCACACGACACCATGCTGCAGGTGGACATGCCGCTGTATGACGGACGCGCCTTCTTGCGTACCGACACCGTGCAGCTGGATGCCGGGCGTTTCTCGACCGACGGCAGCGGCCACTATTACGAGACTTTCGGTACCTGCAACACGCAAGGGTGCCGCGGCGATGAACACCAGAAAACCACCGGCACCAGCGTGGCGGCCGGCTGGAAAAACGATCGCTGGGCCGCCGATATCGGCACGACGCCGATGGGCTTCGAGGTGGTCGACTGGACCGGCGGCCTGGCCTACAGCGGCGACTGGAACCACATCGGCTGGACGCTGGCGGCTTCGCGGCGGCCGATCTCCAGCTCGCTGCTGGCATTTGGCGGCGCCAAAGACCCGAATACCGGCATTACCTGGGGCGGCGTGCGCGCCACCGGCGTCAGCCTGAGCGCCAGCTACGATCGCGGCGAGGCGAACGGCGTGTGGGCCGATCTCAGCGCGCACCAGATTACCGGCAAGAACGTGGCGGACAACCAGCGACAGCGGTTGATGGCCGGCTACTACTACAAGCTGATCAACGAAGACAATCGTCGTCTGAGCGTCGGGCTCAATACCATGCTGTGGCACTACCAGAAGGATTTGAGCGGCTATTCGCTGGGACAGGGCGGCTATTACAGCCCGCAGCAATATCTGTCGCTGTCGCTGCCGGTTAACTATCGCCAGCGCACCGAGAACTGGTCGTGGGAGCTGGGCGGTTCGGTTTCGCTGTCCCATTCGAAAACCGACAGCCAGCGCCGCTATCCGCTGCAGGGGCTGATCCCGGATTCACTGCCCGATAAGTTCGCCGTTGAGGACGGCGGCGCCTCGAGCGGCGTCGGTTATACCCTGCGGGCGATCGTCGAACGCCGTCTCAGTTCGCACTGGACGCTCGGCGCCGGTATCGACATTCAACAGGCGAAGGACTATACGCCGAGCCATGCGTTGATTTATCTGCGCTATTCCCTGGCCGGTTGGCAGGGTGATCTCGATTTGCCGCCGCAGCCGCTGACGCCTTACGCCGACTTCAAGTAACCGGGAGGGGAAAGATTCGGAGTGTCGGACGCCGGGGAGTTTTGTTACCCTGTGTCCGGGTCGCGTTTGTTCGCTTTAGGAAAAGACTGAAACCCGCGATTTTCTTGGTTTTGCCTGCGGCATAGCCAGATAAAAACAGCCGATGATCGAGTATACTCAGCCCGGTTCGAGGGGGCGGGTGAGAGTCAGCCCCCTTTTTTGTTTCAGCCCGATTTCACGGAGAGCAGGTTTGCGGGTCAGGCGTTCGTTAACGATTAAGCAGATGGCGACGGTGTCCGGTGTGGCGCTGGTCACGATCTGCATCTTTATCGTGATCCAGTTATTCCACTTTGTGCAGCAGCGCAGGGATGACTACGCCCAGCAACTGGAGAATATCGCTCACTCCGTGCGCCAGCCGCTGGCGGAAGCGGTGCTGCGCATGGACGTGCCGGAAGCCAAAAGGGTGCTGAACACGCTGTTGCCGGTCGGCATTCTCAGCCGGGCGGATATCGTCTTGCCGAACGAGTTTCAGGCGCTGCACGCCAATTTCCCGCCGGAGCGGCCGGTGCCGACGCTGATCGCCCGGCTGTTTGAGCTGCCGATCCAAATTTCCGTGCCGCTCTATTCGCTGGAGCGGGTGCCGGCCAATCAGCAGCCGCTGGCCTATCTGGTGCTGCAGGCCGACTCGTTCCGCATGTACCAGTTTATCCTCAGCATTTTGTCGACCATGCTCTCGACCTACCTGCTGCTGGCGCTGATCCTGTCGGTGGCCATCACCTGGTGCATGAACCGGCTGATGGTGCACCCGCTGCGCGCGATGGCCAAGGAGCTGGAAAACATCTCGCAGGACGAAGCGCCCTATCACCAGCTGATGCTGCCGGCGCTGCACCAGGACGACGAGCTTGGCCTGCTGGTGCGCAACTACAATCGCAATCAACAGACGCTGGCCAAGGCGCATGCCGACATGAGCCGCCTCAGCACCCGCCATCCGGTGACCGAACTGCCGAATCCGGCGTTGCTGAATGCGTTGCTGGAACAGCATATCGCTTCCAGCCTGCGCCCCGAGCGTTTTAACCTGCTGGTGATCGGCATCGAGACGCTGCATGAAGCCTCTGGAGTGATGAGCCCGGCGATGCGTGAAGCGCTGCTGTTGGCGCTGGCGAAGAAGCTGCGCGGCTGCATCGACGAAAACGGCGTGCTGGCACAGCTGAGCAATACCGAATTCGCCATTCTGGCCAAGGGCATCGAGCGGCCGTTCCACGCCATGCAGCTGGCGCGGCGCATCATGGCGGAGATCAACGCGCCGTTGACGCTGGAAGGTCTGGCGCTGCGGCCCAACGCCAGCATCGGCATCGCGCACTACCTCAATCAGGGGGAGAGTGCGGAACAGCTGCTGCGCAGCGCCACCTCGGCGATGATGTCCGCGCACCGCGAAGGAAAAAATCAGATCCTGTTCTTCGAGCCTAGCCTGACGGAACGCACGCAGAAGCGGCTGACGCAGGAGAGCGAGATCCTGCACGCCATCGAACAGCGGCATTTCACGCTGTTCCTGCAGCCGCAGATCGACATGCAGTCCAACGAGGTAATCGGCGCCGAAGCGCTGCTGCGTTGGCAGCAGTATGACGGCAGCTATACCTTGCCGGCCGACGTCATCCCGCTCGCGGAAGAGCTGGGCGTGATTGTGCCTCTCGGCAACTGGGTGCTGGAAGAATCCTGCCGTATCCTGGCGGACTGGCAGCAACGTGGCATTGCGCTGCCGCTGGCGGTCAACGTTTCCGGTATTCAGATGCAAGATGAAGCGTTCGTCCCGCATCTGAAAAACCTGCTGGCGCAGTATCGGATAGACCCGCGCAAGCTGCTGCTGGAGATCACCGAGACGGTACGCATCGACGATCTCGACCGCGCGCTGGCGCTGCTGCGCGAGCTGCACGATCTGGGGCTGTCGATCGCGCTGGACGACTTCGGCATGGGCTACTCCAGCCTGGAGTATCTCAACCGCTTGAAATCCCTGCCGATCGATTTGATTAAAATCGACCGCAGCTTCATTCAGGGGCTGCCGGCTGACGATGCGATGGTGCGCATCGTCAGTTCGATCTCCGAAGTGCTGGCGTTGCCGGTGATGGCCGAAGGCGTGGAAAACGCCGAGCAGCGCGATTGGTTGCTGCAGCACGGCATTCGCAGCGGGCAAGGATTCCTGTTCGCCCGTCCGTTGCCGCGCGAAGCGTTCGAAGCCGAGTTTTGCCGCGCGGCGCCGTAAGCGCCGCGTTTACCTTTCCGGTACTTTTCCCCGTCCGAAAATCGCTATTTCTCCTCTACCTCTTTTGCGTTAGTGCAAACAAAGGCTTACGCAATTTTCAGCTTTGCACCCGGACTGACGCGTTTCAGCTCTTAAATTCACATCAACTCCCAGGGGCGGGTGCAACAAATTATTTCCATGTTGTTAAGTGGGTGTTATTTTCCGCGCAAGCAATGAACAGGCTGGATTTTTAGACTGCTGCCTGGTGCGTGTCTTCCCCCCATAGGATGTTCATATGAAAACAACGATCTTTAAGAGCCTCTATTTTCAGGTGCTGACGGCGATCACGCTGGGTATCCTGCTTGGCCATTTCTACCCTGACCTCGGCGCCGAGATGAAACCTCTGGGCGATGGCTTCGTCAAACTGATCAAGATGATTATCGCCCCGGTGATTTTCTGTACCGTGGTAACCGGCATCGCCGGCATGGAAAGCATGAAGGCGGTGGGCCGCACCGGCGCCATCGCGCTGCTGTATTTTGAAATCGTCAGCACCATCGCGCTGATTATCGGCCTGGTGATCGTCAACCTGGTGCAACCGGGCGCCGGCATGAACGTCGATCCCGGCACGCTTGACGCCAAGGCGGTGGCCGTCTACGCCGAGCAGGCGCAGCAGCAGGGCATCATTCCGTTCCTGCTGGACATCATCCCCGGCAGCGTGATCGGCGCGTTTGCCAGCGGCAACATTCTGCAGGTGCTGCTGTTCGCGGTGCTGTTCGGCTTCGCCCTGCATCGTCTGGGTGATAAGGGGCAGCTGATCTACAACGTGATCGACAGCTTCTCGCGGGTGATTTTCGGCATCATCAACATGATCATGCGCCTGGCGCCGCTCGGGGCCTTCGGTGCGATGGCGTTTACCATCGGTAAATACGGCGTCGGCACCCTGGTGCAACTCGGCCAGCTGATCGTGTGCTTCTACATTACCTGTATCCTGTTCGTGGTGGTGGTGTTGGGCAGCATCGCCCGCGCCAACGGCTTCAGCATCTTCAAATTCGTCAACTACATCAAAGAAGAACTGTTGATCGTGCTGGGAACCTCGTCGTCAGAGTCCGCGCTGCCACGCATGCTGGATAAAATGGAGAAGCTGGGCTGCAAGAAATCGGTGGTGGGCCTGGTGATCCCGACCGGGTACTCCTTTAACCTGGACGGCACGTCTATCTACCTGACCATGGCCGCGGTGTTTATCGCGCAGGCGACCAACACCCACATGGATATCATGCACCAGATTACTCTGCTGGTGGTGCTGCTGCTTTCCTCCAAAGGCGCGGCGGGCGTGACCGGCAGCGGCTTTATCGTGTTGGCCGCCACCATCTCCGCCGTTGGCCACCTGCCGTTGGCCGGGCTGGCGCTGATCCTCGGCATCGATCGCTTCATGTCGGAAGCCCGCGCGCTGACCAACCTGGTGGGTAACGGAGTGGCGACCGTGGTGGTCGCGAAATGGTGTAACCAACTGGATGAGAAACAGCTGAAAGACACGCTGAACAACAAAAACGCCGGCGCGGACAAAACGCAGCCTTCCGCCTGATATTGGCGGCAAATCACCGGCCGCAGCCGCGGCCGGTGAGGTACAACCCCTGCCTCGTAACGATTTCTTGCATTAAAAAACCCGCTATCTATTATTTTTCACTCTAATGAGTGACATCCGCAAAGGCGCGCGGTCTAACACGATGGTACACTTTCTGCTTTCCGCCCCACTGTGAAACTCAGGGCGTATTTTTATGATTCCATTGAATGGAATACACGCATTTGCATAAGAAATTGGATAGTCATTAAGTAGGGGTTCACATGCAGGGCACCAGAATTCATCTTATAGTTGGTGGGCTGCTATTGGCTGCCGCCAGTAGCAGCGTGCAGGCTGAAGCACTACAACCCGATCCTGCCTGGCAGCAGGGGGCGCTGGCCAACGGGTTTTCATGGCAGATTCTCGATACGCCGCAGCGGCCAAGCGACCGCGTGGAACTGCGGCTGATCGTCAATACCGGCTCTCTGGTGGAGTCTTCGCAGCAGACCGGCTTCGCCCATCTGCTGCCGCGGCTGGCATTGGCGCGAAGCGAAAGCTTTACCGCGCCGCAGCTGCGCGCCCTGTGGCAACAGAGCGTAGATAACGAGCGGCCGCTGCCGCCGGCGATCGTCTCGTATGATTTCACCATGTATAACCTCAGCCTGCCGAACAACCGGCCCGACCTGCTGAAAGAAGCGCTGGCCTGGCTGGCGGACACCACCGGCAAACTGGCGATCGACGAGCATACGGTGCACGCGGTGATGAATTCCACCATCAATCCGGTCGGCACTTTCCCGCCCAATACCCAAGACGTCTGGTGGCGTTACCGCCTGAAAGGCTCGACGCTGCTGGCGCACGATCCTGCGCAGCCGGCGAAACGGCCGGTGAACCTCGAGCAGCTGAAGAAATTCTATCAACAGTGGTATACCCCGGACGCCATGACGCTGTTCGTGGTCGGTAAGATTGACAGCCGCAGCTTGGGCGAGCAGATCAACAAGGCGTTCTCGCCGCTGCAAGGCAAACGTGAAACCCCGGCCCCGATGCCGACGCTGACACCGCTGCCGCAGCAGCCGGTGAGCCTGATCAGCGAGCAGGTGAAACAGGATACGCTGTCGATCATGTGGGATTCGCCGTGGCACCCGATTCGCGATTCACAGAGCCTGCTCCGTTACTGGCGTGGCGATCTCGCCCGCGAGGCGCTGTTCTGGCATCTTCAGCAGACGCTGGAAAAAAGCGACCAGAAGAGCCTGCATCTGGGCTTTGACTGTCGCGTGCAGTACCAGCGCGGGCAGTGCGCCATCCATCTGGATACGCCGAACAACAACCTGAACGGCAGCCTGGGCTTTATCGCCCGCGAGCTGGCCAACGTGCGTGACAACGGCCTGTCCAAAGAGGAATTCGATGCGTTGCTGGCGCAGAAAAACGATCAGCTGAGCAAGTTGTTCGCCACCTACGCCCGCACCGATACCGACGTGCTGATGAGCCAGCGCCTGCGTTCGCAGCAGAGCGGGGTGGTGGATATCGCACCGGAGTTGTATCAGAAGCTGCGCCAGGAGTTCCTGTCCAGCCTGACGCTGGAGACGCTGAATCAGGCGCTGAAGCTGCAGCTGTCTCAGGACGCGACGCTGGTGCTGATGCAGCCGAAAGGCGAGCCGGAAATGAGCATGAAGCAGCTGCAGGAAACCTATGACGGCATCATGATGCCGGCGCCGGCGGTGGTGACGGAAGAAGCCAAACCGGCCGACACCGCGGTGGCAGCGCCGGCGACGGACGCCAGCGCGCAATAATTAGCCGCAGGCAGGGGGCTCAGGCCCCCTCAGTTGCGGTATAGCACCTTGATGATGTGGTAACCGAACTGGGTTTTGACCGGGCCGTAAGGTTTGAGCAGCGGGATGCTGAACACCGCTTTATCGAACGCCGGCACCATCGCGCCTTTGTTGAATTCGCCCAGCGAGCCGCCGTTGCGTTTTGACGGGCAGCTCGAGTATTTGCGCGCCAGCGTGTCGAAGCTGACGCCGCGCTTCAGCTTGGCCAGCAGCTCGTTGGCCAGCTTTTCATTGTCTACCAGAATGTGCAGGGCGCACGCCGTTTTTGCCATGGTATTGCCTTTGTCGATGCGAAAATTGCGCTGATTATACCCGCTAAATCTCATCGGCGCTTTCTGCTACAATTCCCTTCCACGTTTTACAGCCGAGCAAGCCAGCACCATGCGATTAAACCCCAGCCAACAACAAGCCGTCGAATTCGTTACCGGGCCCTGCCTGGTGTTGGCCGGTGCCGGTTCCGGCAAGACGCGCGTTATCACCAACAAGATAGCCCACCTGATCCACCATTGCGGCTATCAGGCGCGGCACATCGCCGCCGTAACCTTTACCAACAAGGCCGCGCGCGAGATGAAAGAGCGCGTGTCGCAAACCCTGGGGCGCAAAGAGGCGCGCGGGCTGATGATTTCCACCTTCCATACGCTGGGGCTGGAGATCATCAAGCGGGAATATGTGGCGCTGGGGATGAAGTCCAACTTCTCGCTGTTCGACGATCAGGATCAGCTGGCGCTGTTGAAAGAGCTGACCGAAAAATGGCTGGAAAGTGACAAAACGCTGGTGGCGCAGCTGATTTCGACCATCTCCAACTGGAAAAACGACCTGATCGATCCTCAGCGAGCGGCGGAGCTGGCGCGCTCGGAGCGCGACAAGCTGTTCGCCCACTGCTACAGCCTGTACCACGCCCATATGCGGGCGTGCAACGTGCTGGACTTCGACGACCTGATCCTGTTGCCGACGCTGCTGTTGCAACGCAACGAAGAGGTGCGCGAACGCTGGCAGCAGCGCATCCGCTACCTGCTGGTGGATGAGTACCAGGATACCAACACCAGCCAGTACGAGCTGGTGAAGCTGCTGGTGGGTAACCGCGCGCGCTTTACCGTGGTGGGTGACGACGACCAGTCGATCTACTCCTGGCGCGGCGCGCGGCCGCAGAACCTGGTGCTGCTGAAGGAAGATTTCCCGGCGCTGCAGGTGATCAAGCTGGAGCAAAACTACCGTTCCAGCGAGCGCATTCTGAAGGCGGCCAACATTCTGATCGCCAATAACCCGCACGTGTTTGAAAAACGGCTGTTTTCCGAGCTGGGATATGGCGAAGAGCTGAAGGTGGTGACCGCCAACAACGAGGATCACGAAGCCGAGCGGGTGGTGGGGGAGTTGATCGCCCACCACTTCGTGAAAAAGACCCACTACGGCGACTATGCGATCCTGTACCGCGGTAATCACCAGTCGCGGGTGTTTGAAAAGATGCTGATGCAGAACCGCATTCCGTACAAGATTTCCGGCGGTACGTCGTTCTTCTCGCGCCCCGAGATCAAGGATTTGCTGGCCTACCTCCGCGTGCTGACCAACCCGGAGGACGACAGCGCCTTCCTGCGCATCGTCAATACCCCCAAGCGCGAGATCGGCCCGGCGACGCTGCAGAAGCTCGGCGAATGGGCCAACCAGCGCAACAAGAGTTTATTCCACGCCAGTTTCGATCTGGGGCTGAGCCAGCACTTGACCGGTCGCGGGCTGGAATCGTTGCAGCGTTTCACCCACTGGCTGGGCGGCATCGCCCAACAGGCGGAACGTGAGCCGGTGGCGGCGGTGCGCGATCTGATCCGCGGAGTGGATTATGAGAGCTGGTTGTTTGAAACCTCGACCAGCCCGAAGGCCGCCGAAATGCGGATGAAGAACGTCAACACGCTGTTCGGCTGGATGACGGAGATGTTGGAAGGCAACGATCTGGACGAGCCGATGACGCTGACCCAGGTGGTGACGCGCTTCACCCTGCGCGACATGATGGAGCGCGGCGAAAGTGAAGAAGAGCTGGATCAGGTACAGCTGATGACGCTGCATGCCTCCAAGGGGCTGGAGTTCCCCTACGTGTTCCTGGTGGGCATGGAAGAAGGCCTGCTGCCGCATCAGAGCAGCATCGATGAAGACAATGTCGATGAAGAGCGGCGTTTGGCCTATGTGGGGATCACCCGCGCGCAAAAAGAGCTGATTTTCACCCTGTGCCGCGAGCGCCGTCAGTATGGCGAGCTGGTGCGGCCGGAGCCGAGCCGCTTCCTGCTGGAGCTGCCGCAGGACGATTTGGCGTGGGAAACCGAGCGCAAAGTGGTGAGCCCGCAGGAGCGGATGCAGAAGGGACAGAGCCATCTGGCCAATATACGCGCCCAGTTGGCCAAGGCTAAAGGCGGGAATTAAAAAGACAGGGCTAGATTACTGACAAAGGAGGAAAAAGCGTGGTTTTTCCTCCTTTGTGGTTATCAGCCGAAAATCAATGAATTGATTTTCCTTATTTTTTATATGCTGTCTTCTGAAACTTGGCAATGTCATCAGGTTTGCCATTAACCTCAGGCGCTCATCGCGCCCTGGTCATTTTAACGTTGTTCTTCCAACCGCAGCGTCCAGTGGACGTAGCTCTGCCAGTGGCTTTCCTGCTCCAGCGCCTCGGCGCGCAGCGGATGCTGTTCCAACCAACCCGGCGGCAAGATCACCGTCAGTTCATCGTCCTGATTGGCGCGTAAACGCACCGCCGGCAGCGTGTCGTCGCGGCGGCGGCTGGCGAAGATGATCGCCAGGCGCAAAATGCGACACAGACGCTGCGCAGTACGCGGCGGCAGGGCGTTTTGCTGGTTCAACAGCGACAGGTCGAGAGGGTTGCTCTGGTTTTGCAGCAGGGTGGCCAGCAGTTTTTTCTGCGCCGGGGTAAAGCCGGGTAAGTCCAGGTGGCGGATCAGGTAGGCGGCGTGTTGCGGCGCCTGCTTGAAATCGACGCTAAGGCCGAGTTCGTGGATCAGGCTGGCGCTGTGCAACAGCTCGCGACATCGTGCGTCCAGCTGCCACTCGTTGGCGACCTGCTGCGAGAAATTGGCGGCGAGCTGGCTGACGCGCTCGGCTTGCTCGGTGTCGATCAGGTAACGGCGCTGCAGGTTGCGGATGGTGCGGATGCGAATATCCTGCTCCACCGGCAGATGCAGCATGCCGTAAACCAGGCCTTCACGCAGCGCCCCGCCGGCCAGCATCATGCTCTCGATGCCCAGCTCCTGGAAGATGGCCAACAGAATGGACAGGCCGCTCGGGAAGACCAGCGCGCGCTCCAGCGTCAACCCTTCGATCTCCAACTCTTCCAGCTTGCCGCACTGAATGGCGCGCTGTTTCAGCTGGCGCAGCTTGGACAGGGTGATGCGTTCATCCATGCCTTGCGCCACCATGATCTCCTGCAGCGCCTGCACGGTGCCGGAAGCGCCGACGCAGATCTGCCAACCTTGCTGGCGCAGCTGCGGTGCGATCGGCCGCACCATTTCGCGTGCGGCCTGTTCGGCGCGCTCGAAGTTTTCTTGCCCAAGATTGCGATCGCTGAAGTAGCGCTCCAGCCAGGTGACGCAGCCCATCGACAGACTATACAGCTGCGATGCCTGTGCGCCGGTGCCGGTGACCAGTTCGGTGCTGCCGCCGCCGATGTCGACGACCAGCCGCTGCTCCGGCCCGCCGGTAGTGTGCGCGACGCCGTGATAAATCAGCCGCGCCTCTTCTTCGCCGCTGATCACCTGCACCGGGCAGCCGAGGATTTGCTCGGCGACCTGCAAGAACTCATTGGCGTTAGACGCCAGGCGCAGCGTGGCGGTAGCGACGACGCGGATCTGCTCGCGCGGGATGTCCTGCAGGCGTTCGGAGAACAGCCGCAGGCACTGCCAGCCGCGCTGCATGGCCTCATGCGACAGGTGATTGTTCTGATCCAGCCCGGCCGCCAGGCGCACCTTGCGCTTGATCCGCGCCAGAGTCTGAATGCTGCCGGCCACCTCGCGCACCACCAACATGTGGAAGCTGTTGGAGCCGAGATCGATGGCAGCATAAAGCGTGCTGGAGCTGAGCATGGCAATCAGCTCGGGCGTTTACGGTTGTTGCGCGGCGCGCCGCCGCGACGAGGCGCGGAGTTGCGACGTGGGCCGTTGCCGCCGCGCGGGCGCGACAGGCGCTTCGGCGCCGGCAAATCGGTCAGCAGCGCATCGCTGTTGTACTTGCTCACCGGAATGCTGTGGTCGATATAGGTCTCGATCGCCGGCAGGTTGAGCGCGTACTCTTCACATGCCAGGCTGATGGAGTGGCCGCTGGCGCCTGCACGGCCGGTACGGCCAATGCGGTGCACGTAATCTTCGCAATCGTCAGGCAGATCGTAGTTGAAGACGTGGGTGACGGCAGGAATGTGCAGACCGCGCGCGGCGACGTCGGTGGCGACCAGAATATCGAGGTTGCCTTTGGTGAAGTCGTCGAGGATGCGCAGGCGTTTTTTCTGCGCCACGTCACCGGTCAGCAGGCCGACGCGGTGACCGTCGGCGGCCAGATGGCCCCAGATGTCTTCGCAGCGGTGCTTGGTGTTGGCGAAGATGATGGCGCGATCCGGCCACTCTTCTTCGATCAGCGTCTGCAGCAGACGCATTTTTTCTTCGTTGGACGGGTAGAACAGCTCTTCTTTAATGCGGTGGCCGGTTTTCTGTTCCGGTTCCACTTCAACATATTCGGCGTTGTTCATCTGCTCGAAGGCCAGTTCGCGTACGCGATAGGACAGAGTGGCGGAGAACAGCATGTTCAGGCGTTGATCGGCCGTAGGCATACGGCGGAACAGCCAACGGATGTCTTTGATAAAGCCGAGATCGTACATGCGATCGGCTTCATCCAGCACGACGACCTGCATCGCGCCGAGATCGACATAGTTCTGCTTGGTGTAATCGATTAAACGGCCGGTGGTGCCAATCAGAATGTCCACGCCGCTTTCCAGCACTTTCAGCTGTTTGTCATAGCCGTCGCCGCCGTAGGCCAGGCCCAGTTTCAGGCCGGTGCTCTGGGAGAGCGCTTCTGCATCGGAGTGGATTTGCACCGCCAGTTCACGCGTAGGCGCCATGATCAAGGCGCGCGGCTGATTGGTCTGGCGATCCTGTTTCGCCGGGTGAGTCAGCAAATAGTGAAAAGTAGACGCCAAAAACGCCAGCGTCTTTCCGGTACCGGTTTGCGCCTGACCTGCAACGTCACGCCCGGAGAGCGTGAGCGGCAATGCTAACGCCTGGATGGGCGTGCAATTGTGAAACCCTTTTTTCTCAAGGGCTTCAAGGACTAACGGGTGCAGGGCGAAGTCGGAAAACTTCTGTTCGGTCAAGTGTGTTTTGCTCATAGTGTGGTAGAATATCAGCTAACTATTGCTTTACGAAAGCACATCCGTTGAAATAAACGCGGTGCATTAAAATCACCTTGAGTTGGTTAATGCTACACCAACAAGGTAGACATAATCCTGTGGAGTAGAACATGAGCGATAAAATTATTCACCTGACTGACAGCAGCTTCGAAGCTGACGTGCTGAAAGCGGAAGGGCCGATCCTGGTCGATTTCTGGGCTGAATGGTGTGGGCCGTGCAAGATGATTGCTCCGATTCTGGATGAGATTGCCGAAGAGTTCGAAGGCAAACTGACCATCACCAAGCTGAATATCGATCAGAACCCGGCTACCGCGCCTAAGTACGGTATCCGTGGCATCCCTACGCTGTTGCTGTTCAAGAACGGTGAAGTGGCCGCGACCAAGGTTGGCGCGTTGTCCAAAGGTCAGCTCAAAGATTTCCTGAACGCGAATCTGTAATCGGGCGGGAAGCCCCGTATCAGGCGCCTGGCGGTGATGTTCAATTCACCGCTAGACGCCTGCCAAGAAGCGTGTTAAGTTTAACCACACTGCATATAGAACTTGCCCGAAGTTTTAAATCTAAAGAGTTTGAATCTAAAGCTATACTCTGTGTCGAACCACTGGCGTTGAAAGTAAACTGAACTCAGCCCGTGTTTTGGCAATCAAACGGTTTTGCAAAAATCATTTTTAAGGTACCTTCGATCTTCAACCGTCAATGCGTGCGCCCGATGTAAGCCATTTCTTACCGCGACGGCTCTGCGCCCGGTGATCGAACGTCCAGTAAACAGGCACGCATTTCGCTGCCATACCATTCACGATACAAGTTCGAGACATACCCCGAGTTTAAGAACCCACCACTATGAATCTTACCGAATTAAAGAATACGCCGGTTTCTGAGCTGATTACTCTCGGCGAAAATATGGGGCTGGAAAACCTTGCCCGCATGCGCAAGCAGGACATTATCTTCTCCATTCTGAAGCAACATGCGAAAAGCGGGGAAGATATCTTCGGCGACGGCGTGCTCGAGATATTGCAGGATGGATTCGGTTTCCTCCGCTCTGGAGACAGTTCCTACCTCGCCGGTCCCGACGACATCTATGTATCCCCTAGCCAAATCCGCCGTTTCAACCTCCGCACAGGTGACACCATTTCCGGTAAGATTCGTCCGCCAAAAGAAGGCGAGCGCTATTTTGCCCTGTTGAAAGTCAACGAAGTCAACTACGACAAGCCGGAAAACGCCCGCAGCAAGATCCTGTTCGAGAACTTGACGCCGCTGCACGCCAATTCCCGTCTGCGGATGGAGCGCGGCAACGGCTCGACCGAAGACCTGACGGCGCGCGTACTGGACCTGGCGGCACCGATTGGCCGCGGCCAGCGTGGCCTGATCGTGGCACCGCCGAAAGCCGGTAAAACCATGCTGCTGCAGAACATTGCGCAGAGCATCGCTTACAACCACCCAGACTGCGTGCTGATGGTGCTGCTGATCGACGAACGTCCGGAAGAAGTGACCGAGATGCAGCGCCTGGTGAAAGGCGAAGTGATCGCATCGACCTTCGACGAACCGGCTTCGCGCCACGTGCAAGTGGCCGAAATGGTAATCGAGAAGGCCAAGCGCCTGGTTGAGCACAAGAAAGACGTGATCATTCTGCTCGACTCCATCACCCGTCTGGCACGTGCCTACAACACCGTGGTACCGGCTTCCGGCAAGGTGCTGACCGGTGGTGTGGACGCCAACGCCCTGCATCGTCCGAAGCGTTTCTTCGGTGCGGCACGTAACGTGGAAGAGGGCGGCAGCCTGACCATCATCGCGACCGCGCTGGTTGATACCGGTTCGAAGATGGACGAAGTGATCTACGAAGAATTTAAAGGTACCGGCAACATGGAATTGCACCTGGCGCGTAAAATCGCCGAGAAACGCGTATTCCCTGCGATCGATTACAACCGCTCCGGTACCCGTAAAGAAGAGCTGCTCACCACCTCCGAAGAGCTGCAAAAAATGTGGATCCTGCGCAAGATCATTCACCCGATGGGTGAGATTGACGCGATGGAGTTCCTCATTAATAAGTTGGCGATGACTAAAACCAACGATGAATTCTTCGATATGATGAAACGCTCATAATTCGTTAAAAAATTCGCTGAACGCCACGCCTAGTCGTGGCGTTTTTTGCTTTTGGCGGATACGATAAGTAGCAGTAATGGAAAAGTAAGTTGTTTCCTCGACTTATTGAGAATTCATCTTGTTTGTCGGTCGGCTCTGCGCCGGTCGGCTTTGCTGCTGTCGTTTTGTCAGCTGATGCGAAGAAAATAGGCATGAATCACCGTTGTCATAGGAAATGACCGAAAGGTGGCGGGGGCCGATGGCACAAGCTATTGCCCGTGGTAAGCTGCCTTATCTTCTACAGAGATCTGTTAACTGTGAACTTACTCACTATGAGTACTGAAATTCTATTTGTTTTCCTGTTTTCTTTGGCTTTTCTCTTTGTTGCCCGCAAGGCGGCAAAACGTATTGGTCTGGTAGATAAACCCAATTATCGCAAACGCCATCAGGGGCTGATTCCGCTGGTCGGCGGTATTTCCGTTTATGCCGGACTGTGCTTCGCGTTTTGGATTTCGGAACAACCTATCGCGCACGCCAAGCTTTATCTTACCTGCGCCGGCATTCTGGTGTTTGTGGGCGCGCTCGACGATCGTTTCGACATCAGCGTTAAAATCCGCGCCTTGGTGCAGGCGTTGGTCGGCATTGCCATGATGGTGTTCGCCGGTCTGTATCTGCGCAGCTTCGGCCATGTGCTGGGCGACTGGGAGATGTTGCTGGGGCCGTTCGGCTATCTGGTGACGCTGTTCGCGGTATGGGCGGCGATCAACGCCTTCAACATGGTCGACGGCATTGATGGCTTGCTGGGTGGGCTGTCGTGCGTCTCCTTCGGCGCGCTGGGTCTGTTGCTGTACCTGAGTGGCCACCATGAGATGGCCTTCTGGTGCTTTGCGATGATCGCCACCATCGTTCCCTATATTTTGCTCAACCTCGGCATCCTCGGCCGCCGTTATAAGGTGTTCATGGGGGACGCCGGCAGTACCCTGATCGGCTTTACCGCCATTTGGCTGCTGCTGCAAAGCTCGCAGGGTAAGGCACACTCGATTAACCCGGTGACCGCGCTGTGGATCATCGCTATTCCGCTGATGGACATGATAGCAATCATGTATCGTCGTTTACGCAAGGGGATGAGCCCCTTCTCTCCCGATCGTCAACATATTCACCACCTGATCATGCGCGCCGGCTTTACGCCGCGGCAGGCTTTCGTGTTGATCACCCTGGCGGCCGCATTGCTGGCGGCGGTTGGCGTGATCGGCGAACGCCTGACTTTTATCCCAGAGTGGGTTATGTTGGCATTATTCTTGCTTGCTTTCTTCCTGTACGGTTACTGCATCAAGCGCGCCTGGCGGGTTGCGCGGTACATTAAGCGTATCAAGCGTCGCCTGCGGCGTTCGAGCGATAACAAGCAAGTATCTTAACCAGAGGCTTTTTGGCTGTGATGAATCCAGAAACAACGTCTGACAAGCATATCCCGACGGTGGATAACGAACTCGATATCCGCGGCCTGTGCTGCACCCTGTGGCGTGGCAAACCGTGGATTATCGGCATTGCGGTGCTGTTCGCGGCGGTCGCGTTGATCGTCTCTTATCTGGTTAAGCAAGAGTGGAGCGCGACCGCAATCACCGATAAGCCCACGGTGAATGCGTTGGGCGGTTACTACTCCCAGCAGCAGTTCCTGCGTAATCTGGACGTGCGCACGCTGCCGGCGACGGCCGGCGATCAGCCGAGCATCGCGGATGAAGCTTACAATGAGTTCATCATGCAGCTGGCGGCTTACGATACGCGTCGCGATTTCTGGCTGCAGAGCGATTACTACAAGCAACGTCAGGAAGGGGATGCCCGCGCCGATGCGGCGCTGCTCGACGAGCTGATCAACAACATCCTGTTCACGCCGCGCGACGACAAAAAAGTGCCGAACGACGGCGTGAAGCTGACGGCGGAAACCGCTGCGGACGCCAACCGCCTGCTGCGTCAATACGTGGCCTTCGCCAGCCACCGCGCTGCCCTGCACCTGAATGAAGAGATTCAGGGGGCGTGGGCCGCTCGCACCACCTCGATGAAAGCGCAGGTTAAGCGCCAGGAAGCGGTGGCGGAGTCGGTTTACAAGCGCGAGCTGAACACCACGCAGCAGGCGCTGAAAATCGCCGAAAGCCAAGGGATCAGCCGCACGCAAACCGACACTCCGGCCGAGCAACTGCCGGATTCGGATCTGTTCCTGCTGGGCCGGCCAATGCTGCAGGCGCGTCTGGAAGGCCTGCAGGCCTCCGGCCCGACCTATGACCTGGATTACGATCAGAACCGTGCGATGCTGGCGACGCTGAACGTTGGCCCGACCTTGGATGAGAAGTTCCAGACCTATCGTTATTTGCGCACGCCGGAAGAGCCGGTAAAACGCGACAGCCCGCGCCGGGTCTTCTGGCTGATTTTGTGGGGCGCGATGGGTGCTTTGGTTGGCGCGGGTGTTGCCTTGGCGCGTCGGCCGCGTAGTTAAAAATAATATAATAATCTGATGCAGGGCGCGTGAGCGCCCCATTCGCAGGCGGGGCCTGCGATTAACCGACCAAAAGAGATTCGCTGTGAAAGTGTTGACTGTTTTCGGCACCAGACCTGAAGCCATTAAAATGGCGCCGCTGGTACATGCACTGGCCCAGGATGAGGCCTTTGACGCAAGAGTCTGCGTAACGGCACAGCATCGTGAGATGTTGGATCAGGTATTGCGGTTGTTTGAGATCACGCCGGATTACGACCTGAACATCATGAAACCCGGCCAGGGGTTAACGGAAATCACCTGTCGCATCCTGGAAGGGCTGAAAGGGGTGTTGGAAGACTTCAAACCGGACGTGGTGCTGGTGCACGGCGATACCACTACCACGCTGGCGACCAGCCTGGCGGCGTTCTATCAACGCATTCCCGTTGGGCATGTCGAGGCCGGGCTGCGCACCGGCAATCTGTATTCTCCGTGGCCGGAAGAGGCCAACCGCAAACTGACCGGCCATCTGGCGATGTACCATTTCGCGCCAACCGAAAACTCGCGACAAAATCTGTTGCGCGAGCTGCTGCCGGACAACCGTATTTTCGTGACCGGCAATACGGTGATCGATGCGCTGTTCTGGGTGCGTGACCGTGTGATGAGCGATGCCGCGCTGCGAGCTGACCTGGCGCAGCGTTACCCGTTCCTCGATGCCGACAAGAAACTGATTCTGGTCACCGGCCATCGCCGCGAAAGCTTTGGCGGCGGCTTTGAGCGAATTTGCAGCGCGCTGGCGGAGATTGCCCGCAACCATCCGGAAGTGCAGGTAGTGTATCCGGTGCATCTCAATCCGAACGTCAGTGAGCCGGTGAATCGCATCTTGAAAGGTATCGACAACGTCATGCTGATCGAGCCGCAGGATTATCTGCCGTTTGTCTATTTGATGACTCAGGCCTATATGATCCTGACCGATTCCGGCGGTATTCAGGAAGAGGCGCCATCGTTAGGCAAACCGGTGCTGGTGATGCGCGACACCACCGAACGCCCGGAAGCGATAGATGCGGGCACGGTACGCCTGGTCGGCACCGATGTAGCCAAAATTGTTGAAGCGGTGACCCGGCTGTTGACGGACGAAAGCGAATATCACGCGATGAGTCGGGCGCATAACCCATACGGTGACGGACATGCCTGTCAGCGTATCCTCGAAGCTTTAAAGAATCATCAGGTGACACTATGAGTTTTGACACTATTTCGGTTATCGGCCTGGGTTATATCGGCTTGCCAACGGCGGCGGCGTTCGCTTCCCGCAAGAAAAAAGTGGTGGGTGTAGATGTTAACCAACATGCGGTAGATACCATTAACCGCGGTGCGATCCACATCGTCGAGCCGGATCTGGACAAAGTGGTCAAGGACGCCGTCGACGGCGGTTTCCTGCAAGCGGTGACCAAACCGCTGGCGGCCGATGCGTTCCTGATCGCGGTGCCTACGCCGTTCAAGGGCGATCACGAGCCGGATCTGGCCTATGTCGAAACGGCGGCGAAATCGCTGGCGCCGGTGCTGAAAAAAGGCGATCTGGTGATCCTGGAGTCCACCTCGCCGGTAGGTGCCACCGAACAGATGGCGGAATGGCTGGCGCAGGCGCGCAGCGATCTTAGCTTCCCGCAACAAGCGGGCGAAGCGGCGGACGTGAATATCGCCTACTGCCCAGAGCGCGTACTGCCGGGGCAGGTGATGGTGGAACTGATTCAAAACGACCGGGTGATCGGTGGCATGACGCCGAAGTGCTCGGAACGTGCCAGCGCGCTGTACAAGATTTTCCTCGAGGGCGAATGCGTGATCACCAACTCGCGCACTGCCGAGATGTGCAAGCTGACGGAAAACAGCTTCCGCGACGTGAATATCGCCTTTGCCAACGAATTGTCGTTGATTTGCGCCGAACAGGGGATCAACGTCTGGGAACTGATCCGCCTGGCGAATCGCCATCCACGGGTGAATATTCTGCAGCCGGGGCCGGGCGTCGGCGGTCACTGTATCGCCGTCGATCCGTGGTTTATCGTGGCGCAGAACCCGCAGCAGGCGCGCCTGATCCACACCGCTCGCCTGGTGAACGACGGTAAACCGTTGTGGGTGGTCGACCGGGTGAAAGCGGCGGTGGCCGATTGCCTGGCCGCCACCGACAAGCGCGCGTCCGAGGTGAAAATTGCCTGCTTCGGCCTGGCCTTCAAGCCGAATATCGACGATCTGCGTGAAAGCCCGGCGGTGGAAGTTGCCCATTTGATCGCTGAATGGCACGTCGGCGAAACGCTGGCGGTGGAACCGAACGTCGAACAGTTGCCGAAGTCGCTGACGGGTCATGTGACGTTGACGCCAATCGCTGAGGCGTTGCAGCAGGCCGATGTGATCGTGATGTTGGTCGATCACCAACAGTTCAAGGCCATCCGGCCGGAAGATGTAAAACAAACATGGGTTGTTGATACCAAAGGAGTATGGCGTTGAAACGTATTTTAGTTACCGGTGGTGCCGGTTTCATTGGCTCCGCAGTTGTGCGGCACATCATCGAGGCCACCGGCGATAGTGTGGTGGTGGTGGATAAGCTGACCTATGCCGGTAACCTCGAGTCGCTGGCGGTGGTGGCCGAGAGCGAACGCTATGCTTTCGAGCGGGTCGACATCTGCGATCGCGCCGAGCTGGATCGGGTATTTGCCCAGTATCAGCCGGACGTAGTGATGCACCTGGCGGCGGAAAGCCACGTCGATCGCTCTATCGACGGCCCGGCGGCCTTTATCGAGACCAACGTGGTTGGCACTTACACTATGCTGGAAGCGGCGCGCCATTACTGGCAGCCGTTGGCGGCGGAGAAGAAGCTGGCTTTCCGTTTCCATCATATCTCCACCGACGAAGTGTATGGCGACCTGCACGGCACCGACGATCTGTTTACCGAAACCACACCGTATGCGCCGAGCAGTCCGTATTCCGCCTCCAAAGCGTCGAGCGATCATTTGGTGCGTGCCTGGTTGCGCACCTACGGTCTGCCGACCCTTGTGACCAACTGTTCGAACAACTACGGCCCTTATCACTTCCCGGAGAAGTTGATTCCGTTGGTGATTCTGAATGCGGTAGCCGGCAAACCGCTGCCGGTATACGGCAACGGCGCGCAGGTGCGCGACTGGCTGTATGTCGAGGATCACGCGCGCGCGCTCTATCAGGTTGTGACCGAAGGCGTGGTGGGCGAAACTTACAATATCGGTGGCCATAACGAGCGCAAGAATATCGAAGTGGTGCAGACCATTTGCGATCTGCTGGAAGAACTCGCGCCGAATAAGCCGCAGGGCGTGGCGAACTACCGCGATCTGATCACTTACGTGAAGGATCGCCCTGGCCACGATATGCGTTATGCCATCGACGCCGGCAAAATCGATCGTGAGTTGGGCTGGCGGCCGCAGGAAACCTTCGAAAGCGGCATTCGCAAGACGGTGGCCTGGTATCTGGCTAACGAAACCTGGTGGCGCCGGGTGCAAGACGGTTCTTATGCCGGTGAGCGTTTGGGGCTGTCAGATTAATTTAACGCCGCGTCGCTTTGCGCCGGCGCGGCGGGTTTTGGAGTAAGTATGAAAGGTATTATTCTGGCTGGCGGTTCCGGTACGCGTCTGCATCCGATTACTCGTGGCGTGTCCAAGCAACTGCTGCCGATTTATGACAAGCCGATGATCTATTACCCGATGTCGGTACTGATGTTGGCGGGGATCCGCGACATTTTGATCATCTCGACTCCGGAAGATCTGCCGTCCTTCGAGCGTTTGTTGGGTAACGGCGAACAGTTCGGCGTCAATCTCAGCTACGCTGCGCAGCCTAAGCCGGAAGGTCTGGCGCAGGCGTTTCTGATCGGCGAGGAGTTTATCAACGGCGATTCTTGCTGCCTGGTGTTGGGAGATAACATCTTCTTCGGCCAATCTTTCAGCCCGAAATTAAAAACCGTCGCGGCTCGCACCGAAGGTGCCACCGTGTTCGGTTATCAGGTGATGGATCCCGAACGCTTTGGCGTCGTGGAGTTTGACGAAAATTTCCGCGCGCTGTCGATCGAAGAAAAGCCGAAGAAACCGAAATCCGATTGGGCGGTGACCGGCCTGTACTTCTACGATAGCCAGGTGGTGGAGTTTGCCAAGCAGGTGAAGCCTTCCGAACGCGGCGAGCTGGAAATCACCAGCATCAACCAGATGTATCTGGAGCGTGGTGAACTGACCGTCGAGCTGTTGGGGCGTGGTTTCGCCTGGCTGGACACCGGGACTCACGACAGCCTGCTGGAAGCCAGCAGCTTCGTGCAGACGGTAGAAAAGCGCCAGGGCTTTAAAATCGCCTGTCTGGAAGAGATCGCCTGGCGTAACGGCTGGCTGGATGACAAGGGGCTGAAACGCGCCGCCACCTCATTGTCCAAAACGGGCTACGGCAAGTATTTGCTGGATCTGCTGCATGCGCGTCCACGCCACTATTGAGCCTTTGTCATGGGAAAGCGAGTTTTTCGCACTAGACAGCGCGAAACTCGGCTTCTCCTCCTCGGCTCCGGTGCTTGTCGAAGCCGATCTGGCGGCTTATGCCCTGGTGCAGGCAAAAATTCCCGCGCAGCAACTGGCATTGGCGGATAGTCTCGCCGGCTTGGGATTTCGTCTGGTTGAGGGTGAGGTCGATCTGGTCCTGGCTCTTGAGCGTGAACGAGCGGCGGAACCCGGCGACGGAGCCCAGACTTCCCGTCTGGCAACCGAGTCCGATATCCCGGCATTGCGTGCCGCGGCGGCTCAGGCGTTCACCGTCAGCCGCTTTCGCGCACCTTGGTATCAACCTGATGACAGCGGCCGGTTTTATGCTTTGTGGATTGAAAAGGCCGTTTTAGGCACGTTCGATCATCAGTGCCTGTTGGCTCTGGACAACCAGGGGCAACCCGAAGGCTTTGTCAGCCTGCGTGACATTGGCGGTCAGGAAATGCGTATCGGCCTGCTGGCGGCTTTCCCTGGCGCATCCGGCCGGGGCGTGGGCGCCAGGCTGATGGCCGCGGCGATCGCCGAATGTCGGCAGCAGGGGATGCAGCGCCTGCGGGTTGCGACCCAGATAAGCAATATCGCCGCATTACGACTCTATCAACGACAGGGTGCCGTGATTGAAAGCACCGCGTATTGGTTATACAGAGGTAGACATGATTCCATTTAACGCTCCACCGGTTGTTGGCACTGAACTGGAATATATGCAGGCTGCCATGGGCAGCGGCAAATTGTGCGGCGACGGCGGTTTCACCCGTCGCTGCCAGCAGTGGATGGAACAGCGTTTCGGCAGCGCGAAAGTGTTGTTGACGCCTTCCTGCACCGCGTCGTTGGAAATGGCCGCCATCTTGCTGGATATTCAGCCGGGTGACGAAGTGATCATGCCGAGCTTTACCTTCGTTTCTACCGCCAACGCCTTTGTGCTGCGCGGCGCTAAAGTGGTATTCGTCGACCTGCGTCCGGACACCATGAACATCGACGAAACCAAAATCGAAGCGGCGATCACCGATAAAACCCGCGCGATTGTGCCAGTGCACTATGCTGGCGTTGCCTGCGAGATGGATACCATCATGGCGCTGGCGAAGAAATATAACCTGTTCGTGGTGGAAGACGCCGCGCAGGGCGTGATGTCGACCTACAAAGGCAAGGCATTGGGCACCATTGGCCATATCGGCTGCTTCAGCTTCCATGAAACCAAAAACTACACCGCCGGCGGCGAAGGCGGCGCGACGCTGGTGAACGATCCGGCCTTGATCGATCGGGCGGAAGTCATCCGCGAAAAAGGCACCAACCGCAGCCAGTTCTTCCGTGGCCAGGTCGATAAATATACCTGGCGCGACATCGGTTCCAGCTATCTGATGTCTGACCTGCAGGCCGCCTACCTGTGGGGCCAGTTGGAAGTGGCGGAACGCATCAACCAGCGCCGTTTGGCACTGTGGCAGAAGTACTACGACAGCTTCCTGCCGTTGGCGCAGTCAGGGCGCATCGAGTTGCCGATCGTGCCGGCGGACTGCGTGCATAACGCGCATATGTTCTATATCAAGCTGCGTGATATCGAAGAGCGCACGGCCTTTATCGACTACCTGAAGGAAGCCGAAATCATGGCGGTGTTCCACTATATCCCGCTGCATGATTGCCCGGCCGGTGAACAGTTCGGTCGCTTTGCCGGTGAAGATCGTTACACCACACAGGAAAGCGCGCGCCTGGTGCGTTTGCCGCTGTTCTACAATATGTCTGATGTCAATCAGCGTACGGTAATCAATACCATTCTGAGCTTCTTCGCCTGATATGTCGTTGGCAAAAGCATCGATATGGACCGCCGGCTCCACGCTGATCAAAATCGGCGTGGGGCTGTTGGTAGTGAAACTGCTGGCGGTGGCGTTTGGCCCCAGCGGGGTGGGGCAGGCGGGTAACTTCCGCCAGTTGATTACCGTGCTGGGCGTGCTGTCCGGCGCGGGCATTTTTAACGGCATCACCAAATACGTGGCGGAGTACCACCAGGATCCGCAGCGTCTGCGTCTGGCGGTGGGCACCGCGTCGAGCATCGTGCTGGTTTTTTCGACCTTGCTGGCGCTGGTGTTTCTGTTCGCTGCTGAACCGATCAGCATTGGGTTGTTCGGGCATGCCGATTACGTCGATGTAGTGCGCGCCGTCGCCTTCATTCAGATGGGCATCGCCTACGCCAACCTGTTCATGGCGGTGCTGAAAGGCTATCGCGATGCGATGGGCAATGCGCTGGCGGTGATCGGCGGCAGCCTGATTGGCGTGGTAGCTTATTACCTGTGCTTCAAGCTGGGGGGCTATGAAGGCGCGCTGGCGGGGCTGGCGCTGGTGCCGGCGTTGGTGGTGTTGCCTGCCGGGCTGATGCTGTGGCGGCGCAAAACGCTGCCGCTGCGCTATCTGGCGCCGCGTTGGGACAAACTCGTGGCCGGCAACCTCGGCAAATTCACCCTCATGGCGTTGATCACCTCGGTCACGCTGCCGGTGGCCTACGTGATGATGCGTAACCTGTTGGCTGCCCATTACGGCTGGGATGAGGTGGGGATTTGGCAGGGCGTCAGCAGCATTTCCGATGCCTATCTGCAGTTCATCACCGCTTCGTTTACCGTCTATCTGCTGCCGACGCTGTCGCGGCTTACGGACAAGGGCGCTATCTCGCGGGAGATCGTGCGCTCGCTGAAATTCGTGCTGCCGGCGGTAGCGGTGGCGAGCTTTACGGTTTGGGTGCTGCGCGATTTCGCTATTTGGCTGCTGTTCTCGGACAAGTTTGTTGCCATGCGCGATCTGTTTGCCTGGCAGCTGGTGGGCGACGTGCTGAAAGTCGGGGCCTATGTGTTCGGCTATCTGGTGATCGCCAAAGCGTCGCTGCGCTTCTATATCCTGACGGAAGTCAGCCAGTTTCTGCTGCTGACGCTGTTCTCGCACTGGCTGATCCCGCTGCATGGCGCGCTGGGGGCGGCTCAGGCCTATATGGCAACCTACATCGTGTATTTCGCGCTCTGTAGCTGCGTGTTTCTTATTTATCGTAGACGAGTATGACCACACTGATTCACGTTCTGGGATCCGATATCCCGCATCATAACCAGACGGTGCTGCGCTTCTTCAACGACGTGCTGGCGCCGCGTCTGCCTGCTGAGCAAACGCGGCATTTTATGGTGGCGGCCAAGGATGTGGCGGCACTGGGAGATTTCCCCGCCCTGAACATTGAGCCCTACGCAGACAAGAAAAGCCTGGCGGCAGCGGTCATCGCCCGTGCCCAGGCCGATCGCGATGCGCGCTTCTTCCTGCACGGCCAGTTCAATCCGGGGCTGTGGCTGGCGCTGTTGAGCGGCAAGATCAAGGCGCGTCAGGTCAGTTGGCATATCTGGGGCGCCGATCTGTATGAAGACGCCACCAGCTGGAAATTCCGTCTGTTCTATCTGCTGCGCCGCATTGCGCAGGGGCGAGTAGGGAATGTGTTTGCCACTCGCGGCGACGTGATTCACTACCAGCAGCGCCATGCGCGGGTGCCAGCCTCGCTGCTGTACTTCCCGACCCGCATGGATCCGGCGCTGACCGACGTTCACGTCGAGAAAAACCTGGCCGGGCCGATGACGATTCTGGTGGGTAACTCCGGCGATCGCAGCAATCGGCATATCGAAGCGCTGCGGGCGATTCATCAGCAGTTCGGCGCCGACGTGCGCGTGATCCTGCCGATGGGTTATCCGGCCAACAACGATGCCTACATCGAGCAGGTACGCGCCGCCGGGTTGCCGCTGTTCGGCGAGAAAAACCTGCAGCTGCTCACGCAGCAGGTGGCGTTCGAGGACTACCTCAATATTCTGCGCGCCTGCGATCTGGGCTATTTCATTTTCAATCGCCAGCAGGGGATTGGCACCCTGTGCCTGCTGATTCAGTTCGGCGTGCCTTTTGTGCTCAGCCGGCAAAACCCGTTCTGGCAGGATTTGGCGGAACAGCATCTGCCGGTGCTGTTCTACGGCGATTCGCTGGACGAGGCGGTGGTGCGTGAAGCGCAGCGTCAGCTGGCGGCGGTGGATAAACAGGCGATCGCCTTCTTCAATCCGAACTATGTCGACGGCTGGCAGCAAGCTCTGGCGTTGGCGGCGGGAGAAAGCTCATGACGTTGGCGCAATTCGGCGGCCTGTTTGTCGTCTACCTGGTCAGCCTGACGTTTATCCTGACGCTGACCTACCAGGAGTTTCGGCGTGTGCGCTTTAACTTCAACGTCTTCTTCTCGCTGCTGTATTTGCTGACGTTCTATTTCGGTTTTCCTTTGACCTGCTTGCTGGTGTTTCAGTTTGACGTCGAGGTGGTGCCGGTGGAGTTCCTGTTGTACGCCCTGCTGTCGGCGACGGCGTTTTACGCCATCTATTACGTCACTTACAAGACCCGGCTGCGCAAGCGCCGCACCCAGCCGCGCGCGGCGCTGTTTACCATGAACCGGGTAGAGACTCATATGACTTGGGTGCTGCTGGCATTGGTGGCGATCGGTACCGTTGGGATCTTCTTCATGCAGAACGGCTTCCTGCTGTTCAAGCTCAATTCCTACAGCCAGATCTTCTCCAGCGACGTGTCTGGCGTGGCGCTCAAGCGGTTCTTCTACTTCTTCATTCCGGCGATGCTGGTGGTCTATTTCCTGCGGCAGGATCTGCGTGCCTGGTTCTTGTTCCTGGTGGCGACGGTGGCGTTCGGTATTCTGACCTACGTGATCGTCGGCGGCACCCGCGCCAACATCATCATCGCCTTCGCGCTGTTCCTGTTTATCGGCATCGTACGCGGCTGGATCACGCTGTGGATGCTGGCGGCGGCGGGCATATTCGGCGTGGTCGGCATGTTCTGGCTGGCGTTGAAGCGCTATAGCCTGGATGTCAGCGGCGCGGAAGCGTTCTATACCTTCCTCTACCTGACCCGCGATACCTTCTCGCCGTGGGAAAACCTGGCGCTGCTGCTGCAAAATTACGACAAGATCGATTTCCAGGGCCTGGCACCGATCTTGCGTGATTTCTACGTCTTTATCCCAACCTGGCTATGGCCGGGCCGGCCGGACGTGGTGCTGAACTCGGCCAACTATTTCACCTGGGAAGTGCTGAACAACCACTCCGGGCTGGCGATTTCGCCGACGTTGATCGGTTCGCTGGTGGTGATGGGCGGCGCGCTGTTTATCCCGCTCGGCGCGATTCTGGTGGGCATGATCATCAAGTGGTTCGACTGGTTGTATGAGTTGGGCAAAACCGAGCCGAACCGCTATAAGGCGGCCATTCTGCAGGGGTTCTGCTTCGGCGCGGTGTTCAACATCATCGTGTTGGCGCGCGAAGGGGTGGATTCATTCGTGTCGCGCGTGGTGTTCTTCTGCATTATTTTCGGCGCCTGTCTGGTGCTGGCGAAGTTGCTGTATTGGCTGTTCGATACCGCCGGGTTGATCAAGGCCAGAGTGACGCGCACTCGCGCGCCGACGTCTCCGCCTCGGGCCAACGGTCTTTTGTAAGGGTAATGAGAACGATGGAAGCAAAGATTTCGGTGCCGCAGTATGAGCTGCGCGGTTTCAGCCTGTGGGGCTTTCGCGATATGGCGCACTGCATGGACTTTTTGTTCGACGGCGGCCGGGTAAAACAGGGCACGCTGGTGGCCATGAATGCGGAAAAGATCCTGAAGGCGGAAGAGGACCAGTCGCTGCACGCGTTGCTGGATGAGGCGGAGTACAAGTACGCCGACGGCATCAGCATGGTGCGTTCGATTCGTCGCAAATACCCGGCGGCGGACGTTTCGCGCGTTGCGGGCGCCGATCTGTGGGAAGCCTTGATGCAACGCGCCGGCCGTGAAGGTACGCCGGTCTTCCTGGTCGGCGGCAAGCCCGAAGTCTTGGCGGAAACCGAGCAAAAGCTGCGCAACCAGTGGAATGTTAACCTGGTGGGCAGCCAGGACGGCTATTTTAAACCGGAGCAGCGAGAGGCGCTGTTCGAGCGTATTCGCGCCAGCGGCGCCGCTATCGTGACGGTGGCGATGGGATCGCCGAAGCAGGAGATCCTGATGCGCGACTGCCGCACAGTGCATCCGCAGGCGCTGTATATGGGCGTGGGCGGCACCTACGATGTCTTTACCGGCCATGTGAAGCGTGCGCCCAAGGTGTGGCAGAACCTCGGTCTGGAATGGCTCTACCGCCTGCTCAGCCAGCCCAGCCGCATCGGCCGGCAGTTGAAGCTGTTGAAGTTTGTCGGCTACTACTACAGCGGCAAGATGTAACCCCTCATCCGGGGCGGAAAGTGCTGTTCCGCTCCGGTCTGCTGTACCAATAATCTGCTTTTGCGCGTTTCTCCCGCATATCTATAACCCTCGGCCCTAAACGCCGTCGCATTTATTCCATAAAGTTTTAAATTGCGGTTTGCTTATAGCGGCGAAATGCGAAACGATACCGCCCGGAAATTATCCCTGGCCGCTGAAGCCTGATGCGACAGCGCTGAACGATGTCCTTCTCACGGTAACTTCGCTCCGACTACCCGTTGATGCCAACCCGATCGGCAGGGGATGATTTATTCTTTTAATAATGACAATAACGACCGGCAGCAGCCGGCAGGCAAACACAACCCGAGAAAAATTATTGAGGATTTATGGCACACAAAGAGAAACCGCAAGGGCTACACCGGGGCCTTGAGGCCCGGCATATCGAGCTTATCGCTCTGGGGGGCACCATCGGTGTCGGCCTGTTTATGGGATCAGCCAGTACGCTGAAATGGGCGGGGCCGTCGGTACTGCTGGCTTACATCATCGCCGGGCTGTTCGTGTTCTTCATTATGCGTTCGATGGGGGAGATGCTGTTCCTTGAGCCGGTCGCCGGGTCGTTTGCCGTTTACGCGCATAAGTACATGAATCCCTATTTCGGTTATCTGACCGCCTGGGGCTACTGGTTTATGTGGATTGCCGTCGGTATTTCTGAGATCACCGCCATCGGGGTGTATGTGCAGTTCTGGTTCCCGGAAATACCGCAGTGGGTGCCGGCGCTGATTGCCGTGGCGATGGTAGCGCTGGCCAACCTGGCGGCGGTGCGCCTGTATGGGGAGCTGGAGTTCTGGTTCGCCATGATCAAGGTCACCACCATCATCGTGATGATTCTGGTGGGGTTGGGGGTGATCTTCTTCGGTTTCGGCAACGGCGGTGAACCTATCGGTTTCGCCCATTTGACGGCGCACGGCGGTTTCTTTGCCGGTGGCTGGAAAGGCTTCCTGTTTGCGCTGTGCATCGTGGTGGCGTCCTATCAGGGGGTTGAGCTGGTGGGCATCACCGCCGGGGAAGCCAAGAATCCGCAGGTGACGCTGAAACGCGCGATCAACAATATCCTGTGGCGCATCCTGATCTTCTATGTCGGCGCGATCTTCGTCATCGTTACCATCTTCCCGTGGAACGGCATCGGCACTACCGGCAGCCCGTTCGTGCTGACCTTCGCCAAGATCGGCATCGTCGCTGCCGCCGGCATCATCAACTTCGTGGTGTTGACCGCCGCGCTCTCCGGCTGCAACAGCGGCATGTACAGCGGTGGCCGCATGCTGTACGCCCTGGCCAAGAACCGCCAACTGCCGGCGGCGCTGACCAAGCTTTCCGCCAGCGGCGTGCCGGTGAACTGCATCGCCGTCACCATCGCCTGTCTGTTGGTGGGTTCCGCGCTGAACTACATCATCCCTAATCCGGAGCAGGTGTTCGTGTATGTCTACAGCGCCAGCGTGCTGCCGGGCATGGTGCCGTGGTTCGTGGTGCTGATAAGCCAGCTCTATTTCCGCCGCGCCCATAAGGAAGCGATCAAAACCCACAGCTTTAAGTCGATCATGTTCCCGTATGTGAACTATCTGACTATCGCTTTTCTGGTTTGCGTGCTGGTCGGCATGGGAATCAACCCGGATACGCGAATTTCCCTGTTGGTCGGGGCGATTTTCTTAGCGGGCGTCAGCCTGTGTTACTTCGCTTTCGGCATGCACAAGAAACATCATCCGGCTGAAAATCGGGTAGAAACGCGGCAATAAACGGTGAAAAGGGGCTACGGAGTGCGCTTTCCTGCGCGGGAGTGAGCAAAGCGTAATCAAACGCAACATTTCTGCGAAAAAGCACTAGACAGAATTGGCGTAAATCCGTAGTATCCCCTCCCGCAACGGCGCTACGCGCCCGTAGCTCAGCTGGATAGAGCGCTGCCCTCCGGAGGCAGAGGTCTCAGGTTCGAATCCTGTCGGGCGCGCCATTAAGTTTGTGCGCAGGAGCTGCGGTGGTAACATCGTGAGTAAGAAGTAGTAATGGTGGCTATAGCTCAGTTGGTAGAGCCCTGGATTGTGATTCCAGTTGTCGTGGGTTCGAGTCCCATTAGCCACCCCACTTCCTAAGAAGTGAAGATTTAGCAGTATTTTGTGACAGTGCGAAGGTGGCGGAATTGGTAGACGCGCTAGCTTCAGGTGTTAGTGTTCTTACGGACGTGAGGGTTCAAGTCCCTCTCTTCGCACCACGCAAAATATCTGATAAATATAAGATTTATATGGACAACGGTCTGATAAATCGGGTAGTATGAGCAACACAAATCGGCGAGTAGCGCAGCTTGGTAGCGCAACTGGTTTGGGACCAGTGGGTCGGAGGTTCGAATCCTCTCTCGCCGACCACTTTCGAAAAACCTGCTTTTTAAAGCAGGTTTTTTTCGTCTGTCGTTTATGAGGATGAGTACCTCCGCAGGAGGTTCGAGCCTCGCGAAGCGAGACGAGAAGGCAGGCCCGCGCAGTAATGCGCGGGCTTTTTGCGTATCTAAGGATGAGCATGTTGCCTCTGCCGACAAACGTGTTGGTTTTCAGCGACAACGGCATCCCGCGCTGTCGTCAGGTTGAGACAAATAATTTATTGATTTAAAAAGATAAAATTGGCTTTGGCTTAAGTCGTCGTTTTGAGGCGACAACTTGATAAAGGCCATTAACAAGGAACGCCAGAGAGTCGTTTTTGACGGGAAAGGGAGAGTTAAATAAAAAATCAATATTTTCAATATATTGAACTCTATTTTCCTATGAGGGAGCCTCAATTTAAAAGTTGGCACGCCAAATGCAATATCTATAGCGTAGATGCTCATTCCACCTCTTATGTTCGCCTTAGGCCTCATAAACCCTGGGAATGACGCAGAGCCGATTTAGGGTGCCTATCGCCCACGAGAACGATGACTAACCCGTCATCACGCTCAGGGCAGAACGTTGAGTGAGGCACCGCCCCTGTTGTCCTAGACCTGATTGCTTCTTTATACACTTGCCCTACGGCAAGTGTTTTTTTTGCGCCACAGAAAACCCCGGGGCAAAAAAAAGCGCGGCATCGGGGCCGCGCTTTTCTCACTCACTCGGGCAGGGCGTTATTCGCCGCCGTTCTGTTTCAGCGTCAACATCAGCCCCTCACGGCGCATCTGCGCCGCCTCATCCGAACGATGCAGTTTCTCCAGCGTATCGGCTAACCAGGCGTAGTCGTAAGCATCCGGGCGCTGTTTCAGCGCTTCACGGAAGGCGTCGGCCGCTTGCTGCCACTCGCCGTGCTTCATCAACAGCTGCCCCAGCGTGCTGTTCAACAGCGGCGTCGCGCCGTGTTGTTTCATCTGCTGACGCAGCGCTCTTTCCAACTGCTCGGGGTTGCCGGATTTGAGCCGCGGCAGCAACAGCACCAGGCGCTCGTCGTATTGGCGCTTCAGGCTGTCGAGCACAATCTCCTGCGCCAGTTCGTGGTCGTTGCATTCGATCAGGTGTTCCACCATCGCGATTTGCAGCGGCACCTCGTGACGCGTCTTGCGGCTCTGATCTTTCCACCAGCGCTTCAGGCCTTCACTGCCTTCGTCCGCCATCGCCTGATTCATCAGACCGATGTAAGCCTGCTGCTGCAACGCCAGTAGTTGTTCTTCGCTGTGCAGTTCGATTTTACGCATCGACGGCAGCACTTCCAGCAGTGACGCGTAGGCGCCGGTGCGCAGATAGGCTTGTTCCGCCAGACGCAACACTTCCGGATGACGTGGCGCCTGATTCAGCAGGCGATCGACACCGTGGCGCGCGGCGTGGTTCTCGCCCTGCGCCAGCTGGATGCGAACCCGGGTGATGTCCACCGGCAGTTGATCGGTGTCGGCCGCTTCGGCAGCGCGCTCCAGATACTGATTGGTGCGGAAGTCGTCGCCGCGTTGCTGTGCGGCCTCGGCGGCCAGCAGGTAGTTCACCACCGGCTGTTCGGCGTGGTCGGCGTTGCGCGTCATTAGCTTCTCAACCTGCTTGTAGTCGCCTTCCGCCAGCTTGATCAGCGCGGCTTTGGTTTGCTGGCGTGCGCGGGTGCGCTTGCGGCCGATAAACCAACCGCGCGTGCGGGCGCCGGTGCGGAAGAGACGGCGCAGGATCCACTCGATCGCCAGCAGCACCACGAACAGCAGCACCAGCATAATCACCAGGCCGGTGACGCTGGTTTCAATATTGTAATTGTCGGTCTGGATCAGCACATAGCCCTGATGCCCGGCCAACATCGGCCCGAGCACCACGCTGGCGATCACCACCAGGAACAGAAATAACACGCGTAACATGGCTTAACCCTCCTGGTGAGCGGCAGGGGACTGGGTCATCAGGTTGCGCACCCGGGTCTGCATCACTTTTTCCAGCAGCGGCTGGCTTTTCAGCTGATCCGGCACGTCCATCGAGATCGACTGCTGGCTCAGGCTGTCCAGCTCTTCCAGGAAGGCTTTGGTCGCTGGATCGGTGGTGTCGAAATAAGCGCGCACCCAGGTAGAGACAGTTTCCAGAGACTGCTTGTAGGTCTCGTTCTGGTGGCGCGGGATGGCCTGCGCGGCCACCAGCAGGCGCGAACGGATATTTTCGCGCAGGTAGATGTCCTGGTTCGGCGCCAGCAGCGGCTCGGCGCTGGTATCGCGGCGGCGGATGGTAATGAAGTCGGCCATGAAATTGCGCCAGCTCTTGGCCAGGTTCTGCCGCCATTCGCCGATCGAACCGGAGAGCTCGCTGCTGTTTTGATCCATCGGCGCTTCGTCGGTGTCGTTGTCCGCCAGACGCAGGTTATCCACCTGATTGGACAGCTGATTGACCTTGAGGATGATGCCGTCGTAATCGACCTGGGTCAGTGTAGCAAGTGTGCTGATGTCTTCGGTAATGGCGCGGCGTACCTCGAGCAGGCTCGGATCGTTCATGTCCGCCAGGCTGGCGTCGGCGCTTTTCAGCAGCGCGGCGGCGCTGGTCACGTCCTGATCGCTCCACAGCTTGCGGCCGGCCATTTTCACCAGAAAATCGGCCTGCGCCAGCAGCCAGGTTTTGGCGTCGCTGCCGGAGATGGTCGCTACTTTTTCCTGCAGTTCGCTCAGTTGGCGCGCCAGGTTCGCCTGCTCGCGATCGGCGGCGTCCAGGGTTTTACCCTGCTGCTGCAACAGGCCTTCCAGCGCATTTCTTTCCTGCTGCTGGCTCTGTTTCACGCTTTCAAGCTGCTGCTGCAGCGCCTGATTGGCGGCGATCAGCTGTTGCGCTTGCTTGTGCGTGTGGTAATAGCCGCCCGCGCCGAGGGCGATGACCAGCACGATAGCGATCGCGCCGAGCACCGGGCCGGTATTCTTGCCTTTGCGGCTGGCAGCGGCTGGCTGCTGGGAGCTCTCAACCGCGTTGGTTGGCTCTTCAACCGGGGCGGATGGGGTATTTTGTTCCGTCATAGTGGCACATCCCATAGTCAGATTATTGTAGCGCGCGGATCAGCGCGTCATTATCGGCGTTGTCAGCTACCCGAATCGTACGCCAGCCCAAGTCCCGGGCGAGGGTAGCCAGGCGTTCGCTCACTACTACCAGGCGGCAACGCAGCAGCCATGAAGAACGATAGTAATCAGGAACTAAAGTATAGAGCTGTTGTAACATTTCACCGCTGGTCACCACCAGCGTATCCACACCGGCACGCTGCCAGTGGGCGCTTTGCTCGCTGCCGTCGTAGTGCACCGGGCTACGTTGATAGCATTCATAATAGCTGACGTCGGCGCCGCGCTCGCTCAGCGTCGTGCCCAGCAGCTCACGGCCGCCGTTGCCGCGCAAAATCAACGCGCGTTTGCCCGCCAGTTTTTGCAGCGCCGGCAGCAGCAGCAGCGTTTCGCTGATCTCGCGTTCGCGCGGGTATTCCACCGGCAAACTGCTGATGCGGTGCAGCGCCAGCCCGGTGGTGCGGCCGATAGCGTAATAGGCCAGGTGCGCGGGCCAGCTCAGCCCGGCGCGGCCGATGACAGAATCGGCGTAGTTCACCGAATGCTGAGACAGCACGAACACCAGATCGCCTGCGCCAAGCTGCTGCAACGCCTGCGGCAGCTTAGGCAGATCGCCGCCGGGGGCGAAGTCGATCAGCGGTGCATGATAGGCAACCCGGCCGAGTGCGCGCAGCCGGCTCACTAACCGCTCGCCCGAAGGCGATGGACGGGTTACCAGGATCGTCATGCCGGCGGATTTCCCTGGTAAACCTCGCGCAGGATCTCGCGCGCGCCGCGCGCCAGCAGCTCTTCCGCCAGCTCAACGCCCATCCGTTCGGCCTCGGTGGCCGGCCCGCGGCGTTCGCCGCGCACCATCTGGCTGCCGTCCGGCGCACCAACCAAGGCACGCAGCCACAGGCTGTCGCCATCCAGTTCGGCATAGCTACCGATCGGCACCTGGCAACCGCCTTCCAGACGGGTGTTCATCGCCCGTTCGGCGCGCACGCGGGTTTCGGTAGCTGCATGGTTCAGCGGCGCCAGCAGCGCGCGGGTGACGCTGTCGTCGAGGCGGCATTCAATGCCGACCGCGCCCTGGCCGACCGCCGGCAGGCACTCTTCGGCGCTCAGCGGGCTGCGGATGCGTTGCTCCAGGCCCAGGCGTTTCAGACCGGCCACCGCCAGAATAATCGCGTCGTAGTCGCCGTTGTCCAGCTTGGCCAGGCGAGTGCCGACGTTGCCGCGCAGGTCGCGCACGATCAGATCCGGGCGGCGTTCACGCAGCTGGCACTGGCGGCGCAGGCTGGAGGTGCCGACCACGCTGCCCTGCGGCAGTTGATCGAGCGAGGCGAAACGATTGGAAACAAAAGCGTCGCGCGGATCTTCGCGTTCGCAAATGGTGGTCAAACCGAGGCCGGCAGGGAAATCGACCGGCACGTCTTTCATCGAGTGCACGGCGATGTCGGCGCGGCCTTCCAGCAGCGCCAGCTCGAGTTCTTTAACAAACAGGCCTTTACCGCCGACTTTCGCCAGCGGCGTATCCAGAATAACGTCGCCGCGCGTCACCATCGGCACCAACTCGACCTGCAGGCCGGGATGGTTGGCCATCAGACGTTGCTGCACATAATGTGCTTGCCAGAGTGCAAGCGGGCTTTGTCGGGTGGCAATTCGAATAATTTTGTCTAACATGCTTGTTACCGTTTTTATATTTCGCCATCCATCCTACCACTGAGAGCCAATACTGTCAGTGCAAGAAGCCGGAGGCGGAAAAAGGACAACGGAATCAAAGGGACGTGTGATGTGCTTTGGGGCAGTTAACACTGCGGGTAAATCGTTTAGGGAAGCGCTACAATAATTGTGAAGCGTTACCTCCTTTACGGTCAATCAGCAAGGTGTTAAATTGATCACGTTTCCAGCAATAAGTCGCCAAATATTCTTCTTACACTAACGGCGCTTATGGAATACGGGTTTTTTTCTAAACACCGGGATAATCAGGCGAGACGTCTTGTACCTCTACATCGAGACATTGAAGCAGAGACTGGATGCGATCAATCAGCTACGCGTCGATCGCGCCCTGGCGGCTATGAAGCCCGCGTTTCAACGGGTATACAGTCTGCTGCCCACCTTACTGCACCACCACCACCCGCTGATGCCGGGTTACCTGAACGGTAACGTTCCCCACGGCATTTGCCTCTACACGCCTGATGAAACTCAACAAGATTACCTGAACGATTTAGAAGACAAATGGGGTAGCCCGTTTGACAAACCGGCCAGCGGCGAGCTGCCGATCACTGGCGTCTATTCGATGGGCAGCACCTCGTCTATCGGCCAAAGCTGCAGCTCGGATCTCGACATCTGGGTCTGCCACCAGTCCTGGCTGGACAACGAAGAACGCACCCGCCTGCAACAAAAATGCAGCCTGCTTGAGAAGTGGGCCGCCTCGATGGGGGTGGAAGTCAGCTTCTTCCTGATCGACGAAAACCGCTTCCGCCATAATGAAAGCGGCAGCCTGGGCGGCGAAGACTGCGGCTCGACGCAGCATATCCTGTTGCTCGACGAATTCTATCGCACCGCGGTGCGCCTGGCCGGCAAACGCATCCTGTGGAACATGGTGCCGGGCGAAGAAGAAGCGCACTACGATGAATACGTGCTGTCGCTGTACGCGCAGGGGGCGCTCACGCCGAACGAGTGGCTGGATCTCGGCGGCCTGAGTTCGCTGTCGGCGGAAGAGTACTTCGGCGCCAGCCTGTGGCAGCTGTACAAGAGCATCGATTCGCCTTACAAGGCGGTGCTGAAGACCCTGCTGCTGGAAGCCTATTCCTGGGAATACCCCAATACCCAGCTGCTGGCGACCGACATCAAACACCGGCTGCATCAGGGTGAGATCGTCAGCTTCGGGCTCGACGCCTACTGCATGATGCTTGAGCGCGTGACCCGCTACCTGACCGACATCAACGACACCACCCGCCTCGATCTGGCCCGCCGCTGCTTCTACCTGAAAGTGTGTGAAAAGCTGTCGCTGGCCAAGGCCTGCGTCGGCTGGCGGCGCGAGATCCTCAGCCAACTGGTCAGCGAGTGGGGCTGGAGCGAAGAGCGTCTTGCGATGCTGGACAACCGCGCCAACTGGAAAATCGAGCGAGTGCGCGAAGCGCATAACGAGTTGCTCGACGCGATGATGCAGAGCTACCGCAACCTGATCCGTTTCGCCCGCCGCAACAACCTCAGCGTCAGCGCCAGCCCGCAGGATATCGGCGTGCTGACCCGCAAACTGTACGCGGCGTTCGAAGCGCTGCCCGGCAAGGTGACGCTGGTGAACCCGCAGATTTCGCCGGACCTGTCGGAAAACGATTTAACCTTTATTCACGTGCCGGTTGGCCGCGCCAACCGCACCGGCTGGTACCTGTATAATCAGGCGCCGGCTATGGATTCGATCGTCAGCCATCAACCGCTGGAATATAACCGCTACCTGAACAAGCTGGTGGCCTGGGCCTATTTCAACGGCCTGCTGACGCCGCAGACCCGCCTGCACATCAAGAGCGGCAACCTGTGCGACACCGCCAAGCTGCAGGAACTGGTGGCCGACGTTTCCCATCACTTCCCGCTGCGCCTGCCGGCGCCGACGCCGAAAGCGCTGTACAGCCCGTGTGAAATTCGCCATCTGGCGATCATCGTCAACCTGGAAAACGATCCGACCGCCGCCTTCCGCAATCAGGTGGTGCACTTCGATTTCCGCAAGCTGGACGTGTTCAGCTTCGGCCAGCAGCAACAGTGCCTGGTGGGGAGCATCGATCTGCTGTACCGCAACTCCTGGAACGAAGTGCGTACCCTGCATTTCAGCGGCGAGCAGTCGGTGCTGGAAGCGCTGAAAACCATTCTCGGCAAAATGCACCAGGACGCCGCGCCGCCGGAGTCGGTGGAAGTGTTCTGCTACAGCCAGCACCTGCGCGGCCTGATCCGCACCCGTATCCAGCAGCTGGTGTCGGAGTGCATCGAGCTGCGCCTGTCCAGCACCCGCCTGGAGCCCGGCCGCTTCAAGGCGGTACGCGTCGCCGGGCAGACCTGGGGGCTGTTCTTCGAGCGCCTGAGCGTATCGGTGCAAAAGCTGGAGAATGCGGTGGAGTTTTACGGCGCCATCTCCAACAACAAGCTGCACGGCCTGTCTATCAAGGTGGAAACCGATCAGGTGCATTTGCCGCCGGTGGTGGATGGCTTCGCCAGCGAGGGGATCATCCAGTTCTTCTTCGAAGACACCTCAGACGACAAGGGCTTCAACATCTATATTCTGGATGAGTCGAATCGGGTAGAGGTGTATCACCACTGCGAGGGCAGTAAAGAGGAGCTGGTGCGCGACGTCAGCCGCTTCTATTCCTCGTCGCACGATCGCTTCACCTACGGCTCCAGCTTCATCAACTTCAACCTGCCGCAGTTCTATCAGATCGTGCAGCTCGATGGGCGCACGCAGGTAATCCCGTTCCGCAGCAATGTGCTGTCCAGCCTGTGTGTGACGGTGGCCGATGGCGCCGCTCAGCCGCTGAAACAGCAGTTCCAGCTGCATTGACGCCGCAAGGGCTCGGTTGCCGAGCCCTGCTTAGCCTCAGGAAAAACGCAGTTCCTCGCCGGCCTGCGCGCTGGCCGCTTCGCTGAGCAGCTGATAAAACGGCTGCCCGCTGCGATCGCATAGCCAAACGCCGTCGCGGTAGTTGAAGTGGTAACCGCCGGCCTTGGTGGCGAGCCACACCTGGTGCAGCGGCTCCTGGCGGTTGATGACGATTTTGGTGCCGTTTTCGAAGCTCAGCGTCATTACGCCGCCATTGGTTTCGTAATCGATATCCGCATCGCCGTCAAAATCGTCCAGTGTCTCTTCAATATTCAGCATCAGCTGGTCGGCCAACTGGTGAAACTCGCTGTCGTTCATATTCAATTCCTATTGCTTTTCATGATCCACCTGCGATTATAGAGACCTTGGACGCATGAATTACAGGCATTAATGCAAATGAAAAAACAACTACGCTATGCGCTGATGGCAGTTCTGGTTACCGGCCTCGTCGGCTGTGGTCTGAAAGGCCCGCTTTACTTCCCGCCTGCCGATCCCGCCAGCCAGAAACCGGCCAAGCCGCCGGTGCAAACGGGCGATCAGGTGCAAAAGAACCAGCAGGAGCAGTCTGGCTCTCAGCAAAAACCGTCGATGGTCGACCAGTAACACCCTGTTTGCGGTAGCGAGCGCCGCCGCAAAATCAAGACGGATAGCGCGTCCAGATAGCGGAGTATGATATGCAGTTCTCCAAAATGCACGGTCTGGGCAACGACTTTATGGTGGTCGATGCCGTTACACAGAATGTCTATTTTTCACCTGAGCTGATCCGCCGGCTGGCCGATCGGCACCTGGGCGTCGGCTTTGACCAGATGCTGGTGGTAGAACCGCCTTACGATCCCGAGCTGGATTTTCACTACCGAATTTTCAACGCCGACGGCAGCGAAGTGGCGCAGTGCGGCAACGGCGCGCGCTGCTTCGCGCGCTTTGTGCGGTTGAAAGGGCTGACCAACAAACGCGACATCCGCGTCAGCACCCAAACCGGGCGCATGGTGCTCAGCGTCACCGACGACGATCGGGTGTGCGTCAACATGGGTGAGCCGAACTTCGACCCGCAGGCGGTGCCGTTCCGCGCCGCCAAGGCTGAAAAGACCTACATCATGCGCGCGGCGGAACATACCGTGCTGTGCGGCGTGGTGTCGATGGGCAACCCGCATTGTGTTCTGCAAGTGGACGATGTAAAAACCGCCAAGGTGGAGCTGCTCGGCCCGGTGCTGGAAGGGCATGAGCGCTTCCCGGAACGGGCCAACATCGGTTTTATGCAAGTGGTCAGCCGCGATCACATCAAGCTGCGCGTTTACGAGCGCGGCGCCGGCGAAACGCAGGCCTGCGGCAGCGGCGCCTGTGCGGCGGTGGCGGTGGGGATCCAACAGGAATTGCTGTCAGAAGAGGTGCATGTAGAACTGCCGGGCGGCAGCCTGCATATTCGCTGGAAAGGGCCGGGCAACCCGCTGTTTATGACCGGCCCGGCAACCCATGTCTATGACGGATTTATTCATCTATGAAAAGCGTAGAAGAACAGAGCGTCGCCGGCCTGGCGCTGGATGACGACACCGTGATGCAGTACCTGCTGCAGAACCCGGATTTCTTTATTCGCAACGCGCGCCAGGTTGAGCAGATGCGCGTGCCACACCCGGTGCGCGGCACCGTTTCGTTGGTGGAATGGCATCTGGCCCGCCAGCGCAATCACATCGAACGGCTGGAAGAAGAGATCACGCTGTTGATGGAGCAGGCCAGCGCCAACGAAGGGCTGTTCGCCAGGCTGCTGCACCTGCAGGCCGATCTGGCTACCGCCGACAGCCTGCAGGACATGCTCAACCGGCTGCAGCGCTGGGCGCGCGGGTTCGGTTTGGCCGGCGCCACGGTGCGCCTGTTCGCCGAGCGCTGGAATATCGGCGCGCCTTCCGATTTTACCCACCTGGCGCTGACGCGCTCGGCGTTCGAGCCGTTCCGCATTCAGCGGCTGGGCAGCGAACAACACTACCTCGGCGGCCTGAACGGCCCCGAACTGCTGCTGCTGTTGCCGCAGGCCAAACAGATTGGCCAGATTGGCTCGGTGGCGCTGTCGATGTTGGGCGACGACGGTGAACTGGGCATGGTGATCTTCAGCAGCCGCGATACGCAACACTATCAGCAGGGCATGGGCACGGTGATGCTCAATCAACTGGCGCGCATGCTGCCGGAGCTGCTGGAACGCTGGGTCGAACGCGCATGACGCCGATTGCGCCCAGCCTGCAGCAGCCGGTGGACGCTTTTCTGCGTTATCTCAAGGTAGAACGGCAACTCAGCCCGCTGACGCAGCTCAGCTATTCGCGCCAGCTGGCGGCGCTGATGCGCCTGGCGCAGGAGATCGGCGTCACCGACTGGGCGGCGCTGGACGCCGCCCGGGTACGCATGCTGGCGGCGCGCAGCAAACGGGGCGGCCTGCAGTCCGCCAGCCTGGCGCTGCGGCTCTCTTCGCTGCGCAGTTTCCTCGACTGGCTGGTCAGCCAGGGCGTATTGCACGCCAACCCCGCCAAAGGCATCCGCACGCCGCGCAGCGGCCGCCATCTACCGAAAAACATCGACGTTGATGAAATGAACCAGCTGCTGGAGATCGATCTCAACGATCCGTTGGCGGTGCGCGATCGCGCCATGCTGGAGGTGATGTACGGCGCCGGTCTGCGCCTCTCCGAACTGGTGGGGCTGGATTGCCGCCATGTCGATATGGCCGCCGGCGAGGTGTGGGTGATGGGGAAAGGCAGCAAAGAGCGCAAATTGCCGATCGGACGCACCGCCGTCACCTGGCTGGAACACTGGCTGGCGATGCGCGATCTGTTCGGGCCGGAAGATGACGCGATGTTCCTGTCCAATCAGGGGCGGCGCATCTCGACGCGCAACGTGCAAAAGCGCTTCGCCGAATGGGGCGTGAAACAGGGCGTCAACAGCCATATCCACCCGCACAAGCTGCGTCACTCCTTCGCTACCCACATGCTGGAGTCCAGCGGCGATCTGCGCGCGGTGCAGGAGCTGCTCGGCCACGCCAACCTGACCACCACGCAAATTTATACCCACCTCGACTTTCAACATCTGGCGAACGTGTACGATGCCGCGCATCCGCGTGCCAAACGGGGGAAATCCTGATGCATTTTTATCGCCCGCTGCGCCCGCTGGCGGCGCTGACTTTCGATCTGGACGATACGCTGTATGACAATCGCCCGGTGATTAGACAGACCGAACAACAGTCGGTGGCCTTCCTGCAGAGCTACCATCCCGGCCTGAACAGCTTCCAGTCGGCGGATTTCCACCGCCTGCGCCAGGAACTGCGTGAGCAGGATCCGGAGATCTACCACGATGTCACCCAGTGGCGCTGGCGCGCCATTCATCTGGCGCTGAGCCGGCAGGGGCTGCGCGATGCCGACGCGGCGATCGGGGCCGATGCGGCGATGCAGAACTTCGCGCTGTGGCGCAGCCGCATCGAGGTGCCGGAAGCGACCCACGCCACGCTGAAGGCGCTGGCCGCGCGCTACCCGCTGGTGGCGATCACTAACGGCAACGCCGATCCGGCGCAGTGTGGCCTGGACGGTTACTTCCAGTTTGTATTGCGCTCCGGGCCGGATGGGCGCGCCAAACCGTATCAGGACATGTATCACCTGGCCGTCGAGCGGCTGGGCGTGGCGCCCGAGCAGATCCTGCACGTGGGCGACGATCTGACCACCGACGTCGCCGGCGCGCTGCGCGCGGGGCTGCAGGCCTGTTGGATCAACGATCGGCAACGCTGCCTGATGCAGGCCGCCGACAGCCGTCTGCTGCCGCATATTGAGATTTCGCAGTTGGCATCGCTGACAGCATTGTTATAATCCCTGCCAGAACTCTGTATAAATTTCCAGTGAAAAACCCGTCACCGGCGGGTTTTCCCTTAACCATTAGTGGTGCCTATGGACGTCTCCGATCTGCTCGACAGCCTGAATGAAAAACAACGTGAAGCCGTGGCGGCGCCGCGCAGCAACCTGTTGGTTCTGGCCGGGGCGGGCAGCGGCAAGACGCGGGTGCTGGTGCATCGCATCGCCTGGCTGCTGTCGGTGGAGAACTGTTCGCCGTATTCGATCATGGCGGTGACCTTCACCAACAAGGCGGCGGCGGAAATGCGCCACCGTATCGAACATCTGATCGGCACCAGCCAGGGCGGCATGTGGATCGGCACCTTCCACGGCCTGGCGCACCGTCTGTTGCGCGCCCACCACCTGGAAGCCAACCTGCCGCAAGATTTCCAGATCCTCGACAGCGACGACCAACTTCGGCTGCTCAAGCGTATCATCAAGGCGCTGAACGTTGACGAGAAGCAGTGGCCGCCGCGTCAGGCGATGTGGTACATCAACGGCAAGAAAGACGAGGGTCTGCGCCCGCAGCACGTCGAGACCTACAACAACCCGGTAGAGGCCACCTGGCTGCGCATCTACCAAGCCTACCAGGAAGCCTGCGATCGCGCGGGGCTGGTGGATTTCGCTGAGTTGCTGCTGCGCGCACACGAGCTGTGGCTGAACAAGCCGCATATCCTCAACCACTACCGCGAACGTTTCACCAACGTGCTGGTGGACGAATTCCAGGATACCAACAGCATCCAGTACGCCTGGATCCGCCTGCTGGCGGGCGGCAACAGCAACGTGATGATCGTCGGCGACGATGACCAGTCGATCTACGGCTGGCGCGGCGCGCAGGTGGAAAACATCCAGCGCTTCCTGAAGGACTTCCCCGGCGCGGAAACCATCCGCCTGGAGCAGAACTACCGTTCCACCAGCAACATCCTGAAAGCGGCTAACACCCTGATCGCCAACAACGACGGGCGCATGGGCAAAAACCTGTGGACCGAAGGCGGCGAAGGCGAGCCGATTTCCATCTACTGCGCCTTCAACGAACTCGACGAAGCGCGCTTCGTGGTCAACCGCATCAAGACCTGGCAGGACAACGGCGGTGCGCTGAACGACTGCGCCATCCTGTACCGCAGCAACGCCCAGTCGCGCGTGCTGGAAGAGGCGCTGCTGCAGACGGCGATGCCGTACCGCATCTACGGCGGCCAGCGCTTCTTCGAACGTCAGGAAATCAAGGATGCGCTGGCTTATCTGCGCCTCATTTCCAACCGCAACGACGATGCGGCCTTCGAGCGCGTGGTCAACACCCCGACGCGCGGCATCGGCGATCGCACCCTCGACGTGGTGCGCCAGGCGGCGCGCGATCGCCAGCTGACGCTGTGGCAGGCGACGCGCGAGCTGATGCAGGACAAGGTGTTGGCCGGCCGTGCCGCCTCGGCGCTGCAGCGTTTCATCGAACTGGTGGAGTCGCTGGCGCATGAAACCGCCGATATGCCGCTGCACGTGCAGACCGACCGGGTGATCCGCGATTCCGGGCTGTTCATCATGTATGAGCAGGAGAAGGGCGAAAAGGGGCAGGCACGTATCGAAAACCTTGAGGAGCTGGTGACGGCGACGCGTCAGTTCAGCTATCAGGACGAAGATCAGGATCTGATGCCGCTGCAGGCGTTCCTGTCGCATGCGGCGCTGGAGGCGGGCGAAGGCCAGGCCGACGCCTATCAGGACGCGGTGCAGCTGATGACCCTGCACTCCGCCAAGGGCCTGGAGTTCCCGCTGGTGTTTATCGTCGGTATGGAAGAAGGCATGTTCCCGAGCCAGATGTCGCTGGATGAAGGCGGCCGTCTGGAGGAGGAGCGCCGTCTGGCCTATGTGGGCGTAACGCGCGCCATGCAGAAGCTGACGCTGACCTACGCCGAAACGCGCCGTCTGTACGGCAAAGAGGTTTACCATCGGCCGTCGCGCTTTATCGGCGAACTGCCGGAAGAGTGCGTGGAAGAAGTGCGCCTGCGCGCCAGCGTATCGCGGCCGGTCAATCACCGCCGCATGGGCACGCCGATCAGCGAGAACGATACCGGCTACAAGCTGGGCCAGCGCGTGCGCCATCCCAAGTTTGGCGAAGGCACCATCGTCAATCTGGAAGGCAGCGGCGAGCACAGCCGGCTGCAGATCGCCTTCCCGGGCGAGGGCATCAAGTGGCTGGTGGCGGCCTACGCTCGCCTGGAAACGGTATAAAGAGAGGGGAGAGTTGCAGGGGCACGCCCCTGCAATCGTTCATTATCATCCGTGAGGGTAGCGATCGCCGACCTGCGCGGTGGCATACCAGCGCATCACCGTTTCGGTGCCTTCGCCGCCTTCCTGCGGCGCCCATTGCATGCAGTCCTCTTCGGTCAGCGCCTGATACGGGCCCTGCTTCACTTCGAACACCACGCCGCCGGCATCGACCGACAGCACCGCATGCCAGGTAAATGCCGGCATCTCCAGCACTTTGGTTTCTTCGCCGAGCAGGGTGCGCTGCGTCACGACGCCGTCATCGTTGAACTGCAACACGACAAAACGGCCGCGCAGCGGCGTCAGCAGCTCCCAGGTTTGCGGGTGGCGGTGTGGGCGGATATAGGTGCCGGGTTCCATGGCGATCGCCAGGCGTTGCACTGGGTCGCTCAGCTCTTCGTGTAAGGTGCGGTGCGCGCGCAGGCGGGCCACGCTGGCGGCCTGTTCGCTCATCGCGGTCAGTTCATGGGCGGTAATCTGTTTCATCGTTTAAATCCGCATGCTTGTCGTACCATCAGGGTGATGTCATCTTAGCAACATTCTTGGTGGCGGTAAGCGATCGCCGCGACTTTTTCAGTACGGTTTACGCGCCATTTCTGCCATTGATCATCGTGATGATTTGTTGCGCAATTATCCCGCCTAACGTGTTGACAGGCTTTTTCTTCTCGGCGTAACATGCGCGCACTATTATCATTGAGGACAGACGCCTTGGACACACCCAGTAGATACTGGCTCACTGACCTGCGCCGCAGGTATAACTTCTAAGGCTCTCCGTTTTTGCTGATAGCCTTCGTGGTTGTCGGCGACCCCGCAAAGCGTCGCTATGAGTCAGATCTCTTCATGGTCTGAAACAAATCGGTGATACGCATCCCCTCTGTTTCTGTGCTTCAACGCGTTGTCCGCACCCGTTACCTTCACGGAGTTTTGGCACATGCTGAGCGCTTTTAAATTAGATAACCGCCGCTTGTCCCGTCTGGAGCTGGACGACTCGGATGATCTCACGTCATCGCTGTGGGTTGACCTGGTCGAGCCGGAAGAGGGCGAGCGTGAGCGCGTGCAGAATGAGCTGGGACAAAGCCTGGCGACGCGTCCCGAACTGGACGACATCGAAGCCTCCGCCCGTTTCTTCGAAGACGAAGACGGTCTGCATATCCACTCCTTCTTCTACTTTGAAGATGCGGAAGATCACGCCGGCAACTCCACGGTGGCGTTCACCATCCGCGACGGCCGCCTGTATACCCTGCGCGAGCGTGAACTGCCGGCGTTTCGCCTGTACCGCATGCGCGCCCGCAACCAGACCATGCTCGAAGGCAACGCCTACGAACTGCTGCTGGATCTGTTCGAAACCAAGATTGAACAGCTGGCGGACGAGATAGAGAACATCTACAGCGATCTGGAACAGCTCAGCCGGGTGATCATGGAAGGGCATCAGGGCGACGAATACGACGCCGCGCTGTCGACGCTGGCGGAGCTGGAAGATATCGGCTGGAAGGTGCGTTTGTGTCTGATGGATACCCAGCGCGCGCTCAACTTCCTGGTGCGCAAGGCGCGTCTGCCAACCGGCCAGCTGGAGCAGGCGCGTGAAGTGCTGCGCGACATCGAATCCCTGCTACCGCACAACGAATCGCTGTTCCAAAAGGTGAACTTCCTGATGCAGGCGGCGATGGGCTTCATCAACATCGAACAGAACCGCATCATCAAGATCTTCTCGGTGGTGTCGGTGGTGTTCCTGCCGCCTACGCTGGTGGCTTCCAGCTACGGCATGAACTTCGAATTCATGCCGGAACTGAGGTGGTCATTCGGCTATCCGGGCGCCATCACCTTGATGATCCTGGCCGGTCTGGCCCCATACCTGTACTTCAAGCGCAAGAACTGGCTGTAACCCGGCGGCGCCGGGCTCAGCGCAGCTTGCGCTGGGTGTAGAGCGCGTCGAGGGTGAACAGGATCAGCGCCGCCCAGATAAAGCCGAAGGTCACCAGCTTATCCTGGCCGATGGTCTCACCGTAGAAGGTGACCGCCAGCAGGAACATCAACGTCGGGCCGAGATACTGGAAGAAACCCAGCGTCGACAGGCGCAACCGGGTAGCCGCCGCGGTGAAGCACAGCAGCGGTACGGTGGTGACGATGCCGGCGGCGACCAACAGCAGGTTCAGCGACCACGGGTTGGCGCTCAGGTGGCTGGTGGGGCTGTCGGCGAACAGGAACAGATAGGCCGCCGCCACCGGCAGCAGCCACAGCGTCTCAATCAGCATGCCGGTCTGGGCGTCGATGGCGATTTTCTTGCGCAGCAGGCCGTAGAAGGCGAAGCTGAACGCCAGCCCCAGACCGATGATCGGCAACGAGCCGAACTGCCAGAGCTGCACCAGCACCCCGGTGAACGCCAGCGCCACCGCCACCCACTGCATGCGGCGGAAGCGCTCGCCGAGAAACAGCATTCCCAACAGCACGTTAACCAGCGGGTTGATGAAATAGCCCAGGCTGGCTTCCAGCATATGGTGGTTGTTCACCGCCCAGATGAACAGCAGCCAGTTGCCGCCGATCAACAGCGCGGTGACTGCCAGCAGCAGCAGCCGTTTGCGGTTTTGGCAGGCGGCGCGCACTTTCGGCCAGTTGCGGCCCAGCGTGATCAGCGCCAGCATGAAGAAAAACGACCAGATGATCCGGTGGGTGAGGATCTCGTCCGCGGATACTTGCTGGATCAGTTTGAAATAGGCCGGGGCGATGCCCCACATAAAATAGGCGGCCAGGGCGAAGAAAATGCCCTGACGCGTTTGCTTTGCGTCCATGACGTCACTCGGGTGGGGAACGTAAGATGCGGTGAGTGTACTGAAGACGCTCACCGCACACAATCATCAGCCGACCAGATAGGTGGCGGTGGCGGTCGCGATATGCAGGCCGTCGTGGTTATGCAGTTCTACGCGCGCGACGGCGACCTTGTTGCCGCTGCGCAGCACGCTGGCGGAGGCGACGAAGTGCTCGCCGCGGCCGGGGCGCAGATAGTCGACGCGCAGATCGATGGTGCCCATGCGCGACAGCTTGGCGGCGATCTCTTCTTCGATCAGCGGCTCCATGCGCGTCAGCACGCCGCCGGCGCAGGCCAATCCGGCGGCGACGTCAAGCACCGCGGCGATCACGCCGCCGTGCAAAATCTCCTGTGCGGCGTTGCCCACCAGCTTGCGCTGGTTGGTGAAGCTCAACTCGACGTAATCATCGTCGAAGCGGCGCAGCTCCAGGCCAAGCTCGCGGTTGAACGGCATGTGGTAGACAAAGATTTCGCCGATCTTGCGGCGGGCGGCTTCCAGGGTCAGTGCTGTGGTCGACATAGCGGGTTTCCGTTTTTCTTTTGCGTTTTAAAGGAGCTAACTGGTCAGTCCAGGTTAATGGAATGTTGATTTTATGCTTAACCTTTGTTGCTTTCCAGACTATTCCAATAAAACCGGCCTGCGCTGCGGGAAAGCCTCCTTTGTGTGTAAAATGGCCTGATTTTTTCCGGGATTGCCCTTTTTCGTTGGAGTGAGGAGAGGTTATGCGCATTTTGTCAGGGATCGTTTCCGCCACGCTGCTGATGCCGGCGCTGGCATTGGCTGAGGAAGCCAAAGAGCAGCAGATTCACGATAAGCCGGCGGTGCGCGGCAGCATTATCGCCAACCTGCTGCAGGAGCACGATAATCCGTTCACGCTGTATCCTTACGATCCCAATTACCTGCTGTATACCGACACCAGCGATATCAACAAAGAAGCCATCAAGACGTACAACTGGGCCGACAAGGCGCGCAAGGACGAGGTGAAATACCAGCTTAGCCTGGCGTTTCCGCTGTGGCGGGGCATTGCCGGCGACAACTCGGTGCTCGGCGCGTCTTATACTCAGCGCTCTTGGTGGCAATTGTCCAACCGCGGCGAGTCTTCACCGTTCCGCGAGACCAACTACGAGCCGCAGCTGTTCGTAGGGTGGGCGACCGATTACCGCTTTGCTGGTTGGACGTTGCGCGATATTGAAATCGGCGTTAACCACCAGTCTAACGGCCGCTCTGATCCGACGTCGCGCAGCTGGAATCGCGGCTATGCGCGGCTGATGGCGCAAAACGGCAACTGGCAGGTGGATCTCAAGCCCTGGTTCCGCTTCTCGGAGAGCTCGAGCAACGATGACAACCCGGACATCACCAAATACATGGGATACTACCGGTTGAAGGTCGGTTACGCCTGGGGCGACAGCGTGTTCAGCGTCGACAGCCACTATAACTGGAACAGCGGCTACGGCGGCGCGGAGCTGGGCTGGAGCTATCCGATCACCCGCAACGTGCGTTTCTATACCCAGGTGTTCAGCGGCTACGGCGAATCGCTGATCGACTACAACTTCCGGCAGACACGGGTGGGCGTTGGTGTCATGCTGAACGATATTATGTAATCATACCCGGTGGGTGTGTACCGATGAAAAAATGGGGAAGTGTGTGTCAACCGCAGCAGTGATTAACAGAGAGTTGCTGGCCGAGCAGGTATTGCGCGATACCTTCGGCTACCAGCAATTCCGTCCGGGCCAACAAACGATTATCAACGCCGCGATCGGCGGGCAGGATTGCCTGGTGGTAATGCCGACCGGCGGCGGCAAGTCGTTGTGCTACCAAATCCCTGCGCTGGTGATGGACGGCCTGACGCTGGTGGTTTCCCCGCTGATCTCGCTGATGAAGGATCAGGTCGACCAACTGTTGGCCTACGGCGTTTCCGCCGCCTGCTATAACTCGACGCAAACCCGTGAGGAGCAGCTGGACGTCATGGCCGGCTGCCGCAACGGCACCATCAAGATGCTGTACATCGCGCCGGAACGGCTGATGATGGAAAGCTTCCTCAACCTGCTCGACCACTGCCCGCCGGCGATGCTGGCGGTGGATGAGGCGCACTGTATTTCGCAGTGGGGCCATGACTTCCGGCCGGAATATCGCGCGCTGGGTCAGCTGAAACAGCGCTTCCCGTCGATGCCGGTGATCGCGCTGACCGCCACCGCCGACGAGTCCACCCGCGGTGATATCGTGCGCCTGCTGTCGTTGCAGGATCCGCTGGTGCAGGTCAGCAGCTTCGACCGGCCGAACATCCGCTACACGCTGGTGGAAAAATTCAAACCGCTCGATCAGCTGTGGCGCTTCGTGCAGGATCAGCGCGGCAAGAGCGGCATTATCTATTGCAACAGCCGCGCCAAGGTGGAAGACACCGCCGCGCGCCTGCAAAGCCGCGGGCTGAGCGTCGGCGCCTACCACGCCGGGCTGGACAACGATCGCCGCGCGCAGGTGCAGGAAGCGTTCCAGCGTGACGATCTGCAGGTGGTGGTGGCCACCGTCGCCTTCGGCATGGGCATCAATAAACCTAACGTGCGCTTCGTGGTGCATTTCGACATCCCGCGCAATATCGAATCCTATTATCAGGAGACCGGCCGCGCCGGGCGCGATGGCCTGCCGGCCGAAGCCATCCTGCTGTACGATCCGGCCGACATGGCCTGGCTGCGCCGCTGCCTGGAGGAAAAACCCGCCGGGCAGCAGTTGGACATCGAGCGCCACAAGCTGAACGCCATGGGCGCGTTCGCCGAGGCGCAAACCTGCCGCCGCCTGGTGCTGCTCAACTACTTCGGCGAAGGCAAGCACGAGAACTGCGGCAACTGCGACATCTGCCTCGATCCCCCCAAACGTTACGACGGGCTGGAGGATGCGCGCAAAGCGCTGTCCTGCGTGTACCGCGTCGGTCAGCGCTTCGGCCTAGGGTACATTGTGGAAGTGCTGCGCGGCTCCAACAACCAGCGCATTCGCGAATACGGTCACGACAAGCTGCCGGTGTACGGCATCGGCCGCGATCAAACCACCGAACACTGGACCAGCGTGCTGCGCCAGCTGATCCACCTGGGTTTTATCACCCAGAACATCGCCATGCACTCGGCGCTGCAATTGACCGAGGCGGCGCGTCCGGTGTTGCGCGGCGAGGTGGCGCTGCAGCTGGCGGTGCCGCGTATCCAGAGCCTGAAGTCGCGCGGCAGCGCCAACCAGAAATCCTACGGCGGCAATTACGATCGCAAGCTGTTCGCCAAGCTGCGCAAACTGCGCAAGTCGATCGCCGACGAAGAAAATATTCCGCCCTACGTGGTTTTCAACGACGCCACGCTGCTGGAAATGGCCGAACAGATGCCGATTAAGGCCGGCGATCTGCTGAGCGTCAACGGCGTCGGCCAGCGCAAACTGGAGCGTTTCGGCGCGCCCTTTATGGCGATGATCCGCGACCATCTCGACAATGATGAAGACTGAGGGCGATAAATCATGCTGATGCTGTTTCTCACCGTGGCGCTGGTGCATCTGATTGCGCTGATGAGCCCGGGGCCGGACTTCTTTTTCGTGTCGCAAACCGCCGCCAGCCGCTCGCGCCGCGAGGCGATGATGGGCGTAGTCGGCATTTCGCTCGGCATCGTGGTGTGGGCCGGCGTGGCGTTGATGGGGCTGCATCTGATCCTGCAGAAGATGGCCTGGCTGCATCAGATCATCATGGTCGGCGGCGGCATTTACCTGTGCTGGATGGGGTGGCAACTGCTGCGCTCCGCGCGGGCGCAGCAAGCGCAGCCGGCGGCGGAGGCCCAGGTGGCGTTGCCGAAGGCCGGGCGCAGCTTTATTCGCGGTTTCCTGACCAATCTGTCCAACCCGAAAGCGGTGATCTATTTCGGCAGCGTGTTCTCGCTGTTCGTCGGCGACAGCGTCGGCGCCGGGGCGCGCTGGGGGCTGTTCTTGCTGATCGTCGCCGAGACCTTCGTCTGGTTCAGCCTGGTGGCGGTGGTGTTTGCGCTGCCGGCGATGCGCCGCGGCTATCAGCGGTTGGCCAAGTGGATAGACGGGGTGGCGGGCGTGCTGTTTACCGGCTTCGGGTTACACCTGATCTTTACCCGTTGACCGGCAGTGAAACGCCAAAGGCCGAGCAGCGATGCCCGGCCTTTTTTGTCAGGCTTTGCGGGCGGTCGCCAGCAGCCCCGCCACCAAAATGAACAGCGAACCGAACACCCGGTTAAGCAGTTGCATCTGGCGCGGGGTTCTCAGCCAGCCGGCGATGCGCGTCGCCAGGGTGGCGTAACCGATCATCACCAGAATATCCACCACCACGGTGGTGACACCGAGCACCAGATACTGCTCGGCCTGCGGCTGATTGGGCAAGATAAACTGTGGGAACAGCGCGGCGAGAAACACGATGCTTTTCGTGTTGGTCAGGTTGACCAGCACCGCACGGCGGAACAGACGGCGGCGCGGCATGCTGCCCGCCAGCGCATGCAGATCCAGCGCCCCGGCGGCGCGCCATTGCTGGATGCCGAGCCACACCAGGTAGGCGGCGCCCAGCCATTTCAGCAGTTCGAACGCCAGCAGCGATTGAGAAATCAGCGCGCCGAGGCCGATGCCCACCAGCACGATGTGCGCGCTCAGCCCGACCTGCAGCCCGGCGATCGATGCGGCGGCGCCGCGATAGCCGTGGCTGATGCCGGTGCTCATGGTATTGATGGCGCCTGAGCCGGGGGACAGGCTGAGGATAAGCGTGGTCAGCAGGTAGGTTAACCACCAGTCCAAGGTCATGGTTCTCGGCTCCCTGAAAGTGTCGTTTTGTGCCACAATGCGCCGAGGCGGCGCCGTTTTTTGTAAGAATTGAATCACAATACGCTAGTATGATTTCTTGTGCCAGCGGTCACATTTTCCGCCGGCCCCACAGGGAAAACGCTCTCGATGGCCTCGTTCACTCTCAGCTCCGATGACTGGTTAACGCGTGAAACGCAGTTCGCTGCCTTCGCCACCGGGCCGCTGCTGGACTTCTGGCGGCTGCGGGAAGAAGGCGAGTTCAGCGGCGTGGACGGCGTGCCGATCCGCTTTGTGCGTTTTCGCTCCGCACGGCATCAGCGAGTGGTGGTGGTCAGCCCCGGCCGCATCGAAAGCTACGTGAAATACCCCGAGGTGGCCTACGATCTGTTCCACTGCGGTTACGATGTGGTGATCGTCGATCATCGTGGCCAGGGGCGCTCCGGCCGTTTACTGGCGGATACGCACCGCGGTCATGTGGTAAACTTCGCCGACTACGTGGACGATTTCGAGCAGCTTTGGCAGCGCGAGGTCGAATCGCGCGGTTATCGGCAGCGCTTCGCGCTGGCGCATTCGATGGGTGGCGCGATCCTGGCGCAGTTCCTGCAGCGTCGGCCGCAGGCGTTCGACGCGGCGGCGTTTTGCGCGCCGATGTTCGGCATCCAGTTGCCGATGCCGGGCTGGCTGGCCGACCGCATTCTCGACTGGGCGGAGACCCGCCCGGCGATCCGCGACTATTACGCGGTGGGCACCGGCCAGTGGCGGCCGCTGCCCTATGTGGTTAACGTGTTGACCCACAGCCGCGAACGCTATCGGCGCAGCCTGCGCTATTATGCCGATTACCCCGAGCTGCAGGTGGGCGGGCCGACCTACCATTGGGTGCGGGAGAGCATTCGTGCCGGCCGGCAGATTATCGCTCAGGCCGGGGAGATAACAACGCCGCTGTTGCTTTTGCAAGCCGGTGAGGAGCGGGTGGTCGACAACCGTTCGCACCAGGCTTTTTGTCAGGCTCTGTCAGACGCGGGGCGCCCTTGCGAAGGGGGGCTCCCGTGGGTTATCAACGGCGCACGCCATGAGATCCTGTTCGAGCGGGACGCGATGCGCGCCGAAGCACTGAACGCAATCCTGCGCTTCTTTGCTCAACACTTAGGCGGCGCGCTGCCGCCGACAACTCCATCAGAGGTTAGAACATAACGCTATGTATCACGTCGTCGCTTCCGATTTAGATGGCACGCTGCTGTCTCCCGACCATACCCTGTCGCCGTACGCCAAAGAAACGCTGAAGTTGCTGACCCAACGCGGCGTGCATTTCGTGTTCGCCACCGGCCGCCACCATATCGACGTGGGGCAGATCCGCGACAGCCTGGAGATCAGCGCCTTTATGATCACTTCCAACGGCGCGCGGGTGCATAACACCGCCGGCGAGCTGATTTTCAGCCATAACCTGGACGGGGATATCGCCCGCGATCTGTACGGCATGCTGCACGACGATCCGGAGATCACCACCAACGTCTACCGTAACGACGATTGGTTTACCAACCGCGAAAGCCCGGAGCAGGAAGAATTCTTCCAGGAGTCGGTGTTCAAATATCAGCTGTTTGAGCCGGGCCTGCTGGAAACCGACGGCGTCTGCAAGGTTTACTTCACCTGTGAAGATCACGAGCGTTTGCTGCAGGTGGAAGACGCCATCAACGCGCGCTGGGGCGATCGGGTCAATGTCAGCTTCTCGTTCCCGACCTGCCTGGAAGTGATGGCGGGCGGCGTGTCGAAAGGGCATGCGCTGGAAGAAGTGGCCAAGATCATCGGCTATACGCTGCAAGAGTGCATCGCCTTCGGCGACGGCATGAACGATCTGGAGATGCTGTCGATGGCCGGCAAGGGTTGCATCATGCGCGATGCGCATCAGCGCCTGAAGGATATGCTGCCGGAGTTGGAGGTGATCGGTTCCAACGTCGATAACGCGGTGCCGCACTACCTGCGCAAGATGTTCCTCTGAAATAATAAGGGCGCCTTGCGGCGCCCTTGACATTACTTGTGCTGGCCCTGTTTCTGCAGGAACTGCACGCCCTTGTCCGGGAAGTCGGTGAACACGCCGTCGACGCCGGCCTGGTTGTAAATCACGTCATACAGCTGGTTCACGTCGGTAACATACTTCGGCAGCGCATCGGCGCGGATGGTGAACGGATGCACCGCCAGCTTGCTGGCGTGCGCTTCTTTCACCATGTCGGTCAGCACGATGTGGCCCGGCTTGGATTTATCCGCCACGACCAGCATGTGGTAGTCCGGCCCGATACCGTCGGCATACTGAGCGATTTTCTTCATCGCGCCTGGTTTGAACATCCAGTCGTAGTCGTATTCTACCCACTTGCCATCGGCTTTCTGCTCGTAGGTTTCCTGCCAGTCGTTATAGGCGATCAGCTGCACCAGCTTCAGATCCATACCCAGCTTCGGCTCCAGCTCGTTCTTGATACGTTTGAGCTCGTTGGCGTCGAAGCACTGCAGGTAGACGTTGTCGTTTTTGCCGGTATAGCCGTACTGCTTGAGCACCGCCAGCACTTTGCTGGAGATGTCTTTGCCTTCCTGTTTGTGGAACCAAGGCGCCTTGATTTCCGGGTAGATGCCGATGTTCTTGCCGGTCGAATGGTTCAGACCCTGCACGAACTCGATCTCTTCCTGGAAGGTGTGTACGCGGAAGTCGGATTTGCCCATCGGGAAGCGGCCAGGATAACCCTGTACCTTCTTGCCGTTTTCGATTTCAAAGCCTTCGGTGAACTTCAGCGATTTGATCTCCGCCAGCGTAAAGTCGATGGCGTAGTAGCGGCCGTCTTTGCGCGCGCGGTCCGGGAAGCGTTCGGCGACGTCGGTGACGCGATCGAGGTAATGATCGTGCAACACTACCAGCTCGTTGTCCTTGGTCATCACCAGATCTTGTTCGAGGTAATCGGCGCCCTGGGCGTAGGCCATCGCTTTCGCCGGCAGGGTGTGTTCCGGCAGGTAGCCGCTGGCGCCACGGTGGGCGATCACCACTTTGTCCGCCGCCTGTGCGGCGCTGACCATCGAGGTGGCGAGAATGATCCCTGTCAGCAGGGCTTTGACTTGAGTCCGCATTCCGTTTTTCTCCGTGTTGTTGGGGGCAGGGTAGTAAAAAGGCCGCAGGGCGGCCTTTAAATCATGCAAAAGTCGTGTGACGCTTAACCGCGCTTGGCGGCGATTTCCGCGTGGTGTTTCTTTTCGTTCAGCATGGTCAGCAGCAGCAGGATAACCGCCAGCACGCCGCCGCCGATCATCACCATGAAGCCGCCGTCCCAACCGAAGAAGTCCACGGTGTAACCGACGATGGCGCTGGCCGCAACCGAGCCGCCCAGGTAGCCGAACAGGCCGGTGAAGCCCGCGGCGGTGCCGGCGGCTTTCTTCGGTGCCAGCTCCAGCGCGTGCAGGCCGATCAGCATCACCGGGCCGTAGATCAGGAAGCCGATGACCAGCATACAGATCATGTCCACGGTCGGGTTACCGGCCGGGTTCATCCAGAACACCACGGTGGCGATGGTCACCAGCGTCATGAAGAACACGCCGGTGGCGCCGCGGTTGCCTTTGAACACTTTGTCCGACATCCAGCCGCACAGCAGGGTGCCCGGGATACCGGCGTATTCATACAGGAAGTAGGCCCAGGAAGATTTGTCCAGCGCGAAGTGTTTCACTTCTTTCAGGTAAGTCGGCGACCAGTCCAGAATGCCGTAACGCAGCAGATAGACGAACACGTTGGCGACCGCGATGTACCACAGCAGCTTGTTCGGCAGAATGTACTGCATGAAGATCTGCTTGGCGGTCAGCTCTTCTTCGTCTTTTTCGCTGTAGTCGTCCGGATAGTCGTTTTTGTACTCTTCAATCGGCGGCAGGCCACAGGATTGCGGGGTGTCGCGCATCAGGGCGAAGGCGATCAGGGCCACCAGGATGGCGCCGAAGGCCGGCATGTACAGCGCCGCGTGCCAGTCGTTGAACCAGGCCATACCCAGCAGGAACAGCAGCGGCGGCAGGCCGCCACCCACGTTGTGGGCGCAGTTCCAGATGGAAACGATGCCGCCGCGTTCTTTCTGCGACCACCAGTGCACCATGGTGCGGCCGCACGGCGGCCACCCCATGCCCTGGAACCAGCCGCACAGGAACAGCAGAACGAACATCACCGCGATGCTGGAGGTGGCCCACGGCACGAAGCCCATGAACAACATCACCGCCGCCGCCAGGATCAGGCCGGCGGGCAGGAACACCCGCGGGTTGGAACGGTCGGAGACCGAGCCCATGATGAATTTGGAGAAGCCGTAGGCGATGGAGATGCCTGACAGCGCGAAGCCGAGGTCGCCGCGGCTGAAGCCTTGTTCGATCAGGTAAGGCATGGCCAGGGTGAAGTTCTTACGCACCAGGTAGTAGGCGGCGTAACCGAAGAAGATCCCCAGGAAAATTTGCCAGCGCAGCTTACGGTAGAGCGGATCTACCTTATCGCTCGGCACACGGGCGGTGTGTGCGGCCGGCTTAAAAATACTCAACATGAGCGCCTCCGATGGCTTTATCTGTTATCACATCAATATGACCTTTTACGTTCATTTGATGATTGAGCGGATATCGAATGTGGTGTTTTTGTGTTCCATAACGAGCGCCATTGTCGACAAATACGCCTGGTGTCGCTGTGACGAATGGCGCAATTGTTACACTTTCATGAAACCACGGCGGATTTTGAGCGATTCGTTAACGTTATGAAATAGAAAAACGTCCAAAAATCGTGATTATGATCACATTGATGGTTTTTTGTGGTCATTTTTATTTCGTTTTATGTTCGTTATTGTTCCTTATCAAACAAAGACCCTAATAACCGTGGCTCAATAGGCTCATAACTACCGATCCTGAGGGAGCGACATGAGCAGCTATTTTGACGGCGGCGAAACGGATGTGATCATCATCGGCGGCGGCGCCACCGGCGCAGGCATCGCCCGCGACTGTGCGCGGCGCGGCTTGCGTTGCATTTTGCTGGAGCGCCACGACATCGCCACCGGCGCCACCGGCCGCAACCACGGTTTATTGCACAGCGGTGCGCGCTATGCGGTGACCGACGGCGAGTCGGCGCGCGAGTGCATCGAAGAAAACCGCATCCTGAAACGTATCGCTCATCACTGTATCGAGCGCACCAATGGGCTGTTCATCACCCTGCCGCAGGACTCGCTGGACTATCAGCAACAGTTTATCGCCGCCTGTCGCCAGGCCGACATCGACGCCGAGGCGATCGACCCGCAGCTGGCGCTGCGGCTGGAGCCGGCGGCTAACCCGGCGCTGATCGGCGCGGTGCGCGTGCCGGACGGCACCGTCGATCCTTTCCGGCTGACCGCCGCCAACATGTTGGACGCGCGCGAACACGGCGCGCAGATCCTGACCTACCACCAGGTGGTGGGATTGTTGCGCAGCGGCGATCGGGTGACGGGCGTGCGCGTTTACGACCATCAGAATCAGCGGCGTTATGAGCTGCATGCGCCGGTGGTGGTCAACGCCGCCGGCATCTGGGGCCAGCAGATCGCCGAATACGCCGACTTGCGCATCCGCATGTTCCCGGCCAAAGGGGCGCTGCTGATCCTCGGCCATCGCATCAACAACATGGTGATCAACCGCTGCCGCAAACCGGCAGACGCCGACATCCTGGTGCCGGGCGACACCATCTCGTTGATCGGCACCACCTCGACCCATATCGACTACGACCAAATTGACAACATGCTGGTGACCCCGCAGGAGGTGGACATTCTGATCCGCGAGGGGGCGCTGCTGGCGCCCACCCTGGCGCAGACCCGCATTCTGCGCGCCTATGCCGGGGTGCGGCCGCTGGTGGCCAGCGACGACGACCCTAGCGGGCGCAACGTCAGCCGCGGCATCGTGCTGCTCGATCACGCCAGCCGCGACGGGCTGGAAGGGTTTATCACCATCACCGGCGGTAAGCTGATGACCTACCGCCTGATGGCGGAGTGGGCCACCGACAAGGTGTGCGAGAAGCTTGGCGTAAACCGCCCGTGCACCACTGCGCAGGACGCGTTGCCCGGATCCCGCCAGTCGGCGGAGGAAACGGTGCGCAGCGTGGTTTCTCTGCCCGCCAGCATTCGCGGTTCGGCAATTTATCGTCACGGCGATCGCGCCAGCCAGGTGCCGGCGGCCGATCGGCTCGATACCAGCCTGGTGTGCGAATGCGAGGCGGTGACCGCCGGGGAAGTGCGTTATGCGGTCAACTCGCTGACCGTCAATAACCTGGTGGATCTGCGCCGCCGCACCCGCGTCGGCATGGGCACCTGCCAGGGCGAACTCTGCGCCTGCCGCGCCGCTGGGCTGCTGACGCGCTTTAACGTCAGCACGCCGCAGCAATCCATCGCGCAGCTGTCGCAGTTCCTCAACGAACGCTGGAAAGGCGTGCGGCCGATCGCCTGGGGCGACGCGCTGCGCGAGAGTGAATTTACCAGTTGGGTTTACCAGGGGTTATGCGGGCTTGAAGCCCAGGCCGACAAAGAGCGGGAGGCGGATGATGCGATTTGACGTAGTGGTGATTGGCGGCGGCCTGGCGGGTCTGAGCTGCGCCATTGCCGTGGCCGAACAGGGCAAGCGTTGTGCGGTGGTCAGTTCCGGCCAGAGCGCGCTCTACTTCTCCTCCGGTTCGCTCGATCTGCTGGCGAGATTGCCGGACGGTACGCCGGTCGAGATGCCGCTGGCGGCGTTACCGCAGCTGGCGCAACAGGCGCCGCAGCATCCGTATGCCCTGATCGGGCCTGGCCGGGTGGCGGCGCTGTCCGCCGCCGCACAGCGGCTGCTGGAGCGCTGCGGGCTGAACCTGCAGGGCGAGGGAGCCAGCAATCATCTGCGTATTACGCCGCTCGGCACGCGCCGCGCCACCTGGCTCAGCCCGCAGGCGATCCCGACGCTGCCGCTGACCGGCCAACTGCCGTGGCGGCGCATCGCGGTGATCGGCATCGAAGGATTCCTCGACTTCCAGCCGCAGATGGCCGCCGACTCCCTGAGCCGCGAGCTCGGCGTAGAGACGGAGGTGGCCTATCTGCACATGCCGGCGCTGGACCGATTGCGCAATAACCCCAGCGAGTTCCGCGCGGTAAACATCGCCCGGGTACTGGATTTGATGGAAAGCCTGCCGCCGATGGCCGAAGAGCTGCGGCGGCTGGCGGGGGAAGCCGAGGCGCTCTTCCTGCCTGCCTGTCTGGGCCTGGAGGACGATGCGTCGCTGGCGGTGTTGCAGGATGCGGTCGGCAAGCCGATCCGGCTGCTGCCGACGCTGCCGCCTTCGGTGCCCGGCATGCGCTTGCATCAGGCGCTGCGGCGGCGTTTCCAACAGCTGGGCGGCGTTTTCATGCCTGGCGACAGCGTGCTGCGCGCCGAGTGTGAAGCCGGCCGCGTCACCGGCCTGTATACCCGCAACCACGGCGATATTCCGCTGCGGGCGCAGCAGGTGGTGCTGGCCAGCGGCAGCTTCTTCAGCAACGGGCTGGTGGCGAATTTCGACGGGGTGCGCGAGCCAATCTTCGAGCTGGACGTACACAGCCGCGCGGATCGCGCCGACTGGAGCCGGCGCGAGCTGTTTGCACCGCAGCCTTATCTGCAGTTTGGCGTGCGCACCGATGGCAGGCTGCGGGCGATGAAACAGGGAATGCCGTTCGACAATCTGTATGCCATCGGCGCGGTCGCCGGCGGCTACGATCCGCTGCAGCAAGGCTGCGGCGCCGGCGTGTCATTGATCGGTGCGCTGCACGTCGCGCAGCAGATCGCCGCGGAGGAAAACGCATGAGCCTGCATCAGGACCACAGCTTTGAAAGCTGCATCAAATGCACCGTCTGCACCACCTACTGCCCGGTCGCCAAAGTGAACCCGCTCTATCCGGGGCCGAAACAGGCGGGGCCGGACGGCGAGCGGCTGCGGCTGAAAGATCCGGCGTTGTACGACGAAGCGCTGAAATACTGCACCAACTGCAAACGTTGTGAAGTGGCCTGCCCGTCCGACGTCAAAATCGGCGATATCATTCAACGCGCCCGCGCCGACTTCGCCCAGAACAAGCCGACGCTGCGCGACGCCATCCTCAGCCACACCGACATCATGGGCTCGCTGTCGACGCCGTTCGCGCCGATCGTCAACGCCGCTACCGGGCTGAAACCGGTGCGCAAGCTGTTGGACAAGGCGCTGAAGATCGATCACCGTCGCGAACTGCCGAAATACTCGTTCGGCACCTTCCGCCGCTGGTACCGGCAACAGGTGCAGGCTCAGCAGCGTTATGCCGAGCAGGTGGCGTTTTTCCACGGCTGCTTCGTCAACTATAACCATCCGCAGCTGGGCAAGGATTTGATCCGGGTGTTCAACGCGCTGGATATCGGCGTGCAGCTACTGAAACGCGAGAAATGCTGCGGCGTGCCGCTGATCGCCAACGGGTTTATCGAGCAGGCCAAAAAGCAGGCCAGGGTCAACGCCGAATCGCTGCATGAAGCGGTGCTGGAACGCGGCATTCCGGTGGTGGCGACCTCATCGAGCTGCACCTTCACCCTGCGCGACGAATACCCGCATCTGCTGGACGTGGACACTACCCCGGTGCGCGATCGGGTGGAGCTGGCGACGCGCTATCTCTATCGCCTGATCAATCAGGGGCGCAGCCTGCCGCTGCAGCACACGCCGCTGCGGGTGGCTTATCACACGCCTTGCCATATGGAGAAAATGGGCTGGACCGCCTACACCCTGGAGCTGCTGCGGCAGATACCGGGGCTGGAGCTGGTGGTGCTGGATTCGCAGTGCTGCGGCATCGCCGGCACCTACGGGTTTAAATCGGAGAACTACGCCACTTCGCAAGGTATCGGCGCGCCGCTGTTCCGGCAGATCGAAGAGAGCGGGGTGGATCTGGTGGTGACCGACTGCGAAACCTGCAAATGGCAGATAGAAATGTCCACCAGCAAGCGCTGCGAACATCCGATCACCTTGCTGGCGCAGGCGCTGACGTAAAAACGAAAGGGCCGGCAAGCCGGCCCTCTGTGGGATTACTGCTTCAGCTTCAGGGTGGAGATGATGCCTTCGGCTTCGGTCTGCGCCTGCTGCTGATTGTCCGCCGGCAGCGTCACCTGAATGGTCAGCATGTTGTTGTTCAGCGAACCGATCAGGACGGAGGAATAAGCTTTTTCACCGCCGCTGGTGATGATGCTGTCCAACTGACGCAGCGGCACGCCGTTGACGTCGAGCGCTTTGTTGGTGATCACCTGCAGGTTGGCGTCACGCGCGCGCTGGGTATTCTCCAGGCGCTTGGCCAGGGTCTCCAGGCTGTCGGCGGTCTTGTCGCCCAGGATGACGATCACCGCGCGCTGGCCGGTGCTGTCTGCGTAAACATGCATGTTGTTGGCCTGGTTGCCCAGCTTGCCGCTCTGATCCGCCATGCCAACCGGCAGGGTGAACGCCAGTTTACCGTCCAGCAGGCTGACCTGCTGCCCAGCCGGCGCGCTGGCCGCTGCGCCGTCTGGCGCTGCCTTGGTGTCTTTGGTGTTGCCGTCGCAGGCCGCGAGGCCAAGCGCCAGCAGGCTGATACCCATCAATTTCGCTACTTTACGCATCGGGCTTCCTTCTTCCTTTCCGGTAGGGATTCACTGTCGTATCGCAACCTATTCCAGGTTGAAATGCAAGGCAGATGTTGTCACAAGTTTTTTTCCAGTAATAGCCGATAATCAGCCACTTCGCCTATCTTTTCCAGCTGAACAATCTGATAGTGATGGGCGAGCAGCATCGTCAGCATGGCGCGGAACCGGTTACGGGTTTTGACCGTCAGTTGGCGATAGCCCTGCGCCCGCGCCCAGCGTTCCTGTTCGGCCAACAAGGCCTGCGCCACGCCGTGGCGACGGCATGTCGGCAGCACGCCACCCAGCCAGCTGTAAAACACCGTTTCCTGCCGTTGATAACCGAGTTTGAAACCGGCCGGCTGCCCGCCTATCTCGGCGATCAACAGGCTGGCGGGGGCGGCACCGATACGCCGCTGCAGATCGGCCAGGCTATGCAGGCCACCGAATTCGGGGATGCGTTGGTAAAGGCGGTGGATTTCTTCGAGCGTGGCGGTGCGGACGATTGGGGTCATGAGCGGCCTCCAAAGGATAGGGCCGCCCAGAATAACACGACTCAGCTCGGCTGCAGGCTGCCGCTGCGCGCTGCGATGCGTTTGAGCAGCATGTTCAGCAACACGCCGTACATCGGCAGGAAGAACAGTAGGCAGATCATCACCTTGAAACTGTAATCCACCAGCGCGATCTCCACCCAGTTATTGGCCATGAAGGGATCGCTGCTCTTGTAGAAGGCGATGAAGAAGAACGCCAGCGTATCGCTGATGTTGCCGAAGAACATCGCCGCCGCCGGCGCCACCCACCAGGCGCTGCGCTGGCGCAGGCGGTTAAAGACGTGAACGTCGAGGATCTGGCCGAGTACGTAGGCCATAAAGCTGGCCACGGCAATGCGCGCCACGAACAGGTTAAAACTGCCCAGCGCCGCGAAGCCCTGCCATTCTCCCTGATAGGTGACGGTGGAGATCACGTAAGAGATGAACAGCGCCGGCACCATCACCGCCAGGATAATCCGCCGCGCCAGCGGCGCGCCGAAAATGCGCACGGTCAGATCGGTTGCGAGGAAGATAAACGGGAAGGTAAAGGCGCCCCAGGTGGTATGGAAGCAGAAAACGGTGATCGGCAGCTGCACCAGGTAGTTGCTGGAGGTAATGATGGCGATATGAAACAGCGAAAGCCAGACCAACGCCGTGAAGCGCTGCTGTGCGGTAAACGAATACATATTGTAGCCTTTTTAGCAGTGGGGTGAGGGAACCCAGTGTGTCTTGTCAAAACAGCAAAAAACGCTGCGCGGCGGCATGATACGCGTTTGCGCAACCAATGCAATGGTTAAATTTAACGCAAACGTTAACGCATCTTGCGCAGAAAAACTACCGGCGTAAACTAGGCGCTAATGAGATGCGGCGAGCGTTCGCCGATCGTTTTTGAACGAGAAAAATTGCATGACTGACTTATTTGCCCAGGCAGACCAGACGCTCGACGCGCTGGGCCTGCGTTGCCCGGAACCGGTAATGATGGTGCGTAAAACCGTGCGCCATATGGACAACGGCGAAACGCTGCTGATTATCGCCGACGATCCAGCCACCACCCGCGATATTCCGGGGTTCTGCCGCTTTATGGAGCATACGCTGGTGGCGCAGGAGACCGAGCAGGCGCCATACCGTTATCTGCTGCGTAAAGGTGTATAACGGCGACACGGTCGTGTTGATGAAGGAAAAGTCCCTTTCCCCGAAATGACAACGGGCGCGCTATGCCGCGCCCGTATTGCTTTCCGAACTTAGCTGCGCTTTTTCAACAGCCGCAGCGCGTTGGCGGTGACCAGCGCGGTGGCGCCGGAGTCGGCCAGCACCGCCAGCCACAAACCGGTCAGCCCCAGCAGGCTGGTGATCAGGAAGACCCCCTTCAGCCCCAATGCGATGGTGATGTTCTGCCGGATATTGGCGTGGGTGGCGCGCGAGATGCGGATCATCTCCGCGACGCCTACCAGCCGGTTGTGGGTTAGGGCGGCGTCGGCGGTTTCCAATGCCACGTCGGTGCCGCTGCCCATGGCGATGCCGATGCTGGAGGCCTTCATCGCCGGGGCGTCGTTGATGCCGTCGCCGATCATCGCCGTCGGGCGCAGTTCGCTCAGTTCGGTGACCGCGCTGACCTTATCTTCCGGCAGCAGGCCGGCACGATAGTCGAGGCCCAGCTCGCCGGCGATCGCCGCGGCGGCGCGCGGGTTGTCGCCGGTCAGCATCACGCCGCGAATACCCAGCGCGTTCAGTTCGGCTATCGCCTGTTTGGCGTCGCCGCGCAGCGTATCGCGCAGCGCCAGCAAGCCGATGGGCGCGCCGTCTTCCAGCACCACCACCGCCGTTTTGCCGGCGTTTTCCAGCTTGTCTACCTGGCTCTGCCATTGAGCGTCGAGCTGGCCCGGTGCCAGCTTGCCCGGCGCGCTGATCAGCACGGTCTTGCCGTCCACGATCCCTTCCACGCCGACGCCGGCCAGCGCGCGGCGCGCCTGCGCCAGCGGCAGCTCAGTCCCGCTTTCGGCGGCGCGGTTGATGATCGCCTGCGCCAGCGGGTGATGTGAACCGGCTTCTACCGCGGCGGCAAGCTGCAGCAGCCGCTGTTCGGTGAGCGCGCCGATCGGCAGCACGTCGGTCACCGTCGGCTTGCCTTCGGTCAGGGTACCGGTTTTATCGAAGGCGATGGTTTGTATCTGGCCCAGCTGTTCCAGCGCCGCACCGCCTTTAATCAGCGCGCCGCGCCGCGTGGCGGCTGCCAGCCCGGATGTAATGGCCGCCGGAGTCGAGATCACCAATGCGCATGGGCAACCGATCAGCAGCAGCGTCAGGCCGCGATAGATCCAGGTATCCCACGGCTGCGAGAACAGCAGCGGCGGCAGCAGGATCACCGCGACGGCCAGCAGCATAATGGCCGGGGTGTAATAACGGCTGAACCGATCGAGGAAGCGTTCGATCGGCGCGCGGCGCTCTTCGGCCTCTTCAATCAGCTGCAAAATGCGGTCGATGGCGTTTTTGCCGGGCTCGGAGATCACCTTCATCTGCGCCGCCTGATCGACGGACAGGCTGCCGGCGGCCACTTTCTCACCCTGTTGGCGCTCGACCGGCACCGACTCGCCGGTCAGGGCGCTTTCGTCGAAGCTGGCGAACGGATTGAGCAGCTCGGCGTCGGCCGGCAGGCGCCCGCCGGGCGCGATTTCAATCACATCGCCCGGACGCAGGCTGGCGACCGGCACGCGTTTGCGCTCCGCACCTTGCAGCAGCAGCGCATCTTCCGGCACCAGCTCCATCAGCGCCGTCACCCCGCGCCGTGCGCGGTTGGCGGCGTAGGATTCCAGCAGCTCACCGACCATAAACAGCAGCAGCACCATCGCCGCCTCGGCGGTGGCGCCGATGAACAGCGCGCCGATGGCCGCCACGCTCATCAGCGTTTCGATGGCGAACGGCGTGCCGGAACGAATCAGACGCAGCGCCTTGGTGGCGACCGGCGCCAATCCGACCAGCGTGGTGGCGATAAAGGCGATGCGGCCCAGCTCCGGGTTAACCCGATCCAGCACCCAGCTGACGATCATCAGGGTGGTTAACAGCAGCAGCGGTGCGAATTCGCCGAAGCGTGAGGTTTTCGGCGCGGGGGCTTTGGCGGTCTGGGTGCCGAGCAGGGTAAAGCCGGCTTGGGCGACCGCGTCCTGGATCCGCAGGCTGATGTCGGACTGTGCGTCGACCACCAGTTTTTCGGTGGCGAACAGCACGCGCACGCTGTCGACGCCGGGGAGTGAAATGACGGCATTTTCGATTTTCTTGGCGCAGCTGGGGCAGTCCATGCCGGTGACTTTCCAGCTGAAACGTTGGCTACCGGAAGGGGGAGCGGCGGCCAGCCTGTCGCTTTCCTCGTCCGGATCGTCGGGTGCGGCGGTGCAGCTGCCGCTATCGCCATGATCGTGATGGTGGTGGGCGTGTTCGGCCTGTGCGGCGGCGTTTTTCGGCTCGCTGCTGCAGCCATGTTGAGTTTTGCTGTGGCTGTGGTTGCAGCCGCATCCGCCTTCGGCGTGGTGATGTTCCTGATGATTATGGTTTTGCTGATTGTGCATAACGTCCCCCTTCGGGCTGTTAAACGGGTTTGCTCAGCTGACTCTACACCCTGGAGTCAACTCCAGAGTCAAGCGCCGGATGAGAATTATTGCTAACGGCGTTCGAGCCTATAAAGGGGTATTCATTCAATAATGAATAATGCGAATTTTAATCTATCGGCTTTTCTTATCCTCTATTGGGATGAAAAGGCTCGCCGCCGTTAGTTTAAATAAGAAAATAATATTCCTATAGAAACTAAAAAATCGCGCGACCTAATAATAAAGAGTTATTAATCTATAACGCTTTAGCAAAATTTACCCTTTTCCCTGTGCGAAGCCAGCATGATTCGCTTGAGTCTGCAGGCCGCATTACTATTGAAGTTTGGTGCCAACTTATCCTCATCAAGTTTCATTTGTTTTGTAAATAATCCTAAAAAGCAGCATAACAAACTTTCGTTGCGATAATAAATGGTTGATTATTTTATGTGCAGTTTTGCGGCCCTGCCTATAATTGGAATCGATTACCATTTTTAATGGCGATCTTATTTGCTGATATATATGCATTAATTCTACCTAACACACTGCCGGTAACGGCGCATAAGCCCCTTCCAGCAAGCTTAAGGTTCATTAACCGTGGCTTACGGGGAGGTTATGTCTATCTGTCTGATTGATATCAATCAGGTAATGAGTGGAATCGAACCAATGCAATCTACTAAAAAGGCAATTGAAATTACTGAATCCAGCCTTGCAGCCGCAACAACCGGCTACGATGCTGTAGACGACCTGCTGCATTATCATGAGCGGGGTAACGGGATTCAGATTAATGGCAAGGATTCATTTTCTAACGAGCAAGCTGGGCTGTTTATTACCCGCGAGAATCAAACCTGGAACGGTTACAAGGTATTTGGCCAGCCGGTTAAATTAACCTTCTCCTTCCCGGACTATAAGTTCTCTTCCACCAACGTCGCCGGCGACACCGGGCTGAGCAAGTTCAGCGCGGAACAGCAACAGCAGGCTAAGCTGTCGCTACAGTCCTGGGCCGACGTCGCCAATATCACTTTCACTGAAGTGGCGGCCGGTCAAAAGGCCAACATCACCTTCGGCAACTACAGCCAGGATCGCCCAGGCCACTATGATTACGGCACCCAGGCCTACGCCTTCCTGCCGAACACCATTTGGCAGGGCCAGGATCTGGGCGGCCAGACCTGGTACAACGTCAACCAATCCAACGTGAAGCATCCGGCGACCGAAGACTACGGCCGTCAGACGTTCACCCATGAGATTGGCCATGCGTTGGGCCTGAGCCACCCGGGCGACTACAACGCCGGTGAGGGTAACCCGACCTATCGCGACGTCACCTATGCGGAGGATACCCGCCAGTTCAGCCTGATGAGCTACTGGAGTGAAACCAACACCGGTGGCGACAACGGCGGCCACTATGCCGCGGCTCCGCTGCTGGATGACATTGCCGCCATTCAGCATCTCTATGGCGCCAATCTGTCGACCCGCACCGGCGACACCGTGTACGGTTTTAACTCCAACACCGGTCGCGATTTCCTCAGCACGACCAGCAACTCGCAGAAAGTGATCTTTGCAGCCTGGGATGCGGGCGGTAACGATACCTTCGATTTCTCCGGTTACACCGCGAACCAGCGCATCAACCTGAACGAGAAATCGTTCTCCGACGTGGGTGGCCTGAAGGGCAACGTCTCGATCGCCGCCGGGGTGACCATCGAGAACGCTATCGGCGGTTCCGGCAACGACGTGATCGTCGGTAACGCGGCCAACAACGTGCTGAAAGGCGGCGCAGGTAACGACGTGCTGTTCGGCGGCGGCGGGGCGGATGAGCTGTGGGGCGGTGCCGGCAAAGACATCTTCGTGTTCTCTGCCGCCAGCGATTCCGCACCGGGCGCTTCAGACTGGATCCGCGACTTCCAGAAGGGGATCGACAAAATTGACCTGTCGTTCTTCAATAAAGAAGCGCAGAGCAGCGATTTCATTCACTTCGTCGATCACTTCAGCGGCGCGGCCGGCGAAGCGCTGCTCAGCTACAACGCTTCCAACAACGTGACCGATTTGTCGGTGAACATTGGTGGCCATCAGGCGCCGGACTTCCTGGTGAAAATCGTCGGCCAGGTAGACGTCGCCACTGACTTTATCGTGTAACGCAGCAACGGAACGCCCGGCGCAGTCTCGGCCGGGCGTAATGCGGGAGCCCGGTATGAAAGGTACTTTAACGCGCACCGCTTTGGCGGCGGGCGGCATGATGATGACAAGTGCGGTCATGGCCGGCAGCCTGGCGTTGCCGACCGCGCAGTCGCTGGCGGGGCAATGGCAGGTGGCCGATAGCGAACGCCAATGCCAAATCGAGTTTCTGGCGAATGAGCAAAGCGAGACCAACGGCTATCAGCTGGTGGATCGGCAACGGTGTCTGCAAAGCGTGTTTGCGGCGGAAGTCGTGGGCTGGCGCCCGGCGCCGGACGGCATCGCGCTGCTGCGGGCGGATGGCAGCACCCTGGCCTTCTTCTCGCGCGACGGCGATCTGTATCGCAATCAGCTGGGCGCCGACGATGCCCTGACGTTGAAAGCGCTGGCTTAATGAAGAAACGGGTTCGGCGCACCGAACCCGTGGCAGAGAGTTACAGGTAGAGCGAACGCACGATCAGGAAGTGGCCGGAGAAGTAACAGAAGGCCACGATGGCGTCCGCCGCGCGGAAGGTGAAACGGTAGCGGTTGAGCAGCCAAACCACGTTGGCCAGCAGCAGCAGCGAGGTGCCGGTCAGCAACGAGAAGCCGAAATCGGTACTGCGCAGGAAATATTGCTCGCCCGCCAGCCAGACCATTAGCAGCGTCATCGCCACGTAGGTGGCGATCGGCCAACGCATCTCTTCCAGCCGGGTCCAAAGGGTGGCCAGCAGCAACGCGCCGATCGCCAGCAGCGCCAGCGGCAGCGGCCAGAACAGACTGAACGTCATCTGGCTGGCGAAGCTCAGGGTATACAGCAGGTGGGACAGGAAAAAGGTGCCGATGGCGTACAGCACCCGCTCGCGCGGCAGCAGGAGCAGCGCGTCACCGATCAGCGTCGCCAGCAGGCCGAGCACGATCAGATAACCTGCTGCGCCGAGCACCGGCGCCTGCCAGGCCAACAGCAACAGCAGCAGCAGCGTGACGGGTTTGAACACCCAGCGCTGCCAGCGCGGGCCACGGTAAGAGGCGTCGACGAACAGCCAACCGGAAAAGAATACGGCAAGGAACGGCCAACTCATTTATGTCTTCCTTATGCATGAGGGAGCCGCAATAACCGGCTCCAAACTGTCACCAATGTCACTTCTTCATTTCAGTGTAGGTAGCCTGCCGACGATCGACAATGCTTTCTTGAGAATGCTATGTTTACGCCGATTTGGCCGTGAAGGAAATGGGAAACCGATGAGCAAGCCACCGTTGTTTTTTGTCGCCGTGATTGCGTTGATTGCCGTGCTGGCCACGCAACGCTATTTCAAACAGCGCCAGCAGGAGGCGGAAAACGATCGTGCGCCGATGCGCAGTCTGCAGGTGACGGTGAGCGACAAGCGCAGCTTCCCGGTCGCCAAGACCCGTGCGCCGCAGCGCGAACCGCTGGTCAATGAGCCGATGTATTACGAGGTGGTGTTCAGCCCGAACCAGGGCGGTGAAGATATCCAGCTGCGGCTGAAACAGTGGCAATACAACCCGATAGAAAAAGGCGCGCAGGGCACGTTGAACATGCAGGGCACGCGCTTCGTTTCTTTCACCGTTCAGCCGTAGCGGTCACTTTTTCTTGATGGGTGGCTGTTTCTTCTGCCAGGCCAACAGCTCGAACACGCCAAAGATAAAGATCTTGGCTTCTTGCCAGTAGCTGATTGGCTGATCCTTCGGCTGGGTGGATTTCAACAGCACCAGCTGCAGGCCGTGCATCACCACCATAAAGAACAGCGCCACGTCGATGAAATACTTCAGCGGCTTGGGAAACGGGTGGAACAGGTTAGAGAGCAGGAAGCCCCATACGCACAGCATCAGCAGGCGGCCCAGATTAATCAGCATGGTCGGTTTTCTCTTGCGAACGAATATAAAGGCGATAAGCCACCTGGCCGGCGACCTTCTCCCGGTGCAGCTGCCAACTGGCAGGCACGTCCGCCGCGGCGTTTTCCACCTCGGCTTCTACATAGATCCAGGCCTCGTCGGCCAGCCAGCCTCGCTGCTCCAGCAGCAAGGCGGTCTCCGACAGCAGGCCTTTGCGAAACGGCGGATCGAGGAACACCACGTCGAACGGTTGGCCCTCGCCCGCCAGCCAGCTCAGCGCGTTGGTGTTGATAACCACCCCTTTGCCCTGCAGCAGCGCCAGATTTTTTTCCAGCTGCTGCGCCACCGGCCGTTCGAATTCCAGCAGCGTGGCGCTGCCGGCGTAGCGCGACAGCGCTTCCAGCCCTAATGCGCCGCTGCCGGCGAAACAGTCCAGACAGCGCGCGCCCTGAATCACCGGCGCCAGCCAGTTGAACAGGGTTTCACGCACCCGATCGGTGGTGGGGCGCAGCCCCGGGCTGTTCGGCACCGGAAGCTTGCGACCGCGCCATTGGCCGCCGATGATGCGGATCTGTCCGGCTGCGGCCTGGGGCGGTTTTTTGGCCGCCGCCCGTGGCGAGAGTCTTGTCATAAGCGTTGTTTGATTTCTTTTACGGCGCGGGGCCGCAGAGGTTAACGAAAAGTTGTCCCTATTCTACCGGTGACGGGCGTCGGGGGGAACGGTAAAACTTTGTTGTCTGATTTCACACCGGAAAGCATGCCGGATGCGTGTTGCTGCGCGAGGGAAAGTGATAGACTCGGCGGATTATTGTCAGCATATATCCTTCAGGTATGTAGGGTAAGCGAGCCTTCGGTACGGAGTAGAGTCATAACATGGCAAAAGATAAGAAACGTGGGTTTTTCTCCTGGCTGGGCTTTGGCCAGAAGGAAAAGGAAGAAGAGCAACAGCAACCTGAGCAGCCGGTAGAGCAGGCGGAGCCTCAGGCTGCGGAGACGCCGGCTGAACCGGCCGCCGCCAAGCTGGATGACAAGCTCCCCGCCCAGGAATCTGAACCTGCCGCCTCCGTCGACACCCCGGGAGAGTGGGATAACGGTCAGGCCGGCGAACCCATCGCGGAAAACCTGCCGGCGGCGGCTGAACATCCGGCGGCGCCGCACGCGTTGGCCGAAGAGATCGTCAGCGTCACCGAGCAGGTGGTGGCGCAACAGCAGCCGGTCGTCGAACCCGAGCCGGTTGCCGAACCCGAGCCGGTCGTTGAGCCTGAGCCGGTCGTCGAACCCGAGCCGGTTGTCGAACCCGAGCCGGTCGTTGAGCCCGAGCCGGTTGTCGAACCCGAGTCGGTCGTTGAACCCGAGCCGGTCGTTGAGCCCGAGCCGGTTGTCGAACCCGAGTCGGTCGTTGAACCCGAGCCGGTCGTTGAACCTGAGCCGGTTGTCGAATCTGAGCCGGTCGTTGAGCCAGAGCCAGTTGTTGAGCCAGAGCCGGTCGTTGAACCTGAGCCGGTTGTCGAACCGGAACCGGAAGAAGAAAAGCCGCTTGAACCTGTAGCGCCGGCCGCTGCGCAAGAGCAGGAGCGCCCGACCAAAGAGGGCTTCTTTGCTCGCCTGAAACGCAGCCTGCTGAAGACCAAGCAAAACCTTGGCTCCGGCTTTATGGGGCTGTTCCGCGGTAAAAAGATCGACGACGACCTGTTCGACGAGTTGGAAGAACAGCTGCTGATCGCCGATGTCGGCGTGGATACCACGCGCAAGATCATCACCTCCCTGACCCAGCACGCCAGCCGCAAGCAGCTGAAAGACGCCGAAGCGCTGTACGGCAAGCTGAAGGAGGAAATGTCCGAAATTCTGGCCAAGGTCGATCAGCCGCTGGATGTCAGCGGGAAAACCCCGTATGTCATCCTGATGGTCGGCGTGAACGGCGTGGGTAAAACCACCACCATCGGTAAGCTGGCGCGTCAGTTCCAGGCGGAAGGCAAGTCGGTGATGCTGGCGGCGGGGGATACTTTCCGCGCCGCGGCGGTGGAGCAGCTGCAGGTGTGGGGCGAACGTAACCGCATCCCGGTGGTGGCGCAGCATACCGGCGCGGATTCCGCATCGGTGATCTTCGATGCGGTGCAGGCCGCCAAGGCGCGCGGCGTCGACGTGTTGATCGCCGATACCGCCGGACGTCTGCAGAACAAATCGCACCTGATGGAAGAGCTGAAGAAGATCGTCCGCGTCATGAAAAAACTGGACGACCAGGCCCCCCATGAGGTTATGCTGACGCTCGATGCCAGCACCGGCCAGAATGCGGTCAGTCAGGCGAAATTATTTAATGAGGCCGTGGGCTTAACCGGCATCACGCTGACTAAACTGGACGGTACCGCCAAGGGCGGGGTGATCTTCGCCATCGCCGATCAGTTCGGTATCCCGATTCGCTATATCGGCGTCGGGGAAGGCATCGAAGATTTGCGGCCGTTTAAGGCTGACGATTTTATTGAGGCACTTTTTGCCCGAGAGGATTAATACGGATGATTCGCTTTGAACAGGTCAGTAAAGCTTATCTGGGCGGACGGCAAGCGCTGCAGGGGGTCGATTTCCATCTGCGCCCGGCGGAGATGGCGTTTCTGACCGGCCATTCCGGCGCGGGGAAAAGTACCCTGCTGAAACTGATTTGCGGTATAGAACGGCCCAGCGCCGGCCACATCTGGTTTGGCGGCCACGACATCAGTCGTTTGAAAAACCGCGAGGTGCCGTTCCTGCGTCGGCAGATCGGCATGATCTTCCAGGATCACCACCTGCTGCTGGATCGCACGGTGTATGACAACGTGGCGATGCCGCTGATCATCGCCGGTGCCAGTACCGAAGACATCCGCCGCCGCGTTTCCGCCGCGCTGGACAAGGTCGGTTTGCTGGATAAAGCGAAGAACTTCCCGATTCAGCTGTCCGGCGGCGAGCAGCAGCGCGTGGGCATTGCCCGTGCGGTGGTGAACAAGCCGGCGGTGCTGCTGGCGGATGAACCGACCGGTAACCTGGACGACGCGCTGTCGGAAGGCATTTTGCGCCTGTTTGAAGAATTCAACCGCGTCGGCGTCACTGTATTAATGGCGACGCACGACACCGGGCTTATCGCCCGTCGCAATTACCGCATCCTGACGCTGAGCCAGGGCCGCATGCAAGGGGGCGCTCACCATGGCCAATAACGCAAAAACCGCCAAGAGCAAGGCGCTGCGCGGCGGCTGGCGCGAACAGTGGCGTTACGCCTGGATGAACGCCATCAAAGACATGCTGCGCCAGCCGTTGGCGACGCTGTTGACGGTGATGGTGATCGCCATCTCCCTGACGCTGCCGAGCGTGTGCTACATCGTGTGGAAAAACGTCAGCACCGCGGCCAGCCAGTGGTATCCGACGCCGCAGCTGACGGTCTACCTGGATAAATCGCTCGATGACGACGCGGCGCTGAAAGTGCTCGACGCCATCAAGGCGGAAGCCGGCGTGGAGAAGGTGAATTACCTGTCGCGTGAAGAAGCGCGCGGGGAGTTCCGCAACTGGTCGGGCTTTGGTGGCGCGTTGGACATGCTGGAAGAGAACCCGCTGCCGGCGGTGGCCATCGTCACGCCGAAGATGAGCTTCCAGAGTTCGGATACCCTCAACACCCTGCGCGATCGCGTGGCGGCGGTGCAGGGCGTGGAAGAAGTGCGTATGGATGACAGCTGGTTTGCCCGCCTGGCGGCACTGACCGGGCTGGCGGGCCAGATCGCGGCGATCATCGGCGTGCTGATGATCGTGGCGGTGTTCCTGGTGATCGGCAACAGTGTGCGTCTGAGCATCTTCAGCCGTCGCGACACCATTAACGTGATGAAGCTGATCGGTGCCACCGACGGCTTTATTCTGCGGCCGTTCCTCAACGGCGGGGCGATGCTGGGCTTTGCCGGCGCGCTGCTGTCGCTGGTGCTGTCCGGTGCGCTGGTGTGGCAGCTGGAGTCGGTAGTCGCCGGGGTAGCCAAGGTATTCGGCACCACCTTCACCCTGCACGGGCTGGGCTGGGATGAGGCGCTGCTGCTGCTGATCATCTCCGCGATGATCGGCTGGATCGCCGCCTGGCTGGCGACGGTGCAACATTTACGCCGATTTACACCACAGTAAGATTTTTTTGGTATACTCTTCTCCTGCTGCTTTTGATCGCGTTGCGGGAGAAGAGTGACCTCAAGCGAAGTCAGCACCATCCCTCTCTTCTTAGCGCACAAATTCCCTATCGGCCTGCACCCTCGTCACGTATTGTCAGCAACAATGCTTGCGAAAAAGGGTGAACTTTTAGGGCGGAGTACGGTCAAAAATTGCAGCAAATGTTAAGGTGCCCGGCGTGTGGAACCGCTTTTGCTTCAGCAACTGCCGTAGAATCAATCATTTCCCCGCTGTAATAATCACCTGCATGATTTTGTATTCTCATAGAGAGGGTTTGAATGACCAAAGAAATGCAAACTTTAGCCTTAGTACCCCAAGGTAGCTTGGAAGCCTATATCCGGGCAGCCAACGCCTATCCGATGCTGACGGCAGAGGAAGAGCGGGAGCTGGCTGAACGGCTGCATTATCAGGGCGATCTGGATGCCGCTAAGCAGCTCATCCTGTCTCACCTGCGCTTTGTCGCTCATATTGCCCGCAACTATTCAGGCTATGGTCTGCCACAGGCGGACCTGATTCAGGAAGGCAATATCGGCCTGATGAAAGCCGTTCGCCGCTTCAACCCTGAAGTCGGCGTGCGTCTGGTTTCCTTTGCGGTGCATTGGATTAAGGCGGAAATCCACGAGTACGTATTGCGCAACTGGCGCATCGTGAAAGTGGCGACCACCAAAGCGCAGCGTAAGCTGTTCTTTAACCTGCGCAAAACCAAACAGCGTTTGGGCTGGTTCAACCAGGACGAAGTGGAGCTGGTGGCCCGCGAGCTGGGCGTAACCAGCAAAGACGTGCGCGAGATGGAATCTCGCATGGCGGCGCAGGACATGACGTTCGATCCGACTCCGGACGACGAGGCTCGCGATGGCCAGTCGATGGCGCCGGTGCTGTACCTGCAGGACAAGAGCTCGGACTTCGCCGAAGGCATCGAGGAAGATAACTGGGAAAGCAACGCCGCAGACAAACTGGCCTATGCGCTGGAAGGTCTGGACGAGCGCAGCCAGCATATCATCCGCGCCCGTTGGCTGGACGACGACAACAAGTCGACGCTGCAGGAGTTGGCCGATCAGTACGGCGTTTCCGCTGAGCGCGTGCGCCAGCTGGAAAAGAATGCCATGAAGAAATTGAAAATGGCGATCGAAGCCTGAGTCGATGCGATATTCGAAAAAAAAGCCCGGCTTGCCGGGCTTTTTCATGCCTGAAATTCGGCGTTATGGCACCACGGCGGCGAAGTCCGGCGCCGGGCAGTCGTAGCCGAATTTCGCCGCCCACGGGTAGCGGGTGCCGGTGTTGATGTAGCGCTGATAAAGCGCCCGGCCGGTCTTGGCGTCGCGCTTGATAACCCAACTGGCGGCGTTACACAGCACGGCGGCGTAGGCCTGGCTTTTCGGCGGCAGCAGATCGGCCGCCTGTTGCGCCAACCCCACCGCCTGCCAACGATAGTGCAGGAAACGGTTGTCCTGCGCCGGCAGCGCCGCCTTGGCGCGCGCCGCTTCTGCGCTGTCGATCCAGCTTTTATGCTTCAACTCGCGAGTATCGAACGCATCCCCCAGATAGGAATAGCCGGCGCCATAGATGGCGTAGTCCGGTGTCATCTCATAGCCGGTAAACTCCAGCCCCTGGGCGCGCAGCAGGTTGGCGGCGCGATAGTAAGCCTGCGCGCGCGTCAGCGGCGCGGCGGATTTATCCTGGGCGGCCTTCAACTCATCGGCGTACTGCTGCGCCGCTTGCCGGTAGTTGGGGATATCGAAATAGGCTTGCGCTTCCACGGCCCGCCCAGCGCGCATCAGCCGTCGCGCCAGCAGTTCGCGCAGCTGCACTTCCGGCGTGATTTGCTGGCCGTCACCGTAGTCGTCCGGGTTAACCGGTTTGAGCGGCGTCGTCGGCGCCGGGGCGTGCTTATCGACAAAGCCTTTCAACTCATCGACGGTCAGCACCCGCTCTGCCACATCGGCCACGTCGGCCCAGTAGATCGCCTTGCCGCGATACAGCAGGTCCATCGCCTGCAGATAATCGCCGCGGTTCAGCGCCAGGATGGCCTGTTCACCGGCCACCCGGCACTCGGGGACGATGGTTTCCGCGACAAAGTCGGCGTTGCGCTGTTCGCCCCAGCTTTCGTCGGCGGGGAACGCGCTTGCCGCCTTGGCGTAGGCGGCGGTGGCGGCTTTCACGTCACCCTCGCGCAGCGCCATTTTGGCGCGCAGCCACCATGCCAGGCCGCTGTCGCCGGCGTTTTTCAGCAGGCTTGCCGCCATCGGGTACTGCCCGGAACGGTAGGCCAATGCCGCCAGCCGATCGCTGCCGGCGAAGCCGCTTTTCACCGTGCCGTCCAGCAGCGTCAGGATCTGGCTGATGATCTGTGCGGAGCGGCCGTTGCCGTCGGTATCCGCCATTTGCAGGTTGCCGCTGCGGGCGAACAGTTCAATGGTCACCAGCTGTTGGATTAAGGGATCGCCGATAACCTGCTTCAGCGTTTCAAGATGGTCGGGATTGACCAGGAAGCTGGAGACGTACTGCAGCGACTGCCCGCCGCTCGGATCGCCCTGCGCCGCCTGTTGCGCGTACAGGTGGGCGGCGGGGGCGACGTCACCCAGCCACAGATGGATGCGCGCCTGCTGCCCGAGGCTGCTCAGCGCCAGCTGATCGGGATCGGCGGCGCCGCTTTTCACCCGATCGATCACCTGCTGGAACGCCGCCAGCGCCTGTTCAAGTTCGGCTTTAGGCGGATGCTCGGCGGCGGGAGCCGCTTCACCCGATTCATTCACCGGCGTACCGTGGTCAGCCATCAATACCCGCCCAAGCGAATACTGCGCCCGCAGCCCCCAGTCACCCTGCTCGGCGGCCGGGAGCTTCAGCACCTGCTGGAAATAGTCTGTGGCGCGCGGATCGTGGCTGGCGAAAGCGACGGCGCCCAGTTGATAGAGACGCGCGGCGTTGGACAATCCCTGCGTATTGACGGCGTCAGCTTCTTCCACCGTTTTGGCGGCGCGCATTTTACCGATCGCCACCGTTTCCGGCGATTGCGGCATCGGTTTCGGCGGCATCGGCGGCGGCGGGGCTTGCCAGTGCGGCAACTGTTTATCCGTCGGCACCAGCCGGCCGGCTTCGAAGGCGAAATTGCCCTCCGGCATATACAGCAGAGTACCGTTGCGGTCGATCAGCAGCCGGTTAGGGAAATCCGGGCCGCAGGCATAGCCGTTCAGCGGCAGCGTCAGCGCGGCACCGATCAGCATGGCCAGCGGAAGAAGGCGGCGGGTGTTCCGTGCCGCGCGCGAATCAAGGTGTGACAAGGGTGCCTCCTGGCGTCAGTTGTTGGCAGCGCAGCCAGCCCAGCGGCCGGGATTGCCCGGCGCGCAGTTGGTCGCCGCTGATGCGGATAAAGCGTTGCCGTTGCGGTGCGGATTCCAGCCGGTAGTTGCCGACCGCGTCCGCGGCCAGGCAATCGTCGGCGCGGATGACCACCTCTTGCGGCAGCGGGGCGTCCACCGGCCCGTTGTTATGAATTATCAGATCATACAGCCCGTTTTGCTGTGGCTGAGGCCTAAATTTTACCTGCCAGTCGACGTTCAGCGGCTGCCGTTCGATCACCGCTCGCAGCGTGGCGAGCGACCAGGCGCGTCGATCGTCCGTCAGCGGCAAGCGGAACCAGATAATGCCGCGCAGTCGGGGCGGCGTTTGCTGCGCCAGCGTCTGCAGAAAATCGGCGATCTGCTGCGGTGCGACCGCCAGCTCGCGGCCGTTGCCCGCCACGCGCAGCGAGGATTCGCTCTCCACCTGCGCACCCTGCGCATCAAACCCCAGCAGCGCCATGCCATAGGCCGGCAGCGCGATGCGAAAGGGCTTCGGTGTGACGGCGGCGTACTGCCGCACCCAGCGCAGCGCCAAGGGGCCGTCAAACAGCCCCTGCTGCGGCGAGAGCACGGCATGCACCTGCAGGACGGAGCTGTCGGCCTGTTGCAGTACGCCGGGCAGGTCGGGTGAGCCGATCCAGGCCGGCAGGGCGGTGATGCCGAGTTGCAAAGTGGCGGGCAGCCGTTGGCGTAGCTGCTGCAGAAAGCGTTGGTAGCTCGGCAGGCGGGCGGTGGCGGCGTCATGATCGATCTCGACGCCGGTGACGGGCAGCCCGGCCGCCTGCCAGCGCTGGGTGAGCGCCAGCAGCCGCTGGATAATGGCTTCTTGGTCCAGCTGCGGCAGTTGGCCGTCGAGGCGGGCCACCAGCCAGAGCGGGCGGCCGTCCTGCCTCAGCAAGCTGAGATCGGCCGGGATCTCCCGCCAGCCCTCGCGCGGATGCACCTGCAGCGCCAGCACGCGCAGCCCACCGAACAGATCGCGGCTGTGCGCCAGCGCATCGGCGTGCTGCGGCGTCCAGACCCGCTGCCAGACATAAACCTGCTGATCCCAGCCTGCGGCCAGGCGCAGCGCCTGCTGGCGCCCGAGGAGCGCGGCCGCCAGCCCCAGCGCAATCAAGATCAGCGCTGCCAGCCGGCGTTTCATTTTTGCCAGAGATCGCCCTGCGGTGCGAAGCCGCAGGCGCGCATGAAGTTATCGACTTCCCCACGTTCGCGCGGTGCCAGGCCTGCGGTCGACAGCTGCCAGTGGGCGACCTGCGGCAGCTGACGCTGCGCATCCTGCACCAGATAAAGACCGACGCCGCGGCGGCGCGTCACTTCGCGTACCAGCAGGTCCTGCAGCTCGGCGCGGTCGTCCTGCAGCGCGATTTTCACCGCCCCCAGCAGCCGCTCGTTGAAGCGGGCGGCGAACAGCGCCTTGTCGTCGCTCAGCCAGCGCTGCCACTGTTCCGGCTGCTGGTGCGGCCAAATTTTACCGAGGTCGATAAGGTCTTGCGGGGACAGCGCGGTCAGGCGCTCGATGGTCAGTTTCATGCAGAATTTCCGCGCAGCTAAATGATGCCGACAGTGTAATAGATCTTGTGCAGAGCGTTGTGTAAGTTTTTCTGTACGATTACTGTGCAATATGTTTTTTGCACGGGGCATTTTCCGAGTAAATAGTTAGTAAACGGATTGTTAACCAGCACAACGCACTACGCCTCAAGGTAAAGAGCGCAGATTTAATTCGAATTTTATCCTGTTTACACCGCTTGTTTCTGCCGGATGAAGTTGATTTGCAGAAGAAAATTCCTGTTTAATGGCATGAAAAATAAAGTCTTATTAGAAAATAATGCCGACAAAACGCCTAAATCATTATTACTTATAACAAAAGCAGTCAATAACGATCGGGCGCAGGCAAACACAACAGGTACGTTCACAACGACAGATGGGGATTTGCGGATGAAATTAACAACAGGTAAGGCACTGCTGGCGGGTTGTATTGCGATGGCCATGAGCCAGACGGCCATGGCGAAAGACATCAAGGTGGCTATCGTCGGGGCGATGTCCGGCCCGGTCGCGCAGTATGGCGACATGGAGTTTACCGGCGCGCGCCAGGCGATTGCCGACATCAACGCCAAGGGCGGCATCAAGGGCGACAAGCTGGTCGGCGTGGAATACGACGACGCCTGCGACCCGAAACAGGCGGTTGCGGTCGCCAACAAGGTGATCAACGACGGCATTCGCTACGTGATCGGCCACCTGTGCTCCTCGTCCACCCAGCCGGCGTCCGATATCTATGAAGACGAAGGCGTGATCATGATTACCCCGGCGGCCACCAACGCCGATCTGACCACCCGCGGCTACAAGATGATCATGCGCACCACCGGCCTGGACTCGGATCAGGGCCCGACCGCCGCCAAATATATCCTCAGCGACATCAAGCCGAAGCGCATCGCCGTGGTGCACGACAAGCAGCAATACGGCGAAGGCCTGGCGCGCTCGGTGCGCGACAGCCTGAAAAAACAGGGCACCGAAGTGGCGATGTTCGAAGGCATCACCGCCGGCGACAAAGACTTCTCCACCCTGGTGGCGCGCCTGAAGAAAGAAAATATCGACTTCGTGTACTTCGGCGGTTACTACCCGGAAATGGGCCAGATCCTGCGTCAGGCCAAGCAGGCCGGGTTGACCACCCGCTTCATGGGGCCGGAAGGCGTGGGCAACTCCTCGCTGTCCAACATCGCCGGAGCCGCTTCGGAAGGCATGCTGGTGACGTTGCCGAAACGCTACGATCAGGTGCCTGCCAACCAGCCGATCGTCGATGCGTTGAAAGCCAAGAAGCTGGATCCGACCGGCCCGTTCGTCTGGACTACCTATGCCGCGCTGCAGTCGCTGACCACCGGCATGGCGCGCAGCGGCAGCCAGGAACCGGCGGACATCGTCAAGGATCTGAAAACCGGCAAGCCGGTGGAGACCGTGATGGGGCCGCTGAGCTGGGATGACAAGGGCGATCTGAAAGGCTTCGAGTTCGGCGTGTTCGAGTGGCATGCCAACGGCACGTCCACACCGATCAAATAAGCCATAATGATTAGGGTGGGGCGCGGCTCGCTGCGCCCGGCGGGTCGGCTTGCCGGCCCCGTCTCCCTTTACCCGTCGGTTCTCCGCCGGCGGGTTTCGCAGCCAAGGGTTCAGAGTATGTCAGAGCAACTCCTCTATTTTCTGCAGCAGATGTTCAACGGCTTAACGTTGGGCAGTACCTATGCATTGATCGCCATCGGTTACACCATGGTTTACGGCATCATCGGCATGATCAACTTCGCCCATGGCGAGGTGTATATGATCGGCAGCTATGTCTCCTTTATCGTGATCGCCGCCCTGATGATGCTCGGCATCGACGTCGGCTGGTTGCTGATCGGCGCCGCGTTCCTGGTCTCGATCGTCATCGCCAGCGCCTACGGCTGGAGCATCGAGCGGGTGGCCTACAAGCCGGTGCGCAACTCCAAGCGCCTGATTGCGCTGATCTCGGCCATCGGCATGTCGATATTCCTGCAAAACTACGTCAGCCTGACGCAGGGCTCACGCGATCTGGCGCTGCCCAGCCTGGTGACCGGCCAGTGGGTGCTGGGGGAAAGCAACGGCTTCGCCGCCACCATCAGCACCATGCAGCTGACCATCTGGCTTGTAACCTTCCTGGCGATGCTGGCGCTGACGCTGTTTATCCGCTATTCGCGCATGGGGCGCGCCTGCCGCGCCTGTGCGGAAGACCTGAAGATGGCCAGCCTGCTGGGCATCAACACTGACCGGGTGATCTCGCTGACCTTCGTCATCGGGGCAGTGATGGCGGCGGTGGCCGGAGTGTTGCTCGGCCAGTTCTACGGCGTCATCAACCCTTACATCGGGTTTATGGCCGGCATGAAAGCCTTCACCGCGGCGGTTCTGGGCGGCATCGGCAGCATTCCCGGCGCGATGATCGGTGGCCTGGTGCTGGGCGTGGCGGAAGCGCTGACCTCCGCCTACCTGAGCACCGAATACAAAGACGTGGTGTCGTTCGCGTTGCTGATCGTGGTGCTGCTGATCATGCCGACCGGCATCCTCGGGCGTCCGGAGGTTGAGAAAGTATGAAACTCAATCTGCTCAATGCGCTCATCGCCACGGCGGTGCTGTTCGTGATGGCGTCGTTCCTGATGGGCATGCAGCTCAGCCTGGATGGCACCAAGCTGGTGGTGCACGGCGCGGCGGAAGTGCGCTGGATGTGGATCGGCATCGGCTGCGTCATCGTCTTTTTCTTCCAGCTGTTGCGCCCACTGCTGCAGCAGGGATTGAAAAAAGTCTCCGGCCCGGCGTTCGTGTTGCCGAGCTTCGACGGCACTACGCCGCGGCAAAAGCTGCTGGCGGCTCTGCTCATCGTCGCGGCGGTCGCCTGGCCGTTCCTGGTGTCGCGCGGCACGGTGGATATCGCCACCCTGACGCTGATCTACGTGATGCTGGGCCTCGGCCTCAACGTGGTGGTGGGTTTGTCCGGTCTGCTGGTGCTCGGCTACGGCGGTTTCTACGCCATCGGCGCCTACACCTACGCGCTACTGAATCACTACTACGGCCTCGGCTTCTGGGAGAGCCTGCCGCTGGCGGGCATCGTCACCGCCGCCTTCGGCTTCCTGCTTGGTTTCCCGGTGCTGCGGCTGCGCGGCGATTATCTGGCGATCGTGACGCTCGGCTTCGGTGAGATCGTGCGTATCCTGCTGCTGAACAATACCGAGATCACCGGCGGGCCGAACGGCATCAGCCAGATCCCGAAACCGACCTTCTTCGGCCTGGAGTTTAACCGCAGCTTGCGCGACGGCGGCTGGGATACCTTCCATAACTTCTTCGGCCTGAAATACGATCCGAGCGATCGCATCGTGTTCCTGTACCTGGTGGCGCTGCTGTTGGTGGTGCTGACGTTGTTCGTCATCAACCGCCTGCTGCGCATGCCGCTGGGGCGCGCGTGGGAAGCGCTGCGCGAAGACGAGATCGCCTGTCGCTCGCTGGGCCTCAGCCCGACGCGCATCAAGCTGACCGCCTTTACCATCAGCGCCGCTTTCGCCGGGTTTGCCGGTACGCTGTTCGCTGCGCGCCAGGGGTTCGTCAGCCCGGAATCCTTCACCTTCGTCGAGTCGGCCTTCGTGTTGGCGATCGTCGTACTGGGGGGCATGGGCTCGCAGTTCGCGGTCATTCTGGCGGCGATCCTGCTGGTGGTGTCGCGCGAGCTGATGCGCGACCTGAATGAATACAGCATGTTGCTGCTGGGTGCGCTGATGGTGTTGATGATGATTTGGCGGCCGCAGGGACTGTTGCCGATGAAACGGCCGCAGCTGAAGCTGCAGGCGGCGGACATTCACGCGGGCAAGGGGGAGCAGGCATGAGCGTTCAACCTTTACTGCAGGTGGAAGGCCTGTCGATGCGCTTTGGCGGGCTGCTGGCGGTCAACAACGTGGCGTTGACGCTGAACGAGGGCGAAATCGTGTCGCTGATCGGCCCCAACGGCGCCGGTAAGACCACGGTGTTCAACTGCCTGACCGGTTTTTACCGCCCGACCGGCGGCACCATCAAATTGCGCGATCGCCACCTGGAAGGGTTGGCGGGGCAGGCCATCGCCCGCATGGGCGTGGTGCGCACCTTCCAGCACGTGCGGCTGTTCCGTGAAATGACGGTGATTGAGAACCTGCTGGTGGCGCAGCATCAGCACCTGAAAAGCGGCGTGTTCGCCGGGCTGTTGAAAACCCCGGCTTTCCGCCGCGCCGAAGCCGAGGCGCTGGCGCGAGCAGCGGAGTGGCTGGAGCGCGTCGGCCTGCTGGAGATGGCCAACCGTTCGGCGGGCAACCTGGCCTATGGGCAGCAGCGGCGGCTGGAGATCGCCCGCTGCATGGTGACCCGGCCGGAGCTGCTGATGCTGGATGAACCGGCTGCCGGCCTCAACCCGAAAGAGACCGACGAGCTGGACCACCTGATCGCCGAGCTGCGCGATCGGCATAAGGTATCGGTGCTGCTGATCGAGCACGACATGAAGCTGGTGATGGGCATCTCCGACCGCATTTACGTGGTGAATCAGGGCACGCCGCTGGCGCAGGGCACACCGGCGGAGATCCGCAACAACCCGGACGTGATCCGGGCTTATTTGGGCGAAGAATAATATGTTGTCATTCAATCAGGTATCCGCCCATTACGGCAAAATTCAGGCGCTGCATCAGGTCAGTTTAACGATCAAGCAGGGTGAAATCGTGACGTTAATCGGCGCCAACGGCGCCGGTAAAACCACGCTGCTCGGCACCCTGTGCGGCGAGCCCCGCGCCAGCGAAGGCAGCATCGTCTTTCAGGACCAGGACATCACCCAGTGGCAAACCTCGCGCATCATGCGCGAAGCGGTGGCGATCGTGCCGGAAGGGCGGCGCGTCTTCTCGCGCATGACGGTAGAAGAAAACCTGGCGATGGGCGGCTTCTTTGCCGATCGCCAGCAGTATCAACAGCGTATCGAACGGGTGTTCACTCTGTTCCCGCGCCTGCTGGAGCGCCGAAGCCAGCGCGCCGGCACCATGTCCGGCGGCGAACAGCAGATGTTGGCCATCGGCCGCGCGCTGATGAGCCAGCCGAAGCTGCTGCTGCTCGACGAGCCCTCGCTCGGGCTGGCGCCCATCATCATCCAGCAGATCTTCGACATCATTCAGCAGCTGCGGGAAGAGGGCATGACCATCTTCCTGGTGGAGCAAAACGCCAATCAGGCGCTGAAATTGGCGGACCGCGGTTATGTGCTGGAAAACGGCCGCGTGGTGTTGGAAGATACGGGGGCTGCATTGTTAGCCAACGAAGCAGTGAGGTCGGCGTATCTGGGCGGTTAATCCGCCCCCCTACGAATTAAAATAATCAGGTACGAGAAGAAGAAATGAAGACAGAAGGGTTACTCGCGCAGCGCATCGTTAACGTAAAAAGTTCGGCCATCCGTGAATTGCTTAAGCACAGCAAGATGGAACACGTCATTTCGCTGGCGGGCGGCATCCCCTCTGATGCGCTGTTCGATTTCGAAGGATTGAGCATTGCCACTCAGCAGGCGATCACCGAACAGCCGAAAAGCGCGTTCCAGTATGGCCTGACCGAAGGCAGCCCACTGCTGCGTGAGCGCATTTGCGCGCTGTGCGCCGAGCGCGGCGTCACCGCTGGCGCGGAAGAGGTGATGGTCACCGCCGGCTCGCAGCAGGCCCTGGATTTGGTGATGCGCGCCATCGTCAATCCCGGCGACGTGTTCGTGGTGGAGCGCCCGACCTACCTGGCGGCGCTGCAAACGCTGGAACTGGCGGAGGCCCACATCATGTCGGTCTCGTCCGACAGCGACGGCATGGTGGTGGAAGAGCTGGCCGAGCTGCTGAAAACCCAACGCATCAAGGGCGTGTACGTGGTGCCGAACTTCGGCAACCCCAGCGGCATCACCCTGAGCGCCGCGCGCCGCGAACTGCTGGTGAAGCTGGCCGCCGAACATAACTTCCTGATCATCGAAGACGATCCTTACGGCGAGCTGCGTTTCACCGAAGAGCGCCACCCGACGCTGCATCAGGTGTCGCAGCAGGTGCTGGGCAACACCGACCACATCATCTATACCTCGACCTTCTCCAAGATCCTGGCGCCGGGACTGCGGTTGGGCTGGGCGATCCTGCCGCCGTTCCTGCTGCATAAAGTGGCGATCATCAAGCAGGCGGCGGATCTGCACGCCAGCGCGCTGTCGCAGAGCATCGTCGAATGCTACCTTGGCCTGGATCGCCTGCCGGCGCAGATCGACAAGATCCGCGCCGCCTACAAGCAAAAGGGCGAGATCCTGGCCGGTTTGGTGGAGCAGGAGTTGGGCGACTACATCACCTTCGATAAGCCGAAGGGCGGCATGTTCCTGTGGGCGCGTTTCCGCCAGCCGTTCAACGCCACCGAATGGCTGAACACGACCTTGCAGCAGGGTGTGGTGTTCGTGCCAGGGGAATACTTCTTCTCCGACAACCCGGATCGTTCGACCTTCCGCCTGTCGTTCGCCACCGCCACCGAACAGCAGATGCAGGAAGCGGTGGCGCGCCTGCGCCGTTCGCTGTAATCCTCGCGGCGGCGGAGCCCATGCCCGCCGCCGACATCAAACCGCCATCTTCACTTCACCTTGCCGTCATGTGGCTGTCATATAACGGTTATTTTTCTGTCATCCGCGCATGGCATGTTATCCCCCGTCATCTTTCGAGCCGCAGCGTTGTTGGCTGCCCGGCTGCCCCCCTGTCACTTAGTTAGCTAAGCTCCAGGGTGCCAGCAGGTTGCCGCCTGGCTGCAACTCGAAAGCTATAGGGGGCACTCCCTCATCAAGAATTGATTCTTTTCGCTCACGCGCTTTTACACCCGCTTTTTCAGGAGTTAGGCATGCTCACCTACGCTATTCGCAAAACCACGCTGTGCGTCGCGTTGACCTTGGCGGTCAGCACTCAGGCGCTGGCGGCGACCGAGATCCCGTTCTGGCATTCGATGGAAGGCGAACTGGGTAAGGAAGTGGATTCCCTGGCGGATCGCTTCAACCAATCGCACAGCGACGTCAAGATTGTGCCGGTTTATAAAGGCAACTACGAACAGAGCCTGGCGGCGGGCATCGCCGCTTACCGCTCCGGCAAGGCGCCGGCGATCCTGCAGGTGTACGAGGTGGGCACCGCCACCATGATGGCCAGCAAGGCCATCAAACCGGTCTACGAAGTGTTTAAAGAGGCCGGCATCAACTTCGACGAGTCGGTGTTCGTGCCGACGGTAGCCGGCTATTACACCGACAACAAGAGCGGCCATCTGCTGTCGCAGCCGTTCAACAGCTCCACGCCGGTGCTGTACTACAACAAAGATGCCTTCAAGAAGGCCGGCCTGAACCCGGACCAGCCGCCGAAAACCTGGCAGGAGCTGGCGGCGGATACCGCCAAGCTGCGTGAGGCCGGCATGAAGTGCGGCTACGCCAGCGGCTGGCAGGGCTGGATCCAACTGGAGAACTTCAGCGCCTGGCACGGCGTGCCGTTCGCCAGCGAAAACAACGGTTTCGGCGGCACCAACGCCAAGCTGGAGTTCAACCAGCCGCTGCAGGTCAAGCATATCGAACTGCTGGAGGCGATGAACAAGAAGGGCGATTTCACCTACTTCGGCCGCAAAGACGAATCCACCGAGAAGTTTTATAACGGCGACTGCGCCATCACCACCGCGTCATCCGGTTCGCTAGCGGACATCAAGCACTACGCCAAATTTAACTACGGCGTCGGCATGATGCCGTACGACGCCGACGCGAAAAACGCGCCGCAGAACGCCATCATCGGCGGGGCCAGCCTGTGGGTGATGAATGGCAAAGATGCCGCCACCTACAAGGGCGTGGCCGAGTTCCTGCAGTACCTGGCGCAGCCGGAAATCGCCGCCGAATGGCACCAGAAGACCGGCTATCTGCCGATCACCACCGCGGCTTACGATCTGACCAAGCAGCAGGGTTTCTACGACAAAAACCCGGGGGCCGACGTCGCTACTCGCCAGATGCTGAACAAGCCGCCGTTGCCGTTCACCAAGGGCCTGCGCCTGGGCAACATGCCGCAGATCCGCAGCGTGGTGGATGAAGAGCTGGAAGGCGTGTGGACCGGCAAGAAAACGCCTCAGCAGGCGTTGGACGCCGCCGTGCAGCGCGGTGACGTGCTGCTGCGCCGCTTCGAAGCATCGACCAAGTAACCCTGCGTCGCGAGCCCGGCAGACCGGGCTCGCGTCTTCACGCCGATTCTTCCTTCCCCGATCAATGGTTTAACTGCTATGTCATCTTCCCGTCCCGGTTTCGGCTGCAGCTGGTTGCCCTATGCGTTGGTGCTGCCACAGCTGCTGATTACCGCCGTCTTCTTTTTATGGCCCGCCGGCGAGGCGCTGTGGTATTCGGTGCAGAGCCTCGATCCGTTCGGCCTGTCCAGCCAGTTTGTCGGGCTGGATAATTTTAAACAGCTGTTCCAGGATCCTTACTACCTTGACTCGTTCTACACCACGCTGATCTTCAGCTTCCTGGTGGCGGGCATCGGGCTGGCGGTGTCGCTGTTCTTCGCCGCGCTGGTGGACTACGTACTGCGCGGCAGCCGCCTCTACCGCACGCTGATGATCCTGCCCTATGCGGTAGCGCCGGCGGTGGCGGCGGTGCTGTGGATCTTTCTGTTCAACCCCGGCCTGGGGTTGATCACCCATTTCCTCAACGGGCTGGGCTATAACTGGAACCATGCGCAAAACAGCGGCCAGGCGATGTTCCTGGTGGTGCTGGCCTCGGTATGGCAGCAGATAAGCTATAACTTCCTGTTTTTCCTCGCGGCGCTGCAGTCGATCCCGCGCTCGCTGGTGGAGGCGGCGGCCATCGACGGCGCCGGCCCGGTGCGGCGTTTCTTCCATCTGGTGCTGCCGCTGATCGCGCCGGTGAGCTTCTTCCTGCTGGTGGTCAATCTGGTGTACGCCTTCTTCGATACCTTCCCGGTGATCGACGCCGCCACCGGCGGCGGGCCGGTGCAGTCCACCACCACGTTGATCTACAAGATCTACCGCGAAGGCTTCGCCGGATTGGATCTCTCCAGCTCTGCCGCGCAGTCGGTGATCCTGATGCTGCTGGTGATCGGCCTGACGGTGATCCAGTTCCGCTTTGTTGAACGTAAGGTGCGCTATCAATGATTGAGAATCGACGCGGGCTGGATATCTTCAGCCATGTGATGCTGATTATCGGCGTGCTGGTGGTGCTGTTCCCGCTGTACGTGGCCTTTGTCGCCGCCACGCTGGACGACAAGCAGGTGTTCCAGGTGCCGATGACGCTGGTGCCCGGCGGCCACCTGTGGGAGAACATCCGCAATATCTGGCAGGGCGGCGTGGGCAACCTCAAGGTGCCGTTCTCGCTGCTGCTGCTGAACAGCGTGATCATGGCGCTGGCGATCACCTTCGGCAAAATCGCGGTGTCGGTCCTGTCGGCTTACGCCATCGTGTACTTCCGCTTTCCGCTGCGCAGCCTGTTCTTCTGGCTGATTTTCCTCACCCTGATGCTGCCGGTGGAGGTGCGTATTTTCCCGACGGTGGAGGTGATTTCCAACCTCAACCTGCTGGACAGCTACACCGGCCTGACGCTGCCGCTGATGGCCTCGGCCACCGCCACTTTCCTGCTGCGTCAGTTCTTCATGACGCTGCCGGATGAGCTGCTGGAGGCGGCGCGCATCGACGGCGCCGGGCCGATGCGTTTCTTCTGGGACATCGTGCTGCCGCTGTCGAAAACCAATCTGGCGGCGCTGTTCGTCATCACCTTTATCTACGGCTGGAACCAATACCTGTGGCCGATCCTGATCACCAGCGACGCCTCGATGGGCACCGCGGTGGCGGGCATCAAGAGCATGATCTCCACTTCCGGCGCGCCGACCCAGTGGAACCAGGTGATGGCGGCGATGATTCTGACTTTATTGCCACCGCTGGCGGTGGTGCTTCTGATGCAGCGCTGGTTTGTGCGCGGTCTGGTTGATAGCGAGAAATAACGACGATGGCAGGATTAAAACTACAGGCGGTCACCAAGTCTTACGACGGTAAAACGCCGGTGATCAAACAGATCGACCTCGATGTGGCGGACGGCGAATTCATCGTGATGGTCGGCCCGTCCGGCTGCGGCAAATCCACGCTGCTGCGTATGGTGGCCGGGCTGGAACGCACCACCAGCGGCGATATCTATATCGATACCCGGCGCGTGACCGATCTGGAGCCCAAGGATCGCGGCATCGCGATGGTGTTCCAGAACTACGCGCTCTATCCGCACATGAGCGTGTACGACAACATGGCCTATGGCCTCAAGATCCGCGGTTTCGGCAAGGATCATATCCGCCAGCGTGTGGAGGAGGCGGCGCGCATCCTGGAGCTGGAGCCGCTGCTCAAACGCAAACCGCGCGAGCTTTCCGGCGGCCAGCGCCAGCGCGTGGCGATGGGGCGCGCCATCGTGCGCGAACCGGCGGTATTCCTGTTCGATGAGCCGCTGTCCAACCTGGACGCCAAGCTGCGGGTGCAGATGCGCCTGGAGCTGCAACAGCTGCACCGCCGTCTGAAAACCACCAGCCTGTACGTGACCCACGATCAGGTGGAGGCGATGACGCTGGCGCAGCGGGTGATCGTAATGAACAAGGGCGTGGCGGAGCAGATCGGCACCCCGAGCGAAGTGTACCAACGGCCGGCTTCGCTGTTTGTCGCCGGCTTTATCGGATCACCGGCGATGAACCTGCTGCCCGGCACCCTCAGCGCCGACGGCGGCCAGCTGCTGCTGGCGGACGGCATGGCGCTGCCGTTGCCGGCGGCCAAACCGCAGTGGGCGGGGCGGCCGTTGACGCTGGGCATTCGGCCGGAGCATATTCAACTGGTGGCGCAAGGCCAGGGCGTGCCGCTGCAGCTGCAGACGCTGGAACTGCTGGGGGCCGACAATCTGGCGCACGGCCAGTGGGGCGGCCACGGGGTGATCGCGCGGCTGTCGCATGAAACCTTGCCGGCGGCGGGCAGTACGCTATATTTGCAGCTGCCTGCTCAGGCGCTGCACTTCTTTGACACCCATAGCGGATTACGGATGGATTGATGACTAGACCCTGGCCTTACCCTCATATCGTTGCCCACCGCGGCGGCGGTTCTCTGGCGCCGGAAAACACCCTGGCGGCGATCGACGTCGGCGCGCGCCACGGCCACAAGATGATCGAGTTCGATGCCAAGCTGGCGCAGGACGGGCAAATTTTCCTGCTGCACGACGACACCCTGGATCGCACCAGCAACGGTTGGGGCGTGGCGGGCGAGCTGCCGTGGGACAAACTGGTGCAGCTGGACGCCGGCAACTGGTACAGCTCGGCCTTCAAGGGCGAGCGGTTGCCGCTGCTGTCGGAAGTGGCGGAACGCTGCCAGGAACGCGGCCTGATGGCCAATATCGAGATCAAGCCGACCACCGGCAGCGACGATGAAACCGGCCGGGTGGTGGCGCTGGCGGCGCGGTTGCTGTGGCAAGGGCAGACCGATCCGCTGCTTTCCTCCTTCTCGGTAGAAGCGCTGGCGGCGGCGCAACGCACCGTGCCGGACTTGCCGCGCGGCCTGCTGCTGGAGGCCTGGGACGACAACTGGCGCGAGCTGACCGAACGCCTGGACTGCGTCTCGCTGCATATTGACCACAAAGCGCTGACTGCCGAGCGGGTGAAAGCGTTGAAAGACGCCGGGCTGCGCATTCTGGTGTATACCGTCAACCAACCGGATCGCGCGCGCCTGCTGCTCGACTGGGGCGTTGACTGCATTTGCACCGACCGGATAGATTTGATCGGCCCGGATTTTTAATCCGGCGCCGATGAACCCCGCGACGACAAGCCTTGCCGCCGCACCACCGGAAGGAATGCGATGCCTGGCTTTATCCTGTCACTGTGGCACCAGATCGTGCTGTCTTTACCGCTGTTTGTTCTGATTGCGTTGGGTTATGGGCTGATTCGCTGGGGGAAATGGCCTGCCGGCATCACCGATGGCCTGACGCGCTTCGTGTTTTCTCTCGCCTTGCCCGCCATGCTGTTTCGCATGATGTGCGACTTCTCGCAGCGCCCGACGGTCGATGCCCGGCTGCTGATCGCGTTCTTCGGCAGTTGCCTGATCGTGTTTGTGCTTGGCCGTCTCGTCGCCCGGCATCTCTTCCGGCTGGATGGCGTCGCCGGATCGGTGTTTGCGCTGGGCGGTATTTTCTCCAATAACGTGATGCTCGGCTTGCCTATCGCCAGCGTGATGCTGGGGGAGGCGGCGATCCCGTCGGTGGCGCTGGTGCTGGTGTTCAACGGCCTGATCCTGTGGACGCTGGTGACGGTGTCGATCGAATGGGCGCGCAACGGTTCGCCGACGCTGAGCGGTTTCGCTAAAACCGCGCGTAGCGTGCTGACCAATCCGCTGATCGTCGGTATCCTGTCCGGCACCTTGTTCAGCCTGACCGGCCTGCCGCTGCCGGCCTTCGTCGATCGGCCGGTCAGCATGCTCGGCCAGGTGGCGGCGCCGCTGTCGCTGGTGGTGCTGGGCATGGGGCTTGCCGAGTACCGCATCAGCGAAGGCTGGCAGCTGAGCAGCGTCATCTGCGTGCTGAAACTGCTGGTGCAACCGCTAGTGATTTGGCTGCTGGCCTGGATGATGGATTTGCCACCGATGGAAACCCGGGTTGTGGTGCTGCTGGGGTCGATGGCGGTGGGGGTGAACGTCTACCTGATGTCGCGCCAGTTCAATACGCTCACCGGCCCGGCCGCCACCAGCCTGGTGATGTCCACCGTGCTGGCGGCGATCACCACGCCGCTGATCCTCACCGTGATGGGCGTGCGGGCGTAGCCGGCATCGGCGCCTGCGGCACCGCCGGCGCGGTGCGATTGAACGGATCGCGCGGCTGATTGCCGTTAGGCAGCAGTTGTCCGCCGTTCGGCGTGGTTTGCATCAGCTGTTGCCGCTGATTGTCGAGCTGCCGCTGTTGCTGCAGGCGGCGTTGGTCCATTTGCCGATTGTTCAACAGGCGCTGTTGCTGGGTCTGCTGGCTGTTTTGGTTGAGTAACTGCTGCTGTGAACGCAGATCGGTCACGCCGTTGGCCGCCGCAGCCAGGCCGGGCAGCCACAGCAGGACGAACAGGATATGAGAAGTTTTCATGATGGTTACCTCGCCTTTTTATTAAGCCTAACCCAGTGGTGAAATTTTGCCGGTAGTTTATCTTTTGTTCGGATGTAAACCGCCTTTCATCCCCTTATGCGCCCATCTTCCGTTACAATCGCCCTTTCGGTCTTTTTAGGGTGAACCCATCGTGCTGCTTTTGGTTATAACCACCATCCTGTGGGCATTTTCTTTCAGCCTGATTGGCGAGTACCTGGCGGGCCATGTCGACAGCGGGTTCTCGGCGCTGGTGCGCATCGGGCTGGCGGCGCTGGTGTTTCTGCCGTTTCTGCGTTGGCGCAACATCAAACTCAAGGTGATCCTGCTGTATATGCTGGTGGGCGCCTTCCAGCTGGGCATCATGTACCTGTTCAGCTTCCGCGCCTATCTGTACCTGACGGTGCCGGAATTCCTGCTGTTCACCGTGCTGACGCCGCTGTATATCACGCTGATCTACGACTTGCTGAGCGGCCGGCGCCTGCGTTGGGGCTACGTCTTCAGCGCGTTGCTGGCGGTGCTGGGCGCGGCGATTATCCGCTATCACCAGTTGAGCGAACACTTCTGGTGGGGGCTGCTGTTGGTGCAGGCGGCGAATATCAGCTTCGCCATCGGTATGGTCGGCTATAAGCGCCTGATGGAAGTGCACCCCTTGCCGCAGCACACCGCCTTTTCCTGGTTCTACCTGGGGGCGGCGGTGGTGGCAGTGGTGGCCTGGTTCCTGTGGGGCAATCCGCAGCAGCTGCCGACCACCAATCTGCAGTGGGGCGTGTTGATCTGGCTGGGCGTGGTGGCGTCGGGGCTGGGCTACTTCATGTGGAACTATGGCGCGACGCAGGTCGATGCCGGCACGCTCGGCATCATGAACAATATGCATGTGCCGGCCGGTTTGTTGGTCAACCTGGCCATCTGGCAGCAGCAGCCGCATTGGCCGAGCTTTATCATCGGGGGGGCGGTGATAGTCGCTTCGCTGTGGGTGCACCGCCGCTGGGTGGCGCCGAAACAGCTCGGCTAAGCGGGCGGGGCACCCCGGCCTGGGGCGCCCGAACGTTTATACGCCGGCCGCCAACGCTTTGGCGCCGGTCGTGCCGGGGCGTGCCGCGTCGCGCACAAACGGCAGATGATCGCAGGCGTGCTGGCGGGCCGAGCGGATAAAGGCTTCGGTCACCGCCTGGCGCTGTTCGCCATCGCGCACGGCGGCGTACAGGCGGCTCCACAGGCCGTCACCCAGAGTTTTGGTCACCACCAGCCCCTGCCGTTCGAAACTCTCCACCACCCAGTGCGGCAGCGCCGCAATCCCCATCCGCGCCGATACCATCTGGATCAGCAGCAGCGTGTTATCGACGTTCTTCAACGCTGGGCTGACGCCCGCCGGCTGCAGAAAATGCCGCCAGATATCCAGCCGTTGGCGCTGCACCGGGTAAATCAACAGCGTTTCGTCACTCAAGTCTTCCGGCTCGATGTGCGGCTTACCGGCCAGCGGATGATCCGGCGCCAGCACCAGGCGCACTTCGAAATCGAACATCGGCGAGTAGTGTAGGCCGCTGCGCGGCAGAATATCCGACGTCATCACCAGATCCAGTTCGCCCTGTTGCAAGGCCGGCTGCGGATCGAAAGTGACGCCGGAAGTGAAATCCATCACCACCTGCGGGAAACGCTGACGGAAGTTGTCCAGCGCCGGCGTCAGCCACTGAATGCAGCTGTGGCATTCGATGGCGATGCGCAGCGTGGTCTGGTGCGGCTCGTGGCAGGCCTGCAGCGCCTGTTGGATCTGCGGCAGTACCTGCTCCGCCAACTGCAGCAGGATCTCGCCCTGGGCGGTGAAGCGCAGGGGCTGGCTCTTGCGTACGAACAGCTTGAAGCCCAGACGTTGCTCAAGATCGCTGAACTGGTGCGACAGGGCAGACTGCGTCTGATGAAGTTGGGCCGCCGCCCCCGCCAGCGAACCGCTGTTGCGCAGTGCCTGCAGCGTCCGTAAATGTTTCAGTTCGATCATGAGAGTCCTTCACATTGACAGTGAATAAATTGCGCTTGTGGTTAATACAGTACCTGCTGATTATGGATGTGTAAACATCTGGACGGCTAAATGGGGAATATGACGATGGCAATTTTGAATCACACACTGGGTTTTCCTCGCGTTGGGCTACGACGTGAGTTGAAAAAAGCTCAGGAAAGCTACTGGGCCGGCAACTCAACGCAGGAAGAGCTGTTGGCGGTTGGCCGCGAGCTGCGCGCTCGTCATTGGCAACAGCAACAGCAGGCCGGGGTGGATTTGGTGCCGGTCGGCGATTTCGCCTGGTACGATCATGTGTTGACTACCAGCCTGCTGCTGGGCAACGTGCCGGCGCGCCATCAGAATGCGGATGGCTCGATCGATCTGGACACGCTGTTTCGCATCGGCCGTGGCCGAGCACCGACCGGCGAGCCGGCGGCCGCGGCGGAAATGACCAAATGGTTTAACACCAACTACCACTACATGGTGCCCGAATTCCAGCAAGGCCAGCAGTTCAAGCTGGGCTGGACTCAGCTGCTGGACGAAGTGGACGAAGCGCTGGCGCTCGGCCATCGCATCAAGCCGGTGCTGCTGGGCCCGCTGACCTATCTGTGGCTGGGTAAGGTGAAGGGCGAGCCGTTCGACCGTCTGTCGCTGCTGAAAGATATCCTGCCGGTTTACCAACAGGTGCTGGCCGAGCTGGCGAAACGCGGTGTCGAGTGGGTGCAAATTGATGAACCTGCGCTGGTGCTGGAGCTGCCGCAAGCCTGGCTGGATGCGTTCAAACCGGCTTACGACGCGCTGCAGGGGCAGGTGAAGCTGCTGCTGACCACGTATTTCGACAGCGTCGGCCACAACCTCGACACCATTCGCACGCTGCCGGTGCAGGGGCTGCACGTCGATCTGGTCGCCGGCCATGACGATATTGCCGCGCTGAGTGCCGCATTGCCGAACGACTGGCTGCTGTCGCTGGGGGTGATCAACGGCCGCAACGTCTGGCGCGCCGATCTGAGCCGCTGGTTCGAACGTCTGCAGCCGCTGGTGGGCACCCGCCCGCTGTGGATCGGCACCTCCTGTTCACTGCTGCACAGCCCGATCGACCTGAGCGTGGAAAGCCGTCTGGACGAAGAAGTGAAAAGCTGGTTCGCCTTCGCGCTGCAAAAATGCGCCGAGCTGGCACTGCTGACTGCGGCGCTGAACGCGCCTGACGGGGCCAAGCAGGCCGAACTGGACGCCTACAGTGCGCCGATTCGCGCCCGCCGTCAGTCGAGCCGCGTGCATAACCCACAGGTTGAGCGCCGCCTGGCCGCGATCACCGCGCAGGACAGCGAACGCCATAGCGCTTACGCCGAACGTGCCAGGGCGCAGCGCGAGCGTTTCAACCTGCCGGCCTGGCCGACCACCACCATCGGTTCGTTCCCGCAGACCACCGAGATCCGCGGCCTGCGTCTGGACTTCAAACAGGGCCGTTTGGACGGCAACAACTACCGCACCAGCATCGGTGAGCACATCAAACAGGCGATCGTCGAGCAGGAGCGCCTCGGGCTGGACGTGCTGGTGCACGGTGAAGCCGAGCGCAACGACATGGTGGAGTATTTCGGCGAGAACCTCGACGGCTTCGTGTTTACCCAAAACGGTTGGGTGCAGAGCTACGGCTCCCGCTGCGTGAAGCCGCCGGTCATCATCGGTGACGTCAGCCGCCCGGAAGCCATCACCGTCGAATGGGCCAAATTCGCCCAGTCGCTGACCGACAAGCCGGTGAAAGGCATGTTGACCGGGCCGGTGACCATCCTGTGCTGGTCGTTCCCGCGTGAAGACGTGACCCGCGAAGTGATTGCCAAGCAGATTGCGCTGGCGCTGCGCGACGAAGTAGAGGATTTGGAAAAAGCCGGCATCGGCATCATCCAGATCGACGAACCCGCCCTGCGCGAAGGGCTGCCGCTGCGTCAATCCGACTGGGCCGCTTACCTGAAGTGGGCGGTGGACGCCTTCAAACTGAACGCCGCCGTGGCGCGGGACGACACCCAGATCCACACCCACATGTGTTACTGCGAGTTCAACGACATCATGGACTCCATCGCCGCGCTGGACGCCGACGTGATCACCATCGAGACCTCGCGTTCCGATATGGATCTGCTGGAAGCCTTCAAGGAGTTCGAATACCCGAACGAAATCGGGCCGGGCGTCTACGATATCCACTCGCCGAACGTGCCGAGCGTGGAATGGATTGAAGCGCTGCTGCGTAAAGCGGCGCAGAACATCCCGGCGGAACGCCTGTGGGTTAACCCGGATTGCGGCCTGAAAACCCGCGGCTGGCCAGAAACCCGGCAGTCGCTGGCCAACATGGTATTGGCGGCACAGCGCCTGCGCGAGCACGCGTGATGCCGTGCGGCGGATGAACCGCCGCTTATAGATTTACTGGTGTGATGATTGGGCGCTTCGGCGCCCTTTTTTATGTGAAGGAAATTATTTGACGCCGTGCTGGGCGAACCACGCCAGCATGCGCTGCCAGCCGTCTTGCGCCGCTTCGGCGTTGTAGCTGGGGCGATAGTCGGCGTTGAACGCATGCCCGACCTCGGGGTACACCACGATTTCGGCCTCGGCGTTGGCGGCGCGGATCGCCTGACGCATGGTTTCCACCGTCTCCAGCGGGATGCCGCTATCCTGCCCGCCATACAGCCCCAGCACCGGCGCCGACAGGTGGGTGGCGACGTCGACCGGTTGCTTCGGTGAATTCAGCGTTTTCTCGCCAACCAGTTTGCCGTACCAGGCGACCGCCGCCTTCAACTGCGGGTTGTGCGCCGCGTACAGCCAGGTGATGCGGCCACCCCAGCAGAAACCGGTGATCGCCAGCTTGCCGGCGTCGCCGCCGTGGCGGATAGCCCAGTGCGCGGCGTGATCCAGATCCGACAGCACCTGACGATCCGGCACCTTGGTGACCAGCTGCTGGAACAGCTCGCCGATATCGGTGTAGTCGTTGGCGTCGCCCTGGCGGAAATAGAGCTCGGGCGCGATCGCCAGATAGCCCTGCTTGGCCAGGCGGCGGCACAGATCCTGAATATGTTCATGGACGCCGAAGATTTCCTGCACCACGAGGACGATGGGGAAGGGGCCGCTCTGGTCGGCGGGTTTGGCGACGTAGGCCGGCAGGGCGTCGCCCTGAGAAGGGATGGTCGTTTGCCCGGCGTGAATGCCCTGTTCGTCGGTGATAATCGCGGAGGCGGCCAACGGCGCGGCGGCCGGGGCGAATCCCCCCTGAGCCTGTTCTAATGTCATCACATGTTCGGTTTTCATTGCGGTCTCCGTGCAATAGAAAAAAGCGCTGAGATTAACTATAGGAAAGATTACCCATTATTGGCGCTGCGTGGCGCACTTTCGGACAAGTCGATAAAAAACGGCTAATTATCTGGCTTTGCGGCATTTTTAAACGCTTTTTATCATGTTATTACGCGTTTTGGCCTGCGTAAGTGCCATAAGGTGCGTTAAAGGGCTTTTTTGTCCCTAAGCAGCCGATAAGATGAGGGTATTTTGAATTGATCAGCTAAATAGTTTCAGCCGGCAATCAACGGGCAGAGGGCGGCAAGATTTGTCGGCTAGACTGAGGTAGAGCGGTGCCTTCAGGGAGCGTCACAGTGCTTTTTTTGTGATAAAAATCACAAAAAATATGTAGCATGTAATTTGTTTCTCTTTTCATAGTGACTGTCGTCACGAAATGAAGCGGCGATTTTCAGTAGAGTGCTTTTTTGTTCCTCCCAATAAACATGATCCATGAGGAGTCTCGTATGTCTCAGTCTGACGTTTTTCATCTCGGCCTCACCAAGAACGATTTACAAGGGGCCCAGCTTGCCATCGTGCCGGGCGATCCGCAGCGCGTAGAGAAGATTGCCAAGCTGATGGAAAATCCGGTGCATCTGGCCTCCCATCGTGAATTCACTACCTGGCGCGCGGAGCTGGACGGCAAGGCGGTGATCGTCTGCTCTACCGGTATCGGCGGCCCCTCTACTTCTATCGCGGTGGAAGAGTTGGCGCAGCTGGGCATTCGCACCTTCCTGCGCATCGGCACCACCGGCGCCATTCAGGCGAACATCAACGTCGGCGACGTGCTGGTCACCACGGCGGCGGTACGCCTCGACGGCGCCAGCCTGCACTTTGCGCCGATGGAGTTCCCGGCGGTCGCGGACTTCGCCTGCACCACCGCGCTGGTGGAAGCGGCCAAGGCCAGCGGCGCCACCACGCACATTGGCGTGACCGCCTCTTCCGATACCTTCTATCCGGGCCAGGAACGTTACGATACCTACTCCGGCCGCGTAGTCAGCCGTTTCAAAGGCTCGATGGAAGAATGGCAAGCGATGGGCGTGATGAACTATGAAATGGAATCCGCAACGCTGCTGACCATGTGCGCCAGCCAGGGCCTGCGTGCTGGCATGGTGGCCGGGGTGATCGTGAACCGCACCCAGCAAGAGATCCCGAACGCCGAGACCATGAAAAACACCGAAAGCAAAGCGGTGCAGATCGTGGTGGACGCTGCCCGCCGTCTGCTGTAATCGCCATTCCCTCAATGGGCCGCCGACGCGGCCCGTTTTTCCATTCGCGGCGAATCTGTTACGGTGATACTCCTCAGCGCTGCGCCGATGGCTGCCGCGCGTTGTCATAACAAAAACAACGAGGACGTTTATGACCGCCCAGATCCTGCTTCATCCTTCGCTCGCGCCGCTCGACGGCGGCATCAATTTTCGCGACTTCGGCGGCAACGGCGTGGCCGACGGGCGCCGCATCAAGCGCGGCCTGCTGTTCCGCTCCGGTTCCCTCGAGCGGCTGACGGAAAACGACTGCACCTTTCTCGCCGGCGTGCCGGTGCGCTCGGTGCTGGACTACCGCGATGCCGACGAGGTGCAGGCCAAGCCGGATATTCTGTGGAATGGCGCCGACTATCACCACGTGCCGGCCAACCCGCTGAGCAGCGAAGTCAACGCCAACCTGGAGAAGCTCACCAACGAAACGTTGGCCGCTTTCGACGCCCGCGCGTTCATGCTGGAGCTGTATCGCCGCCTGCCGTTCGGCAATGCGGCCTATCAGCGGTTGGCACAGCTGTTGAGTAATCCTGGCAGTGGCGCCATCGTGCAACACTGCGCGGTCGGCAAGGATCGCACCGGGGTCGGTTCGGCGCTGGTGCTGTTCGCGCTGGGCGCCGACGAAGCGACGGTGCTGGAAGACTATCTGCTGACCGAAACCACGCTGGCCACTTTCCGCGAGCAGATGCTGGATCAGTTGTCTATCAAGCTGAATGCGGCGGCGCTGGAGCAATTCGCCTACGTGCTCAGCGCGCGCGAGGAGTTCCTGATGACGGCGTTGGGCTGCATCCGTCAGCAATACGGTTCCACCGACCGTTGGCTGGAAGCGGAATACGGCCTGGGCGCGGCCCAGCGCGAAGCGCTGCAGGCGTTCTACCTCGAGTAAATCGCCGCGCGTTTAGCCGGGGTTTAACTCGCCCCGGCCTATCCTAGGCGGCGAATTATCGCGTATCAGGAGCCCCGCATTGAGCCTCAATGACGTTATCAACTGGGTCAGCGACGTCGTGCGTCAGCACGAAGGCTGGGCCATTCCCATCATCTTCTTCCTGGCGTTCGGCGAGTCGCTGGCGTTTTTGTCTCTGCTGCTGCCGGCCACGGTGATCCTGCTGGCGCTGGGCGCGCTGATCGGCGAAAGCGGCATCGCCTTTTGGCCGATTTGGGCCGCTGCCGCCGTCGGGGCGTTTTTCGGCGACTGGCTCTCTTACTGGATCGGCTATCACTATCAGGACCGCGTGGCGCATATGTGGCCGCTGTCGCGCAATCCACAACTGCTGGCGCGCGGCCACGCGTTCTTTGAACGCTGGGGCGTGCTAGGCATCTTCATCGGCCGCTTCTTCGGCCCGCTGCGCGCCGTGGTGCCGCTGGTGGGCGGCATTTGCGGGATGCCGCAGCGTTATTTCCAGTTGGCCAACGTCACGTCGGCGATGATCTGGGCGTTCGGCATTCTGGCGCCGGGGGCATTCGGCATCAAGTGGCTCAGCCAGTGGCTGGGCTGATTTCTCGCTAAATTGCATAATGTAATGCAGTTTAGAAGTTTGATTGATAGCTCACATAACGGTTCTCATGTTTTTATAAAACAAGAGTTCTCTGATAGAATTTAATATTAAAATATTTATGTATATGGTGGGAGCTTGGGTGTCGATGTCAGTCACAATAGAATTGTGACATTTAATGCTGAGCACGATCATAGAGTCGTAACTAGTATCGATAAGAATCCAAAAATCAAGCGGATAGGGAAAAATCCAAAGGTTACTGTTTTTAGTATTTATCGCCGAACAAAAACCGGTGATTACGAACGCGATGGAAACCCGCTCATCTATGCCCTTAAGGGGTTACATCGATATACTATTACAAATGCGGATTTATACCGTTTTAGGCCGTCCTTTTATGCAATTCTCACTAATACAGTAGCGAAAGTAACGCAGGGACCAAGGGTGGTTCTCGTGATGCCTTCATCTTCTCCGCTGGTATTTCAATTCGCACGGAAAGTAGCCAGAGGTCTTGGATGTGAGTTGATCAAAAATGCGTTTTCAAAACGTACGGCTGGCGAGATGTTGTCAGATTTTGAGCTTGCTAAACCAATGATAAAGCAATCTCATAAATCAGATGTTCATAAGGTTATTGCTGAGTTAACTAAAGCGCCAGTTAATAGTATCTTTTCCATGAAACATGTCCCTAATCGTGTTAGGGAATATTTTTGTCCCCTCAAGATGAATCCACAGTTCGATGTTACTGTTTTGCAAGAAATTGAGGTTATACTTGTTGATGATTTACTTTCGACCGGTACAACTCTAGTTAGTGCGGCCAATGAGCTTAGTCGGTTCAACGTGAGTTGTACTCAGTCAGTATGTTTGCTAAGCGATCTTAGCTAACTTGCAATCTGTTAGTGGATACCTTATAGTCTCCCCAGAACAAACGAAGAGTCCTTGCTTGTTCCTTTGTTCTGGAGCCAACATACGCCCTTGGCTCTTTAAATATGAAGCATTTCGAGAGAGATGTGGGTTCGTGCGAGCACCTTGGTGATGGTCCAGTCTGTAAGAGCAAAAAAATCACCCGGCGAGTGGCAGCGACACTTCCCAACAAGCTAAGTTGTAAAAATATGCACGTTTAATTAGAAAAATTTTTGTCTAAAGCATCATTATCAAAAGCCGCTCATGCGGCTTTTGTCTTTTCAAAAACAAATCCACTCTAATCTCCATCTGCCTCATCTACTTAGTTAATTTAATTGCGGGAAACAAAATCAGGCTGGACATCCATACAGGCTCCCCTTAACGTGACGGGCAATGGGCGTGCGAAACGCCGGAACGGCAAGGTGCAACAGGAGGCAGGGTGGATACCAGTCTGATTTATGGGATTGGCGGCGTAACGATCGGCATGCTGTTGGGGTGGTTGATCGCCAGTCTGCGGGTGCAACAGACGAATGCGCAGCATGAAACCGAACTGCGGTTGCTGGAGCAAGCGTTGCAGCAGGCGCAGCAGGAAACGGCGGCGCGGCAGGAGGTTCTGCAGCGCCACGAGCAGCAACTGCGGCAGAGCGAGCTGGAGCTGCGTAACCTGCACAGCCAGCTGGCGGCCGGGCATGAAAAGCTTCAACAGCTCAACCATTGGCGCAACGAATGCGAATTGCTCAACCAGGAGCTGCGCGCCCAGCGCGAGGTTAACAGCGCGCAGGAGGCTGAGCTGCGCGAAGTCACCATCCGTCTGGAAGAGACGCGCATGGCGGCGGAGGAGAAGCAGCGCCTGCTTATCAACAGCGAACAACGCCTCACCACCCAGTTTGAAAACCTCGCCAACCGCATTTTTGAACACAGCGGCCGCAAGGTGGACGAGCAAAATAAGCAAAGCTTGGATCGGTTGCTGCTGCCGCTGCGTGAACAGCTGGACGGTTTCCGCCGTCAGGTGCAGGACAGCTTTGGTCAGGAGGCGCGGGAACGTCACACGCTGACGCACGAAATACGTAATCTGCAGCAGTTGAACGCACAGATGGCGCGCGAGGCCATTAACCTCACCAAGGCGCTTAAAGGCGACAACAAAACGCAGGGCAACTGGGGCGAAGTGGTGCTGAGCCGGGTGCTGGAGGCCTCCGGCCTGCGCGAAGGGCACGAGTATGAAACGCAGGTCAACGTGCGGGTGGATCACCAGAGCCGCATGCAGCCCGATGTGATCGTGCGCCTGCCGCAGGGCAAGGACGTGGTGATCGACGCCAAGATGTCGCTGATCGCCTACGAGCGCTATTTCAACGGTGAAGACGAGGTGGAGCGCGAAGCGGCGCTGAGCGAACACATCGCCTCGCTGCGTGGCCACATTCGCATGCTGGGCCGCAAGGACTATCAGCAGCTGCCGGGGCTGCGCTCGCTGGATTATGTGCTGATGTTCATTCCGGTCGAGCCTGCCTTCCTGCTGGCTATCGATCGCGAGCCGGAGCTGATCAGCGAAGCGCTCAAGCACAACATCATGCTGGTCAGCCCGACCACGTTGCTGGTGGCGCTGCGCACTATCACCAACCTGTGGCGCTATGAGCATCAAAGCCAGAACGCCCAGCGCATCGCCGATCGCGCGGCGAAACTGTATGACAAGATGCGGCTGTTCGTGGACGATATGTCCGCGCTGGGGCAGAGCCTGGACAAAGCGCAGGGCAGTTATCGTCAGGCGATGAACAAACTGAGCGAAGGCCGTGGTAACCTTATCGGCCAAATTGAAGGTTTCCGCGCGTTGGGGGTTGAGGTCAAACGGCCGATCAACCCGCTGCTGGCGCAGCAAGCCGGCGCGCAACACGATGAAGCGGAAGAGGCGAACGACGATGATGTCGCCGCGCTGCCGCAGACGAAAGACGATGACGATACCGCCGGGGAACCGGGCTTCGTTTCGCACGGCTGAGGCCGTGGCGAGGTGGGGTATTCCCCAGGCTTCTGGTACACTCATCCACACAAAATTGACTGAATAGCAGGCAGGACAATGGCAGATCAACCGCAGGAAACCACCGATTTCGGTTTTCGCACCGTCGCTAGAGACGAAAAACAGGCCATGGTGGCGGACGTTTTTCATTCGGTAGCGGCAAAGTATGACGTGATGAACGACCTGATGTCGTTCGGCATCCACCGTATCTGGAAGCGTTTCACCATTGACTGCAGCGGCGTGCGCCGTGGGCAGCGCGTGCTGGATCTGGCCGGCGGTACCGGCGATCTGGCGGCCAAGTTCTCCCGCATGGTCGGCGAGCAGGGGCAGGTGGTGCTGGCGGACATCAACGATTCGATGCTGAAGATGGGACGCGAGAAGCTGCGCGATCGCGGCATCGTCGGCAACATCAATTACGTGCAGGCCAACGCCGAAGCGCTGCCGTTCCCGGACAATTACTTCGATTGCATCACCATCTCCTTTGGCCTGCGCAACGTCACCGACAAAGACAAAGCGCTGCGCTCGATGTTCCGCGTACTGAAGCCGGGCGGCCGCCTGCTGGTGCTGGAATTCTCCAAGCCGCTGCTGGCGCCGCTGAGCAAAGCTTACGATGCCTACTCGTTCCACGTATTGCCGAAGATCGGCGAGCTGGTGGTGAAGGATCCGGACAGCTACCGCTACCTGGCGGAATCGATCCGCATGCACCCCGATCAGGAAACTCTGAAGGGCATGATGGGCAACGCCGGTTTTGAAAACGTCACCTATTTCAACCTGACCGGTGGGATTGTCGCCCTGCATCGCGGCTTCAAGTTCTGAGAGGGAGATGCCGATGCTGTTTACCCCTCTGCTGACCGGTGCGCTGGAAACCTCGCTGAATAATCTGCTGTTTCGCGATCGCAGCATGAAAGCCGCTCGCCAACGCCTGGCGGGCAAGGTGCTGCGTATCGAACTGGAAGAGCTGGCTTCACCGCTGGTGCTGGTGTTCAGCGAACTGCGCGTGGACGTGCTGGGGCAGTCTGAGGACAGCGCCGATTGCACCGTGCGCAGCCGCATTCCCGCCTTACTGAAGCTGCGCGATCGCCAGCAGTTGCCGGTGCTGATGCGCAGCGGCGAATTGACGGTGGAAGGCGATATTCAGGTGGTGCAACAGCTGGTTGGCCTGCTCGATCTGGCGGAGTGGGATCCGGCGGAGTGGCTGGCGCCCTATATCGGCGATATCGCCGCCCAGGGCATTACGCAGGCGCTGGGAAAAGGCGCCTCGCTGCTGAAAACCGGCTTTATGCGCCGGCAGCAGGACATGGCGGAGGCATTGACGGAAGAGTGGCGTCTGGCACCGGGGCCGCTGGAAGTGGTGTGGTTCAACGAGGAAGTTGATGCACTCGCCCGCAGCGCGGAAGCGCTGTCTGCCCGCATGGACAAGTTGGAGGGCAAGCGATGACCCCAGGCGAACTGCGCCGTTTGTATTTTATCGTCCGCGTTTTTCTCAGCTATGGGCTGGACGAACTGATCCCTAAAATGCGTTTGACGCTGCCGCTGCGCTTCGGCCGCCGGCTGCTGTTCTGGATGCCGAATCGGCACAAGGACAAGCCGCTGGGTGAACGCCTGCGGCTGGCGCTGCAGGAACTGGGGCCGGTCTGGATCAAGTTCGGCCAGATGATGTCGACCCGCCGCGATCTGTTTCCGCCGCAGATTGCCGATCAGCTGACTTTGTTGCAGGACCGGGTCGCGCCTTTCGACGGCGCGCTGGCGCGTAAACATATTGAACTGGCGATGGGCGGCCCGCTGGAAACCTGGTTCGACGATTTCGATCAGCAGCCGTTGGCCTCTGCTTCGATCGCGCAGGTGCATACCGCGCGGCTCAAAACCACCGGCCAGGAAGTGGTGCTGAAGGTGATCCGGCCGGATATCGGGCCGATCATCAAGGCCGACGTGCGCCTGATGTACCGTTTGGCCGGCTGGGTGCCGAAGCTGTTGCCGGACGGCCGCCGTCTGCGCCCGCGCGAAGTGGTGCGTGAGTACGAGAAAACCTTGCTGGACGAATTGAACCTGCTGCGCGAAGCGGCCAACGCCATTCAGCTGCGCCGCAATTTCGACGGCAGCCCGATGCTGTACGTACCGGAAGTTTATTCTGACTACTGCCGTGAAAGCGTATTGGTGATGGAGCGCATCTACGGCATTCCGGTCTCGGATATCGCCACGCTGGAGCAGCAGGGCACCAACATGAAGCTGTTGGCGGAACGCGGCGTTCAGGTGTTCTTTACCCAGGTATTCCGCGACAGCTTCTTCCATGCGGACATGCATCCCGGTAATATTTTCGTCAGCTACGAACATCCGGAAGATCCTTGCTATATCGGCATCGACTGCGGCATCGTCGGCTCGCTGAACAAGGATGATAAACGCTACCTGGCGGAAAATTTCATCGCCTTCTTCAACCGTGATTACCGCAAGGTGGCGGAACTGCACGTCGACTCCGGTTGGGTGCCGCGCGACACTAATGTGGAAGACTTTGAATTCGCCATCCGCACCGTGTGCGAGCCGATTTTCGAGAAACCGCTGGCGGAGATTTCCTTCGGCAACGTGCTGCTGAACCTGTTCAACACCGCACGCCGCTTCAATATGGAAGTGCAGCCGCAGCTGGTGTTATTGCAGAAGACCTTGCTGTATGTTGAAGGACTGGGGCGCCAGCTCTACCCGCAGCTGGATCTGTGGACCACGGCCAAGCCGTTCCTCGAGAGCTGGCTGCGCGATCAGGTCGGCATCCCTGCCGTGGTGCGCGCGCTCAAAGAAAAAGCGCCGTTCTGGGCGGAGAAGCTGCCGGAACTGCCCGAGCTGTTTTACGACAGCCTGCAGCAGCATAAACTGTTGCAACAAAGCGTTGATAAGCTGACCAACCAAATGCAGGCTCAGCGGGTTCGTCAGGGGCAGTCACGTTATTTGTTCGGCGTTGGCGCTACACTCTTGGTAAGCGGCACGCTGTTGCTGCTGGGGCAAATCGAGGTGTTTCCTGCCTGGATGATGGCCGCCGGCATCGTATGCTGGGTGATTGGCTGGAAGCGAACCACCTGATTTAATTCGTCACTCTGGTAAAGTCGGCCCTATAATGCGGGCTGGCTTTGAAAGACCCTTTAAAATTAGAGGTAATTAAAATGGGCGGTATTAGTATTACGCAATTGTTGATCATCGCAGTGATCGTGGTGCTGCTGTTCGGTACCAAAAAACTGCGCACGCTGGGCTCCGATCTCGGCGCCTCGATCAAGGGCTTCAAGAAGGCGATCGGCGACGACACGCCGTCGACCCCCAACACGGCTGAGAAAAGCAGCCTGGATGACGCTGACTTCTCGGCCAAGCCTATTACCGATAAGCAGCCGGAAGTGAAACCGGAAGAGTCGAAGAACAAAGAGCAGGTATAAACCGTGTTTGACATTGGGTTTAGTGAGCTGCTGCTGGTGCTGGTGATCGGCCTGGTTGTTCTGGGGCCGGAACGGTTGCCGGTCGCGGTCAGAACGGTGTCGGGCTGGATCCGCGCGCTGCGCTCGCTGGCGGCCTCGGTGCAGCACGAACTGTCTCAGGAACTGAAGCTGCAGGAGCTGCAGGACAGCCTGAAAAAAGCGGAACAGGCCGGTTTGCAGAACCTGACGCCGGAGCTGAAGGCGTCAATGGATGAGCTGAAAGACGCGGCGGAATCATTGAAACGCACCTACCGGGGCGAGAAAGAAGAGCTGGCGAACACCATTCATAACCCGCAGGTCACCGATCCGGAAGCCTTGCACGACGGCGTGACGCCGGCGGAAGCGGCAACCAGCGCCAGCGCGCCCGCCGCCGTGCCAAAACCGGCAGCGGAGCCTGAGGCCGTCGCGCCTGTGTCACCGGCCGCGCCAGTGCCAGCGCAGCAGGCTAAAGCGCCGGTGGAAACCGCGCCGGCACCTGTCGACCCTGTTGCGGATAAAACCCCAGCGTCTCACCAACCTAGTGGCGATCGTTAATACATGGCTGTTGAAGATACCCAACCCCTTATCAGTCATCTGATAGAGCTGCGCAAGCGGCTGTTGAACTCGATTATTTGCGTGCTGGCGGTGTTCGTGGTGCTGGTGTTTTTCGCCAACGACATCTACCAGCTGGTCTCTGCGCCGCTGCTCAAGCAGCTGCCGGCCGGGGCGAGCATGATCGCTACCGACGTGGCGTCACCGTTCTTTACGCCGATCAAGCTGACCATGATCGTCTCGGTGTTCGTCTCAGCGCCGATGATTCTGTATCAGGTGTGGGCATTCATCGCACCGGCGCTGTACAAGCATGAACGCCGCCTGATGATGCCGCTGCTGGTGTCCAGCAGCCTGCTGTTCTACCTCGGCATGGCTTTCGCCTACTTCATCGTGTTCCCGCTGGCCTTCGGCTTCTTTGCCAAGACCGCGCCGATGGGGGTGACCATTGCGACCGACATTAAAAACTACCTCGATTTCGTCATGGCGCTGTTTATGGCGTTTGGCGTCGCCTTCGAAGTGCCGGTCGCCATTATTCTGCTGTGCTGGAGCGGCGTCACCTCGCCGGAAGATCTGAAGAAGAAACGGCCGTATGTGTTGGTCGGCGCGTTTGTGGTCGGCATGCTGTTGACGCCGCCGGACGTGTTCTCGCAAACCCTGTTGGCAATACCGATGTATCTGCTGTTTGAAGTGGGGGTGTTCTTCGCTCGCTTCTATACCGGAAAACGTCGTCCACAAGCGGAAGAAGAAGACGAGGGTGACGAACCTCCAACACCTTGATCCACATTGATTGCGAAGCCGCCCATTGGGCGGCTTTTGCTTTGGAAAAAACCATGTTTGATATCGGCGTTAATCTCACCAGCAGCCAATTCGCCAAAGACCGCCAGGCGGTGGTGGAACGCGCCCGCGCCGCGGGCGTGACAGGGATGTTGATTACCGGCACCGATCTGGCGGAGAGCCGCGAGGCCGCCGAACTGGCGCAGCAACATGCGGGCTACTGTTGGTCAACCGCCGGCGTGCATCCGCACTACGCCAGCGGTTGGGATGAACACACCGCCGAGCTGATTTATGCGTTGGCCGCGCGCCCTGAAGTGGCGGCGATCGGCGAATGCGGCCTGGATTTCAACCGCAATTTCTCGACACCCGCGCAGCAGGAAGCGGCGTTCACCGCGCAGCTGGCGCTGGCGGCGGAATTGGCGCTGCCGGTATTTCTTCATTGCCGCGACGCACACGCACGTTTTGCCGAGCTACTGACGCCGTGGTTGGATAAACTGCCCGCGGCCGTGGTGCACTGCTTCACCGGCACCGCCGAAGAATTAACAAGCTGCCTGGCGCTGGGCCTATCGATCGGGATTACCGGTTGGGTCTGCGACGAGCGGCGCGGCCTGGAATTGCGCGCCCTGTTGCCGCAGATCCCGGCCGAGCGTCTGCTGCTGGAAACGGACGCCCCTTATCTGTTGCCCCGGGATTTACAACCTAAACCCGCATCTCGCCGCAACGAACCCTGTTTCCTGCCCCATATCGTGCATCAGGTCGCCGTCTGGCGACAGGAAGAGCCGCAATGGTTGGGGCAAAAAACCGATGAGAACGCCCGCCGGCTATTCCGGCTGGTTTGAGCTAGGAGAAAACTATGAGCTATGCATTTCCGGGCACCTTCCCAGGTCGCCGTATGCGCCGCGTGCGCCGTCATGACTTCAGCCGCCGCCTGGTGGCCGAGAACCAACTGACGGTCAACGACCTGATTTATCCGGTGTTTGTCATGGAAGGTAGCAACCGCCAGGAAGAAGTGGCCTCGATGCCGGGCGTATCGCGCATGACGATCGATCTGCTGGTCAAGGAAGCGGAAACCATCGCCAAACTCGGCGTGCCGGTGATCTCCCTGTTCCCGGTGATCGAACCGGGTCTGAAATCGCTGCATGCGGAAGAAGCCTATAACCCGGAAGGGCTGGTGCAGCGCACGGTGCGTGCGCTGAAAGACGCGGTGCCTGAGCTGGGCATTCTGACCGACGTTGCGCTCGATCCTTACACCACCCACGGGCAGGACGGGGTCATCGATGAGCAGGGTTACGTGATTAACGACGTGACCAAAGACATTCTGGTGCGTCAGGCGCTGTCCCATGCCGAAGCGGGCGCGGAAATCGTGGCACCGAGCGACATGATGGACGGCCGCATCGGGGCGATCCGCGATCGTCTGGAATTGCAGGGCCTGGTGAATACCCAGATTATGGCCTACTCCGCCAAGTATGCTTCCTGCTACTACGGCCCGTTCCGCGATGCGCTGGGCTCCAGCGGCAACCTGAAGGGCGGCAACAAGAAGACTTATCAGATGGATCCGGCCAACAGCGACGAAGCGCTGCAGGAGATTGCACAGGATCTGCAGGAAGGTGCGGACATGGTGATGGTGAAACCGGGCATGCCGTACCTCGACGTTGTGCGCCGCGTGAAGGATACCTTCGGCGTGCCAACCTTCGCTTATCAGGTGTCCGGCGAGTACGCCATGCATATGGCGGCGATTCAGAACGGCTGGCTGCAGGAGCAACCTGCGGTGATGGAGTCGTTGATGTGCTTCAAACGCGCCGGTGCCGACGGTGTGCTGACCTACTTCGCCAAGCGTGTTGCCCAGTGGTTGCACGACGACGCGATGCGTCGTTAAGCGCAAAATGAGCCAACAAAAAGGCGCCTGAGGGCGCCTTTTGCATTACATCTTCTGGAACTGTCGGTTGTCGATGCTTTGACTGACCTGTTTGTTGATCAGGTTGAGCAACAGCATCGAGCGGGCCTCGCCGTCCGGCTCGGTGTAGATCGCCTGCAGCCCTTCGAACACGCCGTCGACGATCAGGACGGTATCCCCCGGCTGCGGGGTTTCCGGATCGACGTAGGTTTCGCTGGCGTGCGTGCGCAGCTCATCGATCACCTTGCTCGGGATGACGCTCGGCAGCGCGCCGAAACGCACGAAGTGGCTGACGCCGCGGGTGGCGCTGATGGTGGTGGTGTGAATGCGCTCCGGGTCGAACTCCACAAACAGATAGTTGGGAAACAGGGGTTCGCTGACCGCGATGCGCTTGCCACGCACGATCTTTTCCAGCGTGATGATCGGGCTGAGGCAGTTTACCTGCTGCCGTTCCAGATGTTCCTGCGCTCGCAACAGCTGACCGCGTTTGCAATAAAGTAGATACCAGGATTCCATAATTTCACATGCCTTTCTGCCAGCCGGTAAGCATATCAAAAGCTATTCCGGATACATAGTGATGCAAGTTTCAGCGTGTAACATCACCTATCTCTATGAATATGCGGCTATTAGCGAGGGGTCACACACTTATCGATGCGGCGCTGGTATAACAGAGGGCTAAAAATTTGTTACCGTCACAGTATGACAAGGCGTTATGCCACCGGCTGTGACGCTATTCATCGTTTTTGACCGAGGGGGAAAAGAAATGGAGCTGTTTCTGTTGAGCAACGGCAAGCTGTCTGGCGAAGCCGAGCTGCTGGGGTACGCCAAAAGCCAACTGCTGGCGATGATTGCGCGTCGCGGCATCAAATCCGCCGTCTTTATCCCTTATGCGCTGATCCGTTACGACTACGACCAGCGTGCGCAGGAGCTGGCGCAAACGCTGGGCATCGAAGTCACCAGCATCCACCACGCCGCTTCGCCGGCAGCGGCGATCGCGCAGGCGGAATGCATTTTGGTCAGCGGCGGCAATACCTGGTTGCTGAACCAAATGCTGCACGAGCAAGGCCTGATTGTGCCCATCCAGCGCGCGGTGCGCGAGCGTGAGGTGCCTTACGTCGGCTGGAGCGCCGGTTGCAACGTGGCCACGCCGAGCATTCGCACCACCAATGATATGCCGGTGCGCTGCAGCGTGGTGCTGCCGGCGCTGGGGCTGTTCCCGGTGCAGATCAACCCGCATTATATCGACGCGCATATCAGCGGCCACATGGGCGAAACCCGTGACGAGCGCCTGGCGGAGTTTTGCGCGATCAACCCGAGCGAATCGGTGGTGGCGCTGCGTGAAGGCAGCCTGCTGCACGTTGAAGGCAATGCGCTGCGTTACTTCAGCGCTAACGGGCAAGGCTTCAAGGTGTTCCGCCACGGCGAGGAGACGCGCGAATATCAGGATACGCGTGCGCTGGCCACGCTGGTGCCGTTCAACTGTGGCTGAGGGCCACCCGGCAGCGGGCGGCGTTAACAAAATTGCAGCAACAACCGTGAAGAGGGCTTATAATGCCCTCCCCACTGGCCGTTATAATGATCAGCATGAAATACCGTGACTTACGCGATTTCCTCTCGTTGCTGGAGAAGAGAGGTGAACTAAAACGCATCAGCCAGCCGATCGATCCTTACCTGGAAATGACGGAGATTGCCGATCGCACCCTGCGGGCAGGCGGCCCGGCATTGCTGTTTGAAAACCCGAAAGGGTACGACATGCCGGTGCTGTGCAACCTGTTCGGCACCGCCAATCGCGTGGCGATGGGCATGGGGCAGGAAGACATCAGCGCGCTGCGCGAAGTCGGCAAACTGCTGGCGTTCCTCAAAGAACCGGAGCCGCCGAAAGGCTTCCGCGATCTGTTCGACAAAATGCCGAAGTTCAAGCAGGTGCTGAACATGCCGACCAAGGTGCTGGGTTCCGCGCCTTGTCAGGAGCAGGTATGGCAGGGTGATGATGTCGATCTGGGCCGTATCCCGGTGATGCACTGCTGGCCGGAAGACGCTGCGCCGCTGATCACCTGGGGGCTGACGGTGACTCGCGGCCCGCATAAGGAGCGGCAAAATCTCGGTATCTATCGCCAGCAGGTGCTGGGCAAGAATAAAGTGATCATGCGCTGGCTGTCGCATCGCGGCGGCGCGCTGGATTATCAGGAATGGTGCCAGGCGCACCCCGGCGAGCGTTTCCCGGTCGCGGTTGCACTGGGCGCCGATCCCGCCACCATCCTCGGTGCGGTTACGCCGGTGCCGGATACCCTGTCTGAATACGCTTTTGCCGGGCTGTTGCGCGGCAATAAAACCGAAGTGGTCAAGTGCCTTTCCAACGATCTGGAAGTGCCAGCCAGCGCCGAAATCGTGCTGGAAGGCTATATCGAGCCGGGTGAAATGGCGCCGGAAGGCCCCTACGGCGACCACACCGGTTACTACAATGAAATCGACCAGTTCCCGGTGTTCACCGTCACCCACATCACCCAGCGCCGCAACGCGATCTACCACTCGACCTACACCGGCCGCCCGCCGGATGAGCCGGCGATCCTGGGCGTGGCGCTGAATGAAGTGTTCGTGCCGATCCTGCAAAAACAGTTCCCGGAAATCGTCGATTTCTATCTGCCGCCGGAAGGGTGCTCGTACCGCCTGGCGGTAGTGACCATGAAGAAACAGTACGCTGGCCACGCTAAACGCGTGATGATGGGCGTCTGGTCGTTCCTGCGGCAGTTTATGTACACCAAATTTGTTATCGTCTGCGATGACGACGTCAATGCGCGCGACTGGAACGACGTGATTTGGGCGATCACCACACGAATGGATCCGGCAAGGGATACCGTTCTGGTGGAGAATACGCCGATCGACTATCTGGACTTCGCCTCGCCGGTTTCCGGCCTGGGTTCGAAGATGGGGCTGGACGCCACCAATAAATGGCCGGGTGAAACCGATCGCGAATGGGGCCGTCCGATTCAGATGGATGAAAAGGTACGTGCGCGCGTCGACGAAATCTGGGATGAGCTCGCAATCTTCAGTGACAGGGAACCGACGCTGTAGCGTCAGGCCCTGTTCTCAGCTTTGCATTGATGACCCGACAGAGGGAACGCATGACAATATTGAGCTGTAAAGTGACCTCGGTAGAGGCCATTACCGATACGGTTTATCGGGTACGTCTGGTGCCTGAGCAGCCGTTTTCTTTCAAGGCAGGGCAATATCTGATGGTGGTGATGGACGAGCGCGACAAGCGCCCGTTCTCGCTGGCATCTACCCCGACGCAGCAAGATTACATCGAGCTGCACATCGGCGCTTCGGAGCTGAATCTGTACGCCATGGCGGTGATGGATCGCATCCTGAAAGAGCAGGCGATCACCGTCGATATGCCGCACGGCGACGCCTGGCTGCGGGAAGAGGGCAGCCGTCCGCTGGTGCTGATAGCCGGCGGCACCGGTTTCTCCTACGCGCGTTCAATCTTGTTGACCGCGTTGGAGCAGCAGCCCGATCGCGACATTTCTATCTACTGGGGCGGGCGCGAGCTGAAGCACCTGTACGATCTGAGCGAGCTGGAAGCGCTGTCGTTGCAGCACCCGAATCTGAAGGTGATCCCGGTGGTCGAGCAGCCGGAAGCCGAATGGCGCGGCCGCAGCGGCACCGTGCTCAGCGCGGTGCTGCAGGATTTCGGCACGCTGGCGGAGCACGACATCTATATCGCCGGGCGTTTCGAGATGGCGAAAATCGCCCGTGAGCGTTTCTGCGCCGAGCGCGGCGCGCTGGAAGCGCATATGTTCGGCGACGCGTTTTCGTTTATCTGACCGATGCGATGCGCAGTGAACGGGGTGGCCGAGTGTCGCCCCGTTTTTATTTGGGCGCCGGCAAACTTCAGGCATAAAAAACCCGCCCCTGACAGGCGGGAAGAACGGCAACTAAACTTGGCGGGATGCCGCGATTTGAAGTGGTGACGCGGTCATCCCAAGATAGACACAGCTAAACGCGTTCAAAGACGGTGGCGATACCCTGGCCCAGGCCGATGCACATGGTCGCCAGGCCGAACTGTGCGTCGCGACGTTCCATGTTGTTCAACAGGGTGGTCGAGATGCGGGAGCCTGAACACCCCAGCGGGTGGCCGAGCGCGATGGCACCGCCGTTCAGGTTGATCTTGTCGTCGATGCTGTCCATCAGCCCCAAATCCTTGATGCACGGCAGCGACTGGGCGGCGAACGCTTCGTTCAGCTCGAACAGATCGATGTCCTGCACGCTCAGACCGGCGCGTTTCAGCGCCAGCTTGCTGGCCGGCACCGGGCCGTAACCCATGATGGAAGGATCGCAGCCGACGACCGCCATCGAGCGGATGCGGGCGCGCGCCTTCAAACCGAGCGCTTTGGCGCGCGATTCGCTCATCAGCAGCATGGCGGAAGCGCCGTCCGACAGGGCGGAAGAACTGCCTGCGGTGACGGTGCCGTTGACCGGATCGAACGCCGGACGCAGGGCCGACAGGCTTTCGACGGTGGTTTCCGGGCGAATGACTTCATCGAAATCGTAACGGGTCAGCACGCCATCGGCGTCGTGGCCGTTGGTCGGAATGATCTCGTTTTTGAAGTAACCGGCCAGCGTCGCCGCATGCGCGCGCTGGTGGGAGCGGGCGGCAAACTCATCCTGCATCTGGCGGCTGATGTTGTGCATCTTGGCCAGCATTTCGGCGGTCAGCCCCATCATCCCGGCGGCTTTGGCCACGCTGCGGCTCAGCCCCGGATGGAAATCCACGCCGTGGTTCATCGGCACATGGCCCATGTGTTCCACGCCGCCGATCAGGCTGACGTGCGCGTCGCCAACCATGATGGCGCGCGCTGCGTCATGCAGCGCCTGCATCGACGACCCGCACAGGCGGTTGACGGTTACCGCCGGCACGCGGTGCGGGATCTCGGCCAGCAGCGCGGCGTTGCGGGCGATGTTGAAGCCTTGTTCCAGCGTCTGCTGCACGCAGCCCCAGTAAATGTCATCGATCTCGGCGGCGTCCAGCGCCGGGTTGCGGCTCAGCACTTCACGCATAAGGTGAGCGGAGAGATCTTCGGCGCGTACCTGACGGAAGGCGCCGCCCTTGGAGCGGCCCATCGGCGTGCGTACGGCATCAACAATAACTACGTTTTCCATCTTTATGACCTCATGCCGGTTGGCGGGTAGCGACGTCGGACAGCGGTGTCGCCACCGGGTAGTAGCTTTCATTGCGTTCGGCCTTGGCGCGCAGACCGGCCGGCACCTGGTACAGGGCGCCGAGGTGTGCGTAACGCTGGGCCAGCTCAACGTAGTTGGCGGTGCCGAGCGTATCCAGGTAGCGGAACGCGCCACCGTGGAACGGAGGGAAGCCGATGCCGTAGACCAACGCCATATCGGCTTCCGCCGGGCTGGCGACGATCTTCTCTTCCAGGCAGCGAACCACTTCGTTGATCATCGGGATCATCATGCGCGCGATGATCTCTTCGTCGCTGATGGTCTGGCGCGGTTGGCTCACTTCGGCCAGCAGCGCATCGGTCTGCTCGTCGTTGTCCTTGCGCGGTTTGCCTTTGCTGTCTTGGCTGTAGCGGTAAAAGCCCAATTGATTTTTTTGACCGAAGCGCTGGTTGTCGAACATCACGTCAATGGCGTCGCGATAGTCTTTGCTCATGCGATCCGGGAAGCCGGCGGCCATTACCGCCTGCGCGTGGTGCGCGGTGTCGATGCCCACGACGTCGAGCAGGTAGGCCGGGCCCATCGGCCAGCCGAACTGTTTTTCCATCACTTTATCGATCTGACGGAAGTCGGCGCCGTCGCGCAGCAGCAGGCTGAAACCGGCGAAATACGGGAACAGCACGCGGTTGACGAAGAAGCCCGGGCAGTCGTTCACCACGATCGGCGTTTTGCCCATGCGGCTGGCGTAGGCCACCACTTTGGCGATAGTGTCGTCACTGGTCAGCTCGCCGCGGATGATTTCAACCAGCGGCATGCGGTGTACCGGGTTAAAGAAGTGCATGCCGCAGAAGTTTTGCGGGCGCTTCAGCGATTTTGCCAGGTGATTAATCGGAATGGTCGAGGTGTTCGACGCCAGCACGGTGTCCTCACCGATCAGGTTTTCCACTTCCGACAGCACGGCGGCTTTGACCTTCGGATTCTCGACGACCGCTTCAACGATCACCTGCGCGCGCTCGATGCCGGCGTAGTCCAGCGTCGGCTGAATGGTCGAGAGCACCTGCGCCATTTTCAGGCCATCCAGCTTGCCGCGCTCCAGTTGCTTATTGAGCAGCTTGGCCGCTTCGTTCATGCCCAGCGTCAGCGACTTGTCGCTGATGTCTTTCATGATCACCGGCACGCCTTTCAGCGCCGATTGGTAAGCGATGCCGCCGCCCATGATGCCGGCGCCCAGCACTGCCGCCTGTTTCGGCGCATCCACATTCTTGGCCAGCTTTTTCGCCAGGCCCTTCACGAACTGATCGTTAAGGAAGATACCGACCAGCGCGCGCGCTTCGTTGGAACGCGCCAACGGCACAAAGCTGGCGGTTTCCAGTTTCAGCGCTTCATCGCGGCCCAGTTTGGCGGCGGCTTCAATGGTCTTCACTGCGGTCATCGGCGCCGGGTAATGTTTACCGGCGGTCTGCAGCACCATGCCTTTGGCGGTGGTGAAGCTCATCGCTGCTTCAATCGGGCTGAGTTTCAGCGGCTCCAGCTTAGGTTGACGCGCGGCGCGCCAGTCCAGCTTGCCGTCGATCGCCTGTTGCAGCATTTTCAGCGCTGCTTCGGCCAGTTTTTCTGGTGCCACCACCGCATCCACCAGGCCGACTTTCAACGCGTCTTTGGCGCTGACGTCTTTGCCGGCGGCGATGATTTCCAGCGCGCTGTCGTTACCCAGCAGGCGCGGCAGGCGGACGGAACCGCCGAAGCCCGGCATGATGCCCAATTTGGTTTCCGGCAGGCCGATGCGCGCGTCCGGTGAGGCGACGCGGAAATCGGTCGCCAGAATACATTCGCAACCGCCGCCGAGCGCATAGCCGTTAATGGCCGAAATGGTCGGCACCGGCAAATCTTCCAGTCGGTTAAAGACGTTGTTGGCGAACACCAGCCACTCGTGCAGCTTTTCAGCCGGTGCGGCGAACAGAGAAAGGAATTCGGTGATATCGGCGCCGACGATAAACGCGGCTTTGGAGGAGCGCAGCAACAGCCCCTTCAGCTCAGGCTGGTTTTCCAGCACGGTGAGCGCTTCGCCCAGGCTGGCGACGGTGCGGGTGTCCAGCTTGTTGACCGAGCCCGGTGAGTTAAACACCAGCTCGGCGATGCCGTTATCGAGCCAGTGCAGTTGTAATGTTTCGCCTTGGTAGAGCATGTCTATCTCCTGAATCAGCGTATGATCTGGTATGACCAGATGATGAGGAGTGTGGTTTTTATGTTAAAAATATGCAAATGAGAGATTGCATATTTGCAGGTCTGATCACATCTCACCAAGTTAGTGTTTTGATTTAAAAAGAAGTTATATTTTATGTGCTATCGGCATTTGCTGGAGTTTGTCAGCCCTCATACACTTGCCTGCAGCGATTTATCATTCAGACGAGGTGAGGCATGAATAAAGCGGCTTGTGTTAAACGCAGCGGCTTATGGAGCATTCCCGCCAGAACCATGACGCTGGCGTGTCTGTTGGTGTTTATGGCGCAAATGGCGACGACCGTGTATCTGCCTTCTCTGCCGACGGTGATGCACGAGCTGGCAATGAGCCGGCGCGCCACCGAGCTGTCCATTTCGATCTTCGTCATCGGCGCTGCCTTGCCGGTGCTGTTCTGGGGCGCGGCCGCCGATCGCTTTGGCCGCCGAGCGCCGCTGATGCTTTCCCTGCTTCTTTTTATTGGCTGCAGCGGGCTGTTGGCGCTGTGCAGCAACGGCACTCAGCTGTTGACGCTGCGTGCGCTGCAGGGCGTGGGCGCCGGTGGTGCGGCGATCATTGCGCGTATCATCGTGCGGGATAACTGGAGCGGCGACGAGCTGGCGCGGCGTTTGTCGGTGCTCTCCATCGCTTTTATCACCGCGCTGGGCGGCGGTCAGTTTGTCGGCGGCCTGCTCAGCCAATATTCGCACTGGCAGATGGGCTTCGTCTTGATGGGCGTCACCGGTTTGGCCATTCTGGCGCTGATGGCGACGCTGCCGCTGGAGGCGGGGCGCGCATGCGGGCCACGCCCGGCGATGGCGGCCACCTACTTCGCCATCCTGCGGCGGCCGGGATTTTTTTGGCCGACCTGCGCCGGTGGGCTGGGCTTCGCCACCACGGTGACGCTGCAGGAGGTGAGCCCGTTCGTCATGCAGCAGGGTTTTGGCCTCAACGTCACGGCGTTTGGCGCGCTGGGATTGGTGCTCGGCATTGCCTACTTTAGCGGCGCGTTGACGGTGAACCGCACGGTGGCGCGTGTCGGCGGGAAAAAACTGATGCAAACCGGCAGCGGTATCGTCGCTCTGGCGACGGCGGCGATCCTGCTGTTGTGGTGGAGCGATATCCTGGCTGGCCTTTCCGGTATGGCATTATTCATCGCGTTGTATTGTCTGACTATTTTTGGCCAGGCAGTGTTATTTCCCAACAGCATGGCGATGGCGGTCAGCGACGCCAAAGAGTACGGCGCCTATGCGATGGCGCTGTGCGGCTTTCTGCAGCAGAGTCTGGCGGGCGTCGCCGCGGCCGGCGCGGTATTGTTGGAGCATCATGGCCTATGGGCGCTGGCGATAGCGTTGCTCGGCCTGGCCGGCTGGCTAATGGTTAAACTGCGGATGTAACGGCATTTGCAGGGAATTGCGAGCTGCTCCGCATGCCCAACGCGATGAGGTTGGTGCGTCGGAGCGCTGTGTTAAGATGACTTCTTTCGTGCTAAGGCATAAGGGTACTGTGATGGAAACGCTGGCTTCTTTGTATAACGACCACCTGGCAGAGCTGCAAAAACGCGCGCGCGAAGTGCTGGAGCGCAACAAATTGGATGCGCTGCTGATTCACTCCGGGGAACTGCAAAAGGTATTTTTGGACGACCATAGCTATCCGTTCAAAGTGAACGCGCATTTCAAAGCCTGGGTGCCGGTGACGTCGGTGCCGAACTGCTGGTTGTGGATCGACGGTGTCAATAAGCCGAAGCTGTGGTTCTACTCCCCGGTCGACTACTGGCACAGCGTAGAGCCGCTGCCGGACAGTTTCTGGACCAAATCCCTTGAATTGATGCCGCTGGCCAACGCTGACGCCATCGCCCAGCAGCTTCCGCCGCAGCGCGAACGCGTGGGCTATATCGGTTATGCGCAACAGCGCGCCCGCGATCTCGGCATCCCTTCTGAGAACATCAACCCGAAAACGGTGCTGAACTACCTGGATTTCCACCGTTCGATCAAAACCGGCTATGAGCTGGCCTGCATGCGCGAAGCGCAGAAGACGGCGGTAACCGGCCATCGTGCGGCGCATGAGGCCTTCCTCTCCGGCATGAGCGAGTTCGACATCAACCTGGCCTACCTGACGGCGACCGGCCACCGCGATACCGACGTGCCTTACGACAACATCGTGGCGCTGAACGAACATGCTTCGGTATTGCACTACACCAAGCTGGATCATCAGCCGCCGGCCGAATCCCTGAGTTTCCTGATCGACGCCGGCGCGGAATATAACGGCTACGCCGCCGATCTGACCCGCACCTACGCGGCGCAAAGCGGCAGCGAGTTCGCCCACCTGGTGAAAGATCTCAACGGTGAACAGCTGGCGCTGATCGACACCATCAAGACCGGCGTGCGCTATACCGACTACCATGTGCAAATGCATCAGCGCATCGCCAAGCTGCTCAAGAGTCACAAGTTGGTGAACGGCCTCAGTGAAGAGGCGATGGTTGAAACGGGTATTACCACGCCGTTCCTGCCGCACGGGCTGGGCCATCCGCTGGGCCTGCAGGTGCACGACGCCGCCGGCTTTATGCAGGACGAGCAAGGCACCCATCTGGCGGCGCCGTCCAGGTATCCGTTCCTGCGTTGCACCCGCGTGTTGCAGCCGGGCATGGTGTTGACCATCGAGCCGGGTCTGTACTTCATCGAATCTCTGTTGGCGCCGTGGCGCAGCGGTGAGTTCAAGCAGCACTTCGCCTGGGATCGCATCGATGCGCTGAAGCCGTATGGTGGCATCCGTATTGAAGACAACATTGTGATCCACGAAAAGCGTATCGAGAACATGACGCGCGATCTGAACCTGGCCTGATGCGGCCGTACCCGATACCGGCGGAAGCAACCCGCTTTACCGAAGAAATAAAGAAGAGCCGTTTCATCACCTTGCTGGCGCCGACCAGCGGGGTGGAGGCGGCAAAGGCGTTTATTCAGCAGGTGCGGGATGAGCACCCGGCGGCGAGGCACCATTGTTGGGCTTTCGTCGCCGGCAGCCCTGATGACTCGCAGCTGCTGGGGTTCTCCGACGATGGAGAACCGTCGGGCACCGCCGGCAAACCGATCCTCGCGCAGCTGATGGGCAGCGGTATCGGCGAATTGACCGCCGTGGTCGTCCGGTACTATGGCGGCGTCAAGCTGGGTACCGGCGGGCTGGTGAAAGCCTATGGTAACGGTGTTCAACAGGCGTTGAAGCAGTTGGCGTTGGTACAAAAGGTGCCGGAAGCCGAATATATCTTGCAGTGCGACTATGCTCAATTGGCGCTGGTGGAGAACTTGCTGCAGCAAACCGCAGGTCGGATCCTGCAGGGCGAATACGGTGCCGCCGTCGTGCTGCATCTGGCGTTGCCGGCCACCGAGGTCGAGTTGTTTGGAAATAAATTGCGTGATCTCAGTCGCGGTAATTTGCAATTAACCCCCATTTCGCAATAATTCCTCCCAATTGAATTGCTAAGGATCGTGCTGAAATGCATTTTCGCGCCATAACCCGTATCGTTGGTCTGCTGGTCATCCTGTTCTCCGGGACGATGTTTATTCCCGGCCTGGTGGCATTGATTTACCGCGATGGGGCGGGGCGCGCGTTCAGCCAAACCTTCTTCGTGGCGCTGATCATCGGTCTGATGCTGTGGTGGCCGAACCGCAAACAAAAACACGAACTGAAGCCCCGTGAAGGCTTCCTGATCGTCGTGTTGTTCTGGACCGTGCTGGGCAGCGTAGGGGCATTGCCGTTCCTGTTTTCGGAGCGGCCCAACTTGTCGCTGACCGACGCCTTCTTTGAATCCTTCTCGGGATTGACGACCACGGGTGCGACGACGTTGGTGGGGTTGGACTCGTTGCCGAAGGCCATTCTGTTCTATCGCCAAATGCTGCAATGGATGGGGGGCATGGGGATCATCGTATTGGCGGTGGCGATACTGCCGATACTCGGCGTCGGCGGCATGCAGCTGTATCGGGCAGAAATGCCCGGGCCGCTGAAAGATAACAAGATGCGTCCACGCATCGCCGAAACCGCCAAGACCCTGTGGTTAATCTATGTGTTGCTGACCGTCGCCTGTGCGCTGGCGCTCTGGGGGGCTGGGATGTCGGTGTTCGACGCCATCGGCCACAGTTTCTCGACCATCGCCATCGGCGGGTTTTCTACCCACGACGCCAGTATCGGTTATTACGCCAGTCCGACCATTAATACCATCATCGCCGTGTTCCTGCTGATTTCCGGCTGTAACTACGGCCTGCACTTCGCTTTGCTAAGCGGGCGCAGTCTGAAGGTGTACGGGCGCGATCCTGAATTCCGCATGTTCATCTTCGTTCAACTAACGCTGGTGGTGGTGTGCACGCTGGTGCTCTGGGGACATGGCGTCTATAAGAGCGGTATGGAAACGCTCAATCAGGCATTTTTCCAGGTGGTATCGATGGCTACCACGGCCGGTTTTACGACCGATAGTATCGCCAAGTGGCCGCTGTTCTTACCGATGTTGCTGCTGTGTTCGGCGTTCATCGGCGGTTGCGCCGGCTCGACCGGCGGCGGCCTGAAAGTGATCCGTATCCTGCTGCTGTACCTGCAGGGCTCGCGCGAGTTGAAAAGGCTGGTGCACCCCAACGCGGTCTATACCATCAAATTGGGCAATCGTGCGCTGCCGGAACGTATTCTGGAGGCGGTGTGGGGATTCTTCTCCGCCTATGCGTTGGTGTTTATTGTCAGCATGCTGGCGATCATTGCCACTGGCGTCGACGACTTTTCCGCGTTCGCCGCAGTGACGGCAACGCTCAATAACCTCGGCCCCGGCCTGGGCGTGGTGGCGGATAACTTCACCACGATGCCGGCGGCGGCCAAGTGGATCCTGGTGGTGACGATGCTGTTCGGGCGCCTGGAAGTGTTTACATTGCTGGTGCTGTTCACGCCAACCTTCTGGCGTGAGTGAGCCTGATATAAGGAGTACGCCATGAAGGCATTGATACTTTATTCGAGCCGTGACGGGCAAACACGCGCTATCGCTTCTTATATAGCAAGCAAGCTGCAGGACACGCTGCGTTGTGAGGTGATCGATCTGCTGCAGGCGGAACAGGTCGATCTTAGCCAGTATCAGCAGGTGATGATCGGCGCTTCTATCCGTTACGGGCACTTTAACCCGGCGCTGGATAAATTCGTCAAACGGCATGCCGAGCAACTGAATCGAATGCCGAGCGCGTTCTTTGCCGTGAACCTGACCGCGCGTAAACCGGAAAAGCGCTCGCCGCAAACCAACGCTTATACCCGCAAGTTCCTGCTGGCCTCGCCGTGGCAGCCAAAACAGTGCGCGGTGTTTGCCGGCGCATTGCGTTATCCGCGTTATCGCTGGTTCGACCGCATCATGATTCAATTTATTATGCGTATGACGGGCGGTGAAACGGATACCAGTAAGGAAGTAGAGTACACCGATTGGCAGCAGGTCGACCGTTTCGCCCAGGAATTTAGCCAGATCCAGTACGAAAAGTGACAAAAACGCGGGTTTGGCCAGCGTTTTGCCGAAAAAAACCGCGTTTGAAAAGTTTTTTGCATTTAGGGGTTGCGGCCCGCCGAGAACTCCCTATAATGCGCCTCCACTGACCGGGAACAACGACTGACAAGCCGCCGGGTCAGCGAGAGGAAAGCGAAATAAACGCTTGACTCTCAGGGCGAAAAGCGTAGTATACGCAGCCCGCGCCGATGAGTTTCTCGGCACTGCTCTTTAACAATTTATCAGACAATCTGTGTGGGCACTCCACAAGACGATATCCAGCATCTTCGGATGCAAAAAAATATCAAGTCTTGAAGAGTGACTAACTGAAGTAAAATTCATGCAGTAAATCTTTGAGCATCGCTTCTCGAGTGGAAGCAAATCAAGCTTTTAATTGAAGAGTTTGATCATGGCTCAGATTGAACGCTGGCGGCAGGCTTAACACATGCAAGTCGAGCGGTAGCACAGGAGAGCTTGCTCTCTGGGTGACGAGCGGCGGACGGGTGAGTAATGTCTGGGAAACTGCCTGATGGAGGGGGATAACTACTGGAAACGGTAGCTAATACCGCATAACGTCGCAAGACCAAAGAGGGGGACCTTCGGGCCTCTTGCCATCAGATGTGCCCAGATGGGATTAGCTAGTAGGTGGGGTAATGGCTCACCTAGGCGACGATCCCTAGCTGGTCTGAGAGGATGACCAGCCACACTGGAACTGAGACACGGTCCAGACTCCTACGGGAGGCAGCAGTGGGGAATATTGCACAATGGGCGCAAGCCTGATGCAGCCATGCCGCGTGTGTGAAGAAGGCCTTCGGGTTGTAAAGCACTTTCAGCGAGGAGGAAGGTGGTGAGCTTAATACGCTCATCAATTGACGTTACTCGCAGAAGAAGCACCGGCTAACTCCGTGCCAGCAGCCGCGGTAATACGGAGGGTGCAAGCGTTAATCGGAATTACTGGGCGTAAAGCGCACGCAGGCGGTTTGTTAAGTCAGATGTGAAATCCCCGGGCTCAACCTGGGAACTGCATTTGAAACTGGCAAGCTAGAGTCTCGTAGAGGGGGGTAGAATTCCAGGTGTAGCGGTGAAATGCGTAGAGATCTGGAGGAATACCGGTGGCGAAGGCGGCCCCCTGGACGAAGACTGACGCTCAGGTGCGAAAGCGTGGGGAGCAAACAGGATTAGATACCCTGGTAGTCCACGCTGTAAACGATGTCGATTTGGAGGTTGTGCCCTTGAGGCGTGGCTTCCGGAGCTAACGCGTTAAATCGACCGCCTGGGGAGTACGGCCGCAAGGTTAAAACTCAAATGAATTGACGGGGGCCCGCACAAGCGGTGGAGCATGTGGTTTAATTCGATGCAACGCGAAGAACCTTACCTACTCTTGACATCCAGAGAACTTAGCAGAGATGCTTTGGTGCCTTCGGGAACTCTGAGACAGGTGCTGCATGGCTGTCGTCAGCTCGTGTTGTGAAATGTTGGGTTAAGTCCCGCAACGAGCGCAACCCTTATCCTTTGTTGCCAGCGGTTCGGCCGGGAACTCAAAGGAGACTGCCAGTGATAAACTGGAGGAAGGTGGGGATGACGTCAAGTCATCATGGCCCTTACGAGTAGGGCTACACACGTGCTACAATGGCATATACAAAGAGAAGCGACCTCGCGAGAGCAAGCGGACCTCATAAAGTATGTCGTAGTCCGGATTGGAGTCTGCAACTCGACTCCATGAAGTCGGAATCGCTAGTAATCGTAGATCAGAATGCTACGGTGAATACGTTCCCGGGCCTTGTACACACCGCCCGTCACACCATGGGAGTGGGTTGCAAAAGAAGTAGGTAGCTTAACCTTCGGGAGGGCGCTTACCACTTTGTGATTCATGACTGGGGTGAAGTCGTAACAAGGTAACCGTAGGGGAACCTGCGGTTGGATCACCTCCTTACCTAAAGATATTAGTTCGAGTGGCGTGCTCACACAGATTGTCTGATAGAAAGTAACGAGCAGAAATACCTTTATAGGCTTGTAGCTCAGGTGGTTAGAGCGCACCCCTGATAAGGGTGAGGTCGGTGGTTCAAGTCCACTCAGGCCTACCACTTCTTCGAAGTGGAAAAGGTACTGCACGTGACTGTATGGGGCTATAGCTCAGCTGGGAGAGCGCCTGCCTTGCACGCAGGAGGTCAGCGGTTCGATCCCGCTTAGCTCCACCATATAGTCCGGTATTTCAATACTTCAGAGTATATTGGAAACAGTATGCTGCGAAGTATTTTGCTCTTTAACAATCTGGAACAAGCTGAAAATTGAAACGTGACGGCTGAAATTTATCCCTCCGTAGATGTATTGGGATGAAGAGTAACCTGTCATAGAGTCTCTCAAATGTTTGCAGCACGAACGATGGAAACATCTTCGGGTTGTGAGGTTAAGTGACTAAGCGTACACGGTGGATGCCTAGGCAGTCAGAGGCGATGAAGGGCGTGCTAATCTGCGAAAAGCGTCGGTAAGGTGATATGAACCGTTACAACCGGCGATACCCGAATGGGGAAACCCAGTGTGTTTCGACACACTATCATGTCATGAATACATAGTGGCATGAGGCGAACCGGGGGAACTGAAACATCTAAGTACCCCGAGGAAAAGAAATCAACCGAGATTCCCCCAGTAGCGGCGAGCGAACGGGGAGGAGCCCAGAACCTGAATCGGCTTGTGTGTTAGTGGAAGCGTCTGGAAAGTCGCGCAGCAAAGGGTGATAGCCCCGTACACTAAAATGCACAGGTCGTGAGTTCGATGAGTAGGGCGGGACACGTGACATCCTGTCTGAATATGGGGGGACCATCCTCCAAGGCTAAATACTCCTGACTGACCGATAGTGAACCAGTACCGTGAGGGAAAGGCGAAAAGAACCCCGGCGAGGGGAGTGAAATAGAACCTGAAACCGTGTACGTACAAGCAGTGGGAGCACCTTCGTGGTGTGACTGCGTACCTTTTGTATAATGGGTCAGCGACTTATATTTTGTAGCAAGGTTAACCGTATAGGGGAGCCGTAGGGAAACCGAGTCTTAACTGGGCGATTAGTTGCAAGGTATAGACCCGAAACCCGGTGATCTAGCCATGGGCAGGTTGAAGGTTGGGTAACACTAACTGGAGGACCGAACCGACTAATGTTGAAAAATTAGCGGATGACTTGTGGCTGGGGGTGAAAGGCCAATCAAACCGGGAGATAGCTGGTTCTCCCCGAAAGCTATTTAGGTAGCGCCTCGTGAACTCATCTTCGGGGGTAGAGCACTGTTTCGGCTAGGGGGCCATCCCGGCTTACCAAACCGATGCAAACTCCGAATACCGAAGAATGTTATCACGGGAGACACACGGCGGGTGCTAACGTCCGTCGTGAAGAGGGAAACAACCCAGACCGCCAGCTAAGGTCCCAAAGTCATGGTTAAGTGGGAAACGATGTGGGAAGGCATAGACAGCCAGGATGTTGGCTTAGAAGCAGCCATCATTTAAAGAAAGCGTAATAGCTCACTGGTCGAGTCGGCCTGCGCGGAAGATGTAACGGGGCTAAACCATGCACCGAAGCTGCGGCAGCGACGCTTAGGCGTTGTTGGGTAGGGGAGCGTTCTGTAAGCCGTTGAAGGTGGCCTGTGAGGGTTGCTGGAGGTATCAGAAGTGCGAATGCTGACATAAGTAACGATAAAGCGGGTGAAAAGCCCGCTCGCCGGAAGACCAAGGGTTCCTGTCCAACGTTAATCGGGGCAGGGTGAGTCGACCCCTAAGGCGAGGCTGAAAAGCGTAGTCGATGGGAAACAGGTTAATATTCCTGTACTTGGTGTTACTGCGAAGGGGGGACGGAGAAGGCTAGGCTAGCCGGGCGACGGTTGTCCCGGTTTAAGCGTGTAGGGGGTGTGACCTGGTAAATCCGGTTGCATACTAACCCTGAGGCGTGATGACGATGCACTACGGTGCAGAAGTAGTTGATGCCCTGCTTCCAGGAAAAGCCTCTAAGCTCCAGGTAACATTAAATCGTACCCCAAACCGACACAGGTGGTCAGGTAGAGAATACCAAGGCGCTTGAGAGAACTCGGGTGAAGGAACTAGGCAAAATGGTGCCGTAACTTCGGGAGAAGGCACGCTGGCATGTAGGTGAAGTCCCTTGCGGATGGAGCTGAAGCCAGTCGAAGATACCAGCTGGCTGCAACTGTTTAATAAAAACACAGCACTGTGCAAACACGAAAGTGGACGTATACGGTGTGACGCCTGCCCGGTGCTGGAAGGTTAATTGATGGGGTCAGCCGCAAGGCGAAGCTCTTGATCGAAGCCCCAGTAAACGGCGGCCGTAACTATAACGGTCCTAAGGTAGCGAAATTCCTTGTCGGGTAAGTTCCGACCTGCACGAATGGCGTAATGATGGCCAGGCTGTCTCCACCCGAGACTCAGTGAAATTGAACTCGCTGTGAAGATGCAGTGTACCCGCGGCAAGACGGAAAGACCCCGTGAACCTTTACTATAGCTTGACACTGAACATTGAGCCTTGATGTGTAGGATAGGTGGGAGGCTTTGAAGCGTGGACGCCAGTCTGCGTGGAGCCATCCTTGAAATACCACCCTTTAATGTTTGATGTTCTAACTCGGCCCCGTGATCCGGGGTGAGGACAGTGTCTGGTGGGTAGTTTGACTGGGGCGGTCTCCTCCCAAAGAGTAACGGAGGAGCACGAAGGTTAGCTAATCACGGTCGGACATCGTGAGGTTAGTGCAAAGGCATAAGCTAGCTTGACTGCGAGAGTGACGGCTCGAGCAGGTACGAAAGTAGGTCTTAGTGATCCGGTGGTTCTGAATGGAAGGGCCATCGCTCAACGGATAAAAGGTACTCCGGGGATAACAGGCTGATACCGCCCAAGAGTTCATATCGACGGCGGTGTTTGGCACCTCGATGTCGGCTCATCACATCCTGGGGCTGAAGTAGGTCCCAAGGGTATGGCTGTTCGCCATTTAAAGTGGTACGCGAGCTGGGTTTAGAACGTCGTGAGACAGTTCGGTCCCTATCTGCCGTGGGCGTTGGAAGATTGAGAGGGGTTGCTCCTAGTACGAGAGGACCGGAGTGAACGCACCACTGGTGTTCGGGTTGTCATGCCAATGGCATTGCCCGGTAGCTAAGTGCGGAAAAGATAAGCGCTGAAAGCATCTAAGCGCGAAACTTGCCTCAAGATGAGTCTTCCCTGGGCCTTTAAGGCCCCTGAAGGAACGTTTAAGACTAAGACGTTGATAGGCTGGGTGTGTAAGTGCAGCGATGCATTGAGCTAACCAGTACTAATGATCCGTGAGGCTTAACCTTACAACACCGAAGGTGTTTTGGTGAGACCGAGACAATATTCAGCTTGTTTACAGATTGGTTCTGATGGCGACACGAGAGTGAAGCGGTTGGAATGAAACAGAATTTGCCTGGCGGCAATAGCGCGGTGGTCCCACCTGACCCCATGCCGAACTCAGAAGTGAAACGCCGTAGCGCCGATGGTAGTGTGGGGTCTCCCCATGCGAGAGTAGGACACTGCCAGGCATCAAACCAAGCCGAAAGCCCTGAACTGACGTTCAGGGCTTTTTGCTATGCATAAAATAAATATCCTGACTGTATCTATTACTTTGGGAAATAGCTTTTTTGGCATATGTAGCTTAGTCTTATAAGGCAGCATAATGTTTTTTGCCAGAAAAGTGGCTAGCTCAATATATAATTGATAGCTCCAGATTATTATTTAAATAATAAAAATATCTATCTATGAACATGTTGATGAGAATTATCCGGATATATCAAAGATAAATCTTAATTCTTCAGTGTATTAGTCGATGAATTTCACGTTAATTAAAACAAATATTAGCCAGACGCCTCGAATCGAGTAGACTAGGCGAAAGATTATTTCCGTATGGGTACTGAACGTTATGTCTACTGAAAGCGCGTCTTTAAAAAACCACAATACGTTTGCGCTCCCGGTCAACGCAGCGCACCTGATCATAGCCGATAGAATTGAGCTGATGCTCAAGGTGTGGCAACAAACGCGCAAGCGTCAGGAGCCGCTACTGATTCTCGGTGAAGGTAGCAACGTGCTGTTCCTGGAGGATTTTTCTGGCACGGTAATGGTCAATCAGTTGAAGGGTATCGACGTTCGGGAAGATAGCGATGGTTGGCATCTCCACGTCAGCTCCGGTGAAAATTGGCATGACCTGGTGCAATATACGTTGCAGGCCGGGATCTGTGGCCTGGAAAACCTGGCGTTGATTCCTGGATTAGCGGGCTCCGCCCCTATCCAGAACATCGGCGCCTACGGCGTCGAATTGAAAGACGTCTGCGAATATGTCGATCTGCTGGACTTCTCTACCGGTGCTATCGATCGCATTCCGGCTGCCGAGTGTGGTTTTGGCTACCGGGAAAGTATTTTTAAACACCGTTTCCAAACCGGGCATGTCATTGTTGGGCTGGGTCTTCGTCTCAATAAACAATGGCAACCCAAATTGAGCTACGGCGATCTGGCCAAGCTGGATCCTGCCACGGTGACGCCACTTCAGGTATTTGAATCCGTATGCGCCATGCGCCGCAGCAAACTGCCCGATCCGCGTGAAACAGGCAATGCCGGCAGCTTCTTCAAGAATCCGCTGGTGAGCGCAGAGAAAGCCGCAGAACTCATCGCCAAATGCCCCGGCATGCCGCATTATCCGCAGCAGGATGGCCAGGTGAAGCTTGCGGCCGGATGGCTTATCGATCAATGCGAACTGAAAGGATATCGTATCGGTGGTGCTGCGGTACACCGCAAGCAGGCGCTGGTGCTGGTGAACATCGACAACGCTCACAGTCAGGATGTGGTGGCGTTGGCGAGCCACGTACGCAAGACGGTGGCCGATAAATTCGGTGTGTGGCTGGAACCTGAGGTGCGTTTTATTGGCGCGACCGGTGAGCTGAATGCCGTAGCGGTGCTGTCATGAAAGATACCAAGGTTCCGTTAAAACTGATCGCACTGCTGGCCGACGGCGAATTCCATTCCGGGGAACATCTCGGTGAGTCACTGGGCATGAGCCGTGCGGCGATCAATAAGCATATTCAGACCATTCGCGAATGGGGACTGGATGTCTTTACCGTGCCCGGAAAAGGCTACAGCCTGCCTGGCGCCATCCAGCTGTTGGAAGCCGAGCGCATCCTCAGCCTGCTGGAAGACAAGCGCGTAAGCGTGTTGCCGGTGGTCGATTCCACCAACCAATACTTGCTGGACCGCATCGCCGAATTGCACTCTGGTGACGCCTGCGTCGCTGAATACCAACAGGCAGGGCGAGGACGCCGCGGGCGGCAGTGGATCTCACCATTCGGCGCTAATTTGTACCTGTCGATGTTCTGGCGGCTGGAGCAGGGTCCGGCTGCGGCCATGGGGCTTAGCCTGGTGATCGGGATGGTGATGGCGGAAGTTCTGCAGCGTCTCGGTGCGGCTGATGTGCGCGTGAAGTGGCCTAACGATCTTTATCTGAACGATCGTAAATTGGCTGGGATCTTGGTCGAACTGACGGGAAAAACCGGCGATGCGGCTCAACTGGTCATCGGCGCCGGCATCAACCTGGCGATGCGTGATACCAATGCCAGTGCCATTACCCAGGGATGGATTAATCTACAGGAAGCGGGAATTCAGATCGATCGCAATGAGCTGGCTGCAACCCTGCTTAATGAACTGCGTCAGTCGTTGAAACAGTTTGAGATAGACGGACTGGCACCCTTTATCGGTCGCTGGCGTACCCTGGATAACTTTATCGACAGGCCGGTCAAGTTGCTGATTGGCGAGCGGCAGATTGTGGGTATCGCCCGAGGAATCGATGCGCAGGGCGCACTGCTGCTGGAACAAGACGGGGAGATCAAACCCTTCATCGGTGGAGAGATATCGCTGCGAAGTGCGGAATAGTTAGAGAAAGGGGGACGGTAACGTCCCCTGAATCGATCGGTAGGCTTACTTTCTTAAACGCACGCTTTCAACGGCGTGGTTAGCGCTTTTGGTCATAATTAGGCTGGCGCGTTCGCGTGTAGGTAATATATTCTGCTGCAAATTCAACCCGTTAATTTCATTCCATAATTGGGTGGCGATATTAACTGCTTCCGGTTCCGGCAATTTTGAATAGTGATGGAAATAAGAATCGGGATTGGAAAATGCGCCTTGACGGAATTTCAAGAAGCGATTGATATACCAGCTTTGCAATAGCGTCTCCGGAGCATCGACATATATAGAGAAGTCAACAAAATCGGAAACGAATACGCGATGCGGATCGTGAGGATAATCCATGCCGCTTTGCAATACGTTAAGCCCTTCCAGGATCAGAATATCCGGTTGCTCGATGACTTTATTACCTTCGGGCACAACGTCATAGATCAAATGCGAATAAACCGGAGCGGTGACGCGTTTGGCACCGGATTTCACTTCCGACACGAATTTCACCAGGCTATGCATATCATAAGACTGCGGGAAGCCTTTTTTCTTCATCAGACCGCGTTCATTCAGCACCTTATTAGGATGCAAGAAGCCGTCGGTCGTGATCAACTCAACGCTGCGGTGTTCCGGCCAACGGCTCAACAACGCTTGCAACAGACGTGCGGTCGTGCTCTTGCCTACGGCTACGCTGCCGGCGATGCCGATGACATAGGGAATCTTTTGCCCGTCGGTGCCGAGGAATTGCTCGAGCACCGCCTGTCGGCGCAGGTTGGAACTGATATAGAAGTTCAACAGACGTGACAGAGGCAGATAAATCTGCGCAACTTCTTCCAACGAGAGATCTTCGTTAATCCCTTTCAGTTTAACGATCTCTTCTTCCGACAACGTCAGCGGCACCGAATCTCGCAACGCAGCCCATTGGGTACGATCGAACTGTAGGTAAGGCGTTGCTAAAGATTGATCTCTTTTTATCATAAGCCAAATTCTGCCTGTTAACGCAGGTTGGGAAAGGCGGCGGACGCCAACTCCAGAGAATAAACAAGCTGCATATTATAGACAGCTTCGTTTTTGGCGTAGACTTTTTTCGCAAAAGTTGTCGATAGGCAGCAGTTTATGTCAATTGTGCGAAGCGGCACGCAGTTGATAAAGCGGGGTTGCAAGGCGGTATCATCAGGGCCGGATACCGCCTGAAGGCTAGCTGGCGATGGCGCGCGAGGGTTGGTTCACGCTGAACAGACGTTTGTAATAAATGACGGTCGGATGGTAATGCCCATCGGGCCCCGCCGCATAATCCGGTAGCTCGCCCAAACAGCGATAACCCAGGCTGCGATAAAGCGCTTCTGCCGCCGAACCGGCCTGCGTATCCAGGTACAATAGCCCGCGCTGCTGTTGCAGTGCCGCGTGCTCCAGTGTTTTCATCAGAGCCTGACCTACGCCGTTGCGACGAGCGCGGCTATGCACCAACAGCTTCACCACCTCCGCACGATTACGGCCGTTCGGCTTCTGGCAGAGCTCGAGTTGCACGGTGCCAACGACGCCGCGCTCGTCACGGGCAATCCACAGCAGCAGTTCACCTTTGGCCAAGGCCGGTCGCAGACTGTGGAAGTAGCTCTCGGCGTCTTCCTGAGGAATTAAGGTGTCGTAACCGACAGAAGCGCCGTGCGTGACGGCATCGGTCAACAGGCGGGCCAATTCATCGCGGTAAATCGGCAGCGTAGCGGCGTTGATAGGCACTATTTTCATCGGTCATTCCTCCTGGGAGCGGGGTAATGAAGAGAAGCAATAACTGAGCCACAGCGGTGAAAGGCATGGCGACGGCAAAAGGGCAAGGGATCAGTGTAGCCCGCGCCGCAGTCCGGGGCAGGTATCCCCTTTTTGGTGCATCGATCCCGCTCACAGTTTACCGTCGCGGGTTAAGTGTTTTGAGAAGCCCGACACGGAGAAAGCGGCGCTCAAGGCTTGCAAAAAGTGGATAAAATTGTAGAGAATGATTGCCGCGAGTGATGAATGTTTGCACGCCGCAGGCAGCGAATTGCATGACAGTATGCAAAATTGACTGATTTATGAGCGAAAGTGCGCGTAAAGCAATTTTTTTGTTGCATAGGTCGCCCGCTCTACCTAGAATGCGCTGCACTTGATGCCGGCTTAGCTCAGTAGGTAGAGCAACTGACTTGTAATCAGTAGGTCACCAGTTCGATTCCGGTAGCCGGCACCATTCAAGTCACAAGTAATTAAAATCTGGTGGGGTTCCCGAGCGGCCAAAGGGAGCAGACTGTAAATCTGCCGTCACAGACTTCGAAGGTTCGAATCCTTCCCCCACCACCAAATCTTGCCTTCGGCGATTAACTGAGATGCGATAAATGCCGCAACGGTTGATGGCGGGAGGAGAGGGCGGAAGCCTTCGGCAAGGTTCGAGCTGTGCAGCGCAAGGCGCAGGCGGCCCGAAGGATGCGAGCCGAGTGATGAACAATCCTGCTCCATCCCAAAATTCTACAGAAAAATCAGGTAGCCGAGTTCCAGGATGCGGGCATCGTATAATGGCTATTACCTCAGCCTTCCAAGCTGATGATGTGGGTTCGATTCCCACTGCCCGCTCCAAGATGTGCTGATATAGCTCAGTTGGTAGAGCGCACCCTTGGTAAGGGTGAGGTCGGCAGTTCGAATCTGCCTATCAGCACCACTTCTTAATTTCTCGCCCCCTGATTTTCTTTCTGTTCTGGATTCAACGAGCAAATGCTTGGTTGATGTGGTGATACCACCGATTTATCCGTGTCTTAGAGGGACAATCGATGTCTAAAGAAAAGTTTGAACGTACAAAACCGCACGTTAACGTCGGTACTATCGGCCACGTTGACCACGGTAAAACTACCCTGACTGCAGCGATCACTACCGTACTGGCTAAAACCTACGGCGGTTCTGCACGTGCTTTCGACCAGATCGATAACGCGCCAGAAGAAAAAGCTCGTGGTATCACCATCAACACCTCTCACGTTGAGTATGACACCCCGACTCGTCACTACGCGCACGTTGACTGCCCAGGGCACGCCGACTACGTGAAAAACATGATCACCGGTGCCGCTCAGATGGACGGCGCGATCCTGGTAGTAGCTGCGACTGACGGCCCAATGCCTCAGACCCGTGAGCACATCCTGCTGGGTCGTCAGGTTGGCGTTCCTTTCATCATCGTATTCATGAACAAATGCGACATGGTTGATGATGAAGAGCTGCTGGAACTGGTAGAAATGGAAGTTCGCGAACTGCTGTCCGCTTACGACTTCCCAGGCGACGACCTGCCAGTAATCCGCGGTTCCGCGCTGAAAGCGCTGGAAGGCGAAGCTGAGTGGGAAGCGAAAATCATCGAACTGGCCGAAGCCCTGGACAGCTACATCCCAGAGCCAGAGCGTGCTATCGACAAGCCGTTCCTGCTGCCAATCGAAGACGTATTCTCCATCTCCGGTCGTGGTACCGTTGTTACCGGTCGTGTTGAGCGCGGTATCATCAAAGTTGGCGAAGAAGTTGAAATCGTTGGTATCAAAGACACCGTTAAGTCTACCTGTACTGGCGTTGAAATGTTCCGCAAACTGCTGGACGAAGGCCGTGCGGGTGAGAACGTAGGTGTTCTGCTGCGTGGTATCAAGCGCGAAGACATCGAACGTGGTCAGGTACTGGCTAAGCCAGGCTCTATCAAGCCACACACCCAGTTCGAATCTGAAGTGTACATCCTGAGCAAAGATGAAGGTGGTCGTCACACGCCATTCTTCAAAGGCTACCGTCCACAGTTCTACTTCCGTACCACTGACGTGACCGGTACCATCGAACTGCCAGAAGGCGTAGAGATGGTAATGCCAGGCGACAACGTGAACATGATTGTCACCCTGATTCACCCAATCGCGATGGACGACGGTCTGCGTTTCGCAATCCGTGAAGGCGGCCGTACCGTTGGCGCAGGCGTTGTTGCTAAAGTTATCGCTTAATCGCTGATAAAGTTTGACGCGACACGCGGTAAAAGGGCATCATTTGATGCCCTTTTTCTACGCTGTGAACTAGAACCTATCTCATCAGCGATTTTGCAGTCATAATCATTGGTGAGATGGGCTCTTAAACCGTATTGACTGAAATACGTCATAGCGTAAAACACCGGGATATCGCTAACGCGGTATCCGATCGGTTTGGTTTGCCTCGCATTGCGAGGCAAAGTTGTTTGTTCTGAATCATCATTGTGACAGGTTGGTTTATGAGTGCGAATACCGAGGCTCAAGGGAGCGGACGCGGCCTGGAAGCGGCAAAGTGGCTGATCGTCGCCGTTCTGTTGGTTGTGGCTATTGTCGGTAACTATTACTACCGTGATTTAAGCCTGCCATTGCGCGCGCTGGCAGTTGTGCTGATCATCGCCGTTGCAGGTGCAGTGGCTCTGATGACCACCAAAGGCAAAGCCACCGTTGCGTTTGCCCGCGAAGCGCGTACCGAAGTACGTAAAGTGATTTGGCCAACTCGTCAAGAAACGCTACACACCACGTTGATCGTTGCCGCGGTAACCGCCGTGATGTCACTGATTCTGTGGGGGCTGGATGGTATTCTGGTCCGTCTGGTGTCGTTTATTACTGGCCTGAGGTTCTAAAATGTCTGAAGCTCCAAAAAAACGTTGGTACGTCGTTCAGGCGTTTTCCGGTTTTGAAGGTCGCGTAGCACAATCGCTGCGTGAACACATCAAACTGCACGATATGGAAGAGCTGTTCGGCGAAGTGATGGTGCCTACGGAGGAAGTGGTTGAAATCCGTGGCGGCCAGCGTCGCAAGAGCGAACGCAAGTTCTTCCCTGGCTATGTGCTGGTGCAGATGGTGATGAATGACGCCAGCTGGCACCTGGTGCGCAGCGTACCGCGCGTCATGGGGTTCATCGGTGGTACGTCTGACCGTCCAGCGCCGATCAGCGATAAAGAAGTTGATGCGATCATGAACCGCCTGCAGCAGGTCGGTGATAAGCCGCGTCCGAAAACGCTGTTCGAACCGGGCGAACTGGTGCGCGTCAACGACGGCCCGTTTGCCGATTTCAACGGCGTGGTCGAAGAAGTCGACTACGAGAAGAGCCGCCTGAAAGTTTCCGTTTCCATCTTTGGCCGTGCAACGCCGGTGGAACTGGACTTCAGCCAGGTTGAGAAAGGCTGATCGAATAATCAGCAACGAGTGGCCCGTTGCCGCTTGTCAAAGGCGCGAAATTGAACTACAATTTCGCGCCTTTTGTTTTTAGATGCCTTGCCTGACGCATGTTGGGCGAGGTGAAACACGGGGAGCCTCTTGCGAGGCGATACTACCCAAACCGAGGAAATTTAAATGGCTAAGAAAGTACAAGCCTACGTCAAGCTGCAAGTTGCAGCTGGTATGGCGAACCCGAGCCCACCAGTGGGTCCAGCTCTGGGTCAGCAGGGCGTTAACATCATGGAATTCTGTAAGGCATTCAACGCTAAGACTGACAGCGTTGAAAAAGGTCTGCCGATTCCGGTTGTTATCACCGTTTATTCTGATCGCTCCTTCACTTTCGTTACCAAAACCCCGCCAGCAGCAGTTCTGCTGAAAAAAGCGGCTGGTATCAAGTCTGGTTCCGGTAAGCCGAACAAAGACAAAGTAGGTAAAGTGACCCGTGCTCAGGTACGTGAAATCGCAGAAACCAAAGCTGCGGACATGACTGGTTCTGACGTTGAAGCGATGACTCGCTCCATCGAAGGTACCGCTCGTTCCATGGGCCTGGTAGTGGAGGATTAAGAGATGGCTAAGCTGACCAAGCGCATGCGCGTGATCCGTGACAAAGTTGATGCTACTAAACAGTATGACATCACTGAAGCTGTTGCTCTGCTGAAAGAGCTGGCCACCGCTAAATTCGTAGAAAGCGTTGACGTTGCCGTTAACCTCGGCATCGACGCTCGTAAATCTGACCAAAACGTTCGTGGCGCTACCGTTCTGCCACACGGTACCGGTCGTTCCGTTCGCGTTGCCGTATTTGCCCAAGGCGCTAACGCTGAAGCAGCGAAAGCTGCCGGCGCAGAGCTGGTAGGTATGGACGATCTGGCTGACCAGATCAAGAAAGGCGAAATGAACTTCGACGTTGTTATTGCTTCCCCGGATGCAATGCGCGTTGTAGGTCAACTGGGCCAGATCCTGGGTCCACGCGGCCTGATGCCAAACCCGAAAGTGGGTACCGTTACTCCGAACGTTGCTGAAGCAGTGAAAAACGCTAAAGCAGGTCAGGTTCGCTACCGTAACGACAAAAACGGCATCATCCATACCACTATCGGTAAGGTTGATTTCGACGCAGACAAACTGAAAGAAAACCTGGAAGCCCTGCTGGTTGCGCTGAAAAAAGCAAAACCTTCTCAGGCGAAAGGCATGTACATCAAGAAAGTTAGCCTCTCCACCACCATGGGTGCTGGCGTTGCTATCGATCAGAGCGGTCTGTCTGCCGCAGCGAACTAATCGCATTTGCGATTATCGCTTTGACTTGGGGCCAAGATTTGTCTAGAATCTTATGCCCCAAGGTTTTGCTATTGGCTATGCCGTAGGCAAAACAAAGATTTTTCGGTTGGAGCCTGGCCTATCCAGGCCTCCGTCCAAGACCGCAGGTGTATCGCAAGATACTTAATCCTTCCTGCGTAGACGGTGACAGAGCCTAAGAAAATTTTTCTTTTTTATAAAAGAATGTCTTTGCTGGATTCTGCTCACCGTGTTAAGCCGCTCAGCGTGGCGTGTGACAAAGCGCTGAGTGAAGTGAGTTCCGGGGAATTTTCCCCGGCTAATCCAGGAGCAAAAAGCTAATGGCATTAAATCTTCAAGACAAACAAGCGATTGTTGCTGAAGTCAGCGAAGTAGCCAAAGGCGCGCTGTCTGCGGTTGTTGCGGATTCCCGCGGCGTTACCGTAGATAAAATGACTGAACTGCGTAAAGCAGGTCGTGAAGCTGGCGTTTACATGCGTGTTGTTCGCAACACCCTGATGCGTCGCGTAGTTGAAGGCACTCCATTCGAATGCCTGAAAGACACGTTTGTCGGTCCTACCTTGATTGCATTCTCTCACGAACACCCGGGCGCTGCTGCTCGTCTGTTCAAAGAGTTCGCGAAAGCGAATGCAAAATTCGAGGTTAAAGCTGCGGCCTTTGAAGGTGAGCTGATCCCTGCGGCGCAAATCGACCGCCTGGCGACGCTGCCAACTTACGATGAAGCAATCGCACGCCTGATGGCAACCATGAAAGAAGCCGCTGCCGGCAAACTGGTTCGCACTCTGGCTGCAGTACGCGATCAGAAAGAAGCGGCGTAAGCCACTCTTTCTTAGCCTTTGCTAACGTATTTAAACTATTTCTGAATTTTAGGAACAATTGTTATGTCTATCACTAAAGACCAAATCCTGGAAGCAGTTGCCGCTATGTCCGTAATGGACGTTGTTGAACTGGTTTCCGCTATGGAAGAAAAATTCGGCGTTTCTGCTGCTGCTGCTGTAGCTGTTGCTGCTGGCCCAGCTGAAGCTGCTGAAGAGAAAACTGAATTCGACGTTATCCTGAAAGCTGCAGGCGCTAACAAAGTTGCTGTTATCAAAGCAGTACGTGGCGCTACCGGCCTGGGTCTGAAAGAAGCTAAAGACCTGGTTGAATCTGCTCCAGCCGCTCTGAAAGAAGGCGTGAGCAAAGATGACGCAGAAGCTCTGAAAAAATCTCTGGAAGAAGCTGGCGCAGAAGTTGAAGTTAAATAAGCCAACCTTTCCGGTTGCAGCCTAGTCTTTTAGGCTGATGGCTGGTGACTTTTTAGTCACCAGCCTTTTTGCGCTGTAGGGCGCCAGTAGCGTTTCACACTGTTTGGCTGCTGGTTTCGCCTCCCAATGTTTGTTTCTGTTGACGACTTAATATACCGCGGTCTTTGCACTACCAGGAGTTCTGGGGGAAGACGCGATGAAATGGTTTAAGCGTGATAGCAAGAGACATTGCGGAAAGTGTTCCCGCTTTCCGGTCGACAAAACGGTGTTGCATGAACTGTCCCTAATCGGACGGACAGATTGGGTCACTGATCAGCGAGCTGAGGAACCCTATGGTTTACTCCTATACCGAGAAAAAACGTATTCGTAAGGATTTTGGTAAACGTCCACAAGTGCTGGACATACCATATCTCCTTTCTATCCAGCTTGACTCGTTCCAGAAGTTTATCGAGCAAGATCCAGAAGGGCAGTACGGCCTTGAAGCCGCATTCCGTTCTGTTTTCCCTATCCAGAGCTACAGTGGCAATTCGGAGCTGCAATACGTTAGCTACCGTCTTGGTGAGCCGGTCTTCGACGTCAAAGAGTGCCAGATCCGTGGTGTGACGTTCTCTGCACCGCTGCGCGTAAAACTGCGCCTGGTTATCTATGAGCGCGAAGCGCCTGAAGGTACGGTCAAAGACATCAAGGAACAAGAAGTCTACATGGGCGAAATTCCGCTCATGACCGAAAACGGCACCTTTGTGATCAACGGTACTGAGAGGGTTATCGTATCTCAGTTGCACCGTAGTCCTGGCGTATTCTTCGACAGCGATAAGGGTAAAACCCACTCCTCGGGTAAAGTGCTGTACAACGCACGCATCATCCCTTACCGCGGTTCATGGTTGGACTTCGAGTTCGATCCGAAAGACAACCTGTTCGTGCGTATCGACCGTCGCCGCAAACTGCCTGCGACCATCATTCTGCGCGCGCTGAACTACACCACTGAACAGATCCTCGACCTGTTCTTTGACAAGATCGTCTTCGAAATCCGCGACAACAAGCTGCAGATGGAGCTGGTGCCAGAGCGCCTGCGTGGTGAGACCGCTTCGTTCGATATCGAAGCCAACGGCAAGATCTACGTAGAGAAAGGCCGTCGCATCACCGCTCGTCATATCCGTCAGCTGGAAAAAGACGACATTCAGAGCATTGAAGTACCGGTAGAGTACATCGCGGGCAAAGTGGTCGCGAAAGACTATATCGATACCAATACCGGCGAACTGATCTGCGCAGCCAACATGGAGCTGTCGCTGGATCTGCTGGCCAAGCTGAGCCAGTCCGGCCACAAGCGCATCGAAACGCTGTTCACCAACGATCTGGACCACGGCGCGTACATCTCTGAAACGCTGCGTGTCGATCCGACCAGCGATCGTCTGAGCTCGCTGGTAGAAATCTACCGCATGATGCGTCCTGGTGAGCCGCCAACGCGCGAAGCTGCCGAAAGCCTGTTCGAGAACCTGTTCTTCTCCGAAGACCGCTACGACCTGTCCGCGGTTGGCCGTATGAAGTTCAACCGTTCTCTGCTGCGCGACGAGATTGAAGGTTCGGGCATCCTGAGCAAAGACGACATCATCGAAGTGATGAAGAAGCTCATCGATATCCGTAACGGCAAGGGCGAAGTGGACGATATCGACCACTTGGGCAACCGTCGTATCCGCTCCGTCGGCGAAATGGCCGAGAACCAGTTCCGCGTAGGTCTGGTGCGTGTTGAGCGTGCGGTGAAAGAGCGTCTGTCTCTGGGCGATCTGGATACCCTGATGCCTCAGGACATGATCAACGCCAAGCCGATTTCGGCGGCGGTGAAAGAGTTCTTCGGCTCCAGCCAGCTGTCCCAGTTCATGGACCAGAACAACCCGTTGTCCGAGATCACGCACAAGCGTCGTATCTCCGCACTGGGCCCGGGCGGTCTGACCCGTGAGCGCGCCGGCTTTGAAGTTCGAGACGTACACCCGACCCACTACGGCCGCGTGTGCCCAATCGAAACGCCGGAAGGTCCAAACATCGGTCTGATCAACTCCCTGTCCGTGTACGCACAGACTAACGAGTATGGCTTCCTGGAAACCCCGTACCGCCGCGTGCGTGACGGCGTGGTGACCGATGAAATCAACTACCTGTCTGCTATTGAAGAAGGCAACTTCGTTATCGCCCAGGCGAACTCCAACCTGGATGAAGAAGGCCGCTTCGTAGAAGACCTGGTCACCTGTCGCAGCAAAGGCGAATCAAGCCTGTTCAGCCGCGACCAGGTTGACTACATGGACGTATCCACCCAACAGGTTGTTTCCGTTGGTGCTTCACTGATTCCATTCCTGGAACACGATGACGCCAACCGTGCATTGATGGGTGCGAACATGCAACGTCAGGCCGTACCTACCCTGCGCGCTGACAAGCCGCTGGTCGGTACCGGTATGGAACGCGCTGTAGCGGTTGACTCCGGCGTAACCGCCGTTGCCAAACGCGGCGGTGTGATCCAGTACGTGGATGCTTCCCGTATCGTTATCAAAGTTAACGAAGACGAGATGTACCCGGGCGAAGCAGGTATCGATATTTACAACCTGACCAAGTACACCCGTTCTAACCAGAACACCTGCATCAACCAGATGCCGTGTGTGAGTCTGGGTGAGCCAATCGAGCGCGGCGACGTGCTGGCGGATGGCCCATCGACAGACCTGGGCGAACTGGCACTGGGCCAGAACATGCGCGTAGCGTTCATGCCTTGGAACGGCTACAACTTCGAAGACTCCATCTTGGTCTCCGAGCGCGTGGTGCAGGAAGATCGCTTCACCACCATCCACATCCAGGAACTGGCGTGCGTGTCTCGCGACACCAAGCTGGGGCCTGAAGAGATCACCGCCGACATCCCTAACGTGGGTGAAGCTGCGCTCTCCAAGCTGGATGAATCCGGTATCGTGTATATCGGTGCGGAAGTGACCGGCGGTGACATCCTGGTCGGTAAGGTAACGCCTAAAGGCGAAACCCAGCTGACGCCGGAAGAGAAACTGCTGCGTGCGATCTTCGGTGAGAAAGCGTCTGACGTTAAAGACTCTTCTCTGCGTGTGCCGAACGGCGTTTCCGGTACGGTTATTGACGTGCAGGTCTTCACCCGCGATGGCGTGGAAAAAGACAAGCGTGCGTTGGAAATCGAAGAGATGCAGCTGAAGCAGGCGAAGAAAGACCTGACTGAAGAACTGCAGATCCTGGAAGCTGGCCTGTTTGCGCGTATCCACGCGGTGCTGGTTGCCGGTGGCATCGAAGCCGACAAGCTGAGCAAGCTGCCGCGCGATCGCTGGCTGGAACTGGGCCTGACCGACGAAGAGAAGCAAAACCAGCTGGAACAGCTGGCTGAGCAGTACGACGAACTGAAATCCGACTTCGAGAAGAAGCTGGAAGCCAAGCGTCGTAAGATCACTCAGGGCGACGATCTGGCGCCGGGCGTGCTGAAAATCGTCAAGGTTTATCTGGCCGTTAAACGTCAGATCCAACCGGGTGACAAGATGGCGGGCCGCCACGGTAACAAGGGTGTTATCTCCAAGATCAACCCGATCGAAGATATGCCTTACGATGAAAACGGCACGCCGGTAGACATCGTACTGAACCCGCTGGGCGTACCATCACGTATGAACATCGGTCAGATCCTGGAAACCCACCTGGGTATGGCTGCGAAAGGCATCGGTGAGAAGATCAACCAGATGCTGAAGCAGCAGCAGGAAGTGGCCAAGCTGCGTGAGTTCATCCAGAAGGCCTACGATCTGGGCGACGACGTTTGCCAGAAAGTTGATCTGAACACCTTCAGCGACGACGAAGTGCTGCGTCTGGCAGAGAACCTGAAAAAAGGTATGCCGATCGCAACGCCGGTGTTTGACGGTGCGAAAGAGACTGAAATCAAGCAACTGCTGGAAATGGGCGGTATCCCGACCTCCGGTCAGATCACGCTGTTCGATGGCCGTACCGGTGAGCAATTCGAGCGCCAGGTTACTGTCGGCTATATGTACATGCTGAAACTGAACCACTTGGTTGACGATAAAATGCACGCCCGTTCAACCGGTTCTTACAGCTTGGTGACTCAGCAACCTCTGGGTGGTAAAGCGCAGTTCGGTGGTCAACGCTTCGGTGAGATGGAAGTGTGGGCACTGGAAGCATACGGCGCGGCTTATACCCTGCAGGAAATGCTCACCGTTAAGTCGGATGACGTTAACGGCCGTACCAAGATGTACAAAAACATCGTGGATGGCGACCACCGGATGGAGCCAGGCATGCCGGAATCCTTCAACGTACTGTTGAAAGAAATCCGCTCGCTCGGCATCAACATCGAACTGGAAGACGAGTAATCGTCATTCCGGCTCAGGCTCCCCGCCTAAGGGAGCCTGAGGGTGGTTGTTCAGGTCACACGGGTACCTACTGCGGTTGTGGGTACCCAACAGGTTTAACTCCGACAGGAGCCAATCCGTGAAAGACTTATTGAAGTTTCTGAAAGCGCAAACTAAGACCGAAGAGTTTGATGCGATCAAGATTGCTCTGGCCTCGCCAGACATGATCCGTTCGTGGTCGTTCGGTGAAGTTAAGAAGCCGGAAACCATTAACTACCGTACGTTCAAACCTGAGCGTGACGGCCTTTTCTGCGCCCGTATCTTCGGGCCGGTAAAAGATTACGAGTGCCTGTGCGGTAAGTACAAGCGCTTGAAACACCGCGGCGTGATCTGTGAGAAGTGCGGCGTTGAAGTGACCCAGACCAAAGTGCGTCGTGAGCGCATGGGCCACATCGAGCTGGCTTCGCCGACCGCGCACATCTGGTTCCTGAAATCGCTGCCATCCCGCATCGGTTTGCTGCTGGATATGCCGCTGCGTGACATCGAACGCGTACTGTACTTCGAATCCTATGTGGTGGTCGAAGGCGGTATGACCAACCTCGAGCGTCGTCAGATCCTGACCGAAGAGCAGTATCTGGACGCGCTGGAAGAGTTCGGTGACGAATTCGACGCCAAGATGGGTGCGGAAGCCATTCAGGCCCTGTTGAAAAACATGGATCTGGAAGCCGAGTGCGAGCAGCTGCGTGAAGAGCTGAACGAAACCAACTCCGAAACCAAGCGCAAGAAGCTGACCAAGCGTATCAAGCTGCTGGAAGCGTTCGTACAGTCCGGCAACAAGCCGGAGTGGATGATCCTGACCGTGCTGCCGGTACTGCCGCCGGATCTGCGCCCGCTGGTTCCGCTGGATGGCGGTCGTTTCGCGACGTCGGATCTGAACGATCTGTATCGCCGCGTGATCAACCGTAACAACCGTCTGAAACGCCTGCTGGATCTGGCTGCGCCTGACATCATCGTGCGCAACGAAAAGCGTATGCTGCAAGAAGCGGTAGACGCCCTGCTGGATAACGGTCGTCGCGGTCGTGCCATCACCGGTTCCAACAAACGTCCTCTGAAATCTTTGGCCGACATGATCAAAGGTAAGCAGGGTCGTTTCCGTCAGAACCTGCTCGGTAAACGCGTTGACTACTCCGGCCGTTCCGTCATCACCGTAGGTCCATACCTGCGTCTGCATCAGTGCGGTCTGCCTAAAAAGATGGCGCTGGAGCTGTTCAAACCGTTCATCTACGGCAAGTTGGAGCTGCGTGGCCTGGCCACCACCATCAAAGCCGCCAAGAAAATGGTTGAGCGTGAAGAAGCCGTCGTTTGGGATATCCTGGACGAAGTGATCCGCGAACACCCGGTACTGCTGAACCGTGCACCAACCCTGCACCGTTTGGGTATCCAGGCGTTTGAACCGGTTCTGATCGAAGGTAAAGCGATCCAGCTGCACCCGCTGGTTTGTGCGGCCTATAACGCCGACTTCGACGGTGACCAGATGGCTGTTCACGTACCGCTGACGCTGGAAGCCCAGCTGGAAGCGCGTGCGCTGATGATGTCCACCAACAACATCCTGTCCCCAGCGAACGGCGAGCCAATCATCGTTCCTTCTCAGGACGTTGTACTGGGTCTGTACTACATGACCCGCGACTGTGTTAACGCCAAGGGCGAAGGCATGGTGCTGAACGGTTCCAAAGAAGCTGAGCGTGTTTACCGCGCCGGCCTGGCGTCTCTGCATGCGCGCGTTAAAGTGCGTATCACCGAAGACGTCAAGAACGCCGAAGGCGAATGGACTTCTCAGACCAGCATCATCGACACCACCATCGGCCGCGCCATCCTGTGGATGATCGTACCGAAAGGTCTGCCGTACTCGATCGTTAACCAGCCTTTGGGCAAGAAAGCGATCTCCAAGATGCTGAACACCTGTTACCGCATCCTGGGCCTGAAGCCGACCGTTATCTTTGCTGACCAGATCATGTACACCGGTTTTGCTTACGCAGCCCGTTCCGGCGCTTCCGTAGGTATCGACGACATGGTTATCCCGGCCAAGAAAGCGGAGATCATCGAAGAAGCGGAAACCGAAGTTGCCGAGATCCAGGAGCAGTTCCAGTCTGGTCTGGTTACCGCCGGCGAACGCTACAACAAAGTGATCGATATCTGGGCAGCAGCGAACGAACGCGTTGCGAAAGCGATGATGGAAAACCTGTCGGTAGAAGACGTGGTTAACCGTGACGGCGAAGTGGAACAGCAAGTTTCCTTCAACAGCATCTTTATGATGGCCGACTCCGGTGCGCGTGGTTCCGCCGCTCAGATTCGTCAGCTGGCCGGTATGCGTGGTCTGATGGCGAAGCCGGATGGCTCCATCATCGAAACGCCAATCACCGCGAACTTCCGTGAAGGTCTGAACGTACTCCAGTACTTCATCTCCACCCACGGTGCTCGTAAAGGTCTGGCGGATACCGCACTGAAAACCGCGAACTCCGGTTATCTGACTCGTCGTCTGGTTGACGTGGCGCAGGATCTGGTGGTGACCGAAGACGACTGTGGCACTCACGACGGCATCCTGATGACTCCGGTTATCGAAGGTGGCGACGTGAAAGAGCCGCTGCGTGAACGCGTTCTGGGCCGTGTGACGGCAGAAGATGTCCTCAAGCCGGGTACGGCGGACATTCTGGTGCCACGCAACACCCTGCTGAACGAGAAGGCGTGTGACCTGTTGGAAGAGAACTCTGTCGACAGCGTTAAAGTCCGTTCCGTGGTGAGCTGTGAAACCGACTTTGGTGTGTGTGCAAACTGCTACGGTCGCGACCTGGCACGTGGCCACATCATCAACAAAGGTGAAGCCATCGGCGTTATCGCGGCCCAGTCCATCGGTGAGCCGGGTACACAGCTGACGATGCGTACGTTCCACATCGGTGGTGCGGCATCTCGTGCGGCTGCTGAATCCAGCATCCAGGTGAAAAACAAGGGTAGCCTCAAGCTGAGCAACGTGAAGTTCGTTATGAACGCAGCGGGCAAGCTGGTGATCACCTCGCGTAACACCGAACTGAAACTGATCGACGAATTCGGCCGTACCAAAGAAAGCTACAAGGTGCCTTACGGTGCCGTGATGGGCAAAGGCGACGGTGAAGAAGTTAACGGCGGCGAAACCGTCGCTAACTGGGATCCGCACACCATGCCGGTCATCAGTGAAGTCAGCGGCTTCATTCGCTTCGCGGATATGGTTGACGGCCAGACCATTACTCGCCAGACCGACGAACTGACCGGTTTGTCTTCTCTGGTCGTACTGGACAGCGCAGAGCGTACCGGTAGCGGTAAAGACCTGCGTCCGGCACTGAAAATCGTTGACGCTCAGGGCGAAGACGTATTGATCCCAGGTACTGATATGCCTGCTCAATACTTCCTGCCGGGCAAAGCGATCGTTCAGCTGGAAGACGGCATTCAGATCGGTGCGGGTGATACCCTGGCGCGTATTCCTCAGGAATCCGGCGGTACCAAGGATATTACCGGTGGTCTGCCGCGCGTTGCCGACCTGTTCGAAGCACGTCGTCCGAAAGAGCCGGCAATCCTGGCTGAAATCAGCGGGATTATCTCGTTCGGTAAAGAGACCAAAGGTAAACGTCGCCTGGTGATCTCTCCGCTGGACGGCAGCGACGCTTACGAAGAGATGATTCCGAAATGGCGTCAGCTCAACGTGTTCGAAGGCGAAGTGGTGGAGCGTGGCGACGTCGTTTCTGACGGCCCAGAGTCTCCGCACGACATTCTGCGTCTGCGTGGCGTGCATGCGGTTACCCGCTACATCACCAACGAAGTGCAGGAAGTTTACCGTCTGCAAGGCGTTAAGATTAACGATAAGCACATCGAAGTTATCGTTCGTCAGATGCTGCGTAAAGGCACCATCGTTAGCGCTGGTGGCTCCGAGTTCCTGGAAGGCGAGCAGGCTGAAGTGTCTCGCGTCAAGATTGCCAACCGTCAGCTGGAAGCTGAAGGTAAAATCGCGGCAACCTTCTCGCGCGATCTGCTGGGTATCACCAAGGCTTCCTTGGCGACCGAGTCCTTCATCTCCGCTGCATCGTTCCAGGAAACGACGCGCGTTCTGACCGAAGCTGCCGTAGCCGGCAAGCGTGATGAACTGCGTGGCCTGAAAGAGAACGTCATCGTGGGCCGTCTGATCCCAGCCGGTACCGGTTACGCTTATCATCAGGATCGCATGCGTCGTCGTGCTCAGGGTGAAGCGCCGGTTGTTCCGCAAGTCAGCGCGGAAGAAGCGACGGCTAACCTGGCCGAGCTGCTCAACGCAGGCCTGGGCGGCAGCGACGACGAGTAATCGTCATCCGCGCCGCGGGCCCGGCATGCCGGGCCCATCGCCAGATAAACCGCCCCCTCGGGGGCGGTTTTTTTTCGCCTCATGCCGGGGAAGAGCAAACTTTGCTACTATGGTTACAGCAGAAATTGACCGGCGCTTTTTACCTGATAACCAAGGACAGTGCGAACATGGACAGCCTCATTACCTTCGAGAAACTGACGGCGCAACACCTGCCTTACCTGTATGAGATCCGCTTTTCCGTTGAAGAAAACCTGCTGCACCCGCATCAGATCCAGTATCTGCAGCGCAAACAGGCGCTGGAGGATATCGACCAGGGCGGCGGCTGGATCTGCAAGCATGGCGACGACTATGCCGGCGTTGGTTTCGGGTTATTCATCCCTGAACCGCTGATCGGCGGCCTGTTCGTGAAGCCGGAATACCAGTCGAAGGGGATCGGCTCCGCCTTGCTGGCACGGGTCACTACCTGGATGTTTGAGCACGGCGCCGAAGCGATCCACTTAACCACCGATCCCGGCTCCAAAGCCGAAGGCTTTTATCAACATCATGGCTGGGTCGTGGTCGGGCAGGATGAGTTTGGCCAGGCCGAACTGGTGAAACGCAAAGAGGGTGAATAATGACAATCAAAGGATTGATGACGTTCCTGCTGCTTTCGCTGTTCAGCGCGCCGCTGTATGCGGCCGTTGACTATTTTTACCTCAAACCGCTCGACGGCGAGAAGATCAAGATAACTCGGCAGATGCTGGAAGCGATGCCGCGGCATACGATTAAAACCTCGACCAATTTCACCCCGGAAGATACGTTCACCGGCGTTGAGTTTGCGGAGCTGGTGAAAGCCTATCACCTGAAAGGCCAGTCGGTGCGCGCCTTCGCCTGGGATGATTACTCCTATTCGATGCCGATCGATGAGATGATTAAATACCGCGTGATCGTCGCCTACCAGCGCGGCGGTAAGCCGATCGACGTTGGGGAACTGGGGCCGTTCGCCATTATTTATCCGCGCGATGGCTACGCCGAGCTGAATAACCTGGATGTGAATGCGAAAACCGTCTGGCAAGTTAAACGGTTGGATCTGAAATAAGATGAGCAAAAAACTGATCGGTACTCTTATCGCGTTGGTTGCCATCTTTTCCTTATTGATTTTGTTGATTGCTATTAACTTCGGCGGCGTAAAAGAACGCTATAAGCAGATCGAGCCCAATCTGGACAACTACTCGGTGGCCGAGATCCTCTTTCTGGCGTTTGAAAGGACCAAAACCGCGCTGCTGCTCAGTAAAAACAACGACTACGACGCCTTCCAGATCAAAAAGAAAATCTTCTACTCGAAGATTCAGATCCTGGAGAGCCGTTCGACCTTCAGCGACTCTTTTTATTACGACGACGAGTTCATCAAGAATGTCGCGCTGCTGAAGCAGCAGTACCGCACGTTGGATGAGCTCTCCGCCGGCTTGCTGGTGGGGCAGAGAAACAAGGCGGACATTCTCTCTTATATGGATGATATTGAGGGCACGCTGGTCGATATCCAGGAAATTATTTATCGGATACAGATTAAAAACTTTACCGAAGTGAAAGGCATCATCCAGGACAACTCGAGTAAAGCCGAGATGTTCGCCCTCTTTTCGCTGATTTTGGTATTCCTGATGATGTTCCTGGTGCTGAGAAATGCCTTCTCGTTGAAAGAGATCATCAAGAACAAGAACATCTTTATCTCTTCCATCTACCACGAGATCGCCGGTTCGACCCAGGCCATCGTCATTGCCGCGGATATCATGGAGCACGAGCTGGCGCAGGAAGAGTTGAAAAAAGAAGCCCGCCTGGTCTCCTATCACGGTAATAAGATCGCCGAACAAACGCGCGAGGTGATGGATTATTCACGGCTTGAGATGGGGGAAGTCAAAATCAATATTTCCACCTTCCGGCTGAATGAGGTGGTGGACGATGCCGTAACCGGTATCGGCGCCGGGCGCGGCAATCGCCTCATGATTCACCGTTCGTCTTATGCCGGCCTGATTGGTTCTGATAAATACAAGCTCTACCGAATATTGGCCAACCTGCTCAGCAACGCGGACAAATTTACCCACCACGGCGCGATCGCCCTCAATGTGAAGGTGTGTCACGGTAATCTGTATTTGCGGGTAAAAGACACCGGCATCGGGTTTAACGTCGATAACCTGGATCGGTTATATAAGGCGTTCAATCAGGGGGTGGAAAGGGAAACGCGGCAGGGGTTGGGGCTGGGGCTGACCATTATCAAAAATTACGTCACGACGATGAAAGGCACCATTAGAGCCAAATCCGTCGAAGGGGTGGGCTCATCGTTCTTGGTCCGCATCCCGGTCAAACTAATTAAAGAATAGGTTCGACAGCAGCAGCGAAGAGATAATCAGCGGCTTGGTCGGTTTTTCCACCAGATGCACGTCATAGTGCAAGATCATATCGCCGATGTTTTTCTCGTAGTGATTCAGCTGGCCGGTCAGAATGATGATGCGGGCGTGCGGATCGAGGGCGTCTTTAATTTTCTTCACGACGCGTTCGGAGGTCTCGCCGAAGTCCAACAGCCAGTCCAGAATAAACGCCTCAAAGGACTGCTGTTCCAGCGCGGCCAGCATGGCGTCCGCCGTCTGAAAGGTCTCAGTCTCGATGCCGTATCGGCTGGCGATCTTCTTCAACAGTTCGAGAATATCGCCGTCATTATCCAGGATCGCGATACGCGGGGCCGGCAGAAAGTCAATCTTGTTGACTTTGTACAGCGGAGCCTCGGCGGCATGTTCCCGATTGGTGTTGATGATGAAAAGATCGTCTTTTTTGTAGGCGTAGGTTTCGTCGTTGTCCGCTTGCGTGACTGGGCACTCGTCGACTTCAATGCTGCAGCGCTTGTGAATGCTGTTCATGATAAAGACGCCGTTATGCGTCCTTTGGCCGGCGAAGGGCTCGTTGAAGTACTGGAAAACCTTTTTGACTTCATCGAGGGTGATGCCCCTTTTGCCATCCAGTTTCTGTTTGGCGCTGTTGTACTGAAGGTTCAGTATGTTGGCCATCGTGGAGGCATGTTTTCTGTCGCCAACTCCTTTCAGAGTGAGCAACGCGCTGATTGCATCGATGTAATTTGGCGTTTTCTTCATGACAACCTTGGCTTTTTTTGATGTTGACCGCGAGCGCTGAAAAACCTGCGCGAGGACCCGTGCTGGATTATAGATGATGCCCCGGCGGTTGCGGCGATATCAGTTTGATTTTCCTTGGCAAACTCATAACACACTCGATATCAAATAAAAAAACACTCAAAAGACATTCACATTTAATCGTTTGTATGGTTAATTAGCGCACATACTGTGTGATTCGCGTCCTGGGGGGGTGCCAGTCTCACAAAATAAACCGCCTGCTCTTGTCCGTAAGCAGGGAGCAGGCGGCAAAAAAGCTCTGCAGCCAACACCAGGGCCATTGGCAGTACCGGGGATGACCATTCGAACCTCTCTTCGTCGCTGTATCTTCTTTTTCCCCGTTCCTCACTTTTCTGCCGTAACAGCGCCCTATGAATATCACTCCTGCGTGAATACCGAACGCAACTAGACCATCTTTCTGACTGCCCATTAGCCGACAAGACAACCTGCCCGTACGCTTTTACAAGCCGTGATACGCGACATGCGCGTTGCCGCGGACGAGGGCCCGGCGTCGCGCAAGAGAATCTCCGACGCGATCCGGGATGGGATAAGGCGGGGCCATCGAGAGGGAGACGGCCCCGGCCGGCACCGGGTTTGGTGGCCGGCAAGGCCACTATAGCCGGAGAGCTTGCCGGCGCCAGCGCCACCGTTCGGCATTGCGCGGCCGTTCCAGCGTTTTCTTCACGCGGCGGTAAACGTTGCCGTTTATTGCGCGCTGCGTCCCAGATAATCGTCCCAGTCTTTCCACACCGGCTGCAGCCCGGCATTGCTGATGGCCTCGGCGACCTGCTGCGGCGTGCGGCCGTCGTGCGGCTCGAACTGTTCCAATTCCGGCGGTACGTCGTCGGCATAGCCGCCGGGCTGCGTCTTGGATCCGGCGCTGACGCTGTTGATCGCCACCGGGATCATGTGATCGCGGAAGTACGGCGACTCACGCGTAGACAGCGACAGCTCAACGTCCGGCGCGAACAGCCGGAAGGCGCAGATCAGCTGCACCAGCTGGGGCTCGCTCATGATCGACGCCGGTTCAATACCGCCGGCGCAGGGGCGCAGACGCGGGAACGAGATCGAGTAGCGGCTCTGCCAGTAGGTTTGCTGCAGGTAGAACAGATGTTCCGCCAGCAGGTAACAGTCGGTGCGCCAGCTGTTGGACAGGCCGATCAACGCGCCGAGGCCGATCTTGTCGATTCCGGCGCGCCCCAGGCGATCCGGCGTGGCCAGGCGCCAATGGAAATCCTGCTTCTGGCCGCGCAGATGGTGCTGCAGATAGGTGGCCGGATGGTAGGTTTCCTGATACACCAGCACGCCGTCCAGGCCCAGCGTTTTCAGTTCGGCGTACTCGTCCTGCGCGAGCGGCTGCACTTCCATCATCAGCGAGCTGAAGTGGCGGCGGATCGCCGGAATGTGCTGACGGAAATAGTCCATGCCGACCTTGGTCTGATGCTCGCCGGTGACCAGCAACAGGTGTTCGAACCCCAGCGCCTTGATGGCTTCGCACTCGCGTGCGATCTCCGCCGCATCGAGCGTTTTACGCTTGATGCGGTTGCTCATTGAAAAGCCGCAGTAGGTGCAGTCGTTGGCGCACAGGTTAGAGAGGTACAGCGGCACATAGAAGCTGACGACGTTGCCGAAGCGCTGACGGGTCAGCTGCTGCGCGCGCTGCGCCAGCGGTTCCAGATACGGCGCGGCGGCGGGGGAGATCAGTGCCATAAAGTCGTCGCGCGTCAGCTTGTCGGCATTCAATGCGCGTTCCACGTCGCGTGCGGTTTTGCCGTTGATGCGCAGCGTAATATCGTCCCAATCCAGCTGTTGCCAGCGGCTACTGAAATCGTCGGCCATCACTGTGCCTCCTCTGGCTGGCTGAGGAAGGCGGTCAGCGGGCTGGAGGCGGCCGCACTGCGCTGGCTTGAGCCTAATCCGGCGCTGCGCGCCAGCTCGCCGGCTTCCAGCGCCAGGCGAAACGCCCGTGCCATTCCTACCGGATCGCGCGCCACGGCGATGGCGGTATTCACCAGCACCGCGTCGGCGCCCAGCTCCATCGCTTCCAGCGCGTGGCTCGGCGCGCCGATGCCGGCATCGACCACCACCGGCACCTTGGCCTGTTCGATGATGATCTCGAGCAAGTCGCGGGTGCGCAGACCGCGGTTGGAGCCGATAGGGGCGCCGAGCGGCATCACCGCCGCACAGCCCACCTCTTCCAGCCGTTTGCACAGCACCGGATCGGCGCCGCAGTAGGGCAGCACCACAAAACCGTCTTTCACCAGCGTTTCCGCCGCCTTCAGCGTTTCTATCGGATCCGGCAGCAGGTATTTCACATCGGGATGGATCTCCAGCTTCACCCAGTGGGTGCCGAGCGCTTCGCGCGCCAGCCGGGCGGCGAACACCGCTTCGGCGGCGGTTTTGGCACCGGAGGTATTGGGCAACAGCCTGACGCCCAACTGCTGCAGCGGCGCCAAAATGGCGTCGTTGCCGCCGCGCAGATCGACGCGCTTCATGGCCATGGTCACCAGCTGTGAGCCGGAGGCCGCCAGCGCCTCCAACATCAGCGCCGGGGTGGCGAACTTGCCGGTGCCGGTGAACAGGCGCGAGGTAAAAGTGGTATCGGCGATTTTCAGCATGTCAGCCTCCGGCGATCGCTTGAAACAGCAAAATGTCGTCACCGTCCTGCACCTGATGGTCGGCCCAGTCGGCGCGTGGGATGATGGTTTGGTTGATCGCCAGCGCGGTGCCCGGCTGGTGGCGTTCCAGCTGGGTCAGCAGGGCGGCGACGCTGAGCGGCTGCGCCAGCTCCAGCGGTTGATCGTTCAGTCGGATCTTCATGCCGCGCCTCCGCATACCGGGCAGGTGCGGGCCTGGCTCAGTTGCAGCGTGCTCCAGCTCTGCTGCTTGCCGTCGAACAACCGCAGTTTACCGCTGAGAGAGGAAGGCATGCCGGCCAGCATTTTGATGGCTTCCAGCGCTTGCAGAGTGCCGATCACGCCCACCACCGGGCCGAGCACCCCGGCGGTGCGGCAGTTGCGTTGCGGCTCTTCCTGTTCCGGGTACAGGCAGGCGTAGCAGCCATGCGCATAGGGCGGCTCGAGCACCAGCAGCTGGCCGCTGAAACCGACCGCGCTGCCGCTGATCAGCGGTTTGGCGGCGGCAATGCAGGCGGCATTGACCTCATGGCGGGTCGCCATATTGTCGCAGCAATCCAGCACCAGGTCGGCGCGGGCGACCGCGTCGCGCAGCGCTTGCCCCTGCAGCCGCTGCGCCAGCGGGATGGATTCTACCAACGGGTTCAATGCCTGCAGGTGGCGTTGCGCCAGCGCCGCCTTGCCGGTGGCGGTATCGGCGCTGCGGTAGAGAATTTGCCGCTGCAGGTTGGTGACGTGCAGCTGGTCGTCGTCGGCCAGCAGCAGCGTGCCGACGCCGGCGGCGGCCAGATACAGCGAAGCCGGGGAACCGAGCCCGCCTAAACCGACGATCAGCACCGTGGCGCGCTTGAGTTTCTCCTGGCCTTCCGGGCCGACGTCCTCCAGCAGCAGCTGACGGCTGTAGCGCAGGAATTCCTGATCGTTAAGCATCGTTCGGATCCTCGCCTTCGATCAGCCGCAGCAGCTCGGCCGTCGCCGCGCGCCAGTCCGGCGCCTGGGTGATGGCGCTGACCACCGCCACGCTGCCGACGCCGCACGCCAGCACCGCCGGTACGCGATCGATGCTGATCCCGCCGATCGCTACCGTCGGGTAATCCGCCAAATCGGCGATATGGCGCTTCAACTCCGTCAGCCCCTGCGGCGCCGAAGGCATGTCTTTGGTCTGGGTAGGGAAGATGTGCCCCAGCGCGATGTAGGACGGTTTCACCGCCAGCGCGCGCGCCAGCTCGGCGTCGTCATGGGTGGATACGCCCAGCCGCAGCCCGGCGCGGTGGATGGCCGCCAGATCGGTGGTATCGAGATCTTCCTGGCCCAGATGTACGCCGTAGGCGCCGTGTTTGATCGCCAGCCGCCAGTAGTCGTTGATGAACAGTCGCGCCTGATAACGCTGGCCCAGCGCGATGGCGGCGGCGATATCCTCTTCGACCTGCTCGTCAGGCAGATCCTTGATGCGCAGCTGGATCGTGGTGACGCCGGCCTCCAGCAGGCGAGCGATCCACGCCACGCTGTCGACGACCGGGTAAAGCCCCAGCTTGTGGGGCGTAGCCGGGAAGGGGGTCGTGATATCAGTCATTGCTTGTCTCCTCTTGCAGGGTGCCGGCGCTGTGATACAGCTCGCTGCCGCGGGCGCGGAACTCGGCGGACATTTTCTCCATGCCGGTCAGCTGTACTTCGATCGGCTTGGCGGCTTCCTGGGCGGCGGCGTAGTCGCGCACCTCCTGCGAAATTTTCATCGAGCAGAATTTCGGCCCGCACATCGAGCAGAAGTGGGCGACCTTGCCGGATTCCTGCGGCAGGGTTTCGTCGTGATAGGCGCGCGCGGTGGCCGGATCGAGCGCCAGATTGAACTGATCTTCCCAGCGGAATTCGAAACGCGCCTTGGACATGGCGTTATCGCGGATCTGCGCGCCCGGATGGCCTTTGGCCAGATCGGCGGCGTGAGCGGCGATCTTGTAGGTGATCAGGCCCTGTTTGACGTCCTCTTTGTTCGGCAGGCCGAGGTGCTCTTTCGGCGTGACGTAACACAGCATGGCGCAGCCGAACCAGCCGATCATTGCCGCGCCGATGCCGGAGGTGAAATGGTCATAGCCCGGGGCGATATCGGTGGTCAGCGGGCCGAGGGTGTAGAACGGCGCTTCGTGGCAGTGTTCCAGCTCTTCGGTCATGTTGCGGCGGATCATCTGCATCGGCACGTGGCCCGGGCCTTCGATCATCACCTGCACGTCGTATTCCCAGGCGATTTTGGTCAGCTCGCCCAGCGTATGCAGCTCGGCGAACTGGGCTTCGTCGTTGGCGTCCTGAATCGAGCCGGGGCGCAGGCCGTCGCCGAGCGACAGCGAAACGTCGTAGGCGGCGCAGATCTCACAGATTTCACGGAAATGCTGATAGAGGAAGTTTTCCTGATGGTGCGACAGACACCATTTGGCCATGATCGAGCCACCGCGCGACACGATGCCGGTCAGGCGTTTGGCGGTCATCGGCACGTAGCGCAGCAGCACGCCGGCGTGGATGGTGAAGTAGTCGACCCCTTGCTCCGCCTGTTCCAGCAGCGTATCGCGGAACATCGCCCAGGTGAGGTTTTCCGCCACGCCGTTGACCTTCTCGAGTGCCTGGTAGATCGGCACGGTGCCGATGGGCACCGGGCTGTTGCGCAGGATCCACTCGCGGGTTTCGTGAATATAGCGACCGGTTGAGAGATCCATCACGGTGTCCGCGCCCCAGCGGGTGGACCACACCAGCTTCTCCACCTCTTCTTCGATCGACGACGTGACCGCCGAGTTGCCGATATTGGCGTTCACCTTCACCAGGAAATTGCGGCCGATGATCATCGGCTCCGCCTCCGGATGGTTGATGTTGGCGGGAATGATGGCGCGGCCGGCGGCCACTTCCTGACGCACGAACTCCGGCGTGATGTTGTCCGGCAGGTTGGCGCCCCAGCTCTGGCCCGGATGCTGGTGGCGCAATACCTCGCCCCGAATGCGCTCGCGCCCCATGTTTTCACGGATGGCGATGAACTCCATCTCCGGGGTGACGATACCGGCGCGGGCATAGTGCAGCTGGGTCACGCACTTGCCCGGCAGCGCCCTGCGCGGCAGCGGCAGTTGCTCGAAGCGCAGGTGATCCAGCCCCTCGTCCGCCAGCCGCTGTTGGGTGAAGCCGGAGCTGGCGCCGCTGAGGGTGGCGGTATCGCCGCGCGCGTCGATCCAGTCGGCGCGCAGCTTGGCCAGGCCGGCGTGTACGTCGAGCTCGGCCTGCGGATCGCCGTAGGGGCCGGCGGTGTCATACACCGGGATCGCCTCGTTGGGTTCATACTGCGGGTGGTCTTTGCTGCCGCCAAGCAGGGTCGGGCTGAGCTGAATTTCGCGCATCGGCACCTGGATATCGCTGCGCGAGCCTTGCAGATAGATGCGGCGTGAGTTCGGGAAAGCCATGCCTTGCAGGGTGTCGATAAACTGCTGGGCGGCTTCGCGTTGCGCTTTACGAGCGCGCGGTGGATTAACGTTAGACATAGCAAGTTCCTACCAGTGTGTTGGGTTGGGAAAGTTGCTTGTCTGGAGCTCGGAGGGAGTAATGATGGTGGCCGATCAGGCAGGGCGCCCACAAGGGGAAGGCCGTGCCTGTGGCGATAGATTACTCTTGTTCCCTTCGCGGGTATTAACCCGATCAGGTTCCGCGGATCCCGAATTAACGGTCTCAGCCTGGCTGATTCGATGAACAAATCAGGCGCTAGGCACTCCGACAAGATGCCCCCCAGTATAGGAGGGATAAGAAAAAAAACTATAAAATTTTAACGCGCCGGATCCAGCGTCTGGTCCGGCAGCGGTTGCTGTGCGGCTTCCGCCTCCAACTGGATCAGCTTATCTTCCAGCGCAAAGCGCGCCGCCAGCGTTTCGCCGATATCCGACAAGGCCTGGTGGAATTCCAGACAAACCTCCTGATCGATATCCACTTCGGTATAGCGATCGTGGAACGCCATGATCTGTTCGGTATTGGCCCACAGCTTGGGGTAGATGTTCACCGCCAGCGACATTTTCGGACTGGCTGCGCCTTCCACTTGTTTGATAATTCTGTCATAGATATGAAAATGCCCTGCGGAGAGGTAATCCACCAGGTTGTGGCAAAAGTTCTCCAGCGCTTTTTCATTCAGCGGCGTATGCTTTTCTTTATTCGGTTTGAGGCCTACCAGCGTGCAGTAGGCGACCAGCAACTGTTTGCGGGCCTGAAGCCATTGATCAACTAATTCATTACTACCGCCAACGCGCTGAGTCAGCCTTTCCAAACGGTTGAGCATGTTTGACTCCGTGTAAGTAATAAAAGTAACCGGTAAGTTATTAAAATGTAACAAAGCCGATTCGTAGAGTGCCAGTGAAGCTGAGGTTGTGCAACAACGATATGGAACTTGCATTAACGGGCAATGAAAACGGCTGGTGGATTGTCAGCCATGAAAGCAAACTTTGGTTACCGAACGGTGAATTGCCGTCGGGGACTGCCGCCGCTCTTGGGCTGCGGGGCCACATGGCGCGCACCATCGGTGAATGGGAGGGCGCGCCGGTCTGGCTGGTGCGCCAGGCGATGCCGCGGGAGATGGGCTCGGTGCGTCAGCTGTTGGATCAGGATCGCGGTCTGTTCCAGCTTGCCGGGCGCGGCGTGCAGCTGGCGGATTTCTACCGTTCCCATCGCTACTGCGGCTACTGCGGCCATGAGATGCACCTCAGTCGCTCCGAAAGCGCCTGCCTGTGCGGCCACTGCAAAGAGCGGTACTATCCGCAGATTGCACCCTGCGTAATCGTCGCCATTCGGCGCGAGGATCAGATCCTGCTGGCGCAACACGTGCGTCATCGCGGTGGCATCCACACGGTGCTGGCCGGCTTCGTCGAAGTGGGCGAAACGCTGGAACAGGCGGTGGCGCGTGAAGTGATGGAAGAGAGCAATATCGAAATCAAGAACCTGCGCTACGTCACTTCACAACCCTGGCCGTTCCCGCACTCGCTGATGATGGCCTTTATGGCCGATTACCATCAGGGTGACATTCGTCACGATCCCAAGGAGCTGCTCAACGCCGGCTGGTATCGCTACGACCAATTGCCGCTGTTGCCGCCGCCCGGCACCGTGGCGCGCCGGTTGATTGAGGACACCGTGGCGCTGTGCCGGGCAGAATAATGTACAATGGCCGGCAGATTATTAAGGGAGCCCCATAAATGACTGAGTTGAAGAACGATCGCTACCTGCGCGCGCTGTTGCGCCAGCCGGTGGATGTGACCCCCGTATGGATGATGCGCCAGGCCGGTCGTTATTTACCGGAGTACAAGGCGACCCGCGCCCAGGCCGGTGATTTCATGTCGCTGTGCAAGAACGCGGAGCTGGCCTGCGAGGTCACGCTGCAGCCGCTGCGCCGCTATGCGCTGGACGCCGCCATCCTGTTCTCCGACATTCTCACCATTCCCGACGCCATGGGGCTCGGCCTGTACTTTGAAGCCGGCGAAGGCCCGCGTTTCAGCTCTCCCGTTACCTGCCGCGCCGACGTCGATAAGCTGCCGGTGTTCGATCCGGAAGTGGAGCTGGGCTATGTGATGAACGCGGTGCGCACCATTCGCCGCGAGCTGAAGGGCGAAGTGCCGCTGATCGGCTTCTCCGGCAGCCCGTGGACGCTGGCGACTTATATGGTCGAAGGCGGCAGCAGCAAGGCCTTCACCAAGCTGAAGAAGATGATGTATGCCGAACCGGCCACGCTGCACCTGTTGCTGGACAAGCTGGCGGACAGCGTGATCCTGTACCTCAATGCCCAGATCAAAGCCGGCGCGCAGTCGGTGATGGTGTTCGACACCTGGGGCGGCGTGCTGACCGGGCGCGATTATCGCGAGTTCTCTTTGCACTACATGCACAAGATCGTCGACGGGCTGCTGCGTGAAAACGACGGCCGCCGCGTGCCGGTGACGCTGTTCACCAAAGGCGGCGGGCAGTGGCTGGAGGCGATGGCCGCCACCGGCTGCGATGCGCTGGGGCTGGATTGGACCACCGACATCGCCGACGCACGTCGGCGCGTGGGCGACAAAGTGGCGCTGCAGGGCAATATGGATCCGTCGATGCTTTATGCCTCCCCGGCGCGCATCGCGGAAGAAGTGGAGACCATTCTGGCCGGTTTCGGCCACGGCAACGGCCATGTGTTCAACCTGGGCCACGGCATCCATCAGGATGTGCCGCCGGAGCACGCCGGCGCCTTCGTCGAGGCGGTACACGCGCACTCGGCAAAATACCATCGTTAAGGATCTGATGTGACCGATATGGCGGCCCTGCGCGCCGAACAGCTGCGGCGCGCGGCTGAAGTCATTCGCTACGACGATCTGCCGGCCGAACCGCCGGCCTTCATCGCCGGCGCCGACGTGGGCTTCGAGCAAGAAGGGGCGGTGACGCGCGCCGCCATCGCCATCCTGCGCTATCCGTCGCTGGAGCTGGTGGAGTATCAGGTGGCGCGCATCGCCACCGTCATGCCCTATATCCCGGGCTTCCTGTCGTTTCGCGAATACCCGGCGCTGTTGGCCGCCTGGGCGCAGCTGCAGCAGAAACCGGGGCTGATCTTCGTCGATGGGCACGGTATTTCGCATCCGCGGCGTCTCGGCGTCGCCAGCCATTTCGGCCTGCTGGTCGATGTGCCGACCATCGGCGTGGCCAAGAAGCGCCTGTGCGGCAAATTTGCGCCGCTGGACGCCGCCGTCGGCGCGCTGACGCCGTTGGAAGACAAGGGTGAACAGCTGGGCTGGGTGTGGCGCAGCAAGGCGCGTTGCAACCCGCTGTTCATCTCTACCGGCCATCGCGTGAGCGTCGACAGCGCGCTGGCGTGGGTGCAACGCTGCATGGCGGGCTACCGTTTACCGGAGCCGACCCGCTGGGCCGACGCTATCGCGTCGCGGCGCCCGGCGTTTCAGCGTTGGTTGCAGCAGCATCCGGAGGTGTCGCCATGAGCGATTTCGGGTACACTGCGCCGCAGATAACGCGTAAGAGAGTAAAGCATGCTACGTAACCCGATTCATTTACGTCTGGAACGGCACGAGGCTTGGCAACATTTGACCTTTATGGCCAGTTTGTGCGAGCGTATGTACCCGAATTACCAGATGTTCTGCAAACAGACCGAGTTTGGCGATCCGGCGGTTTATCGCCGCATTCTGGATTTGGTGTGGGAAACGCTGGTGGTGAAGGACGCCAAGGTCAACTTCGACAGCCAGCTCGAGAAGTTGGAAGAGGCGATTCCGTCGGCGGAAGATTACGATCTTTACGGCGTTTACCCGGCAATTGATGCCTGTATCGCATTAGGGGAACTGATCCATTCGCGGCTCGGCGGGGAGACGCTGGAGCACGCCATCGCCATCAGCGAAACATCGATTCGCACCGTGGCGATGTTGGAAATGACTCAAGCCGGTAAGGAAATGACCGACGAAGAGTTGGGAAGTTTGCCTGCGGTAGAGGAAGAATGGGACATTCAATGGGAAATTTTCCGCCTGTTGGACGCCTGTGAAGAGCGCGATATAGACCTGATCAAGGGGCTGCGATCCGACCTGCGAGAGGCGGGTGTCAGCAACATCGGGATAAATTTAGCGCAATAAGGCAACAAAACGTGATTTAACGCCTGATTTGTCATGCCTTAAGGCTTCACATCCGCACCCTGTCTGGTCTACATTTGGGGGGCGTAAAAAAAGTGGCTATCGGTGCGTGTATGCAGGAGAGTGCTGTCAATCGGCATATCCGTCGCACTCGATGCTTTGCAAACGATAAACACACTGTAAGGATAACTTATGAACAAGACTCAACTGATTGATGTAATCGCGGACAAGGCTGACCTTTCCAAAGCACAAGCTAAACTGGCTCTGGAATCCACCCTGGCTGCTATTACTGAGTCTCTGAAAGAAGGTGATGCAGTACAATTGGTTGGCTTCGGTACTTTCAAAGTAAACCATCGTAGCGAGCGCACTGGCCGCAACCCACAGACTGGCAAAGAAATCAAAATCGCAGCAGCCAACGTGCCTGCGTTCGTTTCTGGCAAAGCACTGAAAGACGCTGTTAAATAAGACCGCGCCTCGGTGAAAAGATTAAACAGAGGGGCGATGGCGCCCCTTTTGTTTACTCGTCGGGTGCTCATGGCCGCCGGCATCGCCCTCGGTCTGAGCGCCTGCAGTTTCCATTCCGATATTCCGAGCTTTACCGCCAGCGGCTTTGTGGCCGATCAGGGCGTGATACGCCTGTGGCGTAAAGACGATGAGCAACATCGCCCGCAGGTGCTGGTCAGCGTCTATAGCCCCTACCGGGGGCCGGGTACCATCACCACGCTGTACACCTATCAGGGCGACGTGCTGCGCCAAATCAAACGTAACGACGCCGACGGCGATCGGGACTCTATTCAACTGCGCTTTGCCGATGACGGCACGGTGAGCTTTATGCAGCGCCAGCTGGCGACACGCCGCGAACCGCTGACCAGCGATGAAATCGCCCTGTACCAATATCAGGCGCGGCGGATCCTCGAAGTGAGCAATGCACTGCGCGCCGGCAAGGTCAAATTGCTGCAGGGGCGTTGGATGCAGGGCGAGGTGCAAACCTGCGACGGCCAACGCATGAAACCGGGGCTGGACGCCGCCTCCATCGTCTGGATCGAGAAGCGTGCCCGCAGCAGCAGCCGGCCGGTGAGCGTCGCCTGGCTGGAAGCGCCGGAAGGCAGCGAACTGCTGCTGGTGGCGAACGACGATTTCTGCAGTTGGGAACCGAAAGAAGACCAGCTATAAAAAAGGCCCCGCGCTGCGGAGCCTCTCGTCATGACCTTATACGGTCAAATCACTTGCCGCGCGCAATCGCGCGATAACCGATGTCTTTGCGACAGAAGCTGCCCGGCCACTCAATGCCTTCGGCCAGCTGGTAGGCGCGTTGCTGCGCCTGCGCCACGGTGTCGCCCAGCGCGGTTACGCACAGCACGCGGCCGCCGCTGGTGACGACGTCATTGCCTTGCAGGCGTGTACCGGCATGGAAGACCTTGCCGTCGGCGCTTTCCTGCTGCGGCAATCCCTGGATCACCTCGCCGTTGCGATAGTCGCCCGGATAACCGCCGGCCGCCAGCACCACGCCGAGCGCAGGGCGTTCGTCCCAGTCAGAGCTCTTCTCGTTCAGGCGGCCTTCGGCACCCGCCAGGCACAGCTCCACCAGATCGGAACGCAGGCGCAGCATGATGGGCTGGGTTTCGGGATCGCCAAAACGACAGTTGAACTCGATCACTTTCGGTTGGCCATCGGCGGCGATCATCAGGCCGGCGTACAGGAAGCCGACGTAGGTGTTGCCTTCCGCCGCCATGCCGCGCACCGTCGGCCAGATCACCTGGTCCATGGCGCGCCGGTGGATTTCGTCGGTCACGACCGGCGCCGGGGAGTAGGCTCCCATGCCGCCGGTGTTCGGGCCGGTATCGCCGTCGCCGACGCGTTTGTGGTCCTGGCTGGTGGCCATCGGCACCACGTTCTCGCCGTCGACCATCACGATGAAGCTGGCTTCTTCGCCGTCGAGGAATTCTTCCACGACGATGCGATGACCGGCGTCGCCGAAGGCGTTGCCGGCCAGCATGTCACGCACGGCTTCTTCCGCTTCTTGCAGCGTCATTGCGACGATCACGCCTTTACCGGCCGCCAGGCCATCGGCCTTGATGACGATCGGCGCGCCTTTGCGGCGCACATAGGCCAGTGCCGGCTCTACCTCGGTGAAGTTTTCATATTCGGCGGTCGGGATGCGGTGGCGCGCCAGGAAATCCTTGGTGAAGGCTTTGGAGCCTTCGAGCTGCGCGGCGGCCTGCGACGGGCCGAAGATTTTCAGGCCGGCGGCCTGGAAGGCGTCGACCACGCCGATCACCAGCGGCGCTTCCGGCCCGACGATGGTCAGACCGATGTCATGGCTCTGGGCGAAAGCGACCAGGGCAGGGATGTCGGTGGCGGCGATCGCCACGTTTTCCAGATTGGCTTCCAGCGCGGTGCCGGCATTGCCCGGCGCAACGTAGACTTTGTCCGCCAGCGGAGACTGGGCGGCTTTCCAGGCCAGCGCGTGTTCGCGCCCGCCGTTGCCGATAATCAAAATGTTCATCAGGGGCTCCACGAATGGCGTGCGCCGGAGCGCACGCGGCAAAAGGAATTAATGGCGGAAGTGACGCATGTCGGTGAAGAGCATCGCGATGCCGTGCTCGTTGGCGGCCGCGATCACTTCGTCGTCGCGGATCGAGCCGCCCGGCTGGATCACGCAGGTGATGCCGACCGCCGCCGCGGCATCGATGCCGTCGCGGAACGGGAAGAAGGCGTCGGAGGCCATGGCGGACCCTTTCACTTCCAGCCCTTCGTCGCCTGCTTTGATGCCGGCGATCTTGGCGGAATAAACGCGGCTCATCTGGCCGGCACCTATGCCGATGGTCATGTTGTCACGTGCATAAACGATGGCGTTGGATTTCACGAACTTGGCCACTTTCCAGCAAAACAGCGCGTCGCGCAGTTCCTGCTCGGTCGGCTGGCGCTCGGATACCACACGCAGTTCGGCGGCGGTCACCATGCCCAGATCGCGATCCTGCACCAGCAGGCCGCCGTTGACGCGCTTGAAGTCCAGCCCCGCCACGCGTTGCTGCCACTGACCGCAGGCCAGCACGCGCACGTTCTGTTTGGCGGCCAGCAGGGAGCGTGCTTCCTGGGTGACGTTTGGCGCGATGATCACTTCCACGAATTGGCGGCTGATGATCGCCTGCGCGGTGGCGGCATCCAGCTCGCGGTTAAAGGCGATGATGCCGCCGAAGGCGGAGGTTGGGTCGGTTTGGTAAGCGCGCTCGTAAGCGGCCAGGATGTCGTCGCCGATCGCCACGCCGCAAGGGTTGGCGTGTTTGACGATCACGCAGGCCGGCTCGGCGAACTCTTTCACGCATTCCAGCGCGGCGTCGGTATCGGCGATGTTGTTATAAGACAGCGCCTTGCCCTGCAGCTGCTCGGCGGTCGCGACGGACGCTTCCTTTACCTCTTCTTCTATATAGAAGGCGGCCTGCTGGTGGCTGTTCTCACCGTAGCGCATATCCTGCTTCTTGATGTAGTTGAGGTTCAGGGTACGCGGGAAGCGGCCGGACGGCTGTTCGGTCTCGCCGTGGTACGCCGGCACCAGCGCGCCGAAGTAGTTGGCGATCATGCTGTCGTAGGCGGCGGTGTGCTCGAAGGCCTTGATGGCGAGATCGAAGCGGGTGGCATAGCGCAGCGAGCCGTCGTTGTTGTCCATCTCGGTAATGATGGCGGCGTAGTCGCTGCTCTTCACTACGATGGCGACGTCTTTATGGTTCTTGGCGGCGGAGCGCACCATGGTCGGGCCGCCGATATCGATATTCTCGACCGCGTCTTCCCGCGAGCAGTCCGCGCGCGCCACGGTTTGGGCGAACGGATACAGATTGACGACCACCATGTCGATAGGCTTGATGTCATGCTGATTCATGACGGCGTCGTCCTGGCCGCGGCGGCCAAGGATACCGCCGTGAACTTTCGGGTGCAGGGTCTTAACTCGTCCGTCCATCATTTCCGGGAAGCCGGTGTAGTCGGAAACTTCGGTAACGGGCAGACCGGCGTCTGCCAGCAGGCGAGCGGTGCCGCCGGTGGAGAGCAGTTCAACGCCGCGCTGGGAAAGCGCTTCGGCGAATTCAACGATACCGGCTTTGTCAGACACGCTGAGCAGGGCCCGGCGGATTGGACGAGGTTGTTGCATGGTTTTATCCCTTGGCTTTGAGTCGCAATTAAAGAGCGTTACGTGAATGTCCACCTCGTTCTCTCTATAAGGAAGGGTTTTTGCCTTATAAAGGGAGGGTCAGGCACATATTCAGGTAACGCCCCCATAAAAAGGGGGATCGTTTCGTCGCGGGGAATTGTAGCGAAAACGTTTGCGTGGCGCTCGTAAATTTTCCGTACAAATCGCATCTGTGGATAACACTGTGTGCAAGTGGGTATAAGGCGGGGTTTTGCTGTGGAATGCAGCGAACGATCGTTTTTGCTGAAAATACCTGTTGCGGCCTGCGAGGAACTCCCTATAATGCGCCTCCATCGACACGGAACATGTGAACAACTTCACAGAGTATCCGGGGGTCGCAGAGAAAAAATCCTGAAAATTAGGGTTGACTCTGAAAGAGGAAAGCGTAATATACGCCACCTCGAGTTAGCAAGCGAAAGCACCTAACTCACTGCTCTTTAACAATTTATCAGACAATCTGTGTGGGCACTCCACAAGACGATATCCAGCATCTTCGGATGCAAAAAAATATCAAGTCTTGAAGAGTGACTAACTGAAGTAAAATTCATGCAGTAAATCTTTGAGCATCGCTTCTCGAGTGGAAGCAAATCAAGCTTTTAATTGAAGAGTTTGATCATGGCTCAGATTGAACGCTGGCGGCAGGCTTAACACATGCAAGTCGAGCGGTAGCACAGGAGAGCTTGCTCTCTGGGTGACGAGCGGCGGACGGGTGAGTAATGTCTGGGAAACTGCCTGATGGAGGGGGATAACTACTGGAAACGGTAGCTAATACCGCATAACGTCGCAAGACCAAAGAGGGGGACCTTCGGGCCTCTTGCCATCAGATGTGCCCAGATGGGATTAGCTAGTAGGTGGGGTAATGGCTCACCTAGGCGACGATCCCTAGCTGGTCTGAGAGGATGACCAGCCACACTGGAACTGAGACACGGTCCAGACTCCTACGGGAGGCAGCAGTGGGGAATATTGCACAATGGGCGCAAGCCTGATGCAGCCATGCCGCGTGTGTGAAGAAGGCCTTCGGGTTGTAAAGCACTTTCAGCGAGGAGGAAGGTGGTGAGCTTAATACGTTCATCAATTGACGTTACTCGCAGAAGAAGCACCGGCTAACTCCGTGCCAGCAGCCGCGGTAATACGGAGGGTGCAAGCGTTAATCGGAATTACTGGGCGTAAAGCGCACGCAGGCGGTTTGTTAAGTCAGATGTGAAATCCCCGGGCTCAACCTGGGAACTGCATTTGAAACTGGCAAGCTAGAGTCTCGTAGAGGGGGGTAGAATTCCAGGTGTAGCGGTGAAATGCGTAGAGATCTGGAGGAATACCGGTGGCGAAGGCGGCCCCCTGGACGAAGACTGACGCTCAGGTGCGAAAGCGTGGGGAGCAAACAGGATTAGATACCCTGGTAGTCCACGCTGTAAACGATGTCGATTTGGAGGTTGTGCCCTTGAGGCGTGGCTTCCGGAGCTAACGCGTTAAATCGACCGCCTGGGGAGTACGGCCGCAAGGTTAAAACTCAAATGAATTGACGGGGGCCCGCACAAGCGGTGGAGCATGTGGTTTAATTCGATGCAACGCGAAGAACCTTACCTACTCTTGACATCCAGAGAACTTAGCAGAGATGCTTTGGTGCCTTCGGGAACTCTGAGACAGGTGCTGCATGGCTGTCGTCAGCTCGTGTTGTGAAATGTTGGGTTAAGTCCCGCAACGAGCGCAACCCTTATCCTTTGTTGCCAGCGGTTCGGCCGGGAACTCAAAGGAGACTGCCAGTGATAAACTGGAGGAAGGTGGGGATGACGTCAAGTCATCATGGCCCTTACGAGTAGGGCTACACACGTGCTACAATGGCATATACAAAGAGAAGCGACCTCGCGAGAGCAAGCGGACCTCATAAAGTATGTCGTAGTCCGGATTGGAGTCTGCAACTCGACTCCATGAAGTCGGAATCGCTAGTAATCGTAGATCAGAATGCTACGGTGAATACGTTCCCGGGCCTTGTACACACCGCCCGTCACACCATGGGAGTGGGTTGCAAAAGAAGTAGGTAGCTTAACCTTCGGGAGGGCGCTTACCACTTTGTGATTCATGACTGGGGTGAAGTCGTAACAAGGTAACCGTAGGGGAACCTGCGGTTGGATCACCTCCTTACCTAAAGATATTGATTCGAGTGGCGTGCTCACACAGATTGTCTGATAGAAAGTAACGAGCAGAAATACCTTTATAGGCTTGTAGCTCAGGTGGTTAGAGCGCACCCCTGATAAGGGTGAGGTCGGTGGTTCAAGTCCACTCAGGCCTACCACTTCTTCGAAGTGGAAAAGGTACTGCACGTGACTGTATGGGGCTATAGCTCAGCTGGGAGAGCGCCTGCCTTGCACGCAGGAGGTCAGCGGTTCGATCCCGCTTAGCTCCACCATATAGTCCGGTATTTCAATACTTCAGAGTATATTGGAAACAGTATGCTGCGAAGTATTTTGCTCTTTAACAATCTGGAACAAGCTGAAAATTGAAACATGACGGCTGAAATTTATCCCTCCGTAGATGTATTGGGATAAAGAGTAACCTGTCATAGAGTCTCTCAAATGTTTGCAGCGCGAACGATGGAAACATCTTCGGGTTGTGAGGTTAAGTGACTAAGCGTACACGGTGGATGCCTAGGCAGTCAGAGGCGATGAAGGGCGTGCTAATCTGCGAAAAGCGTCGGTAAGGTGATATGAACCGTTACAACCGGCGATACCCGAATGGGGAAACCCAGTGTGTTTCGACACACTATCATGTCATGAATACATAGTGGCATGAGGCGAACCGGGGGAACTGAAACATCTAAGTACCCCGAGGAAAAGAAATCAACCGAGATTCCCCCAGTAGCGGCGAGCGAACGGGGAGGAGCCCAGAACCTGAATCGGCTTGTGTGTTAGTGGAAGCGTCTGGAAAGTCGCGCAGCAAAGGGTGATAGCCCCGTACACTAAAATGCACAGGTCGTGAGTTCGATGAGTAGGGCGGGACACGTGACATCCTGTCTGAATATGGGGGGACCATCCTCCAAGGCTAAATACTCCTGACTGACCGATAGTGAACCAGTACCGTGAGGGAAAGGCGAAAAGAACCCCGGCGAGGGGAGTGAAATAGAACCTGAAACCGTGTACGTACAAGCAGTGGGAGCACCTTCGTGGTGTGACTGCGTACCTTTTGTATAATGGGTCAGCGACTTATATTTTGTAGCAAGGTTAACCGTATAGGGGAGCCGTAGGGAAACCGAGTCTTAACTGGGCGATTAGTTGCAAGGTATAGACCCGAAACCCGGTGATCTAGCCATGGGCAGGTTGAAGGTTGGGTAACACTAACTGGAGGACCGAACCGACTAATGTTGAAAAATTAGCGGATGACTTGTGGCTGGGGGTGAAAGGCCAATCAAACCGGGAGATAGCTGGTTCTCCCCGAAAGCTATTTAGGTAGCGCCTCGTGAACTCATCTTCGGGGGTAGAGCACTGTTTCGGCTAGGGGGCCATCCCGGCTTACCAAACCGATGCAAACTCCGAATACCGAAGAATGTTATCACGGGAGACACACGGCGGGTGCTAACGTCCGTCGTGAAGAGGGAAACAACCCAGACCGCCAGCTAAGGTCCCAAAGTCATGGTTAAGTGGGAAACGATGTGGGAAGGCATAGACAGCCAGGATGTTGGCTTAGAAGCAGCCATCATTTAAAGAAAGCGTAATAGCTCACTGGTCGAGTCGGCCTGCGCGGAAGATGTAACGGGGCTAAACCATGCACCGAAGCTGCGGCAGCGACGCTTAGGCGTTGTTGGGTAGGGGAGCGTTCTGTAAGCCGTTGAAGGTGGCCTGTGAGGGTTGCTGGAGGTATCAGAAGTGCGAATGCTGACATAAGTAACGATAAAGCGGGTGAAAAGCCCGCTCGCCGGAAGACCAAGGGTTCCTGTCCAACGTTAATCGGGGCAGGGTGAGTCGACCCCTAAGGCGAGGCTGAAAAGCGTAGTCGATGGGAAACAGGTTAATATTCCTGTACTTGGTGTTACTGCGAAGGGGGGACGGAGAAGGCTAGGCTAGCCGGGCGACGGTTGTCCCGGTTTAAGCGTGTAGGGGGTGTGACCTGGTAAATCCGGTTGCATACTAACCCTGAGGCGTGATGACGATGCACTACGGTGCAGAAGTAGTTGATGCCCTGCTTCCAGGAAAAGCCTCTAAGCTCCAGGTAACATTAAATCGTACCCCAAACCGACACAGGTGGTCAGGTAGAGAATACCAAGGCGCTTGAGAGAACTCGGGTGAAGGAACTAGGCAAAATGGTGCCGTAACTTCGGGAGAAGGCACGCTGGCATGTAGGTGAAGTCCCTTGCGGATGGAGCTGAAGCCAGTCGAAGATACCAGCTGGCTGCAACTGTTTAATAAAAACACAGCACTGTGCAAACACGAAAGTGGACGTATACGGTGTGACGCCTGCCCGGTGCTGGAAGGTTAATTGATGGGGTCAGCCGCAAGGCGAAGCTCTTGATCGAAGCCCCAGTAAACGGCGGCCGTAACTATAACGGTCCTAAGGTAGCGAAATTCCTTGTCGGGTAAGTTCCGACCTGCACGAATGGCGTAATGATGGCCAGGCTGTCTCCACCCGAGACTCAGTGAAATTGAACTCGCTGTGAAGATGCAGTGTACCCGCGGCAAGACGGAAAGACCCCGTGAACCTTTACTATAGCTTGACACTGAACATTGAGCCTTGATGTGTAGGATAGGTGGGAGGCTTTGAAGCGTGGACGCCAGTCTGCGTGGAGCCATCCTTGAAATACCACCCTTTAATGTTTGATGTTCTAACTCGGCCCCGTGATCCGGGGTGAGGACAGTGTCTGGTGGGTAGTTTGACTGGGGCGGTCTCCTCCCAAAGAGTAACGGAGGAGCACGAAGGTTAGCTAATCACGGTCGGACATCGTGAGGTTAGTGCAAAGGCATAAGCTAGCTTGACTGCGAGAGTGACGGCTCGAGCAGGTACGAAAGTAGGTCTTAGTGATCCGGTGGTTCTGAATGGAAGGGCCATCGCTCAACGGATAAAAGGTACTCCGGGGATAACAGGCTGATACCGCCCAAGAGTTCATATCGACGGCGGTGTTTGGCACCTCGATGTCGGCTCATCACATCCTGGGGCTGAAGTAGGTCCCAAGGGTATGGCTGTTCGCCATTTAAAGTGGTACGCGAGCTGGGTTTAGAACGTCGTGAGACAGTTCGGTCCCTATCTGCCGTGGGCGTTGGAAGATTGAGAGGGGTTGCTCCTAGTACGAGAGGACCGGAGTGAACGCACCACTGGTGTTCGGGTTGTCATGCCAATGGCATTGCCCGGTAGCTAAGTGCGGAAAAGATAAGCGCTGAAAGCATCTAAGCGCGAAACTTGCCTCAAGATGAGTCTTCCCTGGGCCTTTAAGGTCCCTGAAGGAACGTTTAAGACTAAGACGTTGATAGGCTGGGTGTGTAAGTGCAGCGATGCATTGAGCTAACCAGTACTAATGATCCGTGAGGCTTAACCTTACAACACCGAAGGTGTTTTGGTGAGACCGAGACAATATTCAGCTTGTTTACAGATTGGTTCTGATGGCGACACGAGAGTGAAGCGGTTGGAATGAAACAGAATTTGCCTGGCGGCAATAGCGCGGTGGTCCCACCTGACCCCATGCCGAACTCAGAAGTGAAACGCCGTAGCGCCGATGGTAGTGTGGGGTCTCCCCATGCGAGAGTAGGACACTGCCAGGCATCAAACCAAGCCGAAAGCCCTGAACTGACGTTCAGGGCTTTTTGCTATGCGTAAAACGCAAAAAAGCGCAGCTACGCTGCGCTGCTTTTCCCAGCTTCTCTCCGACAGACAGCCAGAGAAAAGGCCCCGAAGGGCCTTTGATTAGGGTGTGTTTGCTTTTTTCACTTATTATTCGGTCAATGCGAGCTGCCCTGAGAGATGCCCAGCCCGGTCTGCGAACGGACAAACTGAGCCCGGAAGCGTTCCCGCTCCTGCTGCCCGGCCAGCGAACTGTCGGTGATCGAGAATAGCCAGGTACCGACAAAGGCCACGATCATCGAGAACAGCGCCGGGTATTCATACGGGTAAATCGGTTTTTCATGGCCTAGGATCTGCACCCAGATCGTCGGGCCGAGGATCATCAGAATCACCGCCGTCAACAGGCCCAGCCAGCCGCCAATCATCGCGCCGCGGGTAGTCAAACGTGACCAGTACATCGACAGAATGATGATAGGGAAGTTACAGCTGGCGGCGATGGAGAACGCCAACCCGACCATAAAGGCGATGTTCTGCTTCTCGAATAAAATCCCCAGGGCAATGGCGACAATGCCTAGCACCACAACGGTGATCTTGGATACTCTCAGTTCGTCGCGCTCGGTTGCCTTGCCGTTTTTCATCACGCTGGCGTACAGGTCATGGGAAACGGCCGAGGCGCCGGCCAGCGTCAGGCCCGCGACGACCGCCAGAATGGTGGCAAAGGCCACTGCCGAGATAAAGCCGAGGAAGAAGTTGCCGCCAACGGCATTGGCCAGGTGCACCGCCGCCATGTTGGTGCCGCCCAGCAGCGCGCCGGTGGCGTCTTTGAACGCCGGATTAGCGCTGACCAGCAAGATGGCGCCGAAGCCGATGATAAAGGTCAGAATATAGAAGTAACCGATAAAACCGGTGGCGTAGAACACGCTCTTGCGCGCTTCTTTGGCGTCGCTCACGGTGAAGAAGCGCATCAGGATATGCGGCAAACCGGCGGTGCCGAACATCAGCGCCAGGCCGAGTGACAGCGCGGAAATCGGATCGGACACCAGGCCGCCGGGGCTCATGATGGCGATGCCTTTCGGGTGCACCTTCACCGCTTCGGCGAACAGGGTATTGAAGTCGAAGTTAACCGACTTCATCACCATCAGCGCCATAAAGCTGGCGCCGGCCAGCAGCAGCACCGCCTTGATGATTTGCACCCAGGTGGTGGCCAACATGCCGCCAAACAGCACATACAGCACCATCAAAATGCCGACCAGGATCACCGCCACGTGGTAGTTGAGCCCGAACAGCAGCTGGATCAGCTTGCCGGCACCGACCATCTGCGCAATCAGATACAGCGCCACCACCACCAACGAGCCGCAGGCCGACAGGGTGCGGATCGGTTTCTGCTGCAGACGGTAAGAGGCGACGTCGGCAAAGGTATAACGGCCGAGGTTGCGCAGGCGCTCCGCGATCAGGAACAGAATGATCGGCCAGCCGATGAGGAAGCCGATGGAGTAGATCAGGCCGTCATAGCCGGAGGTGTAGACCAGGGCGGAGATACCGAGGAACGAAGCGGCGGACATGAAGTCGCCGGCGATCGCCAGGCCGTTTTGCAGGCCGGTGATGCGCCCGCCCGCGGTGTAGTAGTCCTGGCGGGAACGGGTGCGTTTGGAAGCCCAATAGGTAATGTACAGGGTGGCGCCGACAAACAGGATAAACATCACGATCGCCTGGATGTTCAGCGGTTGACGATGCACTTCGCCGCCGATGGCGTCGGCGCAGGCCAGACCGGGCAGCAACAGCAGCGCGGCGGTGGACAATAAGCGCTTCATTGTTTCACCTCACGCAGGATTTCTGCGGTGAGGCGATCGAACTCGCCGTTGGCGCGAAACACGTAGATCCCTGTCAAGACGAAAGAGATCACGATCAGCCCGACACCGACCGGGATCCCGCGGGTGATGGTCGATCCGGCGGCGATCGGCGTGCCGAGCCATTGCGGATCGAAGGCGATCAACAGAATAAAGCCGACGTACAGCGCCAGCGTAATCAGTGAAAGCAGCCAGGCGAACCGGCCGCGTTTTCTCACCAGCTCTTTAAAGCGCGGGTTTTCTTCAATCCCTTGATAAATGGTGTCATTCATCAGAGTGTCTCCAGTCGGTATTGAGAGAGTACGCCGCGCCAGGGCCGCTCAACGGCACGTTATCCGAATGAGCGGCCTGAAGCGGCGTAAATTATGACGGCACTTTCATTGATTGTTTTTCTTCCAACAGCTTGTCGACTACGGCCGGATCCGCCAGCGTGGAGGTGTCCCCCAGGTTGCTGGTGTCGCCGGCGGCAATTTTGCGCAGGATACGCCGCATGATCTTGCCGGAGCGCGTTTTGGGCAGCGAATCTGTCCAGTGCAGCACGTCCGGCGTGGCGATCGGCCCTATCTCTTTGCGCACCCAGTTGCGCACTTCGGTATAGAGCTCCGGCGTCGGTTCTTCGCCGTGGTTCAGCGTGATGTAGGCGTAGATCGCCTGGCCTTTGATGTTGTGAGGAATACCGACCACTGCCGCTTCGGCGATTTTCGGGTGCGATACCAGCGCAGACTCGATCTCGGCGGTACCCAGACGGTGGCCGGAGACGTTCAGCACGTCGTCGACGCGGCCGGTGATCCAGTAGTAACCGTCCTCGTCGCGGCGAGCGCCGTCACCGCTGAAGTACATGCCTTTGAAGGTCGAGAAGTAGGTTTGCTCGAAGCGGTCATGATCGCCGAACAGGGTACGTGCCTGGCCCGGCCAGGAGTCGACGATCACCAGGTTGCCTTCGCAGGCGCCTTCCTGCGGTGTGCCGACGTTATCGACCAGCGCCGGCTGCACGCCGAAGAAAGGCCGCGTGGCGGAACCGGCCTTCAGCTCGGTAGCGCCCGGCAGCGGGGTAATCATGAAGCCGCCGGTTTCGGTTTGCCACCAGGTATCGACGATCGGGCACTTTGCGTTGCCTATCTTGTTGTAATACCACTCCCAGGCTTCCGGGTTGATCGGTTCACCGACCGAGCCCATGATGCGCAGCGAATCGCGTCGGGTGCCCTCGATCGCCTTGTCGCCTTCGGCCATCAGGGCGCGAATGGCGGTCGGCGCGGTATACAGAATGTTGACCTGGTGCTTGTCGATCACCTGCGACAGGCGATTGACGCCCGGATAGTTAGGCACGCCTTCGAACATCAGCGTGGTGGCGCCGCAGGCCAGCGGGCCGTACAGCAGATAGCTGTGGCCGGTGACCCAGCCCACGTCGGCGGTACACCAGTAAATGTCGCCGTCGTGATAGTCGAACACATACTTAAAGGTCATCGCGGCGTACACCAGGTAGCCGCCGGTGGTGTGCAGCACACCTTTCGGCTTGCCGGTCGAGCCGGAGGTGTACAGGATAAACAGCGGATCTTCGGCGTTCACTTCTTCCGGCGGGCAGTCGGCGAAAACGCCCTCGGTCAGCTCATGCCACCACAGATCGCGCCCTTCCTGCCAGTAACCCGGTTTCCCGGTGCGCTGGAATACCACCACGTTGGCCACGCTGACCACGCCGGGATTTTTCAGCGCATCGTCGACGTTCTTTTTCAGCGGTACGGCGCGGCCGGCGCGCAGGCCTTCATCGGCGGTGATGACCAGTTTGGCGTTGGAGTCGATAATGCGCCCGGCGACCGCTTCCGGCGAGAAACCGCCGAAGATCACCGAATGTACGGCGCCGATGCGCGCGCAGGCCAGCATCGCGACCGCCGCTTCCGGCACCATCGGCATATAGATAGCCACCACGTCGCCTTTTTTCACGCCGAGCTTTTTCAGCACGTTGGCGAACTGGCAGACGTCATGGTGCAGCTGTTTGTAAGTCACGTGCTTGGATTGGGTCGGGTCATCGCCTTCCCAGATAATGGCGGTCTGGTCGCCGCGCTCAGCCAGATGGCGGTCCAAACAGTTGGCTGACAGGTTCAACGTGCCGTCTTCAAACCAACGAATGCTGACGTGGCCGGGATCGAACGAGGTATTTTTGACTTTGGTATAGGGTTTGATCCAGTCCAGGATTTTGCCATGCTCACCCCAGAAAGCCTCTGGGTCTTGAACCGACTGTTGATAATACTGTTGGTATTGTGCCGGATTAATCAGGGCGCGTTCTGCAATTGCAGAAGGAATAGCGTGTTTATGCAGTTGGCTCATAGCTTTTCTCCTTGAAGTTGTTAATGATATGTCAACTGAAGGTTAAGTATAGTTTGCTACGATTCTTTGTTTCTTTTTTGCGCGGCAGATCACGCAACAAAGATATTGATTTGTAATCGTTCTGTCGCATTTGCAGGACGTATCTATCTCTTTGGCGTTTAAATCATCATAAACCCGTGTTTTTAGCCAAAAACACTTATCTAAAGAACAAAAAAGAATAAACAAAGGTAAAGTTATTTGCCCCGTGCCAAATAAATCGGTGGAAAGGCCTGCGTTATTTCGCGCTATAAATCTTTTTGGATTATTTTTCGCTATTAATATTCGAAGTTGGTATTAACGCGATATAACGATGGACGGCATATCGTGAAATAACGTTTTATTAACCTTTAATTCCTGATGAAAGGTCGGGAGATACCCGAGGATATTCAGCCTGCAATATCGTTCGTTTTTTAATCGCAATATAAAGTAGCTCTGCATTTATAGAGGAGCATGTCACTCGGCCAATTCTCATTTATTTGACTTTTAAGTAACAAAATATAAACATTTAACGCGGACTAAATATGCAGAATGGGCGAAAAATAACGCATTTCAATTGTGTTCAAAAAAACGTCGTCGGCGCGGTTATGTACTTCATTGTATGAAAAATTATGTTTTTAATAACAACCAATTATGCCGTTTGAAATAGTTACGCGAAATTTTTTGTGATTCGATTCAGCGCTCAACCCTGACAAATCAAGGCTTGCAGAGCATGCCGCCCGGATGATACAGATTTATACTGCGTTGCACCTAGGGCCGGTGAACGCTTCCACTGAATTAACATAAGCCTGTAATAAATGATTAAGTATTCTTTTCGCCGTGTTGCGACTTTGTACGGTGAAAAGAGTCTTTGAGGACTTTTTGGGTATGAAAAGTGTAAAAATTAGCCTGGCTTGGCAAATCCTGATCGCGTTGGTACTGGGTATTATTGTTGGCGCAGTGTTGCACAACCAGACCGAATCTCGTGAGTGGCTGGTGAGCAATATTCTCAGCCCGGCGGGTGATATCTTTATTCGCCTGATCAAGATGATTGTGGTGCCGATCGTTATTTCCACGCTGATCGTCGGTATTGCCGGCGTGGGGGATGCGAAAAAGCTGGGCCGCATCGGATTGAAAACCATTATTTACTTCGAAGTGATCACCACCATCGCCATCGTGGTGGGGTTGACGTTGGCCAACGTATTCCAACCTGGCCACGGCATCGATATGTCGACGCTGACCACGGTGGATATTTCGCAATATGAGAAAACCACCGAACAGGTGCAAAGCGGTTCGCACAGTCTGGTGGCGACCATTCTGTCGCTGATCCCGTCGAACGTCTTCTCGTCGATGGCCAAGGGCGACATGCTGCCGATTATCTTCTTCTCGGTGCTGTTTGGTCTGGGGCTGTCGTCGTTGCCGAAAGAGACCAAAGAGCCGTTGCTGAAGGTGTTCAAGGCGGTGTCCGAAAGCATGTTCAAAGTCACCCACATGATCATGCGCTATGCGCCTATCGGGGTGTTTGGCCTGATTTCGGTTACGGTAGCCAACTTCGGTTTCGCTTCGCTGCTGCCGCTGGCCAAGCTGGTGGTGCTGGTATACTTCGCCATCGCGTTCTTCGCCCTGGTGGTGCTGGGGGCGGTCGCCCGGCTGTGCAACCTGCGCATCTGGACGCTGATCCGCATCCTGAAAGACGAACTGATCCTGGCTTATTCCACCGCCAGCTCGGAAACGGTGCTGCCGCGCATCATCGAAAAGATGGAGGCTTACGGCGCGCCCAAGTCGATCACCAGCTTCGTGGTGCCGACCGGCTACTCCTTTAACCTGGATGGCTCGACGCTGTACCAGAGCATCGCCGCTATCTTTATCGCCCAGCTGTACGGCATCGAGCTGTCATTGGGGCAAGAGATCGTGCTGGTGCTGACGCTGATGGTCACCTCGAAAGGGATTGCCGGCGTGCCGGGCGTCTCGTTCGTGGTGCTGCTGGCTACGCTGGGCAGCGTCGGCATTCCGCTGGAAGGCCTGGCGTTCATCGCCGGCGTGGACCGTATCCTGGATATGGCGCGCACCGCGCTGAACGTCGTGGGTAACGCGCTGGCGGTGCTGGTGATCGCCAAGTGGGAACACCAGTTCGATCGCAAGAAGGCGCTGGCCTACGAAACGGAGTTTCTGGCGCAGAAGGTGAAGCCGGCCAATCAGGCCTAATCATCGAACATCGCCGACGTTAAAACGCCCCAGGCAGCTGTGCCGGGGCGTTTTGCTTTTATGAGCCTTCTACCCGTCACTTTCTTTCCTCCGTCCCTACTGCGTGACTTGCATCCCCGCTTAACAGAATCTAAAGTGTTACCAAATTAATAGAAATGATAATAGATGTTATTATCATTTTCATTTGATGATGTATGGAGACACGCAAAAGCCGTTGAACGGCGGGTTACGCCCGTTCGGCGTCTTTATTCGGGCTTATCAAAGGTAGGTAACATGTCGGACACCGCTTTGGCCTCTGAATGGTTGCCGCTGGCGCCAGCGCAGCTTGATTTCTGGGAAGAACACACCTTGCACCCCGGGCAGACCCTGTCCACCGTCGCACACTGCACCGAACTGTGCGGTGCGGTAGAGGAAGAGACGCTCTGCCGGGCGATCGCCACCACCCTCGCCGAGACGCAGGCGTTTGCCCTGCGCTTTGGTGAGCGGCGTGGCGATGCTCCTCCGCCGTTACGGCACGATCCACAGCGCATACCGCCATTACAACGCATCGATCTGCAAACGCACGGCGATCCCTGGCAGGCGGCGCAAAACCTGATGCGCGAAGATATCGCGCAGCGCCGGGCGCTGCACAGCGAGCCGCTAGCCGCCGCCTGGCTGCTCAAGCTGGGGCCGGAGCGCTACCTCTGGTACGTGCGTGCGCACCATATTCTGGTTGATGGCTTCGGCATGGCCTTGATTGAACACCGCTGCGCCGCGTTATATGCGCACTATCTGGGTGAAGGCAGCGCGGGTATGCCCCTGGGCACCTTCGACGTCTTTCAACAGGCCGAGCTGGCCTACGCTGATTCTGAGCGATGCGAGCGCGATCGGCGCTTTTGGCAAACCTACCTGCCGCTGTCGCAGGCGCTGCCGACGGTGCGCAAGGGCGGTGAGGCCTATGGCGTGCGGCGTCTGAGCACCCACCACCGGCTGCCGGCGGCGGTATCGCAACGACTGGCGCAGCTGGCGGAGCGCAGCGGCATCAATTGGCCCGACTTGCTGGTGGCGCTGTCGGCGGCCTGGCTGTTTCAGGTGATGCCGCGCGACACCCGGCAAGGCGATACGCTGCCGATGTGGATGCCGGCGATGAATCGCCGCGGGCAGGCCGCCACCAACGTGCCTTCATTGGCGGTCAACACTCTGCCGCTGCTGGTGTCGCCACCCCCGTCGGCGACGCTGGGAGATTTTCTGACGATGATGGCGCAGCTGCTGCGGGAGCTGCGCAGCCATGCCGGCTACCGCCTGCGTCAACTGGCCGCCGATCGCGGCGTGGAGCCAGGTTCGCGCTTCTTTATTTCCCCCTTCATCAATGTGCAACCCTTCGATGCGCCCCGCTTTACCGGCTGTAGCGGCACCCGCAGCGTATTGGCCGGCGGCTCGGGCGACGGTTTTAACCTGACTTATCGCGGCCGCACCGACGCCCGCGATCTGCAGGTGGATATCGATATCTATCTGGAGCAGTTCCCGACGGAGGATGCGCTGGACTATGGCGAGGCGCTGCAAGAGTTTCTGATGCGCGCGCTGCAGCGGGAGGCCTGGGAGCAACCGCTGGCGGCCCTGACGGCGTTGCCCGCCTGATAAAATGCGGGCGGGGGATGACCCCGCCCGAGTGATGTGGTTTCAGCTGGCCAGCAACGCCGCCACTTCGCGCGCGTTCTTGCACGGCAGGAGCGAACTGCTTACCAGACGGGTGCCGAAAGCGTCATTGAGGCGTGCCGCTACCTGTTTGATATGCGGCAGCTTCAGCCCCATGGCGATAAACGCCGTCTCTTCCCCCCATTCCGGGCGCGGCGTCACGCCGATCGCCTGCCAGTAAATGGTCAGGATCTCTGCGCTGCGGGCCAACGGTGCGTTCGGCGGCGGGGCCGCGCAGGCGTTCAACGCCGGTGCGGTTTGCTGGTGGCTCATGTCGGCGCGGATACGATGGCGGTCGGTTTTACCGTTGGCGGACAACGGCAGCGCCTCGGCATGGATAAAGCGCGTAGGAATATGGGTACAGGGCAGATAGCCGGTGGCGAAGGCGCGGATCTCGGACAGCGGCAGTGGTTTGCCGTCGCGGGTCAGATACAGGGCGCCGAGCGCCGCCTCGTTGTTCTCTCCGCTGGGGTAATCCACCACCACCATATCCAGGATCGCCGGATGGCGGCGCAGCACGTCTTCGATTTCCGGCAGCGAGACGCGCACGCCGCGGATCTTCACATAGCCGTTCACCCGGGTGGCGAACATGATGTTGCCGTCCGTTCGGTAGTAGCCCTGATCGCCGGTGCGGAAAGCGCGCAGCGGTTGCCCGTCCGGCCCTTCGAGGGTGACGAAGTCATGCTGCTTCAGCTCCCCCTGTTCCAGATAGCCTAACGCCAGGTTCACCCCGGCGGTATGAATGCGGCCGACCACGCCGGCCGGGCAGTGGCTGCCGTCGTCATGGCAGATGAAGTAGCGGTTGGCCGGCAGCGGGCGGCCGTAAGGCACGGTGCCGCTCTCCTGCGGGGCGATTGGGTGCCAGATGCTCCAGATGGTGGTTTCGGTCGGTCCGCCGAGTGAGAACAGCGCGAGATCCGGGCGCAAGGTGCGCAGGGTTTGCACCGTCGCTGGCTTGATGTAGTCGCCGCCTTGCGCCACCAGGCGCAGCGAGCGCAGGCTGTCGGCCGTTTTGCAGGTGAGCAGCATCTCCAGAATGGCGGGCACCGAACACCACAGGCTAACCCGGTGCTTTTCCACCAACTGGTTCCAACTGATGGCGTCTTTTTCCTGATGCGGCGCCGGCAGCACCAGCGTGGCGCCGGCGCACAGCGAACCAAACAGATCGAACATCGACATGTCATGGTGCGGCGGCGTGACGGAAATGAAGACGTCGTCGGCGGTGACCGCCCAGCGCTGCTGGGTCTGGTGGACGACGTTGGCGGTAGCGCGGTTGTTGAGCACCACGCATTTGGGCTTACCGGTGGTGCCGGAGGTATACAGGTAGTAGCTCGCGGCCAGGCTGGCGCTGCGTTCAACCAGCGTCTGCTCATCCGGCAGCGCAGGCGCGCGATCCGTCGGCGTCAGCAGGGTCGCCGGCGTCACGCCGATCGGCGTCTCCAGATCGCCGCCGTGCACCACCAGCGTCGGCCGGCAGTTTTCCAGCAGGTAGGCGGTGCGTTCCGGCGGCGAGTTGATATCGACAGGCACCCAGATCACGCCCTGCAGGGCGCAGGCGAGGCTGAGGATGATCTGTTCCGGGCTGCGCGGCAGATAAAGCGCCACCACGTTGCCCGGCTGCACGCCGCGGCTCTGCAGGTTGGCGATCGCCGTGGCGATCCGCTGGCCCAGCTCGCGGTAGGTCAGCGTCTGTTCACCGCAGATCAGCGCGTTGCCGCCGTTTTGTGCGCCAAACAGCCGCTCGGCCAGCTGCGCCAGATAAGGATAAGGTGCGTAATTCGCTTCGCTGTCGTTGTGACGGTAATGCGCCAGATCGATGAAGTCCCGCGGTGCGATCGCCAGGTCGGCCCGTTGGCAGCTGTGCAGGATGCGTCGCTGCAATGCCGCCAGCATGGCTTCTACCTGCTCGCCATGCAGCGCCTGCTCGGCGTAGTCCACGCACAGCTGCAGGTTTTTTTCGCTGTCCAGCGTCAGGCGAATGTCGATGGCGACCTGCGGCGTTTGGGTCAGGCCGTCGTGGAAGCGTACCGGCGCTTCGGCCGGCAGCGTTTCCCAGCCCAGACAGTTGGTCAGGATCACCGGCAGCGCCGGGCCGCCCTGGCTTTGGCCGAGCAACTGCCGCGCCAGATCGACGCCGGAAAACGTCAGGTGGTCGAGCGCGCCGAGCACGTCGTCCTGCAGGGCTTGCGCGCGCTGGATAAAATCTTCGCCGTGACGGGAATAGCGCACCGCCACGAAGCTGGAGGCGTTACCCAGGGCGCCGTCGGCGGCGGGGAATGCCACCGGCACGCCGACGCACAGCTCGCCGTCGGTGGTCCAGTGGGCCAGCGTATCGAGGATCAGCGCCGACAGCAGACTGTTGCGCAGCAGAGCATGCGGCGATCCCAGACGGCCGAGTTGTTTTATCGTATCGTGCGGCAGCGTCAGGCTGACGCGGCGATAGCGTGACGAGGAGAGATTGGCGAGCGGGGCGCGCCACGGCAATGCCGACGGGGTGGTGACATCCTGCAGCTTTTCGCGCCAGTAGGCGGCATCGGCCTGCCGCTGCGCCGCCGGTGCGGCGGGGAGCGGCAGCGCAGCGGCGGTCGGCGCCAGAGGGCGATCGTCAAACAGGCGAGCGATCACGGTGGAGATCCCCTGGCCGTCGAGGATCAACGCATCGAAGCTGGTGAAGATCAGCGTATCGTACGGCGATCCCGTCGGATCCTGCTGTTCGGCCCGTTGGATCACGGCGATGCGCCATAGCGGTTGGCTCGGATCGTGGCGCTGGTGGGAGTATCGCTCGCGCAGTTGTTCGACCTGGCGCTGCGACGCTTCGCCATCAAGGGCGCGCAGATCGTGACGATCCAGATGCAGCGTCACCTCCGGGCGTACGTGCTGCGTGCCGCGCTGCACATCGATGCAGGTGCGCAACGCTGGGTAGTGCTGTACCAGCTCGGTCAGGCGCGCTTCAAGGCGCGGTACATCCAGCTGCCGGGCGCGGTATTCGCGAAAGTCGTGCATCGCCACGCCGCCGAGCGGCCATCGATCGCTGCGGCCCAGAAGATAGGCCTGCTGCAGTGCGGTTAATGCTGTCTCCATGGTACTTCCCTATAGTCGCTAACCGATTAAAACGAGCCGGGCGTCGCGCGCCCGGAAACCGATCTCAGTGCTGCGGCGCCAGCGCGGCGAGCAGCGTTTTCGCATGCCGTCCTGCCTCGGGCGAGCGTTGGCAGATCAGCGCCGCCAGCGCCGCAGGGGAGGAGTGCGCCGCCAGATCCTGCGCCGTCAGCGCTGCCGCCAGATACTTGTTGAGCACCGTCAGCAGCGCGTTCACCCCGGCATCCGGCAAGGCCAAGCGGCGGATATCGTCGTGGTCGTGCAAGCTAGCCTCGGGGGCCACTCGCGCCAGCAGCCGGTGCAGCACCAGGCGCACCGGCGCTTGCTGCGCCAGCGCGTCGGGCGTGCATTGCGCCAGCAGCTGCGACAGCGGGCGATCGAACGCCGCCGTTTGCCGCGCGGCCAGGTGCAGCAGCGCCCGGTAACAGGCCAGCAGGCGTGGCAGCACCTGCTCGGGGAACGCATCCAGCCGCACGTCCCAGTTGATCAGAATGCCGTCGTCGACGTGGGCGACCTGCGCATCCAGCGCCACCTGCGGCCCCTGAGAGATGACCCAGCCGAGACGGCCGAAGGTGTCGGTGACCCGTTCGGAAAACAGCGTCTTGCCGCGGATGCCAAAACCGGCGGTAAACACCACCGGCGAAGGCTGCAGGCTGCCGTGCAGGCGCGACAGATCGCGCATCACGCTCACACCGGGGTAATCCGCATGCTCGATCAATTCCGCCAGCTGCGTCATCAGGCGCCGGCAGAAGGCGCTCAGATTTTCCGTCGGATTCAGTTCCACGCCGAGCAGCACCAGGTTGGAGAAATCGCCGATGAGGCGATGCGCGTCCTCCCGTTCACTCTCGCGGTGGAACAGCGGCACGTTGAGCCGGAAGCGCGTCATGTTCCAACCCTGGCCGACGGCCAGGGCGAACAGCGCTAAAAACAGCGTCGAGAGCGAGGTGTGGTGCCGTTTGGCGACGTTCTCCAGCGCGCGGCTTTCTTCCGCATTCAGCTGTACGGCCAGGCGATCGCTGCGGCAGCGGTCCGGCGTGCGCAGCAGGCGCGGCGCCGGGGGCACCTGCGCCAGGCGTTCACGCCACCAACGCTGGCCGCGTTCGCGCCGCTGGCGCAGCGCCTCGTCGGCGTCGCGCCGTTCGAGGTGGTCGAAGTAGGCCGGTAGCGCGTCATGGGAGGGGGACGGTGGGCACTGGTGATAAAACGCCGTCAGATCTTCCATCAACAGGCGAAAGCTCATGGCATCGCCGGCGATCATATCGAGATCGACATGCAGGCGGCTGCGCCCTTCCGGCAACAGGCTCAGGCTGATATCGCAGGGCACGCCCTGTTCCAGCGGTAGCAACTGGGTGCTTTTCGCCTGGCGTTTGGCGGCGAGCGCGGCCGCCAGCGTCGCTGTATCGGCGTGCCGCCAGTCGTCGAGATGCAAAGTATGCCGGGGGCCGGGAGGCGCGATGGTCTGGCGGCCATCATCGGTAATGCGCAGGCGTAACAGCGGATGATGCAGGTACAACGCATCGACGGCCTGGCGCAATCGGGCGATGTCCAGCTCGCCGCCGTCGAATTCCGCGTACAGGTGGGCGGCCATGCCGCCGAGAGGAGGAGCGGACTGTCGGCCTACCCAATAGGCGGCCTGCATCGTGGTTAAAGCTTTCATCGGGTATCCATTTTGATTCAGCCAACGAGACTGCAAGAATATATCCAAATGTTAATAGGAATGAAAATTATTATTATTTGATCCATTTGACGCGGAGGTGCTATCTATAAGGGGTTTTAGCGGTGGATGGCGCAGATGGTGTTGAGTGTGAATAATTTATTTATATTATTCTTAGCATTGCAATGATTGCTTGTTATTGCAGCGCGTGTTTTACCTGCAAAAGTATAAGGCCTTCTGGCTGTTTGCGTGCTCGGCCCCTCATCTTTGTTGATAATGATTTGCATTAGAAAATGCAAAATATTATCATTCTTAACATTATTTTACGTTTTTATACAAGCCGCCGGCCGCTCCGCCGGCGGCTTGGCCGTGGACGGGGCCGCGCCCGTTCGGCCGCGCAAGGCATGGGTTTGCCGCAGGGATAAGCAACACAAAGGCCGGGAAGGCCGGAGCGTCAAGGTCTGTGTGAGTGTCGATGTAGGTTGTGTAAAAAAAATCAAATTTTGTGCACCTCTGGGATGAAAGGAGAAGACATCTATGGGCAAGCATTTTGCGGCTCAACGGCATGAAAGCGTAGGAAACGGGGAAAAAGCGGGGTTGAAAGCCATTGGGGCGTTTTCCTCCGTATTTTTAGGGGTTTGTTCACTGGCGATCGGTAACGTCAACGCGGCGGAAACCAAGAGCAACGAAACCTACCAGGACGCGGAAACGCTGCTGGTCACCGGTGAGAAGATCAAACGTTCCATTTTCGACACCGGCTCCAGCGTGCAGGTGTTCGACAGCAACCGTATCGCCTCGATGCCCGACGCGGTACAGATCCCCGATCTGCTGCGCATGACCCCCAACGTGGTGGATCTGGGCATCGGCAACGAACTCCCGACCGTGCGCGGCATCGACGGCTCCGGCCCGAACGTCGGCGCCAACGCCTTCCTCAGCGGCACCCGCCCGCGCCTCAATCTGTCGTTGGACGGCCGTTCGCTGACCTATAACGAACAGGCGTTCGGCCCACAGTCGCTGTGGGATCTGGATCGTGTCGAAGTGTTCCTCGGCCCGCAAAGCTATATTCAGGGACGCAACGCCATCGCCGGCGCCATCGTCATGGCCAGTAAAGATCCGACCTTCGAATGGGAAAGCGCCTTCAAGGGCGGGGCCGGCAACCAGCACTCTTCACAGCTGGCGGCCATGGCGTCCGGCCCGCTGGTGGAAGATCAGCTGGCGTTCCGCGTCAGCGTCGATCGCCAGCGCCGCCGCAGCGAGGCTGACCTGCCGGCCTATGCGCCGGTGGGCGATCCGCGTGAAGTGGAAGCCACCACCGCCCGCGCCAAGCTGTTGTTCAACCCGGCCGGCCTGCGCGACCTGACCACCAAGCTGACCTTTAACCACTTCGGCAGCACCGCGCCACAGAACGAAAGCCTCAACCCGCAGCCGCACCCGACCAATCCGCGCCACGATCCGCGCCGCGCCGTGTTCAAAAGCAACATGAACAGCACCATCTGGGATCTGGCCTGGGAGGCCTCCGATGCGCTGACGTTTGAAAACCGCGTTATCTACACCGACTTCAACATCAACCGTCCGACGGCTTACAATATCCAGTACGCCGAGATCGATGGCCAGGAAGTTCACGTAGAGCCGGTGGTGCGCTTCGGCGGCGCGGACAGCCGCCTGCACGGGCTGGCGGGGCTGCGTTACTTCCACGGCACGCAGGATGAGTTCGTCAACATCTTCGGCGGATCGACCTTCAAGGATAAAACCGATACCCATTCGGCGTTCGCCGAGCTGACCTATGCGCTGACGCCGCAGGTGGACGTGACCGCCGCCAGCCGTCTGGAACGCGAACACCGTCGCCGCGATGGCGGCAGCCAGGCGGTGCGCATCGACTTTGATGAAACCTATACCGTGTTTCTGCCGAAGCTGGACGTGGCCTGGAAACCGACGGATACCCAAACCTACGGTGCCAAGATCGCGCGCGGCTATAACGCCGGCGGCGGCGGCATCACGATCGGCACGCCGGTGGTCAGCTACACCTACGGTTCCGAGTACGTGTGGAACTACGAGCTGTACACTCGCCACCATCTGAAAGACGCCAACGTGGTGCTGACCGCTAACGTCTTCTACAACGATTACAAAGATATGCAGCTGCCGTACTCGTTGGGTGAGAACTCCAGCGTGATCCGTAACGCCGACAAGGTGGAAACCTACGGCGCGGAAATCGGCGCCACCTGGCAGCCGCGTTGGGACTTCGAACTGTTCGGCAACCTCGGCCTGCTGAAAACCGACATCAAGAAGTTCTCGGGCAGCGGCGTGGAAGGGCATGAGCTGGCGCGCGCACCGGCTTACACCGCCAACATGGGTGCTAAATATCAGTTCTTGAAAGGGTGGGAGCTGAGCAGCAACGTGGCGTTTACCGACTCCTACTATTCGCAATACGACAACGATTCGCGCGGGCGCATCGGCTCCTATTGGACGGCCAACGCCCAGCTGGCTTACACCTTCGACTACGGTCGCGCCACGCTGTATGCGAAAAACCTGTTTGATTCAGACCGCCGCGAGATGGTCAGAAGCAACGACATCTACACGGCGACTCTCCAGCGAGGCCGTCTGGTCGGCGCAGCAGTTGAGCTGAATTTCTAACGCTATCGCGATGACGGGGGACGAATGTCCCCCGTTTCATGCGTCATCCCGGCACGGCCGGGCAAAGGAGATAACGCAGTGATCGGTGATTTTGACAGCATTCTGAGCGATGAAGAGGCCCAGCGGCTGGAGAGCGCCTTTCAGGCGCTGGGCGCGGCGTCGGTGAACGGCGATCGGCCGGTAAGCGAAGCCGAAGAGCGGGCGTGGTTCGCCCATCTGCAACAGGGTGACGCTCGCGGGCAGCGGGCGCTGGCCTGGCGCCTGACGGGGGACGTGGATATCGCCCAACTGACGGCGGCGCTGCAGGCGTTGGTGCGGGAAACGCCGGGCGTGGACGTGCATTACGTTTTTGATGACGAAAACGGTCTTGAGAAACGCCCCGCCGGCTCGGCGCCGTTGCCGGTGAGCCTTCGTCAGGTGGTGGACGAACCACACGCCATGGGTTGCCTGCTGCAAGCGCAGGCAACGCCGTTTGAGCTGGAAAACGAAGCGCCGCTGCGCTGCCTGCTGTTGCTCACGCCGGGCGATGCGGTGATTTTGGGCGTGGTCTTGCATGACATCCTGGCGGAAACGCTGCCGTGGCGCCACCTGCCGGCGATGCTGTCCGCCCGTTATAACGGGGATGTGATGCCTCTGCCTTTCGCGGTGGAACCGGTCGAGCTGGCGGAAACCTCGGAGCCGCAGCTGCCGTGGGTGCGCCAGGCGGTCTCGCTGCAGGATTATCGCAGCCCGGCGCAGCGCGCTGATGCGTTGCCGCCGGTGGGCTCGCGCGTGGTCACGCGCATTGATCGCTCGCTGTTGCTCGCCAACGACACGCCGCGGGCCTTGCTGGCGGCGGTGGCGGCACGGTTTGCCGAATTCGTCGCCGCGCAGGCCGGCGGCCAAGCGGTGCAGCTGTGCGTGCCGGCGGCGGAGACGGCGGAGTGCGTCGGCCTGGAGCTGGGCCTGACGGCGCCGCCGCTGATGCGTTTGACCGTGCAGCATGGCGAGAGCGACGTCGGGCAGCGGCTGCTGGCGCAGGCCGTGGCTGAACAGCCGGACCCGCAACGGGCGCAACTGCTGGTGGCCTGGCGCGACGATCTGGCCGCAGAGTGGCGGCTGGAAGGCGTTCACGCCGAACGCCTGTTGCTGCCGCCGCTGCATACGCCGTTCGAACTGGCGCTGCTGCTGGGCTTGCCGGAAGCGGAAGCGCTGACGCTCGAGCTGGTCACCGACCCGCGCCTGTCTCCCCATGTGGCACCTTTCTTGCTGGAGCAGTTCAGCGCCTTCCTGGCCGGGCAGCGGATTGCCGTCGCACTGCCGGCGGCTGAGGCCGCTTCCCCGGCGATGGCCGCGCCGGCGGCGAACGGCGACGCGGACGAAAGCGTTGCACCGCTGATTTTGCAGGAGTTCCGTGAGGCGCTGGTGGCGCCGGAAATGACCCTGGATGAAGACTTCTTCGATCGCGGCGGCCATTCGCTGGTCGCCACCCGGGTGATCGGTCGCTTGCTGAGCCTGCATCAGATCGAAATCAACATTAACGATCTGTTCAGCCATCCGACGGCGCGCGGGTTGGCGGGCTACGCCAAACGCCTGAACGTCGCGCAGCCGAATGCCGCGGTGGCCACCGCCGACGATCATGATCGCGCGCAGGCGCCGCTGTCGCTGGCGCAGGAATCGCTGTGGAAGGTGTATGAAGCCTTCGGCCATGACGAGATTTTCAACCTGCCGTTCTCTCTGCGCTTCTTCGATGCAGTAGACGAAACGGCGCTGCGTCAGGCGTTTATCGACGTCATGACTCGCCATACCGTGCTGCGTTCACGCTTCGTCGAGCAGCAGGGAGAGGTGGTACAGGTGGTGGTGCCGGCCGCCGAACTCTCGGATTACTCGTGGTTCCGCTTCTCCCACGAAACGCCGGCGGGCAACGCCGCCGCCCTGTTGGCCGACGCCGGCCAGCACCGGTTCGATCTGGCCGCCGAGCTGCCGCTGCGCGCCACGCTGCTGCGCGATGCGGACAACGGCCAGCAGCTGCTGTCGCTATTGTTCCACCATGTGGTGCTGGATGAATGGTCGCTCAACCTGATGATGGACGAGCTGGGCGTCGCCTATCGCCATCGCGTCGTCGGCCAGGCACCGCAGTGGAGTGGGCAACCACCGCAGTTCCACACCTTCGCCCGTCAGCAGCGGGCCTCCGGGGTGCAGCAGCAACATCTGGACTACTGGCTCGATGCGCTGCGCGGCGCACCGGTCGGCCAGCCGATCTTCCGGCAAGAAGCATCCACCCACCCGGCGGTGCCGGCACCGGCGGACGTCAACGGCGGCTGGCTGGAGTTCGAGGTCGATCCTGCCGTGGCGGAAGGCCTGTATCAGCTTGCCCGCCGCAACAACGCTTCGCTGTTCAACGTGGTGTATGCCGGGATTACCTCGGCGCTGCGCCTGCTCGGCGGCCCGGCGGATCTGCTGGTGGGCACCTCGACCTCCGGCCGTAACGACGCCGAGTTCTTCGATACCGTCGGCTACTTCACCACCGTGGTGGTGCACCGCGTGCGCTTCGACGAAGGGCTGACGGTGGCCGGGTTGGTCAGCCAGGTGAAAAACACCATCAACGGCTCGCTGCCGTACACCGACATTCCGATCGATCTGGTGGAGGAAGGGCTGTTCGGCGTGGACGCCGACCGCAAGAACCACATGTTCGAAGTGTTCATCCAAATCCACAGCCGCATCAAGCTGAACGGCGAGTTCCGGCTGCAGGACGGCAGCGCGATCGCCTACCGTCAGGTGGAGCCGGAGAAAGCCGAATCGTTGCTCGGCCTGCAGTTTGAGGTGATGGAAGACGATCTGGCCGGGAAGAAATCCCTGCGGGTGATGATGACCTACCGCCAGGACCACTACAGCCGGGAGCAGGCCAATCTGATCGCCGACGGCGTTCAGCACGTCTTTACCCAGTTTGCGCAGCACATCGCTGGCGATATCGCTCTGGCGGCGCTGCCGCCCGCATGACGTTGTTTCACTCTAACCGAAAGCATGATTTTCAAGGAGATAAAAGGATGTCTGGAACCCTAGCAACCCCGCGCGCGTTACTGTCGCTGCTGGTGGCGGCCTCTCTGGTGGTCGCCGGCGCCGCGCAGGCCGACGATGCCGGCATCAAACCGCAGGACATCAAGCGCGAGGCGCTGTCGTCGACGGTGGTGGAGATGGCCTACAGCACCTCGCAACAGGCGCTGTTCGTCAGCGCACCAGACTGGAAGGAAGAGGCGCGCTCCCGCGTGCTGCGGCTGGATCCCAACACCCTGGCGATCAAAGCGGAGATCCCGCTGCAGGTGAAAGGCTTCGGCGTGGCGCTGAACGATGCGGGCAATCGCCTATACCTGACGCAGGCCTTCAACGGCGAAGTCGGGGTGGTGGACACCACCACCAACCACGCGCTGGGCAGCATCAAGCTGCTGGACAAAGCGGTGCTGGAGCAGGCTTACAAGCAGGCGGGCATCAGCGGCAAGCGCCTGGATTTCCTGTTGGCGGAGCTGAAGAAATTCAAAATCACCGAGGACTACCTGTACCGCCTCCGCGAGCTCAAGTATGACGCGCAAAGCGGCCGTCTGTTCCTGCCGGGCCTGGGCTTCGGCGTCGACAGCGTGCTGTACGTGGTCGATACCAAGGCCGGCAAGCTGGAGAAAGTGATCCCGGGCTTCGGCTACAACGCGGTGGGCATCACGCTGGATGAGAAGGGCCGTCGGGTATTCGTCTCCAACATGCAGGGGCAGGTGATCACCCTGAACGCCGACACGCTGGCGATCACCGCCACGCACGAAGTACAGGCCGATCAGCTGCTGAACCTGGTGTATGATCCGGCGAGCAATCGCCTGTTGGGCGTCGATCAGGGCATCGATCGCGACGACTACCGCAACCATCATCTGGGGCACGACTACGTGAAGCGCAGCAGCGGCCATCGGGTGTTTGCGCTGGATGCGGACAGCGGCAAGGTGCTGGCCAGCGAGCTGACGGATGAGGTGCCGATCGGCCTGCTGCTCGACGAGCGCAGCCAGCGGCTGTATGTCGCCAACCGCAAAGGCGTGCGTGTGGATCATGGCGCCGGGACGCTGACGGTGTTCGACGCCAAGACGCTCAAGCGCCTGCAAACCGTAGACCTGCCGCCGCACCCTAACAGCCTGGCGTTGGATCCGAAAGGCGACGCGCTGTTCGTGACGGTGAAAAACGACGGCGCTTCCACCAAGGCCGGTAAGCCGGAAAGCGTGGTGCGTATTCAGCTGCATACCAGGTAACGAAAAAGCGAAAATAAAAAGGGGCGCCGCGGCGCCCCTTTGTTATTGGACCATGTCATCAGAAGTGGGTGTTGATGCTCATGTAGTAGGTACGGCCCGGTTCGTTGTAGGTGGCCGCGCCCGCGCCGGCGATGTTAATCGCGCCGGTGTTCGGATCGCCCACGTTCTGCGCGTTGCCGGCGCGGAACTGGCGTTTGTCGAACAGGTTGTCGATGCCGGCGGTGAGGCTGACGTTTTTGGTCAGGTCATAGGTCGCGCTGGCGCCGACGACGGCATAAGGGCTGACCTCGCGGGTTTCGCCGCCGGTGGCCGGTTTACCCTGGTAGTTGTACTTCTTCGGTTTCTGACGGCCGTACCAGGTCAGGGTGGACTGCATCGACAGATCCTGCGTGGCCTGCCAGCTGAGGGTCGAGTTGACGGTGAACTTCGGGATCACCGACAGGTAATCGCCGGTGGTCTTGTTCTTGTTCTCGATCATGTAGGTGGCGTTGTTGCTCCAGGTGACGGTCTCGCTGACCGGCACGTTCAACGAGCCTTCCAGCCCTTGTACCACCGCTTTCGGTACGTTTTCCCACTGATAGACCGCCGTGCCGGTACTGCTGGTGGCGATGCGAGAGTTACCCGCCTCAATCTTGTTGTGGTAATCGTTGCGGAAGTAGGTCACGCCGGCCAGCCAGCCTTCGTTATGGAATTCCAGCCCGATCTCTTTGTTGACGCTGGTTTCCGCTTTCAGATCGTCGTTGCCCAGCAGGTAGCAGCCGTTTTTGGTATCGCTGCCGGCACATCCCTGGCCTTTGCTGTACAGCAGGTAGTTGCCGTTGGTCTGGAACAGCGTCGGGGCTTTATAGGAACGCGCGATGCCCATCTTCAGCGTGAAGTAGTCGCCCAGTTCCTGCGACAGGTTCAGCGCCGGGCTCCAGTTGTTGCCGGATTCGGAATGCAGATCGTAACGCAGGCCCGGCGTCAGCATGGTGGTGTCGGTCAGCTCGATATTGTCTTCGGCGAACAGCGAGAAGATATGCGCGGAAGCGTAAGGGCTGCGCGTACCGGTAGTCATGCCGGGAATGGTGCCGCCCATCAGCGTTTGGCTGGTGGACGTGCCGTCTTTCATCCGCTGCTGGGTCCACTCGGTACCCAGCGTGGCGGTCTGGGCGACGCCCAGTTCAAACGGCACGCTGACTTCGCTGTGCGCCAGGAAGTCGTCCAGTTTGGTGGTGCCGAACCCGGTGTTTTTGGTGTCGAAGATGCCTTCGGTGCCGCCGGCCAGCCCTTCGTTCAGGCGGGTGTTGCGGGTGCGTTCAAACTGAACGTAGTTGTTGGTGCTCACGCCGTTGTCCCAGGCGCCGCGGTGGGTCAGGCCGAAGGTTTCACGGTAGATGCGGTTGGTCTCTTCGCCGTAGTTGCTCTGCACCAGGGCGTTGGTGTTGGTGTTCTGGGTATCGCCGGCGTACAGGTTGCCCTGGCGGCCGTAAGCGTACTCGAACTCCAGCGACTGCAGATGGGCGAAGTCCCAGTGCAGCAAGGCGTCGATGTTTTTATCGACTACCCCTTCGCGCCCGGCCGGGACGCTGTTGGCGTAGGCGCCGACGCGTTCGGACTTGTGTGATTCGTTAATGTCCCAGGCATCGGCCTGCGTTTTGCTGTAGCCGCCGAACAGGCGGAAGCTCAGGGAATCGCTCAGCGGGCCGGACAGGCTGAAGTCGGTGCGCTTGGTGGCACCCTCCTGCTTGTGCTGCGGCACGTTGAAGTAGCCGTTCAGCGAGCCGTGCAGCGCATCGCCGGCCTTCTTGGTGATGATGTTGACCACGCCGCCCGCGGCGCCGTTGCCGTAGCGCGCTGCGGCAGGGCCGCGCAGCACTTCGATGCGCTCGATCATTTCCGGCGGCACCCAGGCGGTATCGCCGCGCGAGTCGCGCTCGCCGCGCCAGCCCTGGCGCACCGAGTTGCGGCTGGAGGCCGGCTTGCCGTCGATCAGAATCAGGGTGTTTTCCGGGCCCATGCCGCGGATATCGATCTGGCGGTTGTTGCCACGCTGGCCGCTGGTGGAGTTGCCGGTCAGGTTAACCCCGGGCATGGTGCGGATCAGTTCGCTGATGTCGCGCGCCGGCGGGCGTTTTTGGATCTCGTCGGCGGTGATGGTGGACACCCCCGGTGCCTGCAGGTTCTGCCGGGCGGCGGTCACCACGATGGTGTCTTCGCCGCGCGGTTTTTTATCCGCTGCGCCGCTGTTTTCTTCCGTGGTGGGGGTGTCGGTCTGCTGTGCGGCGTTGGCGAACGCGGACGCGCCCAATCCCAAGCCGATAAGAGTGGCTAAAGAATAACGTGATAGCTTGCTTTTCATTTGAGTGTCCTACCTTGCTGCCATCCCTCGCCGAACGGGGGGAAGGGCGGTTGTAGTTTTTGTGTAGTCGGAAATAGAAAATCGGCTGCGGCAAGGGATGCCATTGATATATCCCCGATCCCTGTCCGTTGCGCGCAATACCAGCACGATCTCCAAGCCTTACACACTATTGCAAATGCAAATTATTATCAATAGTATTTGGCGTACAGTGCGTTCGGGCGGTGGCCGGCGATAGGGAAAAGTCGACGTTCCCGGTGCCGCCAACTACAAAATGGGTAGGCGTTGTGAATACAGAACTACAGTCAGAAAGCAGCAGATTATTGGCCAGCAGCAATGCGGGCAGTCCAGGGTGGTGGTTGACGGTGGCACGGCGCGGTACGCCATGGGTAGAACCGGCGGGTAACGGCCGCTGGCGAACCACCTTTTTCTGGCGCGATCCTCAGGGATGCGAATTGACCTCCGCCTACCGTCGCGTGTGGATCAACATTAACTGCCTGACCGACCATCATCAGCCGAATCCGCCGCAAAGCCTGCAGCGTTTGGCCGGCACCGACGTGTGGTACTGGCAGACCGAGCTGAGCGGCGCCTGGCGCGGCAGCTACTGCTTTATCCCCTGCTTTGACGAGCGGCCGCCGGCGTTCAGCGGCGACGATGCGCACGCCAACATGCACAACTTGCGCCACTGGTGGCATCAGGTGTTCGCCAGCGCCACCCCCGATTTGCTCAACCCGTATCGCTCCTGGCAAAGCGCCAGCGGCCACAGCGTCTCCGGCCTGCACATGCCGGATGCGCCGCCGCAGCCGGTATGGCGCTCGTTCGACGAGTACGAGATCGCCAGCGGGCGCTGCACGCCGCCGTTGCCGGCGCGTTTGCAGCGCCATACCTGGCAGAGCGAACGCCTGGGCAACAGCCGCGATGTCTGGATCTACACGACAGGCGACAGCAAGCCGGCCGAGCGTCCGTTGGCTATCCTGCTCGACGGCCAGTTCTGGGCGAAGCAGATGCCGGTCTGGGAGCCGCTGATGCAACTGACCCGCGAGGGGGCGTTGCCGGAAGCGGTGTATGTGCTGATCGACATCATCGATCTGCCGCACCGGGCGCGAGAATTAACCTGCAAGGACGATTTCTGGCTGGCGGTGCAGGAAGAACTGATGCCGCAGCTGGCCGACTGGGCGCCGCACAGCGACAAACCGGCCGATACGGTGGTGGCGGGGCAAAGCTTTGGCGGTCTGGCCTCCCTGTATGCCGGGCTGCGCTGGCCGCAGCGTTTCGGCGCGGTGATCACCCAGTCCGGTTCCTATTGGTGGCCGCGGCGCGACATGCTGCAGCTGCCGAGCATTCCCGACGACGCCTGCTGGCTGATGCAGCAGGTAGAACGGCACGGCTTGGGCAACCACGGCGCGCTGAAGGTATTTATGGAAGCCGGTTCGCAGGAAAAGCTGGTGCACCGGGTCAGCGGCGAAATGGCGGCGCGCCTGAGCGACGCCGGCCATCGGGTGCACTACCGGGTGGTGGAAGGCGGGCACGACGCGCTGTGCTGGCGCAGTGGCCTGACCGACGGGCTGCAGGCGGTCTGGGCCTCCGCTTTCGCCACCGCTTACCCGGCATCGGCGACGGCACGAGGAACACATGATGGAAAGCCTGAATCCGTTCGATGATCCACAGCAGCGCAGCCTGGTGCTGCGCAACGTACAACAACAATACAGTTTGTGGCCGGATTTCCGCGCCATTCCGTCCGATTGGACGATCGTCTTCGGCCCGGCGGCGCACACCGCGTGCGCCGAATGGCTGGAACAGCATTGGCAAGGCATTCTGCCGGTCGCAGCACGCGAGGCGTGACCGGCGCCAGGTAATCACGGGAGCAATAAGCAGTGTCACACACCCCTAACTCTCTCAGCGGCCCGGCGCTTGCGGGCGAATGGCCGCTGGTCGCGGCGCAACCCGGCATTTGGGTCGCCGATCAAATTTCTCCACATCGCAATGCCTATGCGGTGGCCCATGCCATCGAACTCAACGGCCCCATTGCCGTAGAGCCTCTGCTGCAGGCCATCATCCAGGGCCTGGGCGAGGTGGATATGCTGCGCCTGCGTTTTGCGGAACGCGACGGCGTGCCGGTGCAATGGCTGGACGACGCGCTGTCGGTGCATGAGCCGGAACTCGTCGATCTGACGACGTCGCCGGATCCCGAAGCCGCCGCGCGCGCGCTGATGGATATCGATCTGGCGAGCGATCTGCGCGCCGGCAGCGGCGCGCCGCTGTATCGCCATGTGGTGATGCGTCTGGCGGATGACCGCTGGTTCTGGTATCAGCGCTATCACCATCTGCTGGTGGACGGTTTCAGCTTCACCGCCATCGCTCGCCGCGTGGCGGCGATTTACACCCATCTTTGCCGCGGCGACGCGCTGGAACCGACGCCTTTCACGGCGTTCAGTGACGTGGTGGCGGAATACCAGGCTTACCGGGAGGCGCCGGCCTGGCAACGCGACGCCGATTTCTGGCTCGAAAAAGCGCGGCAGCTGCCGCCGCCGGCCACGCTCTGCCCGCAGCCGCTGGCCGGGCAAACCCCCACGCCGCGCATCCACCGGCTGGAACAGCGCTGCGATCCGCAGGCCTTCGCCGAACTGGTGCAGTGCGGCGCGCAGCAGAAGCTGAACGCCGCCGATATGGCGGTGGCGCTGGTGGCGCTGTGGGTATCGCGCCTGAGCGGCCAACCGAGCTTCAGCGCCGGTTTTATCTTCATGCGCCGCACCGGATCGGCCGCCCTGTGCGCCGCCGGCCCGGTGATCAACGTGCTGCCGATGGAAATGCACCTCGAGCCGCAGGCCACGCTGTATGAGGCCGCCGCCCGCATCAGCCGCGAGCTGAAAACGGTGCGCCGCCATCAGCGCTACGACGCCGAACAGGTGCAGCGCGATCTGGGGCGCATCGGCGACGGCGAACCGCTGTACGGCACGGTCTTCAACTTCAAAATGTTCGATTACCAGCTGGACTTCGCCGGTATCGAAGGCATCACCCACGATCTGGCCTCCGGACCGGTGCGCGATCTGGAGATTGCGCTGTTTATCGACGAACACCATCAGTTGAAGGTGGAGCTGCTGGCCAACGCCGAGCGATACAGCCGCCAGGAACTGCAGGCGCACCTGCAGCGGCTGCCGCTGCTGCTGGCGCAGTTCGCCGCGCAGGCAACGTTGCCGATCGGCGAAGCCGATATGCTGACCACCGACGATCACGCGCTGCTGGCGCGGGTCAACGACACGGTGCACCCGGTGCCGGCGACCACGCTGAGCCAGCTGCTGGCGCAGCAGGCGCAAACCACGCCGGACGCACCGGCGCTGGCGGATGCGCATTTCAGCTTTACCTACCGCGAAACGCGCGAGCAGGTTACGGCGCTGGCGCGCGAGCTGGTGGCGCAGGGCGTGCGGCCGGGCGACATTGTGGCAGTGGCGCTGCCGCGTTCGGTGTTCCTGTCGCTGGCGTTGATGGCGATCGTGGAAGCGGGCGCCGCCTATCTGCCGCTGGACACCGGTTATCCGGACGAGCGGCTGGCGATGATGCTGGAAGACGCCGCGCCGCGGCTGGTCATCACCAACCCGGCGCAGCAGGCGCGTTTCGCCGACAAGGGCGAAATCTTGCTGTATGACGCGCCGCTGGCGGCCGATCACGCCGCCGGGGTGGCGATTGCGGGCCCGACGCCGGACCATGCGGCCTATATTATCTTTACCTCCGGCTCCACCGGGCGTCCGAAAGGCGTGCTGGTCGGCCATCAGGCGATCGTCAACCGCCTGCTGTGGATGCAGCACCAGTATCCACTGGGGGCGGACGACGCGGTGCTGCAGAAAACGCCGTGCAGTTTCGACGTCTCGGTGTGGGAATTCTTCTGGCCGCTGATGGTCGGCGCCCGGCTGGTGATGGCGCCGCCGGAGGCGCATCGCGACCCGCAGCAGCTGCAACAGCTGATCGCGCAACACCGCATTACCACGCTGCACTTCGTGCCGTCGATGCTGGCGGCTTTTGTGGCCGCCCTGGACGACGACGCGGCGGTGGCGAGCTGCGCCGCGCTGCGCCAGGTGTTCTGCAGCGGCGAAGCGCTGCCGGCGGAGCTGTGCCGCCTGTGGCAAAGCCGCACGGCGGTGCCGTTGCACAACCTCTACGGCCCGACCGAAGCGGCGGTGGATGTGACCTGGCATCCGGCCTACGGCGACGCGCTGGCGAAGGTGACCGGCGCCAACGTGCCGATCGGCCTGCCGGTGTGGAACACCGGGCTGCGCATTCTTGACGCGCGCCTGCGGCCGGTACCGCCGGGCGTGGCGGGCGATCTGTATCTGACCGGCGTGCAGCTGGCGCACGGCTACCTTGGCCGGCCGGATCTGACCGCCAGCCGCTTTGTCGCCGATCCGTTCGGCGAGGGCGGGCGCATGTACCGCACCGGCGACGTGGCGCGCTGGCTGCCGGACGGTGCGGTGGAATATTTGGGCCGCAGCGACGATCAGCTGAAGATCCGCGGGCAGCGTATCGAGCTGAGCGAAATCGACCACGCCTTGCTGTCGCTGCCGGGCGTGCGCCAGGCGGTGACGCACGCGCTGGTGCTGCAGGGCACGCCGGTGGACGCTGGCGGCGATGCGCGCCAACTGGTGGGTTACCTGGTGATGCAGCCCGGCGCGAGCTGGGATGCGGAAGCCCTGCGTGCGGCGCTGGCCGACCGCCTGCCGCCGCACATGGTGCCGGTGGCGCTGGTGGAAATGAGCGATTTGCCGCTGAGCGCCAACGGCAAGCTGGATCGCAAGGCCTTGCCGCAGCCGCAGGGCGGTGAACGCAAGGCAGGACGGCCGCCGCAGGCCGGGCTGGAAAGCGAGATCGCGGCGGTATTCGCCCGTTTGCTGCAGCGCGAGCAGGTGTTCGCCGACGACGATTTCTTCGCGCTCGGCGGCCATTCGCTGCTGGCGATGCGGCTGGCGGCGGAGCTGCGCCGCGATCTGGGCAAGGCGGTGTCCGTCGGCCAGGTGATGGTGGCGTCGCGCGTTGAGCAGCTGGCCGCCTTGCTGGCGGAAGATCGCACGCAGGAAGAGGCCGATCGCAGCGGCTTCGACAGCGTATTGCCGCTGCGCGTCACCGAGGGGCCGACGCTGTTCTGTCTGCACCCGGCGTCCGGTTTCTCCTGGCAGTTCAGCGTATTGCCGCGCTATCTCGATCAGCACTGGTCGCTGGTCGGTATCCAGTCACCGCGGCCGGACGGCCCGTTGGCGCTGAGCGAAGATATGGATCAGGTGGTGGATGCCCACCTGCAGACGGTGTTGCAGGTACAGCCGCACGGGCCATACCACTTCATCGGCTACTCGCTGGGCGGCACGCTGGCGCAGGGCATCGCCGCCCGGCTGCAGGCGCGCGGCGAGCAGGTGGCGTTCCTCGGCCTGTTGGATACCTATCCGCCGGAGACCCAAAACTGGGACGTGATGCTGGACGACAACGTGTTGAAGGAAGTGCAGCGCGAGCGCGAGCAGTTCCTGGCGGTGTCGCAGGATACGCTCGATCCGGCGCTGGGCGAGACGCGCACCGCGATGTTCGACAACATCGAGGCCAACTACGCCGATTCGGTGCGGTTGCTGTCGCACACGCGCACCGCCCGTTTCCTCGGCCAGGCGACGCTGTTCGTCGCCAAACGCACATTGCAGGAAGGAATGGACGTGCATCAGACCTGGTCGCAGTACGTCGATGCGCTGCAGGTGCACGAGCTGGACTGCGCGCATGTCGATATCGTTTCGCCGGCGTCGTTCAAAGTGTTGGGGCCGCTGCTGAACCGGATCTTGCGCACGCTGTAATCGCGCCGTTATCTCGCCGCCAGGCACGGGGATGACCCCGCGTGTGGCGGCGTTTCTTGCGGTCGCTCACAGTTGAATATCAATGAGTTTTATTATCATTATTGATTTCGTCATCTGTGCTAGCATAGCGCCCCGCAACTGCAGAATCCCCGTTTAAAGATGTGGTGAACAACCGATGAGTAGCAAACCCTCCATCCTGCTTGATTTTAGCCTGTTGAAAACCAACCGGGCTTTCCGCGCGGTATTCTGCGCGCGCTTTATCTCCATTGTGGCGCTGGGTCTGATGGCGATCGCCATCCCGGTGCAGATCCAGGCGCTGACCGGTTCCACCCTGCAGGTCGGGCTGGCGGTGACGCTGGCCGGCGGCGGCATGTTCGCCGGGCTGCTGATGGGGGGCGTATTGGCCGATCGCTATGAGCGGCGCCGGCTGATCCTGTTCGCGCGTTCTACCTGCGGCGTCGGCTTCGTCGGCCTGTGCCTCAACGCCCTGTTGCCGTCGCCTTCGCTGGCGGCCATTTATCTGCTGGCGGTGTGGGACGGCTTCTTCGGCGCGGTGGGGGTGACGGCGCTGCTGGCGGCCACGCCGGCGCTGGTGGGCCGCGAAAACATCGTGCAGGCGGGCGCCATCAGCATGCTGACGGTGCGCTTCGGCTCGATTCTTTCCCCGGCGATTGGCGGTCTGGTGATCGCCCATATGGGCATTGCCTGGAACTACGGCCTGGCGGCGTTTGGCACCCTGTTGACGCTGCTGCCGCTGCTGAGCCTGCCGCAGCTGATGCCGCCGCCGCAGCCGCGTGAACACCCGCTGCGCGCGCTGGCGGGCGGCTTCGCCTTCCTGTTCCAGAACAAGGTGATCGGCATGGTGGCGCTGATCGGCGCGCTGCTGACCATGGCCAGCGCAGTGCGCGTGCTGTACCCGGCGATGGCGGAAAGCTGGCACATCGACGCTGCCCACCTCGGCTATATGTACGCCGCCGTGCCGCTCGGCGCGGCCATCGGTGCGTTCACCAGCGGGCGCGTGGCGCACGTGGCGCGCCCCGGCTGGGTGATGCTGCTGACAGCGATCGCGGCGTTCGCCGCCATTGGCCTGTTCGGCCTGATGCCGTGGTACAGCCTGGCGTTGCTGTGCCTGGTGGCGTTCGGCTACCTGAGCGCACTGAACTCGCTGCTGCAATACGGCCTGATCCAGAGCCTGACGCCGGACAACTTCCTCGGCCGCATCAACGGCCTGTGGACGGCGCAGAACGTGGTGGGTGATGCGCTGGGCGCGTTGCTGCTGGGGGCGATGGGCGCCTTCATGCTGCCGGCGATGAGCGCCAGCGGTTTCGGCTTCGGCGCGGCGCTGCTCGGCATCCTGTTGCTGTTCGCCATGACCGGTTTGCGCCAGGTGACGCTGCACAAACCGGAACCGCAGAACGAGGCGCAACCAGCCAGCGAAAAGTAACGTCATGCGCTAATGCGACGCTGTGGGATCAAATAGCAATGCTTATCATCGGCATGCGTAAAACCCACAGCGTTTATGTCATGATTTCGAAATGAAAGAAGTGCTTACGTTTATTGACATAGCAAATATCGGCGAGTAATTTAGCGCGGAATTAACTCAAATGATAATCATTATTATATTGGTTATCACTTCAAATCCTTGAGGGCGAAGCGATGGATACTGCCGTGAACGACATCAATCGAAAGGAAATGCAGGAGCGCGAAGAACACCGGTTCGCCGCTGATTTTTCTCCGGCGTCGGGCTTCTTCTTTACCTCCCCTTTCCGCAGCTTGACCACCACCGGTTGTTTCAGCCGCATTCGCCTGCCGGCCGCGGACGGCGCCGATCTGAACGGCGAGTTCCAGCGTAGCGTGCGGCAGGCGTTTGCCGATGCCCGTCAGGCCGGCATCAAAAACCCGCTGCTGTGCGGCGCCATCCCGTTCGATACCCGGCAGCCTTCGGCGCTGTTTATTCCACAGCAGAGCCGCTGGTTCGATCGCGCCGCCTTTATGGCCGGCGTTCGGCCGGCGGCGAACGGCCCTGAACTGGCCGGCGTGACGGAGCTGCCGCCGCAGCAGCCGTTCATGAACATGGTCAGCGATGCCGTTGACGCGATGAAGGCCGGTGAGCTGGATAAAGTGGTGCTGTCGCGCCTGCTGGAGATCGAAACGCGTCAGCCGGTGGATCGCCATGCGCTGATGGCGCGCGTGATTGCCCAGAACCCGCACGGTTTCCATTTCCATGTGCCGCTGGAGCAGGGCGCGCTGTTGGGCGCCAGCCCAGAGCTGCTGTTGCGCCAGGACGGCGGCCGTTTCTATTCCAACCCGCTGGCCGGTTCCGCCCGGCGCGAGGCCGACCCGCAACGCGATCGCGAAGTGGGAGAGCGGCTGATGGCCTCGGCGAAAGATCGCCACGAGCATCGCATCGTCACCGAAAGCATGCGTGACGTGCTGGCCGGCCGCTGCCGCTACCTGAATGTGCCGCACACCCCCGAATTGTTGACCACCACGACGCTGTGGCACCTCTCCACGCCGATCGACGGCGAGGCGGCGTCTCCAGACGAAAATGCCCTGTCGCTGGCCTGCCTGCTGCACCCGACGCCGGCGCTGTGCGGCATGCCGACGGCCGAGGCGCACGCCCTGATCGGCAAGCTGGAGCCGTTCGATCGCGGCCTGTTCGGCGGCATCGTCGGCTGGTGCGACGACGAAGGCAACGGCGAGTGGGTAGTGACTATCCGCTGCGGCACCGTTGACGGCAACCGGGTGCGGCTGTTCGCCGGCGCCGGCATCGTGGAAGACTCTTCACCCGAATCTGAATGGCATGAAACAGGCACCAAACTCAGCACCATTCTGCGTGCCTTTGGTATGAATCAAGGATAACGACAAGATGAGCATTGCCTTTACCCCCTGGCCGGCGGAGTTCGCCAGCCGCTATCGCGAGCGCGGCTACTGGATTGACAAGCCGCTGACCGAAATTCTCGACCGCCAGGCCAACAACGACGCCCCGGCGATTATCGACGCCCAGGGCAGCCTGACCTACCGCGAGCTGCAGCAGCGCGCCGATCGCCTGGCGGCCGCTCTGCAGCGCCGCGGCGTGAAATCCGGCGACACCGCGCTGGTGCAGCTGGGCAACGTGGCGGAGTTCTATATCGTGTTCTTCGCGCTGCTGAAAATTGGCGTGGCGCCGGTCAACGCGCTGTTCAGCCACCAGCGCAGCGAGCTGAACGCCTATGCCGAGCAGATCAAACCGGCGCTGCTGATCGCCGATCGCCAGCACGCGCTGTTTGCCGACGATCAATTCCTGAACGCCTTTCGCGATGCGCATCCTTCGCTGCGGGTTGTGGCGCTGCGCAGCCAGCCCGAGGGCGAGCTGGCGCTGGCCGCCTGGCTGGGCGAAGCCAGCGACGGTTTCGTCGCGCAGCCTTCCGCGGCCGATCAGGTGGCGTTCTTCCAGCTTTCCGGCGGCAGCACCGGTACGCCGAAGCTGATCCCGCGTACCCACAATGATTACTACTACAGCATTCGCCGCAGCGTGGAGATCTGCCGTTTCGACGCGCAGACCCGCTATCTGTGCGCGCTGCCGGTGGCGCACAACTACCCGATGAGCTCGCCGGGCGTGCTGGGCGTGTTTTATGGCGCCGGGCTGGTGGTGTTCGCCGCCGATCCGGACGCCGGGCAGTGCTTCCGCCTGATCGAACAGTACCAAATCAACGTGACGGCGCTGGTGCCGCCGGCGGTCACGCTGTGGCTGCAGGCGATCGAAGAGTGGGGTGGCAATGCCCAGCTCGCCAGCCTGAAACTGCTGCAGGTGGGCGGCGCCAAATTGGGCGAGACGCTGGCAGCGCGCATTCAGAACGAAATCGGCTGCCAACTGCAGCAGGTGTTCGGCATGGCGGAAGGGCTGGTGAACTACACCCGGCTGGACGACGACGAACGCCACATCCTGGCGACGCAAGGGCGGCCGATGTCGCCGGACGACGAGGTGTGGGTGGCGGATGACGACGGCAATTCATTGCCGGCGGGCGAGGTCGGCCGGTTGATGACGCGCGGGCCTTATACCTTCCGCGGTTACTACCAGAGCCCGGCGCACAACGCCGATGCCTTCGACGCCGACGGTTTCTACTGCTCCGGCGATCTGATCAGCATCAGCGAAGACGGCTACATCACCGTGCAGGGGCGGCAGAAAGACCAGATCAACCGCGGCGGGGAAAAGATCGCCGCCGAGGAGATCGAGAACCTGCTGCTGCGTCATCCGGACGTGATCAACGCCGCGCTGGTGTCGATGCCGGACGCGCTGATGGGGGAGAAGAGCTGCGCCTATATTATCGCCAACGCGCCGCTGAAACCGGTGGTGCTACGCCGCCACCTGCGCGAGCAGGGCGTGGCGGACTTCAAACTGCCGGATCGTTTTATTCAGGTGGACAGCCTGCCGCTGACCCCGGTCGGCAAAGTGGACAAAAAACGGCTGCGCCAGCAGCTCGACGCGCAACTACAGACTCAGGCTCAGGGAGATTAATCGATGGCCATTCCAAAACTTAATGATTACGCGCTGCCGACGGCGGACGAACTGCCGCAAAATAAAGTCACCTGGCAGGTAGAACCGCAGCGCGCCGCGCTGCTGATCCACGACATGCAGCAGTATTTCCTCAATTTCTGGGGCGAAGACAGTGCGCTGATTAAACAGGTGGTGGAGAACATCGCCAGCCTGCGCCGCTACTGCAAACAGCAGGGCATTCCGGTGTTCTATACCGCGCAGCCGAACCAGCAGAGCGATGAAGATCGCGCGCTGTTGAACGACATGTGGGGGCCGGGCCTGAACAAACACCCCGAGCAGCAGGCGGTGACCGCCGCGCTGGCGCCGGACGAAGACGACACGGTGCTGGTGAAATGGCGCTACAGCGCCTTCCACCGCTCGCCGCTGCAGGAGATCCTGCAGGAGTCCGGCCGCGATCAGCTGATCATCTGCGGCGTGTATGCGCACATCGGCTGCCTGACCACCGCCATCGACGCCTTCATGCGCAACATCCAGCCGTTCATGGTGGCCGACGGCCTGGCGGATTTCTCGCGCGACGAACACCTGATGGCGCTGCGTTACACCGCCGGCCGCTGCGGCCGGGTAGTGACCACCGCGTCTCTGTTGCCGACTGCCGGTATCGCCAGCATCGATGCGCTGCGTCAGCAGATCCTGCCGCTGTTGGACGAAGACAGCGAAGACATGGGCAACGATGAGAACCTGATCGATTACGGCCTGGATTCGGTGCGCATCATGGAGCTGGCGACCCGCTGGCGCAAGATCCGCGGCGACATCGACTTTATCGCGCTGGCGCGCAACCCGACCATCGACAGCTGGTGGGCGCTGCTTTCCGAAGAGAAAGCCTGATTTTAATAACGAGAGAGGGCGGCCGAGCGGCCGCCCCGTTGGCTCTATAAGGAGATTTTAATGAATACGTTGATCACCAAGGGAAAACGTGCGGCATTTCCGCTGATGCTGTTGTCCACGCTGCTGTTCTCCAACTCGCTGCTGGCGCAGACCGCGCCGGAAGTGCTGCGCAAGCCGGTTGGCAAGGGCGCCTATGAAATGGCCTACAGCCCGAGCGAGAACGCGCTCTACCTGGCAACGTCGCAGAGCCGCAAGCTGGACAAGGGCGGCATCGTTTACCGTCTGGATCCGACCACGCTGGACGTGACCCAAATTATCCATAACGACATCAAGCCGTTCGGCGCCGCCGTTAACGCCAAGACCGGCACGCTGTTCTTCGGCAACACCGTCAATAACTCGGTGACCGCCATCGACGCCAAGACCGGCGACGTGAAAGGCCGCCTGGTGCTGGACGCGCGCAAGCGTTCCGAGACCGTCAAGCCGCTGGCGCCGCGCGAACTGGTGGCGGATGCCGACAGCGATACCCTGTACATCACCGGGCTGGGTGAATCCAGCGTGGTGTGGGTGGTGGACGGCAAGGATCTGACCCTGCGCGCCACCGTGACCGACACCGGCAAATACGGCACCGGCCTGGCGCTGGACGCCGCCGCCAAACGCCTGTACGTCACCAACGCCGACGGCGAGCTGGTGACCATCGACACCCAATCCAACAAGGTGCTGTCGCGCAAGAAGCTGGATGAGTCCAAAGAGCACTTCTTCCTGAACATCAGCCTGGATACCGCTACCCATCGCGCGTTCATCACCGATTCCAAGCAGCCGCAGGTGCTGGTGGTGGATACGCGCAACGGCAACATCCTGAGCAAGATCGACGTGCCGGAATCGCTGGCGGTGCTGTTCAACCCGGCGCGCAATGAAGTTTACGTCACCCATCGCCAGGCGGGTGAAGTGAGCGTAATCGACGCCAAGAGCTACAAGGTGCTGAACACCATCAAGACGCCGACCCACCCGAACAGCCTGGCGCTGTCGCCGGACGGCCAGACGCTGTACGTCAGCGTCAAGCAGGCCTCCAGCCGCGAGAAAGAAGCCACCGCGCCGGACGATGTGATCCGCGTAGCGCTGAAATAATCCCACGCAGGGTAAGCGCACATCGAACAGGCGAAGCGGCGACGCTTCGCCTGTTTTTTTTCGCCCCAGGATCTGCGGTATAAAGAGTGCATTGATCCGTTAACCCGAAGGAACGTTGGTTATGTCCGCCTCGCGTACCCCGCTGTTGTTGTCCATTATCACCCTGATGCTGCTGGCCGCGCTGATCCACAGCGGCATTCGCCCTTACGATCGCACCACCTGGCTGATGGAGGTGGCGCCGGTATTGATCGCCTTGCCGCTGCTGTGGCTGACCCATCGCCGTTATCCGCTGACGCCGCTGCTCTATACGCTGATTTTCTTCCATGCGTTGATCCTGATTTTCGGTGGCATGTACAGCTACGCCCGCGTGCCGCTGGGGTTTGAGGTGCAGCAGTGGCTGGATCTTGACCGCAACCCGTACGACAAACTGGGGCACTTCTTCCAGGGGCTGGTGCCGGCGCTGGTGGCGCGCGAGATCCTGCAGCGCGGCGGTTATGTGCAGGGCCGCAAGATGCTGGGCTTTGTGGTGTGTTGCATCGCGCTGGCCATCAGCGCCGTGTATGAGCTGATCGAGTGGTGGGCGGCGCTGGCGCTGGGCCAGGGCGCCGACGAGTTTCTCGGCACCCAGGGCGACCCGTGGGATACCCAGTCCGACATGTTCTGCGCGTTGCTCGGCGCGCTATGCGGTTTGCTGCTGTTCGCCGGTTGGCAAGACCGGCAAATTCGCCGCCTGCGCTGAGTATTTTCCGACGTTGATCAGGCCCGCCTTATGGCGGGTTTTTTTATTTATGTTCAGGTTGTTAACCCCTTTAGGGGCTCACTGGATTATGGCTATACGGCAAAATATTCTTTCTAATACTACGGATGATTTATTTTTATGTATTTGTTTTATATATTCTTTGTGTATTTTGTTAAGAATTTTCTTATCCTCTGCGCTATGCTAATATCGCCATGTTTGGTAGGGGATAATTGGCGTTAATAAGTTTATCGCGCAGGGAATTATGAGATACATAATTAATAATAATATTAAATATCATGAAGATAGATCGGAGCTGGTCTCGCTGCATGACGATACCCCGCCGATTGTGCTGACGGCCACGCTGAACCGCCTGCTTTCCGCGCTGGTGCGCAACAATAACCTGGTGCTTTCCCGCGAAACGCTGTTGATGCAGGTGTGGGAGGCGCACGGCCAGGTCGCCTCCGGCAACAACCTCAACAACACCATTTCGATTCTGCGCAAAGCGTTTTCTTCGCTCGGCGAGGAAGAGATCATCGTCACCCTGCCGCGGCAGGGATTTATGTTTACCGCCGGTGAGCTGAATACGGCCGATAGCCTGGCGGAAAGCTTGCAAACGGTGGAGGCGGTACCGACACCGCCAGAAAAGGCGGCGCTTTCTTCTGGCGCTGTGCAAAGCCCGTGGTGGAAACTCGCCGCCGTGGCGCTGGTTCTGTTGGCCTTAGGCAGCGGTATTTGGGCGTGGCTGGAGGCGGGCTATCCTCCTGTCAGCGCAATCCCGGTGGGGAAAATCGGCAGCTGTGAAGTCCGCTTCGTCTCTTCCTACCATAAACCGGGGCCCGGTGAGGTCGATTTGGCACATTTGAAAACGCTGCTGGAACAGCGGAATCACATCAACTGCAGCGAGCCCGGCACGCTGTTTTATTACGACAGCCTTTCGATAACACCGAATACCACGGGGCGGGTGAGAGTGTCTTACTTCTACTACTGCCCACAGGCGCAGATGAAGGCCGGCCAGGTACAATGCGAGAATTTCCATGAAAACAGCGGGTTATAAATTTTTCCATCGTTATCGCTATGTGCTGTTGGCGCTTTTGGCGTTGCTCGGTGGTGCAGTGGCCTGTTACTCGTTGTGGTTCAAACCTCAGATCCCAGAATGTCGGGCGGTAATATGGGCAACGAATCGGCTGGAAGGCGAAACGCTGCGGCGTGCGTTATTGATCAGCGTCGTGCCGAACGGGGCGCGGCGCGCCAATCTGATCGTCAACGGCAGCTTTTTTGTCGGGGATGCTCGATACAGCATTGACCGGGTCGTGGTGGCGGACTATCAGCGGCAGGGCAACAACTATACTTTCACGATGGTAGCGAACAACAAAAGGCCCCATGATTCTTTAACATTACCGGAGCTGAATCGGCGCTTGCCTATGGTGGGCCAGCAGTATCATTTACGTATTGAGCAGATAGACAGCCGACATTTCCTGTTCGTCAGTAATTCGGAACCGTTATTTGTCTGTACCGTGGCCTCGTAATAGGGGGTTCCCTTGGCAATGAAGGGAACCCATAAACACGTTCACACCTGGTTGGATAAAGTAAAAAAGACTAGCGCTCGTTATGATCTTTGTAGTTATTGATACATGGGCTACGGGCATCGCGCGGGCAGAAGGTTATTTGCTCCTCATGGCGTTGTGAGCTCTCGTTAAGAATACTATCGTAGTAATAGACATCCGCCCGTTGTTGGCAGCTGAGGCCCGCCTGTTGAATCATACGTTTAACTTTTTCTATATTTCCGTTGCCTAGCGTCATGCTATAGATTTGACAGTGCTGATAGTTACCCAGCGGATAAACATTAATGCGCGTGCTGTTTTGGTATAATACGACCGCGGCAAACGGCACTAAACACGCGGCGGCGATCATAATTAATCGCTGTATAGCGTGCCGCATGCTGGGGTCGCTCCTTTGGGAAGCGGGCAGGGTCATATTTTCAATTGTACTTTCATCCCGGTTGTTTGACTCCTCTTGGTGAATATTCATTTCATGAATATTTTTGGCGCTGAATTTAAACCCCTGTCGCGGGTAGGTGATAACAATTTCCTCCGCACCGAACTGCGCCAGCGACTTGCGTAATCCTGAAATGTAGTTGTTCAGGTTATTATTAGACGCTTTCAATCCATGCTCAACCCAAACCTCATTAAGTAATCTATCACGAAGCAGCAGCTTATTATTATTCCTGATAAATAAGGAAAGCAGGCGACTGGCAGGTTTGAGTAAAGCTATTTTATTATTGACGTTATCGATATGCGCCAATGTCCCTTCCTCCTCGTTATAGAGGATGCTGTCATTTATACAGTAAATCATTTTATTTACCCATCAACCTTCCTGTCGAGAGATGATTCTGAGACCTATTCAGGCTTTTTTCAATCCTTGCTGACAGGTGTAAATCAGATTTTTCTCTATATGGGTATATATAGCGTGAAGTGTTTATTAATTGACAAGTTTTTTAAAATAAATATTGATAATTAATCTGTATTTTATGGTGTTAAAATCTATTTGTTTGCTATTTTTTTTATAAAAATCCTGTGTTTTTGTATTTTCACGACATAACATTTTATTTTCTGTTTTGAGAGGGTAAATTTGTTCCCACTGAAACGGAGCGGTAAACGTTACGTCTCAGCGACCACAAGAAACGTGGCCGGTATTAAAACGGTGGCGTTGAATGTTGAAGTCGAAGTGATGACTTATAAATTGGATTGAATCCTCTTCTTGCTAAGGAATGTAAGGGCTTTATATGAAACTGAATAAAATTATGCTGGCCGCAGTGATGGCTATGGGTGTCTCCTCTTTCGCTAACGCGGCAAATCAGGGCAGCGGTTCCGTTACCTTCACCGGTGAAATTATCGATGCGCCATGTTCTATTGCTGCTGACAATATCGACCAAACCATTCCGCTGGGCCAAATTTCTAACCTGAGCCTGAAAGATGGCCGTGAGTCTGACGTGAAGGAAGACTTCTCGATCAAATTGGAAGACTGTGCTTTTGCAACGGCTAAGACAGTGAAAACCACCTTTACCGGTGCACCGGGCGGCACTACCGGCGCTGACAAGAAAATGGTTGCTTTTGGCAGCGGCAGCACCGCTAAAGGCGCAAGCGTTGTGATTACCGATAACAATAAGCCAATTGAGCTGGGCACTGCGACTGCCGGTCAGCTGCTCGATGTCGGTACCACCCAGGCTGAGCTGAAATTCCAGGCCTTCCTGAAAGGGAATGGCGGCGCTCTGGACACCATCGTTCCAGGTGCCTTCACCAGCGTGGTTAACTTCGCCCTGGATTATCAATAAGCAATAGTTATAAACGTATCCAGCATGCGGGTTAACCGCATGCTTTTTTAAATGGAATCTCATTGCCAGGAACGCGCTATGTTTCGGAAAGCCCATATCTTAGTGGCCCCTTCCCTGTTGATCACATTTTTTATTACCCAGCCATCGGTGGCGCAGAGTGCTGTGATTGGGTGGGGAAAGGTCAATATGGAAGGTGCCATTGTTAATGCCGCGTGCGCTATTGAAGCGGCAAGCCGCGATCAAACCATCGATATGCAAACATTACCGGTAGAGCAAATTGCCCGTGAGGGTCATGGCCTGACCAAAGCATTCAGTTTGCGGTTATTAAATTGCAGTGTGTCGGACGTGGGGGGAATACAGCCTGGTCGCCAACATTTTCAAATGACCTTTGATGGTCAAACCGATAATGGGTTATTCGGAGTGACAGGCGAGGCAAAGGGAATCGCATTACGCATTTCAGACAGCGTCGGCAATATTATTTATCCCGGTTCGGCCATGCCAATTGATGGCACCGCGATAAAAGAGAATTACGTAAATTATTCCATGCAACTGGTGGCTAATCGCCAGATTTTGCGTGCCGGGGATTATAGAACCGCTATCCGTTTTAAATTGAATTACTACTGATTATAAATAAGTTAAAGGCTGGCGGAACGATGAAATCGAACGCGAATAACTCAAAGACACCTTCATTGAGCCTGCTGGGCATGTGTGTTGCTTTGGCGATAGGCAGCGTCCCTTTTCAATTGCAGGCGAGTGAGGAGGTGCAATTTAACATCGACGTGTTAGAGCTTAATGACAGAAAAAACATCGATCTGAGCCAGTTTTCTCGCGGTGGTTTCATCATGCCGGGGAACTATGTCATGTCGGTGAGCCTGAACGCGCAGGTGTTACCTGAAGAACCTGTCGCATTCTATGCGCCGGAAAATGATGCCAAAGGCAGTGAGGTTTGCATCTCGCCGGCGCTGGTTGAAAAGCTCGGGTTTAAGTCAGATGCCTTGGCAAAGTTGCGCTGGTGGCATGACGAACAGTGTCTGGATCTCACCAGCCTTAATGGTCTGGAAGCAAAAGGCGATCTGGCGACGTCCACTCTGTATTTGAACGTTCCGCAGGCCTACCTGGAGTATTCATCACCAGACTGGGATCCCCCGTCACGCTGGGATGAAGGCATTCCGGGGTTGCTGCTGGATTACAACCTTAATTCACAGGTGCAACGCACTCAGCAAAATAGCCAACAGTCTTATAGCCTCAGCGGAAACGGAACGACGGGGGCCAATCTGGGGGCCTGGCGTTTACGGGCCGACTGGCAGATGAACATCAATCATCAAACCGGTTCCGGTTTATCGACGCAGCAAGATTTCGACTGGAGCCGGTACTACGCGTTCCGCGCACTGCCTAACTGGGGGGCCCGGCTGAGTCTGGGTGAGGATTATCTGACGACGGATATCTTCGACAGCTTCCGTTACACCGGTTTCAGCGTGAGTTCAGATGACAGCATGCTGCCGCCCAACCTGCGCGGCTACGCGCCGGAGGTAACGGGGATTGCCAAAAGCAACGCCAAGGTCGTGATTAGCCAGATGGGGCGCGTGCTGTATGAAACCCGGGTCGCGGCGGGGCCATTCCGCATTCAGGACATTAATGACTCGATCAACGGGCAGTTGGATGTCCGGGTGGAAGAGCAAGATGGCAGCGTACAGGAATTTAAAGTCGATACCGCCAATATTCCTTATCTGACGCGGCCCGGCACGGTGCGTTACAAATTTGCCGGCGGCAGGCCTTCGGACTGGAATCACCATGTCAATGGCCCTCTGTTCGCCACCGGTGAATTCTCCTGGGGGGTGAGCAACGGGTGGTCGCTGTACGGTGGGGCACTGGCAGGCGGGGATTACAAGGCCTTATCCATGGGGGTAGGCCGTGACCTGCTGGCATTCGGGGCGCTGTCGTTCGATTCCACGCAATCGCGCGCGGAAGTGCCGCAACAGGGCGGCACTAAAGGCGGGGGATCATACCGGGTCAGTTATTCCAAGAGTTTTGACGAATACGACAGCCAAATCACCTTTGCCGGCTACCGTTTCTCTGAGCAGAACTTTATGACGATGAGTGAATACCTCGACGCCCGCTATGGGGATAGCCGCCTCGGGAAAAGCCGGGAAATGTACACCATCACGTTGAATAAACAGTTTCGTGATTTGGGCCTAAGCGCTTATCTCAATTACAGCCACCAGACGTATTGGGATCAGCCCGTGAATGAACGCTACAACCTGGCGCTTTCTCGCTATTTCGATATGGGGCCGATGAAAAATATCAGCGCGTCGATCACGGCGTTTCGAAATAAATATCAGGGGGCCAATGACGATGGCCTGTATTTGTCCTTCACCTTGCCGTGGGGGGTGAATGCCAACGTCAGTTACAGCAGCGCGTGGAACCGCAACGAAAACACACAGCGGGTGGGGTATTACGAACGGTTGGATGAGCACAACAACTATCAGTTGAGTACCGGTCTTTCGCGCCGGGGAGGCTCAGCCAGCGGTTTCTATAACCATGAGGGGGATAACGCGCGCATAGGTGCCAACGCCAGTTACCAGGGGGGCAGCTACTCATCTATGGGGCTCTCTTTGCAAGGCGGGATGACGGCCACCGCCAAAGGGGCGGCGCTGCACCGGAATAGCATTTATGGCGGAACGCGTCTGTTGCTGGATACCGAAGGCGTGGCCGACGTGCCGGTTCGCGGATTTGGCGCGACGACGCGTACTAACAGGTTTGGCAAGGCGGTGGTTGCGGACGTCAGCAGTTATTACCGCAGCAAGGCGAGTATCGATCTCAACACTTTGCCGGATAACGCGGATGCCACGCAGTCGGTGGTGCAGGCGACGCTGACCGAAGGGGCGATTGGCTATCGGCGCTTCAACGTAATTTCCGGGCAAAAGGCGATGGCGGTGATCCGCCTGGCTGACGGTAGCGCTCCGCCGTTTGGCGCCCTGGTCTACAACAGCAGGCGTCAACAAACCGGCCTGGTCAATGATGATGGCAGCGTGTACCTGAGCGGCATTCAGCCCGACACGGAGATGACGGTGAATTGGGATGGCAAAGCGCAATGCCGGATCTTATTGCCGAAGATACGCACGGATATCGCGTTGAGCAACCTGCTGTTGCCATGCCGGGAGCATACCGAGGCGAGGGCGGAGTAAGCCGCCGCGCCCAGGACCATTTCAGTAAGAACAAGCGTGATGAAACGGAACAATTTTATGAAAAACAACATGGTAAAAACATTCACAGTGGCTGGCGTGCTGTCGGCAACGGTATTGAGCAGCCAGGCCCAGGCCGCCATCGCACTGGACCGGACCCGCGTGGTTTTTAACGGTGCGGAGAAATCGGTAAGCCTGAATATCAGCAATAAAAATACCCAGTTGCCGTATTTGGCGCAGGGCTGGCTGGAAGATGCCGAGGGCAAGAAGATTACCAGTCCGCTGGTGGTCTTGCCGCCGGTGCAGCGCCTGGAACCAGGCACGCAGAGCCAAATAAAAGTGCAGGCGACGCCGGCCGTCAATCTGCTGGCCCAGGATCGTGAAACCCTGTTCTATTTCAACCTGCGAGAAATACCGCCGAAAAGCGAGAAGGCTAACACCCTGCAAATCGCCTTGCAGACCCGCATCAAGCTGTTCTACCGCCCGGCGGCGATTGCGCCAGACAAAGGCAGCGCCTTTGCGCCGTGGCAGGAGAAGTTAACGCTGACGCGCCAGGGGGCGGGCTTCCAGGTGAATAATCCTACGCCTTATTACATCACGCTGGTCGATGCCAGCAGCAGCAAAAAGGGAACAACGGCGCAGGGCTTTGAACCGTTGATGGTGCCGCCGAAGGGAAGCATCGCGCTGGGGGCCACTGGGCTGGGTAATGCGCCGGTGCTGACCTACATCAATGATTACGGCGGTCGCCCTGCGTTGACCTTCAAATGCGGCGCCAGTGATTGCCAGGTTGTGCCTGACGCCAAAGGGTAACCGAAACCGGTGGCCTGTTTATCGGTTGCAGCAAGCGGGGAGGAAGCCATGCAAGGAAAGGACGAAGGGGATCGCAATGTGAAGGGCGATTTTTTGAAGCGGCGAAGCGGCCTGGGCGTCATGTTGGCGCTGACCTGGTTGATGGCCGGTTCCGCGAAGGCGGAAGAAGGGAATCACGGCGTGTTATTCGTTCATGGCGCATTGACGGAGGGGGCTTGCCGGCTGGATATGGCCTCGGCATACCAGGACGTTGGGCTGGGGGAAGCGACGACGGGCAGCCTGGCCAACGTCGGGGCTCGCACTCCGCCGGTCGCTTTCCAGCTTCGTCTGAGAGACTGCCTGCGCGCGGGGGCGGCAACGCAGGATCAACGCCGGGGCAGCCAGGTTTGGGATGCTTACCAGCCGGCTGTGACGGTGAGTTTCAATGCGCCTGCGGATGCGGATAACCCACAGTTGGTTAAGGTGCGCGGGGCCGGCGGGCTGGCGTTGCGCTTAGTGGATAGCGAAAGAAACGATGTGCGCATGGGCAGCCGCAGCCGGCCACAGTTGCTGGCGGTGGGAAGCGACGCGCTGAATTTCTATGTGATGGCGGAGCGCACGCGCGCGCCTCTGGTGGCCGGCGCCTATCAGGCCGCCATTGACTTTCGGATGAACTATGACTGAGGCGAAAGCGATGGGCAGCGCATGGCGAAGGGCGGGGGAAAGTCTGCGGCTTTTCTGCGCCCTGGCGGCCACCATGACGGCCGCCTCGGCGCTCACGGTATTGGCGGTGTTGTTGCTCAGCCAAAGCGGGTGGGCGGCGACGGCGATAGTCACGGTGAAAGGGGTCGTTGTCGCTAAGCCGAAATGCGAAGTTAACGGCGGCCAGGATATTTTCGTGAACTTCAATGAGCTGATCACCACCAAAATAGATGGCGAAAAATACGGCAAGCGGCCGATTCCGTACGGGGTGAGCTGCAGCGGCAATACGTCCGGGACCGCCGGGTTGTTGAAAGTGAGCCTGCAGGGGCTGGGGCCGGATTTTGGTGACGGCTTGTTACGTACCAGTAATAACGATTTGGCGATTAAGCTGCTGCAAGAGAACGGTCAACAGCTGCGGTTAAATGGCTGGCTTAATTTTACCTACCCGATCGTACCGCCGTTATATGCCGTGCCGGTGAAACGCAGCGGCGCCACGCTGAAAGGAATGGGCTTTTCCAGTAGCGCCACATTAGTCGTAGAAGTTCAATAATAAGGAGATGAACATGAAGATAATGAATATGGAAAAAATGAAGGTGATGCGTTTCTCTGGCATAGCGGCGGTGCTTTGCATGGGCATGCTGAACCTGGAGCCTGCGCAAGCGGTGAACGTCAAGTTCAACGGGACATTGGTGGAGCAACCGACCTGTACGCTGAATGATGGCAAAGACATTAGCGTGGATTTTGCCAACGTCGTCATTAATAAAATTGACGGCGTCGCGTACAAAAAAATGGAAATCCCCTACAGCGTTTCCTGTAGCGGCGGTTCGCCGAATGCCGGCGATCTGAAAGTGAAGCTGAGCTTTGCGCCAGTGTCCTGGGGCGATGGCAAACCGCTGCAATCCAGCGTGGGCAATCTGGGGCTGCGCATCACGCAAGGCTCGGGTGATACCACCTACGTCAGCGATACCAAACTGATCATTGATGCCGCCAACCCGACCAAACTGTACGCGGTGCCGATTGCGCGCCCAAGCACCATTTTGGTGGGGGCCAATTTTACCGGAACGGCGACGTTAACTGCAGAGTATGAGTAATCACGGTTCCTGCAACTGGGTGGCCTACGCCGGGTTGCAGGAAACCAGGGCGGGTGGCGTGAAAGGCTCAACAGGCAAAGCGGTGATGGCGTGGCGTGAGGGTATGGCGCTTAGTCGGGGGCAGTAAGGCGTAGTGATACGCAGGGCAATTTTTCTGTGTGCGTTAACCTGAATGCGGGTTAATGATTGCGTTAGTGTTTGTTTTATTTTTTTTTTTTGATGCACCGGTGTTCATTTAAGAGGTCCCCATGAATTATTATAATTTATGTTTTTTTAAAAATAAGCTTGCATGGAAAGGTAAGTTTGTTTTGTTTTCTTTTTTGATGGTTTTTTTTACCGCTAAAGCCGGTGCCGGCATGGTGTGGCACACCGAGAAGGCGCCTATCGTCGATGGGCTGATTAACCAGGCAGTCACTTATTCCTATGGCGCGTTAGGGCGACTGGTGAGTATCGATTTCAACGATCCGACGCCGAATCCTTGTAATAATCTTGTTAGTACTAATGAAAGCTGCTTCATAACGTTTGGCGTTTTTCATAATTACACCCAGTTTCCGCTGGAGTATGTGCCTTCCGCCACGGCGCCCACCTGGAGCTCGACGAATTACCCTGATATCCTGAAAAAGAAGACCATGGGGGAACTGTATACTTTTCTAAGTCAAAATGGATATTATGGCAAGCTGCAGGTGGGTATGGAGAGCAGAGGGTACGGGGGTGTGCGGAATTATTGTGACCCTAGCGTTAACCCGGCATCAGGATGCATTATTAAAAATAGGTGGGAAGCCTATTCAAAAGTCTGTCATGCATTGGTTTATCGTAAAGTTTCATCGTCTTACTATTACGTGTTTCCTGGGCAAGGCTGTATTGGCCCGACGCCGCCCAATAATGAATGCAACATTGATGCGGGCGCCGTCACGCTGGATCACGGTCAGTTAGGCACCGACGAGGTAAATGGCCATCGGAAAAGAGAGAGCTTCCGCATCTCCTGCACCTACCCGGCTAACGCGGAAGTGTCGGTGGTGAGCAATAATGCCAATGAAAAAATCATGTTAAAAGGCGACGGCAGCCTCTATTCCACCATCACCGTGGATGGTGTGCCTGGCATTACCGGCAAGAAAATCACCATTCCGACGGGTGGTGTGCCCATTGATTTGGAATCTACCCTGCATACCGTCGGTAATATTGAAGAAGGTCCGTTCAGCGGTAATGGCATTCTAATCATCAATGCTTATTAAGCAATGATTGGGCGGTTTTTTGCTGCCTGTCAGGAATTGAAAACCTACGCTGGCTATTAAAAATGGCGGGGAAACTTCACGCCTGTCGTCATAACGGCAGGCAGACGCTGCATTTTATTGCAGACTCTACGGCACTGTGACTATTAGAGAGGTTAAGGATGAAGGCAATCAATATCATCATTGATGATGATAATAGCTATTTTTCCGCGGGTCTGCAAAGCAGCATAAACGAATATGCCAAAACCAATAATAAGGCCATTTGTTTTTTAAAGCAGGGTGCGGCAGTGCGGCCGGATGTGATGTTCATTTCATCAAGGCGCATCGCTCAGCGCTGGCGCAGAGCGGCCTATGATGAAGGGGGGCCGCCCGTTGTCACCATAGAGGATAGGCCGGTGACTGCGCATGAAGCGTTCTGCGTGCTGTACCGAACGGATAGTCCGGAGAAATTGTTTAAGCTGTTGGCCGATACGCTGGGCAATACCCGAATTGCGGACCGTTTTGAATATCAGCCTTTTACGCGTCGTGAGCGTCAGGTGGTGAATTACCTCAGAAGAGGGTTTGACCAGTCGCAAACCGCTCGAGTGTTGGGCGTGAGCGTCAAAACGGTGCATAGCCATAAGCGAGCGGTGATGAAAAAATTAATGCTGAGCCGGCATCATGATTTTATTTACTGGTTGCTCTCTCAAGAGGGAGAATGTTCTTAACTTTTACGAGGGATAGTCTATTTTCAGGTTTTTGTTATCTTGTCTTTGTGATGCCTGACGATATGAAATGAATGCTATCAATAAATTGATGGTGTGAATTTTATTTTTCTAACTATTCATTTTCAGGGAATACTATTTATGTGGAAAACGACGCTGCCATTTATTGTGGCTTGCCTGCTTATGGCACCGCAGACTTATGCCGGGTTCAACGGCAATCAAGGAGTATCGGGAAATGAGGGGGCAGGCGACGGTGCCGGCAACAACAATGTCGGGGTATGCATTAATGGCAATGGCCAAAATGCCGGGCAGTGCGTAGGGGAAAGTAACGGCACCGCCAAACCCAAAGAAAAAGAGCGGAGTGAGACGTTAAAATCCGTTTGTTCTTCACCCTTCATGAAAAAATATGCCGCCATCTGCCGACAGTAATTATCCGTCTTGAACTACAGGGGTAGGCCTGATTTTTTCTACCCCACTTAAAAAGCTATCAGCTTGGCATTACAGATAAGCCGGGGAGTAATATCGTTCCGGTATCTCGTGAGGTTTCTTTTGAAATAACGAGGGTCAGTAAACGCTGCCCAAGGAAGGTAAAATGAATTTGTTATTTCTGGCAGTATTCTTGTTTTTTTTGAGCCTTTATTCATTTTTTCAGCATGCGAAACATATAAAAAGACGGCGATTGATGCAGCAGGAAAATAGAGGTTTCAGGGGGATTGCGGTAGTGGGGAGACGAGTTTCAATGACCAGGACGAGTTCCCCACGCTAAAAAGTAGCAACCCAGCCATAGGCTGGGTTCTCTAAATAGGGCGACCGGACTCGGACAACCGGTGCATGTGCCGGATTGAACAGCGCTTTAGCGCTGGCCCGCAGGGTGAGGCCTTTGGCCGAATAATCGAACGCAGTTCGATGGAGAGTCCTGTCCCTGAAAAGCAAAAACCCAGCCATAGGCTGGGTTCTCTAAATATGGTGCCCGGACTCGGAATCGAACCAAGGACACGGGGATTTTCAATCCCCTGCTCTACCGACTGAGCTATCCGGGCAACGCGCAGCATTAAACCGTATTGGCCGATGGCCGTCAACGGCTTTATGCGTGAAAGACGTTAAAATGCCACCGGTTGCTGGCTTTTCAGGCAAAGGGCGCAAAAAATGCGCCTGTTCCGGCTATCACCTTGGGTTGGCGGCGCCGCAAGCGCGGCTCGCTTAGCTCAGCGCCCCGTTGCGGCGGCACTGTGCCACCTGCAAGATGTCTTCCGCCAGCCGTTTGGCGACCGATACATCCTGGAGCTGGCGTTTTACCAGCAGTTTGCTCAGGCAGCCTTCCTGAATCAATTCCATTTGATGCGCCACCATGTCGGCGTCGTCGGCGTCCATTTCACGCAGCAGTTCGCGGGTCAGCTCCAGCGAGGTCAGCTTTTGCTGCTCCGCCAGTTGGTGGATCGGGTGATCCGTTTCCGGGAAAAAGCTGCAGGCAGCGATAAACAGGCAGCCGGGATAGCGGTCTTGCTGCACGTATTCCGCCAGCACGTCATAGCGTGCCAGCAGCTTTTGCTGCGGGCTCAGGTTTTCGTCCAGCAACAGCTGGCGGCGCCAGGTGTCAATCTGTTGGCCGTGGTAGCGCAGGCAGTCGTACAGCAGCGCTTCGCGATCCGGCCAAAACCGTTTGAGATCGCCGGGCTGAACGTCGAGTTTTTCCGCCAGCATCTCTAATGTGGCGGTCGCCAGGCCCTGTTGTTCCAACAGGCCCAGCGCGGTATCAAGGACGTGTTCACGTTGCACTTGTGCTTCCTCCTCTTCAGTTCAGAACCTCAGTGTTATTTATTATACCCGTCATCTTTCGAGCCGCAGCGTTGTTGGCTGCTCACCGTTATTCGGCCCCTCCATGGGCCTCACCCCTTGCGGGGCCACTGTAGGCAGTGTTCAAATCTACTCCCGACAGATTTGTCACCCCAGTCACTTACTTTAGTAAGCTCCTGGGGACTCCTGTGCTTGCCGCCTAGCTGCAACTCGAAAGCTATAGGGTATGTCGCATCACTTTCTGCAAATGCGCGTTGAAGGCTTCTGCCTTCATGAAACCGGTGACCCGCTGGGCCGTCAGCTCCTGGCCCGCCGGATCGAAGAACAGGATCGTCGGTAGCCCCAGCACCTGCAGGTGCTTCAGCAGCGCCGCCTGTTCCGCACCGTTGGCGGTCACATCCGCCTGCAGCAGCACCGCGTTGGCCAGGCTCGCCTGCACCGCCGCATCGCTGAAGGTGTATTTTTCGAACTCTTTACAGGCTACGCACCAGTCGGCATACAGGTCCAGCATCACCGGCTTGCCCCGCGCCTTTTGCAGCGCCAGATCTAACTGCTCGACGTTGTTGATGCGGGTAAAGGCCAGATGCGGTTGAGCCGCCTGCTGCGCCTGGTCGGCGCCGAAAACCCAGTCCTGCAGCGGCCGCGCGGCGATCACCGCCGCCGCCAGCAGCAGTAGTTGCAGGGCGCGCGCCCAGCCGCGCGCGCTTCTCAGGCTCAGGGCGAAGGCCCAACCGAAGAACGCCAGGCCGAGCAGGCTCCACAGGCGCATGCCCCACAAATCGCCGATCACCCGTTCCAGCAGGAACACCGGCAGCGCCAGAATGACGAAGCCGAAGGCCTCTTTCACGTACTGCATCCACGGGCCGCTGCGCGGCAGCAGGCGGTTGCCGAATAGGGTGACGATCACCAGCGGAATGCCCATTCCCAGTGCGTACAGGTACAGTGTGCCGCCGCCGGCCCACAGGTTACCGCTCTGGGCGATATACAGCAGGATGGCGCTGAGCGGCGCGGTGGTGCAGGGGGAACAAATCAGCCCGGCCAGGGCGCCCATCAGAAACACGCCGGTCAGCGAGCCGCCGCGCTGGGTGTTGCTCCAGTTCGCCAGCCGGGTTTGCAGCGTCGAGGGCAGCTGCAGGGAATAGAGGCCGAACATCGACAGCGCCAGCGCGATGAACAGCACCGACAGGCCGATCAGCACGTAAGGGTGCTGCAGCGCCGCCTGGAACTGCAATCCGGCGGCGGCCACCACCAGGCCCAGCAGGGTGTAGGTGAGCGCCATGCCCTGCACGTAAACCACCGCCAGCGCCAGAATGCGGCCGCTGCTTTGCGGCCGATCGCGGCCGAGGATGATGCCGGAGATCAGCGGGTACATCGGCAGCACGCACGGCGTGAAAGCGATGCCGATGCCGATCAGCAGCGCCCACAGCGGCGAGAACGGCAGGCTGGCCGGTGTAGCGGGCTGTTCGATTGGCACAGAGGTAGCTGCCGGGAGCGGGGCGGCCGCGCCGGCGCTGACAGCGTCCAGCGGGATGATCCGGGTTTCCGGCGGATAGCAGAAGCCGGCCTCGGCGCAGCCCTGATAGGTGACGCTGAGGCTGGCGTTGGCCGCCGCCTGTTGCAACGGCACCTGCAGATTCAGCTGCTGTTTGAAAATCGCCACTTCGCCGAAGAACTCGTCCTTGTGGCTCAACCCTTCGGGCAGGGTAAAGGCGCCGAGCGTAGCCTGCTGCGGCACCAGTTTGATCTGCTGGCGATACAGGTAGTAGCCGGGGCGGATCTGCCAGTTCAGTATTACTTGGCTGCCTTGCTGTTTGAAATCGAAGGCGAAGGCCTGATCGACAGGCACGAACTGGCTGCCGCCCTTCGGCGCGAACAGCGAAGCCTGCACCGCCTGCGGCAGGAAGAACAGGCAGCACAGCAGCAAAATCAGTTTAAGGAAGCGTTGATCCATAACAGGTAGTCTTTATCTCCGGCCATCACCGGCAGCACCAGCAGCTCGGGCGTCTGGTAAGGGTGATGTTGTTTCAGGGTGTCGAGCAGGGCCTGCTGACGGCGGCGATCGCTTTTGAACAGCATCTGCACTTCGTATTCCTGTTCCAGTTTCCCTTCCCAGTAATACAGCGAGGTGGCGCCGGGCAGCAGCGTGGCGCAGGCCGCCAGCTTATCGCCCAGGACCCGCGCCGCCAGTTCCTGGGCGCTGGCTTCATCGGGTGCGGTACAGAGTATGACGACAGCTTCGCAATCAGACATCTTCAGCCCTCTCATCGGTTCGAATGGGCACTATACCCTGAAGGCGGATTGGCTAGAAGGCGAGTTTATCGTCAGGAGGAAAACCGGGGCCGCAGCCCCGGTCGAAGCGTTACAGCATGATGCTGCCGAGCAGGAAGCCGAATACCACCGCGAAGATCACGCCCATGGTGCCGGGAATGAAGAACGGATGGTTGAACACGAAGCGGCCGATGCGCGTGGTGCCGGTATCGTCCATCTGCACCGCGGCGACCAGCGTCGGGTAGGTTGGCAGGATGAACAGGCCGGAGACGGCGGCGAAGGAGGCGACGGCGGTCAGCGGCGATACGTTCAGCGCCAGCGCCATCGGCATCAGCGCCTTGGCGGTGGCGGCCTGCGAGTACAGCAGCGCCGAGCAGAAGAAGAAGATCACTGCCAGCAGCCACGGGTGTGCCTGAATGACGCTGCCGGCCGTTTCTTTGATCCAGTCGATGTTGGCCTGCACGAAGGTATCGCCCAGCCAGGCGACGCCGAGGATACAGATACAGGCGCTCATGCCGGCCTTGAAGGTGCTGGAGTTCAGCACCATGTCGGTGTCGACGCGGCACAGCAGAGTGGTCAGCGTGGCGACGCTCAGCATGATGATCAGGATGGCGTTGGTGGTGTTCATCAGCGGCTTGGCCACCAGGCCCAAGCCTGGGCTGTTGATGATGGCGTAGGCGACCACGCACAGCACGCCCAGCAGGAACAGCAGCACCGAGGCTTTGGCGCGCGGTTTGATCGCCAGCGCGTTGTTGCCGCGCAGGGTGATCAGGCCTTCTTCCAGGCGTTTCAGGTACACCGGATCGTTAGACAGCTTGGAGTCGAACAGCCAGGTCACCAGCAGCGACATCACCAGCACGGCGCAGAAGGTGGACGGGATCACCACCATCAGCAGGTGCAGGTAGCTGACGCCGTGGCCTTCCATCACCGAAGACATGTACACCACCGCGGCGGAGATCGGCGAGGCGGTGATGGCGATCTGGGCGGACACCACGGCGGTCGACAGCGGGCGGCAAGGCTTGATGCCCTGTTCTTTCGCCACTTCGGCGATCACCGGCAGCGCCGAGAGCGAGATGTTGCCGGTGCCGGCGAAGATGGTCAGGAAGTAGGTGACGATAGGGGCGAGAATGGTGATGTGCTTGGGGTTCTTGCGCAGCAGCTTTTCGGTCTGCTGCACCAGGTAATCCATCCCCCCGGCGACCTGCATCGCGGAGATCGCCGCGATCACCGCCATGATGATGGAAATCACGTCGAAGGGAATGCTGCCCGGCTTGACGCCGATCAGCGCCAGGACCAGAACGCCCAATCCCCCCGCGAACCCGATACCGATACCGCCCAACCTGGCCCCTAAAAAGATGGCCAGCAGAACGATAACCAATTCCAAGGCTAGCATAGTGTTTACTCCTTAAAATGAGATTTCCCGTCATCCTTGAAACTGCATCGGTGTTGGCTGCGAGCGCTCACCCCAGTCACTTACTTGAGTAAGCTCCCGGGGCTTGCGCGCTTGCCGCCTTGATGCAGTCCCAATGATTTAGGGTGTAAATTGAAAATAAAACGTTAAAATTTTGTGGGCGCCGGAAAGTAAAAAGGCACGCTATCCAGAGGATTTAGCGTGCCTTTCAGGGCTACCGGGTAGGTCTGTTATTGTTCATTTTCATCCGTATAGCGTTTGGCTTTATAGGCCGGGTGCATCAGGTTCTCCACGGAGAAGATGTCATCCAGCTCGGCTTCGGTCAGCAGGCCGCGTTCCAGCACCACCTCACGCACGCTCTTGCCGGTTTCGGCGCAGATCTTCCCGACGATGTCACCGTTATGGTGGCCGATGAACGGGTTCAGATAGGTGACGATACCGATCGAGTTGAAGACGTAGTGTTCGCAGACTTCTTTATTCGCGGTGATGCCGTTAATGCATTTTTCCAGCAGGTTGTAGCAGGCGTTGGTCAGGATGTGGATCGACTCGAACATCGCCTGGCCGATCACCGGCTCCATCACGTTCAGCTGCAGCTGGCCCGCTTCGGCCGCCATGGTAACGCAAGTGTCGTTGCCAATCACCTTGAAACACACCTGATTGACCACTTCCGGCACTACCGGGTTCACTTTGGCTGGCATGATGGACGAGCCTGCCTGCAGCTCAGGCAGGTTGATTTCGTTCAGGCCGGCGCGCGGGCCGGAGGAGAGCAGCCGCAGGTCGTTACAGATTTTGGACAGTTTCACCGCCAGGCGTTTGAGCGCGCTGTGCACCATCACGTAGGCGCCGCAGTCGGAGGTGGCCTCGATCAGGTCTTCCGCCGGCACCACCGGCAGGCCGCTGACTTCCGCCAGTTTTTGCACCGCCAGCGGCTGGTAGCCTTCCGGGGTGTTGAGCGCGGTGCCGATGGCGGTGGCACCCAGGTTCACTTCCAGCAGCAGCTCCGCGGTGCGGTGCAGGTTGCGGGTCTCTTCGTTCAGCAGCACGCTGAAGGCGTGGAACTCCTGGCCGAGGGTCATCGGCACTGCGTCTTGCAGCTGGGTGCGGCCCATTTTCAGGATGGTTTCGAACTCTTTCGCCTTGCGGTCGAAGCCTTCGCGCAGCTGGTTGATGGCGTCGATCAGTTTCTGGTTGGAGGCGTACACCGCGATGCGGAACCCGGTCGGGTAGGCGTCGTTGGTGGACTGGCATTTATTGAGGTGATCGTTCGGGTTCAGATACTGGTATTCGCCTTTTTGGTGGCCCATCAGCTCCAGGCCGATGTTCGCCAGCACTTCGTTGGTGTTCATGTTCAGCGAGGTGCCTGCGCCGCCCTGGAACACGTCCACCGGGAACTGATCCATGCATTTGCCTTTATCCAGCACCTCGTCGCAGGCCTGGATGATCACGTCGGCGATTTTGCGCGGGATGGTTTTGAGTTCTTTGTTGGCCATCGCCGCGGCCTTTTTCACCATCACCATGCCGCGAACGAACTCGGGGACATCGCTGATTTTGCTGTTGCTGATGTAGAAGTTTTCAATCGCACGCAGAGTGTGAACTCCGTAGTAAGCGTCTGCGGGGACTTCACGTGTTCCTAACAGGTCTTCTTCGATACGAATGTTGTTTGACATGAGAACCTTCTCTATGTGTTGCTGCCGAATTAATAATTTGTCAGGTCAAGGCTAGTAAGGGCACAGCCTAAATTAATATTGCCGAAGGCTTGGGGCGTGAAACGATTAACCAAATCGCCCGTTGCTGCCCAGATCATATGCTGGTTGGTAAGAAATGACTGAATCCAGATCACCTTATGGTGTTTAAGGATATGCCCTTTTCCGGTTCTGTGACTTCTTTCACGTTTGTGAACTTTAGCAATAAAAACCGGCTCTCGGTTGAAATGGTGGGGTGATGCCCTCATTGTAATGGTGTCGGCCGTTTACGGCCTCTTTTTTCGCGCCGTCGCCCCGTGGCGGCCGCGCTTTACCTACCGATAGGAGAACCAGGTGCGCTGGTTACCGCTACTGCTGATATTTCTGCTGGCTTACATAGAAATATCCATCTTTATCAAAGTCGCCGCCGTGCTCGGCGTGGCTGTCACCCTGCTGCTGGTGGTGTTCAGCTCCTGCGTCGGCATTTCGCTGGTGCGCAATCAGGGCATGAAAACCTTCGTGCAGATGCAGCAAAAACTGGCGGCCGGCGAAAGCCCGGCGGCGGAAATGGTGAAAAGCGTTTCGCTGGTGCTGGCGGGCTTCCTGCTGCTGATCCCGGGCTTCTTCACCGACTTCCTCGGCCTGTTGCTGCTGCTGCCGCCGGTGCAAAAATCGTTGACGCTGAAGCTGATGCCGCATCTGTCGGTTTATCGCCCCGGCGGTTGGACGGGGGGCGACGCCGCCAATGGCAACACCTTCGACGGCGAATTCCAGCGCAAGGAGGACGAGCGCCCGGTGCTGGAACACCGCCCGGACGAGGAGCGCAAGCCTCACGATCGTTAAGCAAACGCGGCTCAGGCCGCGTTTTTCATCTCTGTCGCACCCGCGCGACCCAAAATGCGAAATTTTTTTCGCTAGCCCCCTTGAAGGGGGCTGGAACGCCCCCATCTCAAATCCCACGAGGCCGGTAATAACAACCTTCCGGTGTACAACCCTAAATCTGATAGAGACCTTCTTACAGGAGAGCGTTCAATGAGTATTCGTCCATTGCATGACCGCGTTATCGTCAAGCGCAAAGAAGTTGAATCAAAATCTGCTGGCGGCATCGTCCTGACTGGCTCCGCTGCGGGTAAATCCACTCGCGGTGAAGTGGTTGCAGTGGGTAAAGGGCGTGTGCTGGAAAGCGGCAACATCCAACCGCTGGATGTGAAAGTTGGCGATATCGTGATTTTCAACGACGGCTACGGCGTGAAAGCAGAGAAGATCGACAATGAAGAAGTGTTGATCATGTCCGAAAGCGACATTCTGGCAATTGTTGAAGCGTAATTGCGCTTTATCTTCTGAACTGAACGAGTTGAAGGGAAATACCAATGGCAGCTAAAGACGTAAAATTCGGCAATGACGCTCGCGTGAAAATGCTCCGCGGCGTGAATGTTCTCGCTGATGCAGTAAAAGTGACCCTGGGCCCGAAAGGCCGCAACGTAGTGCTGGATAAATCTTTCGGCGCACCGACCATCACCAAAGACGGCGTTTCCGTTGCGCGTGAAATCGAACTGGAAGACAAGTTCGAGAACATGGGCGCACAGATGGTGAAAGAAGTGGCCTCCAAAGCGAATGACGCGGCGGGCGACGGTACCACCACGGCAACCGTACTGGCGCAATCCATCATCACCGAAGGCCTGAAAGCGGTTGCTGCAGGCATGAACCCGATGGATCTGAAGCGCGGCATCGACAAAGCGGTTATCGCTGCGGTTGAAGAACTGAAAAAACTGTCCGTACCTTGCTCCGATTCCAAAGCTATCGCTCAGGTAGGCACCATCTCCGCCAACTCCGACGAAACCGTGGGTAAACTGATCGCGGAAGCGATGGAGAAAGTGGGCAAAGAAGGCGTTATCACCGTTGAAGAAGGCACCGGCCTGCAAGACGAGCTGGACGTGGTTGAAGGTATGCAGTTCGACCGCGGTTACCTGTCCCCATACTTCATCAACAAGCCGGAAACCGGTTCTGTTGAGCTGGAAAGCCCGTTCATCCTGCTGGCTGACAAGAAGATCTCCAACATCCGCGAAATGCTGCCGGTGCTGGAAGCCGTTGCCAAAGCAGGCAAACCGCTGCTGATCATCGCTGAAGACGTAGAAGGCGAAGCGCTGGCGACCCTGGTGGTCAACACCATGCGCGGCATCGTGAAAGTGGCTGCCGTTAAGGCGCCTGGCTTCGGCGACCGCCGTAAAGCCATGCTGCAGGACATCGCGACCCTGACTGCCGGTACCGTTATCTCTGAAGAGATCGGTCTGGAGCTGGAAAAAGCCACCCTGGAAGACCTGGGCCAGGCGAAACGCGTTGTCATCAACAAAGACACCACCATCATCATCGATGGCGTGGGCGACGAAGCGACCATCCAGGGCCGCGTTGCTCAGATCCGTCAGCAGATCGAAGAAGCGACCTCTGACTACGATCGTGAAAAACTGCAGGAGCGCGTAGCGAAACTGGCCGGCGGCGTTGCCGTTATCAAGGTTGGCGCAGCCACTGAAGTTGAAATGAAAGAGAAGAAAGCCCGCGTTGAAGACGCCCTGCACGCGACCCGCGCCGCAGTGGAAGAAGGCGTGGTGGCCGGCGGTGGCGTAGCGCTGATCCGCGTTGCAGGCAAAATCGCCGCGCTGAAAGGCGACAACGAAGACCAGAACGTGGGTATCAAAGTTGCGCTGCGCGCAATGGAAGCCCCTCTGCGTCAGATCGTGGTCAACGCCGGTGAAGAAGCTTCCGTTATCGCCAACCAGGTGAAAGCGGGCGAAGGCAGCTACGGCTACAACGCTTACTCCGAAGAATACGGCGACATGATCGCGATGGGCATCCTGGATCCAACCAAAGTGACCCGTTCTGCTCTGCAGTACGCGGCTTCCGTGGCTGGCCTGATGATCACCACCGAATGCATGGTCACCGACCTGCCGAAAGCTGACGCACCGGATATGGGCGCAGCAGGCGGCATGGGCGGCATGGGCGGCATGGGCGGCATGATGTAATCATCCCCCACACGCTTGTGTGCTGAGAACCCCGGTCAAATGGCCGGGGTTTTTTTATGCCTGCTCGCCGCCGCACTGTATTTGATGATATTTTTGCCGCCGGGGGCGATTTAGCTGGTAAACTGGTAAGTCATCAGCTGTCGCTCAAGACGTTGGCCCGCTCGCGTGGCAACGGATGCTTAAGAGATGGCATCGCTTTCTGATAAGCTTTTGCGTAATTCTCAACATCGAATGGGGAACAAGATGCGGATTAAAGCCTTACTGGGTCTCTCGGCAGCGATGCTGCTGGCGGGTTGCAGCACCACTCATGAACTGACCGCTGCGGGTCAGCAGATCAAGTTCACCGACAGCAAGCCGGCGGCGGAATGCCAACTGCTGGGGGAAGTGACCGGCACCCAGAGCAACTGGCTGTCCGGCAACGGCGGTGAAGGCAGCTCCATGCGCGGTGCGGCCAACGATCTGCGCAATAAGGCGGCGGCCATGGGCGGCAACGTGATCTACGGTGCTAACAGCCCGAGCCAGAATCTGCTCTCCAGCTTCGCACCGCTGGACAGCAAAATGGTCGGCCAGGTTTACAAGTGCCCTTAAGGCGCTGAGGCCGCAGCCGCAAAGAGATAAAAAAAGAGGAATGCCCCGGCATTCCTCTTTTCGTTACGGCATTGGGCGTGCGTCACTCCTGCATCAGGCGCAGGTCGATCGGCGTTTTGCTCGGTTCGCCGCCCACTTCGCGCGTCAGGCGCGGCACCAGATAACCGGACACCTTGCTCAGCAGCGCCTGCATGATGGCGCGCGCTTCATCGTCGCTGACCATGAAGTGCGCCGCGCCCTGCACCTTGTCCAGCACGTGGATGTAGTAGGGCAGGATACCGGCGTCGAACAGCGCGTTGCTGAGCGCCGCCAGCGTGTCGGCATCGTCGTTGACGTCGCGCAGCAGCACGCTCTGATTGAGCAGCGTGACGCCGGCCAGACGCAGCTGCGCCATGGCGCTCTGCAGATCGCGGTCGATTTCGTTGGCGTGGTTGATGTGCGTGACCATCAGCACCTGCAGGCGCGAGGCCGACAGCAGGCGGCACAGCGCCGGCGTGATGCGCGCCGGGATCACCACCGGCAAACGGGTGTGAATGCGCAGGCGTTTCAGGTGCGGGATGGCCTCCAGCTCATCGACCAGCCACTCTAGCTCGCTGTCTTTGGCCATCAGCGGATCACCGCCGGAAAAAATGATCTCGTCCAGTTCCGGGTGTTGGCGGATATAATCCAGTGCCTGCCGCCAGTTGTTCTTATTGCCCTGATTATCCTGATAGGGGAAGTGGCGGCGGAAGCAGTAACGGCAGTTGACCGCACAGCCGCCCTTGACCAGCAGCAGTGCGCGATTGCGGTATTTGTGCAGCAAGCCCGGCACCACGCTGCGCTGCTCATCGAGCGGATCGGTGGTGAACCCTGGGGCGTTGATGAACTCCTCTCTGGCGGTCAGCACCTGGCGCAGCAGCGGGTCGTTGGCATCCCCGGGGCGCATGCGTGCGGCGAAGGCGCGCGGCACGCGCAGGGCGAACAGCCGGCGGGCATCGCGCCCCTGCGGCAGTTCCGGGTGCGTATTCAGTGACAAAAGCTGCAGTAATTCATCAGGATCGGTAATAACATCGGCGAGTTGATGCAACCAATCTTCTCTATGTGCCGTACTTTGGGTTATAATGTGTGCCATTTTTTTGGCTAAGCTACCAGTTCAAATATTCAGAGGGCCATCATGGCGACTTATTCTAGCAACGATTTCCGTCCGGGTCTTAAAATCATGTTCGAGGGCGAACCTTACGCCGTCGAAGCCAGCGAGTTCGTGAAACCAGGTAAAGGCCAGGCGTTTGCACGCGTGAAAATGCGTCGTCTGCTGACCGGCACCCGCGTGGAAAAAACCTTCAAGTCTACCGATTCTTGCGAAGGCGCAGACGTGATGGACACCAACATGAACTACCTGTACAGCGACGGTGAGTTCTACCACTTCATGCACCCTGAGTCTTTCGAACAGCATCAGGTTGACGGTAAAACCGTCGGCGACGCGGCCAAATGGCTGCAGGATAACGCAGAGTGCATCATCACCCTGTGGGATGGCCGTCCAATCGCCGTTCAGCCGCCGAACTTCATCGAAGCGGAAATCACCGATACCGATCCTGGCCTGAAAGGCGATACCGCAGGGACTGGCGGCAAGCCGGCTACCCTGAGCACCGGCGCCGTGGTAAAAGTGCCGTTGTTCGTCCAGATCGGCGAAGTGATCAAGGTTGACACTCGCTCTGGCGAATACGTCTCTCGCGTTAAGTAAGTTTCAAAGCAGAGGAACCCCCGCGGTTCCTCTGTTTTATCCCATCCCCGTTCGTTGGCAGAAAATCCGCATGTTCAAGAAAACGTTGTTGGCCGTGCTCTCCCTGTTGTTCCTTTTCTCCCTTAGCGGTTGCAATACGTTTCGCGGTTTCGGCGAAGACGTTCAGCATCTCGGCGGCGCCATCTCTCGCACGGCCAGCTGATTCCGCCCTTTAACCCGATGTATTTGCGCCACAAAGCCGGTGGCGATCCCACTCCCCGCGCCAATTTTGACTAAGCTTAGAAAGCCGTACTTTTTCATCAACGACAAATAAGGACTTTCTTATGCTGAAGAAAAGTATTATCGCGATCTTCTCTTTGATGATTTTGACCTCGTTGACTGCCTGTAACACCACCCGCGGTGTGGGTGAGGACATTCAGGCCGGCGGCAAGGCCATTCAGCGCAGCGCGGAATAATCCGTTCTCCACCCGGCGGCGTTCCGCGCGCGGAGGGCCGCCGCATTTCCTCCTCTTGCCTGAGCGTTAACGCTGCTGCTATCCTGCCGCAGTGCGGGTGAGGTTACCCGCCGTTTATCACCCCGCTGAACGGGACGACCCGTTTACGCGTCATTATATCGGGGACGACCCCAGTGGTAGGAGGCCGTCTCATGGCCTGGATTATTCTGCTTATCGCCGGTTTGCTCGAAGTGGTTTGGGCTATCGGTCTGAAATACACCCACGGTTTTACCCGGCTGACGCCGAGCATCATCACCATCGCCGCGATGGTGGTCAGCATGTTGCTGTTGGCCAACGCCATGAAAACGCTGCCCGCCGGCACCGCCTATGCGGTGTGGACCGGCATCGGCGCGGTGGGCGCGGCCATCATGGGCATGGTGCTGTTGGGGGAATCGACCAATATCGCGCGTATCATCAGCCTGTGCCTGATCGTGGTCGGCATCCTCGGGCTGAAGTTCAGCAGTCACTGATCGGCGGATTGCTGCACCCAGATCAGCGCATCGGTGGCGAAACCGTAGCCTTTGGCCGTCTGCAATAAGCTGTCGCGTACGCCGGCGTCAAGCGTCGGAGTGCGCGACAGGATCCATAGATAGTCGCGGTTAGGGCCGCAAACCAGCGCGTAGCGGTAGTCCGGGTCCAGGGCAATCACATTATAGCCGCCGTAGAAGGGGCCGAAGAACGACACTTTCAGCGCCGCGACCTGCGGTGAGCCGATAAAGTAGGCTTTGCCTTCGCTTTCTTGCCATTGCTGTTTCTGCGGATTGAAGCCGCGATTGATGACTTTCAGCCCGCCGTCGGCGCGTGGGCTGTAGTGGGCGGTCACCTGCTGCAAACCGCGTTCAAAACGATGATCCAGACGCGCGATTTCGTACCAGGTGCCGAGATAGCGCTGGCTGTCGAAATTGTTCACGACCTTGATGTCTTTGGGCGGGGAGACGCTGCAGGCGACGGAGAGCAGGGCGGAAAGCATGACGCTAAGCTTTGACCATAAACGCATCGGTGACTCCTGTTTACCGGGGGCGAGTAGACAGTGTAGCCGATGAGCAAAGGGCGGCCAACGGGCGTTGGCCGCCTGAGCGGTTTACAGGGTGACGACGCCGATAACGGTGACCACGCTGAGGATCGCCGCCAGACCGTAGAACACCCATTTGCCGGCCGGTACGTGGATCTTCAGATCGTGCATCGCATGGTGGATGCGGTGCAGGCCGCACCACAGCGGCAGAATGATCATCAGCAGCAGGAACAGGCGGCCGATCAGGCTCTGGCAGAACGCCAGCACGCGCTCGTAACCCAGTGCTTCACCGGGGAACAGCCCCAATGGCAGCAGAATGCCGACCAGCAGCACGATGGCCGGCGCGACGATCGCGCCCCACATGCCGCCGGCGCCGAACAATCCCCAGAAAACCGGCTCGTCGGAGCGTTTAGGTGCTTGATTTATCATGTTTCCTCCGGATTAGATCAGGGCCACGGCCAGGATGACCACGCTGACGACGATCGTGACGGCCCACAGCCCTTTCACGATGGGGCCCGGTCCCATTTTCTCGCTGTTGACCACGATATTGGCGGCCTTCGGCGCCAAATCGAACCAGGTTTTGGTGTGCAGCGCCGCCGCCAGCAGGGCGACGACGTTGATCAACAGCACCAACGGGTTCTGCAAGAAGCCGACGAAGCCGGCCCAGCTCTCGGCGCCGCCCTTCAGCGCGAACACGCCGTAGAGCAGCACGATGCTGAACCAGACCGCCAGCACCGAGGTGCCTTCGCGCAGCATGTAGAAACGGTAGAAGCCGAGTTTTTGCCACCAGGTGGGCGTCATGGTGCGCACATAGGGCTTACGTTGAGTTGTCATGGCAATTTTCTCCCTTATTGCGGCTTCAGCATGGCGATCATGAAGTCTTTGGCGCTCTCCACCTTGCCCTGCTGGATGGCGGCGGCGGGATCGACGTGTTTCGGACAGACTTCGGAGCAATAGCCGACGAAGGTGCAGCTCCAGACACCGTTTTGGCCGTTAAGCTGCGGCATGCGCTGTTTCTTGCCGTGGTCGCGGTTGTCCAGGTTGTAGCGGTGCGCCAGCGTGATCGCCGCCGGGCCGATAAACTCAGGGTTGAGGCCGAACTGCGGGCAGGCGGCGTAGCACAGGCCGCAGTTGATGCAGCCGGAGAACTGGTGGTACTTGGCCATCTGCGCCGGGGTCTGCACGTTCGGGCCGTCCTCCGGTTTGCGATCGTTGCCGATGATGTACGGCTTGATCGCCTCCAGGCTTTCGATGAAGTGGGTCATGTCCACCACCAGATCGCGCTCGATCGGGAAGTTGCCCAGTGCTTCGACCTTCATGCCGCCGACGTAATCGCGCAGGAAGGTTTTGCACGCTAGCTTCGGCACGCGGTTGACCATCATGCCGCAGGAGCCGCAGATCGCCATGCGGCAGGACCAGCGGTAGGAGAGATCCGGCGCCAGGTTGTCCTTGATGTAGCCCAGGGCGTCGAGCAGCGAGGTCTGTTCGTCGTAAGGCACGGCGTAGGTGACGAAATGCGGCTCGGCGTCGCTTTCCGGGTTATAGCGCATGACTTCGATCTTCAGGGTTTGCATCTCAGCCATTTGCCTGCTCCTTATTCTTTTTCTCCTGCGCTTCGGCTTCTGCGCCGTAGACGCGTTTGGCCGGCGGCAGCTTGGTGATTTTCACGTCGCTGTATTCGAGGCGTGGCGCACCCTGCGGGTTATGGAACGCCAGCGTATGTTTGAGGAAGTTGACGTCGTCACGCTCGGTGCAGCCTTCGTCCAGGCGCTGGTGAGCGCCGCGCGACTCTTTGCGGTTAAACGCGGAGTGCGCCATGCATTCGGCGACGTCCAGGCCGTAGCCCAGTTCGATGGTGTACAGCAGATCGGTGTTGAACACGCTGGAGTTGTCGGTGATGTTGACGCGCTTGAAGCGCTCTTTCAGCTCCGCCAACTTATCGATGGTTTTTTGCATCAGCTCCGGCGTGCGGTAGATGCCGCAGCCTTCTTCCATCGACAGCCCCATTTCGTCGCGGATCTTCGCCCAGTTTTCATTGCCTTCCTGCTTCATCAGGTTGCTCAGACGGGTTTCGACGTCGCGGGTTTGCGCATCCAGCGCGCTGCCGTTGGCCGGCGCGGTTTCCAGCGCGCGGCGGGCCGCTTGCTCACCGGCGACGCGGCCGAACACCACCAGTTCTGCCAGCGAGTTGGAGCCGAGACGGTTGGCGCCGTGCAGGCCGACGGAGGAGCATTCGCCGACCGCGAACAGCCCCTTGATGCGGGTTTCGCAGTTCTGGTCGGTTTCAATGCCGCCCATGGTGTAGTGCGCGGTAGGGCGCACCGGGATCGGATCTTTCACCGGATCGACGCCGACGTAGGCCTTGGCCAATTCGCAGATGAACGGCAGCCGCTCCAGCAGCTTTTTCTCGCCCAGGTGGCGCAGATCGAGGTAGACCACGTCGCCGCGCGGGGTGGCGATGGTGCGGCCGGCGCGCCATTCGTGCCAGAAGGCCTGGGACACTTTGTCGCGCGGGCCCAGCTCCATGTATTTGTTCTTCGGTTCGCCCAGCGGGGTTTCCGGGCCCATGCCGTAATCTTGCAGATAGCGGTAGCCGTCCTTGTTTACCAGGATGCCGCCTTCGCCGCGGCAGCCCTCGGTCATCAGGATGCCGGAACCGGGCAGGCCGGTCGGGTGATACTGCACGAACTCCATGTCGCGCAGCGGCACGCCGTGGTGGAACGCCATACCCATGCCGTCGCCGGTAACGATGCCGCCGTTGGTGTTGTAGCGGTAAACGCGCCCGGCGCCGCCGGTGGCCATCACCACCGCGTTGGCGCGGATCTGCACGCGGGTACCTTCCATCATGTTGAGCGCCACCAGGCCGCGCGCCTGGCCGTCATCCACCAGGATATCCAGCACGAAGTGCTCGTCGAAGCGTTGGATCTGCGGGTATTTCAGCGAGGTCTGGAACAGGGTGTGCAGCATGTGGAAGCCGGTCTTGTCGGCGGCGAACCAGGTGCGTTCGATCTTCATGCCGCCGAAGCGCCGAACGTTGACTGAACCATCCGGTTTGCGGCTCCACGGGCAGCCCCATTGCTCAAGCTGGGTCATCTCGCGCGGGCACTGATGCACGAAGTGATCGACCACGTCCTGCTCGCACAGCCAGTCGCCGCCGGCGACGGTGTCGTTGAAGTGGTAGTCGAAGGTATCGTGATCCTGGGTGACGGCGGCGGAGCCCCCCTCGGCGGCGACCGTGTGGCTGCGCATCGGGTAGACCTTAGAGATCAGCGCGATTTTTAGTTGGGGATTGGCTTCCGCTGCGGCTATTGCTGCACGTAAACCAGCGCCCCCGGCCCCAATAATGGCAAGATCGGCGTTAAAGGTTTGCACTGCATTCCTCCAATGTTCTTGTTAAGAACGGCAAGTTAAATATCTATGCTTAAAATTTAGCGAACTCTTCGGGTGCTAACTAATTGAACCGATTAATGTTGCTTAAAGGTTAAGGATAGATATCTCCCACCAATAATGGGGAATTAACTATACCTAAAGTTAAGTAGTCGAAATTTGATGTGATCGATTGTTTTGTCGATTAACGCTAGCCCAACAGGCTTGTCTGTTTTTTTGCGCGTTCGGCCTGCTTTACCCTTTTTAACGCGCTTTTGCCGCCCATTTATCGGAAATTGGCGTTATGGCCGGTTGTACATCGTGAAGAATTTGTTTGGCTGCAAGGATGCGAGTAGACTGCATCCCCTGTTTGATTTCGGAGTTAATTACCATGAGCGAAACGGCAAGCTGGCAGCCTAGTGCACCCATCGCCAATTTGTTGAAACGCGCAGCGATTCTGGCTGAGATCCGGCGTTTCTTCGCCGATCGTGGCGTGCTGGAAGTTGAGACGCCCACCATGAGCCAGGCGACGGTCACCGACGTTCACCTGTTCCCGTTCGAGACGCGTTTCGTCGGGCCGGGGGCGGCAGAGGGCCTGACGCTATACATGATGACCAGCCCGGAATATCACATGAAGCGCCTGCTGGCGGCGGGCAGCGGCCCGATCTACCAAATGGGGCGCAGCTTCCGCAATGAAGAAGCCGGGCGGCATCACAACCCGGAATTCACCATGCTGGAGTGGTACCGTCCGCACTACGACATGTACCGCCTGATGAACGAAGTGGACGATCTGCTGCAACAGGTGCTGGACTGCGAGAGCGCGGAGACCCTGTCTTATCAGCAGGCGTTCCTGCGCCATCTGGACATCGATCCGCTGTCGGCGGAGAAGGCGCAGCTGCGCGAAGCGGCGGCCAAACTCGACTTGAGCAACATCGCCGATACCGAAGAAGATCGCGATACGCTGCTGCAGCTGCTGTTCACCGTGGGCGTGGAGCCGCATATCGGCCGTGAAAAGCCGGCGTTCGTTTACCACTTCCCGGCAAGCCAGGCGGCGTTGGCGGAGATCAGCACCGAGGATCACCGCGTGGCGGAGCGTTTCGAGGTGTACTTCAAGGGCATTGAGCTGGCGAACGGTTTCCGCGAGCTGACCGACGGTCGTGAACAGCAGCAGCGCTTCGAGCAGGACAATCGCAAACGCGCGGAGCGCGGCCTGCCGCAGCAGCCGATCGACTACAACCTGCTGGCGGCGTTGCAGCACGGCATGCCGGAATGTTCCGGCGTGGCGCTGGGCGTGGATCGCCTGGTGATGCTGGCGCTGGGCGCCGAGAGCCTGAGCGACGTGTTGGCCTTCCCGGTCGGGATCGCCTGACGTTTCAGGCGGTGAGAAAAGCAAAAGGGCCGGCATTTGCCGGCCCTTTTTTTATCGCGAGAAGCGCTTACAGGCCCCCGGCGTCGCGCTTGGTGTTCGGCGCCGGTGTAGACGGTGGCGTACGGCCGTTGTTGGTCAGCCGCGACAGCGTCTCGGTGCGCACCTGGAACGGCGGGTACGGCAGTGTGATGCCGTGCTCGCGGTAGCCCGCCAGGATCAGCTGGTGGATCTCGTGGCGCAGCGGCATGCGGTGGCCCATCTCGGCGGCGTAAATACGCATCTCGAAGATCTGGATACCTTGTTGCAGATCGACCAGGTAAACCTCCGGCGCCGGGTTATCCAGCACCAGCGAGCAGCGCTCGGCGGCGTTCATCAGGATCTTGGTCACCTCTTCGCTGTTGGCTTCGCCCGGCGCCGGCACGGTCAGCACCACACGGGTCAGATTATCCGACAGCGACCAGTTGACGAACTGCTCGGTGATGAAGGCTTTGTTCGGCACGATGATCTCTTTGCGGTCCCAGTCTGAAATGGTGGTGGCGCGGGTGTTGATCTTGGTGACGGTGCCGGTCAGGTTGCGGATCGTCACGGTGTCGCCGATGCGGATCGGTTTCTCGAACAGGATGATCAGGCCGGAGATGAAGTTGGAGAAGATCTCCTGCATGCCGAAGCCCAACCCCAGACTGAGCGCGGTAACCACCCATTGCAGTTTCGACCATTCGATGCCGATCCAGGCGAAGCTGAGCACCGCGCCGAACACCAGCAGCAGGTACTTGGTGATGGTGGTGATGGCGTAGCCGGTGCCCGGCGTCAGATCCAGGTGCTGCAGCACAGCCAGCTCCAGCAGCGCCGGCAGGTTGCGCACCAGCTGCATGGTGATGATCAACACCAGAATGGCGATCAGAACCGCACCGAGGGTGATCGGATGGGCGGTTTCCACGCCGTTCACCGTCGAGGTCACGTCCCACAGCGAGATGTTTTCCAGGAAGGCGAACGCGGAGTGGATCTCCGACCACAGCACGATCACCGACACCAGCGCGATCAGCGTCAGGATCGAACGTACCAGCCGCAGCGACTGGGCGCTGATGGTGTCCAGATCGAAGTCCGAATCGTCCGGATCGATGGCTCCTTCGGTGCTGTTCGGGGTGTGCGAGGTTTCGTCTTCGCCGCGGGCGCGCTGGGCCAGAATGTCGGCGCGGCGCTGTTTGGCGCGATCGAAGGCGATGCGCCGCCGTTGGATCAACATCCAGCGGCGGATGATGTGGTAGATGACCAGCAGCAGGAACCAGATCGCCACCGAGGTTTCCAGGCGCGCCAACAGCGCCTGCGCGGTGGTGAGGTAACCGACGGTCGAGGCCAGCGCCGCCAGCAGCGGCGCCGACAGCAGTAGCCCCCAGAAGGCGCTGTTGAGCATGTTGTCGCCGGAGCCGTTTTTATCCAGATACAGCGGGATGCCGGCGCGCTTCAGGCTATGGGTGACCAGCGCCAGCGCCAGACACAGCAGGATGAAGCACAGCCGCCCCAGCGTGTTGGCGAACTCGCGTTCTTTCAGGCTATCGAAGGTGATCAGCGCCATGATCAGCGGCACGATCAGCCAGATCGACATCTTGTAGTAGCGCATGGCGCGCGAAACCTGCTTCGCCGGCCAGCGGAAGTGCACGATGAACAGCCCCTGCGGGTGGGCAAAGGCGGCGCAGATCATGCAGAGCCACAGGATCGGCAGCGTGGCGGTCACCCCTTTGCCGATCGCTTCCGCCACCGGGTAGTTCCAGGCGCTCTGCAGGCCGTAACCGAGCGCGGCCCACAGCACCGGCAGCGGCATTGCCACCAGAATCGACCAGAACACGGTGCGCACCGTCAGGAAGAATTCGTCCTGCGTCACCTTGCCGACGCGGCTGCTGGCGCGCTCGAGGAAAGCGTGATAGTGCTTGCGCGAACTGATGCTGAAAATCACCAGCAGTAGGGCGCCGAAGATCGGGATCAGCGTTTCGCGGCTGGTCACCATCATCATGAAGGCGCCGCCGAGCTGCGACAGCGTGTCCAGCGACAGGACGCGCGTCAGATCGTGCGCCACGTTGAGCGGATAAGAGAAGTTGATCGGATTGACGTCCGGCACCCAGAACAGATAGCGGTGGGTGGCGTCGCGAATTTCGTTCAACGCTTCGATCAGCTGGGTGTTGGCCACCTTCAGCTTGGTCAGCTCGAGGATTTGGGTGTCGCAACCGGACAGCAGCGAGTTCAGCAGCTCGCGCTGGGTGCGCAATTGGGCATCGACGATGCGCTGCTCCTGGTTGGTCAGCGCGCTGCCGTCGTCACGTTTGAATTCGCGCTGCGACAGTTTTTCCAGCTGATTTTCAAACTGCAGGCGCTGCACGCGCAGCTGGGCCATGTCGCCGTCCAGCTGTTGCGGTTTGGGCATTTCCGGCAGCGTCGCCACCTGGGCGCGCAGGGTTTCCCCCAAAGCCGACGATGAGCCGAGCCACTGGGCCTGTTCGATGATGGTGCTCAGCGCCTGACGCACCTGCAGCGTCTGCGCCGCCGCCTGCCGCTGCTGCGACGAAATCAGATCCATGCGCTGAGCCTGGCTGTTCAACGCGGCGGACAGTTCGCGGTTGATCTGCAGCTGTTGGCTGATGCTTTTTGGCAAATCGCCGTTCTGCTCGGCCAACTGCTCGGTTTTTTCCAGCGCCAGTTCCGCTTCGCGTTGGCGTTGGGCATTGAGGTTGTTGCGCAGCGCCTGCAGCTGAACGTCTATTTTCTCGTGGCGCTTTTTATAGACTTCGGCGCGCATACGCGCCAACTCCTGACGGTTGTTGGCCGACAGCTGCGCCAGCTCCAGCTCGTCCACTTTGGCTTTGCGCGCTGCGGCTTCGGTCTGCAGCAGGGCCAGAGCGGCCTGCGCGTATGGCGTGGTCGGGTTGGCGGGCTGCGCTTGCAGACGGCGCTGCACTTCCGTCAGCGCACGGCGGGCGTCGGTCTGCTGCTGCGGCAGTTGGCCGAGCGAATCGCTGATTTCCCGCGTGCGATCCTGCTCTTGTTGCAGCAGGCGCGCCTGTTCCAGCAGCAGGCTGCTGGTTTGCAGGATCTGCTGTTCCAGCTCGGCGGCCGGCAGATCGTCGCCGTTCGGCAGGATCTTGTTGCTTTCCAGTACCAGCTGACGGCGCAGTTCCTGCGTCATCTTCGGGAAATCGTCGATCACTCTCTGATACTGCTCGGAGCGAGTCTGCGACTCTTTACGCTCCGTCAGCCAGTTGAGGGCGCTTTGCAGCGCCTCGGTGGTCTCCGCCTGATTCGGCGCGTTTTTGCTGCTTTCCGCCTGCTTCAGCTCCTGTTTGAGCTGGTTCTCGGTCGGCACGGGGGCGGCCAGCGCCGGTTGCCACAGCAGGCAACCGAGCAAAAGCGTGATGATCAGGCGCACGGCGTCGATTCCTTTAGATCGGGGTCTGTGGTGTTTTAGCGGCGGCCGGGATTTCGGCGAAGGCCTCACCCATGCGGGTGACGCTGCCGTTATGCAACTGCGGCGCGAACTGCACGCTACCTGCGGTAAACAGGTTGATCACCGTGGAGCCGAGTTTGAAACGGCCCATCTCGGCGCCTTTTTCCAGCGCGATGGCGCCTTCTTCACCGGTGGCCGGGTAGGTCCAGCGTTTGATGATGCCTTCGCGCGGCGGCGTAACGGTGCCGGCCCAGACGGTCTCGATGCTGCCGACGATGGTGGCGCCGACCAGGATTTGCACCATCGGCCCGATGTCGGTGTCGAACACGCAGATCACGCGCTCATTGCGCGCGAACAGGTTAGGCACGTTGGCGGCGGTGAGCGGGTTGACCGAGAACAGATCGCCCGGCACATAGATCATTTCGCGCAGCACGCCGGCGCACGGCATGTGCACGCGGTGGTAGTCGCGTGGCGCCAGATAGGTGGTGGCGAACAGGCCGTTGCGGAACGGCTCGGCCAGCAGGTAGTTGCCGGCCAGCAGCGCCTCCAGGCTGTAATGGTGGCCTTTGGCCTGGAAGATTTGGTCCTCGCGGATCGGGCCGAGCTGGCTGATGGCGCCATCGGCGGGCAGCGCCAGCCAGTTGGCGTCGGCGACGATCGGGCGCGCGCCGTCGCGCAGCGGGCGCACGAAGAAGTCGTTGAAGGTGGCGTAAGACGCCAGGTCCGGATTTTTCGCTTCCTGCATATCGACGCGGTAGAAGCGGGCGAAGGCCTTGACCACCAGTTGGGTCAGCCAGCCGGCCCGTTTGTCGGCGCCCCAGCCCGCCAGGCGGGTCAGCGCCAGCTTCGGCAGCCAATATTGCAATTTAATCTTAATGCTATCCAGCACGTTAACCTCGTGAATCAGGGTAAAGGGCGCGCATTGTAACGAGGGTTCCGCCGTCGTCAATGCCCGCCCGTCAGTGTCAGTCTGCGGCGTCCGTGAAGTTCTTGCGAACCTTCACCTGCGCCATGCTTTCCAGAATGCGGTGATAGTTGTCGAAACGCTCTTCCGCGATATCGCCTTTCTCCATCGCCGCGCGGATGGCGCAGCCGGGATCGGTATCGTGGCGGCAGTCACGGAATTTGCAACCGCCTAAATAATCACGGAATTCGACAAATCCGCGGGTAATTTGTTCCGGCTCCAGGTGCCACAGGCCAAACTCGCGCACCCCTGGGGAGTCGATCACGTCGCCGCCGTGCTGGAAATGGTACAGCCGCGCGGCGGTGGTGGTATGTTGCCCGAGGCCCGAGACGTCGGAAACCTGATTTACCAGAATTTGCTCATCAGACGGCGGCAGCAGCGCGTTAAGCAGGCTGGACTTGCCGACCCCCGACTGGCCGGCGAAGATGCTGATGCGCCCGGCCAGCGCCTGTTCGAACTCCGCCATGCCTTCCCGCGTTTGGCTGGAGACTTCCAGCACCCGGTAGCCAATCTTGCGATAGATATCCATCATGCCGTCGACCAACTTGCGCGCTTCGGCATCCAGCAGGTCAATTTTGTTGAGCACGATCAGCGGCTCGACTTCGAGCGTTTCGCAGGCCACCAGATAGCGATCGATGATGTTCAGCGACAGCTCGGGCAGGATCGCCGACACGATGACGATCTGATTGATATTGGCGGCGATTGGCTTCACGCCGTCGTAGAAGTCTGGGCGCGTCAGCACCGAGGTGCGCTCGTGCACCGCCTCCACGATGCCCTTCACCCCTTCATGGGTGCCCAGGCCGGGGCGCCACACCACGCGATCGCCGGTGACCAGCGATCGCAGCGTGCGGCGGATGTTGCAGCGGTGCTGAGTGCCATCCGGCGCCTCAACGTCGGCGTGCATGCCGAAACGGCTGATGACGATGCCTTCCTGCGGCTCGCCCAGTTGGGAATCATCCGGTTCCGGTTTGTTATCAGTGCGCTTCAGGCGACGCTGATGGTTCGCCTGCACGCGGCGTTGCTGACCTTTGGACAGTTTGTTCTTACTCACTGCGCCTCACTTGACTCGGTTTTATACCTTTACACGTACGGCGGCGGTAGGGGATTTCCCCGGCCGCAGCCTTGAACCCATAGGGGTATATGTCGCCCAGGGCGACCAAAAAGACTATGATACACGCTATTTTATATTAAATAACCGTTGTTAGCCGCCGGCTGCGGCGCGTCGCCACCGGCGGCGCCCGTCGTCTCGTCCGCACAGCGTTTTTCTCTCGGCTTTTAGGCAGGAAACATCATGACAGGAAACGAAAATAACCTGATTTGGATCGATTTGGAGATGACCGGGCTGGATCCCGAGCGTGACCGCATTATCGAGATCGCCACGCTGGTCACCGACGCTAACCTGAACATCCTGGCGGAAGGGCCGGTGATCGCCGTGCACCAGTCCGACGAGCAGCTGGCGCTGATGGACGAGTGGAACGTGCGCACCCATACCGGCAGCGGGCTGGTGGAGCGGGTGAAAGCCAGCCGCCAGGACGATCGCGCCGCCGAGCTGGAAACGATAGCCTTCCTGCAACAGTGGGTGCCGGCCGGCAAATCACCGATCTGCGGCAACAGCGTGGGCCAGGACCGCCGTTTCCTGTTCCGCTATATGCCGGAGCTGGAGGCCTACTTCCATTACCGCTACCTGGACGTCAGCACGCTGAAGGAGCTGGCGCGCCGCTGGAAGCCGGAAATTCTCGCCGGTTTTAAGAAGCAGGGCACCCATCAGGCGCTGGATGACATCCGCGAATCGGTGGCCGAACTGGCTTATTACCGCGAACATTTCATTCAGCTTTAAGGCGATGGCGGCCCCTCTGGGGAAAAAACGCCGGTTTAGCCGCTTAATTCGCCAATCTGGCGCTTTAATCGGCAATCAAACAAAAATCGCGTTTTTTTGCTTTCAGGGGCTTGCGACAAAAAGGATTTCTCGTATAATGCGCACCCCGTACCGATGAAGAATTTCGTAACGTTCCACCATCGATACGCCGGGCGGGAATAGCTCAGTTGGTAGAGCACGACCTTGCCAAGGTCGGGGTCGCGAGTTCGAGTCTCGTTTCCCGCTCCAAAATTATACGCTGTAGAGTTTTCTGCAGATGACGAGAAAGGGGCTTTTGCCCCTTTTTCGTTTTTGTATTTCTCCCGCGCCTGTCATGTGCCGCAACGTCGAATGGCCCATCTTACGGTGTTTCTTTCGTTTAAACACCTCTCTGCATCATACCGTTCTTTCTCTGTTGTTGACTCGGGTATATATAGCCAGGCGGTTTCTCTCGTGCTTATTTAATAAAAAATTAAAATGAATTATTTTTTATCATTATTTATTTTTATTAAATCCCGCCTGATAAGTTAAGGAGTTTCTGAATTTTCGATTTTTGGGAATCTATCGTTTCTTTATATTGGGTTTTCAATGTTATGTTGAATGAAACCAGGCGGATATCATCCCTGGTGATGTAAATACGATGGGGATTGAATCAAGAAAATCCATAGCTGAATTTGCGATCCCGTTCGTTTTACATGGCGGAGCATGTTGCGTCCGCATTCGACAAGCTCCGCCCTTCCGGCGAGTCCAGGCAGTCATTGCAAGCGGTTTGCGTTCCCTAAGTCAGACGTTGCAAGTGCTCGGCACACGGAGCCTCATGAAATGGAAATTTGTCAGACGACCTTTTTGGTGCGTTTCGAAACGATTCAATAATATTTGAATCGCTGCCGGCGTGCGCGGAAGGCTGGAGGAAATAATAATGAATCATGTATTTCGCAGCGTATTCAATTCGGCTTTGCAAGTATTTCAGGCCGTGTCTGAGTTGACCGCAGGGCGCGGTAATAATGGGCAGGAGAGGGGGGGAGCTCCTTTACCCCAAGCCCTTACGCATCCCGTATTCCGCTATAGTGCCGTCACGCTGGCGTTATTTAGTTCGGGTTTCAGCGTTGCTGAGGAGCATGGGCAAATCGTTTTGGACGATCCTAAAGGCAATGTCCAACTCATTCTCGCTCCCGGCGATACGGTGAACCACACTGGTCACGGGGCCGCCGTTTTGGTATCTCAGGTTGGCAATAGTTTTGCCGGCGACAACATCACCATTCGCGCGGACTCCACTGATAGCGGTGATACCCCTGCCGTGTTGGCGCGGGCTGGTGGCGTGGTGTTCTTGAGCAAGAGTACCGTCGAAGGCGTCGGAACCGGCAATAATGCCCACGCACTGTATGCACGAGATGTTGGCAGCAGTATTGCAGGTACGGGCGTCACATTATCCACAGAAGGGCCCAATTCGCACGGTGCGATGGCGCAGGCCGGCGGAAAGATCATATTAAATGGCGGAGTTATCACGGTGACGGGGGCCTCAAGTAGTGGTTTGTACGCGAAAGACGCAAAAGCCAACATTACGGTGAAAAACGTGACGATCAGCTCAGCTAAAGGGAGAGGCGCCTACGCAGGTCCAGGGGCTTCGATTCGTTTGGACCATTCAACCGTCACCACTCAAGGAGACAATGAAGCGGCGATTTATGCGAGTGGTGCAAACGCGTTGATTACCCTGCAGGATACCGACGTCTCTTCAGCAAAAGGGCCCGCCGTCATTGTGCAGAGCGGCACCGTCGACATTACGGGAGGCACGCTGACGGCGGCGGGTGATGTGGTCAGACTGACGGCTCTCTATAACGGCCCTTCTCCCACGATAACGATAAGCGACGCCAAACTGATTACAGGCGGCGAGTTTAGCTATGGTCTCAATCTCAATACGAAGAATTCGCGCGCCGACATTGAAAATGTGCAGATCCTTGCGCAGGGTCCTTATGGTTCCGGCGCCTGGTTACCTTCAGTCGGTACCCGCCTGACGGCAAACCGCTTCGATATTCGCGCCGCTTATCTCGGTATAGATAATCGTGCAGGAACGGTCTTATTGGATGAGGGCGTTTTGACGACGGAAGGCCGCAGTGGCCATGCGCTTTATGTGGCTGCCTTAGCCAATAACAAGGCCTCGACCACGGCGAAAAAAGTGCAGATAGAAACACAGGGTGCGGGGGCAGTCGGCGCGTTGTCGCGATTCAGCGGCTCGTCACTCGCTCTTGAAGACGTGAACATCAAGACCTACGGCACCGAGGCTTACGGCCTCTATGCTGTTGGGAAAGGGGCCAGTCTGACAGCGCTAAACACGACGGTCACGGCCTTAGGGGCTTCCTCGGCCGGTTTGTTCATCGGCAACAGCCCAACGGTCAACTTGAATAATGTCCACTTAACGACGACAGGGAAGCAATCACACGGTATCTGGAGCTATGCCACCGCCGAGGATACCACTAATACTCTCTTTTTGACCAAGGGGTCGCAGGTCGAGACGCAAGATGGCCTAGGGTTATTTGCCAACGGCGGCAATCATGCGTTCTTCCTGGAGCAGTCAGCCATCACGGCAAGAACGGAAGGCGACGAAGATCGAGGTCTACTGCTGTATGCCAAATCAGCCAGGATTACCGAACAAGGCGAAGAAAAAGAGATTCAAACGGGCACTGTCTTGTTGGATGCGAAGCATAGCCAACTAACGGGCGATATTCTGATTGATAGTGGCTCTGCCAACATTTTATTGAGCAACGCTTCCCTGTGGGTCGGCGCCGTGAATCAACGAGAACAAGGTCGCGTTAAACTTTTGGCGCTAGACAACGACAGTCGCTGGGATGTACGGAATAATTCCACGCTGGAGAGATTGGAAAATGACGGCACAGTGACCTTCTTGGCGCCAGGTGGCAATGGCCATTTCAAAACGGTGGCGGTTAATCACTACCAGGGCAACGGAACGTTGGTGCTGAATACCCGGCTCGGTGATGACAATTCGCCGACTGACCGGCTGGTGATTGATGGCGGAAAGGCGGAGGGGAAAAGCAAATTACGCGTTATCAATGCCGGTGGTAGCGGCGATTTTACTCAGCGCGGCATACGCCTGGTCGAGACGATTAACGGTGGCACAACGAATGTAGACGCGTTTCGACTTGATGCAGGTTCAACAGGTTATCGAGCGGGAACGGCTACTCTGGCCATCAATGGCTACGATTACAGTCTGGTGCGCGGCGGGAATCAAGGCGTGCCGGATGACTGGTATCTGACCTCGGCTTATACGCCGCCGGTCACGCCTCCCACGGTGGAACCCCCGGTGGTAACCCCTCCAATCACAGAGCCTCCGGCTATCGTGCCGCCGCCAGTTGCACCGCCAGGGGAAATTATTATGCCCCCGGTGGTTCCCGGTGTGAGCAATGTGTCACCGGAAAGCGGCGCTTATATCGGCAATCAGCTTGCCGGCGTCAGGCTGTTTATCCATAACCTGCGAGATCGCGTTCCGGTTTCTACAGAGGGCCATCTTGCAGCAGACGAACAGGGATTGTGGATTCGCTCCCAGGGGCGGCATGACAAAGGGATGAGCCTCGCGGAGGGGAGGGTCAACATGAAATCAGACAGCACGCTTCTGCAATTGGGCGGGGATGTTATCCATTTCCCTCTGAGTCACAATGGCGCAGCCCATGCAGGCGTCATGAGCGGGTATGGCACGGTGCGTACGCACTCGGTTTCTACCCTGATGTTGCCTGGTAACGATGTCAGCGCACAGGCAAAAGCAAAAGGGAAAATGTCAGGGTATACGGTAGGGTTGTATGCCACTGTTTATGAAAACGACGTAACCCATCATGGAGGGTATGCGGACGCATGGTTGCAATATGGCCGTTACTCCAATCAAATCGGCAGCGAGCTCGGAACGGTAGGCTACCATTCGAATGTATGGTCCGGTTCTCTGGAGATGGGGTATGCGGTAACGTCATTCGCAACCGGATCCGCGTTGGGTGGCCTGGTCATAGAACCGAATGCCCAACTGGTCTACAGCGATTACCGCGCCTCGGATGCGGTGTTGCAAGGCACACGGATGAGGAATAACGTAGACAACACGTGGTTTGCTCGCGCCGGTTTACGTCTCTACCCCCAGAATGAAACAGGCATTCGCCCTTTCCTGGAAACCAATTGGCTGCATCATGATGAAAAGGCTTCGGTACAAATGGGCAGTTCCGGCATGAGGGCTTCGCCAGCGCGCAACATACTGGAGATGAAGCTTGGCGCAGCGGGAAATGCAGGAGAGAAACTGCAGATATCCGGGCATGTGTTCGGGCAGGCGGGTCATAATGGCCAGCAGGGTTACGGTGGGATGCTGAACGCGCGCTACCGATTCTAACGATCCCGACGGGGGAGTATCAGGTAGGGTGACGCCGCGATACCCCCCTTGGCCGGTCTCCGTGTTACATGGTCGCCGGTTTAACGGTATCTTCGATTGCAAATTGAGCAAACGCCCCGTATTTTGCATTTTTCACCATAGGGGGGGTTGCCAAGGCGCGATGACTAGTCCATAATGCTGTCCATCGATTGAGCTTTGTTTGAAAATTTCAATAAAATCAATCAGATAGGGATAAGTAATCTGTCTTATCTCCTATTTTCTATTCAACAATGTCGCGATGCGGCATGATGAATAAATAAAGCAGTACCTATGCGACGCGGGAATAGCTCAGTTGGTAGAGCGCAACCTTGCCAAGGTTGAGGTCGCGAGTTCGAGCCTCGTTTCCCGCTCCAAAAATTCAAAGGTCACGCCAGTGTTTGGTGGCCGGATGCCAAAAGCATCTCAATGCGGGAATAGCTCAGTTGGTAGAGCACGACCTTGCCAAGGTCGGGGTCGCGAGTTCGAGTCTCGTTTCCCGCTCCAATTTTCTCTTCGTTTCAAACTCAAATCCAACGCCTTATCCGGCGCGGGTTTTTGTCCCTTTTACATGCCTCGTAAAAATGTTGTGAACAGAGTTATCCACAGCCTCTGTACATAAACTCGTCTGCCTGAAAAATCAACGTCATACAAATTAAATATTTATCTCTCTGATTTATAAGTTTATTTATTTATCCCAAAACGTTATGCCGATCACTTGCTCTTTTTGTTGCAGTTGAAAGACAACGTGTTTTTATTTTTATGCACAAATCCACAGAGTGAGACATCCGGTGAGATGGCCGCGCGGCGCACGCCGTCAGGCGTCCCTCGGCAAACCTTTTTCCACAGCCCGTATCAGCCGTTTTTTCTGCGCCGTCTGCACCTCGACGCCCTGCGCTTCGCGGCGGGCGAGCTGTTGCGTCAGCGCCCAGTGGATATGTTCGTCCAGCATGGCATCCTGACCCAGGCGCGTGCGCAGTGCGAGCACGACGCTGTCCCCGTAGGGCGCATTGCCCAGCGCCACGGCGATATTGCGCAGCCAGCGCAGGTGGCCGATGCGGCGTATCGCCGAGCCTTCGGTGATGCGCAGGAACTTTTCTTCCGTCCAGTTGAACAGATCGATCAGTTGCGGCGCATGCAGCGTGGCGCGCGGGCTGAAATCGTCTTCGTCGGTGAGCTGTGAAAAGCGGTTCCACGGGCAAATCAGCTGGCAGTCGTCGCAGCCATAGATACGGTTGCCGAGCAGCGGGCGGAACTCCTCCGGGATCGCGCCTTCCAGCTCGATGGTCAGGTAGGAGATACAGCGCCGGGCGTCGACGGTATAGGGGGCGACGATGGCGCCGGTCGGACAGGTGGTGATACAGGCGACGCAGCGGCCACACTGCTCTTCCTGCGGCTGATCGACCGGCAGCGGCAGGTCGATCAGCAGTTCGCCGAGGAAAAACCACGACCCGGCTTCACGGTTGAGAATTAGTGAGTGTTTACCAACCCAGCCGATGCCCGCTTTGGCGGCCAGCGCGCGTTCCATCACCGGCGCAGAATCGACAAAGGGGCGAAAATTCAACTCGCCGCAATAGGCCTGGATCTGATCGCCCAGCTTTTTCAGACGCTGGCGCAACAGTTTGTGATAGTCGCGCCCCAGCGCATAGCGGCTGACGTAGCCCAGTTGCGGGTTTTGCAAGGTGCTGGCAAACGCCGCCTTGGCCGGCAGGTAGTTCATGCGTACGCTGATCACTCGCAGCGTGCCCGGCAACAGTTCGTGAGGGCGCGCGCGCAGCATGCCGTGGCGCGCCATCCATGCCATCTCGCCGTGGTACTGCTTGTCGAGCCAGGCCTGCAGTTTCGGCTCTTCAAGGCTCAGATCGGTATCGCAGATGCCAACCTGTTGGAATCCTAGCGATTGCCCCCATTGCTTGATATGTTGGGCGAGTTGATGAAGATCGAGGGGGTGCGTCATGACGGGCCACAGTGAAAAAGCATACGCTGACAGTTTACCACACTCTGTCTGGCCTGCGGATTGGATCCGGCGCTCGGAACCCGCGGCGGCGGCCTCGCTCGGTATTTCTCTTTACGATTTGATGCAGCGCGCCGGTCAGGCGGCCTACGCATTGGCGCGCAACGCGTACCCCTCCCGCGACCACTGGCTGGTGCTGTGCGGCCACGGCAACAACGGCGGCGACGGCTATGTGGTGGCGCGCCTGGCGAAGGCGGCGGGCCTGCAGGTGACGTTGATCGCCTGCGAAGGCGCACGGCCTTTGCCGCCGGAAGCCGCAGCGTCCCGTCAGGCCTGGCTGGCCGCCGGCGGTGATATTCTGCCTGCAAACAGCCGCTGGCCGGCGTCCGTCTCTCTCATCATCGACGGCCTGTTAGGCACTGGCCTGGGCAGCGCGCCGCGTGCGCCTTACGACGCGCTGATAGAGGCCGCCAACCGCCATGCGGCGCCGGTGGTAGCGCTCGATATCCCGTCCGGCCTGCTGGCGGAAAGTGGCGCGGCGCCGGGCGCGGTCGTGCGTGCCGCGCACACCGTCACGTTCATCGGCCTCAAACCGGGGTTGCTGACCGGCCAGGCGCGCGACTGGGTCGGGCAACTTCATCAGAATGCGCTAGGCTTATCGGGTTGGTTGGCGAAGCAACCGGAGCAGATTCAGCGGCTTACCGCCGAGGTATTGCCGCGCTGGCTGCATCCGCGTCGTCCCTGCGCCCATAAGGGCGAGCATGGCCGCCTGCTGTTGGTGGGTGGCGACCGCGGGTTCGGCGGCGCCATTCGCATGGCGGCGGAGGCGGCGCTACGCAGCGGGGCGGGATTGGTGCGAGTGCTTACTCACATGGATCACGTCGCACCGCTGCTGGCGGCCCGGCCGGAGCTGATGGCGCAGGCGCTGGACGAGGCGACGCTGCGGCAGGCGATGCAATGGGCGGATGTGCTGGTGATTGGCCCGGGACTGGGCCAGGCTGAATGGGGCAAAAACGCCTTGAACGTGCTGCAAACCAGCGATAAACCGGCCTTGTGGGACGCCGATGCGCTGAACTTGCTGGCATTAAATCCCGAGAAACGGCAGAATCGCGTGATGACTCCGCATCCTGGAGAGGCGGCGCGGCTGTTGAGCTGCAGCACTGCCGACATCGAGAGTGATCGCTTACTTGCCGTGCGCAAGCTGGCGGCGCGCTACGGCGGCGTGGCGGTGCTGAAAGGCGCCGGTACGCTGATCGCCGATGAGCAGGGGCAGATGGCGATTGCCGACGTCGGCAACGCCGGCATGGCCTCCGGCGGCATGGGCGATGTGCTGTCGGGCATCATCGGCGGTTTGCTGGCGCAAAAGCTCTCGCTGTATGATGCCGCCTGTGCGGGCTGCGTCGTACATGGCGCGGCCGGCGATCGCGTAGCGGAAAGACAAGGAACAAGAGGCATGTTGGCGACCGATTTACTGCCGGACATCCTTCATTTCGTTAACCCTGAGTGGGCAAAATAGACTTTATCGAATGAAAGAACTCGTTTTACCTCTACCAGACGAGGCAGCGACTGTCGCTTTGGGCACCACTTTGGCCAAGGCCTGCGATCGTGCCAGCGTCATCTATCTCTACGGCGACCTGGGCGCCGGTAAAACCACCTTCAGCCGTGGTTTCCTGCAGGCGTTAGGGCATCAGGGCAATGTCAAAAGCCCGACCTATACGCTGGTGGAGCCCTATGCCTTGCAGCCGCTGGCGGTGTATCACTTCGATCTGTATCGCTTGGCCGATCCGGAAGAGCTTGAATTCATGGGCATTCGCGATTACTTCGCGCAAGACGCCATCTGCCTGGTCGAATGGCCGCAGCAGGGCACCGGCGTGCTGCCGGAGCCGGATCTGGCGCTGCATCTTTGCTATCAGGGCGAGGGGCGAGAGGCGAAGATCGAGGCGATTTCTGCTTATGGCAGCCGGCTGTTAGACCGCATTCATGGATCACAGGGATGATGCTGCAATGACGCACGTGTTGAAAAAATTTGCGGTCATCATGCTGATCGCCGTGCTGGGGCCGCTCGGCGCGCTGAACGCGCTGGCGGCGTCCTCGCTGTCCGATATCAAAGTGTCGAACGCCCAACGCGAAGCGACGGTGTCGGTGAGCTTCAATGGCCCGCCGGACTACGCGTTTTTCCCGTTGCACGGCCCGGAACGCGTGGTGCTGGACGTTAACCAGAAGGGCAAGGTCGGCGGCCTGCCGCTCAATTTCAGCGGGCAAAACCTGGTGAAAAGCATTCGCTCCAGCGCGCCGAAAGACGCTCAGAGCGTGCGCCTGGTGTTTGATCTGACCCAGCGCGCCAAAACCCGCGTCGCCACCCGCCAGAATGGCGGGGTGCATACCGTGGTGTTCACCATTACGGCCGAAGGCAGTGCCAATACGGTGGTGCGCAAGGCGCCGGTGCAAACGCCTGCGCCGGTTGCGGTCAACCCACCGCCGCGTCAGGCGCCGGTCGTGGTGCGTGAAGCGCCGGAGCCGCCGCTGCGCAAAACGCCGGCGGGATCGAATCCCTTTACCCATAAACAGACCGTGGTTGCAGGCACCGCCACAGAGGTCACGCCGCGCAGCAGCCGCGTTTCCGCCGGTTCCGGCGATCGGGTGGTGGTGGCGATCGACGCCGGCCACGGCGGCCAGGATCCGGGCGCCATTGGCCCTAGCGGGCTGAAAGAAAAGAATGTCACCATCGCCATCGCGCGTCGCCTGCAGGCGATGCTGGACGCCGATCCGCAGTTCAAACCGGTGCTGACGCGTACCGGTGACTATTTCATCTCGGTGATGGGGCGCTCCGACGTTGCGCGTAAACAGGGCGCCAACGTGCTGGTCTCCATCCATGCCGACGCCGCGCCAAACCGCAGCGCCAGCGGTGCCTCCGTCTGGGTGCTGTCCAATCGCCGCGCCAACAGCGAAATGGCCGGCTGGCTTGAACAGCATGAGAAGCAATCCGAACTGCTCGGCGGTGCCGGCGATCTGCTGGCCAACAGCCAGGCCGATCCTTATCTGAGCCAGGCGGTGCTGGATCTGCAGTTCGGCCACTCGCAGCGCGTCGGGTACGATGTGGCGGTGAAAGTGCTGCAGCAGTTGCAGAGCGTCGGATCGTTGCATAAACGCCGGCCGGAACACGCCAGCCTGGGCGTGCTGCGTTCGCCGGATATTCCATCGCTGCTGGTGGAAACAGGATTTATCAGTAATAGCACGGAGGAGCGGCTGCTGGGCAGTAGCGCGTATCAGGAGAAGATTGCCAAGGCCATTCATAACGGCCTGCGCAGCTACTTCCTGGCGCATCCGCTGCAAGCCGACCCAAAGGTGGAAAACCGACCGCTGGACGTCGCAGCGGCGGTTAACACCTCAACACCAGACGTGCGCCAGCCTGAGCCTATCGTCAGCTCGGCCGGCGCGAGCCGCAGCGTAAGCGGCAAGACCCAGATCCACGTGGTGAAGCGGGCGGAAACGCTGTCCGGCATCGCCGACAGCTACGGCACGACCATGGCGGCGCTGCGGGATCTGAACAAACTGAAGAAAGACGGCGTGTGGGTGGGGCAACGCCTGAAGGTGCCGGCGGGGAAAGCCGCCGCCGTCACCACCGTCGCCAAGGCGAAAACGCCGGCCAAGAAGCCGTCTAAACATAAAGTGACCCGCGGGGATACGCTCTCCTCCATCGCTTCTCGCTACGGGGTCAGCGTCGGCGATCTGAAACGGGTCAATAATCTGAAGTCGGACGTCGCGCCGCTGGATCGGACGCTGACCATTCCGCAGGCCTAGCGCCATCGCTACAGGAGTCAGCATGCCTATCCAGGTGTTACCGCCACAGCTTGCCAACCAGATCGCCGCCGGAGAGGTGGTTGAACGCCCCGCGTCGGTCGTCAAGGAGCTGGTGGAAAACAGCCTGGACGCCGGGGCGACGCGCATCGATATCGATATTGAACGCGGCGGCGCCAAGCTGATCCGCATTCGCGACAACGGCTGCGGCATCGGCAAGGACGATCTGGCGCTGGCGCTGGCGCGGCACGCTACCAGTAAAATCAGCACGCTCGACGATCTGGAAGCGATCGTCAGCCTCGGTTTTCGCGGCGAAGCGCTGGCCAGTATCAGCTCGGTTTCCCGTTTGACCCTGACGTCACGCACCGCCGAGCAGAGTGAAGCGTGGCAAGCCTATGCCGAAGGGCGCGAGCAGGCGGTCACCGTCAAACCCGCCGCGCACCCGGTCGGCAGCACGCTGGAAGTGCTGGATCTGTTTTACAACACCCCGGCGCGCCGCAAGTTCATGCGCACCGAGAAAACCGAATTCGGCCATATCGATGAAGTGGTGCGGCGCATCGCGCTGGCGCGTTTCGATGTGGCGATCAATCTCAGCCACAACGGCAAACTGATCCGCCAATACCGGGCGGCGAAAGAAGAAAGCCAGCACGAGCGCCGTTTGGGCAGTATCTGCGGCCCGGCGTTTTTGCAGCATGCGCTGAACATCGACTGGCAGCACGGCGATCTGAGCATCCGCGGTTGGGTAGCGGATCCGGCCGGGGCGCGCCAACTGGGTGAAATGCAATACTGCTACGTCAACTGCCGCATGATGCGCGATCGCTTGATCAATCACGCTATTCGTCAGGCCTATCAGGATCAGCTGAAGGACGATCAGCAGCCCGCTTACGTGCTGTATCTGGAGGTCGACCCGCACCAGGTGGACGTCAACGTTCATCCCGCCAAGCACGAGGTGCGTTTCCATCAGGCGCGGCTGGTGCACGATTTTATCTACCAGGCGGTAACCACCGTGCTGCAGCAGGCCGGTCAGACGCCGCCGCTGCCGCTGGCGGAAACGCCTGACGAAGCGCCCGCGCCGGTCTGGCAGCAGGAAAACCGCGTCGCCGCCGGCGGCAACCATTTTTCTCAGCCTGCGCCGCGTCGCGAAACGCCGCCACCGGCCGGCACCGCCCGCGAGCGTGCACCGCAGCCGGGTTGGCAAACGACCGGCGGTTACCAGAAACGCGAAGGCGAGCTGTACGGTAAACTGATGCAGCCCGTCGCCGAGCCGCAGGCCGATGCGGCGCCGGAAGTCTCAAGCAAGCCGCCGCTGTTCCCGCCGGCGAAAGCCGCAGCGGAAACGCCGTTGGCGGGCGGCTCGCACAGTTTTGGCCGGGTGCTGATGATTCATCCGCCGTGCTACGCGTTGATTGAACAGCGCCAGCAGCCGGCGTTGCTCAATTTGACGGTGGCCGAGCGCTGGCTGCGCCAGGCGCAGCTCAACCCGCCGACGGAAGGGCTGCGGCCGCAGCCGCTGCTGATCCCAGTCAAGCTGACGTTGGAAAAGAGCGAAGCGGCGGCCATTGCACGGCATCAGGCGCTGCTGACGATGATGGGGCTGGATCTGCAGGCGGATCACGGCCGTGTGACGCTGCGCGCAGTGCCTTTACCATTACGCCAACAAAATTTACAAAAACTGATACCCGAACTGTTAGGCTATCTGGCCGAACATCAGGAGATGTCGCCCGCGGTGCTGGCCACCTGGCTCGCTCGCCGTCTTGGCAGCGAGCATGAACAGTGGAACACCTCGCAAGCGATACAATTGCTGACCGACGTTGAACGACTTTGCCCGCAGCTGGTCAAATCGCCACCGAGCGGACTTTTACAACCCGTTGATTTACAGGTCGCACTGGCGGCCCTCAAGCATGACTAACACTGAAATGACACCACGTCCCCCGGCTATTTTCATCATGGGGCCGACCGCCTCGGGCAAGACCGCGCTGGCGATCGCGCTGCGCGAACGCCTGCCGGTGGAACTGATCAGCGTCGATTCCGCGCTGATCTACCGCGGCATGGATATCGGCACCGCCAAGCCGAGCGCCGAAGAATTGGCGCAGGCGCCGCATCGGCTGATCGATATCCGCGATCCCGCCGAAGCTTACTCGGCCGCGGAGTTCCGCGCCGACGCGCTGAAGGAGATGGCCGACATCACCGCCGCCGGGCGCATTCCGCTGCTGGTTGGCGGCACCATGTTGTATTTCAAGGCGTTGCTGGAAGGATTGTCGCCGCTGCCGTCCGCCGATCCCGCGGTGCGCGAGCGCATCGAACGGCAAGCGGCGGAGCAGGGCTGGGAGGCGTTGCACCGCCAGTTACAGGCGATCGATCCGGTCGCGGCAGTGAGAATTCATCCGAATGATCCGCAGAGACTGTCCAGAGCACTGGAAGTTTTTTTTATTTCGGGTAAAACTTTAACGGAACTGACTAAAATTTCGGGTGAATCGTTACCGTATCAAGTTCACCAATTTGCGATAGCGCCGACCAGCCGTGAGTTGATCCATCAACGCATCGAGCTGCGGTACCATCAAATGTTGGCGGCGGGTTTTGAGACGGAAGCGCGTGCACTTTTCGCACGGGGTGATTTGCATACGGACTTGCCCTCCATTCGCTGTGTCGGTTACCGCCAGATGTGGTCATACTTGTCTGGTGAAATTAGTTACGATGAGATGGTTTATCGTGGTATTTGCGCAACACGTCAGTTGGCTAAACGCCAGATGACCTGGTTACGGGGTTGGGAGTCGGTCCATTGGTTGGACAGTGAAAAGCCGGGAGAGGCTTTGGACTCGGTGACACAGGTTGTTAGTGCATAGGTTGGGTGATTGTGTACAATTGCTGAGTATTCAGCGCGCAAATTTTTTACGTCGTTTATTTTAGAGCCGACAGGTTCTTAGTTACAAACAACAAGCAAATAAGGAAAAGATAGAATGGCTAAGGGGCAATCTTTGCAAGATCCGTTCCTGAACGCATTGCGTCGTGAACGTGTTCCGGTTTCTATTTATTTGGTGAATGGTATTAAGCTGCAAGGCCAGATTGAGTCTTTTGACCAGTTTGTCATCCTGTTGAAGAACACGGTGAGCCAGATGGTGTACAAGCACGCTATCTCTACCGTTGTCCCGTCACGCCCGGTTTCGCATCACAGCAACAACCCGAGCGGCGGTTCAAGCAACTATCACCATGGCAACAATCCGTCTGCGCAGCAACAGCCGCAGCAGGAAAGCGATGACGCTGAATAAAGCGCGTTGCAAGTCAACCATGACGGGGAGCATAAGCAGCCGCGGGCTGTTTATGTCCCCCAAACTCACGGTGAGTGTCCGTTTGAGAGGTTGCACGCTTGTTTGACCGTTATGAAGCCGGTGAGCAGGCCGTACTGGTTCATATCTATTTCTCGCAAGACAAAGATACGGAAGACCTCAACGAGTTCGAGTCGTTGGTTTCCTCAGCCGGTGTCGAAGCTTTGCAAGTGGTGACTGGTAGCCGCAAAGCCCCGCATCCGAAGTACTTTGTCGGCGAAGGAAAGGCCGAAGAAATTGCAGATGCGGTGAAAGCCAGCGGCGCGTCTGTTGTCCTGTTTGATCATTCCCTTTCCCCGGCGCAGGAAAGAAACCTCGAGCGCCTGTGCGAATGCCGGGTGATCGATCGCACCGGGCTGATTTTAGACATCTTCGCCCAGCGTGCCCGCACCCATGAAGGTAAGCTGCAGGTGGAGCTGGCGCAGTTGCGTCACATTGCCACGCGTCTGGTACGCGGCTGGACGCACCTGGAGCGGCAAAAAGGGGGGATTGGCCTGCGCGGGCCGGGGGAAACCCAGCTTGAGACCGACCGTCGCCTGTTGCGCGATCGCATCAGCTTGATTCTGCGCCGCCTGGAGCGGGTAGAAAAGCAGCGTGAACAAGGCCGACGTGCGCGGACCCGCGCCGATGTGCCGACCGTATCGCTGGTGGGCTACACCAACGCCGGCAAATCCACCCTGTTTAATCGAATAACGTCTGCCGAGGTGTATGCGGCGGACCAGCTATTTGCCACCCTGGATCCTACGTTGCGGCGCATCGACGTGCCGGACGTAGGAGATACCGTGTTGGCGGATACCGTAGGCTTTATCCGGCACCTGCCGCACGATCTGGTGGCCGCCTTCAAGGCAACGCTGCAGGAAACGCGCCAGGCATCTCTGCTGCTGCACGTCATCGATGCCGCAGATCCGCGCGTCGATGAGAACATCGAAGCGGTGAACACCGTGCTGGCGGAGATAGACTCGGATGAAATCCCTACACTGTTAGTGATGAACAAAATAGATATGCTGGACGATTTTGTGCCGCGTATCGACCGCAACGACGAAAACCTGCCGATCCGGGTGTGGCTGTCCGCCGCCAGCGGAGAGGGAATTCCGTTGCTGTATCAGGCGTTGACGGAGCGCTTATCGGGGGAGATCGCGCATTACGAATTGCGCTTACCGCCACGGGCAGGCCGTCTTCGCAGCCGTTTTTACCAGCTTCAGGCGATTGAAAAAGAGTGGAACGAAGAAGACGGCAGCATTGGCGTGGTGGTGCGAATGCCGATCGTCGAATGGCGTCGTCTCTGCAAGCAAGAACAGGACCTGATTGACTTTATCGTATGATCATATCCTGTTACATTTATGCTTCGCGAAAGCCTGAAGTACCCAATCACAGAATATGGAGCTAAAACATGGCGTGGAATCAGCCCGGTAATAACGGACAGGACCGCGACCCGTGGGGGAGCAGCAATAACAATGGCGGCAACTCTGGCGGTAACAACAAAGGCGGTCGTGATCAAGGGCCACCTGATTTGGACGATATCTTCCGCAAACTGAGCAAGAAATTGAGCGGTTTCGGCGGGGGCAAAGGCTCCAACAGCAATAGCGGCGGCACCGGCACCTCTGGTCCGGGCTTCAGCGGCCGCATTATCGGTATCGCGGCGGTGGCCGTGGTGGTGATCTGGGCCGCCAGCGGCTTCTACACCATCAAGGAAGCCGAGCGCGGCGTCGTGACGCGTTTCGGCAAGTTCAGCCACCTGGTGCAGCCGGGCCTGAACTGGAAGCCGACCTTCATCGACGACGTGCGTCCGGTGAACGTGGAATCCGTGCGCGAGCTGGCGGCGTCCGGCGTGATGCTGACCTCCGATGAAAACGTGGTGCGCGTGGAAATGAACGTGCAATACCGCGTGACCAACCCGGAAGCGTACCTGTTCAGCGTCGTCAATGCCGACGACAGCCTGAGCCAGGCGACCGACAGCGCCCTGCGCGGCGTGATCGGCAAATACTCGATGGACCGCATCCTGACCGAAGGCCGTACCGTGGTGCGTAACGATACGCAGCGCATGCTGGAAGAGACCATCCGTCCTTACAACATGGGCATCACGCTGCTGGACGTCAACTTCCAGGCGGCGCGTCCGCCGGAAGAGGTGAAGGCGTCGTTCGACGATGCGATTGCCGCGCGTGAGAACGAGCAGCAATACATTCGTGAAGCGGAAGCTTACGCCAACGAAGTTCAGCCGCGTGCGAACGGCCAGGCGCAGCGTCTGCTGGAAGACTCCAAGGCTTATAAGGACCGTACCGTCCTGGAAGCTCAGGGTGAGGTGGCGCGCTTTGCCAAGCTGTTGCCGGAATACAAGTCCGCACCGCAGATCACCCGCGAGCGTCTGTATATCGAAACCATGGAAAAAGTGCTGGGCCATACCCGTAAGGTGTTGGTGAGCGACAAAGGCAACAACCTGATGGTGCTGCCGCTGGATCAGATGCTGCGCGGTCAAGGCGCGGCGCCGGAGAGCGGCAACAAGGATACCAGCCTGATTCGCCTCAATCCGAATCCTGCGCCGGCTGCCAACAGCAGCGCCCCGCGCACCAGCGGCGGTTCGATTATGGATCAGCGCCGGGCGAATGCGCAGCGTGACGACACCACTCGCGTAGGGAGAGAGTAATCAATGCGTAAGTCTTTTGTAGTTATTGTCCTCGCGGTGCTGGTGGTGCTGTACGCTTCGCTGTTCGTGGTGCAGGAAGGCCAGCGCGGCATCGTGCTGCGCTTCGGCAAGGTTCTGCGCGACGGCGAAAACAAGCCGCTGGTGTATGCGCCGGGTCTGCACCTCAAGATCCCGTTCATCGAGACCGTGAAGAACCTGGATGCGCGCATCCAGACCATGGACAACCAGGCCGATCGCTTCGTGACCAGCGAGAAGAAAGACCTGATCGTTGACTCCTATCTGAAGTGGCGCATCAGCGACTTCAGCCGTTACTATCTGGCGACCGGCGGTGGCGACGTCTCCCAGGCCGAAGTGCTGCTGAAACGCAAGTTCAGCGACCGTCTGCGTTCTGAAATCGGCCGCCTGGACGTGAAAGACATCGTGACCGACTCGCGCGGCAAGCTGATGTCCGATGTGCGTGATGCGCTGAACACCGGCACCGTGGGTGACGGCGAAGAAGTGGCGACCACCGAAGCCGATGACGCTATCGCCTCTGCGGCGGCGCGCGTTGAACGGGAAACTACCGGCAAACAGCCGCAGGTTAACCCGAACAGCATGGCGGCGCTGGGCATCGAAGTGATCGACGTGCGTATCAAGCAGATCAACCTGCCAGCGGAAGTGTCCGACGCCATCTACCAGCGTATGCGCGCCGAGCGTGAAGCGGTAGCCCGTCGTCTGCGCTCGCAGGGCCAGGAAGAAGCCGAGAAGCTGCGCGCCAGCGCGGACTACGAAGTGACCCGTACCCTGGCGGAAGCCGAGCGTCAGGCGCGTATCACCCGCGGTGAAGGCGATGCCGAAGCGGCCAAGCTGTTCGCCAACGCGTTCAGCCAGGATCCGGACTTCTATGCCTTTATCCGTAGCCTGCGTGCCTATGAAGCCAGCTTCAAGGACAACCAGGACGTGCTGGTACTGAGCCCGGACAGCGATTTCTTCCGCTACATGAAGTCGCCTGATACCCTGCGCAAATAAGCGCGGCAGGCAATCTGATCGAGGGCCCGTTTACGCGGGCCCTTTCTCGTTTTTGGGGGATGCATGAACTCAACGATTTGGCTGGCGCTCGGGCTGGTTCTGGTGTTGGAAGGATTGGGGCCGATGCTGTTTCCGCAGGCCTGGCGCAAAATGATCGTGGCGATGTCGCAGCTGCCGGACGCGACGCTGCGGCGATTTGGCGGTGGAATAGTGGTTGCGGGCTGCGTGATCTACTACATGTTGAGCGGCCGCACGGGTCTTTAAAGTCTAGCCCAAAATTTATGCAATCGTATGCTAAAAGTGCTGAAAATCGAAAATTACGGTGGTAGAATCCATTTTTAAGCAATCGGTGATTTTGAAAAATGGGTAAGAACGTCGTCGTACTGGGCACCCAATGGGGTGACGAAGGTAAAGGCAAGGTTGTAGACCTGCTGACTGAACGGGCTCAATATGTTGTGCGCTACCAAGGTGGCCATAACGCTGGCCACACTCTGGTAATCAACGGTGAAAAAACCGTCCTTCATTTAATTCCTTCAGGTATTCTGCGTGAAAACGTCACCAGCATCATCGGCAACGGTGTTGTTCTGGCGCCGGACGCGTTGATGAAAGAAATGGGTGAACTCGAAGCGCGTGGCATCCCGGTACGCGAACGTCTGTTACTCTCTGAAGCTTGCCCGCTGATCCTGCCTTACCACGTCGCGTTGGACAACGCGCGTGAGAAAGCGCGCGGCGCGAAAGCGATCGGCACCACCGGTCGCGGCATCGGCCCGGCTTACGAAGATAAAGTGGCTCGTCGCGGCCTGCGCGTCAGCGACCTGTTCAACAAAGAAACCTTCGCCGTTAAGCTCAAAGAGATCGTCGATTACCACAACTTCCAGCTGGTCAACTACTACAAAGTTGAAGCCGTCGATTATCAGGCGACGCTGGACTACGTGCTGTCTATCGCCGACATCCTGACCGCCATGGTGGTTGACGTTTCTGAACTGCTGGACGGCGCGCGCAAGCGTGGCGATCTGATCATGTTCGAAGGCGCTCAGGGCACCCTGCTGGATATCGACCACGGTACTTACCCGTACGTCACCTCTTCCAACACCACTGCCGGCGGCGTGGCTACCGGTTCCGGCATCGGCCCGCGTTATGTGGACTACGTGCTGGGCATCGTGAAAGCCTACTCCACTCGCGTGGGTGCAGGCCCGTTCCCAACCGAACTGTTCGATGAAACCGGCGAGTACCTGTGCAAGCAGGGTAACGAGTTCGGCGCCACCACCGGCCGTCGTCGTCGTACCGGCTGGCTGGACGCCGTAGCGGTGCGTCGCGCCGTGCAGATCAACTCCCTGTCCGGCTTCTGCCTGACCAAACTGGACGTCCTGGACGGCCTGAAAGAAGTGAAGATCTGCGTGGGCTACCGCATGCCGGACGGCCGTGAAGTGGATACCACTCCGCTGGCGGCTGAAGGCTGGGAAGGCATCGAGCCTATCTACGAAACCATGCCAGGCTGGAGCGAAACCACCTTTGGCGTGAAAGAGCACAGCAAGCTGCCTCAGGCTGCGCTGAACTACATCAAGCGCATCGAAGAAGTGACCGGTGTACCGGTAGACATTATCTCTACCGGCCCGGATCGCAGCGAAACCATGATCCTGCGCGACCCGTTCGACGCATAATCAGGCTTTGCGGCATTAAACAAACCGGGCGCGTCCCGGTTTGTTTTTATCCTGACTCCCTCCGATTGCGGTTTCACGTCAAAAAATCCTTTCATAAACCCGCCTTAGGGCGCGGGATTCGCTAAATAATTAGCGACGAACTCTCCGGCTGGTTTATTATCCAATGAGTAATCTTTTGAATAGCGCCGAAAAGCGGCGTATCAGACGGGTAAAGTGATACCCAGAGGTAAGATGTGCAGTTAACAAGTTTTACTGATTATGGTCTGCGGGCGTTGATCTACATGGCCTCGTTGCCGCAGGACAAGATGACCAGCATCTCGGAAGTGACCGAGGTTTATGGCGTGTCTCGCAACCATATGGTGAAGATCATCAATCAGTTGAGCCGGGTAGGTTTTGTCACGGCGGTGCGCGGCAAGCATGGCGGCATTCGATTGGGCAAACCGGCCGAGAGCATCCGCCTCGGTGACGTGGTGCGGGCGCTGGAGCCGCTTGCGCTGGTTAACTGCAGCAGTGATTTTTGCCACATCACCCCTGCCTGCCGATTGAAGCAGGTGCTCCACCAGGGCGTACAGAATTTCCTTGAAGAGCTGGATAAGCATACGTTGGCCGACATGGTCGAAGACAATCCGCCGCTCTACAAGCTATTGCTTGTCGAATAAAACGACGTTGAGAAGACAAGGCTCAACGTCATCCTGCTGATGACAACGGAGGAACCGCAATGTCACAAGATCCATTCCTGGAACGAGAAGCAGAAAAATACGAATCCCCTATCCCCAGTCGTGAATATATCCTGGCCCATTTGGCGAAACGAGAAACGCCGGCCAGCCGCGAAGAGCTGGGCAACGAACTGGGCCTCAGCGGTGAAGAGCAGCTGGAAGCGCTGCGCCGCCGCCTGCGCGCCATGGAGCGCGATGGCCAGTTAGTGTTTACCCGCCGCCAGTGCTACGCGCTGCCGGAACGTCTGGATCTGCTGCGCGGCACGGTGATCGGCCACCGCGACGGCTACGGCTTCCTGCGCGTTGAAGGCAGCAAAGACGATCTGTACCTGTCTGCCGAACAGATGAAAATGGCGATCCACGGTGACGTGGTGCTGGCGCAGGCCTTGGGCGCGGATCGCAAAGGGCGCCGCGAAGCGCGCATCGTGCGCGTGCTGGTGCCGAAAACCAGCCAGATTGTCGGCCGCTTCTTCATGGATGCCGGTACCGGCTTCGTGGTGCCGGACGACAGCCGTCTGAGCTTCGATATTCTGATCCCGGCAGACAGCGTCAGCGGCGCGCGCATGGGCTTTATGGTGGTGGTGGAGCTGACTCAGCGTCCGACCCGCCGTACCAAGGCGGTCGGCAAGATCGTCGAGATCCTCGGCGACAAGATGGGCACCAGCATGGCGGTGGACATCGCGCTGCGCACCCATGAGATCCCGCATACCTGGCCGCCGCAGGTGGAAAAGCAGGTGGCCGATCTCAGCGAACAGGTGCCGGAAGCGGCCAAGAAGGGCCGCGTCGATCTGCGCAAGCTGCCGTTGGTCACCATCGACGGTGAAGACGCGCGCGACTTCGATGACGCCGTGTACTGCGAGAAAAAACGCGGCGGCGGCTGGCGTCTGTGGGTTGCGATCGCCGACGTCAGTTACTACGTGCGCCCGCGCACCGCGCTGGACGATGAAGCGCGCAGCCGCGGCAACTCGGTGTACTTCCCGTCGCAGGTGATCCCGATGCTGCCGGAAGTGCTGTCCAACGGGCTGTGCTCCCTGAACCCGCAGGTCGATCGCCTGTGCATGGTGTGCGAGATGACCATCTCCGCTCAGGGGCGCCTGTCCACGGCCAAGTTCTACGAGGCGGTGATGAGTTCTCACGCCCGCCTGACCTACAACAAGGTGTGGCACATTCTGCAGGGCGATCAGGAGCTGCGCGAGCATTACCATCCGCTGGTCAAGCACTTGGAAGAGCTGCATGCGATGTACAAGGTGCTGGATAAGGCGCGCGCCGAGCGCGGCGGCATCGCATTTGAAACCGAAGAAGCCAAATTCATCTTTAACGCCGAACGCCGCATCGAGCGCGTGGAGCCGACGGTGCGCAACGACGCCCACAAGCTGATCGAAGAGTGCATGATCATGGCCAACGTGGCGGCCGCGCGCTTCGTCGAGAAACACAACGAGCCGGCACTGTACCGCGTGCACGATCGTCCGAGCGACGACCACATCTCCGCGCTGCGCAGCGTGCTGAGCGAGCTGGGGCTGACGTTGGGCGGCGGCAACAAGCCGCAGCCGAAGGACTATGCGGTGCTGATGGATGAAGTGTCTGAACGCCCTGACCACGAAATGCTGCAAACCATGTTGCTGCGCTCGATGAAGCAGGCGATTTACGATCCGGAAAACCGCGGCCACTTCGGCCTGGCGTTGGCGTCTTACGGCCACTTCACCTCGCCGATCCGCCGTTATCCGGATCTGGCGCTGCACCGCGCGATCAAATACCAACTGGCCAAAGAACACGGCGAGCCGAAAGAGCGCTGGACGCCGACCGGCGGCTGGCACAGCGAATTCGAAGAGATGCTGCAGCTGGGCGAACACTGCTCGATGACCGAGCGCCGCGCGGACGAAGCGACGCGCAACGTCGCTGACTGGCTGAAGTGCGACTTCATGCAGGATCACGTCGGTGAAGTGTTCAGCGGCATCATCTCCAGCGTGACCGGCTTCGGCTTCTTCGTGCGCCTGAACGATCTGTTCATCGACGGGCTGGTGCACGTATCAACGCTGGATAATGATTACTATCGCTACGATAATATCGGCCAGCGCCTGATCGGCGAGTCTTCCGGCACGGTCTATCGCCTGGGAGATACGGTGGAGATCCGCGTGGACGCGGTGCATATGGACGAGCGCAAGATCGATTTCGCGCTGGTATCCAGCACCCGCAAAGCGCGCGGTGAAGGCAAAACCGAGCGCGATCGCGCCAAGAAGGGCGGCCAGCGTACGCTGCGCGACAACGGCAGCGCGGGGCGCGGCAAGCGTCGCGGCGGCAAACCGCCGGCCAACTTCGAGCCGGACAGCGCCTTCCGCAAGCAGGATGACGCCAAGCCCGCGGACAACGTGAAGAAGGCGAAGAAGAAAGCCAAGAAAGCGTCCGACAAAACGCGGAAAATCGCGGCGGCGACCAAAGCCAAACGCGCAGCCAAGAAGAAAGGTGCCGAGCAGGCCTAACCTGCCGCACATCGTTATCATCGGCCGGTTATCGCCGGCCGCACGAATTTAAAAGAGCATCATGAGCGAAATTATTTACGGCATCCACGCCGTCAAAGCCCTGTTAGAGCGCGACCCGCAACGCTTCCTGGAAGTGTTTATTCTGAAAGGCCGCGAAGATCGCCGTCTGCAACCGCTGATCGCCGAGCTGGAAGCGACCGGCATCGTGATCCAGGTGGCGAACCGCCAGTGGCTGGATGACAAGGTTGAAGGCGCGGTGCACCAGGGGATCATCGCCCGGGTGCGCGAAGGGCGCCAGTATCAGGAGAACGACCTGCCGGGCCTGCTGGAAAGCGTGGAGACCCCGTTCCTGCTGGTGCTGGACGGCGTGACCGACCCACACAACCTCGGTGCCTGCCTGCGCAGCGCCGACGCTGCCGGCGTACACGCGGTGATCGTGCCGCGCGACCGCTCCGCCCAGCTGAACGCCACCGCCAAGAAAGTGGCCTGCGGCGCCGCCGAAAACGTGCCGTTGATCCGCGTGACCAACCTGGCGCGCACGCTGCGTCTGTTGCAGGAAATGAATGTCTGGGTGGTGGGCACCGCCGGCGAAGCCGACCATACGCTGTATCAAAGCAAAATGACCGGCCCGATGGCGCTGGTGATGGGCGCGGAAGGCGAAGGCATGCGCCGTCTGACCCGTGAACACTGCGACGAGCTGATCAGCATTCCGATGGCCGGGACCGTCTCTTCGCTGAACGTGTCGGTCGCTACCGGCATCTGCCTGTTCGAAGCGGTGCGTCAGCGCGGCTGATTCTCCTGACGGGGGCCTGCGCCCCCGTTAATTCCCCCTCTTGTGATCCCGCCTTCGGCAGAAATCTCTGCGCCGACCATACTTACTCCTGACGCTTTTCTCAGGGAGCACTCTCATGGTCTGGACTACGCACACCGTTTTTAACCAACCCAAGCCGCTGGGCAACAGCAACCTGTTTCTCTCCGATACGCCGCTGCGCGAAGCGTTGCAGCGCGAGCAGGGCGGCTGGGACGCCGAGGTATTGGCCTCGCTGGGCCAGCAGCTCGGCACCCAGGAGTCGCTGGAGCTGGGGCGCCTGGCCAACGCCAACCCGCCGGAGCTGCTGCGCTACGACGCCACCGGCCAGCGGCTGGACGACGTTCGTTTTCACCCCGCCTGGCATATCCTGATGCAGGGGCTGATCGCCAACCGGGTACACAACCTGCCCTGGCAGGAGGATGCGCGCATCGGTTCCTTCGTGGCGCGCGCCGCGCGCTTTATGCTGCATGCGCAGGTCGAGGCCGGCACGCTGTGCCCTGTGACCATGACCTTCGGCGCCACACCGTTGTTGCTGCAGGCGTTGCCGGCTGAGTTTCGCTCCTGGCTGACGCCGCTGCTGTCGGATCGTTATGACGCTCACCTGCTGCCGGGCGGGCAAAAGCGCGGCCTGCTGATCGGCATGGGCATGACGGAGAAACAGGGCGGCTCCGATGTCTTGAGCAATACCACCACCGCCGCGCCGCTCGGCGCGCGCGGGCCGGGTGAGGCCTACCGGCTAGTGGGGCACAAGTGGTTCTTCTCGGTGCCGCAGAGCGATGCGCACCTGGTGCTGGCGCAGGCCGAAGGCGGGTTGTCCTGTTTCTTCCTGCCGCGTATTTTGCCCGACGGCAGCCGCAACGCCATTCGCCTGGAACGGTTGAAAGACAAGCTGGGCAATCGCTCCAATGCCAGCAGCGAAGTGGAGTTTCAGGACGCCACCGCCTGGCTGTTGGGGGATGAGGGCGACGGCGTGCGGCATATCCTGAAAATGGGCGGCCTGACCCGTTTCGACTGTTCGCTCGGCAGCCACGGCCTGATGCGCCGCGGGCTGTCGGTGGCGCTGTATCATGCGCTGCAGCGGCAGGCGTTCGGCAAGCTCTTGATCGAACAACCGCTGATGCGTCAGGTTCTGGCGCGCATGGCACTGCGGCTGGAAGGGCATACCGCGTTGCTGTTCCGGCTGGCCCGCGCCTGGGAGAGCCGCAGCAATGAAGGCGAGCTGATCTACAGCCGTCTGCTGACCCCGGCGGCCAAATACAGCATCTGCCGTCAGGGCATGCCGTTCATCGCTGAGGCGATGGAGGTGCTGGGCGGTATCGGCTACTGCGAAGAGAGCGAGCTGCCGCGTCTGTATCGCGAGATGCCGGTCAACAGCATCTGGGAAGGTTCCGGCAACATCATGTGCCTGGACGTGTTGCGCAGCCTGCACAAGCTGCCGGGCGCGCTCGAGATGCTGCAGTTCGAGCTGCAGCCGGTGCGCGGCCAGAATCGGTTGTTCGATCACGCCTGGCGGCAGTGGCAGCAGCGTGCCCGGCAACCGCGTGAAGAGATGGGGCGGCTGTTGACCCAGCAGCTGTTCGACCTGTGCTGCGCCGCGCAGCTGCTGCTGCACGCCAGCCCGCAGATAGCCGACGCCTGGTGCCACCTGACGCTGGATCACCGCGGCGAGAGCCTGCTGTCGGCCGAGGTGTGCGAACTGCTGCTCAACCGCGCTATCGGCGGTTAGGGAAAAGGGTGGCGCGCGGCGGCGAAAACCTTTTTAATTCAGCCTCACTCTGACAGGAAAATGCACATGGATATTCTCAGCGCGTTGGCGGCGTTCGCCTCTTATTTCTTCAGCGGTTTCGCCATGATTTTGGTGTTTCTGTTCGTCTATACCCGCATCACCCCGCACGACGAATGGGCGCTGATCAAGGCCGATAATCCATCCGCCGCCTTTGCTTTCATCGGCGCTTGCCTGGGGTATGTGATCCCGTTGGCCAGCGCGGCGATCAACTCGATCAGCCTGCTGGATTACCTGCTGTGGGGCGTAGTGGCGCTGGTGGTGCAATTGCTGCTGTTCGCGGCCGTGAAGATCTACATGCCGCGCATCAGCGAAAAGATCGAAGCGAATCATCTGGCCGCCGGGATTTTCCTGGGGGGCGTCTCCGTCAGCGGCGGCGTGTTGAATGCGGCTTGCATGAGCTACTAAAGGTATAAGATGGCCGAGGCGCGCCAGCCGAGCGGGTGCGCCTGTTCTTCCATCCGCAGGATGCGGTAATAGCTGGCGCCGTGTTGGCCGGCGGTGCGGGCGATGGCCTGCTCCGCCTCCTGCGGCGAACCGGGCAGATCGCTGAAGGTGATCTCGGCGATTTCACTGAGCGGCGTCACGCGATCGGCGGGCGCCAGCTCGGCGGACTGTGCGCCGGTGCTGAGCAGCCCTACTGAAAGCAGGAGGGAGGTGAGTGCGGTGGAGCGTTTCATGGCGTTCCCCTTCGTCAGATCCTGAATCGACACCCGCAACATGCGGCATGCTGTCCCTCAGTGTGCAACACCCTTCTTCAGCCAGTGCAAAGCCAGTGTAAATCTGCTTAAAAAATCCCCGCCTTAACGATACAGGATCGCCTGGGAATACCACTGGCCCGGCACGATGGTTTCGCTGTTCATGATGATCACGTAATACCGGGCGCCGGCGGCGGTGGCCTTGCGTTGGATCTCCGCTTCCACGTCCATCGGGCTGCCGCGCACCACGGCGGTGACGCTGCCCATTTTCACCAGCTCGGCGGTCTGTGCGCGCACGATCTCCTGCGCCTGTGCGGTGGGCGGCGGCGGCGGTTTCGGCGTGGTGGTCATGATGCCGCAGGCAGAAAGCTGTGCGGCCAGCGTCAGGGCGATGAGTGTGCGGGCAAGCGTCATGGTGACCTCGAAAGAGCCGGTAGATGGCTTCAGTGTAACGCAATATAAGCTGGAACAGATTGAGCTAACGCTGGCTGGCGCAAGTTTGTCATGATGAAAGCCAACAGGTGAGTGAGGATGAACGGATGATCGAAATTCATGACGAGCGGGCGGGCGATATCGCGGTGATCCATGCTGTGCCGGCGGGGCAGTACCATCGGCCGTTGCCGACGGTGTTCTTCTGTCATGGCTATACCTCGTCAAAAGAGGTGTACGCGTACTTCGCTTATGCGCTGGCGCGCGCCGGTTTTCGGGTGGTGTTGCCGGATGCCGATCGGCACGGCGAGCGCTTCGACGGCGATGAGGCGCGGCGTCTGGCCACGTTTTGGGAGATCCTGCGCAGCAATATCGACGAGCTGCCGCAGATCAAGGCGCATTTTGAGCGGCTCGGCCTGATTGCCGACGGGCGCATCGGCATGGCCGGCGCCTCAATGGGCGGCATGACCGCGCTTGGCGCCTTCGTGCGCTTCCCGTGGGTCCGGGCGGCCGCCAGCCTGATGGGTTCCGGCTATTACCGTTCGCTGGCGCAAACGCTGTTCCCGCCGTTGGGCGAAGAGGGCGAGGCGCTCTCGCCGGCGGCGTTTGCGGCGCGCACCGCCGTGCTGGCGGAGTATGAGCTGGAAGGGCGTTTGGCGGCGATCGCCGGGCGGCCGCTGCTGCTGTGGCACGGCGAGACGGACGACGTGGTGCCGGCGGCGGACAGCCTGCGTTTGGCGGCTGAACTGCGGCAGCAAGGTGCGGACAGCCGTTTGACCTCGCTCGTCGAACCGGGGGTGAAGCACCGCATCACGCCGCTGGCGCTGTCCGCCACGGCCGACTTTTTCCGCCGCGAACTGTGATGCAGCGCCGGGCGCGATGCCTGGAATTGCACCGCTCTGTGCCTGCTGTTTCGGCCATCGTTTGGCCGAATGATGGGGAGAATGTCAGCGTGAATTCTTTCAGGGCAGCAAGGAGCAGAGGGCATGATAAAAAACATCGGCAGTACGGCCGGTTTAATGGGAACGATGAAAGCGCGCACCGAGCTTAACTCAGTGGCATTCAGCGAGATGTTGGGGAGCGTCGACGGCAAGGCGCGGCAAAACAAGGCGAATCCGCTGTCGCGCATCACCGCGCAGACGGTGCAAAACATGACGGCGCTGTTTGCCTCCGCGCCGAAAGCGGCGCCCATTCACCCCGCGGCAGCCGGTACGCTCTCGTTCGAACAGCGGGCGACCCTGATGGAAAGCGCCGAGCTGCTGCAAACGCGAACGAACTATCTGCGGACGGCGCTGCAATTGCACAATCCGGGCAAGGCGTTCAGCATGCCGACGCTGCTCAAACTCTGATGAGAGAAGCGGAGCGCCCAACGAGCGGCGCTCCGATGCGGGCTGGACGGGCTTTCTGATGAAGCCCTGGGGATTTCCCTGGCGTGGTGCGTTTCTTTAGCGGTACAGCTCGGCGCTGACGTGCATCGTGCTGTTGTCGCCCGGTTCGTGCAGGGCGATGATGCGATAAGAGCTTGCGCCGCGTTGATCGGCGATTTTGCTGACCTGGCTGCTGGCGTCATCCGGCGAAACCACGTTCTGGTTCAGGGTGACGAAGCCGACGCTCTGGCGTTGATCGGCCTGGTGCGAGGTAATCTCCGTCGCGGCCATCACGTTGGCGGAGAAAAGGGCGGCCAGCGCCGTCGCGAGAATGATGCGTTTCATAGTGCCTCTCTTACTTTTGCCGTTACGGCCTGACAGCGAGTGTCGCTGCGGCAAAAAGTCATTTATCTGCATTGAATAACCTGGAATCTTTTTCGTCGCGCTGTCTGCGGCGGATAAGGTTAATTTTAGTCCGTTGCGGTGGATTAAAAAGCGGGGTCTTTTGATGGCCTCCTTCAAAAAAAGTGAAATAGATTTGTGACTCAGCGCTGATTTCATTGAAAGATTTTTGAAACCGATGGATCGGCGTACATAGGTTCTCCCACGAGCAAATCGTGCTATTTCCCATAACGCCTCGCATTAACGCGAATAAAACCCACGCAGTCCTTGAGTTTCCCGCCCTGCGTCAGTATGATTACGCGTCATTTTTCAGCCGCACACTAAACACGTTCCTTGCTTCCATGGGCCGCGGTTGACCCTGACAGGAGGCTGAATAATCCGTAAGGAGCAATTCGATGCGTCATTACGAAATCGTTTTTATGGTCCATCCTGACCAAAGCGAACAGGTTCCGGGCATGATCGAGCGTTACAGTGCTACCATCACTAACGCGCAAGGTCAGATTCACCGTCTGGAAGACTGGGGCCGCCGTCAGCTGGCTTATCCGATCAACAAACTGCACAAGGCTCACTACGTTCTGCTGAACGTTGAAGCGCCGCAGGAAGCGATCGATGAGCTGGAAACTAACTTCCGCTTCAACGACGCCGTTATCCGCAGCATGGTTATGCGCGTTAAGCACGCGGTAACTGAAGCATCTCCGATGGTTAAAGCGAAAGACGAACGTCGTGGCGATCGCCGCGAAGACTTCGCTAACGAAACCGCAGATGATGCAGATGCTGGGGATTCTGAAGAGTAATTGCCGCCGTGACGGCTAATCGTCTGGTTTTGTCGGGCACTGTGTGCAAGGCGCCGGTTCGAAAAGTGAGTCCTTCCGGGATACCGCACTGCCAATTTGTGCTAGAGCACCGTTCGCAGCAGACGGAAGCCGGATTCAGCAGACAAGCATGGTGCCGAATGCCCGTGGTTGTCAGCGGACAACAGTCACAAGCACTAACTCAAAGATTAACGGTCGGCAGTCAGATTACCGTGCAAGGCTTTGTAAGCTGCCATCAAGGGCGCAACGGGCTGAGCAAATTGGTTCTGCATGCCGAGCAGATTGAATTGATAGATTCTGGAGACTAGCCAAATGGCACGTTATTTCCGTCGTCGCAAGTTCTGCCGTTTCACCGCGGAAGGCGTTCAAGAGATTGACTATAAAGACATCGCTACGCTGAAAAACTACATCACCGAAAGTGGTAAAATTGTACCGAGCCGTATCACCGGTACTCGTGCAAAATATCAGCGCCAGCTGGCCCGTGCTATCAAGCGCGCGCGCTACCTGTCTTTGTTGCCGTACACTGATCGTCATCAGTAATCGGCCACTGTCCATTAACGACTTTGAGAGGATAAGGTAATGCAAGTTATTCTGCTTGATAAAGTAGCAAACCTGGGCAGCCTGGGTGATCAAGTTAACGTTAAAGCGGGCTACGCTCGTAACTTCCTGGTACCACAGGGCAAAGCTGTTCCTGCTACCAAGAAAAACGTTGAGTTCTTCGAAGCACGCCGTGCTGAACTGGAAGCCAAACTGGCTGACGTTCTGGCTGCTGCTGAAGCTCGCGCAACCAAGATCAACGAACTGGGTTCAGTCACCATCGCTTCCAAATCTGGCGACGAAGGTAAACTGTTCGGCTCTATCGGCACCCGCGACATCGCTGACGCAGTGACTGCGGCAGGCGTTGAAGTTGCCAAGAGCGAAGTTCGTCTGCCGAACGGCGTTCTGCGTACCACTGGCGAGCACGAAGTGCACTTCCAGGTACACAGCGACGTGTTCGCACAGCTGAATGTAGTTGTGGTTGCAGAAGCGTAATTTACGCTGCTGTTAACCCGGTTAAAACGCCAGCCTCGTGCTGGCGTTTTGCTTTTCTGCGTCCGGCAAAACGCGCTACGCTTGAAGACGGGATAAAAAGGAGAGCGTGCGATGGCAAAGATTACGCTACAGCGGGTTTACGATTTCAGCGCGCCGGCGCCGGAACACTGTTATCTGATAGACAGGCTATGGCCGCGCGGCATCAGCAAGGCGCGGCTGACGGGCGTGCAGTGGCTGAAACAGGTGGCGCCGGATGATGAGCTGCGCAAGTGGTTCCATCAGCATACCGACCAGTGGGCGGTCTTCGAGGCGCGTTACCGCCAACAGCTGGCGGCCAACGACGCCTGGCAGCCGCTGGTGGTGCTGTTACGGCAGGGGCAAGCGCTGACGCTGCTGTATGGCAGCAAAGATACCGAGCACAACCAGGGCGTGGTGCTGCGCGAGTTTTTGCTGGCGCAGCTGTAGGGATTAGCGTTCCCGGCGGTAGCTGCCGTCGGCCTGGCGGCGGAACAGCGCCTGGCTGTTGTCCACCGTGGTGACCGACAGCGCGTTAATCACGCCGTTGGCATCGCGTTCGATGCGCACTTCCTGGCCGGCTTTCATGTTGCTCAGCGGCTTGTCGCCGCCTTCCACCTGCGCCATGGCGAACACTTCATTTACCGGCAGATTGTTGTCGCGAAAAAGCTGGGCCAGGGTCTGGCCGGGCTGGATCTGATAACGCTGCCAGTTGCCCGCCGGTGTCGGTTCGTTGGCTGAAGTGGCGCCGCCGCCGTTTTGCAGATCGGCCTGCAGCGGCACGCTGGTTTCCTGCTGGGAAACAGGGAACGGCTGTCTTTCGGGCGAGTAGGGCCACAGCAGGGCCAACAGCAGGATGATGCCGAAGATCAGCACCCAGCGACGGTGGAAGTAGGGCAGCGGCTCCATCCAATGGAAACCGTCCGGCAGATGCCAGACTTTGGCCAGCAGCGCTTTGACCTGCTGCATTTTATCGTTGGCCGGCGGTGGCTCCGATGGCGGTTCCGCGCCTTCAGACGTGGGTGCTGCGCCCGATTTCAGGCGCTGGCTGACGTTCAGCCAGGTGCGCAGCAGCGGCTGGTAGATGCGGGTGGTTTTCCTTCTCCTGGGCGCGATTCTGCCCATGGTGACCTCTCTTCGACGGCGTAATAATGAGCGCGGCGCGGCAAGCGCGTCGCCTGCCCGATATCCTGCTTTCAGTATAGTCCGCTAACTGATTGAAGTGAAAGGCGGCTGAGCGGCAGGGCCGGGGTTTGCGGCTGCGGGCGTTAACAGAAGGTTATTGTTTCTTTTTCTACGACAAAAGTCATCATTCTCCACACAAGATTTTACCCGGCATTGACGCGCTGTTATGCTGCGCTTTCGACTTTTTACAGACTTAAGGAAAACCCCATGACAACCCCTTCTTTTGACAGCGTTGAAGCGCAAGCAAGTTACGGGATTGGTTTACAGGTCGGCCAGCAGCTGCAAGAGTCCGGGCTGGAAGGTTTGCAACCGGAAGCTTTGCTGGCGGGCCTGCGTGACGCGCTGGAAGGGAATGCCCCGGCGGTTCCGGTAGACGTGGTGCACCGTGCGCTGCGTGAAATCCACGAGCGTGCGGACGCGGTGCGCCGTGAGCGCCAGCAGGCGATGGCCGTTGAAGGCCAGAAATTCCTGGATGACAACGCCAAGCGCGACGACGTGACGTTGACCGAGTCCGGCCTGCAGTTCTCCGTGCTGGAGCAGGGCAACGGCCCAATCCCGTCCCGTCAGGATCGCGTGCGTGTGCACTACACCGGTCGTCTGATCAACGGTGATGTGTTCGACAGCTCGGTCGAGCGCGGTCAGCCGGCAGAATTCCCGGTCAGCGGCGTGATCCCAGGCTGGATCGAAGCGCTGACCCTGATGCCGGTCGGCTCCAAATGGCAGCTGTATATCCCGCACAACTTGGCCTACGGCGAGCGTGGCGCAGGCGCGTCCATCCCGCCGTTCAGCGCGCTGGTGTTCGACGTCGAACTGCTGGAAATTCTGTAATCCCACCGAGGATTGCTCCGGGCGCCTTCGTGGCGCCCTTATTTTATGCGCCGCGCAGCGCGCGCGGGAACAGCAGATTGTTTTCCAGGCTGATGTGCTCCATCAGATCGCCGATGAACTCGTCGATGCCGTTGTACAGTGCCCGCCAGGTGGTGCAGGCGCCCTCCGGTGGCGTGACGTTATCGGTGAGGAACTTCACCACCTCCAGCTGTTCACCCGCCTCGTCATGTTCATGCTCCATCACCGAGATCGGTCCGGCGGCCTGCGGTCCCATGCCCTGTTTGATCAGCGGGAACAGGATCTGCTCCTCTTTCATCATGTGATTCTCCAGATCCAGACGGATCAGGTTCAGCTGCTTCGCCAGTCCGCGCGGGCAGGTGGGTTTGTCACCGTGCACACGTTCGACTTTTTCCGCCATCAGCACCAGTTCGGCCAATTGCTCGCGGTGCCGCTGATGAAAGCGCGGCAGAATGTAATCGATCACCTCACCGAGCGGCGCCGTGCGCCAGTCCCGGCTTTGCTCCGGCGTGGCGGCGAGAGCGGCCAGCGCGTTCTCCAACTGGTCGATGTCCAGCCCTTTGCGCTCGGCGGCGCGTGCCAGCGATTGCCGGCCGCCGCAGCAGAAATCCAGCTGATGCTGGCGAAACAGACGGGATGCCCGGGGAATGGCGATAGCGAGCGCGCCAAGGGATTGGTTGCGGTAATCCATGGTAGTGCCTCTTTAAACGAAGGAATTTTATAACATGCATTTTAAATGCAATTTAAAGGGCGCGCCAGTGGGAAAATAGCGAAGATGGCCGGGGAATTGCCCCGGCCGGGTGATTATTTCGCGCTTAAATCGATGCGATAGACCGCGAAACCGATGCGGTCATTGCCCTCGGCGGTCATCGAATATTGAGCGTGCTCCTTGATAAACGCCGTCGCTTTGTCCGACGGCGAGGTCTCGAAGCGGATATCCAGCGGCTGCTTGCTGCTGAAGGTCGCCAAACGCCAGTTGTTGTCCGCCTGCGGGTGTACCGCGCCGTGCCGTTGGGTTTCGGCGCTGATGTAGGCCGCCAGTACCGAACGGTTCTCATCCGGCGAAGCGAAGGCGATGTGTTTGTCGCCGGTGCCGGCAAACTTGCCGCCGTAGGCGCGGTAGTTATTGGTGGCAACCAGGAAGGTGGCGTTCGGATCGATTGGCTTGCCATTGAAGGTCAGCTGCTTGATGCGCTCCGCCTTATCGTTGATCAACTGGCATTCGCCGTCGTAGCGCGCCGGCTGGCTGACGTCGATCTGGTAGTTGACGCCGTCGATCACGTCGAAGTTATAGGTACGGAAGCCGTCCCAGTTGATCAAACCCTGCGGCTTGGCGCTGTTGACGTCGATCTGGTTGAACTGGCCGGCGGAGCACTCCAGCCACTCTTTCACCTCTTTGCCGCTGGCCTTCACCACTACCAGGGTATTGGGGTAGAGATAGAGATCGGCGGCGTTGCGGAAGGTGAGCTGGCCCTTTTCCACTTCGACGAAGCTGGCCGGATCGTTCTTGCGGCCGCCGACCTTGAACGGCGCCGCCGCCGACAGCACCGGCAGATCGGCCAGATCCGGATCGCCCTGAATGTAATGTTCAACGTAGGCCTTCTGCGCATTATTGACGATCTGCACCGTCGGATCGTCCTGCACCAGCGCCAGGTAGCTGTACATGTTGCCGTCTGATTTGCCGATCGGCTGGCTGACGAACTCGCGCGTGCCCTTGTGATCGTCCGCCAACACTTTCACCAGCGCGGCGTCTTCCACCGCCAGCGATTTCTTGTTCTCTTTGTCGTAGATCGGCCGTGCTTCCGCTTTGGCGGCGGTCACTTTCCAGCTACCGCTATCGTTGTTGAGCTGCAGGTCGACCACGCCGAGATGATCGCCCCATTGGCCCGGCATTACCGCTGGTACGCCGTTCAGCAGGCCTTTATCGATATCCGCGCCTTTGATATTGGCGAAGTCCTTGCTCGGGAACACCGCATGAGCGTGACCGAACATGATGGCGTCGATGCCCGGTACCTGGCTGAGGTAGTAGACCGAGTTTTCCGCCATTGCCTTGTAAGGCTCGCTGGACAGGCCTGAATGCGGGATCGCCACCACCAGATCGGCGCCCTGTTTACGCATTTCCGGCACGTAGCGTTTGGCGGTGGCGGTGATGTCGTCCACCGTCACCTTGCCCTGCAGGTTGGCCTTGTCCCACACCAGGATCTGCGGCGGCACGAAGCCGATGTAGCCGATGCGCAGCGTATGCGCCTTGCCGTCGCGGTCTTTCACCGGCGTATCGACGATGATGTACGGCGTGAACAGCGGTTTTTGCGTTTTGGCGTCGACGACGTTGGCGTTGATGTACGGGAATTTGGCGCCGGTGATGGCGTTCTTCAGGTAGTCCAACCCGTAGTTGAACTCATGGTTGCCGATGTTGCCGACCACGTAGTTCAGCGTGTTCATCGCCTTATAGACCGGGTGCACGTCGCCCGGTTTCAGCCCCTTGGCCGCCATGTAGTCGCCGAGCGGGCTGCCCTGAATGATGTCGCCATTGTCCACCAATACCGCGTTGGTAACCTGTTGGCGCGCCTGCTGGATCAGGCTGGCGGTGCGTACCAGACCAAACTTATCGGTCGGTGTGTCCTTGTAGTAATCGAAGTCCATCATGTTGCTGTGCAGGTCGGTAGTTTCCAGCACGCGCAGGTCGACGGTGGCCGCCTGCGCCGAGGCGCATACCAGTAGCGCAAGCGCGGACAGCGTCAGGGGATGCTTCATCATTTTGGGCTCTCTCCATTCCATTATTCGAGTGTTATCGCAGAGGGAAATGTAATTAACACTGCTTGCCACAGCAAACTGTGAAGTGTGGCAGAAAACGGTAGCAGGTAACGCGGGGAAGTTCACAGTTGTGCCCAACAAGATCTGAGGAATTCCTGGGGGTTAGCCGGTTGAGATGGATATTCGGCGTAAAAAAAACTAGTCTGCTAGCAGAGACAGAGGGAAATTTCCCACGGAGATGCAGAGTTGAGGTGCATGATGTTAGAGCGAATTTGCCAACTGTCCCGCGAGGCGGGGGCGGCGATCATGGCGGTGTACGACGGTGAACAACCGCTTGATGTCGCACAGAAAAAAGATGACTCACCGGTGACGGCGGCCGATCTGGCGGCGCATCACATCATCAAGCGCGGCCTGGCGGCGCTGACGCCGGAGGTGCCGCTGTTGTCTGAAGAAGATCCGCCGGCGTGGGAAGAGCGCCGCAACTGGACGCGTTACTGGCTGGTCGATCCGCTGGACGGCACCAAAGAGTTTTTGCACCGCAACGGTGAGTTCACGGTCAATATCGCCCTGATTGAAGAGGGGCAGGCGGTGATGGGGGTGGTGTATGCCCCGGCGATCGACGTGTTGTATCTGGCAGAGCGCGGCAAGGCCTGGAAAGAAGAGAAGGGCGTGCGGCAGGCAATCGGCGTCAGCAACGCGCATCCGCCGCTGGTGGTGGTGAGCCGCTCGCATATCGACGACGAGCTGAAAGATTATTTACAGCAACTGGGCGAGCACCAGACCGTGTCCGTCGGCTCCTCGCTGAAGTTCTGCCTGGTGGCGGAAGGCAAGGCGCAGCTTTATCCGCGCTTCGGGCCGACCAACATTTGGGATACCGCCGCAGGGCATGCGGTGGCGGTGGCCGCCGGGGCGCAAATTCACGATTGGCAGGGCAAGCCGTTGCTCTATACCCCGCGTGAATCCTTCCTCAACCCCGGCTTCCGGGTGTCGCTGTTCTGAGTTAGTTCGCCAACAGCTGGTGCAGCTTGGACATCACCTGCTGCACCTCTTCCGGCGTCAGCGCGCCGTCTTTGGCAAACTGAATACGCCCTTGCTTATCCAGCACCACGATGGCGGAGCCTTTCGGCTGCAGATCCCAGGCCTTGCGCACGTTACCGTCGCTGTCGACGATAAACTGCGACCACGGGAACTCCTTCTTGCTGTCTTCAATGCTGCTGCGCACGAACATCGCGGTGCCCATCAGGGCATCGTCGGTGTTGACGATTGTCGTCGTTTGGTAACGATCGTGTGGTAGCTTCGCCTTCTTGATCGCTTCAATCAGTGGGTCGTTCATGTCTTTGGCGGAGCTGCGGCCGGCAATATGTTGTATCACTCGCACTTTTCCACTGAGCTGCGCGCTGTTCCAGTTCTGGTAGCTAAAATTACCGTCAGCGTAATTGAGCTCTCCTTTGTCGCTGACGCCAACCGGCGCCACGCGCTGCTGGAGCTGGAAGTTGTGCGCGGAAGCGAAAAGCGGGGCGAGCAGCAGGGATACCATCAGCATGCGACTTGTTTTCATGCTTTCTCCTTGTAATGGGGGGAATTTGTGCGACAGCACTTCGACAGCCTAAAGCATAGGATGTGATAAGAGGTCTGTCCTGTTAACCGGATCGCAGATTTTCCCTTGGTTCGCTAATCATCAGATTTTGAAGGGATATCCTGAAAACGTTATAAATTATCATATACAATTCTGTCAAAAAGTGTAAATCCAGCGTAGATATCCGGGCAGAAGTGAACGTTCTGGTCTTTACTGGGTCTACTACATGCAATCAAGTTGCGTTCTGAATTTCGAGGCTGCCACTTTTGGCGGCTCGCTGAGCGCATGGATCAACGGGAGGAGCGTAAAAGAATGAGAATCTTCCAGCGTTATAACCCTTTGAAAGTGGCAAAGTACGTTAAGACCCTGTTTCGCGGAAGGCTGTATATCAAGGACGTAGGCGCATTTGAATTCGACGAGGGGAAAATCCTGCCGCCGAAGATTCGTGACAAGCGCCATTTCAGCGTGATGTCTGAAGTGAACCGTCAGGTGCTGCTGTTGCAGACCGAGATGGGGTAACACCTCGCTGACAGCGGTAAAAAAAATGCGGCCCCGATGGGGCCGCTGATGTTTTTGCCGGCTGCCGTCAAGCCGCCGGGGTGTCTTCCGGGGCTTTCGGCAGCACCGCCGCCGGTTTGTCGCTCAGGCGGGTGACCAGCAGTTGGTCTATCTTGTAGCTGTCGATATCCACCACTTCGAACTTGTAGCCGGCGTATTTGACGAAGTCGGTGCGTTTCGGGATCTTGCGCAGCATATACATCATAAAGCCGCCGATGGTCTCGTAGTTGCCCGCCTGCGGGAACTCGTCGATATCCAGCACGCGCATCACGTCGTCGATCGGCGTGCCGCCTTCAATCAGCCATGAGCTTTCGTCGCGCGCCACGATCTGCTCTTCCTGGCCCTGGCCGACCAAATCCCCCATCAGCGTGGTCATCACGTCGTTAAGGGTGATGATGCCCACCACCAACGCATATTCATTGAGGATCACCGCGAAGTCTTCGCCGGCGGTCTTGAAGCTTTCCAGCGCTTCGGACAGCGTCAGCGTATCCGGCACGATCAGCGCCGAGCGGATCTGCACGCCGCTGCTCAGCACCAGACTCTGGTTGCCCAGCACGCGGTTCAGCAGGTCTTTGGAATCGACGTAACCGACCACCTGATCGATATGGCCGTCGCACACCAGGAACTTGGAGTGCGGATGGGTCGAGACCTTCTCCTTGATGCTTTCTTCGCTTTCGCGCAAATCGAAGTACACCACGCTTTCGCGCGAGGTCATCGAAGACGGCACGGTGCGCGATTCCAGTTCGAACACGTTTTCAATCAGCTCGTGCTCCTGCTTGCGCAGCACGCCCGCCAGGGCGCCGGCTTCCACCACCGCGTAGATGTCGTCGGAGGTGATGTCGTCTTTACGCACCATCGGCAGCTTGAACATGCGGAAGATCAGGTTGGCCATGCCGTTGAAGAACCACACCAGCGGGCGGAAGATCATGATGGAGAAACGCATCGGGTTGATGATCCGGACGGCGACCGTCTCTGGTGCAATCATACCGATGCGCTTCGGGGTCAAATCGGCGAACAGGATAAACAGGCTGGTCACCAGCACGAAGGAGCAGATGAAGCTGACCTGTTCCGCCAGTTCGGGCGACAGGAAACGATCGAACAACACCTTGAAAGTGGGAGAAAAAGCCGCGTCGCCGACGATACCGCCGAGGATGGCCACGGCGTTCAGGCCGATCTGCACCACGGTGAAGAAGATGCCTGGGGTTTCTTGCAGTTTAAGCACTCTGGCGGCGTTGATGTTGCCTTCGTCCGCCATCAGCTTCAGTTTGATCTTGCGCGAGGCGGCCAGAGAGATTTCCGACAGTGAGAAAAACGCACTCACCGCGATCAGAAAAAGAATCAGTAAAATACTGTTTAACATAATCTATCCATACGTGCCGACGGGATGCCGGCGCTCTTGAGGAAGGGTAGTACATAGTAAAAAAAGCAGCGATAACAACCAGAAGGGAAGCTATCGGGCCGCAGAAGCGGCCCGCATAGTATAGCAGTTGCCCCACAGGGGCCGCCAGCGGTTAAAAAAGTGCCGCCGGCCGGCATCGGATCAGCCCTGTGGCGGCAGGCAAACGCCGATGCCGCCCAGCCCGCAGTAGCCTTCCGGATTCTTGAACAGGTACTGCTGATGATCGTCCTCCGCGTAATAGAACGGCAGCGCCGGTGCGATCTCGGTGGTGATGACGCGCTTGTCGCCCGCCGCGTCCATCGCCTGCTGAAAGCGCTGCAGGCTGCTCTCCGCCTCGGCCTGCTGCTCCGGGCTCAGCGTATAAATCGCCGAGCGGTACTGGGTGCCGACGTCGCCGCCCTGGCGCATGCCCTGCGCCGGATCGTGATTTTCCCAGAACACCTGCAGCAGCTGTTTGTAGCTGACGACCTGCGGATCGAACACCACGCGCACCACTTCGGCATGGCCGGTCTGGCCGCTGCACACTTCGCGGTAGGTCGGGTTCGGCGTATAGCCGCCGCTGTAGCCGGCGGCGGTGCTGTAGACGCCCGGCTGCTGCCAGAACAGGCGCTCGACGCCCCAGAAACAGCCCATGGCGAAGATCGCCACCTCCATGCCTGCCGGCACCTGGGTCATCGAGTGTTCGGTGACCACGTTGAGCGTTGCGACAGGCATTGGCGTGGTGCGGCCTGGCAGCGCGCTTGCCTTATCGACGGTTTGTGATTTATCAAAAAATGGCACCACGGTTGACTCCTGTTGTCACAGTAAGAATTGACCCTACATGGCGGCGGTTCGGTTGTATCTCACCGCGTCTTTGCCCACAATAAGTGGCAAGTTGGATTTTGTATAAGCTTAACGCAGTATTTTGAGCGCCAAAAGTGAAGAATTCGCCTGTTGCGCGGCGGTGGCAAAGCGCGGCGGGCGGCGTCCGGAACAAGGCTGAAGAGGGCTGCCGTCATGATAGCGCGGAGTCTGCCCTGGCCCCGGAGCGAACACCATAACAGGAAAGTAAAATCAATAAGGAGAACACGTGCCAAAGTACCCGGTCATGTGCTTGATAGCTGTGTTGCTTGCGGCACCTGCGGCCTATGCGGCGAACGTGCGGTTGCAGGTGGAGGGGTTAAGCGGAGAGTTGGAAAAAAACGTCCGGGTGCGCCTGTCGTCGATCACGCCTGAAGAGGTCGGCACCGACGGCCGCTTCCGCGCGCGGGTGGATGAGGCGGTGCGCCAGGGGCTGCGCGCGCTTGGCTATTACCAGCCGACCATCGAGTTTACGCTGGACGACCGGCCGGGGATGTCGCGCCCGGTGCTGCATGCCAAGGTCAATCCGGGCGAACCGGTGCGTATCGCCGGCGCCAACATCGTGCTGGAAGGTGGCGCGAAAACCGATGAGGATTACCTGACGTTGGTAAAGAAGGGCCGGCCGACCATCGGCGAGATCCTCAACCACGGCAAGTATGACAGCTTCAAAGGCTCGCTCACCGGCCTGGCGCTGCGCAAAGGTTATTTCGATGCCGATATGACCAAAAGCCAGCTCGGCGTGGCCGAAGATTTGCACAAGGCGTTTTGGGATATCGATTTCAACAGCGGCGAACGTTACCGCTTCGGCAAGGTGAAATTCACCGGTTCGCAAATCCGCGAAGACTATCTGCAAAATCTGGTGCCCTTTCATCAGGGGGATTACTACAGTTCGGAGGATTTGGCCGAGCTGAACCGCCGTTTGTCCGCCACCAACTGGTTCAACTCGGTGGTGGTGTCCCCTGATTTCAACGATGCCAAAGAGAACAAGATTTTGCCGTTGGACGCGCTGGTGACGCCGCGCACGCGCAACACCGTCGAAACCGGTATCGGTTACTCCACCGACGTCGGCCCGCGGGTGAAAGGCACCTGGAAAAAGCCCTGGCTCAACGATCGCGGGCATAGCCTGGAAACCAGCGCCAGCGTGTCGGCGCCGGAGCAGCAGCTGGATCTGACTTACAAGATCCCGCTGCTGAAGAACCCGCTGGAGCAGTATTACCTGCTGCAGGGCGGCCTCAAGAACGTCAATCTTAACGACACTAAATCCGTCACCTCCAAAGTTGTGGCCTCGCGCAACTGGGATCTTTCCAGCGGCTGGCAGCGGGCGATCAACCTGACCTGGCGCTGGGATAACTTTACCCAGGGTAACGTCAGCAACACCACCATGCTGCTGTACCCCGGCGTCAGCTTCAACCGCACCCGCTCGCGCGGCGGCCTGATGCCGACCTGGGGCGACAGCCAGCGCTACTCTATCGACGTGTCCGACACCACCTGGGGTTCCGGCGTGGACTTCGCGCTGATGCAGGCGCAAAACGTCTGGATCCGTACCCTGGCCGACAAGCACCGTTTCGTGGCGCGCGGGCAGGTGGGCTGGATCGAAACCAACGACTTCGACAAGGTGCCGCCGGATCTGCGCTTCTTCGCCGGCGGTGACCGCAGCATTCGCGGCTACAAATACAAAGACATTTCGCCGCGCGATGACGACGGCAAGCTGACCGGCGCCTCCAAGATGCTGACCGGATCGCTGGAGTACCAATACAACGTGACCGGCAAGTGGTGGGGGGCGATGTTCGTCGACTCCGGTGAAGCGGTGAACGATATCAAGAAGAGCAACTTCAAGACCGGCGCCGGCGTAGGCGTGCGCTGGCAGTCGCCGGTGGGGCCGGTGAAGCTGGATATCGCCGCGCCCGTGGGGGACAAGGACACCCACGGGATGCAGTTCTACATCGGTTTGGGGCCTGAACTATGAGCCTGGTTAAAAAGATTTGTCTCGGATTTCTGGTCGTTCTGCTGTTGCTGATCGGCGGTCTGGCCTTCCTGGTGGGTACCACCACCGGTTTGCATATGGTCATCAACGGCGCGGCGCGCTGGGTGCCGGGGCTGGAGATCGCCGGCGTCAGCGGCGGCTGGCGCGATTTGACGCTGAAGGGCGTGAAGTATCAGATGCCGGGCGTGACGGTCAACGCCGGGCAGTTCCATCTGTCCCTTGACCTGTCCTGTTTTAAGCGCAGCTCGCTGTGCGTCAACGCCTTGACCGCCCAGGATGTGGACGTGGCGGTGAACACCAAAGAGATGGCGCCCTCCGCGCCGGTGGAGGAGAGCAGTGAGCCGACCACCAATCTCAGCACCCCTTATCCGATCACCCTGCGCCTGTTGGCGCTGAACAACGTCAAGGTCACCGTCGACGATACCGCCATCTCGCTGGCCGAGTTCCGCACCGGCGCGCAGTGGCAAGAGCGCGCGCTGACGCTGATGCCGACCAAGATCGGCTCGCTGCTGATCGCATTGCCGAAAACGCCGCAAAACCCGTTGCCGGAAGCGATGCAGCCGGCGGCCGAGGTGGCGAAAAAGGTCGGCGAACAGGTTACCGACGCGGCGAAGCCGGCACCGCAGCCGGAAGAGAAGCCGCTGGGCGAAACGCTGAAGGAGCTGTTTGCCAAACCGCTGTTGCCGGATCTGCCGGACATTCGGCTGCCGCTGGATATCACCGTGAAAGAGATCCGCGGCGAGCAGCTGCGCTTGACCGGCGATACCGACGTGCTGATCACGAGCCTGTTGTTGCAGGCCAGCACGCAGGATCAACATATCCAGCTGGAGAACTTCGACGTGAAGTCGCCGCAGGGCACGCTGTCGGTGCAGGGGCAGGCGACCCTGACCGGCGGCTGGCCGGTGGCCCTGACCGCCAATAGCGCGCTGAACATTGAGCCGCTGAAGGGCGAGAAGGTGAAGCTGAACATCGGCGGCGGGCTGCGCGACGAGCTGAAGGTCGCGCTGAACCTGTCCGGCCCGGTCGGCGCCCAGCTTGATGTGCAAACCCGGCTGGCCGAAGCCGGCCTGCCGCTGGCGCTGACGCTGCAGAGCAAACAGCTGAAATGGCCGCTGAGCGGTGAGGCGCAATACCAGGTCAACGATTTCCGCCTGCGTTTTAACGGCAAGGCGACCGACTATGCGCTGTCGACGCGTGCCAATCTGAAAGGCCAGGATCTGCCGTCGGCGGTGCTGACGCTGGACGGCAAAGGCAACGTCGAGCAGTTCAAGCTGGAGCGACTGCGGCTGGCGGCGCTGCAGGGCAATACCGATCTCACCGCGCTGGTGGACTGGAGCAAAGCCATCAGCTGGACCTCGCAATTGACGCTGAGCGGCATCAATACCGCCAAGCAGTGGCCGGAATGGCCGGCGAAACTCGACGGCAAGATCACCACGCGCGGCAGTTTGCACGGCGGCAGCTGGCAGCTGCAGGTGCCGGTGCTGCAGCTGGACGGCAACGTGAAGCAGAACAAGGTCACGGCGCGCGGTACGCTGAGCGGCAACGCCGCCGGGCAGTGGAAAATCCCCGGCATCGATCTGGCGCTGGGGCGTAACCAACTGAACGTCAAAGGGCAATTGGACGAGAAGAGCTGGAACCTGGACGCCAACATCGACGCGCCGCGTCTGGACGGCGCGCTGCCGGGCCTGGGCGGCACCGCCAAAGGGCTGCTGAAGCTGCGCGGCAATCTGCAGGCGCCGCAGCTGCTGGCAGATTTGACCGCTTCCGGCTTGCAGTGGCAGGCGCTGCGCATTAACCGCGTGAAAATAGACGGCGACGTGCGCTCCACGGATCAGATCCAGGGGCAGTTGGCGGTACGCGTCGAACAGCTGAAGCAGGACGCGCTGGAGGTCAGCTTGCTGACCCTCGACGCCAAAGGCAGCGAGAAGCAGCACCAGCTGCAGCTGAAGATTGACGGCAAGCCGGTCTCCGGCCAGTTAGCGTTGCAGGGCAGTTTCGATCGTCAGCAGCAGCGTTGGCGCGGCAATCTGAACAACACCCGCTTCGATACGCCGGTCGGGGAATGGCGCCTGACGCGCGCCATCGCGCTGGACTACCTGAACACCGAGCAGAAAATCAGCGTCGGGCCGCACTGTTGGCAGAACCCGAACGCCGAGCTGTGTGTGCCTAAGACCATTGAAGCCGGCCAGAGCGGCCAGGCCAGCGTGGTGCTCAACCGGTTCGACCTGGCGATGATCAAGCCGTTCCTCGGCCCGGAAACCGCTCTGAGCGGCGTGTTCACCGGCCGGGCCGACGTCAGCTGGAAGCCGGGCGGCGCGCTGCCGGAGGCGAAAGTCACGCTGGCCGGCAACGGCGTCAAGGTGGTGCAGCAGGTGCAGGGCAACGCGCTGCCGATCGCCTTCGATACGCTGACCCTCAACGCCGGCCTGAACAACGGCCGCGCGCAGGCCGACTGGCGGATCAAGCTGACCAACAACGGCCAGTTCGACGGCAATATCCAGGTGGCGGATCCGCAGGTGCGGCGCACCATTAGCGGCAACGTCAATATCACCAATATCTCGCTGGCGCTGATCAACCCGGCGCTGATGAAGGGCGAAAGCGCGGCGGGCATGCTGAATGCCAACCTGCGCCTGGGCGGCAGCGCGCAGAAGCCGCTGGTGTTCGGGCGCCTGGCGTTGGATCGGGCGAAGGTGCAGGGGCACTGGATGCCGTTCGACATGACCGACGCGCGGCTGGCGGTAAATTTCAACGGCATGACCTCGACGCTGGAAGGGTTGCTCAGCACCACGCGCGGCCAGCTGAATTTGGCGGGCGACGCCGACTGGCGTGACATCAACGCCTGGCGTGCGCGGATTGCCGCCAAAGGCGACAAGCTGCGGGTGACGGTGCCGCCGATGATCCGCATCGATGTGTCGCCGGATCTGGTGTTTGAAGCCACGCCGCAGCTGTTCTCGCTCAACGGCAAGGTCGACATTCCCTGGGCGCGCATCACGGTGCAGGAGCTGCCGGAAAGCGCGGTGGGCGTTTCTTCCGATGAGGTGATGCTGGACGACCAACTCAAGCCGATTCAACCGAAGACCGCCTCGATCCCGATCAACAGCAACCTGATGATCCACGTCGGTAACGACGTGCGGCTGGATGCCTTCGGCTTGAAAGCCCGGCTGAAGGGCGATTTGAAAGTGGTGCAGGACAAGAAAGGGTTGGGCCTCAATGGCCAGATTGACATCCCTTCCGGTCGCTTCCATGCTTATGGTCAGGATTTGATCGTGCGTAAAGGGCAACTGATGTTCTCCGGCCCGCCGGATCAGCCGCTGCTCAATATCGAAGCGATCCGCAACCCGGAATCTACCGAGGATGATGTGACCGCCGGCGTGCGCGTGACCGGCCTGGCGGATGCACCGAAGCTGGAAGTGTTCTCCGATCCGGCCAAATCGCAGCAGGAAGCCTTGTCTTATCTGCTGCGCGGTCAGGGCTTGAGCAGCTCCGGCGCCGACGGCAACGCCATGACGTCGATGTTAATCGGCATGGGGGTTGCACAAAGTGGTCAACTTGTGGGTAAAATCGGCGAGGCATTCGGCGTGAGTAATTTGGCTCTGGACACCCAAGGGGTTGGCGACAATTCCCAAGTTGTCGTGAGCGGCTATGTCCTCCCAGGCTTACAAGTAAAATATGGGGTGGGCATTTTCGACTCGCTGGCCACGCTGACGTTGCGTTATCGCCTGATGCCTAAGTTGTATCTTGAAGCGGTGTCTGGTCTCGACCAGGCATTAGATTTGCTCTATCAGTTTGAGTTTTAGCGATGCGAATAATTGTCTACGGCAGTTTACGGCGCAAACAGGGAAACAGCCATTGGATGACCAACGCCCAATGGCTCGGCGAGCACGAGCTCGAAGGCTACCAGATTTATAATCTGGGCCATTACCCGGCGGCGATCCCTGGAGAGGGCACGATACATTGCGAGGTGTATCGTATTAACTCATCGATTCTGGCAGAGCTGGACGAACTGAAAAGCAACACCAAGGACTATAAGCGCGAGCTGATTCAGACGCCTTATGGGAGTGCGTGGATCTACCTGTATAAACACAGCGTGGATGGTTACCCGCGAATTACCAGCGGTGACTGGCTGAAACGCCTCGAAGAACAGTAAGAAAAAAAAACACCGCTCAATGAGCGGTGTTTTTTCATCGGACGGCGGCGAAATTACTTCTTGGCGGCGCGTTCGAAGGAGGCGATGATTTCCGCTTTAGCCGCGGCAGCGTCTGCCCAGCCTTCCACTTTCACCCATTTGCCTTTTTCCAGATCTTTGTAGTGCTCGAAGAAGTGAGCGATCTGGGCTTTCAGCAGTTCCGGCAGGTCGTTCACGTCTTTCACGTGATCGTACTCTTTGGTCAGCTTGCTGTGCGGTACCGCAACCAGCTTGGCGTCTTCACCGGCTTCGTCGGTCATTTTCAGCACGCCAACCGGACGGCAGCGGATCACGGAGCCCGGCTGCAGCGGGTATGGGGTTGGAACCAGCACGTCAACCGGGTCGCCGTCCAGAGACAGGGTGTGGTTGATGTAGCCGTAGTTGCACGGGTAGAACATCGCGGTGGACATGAAACGGTCAACGAACAGCGCGCCGGTTTCTTTGTCGATTTCGTATTTGATTGGATCGGCGTTGGCCGGGATTTCGATTACTACGTAGATGTCTTCCGGCAGGTCTTTGCCAGCAGGGACCAGATTCAAGCTCATGTCGGTTTCCTTTAATCATCAAACCAGAAATGGAGTGGCGGCTATTATAGCGGACTCTTTTGCGATTTCCTGCCCTTTTCATCGTTGAAAACCCAGCGTGCCGGCGCACGGAGAATTTCCAGATTAATCCCGCCGCGGCATGAAGTTTTGCCTCCGCCTGCCGATAACTTCAACAAACAATAATGAGCCAGCAAAGCTGGCTCCGCGTTTTGCCACCCCTACTACGTCTGATCTCACTATTCTGAAGCCGGGAAGAACTCATGCTAAAAAAGATTACGGTGAAGGCTGGGCTGATCGCCCTGCTGAGCCTGATGACCATGCTGCTGATCATGGTCAGCGTTATTGGCGTCAACGCGATTAACGAAGGATCGCGCTCGATCCATACCTTGAACCAGATCCTCGGCGAAGAGCTGGGCTCGCTGGCCAACAGCTCCAATCTGACGCTGCGCGCCCGAACCGCCGCCTCGCTGGCGGTGCGCCAACGGGAGATAGGCCAGACCGATGTGTCCGATGCCACCGTGGGCCGCATCTACGGTTACCTCGAACAGTCGAACAAGGAAATGGCGCGCTTTGTCGGCGTCGGCACCGTGACCGATCGCGGCCGCGAACTCTCCAATCGTCTGCAAAACAGCTATCACGCCTATCTGGAGCAGGGCGTGAAGCCGATGGCCGCCGCTATCAAAGCCGGCAAGATTGATGAGTATTATCACATTCAGGAGACGCGCATCTCCGCGTTGAGCATCGCGTTTGAAAAGGATCTCAGCGATTTCCGCAGCTTTGCCATGAAGCTCGGCGCGCAGCAGGTGTATGACGCGGAAAGCAACGCCAACACCAAGATCTCGTTGATCGTGGTGGCGGGCCTGCTCAGCGTGCTGCTGGCGGTGCTGACCTGGTTCGCGCTGCGGGTGATCATTCTGCGTCCGCTGGACGAATCCATCGCGCAGCTGGAACACATCGCCGGCGGCGATCTGACCCATGAGATCCGCGGCGAGGGCGATACCGAGATGGGCCGCCTGGTGCGAGCGATGCAGCGCATGCAGCAGGCGCTGGCCAGTTCGGTCAGCAAAGTGCGCGACGCCAGCAGCCAGATCGACACCGGTTCACGCGAACTGGCGGCCGGCAACCTGCATCTGGCGCAGCGCACCGAAGAATCGGCCGCTTCGCTGGAAGAAACCGCCGCCAGCATGGAACAGCTGACTTCGACGGTGAAAATGAACGCCGAGAACTGCGAGCAGGCCAATCAGCTGGCGCTGAGCGTGTCTGATATCGCCAACCAGGGCAGCGACGTGGTCAGCCAGGTGATGAGCAAGATGCAGGCGATCACCGACAGTTCGCGCCGCATCGCCGACATCATCAGCGTGATGGACGGCATCGCCTTCCAAACCAATATCCTGGCGCTGAACGCGGCGGTAGAAGCGGCGCGGGCCGGCGAACAGGGCCGCGGTTTCGCGGTGGTGGCTGGCGAAGTGCGCAGCCTGGCGCAGCGCAGCGCCCAGTCGGCGAAAGAGATCAAAGGGTTGATCGAAGCGTCGCAAAACCGGGTGCAGGAAGGCGAGCAGATGGTGGAATCGGCGGCGCAGACCATGAGCGGCATTACCGGCGAAGTAGGCCGGGTGACGGCGTTGATGCGTGAGATCTCGGCAGCGACGCGCGAACAAAGCAGCGGTATCGAACAGGTGAACCTGGCGGTGGCGCAGATGGATCAGGTGGCGCAGCAGAATGCGGCGCTGGTGGAAGAGTCGGCGGCGGCGACGCGCTCGCTGGAAGATCAGGCTCAGCTGCTGGCGCAGAGCATGGCGGCGTTCAAGCTGTAAGGCGATAAGGGTTCGGCGCGGCGCCGAACCCTTGCCAGAAATGCGTTACTCGTCCGGGTTTTCGGCGATGAAGCGTTCCGCGTCTTCTACCATCGACTTGGTGCCGACGAAGAATGGTGCGCGCTGGTGCAGTTTCACCGGCGTGATGTCCAGAATGCGGTTTTTGCCGTCGCTGGCCTTACCGCCGGCCTGTTCGGCCAGGAACGCCATCGGGTTGCATTCGTACAGCAGGCGTAGCTTGCCTTGCGGGTGGCTGGCGGTGCTTGGGTAGATGTAGATGCCGCCTTTCAGCAGGTTGCGGTGGAAGTCCGCCACCAGGGAACCGATGTAGCGCGAGGTGTAAGGGCGCTGCGTCGCTTCATCCTGCTCCTGGCAGTACTTGATGTATTTCTTCACGCCGAGAGGGAACTTGATGTAGTTGCCTTCGTTGATGGAATACATGTTGCCGCTCGCCGGGAAGCGCACTTTCTCGTGGGAGAGGCAGAATACGCCCAGAGACGGGTCGTAAGTAAAGGCGTGGACGCCGTAACCGGTGGTGTACACCAGCATGGTGGACGAACCGTAAACCACATAACCCGCTGCGACCTGGGCGCTGCCCGGCTGCAGGAAGTCTTCTTCGGTCACCGGCGTGCCGACCGGCGTGATGCGACGGTAGATAGAGAAAATCGTACCGACCGAGACGTTGACATCGATGTTGGACGAACCGTCCAACGGATCCATCAAAACGACATACTTGGCATTTTCAGCTCGCTCGCCGTCGAATATCACGATTTCATCTTCTTCTTCGGAAGCGATACCCGCAACTTCACCACGCGCTTTCAACGCCGCTTTCAGTTTTTCGTTCGCGTACAGGTCCAGTTTCATCTGAACTTCGCCCTGTACGTTGGACACCCCGCTGGTTCCCAGAATATCAACCAGGCCGGCCTTGTTGATGTCGCGGTGGATGATTTTGGCGCCCAGTTTAATTGCAGAAAGTAACGCGGTCAGCTCGCCGGTGGCGTGAGAGAAGTCGTGCTGTTTCTCGACGATAAATTCGCCTAACGTTTTCATGACACAATCCCTGAATCTACGGATGGATAGCGGCCTGTTAACAAACCGCCAACGTTTTCGCGTGCAGTGTAGCCCAAAGATGCGCGTTATTCATAGGCAAATCCATTTCTTCTGGACGATTCTGAGCGTTAGAATATGCCGACATTCGATGCACTCACATGAGAAACCTATGCGCATTCACATTCTTGGGATCTGTGGCACCTTTATGGGCGGGCTGGCGATGCTGGCGCGTTCACTGGGGCATGACGTCACCGGTTCGGACGCCAACGTCTATCCGCCGATGAGCACGCTGCTGGAGAACCAGGGGATCGATCTTATTCAGGGTTATGATCCAGCCCAGCTGGATCCGGCACCGGATCTGGTGATCATCGGCAATGCCATGACGCGCGGTAACCCGTGCGTGGAGGCGGTGCTGGAGCGTGGTATCCCTTACGTTTCCGGCCCGCAGTGGCTGCACGACGCCGTATTGCGCGATCGCTGGGTACTGGCGGTCGCCGGCACCCACGGCAAAACCACCACCGCCGGCATGGCGACCTGGATCCTCGAGGCCTGCGGCTATCAGCCCGGCTTCGTCATCGGCGGTGTGCCGGGCAACTTCGACGTATCGGCCCGCCTCGGCGGCAGCCCGTTCTTCGTGATCGAGGCCGACGAGTATGACTGCGCGTTCTTCGACAAGCGTTCCAAGTTCGTGCACTACAGCCCGCGCACGCTGATCATGAACAACCTGGAGTTCGACCACGCCGATATCTTCGACGATCTGAAAGCCATCCAGAAACAGTTCCACCACCTGGTGCGCCTGGTGCCGGGCAAAGGCAAGATCATCCTGCCGGACAACGACAGCCACCTGAAGCAGGTGATGGCGATGGGCTGCTGGAGCGAGCAGGAGCTGGTGGGGGAAGAGGGTACCTGGCGCGCGCAGAAGCTGACGCCGGACGCCAGTCATTACGCGGTGTTCCTCGACGGCGAACAGGTCGGTGAAGTGAACTGGGCGCTGGTGGGCGAGCACAACATGCATAACGGCCTGATGGCCATCGCCGCCACCCGTCATGTCGGCGTACAGCCGGCGGACGCCTGCCGCGCGTTGGGCGATTTCATCAATGCCCGCCGCCGCCTGGAGCTGCGTGGCGAAGCCAACGGCGTCACGGTTTACGACGACTTCGCGCACCACCCGACGGCGATCCTCGCTACCCTGGCCGCGCTGCGCGGCAAGGTCGGCGGCACGGCGCGCATTCTGGCGGTGCTGGAACCGCGCTCCAACACCATGAAAATGGGCATCAGCAAAAACGATCTGGCGCCTTCGCTCGGCCGTGCCGACGAAGTGTTCCTGTTCCAGCCGCACCACATTCCGTGGCAGGTGGCGGAAGTGGCGGATGCCTGCGTGCAGCCGGCGCACTGGAGCGCGGATCTCGACACGTTGGTGGACATGGTGGTGAAAACCGCACAGCCGGGCGATCACATTCTGGTGATGAGCAACGGCGGTTTCGGCGGTATTCACGATCGTCTGCTGGACGCGCTGGCGAAAAAGCAGGAACCGAAAGTCACCTACTGATCGCTCAACCACATCAAGGGCCGCGTTCGCGGCCTTTTTTTCGCCCATAAAAAAGCCCTCGCGAGCGAGGGCAACGGGGTTCGTCGGATAGGACGACGAGAGGGTCTCTGGGAAATCGGCGTTTGCGTCAGAACTCGGCAGTGGCAGTGACGAGGGTAATCAGCTCTGCAAAGCCGTTCCCAGAGTTGTTATTTGTAAATCTCGGCGGTGGCGTGGTAGTTGCCTTCGTTACGCGCTTCGATCACGCGGTAGGCGGTCGCGCCTTTAGCGTCGGCTTTCTCCGACAACGCCTGGCGAATGTCGGTCGGCGCGCCGTCGATGCCGCTGACGGTAATGGTGCCGATAGATTGCAGGTTGGCGGTCTGATCGTTAGTCACCAGCTGGGCGGCAGACGCGCCGAAGGCGATGACAGACAGCAGGCCGAATGCAGCAAGAGTAGTTTTCATGTTCATGGTAGCGATCCTTGGTCATAACAGCCTGGAAGGGCTTGGCAGCGATTTTTATTCTTGAAGGCCGTTACGACAGCGTTTGATTCCAGAGATGTATTGCCCGTTGCCGGGTAATGCCGGTACTTATTTGTAGATTTCAGCGGTTGCGTGGAAGTTGCCTTCATTGCGGGCTTCGATCACGCGGTAAGCGGTCGCCCCTTTGGCGTCAGCTTTGTCGGACAGCGCCTGACGAATGTCAGAAGGCGCAGCGGCGACGCCGCTCACGGTGATCACACCGGCCGGCTGCAGTTTTGCGGCCTGAGTTGCGTCAACAGATTGTGCTGCGAATGCACCAAATGAAAGCATGGACAGAACGCTCAGGGTTGCAACGGTAGTTTTAATTTTCATCATCTCACCTCATCGTATTCTTTTATCAGTTCCAACGAACTGTGATTCAGTTCACGGAAATGAGTATACAGCTAGTAACGTGAAAAATTAATAGTTCGCTAACAGTTGCTAGTGAAACTTTAACCTCATGATCCTTATTTTTTATAACCACAAGGAATAAAAAACGCTCATAAAACGATCTTTTGATGTTAAATTTATGTAATTTCAATGAGGTAAGTGCTTTTGACCAAAAGTGCGGAAGATCACAGTGGGTACTGCTGGTTACATGGAGATGTCATGGAAATGTGTTGCTGAGGGATAAAAAAGCAGTGTTAAACGCGGTGGCGGGTAGGAAAGGTAAGGCGAAGGTTAAAGAAGCGCTAACAAAGTGCGGGCTACAGCCGTACTTTGTTAGCGCCAGGTTTCACAGCTCTTGCTCGAATACGCCCAGAATAGCTTCATGCAGTTTCTGAGCGGTAAAGCCGTTGGACGGGGTGACGAAAATCGTATCGTCGCCGGCAATCGTGCCGAGGATGCCCTGGGATTTACCCAATGAGTCGAGCAGGCGGGCGATCAGCTGTGCGGCGCCTGGGCTGGTGTGGATCACCACGACGGCGTCGTTATGGTCGACGTCCAGCACCAGATTCTTCAATGGGCTGGTAGTGGTCGGCACGCCGAGTTCGGCAGGAAGGCAATACACCATTTCCATTTTGGCATTGCGCGTACGTACCGCGCCGAACTTGGTCAGCATGCGCGATACTTTGGATTGGTTAATGTTTTCGAAGCCTTCTTCTTGCAGCGCCAAAACGATCTCGCCTTGAGAACTGAATTTTTCTTCTTTCAATAACGCTTTGAACGTCTTGATCAGATCTTCCTGTTTTGCGGGATTACGCATTTTGCACCGTGGAATGTTGATAGTGGAAGTCATGATTATGCATATAGATGAATTTTTATGCAACAAAGGCCGACCCAAAGAAAATAAACATGACCGGGCGGCGAGGAAAGGGCGCCATTTTAACAAAATGCGGCCGCGATGAATATGCCCTTTTGGCGACGGAAAATCGGCCTGCGGTGGTAAATAAAATGTTATTAAAATGATGTTGTTCTGATGTTGCGTAAGGGTGTAATGTAACGGCCGGTTAACTTGCTCGTGAATAACCTCGCACTATTTTTGATTAGTGTGCGCTATGCCCTTCATGCGTAAGCGATTTAATCTAAAATGGGCGCGACAGCGGCCGTTTTATTACACCTGCAGGCAAGAATTGGCTAATTTATTGTTTTTAAAGGTGTAATAACTTAAGGTCCGTAACCAACACATTCACGGCGCTTTATATATTTAAGATAATAAAGGAGTATAGGATGAAAGTTGCAGTTCTCGGTGCTGCTGGCGGTATCGGCCAGGCCCTCGCCCTTCTACTCAAAACCCAGCTTCCTTCAGGTTCTGAACTCTCTCTCTACGACATTGCCCCTGTTACCCCAGGCGTTGCCGTCGACTTAAGCCACATCCCAACCGCAGTTAAAATCAAAGGCTTCAGCGGCGAAGACGCGACCCCGGCTCTGCACGGTGCGGACGTGGTGCTGATTTCCGCCGGCGTGGCCCGTAAGCCAGGCATGGATCGCTCTGATCTGTTCAACGTTAACGCCGGCATCGTGCGTAACCTGATTGAGCAAGTGGCGAAAACCTGCCCGAAAGCCTGCATCGGCATCATCACCAACCCGGTTAACACCACGGTCGCCATCGCGGCGGAAGTGCTGAAAAAAGCCGGCGTTTACGACAAGAACAAACTGTTCGGCGTGACTTCGCTGGATATCATCCGTTCCAACACCTTCGTGGCCGAGCTGAAAGGCAAGCAGCCGGAAGAGCTGAACGTGCCGGTCATCGGCGGCCACTCTGGCGTGACCATCCTGCCTCTGCTGTCGCAGATCCCTGGTGTGAGCTTCACCGATCAGGAAGTGGCGGATCTGACCAAACGCATTCAGAACGCCGGCACCGAAGTGGTGGAAGCCAAAGCCGGCGGCGGGTCTGCAACGCTGTCCATGGGCCAGGCGGCCGCCCGTTTCGGTCTGTCTCTGGTGCGTGCGCTGCAGGGCGAGAAAGGCGTGGTGGAATGCGCGTACGTTGAAGGCGACGGTAAATACGCTCGCTTCTTCGCGCAGCCGCTGGTGCTTGGCAAGAACGGCGTTGAAGAACGCAAAGATATCGGCACCTTAAGCGCCTTCGAGCAGAAAGCGCTTAACGAGATGCTGGACGTGCTGCACAAAGATATCGAGCTGGGCGAGAAGTTCATCAATAACTGATCGTTGCCGATAGTCAGCCGATAAACGCCGCCGGACGCTGTTCCGGCGGTTTTTTTTGCTCCGCGTTCACGATTTTATGCGTGCCTTACGATCCAGGAGGCAATCGTTGTGCGGATCGTAATAGCGGCTTGGCCAGATTTCCGAAGGGTGGATGCCTATCGCTTCGGCGATCAGCCATTCCCCCTTCGGCCACGGGCGCGATAGCGCGTTGGCCAGCGTCGATGAGCTCAATCCGGCCTTGCGCGACACTGCCGCCAGCGTGGTGCCCTGCTTGCGTAGCGCCGCGATGATATCTGCCGGGTGCCAATCTGGGTTCCTTGAATTCATGTTTACATTCCTTTTCTGATTAGCCAAAGTTGCGTTAGTGGTATAACTAACGGGTCAAGGTTAAGTGCTTGAACAACGTGAAACGCTTATTAGGAAACCAGAATACCATTAAATTTCCTAAAAAATACCCGAGTAATTTCCAAAAAATGACGTTGCCCACTATTGCCCAGAGATGATGGCTATGAAAAACGAGTGGTTTGCCGCCAAGGAACTGACAGGCATCGCAGGATTACCCTCCTCACCACAGGGAATCAATCTGATGGCCCGGCGCGAAGGCTGGGTCAGCCGCAGGCGTAAAGGCGTGCAGGGAAAAGCGTTGGAGTACCATATCGACAGCCTGCCTTCAGGTGTGCGTAACCTGCTGGTGCTGAAGGAAGACGGGGCGGCATATGACGTAGAACGCCAGGAACCGTTGGCGGTCTGGATCGAGTATTACTACCATTTGACGGAGAGCGAGCGCGAGAAAATGGTGGCTTTCCTGATGCGGGAAGGGATCGGCGGCCTGTTGGCGCGCATCGACGAAGAGAGCAATAGCTAGGCAGGCCCGCGTACGCGGGCCTGATGTTTTTTAAGAAATATTTATTTCTTAAAAATCGCGTTGCACCGCCAGATGGGCCAGGCCTTCCAGCGCCGTACGGTGCTCCGATGCCGGCAAGACCTGCAGCGCGGCGATCGCCTTGTCGGCTTCTTCTTCGGCGCGTTTGCGGGTGTACTCCAGTGAACCGCATTGTTGCATCGCCTGCAGTACCGGCTCCAACAGGTGACGACCGTTGCCTTGCTCAATCGCACCGCGGATCATGTCACGCTGCGCGTCGTCGCCGTTGTGCATCGCGTGCAGCAGCGGCAGGGTCGGTTTCCCTTCGTTCAGATCGTCGCCGGTGTTTTTACCCAGGGTGCTGCCGTCGGCGCTGTAGTCGAGCAGATCGTCGATCAGCTGGAAAGCGGTGCCGAGGTAGCGGCCATAGTCTTGCAGCGCCTGCTCCTGTTCGGCGCTGGCGCCGGACAGGATCGCCGACGATTGCGCCGCCGCCTCGAACAGGCGGGCGGTTTTGCTGTAGATCACCCGCATATAGCTTTCTTCGGTGATGTCGGGATCGTGCACGTTCATCAACTGCAGCACTTCACCTTCGGCGATGACGTTGACCGCCTCCGACATCAGCGCCAGCACGCGCAGGGATTCCAGGCTGGTCATCATCTGGAAGGCGCGGGTATAGATAAAGTCGCCGACCAGCACGCTGGCGGCGTTGCCGAACGCCGCGTTGGCGGTGGCTTTGCCGCGGCGCATGTCCGATTCGTCGACGACGTCGTCATGCAGCAGCGTGGCGGTATGGATGAATTCGATCAGGGCGGCCACGGTGACGTGCTTGTTGCCTTCATAGCCCAACGCCCGCGCCGCCAGAACGGCGATCATCGGCCGGATGCGCTTACCGCCACCACTGATAATGTAATAGCCAAGCTGATTGATGAGCGTGACATCGGAATTCAGCTGTTCGAGAATTGTTGCGTTCACGGCCGCCATATCTTGCGCGGTTAACTCGGTAATTTGCTCTAGGTTCATTGTGTTTTTTTCAGCTGTGTTTCTCTTCACCGCGTTGAGATCGCTGCTCACATCGGTACATGGCGGTAACTGTCCCTATGATTGTACTTGAAAAACGGTTCAGATAAACGCCACGAAAGAAACTGCGCTTTTTTTCTTCTTTTTTCTTGTTCTGGTCTTATTCTGCTCTTGTCATGCGCTGCTTTTTTGCGTAGAATTCGCGCCCTATTGTGAATATTTATAGCGCGCTCTGAACTAACACAGTCGGGCACGCGGAAAGCGGAGTTTTATATGTACGCGGTTTTCCAAAGTGGTGGTAAACAACACCGAGTAAGCGAAGGTCAGACCGTTCGCTTGGAAAAGCTGGACATCGCAACTGGTGAAGCGGTTGAGTTTGACCAGATTCTGATGATCGCTAATGGCGAAGATATCAAAATCGGCGTTCCTTTCGTCGATGGCGGCAAGATCAAAGCTGAAGTTGTTGCTCACGGTCGTGGCGAGAAAATTAAAATTGTTAAGTTTCGTCGTCGTAAACACCACCGTAAGCAGCAGGGCCACCGTCAGTGGTTCACTGACGTTAAAATCACCGGCATCAGCGCTTAAGTTAGGAGAGCGGATTAATGGCACACAAAAAGGCTGGCGGCTCGACTCGTAACGGTCGCGATTCAGAAGCTAAACGTCTGGGCGTAAAACGCTTTGGCGGCGAAGCAGTACTGGCAGGCAGCATCATCGTTCGTCAGCGGGGCACCAAATTCCACGCTGGTACCAACGTGGGTTGCGGCAAAGACCACACTCTGTTTGCTTTGAAAGACGGTAAAGTCAAATTCGAAGTTAAAGGCCCGAGCAATCGTAAATTCATCAGCATCGAAGCTGAATAATTTTTCGAGCCTTACGAAATAGATGTAAGCCCCGCAATTCGTTGCGGGGCTTTTTACATTTATGGGTTGCCTGAGGGCAGGCCCGTCAGCGTTGGCGAAGGTGATATGGATACGAAGCAGCAGGTCGGCGTTGGCATTTCTCTGGCGTTAACCACGGCGGTTTGCTGGGGCGCGTTGCCGATCGCGATGAAAGAAGTGTTGGTGGTGATGGAGCCGTTTACCGTTGTCTGGTATCGCTTTACCATGGCCGCCATCGGCTTGGGCGTGATCCTCGCGGTGCGCGGCAAGCTGCCGCCGCTGACGATGTTCCGCCAGCCGCGTTGGCTGCTGCTGTTGGCGATCGCGACGGCGGGGCTGCTGGGCAACTTTGTGTTCTTCAGTTCCTCGCTGCAATACCTGAGCCCGACGGCGTCGCAGGTGATTGGCCAGCTGTCGCCGGTCGGCATGATGTTCGCCAGCGTGCTGATTTTAAAAGAACGCATGCGTATCACCCAGGTCATTGGCGCCCTGATGCTGATTTGCGGACTGATGCTGTTTTTCAACGTCAGTCTGATAGAGATCTTCACCCGGCTGACGGACTACACGCTGGGCGTCATGCTGGGCGTGTGCGCGGCGATGGTCTGGGTGAGCTACGGCGTGGCCCAGAAGGTGTTGCTGCGCCGACTGGCTTCGCCGCAGATCCTGGTTATGTTGTACACTTTATGTGCGATAGCGTTGTTCCCTCTGGCCAAACCCGAGGTGATTTTCCAGCTGAGCGGCTGGCAATTGGCGTGTCTGCTGTTTTGCGGCGCCAACACGCTGATCGGCTATGGCGCGCTGGCAGAGGCGATGGCGCGCTGGCAGGCGGCGCAGGTGAGCGCGTTGGTTACGCTGACCCCGCTGTTTACCCTGCTGTTTTCAGATTTATTGGCGCTGGCCTGGCCCCAGACTTTCGCCGCGCCGACGCTGAACATCGTCGGCTATGTCGGTGCGTTTGTGGTTGTGGCGGGCGCCATGTTTTCCGCAATTGGTCACCGGTGGTGGCCGCGACGGGCAGAACCCCCCCTGGTTGCTCCTTTGAAGCAGCCCGGTGAATGATTTACGGAGACGGTAAATGAAGTTTGTAGATGAAGCAGCGATTCTGGTCGTTGCAGGCGACGGCGGTAACGGATGCGTCAGCTTCCGCCGCGAAAAATATATCCCCAACGGTGGGCCTGATGGCGGCGACGGCGGCGACGGCGGCGACGTCTACCTGCTGGCGGACGAGAACCTCAACACCCTGATCGACTACCGTTTTGAGAAGTCTTTCCGCGCCGAGCGCGGCCAGAATGGCCAGAGCCGCGACTGTACCGGTAAACGCGGTAAAGACGTCATCATCAAGGTGCCGGTCGGCACGCGCGTGAAGGATCAGGGCACCGGCGAGATCCTCGGCGACATGACCCGCCATGAGCAGAAGCTGATGGTCGCCAAAGGCGGCTGGCACGGCCTGGGCAACACCCGTTTCAAATCTTCGGTCAACCGTGCACCGCGTCAGAAAACGCTGGGTACCGCCGGCGAAGCGCGCGACCTGTTGCTGGAGCTGTTGCTGCTGGCCGATGTAGGCATGCTGGGGCTGCCGAACGCCGGTAAATCGACCTTCATCCGCGCGGTGTCCGCCGCCAAGCCGAAGGTGGCCGATTATCCGTTTACCACGCTGGTGCCGAGCCTGGGCGTGGTGCGCATGGACCACGAGCAGAGCTTTGTGGTTGCCGACATTCCGGGGTTGATCGAGGGTGCCTCCGAAGGCGCGGGCCTGGGCATTCGCTTCCTGAAACACCTGGAGCGTTGCCGCGTGCTGCTGCACCTGGTGGATATCGCGCCGATCGACGAAACCGATCCGGTGGAAAACGCCAAAGTGATCATCAACGAGTTGAACCAATACAGCGAAAATCTGGCGCAGAAGCCGCGCTGGCTGGTGTTCAACAAAATTGATGTGATTGGTGAGGAAGAAGCCGCCGAACGCGCCAAAGCGATTGTGGAAGGCATGGGCTGGGAAGGGAAGTACTACATGATCTCCGCCGCCAACCGCGAAGGCGTCAATGCGCTGTGCTGGGACGTGATGAACTTCATCAACACTCAGCCGAAAGCGATGGCGATCGAAGAAAGCGCACCGGAAAAAGTCGAATTCATGTGGGATGACTACCACCGCGAGCAAATCGCGGAAGTGGAAGCCGAAGCGGAAGATGACTGGGATGACGACTGGGACGAAGACGACGACGAAGGCGTCGAAATCATTTACCAGAAGTGATTCGGTGATAAAGGGCTCAGCAACGCTGGGCCCTTGTTATTTAAGCGCCTTTTCCGGCAGCCAACACTGGGCGTTCAGGCCGCGCACATCGCGGCGGTTTTCCAGCGTCAAACGGCCCTGATGCAGTTGCGCGATGCGGATCACGATATTCAAGCCCAGTCCGCTGCCGCCGTAGCGTTGATCCATGCGGCGAAACGCCTGTGTCAGCTCCCCGACCATCTCCTCCTTGATACCTGGGCCATCGTCGATGACCTGCAGCAGATAGCCGTTGTCTTGCGGCGTTAACCGCACCTGTATCGCCCCGCCTTCCGGGCCGTAACGGTGGGCGTTTTCGACCAGGTTGCGCAGCAGCAGCCGCAGCAGCACCGGATCGCCGTTCACCGCGGCGACGGCCGGCAATTGCCAATCCAGCGTCTGCCCGCGTTGGGCGGTCATTTCGTCGAGCTCTTCACGCAGCGGTTGAATCACATCGGCTACCCAATCGAAATGCTGATAATGGCCGCTGGCGAAGTCTTGCCCGGCGCGCGACAGCATCAGCAACTGCTCGACGGTGTGCATCAGCTGATCGATGCGGGCGATCAGCGCCTGGCTGCCCTTGACGCCCTGCTTTTCCATCAGTTCCAGATGCAGGCGGATGCCGGCCAGCGGCGTGCGCAGCTCATGGGCGGCGTCGGCGGTGAACAGGCGTTCCTGTTGAATGGTGTTATCCAGCCGTGAAAACAGCTGATTGAGTGCATTGGTGACCGCCACCATTTCCTGGCTGTCGCTGGTGATTGGCAGCGGCGTCAGGTTATCGGCAGAGCGCTTTTCCAGCCGCTGCTGCAATTGGTTGAGCGGGCGGATGATCCAACTGATGGCCCAAAACGACGCCAGCAGCGTGACGACCATCATGATCAGCGAAGGCGCCAGCAGCGACGCGATGGCCTCGGCGATCTCGGTATCGACGCGTTCGGTACGCACTTTGGCGGACAGGGTTTCGTCCACCAGGAAGCTGATCTGCTCCTGGCTTTCGTGCCACAGCCAAAAGGCGCTGATGAGTTGCGTGACCAGCAGGATCAGCGCCAGCATCAGCAGCAGGCGGCGGCGCATGCTGATCATGACGAGGGTTCCAGGCGGTAGCCGATGCCGCGCACGGTGCGGATGCGATCCTTGCCCAGTTTGCGGCGCAGGTTGTGGATGTGCACTTCCAGCGTGTTGGAACCCAAGTCGTCCTGCCAGGTGTAGAGGTCCTGTTGCAGGAGTTCGCGGTTGACCGTTTGGCCGGCACGCATGATAAGACGCGCCAGAATGGCGAACTCTTTCGGCGTGACCTCCACCGGCTGCTGCTGCAGATAGACCTGCTGGCTGGAGAGGTTCAACTGCAGGTCATCCACCTGCATCAGATTGTCGCTGTGGCCCTGGTAGCGCCGCAGGAGGGCGCGCACGCGCGCCTGCAATTCGACCAGCGCGAAGGGTTTGACCAGGTAGTCATCGGCGCCGGCATCCAGCCCGTCGACGCGGTCTTCCAGCGCATCGCGGGCGGTCAGGATCAGCACCGGCAGATCGATCTGCTGGCGGCGCCACTGACGCAGCAGCGCGGCGCCGTCCATGTCCGGCAGGCCGAGATCCAGGATCACCATGCTGTATTGGCTGGTGATGAGCAGGCTGTTGGCCTCCGCCGCCGTGGCGGCGCAGTCGCAGACGTAGCCTTCGCCGGTCAGCGCCAGCGCCAGCCCCTGTTGCAGCAGTTCATCATCCTCAACGACCAGCAGCTTCATGGCGATCCTCAGTTGTTTTGGTAAATATCCCGATACAGGCGGCTTTCGAAGCGTACCAGCGGTGCGCGGCGCTGTTTCTGATCTTCCGGCGGTACGGCGTAACCGGAAAGATACTGCACGAACGCCATGCGCTGGCCGCTGGCGGTGGTGATGAAGCCCGCCAGGTTGTACACGCCCTGCAGCGCGCCGGTTTTGGCCGACACTTTGCCGTCGACGCCGGCTTCGTGCAGGCCGCCGCGGTAGCGCAAGGTGCCGTCATAGCCGGACAGCGGCAGCATCGAGATGAAGTTCAGCTCGTTGTCGTGCTGCGCGATGTACTGTAACGCTTGCATCATGGTCGCCGGCGCCAGCAGGTTGTGGCGCGACAGGCCGGAACCGTCGGCGATGATGGTATTGCCCAGATCGATGCCGGCCTTCTGGCGCAGCACCTGCCGCACCGCATCGGAACCCGCTCGCCAGGTGCCCGGTACGCCGAAGCGTTCGTGGCCGATGGTGCGGAAGACGGTATCGGCGATCATGTTGTCCGATTTCTTCAGCATAATCTTCAACAGATCGTGCAGTGGCGCCGACTGGGTTTGCGCGATCACCGTGCCGGTGATGCCAGGGCGCGTCTGGCGTTTCAAATGCCCGTCGATCTGGATACCGGCCTGCGTCAGTTCGTCTTTCAAGATGGCGCCCGCATAGCTGGCGCCGTCCTGGATGGCGAAGGCCAGCGGCAGCGGTTCGCTGCGCTGCGTCAGGCAGCCGGTCAGGGTAAAGCGGTTCAGCTCGCCCGGCACCACGTCCAGCTCGCAGTACTGCGCGTCTGCAGAGCCGCGCGCCAGGGTGCGCACCTGGCTAAACATATTGACGGGATAATAGGAGGCGACGCGGATAAACGCCATGTCGCCCGGATTCGGCGCGCTGTAGAGCGAGACCGAGAAACAGTTGCGATCGACGATGGCGGCGGCCGGCGGTGCGCTGAAGCACTGCGTTAGATCGTTCCACGGCCAGCCGGGCGCCTTGTCATGGCTGGCGAAGACCGAGGTGTCGACCAGCACGTCGCCGCTGATTTGGCGCACGCCCTGTTTCTTCAGGACGGCCACCATATTGCGCAGGCTCTGGCGTTTGAAGGTCGGATCGCCGCTGAAGCGGGCGATCAGGTTGCCGCGCAGCACGCCGTCGCGGATATCGCCCTGGCTCTCCAGCGTGGTGGTGAAACGGTAATCGGGCCCGAGTTGCAGCAATGCCGCCAGCGCCGTCAGCACTTTTTGGGTACTGGCCGGCAGCGCCATCTGCTGAGAGTGATAATCGATCGTCGGCGCGCCGGCACCGATTTTCTGAACGACCAGGGCAAGGTTGGCCCCATCAGGCAGATATTGTGTGTACTCTTCAACCGGGGCCGCATTCGCATTCAGAACAAATGCGCAAGCCAATGCACTGACAATTCGTGAAAAACGCATAATCTCGGGATAACAGCTGGATAACGTGCCGTCATACTACGGTGCAATCAGGGAAAAAGTAAACGATGACCCTCAAGGAACTCTAGGCTAAAATGCGTATCAAAATGCAAAACCAATCTTGGCTTGGGCCTCGTTCCGAGTCAGGTTTCTTTTGTTTGTCGCCTGGAGGCGGGTGGCGGTATGCCAACCGTGTTTTCATACGAATACGTCAGGATGACGGTTATTTGAACAGGAAAGATTTAGAGGTATTTATACGATGAACCAAATTCCGATGACCTTGTTTGGCGCTGAAAAACTGCGCGAAGAGCTCGAATATCTGAAAAGCGTGCGCCGCCCGAAAATCATTGCGGATATCGCTGACGCCCGTGAGCACGGCGATTTGAAAGAGAATGCCGAGTACCACGCCGCCCGCGAACAGCAGGGTTTCTGCGAAGGCCGCATTCAGGAAATCGAAGCCAAGCTGTCCAATGCTCAGGTGATCGATATCACCAAGATGCCGAACACCGGCCGAGTGATCTTCGGAGCCACCGTATCGGTGATGAATCTGGACAGTGAAGAAGAAGTGACTTACCGCATCGTTGGTGACGATGAGGCCGATTTCAAGAAAAATCTGATTTCGGTAAACTCACCGATGGCGCGCGGCCTGATCGGCAAAGAGCAAGACGACGTAGTGGTGATCAAAACCCCCGGCGGCGACGTTGAGTATGAGATCCTGAAGGTCGAGTATCTCTGATCGAGGCCGTTGGTCACTAATGCGCCAACGTTTTGTAAAGATAGGAAAAAGGCCGCGAGCGGCCTTTTATCTTGGTCAGGCGCATGGCACCTTTTCGTTAACCTGATGGTTATTAACGCGGTAGACTGATCTTGCGCTCTTTCGACGGGCGGTAAAGAATAAGCGTACTGCCGATAACTTGCACATTGCAGGCACCCGTTTCACGCACGATAGCATCGGCGATCAGGGTTTTGGTTTCGCGATCTTCAGCGGCGATTTTTACCTTGATCAGCTCATGATGCTCCAGAGCCTGTTCAATTTCAGCCAGCACCCCTTCGGTAAGACCGTTATTGCCCAGCATCACCACCGGTTTTAACGGATGCGCCAGGCCTTTCAGGTGCTGTTTTTGTTTATTATTCAGATTCATTGTCTTTTTTGCTTAAGTTGGGATTGAAAACGGTACATTCTACCGCCATCTCATGTATATCACCAAATCGGTCTTCACCGGTGTGAGTCTACGTGAGCAGCGACCCTGACATAAGACTCTTTTTATGATAGTTGGAAAACGAGATGGCTAATAAAAAGCGTTCGGCTAGCTCCAGTCGCTGGTTACAAGAACACTTTAGCGATAAATATGTACAGCAGGCGCAGAAAAAGGGACTGCGTTCCCGTGCCTGGTTTAAACTTGATGAAATACAGCAGAGCGACAAACTGTTCAAACCGGGCATGACCGTGGTTGATCTCGGTGCCGCGCCGGGTGGCTGGTCGCAGTATGTGGTCACCCAAATCGGCGGTACCGGGCGTATCATCGCCTGTGATATTTTGCCAATGGATCCTATCGTTGGCGTCGATTTCCTTCAGGGCGATTTTCGTGATGAACTGGTGCTGAAGGCGCTGTTGGAACGAGTAGGCGAGAGTAAGGTTCAGGTGGTCATGTCCGATATGGCCCCGAATATGAGTGGCACCCCGGCGGTCGATATTCCAAGGTCGATGTATCTGGTGGAGTTGGCGCTGGATATGTGTCGTGATGTCCTCGCACCAGGTGGAAGTTTCCTGGTGAAGGTGTTCCAGGGAGATGGCTTTGACGAGTACCTACGGGAAATTCGCTCCCTGTTTACGAAGGTTAAGATTCGTAAGCCAGACGCTTCCCGCGCTCGTTCGCGCGAAGTGTACATTGTAGCGACAGGGCGCAAACTGTAGTACCCTAACGCTGTTTGTTAACACAGTTGTAAGATGAGGTTAATCCCTTGAGTGACATGGCGAAAAACCTAATTCTCTGGTTAGTCATCGCGGTAGTGTTGATGTCTGTATTCCAGAGCTTTGGGCCCAGCGAGTCGAATGGCCGTAGGGTGGATTACTCTACCTTCATGTCCGAACTGACCCAAGATCAGGTTCGCGAAGCGCGAATCAACGGACGTGAAATTAACGTTACCAAGAAAGACAGTAACAAATACACGACCTACATCCCTGTCAACGATCCTAAGTTGCTGGATACGTTGTTAACGAAGAATGTGAAAGTTGTCGGCGAGCCGCCTGAAGAGCCGAGCCTGCTGGCTTCTATCTTTATCTCTTGGTTCCCGATGCTGTTGCTGATCGGGGTCTGGATCTTCTTTATGCGGCAAATGCAGGGCGGCGGCGGCAAGGGCGCGATGTCCTTCGGCAAGAGCAAGGCCCGCATGCTGACGGAAGACCAGATCAAGACCACTTTCGCCGATGTCGCCGGTTGTGACGAAGCGAAAGAAGAGGTGAGCGAACTGGTGGAATACCTGCGCGAGCCGAGCCGTTTCCAGAAATTGGGCGGCAAGATCCCGAAAGGCGTGTTGATGGTTGGCCCGCCGGGGACCGGTAAAACGCTGTTGGCGAAAGCGATCGCCGGCGAAGCGAAGGTACCGTTCTTCACCATTTCCGGTTCCGACTTCGTCGAAATGTTCGTCGGCGTGGGTGCATCCCGCGTGCGCGACATGTTCGAACAAGCGAAGAAAGCCGCGCCGTGCATCATCTTCATCGATGAAATCGACGCCGTCGGCCGCCAGCGTGGCGCCGGCCTGGGTGGCGGTCACGATGAGCGCGAGCAGACTCTGAACCAGATGCTGGTTGAGATGGACGGTTTCGAAGGCAACGAGGGCATCATCGTCATCGCGGCTACCAACCGTCCGGACGTGCTTGACCCGGCGCTGCTGCGCCCGGGCCGTTTCGACCGTCAGGTCGTGGTCGGGCTGCCGGATGTGCGTGGCCGTGAGCAGATCCTGAAGGTGCACATGCGCCGCGTGCCGTTAGCCGCAGACATCGACGCCTCCGTCATTGCGCGCGGTACGCCGGGCTTCTCCGGTGCTGACCTGGCTAACCTGGTCAACGAAGCGGCGCTGTTCGCCGCCCGTGGCAATAAGCGCGTGGTGTCGATGGTGGAGTTCGAGAAAGCCAAAGACAAGATCATGATGGGTGCGGAACGCCGCTCCATGGTGATGACCGAAGCGCAGAAAGAGTCGACCGCGTATCACGAAGCGGGCCACGCCATCATTGGCCGCCTGGTTCCCGAACACGATCCGGTACACAAGGTGACGATCATTCCTCGTGGCCGTGCGCTCGGCGTGACCTTCTTCCTGCCGGAAGGGGATGCGATCAGCGCCAGCCGTCAGAAGCTGGAGAGCCAAATCTCCACCCTGTACGGCGGCCGTCTGGCGGAAGAGATCATCTACGGGCCGGAAAAAGTCTCTACCGGTGCGTCGAACGACATCAAAGTGGCGACCTCCATCGCCCGCAACATGGTGACCCAGTGGGGCTTCTCCGAGAAGCTGGGTCCGCTGCTGTATGCGGAAGAAGAGGGCGAAGTGTTCCTGGGCCGTTCCGTGGCCAAGGCGAAGCACATGTCGGATGAAACCGCGCGTATTATCGACCAGGAAGTGAAGTCGCTGATCGAGCGTAACTACACGCGTGCTCGCTCGCTGTTGATGGAAAACATGGACATCCTGCACTCGATGAAGGATGCGCTGATGAAGTATGAAACCATCGATGCGCCGCAGATCGACGATCTGATGAACCGCAAAGACGTGCGTCCGCCGGCGGGCTGGGACGATGCGAACAAAGGCAACAGCTCTGACAACGGTGGCACCCCGAAAGCCCCGACGCCGGTAGATGAGCCTCGCACCCCAACGCCGGGCAACACCATGTCCGAACAGCTCGACAAGTAACAGCGGCTGTGTAATAACATCAAACCCCGGCATGCCGGGGTTTTTTTTTGCCCGGCGGGCAGTGAACCAGGCAACAGTAAGGTGGACCAACCATGCAGTTAACCGTGCGCGACATGACGCTCAATCTCTCCCATCCGCAGGTGATGGGTATCCTCAACGTGACGCCGGATTCGTTTTCCGACGGCGGCCGCCACAACACCCTGAACCAGGCACTGGTGCATGCGCATGCGCTGATTTCGGCCGGCGCCACGATGATCGATATCGGCGGTGAATCGACAAGACCGGGGGCGGCGGAAGTGAGCGAAGAGGAGGAACTTGAGCGGGTCGTGCCGGTGGTGGAAGCGCTGGCGCAGCGTTTTGAAGTCTTTATCTCTGTCGATACCTCGAAAGCGGGCGTGATCCGCGAATCGGCGCACGCCGGCGCACATCTGATCAACGACATTCGTTCGCTGCAGGAGCCGGGTGCCCTGGCGGCGGCGGTGGAAAGCGAGCTGCCGGTCTGTCTGATGCATATGCAAGGGCAGCCGCGCACCATGCAACAGGCGCCGCACTACGATGACCTGATTGCCGACGTTCAGGCGTTTTTCGAGCACCATATCCGGCGCTGTAACGAGGCGGGGATAACAAATCAGAAATTGCTGCTCGACCCAGGCTTCGGTTTCGGTAAAAATTTGGCGCACAACTATCAGCTTCTGGCACGGTTGTCGGAGTTTCATCGTTTCGGTTTGCCGCTGTTGGTCGGCATGTCGCGCAAATCGATGGTAGGACAACTGCTGAACGTACCACCGGATCAACGGGTTATCGGCAGCGTGGCCTGCGCGGTAATCGCGGCGATGCAGGGCGCGCAGATTGTCAGAGTGCATGACGTTAAAGAAACCGTCGAGGCGATGCGTGTCGTCGAGGCAACACTTTCAGCTAAGGGACAGTAGAGACATGAGCGAGCGCAAATATTTTGGCACCGACGGCATCCGTGGCAAGGTCGGGGACAGCCCCATCACGCCGGACTTCGTGCTGAAGCTGGGCTGGGCGGCCGGTAAAGTGCTGGCGCGTCACGGTTCCCGCAAGATCATCATCGGTAAGGATACGCGCATCTCCGGCTATATGCTGGAGTCCGCTCTGGAAGCCGGCCTGGCGGCTGCAGGGTTGTCCGCCTCTTTCACCGGGCCGATGCCAACCCCGGCGGTGGCTTATCTGACGCGCACTTTCCGCGCTGAAGCGGGCATCGTCATCTCCGCTTCGCATAACCCGTTTTATGACAACGGCATCAAGTTCTTCTCGATCGACGGGGCCAAGCTGCCGGACAACGTCGAAGAAGCTATCGAAGCCGAGATGGAAAAGCCGCTGACCTGCGTGGAGTCCGCCGAGCTGGGTAAAGCCAGCCGCATCATCGACGCCGCCGGCCGCTACATCGAATTCTGCAAAGGCACCTTCCCGAGCGAGCTGAGCCTGAAGGGGCTGAAAATTGTGGTCGACTGCGCCAACGGAGCGACTTACCACATCGCACCGAGCGTGCTGCGCGAGCTGGGCGCCACGGTGATCGCCATCGGCGTTGAGCCGGACGGCATGAATATCAACGAAAAATGCGGCGCTACCGACGTGCGTCAGCTGCAGGAGCGCGTGCTGCAGGAAAAAGCGCACGTGGGCCTGGCGTTTGACGGCGACGGCGACCGCGTGATGATGGTGGATCACCTGGGCAACAAGGTGGACGGCGATCAGATCCTGTACATCATTGCCCGCGAAGGCCTGCGTCAGGGCCAGCTGCGCGGTGGTGCAGTCGGCACTCTGATGAGCAATATGGGGCTGGAGCTGGCGCTGAAACAGCTGGGCATTCCGTTCGCTCGCGCCAAAGTGGGCGACCGCTATGTGTTGGAGAAGCTGCAGGAGCTGGGCTGGCGCATCGGTGCGGAAAACTCCGGTCATGTGATCCTGCTGGACAAAACCACCACCGGCGACGGCATCGTGGCCGGGCTGCAGGTGCTGACCGCCATGGTGCGCAACCACATGAGCCTGCATGACCTGTGCAGCGGCATGAAGCTGCTGCCGCAGATTCTGGTCAACGTGCGCTTCGCCGGCGATCACAATCCGCTGGAGTCTGAAGCGGTGCGTAAAGTCACCGAGCAGGTGGAAGCCGAACTGGCCGGCCGCGGCCGGGTGCTGCTGCGCAAATCGGGTACCGAACCGCTGATCCGCGTAATGGTGGAAGGCGAGGACGAGCAGCAGGTGACCACGCTGGCGCATCGCATCGCCGACGCGGTGAAATCCGCCGGTTAAAACAGTCAGTTAGCCGCCGGGCTCGGTAAAGCTGAGCCCGGAGAGGCGATTGTTGGCGTTTTTTTCCGCAAACGCGCCGGCGGCTGCAAATTGCCCTTGCGCGGGTTGGCGGCTTTGGTTAGTATTCACACCCGCTTCAGTAGGCAGTTTATAAAAACGCCTGCTTGATGAGTGTGAAGCATTTGGCATGCGGTGAGGCCGCAAGGATACGGGTACTACTATGTACGAAGCTCTTCTGGTAATTTTCCTGCTGATTTCAATCGGGCTGGTTGCTCTGATTATGTTGCAGCAAGGTAAAGGCGCTGACATGGGAGCCTCTTTCGGAGCAGGTGCATCAGGCACATTGTTCGGTTCGAGTGGTTCCGGTAACTTTATGACCCGCATGACTGCTGTGCTGGCGACGCTGTTCTTCGTCATCAGCCTGATTCTGGGCAACCTCAGCAGCAACCAAAGCAAGAAAGGCAGCGAGTGGGAAAACCTGGGTCAGCCAGTGAAAACTGAGCAGACAACCGCGCCGGCAGCACCTGCCAAGCCGAGCAGCGACATCCCGCAGTAAGCCGCAAAAAAGTTTGTAAACGGTGGTTGTGAACTCGAAAAAACAACGGCCGTTAGCAGTAAGAATCAGTACCGAGGTGGTGGAATTGGTAGACACGCTACCTTGAGGTGGTAGTGCCCTAACGGGCTTGTGGGTTCGAGTCCCATCCTCGGTACCAAATCCCAGAGATAACTTGCAATTTTGCGATTATCGGCGTAGTATTTGCCACGTTTTCGGACGCGGGGTGGAGCAGCCTGGTAGCTCGTCGGGCTCATAACCCGAAGGTCGTCGGTTCAAATCCGGCCCCCGCAACCACTTTCCTTTAAGTGTTTATTTTCAAATACACTTTTCGATTGAAACCCGCTTTTCTCGATCAACATTTGAAAATGACACTTGCTCGAAAGTTGTACCGAGGCCGCCTAGCGGCAAACAGGGTCCAGTTGCATAAAGCCCCGATTTTTCGGGGTTTTTTGTTATTTGGCAACAGAATCACTGGGCTATTTAGCCCTTTTTTTATGTCTTGGGGGTGGGCTTGTCCACATTAGAGCAACAGTTAACAGAGATGCTTTCGGCACCGGTAGAAGCGTTGGGCTTTGAGCTTGTAGGCATCGAATTCATTCGTGCGCGCCAATCGACGCTCCGCATCTATATTGATAGTGATAACGGCATCAATGTTGATGATTGCGCTGATGTCAGCCACCAGGTCAGCGCTGTATTGGACGTCGAAGATCCAATCACGGTCGCTTACAACTTGGAAGTCTCCTCTCCTGGCCTTGATCGCCCGATGTTCACCGCAGAACACTATACGCGTTACCTCGGTGAAGAAGTCAGCCTGGTCCTGCGCATGGCGGTACAGAACCGTCGCAAGTGGCAGGGTATTATCAAGTCTGTCGAAGGCGAGATGATCACGGTTACTGTGGAAGGGAAAGATGAAGTGTTCGCGCTGAGCAACATCCAGAAAGCGAACCTGGTACCCCACTTTTAAAGTTTGGAAGAGGCAACTAGGATGAACAAAGAGATTCTGGCTGTTGTTGAAGCAGTTTCCAATGAAAAATCCCTTCCGCGCGAGAAGATTTTCGAAGCGCTGGAAACTGCATTAGCCACCGCAACCAAGAAAAAATACGAGCAGGAAATCGACGTGCGCGTCAGCATTGACCGCAGAACCGGCGATTTCGACACCTTCCGCCGTTGGGTCGCCGTAGACGAGGTGACTCAGCCAACGCGTGAAATCACGCTGGAAGCCGCTCAGTTTGAAGATCCGAGCATCGAGCTCGGCGGCTACGTCGAAGATCAGATCGAATCCGTGACCTTTGACCGTATCACCACCCAAACCGCCAAGCAGGTTATCGTGCAGAAAGTGCGTGAAGCCGAGCGTGCGATGGTGGTCGACGCTTTCCGTGAGCACGAAGGTGAGATCGTCACCGGCGTGGTGAAGAAAGTGAACCGTGACAGCATCGCGCTGGATCTGGGCAACAACGCTGAAGCGGTGATTGGCCGTGAAGACATGCTGCCGCGCGAAAACTTCCGTCCGGGCGACCGCATTCGCGGCGTACTGTACGCCGTGCGTCCTGAAGCTCGCGGTGCGCAGCTGTTCGTCAGCCGTTCCAGCTCGGAAATGCTGAAAGAGCTGTTCCGCATCGAAGTGCCGGAAATCGGCGAAGAAGTGATCGAAATTAAAGCGGCAGCCCGCGATCCAGGCTCCCGCGCGAAAATTGCAGTGAAAACCAACGACAAGCGCATCGACCCGGTCGGCGCCTGCGTAGGTATGCGCGGTGCGCGCGTTCAGGCCGTGTCGAGCGAGCTCGGCGGCGAACGCATCGACATCATCCTGTGGGATGATAACCCAGCGCAATTCGTCATCAACGCCATGGCGCCGGCCGACGTCGCGTCGATCGTGGTAGATGAAGATAACTGCACCATGGATATCGCCGTTGAAGCCAGCAACCTGGCACAGGCGATCGGCCGTAACGGCCAAAACGTGCGTTTGGCTTCCCAGCTGCTGAAACAACACCGCGGCGACGATCGTTGGGAACTGAACGTGATGACGGCGGACGACCTGCAGGCCAAGCACCAGGCCGAGGCTCATGCCGCTATTGATACCTTCACCAAGTATCTTGATATCGACGAAGATTTCGCCACCGTACTGGTTGAAGAAGGCTTCTCCACGCTGGAAGAACTGGCCTACGTGCCGATCAAAGAGCTGTTGGAAATCGACGGTCTGGATGAAGATACGGTTGAAGCATTGCGCGAACGCGCCAAAGCTGCATTGACCACGCTGGCCCTGGCACAAGAAGAAAGCCTGGGCGACAACAAACCGGCCGACGATTTGCTCAACCTGCCGGGTCTTGAGCGCAGCATGGCCTTTAAACTGGCCGCGCGTGGGGTTTGTACGCTGGAAGATCTTGCCGAGCAGGGTGTTGACGATCTGGCTGATATTGAAGGGCTTAGCGACGAGCAAGCCGGTGAGCTGATCATGGCTGCACGCAATATCTGTTGGTTTGGCGACAACGCGTAATAACTGTAGCAGGAAGGAACAGCATGACGACAGATGTAACCGTAAAATCGCTGGCAGCAGAGATTCAGACTCCGGTTGATCGCCTGGTACAGCAGTTTGCTGATGCAGGGATCAACAAGTCCGAGTCGGACTCTGTTACCCAGCAAGAAAAAGAAACATTGCTGGCGCACCTGAACCGTGAACACGGCAGCGCGCCGGGTAAACTCACTTTGCAGCGCAAAACGCGCAGCACCTTGAATATCCCGAGCACCGGCGGTAAAAGTAAATCGGTGCAAATTGAGGTCCGCAAGAAACGCACTTATGTAAATCGCGATACGCAGGAAGCCCAGTTGGCTGAAGCGGCAGAGCAGGCACAGCGTGAAGCGGAAGAGCAGGCACGGCGCGAAGCGGAAGAGCTCGTAAAACGCGAAGCGGAAGCGAAGCGCGCAGCCGAAGAGCAAGCCAAACGTGAGGCCGCGGAGATTGCTAAGCGTAATTCAGCGGAAAAAGAAAAAGTGACCAATCAACATACCGACGAAATGACCAAGCCAGCTCAGGCGGAAAAAGCACGCCGTGAAGCCGAAGCCGCGGAACTGAAACGCAAAGCGGAAGAGGAAGTGCGCCGCAAGGTTGAAGAGGAAGCCAAGCGCGTGGCGGAAGAAGCCCGCCGCATGGCCGAAGAGAACGGCGAGAAGTGGGCCCAGGCAGACGCGGCAAGCGCCGCGGTTGAAAGCGCCGACTATCACGTGACCACCTCTCAGCACGCCCGTGCCGCTGAAGACGAAAACGACGCCAAAGTTGAAGGCGATCGTCGCAGCCGCACCCGCGGCGGCAAAGCCACCAAGCAGAAGAAAGGCAACAAGCTGTCCGAATCCAAAGCGGATCGTGAAGAGGCGCGTGCCGTTACCCGTGGCGGTAAAGGCAAACGCAAGCCTAGCGCTCTGCAGCAGGGCTTCAACAAGCCGGCGCAGGTGGTTAACCGTGACGTGGTGATCGGCGAAACCATCACCGTGGCCGAGCTGGCCAACAAGATGGCGGTAAAAGGTTCTCAGGTCATCAAAGTGATGATGAAGCTGGGCGCCATGGCCACCATCAACCAGGTTATCGACCAGGAAACCGCACAGCTGGTTGCCGAAGAGATGGGGCACAAAGTTATCCTGCGCCGTGAAAACGAGCTGGAAGAAGCGCTGATGAGCGACCGTGATACGGGCGCTGCGGCCGAGCCGCGCGCGCCGGTCGTGACCATCATGGGCCACGTTGACCACGGTAAAACCTCTCTGCTGGACTACATCCGCTCCACCAAAGTGGCGGCGGGCGAAGCCGGCGGCATTACCCAGCACATCGGTGCCTACCACGTAGAAACCGAGAACGGCATGATCACCTTCCTGGATACTCCGGGCCACGCCGCGTTTACCTCGATGCGTGCTCGCGGTGCTCAGGCGACTGACATCGTGGTTCTGGTGGTGGCGGCCGACGACGGCGTGATGCCACAGACCATCGAAGCTATCCAGCACGCGAAAGCGGCGCAGGTGCCGTTGGTGGTTGCGGTGAACAAAATCGACAAGCCGGAAGCCGATCCGGACCGCGTTAAGCAGGAACTGTCTCAGTACGGCGTTATGCCGGAAGAGTGGGGCGGCGAAGCGCAGTTCGTCCACGTGTCCGCGAAAGCCGGTACCGGTATCGACGAGCTGCTGCAGGCTATCCTGCTGCAGGCCGAAGTTCTGGAACTGAAAGCAGTTCGCAGCGGCATGGCGAGCGGCGTGGTGATCGAGTCCTTCCTGGATAAAGGCCGTGGCCCTGTGGCTACCGTGCTGGTTCAGGAAGGTACGCTGAACAAGGGCGATATCGTTCTGTGCGGCTTCGAATACGGCCGTGTGCGTGCGATGCGCGACGAATTGGGCCGTGACGTGACCTCCGCCGGTCCGTCTATCCCTGTGGAAATCCTGGGTCTGTCCAGCGTGCCTGCAGCGGGTGACGAAGCGACCGTGGTGCGTGATGAGAAGAAAGCGCGTGAAGTGGCGCTGTACCGTCAGGGCAAATTCCGCGAAGTCAAACTGGCGCGTCAGCAGAAGTCCAAGCTGGAAAACATGTTCGCCAACATGACCGACGGCGAAGTGTCCGAGCTGAACATCGTACTGAAGTCCGACGTACAGGGTTCTTGCGAAGCGATCAGCGACTCGCTGCTGAAACTCTCCACCGACGAAGTGAAGGTGAAGATTGTCGGCTCCGGCGTAGGTGGTATCACCGAAACCGACGCGACGCTGGCTGCGGCATCCAACGCCATCATCCTGGGCTTCAACGTGCGTGCCGACGCTTCTGCGCGCCGCGTAATCGAAGCGGAAAGCCTGGATCTGCGTTACTACTCCGTGATCTATAACCTGATCGACGAAGTGAAGCAGGCGATGAGCGGTATGCTGGCGCCGGAATACAAGCAGCAGATCATCGGCCTGGCCGAAGTGCGCGACGTGTTCAAATCGCCTAAGTTCGGTGCTATCGCCGGCTGTATGGTTACCGAAGGGACCATCAAGCGTCACAACCCAATCCGTGTACTGCGCGACAACGTGGTTATCTATGAAGGCGAGCTGGAATCCCTGCGCCGCTTCAAGGATGACGTTAACGAAGTCCGTAACGGCATGGAATGTGGTATCGGCGTTAAGAACTATAACGACGTGCGCGTCGGCGACATGATCGAAGTGTTCGAAATCATTGAGATCCAACGCACCATCGCTTAACGATTGCACATCTGCTTATATCTGTTTACGGGGGGCCTTTGTGCCCCCCGATTTGTCTGGAGAATCCAAAATGGCAAAAGAATTCAGCCGCGGTCAACGCGTGGCGCAAGAGATGCAGAAAGAGATTGCGATCATTCTGCAGCGTGAAGTGAAAGATCCGCGCGTCGGCATGGCGACCGTTTCCGGCGTGGAAGTGTCCCGTGACCTGGCGTATGCCAAGGTTTACGTCACCTTCCTGAACGTGCTGACCGAGAACCACGATCCGGATCTGGTCACCAACGGCATTAAAGCGTTGCAGGACGCTTCCGGTTACATCCGCACCCTGCTGGGCAAAGCGATGCGCCTGCGCGTGGTGCCGGAGTTGACCTTCGCCTACGACAACTCCCTGGTGGAAGGCATGCGCATGTCCAACCTGGTGACCAACGTGGTGAAGAACGACGCCGAGCGCCGTTCCGCCTCAGGCGATGACAAGGAGGATTAATGAGTCGCCCTCGTCGCCGCGGCCGTGATATCCACGGCGTGCTGTTGCTGGACAAGCCACAGGGCTTGTCGTCCAACGATGCGCTGCAAAAAGTAAAACGCCTGTACAACGCCAACCGGGCGGGCCATACCGGCGCGCTCGATCCGTTGGCGACCGGCATGCTGCCTATCTGCCTGGGCGAAGCAACCAAGTTTTCGCAATACCTGCTCGATTCCGACAAGCGTTATCGGGTGATCGCCAAGCTGGGGCAGCGTACCGATACCTCCGACGCCGACGGCCAGATCGTGCAGGAGCGCCCGGTGAATTTCACTCAGGCGCAGCTCGATGCGGCGCTGGACACCTTCCGCGGTGATATCCAGCAGGTGCCGTCGATGTATTCGGCGCTGAAATACCAGGGCAAGAAACTCTACGAGTATGCGCGCCAGGGCATTGAAGTGCCGCGCGAAGCGCGCAGCATCACGGTGTACGAGCTGCAGTTTATCCGCTGGGAAGGGGATGAGCTGGAGCTGGAGATCCACTGCTCGAAAGGCACCTACATCCGCACCATCACCGACGATCTCGGCGAGCTGCTGGGCTGCGGCGCGCACGTGATCTATCTGCGCCGCCTGCAGGTGGCGACTTACCCGATCGCGCGCATGGTGACGCTGGAACAGCTGAACGCCTTGCTGGCGCAGGCGCAGGAACAGGCGATCGCGCCCGGCGAGCTGCTCGATCCGCTGCTGATGCCGATGGACAGCCCGGTTGAGAACTATCCGGAAGTGAATTTGCTGCCGGTGGTAGCGGGCTACGTCAAGCAGGGGCAACCGGTGCAAGTGGCCGGCGCGCCGGCTTCCGGCCTGGTGCGCATCACCGAGGGTGAAGAGCGAAAATTCATCGGCGTTGGCGACATCGCCGAGGATGGTCGCGTGGCGCCGCGCCGCCTGGTGGTCGAGCATTTCGACTGACGGCGGGGCACTGCGTCGCCTTGCGATCGCACTGCGCTAAGAGTAGAATGGCGCAGCTTATGCATTGGGTTGCTGAATTAGAGATCGGCGCCTGTTTTTATTATCTATAATCTGGAGTATTACAATGTCTCTAAGTGTTGAAGCTAAAGCTCAAATCGTAGCTGATTTCGGTCGTGGTACTAACGACAGCGGTTCTACCGAAGTTCAGGTTGCCCTGCTGACTGCGCAGATCAACCATCTGCAAGGCCACTTCTCCGAGCACAAAAAAGATCACCACAGCCGTCGTGGTCTGCTGCGTATGGTTTCTCAGCGTCGTAAGCTGCTGGACTACCTGAAGCGTAAAGATGTAGCACGTTACACCAGCCTGATCGAGCGTCTGGGTCTGCGTCGCTAATCTAGCAAGTTTCAGTGGAAAGGGGCCTATTTTGGCCCCTTTCTTCTAGGAAGCATAAGCAAATCAGGTTAATGTATTACTGATGTTTCCAAACAGGTTCTTCCGTTACAGAGGTTCGCGCGGCTAATGAGAGGCTTTATCTCCCGCCTGAGATAAGGATTGTCATTAGTCGCGAGGATGTAGTGAGAAGGCAAATCGAGTCACAGGCGTGTCGAGTCGTCAATGCGATTGCGCGCCGCTAATCAAGGATATAATTTTGCTGACACCGATCATTCGCAAATTCCAGTATGGCCAGCATACCGTCACCATCGAAACCGGTATGATGGCTCGTCAGGCCACCGCCGCCGTTATGGTGAGCATGGATGACACCGCCGTATTCGTTACCGTCGTTGGCCAGAAAAAAGCCAAACCGGGCCAGAGCTTCTTCCCGCTGACCGTTAACTACCAAGAGCGTACTTACGCCGCCGGCCGTATCCCAGGCAGCTTCTTCCGTCGCGAAGGCCGTCCGAGCGAAGGCGAGACGCTGACTTCCCGTCTGATTGACCGTCCGATCCGCCCACTGTTCCCGGACAGCTTCCTGAACGAAGTTCAGGTGATCGCGACCGTGGTTTCCGTTAACCCGCAGGTGAACCCGGACATCGTTGCGATGATCGGCGCCTCTGCCGCCCTGAGCCTGTCCGGCATTCCGTTCAACGGCCCGATCGGCGCAGCGCGCGTAGGTTACATCAACGATCAGTACGTGCTGAACCCGACGACTGACGAGCTGAAAGAAAGCCGTCTGGACCTGGTGGTTGCCGGTACTGCCGGCGCGGTGCTGATGGTTGAATCCGAAGCGGAAGTGCTGAGCGAAGATCAGATGCTGGGCGCCGTGGTGTTCGGCCACGACCAGCAGCAAGTGGTTATTGAAAACATCAACTCCCTGGTTGCCGAAGCCGGTAAGCCGAAGTGGGATTGGCAGGCCCCAGCGGTCAACGAAGCGCTGCACGCGCGCGTGGCTGAACTGGCTGAAGCTCGCCTGGGCGACGCTTACCACATCACCGAAAAACAAGAGCGTTACGCTCAGGTTGACGCGATCAAAGACAGCGTTGTTGAAACCCTGCTGGCGCAGGACGAAACGCTGGACGCCGGCGAAATCCAGGATATCCTGGGCAACGTCGAGAAGAACGTGGTGCGTAGCCGCGTACTGCGTGGCGAGCCGCGTATCGACGGCCGTGAAAAAGACATGATCCGTGGCCTGGACGTGCGCACCGGCGTACTGCCGCGCACCCACGGTTCCGCGCTGTTCACCCGTGGTGAAACTCAGGCGCTGGTTACCGCGACCCTGGGCACCGCGCGCGACGCGCAGAACCTGGACGAGCTGATGGGCGAGAAGACCGACAGCTTCCTGTTCCACTACAACTTCCCTCCGTACTCCGTAGGCGAAACCGGCATGGTCGGTTCTCCTAAGCGTCGTGAAATCGGTCACGGTCGCCTGGCGAAACGCGGCGTATTGGCTATGATGCCTAAACCGGAAGATTTCCCGTACACAGTTCGCGTAGTGTCTGAAATCACCGAATCCAACGGTTCTTCTTCCATGGCTTCCGTGTGCGGCGCGTCTCTGGCGCTGATGGACGCCGGTGTGCCAATCAAGGCTGCCGTTGCGGGTATCGCGATGGGCCTGGTGAAAGAAGCCGATAACTTTGTGGTTCTGTCAGACATTCTGGGTGACGAAGATCACCTGGGTGACATGGACTTTAAAGTGGCCGGTAGCCGCGACGGTATCACCGCGCTGCAGATGGACATTAAAATCGAAGGCATCACCCGCGAAATCATGCAGGTGGCTCTGAACCAGGCCAAGGGCGCGCGTCTGCACATCCTGGGCGTGATGGAACAGGCTATCAGCTCCCCGCGCGGCGATATCTCCGAATTCGCACCGCGTATTCATACTATCCGCATCAACCCGGATAAAATCAAAGACGTGATCGGTAAGGGCGGTTCCGTTATCCGCGCGCTGACCGAAGAGACTGGCACTACCATCGAAATCGAAGATGATGGTACAGTTAAAATCGCTGCGACCGACGGTGAGAAGGCGAAATTCGCTATCCGTCGTATCGAAGAGATCACGGCAGAGATCGAAGTGGGCCGTATCTACCAGGGTAAAGTGACCCGTATCGTTGATTTCGGCGCATTCGTCGCCATCGGCGGTGGTAAAGAAGGTCTGGTACACATTTCTCAGATCGCCGACAAGCGCGTCGAGAAAGTGACCGACTATCTGCAGATGGGTCAGGAAGTGCCGGTTAAGGTACTGGAAGTTGACCGTCAGGGCCGCGTGCGTCTGAGCATCAAAGAAGCGATGGCGCCAGAAGCGGGTTCACCTGCGCCTGAAGCAGAATAACTGTATAGATAGTTTTACAGCTCCCCGCCACGGGGTTGGGAGCTGTTCGTATCGCGCGGGTAGGATGCCCGCGTATTAGCAAACGGAGGACAGGACGTTCATCCAATGTTTGTCTTCGGGAGTGGGAAATGAAGCCTTTCTTGCGCTGGTGTTACGTTGCGACAGCACTCATGCTGGCAGGATGCAGCAACCATGATTGGCGTAAAGACGAAGTTTTGGCAATCCCGTTGCAGCCTACGTTGCAGCAGGAAGTGATCCTGGCGCGCATGGAACAAATTCTTGCCAGTCGGGCACTGACGGACGACGAACGCGCACAGCTTTTATATGAGCGCGGTGTGCTGTATGATAGCCTCGGGTTACGTGCATTAGCGCGCAATGATTTCTCGCAGGCGCTGGCGATACGTCCCGACATGCCGGAAGTTTTCAACTACCTGGGCATTTACTTAACGCAGGCAGGCAATTTTGATGCTGCCTATGAAGCGTTTGATTCTGTACTAGAGCTTGATCCAACTTACAATTACGCGCGTTTAAACCGGGGCATCGCACTGTATTATGGCGGCCGCTTCCCGTTGGCGCAGGATGATCTGCAGGCGTTTTATCAAGACGACCCAAACGATCCCTTCCGTTCGTTATGGCTGTATCTGGTGGAGCGAGAAATCGATCCCAAGAAGGCCGAGGTAGCGCTTCAGCAGCGCTATGACAAAGCGGACAGAGGGCAATGGGGATGGAATATTGTCGAATTCTACCTGGGCAAGATCAGCGAAAAAACGCTGATGGAACGCCTCAAGGCAGATGCAACGGATAACACTTCGCTCGCTGAGCATCTCAGTGAAACTGACTTCTATTTGGGTAAACACTACCTGAGTCTGGGGGACAAGGACACCGCTTCGGCGCTGTTCAAACTGACGGTGTCTAACAACGTTCATAACTTCGTTGAGCACCGCTATGCATTGTTGGAATTGGCGCTTTTGGGCCAAGAGCAAGACGACCTATCGGAATCGGACCAGCAATAGCTGACGAACACCAATCAGCCTGATGAACATTGGTTTTTAACCAAAGTTATCGCCTTAACGGGCGAGGGCTTTTTTGTTCGTTTTATAATCTAATTTGAGCCGGTTCACACTTTTCAATGAAAATGACTGAAAATTTTCTCGACGAGTTATGTAGACTGGCTGCCATTATTAATGAGGCACGTGTACATGACGACTGAGTTTGAAACCTCTTTTGCTGATCTGGGGCTGTCTGCTCCAATCATTTCCGCCCTGAACGATCTGGGCTATGAAAAACCATCTCCGATCCAGGCTGAGTGTATTCCTCACCTGTTGAACGGCCGCGACGTGCTGGGCATGGCACAGACCGGTAGTGGTAAAACTGCAGCGTTCTCGCTGCCGCTGCTGCACAACCTGCAGGCAGACCTGAAAGCACCTCAGATCCTGGTGCTGGCACCGACCCGCGAACTGGCGGTTCAGGTTGCCGAAGCGATGACCGATTTCTCCAAACACATGAACGGCGTCAACGTGGTAGCCCTTTACGGCGGCCAGCGTTACGACGTGCAGCTGCGCGCTCTGCGTCAGGGCCCGCAAATCGTTGTGGGTACCCCAGGCCGTCTGCTGGACCACCTGAAGCGCGGCACCCTGAACCTCTCTAACCTGAGCGGTCTGGTGCTGGATGAAGCCGACGAAATGCTGCGCATGGGCTTTATCGAAGACGTAGAAACCATCATGGCTGAGATCCCGGCTGAACATCAGACCGCGCTGTTCTCCGCCACCATGCCGGAAGCGATCCGTCGCATCACCCGCCGCTTCATGAAAGAGCCGCAGGAAGTGCGCATCCAGTCCAGCGTGACCACCCGTCCGGACATCAGCCAGAGCTACTGGTCGGTGTATGGCATGCGTAAAAACGAAGCGCTGGTGCGTTTCCTGGAAGCTGAAGACTTTGACGCGGCGATCATCTTCGTCCGTACCAAGAACGCGACCCTGGAAGTGGCCGAAGCGCTGGAGCGCAGTGGTTACAGCAGCGCCGCGCTGAACGGCGACATGAACCAGGCGCTGCGTGAGCAGACCCTGGAGCGCCTGAAAGACGGTCGTCTGGATATCCTGATCGCGACCGACGTTGCGGCCCGTGGCCTGGACGTTGAGCGCATCAGCCTGGTTGTTAACTACGACATCCCGATGGACTCCGAGTCTTACGTTCACCGTATCGGCCGTACCGGTCGTGCGGGCCGCGCCGGCCGCGCGCTGCTGTTCGTGGAAAACCGCGAACGCCGCCTGCTGCGCAACATCGAACGCACCATGAAGCTGACCATCCCGGAAGTGGAACTGCCGAACGCAGAACTGCTGGGCGAGCGTCGTCTGGCCAAGTTCGCCGCGAAAGTTCAGCAGCAGCTGGAAAGCAGCGATCTGGATCTGTACCGCGCACTGCTGACCAAACTGCAGCCGGAAGAAGAGCTGGATATGGAAACCCTGGCCGCCGCGCTGCTGAAAATGGCACAGGGCGAACGTCCGCTGATCCTGCCGCCGGATCCGGTCTTCAAACCGCGCCAGCGCCGCGAGTTCAACGACCGTGACGATCGTCGCGGTGATCGTGGCGACCGTCGCGACAGCCGCGATAGCCGTGACGGCGACCGTCCGCGTCGCGAACGTCGTGACGTTGGCGAAATGCAGCTGTACCGCATCGAAGTGGGCCGTGACGATGGCGTAGAAGTCCGTCACATCGTTGGCGCGATCGCTAACGAAGGCGACATCAGCAGCCGTTACATCGGTAACATCAAGCTGTTCGCTTCCCACTCCACCATCGAGCTGCCAAAAGGCATGCCGGGCGAGATCCTGAATCACTTCACTCGCACTCGCATCCTGAACAAGCCGATGAACATGCAGCTGCTGGGCGATGCACAGCCGTTCGAACGTCGCGAGCGTCGTGACGGTGGCAACGGTGGCGAGCGTCGCGGCAACGGTAACGGTCGTCCGTTCAACGGCGAACGTCGCGAAGGCGGCCCACGTCGTTCCTTCGGCGAACGTCGTGAAGGCGGTAACGGCGGCGAGCGTCGTGGCGGTAACTTCAACCGTGACGGCAAGCCGGCACCACGCCGTGATGACGCAGCACCTGCTGCACCTCGTCGTCGTTTCGGCGACGCGTAATTGCCGACGCATCGTTCGCGATGAATGAAGCGCTCTGAAAAACCAGCCTGCGGGCTGGTTTTTTTATGCCTGAAAGTTGCCGTCAAACGTCCCTGAATGGCGTATCATTCATAAGGTTTTTTCTTACGGATGATATGCACGGGAGATGCCATGAGTTGGCAGCAGTTCAAATCTCAATACCTGGTGCGCTTTTGGGCGCCGCTGCCGGCGGTGATCGCCGCCGGGATCCTTTCTACCTACTACTTCGGCATGACCGGCACCTTCTGGGCGGTGACCGGCGAGTTCACCCGCTGGGGCGGCCATGTGCTGCAGTGGTTCGGCCTGCACCCCGAGCAGTGGGGCTATTTCAAGGTTATCGGCCTGCAGGGCACGCCGCTGGAGCGCATCGACGGTCGCATGATCATCGGCATGTTCGCCGGCTGCATCGCTGCCGCGCTGTGGGCCAACAACATCAAGCTGCGCCAGCCGCAGCACCGCATTCGTATCGTGCAGGCGCTGCTGGGCGGCATCATCGCCGGTTTCGGCGCGCGCCTGGCGATGGGGTGCAACCTGGCGGCGTTTTTCACCGGTATTCCTCAGTTTTCGCTGCACGCCTGGTTCTTCGCGCTGGCGACCGCTGCAGGTTCGTACTTCGGCGCTAAATTCACGCTGCTGCCAATGTTCCGCATCCCGGTCAAATTGCAAAAGGTGAAGGCCGCCGCGCCGCTGACGCAGAAGCCTGAGCAGGCGCGCCGCCGCTTCCGTCTGGGCATGGCGGTCTTCGGCCTGGCGGTGGCCTGGTCGCTGTGGACGCTGTTCGATGCGCCGAAGCTCGGCATCGCCATGCTGTTCGGCATCGGCTTCGGTCTGCTGATCGAACGCGCGCAGATCTGCTTCACCTCGGCGTTCCGCGATCTGTGGATCACCGGCCGCACCCACATGGCGAAAGCCATCATCATCGGCATGGCGGTGAGCGCCATCGGCATATTCAGCTATGTGCAGCTCGGCGTGGCGCCGAAGATCATGTGGGCCGGCCCGAATGCGGTGCTGGGCGGCTTGCTGTTCGGCTTCGGCATCGTGCTGGCCGGCGGTTGCGAGACCGGCTGGATGTACCGCGCGGTGGAAGGGCAGGTGCACTACTGGTGGGTGGGGCTGGGCAACATCATCGGCGCCACGCTGCTGGCCTATTACTGGGACGATCTGGCGCCGGCGCTGGCGACCGACTACGACAAGATAAACCTGCTCGACACCTTCGGCCCGATCGGCGGCCTGCTGGTGACCTACCTGCTGCTGGCGCTGACTTTCGCCGCCATGCTGTGGTGGGAGAAACGCTTTTTCCGCGCCCGGCCTGAGGCGCAGGTGGTGAATTTGAGGAGCCTGCCATGAAAGAGACGACGATAGTGCCGGACTACCGGCTGGACATGCTGGGCGAGCCTTGCCCGTACCCGGCGGTGGCGACGCTGGAGGCGATGCCGCAGCTGAAGCCGGGGGAAATCCTGGAGGTGATCAGCGATTGTCCGCAGTCGATCAACAACATTCCGCTCGACGCGCGCAACCACGGCTATAAGGTGCTGGATATCCAGCAGGACGGGCCGACCATCCGCTATCTGATCCAGCGTTAACGCCGAGGCGGTGGAGCTCCCCACCGCCTTTTCGCGTTTTATCCCTTCACGATGTCGCCTTGCACCCCGGCGACAATCTCGAACGAACGCAGCCGCGCCTGATGATCGAAGATCTGGCCGTTGACCATGATCTCGTCGGCATCGGTTTCACGCAGCAGCGTTTGCAGCCCGTGGCGCACGGTTTTTTCATCGCCGACGATCGACATCCGTAGTGCCTGCTCGACGCCGTATTGCTCACCGGCGGTCCACAGCGCGTGGATGTTATCCACCGGCGGCGGCAGCGGGCCGGGCGAACCGCGGCGCAGGTTGATGAACTGCTGCTGCATCGAGCTGAACAGGAAGCGCGCATCGCTATCGCTGTCGGCGGCGATCACGTTGACGCACACCATGGCGTGCGGCTGTGCCAGCTGTTTGGACGGTTTGAAGTTCTCGCGGTACAGCTGGAGCGCCTGGAACAGCATATCCGGGGCGAAGTGCGAGGCGAAGGCGAACGGCAGGCCGAGCTGCGCCGCCAGCTGCGCGCTGTAGAGGCTGGAGCCGAGCAGCCAGAGCGGCACGTGCAGCCCCTGGCCCGGCACCGCCTGCACCGGCTGACCGGGCTGCGCGTCGCAGAAGTAGTTTTGCAGCTCCTGCACGTCGCGCGGGAAGGTATCCACATCGCCGGACAGGTGGCGGCGCAGCGCCATCATAGTGCGCTGATCGGTGCCGGGCGCGCGGCCCAGCCCCAGATCGATGCGGCCGGGATAGAGCGACTCCAGCGTACCGAACTGCTCGGCGATCACCAGCGGCGCATGGTTCGGCAGCATCACGCCGCCGGAGCCGAGGCGAATGCTCTGGGTGCCGGCGGCCAGATAGCCCAGCAGCACCGAGGTGGCGGCACTGCCGATGCCGGTCATGTTGTGATGCTCGGCCAGCCAGTAGCGCCGGTAGCCCCAGCGTTCGGCATGCTGCGCCAAATCCAGCGAACAGTGGAAAGCGTCGCGCGCTTTGGCCCCTTGCGGGATTGGCGATAAATCCAGTACCGACAGCGGTACGGCAGTGTTTTCAGTCATGACATCGTCCATCAGAGAGTGGATCGCTTAAAGGGCGATTGCAGGAGTCTGCATACCAAAAAGCCGAAAATGATGCTTTTTAGTGTTAAAAGCATAATCCAATTTATAGTTATAAAAGAGGAGATATGTGCTTGTGATATCCTCATGAGAGCAATGGTGTTTTTTGGAGCAATTTGAGACATGGAAATGATGATCCCCGCCCGCCGCTTACCGTTCCGGGAGCCGACATAATGAAAAAAAAGACGCTGTTTACCCTGTTGCTGATGATGGTGGCGATCGCATTGGCGATCTTGTTCCGCGCACACAATCAGGATCTGTTACTGCAGGGTGAAGTGGATGCCCCCGAAGTGATCGTCGCTTCCAAGGCGAAAGGCCGGGTGGTTGAACGCCTGATTGAACGCGGCGACGACGTGAAAAGCGGCCAGCTGATTATCCAGCTCGACAGCCCCGAACTGATGGCGCAGCTGCGTTCCGCGCAGGCCACGCGCGACGAGGCCAAGGCGCAGCTTGAGCTGTCGCTGCACGGCACCCGTGAAGAGAGCATCCGCAACCTGCGCGCCAACCTGGCGCAGGCCGAGGCGCAGTACCGCAATGCGCAAAACGACTACAACCGCAATCTGAGCGTGGCCGGCAAGGGCTATATCTCGAAGTCCGAGCTGGACGCTTCGCGCCGGGCGCGCGACACCGCTTTCCAGCAGGTGCAGGCCGCCAAGGCTAACCTGGATGAAGGCATTAACGGCGACCGCGTCGAGCAGCGGCAGCAATATGCGGCGGCGCTGCGGGCGGCGGAAGAGAACCTGCTGCAGATCCAGGCGCAGAGCGACGATCTGCAGGTGAAAGCGCCGGTGGACGGCGAAGTGGGGCCGATTCCGGCCGAAGTGGGCGAGCTGCTGAACGCCGGCAGCCCGCTGGTGACGCTGATCCGGGTACCGGATGCCTATTTCGTGTTTAACCTGCGCGAAGACATCCTGGCCCACGTGCGCAAAGGTGACAAGGTCAAGCTGCGGGTGCCGGCGCTGAAGGATAAAATGATCGACACCGAGGTGCGCTACATCGCGCCGCTGGGGGATTACGCCACCAAACGCGCCACCCGCGCCACCGGCGACTTCGACCTGAAAACCTTCGAAGTGCGCCTGTATCCGTCACAGCCGGTGGACGGCCTGCGTCCGGGGATGAGCACCTTATGGCAATGGAAAGAGTAAGGGCCGGCTGGCGCTGCTTCAGTCACGCGTTCGATAAAGAGTGCCGCGTCGCCTTTCGCAGCCCGGTAGTGCACTGGCTGAGCTGGATCTTTCCGCTGATCCTGTTTGGGCTGATCAGCAGCAACTTCTCCGAAGGCACGCTGCTCGATCTGCCGGTCTCGGTGGTGGACAGCGATCATAGCCCGCTCTCCAAATCGCTGACGCGGCGGCTGGACGCCGGGTCGCACGCCCACGTCGAGGCCTACGGCGGTGGGCTGCCGGAGTCGCTGAGCCGCCTGCGCAGCGCACAGGATTACGCGTTGCTGTACATCCCGCCGGACTTTGAGGCCAACGCGCTGTCGGGCAAACAGCCGAGCGTGGTGATGTACTACAATGCGCTGTTCTACGGCGCCGGGCTGTACTCCACCCAGGACTTTGGCGGCCTGATGAACGAAATCAACGCCAGCACCCGCAGCATCATCGCCACCGAGATGGGCAAAACGCTGCCGCCCTTGGCGGACGTGACGCTCTCCTACGGCAGCCTGTTCAACGCCAGCGGCAGCTATATCTATTACCAGCAGTTCGCCGCCACCATCCATTTGCTGCAGCTGTTCGCGGTGACCTGCATGATCTACGTGCTGGCGCGCAGCAAGTCGCTGCTGCAGGCCAAGCCGTTCAGCCTGGCGCTGCTCGGCAAGCTGGCGCCTTACACGCTGTGTTTCACCACCCTGCTGATGGTGGAGATCGCGGCGCTGGTGGGCATCTTTGACGCCCGCGTCAGCGGCAATCCGCTGTTTATGCTGATGATCGGCCTGTTTTACGTGATGGCGGCGCAGAGCATCGGCCTGCTGCTGTATACCTTTACCGGCAGCACTATCACCGCTTACAGCCTGATCGGTATTTTGGTCAGTATCGCGATGACCTTCTCCGGCATGGCGGTGCCTGAGCTGTCGATGCCGCTGCCGGCGCGTATCATTTCCAACATCGAGCCGCTGACCCACGCGCTGTACGCGATGTTCGACGTGTTCCTGCGGCAGGTGCACGCCAGCGCCATCTTCAGCGTGTGTGCGCTGCTGGCGGTCTATCCGCTGGTGGCCGCGCTGCTGGTGCGTAATCGCCTGCCGGCGCGGCTGGCAAAAGAGGGGAACGCCGGATGAAGCTCTATTGGCAAACCTTCGTTAAGGTGCTGCTCGGCATGCTCGAGCGGCCGGTGTGGCTGATGCTGATCCTGTCGCTGTGCATCATGAGCATGGTGTACGCCAATCGCACGGTGTGGGATCTGCCGGTGGGGGTGGTCGATCAGGATCACAGCACCGCCAGCCGGCAGCTGATCCGCCAGCTGGACGCCACCTCCAAGATCGCGATTGAAACCTACGACAGCCTGGAGCAGGCGCAGCGCGATCTCAGTTGGCGCAAGCTGTTTGCGGTGATCATCATGCCGGTGGATCTGGAGAAGAAGATCCTCAGCGGGCAGAACATCGTGGTGCCGGTGTACGGCGATGCCACCAACCGCCTGGCCAACGGCCAGATCCAACAGGACGTGGTGGCGGCCTACCAGCAGCTGCTGACGGAGTACAATAACGGCCTGCTGCTGCGCAGCGGCTTCAGCGAACGGCAGGCGCAGATACTGCTGACGCCGATACTGGGGCAAACGCTGGACGTGTTTAACCCCGGCATCAGCTTCGCGGCGATCATTTTCCCCGGCCTGCTGGTGATGCTGTTGCAGCACTCGCTGCTGATCGCCTGTATCCGCGTCAACATCGCCATGAAGAGCATGCCCGGCGGCAAGGCGCCGCTGGCGGCGCACCTCGGCGGGCTGACGGCGCTGCTGCCGATCTGGCTGTTCCTGTCGATCGTGCTGTTCGTGCTGTGGCCGTGGGTATTGGGCTATCGGCAGACGGCGAACATCGCCGAACTGCTGCTGCTGACCTTCCCGTTCCTGCTGGCGGTACTGGGGCTGGGCAAGCTGGTGACCGAGTGCCTGCGCAGCGTCGAAATGATCTACCTGACGTTGGCGTTCATCACCACGCCGATCTTCTACCTGTCCGGCACCATCTGGCCGCTGCAGTCGATGCCGGCCTGGGTGCGCGCCATCTCGTACAGCATTCCTTCCACCTGGGGCACCAAGGCGATCGCCGGCGTCAACCAGATGGGGCTGTCGCTGAACGAAGTGTGGGGCGACGTGATGATGATGCTGGTGCTCGGCGTGGTCTACACCCTGCTGGGCTTTGGCGTCGGCTTCTTGCGCAACAGCGTGGCGCTGCGCGGGATGTTCAGGAAGCGTCGGGCGAATTGATTGAAAACTCCCCTCCGTGAGGAGGGGAGCGAGGATCACCCCACCAACTCCAACCCCGCCACCCGGCGCCAGTAGCCGTTGCAGTCGGCGTGGTCGGTCAAGGCCAGCGGTTGCTCGCCGCGTTCGTTGGCGCGGAAGGCATCGATTTGCGCCAGCGTCTCGGCGCCCTGCGGCGACAGCCGCACGATGTCTACCAGTCCTTGCATGCTCGGCAGCTCGTTGCCGAGGTTGTAGCAGTAGCCGCTCATGGTCTGAATGCCGTTGAGCACGAACACCTGCTGTTGCTCCTGTGAGCGCATCATGCGGCCCTGCGGATACTTGATGCAGCAGGTTTCGCACTCGTCCTTGCCGCGGTTCTCCGAACGCGCGGTGAAGCAGCGCGCCGAGTAGGCCAGCGGCAGATGGCCGTAGCTCAACACCTCCACCTCGAAATCGTGGCGGAAGCCCAGCTCGTCGCACTGCGCCAGCAGGTTGGCCAGCCAGTCGCGCGACAGTTCGACCGGCATGCACCAGCGCATCATGCCCTGGCGGCGCAGCAGGCGCAGGGTATAGGCGTTGTAGCAGTTCAGCGCATGGCCGGCGACGAACGGCAAGCCGCGTTCCGCCGCCATGTTCACCGCGCCCAGATCGTTGGCTTCCAGCAGGAACTCGCCGTTCTCCACATAGCGTTTCAGCTCATTCAGTTCGGACGGCGCCTGCAGCAGCGCCAGCGTGGAGATCACCACCTGCTTGCCGCTGCGGGCGATCTCGCGCGCCAGCGCCAGCCAATCGCCGACCTTCATCTCGCGCCGCTTGGTGCAGACGCTCTCGCCGAGGTAAATGATGTCGGCGCTGCTCTCCGCCGCCTGTTGATAGAACGCCGCGATGTCGTTTTTCGGCCAGTAGTAGAGTACCGGCCCCAGTGCGTATTTCATGTTTCCTCCGGCTACTGCCATTTGCGGTGATAGGCGCCCAGCGTGGTTTGGGTGCCCTCGGACATCGCGCCCAGCGTCTCCATCCAGGCGGCGTCGGCGCGGTAGGCGGCCGGATCGGCCTGGCAACGGTCGATCGCCTGGCGCCAGACGCGTGCCACCTGGCTGACGTAAGCCGGGCTGCGCTGGCGGCCTTCGATCTTCACCGAGGCGATGTTGGCGGCCAGCAGCTCCGGCAGCAGCTCCAGCGTATTGAGGCTGGTGGGCTCTTCCAGCGCGTGGTAGCGCACGTCATCCACCAGATAGCGGCCCTTGCACAGCGTCGGGTAACCGGCGTTTTCATGATCCTGATAGCGGTCGATTAGCACGTCGTTCAGGCGCGACTCCATGCCCTGCGGGGTTTGCTGCCAGCGCACGAAGCGCGCCGGCGAACAGGCGCCGACGGTGTTCGGCGACTCGCCGGTCAGGTAGGAAGAGAGATAGCAGCGCCCCTCAGCCATGATGCACAGGCTGCCGAAGGCGAACACTTCCAGCGGCACCGGGCTGGTGCGCGCCAGCTGTTTCACCTGATGCATCGACAGCACGCGTGGCAGCACCACCCGGCCCACCTCGAAGTTGCGTTGGTAGAAGCGGATCGCTTCCTCGTTGGTGGCGGAGGCCTGCACCGAAACGTGGCGCTCCAGCTGCGGGTAGCGCTGGGCGGCGTATTCCAGCATCGCCAGATCCGCCAGAATCAGCGCGTCGGCGCCCAGTTGGGCCGCCATATCCACCGCGCGCTGCCAGCGGGCGTAGCCGTCGGGATGGGCGAAGGTGTTGATGGCGATATGCAGCTTGCGGCCGTGGCGGTGTACGTAATCGACCGCTTCCTGCAGCTTTTTCTCGGTGAAGTTGAGGCCGGCGAAGTGGCGCGCGTTGGTATCGTCTTTCAGGCCGATGTAAACGGCGTCGGCGCCGTTATCCACCGCGGCCTTCAGGGCCGGCAGGTTGCCGGCGGGACAAAGCAGCTCCATAGATTTATCCTGGCTTAGCCGTGCGCCCGGCCGGGCGCACGCTGTCTTTTAAAGGTTGCCGACGGCGGTGTTCCGCCGGCAAACGCGAATCGGGGAGGCCATTTTAGGCAAAGGGGCGCACACAGGTTTTGATTTGAGGCAGCTTATGGCGTATTGATAAACATGGCGGTGAAATGCACTATTTGTTGATATAGACCGCTGAAGCCGCGCGCCAGTGTGGCAAAATAGCGGTAGTCCGTATTGAAAGGAGTGGATGACCGTGTTGGAACAACTACGAGCACGCCTTGTGCGCCAGGGGCCGTCGCTGCTGCGCATCCCGCTGAAATTCACGCCGTTCGCCCTGCAGCGTCAGCTGCTGCAACAGGTGCTGAGCTGGCAGTTCCGCCAGGCGTTGGCGGATGGGGATCTGGAATTTCTCGAATCGCGCTGGCTGAAGATCGAAGTTCGCGATCTGGCGCTACAATGGTTTATGACGGTAGAAAACGACAAACTGGTGGTCAGCCAGCACGCCGAAGCGGACGTCAGCTTCAGCGGTGACGCCAACGATCTGATCCTGATCGCGGCGCGCAAGCAAGATCCGGATACGCTGTTCTTTCAGCGTCGGCTGCAGATTGAAGGGGATACCGAATTGGGCCTGTATGTGAAAAATTTGATGGACGCCATCGAGCTGGAAAGCATGCCCGCGCCGCTGCGCATGGGGCTGTTGCAGTTGGCTGATTTTGTCGAAGCAGGGTTGCAGGAGGGCACGGCGTCGGCTTCCCGTGTGGCGGTATCATGCTGATCCGCGTAGAGATCCCGGTAGACGCGGCGGGCATCGACGCCTTGCTGCGCCGCGCCTTTGGCCGCGACGACGAAGCCGATCTGGTGCAGCAGCTGCGGGAAGACGGCCTGCTGACGCTGGGCGTGGTCGCCACTGACGACGAAGGCGGGGTAGTGGGTTATGCCGCGTTCAGCCCGGTGGACGTGGCCGGCGAAGACCGCCAATGGGTGGCGCTGGCGCCGCTGGCGGTAGACGAAAGCCTGCGCCGCCAGGGGCTGGCTGAAAAGCTGGTGTATGAAGGCTTGGATTCGCTGAACGAATTCAGCTACGCCGCGGTGGTGGTGCTGGGCGAGCCGGCCTACTACGGCCGCTTCGGCTTTAAACCGGCCGCCGCCTATGGCCTGCACTGCCGCTGGTCGGAGACGGAAAACTCGTTCCAGGTGTATCCGCTGGCGGAAGATGCCCTGAATGGCGTCAGCGGCGAAGTGGCTTTTTCGGCGCCGTTTAATCGCTTTTAACGACGACGGGTAATAGATACTCCAACGACAGCGGCGGGTGATTCACCAGCCGCTCTTTTTGTATTTTGCTCAGCTGTTTGACGCGGTATTCCAGCTTCAGCGCCGTTGAGCGATCCCCCACCTGGCAGTGAAACGCCAGCGTTAATTCCCCTTTGCCGCGCAGCGCCTTGGCGCCTTTGCCGGCCTGATGCTGCGCCAGGCGGCGCGCCACGTCGGTGGTGATGCCGGTATACAGCATGCCACTCGGTAAACGCAGCATGTAGAGGTGCCAGGGAGTGGGGGAGTTGTCGGTCATCGTACGCCGTTTTGGTGGCCAGGGTCGGCGTATGATGGCATGTTCGCCATCACAATCCCATCCCCGGCCGCCGGTGCCCTACCGCTTTACCCCTTTTTTCCCGCCAGCTCAAATCGCGGCGAGACGATGCCGTACAGCGTCCAGCCGAGGAAGGTGGCGATGGCGCCCCACATCATCGCTTCCTCACCGGAGCTGTAGAGCGCGTAGAAGCTGTACAGCGCGCCGATGCCGGCGATGATATTGGCGATGCGCGCCTTGTTGTCCGGCACTTTCGCCACTTTTTGAATAATGACCAGCGCCGCCATCGACAGGATATAAGGGATGATGTTGGTCACCACCGCCAGGTTCACCAGCACGTTGAACTGCTTGTTCAGCGACGGGCTGATGGTCATCAGCGACAGGCCGCTCTGGATGACGACGATGGTCAGCATGCCTTTAACCGGCGCGTCGGCCTTGCTCAGCTTGGAGAAGATTTTCGGGAAGAAGCCGCTGTCGGCGGAGGATTTGAACACCTGAGCGATGGTGAACTGCCAGCCGAGCAGCGAGCCGACGCAGGACATGACCATCAACGCCATGATGATCTTGCCGACCGTCGGGTTGAACATGTGGGAGAACGCCAGCCCGAACGGGGCGGTGGAGTTGGCCAGATCCATGTTCGGCACGATGCCGGCGATCACGTTGGTCGAAATGATATAGATCACCGCCGCGCTGAGGGTGCCGCCCAGTACGGCGATCGGCACGTTGCGCTCCGGATTTTCCACCACGTCGGTGTTGGCGCAGGCGGATTCCAGCCCCAGAAACGCCCACAGGGTCATCGAGATCGAGGCGCCGATGGCTTCGAAGGTCGGCACCTGATGTGGGTTCCAGGCGGCGACGTAGGCGCTGCCGCTGAACCAGTACCAACCGACAACCGAGATGCCCACCACCGGAATGATCACGCCCCAGACGGTGATGCCGCTGATTTTGCCGGTGATGCGCGCACCGCCGAAGTTGGCGACGGTCGCCAGCCACAGCACGCCGATGGTGGCGATACAGATCCCGAGCGGGCTGAGCGTAGCGCCAAACAGCTCGGTGCCGTAGCCGACGGCGGAAATGGCGATGGCGATGTTGGCGATCAGCAGCGAAACGCCGTAGGTGTAGTTCGCCATAAAGTTGCCTGATTTGCCGAAGGCGTATTCGGCGTAGCCGCCCATGCCGCCGGATTTACGGCTGAACATGCCACATTTGGCGAACGCGTAGGCCAGCGCCATCGAGCCGACGGCGGTCACCAGCCAGGAAACGATCGAAATCGTGCCCACTTCGGCCAGCTTGGTCGGCAGCATAATTATGCCGGAACCCATCATATTCACGGCGGTCAGGATCGTTAATTGCACGACCCCCATTTTATTATTGGACTTACTCATGATCATTTTCTCTTTTAGGATGCGATCCGGGCGGCGAGAATAATCGCCGCCCCGTAAGGTGATTAATTTTTCATGACGTAGCCGTAAGCGCGGTTCCAGCCGTCCTCATCCTGTTGGATATAAACGCCCTGCAATTCCGGTGCGAATCCCGGCAATAAGTTGATGCCTTCTTCCAATGCCAGGAAATAACGCTGCGCGGCGCCACCCCAAATTTCACCGGGCACGACGCACAGCACGCCAGGCGGGTAAGGCAGGGCGCCTTCGGCGGCGATGCGGCCCTCGGCTTTTGCCAGCGAGACCAATTCCACATTGCCGCGCACGAACTCGGTATTGGCGTCCTGAGGATTCATCACCACGCGCGGGAAATAACTTTTGCGGAACATCTCTTTTTGCAGCTCTTTAACGTCGTAGCTGACGTAAAGGTCGTGCATTTCCTGGCACAGCTGGCGGATGGTGTAGTTTTTGTAGCGCTGCTGGTGGTTTTTATAGACCGCAGGCAGCACCTCGCTGAGCAGGGAGTTCTGCTCGATGTGCTTCTCGAAGCGGGCGATCAGGGCCACCAGATGCTGCATCTTGGCGATGTCTTCCGCCGGCGTCAGCAGGAACAGGATCGAGTTGAGATCGCATTTTTCCGGCACGATGCCGTTTTCACGCAGGTAGTTGGCCAGAATGGTCGCCGGGATGCCGAACTCGCTGTAGCTGCCGGTGGCGGTATCGATGCCCGGCGTGGTGAGCAGCAGTTTGCACGGATCGACGAAGTACTGCGATTCGGCATAGCCCTCAAAGGCGTGCCATTTTTCGCCGGGCACGAAGTTGAAGAAGCGCAGATCGTTGGCCATCGCCGCGGTGTCATAGGCCTGCCACGGTTTGCCGTCGATCTGATCCGGCACGAAGGGTTTGATCATCGTGCAGGTGTCCAGCAGCATTTTGCGCGCTTCGATCCCCACGCGCACGCACTCCTGCCACAGGCGCTGGCCGCTTTTGCCCTCGTGCATCTTGGCGTTGACGTCCAGTGCGGCGAACAGCGGATAGAACGGGCTGGTGGAGGCGTGCAGCATAAAGGCGTTGTTGAAGCGCTTGTGGTTGCAGTAGCGGCTCTGCCCTTTGATATGCTTGTCTTTTTTGTGGATCTGCGAGGTCTGCGAGAAACCGGCCTGCTGTTTGTGCACCGACTGGGTGACGATGATGCCAGGATCGTTCTCGTTCAGCTCCAGCAGCAGCGGCGAGCAGTCTTTCATCATCGGAATGAACTGCTCATAGCCCACCCAGGCGGAGTCGAACAGGATGTAGTCGCACAGGTGGCCAATCTTGTCGACCACCTGGCGGGCGTTGTAGATGGTGCCGTCGTAGGTGCCGAGCTGGATGATCGCCAGGCGGAACGGGCGGGCTTCGTTGGCGCGTTCCGGCGCCACTTCGCGGATCTGTTGGCGCAGGTAGCGTTCGTCGAAGCAGTGCGCGTCGATGCCGCCGATAAAGCCGAACGGGTTGCGGGCGGTTTCCAGGTAAACCGGCGTGGCGCCGGCCTGGATCAACGCGCCGTGGTGGTTGGATTTATGGTTGTTGCGGTCGAACAGCACCAGATCGCCGCGCGTCAGCAGGGCGTTGGTCGCCACCTTGTTCGAGGCCGAGGTGCCGTTGAGCACGAAGTAGGTCTTGTCGGCGTTGAACACCTTGGCGGCGTGCTGCTGAGCGGCGCAAGGCGCGCCTTCGTGGATCAACAGATCGCCCAGTTTGACGTCGGCGTTGCACATGTCGGAGCGGAAAAGCGTTTCGCCGTAGAAGTCAAAGAACTGGCGGCCCGCCGGGTGTTTGCGGAAGAACTCGCCGCCCTGGTGGCCGGGGCAGGCGAAGGTGGCGTTGCCCATTTCCACATACTGCGTCAGCGTGTTGAAGAACGGCGGCAGCAGCTCGCTCTCATATTTGGCGGCGGCGGCCTCCAGCTGTTTGCCGTAGAACTGGGTATTCTTGCCGCACAGCTCAAACACGCCGTGCAGCGCCGGCAATACGGCGTTATCCAGCTCTTCTTCGCAGCAGACGGCGACGAACAGCGGAATGTTCAGGCCGTGTTCTTCGATGCGCGCCAACATACCTTGCGTGACATCATCTACCGACAGCACGATGGCGGCGACGTCATTAAAATCGCTGTGATGCACATCGACGATGTCGCGTTCAGTTTCAAAGCAGCCGAGGGTTTGGGTGTTGGCGGCAATTTTTAATTTTTTCATTTTTCTCATTCTTCAGGCAAAGGCCGTCCGCCGGCAAATAATTCCATTTGCCGCTAACGCCTTCACGAAAATAAAGGTGTGCGAGAACCCAGTGATGCCGAAAGGCATTAACTGTGTTCGCTGTTTTATTTAGCTTGGATGCGCTTGGCCGAAATTAAGAATGAATTGCGTGTCCTTCCCGGTTAGCGAGAAAGAGGTATTATCACCGGAGTGCGGAGAATAAATAAAAACGCAATGACACTCTTATTAACGGCGTAAGAGCGAGGGGGGAGGGTTATCTGTAGTTGAAGAATGCGAAGCTAAAGCAGCTGCGATGAGCCATCATCATAATATGGGTTGTGCGCCTGATATGCGCCATTTTGCGGTTATTGTTTTCCATTTTCTAATCCACCTTGCTGAGTGAAAAGATGGCGCTATTTTAACGCAAGGCGGGCTAAAAATTGTGATGGTAGTCACATAAATGCCGGTATTTATAAATAACTATTCACCTGTTATGCAATGAGTTGCATAAACAGCGTTCTGGCGGGCTAGCGGGCATGTAAACGAATTGATAATCGGCTCCGGACGGGGGCACTAAATTTACGTACCATCAGGATGGGAACAATAAAATCGCTCGATTAACCGGTTGCATAACGATCAAATAAATCCGTCTTGTATTTTTTATGTTATAAAGCCGCTTTGGGCTTAAATTGATAAAAATGCATTTATTGTGTTTTTATATTCATTTTTAGTTTTTGATGATTATCGTTATTTGTGACTCGCCTCAACAACGCAGGGTAAGATGAAGTGAGTGAACAGGGAGGCGAGTAACCTTGAATACCCCAGAACAACGGCAGCAGATTGCGGATTTCATCGGCAAACAGCACGTGTTGACGCTGTGCGCCGGCGACGGTCTCGACATGTGGTGCGCCAACTGTTTTTACGTGTTCGACGCCGCGACGATGGCGCTGTGGCTGATGACCGAACCGCACACCCGCCACGGCGGGCTGATGCTGAACAACGGCCGGGTGGTCGGCACCATCGCGCCGAAGCCGAAAAGCATCGCGCTGATCCGCGGCGTGCAGTACCGCGCCGAGGCGGTGCTGCTGAGCGGCGAAGAAGCCGAGGCGGCGCGCGCGCGTTACTGCAAGCGCTTCCCGATCGCCAGGGCGATGAAGGCCTCGGTTTGGCGGCTGGATCTGCACGAGGTGAAGATGACCGACAACACCCTCGGCTTCGGCAAGAAGCTGCATTGGGCGCGGTCTATACTTTAAGTCGACGTATTGATTACAACGGGAGATTGCATGGCGCGAGCACTGTTAGTCGGCGCAACCGGGCTGGTGGGGCGCGAGTTGTTGCAGTTGTTGCAAAGCGATCCGCAGATAACGGCCATCGTGGCGCCGACGCGCACGCCGCTGCCGCCGCACGGCAAGCTGACCAATCCGATCGGCGATGCGCTGTTCGAGTTGCTGAGTAGCCTACAGCAACCGGTTGATCTGGTGTTCTGCTGCCTGGGCACCACCCGCCGGGCGGCGGGCAGCGCCGATGCCTTCCGCTACGTCGATTATCAACTGGTGGTGGAGAGCGCGCTGACCGGCCGCCGCTTGGGGGCGCAGCACTGCCTGGTGGTGAGCGCGTTGGGTGCCAACGCGGATTCCACCTTCCTGTATAACCGCACCAAAGGCGAGATGGAGCAGGCGCTGCGCGAACAGCACTGGCCGCGCCTGACGCTGGTGCGGCCTTCCATGCTGGTGGGGGATCGCCCCGCGCCGCGCCTGATGGAGCGTCTCACGCTGCCGCTGTTCAGGCTGCTGCCCGGTAAATGGCGTGCCGTCTCCGCCAAAGACGTGGCGCAAACGCTGCTGCAACAGGCGTTCACGCCGGGCGAAGGGGTCAGGGTGCTGGAGTCGGATCGGCTGCACTGCTACCGAGGCTGACGCTGAGGTGATCGAACGCCAGCTCCAGCCCGGCGGGCAGTTCGTTGTCCAGCAGCCACAGATCGAGATGATGGCTGATGTGCGTCAGCAGCGTGCGTTTGGGCTGCAGCAACCGCTGCGTCTCCTGCGCGCGGGTCAGGTCGTTGTGGTTGCGCGGCGCCTGCGGCTGAGGCGGCAGGCTGCAATCGAGCACCAGCAGATCCAGCGCCACGTTTTGCAGATAGTCGGCGGTGGCCGGCGGCAGGCCGACGGTGTCGGTCAGGTAGGCCAGCGCAGCGCCCGCCGCCTGGATCAGATAGCCGTGGGTCAGTTTGGAGTGTTGCAGCGGCAGCGGGGTGATGCGCATGCCGCCCAGCTCGACGGTGGCAAAGGGCGCCAGCGGCGGCTGAAACGCCAGAATGCCGGGGTGTTTGAACAGGTCGTCGCAGCCCTGTTCATCCGGCGGGCCATACACCGGAATGGAATTTCCGCACCCCCAACGCAAAGGAAATAACCCCTGAACGTGATCCATGTGGTAATGTGTCAGTAAAAAACGTTGAATTTGCCCCGCCGAAAATCGCCGCTCCAAAGCCGGCAATCCCGCATCCAATAAGGTCGTTTCCCCCTGATAGTTAAGCATGGCGCTGCACGCTCGCCGCCGAAATGCCGGTTCGCGCCGCGCCCGTTGGCAGATCAGGCAGTCGCAGCCGAACACCGGCACCTGCTGCGCGCCGCCGGTGCCGAGAAAGGTCAGTTGCATCGCTCCCCTCCGTTAAAGGTACTTCTGGGCAAAGCGGTTGATGTCGCGAAAATCCACCAGCCGCGCCTGCAGCGTGGCGTGATCCCAGTGCCACCACTGGCTGCGTTCGATGCGTTCTATCAGCGCGTCGTCAAAGCGCATGCCGATCTTCTTGGCCGCCACGCCGGCGACGATGCTGTAAGGCTCCACGTCCTTGGTGACCACCGCCGCGCTGCCGATCACCGCGCCGTTGCCGACGCTGACGCCCGGCATCAGGATGGCGTTATGGCCGATCCACACGTCGTGGCCAACGGTGACGTGGTGCTCGCGCCGCCAGTCGAAGAACGCCGCGTCGTCTTCCCCCAGCCCGTATTCAGAGGCGCGGTAGGTAAAGTGGTGCTGCGCGATGCGCTGGTAGGTCGGGTGGTTGCCGGGATTGATGCGCGCATAGGAGGCGATGGAGACGAACTTGCCGATGGTGGCGTAAAAGATCTGGTTGTGCCCGGCGGTGTAGGAGTAGTCCCCCATTTCCACCTCTTCCAGGATCGCATCGTCGGCCAGATGCACATATTGGCCGAGCCGGGTGCGGTTAAGGGTCACGTTGTCGCCGATTTTCGGCTGGGCAAAGTCGTTCATGGCGTCGCGTCCTGAGCTTGTCGGGTGGCGGTAGGCAGCAGCGCCAGCAGCGCCGCCAGAGTGTCGTCGAGTGGGCCGTCGTTGTGCAGCACCCGGCAGCCGGCGGGCAGACTCTGCTGATATTCCGCCGCCCGCGCCAGGCGCTGCTCGATCTGTTCGGCGCTTTCTCGTCCGCGATCCTGCAGGCGCCGGCGCAGGATCGCGGCGCTGACCTGCAGGCACACCGGCAGCAGCTGCGCACCATAGCGCTGCTGCGCCTGCGGCAGGTGGGCGCGCGAACCGTTGACCGCCACGTCGATCCCCTGCAGCAGCCAAAGATCCACTTCGATCCCGAACGCGTAGCGCTGCTGGTGCGCTTGCCAGTCGAGCGCGAACAGCCCCTTGGCGCGGCGGCGCAGAAATTCCGGTTCGCTCAGCGCGATATGATTCTCGCAGCCGGCGTCCGCCGGCCGGGTGATGTAACGGTGCGCCACCAGCGGCGCGCGGTCGGCGTCGGCCCGCAGCGCGGCCAGCAGGCTGTCCTTGCCTGCGCCGGAAGGCCCCATCAGGTAGATGAGCTGCGCCATCAGAACACCTGCCTGCCCTGGCGCCACACGTTCTGCACATAAACGTGCTCACCGTGCGGCCGCGCCAGCACCAGATCCGCCCGCAGCCCTTCGGCGAGGGTGCCGCGATCCTGCAGATCCAGCGCCCGCGCCGGGTTGCGGGTGATCATGCGCACCGCCTGGGGCAGATCGTAGGCGTTGCGCTCGTCCGCCGCGAGGCGAAACGCCGCGTCCAGCAGGCTGGCCGGGTAATAATCGGAAGAGAGGATATCCAGCACCCCCAGCGCCGCCAGATGGTGCGCCGCCACGTTGCCGGAGTGGGAGCCGCCGCGCACGATGTTCGGCGCGCCCATCAGCACCTGCAGGCCCTGCTGGTGCGAGGCGCGGGCGGCCGCCTCGGTGGTGGGGAACTCGGCGATGGCGCTGCCCAGCGCGCAGGATTCGGCCACGTGCGCGGCGGTGGCGTCGTCATGGCTGGCCAGCGAGATGCGGCGCGCGCGGCAGTGGGCGGCGATCGCCTCGCGGTTCGGCGCGGCCCAGCGGGCGGACAGGGCGACCTGCTCCTCCTCGTACTCGCTCATCTGCTGGTCGTTGAGGTGGTATTTGCCCTGATAGTATTCGCGATACTTTTCGCGCGAGGCGAACTGACGCTGGCCCGGCGAGTGGTCCATCAGCGACACCAGCGACACGCCCGGCTTGTCCATCAGCTGTTCGAACAGCGGCAGGGTGCTCTCGTGCGGCAGCTCGCAGCGCAGGTGCAGCCGGTGCTCGGCGCGGTTCACCCCGGCGCGCTGGCTGTGGATCACCGCGTCGATCATCTTCTGCAGGTTTTCCAGCCGGTGGCCGCCGTCGCGCACGTCGCCGATCGCCACCGCGTCCAATACCGTGGTGATGCCGTTGGCCACCATCAGCGCGTCGTGGCTGCTCATCGCGGAATGGGCCGGCCAGTCAACGTTCGGGCGCGGGGTAAAGAACTTGTCCAGGTTGTCGGTATGCAGCTCGATCAGCCCCGGCAGCAGCCAGCCGCCGTCGCCGTCCAGCGCCTGCGGCAGCCGGCTCGGGCCGTCGGCGAAGCTGCGGATCACGCCGTCCTGCATCTCCAGCGAGCCTTGCACCACCTGGTCATCCAGCACCAGCTTAACGTTATTGACGATCATCAGAGGGCCTCCAGCGCCTGCGGCGCCTGCATGTCATAAAGCCGGTCGGCGACCTGTTGGCGGACGCCTTCATCGTGAAAAATGCCGACGATCGCCGCGCCGCGCGCCTTGGCGCGTTCGATAAGCTGCACCACCGCCGCGCTGTTGCGGCTGTCGAGCGAGGCGGTCGGTTCGTCCAGCAACAGAATGGGGTAATCGACGATAAAGCCGCGCGCGATGTTCACCCGCTGCTGCTCGCCGCCGGAGAAGGTGGACGGCGCCAGCGGCCACAGGCGCTGCGGCACGTTGAGCGCGGCGAGCAGCGCTTCGGCGCGTTCACGGCACTCGGCGCGCTCGACGCCCTGTTCCAGCAGCGGCTGCATCACCACCTCCAGCGCGCTGATGCGCGGGATCACCCGCAGGAACTGGCTGACCCAGCCCAGCGTATGGCGGCGCACCGCCAGAATTTGACGCGCATCGGCGCTGACCATGTCCAGCCAGTCGCCCTGGTGGTTGATCCAGATATGGCCGCTGTCCGGCAGGTAGTTGGCGTACAGCGAGCGCAGCAGGGTGGATTTGCCGCTGCCGGAGTGGCCGTGCAGCACCACGCATTCGCCGCCGTGGACCGTCAGGTTGGCGTCGTGCAGCACCGGCAGGCGGGTGCCGTACTGCTGATGCAGCACAAAGGTTTTACTGAGATGTTCAACTCGGATTTGCATAGTCATCTGTTATCGCCTTGGGTTACGACAGCACCGAAGAAACCAGCAACTGGGTGTAGGGATGGTGCGGATCGTCCAGCACCCGGTCGGTCAGGCCGCTCTCCACCACTTCGCCCTGTTTCATCACCAGCAGGCGGTGGGCCAGCAGCCGCGCCACGCCGAGATCGTGGGTGACGATCACCGCCGCCAGCTGCATCTCCACCACCAGGTTGCGCAGCAGATCGAGCAGGCGCGCCTGCACCGACACGTCCAGCCCGCCGGTCGGCTCATCCATAAACACCAGCTTGGGGTGGGTCACCAGATTGCGGGCGATCTGCAGCCGCTGCTGCATGCCGCCGGAGAAGGTGGTCGGCAGATCGTCGAGGCGCGACAGCGGGATTTCGACGTCTTCCAGCCACTGGCCGGCCTGGCGGCGAATGTCGCCATAGTGGCGCTGGCCGATGGCCATCAGCCGCTCGCCGATGTTGCCGCCGGCGGAGACCTGCGGCCGCAGCCCGTCGAGCGGGTGCTGGTGCACCACGCCCCAGTCGGTGCGCAGCAGGCGGCGGCGATCGCTCTCCGCCATGGCGTACAGATCCTGTTCCTGGCCCGCCTGCGGGCGGTAAAGGATCTGCCCGCGCTGCGGTGCCAGCCGCGCCGAGATCGATTTCAGCAGCGTGGTTTTGCCGGAGCCGGATTCGCCGACGATGCCCAGCACTTCGCCGGGGTAGATGTCGAACGACACGTCGCTGAAGCCCTTGCCGGGGGCGTACAGGTGGGTGAGCCGGTTCACCGACAGCTGCGGGGTGGTGCTCAAAGGGGTGGAAGTCATCAGTGCTGCGCCTCTTGCGAAGATTGCGCCAGCTGCTGCCGGCAGTAGTCGGTGTCCGAACAGACGAACATGCGGTTGCCCCGATCGTCGAGCACCACCTCGTCCAGGTAGCTGTGGCGCGAGCCGCACAGCGCGCAGGGTTCGTCCCACTGCTGCACGCTGAACGGGTGGTCGTCGAAGTCCAGGCTCTCCACCTTGGTGAACGGCGGCAGGGCGTAGATGCGTTTCTCGCGCCCGGCGCCGAACAGCTGCAGCGCCGGCATCATGTGCATTTTCGGGTTGTCGAATTTCGGGATCGGCGACGGATCCATCACGTAGCGATCGTTGACCTTCACCGGGTAGGCGTAGGTGGTGGCGATATGGCCGTAGCGCGCGATGTCTTCATACAGCTTCACCTGCATCACGCCGTACTCCTCCAGCGCGTGCATCTTGCGGGTCTCGGTTTCGCGCGGTTCGATAAAGCGCAGCGGCTCCGGGATCGGCACCTGATAGATCAGGATCTGGTCTTCGCGCAATGCGGTTTCCGGGATGCGGTGACGGGTCTGGATCAGCGTAGCCTCCGGCGTGCGTTCGGTGGTTTCCACCCCGGCGACACGCTGGAAGAAGCGGCGGATCGACACCGCGTTGGTGGTGTCGTCGGCGCCCTGGTCGATCACCTTCAGCACGTCGGCGCGGCCGATGACGCTGGCGGTGAGCTGAATGCCGCCGGTGCCCCAGCCGTAGGGCATCGGCATCTCGCGGCCGCCGAACGGCACCTGATAGCCGGGGATCGCCACCGCCTTGAGGATGGCGCGGCGGATCATGCGCTTGGTCTGCTCGTCCAGATAGCCGAGGTTATAGCCGGTCAATACTTCACTCATCGCGGGCCTCCTGACGCTCGCTGTATTCCTGTCGCAGCCGCTTGAGCAGTTCCAGTTCGGCCTGGAAGTCGACGTAGTGCGGCAGCTTGAGATGGGAGACGAACCCGGCGGCCTCGACGTTGTCGGCGTGGGCCAGCACGAACTCTTCGTCCTGCGCCGGGCCGGCGACGCCTTCGCCGTAGTCCGGGCTTTGCAATGCGCGGTCCACCAGCGCCATCGCCATCGCCTTGCGTTCGGCGCGGCCGAACACCAGCCCGTAACCGCGGGTGAAGTGCGGCGGGTGATCCTTTGGATCGACGAAGCCGTTGACCATTTCGCACTCGGTCAGCAGGATTTCGCCGATATCGATGGCGAAACCGAGCTCTTCAGGCACGATCTCCACCGAAACGTGGCCGGTGCGGATCTCGCCGGCGAACGGGTGGTTGCGGCCGTAGCCGCGCTGGGTGGCGTAGCCGAGTGCCAGCAGAAAACCTTCGTCACCGCGCACCAGCTGCTGCAGGCGCGCCGAGCGCGAGCAGGGGTAAACCGGCGGGTTGCGGGTGATGTCGTCCGGCGTACTGCCGTCGTCCTGTTCCTCCCGCGCCAGCTGTTGGCGACACAACAGATCGAACACGTGGCTGCAGTTGTCCGGCAGCGGTTCGTCGGCCTGCGGCGCACGCGGCGCCTCGCCTTCCGCCAGCAGCGCGAAGTCCAGCAGCCGGTGGGTGTAGTCGTAGGTCGGCCCCAGCACCTGCCCGCCGGGCAAGTCCTTGTAAACCGCCGAGATGCGCCGCTCCAGCCGCATGTTTTCGCTGGCCAGCGGCTCGCTGACCGCCAGGCGCGGCAGGGTGGTGCGATAGGCGCGCAGCAGGAAGATCGCCTCCACCAGATCGCCGCTGGCCTGTTTGATGGCCAGCGCCGCCAGCTCGCGATCGTAGATGCCGCCTTCGGTCATCACCCGATCCACCGCCAGCCCCAGCTGCTGTTCGATTTGTTCCGCGCCGATCGCCGGCAGCGCGTCGTCGCCGCGCCGCAGCTGTTCCTGCAGCTGATGGGCGGCCTCAATGGCTTTTTCGCCCCCTTTTACCGCTACGTACATCAGCACACCTCCACGCGGGTGGTCCGCGGGATCGCCAGCAGGCGATCGCCGCAGGTCAGCAAAATATCCAGCCCCAGCGGGAAGCGCTGCGGGCGGTTGACCAGGTAATCCAGCAGCGCCGGCGGCAGGCGTGGCGCGATCAGGCGTTGGCTCTCGATGCCGGGGCCGGTCAGGCGCAGCGCGGCGCCGTTCTCCAGCTCGGTGAGCTGCACGATGACCGTGGCGCCGAACTCCGGCGAGATTTCAGTGCCGTGCGGCAACGCCTGCAGATCGGCGGCCTGCAGCTGCTCATCGAACAGGGCAAAACAGACCTCCTGCGCCGTGGCGGCCAGCGGCGCACCGCTGTGAAAACGAATGTTTGTTAGCACTTGCTCACTTTTTAGCGCAGTGCACAGCTGCAGCGGCGTTTCCTGATCGGCCAGCGTCAGCAGCGCGGCGGTGCTGGCGGCGTTCAGCGGCGCCCAGGCCGGGCCGTTCGGCAGCGTCACCCGGTGGCCCGGTTCGCTCAAGGCTTTAAGAATCAAACGGAAAGCGTGCTGCGATTGGTCTATCGGTTGCTCAAAACCGGTCAATAAACTCATGGCTTAATCCCCTCGCACCAGCGTAAAGAAATCCACCCGGCTGGCGGCGATCGCCCGGGCGCGCAGCTGGCGCTGCTCGTGCTGCAGCGCGGCCAGCGGCGCGATCAGCTGTTGTTGCAGGCGTTCGCCGTGTTCCGGCTGTTGCAGCAGCGCATCGGCCAGCGCGCACAGCTCGGCGTGCGCCTTGTCGCGCCCGGCGATATAGCTGTAGCCGTAGCCGCCGTTGTCCAGCTGCACCACCGCGCGGGTGACCGTCATGTCCCCCAGCACGAAGCGGCGGCCGGTGGCGCCCATGCGCCCCTGCAGCTGGGCCAGGCCGATCTCCGGCGCGCGGATGCTGCGGTAACCCGGGCTGAGGTTCAGCGCCTGCCAGTGGCTGCGCAGCTGCTCGGGCCGACTGTGCGCCAGCACCGACATCCAGCGTTGTCTCGACTCTAAGGCTTGCATTCAGTGCTCCATCGTCAGTTCAATCATGTCGGCGCGGGCCAGGCTGACGGAGTATTCCGCCACGTCTTCGCCGCCGCTGCGGACGTTAAGGGTGCGCACGCACAGCAGCGGCGCGTGGGTGGCGATCTCCAGCAGCCGGCTCTCTTTGGCCTGCGCGCGGCGCGCGCTGATGCGCGTCTGGCGACGGGTCAGCGGCTGCTGGAGGTGCTGTTCGATAAACTGGTGCAGCGAACCGCTGTGGAACTGCTGCAGCGCTGGCCACCAGTCCAGATCGGGCAGATAGTGGTCGATCACGCTCATCGGCACGCCGTTGACCCGGCGCAGGGTGCGCAGGTGGATCACCATTTCGCCTTCTTCACGCGAGAGTGCGCTGGCGACATGCCCATTGCACGGGCGCAAGACAGCGAGTAAGCGCTCACTGGTGGGGTGGCTGCCCTGCTCGAACAGGTTCTGGCTGAAGCGGGTATTGGCGTGCAGCGGGTAGTCGTAAGGCCGCATCAGCACCAGAATGCCGACGCCGTGGCGGCGCTGCAGCCAGCCGCGCTCCACCAGCTGATCCACCGCGCGGCGCAGGGTGTGGCGATTGACCTGGTAACGTTCGGCCAGCTGCTGTTCCGAAGGCAGGTAGTCGCCGCAGCGGTACTGCGTGCGCAGCTCCTGTTCCAGCTGCGCGGCGATCTGCTGATAGCGGGTGGGGTAAGTGGTCGGATGTCTAGATAACTCCATCATAATAAAAACCTCGTCATACCGATGGCTGTGCGATGAAGGCGGAAGCGGTGCGTTTCATCGTGCGTCTACCCTGTGGTTTTCAAGTTGGCATCATGGTGCCGGGCACAGATGACAATCGCGTTACGCCTCGGTGGCGAACAGATGAACTATTTAGGACAGCCCGGGCGTGCACGGGCGGCGGCGGCGCGCTATGCTGGCGCCACTGTTGACTGACTCTGGCCGCTACCATGCCGCAATCTCTGAACGCCCCTGAACACGCCCCACGCGCCTGGCCGCTGTGGAAACCGATCCTGTTTCTGCTGGTGGTGGCCGTCGGCCTCTACTACGTCAAATGGCAGCCTTACTACGGCAAGGCCTTCGTGGCGGCGGACAGCCACTCGATCGGCAAATCGATCCTGGCCGACGGCGCCGCGAGCCCCTGGCTGGCGGCCTGGCAGTACGCGCTGGTCTACTTCACCGCGGTATGGAAGGCGGCGCTGCTCGGGGTGCTGTTAGGTTCGCTGGTGCAGGTGCTGATCCCGCGCGACTGGCTGGCGCGCACGCTTGGCCACCGGCGTTTTTCCGGCACCGTGCTGGGGGCGCTGATCGCGCTGCCGGGCATGATGTGTACCTGCTGCGCCGCGCCGGTCGCCGCCGGCATGCGCCGCCAGTCGGTATCCAGCGGCGCCGCGCTGGCCTTTTGGCTCGCCAACCCGGTACTGAACCCGGCGACGCTGGTATTCATGGGGTTTGTGCTCGGTTGGCCGTTCGCCGCCATCCGCCTGGTGGCGGGCGTGGTGATGGTGCTGGGCATCGCCTGGCTGGTGCAGCGCATGACCGCCAACGATCCGCAGCCTGCCGCGCCGCAGCCGCTGGTGATGACGGCGCAGAGCGACGAGCGGCCGTTCCTTGCCCGCTGGGGCAAAGCGCTGTGGGCGCTGTTTTGGTCGACCATCCCGATCTACGTGCTGGCGGTGCTGGCGCTGGGCGCGGCGCGAGTCTGGCTGTTCCCACACGCCGACAGCGCCGTCGACAATAGCCTGCTGTGGATCATCGCGCTGGCGATCGTCGGCTGCCTGTTCGTTATCCCCACCGCGGCGGAAATCCCGATCGTACAGACCATGATGCTGGCGGGCATGGGCGCCGGCCCGGCGCTGGCGCTGCTGATGACCCTGCCGGCAGTCAGCCTGCCTTCGCTGCTGATGCTCAACAAGGCCTTCTCCGCCCGGGCGCTGTGCCTGACGGCGGCGCTGGTGGCGCTGTGCGGCGTACTGACCGGCGTGGTGGGGATGGGGTTGGTGTAACTTACCGCTGTTGCTGAGTGGCCCGATGCTGTCTCAAGGAGGAGATGGCAATGGAACAGCGGAATAAATCTGAAATGGACGTAGAGGCGATGTTCCTGGAGCAAGCGTTGCGTGAAAGGGTAGATGCCGCCCTTGAACGCTTAAGAAACGGCACCGCGGTTTATCTCAGCCATTCGGAGGTAGAAAAACGAATGGCTATCTTTAAAGCGAAAGTCCGGGGGCGTTATTGGCGGGGGGATTGAGGGGGATTTGTGCAGGGCTGGCAGGTTCTGTGGATAGAGCAGAATTTTATCTGGCAGCAGGTTTGAGTGAGAAGCCGACGCTGCATATAAAAGAAATTATATTATTTGTGTGGAAGTAGTTATCAAATAAAAATAGGATTTGTAAATGTATCATTCATATATAATAATCAAAGCCACAGTTTGAAAAATAAACTAGAACTATCCCGGACGGGCGGTTGAGATACTAACCGGTGTGTAGAAATATAAAATCTTATTTTTATAAGGAGTGTCTTTTATGGGCTTGCAAAGTATAAGAATAAAGAATTTGCTATCCTTTGATGATGTAACAATAAGTTCGTTAGAGGATGTCAATTGCATTATAGGAATGAATAATGCTGGAAAATCTAATCTTATGAAAATGTTGAGATATTTTTATGACAAACTTGATGATATAAAAGTAATACCTCCCGACTTTAATTCTAGTTACACTCCCTCAGGATCAATAACATTAACCTATGATGTGACAAGAATAAAGAAGATTGCAATGAATCCCAACAATAATGGTCGCTTCCATAAACATATTTATAACACATTGTTTAGGCCACAATCATTTATCCGAAAGCCACATGAATTAGTTTTCCCTTTTACTTTCCCTTTTAGTTTTCAGAGTAAAAGTACTTATAGTATAACTCTCACAATTTCCAAAGATGATTCTATAACTTGGTCTATTAAAGATCAAAATGCTCGACGTTTAATTAAAACTTTATTCCCTTTTTTCCATATTGAAACCAGACATATTAATTTATACGATTGGAATAGTATTTGGAAAATGGTGAGTAGTATAAATTCGTTTAATTTTTCTGAAATTAAGAAAGAAGACCTTCTCGAGTTCTTGGATGAGAAAATATCAACTAAACGAGGGAGTTACAAGAAGTATATAGAAAGAGTTGAAAATGTAATTCACACGAAACCTTATACATATAAAGATAAAGTTGTTAATTATCTCAAGATAGTTTTAGATGGTGATATTTTTACAAACAAAGGTGAAGAGTTACATGTTCAGTCTGATGGTACAAATTCCCATAAATACCTTGAAGTTATACTTAACTTATTAATTTCATTAACGAGAACAGAATTCATCAACCCAATTATATATATTGATGAACCTGAAATTGGGTTGCATCCAAAACTAAGTGAGAGTTTTATTGAAAACTTAAGCCTGACATATAAAAAGTACGATAAAACTTCTAAAGAAATTGAAATTAATAAATATTCAACGCCATATCCAACATTTATATTTAGCACTCACTCTTCGAGTTTGCTAAAGCTAACATTAAAATCTTTTTTAAGAAAGCAACAGGTTTTACATTTTTCAAAAGGAAGTGATGGCTCGACCATAGTATCGAAATTAAATTCCAAATATGATGATGCTAGGTTTATAAATATGCTTAGCGATAATGAGGCTCGTCTTTTCTTTAGTGAATATATACTGTTTGTAGAGGGTTCTACTGAAGTTGAATTATTTAGAAATTATAATTTGCAAAAGTTGTTTCCTGTGTTTAAAAGGTTAGATGTGTATGATTGCGATGAAGTAATGTTGAAAAATATAAAGCCAAGCTATTCAAATGCAGCAATTCCATTTCTGATAGTAAAAGATATTGATCAGATTGCTGTAATTGACTTCGAGCAAGGGAGGTTTAGATTTAATGCAAAGGGAAAGGCAATTATCAATAAATGCATAAAGAATGACAGGCTAACTTATTTTTCAAAACATAGAAAACCTTTTTTTGATACAGCTAAGTTTCTTGAAAGTCAAGATGGAAGAAAAGTGGCATTTAGTGATAATGGCTTAAGATTTAGACGGTTTAGTATCGCCAGAGTTATAAATGCAGTTAATTTTCTATCCTCTAGAGATAATGTTTATTATACATCTACAACTATAGAAGGCTCATTGATTAATGAATCTTCTTTAGACTTATTCTCTTTATGGATTAGAGATTTAATAATGAAGGATTTTGGTATAAATAATAATAACCCCTCCAAAATGATTGATGCCTTATTGCGTAAATATGACATTAAAACTCAATCTAAACATCTATTTTTAAAAATATTTTCGAATTGTCGATCTAATCATGACTTGTCATTACGTCATATGAGACTATTGAATATTATTAAAATTAGATATGTGAAAGAAATAATTGAAGAGTTTAAAGAAAATATCCCTGATGTAAAGGATCAGCTGGCTATTCTTCGCCTTGCTTTTAGCGGCAAAACAGAAACATTAGTAAGTCTTGAAATGCATTACAAAATTGCTCAAAAACCGATTTGTCAAGATATATTAGATTATATTAAAAAACTGAAGTCGGAAAATTTCTCTTTTTTGAACTCTTACATGGGAAAGACTTCTGGTTGGGTCACTAGCTTCATTGATTTTAGTATAAATCATTATGTAAGCCTAGATAAAGAAAATGTCGGAAAAAATTTTCGCTTGGCTTTCCCTGAATTATCACATATTATTGATCATGCTTCTTCTTCGATAGAAGCTGGAGGACTCAAATGAGTTGACGCATGCCGTCACTTGCTCCAGCAAACACTAGCTCGGATTATCTTGCGTCCGCCAAGCCGCTTTAAGCCTCACGGGGTGTAAAGATGTTATTGGTATCGAAGAGGAAGCTTTTTTATGAAGCACAAAATTACGAAAATTAGCAGTGATTTTTACAAAAATTTTTACCTTAGAGAAACGTTCACCGATGATATTATTATGACTCACGGAGTTCCTAATATTACCAATAGTGAATATCAAAATATTTCATTTAACAATAGAGTGTTTTTCTCTATTAAACAAAACTCTCCACATAAAAAAATACAAGAAAGAATCATAAGAAATTTCCTGCAAAAGGTACCCCTTAGTTCACCCGCAATTGCCTATCGTAAGAAATTAAGTTATTTACATTTTTTAGAACCTCATATCTATGGTGAAAATTTTTGTCGAATTGACTTGTGTAATTTTTTTCATAATATAAACTACGATTATGCAAGAGAATGTTTTAAATCCTACTTTGAAGATGAATATTTAGTAAATAAAAAAATAAAAGTTGTTGACGCTTTTTTGAATAGTTTATCTGTTGAAGTAGAACTCAATGATAAGAAAAAAAGAATATTCCCAATGGGATTTTCTACATCACCATTTATATCCAATATAATTTTCAGAAAGTTAGATATTTTAATTAAAAATCTGTGTGACAAAAGAAGCATTATGTACACGCGCTATGCCGATGATATGCTTTTTTCAAGTTCTGGAAAAGACAACCTTCTTGGAAGCGAGCATTTTGATAAAGAAATATCCTCCATTGTTAACATTGCAGGACTGAACCTCAATGTACATAAAAAAATATTTAAAAGAGGTATTGTTTCACTGAATGGTTATGTGATTGAGAATAAAGATGGAGGAGGTGAGCGAGGAAGCTTGAGAATATCTAATGGGAAGACCTACTTGATAAGGAAAGCATTGGATAAATATAAAAAAGGGTATTCTAAAGAACATATCTGCCAAAAGGTATTCTCAGTAAAACCACCAAGTGTTAAGTACAAAAATAATGCAGATCAATTTGTAATGAAGTTTTATAACTCTCAGTTTCATAATAAGCTGGCTGGTTATCGTTCTTATTTAATTTCATTGGTGAAATTTAATGAGAAATTTGGATGTTTTCACGAAAAAGAAATTACCAAGTACTCAGCGATTATTGATGAAATTTCTAGCGTGTTGCTAAAATCCTAGTGCTAAAAAATTTAAAATAATGGCCCTAAAGTTAGGGCCTTAAAAGTAAAAATTAGTTGTTGGTATAAGCGTCCCAATAAAACAATCATTGACTGACATGCCTCCTAGCAACCTCTGCTCCAGGCACATACAATACCCGTCCGTCAGATTTGCTTTATGCCGTAGCCGTCTCCAGTCGACTCTGGATCAACACTGTTGAGATACATACTGCTAGCTCATCGCAACCTATGCACCACTTGGTTACTGCTGCCGCGCCAGATCAGCGCCGGGTCTTTCAAATCCTGCACGAACTTGCCGTCGATCAGCACGTTGATCCTGTCCACCACCTGCATTTGCTGCGCGTCCAGTTCCGCCAGCCGGTAGCCGGTCCACAGCCAGATATCCTTGCCGGGGCATTCGGCGCGCACCCGTTTCACCAACTGCAATATGCTCGGCACGTTGGCCGGATGCAGCGGATCGCCGCCGGAGAGCGACAGCCCCTGGCGCGGCACGCGCGGATCGTTCAGATCGGTGATGATGCGGTCTTCCAGCGCCGGGGTAAACGGCTGGCCGGAGTTGAGCCGCCAGGTGCTTTTGTTGTAGCAACCGGGGCACTGGTGCACGCAGCCGGCGACAAACAGCGTGCAGCGGGTGCCGGGGCCGTTGACGACGTCAATCGGGTAGTACTGGTGATAATTCATGTGAGGCCTGCCCATCAGGCTATTTTACTGGCCATTTTGCCTCCGGGCAGTGCTGCCAATCCTCACGTACTGCGTGTACGCTCCGGTTGGTGCGCGCTGGCCGAAGGCAAACTGGCGGCGACAATCACGCCTGATGAACAGGCTTCTGCATAAGCTGCGCGGTGCCTTTCAACCAAGCTGCCCGTTGCCGAGGTGTTTCACCCGGCGCTTCACCTCTTCCTGCTTGCCGGCGTTGAACGGCCGGGCATCGGGGCTGCCGAGATAGCCGCACACCCGACGGGTGACCGAGACCTTGGCCGAGTCGTGGTTGCCGCATTTCGGGCAGGTGAAGCCTTTGCTGGTGCAGGAGAATTCACCGGTGAAGCCGCATTCGTAGCACTCGTCAATCGGCGTGTTGGTGCCGTAGTAAGGCACCCGGCTGTAGCTGTAGTCCCACACGTCTTCCAGCGCCTTCAGGTTGTGCTGCAGGTTCGGGTATTCGCCGTAGCAGATGAAGCCGCCGCTGGCCAACGGCGGGTAGGGCGCTTCGAAGTCCAGCTTGTCGTACGGATTGACCTTCTTCTCCACGTCAAGGTGGAAGCTGTTGGTGTAATAGCCCTTGTCGGTGACGCCCGGCACCACGCCGAAATCGGCGGTGTCCAGCCGGCAGAAGCGATCGCACAGGTTCTCGCTCGGCGTACTGTAGAGGCTGAAGCCGTAGCCGGTCTCGTCTTTCCAGGCGTCGACGGCGGCGCGCAGGCGCGCGACGATCGCCACCGCTTTGGCGCGCAGCGCTTCGTCGTCATACACGTGGTTTTCGCCGCCGAACAGCGCGTTGATGGTCTCGTGCAGGCCGATATAGCCCAGCGAAATTGAAGCGCGGCCGTTCTTGAATATGTCGGCGATGTTATCGTCGGCCTTGAGCCGCACGCCGCAGGCGCCTTCCATGTACAAGATTGGCGCCACCCGCGCCTTGATGCCTTCCAGCCGGGCGATGCGCGTCATCAGGGCCTTTTTCGCCAGCTGCAGGCGCTGATCCAGCAGCGCCCAGAAGCGCGACTCATCGCCCATCGCCTCCAGCGCGATGCGCGGCAGGTTGAGGCTGATGACGCCGATGTTGTTGCGGCCGTCGTGCACCAGTTCGCCGTCCTGCTCGTAGGTGCCGAGGAAGCTGCGGCAGCCCATCGGCGTTTTGAACGAGCCGGTGACCTTCACCACCTGATCGTAGTTGAGGATGTCCGGGTACATGCGCTTGCTGGCGCACTCCAGCGCCAGCTGCTTGATGTCGTAGTTCGGATCGCCGTACTGGTGGTTGAGGCCGTCGCGGATGGCGAACACCAGCTTGGGGAACACGGCGGTCTTGCGGTTTTTGCCCAGCCCGGCGATGCGGTTTTTCAGGATCGAGCGCTGGATCAGGCGCGACTCCCAGCTGGTGCCGAGGCCGAAGCCGAAGGTGACGAACGGCGTCTGGCCATTGGCGGTGTGCAGGGTGTTGACCTCGTACTCCAGCGACTGGAAGGCGTCGTAACACTCTTTCTCGGTGCGCGCCATGGCATAGCCTTTGGCGTCCGGGATCTGCCATTCCTCCGCCACCTGCAGGTGTTTGCGGAAGCTCTCGTCGACGAACGGCGCCAGAATTTCATCGATGCGGTTGATGGTGGTGCCGCCATAGATATGGCTGGCAACCTGGGCGATGATCTGCGCGGTCACGGCGGTGGCGGTGGAGATCGACTTCGGCGGCTCGATTTCGGCGTTGCCCATCTTGAAGCCGTTGGTCAGCATGCCTTTCAGATCGATCAGCATGCAGTTGAACATCGGGAAGAACGGTGAGTAGTCGAGATCGTGGTAGTGAATTTCGCCGCGTTCATGGGCCAGCACCACGTCGCGTGGCAGGATGTGCTGCTTGGCGTAGTGTTTGGCGACGATGCCCGCCAGCAGGTCGCGCTGGGTGGGGATCACCTTGCTGTCCTTGTTGGCGTTCTCGTTCAGCAGCGCGCGGTTACTCTGCTCGACCAGGCCGCGAATCTCCTGGTTCAGGCGGCCGCGCAGCTCGCGCGCCACGTCGCGATCGTGGCGGTATTCGATATAGGCGCGCGCCAGCTGTTTGTACTCGCCGGCCATCAGCTGGTTTTCCACCGCCTGCTGGATCTCGTGGATATCGACGCGCGGCTGCTGCTCCATGCGCTGAGCGACCACGCGGGCGACGGTGGCGCAGTAGTCGGCGTCGACCACGCCCACCGCCAGCGCGGCGCGCTCGATGGCCTGCGCGATGCGCGCTTCGTCAAAAGGTACCTGGCAACCGTCCCGCTTAATCACTACTGGTTTCACGTTGTACTCCTTGTTCCCCGAGGGAGCGTTCATACCCGCCTGGCGTGGCGAGCAACCGTCAAATTTCGCTTATCCACAGGGCAAAGCCGCAGCGCGCAAGGGCTGTGGCGGCGTGTGGATGATTTTGTGGATAACTACTATATATAGGTGTTCGCAATTCTTAATGCACTATATATAGATATTGGCGCGATTCTTTTGATGTAGGACAAGGAAATCGGAAGAGCGTGCGCAAGCTGAACAGTCGTCAATCGCTCACTGGCCGATCGCGAAAATGTTCCAGCAGAAAGTCGACCCAGACGCGCACCCGCGGCGGCAGATCCGCCGAGGCGTAATAGAGCCACAGCTGCACCGGGCGCGGCCAGCACTCCGCCAGCACCGGCCGCAGCGTGCCCTGCTCAAAGTGCTTTTCGAGGTACCAGCGCGCCAGGTTGACGATGCCCAGCCCGGCCAGCGCCGCATCCAGCAACATTTCCGGGCGGCTCACCACCAATCGGCCGTTCAGATCCAGCGCCAGCGTTTCACCCTGATGGCGCAGCTGCCATTTGACGTGGCGGCCGTTGCTGGGGTTACGGTGCAGCAGGCAGTCGTGCCGCAGCAGGTCGTGTGGCGTTTGCGGTTCACCGCGCCGCGCCAGATAGTCGGGCGACGCCGCCAGCACCATGTGCATCGGGTAGAGCGGGCGGGCCACCAGCCGGCTGTCGGGATCGACCCGGCTGCCGATGCCGACGTCGAAACCTTCGCCCACCAGATTCACCACCCGGGCGTCCAGCGACAGATCGAGATCGATCTGCGGGTAGCGCTCCAGAAATTGCGGGATCAACGGCATCAGCATCTGGCGGCCGAAGCCGGGGATCATCGTGACGCGCACCACCCCGGCCGGCGCCTGCCGTTCGCCGCCGGCGCTTTCCAGCGTCGCCGCCAACGCCTGCCACAGCGGCGCCACCTGCGCCAGCAGCGCTTTGCCCTCGTCGGTCAGCAGCACGTTGTGGGTGTTGCGCTGAAACAGCCGCAGCGCCAGCTTCTCTTCCAGCGCGCGGATATTTTTGCTGACCGCCGCCGGCGTGACGCCCAGCTGGCGGGCGGCGGCGGAGAAATTTTGCGCCTGCGCGGCGGCGAGGAAGGCCGGCAGCAGGCGGTGCACGTCAAAGGGCAGCGACATAGTGGTTGATACTTTCGGTTGAAATTGAAGTGACCTTGAACAGCCTACACCCGAAGCGGCAGAAATGGAAAAATGCCTCATCTTCTTTACGTTCAAGGAATCCTTTATGTCACGCATTTTAGTGTTAACCGCCCACCGCACCCCCGACGAGTCGCGCATCAACCAGGCGCTGATCGAGGCCGTGCGCCCGCTGCCTAACGTGACCGTGCACGAGCTTATCCGCGCTTACCCGGATTACCGCATCGACGTGGCGCGTGAACAGGAGCTGCTGGAAAGTCATGATGCGGTGGTGATGATGTTCCCGTTTTTCTGGTACAGCTCGCCGGCGATCCTGCGCGAATGGCAGGACGCGGTATTAACCTATGGTTTCGCCTACGGCAGCGAGGGCACTAAACTGCACGGCAAGCCGCTGCAGCTGGTGGTGAGCACCGGCGGCAACGCGCAGGCCTACACGCCGGCAGGCTACAACCGCTATCCGGTGCAGGATCTGCTGCTGCCGTTCCACGCGCTGGCTAACCTGACCGGCATGGATTATCTGCCGCCGCATCTGGTGCAGGGCGTGACCGACATGAGCGATGAGCAGTTGGCGCAAGCGGCCGCCGGGGTGGTGGCGCTGATGGAGACATTGTAGGGCGCAGCGCTCGCCGCGCCCTGCGGGGTTAGTCTTCGAGCAGCCACCACACCGCTTCGAACGGCCGCAGCGTCAGCGCCTGCGGCTGATCCGCCGAGTCGCTGTAGTTGCTCATCAGCGGGCGCCACTGGGCGGAGGCTTCCACGCCTTCCGCCGCCCAGGCCAGCGGTTCGCGGCTCAGGTTGGCCACCACCAGCAGGCGCTGGCCGTTCCAGCTGCGCTGATAGCACCACAGCGCCGGGTGATCCGGCGCCAGATCCTGATAGTCGCCGTGGGTCAGCAGCGGATACTGCTTGCGCAGGGTGATCAGTTGGCGGTAGGCGTAAAACACCGAGTCGAGATCGGCCAGCGCCGCGTCGGCGTTGATCTGCGGGTAGTTCTCGGCGCAGCCGATCCACGGCGTGCCGGTGGTGAAACCGGCGTGCGGCGCGGAGCTCCACTGCATCGGCGTGCGGCCGTTGTCGCGCGATTTGTCCGCCAGGATCGCCAGCAGTTCGGCGTCGCCGCGGCCCTGGGCGCTCAGTTCGGCGTACATGTTCAGGCTTTCCACGTCGCGATACTGCTCGATGGCGCGGAAGCCGGGGTTGGTCATGCCGATCTCTTCACCCTGATAGATATAAGGCGTGCCCTGCATGCCGTGCAGCACCATCGCCAGCATTTTGGCGGCCGGCACTCGCAGTGCGCCTTCATCGCCGAAGCGCGACACGATGCGCGGCTGATCGTGGTTGCACCAGAACAGCGCGTTCCAGGCGCGGTTATGCATCCCTTGCTGCCAGTGGCGGAAGATCTGCTTCAGTTCCACATAATCCGGCGCCGCCCGCGTCCATTTTTCGCCGCCGGCGTAGTCCACCTTCAGGTGGTGGAAGTTGAAGGTCATCGACAGTTCTTCGCCGCTCTGCGCCGCGTACTGCTGGCAATGCTCGAGCGTGGTGGAGGACATCTCGCCCACCGTCATCAGGCCGCGTGGCTGGAACACGTCGCGGCTCATTTCCTGCAGGAACTCGTGAATGCGCGGGCCGTCGGTGTAGAAGCGGCGGCCGTCACCCTGGCTGTCGGACGGGAAATCCTGCTGCTTGGACACCAGGTTGATCACGTCGAGGCGCAGGCCGTCGACGCCTTTGTCCGCCCAGAACTGACACACTTTCTTCAGCTCTTCGCGCACCGGCGGGTGTTCCCAGTTGAGATCCGCCTGCTCGACGGCGAACAGGTGCAGATAGTACTGGCCGCAGTCGGCGTGCCACTGCCAGGCGTTGCCGCCGAATTTGGAGCGCCAGTTGTTCGGCGGCGTATCCCCCTCGCCGTCGCGCCAGACGTAAAACTGGCGATACGGGCTGTGGCGATCCTGCGCGGCCTTGAACCACGGGTGCTCGGTCGAGGTGTGGTTGAACACCATGTCCATCACGATGCGGATGCCGCGCCGGTGGGCGGCGGCGACCAGCTGCTCGAAGTCCGCCATGGTGCCGTAAGCCGGATCGATGGCGCAGTAGTCCGCCACGTCATAGCCGTTGTCCACCTGGGGTGAGACGTAGACCGGCGTCAGCCAGATGGCGTCGACGCCCAGCTCCTGCAGATAGTCCAGCCGCCGGGTCACGCCGGCCAAATCGCCGTAGCCGTTGCCGGTGCTGTCTTGAAAACTCTTCGGATAAATTTGGTAGATGACGCCGTTCTGCCACCAGGGGGTTGGGTTGCTCATAGATCAATACCTTTGAATCGTGACAACGGGCCTGTACCCTTCATCTTTCAAACTGCAGCGTTGTTGGCTGCTGGCGCTGCACCCCAGTCACTTACTTGAGTAAGCTCCTGGGGATTTGCACCCTTGCCGCCTAGCTACAGCTCGAAAGCTATAGGGTATTTCCAGCCCCTACATTCATGTTGCGTATTTTGCGTCAATCAAACCGGCAGCTCGCCGCGGGCGGCCTTGCGTTTGTAGACCATGATGGTCAGCACCAGCGGGATGACGATCGCCACCAGAATCGCCAGCGAGTAAATCAGCCAGAACTGCGGCTTGATAGACAGGATGCCCGGCAGGCCACCGACGCCGATGCCGTTGGCCATTACGCCGTCCAGGCCGCAGATCAGGCCCGCGATCGCGGAGCCGATCATCGCGCACAGCATCGGGAAGCGGTATTTGAGGTTGATGCCGTACATCGCCGGTTCGGTCACGCCGAGGTAGGCGGAGATCGCCGCCGGCACCGAGATTTCACGCTCGTTGGCCTTGCGGCTGATGATGATGATGCCGAGCACCGCCGAGGCCTGCGCGATGTTGGACAGCGCAATCAGCGGCCACACCGGGGTGCCGCCCATGCTCTGGATCATCTGCATGTCGATGGCCAGCGTGGTCTGGTGCACGCCGGTGATCACCAGCGGCGCATACAGGAAGCCGAACAGCGCGGCGCCCACCGGGGCGAAGCTGCCGGTCATCACCGCTTTCACCGCCCAGGCAACCCCATCGCCGATCATGCGGCCGAACGGCCCGATCAGCGCGTGCGCCAGGAACACCGCCAGCAGCAGCGAAACCACCGGCACCACCACCAGATAGAGATAATCGGGGACGATCTTTTTCAGCCGGGTCTCGATCCAGCCCAGCGCCATGCCCGCCAGGATCGACGGGATCACCTGCGCCTGATAGCCGACTTTCTGGATCACGAACCAGCCGAAGTTCCACACTTCCGGCGTTTGCTGGCCGAGCAGGTAGGAGTTCATCAGCTGCGGCGACACCAGGGTGACGCCCAGCACGATGCCGAGCACCGGCGTGCCGCCCATCTTTTTCACCGTCGACCAGCAGATGGCCACCGGCAGGAACATGAAGATCGCTTCACCGAGCAGCCACAGGAAGTCGTAAACGGTTTTCCACGCCGGGTGCATCTGCGCCAGCGTTTGGCCGTCGGACATCGGGATGTCGCCGATCACGTTGCGGAAGCCGAGGATCAGACCGCCGCTGATCAGCGCCGGCAGCAGCGGGAAGAAGATCTCGGCGAAGTGGGAGATGGTGCGCTCGGTCCAGGTCATGTTCTGGCGCGCGGCGACCTTGGCCTGTTCTTTGTCGGCCTCGTTGACGCCGGTGCTGGCGATCAGCGCCTGATAGTAGTCGCCGACGTCGGTGCCGATCACCACCTGGAACTGCCCGGCGTTGGTGAAGCAACCTTTGACCATCGGCAGCTCTTCGATTTCTTTGGGGCTGGCCTTGCTGGGGTCATTGAGGACGAAACGCAGCCGGGTAATGCAATGGCTGACGGTGGCGATATTCTCGCGGCCGCCGACCAAAACAATCAGGCGGTCAATATCCTGCTGTTTTACTTTGCTCATTATGGGATACCTGCAGAGGTGTTGACTGAGTAATGATCAAAGCTTAGTCACTCGGCTTTTTTAATGGAATGGGAACGTTCCCGGTTTGGGGCGAGGATCACAAAATGACAAAAAATGGTCGCTTTTTAATCAGGAAAGTTTGCTGGGCACCACCAAGCGGCGGATCCCCTGTTCGCCGCTGAGCTGCGCCAGCAGCTGCTGCGCCGCCAGCAGGCCGGCGCTGCCGTAGCCGAACTCGACCGACAGGGTATCGGGGAACAGGAAGCTGAGCAGCGGGGTGTTGCCGATGGCGCATACCTGAATGGCGCGCGCCGGCTGCTGCTGCAGGTACTTTATCGCCCCCAGGGCGATGCTGTCGGAGGCGCAGATCAGTGCGCTGGTGTGTGTATCAATCACTTCGGCGGCGTGCTGGAAACCGCTCTGGTAGCTCAGCTCGCCCAACGTGGCGCGCGGCGTGAGCTTGAGGCGTTCACAGGCGTCGAGGTAGGCCTGATAGCGGCGCTGGCCGGTGGTGGCGTCGCTGAGCTGCACCCCCAGATAGCCGATATGCCGGTGCCCTTGCCGGTACAGGCGATCCATCAGCAGGTTCACCGCGCCGGCGTCGTCGTAGCAGACGGACGAGAAGCCGTCGTATTCACGCACCATCACCACCATTTTTTCCTGCCACGGTTTGAGCATCGCCGCAGTCAGGCCGGTGAAGCCGAACAGGATCACCCCGTCGACGTTACGCTGGCGCAGCACGTGCAGGTGCTCCTGCACCAGGCGGGTTTCGAACTGGCTCTCCATCACGATCGGGTCGAAGCCCTGCTGGTACAGCAGCGGCAGCATGGTGCGCACCGCCTGGTTTTCCGACGGCGAATCGAGACGGGAAACGATGATGCCCACCACCTTGTCGCTCTGGCCGCGCATGGCGCGCGCCGACTTGGAGGGGGTAAACCCTTGCTGACGGATCACCGCTTCCACCCGTTCGCGGGTTTGCGGGCTCACGCTGCCTTCATTGTTCAGCACGCGTGAGACGGTGGATTTGCCTACGCCGCTCAGGCGTGCGATGTCCTTGATGGTCAGCCGGTTTTGCATGGTTTACTTTTCGTTGAAGTGGACAGGCGTAACATAACGGCCTGTAAAACAATGCCCGTCAGCATAGCTCATTTTCCCACGCGGATCTTGAGGCAAAACGGGATTGTGACATTGCGATGAACGGCCGCTCCTGCCGCTCTGTTTTTCCCTTTACCGGAGGTTATTCCCCATATGGACCCCGACCCGACTGCTTTAGACACTCACTCGGTTCACCGGTAAAACCTCTCCGCCTGGCGCTGCTGTTTTACCGGTGAAGTACATCACGGTAACCGGTGGCGCGCGCTTCGTCGTTCGCTCCTGCTGCTGAAAAAGAATAAGGATCTGCGTTGGCAGAGGCTTTTTGGCGTGCCCGCCATCCGCCCGGCCGGTGACGATCCCCGTTTACCCGCTGCCGTGAGGCACCGGGCGACGAGGTGCGAACCATGAAACTGAAAAAACTCCCCCGTCAGCTGCTGGGCCTGTTCGCCCGCGGCCTTCCGCGCCGTTTGGTGCGCCGCGACAGCCTGCTGGACGGCGTCGGCGGCGCTGCGCGCGATATGCCGGCCGGCCTGGCGCAGCAGCGGCTGGACTGTGCCGCCGCAGAGACAATGCAGCTGTTTGAGCGTTTCCACAGCCACCCGGAAGGCATCACCGCCCATGAGGCGGAACAGATGCGCCGGCGCTGCGGCGAGAACGTCATCGACGATCAGCAGAAAGAGGCCTGGTGGCAGCACCTCTGGCACTGCTACCGCAACCCGTTCAACCTGCTGCTGACCGCGCTCGGCATGATCTCTTACGCCACCGAGGATCTCACCGGCGCGTTGGTGATCGCGCTGATGGTGCTGATCTCCACGCTGCTGAACTTCATCCAGGAGGCGCGCTCCAACCGGGCGGCTGATGCGCTGAAAGCGATGGTGAGCAACACCGCCACGGTGATCCGCAGCGATGCGCTCACCGGCAAGAGCGAACACGTGGAGCTGCCAATCGCGCAGCTGGTGCCGGGCGATATCGTCAAGCTGGCGGCCGGCGACATGATCCCGGCGGATCTGCGCCTGCTGTCGGCCAAGGATCTGTTCATCAGCCAGGCGGCGCTGACCGGCGAATCGCTGCCGGTGGAAAAATCCGCGGCGCCGCAGGCGCTGGCGGCCGATCCCCTCGACTGCCGCAACCTGTGCTTCATGGGCACCAACGTGGTCAGCGGCACCGCGCTGGCGATGGTGATCGGCACCGGCGGCGGCACCTATTTTGGCCAGCTGGCGCAGCGCGTCACCAGCCAGGATGAGCAGCCGAACGCCTTCCAGAGCGGCATCAGCAAGGTCAGCTGGCTGCTGATCCGCTTTATGCTGGTGATGACGCCGATCGTGCTGCTGATCAACGGCTACACCAAGGGCGACTGGTGGGAGGCGGCGCTGTTCGCGCTGTCGGTGGCGGTCGGGCTGACGCCGGAAATGCTGCCGATGATCGTCACCTCGACGCTGGCCAAAGGGGCGGTGAAGCTGTCGCGCCAGAAGGTGATCGTCAAACGCCTGGACGCCATTCAGAACTTCGGCGCCATGGACATTCTGTGCACCGACAAGACCGGCACCCTGACCCAGGACAAGATCGTGCTGGAGCGCCACACCGATGCGTTCGGCGCCGGCAGCGAGCGGGTGCTGCGCTACGCCTGGTTGAACAGCTTCTACCAGACCGGGCTGAAAAACCTGCTCGACGTGGCGGTGCTGAGCTGCGCTGAGCAGAATCGGCAGCCGGAAGCGTTGCAAAACTACCGCAAGGTGGACGAGATCCCGTTCGATTTCGTGCGCCGCCGCATGTCGGTGGTGGTGGCCAAGGACAACGAGTATCACGAGCTGGTGTGCAAGGGCGCGCTGGAAGAGATGCTGGCGATTTGCAGCCACGTGCGCCACGAAGACGAGGTGATCCCGCTGAGCGAGGCGCTGCTGGCGCGCATTCGCCGCATCACCGACGATCTCAACCAGCAGGGGCTGCGGGTGGTGGCGGTGGCCAACAAGGTCCTGCCGGCGCAAACCCATGAATACGGCGTGGCGGACGAGTCGGATCTGATCCTCGAAGGCTACGTTGCCTTCCTCGATCCGCCGAAGGAGAGCACTGCCCCAGCGCTGGCGGCGCTGAAACAGAACGGCGTCACGGTGAAGATCCTCACCGGCGACAACGAGCTGGTGGCCGCCAAAGTATGCCGGGACGTCGGGCTGGCGGCCGAGCACCTGCTGCGCGGCAGCGAGATCGAACAGATGGACGACGAGCAGCTGGCGCAGGCGGCGGCGCGCACCACGGTGTTCGCCAAGCTGACGCCGCTGCACAAAGAGCGCATCGTCAAACTGCTGCGCCGCCAGGGGCACGTGGTGGGCTTTATGGGCGACGGCATCAACGACGCGCCGGCGCTGCGCGCGGCCGATATCGGCATCTCCGTCGATTCGGCGGTGGACATCGCCAAGGAAGCGGCGGACATCATCCTGCTGGAAAAAAGCCTGATGGTGCTGGAGCAGGGAGTGATCGAAGGGCGCCGTACCTTCGCCAACATGCTGAAATACATCAAGATGACCGCCAGCTCCAACTTCGGTAACGTATTCAGCGTGCTGATCGCCAGCGCCTTCCTGCCGTTCCTGCCGATGCTGCCGCTGCACCTGTTGATTCAGAACCTGATGTACGACATCTCGCAGATCGCCATCCCGTTCGATAACGTCGACGACGATCAGATCACCCAGCCGCAGCGCTGGAACTCCGCCGATTTGGGGCGGTTTATGGTGTTCTTTGGGCCGATCAGCTCGATCTTCGACGTGCTGACCTTCAGCCTGATGTGGTGGGTATTCAAGGCCAATACGCCGGACATGCAGACGCTGTTTCAGTCCGGCTGGTTCGTGGAAGGGCTGCTGTCGCAAACGCTGATCGTGCACATGATCCGCACGCGCAAAATTCCGTTTATCCAGAGCCGCCCGTCCTGGCCGCTGTGCATCATGACGCTGGCGGTGATCGCCACCGGCATCGGCCTGGTGTTCTCGCCGCTGGCCGGCTTCCTGCAGCTGCAGGCGCTGCCGCTCGGCTACTTCCCGTGGCTGGTGCTGATCCTCGCCGGTTACATGGTGCTGACCCAGTGCGTGAAAGGCTGGTTCGTGCGCCGCTACGGCTGGCAATAACCCGTTCGCCCCCTCCGGCCGGGAGGGGGCAACTGTGATCCCGTCCGCTTTTTCACCGCAACGGTTGGACATCTGTTCTGGGCTGAGTCTTTATCTACAGCGTTGGCTGTTTTCCCCTGCGCCTTTCAAGCCACCGCGTTGTTGGCTGTACGCCCGCCCCCCAGTGACTTAGCAGACCTAAGCGCTTGGGGATGCGGGCGCTTGCCGCCTAGCGGTGGTTTGAAATTCATTGGGGATATTTTGTTTTTTTCCTCTGAGGAATTTCCGATGCACAGACCTTTCCGTTATACGCTACTGGCTTCATCGTTATGGTTTTCTTGCGGCGCGCTGGCGCAGCCGGCTGGCGATCTGCCGCTGATGCCCTGGCCGCAGCAGGTGGAAGTGACGCAACCGGCGGGCAAGCTGGTGCTGGATCACCGTTTGTCCCTGACGCTGCAGGGTGACGACTTGGGCGACGCGCTGCCGCGCTGGCGCCAGCGCATCGAACTGCAGACCGGCTGGACACTGGCGCCGGCGGGTGAAGCGAAGGACGGCGCGGCGATCAGGGTGATGATTAAAGACCGGGTGGCGGCGCAGCCGCTGCCGGGCAGCGACGAGAGTTACCGGCTGGCGGTCACGCCGCAGGGCGCCACGCTGACCGCCAACACCCGATTCGGCGCGCTGCGCGGTATGGAAACCCTGCTGCAGCTGCTGCAGACCGACGGGCAAAATACCTTCCTGCCGCTGGTGGATATCCGCGACGTGCCGCGCTTCCCGTGGCGCGGCGTTTTGTTGGATTCGGCGCGTCATTTCCTGCCGCTGCCGGACATTCTGCGCCAGCTCGACGGCATGGCGGCGGCCAAGCTTAACGTGTTCCACTGGCACCTGACCGACGATCAGGGCTGGCGCTTTGCCTCTGAGCATTACCCCAAGCTTCAGCAGCAGGCCAGCGACGGCCAGTTCTATACCCGCGAGCAGATGCGGCAGGTGGTGGCTTACGCCACGGCGCGCGGCATTCGCGTGGTGCCGGAAATCGACATGCCGGGGCACGCCTCCAGCATCGCGGTGGCCTATCCCGACCTGATGAGCGCGCCGGGGCCGTATCGCATGGAGCGCGAGTGGGGCGTGCATAAGCCGACGCTCGATCCGACCCGCGACGAGGTGTATCAGTTTGTCGACACGATCGTCGGCGAGCTGGCGGCGATCTTCCCCGATCCTTATCTGCACATCGGCGGCGACGAAGTTGACGCCAGCCAGTGGCGGGCGTCGCCGTCGATTCAGGCGTTTATGCAGAAGAACGGGCTGGCGGATACCCATGCGCTGCAGGCCTACTTCAACCAGAAGCTGGAAAAGATCCTCGAGAAACACCAACGGCAGATGGTTGGCTGGGACGAGATCTACCATCCGTCGCTGCCGCGCTCGATCGTCATTCAGTCCTGGCAGGGGCAAGACTCGCTGGGCGCCAGCGCGCAGGACGGCTATCAGGGCATTCTCTCCACCGGTTTCTACCTCGATCAGCCGCAAAGCACCGCCTATCACTACCGCAATGAAATTCTGCCGCAGCCGCTGGGGGTCGAGACGGCGGTGCAACCTGGCGAGCAGGCGCAAAGCTGGCGCTTCAGCATGCCGCGCCTGAAGGGCAGCGCGGTGGAGGGCAGCTTCACGCTGATCGAGGGCAAACAGGGCTGGCGCGGCTTTATCGATTTCACCGGCAAATCGCGCCGCGCGGTGCACGACATCGTCTGGCGCACGCCGCAGCAGGTGACGTTCCGCGTCGATACCTGGATGGGTGACACGCGGCCGGTGTTCACGCTGCAGCAGGACAAGCTCAGCGGCTATATGTTGGTCGGCAACGTGCGCTACCCCACCCAGGGCGACAAACTGGCGGCGGTGCCGGCGGGCAAGATGCCGGTGGTGCCGGACGAGAAAGGGCAAGCCAACATTCTCGGCGGTGAAGCGGCGCTGTGGGCGGAAAACGTGCGTGCGCCGCTTCTCGATCTCAAGCTGTGGCCGCGCGCCTTCGCGGTGGCGGAGCGGCTGTGGTCGGCACAGGACGTCACCGACGAAAGCAACATGTACCGGCGGCTGGCGGCGATCGACGCCTGGTCGGTGGTGTCGGTCGGCCTGCAGCAGCACGCGGAAACGGCGCGCGAATTCACCCGGCTGAGCAACAGCGTGCAGATCCTGCCGCTGCAGATCCTGGCCGAGGCGGTGGAGCCGGCGCAGTATTACACCCGCCAGCACCTGAAGTTCCAGGCCGGCAACTATCACCAGTTCGAACCGCTGAACCGCTTTGCCGATGCGCTGCCGCCGGAGAGCGGCGCGGTACGCGACATGCATGCCCAGGTCGCGGCCTTGCTGAAGGATAAGCGCGATAAGGCGGCGGCGCAGGCGCTGCGCGAACGGCTGCAGCGCTGGCAGGCGAACGGCGCGGCAGTGCAGACGGCGATCGCGGGCAACCGCACGCTGCGTGAGCTGGCGCCGGTGGCGCAGGACGTTGACGCTTTGGCCACGCTGGGCTTAACGCTGCTGGATCGCTATCAGCAGGGCAAACCGCTGAGCCGGGCCGAGGCCGAGCAAGCGCAGCGCCGGCTGGATGCGGCGGCGCAGACGCGCGACGAAGTGGTGATTGCGGCGGTGTACCCGCTGGAGGCGCTGCTGCGCGGCCTTAAAACGGAGTGAGGGTGACGGGGCTCGGCCAGCTGAGCCCCGGTTTTGTTACGCCCGTAGCGACAGCGGCGCATACCCGATGGCGTGCTGCAGATAATTCAGCAGCAGCTGGCGGGTGAAGCGCGGCTCATCAATGCCGCTGCCCTGCAGGAAGCGTTGCAGGTTGCTGCAGTCCCACCGATAGGTGTCTTGATAGAGCTCCACCGTCGATAGCTCGTCTACCATGTGGTCCTTGAACAGGCTGAGCAGCGGGTACAGCGGCGCGTCGCTGTCGTTTTCCCATTGGGCCCGCCACTGTGCGAAGGGCAAGGGGCGAAAACGATAACCGAACTCGCGCTCCAGCAGGCTGAAAAACTCACGCAGCGTCAGATTATTGTCACTTTGATGGATCAGGTTGAATTTCTGCCCCAGCGCTTGCGGATTGCGAGAGACGTGGGCGATGGCCCGGGTCATGTAATCCACCGTGGTCAACCCTTCGCGCATATCCCGTAAATCCGGCACCGTGCCGCTGCTGATGCAGGTTTTCACCAGCCGCCCCCACCATTGGTAATCGGCGTTGACGCCGGTACGGCTGTGGCAGGTGGCGTAGCCCAGGCGGAAGGTCATCAGCGGCAGGCCTTGCGCCGCCGCCAAATCGGCGATCTTTTCCATCACCCATTTGCTGCGTACGTAGCCGATATCGCGGCTGACCGCCGGCAGGTTTTGATCGATATCGTCGTTTTCCCGCATCACCCGTTTGCCGGTGTGCAGATGCCCCCAGCTGTAAACGGAGATGGTCGACAGCAGCATCAGCGGTTTGGTGCGGCTCTGCGCTGCGAAGCGAATGATTTCCCGCAGGCCCTGCACGTTGTCGCGCTTCATGTAGGCGTAAGGCTGGATAAAATTCACCGCGCTGGCCGAATGGTAAACCAGGTCGATATCTCGGCTTAACGTCCTGTAGGCCGCAGGCGTCAGCGAAAAGTCGTGTTCCGCGACGTTGCCAGGCACCATATGAATGCGCGCGTGCTGGCTGGCGTTCAGCGCGATCCGGTAGCGCTGCAGCACTGCCTCAAGCCGCTGTCTCGGCGGCAGTTTGGCGCCGTCGCGCACCAGACAGTACAGCTCGGCATCGGTGGTGCGCAGCAGATCGGCCAACAGATGCGCGCCGACGAAACCGGTGGCGCCGGTGAGCAAAATGGCGCGCGGCGCGCTGATTTGCCGCGGATCGAACGTCGGATCGATGACGAGATCCGACGGCAAATACACATCATCTTGCAAGGCACGCGCTGCGCCTTGCCGCTGTGTCGGTTGCCGGTCTCTGCGTTGTGCCAGTGCCTGCGCCAGGGCACCCAGAGTGGGATATTCATAGATGTCGTGCACCGAGGTCTCGACGGCGAACGCCTTGGCCAGCGCCGCCATCAGCTTGGCCGCCAACAGCGAGTGGCCGCCCAGCGAGAAAAAATCATCGTCGGTTGCAGGCTGTTCCACTTTCAGCAACGAGCGCCACAGATCGGCGACGACGCGCTGGTCGGCGGTCAGCGGCTGCGCAACGCCGGCGCTGACCGGTTGGTAATGCGCCAACAGGGCCGCTTTGTCTATCTTGCCGTTGTTGTTCAGCGGCATGTGTTGCAGTAAACGATAATCGGCGGGCAGAAATGCGCTGGGCAGCGTTTCTTTCAGTTTCTGTCGGACGCGTGCGATCACGCTTTCGCCGTCACTCTTCGCGATCAGAAACGCCACGATTTTCTTGCCCAGCGGATCATCTGCCATCGCCACGGCGGCCACCGCTTTACGAACGCCCGCCACCTGCAGCATGGCGTTTTCGATTTCGCCCAGTTCAATGCGATTGCCGCGGATTTTGACCTGATCGTCGATACGGCCCAGATATTGAATGCGGCCATCCGCCAGCCAGCGAGCCCGATCGCCGCTGCGGTACAGACGTAACCCGGCGAAGTGAGGCGGGGTGATGAAGCGCTCGGCGGTCAACGCCGGATTGTTCAGGTAGCCGCGCGCCAGACAACGACCGCTGATATACAGCTCGCCGGGGCGATCGCCGATCACGGGCTGTAGTTGGTCATCGAGGATGAATATTTCGGTATCGCCGATGGGCCGCCCAATGCTGGCGGGCGGGTTTTGCGTGGCGCAAGCCACCCGGTTGCAGGTGACGAATATGGTGGCTTCTGTCGGGCCGTAGTAATCGATCAATGAATAATCGATGCCGCGCAGATCGACCGGATGAAGTTTCTCCCCTGAGCTGAACAGATACCGCAGCGCCAGATTGGCCGGTTGCGGCGCGCCGACCACGTCGGCGACCAGTACGGCGGGCAGGCTGGCGTGGGTAATGCCCTGTTCGGCAAAGTAGGCCAGCAGGACTTCCGGCTGCAGGCGAGCGTCTTCCGGCGGCAGATACAATGTGCCGCCGCTGGTCAGAGGCGACCAGATCTCCCATTGCGCGACGTCGAAACTCAAGCCGGCGATCAGCGTAGAACGACTTTCGGCATCCATAGCGAATTGCTTGTTATGCCAGAGAATTAAATTCAGCAGCGACTGATGTTCTATCAGCACACCTTTCGGTTTGCCGGTGGTGCCTGAAGTGAAAATGAGATAAACGATGGCATCGGGAGACGGAGAAATTAACGTTATATGCTCCTGCGAAGAAGTTGATATATTATCAATATAAATAATATCCTCGCTGAAGTTATTTTCCGAAAGCGCTATCGTCGCGTTGCTGGCGAGTATTAAAGGGGAGCCGCTTTGCGTAACGATATCCTGTATTCTTTTTTCCGGGTAACGGGCATCGATGGGAATATAGCCTGCGCCGGCTTTGACGATCGCCAACATACCGATCAGCATTTCCGGCGTGCGCAGCGTGACGAGCGGCACATAGCTGCCGGGCGCCACGCCCCGCCGTCGCAACAGCGCGCACAGTGCGCTGCTGGCTTCATCCAATTGACGGTAGGTCAGGCGCTTATTATCGCCGACGACGGCAAGTTTTTCCGGATAACGGGAAGCTTGTTGGATAAAATAATCCAATACGCTAGGTGCCATGGTTATCTCCTGTCATTATTCACGGGGTGAACGAAATGAAACAGCAATGACCCGGCCGGGTGAAAAACAATTATAGGCGTATTTTTATTGTGGAATTGTAAATGTGAACAATATTGCGCTATCGCTATAAATTAATTGGATTAATAAAATTCTTATCAATAAAAACGGCCAGCCGAAGCTGACCGTCATTCGCAAGCGTGCCGATTAACGACGCACGGCGATGGCTTCGATTTCGATCTTCACGTCTTTCGGCAGACGCGCCACTTCTACGCAAGAGCGGGCCGGGAACGGCGCGCTGTGCTCGGTGAAGAAGGCTTCGTACGCGGCGTTGACGGTGGCGAAGTCATTCAGGTCTTTCACGAACACGGTGGTTTTCACGATGTCGGCAACGATCAGGCCGGCGGCTTCGACGATCGCTTTGACGTTGTCCAGCGACTGGCGCGCTTGAGCGGCGACGTCGTCGGCAACGGCGCCGGTTTTCGGATCGACCGGGATCTGGCCGGAAGTGATGATCATGCTGCCCAAATCAACGCCCTGCACGTAAGGACCAATGGCTGCCGGGGCGAGTTCAGTGCTGATGTTACGTGACATGTTTTCTCCTGATAGACCCGTTGTCTTTCACGCCGCCGCGCGGTCGGCCGCAGCTTGAAATTCGGTGGGTAGCAACGTGGGTAGAGTTATTTTCAGGCACCTATTATAGGGAGTGACGCGCAGATTAACAGCGCCGCTCCCGTTAAAAGGGCAGAATTCAGTCGGCCTGCAACACCACCTGATGCTCGAACTCTTTTTCGCAGTAGCGGCACTTCAGGTGCACTTCGCCGTCGCGCGGCTTCACGCTGAAGCTCGACGCCACCGGCTCGCTGCGGCTGATGCAGTTGCTGTTCGGGCAGGTCAACACGCCGTCGATGTGATCCGGCAGGCTGAGGGTCAGCTTGCGCACCACTTCATAGTTGTCGATGCGGTTCACCGTGGCCTTCGGCGCGTACATCGCCAGCTGGTTGGCCTGCTGCTCGGTCAGAAACGTGTTCTCGATCTTGATCAGATCCTTGCGGCCCAGCTCGTTGGAGGGCAGGTTCAGGCCGATGGTGATGCGTTGGTCGGTGGCGGTCAGCTTGAACAGCGTCAGCAGTTTAAAACCGATCTGCGCCGGAATGTGGTCGATCACCGTGCCGCATTTGATCGCTTCGACCTGCAGTTTGTTGTCGTGAGTCATGGCGGTTCCCCCTTAAAGAGCCAAATCGGCGTTGAGTACCAGCGCCAGCAGCGCCTGGCGGGCGAAGATGCCGTTGCCCGCCTGCTGGAAGTAGTAAGCGTACGGCGTTTTATCCACGTCGGTGGCGATCTCGTCGATACGCGGCAGCGGGTGCAGCACCTTGAGGTTGGCGCGCGCGCCGGCCAGATCCGCAGCGCGCAGGACGAACTGCGCCTTCACGTTGGCGTACTCGGAAGGATCGAGGCGTTCTTTCTGTACCCGGGTCATGTAGAGAATATCCAGCTCCGGCACCACTTCTTCAATGCTGCTGTGCAGGCTGTACTCGATGCCTTTCTCTTCCAGCATTTTCAGGATGTAGGCCGGCATCGCCAGCGCGTCCGGGGCGATGAAGTAGAAGCGGTTGCCTTCGAACTTGGCCAGCGCCTGGGTGAGCGAGTGCACGGTGCGGCCGTACTTCAGGTCGCCGACCATGGCGATGCTGAGATTGCTCAGGCGCCCCTGGGTTTCCTGGATGGTGAACAGATCCAGCAGGGTCTGGGTCGGGTGCTGGTTGGCGCCGTCGCCGGCGTTAAGCACCGGCACGTTGCCGGAGAACTCCGAGGCCATGCGCGCCGCGCCTTCCTGCGGATGACGCATCACGATGGCGTCCACGTAAGTGCTGATCACCGAGATGGTGTCGGCCAGGGTTTCGCCTTTCTTGCCGAGCGAGGTGTTGCTGCCGTCGGCGAAACCGACCACCGAGGCGCCGAGGCGGTGCATCGAGGTTTCGAACGACAGGCGGGTACGGGTCGAGGCTTCGAAGAAGCAGCTGGCGATCACCTTGTGTTTCAACAGTTCCGGCTGCGGGTTGGCTTTCAGACCGGCGGCGGTGCGCAGCACCAGCTCCAGATCCTCGCGGCTGAGATCGTTAATAGAGATGATGTGTTTGTGATACAGCGGGTTGGCCATTTTTCACTCCTCCTCGACGCGTGCCCGTGGCGCGGGACTTTGGGTATGCCCTTTATCTTTCAAGCCGCAGCGGCGTTGGCTGCCCGCCGTCACCCCAATCACTTAGTGGTCTAAGCTCCTGGGGACTCCAGCGGTTGCCGCCTGGCTGCGCCCCGAAATCTTTCGGGCATAATTTTTTAAGGCAAAAAAAAGCCCCTCAATGAGGGGCTTGAAACGATCGGTTTAGCAACAGGAGAAACAACGGCAGCTGGCCGCCGATAGGCAGTCGGTTTTGTCGATTGCGGCTAACAAAACAAACGTCGTTTTTCATGCTTTCTCCTGGCAAATTGTGGCGCATTATACTCGCGCTTTTCGCCACTGCAAGCGTTAAAACGCCGTTTTTTGCCGCCCCGCAATCGATTGGCCGGCGATGGCCGCCCGCCGGCTATTTGCTGACGCGATCGTAGTAGACCATGTCGGCGTTCAGCCCCTGTTGGTAGCCTTTGACATTGTCGCGCAGCACCACTTCGGTTTTGGCCTGATCGATAAACACGTACGGCGAACTGCGCTGCAGTTCCTGCTGCATGGCGGTGTACAGCGCGCGGCGCTTGGCCGGATCGGCTTCGGCCAGCGCCGCCAGCGTCTGCTGGTTCAACTGCGGGATCTGCCAGCCGTTCAGCCCGGCCACCGTGCTGCTTTTGCCGTCGTTGTAGGCGAAGGCGCTGGCGTTGGAGTGGGCGTCGAAGTAATCCGGGATCCACAGGCGGATCGCCGCCTGATGCTGCCTGGCGCGCACGCGGGAGTAAACCTGGCTGCCCGCGGCCGGCAGCAGCTCGACCTTCACGCCGGCGGCGGCGAAGCTGCCCTGCAGCGCCTGCGCGATGGTGATGAACGGCGGCTTGTTCTCCACGTCCAGCGTAAAGGCGGCGTGGGTGATGCCCGCCTTGGCCAAGATGGCTTTCGCCTTGGCCGGATCGTAGCGGAACGGATTGGTCTCCAGCGCGCCCGGCAGCCCGACCGGCAGGAAGCTCTGGTGCACGAAGTATTGGCCCTTCAGCAGATCCTTCGTGATGCCCTGATAATCCACCAGGTAGCGCGCCGCTTCCCAGAAGGCCGGGTTATTCAGCAGCGGATTGGCGCCGTTGCCGGTGTTGAACACCAGGTAGTTTTGCTCGGCGGACGGGATCTCCAGCACCTTGACGCCCGGCTGGTTTTTCAGCGTGTCGGTCTGATCGGCGCCCAGTTCGCGGGCGATATCGGCGTCGCCCTGCTGGATCAGCAGGCGGCGGGTGGCCGGATCCGGCACGTTTTTAATGATGATGTTTTTCAGCTGCGGCTTGTCGCCCGGCGTGGTGGGGTTGGCGTCCAGCACGATCGCCTGATGCGGCTGATAGACGCGCATTTTGAACGGGCCGCTGCCGGCGGAGTGCATTTTCAGCCAGGCGTTGCCGAAGTCGCCGTCTTTGACGTTGGCCAGCGCCGCTTTGCTGTCGACGATCGAGGCGATCGGCGTCGAGAGGATATTCAACGCTACCGCCGGGCTGACGTCCGCCGTCCAGCGCAGCTGCACCGTATGTTCGTCGATCTTCTTCAGCTGCGCGTCGATGTTGTCCGGCTGCCAGCCGAGCACGTTGAGGATGAACGCCGGCGATTTGTTCATTTTGACCGCGCGGCTGTAGGAAAAGATCACGTCGTCGGCGGTCAGCGGGTTGCCGGAGGCAAACGTCGCCTGCGGCCGCAGTTTCACCGTCAGCGTTTTGGCCGCCGTATCGCTCTGCCAGCTTTCCGCCAGCACCGGCGCCACCTTGGCCGGATCGTCGCGATCCGCCTGCACCAATCGCTGGTACAGGCTGGGCACCGTCTGGATGCTGGAGAGTTCGTTGGCTTCTGCCGGATCGAGGCTGACGATGTCATCCAGCGATTGCACCACCACCAGCGTATTCGGCGGCGTGGCGGCTAACGCGGCGGCGGGCAGGGCAGCGAGCAGGAACAGCGGCAAGAGTTTGGTTTTCATCGATGTGTATCCCCTGAAGGCGCCGCAAGGCGGCGCTGAGAACGGTTTGTTATCGTTGGTTTTTACGGCGCGGGCGCCGTCGGCCTGTCACGGTAGAACCTTTGCCGGCGGCGGGCAAAGGTCAATCCGCTATTTGATATTCCAGGAATATATTAGCCGCCCTGGCCGGGGGCGCCAGGGCGGAGGGGGGACAATCAGAGGGTTTCGCTCAGCGTGGCGACCAGCACCGCCTTGATGGTGTGCAGCCGGTTTTCCGCCTGATCGAACACCACGCTGTGCGCCGATTCGAATACTTCGTCGGTCACTTCCATGCCGCCGTGCAGATCGTACTGTTGCGCCATCTGCTTGCCGAGCGTGGTTTGATCGTCGTGGAACGCCGGCAGGCAGTGCAGGAACTTCACGTTCGGGTTGCCGCTCAGCTTCAGCATCGCCATGTTGACCTGATACGGCCGCAGCAGCGCGATACGCTCCTGCCAGGTCTCTTTCGGTTCACCCATCGAAACCCAGACGTCGGTGTAGAGGAAGTCGGCGTCTTGCACCCCTTCGGCGATGTCTTCGGTCAGGGTGAGTTTCGCGCCGGTTTGTTGCGCCAGCGCCTGGCACTCGGCCACCAGCTCCGGCTGTGGCCAGCAGGCCTTCGGCGCCACCAGCCGCAGATCCATACCCGCCAGCGCGGCGGCTTCCAGCAGCGTGTTGCCCATGTTGTTGCGCGCGTCGCCGACGTACGCCAGCTTCACTTCACTCAGCGCCTTGCCCGGCAGGTGCTCCTGCACGGTGAGCAGATCCGCCAGTAATTGGGTAGGGTGAAACTCGTCGGTCAGGCCGTTCCATACCGGCACGCCGGCGTGTTCCGCCAGGGTTTCCACCAGCGCCTGGCCGTAGCCGCGGTACTGAATACCGTCGTACAGGCGGCCCAGCACCCGGGCGGTGTCTTTCATCGACTCTTTATGGCCGATCTGGCTGCCGCTTGGGCCGAGGTAAGTGACCTGCGCACCCTGATCGAATGCGGCAACTTCGAAAGAGCATCGCGTGCGGGTCGAGTCTTTTTCGAAGATGAGCGCAATGTTTTTGCCCTGCAGCCGGCGCTGTTCCTGCCCCTGCTTCTTGGCCTGCTTCAGATCGGCCGAAAGCCGCAGCAGCGCCTGCAGCTCGGCGGGGGTGAAATCCATTAACCTCAGAAAGTGACGTTGGTAGAACGCATTGCCGGTGCTCATAGTCCGATTCCCTGATTGCTTAATTGAATTAAAATTCACTTTATATGTATGAATATTCAATTTCAACCCCAGCGAGGAAATCTTTCACGTTTATCGTGGAAGCAATGTCGGCGGTGTGTGAAAATAGAAGGAATGAAGGCCATTTGACTTGAGGATATAGGCATGGCAAACCGCGAATTGCTGGAAGAACAACGTGAAGAGACCCGCCTGATCATCGAAGAACTGCTGGAAGACGGCAGCGATCCGGACGCGCTCTACACCATCGAGCACCATCTGTCCGCCGAGAAATTTGAGGTTCTGGAGCAGGCCGCCGTTGAAGCCTTCAAGCTGGGCTACGAAGTGACCGACGCCGAGGAGCTGGAAGTGGAAGACGGTTCGATGGTGATGTGCTGCGACGTGATCAGCGAAGTCGGCCTGAACGCCGAGCTGATCGACGCTCAGGTCGAGCAGCTGGTGGCGCTGGCGGAACGCTGCGGCGTCAACTATGACGGCTGGGGCACCTACTTCGAAGATCCGAACGGTGAAGACGGTGAGGAAGACGAAGACGGCGACTACATCGACGAAGACGACGACGGCAAACGCCACTGATTAACCCCGCTTATTCACATGGGCCGGTTCTCGCCGGCCCCTGATAAACGCCATGACATACCAATCCCTGTTAGCCCCGATTTTAAGCTTCCTGCACTGTGAAACGCCCGACGCCTGGATCGACGCCGCGCGCCGTCCGGAAAACCTGCAGCTGTTGCTGACCGACCACCTGGTGTGCGAGCTGAAAGCCGCGCAGACCGGCATGTGGCTGATCCGCCGCTACGTGGCGGACAAAGAGAGCGGCGACGCGCTGTTGGCGCTGCTGCGGCCCTACGAGGCGTTTCTGCACGAGGCGCAGAGCGCGCCGGACACGTTGTTCCGCCAGGGCCAGTTCACCCGCAAGATCCTGCCGAAAAACGGCTCGGCCTACGGCCAGGATCTGGCGGATCGCATGGTGCTGTTGATCAAGGAAGAGCTGCATCACTTCTCGCAGGTGCTGGAGATCATGCAGGCGCGCGGGATCCCGTATCGCAAGATCACCGCCAGCCGCTACGCCAAGGGCATGATCCGCGAGATCCGCACTCACGATCCGGCGACGCTGATCGACAAACTGATCTGCGGCGCCTACATCGAAGCGCGATCCTGTGAACGCTTCGCCAAGCTGGCACCGCATCTGGACGACGAGCTGAACCGCTTTTACGTCTCGCTGCTGCGATCCGAAGCGCGGCACTATCAGGACTACCTGACGCTGGCCGAGCAGATCGCCGGCGGCGACATCAGCGAACGGGTGGCGCATTTCGGCCGCCTTGAGGCTGAACTGATCCTGTCGCCGGACAGCGAACTGCGTTTCCACAGCGGCGTGCCCGCCGCCGCCTGACGTTGAAGGGCGCCCCTACTGCGGCGCGCCCAGCAACAGATCCACCGCCTTTTCTGCCAGCATGATGGTCGGCGCATTGGTGTTGCCGCTGGTGAGCTGCGGCATCACCGAGCAGTCGATCACCCGCAGCTGTTCAAAACCGTGCACCCGCAGCTGCGGATCGGTCACCGCGTCCTGCGGCGACAGCCCCATGCGGCAGCTGCCCACCGGGTGATACACCGTCTTGCAGAAGTTGCGCACGAAGGCTTCCAGCTGCGCCTCATCGCGCGTCCACTCCGGCTGCGGCATCAGCAGATCTTTGATCAGCGGCTTCAGCGCCGCGGTTTGCAGGAAGCCCAGGCCGAACTTCACCGCGCGCACGCTGCCGGCCAGATCGTCCGGGTGGCCAAGGTAGTTGGCGTGCAGCTTGACCGGATCGTGCGGGTTGCTGCTGCGCAGCAGCACTTCGCCGCGCGCCTTCGGCTGCAGGTAGCCGACCTTGAGCGTAAAGCCGTGAATGTTCGGCAGCGGCTCGCCGGGCACGTCGTCCCAGCTGTCCAGCAGCGGCAGGAAGTGGATCTGCACATCCGGCCGGCCGTCGCCCTGGCTGTCGGTGAAGGCGGCGCCTTCCAGCACGTTGGACGAGAGCACGCCGCTGCGAAACGCCAGCCACTGCGCACCGTGGCTCAGCGCCTGCAGGCCGCGATCGGCGCCGAACAGGCTGATCGGTTCGCGGGTGCTGACGTTGATCGACATGTGCAGGTGGTCGTGGAAGTTTTTGCCCACCGGCAGATCCGCCCGCACCTCGATGCCCAACTGCTGCAGGTGGTCGCGCGGGCCGATGCCGGAGAGCATCAGCAGCTTCGGCGAACCGACCGCGCCAGCGCTGACGATCACCTCTTTGGTGGCGTGCGCGGTGACTTCTGCGCCGCCGTTCTGGCTGTAGACCACGCCGGTGGCGACGTTGCCCTCGAAGGTCAGCCGGTGCGCCAGCGCGTTCAGTTTCACCACCAGCCGCCGTTCGTCGCGCACCGCCTTCAGGTAGGTGCGGGCGGTGCTGGCGCGTTCGCCGTTGTGGGTGGTGGTTTGGTAGAAGCCGACGCCGTGCTGGCTGTCGCCGTTGAAGTCGTTGCGGTAGGGCAGGTTCAGCTCCTGGCCGGCGCGGATAAACGCCATGCTGAGCGGGTGACGGTAGCGGTTTTCGCTGACCGGCAGCAGCCCGTCGGCGCCGTGGTAGTCGTCCGACAGGCTTTCGTTGGCCTCGGCGCGTTTAAAATAGGGCAGCACCTCGCGGTAGCTCCAGCCGGTGCAGCCGTAGCGGTCGGCCCAGTCGTCGTAGTCCTGCGGCTGGCCGCGCAGGTAGATCATGCCGTTGACCGAACTGCTGCCGCCCAGCACCTTGCCCTGCGCGATCTGCATGCGGCGGTTATTGGCGTGCGGTTCCGGTTCCGTCTCGTAGGGCCAGCTCTTTTTAGCGATGATCTTGGCCACGCCGGCCGGCATCTTGATGAACAGGTTATTGTCGTCGCCGCCGGCTTCCATCAGCAGCACCCGCGCCTGGGTGCGGCGGATCAGCTGAGCCGCCAGCACGCAGCCGGCGGAACCGGCGCCGACGATGATGTAATCAAAGGTATTTTCCGACATGACAGCTCTCCGTGCGCGATTGGGATACTGGCAGAGTAACGCGGGGGGAAAAGCGGTCAATTTACGATCGTTAATTTATTAACGAACTTCACATTAAATTTACGTAGTGGTTTTTAACGTCAGTTTATCTGCTTGAAAAACGGCGTTATAGTGAGTTTTACTGATTGATTGCGATATTAATAAAAAGGCGCAGCAAGCTGCGCCCTGATGTGCAGGCGGGGGCGATTACAGCGTTTTCAGCATGGTGACTTCGCAATCGACGTGGCCGGTGGCGCCCATCGCGTGGTCGATGTGTTCGAAGCCCAGGTGTTCGTACAGCGCAACGGCCTGCGTCAGGCTGGCGGTGGTCTCGAGGTAACAACAGCGGAAGCCGTGCTGGCGGGCGAAATCCAGCGCCTGCAGCGCCAGGCGTTTCGCCAATCCCTTGCCGCGCAACACCGGCAGGAAATACATCTTCTGCAATTCGCAAATATCGTCTGCGCCGCCCTGCAGCGGCGCGATGCCACCGCCACCGGCGACCTGGCCGTCCACCTCGATCACCCAGTAAGCGCTGCGCGGCAGGCTGTAGAGCTGATACAGGGCGTCCAGATTGGGATCGGAGACGGTATAGCCTTTATCCGCCGTCAGGCCGTGCTCGGCGGAGACTTCGCGAATGACGTGAGCAATGGCGGGATTATCTTCCGCCGTGATGGGGCGCACCAGCAGGCGCGCCGGGGTTGCTGTTGTCATGTTTACACTCGCCATTGAAAGAGACCACGTTCGTTTTTCATTTTTATCGCAGCACGAAACGCGCCGGGGGTTATTTCCCGGCGGCGTCCCTGCAGCAGTAATATCTTGTAATAACATCTAACCCGGCCCGGATGCAACGGCGATAAAAAAACAGCGGGGAAGACCCCGCTGTTTTTCAGGCGTTGGCATGAGCCGGTGGATTACAGCGCGGCAATGGTCGCCTGCTGTTCCTGCAGCTTCACTTTGCCTTCTTTGCAGGCCGCCAGACGATCGCGCTCTTTGGCGACCACCGCTTCCGGCGCGCGCGCCACGAAGCCTTCGTTCGCCAGCTTGCCTTCGATCGAGGCGATTTCCGCATCCAGTTTGCCCATCTCTTTCGCCAGGCGCGCGATCTCGGCGTCCTTGTCGATGAAACCGGCCATCGGGATCAGCAGCTCGGCGCCGTCCACCAGCTTGGTGACGGAGACCGGGCCTTTCTCACCGGCCGGCAGCAGCGCGATGGATTCCAGGCGCGCCAGACGGGCGATAAAGCTTTGGTTCTCCTGCACGCGGCGCTGGGCGTCGGCGCTGCAGTTGCGCAGCAGCACGTCGAGCGCTTTGCTAGGCGCGATGTTCATCTCGGCGCGGATGTTGCGCACGGCGATGATGGTTTGCTTGATCCACTCCAGATCGTTCAGCGCCTGCTCGTCTTCCAGCGCGGCGTCATAGGCCGGGAACGGCTGCAGCATGATGGTGTCTGCGGTCGTGCCGGTCAGCGGCTTCACGCGCTGCCAGATGGTCTCGGTGATGAACGGAATGATCGGGTGCGCCAGGCGCAGCAGCGCTTCCAGCACGGTGATCAGCGTGTGGCGGGTGCCGCGCTGTTCCGCTTCGCTGCCGTTGCTCACCACCGGCTTGGTCAGCTCCAGATACCAGTCGCAGAACTGGTTCCAGGTGAATTCGTACAGGATGTTGGCCGCCAGATCGAAGCGGTAAGTGTCCAGCGCTTCGCGGTAGGCTTTCACCGTGCGGTTGAATTCGGCCAGGATCCAGCGATCCGCCAGCGATAGCACTTTCTCGCCGCCGTTGAAGCCGCAGTCGTGCGCTTCGGTGTTCATCAGCACGAAGCGGCTGGCGTTCCACAGCTTGTTACAGAAGTTGCGGTAGCCTTCCAGGCGCTTCATGTCCCAGTTGATGTCGCGGCCGGTCGAGGCCAGCGCCGCCAGGGTGAAGCGCAGGGCGTCGGTGCCGTGCGGCTCGATACCGTTCGGGAACTGCTTCTCGGTGCGCTTGCGGATTTTCTCCGCCAGCTGCGGCTGCATCATGTTGCCGGTGCGTTTTTCCAGCAGGTCTTCCAGCGAGATGCCGTCGACCATGTCCAGCGGATCGATCACGTTGCCTTTCGACTTGGACATCTTCTGGCCTTCGTCGTCGCGGATCAGGCCGGTCATGTAGACGGTCTTGAACGGCACCTGCGGCTTGCCGTTTTCATCCTTGATGAAGTGCATGGTCAGCATGATCATGCGCGCGATCCAGAAGAAGATGATGTCGAAGCCGCTGACCATCACGCTGGTCGGGTGGAAGGTTTTCAGCGCGTCGGTCTGCTCCGGCCATCCCAGGGTAGAGAAGGTCCACAGGCCGGATGAGAACCAGGTGTCCAGCACGTCTTCGTCCTGGGTCAGCACCACGTCGGCGCCCAGGTTGTTCTCGCTGCGCACTTCTTCTTCGCTGCGGCCCACGTAGACTTTGCCGTTCACGTCATACCAGGCCGGGATGCGGTGGCCCCACCACAGCTGGCGCGAGATGCACCAGTCCTGAATGTCGCGCATCCAGCTGAAGTACATGTTTTCGTACTGCTTCGGCACGAACTCGATTTGGCCCTGTTCGACCGCTTCCACCGCCACTTTGGCCAGCGGCGCGGTGCGCACATACCATTGGTCGGTCAGCATCGGCTCGATCACCACGCCGCCGCGGTCGCCGTAAGGCACCGTCAGGTCGTGCGGTTTAACCTCGTCCAGCAGGCCCAGATTTTCGAAGGCGGCAACCACTGCTTTACGCGCCGCGAAGCGCTCCAGGCCACGGAACTCGGCCGGGATCTCGTTGCAGTAGTCGGTGCAGACTTCGCCCAGGGTGTTGAACACTTCCGCTTCCTGGCGTATGTCGCCGTCGAAGGTCAGAATGTTGATCATCGGCAGGCCGTGGCGTTTGCCGACTTCGTAGTCGTTGAAATCGTGCGCCGGGGTGATCTTCACGCAGCCGGTGCCTTTTTCCATATCGGCGTGTTCGTCGCCGACGATGCGGATGCGGCGGCCGACCAGCGGCAGAATGATCTCTTTGCCGATCAGGTCTTTATAGCGCGGATCTTCCGGGTTGACCGCCACGCCGGTATCGCCCAGCACGGTTTCCGGACGGGTGGTGGCGACCACCAGGTAGTCTTTGCCCTCGGCGGTTTTCGCGCCGTCGGCCAGCGGGTAGCGCAGGTGCCACATGGAACCTTTGGACTCGCGGTTTTCCACTTCCAGATCGGAGATGGCGGTGCGCAGCTTCGGATCCCAGTTCACCAGGCGCTTGCCGCGGTAGATCAGGTCTTCTTTGTGCAGACGGACAAACACTTCGCGCACCGCGTTCGACAGGCCTTCGTCCATGGTGAAGCGCTCGCGCTCCCAGTCCACGGAGTTGCCCAGACGGCGCATCTGGCGGGTGATGGTGCCGCCGGATTCCGCCTTCCACTGCCAGATTTTGTCGATGAACGCGTCACGGCCGTAGTCGTGGCGGGTTTTGCCTTCTTCCGCGGCGATCTTGCGCTCCACCACCATCTGGGTGGCGATGCCGGCGTGGTCGGTGCCCGCCTGCCACAGGGTGTTTTTACCCTGCATGCGCTGATAGCGGATCATGGTGTCCATGATGGTCTGCTGGAACGCGTGGCCCATGTGCAGGCTGCCGGTGACGTTTGGCGGCGGGATCATGATGCAGAAGCTTTCCTGGCTGGTGTCGCCGTTCGGCTTGAAGTAACCCTGATTCTCCCAGTGATCGTACAGCTTCTGTTCGATCTGTTTTGGGTCGTATGCGGTGTCGAGCTGACTGTTTGTCTTTTCCATTCTTTATCGTATTCAGTGAGTTGGCGGCGTAGCCGTGGTCAAATGGAAGCCGACGCTGCGATAGGCCTTGTAACGGTCGCGCGCCAACTGTTTCAGAGTGTCTTCGTAAGGAACGAAGTCTACCACTTCATGGAAAGCGGTAGCAAAATCGGCAAACTGCGGCAGCAGGGCGATCAGCAGATCGCGCGGGGCGTTGCCGCGCTTGCCGGGCCAGCACAGTTCCACCGGCGCGCCATAGTGCGGCCCTTCGCCGGCCAGGTTGTGCGGCACGAATTCATGCGGCTCGCGCTGCCACAGCGCTTCGTCCAGCCGCTGGGCCTGCTCCTGGCTCTCGCAGGCGATCAGCACCCGCTTGCCGGCGCGCCAGCGTTCGGCGGCAACGGCGCAGGCCACGGCCTCATGGGCGCTGAGCGCGCCTGACGGTTCCGCGTTGTCGAGCAAATAAAACGTCGCCTGTTTCATTAAAGATCCACCGCTGCCGATAAAAAAATGTAGGGGCACAGCATGCTGTGCCCCTTGGGATTATACCTGAATTACCGCTCAGATTTAATCGTCGCCGTTCAGGCCTGCACGGTTGAGCAAGAACTGAGACAGCAGCGCCACCGGGCGGCCGGTCGCGCCCTTGGCTTTACCGGAACGCCAGGCGGTGCCGGCGATATCCAGGTGCGCCCAGGTGTACTTGCGGGTGAAGCGCGACAGGAAGCAGGCGGCGGTGATGGCACCGCCAGGGCGGCCACCGATGTTCGCCATGTCGGCGAAGTTGGAGTCCAGCTGCTCGTAGTACTCGTCGGCCATCGGCAGGCGCCAGGCGCGGTCGCCGGCCTGCTCGGAAGCGCCCAGCAGCTCGTGCGCCAGCGGATTGTGGTTCGACATCAGGCCGGTGATGTGATGGCCCAAGGCGATCACGCAGGCGCCGGTCAGGGTGGCGATGTCGATCACCAGCTCCGGTTCGAAGCGCTCGACGTAGGTCAGGGTGTCGCACAGCACCAGGCGGCCTTCGGCGTCGGTGTTCAGCACCTCGACGGTCTGGCCGGACATGGTGGTCAGCACGTCGCCCGGACGATACGCACGGCCGCCCGGCATGTTTTCACAGCCGGCCAGCACGCCGATCACGTTCAGCGGTAGGTTCAGCTCCGCCACCACGCGCATCACGCCGTACACGGTCGCCGCGCCGCACATGTCGTATTTCATCTCGTCCATGCCGTCGGCCGGTTTGATCGAGATGCCGCCGGAGTCGAAGGTCAGCCCTTTGCCTACCAGCACGATCGGCTTAGCGTCCGGATTTGGGTTGCCCTTATATTCCATCACCGACATCAATGATTCGTTCTGCGAACCGGCGCCGACCGCCAGATAGGCGTTCATGCCCAGCTCTTTCATCTGCTGTTCGCCGATGACGCGGGTGGTGATGTGGGTGCTGAAGGCGTCCGCCAGCTGGCGGGCCTGCGAGGCCAGGTAGCCGGCGTTACAGATGTTCGGCGGCATGTTGCCGAGATCTTTGGCCGCCTTGATGCCGGAAGCCACCGCCAGGCCGTGCTGGATAGCGCGCTCGCCGCTGGTGAGCTCACGGCGGGTCGGCACGTTGAACACCATTTTGCGCAGCGGACGACGCGGCTCCACCTTGTTGCTTTTCAGCTGATCGAAGGTGTAGAGCGTCTCTTTGGCGGTTTCCACCGCCTGACGCACTTTCCAGTAGGTATTGCGGCCTTTCACGTGCAGCTCGGTCAGGAAGCAGACCGCTTCCATTGAGCCGGTGTCGTTGAGGGTATTGATGGTTTTCTGGATCACCTGCTTGTATTGGCGCTCATCGAGCTCGCGCTCTTTGCCGCAGCCGATCAGCAGGATGCGCTCGGAGAGAATGTTGGGCACATGGTGCAGTAGCAGCGTCTGCCCGACCTTGCCTTCCAGTTCGCCACGGCGCAGCAATGCGCTGATATAACCATCACTGATTTTGTCGAGTTGTTCTGCGATAGGGGACAGGCGGCGCGGTTCGAAAACGCCGACTACAATACAGGCACTGCGCTGTTTTTCCGGGCTACCGCTTTTTACACTGAACTCCATGCACTCTCCTGAATCTTAAAGACAAAGGCGGACGCTACGGCTAGAATAACCGACTCCGTAACGATCTCCTGCCATTTGAGTTAACGGATTATGTTAACCTGAACGGCATAAATTGCTCTGTTTTGGCGACTATAAGCAAGTTCCTATAGGACACCCAAACGGCTTGATGTTGTAATACTATTTTAGCTGTGAAGGTTGCCATATGATGAGAATAAATGGCGGATTAACGATGAAATTATCGATTTTCCTGCAAAAAGACAAGTTTTCACAGGCGTAATAAGCGTGATCATCATAAGATATCTGGTACGGGAAACGCTCAAGAGCCAAATCGCCATCCTGTTCATCCTGCTTCTGATCTTCTTTTGTCAGAACCTGGTCAGGGTGTTGGGCGACGCGGTGGACGGCAATATCCCGACAAACTTAGTACTCTCCCTGCTCGCGTTGGGCGTGCCGAAAATGGCGCAGCTCATCCTGCCTTTGAGCCTGTTTCTCGGCTTGCTGATGACGCTTGGGCGGTTGTATACCGAGAGCGAAATCACCGTTATGCACGCCTGCGGGCTGGGCAAACGCACCCTGATTATCGCCGCCATGATCCTGGCGCTGCTCACCTCTGCGGTCGCAGCGGTGAACGTGTTTTGGGCCGGCCCCTGGGCCTCGCGCTATCAGGACGTGGTGGTGAACGAAGCCAAGGCCAACCCGAGCATCGCCGGGCTGGCGGAAGGGCAGTTCAAACCCTCGCAGGACGGCAACGCGGTGCTGTTTATCGGCAACGTGAAGGGCAGCACCTTCAACGACGTGTTCCTGGCGCAGCTGCGGCCGAACGGCAACCAACGCCCGTCGGTGGTGGTGGCCGAGCACGGCAACATCGTGCAGCAGAAAGACGGCTCGCAGGTGGTGACGCTCGACAAGGGCACCCGCTTTGAAGGCACCGCGCTGCTGCGCGACTTCCGCATTACCGACTTCACCGACTACAAGGCGGTGATTGGCCACCGCACCGTGGCGGCGGACAACACCGAATCCGAACAGATGTCGATGCAGACGCTGTGGGAATCCGACGATCCGGACGCGCGCGCGGAGTTCCACTGGCGCCTGACGCTGGTGGTGTCGGTGGCGCTGATGGCGCTGCTGGTGGTGCCGCTCAGCGTGGTGAACCCGCGCCAGGGCCGCGTGCTGAGCATGCTGCCGGCCATCCTGCTGTATCTGATCTTCTTCCTGCTGCAGACCTCGCTGCGCTCCAACGCCGGCAAGGGCAAGCTGGATCCGATGCTGTGGCTGTGGCTGGTTAACGGCGTTTACTTCGCGATTGCGCTGGCGCTGAACCTGTGGGATACCGTGCCGATGCGCAAGCTGCGCGCACGCCTGAGAGGAGCGGCCTGATGTTTGGCGTATTAGACCGGTATATCGGTAAAACGATTTTCAACACCATCATCATGACGCTGTTCATGCTGGTGTCGCTGTCCGGCATCATCAAGTTCGTCGATCAGCTGCGCAAGGTCGGCCAGGGCGAATACACCGCGCTGAGCGCCGGCATGTACACCCTGCTGAGCGTACCAAAAGACATCGAGATCTTCTTCCCGATGGCGGCGCTGCTCGGTGCGCTGCTCGGCCTGGGCCAACTGGCGACGCGCAGCGAACTGGTGGTGATGCAGGCTTCCGGCTTCACCCGCATGCAGATCGCCGGCTCGGTGATGAAAACCGCCATTCCGCTGGTGCTGTTGACCATGGCGATCGGCGAGTGGGTGGCGCCGCAGGGCGAGCAGATGGCGCGCAACTACCGCGCCCAGCAGATGTACGGCGGCTCGCTGCTCTCCACCAAGAGCGGGCTGTGGGCGAAGGACGGCAACGACTTCATCTACATCGAGCGCGTCTCCGGCGACAAAGAACTCTCCGGCGTGAACATCTACCACTTCAACGACCAGCGTCGCCTCGAGACGGTGCGCTATGCCGCTACCGCCAGCTTCGAGAACGGCCTGTGGCAGCTTTCGCAGGTGGACACCTCGGATCTGACCAACCCGAAACAGGTGACCGGCACCCAGACGCTGACCGGCGAATGGAAAACCAACCTGACCCCGGACAAGCTGGGCGTGGTGGCGCTGGATCCGGATTCGCTCTCCATCAGCGGGCTGCACAACTACGTGAAGTACCTGAAGCAGAGCGGCCAGGAATCCAACCGTTACCAGCTCAACATGTGGAGCAAAATCTTCTCGCCGCTGTCGGTGGCGGTGATGATGCTGATGGCGCTGTCGTTCATCTTCGGCCCGCTGCGCAGCGTGCCGATGGGCATCCGCGTGGTGACCGGCATTAGCTTCGGCTTCCTGTTCTACGTGCTGGATCAGATCTTCGGCCCGCTGAGCATGGTATACAGCATGCCGCCGGTGCTGGGTGCGCTGCTGCCGAGCATGCTGTTCCTGCTGATCAGCGTGTATATGCTGCTCAAGCGCAAATAGCAGGGCAATCGGTAGTGAAGAAAGGCGTGGCCGTGGGGCCGCGCCTTTTTTGTGGGTGCGACATGCCTCCCGATAAAACCGTCCCCCGACCTGTCGCTTTTCGTCGTGCTATAGTCAACCCAGCGGCATGCGGATAGAGGGAGCGGGCAGTCAATGGAAGATGAATATAATCTCAGCAATATCATCGGCAAGCGCCTGGAAGCGGCACTTGGGGAGTTGGGCGATCTCCTGTGGGCGTATGTGGTGTTATCCAAAAAGGACATTGCCTGCATCTTTGGCGTCACCAACTACCCGAGTGACTGGGTAAAAAAGTATCAAGAACAGGGGTTACAGTACATTGATCCGGTGGTGCTTACCGCCCGCAACCGCCTGACTCCGTTCGCCTGGGACGAGCAAATCATGGCCGACGCGGGGCTGCACTTTCCCGAACTGTTCGAGCAGGCGCGCGAGTTTGGTGTGACGCACGGTTATACCTTCGTGCTGCACGATTATAACGATAACCTCGTCACGCTTTCCTTTGCCTTCAACCTTGAGCAGAGAGCGGAAGCCATCCCGGCGCTTATCGAACGTAAAGGTGAAATCTCGGTATTGCTGGCCTCGATACACGAGTCCTATCTGGCGCTGTCACGACTGTCAGAAAAAAACGCCGCAGCCCTGGAGAGCAACGCCCGCTTTACCGACAGGGAAAACGAAATTCTCTATTGGGCCAGCGTGGGTAAAACCTACCAGGAAACGGCGATGATCCTGGGCATAAAGACCGGCACCATCAAGTTTCATATGTCCAACGTCGTCAAAAAGCTGGGGGTAACGAATGCCCGACATGCCGTGCGCCTGGGGATGGAGCTTCGGCTGATTAAGCCGGTGGAATGACAGGTACGCTAGCCCACGGCTGCGCAGAACTCATCGGCCGGGGGACGTCTGAGAAGGTAGAAAATATCGGCTAGCAAACAGCGTCTTTCGATTCGGGAAATGACGAGCGTTAATTGGTATTGATTTGGCCGCGTGTCGGTTCACGTTGAGGACGTAATATAGAGTGCCTGCCCTGATCTCTGCAATATGAAATAATAACATGCATGAACTGATAAAGGTCTAGTAAGGGACTGCACTTTAGTCTAACTAGTTTTTCATTCCTTGAGGCGATACACTTCCCGGTAATATTTTGATAAAAATACAAAAAAAAACCTGACCGCGTAGGGCCAGGTTGCCAATATTGGCCAACACCAGGGAAAATTTTCTTGCACCATCTTAAAGCTATTAACTCCGCAGAGGCAAGCGATCTCAGCTGGTTTTTAGGCCTTGAGTGGCTATTTTGTTACGTATGTACGCTATTTTCTGGTGATTTTAGTTAGAAGCCTATCCAGCCGAAAATACCGTCTCTTTCTTAATGGCGTTATTCCACGCTTTTATTTCCTGTCTGATATTAACCAATGAAAAAATAGTGTTCACGGAATGTTACGTAACCTCATTCTTTATTCGCTGACACATGAGTATGCAATTATTTGCAGCATTGCCATTGCGGCTGGGGATTATTTTGTTTTTGATAGACGCTGGGTGAGACAGTGGTGATGGGGGAGGCCGGTGTGGCCAACGGCGTGGCGGACTCCTGAACTTGTTTCGCCAGTTGGGCGAGCGGTTCTGGCTACTGAGAGTGAGTGGCGCTCGGCACATGAGCCATCATTGCTTTGTGCAACGATGCTGGAATCTGGAATCGGACGGTATTACGCTGATCCTGGATGCTCATTGCAACAGCCTGTGGATGTAGCATGCTCATCATCACAGGGTTGTGAAGGGCGCGCAGCGGGAAGGCGGGGCGGGCAAACGCGCGTTGCGGCGGTTTTTTCGACACTTAACTCATTGAACAACGGATAAGTGTTGCGTGCTGGTCGCGGGAAGGTATAATTCACCCGTTTTCCGCATACTACTTCAGTGCCGAAGTGGCGAAATCGGTAGACGCAGTTGATTCAAAATCAACCGTAGAGATACGTGCCGGTTCGAGTCCGGCCTTCGGCACCATTAGTATGTAAATAGACCTCAACTGAGGTCTTTTTTTATGCCTAAAATCCAGTCCCCGCAAGGCTCCTCTCGCTTTTTCAGTCAACATAAGTCAACCTGATTCAATCTACATCAACTTACTGATGCGGGTACAAATGTGGGTATAACCCGGTTCGATAATGTTTGTACCCACACAGAACCCTTGAAAGGATACTCAACATGGCTCTGAGTGATGTAAAGGTTCGTACGGCTAAGCCTGAAGAAAAAGCCTATAAACTTACTGACGGTGAAGGCATGGTATTGCTGGTTCACCCTAACGGCTCGAAATACTGGCGGTTACGCTATCGCTTCGGTGGTAAAGAAAAGATGCTGGCATTGGGGAAATACCCTGAAGTGTCGCTGGCGGATGCAAGGGCACGACGTGACGATGCGCGTAAGCAGTTAGCTAATGGCATGGATCCCAGTGAGAGCAAGAAAGCCGTTAAGGTAGAGCAGGAGCAAGAGGCGATAACGTTTGAAGTGGTAGCCAGAGACTGGCACGCCAGCAATCAAAAGTGGTCTGAGTCGCATCGTGGCCGTGTTCTTAAAAGTCTGGAAGATAATTTGTTCGATGCGATTGGTAAGCGAAGTATCGCAGAGTTAAAAACCCGAGATCTGCTTACACCGATTAAAGCCGTAGAGATGTCTGGACGTCTTGAGGTGGCAGCGCGTCTACAACAACGAACAACAGCAATTATGCGATTTGCCGTGCAGAGCGGTTTAATCGATTACAACCCCGCACAAGAGATCGCTGGAGCGGTTGCTACAGCTAAGCGACAGCATCGCGCTGCGTTAGAACTTAATCGCATTCCTGAACTACTTCATCGAATTGATACCTACACTGGCAGACCTCTCACTCGACTGGCGGTGGAACTAACGCTATTAGTATTCATACGATCTAGTGAACTGCGTTTCGCACGCTGGTCAGAAGTAGATTTTGAAACTGCTATGTGGACGATTCCGGGGGAGCGTGATCCGCTTGAAGGTGTGAAGCATTCACATCGAGGATCAAAGATGCGTACTCCTCATCTTGTTCCTTTATCGCAGCAAGCTCTCGCCATTCTAGAAAAGATCAAAAGCATGAGTGGAAACCGTGAGCTGATTTTCGTTGGTGACCATGATCCACGTAAACCGATGAGTGAGAACACGGTTAATAAATCACTACGAGTAATGGGCTACGATACGAAGGTGGAAGTTTGTGGTCACGGTTTTAGAACAATGGCTTGTAGTTCATTGATTGAGTCGGGATTGTGGTCGAAGGATGCGGTAGAGCGGCAGATGAGTCACCAGGAACGTAACTCTGTGCGTGCGGCTTATATTCATAAGGCCGAGCACTTAGGGGAGCGGAGGCTGATGGTGCAATGGTGGGCTGATTATCTGGATGCTAATCGGGAGAAGGGGGTGAGTCCGTTCGATTTTGGGAAAGTTGGCACTTTGAGAAAATAGATTTTCGAATAACATCACAAGGATGTGGGATGGGAAAGCTTGAGGTGTAGTAATTAACAATTTGATTAACTGCGGGAGGGTTACAGCAAAAATAGCTTGCGGCTTCATTTTGATTCAGTGATGTTTACTGCTCATAAAGTGATTAGATCAACATTATTAAAGACAAGACATTATGGATAAAGCAGAAGTCAGAGTAAGGAATTGTTGGGTTGAAACTGACCTTGAAGATTTTGAGCGGAGGGTGGAGGGCATCTCACGGGAAAAATATCCTGAATTACGATGTATTGCCTGTGAAAAGCCCGTACATGATAGTGGTTTAGTAACACCTAATGCCGAGTATAGTCCTAGGTTTACTCATTCAACCCCACCACCAATTGGCGAATTTTGCCCACTAAGTTCTAAATGCGGTCGACGGTTACGGTTATTGCCGTATAAAAATGCATTAATTGAACCGCGCCCATTAAGCCAACCGCAGCAACATGAAAAAATTTTGAAGCCATGACCCTAACCTAACCACCGCCGTAACTTGGACCAAATGGTCTCTCTCTTCCCCGTCGCCATAGCAGGCCCATTGGTAGGCTTCGGTTTCAACTCTTTCAGGTCCCCAGAGGATTCAATCTGCGAGTAGTAGCGCGCCTTCGCTGCTTTGTCGCGACGCTTCTCTGCATCAATCTGAGCTTTGTCCCAAGGCCCAGCCTCTACCACTCGATTACCTTGAATCACATAGTGCGATCGACAGGGTAAATTCCAGTTGCCGACCGATGGCCAAAGCGAAATTGCTTCGCCATCAAAGGTTAGCCTCCAGTCCGTTGGAGTCAGAGGTGTCACTACTTCAAGGCCACAGCCACAACAGCAACTGTGGACCACGGTACCGTATTCCATTGAAACGTACAAAATGCCAGGTTCAAGTATACGCGGTACCCCCTTTACAAAGCTGGGGGTAAGCTGGTTATGACGAATCATAGCGAGTCACCATTCAGCAGCATATTTCCGTCGGTCGTATAGGAACAGTGATGTTCGTTTTCTAAGTCACGATAAAAGCCGAGGAGTTTCTTCCATTTAATTACGGCAAGTGCCGCGTTCATCATATTTAGTTCTGCGACTTGGATATTTGACGCGTAAAGATTTTCTGCTCCCCCACCTTCGAAAGACACGCGCTTGCGAATGTGATCGCGCTTATTTGGGGTACTTGCCGTCACACGGAGAATGCCACCAAGCGAGCCGTTTACCAGCTCGAGGCCCATTCCCACGTCTACGAAGGATACTCCCATATCCTCTAGCTTCTGCACAGCCAGGCGCTTCGGCTCGCCAGCGTCCATGCAAAGGAAAGCGAAGTTGATTCCATCCAGAAGGTTGAGGTTATCTATGTCCATCTGCACCGCATGTGGCACGATATGGCGATGCATCTTACTGTAGATACTCGCTAGGTAATCCACCTTCTTTGGTACCTCACGGAGAGTGTCTATCGACGGTGCGCCTGGCGCACGAAAAGCGTTGTGTTGAAGAAAATCATCACCGTCGATGAGACGTATCTCGCTCACTGGTGTTTTCGCCAACTGGTCCAGCACATAGGATCCTGTTCCACCAGTACCAAGGATAGCAATACGTTGACCTTCAAGTCGTGCGGTCAACGCCCCTATTCCCACCCGATCTGAAGCAGTTTCCAGATAGTTAAATACACAGCCATCCTCCTCGTCGGGATTTTTAAACACACGTGGAGTAGCGTCAGGTCTGAGGATAGCTGCATGGCCAGAAATGATTGTCGCGTACGTCGTCATCTTCTGATGATAATCGCTGTAACCCTCTGGCCCGGGTTTACTGGAGAACATGTGCTGAGCACTTAACCCATGCCCCAGATCCACCGCTACGCTCTGATGTGCAATAGCTTGGATGGGCGTACCCTGGGATGTGCACGGATAGTCTCCATCGAAGTGAATCGTGTGCGGTTCTGGTTTTTGAGTAACGTTTCCAGACATGCAAAGGCTTGAGATGAGTGTGCCGGTCTTAACTTCCAACTGCGCGTTAACGTACGGCACTTCACGCATTACCAAGAAGCCACCCACGATTTGGACGTAGTATCCTTCCTCACGCAAGCGCTTAAGGTCACTATTAAGACTGAATGGTGCGGCTGACATTGATTACGCTCCCATTTTTTACTTCAACAAAGCCACCAGCGGCCAATTCACCACTATGTGGCTTTGAGGCCACGCCGCGATATGTAATTGAGTACACAATCTCAGGTGCTGGAGCTTCACCTGGGTAAGCGATAGCGACTAACTGCTCGAAAGTTTGGTGACTATCACATACCTGGACTTCACGGCCATTGACTACGATGTCAATCTTCGGTTTGCGCTTTGGCGCAGTGATGAAGTGCTCAACTCCCGGGGCGGTAAGATCTACGGCCTCGTTCGGTTCAATCTGACGATCGTTTCCACCACGAATAACCATGAAAACGGCATCTCCGTCACTGGGTTTCGCCAGGTCGTATAACGCGGAGCCTGTAATTGCGGGCTTGCCCCATGATACTTGACTCTCATTAATAGTCAGTTTGAAATCGCGATCGGTCTGGAAGGCCACAAAGCGCTCTGCGCCACGACCGCGTAAATCGAAGGTTTCATCAAGGCGCAAGTCTTCGAAATCCCCCGTTTCCAGAATGGCAAACAGGCTATAATCATCATTTGCACGTAGACCAGCAGCAATCAGTATCTGACGACCCAGTGGCACAGGATCATTGACTTCGATTGCGCGAAAAACCAGGTTTTCCTGTGCGAACAGGATGCGGTAGGTGCGTGCCGAACGCAGAGCACGGCCTTCGCGAATCGCTTCTCCTACATCGTCAATATCGTTTATATTTTCAGTATTCATTTTGCATCACCTTTTGAGTTTGGCCAGACGATGTCTGGCTCTACTACTCAATCGATGCAGGTCAATCAGACCGGTAAATTTTTTTTAGATTTTTTTGAAGTACGCCTGCAGGAGTCAATCCGCAGACAAAAAATGCCGGGCAGGAGGGGCATACTCGAGATGATGACTCTGCTGGAAAGACTCCTTTAACTATTGAGTCAAGGGTAGTAAGAATTTTTTTATACCTATTATCCAACTGCTTAGCGGTCAGATCGATTGGGGTCACTGTTTGGTCAGAAAGGTGTACTAACTCCACTATCGCATCTGGAAAAGCCTGCCGTGCTGCGAGTACAAAGGCAGCCGCGCCTAAGTCAGATTCTTCTTTATCTCTTTTATGTCCTGTCCTCACCCGGCGAAATGTTTTACGTCCATCTGGATGAACCAATACATCGTCAGGTTTTATGGTGATAGAGGTTTCCCCAAGCTTCATTGTGAAGGCACAGGTTGCTTCAGAGTTGTGGCTTTCCCTGATCGAAGCGAAATAGCTAACCATGCCAATAGCTAGTGATTTAAATTCAGGAGCGTAACCGTGTTCAGCTAGGCCTTCGACAGTAAATGCCTGCGTGACCCTGTCTTCTATGTCCGTTATTTTTACGGGCGCAGTGTTGACCAACTCTTGGAATACATTGCGAACAGCATCGTGCATCTTTAGGAATGGCGTTGGAGTACGTCGTCCTCCAATTTGGAGAATGTGCGTATAGAAGAAACGGCGAGGGCAGGACTCATACAGGGAAATCTGAGCACCACTTAGAACTAGGTCTCCGCTGACAACCCAATCCACAGGTAATGACTCGGGCTTTTCGATTACCGCATGTAGAGGCTCCACGTTATTTTGAACCAAGCTGGACCCTATACGGTTTAAAAAGTCGGATAACTTTCGGGTGCTGCCAGCAGCGTTCCGCGTAGTAGCATAGAGAAATAGCCGATCTTCAGCTCTGGACAAGGCAACGTAGAATAAGCATTCTCTCTCCGCCTTATATTCCAGATTAAATTGCTCCTTGGCGTTGGACTCACCACCTGCAATCATGCCATTGGGTGGTGGGCAAACCTGCTTCTGCGGATTACCGGGTAAAGTGTCTGCGTTCATGCCGGGTACGTGAATCACAGGGAATTCGAGCCCCTTTGCTCCATGAATGGTCATGAGGCGCACTGCATCAATGCTTTGTGCTGCCGCCGGAAGCTGCCGAAGATCGCGATCATCCCCTAGCCGAACCAAACGGCGGATGCGATCTAATGTGCGAGTGATAAATGCCCCTTCACCGCTGGATGGTTGTGCTCGTAAAAAATTGAGCAACTGCCAAGTTGCAATACATTGGGAGCGGACACTGCAGTCTGTTGATGTTGCCATACGGGCCGCGATTCGCGTCCTGTCTAAAAGTACAGTTGCCAGTACGCTCCAGGGGGAGTCATTTGCGCTAAGACCTCTCAGTGTTTTGGCAAGCCGATCTAAGGCTGTGCGCCCATTGTCTGAGATTTGAAAGTCATCGATTTTGGTTTTCCAGTCACTTCCGGTTTCATCTTCCCGTAAATGTGTAAGGATACTGCCAACATCATCCAGTGACATCGTAAACTCAGGCAGGCAAGCTATTCGCACCAAGCCCATTGCACGACGATCTACTAAGAGGGAGAGCAGCGTCAGCCAATCCTTAATCTCGGGACGCTCAAATACACTTCCCAAATAAAGTACAGGGATGCCTAAGAGCTCAAGCTGTTGGCCGATTTCTGAGAGCTTCTCATTACCTGTGCACAGGATTGCCTGATCACTGTATTTGTAACCAGAGTCCAGCATCTCCTTTATCGCGTCCGCAATAGAGGGTATTTGAAGAAGTCCTTGATCCACGCAACGCAGCTCAGTTTTCTGGGCATCACTTGTCCGTTCTGCGCATAAACCGCTGTCAGCATCCCCTACAGCCATATTCAGTGCAAAATTTGAAAACGCCGACACTATTTCGGGTACGGAGCGGTAGTTCATTTTTAAACGATATCGCAACCCGCCAGGGAAATCCTCATTCCCAAAACGAATCATGTTGAACGACGAAGCGCCTCTGAAGCGATAGATTGACTGCTTAGCGTCTCCAACCACCCACAAGTTTTCGCCATCGCCACAAAGGGCTTTTAGCAGTCGTACGCTACTATGGTTCACATCCTGATATTCATCGACTAGAACGTGCTCATAAGTGGATTGGATGTGAGATCGAATGGCTTCATTTTCTTCAAGAAGCTTCACTGGCAATGAAACCAGGTCCCCAAAGTCAACGCATCGAGCCTGCCTTTTAAGGGTTTCGTAAGTAGCGTATACCCTGGCGACTTCAATGGCTTTTTCTGCCGTTGCTATATCTTCAATCCCAACAGCTCTATCGCGCATGGCCTGTGCCAACGCGAGGTAGGTATTTGCATCGACTACCTCGTCCTTGGCACGCGAGATGCCGGTGAGGATGTCAGCAATAATCCGAGTTGGATCGTAAAGATTGCGATAGTGAACCAGATCTAATATGGGAAACTCATGCTCCAGCAGTTCTACTGCTTCCGTCCGGTCCAGCAGCCGAGGATCGAGCGGCAGATTCAGTTCGTCGTGGAATCGACGAATCAGATCGAGGCCGAATGAGTGGAAAGTGCCAATCCACATTGCAGCCGCAGATTCCGCGTCAACGCGAGCGATCCTTTCAGCCATTTCTCCCGCAGCTTTGTTAGAGAAAGTCAGCAAAAGGATTTTTCGTGGATCTACGCCATCGGCAAGCAATCCTTTTACCCGTCCCACTAAAGTCTGAGTCTTGCCCGTACCAGGCCCGGCCTCAAGCAGAAAGGCGGGGCCTCGATGGGCGGCGGCTTTCTCCTGCTCAGCGTTCAATGGGTATTCAATTGCGGGCTTTGTATCTTCAGGTAAAGGTGGGGGGAGTAACAATGCATCAAAGATCTGTTGCGCAACCACATCGAATGGCGCACCAAGCTTCTCTGCAATACTTAACGCACTTATCCCATCCAGATAAAGCGTTTTTACTACATGCCGGGGAAGCAGAAACTCACGCGCAAATAGATCCATTTGGACCTCTCGACGCTGCCTGCGACTATAGTCTACAACCCGCTCAGCCCCCATCGGAGAAGCTTCTGAGGTTCTTGTTGGGTCTATAGTATAACCTTGGTCATCCTCTTCAATGCCGTCGCCAAGTTCAGCGTGACCGATTTCATGGGCAACTAGGAACGCTTGTTCAAAAAGGGTTGTGCATTTTTCGTGGAGAATGAACTTCTCCATTGGGAAGAAACGTGCTCGCGCGCCTCTGAGGCTGGGTGAGCCTTTCTTTGTGCTCTCTACGTCAAAGCCTCTTCTGTCCGCCTCTGCAACAGCAAACTCGTATGGTCTCCATGGGTCATGTCCGGAAGCTACAGCTTGATCATGTAGAACAGCAGCGGCCTCGCGGGCCAATTCCACGGCTTGCACGTTAAATGTCCTCTTCTATTAAGGTAGCGATATCTTCTTCAGACAAATCAGCATCTCGAAGGAGTTGTTCGAACGTAATCTTCTGCACATTGCACGGTTTTCCGTCGGACTTATAACTTCCTGCAACCGCCATGGGTGGCTGTTCAAGTGAGGTTGTGAGCTGCTGTACACTGCTTTGCAGCAGTTCAGCGAATCTGCTTAAAAATCGCTGAGGAATAGATCCGGGAGCTACGGTTCGCTCCCTAAATGCCATGACTACCTGTCGAGGTAAGTTTAGTGTTTTGGAGATATCACGCATTTTTTGAACTGAGAGATCAGCGAATGGATCTATCATCGTTTTTCCTGGAGCATTTTGGATGCGTGTGACGGCCGAACTGATCAAGCAGCGATCATATTCAGATAGCGGTTCCTCATCCTCTGCTAATGTTCTTGCCATTTCACGAGATAGATCGATGATTTCATTGGAAAATGCTGGATATGCAGTAAGATATTTTTGCAAGGTTGCTGTACCTACATCATGCTCTATAGAGAATGACTCTAGTACCTCTTCCAGGGATGCTTGAGGTGAAAGTCCTGTCATCATAGGTCCCCTTGAAGCAGTATACGAAGACTTGCGAGTGCCTTCTTTTTTTGATTACGAATGGTCTTCTCAACCTTATCGAGTGCCCTGGAAATAGTCACCTCATTTGGGTCAATCGAGTCTATTGGAATATCTAATCGGGTCATTTCAATGATTCTCTGCTGTAATTCAGGTAGAGTCTCAATCGCTGCATCAAGCCTACAACGGTAACGATAATTGTCGATATCTGTTGCCTCAAAAGGATCATACCCCTCAGATGTAGTCTCAACTTCTGGATTAAGGTCGGCCGAATCATCATCAAACCCCAAATCGGTATTTCTATTCTCAGCCCGATAAAATTTCCTTTGAGCGTCTTTTTTTAATCTCGATAAAGCCAGATCAAAACGCACTTCGAACATGTCCAATCGTTCCTCGTAGCCTGCTTTGTCGATCATAAGCATCTCAATGAAGCGGTCATACACACCTTCTCGGATGTCGCTATTTGTCATTGATACGGTATTTCCGCCTTGGCTTTGGGATCTCGGAAGCTTCCTAAGTATTCGTTCTGAAAGAACCTTGAAGAGCTGTTCAAAAAGGGATGGGTTAGTTGATGCGCAGCGTCGGACGTAGTAAAGAAGACATTCGATGGGAACGTATTGCGGATGTGTCCTACTCTGCCGACACAGCTCTACCAGATCTCCATCTGAAACAGAGCTAAGTTCCACCAACCTGATTTCATTTTCAGGTATACGTGTGTAAGGTTTTCCAGCCTCAGTTTTTTTTTGAAGAGGAACGATCAATGCAACCTCCAATAGATTACTCGTCCATAGAACAGATACCTTAGCTAGGCTCAACCAAATTTTAAAGCTACGATTACGTTAACCCAATGGTTGCTTCATACGCCAAAAAAGTGGTGAAAACCACAACACATTTGGCATTAATTATTTTTTATTCAAGGTGTTGCATTTTTTTGGTTATGCGTCTCAAGCAACGGTGACCTAAGTCAAAAGAGCCAAAAAGCCAGCTTACAAGCAGGTTTTTTATAGGCAAATTTTTTCCCTGAGTTCACGTGAATGTCAGCAACGCAGGCTTAAGTAAGTCATGCGCTTTCAGAGGATTAATAGCTTATGCTAACTTTTCACTCTAATCCGTTTTGGACATCACGCAAGTGATTCATCTAAGGTTTGTTCAAACCTCAAAGCATCCTTCCTCATTATGTGGTCAATACTCCTAAATTCATCCCGAAGTTTGAAACGATAAGAGATTTTTGTCGGAAGATCCTTACCCATAATTACGTTAGTCAAGAGTGCCAATGCGACATCAGACAACCTGGGATTGTTCTCAAGTTTGATGTAACAACGTACGACCACTTCCACCAGATATCTCTTGAATGCAGGAGATAATTTCTCGCTTGGGATGATGTATTCGAGCATCACCCCAAGGACTTTGGTCGCTTCTTTAGAAATATAGTGCTGGTCAAATTTATCAGCGGAGCGTGTCGCCTCCGGAATCTCTGAATCATCAATGAGCGCACACTGTTCGGCCCAATCGGTAGCGATACTAATTAAGCGGTAAAGAAGATAATGAAACGGTGTCGGCCATTCCTGATAGGTTTCTTCATCGGGTGACGTATCCATTTGCTTCAAAATTTTTTCTGCGAAGTGCCCGAAGTAATGCAACCACATATGGTCTTGCAGGCCCTGATGAATACCCTCATGGACCATGATCTCAAAGAGCGTTAAGCCCGAATTGATCGGGCAACGAAATCTTCCTGAGTCATAGTAGGATCCCAATGATTTGTTCAACCTCTCGGCTAGTTTGTTATCTTCATCCAGTCGCCGACACACCGCAGTGCCAATGGCATTATCCAGACCGTTATTCATCGCCAAAGTTGCATCGGCGAAGAAGAATCGAAGTAATCGGTTGTTCTCCGGTAGCAGCAGACGATTTCCACGATGCAGATTTTGGTTATTCTTTAACTCCACGTAGAGGCGGCTTCCCGGTGCATCGAGTAACGCATCCATGTAGTTTTCAATGAAGTCGGAGCGTATCACTTCGTCGGCTTGAAGGAGCTTGAGACAAAAATGCGGGTGGCTAAGAGCCAGGTGAATTGTCAGCTCAGGAGAGGTGACTAGATTTAAGAGGATTTCACGGGCTTCTATGTTGGCCTCTTTGCGAGCCAAACGGCACGACTTCAAATACTGGAGTAAAGGGCTTATGTATACGCGCCAAGCTGGTCTTGCTTTAGGTTTAATCCCGTTAAATAGAGCAGACATGTCAATGTTGGGTTTGTCTAGATGATTAATTATGCGAACAAGCCAAGATTGCTGCTTAGTTAAGGAAATAAGTTTCGACAATTGGGGTTCAACTAGCAACACCAACTCGTCGTAACGCTTTGTAAGATGAAAATTTTCAATTAGCTCGCGGAAGATGCGAACTCTTCCTCTGGCCAGTTTAGGAGACCTTGTGCGCCAAAAGTAGTATAAGGCGACAGAGAGAAGAAGTAGGTAAACCGCACTTGAGCTATTGAGCCCCCATTTCCATGGCCCTAGGCTGTAGTACAGCCCAAGCTTCTCTAAAACAGGAGCAAATACTAAATAGTGAATGAGGAGAAAGACCACGCCACCGATACACCAATCCCACCAAGCCATGCAGAATCGAAGTCGTAGTCTGCTCGTAGGAGATATCAACGCCCATACAGCGGCGATGACGCCCAGTATTGTGAGTAAGCTGGTTGTGTCAATTTGGGAAGGAGCTGTCATGGCGTGTTTTTTTATCCTTTCGTTAATTAACAGAGATTACACTCAGTTAGAGCGAGAGACATGCATTAAGTGTGTGCAGCCTATAGGACCATGTAATGCTCATCTTTTCTCAGGACTCTAGTAGGAGTCGTAAGCTCATCAGATACTTTTTAGCAATTTGGCATCAGGCAAGCGTCCTCGTGAAGTTTTCTACACTTTTGGCTCAAAGCTGAGCTTCAGAAAATTTGTACCCATTTTGGCTTACGACAATTAAGTCCGGCAGCATTTATGAGATAATCACAGTCAATATCGCTTTGTATACATTGGCGACCACTAGCATAGGGATTAACCCATAATGAGGTTTCCTCTCATCAGGGGTTCGCTCCCAAATCGAGGGAACCGATTGTTTTTCATAAAAAAGAGAACGCATTTACATGACTAAATCACCAACCAAGAAAGCTGGCAAAGGCTTCGAAGAAACACTTTGGGATACCGCCAATCAGCTGCGTGGCAGCGTGGAATCCTCCGAATACAAGCACGTAGTGTTGAGTCTGGTATTCCTGAAATTTATCAGCGACAAGTTCGAAGCCAAGTGCAAGCAACTGATCGCCAACGGCCAGGAAGCCTTTGTCGATATGGATGTTTTCTATCAGCAGGATAACGTCTTCTTCCTGCCACCAGAAGCCCGCTGGTCTTATGTCAAAGCCCGAGCGAAGCAAGATGACATCGCGGTGATTATCGACACGGCCCTTTCTACTATAGAAAAACGCAATGCGTCGCTGACCGGTGCCCTGCCGGATAACTACTTCTCCCGTCAGGGATTAGAGGTGAAAAGGCTCGCTTCTCTCATTGATACCATTGAGAACATAGACACCCTCGCCAACGAATGCGATCTGACCGAGGAGGACTTGGTAGGTAGGGTTTACGAATATTTCCTTGGCAAGTTTGCAGCAAGCGAAGGCAAAGGTGGTGGCGAGTTCTACACCCCCAAAGCAGTAGTGACCCTGCTGGCTGAAATGCTTGAACCTTATCAGGGCAAGATCTACGACCCCTGCTGCGGCTCAGGCGGTATGTTTGTGCAGTCCCTCAAATTTGTTGAAAGCCATCAAGGTAAGAGTAAAGACATCGCTATTTACGGCCAGGAGCTGACCAGTACCACTTATAAGCTGGCCAAAATGAACTTAGCGGTGCGCGGGCTTTCCGGCAATCTGGGAGAGCGTCCGGCCGATACCTTCTTTGCCGATCAGCATCCAGATCTCAAGGCCGATTTCATCATGGCCAATCCACCCTTTAACCTGAAGGATTGGCGTAACGAGGCTGAGCTTACCAACGATCCGCGTTTTGCAGGTTTTCGCACTCCTCCTACCGGCAACGCTAACTATGCTTGGATCCTGCACATGCTCTCCAAGCTGAGCGAAGACGGCACTGCGGGCTTTGTACTGGCCAATGGCTCCATGAGCTCGAATACCAGCGGCGAAGGAGAGATCCGTCAAAAGCTGATTGAAGATGACCGTATCGAATGCATGATTGCCTTGCCGGGGCAGTTGTTCTTCACTACCCAGATCCCGGTCTGCCTATGGTTTATCAGCAGAAGCAAGCAAGCCAATCCTCAATATGGCTACCGCGATCGTCGCGGCGAGACCTTGTTTATCGATGCCCGTAATCTTGGCGCTATGGTGAGCCGCACCCAAAAAGAGCTGACTAAAGAGGATATCGCTAGCATCGCTGATACCTTCCACGCTTGGCGCAGCAGCGAGAGTGAACTCAAGCGCCGCATCGAGGCCAAGGAGCTCGGTGTTGAGAAGTATCTGGACCAAGCCGGTTTCTGTAAGGTTGCGACCCTTGATGAGATGAAGGCTAACGACTTTGTGCTGACTCCTGGCCGCTACGTGGGTGCAGCTGATATTGAGGATGACGGCATCGCTTTTGAAACCAAGATGCAGGAGCTGACCCAAACTCTTTATCGACAGTTGGATGAAGCGGCAACGCTGGATCAAGCGATCCGTGCCAATATGGAGGCGTTGGGTTATGGAGAGTAAGAGAAAAATTTATAAGCTAATTGACCTAGTCAGCCTACGCAACGGGGCGGCCATAAAGCAAGAATATTTTACCGATGATCAATTTGGTATAGACCTTATAAAGGTATCAAATTTTACAAAAGACTCCATTGATATTACCGGTGTTACAAAGGTTGATATTGAGCATGCAAGAAAGTGGGTTTCCCATCGAATAAAAGCTAATGACATTTTAATTGCGACTGTTGGTTCTTGGCCACCTAACTGGTCATCTGTTGTTGGCAAGGTAGTAAGGGCTCCGATAGAAACGCAGGGCGCAATACAGAATCAAAATACATGTAGCGTTATTCCAGGTGACTTAGTTAACCAAAATTACCTTTACTATTTACTGAAAACAAAATGCTTTTCTGAATGGGTGGTTAATGTAGCGCAAGGTAGCGCTAATCAGGCGCGAGTCCCAGTGAAAAAAATTGGCGACTTCCTAGTTGAGTTGCCACCTATTGATGAACAAGTAAAAGTTTCAAAAACTCTTGATGCGTTAGATGTAAAGATCACCCTCAACCGCCAAATCAACCAAACCCTAGAGCAAATGGCACAAGCGCTGTTTAAATCTTGGTTTGTTGACTTTGATCCGGTGGTCGATAACGCCTTGGATGCAGGTTTTTTCGAGCAGGATTTAGAGTTTTCTGATGAGTTACTGCGCCGTGCTGAGTTCCGTAAAGCTGCGCGTGAAAGCAGCGATTTCAAGCCATTATCGAACGATATTCGTCAGCAATTCCCTGCCGCTTTTGAAGAGTGCGTCGAGCCTTCATTGGGTTTGGAAGGATGGATACCTAAAGGTTGGCAGGCTGGAGAACTAGGTGATGTTCTTTTACTAAGAAATGAACGGATAAAACCATCGAGTGAAACTAGACGTATTCCATATGTGCCAATTGAATGCATTGGTACAAAGGAACCACTCCTTTCAGAATCAAAATCTGGTGAAGAAGCTAACAGTAGTCTGATTTTGTTTAAGGAAGGGGATATTCTATTCGGAGCAATGCGTCCATATTTCCATAAGGTATGCATTGCTCCATTTAATGGAGTTACTCGCTCAACAGTTTTTACTCTCACAGCTAAAGATTCGGAATCCCTATATTTCTCTTTTTTCCAAGCATATCAAGAATCAACTGTGAAATATGCAACCCTTCATTGTGAAGGATCAACCATCCCATATGCTAAGTGGAAAGGTTCGCTAGACCGAAAACCTATAGTTTTGCCTACAAAAGAAGTACAACATTTGTTTCATCAGCGGGTCAAATCATTTATTGAATGGGGCAGCTCGAGTAATGAGCAGTCTCAAAGTCTTTTAAAAGTACGAGATACTCTTCTACCCAAACTGATTTCTGGTGAACTTCACCTCGATGAAATTGAGACCGAACTCGTCAGTTAAGTACGCGGGGCGATGTAGCGATGGGTTACGTAGCCCTATAACCATTAACAACCGAACAATAAGCCATTGCCATGAGCCATATTTTCACGGAAGCGAAGCTGGAACAGGCCATTATCTCCCTACTAGGGCAGCGCTCGAATGCGGAAGGCCAACCCTGTTACCCTCATTTTGTCGGTAGCAATGTGCCGCGAAAAGATAAAAGTGAGGTGCTGATTACGGATGACCTGCGCCAGTATCTGGCCAACCAGTATCAGGCTGAGGGGATCACGCAAGGGGAGATTTCTCACATCCTCCACCAGTTGCAGACGCTTCCTGCCAGCGATCTCTATCAGAGCAATAAAATCTTTTGCCACTGGCTCAGCAACGGCTTTTTACTTAAACGTGAAGATCGTAATAAGAAAGACCTCTATATCGAGCTGATGGATACCAGCACCTTGTCAGAGCAGTTAGCCTGCTTATTTACAGGGCATGGCGAAGAGATGGTCGAGGTGGGTAATAATATCTACCGGTTGGTTAATCAATTGGAGATAGAAGGTCAGACCGGTGACGGCGGGCTGCAACTGCGCATCCCCGATGGCATCTTGTATGTGAACGGCTTGCCGCTGGTAGTATTCGAGTTTAAATCGGCGGTACGTGAAGAAGAAGCCACCACCTATGACGCCTGGCGCCAACTTTGTGTGCGTTACAAGCGCGATATTCCTAGGTTGTTTGTCTATAACGCGCTGTGTATTCTCAGCGATGGGGTGAATAATAAGCTGGGAAACCTGTTTGCACCTTACGAGTTCTACTACGCTTGGCGTAAGGTGAACGGTAACGAATCCACCGAGCAAGATGGCATCAGTGGTCTCTACACCCTCATCCAGGGGTTATTTCATCCGGTCCGTTTGCTGGACGTGTTGAAGAACTTCGTTTTCTTCCCAGACACCAGCAAACAGGAAGTGAAGATCTGCTGTCGCTACCCGCAGTATTACGCCGCCCGCAAGCTTTACTACAACATTAAAAAAGAGCGCAAGCAGATAACGGCCATTGGGGAGAATATTGGTGGCACCGGTAAAGGGGGAACCTACTTTGGTGCCACGGGCTGCGGCAAAAGCTATACCATGCAGTTCCTTGCCCGGTTGTTGATGAAGAGCGTCGATTTTGCCAGTCCGACCATTGTTCTCATTACCGACCGCACCGATCTCGATGAACAGCTCGCGAAGCAATTCTGCAATGCTACCGCTTTTATCGGCGATGCGGTGATTGAACCGGTCACCAGCCGTCAGGATCTGCGAGATAAGCTGGCCGGATGCGCCAGCGGCGGGGTATTCCTGACCACCATCCACAAGTTTACTGAAGATATTCAACTGCTCTCCAATCGCAGCAATATTATCTGTATTTCTGACGAAGCCCACCGAAGCCAGATAAACCTCGACCTGAAGATCAGCATCGATGCTGAAACCGGAACGGTGAAAAAGACCTACGGCTTTGCTAAGTATCTACACGACTCGTTGCCTAACGCTACCTATGTTGGCTTTACCGGCACCCCTATCGACGCCACTCTGGATGTATTTGGCCCCACCATCGATAGCTACACTATGACCGAGTCGGTTAACGATGAAATCACGGTGCGGATTGTCTACGAAGGGCGAGCTGCCAAAGTGGTGCTTGATAACAGTAAGCTGGAAGAGATCGAGCAGTATTATCAAGAATGCGAAAAACTGGGTGCCAGTGAACACCAGATTGAAGAGAGCAAGAAAACCACGGCCAATATGAATTCCATCTTGGGCGATCCGGATCGCATCGAAGCATTGGCCAAGGATTTCGCCCAGCATTACGAAAAACGGGTAACAGAAGGCTCGACCATTAAAGGCAAGGCGATGTTTGTTTGTGCCAGCCGCGAGATTGCCTACGATTTCTATAAGAGTCTGAAGCTACAGCGCCCCGATTGGTTCGAGGCGAAACAGGCTATCGATGGTGCCACTCTTACCGAGCAAGAGAAAAAAGAATTGATGAGTCTTCCTCTGGTCAATATGGTCATGACCCGGGGCCAGGATGATGAAGAGGCCATGTATAACTTGCTCGGTACTAAGGAGTACCGCCGGGAGCTGGACAAGCAGTTCAAGAATCCTAAGTCCAACTTCAAAATTGCCATTGTGGTGGACATGTGGCTGACCGGTTTTGACGTGCCTGAACTAGATACCATTTACATCGATAAGCCGCTGCAAAAGCACAACCTGATCCAAACTATCTCGCGTGTAAACCGCCGGTTTGAGGGTAAGGAAAAGGGGTTGGTAGTCGATTACATCGGCATTAAAAGCCGGATGAACATGGCATTGGCCATGTACTCGAAGGCTGATAAATCCAACTTTGAAGATGTCCAACAGTCACTGATTGAGGTGCGTAATCACCTGCATCTGCTTGCTCAGATATTTCATACGTTCGACAGCCGTGATTACTTCTCTGGGACACCCACTTTGCAACTAGACTGCCTCAATAGGGCCGCCGAGTTTGCCCTGCAGACCAAGAAAATTGAGCTTCGTTTTATGGGATTGGTGAAACGCCTGAAAGCCGCCTATGACGTTTGCGTTGGCAGTGAAGAGATCACCCAGGAAGAGCGTGAGCGAATTCATTTCTATCTGGCCGTGCGTTCTATCGTCTACAAGCTTACAAAGGGCGATGCGCCGGACACCGCGCAGATGAACCAGGAAGTGCGTGAGATGATTGCCGAGGCGCTCAAGGCTGAAGGAGTAGAGGAGATCTTCACCTTAGGCGAAGATAAAGCTGAGACCATCGATATCTTTGATGATGAGTACATGGCTCGCATTGGCAAGATCAAGCTGCCTAATACCCGGATGCAACTGCTGCAAAAGATGCTGGCAAAAGCTATTAGTGATTTTCAAAAGGTGAACCAGCTTCAGGGCATCAATTTCTCCAAGCGTTTCCAAGCATTGGTTGAACAGTACAATCAGCGTAAAGAGAACGACGTGCTCAACGGCGAAGAGTTCGACGCTTTCACCCAGCAGATGGCCGACATGATCTACGACATTAAGACCGAGATGATGTCGTTTGCTGATATCGGCATCGACATGGAAGAGAAGGCCTTTCTCGATATCCTGGCGCATATGTGCGAGAAGTACGATTTCACCTATGACAAGGATAAGATGTTGGAATTGGCCAAGGATATGAAGGTGATTGTCGATGACAGCGCTCAATACCCCGACTGGAGCAACCGCGACGACATCAAGGCTAAACTGAAAGTAGATCTTATCCTTCTCCTACACCGCTATGGCTTCCCCCCGGTAGCCAATGATGAGGTCTACAAGAGCGTGCTGGAGCAGGCGGAAAACTTTAAGAAGTATTTGCATAGCTGATTTATCAATTTGAGGTTTGGTATGAAGTCTCATGTGTGACTGATTGCCGCCTCAAATGGGGATAGATGCGAGACCATTATCTCAAGTATTGTAAAAATCCGTGGGTAGCAGGTCACGTTGTCAGCGGGTGTTTTTAATCAAAAAGATAAAACTATGTAATGTTTGTGATGTTTACCCTTGATTGTTTTCCTTACCTGATCAACCCTTGAGCAAGGCCCAGTTCAAGTGACGTCAGTAGGTGCACATTTGCACTGGCCTGCATGTAATCAGGATATCAAAAAGAGAATAATCAGGATGAAAGCCAAAGAAGCAAAATTACTCGATTTTCTACGCACAGCCCCGCAGTTAGTTATACCTATCTATCAGCGTCTTTATTCTTGGAGTTTGAAAGAGTGTGAGCAGTTGTGGGACGATATTATTCGCTGCGGTAAAGATGAAAGTAATAACGGTCATTTTATTGGTTCAGTAGTGTATATTGAGCATGGCCTTTATTCTGTTACGTCACAGTCTCCGTTACTCATAATCGATGGACAACAGCGTGTTACTACAGCCTCTTTGTTAATCGCAGCCTTAGCTGAGGCTGTAGGACAAGACGAGTTTATCGAGGGGTTTAATCAGGAACAACTACGCGGATTTTATTTGACCAACCCGCTGTTGTCTGGCGAAAAACGTTATAAATTAGTATTGTCTCAAACGGATAATGCAACGTTACGCGCTATTGTTGACAGGAAATCGCAGCCGGAAGCTTACTCGATCAGGATTAAAGAAAATTTTGAGTTTTTCCAAGATAAATTAAAAAATAAAGAGTTACAGGAAACAGTATGTAAAGGACTTAACAAGCTTATTGTGGTCGATATTTCATTGCAGCGTGGTTATGACAATCCACAGTTGATTTTTGAGAGTATGAACTCAACAGGGAAGAAGTTGAGTCAGGCTGATTTGATCAGAAACTACATTTTAATGGGGCTGGATAACGAAAGTCAAACTGAGCTGTATAATGACTACTGGCGAAAAATGGAACTGCTTTTTGGCCAAGAGGCTTACTCAGAACAGTTTGATTTCTTCATGCGTCATTATTTAACGGTTAAAACCGGCGAGATTCCGAAGGTTGACGACGTTTATGAGACATTCAAGCAACATTTCTACCGGAGTAAACAGTCAGTTGATTCCGTTGTTGCTGATATTTACCAATATGCGGTGTATTATTGCGCCATTGTACTCGGAGTAGAAAAAGACAAAAAACTAAAAGAGGTATTCCAGGACATCCGTGAACTGCGTATGGACGTGGCATATCCACTCATTTTAGAGCTGTATAATGATTACCAGGGTGAAAAGCTACAACATTCTGAGTTCGTTACTGTTTTGCGATTAATAGAAAGCTATGTTTTCCGTCGGGCAGTATGTGCTATTCCTACCAACTCAATGAATAAAACGTTTGCCGGTCTCAGTAAATGTTTCAAAAAAGATCGCTATCTGGAAAGTGTTCAAGCGGCATTTATTATGCTTCCTTCATATCGTCGTTTTCCTAGTGATGACGAGTTTAAACGAGAAATAACTCATCGCGATCTGTATAATTTTAGAAGTCGTAGTTATTGGCTTAGAAAATTTGAGAACTTTAATCACAAAGAGCGTGTTCATGTCGAAGAATATACCATCGAACATATCATGCCTCAGTGTAATAATAATGTGGAGAAAGTACCTTTAGTATGGCAGAAGACGCTCGGTACCGAATGGCAACGTGTGTGGGAAACTTGGCGCCATACACTAGGTAACTTAACGTTGACTGGTTATAACTCTGAGTATAGTAATAAATCCTTTACTGAAAAGCGCGACATGGATGGTGGATTTAAGCACAGCCCACTTCGCTTGAATGAGGGATTATCCATTGTAGAAAACTGGGACGAGCCTGCAATTCAAGCTCGAGCCAAAACGATGGCTGAGAAAGCCAGTATTGTATGGCCAGCAGTGGATCTGTCCGTAGAGGTTCTTAATACATACAAACCTGAAGATGAAATCAGTCGTTCCTACAGTATTGACGATCATCCACACTTAGCAAAAGAGCAGGTGAATGTGCTGTTTGAGGTATTTCGAAAAGCAGTATTAGCGCTTGATCCTTGTGTATCTGAAGTGTTCCTTAAACTCTATATTGCTTATAAAGCCGAAGTTAATTTTGTGGATGTTATTCCTCAGGCTAAGCGTATATTACTTTCTCTAAACATTCCGATTTCGGAGCTCGAGGATCCTCGAGGTTTGAGTCGAGACGTGACGAAGTTAGGCCGCTGGGGGAACGGTGATGTTGAGGTTGCTTTTGAAAATAAAGAAGATTTATCTTATATAATGGCATTGGTGACTCAAGCTTTTGAACGGCAGATGGAAAGTTAGTTTTATTTGTTAAAACTAGACAAACTGTTCTTACTGATATGTAAGGACCGTTTGTCTAAGAATTAATTTAATGAGTATATTTCATATAACTATATGATTTATTTATAATTTTTTAGTTTTCTTTCATAATCGTTCAGAAGAAAATCTTTGTATTTGTCAGGTAAAAGTGCAACCTCACCCCAGGTAAGTTCTTTGGTCCAATATCCTGTTCCTACTGATTCAATTGATGCATAGAACACCACTATGCGGTTTTCAGCTTTACCTGAAACAATACCTCTTGGCTCAGCGACTTTATTCGGGACTCTCACTCTAAAATCGGCATAGCTCTTCGGAGTTGCTAATTTAATCCAAATGGTTGAGTGATTAATATGCTTGTCTATTTTAGAAACCTGACCAAAGTAAAAATTAGGGATTTCAACTTCATTGTTTATGTGATTGACATCCTTTAAAGTATCGCAGAAAAGATAGCGAAGAGAGTGACCTGACTCATCAACAATGAATATCTCCCTATAATAGTTTTTTCTAAAATTGGCACAAAGAGATTGAATGCTTGTTATTTTGCTGGGTAATTTAAATGTTTGGCCATTATGTCGTGCTACAGGGACATTGACAATCGGACCATCTTTACTTTCATAGTAGGTGTCAATCGGCTGTTCGTCACCATTGTGAGGTTCACGAGGAGCATTCTCAGGCTTCTCTTGCAAAAATCCATTGATAACGATTAATTCCTCGTCCTCAACAGCTTTCTTGGCCTCTTCTTCGTTAGAGTAACGTTTCCCTGTAACGGACCCGCTTCTAAGTAAGCAGAAAGGAGCATCAAGATCTGGCAAATGACGAAATAAAGCGTCTCGGCCATTAGACATTATAGACGATTCAGGATCTGAAGGTACTCTTATGAGGGGTTCGTAGCATTGAGGGCAAATTAAATGACTTTTCATAACTAATTGATAGTCAAGTGGTTCAACTTCATTACGGATAAGTAGTGGAATACCATGGATCCGTTTGTCCCAGTTAGGATCATAATAAGCATAAGCTATACGCCGAGTAATCATAAGAAAATCTCCGCTTTATAAATTATCAATATAATGGTTTATAACAAATTAAAATGAGTAAGTGAATCTGTTTTATACTATTTTTCACTTATTTAAGTCAGGGGTGTAATTATTGGTTTTATATTTATTGTGTCTGGAGTAGTTAATGTTGGTTACTATTGGGTGAGGTGAATTCAAGTATATAGTTCTATTGAAATGGGGCTAACGATGTTAGCCCTGAGCTTTACTGATTTCTTGTAATTATTTGATTTATAAATAAATTTTATGTGAAGCTATTTTCGTTTCGGCTATGGTGAAAATAAAATTAAATGATATTTTTAAAAATAGGATGGTATAACTATTTTTCTATAGACTCTTTCAGCTCCAACTTCCCCATCAGCTGCTTATTCACTTCTTTCCCATCCACCCCACTATGAATCCGCCGATGGCAAGTCGGGCAGATGGCGCCCACCCACTGCGGGTGATCGGGGCCTTCGTCGGCTAAGCGTTTGGTGTGGTGGGGTTCGAGGTAGGGCTCGCCGTTCCTTCTCTTGAATGGGGCCGGCTGGTCGCAGGCTTCACAGATACCATTGGCGCGCTTGAGCACGTATTTTTTTACGTCTTCGCTGCGTTTGAACCAGGATTTTTTGCTGTCGCTCTGTTGGCGCTGGCCAGATTGCTGTGAGGACTGCAGTGCCTTCTTGCGCAACTGTTCGAGCGTTTCTGTCTGCGTATCGGCTTCATCGGTTTCTGCTTCTTCTTCAACCGCGTGCAGTGATGAGACTTTAAACAAGTTAAAGGTAATGCCTTGCCGCAGGTTATTTTCTAAGTCTAAGCACTGAATATGATCCCAAGAATCGCACTCAAACATGCCAAGATAGCGGACGCCTTTTTCTTTCTTGTTGTCTTCGAACAGGAAGATGTCTTTGCCGTCTTTTTTATGGTCGCGGATGGATTTATTACCCCGAATAAATTCCATAGGGCCTTTTTGGCCTTCTCCCGTATAAGAGAAGCTGCCTTCGGCTGTCCATCCATCTTTATAGCCGTAGGTTTCGCCGCTTTCTCCGGTGAAGATAAAGATCACCGAGAATTCCCGCGGGGTCCAGATACCGCCTTGCAGCTGCCCGCCGTAGAGCTCGATCAGCGCTTTGCGTGTGTACAGTTTGCCTTCGGTTAAATAGTCAAAAGGATGTGGCGTTTCGACGATCTCAAAACCGAGAACTTTGAGAAATTGGATGGCTTTTTCCGTTCCGCTATCGGTGTTGATTCCCTTTAACGGATAGCCATGCTGCTCACTGTATGCTCTAGCGGCAATGCCTCGTATATCGTACTTCTCGCCATTATAAAGAAGGGTGTGTTTTTTAAATCGCTTAATTTTATGTTGTTTTAAGAATTCATCTCGGCCAAGTTTTTTATATTCTTCGATGGCTTTTAAAACGGATTCTTTTGAAGATAACGCCTCTATTGCAGTTGCCAAAACCACTCCCTCACATTGCCGAGTAGACTCTGAGCAATGTGCTTGCTGACGAGAGCAGTATGCATCAATACCCAGCAGTTAACTCATCGATTTACCGAATGCGTTAACTATGCCAGGTAGGGGAGGAAATGCCTACCTTGATGAATGCTTTTGTTGTGATATGTCAGTCAGATCTATTGTAAATCCTGAGTGGGAAGGGCGATGAGCATCGCCCTGATTGCCATTTATGTTAGCCGCAGGCTTCCATCTCCCGCAACGCCCGCCCATACAGGTTACACAACGCAGGAACCAGATGTGCCGTGGCGTTGAGGTAGTGATTCATTTGCTCCCAGTTTTCGGCATCCAGCTGTGGGTGCTTTTGCAGCAAGTGGCCGAACAGCATCAGCCCGTGGCACAAACCTTCCGCCTGTTCGGCAGAGAGGGCGGCCAGGTCTAAAAGTTCTGAGGGATTGAAAGCGCTAAGATCGAGGTGGTTAAACAGTTGGCGGTAGAGGGTAAGGGGGCTTGCAACGGATTCTGTAGTGGGAACCTTTGTCATGGGTGCATCTCCGTATGTCATTAGTTAATGACTATCACCAGAGACGCTAAACTCGGGTGGTAGCCCAGACGGGGTTAGCGTCACCGGGACATACGAACCGGCGCTTCTTGCGAAGCCCCCGCCTGAGCCACCATTATTTGGAGTGAACTAAAGCTGCTGCATTATTACATAATACAGCGGTAGTATGTCAGATTCGGAACGCTAACTCCGGCTGCGGATTTGGCCGCAGCGGAAAAACTATAACGTTATCAGTAAAAGGAAAAAATAAGCTGTATGGAATTACAGTTTATTTACTTTTAGGATTGGAATGTACCTCGCAATTCGGCATATCATCTTTGCGTTGAATTATTAGTCATCCATTCATGGATTATATTTATTCATGAAAATGTATAAATAATGGAATATGATGAAAGCTAATTTCTTACTTATCGCTTTCGGGGCAGCATTACTGAGCGCCTGCACTGGCGACTGCCTCGATCAGCGCTATGCGCCGGACACCCCTATCACTGCCCATGCTAAAGCGAATGGCGACATCTGCATCTATCCGTCACCAAAGGAAAACGAAATGCAAGATACGCTCTATCTCATTGGTGATACGGATGAGAAATTGATTGAGGTGGCGAATCAGGATCTGAAAAAGGGCATTTGCGTTACGCAGAACGATTACCCGTTTCATGAAAATCATATCTACAGCATGAGGCTGAATTTTATACCGATTGATAAGCGCAGAAATCTGCAGGATGTTTCCGGCAGGGCCTTTATCGCTCACTTCAAAGTGAAAAGATTCAATAATCACTTTGCTATCGAAAACATCCAATAACGAGGCGCTCTATTGAAATAACAGTGCTTCAGTGATGTCCGAATCTTGCAGATAAGGTGCAGGTCAATTTGGCGTTAACCGTTCCAGTATTTATCCTTTCTAGAGCTTATGTTACTCATACGGCTTTGCTAATTCACGGATGAACGAACATGGCGAATGAAGATGAGCTGCGTATTGCCTTATCGCCAGTGCAGCTTGCGGCGGTGCTTTCTGATGAGAGTGTCACTGAAGGTGAAACGCTCAGTAACCGTCTGCTCGGCGGTTTGGGGCTTGCCGGTGGTGTCGTTGAGCTGATGGGGGCGGGGGTGTTGTGCTATACGCCGGATCCGACGTTTATCACCAAAGTCGGGTGCGTGGTGGTGGGAACGCATAGCCTGGACAGCATCAAGGCCGCTTCCAACCAGATGATTACCGGGCAGCCAACGACGACTGACACTTATCAGTCTGCCGTTTTATTGGCGCAAACACTGGGTGCCGATCGGGAAACGGCCTATAACGTCGGTTTAACGGTCGATATTGCCGTGCCTTTTGTCTTTGCCGGAGCGGTTGGCGCAGCCAGAGTCGCATCCGTGCGCATGGGGCGGGTTAAGCTGATTGAGCACGAGTCCGTTAGCGGTAAATATCCGGGCGGGCACACATTGGCTCGACATATAAACATAGCTCCGGAAGCGCTTATTGCCAGGCTAGCCAGGCGCCCGAAACTGATCGCAGCAAGCACCTTCAGATCGGTAAAGGAGGCCGAAAAGTATGTTTCTGTCACGGTAAAGGCGAACCGCGCAGATATTGTGAATTGGATGAGGTACGCGTCTCCCGGCAGTCGTCTGAGCGTGTATCACAATTTCACAGAATCCGTAGGTTACGGCGTGTTACGCGGCAGTGCTGACGTCTATCAATGTCACCGGGTTGGCGTTGTGATTGAATTTACCCGCTATAATGGCAAACCTTACTTTATCCTTAGCGCTTTCCCTGCGAGATAAGCCGATGAAAACCAGCGAACTTGATAACCTGATCGTCGTTTATTTTGGTCAAGATTATGACCTGATAAATGCAGAGGGCGATATTACTGCGCTGATCGCAGAGTACATTCGTCTGGCGACTCGTCAGCAGCGCGAGGCTTTGGTCAATGAGATCGATGAGCTACTGGCGCAGGATAATGTGGAGTCATTATTCAATCAACGTTTCGGCTTTACCTTCAGCCCGGAGCTATGGGGAACCACGGTTTCCGCATTCCTGCAACAGGCCAGAAGCGCTGCAGTGAAAGCGCTTTGGGCACCATCGTGATTCGCAATCACTTCAGCGAGCTCAGTAGCTTATTCAGTATTTACTTCGGTCAGGATTATGATCTGTTTACTGATGCCGACACGGCCGAGGGGGTGACTGACGGCTTCCTTGAGCAAAACGGCAGTCAAGTCATCCGCGATATCCTCGAGGAGACTAAAGAATTTCAGGCCGCCTATGCGGGGCGTATAAACGAGGGCATGGCGGAGCATTTTTCAGATGAATTTATGCCGGAGAGCTGGGGCACTACAGCGGTAGCGTTCTTTGCCATATTGCAACGAAAAACAGAGCAAAAGCTGGAGCAGCTTAAACGAATTTAAGCCCCCCAACCCCACCGCTCAAACCTTATCAGCCTCAACCTACCCCAAATCCCCCCCATTGCTGGCGATCACTTTCTTATACCACCAAAACGATTTCTTACGGGTGCGGGCGAGAGTGCCGTTGCCCTGGTCGTCGCGGTCGACGTAGACAAAGCCGTAGCGCTTGCTCATTTCGCCGGTCGAGGCGGCCACCAGGTCGATGCAGCCCCAGGTGGTGTAACCCATCACCGGCACGCCGTCGGCGATGGCGTCGGCCATGGCGCGGATGTGTTCGCGCAGGTAGCTGATGCGGTAGTCGTCCTCAATCTCGCCTGTTGCATTGAACTCGTCGTGCGCGCCCAGGCCGTTTTCCACCAGGAACAGCGGCTTTTGGTAGCGGTCATACATCATGTTCATGGTGATGCGCAGCCCCAGCGGATCGATGCCCCATCCCCAGTCGCTGCGCGGCAGGTGCGGGTTCGCCAGCGATTTCACCACGTTGGCGGCACTGCTGTTGTTGTCGTTCATGTCGGCGGAGGCGCAGCGCGAGGCGTAGTAGCTGAAGGAGACGAAGTCGACGGTGTGCTTCAGGATGTCGGCGTCTTCCGGCGCCATCGCGATGCTCACGCCTTTATCGCGGAGGACGCGGGCGGCGTAGGAGGGGTAAGCGCCGCGCGCCTGCACGTCGATAAAGAACAGATTCTCGCGGTCTTTCTCCAGCGCGGCCCACACGTCTTCCGGCTTGCTGGACCACGGGTAGAAGTTGCCGCCGGCCAGCATGCAGCCCACCTGGTTAGCGGGGTTCACTTCGTGGGCGATGCGCGTCGCCAGCGCGCTGGCCACCAGTTCGTGGTGCGCGGCCTGGTATTTCACCTGTTCGGGGTTCTCGTCCGCTTCAAACACCAGCCCGGCGCCGGAGAACGGGCTGTGCAGCAGGATGTTGATCTCGTTGAAGGTCAGCCAGTATTTCACCAGCCCGTCGAAGGCTTCGAAGCAGGTGCGGGCGTAGCGGGTGAAGAACTCCACCATCCTGCGGCTGCGCCAGGAGCCGTATTCGGTCACCAGGTGCATCGGCACGTCGAAATGGCACAGGGTCACCAGCGGCTCGATGCCGTATTGGCGGCACTCTTCGAACAGGCTGCGGTAGAAGGCGATGCCCTCGGGGTTGGGCGCCAGCTCGTCGCCGTTGGGGTAAATCCGGCTCCAGGCGATGGAGGTGCGGAACACGGTAAAGCCCATCTCCGCCATCAGCGCGATGTCGTCGCGGTAGCGATGGTAGAAATCGATGGCGTCGTGGCTGGGGTAAAACTCGTCGTTGCGCAGGCTAAAACGCTTCTCCAGCCCGAGTTTGACCGCCATGCGGTGCGGGCCGTGCGGGATCATATCGACGGTGGTCAGCCCTTTGCCGCCCTCGCGATAGCCGCCTTCCGCCTGGTTGGCGGCTAAAGCGCCGCCCCATAAAAATCCTTTAGGGAATGTTGAGTCAGACATGCAATCCTCAATACCCGTCATACTTGAAGCTGCATCCGTGTTGGCTGCGTTCACTCACCCGAATCACTTACTTGTGTAAGCTCATCGGGATTCGCTCTCTTGCCGCCTTGATGCCGCTCCAACTATTTAGGGTATAAATATACGTTAATGCGTTGCGCTGGCGGCGTTCGCCGCCGGTGCGGTTTGGCCGGGCGCGGCGGCGTTTTCCGGCAGATCCTCGAAGCCCAGCATCAGCGTGAGCGCGAACGACAGCACCACCGAGAGCGCCATCACCGCCACCACCCACACGATGCTCATCGGGTTGGCCGGATCGAAGAACTGCACGCTGGTGAACAGCCCGGGCGAGGCCATCGAATGGCTGGCCAGCCCGCCGATGCCGGCGACCGCGCCGCAGACGAAGCCGCTGATCAGGCTGGCGATCAGCGGCCGCTTCAGGCGCACCGCCACGCCGTACAGCGCCGGTTCGGAAATCCCCGCCACGATGGCGGAGGCGGCAGCGGCCAGCGCGGTCTGGCGCAGCTCGCGGTTCTTGGTTTTCAGCGCCACCGCCAGCGAAGCGCCGCCCAGCGACAGGTTGGCGCCGATCTCCGAAGGCATCACCATGCCCTCTTTGCCGGTCTCGGCGATGGTCTGGATGATGGTCGGGGTGAACACCCGGTGCATGCCGGTGATCACCAGCAGCGGCCAAATCGCCCCCATGATGGCCACGGAGAGCCAGCCCAGGTAGCCGTGCACGGTGTAGACCAGCGCAGAGATGCCGCTGCCGATCCAGATGCCGAGCGGGCCGATAAGCAGAATGGCGATCGGCGCGGCGATCAGTACGATCAGCATCGGCTTGAGGAAGTTTTTGGTCACCGCCGGGGTGATGCGATCCACCCCGCGTTCGATGTGCGACAGGATCCAGGTCATCACCAGTGCCGGGATCACCGTGTAGGTGTATTTCACCGCCGTCACCGGGATGAAGGCGAATTCCACCGCCTGGCCCTGCGCCGCCTTGGCCATCAGATCGATAAAGTTGGGATGCACCAGCACCCCGGCGATGGCGATCGCCAATGACATGTTGGTTTTGAACTTCAGCGCCGCCGAGGCGGCGACCATCACCGGCAGGAAAAAGAACGCGCCGTCGCCGATCACGTTGAGGATGACGAGGGTCGAGGAGCCTTTTTCGAATACCCCAGCCATATCCAGGATCATCGCCAGCAGCTTCACCATCGAGCCGCCGATGATGGCGGGGATCAGGGGCGACATGGTGCCCACCAGCGCGTCGAGAATGCCGGCGCCGATGCCCTTGAGGGTGAGCTGGCGTTTTACCGGGGTAGCGGGGGCCGCCGGGCTCGGCATGCCGAGTGCCAGCACCGCTTGATAGGCCTTGGCCACCTCGTTGCCGATGATCACCTGGCACTGCTCGCCGTTGTGCACCACGCCCAGCACGCCATCGATGGCCTTCAGTGCCGGCGTGTCGATCTGGGTTTTGTCTTTCACCACGAATCTCAGGCGGGTCATGCAGTGGGTCATGGCCTCGATATTGCCCGTGCCGCCCAGGGCGGCCACGATGGCGTGCGAGATCTCTGCGTAGTTCTTCGGCATGGCGTGTCGTCTCTCAGATAGCAATTCGGATAGCCCAAAGGCGAATATTTACTGCCTGGGCGATCCGTCGTTCCATTCGTATGAAACGCCCATAAGAAACCGGTTTCACAAAATCATGTATTGGTGTTTTGTTGTTGGCAAGAACTATGATTTTTGGTGTTTCGTTTTCGTGATCTGGATCGCCAGAGGTAAGTACGCATCGACGCACAGGGGCGTGAAAGCGTTCCAAACGCCGGGCGTCTTGGGTAGACTGCGCTGAACCCATGGATTTTGGCGGCGCACAGATGGCAACGATACTCGAGGTGGCGAAAAAGGCCGGCGTTTCAAAGGCGACGGTGTCGCGCGTGTTGTCCGGCAGCGGCTATGTCAGCGAGGAGAAACGCGCGTTGGTGGATAAAGCCATCGCGGAAACCGGCTATCGGCCCAACCTGCTGGCGCGCAGCCTGGCGACCAACACCACTCAAACCCTCGGCCTGGTGGTCACCAACACCCTCTACAGCGGCAACTATTTCAGCGAACTGATGGCGCAGTCGGCGCGCATCATGGAGGCGAACGGCCGCCAGCTGATCCTGGCGGACGGCAAGCACACCGCCGAAGAGGAGCGGGCCGCCATTCAGTTTTTGCTGGATCTGCGCTGCGACGGGGTGATCATCTATCCGCGTTTTCTGTCGATTGCGGAAATGGACGAGATCGTCTCCCAACACCGCCAGCCGATTCTGGTGATCAACCGGCGGCTGCGGCTGAACGACAGCTACTGCATCTTCAGCGATCAGCACGCCGCCGGCGCGGCGGCGGTGGCGCACCTGATCGTGCGCGGGCATCGCGACATCGCCTTTATCACCGGTTCGCTCGATTCCCCCACCGGGCTGGAGCGGCTTTCCGGCTACAAATCCGCGCTGGCGCAGCAGGGCATCGCGGTTAACGAGGCGTTGATCGTCGAGGGGAAATGGCATGCGCAAAGCGGCGTGGCGGCGGTCGATGCGCTGCTGGCCGGCGGGCAACCGTTCAGCGCTATCGTCGCCGGCAACGACGAGATGGCCATCGGTGCGATGAAGCGGCTGGCGGAGCGCGGCGTAGCGGTGCCGGAGGCGGTATCGGTCATCGGCTTCGACGACATCCCGCTGGCGCCCTATACCGTGCCGTCGCTGTCGAGCATGAAGATGCCGGTCACCGAGATGATCCAGGAGACCATCAACCGCCTGCTGTCGATGCTGGACGGCGGCGAGCTGAGCAAACGCCCCAGCTTCCCGGCCAGCCTGATCGAGCGCGACTCGGTGGCGGCGGGGCCGTATTTTCAAAAGAGGTAAAACGGTCGGATTGGCTTATTCTTCGCCACGGTAAGTCATGTAAATTTTCTGTACTTCAGGATCGTCCATGCTGCCGTAGGAGATATTTTCTTTATCCAAGCCATCCAGGCCTTATTTTGCAGATAGCCGTTGGCATCAAAATCGCCGAAAGGATCAAACATCATGCTTTGAATTTCTTGCGAACGGCTCTCTGTTCGCGGAAATAACGCCCCTGAAGACTGAGAATTTCAGACTTGGTCAGGACACCTTTTCGTTTAAGGTTAACCAGTAATTGTTCCACCTCATCCAATTCGACAGCATCGTCAGCCAGACCGGTAATGGCCACCGCCATACGGCTCATGCCGTCGCGGTAATGTGTAATTTCATGGTCTTTAGCCAGTTTATGGACATAGCTGGCAACGTTAACGATAGCTCTTTGGGTCATGGGGCATCCTCCATTATTGGTCATATTTTAGCATGCCAACACGGCGATGTCGCTAAAGCGCAGCGCGTTGCGATGCGTCAGCGTGCCCCGTGGGCGCGGTTTTTCGCCCTTACCCCAGCCCCCCAATCCTTCCCCGAATCTCCTCCTCCGGCAGATCCACGCCGATAAACACCAGCGTACTCTTGCGCTGTTCCTCAGGCAGCCATTCCCGATCCCAGTCGGCGTTATACAGCCGCTGTACGCCCTGGAACAGCAGGCGGCGCGGCTCGTCTTCGATAGACAGAATGCCTTTGTAGCGCAGCAGGTTGTCGGCGTATTCCAGCAGCAGGCCTTCCATCACGTCGGAGATTTGCATCAGCGGCAGCGGGCGCTCCAGCGTCACTACGATCGAGCGGATGTCGCTCTGCGGCTGCGGGATGCGGCGGAACAGCGGGGCGGGCGGCGTCAGGTTGAGCTTGTCGTTCAGCGTAAAACCTTCGATGTCGAACAGCACGCTCAGATCGATATCGCCGTGCGTTACCTGGTAGACCGGCGCGCGAGCGTTCATCCGCTGCAGCCGCTGGATCAGCGCCTCGCAGTCCGGCGCCACGTCGGTTTTGGTCAACAGGAGGCGGTCGGCGTAGCCCACCTGCGCCTGGGCGATGCTGAACTGGCTCAGCTGCTGCTCGGCGTGCGCCGCGTCCACCAGGGTGATGATGCCGTCCAGCAGGAAGCGCTCGCACAGGATCTCGTGCGAGAAAAAGGTCTGGGTAATCGGGCCGGGATCGGCCATGCCGGTGCATTCGATGATCAGCCGATCGAACGCCAGCAGGCCGCTGTCGACGCCGTCCAGCAGATCCAGCAGCGCGTCCGCCAGTTCGTTGGACTTGCTGCAGCAGATGCAGCCGTTGCTCAACGTGGTGATGCGGCTGGCGCGATCGCCGATCAGCGCGTCGTCGATCGGCACTTCGCCGAACTCGTTCTCGATGACCGCGATTTTATAGCCGTGTTCGGCGTTCAGGATGTGGCGCAGCAGGGTGGTTTTGCCGGCGCCCAAAAAGCCGGTCAGGATGGTGACTGCAATGGGTTTCATACAGGTCCTTGTGACTGCGGGTTAACAGCAGCGCATGCCGCCTTTGCCGTCGCCGCCGTAGCGCGCTTGCTGGCGCTCGCGGAAAAATTCTTTATAGGTCATCACCGGCTTGTCCGGGTGGTTGTCTTTCATGTGCTGGACGTAGGTATCGTAGTCAGGCACGCCCACCAACATGCGCGCCGCCTGCCCGAGGTACTTCCCCGCCTGGCCGAGATTTCCGAACATAGTTTCTTACTCCCAAATACCCTGCTTACCCTTCGTCTTTCGAACCGCAGCGGTGTTGGCTGCATTCCCGAACCCCAGTCACTTACTTGAGTAAGCTCCTGGGGATTCGCTCACTTGCCGCCTTGCTGCGGCCCGAAATCCTTTGGGTACCGGTTAGCTTTCATGTCGGTACTGCATAACTGATTTCATTATGCAGGGTATCCGTTAAATCACATCAATGCTGGGTCGAAACTTTGACCTCCCCCTCAGTTACGCCGTCGGCGGGTGCGGCCTGCGGCACCGGCACGTAAGGCGTTTCCTGGTCGGTGCGTTTCGGGTTCTTGTGCGCCGCCATCGCGGTTTTCACCCCGTAGAAGATGATGCTGTACACCACCAGCAGGAACAGAATGCTCAGCCCGGCGTTGGTGTAGTTGTTCACCACGATGTGGTTCATGTTGGCGATCTGCTGGGCGCTCAGCTCGGCGCCGCCTTCGGCGATCTTGCGCTTATACTCGCCGGCCAGGAAGAAGAAGCCTTCCAGCTGCGGGTTGTCGCTGAACAGCTTCAGCCCCAGCGCGTAGGTGGTGCAGATCAGCAGCCACACCGCCGGCAGCACGGTCACCCAGATGTATTGGGTGCGCTTCATCTTAATCAGCACCACGGTGCCCAGCACCAGCGCCACGGCGGCCAGCATCTGGTTGGAGATGCCGAACAGCGGCCACAGGCTCTTCACGCCGCCGAGCGGATCCACCACGCCCTGATACAGCAGGTAGCCCCACAGCCCGACGCAGCCGGCGGTGCCGACGATGCCGGCCACCAGCGAGTCGGTTTTCTTCAGGAACGGCACGAAGTTGCCCAGCAGATCCTGCAGCATAAAGCGGCCGGAGCGGGTGCCGGCGTCCAGTGCGGTCAGGATGAACAGCGCTTCGAACAGAATGCCGAAGTGGTACCAGAAGCCCATGTTGGCGCCCGGGATGATCTGATGGAACACGTGGGCGATGCCCACCGCCAGCGTTGGCGCGCCGCCGGCGCGGTTCAGCACCGAAGGTTCGCCGATGTCGGTGGCGGTCTGCAGGATCTGTTCCGGGCTGATGACGAAGCCCCAGGAGCTGACCGCCGCCGCCGCGTGCACGGTCACGTCCTTCAGCGAAGCCATGATCATCGGCGCGTCTTCGGTGCCTAAGCGGTGCAGATCCGGCATGGTGATGCCCAGCGCCGCCGGCGGGGTGTTCATGGCGAAGTACAGGCCCGGCTCGATGATAGAAGCCGCCACCAGCGCCATGATGGCGACGAAGGACTCCATCAGCATTGCGCCGTAACCGATAAAGCGCGCGTCGGTCTCATTGGCCAGCAGCTTCGGCGTGGTGCCGGAGGCGATCAGCGCATGGAAGCCGGAGACCGCGCCGCAGGCGATGGTGATGAACAGGAACGGGAACAGGGTACCTTTCCACACCGGGCCGGTGCCGTCGACGAACTGGGTGACCGCCGGCATTTTCAGCTCAGGGTTGAGGATCACGATGCCGATCGCCAGCCCGACGATCACGCCGATTTTCAGGAAAGTGGCCAGGTAGTCGCGCGGCGCCAGGATCAGCCACACCGGCAGCAGGGCGGAGATGAACGCGTAGCCGATCAGCGTGAAGGTGATGGTGGTGTCTTTAAAGGTCAGCGCCGGGCCCCAGTACGGGTCGTGCGCCACCACGCCGCCGAACCAGATAGCGGCCACCAGCAGCACGATGCCGATGATTGACACTTCACCCACGCGGCCGGGGCGCAGATAGCGCATGTAGATGCCCATAAACAGCGCGATCGGCACGGTGGAGCAGACGGTGAACACGCCCCACGGGCTTTCCGCCAGCGCTTTCACCACGATCAGCGCCAGCACCGCCAGGATGATGATCATGATCAGGAAGCAGCCGAACAGCGCGATGGTGCCCGGTACCGGCCCCATCTCTTTTTTGATGATCTCACCGAGCGAGGCGCCGTTGCGGCGCGAGGAGATGAACAGCACCATAAAGTCCTGCACCGCCCCCGCCAGCACCACGCCGCCCAGCAGCCACAGCGTGCCGGGCAGGTAGCCGACCTGCGCGGCCAGCACCGGCCCCACCAGCGGTCCGGCGCCGGCGATGGCGGCGAAGTGGTGGCCGAACAGCACGTTCTTGTTGGTCGGTACGTAGTTCAGGCCGTCGTTGTTGACCACCGCCGGGGTGGCGCGGCCGGCGTCCAGCTTCATCACCTTGGTGGCGATGTACAGGCTGTAGTAGCGGTAGGCCACCAGATACACCGCCACCGAAGCGACGACGATCCACAGCGCGCTGATGTGTTCGCCGCGGCGCAGCGCTACCACGCCGAGGCAGGCTGCGCCGAGTATCCCCAGCAGCATCCACGGAATGTGCTTTAAAATCCCCTCTCGTTTCATGAGGTATCCTTAATTCCAGTCTGCAAATATGAATGAACTCATCCGCTTGTAAGAGATGTCAGAGTGGCGCGGTGAGCCGTAGCGTCTTTCCCGAGGTAAGGCGGGTTTAGGAACAGCTCATCATCGCCGGGGGTAAGGGGGGAAGACAGGCGTATTTCGCTCAGCGGTCAGATCCGCCGGGTGAACGGTTGGATTGGCGGAGTAAGCGGTTGGCGGCCAGGAGAAGAGAGTCGGCCGCCGGCGGGCGGCGGCCTGTCTCCTCAAACCGTCTGCATGGCCTGCAGCAGGTGGATAAACGCGGCGCTGAGCGGCGGCGTGGCCGGCTCATGGCGGGTAAAGACGTAAAAGCGCGCGCTGATGTCGATCTCCTGCGTCGGGATTTTCTGCAGGTGCAGCTGCGGGGCGTAGTGTGCGACCACCCGATCGCTCAGCAGCGCGATATAGCCCTGCTGCCTGACCAGGCACCAGGTCGCCAGAAAGGAGTCGGTCTCGACGATCTGGCCATGCGGCGTGTAGCGTTCGGCGATCTCGCGGATGGCGGCATGCCCCACCGAGCAGGAGCGCGGCACCACCCATTTGGCTTCGGCCGGCGGCTGCCCGGCTGCGGTACGGTCGCCTCCCTGATAGAGCGAGAATCGCTCGCTTTTCAGCGCCTGCATGGTCAGATCGGCGCCGCCCGCCGCGCCGTTCAGGCTGCTGACCGCCAAATCCAGCTCGCAGTTTCGCAGCCGGGCCAGCAGGCCTTCCGGGCCGTCTTCCACCACCGTCACCCGGGTATGCGGGTAGCGGCGGTTGAAGCCTTCGAGCACCTGAGGCAGGTAGCACAGCAGCGGATCGACGCTCATCCCCACCCGCAGGCGCTTCTCGCCGTCAGCGCTCAGGCCGCGCAGTTCGTCAAACGCGTTGAGCAACTGATTGGTGGCGGCGTCTATCCGCCGGTAAAACAGCTCACCGACCGCCGTCAGGCGCACGCCGCGGTTGCTGCGCTCCAGCAGCCGCGCGCCGATGGTCATTTCCAGCTCTTTAAGCACCCGGCTGAGCGTCGGCTGCGAGATGGCCAGCTTTTTCGCGGCCTCGTGCAAGCTTCCACAGTGGACAATGTCTTTGAACATCGTCAGATGAGCCAGCTTCGGCATGGTTTTCATGGTTGATCTCCCTGGAAGTGAACGGCATCAGCCGGAGCCGGCGATGCGGCTGTAATAGGCCTGTTTCATCATGCTGTCGTTCAGCAATTTATTGATGGTCTGGTCGAGCACCGGCGTGGTGACGGAGGCCGGCATCAAGGTGGCGGTGATCTCCACGTCGTCGTCGCCAAAGGGTTCGATATCCAGATGCGAGATAAAGCAGTTTTCCCCTTGCAGCACCTGTTTGAATTTGGCCAGCGCCTCACGCTGCTCATGCTCGAAGGCAATGACGCAAATCTGGTAGGTGGATTCGCCGTTAACGTCATTGAAGGGTTGTTTGTTGACCATATTGACCAGGGGGCGCAACAGGGTGTTGGCGGCGAGCACGAACAGCGTGGCGGCCAGCGCATCGCCGTACAGGCCGCAGCCGGCACAGGCGCCGACCGCCGCGGAGCCCCAGAGCGTGGCGGCGGTGTTCAGGCCGCGGATGTTCATCCCTTCCTTCATGATGGCCCCGGCGCCGAGAAAGCCGACGCCGGAGACCACGTAGGAAATGACGCGCACCGCGCCGCCGCTGCCGTCGATGGTCATGGCCAGATGGACGAAGATCGCCGCGCTGGTGGCCACCAGCGTGTTGGTGCGCAGCCCGGCGGTGCGCTGGCGGAACTGTCTTTCGTAGCCGATGGCGGCGCCCAGAACGGACGCGGTCAGCAGCGTCAGCAGTGTATGAATGAAATGCATGATAATAACTCGATGTATTATCCGCTTATCATGAGCCACCCGTGGCGGGGTAACTCTTGATAAACAGGTAGTTAAGTTGGCGGGATTCCGTCCCGCCAGTCCAGGGCGGCGCTCAGTGCGCGGCGGCGCTCAGTGCGCGGCGGCGATCTGCCGGCTGAGCGTCTCGCTGATTTTGTCCGTCAGCGGCTGCATCCCCTCGCGGGTGCGCGCCTCGCGGCGCTGCGTGATGTGATAGCAGCCGTCGAGGGTGCCGGCGCCCAGCAGGAGGATGCGGTCAGACATCATCACCGCTTCCTCTACGCTGTGGGTGACCAGTACGATGGAGCGGGTTTTGATCTGGCGCGTGCTCCAGATACGCAGCAGATCGCTGCGCAGGTGTTCGCCGGTATAGACGTCCAGCGCGGAAAAGGGCTCGTCCAGCAACAGCAGCATCGGTTCTACCGCCAGCGCGCGCGCGAAGCCGACCCGCTGGCGCATGCCGCCGGAAAGCTCGCGCGGGTAGGCGTCGCGGTAGGGCGCGAGCCCGACCAGATCGAGCATTTTCAGCGTTTGGGCTTCGACCACCTGCGGCGGCAGATCCTGCGCCTGCAGCCCGAAGGCGATATTTTGGTAGACATTCAGCCACGGGAAAATGGCGAAGGTCTGGAACACCATGTTGATCTGCGGATTCGGCCCCGAGACTTTTTTATCCCCCAGCATCACGGTGCCCAGATCCGGCGCGATCAGGCCGGAAAGAATGCGCAGCAGGGTGGATTTGCCCGAGCCGGACTGCCCCAAGATGCTGACGACCTCGTTGTCGTAAAGGCGCAAATTGATTTCATTCAGTACCAGACGTTTTTCTTTACCGGTAGGCTGAACGCTTTTGCTGACGTTATTGACCGTCAGCAGCGTGGTTTTTTTTACCATCATGATCCGTCTCCACCCAATTAAAAATATGAGCATGGAAAAAGGGCCGATATTTATCGCCGGGCAGGCGTAAAATAAATGCGGGTGCAAATAAGCCTGACCGTTATCGGACTGTTAATACGCTTATGCTGGAGGGGTTAGCCCATCGGGCGTGCCGGTGCGGCATGCGCGCAGGCCAGAGGCTGAAGGGTAAAGCGAAGGGATGCTATAACTGACTCATATCCTGACACTTTCAGGATGCAATGGGATGACTATTGCTCCTGTGACCTCAGCGATTCCAACAATAAAATAAACAACCAACTGTCGCCGTCCATATCATTCTCCCGTTATTTTTCGTGTGGCCATAATACGCGTGCCATAGCCTGTTATTCAATGTGGTTACGCCGAATTATGGCGGCAAAATGTAATTTAATATGAATGCGGGAAAGATTTTCTTTATTCATTAAACGGGGCGTAAACGGAAGGCGCAAGAATGAATATAGGCATCATTTTACGGAAATATAAACCTGAATTAAACGAGAGAATAAGAGGCGAGCGGAAAGTCACATAATAAACCGGCCGGAGAGCGCCCTCCGGCCGGGATGGGGATCAGAACTGATACATGATGCCGGTTTCGACGATGTCGTCGGCGCCGGCGCCGACGGCGTTCTGCTGTTGCAGCAGGTTGAGTTTGTACTCCACGTAGGTAGACATGTTGGCGTTGAAGCTGTAATTCAGCGCCAGATCCAGGTATTTGACCAGATCGGCGTCGCCGATGCCGGGCAGGTTGCGGCCGCGCGTTTGCAGGTAGGCCAGCGAGGGCGTGACGCCGGAATCGAAGTGATACTGCGCGACCGCCTCGACGGCGTCCGCGCGGGGGGCGAAGCCGGCGTAGCGATCGCCGTCGACGTAGGTCATGTTCTCGGTACGCGCGTAGCTTGCCGCCAGGTAGAGGTTGTCCTGGTCGTATTTCAGCCCCAGCGTCCAGGCCCGGGCGCGATCGCCGTCAGCCAGGCCGAAGCGCTGTTGCGCCAGGGTGCGCGCAGAGTTGGCGTAGGCGGCGCCAACGTTGAGCCCCACGCCGGTGTTGTAGGTGGCGGAAAAGGCGTAGCCATCGCCGTTTTGCGTCTGGATATCCTTCGCCCGTTGAGCGTCGTCCCCCCGATTCTTCCCCTGATATTGCAGGCCGAGATCCAGGCCGTCGACCAGACCGCCCAGGCTGCGGTTGTGGTAGGTCAGCAGGCCGTTGGCGCGGCCGGTCATAAAGTTGTCGGCCGCTTCGTAGCTGTCGTTGCCGAATTCAGGCAGCACGTCCGTCCAGCCGGCCACGTCATACAGCAGGCCGTAGTTGCGGCCGTAATCCAGACTGCCCCAGTGGCCGAACGTCAATCCGGCAAAGCCCAGGCGGGTATAGCTGTCGCCCGGCCCGGCGCTCTCCGGCTGATCGAGCCCTGCCTGATATTCCCATTGGCCATACCCCGTCAGCCCGTCGCCGATCTGCGTCTCGCCTTTGAAGCCGAAGCGGGTATAGGAGCGGTCGCCGTTATTGTCGGCGTCGCTGCTGAAGTCATGCACGCCGTTCAGTTGGCCGTACAGATCCAGTTTATTGCCGTCTTTATTGACGATTTCTGCGCCGGTGGCGGCGGCCGGCAGCAGGATGAACAGCGTCATCAGCACGCTTTTATGGTTCATTTCAGTTCCCCAAGTGAATGAAAACAGGGCCGTTAACCGGCCGATTGCGCTTGCGCGATTTTTTTGTACAGGCAGCTGCGGATCCGATCGGTGAGGTGCCGCAGGCTCTCCCGGTTGCGCACCGCACGCGGGAGGTTGACGCTGAATTCGTCGTCGATCCGTTTGCTGGTCGCGTCCAGGATCAGCACCCGATCGGACATCAGCACCGCTTCTTCGACGTCGTGCGTCACCATCACCATGGCGCGCGTGCGCAGCCGGTTGTCTCCCCACAGCGCCAGCAGGTCGCCCCGCAGTTTTTGCGCGGTAAAGATATCGAGGGCGGAGAAGGGTTCGTCCAGCAGCAAGAGGTCGGGCTCTACCGCCAACGCCCGGGCGAAGCCCACCCGTTGACGCATGCCACCCGAGAGCTCGCGCGGCCAGGCGTGCTCATAGCCGGTCAGGCCCACCAGGCGCAGCAGCGCTCCCAGCCGCTCGGCGATCGTCTGCGGCGGCAGCCGTTGCGCCAGCAACCCGAAGGCGATGTTGTCGTACACCGTTAGCCAGGGATAGAGCGCGTAGGACTGAAACACCATGCCGACGTTGGCGCTTGGGCCGTCGACCGGTTTGCCTGCCAGCGTGAGTGTGCCGCTGTCCGGTGGGATCAGCCCGGCCAGCATGCGCAGCAGCGTGGACTTGCCCGAGCCGGATTGCCCCAGAATGGTGACGAACTCGCCGGCGTGCACGGTCAGCGTCACGTCGCGCAGCACGGGGTTGGGGCGCTTGTTTTCGCCGATAAACGTCTTGTTCAGCCGACGGGCGCTGATAATCACCTCTTGAGTCACCATGTTGTTCCCCTTTGATCAGTCATATTTGAATTTGGTTTCCGCGATGCGATACAGCGGTTGCCAGACGAAGATGATGCACAGCGCCACCAGCGCGCACATCGCGGCGCAGCCCAGCGCGGACTCCGGGTTCTTGCCGGCGTCGGTGACGACGGAAATGAACGCGCCCAGCCCGGTGGCGCTGAGGGTGGTGCTGCCCCACTGGATCACCTCGGCGGCGATGGCGCTGTTCCAGGCGCCGCCGGCGGCGGAGATGATGCCCGTCACGATGTAGGGGAAAATTGCCGGCAGCATGTAGTAGCGCCACCAGCGGAAGCGGCGCAGCCCGAAGGTTTCGCTGACCTCGGTGATCTGCGTCGGAATGGCGGAAACGCCGGCGATCACGTTAAACAACACGTACCACTGGGTGCCCAACATGATCATCGGGATGGCCCACCAGCCGAGATCCTGATGATAAATGGCGATGAAGGCGGCGATCAGCGGGTAGAAAATGTTGGGCGGAATGGCCGCCAGGATCTGGATGATCGGCTGGAAGATCTTCACCAGCCGCGGATTCATGCCGATCCACACCCCCAGCGGCGTGAAGATCGCCACGCTGAGCAGCATGGCCGCGGCCACGCGCGCGGTGGTGAGCAGCATCCATTCCGGCAGCATGGCGAAGTACTGTTTGGGGAAGTATTCCCACAGCCGGTAACCGAACCAGACGCAGGCCAGCACCACGCCGAGATACCACAGGCTGCGCCACAGCCAGTTCCCCTTGGCGGCGAGCCTGAACAGGCGGTGCAGGCCGAGGGCATACCACAGCCGCGGCAGCTTGAACAGCCACAGGTCAGCCAGCGCGCGCAGCGTGTGGCCCAGCGCCGCACCGACGTGCGAGAAGGCCAGGCTGTTGTAAAACCACGGATTGCCGAGCGGCCGATTGGCGGTGACGTCTTCGTATTTGAAGCGCGCGGTATAGCGCACCAGCGGGCGGAAAACCAGCTGATCGAGCAGCACGATGTTGGCGGCCAGCGCGACGATCGCATACAGGATCGCCGGCACGTTCTGCTGCGCCAGCGCTTCGGCGATGTAGGAACCGACGCCGGGCAGTTCGACCGAGCGATCGCCGACCGGAATGGCCTCGGAGGCCACCAGGGCGAACCAGGCGGCGGATTGCGACACCATGGCGTTCCACAGCAGGCCCGGCACTGAATAGATGAACTCCAGCCGCCAGAAGCGTTGCCACGGGTTGTAATTGAAGCTGCGTGCGGCTTCATCCAGCTCTTTGGGCACGATGCGCAGCGTCTGATACAGCGTCAGCATCATGTTCCAGGCCTGGCCGGTAAACACCGCGAAGATGGCGGTGCACTCCAGCCCCATCACGCTGTGCGGGTAGAGGTTGAGAAAATACACGGTCGTGAAGGTCAGGAACCCCACCAGCGGCACCGACTCCATAAAGTTGACGAAGGGCAGGATCACCCGGCGCAGCGGCGTATAGCGCGCGGCCAGCACGGCGAAAACCACAGAAAACAGCAACGACCAGGCCATGCCGAGGAGAAAGCGCATGCTGGTTCTGAGCGAATAATAAAGCAGGTTCCAGGCATCAAGACTGATGGCAGAGACGTTTTGTTCATTGAAGTCACCGTGCATGTCACCCCAGGCACGAATAAAAAAGGCAATGAAAAAAACACCGATGGCGATAACGATAAAGTCATTTAAATACGACTTTTTGAAAACAGATGTACCCCGGTTATTTTGCATAACGCAATACCTTATTTTTCCCATAAGAAATCCGTCGCCGCTCGGGGAATATGCCCGGCGACACCAGATAAATACCGCCGTAGCGGTTGAGACAGACGTTGTTTTCGCAGCGGGGCGATGGGTGGGCCGGCAGAGCGGGAAAGGCCGTCAGAAGGGGAGCGGTTGCCGCATTCCGTGTCTTTCAGAATGCAACCTGGATGGCATTACTGAAAGACGCCCAATAGCATTAGCGTAAAACTAAAACTTTCATCGCCCATGGGGCCCTCCTCGGTTTAAATATGGCAGGAAGAGGGTAATGTTTTTCGCTAATAAAAAGCAATTGGCGGCGTAGGGTTTTTACGGTTGATGTGTAACAGGATAAATATTCATTTTTTAATCGCTATATCCGGAAAATAAAATAACGCATGGTGGTGGCGATAAAGACGGGGAAATAAATCACGGCGAAATAAAACGGCGCGCCTGAAGGGGGGGCGCCGCCGTAAATCAATAAACCTGCCTGCCGTTGATGCCGGCGGGGAAAATGCCGGTGGCGAAAATATGCCCGTTGGCCTGGATCTGATCGTCGGGCAGCATCTCCAGCGGGAACTCGGCCGTCAGGCAGCTGAGAAAGGCGTTGCGATCGTCCGTGGTGGTAAAGCCGATCAGATCGTAGAACAGCAGCGACGCGATCAGCTGGCGATGTTCCGGGATGCGCCGCAGCAGCGCCGCCGACGGGAACGGCAGGTGGAAGAAGAACGCGCAGGCGTTCAGCAGCCCCTGTTCCTTCAGCGCCTGGGCGCAAGGCAGCAGCTGGTAGTCGTCGATGCAGACGGTGTCGCCGGGGCACAGGTGCTCGCAGGCGATATCGGCAAAACGGCGGTTCAGCTGCCGGTAGGCGCGGTAGTTTTCCGGCGTGAAGTGCGCCTTCTCCGGCTGGTTGTGGAACACCGGCCATAGGCCGTCGTGGTAATAGCCCTGATAGTGGCGGCGAAACTCCTCGATCGACAGCGGAAAGGTCACCTGATCGTAACCGGTGCGTTGGCGGCAACTGATCGGGCGCTGTGCGAAATTCTGCACGTCGCCGTTCCAGCCGAGCCACAGCCCCGGTTCGGCGTCGGCCGCCAGCGTCTGGCCGGCGCAGGCCAGATCCTTACCGTCGCACTGCTTGTTGGAAATCAGCACCAAACGAGACATTGGGGGTCTCCTTATCAGTGAAGGGCGCGCAGGGCGTGCGCCGAACCATCGGCGCGCCAGGGCGCTTGCAGCGCGGGCAGCGTGACGCGCAGGCCGCGCAAGGCCGGATGCGCCAGACAGCAGCGCGTCAGCCAGCTTCCCAGCCCGACGCCGCGGTATTCGGCGCTGACGAACAGTTCGCTCACCGAGGCGAAGGTGGCGTAATCGGTCACCATGCGGGCGAAACCGAGCAGGTGGCACTTGCGATACAGCCCGAAGCACAGGCCGTGGCGCGCCAGGCGCTCGGCCGCCGCCCGATCCGGCAGGTTGAGGAAACGCTGGATCGCATCGATATCCAGCAACTGCCGATCGGTGCTGATATGAAAAACGCCTTTGCGCCAGCAGAGCAGCGGCTGTGCGGACGCCCGTTGCGGTTGCATATTCATGATTATCCTTAGGTTAATGAACCGGTGGTTACAGCATCCAGCCGAGTTCGGCGGCGGTGACCTGTTCCTCGAAGCGGCGTAGTTCGGCGCTTTTGCAGGTGTGCCACAGGGTGCAGAACGCCGGGCCGAGCAGCTCACGCAGCGGATCGCTGTGGCGGAACAGCGTCAGCGCCTCCTGTTGGCCGAGTGGCAAGGGCGCGGCGTTGTCGCTCTCGCAGCCGTTGGCCGCGGGCGGCAGCGGCAGCGGGTTTTCCAGGCCGTGCAGCAGGCCGCCGAGCATCACCGCCAGCGCCAGATAGGGGTTGGCGTCGGCGCCGGCCAGGCGGTATTCGATGCGCTGGTTGGCGCTGTCGGCGCAGGGCAGGCGCAGCGCCACCGTGCGGTTGTTGTGGCCCCAGGAGGCGCGCAGCGGCACGTGCATGCCGGGGCGGAAGCGGCGGAACGCATTGATGTTGGGCGCCAGGATCGCCATCGACGCCGGCATCAGCGCCAGCATGCCCGCCATCGCCTGCTGCATGTTGTCGCTTAGTTCGCCCGGCGCGCCGGTCAGCAGGTTCTCGCCGTGCTCGTCCTGCAAACTGATGTGGAAATGCAGCCCGCTGCCGGCGGCGTGGGCGCAGGGCTTGGCCATAAAGCAGGCGTGCTGGTGGTGTTGCTCGGCAATCTGCCGCGTCAGGCGCTTCAGCGCCATGATCTGGTCGCAGGCTTCCAGCACGCGCCGGCTGTGATGCAGATTCAGCTCGTATTGGCCGGAGGCGGCTTCGGCCACCACGCCGGTCAACGGCAGGTTTTGCAGGCGCGCGTGCCGTTCGATGTCGCTCAGCAGCGCATGGTGGCGCTCGGGCGCATCCACCGCGAAGCTCTGCGTTGGGCAGGTTTCCGCCTCGGCGGGATGCTGTGGATCCTGCAGGTAGAACTCCAGTTCGGCCGCCACCACCGGGAAGCAGTTGCGCTCGTGCAGGCGCTTCAGCACCCGTTGCAGCACCACACGCGGCTCCAGCTCGCAGGCGCCGCCGTCGGCGTTTTGCATCGTCAGCAGCAGCTGGGCGTGGCGTTCGGGATCGCGCGCGCAGGGGCGCAGCGTGCCGGGCACCGGCAGGCACAGACGGTCCGGCTCGCCCGCCCGCTGCCCCAGCCCGCTTTCTTCGATCACCCGGCCGTGCAGATCCAGGGCGTAAATCGACAGCGGGAAGTAGCAGCCTTTCTCCAGCCCAAAGGCTTCGGCGATCGGCAGCCGCTTGCCGCGCAGCTGGCCGTTCAGATCGTGCAGATAAATATCCAGCTGTTCGGTCTGCGGATAGCGCTGCAGGTAGTGTTCCAGCTCTTTGTGGAAGGCGCGCGTTGGCGAAGCGGGCAGCTCCGCCAGCAGCGGATTGAAGCCGATGATATTAGCATGCATGGCGTGCTCCAGAACGACGACCGATCACGGCTAGAGGCAGGGATAAACGCATGGGACAACTCTCTTGTGAGGCCATAGTGGCGATGTGAAAAGGGTATCTGCGGCGGCAAAAACTGTCTGTAAAAACGCCGTAACGTTAACGGGGCGCGGAATAAAAATGCCGTAAAGAGTGCGGCGGCGTTGGCGGGTTGGCCGCGCCGGCACGGTCTATACTGGCGAGACGGGCCGTTGAAGGAGAGATAATGATGAAGAAAATAGGGCTGCTTATCGCCGCGCTGGCCGCGTTCAACGCCACCGCGTCTTCCCCACAGGCGTGGGCCGAGAGCGAAAGGGCGATGCGCGTCGCCTGCCTGAAAGTCAGCGGGCTAAAAAACGCCAGGGTGGAAGGGGCGATCGTTCACTACGGTGATGACGTCGGCTATTCGGCGCTGTTTATCGGCGGGCGCTACCCGCAGCCGTTTATGAAAAACAAGCCGGGCAGGGAGCTGTGCTTATATCAGCGCACCACGCAGAAGGCGGCGGTGCAGGCGGTGGAGGGGAGCAACGCGTCTGCTCAACCTTGATGCTTGATGAGGTAAATAAAAATACAACCCACGGCGATAATAACGACCTCTACGAGCAAAAGTATAAAATCCATCGCCAGCCACTTTTGTAGCTCAAGAGAGGTGGTTTTTTGCACGAAGTCGTAGGTTTTCGCATCGAGCCAAACCTGATTCCTAATCTTGATTTTTTTCCTCTTCAGGATCCAAAGAAACCACTGTGCCTTTAATGAGATACCTAGCATGCCGAGGCCGTCGGCAAAGGCGACATAGGGCGGAATAAAATGTCCGCTGCCGGCGTAACGCTGATAGAAAGCGTCAAACTCTTTTTTATGGCGACGGTAGCCAATGAATTGGATGAAGGCGCTTAAAACCAGCAGCGTTAAGCATAATATGACAAGGGTTTTCATTGAGTAGCCTGAATCACGACATTCTCGCTATTATCATAAAGATCAATGCCATGATGAAGAGCATGCCTTCCAGCGCCAAAAACGTGCCGTTGTTTTTCATCCAGGTCTGCAAGCGTTCAGATGATGAAAGACGAACAAATTCATAGGTCTTGGCGGGAAGATATTGGTTTTTTTTTACCTTGATTTTCTTGCCGCAAAGGATCCATCTGAACCATTGGGCTTTGATGGAAGTACCTAAAGAGCCGAGGCCATCGGCAATCGCGACGTGAGCAGGGACAAAGTGGCCCTGTTGGATATAGCGTTGATAAAAAACATCGAACTCGCGTTTATAGCGACGAGAGTAAATATCTTGAACAAGCCAACAAAGTAAGAGCAGCGCGGCTGCAATAAGTGATGCTGTTTTCATAAGCCGCCGGCTAAGGTTCAAGGGGCGTTATGCCTTGCTCAAAAAAGCAAAGATACACATCAACGCCAAACACCCCATTTTCAGCACGCTTAAGATGAAGTCTTTTCGAAGCCAGTTTTTGAGGCGTTGAGATGTATTTTCATTCACGAATTCGTAGGTTTTTGGGCTCAGAAAAGCGTTTTTCCCTATCTTTATTTTTCTGCCATTCAATATCCAATGGAACCATTGCGCTTTGATAGATACACCGAGCAAACCAAGGTTATCCGCGAAGATGACAAATGGAGGCAAGGGGTGGGCGCTTTGCACATAACGTTGATAGAATTCAGAAAATTCGTCTTTATAGCGCCGATAGTAAAAATACTGAACCAGGGCACTAATCAATGCCAGAGTGAAGAACAGAACGATAGCGATTTTCATTATTCACCAAAAATGAAACCAGTAATGCTGTCGGCGGCTGCACCGCCACCCCAACTGCCAGCTGCGCCACCCAGAGCAGCGCCTGCTATACCACAAGCTAAAATACCGGTACCAAACGTGGAGGCGCCTAAGACGATACTACAAGCCGTCATTGCTAACATCGCACCACCTTCACCCCCCAAAATACCTGCCGCAGTACTTGCCGCAAAATGACTGTATCCCTTAACCGCGATCTTGGCGCACTCCTGTTCGCGGCCGAAGTATCATCTGAAAATACAACGATGGGTAGCTTAATGATCGCTACGTAATAGTGTCTTTCCATTATGCTCGATGCTCAAAGTAAAGGTTCTCATGTATTTACGCCTTTCCGTATCGTTATTCATCGAGACGCCGAGCAAGACCGAGTATTCTCCCTCAGCCCAGTTTACTTGCGGATAAGTGACGCATTGCCCGGGTTTCAGGTCAGGCAACGGAGTGACTTCTGGTGAGGTCCAGACGATATGCCATTGCTGTTGTTCCTGTCGTGAGACGATCACTCCCCGGTTTTGCAGGCTGTCGCCGCTGCGAACGCTGTTGATAGGCACGGCAAAGCAAGGTTGGTTGTCTTTTAGCGAGACATCCAACGGATGGTACCAGGGGGGAGTGGATTGACAGCCGTTCAGTAGCAGTGCGCATAGCAAAGAGAGATAAAATCGGTGTTCACCGGCCGTAAGTTTTCTGGCGTTTCCTTGAGTTGTGGCCATGGTTTTAATCCGTTAAAACATGAAAAAAACACCATAGCGAAAGTTCAGACATGATTAACCCACTTTGTCACAATCTTTTGCGTTCGCTCACAAGATGGAAAGGCAAATGGATGCTGGGTGCAATCTATTGATTGATATGAAAAATGATTTTATTTCTTTTATATATATTCAAAAATAAAAACGCCGGGTTGCGTGCTTTATTGCCTCCCCAAATCCGCATGTTTTCTTCTCTGGCCGATACTGATGCCGCTGTTCCCGTATCTCGTCGCATTCCATGCTCAAGCCGCAAGGCAATCATCACTGTTTTTTCGAGCAGCCAGGCAAAACGCCAATGGCGGTCTGGAGAAAATTATATATTCCGGTCTATCGTCTTGTCATAGATTGTACTCTATAATCAGGCGATGCCATGTGGACGGTAATGACAACGAAAGAGTTTGCAAGGAGTAACCCATGAGCACCTTAAAGCAACTGCTGGCCTCCCGCACCCCGGAGAGCCGCCGGCGCATCGAGGAAATGGCCGAAGAGATGCTGTTTGAAGCGCACCTGCACCAGCTGCGGGAAGCGCTGAATATTTCCCAACAGGAACTGGCGAAAACGCTGGGCATTTCCCAGCCTTCTGTCGCGGCCATCGAAGGGCGCGGCAATGAGCTGAAGATTTCGACCCTGAAACGCTACGTGGAAGCGATGGGCGGCACGCTGCGCCTGGACGTTGAGCTGCCGGGCGGCAAGCACGTCGGGTTTACGGTTTAAGTGCAGGCTGTGCGCCACTCCCCGCCATTTCCCGTTCGATCACCGTCGCCAGCGCCTGCGCGGCGGATGAGAGTTGGTGCTGCGCCAGGCGGATCAGGCCCACGCGCCGTTCGATGATCGGGCCGATCAGCGGCACGCAGACCGCCCCCAGCTCATCCATCTGTTTCTCGCACAGCGCCGGCACCGCGCTTGCGCCGAGGCCGTTGGCCACCATGCGCCCGACCGTCACCAGCTGGTGACTTTCAAACGCCACCTCCAGCGTTCGCCCGCTGCGGGCCAGCTCCTGCTCCAGCAGCAGCCGCACCGCCGATGGCCGCTGCAGGGTGATGAAATCCAGCGTCAGCAGCTCTTTCCAGCTTACCTGCGCCTTGCGCGCCAGCGCCGAATCCTTCGGCACCACCGCCAGAAAGCGATCGCGGCACAGCGGGGTGAAGTGCAGGGTGTCGCTCGGCTCCGGTTCAAAGGCGATGCCCATCTCCACCCGCCCTTCGCGGATCATTTCAAACACCTGCTCGTTGATGACGTCGTGCACCGCCACGTTGATGCCGGCGTAGCGATCGCGAAACGCCTTGAGGATCGGCGGCAGCGGGTTGCCGGCGAACGACGGCATGGCGGCGATCGCCACCTTGCCCATCTGCAGGGTGAAGCGCTGGCGCATCGCCTCTTCCGCGTTGTCCCAATCCGCCAGCAGCTGGCGCGCCATCGGGAAGAAGGTTTCCCCCTCCGGCGTCAGCGTCACCCGGCGGGTGGTGCGCAGCAGCAGCGGCCCGCCCAGTGCGTCTTCCAGCCCACGGATCGCCAGGCTGAGCGCCGGCTGAGAAATATTCAGCCGCTCGCTGGCCTGGGCGAAGTTCAGAGTGTGAGCTACCGCTAAAAACGCACGTAACTGTTTGATGCTCATTTTCATTTTGGCTGGCGTTAACTCTTTGTTAATTGTCGGTTAACGACTGATTAATAAAAATTCTAAATGAATGCGGCATAAAAACAAAATTAACAAATCATTTTTGTGACCTGAAGATGCCCTCACGCAAGCCAGGGCATTTCGCCCTGCGCCGCAACATGCAGGGGCAACGATATGGCAGGGCTCGACAAACGCGTCGGCAGCTACCAGGAAGCGCTGGCAGGCCTGACGGACAACATGACGGTGCTGGCGGGCGGCTTTGGCCTGTGCGGCATCCCGGAAAACCTGATCGAAGAGATCCGCCGGCGCGGCGTGCGCGGGTTGACGGTGGTCTCCAACAACTGCGGCGTCGACGGATTCGGCCTCGGGCGGCTGCTGGAAACCCAGCAGATCCGCAAGGTGGTGGGATCTTACGTCGGCGAAAACGCGCTGTTCGAGCAGCAGGCGCTCAGCGGCGAACTGGAGGTGGATCTCACGCCGCAGGGCACGTTGGCGGAGAAGATCCGCGCCGGCGGCGCCGGTATCCCGGCGTTCTTCACCGCCACCGGTTACGGCACGCCGATCGCCGAAGGCAAAGAGGTGCGCGAGTTCAACGGCCGCCCTTACATCATGGAAACCGCCATCACCGGCGATTTCGCCATCGTTAAAGGCTGGAAGGCCGATCACTTCGGCAACGTCATCTACCGCCACACCGCACAGAACTTCAATCCGCTGATGGCGACCGCCGGGCGCATCACGGTGGTGGAAGTGGAAGAGATCGTCGCGCCGGGCGAGCTGGATCCGGCGGCGATCCACACCCCCGGCATCTACGTCGATCGGCTGATCCAGGGCACCTTCGAGAAGCGTATCGAACAACGCACCCTGCGGGCATAAGGAGAATTTGCATGCTTACCCGTGAACAAATGGCGCAGCGCGTGGCGCAAGAGCTGCGGGACGGTTACTACGTCAACCTGGGCATCGGCATCCCGACGCTGGTGGCCAACTACGTGCCGGCGGGCATGGACGTGATGCTGCAGTCGGAAAACGGCCTGCTGGGGATGGGCGAGTTCCCGACCGAGCAGCAGCTGGACGCAGACATGATCAACGCCGGCAAGCAGACGGTCACCGCACGCCTCGGCGCGTCGATCTTCGATTCGGCGCAGTCGTTCGCCATGATCCGCGGCGGCCACGTCGATCTGACCGTGCTGGGGGCGTTTGAAGTGGACGTCGAGGGCAACATCGCCTCGTGGATGATCCCCGGCAAGATGGTCAAGGGCATGGGCGGTGCGATGGATCTGGTGGCGGGGGCGGAGAACATCATCGTGGTGATGACCCACGCCGCGAAAGGCGGCGAGTCCAAGCTGCTGCCGCGCTGCACGCTGCCGCTGACCGGCGCCAACTGCATCCGCAAGGTATTGACCGATCTGGCCTATCTGGAAATTGAAGACGGCGCCTTCGTGCTGCGCGAACGCGCGCCGGGCGTCAGCGTGGCGGAGATTGTCGCCAAAACCGCCGGCCGGCTGATCGTGCCGGAGCAAGTGCCGGAAATGCGTTTCTGAATCGGGAGGTGAATGTGCAACAACGTGAAGTGGTGATCGTGGCGGCAACGCGCACGCCGGTCGGCAGTTTTCACGGCGCGCTGGCGCCGTTGACGGCGGTGGAACTGGGCACGGCGGCGGTGCAAGGGCTGCTGGCGCAAAGCGGGGTGGCGCCGCAGCAGATCGATGAAGTGATCCTCGGCCAGGTGCTGACCGCCGGCTGCGGGCAGAACCCGGCGCGCCAGACCGCGCTGAATGCCGGGCTGCCCGTTACAACGCCGGCGCTGACCATCAACAAGGTGTGCGGCTCTGGTTTGAAGGCGGTGCATCTGGCGGTGCAGGCGATCCGCAGCGGTGACGCCGAGGCGGTGATCGCCGGCGGCCAGGAGAGCATGAGCCAGTCGCCTTACCTGATGGCCGGTGCGCGCGCCGGTCTGCGCCTCGGCCACGCGCAGATGGTGGACAGCGTGATCCACGATGGCCTGTGGGACGCGTTCAACGACTACCACATGGGCATCACCGCCGAGAACCTGGCGGAGAAATACGCCATCAGCCGCGCCGAACAGGACAGCTTTGCGCTGCGCTCGCAGCAGAAGGCGCAGGCGGCGCAGCAGGCCGGGCGTTTCGCGCAGGAGATCACGCCGGTGACGGTGCCGAAGCCGAAGGGCGAAGCGTTGCTTGTTAAGCACGACGAACAGCCGCGCGACACCAGCCTGGAGGCGCTGGCGCGGCTGCGCCCGGCGTTTCGCAAGGAGGGTACGGTAACCGCCGGCAACGCCTCATCGCTCAACGACGGCGCCGCCGTGGTGCTGCTGATGAGCGCGGAAAAAGCCACCGCGCTGCGCTTGCCGGTGTTGGCGCGCATCGCCGGTTACGCCTCGTCGGGCGTCGATCCGGCGATCATGGGCATCGGCCCGGTGCCGGCCGCGCGCCGCTGCCTGGAAAAGGCCGGCTGGCGGCTGGACGAGGTCGATCTGATCGAGGCCAACGAAGCCTTCGCTGCGCAGGCGCTGGCGGTGGGCAAAGAACTGGGCTGGGAGGCGGAGCGGGTCAACGTCAACGGCGGAGCGATCGCGCTGGGGCATCCGATCGGCGCGTCCGGCTGTCGCATCTTGGTGTCGCTGCTGTACGAAATGCAGCGCCGCGGGGTGAACAAGGGGCTGGCGATGCTGTGCATCGGCGGCGGGCAGGGCGTGGCGCTGGCGGTAGAGCGCCCGTAAACAACCGAGGAGGGCACGATGCAGTCATCTGACTATGCGGTACTGGGCGCCGGATTGATGGGGGTGGGCATCGCCACCCACTTTATTCGCCACGGCCATGAGGTGCTGCTGTATGACCCGGATCCGCAGCGCCGGGTGGAGGCGCCGGCGGTGGCGAGCGGCATTCTGGCCGAGCTGAGCGACGTTGGGCAGTTTGATAACGATGAGCGCGACGCGGCGCTGGCGCGCCTGCGCGTGACCGGCGAGCTGAACGACGTGGCGCGCGCCCGGCTGCTTATCGAGGCGATCCCGGAACGGCTCGAGCTGAAGCACGCGCTGTATGAGCAGTTGGAAGGGCTGATCGCCGACGACGCGGTGATTGCCAGCAACACCAGCGGCCTGCCGCCGGACGAGCTGGCGGCGCGCATGACCCACCCGCAGCGCCTGCTGATTGCCCACTTCTGGCACCCGCCGCACCTGATCCCGCTGGTGGAGATCGTGCCCGGCCGCGCCACCGATCCGCGCCATCTGGCGGCGGTGCAGGCGCTGCTCGGCGGGATGGCGCTGGAGGCGGTGCTGCTGGAGCGCGCCGCGCCGGGGTTTGTCGGCAACCGGCTGCAGTTTGCGGTGCTGCGCGAGGCGCTGCACATCGTCCACAGCGGCATCGCCAGCGCCGAGGTGGTGGATCAGGTGATGCGCGCCTCGCTGGGCCGGCGCTACGCCATGGTCGGCCCGCTGGAGGCCGCCGACATGACCGGGCTGCCGACGGTGGCGGACATCGTCCGCCACCTGTTCCCGGAACTGGCGACCGGCGACGAGATGATGGCGCTGGTGGAACAGCGGCTGCAGCGCGGCGATACCGGCCAGCGCAGCGGCCGGGGATTTTATCTTTGGGATGACGCACGCAGGGAACGCATTCAACGGCGACGGGCGCATCAGCTGCGCTTTGCGCTGAAACCGTAATTTCGCACTCCGTACCTGACAATAACAACGATACTGAGGTGACCGATGAGCGTTTTGATTGCCCTGGCAGCACTGGGATTACTGATGCTGGCCGCCTACCGCGGCTACAGCGTGATTTTGTTCGCCCCGATCGCCGCGCTGGGCGCGGTGCTGTTGACCGATCCCGGCGCGGTGGCGCCGACCTTCACCGGGCTGTTTATGGAGAAGATGGTCGGCTTCGTGAAGCTCTACTTCCCGGTGTTCCTGCTGGGGGCGGTGTTCGGCAAGCTGATCGAGCTGTCCGGCTTTTCCCGTTCGATCGTCGCGGCGGCGATCCGCATTCTCGGCCGGCGTCACGCCATTCCGGTGATCGTGCTGGTGTGCGCGCTGCTGACCTACGGCGGGGTGTCGCTGTTCGTGGTGGCGTTCGCGGTCTATCCGTTTGCCGCCGAGCTGTTCCGCCAGAGCGGTATCCCCAAGCGGCTGATCCCGGCCACCGTGGCGCTCGGCGCCTTCTCCTTCACCATGGACGCCTTGCCGGGCACGCCGCAGATCCAAAACATCATCCCGACCAGCTTCTTCGGCACCAATGCCTGGGCCGCGCCCTGGCTGGGGCTGATCGGCTCGCTGTTCATCATCGCGGTCGGTCTGCTGTATCTTGAACGCCAGCGGCGCAAGGCGCAGCTGAAGGGAGAGGGATACGGCACCGATCTGCTGAACGAGCCGGAAACCCCGGACGACATCAACCTGCCGAACCCGCTGATCGCCATCCTGCCGTTGATTTTGGTCGGGGTATTCAACCTTGGCTTCACCCATTGGATCCCGCAGTGGTACGGCGCCAGCCATGAGCTGACGCTGCCGGGGCTGGCCAAGCCGATCGCCACCGACGTGGCGAAGATCACCGCCATCTGGGCGGTGGAAGCGGCGCTGGTGTCGGGTATTCTGCTGGTGGTGGTGTTCGGCTTTCGCAATATTCGCGGCCGGCTGGCGGAAGGCAGCAAGACGGCGGTCGGCGGCGCGATCCTGGCGGCGATGAACACCGCCTCCGAATACGGCTTCGGCGCGGTGATCGCCGCGCTGCCGGGCTTTTTGGTGCTGTCGCAGGCGCTGTCGGCGATCCCCAATCCGCTGCTGAACGAAGCGATCAGCGTCACCCTGTTGGCCGGCATCACCGGATCGGCCTCCGGCGGCATGAGCATCGCGCTGGCGGCGATGTCCGACAGCTTTATCGCCGCCGCCCATGCGGCACAGATTCCGCTGGAGGTGCTGCACCGGGTGGCCTCGATGGCCAGCGGCGGCATGGACACCTTGCCGCACAACGGCGCGGTGATCACCCTGCTGGCGATCACCGGCCTCAGCCACCGGCAGGCCTATGGCGGCATCTTCGCCATCACCCTGATCAAGAGCGCCGCGGTGCTGTTCGTGATCGGCGTGTTCTACCTGACCGGCATTGTTTAAAGGAGCGATACCATGAGTGTACAAGGCAAAACCGCGCTGGTGACCGGCTCGACCAGCGGCATCGGCCTCGGGATAGCGTCCGTGTTGGCCGCCGCCGGCGCGCGCGTGATCCTCAACGGCTTCGGCGACGTGGAGCAGGCGCAAGCGCAGGTCGCGCGGCTGGGCGCCGCGCCGGGGTATCACGGCGCCGATCTCGGCGATGCGGCCCAGATAGCGGACATGATGCAGTATGCCGAACGCGAGTTCGGCGGCGTGGACATTCTGGTGAACAACGCCGGCATTCAGCACGTGGCGCCGCTGGATCAGTTCCCGGTGGAGAAATGGAACGCCATCCTCGCCATCAACCTGTCGGCGGTGTTCCACACCTGCCGATTGGCGCTGCCGGGGATGCGCGAGCGCAACTGGGGGCGCATCATCAACGTGGCGTCGGTGCACGGGCTGGTGGCGTCGAAAGACAAGTCGGCCTATGTGGCGGCCAAGCACGGCGTGGTGGGGCTGACCAAGACGCTGGCGCTGGAGACTGCACGCACGCCCGTCACCTGCAACGCCATCTGCCCCGGCTGGGTGCTGACGCCGCTGGTGCAGCAGCAGATCGACAAACGCATTGCCGCCGGGACCGATCCGCAGCGGGCGCGCGATGAGCTGTTGGCGGAGAAGCAGCCTTCGCAAGCGTTCGTCACGCCAGAGCAGCTCGGCGAGCTGGCGCTGTTCCTGTGCAGCGATGCGGCGGCGCAGGTGCGCGGTGCCGCCTGGAACATGGACGGCGGTTGGCTGGCGCAGTAGTGAATTCTCTCTCGGAGCGCGCAACGCGCTCCGTCGTTATTTCCCCTCATCAGTTAATTCCCCTGCGTGACGGTTTACCTGCGGCAATAATATTTATTTGTTATTTGCTATTTTTATTCCCGGATAATCACGCCGGTTTATTTTGGGTGAAACGTGCGGATTGGTTTATTTCGTGCTGCGGCTATTACATTATTTTTCTCCGCGTTACAGATGAACACGTTTTTGCTGAAATTAAATCCAACCTGAAATAATGACAGGTTATGGCGTGAATTTTTATATCTTGCGTGCGCTGTTCACATCGGGTAATTATTTCTGCGTGGCTTAAGACCACCGTGTTTATAACAATAATTTTTTCGGGCAGGGGTAATAATGAGAAAAAATACAACGCCAATATTCATTGGCGGCGTCTTGCTGTCGGCGTTATCCGCTGGCGCACAGGCCGAGATCACCATTCTGGATAAAAACCCGCAAAGCAATGTGTTGCTGGCGCCGCTCAGTGTAAAAGTGGGCGGCAGCATTCGCCCCGAGTGGATCTTCAATAACGGCCCTGAGCCGGGCTATGACAAAAACGGCCACGACGGCGGCACGCGTTTTCGCTTCAGCGGCGACTATGCGCTGACGCAGGACACCTCGATCATCGGCTATTACGAGTGGGGCGTCGATCTGGCGCACGCGCTCAGCTGGGACGGGCACTATAACGAAGACGGCAAGCGCGACTATCAGCGCCAGCTGTACGCCGGTTTCAAAGACGATCGTTACGGCACCCTGACCTACGGCCATCAATACGGCATCTATTATTCGGTGGTCGGCATCAAAAGCGACGTCTGGGATAACGATGGCCATGCGGGCGGCACCGGCATCGGTATTTCCGGCGACTACGACGGCGGCAATAAACCGAAAAACAGCATCAAGTACACCAATGATTTCGGGCCGGTAACGCTGTACGCCAACTATTTATTGCCGGAAGACGATCTGCACACCGCGGATAACCTGATTTATCGCCGCAAGGGCGGTGGCGGGTTGGGCTTCGATTACAAGGTGACGAAAGATTTTACCTTCAGCGCGGCCTACAGTTATACCGACGCGAAGATCAAAGACAATCTGTACAGCGAAAAGGATTATCACCAGCAGCTGTCCGGCACCGCGTTAACCTGGCAGCCGAACAACTGGTACATCGTCGGCACCGCCAGCTATTACAAAGACTATGTGCCGAGCACCCGCCAGCGCACGCTGTCGCACTTCTTCGCCGGTGACGGCTACGGGCTGGAAGGCTTTGTCGGTTACACCTTCAATATCGACAAGCCGTTCCTCAAATCGATCCAGCCTTACGTGGCGGCGGACTCGCTGCGGCTGAAGGGTGACGAGGCGTATCACGCCAACCACGTTTACCTCGGCGCGGGCACCACCATCGGTTACGGTCTGTCGGTGTATGTGGAGCGCACGCTGGCCAACAGCAGCGACAACGAGCCGGACTCCACCTGGATTACGGTGTTCTACGACTTCTGATTCTCACCTGCTTCAAGCCGGCGCCTGCGCCGGCTTTTTCACATGGTGATTGCGCCGCCCAGGGTCTCTCCAGAGGCGTTGCGCTCCGCCAGGTAGCGCGCCGGCGGTTTGCCTACCGCCTTTCTGAACATGGTGACGAAGCCGCTGGCGCTCTCGTAGCCCAGATCCAGCGCCACCGTCTGTACGCTCTCGCCCTGCGTCAGGCGCTGCAGCGCCAGCATCACGTGCAGCTGGCGCCGCCAGTGGCCGAAGCTCATGCCCATCTGCTGTTGCAAGGTGCGGCTGAGGGAGCGCTCGCTCATGCCGATGCGCTGCGCCCACTGCCCGAGGGTGGATTTGTCCGCCGGGCTGCTCAGCATGCCTTCGGTCAACTGCCGAATGCGCGCGTCGTCGGACACCGGCAGGTGCAGATTCTCGATCGGCGCGGCCGCCAGCTGGTCCAGCAGTACCGCAGTCAGGCGCCCCTCGGCGCCCTGTTCGTCGTAGAGCGGCTCGAAGGTGCTGGCCTGCAGCAGCAGCTCGCGCAGCAGCGGCGAGACCGACAGCGTGCAGCAGTTTTGCGGCAGACCGGCGGCGGCATGTTGATCGACGAACAGGCAGTAGGCTTCGGTGGAGCCGGCGCCTTGGGCGTTGTGCAACACGTTGCCCGGCATCCACAGCGCGCACTGCGGCGGCACCAGCCACAGCCCGTTTTCCACTTCGCAGCGGATCATGCCGCGTACCGTATAGATCAACTGCGCCTTCTGGTGGCGGTGCGGCTCGACTTCCCAATCCTGCTCAAGGGTCGAACCTTGCAGGGCAAACAGCGGACGCGGCACCTGATCGATATCCAGACAGTGACGGGGGATCTGTACTTTCATGAGAACAATTCTCAATTTGGCGGAATTGAAAAGTATTATGTCCTGATTGCGCAATGTGGTCTAGCGCCGGTGCCGATAAAGTAAGCGCCAGTCCTAAACCATTTCGTGAGGAAACTGATTATGTCATTGGATACCGCCGATTTTCCGCTGGTATGGATGCGCCAAAACGGGCGCGATACCCAGGCCGAGCTGGCCGAATTCAGCGCGCTGCTGGCGCGCGCCGAACCCTTTGTCCTGATGACCGACCGCAGCGTCGGCGATGAAGAACAAGAACATGACCGCGATGCCCGCACCCAGGTCGCGCTGTGGAAGCGCGATAACCGCGAGGCGCTGAAGCTGTGGGTGAAAGGCATGATCATGCTGGAACCGGACGACGCCAAACGCGCGGCGGCGGAAGAATTCGCCGAATACGGCGCCAAGTTCTGGGGCTATCCGGTGCTGGTGGCCGCCGATGAAGCCGCAGGGCGGGTATTGGCGCAGACGTTATTGTTAAAATAAGGGGAATACCATGCACCAGCAACAGGTGATTGAACAGCTGCTGGCCTGGATCGAGCAGAGCCTGGATCAGCCGCTGACGCTGGACGACATTGCCGCCAAGTCCGGCTACTCCAAGTGGCATTTGCAGCGAATGTTCAAGCAGCATACCGGCCATATTCTCGGCACTTACGCCCGTCGCAGAAGGCTGACCGCCGCCGCGCGCGAACTGCGCCTGACCGGCACCAGCGTGGCCTGCATCGCCGATACTTACCAGTTCGATTCGCAGCAGACCTTCACCCGTTGCTTCCGCAAGCAGTTCGGTCTGCCGCCGGCCAGCTATCGCCGCAGCCAGGATTGGTCGAGCTACGGTCTGCAGCCGCCGCTGCGGCTGACCGAAACGCCGTTGCCGCAGGCCGATATCGTGACGCTGCCCGCCATGCAGCTGGTGGGCAACACCCAGCGTCGCAGCTTTACGCTGGGGCAGCTGGCGGCTTCCAAGTGCGAGCTGCGCCGCCACGCCTGGCGGCAACTGCTGCAGCCGCAGGCGCTGCCGGAGGTGGTATACGGCCTCACCAGTCTGGAGGTTGACAGGCAACGCCGGGGTAACCCGCGCATGGCCTATACCGCCGCTCTGCCGGACGAAGGGGCGATGGGGGAGCGGGTGACTATCGAACAGGGGGAGTATGCCCGTTTCACCTATCAAGGGCAGGCGGAAGGGTTACAAAACTTTATCGCGCGGCTGTATGACACCGCGATGCCGCAGATGAACGCCGTCCGCCGGCCGGGGCAGGATATCGAGCGTTTCTACCCAGCGCAGGAGGGCAGCTGCCCGCTTGGCGGCGCGGCGATCCGCTGCGAGTATCTGATCCCTATCCGGCGGGTGGAAGCGTTGGCCGCCGCCGGTTAGGCGGCGGTTCTCGCAAAAAATCGCCATCATGGCGCGTCAGGTTACAAAAAATTGCGATATTACATCGGTAATGGTTCACACTTTGATTGATGTGCACATATAATGCGCATCCGGTCAAATCCCCCTGGCTTTTCAGGCCGCAGCGCCGTTGGCTGCCGGCTGAAATTCATCGGGGCAAGGTGGCCGTAGAAACCGATATCCCTAATCGCCAGTGGCCTTGACCAACACGAAGATGAAAATGAGCATTCGCGCGTTATTAACCCTGTTTACGGCACTGGTTGCATTCAGCCAGGCTGCCTTCGCCGTCGTCTACCCGCTGCCGCCAAAAGACAGCCGTTTGGTGGGCGAGAATATCCAAATCACCGTACCGGAAGACAGCAAACTGCCGCTGGAAAGCTTTGCCGCCCAGTATCAGATGGGGCTGAGCAACATGCTGGAGGCCAACCCGGGCGTGGATCCGTTCCTGCCAAAGGCCGGCAGCACCCTGACCATTCCGCAGCAGTTGATCCTGCCGGACGCGCCGCGTGAAGGCATCATCATCAACAGCGCCGAGATGCGTCTGTACTACTACCCGAAAGGGTCCAACACCGTGGTGGTGCTGCCGATCGGCATCGGCCAGCTGGGTAAAGACACCCCGCTGAACTGGACCACCACCGTGCAGCGCAAGAAAGACGGCCCGACCTGGACGCCGACCGCCAAGATGCGCGCCGAATACGCGGCCGACGGTGAAATCCTGCCTGCGGTGTTCCCGGCCGGCCCGGACAACCCGATGGGGCTGTATGCGCTGTATGTCGGCCGCCTGTACGCCATCCACGGCACCAACGCCAACTTCGGCATCGGCCTGCGCGTGAGCCACGGCTGCGTGCGTCTGCGCGCCGACGACATCAAGTACCTGTTCGATAACGTGCCGGTCGGCACCCGCGTGCAGTTCATCAACGAACCGATGAAAGCCACCGTCGAACCGGACGGCTCGCGCTACGTGGAAGTGCACAACCCGCTGTCGGCCAACGAAGAGCAGCTGCAATCGAAAGATCCGGTGCCGCTGACCATTTCCGCGCCGGTCGGCAAAGTGCTGATGGACGCCGGCGTCAACCAGAGCGAAGTGGACGCGGCGATCAAAGCCCGTTCCGGTATGCCGGTGAAAGTGAACTGATTGCCTCCGGCCTCAGTGAAAATGCCAAGAAGACGCCTGCGGGCGTCTTTTTTTATGCCCGTAAAACATGCAAAACATGCTGTTGCGTGTGCGTGCGCAATGATGCCCTCAACGTTGCACAGCAAGAAATCATGATGCGCGCCATCATGCAAATCGGGTTTCTCATGGTGGTCATCATCGACGTTTGAGGTGATGCTGACGGGAAGGAATGCTCTGGAAAAGCATTTCACTAAGTGCTATGTTTTTACGGGAAACTCATCGCAATGCGTACATTTAAAACTCGCTGGTTTAGCAAGAAGGCTCAGGCGCACGGCATTACCGATAAGGCATTATGTCGGGCGGTACACGATGTACAACGGGGTTTGGCTGTGGATTTAGGCGGTGGTGTATTTAAAAAACGTCTTAATCACAATCGGGACCGCGCGTTGGTATTAGCGAAAAACGGTCGGCATTGGGTGTATGTTTTTTTGTTTGCCAAGCAGGTCCAGGCCAATATCTCTGGGGCGGAATTGCAAGCTTTTCGCAAGTTGGCGGTGCATTTTGGCGCGTTGAGCGACGAAATGCTCCAATCCTTGGTCGTGAAGAACGAATGGATGGAGATTTGCCATGAAGAAGGAAAAAACGTTTCGGAGTCCGGCCTTTGAGGCGATTCACAGCGCGGCTGAAGGATTGCATCGTACTGGCGCCATTTCTCTGGAAACCCTACGTAGTTTCGACGAGTCTTGCCTTGCTCCGGTCGAGATGTTGCAGCCCCAGGAGATCAAAGCGTTGCGCGAGCAGTTACGTTTAAGCCAACCGGTTTTTGCCCGTTATCTGAATACCAGCGTGTCGACCGTACAGAAATGGGAAACGGGGGTGAAGCGGCCGGGGGGCGTGTCGCTTAAGCTGCTTTCGATCGTACGCAAGCACGGGCTTGAGGTCTTGTTGTAGTGACCGTTTGGGCTGTCACTATTATCACATTATCCCCTCTGGCTTTGATTCTCTGAAATGCCCGCATCGCAATTATTCCAATAAAAACTATCGCTAATTAATAAGTTATATCTTCTCCGTTATCGCCTGCCATTGAAAAAATTCTCGCAAAAAATCCACACTGTGAAAATAAGATCACACAAGCGTAACAAAAGGTAAACAAACCCCTCCTATATTGGCTGCTTCGCTTTTGGGAGGGAGTGTCATGCGTAACTGGAACGAACCGAAAAAGAATAAAGCGCACATCGAGCTGATCCCGATGATCGACGTGATGATGTTTTTATTGGTGTTTTTCGTCTTGATTAGCCTGAACGTCATTCCGGCGCTCGGGCTGAAAACGCAGCTGCCGTCTGCCGGCAGCGCGCAGCAGCTGAAACCGCAGAAGAAAGCGATCATCACGCTGGGGGCCGACGAACAGCTGCAGCTGGATGGCCAACCGATCGCGCTCGGCGCGTTGGTCAACACGCTGAAGCAACAGCAGCAGGCTAACCAGACCACCACCATCATCGTCAACAGCGACAAGGGCGTGGCGGTTGAGCGGCTGGTGGCGGTCATGGACAACCTGCGCCAGGGCGGTTTCTTTTCCGTCTCCATCGCGACACGGAAGCTGTGACATGTATCTGCTCTATCGCTCACGTCATCTTTTCAGCTGGCTGCCGGCGCTGATTGTCGCCGGTTGCCTGCTGTTCGCCAGCCAGCAGGCGGCGCTGAAGATCCAACCGCGCTACGACGAAACCGCCATCGAACTGGCGCTGGTGGAGCCTGAACCGGCGCCTGAACCCCAACCGGAAACGCCGCCGGAACCCCTGCCCGAACCGCCGCCGCCCGAGCCGGAGCCACTCCCCGAACCGGTGGTGCCGGCGCCGGAGCCGATCGTAGAAGCCAAGCCGGTGCCGAAACCGCAGCCGAAACCCAAACCCAAACCGGTGAAAGAGAAAGCCAAACCGGTAGAGAAGCCTAAACCGACGCCGGCGCCTGCCGCCCCGCGTGCGCTGGTCAGCAAACCGGCGGCGCAGCCCGCACCGGCCGCCCCGGCTGCGCCGAAGGTGAACGCACAGGCGATTGAAAACGGCTATCTGCTGGCCTTGCGCCGCGAGCTGGAACAGCGCAAGCGCTACCCCAGCGGGCGCCAGGCTTCGCTCGAGCGCCCGCAGGGCAACGTCGAAGTGTGGCTGGAAGTCGATCGCAGCGGGCGGGTGCTCTCTTCCGGCATCGCCAACAAAGCCGCCAGCATGTTGCTGAACCGCGCGGCGATGAGCAGCCTGCAAAGCATCAGTTCAGTAAAGCCGTTCCCGAGCGAGGCATTCGCCGGGCAAACAACCAAAAGATTTACCGCAACGTTCAATTATCAGGCGCCTTAGCGCAAGGGTTAATCGTTTGATTTTTATGGGATGCACACAATGAAATCGTTTAATCGTTCTGGGATCTATCTGGCGGTGATGTCGGCGATGCTGCCGGGCACCGCGCTGGCGGCCGACGCCACCGATGTCGGCACCATCAGCGTCAAGGGGCAGTCGCTCGGCGGCGGCATGATGGTGCAGGATGACAGCGCCAAGGCGCGCTCCACCGTCACCAAAGAGGCGATGGAAAAAATGCCGGCGGCGGGCAACGCCATCGATAAGCTGAAATACACGCCGGGCCTGAACGTCAACAGCAACGACGCCAGTGGCCTGAGCGGCGTGGACTACACCATGCGCGGTATGAACTCGGATCAGATCGGCCTGTCGATGGACGGCATTCCGATCAACGACTCCGGCAACTACGCGGTGTACCCGAACCTGCTGGGCGATGCGGAAAACCTGGAGGAGGTGTTCGTCACCCAGGGCTCCTCCGAAGCGGATGGCCCGCACATCGGTTCCAGCGGCGGCAACATTGGCCTGGTGACGCGCCGCCCGGCGAAAGACTTCGGCGGTTTCCTCAAGCAGACGCTGGGCAGCAATAACCTGAGCAAAACCTTTGCCCGCCTGGAGACCGGCGAGTACAACGGCTTCAGCAACTGGATATCTTATTCGCACACCGAGGCGAAGAAATGGCGCGGTGAAGGGCGCCTGTACTCCGACAAGTTCGAAATGAACTCGCTGTACGAAGACGGCAACGGCAACAGCAGCAACCTGATCATGAAGTACAACCGCCAGAACAACACCAACTACAACACCCTGAGCAAGGCGCAGTTCCAAAACGATGGCCGTGATACCGACTACGCCACCACGCCGGAGTACAACAGCAAAGGGCAGTTGAACAAGTACTACAAGATCGAGCGCAACCCGTTCGAAACCTTCACTCTGTCGTTCAGCCAGAAGCTGCAGTTGCGCGACAACCTGTCGCTGACTCTGCAACCGTATTACTACTGGGGCAACGGCGGCAGCTTCAACGGCCAGACGGCGTCGGTGCTGTCCAGCACCTCCAGCAAGGCCGGGCAGTATGACCTCAGCAATCTGCAGTCCAATACCTATTACCGCCCGTCGTGGACCCAAACCTGGCGGCCGGGTATCACTACCAAGCTGAAGTGGGACATCAACGATCAGCACAGCCTGGACATCGGTTACTGGTACGAGCGCGCGCGCCAGCTGCAGACCCAACCGTTCATCAGCATCAAAGATGATGGCAATCCGGCGCAAATCTCGGGTAAACCGGGCGGTTCCGATCAGGTGAAGGACGCCAACGGCAATACGGTGCAGGGGCGCAATCAGTACACCATCACCCCGGCGCAGAAGGTGTGGCTGCAGGATACCTGGTTCGCCACGCCGGACTGGACCTTCGTCGGTGGGTTAGCCTATCAATACGTTGAGCGCAAGGGACAGCGGTACGGCAGCCTGACCGAGCGGCCGGACAGCAAAAACGCCACTTACCATGAGTTCCTGCCGAACTTCAGCGCCAGTTATAAGGTGAATCAGGAAAATCAGGTGTTCTACAACCTGACGCGCAACATGCGCACGCCGCCGAACTACGTGCTGTACAACGCCGGAGACTCGCTCAGCACCAAGCCGGAACTGAGTTGGAACCATGAATTGGGCTGGCGTTTCCAGCAGGAAGACATGCTGCTGAGCGCCACGCTGTTCTACATGCGTTACAGCGATCGCCAAATCTCCACCACCAACTCGTCGGGCGACTACGAGATGATGAACATCGGCAACGTGGAGAACAAAGGGCTGGAGCTGGAGTGGAGCGGCCAGTTGCCGCATAACTTCAACTACTACACCTCTTATACCTACACCGAATCGAAGCAGAAGAGCGACATCGTCAGCAACGGGTTGCCACTGCCGACCTCCGGCAAAGAGGTGCCGAACGTGCCGAAAAACCTGCTGAACATGACGCTGGGTTATGACGACGGGCGGTATTACGGCAGCGTCAGCGGCAAGTACGTCAGTTCGTTCTACGGCGATCTGACTAACGACGAGAAGATCGGCGGCCGGACGGTGTTCGATCTGGCGGCGGGCGTGCATCTGCCGGTGGACAAGAAAATCGTCAAGAGCGCCGCGCTGCGTTTTGGCATCAGCAACCTGTTTGACAAGGAATACCTGACCTCGGCGCGCACCACCACCTTCAACGCGGCGCCTTACGGCGGCGTGAAGGCCAGCACGCCGTATTACAACGTCGGCGAAGAACGCACCTTCAGCGTCTCGTTGGAAGCCACCTTTTAACTGAATACCCCGTCGCCTGCCGGGCGGCGGGGAAGAGGAACTCTGTATGGACGCCAATCTGTTGCACGACATTATTTTCTACGTGATGTACGCCGCGCTGGCGATTGCGCTGGTGATCATCATCGAACGCACGCTGTACTTCGCCTACACCCAACGCCAGGCGCGCAAGCTGGAGCAGGCGCTGACGCCGGACGTGCGCCGCACCGCCGATCTGCCGGACGAGCTGACCCAGCGCAACAGCCTACCGATGGCGGTGATCGCGCCGGTGCTGGCGCAGAAACACCACGCCGGCGACCGTGAGGCGATCGGCGATCTGATCGACGCCCAGTACCTGCTGAGCAAGCCGCCGATGGCGCGCGGCCTGTGGCTGCTGGAAACCGTGGTCACCGCCGCGCCGCTGCTGGGGCTGCTCGGCACCGTGATGGGGATCATCGAAACCTTCAAGGCGCTGGCCGCCTCGGGGGTGTCCGAGCCGAGCCTGGTGTCGGCCGGGATGGGCACCGCGCTGTACGCCACTGGCCTCGGCATCGCCATCGCGCTGCTGTGCCTGGTGGCCAACAACTTCCTGCAGAGCCGCATGGAGCGCATCAACGAACTGCTGAAGGTGCTGTTGATCCGCGCCGGCCAACCGGCCAGCCGCCCGGAGAGCGGCAGCGGTGAACAATGGGTTGACAGCGGGGCGCCGCGCTATGCCTAATGGCCATCCAGTACGGCGGCCGCTCGGCCGCCTTTATACGGCATTGTGGGGCGGTTGTTTATTGATGTTGAGCCAGAGCGCTGCGGCGCGTTTTGCTATTCCCGGCTATGAGTTGGTGTACACCGCGCCGGTGGAAACCGCGCTGCAGGCCGACGACCTGCGCAACACCGCCGAGGTGTGGCGCGAGATGTTCGACGCGGCGAAAACCCGCATCGATCTGGGGCAGTTCTACGTGGCGAATCAGGACGGTTCGCTGCTGGACGGCGTGCTGCAGCACCTGAAGGCGGCCGGCGAACGCGGGGTGAAAATTCGCTTTTTGGTGGAAGAGAAGGGCCTTCGCATTTCTACCGCCGAGACGCTGGAACAGCTGAAGGCGATCCCCAATCTGGAGCTGCGCATCATTCCTTATCAGAAGCTGAGCGGCGGCATTCTGCATGCCAAATATCTGCTGGTGGACGGCGAGCAGGCGTTCGTCGGCAGCCAGAACTTCGACTGGCGCGCGTTGGAGCACATTCACGAAACAGGGCTGCGCATCAGCGACGTCAAGGTGGTGGGGCAGATCCAGGCGATCTTCGAGCAGGATTGGCGGGCGCAGGCGCTGCTGGCGCAGGATAAGCCGGTGCCGGCGCTGCCCGATTCGCCGACGACGGCGCAGCCGCAGGGCAACTATCTGGTGGCCAGCCCGCGCGCCTACAATCCGGAGGGGGTGATTGACTCGCAGGCCGAGTTGCCGCGTCTGCTGGCCGACGCCAAACGGCGAGTGCGGGTGCAGGTGATGGACTACGCGCCGCTGTCGTTCGGCCCGGAGCGCAGTCGCCCCTTCTACGCGGTGATCGACAACGCGCTGCGCAGCGCGGCGGCGCGCGGGGTGCAGATCGAACTGATGGTGGCCAACTGGAACACCAAAAAGCCGGATATCGCCTGGCTGAAGAGCCTGGCGCTGGTGCCGAACGTGCAGATCAAAGTGGTGACCATTCCACCGGCCAGCAGTGGCTTCATTCCGTTTGCCCGGGTGATCCACAGCAAGCTGATGACCATCGACGATGAGATTGCCTGGGTGGGCACCAGCAACTGGACCGGCGGCTATCTGGACAACTCGCGCAATCTGGAGCTGGTGATGCGCAGCGCGGCGATGAGCGGGCGGTTGGACCAGCTGTACCAACAGCTGTGGAACAGCGTCTACGCCGAACCGTTGCGGCTGGATTACGACTACCCGACGCCCAAGCCGGGCGGCGAATCCTGATAAGCAGGGCGCGGTTAACCCCCGCGCCCTGATTTTTTTACCGCCGCCAGCCGGTTTTCTCCAGCGCCCTCACCAGCTGTTCGGCGCTTAACCCTTCCGCCCGGTGGCCGTTGCCGCTGACGGTATTGGCCGCCAGCAGCGCATTGACGATCGCTTCCTCCACCGCTTCCGCCGCCGCGGCGAACAGCGCCGAAATGTAGTCGTTGTTCACCATGCGCAGCGGCGTGGTGAAGGCGCCTTTATTGGCGTAGTCGGCGGGCGGCAGGCCGTCGTTGCCGGTGGCGAAGGCGATGAAAATGTCGCCGCTCGAGTCCTCGGTGCCGCCGCCGGTGCGGGCGATGCCGATGCTGGCGCGCTGCGCCAGCCGCGCACACTGGTGCGGCAGCAGCGGTGCATCGGTCGCCAGCGCCACCACGATGGAGCCCATGCCGGGATGCGGCAACTGCGGCGTGAACGGCGAGGGGAGATGCCCCAGATGCCGGCCTACCGGGTAACCGCCGACCAGCAGCGACTCGCGCTTGCCGTGGTTGGCCTGCACGATGGCGCCCACCGTCCAGCCGCCCTGATCGGCGGGCAAACGGCGCGATGCGGTGCCGCTGCCGCCTTTGAATTCATGGCAGATCATGCCGCTGCCGCCGCCGACCGCGCCTTCCTGCGGCAAGCCGCCCTGGGCCGCCTGTTGCGCCTGGCGCACGTGCTCGGCCTTGACGTGAAAGCCGTTGATGTCGTTGAGCAGGCCGTCGAAGGTTTCCATCACTACCGGCATATTCCAGTACACCGCGTGGTCGCCCGCGGGCAGCGTTTCACGCTCCAGCGCGATCAGCGCATCGCGCACCACGCCCACGCTGTGGGTATTGGTGAAGGCGATTGGGCTGGTCAGCAGGCCCGCTTCGCGCACCCATTCCAGGCCGGTGGCGTCGCCGTTGCCATTCAGCACGTGCACGCCGGCAAAGCAGGGGGCGTGGCGGGCGGAGCCGGGGCGCGGTTCGATCAGCGTCACGCCGGTGCGCACGCTGCGCCCGTCCGCTAAATCGGCATGAATGCTGGCATGGCCGACGCGCACGCCGGGCACGTCGGTGATGGCGTTCAGCGGGCCGGGCGTGCCCTGTCCGATGATAATGCCCAGATCCTGAGCGCGCTGCGTCATGGTTATTCTCCTTCTATTGAGGGGGCGGCGAGGGGCGCCGCCTGGCGGCCGCGCAGATGGTTCAGCGCCAGCCCGAAGCCGATGATGCCGGCAATGATAATAAAGTCTTTCAGGCTGCTGGCGATCAAAATCGTCCACAGCACGTACAGGCAGCACAGCAGCGCCACCACCACCGGCAGCGGCCACAGCGGCATCAGGTACGGGTGGTGGAAGTGGCGGCGACGGCGGCTGATCAGCGCCGCCACCGCCATGATGATGTACACCAGCAGCAGCAGGATCACGGTGAACGAGGTCAGCGATTCGAGATCGGAGCAAAACGCCAGCAGCGCCGAGGGCACGCCGAACAGCAGGGTAGCGATCCAGGGGGTGCCGAAGCGCGGGTGGATGATTTTCAGCGCCCGGTTAAACGTCGGCAGCCAGAAACCGTCGCGCCCGCTGGCAAACATCATGCGGCTAAACTGCGCCACGATGGCGATGATGGCGTTGAACACCGACAGATAAATCGCGCCGCTTACCACCCGCGCCAGCGTCGGGCCGCCGAGCTCGGTGACCACATAGCCGACCGGATCGGCCTGTTTGGCCATCTCCGTCAGCGACGGCGAGCCGAGCAGCAGGGCGGTGAACGGCACCAGTTCCACCAGCACCACGATGACCAGCGTCAGCATGATCGCGACCGCCATCGGCCTGCCCTGTTCGCGCATGTCTTCCGCCATGTACACCGCCGCGCCGTAGCCGTTGTAGGAGAACAGCGCGACCCCGACCATGGCGACGATCAGCGGCAGCGATACCGGCGCCAGGCTACCTTGCGCGTCCAGCATCACCGGCGCGGTGAGGATCTCCGTGCTCTGATGCGGGTGGCTGAAGCCGAGCCAGGCGATCAGCGCCAGCACCGCCACTTCCACCACCAGAAAGGCGCCGGTCAGCAGGGCGTTGGCCTTGATGTTGAAAATGGCGCAGATGCCGCCGACCAGCACGGTGAGCATGCCGGCGGTCGAGGCGTCGAACTGGGTGCCCAGCGCGGTGTTCAGGTAGGGCACCGCGCCGGTCGCCAGCACCGCCGGCACGAACAGCGAGGCGCTGAGGATAAACAGGTAGGTCTGCAACCCGCACAGGGTGCCGAACAGGCGCTTGATGATGCTGTACTCACCGCCGGCGCTGGGGTGTGCGGCGCCGAGCTCGGCATAGCACAGCGCGATGGCGGCGGCGACGCAGGCGGCGATCAGAAACGACAGAAAGGCGCCGCTGCCGGCGCTGGCGATCGCCAGCGGCGCGATGACGAAGATGGAGCTGGCCGGCGTCACGCCGGACGCGGTGATCATCACCACGTCGAGGACGCTGAGATTGCCTTTGAAGGTGTGTTCAGGGGCGGACTCTTTCATTGGGAACTACTCCATTAACGCTTGGGTGAATTGTTGTTGTCGCCAGAAGGGCGACTCTGTTGTCCTGCGTAAAGATGAAATGGAGCGCGTGGAAATACCGGGGAAGCGAACTTCCCCGGAAGGGACTTTTCGTTATGCTGGGATTACCCCTGTCCCGACGGGAAGCTGAAGCTGGCGCGCCGGGCATCGCCGGAGGCCGGCCAGCGCTGGGTCACGGTCTTGCGTTTGGTGTAGAACCTGACCGCGTCCGGGCCGTAGGCGTGCAGATCGCCGAACAGCGAGCGTTTCCAGCCGCCGAACGAGTGGTAGGCCACCGGCACTGGCAGCGCCACGTTGATCCCCACCATGCCGACCTGAATGCGGCTGGAGAAGTAGCGCGCCGCTTCGCCGTCGCGGGTGAACAGGCAGGTGCCGTTGCCGTATTCGTGGGCGTCGATCAAGGCCATCGCCTCCGGCAGCGACGCCGCGCGCACCACGCCGAGCACCGGGCCGAAGATCTCCTCCTGATAGATTCGCATGCCGGGCGTCACGCGATCGAACAGCGTCGGGCCGAGGAAATACCCCTGGCTGGGGCGGCCGTCGGCGCCGATCACGCTCAGTTCGCGGCCGTCCACCAGCAGCTCGGCGCCTTCGGCCACGCCCTGATCGATATAGCCTTTGACCTTCTGATAATGCTGTTGGGTCACCAGCGGCCCCATGTCGTTGCGGTTGTCGCTGCCGGGGCCGACGCGCATGGCGGCCATCTGTTTCCGTAGCCCGGCGATCAGCGCTTCAGCGGTGCCGTCGCCCACCGCCACCACCAGCGGGATGGCCATGCAACGCTGGCCGCAGGAGCCGAAGGCGGCGCCCATCAGCGCGCCGACCGCGCCGGGGATATCGGCGTCCGGCAGCACCACCGCGTGGTTCTTGGCGCCGCCCAACGCCTGCACCCGTTTGTTCTGCGCGCAGCCGGTGTGATAGATGTGTTCCGCCACCGGCGTCGAACCGACGAAGCTTATCGCTTTGACGCGCCCGTCATGCAGCAGCGTCTCCACCGCTTCGCGATCGCCGTTGACCACGTTGAGCACCCCCGGCGGCAGCCCGGCTTCCGCCGCCAGCCGTGCGATATACAGCGCGGCGGAAGGCACGCGCTCGGAAGGCTTCAGCACGAAGGTGTTGCCGCACGCCACCGCCATCGGCCACATCCACAGCGGCACCATCGCCGGGAAGTTGAACGGCGTGATGCCCGCCACCACCCCCAGCGGTTGAAACTCGCTCCAGCTGTCGATGCCCGGGCCGGCCTCTTTGCTGTGTTCGCCCTTCAGCAGCTCCGGCACATAGCCGGCATATTCGATATTCTCGATGCCGCGCTGCAGTTCGCCCAGGGCGTCGCTGAGCACCTTGCCGTGCTCGGCGGTGATCAGTTGGCAGATGGCGTCGGCGTGCTGCTCCAGCAGATCCTTGAGCTTCATCATGATGCGCGCGCGCTTCAGCGGCGGGGTGTCGCGCCAGGCGGGATAGGCCTGTTCGGCGGCGGCAATGGCGCGCTCCACCGTGGCGCGGTCGGCCAGCTGCACCTCCTGCGCCGATTGGCCGGTGGCCGGGTCGTAAACCGGCTGGCTGCGTTCGCCGCCGGCGGCGGGCTCGCCGTTGATCCAATGGGTAATGGTCATGGTTCTCTCCTTATTCGGTGGCGTTGAGGGCGTCGCCCACGGCGTTGATCAGCGCATCGATCTGCGCTTCGCTGCTGATGAACGGCGGCGCCAGCTGCAGGGTGTCGCCGCCGTAGCGCACGTAAAACCCGCTTTCCCAGCAGCGCATCGCCGCCTCGAAGGGGCGCCGCGCCGGTTCGCCGGGCCGTGCCGCCAGCGTAATGCCGGCCGCCAGGCCGATGTTGCGAATGTCGGCGACGTGTTTGGCTCCCTGCAGGCTGTGCACCGCGCGCTCGAAGTAGGGCGCCAGCGCCTGTACGCGCTCCACCATCTGTTCGCGCTGCAGGATGTCCAGCGTCGCCAGCGCGACCGCGCAGCTGACCGGGTGGGCGGAGTAGGTGTAGCCGTGCGGGAATTCGAGCTGGTAGTCCGGCTCGCCGCCGTTCATGAAGGTGTGGTAGATCTCCGGCCGCACCACCACCGCGCCCATCGGCTGCGCGCCGTTGGTCACCTGTTTGGCGATGTTCATGATGTCCGGTGTGACGCCGAACGCCTCGGCGCCGGTCATCGCGCCGCAGCGGCCGAAGGCGGTGATCACTTCGTCGAAGATCAGCAGGATGTCATGCTGGGTACAGATCTCGCGCAGGCGCTGCAGGTAGCCGACCGGCGGCACGATCACCCCGGCGGAGCCGGAGAAGGGTTCGACGATCACCGCAGCGATCGTTGAGGCGTCGCGCAGCGCGATGATGCGGTTGAGCTCTTCCGCCAGCTCTGCCCCCTGTTGCGGCATGCCGCGCGAAAAGGCGTTGCCGGCCAGCAGGGTGTGCGGCAGGTGGTCCGCCTCGGCGCCTGCGCCGAACGTCTTGCGGTTGCCGGCGATGCCGCCGACCGAGATACCGCCGAAGTTAACGCCGTGATAGCCCTTTTCCCGGCCGATAAAGCAGGTTTTGCCCGCCTGGCCTTTGGCGCGCCAGTAAGCGCGCGCCATTTTCAGCGAGGTGTCCGCCGCTTCCGATCCGGAGCCGGTGAAGAACACGTAATCCAACCCTGCCGGCGTCAGTGTCTTGATCTTGTTGGCCAGTTCGAACGACAGCGGGTGGCCGAATTGAAACGCCGGCGAGTAATCCAGCGTCGCCAGCTGGCGCTGGGCGGCGTCGGTGATTTCCTGCCGGCCGTGCCCCAATCCGCAACACCATAATCCGGACAGGCCGTCGAAAATCTTTCTGCCGTCATGGCTGGTGTAATACGCCCCCGCGGCTTGAGTAATGATGCGCGGCTGCGCTTTAAAATTACGGTTACCGGTAAAAGGCATCCAATGGGCCTCTAACCCTTCGGCATCGAGACTATTTAGCGGGTGATTTTCAGCGGCCATGTTTTCCTCCGAACAGGAAAATAAGAGCGATTAATGAAATAAACCGAGTTGTTAACGAATTGTTGTGCGAAATTGACTATGTACCGCTTGTTCTCTACTGTGAATAATCATATGTCGAAACTTACTTAAGGTTTTATGCAAGTAAAAAAGCGCGCGCTGTTAGGGCAATTGTCGGATATGGATCTGCGTTTGCTGCGGGTATTCAAGGCCGTGGTCGACTGCGGCGGCATGAGCGCCGCCGAACTGGAGCTGAACATCAGCCTGTCGACCATCAGCAAGCACATCAAGGATCTGGAGCAGCGGCTGGGTCTGACGCTGTGTCAGCGCGGGCGTGAGGGCTTTGCAGTCACTGATGAGGGGCTGTTGATCTACCAGGAAACCGTCAACCTGCTGGCGGCCACCGAGGCGTTCCGGCGCGGGGTGGACGAGGTGCACCAGCGCATGGGTGGGCAGCTGCACGTGGCGATCTTCGACCATACGGTCAGCAATCCGCAGGCGCAGATCGGCCGGGCCATCGCGTTATTCAGCGAGCGTGCGCCGGAGGTTTCTTTGCAAATGTACGTGGAGCCGATTAATACCATTGAACGCGGCGTCATTGACGGACAATTTCAGGTTGGCGTTATTCCCATGCATCGCAGCGCGGAAAGTTTATCTTATCATTCGTTATTCAGTGAGAGGATGTTCTTATATTGCGGCGCGCAGCATGAATTATTTTCCGCCCCCCATGAAACGTTAAATTGGGATCTGCTGCACAATTATGCCTTCGCCGGATTAGGCTACCATTCGCCGAATATGGAACTGAGCCTGCAGCAACATTTGCATCGCAAGGCGACGGGGTTCGCGCAGGAGTCGATCGCCACGCTGATCCTGTCCGGCAAATACGTCGGCTTTTTGCCGGATCACTACGCGGCGTTTTTCGTGGCGCAGAACCTGATGCGGGCGATCAAACCGGCGCTGTTCCGCTATCACTGCGAATACTCCAGCGTGCTGCGCCGCTCGCCGGTGCCGCAGCGGGTGGTGAAGCTGTTCCATGAGTGCCTGCTGGCGGCCCACGGAATGGAATGAGGATTATTCCCTGAACGCGATGCCGTGCCAAAAATCCTCGACCAGTTGTTCAATGCGATCTGGGGTTTCCCGGGTATTTTGGGAGACAATCGCATCGACAATTTTATGGCTTTGCAGCGACAATAATTGAGCGGCAGTAATGCCGTGTGAACTTTGTTGCAGAAGTGCGGCAATATCGAGACCAAGCAGAAATGCACCCATTCTCTCCAGATCCGTGCCCAGGTCTTCCTCTTCAAGCGGGGCGTCCCAAATGCGTTCTTCTTCAATATTGCCATATTCGCTAATGATGGTGAAAAGGTCGATGGCGTCCTTCCCGTTCCCATGTCCGCGGGCTTGCCAGGCGAAAATTTTTAGCATGGCTAATCCCGGTAAAGAGCAAAACGGCAGTTCAGCACCGTTAAACAAGCGCACGACGACCGTATGCTCAAAGGCTTCCCGGAAGCCGTCGACATTCATGACTATCGCTCGGTCGGGAGGCCAGGCGATTTTATTCTCTTCCGCTACGCCGCCGAACGGAATGATATCCAAGTGGTTTTCCGCCCAGATCAAATGGTGCGGGTTGCCTTTTGTGGTTGTTGCGCCTTCGGCGATGAAAGCCGTCTGCAGGTCCGTAAACGACGACCAATCATCGACAAAGATGGCGATATCAATGTCGCTGGTCCTGCGCCCCGGCCTTCGGCCATGGATATGATGTATCAGCACTTCGCGTGCCGTTGCGCCCGCAACGAAGAAAGCCACATTTTGCTGCGCGCAAACGGTGACAATTTGCGTGAGCAGCCTTTCAGTCTCTGAAGAGAGCGCTATCTGTAAGACCAAGGTATTTGTCATTTATCATCCTGGCGACTTCGAGATTACGGCTATCTCGGCTGGCGAGTAATTCAGCGATGCTGAGCATGGCCTGAGAACGTAGGGTGAGTTTCAGCGTCTCACCCCAAAATGCACCGGTCATTTGCAGCCCGCCATGTTGCTGAGGAAGCATACCCAGCTCTTTTCTACGTTGCTGCAATGGGGTGTGGGTAAACAGCATCAGGGTCTCGGGGTAAAGATAACCTTCGGTTAGCAGCGCCGCGGCCGCTTCTCCTCCCCAAATCTCGTTTGGCTTCAACGTCAGGTCTTGCCAGTTTGTTGGTGCTACCAGATTTAGCCTTTTTAACTTTGGTCGGATCATGACTGCATATTCACGCAGCCAAAGCGCCGTCAGCGATTCAGGTGACAATAATCTGCGTCCGCTTTTCGATTTGCGGTAATAGCGCTGACTTTCCAGATACTCGAATGCCTTACTGACCATCCCCAGTGAGATGCCCGCAGCGGCGGAGAGTTCGCGATAGGTTGCATTGATCGCCTGTTCGTCGTTTAACAACACCAGCAGCAGTTTTAGTGTTCCTTCACTGATTCTGGCTGCACTATTATCACTATTAGTGAGGGATTTAACCGGCTTTTTGCCGGAAATACGCAGAAACAGCCCTTTAGTAACGATGCTGGCATTACCGGCGGCATCAATAAAATTGAGACGCAGTTCTTCACAAATCTCGGCTTGAGCGGCGGTTAGGTGAGGGCAGATAAGCAGACGTTGGTCTGTTGCATCGTCGTGCCATGCTTTTTTCAGCAAAAAGAGATTTTCTTTCCGGTGAATCGATTTTATCTCTATCTTGAAGTCAAAGGTTTGATCGCGTCCGACAGTCAGGATTGCCAGACCGTCGTAGCCCTCATTGTTCAAAGAGCGTTTCACCGTCAGGTGCAGGTTGGTCGGCAAATTCGCGCTTACTGCTGTCAAAAGTGCATCTTCGGTTCCTGGTTTATACATTTGTTCATACTCTCCTTTTGTTCATGAGTCGTGAACGAATTAATACTATGAACAAAAGTGGTGTGCTGCAAGTGATTACTCGACAGGTGAGGAAGGATGATTACCGAATTGGCCAAGAATGAACAGGGACGAGATTTTGCCGTTGGCGATCTGCACGGCTGCCTGGATGAGTTACGTGTGCTGCTTGAGCATGTCGGGTTCGACACACGCCGTGATCGTCTGGTTGCCGTGGGTGACTTAATCGATCGTGGCACGAACAGTTTGGGGTGTCTGACATTACTTGAGCAGCCCTGGTTTTTTTCTGTATTGGGCAATCATGAGAAAGTGCTGCTTGATTATAGGCAAGCGACCGAGAGCCAACGGCAAAGTGAGATCGCTCAGAGATGGAAGATGATGGGCGGGGATTGGTTTTTTGAACTGGACGATGCGATGCGGTACCGCTGCCAGCAGCTAGCCATGATGCTCCCTTGGGTGATTAAACTCACCGTCGCTCAAGTCGATTATTGCGTGATTCATGCTGAGGTGCCTCCTGAAATAGATTGCCTCGAAACGTTCCTTACAGGGTTGCAATCTGGAGACCCGGTGAGTACGCATAGCTGTCTTTTTGGGCGCCGGCGTAACCGTGCCAAATACGATGGGCCAATAATGAATGTCGGTTATGTACTGTGCGGGCATACGCCAAGTGAAGGTGCACGCCAATTGGGCAATATGTGCAACCTGGATTATGGCGCGTTTGATATCGCCAACCGTGGGGCGCTTTGCCTGCTCGAACTGGGAACACACCGCCGCTATTTGTTGAGAAAAGACGGTATTGTCGAGCAGGCAGTTGATGCTGCTTGTTGTTGAAAAGTCGCTTACTGCTCTTTCTTCTTGCCGAAGATTCTGATCAGCGCGCCGACCAGGATGCCGACCGCGATGCCGGCGAAGATCCAGCCGATGATGCCCATTTCCTTAACTCCTGCTAGTACGTTGATCTGATTATACCCGTCATACTTGAAACTGCATCTGTGTTGGCTGCGAGTGCGTACGCCAGTCACTTACTTGAGTAAGCTCCTGGCGAGCCACCTCTTGCCGCCGGGATGCAGCTCCAACTATTTAGGGTAGAAATAATCATTCGACGCGAAACGCCTCTTCGATCATCCGTTGCCGCTGTGCCGGCGCATAGTCGATCCAGGAATTCTTGCTGTTGGATTTCTCCAGCGCCACCGCCAATTCCTGGCCGGAAATCGGCAAATCGTCCTGCCAGAACGGCGCGATGGCGTGGCGGGTGATGAAATCGGTCAGGTAGCTCTCCGGGCTGCCCTGCCAGTGCGGGTACAGGCGCGCGGCCAGCTCGGCCATCAGCGCGCGTTGCTGCGGCTGTTCGCTGCTTTCCAGCAGGGCAAGGAACGGCAGCAGCAGGCGGCCGCAGACCTGGCCGTGGTGGTAGTCGCGCAGCGCGCCGATCTCGCCGGCGATGCCGTGGATCACCCCCAGCCCGGCGGCGCTCAGCGTCAGCCCCCCGAGGTACGAAGCTTGCATAATCGCTTCGCGCGCCGCGTCGCTGCGGTTGAGCGCCGGCCAGGCGGCAAGGAAATGGCGGATGCCGCTCAGCGACATGTCGCGCGTCATGGCGCCGGCGGTTTTCGACAGATAGGCCTCGAACAGGTGGGTAAAAGCGTCGATGGCGCAGTAGGCCAGCACCTTGTCCGGCGCGCCGGCCAGCAGCTGCGGATCGAGAATGGCGGTGTACGGCACGAAGTTATTGTGGCGCAGCGAGGCTTTCACTTTGCTGACCTGGGTGTCGGTGATCACCGCGTTCTGCGTCACCTCGCTGCCGGTGCCGGCGGTGGTGGGAATGGCGATCAGCGGCAGGGTGGCGCCGCTGATTTTGCTGTCGCCCACTTTTTCCATATAGCGCAGCGTCGGCAGCGGATGCTCCACCAGCGCGGAGAACGCCTTGGCGGCATCCAGCACGCTGCCGCCGCCGATGGCCACCACGCGCCGTGCCTGGCCGCGCCAGCGCGCCACCCAGGCGTCTATTTCCTGCGGCGACGCCTCGTGGCTGACGATCTCGGTGCCGATGAGCAGCGGCGTCAGCGATTCGCGCAGGCCGGCGTACACCGGGCCGTTGAGAAAAGATCGGCAGCTGAACAGCAGCGTCGGCTGCGGATCGGCAAGCAGCAGCGGCGGCAGCTGCTGGATGCTGCCGTGGCCGAACCAGGTCTGACGGTTGGCGATGATGTGGCTGACGGACATGAGGTCTCCTTGACGGCGTTGCAGGGCGCGATGCCACAGCATAAGCCAGCGGGCGCGGAGCGGCCACCGCTTTCCCCGCTGCGGCAACTTGTGAGTTGTTTAACATGTAAACGATCGCGTTCTTGCATTTCGGCGCGCCGGATGCTTTTTTTAACAGTACTGGCCGCCATGCGGCTAACCCCATCCGAAATCGGTAGATTGTTAATGTATTAATAATGGCGAGGCGGGTATGGATATTCAGGTTGAACGCTTGTCTGCGGTGATCGATGCGGTGGCCAGCCCGCGCTTTTATCCCAGCCTGTTGAATTGGCTGGAAGGTTTTTTCGCCTTCGACAACGCCATCGTCTATGCCTTCGAACGCGGCCGGCCGCCGCGCTGCCTGATCAAAACCGAGCGGGAAAACAGCGATGCGGTTAACCAGATCTACCAACAGGGCGCCTATCTGCAGGATCCGTTTTACCGCGCGCTGAACGACGGCGGCGAAGGCGAGGTGCTCACGCTGCGCCAGCTGGCGCCCTGCGGGTTTTATCACAGCGACTATTACCGTAATTTTTATCGCAAGACCGGCTGGCACGATGAGGCCGGCGTACTGCTGCAGCTGACGCCGGAGCGCGGGCTGGGGGTGTTCTTCGGCTCGGCGTGCCGCACGGTGGCGGTGCGCTACCCGCAGCGGGCGGATCTGCGCAGCGCGCTGACGCTGGTGAAAAGCGTGGCGCGGCTGCACGGCGAAGTGGTGGCGGCACCGGCCGAGGCCGACATGGGGAACGACGATGGCGCGCAGGCGCGTTATCTGCTGACGCCGCGCGAGCGCGAGATCGTCGATCTGATCCTCGCCGGCTGCGGTTCGCAGCAGATTGCCGACCGGCTGTTCATCAGCCTCGGCACGGTAAAAAATCACCGCAAGAACATCTACGGCAAGCTGAACATCGGCTCGCAGGCCGAACTGTTCAGCCTGTTGCTGACCGCCCCGCAGCGCCGCAGCGCGTGAATGTTAATTTTTTGTAGCGAATGTCCCTAAGGGGACATAGCGGACTAATCCACTGCTCCCGATAATCCGATGTCATAGCATAGGCAATCGGGAGTGCGGCAGTGAACAACGAAATCGAGTCCTTAACCTACTACGCGGCGACCAAAAAATACGATCTGCGCTTCCCGACGCTGGAAGAGGATCTGGACGTCGACGTGGTGATCATCGGCGGCGGCTTCTCCGGCATCAACAGCGCGCTGGAGCTGGCGGAGAAGGGCATCACCAACATCGCCATTCTCGAAGGCCGCTATCTGGGCTACGGCGGCACCGGGCGCAACGGCGGTCAGGTGATGGCCGGCATCGGCCACGATCTGGAGAAGATCAAGCGCCACGTTGGCCCGGCCGGGCTGGAAACCATCTTCAAAATCAGCAACCTCGGCGCCGGCATTATCCGCGAGCGCATCAAGAAATATGACATCGACGCCGACTTCTGCTTCGGCTACGGCTATCTCGGCAGCAACGCGCGCCAGGAGAAGACCCTGCGCGGCTGGCTGAAGGAGTTCAAGGCGGTAGCGCCGCAGGAGGAGATTGAGCTCTACACCGGGGCGGAGGTGAAGCAGGTGGTGGGCTCCGACGCTTACACCTGCGCGCTGAAACACATGGGCGGCGGCCACGTGCATTCGCTCAACCTGCTGCTGGGCGAGGCCAAGGCGCTGAGCGGCTACGGGGTGAAAATCTTCGAGAACAGCAGCGTGCTCAACGTGGAGTACGGGCCGCGCATCACGGTGCGCACCGCCATGGGCTCGGTGCGCGCCAACAAGATGCTGTGGGCCTGCAACGGCTTCCTCAACGGCATGGAGCCGCAGATCTACCGCAAGACCATCAATACCTACGCCTTCCAGCTGGCCACCGAGCCGCTGTCTGACGATCTGATCCGCCAGATCAGCCCGATCCGCGGCGCCTACAGCGACATCCGCCCGGTGATCGACTATTACCGGGTGACCAACGAAAACCGGCTGCTGTTCGGCAGCGCCACCCGCCTGATCGAATATTTCCCGTCGGATCTCAAGGCCTGGAACCGCAACCTGATGCTGAAGGTGTTCCCGTACCTGAAAGACGTGAAGATCGATCTGGCCTGGGGCGGCCCGCTGTGCTGCAGCGCCAACCTGTTCCCGCAGATCGGCACGCTGCCGGATCGCGACAATGTGTTTTACGTGCAGGGCTACTCCGGCTTCGGCGTGACGCCGAGCCACATCGTGTGCAAGGTGCTGGCGGAGGGCATGAGCGAAGGATCCGATCGTTACGATCTGATGAGCTCGATCCCGCACGTCAACATCTTCGGCAAGGACAAGCTGCGGCGGGTGATGACCACCGCCGGTAAGGTTTGGCACCAGACATCCGGCTACTGGAAAGGCCGCCGTTAACCCTCAGAGGAGAATGACATGAAACCGTTACTGCTTAAACAACCGCTGCCGGAACTGCTGGAGATCGGCAGCGTCAGCAACCTGGGCGCCACGGTGATCGCCGGCACGCCGACCGTCGGCGTGGCCAGCATCTTCGGCGAACCGACCGATAACCTGAACTGCGGCGTGTTCAGCTGCACCCGCGGCAGCTTCGTGATGGAGTATCCGTTTGCCGAGCACGCCACGGTGTGGGAAGGCAGCGCGACCCTGACCAACGAACGCACCGGCGAATCGATGCAGTATCAGGCCGGCGATTCCTGGTTCGTCGAGAAGGGCACCCCGGTGCGCTGGGACATCACCTCGGATCGCTTCGTCAAACACTACCTCGCCATCGTCGAAGGCTGACGTCGTCATGCCCCCTCAGCATGCTGAATGCCGAGGGGGAGCACCTTAGCCTAACGCCCGCGCAATAAAATCGGTCACCCGCTTGAGGATCTGATCCTTATTGGTTTCGTTAAAGCTCTCGTGCCGCCCGCCCGCATTGATCATCCGTTCGAAATCGTTGCCGCGCAGACGATCGAGCGCGGTTTGCGTTTCGCTCATCAGCACCAGCCGATCGTCGTCGCCGTGGATCCACAGCGTGGGCAGTGCGCCGAAGCCCGGCCCGGCGTTGATGGCGGCGAGGATCCGCTGCATGGCGCGCAGGGTGGGGCGCTTGAACGGCCCGTGCCACACCAGCGGATCTTCCTGATACGCCGCGCCAACCGCCGGATCGCGCGCCAGGGTGGCGGTATCCAGCGGCGCGTCGGGGATCGCCGGCAGTTCGGCCAGGTCGGAGATCGCCGTTCTGTCGCCGAGCAGCGGGCCGGACAACACCAATGCGTGCACTTCCTCGCCGTAGCGCTGCACGTAGCGGGTGGCGATCATGCCGCCCATCGAGTGGCCGATCACCACCAGCGGCAAGGTGGGGTATTGCTGCCGAAAATGGCTGACTACGCGCTGCACGTCGTCGACCACGGCGTCATAATCCTCGATCAGCACGCGTTCGCCCTGCGACAGGCCGTGGCCGAGATGGTCGGGGCCGAACACCCGCGCGCCCTGCGCCTGCAGCGTGCGCGCCACGTATTGGTAACGGCCGAGATGCTCGCCGTAGCCGTGTATCAGCAGCGCCAGATAGCGCGGCTGGTCGTTTCCCCAGTCGTGCACGGCAATGTCGCCGTGACGGCCTTTGATAAAGCTGACGGTTTGTTCGGGCATGTTATTGTTCTCATGGTGGGTAGGGTTGCCCTTCAGCGTAGCGGCTGGCAGCGAGGTTGTCAGGGGCGCCGGGTGCGGCGCCCGCAGAGAGGAGGTTACAAACCGAACTGGCGCGCCAGCGCATCGAGCGCTTCGCGCTGGAAGCGGTTGAAGGCGTCGCGCGGCTGCTGTTGCTGGATAAACGCCAGCAGCGGATCCTGCACTTCAGTGCGCACGCCGCTCAGCTGTTCCATCACCGCCAGCCCGCAGAACGGCACGTAGGATTCGGCGTAGCCGCCTTCGTGCACCATCACCAGCTTTCCGCTGCACAGCCGGTCGGCGGCGTCCTGCACCAGCGCAGTCATGGCGCGGAAGCTGTCGCTGTGTAACTGCATGCGTGCCAGCGGATCGAGGGCGTTGGCGTCGTAGCCGCAGGCGACGATGATCAGCTCCGGCTCGAATTTTTCCAGCGCCGGGATGATGATGCGCCGCATGGCGTGCAGGTAGCCGTCGTCGCCGGCGCCGGCCAGCATCGGCACGTTAACGTTGCAGCCCGCCCCGTCACCTTCACCGCGATCCTGCTCGCCGGAATAGCCCGCCGGGAAGCAGCCGTCCTGATGCAGCGACAGCGTCAGCACGTCGCCGCGTTGCCAATAGATGTGCTGGGTGCCGTTGCCGTGGTGCACGTCCCAGTCGAGCACCGCCACCTTGCCGAGGCCATGGCGGGCCTTGGCGCGCTCGATGGCGATGGGAATATTGGCAAGGAAGCAGAAGCCCATCGATTGATCCGGCAGGCAGTGGTGGCCCGGCGGGCGCGACAGCGCATAGGCGTTATCCAGTTCGCCCTGCAGCACCGCCTCCACCGCCGCACAGGCCAGCCCGGCGGAGAGTTTGGCGATTTCATAGCTGCCCGGCCCCAGCGGCGCTTCCTCCCCCAGCAGGCCGCCGCCGCTGTCGCTCACCTGTTTGAAGCGCTGCAGGTAGTGGGCGGGGTGAATGCGCAGCAGGTCTTCTTCCGTCGCCGGTTCGGCGCTCAGCAGGGTGAGCTGGCGCGACAGGCCGGATACGTCCATCAGGTTCTTCATGCGCCGTTTGGTTTCCGGCGACTCGGCATGGCCGGCGCCCGAGGGCGGTTGCACCCAGCCGCCGACCGGCAAGGTGGTGGCGTGCAGGCCGGTGCTGTGCCAGAAACAGCGTTCATCAAACAAGAAACCGGTTGTTCTTTTCACCTTTCTCCTCCTGTTATACGGCGCGGTGCGCGCGGTGAAGCCAGCGAAATCAACAGCAGCGACAGCAGCGCGCAGCCCAGCGCGCCGAACAGCAAGGCGTTGAAACCGCCGAAAGATTCGATAAGAGAGCCGGCCAGCGTCGGGCCGATGGCCATGCCGCCGCCGATCACCAGGTTGATGCCGTTCATCAGCTTGCCGTCGTTATCCAACCCGGCGACCCGCGCCAGAATGAACGGCAGCACGAAGGTCCAGGTGAATTTGAACAGCAGGGCCGCCAGGGCGAAGCGCAGCAGCAGGGGCTGGCCCGTCAGCAGCGCCACGCTGGCCAGCAGCAGGGCGTACCCCAGTACGATCAGGCGTCCGCCGCCGAAGCGCGCCCCGATCAACGCCGCGGCCCCCGCGCCGACGATGCCGAGCAAGGTGGCGACGGCCAGCACCTGGCCGCTGTGGGCTGGCGACAGCCCGGCGCCGGCGGCGATGCCGCCGATAAAAGTCCAGACCGCGCTCAGGCTGATGTAAAAGGTCAGTACCGCCAGCACGGCGCACAGCTTGCGCGCCAGCGAGGCGGCGGGGCCGCTGCGGGCGGAGCGGGCGGCGGTGAAACCGTTGGGGAACGCCGGGATGAGTGGCAGGCAGCACAGCATGATGGCCGCCAGAATCAGGTAGACCGCCATCAGGCCGAAATGCGCGAACAGCGGCGGCAGCACCAGCAGCCCGACCGCGCCCAGCACCAGCTGGCCAAGCACCCAGAAGGCATAGACCCGGCTGGGGTTGGCGGTGCCGGCGGCGCAGGTGATGCACAGGATCATCAGAGTGCCACCCGCCAGCGAGGCGATAAAGCGCAGCGGCAGCAGCAGGGTAAAATCTTGCACCAGTGCCGAAACCAGGTTACCGACGATAAACACCAGCGCCGACAGCGTCGCGACCCGCCGCCAGTTGATGCGCCCGATCCACCACCACGCCGGCAGCGTGGCCAGGCTCATGGCGCCGAGTTCGGTGGAGAACAGGTGGCCGATCTGCGCCGGGCCGAGCTGCCACTGCGCGGCGAGCTGGGCGGCCACGGCGGGGGCGGTCATCAGAATGCCCGGCGCGATGGCGGCGAAGACGATAATGGCGGTCAGCAGCCGCGGCGGGCAGGGGAGCGCCGCGCCGACGGCGGGCGCGGAAACCGAATCACTGGACATAAACCTTATTCCCCAAGCGTTAAGTGACGATGAAATAACCCGCCTGGCCCGATTGCGGGCAAGGGGAGGCCGCGCCATAAATGGCGAATACGTTCTGGCGTTATTTTCCGGCCGCCGGCAGCGGCGGCCGTGATCAGGCGTTAACCGTGGGCGAGAAAGCCGCCGGCGACCAGTTCGGTGCGGTTCACCACGTCGGTTTTGGCGAAAATATTGCGCATATGGGTTTTCACCGTGGACAGCGAAATGCCCAGCTTCAGGGCGATGCGCTTATTGCTGGCGCCTTCGCGCACCAGGTTGACAATCTCTTGCTCTTTGGCGGTCAGCAACTGTGCCTCGCTGTCGGGCAACAGATCGCGCGTCGCCAGCTCGATCAGCGGCAGCACCGCGCGCAGGCGGCCGCGCTCCACTTCAGTGAACGGCGTATCGCGGATCAGCGATACCCCGGCGACGATGCGCTTGCGCTGGCGGATGAAGATCTCCGTCATGTCGCGCATGTCGTTCGGCAGCATAAAGTCGTGGTAATAGCGGCGGTTGCCGGCGATCGCCGCCGGGCTCATGCCGACCATGGTGATGTCCTGGCGATGGAAATTGGCCGGCTGCAGCGGATCTATCTGCTGGAAGTGGTTCAGGTACTGCTGATGCGTTTTATCGGGCATGCCGTGCAGGATGTAGTGATCCGGCCGCAGGTCGCGATCGACCAGATAAAACACCCCGGCAGACACCGGGATCAGGTGCGTAATGGTCGCCAAACAACTGTTGATAAAGGCATCGGATGCGGTGCTGTGCATGATTCGTGTTCCTCCCTTTATCATTCAATCTGGAGAAGGTTGCCGGTCAATATATGAACGATACAAGCATAGTTGTAGCAATTTGGCAACACAATAAAAACATATTAACAACGTGAGGCCGATTGCAATAAAACACATAAATAACAAGATGACACTGCGTTAATCAGGGCTTTTCATGGCGGATTTTCCGCGATTTTCATTAATAGGTTAATGAAATAATTCACCACTTTTCCCGCTGAATTTACAGCGCTTTTCAGTGCTTGCCCGGACGAAGCCCTCGCCACCCTGCGCGTGCTACAACCGGCACGAGTGGAGCCGTTCCTCGTTCTTAAGAACGATAGCCAGGCTTTTCCGCTGCTTCCTACACTGCGAATTGAAGATAGCGCCAGGCGGCGCCAAACGTATAAGACGAAAAAATGATGACCTTTCTCGGGCTGAGGCGTCGGGTTGTTCAGTCCGCATGACCATACGGGGAACGAACGATGCAGAAAAAAACGTTGGCGGTGGCGTTGAGCGGCGCCTTATCGGGCCTGGCGCAGGGGGCGGACGCCGATCGCCCCAATGTGCTGATCATTCTGGTGGACGACATGGGCTACTCCGACATCAGCCCGTTCGGCGGCGAGATACCGACGCCCAACCTGCAGGCGCTGGCCGAACGGGGCGTGCGCATGAGCCAGTACTATACCTCGCCGATGTCGGCGCCGGCGCGGTCGATGCTGATGACCGGCAACACCAACCAGCAGGCCGGCATGGGTGGCATGTGGTGGTATGAGAGCACCGCCGCGCAGCCGGGCTATGAAATGCGGCTGACCGACCGCGTGACCACATTGCCGGAGCGTTTTCGCGACGCGGGTTACGCCACCATGATGGCGGGCAAATGGCACCTGGGCTATGTCGACGGCGCCAAACCGACCGATCGCGGCTTCGAGCGCGCCTTCGCCTTTATGGGGGGCGGCACCAGCCATTTCGACGATGCGAAACCGCTGGGCACCGTGGAGGCGTTCCATACCTTCTACACCCTGAACGGCAAACGCGTGCCGTTGCCCAAAGATTTCTATTCCAGCAAGGCCTATGCCGATCAGCTGGAACAGTGGATCCGCGATACGCCGCAGAGCAAGCCCGTCTTCGCCTATCTGGCGTTTACCGCGCCGCACGATCCGCTGCAGGCGCCGGATGACTGGATCGCCAAATTCGACGGCAAATACGACGCCGGTTACCAGCAGGCCTATCAGCGGCGCATTCAGCGCCTGAAGGCGCTGGGGCTGATCTCCGATCGCACGCCGATGCCGACGCTGGCGCTGGATAAGGCCTGGAATGCGCTGACGCCCGAGCAGCAAAAATATGAAGCCAAGACCATGCAGGTGTACGCGGCGATGATCGCTTACATGGACGATCAGGTCGGCGCGGTGCTGAACACCCTGAAGCAGACCGGCCGCGACCAAAATACGGTGATCGTGTTCGCCACCGACAACGGCGCCAACCCCGCCAGCGGCTTCTACTACGGCTCGAAGCCGGAGTATTGGCGGCAGTTCGACAACAGCTACGCCAACCTCGGCCGCAAGGGATCGTTCATCTCCTACGGGCCGCACTGGGCCAACGTCAGCAATGCGCCGTACGCCAACTACCACAAAACCACCAGCGCGCAGGGCGGCATCAATACCGATTTCATCATCTCCGCGCCACGGCTGAAAGGGCGTGGTGGCATCGACCGCACGCCGATGGCGGTGTATGACATCGCGCCGACGTTGTATGACTATGCCGGCATCGACGCCAACAAATCGCTGAAGGCCAAACCGACGCTGCCGATGGTCGGCGTCAGCTTCAAGCGCTATTTCAGCGGCGAGGCCGACGGTGTGCCGCGCGCGACCTACGGCGTGGAGCTGCATAACCAGGCCGCCTATGTGGACGGTATCTGGAAGCTGCGGCGGTTGGTGAAGGCCGGGCCGACGGCGCAGATGGCGCCGTGGGGGCTGTTCAACCTGCATGACGATCCGCTGGAAACGCGCGATCTGGCCGCCGCCAACCCGGATCAAGTCAAACGGCTGAGCGAGGCGTATCGCCGCTTTGCGCAGCAGGGCATGATTATTGAAGCCAAAGGCGCAGCGATCGACTACCTCGGCGTAGACGCCAGCACCGGTGACTACATCGGCCTGGATCCGCAGACCCACAAACCGTTGCCGCAGGCGGCGCCATGAACCTGGCCCAGCTGCGGGCGCAGCAGATCCCGGTAGAGAGCGAACCGCGCGCGGCGGCGCCTTTTCATTTGCTGGTGAAGCCGATCGGCGCCGGCTGCAACCTGGGCTGCCGCTACTGCTACTATCCGCAGCGCCAGCCAGAGCGGACGCGCAAGATGGACGACGACCTGCTGGCGGAATTTATTCGCGGCTATATCGCCGCCCAGCCGCGTTACAGCCGCGAGATCAACTTCGTCTGGCAGGGCGGTGAGCCGTTGCTGGCGGGGATTGGTTTTTACAAGCGGGCGCTGGCGTTGCAACGCCGCTACGCGCCGCCGGGCGTGCGGATCAGCAACAGCCTGCAGACTAACGGTACCCTGCTGAACGACGCCTGGTGCCGGCTGTTCCGGCAGCATCACTTTATCCTCGGCGTCAGCCTGGACGGCGACCGCGAGGTGCAGGACGCCCACCGGCCGGACAAGCGCGGCGGCGCCAGCTATGACGCGGCGCTGCGCGGCATTGCGCTGTTGCAGCGCCATCAGATCGACTTCAACCTGCTGATGGTGGTGCACGACGGCGTCGCGGATCGCGCCGAGGCGATCTACGATCATGCGGTGGCGATCGGGGCGCGCTATTTGCAGTTCCAGCCGCTGATGCTGGAAGGGGATGCGCCCACCGCCGGCTATGGGCTGAGCGCCGCCAACTGGGGGCGCTTCATGCTGGCGGTATACCGCCGCTGGCGCAGCCGCGGGCACGTCGGCCAGGTCTTCGTGATGAACATCGAGCAGGTCTACGCGCAGTATTTCACCCACGTCAGCCCCAGTTGCGTACACGCCGAACGCTGCGGCGGCAATCTGGTGATGGAGCCGGACGGGCGGCTTTACGCCTGCGATCATCTGATCAACGCGCAGCACCTGCTCGGCCATGCCGATCGCCACACGCCGCTCGCCACCCTGGCGGCAAGGGCGGCGGAGATGCCGTTCGGTAAAAACAAGAGCCTGCGCCGCGAGTGCCAACGCTGCAGCGTGAAAAGCGTCTGCCAGGGCGGCTGCCCGGCGCACGTGGGCGAAGATCGCTACAACCGGCTTTGCGCCGGCTATTACGCCTTCTTTTCCGCGCTGCTGGCGCCGCTGCGCGCCTACCCGCGCAGCCCGCAGGGGGCGAGGCAGTGGCGCGCCGCCGTGAGCGCCGCCGCAGGTTGAAAGCGTCTCGTCCTTAAGGACGATAGTCAGCATTTTCCTTTCCTCTCTATAGTGAGATTACCGCCGCTGGCGGCGAAAAACCTGCAAGCACCTGCATGCATCAGGCCAAAACTATAAGAGGAAATAACCATGAACCTGTCGTCGCGGTTGCACGCCCACCTGGCTCGAGGCAAGGTCGGCTTTCCCACCACCCTGGCCAGTTCGGTCGGGGTGATCATGGCCAGCCCGGTGATCCTGACGGTCACCAGCGGCTTCGGCATCGGCGGCGACACCTTCGCGCTGGCGATGCTGATCGCCTTCATCATGATGCAGGCGCAGCTCACCACCTTCTCCGAAGCGGCGGCGCTGCTGCCGACCTCCGGTTCGGTCTACGACTACATCTCCTGCGGCATGGGGCGCTTTTTCGCCATCACCGGCGCGCTGTCGGCCTACCTGATCGTGCACATCTTCGCCGGCACCGCCGAGACCATTCTCTCCGGCATCATGGCGCTGGTGAACTTCGAACACCTCAACACCCTGATGGAAAGCCACAACGCCTCCTGGATGGTCGGCGTCGGGCTGGTAATCGTGTTCGGCCTGCTCAACGCGTTCGGCATCGAGGCCTTCGGCAAGGCGGAGATCGTGCTGACCTTCGCCATGTGGAGCACGCTGGTGATTTTCGGCATCGTCGGGCTGCTGTCGCCGCATGCGGTGCCGCTCGAGGGCTGGTTCGGCAGCACGCTGAACCTGAACGATCCCTTCGCGGTGTTCAGCCTGATCGGCATGGCGATGTTCATGTTCGTCGGCTGTGAGCTGGTGACGCCGATGGCGCCTGAGATCAAACGCTGCGATCGAGTGATCCCGCGCGCGATGGCGCTGGGGCTGTGCGGCGTGGCGGTGTGCATGGCGCTGTATGGCGCGGCGCTCAGCCACCAGGTGGAAAACGTGGTGATCGACGCCGCCAGCGGCACGCGCCTGCTGGAAACGCCGATGGCCATCCCGGCGTTCGCCGGCCAGGTGATGGGCCAGTTCGGCAAATACTGGCTCGGCGTCGGCCTGCTGTTGGCGGGCGCTGCGACCATCAACACGCTGATGGCGGCGGTGCCGCGCATTCTGTACGGCATGGCGCTGGACGGCGCGCTGCCGCGCATGTTCGCTTATCTGCACCCGCGCTTTAAAACGCCGGTGGTCGGCATTCTGGTGGCGGTGTTAATCCCCTGCGTACACGCCTTCGCCATTCAGGGCAACCTCGACAGGATCATTCCGCTGGTGCTGGCGGCGGTGTGCGCCTGGGGCGTGGCCTACCTGCTGGTGACCTGCTCGGTGGTGATCCTGCGCGTACGCCGCCCCGATCTACCGCGCGCCTATAAATCGCCGTGGTTCCCGCTGCCGCAGATCGTTTCCAGCGTTGGCATCGTGCTGGCCATCGTTTACATCACGCCGCCGGGAATGAACCCGAGCGATATCTACATTCCCTTCGGCTGGATGATCGGCCTGACCGCCGCCTATGCGCTGTTCTGGACGCTGTGCGTGCAAAAAGTGAATCCGTTCAAGCCGGTGCCGGTCGAGCAGGTGCTGGAGAACGCGTTCGCCAAGGGTGAAAACGAGGAGGCGCAGTTTGATCGGCTTACTTCCCTCACTTAATCGCGCCTGGCGGCGAGCGCCGTCGGGCTATCGGCCGGGCGCCGCGCTGGATCGTCTGGCACGCAACCTGGAACCCTACGTGTGCGAACGCCTGGCACCGAGCCTGCTGCGGCTGACGCTGCCGCAGGGGCCACAGATCGAGATCGGCGAACAGGTGCAGGGGCTGTTTATGGCGCATATCGTCAGCCACCGCTTTCGGTTGCAGGGCGCGAGCGCGATGCAACTTCCGCTGACGCTGGACGTGGTGACCGGCGGCTGGCTGCGGCGGCGCGGGGTGCGTTATCTGCTGCGCCAGCGTCATGCGGCCGCGCAGCGGGTGCATGACGGCCTGCAGCGCTACCCGCAGATCGGCGAGACGCTGGCGCAGCTGGATTTTCGCCGCGTGCGGCTGACGGTGAAAGACGGGCGCTGGCAGGTGGAGATTGAGCATTTCGCCGCATCGGAGGTGGTCAGCCGTTTGCCGGCCGGCCGCCGCTACCTGCGGCTGGATGCCGAACAGCGGCGGCTGCTGTTGAGCAGTCTGCTGATGATCGGCCAACTGATGGAGAAGCTGAATCATGAATAGAGTGGTTGTGATTACCGGCGGCGGCACCGGCGTCGGCGCTGCCTGCGCCCGTCTGCTGGCGGCGCAGGGCGATCGGGTGTTCATCATCGGCCGCCGCCCGGAACCGCTGGCGGCGCTGGCGCAAGAGATCGGCGCGCAGGCGCTGGTGGGCGATGCCGCCAGCGGCGAGAGCTGGAACCACACGTTGCTGCCGGCCATTCTGCGCGACGCCGGGCGCATCGACTGCCTGATCGGCAGCGCCGGCGGCATGGGCTTCAAGCGCATCACCGATATGACCGATGCGCAGTGGCAAGGGGCGATGGACAGCAACCTCAACAGCGCTTTCGCCAGCGCGCGCGCCTGCCTGCCGGCGCTGATTAAAAGCGGCGGCAACCTGCTGTTCGTGGCCTCGATCGCCTCGCTGGCCGCCGGGCCGGAGGTCTGCGGTTACGTTACCGCCAAGCATGCGTTGATCGGGCTGATGCGTTCCATCGCCCGCGACTATGGCCCGCTGGGCGTGCGCGCCAACGCGGTGTGCCCCGGCTGGGTGACCACGCCGATGGCGGACGAAGAGATGCAACTGCTGATGGATGCCCATCAGATTTCGCTGGAGCAGGCTTACCAGATGGTCTGCCGCGACGTGCCGCTGCGCCGCCCGGCTAGCGCCGAGGAGATCGCCCGCGTCTGCCGTTTCCTCTGTTCCAGCGAGGCTTCAATCATTACCGGCGCGGCGCTGGTGGCCGACGGCGGCTCCACCATCGTCGATGTGCCGACCCTGGCTTTCACTTCCCTGTAAGGAGCATTTCCATGAGTTCAGAAGCGGTATTCATTCAGGTTGGCGCGCTGGCGGAAGGCTTTGCGCCGCACAGCAATACGCTGGAACGGCAGCACGGGCTGGCGGGCAGCACGCTGACGCTGCGCTTTAGCGACGGCGCGACGCAGCGCTGCCGGTTTACCGACGAGCAGACGCTGGAGTGGGGCGAACGGCGCGGCGTTGCCTATCGCGCCACCAGCATTCGCCCCGGCGTGCTGTTCATCGATTTTCTCGATCCTGCCCGCGCCAACGCCAGCATTACGCTGGTGTGCGACCGCAATCAGGGCAACTTCACCGCGGTGTATGGCCAACTGCCGGACGAAGCGCAGGCGCGGCTCGACGCCTTCAGCCGGGTGGAGCAGGGGCTGCCGCTGACCGCGGTCGAGGCCGAATTCCGCTTCGGCACGCTGGAAGACGCCGACGTGGCGCCACCGGGCTTTACCGATGAGCTGATCGGCATGCGCAATATGTACACCTACAGCCCGACCGAACGGTACGAGCACATCTACCTGAACGACAACTTCTACGCCTGGCAGTGTCTGGACGGGGTGGAGAAAGGGCTGGCGGATGTCGATCGCTGCCACTACGTGAAGGTGGCGGAGCAGCTTTATCTGTTCGTCTGGCGCGAGAAGATCATCCCGACGCTGGGCGTGGTGATGATCGATCTGCAGGGCATGCGCACCGACGGCAAGATCCTCGGTTATCAGGGCAGCGATTTCAGCGCGCTGAGCAACTTTGCGGTCGGCGCCCATGCGCAGGTGCTGAACACCACGCGCCACCCGCGAGGATAGGGCGATGAGCGCAACCTATGCGGCTGACGCCTTCGCGGGGCAGGCGGTGCTGGTGACCGGTGGCGCTCAGGGCATTGGGCTGGCGATCGTCAGCGCTTTTGCCCGGCTGGGCGCCGAGGTAACGATCGCGGACGTGCAGCTGCCGCAGGCGCAGGTGGCGGCGCAGGCGCTGCGGGACGAAGGGCTGAGCGTGCAGGCGCTGGCTTGCGATCTGGCCGAACCGGGGCAGATCGCCGAGTTGGTGGCGATGGTGGGTGAGCGGCATCAACGGCTGGACGTGGTGATCCACAACGCCGCTTACTTTCCGCTGACGCCGTTCGCCGCCATTGACGCGGCCTTGCTGCAACGCACGCTGAGCGTCAATCTGATGGCGCCGTTCTTTTTGGCGCAGGCGGCACTGCCGTGGATGCGCCGCCGGGGCGGCGGCTGCCTTCTGGTGACCTCGTCGGTGACCGGCCCGCGGGTAGCCTACCCGGGGCTGGCGCACTACGCCGCCTCCAAGGCCGGGGTGAACGGGTTTATTCGCGCGGCGGCGCTGGAACTGGCGGCGGAGAACATTCGCGTCAACGGCGTGGAACCGGGGATGATCCGCACGCCGGCGATGGCCAACCTGGGCGACGCGCAGGTGAATCAGGCGATCGCCGCCTCGGTGCCGCTCGGGCGGCTGGGGGAACCGGAAGACATTGCCGCGGCGATGGTGTTTCTCGCCTCGCCGGCGGCGGCCTACATCACCGGACAGACGCTGGTGGTGGACGGCGGCGCGCTGCTGCCGGAAACGAATTCTCTGCTTACTTGACGCTGCAGCGTTGTTGGCTGCAGGCGCGCACCCCAGTCACTGACTTGAGTAAGCTCCTGGGGATTTACGCCTTGGCCGCCTCGCTGCAACGCCAATTAATTTGAGAATTCCGGTTGGTTAAATCACTTCTTGGCGGGATGCGCGGTGACGTTGGCGGGCAGGCTGTCGCCCAGGGTGATCAGCTCGTCCAGCAGCGTCATCAGTTGGTCCATTTTCTGCCGCGAGAAAGCGGCTTCAATCTCGGCGTAGCCCTGTTCCACCTGATGGCGCGCCACTTCATACAGATCCTGGCCCTGCTGGGTCAGCGACACGTACAGCTTGCGCTGATCGTTAACCGGCTTAAGGCGGAAGATCAGCTTATCACGCTCCATGCGCGACAGAATGCCGGTCAGGCTGGGGCGCAGGATGCAGGTTTCCGCCGCCAGCTCGTGGAATTCGATCGAGCGGCTGTTGGCCAGCACGCGGATGATGCGCCACTGCTGTTCGGTCAAATTGTGGCTTTTCAGGATCGGGCGGAAGAACCCCATGGCGGTTTCACGCGCCTGCAGCAGGGCGATGGTTAACGATTCATGCATAAGTTTGGCCTTAGCTATCAAGGTGTTCGTTGTTACGGCGCTCGTTATGGGGGCGCCTGCCCCACAAAGCCCGATTTTGTTAATAACTTAATAGTAGCCAAAGTTACCCGTAGGGATAAAGCAAAAATGCGTGGCGCAGCGAAAAATGGCGCAAAAAATGATTAATGCATTGAATAATCACGCTAATGTTCGTTATTTGTGAATATTTTGTTATCACGATCACAAATCACTCCAAGCGCGTTGCGTAAAAGCTGCACAGCGTATAAAAGTAATCATTAATATGTTAATGAATGCCGGTTGTCATGTTTTGCCATTGGAGGAGTTCGCATGAAAGGCACCGTTTTTTCCGTTGCGCTGAATCACCGTAGCCAACTGGACGCCTGGGATCAGGCGTTTCACCAGCCGCCGTATCAGACCCCACCCAAAACCCCGGTGTGGTTTATCAAACCGCGCAACACCCACCTCGCCAACGGCGGGGCGATCCCGTTTCCGGCCGGTGAAACCGTGCACAGCGGCGGCACGCTGGCGGTGATCATCGGTGATACCGCGCGCAAGGTGCCGGCGGCGCAGGTGAGCCATTATCTGGCCGGTTACGCGCTGGCCAACGACGTCAGCCTGCCGGAGAGCAGCTTCTACCGCCCGGCGATCAAGGCCAAATGCCGCGACGGGTTCTGCCCGCTGGGAGAGATCGGCCAACTGGAGACTGCCGATCGGCTGGAGATCGTCACCGAGATCAACGGCGTGGAGCAGGACCGCTGGTCCACCGCCGATCTGGTGCGCTCGGTGCCGGAGCTGATCGCCGCCATCAGCGATTTCATCACCCTGCAGCCGGGCGATGCGGTGCTGATCGGCACCCCTCATCAGCGGGTGGAGATCAAACCGGGGGATGAGGTGACGGTGCGCGCCGCCGGCCTGCCCACGCTGACCAACCGCGTCACTCAGGCAGGAGCCGCATCATGAAACATGCCCGTATTCGCCATCATGGCCAGGTCTTCAACGTGCAGGTGGACGAGCAACTGCGCGTCACGCTGCCGAACGGCGAGGTGCTGCAGGAGCGCGAAGTGGAATGGTTACCGCCGGCGCAGGGTACGGTGTTCGCCCTGGGGCTGAACTATGCCGACCACGCCAGCGAGCTGGCATTCAAGGCGCCGGAAGAGCCGCTGGTGTTCCTCAAGGCGCCGAATACCCTGACCGGTCACCGCCAGGTGTCGGTGCGCCCGGCCGGCGTGGAGTACATGCATTACGAAGCCGAGCTGGTGGCGGTGATCGGCAAGACCGCGCGCAACGTTAGCCGCGAGCACGCCATGGAGTATGTGGCGGGCTACACCCTGTGCAACGACTACGCCATCCGCGATTACCTGGAGAATTACTACCGGCCGAATCTGCGGGTGAAGAGCCGCGACACCCTGACGCCGATCGGGCCTTACATCGTCGATCGCGACGACGTCGCCGATCCGCACCGGCTGGCGCTCAGCACCTACGTCAACGGCGAGCTGCGCCAGCGCGGCAGCACCGCCGACATGATTTTCGACATTCCGTTCCTGGTCGCCTACCTGAGCGAATTCATGACGCTGCAGCCGGGCGACATGATCGCCACTGGCACGCCGAAAGGGCTGGCCGACGTGCAGCCGGGCGACGAAGTGGTGGTGGAGATCGAGGGCGTCGGCCGTCTGGTTAACCACATTATCAGTGAAAAAGATTACGAGGAGAGCCTGCGATGAAAACCATCAACCACTGGATCAACGGCAAGAACGTCGCCAGCAAAGAGTACTTCACCACCTCCAACCCGGCGAACGGTGAGGTGCTGGCGGAGGTGGCCTCCGGCGGTCAGCTAGAGATCGACCAGGCGGTGGCGGCGGCGAAAGAGGCGTTCCCCAAGTGGGCCAACACGCCGATGAAAGAGCGCGCGCGCTTGATGCGCCGCCTGGGCGAGCTGATCGACCAGAACGTGCCGCAGATCGCCGAACTGGAAACCGCCGACACCGGCCTGCCGATCCACCAGACCAAAAACGTGCTGATCCCGCGCGCTTCGCACAACTTCGAGTTCTTCGCCGAGGTGTGCCAGCAGATGAACGGCAAGACCTACCCGGTGGACGACAAGATGCTCAACTACACGCTGGTGCAGCCGGTGGGGGTGTGCGCGCTGGTGTCGCCGTGGAACGTACCGTTCATGACCGCCACCTGGAAAACCGCGCCTTGCCTGGCGCTGGGCAATACCGCGGTGCTGAAGATGTCCGAACTGTCGCCGTTGACCGCCGATCGTCTGGGCGAGCTGGCGCTGGAGGCCGGCATTCCGGCCGGGGTGCTGAACGTGGTGCAGGGCTACGGCGCCACCGCCGGCGACGCGCTGGTGCGCCATAAAGACGTGCGCGCGGTCTCCTTCACCGGCGGCACCGCCACCGGCCGTCGCATCATCGAAAGCGCCGGGCTGAAGAAATTCTCCATGGAGCTGGGCGGCAAGTCGCCGGTGCTGATCTTTGAAGACGCCGACATCGAGCGGGCGCTCGACGCCGCGCTGTTCACCATCTTCTCGATCAACGGCGAACGCTGCACCGCCGGTTCGCGCATCTTCATTCAGGAGAGCATCTACCCGGAATTCGTCAAACGCTTTGCCGAGCGCGCCAACCGCCTGCGCGTGGGCGATCCGCAAGATCCCAACACCCAGGTGGGGGCGCTGATCAGCCCGCAGCACTGGGAAAAAGTCTCCGGCTATATCCGCCTCGGGGTGGAAGAAGGGGCGACCCTGCTGGCCGGCGGCCCGGACAAACCGGCCGGCTTGAGCCACGGCAACTTCCTGCGCCCGACGGTGCTGGCGGATGTCGACAACCGGATGCGCGTGGCGCAGGAGGAGATCTTCGGGCCGGTGGCCTGCCTGTTGCCGTTCAAGTCAGAAGAAGACGGCCTGCGCATGGCCAACGACGTGGAGTACGGCCTGGCGTCGTACATCTGGACGCAGGATGTGAGCAAGGTTCTGCGCCTGGCCCGCGGCATTGAAGCGGGCATGGTTTTCGTCAACACCCAAAACGTACGCGATCTGCGCCAACCGTTCGGCGGCGTGAAAGCCTCCGGCACCGGCCGCGAAGGCGGCGAATACAGCTTCGAAGTGTTCGCCGAAATGAAGAACGTGTGCATTTCCATGGGCGACCACCCGATCCCGAAATGGGGCGTTTGAGCCTCAGGCCACAATAATAACGAAAGAGATGAGAACAATGACGACAAAACTTACCACTGATGCTGTCCCTGCTCCCGACGTCGTGCGCTGTGCCTACATGGAAATTCAGGTCACGAACCTTAAAGCCGCACGTGAATTTTACGTCGATATCCTCGGCCTGGTCGTGACCGCCGAAGAGGATAAAACCCTCTACCTGCGTTCGATGGAGGAGTTCATTCACCATAACCTGGTGCTGCGCGAAGGCCCGGTCGCCGCCGTTGCGGCGTTTGCTTTCCGAGTGCGCACGCCGGAAGACGTCGATCGCGCCGAAGCGTATTTCAAGGCGCTTGGCTGCCGTACCGAGCGTCGGGTGAACGGGTTCGCCAAAGGCATCGGCGATGCGGTGCGGGTAGAGGATCCGCTCGGTTTCCCGTATGAGTTTTTCTACGACGTGCAGCACGTCGAGCGTCTGGCCTGGCGCTACGATCTGTATACGCCGGGCGCGCTGGTGCGCCTCGACCATTTTAACCAAATCACCCCTGATGTGCCGCGCGCCGTGGAATACATCCAGGGGCTGGGCTTTCGCGTAACGGAAGACATCCGCGATGAAGACGGCGTGGTTTACGCCGCCTGGATGCGCCGCAAGGCGACGGTGCACGATACCGCGATGACCGGTGGCGCCGGGCCGCGCATGCACCACATCGCCTTCGCCACCCATGAAAAGCACAATATTTTGGCCATCTGCGACAAGCTCGGCGCGCTGCGCAAATCCGATTTGATCGAACGCGGCCCCGGCCGTCACGGCGTCTCCAACGCGTTCTACCTCTACCTGCGCGATCCCGATGGCCACCGCGTGGAAATCTACACGCAGGATTACTACACCGGCGATCCGGACAACCCGACCGTGACCTGGGATGTGCATGACAACCAGCGCCGCGACTGGTGGGGCAATCCGGTGGTGCCGAGCTGGTATACCGAAGGTTCGCTGGTGCTGGATCTCGATGGGCAGCCACAGCCGGTCATCGAGCGCAGTGCGCCCAGCGAAATGGCCGTCACCATCGGCGCAGACGGTTTTTCCTATACCCGTGAGGGCGATACGGAAAAAGGTTTCAAGCTTGGCAATACGCTGTAAATGCCGCTGCGCGGGCCGCGCCTGCGCCCGCGCCTATGCGCCGTCTGGAGAACGCTATGCCCCATTTTTACGCTGAATGTACCGACAACATCCGCCGCGAGGCGGATTTGCCCACCCTGTTCGCCAAGGTCAATGAGGCGCTGGCGGCGACCGGCATCTTTCCGCTGGCCGGCGTGCGCAGCCGCGCCATCTGGCTCGACACCTGGCAGATGGCCGACGGCAAGCAGGACTACGCCTTCGTGCACATGACGCTGAAGATCGGCCACGGCCGCAGTCTGGAAAGCCGACAGCAGGTGGGCGAGATGCTGTTTGCGCTGATCAAGGAACACTTCGCCGCGCTGATGGCGCAGCGTTACCTGGCGCTCTCTTTCACCATGGAAGAGCTGGATCCGGTGCTGAATTACAAACAGAACAATGTCCACGCGCTGTTCAACAAGGCGTGAATAAGGGGTCGTAAATGCTGGATAAAGAGCAGGTTAACCGCGCCGTGCAGCGCCTGCATCAGGCGGAAAAGAGTCGTGAGCAGATCCGCGCGCTGTCGCTCGATCATCCCGAGATCACCATCGAAGACGCTTATGCCATTCAGCGGCAGTGGGTGGAGCTGAAGATCGCCGAGGGTCGCACGCTTAAAGGCCACAAGATCGGCCTGACCTCGCGCGCCATGCAGGTGAGCTCGCAGATCACCGAGCCGGACTACGGCGCGCTGCTGGACGACATGTTCTTCAATGACGGCAGCGACATTCCGATCGATCGCTTTATCGTGCCGCGGGTGGAGGTGGAGCTGGCGTTCGTGCTGGCCAAGCCGCTGCGCGGGCCGAACTGCACGCTGTTCGACGTCTACAACGCCACCGACTACGTCATTCCCGCGCTGGAGATCATCGACGCGCGCAGCCACAACGTCGATCCCGAGACTCAGCGGCCGCGCAAGGTGTTCGACACCATCTCCGACAACGCCGCCAACGCCGGGGTGGTGATGGGCGGGCGGCCGATCAAGCCGGATGCGCTGGATCTGCGCTGGATCTCCGCGCTGCTGTACCGCAACGGCGTGATTGAAGAATCCGGCGTGGCGGCGGCGGTGCTCAACCATCCGGCCAACGGCGTGGCCTGGCTGGCCAACAAGCTGGCGCCGTATGAGGTGGAGCTGGAAGCGGGGCAGGTGATCCTCGGCGGCTCCTTCACCCGGCCGGTGCCGGCGCGGCGCGGTGATACCTTCCACGTCGACTACGGCCCGATGGGCTGCATCAGCTGCCGCTTCGTCTAAAAAGCAGGCTCGGCGAACCGGGCCGCAATAAACCGGGCGGGGCCACGCGCTGCGCCCGCTTGTCAGGGAGAATGCGATGTTAACCAACCACTTCAAGCGTGCGCTGCAGGAAAAACGCCCGCAGATCGGGCTGTGGCTCGGGCTGTGCAGCAGCTACAGCGCCGAGCTGCTGGCCGGCGCCGGTTTCGACTGGCTGCTGATCGACGGCGAACATGCGCCCAACAACGTGCAAACGGTGCTGGGGCAGTTGCAGGCAGTCGCGCCTTACCCGAGCCAGCCGGTGGTGCGGCCGCCGTGGAACGATGCGGTGATCATCAAGCAACTGCTGGACGTCGGCGCGCAAACCTTGCTTATCCCGATGATTCAAAACGCCGAACAGGCGCGCGACGCGGTGCGCGCCACGCGCTATCCGCCACACGGCGTGCGCGGCGTCGGCAGCGCTCTGGCGCGCGCTTCGCGCTGGAACCGGGTGCCCGATTACCTGCAGCAGGCCGACGAGCAGATGTGCGTGCTGGTGCAGATTGAAACCCGCGAAGCGGTGAAAAACCTCGACGCTATTTTGCAGGTGGAAGGGGTGGACGGCGTGTTTATCGGCCCGGCGGATCTCAGCGCCGACATGGGCTTTGCCGGCAATCCGCAGCACCCGGAGGTGCAGCGCACCATCGACGACGCCATCGCGCGCATCCGCGCCGCCGGCAAGGCGCCGGGCATTTTGATGGCCAACAAGGCGCTGGCGCAGCGCTATCTGGCGGCCGGCGCGCTGTTCGTTGCGGTGGGGGTGGATACCACCCTGCTGGCGCGGGCGGCGGAAGCCCTGGCGGACGAGTTCAAACAGGGCGGGGCGCAAGCGCCTTCATCGGGAGTCTACTGAACCATGAACCACGTCGATTCGCTGCCGCCGGCCAACCCGGCGCAGCAACATAAAGCGTTAACCGCCGCCGAGCAATCGGTGATTAAAAAGTTGTTTCGGCGCCTGATCATTTTCCTGTTCGTGTTGTTTGTTTTCTCTTTCCTCGATCGCATCAACATCGGCTTCGCCGGGCTGACGATGGGCAAAGATCTCGGCCTCAGCTCGACCATGTTCGGGCTGGCGGCGACGTTGTTCTATGTCACCTACGTGATCTTCGGCATTCCGAGCAACATGATGCTGAGCCGGGTCGGCGCGCGGCGCTGGATCGCCACCATCATGGTGCTGTGGGGCATCGCCTCCACCTGCACCATGTTCGCCACCGGGCCGACCAGCCTGTACGTGCTGCGCATGATCGTCGGCATCACCGAGGCCGGTTTCCTGCCGGGCATTCTGGTGTACCTCACCTACTGGTTCCCGGCGTTCTACCGCGCTCGCGCCAATGCATTGTTCATGATCGCCATGCCGGTGACCATGGCGATCGGCTCGCTGGTCTCCGGCTATATCCTGGCGCTGGACGGGGTGATGAACCTGAAGGGCTGGCAGTGGCTGTTCCTGGTGGAAGGCATTCCGTCGGTGCTGCTGGGCGTGGTGGTGTGGTTCTACCTCGACGATACGCCGGCCAAGGCCAAGTGGCTGACCGACGAGGAAAAAACCAGCCTGCAGGCGATGATGGAGGCCGACAAGCTGCAACTGGTGCAACCCAATGGGCCGAGCAGCCACCGCGCGCTGCAGCAACGCAGCCTGTGGCGTGAGATCTGCACGCCGATCGTGCTGATGTATACGCTGGCCTATTTCTGCCTGACCAACACCCTGAGCGCGATCAACATCTGGACGCCGCAGATCCTGCAAAGCTTCAACCAGGGCAGCAGCAACGTGACGATCGGCATTCTGGCGGCGATCCCGCAGATCTGCACCATCGCCGGCATGGTGTGGTGGAGTAAACGATCCGACAGGCTGCAGGAGCGCAAGCATCACACCGCGCTGCCGTACCTGTTCGCCGCCGCCGGCTGGCTGCTGGCGTCCGCCACCGATCACAGCCTGATCCAGTTACTCGGGATCGTGATGGCCTCGGTCGGCTCCTTTACCGCCATGGCGATCTTCTGGACCACGCCGGATCAGTCGATCAGTCTGGAAGCGCGGGCGGTGGGGATCGCGGTGATCAACGCTACCGGCAACATCGGATCGGCGCTCAGCCCGCTGTTGATCGGCTGGTTCAAGGATCTGACCGGCAGCTTCAACTCCGGGCTGTATTTCGTCTCGGCGCTGTTGATCGTCGGCGCCGTGTTGGTATGGCGCATTCCGATGAAGGATTCGCGCCCGAGAGCGACGCCTTGATGCGCAAGTGGGCATGATTGCAGGAGGTCATGAGGTGCGGAAAAGTACCGGCTTTATCGCCAACATCGATATTTGCAAAGAGTATGACGCGCGCTACGCTGCCGACGAGGTGCACTACGAAACCTTCGCCGGGCTGGCGGCATTCTTCGGCCGCGACATGCAGGTGCATTGGCACGACTGCTTCTTCCAGGTGCATTTCCTGGAGACCGGCAAGATAGAGCTGCAGCTCGACGATCAGCACTATTCGGTGCAGGCGCCGCTGTTCATCCTCACGCCGCCGTCGGTGCCGCATGCGTTCTTCACCGAACCGGACAGCGACGGCCATGTGCTGACGGTGCGCCAGGAGCTTATTTGGCCGCTGCTGGAGCGCCTGTATCCCGGCAGCAATCTGGCGCTGGACATGCCGGGCATCTGCCTGTCGCTGGCTGACGCGCCGCAGGAGCTGACGGCGCTCAGCCACTACTGGGCGCTGATCCGCCGCGAGTTCGGCCAGAACCTGGCCGGGCGCGAACAGACGCTGGCGCTGCTGGCGCAGGCGGTGTTCACGCTGCTGCTGCGCAATACCGCGCTGGAAGACAGCGCCAACAGCGGCGTGCGCGGCGAACTGCAGCTGTTTCAGCGGTTCAACAAGATGGTGGACGAGCGTTTTCGCGAACACCTGCCGGTGCCGGAGTATGCGCAGGCGCTGGGAGTGACCGAATCGCGGCTCAACGACCTGTGCCGGCGCTTCGCCAACCGGCCGCCCAAGCGGCTGATCTTCGATCGGCTGCTGCGCGAGGCCAAACGCATGCTGCTGTTCAGCGCCTGTACGGTGCATGAAACTGCCTACAGCCTCGGCTTCAAGGATCCGGCCTATTTCGCCCGTTTTTTCAATCGGCTGGAAGGCTGTTCCCCCTCGACCTACCGCGCGGCGCAACACGCCCTTTCGTAACCGCGATCACAGTTTGCCGCGAAAGCGGCAAACTGACCTGAAAAGTACCGGCGATTGCCGCAAAAGTCTCTTCTCGAAACCGGCTTTGGCAGCTTCAATTAAGCAACCAAAAGAAAACATTATTTTAACAAATGGCCGACTCCACGGCCTGAAAAATGCCGATGACGAGGAAGACCCGATGAAACCAGAAGACTTTCGTGCCGACAGCAAACGCCCGTTCACCGGCGCCGAATACCTGAAAAGTTTGCAGGACAGCCGCGAAATCTATATTTACGGCGAGCGCGTGAAAGACGTCACCACCCACCCGGCATTCCGCAACGCAGCGGCGTCTGTCGGCCAGCTGTATGACGCGCTGCACGATCCGGCCAGCCAGGATCGCCTGTGTTGGAATACCGACACCGGCAACGGCGGCTACACCCACAAGTTCTTCCGCTATGCCCGCAGCCCGGAAGAGATGCGCCAGCAGCGCGACGCCATCGCCGACTGGTCGCGCCAAAGCTACGGCTGGATGGGACGCACGCCGGACTACAAGGCGGCCTTCGGCTGCGCGCTGGGCGCTTATCCGGAGTTCTACGGCCAGTTCGCCGACAACGCGCGCCACTGGTACAAACGCATTCAGGAAACCGGGCTCTACTTCAACCACGCCATCGTCAACCCGCCGATCGACCGCCACAAGCCGGTCAACGAGGTGAAGGACGTTTACATTCAGGTGGAGAAAGAGACCGACGCCGGCATCGTGGTCAGCGGCGCCAAAGTGGTGGCCACCAACTCGGCGTTGACCCACTACAACTTCATCGGCTTCGGTTCGGCGCAGGTGATGGGCGATAACCCGGACTTCGCGCTGATGTTCGTGGCACCGATGGACGCCGAAGGGGTGAAGCTGATTTCGCGCGCCTCCTACGAGCTGGTGGCCGGCGCCACCGGATCGCCGTTCGACTACCCGCTCTCCAGCCGCTTCGACGAGAACGACGCGATCCTGATTATGGATCATGTGCTGATCCCGTGGGAAAACGTGCTGATCTACCGCGATTTCGACCGCTGCCGCCGCTGGAGCACCCAGGGCGGTTTCGCCCGGCTGTTCCCGCTGCAGGCCTGCGTGCGCCTGGCGGTGAAGATGGACTTTATCACCGCGCTGCTGCAAAAGAGCCTCTCTTGCACCGGCGTGCTGGAGTTCCGCGGCGTGCAGGCGGATCTGGGCGAAGTGGTGGCCTGGCGCAACCTGTTCTGGTCGCTGAGCGACGCGATGTGCGCCGAAGCCACAAAATGGGAAAATGGCGCCTACCTGCCGGATTCCGCCGCGCTGCAAACCTACCGCGTGATGGCGCCGATGGCCTACACCAAGGTGAAACACATCATCGAGAAGAACGTCACCAGCGGCCTGATCTACCTGCCGTCCAGCGTGCGCGACATGAACAACCCAGAAATCGACAAGTACCTGGCGCGCTACGTGCGCGGATCGGACGGTATGGATCACGTCGAACGCATCAAGATCCTCAAGCTGATGTGGGATGCGATCGGCAGCGAATTCGGCGGCCGTCACGAGCTGTATGAGATCAACTACGCCGGCAGTCAGGATGAGATCCGCCTGCAGTGCCTGCGCCACGCGCAGGGATCCGGCAACATGGATCGCATGATGCAGATGGTCGACAAGTGCCTGGCCGATTACGATCAGCACGGATGGAAGGTGCCGCACTTGCGGAACAATGACGATATTAATCAGTTGGATAATCTGCTGAAGTAATTCAGGAGGAGGTTGTATGTCTCAGGAAAATGAACAGCGCCTGCGCTTTCGCGACGCCATGGCCAGCCTGTCGGCGGCGGTGAATATCGTCACCACCGACGGCCCGGCGGGGCGCTGCGGCATCACCGCCACGGCGGTGTGCTCGGTAACCGATACGCCGCCGACGCTGCTGGTGTGCATCAACCGCAATAGCGCGATGAACCCGGTGTTTCAGGAAAACCGCAGGCTGTGCGTCAACGTGCTCAACCACGAGCAGGAGCTGATGGCGCGCCACTTCGCCGGCATGACCGGCGTCAGCATGGAAGATCGTTTCCGGCTGGAAGAGTGGCAGCTCGGCGCGCTGGGGCAGCCGGTGCTGCGCAATACCCTGGCCAGCCTGGAAGGGGAGATCGAGCAGATCCAGAGCATTGGCACCCACCAGATGTACCTGGTGCAGATCAAGCAGATCGCGCTGAGTGAAGCCGGCAACGGGCTGATCTACTTCAAGCGCAATTTCCATTCGGTGATCCACCAGATGGCGGTGCCGGCCTGAGGCGTTGGGGCGCAGCCTGTTGCGCCCCACGTTTCAACTCTTGTTGGTCGCCAGGTCGCTCACCAGGCGGTTGACCGGATCGCTCATGTTGGTGAACTTGCTCAGCTCAGAGCGGGTCACCACCACGAACACCCCGACGTTTTTCGCCGGGATCATTGCCATGTAGGTAATGAACCCGCCGCCGCCGCCGGTCTTCTGAATGATGCCCGGCAGCCCGTCCTTCGGCGCCATATACACCCAGCCCAACCCCAACGCATCCGCTTGCCCCGGCACGTCCATGCCCTTCAGCGACACCAGATCGTGACGCTGGAAGTACATGGTTTGCTCACTGGCGGCGGTGGCTTTGCGTGGGCCGCTGGCGCTGGAGGAGAGGAACTGCTGCATCCAGCGCTGCATGTCTCGCGGGGTGGAGTAGACGCCGCCGCTGCCGGCCGCGGCGGTGGTGTCGCGGCAGGCGCTCGGACCGGCGGCCGCCACCATCAGACGCGAACATTGTTCAGGGCTCGGCGTCAGCGTGGTGTCGACCATGCCGAGCGGCGCGGTGATTTTCTCTTTCAGCAGCGCGTTGTAGGGCTTGCCCGCGGCGCGCGACAGCGCGTCGGCCAGCAGGTCATACGCCAGGTTGGAGTAGGCGGCGCGTACGCCCGGCGGCACCGTAACGTTGGCATGCGCCAGCCATTGCCAGCGCTGGGCCTTGGTCGGCCAGGTGAACACCGGCGTCTTCGGCGGCTTTTTGCCCGGCTGCTCGCGCGGCAGCGCGCTGGTGTGCGTCGCCAGGTTCAGCAGGGTGATCGGTTGGCCGGCGTTGTAAGCCGGCACATAGGCGCCTTTGGGGGCGTACTTGCGCAGCGGGTCGGTCAGTTTGACCTGGCCTGCCGCCGCCATTTTCACCATCACTTCGCTGGTCATCAGCTTGGTGATCGAGGCGATGCGAATCAGCGAATCCGGACGCGGGCGCAGGTTGTTACCGGGTTTGGTATCGCCAAAGCTGCGGTTAACCACCTGATTGCCGTCGATCACCACCAGCGCCATGCCGGTGGCGCCGCTGTTGTAGAAAATATGTTCGGCATACTGGTCGACGATTTGCGAAGCCAGCTGCGGGGGCGCGGCCTGCACGGCCAGCGGCGCGGCGCACAGGCCCAGCGCCAGCAATAAAGCGGAGACAGAGTTCTTCAACGGTCGTTATCCATTTAACAATGCAGCGGGGAAAGGGCTTATTCGTCGCCCAGTGTAATGCGCTCAGGCCCCGGCTGCATGTAGAAAAAAGAGCGGTGGCGATAAAATTTTTTCACCGCCGGCGGCCTACTGCGCGCGGGCGAAAATGGCGATCACTTCATCGAGGTGCGCCTTCATCGCCTTGCGGGCGCCGCGCACGTCGCGCGCTTCGATCGCCGCCAGGATCGCCCGGTGTTCCAGCTCGGAACGATGCGGCATGTCATCCGGCGTATAGTGGCGCTGCAGCACGCGGAACATGCTGCCGTAACGGTGGCCGAGCAGGTGGCCGATGATGAATGCATAGGCCGGGTTGCCGCTGGCCTGGGCGATGCGGATGTGGAACAGCCGATCGCCGGGGTGGGTGGCGGAACCGGCGCGGTTATCGCGGCAGTTCTGCTCATAGGCGGCGCGGATGCCCGCCAGCTCTTCGTCGGTGGCGTGGCGCGCGGCCAGCGCGGCGGTCTCCGGTTCGATCAGCAGACGGGTTTGCAGCAGAGAAAACGGCGGCAGCTCGGCGTTGAAATCCAGCTCGATGTTCAGTTCGTCGTCGATCTCCGCCCACTGGTTACGGCCGGCCTGGGCCATCACCGGCTCCTGCGACGGCGCCAGCGGCGTTGGCGAGCGCACGATCACCCCGTTGCCGACCTTGACGTCCACCAGGCCGATCACTTCCAGCGCGATAAGCGCCTCGCGCACCGACGCGCGACTGACCTGCAACTGCTGGGCGAGATCCCGCTCCGAGGGCAGGCGGCTGCCCGGCGGAAATTCGTTATTCTCGATAAGACGTTTGAGCTGGTCAGCTATCTGTCTGTAAATCCTTGGGTTTTCCAGTCGGGTAATCGGCATTTTTGACCTTTGACGATTCGGCGTTCAGTGATTTGGCGCACAATTATGCGATAAGGCGCTTGAGTAATCGTTATTCAAGTGTAAAAAAATGGTTAATTGAAATGCGGTTTCAAGGCTGTTTTATTAACTTCTTCCCCCAACGATAACGCGTAAAGCGTCTTTTGTCATGTTAGAGGCCTGACCTTTAACCGCCTTTAGTGGACTGACCATTAGACCTTTAGGCCGAGGAGTCAAGATGGATTTAACCGGGAAACGCGTACTGATCACCGCCGCCGGGCAAGGGATCGGTTTTACCACCGCCAGGCTGTTCGCCGCCGCCGGCGCCGAAGTGATCGCCAGCGATATCAACCTCGAGCGCCTGCAGGGCTCTGCCGGGATCCGCGCGCTGACGCTGAACGTCACCGATCCGGCCGCCATCGCGGCGGCGGCGGAAGCGATCGGCCCGATCGACGTGCTGTTCAACTGCGCCGGCGTGGTGCACAGCGGATCGATCCTCGATTGCAGCGAAGATCAGTGGGCGTTCGCGCTCGATCTCAACGTCACCGCGATGTTCCGCATGATCCGCGCCTTCCTGCCGGGCATGTTGGCGCGCGGCAAAGGCTCGATCATCAACATGTCCTCGGTGGCCTCGAGCGTGAAGGGGGTGCCAAATCGCTTCGCTTACAGCGCCAGCAAGGCGGCGGTGATCGGCCTGACGCGCTCGGTGGCGGCGGACTACGTCACGCAGGGCATCCGCTGCAACGCCATCTGCCCCGGCACGGTAGAGTCGCCGTCGCTGCGCCAGCGCATCGCCGAGCAGGCGCGCGAGCAGGGGCGCAGCGAGCAAGAGGTGTATCAGGCGTTCGTCGCCCGTCAGCCGATCGGGCGCATCGGCACCACCGAGGAAATCGCCCAATTGGCGCTGTATCTGGCCTCCGACGCCAGTTCGTACACCACCGGCACGGTGCAGATCATCGACGGCGGCTGGAGCAACTGAGCCGCCATTTTTGAGAGAGGAAGGCATGAAACTTTTACGTTACGGGCAACCCGGGCAAGAGCGCCCCGGCATGTTGGATGCGCAGGGCCGCCTGCGCGATCTGTCGCAGCATATCGCCGACGTGGGGGGCGCCGCGTTATTGCCGGCATCGCTCGCCAAACTGCGTGCGCTGGACAGCGCCGCGCTGCCGTTGGTCGAGGGGCAGCCGCGCCTCGGCGCCTGCGTCGGCGGCATCGGCAAGTTTATCTGCATCGGCCTGAACTACGCCGATCATGCGGCGGAGACCGGTGCGGCCATTCCTGAAGAACCGGTGGTGTTCAACAAATGGACCAGCGCGGTGGTCGGCCCCCACGATCGGGTGGAGATCCCGCGCGGCTCGCAGAAAACCGACTGGGAAGTGGAGCTGGGCGTGGTGATCGGCCAGGGCGGGCGCTACATCAGCGAAGCAGACGCGATGCGCCACGTCGCCGGTTACTGCGTGATCAACGACGTCTCAGAACGCGAATATCAAATTGAGCGCGGCGGCACCTGGGACAAGGGCAAAGGCTGCGACACCTTCGGGCCGATCGGCCCCTGGTTGGTCACCGCCGATGAGATCGCCGATCCGCACAGCCTGAACCTGTGGTTGGAGGTGGACGGCAAGCGCTATCAGGACGGCAACACCAGCACCATGATCTTCCGCATTCCGCAGATCGTCAGCTACCTCAGCCGCTTTATGAGCCTGCAGCCGGGCGACGTGATCTCCACCGGCACGCCGCCGGGCGTCGGCATGGGGCAGAAACCGCAGCCCATCTACCTGCGGGCGGGCCAGACAATGCGTCTGGGCATCGAAGGGCTGGGCGAACAGCGCCAGCAAACCGTACAGGCCTAACCGGGAGCGCCGCCATGACCACCATTACCGCACTGCGGGTTGAAGACATTCGTTTCCCCACCTCGCTGGGGCTGGACGGATCCGACGCCATGAATCCGGATCCCGACTATTCCGCCGCCTACGTGATCCTGGAGACCGATCGCGCGGATCTCAGCGGCCACGGGCTGACGTTCACCATCGGCCGCGGCAACGAGATCTGCTGCGCGGCGATCCGCGCGCTGGAGCATCAGATCGTCGGCGAGCGGCTGGAGGATATCGCCGCCGACATGGGCGCCTTCTGGCGGCGCTTCACCAGCGACAGCCAGCTGCGCTGGATCGGGCCGGACAAAGGCGCTATCCATCTGGCGACCGGCGCGGTGGTCAACGCGGTGTGGGATCTGTGGGCCAAATCGGTCGGCAAGCCGGTGTGGCGGCTGGTGGCGGAGATGACGCCGGAGGAGCTGGTGCGCTGCATCGACTTCCGTTACATCACCGACTGCATCACGCCGCAGGAAGCGCTGGCGCTGCTCAAGCAGCGGGCCGAGGGCAAAGAAGAGCGCCTGGCGCGGCTGCTGCAGGAGGGCTATCCCTGTTACACCACCTCCGCCGGCTGGCTGGGGTATCCGGACGACAAGCTGCGCCGGCTGTGCCAGGAAGCGGTCGACGCCGGTTTCTCCTACCTGAAGCTGAAGGTCGGGCGCGATCTGGAAGACGACATTCGCCGGGTGCGCATCGCCCGCGAGGTGATCGGCCCGGATCGCCGGCTGATGATCGACGCCAACCAGGTGTGGGAGGTGGATGAAGCCATTCCGTGGGTGAGGCATCTGGCGTTCGCCAAACCCTGGTTTATCGAAGAGCCGACCAGCCCGGACGACGTGGAAGGGCACCGCCGCATTCGCGAAGGGGTGGCACCGGTCAAGGTGGCCACCGGTGAGATGTGCCAGAACCGCATCATGTTCAAGCAGTTCATCATGCGCGGCGCGGTAGACGTGGTGCAGATCGACGCCTGCCGCCTCGGTGGCGTCAACGAAGTGCTGGCGGTGATGCTGATGGCGGCCAAATACCAGCTGCCGGTCTGCCCGCACGCCGGCGGCGTCGGGCTGTGCGAGTACGTGCAGCACCTGTCGATGATCGACTACCTGTGCATTGCCGGCACCCACGAAGGCCGGGTGATCGAGTATGTCGATCATCTGCATGAACACTTTGTCGATCCCTGCGTGATCAAAGGCGCGGCCTACATGCCGCCGAGCCGTCCCGGCTATTCGATCGAGATGCATCCGTCGTCGATCGCGCAGTATCGGTTCCGCGGGTGAGGCGGGAGGATCGCGTGCCGCGCATCGACGCTCACCAGCACTACTGGCGCTATCACCCACGGCACTACCCGTGGATCGACGAGCGGATGAGCGTGCTGCGGCAGGATTTCGATCCGCCCCGGCTGCGGCCGCGGTTGCAGGAACACGGTTTCGACGGCGCGCTGGCGGTGCAGGCGTGCCCCAGCGAGGACGAGACGCTGGCCCTGCTGGCGCTGGCTGAACAGGGCGAGGGCGTATGCGGCGTAGTGGGCTGGCTGGATATCGCCGCGCCGCAGCTGGCGCAGCGTCTGGAGACTTTGCGGCCGTATACCGCGCTGCGCGGGGTGCGCCATCAGGTGCAGGACGAAGCGGATCCGGCGGCCTGGCTGGCGCGGCCGGAAGTGGGGCGCGGCATGCAAACGCTGCAGCGCGCCGGGTATGTGTACGAGATCCTGGTGACGCACCGGCATCTGGCGGCTGCGGCGGCGTTCGCCGCCCGCCACGATGAGCACTGGCTGGTGTTGGATCATCTCGGCAAGCCGGACATCGCGCGCGGCGCGCGGCACTGGGCGCAGCAAATCCGGCCGCTGGCGGCGCTGCCGCACGTGGCCTGCAAGCTATCGGGGCTGATCACCGAGGCGCCGGGTGGCCGGTGGCGGGCGGAAGAACTGCTGCCGTTCTTCGACGCCGCGCTGGAGGCGTTCGGCCCGCAGCGGCTGATGTTCGGCTCCGACTGGCCGGTGTGCCTGCTGGCCGGCGACTACCGCCAGGTGGTGCAACTGTGCGAACGGGCGCTGTTGACGCTGGGGGCCGCCGAGCAGGCGGCGATTTGGGGCGACACCGCCTGGCGAATTTACGGTTTAACGGAGTCTGGTTATGGATCTGTATCTGCAAGATAAGGTGGTGCTGGTCACCGGCGGTGGTGCCGGCATCGGCGCGGCGATTGCTCATGTGCTGGCCGAAGAAGGGGCGATCCCGGTGTTGGTCACCAACGCCGCGCCGGAGGCGGCGCTGCTGGCCGATTTGCAGCGGCTGCAGCCGCGCACCGAGGTGATCCTCACCGAATTGTGCGACGAGGCGGCCTGCCGCCGCGCGGTCAGCCAGACGCTGGCGACCTTCGGCCGTATTGACGGACTGGTAAACAACGCCGGGGTCAACGACGGCGTCGGGCTGGAGGCGGGGCGCGAAGCGTTCGTCGGCTCGTTGGAAAAGAACCTGGTGCACTACTACCTGATGGCGCACCTGTGCCAGGCGGCGCTGCAGGAGAGCCGGGGCGCCATCGTCAATATCGCCTCCAAGACCGCACTCAGCGGCCAGGGCGGCACCAGCGGTTACACCGCCGCCAAGGGCGCGGTGCTGGCGCTGACGCGTGAATGGGCGGTGTCGCTGCGCCATGACGGCGTGCGGGTGAACGCGGTGGTGCCGGCGGAGGTGATCACCCCGCAGTACCAGCGCTGGCTCAACACCTTCGCCGAGCCGCAGCGGCAGATGGAGAAAATCACCGCGCGCATTCCGCTCGGGCAGCGCATGACCACGCCGCAGGAGATCGCCGATACCGTGGCGTTCCTGTTGTCGTCGCGGTCGTCGCACACCACCGGGCAGTGGCTGTCGGTGGACGGCGGTTACCTGCATCTCGATCGGGCGCTGACGTGAGCGGCGCGGCGGCAGGGCGGCGCCGTTTCTGCCAGGCGCTCGATCTGATTGACTCACCGGCGCTGATTGCGGAGTACCAGCAGCAGCATCAGCGCATCTGGCCGGGCATCGCCGCGCATTTGCGTGAGCACGGCATTCTGGACATGGAGATTTACCGGTTGGGCACCCGGCTGTTCATGATCGTGGAGGTCAGCGCCGATTTCGACGCCGCGCGTTTTGACGCCGCCAGCCTGAACAACCCCGAAGTACAGCGATGGGAAGCGCTGATGTGGCACTACCAGGCCGCCACCCCCTGGACGCCGCAGGGCGAAAAATGGGTGGAAATGGCGCGGATATTTTCTCTGCAACAGCAATAACGCCAACATCATCATCGCCAGACGATACGAGGGTATCACCATGCTTGCTGAAAAAAGTGCGGCCTCCGCGCAGCCGGGCGTCGCCGTGACCGCCAATCTGCGCTGGGCCTTTATCCTGGTCACCAGCCTGTTCTTTATGTGGGGGCTGTCCTATGGCCTGCTGGACGTATTAAACAAACATTTTCAGGAGACGTTGCACGTTACCAAGGCGCAGTCGGGTTTGTTGCAGGCGGCCTATTTCGGCGCCTATTTCCTGGTGGCGCTGCCCGCCGGATACTTTATGGACCGCAAGGGCTATAAGGCGGGCATTCTGGTCGGGCTGTGCCTGTATGCGCTGGGGGCGCTGCTGTTCGTGCCGGCGGCGTCGGCCAACAGCTTCGGCGTGTTCCTGTTCGCGCTGTTCGTTATCGCCAGCGGTTTGGGCTGCCTGGAAACGGCCGCCAACCCGTACGCCACGGTGTTGGGCGACGCGCAGGGCGCCGAACGGCGGCTGAATCTGGCCCAGTCGTTCAACGGCCTCGGGCAGTTTATCGGCCCGTTGATCGGCGGCACGCTGTTCTTCTCTGCCAGCCAGTCCGCCGGCGGCGGCGATCAGAGCGCGGTGAAGATGACCTATGTGGCGATCGCCGTGCTGGTGCTGCTGATCGCGCTGTTGTTCAGCCGCACCCGGCTGCCGGCGATCCGCGAAGAGGAAAAACCGGTGCACGGCGTGATAGCGCAGGGATTGTGGCAGCATCCGCATTTCGTCGGCGGGGTTATCACGCAGTTCTTTTACGTGGCGGCGCAGGTGGGCGTGGGGGCGTTTTTCATCAACTACGCCACCGAACACTGGCGCGAGGTGTCTAACCAGAGCGCTTCTTACCTGCTGTCAATCGCCATGATCTGCTTTATGGTCGGGCGCTTCTTCAGCACCTGGCTGATGGGGCGAGTCAAGCCGGCGACGCTGTTGGCGGCCTATGCGCTGATCAACATCGCGCTGTGCGGCGTGGTGATGCTGAGCGTTGACGGCGTGTCGGTGGTGGCGCTGATCGCGGTATTCTTCTTTATGTCGATCATGTTCCCGACCATTTTCGCCCTGGGGGTGAAAAACCTGGGTAAACACACCAAGCGCGCCAGTTCCTTTATGATCATGGCGATCGTCGGCGGCGCCATCATGCCGTACTTTATGGGCGCGCTGGCCGACCGTTACAGCACCGCGCTCTCTTATCTGCTGCCGCTGCTGTGCTTCGCGGTGGTGCTGGTTTACGGCCTGCGGCAGCGCCGCGCCTGATTCAACCCGGCGGCGAATCGGCCTTCGCCGCCGTTGTCAGCGCCTGCGGGCGCGTTCGCATCAGGATCGCCAACGCCAGCAGCAGCACCATGCCGGACAGCACGCCGTTTATCGTCAAACCTCCGGCGTCCACCACCAGCCCGCCCGCCAGTGAACCGCAGGAAATCGCCAGATTAAACAGCGCGATATACAGCGAAGAGGCGACCTCGACCGCGCCAGGGGCCGCCTTGAGCATCCACGCCATCAGCGAAACGGAAACGCCGCCATAGGCGATGCCCCACAGCAGGAGGAAGGCGCCGCCGCTCATCGGGGCGTGGCCCAGCAGCGGCAGCAGCAGGACGGCGAGCGCCAGCCCGAGGGCGATCAGCGCCAGGGTGCGGCACAGCCGTTTGGCGGCGGCCTGGCCGGCGATGAAATTCCCGGCGATACCGGCGACGCCGTAGGCGAACAGCAGCGGCCCCACCCAGCGGCCCTCGATGCCGGCGACCGTCTGCAGCAGCGGGCGGACAAAGGTGTAAGCCATAAAGTGGCCGGCGACCAGCAGAAACGTCAGTAGCAGCCCGGTCAGCAGCCGACGATTCGCACGCTGCGCGGTGAATGACCGCCAGCTTATCGCCTGCGTGACCGGCAGCGGCGGCAGCACGCACAGCAGCAGGAGCAGGGTCAGCGCCGCGAGGACGGCGACGGCCAGAAACGCCATGCGCCAGCCCAGCGCTTCGCCGAGGAACACCCCGAGCGGCACGCCGAACACCGAGGCCGCCGCTACGCCGCCGAAGATGACGGACAGCGCCAATCCGACGGAAGCCGGCGGCACCAGACGTTCCGCCAGCCCACCCGCGATGGCCCAGATGCCGCCGATGCAAAAACCCAGCAGGATGCGCGCAGCGAACAGCAGCGCCATGGAGGTGGCGGCGGCGGCCAGCAGGTTGGCGGCGATCAGCAGCAGCAGAAAGGCGATCAGCAGGCTGCGGCGATCCGTGCGCCGGGCGCCCAGCACCACCAGCGGGGCGAACAGCGCGGCAAACAGGGCAGGCAGGGAAATCAGCAGCCCGGCGCGGCCTATCGATGCGTTCAAGGTGCTGACGATCGGAGTCAGCAGCCCGACGGGCAGCATTTCTGCGGTGACGACGGTAAAGGTGGACAGGCCGATCGCGAAGGTCGCCAGCCAGGGCTTTGCGCCGCCGTCGGCGTGTAAGGCACTCATAATGACTCTCCCAACAGATGAAGAGCCTCAGTGTATCCGCGCCAAAATGGCTGATAAACTGGTCTGAATGCGCAACATTGGGGACACATCGTGGCTAATTTACCGTCTATGCCGTTGGATAATCTGACCGACTTGCTGGTGTTCATTCGCGTCGCCGACGCCTGCAGCTTCACGCTGGCGGCCGAGAGGCTGGGCATTTCCCGATCGGCGGCGGGCAAATGCGTGAACCGGTTGGAGGAGCGATTGGCCACCCGGCTGCTGCAGCGCACCACGCGCAGCGTCAGCCTGACCGAAGATGGCGCGGTGTTTTACGAGTATGCGCAGCGCATCTTGTCGCAGGCCGAAGAGGCGGAAACGGCGCTGAATACGCGGCGGCAAACACCGCGCGGGCGGCTGCGGCTGGATCTGCCGGTCTCGTTGGGGCGATTGCATATCTTGCCGATTCTGCGGGAGTTTTTGGCGCAGTGGCCGGAGGTGGACGCCGACGTCAGCTTCTCCGATGAGTACAGCGATCTGGTGCGCGACGGCATCGACGTGGCTGTCCGCGTCGGCGGCAGCGACGACAGCCGGCTGGTGCGGCGGGTGCTCGCGCCGCATCGCCTGATCACCTGCGCGGCGCCGGATTATCTGGCGCGGCACGGTACGCCTGCGAAACCGGAGGCGCTGGGCGATCACGAGACGCTGGTCTTCAGCCATCAGGGGCTGCCGGCGCCCTGGCGCTATTTGGTCAACGGCCAACTGCACGAACGGCCGGTGCGTGGCCGGATGCGTTTCAATAACGTCGAGGCCTTGCGGGATGCGGCTGTCGCCGGGGCCGGCCTGTGCCAGGTGGGGGCGTTTCTGGTCGGCGAACAGATTGCGGCCGGCACGCTGGTGCCGGTGCTGGAGCGCTATTGTCGCCCGGGGCCGCCGATCTGCGCCGTCTACCCCAGCCGGCGCCATCTCTCCCCCAAGGTGAAACTGTTCCTGGCGGCGATCGAACGGCGCTGGCAGGGCAAGGCGATTTGGGAAACTGCTTAGCGCGGGCGATTCACGCCGCTTTCAAGGCCAGCGTTCGCCGCATTAAGCGGTAGCCGCCGGCCGCCACCAGCAGCACGATCAGTCCGGCGGTGAGCGTGACGCTGAAACCGGCCGTTATCCCGGCGGCATCGATCGCCAGGCCCGCCAATGCGGCGCCGAGCGCCACGCCTATCCCCAGACCGGTGACCATCCAGGTCAACCCCTCCGTCAGCCGGGAGGGCGGCACGATGTTTTCAACCAGCCCCATGGCAATGATCATGGTCGGCGCAAAAAACAATCCGGCAACAAACATCGCCGCCGCCAGCGTCAAGACATTGTGCACCCACAGCAGCGGCAAGATGGTGAAGGCGGTGGCGAGCGCCGCGTATAAGAACAGACGAGGCAAGGGGATGGGGATCTTCATTGCGCCGAACATCAGCCCGGCCAGGCAGGAGCCGAACGCGTAAACCGATAGCACGATGCTGGCGGCGGCCGGTTGCCCTTGCTGCTCGGCGAAGGCCACGCTGATGACGTCCACGGTGCCGACGATGGTACCGAGGGCGATCAGCGCCACCACCAGGATCTGCATCGACGGCATGGCCAGGATGGCGCGCTGCCGCTGGTTATTGCGGGTGTAAACCGGGGGCTGGGTGCTTTTTTGCGAGGCGAATGCCGCAACGCCTGCCACCAGAAGCAGCGCGGCCACCAGAGGGCCAGCTTCAGGGAAGAGTGAAACGCTAAGCCCCACGGCGATCGGTGGGCCGATGATAAAGGCCACTTCGTCTAACACGGACTCGAATGAAAATGCCGTGTGCAGCTGTGGCGTGCCGCGATAAATTTCGCTCCAGCGGGCCCTGACCATCGCGGAGATGCTGGGCATACCGCCCGCGAGTGCGGCGAAGATGAACAACGTCCAGTCCGGCGCCCGATAGTGGGTGCAGAGCAGCAGCAGTAGCAGGGCGATCGCGCTGACTCCAGTGGCATATGGCAGCACGCGGCTTTGGCCGTGACGATCCGCCGCGCGCGCGATTTGCGGCGCAAGCAGCGCCATGGAAAAGGCGAATGTCGCCGCCACCGCGCCCGCCAACCAATAAGAGCCGCGTACCTGCGAGAGCATGGTGATGATGCCGATGCCGGTCATTGAGACCGGCAGGCGCGCGATCAGCCCGGCGGAGGAAAACGCCTTGCTGCCCGGGGCGTTGAACAGGTTGAAATAAGGATTTGCCATGGATAGGGCTCCGGAATGTTGGCGGCTCAGTATTCGCTCAATGTTCGTCATTGACATACGCCACGTATGTTACGTTAATTGACATACGTCATGTATGTCAATTATAACGTCATCAATAACGAGATGGGAGTGGACCCATGGCACGTAAAGCGCGCACCGAAATGATTGAAGAAACCCGACAAAAGCTGGTGGCGGCGGCCCGTCAGCAGTTTGGTAGCGTGGGGTATGCCGAGACGGTGATGGATGAACTTACCGCGCAAGCCGGCATGACGCGCGGCGCGCTCTATCACCATTTTGGCGATAAAAAGGGGTTGTTCCTGGCAGTGGTGAAGGCGATTGACGCTGAAATGGATGCGTGTCTGGCCGACATTACCGCAAGTGCGGCGGATGACTGGGAGGCGTTTGCGGCGCGTTGTCGCGGTTATTTGATCATGATGACGGAGCCGCAAGCGCAGCGCATTCTGCTGCGCGATTCACCTTCGGTACTGGGGGCTGAGTATCTGCAGGCCAGTAAGCTGGCGTGCATTGTCTGGATGACGGGCGCATTGCAGGCGTTGATGGTACAAGGGCGCATTGCCGTCGCCGAGCCGGAATCGCTGGCGCATTTGATCAATGGCGGCCTGATGGATGCCGCGCTGTGGGTCGCCCATCACCCGGAAAAAGACGCAGCGCTGGAGCAGGCCTTGGCCAGTTTGAATCTGTTGCTGAACGGGCTGCGTTTCATCCCCGCTTAAGTTTTACTGGCGGCCGCCGCGCCGTTTCGGCGGCGGCTTAAGGGTGAATGACGACGGGCTGAACGTTTTGCGCCAGCTGAATATTGTTGCGGCCGTTGTTTTTTGCATGATAGAGCGCGGCGTCGGCCGCGCCGATCGCCGATTCGACGTCCAGCTTTTCCAGCGCGGAGATGCCGGCGCTGAGCGTCAGCGTGCCGCTGTGCTGCGGGCTGGCGCCGTGCGGGATATTCAGTTCCGCCACCCGTTGGCGCACCCGCTCGGCCAGCTGCGCCGCATAGCCTTCGTGCACGTTGGTCAGCAGCACCAAAAACTCTTCCCCGCCGTAGCGCACCACGATGTCGCGCGAACGCACCGCATCGCGGATGGCGATCGCCACCTGCACCAGCGCCCGGTCGCCCATGGCGTGGCCGTAGCTGTCGTTGTAGACCTTGAAATGGTCGATATCCAGCAGCAGCACGTAGTGGCGGCCGGTTTGCGGTTCCAGCAGCATGTTGATCTTATTCTCCAGTCCGCGACGGTTATAAAGGCCGGTCAGGGGATCGAGCATGCTCAAATTATTGAATTTGTCCCGTTCGTTATACAGGTTGGCCACCAGCGCGTGGGTAAAGATTTCACTGCGTTTCAACATCAGGTGATGAATGGAGAAAGCGATAATAGGTAATAGCGTGGTGAATAATATCCGCAGGGTATTATGCATGCCATCTAATGCCAGGATCATCATTGCGGAAGGCACGGCGTGTAAACAAAAGGCGGTAAAGTTATCCGTCAGAGAAATAGCGCTGATAAAAAAGATGCTGAACAAACTAATTAATAAAAAATCTTGGTTATTCGGCAGGCAATATTGACTTTTAACGTAGATATGTGCAGCCCACAGCAGGCCGAGCACGCTGGCGAACAGGTTGAGTTTGCACAGGTATTGCCGCGGCGCGTGCAGAGAAAATAGCGCCGCCGCCAGACAAAATAACGGTATGCATAATAAAGGCAGAGTAAAAGAAGGGACATCCCTAAAAGGGAACAATAACGTAAATATGGAAGAGGCGGCATTCATCATTAGAAAAAGAAATAATGCCAGGCGCTGCTTGCTGTTCAGTAATTCCTGATAAGAACGGGCGTTCATACGGAGGTCACTCTTTGCAAAGTCGTACTGTCGAATAATTAAGGTTGAGAAGCATTCCCTCGGCGCGAAATATCCACGGAAGTTGCATGGTTGATGATTGTGATTATTATCATGCAAACAGGACTAGGAATTTTCTTATGTCAAATTATCATTTTTTCCTGCTGGTGTCATCTGGGTTTGGTCACTGCAGTGAAAATGATGCGGCGGCCAAAAAAGTGTTATATGATATTGGTTATCATTATCACTTAAGGGGGTTGTCATGCTCACTGCCATGATTGCCGCGTGTGGACTGTGGGGCGTCAGCTGGTGCCTCGGCGATCGCCTGGCCAGCGCCTGGGGCGTTTTGCTGCCATGCGCGCTGATGCCGCTGCTGGCCTTGATCGATCTGGATATGATGCAGCTGCGCACCCTGATTGTGATAGCGATGTTGGCGACGCTGGTGATGCTGTTCAACAGCCGGCTGCGCCACTATCTGCTGCTGCCTTCCTGCATGGCGCTGGCGGGCGGCCTGGCGGCAATCAGCCTCAACTTCAGCTTCGGGTGAAACGCCGGAAACGGCAAAACCACGCTTAGGCGTGTTTATTATCAATGTGTTGGGATTTTTTTGAAGTAATTACCGGAGAGATCATCAATTGGTGCGAAGAGAGGGACTTGAACCCTCACGTCCGTAAGGACACTAACACCTGAAGCTAGCGCGTCTACCAATTCCGCCACCTTCGCACAGTCGATGTTGTTGCTTTGATTTATATTACGTCGCCAGCTTGGTGCGAAGAGAGGGACTTGAACCCTCACGTCCGTAAGAACACTAACACCTGAAGCTAGCGCGTCTACCAATTCCGCCACCTTCGCATCGATGCTGAGTGCAATATAAATCATGTGGTTATTTGGTGCGAAGAGAGGGACTTGAACCCTCACGTCCGTAAGGACACTAACACCTGAAGCTAGCGCGTCTACCAATTCCGCCACCTTCGCGTACCAGAAACATTACCGGAGTAACGTTACCACGGAGGCGAATTCTAGAGATTTTGGCGGGCACGTCAACAGTTATTTCCCCGCTTTGCAGGCGTTTGCTGGAAAAACAGCCATATCGACGCTTTTCTGCTGGTCAAACAGCCAAATCAGCCAATCAATCAACACCCTGACCCGTGGCGCCAGGAAACGGCCGGGCGGATACATGATGTAAATCGGCATCGGCGGGGGCGGCGTGCCTGCCAACACTTCCACCAGTTCGCCCCGTTCCAGCCAGGGGGCAAGCGAATAGCGCGCCGCCTGAATCAATCCCATGCCGGCCCGTGCGCCGGCGATGTAGGCATCGGCACCGCTGACGCTCAGGCGGGCAGGCAGCTCGCGCAGTTCCACTTTGCCGCCGCGGCAGAATTCCAGTGGGTAATCGCGGTTGCTGGCCAGGGAAAAATACCCCACCGCGCGGTGCGGCGCCAGGCTATCGATGTCGAGCGGCGTGCCGTGGGCCTGCAGGTAAGCGGGGGAAGCGCAGGTGACCTGCGGCAATTGGGCGATGCGCCGCGCCACCAGGCTGTCGTCTTCGGTTTCCCAGGCGCGCAGCACGCAGTCTACGCCTTCGCGCAACAGATCAACGTGGGTGTCGTTGGCACCCAGCGCCAGGGTGATGTCGGGATAGCGGCGGTAAAAGTCGTCCAACGCCGGAATGACGATCTGGCGCGCCAGCGAATGGGGCATGTCGATGCGCACCTTGCCGGACGGCTGCAGCTTATGGTGGCTGAATAGCGTGTCTGCTTCCTCAAGCGCCCCCAGCAGCTGTACGCAGCGTTGATAGTAAAGGCTGCCTTCGCTGGTCACCTGTACCTGGCGGGTGGTGCGGATCAGCAGGCGCACGCCCAGCCGCTGCTCCAGCCGTTTCAGCGCGTTGCTGACCGTGGCGCGCGGCAGCTGCAGACGCTCGGCCGCCCGGCTGAAGCTGCCCAGTTCGACGATGCGGGTAAAAATGCGCATGGCTTGAACCTGATCCATGTCCACTCCGGATTGTTGGTGATTTTTGAACAGTGATGTGCAATCTGCATTATTTATCTTTGTAGCGTAAATAACCAGACTTTGCTGCGTTATCCATTCATCGCATGAGGGCAGCACAATGCAACATCGTAAACTGGGTTCCCACGGTCCCGTCGTCTCCGCCCTGGGGCTGGGATGCATGGGCATGAGCGACTTTTACTCCACCGGCGCCGATCGGCAGGAGGCCATCGCCACGCTGCACCGGGCGCTGGAGCTGGGCGTCACGCTGCTCGACACCGCCGACATGTATGGCCCCCACACCAACGAAGAGTTGGTGGGGGAAGCGATCAAGGGCAAACGGCAACAGGTGTTCCTGGCCACCAAGTTCGGCATCCTGCGCGATCCGGCGGATCCTTCGGCGCGCGGCGTCAGCAGCCGGCCCGAGTATATCCGGCGCTCCGTCGAGGGCAGCCTGAGGCGCTTGGGCGTAGAGGAGATCGATCTTTATTATCAGCATCGGGTCGATCCGCAGGTGCCGATCGAAGACGTCGTGGGCACGATGGCGGATCTGATCCGCGAAGGCAAGATCCGCTATATCGGCCTGAGCGAGGCGTCGGTCGCCACGCTGGAGCGGGCGCACAAGGTGCATCCGATCACGGCGCTGCAGACCGAGTATTCGCTGTGGACGCGCGATGCCGAACAGGGCGTGCTGGCGGCCTGTGAGCGCCTGGGTATCGGTTTTGTGCCTTACAGCCCGTTAGGGCGCGGTTTCCTTACCGGTGCTATCCGGCGGCCGGAGGATCTGGCCGAGGACGATTTCCGCCGCGGCAATCCGCGCTTCCAGGGGGAAAACTTCGCCCGCAACTTGGCGCTGGTGGAGAAGGTGGGCGAACTGGCGGCGCAGAAGGGCGTCAAGCCTTCACAGCTGGCGCTGGCCTGGGTGTTGGCGCAGGGCGAGCACATCGTGCCGATCCCTGGCACCAAACGCCGTCGCTATCTGGAAGAGAACGTCGCGGCGGCGGAGATAACGCCGAGCGCGGCCGAACTGGCTGCGATCGAAGCGGTGTTCCCGCTGAGGGCGGCGGCCGGCGAACGCTATGGCGCCGAGTCGATGACCTATATCAACGGTTAAAAAAAGCGCGGCCTCAGGCCGCGCTCTGTCGTTTTCCGCCAACGGCGAATTATTTTTTCTTCGGCGCGCGCGGCGGGCGGCCGACGGTGGCTTGGTACACCTTGAAGCGGCCGTTTTGCGCCAGCACTTCGTGGCTGCCGAAGGTGGCGTCCAGAATGTCCGGGTACGGCAGGAAGGCGTTGGCGACGATGCGCAGCCGGCCGCCGATCGGCAGGTGTTTCACCGCGCCGCGGATCAGGGTTTCGGCGGCGGTCAGGCTGGTCTGCAGCCCGTCGTGGAACGGCGGGTTGGAGATGATCATGTCGAAACGACCGGTGATGTCGGAGTAAACGTTGCTGACGATCACTTCGCCTTCGATGCCGTTGGCGGCCAGCGTCGCGCGGCTGGATTCCACCGCGGCGGCGTTGACGTCGCTGAGGGTCAGTTTCACCTTCGGCGACAGCTTGGCCATCACCGAGGCCATCACGCCGGCGCCGCAGCCGATGTCCAGCACCTTGCCTTTCATGTGTTTTTCCAGCGTCGACAGCAGCAGCGAGCTGCCGACGTCCAGGCCGTCGCGGCTGAACACGCCCGGCAGCGTTTTCACTTCCAGATCGTGCAGCTGATAGCTGTCCCACCAGTCGTTCAGGTCAAACTCGGTCTGTGCGTCCAGGCGGCCGTGATACAGGCCGCAGCGGCGCGCGCTGTCGATTTTCACCAGCGTGGCGTGGCCTTCCAGCGTTGGCTCGGCACTGCGCACGCCGCTGCGGTTTTCACCGACCACGAACACGTCCACGCCTACCGGCAACAGCGCCAGGAGGTTGCACAGCTGGAATTGCGCTTCCTGCTTGCTCTTCGGCCAGTAGTAAACCAGCGTGTCGCAGTCGGCGACGAAAGCGGGATCGACGGTCAAACCGAACTGCACGTTATCGCCCATCGTCCGGTTCAGTAACTGCCAGTGATGGTAATGCTGAGTGTGGACGCGCACGTCCGCGGCCTCGAATTGGGCCGGCAGGCTGTCCTGCAGGTCGCCGGCAAACAGCACGCGGCGTTCGATAAATTCATCACTGTGGCGCAGCATGACTTCACTGGCGGGGGTTAATGCAGACATCAGATATTGGCTCCTGGAAATGAGACCGGGGATTATAGAGCTTTGTGGCGATATGTTCGACGGGTTTGTTGGCGCGGGCTGCGCGGGTTTGTTAGCATAGCGCGGCGCATGGCAGGCATGGCGCACTACAACGGGTAGGAATCGGCATGGCATCAAAACGCGACTGGCTGTTACAACAACTGGGTATTACGCAGTGGACATTGCGCCGCCCGGGCGTGTTGCAGGGCGAAGTGGCGGTCAGTCTGCCGCCCGAGGCGCGCCTGCTGGTGGTGGCACAGACGCTGCCCGCACCCGACGATCCGCTGTTTTGCGACGTGCTGCGCAGCCTGGGGCTGACGCCGGCGCAAACCTACAGCCTGACGCCGGAACAGGCGGCGATGCTGCCTGAAGAGACCGCATGCAACAGTTGGCGGCTGGGCGTGGCGGAGCCGCTTGCGGTCGCCGGCGCGCAGCTACACAGCCCGGCGCTGGCCGAGCTTTCCCAAGACGCGGGGGCCAAACGTGCCCTCTGGCAGCAGATTTGTCATCATGAACACGATTTCTACCCTGACGGCGGCCGACCTGGCCACGGCCTTCACCATTGAGCAAGCCAGCCACGCTTTCCCCTGGACGGAAACCACCTTCGCCAGCAACCAGGGCGATCGCTACCTTAACCTGAAGCTGAACGCCGACGGGGAGATGGCGGGGTTCGCCATCACGCAGATCGTGCTGGACGAAGCCACGCTGTTCAACATCGCTATTCATCCGCAGTACCAGCGTCGGGGCTTTGGCCGCCTGCTGCTCAACGCGGTGATCGAACAGCTGGAGAGCCGCGGCGTAGTCACGCTGTGGCTGGAGGTTCGCGCTTCCAACCAGGCGGCGATCGCGCTGTATGAAGATCTCGGTTTTAACGAGGTCACCGTGCGCCGCAATTATTACCCGAGCGCCCACGGCCGCGAAGACGCGATCGTGATGGCGCTGCCGCTGGCGTAATCCGCCTGGCCGGAAAAAGCATTGATTGTCACCGGTTGGCAAATCGGCGAAAATGCCCGGCTGTTATCTTTTATTCACCGCTTTGCCCGGCGCCGCGATCGGCGCGTTCTGATGATGTCGCAGGGCGGACTAACCGTAGAACCTGAAAACCATGTCTCCTAGTGAATTTGCCCGCGAAGTCTCTAAAAGAAGAACTTTCGCCATCATCTCGCACCCCGATGCCGGTAAAACCACCATTACCGAAAAAGTGCTGCTGTTCGGACAGGCGATCCAGACCGCCGGTACGGTAAAAGGCCGCGGCTCCAGCCAGCACGCCAAATCCGACTGGATGGAAATGGAAAAGCAGCGTGGGATCTCGATCACCACCTCCGTGATGCAGTTCCCGTACCGCGACAGTCTGGTCAACCTGCTGGATACTCCGGGGCACGAAGACTTCTCCGAAGATACTTATCGTACGCTGACCGCCGTCGACTGCTGTCTGATGGTGATCGATGCCGCCAAGGGCGTTGAGGATCGTACCCGTAAGCTGATGGAAGTGACCCGTCTGCGCGATACGCCGATCCTGACCTTCATGAACAAACTGGACCGCGACATCCGCGATCCGATGGAAGTGATGGATGAAGTCGAGCGCGAACTGAAGATCGCCTGCTCGCCTATCACCTGGCCGATCGGCTGCGGCAAACTGTTCAAGGGCGTTTACCACCTGTACAAGGATGAAACCTACCTGTACCAGACCGGTAAAGGCCACACCATTCAGGAAGTGCGCATCGTCAAAGGCCTGAGCAACCCGGAGCTGGATGCGGCGGTAGGCGAAGATCTGGCGGCGCAGCTGCGCGATGAGCTGGAGCTGGTGCAGGGCGCTTCCCACGAGTTCGATCAGGAAGCTTTCCTGAGCGGTGAGCTGACCCCGGTATTCTTCGGTACCGCACTCGGTAACTTCGGCGTGGATCACATGCTGGACGGCCTGGTGGCCTGGGCGCCGGCACCGATGCCGCGCAAAACCGATACCCGCGAAGTGACGGCGGCGGAAGAGAAATTCACCGGCTTCGTGTTCAAGATCCAGGCCAACATGGATCCGAAACACCGTGACCGCGTGGCCTTTATGCGCGTGGTTTCCGGCCGCTACGAGAAGGGCATGAAGCTGCGCCAGGTGCGCACCGGCAAAGACGTGGTGATCTCCGACGCGCTGACCTTTATGGCCGGCGACCGTTCGCACGTGGAAGAAGCCTATCCGGGCGACATCATCGGCCTGCACAACCACGGCACCATTCAGATCGGCGATACCTTCACCCAGGGTGAAGACATGAAGTTCACCGGTATCCCGAACTTCGCGCCGGAACTGTTCCGCCGCATTCGCCTGCGCGATCCGCTGAAGCAGAAACAGCTGCTGAAGGGGCTGGTGCAGCTGTCCGAAGAGGGCGCGGTGCAGGTGTTCCGTCCGATCGCCAATAACGATCTGATCGTCGGCGCGGTCGGGGTGCTGCAGTTCGACGTGGTGGTGGCGCGTTTGAAGAGCGAGTACAACGTGGAAGCGCTGTATGAATCGGTCAACGTGTCGACGGCGCGCTGGGTCGAGTGCGACGACGTGAAGAAGTTCGAAGAGTTTAAGCGCAAGAACGAGCTCAACCTGGCGCTGGACGGTGGGGACAACCTGTCCTACATCGCGCCGACCATGGTGAACCTCAACCTGACGCAGGAACGCTATCCTGACGTGACCTTCCGCAAGACGCGCGAACACTGATTGCTCGGCAGGGCGCCCAGTGCGCCCTGCACGTTTCCTCCATCCTCACTGCGCTAATTAATAAACCTTCCTCATATTTTATCCTGCGAACCGCTATCGCCAGGCGATGTTCGTTCGGCCTGCGTTTTCCGTCTGATGGTCTATCTTTAACGAGATGTCCGCACATTGCTTGAGAGTAAATCACTGTAATACGTTATTTGTTTGGTGAGTTATTCTGATGTGTTGCCGATTGGAGATAGTCAGTGTCTTTAAATATCAATGAGATAGCTATATTTCAGTTTTGTGTAACTTAGCCTGTCGTCAATAGACGACAGTTTTTTGATTAAAAATCCGACTGAAATATTTTTCTATTTGATAATTAAGGTATTTCTTGAGTTGGCACGGCTGTTGCAATATTCCTGTCGTGAACGCTTAATCGTATAGCGATGATGAAGTATTTACCGAGAAGGCCGCGTGAAGGTGGCCGCAGGGTTCCGGCGCTCTGGCGCTACGGGCCCCCAACAAAAGGAAGAGATCGATGAAAAAGACCAAATTTGCACACTCGCTGATGGCTGTCGTATTGGGTTCTGTTTTGGTAAGCGGCAGTGCGCTGGCCGAAGACAGTCTGCTCAACAAGGCGTCTAACGCCGCGGATAGTGCCGGTGCCAAAATCGATAGCTCCATGAAAAAAGTTGATGGTTACATGGATGACAGCGCGATAACGGCTAAAGTTAAAAGTGCGTTGGTGGAAGATAAGACCATCAAAAGCGCCGACATTTCGGTGAAGACCGAAAAAGGCACCGTGATCCTGAGCGGGTTCGTCGGCAGCCAGGCGCAGGCGGAGCATGCGGTCGCGGTCGCCGGTAAGGTGGAAGGCGTCAAGACCGTCAGCGACAAGCTGCACGTGAAAGATGAAGCCAACCAGTCGATCAAATCGTATGCCGGCGACACCGCCACCACCAGCGAGCTGAAAGCCAAGCTGTTGGCCGATGACATCGTGCCGTCGCGCAATGTGAAAGTGGAAACCACCGATGGCGTGGTGCAGCTGTCCGGTGAGGTGAAAACGCAGGCGCAGTCTGAACGTGCGGAAAGCATCGCCAAGGCCATCGACGGCGTGAAAAGCGTGAAAAACGACCTGGTGGTCAAGCAGTAACCCCGCCAGGCGCCCGTAACAAGCAACAACAAGCCACATCTGTCGGGCCGTGAAGGCGGCCCGGCATGTACCACCAAAAAAAGAAACTGATTTGCCGCCGACGTCCCGTTGTCGGGGCGGTAGGCAGCAGCGAATTTTTCACAATGGTAAGGAGAAGCTTATGTTTCGTTGGGGCATTATCTTTTTAGTTATCGCGCTTATCGCTGCGGCGTTAGGGTTCGGTTCGTTGGCGGGCACTGCTGCCTGGGCGGCTAAAATCGTGTTCGTCGTCGGTATCATCCTGTTCCTGGTCAGCCTGTTCACCGGCCGTCGGCGCCCTTAGCCGGCCGGCTTTTTCCTGCAAACTGTAACAAAGCTTAATTCCTTTTCTCACGTCGGGGAGGGCCGGCCATGAACAGCGACATCATCGTCGGGCGCTGGAAACAGCTGAAAGGCCAGGTATGGCAGGCATTGGCCGAATGGTCCGGCAGCGATTGCGCCTGGCTGGCCGGCAGTAATGATTTCCTCGCCGGTGTGCTGCAAGAGGATTACGGAAGAGAGCGAGACGCGGTATCCTCGGAGAAAACGTCTCACTGAGGATGCCAAGTTGGGATACAGAATACCCATCACGCTCGGCAATATAGAACCGCTGGCGTCTAAACCCTTTCGGCCAGGCAAGATGGCGCTGGTCTGCGAAGGCGGCGGCCAGCGCGGCATTTTCACCGCCGGCGTGCTGGACGAGTTTCAGCGCGCGGGCTTTAACCCTTTCGACCTGATGATCGGCACATCGGCCGGCGCCCAGAATCTGTCTGCCTATATCTGCGGGCAGATGGGCTACGCGCGCCGGGTGATCACCCGTTACACCACCTCGGCCCAATTCTTCAATCCGCTGCGCTTCGTGCGCGGCGGGCATCTGATCGATCTCGATTGGCTGGTTGATACGGCGGCGGCACAGATGCCGCTGGCGATGGACGTGGCGGAACAGCATCTTACCGACGGACGCGAGTTCCTGCTGTGTGCCTGTCGCAGCGACGATTTCGAACCGACCTATCTGCCGGCGCAGCGCGAACGCTGGCTGCCGGCCATCAAGGCATCCAGCGCCATTCCCGGTTTTTATCGCCAGGGCGTGGAGCTGGACGGCATCAGCTACCAGGATGGCGGCATCAGCGATGCGATCCCGGTGGAAGAGGCCTATCGTCGCGGTGCCGACACCATCGTGGTGATCCGCACCGTACCTTCGCAGATGTACTACACCCCGCAGTGGATGAAGCGCATGGAGCACTGGCTGAGCGACAGCAGCCTGCAGCAGATGGTGCGCATCCTGCAGCATCACGAGCAAAGCTATCACCGCATCCAGCGCTTTATCGAGAAGCCGCCGGGCAAGCTGCGCATCTTCGAAATTTTTCCGCCGAAACCGCTGGCCAGCAATGCGCTGGGCAGCCGACTGGGGTCGCTCAATCAGGATTATCACCTGGGGCGCCGCTGCGGCCGTTACTTCCTGGCCACCGTCGGCCAGTGGATGGCGCAGCCGGAGCCGGACGGCATGAAGGTGAAAAAAACGCTGTCGCGCCGCCTGATCCAGCCGGAGAACGTCAGAATGCCTTCGCCGATCGTGACCGACATCGTCATGCCGCCCGATCTGGCAGCGCAGCCGGAGGCCGCCGTGGCGGCACCGAAGATCATTCTGCCGGGCGATTTGCCGCCGGGTGAAGGGGGCGCGCTGTGAGTTACGCCTTTACCGATACCCACTGCCATTTCGATTTTCCGCCCTTTACCGGGCATGAGGCCGAGAGCCTGACGCGGGCGGCAAGCGCCGGCGTGCAGCGCATCATCGTCCCGACGGTCATCGCCGATCGCTTTGCCCGGGTGCTGCGGCTGGCGCAGGATCACGCACCGCTGTTCGCCGCGCTGGGGCTACACCCGCTGTATATCGCGCAGCATCATGAGCCGCAGCTGGAACAGTTGGCGGCGCTGCTGGCCGAGCGGCCGCGCAAGCTGGTGGCGGTAGGGGAGATTGGGCTCGATCTGTATATGGACAACCCGCAGTTCGAGCGCCAGCACAGCGTGCTACTGGCCCAGTTGAAGCTGGCGAAACAGCATGACCTGCCGGTGATCCTGCATTCGCGCCGCACCCACGATCAGCTGGCTGCGGCGCTGCGGCGCATGCAGCTGCCGCGTCGCGGCGTGGTGCACGGCTTCGCCGGTAGCCTGTCGCAGGCGCAGGCGTTTATCCGCCTCGGCTATTACATCGGCGTGGGCGGCACCATCACCTATGAGCGGGCGCAGAAAACGCGCGGCGTGATGGCGCAGCTGCCGCTCGAGGCGCTGCTGTTGGAGACCGATGCGCCGGACATGCCGCTGGCCGGCTATCAGGGGCAGCCGAATCGCCCCGAACGCGCCGCCGAGGTGTTTCAGACGCTGTGCGAGCTGCGGCCGGAACCGGCCGATGAGATCGCCGCTCACCTGCAACGCAATACCCAAACGCTGTTCGTCATGCCGAATTGAGATCAACATAACGTGACTTGTGTCACGTTATAGGATTTTCATTTGCGTCTCGTTGTATACATTTGTGACATAAATCGGTGCGAGGGTGACCTCGCTCAGTATAATCCCCCCCGAAACTCTCCAATAGCAGACCTCTCTTCATGAGCAGGGATGTATTTTATTTTTTGCAACAGGGAAACTTTGCATGCAACTCATCATGAGTCTGGTTGGCATGGCGGTGCTGATCGCCATTGCGGTGCTGCTCTCCAGCAACCGCCGGGCCATCAAACTGCGCACCGTCGTGTGGGCGTTCATCATCCAGGTCGGCATCGGTGCGCTGGTGCTGTACGTGCCGCTGGGCCGCAGCATCCTCGGCAGTATGTCTAACGGTGTGGCAAACGTTATCGCCTACGGCAATCAGGGCATTTCGTTCATTTTCGGCGGGCTGGTGTCCGACAAGATGTTCGAGGTGTTCGGCGGCGGCGGCTTCGTGTTCGCGCTGCGCGTCCTGCCGGTGATCGTGTTCTTCTCCTCGCTGATTGCGGTGCTGTACTACCTCGGCATCATGCAGTTGGTGATCCGCGTGCTGGGCGGCGGCCTGCACAAGCTGCTGGGCACCTCGCGCACCGAATCGCTGTCGGCGACCGCCAACATTTTCGTTGGCCAGACCGAAGCGCCGCTGGTGGTGCGTCCGTATATCGCCACCATGAGCCAGTCAGAACTGTTCGCCGTGATGTGCGGCGGCCTGGCCTCGGTAGCCGGTTCGGTGTTGGCGGGGTACGCCCAGATGGGCGTGCCGCTGGAATACCTGATCGCCGCGTCCTTCATGGCCGCGCCGGGCGGGCTGCTGTTCGCCAAGCTGATGGTGCCGGAAACCGAGCAGACCCACGATAAAGACGATGCGATGAAACTGATCGCCGAAGAAGAGCGTCCGGCCAACGTGATCGACGCGGCGGCTTCCGGCGCGGCTTCCGGCATGCAGCTGGCGCTGAACGTCGGTGCGATGCTGCTGGCGTTTATCGCGCTGATCGCCCTGCTCAACGGCATTCTCGGTGGCATCGGCGGTTGGTTCGATTACCCGCAGCTGTCGCTTGAACTGATCCTCGGCTGGGTGTTCTCGCCGATCGCCTTCCTGATCGGCGTGCCGTGGAGCGAGGCGATGACCGCCGGTTCGTTTATCGGCCAGAAGATCATCGTCAACGAGTTCGTCGCCTACATGAACTTCGGCGCCTATCTGCGTCCGGACGACGTGGTGGCGGCGGAAGGCCTGCAGGTGCTGTCGGCCCATACCAAGGCGATCATCTCCTTCGCGCTGTGCGGCTTCGCCAACCTCTCCTCGGTGGCGATCCTGCTGGGCGGTCTGGGCAGCATGGCGCCCAACCGTCGCCACGACATCGCGCGTTTCGGTCTGAAGGCCGTCGCGGCGGGCACGCTGTCCAACCTGATGAGCGCTACCATCGCCGGTTTCTTCCTGGCGCTGTAAGCCATCCCGGAGCCCGCGACGGCGCGACCGATCGCGGGACTCCGCCTATACTCTAAGCAACGCGGGTGCTTGCCGCACCCGCGATCTTCAGCCGCTTCTTTAGCGAATTTGTGAACGATATCGCGTTATTTTGTGATGTTCTTCACATATAATTCCGGTCTGTTACAGTGCTATTTCATATAGTGTGACGATGAACGCGAATCGCCCCCGGCATTCGTGTTCAAATAGCTATTACTGGCCGGCCGCAAGGCGGGTGGCCATGTGCGGTGAGAAGGATCTCAGTTGCCGCCGCGGGAACGCCGTTCCCCTGCGCTATCTTCATGGAACCAAGTCCGCTCGCCAACACCCAGGTACTCAGTTGGAGAGTTTTATGACCGAATTAACCGCAGCAGCGCAACGTGCGCTGAACCTGATGGATTTAACCACGCTGAATGATGATGACACCGACGAGAAAGTGATCGCCCTCTGTCGTCAGGCCAACAGCCCGGCCGGCCACACGGCGGCCATCTGTATCTACCCGCGTTTTATTCCGGTAGCGCGCAAGGCGCTGCGCGAGCAAGGCACGCCGGATATCCGTATCGCCACCGTGACCAACTTCCCGCATGGCAACGACGATATCGACATCGCGCTGGCGGAAACCCGCGCGGCCATCGCCTATGGCGCGGATGAAGTGGACGTGGTGTTCCCTTACCGCGCGCTGATCGCCGGCAACGAACAGGTCGGCTTCGAGCTGGTGAAACAGTGCAAGCAGGCTTGTCAGGCGGCCAACGTGCTGCTGAAAGTGATCATCGAAACCGGTGAGCTGAAGCAGGCCGACCTGATCCGCAAGGCGTCCGAGATTGCCATCAAGGCCGGGGCGGACTTTATCAAGACCTCCACCGGTAAGGTGTCGGTCAATGCCACTTTGGAGAGCGCCGAGCTGATGATGTCGGTGATCCGCGATCTGGGCGTGGCGAAGACCGTGGGCTTCAAGCCGGCCGGCGGCGTGCGCACCGCGGAAGACGCGCTGCATTATCTGCAACTTGCCGATCGTATTCTGGGCGAAGGCTGGGCCGATGCGCGGCATTTCCGCTTTGGCGCTTCCAGCCTGCTGGCCAGCTTGCTGACCGCGCTGGGCCACCAGACCCAGACCGCCGGCGGCGGCTACTGATCGATTTCGTTGGCGGGCGCCAGGCGCGCCCGTCTGCACCGACTCTCGGCGACACAGGGGGATGCCTTGTTCCTGGCTCAAGAAATTATTCGTAAGAAACGCGACGGCCAGCCGTTAAGCGAAGCGGAAATCCGCTTTTTCATCAACGGCATTCGCGACAACGTGGTGTCGGAAGGGCAGATCGCCGCGCTGGCGATGACCATTTACTTCCATGACATGAGCATGCCGGAGCGCGTGGCGCTCACCATGGCGATGCGCGATTCCGGCACCGTGCTGGATTGGAAGAGTCTGGCGCTGAATGGCCCGATCGTCGACAAGCATTCGACCGGCGGCGTGGGCGACGTGACCTCGCTGATGCTTGGCCCGATGGTGGCGGCCTGCGGCGGCTATGTGCCGATGATCTCCGGCCGTGGCCTGGGGCATACCGGCGGCACGCTGGACAAGCTGGAAGCCATTCCGGGCTTCAATATTTTCCCGGACGATAACGCCTTCCGCAAAATCATTCAGGACGTCGGCGTGGCGATCATCGGCCAGACCAGTTCGCTGGCGCCGGCGGACAAACGTTTCTACGCCACTCGCGACATTACCGCCACCGTGGATTCGATCCCGCTGATCACCGCCTCCATTCTGGCCAAGAAGCTGGCGGAAGGGCTGGATGCGCTGGTGATGGACGTGAAGGTCGGCTCCGGCGCCTTTATGCCGACCTATGCGCTGTCGCAAGACTTGGCGCAGGCGATCGTCGGCGTGGCCAACGGCGCGGGCTGCAAGACCACCGCGCTGCTGACCGACATGAACCAGGTGCTGGCCTCCAGCGCCGGCAACGCGGTGGAAGTGCGCGAAGCGGTGCGCTTCCTGACCGGCGAATACCGCAACCCGCGCCTGCTGGAAGTGACGCTGGCGCTGTGCGTGGAAATGCTGCTGTCCGGCGGCCTGGCGCAAGACGAGGCCGATGCGCGCGCCAAACTGCAGGCGGTGCTGGACAACGGCAAGGCGGCGGAGGTGTTTGGCCGCATGGTGGCGGCGCAGCAGGGGCCGATAGACTTCGTCGAACGCTACGATAGCTATCTGCCGGCGGCAACGCTGAGCAAGCCGGTGTATGCTGAAAAGTCGGGCATCATCAGCGCCATGGATACCCGCGCGCTGGGCATGGCGGTGGTGTCGCTGGGCGGCGGCCGTCGTCGGGCGAGCGACGCCATCGACTACAGCGTTGGCCTGACCGAGGTGGCGCGCCTGGGCGATAAAGTGGATGCCCAGCAGCCGCTGGCGATGATCCACGCCAACGATGAAGAGAGCTGGCAGCAGGCGGCCGATGCGGTGCGCAGCGCAATGACGCTGAGCGACAAGGCGCCGGAGGCGACGCCGGTGGTGTATAAGCGCATCACTCAAGCGTGATGACCCTCGTCTTTCAAGCCGTAGCGTTGTTGGCTGCACGCGTGCACCCCAGTCACTTATTTGAGTAAGCTCCTGGGGATACACGCGCTAGCCGCCTAGCTACAACTTGAAATCCATTGGGTCTAAATTTAGAGAATAAGGGCGATTGCAGTCTTGCGGTCGCAATAGCGTGAGAACACGCAGGAGAGCACAGATGAAACGCACATTTATTATGGTATTGGACTCCTTCGGCATCGGCGCCAGCGAAGACGCCGAACGTTTTGGCGACCAGGGTTCCGACACCCTGGGCCACATCGCCGAGGTTTGCGCGCGCGGTGAGGCCAACGTGGGCCGCCAGGGGCCGCTGACGCTGCCTAACCTCAGCCGTCTGGGCCTCGGTAAAGCAGCGGAAGAATCCACCGGCAACTTCCCGCAGGGGCTGGATCGCAACGCCGACATCATCGGCGCTTACGCTTACGCCAGCGAACTCTCTTCCGGTAAAGACACGCCGTCGGGCCACTGGGAAATCGCCGGCGTACCGGTACTGTTCGACTGGGGCTACTTCAAGGACGAGCACAACAGCTTCCCGCAGGCGCTACTGGATAAGCTGGTGGAGCGCGCCAAGCTGCCGGGTTACCTGGGCAACTGCCACTCATCCGGCACCGTGATCCTCGATCAGCTGGGCGAAGAGCACATGAAAACCGGCAAGCCGATTTTCTATACCTCCGCCGACTCGGTGTTCCAGATTGCCTGTCATGAAGAAACCTTCGGCCTGGATCGCCTGTACGAGCTGTGCGAAATCGCGCGTGAAGAGTTGACCGAAGGCGGGTACAACATCGGCCGCGTGATCGCGCGTCCGTTCGTCGGCGACAAGCCGGGCCACTTCCAGCGCACCGGCAACCGCCACGATCTGGCGGTAGAGCCGCCGGCGCCGACCGTGCTGAAAAAGCTGGTGGACGAGAAGGGCGGTGAAGTGGTGTCGATCGGTAAAATCGCCGACATCTACGCCAACGTCGGCATCACCAAGAAGGTGAAGGCGACCGGCATCGACGCGCTGTTCGACGCGACCCTGATCGAAATGGAAAAGGCCGGCGACAACACCATCGTGTTCACCAACTTCGTGGACTTTGACTCCTCCTATGGCCACCGCCGCGACGTGGCGGGCTACGCCGCCGCGCTGGAGCTGTTCGACCGCCGCCTGCCGGAGCTGCTGAAGCTGGTGAAAGACGAAGACATCATCATCTTCACCGCCGACCACGGCTGCGACCCGACCTGGCCGGGCACCGACCACACCCGCGAACATATCCCGGTGCTGGTTTACGGCCCGAAAGTGAAGCCGGGCTCACTGGGCCACCGCGAGACCTTCGCCGACATCGGCCAGACCGTCGCCAATTACTTTGGCCTGTCGCCGATGGATTACGGTAAGACCCTGTTCTAAGCCCTGTCTTTCAAGCCGCAGCGTTGTTAGCTTCACGCGTGAACCCCAGTCACTTACTCAAGTAAGCTCCTGGGGATTCACCCGCTAGCTGCCTAGCTGCAACTCGAAATTCAAGGCTTAGATGTTTGACGTTTTTATTAAATAAGATTTCTAAAGGAAGAAAATTATGGCTACGCCGCACATTAATGCTGAGATGGGTGATTTCGCTGACGTAGTACTGATGCCGGGCGATCCGCTGCGTGCAAAATACATCGCCGAAACCTTCCTGGAAGGCGCGGTGGAAGTGAACAACGTGCGCGGCATGTTGGGCTTCACCGGCACCTACAAAGGCCGCCGCATCTCCGTAATGGGCCACGGCATGGGCATCCCGTCCTGCTCCATCTATGCGCGCGAGCTGATCGCCGAATTCGGCGTGAAGAAGATCATTCGCGTGGGCTCCTGCGGCGCGGTGCGTGACGATATCAAACTGCGTGACGTGGTGATCGGCATGGGCGCGTGCACCGACTCCAAGGTGAACCGTCTGCGCTTCAAGGACAACGACTACGCGGCGATCGCCGACTTCGACATGGTGCGCAATGCGGTCGACGCGGCGGCGGCGCAGGGCATCCCGGCGCGCGTGGGCAACATCTTCTCCGCCGATCTGTTCTACACGCCGGATCCGGACATGTTCCAGGTGATGAAGAAGTACGGCATCCTGGGCGTGGAAATGGAAGCGGCCGGCATCTACGGCGTGGCGGCGGAGCTGTACGAAGAGTTCGGCTGCAAGGCGCTGACCATCTGCACCGTGTCCGACCACATCCTGCGTCACGAGGCGACCACGGCGGCGGAACGCCAGACCACCTTTAACGAAATGATCGTTATCGCGCTGGAATCCGTACTGCTGGGCGACAAAGCGTAATACTCCGGCGGGCGTCATCATGGCGCCCGCCTGTCAATCTATTCATTCCGCTTGGCCAGTTTTGGCTAACGCTTTACCTTTCTGCCGTTTAACGCTATTACTTCCTCTATCAATCTATTCATCAATCTATTCATCTGATGATCACCGTTGAACAAGTTTTGCGTCATGGGCCAGCTACGGCTCGTCAACTGACAGAAGCGTTAGGCATCAGCCAGCCGACGCTATCGCGCCGTATCCGCGAACTGGCGGGCGCAGTATTGATCCTCGGTAAAGGTAAGGCGACGCGCTATGTATTGCGGCGCGGGATCGGCGGTGAGAGGCAGTTTCCGCTGTATCGGGTTGATGAACGGGGTAAGGCGCACCTGTTTGCCACACTTTACCCGCTGTATCCTGCCGATAACTGTGCGGTGTGCGATGAGCGCAGCGGAGAGTGGCAGCTTTATGACGGCATGCCATGGTATTTGAACGACCTGCGGCCGATTGGCTTTCTCGGGCGAGCCTGGGGAAAAGCAGCGGCGCGCGAGTTGAATTTGCCGGAGGATGTGCGGCGATGGGATGAAGGTCAACGCTTGTTGGCGCTCTGCCGTTATGGCGAGGACATAACCGGCGATCTGCTGCCTGGTGCCGACAGCTATCAGCGTTGGTTAATGCGGGATACTGCCGTCGCCATCACGGTGGAAGATAAAACCGAGCGTTACGCCGCATTGTCTGTCCAGGCGCTGGCCGGGGAACTGGTGGGCTCTTCCGTCGGTGGCGAGCAACCCAAATTTGCCGCCTATGCTGAGCTGGCGCCTGGGCACCGCGCGCATGTGTTGGTGAAGTTCAGCCTGGCGCCGACGCATGTCATTGCACAGCGCTGGAGCGATTTGCTGATCGCCGAGTCACTGGCGTTGCAGACGGTCGCCGCTGCGGGATTGCCTGCCGCATCGGCGCAAATCCTGTTCGGCGCCGACCGGCAATGTTTTTTAGAGATTGAGCGCTTTGATCGCATCGGTGAAGAAGGGCGGGTCGCGATGGTGTCGCTGGAGGCACTGGATGCCGAGTTCAGCGGCAGCGGCCACGCCAACTGGGTCGTGGCCGCCGAGCGGCTATTGCAGCAAGGGGTGATCAATCACTCAGTCTACCAACGGATTGCCCTGTATTGGGCCTTTGGCCGGTTGATCGCCAACAGTGATATGCATCAAGGCAACCTGTCGTTCTTGCGAATAACCCAGCGGCCGGTCATGTTGGCGCCTTTGTATGATATGTTGCCGATGGCTTTTGCCCCGGCAAGCAGCGGTAATCTGCGCCGCGACGCGGTGGAGATCCGTTTGAGCAACGAGGTGAGCGGCGCCGTCTGGCGGCAAGCGGAGCTATTGGCTCTCGAGTTCTGGCGGCGAACCGCGCAACATGACGACATCAGCGAGGCGTTCCGGGCGATTGCCGAGCAAATGTTGGTGCAACTGCAGAAGCTGCACGAGCGCATTCAGCGCCTGGCTTGAGTTACCCCTTCTTCGGCGCTTCCTGTTTTGTTTCCGACGCATCCTCTTCGTCGTCTTCCACCGTATTGCCTTCTGCCAACGGCGTGTTGGCGGTCAACAGGTACGGCGACTGCTGCCAGCGGCTGCGGCGGTGTTGCAGCAGGGTGCGCGCCAGAATGATGCCGATCGCCAGCGCCAGCAGGATCATCAGGCGCAGCAGGTTGGTGGTGTTGTCCACCTGCTTGGATTCGGTCGCCAGCACGTGGGTGTCGAGGGTGATGCGGATAAAGCCGATTGGGCCGTCTTTGCCCTGAATGGATTCGACCAACTGGTGGTTGAAGTAGCTGCCGGCGCGTTTGCCGTCGAGCGACAGGCGATCGCGTATACTTATCTGCTCCCCGGCGTGGGAGACCAGCGTGCCGTCCAGCTGATACACGCTGACGTCGAGAATGCGGCTGTGATCGGTGAGCTGCTTGAGGATGGCGTCGATGCGCGGGGTGTTGCCGTCGTCGTCCAGCAGCGGCGCCAGGCTGTAGGCGACCTGTTTGGTCAGCGTCTGCGCCAACTCTTCAACCTGCTCGGATCGCGCCATTTGGTGACTCAGGCTAAAATAAGAGGCGCCCTGCATCAGCAGCACCAGCAAAGCCAGGCAAATCAGGATAATAGCGGTGCGGTGCAGGCGAAATTTCAGTTTAGCGCGAGCCATGCAGGTTCCTTGGGCATCGGGGACACTTTATGTTGCCAGAACCGCTGGCGATAGGATAGCTTGATGCGTCGTTTTATCATGCAGCGTTTTTGTCCATTCAGGAGTCAATGATGTCAAACAGTCTGACCTATTGCGATCTTCCGGCGGAGATCTCCCAATGGCCGGGTCTTCCCCTTTCGCTCAGCGGCGACGAAGTGATGCCGCTGGACTACCGGGCGGGCAATACCGGGTGGCTGTTATACGGCAGAAAGCTGGACAAGGCGCGCATTACGCAATTCCAACGCAAGCTGGGCGCGGCGATGGTGATCGTCACCGCCTGGGGCGTGGACGATTATCAGGTGGTGCGCCTGGCGGGCACGTTGACGCCGCGCGCCAAGCTGCTGGCGGCGGAGAGCGGGCTGGACGTGGCGCCGCTCGGCAAGATCCCACACCTACGCACGCCGGGGCTGCTGGTGATGGACATGGATTCGACGGCGATCGAGATCGAGTGCATCGACGAGATCGCCAAGCTGGCGGGCGTCGGCGAGCAGGTGGCGGAAGTCACCGAACGCGCGATGCGCGGCGAGCTGGACTTTACCGCCAGCCTGCGCCAGCGCGTCGGCACGCTGAAAGGGGCCGACGCCAACATCCTCAAGCAGGTGCGCGACGAGCTGCCGCTGATGCCGGGGCTGACCAGCCTGGTGGGCAAGCTGCAGGCGATGGGCTGGCATGTGGCGATCGCCTCCGGCGGCTTCACCTACTACGCCGAATACCTGCGCAACCGGCTGCGGCTGGTGGCGGCAGCGGCCAATGAGCTGGAGATCCGCGACGGCAAGCTGACCGGCGAAGTGCTGGGCCCGGTGGTGGACGCACAGTTCAAAGCCGACACGCTGCTGCGGCTGGCAGAGAAGCTGGAGATCCCGCTGGCGCAGACCGTGGCCATCGGCGACGGCGCCAACGATTTGAAAATGATGCAGGCGGCGGGGTTGGGCATCGCCTACCACGCCAAACCGAAAGTGTATGAAAAAGCGCAGGTGGCGATCCGGCATGCGGATCTGATGGGCGTGCTGTGTATTCTCACCGGCAGCCTGAAACACGAAGTGCGATAACGAAAGATTGAGGTAAGACGTGGCAAAAGCGGCAAAACGGGCATTTGTGTGCAATGAGTGCGGGGCGGACTATCCGCGTTGGCAGGGGCAGTGCAGCGCCTGCCATGCCTGGAACACCATCACGGAAGTGCGTTTGGCCGCGTCGCCCGCAGCGGCGCGCAACGATCGCCTCAGCGGCTATGCCGGTGACGCCGGCGTCAGCAAGGTACAGAAGCTGTCGGAAATCAGCCTTGAGGCGCTGCCGCGCTTCACCACCGGCTTTCTCGAGTTCGACCGCGTGCTGGGCGGCGGCGTGGTGCCCGGCAGCGCCATTCTGATCGGCGGTAACCCCGGCGCCGGCAAGAGCACCCTGTTGCTGCAGGTGCTGTGCAAACTGTCCGAACAGATGAAAACCCTGTACGTCACCGGCGAGGAGTCGCTGCAGCAGGTGGCGATGCGCGCTCACCGTCTGGGGCTGCCGACCGGCGGCCTGAACATGCTGTCGGAAACCAGCATCGAGCAGATCTGCCTGATCGCCGAGCAGGAGCAGCCAAAGCTGATGGTGATCGACTCGATTCAGGTGATGCACATGGCGGACATTCAGTCTTCGCCGGGCAGCGTGGCGCAGGTGCGGGAAACCGCCGCCTATCTGACGCGCTTCGCCAAGACGCGCGGCGTGGCGATCGTCATGGTCGGCCACGTCACCAAAGACGGCTCGCTGGCCGGGCCAAAAGTGCTGGAACACTGCATCGACTGTTCGGTACTGCTGGACGGCGACGCCGATTCCCGCTTCCGCACCCTGCGCAGCCACAAGAACCGCTTCGGCGCGGTCAACGAGCTGGGGGTGTTTGCCATGACCGAACAGGGGCTGCGCGAAGTCAGCAACCCTTCGGCAATCTTCCTCAGCCGCGGCGATGAAGTCACTTCCGGCAGCTCGGTGATGGTGGTGTGGGAAGGCACCCGGCCGCTGCTGGTGGAGATCCAGGCGCTGGTGGATCACTCGATGATGTCCAACCCGCGCCGCGTGGCGGTAGGCCTGGAGCAGAACCGGTTGGCGATCCTGCTGGCGGTGCTGCACCGCCACGGCGGGCTGCAGATGTCGGATCAGGACGTGTTCGTCAACGTGGTCGGCGGGGTGAAGGTCAGTGAAACCAGCGCCGATCTGGCGCTGCTGATGTCGCTGGTCTCGAGCCTGCGCGATCGGCCGCTGCCAAACGATCTGGTGGTGTTCGGCGAAGTGGGGCTGGCGGGAGAAATCCGTCCGGTGCCGAGCGGCCAGGAGCGCATCTCCGAAGCGGCCAAGCACGGCTTCAAGCGCGCCATCGTGCCGCACGGCAATATGCCGAAGAAGCCGCCGGCCAACATGCAGGTGTTCGGGGTCAAGAAGCTGGCGGACGCGCTCGACGTGCTGGAAGAGTTTTATTAATGTCGCCGACGGCGAGAAAGATATGCTATTTTGTTTAGCATACTAAACGGAGGTGGCCATGCCGCAATTTGATTACCTGAAGACGTCCATTAAGCAAAAGGGCTGTACTTTGCAGCAGGTGGCGGATGCCAGCGGCATGACCAAGGGCTATCTGAGCCAGCTGTTGAACGACAAGATCAAAAGTCCGAGCGCGCAAAAGCTCGAAGCGCTGCACCGTTTTCTCGGGCTGGAGTTCCCGCGTAAAGAGGTTAAAGTCGGCGTGGTGTTTGGTAAATTTTACCCGCTGCACACCGGCCACATCTACCTGATCCAGCGCGCCTGCAGCCAGGTGGACGAACTGCACGTTATCTTGTGCCACGACGAGCCACGCGACCGCGAGCTGTTCGAGAACAGTTCGATGTCGCAACAGCCAACGGTCAGCGATCGCCTGCGCTGGCTGCTGCAGACCTTCAAGTACCAGAAAAACATCCATATCCACTCGTTCGACGAGCAGGGGATCGAGCCCTATCCGCACGGGTGGAACGTGTGGAGTGACGGCATGAAGGCCTTTATGGAACAGAAGGGCATCGTGCCGAGCTTCATCTATTCCAGCGAAGCGCAGGATGCGCCGCGCTACCGCGAGCATCTGGGCATCGAAACCATCTTGGTCGATCCCGAGCGTTCGTTCATGAACATCAGCGGCAATCAGATCCGCCAGGATCCGTTCCGCTATTGGGACTACATCCCGACCGAGGTGAAGCCGTTCTTCGTGCGCACCGTGGCGATCCTCGGCGGCGAGTCGAGCGGCAAGTCGACGCTGGTCAACAAGCTGGCCAACATCTTCAACACCACCAGCGCCTGGGAATATGGCCGCGATTACGTGTTTTCGCACCTGGGCGGCGACGAGATGGCACTGCAGTACTCCGACTACGACAAAATTGCCCTGGGGCAGGCGCAATACGTGGATTTCGCGGTCAAGTACGCCAACAAGGTGGCGTTTATCGATACCGATTTCGTCACCACCCAGGCGTTTTGCAAAAAGTACGAGGGGCGTGAGCATCCCTTCGTGCAGGCGCTGATCGACGAATACCGTTTCGATCTGGTGATCCTGCTGGAAAACAACACGCCGTGGGTGGCGGACGGCCTGCGCAGCCTCGGCAGCACCGCCGATCGCCTGGCGTTCCAGCACCTGCTGGAGGAGATGTTGCGCGCCAACAACATCGAGTATGTGCACGTTGAGTCCAGCGATTACGAAGAGCGTTTCCTGCGCTGCGTCGAGCTGGTGCAGCAGCTGCTGGCGGCGGACGCCGGCCGGTTGGCGAATGCGCCCGCCCATCGCCACGCCGCAGGCTGAGAAAATTAGCGGAATGTGCGGTCGCGGCGGCAGAAACGCCTCTCGGACGCATATTTAACGGCTTGTTTAAACATGGTTCATTCGACAGCGACTAGGTTAAGATTTTCTTTACAATAACGCTTAGAAGAAGACATGTCTTATCGCTTACTCGCTCTCTGGTTAGTCTGCTATGCCGCAGCCTGGACGCTGCTGACTGTTCATCTCGATCCTACCCTGCCTTACGACGCCGTCGAGGCGCTCAACTGGGGCCTCAACGGCGAGTGGGGCTCACCGAAAAATCCTTGGCTGGTCGGTGCGGCGATGCAGCCGGCGATCTGGCTATCGTGGCTGCCGCTGAACCTGTACTGGTATGGCGGGCACTTTATCGCCATCGCCATCGGCATGTTGGGCGTCTGGCTATTGGCGCGCCGCCTGAGCGGCAGCACCTCGCTGGCCTGGATGGCGCTGCTGACGCTCAATCTGTCCGGCATCATCAATTTCGACATCATTCCCTACAACGATAACTACCTGTTGGTGATGCTGTGGCCGTGGATGGCGTTGTTTTTCCACCTGGCTATCTCGCGTTCGGCCAACTGGTGGCCGGTTTTCGCAGTGGTGGCCGGTCTGGCGATGATGGCGAAATACTCGACCTTCGCCTTCGTCTATTTCGCGGCGCTGTCGACGCTGTTCGTACCGCAGCTTCGCCGCTGCTATCGCCAGCCGCAGTTCTATCTGGCGGTGGCGATCTGGTTGGCGCTGGTGCTGCCGAACCTGTTTTGGCTGTGGAACCACGACTTCGCCGCCTTCAAGTGGGTGGATTCGCAGATCAAGATGCAGCTCAACCTCGATATGCTGCAGTCGCTGTTGCTGGTGTTCTATCCGTCGCTGGCGCTGTGGGTGATCCTGCGGCGCAGCGGGGCGGTGCTGGCCTGGCCAGCGGCGTTGCCGATGCGGGTACTGCTGTGGGTCTACCTGTTGCCGCTCGGCATCATCACCTTCTGGTTCTCCTTCAACGTCGGCGGCCGGCTGACCGAATGGCTGCAGCCGTTCTTCATGCTGGCGCCTGCGCTGCTGGTCGGCTGCGTACGTCAGCCGCCGGTGCGTTCACTGCGTGCGGCGACCATTGGGCTGATGTGCGCGGCGCTGGCGGTCTATCTGGGGTATGCCGCGGTGATGCTGGGCAACGTGCGCAACGCCGGCCAGAAAATGGTGGGTATCAAGGCGTTCAGCGCCGGGGTGGAACGGCAGTGGCAGGAACGGTATGGTGTCAACCTGCGCTACGTCGGCGGGGAATACCTGTCGCAGTGGATGACGGTGTACGCCGCTTCCCGGCCGCAGACCATTACGCGCTGGTCCAATCATACGCGACCGAATATTTACAACGTCAACATCAGCTATTCGCAGATTGCGCAGCACGGCGTCGCCCTGTTCGGGCGGTTGGGTGAAGACTGCGCGCACAGCGACTTCGGCGGTGAGTTGGCCCACTGGCCGAAACTGCGCCTCGATTGGCAGCAGACGCTGACGTTCCGCGCCGATCCGCATGCCGATGAGCAGACGCTGTGCGTCGGCTTCGTTCGTCCGCAGTAACGGCGGCGCAGGGCACCGCCGCGATTCAGGCTTAGTAAGCGATAACCAGCTTGCCTTGCATATGGCCGCCGAGCAGCTGTTGATGCGCGGCGGTCAGCGTTTCTACCGTCAGCCCGTGCAGGGTTTCGCTCAGCGTGGTGCTCAGCTTGCCCTCGTCCAGCAACTGCGCCACCTGCTGCAGGATCTGGCCCTGCTGCGCGATGTCCGGGGTGGTGAACATGCTGCGGGTGAACATGAATTCCCAGTGCAGCGCGGCGCTTTTCAGCTTCAGCGCGTTTTGATCCAACGGCTGCGCGTTCTCGACGATGGTGCAGATATGGCCCAGCGGCGCGACCAGCTCGGCCATCGCCGGCCAGTGGCCGTCGGTATCGTTCAGGCACAGGATGTAATCCACCTGCTCGATGCCGTGCTGCGCCAGGTTGCCCTTCAGATCGCGGTAGTCCACCACCAGATCGGCGCCGCGTTCACGGCACCAGGCGGCGGATTCCGGCCGTGAGGCGGTGGCGATCACTTTCACCTTGCTGCGCAATGCGGCCAGCGGAATGGCCAGCGAGCCGACCCCGCCGGCGCCGCCGATGATCAGCAGCGTCTTGTGCTCCGGCGCATCCTGAATGTTCAGGTGTTCGAACAGCGCCTCCCAGGCGGTGAGGGCGGTGAGCGGCAGGGCGGCGGACTCGGCCCAGTTCAGGCTGCGCGGTTTGTGCGCGGCGATGCGTGAGTCGATCAACTGGTGGCTGCTGTTGCTGCCGGGGCGGGTGATATCGCCGGCGTACCACACTTCATCGCCGGGCTTGAAGCCGCTGACGCTGCTGCCTACGCCCACCACGACGCCGCTGGCGTCCCAGCCGAGGATGCGCGGCTGTTGCAGACCGCTCTTTTGCAGACCCGCGTGTACTTTGGTATCCACCGGGTTAACCGACGCCGCTTTCACTTCCACCAGCAGATCGTACTGGCCGGGAACCGGCATTTCCGGTGAGATTTCGATGAAATCTGCGGGGTTCTGCGGGTCTACGGCAATGGCTTTTATCGACATGATTGTACTCCTTTCAAATGATGCCCCCAGTGTAGACCCGCGGCAGAGGGGTGATAAGATGGACAATATCTAACTGAGTGTTCGTTTAAGGTGAACAATGGAATTCAAACAGCTGCAGGATATGGCGCTGTTCGCGCTGGTGGCGGAGTGCGGCAGCTTTACCGCCGCCGCGCAGCGCGTCGGGCTGCCGAAATCCAGCGTCAGCCAGCGCATCAGCCAGCTCGAACAGACGCTGGGGCTGCGCTTGCTCAATCGCACCACGCGCCAGCTGAACCTGACTTTCGCCGGTGAGCGTTATCTGGAACATTGTCAGGCGATGATGTCTGCCGCTGAACGCGCCGATCTGGCGCTGCAGCGGCTGCGCGATAACCCGAGCGGCCGCCTGCGCATCTCGACGCCCGCCGGGTTGGGGGCGACCCTGGTGGCGCGGCTGGCGGCGGATTTTCAGCGCCAGTATCCGGACGTTTCGCTGGAGGTGTCGGTGTCCGATGCCATGGTGGATCTGGTACAGGAAGGCTTCGACGCCGCGTTGCGCACCGGCAAGCCGCAGGATTCTTCGCTGATCGGTCGCCGTCTCGGGTATGCGCCGCGCTATCTGTTGGCGGCGCCGTCCTATCTGGCGCAGCATCCGCCGATCGAACACCCGCAGCAGCTGCAGCAGCATCGCTGTATCGCTCACCGCGCCTGGACGGCCTGGAACCTGCGCTGCGGCGACGATTACTACCGTTGGCAACTGCCGCTGGCGCACACCACCGACAACCTGCTGTATGCGCGTGAATGCGCTATCGCCGGTGCGGGGATCACGCTGTTGCCGGCGTTTCTCAGCCGCGAGGTGGTGGCGCAGAAGCTGTTGGTGGAAGTCTTGCCGGCATGGCGCGCGGAGGGCAACGAACTGTATCTGGTCTACCCGAGCCGCAAGCTGAATTCCCCGGCGCTGGCCTGCTTCATCGATGTGGTGCTTCAGCACCCGGCGTTTGACGACTACGCGCGCGAGCTGGCGCGGGAGTGACTGCCGGGAGCGTCGCCTTCCCGGATCAGGCGGAGCACCTCGCCACCTGGACGATGCGCTTCCCTATATTCTCGCCCGCCAGCAGGCCGACCAGCGCAGCGGGCAACAGCTCAAAACCGGTGATCAGATCTTCGATGACCACTAATTTTTCCTCGGCGACCCAGGCCGTGAGCGCCGCCAGTCCCTGTTCTTGGCGCTGAAGGAAATCGGCCAACAGGAACCCCTGCATCGTCAAACTGTTGACGATGAGCAAACCCGGGATCCCGGCAGGTGCTGCCGGCGGGGAGGCCGTATCGTACTGCGATACCGCGCCGCAGCAAACGATGCGCCCCTGTTTTGCCATGTGCGGCAGGCTGGTCGCCAAAATATCGCCGCCGACGTTGTCGAACAGCACATCGATGCCGTTGGGGCATGAGCGGCTCAGGGCGTCATGCAGATTTTCCGCCTTATAATCTATCGCCGCGTCGAACCCCAGCCTGTCCGTCAGCAGTGCCGTTTTGGCGGCGCCGCCGGCAATGCCCACCGTGCGGCAGCCGTGAAGCCGGGCGATTTGTCCGGCGAACATGCCTACCGCCCCCGCAGCGGCGGATACGACGACGGTTTCACCGGCCTTGGGGCGTCCGCATTCCAGCAGGCCGAAGTAAGCGGTGAGTCCGGGCACGCCGTAAACGCTGAGCAAATGCGTATGCGGAACGATGTTCGGCTGTTTGAGCGCCTCAGCCGCCGGTAGGGCCGTGAAAGTTTGCCAGCCGGTTTCTGCCAACACTAAATCGCCGGCGGCCAGCAGGGGAGAGCGCGATTCGACAACTTCGGCCAGCGCGGTCGCGGCCATGATGTCTCCCACCTGCAATCCGGAACGATAGGTGACGCCCTGCATCCAGGCTCTGCTGGCCGCATCCAGTGGTACGTACAGCGTGCGCAACAGAACCTCTTCAGGGCCGGGGATCGGCATGGGCGCCTCACGAGTCTGAAAACAATCGACGGTCAGTTTTCCTTGAGGGAGTTTGACGAGGATGATTTGGCGATTCTGCATTGGTGGGCTCCTGTTTAAATCTTGCCGAAGGCATCGACACCGGTGAGTTGTGCCGACAGTTTCCACAGGCGTTGGGCCTGTTCAGGATCGACGGCGTAGCTTTTTACGCCGCTGAATGAAAAGCCCTCGTTATCGTTACGCCGGGCGACATCGCAATCTTCGCAATACAATCCGCCAAGGCCATTGAGTTGAGGTGATGTCGCCGCCCAAACCTGGGTTGCCGCTCCTTGTTGCGGGGTCTTCAGCATTTCCGGGTGGGCGGGTTTGCCGTTGGCGTCGATCCAGTCCAATGCGAACATCTCTTCCTGCGAGAGATAGCGCTGCAGTGGCGTTGGGATCATGCCGGGATGCAGCGAGAAGGCGCGCACGCCTGCGTTTTTCCCCTGCTTGTCAAGCTGCAGGGCGAAGAGCGCGTTAGCGGTTTTCGATTGGCCATAGGCGAGCCACTTGTCATAGCCGCTGTGAAACTGGACGTCATTCCAGCGTATGGCGCTGGCATGGTGACCGGAAGATGAGATGACGACAACGCGGGCACCGCCCGCCAATGCCGGCCAGAGGTGGTTCACCAGCGCGTAATGCCCCAGGTGGTTGATCGCGAATTGTGCCTCCCAGCCTGGGCCGATACGGGTTTCAGGGCAGGCCATGATGCCGGCGCCGCAGATCAACATATCGAGGTGGACGCCGGTCGCCAGAAGTTGTTGCGTGAACTTTCTGATGTTGCTCTGATCGGCCAAATCAAGCTCATAAATGTCGACGTTGCTGATACCGGCGATGGCCAGACGAGTGCGGGCGATGACGGGATCGCGGGCGGCGACGATCACCTGTGCTCCCGCCTGCATCAATGCGCGAGTCGTTTCCAATCCCAGGCCGGAATGACCGCCGGTTACCAGCGCCGTCATGCCGGCCAGTTGACGATCTTTGAGTACGTCGGCGGCGGTGGTGGTGGCGTTAAAGCTGGAATTGAGGGGCACTTGTCGGTTCATTGGACGTTCCTCGCTGCGGTTGGCTGTGACACTGGGAGTGTAAGTCGGTGCTATCAGCGGCTGAATGCAACAAAAACCTAATTTCTGTCGCCATCGTCCTAAAGCCTTTGGCTGGAGCATCGCACGGGCTATGCTCTTGAAAGGACCTTAGGGGGAGAGGGTATGGATCCTTTATCGGAAGTGCTGGCACCATTGAACAGCCAAAATGCATTTTTCGGCGGCCTGAAGGCCGGCGGCGACTGGGCCGTTCATTTTCCCGCTCCGCAAGGCGGGAAGTTCAACGCGGTGGTGCGTGGCGGCTGTTGGCTGGCGGCGGAAGGGCTGGCTGAACCGCTGTGGCTGGCGGCCGGCGACTGTTTACTGCTGACTCGCAGCCTGCCGCTGACCGTCGGCAGTGACTTGTCACTGCCGGCGCTCGACGCAGACGCGCTTTATCTGCAGGCGAAAAACGGCATGGCGAGCTGCGGCGAGGGGGAAACGTGCCTGTTTATCGGCGGTCGTTTTAGCTTTGGCCAGGAAGTGGAGCGGTTGTTTGGCAGCCTGCCCGCGCTGATGGTGATCCGCGGGGGTACGGAAGAGGCGGCCGTGCTGCAATGGGCGCTGCAACGGCTGGCGGATGAGCTGGTTAGGCCTTCACCGGGCAGTACGTTGATGACGCATCATCTGGGGCAAATCATGTTGACCCAGGCGCTGCGGATATACCTGATGGGGGAGGAGAGCGCGGCGTCGGGTTGGCTGCCCGCCTTGTTCGATCCGCGCATCGGCGCCGCGATGCAGGCAGTGCACGCCGATCCCGCCCGGCGCTGGACGGTGGCGTCGCTGGCCGCCGCTGCTAGCGTTTCTCGCTCGACGCTGGCGTTGCGCTTCAAGCAGAAGGCCGGTATGGCCCCGCTGGAGTATGTGTCGCGATGGCGCATGCTGCTGGCGACGCGGGCTTTGCGTACCGGCAGCGAACCGGTGTCCACCATCGCGCAGCGTTTGGGATACGATTCAGACAGCGCGTTCAGCCACGCCTTTAAGCGCATGATGGCATGCTCGCCGCGCGACTATCGCCGGACACGGGAATAAAAAAAGGCGCCGCATGCGGCGCCTTGGGTATTACTTGGCGATCTTCTTGTACTTGATGCGGTGCGGCTCGAGCGCGTCGGCGCCCAGCGTACGCTTCTTGTACTCTTCGTACTCGGTGAAGTTGCCTTCGAAGAATTCCACCTTGCCCTCGTCCTGGTAGTCCAGGATGTGGGTGGCGATACGGTCGAGGAACCAACGGTCGTGCGAGATCACCATGGCGCAGCCAGGGAATTCCAGCAGGGCGTTTTCCAGCGCGCGCAGGGTTTCGATATCCAGGTCGTTGGTCGGTTCATCGAGCAGCAGTACGTTGCCGCCAACCTGCAGCAGCTTGGCCAGGTGCAGACGGCCACGCTCACCGCCGGACAGCTCGCCCACGCGTTTGCCCTGATCGACGCCCTTGAAGTTGAAGCGGCCGACATAGGCGCGGCTCGGCATCTCGGTGTTGCCGATGCGCATGATGTCCTGCCCGCCGGAGACTTCTTCCCACACGGTTTTCGAGCCGTCCATGCTGTCGCGGAACTGATCGACGGACGCCAGCTTGACGGTATCGCCCAGCACGATGCTGCCGGAATCAGGCTGCTCCTGACCGGACATCATGCGGAACAGCGTGGATTTACCCGCGCCGTTCGGGCCGATGATGCCGACGATTGCCCCTTTCGGCACCGAGAACGACAGGTCGTCGATCAGCAGGCGGTCGCCGTAGGACTTGCGTAGGTTGCTGACTTCGACCACTTTATCGCCCAGACGTGCGCCAGGCGGAATGAACAGTTCGTTGGTTTCGTTACGTTTCTGATATTCGGTGTTGTTCAGCTCTTCGAAGCGGGCCAAGCGGGCCTTGCCTTTGGACTGACGGCCTTTGGCACCCTGACGCACCCACTCCAGCTCTTTCTCGATCGACTTGCGACGAGCGGCTTCGGCGGACGCTTCCTGTGCCAGACGCGCGTCTTTCTGCTCCAGCCAGGAGGAGTAGTTGCCTTCCCACGGAATGCCTTCGCCGCGGTCCAGTTCGAGGATCCAGCCGGCTACGTTATCCAGGAAGTAACGGTCGTGGGTGATCGCCACCACGGTGCCTTCGAAGTCGTGCAGGAAGCGTTCCAGCCAGGCCACGGACTCGGCGTCCAGGTGGTTGGTCGGTTCGTCCAGCAGCAGCATGTCCGGCTTTTCGAGCAGCAGGCGGCACAGCGCTACGCGGCGGCGCTCACCCCCGGACAGATGGGCGATTTTGGCGTCCCAGTCCGGCAGGCGCAGCGCATCGGCGGCGCGTTCCAGCTGCGTATTGAGGTTGTGACCGTCGTGTGCCTGAATGATCTCTTCCAGGCGGCCCTGTTCGGCGGCCAGCTTGTCGAAGTCTGCGCCTTCTTCCGCGTACAGCGCGTACACTTCGTCCAGGCGTTTCAGCGCGCCGACCACTTCCGCCAGCGCTTCTTCCACCGACTCACGCACGGTGTGTTCAAGGTTAAGCTGCGGCTCCTGCGGCAGGTAACCGATCTTGATGCCCGGCTGCGGGCGTGCTTCCCCTTCGATATCGGTATCGATGCCGGCCATGATGCGCAGCAGGGTAGACTTACCGGCGCCGTTCAGGCCCAGTACGCCAATTTTGGCCCCAGGGAAGAAGCTCAGGGAGATGTTTTTCAAAATATGACGCTTCGGCGGTACTACCTTGCCGACGCGGTGCATGGTATAGACGTATTGAGCCACGTTGCTCTAAGCCTCTTTATATCAGTATTTATAGGATGTCTGGCGGCATGAGTGTAGCCCGTTTCGATCTCGGATCCCAGACATCGCTCAGCGATCGCTAAGTATAACCGTTTATGCGCCGATAAAGGCGCATATTGGTGGCTTATGGCGTGACGACGATCGCGACGCGGCGGTTTTCCGCGCGGCCGCTGGAGGTGCGGTTGTCGGCAACGGGATCGCGCTTGCCCATGCCGCGGGTTTCGATATTGGCGCGCGGAATGCCGACGCTGGCCAGCAGATCGGCCACCGCATCGGCGCGGCGCAGGGAGAGCTGATCGTTATAGCTGTCTTCACCGTAGTTGTCGGTATGGCCGTCCAGGCGGAACTTGGTGATGCCGACGCTCAGCAGCGCACGGCCCATCTTCTGCACCGTCTCGGTGCTTTCCGGGTTCAGCTTGCCGATGTTGTTGCCGAACAGCACTTTATCCGACAGGCCGAACTCCCAGCCGTTGTCGGTCAGTTTGAAGCCCTGCGATTGCAGCAGCGCGACCTGTTCGGGCGTCAGGCCCTGCGGTTTGCTCTGGCAGCCGGCGAGCGCCAGCAGGGCGACGAACGCCATCGCCAGCAGTGAAAAACGACCTTTAAACAGTTGCTGTATCATAGTCAAAATCCCTAGTTCAAGTGTTATAGCCGGGGCTCTTATTTATGTATAGCCAGCCGCCAGCCTCCATTATAACGATGCTTTGCCTGATACATCGCATCGTCAGCTTCGTGCAAAAGACCCTGAGGCGTCGACGCGTGATCAGGGTACAGCGCAATGCCGATACTCAGAGAGGTAATGACCGCCTCGTCGTTCGGTAAAATGACCGGTTGCGTCATGCAGTCGATGATGTTGTCAGCGATCTGCAAGACATCTTCCGTGCCGTGTACCGGCGCCAGCAGCACGGCGAATTCATCCCCGCCCAGACGCGCGACCAGATCGGTCTCGCGCAGCTGCGCGCGAATGCGTCCGGCAATGGTGGTCAGCACCGCATCGCCTGCGGCGTGGCCGTAACTGTCGTTCACTTCCTTGAAGCGATCGCCGTCGATAAACAGCACCGCCAATTTCGCCGGCGGTTCGATATCGCCCAGCGCCCGGCTCAGTCGTCCTTCGAAGAAGGCGCGGTTCGGCAAGCCGGTCAGGCTGTCGTGCGTCGCCCGGTGAGCCAGCGAATCGTTCTCCTGCTTCAGATGTGCCTGCCAGGCCTCCAGCTCGTCGAGCAAGCCGTTGAAATCGTTGCTGAGCTCATGCAGCTCGGCGATTGGCGCCGACGGCACCCGCAGGCCGAAGGTGCGATCGCGGCGCACCGCGTGCGCCACGTTGGCGATATCGTCCAACGAACGGACGATGCCGGCCAGCATGCGGCGCGACAACACCAGGGCGCACAGGGTACTGAGCACCATGCAGGCGATCATGCCGACCAGGCCGCGCAACAGGAAACGCAGCAGGCTGCCGCCGTTGCCGCTCAACCAGACCTGGCCGACCTGTTTGCCCTCGTGAGAGATAGGCAAAATGACCGGCTCGGGCAGCGCCCAGTGCGCAACGATTTGTTCCAGACCGTGCAGCGGGCCGTCGGTGGGATGACGCCAACTGGCCAACATCTTGCCTTTATTATCCAGAATGCGCGCCTCCAGGATCTCTTCGTTGGAGGAGATCAACATCAGCGCCTCGCGCGCGGCGGTGCGGTCTTCAAACACCACGGCGGCCTCGACGGTATAGCTGATGGAGCGCGCGATCAGGTGCAGGTTGTGGTTGGCGTAAGCGCGCAGCGCAAACAGCGCCACCAGCGTCAGAAAGATGCCGGCGGTGCCGACGGCGATCAGCGCCAGCCCAAGATGCACCCGCTGCAGCACCCGGCCCAATGTCGGGCGCGCATTGCCGGAACGGTTTCTACGCAACAGCCTCATAGCGGCGGCGCCTGTTTGCGTGCCAGCTGCAGCACGTTGGGGTGGACGCGCACGCCGCTGCGTGCCAGGGCGTCCAGGTTGACCTTGAAACTGGCCTGATCCCCATCGATAAGCAGGCAAAATGCGCTGCCGGCGGAGCATTCGCTATCGTTCTCGCTGATGCTGAGAATGGAGTTGCCGGAAATGCGCTGCATGAAATTTTGTCTCTGCGCGGCGTTGATGTTCCCTAAATAGATGACATCACAGCCGGTACTCAACGTTGGGCTGTCAAACGGTACGCGTTCGGTTTTAATCGGACGCGGCGCGCTCAGCAGGATCGGATCGAACAGCCCTTCGGCATACTGGGTGGGTGCGGTCACGCACAAGCGGATCGGATTGGGCTCACGCGACCAGCGGGCGTAGCTGATGATGCCGACCACCACGGTCGTCACGGCGTGCGTACGCTTTTGATAGGGATCATCGGCGGCGTGCGCAGGCCCGGGCAACGTCAGCAGCACCAACAACACGATCAGTAGCAGGCGGCCGATATTCAGGCGTGCGTCAAGGAAGCCCGGCACGGGGCTTTTTGCGCAACGCATCGCTATCGCGGTTTTATTCGCCATCTTCACCCGCCATTCCGGCCTGATCCACCGCCCGCAGGCCGTGGCCTGACAAGGAAAAATCCGGCCCGCTTGAAGGGACAATCGTTTTGCTGAAAGCTGTCAGTCGCACTGCCTAATGAACACTATCTAACCCATAATTGGCGCGGATTGTATTATAAGATGCCTTCGTTGGGCGCTTTATGTGCTGTTTTCTCGGAATTATCCTACTTATTTTTGATAGTATAAAAATGCCTACCCGGGTTTGCCACCGCTTTTCTGCAAAGTTGGCGCGTTTGGCCAGCTGTCAGGCGATTTGCGCAACGGCGCTGCCATCTTATAAATGCAATAATGTGATAGCTAATAATTAAAAAATATTTTACTTCCCCAATAAACGCCGAAGCAGCTAATAAAAATCCGGTAGCCAGAAATATTCCGCCGGCCTGATTTGTCAGCCAAAGTAAACGTTTTTTACCTGGCTCCCGTCATGACGATACACTTCTTCTTCTACAGTATTGAATGGATAAGCGATTGCGCTGTCTATGGTAGATATCTGCGACCGGGCCGTGCGCCCGGCATTATTTTGTCCCGCGGCGCTGTGGCGCGGCGGTCACCGGGGAGCTGGGCGGCTCCCGCGGTACAACCAGTGAGGAAAGAGCGAGGATGGTCAAGGTGGACAAGCGACGGCTGTTGGCAATGGGCCTGTGCCTGACGGCGTTTTCAGGCGCGGCACTGGCGGATTCTCTGGATGCGCAACGTCAGCGCTACCAGCAGATCAAGCAGGCGTGGGACGGCAATCAGATGGATGTGGTGGCGCAGCTGATGCCGACGCTGCGCGATTACCCGCTTTATCCTTACCTGGAATACCGCAAGCTGACACAGGATCTGAGCCAGGCGGGGTTCTCCGAGGTGAACGACTTTATCAAGCGCAACCCGACGCTGCCGCCGGCGAAATCACTGGCGCCACGCTTCGTCAATGAGCTGGCGCGGCGCGAAGACTGGCGCACCCTATTGGCCTTCAGCCCGCAGCCGCCCAAACCGGTGGCGGCGCGCTGCAACTATTACTACGCCAAGTGGGCCACCGGCGACCAGCAGGCGGCCTGGAGCGGCGCCGACGAACTGTGGCTGAACGGCAAAACGCTGCCGGGCGCCTGCGATCGGCTGTTCAGCGTCTGGCGCGGCGCAGGTAAGCAGACGCCGCTGGATATTCTGGCGCGCATGAAGCTGGCGTTGAAAGAGGGCAACAGTTCGCTGGTCAGCAACCTTTACAGCCAGCTGCCGGCCGACTATCAAACCATGGGTAACGCCCTGGTGCGCTTGCAAAACGATCCGACCACCGTGGAAGCCTTTGCCCGCAGCGTGGGGCCGACCGATTTCACCCGCGCTGCCACCGGCATCGCCTTTGAACGCCTGGCGCGGCAGGATGTGGAAAACGCGCGGGCGATGATCCCGACGCTCGCGCGGCTGCAGAAAATGAGCGATGACGAGCGGCTGGGGCTGGAAGAGGCGGTGGCCTGGCGCCTGATGGGCAGTGACGCTACCTATGAACAGGCGCAGTGGCGCGATCAGGTGATTCTGCGCAGCCGTTCGCCTTCGCTGCTGGAGCGCCGGGTGCGTATGGCGCTGGGCAACGGCGATCGGCAAGGTGTCGCGACCTGGCTGGCCCGTCTGCCGGAAGCGTCGCGCAACAAGGATGAGTGGCGCTACTGGCGCGCCAGTCAGCTGATGGACGAAGGGAAACGCGCCGAAGGCGAGGAGATATTGCGTAACCTGATGACCGAACGCGGCTTCTATCCGATGGTGGCGGCGCAGAAGCTGAAGGCCACTTATCCGGTGATGGTGGCGGTGGCAGCCAAGCCGCGCGCGTCGCTGACCGACGGGCCGGAAGTCGCCCGGGTGCGCGAGCTGATGTACTGGAATATGGACAACCTGGCTCGCAGCGAGTGGGGCTCTTACGTCGCCAGCCGCAGCCGGCCGGAACAAGAGGCGCTGGCGCGCTACGCCTTTGAGCAAAAATGGGCCGATCTGAGCGTGCAGGCGACCATCGTCGGCAAGCTGTGGGATCATCTGGAGGAGCGCTTCCCGGTAGCCTGGCCGCAGGAGTTCCGCCGTGCCACCGATGACAAGGGGATCACCACCAGCTACGCGATGGCGATAGCGCGTCAGGAAAGCGCCTGGAATCCGAAGGCGCAGTCGCCGGTTGGCGCTACCGGCCTGATGCAGGTGATGCCGCGCACCGCGCAGCATACGGTGCAGATGTTCAATATTCCCGGTTACGTCGGCCCGAGCCAGCTGTTCGATCCGCAGACCAACATCACCATCGGCACCAGCTATCTGGAGTCGGTCTATCAGCAGTTCGGCCGCAACCGCATCCTGTCGAGCGCCGCCTATAACGCTGGCCCGTCGCGTGTGAACACCTGGCTGGGCAACAGCGCGGGGCGTATCGATCCGGTGGCGTTCATCGAAAGTATTCCGTTCTCGGAAACCCGCGGCTACGTCAAGAATGTACTGGCCTACGATGCGTTTTACCGCTATCTGACGCACCGGCCGGCCAAGATGCTGACCGACGCCGAGTGGCAGAGACGTTATTGATTTTGACGGCCCTATGGTATGCTGCTGTACTAGTTAAATAGTATGGTGGCTGCCATGACGCAATTATCGTTAAACGACCCCGCTCTTTCAGAACAAGGCAATGAGGATTGGCTGCGCTTCGTCGCGCTGCTGCAGAATTCGTTTGCGCAAGAACTGCATCAGCCGCTGCTGCAACTGATGCTGACGCCGGACGAGCGCACCGCGCTGGGCACCCGGGTGCGGATCATTCAGGAACTGATGCGCGGCGAGATGAGCCAGCGCGAGCTGAAAAATGAACTGGGCGCGGGGATCGCCACCATCACCCGCGGCTCGAACAGCCTGAAAGCGGCTTCACCCGAGCTGAAACAGTGGCTCGAGCAGCAGCTGTTGCATGACGCGCCCTAGCTGGCTCGGTGCTATGTGCTATTGCTGATAGATGGCGTTGTGAAACGGCACCAGCGCCAGCAGCAGCGCCTGGTGGTAAACGCTGGTGCGGCTCAGCTGGCCGTCGGTGAAGACGCCGATGGCGCCGCCCTGGCGCTTCACCTCGGCATTGCCGGTGATCGCCGCCATTTCGCTGCCCAATTCGCGACCGGCGCGAATACCTTGTAAGATGACTTCCGGCAGCATCAGGCTCGCCGAGCGGGATTCGCCGCGGATGTGTGGGTTCTCGATGGTCATCCAGGCGAAGGTCATATTCTCTTCAATCCCGGCTTCCACGCCGACCCAAAAATCGGCCTCGGGCCTGACCTGGCGCGCTTCCATGACGCGTTGACGCGAGCCGGTGCGGGTTTCGTGATTGCCTATCGGCTGCAGCGAGACGCCGCTGGCGACGTCAACGGATTCAATGCGGTATTGGCCTGCGCCAAAGACGTCATCGAAGGCCAGTTGAATAGCCTTGATCTTTGCCGGGTTGGTAGTTGCAGCGACAACATGGTACATAACGGGTTTGATATCCTTCTGGCCGATACGCCGGGCAGCGGCAAAAGCGCCGCCGGGCCGGGGATAAACGCAAATTTCACGCAGTATAACGGAAAACAAAAATGTTACAGGTATACCTCGTTCGCCATGGCGAAACGGAATGGAACGCGGCTCGCCGCATCCAGGGTCAGTCCGACAGCCCGTTAACCGCCATGGGTGAACACCAGGCCCGTCTGGTCGCCAGGCGTGTCAGCAAAGAAGGCATTACGCACATCATTACCAGCGATCTGGGGCGCACGCGCCGCACCGCGCAGATCATCGCCGAAGCCTGTGGCTGCGAAGTGATTGGCGATCCGCGTTTGCGTGAGCTGCACATGGGGGTTCTGGAAGAACGCCTGATCGACAGTTTGACGCCGCAGGAAGAGCAGTGGCGCAAACAGATGGTCGATGGTACTCCTGACGGCCGTATCCCTCAAGGCGAATCCATGGAGGAGCTGGGCGAGCGCATGCGCGCCGCGCTGGAGAGCTGCCTGATGCTGCCGGAAGGCAGCAAGCCGCTGCTCGTCAGTCATGGCATCGCGCTGGGGTGTTTGATCAGTACGGTGCTGGGGCTGCCGGCCTATGCGGAACGCCGCCTGCGTTTGCGCAACTGCTCACTGTCGCGCGTCGATCACCAGCAGAGCCCGTGGCTGGCTTCCGGCTGGATCGTGGAAACGGCGGGCGATGTCACGCATCTGGACATGCCCGCGTTGGATGAACTGCAGCGTTAACGCCGAATCGGGATCAGGTAATCGCACTTGATCTCGATAGGTGCCTGATGCGGACGGCGCTCGCCTTTCGGGTAGAAGCGCTCGATGTCGTGCCCTTTGCGACGTGTCAGCTGGAGCGCCGGCAGGCAGGTGCCGTAGACCGTCAGAATAAAGTCTTGCAGTCCCTCGGTGGGCCCTTCGTAGCTGAACATCGCAAACTCACCGCCCGGCAACACCAGCGGCTGGCCTTCCTGTACCTTGTCAGGCACCTGATCCGGTTCCAGCGCCGTGGTGTACAGCACTTCCTGTTCGTCGTCCTTCTCCTGGCTTGGTCGCGAGTGGTGCAGCCCGTACAGCACCGGCGGCAGGGTTTCGACGTCACCGAGGAACTGACGCCAGAACTGCGAGCGTAGTTCGGTGCGCACCGTGGTGATCTGTTCCAGCGTACAGGAGTAGCTTTGGGTCAGGCCGACCAGATGCTTGTCCGGCAGCGAGACGAATTCCGGTTGCGGCAGGGTGAAGGCCCCCAGACGGATCGGCGGACAGATGCCGAATGCGTTCCAGTCTTCGGCGCGGCGGTACAGCGCCGGCGTTTGCGCAAACTGTTTTTTGAAGGCGCGGGTGAAGGTCTGCTGCGAGTCGAAGCGATATTGCAGGGCAATATCCAAAATCGGCCGGCTGGTCAAACGCAGCGCGACGGCGGCTTTGGACAGCCTTCTTGCCCGGATGTAAGCACCGATGGCATTACCGGTAATATCTTTGAACATCCGTTGCAGATGCCATTTGGAGTAGCCGGCCTTGGCCGCCACGTTATCCAGCGACAAGGGTTGGTCCAAATGGCTTTCCAGCCAGCTAAGCAGATCACGAATGATACCGGCTTGATCCATAGATCTTCCTCGTAAAGCTTGGGGGTAGGAACCCGAACTGTTGATTCGTCACGCTGGTGCTGCGCTATCAGACCGATCCATGAGCCATTATGCGTTGCACTCTTTGCCTCTGCTGCGCATGCCGCGCCAGAGTTGGATTGGGGTACACCGTAGTGGGCGCAAAGAAATAACGACGCCGCATCATAGCAATTTTTTTACTCCGCGACTCTCAAAGATTTTTGTCACGCTCTGTGCTAAAACGGACGGTGCGGACCCGTAAAAAACCGATTCCGTGAGCTTAGACATAAATGATGGCGATCGCCGAACCTATTTTTGCGGCAAAGTTATATCGGAGTTAAGTAAATGAAAAAAGGCTGGATATTTTTATTCGGTTTGGTTTGCGCAACCGTTGGTAGCGCGCAGGCGGAGCAGGTGGGCTCCGTTGATACGGTGTTTAAATTGTTGGGGCCGGACCACAAAATCGTGGTGGAAGCGTTCGACGATCCGGATGTTAAAAATGTAACTTGTTATATCAGCCGCGCCAAAACCGGCGGCATCAAAGGCGGCCTGGGGCTGGCGGAAGACACCGCCGACGCGGCCATTTCCTGCCAGCAGGTGGGGCCTATCGAGCTGAGCGACAAGATCAAAAACGGCAAGGCGGAAGGCGAGGTGGTGTTCCAGAAACGCACCTCGCTGGTGTTCAAGAAGCTGCAGGTGGTACGCTTCTACGACGCCAAGCGCAATTCGCTGATTTACCTGAGCTACTCCGACAAGGTGATCGACGGCTCGCCGAAGAACGCACTGAGCGCGGTGCCGATCATGCCGTGGGCCGAGACGAAATAAAAAAACGGGGTTCAGCATGCTGAACCCCGTTTTCATGACGGCAGGCCGGAATTACTCTTCCAGATCGCCGCAGAAGCGGTAGCCTTCGCCGTGAATGGTGGCGATGATTTCCGGCGTGTCCGGCGTCGATTCGAAGTGTTTGCGAATGCGACGGATGGTGACGTCCACGGTGCGGTCATGCGGCTTCAGCTCGCGGCCGGTCATTTTCTTCAGCAGTTCGCCGCGGGACTGGATCTTGCCCGGGTTTTCGCAGAAGTGCAGCATGGCGCGGAATTCGCTGCGCGGGAGCTTATACTGTTCGCCGGCCGGGCTGATCAGCGAGCGGCTGTTGATGTCCAGCTCCCAACCGTTGAACTTGTAGCTCTCGACCAGGCGGCGTTCTTCGCCGAGGCTGCCCAGGTTCATGGTGCGCGACAGCAGGTTGCGTGCGCGGATGGTCAATTCACGCGGGTTGAACGGCTTGGTGATGTAATCGTCGGCGCCGATTTCCAGGCCGAGGATTTTGTCCACTTCGTTATCGCGACCGGTCAGGAACATCAAGGCGACGCTGGCCTGTTCACGCAGTTCGCGCGCCAACAGCAGGCCGTTTTTGCCTGGCAGGTTGATGTCCATGATGACCAGATTGATATCATTTTCAGACAGGATATTGTGCATCTCAGCACCATCATTGGCTTCATGAACAATGTAGCCTTCCGCCTCGAAAATGCTCTTCAGGGTGTTACGAGTGACTAACTCGTCTTCGACAATCAGAATGTGCGGGGTCTGCATATTTGCTACCTAAAATTGCCAACAAAATAGAAAATAGGAAGTACAGAAGTCTTTGTTTTCTTAGAGGAGGGCAGAGATAGCGCCACGTTCCCTCTCAGCAAATGACTAAAGTACGTAAACTCGTTCTTGATGCACTTTCCATCTCATGTCAACAAGATCGCTAGCCTGGTGGGGATGCTGTTCCCTACAACCCCTGGGGTGCCAAATTGGCGCATATCCTAACCCCATTAACAGCAATATAACAGCGCGTGCCGAATTCATCACCCAACAAAACTACGCTTTGTTGACATATATCAAATTCAATTGTAGCACGTTAACAGATTTGTGAAAAACACTTACAGAAATGCCAGTTTAAGTCACAGAACCTCAAATTCTGTGAACGATTCAGCATTATCCGGCCCGATAGGATACAATTATTCGCTTATTGATCATCGCTTTGTTTTAACTCATTGATAAATAAATGCAGTAAAACATAAGAACGAATAATGACTATTACGACGGGTTTATTAGCTCAACGAGCCGTTTAATCTTGTTTGTTGCTATTAACGCGTTTATTGTTACGCAATTGTAAATATAAGCGGGCGCTGCGCCACCGTCAAAACGCAGGCCCGCCTTCGGTGGAAAAGTGATGCAGCTTCATATTGTTTTAGTGGCTCCGGCGCGGCCGGAAAATGTCGGCGCGGCGGCGCGTGCGATGAAAACCATGGGCTTCACGTCGCTGCGCATCGTCGACAGCGAGGCGCACCTACAGCCGGCGGCACGCTGGGTGGCACACGGTGCCGGCGAGATCCTCGATGGCGTGCAAACGTTCGCCACGCTGGAGCAGGCGCTGGCGGACGTGGATTTCACCGTCGCCACCACCGCTCGCAGCCGCGCGCGTTTTCACTACTACTGCACGCCGCCCGAGCTGCTGGAACAGTTGAGTGAGCGTAAGCAGTGGGTCGGCCAGGCCGCGCTGGTGTTCGGCCGTGAAGATTCCGGCCTGACCAACGAAGAACTGGCGCTGGCGGATTTGCTGACCGGCGTGCCGATGCAGGCAGACTATCCGTCGCTTAACCTGGGCCAGGCGGTGATGGTGTACTGCTACCAACTGGCGAGCTTGATGGGCGTCAGCACGCCGCAGGAAACGGCGGCGTCGGAAGGGCCGCTCAAGGCGCTGCGCCACCGCGCCGATGCCTTGTTGAACGCATTGGATGTCGGCGATGACCAAAAATTGCGCGACTGGCTGCACCAGCGACTCGGCGCACTGCAACAGCGAGATACGGCGATGTTGCATACGCTGCTGCACGACATCGAAAAAAAACTCGCCAAGTGATAGCGGCTCCATCGGACGGTTACCCAGCGTGATCCACTAGTAAATCGGCTTTAAGTTGTTTTTTTGTTCTGTCGTTTTGCTTTTCACCTCCGATATCGCGCAATGTCGCCGCTGAGCGGAAAATAAGCAAAAAAAAGAAATCGTTTGACTTGGGATAGCGATTGCTTTAACCAATAGAGGGGACAGAGTATTTCATGAGACAGACAGACAACATGCGCAATATCAGCCTGAAAACCACAATTATTACCACCACCGATACCACAGGTAACGGGGCGGGCTGACGCGCACAGGAAACACAGAAAAAAGCCCGCACCTAATCAGTGCGGGCTTTTTTTTCGGCTTAAATTCGGAGAGATCACACATGCGAGTGCTGAAATTTGGCGGAACCTCGGTGGCGAATGCAGAACGTTTTCTGCGCGTTGCCGACATCATGGAGAGTAATGCGCGTCAGGGACAGGTAGCCACGGTCTTGTCCGCCCCCGCAAAGATCACCAACCATCTGGTGGCGATGATCGACAAAACGGTGGCGGGTCAGGACATTCTGCCGAATATCAGCGACGCCGAGCGGATCTTTGCCGATCTGCTGAGCGGCCTGGCGCAGGCGCTGCCGGGCTTTGAATACGACAGGCTGAAAGGCGTGGTCGATCAGGAGTTCGCGCAGCTCAAACAGGTGCTGCACGGCGTTTCGCTGCTGGGGCAGTGCCCGGACAGCGTGAACGCGGCGATCATCTGCCGCGGCGAAAAGCTCTCCATCGCCATCATGGAAGGGGTGTTCCGCGCCAAGGGCTATCCGGTCACGGTGATCAACCCGGTAGAGAAGTTGCTGGCGCAGGGACACTACCTGGAGTCTACCGTGGACATCGCCGAGTCCACGCTGCGCATCGCCGCGGCGGCGATCCCGGCCGACCACATCGTGCTGATGGCTGGTTTCACCGCCGGCAACGACAAGGGCGAGCTGGTGGTGCTGGGCCGCAACGGCTCCGACTATTCCGCTGCGGTGCTGGCCGCCTGCCTGCGCGCCGACTGTTGCGAGATCTGGACCGACGTCGACGGCGTGTATACCTGCGATCCGCGCACCGTGCCGGACGCCAGGCTGCTGAAATCGATGTCGTACCAGGAGGCGATGGAGCTCTCCTATTTCGGCGCCAAAGTGCTGCATCCTCGCACCATCACGCCGATTGCCCAGTTCCAAATCCCTTGCCTGATTAAAAACACCTCCAACCCGCAGGCCCCCGGCACGCTGATCGGCAAAGACAGCACCGATGACGCGATGCCGGTGAAAGGCATCACCAACCTGAACAACATGGCGATGATCAACGTCTCCGGCCCGGGCATGAAAGGCATGGTCGGCATGGCCGCGCGGGTGTTCGCCGTGATGTCGCGCGCCGGCATTTCGGTGGTGCTGATCACCCAATCCTCTTCCGAATACAGCATCAGCTTCTGCGTGCCGCAGGGCGAACTGCAGCGCGCCCGCCGCGCGCTGGAGGAGGAGTTCTATCTGGAGTTGAAAGACGGCGTGCTGGATCCGCTGGACGTCATGGAACGCCTGGCGATCATCTCGGTGGTCGGCGACGGCATGCGCACCCTGCGTGGCATCTCCGCGCGCTTCTTCTCCGCGCTGGCGCGCGCCAACATCAATATCGTCGCCATCGCCCAGGGCTCTTCCGAGCGTTCAATTTCGGTGGTGGTCAGCAATGATTCCGCCACCACTGGCGTGCGCGTCAGCCACCAGATGCTGTTCAACACCGATCAGGTGATCGAAGTGTTCGTCATCGGCGTCGGCGGCGTCGGCGGGGCGCTGATCGAGCAAGTCTACCGCCAGCAGCCGTGGCTGAAGCAAAAACATATCGACCTGCGGGTGTGCGGAATCGCCAACTCGCGCGTGATGCTGACCAACGTGCACGGCATCGCGCTGGACAGCTGGCGCGACGAGCTGGCCGGCGCGCAGGAGCCGTTCAATCTCGGCCGCCTGATCCGGCTGGTGAAGGAGTATCACCTGCTGAACCCGGTGATCGTCGACTGTACCTCCAGCCAGGCGGTGGCCGATCAGTATGTGGATTTCCTGGCGGACGGTTTCCATGTGGTGACGCCGAACAAAAAGGCCAACACCTCGTCGATGAACTATTATCAGCAACTGCGCGCGGCGGCCGCCGGTTCGCACCGCAAGTTCCTTTACGACACCAACGTCGGTGCCGGTTTGCCGGTGATTGAGAACCTGCAAAACCTGCTGAACGCCGGCGATGAGCTGGTGCGCTTCTCCGGCATCCTGTCCGGGTCGCTGTCCTTTATCTTCGGCAAGCTGGACGAAGGGCTGTCGCTGTCGGCGGCGACCCTGCAGGCCCGGGCCAACGGCTACACCGAGCCGGATCCGCGCGACGATCTGTCCGGTATGGACGTGGCGCGCAAGCTGCTGATCCTAGCGCGCGAGGCCGGTTACAAGCTGGAGCTGAGCGATATCGAGGTTGAGTCGGTGCTGCCGCCGTCCTTCGACGCGTCGGGCGATGTGGATCAGTTCCTGGCGCGGCTGCCGGAGCTGGATAAAGAGTTCGCGCGCAACGTGGCCAACGCCGCCGAACAAGGCAAGGTGCTGCGCTATGTCGGCCTGATCGACGAAGGGCGCTGCAAGGTGCGCATCGAGGCGGTGGACGGCAACGATCCGTTGTATAAAGTGAAGAACGGCGAGAACGCGCTGGCCTTCTATAGCCGCTATTATCAGCCGCTGCCGCTGGTGCTGCGCGGCTACGGCGCCGGTAACGATGTGACCGCAGCGGGCGTGTTTGCCGATCTGCTGCGCACACTGTCATGGAAGTTGGGAGTTTAATATGGTTAAGGTGTATGCACCGGCCTCGATCGGTAACGTCAGCGTCGGTTTCGATGTGCTGGGCGCGGCGGTTTCGCCGATCGACGGCACGCTGCTGGGCGACTGCGTCAGCGTAGAGGCTGCCGAGACGTTCAGTTTGCAGAATGCCGGGCGCTTCGTCAGCAAGCTGCCGGCCGAGCCGAAAGAGAACATCGTTTATCAATGCTGGGAGCGTTTCTGCCAGGAGATCGGCCGCGAAGTGCCGGTGGCGATGCGGTTGGAAAAGAACATGCCGATCGGATCGGGGCTGGGTTCCAGCGCCTGTTCGGTGGTCGCCGGGCTGATGGCGATGAACGAATTCTGCGATCGGCCGCTGGATAAGACGACGCTGCTCGGCCTGATGGGTGAGCTGGAAGGCCGCATTTCCGGCAGCGTGCATTACGACAACGTGGCGCCATGCTACCTGGGCGGCCTGCAGCTGATGCTGGAAGAAGAAGGCATCATCAGCCAGGAGGTGCCGTGCTTCGACGATTGGTTATGGGTCATGGCCTATCCGGGCATCAAGGTCTCCACCGCCGAAGCGCGCGCCATTTTACCCGCGCAATACCGTCGTCAGGATTGCATCAGCCACGGCCGCTATCTGGCCGGCTTTATCCATGCCTGCCACACCCGGCAGCCGCAGCTGGCCGCCATATTGATGCAGGACGTGATCGCCGAACCGTACCGCACCCGGCTGCTGCCGGGCTTCGCCGAAGCGCGCAAGGCCGCTCAGGACATCGGTGCGCTGGCCTGCGGCATCTCCGGCTCCGGCCCGACGCTGTTCGCCGTCTGTAACGACGGCGCCACCGCGCAACGCATGGCCACCTGGCTGCAACAACACTATCTGCAAAACGACGAAGGTTTTGTTCATATTTGCCGTCTGGATACCGCAGGCGCTCGACTACTGGGATAACGCATGAAACTGTACAACCTTAAGGATCACAACGAGCAGGTGAGCTTCGCGCAGGCGATCAAACAAGGCCTGGGCAAGCAGCAGGGGCTGTTCTTCCCGCTGGAGCTGCCGGAGTTCGAACTGACCGAGATCGACCACCTGCTGGAGCAGGACTTTGTCACCCGCAGCAGCCGCATTCTGTCGGCCTTTATCGGCGAAGAGGTGCCGGAAGCGGCGCTGAAGAAACGCGTGCAGGCCGCCTTTGAGTTCCCGGCGCCGGTGGCGAAGGTGACCGAAGACGTTTCCTGTCTGGAGCTGTTCCACGGCCCGACGCTGGCGTTCAAAGACTTCGGCGGCCGCTTTATGGCGCAGATGCTGGCGGAAGTGGCCGGCGATCAGCCGGTGACCATTTTGACCGCCACCTCCGGCGACACCGGCGCCGCCGTGGCGCACGCCTTCTACGGCCTGAAGAACGTCCGGGTGGTGATCCTCTACCCGCAGGGCAAAATCAGTCCGCTGCAGGAGAAGCTGTTCTGCACCCTGGGCGGCAACATTCACACCGTCGCGATCGACGGCGACTTCGACGCTTGTCAGGCGCTGGTGAAGCAGGCGTTCGACGATCAGGAATTGAAAGACGCGCTGCACCTGAACTCGGCCAACTCGATCAACATCAGCCGTTTGCTGGCGCAGATCTGCTACTACTTCGAAGCGGTGGCGCAGCTGCCGCAGGAAGCGCGCAATCAGCTGGTGATTTCAGTGCCGAGCGGCAACTTCGGCGATCTGACTGCCGGGCTGCTGGCCAAGTCGCTGGGTCTGCCGGTGAAGCGTTTTATCGCCGCCACCAACGCCAACGACACCGTGCCGCGCTTCCTGACCAGCGGCCAGTGGCAGCCGCACGCCACGGTCGCGACGCTGTCCAACGCCATGGACGTCAGCCAGCCAAACAACTGGCCGCGCGTGGAAGAGCTGTTCCGTCGTAAGGTCTGGCAGCTGAAAGAGCTGGGCCACGCGGCCGTCAGCGATGAGACCACCAAGGAAACGATGCGTGAACTGGCCGAACTGGGCTATATCTCCGAACCGCACGCGGCTATTGCCTATCGCGCGCTGCGCGATCAGCTGCAGGAAGGGGAGTTCGGTCTGTTCCTTGGCACCGCGCATCCGGCCAAGTTCAAAGAGAGCGTAGAAGCGATCCTCGGCCAGGCACTGCCGTTGCCGAAAGCGCTGGCGCTGCGGGCCGATCTGCCGCTGCTGTCGCACACGCTGCCGGCCGGCTTCGGTGAGCTGCGCAAGTTCCTGATGGGGCTGCCAGCCTGAGGTTCGGCAGGCTAGAATGCGAAAAGCCGTCTTGCGACGGCTTTTTTTTATGCCTGCTCCGGGCGTTTGAACACCAGTTCATTGCCCTGCGAGGCGGCTTCGTCGAAGACGTAGCCTTCCAGGTTGAAGTCCACCAGCTGCTCGCTGCGCGTCAGGCGGTTCTTGATGATAAAGCGGCTCATCAACCCGCGCGCTTTCTTGGCGTAGAAGCTGATGACCTTGTACTTGCCGTTCTTCTCGTCGAGGAAGATCGGTTTGATCAGCGCGCCGTGCAGTTTGGCCGGTTTCACCGCCTTGAAATACTCGTCGGACGCCAGGTTGACCACCACGTCGTCGCCCTGTTGCTCCAGCGCTTCGTTGAGTTTTTGGGTGACTTTATCCCCCCAGAAGCTGTACAGGTCTTTGCCTTTCGGGTTTTCCAGCTTGATGCCCATCTCCAGCCGGTACGGCATCATCAGATCGAGCGGGCGCAGCACGCCATACAGGCCGGACAGCATGCGCAGATGCTGCTGGGCAAAATCGAAGTCAGCCTCGTTGAAATCCTGCGCCTGCAGGCCGGTGTAAACGTCGCCCTTGAACGCCAGCAGCGCCTGACGGGCATTGTCCGGGGTAAATTTCGGCTGCCACTCGCTAAAGCGCGCGGCGTTCAGCCCGGCCAGCTTGTCACTGATGCTCATCAGGCTGGCGATTTGCGCCGGCGTCAGCTCGCGGCAAATTTTGATCAGCTGTTTCGACTTGTCCAGCAGTTCGGGCTGCGTGAAGCGTTCTGTCGCCAGCGGGCTGTCGTAATCGAGAGTTTTTGCAGGGGAAATAATAACGAGCATGGCCAGATCCTGTTTATCCAAGTGCGGATACTGTAGCAAAAAGCGCGGGAAAAAGGGGCAATCGGTCCAATAGGCAGGGGCGCGTATTGCACGCGCCCCGGAAAACTCAGCGCGGCGGCTTTTGGTCGTCCCACACGCCCGGCTCCAGCTGCGACTTCAGCTCCGGATAACGGTTGGCGTCGAAGGTCGGCAGCTTGCCCAGGCGGCGTTGGCGATGGTAATCGTCGGCCAGCTTCAGCGCCACCCGCGACAGCAGCAGGATCGCCGTCAGGTTGGTGATTGCCATCAGCGCCATGGAGGTATCCGCCATTTTCCACACCAGCGGCAGCTCCGCCAGCGCGCCGAACATCACCATGCCCAACGCCACGCAGCGGAAAATCAGCAGGCCACCCGGATGGTTGTGCTCGAGGAACACCAGGTTGCTCTCGGCATAGGCATAGTTGGCGATGATCGAGGTGAAGGCGAAGAAGAAAATGGCGATGGCGACGAACGGCGCTCCCCAGCTGCCGACGGCGGTCGACAGCGCGCGCTGGGTCAGATCGATGCCGCTGATGCTGTCGGTCGGCTGATCGAGTATGCCGGAAGAGAGGATGATCGCCGCAGTGGCGCTGCAGATAACGATGGTATCGATAAACACCCCGAGCATTTGCACGTAGCCTTGCGAAGCCGGATGCGGCGGATAAGGCGAGGCGGACGCCGCCGCGTTGGGCGCCGAGCCCATGCCGGCTTCGTTGGAGAACAGGCCGCGCTGCACGCCCTGGGTCATCGCCTGGGAGATGCCGTAACCGACGGCGCCGGCCGCGGCTTCCTGCAGGCCGAAGGCGCTTTTGAAGATCAGCGCCAGGATCGCCGGCATGTGTTCGATGTTATGGCCAATCACCCAGAGGGCCAACAACAGGTAGGCGCCGGCCATCAGCGGCACCACCAGCTCGGCCACTTTGGCGATGGAACGGATGCCGCCAAAGATCACCACGCCGCTCAGCAGCACCAGGCCGATGCCGACGTGCAGCGGCTGCAAATGGAAGGCGACGGCGGAGGCCTGGGCGATGGAGTTGGCCTGCACGGCGTTGAACACCAGACCGAACGCGATGATCAGAAAGATCGAGAACAGCACGCCCATCCAGCGCATGCCGAGGCCTTTTTCCATGTAGTAGGCCGGGCCGCCGCGGTAGTTGCCGTTATCGTCTTTGGTTTTGTAGAGCTGCGCCAGCGAGCTTTCGACAAATGAAGTGGCCATACCGATAAACGCCACCGCCCACATCCAGAAGATGGCGCCGGGGCCGCCGGCGGTCAGGGCGATGGCGACGCCGGTCAGGTTGCCGGTGCCGACGCGCGCCGCCAACGTGGTGCACAGCGCCTGGAAAGAGGAGATGCCGGCGCTGTCGCTTTTATTGCTGTTTTTCAACACCGAGAACATGTGGCTGAAGTGGCGGAGCTGGATAAAGCGGGTGCGCAACGTGAAGTAGATGCCGGTGCCGAGCAGCAGATAAATCAGCACCGACCCCCACAAAATATTGTTTATAAAGTTCATCAGGTCCGTCAAGGGATCCCTCCTCTTATCGAAATTTAATGCGCACCTTGCAGCATCCACCGCAGGTGAAAAACATTGGCCTATTTTTTACAAGAGCTTAGCTGGAATTGGTCCGGCGTCAGTCGATTAAGATTTTTCGCAGATTAGCGGCCGAATTGCATCAATTTTTTCGAATTTAACATAATTTATTCGGACAATAGCACGTTATTGCCTTTCCATCCGCTCGGTTATGGCGAAAGATATCGGCGTAAACGGTTGCTCGCCCAAGGATAAAACAGATGCTTGCGCGCCGCGGTTTTCCAGCCTTGCACCGGGCTTGGCGCATGTTATTATCAAGGGAGGGCATGGTTGAACAATGCCAAAAGTTCATGCACAAACGATGAGATAATGCCAACATGACCGACAAATTAACTTCCCTGCGCCAGTTGACCACTGTGGTTGCAGATACGGGTGATATCGCGGCAATGAAGCTGTATCAACCGCAGGACGCCACAACCAACCCTTCGCTGATCCTCAATGCAGCCCAAATTCCTGAATACCGCAAACTGATTGACGAAGCCATCGCCTGGGCGCGCGGCCAGAGCAGCGATCGCGAGCAGCAGATCGCCGACGCCGCCGACAAGCTGGCGGTCAACATCGGTCTGGAAATCCTCAAACTGGTTCCGGGCCGCATCTCCACCGAAGTGGATGCACGCCTGTCTTACGACACCGTCGCCAGCGTGGCCAAAGCCAAGCGCCTGATCAAACTGTACAACGAAGCCGGCATCAGCAACGATCGCATTCTGATCAAACTGGCCTCGACCTGGCAGGGCATCCGCGCGGCGGAGCAGCTGGAGAAAGAAGGCATCAACTGTAATCTGACGCTGCTGTTCTCCTTCGCTCAGGCTCGCGCCTGTGCCGAAGCCGGCGTTTACCTGATCTCGCCGTTCGTCGGCCGTATCCTCGACTGGTACAAAGCCAACGGCGACAAGAAAGAGTTCGCCCCGCACGAAGATCCGGGCGTGATCTCCGTGACCGAAATTTACCAGTACTACAAACAGCACGGTTACAACACCGTGGTGATGGGCGCCAGCTTCCGTAACGTCGGCGAAATCATCGAACTGGCCGGCTGTGACCGCCTGACCATCGCCCCTGCGCTGCTGAAAGAGCTGGCGGAGAGTGAAGGCGCGCTGGAGCGCAAACTGTCTTACACCGGTGAAGTGAAGGCGCGTCCTGCCGCACTGACTGAACCTGAGTTCTACTGGCAGCACAACCAGGATCCGATGGCGGTTGAGAAACTGACCGACGGCATCCGCAAGTTCGCCGTAGACCAGGGCAAACTGGAAAAAATGATCGCCGACCTGCTGTAATTCCCGCAGATCGCGCAGTAAAAAGGTGGCTTAGGCCACCTTTTTTTATGCCTGACGCACCCGCCGGCGGGGGAAGCCCTTATACTCTCGGCAATGACAACAGAACGGGAGATGAACCCGTTCGGACCCCATCAGGCTGTAGAGGTTACGCATGGATATTTTACGTATTGGTTTGGTTTCCGTTTCCGACCGCGCTTCCGGCGGCGTTTATCAGGATAAAGGCATCCCGGCGCTGGAAGAGTGGCTGAGCGGCGCGCTGGCGACGCCGTTCAAGCTGGAAACCCGGTTGATCCCCGATGAGCAGACGCAAATTGAACAGACGCTGTGCGAACTGGTGGACGAAATGGGCTGCCATTTGGTGCTGACCACCGGCGGCACCGGGCCGGCGCGCCGCGATGTCACCCCCGATGCCACGCTGGCGATCGCCGATCGCGTGATGCCCGGCTTCGGCGAGCAAATGCGTCAGATCAGCCTACACTATGTGCCAACGGCAATTCTTTCTCGCCAGGTGGGGGCGATCCGCAAACAGGCGTTGATCATCAACCTGCCCGGCCAGCCGAAGTCGATCAGGGAAACGCTGGAAGGGGTAAAGGATGAGCAGGGCAATGCGGTGGTGCACGGCATCTTCGCCAGCGTGCCTTATTGCATTCAACTGCTCGATGGGCCTTACGTCGAAACGCACGCCGCGGTGGTAGCAGCATTTCGGCCAAAGAGCGCGCGTCGCGAGATAAACCTCTAAATTTCAGCGTTCTGCGAGATCGGCTTCAGCCCGTCTGGTGTGAAAATAATTTGCCGCTATAGTAAGGATTCTTTTACAGAAAGCCTGCGGCTTTTATTTTACAGCCTTTACCGACGGTGCCCTATGCCTCACGACAATAATCGCCGGCTGAACCGGCAAGACTACAAAACGCTGACGTTGGCCGCGTTGGGCGGTGCGCTGGAGTTTTACGACTTCATCATCTTCGTGTTCTTCGCCGCCGTGGTCGGCGATCTGTTCTTCCCGGCGGACATGCCGGAGTGGCTGCGGCTGGTGCAAACCTTCGGCATCTTTGCCGCCGGCTATCTGGCCCGCCCGCTGGGTGGCATCGTGATGGCACACTTCGGCGATCTGGTTGGCCGCAAGAAGATGTTTACCCTGAGTATTCTGCTGATGGCGTTGCCGACGCTGGCGATGGGCCTGCTGCCGACCTACGCCAGCATCGGCATCGCTGCGCCGCTGTTGCTGCTGCTGATGCGCGTACTGCAGGGCGCGGCGATCGGCGGTGAGGTGCCGGGCGCCTGGGTCTTCGTCGCTGAACACGTGCCGCGCCGGCGCATCGGCTTCGCCTGCGGCACGCTGACCGCCGGGCTGACGGTGGGCATCCTGTTGGGGTCGGTGGTGGCGACGGTGATCAATACTACGCTCAGCCCGCAGAGCATCGCCGGCGGCGGCTGGCGCATTCCTTTCCTGTTGGGCGGCATGTTCGGCCTGGTGGCGATGTACCTGCGCCGCTGGCTGCAGGAAACGCCGATCTTCATCGAAATGCAGGCGCGTAAAGCGCTGGCCGAGGAGCTGCCGCTGAAATCGGTGGTGCTCAACCACAAACGGGAAGTGGCGGTGTCGATGCTGCTGACCTGGCTGCTCTCCGCCGGTATCGTGGTGGTGATCCTGATGACCCCGACCTATCTGCAAAAACAGTTCGGCATTGCGCCGGCCTTGACGCTGCAGGCCAACAGCATCGCCACCATCATGCTGATCGCCGGCTGCATCGTCGCCGGTTTGTCGGCCGATCGCTTCGGCGCCAGCAAAACGCTGGTGGTCGGCAGTGTGCTGCTGGCCGGCTGCAGCTGGCTGTTCTATCAGACGGTGGGCGTACACCCGGAAATGCTGTTCGCCTGCTATGCCCTGGTGGGGTTCAGCGTTGGCGTGGTGGGGGCCGTGCCGTACGTGATGGTGCGGGCGTTCCCGGCGGAAGTGCGGTTTACCGGCATCTCGTTCTCATATAACGTCTCGTACGCTATTTTTGGCGGTTTAACCCCTATTTTTGTGACGCTGATCATGAAATTGACCCCGTTAGCACCCGCTTACTACGTGTTGGCGCTGTCGCTCATCGGGCTGTTGCTCGGTGTCTACCTGCATCGCGATCTGAACAGCGAAGCCGGGGAGCGGCGAGCCGATTCCTACAGCTAAAAAAAAGCCCTGCACTGCAGGGCTTTTCGTCAGGGAAGGGCGATTACGCCGTGACCGGTGAGGCCGCGACGCGGGCCGGGGCCGGCTCGCCAATCGGCAGCACGGTGCGACCGTATTGCTCGTTGAGCACTTCGGCCATCGCCAGGTAGATGGCGCTGGCGCCGCAGATGATGCCCTCATAACCGGCGAAGGTCAGCAGCGCGTGGTTGCCGGTGATGTTGCCGACGGCCAGCAGGGCGAACAGCAGCGTCAGGCTGGCGAACACGAACTGCAGCACGCGGTTGGCGCCCAGGGTGCCGAAGAACATGAACAGGGTGAAGATGCCCCACAGCGCCAGGTAGATGCCCAGCACGTGCGCCTCGGTGGCTTCAGCCAGGCCCAGACGTGGCAGCAGCAGCAGGCCGACCAGGCTCAGCCAGAAGCTGCCGTAGGCGGTGAATGCGGTCATGCCGAAGGTGTTGCCTTTCTTGTATTCCAGCAGACCGGCCAGGATCTGGGCCAGGCCACCGAAGAAAATCCCCATGCTGATGATGGCGGAGTTCAGTGGGAAAAAGCCCGCGTTGTGCAGGTTCAGCAAGACGGTGGTCATCCCGAAGCCCATCAGGCCGAGAGGGCCGGGATTCGCCAACTTGTTGGTGTGCATAAGTCCTCTGCGATAACAGAAAATTAACGGAAACAGCGAAGTAATATAATAAATGGTCTGAATGGCCAAAAAATCGAAGTTTTCCACCAGAGCGCGCGCATCATAATGATCCCCGCAGCCGGAAACAATGATCTGAATGACGATAAAAAAAGAAATTTTTTTCGCCTTGCCCCTTGATGCCGGATTGGATGGCCCCATCTTATTTGCAACCGCAGTTGCTAACCGCGGGTCGCACTGAGATATCGGGCAGTTGAAAAGCAAAAAATCGCCCGCATATAGGTTAGCAACCTGACTGATTATGAATTTTTTAGTGGAGACGTTTAGATGGGCAAAATTATTGGTATCGACCTGGGTACGACCAACTCTTGCGTAGCAATTATGGATGGTGCCAAGGCACGCGTGCTGGAAAACGCCGAGGGCGACCGCACCACTCCTTCTATTATCGCATATACCCAGGACGGTGAAACTCTGGTTGGCCAGCCGGCTAAGCGTCAGGCAGTGACCAACCCTGAAAACACCCTGTTCGCCATCAAGCGCCTGATCGGTCGCCGCTTCCAGGATGAAGAAGCGCAGCGCGACAAAGCGATCATGCCGTACAAAATCGTCGAAGCCGACAACGGCGACGCCTGGCTGGAAGTGAAAGGCCAGAAAATGGCTCCGCCGCAGATCTCTGCGGAAGTGCTGAAAAAAATGAAGAAAACGGCGGAAGATTACCTGGGCGAACCGGTAACTGAAGCGGTTATCACCGTACCGGCTTACTTCAACGACGCCCAGCGTCAGGCGACCAAAGACGCCGGCCGCATCGCGGGTCTGGAAGTCAAGCGCATCATCAACGAACCGACCGCTGCAGCCCTGGCCTACGGCCTGGACAAAGAAGTCGGCAACCGCACCATCGCGGTTTATGACCTGGGCGGCGGTACTTTCGATATCTCCATCATCGAAATCGACGACGTTGACGGCGAAAAAACCTTCGAAGTGCTGGCGACCAACGGTGACACCCACCTGGGTGGCGAAGACTTCGACAGCCGTCTGATCAACTACCTGGTGGAAGAGTTCAAGAAAGATCAGGGTATCGATCTGCGCAACGATCCGCTGGCGATGCAGCGTCTGAAAGAAGCCGCTGAGAAAGCGAAGATTGAGCTGTCTTCTGCTCAGCAGACCGACGTTAACCTGCCGTACATCACTGCAGACGCGACCGGTCCAAAACACATGAACATCAAAGTGACTCGCGCCAAACTCGAGTCGCTGGTTGAAGATCTGGTTGCGCGCTCTATCGAGCCGCTGAAAGTGGCGCTGAAAGACGCAGGCCTGTCGGTTTCCGACATTCAGGACGTGATCCTGGTGGGCGGCCAGACCCGTATGCCAATGGTGCAGAAGAAAGTCGCAGACTTCTTCGGCAAAGAACCGCGTAAAGACGTGAACCCGGACGAAGCGGTTGCCGTAGGCGCTGCGGTACAGGGCGGCGTGTTGGCCGGTGATGTGAAGGACGTTCTGCTGCTGGACGTGACCCCGCTGTCGCTGGGTATCGAAACCATGGGCAGCGTGATGACGCCGCTGATCACCAAAAACACCACAATCCCGACCAAGCACAGCCAGGTGTTCTCTACTGCGGAAGACAACCAGTCTGCAGTAACCATCCACGTGCTGCAGGGTGAGCGTAAGCGCGCCAGCGATAACAAATCTCTGGGCCAGTTCAACCTGGACGGCATTCAGGCGGCACCGCGCGGCATGGCGCAGATCGAAGTGACCTTCGATATCGATGCCGACGGCATCCTGCACGTGTCTGCCAAAGACAAGAACACCGGTCGTGAGCAGAAGATCACCATCAAGGCATCTTCTGGCCTGAACGAAGACGAAATCCAGAAAATGGTGCGCGATGCCGAGCTGAACGCTGAAGCTGACCGCAAGTTCGAAGAGCTGGTACAGACGCGTAACCAGGCGGATCACCTGATCCACGGCACTCGCAAGCAGCTGGAAGAAGCGGGCGACAAACTGCCGGCGGAAGATAAAACGGCGATCGAAGCGGCGCTGAAAGATCTGGAAGCAGCGGTGAAAGGCGAAGATAAAGCCGAGATCGAAGCGAAGACTCAGGCTCTGGTGCAGGTTTCCGGCAAACTGCTGGAAATGGCTCAGGCGCAGCAGGCTCAGCAGGGTGCTGACGCCGGCGCGGACAACGCGGCGCAGAAAGACGACGACGTGGTTGATGCCGAGTTTGAAGAAGTTAAAGACAAAAAATAATCGCCCTTAAGCGGGCACGGGGCGGCCGAGGTGCCGCTCCCGGAAACCAGCACGGGCGTCGAGGCAACTCTGCGCCCGTGCACGCATGTTAAGGGTAAGCGAAAGAATGGCGAAGAAAGACTATTACGAGATTCTCGGCGTCAGCAAGACGGCGGATGAACGTGAGATCAAAAAGGCGTACAAACGCCTGGCGATGAAATACCATCCTGACCGCAACCAGGAGCAAGACGCCGAAACCAAGTTTAAAGAAGTTAAAGAAGCTTACGAAGTCCTGACCGACGACCAGAAACGCGCAGCCTACGATCAGTACGGGCACGCGGCCTTTGAACAGGGCGGCATGGGCGGCGGCGGCTTTGGCGGCGGCGCCGACTTCAGCGATATCTTTGGCGACGTGTTTGGCGACATCTTCGGCGGAGGCCGCCGTCAGCGTGCCAGCCGCGGTTCCGATCTGCGCTATAACATGGAGCTGACCCTCGAGGAAGCGGTACGTGGCGTCACCAAAGAGATCCGCATCCCGACGCTGGAAGAGTGCGACGTCTGCCACGGCAGCGGCGCCAAGCCGGGCAGCTCGCCGGTCACCTGCCCAACCTGTCACGGTCAGGGACAGGTGCAGATGCGTCAGGGCTTCTTCACCGTGCAGCAGGCGTGTCCGCACTGCCATGGCCGCGGTCAGATCATCAAAGATCCGTGCAACAAGTGCCATGGCCACGGCCGGGTAGAAAAATCCAAAACGCTGTCGGTGAAAATTCCGGCCGGCGTCGATACCGGCGACCGCATCCGCCTGGCGGGTGAAGGCGAAGCCGGCGAGCACGGCGCACCGGCGGGCGATCTGTACGTTCAGGTGCAGGTGAAGGCGCACCCGATCTTCGAGCGCGAAGGCAACAACCTGTACTGTGAAGTGCCGATCAACTTCGCCATGGCGGCGCTGGGCGGCGAGATCGAAGTGCCGACGCTGGACGGCCGGGTAAAACTGAAGGTGCCTTCGGAGACCCAAACCGGCAAGCTGTTCCGCATGCGCGGCAAGGGTGTGAAATCGGTGCGTGGCGGCAGTCAGGGCGACCTGCTGTGCCGCGTAGTGGTGGAAACCCCGGTCAATCTGAACGACAAGCAGAAGCAGCTGCTGCGTGAGTTGGAAGAGAGCTTGGGCGGCCCATCCGGCGACAAGAACAGCCCGCGTTCGAAGAGCTTCTTCGACGGAGTGAAAAAGTTCTTTGACGACCTGACTCGCTAACCTGCTGTTTCTGTTGGTTTATGTTGGAACCCCGGGCGCCTGTCCCGGGGTTTTTATTTACTCGCCACAACGCTAATTCCCTAATAATAATGTGATTTACTCGTGCTTTTGATCGGTTTTTTCGAGTTATTTAGCATTTATAAACTTATTTTTTCGAACTAAAACGCCCTCTATACTCACTTCATGACTGTGGTTCGCAGGGCGCTACGTCCTGCACAGATTTGGAGAGACGTACTGTGACCAACATCATTCGTCAATTTTTACGTCAGGAAGCCGCGGGCGGCATCATTCTGATCGCGGCGGCGATCGTCGCCCTGATCATGGCCAACACCCCGGCGCAGGGGATCTATCAGGCATTCCTTAACCTGCCGGTGATGGTGAAGATTGCTTCGCTGGAGATCGCCAAGCCGCTGCTGCTGTGGATCAACGACGGCCTGATGGCCATCTTCTTCCTGGTGGTGGGGCTCGAGGTCAAGCGCGAGCTGATGCAAGGCTCGCTGTCCGGGCGCGACAAAGCGGTATTTCCGGCGATCGCCGCGCTGGGCGGCATGCTGGCACCGGCGCTGATTTACCTGTTGTTCAACGGCGCGGATGAAGTCACCCGCCAGGGCTGGGCGATCCCGGCCGCGACCGATATCGCCTTCGCGCTGGGCGTAATGGCGCTGCTGGGCAACCGCGTGCCGACCAGCCTGAAAGTGTTCCTGCTGGCGTTGGCGATTATCGATGACCTGGGCGTGATTATCATCATCGCGCTGTTCTACACCCACGAAGTGTCGATGGTGGCGCTGGGCGTGGCGGCGGCGGCGACGGTGCTGCTGGCGGTGATGAACTGGCGTGGCGTGGGTAAAACTTCGCTGTATATGATGGTCGGCCTGGTGTTGTGGGTCGCGATACTCAAGTCCGGGGTGCACGCGACGCTGGCCGGGGTGATCGTCGGCTTTATGATCCCGCTGAACGTCAAGAAGGGGCCGTCGCCATCGGAAACGCTGGAGCATGAGCTGCACCCTTGGGTCGCGTTTATGATCCTGCCGCTGTTTGCATTCGCCAACGCCGGGGTTTCTTTGCAGGGCGTATCGCTGGAAGGATTGACGTCGCTGCTGCCGGTAGGGATTGCGGCCGGCTTGTTTATCGGTAAGCCGCTGGGGATTTTCCTCTTCAGCTTGCTGGCGGTGAAAATGGGCATCGCTCGCTTGCCTGAGGGGATCGGTTTCAAACAGGTGTTTGCCGTTTCGGTGCTGTGTGGTATTGGTTTCACCATGTCGATTTTCATCGCCTCGCTGGCGTTCGGCGATGCGGATGCGGCGCTCAGCACCTATTCCCGTTTGGGGATCCTGTTGGGCTCCACCGCGGCGGCGGTGGTAGGGTATGGATTGCTGCGTCTGGCGTTGCCGCGCGTGCGTTAATCCTGAATGTGCCCGGTAAGGGCACATAATAAAATGGCTGGTCGGAGCTGCGCGGTATAAAATATGTGCAGCTTCGGCCGTTCTTCGTTGGGACTAATGGGGCTATACGTTGTCTGAAGCAGGGAAAGGAAGTTTGTCGCTCGTCACGGCACACCGTTTGCCGCTGCGAAACGTTGTTAAGGAGAGACGCTCGTGAGGATGTCGCATATCAACTTTAATCACCTTTACTATTTCTGGCAGGTCTGCAAGGCCGGTTCCGTGGTCGGTGCCGCCGAAGCGTTGTTTTTGACGCCGCAAACCATTACCGGCCAGATCAAAGCGCTGGAAGAGCGGTTGGACGGCAAGCTGTTCAAACGCCAGGGGCGCGGGTTGGTGCCTTCGGAGTTGGGGCAGTTGGTGTTCCGCTATGCCGACAAGATGTTTATGCTCAGCCAGGAAATGCTGGATATCGTCAACTACCGTAAAGAGTCGAACCTGCTGTTCGACGTCGGCGTGGCGGACGCGCTGTCGAAGCGTCTGGTCAGCCAGGTGTTGGAAACGGCGGTGGTGGTGGACAACGAACAGATCCACCTGCGCTGTTTTGAATCGACGCACGAGATGCTGTTGGAGCAGCTCAGCCAGCACAAGCTGGATATGATCCTGTCGGATTGCCCGGTGGACTCCAGCCAGCAGGAAGGGTTGTTCTCGCTGAAGCTGGGCGAGTGCGGCATCAGCTTCTTCTGTCGCCAGCCGGCGCCGGAGCTGCCGTTCCCGGCTTGTCTGGAGCAGCGCAAACTGCTGATCCCCGGCCGCCGCTCGATGCTGGGGCGCAAGCTGCTCAACTGGTTCAATACGCAGGGCATTCAGGTGGAGATTTTGGGCGAGTTCGACGATGCGGCGCTGATGAAGGCCTTCGGCATGTACCACAATGCGATCTTCGTGGCGCCGACGCTGTATGCGCAGGATACCTACAACGATGACAACGTGGTGGAGATTGGGCGCATTGACAGCGTGCAGGAGGAGTATTACATCATCTTTGCCGAGCGCATGATCCAGCATCCGGCGGTGCAGCGCGTATGCAACAAAGACTTCTCGGCGCTGTTTTCCTGCTAGCGGTTCACTGAACGCAGGGCGTAAAAAAACCGGCCTGAGCCGGTTTTTTTATCAAGCAGATAACGAAATGCTTATTGCATTGCGTTGATGCGTGCAGTCAGGTTTGACTTATGACGCGCTGCTTTGTTTTTGTGGATCAGGCCTTTAGCTGCCTGACGGTCCACCAGTGGCTGCATTACCAGGAATGCAGTTTGTGCTGCTTCTTTGTCGCCAGCTGCGATAGCTGCGTCTACCTTCTTGATGAAGGTACGCACCATTGAGCGACGGCTAGCGTTATGCTTGCGGCGTTTCTCAGACTGTACGGCGCGTTTCTTAGCTGATTTGATATTAGCCAAGGTCCAACTCCCAAATATATTCTATTGAGGACAATTCAAAGGCCGAGGAATATGCCCTTTTAGCCTTCGTTTGTCAATGGATTTGTGCAAATAAGCGCCGTTTGTACAGGCGGCACTCGCTACGTTGTGATGGCGCAGGATTTTACCAGCTTCGCTCTTGGGAATACAGTGTTTCGCGAGAAAATTCGCCAATGTTTTGCCGCGGCGGATGCAAGCCGTTGGCCACGGTCGAGAATCGGCCCGGCGGCGCCGGATAAACTGCGGCGAAGCCGTTTCACGCACAGATTATCTCCGGTATGGTATGTCTATTACATAAAGGCACCAATCGCGGGTTAACCTTACCGGCTGTACAAGGTATAATCCGCCGATTTCCACTGTTTTGAGCCAGCTATGGAGCTAATTCGCGGCATTCACAATATCCGGGCGCGCCACCATGGTTGCGTGCTCACCATCGGCAACTTCGACGGCGTGCATCGCGGTCATCAGGCGTTGCTGGAGCAGTTGAAGCAAGAAGGGCAACGCCTCGGGCTGCCGGTGATGGTCATGATCTTTGAGCCGCAGCCGCTGGAGATGTTCGCCGCAGACAAGGCGCCGGCCCGCTTGACGCGCTTGCGCGACAAGGCCAACTATCTGGCGCAGGCGGGCGTCGATTACCTGCTGTGCGTCAAGTTCGATCCGCGTTTTGCCGCCAACACCGCACAGGCGTTCGTCGCCGAGCTGCTGGTGGAAAAACTGGGCGTCAAATTCCTGATGGTTGGGGATGATTTTCGCTTTGGCGCCGGGCGCCAGGGCGATTTCCCGCTATTGCAGCAGGCCGGAAAAGAGTACGGCTTCGAAGTGGTCAGCACCCCGACCTTCCGCGAAGGCGATCGGCGCATCAGCAGCACCGCGATCCGCACCGCGCTGAGCGAGGACGATCTGCCGTTGGCGGAGACCTTGCTGGGCCACCGGTACAGCATTTCCGGGCGCGTGGTGCACGGCGATGAACTGGGCCGCACCATCGGCTTTCCGACCGCCAACCTGCCGCTCAAGCGCCTGGTGGCGCCGGTGAAAGGGGTGTATGCGGTGGAGGTGTACGGCCTGGGGCCGCAGCCGCTGCCGGGCGTGGCCAATATCGGTACGCGCCCGACCGTCGCCGGCGTGCGCCAGCAGCTGGAAGTGCATCTGCTGGATGTCACAATGGATCTTTATGGGCGCCATATTGAGGTGGTGCTTCGCGCAAAATTGCGCAATGAACAACGGTTTGCTTCGCTCGATGCCCTGAAGCAGCAAATCGCCAATGATGTGGTGACGGCCCGGAAGTTCTTCGGGTTAAAAACACTGGTTTAATCGTTTACCCTAAACAATTCGAGTTGCATCGCGGCGGCAACCGCGCGAACCCCGATGAGCTTGCACTGGCAAGTGATTCGGGTAAGAAAGGGCGGCCGACAAAGATGCAGCTTGAAGTGTGACGGGTAAATAGCCGAAAACGGAAACGAGAATCTCATGAGTGACTACAAGAATACCCTGAACTTGCCGGAAACAGGGTTCCCGATGCGCGGCGATCTCGCCAAGCGCGAGCCTGGCATGCTGCAACGTTGGTATGAACAGGATCTGTACGGGATTATTCGTACTGCCAAAAAGGGCAAAAAAACCTTCATTTTGCATGACGGTCCTCCGTATGCGAACGGCAGCATTCATATTGGTCACTCGGTTAACAAGATTCTCAAAGACATTATCATCAAGTCGAAAGGGATGGCCGGCTTCGACTCGCCTTATGTGCCGGGCTGGGACTGCCACGGCCTGCCGATCGAACTGAAGGTTGAACAGCTGTACGGCAAGCCGGGCGAGAAGCTGACGGCGGCCGAGTTTCGCCAGAAGTGCCGCGAGTACGCGGCCGAGCAGGTTGAAGGCCAGAAGAAGGACTTCATCCGCCTGGGCGTGCTGGGCGACTGGGATCGTCCATACCTGACGATGGACTTTAAAACCGAAGCCAACATCATCCGCGCGCTGGGCAAGATCATCAGCAACGGCCACCTGCTGAAAGGCGCCAAGCCGGTTCACTGGTGCACCGACTGCGGATCGTCGCTGGCGGAAGCGGAAGTGGAGTACTACGACAAGACTTCGCCGTCGATCGACGTGAGCTTCCATGCGGCCGACGCGGCTGCCGTGGCGGCCAAGTTCGGCGTGAGCCACTTCAGCGGCGCCATCTCTCTGGTTATCTGGACCACCACCCCGTGGACCCTGCCGGCCAACCGCGCGATCTCGCTGCATCCGGACTTCACCTATCAACTGGTGCAGGTTGACGGCCAGTGCCTGATCCTGGCGGCCGAGCTGGTGGAAAGCGTGATGAAACGCGCCGGCATCACCGAATGGACGGTGCTGGGCAGCTGCAAAGGCGCCGATCTGGAGCTGCTGCGCTTCAAACACCCGTTCATGGACTTCGACGTGCCGGCGATCCTCGGCGAGCACGTAACGCTGGACGCCGGTACCGGTGCGGTGCACACCGCGCCAGGCCACGGCCCGGACGACTTCGTGATCGGCCAGAAATACGGCCTGGAAGTGGCCAACCCGGTAGGGCCAAACGGCTGCTACCTGACCGGCACCTACCCGCTGCTGGACGGCAAGTTCGTCTTCAAGGCCAACGATCTGATCGTCGACCTGCTGCGTGAGAAAGGCGCGCTGCTGCACGTCGAGAAGTTCCTGCACAGCTATCCGTGCTGCTGGCGCCACAAGACGCCGATCATCTTCCGCGCCACGCCGCAATGGTTCGTCAGCATGGATCAGAAAGGCCTGCGTCAGCAGTCGCTGGAAGAGATCAAAGGCGTGCAGTGGATCCCGGATTGGGGCCAGGCGCGCATCGAAATGATGGTAGCCAATCGTCCGGACTGGTGCATCTCGCGTCAGCGCACTTGGGGCGTGCCGATGTCGCTGTTCGTGCACAAAGAAACCGAGCAGCTGCACCCGCGCACCGTTGAGCTGATGGAAGAAGTGGCCAAGCGCGTCGAGCAAGACGGCATTCAGGCCTGGTGGGATCTGGACGCGGCCGACATCCTCGGCGCGGAAGCCGCCGACTACGTGAAAGTGCCGGATACGCTGGACGTGTGGTTCGATTCCGGTTCCACCCATGCCTCTGTGGTTGACGTGCGTCCTGAGTTCCAGGGCCACAGCGCCGACATGTATCTGGAAGGCTCCGACCAACACCGCGGCTGGTTCATGTCATCGCTGATGATCTCCACCGCGATGAAAGGCAAGGCGCCTTATAAAGAAGTGCTGACTCACGGCTTCACCGTCGATGGCCAGGGCCGCAAGATGTCCAAGTCGATCGGCAACACCGTCAGCCCGCAGGACGTGATGAACAAGCTGGGCGGCGACATCCTGCGTCTGTGGGTGGCATCGACCGATTACACCGGCGAGATCGCGGTCTCCGACGAGATCCTCAAGCGTTCCGCCGACTCCTATCGCCGCATCCGCAACACCGCGCGCTTCCTGCTGGCCAACCTGAACGGGTTCGAGCCGAGCACCGACTGCGTGGCGCCGGAAGACATGGTGGTGTTGGATCGCTGGGCGGTCGGCCGTGCGCTGGCTGCGCAGCAGGATATCGAACAGGCTTACGCCAACTACGATTTCCACGAAGTGGTGCAGCGTCTGATGCAGTTCTGCTCGGTCGAGATGGGCTCCTTCTACCTGGATATCATCAAGGATCGTCAGTACACCGCGAAGAGCGACAGCGTCGCTCGTCGCAGCTGCCAGACCGCGCTGTATCACATCGTGGAAGCGCTGGTGCGCTGGATGGCGCCGATCATGTCGTTCACTGCGGACGAGATCTGGGGCTTCATGCCGGGCAAACGCGCGCAGTACGTGTTCACCGAAGAGTGGTACGACGGCCTGTTCGGGCTGGCGGAAGGCGAGCCGATGAACGACGCTTTCTGGGCCGAGCTGCTGAAAGTGCGCGGTGAAGTGAACAAGGTGCTGGAGCAAGCGCGTGCCGACAAACGCCTCGGCGGTTCGCTGGAAGCGGCGGTGACGCTGTATGCCGACAGCGAGCTGGCGGCACGCCTGAACAGCCTGCAGGATGAGCTGCGCTTTGTGCTGCTGACCTCTGCGGCAAGCGTTGCGCCATTGGCGGATGCGCCGGCCGACGCGCAGGCTTCTGAGCTGCTGAAAGGGCTGAAGATCGCCTTCAGCACGGCGCCGGGTGAGAAGTGCCCGCGCTGCTGGCATTACACCACCGATATCGGCCTGGTGGCGGAGCACGCAGATATCTGCGGCCGCTGTGTGAGCAACGTCGCCGGTGACGGCGAGAAGCGTAACTTTGCCTGAGAATTCGCGCCTGATGAGTAAATCAATTTGTTCGACCGGCCTGCGTTGGCTGTGGGTTGTGGTGGCGGTGCTGGCGCTGGATTTCGGCAGCAAGCAGTGGATCCTCGCTAACTTTACGCTGGGCCAGTCCCAGCCGTTGATCCCGTCGTTCAACCTGTTTTACGCGCGCAACTACGGCGCTGCGTTTAGCTTCCTCGCCGACCATGGCGGCTGGCAGCGCTGGTTCTTCGCCGGCATCGCCATCGCCATCGTTGCGGTGCTGCTGGTGATGATGTACCGCAGCGCGGCGCAGCAGAAGCTGAACAACATCGCCTATGCCTTTATTATCGGCGGGGCGCTGGGCAATCTGTTCGATCGCCTGTGGCACGGTTTCGTAGTCGATTTCATCGACTTCTACGTCGGTGACTGGCACTACCCGACCTTCAATCTGGCGGACAGCTTTATCTGCGTGGGCGCGGCGATGATCGTGCTGGAAGGTTTCCTGTCGCCGGCGAACAAAGGCGCAAAGAGTAAAGGTGAGTAATATGACGGCTCAGGTTATCAGTGACAGCGCGGTGCTGGTTCACTTTACGCTGAAACTGGAAGACGGTTCGACCGCCGAATCCACCCGCAACAGCGGCAAGCCGGCGCTGTTCCGCCTGGGTGACGGCAGCCTGTCGGCGCCGCTGGAAGCGCAACTGCTCGGCCTGCGCGCGGGCGACAAGTGCGCCTTTACCCTGCAGCCGGAAGCGGCGTTCGGCGCGGAGAACCCGGATTTGGTCCAGTTCTTCTCGCGCCGCGACTTCGCGGAAACCGGCGTGCCGGACGTGGGCACCATCATGCTGTTTACCGCCATCGACGGCAGTGAAATGCCCGGCGTGGTGCGCGCGGTGGCGGAGGATTCAATCACCGTTGATTTCAACCATCCGCTGGCGGGCCATCCGGTGACCTTCGATATTGAAGTGCTGGAGATCGATCCGCAGCAGGAGGAGACGCATGCAAATATTGCTGGCTAACCCGCGCGGCTTCTGCGCCGGGGTTGATCGTGCGATCAGCATCGTGGAACGCGCGCTGGAATTGTATGGCGCGCCGATCTACGTGCGGCATGAAGTGGTGCACAACCGCTACGTGGTCGACAGCCTGCGTGAGCGCGGCGCCGTGTTTATCGAAGAGATCGCCGAGGTGCCGGACGGCTCTATCCTGATCTTCTCGGCGCACGGCGTTTCTCAGGCGGTGCGCGCCGAAGCCAAGGCGCGCGATCTGACCATGCTGTTCGACGCCACTTGCCCGCTGGTGACCAAGGTGCATATGGAAGTAGCGCGCGCCAGCCGCCGCGGTACCGAAGCGATCCTGATCGGCCACGCCGGGCATCCGGAAGTGGAAGGCACCATGGGCCAGTACAGCAACCCGAAGGGCGGCATGTATCTGGTCGAATCGCCGGAAGACGTGTGGAAGCTGCAGGTGAAAGACGAAAACAACCTGTGCTTCATGACGCAGACCACGCTGTCGGTTGATGATACCTCGGACGTGATCGACGCGCTGCGTCAGCGCTTCCCGAGCATTATCGGCCCGCGCAAGGATGATATTTGTTACGCCACCACCAACCGTCAGGAAGCGGTGCGTAACCTGGCCGGCGATGCGGACGTGGTGCTGGTGGTGGGGTCGAAGAACTCCTCCAACTCCAACCGTCTGGCGGAACTGGCGCAGCGCGTCGGCAAACCGGCTTATCTGATCGATTCGGCGGCGGATATTCAGGAAGGCTGGCTGAGCGAAGCGCGCAATATCGGCGTTACCGCCGGCGCCTCTGCGCCGGACGTGCTGGTGCAGGAGGTGATCTCTCGCCTGAAAGCGCTGGGGGGCCTGGACGTGCATGAAATCAGCGGGCGTGAAGAGAACATCGTGTTTGAAGTGCCTAAAGAGCTGCGCGTGGATGTTCGGCAGATAGACTGACATATGCCGGTGGATGACAACGGGGAGCTTAGGCTTCCCTTTTTTTTGGAAAACGTGCCGCATAAAAAAATAACACTTCATGCATATTCAAATTTTCTGCTAACTAAAGTCAAATTTATTCTGAGTATTTGAAGTAACATCGGTGTGATTAATTATATAGGCTGGCGAAAAGTCATTAATAAGAATATCATTAGGCTGCAATCTAAATAGGGCCCGGTGTTGGCAAGGTGATTACAATAATTACAATAATAGATGTTGCAGATGTTTCTTATTTTATTCCTGCCGAATATGTTCTACGGCGGTTAATCCCTTCTCCTGCAAATAGAGTTTCATATGTTCCAGCAACCGTCTGACTTTTAATGGCTGGATCTCCCTGCGCGGCATAATGGCATAGCAATTAATTTCCGGTAACCGCCAATCGGGTAATATTTCAATCAATTCACCGCTGCGCAATTCACGTTCAACGTTGGCGAAGAAATTGCGAATGATACCCTTGCCGGTCAGCGCCAACTCCTTCATCGCCATACCGCTGTTGGTGAACAAACGCCCGGTCATGCGCATGCGGTGTTCACCGCCGTTGCGATGGATAAGACGGACAAACTGCGGGTTGCCGAGCGGCGTAAAGGTCACCCAGTGGTGATGGCTCAGCGCCTGCGGCGAATCCGGCACGCCGTGGTGTGCCAGGTAGGCCGGCGAGGCGCACAACACTTCGCGGCAGCGCGCCAGCCGCGTGGAAACGTAGCTGGAGTCGGCCAGCACGCCGCCGCGTATCGCCAGATCGATGCGTTGCGCGATCAGGTCTATCTTCTCATCGTGGATCTCCAGCCGCAGCGTGAGCCGAGGATGCTCGTCGAGAAAGCTTTGCAGCGCCGGCACCAGATAGTGAGTGGCGAATTCGGTGGAGGTGGCGACGCGCAGTTCGCCGACCAGCTCGCCGCGCAATGCGGCGATCCGTTGTTGGCCACGTTCGGCGGCGTGGATCATCAGCAGGCAATCCTCATAAAAACACAATCCTGCTTCGGTCAGACTCAATGAACGCGTCGATCGCAGCAGTAATTGAATGCCCAGATGCTCCTCCAGCTGGCGAATATGTTGGCTGACGGCGGAGGTCGTCATGCCCAATTCTTTTGCCGCCATGCTGAATGCGCCGCAATCGACCACTTTTGAGAAAATGGCCATGCGTTTTAAAATATTGCTCATAGTTTGTTAAGCACAACTTAACCAAGATTGTGAATTATACGGGCTAATAATATAGCACCATCTCTTCTATATTGCCTGAAGCATATAAACGCCGGGCTGATTATTATTTTGCAGGGATTTTTTCTCTTTTTGATAAATCTTATTGCGCTTATCAATAATACACCCGCGCCACATCGCAACAGGAGCTCATTGTGGACAGCGCTCAGAAAGAAGAAATATCGTTAAAGATCCTACGTGAATTATTGCAATACCGCCGCCGTTTCCCCGGCGACGACACCTCGATCGCCGAAGAAGAGCGGCGGGTCACTCAGGTGCAATTGCCGCGCATTCGGGCATTCATCGAAAACGAGCAACGTATCGAATTCGTGCTGCCGGCCTTTCCCACCAAGTCGCCCAACACCAACAAGGTGATCGGTGCGGTGCCGGACATGGCGGAGCGGCTGTCGCTGATCTTCCTCAACTCGCTGTGCCAGCGCATTCAGCTCTATTACCCGCCGGGGGCGCATATCGTTATCTGCTCCGATGGCCACGTGTTCGGCGATCTGATCCGCGTCAGCGACGACGCGATCAACCACTATCAGCGTGAGATTGAAAGCCTGCTGCATGAAGTGGGCGCGACGCACCTGAGCGTGTTTAACCTCGGCGACGTCAAAGGCCTGGCGGAGCATACCGATGATTACGATCTGCTGCGCCGGCTGTTGGTGGAGGGCTACGCCGAATCGGAAGAGGCGATCAAGCAACAGCTGATGCAGGACGAACAGGGCCTCTTGCTGTACCGCGCCATCACGCGTTTCCTGTATGAAGACAGCCAACTGCCGGGCTACAGTGGTTCCAACGCCGCGCTGCAGAAAGACGCCAAGCAGCGCGCCTGCGGGGTGATCCAACGCAGCTGGGCCTGGGGCAACCTGCTGGCGCAGCATTTTCCGGCGGCGATCCGCCTGTCGATTCACCCGCAGCCGGTCGACAGCCTGAAAATGGGCATCCACATGATGCCGACCAAAGACGACTGGCTGACGCCGTGGCACGGTGTGGCGGCCAACGTGAACGGCCAGTTCGTGTTGATGAAGCGTAAAGACGCGCAGAGCCTGGACGGCGAACTGGTGGAAATCCGCGGCACGCCGAGCCATTACCTGATCGAACAACCGCAGGTGGCCTGAGGCCGCTGCGGGCTTTTGCCCCCGATATCCTGCGGGGGCTTTTTTGACGGCACGTTGCCGTGTGAGCAGCACATTCGATGCAAGGAGAATCACCGATGAACAACCAACCGCTTAATTGCCATATTCAACCGAATACCCCGTTTGGCGCGATCCTGACGCCGCAGCATCCGGGGCAAAAGATCGGCGAACTGCCGGTGGCGGCGCTGCGGGCGCTGGCGCAGGAACATCACTTGCTGGTGCTGCGTGGATTCGACTCCGGTTTCAGCGAGGCGGAAGTCCTGACTCGCTACGCCGAGCAGTGGGGCGAGATCATGATGTGGCCGTTCGGTGCGGTGCTGGACGTGAAGGAGCATCCGGACGCCAAAGATCATATTTTCGACAGCAGCTACGTCCCGCTGCATTGGGATGGCATGTATAAGCCGACCATCCCCGAGTTCCAGCTGTTCCACTGCGTGGCGGCGCCGTCGCAGGACGAAGGCGGGTGCACTACTTTCGTCGATACCACGCGGCTGTTGGCCAATGCGGATGAAGCGCTGCTGGATCAGTGGCTGTCGGTGTCGATCACCTACCGCATCAAGCAGGTGGTGCATTACGGCGGCGAAGTCTGTTCGCCACTGGTGGTGCAGCACCCGAACGGCAGGGGGTTGATCATGCGCTACAATGAACCGCCGACGGAGGGGAAAAAATTCCTCAATCAGCATGCGCTGGAATATCACGGCGTGCCGGAACAACAGCAGGAACAGTTCCATCACACTCTGCAGCAGCACCTGTACGATCCGCATCACTATTATGCCCATCAGTGGCAGCAGGGCGACGTGGTGGTGGCGGACAACTTCTCGCTGCTGCACGGCCGTGAGGGTTTTACCGCCCGTTCCGCGCGTCATTTGCAGCGCGTGCATATTCAGAGCAACCCGGTGTGCGCCAATCTGGCGCTGAAGCCGGCCAACGCAGAAGCGTAAAGGAGCATTATGGCAAGGATACTGATGGCGGCGGTCGCCACTCCTGGGCACGTCTACCCGATGTTGGCTATCGCTCGCCACCTGATTGCCCAAGGGCATCAGGTGCGGGTGATGACCGGCGCGCTGTTTCGCGAACGCGCTGAGGCGGCTGGGGCAAACTTCGTGCCATTCGACGCGCAGGTGGATTTCGATTATCGCCACCTGGAAGAGCACTTTCCGGCGCGCGCCGCGCTGCCGCCGGGCAATGCGCAGATGGCGCTGGCGCTGAAGGATTTCTTCGCCGCACCGATCCCGTTGCTGGATCGGCAACTGCGTGCGGCCATCGCTGCCGAAAAGACCGATCTGCTGATGGTGGAGAACTGCTTCTACGGCGTGCTGCCGCTGCTGCAGTCCGCCGAGCGGCCGCCGGTCTTCGGTATCGGCGTCACGCCGCTGTCGTATTCTTCGCGCGATGCTATTTTTTATGGCCCGCGTATCCCGCCGGCGTTGCTGCCGCAGGCGTTGACCCGTGAGCAGCTGGTGGATGAAGAAACGCGCGTGCTGCTCGATGAAGTACAGCAGAGCTTCGATGCGGCGCTGGTGCAGGCGGGCGGGCGGGCGCTGGATCGCCCGTTCACCGACGCGCTGATCGGCGACTGCGAGCGTTTCCTGCAGCTGGCTACCACGGCGCTGGAATATGAGCGTGACGATCTGCCGAGCGGCGTGCGCTTCGTCGGTCCGCTGCGCAGCGGCGGCCAGCCGGCGGCGGAAGAGACGCTGTGGGAGGCGGACGATCGTCGGCCGCTGGTGATCGTGTCTCAGGGCACGCTGGCCAATGTCGATCTGCATCAGCTGATCGTGCCGACGCTGCAAGCGCTGGCGCATCTGCCGGTGCGGGTGCTGGCCACCACCGGCGGGCGGGCGACGGAAGGGCTGATGGACGCGCTGCCGGGCAATGCCAGAGTGCGGGAATTTATCTCCTTCGAACGCTGGCTGCCGGAGGCGGCGCTGCTGATCACCAACGGCGGTTACGGCTCGATCAACGCTGCGCTGGACAGCGGCGTGCCGCTGATCGTCGCCGGTACCGGTGAGGACAAGCTTGAGGCGGCCGCGCGCGTGGTGGCCGCCGGCTGCGGCATCAGTCTGCATACCAGCACACCGACCGCCGAACAGATCCTGGCGGCGGCGACGCGCATTCTGCAACAGCCGATCTATTGGCAACGCGCGGCGCTGGTGCGTGAGGATTATGCCCGCCACGACGCGCTGACGGCGATCGCCAACGAAGTGGCGGCCATTACCGCCTGACCTCGCCGTTCTCCTTTCCCCTGGCGCCGTTTTCGGCGCCTTTTTTATGCATTTTTTTGCCATGGAAACTGCATGATTATGTACAATCGTCGCAGGCCGCCAAATCGGTTGAATGTTAATCTCACGACAGCGCCGCTGATGAGAACGGAGGAATATCATAATTTTCTAATTATGAAATGAATCCTCTGGCGACGCTGAAGCGGGGCGGTTACCCTGAATCGATAGCCTAATGGGATAGGCGTCAAATCAAGAAGAGAGCAAGCATGAGTGATTCACAAATCCGCATTGCGATTGCGGGCGCCGGCGGCCGGATGGGCCGTCAGTTGATCCAGGCGGTGCAGCAGGCGGAAGGCGTGTTATTGGGGGCGGCGCTGTCGCGTCCTGGCTCCAGCCTGGTCGGCGTCGACGCCGGCGAACTGGCGGGCATTGGCGCGCTGGGTATCAAAGTGAGCGACAGTCTGGAGAAGGTGGCGAGCGAGTTCGATGTTTTGATCGACTTTACCCGCCCGGAGAGCACCCGGGGCTACCTGGATTTTTGCGTGGCGCACCACAAGGCGATGGTGATTGGCACAACCGGCTTCGATGACGCCGGCAAACAGGCGATCCGCGATGCGGCGCAGCATATCGGCATCGTGTTCGCCGCCAACTTCAGCGTCGGCGTCAACCTGGTGCTGAAATTGCTGGAGAAGGCCGCGCAGGTAATGGGCGACTATACCGATATCGAAATCGTCGAGGCGCACCACCGGCACAAAGTGGATGCGCCGTCGGGCACGGCGCTGGCCATGGGCGAAGCGATCGCCGGCGCGTTGGGGCGCGACCTGAAAAGCTGCGCGGTCTATGCGCGCGAAGGCCATACCGGCGAACGCGATCCGAAAAGCATCGGCTTTGCCACCATTCGCGCCGGCGACATCGTCGGCGAACACACCGCGATGTTCGCCGACATCGGTGAACGGGTGGAAATCACCCATAAGGCCTCCAGCCGGATGACTTTTGCCAGCGGCGCGGTGCGCGCGGCTAGCTGGTTGCATAACCGGGATAAAGGTCTGTTTGATATGCGAGATGTGTTGAATCTTGACCAATTATAATTGATTTGCATACCATCGTGATGTGGTTGTATTGATCATAATTCTATGATAATCGGACAATAATTTTATTGTCCTTTTTTTTAACATGAAAAATGAGGCTTTGGTAAGAATTTGTTGTTTTGATTGTTATTTGTTGGTGTTTATCTTGCTGATCGTCCCGTTTTTATCCGCTGAGTCTCATTTTAGCGTCTTTTTGAGCCCATTCTGGCACCGTTTCCCGTCATTCTTTCCCGCAACCGTTTTCCAGCCCCGGTTTTCTGTGTTTTTATCGCCGCTCAAGCCGCATGAGCGCCGAGAACTGCAAAAATAAAACAAAAAACGGCAGTTTGGGTAGACAAGCCGAGCACTCATCATTAAAATGCGCCCAATTTGCCAAAAATTGGCCTCGCGGACGGTTTTTGCATTGATTTAGATCGCGATGTCTGAATTAATATGCAAATATTGTGATTGATTATTCCTCGGAGGATGTTTTGATAAAGTCAGCGCTATTGGTTCTGGAAGACGGAACCCAATTCCACGGTCGGGCCATCGGGGCAGAGGGAACGGCAGTGGGGGAAGTGGTCTTCAATACGTCGATGACCGGTTATCAAGAAATCCTCACTGATCCTTCCTATTCCCGCCAGATCGTTACTCTTACTTATCCTCATATCGGCAATGTCGGCACCAATGCTTCCGACGAAGAATCCTCCGCAGTACACGCCCAAGGCCTCGTCATTCGTGACCTCCCGCTGATCGCCAGCAACTACCGCAACGAAGAAAGCCTGTCCGACTACCTCAAGCGTCACAACATCGTGGCGATCGCCGATATCGATACCCGTAAATTAACCCGCCTGCTGCGCGAGAAGGGCGCCCAGAACGGCTGCATCATCGCCGCCGACTCGCCGGACGCCGCGCTGGCCCTGGCCAAAGCGCAAGGTTTCCCGGGGTTGAAAGGCATGGATCTGGCGAAAGAGGTCACCACCCAAGAAGCCTACAGCTGGCAGCAAGGCAGCTGGACGCTTGAAGGCGACCTGCCTGAAGCCAAAACCGCCGCGGAACTGCCGTTCCACGTGGTGGCTTACGACTACGGCGCCAAGCGCAACATCCTGCGCATGCTGGTGGATCGCGGCTGCCGCCTGACCGTGGTGCCGGCGCAGACCCCGGCCGACGAGGTGTTGAAAATGAATCCGGACGGCATCTTCCTGTCCAACGGCCCGGGCGACCCGGAGCCGTGCGACTACGCCATCGCCGCCATCAAACAGTTCCTGGAAACCGACATTCCGGTGTTCGGCATCTGCCTGGGCCACCAGCTGCTGGCGCTGGCCAGCGGGGCGAAAACCATGAAGATGAAACTCGGCCACCACGGCGGCAACCACCCGGTGAAGGATCTGGACAACAACACCGTGATGATCACCGCGCAGAACCACGGCTTCGCCGTCGATGAAAACAACCTGCCGGCGAACCTGCGCGTCACGCACAAATCGCTGTTCGACCACACGGTGCAGGGCATTCACCGCACCGACAAAGCAGCGTTCAGCTTCCAGGGTCACCCGGAAGCCAGCCCAGGCCCGCACGATGCCGCGCCGCTGTTCGATCACTTCATCGAACTGATTGAGACTTACCGTTCTAACGCCAAATAATCAGGAGCAGTAAAAAATGCCAAAACGTACAGACATAAAAAGCATCCTGATCCTCGGCGCTGGCCCGATCGTTATCGGCCAGGCGTGTGAGTTCGACTACTCGGGTGCCCAGGCGTGTAAAGCGCTGCGCGAAGAGGGTTACCGCGTCATTCTGGTCAACTCCAACCCGGCGACCATCATGACCGACCCGGAAATGGCTGATGCGACCTATATCGAGCCGATCCACTGGGAAGTGGTGCGCAAGATCATCGAAAAAGAGCGCCCGGATGCGGTGCTGCCGACCATGGGCGGCCAGACGGCGCTGAACTGCGCGCTGGAGCTGGAACGTCAGGGCGTACTGGCCGAGTTCGGCGTTACCATGATCGGCGCGACCGCCGATGCGATCGACAAGGCCGAAGACCGTCGCCGTTTCGACGTGGCGATGAAGAAAATCGGTCTGGACACCGCGCGTTCCGGCATCGCGCATACCATGGAAGAAGCGCTGGCGGTAGCCGCTGACGTCGGCTTCCCGTGCATCATCCGCCCTTCCTTTACCATGGGCGGCACCGGCGGCGGCATCGCCTACAACCGCGAAGAGTTCGAAGAGATCTGCGAACGTGGCCTCGACCTGTCACCGACCAAAGAACTGCTGATCGACGAATCGCTGATCGGTTGGAAAGAGTACGAGATGGAGGTAGTGCGCGATAAGAACGACAACTGCATCATCGTCTGCTCCATCGAAAACTTCGACGCCATGGGCATCCACACCGGCGACTCGATCACCGTCGCACCGGCGCAGACCCTGACCGACAAGGAATACCAAATCATGCGCAACGCCTCGATGGCGGTGCTGCGTGAGATCGGCGTCGAAACCGGCGGCTCCAACGTGCAGTTCTCGGTCAACCCGAAAACCGGCCGCCTGATCGTTATCGAAATGAACCCGCGCGTGTCGCGCTCTTCGGCGCTGGCGTCGAAAGCCACCGGCTTCCCTATCGCCAAGATCGCCGCCAAGCTGGCGGTGGGCTACACCCTCGATGAGCTGATGAACGACATCACCGGCGGCCGCACCCCGGCATCGTTCGAACCGTCCATCGACTACGTCGTGACCAAGATCCCGCGCTTCAACTTCGAGAAGTTCGCCGGCGCCAACGACCGCCTGACCACCCAGATGAAGTCGGTCGGCGAAGTGATGGCCATCGGCCGCACCCAGCAGGAGTCGCTGCAAAAAGCGCTGCGCGGTCTGGAAGTGGGTGCCACCGGCTTCGACCCGAAAGTGAGCCTGGACGATCCGGAAGCGCTGACCAAGATCCGCCGCGAGCTGAAAGACGCCGGCTCTGACCGCATCTGGTATATCGCCGACGCCTTCCGCGCCGGGCTGTCGGTTGACGGCGTCTTTAACCTGACCAACGTCGACCGCTGGTTCCTGGTGCAGATTGAAGAACTGGTGCGCCTGGAAGAGCAGGTGGCCGAAGCGGGCATCAACGGCCTGGACAAAGCGTTCCTGCGCACCCTGAAGCGCAAGGGCTTCGCCGATGCGCGTCTGGCCAAGCTGGCCGGCGTCGCCGAGAGCGAAATTCGCAAGCTGCGCCACAGCCACGGCCTGCATCCGGTGTACAAGCGTGTGGATACCTGCGCGGCGGAATTCGCCACCGACACCGCCTACATGTACTCCACCTATGAAGAAGAGTGCGAGTCCAACCCGACCAACGACCGGCCGAAAGTGATGGTGTTGGGCGGCGGGCCGAACCGTATCGGCCAGGGCATCGAGTTCGACTACTGCTGCGTGCACGCCTCGCTGGCGCTGCGCGAAGACGGCTACGAGACCATCATGGTCAACTGCAACCCGGAAACCGTCTCCACCGACTACGACACCTCCGACCGCCTGTACTTCGAGCCGGTAACGCTGGAAGACGTGCTGGAGATCGTGCGCATCGAGAAGCCGAAGGGCGTGATCGTGCAGTACGGCGGCCAGACCCCGCTGAAGCTGGCGCGCGAGCTGGAAGCCGCGGGCGTGCCGATCATCGGCACCAGCCCGGACGCCATCGACCGCGCCGAAGACCGCGAGCGCTTCCAGCAGGCGGTTAACCGTCTGGGCCTGAAGCAGCCGGCCAACGCCACCGTCACCGCCATCGAGCAGGCAGTGGAGAAGGCGGCGGGCATCGGCTATCCGCTGGTGGTGCGCCCTTCCTACGTGCTGGGCGGCCGAGCGATGGAAATCGTGTATGACGAAATCGATCTGCGCCGCTACTTCCAGACCGCGGTCAGCGTGTCCAACGATGCGCCGGTGCTGCTGGACCGCTTCCTGGACGATGCGGTAGAAGTGGACGTCGACGCCATCTGCGACGGCGAGCGCGTGCTGATTGGCGGCATCATGGAGCACATCGAGCAGGCGGGCGTGCACTCCGGCGACTCCGCGTGTTCGCTGCCGGCATACACCCTGAGCCAGGAAATTCAGGACGTGATGCGTCGCCAGGTGGAAAAACTGGCGTTCGAGCTGCAGGTGCGCGGCCTGATGAACGTGCAGTTCGCGGTAAAAGACAACGAAGTCTACCTGATTGAAGTGAACCCGCGCGCCGCGCGTACCGTGCCGTTCGTGTCCAAAGCGACCGGCGTGCCGCTGGCTAAAGTGGCCGCGCGCGTGATGGCGGGCAAAACGCTGGTCGAGCAGGGTGTGACCGAAGAAATTATCCCGCCGTACTACTCGGTGAAAGAAGTGGTACTGCCGTTCAACAAATTCCCGGGCGTCGACCCGATTCTGGGGCCGGAAATGCGCTCTACCGGGGAAGTGATGGGCGTGGGCCGCACCTTCGCGGAGGCCTTCTCCAAAGCGATGCTGGGCAGCAACTCGGGCATGAAGAAACAAGGCCGCGCGCTGCTGTCGGTGCGTGAAGGCGACAAGGCTCGCGTGGTCGATTTGGCCGCCAGCCTGCTGAAGCAGGGCTTCGAGCTGGACGCCACCCACGGCACCGCGGTGGTGCTGGGCGAAGCGGGCATCAACCCGCGCCTGGTCAACAAGGTGCACGAAGGGCGTCCGCACATCCAGGACCGTATCAAGAACGGTGAGTACACCTACATCGTCAACACCACGGCCGGTCGTCAGGCGATTGAGGACTCCAAGCTGATTCGCCGCAGCGCCCTGCAGTACAAGGTGCACTACGACACCACGCTGAACGGCGGCTTCGCCACCGCGATGGCGCTGAAAGCGGATCCGACCGAGCAGGTCACGTCGGTGCAGGAAATGCACGCGCGCATCGGCAAGTAACCGTGCGATAACGCTAGGCCAGGGGCGCTGCAGATGCAGCGCCCTTTTTTATTCAGCGAATTTGTCGGCAGGCGTTAAAAATTTCCGCTATCAATCAGTGGGCAAACTGTCACCCTGTGTGATTGGTATATGCTTGGTGTATTGGCAAGGAACGAAGGAACGACGATAACAATGATTCTGATAATTTATGCTCACCCGTATCCCCGGCATTCGCATGCCAATCAGCGCCTGCTGCAGGCGGTGAGGGATCTTCCCGAGGTAGAGGTGCGCTCGCTGTATGAGCTGTACCCCGATTTCAATATCGACATCAACGCCGAGCAGCGGGCGCTGGCGCGCGCCGACATGGTGGTGCTGCAGCATCCGATGCAGTGGTACAGCTTCCCGCCGCTGTTGAAGCTATGGATCGACAAAGTGCTGGAGCACGGCTGGGCCTATGGCCACGACGGCAATGCGCTGGTGGGTAAAGATTGCCTGTGGGCGGTGACAAGCGGCGGCGACGAGCACCACTTCGAGCTGGGCGACTTTCCCAACTTCGCCGCGCTGGCGCAGCCGCTGCAGGCCACGGCGATTTACTGCGGCATGAACTGGCAGCCTTATTTCGCCCTGCATAACACCTTTACCTGCAACGAACCGGCGCTGCTTGCCGCCGGCGAAGCCTACCGGCAGCGGTTGGTCGACTACCTGATGGAACATGCCGAAGCTGAAACTCGGGAGGCCAGCCATGGATAACCACCACATGATGATCGAGGGGCTGATCTACCTCGGCTCCGCGGCGCTGTTCGTGCCGATCGCGGTGCGATTGGGGCTGGGCTCGGTGCTCGGCTACCTGATCGCCGGCTGCATTATCGGCCCCTGGGGGCTGAAGCTGGTGTCGGACGCCGAGTCGATCCTGACCTTCGCCGAGATCGGCGTGGTGTTGATGCTGTTTATCATCGGCCTGGAGTTGGATCCCAAGCGGCTGTGGACGCTGCGCGCCTCGGTGTTCGGCGGCGGCAGCATTCAGATGGTGGGCTGCGGCCTGGCGCTGAGCGCCTTCTGTTATTTCCTTGGCCTTAACTGGAAGGTGGCGCTGCTGATAGGCCTGACGCTGGCGCTCTCATCCACCGCCATCGCCATGCAGGCGATGAGCGAACGCAACCTGACGCCGTCGCCGATCGGCCGCAGCGCGTTTGCGGTGCTGCTGTTCCAGGATATTGCGGCGATCCCGCTGGTGGCGATGATCCCGCTGCTGGCCAGCAGCGGCGCCACCACCACGCTGGGCGCTTTCGTGCTGTCGGCGGCCAAAGTGGTGGGCGCGTTGACGATAGTGGTACTGCTCGGCCGCTACGTCACCCGCCCGCTGCTGCACTTCGTCGCCCGTTCGGGCATGCGCGAAGTGTTCAGCGCCGTGGCGCTGTTCCTGGTGTTCGGTTTCGGCATCCTGCTGGAGATGGCCGGGCTGTCGATGGCGATGGGGGCGTTCCTGGCCGGGGTGCTACTGGCGAGCTCGGAATACCGCCACGCGCTGGAGAGCGATATTCAGCCGTTCAAGGGGCTGCTGCTGGGGCTGTTCTTTATCGGCGTTGGCATGTCGATCGACTTCGGCACGCTGTTCCATCATCCGCTGCTGATCGCCTCGCTGCTGCTGGGCTTTATGTTGATCAAGGCGGCGCTGCTGTGGCTGATAGGGCCGCTGCTCGGCGTGCCGAAGCGCCAGCGCGGCCTGTTCGCCATTCTGCTGGGGCAGGGCAGTGAATTCGCCTTCGTGATTTTCAGCGCCGCGCAGCTGGCCGGCGTACTGCCGCCTGAATGGGCCAAGTCGCTGACGCTGGCGGTGGCGCTGTCAATGGCGGCTACCCCGCTGCTGCTGGTGATCGCCGCGCAGCTGGAGAAAAATGCGCCGAAAGAGGAGCGCCCGGCTGACGTTATCGACGACGAGAATGCCAGCGTGATCATCGCCGGCTTCGGCCGTTTCGGCCAGATCGCCGGCCGTTTGCTGTTGGCCAACGGCGTACACACCGTGGTACTGGATCACGATCCGGACCATATCGAGACGCTGCGCAAATTCGACACCAAGGTGTTCTACGGCGACGCCACGCGCGCCGATTTGCTGGAGGCCGCCGGCGCCGCCCACGCCAAGGTGCTGATCAACGCCATCGACGACGTGGAAGACAGCCTGGCGTTAACCGAGCTGGCCAGGCAGCACTTCCCGCATCTGAAGGTGGTGGCGCGAGCGCGCGACGTCGATCACTGGTATCAGCTGCGGCAGCTGGGGGTGGAAAAACCGGAGCGCGAAACCTTTGAAAGCTCGCTGCGCATCGGCCGTGAAACGCTGGAACTGCTGGGGCTGGACGCCTATGAGGCGCGCGAGAAGGCGGACACGTTCCGCCGCTATAACCTGAAGATGCTGGAAGATACGCTGGAGAATTATCAGGACACCGAGTTCCGCATCGCCAGCCTGCAGCGGGCCAAGGAGATGCTCAGCGCGGCCATCGAGCAGGATCAGAATCGGCTGGCACGGGTGCAGCAGACCGGCTGGCGCGGCAGTATCGACGGCAAGGCGCCGGAGGACGACGTGGTGGAAGCCAAAGGATAAGAGTAGGGGCGCCGTGATGGCGCCCCTTTTTTTGCTTAGCTCAGCGCGACCTTGATGCCCAAGGCGATCAGCATACCGCCCAGCAGCTTGTCGACGATCTTCTGGGTCTTTTCCAGCCCGCGGCGCACCGGCCTGCTCTGGATCAGGAACACCAGCAGTGGCCACCAGATGACCGACAGGCCGAGAATAATCCCCGCGTACCACAGCTTGTCGCCCAGGCCGGAATCGATCTGCAACACCTGGGTAAATACCGCCAGGAAGAACAGGGTGGCTTTCGGGTTCAGCAGGTTGCACAGGTAGCCTTGCGCAAAGGCGCTCTTCAGGCTGACCTGCTGCTGCGGCAGATTGCTGACGTTCATCTTGCCGCCGCCGCGCGACAGCAGCGCCTGGATGCCGATCCACATCAGATAGACCGCCCCGGCGTATTTCAGCAGGTTAAACAACCACGGCGTGGTGGTAATCACCACCGCCAGCCCGGCGACGCAGTAGGACATGTGGGTGGCGACGCCGCAGATCACGCCGAAGGCGGTCATCATGGCGGCCAGCCGCGGATAGCGGGCGGCGTTTTTGATCACCAGGAAAAAATCCGGGCCGGGGGAGAGCATGCCGAGGGCGGCAATGCCGGCGACGAACAGCGAAGTTTCAAGCATGGGAGCGTCTCGCGCAAAAGACAGAGTTCTGGCGATAATAACGCCGCTTCCTCTGATGCGCATCAACCCAATGAGGTATTGTTAGGCTCTATGATAATTATTCATCTACAGCCAGCGACGGAGCACCATGCAGCAGACTACCGCCACAGAGAGGCCGGAGCCACATCGGCAACAGCGTGAGATTACCCGCCTGTGCATTCAATGCGCGCTGCTGCTGTTGCAGCATGGCGCCGAGAGCACGGTGGTGGAACAGTTGTCGACCCGCCTGGGGCTGGCGCTGGGGATGGACAGCGTGGAAAGCTCGATCTCCGCCAATGCGGTGGTGTTGACCACCCTCAGCCACGGCGCCTGCCTGACCACCACCCGAAAGAACGTCGATCGCGGCATCAATATGCAGGTGGTGACCGAAGTGCAGCATATCGTGATCCTCGCCGAGCACCACCTGGCGGATGCGCACGACGTGGCGCGCCGCTTTGACAGGATCCGACCGTTACGCTACCCGCGCTGGCTGGTGGTGCTGATGGTGGGGTTGTCCTGCGGGTGCTTCAGCATGCTCAACGGCGGCGGCGGCGATGCTTTCCTGGTGACCTTTATCGCCAGCGGCGCGGCGATGCTGGTGCGCCAAATTCTCACCGCCCGCCAGATGAATCCGCTGATCAATTTTTGCCTGACGGCGTTTGTCGCTACGTCGATCTCCGGGCTGCTGCTGCGCCTGCCGGCGTTTAAAGACACCTCGAGCGTGGCGATGGCCGCCAGCGTGCTGTTGCTGGTGCCGGGCTTCCCGCTGATCAACGCGGTGGCCGACATGTTCAAGGGGCACGTCAATACCGGGCTGGCGCGCTGGGCGATGGCCAGCCTGCTGACGCTGGCGACCTGCATCGGGGTGGTGATGGCGATGTCGTTGTGGGATCTGCGGGGGTGGTCATGAGTCTGCTGTGGGCCTTGTTGCAGGAAATGCTGTTGGCGGCGGTGCCGGCGCTGGGCTTCGCCATGGTGTTCAACGTGCCGCTGCGCGCGCTGCGTTATTGCGCGCTGCTTGGGGCCATCGGGCGCGGTTCGCGCATGCTGATGATGCACGGCGGTATGAACATCGAGTGGGCCTCGCTGCTGGCGGCGATCCTGATCGGCATCATCGGCATCTACTGGTCGCGCTGGCTGTTGGCGCACCCGAAGGTGTTCACCGTGGCGGCGGTGATCCCGATGTTCCCCGGCATTTCCGCCTATACCGCGATGATAACTGTGGTAGAGATCTCGCATCTGGGCTACAGCGAAGCCCTGATGGAGACCATGATCACCAACTTTCTCAAGGCCAGTTTCATCGTCGGCGCGTTGTCGATCGGCCTGTCGTTACCGGGCCTGTGGCTGTACCGCAAACGCCCCGGCGTGTGAAATTTCTCGGCCGGAGATCGTTGGTTATTAGATATACTGATAAGAGCTATCTTATATATTCATCTTGCTTGATTAGCCTATCGACGGCACTCAGGCCTTTACGTATAGTGTCACCAATTTTGCTGCCTACACAGGGTTAAACAATGATTATCAGCCTGATCGCTGCCTTGGCGGCGGATCGCGTTATTGGCATGGAAAACGCCATGCCGTGGCACCTGCCGGCGGACCTTGCGTGGTTTAAACGCAACACGTTGAATAAGCCGGTTATTATGGGCCGCAAGACTTTCGAGTCCATCGGCCGCCCGCTGCCGGGCCGCCACAATATCGTTTTGAGCAGCCGTCCGGGCAGCGAAGCCGGGGTGACCTGGGTGACCTCGATGGATGAAGCGCTGGCCGCCGCCGGCGACGTGGAAGAAGTGATGGTGATCGGCGGTGGGCGCATCTATACCCAGCTGCTGCCGCGCGCCGATCGCCTGTACCTGACGCACATCGACGCCGAGGTCGGCGGCGATACCCACTTCCCGGATTACGAGCCGGACGAATGGGAAACCACGTTCAGCGAGTTCCACGACGCCGACGATCTGAACTCGCACAGTTACTGCTTCGAGATCCTGCAGCGCCGCTGATTTCAGCGCGTTAGCCAACTCTCCCCGGGGGCGCAAGCAATTGCGCCCCCGGCCTTTTTGCGCCCGTCGTTCGTAACCTTTCCGTCACATTACCTGATTAGTATGAAGCCCAACTCCGAGCGCCTCGGCAACTCTGGTGAATCTTGACCGCGGCGCCATAACTAAAAAGGTAACCACGCTATGACCAAGCAAATTGAGCAATTAGACGCCGACCGCCTGATCGATCCCACTCGCCGCAAACTGCTGCTCGGCAGCGCCGGTGCCGTCGGCCTGGCCGGCTTTCTCGGCGGCGGCATCTGGTCGGTCTCCGCCGAGGCGTTGGCCGAGGATCTGCCGCCGAACAAACTGCTGGGCTTTCAGGGCATCGCCGCCTCTACCGCCGACGAGGTGACCATTGCACCGGGCTACCGCGCGGAGGTGCTGATCTCCTGGGGGGAACCGCTGGTGGACGGCGCGCCGGCCTTTGATCCGCAGGGCAACAACAGCGCCGCCGATCAGGAAAAACAGTTCGGCGACAATAACGACGGCATGAGCTTCTTCCCGATCGACGATCGCCACGGTGTGATGGCCATCAATAACGAATACGTCAACGAGCAGTACCTGTTCGCTCACGGCGGCGCCAAGGCCACCAGCCTGGAAGAGGTGCGTAAATCGCAGGCGGCGCACGGCGTTTCCATCGTGGCGGTAAAGCGCGTCGGCGACGGCCAGCGGTGGGAAGTGGAGCGCCCGTCGCGCTATAACCGCCGCATCACCGCCAACACCGACATGCAGTTCAGCGGCCCGGCCGCCGGGCATCCGCTGTTGCAGACCGCCGCCGATCCGAGCGGCCGCAAGGTGCTGGGCACCTTCGGCAACTGCGCCAACGGCAAGACGCCGTGGGGCACCTATCTGACCTGCGAAGAAAACTTCGATACCTACTTCGGCACCCGCCAGGCCGATTACCCAACCACGCCGGAACAGAAGCGCTACACGCTGAAGGTCAGCGAGCCGGAGCGTAACTGGCCGGACTATGACGAGCGCTTCGACGTGGCGAAGAACCCCAACGAATTCAACCGCCATGGCTGGATCGTGGAAATCGATCCGCTGAATCCGACCTCGACGCCCATCAAGCACACCGCGCTGGGCCGCTTCAAGCATGAAAATGCGGCGGTGACCGTGGCCAAAGATGGCCGCCTGGTGGTGTACATGGGGGACGACGAGCGCGGCGAGCATATCTACAAGTACGTTTCCAAAGGCGTGGTCGACGCTGCCAATCCGGCCAACAATCGCACGCTGCTGGACGAGGGAACGCTGTACGTGGCGCAGTTCGACGGCGACGAAGCCGGCACGCCGCTGAAGGGCAAAGGACGCTGGATTGCGCTCGAGTTCGGCAAGAACGGCCTGACGCCGGAGAACGGCTTCCGCGATGAGGCCGAAGTGCTGATCTTCGCCCGCAAGGCGGCGCAGCAGGTCGGCGCCACCAAAATGGATCGCCCGGAGTGGATCGCGGTGAACCCGCATGACGGCCGCGCTTACTGCACGCTGACCAACAACAGCAAGCGCGGTGAGGAAGGGATGCCGCTGAACGCCGCCAACCCGCGGCCGAACAACATCTATGGCCAGATCATTCGCTGGGACGAAGGCGGCGACGCCACCGCCGGCACCTTTGCCTGGGACATGTATGCGCTGTGTGGCAACCCGATTGCCCACCCGGAAGGCGTCAACCGCGGCACGCCGAACATCACGGCGGACAACACGTTCAACAGCCCGGACGGGTTGGGCTTCGATCGCGCCGGCCGCCTGTGGATCCTCACCGACGGCAAGTACAGCAACAAGGGGGATTACGCCGGGCAGGGCAACAACCAGATGCTGGTGGGCGATCCGGTCAGCGGCGAAATTCGCCGTTTCATGGTGGGGCCGAAGTCCTGCGAACTGACCGGTATCACTTTCACTCCGGACTACAAGACGATGTTCGTCAACGTACAGCATCCGGGAGAAGAGGGCGATTCGCACTTCCCGAACAACAGCCCGCGCCCACGTTCATCGGTATTGATGATCACGCGCGAAGATGGCGGGGTGATTGGGGCGTAAAGCGGTAAAGGGAACAAAGGCGGCCTGGGGCCGCCTTTATGATTTCAGGATGCGGCCAGTCTGCCGGCGTGATCAGGCGCCTCGCCGCGATTGGCGGGCTGCGTGAAGTAACGGCGGTCTTCCCAGCGCAGCATCGTCAAGTCGCCGCCCCAGCAGCAGCCGGTATCCAGCCCGATCACGCCTTCCGGCGTGCCCTTGCCTTCCAGCGAGGCCCAGTGGCCGAAGACGATGGTGTATTCCGGATCCACCAGGCGCGGCAGCTCGAACCACGGTTTCAGCGGCGCGGGCGCTGTGCCCGGCGCATCTTTGCAGATCATGTCGAGCTGGCCGTTGGGGAAGCAGTAGCGCATGCGCGTGAACGCATTGGTGCTGAAACGCAGGCGCGCCAGGCCGCTCAGTTCCGGTGCCCAGTTGTTCGGCATGTCGCCGTACATGGCGTCGAGAAACAGCGGGTAGCTGTCGCTGCTCAATACCGCTTCCACTTCGCGCGCGCACATTTTCGCGGTGTCGATATCCCACTGCGGGGTAATGCCGGCGTGCGCCATCACCAGCTTTTGCTCATCGTCCACCTGCAGCACCGGTTGGCGACGCAGCCAGTTGATCAGCTCGTCGGCGTCCGGCGCCTCCAGCAGCGGGGTGATGCGATCTTTGGGCTTGTTGCGGCTAATGCCGGCGTAGACCGCCAGCAGGTGCAGATCGTGGTTGCCCAGCACCATGCGCACCGCCGGGCCGAGTGAGCGCACGAAGCGCAGCACGTCCAGCGAGGCGGGGCCGCGCGCCACCAGATCGCCGGTCAGCCACAGCCGATCGCGCTCGGGATCGAAAGCAGCCTGAGCCAGCAGCGACTTCAGTTCATCGTAACAACCGTGAACGTCGCCGATAAGGTATGTCGACATAATTAATGGATCAGCGTTGGAATGGCTAAGCGAAACACGGGAATAGCGGTGCGGAATGGTTGACCCTGATGGTCCACCATTTCGTAATGGCCTTCCATGGTGCCCAGCGGCGTTTCCAGAATGGCGCCGCTGGTGTACTGAAACTCTCCGCCGGGCGGAATGACGGGCTGTTCGCCGATCACGCCTTCGCCCTGAACTTCGGTTTGGCGGCCGTTGCTGTTGGTGATCAGCCAGTAACGGCCCAGCAGTTGCACGTCGCTCCGCCCCAGATTGCGGATGGTGATGGTATAGGCGAAGACGTAACGCTCTTCTTCAGGGATCGACTGTGATTCCACATAGATGCTCTGAACCTGAATACACACGCGGGGCGAATCAATCATGACAACAACTCCTTATTGCTGCGGCGTCGGATTGGCTGACAGCCAGTTCGCCAGCTTGCAGTATTGCGCCACAGAAATATTTTCTGCTCTGAGCGAAGGATCGACGCCCAGCTCCGTCAGCTGCTCCGGCGTGAACAGGTCGCCCAGGCTGTTGCGGATGGTTTTCCGCCGCTGGTTGAACGCCTGCGTGGTGATGCGGCTCAGCATGCGCACGTCGCCCACCGGGTTCGGCAGCACGCTGTGCGGCACCAGACGCACCACGGCGGAATCGACCTTCGGCGGCGGCGCGAACGCGGTCGGCGGCACTTCCAGCACCGGAATGACGTTGCAGTAGTACTGCGCCATTACGGTCAAACGCCCATAGGCCTTGCTGTTCGGGCCGGCCACCAGACGGTTGACCACCTCTTTTTGCAACATAAAGTGCATGTCGCGGATTGCCTGAGTATAGCTGAAAAGGTGGAACATCAGCGGCGTCGAAATATTGTACGGCAGGTTACCAAATACGCGCAGCGGTTGGCCAGCTTCCTCGGCCAGTTCGGCGAAATTCACCGTCATGGCGTCCTGCTGGTGGATGGTCAGTTTGTCTTTCAGCCGCGGGTGGTTCTCCAGCCGGGTGGCCAGATCGCGGTCCAGTTCGATCACCGTCATGCGGTCCATGCGCGCGCCGACCGGCTCGGTCAGTGCGCCGAGGCCGGGGCCGATCTCGACCACCGCTTCGCCCGGCTGCGGGTGAATGGCGGAGACAATGCTATCGATGACAAACTGATCGGTTAAAAAGTTTTGTCCAAAGCGTTTGCGGGCAAAGTGCCCTTGGTGGACTCTGTTATTCATTACAATTAATTATCATTTTAATGGCGAGATTCAGGGCCGTTTGGAAACTGCCGACATCGGCGGTGCCGGTGCCGGCCAGTTCCAGAGCGGTACCGTGGTCGACCGAGGTGCGTATGAAAGGCAAACCGAGGGTGATATTCACCGCGCGGCCGAACCCTTGGTATTTTAACACCGGCAGCCCCTGATCGTGATACATCGCCAGCACCGCATCGGCATCTTGCAGATATTTGGGCTGGAACAGGGTGTCCGCCGGCAGCGGGCCGACAAGATGGATGCCGTCAGCGCGCAGCGCGTCGAGCGCCGGGATGATGGTGTCTATCTCTTCGTGCCCCATATGGCCGCCTTCCCCGGCGTGGGGGTTCAGACCGCAAACGTAAATGTGCGGCTGGGCGATGCCAAATTTGGTTTTCAGATCGTGATCGAGGATGCGGATGACTTCGAACAGGCTCTGTTGCGTGATGGCGCCCGGCACCGCCAGCAGCGGTAGGTGGGTGGTCGCCAGCGCCACGCGCAGCTCTTCGGTCGCGAGCATCATCACCACGCGATCGCAGCGGCTGCGATCGGCAAAGAATTCGGTATGGCCGATAAACGGCACGCCGGCGTCGTTGATCACGCCCTTGTTCACCGGGCCGGTGATCAGCGCCGCGAATTCGCCGTTCAGGCAGCCGTCGCAGGCGCGCGCCAGGGTTTCCACCACGTAGGCGCTGTTGCCGACGTTCAGCTCCCCGGCGGTGACCGGGTGAGCGAGCGGGACCGGCAGCACGGTCAGCGTGCCGGCGCGTTGCGCCTTGGCCGGTTGCTGCGGCTGGTAGTCGCGCAGCGTCAGCGGCAGGCCCAAACGTTGGGCGCGTTCAAGCAGCAGGGCCGGATCGGCGCACACCACCAGCTCAACAGGCCAATCCTGTTGCGCCAGCGCTGCCACCAAATCCGGCCCTACCCCGGCGGGTTCGCCGGGGGTAATGACGACGCGTTTATTGCTGTGCATCGCTGCCATCGAGGATCTTCACGTAAGCCTGGGCGCGCTGTTCCTGCATCCAGGTCTGCGCCTCTTCGGCGAACTTACGGTTGAACAGCATGCGGTAAGCGCGATCTTTCTGCGCGGCGTCGGTCTTATCCACCTGACGGGTATCCAGCAGCTGAATCAGGTGCCAACCGAAGGAAGAGTGGACCGGCGCGCTGATTTCACCCTTGCTCAGCTTCAGCAACGCATCGCGGAAGGCCGGATCGTAGATGTCCGGGGAAGCCCAGCCCAGATCGCCGCCCTGCATGGCGGAACCCGGATCCTGCGACAACTGTTTGGCTTCGTCGGCAAACTTGGCGCGGCCGCTCTTGATCGCTTCCGCAACGGATTGCAGCTTGGCGCGCGCCTGATCGTCGGTCAGCACCACCGAAGGTTTCAGCAGGATGTGACGGGCGTGCACTTCGGTGACCGACACCGACTGGCTGGCGCCGCGAATGTCGTTCACCTTCAGGATGTGGAAGCCGACGCCGGAACGGATTGGGCCGACGACGTCACCTTTCTTGGCGCTCACCAGACGTTCCGCGAACAGGGTCGGGATCTCTTGCAGTTTGCCCCAGCCCATATTGCCGCCTTTCAGCGCCTGAGAATCGGCGGAGTAGGTGATCGCCAGCTTGCCGAAGTCGGCGCCGCTGTTGATTTCGCCCACCAGGCGTTTGGCCAGCTCTTCGGCTTTGTCGACCTGCTGCTGCGACGGGTTCTCCGGCAGCGGGATCAGGATGTGGCTGATGTTCATTTCGGTGTCGCTGCCGTTCTGCGCGCCCACCTGTTTGGCCAGCGCGTCCACTTCCTGCGGCAGGATGGTGACGCGGCGGCGCACTTCGTTGTTACGCACTTCGGAGATCAGCATCTCTTTGCGGATCTGCGAACGGTAGGTGTTGTAGTTCAACCCTTCGTACGACAGACGGCTGCGCAGCTGATCGACGCTCATCTTGTTTTGTGCGGCGATATTGGCGATCGCCTTGTCCAGATCGGCGTCGGACACGGTGATGCCCATTTTCTTGGCCATCTGCAGCTGGATGTTATCCATGATCAGGCGTTCGATGATCTGATGGCGCAGCGTCTTGTCGTCCGGCAGCTGTTGGCCGGCCTGCTGGGCGTTGAGCTTCACTGACTGCAACAGACCGTTGACGTCGCTTTCGAGTACCACGCCGTTATCCACGACGGCGGCGACTTTATCCACTTCTTGGGGTGCTGCGAACGCGGCATTGGCGCAAACCACCAATCCGAGAATAAGCGTTCTCCAGTTCTTCATACATTTCCCATTATGTAATCCGCAAATGCGGGTGAAAGTTCTCGTTTTCAAAGTGTTGCAAAGCGTCAGAATGCACGCTGATACGGCAGAATGCCGGAGCGCAGCATTTCTGCGGAACCGAGACTATGATCGCTGCTCAGGCCGCGCAGTTCGACGTTGAACGAAACTCTGTTGTCGTAAACGCTGGTATTGTTGCTGTTGTTCCAGTCGGTAACCTTGCGCTCATAGCCCAGGGTCACCGCCCAGCAGCAGGTGTTGTACTTCAGCCCCACCAGCTGATCGGCGGATTGTTTGGCGCGGGTGTCGTAATAATACGCCCCGACCACCGCCCAACGATCGGCGATCGGCCAGCTGCCGGTGATGCCCACCTGCGAGATGCCGTCTTGGTAGGCCGGAATCTCATTGGTGTTCAGCGCCGTTTTGATGTATTCCGGCGTGGCGTAACGGTAGTTCAGCTGCACCACGCGCTCGGCATCCTGGCGGTATTCCACCACGCCGTTGCCCAGCGAGACGCTGTTCAGGCGGGTGTCGTACTGCAGGCCACCGCGCAGGCCCCAACGATCGTCGATTTTCCAATAGGTATCGCCGGCCCAGGCCACGCTGCCGGTGTCGTCGTTGTTGTCGTAACCGGTCATCCGGTCACCGGTGCGCGAACGGCTGAAGTAGTAGATTTGACCCACGGAAGCGTTAAAACGTTCAACCAGCGCGTCATCATAAATACGGGTGGTCACACCGGTAGACACGCGGTTCTGCGAAGCGATGCGATCCAGGCCGCTGTAAGTGCGGTCACGGAACAGGCCGGAGTAGTCGGTCTGCAGCAGGGTGGTGTCGTAGGTGTAGATGTTGCTTTGGTCGCGGTACGGCACGTACAGGTACTGCACGCGTGGCTCCAGCGTCTGGGTGGCGCCTTCGGCCCAGATCATCGGCCGTTCGAACACCAGCTTGCCGTCGACCTTGAACTGCGGCAGCACACGGTTGACCGAGTTGTCGAGGTTTGGCGCAGTAACCGGATTGTTCTGCGTACTCTTACGACTTTCATAGTTGGCGGCGAAACCGTCAGGAATATCCTGCTGGTAGTGGGTCGCCATCAGCTTGGCTTCGGTGTTCAGGCTGGCCCAGCCGTTGGTGAGCGGCAGGTTGAGCGTCGGTTCCATATGCAGACGGGTGGCGTCCGGGCTGTACGGGTTGACGCTGGTGAACTTGGCCGCCTGGCCGTAAATATGGAAATCGAACGGGCCGAGGTCGTTTTTGTAGTAGTTCAGATCCAGCTGCGGCTGCACCTTATAGGTGTCAGACCGGGTACGGTCGGTGGTGTCGAAGATCTGGAACTGCTTGGAACTCAGCGTGGCGTTCCAGTTCTCGTTGGCGTAGCCGAGGCTGAATTTCTGCGTGGCGTAGCCGTCGGTGGTGGAGCCGTATTTGGAGTCCAGATCGGTGAAGTATTTGTAGTCGCTGACCTTGGTGTAGTCGACGTTGAAGCGCCACACCTGATCCATGACGCCGTTGTGGTTCCAGTAGAACAGCCAGCGTTTGCTGTCGTCATTGTCTTTGCCGTATTCCTTGTCGTCCGGCAGCCAGTCGAACTCCATCAGGCCGAGGCCCGGCTGCACCAGATAACGGAACTCGGTCTGCCACTGCAGGCCGCGCTTGGACATATAGTGCGGCGTGATGGTGGCGTCGTAGTTCGGCGCGATGTTCCAGTAGTACGGCAACATGAACTCGAAGCCGTTGTTGCTGCCGTACTTGGCGTTCGGGATCAGGAAGCCGGAACGGCGCTTGTCGCCGACCGGCAGCTGCAGGTACGGGCTGTAGAACACCGGCACGCCGCCGATGCGGAAGCGGGCGTTCCATACTTCCGCCACCTGCTCTTCGCGATCGTGGATCACTTCTGAACCGACCACGCTCCAGCTGTCATCACCTGGCAGACAGGAGGTAAAGGTGCCGTTTTCCAGAATGGTGTAACGGTTGGCGCCGCGCATTTTCATCTTGTCGGCGTCGCCGCGCCCCTGACGGCCTACCATCTGGTAGTCGCCTTCATAGACATCGGTATCTTTGGTGTTCAGGTTCGACCAGGCCTTCGGGCCTTTCAGTTTGATCTGATTGTCGCTGTAGTGCACGTCGCCGGTGGCGGTGACGGTGCGCACCGGCTCCGCCTGGCCCGGGTTTTGCGTCTGGTTCAGCTCAACTTCTTTGGCGGTCAGGGTGCTGTTGCCCTGCTCGACATGCACGTTGCCGCTGAACAGCGCGCTTTTCGGGTAGTCGGCGCGCGAGTCATCGGCATTGATGGTCACCGGTTGGCTGTTCGGATCGCCGCTGACCAAAGGCTTGTCGTAAACGGGAACGCCAAGCATGCATTGCTCGGCCAGATCAGCCAGCGCATGCTGACTGTAGAGTGCCGTCCAAATCATCGTGGCCAGCAGTGTTGGGAAACTTTTTTTCATACGCGGTTTTGGTGTTCCGTCATCAGAGGCGTCATGTCCGGCAAACGGTCAGAGACTATATTACTCATCTGCGTTGCGCTAGTGCTAAATCCAGCCGTTTACTTGCGTCGTCGTTAGGCGCAAAGATAAATGACAGGTATGATAATCCAAATTCTAGGAAAAATCGCCTGCACCCTTTCCTGAAGCGAAGGGGGACGGCGGCTTTCGGCATGATAATTGAGGAGTATATGCAGTATTGGGGAAAACTGCTCGGCGTCATCGTCGCCATCTGGTCTGGCGCGGGATTCTGGGGTGTAGTTCTGGGGCTGATTATCGGTCACATGATCGATACGGCGCGCAGCAACAAGCGCAGCCGGGGGTTCTTCACCGACCAGCAAACGCGGCAAACGCTATTTTTCCGCACCACTTTTCAGGTGATGGGCCACCTGACCAAATCCAAAGGACGCGTTACCGAGGCGGATATCCAGATCGCCAGCCTGTTCATGGATCGCCTGCAACTGCACGGCGAAGCGCGCACCGCGGCGCAGCAGGCGTTTCGCGAGGGCAAACAGAGCCAGTTCCCGCTGCGTGAGACGCTGCAGCAGTTCCGCAGCATCTGTTTTGGCCGCTTCGATCTGATTCGGATGTTTCTGGAAATTCAGATTCAGGCGGCGTTCGCCGACGGCTCGTTGCACCCGAACGAACGTCAGGTGCTGTACGTCATCGCCGAAGAGCTGGGCATTTCGCGCGCGCAGTTTGACCAGTTCCTCAGCATGATGGAGGGCGGGCGCCAGTTCGGCGGCGGTCAGCAGGGCGGGTATTCGCAGGGTGGCTATCAGCAGGCTCAGCGCGGCCCGACGCTCGACGACGCGTGCAAGGTGCTCGGCGTGCGCAGCAGCGACGATGCCGCCACCATCAAACGCGCCTACCGTAAGCTGATGAGCGAACACCATCCGGATAAGCTGGTGGCGAAAGGCTTGCCGCCGCAGATGATGGAAATGGCCAAGCAGAAAGCGCAGGAGATTCAGGCGGCGTACGACCTGATCAAACGCGAGAAAGGCTTCAAATAACGATACCCGTCATACTTCGAGCTGCAGGTGCGTTGGCTGCCCGCGCTTACCCCGGTCACGTACTTTTTGTACGTTCCCGGGGCTGCGCTTAGTTGCCGCCTTCCTGCAACTCGAATTATTTAGGGTATCCCTGGGTGATGCGCTTAGAAATCCGGCTCGGCGCGAAAGTGCATCGGCGTCTGAAAAGCGGGATGGGTGATGCGCAGCTCTTGCGCATGCAGTTGCAGCCGCGGCGCCATCGCCTTGGCCTCCGGCGGGGCGTAGAAGCCGTCTCCGAGGATTGGGTGCCCCAGCGCCAGCATGTGCACCCGCAGCTGGTGCGAGCGGCCGGTGATCGGCGTCAGCATCACGCGGGTGCTGCCGTCGGCGTCGCGTGACAGCACCCGATACTCCGTTTGCGCCGCTTTGCCGGTGTCAAAACACACCTTTTGCAGCGGCCGGTTCGGCCAGTCGCAGATCAGCGGCAAGTCCACCAACCCTTCGTCATGCGCCATATGCCCCCAAACGCGGGCGATATAGGATTTCTTCGGTTCGCGTTCGCGGAACTGACGCTTCAGCTCGCGCTCGGCGGCCTTGTTGAGTGCCACCACGATCACCCCGCTGGTGGCCATGTCCAGCCGATGCACCGATTCGGCGGCCGGGTGATCGGCCTGAATGCGGGTCATCAGGCTGTCTTTGTTTTCCGGCGCGCGGCCGGGCACCGACAGCAAGCCGCTGGGCTTGTTGACCACCATGATGTGTTCATCCTGATACAGGATGTGCAGCGGGTCCTGCGGGGGATTGTAGGGTTCCATCTTGGCTCCGCGAAAAGGGCCGAACGGGGAGGCGGCTGCCTCCCCGCGTCGCGCCGGTTACTGGTGGGTGACCACCACCAGACGAATGGCGTCCAGGCGCCAGCCTGCTTCATTGAGGTTGGCCAGCACCTGACGGCGGTTGAACTCCAGCGCTTCGACTTCGTCGTCGCGGATGTTCGGGTTGACCGCCTTCAGCGCTTCCAGACGCGCCAGCTCGGCGCTCAGCTTGTCGTCCGCCTCTTGCTTCGCCTGTTCGATAAGCGTGCGCGCCTGCGCTTCCACCAGGCTTTCCGCCTGCTGCAGCATGGCGTGCACGTCTTGCTGCACGGCGTTGACCAGCTTGCTGGAGGTGTGGCGGTTGACTGCGTTCAATTGGCGGTTGAAGCTTTCGAACTCGACCTGAGCCGCCAGGTTGGTGCCCTTGCGGTCCATCAGCATGCGGATCGGCGTCGGCGGCAGGAAGCGCGTCAGCTGCAGGTGTTTCGGCGCCTGGGCCTCCACCACGTAGACCAGCTCAACCAGCAGGGTGCCGACCGGCAACGCTTTGTTTTTCAACAGGGACACCGCGCAGCTGCCGGTGTCGCCGGACAGGATCAGATCCAGGCCGTTGCGGATGATCGGGTGTTCCCAGCTGACGAACTGCGCGTCTTCGCGCGACAGCGCCTGATCGCGGTCGAAGGTGACGGTGCAGCCGTCCTGCGGCAGGCCCGGGAAGTCCGGCACCAGCATATGGTCAGACGGCGTCAGCACGATCAGGCTGTCGCTGCGGTCTTCCTGATTGATGCCGACGATGTCGAACAGGTTGAGCGCGAAGCCCACCAGGTTGACGTCGTTATCCTGCTCGGCGATGGCGGCGGCCAGCGCCTGGGCTTTGTCGCCGCCGTTGGAGTGCATCTCCAGCAGGCGGTCGCGGCCCTGTTCCAGCTGCGCTTTCAACTGATCGTGCTGCTGGCGGCAGGCGTGGATGAATTCGTCGAAGCCTTCCTGTTCGGTCGGCGCGGCCAGATAGCCGATCAACTGCTCGTAGCAGCTGTCGTAGATGGTGCGGCCGGTCGGGCAGGTGTGTTCGAAGGCATCCAGCCCCTCGTGGAACCAACGCCCCAGCACCGCCTGTGCGGTGTGTTCCAGGTAAGGCACCATGATCTGGATATCGTGCATCTGGCCGATACGGTCCAGACGGCCGATACGCTGCTCCAGCAGATCCGGGTTGAACGGCAGATCGAACATCACCAGTTGGCTGGCGAACTGGAAGTTGCGGCCTTCGGAGCCGATCTCGGAACACAGCAACACCTGCGCGCCTTCCTCTTCGGAGGCGAAGTAGGCGGCGGCGCGGTCGCGCTCGATGATCGACAGCCCTTCGTGGAACACCGCGGCGCGGATCGCTTCACGCTCGCGCAGTACCTGCTCCAGCTGCAGCGCGGTGTCGGCCTTGGCGCAGATCACCAGCACTTTTTCGTTGCGGTTGGCCAGCAGGTAGTCCAGCAGCCACTCGACGCGCGGGTCGAAGTTCCACCAGGTGGCATTTTCGCCCTCGAATTCCTGATAGATCTGCTCCGGGTATAGCATGTCACGCGCGCGCGCTTCGACGGACTTCTTGGCGCCCATAATGCCGGAGACTTTGATCGCGGTCTGGTACTGGGTCGGCAACGGCAGCTTGATCTGGTGCAGGTTGCGGTGCGGGAAGCCCTTCACGCCGTTACGGGTGTTGCGGAACAGCACGCGGCTGGTGCCGTGGCGATCCATCAGCATGGAAACCAACTCCTGGCGCGCCTGCTCGGCGTTGTCGCCTTCGCTGTTGGCGGCTTTGAGCAGCGGTTCGATGTCCTGCTCGTCGATCAGCTCGCCCAGCAGGTTCAGCTTGTCATCGGCCAGGCGCTCACCGCTCAGCAGCAGGGTGACGGCGTCGGCCACCGGGCGGTATTTCTGCTGCTCGGCGACAAACTCGCCGTAGTCGTGGAAACGATTCGGATCGAGCAGGCGCAGGCGCGCAAAGTGGCTTTGTTGGCCCAGCTGCTCCGGGGTGGCGGTCAGCAGCAGCACGCCGGGGATATGCTCGGCCAGCTGTTCGATCACCTGATATTCGCGGCTCGGCGCTTCTTCGCTCCAGGCCAGGTGGTGCGCTTCGTCAACCACTAGCAGATCCCACTGGGCGTCCGCCAGCTCTTCCAGGCGCTGCTTGTTGCGGCGCACGAAGTCCAGCGAGCAGATCACCAGCTGTTCGGTTTCGAACGGGTTGCTGCTGTCGAGCTTGGCTTCGGCGTAGCGGCTGTCGTCGAACAGCGAGAAGTAGAGGTTGAAGCGGCGCATCATCTCCACCAGCCACTGGTGCTGCAGCGTTTCCGGCACCACGATCAGCACGCGCTCGGCGCGGCCCGCCAGCAGCTGCTGGTGGATGATCATGCCGGCTTCGATGGTTTTGCCGAGGCCGACTTCGTCCGCCAGCAGGACGCGCGGGGCATGGCGTTGGCCGACTTCATGGGCGATGTGCAGCTGGTGCGGGATCAGGCTGGCGCGCATGCCGCGCAGGCCGGCGAACGGCAGGCGATACTGCTCGCTCTGGTATTTGCGCGCGCGGAAACGCAGCGCGAAACGGTCCATGCGGTCAATTTGGCCGGCGAACAGGCGATCCTGCGGTTTGCTGAAGGTCAGCTTGCTGTCCAGCAGGACTTCACGCATTGCCACGCCGCTTTCCTGGGTGTCCTGGCGGGTGCCGATATAGGTCAACAGACCGTTTTCCTCTTTCACCTCTTCCACCTGCAGCTGCCACCCCTCGTGGCTGCTGACGGTATCGCCCGGGTTGAACATCACGCGGGTGATCGGCGAATCGTTTCTGGCATAGAGGCGGTTTTCACCGGTGGCGGGGAAAAGCAGGGTAATCATGCGCGCGTCCAGCGCCACGACGGTGCCCAGTCCTAATTCGCTTTCCGTATCGCTGATCCAGCGTTGACCAAGAGTAAAAGGCATATATTGTCGGCTCGATTCTTTGTAAGTAAGTCTTGTTACCGGGCGGGAAGGGCCGCGGCACCTGTACTGAACGTCTGCTAATCCCGGTTTGTTTTAAATTTGACGGGCAATAGCCGTTCACGCCATGCAGACGTCGTGAGACGGCAGGGCTAAGCGTGGTTCAGTTTTGGGAAGGGCGCTATGGTAATGGAAGGCGGCGCGTTCGTCACCTGCAAAACCGGATGATTTTTCTTAACCTGGCGCAATCTCAAAACAGCCCCATCTGCCCGGTGACCAGCGTGGTGAAGTCGTCGTGCAAGAAAGGGAGTATAGCGTCTGCCACCGGCTGCAGCTGGCGTTCGAGGTAATGCTGATAGTCGATGGGGGAATGGCGCGTCTCCAGCGGTTCCGGCCCGGCGACGGTCATCACGTAGCTGATCCAGCCGCCGTTCTGATACTGCAGCGGCCGCCCCTGGCTGCGGTTGTAGTCGTCGGCGATGCGCGCGGCGCGGGCGTGCGGCGGCACGTTGCGCTGATAGTCGTCGAGCTTTCTGCGCAGGCGTTTGCGGTACACCAGCTGATCGTCGAAGTCGCCGTTCAGGGTTTTGCCGACGTAGTCGCGCACATAGTCCTGATAGGGCTGCCGTTTGAAGATGCGCTGATAGAGCTGCTGCTGGAACTGCTGCGCCAGCGGCGTCCAGTCGGTGCGCACCGTTTCCAGGCCTTTGTACACCATCTCTTCCTCGCCGCCGGCGCGTGCGATCAGGCCGGCGTAGCGCTTCTTGCTGCCCTGTTCGGCGCCGCGAATGGTCGGCATCAGGAAGCGGGAATAGTGGGTTTCGAACTCCAGCTCCAGCGCGTTCTCCAACCCGAACTGCTGCTGCAGATGCTGCTGCCACCAGGCGTTGACCCGCTGCACCAGCGCTCGGCCGATCTGCGCCGCCTGCTGCTCGTCATGCGGCTGTTTCAGCCACACGAAGGTGGAGTCGGTGTCGCCGTAAATGACCTGATACCCTTCGGCTTCGATCAGTTCGCGGGTTTGGCGCATGATCTCGTGGCCGCGCAGGGTGATCGACGACGCCAGCCGCGGATCGAAGAAGCGGCAGCCGCTCGATCCCAGCACGCCGTACAGCGCGTTCATGATGATCTTCAGCGCCTGCGACAGGGGCTTGTTGTGCTGGCGCTTGGCGGCTTCGCGCCCCTGCCAGATCTGCTCGACGATCGCCGGCAGGCAGTGTTTGCTGCGCGAGAAGCGGGCGTTGCGAAAACCGGGCACCGAATCGGCGTCGTTTGGGTGGCGCATGCCTTCCACCAACCCGACCGGATCGATCAGGAAGGTGCGGATGATCGACGGATACAGGCTTTTATAGTCCAGCACCAGCACCGAATCGTACAGGCCGGGCTGGGAGTCCATCACGAAGCCGCCGGGGCTGTGTTCCTCCGGCTGTTCGCCGAGGTTGGGGGCGACAAAGCCCAGGCGGTGCATGCGCGGCATATAGAGGTGGCTGAAGGCCGCCACCGATCCACCGCTGCGATCGGCCGCCAGCCCGGTGACGGTGGCGCGTTCCAGCAGGAAGTTGAGCAGGTCGGCCTTGGCGAAGATGCGCGTCACCAGCTCGCAGTCCTTCAGGTTGTAGCGGGCCAGCGCCGGTTTGTCTTCGGCGAAGCGTCGGTCGATCTCCGCCATGCGCTGATAAGGGTTGTCGATCGCCTTGCCTTCGCCCAGCAGCGCCTGCGAAACGTATTCCAGGCTGAAGGAGGGGAAGTTCCAGGTGGCGGACTTCAGCGCTTCGATGCCGTCGATGATCAGGCGGCCGGCGGCAGCGGCGAAAAAGTGGTTCTGTTTGAAGCCGTGCTCGCGCCACTCCAACAGGTTGCCGCCACGCCCCAGCCGCAGCGGGATCTGGTAGCGTTCGGCGTGCTTTTGCAGCACCCGCAGATCGAACTGTACCAGGTTCCAGCCGATGATGGCGTCAGGATCGTGGCGCTCCAGCCACGCGTTCAACCGTTCCAGCAGTTGGGGGCGGCTGGCGCAGTATTCCAGATCGAAATCCAGCGGCGCATCGCCGCCGTTGGCCGGCCCCAGCATGTAGACCTGCCGCTGGCCACAGCCTTCCAGCGCGATAGAGTAAAGTTCGCCGTGGGCGGTAGTTTCGATATCCAGCGACACCAGCCTGAGCGTCGGGCGGTAGTCCGGCGCCGGCTTCATCTGGCCGTTGAGCAAGGGCCCGCCGCCGTTGGCCTGGCCGTTGAACCACACCGGCGCGGTGATGAAGCGCTCCATCAGGTAGCGTTCGGGTGGGCGAATGTCGGCCTCGTAGACCGTAACGCCGCCTTCCCGCAGCAGTTTTTCCAGCTTGATGAGCTGACGGTGCTGGCGGCAGTACAGCCCCAGCATCGGGCGGTGATGAAAATCCGTCAGTGCCAGCGGTTTCAGTTCGACTTGCCGTTCTTCGCGCAGCAGCAGTTCCGCGCGCGGCTTTTGTTCGGCGGGGATAAACGCTACCGAGGTTTGCGGCGGCAGGCGCAGCTGACGCGGGCCTGCGTCGGTCGCCAGCCAAAATTCGACCTCGGTGCCGGCGGGCGTGTCGCGCCAGTGGCGAGTGAGCAGGAAACCCTGTTGCAGTGCTGTCATAACCCCTTCGTCTTCCGCCGGGCGGCGTGCGCGACATCCAGCGAGATGTCGGTTTTGGCGCTAATATAGATAAATTATAGTATGTGTTTTTATACAGTCATTGTCCATCGGCGTTCGGCGCTGCCAAATACGCATACAATTCATCGATTGACTCGCCAGCGGCGCCGCTGGAAAATCCTCGGCCCCGTTTGGCCGAATAATCCGCAGAGGTGTAATGGAAGCCTATTTACAAGATTTGATCACCCAGTCACTGGCTTTCACCCTGATGGTCGTCCTGCTGGTCGCTTTTCTCGAGTCGCTGGCGCTGGTGGGGCTGCTGCTGCCCGGCACGGTGATGATGGCCAGCATCGGCGCCCTGATCGGCAGCGGCAAGGTGGACTTCTACTACGCCTGGGCGGCGGGGATCGTCGGCTGCCTGCTCGGCGACTGGATCTCCTATTTCGTCGGTCGCGCCTTCAAAGGGCCCTTGCACCGCTGGTCGTTCCTGAAGAAGAACAAAGCGCTGCTCGACAAAACCGAACACGCCTTGCACCAGCACAGCATGGCGACCATTCTGATCGGCCGCTTCGTTGGCCCGACGCGCCCGCTGGTGCCGATGGTGGCCGGCATGCTCGATCTACCGCCGTACAAGTTTGCCTTGCCGAATATCATCGGTTGCCTGACCTGGCCGCCGGTCTATTTCTTCCCCGGCATCCTGGCGGGCGTGGCGATCGACATTCCCGCCGGCGCCAACAGCGCGATGTTCAAGTGGTTGCTGCTCGCCGCGGCGCTCACGATCTGGCTGGCTGTGTGGCTGAGTTGGCGCTGGTGGCGTGAGGATAAGCGCAGCGCCGATCGGCTGAGCCGTTGGCTGACGCCGCTGCGGCTGCGCGTGGTGTGCGGATTGAGCTGGCTGGCGGCGCTGGCAGTCGGTTATCTACTGAGCCAGCAGCCCTTGATGCCGGTGTATCGGCACCTGCTGTGGCAGGTGCTGTCCGGGCAATGATTGCGGGGGCGTAAGCCCCCTTCGTATTACTGGAAGAACGCTTCCAGCTGTTCAAATACCCGCACGTCTTCGCTGTGGCGCTTCACCTGCAGCACGTCTTCCAGCTTTTCCACCTGGCTGATCATTTGCTCCAGCCGCTGATCGTCGGCGACCAATAGCCAAATGCGGCTCTGCTGGCCGTCCTTCAGCGGCAGACACAGAATGCCTTCGACGTTGAACGCGCGGCGAGCGAACAGCCCGCAAACGTGCGACATGACGCCGGGATGGTTGCGCACGGCCAGCTCCAGGATCACCTGGGGTTTATCTTGTGGTTGCAGCATGGCTTATTCTCCAATCATGTCGATATTGGCGGCGCCCGGCGGCACCATCGGGAACACTTTTTCGTTGATGTCGATCAGCGCGTGGATCAGGCAGGGGCCCGGGCGTTGGATCGCTTCGGCCAGCGCGGCCTGCGGATCTTCCGCGGCGTTCAAATCGCAGGTATCCAGCCCGAATCCGGCGGCGATCTTCAGGAAGTCGGTGCGCTTCGGATAGGCGGCGGCGAAGATGCGCTGCTGGTAGAACAGGGTTTGCTGCTGGTGCACCAGCCCCAACGCCTGGTTGTTCATCAAAATGATTTTCACGTCCAGATCGTGTTCGACCGCGGTGGCCATTTCCTGAATGTTCATCATCAGGCTGCCGTCGCCGGAGAAGCACAGCACTTTGCGCTCGGGCTCCGCCAACGCCGCACCGATCGCCGCCGGCAGACCGAAGCCCATGGTGCCCAGGCCGCCCGAAGTCAGCCACTGGCGCGGCCGGCTCAGCGGATAGGCCTGCGCCACCCACATCTGATGCTGGCCCACGTCGGTGGTGATGATGGCGCTGTCGTCCACGCAGCGCGCGGCCGCCAGCACCAGGCCGTAATGGCTCAGCGGATCGTCGGCGTTCGGCATGTTGAACGGGAACTCGCGCTTCAGGTCATTGACGGTGCTCAGCCACGCGCTGCGCGGCTGCGTGTCGATCTGCGGCAGCAGCTGTTGCAGCACCTGGCCGACGTCGGCATGGATCGCCACGTTGGCCTGTTTGACCTTGCCCAGCTCGGCGCGGTCGATATCCACGTGAATGATGGCGGCGTTAGGGCAGAACTGCTCGGTTTTGCCGATTGCCCGATCGTCGAAGCGCGCGCCCAGCACGATCAGCAGATCGGCCTCCTGCAGAATGAAGTTGGTGCTGCGCGCCGCGTGCATGCCCAGCATGCCCAGCGACAGCGGGTGTTCCACCGGCATCGCCCCCAGCGCCATCAGCGTCATGGTGGTAGGCAGACCGGCGCGTTCGGCCAGTTCCAGCGCCTGGCGGTGAGCGTCGGCGCAGATGATGCCGCCGCCCAGGTAGAGGATCGGGCGTTGCGCCTGGTTGATCATCGCGGCGGCCTGCGAAACCAGCGCCGGATCGAAGCTCGGTGCGGCGTCCTGCACGGCGATCGGCGGTAGCTCCTCCAGGGTGATGGTGGCGGTCTGCACGTCTTTCGGCACATCGATCCAGACCGGGCCGGGGCGGCCGGATTCGGCGATGCGGAATGCGTCGACGATCACCTGCGGCAATTCGCGAATATCGCGTACCAGATGGTTGTGCTTGGTGATTGGGATGGAAATACCGTAGGTGTCCACCTCCTGGAAGGCGTCGGTGCCGATCATCGAAGAAGGCACCTGACCGGTGATGCACACCAGCGGAATGGAATCGAGCTTGGCGTCGGCGATGGCGGTGACCAGGTTGGTGGCGCCCGGTCCGCTGGAGGCGATGCACACCGCCGCTTTGCCGTTGGCGCGCGCCATGCCCTGCGCCATAAAGCCCGCGCCCTGTTCGTGGCGCGCCAGCACGTGGTGAATGCGGGTGCTTTGGCTCAGCGCGTCATACAGCGGCAGCGCCGCGCCGCCGGGGATGCCGGCGACGGTGGTGATGCCCTGCCGCTCCAGCAGATGAACGATCAATTGTGCGCCGGTGAAGCGGGTGCCCGGCTGAGGCGTGCCCGAAGTTGCCATGTTCCTGTCCTTTCTCAAGGCCGGTGAGCTTTTCTGGGCAGGGTGCTAAAACAAGAAACCCCGCCCGGTTTGCGCCGGCGGGGTTTGGGAATCGATGCGTTGATTCGGACCCTACGGCGCATTGCCGACGACCACCACCACACGCACGACGACCACCGCGGCTGGTAGCGCGGTAAATAGTAGGGTCGAAGTCAGCGAGGATGCGATCACAGGGAACCTTATCATCAGTAAAAAAAGTCAGGTTTTTATAAAAGCACAGGCGCAAAATTCGCACAACAGGTTTATTGGCGCAGCATAAAAAACGCGCGTCAGATCACGCTTTACCCAAGATGCCCAGCACGCGCGCTTCGGGCGCGCTGCCGTCCAGCAGGGCCTGCGTCGGGCCGTCGTAGTAGATGCGGCCGTCGACCACCAGCAGCGTGCGCGGCGCGATGCGCGCGGCGTCGTCGAGGTTGTGCGACACCATCAGCAGCGTCAGGTTACGCTGTTCGCACACCGTCTGCAGCAGCTGCAGCATTTCGTTGCGCAGCGCCGGATCGAGCGCCGAGAAGGGCTCGTCGAGCAGCAGGATCGGTCGTTGGCGAATCAAACAGCGCGCCAGCGCGGCGCGCTGACGTTGACCGCCGGAAAGCTGCGACGGCAGGCGCTCCAGGTGCTCCTCCAGGCCGACCTGACGGGCGATATGCGCCCGCTGTTGGCGCTGCTGTTCAGTCAAGCGCAGACCGGGATCCAACCCCAGCCCGATGTTCTGCGCCACCGTCAGGTGCGCGAACAGGTTGTTCTCCTGAAACAGCATCGACACCGGCCGTTTGGCCGGCGGCGTAGCGGTGTGGTCTTCGTCGTTCAGCAGCAGCCGGCCGCTGGCCGCCGGCAGAAAACCGGCGATCAAACTCAGCAGGGTGCTTTTACCGGCGCCGCTGGGGCCGAGCACCGCGACGCGCTCGCCCGGCTGGATGCGCAGATCAAAGCGCATCGGCAGGTGTTCATACAGATAGGTCAGTTTTTCAAGCGTCAGCATGGCGCCCCGGTAAGCGTTCGATCAGGGTAAACAGCAGGAAGCACAGCAGCAGCAACAGCAGCGCGGTCACCGCCCCGTCGTTGCTGCGGTAGGCGCCAATCTGCTGATACAGGTAAAAAGGCAGGGTACGGAAATGCTCGTTGCCAAACAAGGCGACCACGCCGAAATCGCCGATCGACAGCACGCAGGCGAAGGCCAGCGCCTGCGCCAGCGGGCGACGCAGCGCGCGCAGTTCGATCAGCCGCAGCCGTTGCCAGCCGTGGATATCCAGCGACAGGCACAGCGGGTTGTAACGTTCGGCGAGGTCGCGCATCGGGTTCTCCAACACCTTCAGCGCATAGGGCACCGCCATCAGCGCATTGGTGAGGATCACCAGCGCATAGGGCGACTGTGGCAGCCCGATCGTATCGCTCAGCAGCAGGAAGAAGCCGGTGGCCAGCACGATGCCCGGCATCGCCAGGATCACCATGCCGCTCAGCTCCAGTGCCTGGCCGCCGCGCAGATGCTGCCGCAGCTTCAGCTCGCGGCTGCTCCACAGCAGCATCATCGTGAGCGCCACGCACAGCGCCCCGGCGCCGAGGGCGATGCGCAGCGACGTGAACAGCGCCTGCCACAGCACCGGCTGGCGCAGCACGCTGACGACGGCCTGATTGGCGCCGTCGGCGATCACCGCCAGCAGAGGCGGCAGCAGCAGCAACAGCGCGGCGGCGATCAGCAGAAAATCGCCGACGCGTCGCCACAGGCTGTCTTCCGGATTGCGCCAGCGCTGGGCGTGGGTATGCCCCACCGGCAATACCTGGCTCAGGCGCTGACTGATCAACACCAGCCCCAGACAACAGCTTAACTGGATCAGCGCCAGCATGGCGGCGCGACCCAGATCGTAGTCGTAACTCAGCGCCTGATAGATCGCCAGTTCGATGGTGGTAGCCTGCGGCCCGCCGCCCAGCGACAGCACGGTGGCGAAGCTGGCGAAGCACAGCATGAAGATCAATGCGCCGCTCGGCAGGATCTGGCGGCGCAGCGCCGGCCATTCGACGAAGCGGAACTGCTGCCAGCCATTCATGCCCAGCTGGGCGGCCAGCTGGCGCTGCTCCACCGGGATATTCTCCAGCGCCTGCAGCAACAGGCGGGTGGCCAGCGGCAGGTTAAAGAACAGGTGCGCCAGCAGAATGCCCTGCAGACCGTAGGGCGAGAAGCCATATTCGATGCCCAGCCAGCCGCACAGCGTCGCCAGCCAGCCTTGGCGCCCATAGACGCTGAGCAGGCCGAACACCGCCACCAGCACCGGCAGCACCAGCGTCATGGCGCACAGCCGCAGCAGCAGCTGCCGGCCGGGGAAGCGGCGGCGATAGAGCGCGCGCGCCAGCAGAACGGCGGGCAGCACCGAAATCAGCGCCGACAGCAGCGCCTGCCAAAAGGTGAAGCGCACCACGTGCCAAAGGTAGCTGTCCTGCCACAGGCCGCGCCAGTCGCTGTCCGGCGCGTGACGCCACAGCGAGCCCATCGCCAGCGCGGCGACCAGCAGGATCACGCCGGCGGCCAACAGCCCCGGCCAGAGCCAGCGGGGGATCAGCGGCTGACGGCGGTTTGCCATGCCCGGATCCAACCGCCGCGTTGTTTGGCCACCTCTTCGGCGCTGTATTGCAGCGCGGTCTGCGGCACGTTCATCTGCTCAAAGCCGACGGGCAGTGGGGTGTTGATCACCGGGTACATCCAGTTGCCGGTCGGGATGGCGTTTTGGAACGCCGGTGTCACCATGAACTGCATGAAACGCTCCGCCAGCTCAGGCTGTTTGGCGGCCTTCAGCTTGCCCGCCACTTCCACCTGCAGGTAGTGCCCTTCGCTGAACGTGGCGGCGGCGTAGAGATCTTTTTTCTCTTCGATCAGGTGATAGGCCGGAGAGGTGGTGTAGCTGAGCACCAGATCGCCTTCGCCCTTCAGGAACAGGCCGTAGGCTTCGCTCCAGCCTTTGGTGACGGTGACGGTTTTCTTCGCCAGTTGCTGCCAGGCGGCCGGCGCCTTGTCGCCATACACTTTTTGCATCCACAGCAGCAGGCCGAGGCCCGGCGTGCTGGTGCGCGGATCTTCGTAGATCACTTTCCAGTTGCGATCGCCGCTGACCAGCTCCTGCAGGCTTTTTGGCGGGTTCTTCAGTTTTTCTTTGTTGTAGACGAAGGCGAAGTACCCGTAGTCGTATGGCACGAAGGTCGCGTCCTGCCAGCCGCCCGGCACCGTCAGTTTGGCGGTGTCGACGCCGCTCGGCGCGAACAGGCCGGTTTGCTGCGCCGCCTGCAACAGGTTGTTGTCCAACCCCAGCACCACGTCGGCGGCGCTGTTCTTGCCTTCCATGCGCAGGCGGTTCAGCAGCGAGACGCCGTCTTCCAGCGCGACGAACTTCAGTTCACAGTCGCACTCGGCTTCAAAGGCTTTTTTCACCGCCGGGCCTGGGCCCCAGTCGGCGGCGAAGGAATCGTAGGTGTAAACCGTCAGCGTCGGCTTGGCCAACACCGGCGCGGCACACAGCAGCAATAAGCAGGGCAGAAATGTTTTGACCACGTTGCACTCCTGAAAAATAAGGGGGCAAGGGCATCTGAGGGGGCGAGGCGGCGTCGCCGGTTCGCTGGGCTCAAATCCCTCCGCCGGTATTGACCGGATCAGGTTCGACGGGTGTGCTCTCAGCGGAAAATCGGGCTTATCACGCGGCCCGACTTACCGCACCCCGTTGAGACGGCGCTATTGTAAAGATTAACCGACCCGGGCGAAAGGCGCTTATGCCTCCGGCGGGGCAAACCAGGCGGACTTGAAGTCGAACCAGCCGAGGGTGTTCATCCGCACGCCGCGCATGCTGCGCTGGCCGTGCAGCTGCAGCCAGTGGTGGAACAGCGGATGCAGCTGGTGGTTGCTGACCAGACGCTGGCAGAACTCGGCCAGCGGCAAGCGGTTGGCGCGCCACAGCGCTGCGTCCTGCGCCAGATCTTCGTTCATGCAATGCTGCATCAGCGGCAGTTCGTACAGCGTGGCGAACAGCGAAAACTCCAGCGGCAGATAGAAGTTGGCGCTGCCGAGCCACAGATCGCTGCGCGCGTCGCCCTGGTGCCAGGTGGCATAATCCACGCTTTGCACGATCAGACGGATGCCGTGCTGCGCCAGCAGCGGTTCGATCGCCTGGCGAATGGCGTGAAACTCCGAATGTTCATTGAAGTGGGTCATCGTCAGTTCGGTCAGGCCCGCGGGCTTGGGCTGCTGCGCCAGCGTGCGGTTGTGGTGCCAGCGCGGCAGCAGGCCGTACGCCGGCGACCAATAGCGCTGGTAGAGCGGCCCGGCGTGGCTCAGCAGCGAAATGGGGTTGATCAATTCGCACAGCCAACTGCGAATGGCGGGGTCGACGGCCAGCGGTGAACGCTGATCGAACAGCAGGAAATAGCAACCCTCTTCCAGCCGGCTTTCCAGCTCGCTGTTGCCGGTTTCATCGCCCTGCAGCTGCACGCCGGAGTGCACCAGCTCTTCGGAAAACTCCGGCAGCACCCAGATGTTCACCTCGTCGATCAGCGCCCGGTAGCCAAAATAGTCGTCGAAGGCGTGGATCTTCATCTGGCTGGGATGGTTGCGCACCATGCGGTAGGGGCCGGTGCCGACCGGATGGCGGGCGAAATCCGGCAGTTCACGCCATTCGCGCGGCAGGATCATGGCCTGCACGCTGCCCAGCAGCCAGGGCAGCCAGTGGTCGGGACTGCGCAGCTGCACGTCGATAACGAACGGCGTCGGCGAGGTGACGCTCTCGATATGCGAGAACAGCGGTTGCGAGGTCAGACGCGAGAGGGAAGTGATGACGTCCGCCATCTCCAGCTCGCGGCCATGATGAAAATGGATCGCCGGGCGCAGGTAAAACCGCCAGTGCAGCGGGGTCAGCGCCTGCCAATGGTGAGACAGATCGGACTCCAGTTCCCCGTTTTCCTCATTTATGCGCGTCAGGCCGTTGAAGATCTGGCGCGCCAAATGGGTCTCCGAACGCCGCAGCGCCGAGCCGGGCAACAGGTTGTACAGCTGCCGGTAGTAGAGCACCCGCAGGATGTGTTTCCCCTGGCGGAAGCTGCGTCCCAGCTGCGACAGCAGCATCTGGCGCACCACGTTTTTGTCGCCCACCAGCTGCACCAACTGATCGATGCGGTCCTGTTCCAGCAGCTCCTCGGCCCGTTGTTGCTGCAGAGCCAGGCCGGTGTAGTGGAAGGTTAACCGCGAGCGCTTGCCGCGCCCCGACTCCGCCTGCCAGGTGAGCCAGCCTTCCCGCTGCATGGCGCTCAGCAGGGAGCGCACGTGGCGCCGCGAGCAGCTGAGCACCTCCGCCAGCGCCTGCAGCGTAGTGTCGGTGGTTTCACCGTGGCAGCGCTGCCACAGACGGATGAACTGCTGCTGCAATCGGGACGTGGACATAAAAGAGGAACGCTCCTGCCTCAACTCGTCAATTTTTCTTTCCCTATATTACGCCGATAATTTTCATCAATGAAAGGGGAGGGCGTAATCATGAAAGCTTTCTTATCCAGACAGTTCTATCAGCGCTACTTCAGTGCTGTGCGCCGCCAGCGCGCCGACTGGCTGAGCGTGGTGCCCGAACAGGCGCGGCTGGCGATGCTGGCGCACCTGACACAATGGGACATTAAAGAGATGACCGATAAGCAGTATCGCGAGCACCTGTAGGGGCCGCGGCAACCAATTTCTGAGTAATGGTGCTGTTTCACCAGCCAGTGGGGCGACCCACTGGTTTTTTTATGCGTGGTCATGGCGATGCGCTTGCATTTTTCTCGCCGTGGCCTAAGGTTCTTTCTTCTGCTTTGAGGTCAGGGAAGACGATATGCAACGCCTGAGCCGGTTGTCACTGCGCATTAACCCCATCTTTGCCGCATTCCTGCTGATCGCTTTCCTCTCCGGCATCGCCGGCGCGTTGTTGACGCCGACGCTCAGCCTGTTTCTGACCACCGAGGTCAAGGTGCGGCCGCTGTGGGTCGGGCTGTTTTACACCGCCAACGCGGTGGCCGGCATCGTCGTCAGTTTCCTGCTGGCCAAGCGTTCCGACACCCGCGGCGATCGGCGCAGGCTGATCTTGCTGTGCTGCCTGATGGCGGTCGGCAACTGCCTGCTGTTCGCCTTTAATCGCGACTACCTGACGCTGATCACCGCCGGGGTGCTGATGTCCGCCGTTGCCAACACCGCCATGCCGCAGATTTTCGCGCTGGCGCGGGAATATGCCGACCGCGAGGCGCGTGAAGTGGTGATGTTCAGCTCGGTGATGCGCGCCCAGCTTTCGCTGGCCTGGGTGATTGGCCCGCCGCTGTCGTTTGCGTTGGCGCTGAACTACGGCTTTACCGTGATGTTCCTGATCGCCGCCGCCACCTTCGCGCTTTGCGTGCTACTGGTGGGATTTATGCTGCCTTCGGTGCCGCGCGCGGCGGGAAATGAGGGGCTGCAGAGTGGGGTGTCTGCGCCGATCGCGCCCGCCAGCGCCTGGCGCAATCGCGACGTGCGGTTGCTGTTCATCGCCTCGATGCTGATGTGGACCTGCAACACCCTGTACATCATCGATATGCCGCTGTATATCACCGCCGATCTCGGCCTGCCGGAAGGGTTGGCCGGGGTGCTGATGGGCACCGCCGCCGGGCTGGAGATCCCGGCAATGCTGCTGGCCGGTTATTACGTCAAACGCTTCGGCAAGCGCAACATGATGCTGCTGGCGGTGGCGGCAGGCGTGCTGTTTTACCTCGGGCTGACGGTGCTGGCGGCCAAGCCGGCCCTGATTGCGCTGCAGCTGCTCAACGCGGTGTTTATCGGCATCGTCGCCGGTATCGGCATGCTCTATTTTCAGGATTTGATGCCGGGCCGACCGGGCGCCGCCACCACCTTGTTCACCAACAGCATCTCTACCGGGGTGATCCTGGCCGGGGTGCTGCAGGGCGCGCTGGTGGAAAATTTCGGTCATGGCTCGGTATATTGGATGGCGGCGCTGCTGGCGCTGGCGGCGCTCGGGATGAGCGCCAAAGTGCGTGAAGTGTGAGGTCAAACGACGGCATTCTTGATGCAAGTCATTGAGAAGGCAGAAGCGGACGCCCAAGCTGAAGGCATATGGAGCGCGATCGTTGCGTTCACGCCCGTCTCGCTATTGAGATGCCGCCTTGTCGTTTAGAACAGTGGGAACGTTATGGATAAACTCACACCGCTCAAACCGCTTCCTTCCCTGTGCGCCCTTGCCGCCACGCTGATCATCTGGTTCCTCATTCCCGTGCCGGAGGGCGTTGCGCCCAACGCCTGGCAACTGCTGGCGCTGTTTATCGGCACCATCATCGCCATCATTGGCAAAGCGATGCCGATCGGCGCGGTTTCGGTGATCGCCATCGCTCTGGTGGCGGTGACCGGCGTCACCAACCCCGGCAAGCCGGGCGCCGCGCTGGACGATGCGCTCAGCGGCTTTTCCAACCCGCTGATCTGGCTGATCGGCTTTTCGATCATGATCTCCCTCAGCCTGAACAAAACCGGGCTGGGCGCGCGCATCGGCTACTACTTTATTTCGCTGTTCGGCAAGAAAACGTTGGGCATCGCCTATGCGCTGACGCTGGCGGAAACCACGCTGGCGCCGGTGACGCCGAGCAACACCGCGCGCGGCGGCGGCATCATTCACCCGATCATGAAGTCGATCGCCGACAGCTTCGGCTCTAAACCCGAGCTCAATACCTCCGGCAAAATCGGCCGCTACCTGTCGTTGGTAAACTACAACATCAACCCGGTTACCTCGGCGATGTTTATCACCGCCACCGCGCCTAACCCGCTGATCGTCAGCCTGATCGCCAAAGGCACCCACGGCAGCTTCGAGCTGTCCTGGTCGATGTGGGCGATTGCCGCCCTGGTGCCGGGGCTGTGCTCGCTGATCGTGATGCCGCTGGTCATCTACCTGCTGTATCCGCCGGAGGTAAAAAGTACTCCGGACGCGCCGCGTTTCGCGCGCGACAAACTGCAGGCGCTGGGGCCGATAACGCTGCCGGAGAAAATCACCCTCGGGGTGTTCGCGCTGTTGCTGGCGTTGTGGGCCGGCATTCCGGCGATGATCTTCGGTCCGGCGCTGGCGGTCAATCCCACCACCGCGGCGCTGATCGGCCTGGCGGTGCTGCTGGCCACCGGCGTGCTGAGCTGGGAGGATGTGCTCAAGCATAAAGGCGCGTGGGACACCGTGGTGTGGTTCTCGGCGCTGGTGATGATGGCCAGCTTCCTCGGCAAGCTGGGGCTGATCGGCTGGCTGTCGCAAACCGTGGGCAACGGCATCGACCATATGGGCATGAGCTGGGTGGGCGGCACGATCTTGCTGACCCTCATCTATTTGTATTCGCACTATTTCTTCGCCAGCACCACCGCGCACGTGACGGCGATGTTCGCTGCCTTCTTCGCCGCCGGCATCGCGCTCGGCGCGCCACCGGCGCTGCTGGGCCTGATCCTGGCGTTCTCTTCCTCGCTGATGATGTCGCTGACGCATTACGGTACCGGCACCGCGCCGATCATCTTTGGCTCCGGCTACGTGACGCTGGGGGAATGGTGGAAAGCGGGATGGGTGATGAGCGTGGTTAACCTGTTGATCTGGATCCTGATCGGTGGGGCGTGGTGGAAGCTGCTGGGCTACTGGTGATACCCGTCATACTTGAAACTGCCGCCGTGTTGGCTGTGTAAGTGCACCCCTGTCACTTAGTACACTAAGCTCCAGGGGATTGACTTACTTGCCGCCTTGCCGCAGTTCCAATTATTTAGGGTATTCGCCAACGATCAGTTCAGAAACGCCGGCTGCTGCGCTTCGTAGCGGGAGATGTCCGCTTCGTGCTGCAGCGTCAGACCGATGCTGTCCAGCCCGTTGATCATGCAGTGGCGGCGGAAGCTGTCGATTTCGAACGGATAGCTTTTGCCGCCGGCGTTGACCGTCTGGTTCTCCAGATCCACCACGAACGCCGTCCCCTCGTTGGCGTCCACCAGCTTGAACAGCTCATCCACCTGCTGCTCGCTCAGCGTCACCGGCAACAGCTGGTTGTTGAACGAGTTGCCGTAGAAGATATCGGCGAAGCTCGGCGCGATCACCACTTTGAACCCGTAATCGGTCAGCGCCCAGGGCGCGTGTTCGCGCGAGGAACCGCAGCCGAAGTTCTCGCGCGCCAACAGGATACTCGCGCCTTTATAGCGCGGTTTATTCAGCACGAACTCCGGGTTCGGCTGCTGGCCGGCGTCGTCGAGGAAACGCCAGTCGTTGAACAGGTGCTGGCCGAAGCCGGTGCGGGTGACCTTCTGTAAAAACTGTTTGGGAATAATGGCGTCGGTATCGACGTTGGCCGCATCCAAAGGCACCACTAAGCCGGTATGTTGAGTAAATTTAGCCACGTTAGCCCCTTAGTGAATATCACGGATGTCGGCGAAGTGACCGGCAACGGCGGCCGCGGCGGCCATCGCCGGGCTGACCAGATGGGTGCGCCCACCGCGGCCCTGACGCCCTTCGAAGTTACGGTTGCTGGTGGACGCGCAGCGCTCGCCCGGATTCAGACGGTCGTTGTTCATCGCCAGACACATCGAGCAGCCCGGCAAACGCCATTCGAAACCGGCTTCGATAAAGATTTTGTCCAACCCTTCGGCTTCCGCCTGGGCTTTCACCGGGCCGGAGCCCGGCACCACGATAGCTTGCACGCCGCTGGCGACCTTGCGCCCCTTGGCGATCGCCGCCGCCGCGCGCAGATCTTCGATGCGTGAGTTGGTGCAGGAACCGATGAACACTTTGTCGATCGGCACGTCGGTCAACTTGATGCCCGGCTTCAAATCCATATAGGCCAGCGCTTTCTCGGCGGAGGCGCGCTCGACCGGATCGCTGAACGACTCCGGCGCCGGGATCGCCTGATTGACGGCGATCACCTGGCCGGGGTTGGTGCCCCAGGTGACCTGCGGCGCGATCTCTTCGGCGTGCAGCGTCACCACGGTATCGAATTGGGCGTCGGCATCGGACCTCAGCGTGCGCCAATAGGCGACCGCCTGCTCCCAGTTTTCGCCGGTTGGTGCGAACTGACGCCCTTTCAGGTAGGCGAAGGTGGTGTCGTCCGGCGCGACCAGCCCGGCTTTGGCGCCCATTTCGATCGCCATATTGCACAGGGTCATGCGGCCTTCCATGCTCAACGCTTCGATTGCCTTGCCGCAGAACTCCACCACGTGGCCGGTGCCGCCGGCGCTGCCGGTTTTGCCGATCACCGCCAGCACGATGTCTTTGGCGGTAATGCCCTCGGCGGCATCGCCGGTGACTTCAATCTTCATGGTCTTGGCGCGGCCCTGTTTCAGGGTCTGGGTCGCCAGCACGTGCTCCACCTCGGAGGTGCCGATGCCGAACGCCAGCGAGCCGAAAGCGCCGTGGGTGGCGGTGTGCGAGTCGCCGCAGACGATGGTCATGCCCGGCAGCGTCATGCCTTGCTCAGGCCCGATCACGTGCACGATGCCCTGGAACGGGTGATTCAGGTCATACAGCGAAACGCCGAATTCCGCGCAGTTCTTGATCAGCTCCTGCATCTGGATGCGTGCCATCTCGCCGCTGGCGTTGATGTCTTTGGTCTGGGTCGACACGTTGTGATCCATGGTGGCGAAGGTTTTGCCGGGCTGGCGCACCTTGCGGCCCATGGCACGCAGGCCGTCGAACGCCTGCGGCGAAGTGACTTCGTGCACCAGGTGACGGTCAATATACAGCAACGGCGTTTCGTTCGGCGCTTCGTGCACCACGTGGGCGTCGTACAGCTTCTGGTATAAGGTTTTGGCCATGTTATGCCCCCTGAGCTACAAAGCGAGCGATGATGTCGCCCATTTCATCGGTGCTGACGGCTTTACCATCACCGGCCAGATCGGCGGTGCGGTAGCCCTGTTCCAACGCCTGGTTGATGGCGCGCTCCACGGCGTCGGCCGCTTCATCGGCGCCCAGGCTGTAACGCAGCAGCAGGGTGGCGGACAGGATCTGCGCAATCGGGTTGGCGATGCCTTTGCCTGCAATATCCGGCGCGGAACCGCCCGCCGGTTCGTACAGGCCGAAGCCTTGCTCGTTCAGGCTGGCGGACGGCAACATGCCCATCGAGCCGGTGATCATCGCACACTCGTCGGACAGGATGTCGCCGAACAGGTTGGAGCACAGCAGTACGTCGAACTGGGACGGATCCTTGATCAGCTGCATGGTGGCGTTGTCGATATACATGTGCGACAGCGACACGTCCGGGTAATCTTTGGCGACCTGATTGACCACTTCACGCCACAGGATGGAGCTTTGCAGCACGTTGGCCTTGTCAATCGACGTCACTTTGTGGCGGCGCTTGCGGGCGGATTCGAAGGCGATGCGCGCGATGCGTTCAATCTCGAAACGGTGATACACCTCGGTATCGAAAGCGCGCTCCTGCATGCCCTGGCCTTCGCGGCCCTTCGGCTGGCCGAAGTAGATGCCGCCGGTCAGTTCGCGCACGCACAGAATGTCGAAGCCGCGGGCGGCGATGTCGGCGCGCAGCGGGCAGAATGCCTCCAGCCCTTGATACAGGCGCGCCGGGCGCAGGTTGCTGAACAGCTTGAAGTGCTTGCGCAGCGGCAACAGCGCGCCGCGCTCCGGCTGCTCAGCCGGCGGCAGATGTTCCCATTTCGGGCCGCCTACCGATCCGAACAGGATGGCGTCGGCCTGCTCGCAGCCGGCGACGGTCGCCGGCGGCAGCGGGCTGCCGTGGCGATCGATGGCGATGCCGCCGACGTCGTACTCGGCGGTGGTGATGCGAATATCAAAGCGTTGACGCACCGCGTCCAACACTTTGCGCGCCTGAGCCATTACTTCCGGGCCGATGCCGTCTCCGGGCAAGACGGCAATGTGATAAGTCTTCGTCATGTTCACACCGTTTCCTGATTATTTTGATGTTTGTTTTGCTGCAGACGCTGCTTTTCTTTTTCTACCTGCTGTGAGCGCCAAATATTGTTCAACACGTGCACCATCGCCTTGGCGGAGGATTCGACGATGTCGGTCGCCAGACCTACGCCGTGGAAGCGGCGGCCGTTGTAAGAGACCACGATATCCACCTGGCCCAGCGCGTCGCGGCCATGGCCCTTGGCGGTCAGCTGGTACTTCACCAGCTCGATCGGGTAGTCGGTGATGCGATTGATTGCCTGATAAACCGCATCGACCGGGCCGTTGCCGGTGGCGGCTTCGGCTTTCTCTTCGCCGCCGCAGATCAGTTTCACCGAGGCGGTGGCCATGATGCTGCTGCCGGACTGCACGCTGAAGTAGCCCAGGCTGAAGTGCTCCGGCTCTTCCTGCTGTTTGTTGATGAAGGCCAGCGCCTCCAGGTCATAGTCGAATACCTGGCCCTTTTTGTCGGCCAGCTTCAGGAAGGCGGCGTACAGGGTATCCAGGTTGTAGTCCTGCTCCTGGTAGCCCATCTCTTCCATGCGGTGTTTCACCGCCGCGCGGCCGGAGCGGGAGGTCAGGTTCAACTGCACGTCTTTCAGGCCGATCGACTGCGGGGTCATGATTTCGTAGTTTTCGCGGTTCTTCAGCACGCCGTCCTGGTGAATGCCGGAGGAGTGGGCGAAGGCGTTGGAGCCGACGATCGCCTTGTTGGCCGGGATCGGCATGTTGCACAGCTGGCTGACGATCTGGCTGGTGCGGAAGATTTCCTGATGATTGATGTTGGTGTGCACGTTCATGATGTCCTGGCGCACTTTAATCGCCATGATCACCTCTTCCAGCGAACAGTTGCCGGCGCGCTCACCGATGCCGTTCAGGGTGCCTTCCACCTGACGGGCGCCGGCCTGGACCGCGGCGATGGAGTTGCCGACCGCCATGCCCAAATCGTCGTGGCAGTGCACGGAGATGATGGCTTTGTCGATGTTCGGCACGCGGTCATACAAGGTGGTGATGATGCCACCGAACTGGTTCGGCGTGGTGTAACCGACGGTGTCCGGAATATTGATGGTGGTGGCGCCGGCGTTGATGGCGGCTTCGACCACGCGACACAGATTGTCGATCGGCGTGCGGCCGGCGTCTTCACAGGAGAACTCTACGTCGTCGGTGTAGTTGCGGGCGCGTTTGACCGAGCGCACCGCCATCTCCAACACTTCGTCGAACGAGCGTTTCAGCTTCGATTCGATGTGCAGGGTCGAGGTGGCCAGGAATACGTGGATGCGGAACGCTTCGGCGACGCGCAGCGCTTCGGCGGCCACGTCGATGTCTTTATCCACGCAGCGGGCCAGGCCGCAGACGCGGCTGTTCTTGATCTGACGCGCGATGGTTTGCACCGACTCGAAGTCGCCCGGCGAAGAGACCGGGAAGCCGACCTCCATCACGTCGACGCCCATTCTCTCCAGCGCCAGCGCAATCTGAATCTTCTCTTTTACGCTCAGGCTGGCCTGCAATGCCTGTTCGCCATCACGCAGCGTGGTATCGAAAATAATGACTTGTTGGCTCATCGGTGCATTCCTTATCGTGTTGATTTCACGCTAAGCGGGCAAAAAAAAACCCGCGCAGTAGCGCGGGTTTCTTATGGGTGATCGGCTGAGTCAGCTCCGAACTTCGTCCACAGGGATACCGCGCAAACAAGATGCGTTAAGTAGTAGGCCTAGTAGACGGTGAGTACGGATCATAAGGGTTCAGCTTCTCTTAAATGGGGTGTCTGCCTAATTTGATACGTGATTGCCCTGGCGATGTCAACACCTGATTGAATGCGGGGACAATGCATCGGCTAATCGGCCGAACAGAGGATCATGCGGCAAAAAAGCGACGCCCTAGAGAAAAAACGGGTCCAGTTTGCGTGCTGCTTAGCATAAACGAATCGAATATAGACTGCGCTAATTGCTTCTGGATTTCGTTGCGTTAAGATTTGTGATTAAAAAATAAGAGGGATTAATCACGGGGAGTAATAAAATAACATTTTTAATACAAATGATTTAAATTGAATCCATATGAACAATTGATTGTTTTAGTCATAATATAACAAAATAATGCGTTTTTACACAAAGTGAGCGGTGTTTTTAGATGGTTTGATTGCTTATGATGTGTTTTTATAGTTTGTCTCATACAGTGCGGCTACGTTGTTTAATTGTATTAATCATTTTTGATACCTAATTATTAGTACTACCCAGGTGGCATTCTTCTCGTTGACGGGGGAAGCTGCTGACATGTATTCCATATACGACTTATATCGTGTCGATAACACGAGGTTTTTTATCGGTTGATGACGGTAATGGCAGGATTTGTCGTGCAAAGATAAGACAATGCGGCGTTTCATTGTTTGTCGAGCATAAGGATTAGATTATCTACACAGGATTTAGTGGAGTGAAATATGGCTGAATATGATTCAGAAATCGCCATGGTCAAAGAGCCGGCGGACATTCATTTGCGCAGCGTCGATCTTAATTTGCTGACGGTGTTTGACGCCGTGATGCAAATGCAAAATATTACGCGAGCCGCTAATTCGTTAGGGATGTCGCAGCCGGCAGTGAGCAACGCGGTAGCGCGCCTGAAGGTGATGTTCAACGACGAACTGTTCGTGCGCTGCGGGCGCGGGATCCAGCCCACCATGCGGGCCAGGCAGCTGTTTGGTCCGGTGCGGCAAGCGCTGCAGCTGGTGCAGAATGAGTTGCCGGGTGCCGAGTTCGAGCCGCTGACCAGCACGCGAGCGTTCTCTCTTTCGCTGTGCAGCCCGCTCGACTTGCGCCTGGGCGCTGGGATAATCAATCACGTCAAACAGATCGCACCGCAGCTTAATCTGCAAATAAAGTCATACATTAACAATAATATCGAACATCAATTGCGTTATCAGGACGTCGAGTTTGTCATCGGCTACAGCCGTTTCGAATCAGCGGAGTTTCGCAGCCTGGCGATGTTCGACGACGAATTAGTGCTGGCGGTTGCGCAGGCGCACCCGAGAATGGGCGAGGAGGCGACGCCGGAGCACATGCTGGCCGAGCAGCACGCCGTGGTTTCCCTGGAAAGTTTTGGATCGTTCAGTAAACCTTTTTATTTAGAGGAGCCGATGCTGCGCGCCGTGACGCAACAGTGCACGGATCTCTACAGCGTGTTGAATATGGTGTCGCAAACGGAAATGGTGGCGATTGCGCCCGCCTGGTTGGTGCGACAGCAGACGGAGGCATTGAAAATAAAGGCGGTTCCTTTATGTGGCAATGATAATAAAGCCACCTGCTATCTCTCTTGGCATGAATCCTCCGAGCGGGATAAAGGCCATCAGTGGATGAAATCCGTCCTGATTGAGGCAGGCAACCCAAAGTAAAGCGATAAAAAATGGAAGCCACATAAAGATAATATTCAACTGAGCGTTTTTTTCTCATGATAAAAACTAAGAACTATCTGTGTTTTTATTAAGATGTTTCTTGGTTTTACGGTGATAAAATAACTTATTTTCAGAGTGAGTTTGTTCGTTCAGCAAAAATAATTAATATAAATTAATATTCTGATTTTTACTTTTCGACTGGTATTTTAAACTAACTCGATGCGGCGGCCCGAACGGGCCGCGTTTTACTGCCATCAGCAAACCTTTTCCTCCCCGTTTTGTCCAACCGATGAAAGTGCGGAAGTCGGACTGAGTTTTGGCTCACACTTCTACGCTGAAATTGCTTTTCCCTCTGCCTGAGAGTAGGTAGACTGCGCAGAAAAAAGTAAACACGTGTAAGCTGAGATGAGAGCCGTAAGGCGTCGTTCAGGCTTAACTGTTTGATTCATTCCAGGCTTAGAGCACTATGATCACTAATCTGCTGCAATACCATTTGATCCATCGTATACAGCATCAAATCATCCACCGAGCCGATCGCACAGCTTTTCGCCAATGGTCGCCCAACGGCGAGTTGCAACTGACCTGGGGAGAGGCCGCCACCCGCATCGATCGCATTGCTGCCGGACTGCTGGGGTTGGGCGTCGAAGTGCAAGAACGCATCGGTATTTTCGCCAATAACACGATGGCCTGGGCGTTGACCGATCTCGCTATCCTTCACCTGCGCGGCATCAGCGTACCGCTCTATTCCACCAATACGCCGGCGCAGGCGGCGTTCGTCACCAACGACGCCGACATCCGTATACTGTTCGTCGGCGAGCAGGCGCAGCTTGACGCCGCCATCGCGCTGCGCGGCGTCTGCCCACAGCTGCGCCATATTGTCGTCTTCGACGAGGATGCCGATCTGCGCGGCTGCGAGATCGCACAGCATCTGAGCGCCTTCGAACGCGCTGCCGATCCGGCGGCTTTTGCCGCTCAACGTCTGCAGCGTATTGAAGAGTGCGACCTGCAGGATCTCTTCACCCTGATCTATACCTCGGGTACTACCGGCGAGCCGAAAGGGGTGATGCTGGACTACCGCAACCTGGCGGCGCAGCTCTACCTGCATGATGAAAGACTGACGGTCGGCGAAGAGGATGTGTCGCTCAGCTTCCTGCCGCTGTCGCACGTGTTCGAACGTGCCTGGAGCTTCTTTGTGATGCATTCCGGCGCGCAGAACGTTTTCCTGCCGAACACCGACTGGGTGCGGGAAGCGATGGGGCAGGTCCGCCCGACGCTGATGTGTGCGGTGCCGCGTTTCTACGAGAAGATTTTCAGCGCGGTGCACGAAAAAGTGGCGCGCGCGCCTTGGCTGCGCCGTGCGTTGTTCCACTGGGCGATCGTCTGCGGCGAGCGCAAATTCCTGCAGGAGCGCGCCGGCAAACCGTTGGGCAAAGTGTTCGACTTCACCCACCGCTGGGCCGATAAGCTGGTGTTGAGCAAGCTGCGCGGTATCCTCGGCGGCCGGGTGCGCTTTCTGCCGGCGGCGGGCGCCAAGCTGGACGACAATGTGATCCTGTTTTTCCAGGCGATGGGCGTCAACATCAAGTACGGTTACGGCATGACCGAAACCTGTGCGACCGTCTCCTGCTGGGAAGAGGGGCATTTCCGCTTCGGCTCCATCGGCAAACCGCTGCCGGAGGTCGAGGTGCGCATTGGCGAGGAAAATGAAATCCAGGTGCGCGGGCCGATCGTGATGCGCGGCTATTTCAACAAACCGTTGGAAACCGCCGCGACCTTTACCGAGGACGGCTGGCTGAAAACCGGCGACGCCGGGGCGATCGATGAAGAGGGCAACCTGTTCATCACCGAACGCCTGAAGGATTTGATGAAAACCTCCGGCGGCAAGTATATCGCGCCACAAATGCTGGAAGGCACGCTGGCGCAGGATCGCTTTATCGAGCAGGTGGCGATCATCGCCGATGCGCGTAAATTCGTTTCCGCGCTGATCGTGCCGTGCTTTGAGTCGCTGGAAGAGTATGCGAAGTCAGTGAACCTGAAATACCAGGATCGCCTGGAACTGCTGCGCAACGGCGAGATCCTCGAGATGTTCGAAAAGCGCCTGCGCGAGATGCAAAAGGAGCTGGCTCGCTTCGAACAGGTGAAGAAGTTCACGCTGCTGCCGGCGGCCTTTTCGATGGAGCTGGGGGAGTTGACGCCAACGCTCAAGCTGCGCCGCAAGGTGATCCTGCAGCGCTATCAGCGCGAAATCGACTCGATGTACCAGGAACAGGCCTGACGCCGCCGCCGGGCCATGCATCCGGTGAAAAAAGCGGCATATCCTTCACCTGATTTAGTTCTGTAATTTCCCCCCTGTTCGAAACAATGCCTAGCCTGACAACCCTGAGGCTAGCGCATTGTTTTTATAAAGCCGCGATCGCCAGCCGCTTGGCAATAACCCCGCTACCGTTAAGCCATTTTGCCGTTTGCCTGCCCCATATTCTGACGTTATGTTAATTCGATAGCGACAACCCATAAAAACTTTGGGGCATTGCCCCGCAGCAGGCGCTACGTTCCGGCGCCAGACAAGAATAAGCAAGCCTGGAGGCAAACCCATGGAGATGTTGTCAGGAGCCGAGATGGTCGTCCGATCGTTGATCGATCAGGGCGTTAAGCATGTATTCGGCTACCCCGGCGGGGCGGTGCTCGATATCTACGACGCCCTGCATACGGTTGGAGGGATCGATCATATTCTGGTGCGCCATGAGCAGGGCGCGGTGCACATGGCCGACGGCTACGCACGCGCCACCGGTGAAGTGGGCGTGGTGCTGGTGACCTCCGGCCCCGGCGCCACCAACGCCATTACCGGCATCGCCACTGCCTACATGGACTCGATCCCGATGGTGGTGCTGTCGGGGCAGGTGCCCAGCTCGCTGATCGGCTACGACGCCTTCCAGGAGTGCGATATGGTGGGGATTTCGCGCCCGGTGGTGAAGCACAGCTTCCTGGTAAAACGTACCGAAGACATCCCGGCGGTGCTGAAGAAGGCGTTCTACCTGGCTTCCAGCGGCCGCCCCGGCCCGGTGGTGATCGATCTGCCGAAAGATATCGTCGGCCCGGCGGTGCGGATGCCTTATGCCTACCCGCAGGACGTGAGCATGCGTTCTTATAACCCGACGGTGCAGGGCCACCGCGGGCAGATCAAACGCGCGTTGCAAACCATTCTGGCGGCCAAAAAGCCGGTGATGTACGTCGGCGGCGGCGCGATCAGCGCCGGTTGCGAAGCCGAACTGTTGGCGTTGGCGGAACAGCTGAACCTGCCGGTGACCAGCAGCCTGATGGGATTGGGCGCTTTTCCCGGTACCCATCGCCAGAGCGTCGGCATGCTCGGCATGCACGGCACCTATGAAGCCAATAAAACCATGCACCATGCTGACGTGATCTTCGCCGTCGGCGTGCGTTTCGACGATCGCACCACCAATAATCTGGCCAAATACTGCCCTGACGCCACCGTGCTGCACATCGATATCGATCCGACCTCGATCTCCAAAACGGTGGACGCCGATATTCCGATCGTCGGCGATGCCAGGCAGGTGTTGGTTCAGATGTTGGAGCTGTTGGCTCAGGGCGAGAAAGCGCAGGATCACGACGCGCTGCGTGACTGGTGGCAGTCTATCGAGCAGTGGCGTGCCCGCGACTGCCTGGGTTACGACAAGCACAGCGGCACCATCAAACCGCAAGCGGTGATCGAAACCCTGCACCGCCTGACCAAAGGCGACGCCTATGTCACCTCGGACGTGGGCCAGCACCAGATGTTCGCCGCGCTCTATTATCCGTTCGATAAACCGCGCCGCTGGATCAACTCTGGCGGCCTCGGCACCATGGGCTTCGGTTTGCCGGCGGCATTGGGCGTCAAGCTGGCGCTGCCGGAGGAAACCGTGGTGTGCGTGACCGGCGACGGCAGCATTCAAATGAACATTCAGGAGCTGTCCACCGCGCTGCAATATAACCTCCCGGTGGTGGTAGTGAACCTCAACAACCGCTATCTGGGCATGGTTAAACAGTGGCAGGACATGATTTATTCCGGCCGTCACTCGCAGTCCTACATGGATTCGCTGCCGGACTTCGTCAAGCTGGCCGAGGCTTACGGCCATGTCGGCATCGCCATCCGCACGCCGGATGAACTGGAGAGCAAGCTGGCGCAGGCGCTGGCGGAAAAAGAGCGGCTGGTGTTCGTCGACGTGACCGTCGATGAAACTGAACATGTTTACCCGATGCAGATCCGCGGCGGAAGCATGGACGAAATGTGGCTTAGCAAAACGGAGAGGACCTGATCATGCGCCGTATTTTATCTGTCTTGCTGGAAAACGAATCCGGTGCCTTGTCGCGCGTGATCGGGCTGTTCTCCCAGCGCGGTTATAACATCGAGAGCCTGACGGTGGCGCCGACCGACGATCCGACGCTGTCGCGCATGACTATCCAGACCGTCGGCGACGAGAAAGTGCTGGAGCAGATTGAGAAGCAGTTGCACAAGCTGGTGGACGTGCTGCGCGTCAGCGAGCTGGTGCAGGGCGCCCACGTCGAGCGCGAGATCATGCTGGTGAAGCTGCAGGCCAGCGGCTACGGCCGTGAAGAGGTGAAGCGCTGCGCCGATATTTTCCGCGGCCAGATCGTCGATGTGACGGCGACGCTGTACACGGTACAGCTGGCCGGCACCAGCGACAAGCTCGACGCCTTCCTCAGCGCGGTGCGTGAAGTGGCGGAGATCGTGGAAGTGGCCCGTTCCGGCGTGGTTGGCGTGTCGCGCGGCGACAAAATCATGCGCTGAGCGCGCTCTGGTGGTGAATAATCGGGGGCGCGGCGTGGCTGCGCCCTTTGTTTTTCGGTATTTTTTGCCCGATTGCTGGCACCTTTCGGCAAAAGCGGTTGCTAGGCAGTGTTTTCTGCTGTTAGATCGCAGAGGCTGGATTGAATAACCGCACGGGATGTCATGGTTAATCCGAGCACAGCCTTCACTTCTATTTTCAGCGTCATTAAGGGGTTCATGTGAAACTGGATGAAATCGCGCGTCTCGCGGGCGTTTCGCGCACGACGGCCAGTTATGTCATCAACGGCAAGGCGAAGCAGTATCGTGTCAGCGATAAAACCGTCGAGAAAGTGATGGCCGTGGTCAGGGAGCATAACTATCACCCGAATGCCGTCGCGGCGGGGCTGCGCGCCGGGCGTACCCGTTCTATCGGTCTGGTGATCCCGGATCTGGAAAATACCAGCTATACCCGCATCGCCAACTACCTGGAACGCCAGGCGCGCCAGCGTGGCTACCAATTGCTGATCGCCTGTTCCGAAGATCAGCCGGACAACGAAATGCGCTGCATCGAGCACCTGCTGCAGCGCCAGGTGGATGCCATTATCGTCTCCACCGCCTTGCCGCCGGAGCATCCCTTCTATCAACGCTGGGCCAACGATCCGCTGCCGATCATCGCGCTGGACCGCGCGCTGGATCGCGAGCATTTCATCAGCGTCGTCGGGGCCGATCAGGAAGATGCCTTTGCTTTGGCGCAGGAGCTGCGCACCTTCCCGGCGGAATCGGTGCTGTATCTGGGCGCCTTGCCGGAGCTTTCGGTGAGCTTCCTGCGCGAGCAGGGGTTCCGTCAGGCCTGGCAAGAGGATCCCCGCCACGTCGATTACCTGTACGCCAACAGCTATGAACGTGAAGCCGCCGGCGCGCTGTTTGCCGAATGGCTGAAAACACACCCGATGCCGCAGGCGTTGTTTACCACCTCGTTCTCGCTGTTGCAGGGCGTGATGGACGTGACGCTGAAGCAACGTGGCCGTTTGCCGACCGATCTGGCGATTGCCACCTTCGGTGACCATGAACTGTTGGATTTTCTCGAGTGCCCGGTGCTCGCGGTGGCGCAGCGCCATCGTGACGTGGCCGAACGCGTGCTGGAGCTGGTGTTGGCCAGTCTGGACGAACCGCGTAAACCCAAACCGGGTTTGACGCGTATCCGCCGCAATCTGTTCCGCCGCGGCAGCCTGAGCCGCAAATAGTTCGCACTACGGGAGCTCGCTTTGGCGAGCTCCTGGTTTAGACATAGCCCGCCACCCGGAACAGCCGTCGGCAATATTCCAGGAAATAGCCATACACCACGCCCATTGCCATGGAAACCAGCGCATTACTGGTCACCGCCGCCAGCATTTGTGGGCCGTCGGCGCCTACGCTCCACAGAATGGCGGCATAAACCGGCGACTGGAAGCTGACGTAGGCCAGCAGATCGGCAAGGTTGCGCAGCAGGAACTGGCCGCGCGGGCAGCGGCGCGCCGTGCGAATAAACAGATCGCGATAGCGGCCGTAAGGCCAGGCGATCAGAATGTTGACCGGGATCGACAGCAGGCGCGAAGAGAGGGATTGCTGGAAGCTCATGCCGGAGATCAACACTTCTATCGCCATACCGGCGATAAAGCAGTACACCACCAGTGCGAACGTATCGGCAGCGGCGCTACGCCAGTGAGCGGCGGGCGAAAGCATGCACTCTCTCCTTTCTTTGTTAATATTCTGTTGGATTTATTGTTTTTGGCTGTTAATTCTAGTTTTTTGCGTTTTATATAGTGTACTAATCCGTCGTGTGTTTTTTAACTAGATTTATATTTTTATTTTTAACATTTGTTCGGTTTTTGTCCCGCAGAACTGGGGCACAGGATGGGGCGGGGAGATTAAAATCGGTGTTTTTAAATAAGTCCATTAAAAACATGCAGTTGCGATTTTTGGTGTTTGAAGAGGATTTTTTCCGGCAAAAATTGTGGAAATAAAGGTGTAAGAAAATGAAACCATAATTGTAAACAGGTATTTTGGGAATAATCTTACCAAATTGATTTAAATCGAAATTACTTCTGCTCGTAATATCCGAGCCATTTATTTTCGCCGTGCTCTCATCATGGCGGTACAAATTGAAGTAAAATAGCGCGCAGTTTCACGGTGAATAACGATTGAGCGTTATTAACTCAAGGGGTTATGGCCTTATTCTGCGGTCGATTCGTCAGGCGCCGAGCCTTGGCGGGCGCGGGGCGGCAGCGGTTACAGCCCTGAGATTGCCGAGCTGAAAAATGAGACATGGCTTGCAGAAGGAAGTAATGAGTTAATTAATCGCCAGTTCGTCAGGTTTTTAATCAGATTCTTTCCGCTTAGAAAATTCTCTCCGTTTATCATGGTGTTAATTTTTAATCGTCGAATTATCAGAGTTTCTTTCGCGAGTCAGCTCCCAAAATGACCAGAGAAATATTGCCAAAGCGCTGGCGCTCTGGCTTGACAAGGTTTTCATACCCTCCGTAAACTCCATTGTGTGGGAATTTGTGGGGTAAAGTGGTGAAAACGGTCACTAAGGGGTAGCTCAGGAATGTTCCGTGGAGCGACGATGGTCAACCTCGACAGCAAAGGGCGGCTCGCCGTACCTACCCGATATCGGGAATTGCTCAACGAGGAATCGCAAGGCCAAATGGTCTGTACCATTGACCTCCATCAGCCCTGCCTGCTGCTTTATCCTTTGCCCGAATGGGAAATTATTGAACAAAAATTATCACGTCTGTCGAGCATGAATCCCGCCGAGCGCCGCGTTCAGCGCCTGCTGCTGGGGCATGCCAGTGAGTGTCAGATGGATAGTGCCGGTCGTTTGCTGTTAGCCAATACGCTGCGGCAGCACGCCGGACTCACGAAAGAAGTGATGCTGGTCGGTCAGTTCAACAAGTTTGAACTGTGGGATGAACAGACCTGGTATCAACAAGTCAAGGATGATATTGACGCTGAACAGTCGACTCAGGAACCGTTGTCTGAGCGGCTACAGGACTTGTCGCTATAAGCATGTTGGAAAACTATAAACACACCACCGTCCTGCTGGACGAAGCCGTCAACGGCCTCAACATCCGCAGCAACGGCATATATATCGACGGTACTTTTGGTCGCGGTGGCCATTCTCGTCTGATTCTGTCCCAGCTGGGGCCGGAAGGGCGCTTGCTGGCGATTGACCGTGACCCTCAGGCGATTGCAGCCGCCAAATCTATTGAAGATCCTCGTTTTACCATCGTACACGGCCCATTCTCCGAGTTGTCGCACTACGTGCGGGAACGTGAACTGGTGGGCAAGATCGACGGCGTTCTGCTCGATCTGGGCGTTTCCTCGCCGCAGCTTGACGACGCAGAGCGCGGGTTCTCCTTTATGCGCGACGGTCCGCTGGACATGCGTATGGATCCGTCCACCGGCCTGTCCGCCGCAGAGTGGCTGATGAAGGCCGAAGCGGACGACATCGCTTGGGTGCTGAAAACCTTTGGCGAAGAGCGTTTCGCCAAGCGCATCGCACGCGCCATCGTGGAAAGAAACCGCGTGGAGCCGATGACGCGCACCAAAGAGTTGGCGGATCTGATTGCCGATGCCAGCCCGTTCCGTGAAAAGCACAAGCATCCGGCGACGCGCAGCTTCCAGGCGATTCGTATCTATATCAACAGCGAGCTGGAAGAGATCGAGCGTGCGCTCGACGGCGCGCTGGAAGTGCTGGCCCCACAGGGCCGTTTGTCGATCATCAGCTTCCACTCGCTGGAAGACCGCATCGTCAAACGCTTTATGCGTCACCACAGCCGCGGCGCTCAGGTGCCGGCGGGAATTCCGTTGACCGAAGAGCAACTGCGCAGCATGGGCGGGCGAACGCTGAAAGCGCTGGGCAAAATGATGCCGTCGGAAGCGGAAGTGGCGGACAACCCGCGTGCGCGCAGCTCGGTGCTGCGTATTGCTGAGAGGATGCCCGCGTGATTGGCAACGAACGTCACGGCCTGGTCGGGGTGATTGGCGGCGATCTGCTGCGCAACGCCAAGATCCCCCTGATTTTACTGATTGCGTCACTGGTCTCTGCGGTTTTCGTGGTGACCACCGCGCACCGTACCCGCCTGCTGACCGCCGAGCGCGAACAGCTGGTTCTGGAGCGCGATGCGCTGGATATCGAGTGGCGCAACCTGATTTTAGAAGAGAACGCCCTCGGCGATCACAGCCGGGTTGAACGTATCGCGACAGAAAAACTGCAGATGCAACACGTTGATCCATCGCAGGAAAATATCATCGTTAAACAATGAATGGTTTAACCGGAATAATGACACGGAGTAGAAAGGAAACGCATGAAAGCAGCGCGCCCCGGTAAGTTGAGACGCCAGGAAGATCAGGCCAGCTTTGTCAGCTGGCGTTTTGCGTTGCTGTGCGGCTGCATTTTGCTGGCGATGGTTGGCCTGATGCTGCGCGTCGCGTACCTGCAGGTCATCAATCCCGATCGGCTGGTAAAAGAAGGCGACATGCGTTCGTTGCGCGTGCAGGAAGTGCCGACCGCGCGCGGCATGATCAGCGATCGCGCCGGCCGGCCGTTGGCGGTCAGCGTGCCGGTAAATGCGGTGTGGGCGGATCCGAAAGAGCTGAACGAGCGCGGCGGCATCACCCTGGACAGCCGTTGGAAAGCGCTTTCCGATGCGCTGAACATCCCGTTGGACCAACTCTCCAACCGCATCAACGCCAACCCGAAAGGGCGCTTCGTTTATCTGGCTCGCCAGGTGAACCCGGCGATCGGCGACTACATCCACAAGCTCAAGCTGCCGGGGATCTATCTGCGGCAGGAATCACGCCGTTACTATCCGGCAGGGCAGGTGACGTCGCACATCATCGGCGTGACCAACATCGACGGGCAAGGCATCGAAGGCGTCGAGAAGAGCTTTGACCGCTGGCTGACCGGGCAACCGGGCGAGAGAACGGTGCGTAAGGACCGCTTCGGCCGGGTGATCGAAGATATCTCCTCCGTCGACAGCCAGGCGGCGCACAACCTGGTGCTGAGTGTCGATGAACGCCTGCAGGCGCTGGTGTATCGCGAACTGAACAACGCGGTGGCGTTCAACAAGGCCGAGTCGGGCACCGCGGTGCTGATCGACGTGAACACCGGCGAAGTGCTGGCGATGGCCAACAGCCCGTCTTACAACCCGAACAACATGGCCGGTACGCCGAAAGAGACCATGCGTAACCGTGCCATCACCGATATTTTTGAACCCGGTTCAACCGTGAAGCCGATGGTGGTGATGACCGCGCTGCAAAACGGCGTGGTGAGAGAAAACAGCGTGCTGAACACCATCCCGTACCGCATTCAGGGCCACGAGATCAAAGACGTGGCGCGGTACTCGGAGCTGTCATTGACCGGGATCTTGCAGAAGTCGAGTAACGTCGGTGTTTCAAAGCTGGCGTTAGCGATGCCGTCCTCAGCGTTAGTAGATACTTACTCTCGTTTTGGGCTGGGAAAAGCGACCAATTTGGGGCTGGTCGGAGAAAGCAGTGGCATATACCCAAAAAAACAACGGTGGTCTGACATAGAGAGGGCCACCTTCTCTTTCGGCTACGGGCTGATGGTAACTCCGTTACAGTTGGCGCGAGTCTATGCAACGATCGGCAGCCTGGGCGTGTATCGCCCATTGTCGATCACCAAGGTTGACCCTCCGGTCGCCGGCGAACGCGTTTTCCCTGAACCTCTGGTGCGCACCGTGGTGCACATGATGGAAAGCGTGGCCTTGCCGGGTGGCGGCGGCGTGAAAGCCGCCATCAAGGGATACCGTATCGCCATCAAAACCGGTACCGCGAAAAAAGTGGGCCCGGACGGCAAGTACGTCAACCGATACATCGCTTATACCGCCGGCGTCGCGCCGGCAAGTAATCCCCGTTTTGCCCTCGTGGTCGTCATCAACGACCCGCAGGGCGGGAAATATTATGGTGGCGCAATCTCCGCGCCGGTGTTCGGTGCCATTATGGGTGGCGTATTGCGCACCATGAACGTCGAGCCTGACGCGTTGCCTACCGGTGACAAAAGCGAATTAGTGATTAACAAGAAAGAGGGTTCAGGTGGCAGATCGTAATTTGCGCGACTTACTCGCCCCGTGGGTGCCGACGGCACCCGGGCGCGCGCTGCGGGAAATGACATTAGACAGCCGTGTGGCGGCTGCCGGGGATCTGTTTGTCGCCGTTGTCGGCCATCAAACGGATGGACGCCGCTATATTCCGCAGGCCATCGCGCAGGGCGTCGCCGCCGTGATCGCCGAAGCTGACGGCCAGGCCGAAGACGGCGCCATCGTTGAAATGCACGGCGTGCCGGTGATCTACCTGAGCCAACTGAACCAGCGCCTTTCCGCGCTGGCCGGGCGTTTTTACCACCAGCCGGGCGAGCGTCTGCGTCTGGTCGGCGTGACCGGCACCAACGGCAAAACCACCACCACGCAGCTGTTGGCGCAGTGGAGCCAACTGCTGGGCGAAACCAGCGCGGTGATGGGCACCGTCGGCAACGGCCTGCTGGGCCAGGTGTGTCCGACCGAGAATACCACCGGTTCTGCGGTGGATGTTCAACACGTATTAAACGAGCTGGCGGAACAGGGCGCGACCTTCGCCGCCATGGAAGTTTCTTCCCACGGTCTGGTGCAACACCGGGTGGCGGCGCTGCCGTTCGCCGCGGCGGTCTTCACCAACCTGAGCCGCGATCACCTTGATTACCACGGTGACATGGCCAATTACGAGGCGGCCAAATGGTCGCTGTTCGCCGGCCACAGCGTGGGGCAGGCAATCATCAATGCCGACGATGACGTCGGTCAGCGCTGGCTGAGCAAGTTGCCGGATGCGGTGGCGGTGACGATGCAGGACAACCTGCAGCCGGGCTGCCACGGCCGCTGGCTGAAAACCACGGCGGTCGATTATCACGACAACGGCGCCACCGTTCGTTTCAGCTCCAGCTGGGGCGACGGCGAAATCGAAAGCCGCCTGATGGGCGCGTTCAACGTCAGCAACCTGCTGTTGGCCTTGGCGACGCTGCTGTCGCTGGGCTATCCGCTGGAGGCGCTGGTGGAAACCGGGAGCCGCCTGCAGCCGGTCTGCGGCCGCATGGAAGTGTTCAACGCGCCGGGCAAACCGACGGTAGTGGTGGATTACGCCCACACGCCGGATGCGCTGGAGAAAGCGCTGGAAGCCGCGCGCCTGCACTGCCAGGGGCAGCTGTGGTGCGTGTTCGGCTGCGGCGGCGATCGCGACAAGGGCAAGCGCCCGCTGATGGGCGGCATCGCCGAGCAATTCGCCGATCGCGTGGTGATCACCGATGACAACCCGCGTACCGAAGAGCCGCGCGCGATTATCAACGACATCCTGACCGGATTGCTGGATGCCGGGCAGGCGCTGGTGATCCACGGCCGCGCCGAAGCGGTGACCAGCGCCATCATGCAGGCGCAGGAACAGGATGTGGTGTTGGTGGCAGGCAAAGGCCACGAAGATTATCAGCTGGTGGGCAACCGCCGCCTGGATTACTCCGACCGCACGACGGTCGCCCGACTGCTGGGGGTGCTGGCATGATCCCTGTCTCTCTTCAGACACTGGCTGAGGTATTGAGCGCTGAACTGATTGGCGCCGATTGCCAAATTGTCGAGGTGACGACAGACACCCGCAAGGTGACCGCCGGTTGCCTGTTTGTGGCGCTGAAAGGCGAGCGTTTCGACGCTCACGACTTCGCGGCGGATGCCATAGTCGCAGGCGCCGGGGCGCTGCTGGTCAGTAAGCGCTTATTGGTGGACGTGCCGCAGCTGGTGGTGCAAGACACCCGTCTGGCGCTGGGGCAGCTTGGCGCCTGGGTGCGTCAGCAGGTGCCGGCGCGCGTGGTGGCGCTGACCGGTTCCTCGGGCAAGACATCGGTGAAAGAAATGACCGCCGCCATTCTGCGCGAATGCGGCGAAGTGCTGTATACCGCCGGCAACTTCAATAACGACATCGGCGTGCCGCTGACGCTGTTGCGTTTGGAGCCGCAGCATGATTTTGCCGTGATAGAGCTGGGCGCTAACCATATTGGCGAAATCGCTTACACCACCGCATTGACCCGTCCGCAGACCGCTTTGGTGAACAACCTAGCGGCGGCGCACTTGGAAGGCTTCGGCTCGCTGGCCGGCGTCGCGCAGGCGAAAGGTGAAATCTTTACCGGCCTGCCGGCCGACGGCGTGGCGATCATCAACGCCGACAACAACGACTGGCCGCACTGGCAGAGCATGTTGGGCGGCAAAACCGTCTGGCGCTTCTCGCCGCAGGCTGCCGAAGGCGTGGACTTCTTCGCGGACGACGTGCGGGTGAACGGTGCAGGCACGCAGTTCACGCTGCACAGCCCGTTCGGCACCGCCGAGATCGCGCTGCCGCTGCCGGGGCGCCACAACGTGGCCAACGCGCTGGCGGCGACGGCGTTGGCGATGTCGGTGGGCGCCACCCTCGAAGCGGTGCGTCAGGGGCTGAAACAGCTGCAGGCGGTGCCGGGGCGTCTGTTCCCGGTGGCACTGGCCGAAGGCAAGCTGCTGCTGGACGACAGCTATAACGCCAACGTCGGGTCGATGACCGCGGCGGCGCAGGTGCTGGCAGAGATGCCGGGCTACCGCGTGATGGTGGTCGGCGATATGGCCGAGCTGGGTGCGGAAGCGGAAGAATGCCACCGTCAGGTGGGCGAAGCCGCCCGTCTGGCCGGGGTCGACAAAGTGATCAGCGTCGGCGGTTTGAGCCGCGTGCTGAGCGAAGCGTCCGGCAATGGCGAACATTATCAAGACAAGACAGCAGTGATCGCGCGCGTGGCGGAATTACTGTCGGAACATGCGGTCATTACCGTGTTAATCAAAGGTTCACGTAGTGCCGCAATGGAGCAGGTAGTACGCGCGTTACAGGAGAAAGCACCATGTTAGTTTGGCTGGCCGAGCATTTGGTCAAGTATTACTCAGGCTTCAACGTCTTTTCTTATCTGACGTTCCGAGCCATTGTCAGCCTGCTGACCGCGCTGTTCCTGTCGCTGTGGATGGGCCCGCGGGTGATCAAGCGCCTGCAAGAAATGTCCTTCGGCCAGGTGGTGCGTAACGACGGCCCCGAGTCGCACTTCAGCAAGCGCGGCACGCCGACCATGGGCGGCATCATGATCCTGACCTCCATCACCATTTCGGTGCTGATGTGGGCCTACCCGTCCAACCCGTATGTCTGGTGCGTGCTGTTCGTGCTGGTGGGTTACGGCATCGTCGGTTTCGTCGACGACTACCGCAAGGTGGTGCGCAAAGACACCAAAGGGCTGATCGCCCGCTGGAAGTATTTCTGGCAGTCGGTGATTGCGCTGATTGTCGCATTCGCCATGTACGCCGTCGGAAAAGACACGCCAGCCACCGAGCTGGTTGTGCCGTTCTTTAAGGACGTGATGCCGCAGCTGGGCCTGCTGTATATCCTGCTGGCCTATTTCGTGATCGTCGGCACCAGCAACGCGGTCAACCTGACCGACGGCCTGGACGGCCTGGCTATCATGCCGACGGTATTCGTGGCGGCCGGCTTCGCGCTGGTGGCCTGGGCGACCGGTAACATGAACTTCGCCAACTACCTGCATATTCCGTATCTGCGTCATGCCGGTGAGTTGGTGATCGTGTGTACCGCCATCGTCGGCGCCGGCCTCGGGTTCCTGTGGTTCAACACTTACCCGGCCCAGGTGTTTATGGGCGACGTCGGTTCGTTGGCGCTGGGCGGCGCGCTGGGCACCATCGCGGTGCTGCTGCGTCAGGAGTTCTTGTTGGTGATCATGGGCGGCGTATTCGTGGTAGAGACGCTGTCGGTGATCCTGCAGGTGGGATCGTTCAAGCTGCGCGGGCAACGCATTTTCCGCATGGCGCCGATTCACCACCACTATGAATTGAAAGGCTGGCCGGAACCGCGCGTTATCGTGCGCTTCTGGATCATTTCGCTGATGCTGGTGCTGATTGGCCTGGCAACGCTGAAGGTGCGTTAATCATGGCAGACTATCAGGGTAGAAAAGTCGTCATCATCGGATTGGGCCTTACCGGCCTGTCCTGTGTCGATTTCTTCATGGCGCGCGGCGTAACGCCGCGCGTGATGGATACCCGTATCGCGCCGCCAGGGTTGGACAAACTGCCTGAAAGCGTGGAGCGCCATCTGGGCGATCTGAACCAGGATTGGCTGCTGGCGGCGGATCTGATCGTTGCCAGCCCGGGCGTCGCGTTGGCGACCCCGGCATTGAGCGCCGCGGCGGACGCCGGCGTGGAAATCGTCGGTGACGTCGAACTGTTCTGCCGTGAAGCGCAGGCGCCGATCGTGGCGATCACCGGCTCCAACGGTAAAAGTACCGTCACCACCCTGGTGGGCGAGATGGCGAAAGCTGCCGGTTGGGCTGTGGGCGTGGGCGGCAATATCGGCCTGCCGGCGCTGAGCCTGCTGCGTCAGGAGTGCCAGCTTTACGTGCTGGAGCTGTCCAGCTTCCAGCTGGAAACGACGTATAGCCTGCGGGCGGCGGCGGCGACCATCTTGAACGTGACCGAAGATCATATGGACCGCTATCCGTTTGGCCTGCAGCAGTATCGCGGCGCCAAGCTGCGCGTGTATGAAAACGCCGCCGTGTGCGTGGTGAACGCGGACGACGCGCTGACCATGCCGGTGCGCGGCGCCGACGAGCGCTGCGTTAGCTTCGGCGCCGACGTGGGCGACTATCACCTGAACCGTCAGCAAGGGGAAACCTGGCTGCGGGTGCGCGGTGAGAAGGTGCTGAATACGCGCGAGATGAAGCTGACCGGCCGCCACAACTACACCAACGCCCTGGCGGCGCTGGCGTTGGCGGATGCGGTCAACATCCCGCGCGCGTCCAGCCTGAAGGCGCTGACCACCTTCACCGGCCTGGCGCACCGCTTCCAGTTGGCCTGGGAGCACAACGGCGTGCGTTGGATCAACGACTCCAAAGCCACCAACGTTGGCAGCACCGAAGCGGCGCTGAACGGTCTGCAGGTGGACGGTACGCTGCATCTGCTGCTCGGCGGCGACGGCAAATCCGCCGATTTCTCGCCGCTGGCGCGCTATCTGCAGGGCGACAACGTGCGTCTGTATTGCTTTGGCCGCGACGGCGCCCAGCTGGCACAGCTGCGGCCGGAAGTGGCGACGCTGACCGAGACCATGGAGCAGGCGATGCGCACCATCGCCAGCCGCGTACAGCCCGGCGACATGGTATTGCTGTCGCCGGCCTGCGCCAGCCTCGATCAGTTCCGTAATTTTGAAGTGCGCGGCGATGAGTTCGCCCGCTTGGCGCAGGAGCTTGGCGGATGAAACTACGCTTGCCGAACTTCGGGCTGACAGAGCGGCTGAAAGACTGGGTGACCGGCGCGCGCGATAACGACGCGGTCAACATGGTGCTCTACGATCGCACCCTGCTGTGGCTGACCTTCGGGTTGGCGATCATCGGCTTCGTGATGGTGACCTCGGCGTCGATGCCGATCGGCCAACGCCTGGCGGACGATCCGTTCCTGTTCGCCAAACGTGACGCACTGTACCTCGGCTTGGCGTTCGGCCTGTCGCTGGTGACGCTGCGCGTCCCGATGGAAATTTGGCAGCGCTACAGCAACGTGATGCTGCTGATGTCGATCGTGATGCTGCTGATCGTGCTGGTGGTGGGGAGCTCGGTGAACGGGGCCTCGCGCTGGATCGCGCTCGGCCCGCTGCGTATTCAGCCGGCGGAGCTGTCCAAGCTGTCGCTGTTCTGCTACCTGGCGAGCTACCTGGTGCGCAAGGTGGAAGAGGTGCGCAGCAACTTCTGGGGCTTCTGCAAGCCGATGGGCGTGATGGTGGTGCTGGCGGTGTTGCTGCTGGCGCAGCCGGACCTCGGTACCGTGGTGGTGCTGTTCATCACCACGCTGGCGATGCTGTTCCTGGCCGGTGCGAAAATGTGGCAGTTCCTGGCGATCATCGGCTCCGGCGTGTTCGCCGTGGTGCTGCTGATCATTGCGGAACCGTACCGTATGCGCCGCGTGACTTCGTTCTGGAACCCGTGGGCCGATCCGTTCGGCAGCGGCTACCAGCTGACCCAGTCGCTGATGGCGTTCGGCCGCGGCGAGTTCTGGGGGCAGGGGCTCGGCAACTCGGTGCAGAAACTGGAGTATTTGCCGGAGGCGCACACCGACTTCATCTTCTCCATTTTGGGTGAAGAACTGGGCTATATCGGTGTGGTTTTAGCCCTGTTAATGGTATTCTTCGTCGCTTTTCGCGCGATGTCCATCGGGCGCCGCGCGCTGGAGATCGATCAACGCTTCTCCGGCTTCCTGGCCTGCGCGATCGGCGTGTGGTTCAGCTTCCAGGCGCTGGTTAACGTCGGCGCCGCGGCGGGCATGCTGCCGACCAAAGGTCTGACGCTGCCGCTGATCAGTTACGGCGGCTCGAGCTTGCTGATTATGTCGACGGCCATCGTGCTGTTGCTGCGAATTGATTATGAAACGCGCCTGACCAAGGCTCAGGCGTTTGTGAAGAGGTAAGGGATGAGCGGGAAACCTAAGCGTTTAATGGTGATGGCAGGCGGTACCGGCGGGCACGTGTTCCCGGGGCTGGCGGTCGCGCATCATCTGATGGCGCAGGGCTGGCAGGTGCGCTGGCTCGGAACCGCAGACCGAATGGAAGCCGATTTGGTGCCGAAGCACGGGATCGAGATTGATTTTATCCGCATCTCCGGCCTGCGCGGCAAAGGCCTGAAGGCCCAGCTGACTGCGCCGCTGCGGATCTGGCAGGCGGTGCGCCAGGCGAAAGCCATCATGCGCAACTATCAGCCGGATGTGGTGCTGGGGATGGGCGGTTACGTGTCCGGCCCCGGCGGCCTGGCGGCCTGGCAGTGCGGCATCCCGGTGGTGCTGCACGAACAGAACGGCATTGCCGGTTTGACCAACCGCTGGCTGGCGCGCATCGCCGCCAAAGTGATGCAGGCCTTCCCCGGCGCGTTCCCGAACGCCGAGGTGGTGGGCAACCCGGTACGTACCGACGTGTTGGCGCTGCCGTTGCCGGCGGAGCGGTTGCAGGGGCGCGAAGGCCCGATCCGCGTGCTGGTGATTGGCGGAAGTCAGGGCGCGCGGGTGCTGAATCAGACAGTTCCTGAAGTCGCGGCGCGTTTGGGCGATAGAATTACGCTCTGGCATCAGGTTGGCAAGGGCGCGCTGGAAACGGTGTTGCGCGACTACGAAAGGGTAGGGCAGACGCAGCACAAGGTGACCGAGTTCATCGACGACATGGCCGCCGCTTACGCCTGGGCCGATGTGGTGGTTTGCCGTTCCGGCGCGTTGACCGTCAGCGAAATCGCGGCGGCGGGGCTGCCGGCGATCTTCGTGCCGTTCATGCACAAGGACCGTCAGCAGTACTGGAACGCACGCCCGCTGGAAGAAGCCGGCGCGGCGAAGATTATCGAACAGCCGCAGTTCAACGCCGATGTGGTGGCCGAACTGCTGGCGAGCTGGGATCGCAAGACGCTGCTGGCCATGGCCGAGAAAGCGCGCGCGGTCGCCATTCCGGATGCCACCGAGCGTGTGGCGGCGGAGTTGGTGCGGCTCGCCAAGTAACGAGTGCAGGGGTTCGGTATGCCGAACCTGAATAAAAGCAATGTGATGTAGGGCCGGGGTACCGGATCCGGATTAGAGAGAGTGATGAATACACAACAACTGGCGAAACTACGTACTATCGTGCCCGAGATGCGTCGCGTCCGGCACATTCACTTTGTCGGCATCGGTGGTGCCGGCATGGGTGGTATCGCCGAAGTGTTGGCAAACGAAGGGTATCAGATCAGCGGCTCCGACCTGGCGCCGAATCCGGTGACCCAACAGTTGAGCGCGCTCGGGGCGACGATTTATTTCAATCACCGTCCGGAAAACGTGCTGGATGCGAGCGTGGTGGTGGTTTCTACTGCCATCTCTGCCGACAACCCGGAGATCGTCGCCGCTCGTGAAGCACGCATCCCGGTGATCCGCCGCGCTGAAATGCTGGCGGAGCTGATGCGTTTTCGCCACGGCATCGCTATCGCCGGCACGCACGGCAAAACCACCACCACGGCGATGGTCTCGAGCATTTATGCCGAAGCCCGCCTGGACCCGACCTTCGTCAACGGCGGGCTGGTGAAGGCGGCGGGCACCCACGCGCGACTGGGTTCCAGCCGTTATCTGATCGCGGAAGCGGATGAGAGCGATGCGTCGTTCCTGCACCTGCAGCCGATGGTGGCCGTGGTCACCAATATCGAAGCCGACCACATGGATACCTACCAGGGTGACTTCGAGAACCTGAAGCAGACGTTTATCAATTTCTTGCACAACCTGCCGTTCTACGGCCGCGCGGTGATGTGCATCGACGATCCGGTGGTGCGTGAGCTGTTGCCGCGTGTGGGTCGCCACATCACCACCTATGGCTTCGGCGAAGATGCCGATGTGCGTATCGAAGACTACCGGCAGATTGGGCCGCAGGGGCACTTTACCCTGAGCCGTCAGGACAAGCCGTTGCTGACGGTGACGCTGAACGCGCCGGGCCGCCACAATGCGTTGAATGCCGCAGCGGCGGTGGCGGTAGCGACCGAGGAAGGCATCGACGACGAAGATATCCTGCGCGCGCTGGCGGGCTTCCAGGGGACCGGGCGTCGCTTCGATTTCCTCGGTGAGTTCCCGCTGGAGCCGGTCAACGGCAAAGCGGGCAGCGCGATGCTGGTGGACGACTACGGCCACCATCCGACCGAGGTGGATGCCACGCTGAAAGCGGCGCGCGCCGGCTGGCCGGACAAGCGTTTGGTGATGATCTTCCAGCCGCACCGTTATACGCGCACCCGCGATCTGTACGACGATTTCGCCAACGTGCTGTCGCAGGTGGATGTGCTGCTGATGCTCGACGTGTACGCCGCCGGCGAAGCGCCGATCCCGGGCGCGGACAGCCGTTCGCTGTGCCGCACCATCCGCAGCCGCGGCAAGCTGGATCCGATCCTGGTTTCCGATGCCGATACCGTGCCGGAAACCCTGGCGCAGCTGCTGCAGGATGAAGACCTGGTGCTGGTGCAAGGCGCCGGCAACGTGGGCAAAATCGCCCGTAAACTGGCCGAGCTGAAGCTGCAGCCGCCGAAGAAAGAGGAGGAGCACCATGGCTGATAAAGTTGCAGTTCTGCTGGGCGGCACCTCCGCTGAACGTGAAGTCTCTCTGCAATCCGGCGCCGCGGTGCTGGCCGGGTTGCGCGAAGCCGGTATCGATGCGCACGGCGTCGATACCCGCGATTTCCCGGTGACCCAGCTGAAAGAGCAGGGGTTCACCAAAGTGTTTATCGCGCTGCATGGCCGCGGCGGCGAGGACGGCACCCTGCAGGGGCTGCTGGAGTTCCTCGAGCTGCCTTATACCGGCAGCGGCGTGATGGCCTCGGCGCTGACCATGGACAAATGGCGCACCAAGATGGTGTGGCAGTCGATGGGCTTGCCGGTGGCGCCTTACGTGGCGCTGAATCGCCAGCTGTACCTCGGCGGCGAAAAAGCGGCGCTGCTGGCGCGCGTGGCGGATCTCGGTCTGCCGCTGATCGTCAAGCCGAGCCGCGAAGGATCCAGCGTCGGTATGAGCAAGGTCACCGAAAGCGCTGCGTTGGAAGCCGCGTTGGAGGAAGCCTTCCGCCATGACGACGACGTATTGGTGGAGAAGTGGCTGAGCGGCCCGGAATACACCGTAGCGATGTTGGGCGACCAGGTGCTGCCGTCGATCCGCATCCAGCCGGCCGGCGTGTTTTACGACTACCAGGCCAAGTACATTTCGGACGACACGCAGTACTTCTGCCCGAGCGGTTTGAGCGCCGAGCAAGAAGCCGAGATGGCGGCGTTGGCGCTGCGCGCTTACCGCGGCCTGGACTGCAGCGGCTGGGGCCGCGTCGACGTGATGCAAGACAGCGATGGCAGCTTCTATCTGCTTGAGGTGAACACCTCTCCGGGCATGACTAGTCATAGCCTGGTGCCGATGGCGGCGCGCCAGTTTGGATTAAGCTTCTCGCAGTTGGTGGCGAGAATTTTGGAGTTGGCCGACTGATATGTCGCAAGCTGCCCTGAATGCGCGCGATCGCGAGGTGGATAACGGCCCGCGCCGCAGCAATGGAACCCAGTTGGCGGGAGTGATTTTCCTGCTGATGGTGTTGGGAACGGTCGTGTGGAGCGGTTGGGCGGTGCTTGGCTGGATGAAAGACGCCAGTCGCCTGCCGCTCTCAAGGCTGGTGGTGACCGGCGAACGCCACTACACCACCAACGATGATATTCGTCAGGCGATCCTGGCGCTGGGCGCGCCCGGCACCTTTATGACGCAGGATGTGGACGTCATCCAGCAGCAGATCGAACGTCTGCCGTGGATCAAGCAGGCCAGCGTGCGCAAACAATGGCCGGATGAGCTGAAGATCCATCTGGTGGAGTACGTCCCGGTGGCGCGCTGGAACGATTTGCACATGGTGGACGCCGAAGGCAAAGCGTTCAGCGTGCCGGCGGAGCGAGCGGGTAAACAGAAGTTGCCGCTGCTCTACGGGCCGGAAGGGAGCGAGCAGGATGTGCTGGAAGGCTATCGGGCGATGAGCGCCACGTTGGCGGCCAGCAAATATACGCTGAAAATGGCGGCGATGACCGCGCGCCATTCCTGGCAGCTGGCGCTGGACAACGATGTCCGGCTTGAGCTGGGGCGCGATGACCGCAATGGGCGTTTGCAGCGGTTTATCGAGCTTTACCCGGTATTGCAGCAGCAGGGCCAGGCGGAGAGCAAGCGTGTCAGCTATGTCGATCTGCGCTACGAGTCCGGCGCTTCGGTAGGGTGGGCTCCGGTGTTGGTCGATCCGCAGGCGCTTGGCGGTCAGCAAAACAGTAATCAGCAACAGAATCAGGCACAGGCAAAACAACAATGATCAAGTCGACGGACAGAAAACTGGTAGTTGGACTGGAGATCGGTACTGCAAAAGTCTCCGCGTTGGTAGGGGAAGTTCTGCCCGATGGCATGGTCAACATTATCGGGGTGGGCAGCTGCCCGTCTCGCGGCATGGATAAGGGTGGCGTAAACGACCTGGAGTCGGTGGTGAAGTGCGTACAGCGCGCCATTGATCAGGCCGAGCTGATGGCGGACTGCCAGATCTCCTCGGTGTACCTGGCGCTGTCGGGCAAACACATCAGCTGCCAGAACGAAATCGGCATGGTGCCGATCTCGGAAGAGGAAGTGACGCAGGACGACGTGGAGAACGTGGTGCACACCGCCAAATCGGTGCGCGTGCGCGACGAACACCGCATTCTGCACGTGATTCCTCAGGAATACGCCATCGATTATCAGGAAGGCATCAAGAACCCGGTTGGGCTGTCCGGCGTGCGCATGCAGGCCAAGGTGCATCTGATTACCTGCCATAACGATATGGCGAAGAACATCGTCAAGGCCGTGGAACGTTGCGGCCTGAAAGTTGACCAACTTATTTTCGCCGGTCTGGCCGCGAGTTATGCGGTGCTGACCGAAGATGAACGCGAACTCGGCGTTTGCGTGGTGGATATCGGCGGCGGCACCATGGATATGGCGGTGTATACCGGCGGTGCGCTGCGCCACACCAAAGTGATCCCTTACGCCGGGAACGTGGTCACCAGCGATATCGCCTACGCCTTCGGCACGCCGCCGACCGACGCGGAAGCGATTAAAGTTCGACACGGCTGTGCGCTTGGGTCGATTGTTAGCAAGGATGAGAATGTAGAGGTGCCTAGCGTCGGGGGACGCCCTCCGCGCAGTCTGCAAAGACAGACGCTGGCTGAAGTCATTGAGCCACGCTACACCGAACTGTTGAATCTGGTTAACGATGAAATTTTGCAATTGCAGGAGCAACTGCGTCAGCAAGGGGTGAAGCATCATCTGGCAGCCGGTATCGTGCTGACCGGTGGCGCCGCCCAGATTGATGGCCTGGCAGCCTGTGCGCAACGGGTGTTCCACACCCAGGTACGCATCGGCCAACCCTTGAACATCACGGGTCTGACGGATTATGCGCAGGAGCCTTACTACTCGACAGCGGTAGGTCTGCTGCACTATGGAAAAGAGTCTCACCTGAGCGGTGAGACGGAAGTAGAAAAACGCGCCTCGGTGGGCAATTGGTTTAAACGCATCAATAGCTGGCTGAGAAAAGAGTTTTAATGTTTCAACAAAGAGATCATGCTGAGTAATCTTTTTATGATCTCGCAGCGACAGGCACAAAACGGAGAGAAACTATGTTTGAACCAATGGAACTAACCAATGACGCGGTGATTAAAGTCATCGGCGTCGGCGGCGGCGGTGGCAACGCCGTTGAACACATGGTGCGCGAGCGCATCGAAGGTGTTGAATTCTTCGCTGTGAACACGGACGCCCAGGCGCTCCGCAAAACGGCGGTTGGCCAAACCATCCAGATCGGTAGCGGTATTACCAAAGGTCTGGGTGCGGGCGCGAACCCGGAAGTGGGTCGCAATTCAGCGGAAGAAGACCGCGAAGCCCTGCGCGCAGCGCTGGACGGCGCAGACATGGTCTTCATCGCGGCCGGCATGGGCGGCGGTACCGGTACCGGTGCGGCGCCAGTGGTGGCTGAAGTGGCTAAAGATTTGGGTATTCTGACCGTGGCCGTGGTGACCAAGCCTTTCAACTTCGAAGGCAAGAAGCGCATGGCATTCGCGGAGCAGGGTATCGCTGAGCTGTCCAAACACGTGGACTCGCTGATCACCATCCCGAACGACAAGCTGTTGAAAGTTCTGGGTCGCGGCATCTCTCTGCTGGACGCGTTCGGCGCGGCCAACGACGTGCTGAAAGGCGCGGTGCAGGGTATCGCCGAGCTGATCACCCGTCCGGGCCTGATGAACGTCGACTTCGCCGACGTGCGCACCGTGATGTCCGAAATGGGCTACGCGATGATGGGTTCCGGCGTGGCTTGCGGTGAAGACCGTGCCGAAGAAGCGGCCGAAATGGCGATCTCCAGCCCACTGCTGGAAGACATCGACCTGTCCGGTGCGCGCGGCGTGCTGGTCAACATTACCGCCGGCTTCGACCTGCGTCTGGATGAGTTCGAAACCGTGGGTAACACCATCCGTGCGTTCGCGTCCGACAACGCTACCGTGGTTATCGGTACCTCGCTGGATCCGGAAATGAACGACGAACTGCGCGTAACCGTGGTTGCAACCGGTATCGGTATGGACAAGCGTCCTGAAATCACCCTGGTGACCAATAAGCAGGCCAGCCAGCCGGTGATGGATCACCGTTATCAGCAGCACGGCATGTCGCCTCTGCCGCAGGAAGTGAAACCTGCCGCCAAGGTGGTCAACGACCAAGCTGCGCAGCCGAATAAAGAGCCCGACTATCTTGATATTCCAGCCTTCCTGCGTAAGCAGGCAGACTAAGAATATCCTGAGAATTTGGAATCTCCGCTCTTTGTGCTAAACTGTCCCGCCAGCCATGCTGTATGCTTGGCTGGTAGGATGGATAACATTGCGAGATAAAACGATGATCAAACAAAGGACATTAAAACGTATTGTTCAGGCGACTGGTGTCGGTTTGCATACCGGCAAGAAAGTCACGCTGACAATGCGCCCAGCGCCGGCTAATACCGGGGTCATCTATCGTCGCACTGACTTGAATCCACCGGTTGATTTTCCGGCTGATGCAAAATCCGTGCGTGATACCATGCTCTGTACTTGCCTGGTGAATGAGCATGACGTGCGTATTTCGACCGTTGAGCACCTCAACGCCGCGCTGGCTGGGTTGGGCATCGACAACATCGTCATCGAAGTCGACGCCGCTGAAATCCCAATCATGGACGGCAGCGCCAGTCCGTTCGTGTTCTTGCTGCTGGATGCCGGCATCGAAGAACTGAACTCGGCGAAGAAATTCCTGCGTCTGAAAGAGACCGTGCGTGTTGAAGATGGCGACAAATGGGCCGAGTTGTCCCCGCATAACGGGTTCCGCCTGGACTTCACCATCGACTTCAACCACCCGGCTATCGACGCCAGCTCTCAGCGCTATCGTCTCGATTTCTCGGCTGAGTCGTTCGTGCGTCAAATCAGCCGCGCGCGCACCTTCGGGTTTATGCGCGACATCGAATACCTGCAGTCTCGCGGCCTGGCCCTGGGCGGCAGCTTCGATTGCGCTATCGTGGTAGATGACTACCGCGTGCTGAACGAAGACGGTCTGCGTTTCGAAGACGAATTCGTACGTCACAAAATGCTGGACGCCATCGGCGACCTGTTCATGTGCGGCCACAACATCATTGGCGCGTTCACCGCGTTCAAGTCTGGCCACGCGTTGAACAACAAACTGCTGCAGGCCGTACTGGCCAAGCAGGAAGCGTGGGAATACGTGACCTTCCAGGACGAAGCCGAAATGCCGTTGGCATTCAAGGCACCGTCCACCGTATTGGCGTAAGGTCTGAATTCCTCGCCTGCTGCAGAATAACGGCAGGCGCATCCTCTGAGAGCCTGAGAATTCAGGCTCGTGATGCCGTCTGATGTTTTGCAGTTGTGTCGCTGATCACTTATCACGACTGGTTGTGTTGGTACCCTCTCCGGCCAATGCAGCCAGCCGTTCCAATATCTTGCGCAGTTTCTCCGGGCTACGGCTCGCCAACCCTCTCAGCTCTTCCGCACTTTCCAGACTCAAATGCCGCATCGGCACGGGTTTTACCGGCGCTTTCTCTGCGTTTTGCACCTGGTGGCTGCCTTTCGCCATCAAGGCCGGATTAATCCTGATGTCGATCGACGACAATGATGGTAGAATTTGCGCTCGTAGTGCAGACAGCAGAGCGGGTTGTTCGTAGCGCAAGCGCATCATCCAGCTGGCATTTGCCGTTTCGAGCACTAAAATACCCTGTCGGAAATTCGCGACGCGGCACCAGGGATGCAGGGGAGCGGGCAACAGGCCCTTCACTGCACGGTTAAGCTTGAGCAGCGCCACCGCGCGTTGCTGGACGTTATGCAGCGGCCCTTTGCTGCCGGCAGACGCGTCGTCGAACAGGACATCTAATAATTGTGGACGGCTATCGCGCATAATGGGCTCCGGCGGATTATAAACTCGTGATCGGTATTCTAAATCGTTGGCGACAATTTGGCAGACGTTATTTCTGGCCCCATCTCCTGTTAGGGATGGTTGCGGCCACGCTTGGCGCGTCTTCCAATTTGTCCGGCGCCCCCGATCAGGCCGCACTGCCGAATGCGTCGTCCAGCCTAAACCGGCAAAATTCGGCCAACGGTACCTTCAACAGCCTGGCCCTGCTGCAGGACGCGCATCGCCGTCCTACCTTCAGCGTAGATTATTGGCAGCAACATGCGCTGCGCACCGTCATTCGTCACCTCTCTTTCGCGCTGGCGCCGCAGGCGGTTTATGCGCGGGTGCAGGAGAGCGAAGCCGAAGCGGAACCCCCTTTGCAGGTCGCGCAATTGGCGCTGCTTTCTACCCTCAACGCGCTGCTGACGCACGAGCCGAAGCCGCCGACCATCATTCGCCACACCCACCTTGAGGTGCTGCCAACGCTGGCACGGCACCAGACCGGCCTGTGGGTGGCGCAGGTACAGGGCATTCGTGCCGGGCCTGCCGCGCTCGTCTGACTCCGCCCTTAGGGCACAAAAACCATAAATAATAGCAAGTTGACTGCCGTATTCGGCCGTCATGACAGAGATATCAAACATCATGTTAGTGAAATTATTAACCAAAGTTTTTGGCAGCCGTAACGATCGTACTCTGCGCCGCATGCGCAAAGTGGTTGAGCAGATCAACCGCATGGAACCGGACATGGAAAAACTGTCCGATGACGAGCTGAAAGCGAAAACCAACGAGTTCCGCGCGCGCCTGGAGAAAGGCGAGTCGCTGGACAGCCTGATCCCTGAAGCCTTCGCCGTGGTGCGTGAGGCGAGCAAGCGCGTGTTCGGCATGCGTCACTTCGACGTGCAGCTGCTGGGCGGCATGGTGCTGAACGACCGCTGCATCGCCGAGATGCGTACCGGTGAAGGTAAAACCCTGACTGCGACGCTGCCGGCCTACCTGAACGCCCTGAGCGGCCGCGGCGTGCACGTTGTGACCGTCAACGACTATCTGGCGCAGCGTGACGCCGAAAACAACCGTCCGCTGTTCGAGTTCCTCGGCCTGAGCATCGGCATCAACCTGCCGGGCATGCCGGCGCCGGCCAAGCGTGAAGCTTACGCCGCCGACATCACCTACGGCACCAACAACGAATACGGCTTCGACTACCTGCGCGACAATATGGCGTTCAGCCCGGAAGAGCGCGTGCAGCGCAAACTGCACTATGCGCTGGTGGATGAGGTGGACTCCATCCTGATCGATGAAGCGCGTACGCCGCTGATCATCTCCGGCCCGGCCGAAGACAGCTCCGAGATGTACATCAAGGTCAACAAGCTGATCCCTAAACTGATCCGCCAGGAAAAAGAAGACTCCGACACCTTCAAGGGAGAAGGGCACTTCTCGGTGGATGAGAAGGCGCGCCAGGTCCACCTGACCGAACGCGGCCTGATCCTGATTGAAGAGATGCTGGTGGAAGCCGGCATCATGGATGAGGGAGAGTCGCTGTACTCACCGACCAACATCATGCTGATGCACCACGTTACCGCCGCGCTGCGCGCCCACGTGCTGTTCACCCGCGACGTTGACTACATCGTGAAAGACGGCGAAGTCATCATCGTCGACGAACACACCGGCCGTACTATGCAGGGCCGCCGCTGGTCCGATGGCCTGCACCAGGCGGTGGAAGCCAAAGAAGGCGTGGAGATCCAGAACGAGAACCAGACGCTGGCTTCGATCACCTTTCAGAACTACTTCCGTCTGTACGAGAAGTTGGCTGGGATGACCGGTACCGCCGATACCGAAGCCTTCGAATTCAGCTCGATCTACAAGCTGGACACCATCGTGGTGCCAACCAACCGTCCGATGATCCGTAAAGACATGCCGGATCTTGTGTACATGACCGAGAAAGAGAAAATCGGCGCCATCATCGAAGACATCCGCGAGCGTACCGCCAAAGGCCAGCCGGTGCTGGTGGGTACCATCTCAATCGAGAAATCCGAAGTGGTTTCCCATGAGCTGACCAAAGCGGGCATCGAGCACAAGGTGCTGAACGCCAAATTCCACGCTATGGAAGCGGACATCGTCGCCCAGGCCGGCCAGAGCGGTGCGGTGACCATCGCCACCAACATGGCGGGCCGTGGTACCGATATCGTGCTGGGCGGCAGCTGGCAGGCCGAAGTGGCGCTGTTGGAAGAGCCAACCGAAGAGCAGATCGAAGCCATCAAAGCGGCCTGGAAAGTGCGCCACGACGCGGTGTTGGCGGCGGGCGGCCTGCATATCATCGGTACCGAGCGCCATGAATCGCGCCGTATCGATAACCAGCTGCGCGGCCGTTCCGGTCGTCAGGGCGATGCCGGTTCATCCCGCTTCTACCTGTCAATGGAAGATGCCCTGATGCGTATCTTCGCCTCGGATCGCGTATCCGGCATGATGCGTAAACTGGGTATGAAAGAAGGCGAAGCGATTGAGCACCCGTGGGTGACCAAGGCGATCGCCAACGCCCAGCGCAAGGTAGAGAGCCGCAACTTCGACATCCGTAAGCAGCTGCTGGAATACGACGATGTCGCCAACGATCAGCGCCGCGCCATCTACAGCCAGCGTAACGAATTGCTGGACGTGTCCGACGTGAGCGAAACCATCGCCAGCATCCGCGAGGACGTGTTCAAGAGCACCATCGACAACTACATCACGCCGCAGTCGCTGGAAGAAGAGTGGGACATTCAGGGGTTGGAAGAACGCCTGAAGAACGACTTCGATCTGGAAATGCCGATCGCACAATGGCTGGATAAAGAGCCGGAGCTGCACGAAGAGACGCTGCGCGAACGTATTCTGGAGAACGCCAAAGAGCAGTACCAGCGTAAGGAAGACGTGGTCGGCAGCGAAATGATGCGCAACTTCGAGAAGGGCGTGATGCTGCAGACGCTGGATTCCCTGTGGAAAGAGCACCTGGCGGCGATGGACTACCTGCGTCAGGGTATCCACCTGCGCGGTTATGCGCAGAAGGATCCGAAGCAGGAGTACAAGCGCGAATCCTTCAACATGTTCGCCACCATGCTGGAATCGCTGAAATATGAAGTGATCAGCGTGCTGAGCAAGGTTCAGGTGCGGATGCCGGAAGAGGTGGAAGCGCTGGAACAGCAGCGCCGTGAAGAAGCCGAGCGCCTGGCGCAGCACCAACAGCTGAGCCACCACGACGAGAACGCGCTGGTGACCGAAGATCCGAACGCACCGGCGACCGCCGAGCGTAAAGTGGGCCGCAACGATCCGTGCCCATGCGGCTCCGGCAAGAAATACAAGCAGTGCCACGGCCGCCTGCAGTAATGGCGGCTGCGGTTAACCGATAACACCCAGGGGTTCAGCTTGCTGAGCCCCTGTTTTTTGACACCCATCAGGAGGGTGAGATGAAACATTTGAATATCGCCGTGGGCATCATCCGTAATGCGCAACGGGAGATCTTTATTACCCGCCGCGCCGCCGACGCGCACATGGCCGGATTCTGGGAGTTTCCCGGCGGCAAGATCGAACAGGGTGAAACGCCGGAACAGGCGCTGAGCCGCGAGCTGCGGGAAGAGACCGGTATCGAAGCCGAACGCGCCGAACTGCTGGAGGTGGTGGAGCACCGCTTCAGCGACCGTATCGTGACGCTGAATTTTTATCTGGTGGAAGCCTGGGTGGGCGAGCCGTTCGGCCGCGAGGGGCAACCGATGCGCTGGGTAAAACAGGCAGATCTGCGTGAAGACGAGTTCCCGGAAGCCAACGTCGGCATTATTCAACTGCTGGTAGCGCAGGCTAACGCCGCGCAATAACAAGATTGGCCTGGCGGGCACCAGGCCAATCGCGGACGATCAACGGTCGTCCATTTCACTCCAGTCTTCGCTTTCCGACAGATCGCTGTTGCTTGGAATGCGCTTCTCTTCATAGGCCCACTCGCCGAGATCGATCAGCTGGCAGCGCTTGCTGCAAAACGGCCGGAACGGGCTGACTTCGCCCCAAACCACGCCGGTGCCACAGGTTGGGCATTTCACTACGGTCGTCATAACGGTTCCTTACGCCTTCTGTCAGTGCTGAGAAGGCTTTCTTGCACAAGTTCAACAACAGGCCAGTTCGAACGTCAGGCGTTCAGGCACCACGCCATTTTCGCTATCCAGCGGCAGGAAGCGAATGGCATAGCGCGTCTTGTGGCCGGAAATCTGCGGATAAAGCTGCGGCGCCAGATGGAGGCGCAGGCGCAGCAGATCCGCCCCTTCGGCGTTGTCCTGGAAAAAGCCGTTCAGGCTGATTTGATTGCGGAACGGCCCGGATTGGCGGATCAGATCCAATACCATGATCAGCGCCTGGTTCAGCGGATCCAGCGACTGCAGCCAGGCGGCGACGTCGGCATCGCGATCCTGCTGCGGTGCGTGCATCCACATGTGCAGGGTCGGCAGATCGAAGCTGCAGCAGCCGCCGGGAATGTTCAGCCGCTGGCGCACCAGACCGATCAGCCGATCTTCGCGCAGCGCCTGGCCGAGGCGTGGCGCCGCCATCAGCGCCGATGAGCGCGACTTCAACTGGCTGCGCAACTGGTCGATCAGCGCCATATCCACGCCCGGCACATCGGCCCAGGCCAACAGTTTCTGCTGCTGGCGCTCGAGCTCTTTGAGCAGTTCGGTGCGCACTTCGCCGCGCTCCAGCACGTCCAGCAAGTCGGAGACGGTGCGAAAGAAGGTGAGGGCGATGGCGGTTTCACTCAGGGCGCGTTGGCCGTGCAGCTGTTGCAGCAGAAATTCGATGCGTAGCCAGGTGCGCATTTTTTCGTTCAGCGGGTGTTCAAAGAGAACGGTTGGGGAAACATCACTCATGCAGTTTAATCCTGTTGGGGCGCTGTTGCCGCCAGTTCAAGGTAGCGACGATGCAGTGCGGCGACCTGTGGCTCTATCCCCTGAGCGGCGCCGCTGTTGTCAATAATGTCATCCGCCACGGCGAGGCGCTGCCGGCGCGTGGCCTGGGCGGCGAGAATGCTTTGCGCTTGCTCACGGCTGACGCCGTCGCGTGCGATGGTGCGAGCCAGCTGGGTTTCGGCGTCAACGTCGATCACCAGCACCCGATCGGCGCGATCCTGCAGACCGTTTTCCACCAGCAGCGGCACCACCCACAGCGCGTACGGGCTGGTGGCCTGCGCCAGTTGGCGCTGGGTTTCACGGTGTATCAGCGGATGCAGCAGCTGGTTCAGCCAGGTTTTGTCATCGGGATGGCTGAAGATGCGCTGACGCAGCGCAGCGCGATTCAATGCGCCGTCCGGCAGCAACATTTCATTACCAAATCGCTCGGCGATCGCGGTCAAGGCAGGGGTGCCCGGCTCGACGATCTGACGGGCGATCACGTCAGCATCAACAAGGGTTGCGCCGTGGCGCGCAAAGGCGTTCGCGACGGTCGTCTTGCCGCTGCCTATGCCCCCGGTCAACGCAACAATGTAGGCCATGGTGTTAGGTGCATCCGATGTTCATAAAAAAATAATAGTCGAATCATAAAGCGATCGCGCAGAAGTGCAAGTCGGCAGGCGGCGCTTGCGCATCGGCACCGATCGGACGGCGAGAAAAAGCGCAGCGGCACGGCAAAAATGAGCGGGCAATCACACTGCGATTATGCAGGTAAATTTGTCGGATTGTAGCGTAAATAAAGGCGAATTCGCAGTCTTGTTCGGCGATTATTAGCGCGTATTATAACGTCACTGGAACTGGCATTAATCTCGCCGCCGTCTTTTTGCGCCACTGGAAAGCCGTCGGGCAGAGATTCGAACATCCTCCTTGCGATCCGTCGCCATTAACCAGGAAATCATAAGTCATGCGTATTGAAGAAGATTTGAAGTTGGGCTTTAAAGACGTGTTGATCCGCCCTAAGCGCTCCACGCTGAAAAGCCGTTCCGAGGTTGAACTGGAACGTCAGTTTACCTTCAAGCATTCAGGTTGCAGCTGGTCCGGCGTGCCTATTATCGCCGCCAACATGGACACGGTGGGCACCTTCCGCATGGCTGAGGCCCTGGCTTCTTTCGACGTTCTCACCGCGGTACACAAACATTACAGCGTCGAGCAATGGGCTGACTTCGTGCAGCGTATGCCGGAATCGGTGCTGCGCCACGTGATGGTGTCCACCGGCACCTCCGAAGCCGACTTCGCCAAAATGCAACAGATCCTGGCTCTATCTCCGGCGCTGAAATTCATCTGCATCGACGTGGCCAACGGCTACTCTGAACATTTCGTCGCTTTCCTGCAGAAAGCGCGCGAAGCCTGCCCGAATCACGTGATCTGCGCCGGTAACGTGGTGACCGGCGAGATGGTGGAAGAGCTGATCCTCTCCGGCGCCGACATCGTTAAGGTCGGCATCGGCCCGGGTTCAGTCTGTACCACTCGAGTGAAAACCGGCGTGGGCTACCCGCAGCTGTCGGCGGTGATCGAATGCGCCGATGCGGCCCACGGGCTGGGCGGTCAAATCGTCAGCGACGGCGGCTGCTCGGTGCCAGGCGACGTCGCCAAAGCCTTCGGCGGCGGTGCTGACTTCGTGATGCTGGGCGGTATGCTGGCCGGCCACGACGAGTGCGAAGGCACCGTCGTGGAAGAGAACGGCGAGAAGTTCATGCTGTTCTACGGCATGAGCTCCGAGTCGGCGATGAAGCGCCACGTCGGCGGCGTGGCGGAGTATCGCGCGGCCGAAGGCAAAACCGTCAAGCTGCCGCTGCGTGGCGAGGTGGAGTTCACCGTGCGCGATATCCTCGGCGGCCTGCGTTCCGCTTGTACCTACGTCGGTGCCGAGCGCCTGAAAGAGCTGACCAAGCGCACCACCTTTATCCGCGTGGCGGAGCAGGAAAACCGCGTCTTCGGCAGCAAATAAGCCACACCTTGCATTCGGGCGCAGCGCACAGCGGCGCCCGTTATCCTTTTCTTTATCCCAGCACGCTGCCCAGTTGAAAAATAGGCAGGTACATGGCGATCACCAAAGCACCGACAATCCCGCCCACCACCAGCATCAGCAGCGGCTCCAGCGTTTGCGCCAGCGTATCGGCCAACTCGTGCGTCTGCCGTTCGTACCACTGCGCCAATTTATCCAGCAAGGCGTCCAGCGAACCGGATTCTTCGCCCACCCGCACCAGCTGCCGACACAGCGGCGGAAACAGCGGTTGCAGGCCAAGGACATGATGAAACGCCTCACCTTCGGCGATCTGCCGCTGCACCTGCTCCAGCGCCTGTCGGTACAGCAGATGGTCAGCCGCCAGCGCCGCCGCGTTCAAACCTTCCACCAGCGTCAGCCCCGCGCGTTGGGTCATGGTCAGAATACGAAACGTTTGGCTCAACGCGCCGCCGCTCACCAGCCGGGCGATCAGCGGCAGGCGCAGCAAGGCAGCCTGTTCACGTTGGCGCCACGGAGGGCGCGGATGCAGCCAGCGGCAGTAGCCGAACAGCAATGCGCCGAGCAGCAGCGCCAAATAGGGGCCAACGGCGATCAGCAGCGCGGATAACCTCAATAACCCTTGGGTAAACCAGGGCAGCGGCGCATCGAACGATTGATAAACCTTGGCGAACTCCGGCAGCACCATCACCAGCATCAGCACGCTGACCAGCAGCGCCACCGCACAGATGAAGAGGGGATAGCGCAGCGCTTTGGTCACTTTGCGGCGCAACATCAGCTGGGCTTCCTGCTGCTGTGCCAGCTGCAGGCAGCAGCGATCGAGGTTACCGGTCAGTTCGCCGATGGCGATCAGCTGGCGATAAATAGGCGGAAAAATGCCTGGTTGCGCGGCAAGGGTTTCGGAGAGTGGCAGCCCTTCGCGCACCTGTTCTGCCAACTGGCGTAACAGGCAACGCCAGGCTGGCGAAGGGTGCTCTGCCGCCAGAAGCTGCAGCGTATTGACCAGCGGCAGCCCGGCCTGCAACAGGGTAGCGAGTTGGCGGGTGAAGTGGATTAAGGGTTCTCCGCGCCACTGGCCAGGCGTGACGCGCTTGCCGTGCCCGATCCGCCACGGTTGCATGCCTTGTTCGATCAGTAATCGGCTCACCTGTCGTTTTTCATCGCTCATCAGTTCGCCGCGGCGCAAGGCGCCCTGAGCGTCGAAAGCCTGCCACAGAAACAGCCGGCGCGCTTTCATGGTGCGGTTACGCCGAGCTGGACGACGTCGATCACACGGTACAGTTCTTCCAGCGAGGTCGTGCCTTCGGCGGCCAGCGCCAGCCCGGCCTGCAGCAGCGAAAGCTGCCCCTGCTCGCGGGCGACATCTGCCAGCAGGCTGGGCGCGGCGCTCGCCAGCAACGCCGCCTGTATTTCCGGCGTAATGGCCAACAGCTCATACACGCCGATGCGACCATAGTAGCCGCCGAAGCAATGCTCGCAGCCGTCGGCGCGCCAGGCGGTCAGCGGATCTGGCCAGACCGCTGCGGGAAAATGCGTGGGCAGGCTGTGCGGGTAGCGGCAGTGGCGACACAGCCTGCGCACCAGCCGCTGCGCAACGACCAGCTTCAGACAGCCGGCGAGCAGGTAGCCGGGGATGCCCATGTGCATCAGGCGCGTCAGGGTTTCGCCGGTGGAGTTGGTATGCAGCGTCGACAGCACCAGGTGGCCAGTTTGCGCGGCCTTGACCGCGATCTCGGCGGTTTCCGCATCGCGGATCTCGCCGATCATGATGACATCCGGATCCTGGCGCAGCAGGGCGCGCAGCACCCGGGCGAAACTCAGCTCGGTTTTGGCATTGATCTGGGTTTGATTGACGCCGAACAGCGGTATCTCGATCGGATCCTCGACGCTGCACAGGTTGCTTTGTGCATCGTTCAACTGGCGCAGACCGCTGTACAGCGTTACCGTCTTGCCGCTGCCGGTCGGGCCGGTCACCAGGATCAAACCTTGCGGGCAGGCCAGCGCCGCCGCGTAGCGCGCCAGATCTGCCCGGCTCATGCCCAGTTGATCCAGCGGCAGCTCCTGCTGCTCACCCTGCTGAACGCGCAGCACTACCTTTTCGCCGTGCAGCGTCGGCAGGGTGGCGATACGCATGGCATAGCGCGCGCTATCCAGCGTCAGGCTGAGTTGCCCGTCCTGAGGCTGACGGCGCTCGGCGATATCCAACTGGCCGAGGATCTTCAGCCGGGCGATGAGGCGCGCGGCCAGCTGTGGCGGCGGTGAGGCGAGGGTTTGCAGCACGCCGTCGATGCGCAGACGAATGCGAAAATGCTGCCGAAAGGGCTCGAAGTGGATATCCGAGGCGCGGCGCTGAATGGCCAGGCGCAGCGTCTGGTTGATGAACTGCACCACCGGCGCATCGCCGTCGTCGAGGTAGGCGATGTCGGCGGTGTCTTCTTCGGCTGCCAGCGGCGCCGGCAGCGATTCGTGGCGTTGGTTCAGCGCCTGCTCAAGCCTGGCCGCCGGCCAGTGTTCCAGATGGATGCGCTTGCCGGTGGCGAAACGCAGCGCCGCCAGCAGCCCCTGCGGCGCTTCTTCGTTGAGCGCGACCGTCAGGGTGGTCGGATCTTCGTTCAGCGCCAGCGCCTGATAGCGCCGGCACAGGGCATGAACCTCTTCGCTGATTTGCGCGTTCATCGCCGTTACTCCGCCGCATTGTCGAAGCGGAAGACTTCCTGACACACTTCAACCAGCGTTGCGTTTTCGCTGCTGCACAGCCGGCTCCAGCGGGTCAGCCCCTCGGCGTTCGATTTGGGGGTTAGTGCCACCGCCAGCCCCTGCAGCGTTTGGGTGCCGGTCAGCGTGATCACGCCTTTGACGACTTTCACCCCGCTGACGTAACGCGACGTGCCGCCGGTGGGAATGCCTTTGCTGCCGGCCTCACAGCCGGTGGGTGCGCCCTCGTCCAGCACGCACAGCTCGACCGCCAGTTTATACGGCGCCATGGTTTGCAGCATGTCGGTCATCGCCGCTTTCTGGATGTAGCGTTGGTAGGCGGGAATGCCGATAGCGCTGAGGATGGCGATGATGGCGATCACCACCATCAGTTCTATCAGGGTAAAGCCGCGTTGCGTTTCCATGCGTTGTTTCCTCCATTGGGTGTGGAAGACAACGGTAGCGGCTTGCTCGGGGGCACGGCGAGGGGCTTTTGCGCGTTTCTCGGCGCGCTTCCATCAGTAATGATGTCGTTTGCAGCGGTGAAAAAAACGATGCGAGGGGGTTCGCAATTTTTCGGTGACGCCCCCGACAGCGGCCGGGGGCGAGGGGATCATTTGAAGCGCATTGACAGATCGAGTGCAGTGATGTGCTTGGTCAGTGCGCCGACCGATATGTAATCCACGCCGGTCTCGGCAAAGGTGCGCAGCGTCTCGCTGGTGACGTTGCCGGACACTTCCAACTGGGCGCGCCCTTGGGTTTGGGCGACCGCCTGGCGCATCATCTCGACGCTGAAGTTGTCCAGCATGATGATGTCGGCACCGGCGTCCAGCGCCTGCTGCAGTTCATCGAGCGATTCGACTTCCACTTCCACCGGCACATCGGCGTGCAGCCAGAAGGCTTTTTCCACCGCGTTCTTGATAGAGCCGGAGGCGATGATGTGGTTTTCCTTGATCAGGAAGGCGTCGGACAGCCCCAGCCGGTGGTTGCTGCCGCCCCCGCACAGCACGGCGTATTTCAGCGCGGTGCGCAGACCGGGCAAGGTCTTGCGGGTATCGAGCAGGCGAGTCCGGGTGCCTTCCAGCAGGGCCACGTAGCGGCTGACCTCGGTCGCCACGCCGGAGAGCGTCTGCACGAAGTTCAGCGCGGTGCGCTCGCCGGTCAGCATCACCCGCGCGGGGCCGTGCAGCCGGCAGAGCGGTTGGTTCGGCGTCAGACGGTCGCCGTCCGCCACCAGCCACTCCACCTGCACCTGGTTGCCCAACTGAATAAAGACTTCGTTCAACCAGCGGCGGCCGCAGAACACGCCGGCTTCGCGGGTGATGACGGTGGCTTCGGCCTGCTTGTCCGCCGGTAACAATTGCGCGGTAATATCGCGCCCGGCGTCGACTTCACCCCCCAAGTCTTCGCGCAGCGCCTGGGCGACGGCATAGGGAATATCACTTTCAATTCGTTCAAGAAGCTCGGTGCGGCGACTGTCGGCACTGTAGCGGCGTGTCGGCATGGAAAACTCCGAAATGGACGGTTAGATCGTAGGGGAACATGCTACTCTGTTGCAGGAATAAGTACCACCGTAGAGAGGTGTCTGATGCAGTTGGAAAATGGCTGGATTGTCGGGGTGACGCGAGTGCTCTCGCCGCACTGCGATCGGCGCCCGGATGACGAGCCCCCCTCGCTGCTGGTCATCCACAACATCAGCCTGCCGCCCGGCGAGTTCGGCGGCCCCTATATCGACCAGCTGTTTACCGGCACGCTCGATCCCGCGCAGCACCCCTATTTCGCCGAGATCCATCAGCTACGGGTGTCGGCGCACTGTCTGATCCGCCGCGACGGGGAGATCGTGCAGTATGTGCCCTTCGACCAACGCGCCTGGCACGCGGGCGTTTCTCTGTATCAGGGGCGCGATCGGTGCAACGATTTCTCCATCGGCATCGAGCTGGAAGGCACCGATCTGTTGCCTTACACCGAGGCGCAATACCACAGGCTGCAGGCGGTCACCGCGCTGCTGGCCGAACGTTATCCGCCGCTGGTGGCCAATATCGCCGGGCATTGCGATATCGCTCCCGGCCGCAAGACCGATCCCGGACCGGCGTTCGATTGGGATCGCTATCTGGCATCTCTGGAACAACGCGGCGCGCCCGCCGACGCTATGCTTGAGACAAGAAAAAGGGAGAGGAATCGCTAATGACGCTGTTTACGCTGTTGCTGGTTTTGGCCTGGGAGCGCCTGTTTAAGCTGGGAGAACACTGGCAGCTGGATCACCGTCTCGAAGTGGTGTTTCAGCGGCTGCATCGGGTTTCGCTGGCGCAGACGCTGGCGATGACCGCCGCCTGGATGGTGATCGTCTGGGGCGTTCTGTGGCTGTCGCACGGGTTGTTCTTCGGCGTGGTGACGCTGCTGCTGTGGATTGTCATCGATCTGCTGTGCGTCGGCGCCGGCATCAAGCGCAAACACTACCGCGCCTACCTGAAAGCGGCGCGGCAGGGCGATACCCACGCCAGCGATCAGATGGCGGAAGAGCTGGCGTTGATCCACGGTTTGCCGGTGGACTGCAGCGAAGAGCTGCGCCTGCGCGAGCTGCAAAACGCGCTGCTGTGGATCAACTTCCGCTATTACCTGGCGCCGCTGTTCTGGTTCGTGGTCTTTGGGCCTTACGGGCCGATCGCGTTGGCGGGGTATGCCTTCCTGCGCGCCTATCAAACCTGGCTGGCGCGCCACAATACGCCGCTGGAGCGTTCGCAATCGGGCATCGATCACCTGCTGAACTGGCTGGACTGGATCCCGGTGCGTTTGGCTGGGGTGGCCTATGCGCTGTTCGGCCACGGCGAGCGTGCGCTGCCGGCGTGGTTCGCCTCGCTGGGGGATCGGCATTCGTCGTCGTATCAGGTGTTGACGCGGCTGGCGCAGTTCTCGCTGGCGCGCGATCCGCATATGGATCCGGTGCAAACGCCGCGGGCGGCGGTGACGCTGGCGCGCAAGGTGACGATGATCATCGTGGTGGTAGTGGCGCTGTTGACCATTTACGGCACGCTGCTTTAAGCGGCTGCGAAAAACAAAACGGGCGCCGAGGCGCCCGTTTTTTTGGCCATTCGGCCGGGATTACAGCTTGGCGAAGCAGCGACGCGCGGCGTCGATGGTGCGCTGAATGTCTTCCTTGCTGTGCGCCACGGACATGAAGCCCGCTTCGAAGGCGGACGGCGCCAGATACACCCCTTCCTCCAGCATCAGGTGGAAGAAGCGCTTGAAGCGTTCCACGTCGCACTGCATCACGTCCTGATAGCAGGTCACTGTCGGCGCGTCGGTGAAGAACAGGCCGAACATGCCGCCGACGTTGTTGACCACCAGCGGGATATTCTCTTCCTGCGCCGCATGCAGCAGGCCTGCGGCCAGCATTTCGGTCAGTTCGGTCAGCGTCTGGTGCACGCCTACCTGTGATACTTCGGTCAGGCAGGCATAGCCCGCCGCCATGGCGATCGGGTTGCCGGACAGGGTGCCCGCCTGGTAGACCGGGCCGGTCGGCGCCAGCGCGTCCATCACGTCGCGGCGGCCGCCGAAGGCGCCCACCGGCATGCCGCCGCCGATGATTTTGCCCAGACAGGTCAGATCCGGCTCGACGCCGTAATAGGACTGTGCGCCGGCCAGCGCCACGCGGAAGCCGGTCATCACTTCATCGATGATCAAGAGCGCGCCGTACTTGTCGCACAGGGCGCGCAGTCCCGGCAGGAATTCCGGCAGCGGCGGCACGCAGTTCATGTTGCCGGCAACCGGTTCGACGATGATACAGGCGATCTCGGACGGGTACTGCTCGAAGGCGGCACGCACCGAATCCAGGTCGTTATAGGTGCAGGTCAGGGTGTGCTTGGCGAAGTCGGCCGGCACGCCCGGTGAGTTCGGCTGGCCGAGGGTCAGCGCGCCGGAACCGGCTTTCACCAGCAGGCAGTCGGCGTGGCCGTGGTAGCAGCCTTCGAACTTGATGATTTTGTCGCGGTTGGTGTAGCCGCGCGCCAGGCGGATGGCGCTCATGGTGGCTTCGGTGCCCGAGTTCACCATGCGCACCATATCCATCGTCGGCACCAGTTCGGTGACCAACTGCGCCATTTTGACTTCCATCTCGGTCGGTGCGCCGAAGCTCAGGCCGCGCTGCGCCGCTTCGATCACCGCGTCGCGGATCGCCGGGTGGTTATGCCCCAGCACCATCGGCCCCCAGGAACCGACATAGTCGATATAGGCCTTGCCGTCGGCATCGAACAGGTAAGCCCCGTCAGCCCGCTCGATAAACAGCGGCACACCGCCTACGCCGGTGAATGCACGCACCGGAGAGTTCACCCCACCGGGGATCAACTGTTGCGCCTGGGCGTACAGACTTTCGGACTTGCTGTGTAGGCTCATAAATCGGCTCCTGGATTCTCTTTTGAATGATTTGACCGCGCTATTCTAGAGGAGAGCGCCGCGTTATGAAACGATCACAGTCAGATACCATTAACGGCAGCGCCCGCCGCCGGGTTGGGGTAGAATAACCGCCCTGCCTATTTGTATTACAAATTACCTGACGAATCATTCGCGATGACAGAATCACAATCACAGCCAGTCGGGACGTTGAGCCCGCGTCTTAGCCGCAGCGATGCGGTGCGTCAGTTTATTCGCCGCGATAAGACCCCGGTGGCGATCCTGGTGATGGCCGCGCTGGTGGGGACGCTGGCCGGTTTGCTCGGCGTGGCCTTCGATAAGGCGGTGGAGTGGGTGCAGCAGCAGCGGCTGGCTTCACTGGCGCAGGTCGCCGATTCCTGGAGCCTGGTGTGGCCGCTGGCGTTTATCCTGTCCGCCGCGCTGGCGGCGCTGGGTTATTACCTGGTGCGGCGCTTTGCGCCTGAGGCGGGCGGCTCGGGTATTCCGGAGATCGAAGGCGCGCTGGAGGAGCTGCGGCCAGTGCGCTGGTGGCGCGTGATCCCGGTGAAATTCATCGGCGGCATGGGCACGCTGGGGGCGGGCATGGTGCTGGGGCGCGAAGGGCCCACGGTGCAAATGGGCGGCAACGTCGGGCGCATGGTATTGGACGTGCTGCGCATTCGCGGCGCCGAGGCGCGTCATACGCTGCTGGCGACCGGGGCCGCCGCTGGGCTGTCCGCCGCGTTCAACGCGCCGCTGGCCGGCATCTTGTTCATCATCGAAGAGATGCGGCCGCAGTTCCGCTACAACCTGATCTCGATTAAAGCGGTGTTTATCGGCGTTATCATGTCGAGCGTGGTGTTCCAGCTGTTTAACGGCCAGGGCTCGGTGATCGCGGTCGATAAACTTTCTTCGGCGCCCATTAATACCCTGTGGCTCTATCTGGTGCTGGGGGCGATATTCGGCGCGGTGGGCGTGGGATTCAACGCGATGATCTTCCGCACTCAGGATATGTTTGCGCGCCTGCACGGCGGCAGAATGCGCAATGTCTTGCTGATGGGCGGGCTGCTCGGCGGCGTGTGCGGTATTCTGGGGCTGATCCAGCCGGAGGCGGCGGGTGGCGGCTTTGGGCTGATCCCCATCGCCGCGGCGGGCAATTACAGCGTCGGCATGTTGATGTTCATCTTTATTACCCGCATCTTCACTACGCTGCTGTGCTTCGGCTCCGGCGCGCCGGGCGGCATCTTCGCGCCGATGCTGGCGCTGGGCACGCTGTTCGGCACCGCTTTTGGGCTGGCGGGGGCGCACCTGTTCCCGCAGTACGGCATCGAGGCGGGCACCTTCGCCATCGCCGGCATGGGGGCGCTGTTCGCCGCCACGGTGCGCGCCCCGCTGACCGGTATCGTGCTGGTGCTGGAAATGACCGACAACTACCAACTGATTTTACCGATGATCATCACTTGCCTCGGCGCTACGGTGGTGGCGCAGCTGCTCGGCGGCAAGCCGCTGTATTCGTCGATCCTGGCCCGCACGCTGCAAAGACAGGAGGCGCAGCTGGCGCGGGAAGCGGCGGAGAAAACAGGTAAGGAAAATACAACAAATGCGGTGAATACTTGAACGCAACACTCAGGTATCGGATAATCGTTAATATTAATCAGGCAGCCATAGTCGCGATCTGATGCTGAACAATGTTGGGAGTAAAGAGTATGAGTGATCAAACGGCACTGCCCCTGCAATTTACCGAGGCAGCAGCAAGCAAGGTTAAGTTCCTGATTGCTGACGAAGAAAATCCGAACCTGAAGTTGCGGGTTTACATTACCGGCGGCGGCTGCAGCGGATTCCAGTACGGCTTCACTTTTGACGACAAGGTCAACGATGGCGACATGACCATCGAGAAGCAGGGCGTGGCGCTGGTGGTCGATCCGATGAGCCTACAGTATCTGGTCGGCGGTTCGGTGGATTACACTGAAGGGCTGGAAGGGTCGCGCTTCGTGGTGACCAACCCGAATGCCAAAACCACCTGCGGTTGTGGTTCGTCGTTCAGCATCTGAGTTTGCCAGTCAGAATATCAACCCGCTCGCCTTACGGCCGGCGGGTTTTTTTATGCCTACCATTCCACGAGGATCACTTCCGCACCGTTCTCCTGTGCCGGTGGGCTGTGGATGATGTTCGGCTGCGCCGTCGCGTGGCTGCATTCGGCCTGTGGGATGTCGGCCTCGAGACGCACGGCGCATTGCGGTTCAATGGTCAGGGTAACGCCGATCTGGCCGCTGACGGCATCGGCATACGCGGTGCCACTCAGCAGGGCACCACAGCAGGCAAGCAGCATTTTTTTCATCATTGCGGGAATAGTCATCCGTAAGCCATCTTGTGATGACTTATCGGCAAAAAGTTAAAAAGTTTTAACAGCGCGGGGAGGGGATTAACCTGCGGATAACAGAATTTTACATCGTCGCTACGCTATTTTTCGGACGAAAATAATATCACCAAACCCGTTTTTAGTCTAATAAATCACCAGGTGCGGCGTTGCCAAGCGTCGCCCCACAGGGCGACGGCTCAGCGTTCGAGAATAAAGGCGGGCAGTTTGAGGTGCCAGCGGATGGCCGCCAGTCGAATGACCAGGGTGATGATCATGCCCAGCATCATGGCCTGTTGCAGCGGCATGCTGAAGGTGTAAAACGCCGTGGCGTGCACGATGCCGCCGATGATGCAGGCGGTGGCGTAAATTTCGGTGCGCAGGATCATCGGGATCTCGCGCGCCAGCACGTCGCGGATAATGCCGCCGCCGACGCCGGTGATCACCCCCATGCAGATTGCCACCAGCGGGCCGGTGCCGGCTGCGAAGGCCTTGTTGACGCCGATGCCGACGAACACCGCCAGCCCGACGGCGTCCAGCACCGGCAGCACCCACTGCGGCAGACGGCGCGGCTGGCGCACCAGCAGCAGCGTCAAGACGCAGGTGATCATCGCCACCACCAGATCGGTGGGATCCTTGACCCAGAACACCGGGCCGTTGGCCAGCGCCATGTCGCGGATGGTGCCGCCGCCGACCGCGGTGACCACGCCCAATACCAGCACGCCGAACGGATCCATGCGCAACTTGCCGGCCAGCAGTACGCCGGAGATGGCGAACACCGCCGTACCGAGAATATCCAACCAGAACACCAGCATCAGCGGATCTCCGCCAGCTGGCGGCACAGCTGCTGCGCCGCCAACAGGATGCGCGGCCCGCCGCGGTTGAACCAGTCTTCGTTCAGCGCGATCACCGGCACCTGCAGCTGCGGCGCCCAGAAGGCTTTCACATTGGCGGCTTCTTTCGCGCCGCCGGTGATGACGATGGCCTGCGGCTGGCGCGCCAACACCTGCTCGCGGCTGATTTGTGGCCAAGGGGTGCGGCTGTCGGCGAAGACGTTCTGCCCGCCGCACAGCGCCAGCACCTGGCTTTGCAATGTGGCGCCGGCGCTGGTGAACAGCGGCTGGGTGCCGAACTGCAGCAGCACGCGCCGCGATGGGTTAGCGGCATACTGTTGTTTGAGAGCGGCGAACTGGCGGCGAAGGCCTTCCGCCGCCTGATGCGCCTGCTCCGGGTGCGGGCTGTATTGCGCCAGCTTGTCCAGCAAGCCGGCGATCCCTTCGAGATTATCGGCGTCCGCATAGAAGATCGGGATGCCGAACGCGGCGAGCTGATCCAGCACGCGCTGCGGATTGCCGCCGCGCCAGGCGAGGATCAGGTCCGGCTTGAGCGCCAGCACCCGCTCCAGATTGATGCCCTGCCAGGAGGCCACCTGCTCCAGCTTGGCGGCCTGCGGCGGATAATCGGAATAGGCGCTCGCCGCCACCAGCACATCGCCCATGCCGGCGGCATAGGCGAGTTCGGTCGCGTTGGGCGCCAGGCTGATCACCCGCTGAGCGGCGCCGGCCGGCATGGCCAGCCAGAGCGCCAACAGACAGAGCATCGAGGTGAAGCGCAGCCTCACATCAACCGCGCTTGGCCAGGGTTTGCAGCATGGCGTTGACCATCAGCGTAGACTGCTTGGCCGCTACCACCAGGAACTCGTCAAAGCTCATGTGCGATTCGCTGTCGGCGACGTCGGAAATGGCGCGCACCACCACGAACGGCGTGCCGAACAGATGGCAGATGTGGGCGATCGCCGCGGCTTCCATTTCCACGGCGGCGACGCGCGGGAAGGTCGCGCGGATGCGCGCCAGCGGTTCGGCGCCATTGATGAAGGCGTCACCGCTGCAGATCAGGCCGCGCACCGCGTGCAGATCCAGCTGTTTGATGCAGCCTTCCGCCAACGCGATCAGCGCGTCGTCGGCGACGAACGCCGCCGGGCAGCCGGCCATCTGGCCCGGCTCGTAGCCGAAAGCGGTGACGTCGGCGTCGTGGTAGCGCACTTCTTCCGATACCACGATATCGCCCACGCGCAGCGTGCTGGCCAGGCCGCCGGCGGAACCGGTGTTGATCACCAGGTCCGGGCTGCAGTGCTCCAGCAGCAGAGTGGTGCCCATGGCCGCCGAGACTTTACCGATGCCGGATTTCAGCAGGGCCACGTCAACGCCGCCAATTTGGCCGGTGTAGATTTCGCAGCCTGCGCGCTGGATAGTTTGACGGTTTTCGATTTGATCGCGCAGCAGGGTGACTTCCTGCTCCATTGCGCCGATGATGCCTACTTTCATAAATAACACTCGCTGATTGGCCGTGAGAATTGCGGCATAGTCTATCATGGCTGTGTATGAGAGATAATGCGTTGCATCCGCTGCCGGGAATTGTTATCACGGGGGCAGGGCGCAACGGCGGAGAAACAGATGTCCGGGATCGACTTCAAGCAAAAAATCAGCTTTCAACGGCCTTTCAGCAAACCGATCGAGGCCGAGGAAGAGTACGACATCGTGCGGCAGTTCGAGAGCGATCGCGGGCGCATCGTTAACTCGGCCGCCATTCGCCGTCTGCAGCAAAAAACCCAGGTGTTTCCGCTGGAGCGCAACGCGGCGGTGCGCAGCCGCCTGACGCACTCGATGGAGGTGCAGCAGGTTGGGCGCCACATCGCCAAAGAGATCCTCAACCGCTTCAAACAGGCGGGGAGAATTGATGAGCTCGGCCTGACCCGGCTGCTCGATCCGTTTGAAAGCATCGTGGAAATGGCCTGCCTGATGCACGACATCGGCAATCCGCCGTTCGGTCACTTCGGCGAGTCGGCGATCAACGACTGGTTCGCCCAACGGCTCGATCCCGCCAGTTGCGGCAGCGAGCCGGGCAGCCACGATCGCTGCCTGGTGGCGACGCTGCGCCTGCATGAGGGGGAGAGCGATCTGAACCGGCTGCGCAGCCGGATCCGTCAGGATCTCAGCCACTTCGAGGGCAATGCCCAGGCGATCCGCATGGTGTACAGCCTGCTCAAGCTCAACCTGACCTATGCGCAGGTCGGCTGCATTTTGAAATACACCCGCCCGGCCTACTGGGCGAGCGACATCCCCGCCAGCCACAGTTACCTGATGAAAAAGCCCGGCTACTATCTGGCGGAAGAGGCCTTCGTCGATCGGCTGCGGCGCGAGCTGCACATGGGCGAGTTCGATCGTTTCCCGCTGACCTATATCATGGAGGCCGCCGACGATATCTCGTACTGCGTGGCCGATCTGGAAGACGCGGTGGAGAAGAGCATTTTCACCGTCGAGCAGCTGTATCAGCACCTGATTCAGGAGTGGGGCGAGGTGGTGCCGGGCGATCTGTTCGACAAGACCGTCGCCAGCGCGTTTCGCAAGATCGATCGCGGCGGCGCGCGGCGCAGCGCGGAAGATCAGTTCTTCATGTATTTGCGGGTGTTTACCGTGGCGCGGCTGGTGCCGCACGCGGCGCAACGCTTTATCGACAATCTGGACGCGGTCTATCAGGGCAGTTTCAATCAGGCGCTGCTGGAGGACTCCAGCCCGGCGTACCAGCTGCTGAAAATATTTAAAAATGTGGCGTTCAAGCACGTGTTCAACCACCCGGAGGTCGAGCAGCTCGAGCTGCAAGGCTACCGGGTGATCAGCGGCCTGCTGGACATTTACAGCCCGCTGTTGGCGATGTCGCTGGCGGACTTCAGCCAGCTGGTGCACGAGGACAGTCATCGCGCTTACCCGATCGAAACGCGCCTGTTCCACAAGCTGTCCACCAAGCATCGGCTGGCGTATGCGGAGGCGGTAGAGGGGCTGCAGCATTTATCGCCGGAGCAGCAAGCCATTCGGGAATATTATTTCCGCGCGCGTTTATTGCAGGACTATATCAGCGGAATGACCGACCTTTACGCCTATGATGAATATCGTCGATTGATGGCGGCGGAATAATTGATCTGAAGAATAATTTCAGCAATTCCAACCGGTTGGCTGTCTCGAGTTTTGTAAAGACGGACAATATTTGTTTACTATTGCCAATCATCTGTGCCGGAACTTCGGGCTATTAATTAACTCTGAATAAGCACGCAAGACAATCATTCTTTTTGAACGACTTTATAAGAGACACACAGATGAAAAAAACCGCATTAGTTCTGAGCGCACTGGCATTCAGTATCGGTATGGCGATGGGCCCGGTCACGGCCAGCGCCGCTGAAACCGCCTCATCCAGCACCCAACAGCTGCCGAGCCTGGCGCCGATGCTGGAAAAGGTAATGCCTTCCGTGGTGAGCATTAACGTTGAGGGCAGCACCACGGTCAATACGCCGCGCATGCCGCAGCAGTTCCAACAGTTCTTCGGCGAAGATTCGCCGTTCTGTCAGGACGGTTCGCCGTTCCAGGGCTCGCCGATGTGTCAGGGCGGCGAACAGCCTGGGCCGGATGGCCAGCCGCAGGGCACGCAGCAGAAATTCCAGGCGCTGGGCGCCGGGGTGGTCATCGATGCTGCCAAGGGCTACGTGGTGACCAATAACCACGTGGTGGACAATGCCAACAAGATCCAGGTGCAGCTGAGCGACGGCCGACGTTTCGACGCCAAGGTGATCGGCAAGGATCCGCGTTCCGATATCGCGCTGATCCAGTTGAAAGACTTCAAGAACCTGACGGCGATCAAGATGGCGGATTCCGATCAGCTGCGCGTCGGCGATTACACCGTGGCGATCGGCAACCCGTATGGGCTGGGTGAAACCGCCACCTCGGGCATCGTATCCGCCCTGGGGCGCAGCGGCCTGAACATCGAAAACTACGAAAACTTTATCCAGACCGATGCGGCGATCAACCGCGGTAACTCCGGCGGTGCGCTGGTTAATCTGAACGGCGAGCTGATCGGCATCAACACCGCGATCCTGGCGCCGGACGGCGGTAACATCGGTATCGGCTTCGCCATTCCGAGCAACATGGTGAAAAACCTGACGGCGCAAATGGTCGAATATGGCCAGGTGAAACGCGGCGAGCTGGGCATCATGGGCACTGAGCTGAACTCTGAGCTGGCCAAGGCGATGAAGGTCGATGCGCAGCGCGGGGCCTTCGTCAGCCAGGTGATGCCGAAGTCTTCCGCGGCGAAAGCGGGCATTAAAGCCGGCGACGTGATCGTCACCATGAACGGCAAGGCCATTTCCAGCTTTGCCTCGTTCCGGGCGGAGATCGGTACATTGCCGGTCGGCAGCAAGATGTCGCTGGGCATTATTCGCGACGGCAAGCCGGTAACGATTGACGTCACGCTGGAGCAAAGCGCGCAGACCCAGGTGGCCTCGGGCAATATCTACACCGGCATCGAAGGCGCCGAGCTGAGCAACACCCAGGTCGGTAACGTGAAGGGCGTCAAGGTCGACAGCGTGAAAGCCGGCAGCGCCGCGGCGCGTATCGGCCTGAAAAAGGGCGATGTGATCCTGGGCGTGAACCAGCAGCCGATCCAGAACCTGGGCGAGCTGCGTAAAATCCTCGACAGCAAGCCGTCGGTGCTGGCGTTGAATATTCAGCGCGGCGAGAGCCAGCTGTACCTGCTGGCGCAGTGATAAGCGTCAGGCGTTAAAAAACAAAGGCACGCTGCGGCGTGCCTTTTTGCGTTATGGCCTGAGGATTCAGGCGGGTTGCGCCAGATGCGCGCGCGCCGCGTGGATCACCAGTTCAATCTCATCCAACAGCTCCAGCCACTCCGGCTCCAGTTCGTCGTTGGTGATGCCCTGGCGCAGCTGCCGCTCGAGGTAGAAACACAGCTGCTTGAGGCGTGGCACGCCGCTGTAACTGCAACTGCCGTGCAGCTTATGGATCAAATCGAGGATCTCGTCGTCATGCTGGCCGTCGAGCAGCGCCTGTACCCGCTCGCGCACCTGCGGCAGGAAATCGAGCAGCATTTGCAGCAAATCGCGCGCCAGGTCCGGTTTGTTGGCCGCCTGACGCAGCGCCAGCGGCCAGTCGAGCGACAGCGGCGTGTCGTCGGCGATGGCGTTTTCCACGTCGCCGCTGTGGTAGCGCGACAGCACGCGGGTCAGCATTTTTTCGTCGATCGGTTTGGCCAGATAGTCGTCCATCCCGGCCTGCAGCAGGTGCTCGCGCTCGCCGCTGGCGGCATGGGCGGTAACGGCGACGATCGGCGTGGAGTTGTGATGCGGCAACTGGCGGATCAGCTCGCTGGCGTGAATGCCGTCCATCTTCGGCATCTGAATGTCCATCAGGATCAGATCCAGCACGTTGTCGCGCGCCAGCGCCAGCGCTTCCTCGCCGCTCTCGCACAGCAGGGTTTTTTCTACCTGTTCCCCCAGCAGCGTGCCGATCAGCTTCAGGTTGGCCGGGTTGTCGTCAACCGCCATCACCGTCAGCGGCAGGCGTTTACGCTCAGGCTGCGCGGTGAGGCGCGCCGGCGCCTCCATCCTCAATAGCGGGAACAACCGGGTGCTGGTGATCGGCTTGATCAGGCAGCCGAGTGCGCCTTGTTGCTTGAGCAGCTCGGCATCGATCTGCGCCTGGCACGGCAGCGCCAGAATCACCCGATCGGCCAGCTTCAGCGAGGCCAGCAATTTGTCCTCGTGCTGCGCCATGTTGGCGCGGAACGGGATGGGCACGCCGGCCAGCAGGAAGTCATAATGGCCTGGTGGCAGTTGGGCCAGCGTCGGCGAATGGGTGATCACCAACTGCGTAACGCTGAGCATGTTGAGCGTCGCCTGCGCCGCCGTCGGGTTGGATTCGACGTAGGCCAGCGTTTTGCCGTTCAGATCCGGCAGGCTCGGCGCCAGCGACAGCATGCCCTCGTTCAGATCCAGCGTGATGTGGAACCAGAAGGTCGAGCCGCGGTTCAACTGGCTGTGGAAGCAGATATCGCCCCCCATCTCCTTCACCAGTTTTTGCGTGATCACCAGCCCCAGCCCGGTGCCGCCGTGGCGGCGGGAGATGCTGGCGTCCGCCTGACGAAACGCTTGGAACAGCTGCGACTGCTGGCGTTCGGAGATGCCGATGCCGGTGTCGTGGATCTGCACCTCCACTTCCACCCGGCGATCCAGCTGTTTGCGCAGCTCGACGCGAATGTCGATATTGCCGGTTTCGGTGAACTTGATGGCATTGCCCAGCAGGTTGGTGATGATTTGCTGCAGGCGCAGCGAGTCGCCGATCACCTGCTCCGGCACGTCGTTGTGCACATCCAGCGTGAGCTCCAGCCCCTTATCGTGGGCGCTGGGCGCCAGCAGCACCACCACTTCGTCCAGCGTTTCACGTAGAGCGAACGGAATATGCTCCAGCACCAGCTTGCCGGCCTCCAGCTTGGAGAAGTCCAGCACGTCGTTGATGATGGTCAGCAGGTTGTTGGCCGAGCGTTCGATGGTCTGCAAATAATCGGTCTGGGTCGCGCTCAGATCGGTTTTCAGCATCTGGCGGGTGAAGCCAATCACGCCGTTGAGCGGAGTACGCAGCTCGTGCGACATGTTGGCCAGGAATTCGGACTTGATGCGCGCCGCCTCCTGCGCGCGTTTTTTCGCCAGATCCAGCTCGACGTTCTGGATCTCCATCTGCTCCAGCGTTTCACGCAGGTCGGAGGTGGCCTGATCGATGTTCTGCTGCATCTCTTCGTGATAGGCGGTGAGCGACATCGCCATCGAGTTGATGCCGTTCTTCAGCATGTGCAGCTCGCCGAGCATGTAGCCCTCCACGCGGCTGTCGAGCTGGCCGCGGCGGATGCGGTCGACGGTGTTCACCATGTTGCGGATCGGACCGGTCACGTCGCGCATCAGGCGGTAAGCGAACAGGATGGCGATGCACATGCACAGCAACAGCAGCAGGGTGGAGACGAACACCTCTTTGTATTGCTGTAGCCGCACCGACTGCAGATCCAGCTCGATCGCCACATAGCCCAGGTTGTTGTCGGGATGGCTGCCGCCATCGGCGGTTTCATCCGGATACTGGCTTTCCGACAGGATCGGCGTGCGCAGGATCAGCGAATCGCCGCGTCGGGTGAGCATCAGTTCGGTGGGCAACGGCACGCCTTTCGGCAACTGCAGCTGAGCGAAGTTGTGGTGATAATTGGACGTGACGAACAGGTTGTTCTGCGCATCGAACACGGTGATCGAACGCACGATGTCCGAATGGCGGCGGTGCAACAGACTGACCAATTGCCTGACCGATTCGCGGCTGCGGAACGTCATGCCGTACTCGCTGGCCACCGCCAGCGGCTCGATGATGCTGGCGCCGGCGTCGACCAATTGCTCCTGCAGCTCGTTATAGCGGTGCACGACGAAGAAGGTGCTGAGCAGCAAACCAATCAGCAAGGTCGGGGCCAGAATCAGGATCATCATGCGCGCACGCAGGCTGTATTTGGTCATGGGATTCCAATGTGGGAGAATTGACAGCTGACACTAGCTTAATGAACCAGCACACAATCGACAAATATGGCGCAATTCTACTCTCCCAAACGCCGCGTGACGACCCGGCAGAGCTCACAAATCTTCACCGTGACGGTGAGCGATCTCGATCCTTTCGGCCAGGGCGTGGCGCGCCACGACGGCAAAGCGGTGTTCGTGCCGGGCGTATTGCCGGGCGAGCAGGCGGAAATCCAGCTGACCGAAGACAAGCGCCAGTTCGCCAAAGGCAAACTCAAGCGTTTGCTGAGCCGCAGCCCGCAACGGGTGGCACCGCGCTGCCCGCATTTTGGCGTGTGCGGCGGTTGCCAGCAGCAGCATGCGGATGAGGGGCTGCAACAGCAGAGCAAGGCAGCGGCGCTGGTGCGCATGATCGCCCGCGAAACCGGAGTGACCCCGCAGCAGGAGCCGGTGATCGCCGGCCCGGAATACGGCTATCGCCGCCGTGCCCGCCTGAGCCTGGCGTGGCAGCCCAAGCTGCAGCGCCTGATGATGGGCTTTCGGCAGGCGGCCTCCAGCGAGCTGGTGGCGGTGGAGCACTGCCCGGTGCTGCGGCCGGAGCTGGAACAGCTGCTGGCGCCGGTGCGCGCCTGTCTGAGCGGGCTGCAGGCGGTGCGGCGGCTGGGGCATGTGGAGCTGGTGCTGGCGGACAACGGCCCGCTGCTGGTGCTGCGCCATCTCGACGCGCTGAAAGAGGCGGATCGGCAGGCGCTGTTGGCGTTTGGCGAGCGGGAAAACGTCGCCGTTTATCTGGCACCGGACAGCGATCGCGTGGAGAAACTGTGCGGTGACACGCCGTATTATCAGGTTGACGGGCTACGCTTAGACTTCAGTCCGCGCGACTTTATTCAGGTCAATGACGCCGTAAACCAACAAATGGTGGCGCAGGCCCTTGAATGGCTCGATATTCAACCCAATGATCGGGTGCTGGACCTGTTCTGCGGCATGGGTAACTTCACCCTGCCGTTGGCGCGCCGCGCCGCTGCGGTGGTGGGCATCGAAGGTGTTGCCACGCTGGTAGCGAATGGGCAATATAATGCACATAAGAATAAGCTGAATAATGCGTCGTTCTTCCACGAGAATCTGGAGGACGACGTTGCGCGGCAACCTTGGGCAGCACAAGGGTTTGATAAGGTGATGCTGGATCCCGCCCGCGCCGGTGCGGCCGGGGTGATGTCACACATTGTAAAACTGGCGCCGGCGCGGGTGGTGTATGTTTCCTGTAACCCCACCACGCTGGCTCGCGACAGCAAAGTGCTGTTGAGCGCCGGTTATCGTCTTGCGCGCGTGCGGATGTTGGATATGTTTCCGCACACGGGGCATCTTGAATCAATGGCGCTGTTTATCAACGAGCGCGCGCCAGAGGTCGCTGCAAAGTAGGGAGAAGTTATGGTTGCGGTAAGAAGTGCACATCTGAATACGGCGGGTGAGTTCGCTCTCGATGAGTGGATAGCCGGCTTGGGGCTACCTAACCCGCAGTCATGTGAGCGATTGGCCGCAACCTGGCGTTATTGTGAGCAGCAGACCCAGAATCACCCCGACGCCTCGCTGCTGCTGTGGCGAGGTCTGGAGATGGTGGAAATCCTCTCGACGCTGAGCATGGACAACGACAGCATGCGCGCTGCGCTGCTGTTCCCGCTGGTGGACGCCGGCATCGTGCAGGAAGAGACCCTGACCGAAGCGTTCGGCAACGGCATCGTCGCGCTGGTGCACGGCGTGCGCGACATGGACGCCATTCGCCAACTGAAAGCCACCCAAAACGACTCGATGGCCTCCGAACAGGTCGACAACGTGCGCCGCATGCTGTTGGCGATGGTGGAGGATTTCCGCTGCGTGGTCATCAAGCTGGCGGAGCGCATCGCTCACCTGCGCGAGGTGAAAGACGCGCCGGAAGACGAACGCGTGCTGGCGGCGAAAGAGTGTTCCAACATCTACGCCCCGCTGGCCAACCGGCTCGGCATCGGCCAACTGAAGTGGGAGCTGGAAGATTTCTGCTTCCGCTACCTGCATCCGGAAGAATACAAGCGCATCGCCAAGCTGTTGCATGAGCGCCGCATCGATCGCGAACAGTTCATCGACGACTTCGTCGCCGGGCTGCGCGCCGAAATGGCCAGCGAAGGCATTCGGGTGGAGATCTACGGCCGGCCGAAACACATCTACAGCATCTGGCGCAAGATGCAGAAAAAACATCTGGCGTTCGACGAACTGTTCGACGTGCGCGCGGTGCGCATCGTGGCGGAGCGCCTGCAGGATTGCTACGCGGCGTTGGGCATCGTGCATACCCACTTCCGCCATTTGCCGGACGAGTTCGACGACTACGTCGCCAACCCGAAACCCAACGGCTACCAGTCGATCCACACCGTGGTGCTGGGGCCGCGCGGCAAAACCGTCGAGATTCAGATCCGCACCCGGCAAATGCATGAAGACGCCGAGCTGGGCGTGGCCGCGCACTGGAAGTACAAAGAGGGCGCAGGCGTAACCGTGCGCTCCGGCTACGAAGAACGCATCGCCTGGCTGCGTAAGCTCATCGCCTGGCAGGAAGAGATGGCGGACTCCGGCGAGATGCTCGACGAAGTGCGCAGCCAGGTGTTCGACGATCGGGTGTATGTGTTTACGCCAAAAGGCGACGTGGTGGATCTGCCGGCCGGCTCCACGCCGCTCGATTTCGCTTACCACATTCACAGCGACGTCGGTCACCGCTGTATCGGCGCCAAGATCGGCGGCCGCATCGTGCCGTTTACCTATCAGCTGAAGATGGGCGATCAGATTGAGATCATCACCCAGAAACAGCCAAACCCGAGCCGCGACTGGCTGAACCCGAACCTGGGCTATGTGACCACCAGCCGCGGGCGCTCGAAGATCCACAACTGGTTCCGCAAGCAGGACCGCGACAAGAACATTCTCGCCGGCCGCCAGATGTTGGACAACGAACTGGAACACCTCGGCATCAGCCTGAAAGAGGCTGAGAAGCTGTTGATCCCACGCTACAACATGAACTCGCTGGACGAGGTGTTGGCGGCGATCGGCGGTGGGGACATTCGCCTGAACCAGATGGTGAATTACCTGCAGGGCAAGTTCAACAAGCCGAGCGCCGAAGAGCAGGATCGCGAGGCGCTGCGCCAGCTGGTGCAGCAGAAAGCGCCGCCGCCGACCCGCAACAAGGATAACGGCCGAGTGGTAGTGGAGGGCGTGGGCAACCTGATGCACCATATCGCCCGCTGCTGCCAGCCGATCCCGGGTGACGACATCGTCGGCTTTATCACCCAGGGGCGCGGCATCTCGATCCACCGTGCGGACTGCGATCAACTGGTCGATTTGCAATCGCATGCGCCGGAACGCATCGTCGATGCGGTGTGGGGCGAAAGCTACTCCAGCGGTTATTCGTTAGTGGTGCGCGTGATGGCCAACGATCGCAGCGGGTTGCTGCGTGACATTACCACCATTTTGGCCAACGAAAAGGTCAACGTGCTGGGCGTCGCCAGCCGCAGCGACACCAAGAAGCAGCTGGCCACCATCGACATGGATATCGAAATCTACAACCAGCAGGTGCTGAGCCGGGTGCTGGCGAAGCTGAACCAGCTGCCGGACGTGATAGACGCCAAACGTCTGCACGGTAACTAAGCCCACATCGCCTTTCGGGCCGTATCGATAGCGGATGCGGCCCGAAATCCATGAATTCGGTGGGCGCTCCCCTGCGCCCCCATGCTTTCTCAGAGATTTTTTATGACCCAATCCACTCCGCTGCAGCGCCTGCTGAACATCATGAAAACGCTGCGCGACCCGCAGATCGGCTGCTCGTGGGACCGCAAGCAAACTTTCTCCACCATTGCGCCTTATACGTTGGAAGAGACTTACGAAGTGCTGGACGCCATCGAGCGGCAGGACTACGCCGATCTGCGCGACGAGCTGGGCGACTTGCTGTTTCAGGTGGTGTTCTACGCCCAGATGGGGCAGGAACAGGGGCTATTCGATTTCGATGAGGTGTGCACCGCCATCAGCGACAAGCTGGAGCGCCGTCACCCGCACATCTTCGGCGATGCCGAGGGCGGAGACAGCGAAGCCGTGGCGGCGCGCTGGGAGCAGCTGAAGGCCGGCGAGCGCGCCGAAAAAGAGTTGCACTCGGTGCTGGACGACATTCCGCAGGCGCTGCCGGCGTTGATGAAAGCGCACAAGATCCAAAAACGCTGCGCCTCGGTCGGCTTCGACTGGAACACCCTGGGCCCGGTGCTGGATAAAGTGTACGAAGAGATCGACGAAGTGATGCACGAAGCCCGCCAGGCGGTGGTCGACGAGAGCAAGCTGGAGGAGGAGATCGGCGATCTGCTGTTCGCCACGGTGAACCTGTCGCGCCATTTAGGCCACAAGGCAGAGAACGCGCTGCAGGCGGCGAACCGCAAGTTCGAGCGCCGTTTCCGCCAGGTGGAAGCGATCGTAAAGCAAAACGGGCTGCGGCTTGAAGACGCCACGCTGGAGCAGATGGAAGAGGCCTGGCAGCAGGTGAAACGTCAGGAAAGTTGAATCGCCGCGACAATGTTGATCGCCGACAAGGTTCGCCCGAGCTGAAACGGTTAAGCTTTCAGTCAGGTCAGAGGCGCATGGCTGCCGGCGGCAGAAAAAGGGCAACAAACTGAAATCTAAGGCGTTTTATCGCTCCCGAGGGGCGGTAAAAAGAAATTTTCTCAGCTAACTCTTTGTTTTATCTGGAGGGTTTATGCGGCGCCGGTGGAGTAAACCCTGATGAACACGGGAGGGCGGCCGAGATGATGGACAGCAAAACGATCGTTTGTAGGTCAGGAGAGGTTCGGGTATACTACTTTCCCGTCTTGGTTCTTCCATCGTCTTTAAACCTAAACTCTCAGGTTCAGCATGACAACTAATTATATTTTTGTGACCGGCGGGGTCGTATCCTCTCTGGGTAAAGGCATTGCCGCAGCCTCTCTGGCGGCTATTCTTGAAGCCCGTGGCCTCAACGTTACCATCATGAAACTGGACCCGTACATCAACGTGGATCCGGGCACCATGAGCCCGATTCAGCATGGGGAAGTTTTCGTCACCGAAGACGGCGCAGAAACCGATCTGGATTTGGGTCACTACGAGCGCTTCATCCGCACCAAAATGTCGCGTCGCAACAACTTCACCACCGGCCGCATCTACTCCGACGTGCTGCGTAAAGAACGCCGCGGCGACTATCTGGGTGCGACCGTGCAGGTCATTCCGCACATCACCAACGCGATCAAAGAGCGCATCATCGAAGGCGGCGAAGGCCACGATGTGGTGCTGGTGGAAATCGGCGGCACCGTCGGCGATATCGAATCGCTGCCGTTCCTCGAAGCCATTCGTCAGATGGCGGTGGAAGTGGGCCGTGAGCACACCCTGTACATGCACCTGACGCTGGTGCCGTACATGGCGGCGGCCGGCGAAGTGAAAACCAAGCCGACCCAGCATTCCGTAAAAGAGCTGCTTTCCATCGGTATTCAGCCGGATGTGCTGATTTGCCGTTCCGATCGCGCGGTTCCTGCTAACGAACGCGCTAAAATCGCGCTTTTCTGCAACGTGCCGGAAAAAGCGGTTATCTCTCTGAAAGACGTTGATTCTATTTATAAAATCCCAGGCCTATTGAAATCTCAGGGGCTGGACGATTATATTTGTAAACGATTCAGCTTGAACGCACCGGAAGCCAACCTGGCCGAATGGGAACAGGTGATCTACGAAGAAGCCAATCCGGGCGGCGAAGTGACCATCGGTATGGTCGGCAAATACGTTGAGCTGCCGGACGCCTACAAGTCGGTGATCGAAGCGCTGAAGCACGGTGGGCTGAAAAACCGTCTGACCGTGAACATCAAGCTGATCGATTCGCAGGACGTGGAAACCCGCGGCGTGGAAGTGCTGAAAGGGCTGGACGCGATCCTGATCCCGGGCGGCTTCGGCTACCGCGGCGTGGAAGGCAAAGTGATGACCGCACGCTATGCGCGCGAGAACAACATTCCTTACCTGGGCATTTGCCTGGGCATGCAGGTGGCGTTGATGGAGTTCGCTCGCAACGTGGCGGGCATGGAGAACGCCAACTCCACCGAGTTTATGCCAGACTGTAAGTACCCGGTGGTAGCGTTGATCACCGAATGGCGCGACGAAGAAGGCAACGTCGAAGTACGTAGCGAAGAAAGCGATTTGGGCGGCACGATGCGCGTAGGTGGCCAACAGTGCAACCTGAGCGACAACAGCCTGGTGCGCCAGCTGTACGGCGAACCGACCATTGTCGAGCGTCACCGTCACCGTTACGAAGTTAACAACATGCTGTTGAAGCAGATCGAAGCCGCAGGGCTGCGTGTCGCCGGTCGTTCCGCCGACAACAAGCTGGTCGAGATCATTGAACTGCCGAATCACCCGTGGTTTGTAGCCTGTCAGTTCCACCCGGAATTTACGTCTACGCCGCGTGATGGGCATCCGCTGTTCGCCGGCTTCGTGAAAGCCGCAGGCGAGCATCAGAAGCGCCAGGTGAAATAAAATATTTGGTAGGCGGCGCGCGGTGAGAACCGCGCGCTGTTTGTCTGGAGTTTTAGTTTAACTTGTACTGAGGAAAACCTAATGTCCAAAATCGTTAAAGTCATCGGTCGTGAAATCATCGACTCCCGCGGTAACCCGACTGTTGAAGCCGAAGTTCATCTGGAAGGCGGTTTCGTCGGCTTGGCTGCTGCGCCGTCAGGTGCTTCTACCGGTTCCCGCGAAGCGCTGGAACTGCGTGACGGTGACAAGTCTCGTTTCCTGGGTAAAGGCGTACTGAAAGCCGTTGCTGCAGTAAACGGTCCGATTGCTCAGGCAGTACTGGGTAAAGATGCCAAAGACCAGGCGAACATCGACAAGATCATGATCGATCTGGACGGCACCGAAAACAAATCCAACTTCGGCGCCAACGCCATTCTGGCGGTTTCCCTGGCAGCAGCGAAAGCGGCCGCAGCCTCTAAAGGCATGCCGCTGTACGAGCACATCGCTGAACTGAACGGCACCCCAGGCAAATTCTCCATGCCACTGCCGATGATGAACATCATCAACGGCGGCGAGCACGCTGACAACAACGTCGATATTCAGGAATTCATGATTCAGCCGGTTGGCGCGAAAACCCTGAAAGAAGCGGTGCGCATCGGTTCTGAAGTGTTCCACCACCTGGCGAAAGTTCTGAAAGCCAAAGGCATGAACACCGCCGTGGGCGACGAAGGCGGCTACGCGCCAAACCTGGGTTCCAACGCCGAAGCGCTGGCGGTTATCGCTGAAGCGGTAAAAGCGGCGGGCTACGAGCTGGGCAAAGACGTGACTCTGGCGATGGACTGTGCGGCTTCCGAATTCTACAAAGACGGTAAATACGTGCTGGCCGGCGAAGGCAACAAAGCCTTCACTTCCGAAGAGTTCACTCACTTCCTGGAAGAGCTGACCAAACAGTACCCAATCGTGTCTATCGAAGACGGCCTGGATGAATCTGACTGGGCGGGCTTCGCTTACCAGACCAAAGTTCTGGGCGACAAAATCCAGCTGGTGGGCGACGATCTGTTCGTTACCAACACCAAGATCCTGAAAGAAGGCATCGAGAAAGGCATCGCCAACTCCATCCTGATCAAATTCAACCAGATCGGTTCTCTGACCGAAACCCTGGCGGCTATCAAGATGGCGAAAGACGCGGGCTACACTGCGGTGATCTCTCACCGTTCCGGTGAAACCGAAGACGCGACCATCGCCGACCTGGCGGTAGGGACTGCGGCTGGCCAGATCAAAACCGGTTCCATGAGCCGTTCTGACCGCGTTGCCAAATACAACCAACTGATCCGTATTGAAGAAGCGCTGGGTGACCGTGCGCCGTTCAACGGCCTGAAAGAAGTTAAAGGCCAATAATTTCGACCGATTCGGTTGTTAAATAAAAACCCGCTGCGGCGGGTTTTTTTATGTTTTAAATTCGTGATAATTGTTAGTTTAATAATAAGTTTTTTATTGAAAGCGTGATCTTATTTAACTCGATAATTTTATTAAGGATAGTAACTGCGTTTATTTTATATTCCTATTTTATTTGCTTTATAATTATTCGTTACTAGACTGCCAATGAGGCAGTTTATTTTTTCGCCGTTCTGCCGTTAAAGATCCCCCATCATCGTTTAATACTGCCGGCTTGCCGGCTGTGCGAGGGCTTGATGCGACAGCGAATCGTCATTGTCGGCGGCGGAACCGGCGGTACCATACTGGCCAATGTATTGGCGGCAAAATTGCACCGAGAAATTATTAATAATAAAGTTGAGTTATTAATGATATCGGATTCACCACTGCATTATTACAAGCCAGCCTTTATGTATGTGGCGTTCAATAGTTTTTTCAAACAGGAACTCATGCGCTCACAGCGGAGTTTATTGCGGCCTGAAATACAGTTTATTGTTGATAAAGTGGAATCTTTCGATTTAAAACAGCGAAGTATAGCGACGCAAAGCGGTAAACTTTATTCCTATGATTTTCTGGTCTTTGCTACCGGTTGTGTCCCCTGGCCGGAGCGCATCGAAGGGCTGGCGCACGCAGGCGATCATTTCTACCAGTATCAGGCCGCCAGGCGGTTGGCGCATAAACTGGCTACCATCGAGAAAGGCCGCATTTTCATCACCGTTTCCTTCCCCGAAACGCCCAACGTGCCCCATCAGTGCGGCATTGCACCGATTGAAACTACCTTGATGCTGGACGACTACCTGCGGCGGCGCGGCGTACGTAAGGCGGTAGAGATCGTTTATACCTACCCGACGATTTCCCAACTGCTGCGCAACTGTCTGTTTTTGCAGCGCCCGACCGGCGAAGCGCTGCCCGCCATTTTTGCGGCGCGCGATATCCGTCACCAGCGCGGTTTTACCCTCTGCCGGGTGGATGCACAGCGCAACATCGCCTATTCCGCGGAAGGTGAGGAACAGCCGTTTGACATCCTGATGGCGACGCCGCCGATCCGAGCGGTGGAGGCGGTGCGCAATACCGGGCTAAGCGATATTCAAAACGGCGAGGGGTGGCTGCCGACCGATCACCAAACGCTACAGGTGTACGGCCAAGAGGGCGTATACGTGATCGGCGACACCGTGGATCTGCCGGTCAGCAAAGCAGGCGGTTCTTGCCACAACCAGGCGCCGGTGATCGCCGACAACATCGTGGCGGAAATACGGCTGGGGCAAACGATCTGCCATTACGACGGCAAGGTGCAGGCGATCGCGCAAATGGGGCTGCATGCCGGCATGCCGCTGGTCTACGACTACCGTCATGATGTACTGCCGACTCCGGCTACCAAGGTGGGGGGCATGCTGCGCAACGGCTTTAATCGCGGCCTTTACTGGGCCACGGTAAGGGGGTTGATATGACGGAAGGCTCGATACATGGCGACGAACTCCAATCGCTGGCGGGGTTGCTGGAAAAACTGCGGCCGCTGCTGGCCGGTGGGCGGTTGGACAACGTGGTCGATCTGCTGTCGTTATTGTCGGATGTAGTGGATATCGCCGACAACGCGCTGGTAGAGAAACTGGCCGGCGTGTTTGAAGGGCTGGTTACGGTCGGTTGGGAGGGAGGGACTGCGTTGAAGATGGCGCACAGCGAGCTGCAATTGAACCCGCCGCCCGCCAATTTTCGTGCGGCTTACGCCTTGCTGAAGCATCCTGACACCTTGCTGGGCGTCATGCTGCTGCTGCGTACTCTGCAAATCATCGGCCGGCGCACGCAGGACAGCGCGTTGCCGCCGTCGCTCCAGGATGAGTCATCGAATTAAGCTTTCCCACTCAGGTAAGGAGTTGCGTTATGTCCGCCATCACTGGCCACGCTTTCGCCACCCGCGCCATTCATTACGGCTATGATCCTCAGCAGCATCAGGGGGCACTGTGCCCGCCGGTATTTATGAGTTCCACCTTTACCTTTCCCACGGCGGAATATGGCGGTGCTTGTTTTGCCGGCACCGAGCCGGGGTATTTTTATTCGCGTATCGCTAACCCGACGCTGAATCTGCTGGAGCAGCGCATCGCCAACCTCGAAGAAGGGGAAGCGGCGGTGGCGTTCGCTTCTGGCATGGGGGCGATCACCGCCTGTTGCTGGACGTTGCTCAACCCGGGCGACGAGCTGATCGTCGATGAAACGGTGTATGGTTGCACCTTCAGCTATTTTCATCACGGTCTGGCGCGTTTTGGCGTCAAGATAACCCACGTTGATATGACCCGGCCGGAGCAGTTGGCCGCGGCGATCGGTCAGCGTACCCGGCTGGTGTATTGCGAAACCCCGGCCAACCCCAACATGCGATTGATCGATATCGCCGCCGTGGCGGAGATCGCCCATCGGTATCAGGCGCTGTTGCTGGTGGACAACACCTATTGCACGCCGTACTTGCAGCGGCCGCTGACGCTGGGCGCCGATATCGTGGTGCACTCGGCGACCAAGTACCTCGGCGGGCACGGCGATCTGCTGGCCGGAGTAGCGGTGACGAGCGAGGCGCTGGCGCAGGCGATCCGGCTGGAGGGGCTAAAGGACCTGAACGGGGCGGTACTGTCGGCGCAGGACGCCGCATTGGTGCTGCGTGGGTTGAAGACGCTGCCGCTGCGCATGGATCGCCACTGCGACAACGCCCAGCGTCTGGCCGAAATGCTGGCGGATCACCCGGCGGTAGCGCGGGTTTACTATCCAGGCCTGGCGAACTTCCCGCAGCATGCGTTGGCGCAGCGGCAAATGGCGCGCCCCGGCGGCATGCTGGCGTTTGAACTGCGGGGCGGCATGGCGGCGGGTATTCGCTTCCTCAATGCGCTGCAGCTCATCTTGCGCGCGGTCAGCCTGGGCGATTGCGAAAGCCTGGCGCAACACCCGGCCAGTATGACTCACTCGGCTTACACGCCGGAAGAGCGGAAGCGGCACCACATCAGCGAGGGGCTGGTGCGGCTGTCCGCGGGGTTGGAGGAGTTCGACGACCTGAGGGCGGATATCTTGCAAGCGTTGACGCAGGTGCAATAAAAAACCCGCCGCAGCGGGTTTTATCAGAAGTGAGCGTTACATCTGCTGCGTTGCCGCGCTCACCGGCGAACCCCCGCCTTTTTTGCGCACCCACAGCCAGTAAGCTACGGTGAGGAGGGCGATCCACACCAGCCCGACGTACAGGGCGATGCGGCTCTCTTCGAAGTAGCCGAGCAGGCCGATGACGAATGCCATAAAGGCGGTCGCCAATGCCGGCGCCACCGGCCACCACGGGACCGGGAAACTCAGCTGACGGGTTTCCTCCGGTGACAGCGTGCGGCGCATGACGATCTGCGACAGCAGGATCATCAGCCACACCCAGACGGTGGCGAAGGTGGCGATCGAGGCAATGATCATGAAGACCTTCTCCGGGATCAGGTAGTTGAGCACCACCGCCAGCAGCAGGGCGACCGACATCACCAACACCGTCATCCACGGCACGCCGCTGGCGGTCAGTTTGGTGAAGCTGCGCGGTGCCTGGCCGTCCTGCGCCATGCCGTACATCATGCGGCCGGCGCCGAAGATGTCGCTGTTGATGGCCGAAATGGCGGCGGTGATCACCACCACATTCAATACGTTGGCGGCGGAGCTGATGCCGAGGTTGCTGAAGATCTCAACGAACGGGCTGCCGTTCTGGCCGATGCTGTTCCACGGGTAAATCGCCATCAGCACCGTCAGCGTCAGCACGTAAAACAGCAGGATGCGCACCGGCACGGCGTTGATCGCCTTCGGCAGCACTTTGGCGGGGTCTTTCGCCTCGCTGGCGGTAATGCCGATGATCTCGATGCCGCCGAAGGCGAACATCACCACCGCCAATGACGCGACCACGCCGCCCATGCCGTTAGGCATAAAGCCGCCGTGCTGCCACAGGTTGCTGATGCCGGTGGCGTGCTGGGTTTGGCCGAAGCCGAACAGCATCACCGCCGCGCCGCCGACGATCATCGCCACGATGGCGGCGACTTTGACCAGCGACAGCCAGAACTCCAGCTCGCCGAATACCTTGACGCTGCACAGGTTGAGCGCGCCGATAAACAGAATGATGCTGAGCACCCAGACCCACTGGGCGACGTCCGGGAACCACAGCCCCATATAGATGCCGAAGGCGGTGACATCCGCCAGGGCGACGATCACCATTTCAAAGGTGTAGGTCCAACCGGTGAGGAACCCGGCCAGCGGGCCGAGATAGTGGCTGGCGTAGTGGCCGAACGAGCCGGAAACCGGCTGGTGCACCGCCATTTCACCCAGCGCGCGCATCACCATGAATACCGCTGCACCGCCCACCAGGTAGGCCAGCAGCACGGCCGGGCCGGCCAGTTGGATGGCGCCGGCGGAGCCGTAGAACAGGCCAGTGCCGATCGCCGAGCCGAGAGCCATGAAACGGATGTGCCGCGCGTTTAGTCCGCGTCTGAGTTGTGTCGTTTCGTTACGCATGTTGCTTCCCGTTAAGTGTTTGCCGAACAGGCACGCGCTGCCCGCGCCGGGTGGAACGCACCCGGCGGGGCAGAACAAACTGCGTGATTCAGTGTGTGATGATTATGCCTGGCTAGGCAGCAGCGCCGCAGGCAGCAGCGATGTCAGGTGACCGGCCGCCAAGAGTTGGCTGGCGGCTTCAATGTCGGGGGCGAAGAAACGATCCTTGTCGTAGAAACTGACATGCTCGCGCAGCAGACGGCGCGCCTGCTCCAGACCTTCCGAGGTCTTCAGGCCGTTGCGGAAATCCAGGCCCTGGCAGGCGGCCAACCATTCGACCGCCAGAATGCCGCGCACGTTGTCCGCCATGCTCCACAGGCGGCGACCGGCAGCCGGCGCCATGGAGACGTGGTCTTCCTGGTTGGCGGAGGTCGGGATGCTGTCGACGCTCGACGGGTGCGCCAGCGCTTTGTTTTCGCTGGCCAGCGCCGCGGCGGTCACCTGGGCGATCATGAAGCCGGAGTTCACGCCGCCGTTTTCCACCAGGAACGGTGGCAGCTGCGACATGTGCTTGTCCATCATCAGCGAGATGCGGCGTTCGGACAGCGAACCGATTTCGGCAAACGCCAGCGCCAGGTTATCGGCGGCCATCGCCACCGGTTCGGCGTGGAAGTTGCCGCCGGACAGCACGTCGCCCTGTTCGGCGAACACCAGCGGGTTATCGGAGACGGCGTTGGCTTCAATTTCCAGCACCTCGGCGGCCTGGCGGATCTGCGTCAGGCAGGCGCCCATCACCTGTGGCTGGCAGCGCAGGGAGTAAGGATCCTGCACTTTTTCACAGTTGCGGTGCGAGTCGGAGACTTCGCTGCGCGCGCCGAGCAGGTGGCGATAGGCGAGGGCGGCGTCGATCTGGCCGCGCTGGCCGCGCACTTCGTGGATACGCGCATCGAACGGGCTGCGAGAGCCCAGCGCCGCTTCCACCGTCAGGCTGCCCGCCACGGTCGCGGCGGCGAACAGATCTTCGGCATCGAACAGGCCGCGCAGCGCGAAGGCGGCGGAGACCTGGGTGCCGTTCAGCAGTGCCAGGCCCTCTTTCGCCGCCAGGGTCAGCGGTTTCAGGCCGGCCTTGGCCAGCGCTTCGGTCGCCGGCAGCCATTGGCCCTGATGGCGCGCCTGGCCTTCGCCCAGCAGCACCAGGCTCATGTGCGCCAGCGGCGCCAGGTCGCCGGAGGCGCCGACCGAGCCTTTCAGCGGAATATGTGGATAAACTTCGGCGTTGACCAGCGCGATCAGCGCCTGAATGACTTCCAGACGAATGCCGGAGAAGCCGCGCGACAGGCTGTTAATCTTCAGCACCATGATCAGGCGCACCAGGCTGTCGTCGGTCGGCTCGCCTACGCCGGCGGCGTGTGACAGCACGATCGAGCGCTGCAGGTTTTCCAGATCGTCGCGGGCGATGCGCGTCGAAGCCAGCAGGCCAAACCCGGTGTTGATGCCGTAGGTGGTGCGGTTTTCTTCAACGATGCGTTCCACGCAGGCCACGCTCTGCTGGATTGGCGCGTAGGCGTTGTCGTCCAGCGTCAGCGTTACCGGGTGTTGATAGACGTCGCGTAGCTGGGCCAGCGTCAGTTTGCCAGGGCGAATAGTCAGCGCTTTCATGCTTTTTCTCCTTGGGTCGCGGCAACCATCGGCAGGTTCAGGCCTTGCTCGCGGGCGCAGTCGATAGCGATATCGTAACCGGCGTCGGCGTGACGCATGACCCCGGTAGCCGGGTCATTGTGCAGAACGCGGGCGATGCGCTCGGCGGCCTCGTCGGTGCCGTCGCAGACGATCACCATGCCGGAGTGTTGGGAGAAGCCCATGCCGACGCCGCCGCCGTGGTGCAGGGAAACCCAGGTGGCGCCGCTGGCGGTGTTCAGCAGGGCGTTCAGCAGCGGCCAGTCGGAAACCGCATCGGAGCCGTCTTTCATCGCTTCGGTTTCACGGTTCGGGCTGGACACGGAGCCGGAATCCAGGTGGTCGCGGCCGATGACGATCGGGGCGGACAGTTCGCCGCGGCGCACCATCTCGTTGAACGCCAGGCCCAGCTTGGCGCGCTGGCCGAGGCCAACCCAGCAAATGCGCGCCGGCAGGCCCTGGAAGCTGATGCGCTCGCGCGCCATGTCCAGCCAGCGGTGCAGGTGTTCGTCATCCGGAATCAGCTCTTTCACCATGGCGTCGGTTTTGTAGATGTCCTGCGGATCGCCGGACAGCGCCGCCCAGCGGAACGGCCCGATACCGCGGCAGAACAGCGGACGGATGTAGGCCGGCACGAAGCCCGGGAAGTCGAAGGCGTTGTCGACGCCCACTTCTTTCGCCATCTGGCGAATGTTGTTGCCGTAGTCGAAGGTCGGCACGCCCATCTGCTGGAACGCCAGCATGGCTTTGACGTGATCGGCCATCGACTGCTTGGCGGCGGCGACCACTTTAGCCGGCTCGGTCTGGGCGCGCTGGCGATACTCTTCCCAGCTCCAGCCCTTCGGCAGGTAGCCGTTCAGCGGATCGTGGGCGCTGGTCTGATCGGTGACCATGTCCGGGCGCACGCCGCGGCGAACCAGCTCAGGCAGAATTTCCGCCGCGTTGCCGCACAGGGCGACGGAGATGGCTTTGCCTTCTGAGGTGTATTTTTTGATGCGGGCCAGCGCGTCGTCCAGATCGTTGGCCTGCTCATCGACGTAGCGGGTTTTCAGGCGGAAATCGATACGGCTCTGCTGACATTCGATGTTCAGCGAGCAGGCGCCCGCCAGCGTCGCGGCCAGCGGCTGCGCGCCGCCCATGCCGCCCAGGCCGGCGGTCAGCACCCAGCGGCCTTGCAGGCTGCCGTCGTAATGCTGGCGGCCCGCTTCGACGAAGGTTTCATAGGTGCCCTGAACAATGCCCTGGCTGCCGATGTAGATCCAGCTGCCGGCGGTCATCTGGCCGTACATGGCCAAGCCTTTGGCGTCCAGTTCGTTGAAGTGTTCCCAGGTCGCCCAGTGCGGCACCAGGTTGGAGTTGGCGATCAGCACGCGCGGCGCGTTGCTGTGGGTTTTGAAGACGCCGACCGGCTTGCCGGACTGCACCAGCAGGGTTTCGTCTTCTTCCAGCGTCTTCAGGGTTTCGACGATCTTGTCGTAGCAATCCCAGTCGCGTGCGGCGCGACCGATGCCGCCGTACACCACCAGCTCGTGTGGGTTCTCCGCAACTTCAGGATCGAGGTTGTTCATCAGCATGCGTAACGGCGCTTCGGTCAGCCAGCTTTTTGCGTTTAATTGTGTGCCGCGTGGCGCGCGTACATCGACATTGCGAACTTTGTTATTTGTAGTCACAGCAGTTTCCTCAAACAGTATCGGTGCAGATTCCATGCCGCGGTGGGGATGAGTACCACGGCATAATAATGCGTAGGGCTTATTAACATATACTTGTATGTACAAGCATATGCAACACTGACCAGTTGCCGCTGAAAAGTGGCATAAGAAAAATTTATTTTCTTTTTATATCATGTTGATATGCGATTTTTTATCGCCGGTCTCATGTGCTGGAAGCCGGAGAAAAGTGAGCTGTTCGGCAAAAATGAATTAAAATTGACTCATTTTTGGGCGACTAGTCACAATATTTTTACAGACTGATTACAGTTGGCGGCGAAGGATAAACAAGTCCTATCACCGCAGGAACAAAGCCCGCCGTGGGCGGGCTTGCCAGGCTCAGGCGGCCGGTTGCAGCATCGGTTTGCGGCTCATTTTGCACACCGTGGCGATGGCGGCGATCAGCGCCGGTACGCACAGGAACATCAGGATGCTCTGCACTTCCCACTGCATCGCCAGCAGTTGGGCGCCCATCATGGTGCCGGCGACGCCGCCGAAGCGGCCGATGCCCTGCATCCAGGCGATGCCGGTGGCGCGGCTATGGGTGGGGTAGAAGGTGGCTGCCAGCGTTTGCAGCCCGGACTGCGCGCCGTTCATGGTGACGCCCATCAGGAAGATGAAGGCGCCCAGCAACACGATCTGCTTGTCTTCGGTCGCCATCGCCACGATCAACAGGGCGGTGACGACAAAGCCGCTCGAGACCACCTTGTGCGCATTCCAGCGATCCATCAGCCAGCCGGCCACCAGGATGCCAAGCGTGCCGCCGAAGGTGAACAGCGAGGTGAGCATCGCCGACTGTTCCAGCTGATAGCCCAGCCCCTGCATCAGGATTGGCATCCAGCTCAGCAACACGTAGTAGATCACCAACCCCATGAAGTAGGTCACCCACAGCATCAGCGTACCGAGCAGGTAAGGGCGGCTGAACAGCAGGCCGACGCTGGTCTTGGCCTGCGTCAGCTTCTCTTCGTACAGGTAAAAACGCGTCACGCCGTCAAGGTTCTGGCTGACGAAGCGTTGCGCGATGCGCTTGATCTTCGCCGCATCCTGCCCGCGGTTGACCATATATTTGACCGATTCCGGCAGCAGCAGGATCAGCAAGACCGTCAACGCCAGCGGCGCAATGGCGCCGAGCAACAGCACGCTGTGCCAGCCGTAGCTTGGGATCAGCCACGATGAAATGGCACCGCCGCCGGCCGCGCCCAGCGGAAAGCCGCAGTACATGGTGTTGATCGCCAACGAACGGCAGCGTTGCGGCGCGTATTCGGAGATCAGCGTGATGGCGTTGGGCATCGCCGCTCCCAGCCCGAGGCCGGTGAGGAAGCGCCACAGCGTCAGACTATTGAGCGAGCCGGCGTAGGCGGTGGCCAGGCTCGACAGGCCGAAGAACAAGCAGGAAAACACCAGCACGCGCTTGCGGCCGATGCGGTCGGAGATTGGCCCGGCGATCAGCGCACCGAGCGACAGCCCCAGCAGCGCGGCGCTCAGCACCGGCCCCAGATCCTGTTTGACGATGCCCCAGTCTTTGGCGACCGAGGGGGCGATATAGCCCATGGCGGCGGTATCGAAACCGTCGATGGCGAGGATCAGGAATCCGAGAATGATCAGGGTCCAGTGAAACAGCGAAAACTTGCTGTCGTCGATGGCCTGCTGAATGTTCAACTCGCTGGTGGAATGAGTCATGGCACCCTCTAAACGCAGATGTAGTCGTGATGGATGGAACGCGGCCGAAACTGACGCCCGGCTTGTGTTTGCTTGTATATACATCTGCGCGTCGACGCTTTATGTCAAATATATTTATCTTATGCGTTAAATAAATGTTGTTTTTGCGAAGCAGGTTACACCGTGAATGAAAGATCAGAACCCGTCGAACAAATTAAATAAACGCCATGGGCGGTGAGATATGCTGGTGGCGGCGCGGAGGATAAAATTTAATACAATTTTGGCCGTTTGGTCGCCGGGCCGGAATCTGCGATAATCGCTTTTTACTTTTCCAGATTGAGAAACTGATGCAGTACCCGATCAATGAGATGTTCCAAACCTTGCAGGGCGAAGGCTTTTTCACCGGCGTGCCGGCCATTTTTATCCGCCTGCAGGGCTGCCCGGTAGGGTGCAGTTGGTGCGATACCAAACATACCTGGGAAAAGGAAGCCAATCGGGAAGTCGACCTGCAACGGATCCTGGTCAAAACAGAAGAGAGCGACGCCTGGGGCAATGCCAGCGCCGAGCAGCTGCTGGCGGTGATGCGTCAACAAGGCTACACCGCGCGCCATGTGGTGATCACCGGCGGCGAACCCTGCATCTACGATCTGACGCCGCTGACCGAGCTGTTCGAACAGCATGGTTACGGCTGCCAGATTGAGACCAGCGGTACCCACGACATCCGCTGTTCCGCCAAAACCTGGGTGACGGTTTCGCCCAAGGTGAATATGCGCGGCGGCATGAAGGTGTTGGATCAGGCGCTGCGGCGCGCCGACGAGGTGAAGCATCCGGTGGCGCGCGAGCGCGACATCGAGGCGCTGGACGCGCTGCTGGCGACGCTGCAGGACGACAAGGCACGGATTATTGCGCTGCAGCCGATCAGTCAGAAAGAAGAGGCGACCCGCCTGTGCATCGAAACCTGCATCGCGCGCAACTGGCGGCTGTCGATGCAGACCCACAAGTATCTGAACATCGCCTAAAATCAGGGCGCCTTTGCGGCGCCCTTTCTTTTAACCTTTATATACGCATCCCGCGGTACAGGTCTCTTTCACCATCACCGCAGTCAGTTCCGGCAACTGGGGCTTGAGCTGCTGCCAAATCCAGGCGGCGAGCACTTCGCTGGTGGGATTTTCCAATCCTGGAATATCGTTCAGATAATGGTGATCCAACCGTTCCCAGATCGGGGAAAACACAGCCTTGAGCTCGGCGAAATCCATCACCCAACCGGTGTGGGGGTCCACTTCACCGGTCACTTCCAGACGCACCATAAACGAATGCCCATGCAGGCGGCCGCATTTATGGCCCTCCGGCACGTGCGGCAAACGGTGTGCGGCTTCAAACTGAAAATCTTTAAACAGCGTGGTTGCCATTATTACGGCCTCATTGACTCAAAAACCGCCGCATAGTACCGGAAAGCGCGTCTGCTTGCCATTTATACCGTTATGGTCTAGCGCCGCGGTAACCGCGCCCGGTTAACACTTTTTTTGTTTGGTGTTTGCGGCACCTATCGGCTGGGGTAATGAGCCGAAATGTTGAACGGTGAAAAAACGATGAAAAAAAGCGCTTTAATTTCATCTGGATAAAAAACTTTGTTTAACGGTTTAAGCGTTATCCCTTACCAGAAAAACAGCTTAGTCATTTTGGTTATGATTTATTGCTATCCCTTATTTAATCGTTGCTATTCTGCTCGGTAACCTTACAAACTCTCCTGATCTTTTCCGCACACCCGACGCAGCGAAGAGACAGCGACTGACACTGGCGCGCGCCTGGCAGGAAAGGCGCTAAGTATAGGAATAAGTACAGCAATGACGACTCAGGCTCCTCCAACATCTTTGCTCCCGCTGACGCCCGAACAGCTGGCGCGCCTGCAGGCGACGATCGGTGACTATTCGCCGACGCAGCTGGCGTGGCTGTCCGGCTATTTTTGGGGCATGGTCAATCAACAGCCCGGAGCCGTGGCCATTGCGCCTGTCGCCCCTGCGGCTGCCGCCGGCATCACCATCATTTCCGCTTCGCAGACCGGCAATGCGCGCCGCCTGGCGGAGCAGCTGCGCGACGATCTGCTGGCCGCCAATCTGAGCGCCACGCTGATCAGCGCCGGCGACTACAAGTTCAAGCAGATAGCCCAAGAGCGCCTGCTGGTGATCGTCGCCTCGACGCAGGGGGAGGGCGAACCGGCGGAAGAAGCGGTGGCGCTGCATAAATTCCTGTTCTCGAAGAAGGCGCCGAAGCTGAATGATACCGCTTTTGCGGTGTTCGGGCTGGGCGACACCTCTTATGAGAATTTCTGCCAGTCTGGTAAGGATTTCGACGGCAAGCTGGCCGAGCTGGGCGCCGAGCGCCTGGTGGAGCGCGTGGACGCCGACGTGGAGTACCAGGAACTGGCCGCTGCCTGGCGCAAACAGGTGGTATCGGTGCTGAAGGCGCGCGCGCCGGCGGAAAGCGCCGCGCCGGGCGTGTTGGCCAGCGGCGCGGTCGATCTGATCGACAGCAGCCCGTACAGCAAGGAACAGCCGCTCACCGCCCAACTGGCGGTCAATCAGAAAATTACCGGCCGCGCGTCGGATAAAGACGTGCGCCATATCGAGATCGATCTGGGCGACTCCGGCCTGCGCTATCAGCCGGGCGATGCGCTCGGCGTATGGTTCGACAACGATCCGGCGCTGGTGGACGAACTGGTGCAGCTGTTGTGGCTGAAAGGCGACGAGCCGGTCGAGGTGGAAGGGCAAACCCTGCCGCTGGCGCAGGCGCTGCGCAGCCATTTCGAGCTGACGCAGAACACCACGCCGATCGTCGATAAATACGCCGCGCTGTCGCGCGACGAAACGTTGATCGGCCTGTTGGCGGATAAAGCCGCGCTGCAGCACTATGCGCACAACACGCCGATCGTTGACATGGTGCGTCAGGCGCCGGCGGACCTGAGCGCCGAACAGCTGGTCGGTCTGCTGCGCCCGCTGACGCCGCGCCTGTACTCCATCGCCTCTTCGCAGGCGGAGAACGAAAGCGAAGTGCACATCACCGTGGGCGTGGTGCGTTACGACATCGACGGGCGCGCCCGCAGCGGCGGCGCCTCCGGCTTCCTGGCGGATCGCCTGGAGGAGGACGGCGACGTGCGGGTGTTTATCGAACACAACGACAACTTCCGCCTGCCGGCCAATCCGGAAGCGCCGGTGATCATGATCGGCCCGGGCACCGGCATCGCGCCGTTCCGTGCCTTTATGCAGCAGCGCGACGCCGACGGCGCCGGCGGCAAGAACTGGCTGTTCTTCGGCAACCCGCACTTCACCGAAGATTTCCTGTATCAGGTCGAATGGCAGCGCTACGTGAAAGACGGCCTGCTGACCCGCATCGATCTGGCCTGGTCCCGCGACCAGCAACATAAAATATACGTACAAGACAAACTGCGCGAACAGGGCGCGGAAGTGTGGCGCTGGATTCAGGAAGGCGCGCACATTTACGTCTGCGGCGATGCCAATCGCATGGCGAAAGACGTGGAAAACACATTACTGGAACTGGTGGCCGAGCACGGTGGCATGGATACCGAGCAGGCGGATGAATTTTTAAGTGAGCTGCGCCTTGAGCGCCGTTATCAGCGAGATGTTTACTGATGAGTGATAAACACCCCGGGCCTTTGGTAGTCGAAGGCAAACTGGCCGATGCGGAGCGCATGAAGAAGGAGAGCCACTTCCTGCGCGGCACCATCGCCGAAGATTTGAACGACGGCCTGACCGGCGGCTTCAACGGCGACAATTTCCTGCTGATCCGTTTTCACGGCATGTATCAGCAGGATGACCGCGATATTCGCGCCGAACGCGCCGAGCAGAAGCTGGAGCCGCGCCACGCCATGATGCTGCGCTGCCGCCTGCCGGGCGGCATCATCAGCCCGCAGCAGTGGCTGGGCATCGACAAGTTCGCGCAGGAGAGCACGCTGTACGGCAGCATTCGCATCACCAACCGCCAGACGTTCCAGTTTCACGGCATTCTGAAAGGCAACGTCAAACCGGTGCACCAGCTGCTGAACCGTCTGGGGTTGGACGCGCTGGCGACCGCCAACGACGTGAACCGCAACGTGCTGTGCACCTCCAACCCGGTGGAGTCCGAGCTGCATCAGGAAGCCTACGAGTGGGCGAAGAAGATCTCCGAACACCTGCTGCCGCGCACCCGCGCCTACGCCGAGGTGTGGCTGGATCAGGAGAAGGTGGCCACTACCGACGAAGAGCCGATTCTGGGGCCGACCTACCTGCCGCGTAAGTTCAAAACCACGGTGGTGATCCCGCCGCAGAACGACGTCGATCTGCACGCCAATGACATGAACTTCGTGGCGATCGCCGAAAATGGCAAGCTGGTAGGCTTCAACCTGCTGGTGGGCGGCGGGCTGTCCATCGAACACGGCAACAAGAAAACCTATGCGCGCCAGGCCAGCGAGTTCGGCTACATTCCGCTCGAACATACGCTGGCGGTCGCGGAGGCCGTGGTGACCACGCAGCGCGACTGGGGCAACCGCACCGATCGCAAGAACGCCAAAACCAAATACACGCTGGAGCGCGTCGGGGTGGACGTTTTCCGCGCCGAAGTGGAAAAGCGCGCCGGCATCACCTTCGCGCCGATCCGGCCGTATGAATTCACCGGCCGCGGCGATCGCATCGGTTGGGTGAAGGGCATCGACGATCAGTGGCACCTGACGTTGTTTATTGAGAACGGCCGCCTGCTGGACTATCCGGGGCGCCCGCTGAAGACCGGCATGGCGGAGATCGCCAAGATCCATAAAGGCGACTTCCGCCTGACGGCGAACCAAAACGTGATCATCGCCGGCGTGCCGGCAAGCGAGAAGACGAAGATCGAGGCCCTGGCGCGCGATCATGGCCTGATCGACGACGGGATCAGCGAGCAACGCAAGAACTCGATGGCCTGCGTATCGTTCCCGACCTGCCCGCTGGCGATGGCGGAGGCCGAGCGCTTCCTGCCTCAGTTCGTCACCAAGGTGGAAGGGATCATGCATCGGCACGGGGTGGGCGACGAGCATATCGTGCTGCGCATCACCGGCTGCCCGAACGGCTGCGGCCGCGCGCTGCTGGCGGAGCTGGGGCTGGTGGGCAAGGCGGTCGGCCGCTATAACCTGCATTTGGGCGGCAATCGCGAAGGCACGCGCATTCCGCGTATGTATCGCGAGAACATCAACGAAGACGAGATCCTGAGCGAGATCGACCTGTTGGTGGGGCGCTGGGCGAAGGAGCGCAACGCCGGCGAAGGCTTCGGCGACTTCACCGTTCGCGCGGGCATCGTCAAACCGGTGCTGGATCCGGCGCGAGATTTCTGGGAGTGAGGTCGGGCGGCCCCTGGGCAGAGGGGCCGCACAGGTAATTTCAAGTAGCAGGAGAGACAACATGGCTGAATTCGATCTGGCGGCGCTGAACGCGTTGCCCAAATCCGGGCAGGCGCTGGCATTGGCGGTGGTCAACGGCCAACTGGAGACCCTCAGCGCCGAACAGCGCGTTGCATGGGCGCTGGAGCATCTGCCCGGCGAGTTCGTACTCTCGTCCAGTTTCGGCATTCAGGCGGCGGTATGTCTGCACCTGGTGACGCGCATCCGGCCGGATATCCCGGTGATCCTGACCGACACCGGTTACCTGTTCCCGGAAACCTACCGCTTTATCGATCAACTGACCGACCAGCTGAAGCTGAATCTGCAGGTGTTCCGCGCCGAACAGTCTCCCGCCTGGCAAGAGGCGCGCTATGGCAAACTGTGGGAACAGGGTGTGGAAGGGATTGAAAAGTACAACCAGATCAACAAGGTTGAGCCGATGAACCGCGCGCTGGAGACGCTGGGGGCGCAGAGCTGGTTCGCCGGCCTGCGGCGCGAGCAGTCCGGCAGCCGCGCCAATCTGCCGGTGCTGGCGGTGCAGCGCGGGGTGTTCAAGATCCTGCCGATCATCGACTGGGACAACCGCAAGATTTACCAGTATCTGACCGAGCACGGGCTGAGCTATCACCCGCTGTGGGAGCAGGGCTACCTGTCGGTAGGCGATACCCACACCACCCAGAAGTGGGAGCCGGGCATGAGCGAGGAAGAGACGCGTTTCTTCGGGCTGAAGCGCGAGTGCGGCCTGCACGAAGGCTAAACGAGGCGAATCACACGACAGGGCTCAGCAATGCTGGGCCCTGTTTTTTTGCGGGCTACTTTTTCTTCTGTGCTTTCGGCGGGTGCGCCTGCGCCAGCTCTTTGATCAGCGGCAGCAGGATCTGCACGCTGTCGCGGCTGCGTTTGTCGATCCGCCCCGGCAGGTAGCGATCCAGGTACTGCAGGTTGTCATACTGCGGGCGGTGCCAGGTGATGCCCTGCGGGAAGTGCGGGCTGACGGCGCGCTGCTGGTAGCCGTCCTTGTCGCCCAGCGACCAGTTGGTGGCCTCCACCGACAGCACCGGGATGCCCGCCGCATCGAATACCTCTTGATCGGAGCAGCAGCCGGTGCCCTTCGGATGCTGTGCGCTGCCCGGATTGCTGGCGGCGGCGATGCCGTAGCGATGGGCGATATCCAGCGCGCGATCGCGGGAGCGTTTCGCCATCTGCGGCGGCGTGTTGCGCCCGGCGTTGAAGTACAGGCGATCGCCGGTGATCAGGCTGTCGAGGTTGATCACCAGCACGGTGTTGCTTTTCTCTTCCGCGCTCATGCGTTGCAGGTAGTTCTGTGCGCCCAGCGAGCCGAGTTCTTCGGCGCTGGTGGCGACGAAGCGCAGGCCGTAGGCGGTGGGGATGCTCTTCAGGCGCTCCGCCAGCTCCAGCATCACGCCGATGCCGGAGGCGTTGTCGTCGACGCCCTGCAGCGTCAGGCCGCCGAGGTTGTTATCCAGATCTTCGTCGCTCTGCGGCGTGTAGGTGTCGAAGTGGGCGACGATCACTATCTGTTTCGGACTGTCGCCGTTGCGGGCGGCGATCACCGAGCTGGCGGTGACGTTGTTCCAGTTCTTCTTGCCGTCTTTACTGGTGTAGAGATAGCGCGTGTTGACGCTGCGAATGTCGCTTTGGTAACCCATCTTGGCGAACTGCTGCTTCAGGTAGTCGGCGGTGAGCAATTCGGCCGGGCTGCCCGCCATGCGGCCGGGGAAATAAGTGGCGATGTGGCGGGTCTGTTCGGCGGCGAAACGGCCCATTGGCGCGTCTTTTGCGGGCTGTGCGGCACAAACGCTGAAGACGCCGCCGAGTGCGAGGGCCAGCAGGCTGGTCTTCAGGTAAAAACGGGAAAACATACCGAAAAATCCTTCTTTGCTATCGGCGCTGCCGATCATTTTTCTGCGGCACCCAGTATGAGACGCCGGGCGGCATTACACAATTTCCCCGTCTCTTAATTTTCGCGCTAACGCGCAAACCGTCGCCGCAGTTATCACCGTTTGCCTCTGGCGTTGCGGCCTATATTCCATAAAGGAACTAATCATTCCTTTTCGTCATTTCAGAGGCTAAATCTCAGCCCGTATAGTCACACTATCTTTCTGTTATATGAAAAGGCTGTTGTGGACTATCTACCAATATTCGCCGACCTGAAACAACGCCCGGTGCTGGTCGTTGGCGGCGGTGACGTGGCTGCGCGCAAAGTCGATCTGCTTCAGCGCGCCGGGGCTGAAATACGGATAGTTGCGCAGTCGCTCTCACCGGAACTGGAACAACAACGTCAGCGAGGGCAATTGCTCTGGCTGGGGAAAACCTTTGACCCGCAACAGCTGGACGACGTGTTTCTGGCGATCGCCGCCACGGACGACAACGCGCTGAACACCGCGGTGTTCGCCGAAGCGGATAAACGCCGGGTGTTGGCCAACGTGGTGGACGACCAGCCGCGCTGCTCGTTCATCTTCCCGTCGATCATCGATCGCTCGCCGCTGGTGGTGGCCGTATCGTCCAGCGGCCAGGCGCCGGTACTGGCGCGGTTGCTGCGCGAAAAGCTGGAGGCGTTGCTGCCCGCCAGTTTGGGGCAGATGGCGCAGGTGGCGGGCCGCTGGCGTGGCCAGGTCAAACAGCGGCTGGCCTCGATCGGCGAGCGTCGCCGTTTCTGGGAGAAAGCCTTCGGCGGCCGTTTCGCCACGCTGGTGGCCAACGGCCAAACGGCGCAGGCGGAGCGGCAGCTGGAGCAGGATTTACACCGCTTCGCCGCAGGCGATGAAGGCGCGCAGGGCGAGATCGCCCTGGTGGGCGCCGGGCCGGGCGACGTGGGGCTGTTGACCCTGCGCGGGCTGCAGGTGATGCAGCAGGCGGACGTAGTGCTGTATGACCACCTGGTCAGCGGCGAGATCCTCGATCTGGTGCGCCGCGACGCCGAGCGCATCTGCGTGGGCAAGCGCGCCGGCGCGCACTCGGTGATCCAGGAAGAGACCAACCGGCTGTTGGTGGAGCTGGCGCAGCAGGGCAAACGCGTGGTGCGCCTCAAGGGCGGCGACCCGTTCATCTTTGGCCGCGGCGGCGAAGAGCTGCAGGTAGCCGCCGCCGCCGGCATTCCGTTCCAGGTGGTGCCGGGCGTCACGGCCGCGGCGGGGGCGACCGCCTACGCCGGCATTCCGCTGACGCACCGCGATCACGCGCAGAGCGTGACCTTTATCACCGGCCACTGCCGCCCCGACGGCGATGGCCTGGACTGGGCCGATCTGGCCCGGGCGCGGCAGACGCTGGCTATCTACATGGGCACCATGAAGGCGGCGGACATCAGCCAACGCCTGATCGCCCACGGCCGCGCTGCCGATACGCCGGTGGCGGTGATCAGCCGCGGCACGCGCGCCGATCAGCAGGTGCAGATCGGTACGTTGGATCAACTGGAACATCTGGCCCACCGGGCGCCGCTGCCGGCGCTGCTGGTGATTGGCGAAGTGGTGGAACTGCACCATCAAATCGCCTGGTTCGGGCATCAATCGCAGACGGAAGGGGCCGCGCGCCCGGCCGTCGTGAATTTGGCATAAGCAAGGCTTTTAAGGACCTGTTATGGACGAAAAACGACTCACTCATTTGCGGCAATTGGAGGCGGAGAGTATCCATATCATCCGTGAAGTCGCCGCTGAATTCACCAACCCGGTGATGCTGTATTCCATCGGTAAAGACTCTTCCGTGATGCTGCATCTGGCGCGCAAGGCGTTCTTCCCCGGCACGCTGCCGTTCCCGCTGCTGCACGTCGATACCGGCTGGAAGTTCCGCGAAATGTACGAATTCCGCGATCGCACCGCGAAGGAGTACGGCTTCGAGCTGCTGGTGCATAAAAACCCGGAAGGGGTGGCGATGGGCATCAACCCGTTCGTGCACGGCAGCGCCAAGCATACCGACATCATGAAGACCGAGGGCCTGAAGCAGGCGTTGAACAAGTACGGTTTCGACGCTGCCTTCGGCGGTGCGCGGCGCGACGAGGAGAAATCGCGCGCCAAAGAGCGCATCTATTCGTTCCGCGATCGCTTCCACCGCTGGGATCCGAAAAACCAGCGGCCGGAGCTGTGGCACAACTACAACGGCCAGATCAACAAAGGGGAGAGCATCCGCGTCTTCCCGTTGTCGAACTGGACCGAGCTGGATATCTGGCAGTACATCTTCCTGGAAAAGATCGACATCGTGCCGCTGTACCTGGCGAAACCTCGCCCGGTGGTGGAGCGCGACGGCATGCTGATGATGGTGGACGACGATCGCATCGATCTGCAGCCGGGTGAAGTGATCAGCCAGCGCATGGTGCGTTTCCGCACCCTGGGGTGCTGGCCGCTGACCGGCGCGGTGGATTCGCAGGCGCAAACCCTGCCGGAGATCATTGAAGAGATGCTGGTCTCCACCACCAGCGAACGCCAGGGGCGGATGATCGACCGCGATCAGTCCGGCTCGATGGAGCTGAAAAAGCGTCAAGGGTATTTCTAAGGAGCCGCCGGATGAACAACGCAATTGCACAACAAATCGCTGACCAGGGCGGCGTCGAATCTTACCTGCACGCGCAGCAGCACAAGAGCCTGCTGCGCTTTCTGACCTGCGGCAGCGTCGATGACGGCAAAAGCACCCTGATCGGCCGCTTGCTGCACGATACCCGCCAGATCTACGAGGATCAGCTGTCGACGCTGCACAGCGACAGCAAACGCATCGGCACCCAGGGCGAGAAGCTCGATCTGGCGCTGCTGGTGGACGGCCTGCAGGCCGAGCGCGAGCAGGGCATCACTATCGACGTGGCCTATCGCTATTTCTCGACCGAAAAACGCAAATTTATCATCGCCGATACCCCGGGACACGAGCAGTACACCCGCAACATGGCCACCGGCGCCTCCACCTGCGATCTGGCGATCCTGTTGATCGACGCGCGCAAAGGGGTGCTGGATCAGACCCGCCGCCACAGTTTTATCGCGACCCTGCTGGGCATTCGCCATCTGGTGGTGGCGGTGAACAAAATGGATCTGGTGGACTACCAGGAAGCGGTGTTCGAGCAGTTCAAACAGGATTACCTGACCTTTGCCCAGCAGCTGCCAGGCGATCTGGATATCAAATTCGTGCCGCTGTCGGCGCTGGACGGCGACAACGTGGCGAGCGAAAGCGCCCATATGCCGTGGTACAGCGGCCCGACGCTGCTGGAAGTGCTGGAGAGCGTGGACGTGGTCAGCGAGCGTGAAAACCAGCCGCTGCGCTTCCCGGTGCAGTACGTCAACCGCCCGAACCTCGATTTTCGCGGCTATGCCGGCACGCTGTCGGCCGGCGTGGTGCGGGTGGGGCAACGGGTCAAGGTGCTGCCTTCCGGCGTGGAATCCAGCGTGGCGCGCATCGTGACCTTCGACGGCGATCTGCAAGAGGCGGTGCCGGGCGAGGCGATTACGCTGGTGCTGAAGGATGAGGTGGACATCAGCCGCGGCGATTTGCTGGTCGACGCCGGCGAAAGCCTGCAGGCGGCGCAGAGCGCGCTGGTGGACGTGGTATGGATGGCGGAGCAGCCGCTGGTGCCGGGCCAGAGTTACGACATCAAGATCGCCGGTAAAAAGACCCGCGCACGCGTGGAGAGCATTTGTCATCAGGTGGAGATCAATACGCTGGCGCAACACCCGGCCGACACCCTGCCGCTTAACGGCATCGGGTTGGTGGAGCTGACGTTCGACGAACCGCTGATGCTGGACAGCTACCAGAGCAACCACGACACCGGCGGGCTGATCTTCATCGATCGCATGAGCAACGTCACGGTAGGCGCCGGTCTGGTGCGCGAAACGCTGCAGGCCACCCCGGCGGCGCACGGCGAGTTCAGCGCCTTCGAGCTGGAGCTGAATGCGCTGGTGCGCAAGCACTTCCCGCACTGGGGCGCACGCGATCTGCTCGGTGGTCGATAAGGTGGCCGCCGAACTGAGGGCGACCGGGCCGGACGATGAGAACGTGGTTTGGCATCCGCACGCCGTGACGCGCGCGGATCGCGAAGCGCGCAACGGCCACCGCGGCGTGGTGCTGTGGTTTACCGGGCTGTCCGGCTCGGGCAAATCCACCGTCGCCGGCGCGCTGGAGCAGGCACTGCACGGGCTCGGCGTCAGCACCTATCTGCTGGACGGCGATAACGTGCGCCACGGCCTGTGCCGCGATCTCGGCTTCTCCGACGAAGATCGCCGCGAAAACATCCGCCGGGTGGGGGAAGTGGCCAAACTGATGGTGGACGCCGGGCTGGTGGTGCTGACCGCGTTCATTTCGCCGCACCGCGCCGAGCGGCAGATGGTGCGCGAGATGCTCGGCGACGATCGCTTTATCGAGGTGTTCGTCGACACGCCGTTGGCGATCTGCGAGGCTCGCGATCCGAAGGGATTGTATAAAAAAGCGCGCGCCGGCGAGCTGCGCAATTTCACCGGCATCGACGCGGTTTACGAGGCGCCGCAGCGGCCTGAAATCCACCTCGATGGCCAACAATTGGTAACAAATTTGATTGCGCAATTGTTAGACGTGTTGCGTGGTCAGGCTATTATCAAACCCTGAATTCAAAAAAAGCGTGTGGCGTTTTTCGCCATGCGCTTTTTACTCTAAGCCGCCGCAGAGCGAGCCGAATAACCAGGGATCACTATGCAAAATGTCACGCCTATCTTGATCGACTCCAAGCAGTCAAAACAGGAGAGAGAGGAGCCTTCTTATTCTTTCCTGGGCGGCGTCAGCGGCTTTGTTTTCTACTGGCTGGCGTTCGCGTTGCCGTTCCTGGTTTACGGTTCCAACACGCTGTTTTTCCTGCTCTATACCTGGCCGTTCTTCCTGGCGCTGATGCCGCTGTCAGTGCTGATCGGCATCACCCTCAGCACGCTGTTGCGCGGCCGTCTGATCCTGACGCTGCTGCTGACCGGCGCCATCGTGCTGTGCCTGTTCTGGCTGGTGTTCAGCTTCTTGACCGGGTGGTGAGAGAGCGGGCGCCGATGCCGGCGCCCGAAGGATTGCAAAGCGGTGCCGAAGGTTACAAAACTTTGCTCAGAAACGCCTGTGTGCGCGGATTGGCCGGATGGCTGAAGATCTGCTGCGGCGCACCTTCCTCCTGAATGATCCCCTGATCGATAAACAGCACCCGATCGGCCACCTCGCGGGCAAAGCCCATCTCATGCGTGACTACCACCATGGTCATGCCCTCGTGGGCCAGCGATTTCATCACCGCCAACACTTCGCCCACCAGCTCCGGATCGAGCGCGGAGGTCGGTTCGTCGAACAGCATGATCTTCGGCTCCATCGCCAGCGCGCGGGCGATGGCCACCCGCTGCTGCTGGCCGCCGGACAGGCTGTTGGGGTAGGCGTCTATCTTGTCGAGCAGCCCGACCTTGTGCAGCAGCTGCTCGGCTTGTGCGATGGCTTCGGCGCGCGGCTGCTTCTTCACGCTCACCGGCGCCATGATGATGTTTTCCAACACCGTCATGTGCGGGAACAGGTTGAAGCGCTGGAACACCATCCCCACGCTTTCACGCATCTTGTTCAGGTCGGTTTTCTGATCGTGGACGGCGAAGCCGTTGACCTCGATCTCGCCGCCGGAGAGCGTCTCCAGCGCGTTGATGCAGCGCAGGAAGGTGCTTTTTCCCGAGCCGGAAGGGCCGATGACGCATACCACTTCGTTGGCGGCGATCCGGCAGGAAATGCCGCGCAGCACGTGGCTCTCGCCGAACTGTTTTTGCAGGTTATGTACGCGAATCACTTTTACCGAACCTCTTTTCCATGTGTTGCACCAACAGTGAGAGCAGGAAGGTGATGACCCAATAGACCAGCGAAATGGTCAGATAGGGCTCCCAGTAGGTGGCGTAGGCGCCGGAGACGGTACGGGCGGCATAGGCCAGATCCGCCAGGCCGATGGCGGAGGCCAGCGACGAATCCTTGACGATGGCGATAGCATTGTTGCCCAGCGGCGGCAGCATGCGGCGGAAGGCCTGCGGCAGGATCACCTGGCGCATGGTCTTGCCGTAGCTCATGCCCAGCGAGCGCGAGGCCTCCATCTGGCCGCGGTCAATCGACTGGATCCCGGCGCGGAAGATCTCCGACACATAGGCGCCGGCGTTGAGCGTGATCGCCACCACGCAGGAAAGAAAGGCACCGTAATCGGCGCGCAGCGCACGGGCGAAATCGACGCTCATCAGGCCGCTGGTGACCAGCAGGCCGTCGCGCGGGTTGATGAACAGCGGCACCAATGCAAAGTGTACCACCATGATCTGCACGAACAGCGGCGTGCCGCGAAAGGCGCTGATGTAAATGCGCACCGGCCACTGAACGCCGTAATGCAGGATGGGTTTCCAGATGCCGTGCGGCGCCTGCGCCAAACGCCCCAGCCCGAGGATCAAGCCCCAGGTGGTGCCCAGCAGTACGCAGATAATGGTGCATTTGATGGTCATCCAGGCGCCTTCCATAAACAGCGGCGCGTATTCCTGGATGATCTCCCAGCGGAAGTTCAAAGGGTATTCCTTCTTGGTGTGCTGAAACGGGGGCGCGCCGACGGCCTGGCGGGCGCCGGCGACAGAGTGTTATTCCGCCGGCAGCGTCGGCACGTTGCTGTCGAACCAGGTTTGGTAGATCTTGGCGTAGGTGCCGTCGGCGACGATCTTCTTCAGGCCGGCGTTGATCTTGTTACGCAGTTCGTCGTTGCCTTTGGCGACCGCGATGCCGAAATACTGGCGCTCAAACTTGGCGTCGGGCACCAGTTTGAAGGCTTTCTCCGGATGGGTCTTGATATAGAACTTGGCCACGCCAACGTCGCCGACCGCCGCGCCGATGCCGTCTTCATACAGCTCCTGCAGCATCAGCGGGGTATTATCGAAGCGCTTGATGGCGGTGCTGTTTTTGCCCAGCACGTCGGACACCACGATATCGCCGGTGCTGGAGTTCACCACGCCGACCTTCAGCGTTTTCAGCGCGGCGATGGAGTCTACCGTCGAGTCTTTCGGCACCACGATGGCCTGCTCGGCCGGGAAGTATGGCGCCGAGAAATCAACCATTTGTTTGCGTTTGTCGGTGATGGTGATGCCGGAAATGATGATGTCGCGATCGCCGGAATTCAAGGTGGCGAAGATCCCCTCCCACGGCGTATTGATCAGTTTGATTTGGAAACCTTCGGCCTTGGCTACCGCTTTGATGATGTCGATGTCGAAACCTTCCAGCTGCTTTTGGCTGTTTTCAAATTCGAACGGCCGATAGGTGCCGCCGGAGCCGACGACGTAGGTAGTTTCAGCCGCCAACGCGGCGGTGGAGAAGGTGGCGGCCAGGCAGGCGCCGATCAGAACTAAACGTTTTAACATCGCGATCCCCGATAATGAAAGGTTATATATTGGAATTATTTATGCACTATGAGTGCATAAAAATAAGCTTCAATGAATGAAAGTACAACCCCTGTATAAGGATTATTCTTTCTATGGTGTTAAATATTCACTTTTTTCGTTGCTGTGGCGTAAGCGATGGGTCAGGAGGCGGCTGTGCAGTGGTTCTTGCTGCATAATGGGTGAAGGGCAGGGTATGCTTCATTGCAAAACGCGTCGCGCGCATCGGGCAAAAGGGGCTTTTTTTGCCGCTTTCGCCGTGGAATTAGTCGATAAACTCGGGAATCCTTCATCCGTATTCTGAATTTGGCGTTGAAATGCCGCTCTCAGTGTGGAGTCCAACGAGAAGTTGTGGGATGATTGGTCGGTTTTTCAGGGGGCGGAGATGGGAAAACTTACGCTGCTATTGCTGGCATTGCTCGGTTGGTTACAGTATTCACTGTGGCTGGGCAAAAATGGTATTCACGATTACGTGCGAGTCAATGAAGACGTTGCGGTCCAGCAGGGCAGCAACGCCAAGTTGAAAGCGCGTAACGATCAGCTGTTTGCCGAAATCGATGATTTGAACGGCGGTCAGGAAGCGATCGAAGAGCGAGCGCGTAATGAGCTGGGCATGATCAAGCCCGGTGAGACTTTCTATCGTCTGGTTCCTGACCAATCCAGACGCAACGCGGCGTCTTCCTCGCAAAATAACGCACAAAAATAACGCATGAATCACTCCGCAGGCACCTTTCCCTCGGTGATTGCCGTCCTGCCCGCTGCCGGTATCGGCAGCCGCATGCAGGCGGAATGCCCGAAGCAATATTTAACCATCGGCCGGCACAGCATCGTCGAGCACGCCATCCACGCCCTGTTGCGTCATCCGCGCATTGAGCGGGTGATCGTGGCGATCGGCCCCGAAGATCGCCAGTTCGAACAGTTGCCGATCGCCCAGGATCCGCGGGTGATCGTCACTGAGGGCGGCAAACAGCGCGCCGATTCGGTGATGGCCGGGCTGAAGCTGGCGGGCGATGCGGACTGGGTACTGGTGCACGACGCCGCGCGCCCCTGCCTGCACGCCGACGATCTCGAGCGCCTGCTGGCGATCACCGCACACAGCAAGGTCGGCGGCATTCTCGCCGCACCGGTGCGCGACACCATGAAACGCGCCGAACCCGGCCGCGAAACCATCGCCCACACCGTCGAACGGCAGGATCTGTGGCATGCGCTGACGCCGCAGCTGTTTCCGCTGCCGCTGCTCAAGCAGTGCCTGCAGCGCGCGCTGGATGAAGGCGCGAACGTCACCGACGAAGCCTCGGCGCTGGAGCATTGCGGCTATCATCCGCTGCTGGTCGCCGGCCGGGCGGACAACATTAAAGTAACGCGGCCGGAGGATTTGGCGCTGGCGGCGTTCTATTTGACTCAGTTGGACAATTAAGGAGCGCATCATGCGTATCGGTCACGGTTTTGACGTACATAAATTCGGCGGCGAAGGCCCGTTAGTGATCGGCGGTGTTCGCATCCCTTACGACAAAGGTTTGTTGGCCCACTCCGACGGTGACGTTGCGCTGCACGCCGCGACTGACGCCTTGCTGGGCGCGGCGGCGCTGGGTGATATCGGCAAGCTGTTCCCCGATACCGATCCGGCCTTCAAGGGCGCCGACAGCCGCGAGCTGCTGCGCGAAGCCTGGAAACGCATCCGCGCCAAAGGGTATCGCCTCGGCAACCTCGATATCACCATCATCGCCCAGGCGCCGAAAATGGCGCCGCACATCCCGCAGATGCGCGTCTTCCTGGCGGAAGATCTGCAGTGCCATATGGATGACGTCAACGTGAAGGCTACCACCACCGAGCAGCTCGGTTTCACCGGGCGCGGCGAGGGCATCGCCTGCGAAGCGGTCGCCTTGCTGATCAAGGAATAATTGCATGGATATGGCGAATCTGACCTGGCTGCATGGCCGGCCGCAGAGCACCGGGGTGTTGAAAGCCAATCCGGAAGATTTCGTGGTGGTGGAAGACCTGGGCTTTGCGCCGGACGGCGAAGGCGAGCACGTGCTGGTGAACATCCGTAAAAACGGCTGCAATACCCAGTTCGTGGCCGACTATTTGGCGCGTTTCGCCGGTATTCATGCCCGTTCCGTCAGCTATGCTGGCTTGAAGGATCGCCACGCGGTGACCGAACAGTGGTTCTGCCTGCACATGCCGGGCAAGGACACGCCGGATTTCTCCCAGTTTGCGCTGGAAGGCTGCGAGGTGCTCTCGTCAGCCCGCCACCTGCGTAAAATGCGCATCGGCAACCTGAAAGGCAACCACTTTACGCTGGTGCTGCGCCAGATTTCCGACCGGCAGGACGTGGAACGCCGTCTGCAGGCCATCGCCGCGCAGGGCGTGCCAAACTATTTCGGCAGCCAACGCTTCGGCCGCGGCGGCAACAACCTGGTGATGGCGCGCCGCTGGGCGAACGACGAAATCCGCGTCAAAGAGCGCAGCAAACGCAGTTTCTACCTGTCCGCCAGCCGCAGCGCGCTGTTCAATCTGATAGCAGGTCGGCGCCTGGCCGAAGGCCTGCAGCGCACCGTGCTGGAGGGGGACGCCCTGCAGCTGAGCGGCCGCGGCAGTTGGTTCGTCGCCAAGGCCGATGAGCTGGAGACGCTGCAACAGCGGCTGGATGCCGGTGAGCTGGTTGTCACCGCGACGTTGCCGGGCGACGGCGGGCCGGGTACTGCCGGCGATGCGTTGGCATTTGAACAACAATGCTTGGCGGAGCAGCCGGAATTGCTTACGCTTTTAAAGCGCGAGCGTGTCGAACCCGCTCGTCGGGCCCTGCTGTTGCAGCCGCAAAATATGCTGTGGAACTGGTGGGATGACGTTACCGTGGAACTGCGCTTCTGGCTGCCGGCAGGCAGCTTCGCCACCAGCGTGGTTCGCGAGATCATGCAGCAGGATGACAGTAATGCGGATATTGCTGAGTAACGATGACGGCGTTAGCGCCCCGGGCATTCAGGTGCTGGCGGCGGCGCTGCGGGAATTTGCCGAGGTGCAGGTCGTGGCGCCGGATCGTAATCGCAGCGGCTCTTCCAATGCCCTGACGCTGGAGTCGCCGCTGCGCACGCAGACGCTGGCCAACGGCGATATTGCGGTGCTGCAGGGGACGCCGACCGACTGTGTCTACCTTGGCGTCAACGCTTTGATGCGCCCGGCGCCGGATATTGTGGTCTCCGGCATCAACGCCGGGCCGAATTTGGGCGACGACGTCATCTATTCCGGCACCGTCGCGGCGGCGATGGAGGGGCGGCATCTGGGGCTGCCCGCGTTGGCGGTGTCGTTGAACGGCCACCAGCACTATGCGACCGCCGCCGTCATTACCTGCCGTATCCTGCGCGCGTTGCAGCGCGAACCGTTGCGTACCGGAAAAATCCTGAATATCAACGTACCGGATCTGCCGCTGGCGGAGATCAAAGGCCTGCGCGTTACCCGCTGCGGCAGCCGCCATCCCGCCGACACGGTTTTCTGCCAGCAGGATCCGCGCGGACAAAATCTCTACTGGATCGGGCCGCCTGGTGATAAATTTGATGCCGGGCCGGATACCGACTTTGCGGCGGTGGAACAAGGCTATGTGGCGATCACGCCGCTGCAGGTGGATTTGACCGCCTACGCGGCGCAGGAAGTCGTGACAACATGGTTAACCAAGGCAGAGGTTAGCGGGGAATGGTGAACAAGCGTATGCAAACATTGCTGACGCAGCTGCGTCAGCAGGGGATCCGGGACGAAAAGCTGCTGCGGGCGATCGAAGCGGTGCCGCGCGAGCGTTTTGTCGACGAAGCGCTGGATCACAAAGCCTACGAAAACACCGCATTGCCGATCGGTTCCGGTCAGACCATTTCTCAGCCTTATATGGTGGCGCGGATGACCGAGCTGCTGAACCTGAAGCCCACCTCAAGGGTGCTGGAGATCGGCACCGGTTCCGGTTATCAAACCGCTATCCTGGCGCATCTGGTGCAACACGTTTGTTCCGTCGAGCGCATCAAGGGGCTGCAGTGGCAGGCCAAGCGCCGGCTGAAGCAGCTCGATCTCCACAATGTTTCTACCCGCCACGGCGACGGCTGGCAGGGCTGGGCGTCGCGCGGCCCGTTCGATGCGATCATCGTCACCGCCGCACCGCCGGAGATCCCGCAGGCGCTGGTGGAGCAGTTGGACGACGGCGGTATTTTGGTGTTGCCGGTGGGCGAGCAGGCCCAAACCCTCAAACGCATTCAGCGTCATGGCAACGATTTCGTTGTCGATGCGGTCGAAGCGGTGCGCTTTGTTCCGCTGGTGAAAGGCGAATTGGCCTAGCGATTGTCTGAATTTTCGACCGTCGGCAAAATCTGTTGCACTTTCATCACGTCCGGATAAGGTTTTCTCGTTCCAATCAGGCTAATTTTCACTAGAATTGGCCTTTCTACGTAGTTGTCTTATGGTGCGGCGACGTCAATGTGGTTAGCATTGGCGCGCGTTTTGATGCTCCGGCGGGAGATGACCTGGCGTTCAGGGATCGGCCGGCGGCGCCTTTACATCGCAGAAACTGGGAAGTGGCAAAAGCTCGGCTACGATGTAAAGGGTATTTTGGATATATCACTGATATTGCTGTCATGGGGGAAGCATGAGCACGGGAAGCCCAATGATTACGTTACGCCGGGTTGCGGTGTGTACGATGGTAAGTTTGTGGTTGGCGGGTTGTACGAATACGGCCTCGACGTCGGCCCCTATCAGCAGCGTGGGCGGCGGCGGTGCCGTTCCATCCGGCAATAATAATGGCGGAGTGCAGCAGGCCAGCCCAGAGGGCCGCATTGTCTATAATCGCAGTTATACCGCCATTCCTAAAGGGAGTTACAGCGGCGGTGAAACTTATACGGTCAAGCGCGGCGACACGCTGTTTTACATCGCCTGGATCACCGGCAATGATTTCCGCGACCTGGCGCAGCGCAACAATATTCCCGAGCCATACAGCCTGAATGTTGGCCAAACCATTCAGCTTGGTAATGGTTCTGCTAACGGCGGCGGCGGCATGCTGGCGACGACAGACGCGACCAAAGGCGGTGTTCCGAAGCCACCTTCCAGCTCCCAGATCCAGACGGCAACGGTTGATTCTCAATCAACTAACGCGTATTCTGAAAACTCGGGTAAACAGAATGTAGGTAAGATGTTACCTGCAGCAGGTGCCGCAGCGGTTGGGACCGCGACTGCGCCTGTTACCGCGCCGGAAGCCGCTCCACCAGTGAGCAGCACCGTCAGCAACAGCGCTCCGGTTAGTACCTGGAGATGGCCGACTGACGGTAAGGTTATTGATAACTTTTCCTCATCAGAAGGTGGGAATAAGGGTGTCGATATCGCCGGTTCCCGTGGGCAGCCTATCTTCGCTACCGCCGATGGTCGTGTAGTGTATGCAGGCAACGCTTTACGGGGTTACGGTAATCTAATCATCATCAAACATAATGATGATTACCTGAGCGCCTACGCTCATAACGACACAATGCTGGTCCGGGAACAACAAGAAGTGAAGGCGGGTCAAAAAATAGCCACCATGGGTAGCACCGGTACCAGTTCAGTACGTTTGCATTTTGAAATTCGTTACAAGGGGAAATCCGTAAACCCGCTGCGTTATCTTCCGCAGCGATAGATTGGGCAGAATACGCTGAGATTCTGCTCGCGGTATCACGGGTAGGAGCAGCATATGAGCCAAAATACGCTGAAAGTTAACGAGTTACATGATGATGCGGATTTCGACGAGAATGGAGCTGAGGCCGAGTCGTTTGATGAAAAAGCGCTGGTAGAAGAAGAGACCAGCGAGAACGATTTAGCGGAAGAAGAGCTGTTGTCTCAAGGCGTTACGCAACGCGTATTGGATGCGACGCAGCTCTATCTGGGTGAGATCGGTTATTCACCTCTGCTGACCGCAGAGGAAGAAGTCTATTTTGCGCGGCGTGCTCTGCGCGGTGACGTGCCGTCCCGCCGCCGCATGATTGAAAGCAACCTGCGGCTGGTGGTGAAAATCGCCCGCCGCTACAGCAACCGCGGTCTGGCGCTGCTGGATTTGATCGAAGAGGGTAACCTCGGTCTGATTCGCGCAGTGGAAAAATTCGACCCGGAACGCGGTTTCCGCTTCTCCACTTACGCAACCTGGTGGATCCGTCAGACGATTGAACGGGCGATCATGAACCAAACCCGTACCATTCGTTTGCCTATCCATATCGTCAAAGAACTGAATGTCTATCTGCGCACCGCGCGCGAGCTTTCCCACAAGCTGGATCATGAACCGAGCGCTGAAGAAATTGCCGAGCAACTCGACAAGCCGGTGGATGACGTCAGCCGCATGCTGCGCCTGAATGAGCGCATCACCTCGGTGGATACGCCGCTGGGCGGGGATTCTGAGAAAGCGCTGCTGGACATTCTGGCCGACGAAAAGGACAACGGGCCTGAAGACACCACGCAAGACGACGATATGAAGCAAAGCATCGTCAAATGGCTGTTCGAACTGAACGCCAAACAGCGTGAAGTGTTGGCGCGTCGTTTCGGCCTACTGGGCTATGAAGCGGCGACGCTGGAAGACGTAGGCCGGGAGATTGGCCTGACGCGCGAGCGCGTCCGTCAGATTCAGGTTGAAGGTCTGCGCCGTCTGCGTGAGATTCTGCAGATGCAGGGCCTGAGCATTGAGGCGCTGTTCCGCGAATAACGCCGGTTGTTGAACCGCATCAAATAAAAACGGTGAGCATGATGCTCACCGTTTTTTTATGCCCGCGTTTGGCGCCAGGTTACACCATATTTTTCAGCCGGTAGATCCATTCCAGCGCCTGGCGTGGCGACAGGGAATCCGGATCAAGCCCCTCCAGGGCTTCTACCGCCGGCGAGGTTTCTTCCTGCAGCAGCGTCATCTGGGTAGCATCGACGCTGCCCGAGGCGGTGTGGCTGGAGATTGACTCCAGCTCGCGCAGCTTCTGACGTGCGCGCTTGATGACGTCGCGCGGCACGCCGGCCAGCGCGGCGACCGCCAGGCCATAGCTTTTGCTGGCGGCACCGTCCTGTACGCTGTGCATGAAGGCGATGGTATCACCATGTTCGAGCGCGTCCAGATGCACGTTGACCACGCCTTCCATTTTCTCCGGCAAGGTCGTCAGCTCGAAGTAGTGGGTGGCGAACAGCGTCATCGCCTTGATGCGGTTGGCCAGGTTTTCGGCGCAGGCCCAAGCCAGCGACAGGCCGTCGTAGGTGGAGGTGCCGCGGCCGATTTCATCCATCAACACCAGGCTGTGCTCGGTGGCGTTGTGCAGGATGTTGGCGGTTTCGGTCATTTCCACCATGAAGGTGGAGCGGCCGGAAGCCAGATCGTCCGCCGCGCCGACGCGGGTGAAGATGCGATCCACCGGGCCGATGGTGGCCTTGGTGGCCGGCACGTAGCTGCCGATGTGTGCCATCAGCACGATCAGCGCCGTTTGCCGCATATAGGTACTTTTACCCCCCATGTTCGGGCCGGTGATGATCAGCATGCGGCGCTGTGGCGACAGGGTGAGCGGGTTGGAGATAAACGGCTCGCTCAGCACCTGCTCAACCACCGGGTGGCGGCCTTCGGTAATGCGGATCCCCGGCTGCTCGCTCATGGTCGGGCAAGCGTAGTTTAGGGTATCGGCGCGCTCGGCCAGGTTGGCCAGCACGTCCAGCTCGGCCAGTGCGGCGGCGCTTTGCTGCAGCTCCGCCAGGTGCGGCAGCAGCAGATCAAACAGCTCGTCGTACAGGCTTTTCTCGATCGCCAGCGCCTTGCCCTTGGAGGTGAGCACTTTGTCTTCGTACTCTTTCAATTCCGGGATGATATAGCGCTCGGCGTTTTTCAGCGTCTGACGGCGCACATAGTGGATCGGCACCAGGTGGCTTTGGCCACGGCTGACCTGAATGTAGTAGCCGTGTACGCCGTTAAAACCGACCTTGAGCGTATCCAGCCCCAGTTTTTCACGCTCGCGGATCTCCAGCCGATCGAGATAATCGCTGGCGCCATCGGCCAGTGCGCGCCACTCGTCCAGTTCGCTGTTGTAACCGGGGGCGATCACGCCGCCGTCGCGTACCAGCACCGGCGGCGACTCAATGACCGCGCGTTCCAGCAGCTCACGCAGATCGTCGAACTGGCCCACCTGCGACAACAGTTGCTGCACGTGTGGGGTATCCACATCTTGCAGCAGCGCGCGGATGTCCGGCAGTTGCTGGAAAGCATGGCGCATGCGCGCCAGATCGCGCGGCCGGGCGGTGCGCAGCGCCAAACGCGCCAAAATTCGCTCCTGATCGCCCACCTGACGCAGCGAAGGCTGCAGATCGGTGAACAGGTCCTGCAATGCGCCGATCGCCTGTTGGCGGGCGGTGAGAACCTTGATATCGCGGGTCGGCATGTGCAGCCAGCGTTTCAGCATACGGCTGCCCATCGGCGTGACCGTGCGATCGAGGATCGCCGCCAGCGTGTTGTCGCTGCCGCCGGACAGGCTCTGCGTCAGCTCCAGATTGCGGCGGGTCGCGGCGTCCATGATGATACCGTCCTGCTGGCGCTCCATGGTGATGCCGCGAATGTGCGGCAGCGAAGTGCGCTGGGTATCTTTGACGTACTGCAGCAGGCAGCCGGCGGCGCGCAGTGCCTGGTGCGCCTGTTCGACGCCGAAACCGGTCAAGTCGCGGGTACCGAATTGCAGGTTGAGCTGCTGACGCGCGGTCTCAAGCTCGAATTCCCACAGCGGGCGGCGGCGCAGGCCGTGGCGCTGTTCGATCAGCGCCATTTGTTCGAAGATTTCCGGGTAGAGCAGCTCGGCTGGATTGGTGCGCTGCAGCTCGGCGGCCATGGTTTCCAGATCCTGCGGCTCGGCGACGCGGAAGCGGCCGGAGCTGACGTCCAGGGTGGCGTAGCCGAAGCCGCGCGCGTCCTGCCAGATTGCCGCCAGCAGGTTATCTTGGCGCTCTTGCAGCAGCGCTTCGTCGGTGATGGTGCCGGGAGTGACGATACGCACCACTTTGCGTTCGACCGGCCCTTTGCTGGTGGCCGGATCGCCGATCTGCTCGCAGAGGGCGACGGACTCGCCGAGCTGCACCAGCTTGGCCAGGTAGTTCTCCACTGCGTGGTGCGGCACGCCGGCCATCGGGATCGGTTCACCCGCCGAGGCGCCGCGTTTGGTCAGCGAGATATCCAGCAGTTGGGAAGCGCGCTTGGCGTCGTCGTAAAACAGCTCGTAGAAGTCGCCCATGCGGTAGAACAGCAGGATTTCAGGATGCTGGGCCTTGAGGCGCAGGTACTGCTGCATCATCGGCGTATGCGAATCGAGTTTATCGGTGCTATTCATGCGATTATTTTTCCAATCCATTGAATGTAAAGGGAACTGTGATTTTCATTGTCGTCATTCGCTATCACATTGTTTCAGCAGGCGCCGCCCCATTCAGCGCTTGGCGGGCGGCGCAAATCAAATCATCAAAACGCCAGACGGCGCGCTCAAACCTGAGGTTTGCACAGACGCTTATACTAGCCCAGCGGGCAATCGGCTGTCACAGGTAAAAATGGGAAGCGCTGCGCAAGGCGAGGTTGCAACGAAGCGAGATTGTCGTTTGCCTGCGGGCAACAACGCAAGTCGCCGCCCGCAGTAAGGCGGCGAATTTATTGTGCGGCGGTGAGAGGCAGGGGCAGTTGATAAAGGCGGAAGCTGTCGGGCACTTCGGTTTCATGGCCGGGCAGCAGGCGGTGGCGGATGCGCGATTCGCTGACGAAGGCACAGCCTTGTGGTGTGATAGTCAGATTGACCGGTGATTCCATGCCTTCGCGCAAGACCTCAATCCGGTGCGAGCCTGCCGCCTTGGGGGACGGGATCCGCAGGATCCGCCCTTGGCCGCTCTGGATTCCGTTCTCCAGCACGATCAGCGCGCCGTCCGGTGCCAATCCCATTCCGTCCGGGTTTTCAATCAGGCGCGGCAGCTGCATTTCCGTCAGCTGCGGCTTTGGATCGTTATAGCTGAGGGTATAGAGCTTACCGGTGCCGAAATTGGCGACAGCCATCTGCCGGTTGTCGAGCAGTACGATACCGGCGGCGCCCAACCCGCTGGGGGCCGCTAACCGCGCATCCTGATACAACGTACTGAATGCCGCTTCGCCCGGCCGCAGGAGCAGGATGCCGCCGCCGCGGGTTTCCGTCACGTACACCGTACCGTCTGCACCGAGCACGATATCGTTGCCCATTTCCCCCGTCGGCAGTGCCAGGCTGCGGTTGAGGGTGCCATCCGCGACGTTCAGCGCATAAATGCGGTTGGCGCGCGTTTTGCCGCCGGAGAGGAAGTCCGGCGAGTTTCCCCACAGCAACCCGCGCCGTTCGTCCAGCCGCAGCGCGTTTGAGGCGAACACCGTGTCAGCGCCGGGGAAGAAGGTTTCCCACGCCTGACCCGGCCGTTTGCGCAGCACGTTGCCGCTGGTGATCAGCCCGACATACAGCGTGCCGTCCGCCGCACGGGCGATGCCGTTGGGGTAAAGCGCGCCGGGCGGCAGCGTCATGCTGCTTTCTGTGCAGTCTGCGCTGACGGTGGCCTGCGCCGGCGCGTTAAGGGTGAGTGCGGTAGCGAGGGTGAACAACGCCGCTCGCGCGGTAACAGCGTATGACATGTTTCTCTCCGGGAATGAGGTAAAAGGGGCTACCAGCGCTCGGGGCGGGCAGCGTGTGCCATTGGCGCCTCCAGCGCGGCCACGTCTTCTGACGATAGCCTGAGGTCGAGCGCCGCCAGCGCATCCTGCAGATGGTGTGGCTTGGACATGCCCACCAGCGGCGACGCCACGCCGGGTTTGGCCAATAGCCAGGCCAGCGCAATCTGCGCCGGTGGAACGCCGCGCGCGGCCGCTACCTCCGCTACCGCGGTGACGGTGCGTTCTACCTCGTTTCTGCCGCCGTACCAACGGGGCGTCTGTTCGTCGGTGGCGGCGCGCAGCGTGCCGCCACTGCCGGAGCCGGCCAGCACGCCGCGGGCCAGCGGCGACCAGGGCGTCAGGCCAAGACCTTCTTCCAGGCACAGCGGGATCAATTCTTCTTCGTCTTCACGCGTCACCAGGTTGTATTGGCTTTGCAACGAAATAAACGGCGCCAGGCGGTGCTGACGTTGAAAGGCCAGCATTTTCATCAGGCGCCAGGCGTGCAGTGAAGACGCGCCGAGGTAACGGATCTTGCCCGCCCGCACCAGGCCGTCGAGGGTGTCGGCAGTTTCTTCGATCGGCGTTTCGGTGTCGAAGCGGTGCAGCACGAACAGATCGAGGTAATCCGTTCCCAGCCGCTGCAAGGAGGCGTCGACGCTGTGCAGCAGGTGTTTGCGCGACAGCCCGCGGCTGTTCGGTTGCGCATCCATCGGAAAGTAGGCTTTGGTGGCGATCACCACGTCTTCACGGCGGGCGAACGCTTTCAGCGCACGGCCGAGAATGCGCTCGCTTTCTCCGCCGGAGTAAATGTTGGCGGTATCGAAAAAATTGATGCCCGCCTCCAGCGCCTCGCGGATAAAGGGGCGCGCTTCATCCTCTTTCAGTACCCAGGGCCGCCAGGCCGGATCGCCGTAGGTCATACAGCCCAGGCAGAGGCGAGATACCTGCAGGCCGCTGCCGCCAAGCCGAACGTAGTTCATGGTGTCGTCTCCTCAGCGCATGCCGGCGATGGTGTAGCCGCCGTCCACCAGCAGGCTTTGGCCGGTGATGAAACGAGCTTCGTCCGTCGCCAGCCACAAAGCCACATCGCCGATGTCTTCCGATTCGCCCAGGCGGCCGGCGGGCGTGTGGGCGATAAAGGGCGCGAACGCCGCGCTGTCAGCCACGCTGCCGCGCGCCATCGGCGTGTCGATGATGCCGGGGTTGATGTTGTTGACGCGGATGCCCTGGCCGCTGTATTCGAGCGCCACCGCGCGGATCATCGCATCGAGCGCGCCTTTGCTGGCAGAGTAGCTGGACGAACCGGCCAGCGCGCCGTGGGTCAGCCAGGAGGACGTGTTAACGATCACGCCGCCCGAGCGCTGAGCCAGGAAGGTTTCAATCTCGTATTTCATCGCCAGCCAGACGCCTCGGAGGTTAATGGCGATCACGCGGTCAAAATCCTCGCTGCTCTGTTCGGTGATGGGGGCGAAGTTGCCGATGATGCCGGCGTTATTGAAGGCGACGTCGAGCCGGCCGTAGTGGGCCGTCACCGTGGCGAGCAGCCGACGGATATCGTCTTCCTGGGAGACGTCGGCCACGATGGGCAGGGCGTCGCCGCCTGCGAGCGCGATGTCGCGCGCCGTGGCTTCTATTTCCGCCGCGCGCCGGCCGGCCAGCGCGACTTTGGCTCCTTCGCGGGCATAGGCCAACGCGGCTGCGCGGCCGATACCGGTGCCGCCGCCGCTCACCAGCACGACTTTGTCAGCCAGACGGCGCGGCGTTTCATGAGTTGGAGCTGTAGCATTAATCATCGCATCGATACCTGGTAATGGGGTCGATCGCAATGCTATGTTGTTAGATGACGAATAACTATCCGCTAAAAATTCATCTCACTATTAGATAATTTATATTAATAGCATGAAGAAACCCGAATTGTCCGGCCTGGCGGCCTTCGTGGCTATCGCCAGTGAACGCAGCTTCCGCCGCGCCGCTGCCCGATTGGGCGTGACGCCGCCGACGCTGACCCACACCCTGCGTGAACTGGAAGCGCAGGTGGGCATTCGCCTGCTGAACCGTACCACCCGCAATGTCTCGCCGACGGAGGCCGGTGAGCATCTGCTGGCACAGCTGGTGCCGGCTTTTACCGACATCGACGCCGCGCTGGAGAGTCTGAATGCGTTTCGAGAAGGGCCACGCGGCCTGGTGCGCATCAACGCGCCGCGTTCGGCGATCGATCTCGCCATCGTGCCGCATCTGGGGCGGTTGGCAAGTGAGTATCCCGGCATTACGCTGGAGGTGGTAGCGAACGAAGGGTTTACCAATATCGTCGAGCAAGGCTTTGACGCCGGTATTCGGCTCGGCGAGGATCTGCACAACGATATGCGTGCGGTGCGCCTGACGCCGGATCTGCGTTTTGCCATCGTCGCCACGCCGGACTATTTTCAACGGCACGGCGAACCGACGCACCCGCAGGATTTACTGCAGCACCGCTGCATCGGTTGGCGCAAGGCCTCTTCGGGCGAGCGCTACAAATGGACTTTTCAGCAGGGCGAGCAGCGGTTTTCCGTGGCGGTCAACAGCCCGCTTATCGTGGATGACGCCAGGCTGTTGCTGCAAGCGGCGTTGGCACACGTCGGCATCGCTTTCGCCATCGAGCAGGAGGTGGAAGAACACTTGGCGAGCGGGCGGCTGCGGCGAGTGTTGGCCGACTGGTGCGCGCCGTTTCCCGGTTTTTACCTCTATTACCCCAACCGCAGGAACCATTCCGTGGCGCTGGCCACAGTGATCGAGTTGCTCCGTCTGCCCACCTAATCCTCTTCGCCTGCCATCGCGTTCGGGGAGCAGCAGGCGAATCAAGCTTGAACTATTTTAATTCCCCCTTCGCTTGTTCGGGCGCAAATAAACCCTTAAATTCTCAGCGAGTTTGTAACTGGCTGTTTATAATTGTTATTTGTGTATTTGTTGCGAATATTCCGAGTTTTTATCGGTTATTTGAGAGCCCGGTCACACTATTTTTTTATGTGAAATGTGAAGGGGGTCAAGCCGGTAGGTCAAGGAGAGACGGTTATTATCCTCGCTGGCTTACCGATCCGTTTTTCATGCTCCGTATACTGTCTGCAACCAGGGCAACGTGACGGAAATTTTCATAAGGAATGTGCGTGAAGCAATCGTGATTGCATCTGGCATACAAATAACACGGGGTTTTTTTGATTATCTGAGGTGCTTGGTATGGAAAAGAAAAAAATCTATCTGTTTTGTTCTGCCGGTATGTCCACTTCCCTGTTGGTATCAAAAATGAAGGCGCAGGCCGAGAAATACGAAGTACCGGTGATCATCGCCGCCTACCCGGAGGCGCTGGCCGCGGAGAAAGGCGTTGAAGCGGATCTGATCCTGCTGGGGCCGCAGATCGCCTACACCTTGCCGGAGGTGCAAAAACAGCTGCCCAACAAACCTGTTGAAGTCATCGATCCGCTGCTGTACGGCAAGGTCGATGGGCTGGGGGTGCTGAAGGCCGCGGTGGCCGCCATCAAGAAAGCCAATCAATAACAGGAGGCCGCCGTGAATACCCTCATTGCCTCGCTCGAGAAGGTTATCCTGCCTTTCGCCGTAAAAATCGGTAAGCAGCCCCACGTCAACGCCATCAAGAACGGCTTTGTCCGCCTGATGCCGCTGACCTTGACCGGGGCGATGTTCGTGTTGATCAACAACGTGTTCCTGAGCTTCGGCGAAGGATCGTTCTTCTATTCGCTGGGCGTGCGCCTGGATGCCTCCACCATCGAGACGCTGAACGGCCTGAAGAGCATTGGCGGCAGCGTTTACAACGGTACGCTGGGGATCATGTCCCTGATGACGCCGTTCTTTATCAGCATGGCGTTGGCCGAAGAGCGCAAGGTCGATCCGCTGGCTGCGGCACTGCTGGCGGTGGCGGCCTTTATGACCGTCACGCCGTTTAACGTCGGCGAGGCCTATGCGGTGGGCGCCAACTGGCTGGGTGGTGCCAACATCATTTCCGGTATGGTGATCGGGCTGGTGGTGGCCGAGATGTTCGCTTTCATCGTGCGGCGCAACTGGGTGATCAGCCTGCCGGACAGCGTGCCGGCTTCGGTGTCGCGCTCCTTCTCGGCGCTGATCCCCGGTTTTATCATCCTCTCCATCATGGGGCTGGTGGCGTTCGCGCTGGCGCACTGGGGCACCAACTTCCACCAGATCATCATGGACGGCATCTCGGCGCCGCTGGCCAAGATGGGCAGCGTGGTGGGTTGGGTGTACGTGCTGTTCTCCTCGCTGCTGTGGTTCTTTGGGGTGCACGGCTCCATGGCGCTGGCGGCGCTGGACAGCGGCATCATGACGCCGTTCGCGCTGGAAAACGTGGAGCTGTATAACAAATACGGTTCGGTCGAAGCGGCGGTGGCCGCCGGCAAAGAGTTCCACATGTGGGCGAAACCGTTCGTCGACTCCTACATCTACCTCGGCGGAACCGGCTCGACGCTGGGCCTGATCATCGCCATCTTCATCGCCTCGCGCCGCGAAGATTACCGCCAGGTCGCCAAGCTGGCGACGCCGTCCGGCATTTTCCAGATCAACGAACCGATTCTGTTCGGCCTGCCGGTGATCATGAACCCGGTGATGTTCATTCCGTTCATCCTGGTGCAGCCGGTGCTGACCATCATCACCTCGCTGGCTTATTACTCCGGGCTGATCCCGCCTATCACCAACATTGCGCCCTGGACTATGCCGGTCGGCCTGGGGGCGTTCTTCAACACCAACGGCAGCATCATGGCCATGTTGCTGAGCCTGTTCAACCTGGCGGTCGCCACCGTGATTTATCTGCCGTTTGTGGCGATCTCCAACAAGGCACAGAGCCAGATCGACGCGGCGACGGAAAGCGAAGAAGACATCGCCAAGGCGCTGAAACTCTAACTGTGGAACGGGGCGGCGCGGCCGCCCCGCGAGGGACGCGAGTATGGAATATCAATTTGCCGACGGGTTCTGGTGGGGCAGCGCCACCTCCGCGCCGCAGTCTGAAGGGGCGGCCGCGCGGGACGGCAAGAGCCGCAATATCTTCGACTATTGGTACGAGATCGCGCCCGAGCGCTTTCACGATCGGGTGGGGCCGGCTGAGGCCTCGACCTTTTACGACCATTTCCGCACCGATATCGGGCTGCTCAAAACGCTGGGCCACAATACCTTTAGAACCTCGATCTCGTGGTCGCGGCTGATCCCGGACGGCGACGGCGAGGTTAACCCGCAGGCGGTGGCGTTCTATAACGCGATGATCGACGAGCTGCTGGCGCAGGGCATCACCCCGTTTATCAATCTCTACCACTTCGATATGCCGCTGCGCATGCAGCAGCGCGGTGGCTGGGAAAGCCGGGCGGTGGTCGAAGCCTACGCGCGTTACGCCGATATCTGCTTCGATCTATTTGGCGATCGGGTCACCCACTGGTTCACCTTCAACGAGCCGATCGTGCCGGTAGAGGCAGGTTACCTGAATGACCTGCACTACCCTTGCGTGGTGGACTTCAAACGGGCGGTCACCGTGGCGTATCACAGCGTACTGGCGCACGCCATGGCGGTGCAGCGTTTCAGAGCACGTGAGCTGCCGGGGAGCATCGGCATCATTCTGAATCTGAGCCCGACCTACCCGCGTTCCGACGCGCCGGAGGATCGGCAGGCTGCGCACGACGCCGATCTGCTGCTCAACCGCAGTTTCCTCGATCCGGTCGCCAAAGGGCGTTATCCGGCGGCGTTGCTGCAGCTGCTGGAACGGCATGGGCTGATGCCCTGCTGCGAGCCGCAGGATGCGCGGCTGATCGAAGGCGGCGTGGTGGATATCCTCGGCGTCAACTACTACCAGCCGCGCAGGGTGCAGGCGAAAGAGGGGCGTCGTGCCGAGGGGCCGATCGCATCGCCGGAGGATTTGTTCAGTTACTATGCGATGCCGGGACGCAAAATCAATCCGCACCGCGGCTGGGAGATCTATGAGAAGGGGCTGTACGACATCCTGATGGACCTGAAAGAGAACTACGGCAATCTGCCTTGTTATATTTCGGAAAACGGCATGGGCGTCGAGGGAGAAGAAGCGTTTATCGGCGCCGATGGGCGGGTGGAGGACGATTACCGCATCGACTTTATTCGCGAGCACCTGAAGTGGCTGCACCGCGCGCTGGCAGAAGGCTCGCAGTGCAAAGGCTATCATCTGTGGACCTTTATCGACTGCTGGTCCTGGCTGAACGCCTACAAGAATCGTTATGGGCTGGTGCGATTGGATCGGGCGGATCAGCGCCGCACCATCAAGAAAAGCGGCTACTGGTTTGCCGAGGCGGCCAGACGCAACGGATTTGACTAACGGGAGGCCGACGCCGTGTCTGACAACCGAATTTCGCTGAGTGCCAACGATGTGAAGCTGATTCGCGAGCAGGATTTCTTTAACTGCAAAGATTTTCACCTGTTTATCTACAACAAGGTGGAAAGCGCCACCGGCCTGCATCAGCACGACTATTACGAGTTCACCATCGTGCTGAGCGGCAAATGCTATCAGGAGATCAACGGTAAGCGGGTGCTGCTGGAACGCGGTGATTTCGTCTTTATCCCTATCGGCTCCTATCACCAGAGCTTTTACGAGTTCGGCGCGACAAAAATCTTCAACGTGGCGGTCAGCAAAGCGTTTTTTGAAGAGCACTATTTGCAGCAGCTGCCGCGCTGCTTTGTTGCCTCGCAGGCCTACAGCCTGAGAAGCGAGTTTCTGGCCTATATCGAATCGGTGGTGAGTTCGCCGCAGTTTCGTGAGGATGATTTCGCCGAGTTTCTCGAAACGCTGACCTTCTATGTGATCAGCCGCATTCGTCATTATAAAGAAGAAAATGACGGCGGCGATGATATCCCGCAGTGGCTGAAGAACACCCTGGCCGGCATGCATGACAAGGCGATGTTCGGCGAGAGGGCGTTGGCGAACATGGTGGCGCTGTCGGGGAAGACTCAGGAGTATCTGACCCGGGCGATGCGGCGTTACTACCATAAGACGCCGATGCAGGTGATCAATGAGATCCGCATCAATTTCGCCAAGACGCAGCTGGAGGTCACCAACTCTTCGGTGTCCGATATCGCCTTCGATTCCGGCTATGGCGATGTCAGTTTGTTCATCAAAAACTTCAAGCGGCTCACCGAGGTGACCCCAGGCAACTACCGAAAAAAGTGCTACGGCCCTCTTTAGGGCCGCTCCCGATCAGTCTCAATGCCGATATGCCGATGAGCTTCAGGCCGCCGGCCAGTTAGTCATTCGATTTTTACCTTAGCGAAAGGGAATGCCGCGTCGGTCGGTCGGACTTCCCTTGCCAAAAATCCATCTCGCGGGAGCCACTATGGAAAAACTACTGATCGTGAATGCCGATGACTTCGGCCTAAGCAAGGGGCAAAACTACGGTGTTATCGAGGCGTATCAATATGGCGTCGTCTCCTCCACCACGGCGATGGTGAACGGCGGCGGCGCACAGCACGCGGCGGCGCTCAGCCGGCAACATCCGGGGCTGCCGATCGGGCTGCATTTCGTTTTGACCTATGGCAGGCCGCTGGGCGCCATGCCTTCGCTGGTCAACGAGCATGGCGAATTGGGCAAATGGCTGTGGCGCCGCGCCGAGGCCGGTGAGCTGCAACTGGACGAGATTCAGGAGGAGCTGCAGCGCCAGTTCACGCGGTTTATGACGCTGTTCGGCAGGCCACCGACGCACATCGACAGCCACCACCATGTGCATATGCAGCCGCAGATTTACCCGCTGGTGGAGGCGTTTGCGCAGGCGCAGGGGCTGCCGCTGCGCCTCGATCGCGAAGAGGCGAAACGGCGCGATATTGCGTTGCAGACGCCCTGCAGCACCGACGCGTTTGATGCGGGATTCTACGGCGAAACGATTTCCGAAGCCTTATTCCTGCAGAGATTGGCGCGCGCCGACGAGCAGGGCGCCGAGTCATTGGAAATGATGTGCCACCCGGCGTTCCTCGACGCGACGATCCTGCAGAGCAAATACTGCCACCCGCGCCTTGTCGAGCTGGATGTGTTGACCGCGCCGACGCTGAAAGCGGCGATCGCCGAACGCGGTTTTATGCTGGGCTCCTTCCAGGATCTGTAGCGCCGCCGTTCACAGCATGGCGTGCGCCTTTTTCAGGCCGGTGTCCTCTTGCGGATCGGCCCCCTGAGGCAGGGGCTCCGCCTCCTGTTCTTCAGACTGCGGCTCGTCGACATCGGGCGCCGCTTCCGGCGGCGGCATGGTGTCGTGAATGATCTGCTCATCGAAGGTCGGATTGAGCGCCGGCGACAGCGGTGAACTGGCGAGGCTGTCCGGCAGCGCAATGTGTGGCACCGGCGCATCTTGCGCCAGCTGCGGTTCCTCCGCTTTCGCCGTACGGCCGAGGGCCGCCAGCAGTACGCCGCACAGAGCGAAGAAAGCGTACAGGATATTGCCGCCAAGCGGCTCGATCAGTGCGCCGACCGCCAACGGCCCGATGCTGGCGCCGACGCCGAACGCCATCAGCAGACAGGCAGCCAGCGAGACGCGGCGCTCCGGCTCGATCAGATCGTTGGCCAATGCCACCACCAGCGGATAGAGCGTAAACTGCAACATGCTGACGACAAAGCCCACCGCCAGCAGCAACGGAAAATCGATGTGCGGCAGCAGCGCCAGCGGCAGCGCCGCCACGATCAGCAGAATGGCGTTGAAGCGCATCAGCAACGGGCGGTTATAGCGATCCGACAGCCAACTGAGCGGGAACTGCGCCACCAGCCCGGCGAAGATGGCCAGCGCCATGAACAGGCCGGTTTGCTGAGTGGTTAAGGATTGCAGGCTGGCGTAGACCGGCGCCAGGCCGTAAAACGAGCCCACCACCATGCCGATCACCAACGTGGTGGCCAGCACCTTGGGAATGGCGCCGACAAAGTAACGCAGCTCCATCGGGGCCGGCGACATGTGGCGTGCATTGGTGCGGGTGGTGAGAGCGATCGGCACCAGACAGAGCGCGAAACACAGTGCGATCACCAGCAGCGTGGTGATGCCCAGATTGCTTTGCAGCATCAACACGATCTGGCCCAGCGACATGCCGAGATAGGTCGCCGCCATATAGAAGCCGAACACCATGCCGCGCTGGTTGGATTCCGCCTGGTCGTTCAGCCAGCTTTCCAGCACCATATACTGGCACATCATGCACAGCCCGATCACCAGACGCAGCGCGACCCAGGCGGGAATGAACTCCGTCAGGCCGTGCCCCAGCACCGCAGCGGTGATGATGCCGGCGCAGGCCACGTAGGCGCGGATATGCCCGACGCGGGCGATGAGAAAGTGGCCGACCTTGCCGCCGATCACCAACCCGATGTAGTTGGCGGCGATGATGGCGCCGATCAGCGCGCTGCTGACGTGGATGGAGGTCAGCCGCAGCGAGACGTAGGTGGTGAGCAGGCCTGAGCCCAACAGCAGCAGCAGGGTGGTGGTGTACAACGGCAAGAATACGCCCAACGTTTTTTTCACGCTATCATCCTAATCTCTTCTGGTGCGCCCTGAGGCCGCCGCCGCCGCGTGCCGCCTCCGTGATGTTCCTTGTGCTGGTGCGCCGCCGCTCAATGGGGCGCTTCTTTTGATACTAGCAGCTTGGCCGGGCGCTTAAAACCGCACCTCCTGCGAGGCGCTGCGCATTTCTGCGCGCCAGCCGCCGCGTCGCCTTGATAAATGCTACTATCGGGCGCATATACCTGAATTCGCGAGGGAGGGGTTATGAGTGAAAACCAACTGCGCCGGCTCAGCGTGCTGGCGGGGGAAAAACTGAAGGCTCAGGGCCGCTGGATCACCTGCGCGGAATCCTGCACCGGCGGCGGCATCGCCAAGGCCATTACCGATATCGCCGGCAGCTCCGCCTATTTCGATCGCGGTTTCGTCACCTACAGCAATGCGGCGAAGCATGACCTGTTGGGGGTGAGCGAAGCCACGTTGGCGGCGCACGGCGCGGTCAGCGAAGAGGTAGTGCGCGAGATGGCAATAGGGGCGCTGCGGGCGGCACAGGCCGATCTGGCGCTGTCGGTAAGCGGCATCGCCGGCCCGGACGGCGGCAGCGCGGAAAAGCCGGTCGGTACCGTGTGGTTCGGCTTCGCCGGCAGCGATGGCCGGGGGCTGTCGCGCAAGATGCAATTTGAGGGCGACCGCGACGCGGTGCGGCTGCAGGCGACGATTTTCGCGCTGCAAACCGCCATCGACGAATTTTTGTAAATTAGGCTTGATACTGTATGACCATACAGTATAATTAGTGACATTTCCTGCACAACATACATTCAGTGGCAGTGTGGGGTAACACCGGCATTGCGAAACGAAGGAGCAAAAATGGCTATTGATGAGAACAAGCAAAAGGCGTTAGCTGCGGCACTGGGCCAGATTGAGAAACAGTTCGGCAAAGGCTCCATCATGCGCCTGGGTGAAGACCGCTCCATGGACGTGGAAACGATCTCCACCGGCTCACTGTCACTCGATATCGCTCTGGGCGCCGGCGGCCTGCCGATGGGCCGCATCGTCGAAATTTACGGCCCGGAATCATCCGGTAAAACCACCCTGACGCTGCAGGTGATCGCCGCTGCGCAGCGTGAAGGCAAAACCTGTGCGTTCATCGACGCCGAGCACGCGCTGGATCCTATCTATGCGAAAAAGCTGGGCGTCGATATCGACAACCTGCTGTGCTCCCAGCCGGACACCGGCGAGCAGGCGCTGGAAATCTGTGATGCGCTGACCCGCTCCGGCGCGGTTGACGTCATTATCGTCGACTCCGTGGCGGCACTGACGCCGAAGGCGGAAATCGAAGGTGAAATCGGCGATTCGCACATGGGTCTGGCGGCACGCATGATGAGCCAGGCGATGCGTAAGCTGGCCGGCAACCTGAAAAACGCCAATACCCTGCTGATCTTCATCAACCAGATCCGTATGAAAATTGGCGTGATGTTCGGCAACCCGGAAACGACGACCGGCGGTAACGCCCTGAAGTTCTACGCTTCGGTGCGTCTGGATATCCGCCGCATCGGCGCCATCAAAGAGGGCGACGAAGTGGTGGGCAGCGAAACCCGCGTGAAAGTGGTGAAGAACAAAATCGCTGCGCCGTTCAAGCAGGCTGAGTTCCAAATCATGTACGGCGAAGGCATCAACAGCCGTGGCGAACTGGTCGATCTGGGCGTGAAGCACAAGATGATCGAAAAAGCCGGCGCCTGGTACAGCTATAACGGCGAGAAGATCGGCCAGGGCAAGGCGAATGCCTGTAACTTCCTGAAAGAAAACCCGGCTATCGCCGCCGAGCTGGATAAGAAGCTGCGTGACCTGCTGCTGCACAGCGGCGGTGAACTGGTGGCCGCTTCCGGTGACGACTTCGAAGACGATGAAGCGGAAACCAGCGAGCAGTTCTAATCGCTGAAGATGTGTGCCGCCGTTCGTGTGGCGCATATCCCATAAATTCAGGCTTGAATGATGAATGACTTGCTAAGCCGCGCCATGCGCCTGCTGTCGCAACGCGATCATAGTGAAGCTGAACTGCGCCGCAAACTTGCGGCGCAGCCGTTTGTGGCGAAAGCCCGTTTTGGCGGCAAGAGGCCACATGCGCCGGCATTACCGCCGGTGGCTGAAGAGCCGGTGGATCCTGCGCTGATCGAGCAGGTTATTGCCTACTGTTACCAGCATAACTGGCTAGACGATAAGCGTTTCGCTCACAGCTACATCGGCAGCCGCAGCCGCAAAGGTTACGGCGCGCAGCGCATCCGCAGCGAACTGATGCAAAAGGGCGTCGACAAAGCGCTGGTGCAGGACGCGCTGGCGGAATGCGATATCGATTGGTGCGAACAGGCAAAACAGGTGGCACAGCGAAAATTTGGCGATGCGTTGCCAACCGACTGGAAAGAGAAAGCCAAAGTGCAGCGTTATCTGCTCTATCGCGGCTTCTTCCAGGAAGAAATTCAGTCAATTTACCGTGATTTTGCGCAATGAGCGCACACGGGGTTTTACTTCCCTCTGAAGAAAATTTATCTTATCCCCACTTTTTGTTCGTGAGCTGGTTGTCATCGTCGGGATGACGCGTCACCGGCTCACGTGTCGTTATTCTAGCCTTTCCAGGAAAATTATGAGCAAGAGCACCGCTGAGATCCGTCAAGCGTTTCTCGATTTCTTTCATAGTAAGGGTCATCAGGTTGTAGCAAGCAGCTCCCTGGTGCCTAACAATGATCCGACATTGCTGTTTACCAATGCCGGCATGAACCAATTTAAGGATGTTTTCCTGGGGCTCGACAAACGCGCCTATTCCCGCGCCACCACCTCGCAGCGCTGTGTGCGCGCAGGCGGCAAGCATAACGACCTGGAAAACGTCGGTTATACCGCACGTCACCATACCTTCTTTGAAATGCTGGGCAACTTCAGCTTCGGCGATTACTTCAAGCACGACGCGATCAGCTACGCGTGGGAACTGCTGACCGGTGAAAACTGGTTCAACCTGCCGAAAGAGAGACTGTGGGTCACCGTGTATGAAACCGATGACGAAGCGTTCGACATCTGGCAGAAGCAAATTGGTGTACCGGCCGAGCGCATTATCCGTATCGGTGACAACAAGGGCGCGCCTTTCGCTTCCGACAACTTCTGGCAGATGGGCGACACCGGCCCATGCGGCCCGTGCACCGAAATTTTCTACGATCACGGCGATCACATCTGGGGCGGCCCTCCGGGCAGCCCGGAAGAAGACGGCGACCGCTATATCGAGATCTGGAACATCGTTTTCATGCAGTTCAACCGTCAGTCCGACGGCACCATGCTGCCACTGCCGAAACCTTCGGTGGATACCGGTATGGGGCTGGAGCGCATCGCGGCGGTGTTGCAGCATGTGAACTCCAACTATGAAATCGACCTGTTCCGTACCCTGATCGCCGCCGTGGCGAAAGTGACCGGCGCGACCGATCTGGACAACAAATCCCTGCGCGTTATCGCCGACCACATCCGTTCTTGCGCCTTCCTGGTGTCGGACGGCGTGATCCCGTCTAACGAAAACCGCGGCTACGTGCTGCGCCGCATCATTCGTCGCGCGATCCGCCATGGCAACATGCTGGGCGCGAAAGATACCTTCTTCTACAAGCTGGTGGCGCCACTGATCGACGTGATGGGCCCGGCGGCCGACGAATTGAAACGCCAGCAATCGCTGGTGGAGCAGGTGCTGAAAACCGAAGAAGAGCAGTTTGCCCGCACGCTGGAGCGTGGTCTGGCGCTGTTGGACGAAGAGCTGGCCAAGCTGAAGGGTGATACCCTGGACGGCGAAACCGCTTTTCGTCTGTACGATACCTACGGCTTCCCGGTCGATCTGACCGCTGACGTCTGCCGCGAGCGCGGTCTGAAAGTCGATGAAGCGGGCTTTGAAGAAGCGATGGAAGCGCAGCGCCGCCGCGCGCGCGAATCCAGCGGCTTCGGCGCCGACTACAACAGCCTGATCCGCGTGGACGGCAGCAGCCAGTTCAGCGGTTACGATCACGACGAGCAGCAGGCAACTGTCATCGCGCTGTTCCGCGACGGCCAGCCGGTCGATCAGATTAACGCTGGCGAAGAGGCGGTGGTGGTGCTGGATGAGACGCCGTTCTACGGCGAATCCGGCGGCCAGGTCGGCGATAAAGGCGTGCTGAAAGCCGCCGGCGTAGAGTTTGTGGTCAACGACACCCAGAAATACGGCCAGGCTATCGGCCACCAGGGCAAACTGGCGCAGGGCTCGCTGAAGCTGAACGATCGCGTGGATGCGCAGATCGACGCTGAGCGCCGCAACAGCATTCGTCTGAACCACTCCGCGACTCACCTGCTGCACGCCGCGCTGCGTCAAACGCTGGGCGACCACGTCGCGCAGAAAGGCTCGCTGGTTAACGACAAATACCTGCGTTTCGACTTCTCGCACTTCGAAGCGATGAAGCCGGAGCAAATCCGCGCGGTGGAAGATCTGGTGAACCAGCAGGTGCGTCGTAACCTGCCGGTACAGACCGAGCTGATGGCGTTGGAAGATGCCAAAGAGAAGGGCGCGATGGCGCTGTTCGGCGAGAAGTACGATGACAACGTGCGCGTACTGACCATGGGCGACTTCTCCACCGAACTGTGTGGCGGTACTCATGCCAGCCGCACCGGCGATATTGGCCTGTTCCGCATTCTGAGCGAGTCGGGCACCGCGGCGGGCATCCGTCGTATTGAAGCGGTGACCGGCGCAGGCGCTATCGCCACGCTGCACCAGCAAAGCGATTTGTTGCAAGACGTTGCGCAGCTGGTTAAGGGCGACAGCAACACCCTGACCGATAAAGTGCGCTCGGTGCTCGATCGCACCCGCGCGCTGGAAAAAGAACTGCAGCAGTTGAAAGATCAGCAGGCGGCGCAGGAAAGCGCGTCGTTGTCCAGCCAGGCAAAAGTGGTTAACGGTGTGAAGCTGTTGGTCAGCCAGTTGGACAATGTCGAAGCCAAAATGCTGCGCACCATGGTGGATGACCTGAAAAATCAATTGGGTTCGGCCATCATCGTGTTGGCAACGACGGCTGATGACAAAGTCAGCCTGGTTGCAGGCGTGACCAAGGATCTGACTGACCGCGTGAAAGCCGGCGAGTTGATCGGCAACGTGGCGCACCAGGTAGGCGGCAAGGGCGGTGGTCGCCCGGATATGGCGATGGCGGGGGGGACGGATATCAACGCCCTGCCAGCGGCGTTAAACAGCGTAGAAGCCTGGGTGGCCTCGAAGCTGTGAACATAAATAAATAGCACGCACAAACGCCATAATACTTTGTTGATTATGGCGTTTTCATACTGTGCTAACACAATTTAGTTACAATTGCGGGAACAAAGTTTTTCAGGTCGGCTAAACTTACCATTATCTGAGGTGGGACCAAGTCTGCTTACACTTATTGTGGGTTGCGCGGCTTACGTTTTCACCACATATGATGGATAATGACGGGGAAACTGAGAGACCCGACTCTTTTAATCTTTCAAGGAGCAAAGAATGTTAATTCTGACTCGTCGAGTTGGTGAAACCCTCATGATTGGCGATGAGGTTACGGTCACTGTGCTAGGGGTAAAAGGCAACCAGGTGCGTATTGGTGTGAATGCCCCCAAAGAGGTTTCGGTTCACCGTGAAGAAATCTATCAGCGCATTCAGGCAGAGAAGTCTCAGCAGACGACTTACTGATTCCGAAGCAGCGTCTCGTTGCCAGACGAGACGCTACTGCATCGTTTTACCCACTTCTTTCGTTCTCCTCTCTCTTTTTCGTGATTATTTTCCCGGTTAGTTTTCTGCTTTGTTGCCACAAACGCTGCGGTTGCCTGTTGATAAAACGCCCTTTTTGCCTTGAAATCGCCCATGTTGGGTGCGAATTGTGCAAACGCGCATGAGTTGGGAAAAATTGTTTGACTTAAAAGTCGGAGAAAGTAATATGTGCGCCACGCAGTGCCGATGAGCTTCTCTAAAGCAAGTTAGGCACAATTCGAAAGAAGCGTATGGTGAGGTGGCCGAGAGGCTGAAGGCGCTCCCCTGCTAAGGGAGTATGCGGTCAAAAGCTGCATCCGGGGTTCGAATCCCCGCCTCACCGCCATTTGCATCCATAGCTCAGCTGGATAGAGTACTCGGCTACGAACCGAGCGGTCGGAGGTTCGAATCCTCCTGGATGCACCATATTTTCCTCATGTGTCGCGGAGCGAGAGTTTCAGACAGATGGCGAGCAAGAAAGTGCTCGAAGGAGGATAACATTGCTTAAGCAATGGCGCCGTAGGGCGAGGCGCTAGCGCCGAGTAATCCTCCTCGATGCACCATATTTTGCGGTATGGTGGGGTAGTAACAACGTACCATACGGTATCAAAAAAGAATTCCTGTGCATCCATAGCTCAGCTGGATAGAGTACTCGGCTACGAACCGAGCGGTCGGAGGTTCGAATCCTCCTGGATGCACCATTCTTTCCGTCATGCTTCGTTAGTGAAGCAGGCAAGCAGTAAAAAATAGACATGCATCCATAGCTCAGCTGGATAGAGTACTCGGCTACGAACCGAGCGGTCGGAGGTTCGAATCCTCCTGGATGCACCATCTAAGAGAAACCCGCTACGGCGGGTTTTTCGCTTTTCAGCTTTTTCCATCCCCCTTTTCCCCTTTGCGCCCGTTCGGGCACAGCACATTCCGTTATGACGCAGTCAGCGACAACCCAACGGCTTTACGCTAAAGTAGTTTTCTTTCCTCTACGATCATGGAGTAACGATGTACGACCGCTATCAGGGTCTTATTTTCGACATGGACGGTACGATTCTGGACACCGAGCCAACGCACCGCAAAGCGTGGCGTGAAGTGCTGTCCCGTTATGGCATGACGTTTGATGAAGCGGCCATGGTGGCGCTGAGCGGTTCACCGACATGGCGCATCGCTCAGGCGATTATCGCCAGCCACCAGGCCGACCTCGATCCGCATCACCTGGCCGCGGAGAAAACGCGCGCGGTGGAAGCGATGCTGCTGGATAGCGTGCGTCCATTGCCGCTGATCGAGGTGGTGAAGTCCTATCATGGTCGCCGTCCGATGGCGGTCGGTACCGGCAGTGAGCACCGCATGGCGGAAATGCTGCTGCGTCATCTCGGCCTGTTCAACTGCTTCGACGCGATCGTCGGCGCGGACGACGTGCAGCGCCATAAACCGGAGCCGGACACCTTCCTGCGCTGTGCCGAACTGATCGGCGTACCGCCGGAAAAATGCGTGGTGTTTGAAGACGCCGATTTCGGCATTCAGGCGGCGAAAAGTGCCGGTATGGCTGTGGTAGACGTCCGCACGCTGTGAGTAGTACGCTAGCCGTAATATCGTTATTTGGCAGTAGCTTCCTCAGTGCGACGCTGCTGCCGGGAAATTCAGAAATCGTTCTGGTCGCCTTGCTGGCCCAGAGTCGCGTCTCGCCAGAGTTGCTGGTATTGGCCGCGACCCTGGGCAACACGCTGGGTGGCTTGACCAATGTCATTATCGGGCGCCTGTTACCGGCGTTGAAACCACAGCGGGGGCTGGCAACGGCGCTCGGGTGGCTGCAACGCTTCGGCCCGGCTGCGCTGCTGCTCAGCTGGGTGCCGGTGGTGGGCGATTTGTTGTGCGTGTTGGCAGGTTGGCTGCGCATGCCCTGGGGCTCTGTCGCGCTGTTTCTGTGTATCGGAAAGGCGCTGCGTTACATCGTGTTGGCTATGATAACGGCACAGGGTATCGCCTGGTGGCAGTAACCAAGTGAATATAACTCAATATTCTCTCGGGTGCGGATTCAGTATGCTTACGAGTTATTGTTTTTAGAAGCGGGAGGTCAATTTGATCCCGGACGTATCACAGGCGCTTTCTTGGTTGGAAGCCCATCCCCAGGCATTAAAAGGCATTCGTCGCGGCATCGAGCGTGAAACGCTGCGGGTCACGCCGAACGGCACCTTGGCGACCACCGGGCATCCGGAAAAGCTGGGCGCGGCATTGACGCACCACTGGATCACCACGGATTTCGCCGAAGCGCTGTTAGAGTTCATTACGCCGGTTGATGACAACATCGATCACCTGCTGACGTTCCTGCGCGATATTCATCGCTACGTGGCGCGCAATATCGGCGATGAGCGCATGTGGCCGCTCAGCATGCCGTGCTTTATCGAAGCCGAGCAGGATATCGAGCTGGCGCAGTTCGGTTCGTCGAACATCGGCCGCATGAAGACGCTGTATCGCGAAGGGTTGAAGAATCGCTACGGCGCGCTGATGCAGACCATTTCCGGCGTGCATTACAACTTCTCGCTGCCGCTGGAGTTTTGGCAGGCGTGGGCCGGCGTGCAGGACGCAGAAAGCGGCAAAGAGCAGATCTCGGCGGGGTATTTCCGCCTGATCCGCAACTATTACCGTTTCGGCTGGGTGATCCCGTATCTGTTCGGCGCATCACCGGCCATTTGTTCTTCGTTCCTCAAGGGGCGCGAGACCAATCTGCCGTTCGAGCGCACCGAGCAGGGGATGTGCTACCTGCCGTACGCCACCTCGCTGCGACTGAGCGACCTGGGTTACACCAACAAGTCGCAGAGCAATTTGGGCATCACCTTCAACGATCTGCACAGCTATGTGGCCGGTCTGAAGCGGGCGATTGCTACGCCTTCCGAAGAGTTCGCCAAGCTGGGCGTGAAAGAGGGCGATCGCTACCTGCAGCTGAACAGCAACGTGCTGCAAATCGAGAACGAGCTGTATGCACCGATACGGCCGAAGCGCGTGACCCAAAGCGGCGAGACACCGTCGGACGCGCTGCTGCGTGGCGGTATCGAATACATCGAAGTGCGTTCGCTGGATATAAACCCGTTCTCGCCGATCGGCGTGGACGCGGTGCAGGCGCGTTTCCTGGATCTGTTCCTGGTGTGGTGCGCGCTTGCCGATGCGCCGGAGATGAGCAGCGATGAACTGCTGTGCACGCGCAAGAACTGGAACCGGGTGATTCTGGAAGGGCGTAAGCCGGGCCAGACCATCGGCATCGGCTGTGGCGCCAGCCATGAACCGCTCGAAAAAGTGGGTAAGGCGCTGTTCGCCGATCTGCGTCGGGTGGCGGAAGTGTTGGACAGCGAAGCCGGCAACCGTCAATACCAGCAGGTGTGTGATGAGCTGGTCGCCGCGTTCGACGATCCTGAGCTGACCTTCTCCGCGCGCATTCTGAAGGCGATGAAGGAGGAAGGCACCGGGCGCGTCGGGTTGCAGCTGGCGGAGCAGTATCGCCAGACGTTGCTGGAAGAACCGTTGGAAATCCTGAACGAAGCCGAGCTGGATAAAGAGCGGGAAGCCTCGTGGCAGCGCCAACGCGACATAGAAGCCAATGATACGCTAAGCTTTGAAGCGTTCCTGAAGCAAAACGGCGGAAGCTGAAAAAGAAAAAGGCCACATCAATGTGGCCAAATATGCATCTCTGATGACAGGGATGATGATAACAAATGCGCGTCTTTCACATACTCAGACTCGCAGGGTTGGAAAAGGTTTCCCGGTTAGGAAAAAAAGTTTCGAAATAAATGCTCTTTTACGAGGAGGTAGCGAAATGCCATTGCTGGATAGCTTTACCGTCGATCATACCCGTATGGCAGCTCCGGCTGTCCGCGTTGCGAAAACCATGAAAACGCCTCATGGCGATACCATTACGGTGTTTGATCTGCGCTTTTGCCGCCCGAACCTGGAAGTGATGCCCGAGCGCGGCATTCACACGCTGGAGCACCTGTTCGCCGGCTTTATGCGTGACCATCTGAATGGCCAGGGCGTGGAGATTATCGACATCTCCCCGATGGGCTGTCGTACCGGTTTTTACATGAGCTTGATCGGCGTGCCGGAAGAGCAGCGCGTAGCCGACGCCTGGAAAGCGGCGATGGCCGACGTGCTGAAAGTGACCGATCAGCGCAAAATCCCCGAGCTGAACGAATACCAGTGCGGCACTTACCATATGCACTCGCTGGAAGAAGCGCAGGAGATCGCCAAGCACATCCTGGATAACGACGTGGTGGTTAACCACAACGACGAGTTGGCGCTGCCGAAAGAGAAGCTGCAGGAACTGCATATCTAGCCGCGCATTTTCCGCAGAGATAAAAAAAGACGCGATTTCGCGTCTTTTTTACGTTCAGGCCGGCGGTCAGTGATGGCCGACGCTGGACTGCAGCGAGGTGATCGGCGTGACCCGCACCTGTTTGATCATGTTGCCCTGCACGTCGAGAATGTCGATATCGTAATGGCCGATACGCACCCGGGTGCCGATTTCGGGGATCTCTTCCAGCTCTTCCAGCAGCATGCCGTTGACGGTGCGGGCCTCACTGGCCGGCAGGGTCCAGTTGAAGGCCTTGTTCAGCTCGCGCACGTTGGCGGTACCGTCGATCAAGACCGAGCCATCGCTCTGCGGCGTGACCTCTTCCGCCAGCGTCGGTGACATCGAGGTGGTGAAGTCGCCGACGATCTCTTCGAGAATGTCCTCTACCGTGACCAGGCCCTGAATGTCGCCGTACTCGTCGACCACGATGCCGACCTTCTCTTTGTTGCGCTGGAACTTCACCAGTTGCACGTTGAGCGGCGTGCCTTCCGGCACGAAGTAAATCTCGTCGGCGGCGCGCAGCAGGTTCTCTTTGTTGAATTCTTTTTTCTCGGTCATCAGGCGGTAGGCTTCGCGCACGCGCAGCATGCCGATCGCGTCGTCCAACGAACTGCGATACAGCACGATGCGGCCGTGCGGCGAGTGGGTCAGCTGGCGCATGATCGACTTCCAGTCGTCGTTGACGTCGATGCCGACGATCTCGGTGCGCGGCACCATGATGTCGTTAACCGTCACCTTTTCCAGATCCAGCACCGAGATCAGCATGTCCTGATTGCGGCGGGAGATTTGCGATTGAGATTCGCGCACGATAGTGCGCAGCTCATCCTTGCTGACGGCGTCGCTGATGCGCACGTTGGTGCGGATGCCGAACAGGCGCAAGGTCAGGCTGGTGATGCCGTTGAGCAACCAGACCAGCGGGAACATCACCTTTTGCAACGGAGCCAGCAGGACGCTGCTGGGGAAGGCAATGCGTTCCGGATAGAGGGCGGCGAAGGTCTTCGGCAGCACTTCGGCGAACAGCAGCACGGCAAAGGTCAGTATGCCGGTTGCGATCGCCACGCCGAGATCGCCATACAGCCGCATGCCGACGATGGTCGCCAGCGCCGAGGCGAGGATGTTGACCAGGTTGTTGCCGATCAGCACCAGGCCGATCAGCCGATCCGGTTTTTGCAGCAGCTTCTCCACCCGACGCGCCGAGCGGTTGCCCTGTTTGGACAGGTGACGCAGGCGATAACGGTTGAGCGTCATCATGCCGGTTTCGGAAGCGGAGAAGTAAGCGGAGACCACGATCATGATCACCAGGATAATGATGAGGGTCCCCGTCGACACATGCTCCAATGCAGTATTCCTTATAGAGAGGGAGAATTGAACCGGGCTGGCTTAGCGCACCATCACCTGCTGAATCAGACGGCTGCCGAAGTAGGCGAGCGTCAGCAGGAAGGCACCGGCGAGGCTGAACCAGACGACGCGGCGGCCGCGCCAGCCTTCATGGTAATGGCCCCACAACAACACGATATACACGAACCAGGCCATGATCGACAGCACGGCTTTATGCACGTTCTCTTTGCTGAACAGATTATCCATGTACAGCAGGCCGGTGCACAGGGTGAGCGTCAGCAGCACCACGCCGATCTGGGTGATATGGAACATCTTGCGCTCGATGCTCATCAGCGGCGGCATGTCGGCGCTAAAGGTCAACTTCTTGTTCTTCAACAGGTAGTCGAGCCAGGCGAGCTGCAAGGCGTAGAGCGCGGCGATGATCAAGGTGGCATAAGAGAACAGCGCCAGGCCGATATGCACCATCAGTTCCGGGCTGGCCTCCAGATGAGTGATGAACTCGCCGGGCATAAAGCTGGCGAAGGCCAGGTTGATCATCGCGAAGCTGTAGACGATCGGCAGCAGGAACCAGCCGCGGTCGCGCGAGGCGACGAAGGTCATCACCGAGCAGATGATCAGGCTGACGATGGAGCCAATGTTCAGCAGGCTGAGATTCTGCCCGGCGCTGACGTCAAAGATGCGCTGCTGCAGCGCGATGGCATGGCAAATCAGCGCCACCACCGCCGAGACGAGGGCAAGCCGACGGTATGCGCTGTTCTTCCGCAACAAACTGGGAATGATCAGTCCAAGGCTGAGCAGGTAGGCCATCAAAGCCACAATGGAGAAAACTGGCATAGCGTTTAATTTTGCTTCGGCGTGGTTAATTGGAGTGTCAGTATAACGTTGCGCGCGTTTCACTCCAACCTATCTCCAACGCTGAGGCAGAGATCCGCCGCGCTTCGTGTTATCATCGGCGCAATTGTGTCGCCGGAGCGGCCTGTCATTACACGTTGAGCATGAGACGATGTTTGAAAATTTAACCGATCGATTGTCGCGCACGTTGCGCAATATCAGCGGCCGCGGGCGGCTGACCGAAGAGAATATCAAGGAAACCCTGCGTGAAGTGCGTATGGCATTGCTGGAAGCGGACGTCGCGCTGCCGGTGGTGCGCGACTTCATCAACCGCGTCAAAGAGAGCGCTGTTGGCCATGAAGTCAACAAGAGCCTGACGCCGGGGCAGGAGTTCGTCAAGATCGTCAAAGGCGAGCTGATCGCCGCGATGGGCGAAGTGAACACCGAGCTGAACCTGGCGGCCCAGCCGCCGGCGGTGGTGCTGATGGCGGGCCTGCAGGGCGCCGGTAAAACCACCAGCGTCGGTAAGCTCGGCAAATTCCTGAAGGAAAAGCAGAAGAAGAAAGTGTTGGTGGTTTCCGCGGACGTTTATCGCCCGGCGGCGATCAAACAGCTGGAAACGCTGGCGGAAGGTGTCGGTATCGATTTCTTCCCGTCTGACGTCAAAGAAAAACCGATCGACATCGTCAATCGCGCGCTGCAACAGGCCAAGCTGAAGTTCTACGACGTCCTGATCGTCGATACCGCCGGCCGTCTGCACGTTGACGAAGCGATGATGGACGAGATTAAACAGGTGCATGCGGCGATCAAGCCGGTAGAAACCCTGTTCGTGGTCGACGCCATGACCGGCCAGGATGCCGCCAATACCGCCAAAGCGTTTAACGAAGCGCTGCCGCTGACCGGCGTGGTGCTGACCAAGGTCGACGGCGATGCGCGCGGCGGTGCCGCGCTGTCCATCCGTCATATCACCGGCAAGCCGATCAAGTTCCTTGGCGTGGGCGAGAAGACCGAAGCGCTGGAGCCGTTCTACCCGGATCGCGTAGCATCGCGCATCCTGGGCATGGGCGACGTGCTGTCGCTGATCGAAGATATCGAAAGCAAGGTCGACCGCGAGCAGGCGGAAAAACTGGCCAACAAGCTGAAGAAGGGCGACGGTTTCGATCTGACCGACTTCCTGGAGCAGCTCAAGCAGATGCGTAACATGGGCGGCATGGCCAACATGCTGAGCAAGCTGCCGGGTGCCGGCCAGCTGCCGGATAACGTCAAATCGCAGATGGACGACAAAGTGTTGGTGCGCATGGAGGCGATCATCAACTCGATGACGCTGAAAGAGCGCGCCAAACCGGAAATCATCAAAGGCTCGCGCAAGCGTCGCATCGCGATGGGGGCCGGCATGCAGGTGCAGGACGTCAACCGCTTGCTGAAGCAGTTCGACGAAATGCAGCGTATGATGAAGAAGATGAAGAAAGGCGGTATGGCGAAGATGATGCGCGGCATGAAAGGTATGATGCCACCGGGCTTCCCAGGCCGCTGATGGGCCTCCGCACGCCGAGTGCGGGCGCTTTCAGCATTCGCCGTTCGCGGTGAAAACCGCCCGAAATTTGACAGGCTGCAAAAGTTGTCCTCTGCGATCGACGCTTTAGATTGCTTTTTGCGCCAAAATGAGTAAAATTTTCGGGCTTTTTATATTGCAACCGGGCCCCGTCCCTCAATGGGGCCCGGCTGTTTTATTAACTAAAGAGGATGTTATGGTAACAATTCGTTTGGCACGTGGCGGCGCTAAAAAGCGTCCGTTCTATCAAGTAGTAGTGACCGACAGCCGCAACGCTCGTGATGGTCGTTTCATCGAGCGCGTAGGCTTCTTCAACCCGATCGCTTCCGGTCAGGCTGAAGCACTGCGTCTGGACCTGGACCGCATCGAGCACTGGGTTGGTCTGGGTGCAACCGTTTCTGATCGCGTTCACGCGCTGATCAAAGACGCTAAGAAAGCAGCTTAATCTGTCGCGGTGGTGGCAATGAGCAAGCAACTCAAACCGGTAGCGCCTAAGCAGCCGATTGTACTCGGTAAAATGGGGTCCGCTTACGGCATTCGTGGTTGGCTCAGAGTGTTTTCATCCACCGAGAACGCCGAAAGCATTTTTGACTATCAGCCGTGGTTTATCCAGCAGGCGGGTCAGTGGCAGCATATCGAGTTGGAAGACTGGAAGCGCCACAGTCAGGATCTGATCATCAAGGTCAAAGGCATTGACGATCGGGACGCGGCGAATCTGCTGACTAATCGCGAGATTATGGTGGATTCTGAGCAACTTCCTCCGCTGGAGGGTGACGATTACTACTGGAAAGACCTGATGGGCTGCCAGGTAGTCACCACTGCCGGCTACGAGCTGGGTAAAGTCATCGATATGATGGAAACCGGCTCGAACGATGTGATGGTTGTGAAAGCGAACCTGAAAGATGCGTTCGGCATGAAGGAGCGGTTGATTCCGTTTCTTCATGGGCAGGTTATCAAGAAAGTCGATCTCACTGCCCGCGTGATTGAGGCAGATTGGGATCCTGGTTTTTGACCCCCGGATCAAACGGTCGAAGCAAGTGGAATAACGGTAAGGGGATTGGCTTGTGTTCATCGGTATTGTAAGCCTGTTTCCTGAGATGTTCCGCGCTATCACCGATTACGGGGTGACTGGCCGGGCAGTAAAAAATGGCCTGCTGAGCGTGCAGTGTTGGAGTCCTCGCGACTTCACCTACGACCGGCATCGTACTGTGGACGATCGCCCTTATGGCGGCGGCCCGGGAATGCTGATGATGGTGCAACCTTTACGGGAAGCCATTCATGCGGCGAAAGCAGCGGCAGGCGAGGGAGCAAAGGTGATTTATCTGTCACCTCAGGGGCGCAAGCTGGATCAAACCGGCGTGTGCGAACTGGCGGCCAATCAGAAGATGATTCTGGTGTGCGGCCGTTACGAAGGGATAGACGAGCGCGTAATCCAAACCGAAATTGATGAAGAATGGTCAATCGGCGATTACGTTCTCAGCGGCGGGGAACTGCCGGCGATGACCCTGATTGATTCAGTCGCCCGTTTCATACCGGGTGTGCTGGGCCATCAGGCCTCAGCGGAGGAAGACTCCTTTGCCGACGGATTGCTGGACTGCCCGCACTATACCCGCCCAGAGGTGTTGGAAGGGATGGAAGTACCGCCGGTTCTGCTGTCGGGCAACCATGCCGAGATACGTCGCTGGCGCTTAAAGCAGTCGCTGGGCCGAACCTGGCTTAGAAGACCTGAACTTCTAGAAAGCCTAGCTCTGACTGACGAGCAAGCGGTGTTGCTGGCTGAGTTCCAACGGGAACATCAGGCCAGGCAACAGGACTATGAAGGAAACGTCTGACATCAGACGGGACCGATATATCAGTTTACCTAGGGTAAGAGACATATTATGAGCAACATTATTAAGCAACTTGAACAAGAGCAGATGAAACAAGACGTACCTGCATTCCGTCCGGGTGATTCCGTGGAAGTGAAGGTATGGGTCGTTGAAGGTAGCAAAAAACGTCTGCAGGCATTCGAGGGCGTGGTTATCGCTATCCGTAACCGCGGTCTGCACTCTGCATTCACTGTTCGTAAGATTTCCAACGGCGAAGGTGTTGAGCGCGTATTCCAGACTCACTCCCCAGTAATCGACAGCATTACTGTTAAACGTCGTGGTGCCGTTCGTAAAGCTAAACTGTACTACCTGCGTGAACGTACTGGTAAGTCTGCTCGTATCAAAGAGCGTCTGAACCGCGTTAACTAACGCTGCATCCAAAAGTTAATAGTTATCAGGGGTTGGCCTATGCCAACCCCTTTTTTTATCTGAAAATCCAGTTGCGTTGCATTTGCGAGATTTGACCGCCTTGTAGCGACATTAAAAAAGCCTGCATCAGCAGGCTTTTTGCATTACAGCGCGGCGGCGCTTTGTTTATGCTGATTCTCCGGCGGATGCGGCTGCGCCGGGACAATGTCATCGCCGGGCTTGACGATCACCCGTGCAACGGATTCGTGCGTGGCGAACGTGCAACTGCAGTTGATGTTGCGGCATTGATGGTAACGCTCTTTGGTCGACTCGCTCAGATAGCGACTGGAGCGAGTGTGGGCCACGTGACCGCAGAGTGGACAGTGCATCATAAGAACCCCCCTTGAACAAATTAAGTGAAATTGTTGTGGCATCACCACTTAGGCGAGCGAGCCCGTCATGATGAGGCAATGCCTTGCAAGCACAGTGCGCGTTCCGTGGCGCGTCGCTGTTCCAGCCCCTTGTTTTTCTTTCCGTTTACGTAAATCCAGCGTGGCAACTGATCGCAAGCCTGCTGCCACTGGCGCTGCTGCAGCAGCGTGACCAGCGTGGAGTGGCAGGCAGCGCTGATGCCCACGTTGAAGGCGAAGGCGATCACCGAGTCATAGGTTTCTTGTGGGAGCGTTTGCGGCAGGCAGGCGGCCATGCCACGCTCGGTACGGCGAATATCGTCGACCAAATCCACAGCGGCTTGCCGTTCATCGATGGCTTTGCCCGGGATGACGCCGGCGGTGTGCCCAATGCCCTGTGTCCACACTCTGGCGCTGCACTGGTAAGGCGACAGGCGGCAACCTTCGAGATCGGCGATCAGCCTGAGACCGGCTTCTGAGGTTTGCAGCTCGCCAAATGACGGTAACAGCACGGCAATGGCCAAAACGGCGGCGACGCTGCAGCGCTTAACGATTGCACTCATCGTAAATTTTCCTCCGTGATGCCGCATTGCGCTCAATAGCCTTCAAGATCTGCAGGCTTTTACGTCGGTAGTACCAGTTCACCAGAAACGTGCCGATGCCTACCGCCGCACCGACTAAAAAGGCAATGTCCTGCGGAGAGAGCTTGCCGAGCCAGGCGAGAAACAGCGCCATGGCGTAGGTGATGAATGAGGTGATTTTCTCCATAGCTTATGCTCGCTTTGTTTACAGCATCTCGGGAGCTGTGGTGGTCATCGATGCGTTACTGGTCGCTCTCTATCGAAATCCATCATGGCCCGAGGCTGTATAATAATTACTGTATATGCATACAGTATTAAGCTATTTGCTAAAGTCGTCAATGGGCGGGATGAATATTTTTAGCAGATTGTGCAAAAGAGGGCGGCGGGCATAAAAAAAGCCCATCGATGATGGGCTTCGAGAAATTCTGGGTGGGGGGAAGTTACAGGCCGTAGACCAGCGTGACCGAGGTGGTGGTATCGGTGTTCTTGGGCGCTGAGGCCGGCGGTTTGCTGTTGTAGGTCACGGTGTAGGCCACGCGCAGTGAGAAGCGATCGTTGATCGCCACGTTCAACGCGCTTTCCGAGTTCAGCGTGGTTTCCTCGTTCGCCAGCGCGGAAACGCCCTGAATGAACTTGGTGTTGTCGGTCAGCTGATAGGAGTAGTTGGCCGCACCGTAGGCCAGCCCTTTGGTTGAGCGGCCGCCGCCATGGTATTCGTCATGGCGCACGCCGGGACCGAATTCCACCCGCAGATCGCTGAGCGGCCCGTTGAGGAGTTGACGGCCGTAACCGCCGGTCAGCGTGGAGCGCGAGTCATAACCGTTGAAACGGTCGCTCAGCCAACTTGCCTGGCCGAACAGATAGTTGCGATCGGTCAGGTTATAGCGCGTACGGCCACCGGCCTGGTACTTTTCGGACGAGCGCACGTTGGAGGAGGTAGTATTATTGGCCGCCCCCCACAGGCTATACGCCGTGTCGCTGTTGAACCAGGTCATGTTGGTGTTGGCCAGCAGGGTGGAGCTCTGCGAGTTGCCTGACTGGGCGTTATAGCCCGCCTGCACGTTGCCTTCGAACGGTTTCTTGGCGGTGGCCGGATCGTCCATCGCGGTGAAAAGCGTATTATCGGCAAGAGCTGAAACACTGGTGAAAGTCGTTAAGCAGCAAATATACAGCGGAAAAGCGCGACGAGCGCGAGAAGAGAGCATCTTGGATCCAGTTGTTAAGGGTGGTTATTGTTGATGACGGTCACATTATATCGGTTCATTTCGGCGACAAAAATAGCCGCCATTAGCTTAAGTTTTTAGTTTTTATTCCTCATTTATTCGCTTTTCTTCTACTTAAATTCATCGCTTTCGGCGGCATTTCGTGCTGAGTCTAACGGTATCCGCTGCTGCCCATTCGCTGGCGCCGAGACGGGCGGCGTAGCTTCCCTGTAAAATCAATTGTACAAATATATTTACAGCTAGGGGTTTTGATTGGGAAGGCGCACAGGTGCATTACGATGATCTTTATTCTTGATTATCTAATTGAATTTATTGTATTTTATTTTTATTACTTAAGGTTTTTACGAATGTTTTTTCATAAGATTAAGTACGGTAATTTTTTATTTACGGAAATTGGATTGAAAACTTTACATTGCGTGGTAAGGTAGAGCCCTGAAACGCTCAATGTTCCATTTCAACGCATAACGCCAAACGACAGGAATAGCATCATGCAAAAAGACGCGCTCAATAACGTACACATCAGTGCAGAACAGGTTCTCATCACACCGGAGGAGCTGAAGAACCAGTTCCCGCTCAGTGCAGACGACGAAAATGAAATTGCCACTGCGCGTAACACCATCGCCAACATTTTGCAGGGGCGCGATCATCGCCTGTTGGTGGTGTGCGGGCCTTGTTCGATCCACGATCCGGATGCGGCGCTGGACTACGCCCGTCGTTTGAAAACCCTGGCGGCTGACTTGAGCGATCAGCTGTACATCGTTATGCGCGTCTATTTTGAAAAACCCAGAACCACTGTCGGCTGGAAAGGTTTAATCAACGATCCGTACATGGACGGTTCGTTTGACGTTGAAGCAGGCTTGCATATCGCGCGTCGCCTGTTGCTGGATCTGGTGGGCATGGGCTTGCCGTTGGCTACCGAAGCGTTGGATCCGAACAGCCCGCAGTACCTGGGGGACTTGTTCAGCTGGTCGGCGATCGGTGCGCGTACCACCGAATCGCAGACCCACCGTGAAATGGCTTCCGGCCTGTCGATGCCGGTCGGCTTCAAAAACGGCACCGACGGCAGTTTGGGCACCGCCATCAACGCCATGCGCGCCGCCGCCATGCCGCACCGTTTCGTCGGCATCAACCAGGCGGGCCAGGTTTGCCTGCTGCAGACGCAGGGCAACCCGGACGGGCACGTGATCCTGCGCGGCGGCAAAACCCCGAACTACAGCGCCGAGCACGTTGCGGCCTGTGAAAAACAGATGCTCGAGGCGGGACTCCACCCGTCCTTGATGATAGATTGCAGCCATGGCAACTCGAATAAAGACTATCGCCGTCAGCCGGCGGTGGCCGAGTCCGTGGTGGAGCAGATTAAGGCGGGCAACCGCTCGATCACCGGCATCATGCTGGAGAGCCATCTGCATGAGGGCAATCAGTCTTCCGAACAGCCGCGTGCAGACATGCGTTACGGTGTGTCCGTCACCGACGCCTGCATCGACTGGGAGAGCACGGAAACGCTGCTGCGTCATATGCATCAGGAACTCGGCGCTGCGCTGACGGCACGCACGGGAGAAAAGTAAGTTATGGTGGCAGAACTGACCGCGTTGCGCGATCAAATCGACGAGGTGGATAAAGCGTTGCTGGATCTGCTGGCAAAACGCCTGCATCTGGTAGCGGAAGTGGGGGAGGTGAAAAGCCGCCACGGTTTACCGGTTTATGTGCCGGAGCGTGAGGCGGCGATGCTGGCCTCGCGCCGTCAGGAGGCGGAAAACCTCGGCGTGCCGCCGGATTTGATCGAGGACGTCTTGCGCCGCGTGATGCGCGAATCGTACGTCAGCGAGAACGATAAAGGCTTTAAAACCCTGTGCCCGCAGCTGCGGCCGATCGTCATCATCGGCGGCAACGGCCAGATGGGCCGGCTGTTCAACCGTCTGCTGACGCTGTCGGGTTATCAGGTCAGGGTATTGGATCAGGAAGATTGGCCGCAGGCGGAGCCGCTGTTGGCAGACGCCGGCATGGTGATCGTCAGCGTGCCGATCCATGTGACAGAGCAGGTGATAAGCCACCTGCCGCCGTTGCCCGACGACTGTATTCTGGTGGATTTGGCATCGGTGAAAAACCGCCCGTTGCACGCGATGCTGGCGGCGCACAGCGGCCCGGTGGTGGGGCTGCACCCGATGTTCGGCCCGGACGTGGGCAGCGTGGCGAAGCAGGTAGTGGTTTACTGCGACGGCCGCCAGCCGGAGGCTTACCAATGGTTGCTTGAACAGCTGCAGGTGTGGGGCGCGCGGCTGCATCGCATCAGCGCGGTCGAACACGATCAGAATATGGCGTTTATTCAGGCACTGCGGCACTTCGCCACCTTCGCCTACGGGCTGCACCTGGCGGAAGAGAACGTACAGCTGGAGCAGCTGCTGGCGCTCTCCTCGCCGATTTACCGGCTGGAGTTGGCGATGGTTGGCCGCCTGTTCGCGCAGGATCCACAGTTGTATGCCGACATCATCATGTCGTCGGAAGAAAACGTGGCGTTAATCAAACGTTACTACCAGCGCTTCGGCGAGGCGATAAAGCTGTTGGAGCATGGCGACAAACAGGCGTTTATCGACAGTTTCCGCAAGGTGGAACACTGGTTCGGCGATTACGCCCAGCGTTTCCTGGTGGAGAGCCGCACGCTGTTGCGGCAGGCCAACGACAGTCGGCAGTAAAATACCGGCGGTAAATAAAAATGAAGGGTTCGGCTTGGCCGAACCCTTTTTTATCGCGTCAGGAAGGGTTGACCGGCACTACGGTGTCGCTCGGGTAACAACCCAACACCTTCAGCGAACGGGTGATCGACGCCAGATCGCGCAGCGCTTTCTGCATCGCGTCGGCACGTAGGTTGGCCTGCACATCAATGTAGAACATCTCTTCCCACGGATTGCCGTTGATCGGGCGTGATTCCAGCTTGGTCATGATGATGCCGTTGTCGCGCAGCACCAGCAGCGCTTCGACCAAGGCGCCGGATTGCTGACCGGTCGCCATGATCAGCGTGGTTTTGGCCGGCACCTGCTCAGAAACCTCGATCGCTTTGCGCGCCAGGACGATAAAGCGGGTGATGTTCTGCTGCTGGTTGGCGAGGTTGTGTTCCAACACCTGCAGACCGTACAGCGCGCCACCGGCTTCGCTGCCCAGCGCGGCCACTTTCGGCGAATTCAGCTTGGCGACTTTCTCCATCGCGGCTGCAGTGCTTTCGGTGTATTCGATTTTCCAGTGTGGGAAACGGTTAAGGAACTGGCTGCACTGCTGGAACGGCTGCGGATGACTGTAGACGGTTTCAATCTGGCTAAGATCGCTGTCGCCGGCTACCAGAACGCAGTGGTTGATCGGGTTGGTCAGTTCACCGACGATCGACAGACTGGTGTGCTGCAACAGATCGTACACCTCGTTAATCGAGCCGGAGCTGGTATTCTCGATCGGCAGAATCGCGTAGTCCGCCTGGCCGGTTTCCACCTGGGCGAAGATATCCTGAAACTTCTGGCAGCCACATTCAATCAGCTGATCGAAGTGGCGGGCAGCGTATTGGCGCGCCGCCAAATGCGAGTAAGAGCCTTTCGGGCCGAGAAAGGCGATGCGGGCGGAGTGCTGGCTGACGGGATTGAGCTGGTGCTGCAGTAGCGCTTGTTGGGTCAGAACGGAGTCTTCAATGATCAGTTGGAACAGGCGAGTGACGTAGAAACCGTCCAAGTCGTAAGGCTTGGCGGCGGCGATCAGCGCATCCAGCAGATCGCGCTCGCGCTCTTTGTCGCGGATCGGGCGGTGAGAGTGCAGCTTGGTCTTGCCGACTTCGATCGCCAGCTCACGGCGTTCCGCCAGCAGGGCCAACAGTTTCAAGTCCAGTGCGCTGATGCGCTCGCGCAGCACCAATAACGGGTTGTCAGTCATAATCAGCTTCCGCCTTCAGTTCTTATTCGTTATAAAACAGCCATAAAAAAAGCCCCCTGTTTCCAGGAGGCCTTGTTGTTCGTCTTCGCATTCTTTCTCACACGACGAAACGCCTCCCAGTCAGGGGAAGGTAAAAAAGAATGCGAAGAAAAACGATGTACGTAGCATGGTCTACCTAAGGTTGATGCGAACAGGTTTTAAAGTAACCGCTGGCTTTTACCCCGTCAACAAAAATACCCGACAAAAAACGCGCCCTCGGGCGCGTTTGATGCGGTAACCGTAGTCGGACTCGGACAGTTATTCTTCTTCCGGTGTGACTTCCGGCACGATGTCTTTCACGCTGGCGTTGCAGCGGCGCGCTTCACCTTTGTGTTGCACCTTGTTCAGCTGGCGCTCCAGCTTGGCGATCAGCTCATTAACGGCGGTATACATGTCATCATGTTTGGCGCTGGCGACCAGCGGGCCGTTCGGCGTGGTAATGGTAGCGTCGGCGACAAACCCCTGTGGTTCTTTGGATAAGACGATGTGCGGGTTTATCAGCTGGGTCTGCCATTTTTCCAGTTTGGTGAGACGGTCTTCGACGTGATTGCGGATTGCGGGAGTGATATCCATTTGTTTGCTGGTAATGTTCAATGTCATATAACTTACCTCTCTGTCTTTCCGTCTTGGTGAATCCAGCATACCCCGCTTTTTGTTTAAATGCGTGATGTAAATCACGATTTTTTGTCACTTTTTGCAAAGTTAGTTCAATCTGTGATTCAGCATTTGAATTGGTTATCTAATGCTTGAGAGTTGCCGCCGGATGGCGCATTATCGATGAGTTGACCGGTGAGGAACGTTAGCTAACACCGTGTTTTTACTTGTGTATTTTCCCAGTAAAAACCCGGTCAACGCCAATGAAAACGGCAGCCGAAGCTGCCGTTTTGTTTTTCTGTCGTTGCCGACGCGCGCTTATTGCGGGTTGGCGGCGATCACTTTGGCCACTTTGTCAGCTTGGCCGTTCAGCTGCAGCTGCTTGTAGGCATTTTCCATCAGCGGCAACACGTCGTGCGTCGCTTTGGTATCCGGGAATTCACGCAACATCTGCTCGGCGCGATTAACGACCGCGACGTAAGCACCGCGTTTAGTGTAGTATTCCGCCACCGAAAGCTCATACTTGGCCAAGCGGTCTTTCAGATACACCAAACGCTTGTTGGCGTCGGTCGCGTATTGGCTGTTCGGGTATTGCTGAATCAGCTGGCTGAAGTCGCGGAACGCAGCGCGAGCGTGCTGAGGATCGCGATCTGAACGGTCAACCCCGAAGAAGCCCTGCAGTGCGCTGTCATCGAGCGCCATGTCGGTCAGGCCGCGCATGTACATCACGTAATCGATGTTCGGGTGCGTCGGGTTCAGGCGCATGAAGCGATCGATGGATGCCTGAGCCATCGGCAAGTCGGCGGCCTTATAGTAGGCGTAAATCAAATCCAGCTGGACCTGCTGGGAATACGGCCCGAAAGGATAGCGGTTATCTAACGCTTCGAGTTGCGTAATCGCGCCCTTGAAGTTACCGTCCTGCAGTTTTTGCTGCGCGGTAGCATAGATTTCCGAAGGTGGGTTGTCGGGAACCGCATCCTTGGATGTGGAGCAACCTGCCAGCGCCAGGCTCAACGTGGCTGCCGCCACCAGATATTTCATACGCGTCATGACGTTTTGATTATCCTCAGGGTGTTATTCCGGGAGACTGTCCGTTAAGCTCCCGACAAAGACCAGGTACAATAGCACATTATATTAAACGGCATCGCCGTGAAAACCCAACGTTAACGAAGAAGCTGCATATGGCACAACAAGTACAACTCACCGCAACGGTGGCCGAATCTCAACTCGGACAACGTTTAGATCAGGCTTTGGCCGAATTGTTCCCTGATTATTCACGATCTCGCATAAAAGAGTGGATCCTGGGCGATCGGGTGCAGGTCAATGGCAAAACGTCAAATAAACCGAAAGAGAAGGTGCTGGGCGGAGAGACCGTCGCCATCGATGCACAGATTGAAGAAGAGGCGCGTTGGGAGCCGCAGGATATCGCGTTGGATATCGTCTATGAAGACAGCGACATCCTGGTGATCAACAAGCCGCGCGATTTGGTGGTGCACCCTGGCGCCGGTAACCCGGACGGCACGGTGCTCAATGCGCTGCTGTATCATTACCCGGAAATCGCCGACGTGCCGCGTGCCGGCATCGTGCACCGTCTGGATAAAGACACCACCGGTCTGATGGTGGTGGCGAAAACCGTGCCGGCACAAACCCGGCTGGTGGAAGCGCTGCAGGCGCGTGAAATTACCCGTGAATACGAAGCGGTGGCGATCGGCACCATGACCGCCGGCGGCACGGTAGAAGAGCCAATCGCGCGTCACTCCACCAAGCGCACCCACATGGCGGTGCATCCGATGGGTAAACCGGCGGTGACGCACTACCGCATCATGGAGCACTTCCGCGCGCACACCCGCCTGCGTCTGCGTCTGGAAACCGGCCGTACTCACCAGATCCGCGTACACATGGCTTATATCAGCCATCCGCTGGTGGGCGATCCGCTGTACGGCGGCCGTCCACGTCCGCCGAAAGGCGCTTCGGAAACTTTCATCAACACGCTGCGCGGCTTTGACCGTCAGGCGCTGCACGCCACCATGCTGCGTTTGTACCACCCGATCAGCGGCATCCAGATGGAGTGGCATGCGCCGCTGCCGCAGGACATGGTCGATCTGATCAACGCGCTGAAGGCAGACACCGAAGAATTCAAAGATCAGATGGACTGGTAATGAACCCGCTCATTCTGCCAGACTGGCCGTTGCCTCCCGGCGTTAAAGCTTGCAGCACCACGCGCGGCGGCGGCGTCAGCCTGCCGCCTTATGACTCGCTGAACCTCGGCACCCACGTCGGTGACGAGGAGCAAGCGGTGAAGTGCAATCGGGAAAGGCTGGTTACCGCCGCCGGCTTGCCACAGATGCCGGTATGGCTCGAGCAGGTACACGGTACCCGCGTGGTGCCGTTGACGGGACAAGCGCCCGTCGATCTGCGGGCGGATGCGGTGTACAGCAACGTGCCGGGGCAGGTGTGTGCAGTGATGACGGCGGATTGCCTGCCGGTGCTGTTCTGTTCGCAGCACGGCGACGAAGTGGCCGCCGCCCACGCCGGTTGGCGTGGGTTGTGCCACGGCGTGCTGGAACAAACCGTGGCGGCGTTCAGCGCCGCGCCGGGCCAGATCAGCGCCTGGCTGGGGCCGGCGATCGGTCCGCAGCAGTTTGAGGTCGGGTCGGAGGTGCGCGCCGCTTTCATGGCGGAAGATGCTGAAGCCGCGTTGGCATTTACGCCGCACGGCGATAAGTTTTTGGCTAATATCTACTTGCTGGCTCGCCAACGCTTGTTGCGTGCAGGTGTTCAGGCCATCTATGGCGGCGACCGCTGCACGGTTAACGAAACGAGCCATTTTTTCTCCTATCGACGCGATGGAATAACCGGACGTCTGGCAAGTTTAATCTGGCTGATATAACCTATTGAATTAGGACGATCCAACGACGCATGGCGTTGTACCGAAAATTTAGCGTCGAGATAACCTTGAAAATTTGAGGGATGACCTCATTTAATCTCCAGTAGCAATTTCGACCCATCTTGGAGGTGTTATGCGTCTGGATCGTCTTACCAACAAATTCCAGCTTGCCCTCGCCGATGCCCAGTCACTAGCCCTTGGGCACGACAACCAGTTTATTGAACCGCTACATCTGATGAGCGCCCTGCTCAATCAGGAAGGGGGCACGGTTCGTCCACTTTTAACTTCCGCAGGTATCGATGCCGGGCGCGTGCGCACCGAGCTCGAACAGGCGCTGTCCCGTTTACCGCAGGTAGAAGGCACCGGTGGCGACGTTCAACCGTCTCACGAGCTGGTGCGCGTTTTGAACTTGTGCGACAAGCTGGCACAGAAGCGTGCGGATAAATTCATTTCTTCCGAGCTGTTTGTGCTTGCGGTGCTGGAAGACCGCGGTTCGTTGACCGATTTGTTAAAAGCGGCCGGCGCAACGGCCGACAAAATCAGCAAAGCCATTGAACAAATGAGAGGCGGTGACAGCGTGGAAGATCAAGGCGCCGAAGACCAGCGGCAAGCATTGAAGAAATACACGATCGATCTGACTGAACGCGCCGAGCAGGGCAAACTTGACCCGGTGATCGGCCGTGACGAAGAGATCCGTCGCACCATTCAGGTGCTGCAACGCCGTACCAAAAACAACCCGGTGCTGATCGGCGAACCTGGCGTGGGTAAAACCGCCATCGTCGAAGGCCTGGCGCAACGCATCATCAACGGCGAAGTGCCAGAAGGGCTGAAGCACAAGCGCGTACTGTCTCTCGATATGGGGGCCTTGATCGCCGGCGCCAAATACCGCGGCGAGTTTGAAGAACGACTGAAAGGCGTGCTCAACGATCTGGCCAAGCAGGAAGGCAGCGTTATCCTGTTTATCGACGAACTGCACACCATGGTCGGCGCCGGTAAGGCGGACGGCGCGATGGATGCGGGCAACATGCTCAAGCCGGCGCTGGCGCGCGGCGAACTGCACTGCGTCGGTGCCACCACGCTGGATGAGTACCGCCAATATATAGAGAAGGATGCGGCCCTCGAACGTCGTTTCCAGAAAGTGTATGTGGCGGAGCCGAGCGTGGAAGACACCATCGCTATCCTGCGCGGCCTGAAAGAGCGTTACGAACTGCACCACCACGTGCAGATCACCGACCCGGCCATCGTGGCGGCGGCAACGCTTTCGCACCGATATATCGCCGATCGTCAATTGCCGGACAAGGCTATCGACCTGATCGACGAAGCGGCGTCCAGCATTCGCATGCAGATGGACTCCAAGCCGGAGTCTCTCGACAGGCTTGAACGCCGCATCATTCAGTTGAAGCTGGAACAGCAGGCGCTGAATAAAGAGTCTGACGACGCCAGCAAGAAACGCCTGGACATGCTCAGCGATGAGCTGGGGCAGAAAGAGCGCGAATATTCGGAGCTGGAAGAAGAGTGGAAAGCGGAAAAAGCCTCGCTCTCCGGCACCCAGAACATCAAGGCTGAACTCGAGCAGGCCAAAATCACCCTGGAGCAGGCGCGCCGCGTCGGCGATCTGGGACGGATGTCAGAACTGCAATACGGTAAAATCCCTGAGCTGGAGAAACAGCTTGCTGCCGCCACGCAGGCCGAAGGCAAGAGTATGAAACTGCTGCGCAATCGGGTGACCGATGCGGAGATTGCCGAAGTGCTGGCGCGTGCGACCGGGATCCCGGTGGCCAGAATGCTGGAAGGGGAGCGTGACAAGTTGCTGCGCCTGGAGCAAGAGCTGCATTCGCGGGTTATCGGCCAGGACGAAGCGGTCAGCGCGGTTTCTAATGCTATCCGCCGCAGCCGCGCCGGGTTGTCTGATCCTAACCGGCCGATCGGTTCGTTCCTGTTCCTCGGCCCGACCGGGGTGGGGAAAACCGAGCTCTGCAAAGCGCTGGCTTCGTTCCTGTTCGACAGCGACGACGCCATGGTGCGTATCGACATGTCCGAGTTTATGGAGAAACACTCCGTTTCTCGTCTGGTCGGCGCGCCTCCGGGTTATGTCGGCTATGAAGAGGGCGGTTACCTCACGGAGGCCGTGCGCCGCCGGCCTTATTCGGTGATTCTGCTGGATGAAGTCGAGAAAGCGCACCCGGACGTATTCAATATTCTGTTGCAGGTGTTGGATGACGGCCGACTGACCGATGGTCAAGGCCGTACCGTCGATTTCCGCAATACCGTGGTGATCATGACGTCCAACCTGGGCTCCGATCTGATCCAGGAGCATTTCGGTCAGATGAATTACGCACAGATGAAAGAGTCGGTGATGGAGATGGTGAGTCACCACTTCCGTCCGGAGTTCATCAACCGTATCGACGAAGTGGTTGTGTTCCATCCGCTGGGCGAGAAACACATTGCTGCAATTGCCAAGATTCAGCTGTCGCGTCTGTACAAGCGTTTGGAAGAGCGCGGTTACGAAGTGACCATGACCGAACCGGCCCTGGCGCTGTTGAGCAAAACCGGTTACGACCCTGTGTATGGTGCACGTCCGTTGAAACGCGCTATTCAGCAGGAGATCGAGAACCCGCTGGCGCAGCAAATCCTGTCCGGTAAGCTGATCCCCGGCAAGCTGGTGACGCTGGATGTGGAAAACGACCATATCGTTGCACGCCAATAACGGCAATCGAGCGTCATAAAGATGAAAGGGAGCGGGTGACCGCTCCCTTTTCTTTATCTTCGTTTGTCTCTATTTACAGGGTTTGCCGCTATTGCTGTGCTAAAACCGGTGTTTTTTGACTAATAAACATCCTAAAAAGGCATTTTGGGTGATTATTTGAGCGCTTGAGAGGTTTTTTGCATTTAGGGGTTGCGGCCCGCCGAGAACTCCCTATAATGCGCCTCCACTGACCGGGAACAACGACTGACAAGCCGCCGGGTCAGCGAGAGGAAAGCGAAATAAACGCTTGACTCTCAGGGCGAAAAGCGTAGTATACGCAGCCCGCGCCGATGAGTTTCTCGGCACTGCTCTTTAACAATTTATCAGACAATCTGTGTGGGCATTCCACAAGACGATATCCAGCATCTTCGGATGCAAAAAAATATCAAGTCTTGAAGAGTGACTAACTGAAGTAAAATTCATGCAGTAAATCTTTGAGCATCGCTTCTCGAGTGGAAGCAAATCAAGCTTTTAATTGAAGAGTTTGATCATGGCTCAGATTGAACGCTGGCGGCAGGCTTAACACATGCAAGTCGAGCGGTAGCACAGGAGAGCTTGCTCTCTGGGTGACGAGCGGCGGACGGGTGAGTAATGTCTGGGAAACTGCCTGATGGAGGGGGATAACTACTGGAAACGGTAGCTAATACCGCATAACGTCGCAAGACCAAAGAGGGGGACCTTCGGGCCTCTTGCCATCAGATGTGCCCAGATGGGATTAGCTAGTAGGTGGGGTAATGGCTCACCTAGGCGACGATCCCTAGCTGGTCTGAGAGGATGACCAGCCACACTGGAACTGAGACACGGTCCAGACTCCTACGGGAGGCAGCAGTGGGGAATATTGCACAATGGGCGCAAGCCTGATGCAGCCATGCCGCGTGTGTGAAGAAGGCCTTCGGGTTGTAAAGCACTTTCAGCGAGGAGGAAGGTGGTGAACTTAATACGTTCATCAATTGACGTTACTCGCAGAAGAAGCACCGGCTAACTCCGTGCCAGCAGCCGCGGTAATACGGAGGGTGCAAGCGTTAATCGGAATTACTGGGCGTAAAGCGCACGCAGGCGGTTTGTTAAGTCAGATGTGAAATCCCCGGGCTCAACCTGGGAACTGCATTTGAAACTGGCAAGCTAGAGTCTCGTAGAGGGGGGTAGAATTCCAGGTGTAGCGGTGAAATGCGTAGAGATCTGGAGGAATACCGGTGGCGAAGGCGGCCCCCTGGACGAAGACTGACGCTCAGGTGCGAAAGCGTGGGGAGCAAACAGGATTAGATACCCTGGTAGTCCACGCTGTAAACGATGTCGATTTGGAGGTTGTGCCCTTGAGGCGTGGCTTCCGGAGCTAACGCGTTAAATCGACCGCCTGGGGAGTACGGCCGCAAGGTTAAAACTCAAATGAATTGACGGGGGCCCGCACAAGCGGTGGAGCATGTGGTTTAATTCGATGCAACGCGAAGAACCTTACCTACTCTTGACATCCAGAGAACTTAGCAGAGATGCTTTGGTGCCTTCGGGAACTCTGAGACAGGTGCTGCATGGCTGTCGTCAGCTCGTGTTGTGAAATGTTGGGTTAAGTCCCGCAACGAGCGCAACCCTTATCCTTTGTTGCCAGCGGTTCGGCCGGGAACTCAAAGGAGACTGCCAGTGATAAACTGGAGGAAGGTGGGGATGACGTCAAGTCATCATGGCCCTTACGAGTAGGGCTACACACGTGCTACAATGGCATATACAAAGAGAAGCGACCTCGCGAGAGCAAGCGGACCTCATAAAGTATGTCGTAGTCCGGATTGGAGTCTGCAACTCGACTCCATGAAGTCGGAATCGCTAGTAATCGTAGATCAGAATGCTACGGTGAATACGTTCCCGGGCCTTGTACACACCGCCCGTCACACCATGGGAGTGGGTTGCAAAAGAAGTAGGTAGCTTAACCTTCGGGAGGGCGCTTACCACTTTGTGATTCATGACTGGGGTGAAGTCGTAACAAGGTAACCGTAGGGGAACCTGCGGTTGGATCACCTCCTTACCTAAAGATATTGATTCGAGTGGCGTGCTCACACAGATTGTCTGATAGAAAGTAACGAGCAGAAATACCTTTATAGGCTTGTAGCTCAGGTGGTTAGAGCGCACCCCTGATAAGGGTGAGGTCGGTGGTTCAAGTCCACTCAGGCCTACCACTTCTTCGAAGTGGAAAAGGTACTGCACGTGACTGTATGGGGCTATAGCTCAGCTGGGAGAGCGCCTGCCTTGCACGCAGGAGGTCAGCGGTTCGATCCCGCTTAGCTCCACCATATAGTCCGGTATTTCAATACTTCAGAGTATATTGGAAACAGTATGCTGCGAAGTATTTTGCTCTTTAACAATCTGGAACAAGCTGAAAATTGAAACATGACGGCTGAAATTTATCCCTCCGTAGATGTATTGGGATAAAGAGTAACCTGTCATAGAGTCTCTCAAATGTTTGCAGCGCGAACGATGGAAACATCTTCGGGTTGTGAGGTTAAGTGACTAAGCGTACACGGTGGATGCCTAGGCAGTCAGAGGCGATGAAGGGCGTGCTAATCTGCGAAAAGCGTCGGTAAGGTGATATGAACCGTTACAACCGGCGATACCCGAATGGGGAAACCCAGTGTGTTTCGACACACTATCATGTCATGAATACATAGTGGCATGAGGCGAACCGGGGGAACTGAAACATCTAAGTACCCCGAGGAAAAGAAATCAACCGAGATTCCCCCAGTAGCGGCGAGCGAACGGGGAGGAGCCCAGAACCTGAATCGGCTTGTGTGTTAGTGGAAGCGTCTGGAAAGTCGCGCAGCAAAGGGTGATAGCCCCGTACACTAAAATGCACAGGTCGTGAGTTCGATGAGTAGGGCGGGACACGTGACATCCTGTCTGAATATGGGGGGACCATCCTCCAAGGCTAAATACTCCTGACTGACCGATAGTGAACCAGTACCGTGAGGGAAAGGCGAAAAGAACCCCGGCGAGGGGAGTGAAATAGAACCTGAAACCGTGTACGTACAAGCAGTGGGAGCACCTTCGTGGTGTGACTGCGTACCTTTTGTATAATGGGTCAGCGACTTATATTTTGTAGCAAGGTTAACCGTATAGGGGAGCCGTAGGGAAACCGAGTCTTAACTGGGCGATTAGTTGCAAGGTATAGACCCGAAACCCGGTGATCTAGCCATGGGCAGGTTGAAGGTTGGGTAACACTAACTGGAGGACCGAACCGACTAATGTTGAAAAATTAGCGGATGACTTGTGGCTGGGGGTGAAAGGCCAATCAAACCGGGAGATAGCTGGTTCTCCCCGAAAGCTATTTAGGTAGCGCCTCGTGAACTCATCTTCGGGGGTAGAGCACTGTTTCGGCTAGGGGGCCATCCCGGCTTACCAAACCGATGCAAACTCCGAATACCGAAGAATGTTATCACGGGAGACACACGGCGGGTGCTAACGTCCGTCGTGAAGAGGGAAACAACCCAGACCGCCAGCTAAGGTCCCAAAGTCATGGTTAAGTGGGAAACGATGTGGGAAGGCATAGACAGCCAGGATGTTGGCTTAGAAGCAGCCATCATTTAAAGAAAGCGTAATAGCTCACTGGTCGAGTCGGCCTGCGCGGAAGATGTAACGGGGCTAAACCATGCACCGAAGCTGCGGCAGCGACGCTTAGGCGTTGTTGGGTAGGGGAGCGTTCTGTAAGCCGTTGAAGGTGGCCTGTGAGGGTTGCTGGAGGTATCAGAAGTGCGAATGCTGACATAAGTAACGATAAAGCGGGTGAAAAGCCCGCTCGCCGGAAGACCAAGGGTTCCTGTCCAACGTTAATCGGGGCAGGGTGAGTCGACCCCTAAGGCGAGGCTGAAAAGCGTAGTCGATGGGAAACAGGTTAATATTCCTGTACTTGGTGTTACTGCGAAGGGGGGACGGAGAAGGCTAGGCTAGCCGGGCGACGGTTGTCCCGGTTTAAGCGTGTAGGGGGTGTGACCTGGTAAATCCGGTTGCATACTAACCCTGAGGCGTGATGACGATGCACTACGGTGCAGAAGTAGTTGATGCCCTGCTTCCAGGAAAAGCCTCTAAGCTCCAGGTAACATTAAATCGTACCCCAAACCGACACAGGTGGTCAGGTAGAGAATACCAAGGCGCTTGAGAGAACTCGGGTGAAGGAACTAGGCAAAATGGTGCCGTAACTTCGGGAGAAGGCACGCTGGCATGTAGGTGAAGTCCCTTGCGGATGGAGCTGAAGCCAGTCGAAGATACCAGCTGGCTGCAACTGTTTAATAAAAACACAGCACTGTGCAAACACGAAAGTGGACGTATACGGTGTGACGCCTGCCCGGTGCTGGAAGGTTAATTGATGGGGTCAGCCGCAAGGCGAAGCTCTTGATCGAAGCCCCAGTAAACGGCGGCCGTAACTATAACGGTCCTAAGGTAGCGAAATTCCTTGTCGGGTAAGTTCCGACCTGCACGAATGGCGTAATGATGGCCAGGCTGTCTCCACCCGAGACTCAGTGAAATTGAACTCGCTGTGAAGATGCAGTGTACCCGCGGCAAGACGGAAAGACCCCGTGAACCTTTACTATAGCTTGACACTGAACATTGAGCCTTGATGTGTAGGATAGGTGGGAGGCTTTGAAGCGTGGACGCCAGTCTGCGTGGAGCCATCCTTGAAATACCACCCTTTAATGTTTGATGTTCTAACTCGGCCCCGTGATCCGGGGTGAGGACAGTGTCTGGTGGGTAGTTTGACTGGGGCGGTCTCCTCCCAAAGAGTAACGGAGGAGCACGAAGGTTAGCTAATCACGGTCGGACATCGTGAGGTTAGTGCAAAGGCATAAGCTAGCTTGACTGCGAGAGTGACGGCTCGAGCAGGTACGAAAGTAGGTCTTAGTGATCCGGTGGTTCTGAATGGAAGGGCCATCGCTCAACGGATAAAAGGTACTCCGGGGATAACAGGCTGATACCGCCCAAGAGTTCATATCGACGGCGGTGTTTGGCACCTCGATGTCGGCTCATCACATCCTGGGGCTGAAGTAGGTCCCAAGGGTATGGCTGTTCGCCATTTAAAGTGGTACGCGAGCTGGGTTTAGAACGTCGTGAGACAGTTCGGTCCCTATCTGCCGTGGGCGTTGGAAGATTGAGAGGGGTTGCTCCTAGTACGAGAGGACCGGAGTGAACGCACCACTGGTGTTCGGGTTGTCATGCCAATGGCATTGCCCGGTAGCTAAGTGCGGAAAAGATAAGCGCTGAAAGCATCTAAGCGCGAAACTTGCCTCAAGATGAGTCTTCCCTGGGCCTTTAAGGTCCCTGAAGGAACGTTTAAGACTAAGACGTTGATAGGCTGGGTGTGTAAGTGCAGCGATGCATTGAGCTAACCAGTACTAATGATCCGTGAGGCTTAACCTTACAACACCGAAGGTGTTTTTAGAGAGATTTTCAGCGAAGTTCCGAGATTGGTTCTGATGGCGACACGAGAGTGAAGCGGTTGGAATGAAACAGAATTTGCCTGGCGGCAATAGCGCGGTGGTCCCACCTGACCCCATGCCGAACTCAGAAGTGAAACGCCGTAGCGCCGATGGTAGTGTGGGGTCTCCCCATGCGAGAGTAGGACACTGCCAGGCATCAAATAAACGTTATCGGTGTGACGACTGGTAATGCGCAAATCGCAGAGCGCGAATTTGCCGGCATCGAGAGATGCGACGTAAAAAATCGGTGGAGCGGTAGTTCAGTTGGTTAGAATACCTGCCTGTCACGCAGGGGGTCGCGGGTTCGAGCCCCGTCCGTTCCGCCACTTAATTGATAAGCCCTGAGTCAGAGACTCAGGGCTTTTTCATATGCAAAATTCACGAAATATCGTCGAATTTGCCACCGCTCCTGCCGCTTTTTCTCAATATTGTTGCCTGCTGGTCAAAAGTATTATGCCGAACCTGGCGTTTTTGCTCACTAAAAATATTGCCATACTCTCTTGCATCGCTATTTATCCACTAATGAGAGAGTAAACATTGTGAGCATTCCTGCATTTGGTTTAGGTACTTTCCGCCTTCAGGATCAGGTCGTTATCGACTCGGTAAGCACGGCGCTGGAACTGGGCTATCGGGCTATCGATACCGCACAGATCTATGAAAACGAAGCGGCCGTCGGCCAGGCTATCGCCGCCAGCGGTGTGCCGCGTGACGAGTTGTTCATCACGACCAAAATTTGGATCGCGAATCTGGCAAAGGGTGCATTAATTCCCAGCCTGCGAGACAGCCTGGTCAAGCTGCAGACCTCATATGTCGATCTGACGCTGATTCACTGGCCATCGCCAAATGATGAGGTGCCTGTCGCGGAGTTTATGGCTGAACTGCTGGAAGCCAAGCGCTTGGGGCTGACCCGTCAAATAGGGGTATCCAATTTCACGGTCGATCTGATGCAGCAGGCGATTGACGCGGTCGGCGCCGATCAGATAGCGACTAATCAGATAGAACTGTCACCGTTCTTGCAGAATGAAAAAGTGGTGGCGTTCGCACGGCAGCATGGTATTGCCATCACCTCTTATATGACGCTGGCGTATGGCAAAGCGTTGCAGGATGAGACGATCAAAAGCATTGCCGCACGTCACAATGCGACGCCGGCACAGGTGGTTCTGGCCTGGGCGTTGAAGCTGGGCTATGCGGTGATCCCTTCCTCGACCAAGCGTGAAAACCTGGAAAGCAACCTGTTGGCACAGCAGCTGATGCTGAGTGACGACGATATGGCGCAGATTGCGGCGCTTGAAAGCAACGGCCGATTGGTCAGCCCTGAAGGTCTGGCACCCAACTGGGATTAATCTCTGGACATCACGACGCCAGGCGCCCAAGAGGGCGCCTTTTTTATCGCTTTAGCCGATCGCTGATAAAATCGATAAAACTGCGCAGGCGGTTACTGACGGCGCTATCGCTGTAGTACACCGCGTTGATCGGCATTTCGAGTGGCAACGTGTCTTCCAGTAGAAGGGGGACCAGGTCTCCGCGTTTGACGTCTTCATCACTCATAAAGTCCGACAGGCAGGCGATGCCGTTGCCGTGCAGGCACAGGTGGCGCTGGGTTTCGCCGCTGTTGGTAGTCAGACCTGGAACGATCTCCAGTTGTCGACCATCGGCACAGGTCAGCGGCCAGCGGTTCAGGTTGGGCAGATCGTTGAAGCCGATGCAGCAATGGTGCTCCAGATCGGCTACCGTCTTTGGTGCGCCATACTGCGCCAGGTAGGCGGGGGAGGCCAGGATGCGCCGATAGCTGGCCATCAGCTTGCGCGCTTTCAGCGTAGAGTCCGTCAGTTCGCCGACGCGTATTGCGATATCCACTTTTCGTTCGATCAAATTGATGAAGTTTTCCGAAGAGACCAGCGATAGCGACATTTCCGGATAGCGTTCACGAAACTCGGCGACCAGCGGCGTCAACAGATGCAAGACGACCGGCGTTGCGGCATCGACGCGCAGCAGCCCCTGCGGGCGTTGACGGCTTTCCATCAACGCATTTTCCGCTGCGGCCATATCGCTCAATACTTTCTGCACCTGCCGAAAGTAGTTTTCGCCTTCTTGGGTCAGGCTGATTTGGCGTGTCGTGCGGTTGAGCAGGGTTACCCCCAGCTTGCTCTCCAGCTTTTTTACCGTCCGACTGACCACGGAGTTGGCCTGCTGCAGGCGCTCCGCCGCCCGGCTGAAGCTGCCGCTTTCCACTACGGTAACGAAGGTGATAAGCTCGTCCGAATTCGCTTTCATTTTTGCTCCACAGGCAAGCTCTATTCTAAGTTTTTAGCGATTTAGTCATTTAAGCACGTCGGAGCATCCTCGTCACCCACATGACCGTGATTGCGCATATTCCTGTTTCCCCGTTTGCATTTTGCTGGCCCTTTCGCATTTTTCACCTCTGCTGCACCACCTTTACACAGCTATACCCTCAGAAGATTGAAATCGCCGCAGACGGCCCCTATAACTGAAAAGGTTATGCCTGTAAAAGCCATGCCCTCTGTGCGGGGCAGGCGTATAATCAATTCACCGTTGGCGAAGTCTTCATCGCCAGTTTCATGCTAATGGGTAATAGGCGAATCGCGTGCCGAAACGAACTTATGCAATGAGGTATGTTGCAGGCCAGCCAGTTGAGCGAATCTTTCCTGGCGCCGTTAACCAGCCGTTGCCGCCAGGGGCGGCGCTGCCGACGACCGGCGCCTTGCGCGTTATGGTGTGGAATATTTTCAAACAGCAGCGAGCCGACTGGCTTTCGGTGCTGAAAAATCATGGCAAAGATGCGCAGCTGGTGCTGTTGCAAGAGGCGCAAACCACGCCGGAGCTGGTGAGCTACGCGACCGCCAACTATTTGGCGGCCGATCAGGTGCCGGCCTTTGTGCTGCCGCAGCACCCTTCCGGCGTGATGACGCTGGCGGCCGCTCATCCGGTTTACTGCTGCCCGCTGCGCGAGCGAGAGCCGCTGCTGCGGCTGTCCAAGTCGGCCCTGATCACCGTTTATCCGCTGTACAACGGCGAGTTGTTGATGGTGGTGAACATCCATGCGGTGAACTTTAGCCTGGGAGTCGACGTCTACAGCAAACAGCTGGGGCCGATCGGCGAGCAGATCGCCAGCCACCGGGGGCCGGTGATCATGGCCGGGGACTTTAACGCCTGGAGCCGCAAACGTATCAATGCCTTGTATGACTTCGCCGGCGAGATGGCGCTGCGCGAAGTGAGTTTCGCCGACGATCACCGCCGTAAGGCCTTTGGCCGTCCGTTGGACTTCGTGTTTTACCGTAATCTTGGGGTTGTAGAGGCGTCGGTACTGGTGACCAGTGCGTCGGATCACAACCCGCTGTTGGTGGAGTTCCACCCGGAAAAAAACTCCCCCGTCTGGTGAATCACAGGTAATAAAAAAGCACCCCGAGGGGTGCTTTTTTTGTGCCGAAACTTAGGTGTCCGGCGTCAGCTTGTTGCCGACAAACAGGGTCAACTTCAGACCGGGTTGAAGGCTGTTGCCTTTACCGAGCGTTGAATTCCAACGCATCACGTCGTTAATATCGACGCCGTGACGACGTGCGATACTGGCAAGCGAATCCCCTTTACGAACCTGATAGGTGATACTGCTATTACTGCCAGTATTGCTGGCCACTTGCAGGGTTTGCCCAACTTTTATGGCGCTCTTGGCGCGTAAGTTGTTCCAACTCTGCAAATCGCTGGTCTTAACGTTCAGCCGCTTGGCAATGCCCGATAAGGTGTCGCCGGAGCGCACTTTATACGAGCTGCCACCGGTCAAACCGCTGTTCTTCGCCAACTGCGTCGTTGGCTGAGTCACGGCGATCTGGCCATCGGCCAGCGAGTCTTTCAGTTGCTCGGCATGTCCTTTGGGAACCATGATGTAATGGGGCCCGTTGGGTGCCGTAACGCCTTTTTTGTAGCCAGGGTTATACGCTTTCATCTTGGTGACTGAAAGCCCCGCCATCTCAGCCGCCTGAGTCAGCTGGATCTGCTGCCCGACATCGATACGCGCCAGTGCACGGGTTTCATCCGTTTTCGGGAGTTTCACGCCGTACTTCTTGCTGTTCTTGATGATGTCGCTCAGCGCCAGCATTTTCGGGACATAGATTGACGTTTCACGCGGAAGCGACAGTGCCCAGAAATTGGTTGGCTTACCCTGGCGTTTGTTTGCCTTCACCGCTTGCATCACGCGGCCTTCACCACTGTTATAGGCGGCTACGGTCAGTAACCAGTCGCCGTTAAACATGCGGTTCAAGCGTTGCATCATGTTCAGCGCAGCGGTTGTCGAGGCGACGACATCGCGTCGACCGTCATACCACTGATTGTTTTTCAAACCATAATTGCGACCCGTTTGCGGCACGATTTGCCATAGCCCTGCGGCGTTGGCACTTGACGTGGCGTGTGGGTCAAAAGCGCTCTCCACTATGGGTAGCAGTACCAGTTCCATCGGCATATTACGTTTCTTAATCTGCCCGACTATCCAGTACATGTACGGCTCTGCCCGTAATGTTACATCGTGGAGATAGCTCTTACTTTTTAAGTACTTTCTTTTCTGATCACGGATCCGGGAATTTTCCGGAACCTCCATCTTCAGCTCGTCGCTAATGAAGTTCCACAGGTCCTGTTGCGCGGCGGGACTGTTGTTATCCAACCACCGCGCCGAGCTCGCTCGGCCATTTGCTGTGTACTCTCCTGCTTCACCATCTTGACCAGCCGAAGACAAACTCTGTGCATGCTGTTCTGGCGCCGGTGCGTCCTGCCTGGACGACTGGCAACCCACTAGCAAGACTGAGGCGAGAAATATCGCTTTAGCCTTCATGTGTGTGTCAATGTAGTTGCTTAAAAGACGAGCAATAATACTTTGCTTCGCCAAATAACACAACTAAAAGCTTAGAAGTTATCTTTCCGCAGGCGTAATTCGGAAAAAACTGAATGAAGGCTTTCTGGTGGTGAATTAAAGCCTAATTTCTTTTGTAAATCAGTGTCATGGCAACGTAAAAACAGGTTAATTTTGCGCTCTAATTGCAATGTGGTCGGCACACTGGCTTGGCCTTTTGCCCTTAACGCTTCAACATGTTGTTGATATGTTTCAATCTCTCGATCTTCTGGCAAAATAGCCCGCGCAAACTTAAGATTTGAAAGAGTATATTCATGCGCGCAGCAAATTAAGGTGTTATCGGGAAGTTGCGCGAGTTGTTGAAATGAGTCGTACATTTGTTTGGCGGTGCCTTCAAACAGTCTGCCGCAGCCGGCGGAGAAAATTGTGTCGCCGCAGAACAGATAAGGGGCACTATAGAATGCCACATGGCCCAATGTATGGCCGGGGACGGCAAAAGTCCTGAACTGGCACCCATCGATGTTAAAGGTGTCGCCGTCACGGACGATGTGATTGGCGCCTTTGTCTGCGGTTTCTTGCGGCCCATAGACAGCCATGCCGGGATACTGGGCCACGATCTGCGCCACGCCGCCGACGTGATCGTGATGATGGTGGGTCAGCAGGATCGCCGCCGGCACCAGCTGCAGGCGCTGCAGCGCTTCGAGCACCGGCTGCGCCTCACCCGGATCGACGATAATGCAGCGCCCCTGTCGGTCATCCAATAACCAAATGTAATTGTCCTGGAAGGCGGGAATGCTGATAAGATTCATGGTGTACCTCTCGTTGGCAACGGCTTGAAAGAAGATAATAAATCATGAAACCAGCCCATACTCTACAAAAGCTCACCGGCCCGCAGTCCTGGGCCGAGCTGCCGTGGGGGGAGTATTATCGTGAAGCGCTCGAGCGGCAGTTGCAACCCTGGTGGCCAAAGCTGTTCGGTTTCCATCTGCTGAAGATGGGCATGCTCAGCGCCGAGCTGGCCACGGACAAATGCGCGATTTCCCATCAGGTCAACGTAGGGCTGGAGGGAGAAGGGCTGCAGGTGATCGCCGATGCTTATCAACTGCCGTTTGCCGCCAAGTCGGTGGATGCCTGCCTGTTGGCGCATACGCTGTCCTATGCAGACGATCCGCACCGCATGCTGCGTGAAGTCGACAGGGTGTTGATCGACGACGGCTGGGTGGTTATCAGTAGCTTCAATCCGTTCAGCCTGCTGGGATTGGGTAAGCTGGTGCCCGGATTGCGTCGCCGTCAGCCCTATGTCAGCCGCATGTTTACCCAGATGCGGTTGCTGGATTGGCTTAGCCTGCTGAATTATGAGGTGCTGCACCAGGCGCGTTTTCACGTGCTGCCGTGGCATCGCCAGGGCGGCAAGTTTTTATGCACCCATTTGCCGGCGCTGGGCTGCATGAGCGTGATTGTGGCGCGTAAACGCACTTTGCCGCTGACGCCCACGCCGATGAAACTGGGGGCGAGAAAACCGTCTCTCAGCCGCGCGGTGGGCGCGACCAAGAGCTATCGCAAACTGCCTTAGGCTTCCGGTTGGTAACCGACGTCTTCCTGTGTCGGCTTACCGGCCGCTTCGCGCGCCAATACGTCACAACGTTCGTTTTCCGGGTGGCCGGCGTGGCCCTTGACCCATTCCCATCTCACCTCGTGGCGCTGAATGGCCTGATCCAACCGCTGCCACAGATCGACATTCTTGACCGGCTTTTTGTCGGCGGTTTTCCAGCCGCGCTTCTTCCAGTTATGGATCCAACTGGTGATGCCCTGACGCACATACTGGCTGTCGGTACTGAGCGTCACGGCGCAGGGCACGGTCAGCGCTTCCAGCGCCACGATCGCCGCCATCATTTCCATGCGGTTATTGGTGGTCAGACGAAAACCCTCGCTGAAGGTTTTTTCCGTCTGCTTATAGCGTAATATCGCACCGTAGCCACCGGGGCCGGGGTTGCCAAGGCAGGAGCCGTCGGTGAAAATTTCTACCTGTTTGAGCATCTCTGGTAGACTCTTCCTATCAGTTTTTAAAAGCCAAGTCTGACATAAACGAGCGCTGCGAGCACTGCAATATGATCTCTACAACCACCAGACAGATTGTCCTCGATACCGAAACCACCGGTATGAACAAGCTTGGGGTGCACTACGAAGGGCACCGCATCATCGAAATCGGTGCGGTGGAGGTGATTAACCGCCGCCTGACCGGGCGCAATTTCCACGTTTACATCAAGCCGGATCGGCTGGTGGATCCGGAAGCCTACGGCGTACACGGCATCAGCGACGATTTCCTGGTCGACAAGCCGACCTTCGATCAGGTTGCCGAGGAATTCCTCGACTTCATCCGCGGCGGCGAGCTGGTGATCCATAACGCGGCGTTCGATATCGGCTTTATGGATCACGAATTCCGCATGTTGCAGCAGGGCATCCCGAAGACCGAGACCTTCTGCACCATCACCGACAGCCTGCTGATGGCGCGTCGCCTGTTCCCGGGCAAGCGCAACAACCTCGATGCCTTGTGCAGCCGTTATGAGATAGACAACAGCAAGCGTACGCTACACGGCGCATTGCTCGATGCCGAGATCTTGGCGGAAGTTTATCTGGCGATGACCGGCGGTCAGACCTCGATAGCGTTCCAGATGGAGGGTGATACCCAGCAAAACGACGCCGCGCAAGAAATTCAGCGCATCGTCCGCCCGGCGACGGCGATGAAAGTGGTCTACGCCAGCGACGAAGAAGTGAAGGCGCACGAGGCGCGTCTGGATCTGGTGGCGAAAAAGGGCGGCAGTTGCCTGTGGCGCGGTGCGCCGGCGGAGTAGGAGTAACGGCATTTTTGCACGAAAAAAACGCACCGGATGAAGCTTCGTTGAAAAACTGTGCAAACGGTTCATTTGGTGAGAAAAAGGCGTTGACGGAACCGAGAGGCGTCCGTAATATGCGCCTCGTTCCCCCGCAAGAGGGAATGGCGCGGAGCGGTAGTTCAGTTGGTTAGAATACCTGCCTGTCACGCAGGGGGTCGCGGGTTCGAGCCCCGTCCGTTCCGCCACTATTCAGAAGTCCTGAGTTAGCGATAACTCGGGGCTTTGTCGTTTCTGCTCTCTGAAAAACGGTGCGGCCCAATAAAAGGGACCGGCGGACCGGCCCCTTATTCCTCAGAACAACACCGAGTAGTTCAAACCGAAGGTGCGTCCGCGGCCTTTATAGCTGTACAGCTCAGGCGAGCCGTAGGTCGGGCTGTACAGGATCGGCGCGCGTTGGCCCCAAACGGTGGTGTACTGCTTGTCCAGCAGGTTTTCCACGCTGAAGCTGATTTTCCCCACCGGCAGGCTATAGCTGCCGAGAAAATCGAGGGTGTTGTAGCCATCGATCTTGCGGCCCTGAGTGGAGTTGGCCTTGGTGTAATCGCCGTCGTCCGACACGTCGAAGGTTTGCTGCGACTGTAAGCGCAGATTCCAGTCGCCCGGCGCCCAGCCGACATAAGCGGTGACTTTCGATGGGCTGGCGGTATCCACCACCAACTTCTTCCATTCGCCGTTGACCTTGGTTTCGGAACGGATAACGTTGAAGTTGGTGCCGGCGCTCCAGTCGCTGTCTTCAAAGAAATAATCCACCGCGCCTTCCACCCCGTAGATGCGGCGCTTGTCCGCATTGACGTTGATGGTCATGTCGGTTTTGTTGATGGCGATGCTCTTGTCGGACAGCGAGTAGTAGGCGGCGATTTGCGTGCGGAGGTTATCGCCGGTATAGCGCCAGCCCAACTCGTAGGCATTGACCTTGATGCCTTCCAGCTTGGAATCGCCGACGTTGACGCTCTTCAGCAACTGGTAATGGCCGCCGTTCAACGCGTAGGTGCCGTTGCCGTAATATTTGCCCGGATCCGGGATCTCGAAGCCCTGAGAGAAGTTGAACCAGGTTTGCTGGCGATCGGTCAGGTGCGCCAACAGGCCGGCATTAAACAGCGCGTTGTTGTAGTCGGTTTTCCCTCCCGGTATCGCGTCGGCAGAAGTCGCGGCGCCGGTGGCGATCGCCTGCTGTTGGTTATAGCCGACGAAGTCGTCAATCTTGTTTTCGGTGTATTGGTAACGCACGCCGCCGCTCAGGGTGAAGATCGGGTTGATATCGTAGCTGGCCTGCAGGAACGACGCCAGGTTGCTGGTGGTATAGCTCGGATAGCGGCCGGTGCTGTAAGCGTTCTCCAGCGTCATGCCGCCGGACTGTTGGGCCTTCGCCAGGTTGAAAAACTGTTGGTTGGCGTTGAAGCTCTCATGCTCGGCGTCGATGCCGTAAGTCAGCGTCAGCGCATCGACAGGCTTGCTGTTTAACGTCAGCTTGCCGCCGTAGAAATCGGTTTTTTGCTGCGAAGCGCCAATGCTGCTGACGTAATAGTCCGGCGCTTTGCCCGCCAGCGTCGGGAATGGGTAGAAGGTCAAGGTTTCGTCGCGGTAGTAGACCTGCGCCACCAAATCCTGGCCAAGGAAATCGGTGTTGGAATACTGCAGGTTGATCAGATGGCGTTCGGTGCCGGGGATGCGGTCGGAATTTAAGTTGCCGCTGTTGTATGCCTTGGCGCCGCCCGTCACCGCCGCGAAGTTTTCCCCCAGGAACAGGCCGTGGTCGCCGTCGGATTGGCTTTTGTAGTATTGGGTGGTCAGCTGCAGCTGTTGATGATCGTCGATGTTGAGGGTGCCGGTGCCCATCACGTCAAGGCGATCGGAATACTGCAGGCCGGTTTGGGTATTGTCGATCAGTACCTCATTGCCTTTGCCGTCGTACCAGCCGCCATAGCGCTGGTAAGAAACGGACAGGCGCCCCGAGGCGTTGTCGTTGCCGCCGCTGACCGCCGCCGCCACGTTCTCGTCGTGATCGTTATGGCCGCCAAAGCCGGTTTTACCGCCGATCTGCAACTCGACCTGCTGTTCCCGTTGCCCCTTTTTGGTGACGATGTTGATCAGGCCGCCGGTGCTGCCACCGCCGTACAGCGAAGTCGCGCCGGAAATCACCTCAATATGATCGATATTGAACGGATCGATCGAATCCAACTGGCGGCTGTCGCTGCGCGATGAATTCAGGCGTACGCCGTCGATCATCACCATCATCGAACGGCCGCGCATATTCATACCATAGTTGGTGCGGCCCTGGCCGCTGACGTCCATGCCGGGGATCAGCTGCGCCAACATGTCTTTGATCTCTTTACCGCCCTGAACCTGCTGTTCAATCTCCTGGCTTTCGATGACCCAAGTGGTCTGCGCCATTTCCGCCACGCTGCGGTGCGAACGGCTGGCGGAGACCACCAACTGCTCTTCGTTGCCGGCTTTCTGATCTTCTGCCCAAGCCGCCGGCGCAAGCATTGCCAGCAGACAAGGGTTCAATACCCAAAGGTGTTTGCGTTTCATCGTTATTTCCCAGGTGATATTGTTATTACTCTATTTTTGAGAATGATTCTTTTATCAATAACGTTTCTTGTTATCAATAAAATCATGATATGATTTTTTGCGATACATTAACGTAATTAATTGGTTTTATTAACATTTTACCCGCTGCACGATCGAGCACCCCACGCCGTCAACACGGCAGCCGATCGGCCATACGCACAAGCGACAGCGTTGCCGGAGAATCGAGAACATGTCCGCCAGCTACAGAATTTTTGATATCACCTTGAAAAGTAAAACGCTGATTTCACCTTCGCTGGTGCGCTGCGTGTTTGAAGGTGCGGATATTCATCGGATGAAGCTTGAAGCGCCAGATCAGCGCATCAAACTGTTGTTCCCGGCGGCGGACGGCAAGATCCCGCAGTTGGTCAACAGCCCGGACTGGTACGGCGATTACATGGCGATCCCCAAAGAACAGCGTCCGGTGATGCGCACCTATACGCTGCGTGCGTTGCGCCGTGAGCAGAATCAGATGGACGTCGAATTCGTGCTGCATGGCGTGAACGGTCCGGCTTCCGCCTGGGCGACCCACGCCGAGCCGGGTGATGCCATTCAGACGGTCGCGCCCAACGGCGAGTTCGGCGGCGACAGCGGCGGCTACGAATGGGCGCCGCCGGCGCAGTTGCAGCAGGCGCTGTTGATCGCCGATGAGACGGCGGTGCCGGCGGCGATGGGTATTCTGGAGCAGCTGGCGCAGCAGGCCAATCCGCCGCGGGTGCAGGCATTCTTCGAGGTGCCGGTGGCGGGGGATTGCCTGGATTTGGCCCGTTTCCCGTTCGCTGAGGTTTACTGGCTGCCGCGCGACGTAGGGCACCAACTGGCACACGGCACGCTGCTGGTGGAGGCGGTGCGCCAGCGGGTCGACATTCCCGCGTCGGCGTGCGCGCAGGCGCAGTCCCTGGCGGAAAGCAGCCTGAGCGATGAGGTGTTGTGGGAGCGGGCGGCCGGCGGTAACGCTTTTTATGCCTGGGTGGCGGCCGAGTCTTCCACGGTGAAAACGCTGCGGCGTTATCTGATCGGCGAACGCGATTTGGATCGCGCTACCGTCAACTTCATGGCCTATTGGTGCTGAACGCGCGGCCCTTTTCCGGCATTGACGCTGGAGAAGGGCATGCCGCTGCCATTTCCCACCCACGAATAATCGCTTGCCAGCGGGTAGTTCGACCGTGTTATGTTCCGCTGAAACGAAGGTTACAGCGAGAACGATAATGCAACGGTTCGACGAACGCCTGCGCCGCGACTACCCACAGCTGACGCCGCAGGAGCAGCGGGTGGCCGACTTCATCTTCGATCACTATGACGATTTGATCGGTTACAACAGCGCCGAGCTGGCGCGCCTGAGCGGCGTTTCCAAAGCCACGGTCAGCCGCTTGTTCAAACGGCTGGGCTACCCCAACTACCGCGCCATGCGCGATGAGCTTCGCACCCTGCGCCAGAGCGGCATGCCGCTGACCGACAGCCGCGATGCGGTGCAGGGCGATACGCTGTTGGCGCGGCACTGTAAGCAGGAAATGGCCAACCTCACCCGCTGGGTAAAGCAGATCGATGCGGTACAGTTCAGCGCGGCGATCGCCGCACTGACGCAGGCGCGAGGCGTACTGCTGCTGGGGCTGCGCAACAGCTATCCGGTGGCGATGCACCTGCGCCAGCAGCTGATGCAGGTGCGTGAACAGGTTCTGCTGGCGCCGCAGCCGGGGCAGACGCTGGCGGAAGATCTGGCGGGGCTGACGCCGCAGGACATGGCGGTGGTGGTGGCGTTCCGTCGCCGGCCGCGTCAGATAAAGGCGGTGCTGACGCTGTTGCAAAGTCGCGGAGTACCGACGCTGCTGATCTGCGAGCCGCAGGCGCAGGCGCTGTTTCCGTTGGCCAACTGGCACTTGACCGTGCCGCTCGACAGCGTGTCGGCGTTCGACAGCTATGCCGCTGCCATGAGCCTGGCCAGCCTGCTCAGCAATGCGTTGCTGCATGAGCGGCTGGCTCAGGGGCGGCAGCGTATTCATCACGTCGCCGAACTGTTCCAGGCGCTGGACGAACTGGAGCTGCGTTAAGCGCGGCAGGTCATTTCCCTTCCTTCACCTACCGCCGTTTAAGGCGGATCGGTCACCTCATTTTGTTACTTTGGTTTCATTTATTGGTTATAAGAATCTTTTGTTTCAACTGAATTCCTATCGGGAGTAGGCTATTGGGCAGCAAACAAACGTCATGTCGACGCTGAAGGCATAACTCAATAACTTACTAAGCTGACAGGGAATGAACATGTTGGATATCTCGCAATTCGATCAGATTAACCCGCCGGCGCGCCTGCTGATGGGGCCGGGGCCGATCAACGCCGATCCGCGCGTACTGCGCGCCATGTCGAGCCAGCTGATCGGCCAGTACGATCCGGCGATGACCGGCTATATGAATCAGGTCATGGCGCTGTACCGCGCGCTGTTCCGCACCGAAAACCGCTGGACGATGCTGGTGGACGGCACCTCGCGCGCCGGCATCGAAGCGATGCTGGTTTCCGCTATTCGGCCGGGCGATAAGGTGTTGGTGCCGGTCTTCGGCCGTTTCGGGCATCTGCTGTGCGAGATTGCCCGCCGCTGCCGTGCCGAGGTACACACGATCGAGGTACCGTGGGGCGAGGTGTTCAGCGCCGATCGCATCGAAGACGCGATTAAGCGAGTGCGTCCGCGCCTGCTGCTGACGGTGCAGGGCGACACCTCCACCACCATGCTGCAGCCGCTGCATGAGCTGGGCGATATCTGCCGCCGCCACGGCGTGCTGTTCTATACCGACGCAACGGCTTCCTTTGGCGGCAACCCGTTGGAGACCGATGCCTGGGGGCTGGATGCGGTCTCCGCCGGGCTGCAGAAGTGCCTGGGCGGGCCCTCCGGCAGTTCGCCGGTCACTCTCAGCCCGCAGTTTGAAGAGATTGTGCGCCGCCGTAAATGCGTGGAGGAGGGGATCCGCACCGCCGAGCATGCCGACGGCGACGACGAGATGATCTACTCCAACTATTTCGACCTCGGCATGATCATGGATTATTGGGGGCCGGAGCGTCTCAATCACCATACCGAAGCCACCAGCATGCTGTTCGCGGCGCGAGAATGCGCGCGAGTGATCCTCGAAGAAGGGCTGGATCACGCCATCGCTCGCCACCGGCTGCACGGCGCGGCAATGCTGGCGGGCATCCGGGGCATGGGGCTGGCGGTGTTCGGCGATCTCGATCACCGCATGAACAACGTGCTCGGCGTGATGATCCCGCCGCAGGTGCACGGCGAACAGGTGCGGCAGATGATGCTGAACGACTTCGCCATCGAAATCGGCACCTCGTTCGGCCCGCTGCAGGGCAAGATCTGGCGCATCGGCACCATGGGCTACAACGCGCGCAAGGATTGCGTGCTGCAAACCCTGGCGGCGCTGGAGGCGGTGTTGAATCGTCTCGGCTTCGCCAGCAAGCAGGGCGAGGCGTTGCAGGCCGCCTGGAACGTTTATGACGCAGGCAAACGTGGATGACGCCGGTGGAGGCGCAGCAGGCTGCCGCACGGGTGATGGCGCGCTGTGACGAGCTGGCGGCGATCAGCGCAGAGCCCGATCGGCTGACGCGTCTTTATCTCTCTGCTGAACATCGGCGCGCCAATCGTCTGGTCGGAGAGTGGATGCGCGAGAGCGGGATGCAGGTTTGGCAGGACAGCGTCGGTAATATCTGCGGCCGTTATGAAGGGCTCACGCCCGCTGCCCCCGCGCTGCTGCTCGGTTCGCATCTGGACACGGTGCGCAACGCCGGGCGCTATGACGGCATGCTCGGCGTGCTCACGGCGCTGGAAACGGTGGCGCACTATCACCGCCAGGGGCGTCGATTGCCGCTGGCGCTGGAGGTGATCGGCTTTGCCGACGAAGAGGGCGCGCGCTTTGGCGTCACGCTGCTCGGCAGCCGCGGCCTGACCGGCCAGTGGCCCGCAGAGTGGCTGGCGTGCACCGACGCCGACGGCATCAGCGTGGCACAGGCCATGCGCGACTTTGGGCTGGATCCGGCGGCGATTGCGCAGGCGCGTCGCGCGCCAAACGAAATTCGCGCCTATCTCGAATTGCATATCGAACAGGGCCCGTGTCTGGAGGCAGCCGATTTGGCGCTGGGCGTGGTGACGGCGATCAATGGCGCGCGCCGGCTTACCTGCACTTTCAACGGTGAGGCGGGCCACGCCGGCACGGTGCCGATGGGGCAGCGCAAAGACGCGTTGGCGGCCGCGGCGGAATGGATGATGGCGGTCGAAACGCTGACCCGCGCCGCCGATCCGCATTTGGTGGCCACCGTGGGGTGTATTGAATGCCTGCCGGGCGCGGTCAATGTGATCCCCGGTGAAGTGCGATTGACGCTCGACGTCCGCGGCCCGCAGGATGCGCAACTGGCGGCGCTATTGTCGGCGTTGCTGGCGCAGGCGCAGGCGATCTGCGTACGCCGCGGAGTACGCTTCGCCAGTGAAGAGTTTTACCGCATTGACGCCACCGCCTGCGACGCGGAGCTGCAGCACCGTTGGCAGGCGGCCGTCGAGCAGGTACAGGGGCGCGGCCTGGCGCTGCCGAGCGGCGCCGGTCACGATGCCATCGCCGTGGCGGCGCACTGGCCGGTCGGCATGCTGTTCGTGCGTTGCGCCGGCGGCGTCAGTCATCATCCTGACGAAGCGGTGCGGCCGGCGGACGTAGCGCTGGCGATCCGGGCCTATTGCCTGATGATCGCCGGCTGGGAGAAGGGGGAATCAGTCTAAACGCAGAAAGCTGTCGGCATCGCGCCAGGCCGGGAAGGCGCTGCGGTAACTCTGCAGGGTTTCCAGCGACAGCTCGGCGTCCAACCGCGTGGCCGCGCCGGGCTCCGCATCCGCCAGGATCTCGCCCTGAGGGCTGATGATCAAGCTGTCTCCGCTGTAGTTCAGGCCGTTGGGATCTTCGCCTACCCGGTTGCAGCCCGCCACATACACCTGATTTTCAATCGCCCGCGCCGCCAGCAGCGTTTGCCAATGGCTGCTGCGCGGCGCCGGCCAGTTGGCGACGTACAGCGCCAGATCGTAATCCTGCTGATAGCGCGCCCAAACCGGGAAACGCAGGTCGTAGCAGATCTGCGGCAGGATGCGCCAGCCGCGCCACTCGAAGATTTCACGCCGGTTGCCGGCCTGGTAGTGCAGGTGTTCGCCGGCCATGCGGAACAGGTGGCGTTTGTCATAGGCGTGCACCTGGCCGCCCGGCTCCACCAACAGGAAGCGGTTGACCGCGCCCTCGTCGGTTTTCAGCGCCACGCTGCCGCCGATTAACGCGTGGCTTTTCACCGCCCAACCGTGCAGCCATTCGATCACCTGCTGTTCGGGCAGCGCGCTCTCGCCGGCATCCATGGCGAAACCGGTGGTGAACATCTCCGGCAAGACGATGAGATCTCGGCCAACGATCGGCGCCAGCAACGCATCGAAAGCCGCCAGGTTGGCGGGGCCGTCGCGCCAGACCAGCGGTTGCTGCAACAGGGTAATTTTTAAAGTCGACATAACCGCTCCGCAGCTGCATCCAGCGTGGCGTCCTGTTTAGCGAAGCACAGCCGGATCAATTTATGAGGGAAAGGATCGGCACAGAAGACCGACAGCGGAATGGCCGCCACGCCCACGTGCTCGGTTAACCAATGGCAGAATGCCACATCGTCCAGATCGGAGATGGCGCTGTAGTCTGCCAGCAAGAAGTATGTACCCGCGCAGGGTAAAATTTCCAGTCGGCTGCTCGCCAGCGCTTGCACAAAGCGGTCGCGTTTGGCGCGATAGAACGCCGGAAGCTGTCGCCAGTGCTCCGGCTCGGCGCGCAGGCTATCCGCCAGCGCCAGCTGCGCCGGGGTATTGACCGAAAAGGTCAGGTATTGATGCACTTTGCGCACCTCGGCACTCAGCGCGGCGGGCGCCACGCAGTAACCCACTTTCCAGCCGGTCATGTGGAAGGTTTTACCGAAGGAGGACACCGCGATCGCGCGCTGGCGCAGCTGCGGGTGGGCCAGCACGCTGGCGTGCCCGCCTTTGGCGAAGCAGATGTGTTCGTAAACCTCGTCGCTGAGCACGTAGATTTCGCGTTCGGCGATAGCGTGCCACAGCTGCTGCATGTCTTCCGCCTGCCAGGCGGTAGCGGACGGGTTGTGCGGCGTGTTGACGATCACCAGGCGGGTGCGCGGTGACAGCGCGGCGGCGAACTTTGGCCAATCCACGGCAAACGCGGGCGGCTGCAGGGCGATGCGTTTGAGTATGCCGCCGGCCAGCGTCACCGCCGGTGCATAGCTGTCGTAGCTGGGATCGAAACAGATCACCTCGTCGCCGGGGCGCACCAGCGCACTGATGGCGGCAAACAGCGCTTCGGTGGCGCCGGCGGTGACGGTCACTTCGGCGGCGGCGTCCGGCTGCCAGCCATACAGCTCGGCGGTTTTGTCGGCGATGGCTTCCCGCAGCGGCGCCACGCCGGTCATCGGCGCATATTGGTTGGCGCCCTGGGCGACGTGCCAGGCCAGACGTTCTTTCAGGTAGTCTGGGCCGTCGAAATCGGGGAAGCCCTGAGACAGGTTGATCGCCTGGTGCTGCTGCGCCAGCGCGCTCATCTGGGTAAAGATGGTGGTGCCCAGTGAGGGCAGTTTGCTTTCGGGAACCAATGCGGAAGTGCTCATAGCAGGTGAATACTCCAGGCGCTTATATTGCCGTCAATATAACACGATGCTAGTATTTGGCAATCAAGACGCTTAGATGGCTAAATTCGAAAAAGTGCTTAGCCCGCCACGCGGCAGGCAAAGCTTCTTCTGCCGGCCGCCTTACCGAACGGGAAACGATAATAATGACGGATAATCCGCAACTTACCGCATTGCTGGCGGCCTGCCACTGGATTGGCGACAAAGGCTGGTGCCCGGCGACCGGCGGCAACATGTCGCTGCGCCTGGACGAACGTCAGTGCCTGGTCACCGAGTCCGGCAAAGACAAGGGTAGCCTGAGCGCCGCCGATTTTCTGCAGGTGGATATCGCCGACAATCATGTGCCGAGCGGCCGCACGCCATCGGCGGAGACTGGGCTGCATACGCTGCTCTACCGCCTGTCTGCGCACATCGGCGCGGTGCTGCATACCCATTCCGTCAACGCTACCGTCTTGTCGCGGGTGGAACGCGGCGATGCGCTGGTGTTGCAGGGGTACGAAATGCAGAAGTCGCTGGCCGGCCAGCGCAGCCACCTGGACAGCGTGGCGATCCCCATTTTCGACAACGATCAGGACATTCCCCAGCTGGCTGCGCGCGTGGCGGCCTATGCCGAGGCCACGCCGTTGCAATACGGCTTTCTGGTGCGCGGCCACGGTCTGTATTGCTGGGGGAGTCAGGTGGCGGAAGCTCGCCGTCATCTCGAAGGGCTGGAATTCTTGTTCCAGTGTGAACTGCAACGCCGCTTACTGGAGGCGAAATGATCCGCGCTATCGTGACCGATATTGAAGGTACCACCAGCGATATTCGCTTCGTGCATCAGGTACTGTTTCCTTACGCCCGCGAACGGCTGGCAGATTTTGTGCGCCGCCATGCCGCTGAGAGCGAAGTCGCCGCACCGCTGGCGGCGCTGCGCGCTGAAATTGACCAGCCGCAGGCTGATCTCGACACGCTGATCGCCGCCCTGTACCGCTTTATGGATGAAGATCGCAAATCCACCGCGCTCAAGGCGTTGCAGGGCATTATCTGGCGCAGCGGTTACCGCGAAGGGGACTTCCGTGGGCATCTGTATCCGGAAGTCGCGGGACAGTTGGCCGCCTGGCAGCGGCAGGGAGTGAAGCTTTACGTCTATTCCTCCGGTTCGGTGGAGGCGCAGAAGCTGCTGTTCGGCCACAGCGACGCGGGCGATCTGCAGCCGCTGTTCAGCGGCTATTTCGATACGCACGTCGGCGCCAAGCGTGAAACCGCGTCGTATCGCAACATCGCGCAGGCTATCGGCATCGCGCCCGACGAGCTGCTGTTTTTGTCCGACATCCACCAGGAGCTGGATGCGGCGCAGACCGCCGGCTGGCATACCTGCCAGCTGATCCGCGATGACGCGGACGACCAGAGCCAGCATCCGCAGGTTAACCGTTTTGATCGTATCGATTTAGGGGAGTTCGTCTCATGAGTGGATTGACCATTTTCAGCGATACAGCGCCGCAGCAGCCGCTGTGGCAGAGCCGCGATGCGCAGGAGATCCAGCGGCAGTTGGCGCAAATCGGCGTGCGCTTTGAGCGCTGGCAGGCAGATCGCGAGCTGGGCGACAATCCGCAGCCGGAGGCGGTGATCGCCGCCTATCAGCATGAGATAGACCGGCTGGTGGCGGAAAAGGGCTACCAGAGCTGGGACGTGATCAGCATGCGGCCGGACCACGAACAGCGCCAGGCGCTGCGCGAAAAATTCCTGTCCGAACATACGCACGGCGAAGATGAAGTGCGCTTTTTCGTCGAAGGCGCAGGGCTGTTTTGCCTGCATCTGGACGGCAAGATCTTCCAGATCCTGTGCGAAAAGAACGATCTGATCTCGGTGCCGGCCAACACCCGGCACTGGTTCGATATGGGCTCGGCCCCGCATTTCACCGCGATCCGGGTGTTCGACAACCCGGAAGGCTGGGTGGCGCATTTCACCGGCGACAAGATCGCCGATGATTACCCGCGTCTGGACTGATCGCCAATCGGCGGGCGTTAACCCAACGCCCGCCGGAAGATCCCCGCTTCAACCTGCTGCGGTGTAATCACGCCGCTGTCGAATACCCATCCGCTGATAAGCTTCGCCGGCGTGACGTCGAACGCCGGATTGTAGACCGGCGCATCGGCAGGCGCCCACTGGCAGGCGCCGAAGCTGCCTGAAACGCCGGTGACTTCGGCCGCCGCGCGCTGCTCGATCGGGATGGCGGCGCCGTCCGGGCAGTGTGGATCGTGGGTGGTATGCGGGGCGGCCACGTAGAAGGGGATGCCGTGATAGTGCGCCAGCACCGCCAGGCTGTAAGTGCCGATTTTGTTGGCGACGTCGCCGTTGGTGGCGATGCGATCCGCGCCGACCCACACTGCATCGACCTGGCCCTGCGCCATCAGGCTGGCGGCCATCGAATCGCAGATCAGGCGATAGGGAATGCCCAGCTCGCCCAGTTCCCAGGCGGTCAGGCGGCCGCCCTGCAGCAGCGGCCGGGTTTCATCGACCCACACCTGTTGCACCTTGCCCTGCCGGTGGGCGCGCCGCAGCACCCCGAGGGCGGTGCCGACGCCGGCGGTGGCCAATCCGCCGGTATTGCAGTGGGTCAGCAGGCGGCTGCCGGGTTTGACCAGCCCAGCGCCGTGATCGGCGATGCGATCGCACAGCAGGCGATCTTCTTCCACCAACCGCAGCGCTTCGTTCGCCATCGCCGGTGCCCAATCAGGCTCGGCCAGCGCCAGCTTCATGCGATCCAGATTATTCATCAGGTTGACCGCCGTCGGGCGGGCGGCGCGCAGCGTGTGCAGCGCCTGTTCCAACTCGGCACGCGATAGACCGCGTTCCGCGAGCAGCGCCAGCAGCAGGCTGGCGGACAGCCCGATCAGCGGCGCGCCGCGCACCCGCAGGCTGTGAATGTGCCCGACCAACTCTTCCACGCTGTCGCAGGCGCGCCACCGCTTTTCCTGCGGCAGGGCTTGCTGATCGAGGATCCAAAGGCGGTTGTCCTGCAGGGTCAAACTGGTGGTGTTAAGCGCTTGCATCGGCGGTTAATTCCTTGTTGCGTGGTTATTGCATCTGAAACGCTATTCTGCCAACATGACTTCCAGATGTATAGACGTCCAAATGCTTTTACGTCTAAATAAACAGGATTGCTAGGTCAGCGAGAGAGAACAGAGGGGTTGGGGAATGTCGCTTTATCGTACGTTTACGGCTGCCGACGCCGTTGAATACGCCCGCCAGTACGGGCAGGTGGCCGAACCGCAGGCGCTGGTCAGCGCCGACGAGATCGGTGACGGCAACCTGAACCTGGTGTTCAAGATCCGCGATCGCGAAGGCGTGAGCCGGGTGATCGTCAAACAGGCGCTGCCCTACGTGCGCTGCGTGGGCGAATCCTGGCCGCTGACGCTGGATCGGGCGCGCATCGAAGCTGAAACGTTGCTGGTCCACGGCGGCTTCTGCCCACGCCATACGGTAAAAGTCTTGCATCACGATCCCGAATTGGCGGTGATGGTGCAGGAAGATCTTTCCGACCATCGCATCTGGCGCAGTGAGCTGGTGCAGGGCAACTATCACCCGCTGGCGGCCGGACAGCTGGCGGAATACCTGGCGCAAACGCTGTTCCACACCTCCGATTTTTATCAGTCGGCACAGCAGAAGAAGGCGGAAGTCAGCCGTTTCACCAACCCCGAGCTGTGCCAGATCACCGAAGATCTGTTCTTTACCGATCCCTATGTCGATCATGAGCGCAATCAGTTCGAGGCGGCGCTGTTGCCGCAGGTGCAGGCGCTGCGTGAGGATGCGCCGCTGAAGCTGGCGGTCGCCGGCCTGAAACATCGCTTCCTCAGCAAGGCGGAGGCGCTGTTGCACGGCGATATTCACAGCGGTTCGATCTTCGTGGCGGAAGGGCGGTTGAAAGCGATCGACGCTGAATTCGGTTTCTACGGCCCGATCGGTTTCGATATCGGTACTGCGTTAGGCAACTTGCTGCTCAACTATTGCGGCCTGCCGGGGCTGTTCGGGCCGCGCGACGCCGCCGCTGGGCGCGAGCAGCGCCTGCAGGATGTGCGCGAGCTGTGGCTGATCTTCGCCGATCGCTTCCTGGCGCTGTGCCATCAGCAAAGCCGGGATGCGGCGTTGGCGACGCCGGGTTACGCTGAGCAGTTCCTGCAGCAGGTCTGGACTGACGCAGTAGGGTATTGCGGCACCGAACTGATTCGGCGCACCATCGGCCTGGCGCACGTCGCCGATCTGGACAGCATCGCCGACGCCGATATGCGCCTAGACTGCCAGCGTCATGCGCTGGGACTGGGGCGCACGCTGATCGTCAATGCGCCACAGATCGAGCATATCGACGCGCTGTTGGCGCGCATTCGTCAGCAAGGTTGAAAAGGCGGGTGCTCGTGGATCCTGCCTGACACCATCAGCCAACGGGCGGGGCGAACCCCGCCGTTGGGTTGCCTTACCGTTCGGATTCGTAAGCCAAAGTGGCCGCAACCTCCGAGTCTCCCAGCCTGATGCGCAGTTCGCACAGCGAACCGCGGGTTAGCCAGATGAACGGGATCAGCGTCATACAGACGATCACCAGTTTAAGTACGACCCGTTTTTGCTGCATTTTTGACCTCCCTATCCTTGCCTTGCGGCGGGTAAGAGGCTAACCTGATGTTGTTGGGCATCAGAGTGGCCTCGGGTTGATAATATCGACTCGGGGCCTTTCTCTTTCTCTCCTTTGCCAAGGCTCCGGACAGAAAGATCCAGAGCACCCGCCGCGCAGTCTACTCGAACTTCCTCCCCGTGAAATCCGCCGTTGCGCCAACCTGCGGCGCGGTGCGAAGTTCGTGATGCAAGAAAAGAAAAAGGGGCGATGATGATCGCCCCTTGGATGTGTGGAGTGGGAATTGGCGTTAAGCCGCTTCGGTCTGCTGTTGGCGCTTAGACTGCGCCGCCGGCTTTTCCGGCTTGGCAGCCGCCAGCGCATCCGGCGCAAAGTCGTCCACGTTGATGGAGCGCAGACGGCTCTCTTCGGCTTTCACCAGGATTTTCGCCTCGTCGGCGCTGATCTTGCCTTCTTCCAGCGCGCGTTCCGCCAAACGATCCAGACGGGTGAACGGCAGGTTTTTACCGACCGCCTTGCACAGACGTTCATGAATCGGCTCGGCGGCCATCACGTCGGCCAGCGCCGCTTCCAGCAGGCCGATTGGGTTATGTTCGCTCGGCGTCAGGTACTGGCCGCGCCCCAGACGGCTGCGGGTGGCGGAAGGCACCTGCAGGATCTTGGCCAACTGGTGATCCAGACGATCGGACGGTGCGGTATGCACGCGGCCGAGCGGGAAGACCACGAAGCGCATCGCGCCGGCGATAAAGCGGTTCGGGAAGTTGCGCAGCAGGTCATCCAGCGCCTGTTCGGCTTTATGCAGGCTGTCTTGCACGCCCCAATGCACCAGCGGCAGATCTTCTTTCTGACGGCCTTCGTCGTCAAAGCGTTTCAGCACGGCGGAAGCCAAATACATCTGGCTGAGGATGTCCCCCAGGCGAGCGGAGATGCGCTCGCGGCGCTTCAGGCTGCCGCCCAGCACGCCCATGGAAACGTCCGATAGCAACGCCAGGTTGGCGCTCAGGCGGTTCAACTGCTGATAGTAACGACGGGTCGCGTCCTTGGTCGGTGTGGCGCTGGTGCGGCCGTTGGTCAGGCCCAGCCAGAAGCTGCGTACCTTGTTGCTGCCGACGTGGCCCAAGTGGCCGAACAGCGATTTATCGAAGGCGTTCAGATCGTTGCTTTGCGCCGCCGCCATTTCATCCAGCACATAAGGATGGCAGCGGATCGCGCCTTGACCGAAGATCATCATGGTGCGGGTCAGGATGTTCGCGCCTTCCACCGTGATGGCGATCGGTGCGCCTTGATAGGCGCGAGCCAGGAAGTTGGATTCGCCGAGCATGATGCCTTTACCGCCGGCGATGTCCATGGCGTCAACGATCGACTGCTGGCCGCGGTGCGTACAGTGGTATTTGACGATGGCTGACAGCACGGCCGGCTTCTCGCCCTGCACCAGCGCATAGGTGATCAGCGAAGCGGCGGCGTCCATCACATAGGTGTTGCCGGCGATGCGCGCCAACGGTTCTTCAATCCCTTCCATCTTGCCGATGGAGATCTTGAACTGACGGCGAATGTGCGCGTAGGCGCCGGTCGCCAGGGCGATGGATTTCAGGCTGCCGGTAGAGTTGGACGGCAGGGTGATGCCGCGACCGACCGACAGACACTCAACCAGCATGCGCCAGCCCTGGCCGGCCATTTTCGGCCCGCCGATAATGTAATCGATCGGGACGAACACGTCGGTGCCGCGGGTCGGGCCGTTCTGGAACGGCACGTTCAGCGGGAAGTGGCGGTTGCCGATTTCCACGCCCGGCGTGCTGGTCGGGATCAGCGCACAGGTGATGCCCGGGGATTCGTTATCGCTCAGCAGGCGGTTTGGGTCATGCAGTTTGAACGCCAGGCCCAGTACGGTGGCGACCGGCGCCAGCGTGATGTAGCGTTTGTTCCAGGTCAGGCGCATGCCCAGCACCTGTTTGCCTTGCCATTCGCCCATGCACACGGTGCCGACGTCCGGAATGGCGCCGGCATCGGAACCCGCTTCCGGGCTGGTCAGCGCGAAGCAAGGGATCTCGTCGCCGCGCGCCAGGCCCGGCAGGTAGTGGTTTTTCTGTTCTTCGGTACCGTAGTGCTGCAGCAGTTCGCCCGGGCCGAGGGAGTTCGGCACGCCGACGGTGATCGCCAGGATGCCGGAAACACCTGCCAGTTTTTGCAGCACCATCGCCTGAGCGTAAGGGGAGAATTCCAGACCGCCATACTCTTTCTTGATGATCATCGCGAAGAAACGGTGTTCTTTCAGGTACGCCCAGAGTTCAGGCGGCAGATCGGCCAGTTCGTGGGTGATCTGGAAGTCGTTGGCCATGCGGCAGGCTTCTTCCACCGGGCCATCGATAAACGCCTGCTCTTCTTCCGTCAGGCGCGGTTTCGGGTAGCTATGCAGCTTGTTCCAGTCCGGCGCGCCGCGGAACAGATCGCCTTCCCACCAGGTGGTGCCGGCGTCGATCGCTTCCTTCTCGGTGGTGGACATCGGCGGCATCACCTTGCGGAAGGCGCGCAGCGCCGGCGCGGAGAGCAGGGAACGGCGCACAGAGGAAAGGTTCAGCGGCAGCAGCACGATCGCCAGCGGCAGCAACAGCCAGAAGCTCCACAGGCCGATAGCGCCCATGGCGGCGGTGTACGCCACCAGGATCAGGCTGCTGAGGGTAAGGTTCACTCGGTGGTAGAACACCACGCCGAGGAGAGCCAGGAAAACGACGATACTAAGAACCATCATAAGAAGCTCCGAAGTAGTAAGAGGTCTGACCTGTTGTGTGTATGTAATAGGTTTTAGTACAAGGCAGAATTTTTATCAATGCGTTTACAGTTTAATTACAACTCAGGTCACAAACTGACAGCACCAATCATCAAAAACCTCTCCGTTTCCTTAACCGGCGCGCTGTTTGGCTGAGAATGCTTCTCGCTGTTTCCGCGATCCGGTACACTGCGAAGCGGAAGATTTGACGATAACAAGAGGTTCCTCATGTACCACGACCTTATTCGCAGTGAACTGAACGAAGCGGCTGATACCCTGGCGAAATTTATCAATGACGACGCCAACATCGACGCCATCCAACGTGCGGCGGTGCTGCTGGCGGATTCCTTCAAAGCCGGCGGTAAAGTGATTTCCTGCGGCAACGGCGGTTCCCATTGCGACGCGATGCACTTCGCCGAAGAGCTGACCGGCCGCTACCGTGAAAACCGTCCGGGCTACCCGGCGATTGCCATCTCGGACGTGAGCCACCTGTCCTGCGTCAGCAACGACTTCGGCTATGAGTACGTATTCTCTCGCTATGTAGAAGCGGTAGGCCGCGAAGGCGACGTGCTGCTGGGCATTTCCACCTCCGGCAACTCCGGCAACATCATCAAAGCCATCGATGCGGCGCGCGCCAAGGGGATGAAAGTGATCACCCTGACCGGCAAGGACGGCGGCAAGATGGCGGGTTCCGCCGATGTGGAAATTCGCGTGCCGCACTTCGGCTACGCCGACCGCATTCAGGAAATCCACATCAAAGCGATTCACATCTTGATTCAGCTGATCGAAAAAGAGATGGTTAAGGCTTGATAGCCTGCGGGGAGCTGCGGCTCCCCATGAATAAGACTGCGGGCGTTGCATGGCCCGCACAGCCTGTGTCAGTGTGGTTAAGGAGTGCTGGCGATGTGTGAACTGCTCGGGATGAGCGCAAACGTACCGACCGATATCTGCTTCAGCTTTACCGGCCTGGTACAGCGCGGCGGCCGTACCGGGCCGCATAAGGATGGCTGGGGCATTACCTTCTATGAAGGGAACGGCTGCCGCACATTCAAGGATCCGCAGCCGAGCTTCAACTCGCCGATCGCCCGCCTGGTGCAGGATTACCCGATCAAGTCCTGTGCGGTGGTGTCCCATATTCGCCAGGCTAACCGCGGCGAAGTGGCGCTGGAAAACACCCACCCGTTCACTCGCGAACTGTGGGGCCGCAACTGGACCTACGCACACAACGGCCAATTGAAAGGCTATCGTCAGCTGGATACCGGCACGTTTCGCCCGGTCGGCCAGACCGACAGCGAATACGCGTTCTGCTGGCTGCTGCATCAGCTGGCGCTGAAATACCCGCGCACTCCGAGCCAGTGGCCGGCGGTTTTCCGCTACATCGGCCTGTTGGCGAGCCAGCTGCGCAAGAAAGGGGTGTTCAACATGCTGTTGTCGGACGGGCGCTTCGTGATGGCCTATTGCTCCACCAACCTGTATTGGATCACGCGCCGCGCGCCGTTCGGCAAGGCGACGCTGCTCGATCAGGATGTGGAAATCGATTTTCAGCAGCAGACCACACCGAACGATGTGGTCACGGTGATCGCCACCCAACCGCTGACCGCTAACGAAACCTGGCACAAGATTGAGCCAGGCGAGTTCGCGTTATTTCACTTCGGTGAGCGGCTTGTTCTGAGCGAAGGGGTTGGTGTTGGGCGTCGGGCTGGCTGACGCGTACTGCGTCATCATGCCGCCGCTGCTCATCAACGGTTGACCCAAGACGTACTGGCCATTGAGCACGCCCATTGTCGGCGGCTGGTGGTTCTTCGCGAAGTAATCGTAGCCCGGCTTCAGCTGGCGCCAGAAGGCGATATAGCTGGATGACGCATGGCGCTTGAGGTTTTGCTCGGTCATGCGGAACGGGTAGATGCTGATGTCGACGCGGCTTTGTCCATAGGCGAAGGCGGCTTCGACGTAGCGATAGATCTCATCCATATAGGTGTTGGTCATCGCGTAACAGCCGATCGATTTACATTCGCCGTGGATCATCAGATAAGCGCCGGAATAGCCCTGCGACTTGTCGTAATCATTAGGGAAACCGATATTGATCGCCCGATAATACTTGCTGTCGGGTTTCAGATGGCGTGCGTCAACGCTATAAAAGCCTTCCGGACTTTTAAAATCGCCTTCACGACGTTTAGGGCCCAGCCCGCCGGAGAAATTACAGATCGGGAACGTGTTGACCAGGCGGAATTCATTGCCCATTTTGGCATACAATTCCAGCTTGCGTTCCTCTTTGAAGATCTGAATATAGACCGGCGAACCCAATAATTGCTGTTTAACTACCGGCGCTTCGGGTACCTGCTCGCTGGCGCTGCAGGCCGTGATCATCGGCATAGAAACAAGCATCGCAAACAACAGCGCGATTTTGCTCATTATTATTCCTGCTTATATTTATCTGCCGGCGCAATTGAGGTTGGCCAGCATGCCACTGATTATTGTTTTTACTGCTGCAAAACACCGCCAGATTACCAGCGCGTTTATTTTTAGCAATACGTGATATGTATAAAAAAACGACAAAGCTCGATAAAAGTGAAATGACCGGCAGATTTTAACGATAAGTAGTGAAAAACAGGCGAAATTTAATTGCGTTTGCTTGACCCAAGTCACGACGGAACGCAGAACAATGTTGCGAACAATGTTAATATTCCCTCTTCAATTTAACGCGCTGTGGCGATTGAAACGGCAGGGGTTATGGCATATAACCCGGCCGTTTTTATGGTTATTTGGCTACAGGCCGTTAACACATCGACTGTCGAGCAAACAACGGAAAGGGGGGAATCAAGGGAATGCGCGTTACCCCAATTTTTCACTGCGAGAAAGTTCATGTTGGGCGTGCCGCCATGCGCACTGCCCGGCAATCCTGGCATCGTCAGCACCCGCCTCTGGGGCCGGGCAGACGTGTAAACCCAACTACATCGTATAAATCCTATGATTAAGATCAGAAAAGGGTTAGATCTGCCGATAGCCGGGGCTCCGGTTCAGGCGATCCAAGACGGCCCGAACATTCAGCATGTCGCCCTGCTTGGGGAAGAGTATGTCGGAATGCGTCCCTCCATGCTGGTGCAGGAAGGCGATACCGTTAAGAAAGGCCAGGCGTTGTTCGAAGATAAGAAAAACCCCGGGGTTTTCTTCACGGCTCCCGCCAGCGGCCGCATCGATGCGATTAACCGCGGCGAACGGCGCGTATTGCAATCGGTGGTGATTGCGCTAGAAAACGGCGGCGACGATCAGCTCGAGTTTGCGCACTACCCGCTGGGTGAACTGGCCCAGTTGCCGCGCGAACAGGTCGAGAGCGAACTGATCGCCAGCGGCCTGTGGACCGCGCTGCGCACCCGTCCGTTCAGCAAAACGCCGAGCCCCGGCAGCGAAGCGCGCGCCATTTTCGTCACCGCGATGGATACCCAGCCGTTGGCCGCCGATCCGCAGGTGATCATCGCCGAACAGCAGGCGGCGTTCAACGCCGGGCTGCTGGTGTTGGCGCGCCTGACGGCGGGCAAGGTACACGTATGTCACGCCGCCGGCGCCTCCGTTGGCCAGCAGAGCAGCCCGCAGATCGCCTACAGCGAATTTGCCGGCCCGCACCCCGCCGGGCTGGTGGGCACTCACATTCACTTCCTGGAACCGGTCAGCCTGAAGAAAACCGTTTGGCACATCGGCTACCAGGACGTCATCGCCATCGGCACGCTGTTCACCACCGGCAAGCTCGATACCCGCCGGGTCGTGGCGCTGGCCGGGCCGCAGGTGGCGCAGCCGACGCTGCTGCGCACCCGCCTGGGGGCCAGCCTCGATGAGCTGACCGCCGGCCGCCTGAAAGACGGCGAGAACCGGGTGATCTCCGGTTCGGTGCTGAACGGCATGCACGCCGCCGGGCCGAACGCCTGGCTCGGCCGTTTCCACTCGCAGGTGTCGGTGCTGGAAGAAGGGCGCGACAAAGAGCTGTTCGGTTGGATCGTGCCTTCGCCGAACAAGTTCTCCATTACCCGCACCACGCTGGGCCACTTCCTGAAGAACAAACTGTTCGCCTTCTCGACCACCACCCACGGCGGCGAGCGCGCCATGGTGCCGATCGGCAACTACGAGCGGGTGATGCCGCTGGATATTTTGCCGACGCTGCTGCTGCGCGATCTGCTGGCGGGCGACAGCGACAGCGCGCAGGCGCTGGGCTGTCTGGAGCTGGATGAGGAAGATCTGGCGCTGTGCACCTTCGTTTGCCCCGGCAAGTATGAGTACGCGCCGGTGCTGCGCGAGGTGCTGACCAAGATTGAGCAGGAAGGATAACCGATGGGCCTGAAGAATTATTTTGAGAAGATAGAGCATCACTTCACGCCGGGCGGCAAACTGGAAAAGTGGTACCCGCTGTATGAAGCAACCACCACGGTGTTTTATACCCCCGGCACGGTGACGCGCGGCGCTTCGCACGTGCGCGACGCCATCGATTTGAAACGCATGATGATCCTGGTGTGGCTGGCAGTGTTCCCGACGATGTTCTGGGGCATGTACAACGTCGGCCAGCAGGCGATCCCGGCGCTGCACCATCTGTACAGCGGCGACGAGCTGCAACAGGTGCTGGCGGGCGACTGGCATTATCGCCTGGCGCAGTGGCTCGGCGCCTCGCTGGCGGCCGACGCCGGCTGGGTCAGCAAGATGGTGCTGGGCGCCTGTTACTTCCTGCCGATCTACGCCGTGGTGTTCGTCGTCGGCGGCTTCTGGGAAGTGCTGTTCGCCATTATCCGCAAGCATGAGGTCAACGAAGGCTTCTTCGTCACCTCTATCCTGTTCGCGCTGATCGTACCGCCGACCCTGCCGCTGTGGCAGGCGGCGCTGGGCATCACTTTCGGCGTGGTGGTGGCCAAAGAGATCTTCGGCGGCACCGGGCGCAACTTCCTCAACCCGGCGTTGGCCGGCCGCGCCTTCCTGTTCTTCGCCTATCCGGCGCAGATCTCCGGCGATCTGGTGTGGACCTCTGCGGACGGTTTCTCCGGCGCGACGCCGCTGGCGCAGTGGAGCGCAGGCGGGGCGCACAGCCTGAGCAACGTGGCCACCGGCCAGTCCATCAGCTGGATGGACGCCTTCCTCGGCAACATTCCTGGCTCCATCGGGGAAGTCTCCACGCTGATGATCCTGATCGGCGGGGCGATTATCCTGTTCGGCCGCGTGGCCTCCTGGCGCATCGTCGCCGGCGTAATGCTCGGCATGGTGGCTTCCGCCCTGTTGTTCAACGCCATCGGTTCCGATACCAACCCGATGTTCGCCATGCCGTGGCACTGGCATCTGGTGCTGGGCGGTTTCGCCTTCGGCATGATCTTTATGGCGACCGACCCAGTTTCCGCCTCCTTCACCAACAAGGGGAAATGGTGGTACGGCATTCTGATCGGCGTGATGTGCGTGCTGATTCGGGTGGTCAACCCCGCCTATCCGGAAGGCATGATGCTGGCGATCCTGTTCGCCAACCTGTTCGCACCGCTGTTCGATTATCTGGTGGTGCAGGCCAACATCAAGCGGAGAAAAGCCCGTGGCGAATGAAGCGAAAAACGACGGCATCGGTAAAACGCTGCTGGTAGTGCTGCTGCTGTGTCTGGTGTGTTCAGTGGTGGTGGCGGGCTCCGCCGTCGGCCTGAAGTCCAAACAGCAGGAGCAAAAGCTGCTCGACAAGCAGCGCAATATTCTCGATGTAGCCGGCCTGTTGCAGCCGAAAATGGAGAGCGAGCAGGTCAAGCATCTGTACAGCGAGCGCATCGAACCGCGCCTGGTGGATCTCAACAGCGGCGAGTTTGTCGCCGGCAAGGCGGCGACGTTCGATCTGGGCGCCGCGCTGCGCGACGACGCCAAAAGCGTGGCGCTGGCGGCGGGCGACGATCCGGCCGGCATCAAGCGCCGCAGCAATCAGGCGGAAATCTACCTGGTGCGCGATGAAAGCGGCCAGGTGAACAAGATTGTGCTGCCGGTATACGGCACCGGCCTGTGGTCGATGATGTACGCCTTCGTGGCGTTGGATAACGATGGCAACACGGTCAAGGGCATCACCTACTACGACCAGGGGGAAACCCCGGGGCTGGGCGGTGAGGTCGAGAACCCGTCCTGGCGCCAGCAGTGGGTCGGCAAACAGCTGTTTGACGATAACGGCCAGCCGGCGATCCGCGTGGTGAAAGGCGGCGCGCGTCAGGGGGATGTGCACGGGGTGGACGGCCTGTCCGGCGCCACGCTGACCTCCAACGGCGTGCAGCATACGTTTGATTTCTGGTTGGGCGAGCACGGCTTCGGCCCGTTCCTGAAAAAAGTTCGTGAAGGAGCGCTGAAAAATGGCTGATTCCAAAGAGATAAAGCGGGTCCTACTGGGGCCGCTGTTCGACAATAACCCGATCGCCCTGCAGGTGTTGGGCGTCTGTTCTGCGTTGGCGGTGACCACCAAGCTGGAGACGGCGGTGGTGATGACCATTGCGGTGACGCTGGTCACGGCGTTCTCCAGCTTCTTCATCTCGCTGATCCGTCACCATATTCCCAACAGCGTGCGCATCATCGTGCAGATGGCGATCATCGCCTCGCTGGTGATCGTGGTCGATCAGCTGTTGCGCGCCTATGCGTTCGAGATCTCCAAGCAGCTGTCGGTGTTCGTCGGCCTTATCATCACCAACTGTATCGTGATGGGGCGCGCCGAGGCTTACGCCATGAAGTCGCCGCCGATCGAGAGCTTTATGGACGGCATCGGCAACGGGCTGGGCTACGGGGTGATCCTGGTGCTGGTCGGTTTCCTGCGCGAGCTGATTGGCTCCGGCAAGCTGTTCGGCGTCCCGGTGCTGGAAACGGTGCAGAACGGCGGCTGGTATCAGCCGAACGGCCTGTTCCTGCTGGCGCCGAGCGCGTTCTTCATCATCGGCCTGCTGATCTGGGTGCTGCGCACCTTGAAGCCGGCGCAGATCGAAAAGGAGTAAAGGCCGATGGAACACTATATCAGCCTGTTTGTGCGCGCGGTGTTCGTCGAGAACATGGCGCTGGCGTTCTTCCTCGGGATGTGTACCTTCCTGGCGGTCTCGAAGAAGGTCTCGACCGCCTTTGGCCTGGGCATTGCGGTGACCATCGTGCTCGGCATTTCGGTGCCGGTGAACAACCTGGTCTACAACCTGATCCTGCGTGACGGTGCGCTGGTGGAAGGCGTCGATCTGAGCTTCCTCAACTTCATCACCTTCATCGGCGTGATCGCGGCGCTGGTGCAGATTTTGGAGATGATCCTCGATCGCTTCTTCCCGTCGCTGTATAACGCGCTCGGCATCTTCCTGCCGCTCATCACCGTGAACTGCGCCATCTTCGGCGGCGTGTCCTTCATGGTGCAGCGCGACTACAACTTTGCTGAATCGGTGGTGTACGGCTTTGGTTCCGGCACCGGCTGGATGCTGGCGATCGTCGCCATGGCGGGGATCCGCGAAAAACTCAAGTATGCCAACGTGCCGGCGGGACTGCGCGGCCTGGGCATTACCTTTATCACCACCGGACTGATGGCGCTGGGCTTCATGTCCTTCTCCGGTGTTCAGTTGTAAAGGCGGGAAGAATTTATGGAAATTATTTTAGGCGTAGCAATGTTCACCACCATCGTGATGGTGTTGGTATTGCTGATCCTGTTCGCCAAATCGAAGCTGGTGAACACCGGCGACATCGCGGTGGAGATCAACGGCGATCTGGATAAGAGCTTCCATGCGCCGGCGGGCGACAAGCTGCTTAACGTGCTCTCCAGCCAGGGGATTTTCGTCTCCTCGGCCTGCGGCGGCGGCGGTTCCTGCGGCCAGTGCCGGGTGGTGATCAAAGAGGGCGGCGGCGATATCCTGCCGACCGAGCTCTCGCACATCAACAAGCGCGAAGCGAAAGAGGGTTGCCGCCTGGCGTGCCAGGTGAACGTGAAGCAGAACCTGAAGATCGAGCTGCCGGAAGAGATCTTCGGCGTGAAGAAATGGGAGTGCGAGGTTATCTCCAACGATAACAAAGCCACCTTTATCAAAGAGCTGAAGCTGAAGATCCCCGATGGCGAAGACGTGCCGTTCCGCGCGGGCGGCTTCATCCAGATCGAAGCCCCGGCGCACGACATCAGCTACGCCGACTTCGACGTGCCGCAGGAGTATCGCGGCGACTGGGACAAGTTCAACCTGTTCCGCTACCGCTCGACGGTGAACGACACCACGGTGCGCGCCTACTCGATGGCCAACTACCCGGAAGAGAAGGGCATCATCATGCTCAACGTGCGTATCGCCACGCCGCCGCCGAACAACCCGGACGTGCCGCCGGGCATCATGTCTTCCTATATCTGGTCGCTGAAGGCGGGTGACAAGGTGACGATCTCCGGGCCGTTCGGCGAGTTCTTCGCCAAGGAGACCGACGCCGAAATGATCTTCATCGGCGGCGGCGCGGGCATGGCGCCGATGCGTTCGCACATCTTCGATCAGCTCAAGCGCCTGAACTCGAAGCGCAAGATCACCTTCTGGTACGGCGCGCGTTCGCTGCGCGAGATGTTCTATGAAGACGACTTCAACCAGCTGCAGGCGGAGAACGACAACTTCACCTGGCACGTGGCGCTGTCGGATCCGCAGCCGGAAGATAACTGGACCGGCTACACCGGCTTTATCCATAATGTTCTGCTGGAGAACTACCTGAGGAATCACCCGGCGCCGGAGGACTGCGAGTTTTACATGTGCGGGCCGCCGATGATGAACGCTGCGGTGATCAAGATGCTGAAAGATCTGGGCGTCGAAGACGAAAACATCATGCTGGATGACTTTGGTGGCTAAATGCGCGCATTGGCGATGAAGAACTGGCTGACGGGCGTGGCGCTGAGCGCCACCCTGCTGCTGACCGGCTGCGGGCCGGAGCAGGTGGACCTGACGGGTAAAACCATGGGCACCTCGTATTCGATCCGTTACGTGACCGGCGACGATACGCCGTCGGCGCGCGAGATGCAGGCGGAGATCGACAAACGGCTGGAGCAGGTGAACGACCAGATGTCCACCTACCGGCCGGATTCCGAGCTGAGCCGCTTCAACGCCAGCCGCGACATTGACCGGCCGTTCCCTGTTTCGCCGGCGACCGCCGAGGTGGTGCGCGAAGCGCTGCGCATCAACCGCGTGACCGATGGCGCGCTGGACGTGACCGTCGGGCCGCTGGTCAACCTGTGGGGCTTCGGCCCGGAAGGGCGGCCGGATAAAGTGCCGAGCGAGGCGGAGCTGGCGCACCGTCGCGCCTGGACCGGTGCCGATAAACTGGCGGTGCAGGGCAGCGCGCTGGTGAAAAGCATCCCCGAGCTGTATGTCGACCTGTCGTCGATCGCCAAAGGATACGGCGTGGACGTGGTGGCGGAGTATCTGCAATCGCAACACGTGCAAAACTACATGGTGGATATCGGCGGTGAGGTGCGCACGCGCGGGCATAACGGCGAGCAAAAGCCGTGGCGCATCGCCATCGAGCGCCCGACCGCCGGCGCGCAGCAGCAGGCGCAGCTGGTGATCCAACCGGGGCAGATGTCGATCGCCACCTCGGGTGACTATCGCAACTACTTCGAGCAGGACGGGGTGCGCTATTCGCACACCATCGATCCGATCACCGGCCGGCCGATCAACCACCGTTTGGTGTCGATCACCGTGCTGAGCCCGACCTGTATGACCGCCGACGGCCTGTCCACCGGCCTGAACGTGATGGGGCCGGAGCGCGGCCTGGCGCTGGCCAATCTGCTTGGCATCCCGGTGTTCATGATCGTGAAAACCGCCGACGGGTTTGAGGAGCGCTATTCGGACGCGTTCAAACCCTACCTGAAAAAGCGTTCGTGAGGTTGCTATGCTGACGGTATTCGCCGCCACCTTCGTGTTGTTCCTGCTGATCGTCGGCGGGATGTCGCTGGGTTACGTGTTCAAACGCAAAAGCCTGCAGGGCAGCTGCGGCGGCATCACCGCATTGGGGATGGAGAAAGTCTGCGACTGCCCAGAGCCGTGCGATGCGCGCAAAAAGCGCGAAGCCAAAGCGGCACAGCGGCGCGAGCAGTTGGACAAACACCGCATTCTGTAGCTGTAGCGAAAACCCGGCCTTGGCCGGGTTTTTTATTTGGGCCTTAGCCGAAAGGCGTATGAAAGTTGGGCTGTGCGCGATTAACAATGGCGCGAATTTTCAGGGCGTAACGGATAAAACGATCGCCAGAAAATACGAATATGCGCTTTCTCAGTTTCTTAAGCAGAGGTAACAGGATGAACCGCATTTTTTTGGCTGGAACGCTGACTTTGCTGCTTGCCGGCTGCATGCACATGAACGATCCGAGGCCAAAGAACTACGCGGCCAACGTCACTGTGGTTGAGAACCACGTTTGCGTGCGGGTTCAACCGGAAGGGGACGAGCGGTTGGCCGGTGTCATTATCGAAGAAATCGGCAACGCCAACGCTATCTTCGGCAAGAACTTCGCGGATAACGAGATGCCTGTGGTCACTGCGGCTACGTGTATTCCCGACGATAACTATAAATTCGAAGACGGGAAGTCTTACGGGGTATCGGTGACGCTGTTGTCGCGGGATAAACGAAGTAAAGGTCTTGAGCCTGCCGCCCGGCTATTTGGGGCAGGGTTTAGTGTACGCAATGAAAATGGCACCATCCAGGTGGTTCCTGTCCACTAATGGGCGTTGAAAGTCAGACAGGCATAAGGCGAGTTTGTCGAACCGCCTTATGCCGTTAGTCGGTTATTTATTTCGCCTTGCGGAAGCTTTTCGTATCGATGTAAGGCATCAGTGTTCAAAAATATGTTACCGCATTCATTTATGAGGGGTTATTTGCTATTTGGAATAGGCTAGGTTGCCGAGTGAACCTCCCACGAAACAGCACAACACTAGGCCAATCGCCAGCAACTCGAAGTTAGCCGACATCTGATCCTCGCCCTCAACGTGGCCAATAATCCAGTCTGAGAGAAAGGGAAAAGCCAGGAGCATGAGGCCGATACCTATTATCGCACCGGCAATAATTGCTGCTATCCGTTTCATATCACCTGCCAGAACCAGACTTCTTTTGATTTAAAGAAATCGCTAAAACGTCCATCCCAAGAAAGCCCCCATTGAATACGAAAATAGCTCGATAGTGTGGTTAAACGAGAACCATTCCACAGATCTATATGATCTCCCGAGCGATTGCGAAAGTTTTCATTCCCTCGCTGCCAGTAATCTTTAAAAAAGATAATGCCGGTTTTGCCTTTCAGCACCCGCTCAAACTGGTTGGGTGTGACTTTTACCATGCATCCTAGCCCCGGTATCGGTGTTCGTGCTAATGCATTTGCCAGTTCTTCAGCACGCAAAATATGGCCCTCACTTTTCTTGTGTAATCAACAAAAGTTCACGCCTGACAATTTACTGACATTATACCCACAATGAACCAAAGCTGCACCGATGCGTATAGCACACTGATCATCAAAGGCTTTATCACCATGGGCAGTGCGGCATGGATACTCATCCCCATTGATTTGAGGATGTTTTTCCCAAAGTTTGTTAAAAGTTATCGACATATAATTCCTTTTAAATCATTCCATTATTCTCTAGCCCTCCGATGCCATAACATATGTTGATACCCGTAGAGCTATTTAGATGAGTGGAGGTGCTATTTAGAAAAGTCTAAGAAAGACTGATTGTTGGCGTGTTTCCAAAGATGGCCAGATCCTAGAGTATTGTCGTCACTAATGGTGATGTTTTGTTCGAAAAATAGACGTTTATCGCATTATGAGAAGAGGATATTTATGCGCCGAATATTATGTGGCTATACGTTTTATTTTTAATATATTTAATTGATAAAAAATAAAATATTAATATTGATTGATCGTGAAATTCCGGAGAAATTCCCTTCATTGGGGAGCGTGAGTATCCCCATTTCCTCAGATTTTCTCCGGTGTTCTATTGTTATTTCGCCTTGCGGAAGCTTTTCGCCTCGGCCGGTGAGTTGACCATCACGCCGTCGGCGCCCAGCGCCAGCGCCTGCTGGTACTCTTGCGGCGAGTTGACGCCGAACAGGATGATGTGCGCCGGGCCCTGCGAGCGGAAGCAGTCCATCGACTCTTTATCCCAGGTGAGAAATGCCTTCGAACGCCCTTCGCCGAGGGTATATTTCTCCACCACTTCCACCTCGCGCTTCAACTCCAGCCCGTACCAGCGCGGCTGCCGGTTGTCCGGTTTGACGTCGCACTGGTGCGCCATGGTGACGTTAGCCAGCAGCGTGCGGGTCTCGTCGCGGCTTTCGAAGCGTGGGATAGCCGGCGGCAGCGCCTGCAGGTATTTGGCGTCGGTGGAGTAGACGCGGGTGCGGTTCAGGCTGTCGGTGCTTTCCAGCGTCGCCAGCAGCGCCTGGCCAAACTGCGCCGGATCGGCGTCCGGGGATTTGATGTCCAGATAAAAGGTGACGTGAGGAAAAGCTTTAAGCACGTCGTCGAGCCGGGGAATGCCGATACCCTGGCCGCGGAACGGATGCGCATCCCCCCTGGCGAAGGCCCAGCCGGCGTCGGTCTCGGCCAGCTGCGCGGCGGTATAGGCAGAAACCGGGCCCTGCCGGTTGGTCAATGTTTTCAGATCCGAAGGGCGATACAGCACGATGACGCCGTCTTTGGATGCTTGCAGGGTGATCCAGATGGCGTCGGCGCCGTTTTTCAGCGCGGTTTCGATGGCGATGCGGGTGTTCTCCGGCGCATCGGCGGTGCCGCCGCGGTGGGCGACGATCGCCGGCGCGTGACCGGTGGCGGCGCTGGCCGCCAGTGCGCTAAGGGATAGCGCGGAAGCCAGCAGCCAATGAGAAAATCTGATCATGTAGGGTACCTTGTCATTATCGTTGTGGTGAGCCGCACGGGATACGGAAATCATACTATTGAAAAATTAAGCTTTTTTAACAACGCGGAAATATCTGGCGGAAACGGCGCTTTCATCAAACCCTGCGGCCTTGAGCTTTCGGTATCTGACTGTATACTTATACAGTGTTACTGGAGGGTGCGATGCGTAAAATCATTCATGTCGATATGGACTGCTTCTTCGCGGCGGTGGAAATGCGCGACGATCCCAGCCTGCGCGATATCCCGCTGGCGATTGGCGGCAGCGCCGATCGGCGTGGGGTGATCAGCACCGCCAACTACCCGGCGCGGCGCTACGGCGTGCACAGCGCCATGTCCACGGCGATGGCGCTCAAGCTGTGCCCGCATCTCACCCTGCTGCCGGGGCGCATGGCGGCCTACAAAGAGGCCTCGCTGCACATCCGCGAAATCTTCGCTCGCTATACCCCGTTGATCGAGCCGCTGTCGCTCGACGAGGCCTATCTTGACGTGACCGACAGCCCGCAATGCAACGGTTCGGCGACGCTGATCGCCCAGGAAATCCGCCAGGCTATCGCCGACGAGCTGAACCTCACCGCGTCGGCCGGTATCGCGCCAATCAAGTTTCTTGCCAAAATCGCCTCCGAGATGAACAAGCCGAACGGGCAGTACGTGATCACGCCGCCGCAGGTGCCGGCGTTTTTGCAACAGCTGCCGCTCAGCAAGATCCCCGGCGTCGGCAAGGTGACCGCCAAGCGGCTGGAGGACGTGGGGCTTATCACCTGCGCCGACGTGCAGCAATACGATTTGGCGCAGTTGCTCAAGCGCTTCGGCAAGTTCGGCCGGGTGCTGTGGGAGCGGTGTCAGGGCATCGATAGGCGCGAAATCTCTCCTGAGCGGCTGCGCAAATCGGTGGGGGTGGAGCGCACGCTGGCGGAAGATATTCACGACTGGGAAGACTGCGAAACGCTGATTATCGACAAACTCTATCCCGAGCTGGAGATGCGGCTGCGCAAGGTCAAACCGGATCTGCACATCGCCCGGCAGGGCGTGAAGCTGAAGTTTCAGGATTTTCAGCAAACCACCCAGGAGCACGTGTTCCCGGTGTTGAATCGGCAGGATTTGCTGGAGGTGGCGCGGCAGGCGTGGCGCGAGCGGCGCGAAGGGCGTGGCGTGCGGCTGGTGGGGCTGCATGTGACGCTGCTCGATCCGCAGTTGGAGCGGCAGTTGGCGCTGCCTTGGGAATAAAAAAGCCGGCGACTCGCCGGCTTTTTGCGTTAAGCGCGCAGCTTACGCGCGCTCAGGGATCGCTTTCAGCAGCGAGGTCAGCAGCTTCCAGTACAGACCGACGCTTTCGATATGCACCTGCTCATCCGGCGAGTGCGGGCCGGTGATGGTGGGCCCGATCGATACCATGTCCATGTTTGGATACGGCTTTTTGAACAGACCGCATTCCAGACCAGCGTGGATCACCATGATGTTCGGCGTCTTGTCGAACAGATCCTGATACAGCTCGCGCACCAGGTGCATCACCGGCGAGTCGGCATCCGGCTGCCAGCCCGGGTAGCCGCCCTTCGGCGCCACTTTGGCGCCGGCCAGCTGGCCCAGCGCGGTCAGCATCTCGACCACGTAGTCTTTGCCGCTGTCGATCAGGGAGCGGATCAGGCAGATGATTTCCGCTTCGTTTTCGCTGGTGGTGACCACGCCGACGTTCAGCGAGGTTTCCACCACGCCTTTCACCGCGTCGCTCATGCGGATCACGCCGTTCGGCGTGCCGTTCAGCAGCGCCAGGAAGCGCTGCTGGCTGTCGGCGCTCAGCGCCTGCGAAGCGCTGGTGGTCGGCTCCAGCAGCACGGTGATGTTCTTCTCTTTGGCGGAAAGTTCGTTCTGCAGCACGGTCAGAAACTCCTGGCTCAGCGCTTTCAGCGCGTCGGCCTTGTCTGTCGGCACCGCAACCACCGCGGAGGCTTCACGCGGGATGGCGTTGCGCAGGGTGCCGCCGTTCAGATCCAGCACGCGCAGGTTCAGCGCCGCCGCATGGGCGAACAGGAAGCGTGCCAGCAGCTTGTTGGCATTGCCCAGCCCGACGTGGATCTCGGCGCCGGAGTGGCCGCCTTTCAGGCCCTTGAGGGTCAGCTTCAGGGTTTGGTAACCGGCCGGCACCGCTTCGCGCTGCAGCGGCAGGGTAGTGATGAAGTCGATACCACCGGCGCAACCCATGTAGATTTCGCCTTCTTCTTCGGAGTCGGTATTGATCAGGATGTCCGCCTGCAGCCAGTTCGGCTGCAGCCCGAAGGCGCCGTCCATGCCTGCTTCTTCGGTCATGGTCAGCAGCACTTCCAGCGGGCCGTGCTCAACGCTGTCGTCGGCCAGCACCGCCAGGGCGGAGGCCATGCCGATGCCGTTGTCGGCGCCCAGCGTGGTGCCGCGCGCTTTCACCCACTCGCCGGCGATATAAGGCTGGATCGGATCCTTGGCGAAGTCGTGTACGGTGTCGTTATTCTTTTGCGGCACCATGTCCAGGTGCGCCTGCAGCGCGACCGGCTTGCGGTTTTCCATGCCTTTGGTGGCCGGCTTGCGCAGCAGGATATTGCCGACCTGATCGCGCTCGGCGTGCAGGTTCTTTTCTTTGGCCCAGGTGAGGATGTGCTGCGCCAGCGCTTCTTCATGATAAGAAGGATGCGGGATAGAACAGATCTTGGCGAAAATATCCCACAGCGGCTGTGGCGAAAGCTGAGACAATTCAGACACTATAAGTCTCCTGTGACGGCAGGCTCCGACAGGACGGGCGTGCCGCGCGGTTGAGGTGAGCGGGTATCTGTGCGTCGTGGCACGATCACCAGAGAATATCACTTTATTTCCGGCGGTGCGCGCACCGTATTGTGCGGTTTAAGCGCTTGAGCACACGGCTTCGCTGCGGGAATGTTCGCTTTTTCAGCATCAATCACCGAAAAGCCGCATGGCGGAAATCGCGAGGTTTTCCTCGGTACAACTGGAATTCAACGCGGTCAGTCTCTATAATCTCGCGCAACCTTTTTTCCCCTGAACTATAAAGTAAGCCGCTTCACCAGCCGGCTGGGACACGATTCTATGAGCGAAAAATACGTTGTTACCTGGGATATGCTGCAGATGCACGCACGCAAGCTGGCGCACCGCCTGCTGCCTGCCGACAAATGGACGGGCATCATTGCCGTAAGCCGCGGCGGCCTGGTGCCGGCGGCTCTGCTGGCGCGCGAATTGGGCATCCGTCATGTGGATACCGTCTGCATTTCCAGCTACGACCATGACAACCAGCGCGAAATGAAAGTGCTCAAGCGCGCCGAAGGCGACGGTGAAGGCTTCATCGTCGTGGACGATCTGGTGGATACCGGCGGCACCGCGAAAGCGATCCGAGATATGTACCCGAAAGCGCATTTCGTCACCATCTTCGCCAAACCGGCGGGCCGTCCGCTGGTGGACGACTACGTGGTCGACATCCCGCAGGATACCTGGATCGAACAGCCGTGGGACATGGGCGTCAGCTTTGTTCCGCCGATCGGCGGCCGTTAAGCCCAGCCAGCTCCAAGTCAACGCCCGGTTATGCCGGGCGTTTGCGTTATCTTGGTTTATCCCGCCAGAGTTAGGTACACTACCTCCAGTTAAGTAGGCCTTTTGCGGCCTATCGCCAGATTTACGGAGGCTGTTGTTACCATGGCACAGGCCAACCTTTCTGAAATTCTTTTCAAGCCCAAATTCAAACACCCTGAAACCTCGACGCTGGTGCTGCGCGCGCGCAACAAAGTGAGCGCCGCCATGCATTCCGCATTGGAAGGCGACACTACCGGCAACTGGTACCGCATGCTGAATCCGCTGCTGTGGGCCTGGCGCGGCGTCAGCCCGATCGAAATCCACGAAGTGCTGGCGCGCATCGCCGCCTCCGACGCCGAGCGCAGCAATCCGCAGCGGCTGGATACCGTGGTGGGCTACCGCAACGGCAACTGGATCTACGAGTGGATCCATCAGGGTATGCAGTGGCAGCAGCGGGCGACGGAACAGCAGGATCCGCTGCTCGGCGGCGAATACTGGCTGAAGGCCGCGAGCCTGTACAGCATCGCCGGTTACCCGCACCTGAAGGGCGACGAGCTGGCCGAACAGGCGGAGATGCTCGCCAACCGCGCTTACGAAGAGGCGGCGATGCTGCTGCCGTATCAGCTGAAAGAGCTGGAGTTTCGCATCGAAGGCGGCGCCAGCGTCACCGGCTTCCTGCACATGCCGGAGAAGGGCGAGGCGCCGTTCCCGACGGTGCTGATGTGCGGCAGCCTCGACACGCTGCAGACCGACTACCACCGCCTGTTCCGTGACTACCTGGCGCCGCACGGCATCGCCATGCTGACGCTCGATATGCCGTCGATCGGTTCCTCCTGCAAATGGAAGCTGACGCAGGACTCCAGCTACCTGCACCAGCAGGTGCTGATCCAGCTGGCCTCGGTGCCGTGGGTAGATCATCAGCGGGTGAGCGCCTTCGGCTTCCGTTTCGGCGCCAACGTGGCAGTGCGGCTGGCCTACCTGGAGCCGCAGCGGCTGCGCGGCGTAGCCTGCCTGGGGCCGGTGGTGCATCGCCTGCTGTGCGACAGCAGCACCCAGCTGAACGTGCCGGACATGTATATGGACGTGCTGGCCAGCCGCATGGGCATGGCTAACGCCTCGGACAACGTGCTGAAGGTGGAGCTGAACAGCTACTCGCTGAAAATGCAGGGGCTGCTGGGGCGCCGTTGCCCGACGCCGATGATCTCCGGCTACTGGGAGCGCGATACGCTCAGCCCGAAAGAGGAGTCGCAGCTGATCGTCACCTCCTCGGTGAGCGGCAAGCTGGTCGCCATCCCGCGCACCCCGGTTTATGACAGCTTCCACCGGGCGTTGCTGCAGATGTCCGGCTGGCTGAAGGATAAAATGCGTTAATTAGTTGCTAAATTTTAACAGTTTGTTAAAAAGAGTGGTCTACATTGAGGAGGTTAGAGAATGACGTTACCGAGTGGTCACCCTAAAAGCCGACTAATGAAACGTTTTGCCAGCTTGGGGCCGTACCTGCGTGAAGGGCAATGTGAAAACGACCGTTTTTTCTTTGATTGTTTGGCCGTCTGCGTCAATGTAAAGCCCGCTCCGGAGAAGCGTGAGTTCTGGGGCTGGTGGATGGAGCTGCAGGCGGAAGAGGCGCGCTTCACCTATTCGTACCAATTCGGCCTGTTCGACAAGGAAGGCGACTGGACGGCGCAAAACATTAAGGATGATGAAGTGAACGCCAAGCTGGAAGACACCCTGCGCGACTTCCATCGCCGCCTGGGTGAGCTGCTGGCGACCATGGAACTGGGGCTGGAACCCGCTGACGATTTCAAAGAAAAACTGATCAAACTCTCCGCCTGACCCCGTTTGACCACGTATTGTGCTGATTTCGCGTTGTGCCTGTTGGCATAACGCGTCTCTCCTGTTACAAAGACCTTTGCACCCTTATTCTCATCATACCCTATAGCTTTCGAGTTGCGGCTAGGCGGCAAGCGCAGGAATTCCCAGGAGCTTACTGAGGTAAGTGACTGGGGGGAGTGCGTGCAGCCAACAACGCTGCGGCTTGAAAGATGACGGGTATATTACACGGCAGAAATACTATGAACGGCAGCCAGACATTGGTTGTGAAATTGGGCACCAGCGTGTTGACCGGCGGATCGCTGCGTCTGAACCGCGCCCACATCGTCGAATTGGTGCGCCAGTGCGCGCAGCAACACGCCGCGGGCCACCGCATCGTCATCGTCACCTCCGGCGCCATCGCCGCCGGGCGCGAACACCTGGGCTACCCCGAGCTGCCCGCCACCATCGCTTCCAAGCAGCTGCTGGCGGCGGTAGGGCAGAGCCGGCTGATCCAGCTGTGGGAACAGCTGTTCTCCATTTACGGCATCCACGTCGGGCAGATGCTGCTGACGCGCGCCGATCTGGAAGACCGCGAGCGCTTCCTCAATGCGCGCGACACCATGACGGCGCTGCTGGACAACCGCATCGTGCCGGTAATCAATGAGAACGACGCCGTCGCCACCGCCGAAATCAAGGTGGGCGACAACGATAACCTGTCGGCGCTGGCGGCCATTCTGGCCGGGGCCGACAAACTGCTGCTGCTGACCGATCAGCAGGGCCTCTACACCGCCGATCCGCGCAACAACCCGCAGGCCGAACTGATCCGTGAAGTGCACGGCATCGACGACGCGCTGCGCGCCATCGCCGGCGACAGCGTCTCCGGCCTGGGCACCGGCGGCATGGGCACCAAGCTGCAGGCGGCCGACGTGGCCTGCCGCGCCGGCATCGACGTGGTGATCGCCGCGGGCAGCAAGCCGGGCGTGGTGGCGGACGTGATCGAAGGCAAACCGGTGGGCACCCGTTTCCACGCGCTGGAAACTCCGCTGGAAAATCGCAAGCGCTGGATCTTCGGCGCACCGCCGGCCGGCGAGATCACCGTCGACGACGGCGCGGTAGAAGCGATGATGGCGCGCGGCAGCTCGCTGTTGCCGAAGGGCATCCGCGAAGTGAAGGGCGACTTCTCGCGCGGCGAAGTGATCCGCATCCGCAACCTGGCGGGGCGCGATCTGGCGCACGGCGTCAGCCGCTACAACAGCGACGCGATGCGCATGATCGCCGGGCACCACTCGCAGGAAATCAGCGAGATCCTCGGTTATGAATACGGTCCGGTGGCAGTGCACCGCGACGATATGATTGTCAGTTAAGGAGTGAGCATGCTGGAGCAGATGGGGAAGGCCGCCAAGCAGGCCTCCTGGCAGCTGGCGGTGCTGAGCACGGCGAAGAAGAATCAGGTGCTGTCGGTGATGGCCGACAGGCTGGAAGCCAACAGCGAAGCGATCCTGCTGGCGAACGAACAAGACATGGCGCAGGCGCGCGCCACCGGCATGAGCGAAGCGCTGCTCGATCGCCTGCTGTTGACCCCGGCGCGGCTGGCGGCGATCGCCAACGACGTGCGCCAGGTATGCCGCCTGAACGATCCGGTCGGCCACGTGCTGGACGGCAACCTGCTGGACAGCGGGCTGAAGCTGGAGCGCCGCCGGGTGCCGCTCGGCGTGATTGGCGTGATTTACGAGGCGCGGCCGAACGTCACCATCGACGTCGCCAGCCTGTGCCTGAAAACCGGCAACGCGGTGATCCTGCGCGGCGGTAAAGAGACGCATAATACCAACCAGGCGACGGTGAAAGTGATCCAGCAGGCGCTGGAACAGTGCGGCCTGCCGGCGGCGGCGGTGCAGGCGATCGACAGCCCGGATCGCGCGCTGGTGAACGAACTGCTGCGCCTGGATCGCTATGTCGACATGCTGATCCCGCGCGGCGGCGCCGGCCTGCACAAGCTGTGCCGCGAGCAATCGACCATCCCGGTGATCACCGGCGGCATCGGCGTGTGCCACACCTACGTGGATGCCGACGTCGACTTCGACAAGGCGCTGACGGTGATTGAAAACGCCAAAATCCAGCGCCCGAGCGCCTGTAACTCGCTGGAGACGCTGCTGGTGAACCGCAGCATCGCCGCCGAGTTCCTGCCGGCGCTGAGCGCCAAAATGGCGGCGGTGGGCGTGACGTTGCACGCGGCGGAAAACGCGCTGCTGCTGCTGCAGGGCGGCCCGGCGACGGTGGTGCCGGTGAACGCGGAAGATTACGACGACGAATGGCTGTCGCTGGATCTGAACGTGTTGCTGGTGGACGATATCGATCAGGCCATCGACCACATCCGCACCCACGGCACCAATCACTCCGACGCGATCCTCACCCGTTCGCTGAGCAGCGCCGAGCACTTCGTGCGCGCGGTGGACTCCTCGGCGGTGTACGTCAACGCCAGCACCCGCTTCACCGACGGCGGCCAGTTCGGCCTGGGCGCGGAAGTGGCGGTAAGCACCCAGAAACTGCACGCCCGCGGCCCGATGGGCCTGGACGCGCTGACCACCTACAAGTGGATCGGCTACGGCGACGATCTGGTGCGCAGCTAAGGCCGCATTGCGGTAGTAAAGACGTCAGGGCGCAGCGTGCTGTGCCCTGATTTTTTTGGAAGGGTCAACGTGGGGCAGTGTGGCTGCTTGCAAAACAACCAAACGCCCCGGCGGCTATTGACTCATTTCGTGCACAGGTCTACCTTGTTCAACGCACTTCCGGCTTGCCCCGCAGGCCCGGCTCAATGCCGATATAGCTCAGTTGGTAGAGCAGCGCATTCGTAATGCGAAGGTCGTAGGTTCGACTCCTATTATCGGCACCATCTCCATATTCCAGACATTCGAGAAAGCAAAAGAATCCTAAAATACAGTCACACCACGATATATTTGAGAAAACCACCGGGTTGGGACTAAGAGAATAAGATCGCGTTTGGCTGGCGACAGAAAAATGTAGTTGATTGTATCATTAAGGAAAGTTATTCATTGGCTCTAGATATAGCCAGTCTACTGAACTGATTGTTCGGAAAAAAGGTATCCTAAATAAAAATAATGTGTTTTTCGGTCTTTTATCATAAACATGGGTTGATTAATCATGTTCTAATTTTATTCATCGCTGACAACGTGCTGTAACTTCGTTGCGTCCTCGATTTTATTTCTCATCGTTTGTGAATTTTACAAGTATCGTTTTCGCCGATATCCAAATATCTTCACGCGGCGTATTCATTTTGCGAAACATCGTAGGGGAAACGCCATAGTGGCTTTTAAAGATGCGACAGAAAGCCTGCTGTTCCAGATAACCATATTCAAGTGCAATATCTATGATCTTCCTGTCTGTAGATAAAATCATTTTCGCCGCCTCTGTCATTTTCCTAGATCTGATATAAGATTTCATCGATATGCCGGCCAAAGCGCAGAACTTACGTTGGACATACCATCTGGAATATCCAGTTTTATCAATCAGGTTGATGATGTTTACCGGTTGCCTAAGATACATTTCTAACAGATTGATAACGCTATTAATAAATATTCTTGACTGTTCAACTTTGCTCATTTCCATTGCATCTTCTCCCTATATCTTCACCTGTTGGCGCTATTGAAATCTCGATTATTGCTTAACTTTGTCAAGATGTTATCAATTTCTGTTCTTTTATTTTGTGGTTAATGCCTTCCCATTGATAACTATTTGAATTTTAATGTTATTGCATCGTATTCTTTGCCGGGCTGATTTTGAATGAAGTGGCGATGACTTTATTTTTAATCGCCTGATATGTACTATCTTCGTTTTTTGTTTATTCTTTAAATAAAAAAGTGCTAAGCTTTATTATATTGTTTTTACTTGGTTAGCGTGACTGAAGAGCAGGTTAATATATGGAAGAAAAAAGAATTTTAATCATTGAGGACGATATGCATGCTGCAGAAGTCCTGGAAGCTTATCTAAAAAGAGAGTGCTTTGCTGTTGCCAAAGTAGGCGATGGCGTTAAAGGGCTCGAGATGGTTTTTTCTTGGCAACCTGACTTGGTTTTATTAGACGTCATGCTGCCAGGAATAAATGGAAATGAAATATTGGCACGTGTGCGTAGAAAAAGCGATGTGCCGGTCATCATGGTGACGGCAATCGGGGAGATTCAGGATAAGATCTCCTCGTTGAGGCACGGTGTTGATGATTACATCGTGAAACCCTATAACCCGGGAGAGGTCGTTGCTCGGGTTCATGCTGTGCTGAGAAGAGCGACTGCTTTAAATATAAAATCTGAGCTTATTATTTGTGGCCCGGTACAACTTGATGAAGAGGCGATGCTGGTTCACGTCTGCCCTGCCGAAAACATTAAAATTGCAGTGGATCTCACGCCGACTGAATTTTTACTGTTATCTGTGCTAATGCGTGCGCCAAAAAGAGCGTTTTCCCGCCAAACATTGTTAAATATGTGTTTGCCGGACAGTGATGCATTTGAGCGGGTTGTCGATACGCATATTTATAACTTGCGCAAAAAACTCAACTCGGTAGGGGTGGATGATGTACTGCTGACCGTTAGAGCGATGGGCTACAGGTATTGGAATAAATGAATAAAAAAAACAAAAGAGTTTCGCTTTGGAAGTGGATTTGTGTGAGGGTAATTTCCCAATCTGTCGGGGTGATTGTTATTATTGCACTCTGTATGTGGTTGCGCTATGCCATTTATAGCGCTTGGGTTTTATATCATGAAATGCCGGCAGATGTCCGAAAAGAGTTCCTGCGGTTGCTTGATAATCCCAATGAAGATTTATACAGATTTTATAGCCTTTTTCACTATTGGTATGGCATTGATTTTGCTAATCCGTCGATCACGTCGGGGGATTGGATTATGCTGGCTATTTTGGTTGTTGTCGCCATTCCTCTCATGGTCTTACTGGGGCTTTATATGTCGCGGCCGTTGGCGAAGCAATTTTCCTACCTGGTCACTGCCGCGAAAAAAGTCGCGGAGGGAGATTTCTCTGTGCAAGCAAAACTAGAAGAGAAAGCGCCGGAAGAACTTCTTACTCTAACTCACGATTTCAATGAGATGACTAAAAAGCTGACTTATTATGAAGGGGAGTTACGTGCTTCTCATATTGCCATGGCGCATGAATTACGTTCACCGTTAACGGCTTCAATCGCACGCCTTCAGGGCATTATGGATGGCGTGTTTGAGCCGGATAAGCATCAGTTAAATCTGGTCATGCAGCCATTGACCAGCCTAAATCGCCTTATTGATGATCTTCAAATGCTGTCGTTGTCGCAAGCCGGGGCGTTATCATTAGAAAAATACAATGTGAATCTGTGCGATTTGATTCAGGAACGTTTGCAATGGCAAAAGGCGGAAGCTTTTCAGGAAAGTTTCACGATTGAATTTGAATATACGACTCCTGTCTTCGTCTATGTCGATCCGTTCCGAATTGGACAAGTTTTTACGATTATCATAAAAAATGCAATGCGCTACGCACATTCCGGAAAGAAACTGACCGTCACCGTTAATCATTCTAATGATGGAGTTGTCGTCGGTTTTCGCGATTATGGGCCGGGTGTCAGTGAAGCATTTTTACCCTTGATGTTCGAACGTTTTTCCCGGGAGGAGAGCTCGCGGTCGAGAAATCTGGGGGGAAGTGGACTCGGTCTTTCTATCGCCATAGCGATAAGCCGCGAGCACGGCGGCAGTCTCAGTGCTCAGAATCATCCTGACGGTGGGATGCTATTTCAACTAATTCTTCCAATGAAAATAGAGTCTTGATGATTCCTTGAAAAAACATGGACTAAATCTGCACATAAAAAAGGTTTAATTCTTCGACAGACTATCAGGAGAATGTCTTATGTCAGTAGGTTTGTTCAGGTTAATAAGTACGGTCAAGAGCGTGTTTCTATTTCAATATTGGAAACTGTTTATTATTCCCCTGTGCGTTTTTTTGGCGGGATGTGATGATAAAGCAAAGACACAGGAGGTGCCTACACGTTCCGTACGAACGCTTGTCGTCGATAATCCGGTTGGCGGAGTTTTGATAAAGCATACCGGAGAAATTCGCCCCCACGAGGAATCTCAGCTCTCGTTTCGCATTGACGGCCGGCTCCTCAGCCGGCCAGTCGATGTGGGGGACAAGCTAAAGGCGGGGCAAACGATCGCGACTTTGGAGCCCAGGAATAACGAGAATCAGGTGCGCAGTGCACAGGCCGAACTGGCCGGTGCCGTTTCTTCAGAGCGCCTGGCTGCTCTCAATTTCAGGAGGCTGCAATCATTGATCAAAACCGGTGCTATCGCGCAGGCTCAGGTTGATGAAGCGAAGGTCAATCTTGAAGTCGCAGCGGCAAAACGCGTCTCTGCTCAATCGAATTTGAAAATCGCTCAGGAGCAATTGGGTTTCACCCGTCTGGTTGCGCCTTCAGATGGCGTAGTGACTTCGGTAAATCTGAATCCTGGACAAACTGTCAGCGCAGGGCAAGGGGTTATCACGCTCTCACTCAATCAGGGAGTGGATGCCGTATTTGACGTTCCAGAAGCAATTTTGTACAGCAATTTGTCCGATGATAAAGTCAAGATTGCGCTGCTTTCCGATCCTTCCGTCGTGACTGAGGGCGTGATCCGAGATGTGAATCCACAGGCGGATAAGCAGACGCGGACCTGGCGAGTCAGAGTCTCGCTGTCGAACCCTCCAGAGAAAATGGCTTTGGGCGCGACGGTGCAGGGAAGTATCGTGATCCCGGGGCAGGCAGCGTTTGTTCTGCCGGCGTCTGCGACGACCCGTGATGGCGCGGATCCTGCCGTTTTAATCGTTCAATCGGATACATCAACCTTGGCGTTGCGCAAAGTTAACGTTATTCGCTATAGCTCCGAGGACGTGTTTATTGCTGATGGCCTCAAACCTGGCGACAAGGTGGTGATCGCCGGCGTGAGCAAGTTACGGCCTGGGGAGAAAGTGAGTTTGGAGGATAAATTCTGATGAATGCCTCTGAACCCGAGAAGTTTAACCTGTCTGCCTGGGCGCTTGCCAATCAGCAACTGGTTGCCTTTTTTATGTTGGTTATCACCATTGCCGGGGTGATGAGCTATTACAACTTGCCGCGCAACGAGGATCCGGCGTTTACCATTAAAACGGCGGTGGTTTCCGCGAGTTGGCCTGGGGCCTCTGTGGAGGATACCGTCAATTTCGTGACCGACCCGTTGGAGAAGAAACTTCAGGAAGTTCCTTATCTTGATTATTTGGAGAGTTACAGCCGGCCCGGCGAGTCGGTTATTTTTATCTATCTGCGTGATAATACGCCGCCGGAGAAAGTGAAGGAACTGTGGTATACGGTCAGGAAAAAAATAAAGGACGTTTCCCCTCAGCTTCCTGCCGGCGTCAGTTCACCTGCCGTCAACGATGAATTTGATGATACCTACGGCACCATCTATGGCTTTACGCGTGAAGGATTCAGCGAGCGCGAACTGCGCGATCTGGTTGACAAGGTTCGCACGGACGTCTTAACGCTGCCGGATGTTGGGAAAGTGAACCTGCTGGGCGTAAAAGAAGAGCAGGTCATCTTATCATTCTCACCGCAGAAAATTGCGGGTATGGGGCTGACGCTCGACCAAATCAAGAACGCCATCAGCGCGCAAAACGCCGTGACTCCGGCGGGAGAAATCAGAACCGACAAAGATAAAGTCATGTTGAGAGTCAGCGGCGCTTTCGCATCGGAAGAAAGCCTCAAACAGCTGACACTGCATATTCAGGATAAATTCGTTCCTCTGACGGATATTGCGACTATCTCTCGCGAGGCGGTCGATCCGCCGACGCCGGCCTTCAGAGTTAACGGGGAGTCGGCGATTGGCCTGGCCATCTCCATGGCCCCGACAGGCAATATGCTGGATTTCGGCAAAGCGCTTAACGAAAAGATGGATGATATCTCCAGCCGCTTGCCTGCGGGTATCAACGTGCTGAAAGTGGCCGATCAGTCGACGGTGGTGCATGACGCGGTGGGGAGCTTTATGAAAGTGCTCCTTGAGGCGGTCGTCATTGTGCTGGCTGTGTCTTTCTTGTCATTAGGCACTCGTGCCGGGTTAGTGGTTGCAGCATCCATTCCGCTGGTGCTGGCCATGACGTTTATCGGCATGGAAATTGCCGGCATAGGCATACAGCGCATCTCCCTTGGTGCATTAATTATTGCGCTGGGGTTGCTGGTCGATGATGCCATGATCACAGTAGAGATCATGATGTCGCGTCTGGAGAAAGGAGACCCTGTCAAAAAGGCGGCGACAAAAGCCTGGACGACGACGGCTTTCCCGATGCTGACCGGTACATTGGTCATGATCGCCGGTTTTATCCCGGTTGGTTTCGCAACGTCGAGTGCGGGGGAGTACTGTTATTCTCTGTTCATGGTGGTGCTGATTTCACTCATCAACTCCTGGATTGTTGCCGTACTTTTTTCACCGCTGATAGGCGTGTGGCTTTTACCTAAGGTGATGAAGGAACACGCCCACGGTAAAGGTAAAGTCATGCAAAAGTACGAAAGTACATTGCGATATATCCTTAAGCGCCGAGGGATGACCGGCATCGTGGCGGTTCTGTTGCTGGCTATTGCTTTTATCGGATCCTCGCACATGGAAGAGGAGTTCTTTCCCGCTTCTGACAGGCCGGAGTTGCTCGTCAGTCTGACTCTGCCGAGAAATGCCGTGCAGGAAGATACGGCGAGGGAAGCCATTCGCTTGGAGGAAATCCTCAAGAAGGATCCCGATATTGATCATTTTACGACGTACGTTGGCTCGGGTGCCGTGCGGTTTTATTTGCCGATGGACCTGTTGCTTGATAACGAAAATATCGCTCAATTGGTTGTGGTCACCAAGGGACTTGAAGAGCGCGATGCCGTGAAGTCCAGGCTTGAAAAAATTCTGCAAAAAGATTTCGGCCATCTTGTTACGCGTGCTTCGCCGTTGGAGCTGGGGCCCCCGGTAGGTTGGCCGTTGAAATATCGCGTTTCCGGCCCGGATCTGACCAAAATCCGTGAGATATCCATGGAGTTGGCGGGGAAATTGGGTGACAACCCGCAGACAAGAGAGGTCAACCTTACTGCGGGAGAACCGCAACGAGAACTCTATATAACGCTTAATCAGACGGAAGCGAGGGCCTTGGGATTAAGCTCTCAGGATGTCGCCAGCGCTCTTGCTGAAATGTATTCGGGGTCCGCTGTAACGACGATCAGGGACAGAAACCGCCAGGTTAACGTGGTATTGCGGGCTTCGGAAAATACGCGGAGAGACATTGAAACCGTCGCGGATTTGCAATTAACGACGGCAGATGGGCGCGTTGTGCCATTAAAGCAGATCGCAACGATAGGCTATACGTTGGCCGAACCTATTCAGTGGCGGCGGCAACGAGAGCCTTTCATTACGGTGCAAACGGATATTGCGCCAGGGCTGAATGCGTCCGGCGTATCCAAGAGTTTGGCGCCTGTTGTCGATGAATTACGCAAAAGTCTGCCTCCGGGATATCACATTACCGAGGGGGGAAGCGTCATTGAAGCCATGAAAGGCAACCGTTCCGTATTCGCGGTTCTGCCAGTGACCTTATTGGTGATGCTGATCTTGCTGATGGTGCAGTTGCGTAGTTTCTCACGCATGATGCTGGCGCTGTTGATTGCCCCCTTCGGTTTGATTGGCGTTGTCGCCGCTATGTTACCCACCGGAACGCCAATGGGGTTTGTCGCGATTCTTGGCGTGATTGCGTTGGCGGGGATGATTATCCGCAATGCCGTGATCCTTATTGAAGAAGTGGAAATAAACAGGGCGCAAGGTGCAGATAATACTGAGGCGATCGTCGAGGCGTCACTGCATCGTTCCAGACCGATACTCTTGACGGCTTGTGCAGCAATATTAGGGATGATACCTATCGCGCATCAGGTATTTTGGGGGCCTATGGCCTATGCCATTATTGGTGGGCTATTCGTTGCCACCCTATTTACCCTGACGGTATTGCCGGCTGCCATCAGCGCTGTTCTGCAATGGGAGAAGTCTCGATAGAACTTACCCCCGGAGATAGCTCCGGGGGGACGCTTTAAAAGGAGGTGGAAAGATGTTTGAGTTATTTAAACTTATTGGGCTAGGGTTGGTTTTATTACTGCCGCTGGTAAACCCATTGACCACTGTCGCTCTTTTTCTTGGGCTTTCAGGCGACATGTCTGAACAAGAAAAAAAGAAGCAGTCAGCTATGGCGGCTTTCTATGTCTTTGTGATTATGATGGTTGCATGGTATGCCGGTAAGGCTGTTATTAATACCTTTGGCATATCCATTCCGGGATTACGAATTGCAGGTGGAATGATCGTTGCCTTTATTGGGTTTAACATGCTGTTTCCGCAGGATGTGAACAAGCCTCAAAGCGGCGAGAAGGGGAAAACCAAAAATATAGCATTTATCCCCTTGGCAATGCCCAGTACGGCAGGCCCAGGTACCATTGCTATGTTGATCAGTGCCGCGTCGACATTCAGCGCTGAAACATCGCATCTGGATTTGTGGGTCGCCTATACCGCGCCCCCCCTGATTGCGATAGCCATTTCTCTGATTTTATGGGTGTCTCTGCGGGCGTCACTGGGTGTTATGAAGCTTGTAGGAACATCGGGAATCGATGCTATTTCCAGGGTGATGGGATTCCTGCTGGTCTGTATGGGGGTTCAGTTTGTTATAAATGGCGTCGTTGAACTCGTCACAATGCAATAAACGCTAACGCTTCAGAGGCTGATATGCATGGGGTTGCGCATATCAGATGAGAATAATATCTAAAATCTTATATCTATATCAGTTCTGATAATGCTCGGATGCTCTTGGCTGCCATAAAGCTTTTTTTTGCATGGACAACGCTGTGAGCGCAGGCGGTAATGACTGTCGTCATGCTGTTATTTTTTATCAAAAAGTTCCCAAGTAAGATGGGAACTTTTTTTTTACTTTTTCTTTTATTCTGGTGCGTCGTCAACAGGCTTAATCCCGAATCTGATCCCATCACCATAAGCCGTCACCGGTGCATTATGGCTGTTGATTGCCATTTCAGGGGGACAACACCTTGGCGATAGCCTGGGCTTCCTGCTGCCAGCCCTGCGCCAGCGTGCGCACCAGGGCATCATAGCCGTCTTCACCCTGCTTTAATTCCAGGCTGAAAGGCCGTTTGATCAAGCGTCCCTGGCGGTTCAGCACCCACTCGCCGCGAACGATCGCCTTGCCGTCAAAGCGGCCATGGAAACCGCTGATGGTGACGTTCAGCACATCCTGATCGCTGCTCATCGGCTGCGAAGAGACCACCCAACCCGGCAGCGCGCTGCTCAGGTTGGTGACCAGCGTTTGCTGCAGCTGCTGGTCGAGCGGGCTGGCCCACAGGTTGTTCTGCGCTATCACATACTGCACGTCGTTGGTCTGATACACCACGCCGCTCTGCGCCAGATAATCCGCCACGCTCACGTGCTCCAGCCACAGCTGGCGCGTGGAGGCGCCGCCGCTGCTGACCGCAGCCGGCGCACCCAGCGCCGGCAACTGATAGTAGGTCTTCTGTGGCGAACTGCTGCAGGCGCTGAGCAACAGCGCCAGGGCTACCGGGATCCATTTCATCATTTCGTGGCCTTCTTCGGCTGAGGGTCAGTGCTGCCGGCGGCTTCAAACACCAGCGCGTTGCTCTTCTCATTCAGGGTGCGCAGCACCGGTTGCAGCTCACGCAACACCTGGTCGAGGCGCTGCATATCGCCCACCATCTTGTTGTAAGCCGGTGAACCAGGCTGGAACCCTTTCATGCTGCGGTTCAGCTCCAGCAGCGTTTTCTGCATGTCCTGCGGCAGCGCCTGCATCTCTTTGCTGGCGATGATGTCGTTCAACGACTTCATGGTCTGCTGCGTCGACTTCATGGTTTTCTGACTTTCCGCCAGCGTCTTGGTCGCCTCGTTGATCATCGGATTGATCGGCATCGCGTTGATCTTGTCCAGCGTCTGCATCAGTTTCTGCTGGATCTGTGCCAGACCGCCGCTGGTGGTCGGCATCAGCGGATAACCGAACAGCTCGCGCGGCCCTTTCCACGGTTTCTCCTGCGGATAGAAGTCGAGATCGATATACAGCGAACCGGTCAGCAGGTTGGCGGACTTCATCGAGGCGCGTAAACCACGAGATTCCGCGTCTTTCAGATGCCCTTCAATATCGACATTGTCCCCCAGCTGTTTATGAAGCCGATCCGGCTCAATGCGGATCAGCACCGGAATGCGGTAATCGTTATCCAGGCGCTGCGCCATGCCTTCTTTATAGAACGGCACCTGCGCCACCGTGCCCAGGCGGATGCCGCGGAATTCGACCGGCGCGCCCGGCTGCAGGCCGCGTACCGAATCGGAGAAGAACAGCAGGTAGTCCTTATGCACGGTATACAGCGAATCCTGCGTGCTGCGCTGGTTGTCGAACAGCTGGTACTCCGCCTTCTCTTTCGCCAGTTCGCCGCGATCCCAGCCGTCCGGCACGTCGAAGCTGACGCCGCCGCTGAACAGGGTAGTCAGCGACCCCATCTCCACCCGCATGCCCTGTGCCGACATGTCAAACGCCACGCCGCTGTCTTTCCAGAAGCGCACGTTGGTGGTGACCAACTGATCGTAAGGCGCGGTAATGAACAGCTGATAGCGCATGGCGCGCGCTTTAGGATCGAAATAGCTGGTCTCTACCGACCCAACGCGATAACCGCGGAACAGCACCGGATCGCCGGCGTTGAGCTGGCCCGATTTCTCGCTGTCCAGTACGATACGCAGCCCTTTGGCGTCCGGAGAGGCCAGCGGCGGCGCGTCGAGCAGCTGATAGTTGTCTTTGCCGTCTTTGCCCTTGTTGCCCGGCTGCAGTTCGATATAGGCGCCGGAGAGCAGCGTCCCCAGCCCGGAGACGCCTTCACGGCCGATCTGCGGCTTCACTACCCAGAAGGCGGAATCCTGGCGCAGCAATTTTTCCATGCCGGAATTGAGGCGCGCCTGTACCATCACCTTGCTCAAATCATCGCTCAGCGTGACGGTTTCCACCACGCCGACGTCCACGCTGCGGCTTTTGATTTTGGTTTTACCCGCTTCCAGCCCTTCCGCCGTCGAGGTCACCAGCGTCACTACCGGCCCCTGATGGCTGAAGTGGTAAAACAGGATCCAGGCGCCGATCAGTGCGGTTACGATGGGAATGATCCACACCGGCGACCAGCGTTTGATCTTCTCGACGTCCGCGACGCTATGATTATTTTCCGTCACCTTGCGGCTCCTTGTTGATTGTTTCACTTGCGCGATCCCAGGTCAGCCGGGGATCAAATGTCATGGCGGCGAACATGGTGAGGATCACCACCAGCGCGAACAGCACGGCGCCCGTCGCGGGGTAAATGCTCATCAACTGCCCCATTCGCACCAGCGCCGACAATACGGCGATCACAAACACGTCGATCATTGACCATCGGCCAACGAATTCGACCACTTCATAAATCAGGTGCATGCGCTCGCTGTCGGCACGCGGCTTCTTCCTGCCGTTGGCATCCCAGCACAGCCAGCCGATCGCCAGCATTTTCAGCGATGGCACCATGATACTGGCGATGAAAATCACCATCGCCACCGGATAAGAGCCGTCCCCCCACAGCAGGATCACCCCCGCCATGATGGTGGAGTTCATCTTGTTGCCCAGCGCCTCGGTCACCATGATGGGCATCAGGTTGGCCGGGATATACAGCATGATGGAGGTCACCAGCAGCGCCAGCGTCCATTGCAGGCTGTGGCGGCGACGCACGTAGCCGTTGGTGTGGCAGCGCGGACAGCGCACCTGATTGGCCGGCAGGATCGCCGTGCAGCAGGCGCAGGAGCGCACGCCCTGCCGCATGCCGGTGCGCCCCACCGTCAGCGGGCGATCAAGACGCGGCGCCGGTTCGATGTCCTGCCACAGCCAGCGCCTATCCACGCACTGGAAAGCGCGCACCTGCAGCAGGCAGAACAGACAGTAAGGCACGAAGCTGCTGCCGATGCCGATATCGCCATAGGCCATCAGCTTGACGAAGCTGACCAACACCCCGGCGAGGAAAATCTCCACCATGCACCAGGTCTTGAACTGAAACAGCACCCGGGCCATCCACTCTTTCAGTCCCAGCGGCAAACGCACTTTGGCGCACAGCAGAATGATCGCCACCATGCAAAACGCCGGGATCAGCTGCACGAACACCATAAACAAGGTGGCCATGCTGGCATAGTCTTCCGCCACCATGACTTCCGGGATTTGGATCAGCCTGATTTCGTTGCCGAGGCCGGCGACGCGCATGTTGATAAACGGGAAAATGTTGGCCAGCACCAGCATGAACAAGGCGCTGAGCGCGTAACCGATCGGCCGCTTGCGCGGCTCGTCCCAGCGGGCGCTGAGCGTGGTTTTGCAGCGCGGGCATACCGCTTTGCTGCCATAGGCCAGCGGCGGCAGCGCCACCAGCATGTCGCACTGCGGGCAAAGCGTCTTATCGTGTGACGACGCGTCGATGTGCTGTAGCGCTGGCCGACAGAAGGATGGCAACTGGTTTTCCCTGCGATTGGGGGGCAATGTACGGGGTATTTGACTCAAAAAACTGTCCCAATAATGATCATGATAGTTTTATTATGCGATTTTCGCGCAGAGGTTAGTCGTATTAAGCGTGCGAACTTGCTCTGCTATATCGTCTATGATCTGAAAACGTCGGCGATACTCCGCCCGTTTTTTACTGGGGATATGTTCCAAGGATTTTCTTTCAAACGTCAAGGGCAACTGCCAGCGCCACGAATTCTGTTTTACCCCACCTATTAACGACCAGAAATCGTCGTAACTTGCATGTAAATGTCGGCCTTTACTCATTCGATACCGCAGTGAGCGAAAAACGTGTCCATTATCGCTGACGCCATAAATAGCGCGTACCGCGGTGAGTTCCGCGAGGCGGCTAATAAACTCTATCAAAACACGTTTGGGGAAAATACCCGACAGAGCGCGCGTAGCTTCTTTGATGGTCTCGTGAGGGACATGTCGTCCAGGACCTTGCAGGCCACCAATGACGAAATGCCATTCGGCCCTCTCGGATACGGCAGAAAATGTCGCGCTGGCAAGTAGTTCTTTATTGTCGCCACGCAACCATAGCGTTGACTCGCCTTCTCGTTCTGCTTTGTGCGCACAAGAGGCTGAAATGGTAAAACGAGCCTCCTCTCTGCCGGTGAATTCCGCCAAAATCGTTTCTTCACGCGATATCAGCGCGCTGGACAGTGCTTTGTTACTGAGAGAGGACACATACCGATAATGGCTGACAATTGCCGATGCACGTTGTTTGGCATTGAGGTTGCGCGTCAGGTATTGCCGGTGCGTTTTACATGGGAATGTGTCTTGATAATACAAAACTCGCCTGAGTTTATCCTGCTGAGATATCGCTGAAAGTATTTTCTTCGTAGATGAATAGTATAAAATAATCCGAACTAAGAACTTCGCCCTGAAACTCTTTTTTTTCCATGTTGGGCCAGGAACTAGTTTGCCGGAAATTAATTCGTATAGGATGTTTTCTTTCAAGTTGTTTTCCAAGATTGCTATTTCTTTCGTGTTTAAGGTTAGTGCAATATTTCGGTACTTAGACTATGTTAATCGACAACTGTTAATTTACTGTTTGGTAGTTATCAAGGTTTTATGAAGATGGGTGGTTTTTATGCTCGGAATCGGTCGGCAGTGTCGATTATGTTTAACAACATGTTGGCGTTTCTGCCTGATGTTGACATAACCGTTTGATATATTCTAGAAGCTGATCATTAACGCTTATGGATGGGGAGTATGATGAAAAACGTCATCCTTAAAGTAATGAGGCAGAAAAAGTGAAGATTTGCAGGATTGACGCGATGTCTAAGTTACGAGTCAGAACACCGATAAATTTTTGCCGGGGTATCTGTCTTCGACATCCTTCTTGCTGTTTGCCTTCCGCTCACTGTTTCGCCGGTTAAACAACCGTTTAATCATCCGCTGTTATAATTACTCCTGTTGAGTCTTGATGGATGAATGTTTTCACCTCAAGCATTGCGATGCGGCGCTCTGTGGAGCGGCATCCGTTTTTTGGACATGCCGGTGGTTCGGTGAGAAGTAAGGAGAAGTGCACTATGAGCAGAAAAGACAAGCTTGCGGCGGCCCTGCTGGCCATCTTCCTGGGTGGGCTGGGCATTCACAAGTTTTACCTGGGCATGAAGTGGTGGGGGCTGTTCTACCTGCTGTTCTGCTGGACGGGGATCCCGGCGATTGTCGGTTTTATCGAAGGCATTATTTATCTGTTCCAATCGGAAGAGAAGTTCAACCAGAAATACAATCCTGGTCTGATTTAAGGCTTTGCTGACGGCACTTCCTGTTGCGGGAAGCGCCGTTTTTCATTCCGCTACTGTTTCTTCATCATCTTGCCACGCATTTCTTCACTCATCATTTTATTCGAGCTGGAGATTACGCAGTTATATTGCTTGCCTTGGTTGATGATCATAAAGGTGCTGACCGGATTTTTAAAATCCTTGTCGATGGTGAAATAAATATAGGCCTGCGGCAATGCGGCCGGTTTAAAGGCGCCGAAGGCATACACATCCGCCAGGCCCAGTGCGGAGAGATCGACGGTCAGTTCCATCGGTTGTTTGTCGTTCGGCGACGGGAACATCGATTTGGCCGACATCATCATGGTGCTGCTGTTGATGGTGTAATCGGTTTTAACCTTCATGCCCATATATTTCGATTCCGGCATGGAAAGTTCTTTCTTGCAGGCGGCGTCGTGCTGCGGTGCCGGGCTGCCGTTTTCCATCACGGCGTGCACGTGTTCCAGCGTCACTTCCGCGCTGCCGGTGGTAGGTTGCGCATCGGCCGCGTAAGCCGCGCCGCTGAAGGCGGCCATAGAGGTAAGGATGATGCCTGTAACGATTTTCATTGTCGCTCTCCGGAATATTAATAATGATATTAATTGCGGTGTGTAGCCTATTGGCTTGATCAAACGCAAGGTTACCCATTCCGTGGAAATAAGATCCCCTCGGAATATTGTTGTAAAATGGTTTTTCCACCCTCGTGGCTAGCGGGGTTTATTTAACTTTGCTAAACGCCTTTCTCTTTTTTATTCAGCGTTTTTACCTGCATATAAATAGTATGTCTAAACATAGCCAATGTTTAGAATATACACAAATTATTGCGGTTTTTTTCTGCATTCATCTTTCATTTTTAATCTGGTTGTAAGTATTTTATTGATATGCAGGGAGTTATTTTTTTTACGTTGGAAACACTCTGTGAAGCGTTATTTATGTGATTCGTGCAGTTACATAAATAACGTCGAGGGTAATATGGATATATTGCCAGGCTTATTATTCACTTTGTTTGGAATAATCACCTTTATCTGCGGTTAGCGGTCGTCCAGCAGCGGCGGTATTTCCCGGCAAAAAAATTCGATCAGCGCTTTTACCGCCGGTGGCACACCACGCCGTGATGGGTAAAGCAGCACCAGCTCGCCATTTTGTGGATGCCACCCGCTGAGCACCTCTTGTAAATCCCCCCGCGCGAGCGCCTGGCGGCAGGCATAGTAGGGGATACCGCAGATGCCTTGTCCATCAAGGGCGGCATGCAGGATGACCTGCAAATTATCGCTGCTTAACCGGGGCGAGAAGGGCACGTTAATCACGGCGTTTTCCGGCCCGTAGAGCCGCCAGCCCGGCGCGCCTTGCTGTGGCGGGTAAAGCAGGCAGGGCATATCGCTCAGCTGCTGTGGCGTTGCGGGGGCGCCGTGTCGCGCCAGCCATGCCGGGCTGGCAGCCAGCAGCCATTTGGCGGTGCCGAGCCGCCGTTGAATGAGCCCTGCGGCCTCGTTGGCGATGCCAAGTCCGCGGAGGGTGAAGTCCAGCCCTTCTTCCAACAGATCTACCCGTCGGGCAGTGACGTGCGTTTCCACGTTCACTCGGGGGAAGCGCGCCATGAACGTCGGCAAAATAGATGCGATCACTTCGTCCGCCAGCAGCGGTGACACGCTGAAGCGTACGGTACCGTTCGGTTCGGCCAGCGTGCGCAAGGCCGCCTGCTGGGCCTGATGCGCTTGCTGCATCATTGCGACGCAGTGCTGATAGACCTCGTGGCCGACGTCGGTGAGTTGGAGACGCCGCGAGGTTCTTTGCAGCAACCGCAGGTTGAGTTGGCGTTCCAATTGCGCCACCTGGCGACTCAGGCGAGAGGTTGGGATGCCCAGCGCTTTGCCGGCAGCGGTAAATCCTTTGTGCTCAACGACCTGGGTGAAAAAATACATGGCGTTGAGATCGAGCGGAAAAACAGACATCGCGCACCTCATTGTGATCATTTTTGCAATGATAGCTTCTATTGTCGCCTATTTAACCCTCATTGATGCGGTTTTATCCTGCAGGCACACCATTGTTGAAATGAGGATAAGCATCATGAAAACCCTTTACCGCACGTTGGCCTTGGCCATTGCGATGGCCGGGGCGGCGCAGCCGGCCTTCGCCGCGCCGACTGCGTCGCAGCCACATACTCAGACGCAGCAGGCGTCTGGCCCTTTGCAGCTGTTGGATCGCAACAACTCGGTACTGTTGTTGGTTGACCATCAGATCGGCCTGATCACCGGCGTGCGTGATATGGACAGCGCGACGCTGAAACATAACGTCGTGGCGCTCGCCAAAGCGGCCCAGGTGATGGGGATCCCGGTGGTCGTGACGTCGACCGGTGCCAACGGTCCGTTCGGGCCTATCATTCCGGAGCTCAAGGCTGCGTTGCCGGGTGTGAAAATTATCGATCGCCACAGCGTCAACGCCTGGGACGACGCAAACGTGCGCAAAGCGGTCGAGGCCACCGGCCGCAAAAAGATCGTGATCGCCGGCGTATCGCTGGAAGTGTGTGCCGGGTTCCCGGCGATCACCGCCAAAGCGGCGGGGTACGACACCTATGTGGTGATCGATGCTTCCGGCACTTTCAACCAGTCCAAGCATGAAGCGGGGATGGCTCGGCTGATTCAGGCCGGAGTGATCCCGACGGATTACGGTACGGTGGGAGTAGAGTGGCTGGGGGATAATGGCGATGCCAAAGCCGGTGAACTGTACGGGGCGCTGGATATGCCGGCGACGACTTTGGTGAACCAGCTGTTCCAGGCCAAGGGCAAATAGCGCTTGGCCTGATGGCGATATTTTTCAACCCCGCTAACCGCCTGCGCTAGAATCAGGCGGTTTTCTCTTGGAAAAGGATATCGCCATGGCCGCCTGGGCCCTTTTGATCGTCGGTTGGTTGTTGATTTGGCAGGATCACCCGGTTTTCGGCGTGCTGTGCATCGCGCTGTTTGCCGTGCTGCAATGGGTGAAGTACGCCGCTAAAAGCGCGCAAGACCCCGAAGAGGCCGCAGAGTGGCGTAAGACCGACTGGCGCTCGCAGCCGATTGAAATGGCGCACGCCGGCGACAGCGATCGGCGGATTGGCGGCGTGGGGGAGCTGGGTATGGGCGGCCCCAATTTTTGGACGCTGCTGCTGCGTGACGGGGCGATTGTGCATAGCGCCTGTGCCGCGCCGCAGGACGTGGACAGCGGCAAGCTGCGCCTGATCCCGACCCGTAGCCGCGAGGGGGAGGGGCTGACGGTGTACGAGCCTGCCGCCCGGGTGATGTACGCGCTGCCTGCATTGACCGATCGCGAGCAGGACGCGTTGGCCGCCGGTTCCGCCGAGGCGCTGGCGCGGCTGCGGGCGAAATGCCGGCAGGCGGAGGCCACGCCGTTGCATGCGGTGCGCGGTCTGTGGGTGCCGCTGTGGACAGAGGATCCGGCCGATCGTCTGGAGATCGCCTTACCCAACGGCCGCGCGCTGGCGGCGCGCTCGATGTTGCCGGCGGATCTGCGCCATGCGGACGATCCTGCCGCGCTGCTGCACGCGCCGCCTTATGAGCTGTTGCTGGATAACCGGCCAACCGATCGCTTCGTGCGCGATCTTGAGCGCGTGGCGGGATCCCCGGCGGGTGACGGCTTGAGCGTCGGTGGCTGCCAGTTCCACGGCGAGCATATTGTCGATGGCCTGTACCATCTGTACTTCGCCGGCGAGTGGTTCAGCCTGCTCTCTTACGCACACAAACCGGCGGGCGGGCGCGGTTCGGACACCACTTTTTTCGTCGAGCGGGTCGAGCCGCAAGACGGCGGTGTGTTCGTGATTGAATGGGATGCCTACGGCGTGGAGCCCGACGGGCGTGCGCCGCGTGTCGCGGCGCCGCCGGTCTTGGTTATCGCGGTGAGTTGGCAGGAAACGCCGCTGCAGCTGCCCACGGCCAATAACCGCGTGACCGTGCGCTTGCCCAACGCCACGGCGTAAGGTTTAAGGCAGCACCCTGACTTCGCCGTTGTGCAAGGTCAGTAAGGCGATCGGGCTGCCGGAGAAGCACTCCCTAAAGATCCAGTCGCTGGGCCGAAACGCCGCCGCAGGCAGCCCGGCCTGCCACTCTTCCCACTGCGGGGTCGGCTTATCCGGCGGTAAAGAGAAAGAGACCAGCCAACCGGCTTCGCAGCGTACCCTTTGGCCGCTTGGGCGGGTAAAGGTGTGCGCGCTCGCCAGCTCCATCACCGGCGGTAAAACCTCGAAGGCGATGATCGGCACGCCGGCCACGCTTTGCGGCTGAGGAAAACGCACGGCGGTCACGCCGTCCATCGTGATAGGGCTGTCTTCGGTGCCGGGCAGGCGTGGCTCCTGGCGGTTTACCCAACTGCCTTTCGGTAGCGTCGTTTCACCGAACGGCTTTGCTTCGTCGAGCGTCAGGTAGCTGCGTTGATTCCAACGATCTTCCGCCCGCTGGCTCTTGAAATCCTGGATGACGATGCCGATAAGCATCAGCGCGCACGCCACCGGGTAGACTGCCAGCGCCGAGGCCAGCAGATAGCCGCCCCAGGAGAGCGGCGGTCGCGGGCGGCCGCAGCGGGCAGAAGCGTAGCGCCATCCCCACCAGGCGATCAGGATGCCGGTGAGCAGCAGGGCCAACAACAGCGCCAGCAGCCCCGCGGCGCCGGCGCCATAACCTAACAGCATGGCAAGTTCCTTATGTTCACGGCGTGGTGGAGCGATAGCGAACGAAGTAGGGCAGTGGCGGGGTCTCTCCGTCATCGCCATAGTGGCTTTCCGGTTCGATCACGGTCTGACGTGCGTCGTCGCGCCCGTTGTAGCGATACTCCAACGGCTGCCGGTAGCGCACGTCGGATGAGCGCAGATCGAAAATCAGCGAAAGGCGCGCATCGCCGTTATCCGTTTGGGCGACCAGCTTGTCGTTGCCCGCCCACAGCTGATACAGCGATTTATCACCGTTTTCCAACAGCACCGTCAGCTGCCCGTCAGATTGATAACGCAGAAGCTGATACAGCCCTCTGTCCAGCGTTTGCGCGATCAGGTAGATGCCGCCATCCGGAGCCTGCGCGCTTTCCTTCACGCGCACCGCGAGCCAATGCAGTTCGGCCACCTCGCCGGTTTTGCCGTTAACGGCAATATGCAAGGCGCCGGAGCCGAGCACCGGGTTCATCCAGAACAGCACGCGTTCGCCATCAACGGCGGTAAAGATCTCGGGCATGGATTTGCGCTTACCGGAGGCGTTAGCCGTCGGTGAGTCCTCCTCGCCGCGCTCAAAGCCCAGCAGCTGCCGCGCGTCCAGCTGTGCCGGCAGATCCAGCGTTTGCTGCCAATGGGTGCCAAAGTCCGGGCTGTAGAATACGCCTTCGGTGCTGATGAAATACAGCGCGCGTTTCCCCGGCAGCGCCACCAGCTTGCCGCCGATAAAGGAAGGCAGGTTGTCGTCACCCTCCGGCCAGGGGATCAGTGGCCCGATGGTGCCCCGTTGCACATCGACCAGCCTGCGCCCCTTGGACAGAAAAAGCACGCACTCCTGCTCGACGCAAACCGCATCGTAGATCAACTCGTCGAGTTGCCCCAGCATCTGCAGCCCCTTAGGGCCGGTGAATAACACCTGGCTGAGGTAGTTGGCCGCCCAGCCGTAAAAGCTATTGTAGGCCCCGCGTTCACTCCTTTTGCTGATGAGCAGCAGAGCGCCGTCCTGCGCCGGGTAGCTGTGGATGAGATCGTAACGGGCTATCGTCGGCAAGGCCTCGTCGCTCTGGGTCCATTGCCACTGTGCATAGCGTTGCTCAGGGGCGAGGAAATAGACGCCCAGCGCGCTGGCCAAAAACAGCGTCAGGATAATAAGGGGTCTTTTATAAAGCGTTAACGTCATCATTTCAGCTCCGTCACCTGTTCCTGCCGCCATAGCCTGCGGCGCAGATGGCGCAGGTATTTGAACGTCTTAAACGTGCGGTGCTGGTCAAAAGAGTAAAAGCGGCAGATCTGGGCGAAGCCCTCGATCAGCAGCGCCAGGCCGCTGACCATCAGCATCAGCAAGAGAAGAATCGGTGGCAATTCACTGCCGAGACGCTTCAGGGTCCAGGCATCCAGGTAAAAGCCCACCGGGGTATCGGCGTTATCCACCACCGCCAGGCCGAGCACAAAGCACGTCACGATCGCGCCCAAAATGAAGACAACGCGCGCGCTCAGGTTAAGGCCGGCTTCGGTGAAGTAGCGATTGCCGCCGATGAGATAGGTCTGGCGATCGCGATGGTTGATGATCCCACGCACCGTAGGGAGCTCGGGGACGGTGTCGCTCTCGCAATACAGCACCTGCAGCGGATCGCCTTTGGCGATGAAAAGCGGATGTTGCCGACGAAATACCGGATGCAGTTTGGTATTGGGGACGTTGAGCGCGCGGGTCGTCAACGCGAAGTGCGTCTCCTTCTGGCGCCACGCATAAGTGTCCAAATACTGCACCTGCCGCGGGATCTCATAGTGGCAGAGTTCGTAGCTCAGGGCGTTGACCGTCTCGATGCCGGAGGCCTCGACGCCGTCAGGGAGGGGGAACTCGGTTTGTTGCGTTGTGGGCTCTGACGCGGCCTCTGCACTGACGGCCCGGTATCTGATGCCTGGGATTTTCAGGCTGAGCGAGCCGGGCGGCGTGACGTCTTGCCCCTGCAGCACGCGATCCAGCGCCCTGAGCAGGCGCCTGCGGCCGCGGTGCGCAATCAACAGGAGCTCCGAACCGACGAACAGCACCAGGCCGATGCCGATAAGGCCGGCGATAATGGCGATAAAGAACAGGACAATAGTCAGCCAGGAATCTTCCCGGTCCATGATGAAAAAGCCCGCCGGGAAACCGCCGGCCAGCACGACGCCCAGCAGCAGCAGGGCAAAGTATTTCAGCTTGTATTTCAGCGTTCTGTCAGGCTCCAGCCGGCCTTTAGTGCCGTGCAGCAGCCAGTGCAGCCAGTAGCTGCCGTCCCGCAGGCGGTGGGCGCCGATCTTCACCCGATCGCCGGCGGCGAGCCTGGCCAGCAGATTTTCGCTGTCGCTGAAGTCGTCACGATAAAAAAAGAACGTCTGGCCGGAGGCGATGATCCTCACCAGATTATCGGGCGCCGTCTGTTGGCAGGCGCATTGTTCGACGGTCACATGAAAAAATTGGGTTTGCATGTCATTCCCTGTCGGCGGGCGTGGCCCGAAAATTCATCCCTGGCGCCGGGTATTCAGCGCTTTTTCATCAACGGCAGCATGCGCACCAACGCATTGTCCTTGACGATATAGTGGTGGAACAGCGCGGCGGCGGCATGCAGGCCGATCAGCCAGTAGCCGAATGACGCCAGCGTTTTGTGCCAGCCGATAATCATCCGCGCCTGCGGCCGATCGGCCACGTCGGCGAACGGCATCGGCAGGCCGAACAGATACCACTCCTTGCCGCCCAGATAGCGCGAGTACACCCCCAGCACCGGCAGCGTCAGCAGCAGCAGGTAAATCAGGGTGTGCGTCAGGTGCGCCAGGCCGGTTTGCCACTTCGGCGGTTTGGGCGCGATGGCGGGCGAGGGGTGGCGCCAGCGCAGGAACAGGCGGGCGATCATCAGCGCAAACACCGTTACGCCGCAGCTGAAGTGGGTGACAACCAGTACGTACCAGGGGGCGCTGCCCGGTTCGGCAAAGCCGCGCAGCTCGATGGTGACGCAGGTGATGACCAGCAGGATCGCCACCAGCCAGTGCAGGCGAATTTGCCACGGCATGTAGGTGTTCTGCACCGGGTTACCTTTTGATGTTAAAGGGTCTGTGTGCCGATGGTAACGAAATGTTACAGGCGAGGAAAGCGCCCGTGTGCAGTTTAAGCAAAATGCCAGGGGTTACACCGCTTATTAAGCTATGAATTTAGTGGGTTAAGTGCCTGGTGGCAGGGGAGGCAGCGAGCATCGTAAGTTGCGAAGTTAATGCGCCGCAGCCCTCGCCGCGGCGCCCGGGATCAGTTCAACTTGGCCTTGGCGAAATCGCTGCCGTTCACGTCCACCACATAGCCGCTCAGATTGCTGCGGGTGGCGTAGAATACTTTGCCGGTGGCCAGCGGCAGCCACGGCGCTTGTTTGGCGAAGATCACCTGCGCCTGTTGATACAGCTTGGCGCGCGCCTGCGGCTGGTTCTCCTGGATCGCCTGCTGGATCAGCCGGTCATAATCCTTATCGCACCAGCGCGCCACGTTGGCGCCGCTCTGCACCCCGGCGCAGCCGAGCAGGGTGGCGAAGTTGTCCGGATCGCCGTTGTCCGACACCCAACCGTACAGCGCGCTCTGCTGTTCGCCTTTGCGCAGCCCGGCCAGATACTGGCCCCACTCCCAGGTCACGATCTTGGCTTTCACGCCCACCTTCGCCCAGTCGCTCTGGATCATCTCGGCGATGCGCTTCGAGTTCGGGTTGTAGGGGCGCTGCACCGGCATCGACCAGATGTCGGTCTCAAAGCCCTGTTCCAGCCCGGCCTGCTTCAGCAGCTCGCGCGCCTTCTGCGGATCGTAGGCGTACTCCGGCAGTTTATCGTTGTAGCCCAGCATACCCGGCGGCAGCAGCGAGTTGGCCGGCGTGCCGCTGTCTTTGAACACTGCGGCGACGATCGCTTTCTTGTCCACCGCATAGCTCAGCGCCTGGCGCACCAGCAGGTTGTCGAACGGTTTTTTCTGGGTGTTGAACGCCAGATAACCGACGTTGAGCCCGGTAATGTCGTGCAACTGCAGATTGCCGTCGGCCCTGATGGCGGCGAACTGTTCCGGCAGCGGCGCGGGGATGATCTGGCATTCATTGGTTTTCAGCTTGGCCAGCCGGGTTTGCGGATCCGGCGTAATCGAGAAGATCAGGTGTTTGCTGGCCACTTCGCCCTGCCAGTAGTGCGGGTTGGCGATGTAGCGGATCAACGAATCCTGCTTGTACTGCTGCAGTGCGAACGGCCCGGTGCCGATCGGCCAGTTGTCGACGTATTCCGGCGTGCCCTTTTTCAGCATGGCGTCGGCGTATTCGGCGGACAGGATCGAGGCGAAATCCATCGCCCAGTCGGCGACGAAGGCGGCATTGGGCTGGCTCAGCGTGAAGCGCACGTGATGCTCGTCCACCGCTTCCACCTTGACGATCAGCTTATCCAGGCCCATGTCGGTGAAGTATTCATAGTTGCCGCCGGAGACCTTGTGATACGGGTTAGCGGGATCCTTCTGCCGCATCACGGTGAACACCACGTCTTCGGCGTTGAAATCGCGTGTTGGGGTGAAGTATTTATTGCTGTTGAATTTCACGCCCTGGCGCAGGGTAAAGGTGTAGGTCTTGCCGTCCGGGCTGACGCTCCACTCGGTGGCCAGCGAAGGGGCGGGGGTTTTATCGCTTTCGCGCAGCGTCACCAAGCGGTTGTACAGCACCTGCGAGGTGGCGATAAAGGTCGGCCCGGAGCTGGAGAGCTGCGGGTTGAACGATTCCGGCGAGGCGACAGTGCAGTACACCAGCGCATCGGAAGCGGCCAGCGCGCCGCCCGCCGACAGCAGGCCGGCGCTTGCCAGCGCCAGCGCAGCGATAGGGTGTTTTAAAAACGTCAAGGCAAGATCCTCAGGTGGAATGGGCCGTTAGCGGCGAATTGATTTAACTATAGATAACGGATGGCGAGACGGGGAACAAGCGTCTCATCTGCGCATTCTGTGCGCCCCACATTGCTTGCCTTTACGGCGTAGATCTACACTGCGGGGCAATCACTCACTCGCAAGGATTTCCCGATGAGCCACTTTCGCCCTGTCGCCCTCGAACATGCCAGCCGCCTGCTGAACCACGGCCCGACGGTATTGATCACCAGCCGCAGCCGTGACGGCGCCAAACGTAACGTGATGGCCGCCGCCTGGTCGATGCCGGTGGAGTTCAGCCCGCCGCGCATCGCCATCGTGGTGGACAAAGGGGCGCACAGCCGGCAAATGATCGAGGAGAGCGGCGCATTCGGCATTTGCGTGCCGGCAGCCATGTTCATCGACGCCACCTACGCGGTCGGCAGCGTGTCCGGGCTGGATGACGACAAGTTCGCCCGCTTCCACATCGCCGCGGCGCCGAGCGCCACCTTGCAGGTGCCATTGATCGAACAGGGCTGCGTGGCGTGGCTGGAGTGCCGCTTACTGCCGGAAAGCGGCGCGCAGGAAAAATACGACACCTGCTTCGGCGAGGTGCTGAGCGCGGCGGCGGACGAGCGGGTGTTCCAACAGGGGCGCTGGAACTTCACCGCCGCCAATGCGGAACTGCACACCCTTCATCATCTGGGGGCGGGCAACTTCGTGCGCAGCGGCGAGACGCTGCGGGCCAAACCGCTTTAATCGGCCGCGCGCTTGCGGTCTGCATCATAGCGCTCGCGGGCGGCGTCCAGCTCGGGGAAATGGTATTCCGCCCATCGGTCCAGCGCCGTCAGCGTCTCGACCAGCGAGCAGGCGACGGCGCTGAGCCGGTATTCCACATGCGCCTGATTCTTTTCACTTAAATCCAGCCGTTCGAGCAGCCCGTTGCGTTCCAGCTGGCGCAGCGTTTGCGTCAGCACCTTCTGTGAAATGCCGTCGATGCGGCGCAGCAGCTCGCCGTTGCGCATCGGCCGTTGCGCCAGCGCGGGCAGGATCAGCATCACCCACTTGCCGGAAATCAGCGCCAGCGCATCGCGCGCGGAACACTTGCTCGAATAGACGTCGCCGGGATAAGCCATGGGGGGTTACCTTCAGGTGCGTAATTGCCAAGGGGGCGATAAAGCCACAGCATAACAGCACCACCTTACAACGGGAGACACAGGATGAACGTGCTGATTGTGCTGGCTCACCCCGAGCCGCATTCTTTCAATGCCCATTTGGCCGAACAGGCGCGGCAGGCTTATCTGGCGCAAGGGCATCAGGTGAAGACGGTCGATCTGTATCAGGAGGAGTTTGATCCGCGCGAGGGCGCCGGTCATTACCCCAGCAGAAAGCAGGCGGACAGGTTCGATGCGATGCAGGAGCAGCGCCATCACTGGACGAATCAGGCGCTGCCGGCGGAAATCCGGCGGCATATCGAGCTGCTGCACTGGGCGGATACGCTGGTGCTGCAGTTCCCTTTCTGGTGGTTCGGCGCGCCGGCCATCATCAAGGGCTGGATGGATCGGGTGTTCGTTTACGGCGGGATCTACGACAGCCGCCACCGCCATGAGAACGGCGTGATGCGCGGTAAGCGGGCGCTGCTGACCGTGACCGCCGGCGCCTCCGCACAGGCCTGCGCCCCGGACGGGCGCGACGGCGATATGCGGCTGATGCTGTGGCCAATCATGCATGCGCTGCACTATATCGGCTTTAGCGTGCTGGAGCCGTTCCTGGTCTATGGCGTGCGCGGCGGGCTGACGGGAGAGGCGCTGCAGGCGCAGAACGCCGCTTTGGCGCAGGTGACGCAGGCATATCGGGATGGTTTAAGCGATCTTGCCGCCTGGCCGGCGGTGCCGTTCAACCGCAATAACGATTTTGACGCCGATCTGGCGCTGAAGCCCGACGCGCCGGTCTACAGCCCGTTCGTGCGGCACCGCGATCCGGTTTAGAACCCGGCCTTCAGCAGTTCCTCGCGCAAGTCATCGATAATCGCCGGTTCGATGTCGGGGAACTGTTGCTGGATATCGGCGATGGCTTCGGCCACGCTCGGGCCGGCGAAGGTGCCGGAGAAGGGCAGCAGCGGCAGATTGGCGTCGCTGTCCGGCAGTTCGCCGCGGATAGTGCCGGTGATCATGCCCGCTTTTTTTTCCGCCGTGAGGTCGTACTCCCCCACGTTTTTGTCGATCGGTTTCATTGGCCGCCTCGCTGTCGGTGAGTGTTTACCCTGTCTGTTAAAGCATAGTGTTTCAGGCAATGAATACCAATCAATGTATATAATATTAATATAAAACAAAGTGATGCACGATTTGTCGTTTGACGTTCACCGGGGGCCGGCGCTATGCTCGTGGCGCTAAAGGAACCTTCCTCACTGACAGGGACAGACGACATGAAAAGACTGAAAAGCGCGGCGCTGTTGTTGCCGCTGTTGGCGCTCAGCGCCTGCACTCATCACCTCAGCAGCGCCGAGCAGCATGCCAAACACTACGTTTATCAAACCCGCGACGACTTCGATCCGCAATTCCGCACCGATGTGAACGGCAGCATTAAAAACGCCGTGCCGATGTTCGAACAGTTCTACCAGCAGGGGAAAAAGGACCGTGTAGCGGGCGTGGCGCGCAGCGAGGCGCAGAAAAAGGCCGATTACCTGGCCAGCCCGGAATTCCAGCAGAACATGGAACACAAAACCATTTTCATCAATCGCGCCTACAGCGGTTCCGACAATCCTAAACGCCGCCAGGTGCTGTCGCAGGAAGCGGTGGGCGCCTATTGGGACGGTTACGAAGGCCGTTGACTGAATCCCACATAAACAGAAGGTAATAAACACTGGCCTTCTGCCGGTTATTTGATTATAAAAACCGCCGCTAAGGATGATGTTCATAATCGAAACCAGGAGTGTTTATGTTGGCAAACGTTAAGCGTTCGTTCGCCGCCGCCGTCGTATTGATGTTGGCGTTGCCCGCGGCCCAGGCCGCGGATTACCGTGCGGGCGAGCAATATACCCGGCTGGATAAACCGGTGGCCACCGCGCCGGCGGTGGTGGAGTTTTTCTCCTTCTACTGTGGCCCTTGCTATCAGTTCGCCGAAACCTACCGCGTAGGCAGCACCGTGGCGCAGGCGCTGCCCGCCGGCGAAAAGGTTACGAAGTATCACGTCAGCCTGATGGGCAAACTGGGCAATGAGCTGACCGAAGCCTGGGCGGTGGCGACGGTGCTGGGCGTAGAAGACAAGATTGAAGGGGCGATGTTCGACGCGGTGCAGAAACAGCGCGCCGTCAATAGCGCCGAAGATATTCAGCGGGTGTTCACGGCGGCCGGCATCGATGCCGCCACCTATGAAAACGCGCGCCACAGCCTGCTGGTCAAAGGGTTGATCGCCAAGCAGAACGAAGCGGTAAAGGCGTTCGAGGTGCGCGGCACCCCGTCGTTCTACGTGGCTGGCAAATACAAGATAGACAATGCCGGCATGGCCAGCACCAGCGTCGAAGGCTACGCCAAAGAGTACGCGGCGGTGGTGCGCTACCTGTTGGATACGCAGCCTTAAGGCGATTCCTCCCCGGCGCCCGATGATCTGTGATCGCGGCGCCAAATCCCCGGCTCGCCATTGATTGTGTGTTAACGGATTGTTATGGTGGTTTTCTGTTCAACGGCGCAGCACCGCTGCTGTTTGAAGGGAGAGATCATGACGGTATTGGCAACGCTCCGGGACGTCGGCTTCGAAGAGTGGCTGGGGAAAATCAACACCGCCTGTGGCAGATTCTGCGCGAAAACGCTGGGGCCGGGCTTCAGCGGGGCGATGCAGGAGTTTCGCGCCCATGCCCTGCGCCTGAGCGTGGTCGACGTGTCTCAGGCCCGGCTGTACCGCACGCCGCGCGAGATCGCCCGCAGTGACGGCGCGCACTTTTTTACCGTCTTCCAGCTGCGCGGCAGCGCGTTGATGGAGCAGGGCGATCGCCAGACGGTGCTCTCTCCCGGCGATGTCACGCTGATCGACGCCTCACGGCCCAGCAGCTTTACCTTCCAGCGCGATTCGCGCCAAATCTCCCTGTTGTTGCCGCGCGGTTGCCTGCCGGTCCCGCCGCCTTGTGCCCAGCGTCTCGGAGCAGAGCTCAGCGCGGTGCGCCTCAGCCGCCAGCTGGTGCTGAGCAGCATGCAGGATCCTCAGCTCGCCGCGGCGGAAAGCGAGGCGGTGCTGAATGCGCTGGCGGCGCTGCTGCGCCCGGCGCTGGCGCTCGAACAGACGCGCCCGGAGGGGCTACAGCCGGTTTTCGACAAGGCACTGGCGTTGATCGACAGGCATATTCAGTCGGCGCAGCTGCGCCCGGAATGGGTGGCGGCCGAGTTGGGGGTGTCACTGCGCAGCCTGTATCGGCTGTTTGCCCGTCAGGGGCTGGTGGTGGCGCAGTACATCCGGAACCGCAGGCTGGATCTGTGCGCGCAGGCGCTGCGCAGCGCCGCCGGGCAGGAGAAGCTGGCCGGAGTCGGCCTCGACTGGGGTTTTGCCGATCACAGCCATTTCTCGACCGCTTTCAAGCAGCGTTTCGGCATGTCGCCGAGCGAGTACCGTCGGCAGTATCAGTAAGTCAGGGCGCGGGCCCGGCCCGCGCCGCTTCACTCAATAGCGGATGCAGACCGATTTCGATTCGGTGTAAGCGTCCAGCCAATCCGGGCCGAAATCACGGCCGCTGCCCGACTGTTTGAACCCGCCGAACGGCATGTTCGGGTCGATCAGCGTATGGGTGTTGACCCACACGGTGCCGGCCTGAATGCGCGGCGTCAGCGCCATCGCCTGCTGCAGGCTGGTGGTCCACAGGCTGGCGGTCAGCCCGAAGTCGGTGTCGTTGGCCTTGCTCAGCGCCTCCTCGGCGCTCGCCACCCGAATCAGGTTGACCACCGGGCCGAACACTTCCTCGCGCGTCAGGTTCAGCCGATCGTCCGGGTTGATTACCAGCGTTGGCGGAATGTAGAAGCCGTTGGCGTCCGGCCCGGCCGCGCCGCTGATAAGCTCGGCGTTTTTCGCCCGGGCGTCGTCCAGGTAGGCCGCCACCTTGTCGCGGTGCGCGAGCGACACCAGCGGGTTGATTTGCGCGCCGGTATCCATCCCCGGCCCGACCGACAGCGATTTCACCGCCTGTTCGAATCCGGCCACCAGTTGGTCATAAATCGGCGCTTCGATATAAATTCGCGAGCTGGCGGCACACACCTGCCCCTGGTTGAGGAAGCTGCCGAGCATCAGGCCTTCGATCACCTGCTGCGGATCGGCGTCTTTCAGCACGATGGCCGGGTTTTTACCGCCCAGCTCCAGCGTCACGCGGGTCAGGCGATCCGCAGCCGCGCGCGCGATGCTTTTGCCCACCGGCGTGGAGCCGGTAAAGCTGACCTTGGCGATCAGCGGATGTTCGGTCAGCGCCTTGCCGCACACGGTGCCGCGGCCGGTGACCACGTTGAACACGCCTGGCGGCACGCCGGCTTCGCTCGCCAGTTCGGCGATGCGCAACAGGGTGAGCGGGGTGGTTTCCGACGGCTTGATGACGATGGAGCAGCCCGCGGCCAGCGCCGGCATCACTTTCCACATGCCGATCATCAGCGGGAAGTTCCAGGGCACGATGCCGGCGACCACGCCGATCGGCTCTTTGCGGGTATAAACCTGATATTTGGCGCCCGGCGGCATCGGAATGGAGACGTCCAGCGTTTGACCGGTGATTTTGGTCGCCAGCCCGGCGGTGTAGCGCATCCAGTTCAGGGTGCTGCCGACTTCGAAAGCACGGGCGATGTTGATGGATTTGCCCTGCTCCAGGGTTTCCAGCTGCGCCAGCTCCTCGGCGTGCTGTTCCACCAGATCGGCGAAGCGCAGCAGGATGCGTTCGCGCTCTACCGGCAGACGCTGCGCCCAGACGCCTTGGCTGAAGGCTTTGTGGGCGGACTGCACCGCCAGCGCGACGTCGTGTTCGTTGGCGTCGGCGGTGGTGGCGATCTGCTGCCCATTGGCGGGGTTATACACCGCCAGGCGGCCTTCCGCGGCGGACGCGCGCCACTGGCCATCGATATACAGCTCATGCTGACGATCGAGAAAACGCGACACGTTATCCAGCACGGCTACGGTATTGTCAGACATACATCCTCCGATCAGGCTCATCAGGTTATCGTTAACCCTGCAAGTCTAGATCAGCGGGAAAGCGGCGGCTTTGGTCTGCCTGACATTCGGTTTGCCCTGCGTGTCATTTTGCCGTGACGGAAGGGTAAACCGCGGCCGGCGGGTGCCGGCCGGGAGGGATCACGAGCTCAGGGTCGCCAGACGGGTGGCGAAACCGAGGAACAGCAGGCCGATCAGGCCGTTGCCGAGCTTCGCCAGGCCTTTCTTGTGATTGAAGAAATGCGCCAACATTGCGCCAGAGAAGATCAGCGTGCTCATGTAGATAAAGCTGACGGATTCGAGGATCAGCGCCAGAATGGTGAACGACAGCCCGGTGTGCGCGTAGTTGAAGTCGATGAACTGCACGAAGAACGACACGTAAAACAGGATAGCTTTCGGGTTGGTCAGGCTCAGCGTCAGCGACTTGCGCAGAATGCTGTGGCCGCCCTCAATCTGCTGCTGTTGCGCCTGCGCCTTCTGCACGAAGGTGGCGAAGAGAATTTTTGCGCCGAGGAACAGCAGGTAAATCGCGCCGAGAAAACGCACCAGGGTAAACAGGAACGGCGTGGTGCGGATCAGCGAAGCCACGCCGATATAGGCGCAGAAGATCAGGATCGCATCGCCGATGAACACGCCCAGCGCTGCGGTATAGCCGGCACGCACGCCGCGCGATACGCCGGTTTTCAGCACGTACAGCGTATTCGGCCCCGGCAGAATGATGATGAAGACCACCCCGGCCAAATAGGTCCATAAATTCAGGACGCCAAAACTCTCTAACACAATAACCTCTCCATGCGCGCAACTAACAGGCAAAAACACTGGCCACGCCCGTGGCCGGCCGCGATCCTAACGCTGTGCAACCGGGTTGGCAACGTAATAAACTTCATGTTGTTGGTTAAAAATTGTCGAAACATTGTTGAAAACGTCGGCGCTGAATTAAAAAGCAAGAGTCGGCGTGTTTCGCCAACGGCCCGTCACTATGCTGGTTAACATCGAAACCCCAGTGAGGAACGGATGATGAAAAACGTAATCGACAGCGCCGATCCGCGCTGGCTGGCGATCGTCAGCCGCGACAAACACGCCGACGGCCGCTTTATCTACGCGGTGAAAACCACCGGTGTGTATTGCTCGCCTTCTTGCCCGTCACGCCAGCCGAACCGGCAAAACGTGGAGCTGTTCGACGACGCCGAGCAGGCGGAGGCGGCGGGTTATCGGCCCTGCAAACGCTGCCGCCAGGGGCTGACGCCGTTGACGGAGCAGCATGCGCGGCAGATAGCCGAGGCCTGCCGCTATATCGAACGGGCGGAGAAAGCGCCGTCGCTGCAGACGCTGGCGCGCCACGTCGGGTTGAGCCAATACCATTTCCACCGGCTGTTCAAAGCGATCACCGGCCTGACGCCGAAAGGCTATGCCGACGCGCAGCGCGGCCAACGGCTGCGCACCGGTCTTACGCAGCAGGATACGGTGACCGACGCGATCTTCGACGCCGGCTATGGCGCCAACGGCCGCTTCTACCAGCAAGCCAACGCCGCGCTGGGCATGACGCCGAAGGCCTACCGGGCGGGCGGCAAAGGTATGCGCATCCATTTCGCCGTCGGGCGCTGTTCGCTGGGCGAGATCCTGGCGGCACAGAGCGAGGTGGGCATCTGCGCCATTTTGCTGGGGGACGATGCGCAGCGGTTGGTGCAGGATCTGCAGGACAAGTTTCCCAATGCCGAGCTGATCGGCGGCGACGCGCAGTATGAAGCGCTGATGGCGCAGGTGGTGGGGCTGATTGAAGCGCCGGAGAACGGGTTGGCGCTGCCGCTGGATATTCGCGGCACCGCGTTTCAGCAGCGGGTCTGGCAGGCGCTGCAGACGATACCGGTCGGCGAAACCGTCAGCTATGCCGATATCGCTCGGCGCATCGGCGCGCCCAAAGCGGTGCGCGCGGTGGCCGGCGCCTGCGCCGCCAACGTGCTGGCGGTGGCGATCCCCTGTCACCGGGTGGTGCGTAACGACGGCGCCTTGTCCGGCTATCGCTGGGGCGTCGAACGCAAGCAAGCCTTGCTGGAAAAAGAGGCGCAGCGATGAGCGGCCCGCTGGCGGCGCGGCTGGCCGAATTGGACTGGGCGGCGATTGAACGCGAACTCGATGCGCAGGGCTGCGCGCGGTTGCCAGGCATGCTCACCCAAGACCTGTGCCGCGAGCTGGCGGCGCTCTACCCGCACGATGCGTATTTCCGCAGCCGCATCGTGATGGCGAAGCACGGTTTTGGCCGCGGCGAGTACCGGTATTTCGCCTATCCGCTGCCGCTTCCGGTGGCCGAGGTGCGCAGCCTGATGTATGCACGGCTGGCGCCGGTGGCCAACCGCTGGAACACTTTGTTGGGCCTGGCGGCGCGCTATCCCGCCGAACACGAGGCCTACCTGGCCGAATGCCACCGGGCTGGCCAACGGCGGCCGACGCCGCTGCTGTTGCGTTACGAAGCCGGAGATTACAACTGCCTGCATCAGGATCTGTACGGCGAGCGGGTGTTTCCGCTGCAGGTGGCGTTTTTACTTTCCGCCCCCGAACGGGATTTCACCGGCGGCGAATTCGTGTTGACCGAACAACGGCCGCGGATGCAGAGCCGGCCGGAAGTGGTGCCGCTGCAGCAGGGCGACGCGGTGGTGTTCGCCGTGCATCATCGGCCGGTGGCGGGAGTGAAAGGCTACTATCGGGTCAATCTGCGCCACGGCGTCAGCCGGATACACGCCGGCCAACGCCACACGCTGGGGGTGATCTTTCACGACGCGCTATAGCTTGCGCGCCAGCAGGGTGGCGAAGCGCAGCGAGATACGGTTGCCGGCGGCGTCGGTCTTGTGCAACTGGCCGACGTCCTCGTTGTATTTGAGGATCTCCCAGTCGCGATAATAGCGTTTCAGCTCACCCGGGCTGAAGGTGAACGGAAACGGCAGCGGGCAGGGATAATCCTCGGTATCCATCGCCGCCACGATCAGGTTATGGCCGCCGCGCACGGTGCTGTCCTGCATGTTTTGCACGATATGCGGAATTTGCTGGCGTTCGAGAAACATCATCACCACGGTGGACAGGATGAAGTTGTATTCGCCGCTGAAGCGGTGGGTATTGAGATCCTGCACTCCGGCGCTTAGGCGGGTCAGCTGCTCGGCGTCGATGATTTGATTGAGGCGGTCTATCGACGGCGCGTGCTTGTCCCAGGCGGTGACGTCGAAACCTTTCAGATTGAGATAGAGCGAATTGCGGCCGCCGCCGCAGCCCAGATCCAGCGCCTTGCCCGGCGCGATGCGCACTGCCGCCTCGATCACTTCGGAGTGGGTGCGCGTCAGTTCGTATTTCTTGTGGTAGTAATCTTCCGGCGTGCAGTAAAACGCCAGCCGGCAGGTCATGTCGTCCGAGAAGGAAACGATGCGGTGCCACTGCTGCGGTGCGATAAACGGCGGCTGGCTTTCGGGGCTGAATTGCCAGGTCTCGGTGGTGGCACCGTCCTCGGTCATCATGGCGAACGTCAGGCTGCCGCTCAGGACGGTGAGCTTCGCCCAGGTGCCGCTCTGGGTGTTGTGGCGCTGGCGGAAGGCCTCCGGCAGCGTGTCGCTGTTCCATTCCGGCAGGGTTTTGTAGCAAAGCAGCTGCTGCTCCATAAGGGGCTCCTCTGGCTGGGCAAGCAAAGTGATTTATATGATGTATATAAAATACATCTTTATGGGGCGTTTGAACATAGCGGCCTGACGGGAAGGCGCGGCGATATCTTTATACTGGATTGTGCGCGGCGGCTGGGCTAATTTCAGTGCTGTTCATGTCATCACGTTCAGGGAAAAGATGCCGATACCTCGTTTATTTCACCCGACGCCCTTCCGTTGGCTGAGCCTGGCCGCGCTGCTGGCGCTGGCGGGCTGTACCAGTAAAACCCCCACCACGGCGCCGGCGGCGCGCCCCGCCGACGTCAAAGCCCGACTGATGACGCTGATCCCGGCCAACGCCGGCGATCGTCAGGGCTGGGCTACCGATATTACCGCCGCCTTCGCCGCGCAGGGCATCGAGCCGAGCGATGAGAACCTGTGTTCGGTGCTGGCGGTGACCGAACAGGAGTCGACGTTCCAGGCCAACCCGCAGGTGCCGGGGCTGCCGAAGATCGCCTGGAAGGAGATCGATCGCCGTGCCGATCAGATGCACATCCCGAACTTTTTGGTGCACACCGCGTTGAAGATCTCGTCGTCGAACGGGAAGAGCTACAGCGAGCGGTTGGATAAGGTGCGTACCGAGAAGGATCTGAGCGATATCTTCGATGACATGATCGACCGCGTGCCGATGGGGCAGAAGCTGTTCGGGCATTTAAACCCGGTACATACCGGCGGCCCGATGCAGGTGAGCGTCGCCTTCGCCGAGGCGCACGCCAAAGGGTACCCTTATCCGATCGACGGCTCGATTCGCCGCGAAGTCTTCAGCCGGCGCGGTGGCATGTACTTCGGCATTATGCATTTGCTGGGGTATCCGGTCGATTACAGCCGGCCGATTTATCGCTTTGCCGACTTCAACGCCGGCTGGTACGCCAGCCGCAACGCGGCGTTCCAAAACGCGGTCAGCCGGGCGAGCGCGATTCCGCTGGCGCTGGACGGCGACCTGATCGATTTCGGCAGCGACAAGCCCGGCTCGACCGAGCTGGCGGTGCGCACGCTCGGCAAGCGCCTGAACATGAGCGACAGCGCCATTCGCCGGGCGCTCGAGAAAGGCGACACGGCCGGCTTTGCCGACACCGACCTGTATAAGAAGGTCTACGCGCTGGCGGGCGGCAAGCTGCCGCGTGAGATGCTGCCGGGTATCCAGCTGGAGAGCCCGAAAATCACCCGCAAGCTGACCACCGCCTGGTTCGCCAAGCGGGTGGACGAACGCCGCCAGCGTTGCATGGCGCGCGCCGGCGGGTAACGACATAAAAAAATGCCGCCGGTGGCCTGAACCACCGGCGGCGCGGTAGCGCCTCAGGCGCTGCGGCGTGGGTTGGTCAGGCCGAAGTTAAAGCTGTTGCAGCGGTTGCAGAACTCTTTCATCACCGGCGGCGTGTCCATCATCGGCACTTTCACCTCGATAAACGCCAGCCGATCCTGCCGCGAGGCGCGTTCCAGGGCCATTTCCAGCTGCTGCGTGGTCTCCACCGCCACGCTGAACGGCTGCGCCTGAGTATTCAGCACCGCCGGCAGTTTGGCGTAGTCCCACGGGCCGATGTCGTTGTAGGACGAGTTTTCGCCGAGGATATAACGCTCGATGGTGTAGCCGTCGTTGTTGATCAGGAAGATGATCGGCTTTTGCTCGCAGCGCAGCAGGGTAGACACTTCCTGCGCGGTGAGCTGGAAGGAGCCGTCACCGATGAACAGCAGATGCCGGCGCTCCGGCGCCGCCATCAGGGTGCCGAGCAGCGCCGGCAGGGTATAGCCGATCGAACCCCAGATCGGTTGGTTGACCACCTTGACGCCGCCGGGCATGCGCATGCCGCCGATGGCGGCGCCCGAGGTGCCGTTTTCCACCACCACCACGTCATCTGCCCGGATAAATCGCTGGATCCGTTGCCACAGATAGGCCTGGTCGATGGGGGTATCGCTCGGCGTCGCCAGCTTCTCTCGTGGATCGGGCAGCGGCGCCAGGGGCTGTACCGGCGCGTCTTCACTCAGATCCAGCAGCGCCTGCAGCAGATCCGCCGCCGCCACCGCCGGGTAGGAGGTGTTGTCCAGCTTCAGCGAGAACGGCTGGATATCCACCTGAGCGGCGGCGGGAATTTGCTGCGAGAAATAGCCGGTGGTGGAGTCCACCAGACGCACGCCGAAGCTCAGCACGCAGTCCGAGTGGGCCATGCGTTCATACAGTTCGGGGCGCGACAGGTTGCCGCTGTAGCCGCCCATCCAACCGGCGGTATCTTCCGGAATAATGCATTTGGCGGTCGGCATATTGGTCAGCGGAATGGCAAAGCGATGAGCGACCTCGATAACCCGCTGCTGCAGCTGATAGCGATCCACCATTTGGTCGATCAACATGATCGGGCGCTGTGCGCGTTTTATTTTGGTTAACAGCGCCATCGCCGCTAATTGCACATTGTATTTATCGCTGGCCGGCAACTGCGGCGCCGCTGCGGCTGCGGTGATTTCAATTTCGACGTCGCAAATATCGGAAGGCAGCTGTAAATAGACCGGTTTCTTCTCTATCCAGGCGCGGGAAATAACGCGCGGAATTTCCTGCGCGGCATTTTCCGGCGTAATCAAGGCTTGAGCAACGGTGAATTGTTTAAAACAGTTCATGACGTTGTCGAAATTGCCGTCGCCTAGGGTATGGTGCAATAGCTGATGATTCTTCATCGCGTGCAGCGGCGGCGTGCCGGCAATGCAGATCACCGGCGAAGATTCGGCATAGGCACCGGCGATGCCGGACAGCGCGGCCAGATCGCCAACGCCGTAGGTGACGATCAGCGCGCCGGCGCCTTTCATTCGGGCGTAGCCGTCGGCGGCGTAGGAGGCGTTCAATTCATTGCAGTTGCCGATAAACGCCAATCGGTCGTCGCTTTCCAGCAGCTCCAGCAGGCTGAGGTTATAGTCGCCGGGCACGCCGTAAATACGATCGACCTTCAGGGCGTGCAGCTGTTGCAGAATGAATGACCCGATAGTTATTTTCATTGATTGCTCCGGATTATTTATCTTTATTTTGTCAGGCGAAAATCAGCAAAAATAAATTGCTGGCGATGTTGTGTCGTTAGCATTAACAGTTATTTAAAGCGTTGGCTTGTTCAAGAGACGGCTGGCAGGCGGTAAATAGGCGGTTTGTATTCGGCGCTTTACGCGATTGAGTAATGCATAAAAAGTAGGGTTATTGAATATTGGGAAGAGACGGTATTTTTCATTGGCGGTATATCGACAGAAAAGCGGCGGCGCATTGGCATTTATCATGATGCAGGGCGAATCATCCGGTACTTTTGACGCTGCGTTAAATCCTGCCTGGTAGCACCCGGCTGTGGGTCTGGAAAAGAAAAACCGAAGCTGACGTAAAGGGGGATTTTGGTGATCCGCCGCACGCTTATTTCATGAAACCATCCAGTAACCAATAAAAAACAAAAAATTAACAACAGGCGTTTTTTGTTCGCCCGTTTTCGTCAGCTTTGCTTTACGGGGGCCGCAGTGCGCGCCACGTCGGGCCGGCGTTAAAATACGCCGTTGCGGGCGTTAATATAACGTGGTGGCCATCACATTCCGTGGGAAGTGATACGTAAACTTTTCTCTACGTGCGCGCAGATGGCGTATACCTACCAGAGAGGGTCGTGCCCCAGTGGCACTGGCCAACGGGGGAAAGAGCGATGAAAAGCTATCGACATATTCTGGTACTGATTCACGATGAGCGCGATGGGCTGCCGTTGCTGCGTCAAACGGTGGCGATGGTGCGCGGGCTGCCGATTGCCATCACCGTCGGCCACCTTAACGCCGACTATGCGGAGCTGGAGTACGGCAGCGATGCGCTGGTCAAAGATCGCCAGGCGCAGGAGGTGATCGCCGCCAAGGCGATGCTGAGCCGGTTGGTGAGCGCCGTCGATGCGCCGATTGCGGTCAAGCAAATCGTCACCATCCGGCGCTTTAAGGACGTCAGCGATTTCATTCATCAGGCCGGCATCGATCTGGTGGTGGTCGGGCACCAAAACCGCGTGTTCGGTCTCTATTCCTCATATTCTCTGGAGTTTGTGAACCGTCTCGATGTCGATGTGTTGGTCAAGCATCTTGCCCGCGAGTCGCGTGCGACAAAGCGGACTTTTCCCACGGTTTAGCCGTCCTAAAGGCGATAGCATGCGGATATCGGTACAGTTTGTTATGAATTATTGGGAATTTTCCGGTGCTAAACTTAACCAAAGCACAACGGGCGTTGGATAAATTAGATACAGCTTGATCTTGCCTGGGCTATCGGTAAAAATCTGCGGCCGTATTTTTACAGGAGCTTTACGATGTTTCTCAAACGGACTCTTTTGGCATGTTCTCTGGCGTTGATATTTCCTGCACTGCCTTCTTACGCTGAGGTTGGTACAGAAAGTGGCAATACCGCGCAGGCTGAAAAACCGGGTCTATGGCAGCGTTTTACCCATAACGTGGCGGAGACCTGGAACAACTCGCCTAACCACGATCTCTATATCCCGGCCATCACCTGGCACAACCGTTGGACTTACGATGATGAACATATCGATAAGTACAACGAGCGCCCGTGGGGCGCCGGTTACGGCATCTCCCGCTACGACAGTGACGGTGACTGGCACGGCATCTACATCATGGCGTTCAAGGACTCCTTCAACAAGTGGGAGCCGATCGGCGGCTACGCCTACGAGAAGATCTGGCGCCCGCTGGATGACAAGGATTTCCGCCTGGGCCTGGGCTTCACCGCCAGCGTCACCGCGCGTGACAACTGGAAATACATTCCCATCCCGGCGCCGCTGCCGCTGGCCTCTATCGGCTATCAGCGGCTGACGTTCCAGGCGACCTACATTCCCGGCACCTATAACAACGGCAACGTGTTCTTCGCCTGGCTGCGCTGGCAGTTCTAAACTTCCTGAATTCCGAAAAACGGCGCGGTGGAGAGATAAAAGGAACTTGTCGCCGCCGCTGGCGTCGGAAGGGTATCCCGGCGCGCTGCGCCGATCGCATGCCGTTATTACAGGAGTTTCACCACTATGATCACCAAACATCGTTTACTGCTGGCTTTGGCGCTGTCCGCTACCCTGGCCAGCGGCGCCACCCAGGCCGCCGGGCTGATGGATTCCCTCAGCAGTGCGGCGGGCGAACTGAGCAAGTCGGGCGGCGACAGCAGCGGCGGCATGTCGCTTTCCTCGTTGACCGGCCTGCTGAACGGTGGCGACAAGGCATTGAGCTCCAGCAGCATGACCAATGCCGCCGGTATCCTGCAGTACTGCGTGAAAAACAACGTGCTGTCGGCTAACGGCGCCGAAGGGGTGAAAGATCAGCTGCTCAGCAAGCTGGGCATCACCAGCACCGAAAACGCCAAGAGTCAGGATTATCAGCAGGGCCTGGGCGGCTTGCTGCAGACCGGCGAAGGCAAGAGCCTGGATCTGAACAGCCTGGGCACCTCGCAGATCACCGAGAAGGTGAAGCAAAAAGCCTGCGATCTGGTGCTGAAACAGGGCAAATCCTTTATTTCATGATGAGCGAACGGCGGAGCGCTCCGCCGTTCTTTTTGCATAAGCTGGAAAAATGAAAAAAACGTTGATGCTTTCCCTGTTGGCAGGGATGACGATGTTGCAGGGGTGTTCCGTGAAATCCAACGATGCGCCGCCACCGCCGCAGGTGAAACCGATCGGCATGGCGAACCCGGCCGACGTGTACTGCACCCAAATCGGCGGCAAGCTGAATGCCAAAGAGAATGCGGCAGGCCAGTATTCCACCTGCACCTTGCCGAGTGGACAGGAAATTGAAAGCTGGGAACTGTTCCGCCGCGATCACCCGGTGAAAAAGTAACCCTCGCGGCGCCGGCTTTTCCGCCCGGCGCCCGATCAGAATTGGCGATCCCCTATCGGCTGCAGCTGCAGGCTGCCGTCCTTCTGTAGCGTCAGCGGCATGCGCCAATCGCTCTGTTTATCCAGGTTGAACGGCCGGGAGCGGAACATGCAGCCGGTCTTGATGTTCTTGATTTTCATGACGTGTTCCGCGTCCGCATTGATTTTCATCTCGAAGCTGCCGGCGGGTGGAATAAAGACTTCCGCCAGCTGTTGCGGCGCCGTCGGCGTTTCCAGCTTGACCAGCACCGCGAAATCGTTGCCCTGGTTATCCAGCGTCAGCCGATGCAGACCGGTCGCGGGCAGCCGCGTCGGCTGATGCAGATAACCGGCTGAGGCGGGCCACGGCTGCCCGGCATTGTCATGCAGCGGACCGCCGCACTGTTCACGCGCCTCGCGCAGCGGCATTTCGCGCTTTATTGCGCGGTTATAATCGGTGGGGGCGGCGAGGCTGAACTCGTCGTCAGATTGGTGGGCGCGCAAATAGCGCTTGGCGCCGAGCACCCCAACGGCGATCAGCATGAAGAACAAAAATATCCTCAGGCGATTTTTGAAAATCAGCCCGAACAGCTTCCCGGGGAGTTGAAACAGCCACCTTGCGATCGTCAATAACATCGTTTTCCCTTAGCGTCCAAGCCGTTACGTCTGCGGTAACTTCGCTTGCCTCAGTATAGCCAACATCCCGCAGGCGAAAATCCTGCCCGGCGATTTTTCTTTCGCTCTGTATTGTACGTTTTTGTTTGTTTGTGTACATTTGTGATCACTTTAGCGTCACCGGATTGACATGATGTCCAAACTGTTACCGAATGAGCGCCACCAGGCCATTCTCGATGCGCTTCGCCAACAGGGGCGGGTGCTGGCCCCGGAGATGGCGCAGCGGTTGAATACCACTGAAGCGACCATCCGCCGCGATCTGCGCCAGCTGGCGGCGCAGAACCTGTGCAAACGCATCTATGGCGGCGCGCTGGCGCCGACGCCGGCCGAGGGCCCCGTTGCGGCACGCATGGCGCTCAGCGGCAATGAGAAGCTGGCGCTGGCGCAGACCGCGCTGGAGTTGATCGGTGAAGAGCAGCTGATCTTCCTCGATGCCGGCAGTACCCACCTGTATCTGGCGGATCTGTTGCCGCGCGATCGGCGTTTGACGGTGGTGACCAATGCATTGAGCATCGCCGGCAAAATGCTGGAACGGCCGGGGATCCGCACCATCCTGATCGGCGGTGAGCTGGATGCGCAGGTCGGCGGCTGCGTGGACGCCAAAGCGGCGGAAGAGATAGACGGTTTCCACTTCGATCTGGTGTTCACCGGCATCTGCGCCTACGCCCCGGACGGCGGCTTCTCCGCGCTGAGCTACCAGGACGCCACCTTCAAAAAGCGGCTGCTGACGCGTGCCGGCAGCGTGGCGGTGCTGTGTACCCGCGACAAGCTCAATACCTACGCCCCTTACCCCTTCCTGCCCGCCGGGCGGGTGGATCATCTGGTGACGGCGCGCGGCGCGCACCCGCAGCTCGAGCTGCAGGTGGCGCAGGGCGGCGGCCAGGTTTGGCACAGCGATTTACCGACCGGAGAATGATGATGAAAATAGCCCATGTTGCCATGTGGACCCGTGATATCGACGCGCAGCTGGCGTTTTGGCAGCGCTATTTCAACGGTGAGGCGGGCGAGGAGTACGTCAGCCGCAACCGGCCGGGGTTCGTTTCCCGCTTCGTCAGCCTGGCGACCGGGCCGACGCTGGAGATCATGCGCGTGCCGACGCTGTTGCCGGCGCCGGCCCAGGAGGAACGGGTGGGCTGGGCGCACATCGCGCTGTCGCTGGGGGATGAACAGCAGGTCGACCGGTTGGCGCAGCGCGCACAGCAGGAGGGCATTTTGCTGTCCGCGCCGCGCTGGACCGGCGACGGCTTCTATGAGGCCGTCATCCGCGATCCGGACGGCAACGCGATCGAAATCACCGCCTGATCACTCTTCTTCAATGCTGGCGAACTGCTCGCCCAGGTAGTCGAGCAGCAGCCGCACCGCTGGCAACAAACCGCGGCGCGATGGGTAGACCGCATGCACCACGCCGCCCTGCGGTTGCCAGCCGGGCAGCAACTGAACCAGTTCGCCGCGCAGCATGTCGTCGCGCATCATCATCGCCGGCAGCTGAACGATGCCGGCGCCGGCGATGGCGGCGGTGCGCAGCATCAGCATGTCGTCGGTGACCAGCCGCGGCGTGTGTTCCCACTCGACCCGCTCACCCAGCGGGCCGGTCAGCCGCCATTGGTGCTGACCGCGCGCCGGGCCGAGATCGAGCGTCGGGTATTTACGCAGGTCTTCCGGCGTGCGCGCCGGCCCGAGGGTGCGCACCAGCGCCGGGCTGGCGGCGACGCACCAGGTGCGCTGCGCCAGGATCTTCAGCACCAGATCGCTGTCTTCCAGCGGCGGCGGCCGCACGCGGATCGCCAGATCCAACCCTTCGCCCACCACGTCCACCCGGCGGTTGGTGGCCTCCAGATGCACCGTCACCTTCGGATAGTCGGCCATAAAGGCCGCCACCATGCTGCCGACGCGGGTGTGCAGGATCGCCACCGGGCACGACATGCGCACCGTGCCGCAGGGCTCGGCGCGCGTCTGTTCGATCGCCTGCTGCGCCGCTTCCGCTTCCACCAGCATCGCCTTGCAGTGCGCGTAATAGGTTTGGCCGACCTCGGTCACCGAGAAACGCCGCGTCGAGCGCTGGATCAGGCGCACGCCCAGCCGCTCTTCCAGCAGCGCCACGCGGCGGCTGAGCTTGGATTTGGGAATGCCCAGCGCCCGGCCGGCGGGGGCAAATCCCTGGTGATCGACCACGCTGGCGAAAAAAAACAGATCGTTCAGATCGGTCAGCATCGTATCCCTTATCGTTCTACCAGTAGAACGCTGAGTGTACATCTTGCCTACTACTGCAGCAAACTCCGACAGATTAAACTTCTGCCATCAACTTAAGGCCGTGAGGTCTGAAACGGGAGTTCAAGATGAAAAAAATCCTCGGTATTCACAACAGCCCGGAAGCGCATTGGGTCGGTAACGGTTTCCTGGTGAATTCGCTGTTCTCTTATAACGATTTGGGGGCGGAAATGAGCCCGTTCCTGCTGCTGGATCACGCGGCGCCAACCAAATTCCGCTCTTCCTCCGGCACCCGAGGCGTGGGTCAGCATCCGCATCGCGGGTTTGAAACGGTGACCATCGTTTATCAGGGCGAAGTGGAACACCGCGACTCGACCGGCAGCGGCGGGGTGATTGGCCCCGGCGACGTCCAGTGGATGACCGCCGCCTCCGGCATTCTGCACGAAGAGTTCCATTCGCGGGACTTCTCGCGCAAGGGCGGCACTATGGAAATGGTGCAGCTGTGGGTCAACTTGCCGGCCAAAGACAAAATGGCCAAGCCGGGTTACCAGACGCTGCTGAACGCTGATATTCCGGTGGTTCCGCTGGCGGACGGCGCAGGGCAGGTGCGGGTGATCGCCGGTGACTTTGGCGGCCACGCCGGCCCGGCACGCACTTTCAGCTCGCTCAACGTGTGGGATATGAAGCTGAATGCCGGCCACACCACCACGCTGACGGTGAAAGAAGGCCATACGCTGGCGTTGGTGATGCTGCACGGCGCGATCCTGGTCAATGGCGAAGAGGTGGTGCGTGAAACCCAAATGGTGCGTTTCGACCGGGCGGGGGATTCGATCACTATCGAAGCCAACAACGACGTCGCGCTGCTGGTGTTGAGCGGCGAACCGATCGATGAGCCTATCGTCGGCTACGGCCCGTTCGTCATGAACAGCGACGCGGAAATCCAGCAGGCGTTCCGCGATTTCAACAGCGGCAAGTTCGGTAGCATGAACGCCGAAGCGACCGCCGGTTGATCCTTGGCGTCTGGGCCGGGTCGTGTTCCCCGGCTCAGGCGCTACACTTAAACCTCAACGCCCCGTCCCAGCGGCGGGGCGTTTCATCCGCAACATCAACCCCCACAGGAGTAAAACCATGACTGCAAATTACAAGCGCCTCGACAAGGACCAGGCCGCCGTATTGCTGGTGGATCATCAGGCAGGGCTGCTTTCGCTGGTGCGCGATATCGATCCCGATCGGTTTAAAAATAACGTGCTGGCGCTGGGTGATTTAGCGAAGTACTTCAATCTGCCGACCATTCTGACCACCAGTTTTGAAAACGGCCCCAACGGCCCGCTGGTACCGGAATTGAAGGCCCAATTCCCCGATGCCCCGTTCATTCCCCGCCCCGGTCAAATCAACGCCTGGGACAACGACGATTTCGTCAACGCAGTGAAAGCCACCGGCCGCAAGCAGCTGATCATCGCCGGCGTGGTGACCGAAGTGTGCGTGGCATTCCCGGCGCTGTCTGCGCTCAATGAGGGTTTCGAGGTCTTTGTGGTGACCGACGCCTCCGGCACTTTCAATGAGCTGACGCGTCAGTCGGCCTGGAGCCGTATGGAAGCTGCCGGCGCGCAGTTGATGACCTGGTTCGGCGTCGCCTGCGAGCTGCATCGCGACTGGCGCAACGACATCGAAGGTCTGGGCACGCTGTTCTCCAACCATATCCCGGACTACCGCAATCTGATGACCAGCTACAACACGCTGACTAACGGTAAGTAACACGACGGTCCTTTACCCCACCTTTCGCCTTTCATCACGTTAGACGCGGGATGTAAGCAAAACGTAGCGGGGCGAAAAGGTAGTGAAAAGCGGCTTTCTCATGGGCCGGGGGCGGGGTAGCGTAATCCCGAACCCGGCAAATGAGGCAAATTCAATGAAACAAGCAATCAAGATCCTGGCGCTGCCCTGCATGGGCATGGCGCTGTTGTTCAGCGCGAGCGCGATGTCGGCCCCCGAGGCGCCTGCGGCCAAAGCGTTGCCGCCTGCGGCGGATGAACCGATGCGCATGCCGCCTTTCCCGGGCGGGCACCCGCCCAAGCCGGGGTTCTGCCACGGCGGTGAATTGTTCTGCGCCACCTCGGCCAGCGACAATCCGGTGGAAACCATCAACAAACTGACGGCGGTAATCCCGGCGGGCAGCGCCAAACATTACGAAGTGCGCGTCGCGGTGGTGGCCGTGCCTGACGCCCCGCCTGCGCGTTAACGGACCGTCATCCCGCTCTGGTTCGCACGCTCAAGGCGCGTTAGGCTAAGGCGTGCGTTTAACGGGAGGCGGGATGACCCCTTTATCACCATTGCCCTATCTCCAGCCCGGCGATCGCGCGCTGTTGTTCGACGGCGCATGCAATCTGTGTCACGGGCTGGTGAGGTATCTTATTCGCGCCGATCGACAGCGGCGCATTCTGTTGGCGACGGTGCAATCCGTCGAAGGGCAGGCGATCCTGCAGGCGTTGGGGTTGCCGACCGATCGTTACGATTCCGTGGTCTATGTTGAGCAGGGGCATTATTGGCTGCGTTCGGCGGCGCTGTTCCAGGCGCTGCGTCAATTGGGGTGGCCGTACCGCGTACTGGCGTTGGCGCGTTACCTGCCGCCGCGGCTGGCGGACAAGGTCTACGATGCGGTCGCCGGCAATCGCTACCGGCTGTTTGGCCGTAACGACGGCACCGATTTGCCGGGCACCGACCAGCCCGGGCGCTATCTGCCCCGGCGGCGGGAACCGCCGGCCTGAGCTTTACGCATCTTTACCATCCAACCGCTTGAAATATCAACACCCCAGCTCCATATAATGGAACGATCAGCCAACAAGGAGCGCGTATGGGAATCAGTGAAGAAGAGCACATCCGCCGTTTGACCCAGGAGAAGAACGACATGGGCAATACGGCAAAATGGGTGGCGATCGTTTCCGCCGTGTACTTTGCCTTGATGGTGTTTTACGGCCACCCGACAGGGGTGTTGGCGATGTCGGGCGCGGTGTTCATCGTTTCTACCACCACCTGGCTGAAAAAGCGTCAGAAGGTCAAATCTTACCGCATGGCGTTGGCCAAAATCAGCGACAATCAGCCCTGATAGTCGCCGCGCTTTAGCGTATACACCAGGCTCGGCGCCGCGCCGGGCACGTCATCCAGCGTATCCACACGCTGCATGCCAATTTTTTCCAGCACTCGCCACGAAGCCTGATTCTCTGCGCGCACAATGGCGGAAATCTCGCCCACCTCCAGCCCGATAAAACCGTATTGCAATGAAGCCCGCGCCATCTCGGTGGCCAGCCCCATGCCCCACACGCGGGTGTCGAAGCGATAGCCGAGGTTGACGGTGCGCTGCGCGCCGAGCGGTTTCCAGGACAACCCGCCAAACCCGATAATCCAATCCGGCCGTTCGCGCAGGGCGAGCGCCCAGGAGCCGTAGCCGTGTTGCCGCCAGCCGGCGAGCCGGTCCTGCAGCGCCGAAGCGGCCTGCGCTTCACTGGTGAGCGGGCCGGCGGGGTTGAAGCGTTGGGTTTGCGGATCGCCAAAGATGGCGTAGAAACGTTCGAGGTCCGCCATCACCGGCGGCCGCATCTGCAGGCGTTCGCTAAAAAAAGGGGCGGTAGGATTAAAGCTCTGCATCGTTTCTCCTGGCCGGATAAATGGACAGCGTTCACTGTAGTCCAGATCGGCGAAACGGGAAATCCCCCTCTGCGAGTGAGAGGGGGATAGGGGCATTACAGGAAGGAATCGTCGTCGTCGTTGTAATCGTCGTCGGCGTAGTCCGTGTCATCCTGGTCGTTGGCATTCTGGAAGGCGTTGTCCTGATTCAGGAAGCTGCCGCCGTCGCCGTTGTTGAAGGTATCAAGGTTGTTGGAGGCGTCGAAATTGCGCATCGCGCTGTCGTCCAGCGGCGCCGGGGTTTCTTCGATAATATTCACGATTTCCTGCGGCTGCGAATGGCGGAACATGCCGGTCAGCATGTCGGCCAATACCACGCCCCCGGCGACGCCCGCCGCGGTTTGCAAAGCCCCACCCAGGAAGCCGCCGGCGCGCGAAGGCGCCGCCTGCTGCGGTTGGGCATAGGCAGGCTGCTGCGGCTGCGAGTAGCCCCCCTGCTGCACGTTGTTCCAGGCCGCCGTATTTTGCTGCTGCGCCTGATACTGTTCACGCGGGCTTGGCGTACTGCGGCTGCCGCCGCCGAACAGGCCGGCCAGGAAGCCGCCGCTGCTCTGTTGGCCGTTGGCGGTTTGCTGCAGCTGCGCGACCTGGGCTTCCAGCTCTTTGACTCGCTGGTCCATCTGTTTGAGCGCCGCTTCCTGAATGATCATCGCCTGCGCCATGTAATAAGGGGCGGAAGGCTGCTCGCGAATATGCTGATTAATTTGCTGTTCTGCCTGGAGATCCCGTGGGCCCGTCTTGGTCTCGGCTTCTTTCAGGCGGCCAAACAGACCATCGATAAGGCGTTGTTCTTCGGATTGCATAGGCGTACCTCGGGAGATAAAAAACGGTGCTGGATGATCGTTGTCATCGGTAACAATCACCCTAGCGCGTTTACATGAACCAATAAATAAATGGCGGGTAAACCTGTCTATGAATTTGTTACCAATTACGGCAGCGGGATCAGCATCACCAGCTTCAGACCGCCGTGCTCCGCCGGATGGAAGGTGAGCTGGCGATAGCGCAGCGCACCTTGCTGAGGGTGCTCGAACGCGCGCTCGCCGCCTTCGCGCGCCATCACGTCATGCTGTTTCCACCAGTGATTAAAGTCCGCGCTGTTGTGCGTCATGTTGCGCACGAAGGCGCGCATCTCTTCAGTGTTTTGATGATGGCTGGTTTCGGCGCGGAATTCGGCCACCACGCGGCGAGCGCGCTCTTCCCAATCGCTGACCAGCGTTTTCGCCAGCGGGTGGAAGAACATGAAGTGCAGCAGGTTGGGGCTGTTGGCCACATCTAGCCAGCCGCTGAACAGCGCCGCCGCCTGTGGGTTCCAGGCGACGACGTTCCAGGTCACGTCCAGCAGGTAGCAGGGCACCGTCATCTGGTGCACGCTTTGCAGCACCGCGTCGTTGGCGGTTTCTCGGTGCGTTTCCTGCTCGGGGTCGGCGACGCGCGCCAGGGTAAACAGGTAGTGGCGTTCGGCGGGGCCGAGCCGCAGCGCCTTGGCGATGCGTGCCAACGTATAGGGGGAAATGGACACCTCGCGGCCCTGTTCGATCCAGGTATACCAGGTGGCGCTGATGCCGCTGATTTGCGCCAGCTCTTCGCGCCGCAGGCCGCTGGTGCGACGGCGCGAGGAACTGGGCAGGCCGAGCATTTCCGGCGTGATGCGTTCGCGGTGCGCGCGCAGGAAAGCGCCGAGGGCCTTTGGCCCGGATAAGGCTTCTGATGACATAGCGTGGTACCTATTTATACCAGGATAACTGCTCATATTGTACCCGTATAGTAGCCTGATTATAGTAGCCGAAAGCCTTCAGGCACAGGCGCAAGCCGGATAATAACGGGAGCAAACATGAGCATCAGCAACAGCCATAAAAACGCAGTAGACCGGCAGTTCGGCGAGCAGGCCAACGCCTACTTAACCAGCGCGGTACACGCGCAGGGCAAGGATTTGCAACGCCTTGCACAGTTACTGGAACCGCACGCCAGCGCGCGCCTGCTCGATCTGGGCTGCGGCGCCGGGCATGCCAGCTTCACGGCGGCGGCCAGGGTGGCGCAGGTGGTGGCCTACGATCTGTCGGCGCAGATGCTGGCGGTGGTGGAGCAGGCGGCGGCGGAAAAAGGCCTGAACAACATTCAGCTGCAGCAGGGCGTGGCGGAGTCTTTGCCGTTTGAAGACGCCGGCTTCGATCTGGTCATCAGCCGCTATTCGGCGCACCACTGGCACGACGTCGGCCAGGCGCTGCGTGAGGTCAGGCGGGTACTCAAGCCGGGCGGCAGAGCGATCTTTATGGACGTGGTCTCGCCGGGGCATCCGCTGTTGGATATCTACCTGCAAACCGTGGAGGTGCTGCGCGACACCTCACACGTGCGCAACTATGCGCCGGGCGAGTGGCTGGCATTATTGACCGAGGCCGGGCTGGTGGTGCGCGAGGTGACGTCGGATAGATTGATGCTGGAGTTTGGCAGTTGGGTGGCGCGTATGCGCACGCCGGCGCATTTCGTGACCGCGATCCGTGCGCTGCAGCAAAGCGTGTCGCAGGAGGTGGCGGCGCACTTCGCCATTCAGCCGGATGGCTCCTTTACCAGCGATATCATGATGTTTGAAGTGACGAAGGGCTGAAACAACGGGGCAGCCGATGAAGGCTGCCCCGTGAAACGCTTCGGCTGCGATGCGCTTATTTTTTGTCTTCTAGCAGGCAGCGGTAGATCAGGCCGCCGATAATGCCGCCGACCAGCGGCACCAGCCAGAATACCCACAGCTGCTGCAGCGCCCAGGTGCCCTGGAAGATCGCTACGCCGGTGCTGCGCGCCGGGTTGACGGAGGTGTTGGTCACCGGGATGCTGATCAGGTGGATCAGGGTCAGCGTCAGGCCGATCGCCAACGGGGCAAAGCCTGCCGGCGCGCGCTTGTCGGTCACGCCATGAATAACGATCAGGAAGAAGGCCGTCAGCACCAGCTCAATCACGATTGCTGATTGCAGAGAGTAACCGCCTGGAGAGTGTTCGCCGTAACCGTTGGAGGCGAAACCGCCTGCGGTGGCGTCGAAACCGGCTTTGCCGCTGGCGATCAAATACAGCACCGCCGCTGCGGCGATACCGCCGATCACCTGAGCGATAACGTAAGGGATCACGTCTTTCGCCGCGAAACGGCCACCGGCGAATAAGCCGACGGTGATCGCCGGGTTAAAGTGCCCGCCGGAAATATGGCCGACGGCATAGGCCATCGTCACCACGGTCAAACCGAAAGCGAGCGCGACGCCGAGGAAACCAATACCCAGTTGTGGGAATGCCGCTGCTAATACTGCGCTACCACAACCACCAAACACCAACCAAAATGTGCCAAAAAATTCGGCAAAAAGTCGCTTTGACATAGATTCCATCCTGCGGAATTGACTAACGGGCGTTAGCACTAAAAACTATAGAACAGCTTTTTCAGTTCATGCAGATATTCTATAGAATTTTCTTAATGCACCTTGAATAACGGCGGTATTAAATCCCCGGTATTTTATTTTGTCTATGAGAAAAACACCGTTTTTTGCCGTGCCGGCGCGTGTTTGCCGTTTTTTTTATCTTTGCCATAAGAATTTACCCTAAGCGTAATGATGGGCTATTTTCGGGCGATTTTTTCCAGCGGTTTTCTCCATTCAATACGCTCAGGTTAATTGCTAATTTCTATTTGCCAGCCAACCTTATTACCGATTGTGCATTTGACGAATGGCCTGTTGTCATCTAAGTGTCATGCTAAATTAATATCTTCTTCTGCCTGATAACGCTTCATTCAACCTCGGGTAAAAACCATGAAAATAAAATCGCTCTCCCTGCTGTTGGCTTCACTGTTTCCTGTATTGGCTCACGCTGCCGACATTGAGGTGGCGCGTTATGTGGTCGGCTTCCCCGGTGGGGAACGCGTCGCCTATCAGGGGGCGTTCGCCAAGAATTTCCCGCAGGGACTGCCGGTGGGGATCGGCTCAGGGCTGACGTTCAATCGCAAGCAGGGCGACGATCTGGTGCTGACGACGTTGACCGATCGCGGCCCGAATGCCGATGCCCCTGCGGTGGGCAAGCAAGAAGCCAAGATTTTCGCCAATCCGCAATTCGTGCCCCTGTTGATGGACATTCGTATTGGCGGCGGCAAGGCCGTGGCCGAGAATGCGCGGCCCTTGCATGACGAAAAAGGGCCGATCAGCGGGCTGCCGCTGCCAGGCGAGCTGATTGGTTCCACGAATGAAGTGGCGTTGAATGATGCGTTGCAACCACTGTCCGGCGATCGCCGCGGGTTGGATACCGAAGGCATCATCGGTGACGGCAACGGCGGCTATTGGCTGTGTGACGAGTACGGCCCGTTTCTGATCCAGGTCGACGGTAAAGGTAAAATTCTCGCCAAATACGGCCCAACGCCGCAGGCCGGCGAGCAGGCGGTGGCGAGCGGTTTGCCGAACATCCTGAAGTGGCGCCAGCCCAACCGCGGTTTTGAGGGGCTGACCCGAATGCCGGATGGGCGCATTCTGGCGGCGGTGCAGAGCACGCTGGATGTCGATGGCAAAAGCAAAAACAAGGCGCAGTTTACCCGGCTGGTGAGCTTCGATCCGCGCAGTGGCAAAACCGCCATGTACGGCTATCCCATCGATATCGATAGCTATAAAAAAGCCAAAGACGCCAAGATTGGCGATGTCGTGGCGTTGGACAATCAGCGCATCCTGTTGATTGAGCAAGGAACCGGTAAAGACAAGACGATGATCAACAAGATCTATCTGGTGGATCTCGCGCAGGCCAGCGATCTGAGCGCGTTTGACGGCCAGGGGAAAGCGCTGGAGTTCGACGATGCGAAAGATCTCGCCAAACGCGGCGTGAAGCTGGCGCAGAAACGGGAAGTGGCGGACCTGCGCCAGTTGGGCTGGCGCCAGGAGAAAGCGGAAGGATTGGCGCTGATCGACGATCGCACGCTGGCGGTGATCAACGACAACGATTTCGGCTTGCAGGCGAAGCTGGTGGATGCGTCGCCAAAGAGCAAGAAAATCGGTGACTATCAGCTGGAGAAAGAAGGGCGGTTGAGCCTCGACGGCGACAAGACCGACGCCCGCATCGAATTGCGCCCGCTGGAGCAGCCGGAATCGCTGAGCGAGCTCTGGGTGCTCACCTTGCCGCAGCCTTTGAAGTGACAAACAGCGGGGGCGATAGCGCCCCCGTCAGGCCGTTGACAAAGGAGGAAAAAACGTGGTTTTTCCTCCTTTGTGGCCATTAGCCGAAAATCAATAAATTGATTTTCCTTGTTTTTTTATCCGCTGCTCTCTGCAAACCCGGCAATGGCATGAGGTTTGTCATCAATCTCACAGCGGGGGCGGTGACGCCCCCGTTTGCTTCAGGCTTCCGCGTGCCGCTGCGGCGCTCTGCCGCGCGAGATGCTCTCCCACACCGCCACCACCACCATGATCAGCGTCGTCAGGCCATTGACCATCAGCAGATCGGTTAAATAGGCGATGGGGGCCAATGCCGCCAGCGCCAGCAGCCCCACCAGGTGCGACAGCGGGAAGCGATGATACACCAGCCGTTTATACAGCGCGTTGGCGAACAGGTAGAGCGCCGGACCGAGCAGCAGCACCACCGCCGTGGCGTGTTGGATGCGGCCGTCGGGATGGGCGATCACCAGCTCGTTGGCCACGGCGCAGACGATGATGGCGCCCACCAGCGCGACGTGGACGTAATGGAAATAAGCGCCCAGCTGGCCGGGGTTTTCCGCCTGGCTGATGGCGTGGCTGCCGGCTTTGCTGCTGGTGTCGAAGTAAACCCACCACATCGCCAGGCTGCCGAGAAAGGCCACCAACGAGGCGATGAGCACCGGCAGGCTCCAGCTTTCTATCTCACTCAGGGTGGCGCCGGTGATCAGAATGGTTTCCCCCAGCGCCACGATCACGAACAGCTGGCAGCGCTCCGCCAGATGGTGACCCTCGATGGTCCATTCGCTGCTGCTGTCCGAGCGCCCCAGCACCGGCAGCCGGAAGCCGAACATCGGCGAGACGTATTCGCACAAGACGGCGATCGCCCACAGCGCCAGGCGGGCGTTGCCTTCCGCCAGCCCACCGGCGATCCAGAAGACGGCGGAGATGCACAGCCAGCCGAGAATGCGGCGAAAGTTTTGTTTTAACGGATGACCGGGTGCCAGCAGGCGCAGCACCGTGACGGAGCGCCCGACCTGAATGGCGACATAGAACAGCGCGAAGATCAGGCCGCGCTCGCCAAATGCCTGCGGCAGTGCGGCGGCGGCGAACAGCCCCAGCAGCATGATAGCGAACAGCAGTAGGCGGATCTGACGGGTATCCGGATTGAACCAGTTGGTGACCCAGGCGGTGTATTGCCAGGCCAGCCAGACGGCGAACCACAGCAGCAGGGTTTCCAGCGCGCCGGTCAGCGTCAGGTGATGCAACAGATAGTGGGAAAGTTGGGTTACGGCGAAAACGTAGATCAGATCGAACAGCAGCTCGGAAAATGAGACCGAAGCGCCCTGACCGTCACGCACGCGCAGCAGGTTTTGCGACATAAGCGTTCTTCCTTAAAAGGGTAAGCCACAAAATCAGCGTAGCTCAGCGCGCCTCGGCGGGTAAAAAATCTTAAATAGCGGCGGCGCGCGTTCTTTCTTTCGCCCCGTCTTTAATTGTTCATCAAATAGCGGTAAGGTGAGCTTTATAAAGTCATTCCTGCCTGAAAATACACACTCGCTCTCACATCCTCCTTATTCTCCTCACAATGATTGATGTTCTTTACGTTGCATGACGTCCGTTTTCATTGGCTAGCGGATAATTAACATCACTGACAACGAGCTAATAAACAAGAACACCTGGAGTCAATCATGAAACTTATCCCAAGCATCGCAGCCGTATTGATCGCCGCCGCTTCCTTCTCCACTTTCGCCGCGCCGCTGTCGTCGGTGAAACAGGTCAACAGTGAACAGGCCGCCAATCTGCAAAGCCTCGGCGTGGTGTCGGTTTCCGGCATTAGCGGCTCACCGCATGATGCCGTCACTGCCCTGAAAGAAAAAGCCGCGGCGGATGGCGCCAGCCATTACCGCATTATCGGTCTGGACACCCCCGGGGACTCCAGCAACTGGCGCGGCAATGCGGAAATTTATCGCTAAGCGTTCGCTTTTTTACGCTCTGGCCGCGGCAACGCGGCCAATAAAATAAACGGTCGCAATAATTATCTGAACAGGCGGTGCATCAACGGCTTATTCTCAGGTCATTATTACGGCCGTTTTTCTTTGCCTGCCGCTGATGAGGTTGCATTTTATTACAACTGTGTCCGCCGCTTTCGGAATCATGTTAATGATTACTTAAGATATTCGGCTCACATTGAGGGCTTAACCCAAGGAGGCCTCAATGTTAAATGCGACCCGACTGCAACTGATGAATCACTTCGCTTACCTGCAGCAATTTATGGCTTCACCGCGTACCGTCGGTACGCTGGCGCCTTCTTCCCCGTGGCTGTGCCAGGCGATGCTGAACCAGGTTGAATGGACTCGGGCGCTGTCGATCGCGGAACTGGGGGCGGCGGACGGTGTACTGACCAAACGCATTTTGGGGCGGATGCGCGCCGATGCGGCGCTGGAGGCTTTCGAGATCCAACCCCATTTCGTGCATCGGCTGCGCGGGATAGACGATCGGCGGCTGCAGGTGATGGGCCATTCGGCGACCCGGATGGCCACGGATTACGACGTGGTGTTTTCCTGCCTGCCGCTGCTGTCGATCCCAGTCAGGATCAGCGTGCGCATTCTTCAGCAGGCCCGGCAGCGGCTGCTGGCGCGCAACGGCACGCTGGTGTTGTTTCAATACAGCCACCTGTCGGAAAAATTGCTGTCCCGCTATTTTCACTGGAAGCGCCTGCGGGTGGTACGCAACTTCCCGCCGGCGCTGGTGTATGTCTGTACGCCGCGCTAACTACAGCGTTTTCGCCATCACCACCACGTCTTCGTCATGCTGCCGCCGGCGTTCCAGAGGCTGCCAACCCCAGCCGGCGTACAGCGCTTCAGATTTGTCGGTGATGAGATGCAAAACCGAGTGATGGCGCTGTCGCGCCGCTTCGACGATCGCCATCTCCAGGCGGTGGGCAATGCCTTTGCGGCGGTGATCGGGATGCACAAAAACGCCGGCCAGCCACGGAGTGAGATCCTGGCGTTGATGGTCGTCGCTGGGCCACAGGCTGGCCATGCCCACCGGACGATCGCCGTCGATCATCATCAGCGTCAGGTGATCGTCGCTTGGCCGGCTGCATTGGGCGAAGCGCAGCTGGGTGCGCTCCAGCGAACCGCCGCGCTGTGAGCCCCATTGGCCGAAGGCCCAGGCGGCGCACACATCGGCAAACTGCGGGCACTCCGACAGCGGAATGATGCGTTGAGTCATGGAGGTCTCCCGGTTTTTTTGCTGTTTTCCCCTCCTATTTAACCGATTTTTCCGCCATTTTTTTAACTTTTTAAAGCCGCTATTTCAGCGGTTTCACGGTGTTTCACCGCGTGTCCGGCGCCGTTTCCCGGATTTCTTTTGGCAATCGCGGCGTGGGATTGCAAGTGTTAATGAGAGTGATTATCATGCGCACACTATTTCCCCCGTTTCGGCTCAATCATGCGCAATTCCCTCATTTTACTGCTGCTTTCCCTGTGGTTCGGCCTGTTCTCCGCCCAGGCGAAGACGGTGACCGATATCACCGGCCGCCAGGTCGTGGTGCCGGATAACCCGCAGCGCATCGTGGTGGGAGAGAGCCGTATGCTGTATACGCTGGCGCTGCTGGAGCCGGGCAATCCGGCGCAGCGTATCGTCGGCTGGCCGGCGGATCTGGCGCGTTTCGATGCGCAAAGCTGGCAACTTTATACGCAGAAGTTCCCGCAGATCGCCGCGATCCCCATTATCAGCGGCAATAATTTCCGCCAGGTCAACATCGAAAGCCTGCTGCAGCTGAAGCCGGATCTGGTGATCCTGGCGCGCTACGCGCGTGAAGACGGCGACAACGATCTGCTGGTTTCCGCGCTGAACAAGGCCGGCGTGGCGGTGATCTACGTCGATCTGCGTATCGATCTGCTGAACAACACCGTGCCGAGCGTGCGGCTGCTGGGTGAAGTGCTCAATCGCCAGCCGCGCGCCGAGCAGTTCATCGCGTTTTATCAGCAGCATATGGCGGTGGTTCAGCAACGGCTGGCGGGCTATCAGGGGGCGAAGCCCAAAGTGATGCTGCACCTGCATCTGGGGCGGCGCGATACCTGTTGCACCACCGCCGCACACGGCAACCTTGGCGATCTGCTGACCTTCGCCGGCGGTGACAACATCGCCAACGCCAGCGTGAAAGGGGTGTATGGCGAACTGAACCCGGAAACCATTCTCAGCGCCAATCCTGACGTGTACCTTGCCACCGGCATGGCCGGCCCACAGGGCAAACGGCTGTCCGATCTGCGCCTCGGGCCGCAGGTCAGCCAGCATGACGCTGCCGACAGCTTCCGGCGGCTGATCGCCACACAGCCGATGCTGGCCAGCCTGCAGGCGGTGAAAAACCATCGCGCCTGGAGCGTCTGGCACAATTTTTACCTCAGCCCGTACCACGTGGTGCTGGTCGAGATGTTCGCCAAAGCGTTTTACCCGGATCTGTTCGCCGACATTAACCCGCAGCAGACCTTCCAACAGCTTTATCAGCAGTTTTTGCCGTTACCTTTTTCAGGGACCTATTGGAGTCAGTTAGATAATGAATAACAACAAGCGTGGCTGGTGGTGCGCATTGCCTTTGGCGGCTTGCGCGACATCACCGACGTGGGCGGCGGAAAAAGCCGCATCGAAAGAAGAAAGCCTGGTGGTGATTGGCCGCAAAGACGCCGACGGCGTGCAGAGCTATCAGCCGTTGACCAGCGTCACCGGCACCCGCAGCGAAACCAACCTGCTGAACGTACCGCAGGCGATCGACGTGGTGCCGCAACAGGTGATTGCCGATCAGGCGGTCAGCAGCCTGGACGAAGCACTGTACAACGTCAGCGGTATTACCCAGGCCAACACGCTGGGCGGCACCCAGGACGCGGTCATGAAACGCGGCTTCGGCGACAACCGCGACGGCTCCATTCTGCGCGACGGCGTGCGCTCGGTGCAGGCGCGCAACTTTACGCCGACCACCGAGCGGGTGGAAGTGCTCAAGGGGCCGGCCTCGATGCTGTACGGCATGGGTGAGCCGGGCGGGATGATCAACATGATCACCAAAAAGCCCCAGCTGCAGCAACATACCCATGTGGAAGGCTGGGGCAGCAGCTTCAACGGCGGCGGCGGCCAGCTCGACGTTACCGGGCCGCTCGGCACGTCGGGGTTTGCCTATCGGATGATCGTCGATCACGATGAAACCGATTACTGGCGCAACTTTGGCCGCAACCGCCAGACGGTGATCGCGCCCTCGTTGATGTGGTACGGCGAGAACACTACCGTGCGGTTGGCCTACGAACATATGGAATATCTGGTGCCGTTCGATCGCGGCACCATTATCGATTCGCGCACCGGCAAACCGGTGAATACGCCGCGCGATCGCCGTTTCGACGAAGCCTATAACGCCACCCGTGGCGATCAGGACAGCATTACCCTGCAGATCGATCAAACGCTCAATGAGCGCTGGAAAAGCTCGCTGACCTACGCCTACAGCCGCAACAGCTACAGCGACAACCAGGCGCGCGCCACGGCGTTGAACCCGGAGACCGGCGTGTTGAGCCGCCAGGCCGACTCGACCGCCAACGCCGTCAGCCACGCCAACGCGGTGCAGCTGACGCTCAATGGCGACGTGGACTGGGGCAGCATCAACCACCAGATGCTGTTCGGCTTCGATTTTGAAGATAACCGTACCTTCCGCGGCGACATGATCCGCGGCAAAAAGAACAGCGATTTCAATATCTACCATCCGGTATACGGCCTGATGCCGCCGTCGACGGCGGTCAGCGCCAAAGACAGCGACCAGCGGGAAAACCTCACCAGCTACGGTTGGTTTATGCAGGACTCCATCCAACTGACCGATAAATGGCTGGTGATGGGCGGGCTGCGTTACGACGCTTTCGACGTCTATGCCGGCAAGGGGCGGCCGTTCCAGACCAATACCGACAGCTCGGACAGCAAGCTGGTACCGCGCGCCGGGGTGGTCTATAAGCTGACGCCTTACGTGTCGCTGTACAGCAGCTATACCGAGTCGTTCAAGCCGAACTCTTCCATCGCCACCCAAATTGATTCGCTGCCGCCGGAGCAGGGCAAGTCGTGGGAAGTCGGCGGCAAGCTGGCGTTGCCAAACGGCGTTACCGGCACGCTGGCGCTGTTCGACATCACCAAGCGCAACGTGATGGTCAATGAGCTGGTGGAAGGTGAAACCGTGACGCGCACCGCCGGGCGCGTGCGTTCGCAGGGCGTGGAGCTGGACGTGGCCGGCAATCTCACCGATTCGCTGAGCCTGATCGGTTCCTATGCGTATACCGACGCGCGGGTGGTGGACGATCCGGACAACAAGGGTAAAGAGATGACCAACGTGGCTCGCCATACCGCTTCGCTGTTTCTGACCCAGAATCTGGGCAGCCTGGGCCTGTACAGCGGCGATGAAGTGCGCATCGGCGCCGGCGCGCGCTATGTGGGCCGCCGCCCGGGTGACGCCGCCAACAGCTTCTACCTGGATAATTACACCGTTGCCGATGCGTTCGCCGCTTACACTATGCCGATCAACGGCTATCGGGTGAAATGGCAGCTGAACGTGAAGAACCTGTTCGATAAAACCTACTACCCGTCCAGCGGGGGCAACTTGCGCGTGGCGGTGGGGGAACCGCGTGAGGTGGTGTTGCGCGGCAGTATCGATTTTTAAGCCGCGGGCGGTGAAATTTGCTTAAATAACCGCCCTAACGTTAAGGAGAACCCATGAGCCTGCAGATTCGTTTGGCGCAGCAGCGGGATATTGTGCATTTGATGTCGGTTGAACGTTCGGCGGCGCAGCTGTTTCGCCAGCAGCCGGAATGGCGCTTTATCGCCGAAGGCGAGGTGATGGCCCCGCAGCAGCATGCCACGTTTATCGCCGAGCGCCGTGAATGGCTGGCGGAAAGCGACAACGGCGAGTGCGCCGGTTTTATCGCCGTGCAGGATCAGGGGGAAGATTGGCACATCGCCGAATTGTCGGTCGCCGGCACCTGGCAGCGGCAGGGCGTCGGCCGTCGCCTGATCGGCGCGGTGGCGGAAGAGGCCAAACGGCAGGGCGCCTGTCGCCTGACGCTCACCACCTTCATTGAGGTGCCGTGGAATGCGCCTTACTACCGGCGGCTGGGATTCCGGCCGCTCGACGACGCGCGGCTCACGGCTGCCCTGCGGCGGCACCTGGATGAGGATCTGGCGCACGGCTTTGCCGTCGGCAGTCGCTGTGCCATGGAATTTACACTATCGTAAATATTGAAATACAGAGCGGGCAGGGTATGATGCAGCCACCACGCCATCGCACCCGCTCGGTATTTTGGTATGCAATGCACTCAAGTCACCGCATAAGGGACAACCCGTAATGACACAAACCCTGTTCATGATAGGCGCTCGCGGAGCCGGCAAGACCACGGTAGGCAGCGCATTGGCGTTGGCGTTGGGCTATCAGTTCGTCGATACCGATCTGTTTATGCAGCAGGCGGCGCAGATGAGCGTGGCGGAAATGGTCGAGCGCGAGGGCTGGCTGGGGTTCCGCCGGCGCGAGACCATCGCGTTGCAAACCGTGACCAAACCGTCAACTATAGTTGCCACCGGCGGCGGGGCGATCCTGGCGGAGGAGAACCGTCAGTTTATGCGTCAGCACGGCACCGTTATCTACCTGCGCGCGCCGGCCAGCGTGTTGGCGCAGCGGTTGGAAGAGTACCCGGAAGATGCGCAGCGCCCGACGCTCACCGGCAGGCCGATCGCCGAGGAGATGCTCGAGGTGCTGGCGGCGCGCGAAGCGCTGTATCAGGACGCCGCGCATTACGTGATAGACGGCGCCGCCGATCCGCAGCGGGTGGTGGAACAAATCCTCGCGGTGTTGCCGCGTGAGACGGTGAAGTAACCCTTTCTTCTCTTCGGGCGCTGGGCGCCCGTTTTCTTATTCCGTTTGCCGAGCCGGCGCAAAGTATGCCCCGGGCGTGACGCCGAAGCGGCGGCGAAAGGCGGCGATGTAGGCGCTGACGTTGTCATAGCCACAGGCGTCGGCCACCTCGCCGACCGCTTCGCCGCGTGATAATCCCTCCAGTGAACGCAATACCCGCGCCTGCTGGCGCCACAGCGCGAAGCTGATGCCGGTTTCCTGCAGAAAACGGCGGCTCAGGGTGCGCGTGCTGAGCCCGGCCCAGGCGGCCCAGTCGCGCTGGCTGCGCAGGCTGGCGGGATCGTTCAGCAGCGCCCGGGCGATGTTCAGCAACCGGGCGTCCTGCGGCAGCGGCAATTGCAAAGGGGCGCGGCTTGCCGCGTGCATTTCGTCCAGCAGCACCTGCAGCAGCCGCCGTTGCGGCGCATTCAGCGGGCCGGCGGGGAACTGCGCGATGCGCTCCACCAGGGCCTGCAACAGCGCAGAGGCCGTGAACAGCTGCGGCAGCGGCGGCATCTCCGGCACGCTTTCCACCGGCAGATACAGACTCCAGCCCGCCACGTCGCCGCAGGCCAGCGCCTGATGGGCGCATCCCGGCGGCAGCCAGCCCAGCGTACCGCCGGTGATTGCCCATTGCCGGCCCGGGAGTTCCATTGCCAGCATGCCGCGCGTCAAGAGATAGATCTGGCCGCCTTCGTGCCGGTGCCAGGGCGTTAGGTGTTTTTTTTCATGCTGAAGGCGTTGGCTGCGGATCTGCGTCATATTGGCCGTTTAACGTGATTAAAAGTCTTAATGTGGTTATTATGCCACCGCCGGACCGGGATAGGATCGCCGTTCACCCTATTTCGGAGAAACGTGATGACTCAACTTACCCCACTGGATCTGGTACTCGATACGCTGCAGCAGGTCGTCGCCAGCCCGGAACATCGGCCGACGCAGCTCGCCGCCCGTTTCAGTGCAGGCTACCGCCAGCAGGTGGATGGTAAGGTGCTGAACTTCGAGCAGTTTGAGCAACACATGGCGCTGCTGAAGCGGCAAACTCGCCGCATGACGCTGAGCGTGATCGCGGCGGCGGAGCAGGGCGAGGCGGTGCTGACCCACCATTTGGTCGAGCTGGAAAAGCGCGACGGCTCCTGCAGCCGCGTGCGGGTGCTGGCGCACTTCACCGTGCGTGAAGGCCGCATTTGCGCCTGCGACGAACTGACCGAGCTGTTGGCGGGCGCCCCCGGCGATCGCGATCTTGGCTCGCGCGTGTCGGAATGAGGGCGGCTGCTATACTTGCTACTGTGTGAAACACACGGGAGAACGGCATGCGCGAAAATGATCAACCTGCTTATCCACGGAGCGCCCGCGTCGTAGAGGTGTTTCGGGGCGACCCGAACCTGCATCTGCGCCGTTTTGAAGTGCGCACCGACGACATTGAGCCGAATACGCTGCTCAGTGAACATGAAACCGAGCAGGAAGCGCTCGACGCCAAGCACCGCTATGAGGACGAGGCGCTAGAGCTCTGACCTGCTGCCCAGCGGAAACCGGCGCCAGGCCGGTTTCCTGTTTATCCCCCGCCTTAGCACATATTTCCCAGAACAATATTGATAATGATAATCATTTATGTGATTTTTATCGCCCCTATTGGGTGTTTCACTTCTGGGAAAAGAGATGTCCAATTCCGAGTTGCAGGCGCTGTTTCTGCGCCATATGCGGCCGCTGCAAGCCTATTTGAACGCCAAACTGCGCGACCCTCAGCTGGCCGCGGATTTGGCGCAGGAAAGTTTTACCCGTCTTACCGAGCAGTATCCGCAGGGTAACATTCTCGATATCGAGGCCTACCTGTATAAAACCGCCAAAAATCTGATGCTCGACCATGTGCGCCAGCAGCAGCGGCGGCAGACCGAAGCGGTCGAAGACGACATTCTGGCGCAGTATCCCTCCGGTGAACCGGCGCTTGAACAACTGGCGATCGACAGCCAATTGCTGCAGCTGTTGCAGCAGGCGCTGGCGGACATGCCGCCGCGCACGCAGCAGATTTTCCGCCTTAACCGGCTCGATGGCCTGACCCAGGCGCAGGTGGCGGCGCAGCTGGGCGTGTCGCTCAGCACGGTAGAAAAACACCTGGCCAGCGCGCTCGAGCGGCTGATGGCACGGATGGAAGAACAATAATGGCAATTTTTTTACGGGTTTATCCGCGCTCAGACGTCTTAACCTATAACCAGAAAAAACAGAGGTCTATGCCATTATGAAACCGCTAACCGCACAGGCGCGACAGCAGGCGGCCGCCTGGGCCGTGAGCCTGGCCGAAGGGGCGTTGCCGGCCGATCGGCGGCGAGCGTTGGACGCCTGGCTGGCCGCCGATCCGCAGCATCCGGCGGCGCTGCGTCAGGCTCGCCTGCTGTGGACGACGCTGGGGCAACTGCCGCCAGAGCAGCGGCGGGCGTTACAACCACAGGTGGCGGCGCTGAAAACGTCATCCCATCGCAGGTGGCCCCGCTGGGCGGTGGCGGCGGCGGTGGCGATCGCCGTTTCCTTCGGCGTTTATCGCGGGCCGGATCTGTGGATTGGCCTGCAGGCGGATTATCAAACCGTTCGCGGCGAAGTGCGCGAAGTCGCGCTGCCGGACGGCAGCCGGGTGGCGCTGGACAGCGGCAGCGCGATCGCGCTGGCGTATTCCGCAGGCGAACGCAAGGTGCGGCTGCTGAGCGGCGGCGCCTATTTTATCGTCGCGCCGTTGGGCGGGGCGGAAAGCCGCCCGTTCAGGGTGGAGGCGGAAAACGGCGTCACCCAGGCGTTGGGCACTGAGTTCAGCGTGGCGCGCACCGAACGGGGCGTCGACGTCAGCGTACATCAGCACAGCGTGCGGGTAACGCTTGATCGCGGTGAGCGCTCGCTGGTGGTCGCGCAACGCCAGGCGGCGCATTACCGCAATGGGCAGCTGCAGCTGACGCGGCAAACGGCCGGTGATGACGCCTGGCGACGCGGCTGGCTGGTGATCGACCGCCAACCGCTGACGCAGGCGCTCGCGCAGCTCAACCGCTATCGCGAGACCCGCATCGTGGCGGTCAATCCCGCGCTAAGAGCGCGCACGGTGAGCGGCGTGTTCGCGCTCAATAAACTCGATGACGGCGTCGGCGCCATTCGTCAGGAACTCTCCGCCCGCCAGCTGAATCTCCCCGGCATCACGCTGCTTTACTGAGCGGCAAAGGCGGGCCGGGATGCCCGTTTCGCCGCTATTTTCACTTTCTGTAAAAAATCTTTACGGGTTTTTGCCTCCCGGAACGTCCTTATGTTTAAACGAGATTGATTTCCATTATCACTTGGTTTGACATTCTTTCGGGTGGAACACACACGCATGCTTATTCACAAGGGAACCACGCCGGCCGGCCGATTGGCCTCGGCGGTACGCGCCGCGCTGGCGGCGATGATGTTGACTCAGCCGGCTGTGACGCTCGCTGCCCAGGCTGAAGCGAGCGGCGCGCAGGCCGCACAGCAAAAGCATTTCAACATTGCGGTGCAGCCGCTGCAGAGCGCTATGTTGCGCTTCGCCGAGCAGGCCGGCATGCAGGTGTTTTTCGACGAGGTGAAGCTCGACGGCATGCAGGCGGCGGCGCTGGACGGCAGCATGAGCGTTGAACAGGGCCTGCGGCGCTTGATCGGCGGCAATCCGGTGGCTTTCCGCCTGCAGCCGCAGGGGCAGATCGTATTGAGCCGGCTGCCGACGGCGAACGGCGACGGCGGCGCGCTGGCGCTGGATAGCCTGACGGTGCTGGGCGCCGGCGGCATCAACGCCAACGATTGGGTTTACGACGAACCGCGCTCGGTCAGCGTCATCAGCCGTGAGCAGATGGACAACCGCCCGGCGCGACACGCGGCCGATATTTTGGAGCAGACGACGGGAGCCTATTCCAGCGTCAGCCAGCAAGATCCGGCGCTGTCGGTCAACATCCGCGGCATACAAGACTATGGCCGGGTGAACATGAACATCGACGGCATGCGACAGAATTTTCAAAAGAGCGGCCATGGCCAGCGTAACGGCACCATGTACATCGATTCCGAACTGCTGTCCGGCGTGACCATCGACAAGGGCACCACCGGCGGTATGGGCAGCGCCGGCACGCTCGGCGGCATCGCCACCTTCAATACCGTCAGCGCGAGCGATTTCCTGGCGCCAGGCAAAGAGCTGGGCGGCAAGCTGCACGCCAGCACCGGCGACAACGGCACCCACTTCATCGGCAGCAGCATATTGGCATTGGGCAACGAAACCGGCGATATCCTGCTGGCTGCCAGCGAACGCCACCTCGGCGACTATTGGCCCGGCAACCAGGGCGACATCGGCAACATTCGCATCAATAACGACACCGGCAATTACGATCGCTACGCCGAGAGCATCAAGAACAACAAAATCCCCGACACAAATTACCGCATGCACTCGCGGCTGGCCAAGGTGGGCTGGAATCTGCCCGCCAACCAGCGCCTGCAGCTGAGCTATCTGCAGACCCAGACCGCGTCGCCGATCGCCGGCACGTTGACCAACCTGGGCACCCGCCCGCCCTATGAACTGGGCTGGAAGCGCACCGGTTACAGCGACGTGATGGCACGCAACGCGGCGTTCGACTACAGCCTGGCGCCGGAAGACGTCGACTGGCTCGATTTTCAGGCCAAGCTGTATTACGTCGATACTCAGGACGACAGCGACACCTACAGCACCAGCTCGCTGCTGGACAACGGCTACGCGACGCGTACCCGGCTGCGTACCTACGGCGCGCAGGCGCAAAACACCTCGCGCTTCAGCCTGGCGCCGGGGCATGACTTCCGCGCCAACTACGGGCTGGAGTTCTATTACGACAAGGCAACCAGCGACTCTTCCCGCCAAGGCATGGAAGGGGTGACGCCGGCCGGCAACCGTTCGGTAGCCAGCCTGTTCGCCAACCTGACCTACGACTACGACGGCTGGCTGACGTTGGAGGGGGGGCTGCGTTACGACCGCTATCGCCTGCGCGGCCAGACCGGCCTGAGCTATCCGGATTTAGCCAAAGATGGGCAGCGCTACACGATTGACAATCCTTGCAAAGAGTTGCGTCTGACCGGCTGTTCAACCACGACCCGTGAAGATTGGAACGTGGATCGCGATCAGGGCAAGCTGTCGCCGACGCTGGCGGTGGCGGTGCGCCCCGGCGTGGAGTGGCTTGAGCTGTATACCACCTACGGCAAATCCTGGCGGCCGCCGGCGATCACCGAAACGCTGACCAACGGCAGCGCGCACAGTTCTTCCACGCAATACCCCAACCCGTTCCTGCAGCCCGAGCGTTCGCGCGCCTGGGAAGTCGGGTTCAACGTGCAGCAGCCGGATCTGTGGTTTGAGGGCGATCGGTTGGTGGCCAAGGTGGCCTACTTTGACACCAAAGTGGATAACTACATCAACCTGGCGATAGACCGCAATAAACCGGGGCTGGTGCAGCCGAGCATCGGCAATGCCGCTTACGTCAACAACCTGTCTAAAACCCGCTTCCGTGGGCTGGAGTACCAGCTCAACTATGACGCAGGGGTATTCTACGCCGACCTGACCTATACCCACATGATCGGTAAAAACGAGTTCTGCTCGAACAAGGCCTGGTTGGGGGGACGTCTGCGCTACGGCGACGGATCGCGCCGCGGCAACTTCTATGTTGAGCCGGATGCCGCTTCCAATGACTTCGTCACGTGTGACGGGGGAACGCAGTTCGGCTCCGCCGCCTACCTGCCAGGCGATCGCGGCTCGGTGACGCTGGGCGGTCGCGCCTTCGATCGCAAGCTGGACGCCGGGGTGACCGTGCGCTTTGCGCCGGGCTATCAGGACAGCTCGGTGCCATCCAACTACCCGTACCTGGCCGACTGGCCGAAGTACACCCTGTTCGATTTGTACGCCAGCTACAAGCTGACCGACAGCCTGACGCTGCGCGGCTCGGTGGAGAACCTGACCAACCGCGCCTATGTCGTCAGCTACGGCGAGACGCTGGCCAATACCCTCGGGCGCGGCCGCACCGTGCAGGGCGGGGTGGAATACCGTTTTTAAGCAGTAAAAGGGCGTTGCTCATCCTTGAGCACAAGGGCCGCCCCGCAAGGGGCGCCGTTCATCAATGGAGATAGAGAAATGGCATTTTCAGTTAACTATGACAGCAGCTTTGGCGGTTACAGCATTCATGACTATCTGGGCCAATGGGCTTCGACATTTGGTGATATCAACCATACCAACGGCAATGTCGTCGAAGGCTCAAACAGCGGTGGCTTCTACGGCGGCCGGTTGTCCGGTAGCCAATACGCCGTGACCAGTACGGATAACCATGTCACGTCGGTCGTGGCGGGTGGCAACCTGACCTACACGCTGTTCAATGAACCGGCGCATACCCTGTACGGCCAGCTGGATTCCCTGTCGTTCGGCGACGGTTTGAGCGGTGGCGATACATCACCGTACAGCATTCAGGTGCCTGACGTCAGCTTCGGCGGCCTGAACCTCAGCAGCCTGCAGGCGCAGGGCCACGATGGCGTGGTGCACCAGGTGGTGTACGGCCTGATGTCCGGCGATACCGGCGCGCTGGAGACCGCGCTGAACGGCATCCTCGACGACTACGGCCTGAGCGTCAACTCCACCTTCGATCAGGTGGCGGCGGCGACGGCGGTGGGCGTGCAGCATGCCGACAGCCCGGAATTGCTGGCGGCCTGATTGCGGCCGTTTGCCCGCCGGCGCCGCGCGCCCCGGCGGGCATTTTCTCGTTTTTAGCCGATGGAAAACGCCATGAAAAACGCCGTCAGGCGCGGAGAAGTGATGAGCGTGCTGGCCGCATACCGGCGCGGGTTTTGGGGCATCGCGCTGTTTACCGCGGTGATCAACCTGTTGATGCTGGCCCCGGCGCTGTACATGCTGCAGGTCTACGATCGCGTGTTGCCGTCGGGCAACCGCATGACGCTGGCGATGCTGACCCTGATGGTGGTCGGCCTTTATCTGTTTATGGGGCTGCTGGAGTGGGTGCGCAGTCAGGTGGTGATCCGCCTCGGCGCCCAGATGGATATGCGCCTGAATCAGCGGGTCTACGACGCCGCCTTCGAAACCAACCTGAAAACCGGCAACCCGCTGGCGGGACAGGCGCTGAACGATCTGACCAACCTGCGCCAGTTCGCCACCGGCAATGCGCTGTTCGCCTTTTTCGATGCCCCCTGGTTCCCGGTTTATCTGCTGGTGGTTTTTCTGCTCCATCCCTGGCTTGGCGCGTTGGCCAGCGCCGGGGTGATCGTGCTGGTGCTGCTGGCCTGGCTCAACCAGCGGGTGTCGCAGGCGCCGCTCGCGGAGGCCGGCCGGGTCGCGCTGAGCGCCACGCAGCAGGCCAACGGCAACCTGCGCAATGCCGAAGCCATCGCCGCCATGGGGATGCTGACCGATTTGCGCCTGCGCTGGCTGCGGCAGCACCAGCAGTTCCTGCTGTTGCAGAACCGCGCCAGCGAGAAAATCGCCGCCGTCACCGCCTGGTCGAAAACCGTGCGGCTGGCGCTGCAGTCGCTGATGTTGGGCTGCGGCGCGCTGCTGGCGGTGAACGGCGACATTACGCCGGGCATGATGATCGCCGGATCGATCCTGATCGGCAGGGTGCTGGGGCCGATCGATCAGCTGATCGGCGCCTGGAAACAGTGGTCGTCGGCGCGCCAGTCCCTGCAGCGGCTGGAGGTGATGCTGGCCGCCAACCCGCCGCAGGCGGCGAGCCTGCCGCTGCCGGCGCCCAGCGGCACATTGGCCGTGAATCAGCTGACCGCCAGCGCGCCCGGCGGGAGCGCGCCGGTGTTGCACGGCGTCAGTTTTCGTCTGGAGGCCGCAGAGGTGCTGGGCGTCATTGGCGCGTCCGGCTCCGGCAAAACGCTGCTGATGCGCCAACTGGTCGGCGCGCTGACGCCGCTCAGCGGCGACGTGCGGCTGGACGGTGCGGATCTCCGGCGGTGGGACAAACAGCAACTGGGGCCGCATATCGGCTATCTGCCGCAGGATATCCAGCTGTTCGCCGGTACGCTGACGGAAAACATCGCCCGTTTTGGCCAGGTTGACGCCGAGAAGGTAGTGGCCGCCGCCGCGCTGGCCGGCGTGCACCAATTGATCCTGCATTTGCCCAAAGGGTATGAAACCGAGCTGGGCGAGGGCGGCAGCGGCCTGTCCGGCGGCCAGCGTCAGCGGGTGGCGCTGGCGCGCGCGCTGTATGGCTCTCCGGCGTTGGTGGTGTTGGACGAACCGAATGCCAACCTCGATCGTGAAGGGGAAGAGGCGCTGCAGCGGGCGATCGAAGCGCTGAAGGCGCGCGGTACCACCATCGTGTTGGTCACCCACAAACCGGCGATCCTGGCGACGACCGACAAATTGCTGGTGCTGGCCGCCGGCCAGGTGCAGCACTTCGGCCCCAGTGACGCCATCCTGAAAAAACTGCCTGGTTTTGCACCCGCGGCCGTACCGGCCAACGCCGGCCGCAGCAGCGGCGGCTTCAACGTCAACTACGCCAACTTTGCCAAAACGGCCAGCGGTGAACGAAAAGTATGAGCAATCAGAGTGTGATCCTCGGCGATATCGACGCCCTTTCCCGGCAGTTCGACGAAGGGCGCCATCTGCGGCTCGGCGGCTGGCTGGTGCTGCTGGGATTTGGCGGCTTCCTGCTGTGGGGGCTGTTGGCACCGTTGGATAAGGGCGTGCCGGTTTCCGGCAGCGTGGTGGTGGCCGGCAACCGCAAGGCGGTGCAGCACCCGAGCGGCGGCGTGGTGTCGCAAATTCAGGTGCATGAAGGCGACCGGGTCCGCGCCGGGCAGGTGCTGTTGCTGATGGATACCGTCGACAGCCGCACCCAGCGCGATGCGCTGCGCAGCCAGCAGTTGAGCAACGCCGCGCAGCGGGCGCGGCTGCAGGCCGAGCGCGACGGCCTGCAGGCGATCGCTTTCCCTGCATTGCTGCAGGTGCGGCGGGGGGAGCCGGAGGTGATGTCGTTGATGCTGCTGCAACAGCAGCTGTTCACCAGCCGCCGCGCGGCGTTGCAGAGCGAGCTGGCGGCGATCGCGGAGAGCATCGCCGGATCGCAGGCGATGCTGGAGGGGATCCGGCAGTCTTACGCCAGCAAACAGCGACAAAAGGCCATGTTGCAAGAGCAGCTGGGCGGCATGCGCAAGCTGGCGGCGCAGGGATATGTGGCGCGCAATCGGCTGCTGGATCTGGAAGGGCAGTATGCGCAGATCGACGGCCAAGCGTCCGAGGACACCGGTAATATCGGCCGCCTGGGGCGCCAGATCCTGGAGCTGAAGCTGCGGGCGATCCAGCGGCGGGAAGAGTATCAGAAAGAGGTTAGCAGCCAACTGGCCGAGGTGCGGATGAAGCTGGACGAACTGGATAACCGCCTGGCCAAGGCGGAGGCCGATCTGGGCCATACGCAGGTGAAAGCGCCGGTGGCGGGCACCGTGGTGGGGCTGAGCGTGTTCACCGAAGGCGGCGTGATCGGCGCCGGCCAGCAACTGATGGAGATCGTGCCCAGCGATCGGGGGCTGCAGGTGGAGGCGCGTATCCCGGTCGAGCTGATCGACAAGGTGCAGGTGGGGTTGCCGGTCGAGCTGTTGTTCTCGGCGTTTAACCAAAGCACCACGCCGCGCGTTGAGGGCGAAGTGACGCTGGTCGGGGCCGATCGCCTGACCGACGAGAAAAGCGGTGCGCCTTATTACAGCGTGCGCGCCAAGGTCAGCGAAGAAGGATTGCAACGTTTGAACGGGTTGGAGATCCGCCCAGGGATGCCGGTCGAAGGGTTCATCCGCACCGGCGAGCGTTCGATGATGAACTATCTGTTCAAACCGCTGACCGATCGCCTTCACTTGGCGCTGACGGAAGAGTGAGCATGTCGGTTTCGCCGCTGCCTTTCGCCGCGCCCGGCGCCGCCATGCCCTGGCGCCGTTGTCTGGTATTGGTGCTGGCGCTGCATCTGCTGGCCGCGGCGTTGTTCTGGCCCTGGCAGGACAAGGTTGAGCCGCCGTGGGTGCCGCCGCCGGCGGTCATGGTGGTGATAGCTGCCGCACCGCAGGCTCCAGCCGAAGTAAAGCAACCGCCGGGGCAAAGAACGCCGCCTCAGGTTGAACCGCCGGCGCCGCCGGAGCCGTTGCCGACGGTGAAGGTGCCTGAAGCCATACGGCCGAACATCGCCGTACCGCCGAAGCAGAAAAAACCGCCCAAGCCGGTGAAGAATCCCCCCCTGCCGCGCACACCGCCGCAGGAGAAAACGATCGCGCCGCCGAAGGTTCAGGAGCAAAGCGTCGGCGCGCCGCCGCCGGGCCGGGCGGATAAAACGGCCGCGCCGCAAACTCGCCTGACGCCCTATGCTCAAGCGGGGGTGGACAACTGGCGCAGCCGCATCAGCGGCCGCCTGAATCGTTTTAAACGTTACCCCAAAGACGCATTGCGGCTAAAGCGCCAGGGCGTCGGGCAGGTGCGTTTCACGTTGGACAGGCAGGGCCATGTGCTGGCGGTGACGCTGGTCAGCAGCGCCGGGCTGCCGTCGCTGGATCGCGAAATCCAGGCGCTGGTCAAACGCGCTTCGCCGCTGCCCACGCCGCCGGCGGACGCTTACGTCAATGGCACGGTGGAATTGACGTTGCCGATCGATTTCAGTTTGCGCGGCGCGGGTTTTTGACGCGGCTGTTTCATGCCGATGGTCTGGGCGTTGCGCACGGTAACCTTTGCCTCTGCGCCGCGATCGCATTTCGCGCGAAAAACCAGTGACAGATCAACCGCAATCCCCCAATATGGATTTTCCATCAAGATGATTACGCGGGTGCCAGTCTATGCTGAAAGTGAATGAGTATTTTGCCGGAAAAGTGAAGTCTATCGGTTTTGACAGTAGCAGCATCGGTCTTACCAGCGTGGGCGTGATGGAAGAGGGCGAATACACCTTCTCCACCGCGCAGCCGGAAGAAATGACGGTGATCACCGGGGCGCTGAAAGTGCTGCTGCCGGGGGCGCCGGACTGGCAGGTGTTTACGCCGGGCGAGAAGTTCTTCGTGCCGGGGCACAGCGAGTTCAACCTGCAGGTGGCCGACGCGACCGCCTATCTGTGCCGCTACCTGAGCAAATAACGTTGCTTGTTAGGGGAACGCAGGGCTCAGCGGATGCTGGGCCCTGGTCGTTTCTGCGGCGGGATTAACGCTGGGCTTCGCCGCCGAGCGCTTCGATGGTGTTTTTGATCAACGCCGCCAGCTCGCTGGTCATCAGGATAAAGTCGGCGTCAAAGCGCTGGGCGAAGTCATCGCGATCGATATCGTCGTTCTGCTCGCGCAGCGTGTCGGCGAACTTCAGGCGCTTGAGCGAGCCGTCGTCCGACAGCATCAGCTGAATGCGTTCCTGCCAATCCACCGCCAGCTTGGTCACCAGCTTGCCGGCTTCGATATGCACCGCGATTTCGTCGCTGATCAGATTCTGTTTCTTGCAGCGGATCACGCCGCCTTCTTCCAGAATCGCTTTCAATTCCGCTTCATCCTGAATGGCGAAGCCGGCCGGCATCTCGCCGGAACGCACCCATTCGGTCAGCGTCAGTTCGATCGGGCTTTCCATTGTCAGCGGCACCACCGGCAGCGAGCCGAGGCTTTTGCGCAGCAGCGCCAGCGTATCTTCGGCGCGTTTTGCACTGGCGGCATCGACCATGATCAGATCGTTGACGGTGTCGATCCACATGAAGGTCTGATTGAAGCGGCTGAACGCGCGCGGCAGCAGGCTGTGCAGCACTTCGTCCTTTAGCGCGTCTTTCTCTGTTTTCTTCAGTTTGCGGTGTTGTTCCGCCTCCAGGCGCTCAATCTTGGCCTGCAGCTCTTGTTTGATGACCGGCGACGGCAGGATTTTCTCTTCCTTACGCGCGCAGATGACGATTTGGCCGTTGACCGCGTGCGTCAGCGCATCGCTGTGCGAGCCCATCGGGGAGACCCAGCCGGTCTTCGCCATGTCTTGGCTGCCGCACGGCGTGAAGGCGAACGCGCTGAGTTGTTTTTCCATTTCATCCGCGTTTAACGCCACTTCACGGCTCAAACGGTAAACCATCAAATTCTTAAACCACAGCATAATGTTATCCCTGGCTGGGCGTGCGTTCGGCACGCTGATTCGTCAAAAGCAGGGCGGCATGATAACGAATTGACGCTGAAAAATCGCCCCATTCTCTCCGAATTGCGTCGCCGTACGCAGCGGTAAAGCCCTGGCCGGGGAGAGGGAAACAGGTGATTCATCCGCGCGCTTACATTAGGCTGTGGCAACGCTGCGCTGCATCGAGGAGAAAAAACGTGCGCATTGGCATCGACTTGGGTGGGACGAAAATTGAAGTGATTGCGTTGGCGGACGACGGGCGGGAGTTGTTTCGCCATCGTATCGCCACGCCGCGTCATGACTACGGGCAAACCCTGGCGGCGATCGCCGGGCTGGTGAAACTGGCGGAAGATCATACCGGCGAACAGGGATCGGTCGGGATCGGCATTCCTGGCACGCTGTCGCCGTTTACCGGGCGGGTGAAAAACGCCAACTCGGTATGGCTCAACGGCCAACCGTTGGACAAGGATCTGTCGGCGCTGTTGGCGCGCGAGGTGCGTATCGCCAACGACGCCAACTGCCTGGCGGTGTCGGAAGCTACCGACGGCGCAGGCGCCGGCGCGCAAACCGTGTTTGCGGTCATTATCGGCACCGGCTGCGGCGCCGGCGTGGCGCTGAACGGCCAGGCGCATTCCGGCGGCAACGGCATCGCCGGCGAATGGGGCCACAATCCGCTGCCGTGGCAGGATGACGATGAGCTGCGTTACGCCCGCGAAGTGCCGTGCTACTGCGGCAAGCCGGGCTGCATCGAAACCTTTATTTCCGGCACCGGTTTCGCCACCGACTATGCGCGCCTGAGCGGCAACGCGCTGCAAGGGCACGAGATCATGGCGCTGAGCGAGCGGGGCGATGCGCTGGCGGAGCAGGCGATCGTTCGCTACGAAATGCGGCTGGCGAAAGCGTTGGCGCACGTGATCAACATTCTGGATCCGGACGTGGTGGTGCTCGGCGGCGGCATGAGCAATGTGGATCGCCTGTATCGCACGGTGCCTGAAAGGGTGAAAGATTGGGTGTTCGGCGGCGAGTGTGAAACGCCGATCCGCAAGGCGATCCACGGCGACTCCAGCGGCGTACGTGGCGCGGCCTGGCTATGGCCGCAACAGCAGCGCTAAGCGTTGCAACAAAGCGCGAGCAGGCTCGCGCTTTAAACCCTTCCCTGTACAAAAACTGGACGGCGCTTTATGATTTAGCTAACTTAGCTAAGGAGGACGCGTATGGCAATTCAGGCCAATATGCACGAAGCCAAATCCAATCTGAGCCAGCTGGCGGACAGAGCCGCGGAGGGAGAAACCGTGATTATTGCAAAAGCAGGGAAGCCGTATGTACAGCTGGTTGCCATCCAGGGCGAAGCGCGCCGCCCTGGCGCCGCCAAGGGCAAGTTCACCGTGCCGGCGGATTTCAACGCGGGGGATGCGGCCATTGCGGCGCTGTTTGAGGGCGATGAATGAAGCGCTTGCTGCTGGATACCCACACATTGCTGTGGTGGCTGATTGATGACGCCTGCCTGGGCGCGAACGCCAAAAGGCAGATCGCCGATCCGGGCAATGCGGTGTACGTTAGCGCGGTCAGCATTTGGGAGATCTCGATCAAGCAGGCGCTGGGTAAACTGGCGCTGCCGGAAGATATCTTTGCGATCATCGAGGCCGAAGATTTTCTGTCGCTGCCGATGGACGCCTTTCACTGCCAACAGGCCGGGCAGTTGCCGCCCTATCATCAGGATCCTTTCGATCGCATGCTGATCGCACAGGCGCAGGCCGAGGGGCTGACGCTGATCTCCGCCGACGCGGTGTTTCCGCAGTACGGCGTGCGGGTGGCGGACGCCCGCCGTTAAGCCGGTTTTTCCTCGCTTTCGCTGCGCACCCGTTCGATATGAATGGTCAGGAACATCATCTCTTCCGTGGTGAGCTGATGCTGATAGTGCTTTTCGATGTGGCGGTTGATCTTGCCGGCGCAGGCGAATGACTCACGGTATTTCTCTTTCACTACCTGATACAGCGAGTCGTCGTCGCTGTCGACGTAGTTTTTCCCCAGCAGGCGCTGGGCGAAGAATTTCAAATGGGTGACGAAACGGTGGTAGCTCAGGGCTTCCTCGTTGTAATCAAAGCGGAAGTGGTATTTGACCAGGTTGAGGATCTCTTGCATCACGCGGGTGATGTGCAGCGTATTGTGCATCTCGTCGTTAAGCTGGGCGTTGACCAGGTGCAGGGCGATAAATCCGGCTTCGTCTTCCGGCAACGCGGTATCCAGCCGCTGAGCGATCAGGGCCAGCGCCTCCAGGCCGACGGCGAACTCGGCTGGATAGAGCTTTTTAATCTCCCACAGCAACGCATTTTTGATATCCAGCCCTTCCGCGTGGCGCTGCAGAGCGAAATGGATGTGGTCGGTCAGCGTGATGTAGACGATGTTATGCAACTTGCCCGGCAGCCGTTCGCGGGCGAGGGTAATAATCCTGTCGGCGGTGGTGACGCAGGCCAGCGGGATCTCGGAGAGCAGCTCTTTATAGCGCTCGGCGATTTCGCCGCCGTTATGGGTGAACACCTTTTCGATCAGACTTTCGTCCAGCGTGTCGCCGGGCTTCTTTTTAAAGCCGATTCCTTTTCCCATGACCACCGTCTCTTCCTGACGGTCGTCCAGCGTAATCACCACGTTATTATTGAGTATTTTAGCGATTTTCATGGTCTTTCCCGGTGTTTCAGCATCCTGAAAACGAAAAAACCTGACGCCCGGAAGCGATCCCGGGCGTCAGGTTTTGCCTGTATTTTATGTTTCTGTCCTGCGGCCTGAGCGGCGGAGGGGATACAGTAACAATCCTGTTATGCCTGCATAATAACCCGTGCTCGCCGCGGCTCAACGCTTTTCACCGCGGAGTGCCGCCGCGGTCACACTTCTGCGCCGCGCGCCGCGGGATCATTCCAGCCTGAAGTGCGCCTCCAGCCGGCTGACGCCGAGCCCGTTGACCTTTTTCACTTTGATCTGCACCGGAATACGCTCTTTCATCGCCTCGACGTGGCTGATCACGCCAATGGTTTTACCGGAGGCATTCAGGCTGTCCAGCGCGTCCAGTGCGGTATCGAGGGTTTCTGCGTCCAGCGTGCCGAAGCCTTCGTCGAGGAACAGCGAATCGATGCTGGTTTTGTGGCTGACCAGATCGGACAACGCCAGCGCCAGCGCCAGGCTGACCAGGAAGCTCTCGCCGCCGGACAGGGTGCGGGTATCGCGCAGCGCGTCGGCCTGCCAGGTGTCCACCACCTGCAGCTCCAGCGCGTCGCTGGTTTTGCGCTGCAGCAGGTAGCGCCCGTGCAGCCGGCCGAGCTGAAGGTTGGCCAGATAAACCAGATGATCGAGCGTCAGCCCCTGAGCGAAGCGGCGGAACTTGTCGCCTTCTTTCGAGCCGATCAGCTGGTTGAGGTAGCTCCAGTCGTCGTAGTCTTGCTGGCTGCGGGCGATTTGCTCGAACAGCGCCTGTTGATTGAGACGGCGGGCGGCGTCGCTTTCCAACTGGTTGCGCAGTTCGCCCTGGCTCAGCTGCAGCGCCTTCAACTGCTGTGCCAGATCGGCCAGCGATTGGGTGAGCGCGTCGAGATCCGCGTTGGCCTCATCCACCCCTTCCGGGTGGTTCTGCCGATGCTGCTCCAGCGTTTGCGTCGCCTGAGCCAGCAGGGCCGCAGCCTCTACCTGCCGCTGTTGCAGCTGCTCTTTGCGCTGCTGCAATTCGCGGCGCAGGGCATCGTCCAGCAGCGCGGCGGCGAAGGCGGTTTCATCGGTAAATTCGCTGTCGGCCAGCGCCTGCTGCCATTGCTGCTGCGCCTGCTGTAGCCGTTCCTGCATTTGGGCGTGCTGCTGTTGTAACCCTGCCTGCTGGCCGGCCAGGCGCTCGCGCAGTTCCTGCGCCTTTTGCCATTGCTCGGCGGCCTGCAAGCTGGCCTGTTCACAGGCGGTTTGTTTGGCGCGCAGCTGTTCGCGCACCTCGGCGATCCGCTGTTCGCCGAACAGCGCCAGCCGCTGCGCGCGCCGTTCTGCAAGAGTTTTCTCGCCTTCTTGCCAGCGTTGTTGCAGGTCTTGCTGCTGTTGCAGGCTGTCGGCATGGGTCTTTTGCAGCAGCGTAAAGCGCTCTTCGAGCAGCGCCAGCTGTTGCTGCGCCTGCTGCTGCTGCGTTTGCAGGGCGGCGAGCGCGTCTTTTGCCTGCTGCACCGCCTGCGCCGCCTGTTCGTGCTGCTGCAGCGTGTGCTGCCCGTGTCGCTCTTCGTCGTCGCAGCCGCTCAGCCAGGCGCTGAGTTGCTCGCCCTCCGCCAGGGTAAAGTCGAATGCCAGCGGCGCGCTGAGCTGCTGCCACTGCTGCTGTTGGGCAGCCAGCTGCTGCTCATCCTGCGCGATAGCCTGCTGCTGGCGTTGCTGCTGCTCTTGCAGGCCTTCACAGCGGGTGCGCAGCTCGGTGCCCTGGGTTTGCAGTTTCTCGGCGAGGGTGCGCATCTCAACCAAGCGTTGTTCCGTCGCCGAAGGCTGCACCGCCTGATATTGCTCCACCGCCGGGTGGCTGGTGGAGCCGCACAGCGGGCAGGGGGCGCCGCTCTGCAACAGGGCGCGCTCCGCTTCCAGGCTGACGATGCGTTTTTCCAGCTCGTGGATCCGCTCCACTTCCTGCAGCTGTGCCTTGTGCTGTTTGAATTGCTGACGCGCGTTCTCCAGCTGGTGTTGCAGCCCGGCGAGCTGCGTTTGCCGTTCGGCGTGCTCCGCCTGTTGCCGGGCCAGACGCTCGCGGGTCTGACGGTTAAGGGAAGCGAGCGTAAATAACTGTTGGCGCGTCGGGCGCAGATCCGCCAGAGCGCTCAGGCGCTGGCGCAGCGGGGCCAGCGGCGTTTGCGCCTCCAACGCCTGTCGTTGTTGCTGTTGAGCGGCCAGCGCTTCGGTCAGTGCGTTCAACTGCTGTTGATGCTGTGCGGCCTGCGCCGTCAGCTGGCTGCGCTGGGCGGTGAGCTGCTCCAGTGCAGTCTGCTGCTGGGCGCACTGCTGCGCGGCGGCATCGCCGGCCTGTCGCCGCTCGGCCTGCATCGACTGCAGTTGGGCGATCTGATGGTCGAGCGGAGCGACCTGGTCATCGATCAGCTGTTGCTGCTGACGCATATGCTCGGCATGGGCTTGCTGCGCCAGACGGGCCTTTTCCACCGCCTGCTGCAGCGGCGCCAGCTGCGCCGAGTGCTGCTCCTGTTGCTGCGTCAGCTGGGCAGCCTGCTGTTGTATCGTCTGCAGCTCGGCGCGGCAGCGATCGCGTTCGCTGCGCAGCGGCCGCAATTTCTCGGCCGGTTCGCTGAGCGCCAGCCGCTGCAGCTGCGGGGCGGCCTCGGCCTGCTCGCGCTGGGCGGTTTCCAGCCGCCGTTGCCCCTCGTTTTGCTGTTGCTGGAGGCGCTGCCATTGCTGCAGCCAGCTCAGCGCCTGTTGCTGTTGCTGAGTTTGCTTGCCGAGAGCGCTTTCCTGCGCGCTCAGCGCCGCTAGCCGTTCAGTCAGGGAGTAGCGCTGTTCATCGTTCAGCAGCTCGATGCCGCTGGCGCGCTGGTGCAACGCATCCAGGTCAGTTTTGGCCTGCTTGTGGGATTCGAACACCTGTTCGGACAGCCGCCCGTAGATTTCGGTGCCGGTCAGTTCTTCCAACAGCTCGGCGCGATCGTTGGCGTCGGCGTTGAGGAACGCGGCGAACTGCCCCTGAGACAGCATCATCGATTTGGTGAAGCGGCCGAAGTCCAGCCCGGTGATGGCGGCGGTGATCTCCAGCTTATCGCGCACCTTATCCGCCAGGATCTTACCGTCCTCGCGGCGCGCCAGTTCGACCTTCGGCGCCTGCAGATTGCCGTCCGGCGCGTTTTTGGCGCGACGCTGGCTCCAGAAGGCGCGATAGCCGATGCCCTTAACCTCAAATTCGACCTCCGCCAGCGATTCGGCGGTGTGGCGGGTCATCAGTTCATTCTGGCTCGGCGTGACGTTGAGACGCGGCGTCTGGTGGTACAGCGCCAGGCAGATGGCGTCCAGCAGGGTGGTTTTGCCCGCGCCGGTCGGGCCGGTAATGGCGAACAGGCCGTTGCTGGCGAACGGCTCGGCGGTGAAGTCAATTTTCCACTCGCCCTGCAGCGAGTTGAGGTTTTTTAACCGCAGGCTGAGGATCTTCATGGGTAGGGCTCCTCAAGATTGTGCTGCACCGCATCGACTACCTGGCGGAACAGTTGATGCATCCGCCGTTGGCGCGCTTCGGGCATGTCGGCCTCTTGCGCCAGGCGCCGTTCGAACACCTCGTTGACGCTCAGCTCGTTCAGCGTTTCCTTGTCCTGCTGCGCGATCGCCTGGCGGCGTTGCTCTTTGCTGCGCCGCAGCAGCACCACTTCCACCGGCAGCTCATCCGCCATCAGCTGGATGCGGCGCTGGATATCGCTGAGGTAGTCCTGCGTCGCCACTTCGATATCCAGCCAAACCGGCAGCTCGCCGGCATAGTCGGCAAATTGCTGCAGCTGCCGTTCGATCTCGGCCAGATCGCCTTTGATCAGTTGCATGGGCTGGAACTGCGGGATCGTTAACGCCTCTACCTGCTGCAGGGCGCCGTCGGCGAAATCGACCAGGAAGACGCTTTTGGCTTTGCCCAGTTCATCGAAGCTGAGCGGAATCGGTGAGCCGCTATAGCGAATATGTTCCGACTTGGCGACGTTCTGCGCGCGGTGAATGTGGCCCAGCGCGATGTAATCGGCAGGGGGGAAGGCCTGCGCCGGGAAGGCGTCCAGGGTGCCGATATAGATGTCGCGCACCGAGTCGGAGGTGGTGACGCCGACGGTGGTCAGGTGGCCGGTGGCGACGATCGGCAGCGGCAGGCCCAGCCGATCGCGGCGTTCGCAGGCCGCCTGATACAGCGCTTGGTAATGTTCGGCGATGGCTTCCTGCAGCGCCTGCTGTTTCTGCGCGCCGGATTCGCCGGCGCGGCTAGTGAGCAGATCGCGCGGCCGCAGAAAAGGAATGGCGCACAGCACCGCGCCCGGCTGGCCGTCGCGTCGATTCAGCACCACGATCTGCTGCTCAAGGGAGCCCTGCGCACTCGCGATCACCGTGGTGTTCAGGCAAGAGAGCAGTTCCCGCGATTCGTTCAGCGTCGCTACCGAGTCGTGGTTGCCGCCCAACACCACCAGCTGGCAGCCGGTGCGCTGCAGTTCCACCACGAAGCGGTTGTACAGCTCGCGGGCGTAGCTGGGCGGCGAGCCGGTATCGAACAGATCCCCGGCGACGATCAGCGCATCCACCTGCTGCTGCTCGATCTGTTCGATCAGCCAGTTCAGAAAAGCCTGATGTTCGGCGGCACGGCTTTTGGTGAAAAAGTACTGGCCAAGATGCCAGTCAGAGGTGTGGATCAGGCGCATGACACTCCCGGATGCAAAGGTAATGGCGATGATTATAAAGGCCGCGGCGGCGGCTGTCCCGGCGCAATGGCGATGACCACGGAATGATTTTTCTTTGCGCCGGGAAATAATCGCTATGCTTACTGCCTATAACAGCCGCTTTTTTTCATAAAAGTGTCACAAAACTGACGCATAATGGCGCCCGCAAAGTCGCTAACACATTGGCAGGATTGACGATGGCAAGACGCATACTGGTGGTGGAAGACGAAGCGCCGATCCGTGAGATGGTGTGCTTTGTGTTGGAACAGAATGGTTACCAACCGTTGGAAGCCGAGGATTATGACAGCGCCGTGACGCGCCTGTCTGAGCCGTTCCCTGATTTGGTGTTGCTCGACTGGATGTTGCCCGGCGGTTCCGGCATTCAGTTTATCAAACATATGAAGCGCGAAGCGCTGACCCGCGATATTCCGGTCATGATGCTGACCGCGCGCGGCGAAGAGGAAGACCGGGTGCGCGGCCTGGAAGTGGGGGCGGATGATTACATCACCAAGCCGTTCTCGCCCAAGGAGCTGGTGGCGCGCATCAAGGCGGTCATGCGCCGCATTTCACCGATGGCGGTGGAAGAAGTGATTGAAATGCAAGGGCTGAGTCTGGATCCGTCCTCCCACCGCGTGATGGCTAACGATCAGGCGCTGGACATGGGGCCGACCGAGTTCAAGCTGCTGCACTTCTTTATGACCCACCCGGAGCGGGTTTATAGCCGTGAGCAGTTGCTTAATCACGTCTGGGGCACTAACGTTTATGTGGAAGACCGTACCGTTGACGTGCATATCCGTCGGCTCCGCAAGGCGTTAGAAACCAGTGGACATGATAAAATGGTTCAAACCGTTCGGGGCACCGGCTACCGGTTCTCAACGCGCTACTGATCGCGCTGCGCTGGAGAATATGCCGTGTTAGAACGTCTGTCGTGGAAGAGGCTGGCTCTGGAGCTGGCTCTTTTTTGCCTGCCCGCCTTGCTGCTGGGGCTGATTTTCGGTTATCTGCCCTGGTTCCTGCTGGCCTCCGCGCTGGCTGCGCTGGTGTGGAATTTCTACAACCAGCTCAAACTCTCCCATTGGCTGTGGATTGACCGCAGCATGACGCCGCCGCCCGGCCGCTGGAGCTGGGAGCCGCTGTTCTATGGCCTGTATCAGATGCAGCAGCGCAATCGCCGCCGCCGGCGCGAGCTGGCGCTGCTGATCAAGCGCTTTCGCAGCGGGGCCGAATCGCTGCCTGATGCGGTGGTGATGACCACCGTCGAAGGCAACATCTTCTGGTGTAATGGGCTGGCGCAGCATCTACTCGGCTTTCGCTGGCCGGAAGACAACGGCCAGCACATCCTCAACCTGCTGCGTTATCCGGAATTCAGCCACTACCTGCAACAGCAGGAGTTCTCGCGCCCGCTGACGCTGCAGCTGAACAACGAACACTACGTCGAATTCCGCGTGATGCCTTATTCCGAAGGGCAACTGCTGATGGTGGCGCGCGACGTCACCCAGATGCGCCAGCTGGAGGGCGCGCGGCGCAACTTCTTCGCCAACGTCAGCCATGAACTGCGCACGCCGCTGACGGTGTTGCAGGGTTACCTGGAGATGATGGGCGACGAAGAGCAGGACGGCTCGCTGCGCAGCAAGGCGCTCGGCACCATGCAAGAACAGACCCGTCGGATGGACGGGCTGGTCAAGCAACTGCTGACGCTGTCGCGCATCGAGGCGGCGCCCAATGTCGACATGAACGAGCGGGTGGATATCCCGCTGATGCTGCGAGTGTTGCAGCGCGAGGCGCAATCGTTGAGCGGTGGCAATCACGAGATCAGCTTCCGGGTGAACGAACAGCTCAACGTGTTCGGCAATGAAGATCAGTTGCGCAGCGCGGTGTCTAACCTGGTGTACAACGCGGTCAATCACACGCCGAAGGGCACCCACATCGAAGTGAGTTGGCAGCAGACGGCGCATGGTGCGCAGTTCCAGGTCAGCGACAACGGGCCGGGCATCGCCGCCGAACACCTGCCGCGCCTGACCGAGCGTTTTTACCGCGTCGATAAGGCCCGTTCGCGCCAAACCGGCGGCAGCGGGTTGGGGCTGGCGATCGTCAAACACGCGCTCAGCCATCACGACGCGCGGCTGGAGATCCTCAGCGAGCCGGGGATCGGCACCCGCTTTATCTTTACCTTACCCAACCGGTTGATTGTTCCCGCCGCTTTATCAGAGAATGCGGTGAAAAATTAACGCGAGACACCGGTATGACCCGAATAACCCGAGGGCTGTTGCTTTGCCTGGCGCTGCTGGCCGGACGCGGCGCGCTGGCGCAGCCCGACGGCATGCTGGCGGGCAACCTGTCCAGCGTCGGTTCCGACACCTTGGCGAATCTGATGGCGCTGTGGGCGCAGGATTTCAGCCGGCATTACCCCAACGTTAACCTGCAGATCCAGGCCGCCGGCTCGTCGACCGCGCCGACCGCCTTGGCGGCGGGCGCCGCGCAGTTGGGCCCGATGAGCCGGCCGATGAAGGCGGCCGAGGTCTCGGCGTTCGAACACCGTTACGGCTATGCGCCGCTGGCGGTGCCGGTGGCGGTGGATGCGCTGGTGGTGTTGGTGCATCAGGACAATCCGCTGCGCGGCCTTAATCTGCAGCAGCTCGATCGCATTTTCTCCGCCACCCGGCGCTGCGGAGAAAGCAAACCGCTGACGCGTTGGGGCGAGCTGGGGCTCAGCGGCGACTGGGCGACGCGCTCGCTGCAGCGCTTCGGCCGCAATTCGGCTTCCGGCACCTACGGGTATTTCAAACTGCGCGCGCTGTGCGGCGGCGATTTTATGCCGCGCGTCAATGAGCTGCCCGGTTCGGCCTCGGTGGTGCAGGCGGTGGCCGGTTCGCTCAACGGCATCGGCTATGCCAGCATCGGCTTTCGCGCCAGCGGCGTGCGGCTACTGCCGTTGGCAGAGTCGGGTGAGGACTATGTCGCGCCTACCGCCGCCAACGTGCGCAACGATCGCTACCCGCTGTCGCGCTATCTCTATATCTATATCAACAAAGCCCCCAATCAACCGCTCGAGCCGCTGACCGCCGCGTTCCTCGACCGCGTGCTGTCGGCCGCAGGGCAGAACCTGGTCAATCACGACGGCTATCTGCCGCTGCCGCCGGCCGCCCTGCAGAAGACCCGCCAGGCGCTCGGCTTGCAGCCGCTCGCGTCGGCCACGGTGCAATAAGCGACAAAATGTGGCGTAATTTTCGCCTTTTTTAACGGCTGAACGGAGCTTATGCCACGCGAAAATCGGGCATTTATTGGCGTTTTCGCGCGGTAAAGTGGTATATGCTTCACGTTTCGTGAATCTGTTGTTCAAAAATGATACAAATCATGTAGTGTATATTTATTGATAGCCAATATGATCGACTGGTGGCTAAAGTTTATATGGTCGATAGCTCTGCTTTTCGCCGTGCGTCTTGCCTTGAAGCGCTATAAACGTTTACCTTAGCCCTCGTTGTCGGATTAAACCTCCATTTTTATAACTCCTAAAATTTTGCCCATCTTCATGAGTGGCCACTTTCGAATAGGGACATAAACGCCGGATCGACTGCGTTTAGGGTGCTTATTTGGTGCTGCAACGATCGGGCATGCCGGCAACCGGGTGGGGCGTCACGCCACCACGCTATCGGACCATATTTTTTCATTTGAACAGGCAACACGACATCGTATGAGTCATCGTTTAACGTCAAAAGATATCCTGGCACTGGGCTTCATGACCTTTGCCTTATTCGTTGGGGCCGGGAACATCATCTTCCCGCCGATGGTCGGCTTGCAGTCCGGTGAACACGTCTGGACCGCGGCGCTGGGCTTTCTGATCACCGCGGTCGGTCTGCCGGTCATTACCGTCATCGCGCTGGCGCGCGTCGGCGGCGGCATCGACGCCCTCAGCTCACCGATCGGCCGCGGCGCCGGCCTGCTGCTGGCGACCGTCTGCTACCTGGCCGTCGGCCCGCTGTTCGCCACGCCGCGCACCGCCACCGTGTCCTTTGAAGTGGGTATCGCCCCGCTGACCGGCGACGGTGCCATGCCGCTGTTCATCTACAGCCTGGTGTACTTCGCGCTGGTGATCGGCATCTCCCTGTATCCGGGCCGCCTGCTCGACACCGTCGGCCACGTGCTGGCACCGCTGAAGATTGTGGCGCTGGCCGTATTGGGCATCGCCGCGCTGCTGTGGCCTGCCGGCGCGCCGATCCCGGCGACGGCGGCTTACCAGAGCGTGCCTTTCTCCTCCGGCTTCGTTAACGGCTATCTGACCATGGATACGCTGGGTGCGCTGGTATTCGGCATCGTTATCGTCAATGCGGCGCGCTCGCGCGGCGTGAAAGACGCCGGTCTGTTGACCCGTTACACCATCTTGGCCGGTTTGATCGCCGGCGTGGGCCTGACGCTGGTTTACCTGAGCCTGTTCAAGCTGGGCTCCGGCAGCGGCGCGCTGGTGCCTGACGCCACCAACGGTGCGGTGATCCTGCACGCTTACGTTCAGAACACCTTCGGCGGCCTGGGCAGCTTCTTCCTGGCGGCGCTGATCTTCATCGCCTGTATGGTGACCGCAGTCGGCCTGACCTGCGCCTGCGCCGAGTTCTTTGCGCAATATCTGCCGTTCTCGTACAAGACGCTGGTATTTATCCTGGGCCTGTTCTCGATGGTGGTGTCCAACCTCGGCCTGAGCCACCTGATCCAGATCTCCATTCCGGTGCTGACCGCGATTTACCCGCCGTGCATCGTGCTGGTGGTGCTGAGCTTCACCCTGCGTTGGTGGCACAGCGCGCCGCGTATCATCGCGCCGGTGATGCTTGTCAGCCTGTTGTTTGGTATCCTTGACGCGGTGAAAGCCTCCAGTTTCCAGCAGCTGCTGCCGGCCTGGACCACTCACCTGCCGCTGGCGGAGCAGGGGTTGGCATGGTTGCCGCCTTCGCTGCTGATGCTGGTGCTGGTCGCGATTTATGATCGGGTGTGCACGCGTTCCCAAGTGACCGCGCACTGATAATCCCCCGGCTTAATCCAGGGCCACGGACATGTCCGTGGCTTTTTTACGTTTAAAACTATGGGTCATCTTCATGCAACAACAGTCACCCACCACGGCCCCCGACAATAAGCTGAAACGCGGCCTCAGTACGCGTCATATCCGCTTTATGGCGCTGGGATCGGCCATCGGCACCGGGTTGTTCTACGGCTCGGCGGACGCCATCAAAATGGCCGGTCCGAGCGTGCTGCTGGCTTACCTGATCGGCGGTATCGTGGCCTTTATCATCATGCGCGCACTGGGGGAGATGTCGGTCAACAACCCGCAGGCCAGTTCGTTTTCCCGCTACGCGCAGGACTACCTCGGCCCGATGGCGGGTTACATCACCGGTTGGACTTACTGCTTTGAAATCCTGATCGTCGCCATCGCCGACGTGACCGCCTTCGGCATCTATATGGGGGTCTGGTTCCCGGAAGTGCCGCACTGGATCTGGGTGCTGAGCGTGGTGCTGATCATCGGTGCCATCAACCTGATGAGCGTCAAGGTATTCGGCGAGTTGGAGTTCTGGTTCTCGTTCTTCAAGGTCGCCACCATCATCATCATGATCGCGGCCGGCATCGGCATCATCATCTGGGGCATCGGCAACGGCGGGCAACCGACCGGCATTCATAACCTGTGGTCGAACGGCGGCTTCTTCAGCAACGGCTTTATCGGTATGATCCTGTCGCTGCAGCTGGTGATGTTCGCTTACGGCGGCATTGAAATCATCGGCATCACCGCCGGCGAAGCCAAAGATCCGAAAAAATCGATTCCTAAAGCCATCAACTCGGTGCCTTGGCGCATTCTGGTGTTCTACGTCGGCACGCTGTTCGTCATTATGTCTATCTACCCGTGGAACCAGGTGGGCACCAACGGCAGTCCGTTCGTGCTGACCTTCCAGCATATGGGCATCACCGTGGCGGCGGGTATCCTCAACTTCGTGGTGATCACCGCTTCGCTGTCGGCGATTAACAGCGACGTGTTCGGCGTCGGTCGCATGCTGCACGGTATGGCCGAGCAGGGCCATGCGCCGAAGATGTTCAGCAAGGTATCGAAGCGCGGCATTCCCTGGGTGACGGTGGTGGTGATGATGCTGGCGCTGCTGCTGGCGGTATACCTCAACTACATCATGCCGGAGAGCGTGTTCCTGGTGATCGCGTCCCTGGCGACCTTCGCCACCGTGTGGGTGTGGATCATGATCCTGTTCTCCCAAATCGCCTTCCGCCGCAGCCTGAGCAAAGAGCAGGTGAAGCAGCTGGCGTTCCCGCTGCGCGGCGGAGTGTTCACCTCGGTGGTGGCAATCGTGTTCCTGGTGTTCATCATCGGCCTGATCGGCTACTTCCCGACCACGCGCGTCTCGCTGTACGCCGGCCTGGTTTGGGTGGTATTGCTGCTGGCGGGATACTGGTTCAAGGTCAACCATCAGAAAAAACGCGCGCCGCTGGCGGCGCAGCAAGACTAAATGGAAAAACACCGGCTAAGGCCGGTGTTTTTTTAGGGGCAGGCGTCAAGCGAAGTCCAGCTTGCGCAGTTTCGAAACGTCGATGGACTGCCTGGCCTGCCACAGATCGTAAGCATCCTGCATACCCATCCAAACCTGTTCGGAACTGCCTATCACGATAGACAGGCGGATGGCCATTTCCGGCGAGATATCGGACTTTCCGCTGATCAGGCGTTGAACCGTGGAGGGCGCGACGTCCAGCGCTTTAGCCAGCGCGCGCGCGCTGAGATTCAGCGTTTCCATGGTTTCTTTGATCAACTCGCCAGGATGAGGGGGATTATGCATGCGGTTCATTAGTGATAGTCCTCATAATTCACGATATAAACATCACCCTCGACCAGTTCAAACGTGATACGCCAGTTGCCGGTTACGGTGACGGACCATTGCCCGCTGCGAGCGCCCGTTAGCGGGTGCAAGAAGAAGCCGGGCAGATCTACGTCATCAATCACTTTCGCCAGATCCAGTACGCTCAGCCGCAGCGCGATTTTCTTCGCCTGCTTGGCGTCGATACCCGCCGTTGAACCGGTTTCGAAAAACTTTTTGAGTCCCTTATGCTTGAAGCTTCTTATCATCCTGACGGCTCCATGAGTGTTGCGCTATACGCATCATAGCCAGGTGTTGCGTGTGACGCAACAAGATGGGGCGTTTTTTAACCTACTATGCCAAGCGTTTGTCTTCCACTTCATCCTCCCCGGCGGCGCGCGCTTCGATGCGCACGTCGCCGCCGTTAAGGCGTTCCTCCTCTTCCTCGCCGGCGCAGCGCGCCAACACTTCGCGAATGTCCTGCATATTGCTGCTGAGCGCGCTCAGCGAAGGTTGCAGATTGCGGGGCATGCGGCTTTCCTCCAGCGAAGCGCTGTGCAGGCAGCCGATAAACAGCAGGGTGGCCATCAGGGTAAACAGCCGATGACGTAACCGTTTCAGCAAGGGCTTTCCCTCTCGGTGGTGAAGGTGATGGCGCATTAACGCCGTTTTCATCGGGGAAAAGAAGGGGATGGAGATATCTGCTGGCAATTGAAAGAACATCATTACCAGCAGACACAGTTACGTCAGCCGACGTCAGGAAGCGTTCGCGTTTTGTAGCAGCATGCCGCGCAGGTCATTGCCGGTTGGCGTCTGATGCACGCGTAGGCCGAACTCGTCGATCACCGCCAGAATATGGTCGAAAATATCCGCCTGAATGCTTTCATACTCCGCCCAGACCGTGGTGTTGGTGAAGGCGTAGATTTCCAGCGGCAGGCCTTCCGGCGTCGGCGCCAGCTGGCGCACCATCAGCGTCATGTTCTGGTGAATGCGCGGGTGAGCGCGCAGATAGGCTTCCAGATAGGCGCGCAGCGTGCCGAGGTTGGTCAGGCGGCGGCCGTTGAGCGGCGAGGCCAGATCGATGGCGATCTCCTGGTTGTGCTGGCTCAGCTCTTGGGTCTTGACGTTCAGGTAGCTGTGCAGCAGCGGGTTGCGCTGCAGGCGGTGCTGTTCCTCTTGCGACAGGAAGTGCACGCTGCCGGTGTCGATATTCAGGCTGCGCTTGATGCGACGCCCACCGGATTCCGACATCGAACGCCAGTTTTTGAACGAGTCGGAGATCAGCGCGTAGGTGGGAATGGTGGTGACGGTATTGTCCCAGTTGCGCACTTTGACCGTGGTCAGGCCGATGTCGGTGACCGCGCCGTCGGCGCCGTATTTCGGCATTTCCAGCCAGTCGCCGATCTTCAGCATATCGTTGGCGGAGAGCTGAATGCCGGCCACCAGCCCGAGGATCGGATCCTTGAACACCAACATCAGGACCGCGGTCATGGCGCCCAGGCCGCTGAGCAGCAGCAGCGGCGATTTGCCCATCAGCAGCGAGACGATCATGATACCGATCAGGATCGCCGCCACCAGTTTCAGGCCCTGGAAAATGCCGCGCAGCGGCAGCTGATTGGAAATCGGGCTTTGGCGCAGCAGCGCCAGCAGCGTATCCAGCAGCGAGAACAGCGACAGCAGGGTGAAGGCGAGGATCCACACCTGTGCGGCGGTGACGATCACCGCCTGGGTCTGGCTGCCGCTCTGTAACCACAGCGTCGCCTGGATGCTGATGATCACCCCTTGCAGCAGCAGCGCCACGCGCTGGAACAGTTTGTATTGGGTGATGGCCTGTTGCCAGACGCGCTGCGATTGCTGGCCGCGGCGCTGAAGGGCGGCCAACACCACCCGGTGCAGCACCAGGTGGATCACCACCGAGATCAGGACAATCAACCCCAATACCATCAACAGCGACATCACTCCGCCGAATTCCAAACCAAACTGTTCCAGCCAGCGCGTTATCTGTTGTTGCATTACCGCTCCTTAAAAAATGCGCAAAAAATATCCTGTAAACTTAAAACGCGTTAGCCTAAGGGGTAACGTGCAGGATTTGTGCCTGTTTACCTTTTTTTACATCGGGTTAGCGTTATTTTTCGGTCTCCGCCCCCCGGCTCATCCCCGGGTTTTGCGGCCAGAGAGGAGGGGGAGTTGCACTTAACGTGGCATTGTTCGCTTCTTGAAGAACGCCGTCGATTTCGTTTGGTACAGCAGGAGAAACAGTATGCTTAACGCCTGGCATCAACCGGTCCCGCCTTTTGTGGTGAAGCAAGGGCAACGTTTGGATATCACGCTGTGGTTACAGGGGGATGAACTGCCGGAGCGGGTGTTTTTGCGCGCCGAACCGGACAACGAAGAGTGGCTGCTGGTGATGAAAGCGCAGCGCCACGAGGGGATGCGGCGCTACCAGGCCAGCCTGACGCTGAATGAGGGCGAGCCGACGCGGCGTTACTGCTTCAAGCTGCTGTGGGCCGATCGCCAGCAGTGGTTCGGCCCGCAGGGCTGGTCATCAACGCCGCCGGGCCAGCTGGCGCAGTTCGCCGTCGACGATCCTGACAATGGCCCCGAGTGGGTGGCGGATCAGCTGTTCTACCAGATTTTCCCCGATCGGTTCGCCAGCAGCGGCGGCGAACACGGCATCCAGAGCGGCAGCTACCGCCATCACGCGGCCGGTGCCGAGGTGATTCGGCGCGACTGGCAGTATCCGCTGGAGGATCGCCACGCCGCCTCGACCTTTTACGGCGGCGATCTGGACGGCATCAGCGCCAAACTGCCGTATTTGCAGCAGCTGGGCGTGACGGCGCTGTATCTGAACCCGATTTTTACCGCGCCGAGCGTGCATAAGTACGATACCGAGGACTATTACCAGGTCGATCCGCACTTCGGCGGCAACGCGGCGCTGCAGCGTTTGCGAGTGAGCACTCACAAGGTGGGCATGAAACTGGTGCTGGACGGGGTATTCAACCACACCGGCGACTCGCATCCGTGGTTCGACCGCCATCGCCAGGGCGAAAACGGCGCCTGTCACCACCCCGATTCACCGTATCGCGGCTGGTTCAACTTTTACCCGGACGGCCGCGCGCTCGACTGGAAGGGCAACGCCAGCCTGCCGAAGCTTAATTTCGCCGAGCCGCAGGTCGCGGAAGCGATCTATCGCGGAGAAGGCAGCGTGGTGCGCCACTGGCTGCGCCCGCCGTACAGCATCGACGGTTGGCGGCTGGACGTGGTGCACATGCTGGGAGAGAACGGCGGCGCCACCGGTAACCTGAACCACCTGGCTGGCATCTATCAGGCGGTGAAGCAGGAGAACCCGCAGGCCTACGTCTTGGGCGAGCACTTCGGCGACGCGCGCCGCTGGCTGCACGCCGGCGTGGAGGACGCGGCGATGAACTACATGGGGTTCGCGCTGCCGGTGCGGGCGTTCTTGGCGGGGCTGGACGTGGCCTATCACCCGGTGCGGCTGGACGCCGCCGGGTGCGCGCAGTGGATGGACGGTTACCGCGCCGGGCTGCCGCACGGCCGCCAGCTGATCCAGTTCAACCAGCTGGACAGCCACGATACCGCGCGTTTCCTCACGCTGCTGCAGGGGAACGCGGCGCGCATGCAGATGGCGGCGGTGTGGTTGCTGAGCTGGATTGGCGTGCCTTGTCTCTATTATGGCGATGAGATTGGTCTGGACGGCGGCAACGACCCGTTCTGCCGCAAGCCGTTCCCGTGGGACGTCGGCGACTGGGACCGGCCGCTGTTGGCGCTGTTCCAGCGCATGGCGGCGCTGCGTAAACAGAGCGTGGCATTGCGCCGCGGCGGCTGTCAGGTGCTGTATGCCAACGGAGAAACGCTGGTGTTCGTGCGCCTGTATCAACAGGAGCAGGTGCTGGTGGCGCTGCAGCGCGACGGCAGTGGCCAGGCGCAGTTGCCGCATAACCCGCTGTTGGCGCGCGGCCCGTGGCGGCGTGTGGAAGGGCAGGGAGAGCTGAGCGAAACGGCGGGCGGGCTGCGCCTACAGCTGACGGAAGCGTCGGCCAGCGTGTGGCGTTATGAAGGCTAAAGCAACTGCGGGGGCCGAAGGGCCCCCGCGATCAAGGTGAGTAGGCGTTTACATCAGTAACCGACCGCAGAACCTGCCGGGCGACGCACGTCGTTGGCGCCGTACAGGTAGCCTTCGCGCACCTTGCCGGAAACCGCCGAGTCGTTGCCGGAGTTGGCCGGGCTGACGCCCGCCGCGCCCGGCAAACCGACCAGAATCAGTTCGGCGGCGCCCCACGGCGTTTGCTCGACCATCTTATAGCCCATGCCGCTCAGCAGCTTCAACGTATCGGCGGAAACGCCGCGCTGTTCGTAGTACACCTCATCCGGCAACCATTGGTGATGGATGCGCGGCGCGTCCACCGCTTCCTGCGGTGCCATGCCGTGGTCGATCACGTTCAACGCGGTCTGCAGGGTAATGGTGATGATGCGCGAACCGCCCGGCGAGCCCAGTACCATAAAGATCTTGTTGTCCCTGGTCACCAGCGTCGGGCTCATCGACGATAGTGGGCGCTTACCGGGGGCAATGCTGTTGGCGGTGCCCTGCACCAGCCCGTACAGGTTTTTCTCGCCCACTTTGACCGTAAAGTCGTCCATCTCGTCGTTGAGGAAGAAGCCGGTGCCCGGTGCGATCACCACGGCGCCGAAACGGCCGTTGACGGTATAGGTGGTGGAGACGGCGTTGCCGTCGTGATCGACGATCGAATAGTGGGTGGTTTCCGGTTTTTCATGCGGTTCCATGCCGGGCTGCACGTTTTCCGACGGCGTGGCCTTGTCCGCGACGATTTTCTTGCGGATCTGCTCGGCGTAGCTCTTGCTCACCAGCCGGTCGATCGGGTTCTTGATGAATTCCGGGTCGCCGAGGTAGGTGTTGCGGTCCATGTAGGCATGGCGCATCGCTTCGGTCATGGTGTGAATGGCCGCCGCCGAGTTGAAGCCCATGCTTTTCAGGTCATAGCCTTCCACCACGTTGAGGATTTCGCACAGCGTCACGCCGCCGGAGCTGGGAGGCGGCGCCGACACGAACTTGTAGCCGCGATAGCTGCAGGTAATCGGCGGGGTTTCGGTGACCTTGTAATTGGCGAAGTCGGCGGCGGTCAAGATGCCGCCGCCCTGTTTGGCCGCCGCCTCCACCGCCTGCGGGATCTTGCCTTTATAGAAGGCATCGGTTCCCCCTTTGGCGATGGCTTCCAGCGTATTGGCCAGATCGGTTTGCACCAGTTTGTCCCCCGGCTGCAGCGGGCTGCCGTCCGGGCGCAGGAAGATTTTGGCCGACTCGGGATCCTGTTTGAAGCGCGCGATGGTGGTGTCGAGAATATCGGTATCGGCGCGGGTCAGCACAAAGCCTTCGCGCGCCAGCTTGATAGCCGGCGCCAGCACCTGTTCGCGGCTCAGCTTGCCGTACTTCTCACGCGCGGTTTCCATCCCCAGCACGGTGCCCGGCACGCCCGCCGCCAGATAGCCGTACAGGCTGGCGTCTTTCTTTACCTTGCCGTCGGCATCCAGATACATGTTGGCGCTGGCCGCCGCCGGCGCGGTTTCACGGAAGTTGATGAAGGTGTCGGTGCCGTCCGCCAGGTGGACGGTCATAAAGCCGCCGCCGCCGATGTTGCCGCAGCAGGGGTTAACCACCGCCTGCGCATAGCCCACCGCCACGGCGGCGTCGATGGCGTTGCCGCCCATCTTCAGGATATCCACGCCGACCTGCGAGGCCAGGTGTTGCGAGGTGACCACCATGCCGTTTTTGGCTTCCACCGCCGGGTTGGATGCCGCATACAGGCTGCCGCTGACCAGCAGCGCCGCCATGGTCAGGGGTTTGCTCCATTTCTGTAAAAACATAGTTATTCCTACCCTGTCAGTTTTTTATTGTGTTGTGTTTGCTTGCCGCTGTTCGCTTGCAAAGCGCGAGCCAGCGTTATTGATAGTAGCCGCAGATGGGCGTGCGCGCGGCGAACTGGGTGGGAAATGTGAGCGGAAACAGGGAAATAAAGCACTGAAGGTGGGCGGTCTGCCCCATAAAGGGGCATAAAAAAACCGGCCGCGTGGGCCGGTTGATTCACTATCAGGCTGAAATTACAGCTTGGCAGCGTTTTCAGACAGGTATTTTGCAACGCCGTCTGGAGAAGCGCCCATACCTGCTTTGCCTTTTTCCCACTGAGCCGGGCACACTTCACCGTGCTCTTCGTGGAATTGCAGCGCATCAACGGTACGGATCATTTCGTCGATGTTACGGCCGATTGGCAGGTCGTTAACAACCTGAGCACGCACGATGCCGTCTTTGTCGATCAGGAAGGAGCCGCGCAGCGCAACGCCGGCTTCCGGGTGTTCGATGCCGTAAGCTTTCTGGATTTCACGCTTGATGTCAGCAACCATTGCATATTTCACTTCACCGATGCCGCCTTTGTCGACAGGGGTTTTACGCCATGCGTTGTGAACGAACTCTGAGTCGAAGGAAACGCCAACCACTTCAACGCCACGCTTCTGGAACTCTTCATAGCGGTGATCGAAAGCGATCAGCTCGGAAGGGCATACGAAGGTGAAGTCCATTGGCCAGAAGAACAGCACGGCCGGTTTGCCGTTCAGGTGCTTCTTCAGGTTGAAGTTTTCAACGATTTCGCCGCTACCCAGTACGGCAGCTGCAGTGAAGTCAGGGGCTTGACGAGTTACCAGGACCATAATTACTCCTGTAATAGGTGTTAAAGGGTGGATGTAAAAACAAGGGCCAGTATAGGGGCCGCGACTTGGTGAATAAAGGGTAAAAGACCAATCGATGAGATAGCTTTCACCTATCAAAGTCGTTGATATAATTTAGCGAGCTTTAAAAATAACCTTTTCCCACAAAAGGGCAAGCGGCAAAACGTAAATTCTTGCAAGGCGTTGCAATTTCAATGGCTTGGGCTTGACCTCAGAGCGCTTTGTCCTTCGCCTGCCGCATCATTTGCGGGTAAAACTGCCAGAACTGTGTTTCAAGCTGATGATAATGTTGCTCGACGTCGGCGAACGAACCGGCCAGCGCTTCGAGGCGCGGGCGGCGGCTGGCCATGCCCTGCAGCACCCGGGCGATGAACGGCAATTCGGCGTAGCGCTCCAGCCAGCGCTCCGGCCACAGGTAGCCGTTCAGGTTCTGAAAACGCGGCGGCGTGAGCGGCAGATAAGGCTCGATCTGGCTGCGGGCTTCTTGGGTAAACTGGTGCAGATCGCGCGAAGGCTCCAACTGCTGCCAGTGGCGCGCCAGAAAATGGTCCCACACCACGTCGAGGGTGATCGGTGCCACGCGGCGGTAGGGGGCGCTGAAATAGTCGCGGCAGGCTTTCACCTGCGGCAGGCTGTCGGTCAGCACGTCGACGCGGCGGTGCATCATGATGCCGGCCACCACGTCGGGCTGGTAGTCGGCGGCGGGGTTGCCGCGCACGAAATCGGCCAGCAGGTTGCCCAGCAGCGAGCTGTCCGCCAACATGGCCAAATGAAGATGAGCGAGAAAATTCATCCCACAACTATACCCGAAGTCAGGCAAATCCTCCTTATTTCTTGCCGCTGACCGCCCCCGGCTTTAGACTAGGCCGCCTGTTTTTTACCAACCAGCCCTAAATTGAAGAAGTGAATACCCATGCGCGTCGCTGATTTTTCGTTTGAACTTCCCGAATCCCTGATTGCCCACTATCCCCAGGCCGAACGCAGCGCATGCCGCCTGCTGCAGCTGGATGGGCCGAGCGGGGCGCTGACGCACGGCGTATTCACCGATCTGCTGGATAAGCTGGAAGCCGGCGATCTGCTGGTGTTCAACAATACCCGCGTGATCCCGGCGCGGATGTTCGGCCGCAAGGTCAGCGGCGGCAAGATTGAAGTGCTGGTGGAGCGCGTGCTGGACGACCATCGCGTGCTGGCGCACGTGCGCGCGTCGAAAGCGCCGAAGCCGGGCGCCGAGCTGCTGTTGGGGGATGACGAGAGCATCGCCGCGACCATGGTGGCGCGCCACGAGACGCTGTTCGAGCTGCGCTTCAACGACGAGCGCGACGTGTTCACTATCCTCAACGCCGCCGGTCACATGCCGCTGCCGCCTTATATCGCCCGCCCGGATGAAGACGCCGACCGCGAGCTGTATCAGACGGTCTACAGCGAGAAGCCCGGCGCGGTCGCCGCGCCGACCGCCGGCCTGCACTTCGACGAGCCGCTATTGGCGGCGCTACGCGCCAAGGGCGTGGAAATGGCGTTCGTGACGCTGCACGTCGGCGCCGGCACCTTCCAGCCGGTGCGGGTGGAGACCATCGAAGATCACGTGATGCACGCCGAATACGCCGAAGTGCCGCAGGACGTGGTCGATGCGGTGCTGGCCTGCAAGGCGCGCGGCAAACGCGTGGTGGCGGTGGGCACCACCTCGGTGCGCTCGCTGGAAAGCGCCGCGGCGGCCAGCAAAGAGGCGCTGATTGCGCCGTTCTTCGGCGATACAAGCATCTTTATCTATCCAGGCTATCACTATCAGGTGATCGACGCGCTGGTGACCAATTTCCACCTGCCGGAATCGACCCTGATCATGCTGGTGTCGGCCTTCGCCGGCTATAAAAATACCATGAATGCCTATCAGCAGGCGGTGGCCGAGCAGTATCGCTTTTTCAGCTACGGCGATGCGATGTTCATCAGCCATAACCCGCAGGCGGAAAACGAATCCGTCGGCGGTTAATTTCCCGGGCTGCGCCCACGGCGCGGCCCCGTTTCAACGACATCAGACTGTTTCTCTGATGCTGGAGGCTTTGTGAAGTACGAACTACAAACTACCGATGGCCGCGCGCGTCGCGGCCGCCTGATCTTCGACCGCGGCGTGGTGGAAACCCCGGCCTTTATGCCGGTCGGTACCTACGGTACGGTCAAGGGCATGACGCCGGAAGAAGTGAAAGAGACCGGCGCACAGATCCTGCTGGGCAACACCTTCCACCTGTGGCTGCGCCCGGGCCAGGAGATCATGAAACTGCACGGCGATCTGCACGACTTCATGCAGTGGCATGGGCCGATCCTCACCGACTCCGGCGGTTTCCAGGTATTCAGCCTGGGGGCGATGCGCAAGATCAAAGAGGAAGGCGTGTACTTCCGCAACCCGATCAACGGCGACAAGGTGTTCCTGAGCCCGGAAAAATCGATGGAAATCCAGTATGACCTGGGTTCCGACATCGTGATGATCTTCGACGAATGTACGCCGTACCCGGCCGACTGGGACTACGCCAAGCGTTCGATGGAAATGTCGCTCCGCTGGGCAGAGCGCAGCCGCAAGCGTTTCGACGAGCTGGAAAATAAAAATGCGCTGTTCGGCATCATTCAGGGCGGTGTTTACGAAGATTTACGTGATGTTTCCGTCAAAGGGCTGGTGGATATCGGCTTTGACGGGTACGCTGTGGGCGGCTTGGCTGTAGGCGAGCCGAAAGAGGATATGCATCGCATTCTTGAACACGTTTGCCCGCAAATTCCGGAAGATAAGCCACGCTATTTGATGGGCGTCGGCAAGCCGGAAGATTTGGTGGAAGGCGTGCGTCGCGGCATCGACATGTTCGACTGCGTCATGCCGACCCGCAACGCCCGCAACGGCCATCTGTTCGTGACTGACGGTGTGGTAAAAATCCGTAATGCCAAGCACAAGGATGATACTTCTCCGCTGGATAAGGACTGTGATTGCTACACGTGTCGCCATTACAGCCGCGCCTACTTGCACCATCTCGACCGTTGCAACGAAATATTGGGTGCTCGACTGAACACGATTCATAACCTGCGTCACTACCAGCGCCTCATGGCGGGTTTACGCCAGGCTATCGAAGAGGGTAAATTAGAGCAGTTTGTTGCGGATTTCTATGGTCGGATCGGTAAGCCGATTCCGCCTTTAAACGCTTGATCTAATAATTGATAACTTAATGAGGGAATTTCAATGAGCTTTTTCATTTCTGACGCCGTCGCATCCGCAGGGGCTCCGGCTCAGGGAAGCCCGTACTCTCTGATCATTATGCTGGTGGTGTTCGGCCTGATCTTCTACTTCATGATCCTGCGCCCACAGCAGAAGCGCGCTAAAGATCACAAGAAGCTGATGGACTCCATCGGTAAAGGCGACGAAGTGCTGACCACCGGCGGCCTGATCGGTCGCGTGACCAAAGTGGCCGACACCGGCATCATCGCCATCGCGCTGAACGACACCACGGAAGTGATGATCAAGCGTGACTTCGTGGCGGCCGTTCTGCCGAAAGGTACCATGAAGGCCCTGTAATCTTTTTTCCCGAAGGGAATTGCCGTGCTAAACCGTTATCCTTTGTGGAAGTATCTGATGTTGATCGTCGTGATCCTCGTCGGTCTGCTTTATGCGCTTCCCAACATCTACGGTGAGGATCCGGCCGTACAAATCACTGGCGCGCGCGGCGTCGCCGCCAGTGAAACTACGCTGGACCAGGTCCGTACCGTATTAGAAAAAGACAACATCGCGAGCAAGTCGATTGCGCTGGAAAATGGCGCCATCCTGGCTCGCTTTAAAGATCCTGACGTTCAGCTGCGCGCCCGCGAAGCGCTGGTGACCGAGCTGGGTGACAAATTCGTCGTGGCGCTGAACCTGGCGCCGGCCACGCCGACCTGGCTGGCCATGCTGGGCGCAGAGCCGATGAAACTCGGCCTGGACCTGCGCGGCGGCGTGCACTTCCTGATGGAAGTGGACATGGACACCGCGCTGAGCAAGCTGCAGGAACAGACCATGGATACCCTGCGCAGCGAGCTGCGTGAGAAGGGCATTCCTTACGCGTCTATCCGCAAGCTGGACAACAACGGCGTGGAAGTTCGCTTCCGTGACGATGCGGCTCGCGACCAGGCCATCAGCTACATCGGCCCGCGTCAGCGCGATCTGGTGCTGTCCGCCAACGGCGCCAACACCATGAAAGCCAGCCTGACGGACGCCCGTCTGAGCGAAGCGCGCGAATACGCCGTCCAGCAGAACATCACTATCCTGCGTAACCGCGTCAACCAGCTCGGCGTTGCCGAACCGCTGGTGCAGCGCCAGGGCGCCGACCGCATCGTGGTCGAGCTGCCGGGCATTCAGGACACCGCGCGCGCCAAAGAAATTCTGGGCGCCACCGCGACCCTGGAGTTCCGTTTGGTGAACACCAATGCGGACGCCACTGCGGCGGCCAACGGCCGCGTGCCGGGCGACTCCGAGGTGAAATACACCCGTGACGGCCAGCCGATCGTGCTGTACAAGCGCGTGATCCTGACCGGTGACCACATCACCGACTCCACCTCGAGCACCGACGAATACAACCAGCCGCAGGTTAACATCTCGCTGGACAGCGCCGGCGGCACGTCGATGTCCAACTTCACCAAGGACAACATCGGCAAGCCGATGGCGACCCTGTTCGTGGAGTATAAGGACAGCGGCAAGAAAGACGCCAACGGCCGTGCGGTGCTGGTGAAACAGGAAGAAGTGATCAACGTGGCGAACATTCAGTCGCGTCTGGGCAACAGCTTCCGCATCACCGGTATCGGCAACCCGAACGAAGCGCGTCAGCTTTCGCTGCTGCTGCGTGCGGGCGCGCTGATCGCGCCGATTCAGATCGTCGAAGAGCGCACCATCGGTCCAACCCTGGGTCAGCAGAACATCACCCAAGGTCTGGAAGCCTGTCTGTGGGGCCTGGTGGCGTCCATCGTCTTCATGGTGGTCTGGTACCGTAAGTTCGGCGTGATCGCCACCACGGCGCTGGTCGCCAACCTGGTGCTGATCGTCGGCGTGATGTCCCTGTTACCGGGGGCGACGCTGACCATGCCGGGCATTGCCGGGATCGTGTTGACGCTGGCGGTGGCGGTCGACGCCAACGTACTGATTAACGAACGTATCAAGGAAGAGCTGAAGAACGGCAGGTCCGTTCAGCAGGCGATCCATGAGGGCTATAAAGGCGCGTTCTCCAGTATCGTCGACGCCAACATCACCACGCTGATCACCGCGGTCATCCTGTACGCAGTGGGCACCGGTTCGATCAAAGGCTTTGCGATCACCACCGCTATCGGTGTGGCGACGTCCATGTTCACCGCGATTGTCGGTACCCGTGCCATCGTCAACCTGCTTTACGGCGGCAAACGCATTAACAAGCTGTCTATCTGAGGAGTGCGTTGTGGCACAGGATTATACTGTTGAGCAACTCAACTACGGCCGTAAAGTCTACGACTTTATGCGCTGGGACTATTTGGCCTTCGGCATCTCGTTGCTGCTGTTGGTCGCGTCGATCGTCACCATGTCGGTGCGCGGGTTTAACTGGGGTCTGGATTTCACCGGCGGTACGGTGATTGAAATCAACCTGGAGAAACCGGCTAACCTCGACCTTATGCGCGATACGCTGGAGAAGGCCGGGTTCCAGGATCCGATCATCCAGAACTTCGGCAGCAGCCGCGACGTGATGGTGCGCATGCCACCGGCGACCGGCACCGCAGGTCAGGAACTGGGCAACAAGGTGATCGGCGTGATCAACGACTCGGTGGATAAAAACGCCACCGTGAAGCGCATCGAGTTCGTCGGCCCGAGCGTGGGCAGCGAACTGGCGCAAACCGGCGGCATGGCGCTGCTGGTGGCGTTGATCTGTATCCTGATCTACGTCGGTTTCCGCTTCGAATGGCGCCTGGCGCTGGGGGCGGTTATCGCGCTGGCGCACGACGTGATCATCACGCTGGGCGTGCTGTCGCTGTTCCACATCGAGATTGACCTGACCATCGTCGCGTCCCTGATGTCGGTTATCGGCTACTCGCTGAACGACAGCATCGTGGTCTCCGACCGTATTCGTGAGAACTTCCGCAAGATCCGCCGCGGTACGCCTTACGAGATCATGAACGTGTCGCTGACCCAAACGCTGAGCCGTACGCTGATGACCTCCGGGACCACCCTGATGGTAGTGCTGATGCTGTACATCTTCGGTGGCGCGATGCTGCAAGGCTTCTCGCTGGCGATGCTGATCGGCGTGTCGATCGGTACCGTTTCCTCCATTTACGTCGCGTCCGCGCTGGCGTTGAAGCTGGGGATGAAACGCGAACACATGCTGCAGCAAAAAGTGGAAAAAGAGGGCGCAGATCAGCCTTCGATTCTGCCTTAACCGCCGCAGTATTCAGCGAAATGAGAAGGAGCGCCGATGGCGCTCCTTTTTTTTGCCTCGGGTTTCAGTGTTGCTGCGCCACCGCCGGTTGGGCGATCGAAACCAGACTGTGCAGACGGATATAGCCCAATTGTTCCGGCGTCAGGCCGCTGAAACGCAGCTCGAAGTCCTGGCCGGGCTTCGGCAGCAGCGAGTCGGCGCTGGCGATCGGTTGCGACAGCGCCTCGGCGGTCAGCGGCCGGCCGGTGGCCTCGTCCAACTGGCCCCATTCCACCACGGCTTTGAACGGCGGCAGCGTGGCCTGTGAGAGGATGCGCACATGCAACTGCGCCTGAGTGCCGTTGGCTTCGTTCTTGATGTGGCTCAGCGAAACGCTCAGCTCGCCGATGCCGCTCTGCAAACGGGCGGCGCTTCGGGCTGCCGGCAGCAGGTAGACGCCGTTGTCGGAGTGCTGATTGAGCAGATTTTGCCGCTCCAGCGCAGTGGTCTGATCGGTCAGCACGCTCACTTTCTGGTTCAGCGCGGCGACCTGATGGCGCAGCTGGGGCACGGCGGCGTTGTGCGCGCAGCCCGCCAGCAAAATAGCGGCGGCGAGCAGGGCGATTTTAGGGTAACAGGTTGTCATGACGGCGATTTCCTATGCTGAGTCTCCTGCTATCAAGCTTAGTCCGCATGGCGGTGAAAGTCATATCGTTGCTGCCTTTCCGCCGCCTGTCGCAACAAATGGCCGCCGCCCTTTGTTGTGGCTGCACTTCGGGGTAAACTGCTTTTATCTATAAAAAACGTTTATCAGGACGTGTTATGCATTGCCCTTTCTGCGCCGCCGTTGATACCAAAGTCATTGATTCCCGCCTGGTGGGGGACGGTTCGCAAGTGCGCCGCCGCCGCCAGTGTCTGGTGTGCAATGAACGCTTCACCACCTTCGAAGTGGCCGAGCTGGTGATGCCGCGAGTGATTAAAAGCGATGAGGTGCGCGAGCCGTTCAACGAAGACAAACTGCGCCGCGGCATGCTGAAAGCGCTGGAAAAGCGCCCGGTCAGCTCGGATGACGTGGAAAACGCCCTTAATCACATCAAATCCCAACTGCGCGCCACCGGCGAACGCGAAGTGCCGACCAAACTGGTGGGCAATCTGGTGATGGATGCGCTGAAAAAGCTGGATAAGGTCGCCTATATCCGCTTCGCGTCGGTATACCGCAGCTTCGAAGACGTGCGCGAGTTCGGCGAAGAGATTGCCCGCCTGCAAGACTAAAGGATCTTTCATGCATCACGACGAATTTTACATGGCGCGCGCCTTCGAACTGGCGCGGCTGGGGCGTTTCACCACCGCGCCCAATCCGAACGTCGGCTGCGTTATCGTGCGCGACGGCGAAATTGTCGGTGAAGGCTATCATCTGCGCGCCGGCGAGCCGCACGCGGAAGTGCACGCGCTGCGCATGGCGGGCGACAAGGCGCGCGGCGCCACCGCCTATGTCACGCTCGAGCCGTGTAGCCACCACGGCCGCACGCCGCCCTGCGCCGATGCGCTGGTGGCCGCCGGGGTGACGCGGGTGGTCGCGGCGATGCAAGATCCTAACCCGCAGGTGGCGGGGCGCGGGCTGTACAAGCTGCAGCAGGCCGGCGTCGAGGTGCGGCACGGCCTGATGCTGGCCGAGGCCGAAGCGGTCAATCTGGGCTTCCTCAAGCGCATGCGCACCGGCTTCCCTTACGTGCAGCTGAAGCTGGGCGCGTCGCTGGACGGCCGCACGGCGATGGCCTCCGGCGAGAGCCAGTGGATCACCTCACCCGAAGCGCGTCAGGACGTGCAGCGCCTGCGCGCGCAGAGCGCCGCCATCCTCAGCACCAGCGCCACCGTGCTGGCGGACGATCCGTCGCTGACGGTGCGTTGGGATGAACTGGACGCCGAGACGCAGCGCCTCTATCCGCGCGACAATCTACGCCAGCCGCTGCGCATCCTGCTCGACAGCCAAAACCGCATTACCCCGCAGCACCGCGTGGTGCAGCAGCCCGGCGCCACCTGGCTGGCGCGCCTGCAGGCGGATGAACAGGCCTGGCCGCAAGACGTTGAGCAGTTTATCTGCCCGGCGCACGGCGGCGGCGTCGATCTGGTGGTGATGATGATGCTGTTGGCCAAGCGCCAGGTGAATTCAATCTGGGTGGAGGCGGGCGCATCGCTGGCCGGTGCGCTGCTGCAGGCCGGCCTGGTGGATGAGCTCATTTTGTACATCGCGCCGAAACTGTTGGGCGATAATGGCCGTGGCCTGTGCCACCTGCCGGGCCTGGAGCGATTGGCCGACGCGCCGGAATTCGTCTTTAGCGACGTGCGTCAGGTCGGCCCCGATCTGCGTTTGCGCCTGCGGGCGAAACACTGAATCTCGCGCCCGCGCGCCGGTTTTACAAAAGCGCCGCGCAGGCGATGAAAGAATATGATAGAATCCGCCCCCCTGCGGGGTATTGAACCCATTTTTAAGGAAAGCCCATGAAAGTTATCGAAGGTGTTGTTGCTACTCCAAATGCCCGTGTGGCGATCGCAATTGCACGTTTTAACAATTTCATCAACGACAGCCTGCTGGAAGGTGCCATCGACGCGCTGAAACGCATTGGTCAGGTTGCTGACGACAACATCACCGTTGTCTGGGTCCCGGGCGCTTACGAGCTGCCGCTGACGGCGAGCGTATTGGCCAAAACCGGCAAATACGACGCGGTTATCGCGCTGGGCACCGTTATCCGTGGGGGCACCGCGCACTTCGAATATGTGGCGGGCGAAGCCAGCTCCGGCATCGGCAACGTTGCGATGAATGCCGAAATCCCGGTTGCCTTTGGCGTGCTGACCACCGAAAGCATCGAGCAGGCGATCGAACGCGCCGGCACCAAAGCGGGTAACAAGGGCGCTGAAGCCGCGCTGACCGCACTTGAAATGATTAATGTTATCAAAGCTATTAAAGCCTGAATTTAGTTAAGGGGAATTCCGTGAAACCTGCTGCTCGTCGCCGCGCTCGTGAGTGCGCTGTTCAAGCGCTTTACTCTTGGCAGTTGTCTAAAAACGACCTTGCCGATGTTGAACACCAGTTCCTGACGGAGCAGGATGTCAAAGATGTTGACGTCGCCTATTTTCGCGAGTTGCTGTCCGGCGCGGCAGTGAATGCAGGTATGCTGGACGAACTGATGGCGCCTTACCTGTCGCGTCAGCTCGAAGAGCTGGGCCAGGTGGAACGCGCGGTGCTGCGCGTCGCGCTGTTTGAACTGAAAATGCGCGAGGATGTCCCTTACAAGGTGGCGATCAACGAAGCGATCGAACTGGCGAAAACCTTCGGCGCAGAAGACAGCCACAAGTTTGTGAACGGGGTGCTGGATAAAGTGGCACCAACCCTTCGCAAGAAAAAGTAAAACATTAAGGCCGGCATTCCCGGCCTTAATTTCTTCTAGTGGAATATCGATATGGCATGCGGCGAATTTGACCTCATTGCCCGCTATTTTGACCGGTTTAAGCGCGTGCGCCGGGATGTACAGTTGGGCATTGGAGATGACTGCGCACTGCTGGCAGTGCCGGAAAAACAGCTGGTGGCCGTCAGTACCGATACGTTGGTCGCGGGCATTCACTTCCTGCCGGACATCGATCCGGCCGATCTCGGTTATAAGGCGCTGGCGGTCAATCTGAGCGATCTGGCGGCGATGGGCGCCGATCCGGCCTGGCTCTCGCTGGCACTGACCCTGCCGGAGGTGGACGAGCCGTGGCTGAAGGCCTTCAGCGACAGCCTGTTCGATCAGCTCAACTATTATGGCATGCAGCTGATCGGCGGCGATACCACGCGCGGGCCGCTGAGCATGACGTTGACCATTCAGGGGCTGATCCCGGCCGGCCGGGCGCTGACCCGCAGCGGTGCGCGCATCGGCGACTGGATCTATGTGACCGGCACGCTGGGCGACAGCGCCGCCGGTCTGGCGATCCTGCAGGATCGCCTGGCGGTGACGGATGCGGCGGCGCGCGATTATCTGATCGCTCGTCATCTGCGGCCGCAGCCGCGGGTGCTGCAGGGGCAGGCGCTGCGCGATCTGGCCAGCTCGGCGATCGACATCTCCGACGGCCTGATTTCCGATCTGAAGCATATCCTGAAGGCCAGCGACTGTGGCGCGCGCATCGTGCTGGACGAGCTGCCGATGTCGCAGGCGCTGAGCAGCCACGCCGATGCCGAGCAGGCGCTGCGTTGGGCGCTGGCGGGCGGTGAAGATTATGAGCTGTGCTTCACCGTGCCGGAGATCAACCGCGGCGCGCTGGAAGTGGCGCTGAGTCACCTCGGAGCTGACTACACCTGCATCGGCCAAATTGGCCCGCTGTCTGAAGGCATCCGCTATTATCGCGACGACGAAGCGGTAGAGCTGGATTGGATTGGGTTCGATCATTTCAACGCGGAGCCGGGCACCCATGGATGAAGCCAAGCGTCGGCTGCGGATGAGCAATCCGTGGCACCTGCTGGCCACCGGGTTTGGCAGCGGTTTGTCGCCGGTGATGCCGGGCACCATGGGATCGCTGGCGGCGATCCCGTTCTGGCTGCTGCTGATCCAGCTGCCGTGGCAGCTTTACTCGCTGGCGGTGATGTTCAGCATCTGCATCGGCGTCTATATTTGCCACCGTACGGCAAAAGACATGAAGGTGCACGATCACGGCAGCATCGTCTGGGACGAGTTCGTCGGCATGTGGATCACGCTGATGGCGCTGCCGGTCAACGACTGGCGCTGGGTCGCCGCCGGTTTCGTCATCTTCCGCATTCTGGATATGTGGAAACCGTGGCCGATCCGCTGGTTCGACCGCAACGTACATGGCGGCATGGGCATCATGGTCGACGATATCATCGCCGGCGTGCTGTCCGCCGGCATCATCTACCTGATTGGGCATCACTGGCCGATTGGGCTGTTCTGACAGACGGGCGCGCTGTTTCGCGCCCGCTTCTCTTTATTCAAACCCCGTCACCCGGTGCGGCACGTAAGCCGTCTCCAGCTCCGCCACCTCTTGCGGCGATAAACTCAAATCGACCGCGGCAATGGCGTCATCCAGCTGTTCGCTGCGCGAAGCGCCGACGATCGGCGCGCTGACCGCCGGTTTGTTCAGCAACCAGGCCAGCGCGATCTGCGCGCGTGAAACGCCGCGTTCCTCGGCGAGGCTGGCGACGCGTTCGGCGATAATGGCGTCGATGCCTTCAGTTTCCTCGTACAGGCTCTTGCCGAACTGGTCGGAAACCAACCGCGCCGTGGTTTCGCCCCACGGGCGGGTCAGGCGGCCGCGCGCCAGCGGGCTCCACGGTAGCACGGCGATGCCTTCGGCGGCGCACAGCGGATGCATTTCGCGCTCTTCTTCGCGCTGAATCAGGTTGTATTGATCCTGCATGCTGACGAAGCGCGTCCAGCCGTGCAGATCGGCGGTATACAGCGCCTTGGCGAACTGCCAGGCGTACATCGAAGAGGCGCCGATGTAACGCGCCTTGCCGGCTTTCACCACGTCGTGCAGCGCTTCCAGCGTCTCTTCCAGCGGCGTTTCGTAATCCCAGCGGTGGATTTGCAGCAAATCGACGTAGTCGGTACCCAGGCGCCGCAGGCTGTCGTCGATGGACTGCATGATGTTGGCGCGCGACAAACCGCGCTTCAGGTTACTCAGCGGGAAATACACCTTGGTGGCGACCACCACGTCTTCGCGGCGCGCATAGTCGCGCAGCGCCCGGCCGAGGATTTCCTCACTGCTGCCGTCGGAATAGCTGTTAGCGGTGTCGTAAAAGTTGATGCCGGCTTCCAGCGCCTGTTTCAGCAGCGGGCGGCTGCTCTCTTCCGGCAGCGTCCAGGCGTGATTGCCGCGGTTCGGTTCGCCGTAGGTCATGCAACCCAGGCAGATGCGCGAAACGTTCAGATCGGTGTTGCCCAGTTTCAGGTACTTCATGCTTGCCTCCCATTCACAGCTCAGACAGTAACTGTAGCGCGGATCCCGGAGGGCGGAAATGAAAACGCCCCCGAAGGCGGAGGCGTTTTGTCAGGCGCGAGTGGCGATTACTGCGCCAGCCAGGTTTCGATTTGGCGCTGAATGCCGGCGGCGTCCAGCCCCAGATCGGCGCGCAGCTCTTCCTGGCTGCCCTGCGAGACGAAGCTGTCCGGCAGGCCGAGGTTCAGCACCGGCACCGAACGGCGTTTGGCCATCAGCAGTTCGTTGACGCCGCTGCCGGCGCCGCCCATGATGGCGTTCTCTTCCAGCGTGACCAGCGTTTCATGGCTGGCGGCCAATTCGAGCACCAGTTGCTCGTCCAGCGGTTTGACGAAGCGCATGTCGACCAGCGTGGCGTTGAGCGCCTCCGCCGCTTGCGCGGCCTCCGGCAGCAGGGTGCCGAAGTTGAGAATGGCGATCTTTTCTCCCTGGCGGCGCACCACGCCTTTGCCGATCGGCAGCTGGTTGAGCGGCTCCAGCGTCGCGCCGGTGCCGGTGCCGCGCGGATAGCGCACCGCGCTCGGGCCGGCATTGTAGTGATAGCCGGTGTACAGCATCTGACGGCATTCGTTCTCGTCGCTTGGCGTCATGATCACCATGGTCGGGATGCAGCGCATGAACGACAGATCGAACGCCCCCTGGTGAGTCTGGCCGTCGGCGCCGACGATGCCGCCGCGATCGATGGCGAACATCACCGGCAGGTTCTGGATCGCCACATCGTGGATCAGCTGGTCGTAGGCGCGTTGCAAGAAGGTGGAATAGATTGCCACCACCGGCTTGTAGCCACCGATCGCCAGCCCGGCGGCGAAGGTGACCGCGTGCTGCTCGGCGATCGCCACGTCGAAATATTGCTGCGGGTAGTCACGAGAGAACTGCACCATGCCGGAACCTTCGCGCATCGCCGGCGTGATCGCCATCAGCGAGCTGTCTTTGGCGGCGGTTTCACACAGCCAGTCGCCGAAGATTTTCGAATAGGTCGGCAGACCGCCGGCGCTTTTCGGCAGCGTGCCGCTGGCAGGATCAAACTTCGGCACCGCGTGGAAGCTGATCGGATCTTTCTCCGCCGGCGCGTAACCGCGGCCTTTCTTGGTCATGATGTGCAACAGCTGCGGGCCTTTCAGATCGCGCATGTTTTTCAACGTGGCAACCAGCCCCTGCACGTCGTGCCCGTCTACCGGACCGATGTAGTTAAAGCCCAGCTCTTCGAACAGCGTGCCCGGCACCACCATGCCTTTCAGGTGCTCTTCGGTGCGTTTCACCAGCTCCTTGATCGGCGGCACGCCGGCCAGCACTTTCTTGCCGCCTTCGCGCAGGGTGGAGTAAAGCTTACCGGACAGCAGCTGCGCCAGATGGTTGTTCAGCGCGCCGACGTTTTCCGAGATCGACATCTCATTGTCGTTCAGCACCACCAGCATGTCCGGATTGATGTCGCCGGCGTGGTTCATCGCTTCGAACGCCATGCCGGCGGTGATGGCGCCGTCGCCGATCACGCACACCGTGCGGCGGCCTTTGCCTTCACGCTCCGCCGCCACCGCCATGCCGAGACCAGCGCTGATTGAGGTCGACGAGTGGCCGACCGACAGCACGTCGTATTCGCTTTCGGCGCGCCATGGGAAGGGATGCAGGCCGTTTTTTTGCCGAATGGTGGCGATGCGGTCGCGGCGGCCGGTCAGAATTTTGTGCGGGTAGGCCTGGTGGCCGACGTCCCACACCAGGTGATCGAACGGCGTGTTGTAGACGAAATGCAACGCCACCGTCAGTTCGACGGTACCCAGCCCGGAGGCAAAGTGGCCGCTGGAGCGACTGACGCTGTTCAGCAGGTATTGCCGCAGCTCATCGCACAGCTTCGGCAAGCTCTCTTTGGGCAGTGAGCGGAGTTCCTCGGGGTTTTCCGCTAGCGCCAGGGTTGGGTATTTGGCTATATCAAGACTCATTCGATACTCATATCAGAGGAGTTAACGTCACACGTTAATTGTCGCGTTCAATAATGAAGCTGGCTAACGCTCGCAATGGCGCTGTGTTATAAGATTGCGCTGCCAAAGTGTCTAATGCAGCTAAGGCTTCCTGATAGAGATCCCACGCTTTTGCTTTCGCGCTGTCAAGCCCGAGCAACGCCGGGTAGGTACTCTTTCCGTGTTGTTGGTCCGCGCCCTGGCGCTTGCCGATTTTTTCAGTCTCGCCGACAACGTCCAAAATGTCATCCTGCACTTGGAACGCCAGACCAACCGCGGCGGCGTAACGATCCAGCTGCGGCAGCGCCGCTCGCCCGGCTTCGCCGGCGCTCAGCGCGCCCAGGCGCACCGCCGCGCGGATCAGTGCGCCGGTTTTGTGGCGGTGGATCTGCTCCAGCGCCTGCAGATTGATGTGCTTGCCCTCAGCCTCCAGATCCAGCGATTGACCGCCGCACATGCCGGCTACGCCGCTGGCGCTCGCCAGTTCGGAGACCATCGCCAGCCGATCGCGCAACGCTACGTCAGGCATTTCGGCATCGGCCAGGATCGAAAACGCCAGCGTTTGCAGCGCATCGCCGGCCAGGATCGCGTTGGCTTCGCCGAATTTAATGTGGCAGGTCGGCTGGCCGCGGCGCAGATCGTCGTCGTCCATCGCCGGCAGATCGTCGTGGATCAGCGAGTAGGCATGAATGCATTCTACCGCCGCCGCCGGCGCGTCCAGGTTGCTCAGCGACACGCCGAACATCTGGCCGGTGGTGTAGACCAGGAACGGGCGCAGGCGCTTGCCGCCCAGCAAGGCGCCATGACGCATCGCCGCCACCATGTTGCCGTCGTTGAACGGCAGCGGGGCGATGAAGTCCAGCAGCGCGCGATCGGCGCGCTGGCGGAAAATCTGCATTTGATCGGCAAAAGCGGCCGATGGGGCGATCTCAGACATGTCGGTTACTCGGTATCCGGTGTGAAAGGCGCCAGCGCGGCATCGTCGGCGCTGTCGTTAAGGAGTATCTGCACACGCTGTTCCGCCTGTTGCAGTTTCTGCTGGCCCTGACGCGCCAGCTGCACGCCGCGTTCGAATTCGTTCAGCGCGTCTTCCAGCGGCAGTTCGCCTGATTCCAGACGCGTCACGATGCTTTCCAGCTCGCCGAGGGCGCTTTCAAAGCTGGCTGTTTGCTCTGTACTGGCTGATTGTGCTGGTTTTTTCGGCATAATTTTCTTTTTACGTCATCATGTGAACCGTGGCGCCAGAGCCTATCCTAGCGGATCTTGATTAGCAAATCATGGCGCTCATGTGTGGTTTTGTGCGCAGAGCACGGCGATATGGTGATATACTCCGCGCCGTAATTCTTATCTGACAACAAAGACCGCCATGAAGTTTATCATTAAATTGTTCCCGGAAATCACCATCAAGAGCCAATCTGTGCGCTTGCGCTTTATCAAGATTCTCTCGACCAATATTCGCAACGTCCTGAAGCAGTATGATGAAACGCTGGCGGTCGTCCGTCACTGGGATCATATCGAAGTTCGCGCCAAAGATGAAAACCAGCGGCCGGTCATCGCCGACGCCCTGACGCGCATTCCCGGCATCCACCATATTCTGGAAGTGGAAGACCGCGCTTATACCGACATCCATCACATCTTCGAGCAGACGCTGGAAGCCTACCGCGCCCAGCTGGAAGGCAAAACCTTCTGCGTGCGCGTCAAGCGCCGCGGCAAGCAGGCGTTCAACTCGCAGGACGTGGAGCGCTACGTCGGCGGCGGCCTGAACCAGCATATCGAGAGCGCGCGCGTTAACCTGACCCGCCCGCAGGTCACGGTAAACCTGGAGATTGAAGACGACAAGCTGATGCTGGTCAAACGCCGCCTCGAAGGCATCGGCGGTTATCCGGTCGGCACTCAGGAAGACGTGCTGTCGCTGATTTCCGGCGGTTTCGACTCGGGCGTGTCCAGCTACATGCTGATGCGCCGCGGCTGCCGCGTGCATTTCTGCTTCTTCAACCTGGGCGGCGCTGCGCACGAGATTGGCGTGAAGCAGGTGGCGCACTACCTGTGGAACCGTTTTGCCAGCTCGCACAAGGTGCGCTTCGTCGCTATCGACTTCGAACCGGTGGTGGGCGAGATCCTGGAGAAGGTCGACGACGGCCAGATGGGCGTGGTGCTCAAGCGCATGATGGTGCGCGCCGCTTCGCAAGTGGCCGAACGCTATGGCGTTCAAGCGCTGGTGACCGGCGAGGCGCTGGGGCAGGTCTCCAGCCAGACGCTGACCAACCTGCGTTTGATCGACAATGCGTCCGATACCCTGATCCTGCGTCCGCTGATCTCGCACGATAAAGAGCATATCATCAAACTGGCGCGCGAAATCGGCACCGAAGACTTCGCCAAAACCATGCCGGAATACTGCGGCGTGATTTCGAAGAGCCCAACGGTGAAAGCGATCAAGGCCAAGATTGAAGAGGAAGAGAGCCACTTCGATTTCAGCATTCTCGACCGGGTGGTGAGCGAAGCGAAGAACGTCGATATCCGCTCTATCGCCGAGCAGGCACAGGAGCAGGTGACCGAGGTGGAAACCGTCGCGGCCTTCGGCGCCGACGAGGTGATCCTGGATATCCGCTCCAACGACGAGCAGGAAGAAAAACCGCTGCAGTTGGAACAGGTTGAAGTGAAAGCGCTGCCGTTCTACAAGCTGAGCACCCAGTTTGGCGATCTGGATCAGAGCAAAACCTACCTGCTGTACTGCGAGCGCGGCGTGATGAGCCGCCTGCAGGCGCTGTACCTGCTGGAGCAGGGCTTCAACAACGTGAAGGTTTATCGCCCGTAACGCACGGAGCGGCATAAACGTGAAGGGCTGAACCGATGTTCAGCCCTTTTTTTATCGGTAAGCCGCTCAGTCGCGGAAGTCGTACATCCCCGGGATCAGCACCAGCTGCGCGGCGATCTCCGCCGCCTTGGCCTTACCAAGCAGCAGGTCTATCAGCTTCAGCGCGAACTCCATCGCGGTGCCCGGCCCCTGGCTGGTGAGCAGGTTGACGCGTGCGTCGTACACCACGCGGCGCTCCATCCATTTATCCGCTGGTATCTGGTCTTTCAGGCCCGGGAAGCCGGTCATGTTGCCGATCGGGAACAGATCGTGGTGCTGCAGCACCAGTGCCGGCGCCGCGCAGATGGCGGCGACGATGTTGCCCTGCAGATGCATCTGCCGCACCTTTTCCACCAGCAGCGGGCTGTCGCGGAAGCATTCCGCGCCTTTCAGGCCGCCAGGCAGCACGATGGCGTCGAACGGCTCATCGACGATCGCCACCAGCGGCGCGTCGGCCAGCAGTTTGACGCCGCGCGAACAGACGATAGTCAGCTCGCCGTCGCCGGCAACGCTGGCGGTAGTGACTTTTACGCCTGCCCTCACCAGCAGATCGATGGCAGTGACGGCTTCGGTTTCTTCGCTACCAGGTGCCAGGCAGACCAGCGCCGATACGCTCATATTCATTTTCCTTTCGTTTAATCAGTTCAAACAGCCGCGCATTCTCCGGCAGCGTGAGGCCGTGGCTGCGCGCGCGGCGCAGCAGATAGCCGGTGATGTAGTCGATCTCGGTGTGCCGCTGGCTGCGGATGTCCTGCAGCATCGACGAAACGTTGTCGGCGGTGCTGTGGATCACGTCCATCACGTATTGCATCAGGCCTTCACAGGAGGTGTGGTAGCCCTCCATCGCCATCACGCTGGCGACCTCACGACACAGCGTTTCGATCTGTTCCGGGTAGCGCTGCAGATCGCCATTGCGGCAGCCGTACAGCGCCGTCAGCGGGTTGATCACGCAGTTGACCGCCAGCTTGCGCCAGTTGGCCGAGGCGATGTTGTTGTGCCAGGCAACGTCGGGCAGCGCCTGATGCAGCACTTCCGCCAGGTGGCTGAGGTGCTGGGCGGCCGGCGAGGTCGGGCCGATGTGGGTGATGCCGGTGGCGACGTGGATAATGGTGCTGCCTTCGTGGCGCGCGGCGTGGGTGGTGGTGCCCTGCAGGATCGGCTGGCCGTTCGGCGGCAGCTCCTCCTGGGTGCCCATGCCGTTGTGCAGCAGCAAAATGGCGCACTGGGGGTTCAGCTTCGGCAGCAGCGCGCTGACCGCACTGGACACCTGCCAGGCTTTCAGCGTCACCAGCAGCAGCTCGCTTTGCGCAAGGTGCTCCGGATCGTTGGTGGGCAAGTTGCGATTGAACGAGACGCCTTCCGGCTCTATCACGTTCACCGCGCAAAAAGGCTGCGGCACTCTTAGCCATCCCTGTACATCGTGGCCCTGCTGATACAGCCGGGAGAGCCACAGTTGTCCGAGCGCGCCGCAACCAAGAATGGTTATTTTCATTCAGTCTCCTTGGAAACACGGGAATACCGCTCAATTACCGTGAATTAACTATAGGCTGTATGGCAGCCCGAAGCGCTATCCCTGCGTGCGTTCAGCAGATTTTGTCTGAGGCGGCAAAGCGGTTATCATGCTCGGCATCAAAATCGCCTAAGCTATTAGGCACTCATTCAGGAGGAAGAAGTATGCCATCTTTCGACATCGTTTCCGAAATTGATATGCAGGAAGTGCGTAACGCCGTTGAGAACGCCACCCGCGATCTCGGCACCCGCTGGGACTTTCGCAACGTGCCGGCCAGCTTTGAGCTAAACGAGAAAGACCAAAGCATCAAGGTTGCCAGCGAGTCTGATTTCCAGGTACAGCAGTTGCTCGACATTCTGCGCGAAAAGCTGAGCAAGCGCAGTATCGACGGCGCTGCGCTGGAGATCCCGGAAGAGTTTACCCACAGCGGTAAAACCTACAGCGTGGAAGCCAAGCTGAAGCAGGGGATTGAAACCTCTGTAGCGAAGAAAATTGTCAAGCTGATCAAAGACAGCAAGCTGAAGGTGCAGGCGCAGATCCAGGGCGAAGAAGTGCGGGTGACCGGCAAGTCACGCGACGATTTGCAGAGCGTGATGGCGCTGGTACGCGGCGGCGATCTGGGGCAGCCGTTCCAGTTCAAGAACTTCCGCGATTAATCTCTACGGGGCCGGCATTGCCGGCCCCGTTTCTTTACAGCGAATTGACCAGCGCTTCCAACTGACCGCGATTGGTCTGTTTGGTATCCACCTTGACGTAGGCGCTGCGCTCTTCCGGCACCACGATCGCCTCGGCCACGCCGGGCTGCGCCTTCAGGCGGCTTTCCAGCGCCGAATCCTTCACCGCCAGTTCCGACAGCGTAATGCGCAGGCTGCTGACATACGGCGGCTCTTTCATGGTGCTGCTGACCAGGAACCAGAGCGCGGCCAACACGGCGCCGGCGATAAACACCAAGCCCGCCCCCTGCAAACCGTACAGCCAGCCGCCGAGGCTGCCGCCGATCGCCACGCCGATAAACTGGCTGGTGGAGTAGACCCCCATTGCGGTGCCCTTATAGCCGGCCGGCGATTCTTTGCTGATCAGAGAAGGCAGAATGGCTTCCATCACGTTGAAGGCCATGAAGAACAGCTGCACGCCGGCGATGATGCCCCACAGGTGCGCGCCGGAGAGCCACAGTAGCACTTCGGCGCAAAACAGCACCGCCACGCAGCCCATAAAGACCTGCTTCATGCGGCGATATTTTTCGGCATAGATGATGAAAGGCACCACGGCGGCGAATGACACCAGCATGGTGACCAAGTAAACGATCCAGTGCTCGCTGGCTGCCAGTCCGGCTTTTTCCATCGCTAGCGGCAGCGCCACGAAGCTCGACATCAGCAGGATATGCAGGCACATGATGCCGAAGTTGAGCTTCAGCAGGCGCGAGTTGCTCAGCACCTTGCGGAAGCTGCCGCGCACGATGCTGGACTCGCGGTTCAGCAGGTGAGTGTCGGCGGAAGGCACTACTGCCAGGGTGATGACAATGCCGGCCAGCGCCAGTACGGCGATCATCCAGAACAGCGCATGCAGGCCGAAGGCGTGGGTGATGATAGGGCCCAATACCATGGCGATGGCAAAGGTGATGCCGAAGCTGACGCCGATAAACGCCATCGCCTTGGTGCGGTTCTGCTCGCGGGTCAGATCTGAGAGCAGCGCCATGACCGCGGCGGCGATCGCGCCGGAGCCTTGCAGCGCGCGGCCGAGGATCACGCCCCAGATTGAGTCGGTAGCGGCGGCGATCACGCTGCCGAGGGCAAAGATCAGCAGGCCGCCGACGATCAGCGGCTTGCGGCCGATGCGGTCGGACACCAGGCCGAACGGGATTTGAAGCACCGCCTGCGCCAGGCCGTAGATGCCGATGGCGATGCCGATCAGCGCTTCGCTGGCGCCGTTGAGCGCCATGCCGTAGGTGGTCAGCACCGGCAGTACCATAAACATGCCGAGCATGCGCAAGGAGAATACGGTGCCCAATCCCCAGGTGGCGCGGCGCTCCTGCGGGGTCATTGAATTATCGTTCACATCAAACCTCGGTAAAAACCATGCCATCAGACGTTGCGACAGCGCCTGATGGCATGATTTCTGTAAAGCTGCGTCATTTTAGTGTGCAGGGCAGGGGGGGTAAATCGAATGTTGTTTAACAGATATTACAGTTCGGCCGCTTTTCAGCGTGACAAATAAAATGGGCCGCAAAAGCGGCCCATTCACAGATGATTTGGCTTACCAAACGTAGGTCACCAGCGCTTCAGGCGCCGCCGTGGCGCTGAAGTCGATCGACATCATCACGCTCAGCGAGGTGATGGCGACGATCGAGAACACGAACAGTTTACGCGCCCAGACGCTGTCGTTTTCGGTCTTGTAACCGCGCAGCGCCATGCCGAGCCACCATACGCTCACCGCCGCAGCGACGATCAGGTATTTGTAGCCGGCGTAACCCACCAAGGTCAGCATCAGCGTGGCGATCATAAATGCCAGGATGTAGACCGTGATGTGGTTCTTGGCGACGGAAATGCCTTTCACCACCGGCAGGACCGGAATGTTGGCCGCCTGGTAATCTTTAAAGCGGAAGATAGCGATCGCATAAGAATGCGGCATCTGCCACAGGCTAAAGATAGCCAGCAGGATCAACGCGCCGGCGTCGAACTCGTTGGTCACCGCGCAGTAGCCGATAACCGGCGGCGCGGCTCCCGACAGGCTGCCGATCAGCGTGCCGTAGACCGAGTGGCGTTTCATGTACAGGCTGTAAACGCCGACATAAACCACGAAGCCCATCACCGCCAGCCACATGGCCAGCGGGTTGGCTGCGATATACAGCAACGCAAAGCCCACAATACCCAAAGCGGTCGCATAAACCAGGGTGACACTCGGCGCGATCAGGCCTTTTACCAGCACCCGATTCTTCGTTCTCTCCATTTTCTTGTCGATGTCGCGGTCGATGTAGTTGTTAAACACACAGCCCGACGCGACCACCAACGAGACACCCACCAGGGTGGCGAGAAACAGGGGATAGTCGATGCTCCCTTTGGAAGCGAGCAGGAATCCCCCAACGACAGAAATTAAATTGCCGAAAATAATTCCTGGTTTAGTGACTTGCAGGTATTGCTTAATCATCACGTGCAGCTCAGCTCTTAATCGACCATCATATTGATGTTGAGGTTGTACATAATCCAGAGTGAACCTACAACAACGATACCGATGATCATAGCGGTGAACAGCAATGCCACCAGGTTCCAGCGCTCTTCCGATGAGGTGTTCATGTGCAGGAAGTAAACCAGGTGAACAATCACCTGGATAACCGCCATACCGACAACAACCGCCAGGATGGTGGAATGAGAGGCGGAGCCGTTCATTACCATCGCAAATGGAATTACCGTCAGGATGATCGACAGGATAAAGCCGACCAGGTATGACTTCACGCTGCCGTGGCTTGCGCCGCCGTGAGAGGTTTCATGGGATGAATGGCTCATTACATAACCCCCAGCAGGTAGACAACGGTAAATACGCAGATCCAGACCACGTCCAGGAAGTGCCAGAACAGGCTCAGGCACATCAGGCGGGTTTTGTTGGTCGCGGTCAGGCCGAACTTGCTCACCTGAATCATCAGCACGATGATCCAAATCAGGCCGGAAGTCACGTGCAGACCGTGGGTGCCGACCAGCGCGAAGAAGCTGGACAGGAACGCGCTGCGATCTGGACCGAAGCCTTCGGCGATCAGGTGATGGAATTCATAGATTTCCATCGCCACGAAGCCCAGACCAAACAGGAAGGTCAGGAACAGCCAGGTGTTTACACCGCCAACTTTACCCTTGTTCATGGCGATCATCGCCATGCCGTAGGTGATGGAGCTGAACAACAGCAGGAAAGTTTCGACCAGGACAAACTTCAGGTCGAAGATGTCTTTGCCTGAGGGACCGCCAGCGGTCCCGTTCACCAGGACTGCATAAGTCGCGAACAAGCTCGCAAACAAAATACAGTCGCTCATCAGGTAGATCCAGAATCCGAAGACTTTGGTCTCTCCCGCGTCGTGGTGCCCATGCTCTGCATGGGCTGCGTTATGATTGGTCAGAGTTTCAGTTGACATGGTTCACGCCTGCTTTACGGATTTGTTCGTAGTGTTGGTTCTCAATGCGCTCGATTTCATCAACCTGCACATAGTAGTCAACATCGTGATCGAAGCTCTTGCCGATCCAGACAACGATCATACCGATGAAGCCGGCCAGAGCCATCCACCAGATTTCCCAAATCATTGCGAAACCGAAGACCAGGCTGAAGAAGGCGATGATAACGCCGGCGCCGGTGTTCTTAGGCATATGAATCGGTTCGTATTTAGCCGGTTTCTTATACGCTTCGCCTTTTTCTTTCATGTCCCAGAATTCATCACGGTCATGAATCTGCGGCACTACGGCAAAGTTATAGAACGGCGGTGGAGAAGACGTTGACCACTCCAGAGTACGAGCACCCCATGGGTCACCGGTCAGATCGCGGTTCTGTTCGCGGTCACGGATACTGACGAAGATCTGAATCAGCTGGCACAGGATGCCGCAGGCGATCAGCGCCGCACCGCCGGCTGCAACCAGCAGCAGAGGGTGGAACTCAGGGTTGATGTTCTGGCTGATACGACGGGTCATGCCCATAAAGCCCAATGCGTACAGCGGCATGAAGGCGGTGAAGAAGCCGATGATCCAGAACCAGAACGCGCGGATGCCCCATTTTTCGTTCAGCGTGAAGCCGAAGGATTTCGGGAACCAGTAGGTCAGGCCCGCGAAGCAACCGAACACCACGCCGCCGATGATGACGTTGTGGAAGTGAGCGATCAGGAACAGGCTGTTGTGCAGCACGAAGTTCGCGCCCGGCACCGCCAGCAGAACGCCGGTCATACCACCCACGGAGAAGGTGATGATGAAGCCAACGGTCCACAGCATCGCGGAGTTGAGCTTGATACGGCCCTGATACATGGTGAACAGCCAGTTGAAGATTTTCACCCCGGTCGGGATGGAAATGATCATGGTGGCGATACCGAAGAAGGCGTTAACGTTCGCGCCGGACCCCATGGTGAAGAAGTGGTGCAGCCAGACGATGAACGACAGAACGGTGATCGCGATGGTTGCCCATACCAGTGAGGTATAGCCGAACAGGCGTTTTCTGGAGAAGGTTGCGGTGACTTCGGAGAACACGCCGAACACCGGCAGAACCAGAATATACACCTCTGGGTGACCCCAGGCCCAAATCAGGTTGATGTACATCATCATGTTGCCGCCCATATCATTGGTGAAGAAATGGGTGCCCAGATAGCGATCCAGGGTCAGCAGCGCGATGGTGACGGTCAGAATTGGGAAAGAAACGATGATCAGGACGTTGGTACACAGTGCCGCCCAGGTGAACACCGGCATCTTCATCAGAGGCATGCCAGGGGCACGCATCTTCAGAATGGTGGCGAAGAAGTTCACGCCGGTCAGCAGGGTACCCAGACCGGAAATCTGCAGGCTCCAGATCCAGTAATCGACCCCGACGCCAGGACTGTACTCTTTACCCGACAGCGGCGGATACGCCAGCCAACCGGTCTGAGCGAACTCACCGACCCCCAGGGAGATGTTGATCAGCACAACGCCCACCACGAAGAACCAGAAGCTCAGGGAGTTCAGGAACGGGAAGGCGACGTCGCGCGCACCGATTTGCAGCGGCACCACGACGTTCATCAGGCCGACCACGAAAGGCATCGCCATGAAGAAGATCATGATAACGCCGTGCGCGGTGAAGATCTGGTCGTAGTGGTGCGGCGGCAGGAACCCGGCTTCGCCGGCGGACGCCAACGCCTGCTGGCTACGCATCATGATGGCGTCGGCGAAGCCGCGCAGCAGCATGACCATCGCCACGATGATGTACATGATACCAATTTTTTTATGGTCGACCGAAGTCAGCCATTCGCTCCACAGCCACTTCCATTTGCCGAAATATGTCAGCAGCGCCAGCACTGCCAGGCCCCCGACAATAATTGCGGCTACGGTGACCATGATGATCGGTTCGTGGTACGGAACCGCATCAAGTGTTAATTTTCCCAACATCAGTTATTCCTCGGCTCCGGCGTGAGCAGCATGTTCACCCATGTCCATACCTTGGCTCATGTCCATGCCTTCGTGCGCGCCAGCGCCCTTGTGCATATCCATGTCGCCCATGAATTTGGCAATTGTTTCTTTGAACAAATTCGGTTTGACAGCGGCAAAGTACTCAACCGGGTTGTTTTCACTCGGCTCTGCCAGTTTGTTAAAGTCGTCGGTGGTGTTCAGGTTTTTAGACGATGCCTTCACCTTGGCCACCCACTGATCGAAGTCGCCTTCGGTCGGGGTAACGATCGCGGTGAATTTCATACCGGAGAAGCCTGCGCCGCTGTAGCTGCTGGAGATGCCCTTGTAGGCACCGGCTTCGTTGCCGATCAGGTGCAGTTTGGTCTGCATGCCGGCCATCGCATAAATCTGTCCACCCAACTGCGGGATAAAGAACGAGTTCATTACCGAGTTCGAGGTGATCTTGAATTCGACTGGAACATCTTTCGGGAAAGCCAGCTCATTAACGGTCGCAATGCCTTGTTCCGGGTAGATGAACAGCCATTTCCAGTCGAGCGACACCACTTCGATCGTCATCGGCTTCTTGTCGGTGACAATCGGCTTGAACGGGTCGAGTTCGTGGGTGGTCTTCCAGGTAATGGTGCCAAGGATGGCGATGATAATGATAGGAATGGTCCAGACGACCGCTTCGATCTTGTTGGAGTGGGCCCAGTTCGGACTGTACTTGGCGTCTTTGTTGGAAGCGCGATACTTCCAGGCAAAGGCGAACGCCATGAAGATAACTGGCACCACCACGATCAACATCAACGCGATTGCAGTGATAATCAGTGTCCGTTGCTCAACACCAATTGCTCCTTTGGGATTCATCAAAACCATATCGCAGCCACTGAGCAATACAGTGCCTGCGATTAATGACAGCATCCCAATACTTTTATTGTATTTCTTAAGTCTCATCTAACGACCTCAATAACAAAGGCTCAATTGTCGTTTCATGTGTGCGGGCATTTTACGGGAAGGTTGCAGTACTGTAAACATGCTTAAGGGAGTGTCAGCGGCTTGTTGACACTTTCTGTTAAGGGGGTCACAGATGTAACCCTGCGTGACAATTTACCAATGACAACAACGCGTTGGCACGCTGAATCGTGACGAGCAGCCCGTATGTTAAGGAAAACTAAAGGTATGATGAATTTGGCGAAGAAATGCGCGACGGGGAAATACGCAGAAAAGGTTTATTTAATGTAAAATAATTGTGTCTTAAAGGTGAATTTAATTTTATTTCCGAGCGCCGCAGTCGGATAAAAAAATAATTTCCGCACCGATTATCTTTTTTTAGCGAAATAAATATACCCCCGGATCGCTTTTTTTTTCGGCCGGCGAAATCACCGGCCGGTCAGATTATGCCAAACGGGTGCGGCGCAGGGCCAGGTAATCCAGCGTGCTGCCCATCGCGACGCCGAGCAGGCTCAGCGCGGCGCCGACCTGCAGCAGCCGATCGGCCAACAGCGGTGCCTGCGTCCAGTCCAGCGCATTGGCGATCAGCAACAGCAACCACAGGCCCAACAGCGAACAGCCTAGCGTCAGCAAGCGCAGCGCCCAACGGTAAGATTCTGAAAACTCGGTGCGCGGCATAAAGTTGTCATGCTGCTGGGTGTGCTCCAGCGTCTGGCGGCAGATGCTGAGCAACAGCAAGCCGGGCAGGGCGGCGGCGATAGAGAACAGGTAGAACAACGGCCAGCCGTGGGCTTCGACGAACCAGCCGGCGATCGGGCCGACATAGACGCGCCCCACGGCAGACAGCGCCGACAGCAGCGCGAACTGGGTGGCGGAGAACGACCGGTTGCACAGCGTCATCAGCAGCGCGACGAAGGCCGCGGTGCCCATGCCACCGCACAGGTTTTCGAGGAAGATGGCGCTGCCCATGGTGAGCAGGCTCTTGTCGGTCACCGCCAGGATCCAATACCCGAGGTTGGAGACCGCCTGCAGGACGCCGAACAGCATCAGCGCGCGGAACAGACTGAGACGCTGCATCAGCACGCCGCCGAACAGGGCGCCGACGATGGTGGCGAACAGGCCGAGGGTTTTGTTCACCAACCCGACTTCACCGGCGTCGAACCCCACGCCGCGGATCAGGAACGTGGTGCTCAGGCTGCCGGCGAAGGCGTCGCCCATTTTATACATCACGATCAGCAGCAGGATAAGCCAGGCGTTGTTGCGGCCGAAGAAATCGCGCAGCGGCGCGACGACCGCCTGTTCCATGGTGCGCGGCGCCGGGATGCTTTCGTCCGGCTCCGGCGCCAGCAGCGTGGCGGCCACGCCGATCAGCATCAATCCGGCCATCAGCCAGTAGGTGGCTTGCCAGCCGAAATAGCGATCCGCCAGCCACAGCGCCAGGCCACCGGAAACCAGCATCGCCAGCCGGTAGCCCAGCACCGAGATCGCCGCACCCGCCCCGCGTTCTTCGGCTTTCAGCAGGTCCGTCTTGTAGGCGTCGAACACGATATCTTGCGAGGCGGAGCAGAACGCCACCAGCACCGCCAACGCCGCCAGCCACCACAGGTGCTGCGCGGGCTGCATAAAGCCCATCGCCACGATCGCTACCACCAGCAGCAGCTGGCTGATCAGCAGCCAACCGCGCCGCCGCCCGAGGAACGGCGGGGTATAGCGGTCCATGAACGGCGACCAGAGGAATTTGAAGACGTAGGCCTGGCCCACCAGCGAGAAGATGCCGATGGTTTTCAGATCGATATTTTCGACGGTCATCCAGGCTTGCAGCGTGCCGGAGGTCAATGCCAGCGGCAGACCCGACGCGAAGCCCAGCAGCAGCAGAATGGCGGAGTTACGCTGGGTGAAGATGTTCAGATAGTGTTTCGACATGAGGTCCCTGTCTGTGCCGCCCGATCCGCCGGGCGGCACAAGGCGCGGTGATTAGCGCGCGTTTTGCTTGATGAAATCGTTGACGCTGGTGTCCTGGGCCATGTCGGCGATCACGTCGCCCAGCACGGAGTTGACGGCGTCGGTGATCTTCTCGTTGGTCGCCGTGAAGGCGCCCTGCACGTTATAGGTCGAGCGGTAATTCTTCACCTGCTTGTTGCCGTTCTTCGCCTGGGCGATGATCGAGATGTCGGCTTTGGTGGTGATGTTGTAGCGCAGGTTACCTTCGGCGACGTCCGCGTACAGATTATTCACGACGATCTGCAGCGCCACCGGGCCGTCGGCGCCGATCATGTAGCCGCGAGCACCCATCTGTTTCTCCAGCACTTCCTGCAGCAGGAAACGCAGATCGCGCGATGGCGTCAGCGTGACCAGTTGGCCGTCGCGATTCACCTTGGCCAGCGCCTGATCGGTGCGCTGATCCGCGCCGTTGATGCTGACGGTGATGCCCTGCAGGGTTGGATCCTGCTGCGGCAGAACGATTTTCGGCGTGACGTTCAGGGTGTTGCTGCTGGTCGCGCAGCCAGCCAGCAGCAGGGCGGCCAGCAAAGGAAGACAAAGTTTCTTTAACATGTTTTCTGTCTCATTCTCGATGGATTTAGCAATAATCAGAGCGGGATAGCCGACAACAAATTGCCGACATCATAGCATCGCCGCCGTGCGGTGGAAGCGCGGAAGGCGCCTGAGTGACAAATTTTTACCTGCCGTTGATAAAAACACGCTTTTTTGGCCCGCTCAATCGGATAATCCCCCAAGCGACGGGGATGGCGCTCATCATTTGACCGCAGAAAAGAGAAATTTGTCCCGGCGATGGTCTAAACGGGGGAAAACCGGCTAATATTGAACTAGATGGGCACGGTCCTCTGCCGGTGTTGTAAGGAGATCCTATGATTCGCGAGCAAATAGAAGCAAAGTTAAGGGCGGCGTTTGAGCCCGCGTATCTGGAAGTCGTTGATGAAAGCTATCGTCATAACGTTCCGGCGGGTTCAGAAAGCCATTTCAAAGTGGTATTGGTCAGCGATCGCTTCGTCGGCGAACGTTTTTTGACGCGCCACCGCTCCATCTACGGCGTGTTGTCGGAGGAGCTGGCGGACGGCGTACACGCGCTGGCGCTGCACACCTATACGCTCAAGGAGTGGGAAGGGTTGCAGGATACCGTGCCGGCCTCGCCGCCGTGCCGCGGCGCCGGGACGCTGGCCTGAGGGGGAAATTTTCAGGTATCAGTGGAACTTTGCCCTTGAATTAGGGTATTACTACTGACGAATTTTGAAACGGCCTGCGGGCCGTTTCTGTTTTTGACGACGACACGGCCGATGCGCAATGTGGCCAACGTTTGGTCTGTTTTGGCGGCCTTTTGGCGATCGAATCGGCAAAAGTGTGAGTTTTAGCGCGCCTGCGCCGCCTAGCTTTCCTCGACTCGCCATGCATGCGCCGCTATAATGTCGCGTCTTATTTTTCCGGAATGGTTTCGGGACGCTTCTGTCATCAGGGAACTCGGTTCTTATTTGTAGCCGTCCTGGTTCTTGGAACGGAGTTGACCGAGCACTGTGATTTTTTTGAGGTAACAAGATGCAAGTTTCAGTAGAAACCACTCAAGGCCTTGGGCGCCGTCTCTCTATTACTGTACCGGCTGATACTATCAAGCAGGCGGTGAAGAAAGAGCTGATCAACGCAGCGAAAAGCGTGCGTATCGACGGCTTCCGCAAAGGCAAAGTGCCGATGAACATCGTGGAACAGCGTTACGGCGCTTCTGTTCGTCAGGACGTGCTGGGCGAAGCGATGCAGCGCAGCTTCGTTGACGCGATCATCAAAGAAAAGATTAATCCGGCCGGCGCACCAAACTACGTGCCGGGCGAGTACAAAGAAGGTGAAGACTTCACTTTCGCCGTTGAGTTCGAAGTGTATCCAGAAGTTGAGCTGAAAGGCCTGGAAAACATCGAAGTTGAAAAACCTGTGGTTGAAGTGAACGACGAAGACGTCGACGCGATGCTGGACACCCTGCGCAAGCAGCAGGCGACCTGGAAAGAAACCGATCGTGCAGCGGAAGCTGAAGATCGCGTGACCGTTGACTTCACCGGTTCTATCGACGGTGAAGAGTTCGAAGGCGGCAAAGCGTCCGACTTCGTACTGGCAATGGGCCAGGGCCGCATGATCCCAGGCTTCGAAGAAGGTCTGGTCGGCCACAAAGCGGGCGAAGAGTTCTCCATCGACGTGAACTTCCCGGAAGATTACCACGCGGAAAACCTGAAGGGCAAAGCGGCCAAATTCGATATCGTGCTGAAGAAAGTTGAAGAGCGCGAGCTGCCGGAACTGACCGAAGAGTTCATCAAGCGTTTCGGCGTGGCGGACGGTTCCGTTGCCGGCCTGCGCACCGAAGTTCGCAAGAACATGGAGCGCGAGCTGAAAGGCGCCGTGCGTAACCGCATCAAGTCTCAGGCGATCGACGGCCTGGTGAGCGCGAACGAAATCGACGTGCCAGCTGCCCTGATCGACGGCGAAATCGACGTACTGCGTCGTCAGGCTGCACAGCGTTTCGGTGGCAACGAGAAGCAAGCGCTGGAACTGCCACGCGAGCTGTTCGAAGAGCAAGCGAAGCGCCGCGTAGTGGTTGGCCTGCTGCTGGGCGAAGTGATCAGCACCAACGATCTGAAAGCTGACGAAGACCGCGTGAAGACGCTGATCGAAGAAATGGCTTCTGCCTACGAAGATCCGAGCGAAGTCATCGAGTTCTACAGCAAAAACAAAGAGCTGATGAACAACATGCGCAACGTGGCTCTGGAAGAGCAAGCGGTTGAAGCCCTGCTGGCAAAAGCGAAAGTGACTGAAAAAGCCACTACCTTCAGCGAGCTGATGAACCAGACTCAACAGGCGTAATGCCGGCGTGCCGGGCGCGATGAACGGCGCCCCCGGTTTCGCCTGGCGAACCGGCGCACGATGAAAAAGCCCGCAACCTGAGGTTGCGGGCTTTTCTTTTTGCCACGTTGCTGATTAATCTCAGGTTAAGCGGGGCAATATGCACTATATTTACCCTGTTGCCTGGGGAACTGGCTGGCATGATAACGGTCAGATTAACGGCATCGTTTTCGGCGCGCGGAGAAAATCGGCCCCTGGGCTTGAAATCGCGCCGGGATCCCCCAATCTGTAAAGAATAATTCTGGGGCTGTTTGCCAAAGTGCGCGGGATGAAATAACCGTCGGGTACGTGTGGCGCGGGTCGAATGCTTGAGCATAGTCATCATGGCCGTTCTCAAGTAGAATCGGCGTATTAGGGTGACACCCTGGCCGCCAAGGCAATTTCTATTAGGAGACGGTAATGTCATACAGTGGCGAACGAGATCAATTTGCACCGAACATGGCGCTGGTGCCGATGGTGGTAGAGCAGACTTCACGCGGGGAGCGTTCTTACGACATCTATTCCCGCCTGCTGAAAGAGCGCATCATTTTCCTGACCGGCCAGGTGGAAGATCACATGGCCAACCTGATCGTGGCGCAAATGCTGTTCCTCGAAGCGGAAAGCCCGGAAAAAGACATTTTCCTCTACATCAACTCGCCGGGCGGGGTGATCACCGCGGGCATGTCGATTTACGACACCATGAAGTTCATCAAGCCGGACGTCAGCACCATTTGTATGGGCCAGGCGTGCTCGATGGGCTCCTTCCTGCTGACCGCGGGTGCCAAAGGCAAACGTTTCTGCCTGCCGAACTCGCGCGTGATGATTCACCAGCCGCTGGGCGGCTACCAGGGCCAGGCGACGGACATCGAAATCCATGCGCGTGAAATCCTCAAGGTGAAAGCGCGCATGAACGAACTGATGGCCGAGCATACCGGCCAGCCGCTGGAGCAGATCGAGCGCGACACCGAGCGCGATCGCTTTATGACCGCGGAAGAAGCCGTGGAATACGGCCTGGTTGACGGCATTCTGACACACCGCAGCTAGAACCACGCGGCGCCGATGGACTATAGTAATCAGAGTGGGCAGGGGCTCGCTCTGTTGTGGCCCCTCGGCGTTCCCGATATGAGTTTGGGCGCACTGCCGCCGTGATTTTCCTGCGGGACAAGACTAAAGAAGAGGTTTGACTGATGACAGATAAGCGCAAAGACGGTTCAGGAAAGCTGCTGTACTGCTCTTTTTGCGGCAAAAGCCAGCATGAAGTGCGTAAGCTGATTGCCGGGCCGTCAGTGTATATCTGCGATGAATGTGTCGATCTGTGTAACGACATTATTCGCGAAGAGATTAAAGAAGTTGCCCCGCATCGTGAGCGCAGTGCGCTGCCGACGCCGCACGAAATTCGCCACCACCTGGATGACTACGTCATCGGCCAGGAGCAGGCGAAGAAAGTGCTGGCGGTTGCGGTGTACAACCACTACAAACGCCTGCGCAACGGCGATACCAGCAACGGTATCGAGTTGGGCAAGAGCAACATCTTGCTGATCGGCCCGACCGGCAGCGGTAAAACCCTGCTGGCGGAAACGCTGGCGCGCTTCCTGGACGTGCCGTTCACCATGGCCGACGCCACCACGCTGACCGAAGCCGGTTACGTGGGCGAGGACGTGGAAAATATTATCCAGAAGCTGTTGCAAAAATGTGACTATGACGTGCAGAAAGCGCAGCGCGGCATCGTTTATATCGATGAAATCGATAAGATTTCCCGTAAGTCCGACAACCCGTCGATCACGCGTGACGTCTCGGGTGAAGGCGTGCAGCAGGCGCTGCTGAAGCTGATTGAAGGCACCATCGCCGCGGTTCCGCCGCAGGGGGGGCGCAAGCATCCGCAACAGGAGTTCCTGCAGGTTGACACTTCCAAGATCCTGTTTATCTGCGGTGGCGCATTCGCCGGCCTGGATAAGGTGATCGGCCAGCGCGTCAACACCGGCTCGGGCATCGGCTTCGGCGCGACCGTCAAGGGCGAGTCCGAGAAGGCGACCGAAGGCGAACTGCTGCTGCAGGCCGAACCGGAAGATTTGATCAAGTTCGGTCTGATCCCAGAGTTCATCGGCCGTCTGCCGGTGGTAGCGACCCTGAGCGAGCTGAGCGAAGACGCGCTGATTCAGATCCTGAAAGAGCCGAAGAACGCCCTGACCAAGCAGTATCAGGCGCTGTTCAATCTGGAAGGCGTGGAGCTGGAGTTCCGCGACGAAGCGCTGAACGCCATCGCCAAGAAAGCCATGGCACGCAAAACCGGCGCCCGCGGCCTGCGTTCCATCGTGGAAGGCGCGCTGCTCGACACCATGTACGATCTGCCGTCGATGGACAGCGTAGACAAAGTGGTGATCGACGAGTCGGTCATCGCCGGCCAATCCAAGCCGCTGCTGATTTACGGCAAGCCGGAAGCCCAGGCATCTGGTGAATAATTAGCCAGTCAAACCAGAGCGTTATCAGCAAAATGGGGGATTTCATCCCCCATTTCTTTTTCCTGCATTCTTGCCGTTGAATGTAAGCGATTCATCCCCATATACTCATTAACCAGATTTTATGAAACGTTAGATGCTTGCGTCTCATGAGATTCCCCCTCAACCTGGCGGAAATTAAACTAAGAGAGAGCTCTATGAACCCTGAGCGTTCCGAACGCATTGAAATCCCCGTTCTGCCATTGCGCGACGTGGTGGTTTATCCGCACATGGTGATCCCGTTATTTGTTGGCCGGGAAAAATCGATTCGGTGCCTCGAAGCCGCAATGGATCACGATAAGAAGATCATGCTGGTGGCACAGAAAGAGGCCTCAACGGATGAACCTGGCATTAACGACTTGTTCTCGGTTGGCACCGTAGCGTCGATCCTGCAGATGCTGAAGCTGCCGGACGGCACGGTAAAAGTGCTGGTCGAGGGGCTGCAGCGCGCGCGCATCACTACGCTGTCCGACAGCGGTGAGCATTTCGCCGCGCAGGCGGAATACCTTGAGTCGCCGGCGATCGACGAGCGCGAGCAGGAAGTGCTGGTGCGCACTGCGATCAATCAGTTTGAAGGCTATATCAAGCTGAACAAAAAAATCCCGCCGGAGGTGCTGACTTCACTGAACAGCATCGACGACGCCGCGCGCCTGGCGGACACCATCGCCGCCCATATGCCGCTGAAACTCAGCGACAAGCAGTCGGTGCTCGAGATGTCCGACATCACCGAACGTCTGGAATACCTGATGGCGATGATGGAATCGGAGATCGACCTGCTGCAGGTCGAGAAACGTATCCGCAACCGCGTCAAGAAGCAGATGGAGAAGAGCCAGCGCGAGTACTATCTGAATGAGCAGATGAAGGCGATTCAGAAAGAACTGGGCGAGATGGACGACGCGCCGGACGAGCACGAAGCGCTGAAGCGCAAGATCGATGCGGCGAAAATGCCGAAAGAGGCGCGCGAGAAAACCGAAGCGGAACTGCAAAAGCTGAAGATGATGTCGCCGATGTCGGCGGAAGCGACTGTGGTACGCGGTTACATCGACTGGATGCTGCAGGTGCCGTGGAATGCGCGCAGCAAGGTGAAAAAAGACCTGAACAAGGCGCAGGAAGTGCTCGATACCGATCACTACGGCCTGGAGCGCGTCAAGGATCGCATCCTCGAGTACCTCGCGGTGCAGAGCCGCGTCAGCAAGATCAAGGGGCCGATCCTGTGTCTGGTGGGGCCGCCGGGCGTGGGTAAAACCTCGCTGGGGCAGTCGATCGCCAAAGCGACCGGTCGCCAGTACGTGCGCATGGCGCTGGGCGGCGTGCGTGACGAAGCGGAAATCCGCGGTCACCGTCGTACCTACATCGGTTCGATGCCGGGCAAACTGATCCAGAAGATGGCCAAGGTTGGGGTGAAGAACCCGCTGTTCCTGCTGGATGAGATCGACAAGATGTCTTCCGACATGCGTGGCGATCCGGCCTCCGCTCTGTTGGAGGTGCTGGATCCGGAACAGAACGTGGCGTTCAACGACCACTACCTGGAAGTGGATTACGATCTGTCCGACGTGATGTTCGTCGCCACCTCGAACTCGATGAACATTCCTGCGCCGCTGTTGGACCGTATGGAAGTGATCCGCCTGTCGGGTTACACCGAGGACGAGAAGCTCAACATCGCCAAGCAGCACCTGCTGCCGAAGCAGCTTGAGCGCAACGCGCTGAAAAAAGGCGAGCTGACGGTCGACGACAGCGCCATCATCGGCATCATTCGCTTCTACACCCGCGAAGCCGGGGTGCGTAGCCTGGAGCGTGAAATCTCCAAGCTGTGCCGTAAAGCGGTGAAAACGCTGCTGATGGACAAGAAGCTTAAGCATATCGAGATCAACGGCGACAACCTTAAGGATTACCTGGGCGTGCAGCGCGTCGATTACGGCCGTGCGGATACCGAAAACCGCGTGGGTGAAGTCACCGGGCTGGCGTGGACGGAAGTGGGCGGCGATCTGCTGACCATCGAAACCGCCTGCGTGCCGGGCAAAGGCAAGCTGACCTACACCGGTTCCTTGGGTGAAGTGATGCAGGAATCGATTCAGGCGGCGCTGACCGTGGTGCGCGCACGCGCGGAGAAATTGGGCATCAACGCCGATTTCTACGAGAAACGCGACATCCACGTACACGTGCCGGAAGGGGCGACGCCGAAAGACGGCCCGAGCGCCGGTATCGCGATGTGCACCGCGCTGGTCTCCTGCCTGACCGGCAACCCGGTACGCGCCGATGTGGCGATGACCGGCGAGATCACGCTGCGCGGTCAGGTGTTGCCGATCGGCGGCCTGAAAGAGAAGCTGTTGGCGGCGCATCGCGGCGGCATCAAAACCGTGCTGATCCCTTACGAGAACAAGCGCGATCTGGAAGAGATTCCGGACAATGTTATCGCCGATCTGGAGATTCATCCGGTGCAGCGAATCGATGAAGTTTTGAACATTGCGTTGCAAAACCCGGCCTTCGGCGCACTGCCGGTAGCGGCAAAATAGTGACGAATCGCAAAAACCATTGATAAAACTTATACTGGCAAGCCATTTCGGACTTGCCAGTATTTTTTTGTACCGCTAAGTTAGATCTCTGTCGGCCGGCGTTTTGCCACCCAGTCGGTGGCTTGCCAAGGTTCGATGGGATTGATATAACAGCTGCGCTGTCGCAACCGTAGGGATTTTTCGGTGCGACGATAGAATTCTAGAGGGGATGATAGAGTGAATAAGTCACAACTGATCGACAAGATTGCCGCAGGTGCTGATATTTCCAAAGCGGCAGCGGGACGTGCTTTAGACGCAGTAATCGCTTCCGTTACCGACTCTCTGAAAGCAGGGGATGACGTGGCTCTGGTAGGTTTCGGTTCCTTCACCGTGCGTGAACGTTCGGCTCGTACCGGCCGTAACCCGCAGACCGGTAAAGAGATCAAAATCGCGGCAGCCAAAGTACCGGCCTTCCGTGCAGGGAAAGCGCTGAAAGACGCTGTAAACTGATTTGGCGTCTAACCGTTTAGCGTAACAGGGTTTTGTAATAAACAATCACCTGACGCAGCGGTGCTGGTAAGGTAAGATACAAGGCGCATCGGATTGATGCGCTTTTTTTATTTTTGTCGCAGGGAACGCGCCTGCACAAGGGTTGTTAATCCACATCACAGCGGAGTGTTGTCACACTATGATGGACAATTTACGCGCGGCTGCTAATCACGTCGTGCTCAAAATCATCCTGGCCCTGATCATCCTGTCATTCGTTCTGACCGGGGTGGGTAACTACCTGATCGGCGGCTCCGGCGATTATGCTGCGAAAGTAAATGGTCAGACGATCGAACGCGCTCAGCTGGAACAGGCTTTCCAAAGCGAGCGTAGCCGCATGCAGCAGCAGCTGGGTGACCAGTTCTCTGCGCTGGCCGGCAACGAAGGCTACATGCAGCAGATGCGCCGTCAGGTGTTGTCCCAGTTGATCGACAACATGCTGCTCGACCAGTACGCCAAGAAGCTGGGCCTGGCGGTCAGCGACGATCAGATCAAGGACGCCATCCGCAAGGCGCCTTACTTCCAGACCAATGGCCAGTTCGATAACGCCAAATACCTCGATCTGATCGGCCGCATGGGCTACACCGCTGACAACTTCGCGCAGTCGATGCGCCAGCAGTTGGTCAATCAGCAGGTGATCCAGGCCTTCGGCGACTCCGGCTTCGTGCTGCCGTCCGAATCGCAAGCCATGGCAGCGTTGGTGCTGCAGGAGCGCGACGTGCGCCTGGCGACCATCGATTTGAAAGCGCTGCAAACGAAACAGAGCGCCGGCGACGACGAACTGAAGGCGTATTACGATCAGAACAAGAACAGCTTCATCGCGCCTGAGCAGGTGAAGGTGAGCTATATCCCGCTGGACGCCGCGTCCATGCAGGACAAGGTGAAAGTGAGCGAAGAGGACATCAGCGCTTACTACGACCAGCACAAGAGCAGCTACGGCCAGCCGGAGCGTAAAAACTACAGCGTGATCCAGCTGAAAACCGAGGCGGAAGCCAACGCGGTGCTGGACGAGCTGAAGAAGGGCGCCGATTTCGCCACCCTGGCGAAAGAGAAATCCACCGACATCATCTCACGCCGTACCGGCGGTGAGCTGGGTTGGCTGGAGCCGGAAACCACCGCCGACGAGCTGAAGCAGGCTAACCTGACCGAGAAAGGGCAACTGTCCGGCGTGGTGAAATCTTCCGTCGGCTACCTGATCGTGCGTTTGAACGATATCGCACCTGAAAAAGTGAAGCCGCTGAGCGAAGTGCATGACGCCATCGCCAAGCAGGTGCAGCAGGAGAAAGCGGTAGACGCGTATTACGCGCTGCAGCAGAAGGTGAGCGAAGCGGCGACCAGCGACAACGAATCTCTGGCCTCGGCTGAAGAAGCGGCCGGCGTGAAAGCGGCGCAAAGCGACTGGTTCACCCGTGACAACATTCCTGCCGCGCTGAACTTCAAGCCGGTCGTGCAGGCGATCTTCGACGGCTCGCTGATCGGCGAGAACGGCGCGCCGGGCAGCAACTCCGACGTGATCACCGTAGACGGCGACCGCGCTTTCGTGGTGCGCGTGAGCGGCCACAAGCCGGAAGGCATCGAACCGTTCGACCAGGTGAAAGATCGCGTGGCTGAGCTGGTGAAGCGCAACAAGGCGCTGCAGGCAGCGAAGCTGCAGGGCGAGAAGCTGCTGGTTGAGTTGAAGCAGGGCAAGGGCGATGAGGCGATGAAAGCCGCCGGCCTGAGCTTTGGCGCAGTGCAGAAGATGGCGCGCGCGCCGGAAGACAGCCAGCTGGTGGAGAGCGTGTTCGCGCTGCCGCACCCGCAGGACGGCAAACCGGTGTACGGCATGTCGCAGGATCGCCAGGATAACGTGGTGCTGATCGCACTCGATGCGGTGAAGCCAGGCACGCTGCCGGAAGACGAAATGAAAACCTTCGTCGGCAAGATGGAAGAGGGCGCGACCGGCGTTTCCTTCGATTCGCTGCTGGCGAGCCTGCGTAAAGAAGCCAAGATCAAAATGGGCGCCGCTGAGCAACAGCCGCAGTAATCGCCGCATTTTTCTGCAACGCAGTGCAACAAACAAAGGCCGCTTTCGCGGCCTTTTCCATATCTGATATCGGCCGATTGCTGAATATCCGCCGCCGCGGCAAGGTAGCCATGCTGTCACACACAAGGAGGATACAGCATGCAACATACAGAGAAAAAATCAGCGTTATCAGGTTATCAGCATCACATTAAAGCTGCGCTGACCGCGCTGCTGTTGTGCCTGGCGGGGCCGGCCGCCGCGGTGGATAAAACCGAGGCGCCGATGCTCTCAACACCAGCGAGCAATGGCGGGCAATCGGTGATGACCAAGGCAACCGAAGAGGCGGCGGTCAGCATCAATCAGGCCACCGCCGAACAGCTGGCCGCCGCCTTGAGCGGCGTCGGTCTGAAGAAGGCGGAAGGCATCGTGCGCTACCGCGAGCAGAACGGGCCGTTCACCCAGGTTGAGCAGTTACAGGAGGTGCCGGGCATCGGGCCGGCGCTGTTTGAGAAGAACCGCACCCGGCTGAAAATGTGATCCCGGTCGCGGCTGCGTGGCAAAATGCCGCTGAGGCCGTGACTCCTCTGCTACATTTTACAGGTCTTACCAGTTTGGCGCATTGACCAAACGGGCGAGGGAGCCGCCGCGGCTCCCTTTTTCTGTAATCACCAGGCAGGAGCGATCGTTCCCTATGCAAACCTTTATCAAAGTTCGCGGTTATCACCTTGATGTTTACCAGCACGTTAACAACGCCCGCTATCTGGAGTTTCTGGAAGAGGCGCGCTGGGAATGGCTGGAGAACGAGGCCGGATTCCGCTGGATGACGGAAAACAACATCGCCTTCATCGTGGTGAACATCAATATCAATTACCGCAGCCCGGCGGTATTGGGGGATAAGCTGCGTATCGACAGCCAGATGGTGCAGCTCAACGGCAAGAGTGGGGTGCTGAGCCAAAAGGTGACGCAGGATCCGGCGGGGACGCCGGTGGCCGACGCGCTGCTGACTTTCGTGTGTGTCGATCTGAAAACGCAGCGTGCGCTGCCGATCGAAGGAGAATTGCGTGAGCACCTGGAGGTGCTCACGCCGAAGGATAATCTGCAGTAAGCTCACGGGTGGCAGTGGCTGCCACCGTCACTGCCTCAGGCCAGAGCGGCCTTCTGTTTCAACGCCGCCATCACTTCCGCTTGGTTGGCCCGGTACTGCATCAGGCCATTGGCGCGCAGGTTGCAGGCGGCACATTCGCCGCAGCCGTCACCCTTGATACCGTTGTAGCAGGTCAACGTATCCTGGCGCACGCGATCCAGCTGGTGGTAATAATCCGCCAGCGCCCAGGTCTCGGCCTTGTTCAGCCACATCAGCGGCGTTTCGAAGCGGATATCGCGGGCGATGCCCAGCGTCACCGCCTTGTTCAACGCTTTAACGAACTCGTCGCGGCAATCCGGATAGCCGGAGAAATCGGTTTCACACACGCCGGTGATCACCGCTTCCGCTTCCACCTGGTAGGCGTAGATCGCCGCCAGCGTCAGGAACAGGATGTTGCGGCCCGGCACGAAGGTGCTCGGCAGCGCATTTTTCTGATTGGGATCGTAGGCGGGAACCGGAATATTGTCGCGCGTCAGGCTGCTGACGGCCAGTTCATTGAGCAGCGTTACGTCCAGCACCTTGTGCGCCTTGGCACCGAGGGCCACCGACAGCTCCTGAGCCACTTCAATCTCGGCGCGATGGCGCTGGCCGTAATCGAACGTGACGCAGTGAACTTCATCATACTGTTGCAATGCCTGGATCAAGCAGGTCGTGGAGTCTTGTCCACCGCTGAAAACGACAACCGCGCGCTTCATAAAATCACCTTTTTGGGCTTTGGCCTCTCCCGATACACATTCGGGCGGCAGGATAAAATTGCGTTGCGGCGACAATAGTAGCAGAAAGGGCCGTCAGGCGCAGGGCGGTTCGGCTCAGGCCGGGGCATCGTCCACCGGCGGCGGCAGCCACGCTTGGCAAAAATCGAACCAGCCGTGGGCGGTCAGCGTCACGCCATGCATGCGCGGCGGCGCGCTGATCTGATACTGGTAGTGAAACAGCGGCGTGATGATGGCGGCGGCCATCAGCCGTTGATAATAGGCCTGCAGCCGCTCGAAGCGCGGTTGCTGCGCCTGGAGCTGCTGGATCTGCCGCAGCGTCTCCTGTTGCTGCTGCCAGCGGCTTTCCGTCAGGATGCCGCGCCACAGCGTATCCTGCCGCAGCCAGCTCTCCAGCGTCGCCTCCGGCGCCTCGCCGATCAGGTTGTCCGCCAGCAGCAGGTCGGCCTGGGCGATCTGCGCTTCGCTTTGCCAGCGCTTGCCGGCATAGTAGCGCACCTCCAGCTCGCAGCCGTGCTGTGCGAGCAACCGCTGCAGTGCGACCGTCACCGTTTCCAACTCGACCGGCGGCCGATACAGCAGCGTCAGCCGGGCGGGCAGAGTGACGTCCTCCTCAATCCGTTGGCTGGGAATACGCCAGCCGGGCAGCATTTCATGGCTGGGGGTGATCACGCTGTTGGGGATTGGCAGATGGCTTAGCAGGCCGGACTGCTGGATCAGCATCAGCAGCTTTTGCCCCTGGGCCTCGCTCAGCACGCCGTGGCGCAGGTTCAGCGCCAGATAACACCAGCCCAGGCTCATGCTGCGCTGCACCGGCCGGGCCTGCGCCAAATCGTCTTGCTGACCGATGGTGATGCGCACTGGATGCTGGCAACTGGTGTCGGCGCCGGCGATGTGCAGGTCGGAGGTGATCCAGTATTCGATGGTGTCCAGATACGGATGCTGCAGGTGGTAACCGGCGTGCTGTTCCAGCCGCACCAACTGCGGCTCATTCAACGTCAGCTTGAACGGGCCGGCGCCGATGGCCGGCAGCTCCGGGTGGGTCATCAGGCAAGGCAGCTCCGCCAGCCGGTGGGCCAACCAGTAGTCCGGCAGGTGCAGATCGAACTGGATGCACAGCGGATGCGGCAGGCTGATGTGCGCGACGTTGGCCAGGCTGGGTTGGCTGCGCGGGTGGCGCTGCAGTTTTTCCAGCGTTTGCAGCAGCTGTTGGCCGGTCAGCGATTCACCGTTGTGCCAGCGCAGCTGGCTGCGTAGAAAGAAGCGCCAGCGCAGGCCGTGCTCGTCAATCTGCCAGTGGTGCGCCAGATCGGGCTGCGGTTCCGGGTTACCGGTCATCAGGCGTGTCAGCCCGGCGTGCAGGGTCGATACCAGATGTTGCTCGGCGCGGCCGGTCAGCGTGAGCGGGTCGAGCGTTTCCAGCGTGCGGTAATAGGGAATGCGTAGCGTCGGGCTGCCGGCCTGCCATTGCCCGCCGAGGTGCGGGCTGAGCAGATCCTGCAGGTGCTGCGGATCGAGCTGCGCCATCTCCAGCGCCCCCTGATGGTTGCCCTGTTGCAGCAGCTGTTGCAGCAGCTGCGCGCGCAGTTCATCCGGGGTTTTCAGGCAGTGCAGGCGGGCGCGTTTGCCGCGTCCGGGTTGCGAATGCCAGCTCAGCCAGCCCTGATCCTGCAGCTGTTGCACCAGCGTGCGGGCGTGCCGTTCGCTGCAGTAGAACATCGCCGCCAGCGCGCCGATGGTCACGGCGACCGGCGCGCTGCCGAGCTGTTGGTACAGGCGTTGATATTGGCTGAGACGGTGAACCAGGCGCATGGGCAGAAATCCGGAACAGTTTTCTCAAATTGTTCACTATTACTTCCGTAAATACCATCCCATACTGCATTGATTGTAATCGCGTTCACATTCAAGAGGTCTTTATGTATCGCCTGGCAGCTTTCGATATGGACGGCACGCTGTTGATGCCGGATCACCGGGTTGGCCCGGAAACGCTGGCGGTGCTGAACCAGCTGGTGGAACGGGAGATGGTGGTGACGTTCGCCACAGGGCGGCACTACCTCGACGCGCAACCCATCATGGCGCAACTGGGGCTGCAGGGTTACCTGATCACCGGCAATGGCACGCGAGTGTATGACAACCGTGGCCAACAGCTGCACGCCACCGATTTGCCGGCGGCGGTCGCCGAAGAGGTGCTGCATCATCATTGGCACACCCGCGCCAGCATGCATGTGTTCCGCGACGAAGGTTGGCTGACCGAGTTTCCCGTGCCGGAAGAGATGCTGCGGGCGCACCACCTGAGCGGCTTTCGTTTTCAGCTGGCCGACGTACGCCGCCTGCCGGCGTTCGGCAACAGCAAAGTGTGCTTTGTCGCGCCGCACGAGGAGCTGCTGGCGTTGCAAGTGCAGCTGCGGGCGCAGCTGGGTGACGAGGCAGACCTGTGCTTTTCCGCCTACGACTGCCTGGAGGTGCTGCCGCTCGGTTGCAACAAGGGCACGGCGCTGGACCGGCTGAGCCGCCATCTGGGGTTGACGATGGCCGACTGCATGGCGTTCGGCGACGCGATGAACGACAAAGAGATGCTGGGGGCAGTGGGGCACGGCGTGGTGATGGGCAACGCCCTGCCGCAGCTGAAATCCCTGCTGCCGCAACTACCGGTTATCGGCCATTGCCAACAGCAGGCGGTGGCCCACTATTTACAACATTGGCTGCGTTCACCTTGCCTCACCTATTCCCCCGAAGAATGAGGTTCTCCTTACAGCCGGCCGGGTATGACTACCCGGCTTTTTTTTATCCGGAGCCTGACGTTATAAATCCGCCAGCTGCGCCAGATACGGCTGCAAATCGCCGATGTTATTGCTGACCCATTCCGGGTTGTAATAGGTATCCAGATAACGCTCGCCGCTGTCGCACAGCAGGGTGACGATCGACCCTTGCTCGCCGTTTTCCCGCATCTGTTTCGCCAACTGCAGCGCACCCCAGACGTTGGTGCCGGTGGAGGCGCCAACCTTGCGGCCGAGCACGCCTTCCAGCCAGTGAATGGTGGCGACGCTGGCGGCATCCGGCACCCGCAGCATGTTGTCGACCACCGACGGGATGAACGACGGCTCGGCGCGCGGGCGGCCGATGCCTTCGATACGGCTGCCGCAGCTGCCGATCAGGGTGCGATCGCCGTGGTGGAAGCAGTCATAGAACACCGAATTTTCCGGATCGACCACCGTCAATTGGGTGTCGTGCCCCTGATAGCGGATGTAGCGACCCAGCGTGGCGGAGGTGCCGCCGGTGCCGGCGCTCATCACGATGTGTTTCGGCACCGGGAAGGGTTCGCGCGCCATCTGGCGGAAGATGCTGTCGGCGATGTTGTTGTTGCCACGCCAGTCGGTGGCGCGCTCGGCGTAGGTGAACTGATCCATATAGTGGCCGTTCAGCTCTTTCGCCAGCTGTTCGGAGGCGGCGTAGATCTGGGCGGCGTGATCGACGAAGTGACAGCGGCCGCCGTAAAAGGCGATCTGCTCCACCTTGCGGCGTGCGGTGCAGGACGGCATCACTGCGATGAATGGCAGGCCGATCAGACGAGCGAAGTAGGCTTCGGACACCGCGGTGCTGCCGGAAGAGGCCTCGATGATGGTGGTGTTCTCGGTGATCCAGCCGTTGCACAGGCCGTAAAGGAACAGCGAGCGCGCCAGACGGTGTTTCAGGCTGCCGGTCGGGTGGGTGCTCTCATCCTTCAGATACAGGCAAATGCCGGGAAATGCCGGTAGGTTCAGGCGAATCAGGTGCGTATCGGCGGAGCGCTGAAAATCCGCTTCTATTTCACCGATAGCATATTTTACCCAAGAGTTTGTCATGATTTGGCCTCAGAATAGGGGGCAGGTTTATGGCGTAGCATAGCCTGTCGGCAGGAAAAAAGGATTGCTATTTTCCCTGTTTAATCGCCTAATGAGAGAAAATTTTTCTCCTGGTGGCCGCTATGTTAGATAAAACAGACCGTAAGCTGCTGTGCATGCTGCAGCAAGACTGCACCCAGTCGCTGCAGGCGCTGGCCGATGCGGTCAATTTGACCTCGACGCCGTGCTGGAAACGGCTGAAGCGCCTGGAAGACGAGGGTTATATCCGCGGCCGGGTGGCCTTGCTGGATAACGAAAAGCTCGGCCTGGGGCTGACGGCGTTCGTGCTGATCAAGACCCAGCAGCACAGCAGCGAGTGGTATCAGGCGTTTGTGCAGCTGACCAGCCAGATGCCCGAGGTGCTGGCGTTCTACCGCATGGCGGGGGAGTACGACTACCTGATGCAGGTCGAAGTGGCGGACATGAAAAGCTACGACGGTTTTTACAAGCGCCTGGTGAACGGCGTACCGGGCCTCATCGACGTCACCTCGAGCTTTGCCATGGAAAAAATCAAATACACCACCGCGCTGCCGGTGCCGGAGTGAAAAGTTCACCGGACGGGCGGCTCAACGGTGGTATCCTGCTCTGCTGAAGCAGAAAAAGAGACAAATCCCATAAAACCCTGGAATCAAACTGCGTGAGATTATTTGCTCAAATCGGCTGGTACTTCCGCCGGGAGTGGCGCCGCTACCTCGGGGCGGTGGTGCTGCTGATCGTCATCGCCATCCTGCAACTGCTGCCGCCTAAGCTGGTCGGCATCATCGTGGACGGCGTCACCGAAAAACAAATGTCTACCGGCGTGCTGATGGCCTGGCTCGGGCTGATGATCGGCACCGCGATCGTCGTTTACCTGCTGCGCTATGTGTGGCGGGTGTTGCTGTTCGGCGCGTCCTATCAGCTGGCGGTCGAGCTGCGCGAAAACTTTTACCGCCAGCTCAGCCGGCAAAACCCGGCGTTCTACCTGCGCCACCGCACCGGCGATCTGATGGCGCGTGCCACCAACGACGTGGACCGCGTGGTGTTCGCCGCCGGTGAAGGCGTGCTGACGCTGGTGGATTCGCTGGTGATGGGGTTGGTGGTGCTGGTGGTGATGAGCACCCAAATCAGCTGGCAGCTGACGGTGCTGGCATTGATCCCGATGCCGCTGATGGCGATCGCCATCAAATATTACGGCGACCAGCTGCACCAGCGCTTTAAATCGGCGCAGGCGGCGTTTTCCAGCCTGAACGATCAGGCGCAGGAAAGCATGACCAGCATCCGCATGATCAAGGCTTTCGGGCTGGAAGATCACCAATCCAACCGCTTCGCCGAAGTCGCGGCGCAGACCGGCGCCAAGAACATGCACGTGGCGCGGGTGGATGCACGCTTCGATCCGACCATTTATATCGCCATCGGCGCCTCTAACCTGCTGGCCATCGGCGGTGGCAGCTGGATGGTGGTGAACGGTTCGCTGACGCTCGGGCAACTGACCAGCTTTGTGATGTATCTCGGCCTGATGATCTGGCCGATGCTGGCGCTGGCCTGGATGTTCAACATCGTCGAGCGCGGCAGCGCGGCCTACAGCCGCATCCGCAGCCTGCTCGACGAGGCGCCGGCGGTGCAGGACGGCCCGCAGGCGCTGCCGGCCGGGCGCGGCGTGCTGGACGTGGATATCCGCGCGTTCCACTACCCGGAAAACCCGCGCCCGGCGCTGCATGACGTGACGCTGACGCTAAAGCCGGGGCAAATGCTGGGGCTGTGCGGGCCGACCGGGGCCGGTAAATCGACATTACTGTCGCTAATTCAGCGCCAGTTCGATGTCAACGAAGGGCAGATCCGCTATCACGGCCTGCCGTTGCCGCAGGTCAAACTCGACGACTGGCGTTCGCGGCTGTCGGTGGTGAGCCAAACGCCGTTCCTGTTCTCCGATACCGTGGCGAACAACATCGCGTTGGGCCATCCGGGCGCGACGCAGGCGCAGATCGAACAGGCGGCGCGGTTGGCCAGCGTTCATGAGGACATTCTGCGGCTGCCGCAGGGCTATGACACCGAGGTGGGCGAGCGCGGCGTGATGCTGTCGGGTGGGCAGAAACAGCGTATCTCCATTGCGCGTGCGCTGCTGCTGGATGCGGAGATCCTGATCCTCGACGACGCGTTGTCGGCGGTGGACGGCCGTACCGAACACCAGATCCTGCATAACCTGCGCAGCTGGGGGCAAGATCGCACGGTGATCATCAGCGCGCACCGGCTGTCGGCATTGACTGAAGCCAGCGAGATCCTGGTGATGCAGCACGGTGGCGTTGCCCAGCGCGGCGATCCGGCGGCGCTGGCGGCGCAGCCGGGCTGGTATCGCGATATGTACCGTTATCAGCAGCTGGAAGCGGCGCTGGACGAAGCGCCGGAAAACGGCGAGGAGGCGTTGGCCGATGAATAAAGTGCAAAAGCTGTGGCCGACGCTGAAGCGGCTGCTGGCCTACGGCTCGCCGTACCGCAAACCGCTGGGGCTGGCGGTGTTGATGCTGTGGATAGCGGCGGCGGCGGAAGTCGCCGGGCCGATCCTGGTGAGCTATTTTATCGATAACTACGTCGCCAAAGGACAATTGCCGCTGATGATCGTCGGCGGGCTGGCGGCGGCTTACATTCTGCTGGAGCTGCTGGCGGCGGCGCTGCACTACTTTCAGGCGCTGCTGTTCAACCAGGCGGCGGTGGGCGTGGTGCAGCGGCTGCGCACCGACGTGATGGACGCCGCGCTGCGCCAGCCGCTCAGCGCCTTCGATACGCAGCCGGTCGGGCAATTGATCTCGCGCGTCACCAACGACACCGAGGTGATCAAGGATCTGTACGTGATGGTGGTCTCCACGGTGCTGAAAAGCGCCGCGCTGATCGGCACCATGCTGGTGGCGATGTTCAGCCTCGACTGGCGCATGGCGCTGGTGGCGGTCTGCATCTTCCCGGCGGTGTTCGTGGTGATGGGCATCTATCAATACTACAGCACACCGATCGTGCGACGGGTGCGCAGCTATCTGGCGGACATCAACGACGGCTTCAACGAAGTGATCAACGGCATGGGCGTGATTCAGCAGTTCCGCCAGCAGGTGCGCTTCGGCGAACGCATGAGCGCCGCCAGCCAGTCGCACTATCTGGCGCGCATGCAGACCCTGCGGCTCGACGGTTTCCTGCTGCGGCCGCTGCTCAGCCTGTTTTCGGCGCTGGTGCTGTGCGGATTGCTGATGCTGTTCGGCTTCAGCGGCGAGGGGGTGATTGGCGTCGGCGTGCTCTACGCCTTCATCAACTACCTGGGGCGCCTGAACGAACCGCTGATCGAGCTCACGTCGCAGCAATCGATCCTGCAGCAGGCGGTAGTGGCCGGCGAACGCATTTTCGAGCTGATGGATCGCAGCCAGCAGAGTTACGGCGCCGACGATCGTCCGTTGGCCGGTGGCCGCATCGACATCACCGATCTGAGCTTCGCTTACCGCGCGGACAAAAAGGTGCTGCAGCACATTTCGCTGGCGGTGCCTTCGCGCGGCTTCGTGGCACTGGTTGGGCATACCGGCAGCGGCAAGAGCACCTTAGCCAACCTGCTGATGGGCTATTACCCGGTCAGCGAGGGGGAAGTGCGCCTCGATGGCCGCCCGCTATCCAGCCTGTCGCACCGCACGCTGCGCCAGGGCGTGGCGATGGTGCAGCAGGATCCGGTGGTGATCGCCGATTCGGTGCTGGCCAACGTCACGTTGGGGCGCAACATCGAGGAAGACGCCGTGTGGCGGGCGCTGGAAACGGTGCAGCTGGCGGATCTGGTGCGCGGCTTCCCGCAGGGTATTCACACCCGGCTGGGGGAGCAGGGCAATAACCTGTCGGTCGGGCAGAAACAGCTGCTGGCGATGGCGCGGGTCTTGGTGCAGGCGCCGCAGATCCTGATCCTCGACGAGGCGACCGCCAACATCGACTCGGGCACCGAACAGGCGATCCAGCGCGCGTTGCGTGCGATCCGCGAGCACACCACGCTGGTGGTGATCGCCCACCGGCTGTCGACCATCGTCGATGCCGATTCCATCCTGGTGCTGCATCGCGGCCAGGCGGTAGAGCAGGGTAACCATCAGCAGCTGCTGGCGCAGCAGGGGCGCTACTACCAGATGTACCAGCTGCAGCTGGCGGGCGAGCAGCTGGCGGAAGCGGTGCGCGAAGAGAGCCAACCCGCCTGAACATGGGCCGCGATCGCGGCCCTTCTTTCTTTCCCTCGCACCACAAGCAGGCAACCCGCCTGCATCACGCCCCCTTTCTGCACTTTTTCGACGCGATGCGCACCAAATTAGTGCGCGATATTTAATCAATTTAAGGTATCGGTACGGCGACGGGGCCTGATGGTGCCCGCGTACCCGCTAATCCACTGAATCACCATGCAAAATTAAATATGGCACAGCCCTTGCTACATATGACGCGTACCAGGGGTGAGTTTGGGCTTAATTCGTGGAGGGGCAATATGAAGCTGGTGACCGTGGTAATCAAACCGTTCAAGCTGGAGGACGTGCGCGAGGCTCTGTCCTCCGTGGGCATTCAGGGGTTGACCGTAACCGAAGTGAAGGGCTTTGGCCGCCAGAAGGGGCATGCCGAGCTGTATCGCGGCGCCGAGTATAACGTCAACTTCCTGCCCAAGGTCAAAATCGATATCGCCATTGCCGACGATCAGTTGGATGAAGTGGTTGATGTGATTAGCAAAGCCGCCTACACCGGCAAAATCGGCGACGGCAAAATTTTCGTTGCCGAGTTGCAACGCGTGATCCGCATTCGCACCGGCGAAACCGACGAATCGGCACTGTAACCGCGAACTCAGTTAAGTGATGGGGATGGATTGATAATGAAAAGACTGTTATCCATGTTGGGCCTGAGTTCGGTAACCCTGGTTCCTTCTTTGGCCCTGGCCGCCCCGGCGGTCGCCGATAAGGCCGACAACGCCTTTATGATGATCTGCACCGCGTTGGTGCTGTTCATGACGCTGCCGGGCATCGCGCTGTTTTATGGTGGCCTGCTGCGCGGCAAAAACGTGCTGTCGATGCTGACGCAGGTCACCGTCACCTTCGCGCTGGTCTGCGTACTGTGGGTGTTGTATGGCTACAGCCTGGCGTTCAGCGAGGGCAATGCGGTGTTCGGCGGGTTCGAAACGGCGATGCTGAAAGGCATCGGCATCGACAGCGTCACCGGCAGCATCAGCCAGATGATCCACGTCGCCTTCCAGGCGTCCTTCGCCTGCATTACCGTGGCGCTGGTGGTGGGGGGCTTCGCCGAACGCATTCGCTTCTCGGCGGTGCTGATCTTCGCGATCGTATGGTTCACCCTGTCTTATCTGCCGATTGCGCACATGGTGTGGGGCGGCGGCTACCTGGCCGCCGACGGCGCATTGGACTTCGCCGGCGGCACCGTGGTGCACATCAACGCCGCCAGCGCCGGGTTGATCGGTGCCTACCTGATCGGCAAGCGCGCCGGCTTCGGTAAAGAGGCGTTCAAACCGCACAACCTGCCGATGGTGTTTACCGGGGCGTCCATCCTGTATATCGGCTGGTTCGGTTTCAACGCCGGCTCCGCCAGCGCGGCCAACGGCATTGCGGCCCTGGCATTCCTCAATACCGTGGTCGCCACTGCGGGCGCCATTCTCTCCTGGACCTTCGCCGAGTGGGTGCTGCGCGGCAAGCCTTCGCTGCTGGGCGCCTGCTCCGGCATGATCGCCGGGCTGGTTGCGGTGACGCCGGCGGCGGGCACCGTGGGCGTGGGCGGGGCGTTGATCATCGGCCTGGTGGGCGGCGTCGCCGGCCTGTGGGGCGTAGTGACGCTGAAGAAATGGCTGAAAGTGGACGACACCTGCGACGTGTTCGGCGTACACGGGGTGTGCGGCATCGTCGGCTGTCTGCTGACCGGGGTGTTCACCGCCTCTTCACTGGGTGGCACCGGCTATGCCGAAGGGGTGACGATGGGCCATCAGGTCTGGATCCAGCTGGTGAGCGTGCTGATCACGCTGGTATGGTCGAGCGTCGTCGCCTTTATCGCCTTCAAGATCGCGGGAGCGATGGTGGGTCTGAGAGTGCCGGAAGAGCAGGAACGCGAGGGGCTGGACGTCAACAGCCACGGCGAGAGCGCCTACAACCAATAAGACTCGAAGCAGGGCAGTGCGCTAAAGACTAAAATAATGATGAAGCCAAAAGGGGCGATGGAAACATCGCCCCTTTCTTTATGCTGCGGATCAGGCGTCGCGCTGGCGAATCACCCCTTCCTGCACGGTGGTGGCGACCAGTACGCCGTCGCGGGTATAGATCTGGCCGCGTACAAAGCCCCGTGCGCCGGAGGCGGAGGAGCTCTCCACCGCGTACAGCAGCCAGTCATCCATGCGGAACGGACGGTGGAACCACATGGAGTGGTCAATGGTGGCCACCTGCATGCCCGGCTCGAGGAAGCCGACGCCGTGCGGCTGCAGCGCGGTCGGCAGGAAGTTAAAGTCCGACGCGTAGCCCAGCAGGTATTGGTGGATGCGTTGATCGTCCGGCATGCTGCCGTTGGCGCGGAACCACACGTAGCGATGAGGTTCTTCCACGCTGCCTTTCAACGGATTGTGGAATTTCACCGGGCGCATTTCGATCGGCTTCTGGCCGATAAATTTTTCGCGCACTTTTTCCGGCAGCATATGCGCCAGCTTCTGGGCGATCTCTGATTCGGACAACAGCCCTTCCGGCGGCGGCACGTCCGGCATCAGGTTCTGGTGCTCGAAACCTGCCTCCGGGCTCTGGAAGGAGGCGGTCATATAGAAGATAGGTTTGCCGTGCTGGATGGCGCTGACGCGGCGTGCGCTGAAGCTGTTGCCGTCGCGCAGGGTTTCCACGTCGTAAACGATAGGCTTGCTGCTGTCGCCCGGGCGCAGGAAGTAGCTGTGGAACGAATGCACGCTGCGCTCGTCAGGCACCGTCTGCTTGGCGGCGTACAGCGCCTGGCCGACCACCTGTCCGCCGAACACCTGGCGCAGCCCCAGATCTTCACTCTGGCCGCGGAACAGTCCTTCTTCGATTTTCTCCAGATCCAGCAGATCGAGGAGGTTTTGCAATGCCTGGCTCATAAAATTGTTACCTTTCTAATAATCATTTTGCGCAGTGTGCGGAATATCACGGCGCGGCGTCAACATTTTGCGTTAAGGGGCCGATGAGAATGCTCTTAATCCTGGGCGCCTTGGCCTGTTTAAGTGATTAATAGGCGGGGCAAAGTGGATTTATCAGTGTTTTGTGCTAGGTTTAATAGGTGAGGTGGTGAAAGCCACCAACATGTTGATAATAAAAAAGGAGACCGATCCATGAAACTCTGGCAAATCGTAGGCGGTGCCGCGGCACTGACGATCACGCTGGCAGGATGCGCGCAAAAGAGTGCTGATGTGCCTACACAGGCGGCCGGTAACCCGGCGGCTGCGCAAACGCAGATTCAGGGCCCGGCGGTGACAGGTTCGGTTAATATACGTCAGCGCATTGCGCTGCCGCCGGACGCCGTGCTGACGGTCACCCTCTCTGACGCCTCGCTGGCGGATGCGCCGTCCAAAGTGATTGCACAGCGCGCGGTACGCACTGAAGGGCAACAGGCGCCGTTCAACTTTACGCTGCCGTATAACCCGTCCGACATCCAACCGAATGCGCGTATCATTCTGAGCGCGGCGGTGACGGTCAACGGGCGACTGATGTTTATTACCGACACCATCCAGGAAGTGGTTAACCGCAACGGCACCCGTGCCGATCTGCTGCTGGTTCCGGTTCAGGGTGTGCCGATTCAGGCTGCGCCAACCGCCATGCAGTAATCTTACTGCGGTACAGCAAGATGAAATCAACAGCCTTTGCGCTTCGGCCAAAGGCTGTTTTGTTTTACCAGCGCCAGCCGTAGCGATCGAAATCGACCGTGCTGTGCGGGCCGAAAATAATCCCCTCCGCCAGCAATGCCTGCCGTTGCCGTTGAAAATCCTCCCCCTGCTGCGATATCTGTCCGTGGCGGTTGATCACCCGGTGCCAGGGCAGCGTGCTGCCTTCCGGCAAACGCCGCAGCACGCCGCCGACCTGACGCGCGGCGCGCGGCGAGCCGGCCAGCCGGGCGACTTCGCCGTAGGTGGTGACTTTGCCGTAAGGAATGGCGGCCACGACGTGGAATACCCGCTGGCTGAAAGAGGCGTCTTCTGGTTGCATATTGCTGTTCCTGCGCGAGTCAAAACCCAGGCGGAGAGTGTGCCACAGCGCAGGTGGGTAAGAAAACAGCGGTTGGTCCCGGTTGGCTTGCTATTTGATAGGGTATCGCCGATAATGCCCACCGCTTCGGAGTACAGAAGCCGTCAATGGGGGCCCTGTTGGTTCTCCCGCAACACTAACTTGTGAACTCGGTCAGGTCCGGAAGGAAGCAGCCGCAGCAGGTGACGTGTGTGCCGGGATGTAGCTGGCAGGGTCCCCACCCATTTGGGCTTCGCCAATCCGCGTTTTTGTTACCTCTCTTCCACGTATCTATTATCCATTTCTGCCATCAGGCAGAGCGACACGCATTTCATTTCTTCCCGCCCTCAATTCTTTTGGATAATGAATTAGCGGTTCTGGGGAGCGGGCATAGTGAGGTGGGCGATGAGGTAACCTGCCTCGATTAAAAAAGAAAATTGTTTCCGGGCAATATTATTTTCGAAAGAGGGAGCGTAAATGAAGTTTTACTGTCAATAGGAAAAGTACGCATTCAACGTGGCCATTGAAGCCGATAAAAGCATCGGCTCAACGCGTCGGGGGGCTGATTATCTGACATATTTCCAAACGGAGGTGGGGATTTTGTCATACAGTTTGTTCATGGTGAGCTCGGCCAGACGGTGATCGGCCGCTGAGTAAAACAGCTCCAGTTCATCATCGGACAGCTCGTACTTATTTTTCTCAATAACACGTTCGAGAGTATCAATCGTGGTGCATTTACGTAAACGCATCAGATAGTCGGTTTTAGTCATGGTGGCCTTTAGTTTAATAACCGTAAAATAGCTCGGGAATAATTATCCCCTAAGTTTTCATTGTCGTACAGATGTCCTCTCCTGAGAACATTCTGAATAATCTCGCCTTGGTTTTTTGCCAGCGGCGCAGGTCGGAATCATTGATACCGTAGCTGCTGAACAGCGTATAGGTATCGTCGAGATATTCTTCGACTAACTCCGACAGGTCAGATTCGTCCATGTATTTAATTTTATAGCTCATCACAAACGAAGCGATATGTTCGATCAACTCATTAAGCTGCAGGTTGACGGAGGACGTCGGATCGTTGACCCACCCATGATGGCTGTCTCCCAGGGTAGCGATACCTTCATCATACAAATTTTCGCACAAGAATTTGAGCTGAGCAATGTCGTGTCGCTTAGGCGAATACTCATCCATATCATCCCCTCCGTAAGTCTTAATTGCGGTGTGATAACACTATGTGAGTAAGCTGATTTACATCATGAACGGAGGCAGCTTAACGGTGGTTAAATAAACTTCCCGTAAAATGAATATAAATCATTTTTTCGCGTTTGGCCTGTAGTTATTACGTAAACTTACAATTCATCCGCAGTTGATGGGCGTGAGTTATCAATGATGTCGAAGATTAAACCCCGCGCCGTCACTCGAAACCGGACGCTGTCGTTGATGATATCTTCGCTGTTGATATCCAGGCAGGCATTAAAAATGCCCCACTTATAGCGATAACTCATTGAATAATCGCCGTCACCTTGTTGCACTATATCAAGTATTTCTAATGAATCCTCGACATAGCGTGCGCTTTCAGAATAAAAACTGAGTCCGCTGGTCAGCGCTGGCACTAACTCCGCTATATTGTCATTAATCACTTTCTTTAATTCTTTAACAGAAAGTGCGTTGACTTCCAGGTTACAGGCAAGGGTAACAAGCATTAATCTCGGCCAACAACAATGTTATCTACTTATCTTACTCCTTTTCCGGCCTCGTCGGTAAATTTTTCGATTTACCGCTGTTCTTTACCTTACGCCAACATTCCAACCGAACGGAAATATCCCTGGGTTTGGTAAGGGAGGGTTATGGGGGGAAGATCCGCTGCGCGAGGGACTGTTACGTTCCGTTGCATTATTGTCGCGCCATAGCTTGAGATACGGTAGTTGTTGTGATGTTATATTATAACTATTAACTCACCATTTTGGCCACGACATTGACCCCCACTTCGCAACATGACGCCGCGCCGTCACTGAATTCGTTGTTCACCACCTCCGCTGCCGCGCGTTGCGCAGGTGCCGTTATGCTGCTGGCCCTGCTGTGGCTCGGCATCTTCTGGGCGGTGTCACTGCCATGATTACCTTGCGTCAGCTGGCGATAGGCTATGGGACCAAGCCACTTTTCCCGCCGCTGAGCGGGCAGTTTACCGCCGGATCGTTAACCGCTGTGGTGGGCGTCAACGGGGCAGGTAAGTCGACGCTGTTGAAAACCTTCGCCGGATTGTTGCCGCCGTTGGGGGGCTGCCTGAGTTTTAGCGGCGGAAAGCCACCGCGCAGAGCTTATTTGCCGCAGCAGGCGGAGCTGGATCGGCAGTTCCCCATCGCGGTGAGCGATCTGGTGGCGATGGGCTGTTGGCCACAAAGCGGCATGTTCGGCGGCATGAACAAGCGTGCGGCGAGCCAGGTCAATGAGGCGCTGGCGAACGTTGGCATGAGCGCGCTGGCGCGTAGCCCGGTGGGCGAACTGTCCGGCGGCCAGCTGCAGCGGGTGTTGTTTGCGCGCCTGCTGGTCCAACAGGCGCCGCTGATTTTGCTGGATGAGCCTTTTACCGGCATCGACAGCGCCACCACGCAGATTTTGCTGCAGGCGATCGCGCAACTGCACCGGCAGGGGAGAACGGTGATCGCCGTGCTGCACGATATGTCGATGGTTGCCGAGCATTTTCCACAGGCGCTGTTGCTGACGCCGCAGGCTTGCGATTGGGGCGCGGCCGAGCGGGTGCTGGAACAGGTGCCGAGGTATCGTGCCGCCGAACGGCAGCCGGATCTGCGGGCGGTGGCGCCATGATGCTGTGGCATGGGCTTATCGATCCTTTTCTCTCTTTCGGTTTTATGCGCCGCGCGCTCATGGCGTGCCTGGCATTGTCGCTCAGCGCTGCCCCGCTGGGCGTGTTTCTGTTGTTGCGCCGCATGAGCCTGGTGGGGGATGCGTTATCCCACGCGGTGTTGCCGGGCGCGGCGATCGGCTATCTGATCTCCGGCATGTCGCTGGTGGCGATGGGCGTGGGCGGCTTTATCGCCGGACTGGCGGTGGCGATGCTGTCCGGCCTGGTGAGCCGCCGCACGCCGCTGAAAGAGGATGCCAGCTTCGCCGGGTTCTACCTGGGCTCACTGGCGCTGGGGGTCACGCTGGTCTCGCTGCGTGGCTCCAGCGTAGATCTGCTGCACGTGCTGTTCGGTTCGATCCTGGCGGTGGATGCCCAGGCGATGCTGATGGTCGGTGCGATCGCCTCGGTTTCGCTGCTGGCGCTGGCGGCGCTGTACCGCGCGTTAGTGATCGAATCCTTCGACGTGACTTTTCTGCGCGTCAACGCCCCGCGCCGGTTGGCGCTGATCCACGGCCTGTTTCTGTCGCTGGTGGTGGTCAATCTGGTGGCGGGATTCCAGATCCTTGGCACCCTGATGTCGGTGGGGCTGATGATGCTGCCCGCCGCCAGTGCGCGCTTCTGGGCGCGCAATCTGCCGCAGACGCTGGCGGTGGCGATGGGCATCGGCGCGCTTTCCAGCCTGATTGGGCTGGTGTGGTCCTATTATGCGTCGCTGCCTGCCGGCCCGGCGATCGTGCTCAGCGCCAGCGTCATCTTTTTCGTCTCGATCCTGTTTGGAACGCGCGGAGGCATTTGCGCCTTCGCGCGCCGTTGAGAAGTGCCATTTGCAAGGAGAAAGTATGAAACGTTTACCTATATCGCTGGCGGTTGCTGCTCTGCTGGCCAGCCCATGGGCGATGGCGAAGACCGTCGACGCCGTCGCCAGCTTTTCCATTCTGGGCGATATCGTCAAACAGGTGGGTGGCGATCACGTCAAGGTCAGCACGCTGGTGGGGCCGGATGGCGATCCGCACAGTTTCGAACCTTCGCCGCAGGACGGCAAGAAGCTGGCTCAGGCTGATGTGGTGTTCGTCAGCGGCCTGGGGCTGGAAGGGTGGATCGATCGCCTGGTCAGCGCTTCGGGTTATAAAGGGCAGGTAATCACCGCTTCACAGGGGATCAGCACCCGCCAGATGGAGGAGGACGGCAAACCGATTACCGATCCCCATGCCTGGAACAGCATGAAAAACGGCGTGCAGTACGCCACCAACGTGATGAACGCCCTGATTGCCGCCGACCCCGAGGATGCCAACTATTTTCGCCAGCGCGGAGCCGAATACATTCAGCAGTTGCAAAAGCTGGACCTGTGGGCCAAAACCCAGTTCGCCGCAGTGCCGCCACAGAAACGTAAGGTGCTGACCAGCCATGACGCTTTTGGCTACTTTGGGCAAGAGTATGGCGTCACCTTCCTTGCCCCGGTCGGATTTTCCACCGAGGCCGAAGCCAGCGCCAGCGACGTGGCGGGCCTGATCAAGCAGATCAAACAGGAAAAGGTTAACGCTTACTTTATCGAAAATCAGACCGATCCGCGGCTGGTGAAACAGATTGCCGCCGCCACCGGCGCCAAGGCGGGCGGCGAGCTGTACCCTGAAGCGCTCTCCCGCGCGGGCGGCCCGGCGGCCACCTATGAGCAGGCGTTCAAGCACAATGTCGACGCGCTGCTGAGCAGCATGAAGTAATCTCTGCCCCCGCCTGCCGGCGGGGGACGGCTTGCAGGCACTTTCTCGCCATAAAAAAAGCCCCGTTGAGCAGCAACGGGGCTTGGCGACAGATGACACTGGGGAGTTAACGCTTTTTCTTACGTCCCTGTACCGCTTTGAATCGCGGATTGCTTTTACAGATCACATAGATGCGGCCACGACGACGCACGACTTTGCAATCCGGGTGGCGATTTTTCGCCGAACGCAATGAACTCAATACCTGCATGGGATTTCCTTGTTACTTATTGCCGATAAAGCGGCCAAAGCGCTGCTGGAAGCGCGCCGTGCTGCCTTCTTTGGAATAGTCTTTCTGCTTGCCGGTGTAATACGGATGCGAAGCGGAAGAGACGTCAAGGGTGACATACGGCCAGCTTTCGCCGTCCAGTTCGATGGTGCGATCGGTTTTGATGGTCGATCCCACTTTGAAGTAGGCGTTGGCGCTGACGTCGTGGAACACCACGGTGCGGTAATCGGGATGGATGCCGGGTTTCATAATGGCTCTCTCATGTAATGTTATACTATAACAGTAATTATGCGCCGACCTGGCATCGCGATCAAGCGCAAATTGCACACAAGAGTGAATTAATGAGAACGGTTTGCATTAAGCAGCTGAAGCAAAAGAAAAAGGCCGCATGCGCGGCCTTTCGATTATCGGGTGGAGCTCATATCACTGAGCGATCAGTGGTGCTCTACCGGATGGCTGTGTTCCAGGTCCTCGTTCTTCTTGCTGAAGCGGCGGCGAACCACCACGAAGAACACCGGTACGAAGAAGATCGCCAAGACGGTGGCGGTGATCATCCCGCCCATTACGCCGGTACCTACCGCGTTCTGTGCGCCGGAGCCCGCACCGCTGCTGATAACCAGCGGCAGAACCCCGAGGATGAAGGCCAGAGACGTCATGAGGATTGGACGCAGACGCATACGCACCGCTTCCAACGTCGCTTCGATCAGGCCTTTGCCTTCTTTCTCCATCAGGTCTTTGGCGAATTCCACGATCAGGATGGCGTTCTTCGCCGACAGACCTATGGTGGTCAGCAGCCCCACCTGGAAGTACACGTCGTTGTTCATGCCGCGCATCGTCGCGGCCAGCAACGCACCGATAACCCCCAGCGGCAATACCAGCATGACCGAGAACGGCACAGACCAGCTTTCATACAGTGCCGCCAGACACAGGAACACCACCAGAATCGAGATGGCATACAGCGCCGGCGCCTGGTTGCCCGACAGACGTTCCTGATAGGACATGCCGGTCCAGTCGTAACCGATGCCGCTTGGCAGTTTGGACGCCAGCTGTTCCATCAGGTTCATCGCTTCACCGGTACTCTTGCCCGGTGCGGCCTGGCCCAGAATTTCCATCGACGGCAAGCCGTTATAGCGTTCCAGACGCGGTGAGCCGTATTCCCACTTCGCCGAAGAGAAGGCGGAGAATGGCACCATCTGGCCGCTGGTACCGCGCACGTACCACTTGTTGATGTCTTCCGGCAGCATACGGAACGGCGCCTCGGCCTGTACGTACACCTTCTTCACACGACCGCGGTCGATGAAGTCGTTGACGTACGAGCCACCCAGTGCGGTGCTCAGCGTGCTGTTGATGGTAGTGATGCTGACGCCCAACGCCTTGGCTTTCTCCTGATCGACGATCAGTTTGAACTGCGGCGTATCTTCCAGGCCGTTCGGGCGCACGCCCACCAGCACGTCCGGGTGCTGAGCAACCATGCCCAACAGCTGGTTACGCGCTTCGGTCAGTTTCTCGTGCCCCAGGCCGCCCTGGTCAATCAGCTCGAAGTCGAAGCCGGTTGCGGTACCGAGTTCGATAATCGCCGGCAGGTTGAACGGGAACACCAGGCCTTCTTTAATCTGCGAGAACGCGCCCATGGCACGGCCTGCGATCGCCTCGACCTTGTTCCCTGCCCCTGGGCGCTCACCCCAGTCTTTCAGGCTGACGAATGCCAGGCCGTTGTTCTGGCCGTTACCGTTGAAGCCGAAGCCCGCGACGGTAAACACCGAAACCACGTTGTCCTTTTCCTTGTTCAGGAAGTAGTCGGAGACTTCTTCCAGCACTTTGTTGGTACGGGACTCGGTGGCGCCGGCAGGCAACTGCACCATGGTCAACAGGATGCCCTGATCTTCGTCCGGCAGGAACGAGGAAGGCAGGCGCAGGAACAGCAGGCCCATGCCAACCACGATCAGCAGGTAGATGATCAGGTAGCGACCGGTGCTGCGCAGGATATTGCCCACGCTGTCGGTATAGTGATGCGTGCTCTTCTCGAACATGCGGTTAAACCAGCCGAAGAAGCCTGTTTTAACCCCGTGATCGCCTTTCGGGATCGGTTTGAGCATGGTGGCGCACAGCGCCGGCGTCAGGATCAAGGCCACCAGCACCGACAGCGCCATCGCGGACACGATGGTGATCGAGAACTGGCGATAGATGGCGCCGGTTGAACCGCCGAAGAACGCCATCGGCACGAATACCGCCGACAGCACCATGGCGATACCCACCAACGCGCCCTGGATCTGGCCCATCGATTTGCGGGTCGCTTCTTTCGGCGGCAGCCCCTCTTCGGACATGACGCGCTCGACGTTTTCCACCACCACGATGGCGTCATCCACCAGCAGGCCGATCGCCAACACCATGCCGAACATCGTCAGGGTGTTTATCGAGAAGCCGAACGCCGCAAGGATCGCAAAGGTCCCCAGCAGTACCACCGGCACCGCGATGGTTGGGATCAGCGTCGCGCGGAAGTTCTGCAGGAACAGATACATCACCAGGAATACCAGGATGATGGCTTCGATCAGCGTTTTCACCACTTCGTTGATGGAGATTTTAACGAACGGGGTGGTGTCGTACGGATAAACCACTTTCATCCCTTGCGGGAAGAATGGCGCCATCTTGGCCAACTCGTCTTTCACACCTTTGGCGGTGTTCAGTGCGTTGGCACCGGTAGCCAGTTTGATACCCAGACCGGCGGCAGGCTTACCGTTATAGCGAGCCGTAACCGCGTAGCTTTCCGCGCCGCGCTCGATGTGAGCGACGTCGCGCAGGCGCACCTGGGAACCGTCGGTATTCACCTTCAGCAGGATCTTGCCGAACTCTTCCGGCGAAGTCAGACGGGTCTGCGCGATGATCGAGGCGTTCAACTGCTGCCCCGGCACCGGCGGCAGGCCGCCCAGCTGGCCTGCGGCGATCTGGTTGTTCTGCTCGGTGATGGCGGAGGTCACGTCCGTAGTCGTCAGCTGGTAGTTGTTCAGCTTGTTCGGATCCAGCCAGATACGCATCGCGTACTGGGCACCGAACAGCTGCACTTCACCCACGCCGGACGAACGGCTGATCGGGTCCTTGATGTTGGACGCCACGTAGTCCGCAATATCGTCCTGAGTCATGTTCGGATCGTCGGAAACGAAGCCGGCCACCATCAGGAAGCTGCTGCTGGATTTTTCTACTTTCAGGCCCTGTTGCTGAACTTCTTGCGGCAGCAACGGAGTGGCCAACGACAGTTTGTTCTGGACCTGAACCTGCGCGATGTCAGGATCGGTGCCGGAATCAAACGTCAGGGTAATGGTGACGCTACCAGAGGAATCACTGGTGGAGGACATGTACATCAGGTTATCGATACCGTTCATGTTCTGTTCGATAATCTGCGTGACGGTATCCTGCACCGTTTTGGCATCTGCGCCCGGGTAGTTGGCGGAAATACTCACCGCCGGCGGTGCAATAGTGGGATACTGCGCGATAGGCAGTTTCATTATTGCAAGCACCCCCGCCAACATGACGATAATGGCGATTACCCAGGCGAAAATTGGGCGGTCTATAAAGAACTTAGCCATGTATTACAGGCTCCTTTTTATGACTTCTGCGCTTCAGACTGCGGCTGTTTTTGCGCCTGAGTGTCAACTTCCTGCACTTTTACCTGCGCGCCCGGATGCACTTTCATCAGGCCGGTGACGATCACGCGATCGCCGGCTTTCAGGCCATCGGTAACCAGCCATTTGTCGCCAATCGCCTGGTCTGCCTTCAGCGTGCGCAGCTCAACTTTGTCGTCTGCCCCTACCACCAACGCCGTCGCGTCGCCACGCGGGTTGCGGGTAACGCCTTGCTGAGGTACCAGCAGCGCATCGCTGCGCACGCCTTCGTCCAGACGGGCGCGTACGAACATGCCCGGCAACAGCGTATCGTTCGGGTTAGGGAACAAAGCGCGAATGGTGATGGAGCCGGTGGTCTCATCGACGGTGACATCGGAGAACTCCAGCGTGCCTTCCTGCGCGTATTCGGTGCCGTTTTCCAGCATCAGTTTCACTTTGGCCTTGCCGTTTTCCTGCTTCAGCGCGCCGCTGGCCAGTTCTTGCTTCAGGCGCAGGAAGTCGGTGCTCGACTGGGTGACGTCGACATACATCGGATCCAGCTGCTGCACGGTAGACAGTGCGGTTGCCTGGCCGTTGCTGACCAGTGCGCCTTCGGTCACGGCGGACTTGCCGATGCGGCCGGAGATCGGGGAGGTCACCTTGGTGTACGCCAGGTTGATGCGCGCGGTTTCCACGGCGGCCTTGGCGGCCACCACGGCGGCGTCCGCCTGCTGCAGCGTGGAGACGGCGTTGTCGTAGTCCTGTTTACTGATGTAGCTCGTGCCCAGCAATGGCTTGTAGCGGTTTACCGTCACGCGTGCGATGGAAGCGCTGGCCTGTGCTTTGGCCAAATCGCCTTTCGCGCTGTCGTAGCTGGCTTGATAAGTGGCGGGATCGATTTGGTACAGAGACGTCCCGGCCTTGATATCGCTGCCTTCAACGAAGTTGCGCTTCAGGATGATGCCGCTGACCTGAGGGCGAACTTCGGCGATACGATACGCAGCGGTGCGGCCAGGAAGATCGGTAGTGATGTTGAGAGGCTCGGCCTTCAAGGTGACTACGCCCACTTCAGGAGCCTGTTGTTGGGCGCCTTGCTGTTGGGTTTCTTTATCGTTACATCCTGTTAGCACTAAGCTGCCTGAAAGCATCAGAACGGCCGCCAGAGGCGTTAACCCTCTGTTTTTGTTCATAGAAAAACCTCAAGTGTCCGATTTCAAAATGATCAATGGATCACAAGCTTTAAAACCCATTGCTGCGTTAATTATATGTGCGTGCTATGGTACATACATTCGCGAATGTATGTAAATCACACTCCCCCTAAATAACAATGCCATGGCACGAAAAACCAAACAGCAGGCGCAAGAAACCCGACAGCAAATCCTTGATGCTGCGGTGAGAGAGTTCTCTGAACGTGGCGTTGCTGCAACGTCACTGACAGATATTGCCACCGCTGCCGGGGTTACGCGTGGAGCCATCTACTGGCACTTCAAGAATAAGGTAGACCTGTTTAATGAAGTTTGGGAATCTACCGAGCCGAAAATTGACCAGCTCGAAACAGAGTATCAGGCAAAGTTTCCCGATAATCCACTGCGGGTTATCCGAGAAATTCTGATTTACATTCTGACGTCTACGGTTGAAGACGGCCGTAGGCGGGCGTTGATGGAAATTATATTCCACAAATGCGAGTTTGTCGGTGAAATGATGCCGCTGCTGGATTCGCGCAAGGTGCTGTACCTCGCCGGCTACGAACGCATTGAAGCGGTGCTGTATAACTGCATTCACCACGAGCAATTGCCCGCCGATTTACATACCCGCCGTGCGGCGATCATCCTGCGCGGTTATATCACCGGCCTGATGGAAAACTGGCTGTTTATGCCGGAAAGTTTCGATCTGCGGGCCGAAGCCGAAGCGCTGGTGGACGCGTTTTTGGAGATGCTGCAGTTTTGCCCCACCTTGCGCCTCAAACCCGACGCGGCGACGCCTGGCGCCGACCGCCTTCCTTTATAAGGAGAAATTTCATGTCATCCATCGTTCTCATCGCCAATGGCGCCGCCTATGGCCATGAATCCTTGTTCAATGCGCTGCGGCTGGCCATTGAGCTGAAAGAGCAGCAGAGCAGCCTCGATCTGCGGCTGTTTCTGATGTCCGATGCGGTGGTGGCCGGGCTGGCCGGGCAGCAGCCGCATGAAGGGTATCACCTGCAGCAGATGCTGGAGATCCTCACCGCGCAGCAGGTGCCGATCAAGCTGTGCAAGACCTGCGCCGACGCGCGCGGCGTCAGCCGCTTGCCGCTGGCGGACGGCGTGGCGATCGGCACGCTGGTCGAGCTGGCGCAATGGACGCTGGCGGCGGAGAAAGTGCTGACTTTCTGATTTCGCGACAACGGGACATCACCGGCAACGCTTTTGTTGTTCGTTGCCCGCCGGCGATCGTGATAATCTTCAGGCTTCTTAACCGATCCGAAGCTAAATCATGCATCGCTGGTTGACTCTGCCTTTTCTGGCGCCGCTCACGTTTGTCGGCGCATGCCGGCGGCGTATCGCCGCCGCGACACTCCTTTTCCTGATTTGCGTGCTCAGCTTGCCAGCGCAGGCGGCGCTGAACGGCGATCTGCCGCAGCGCAGCGACGTGCAAAGCCAGCTGGAAACGCTGAACAAGCAAAAAGCCCTGACGCCGGTCGAAAAACTCTCCCAGCAGGATTTGACCCGCACGCTGGAGCTGCTGGACGCCATCGAGCGCAACCGGCAGGACACCGCACAGCTTAAACAGCAGGTGCAGCAGGCGCCGGCGAAGCTCAATCAGGTCACCGCCGAACTGGATGCGCTGAAGCAGCCGGTGGATAATGCGGCGGCGCGCGCCGCGCTGTTGCCGCTGTCGCTGCGCCAGCTGGAAAGCCGGCTGTATCAAACGCTCGACGAGCTGCAAAGCGCGCAGGAGAGCCTCTCCACTTACAACAGCCAACTGGTGTCGCTGCAAACCCAGCCCGAGCGGGTGCAAAGCACCATGTACGCCGCTTCGCAGCGCCTGCAGGAGATCCGCAGCCAGCTCAGCGGCCAGACGCCGGGGCAAGATTCGCTGCGCAACAGCCAGCAGGTGATGCTGAACACCGAACAGGCGCTGCTCAACGCGCAGCTGGAGCTGCAGCGCAAGAGTCTGGAAGCCAACACCACGCTACAAGATCTGCTGCAAAAACAGCGCGATTACACCACGGCGCATATCGACGCGCTGGATCGGTCGGTGCAGCTGCTGCAGGAGCTCGTCAACAGTAAGCGCCTGACGCTGTCTGAAAAAACCGCCAAAGAGGCGCAGAACCCGGAAGACGCCACCGATATCCAGCACGATCAGTTGGTCAGCAAGCAGCTGGACGTCAACCGCCAGTTGAGTCAGCAGTTGATCGCCGCCACCGAAGAGAGCAACACCCTGTTCCAGCAGAATATTCGGGTCAAAAACTGGCTCGATCGCGGTCTGCAGGCGGAACGTAACCTGAAAGAGCAGATCCAGGTGCTGAAGGGCAGCCTGGTGCTGTCGCGCATCCTGTATCAGCAGCAGCAGAGCCTGCCGCAGGGCACGCTGCTGGCGGACATAGACACGCGCATCGCCGATCTGCGGCTGGAGCAGTTCGATATCAATCAGCAACGCGACGATCTGTTCAAGGGAGAGGATTACATCAACCAACTGGTGGCCGAAAGCAAGGAAAAGGCCGGCCCGGAAGTGATCGACGCGCTGAAGGAAATTATCGACATGCGCCGCGAGCTGCTGGATCAGCTGAACAAGCAGCTCAGCAACCAGCTGTCGTTATCGATCAACCTGCAGATCAACCAGCAGCAGCTCACCAGCGTCTACGGTTCGTTGCAGGATACGCTGACCCAGCAGATTTTCTGGGTCAACAGCAACAAGCCGGTCGATCTGGCGTGGCTGAAGGCGATGCCGGAGGCGGTGCGCGATCAGCTCGCCGGGCTCGATATCAAATTCGACGGCGGCAAGCTATTGCAGGGCGGCTTGAATGCGCTGGTGTTCCTGATCCCGATGCTGCTGGCGATCGGGCTATTGCGCTGGCGCTATCGGCTGATCGACGGCCATCTGCAAAAATTGGCCAACGACGTGGGGCAGCTTAAACGCGACGGCCAACTGCATACGCCGAAGGCCATCGCGCTGACCTTGCTGAAGGTGTTGCCCGGCGCCGCGCTGCTGCTCGGCGTCGGTTTCTGGATGTATCGCGCGGATTTTGGCATCAGCGACTTTATTTGGGCGCTGTCGCAGCAGCTGGCGTTGTCGTGGCTGGTGTTCGGCTTCAGCTACCGCATGCTGAAACCGGGCGGCATCGCCGAGCGGCATTTCAACTTCGGCGCCAACCTGTGCGCGCATTACCGCCGCCAGACGCTGCGGCTGGGGCTGGCGCTGCAGCCGCTGATCTTCTGGTCGGTCTTGGGCGAAAAAGCGCCGCTGCGCCTGGTGGAAGACGTCATCGGCCAGATCGTGGTGATGTTGACGCTGGCGCTGCTCACGGTGCTGGTGTTCCCGCTGTGCCGCGACAGCTGGCGTGAAAAAGGCTCGCACGCCGTGCGGCTGGTGGTGGTCACCGCGCTCGCCGCCACGCCGCTTATCCTGCTGGGGCTGATGTTTGCCGGCTACTTCTATACCACGCTGCGGCTGGCGAGCCGCTGGATAGACAGCCTGTATCTGTTCTTCCTGTGGAATATCGTGTATCTGACCGCGCTGCGCGGCCTGAGCGTGGCGGCGCGGCGCCTGGCCTACCGGCGCGCGTTGGCGCGGCGGCAAAACGTGGCGAAGGAGGGGGCCGAAGGCGGCGAGCCGGTGGTGGAAGAGCCGCCGCTGGCGCTCGATCAGATCAACCAGCAGTCGCTGCGCCTGACCACCCTGGTGCTGTTTGCTATCTTCGCCAGCGCCTTCTACGCCATTTGGTCGGATCTGGTGACGGTCATCGCCTACCTGGACAGCATCACGCTGTGGCATTACACCAGCACCGTGGCGGGCAGCAGCGTGTCGCAGGCGGTGACGTTGGGCAACATGATGGTGGCGTTCGCCGCGGTGATCGTCGCCTATGTGCTCACCCGCAACCTGCCCGGTCTGCTGGAGGTGGTGGTGCTGTCGCGGCTGCAGCTGCGGCAGGGTGCGTCCTATGCCATCACCACCGTGCTCACTTACCTGATCACCGCCGTGGGCGCAGTGGTCGCATTGGGATCGCTGGGCGTTTCCTGGGACAAACTGCAATGGCTGGCCGCCGGTCTGACGGTCGGGCTGGGCTTTGGCCTGCAGGAGATCTTCGCCAACTTCGTCTCCGGCCTGATCATTCTGTTCGAACGCCCGATCCGCATCGGCGATACCATCACCATCGGCACCTTCTCCGGTTCGGTCAGCAAGATCCGCATTCGCGCCACCACCATTACCGACTTCGATCGCAAAGAGGTGATCATTCCGAACAAGGCGTTCGTCACCGAGAGGTTGATCAACTGGTCACTGTCGGACACCATCACCCGCGTGCTGATCAAGGTGGGCGTGGCCTACGGTTCCGATCTCGACAAGGTGAAAAAGGTGCTGCTGCAGGCGGCGCACGACAACCCGCGGGTGATGACCGATCCCGAACCGCAGGTGTTCTTCCTCAATTTCGGCGCCAGCACGCTGGATCATGAGCTGCGGCTGTATGTGCGCGAACTGCGCGATCGCAGCTACACCGTCGACGAGCTGAACCGCTCAATCGATCGTTTGTGTCGGGAGAACGACATCGACATCGCCTTCAACCAGCTGGAGGTCTATCTGCATAACCAGCAGGGCAACGAAGTGCAGGAAGTGAAAAGAACGCTGTCGCCGGATGAAGGCGGCCAGACGGCGGGCTGATAAGCGTTGAAAGACGAAAGGGACAGCGTCGCTGTCCCTGATTACTGTCCGGCAGGCAGATAGGGAGAGGTGACGCCGGCGCGCTGCAGTTTTTCCTGATAATCCCGTTTGACGATATCCAGCGCCGCCAGCGCGGTGGCCGGATCGATCTCGTTGCACTCCAGCAGGTAAATCAAGTCTACCGCCAGCTGCAGTTCGGGTGAGGCGTTTTCCAGAGACATAGCACCTGCGCTTATATTAATTAATGGGATGAATCACTCGCGTACCGGCAGAGTATAGTGAACCCGGCGCGCAACCGGGAATAATCATTAAAATATTGTGATAAATCTTCAAAAACCGTTTTCTTTGCGCTCGATATTGCGCTCGATGCGCGCCAGCGCTTGGCGGCAGCGCATCAGGCGCCCCTCCAACGCCGCCAGCTCGTGCTGCAGCTTCTGCTGCGCCGCCAGCGTGGTTTGGCGGCCGAGCAGGCTTTCCCGATCCTGAATCATGGCGATCAGCCGGCGTTCGTAGTCCTGATGCTCGGCCAGCTTGTGGTACAGATCGGCCTCGGGGGCTTCTTTCGGCTGGTTCTTGCGCCGCAGCGCCTGGGTTGCCAGCTCGCGCTGCAGGGCGGCGATCTGAGCCACCAGTTTTTCGGCCAGAAAGGCCACCTGGCTGGTGCGGCTGTCGTTGGCGGCGCTTTGCAACTGGGCGAAATTCTTCTCCACTTCGGCCAAATAGTCGCGCAGCCGCGTGCCGCGGTTGGCGAACAGGGCAGCGTCGAAGCGTGCCTGCGGGATCGGGGCGTCGCCGCGCGGGGTCACTTCGGCCGCCAGCGCCGCGATCTGCTGTGCCAACACCTGTAATAGACGCTGAGTGCTCACATAAGCTCCCTCTTGATTTCAACTGGCGTAAGCTTGCCCGCGATCCTGCCGTGAAACAAGCGCCGCACGCATATTCCACCTGCGCGGCGCCGATGCTACAGTAGGCGGCAACCGATTGAGGAGCGAAGAGCCGCATGGCGCGTGGGTTATTGATCATTTTAGGCTGGCTGGCGGTGGTGCTGGCGACGTTGGGCGTGGTGCTGCCGCTGCTGCCGACCACGCCGTTCCTGCTGTTGGCCGCCTGGTGCTTCGCCCGCTCTTCGCCGCGCTTTCATCACTGGCTGCTGCACCGTTCCTGGTTCGGCCCCTACCTGCGCCACTGGCAGCAGCATCGCGCGCTGCCGCCGGGGGCGAAGTGGAAGGCAGTGCTGGTGATCGTGCTCACCTTCGCCTGTTCGCTGTGGCTGGTGAAAATCTGGTGGGTGCGCGGGCTGTTGCTGCTGATGCTGGCTATTTTGCTGACCTTTATGCTGCGCCTGCCGGTTATTGATCTGCCGCAACAAAAACAGCGCTGATTGTCCCTTAAACTCCCCAATAGCTTTCAAGCCGCAGCCAGGCGACAAACGCAGGCATCTCCAAGAGCTGACTTAGGTGAGTGACCGGGGGGGAATGCGTGCGGTCAGCAACGCTGCGGGTTGAAAGATGCAGGGGAGAGTTGCATTTGTCCGCCAGTTTGCATAGATTTGGGCGTTTTCGTGCGCGGATCGCCTGCCATTTCTTCTCCGGTGTGTTTCACCCGAGGGCGGTGGGTGAGCGGCGCGCCGGTTTTCAGGCAGTTTTATCAGGCAACAATTATGACCGCTACTGCGCAGCAGCTTCAGTTTATTAAAGACAGTATCAAAACCATCCCGGATTATCCGAAGCCGGGCATCCTGTTCCGCGACGTGACCAGCCTGCTGGAACACCCGTTGGCCTACGCCGCCAGCATCGAGCTGCTGGTTGAGCGCTATCGCGAAGCGGGCGTGACCAAGGTGGTGGGTACCGAAGCGCGTGGTTTCCTGTTCGGCGCGCCCGTCGCGCTGGCATTGGGCGTCGGTTTCGTGCCGGTGCGCAAACCGGGCAAACTGCCGCGCGCCACGCTCAGCGAAAGCTATGAGCTGGAGTACGGCACCGACAAGCTGGAGATCCACACCGACGCCATCACCGCGGGTGACAAAGTGCTGGTGGTGGACGATCTGCTGGCGACCGGCGGCACCATCGAAGCGACCACCAAACTGATCCGCCGCCTGGGCGGTGAAGTGAAAGACGCCGCGTTCATCATCAACCTGCCGGATTTGGGCGGGGAAGCGCGTCTGAACAAGCTGGGCATCGACTGCTACTGCCTGGTGGACTTCGCCGGCCATTGATGCGGCAACGCCCCTTGGGCACAACGGCCTCGCGGATCGCCGCGGGGCTGTGTTAGCATGACCCTCCAGATTCCTCGACTTCTCCGGTATTAATGAGCTATCAGGTTCTCGCCCGTAAGTGGCGCCCTCAAACGTTCGCAGACGTGGTCGGCCAGGAACATGTCCTGACCGCGCTGGCCAACGGCCTCTCGCTGGGGCGGATCCATCACGCCTATCTGTTCTCGGGCACCCGCGGCGTGGGGAAAACCACTATCGCGCGCCTGCTGGCCAAAGGCCTGAACTGTGAAACCGGCATCACCGCCACGCCGTGCGGTCAATGCGACAACTGCCGCGAGATCGAGCAGGGGCGCTTCGTCGATTTGATCGAGATCGACGCCGCTTCCCGAACCAAGGTGGAAGATACCCGCGATCTGCTGGACAACGTCCAGTACGCGCCGGCACGCGGCCGCTTCAAGGTCTACCTGATCGACGAAGTGCACATGCTCTCGCGCCATAGCTTCAACGCGTTGCTGAAGACGCTGGAAGAGCCGCCGCCGCACGTCAAATTCCTGTTGGCCACTACCGATCCGCAAAAGCTGCCGGTGACCATTCTCTCGCGCTGTCTGCAGTTCCACCTCAAGGCGCTGGACGTCGATCAGATCCGCCAGCAGCTGGAAACGGTGCTGACGGCGGAACAGATCACCAGCGATGCCCGCGCGCTGCAGCTGCTGGCGCGCGCCGCCGACGGCAGCATGCGCGATGCGCTGAGCCTGACCGATCAGGCGATCGCCATGGGGCAGGGGCAGGTGACCGCCGCCACCGTCAGCCAGATGCTCGGCACGCTCGATGATGAGCAGCCGCTGGCGATCCTCGAAGCGCTGGTCAGCGCCGACGGCGAAAAGGTGATGGCGCAGGTCGCGCAGGCCGCTTCGCGCGGCGTGGACTGGGAAAACCTGCTGGTGGAGACGCTGGCGCTGCTGCACCGCATTGCGATGGTGCAGCTGCTGCCTTCGATGCTCGACAACCACTACGCCGCCGTGGAACAACGGCTGCGCGAGCTGGCGCGCACCCTGCCGCCGGCCGATGTGCAACTTTACTACCAGACGCTGTTGGTGGGCCGCAAAGAGCTGGCCTATGCGCCGGATCGCCGCATGGGGGTTGAGATGACCCTGCTGCGCGCGCTGGCGTTTCACCCGAAAGCGGTGATCCCGGAGCCGGTGGCGTTGGTGCAGACCGCGCCGGCGCCGATGGCGCAACCGCAGGCGGCCGCAGCGCAACAGCCGCCGCAGTTTCAGGACGCGCCGCCGCCGTTAGGGCAGCCGGCCGCGCCACAGCGACAATCATCGACCCCATTACCGGATGCCACCGCCCAGCTGTTGAAAGCGCGGTCCCAGCTGCAACGGCAGCAGGGAGCATCCACACCAAAAAAGAATGAGCCGGCGGCGCCAGGAATAGCGCGGCCGGCAAACTCGGCACTGGGGCGTTTGGCTTCCGTGACCGAGCGTAGCCAGCAGCGCCTGGCGGAGAAGAAGGTGCCGGAAAAACCGGCCAAGCCGGAAGCCTATCGCTGGCGCGCGCAGACCGAGCCGGAAGCGGCGCCGGAACCGTTGGCGACGCCGAAAGCGCTGCGCACGGCGTTGGAGCACGAGAAAACGCCGGAGCTGGCCGCCAAGCTGGTGGTGGAGTCGCTGGAGCGCGACGCCTGGGCGGCGGAAATCGACAAGCTGAAGATCCCGAAACTGGTGCAGCAGCTGGCGTTGAACGCCTTCAAGCAGCAGCCGGAAGCGGGCAAGATTTGCCTCCATCTGCGGTCTTCGCAGCGTCATCTGAATTCGCCTTCGGCGCAGAAGACGTTGGCCGAAGCGCTCGGTGAGCTGTACGGCAGCCCGATCGAGCTGACCGTGATAGAGGACGATAATCCGGCGGAGCGCACCCCGCTGGAGTGGCGACAAGCCATCTATGAAGAAAAGCTGGCGCAGGCGCGCCAGTCCATCGTTGCGGATACCCATATTCAGACGCTGTGCCGGTTCTTCGACGCGGATCTGGATGAAGAGAGTATCCGCCCCCTTTAAACGCCGCGCGAGGTGCGCGGCCCTAGCGACGAGAGACGACTATGTTTGGTAAAGGCGGTCTGGGCAACCTGATGAAGCAAGCCCAGCAAATGCAAGAAAAAATGCAGCAGATGCAGGAAGAAGTCGCCAAATTGGAAGTAACCGGCGAGTCTGGCGCGGGCCTGGTGAAGGTCACCATCAACGGCGCGCACAACTGCCGCCGCGTGGAGATCGATCCTAGCCTGATGGAAGACGACAAAGACATGCTGGAAGATCTGATCGCCGCCGCGTTTAACGACGCCGCGCGCCGTATCGAAGAGACCCAGAAAGAGAAAATGGCCTCCGTTTCCAGCGGCATGCAGTTGCCGCCTGGCTTCAAGATGCCGTTCTGATGCAAACCAGCCCGCTCCTTGAATCCCTGATGGAGGCGCTGCGTTGCCTGCCGGGCGTTGGCCCGAAATCGGCGCAGCGCATGGCGTTTCAGCTGCTGCAGCGCGATCGCAGCGGTGGTATGCGCCTGGCGCAGGCGTTGACGCGCGCGATGTCGGAGATCGGCCACTGCGCCGATTGCCGCACCTTCACCGAACAGGACGTCTGCACCATCTGCGCCAACCCGCGCCGTCAGCAAAACGGCCAGATTTGCGTGGTGGAAAGCCCGGCGGATATCCACGCCATCGAGCAGACCGGCCAGTTCGCCGGGCGCTACTTTGTGTTGATGGGGCATCTGTCGCCGCTGGACGGCATCGGGCCGGGCGATATCGGTCTGGATCGCCTGGAGCAACGGCTGGAAAAGGAAAGCATCACCGAAGTGATCCTCGCCACCAACCCGACGGTGGAAGGGGAAGCGACCGCCAACTACATCGCTGAGATGTGCGGCCAGTATGGCGTGCTCGCCAGCCGTATCGCCCACGGCGTGCCGGTGGGCGGCGAGCTGGAAATGGTCGATGGCACCACGCTGTCGCATTCGCTGGCCGGGCGTCACGCCATCAAGTTCTGATGTTTTCCCGGATGGGGCCGTTCGGCCCCGTCATTTTTTTGCCAAAAATCTCCCGCCGTCCGCTTGAAAAACAAGACCCTGACCCTCATCTGATCCTCATTGTTCGATTTTGGTAGCCATTGTCTTTTGAGGTAATCAATGAGTATGAAAGGTCAAGAAACCCGCGGGTTCCAGTCTGAAGTAAAACAGCTGCTTCATTTGATGATCCATTCGCTGTACTCCAACAAAGAAATTTTCCTGCGCGAGCTGATTTCCAACGCCTCTGACGCCGCCGACAAGCTGCGCTTCCGCGCCCTGTCCGCGCCAGAGCTGTACGCCGGCGACGGCGAGCTGCGCGTACGTTTGTCCTTCGATAAAGAGCAGCGCACCCTGACCATCGCCGACAACGGCATCGGCATGCGCCGCGAAGAAGTGATCGAAAACCTCGGCACCATCGCCAAGTCCGGCACCAAAGCGTTCCTGGAATCCATCGGTTCCGATCAGGCGAAAGACAGCCAGCTGATCGGCCAGTTCGGCGTCGGTTTCTACTCGGCGTTCATCGTGGCGGACAAAGTGACCGTGCGCACCCGCGCCGCCGGTGCCGCCGATGACGAAGGCGTGTTCTGGGAGTCTGCCGGCGAAGGCGACTACACCATCGCCGATATCACCAAAGAGACCCGCGGCACCGAAATCACCCTGCATCTGCGCGAAGGCGAAGATGAGTACCTCGACGCCTGGCGCCTGCGCTCGGTGATCGGCAAATATTCCGATCACATCGCCTTGCCGGTAGAGATCGAAAGCAAAAACGAAGAAGACGATACCGTCACCTGGGAGAAGATCAACAAGGCGCAGGCCCTGTGGACCCGCAGCAAGGCGGATGTGACCGACGAAGAGTACAAAGAGTTCTACAAGCACATTGCCCACGACTTCACCGATCCGCTGAGCTGGAGCCACAACCGGGTGGAAGGCAAGCAGGAGTACACCAGCCTGCTGTATATCCCGGCGCAGGCGCCGTGGGACATGTGGAACCGCGATCACAAGCACGGCCTGAAGCTGTATGTGCAGCGCGTGTTCATCATGGACGACGCCGAGCAATTCATGCCGAACTACCTGCGCTTCGTGCGCGGGTTGATCGATTCCAACGATCTGCCGCTGAACGTGTCGCGCGAGATCCTGCAAGACAGCCGCGTGACGCAAAACCTGCGCGGCGCGCTGACCAAGCGCGTGCTGCAGATGCTGGATAAGCTGGCCAAAGACGACGCCGAAGGCTACCAGAAATTCTGGCAGCAGTTCGGTCTGGTGCTGAAAGAGGGTCCGGCGGAAGACAACGGCAACCAGGAAGCGATCGCCAAATTGCTGCGCTTTGCCTCCACCCACGGCGACAGTTCGGCGCAGACCGTGTCGCTGGAAGAGTACGTCGGCCGCATGGCGGAAGGGCAGGAGAAGATTTATTACATCACCGCCGACAGCTACGCCGCCGCCAAGAGCAGCCCGCACCTGGAGCTGTTCCGCAAGAAAGGCATCGAAGTGTTGCTGCTGTCCGATCGCATCGACGAGTGGATGATGAGCTACCTGACCGAGTTCGACGGCAAGCCGTTCCAGTCGGTCAGCAAAGCGGATGAAGCGCTGGATAAACTGGCGGATGAAACCGAAGAGCAGAAGGCCGCCGAGAAGCAGCTGGAACCGTTCATCGAACGCGTGAAAACCCTGCTGGGCGAGCGCGTGAAGGATGTGCGCCTGACGCACCGCCTGACCGATACGCCGGCGATCGTGGTGACCGACGCCGACGAAATGAGCACCCAGATGGCCAAGCTGTTCGCCGCCGCCGGCCAGCAGGCGCCGGAAGTGAAGTACATTTTCGAGCTTAATCCTGAGCATGCGTTGGTCAAACGCGCATCTGACGTGGGCGATAACGAACATTTCGCCGAATGGATCGACCTGTTATTGGATCAGGCGCTGCTGGCTGAACGCGGCACGCTGGAGGATCCGAACCTGTTCATCCGTCGCATGAATAAGTTACTGTCCGCCTAAAGCTGAAGATATGCGCCCTTAACGGCACCGTTAGGGGCGCATTGCCGTTTTTTCCCCGCTTTTTCTCGCCTTTTGCTTGTCCGCTTTTTTGCACATTCCGCAATCGATTTCCTTCGCGCGCCTTGAGCCTGCCCCCCCTGAAATGGTATCGTTGAGCGTTTTCGCAATTTTATAAAAACTACATAGCAAGGGGATTTACGCAATGCGTATCATTCTGCTGGGCGCTCCGGGCGCTGGTAAAGGTACTCAGGCTCAATTCATCATGGAGAAATACGGCATTCCGCAAATCTCCACCGGTGATATGTTGCGCGCAGCCGTGAAGGCCGGCAGTGAACTGGGCAAGCAGGCGAAAGAGATCATGGACGCCGGCAAGCTGGTGACCGATGAGCTGGTGATCGCGCTGGTCAAAGAGCGCATCGCTCAGGAAGATTGCCGCAAGGGCTTCCTGTTGGACGGTTTCCCACGCACCATTCCGCAGGCTGACGCGATGAAAGAAGCCGGCATCAACGTGGACTTCGTGCTGGAGTTCGACGTGCCGGACGAGCTGATCGTTGACCGCATCGTTGGCCGCCGCGTGCACGCGCCGTCCGGCCGCGTATACCACGTGAAGTTCAATCCGCCGCAGGTGGAAGGTAAAGACGACGTGACCGGCGAAGAGCTGACCACGCGCAAGGACGATCAGGAAGAGACCGTGCGCAAGCGCCTGGTGGAATACCATCAGATGACCGCGCCGCTGATCTCTTACTACAGCAAAGAAGCGGCAGCGGGCAACACCCAATACCGCAAAATCGACGGCACCCGCAAGGTCGCCGAAGTGAGCGCAGAGCTGGCGACCATCCTCGGTTGATCGCAAGCGCATTGTGCATGACGCCGGGCCCGTGGCCCGGCGTTTTTTTTTGCCGTTTTCCCGCCAAATTGTGATCGCGGCAGCTTGTTGCGGCCGTGCCCGTTAATCGCTTACGCCAAATGGCGTATAACAGGGCTGCGTTTTCACCCTCAGCAGGGAGCGGGCATGTTCAGACAGACCAATCTTCTGGCGGAAGCCACCGCGCGCCAGATCGTCCAGCGTGCGATGGGTATCATCAGCCATTCCGTCAACGTGATGGACAGCAACGGTGTGATCATCGCCTCCGGCAACCCGCAGCGCCTGTTCCAGCGCCACGAAGGCGCGGTGCTGGCGCTGGCGGAGAACCGGGTGGTGGAAATCGACCGTGTCACCGCCGAACACCTGAAGGGCGTGCGGCCCGGCATCAACCTGCTGTTCAGCTTTCGCAACCAGCGGGTGGGGGTGATCGGCATCTCCGGTGAACCGGCCGAGGTGCGTGCCTACGCCGAGCTGGTGAAGATGGCGGCGGAGATGATGGTAGAGCAGGCGGCGCTGCTGGATCAGCACCAGTGGGAAAAACGCTATCGGGAAGAGCTGGCGAATCAGCTGCTGCAACCGCAGCCGAACACTGCGTCGCTGGCGGCGATGGCGGCGTATCTGGGATTGGAACTGCGCCAGGCGCGCATCGTGTGGATCGTCGAGCTGCAAGAGGCGCAGCCGCACCTGCTGCGCGAGTTGCTGGCGGAGCTGGAAGCCACCCAGCGCGACGCGTTGATCGCCATTACCGGCTTCAATGAAATGACCCTGCTGCGCCCGGCCTGTATGGCGCAGGGCGAATGGAGCCTGAAGCTGGAGCGCCAACAGGCCCAGCGTTTGCAAAACCAGCTCAAACACCGCTTTCGGGTGCGCTTGATCGTCGGCGGTTTTTATGACGATCCGCAAAGCGCCTACCGTTCCAGCCTGACGGCGCGCGCCACCCAGGCGATGGCGCAGCGCCTGAAACTGCGCCATGCCACGCTGTTCTACCACGACTATCCGCTGCCGTCGCTGCTGTGCGATCTGGGGGAGGACTGGCGCGCGCAGGAGCTGGGGCGCCCCTGGCGGACGCTGGGCGAACAGGACGAAAAAGGCGTGCTGCGCGGCACGCTGCGCCACTATTTTTCGCAGAATTGTGATCAGACGCAGACCGCCGCGCAGCTGCATATCCACGTCAATACCCTGCGCTATCGCCTGCAGCGCATCGAAGCGATAACCGGCATGAAAATCAATCAATTAACCGACGCTCTGCGGTTGTATATCGGCATGTTGATGCACGACTGAGTTGTGCCAACCCACAAATTCCATGCCGTTCCTTCGGCGATTTTTTGTTGTTTCCCCTCAGGCTAACGCCGGGCGCGCGGGATATGTTGGCCTGCACATCAACCACGGAGAAAACAACAATGACAACCGTATCCACTCTGGGAGCGCTGGTGGCGTTAGCCGTCGCCATCGTCCTGATTTTAAGCAAGGTGCCACCGGCTTACGGCATGATTGCCGGCGCGCTGGCGGGCGGACTGTGCGGCGGTGCCGATCTGGTGCAGACCGTAACGCTGATGATCGGCGGGGCGCAGGGCATCACCAACGCCGTGATGCGCATTCTGGCGGCGGGGGTGCTGGCCGGGGTGCTGATCGAATCCGGCGCGGCGCACACCATCGCCGAAACCATTGTCCGCAAGGTGGGTGAAACCCGCGCGCTGCTGGCGCTGGCGGTGGCTACACTGATCCTGACGGCGGTGGGGGTATTTATCGACGTGGCGGTGATCACCGTCGCGCCGATCGCGCTATCGATCGCCCAGAAGGCCGGCATTTCGCGCGCGGCGATCCTGCTGGCGATGATCGGCGGCGGCAAGGCCGGCAACGTGATGTCGCCCAACCCGAACACCATCGCGGCGGCGGACAACTTCCACGTGCCGCTCACCTCGGTGATGATGGCCGGCATCGTGCCGGGGCTGTGCGGCCTGGTGGTGGCCTATCTGCTGGCGCGTCGCCTGAGCGATAAAGGCAGCAAAGTGATGGCCGAAGAGCTGACTCAGCATGCCGAAGGGGCGCGGCCGGGCTTCGCTGCGGCGATCAGCGCGCCGCTGGTGGCGATCCTGCTGCTGTCGCTGCGGCCGATCGCCGGTATCGCCGTCGATCCGCTGATCGCGCTGCCGGCCGGCGGGTTGGCGGGCGCGCTGCTGATGGGGCGCATCCGCCAATGCAATCAGTTTATGGTTTCCGGCCTGTCGCGCATGGCACCGGTAGCGATCATGCTGCTCGGCACCGGCACGCTGGCGGGCATTATCGCCAACTCGGCGCTGAAGGATGTCTTGATTAACGGCTTAACGCACACCGGGCTGCCGGCCTGGCTGCTGGCGCCGCTGTCCGGCGCGCTGATGTCGATGGCGACCGCATCGACCACCGCCGGCACCGCCGTGGCTTCCGGGGTGTTCAGCTCTACGCTGCTCGAGCTGGGCGTGAGCGGGCTGGCCGGTGCGGCGATGATCCATGCGGGCGCCACGGTGCTGGATCACCTGCCGCACGGCAGCTTCTTCCACGCTACCGGCGGCAGCGTCAATATGGCGGTGCACGAGCGGCTGAAGCTGTTGCCGTATGAAACGCTGGTGGGATTCACCATCGCGGCAATCTCGGCGCTGATGTTTGGCGTATTTAACCTGGCGGGATAAGGAACAGTGATGAAAACGCTGAAAAAAGTGGTTATTGCCCCGGATTCTTTCAAAGAGAGCCTGAGCGCGCTCGGCGTTGCCGACGCCATCGAGCGGGGATTCCGCCAAATTTATCCGCAGGCGCACTACGTGAAGCTGCCGATGGCGGACGGCGGCGAAGGCACGGTGGAGTCGATGGTGGCGGCCACTGGCGGCGAAATCGTCCAGGTGACGGTCACCGGGCCGCTGGGGGAGCCGGTGCAGGGGTTCTATGGCCTGCTGGGCGACGGCGCAACAGCAGTGATTGAAATGGCCGCCGCTTCCGGGCTGCACCTGGCGCCGCCCGGCCGGCGCGATCCGCGCATCACCACCAGTTACGGCACCGGCGAACTGATGCTGGCGGCGCTGGAGCGCGGCGTGAAGGCGATCATTCTCGGCATCGGCGGCAGTGCCACCAACGACGGCGGCGCCGGGATGATGCAGGCGCTGGGCGTGAAGTTGCTGGATAAGGAGCGCCGATCGCTGCCGGTGGGCGGGGCGGCGCTGGCGCAGCTGGCGCATCTCGATCTCGCCGGGCTGGATGCGCGTTGGCAACGGGTGAGCGTAACCGCCGCCTGCGACGTCGATAATCCGCTGTGCGGCGAAAAGGGCGCCTCGGCGGTGTTCGGGCCGCAGAAGGGGGCGACGCCGGAGATGGTGGCGCAGCTCGATGCGGCGCTGCATCACTATGGCGAACTGCTGGAACGGGAAACCGGCCGCGCGGTGATCACCCAGCCGGGCGCGGGCGCGGCGGGCGGCATGGGGGCGGCGCTGCTCGGCATGCTTGATGCGCGTTTGCGGCCGGGCATCGAGATCGTCACCGAAACCCTGCGCCTGGATGAGGCGGTGCGCGATGCCGATCTGGTGATCACCGGCGAAGGGCGGCTGGACAGCCAGTCGATCCACGGCAAAACGCCGATCGGCGTGGCGCGGGTGGCCAAGCGCCACGGCGTGCCGGTGATCGCCATCGCCGGCAGCCTGACGCCGGATTATTCGGTGGTGCATCAACACGGTATCGACGCGGCGTTTTCGGTGCTCGACCGCATCGTGACGCTGGAAGACGCGCTGGCGGACGCCGATCGCAATCTGCAGGTGACGGCGCGCAACGTGGCGGCGGTATGGCAATTGGCGCAAAGGGAAGGCCCACAGGCATAGCCTGTTGCTGTTATCGGTTCCGACGCAGGACTTTTCCGTTACAATAGCCGGCATTAATGGCTGCTGACATCCCGACCCAGAACGGAATGCCGGCCGGAAAGGAAATGAGGGGAACTGAGATGAAGCAAGAGAAACACGGCGTATTGCTGGTGAACCTGGGCACGCCAGATGCGCCGACCTCGTCGGCGGTCAAACGCTATCTGAAGGAATTCCTCAGTGACGATCGCGTGGTCGACACGGCGCCGCTGATCTGGTGGCCGATCCTCAACGGCGCGATCTTGCCGATCCGCTCGCCGCGCGTGGCGAAGCTGTATCAGTCGGTTTGGATGGAAGAGGGCTCGCCGCTGCTGGTGTTCAGCCGCCGCCAACAGCGGGCGCTGGCGGCGCGCATGCCGAATACGCCGGTGGAGCTGGGCATGAGCTACGGCTCGCCGAGCCTGGCGGAAGCCATCGACAAGCTGCTGTCTCAGGGCGTGACCAACCTGGTGGTGCTGCCGCTCTATCCACAATATTCCTGTTCCACCAGCGCGGCGGTATGGGATGGCGTAGCGCGGGTGCTGAAAGGCTATCGCCGTTTGCCTTCTGTGGCCTTCATCCGCGATTACGCCGAACACCCGGCCTACATCGCCGCGCTGCAGCAAAGCGTGGAGCGCTCGTTCGCCGAGCACGGCCAGCCGGACCGGCTGGTGCTGTCGTTCCACGGCATTCCCAAACGCTATGCGCGCCTGGGCGACGACTACCCGCAACGCTGCGAGGATACGCTGCGTGCGCTGAGCGCCACGCTGCCGCTGGCGCCGGAACGAGTGATGATGACATACCAATCGCGCTTCGGCCGCGAGCCGTGGCTGACGCCGTACACCGATGAGACCCTGAAGGGGCTGCCGGCGCAGGGCGTGAAGCACATTCAGCTGATTTGCCCCGGCTTCTCGGCGGACTGCCTGGAAACGCTGGAAGAGATCAAAGAACAGAACCGCGAGATCTTCCTCAAGGCCGGCGGCGAGAAGTTTGAGTATATCTCGGCGTTGAACGACGAGCCGGCGCATATCGATATGATGCAGCAGCTGGTGGCGCAGCGCCTCTAATCATCCATAATCTGTATATTAGAATCATCGTGATCGGGCGGGAATGTGTTAACATTCTCCGCTTGTTAAACCGCCACCACCGCCAATCACATGAAATTTCCTGGTAAACGCAAGTCCAAACACTATTTCCCGGTGAGCGCCCGCGATCCGCTTCTGCAGCAGGCTCAGCCCGAAAGTGAAATCAGCACCTCGTATATCGTCGGCATCGACCAGACGCTGGTGGATATCGAGGCGAAGGTGGACGACGCTTTTGTCCAGCGCTACGGCCTGAGCCTGGGCCACTCTCTGGTGATCGAAGACGACGTCGCCGAGGCGCTGTATCAGGAACTGAATGAAAACAACCTGGTTACCCATCAGTTCGCCGGCGGCACCATCGGCAATACCATGCACAACTATTCGGTGCTGGCGGACGATCGCTCGGTGCTGCTCGGCGTGATGTGCAGCAACGTGAAAATCGGCAGCTATGCCTACCGTTATCTGTGCAATACCTCCAGCCGTACCGATCTCAACTATCTGCAGGGCGTAGACGGCGCCATCGGCCGCTGCTTCACGCTGATCGGTGAAAGCGGCGAGCGCACCTTCGCCATCAACCCAGGCCAAATGAACCAGCTGCGCCCGGAAAGCATTCCTGAAGAGGTGATCGCCGGCGCGTCGGCGCTGGTGCTGAGCTCTTATCTGGTGCGCTGCAAGGAGGGAGAGCCGATGAAGGCCGCCACCCTGCAGGCGATCGAATACGCCAAAAAGCACGACGTGCCGGTGGTGTTGACGCTGGGCACCAAGTACGTGATCGCCGACAACCCGCAGTGGTGGCGCGACTTCCTGAAGGAAAACGTGACGATTCTGGCGATGAACGAAGACGAAGCGCTGGAGCTGACCGGGCTGAGCGATCCGCTGACCGCCTCGGACATGGCGCTGGAGTGGGTGGATCTGGTGCTGTGCACCGCCGGGCCGAACGGCCTGTACATGGCGGGTTACACCGAAGAAGCCAACAAGCGCCAGACCCAGCACCCGCTGCTGCCGGGGCATATCGCCGAGTTCAACCGCTACGAGTTCAGCCGCGCAATGCGCCGCGAACACTGTGAAAATCCGCTGCGCGTTTATTCGCATATCGCGCCGTATATGGGCGGGCCGGAGAGGATCATGAACACCAACGGCGCCGGCGACGGCGCGCTGTCGGCGTTGCTGCACGATATCGCCGCCAACGGCTATCACCGCCATAACGTGCCGAATTCCAGCAAGCACGTGCGCAGCTACCTGACTTACTCCTCCCTGGCGCAGGTGTGTAAATACGCCAACCGCGTCAGCTATCAGGTGTTGAATCAGCATTCGCCGCGCCTCACCCGTGGCCTGCCGGAGCGGGAAGACAGCCTGGAAGAGTCTTACTGGGAGCGTTAACCCGCTGAAAAAGAAAAGGTCCGGCAATGCCGGACCTTTTTTTGTGCGCCGTGGCGCTTCAGATCGGGCAGCCGCCCATTTTTTCTTCTTCGCTCAGGGTGTCCAGCTGCAGGATGTTCAGCATGCTGTTGGCGATCTCCCGTTCGCCCATCACCACCTGGTTAGCGCCGCGATCGGTGATGTAGGCCACTTCGTCGTCGTAGTGGGCGCGGGCGATGATTTCGATGTTCGGCCGCTTGGCGCGCGCCGAGGCGACGATCTCGCCGGCCTCATAGCCGTTGGGGATGGTCAGCAGCAGCCAGCGCGCGCAGTCCAGCCGCGCCAGGTCCATCACTTCCGGATTGGCGGCGTTGCCCAGCACCGTCTTGATGCCCTGTTCGCGCAGCGCTTCCACCCGCGGACGGGAGTTCTCGATCACCACCAGCGGAATGCCCGCCTCGGCCAGTTTGCCGCCCAGCAGGCTGCCGACGCGGCCGTAGCCGACCACCAGCGCATGATTGCACATGTCCACCGGGATCTGCTTCTCTTCTTCCACCGCCTCTTCGAGGATTTGCTCTTCGATGGTTTCGGTCTTGGCCAGATAGCGTTCCAGCAGGGTGAACAGCAGCGGGTTGAGCATGATGGACAGAATGGCGCCGGCCAGCACCAGATTGCGCCCGTGTTCCGACATCATGCCCAGCGCGATGCCGAGGCCCGCCAGAATAAAGGCGAACTCGCCGATCTGCGCCAGGCTGGCGGAGATGGTCAGCGCGGTGCGCTTGGAGTGACCGAACATTTTCACCAACAGGAACGCGGCGGCGGATTTGCCGAACACGATGATTGCCAGCGTCGCCAGTACCGCCAGCGGTTCGTTAATCACGATCATCGGATCGAACAGCATGCCGACCGAGACGAAGAACAGCACCGCAAACGCGTCGCGCAGCGGAAGGGTGTCGTGCGCCGCGCGGTGGCTCAGCTCGGACTCGTTCAGCACCATGCCGGCGAAGAAGGCGCCCAGCGCGAAGGAGACGTCGAACAGCTTCACCGCGCCGTAGGCGATGCCGAGCGCCAGCGCCAATACCGCCAGGGTGAACAGCTCGCGCGAGCCGGTGCTGGCGGTTTTCGACAGGATCCACGGCACCAGGCGGCGGCCGACCACGATCATCAACGCGATGAAGGCGATGACCTTACCGATGGTCAGCGCCAGCTCCATCAGCAGCTGGCTGCTGCTGGCGTTGTCGTTGCCCAGCATATTGCCGAAGGCCGGCAGCAATACCAGCGTCAGCACCATCGCCAAATCTTCGACGATCAGCCAGCCGATGGCGATTTGCCCGCGCTGGCTGTCGATCAGCTGCCGTTCCTCCAGGGCGCGCAGCAGCACCACGGTGCTGGCGGTGGAGAGGCAGAGGCCGAACACCAGGCCGGAGATCAGATCCCAGCCGAGCAGCTTGGACAGCCCCATGCCGAGCAGGGTCGCGACGGCTATCTGCGCCACGGCGCCGGGAATGGCGATAGATTTTACTGCGAGGAGGTCTTTCAAAGAGAAGTGCAGGCCAACACCGAACATCAACAGGATAACGCCGATTTCCGCCAGTTCCGGCGCCAGTGAGGTATCGGCGACGAAACCGGGGGTGAACGGGCCGGCGAGCACCCCTGCGGCCAGATACCCCACCAGAGGGGAGATGCGCAGGCGGTTCGCCAGCATGCCGAGGAGGAAGGCGAGTACTAACCCTCCGACGATGGTGGTAATGAGCGGTGTTGAATTATGCATCCATACTCCTTCTGGCTATGCATCGCGGCACGGGAGAAACGCAACAAAGTTACGAAAAGATACATTTAGTTTATTGCATTTGTTCGCGGCTTGCTTGGCTAATTTGGCCTTTTTTGTAAAAAAGCAGAGGATTTCACTTAAGGCGCGGCAATGAGGCAATTTTGTGTCAGATAAGCCAAATAACATTGGTTTATCCGTGGGATAACCCGGATGAATAAATAATTTCATCCGGGTGTTCGGCGGGGTTATTGCGCTTTATGTTCCATATTGGGCAGTAGCACCGTGATAATGCCGATCAGCGGCAGGAAAGCACAGATTTGGTAGACCAGCTCGATACTGGTCAAATCGGCGACATAACCAAGAACTGCCGCGCCTAACCCGCCCATACCGAAAGCAAAACCGAAGAATAAGCCGGAAACCATGCCGACTTTACCGGGGATCAGCTCCTGTGCGTAGACCAGGATGGCGGAGAACGCCGAGGCGAGAATAACCCCGATGATCACCGTTAAAATGCCGGTCCAATAGAGCGATGCATAGGGTAAAACAAGGGTAAACGGCGCTGCACCGAGAATGGAGCCCCAAATAACATATTTACGCCCTATCTTGTCGCCGAGAGGCCCGCCGATAATGGTGCCTGCCGCTACCGCGAACAGAAAGGCGAACAGGTGAATCTGCGCGTTCTGCACCGAAACGCCAAACTTATGTATCAGATAAAAGGTGTAATAGCTGCTGATGCTGGCCAGATAGAAGTATTTGGAGAAAATCAGCACCAGCAGGATGCCCATCGAGTAGGCCACGGTACGTTTTGGCAGCGGTTTCAGCAGCGACGGGCTTTTTGGCTGCCCTTTGGTTGCCCGATGCTGATGTTGATACCACTTGCTGACCTGCAGCAACACCACGATCGCCAGCAGCGCCGCCAGCGAGAACCAGGCGACGTTGCCCTTGCCGTAAGGCGCGATGATCAGCGCCGCCAGCAGTGGGCCGAGCGAGCTGCCGAAGTTGCCGCCGACCTGGAACAGCGACTGCGCCAGGCCGTGCCGCCCGCCGGAGGCCATGCGCGCCACGCGCGAGGATTCCGGGTGGAACACCGATGAGCCAGTGCCCACCAGCGCCGCCGCCAGCAGCACCAGCGGGAAGGTGCTCGCCACCGACAGCAGCAGCAGGCCGGACAGGGTAAAGCCCATGCCGATCGGCAACGAGTAAGGCTGCGGGTGTTTATCGGTGTAATACCCGATCAGCGGTTGCAGCAGCGAGGCCGTCAGCTGATAGGTCAGGGTAATCATGCCGATCTGCACGAAGCTGAGATGGAAATCGGCTTGCAGGATCGGGTAAATCGCCAGGATCAGCGACTGGATCATATCGTTGAGCAGGTGAGACACGCTGATGGCGCCGAGGATGGAGAAGGCGGTGCCTTTCACCGCACTGCCCTTGGCGGGCGGCATCGCGCTTTGGCTACTGTCGGTCATATTATTATTAGCCTGATAAGTTGTTGAGCACAGAGATGACATCTTAGGCAGGGCGCCCAATTTTTACCATATCTGAAATAATCAGACTCACATCGCAAAAATTTGAAATCAGCTGTCATTAATTCGCGCTACAATTCCGTCCTCATCATAAAAGCTATTGAATACACGGAGATCCGCCATGCGTTTTTCGCTGAAAACCACCGCATGCGCGTTGGCCGTTTCCCTGACGTTGCTGTCGGGGAGCGCCAGTGCCTGGGAAAAGGATAAAACCTACGCCATTACCATTCTGCACACCAACGATCATCACGGTCACTTCTGGCAGAACGATCATGGCGAATACGGTCTGGGCGCGCAGAAAACGCTGGTGGACGGCATTCGTCAGGACGTGGCGGCGCAGGGCGGCAGCCTGCTGCTGTTGTCCGGCGGTGATATCAACACCGGCGTGCCGGAATCGGACTTGCAGGACGCCGAGCCGGACTTCCGCGGCATGAACCTGGTGGGCTATGACGCGATGGCGATCGGCAACCACGAATTCGACAACCCGCTGAGCGTGTTGCGTCAGCAGGAAAAATGGGCAACCTTCCCGCTGCTGTCCGCCAACATCTATCAGAAAAGCACCGGCCAGCGCCTGTTCAAGCCTTACGCCTTGTTCGACAAGCAGGGCATCAAGATTGCCGTTATCGGTCTGACGACCGACGACACCGCCAAGATTGGCAATCCGGAATACTTCACCGACATGGAGTTCCGCGTGCCGGCGCAGGAAGCGAAGCAGGTGGTGGAGCAACTGCGTAAGGACGAGAAGCCGGACGTGATTATCGCCGCCACCCACATGGGGCACTACGACAACGGCGAACACGGCTCGAACGCGCCGGGCGACGTGGAGATGGCGCGCAGCCTGCCGACCGGATATCTCGACATGATCGTCGGCGGCCATTCGCAGGATCCGGTGTGTATGGCCGGCGACAACCGCAAACAGGTGGATTATGTGCCGGGCACGCCGTGCTCGCCGGATCGCCAGAACGGCACCTGGATCGTGCAGGCGCACGAGTGGGGCAAATACGTGGGCCGCGCCGACTTCGAATTCCGCAACGGCGAGCTGAAGCTGGTGCATTATCAGCTGATCCCGGTAAACCTGAAGAAGAAGGTGGAGAAGGCGGACGGCACCAGCGAGCGGGTGTACTACACCCAGCAAATTGCGGAAGATTCGACCATGATGAAGCTGCTGACGCCGTTCCAGGAGAAGGGCAAAGCGCAGTTGAGCGTGAAGATCGGCAGCGTTAACGGCAAGCTGGAGGGCGATCGAAGCAAGGTGCGCTTCGTGCAGACCAACCTGGCGCGGGTGATGCTGGCCGCGCAGAGGGAGCGCGCCGATGCCGACTTCGCCGTGATGAGCGGCGGCGGGGTGCGCGATTCGATTGAAAGCGGTGATATCACTTACAAGAACGTGCTCAAGGTACAGCCGTTCGGCAACACCCTGGTGCATGTCGATATGACAGGCAGCGAGATTGAGCAATACCTGGCGGTGGTGGCCAACATGAAGCCGGATTCAGGCGCCTACGCCCAGTTCGCCAACGTCAGCCTGGTGGCGGACGGCAAGGGCGTCAGCGAGGTGAAGATCAACGGCCAGCCGCTGCAGGCGGATAAAACCTACCGTATGGCGACGCTGAACTTCAACGCGCTGGGTGGCGACGGCTATCCGAAGCTGGACGGGCTGCCGAGCTACGTCAACACCGGCTTTATCGATGCCGAGGTGCTCAAGCAGTACATCGAGAAACACTCGCCGCTGGATGCGGCGGCTTACGAACCGAAGGGCGAGATCGTTTATCGCTAATCGCCACCGCAGCGGCCAGCCCCTCGTGGGCGGGCCGCCTGTTTCCCCGCCGAAAACCCTGCCTCAAATGCACGCAAAAGTCGCCGCCGCCGCCTTCCAATGATAGCCTGAGCAACAATTTGGTTTTGATAACGCAAGCAGGGAGATGACATGTTGAAAACCGCAGGCTGGCTGCTGCCCACCATCCTGGCGCTGGCGGGGTGTTCGTCATCCGGCCAACGCCATGAGCAAACGCTCAGCCAGGCGCTGGCGGCCCTCGGCCAGGACAAGGCGCTGGTTGGCGCGTCGAGCGGCGTGATGGTGCGCGATGCCGACAGCGGCACCGTGCTGTATCAGTCGCACGCGGAGCAGCGCCTGGCGCCGGCTTCCAACATGAAGATGTTCACTTCTCTGGCGGCATTCGGCGTGCTGGGGGCGGATTACCGGTTTGAAACCCGGTTGCTGACCACCGGCGAGCAGCGCGGCGACACCTTGCGGGGGGATCTCTATCTGCAGGGCAGCGGCGATCCGACGTTGCATCCGGACGATCTCGACACTTTCGCCGCCACGCTGGCGCAGCGCGGCATTCGCCATATTCATGGGCGGCTGATCCTGGACGCCAACGCGTTCGATCAAACGCCCTTCGGCGCCGGTTGGAGCTGGGACGACGAACCCTTCGCCTTTGCCGCGCCGATCTCGGCGCTGAACTACGCCTTTACCCCTGGCGGCGATATCAACGTGGTGCGGGTGGAGGTGCAGGCGGGTGCCCGCGCCGGTGCGCCGGGCCGGGTGAGCTTCTATCCCGCCAATGACGCGGTGACGCTGGTCAACCGCACCAGCACCGGCGGCGACACCGCACTGACGTTCGATCGCCTGCCGGGCAGCAATCGAATCGTGGTCAGCGGCACCATCGCCACGCAGGAGGAGACCCGCTCGCGATTGATCACCGTCGATCAACCGGCCCGCGTGGTTGGCGCCTTATTGCAAAATGCCCTGCGCACGCATGGCATCACGCTGCGCGGTAACGCTGAAGAGGGCGTGACCCCTGCCGATGCCCGGCTGCTGGCCGAAAAAACCTCGCCGCCGCTCTCCCGCCTGGCCGTCACCTTCCTGAAGGTGTCCAACAACGGTTACGGCGAGGTACTGACCAAAGCGATGGGCCGCAAGACGCAGGGCAAGGGGGATTGGGCCGCCGGCCTGCAGGCGATTAGCCGGTTTGTGCAAAGCCAGGGCATCGAGGCCGGCGCGTACCGTCAGGTGGACGGTTCCGGGCTGTCGCGCATGAACCAAATCACGCCGCAGCAGCTAACGACGCTGCTGTTGGCGGCCAGAAAACAGCCGTGGTTCGCCGACTGGTATCGCGCCTTGCCCGTCGCGGGCCAGCCGGGGTTGCTGGTGGGCGGCACGCTGCAGAGCCGTATGGTAAAAAGCGCGGCGGCGGGCCGCGCCCACGCCAAGAGCGGTTCCATGACCGGGGTATCGTCGCTCAGCGGCTATGTCGACTCGGCGGCCGGGCGGCCGTTGGCGTTCGCCATCATCAGCAACAACTATCTGGTACCCGGCGCGGAGGTGAAGGCGCTGGAGGACCGCCTGGTCGAGACGCTGGCGGCCTGTGACGCCACCGTGGTGTGCCGCTGAGCGCGCGGCGTCAGTCGCGTTTGGCGATGTCGGCGAAGCTGCCGGCCAGCAGGCGGCACAGATCGGCGGCGGCCAGCTCGATGTCCAGCCCGCGTTTGCCGCCGGAAACGTAGATGGTGGCGAACGCTTGCGCCGGGCTGTCGATCACCGTCGGCAGCCGTTTTTTCTGCCCCAGCGGGCTGATGCCGCCCACCAGATACCCGGTGACGCGCTGCGCCAACTGCGGATCGGCCATCTCGGCCTTTTTGGCGCCAAGCGCGCGGGCGACCTTTTTCAGATCCAACTGGGTGGCGACCGGCGTGACCGCCACCGCCAGGTGTTTGGCGTCGCCGTTCAGCGCCACCAGCAGCGTTTTGTAAACCCGATCGGCATCCAGCCCCAGCTTTCTCACCGCCTCGTCGCCGAAGTTGGTTTCATCGCTGTCGTGGTGATACGGATGAAGGGTAAAGGCGACCTTTTGTTTCTCAAGCAGAACGACTGCGGGCGTCATGATGTGTTGTCCAGAATGTCCCTGTAGGGGAAGGGTGATAACCAGTCTTAAAAATACAAAAATCCAACCTGTACGGCAACCTGAGCGGCTGTTACATAAAGCGGGTTGCCAAGATATTCACGGGGTTGCTACCCTGTTTGTTGTAACCGTTAACACGGTTGCTATGCGTATAACTAGAATACAAGAAATTCCTCTTTGACTGGCCAATAGCGATATTGGCCTCTTTTTTAGCCCTGCGGCTGCAGCATCGCCGGCAGGTTATCCTCGCCGTACAGGTGCAATGCGCCAACCGCCACCACATAGTCCCCGGCCGGCAGCGCCTCCAGCTGACGCCGCCAGTCGCGATTGCGCTGATGCATCAGCACGTCATACAGCCCGGCGCTGAAGGTGGCGGGCAGGGTGTCCAGCGTGCCGCGCGGTTTGGCGTCCAGCCACCAGCTCACCATGGTTTGCAGCAGCCGCGCGTTGGTGTGCCAGTGTTCCAGCGTATCGCGCAGCAGCGCAATGCCGCCTTCCGGCAGCTGTTCCAGCATCGCCAACTGCTGCTGCGCCCCTTCCAGTTCGATCACCGGTTTGTCCTGCGCCCTGGCGGCCTGCAGCAGCTGATAGTCCACGCCGTACTCTGCCCGCAGCCCCAGACGCTGAGCCTGGCGCGCCTGCATCATCAGCGCCACCTGCCAGCCGGGCAGGGTGGCGAAGGCGTGCGGATCGGTGCCCAACTCGTGGCACAGCGTCAGCAGCCGTTGAAATTCTTCGGCGGACAGACGCTGTTCCAGCGCCGGCTGCTGTTCTGCGTGGTCGAAAGGGGAGGCGGCGCCGGTGATATCGGCTTCGACGATCAGCGCGTCGGCCTGTTGCAGCCGGGCGGTCAGCCGGGGCGGCAACGGCGACATATCGACGGTGCCCATATGGATGCTGCCCACCAGATGCAGCCGACGATCGCCCGACAGAGTGATGTCCAGCGCCGGATAAGCATAACGTTTGGGGGAGATCAGGCCGAGAAAGGCGGCGAGGCGGCGTAACAGTTGACCCATACGGCGTGGCTCCTGAATAACGGGTGCGCGTTTCAGCATGAAAGGCGAGAGAAAATCATCATTCATGCTAAACGCTATCCGCCGCGCAGGAAAGCCCGGAAAACGGCGGGGCGCCATGACGGCGCCCCGGCGATCACTTCCTGGGTTTAAAACGCAGCAGCCGGTTGGCATTGCTGACGACGGTAATCGACGACAGCGCCATCGCCGCGCCCGCCACCACCGGGCTGAGCAGCGTGCCGGTCAGCGGGTAAAGCACGCCGGCGGCGATCGGGATGCCCAGCGTATTGTAGATAAAGGCGCCGAACAGGTTCTGCTTCATGTTGCGCAGCGTGGCCTTCGACAGTTCCACCGCATCCGCCACGCCGTGCAGGCTGTGGCGCATCAGGGTGATGGCGGCGGTCTCGATGGCGATGTCGCTGCCGCCGCCCATCGCGATGCCCACGTCGGCCTGCGCCAGCGCCGGGGCGTCGTTGATGCCGTCGCCGACCATCGCCACGCGCTGGCCCTGCGCCTGCAGCTGCTTGATCGCCGCCGCTTTGCCGTCCGGCAGCACTCCGGCAATCACCCGATCGATACCGGCCTCTTTGGCGATGGCGTTGGCGGTCACCGGGTTGTCGCCGGTCAGCATTACCAACTGATATCCCTGCTGGTGCAGGCGCTGCAGCGCCGCGACGCTGTCCTCGCGCAGCGGATCGCGAATGGCGAACAGCGCGGCCGGTTTACCGTCAACGGCCAGCAGCACCGGCGTCACGCCGCGTTCGGCCTGGGCGCGCATCGGCGCCTCCAGTTCGGCGGTCGCAACCTGATGCTGCTCCAGCAGCGCGGCGTTGCCCAGCAGCAGCTGCACGCCGTCGATCTCCCCGCTGACGCCAGCGCCGCGCAGGGTGCGGAACTGCGCGACCTGCGGCAGGGTTTGCCCGCTGGCGCGTTCCATGATGGCGCGCGCCAGCGGGTGGTTGGAACCTTGCTCCAGCGCGGCGGCCCAGCCGATCGCCTGCTGCTCGCTGACCTGATTGAAAGTGAGGATGTCCACCACCTGCGGTTTCCCTTCGGTCAGGGTGCCGGTTTTGTCGAACACCAGGGTGTCCAGCTGGCTGGCCTGCTGCAGGGCGTCGGCGTCGCGTACCAGCACGCCGAACTCCGCCGCGCGGCCGACGCCGGAGATGATCGACATCGGCGTCGCCAGGCCCAAGGCGCACGGGCAGGCGATGATCAGCACCGTGGTGGCGATCACCAGCGTGTAGACCAGCTGCGGCTGCGGGCCGAAGAAGTACCACATCGCCGCGCTGAACAGGGCGATCGCTACCACCGCCGGCACGAACACCGCCGAGACGCGGTCGGCCAGTTGGCCGATCGCCGGTTTACTGCTCTGCGCCTGACGCACCAGTTTGATGATGCGCGCCAGCGTGGTTTGGCTGCCGATGGCGGCGGCGCGGAACAGCACGCTGCCGTCGTCGACTACTGTCCCGGCATGCACCGTATCGCCGGGGCCTTTCTGCTGCGGCACCGCTTCGCCGGTCAGCATCGCTTCATCGAGCCAGACTTCGCCCTGCACGATGTCACCGTCGACCGGCACGCGATCGCCGGTGGTCAGCCGCAGCGTCATGCCGAGCTGCACCTCCGCCAGTGGGATATCGCGCTCGCCGTCGTCGGTCACCAGGCGCGCGGTAGGCGGCGTCAGATCCAGCAACCGCTCCAGCGCCTGCGAAGAACGCTGACGAGCGCGCTGCTCCAGCGCATGGCCGAGGTTGATCAAACCGATGATCATCGCGCTGGCCTCGTAATAGAGGTGACGCGCTGCCATCGGGAAGAAATCGGGCCAAATGTTGACGGCGATCGAATAGAGCCAGGCGGCGCCGGTGCCGAGCGCCACCAGGGTATCCATGGTGGCGCTGCCGTTCATCAGCGCGCGCCAGGCGTTGCGGTAGAAGTGCCCACCGGCGAACACCATCACCGCCAGAGTGATAACGCCGACCAGCAGCCAGGGCCGCTGGGTTTCCGGCGTCAGCGTCATGCTGCCGCCGAACAGCCCCCAGGCCATCAGCGGGATACCCAACGCCAGACCCAGCGCCGCCTGCCAGCTAAAGCGCTTCATGTTGGCGCGTGCGGTCTGCTGCTGGCGCTCGCGGCGTTCGGTCTCGTCCTGAATCATTTCGGCACCGTAGCCGGCTTTTTTCACCGCCGCCACCAGCGCCTGCGCATCGGCGCCGCCGGTCACCAGCGCGCTGCGTTCCGCCAGGTTGACGCGTGCGTGCTCTACGCCGGGAACGCTTTGCAGCGCCTGCTGCACTTTATTTACGCAGCTGGCGCAGGTCATGCCGCTGAGCAGCAGCTGTACGCTGTCGTCCGCGCCGTCGGTTGCCGGAAGGGGAGATTGCGCCGCTGGCTGAACGTCCGGCAACGAAGGTGTTGCGTCAGTCAACGGCTCAGTTTTTGGGGCGACGGCGCTCGCCACGCTGGCGTGATAACCGGCATCTTCCACCGCGGCGATCAGCGCCTGTGGATCGGCATCGCCGTACACTTTCGCGCTGTCGATCTCGACCTCGGCGGCGAACACGCCCGGCACCGCTTCCAGCGCTTTGCGGGTGGTGCCGACGCAGTGCATGCAGCTCAGGCCGCTCAGTTGCAGTTCGGTATCGGCGTGCGGCGCGACCTCGGCTTGATAACCGGCGGCAATCACGCTGTCGATCAGCGCGCTGTCCGGCGCGTCGCCGGTCACTTTGGCGTAATGTACGTTAACGTCCGCCTGTTCGACATCGCTGCGGCTTTCCAGGGCTTTTTTCACCCGCTGCGCGCAGTTCATGCAGGACAGCCCCTGCAACGCCAGCATAGTGGTGTGTGACATGATTGGACTCCTTGCGTAGAAGGCGGTGTTTAAAGGTTGACCGCCTGACCTGTTTTCACTAAGAATGGAGCTTAAACCTTCCAGCAAGGGTAAGGTCAAGGAGGGAAAATGAATATTAGCGACGTCGCGAAAAAAACCGGGTTAACCAGCAAGACGATTCGTTTTTACGAAGAGAAAGCGCTGATTACCGCCCCGATCCGCAGCGATAACGGTTATCGCCACTATTCCGCCAGGCACGTCGAAGAGCTGACGCTGCTGCGCCAGGCGCGGCAGGTGGGCTTCAACCTCGACGAGTGCCGCGAGCTGGTGGCGTTGTTCAACGATCCGGCCCGCCACAGCGCCGACGTGAAGGCGCGCACGTTGCAGAAGGTGGCGGAGATTGAAAGGCACATCAGCGAACTGGGCGAAATGCGCCAACGCCTGCTGGCGCTGGCCGACCAATGCCCGGGCGACGAGGGGGCGGAGTGCCCCATCATCAATAACCTGGCGGGGTGCTGTCGTTCGAATTAACGGCTGATGGCGCGGATCACCAGCGTGACGCCTTCCACCGCCACCACTTCCACTTCGGTGCCGGCGGGCAGATCTTCTGCCGCTTGCGCGCGCCAACTGCTGTCGCCGATATTGATGCGCCCCATGCCGTTGTGCATCGGCTCCGTCAGCGTAGCGCGGGTGCCGATCAGCTGGCGGTTGCGCTGGTTGAGCACCGGCGAACCGCCGGATGCGGCCGCCGGGCGCCGGCGCAGCCAGTACCACCACAGGTAGGCGACGACGACGGTCAGGACGGCGAAGATCATGCCCTGCCACGCCCAGGAAAGCGGCGGCAGCAGCCAGATCAGAGCACCGACCAACAGCGCCGCCACGCCGCTCCACAGCAGGTAGCCGCCGGCGCCGAGCATTTCCGCCGCCAGCAACACGCCCCCGAGGGAGAGCCAAAACCACAGCGGATTCGCCGCGATCAGTTCGAGCATGATTATTTGCCTTTGCTTTCTTTCAGCAGTTCGGTAATGCCGCCGATCGAGCCGAGCAGGCTGCTGGCATCCAGCGGCATCATCACCACTTTGCTGTTGTTGGAGGAACCGATCTTCTGCAGCGCGTCGGTGTATTTCTGCGCCACGAAGTAGTTCACCGCCTGAATGTTACCGCTGGCGATGGCGTCGGACACCAGCTGGGTGGCGCGCGCCTCGGCCTCGGCGGCGCGTTCACGCGCTTCCGCCTGCAGGAACGCCGACTGGCGTTCGCCCTCGGCCTTCAGGATCTGCGATTGTTTCTCCCCTTCGGCGCGCAGAATGGCCGCCTGACGCACCCCTTCCGCCTCGAGGATGTCGGCACGTTTAGTACGTTCGGCCTTCATCTGGGCGTTCATCGAGGCGATCAGTTCCGCCGGTGGTCGCACGTCGCGGATCTCGATACGGGTGATTTTCACTCCCCACGGATTGGTCGCTTCATCGACGATGTGCAGCAGGCGGCTGTTGATGCTGTCGCGTTGCGACAGCATTTCGTCCAGCTCCATCGAGCCGAGCACGGTACGAAAGTTGGTCATGGTGAGGTTGACGATCGCCTGTTCGAGGTTGCTGACCTCGTAGGCGGCGCGTGCCGGATCGACCACCTGGATAAAGCACACCGCGTCGATGGCGACGTTGGCGTTATCGCGGGAAATCACCTCCTGCGAGGGAATGTCCAGCACCTGCTCCATCATGTTGATTTTACGGCCGATGCGGTCCATGAACGGCACCACCAGGTTCAGGCCCGGCATCAGCGTTTTGGTGTAGCGGCCGAAGCGTTCTACCGTCCATTGGAACCCCTGCGGCACAATTTTGACGCCGGCGAACACCACAATCAGCGCGACGACGATCACGATGGGAATAAAAGTAAGCATGCAAACCTCCTGTCAGACATATGTAAACAGATATTACGTCAGCGCCGGAAAAATGCCTACCGTTACCGCGACTTAATCCAGGGCGCCGACCAAACCCGCGATCAGCGGATCCCGCGTCTGGAACAGGCTGATAAGGGTGCGCACCGCCTCACCGCCGCGAGCGTCGGACCAGGCCAGCGACAGGGGAGAGGGCTGGCGCGGATATTTGAGCTGCCTGGCCACCAACTCGCCGCTATCAAGGTAAGTTTGGCACAGCTGGCGCGGAAGGAAACCGATCCCGAGGCCGCGCAGATGGCACTCCAGCTTGGTGCGCAGATCCGGCACCTTGATCTCCTGCTGGCCCGACAGTAGCCAGGCGGTGCGTTTGGCCAGATGGCGCGCGGTATCTTCGACGTTGATCGCGGCGTAAGGGCGCAGCTGCGTTTCGTTCAGCGGATCGGCAGCGGCGGCCAGCGGGTGCGTCGGCGAGATGGCGAACACCCAATCGATCTTGCCCAGCGGCAGTACCTTGATGCTGTTTTCCAGCGATTCGTTGCCCGCCGCGCCGATCGCCAGATGGCAATCCTCATTCAGCAGCGCGTCCCACACGCCCATGTACACCTGGCGAGAAATGTGGAATTGGGTGAACGGGTATTTGTCGTGCAGGTGGGCCAACAGCCCGGCCACGGCGGCGGCGTCGTACAGCAGGTTGTTGATCACGATATTCACCTGATGCTCTACGCCGTCGTTGATTTGCCGCAGTTCGCCCGGCATGGCGTCCAACCAGGTGTGCCACTGGCGGCAGCGCTCCAGTAAATATTCTCCGGCCGGCGTCAGGTTGACGGTGCGGGTGGTGCGGATAAACAGCTGCGTGCCGATGCTCTCTTCCAGCGTTTTGATGCGGTAGCTGATGGTGGCGGTGGTTTTATGCAGCAATTCTGCCGCGCGCGAGAAGCTTTGGCACTCGGCAACTTTGATAAACGAACGAATGGTTTCGTGATCCAGCATGTGGGGTCCTTGGCTGACACCGCCTTTTCGGTTATCGGTGAGAAGAATCTACTGATGTTGCGGCGCGATAGGCAGCGGCAAAGCCCAACCCCACGATCCCGGTCACAGAATCATCCGATAGCGATGAATATGCGCCGCCCCATTTTGCCCGATGATGAATCAGGTGATTTTTTAATTCATTGATTTAACGCAACTAATATTGTTATTCGATCGTAAAGTGTGCGGGTGATCTTATTGTGGAAAAATTTTCCAAAAAAATGCTGTCAAATTCACCACGCGCTGTCTAGAGTGAAGTCGTTGGGTGAAATATTGCCGTTCAATCGTCGTCTGGGTCATGCGTTTTGGAGAATCACATGGATTTAGTCATCGAAGAATTAACGCCGGCGGCCTTTGCGCCTTACGGCGATGTATTGCAGATAGAGGGCTCGCGTTTCTTTCATATCAATGACGGGAAAACCGAGCGTTATCACGATCTCGCCAAGATAGAGGTGTCCGACGGCAACCGGGTGCTCGCCAGCATCAACCGGGCGGAACCCAGCGAGCTGCCGATGACCTTTTCCCTGTTGGAAAAGCATCCGCTCTCGTCGCAGGCCTTTGTGCCGATGAACGGCGAACGCTTCGTGGTGATCGTCGCCGAACCGGGCGACACCATCCCCATCGGCACGCTGCGCGCCTTTATCACCAACGGCAAGCAGGGGATCAACTATCATCGTAACGTCTGGCATCACCCGCTGTTTGCCTATGCGAAGGTCACCGACTTTTTCACTATCGATCGCGCGGGCGCCGACAACTGCGTGGTCAGCCGCTTGCCGGAGCCGTATCGCATAGTTTTGGCATAGCGCTGGCCGCACGCCGCGCAGGGCGTTTATCATAGCGTCACCCATGCCGTTACTGATAAAGGAAGCTTGAATGACCGAATTACGCAGGAAAGGACGACCCGCCACCGAAGCCGGTGCCACCAAAGGGGCGCAGGCGTTGGATCGCGGGCTGGAGATCCTCCAGTACCTGGCCAACGCCGGGGGGAGTTCGTCGGTTTCCGTGCTGTCCGAAAAGCTGGAGTTGCCGCTGTCCACCACCTTCAGATTGTTGAAAGTGCTGGAGAAATCGGAGTTCGTCTTTCAGGATCCACAGCTGGGCTGGTGGCATATCGGCATTCAGTCGTTCACCGTCGGTTCCGCTTACATGAACGATCGCGATGTGGTATCGGTGGCCGGGCCGTTCATGCGCCGGTTGATGTTGCTGTCCGGCGAGACCGCCAACCTGGCGATCCGCAACAATTTCGACGCGGTGCTGATTCGTCAATGCGAGTGTCAGGCGATGGTGCGCATGTGCGCGCCGCTGGGCAGCCGTTTGCCGCTGCACGCCTCGGGCGCCGGCAAGGCGCTGCTGTACCCGCTGGCGGAAGAGGAGATGCTGGATCTGATCGTGCGTTCGGGGCTGCAATCCTACACGCCGAAGACGCTGACCAGCGTGAACCTGCTGCGCAAGGATCTGTATCAGTCGCTGGCGCAGGGCTACACCATCGACGATGAAGAGCACGCGCTTGGCCTGAACTGCCTGGCTTCGGCGATTTTCGATCGCAACAACAACGTGATCGCCGCCATCTCCATCTCAGGGCCGAGTTCGCGAGTCGGCAAGGAGCGGTTCAAGGAGCTGGGTGAACTGGTGGGTGAAGTGGCCAGAGATATCAGCGCCGCGCTGGGCGAATCGCGCAGCAGGGCGTAAACGTCGCGCGCCGGGCTGAACCGGCGCGAAGCAAGACTCCCCGTTTGATGAGCAAACGGGTTTTTTTGACCGCAATTTTAAGTTGGAAAAATTTTCCAATAAATTAAGGAGAGCATCACATGGCAATTATGCGAGCGGTAGACGCGGCAATGCACGTGCTGGAAAAAGAAGGGATCACCACTGCGTTCGGCGTGCCCGGCGCGGCGATCAACCCGTTCTACGATGCGATGCGGCGGCACGGCGGCATCAAACACTACCTGGCGCGGCACGTGGAAGGGGCCTCGCACATGGCGGAAGGGTACACTCGCGCCGCCGCCGGCAACATCGGCGTGTGCATCGGCACCTCCGGCCCGGCGGGCACCGACATGATCACCGGGCTTTACTCCGCCTCCGCCGATTCGATCCCGATCCTGTGCATCACCGGCCAGGCGCCGCGTGCGCGTTTGCACAAAGAAGATTTTCAGGCGGTAGACATCGAATCGATCGCCAAGCCGGTGACCAAGATGGCGGTCACCGTGCAGGAACCGGCGCTGGTGCCGCGCGTGCTGCAACAGGCGTTTCACCTGATGCGCTCCGGCCGACCGGGCCCGGTGCTGATCGATCTGCCGTTCGACGTGCAGATGGCGGAGATCGAGTTCGATCCGGACACCTACTCTTCACTGCCCGCCTATAAGCCGGCGGCCACCCAGATGCAGATCGACAAAGCGCTGGATCTGCTGTGCGCGGCGAAAAAACCGCTGATCATCGCCGGCGGCGGCATTCACAACGCCGACGCGGCGGATCTGCTGCAGCAGCTGGCGGAGATCTGCAATGTGCCGGTGATCCCGACGCTGATGGGCTGGGGCGCCATTGCGGACGATCACCCGTTGATGGCGGGCATGGCGGGCCTGCAAACCTCGCACCGCTACGGCAACGCCAACCTGCTGGATTCGGATCTGGTGTTCGGCATCGGCAACCGCTGGGCCAACCGCCACACCGGCTCGGTGGACAAGTACACCGCCGGGCGCAAGGTGGTGCACATCGATATCGAGCCGACGCAGATTGGCCGGGTGATCTGCCCGGATCTGGGTATCGTCTCCGACGCGCGCATCGCGCTGCAAATGCTGGTGGACACGGCAAAGCGCCGCTTCGAACGCGGCGAGTTGCCGAATCGCGACGCCTGGTGCGCCGCTTGCCTGCAGCGCAAGCAAACGCTGCTGCGCAAAACCCACTTCGACAACGTGCCGGTCAAGCCGCAGCGGGTGTATGAAGAGATGAACCGCGCCTTCGGCCGCGACGCCTGCTACGTCACCACCATCGGGCTGTCGCAGATCGCCGCCGCGCAAATGCTGCACGTTTTCGAGCCGCGTCACTGGATCAACGCCGGCCAGGCCGGCCCGCTGGGCTGGACGCTGCCTGCGGCGCTGGGCGTATGCGCCGCCGATCCGCAGCGCAAGGTGGTCGCGCTGTCGGGCGACTATGATTTCCAATTCATGATCGAAGAGCTGGCGGTCGGCGCACAGTTCAAGCTGCCCTATATCCACGTGCTGGTGAACAACGCCTATCTGGGGCTGATCCGCCAGGCGCAGCGCGGGTTCGATATGGATTACTGCGTGCAGCTGTCGTTTGAAAACATCAACAATGCGGAGATTGGCGAGTACGGCGTCGATCACGTCAAGGTGGCGGAAGGACTGGGCTGCAAGGCGCTGCGGGTGTTCAAACCGGAAGAGATCGCGCCGGCGTTCCGTCAGGCCCAGGAACTGATGCAGCAGCACCGGGTGCCGGTGGTGGTGGAAATCATCCTGGAGCGCGTCACCAATATTTCCATGGGTACCGAGCTGGATAACGTCAACGAGTTCGAACCGGTGGCGGCAACGCCGGAAGACGCGCCGACCTCGGTCAACTTCTTTGATTACCGTTGAGGAGCCTTACCATGCCGAAATTTTCAGCCAACCTGTCCATGCTGTTCACCGAAGTCGATTTCATGCAGCGCTTCCGCCGGGCGAAGGAGCAGGGCTTCAGCGCGGTGGAATACATGTTCCCCTATGACTACCCGATCGCCGCGTTGCGCAGCGAACTGGAGGCGCATCGCCTGAGCCAGGTGCTGTTCAACCTGCCGGCCGGCGACTGGGCGGCGGGCGAACGGGGCATCGCCTGCTTGCCGGGGCGTGAAGCGGAGTTCCGCGACGGCGTCGGGCGCGCGATCGAGTATGCGCAGGCGCTGGGCTGCGATCGCATCAACTGCCTGATCGGCAATCCTGATCCCGCCGTCAGCCGCCACACCACCGACGAACGGGTGAAGGAGAACCTGAGCTACGCCGCCGACACTCTGGCGCGGCAGAATATCCGTCTGTTGATCGAACCGATCAACCGCTACGACATGCCGCAGTTCTACCTGCAAACCTCCCGGCAGGCGATCGAACTGATCGAAGCGATCGGCAGCCCCAACCTGTATCTGCAGTACGACCTTTACCACATGCAGCGCATGGAGGGGGAGCTGACGCAGACCCTCGAGCGCCTGCTGGCGAAGATCGACCACGTTCAGGTCGCCGACAACCCGGGGCGGCATGAGCCGGGCACCGGCGAAATCAACTGCGAGTTTATCTTCGCGCAGCTGGATCGCATGGGTTATCGCGGCTGGATCGGCTGTGAATACAAACCGCTCACCACCACGGAAAGCGGCCTGTCATGGATTAAAAAATACCTGTCTTGAGGAGATGAAAATGAAAGTGGGATTTATCGGTCTGGGCATCATGGGCGCGCCGATGGCGGAAAAACTGCTGGCGGGTGGGCACACGCTTTACGCCCACACCCGGCATGAGGTGCCGGCGGCGCTGTTGCAGCAAGGGGCCATCGCCTGCCGCGATCCGCAGCAGGTGGCGGATGAGGCGGACGTGATCTTTATCATGGTGCCGGATACGCCGCAGGTGGAGGAGGTGCTGTTCGGTGAACGCGGCTGCGCCGCCGGCAAGCTGAACGGCAAAGTGGTGGTGGACATGAGCTCCATTTCACCGCTGGAGACCAAGCGGTTTGCGCAGCGCATCAACCAGCTGGGCGCCCAGTACCTGGACGCGCCGGTTTCCGGCGGCGAAGTGGGCGCCAAACAGGGCACGCTGACCATCATGGTGGGCGGCGAGGAAGCGACCTTCGAACGGGTGCAGCCGCTGCTGGCGCTGATGGGCAAGAACATCACGCTGATCGGCGGCAACGGCGACGGGCAAACCTGCAAGGTCGCCAACCAGATCATCGTGGCGTTGACTATCGAAGCGGTCTCCGAGGCGCTGGTCTTCGCCTCGCGCGCCGGCGCCGATCCGGCCCGGGTGCGCGAAGCCCTGATGGGCGGTTTCGCCTCGTCGCGCATTCTGGAGGTGCACGGCGAGCGGATGATCAAGCGGGCGTTCGCGCCGGGGTTCCGTATCTCGCTGCACCAGAAGGATCTCAACCTGGCGCTGCAGGGCGCGAAGGCGCTGGCGCTCAGCCTGCCGAATACCGCCACCTGCCAGGAGCTGTTCAACGTCTGCGCCGCCAATGGCGACGGCGAGCTGGATCACTCCGCGCTGGTGCGGGCGCTGGAAATCATGGGCAACCACCGGGTGGCCGGCTAAGAGCACCCCCGGCATTTGATTTGCCGGCTTATCGTTAGAATCAGAGATGTTCGACATTAATAACGCCCTCTTTATGATAAATAAAGAGGGTCCCCGCCAATCCAATAAAAAATGATTCAGCACAATAAAAAGTAAAAAGCAGGATGCCAACCGAGGAGACACTGAATATGGCAACCGATAATGCTGTTATTGATAAAGATATTCTTACCGCCCCTGACAAAAACCGTTTATATCGAAAAATCGCCTGGCGCATTATGCCCATTTTATTAGTGAGCTATATCGTCGGTTATCTCGATCGGGTTGGGATCTCGTTTTCGAAATTCCAAATGATGCCCGATATTCTGAACGGCAATGTCTCGATGGCCGAAGCCGTTTACGGGCTGGGCGCCGGGGTGTTTTTCATCGGCTATATCATCGCCGGGGTACCCAGTAACATTCTGCTGAGCCGCTACGGCGCCAGAAAGATCATCGCGCTGCTGATGGTGGTGTGGGGGGCGATCTCGATGCTGAGCATCTTTATCACCAACCCCTGGCAATTCTACCTGGCGCGTTTCCTGCTGGGGCTGGCGGAGGCCGGCTTCTACCCCGGTGTGATCCTCTATCTGACGCTGTGGTTCCCGTCCAGCCAGCGCGCCAAGATGACGGCGCTGTTCGTATGCGGCATCCCGGTCAGCAACATCATCGGCGGCCCGCTGTGTGGGTGGATCATCGAGCACATGAACGGCCTGATGAATCTCTCCGGTTGGCAGTGGCTGTTCTTTATCAGCGGCCCGCGCGCGCTGCTGATCGCCATCGTCATCTTCTGTTTCCTGGATAATACCTATCAGAGCGCCAAGTGGCTCAGCTCGCAGGAGAAGGCGCTGATCAAAGAGGATATGGCGCAGAGCACGCCGCGCCCGGGCGCCGCCGGCGGGCAGGAGTGGACGATGAAAAGCATGCTGAGATCGTCCGCGTTCACCAAAATGTGGCTGATTTGCTTCTGCACCGTGATGGGCCAGGGCGGGCTGGCGTTTTGGGTGCCGACCATTATTCGCGACACCGGCGTGACCTCGGTGATGGATATCGGCCTGCTGACCATGCTGCCGTACATGCTGGCGGTGGTGGCAATGCTGGCGGCCGCACGCAGTTCGGACAAGCATCGCGAGCGGCGCTGGCACATCATCGTGCCGTTCTGCATCGCCGCGGTGTCGCTGATCTTTATCGGCCTGTTCCCGGACAACAAGCACGTGGTGATGGCGGCGCTGTGCGTGGCGGTGGCGTCGAGCCTGGTGCCGTCGCCGCTGTTCTGGAGCCTGCCGAACGCCATTTTTACCGGCACCTGCGCTGCGGCGGGCATTGCGCTCATCAATTCCATCGCCAATATCGGCGGTTTTATTTCGCCTTATATCATCGGCTATTTCAAACAGCTGACCCACAGCAATTTGGCGGCGATGTGCGTCTTGTCGACGATGATGATACTGGGGGCGATATTAACCTACAGCGTGCCGGCGAAATGGGTCAATAAATAACACTTTCCTTCAGCTTCATTAAATAGTCGGCAACAGTTTTATTTTTATTTCGCCATGCATTTCTCATCTGATTATTTCAGCGGGGGAAGGCATGGCCATTTTTATTTCGTCTCGAATAAAGGAGGCAGCATGAAAATTGTTATTGCACCGGATTCATTTAAAGAAAGCGTCAGCGCAGAACGGGCGGCGCAGGCGATCGCGCGCGGCTTTCACGAGGTTTATCCCGATGCCGAGTGCGTCTGCCTGCCGATCGCCGACGGCGGCGAAGGCACGGTGGACGCGCTGGTGGCCGCCACCGGCGGGCGCAAGGTGACGGTATCGGCGACGGGGCCGCTGGGGGAACGGGTGACGGCGTTTTATGGCATCAGCGGCGACGGCAAGACGGCGGTGATCGAAATGGCGGCGGCCAGTGGATTGATGCTGACGCCGGCGGCGCGCCGTAACCCGCTGCTGGCGACCAGCTACGGCACCGGTGAACTGATCCGGCATGCACTGGATCAGGGCATTCGCCACCTGATCCTCGGCATCGGCGGTAGCGCCACGGTGGATGGCGGCGTCGGCATGGTGCAGGCGCTGGGCGGGCGCTTCTACCGCCCGGACGGCAAGGCGTTGCCGTGGGGCGGCGGCGAGCTGGCGACGCTGAGCGGAATCGATCTCAGTACGCTGGATGCGCGCCTGCGGCAGTGCCGAATCGAGGTCGCCTGCGACGTAGACAATCCGCTGGTGGGGCCGCGCGGCGCGGCGGCGGTGTTCGGGCCGCAGAAGGGCGCGACGGCGGCGATGGTGGCGCAGTTGGAACAGGGCCTGACGCAGTATGCCGAGGTGCTCCGCCAGAGCACCGGTCACGACGTGCGGCACGTCGCCGGCGGCGGGGCGGCGGGCGGCATGGGGATCGCCTGCCAGGTGTTTCTCGGCGCAACGCTGAAGCCGGGTATCGAGATCGTGATGGCGGCGCTGGGCCTGGAGCAGGCGCTAGCGGAGGCTGATTTGCTGATCACCGGCGAAGGACGCATCGACAGCCAAACGCTGGGCGGCAAGGCGCTGTCCGGCGTCGCCCGTCTGGCGCGCGCGCGCGGCCTGCCGATGATCGCGTTGGCCGGCGTGGTGGAGGACGGGGCGGAGGCGCTGCACGCGCAGGGAATCGACGCGATGTTCAGCATTCTGCCGCGCCTGAGTACGCTGGAGGTCGCGCTGTCGCAAGGGGAACTCAACCTGCAGCGCAGCGCCGCCAACATCGCCCGCGCGATGCGCATCGGCCGCCGATTGGGATAAAAAAGAAGGCCACGCTGCGCGAGCAGGTGGCCTTGGTTTTGGCGGCGAAGCGCTTACGGCTCGACGTCGCGGTTGCAGTCCTTGGAGTAGATGTAGCTGAAGGTTTCCTGGCCCACTGCATAGCCCGCCTGCTGCACATAGGCGCCCATGAAGATGTAGTCGCCTTGCTTCACCGGCATCCATTCATTGTCCAGGTTATACACGCCGGCACCGCTGAGAATGTAGGCGCCATGTTCCTGCACGTGGGTCTCGATGTAGCCGTGGCTGGCGCCGGGGGCGAAGGAGAGGATGTGCATATTCATGTCGAAGCCCAGATCTTTCGGCAGCAGATCCTGCAGGATCACCTCGCTCATACCCTCGTAGTGGATCTTCTCCAGGTTGGCGACGTTGTTGCTGACCACGTGCGCTTCATAGCCCTTGATGCGCTGGTAGCGGCGCTTGTAGAGGAACAGGCGGCTGGATTGACCGCCGTTGGCGTTTTCCAGCCGGATCGTGACGCCCGCCGGGCAGTAAAGGTAGCCGCCGGCGGTCAGCGGGTAGTCGGTGGCGTCGGCGGAAGCAGTGATGGCGCCGTCGATGACGTACACGAAGGTTTCGATCTCTTCGCCGCCAAAGCCTTTGGTGTTGCGGCCGCAGTCGTGCAGCGTCACCAGATAATCGACGAAGGTGGCGCCCAGTTTCGGCGTCGACAAGATGGTGACGTCGCAGTTTTCAAAACCGGGAATGACGTTGCGCACCAGACCGTTCGGCGGGATCAGCGCATAGTTGCCGCGTTTGATGATGGCGCGCGTTGACAGAATGTCGGTTGGATAACCGGTTTGATTGTTGAAGTAACCCACGTTGATTCTCCTGATCGTTGAAAGGGCGCCGCGGCGGCGCCCGGTAAAAAAATCGCCGTCAGGCCTCGGTGGCCGTTTGGGCTGCCGTAGTGCGTTTCATCAAGACGTTGACGGTGAAGAAAATAGCGGTGCCCACCAGCAGGATGGCGGCGGAGATGTAAAAACCCATCACCTTGGAGCCGGTGCTGTCGGAGATCACGCCGGTGAGGAAGGGGGCGATCACCGACGAGGACATGCCGAAGAAGTTGAACACGCCGAAGCTGGTGCCATAGCCTTTCTTCGGCGCGTTGTCGGCGACGAAGGAGATCATGATCGGATCGACCGCCAGTTTACCCAGCAATCCGTACAGGATCAGGCTGATCAGCAGCATGGTGGAGTCCGGCGAAATGACGGTGCAAACCAGCATCACCGCCGCGCACAGCTCGAGGAAAATGATCAGCTGTACCTTCTTGTTGCGGAAACGGTCGGACATGCGGCTGAAGAACAGCGCGCCCGGCACCGACGCGAACGCCACCAGGGCGGAGGAGAAGCCGATGGCCACCCCTTCAAAGCCGCGCTCCTGCTGCAGGAACGAGGGCAGCCAGGTGACTATCATGTAGTAGCCGTAGCAGGTGGCGAAGTACATCGCGTAGGCGGAGATCATGCGCAGGCTGAACAGGCCGCTGGGCTGGCCGTCCTCTTCGGGCTCGGCAGCCGTCGGCGCAACGGTCTGGCTGACGGCCGCCGCGGCTTGAGGCTGCGAGCCTTTGATGACCACGGCGAACACCAGCGTCATCACCACCAGCAGGCCGGTGATGATGAACAGCATGATCTGCCAGTTCATGTTGAAGCTTTTCACCAGCAGGCTGGAGGCGATCAGGCCGATGGCCATGCCGAGCGCCGAGCCGCTGTTGATCACCGCGGTCGCCAGGCCTCGGCGTTCCAGCGGGATATTCTCCGACGACAGGGAGTAGGCCGAGCCGTAATACGAGCCGCAGCCCATGCCCGCCAGCAGGCTGCCGGCATAGACCATGGTCAGGCTGGTGGCGTTGCCGATCAGCAGCGTGGCGATGATGAACAGGCAGAAGCCCGGGATCAGCACCACCTTCTTGCCGAATTTGTCCACCAGGATGCCCGCCGGGATCTGCATCCCGGTGTAGGCGAAGAAGTAGAAGCTGGCGATCAGCCCCATTTCCGCATTGGAGTGCGCGCCGATGGTTTGTTGGATCTCGGGGAAGATCGGCGTCAGGACGGTGCGATAGATCCAGATCACCGCCCAGCCCAGACAGAGCACGACGACGATCTTTTTCCAGTAGCGCGGGTCGATGTCGTTGCTCATGCCTCGGCCCCCTGTTCGGTATAGGCCAGCTGATACAGCGTCTGCGCCAGGATTTTCACCCCTTCGTTCAAATCGGCGACGGCGGTTTTTTCCGCCGGGTTATGGCTGATGCCGGCGATGCTCGGCACGAATATCATCACCGTCGGCACGCGCGGGGCGAAGATTTGCGAGTCGTGCCCGGCGCCGCTGTGCATCATGCGGTAATTCAGCCGCTGCGTTTCGCACAGGCGGCTAACGCAGGCCACCAGCTGTTCGTTCATCGGGATCGGCGCTTCGTCCATCCACAGATCGATCTCGGCCTCGATGCCCATCTCGGCGCAGATGCGCTGGATATCCTGCTCGATCTCCTGTGTGAAGCGCAGCAGCGCGGCCTGATCGGTGTGGCGGCAGTCGAGGGTGAAGTGGGTGAAGCCCGGCACCACGTTGACAGTGTTCGGCTTCGGCTCCACCTTGCCGAAGGTCAGCACCAGCGGGTCGCCCTCGGCGCGCGCCTTGGCGATCGATTCGCAGCAGATGCGGCTAAAGGCGTGCACGGTATCCCGGCGGTAGCTCATCGGGGTGGTGCCGGCGTGGTTGGCTTCGCCCTGCAGCCGCACGTCATAACGCCGTTGGCCGACGATACTGGTCACCACGCCGATGGTTTTGCCTTCGGTTTCCAGAACCTTGCCCTGTTCGATATGGATCTCGACGAAGGCCGCGATGTCGCTGCGCAGCGGCTGATGCGGCGGGGGGAAATCGAAACCGGCGTCGCGCATGGCGTTGACGAAGCCGACGCCCTTGGCGTCCGTAATGTGCTGCACGTCTTCCCGCCGGGCCAGGCCGACGATGTTCTTGCTGCCCCAGAACACATAAGGGAAGCGGCTGCCTTCTTCTTCCGCCAGCGCGATGACTTCCAGGCTGCGTAGCGGCGGACCGTAGGTGTCTTTAAGGTATTTGATCGCCATGAAGGCGGCTTCGATACCGAACTGGCCGTCGAGGTTGCCGCCGTTGACCACCGTGTCGATGTGCGAACCGGAGAGAATCACCTGGTCGGGGTATTTGCTGCCCTCCAGTCGGCCGAACAGGTTGCCGACCGCATCAAAATGGGTGCTCAGCCCAGCGGCCTCGAAGGTATTTTTCAACGCGTGCTGCGCTTCGATCCATTCCGGAGTATAAAGCAGACGCGTCATGCCGCCGCTGGGATCGGCGCCGATTTTCGATAACCAGCCGGAAATATCACGGATTTCTTGTTGGAAGTCTTTCATTTTTACCTGCCCGCATGTTGTGTCTCAGCGGCGATGCGGCCAGGGCTGATGCTATTCGCCGCCGGCCGGCCTATTGCGCTGAGCGCGCTGATGAAGGTTTTCTTTTTTCTCCCCGGCTCTGACATATCAACCGCGAGCCGCGGCGTAAAAAGCCCACGATAATAAGAGTGCGTTAACTGGCGAAGGGATCTTTATGGTCGTAAGAACGCTGGTAAATAGCATTTGAAATTAAGTATTGATAAATATCGTCGACGATTTCGATACCGTTTTTCTCGCTTTCCATTTCACGCGCATGGCTGTTCTGCCCTGGATAAAGCACTTTGCTGACGCCCGGCGCCGGCTTAACGGCATTCAATTCTTTCATGACCTGGCTGATATTTTTACGGAATGCGGATTCGTTGGTGAAATAACCCGGGTTCAGAACGATATGCAATTGGCCCAATTCCCGGCCGGCGCTGAGATCGTGATACATCGAGCTGACGTGTTTGCCGAACGGCAGGCCGAGCAAAATGCCCGACAGCACGTCGACCATCATCATCAGGCCGTAGCCTTTCGGCCCGGCGATCGGCAGCAGCCCGCTGACGGCGAACGGATCGGTGGTGTGCTTGCCCTCGGCGTCCACCGCCCAGGTATCCGGGATGGCGGCGTTGCGCGAGCGGGCGTCCAGCACTTTGCCCCAGGCCTGTACGGTGGTGGCCATATCGAAGGTGATCAGCTCGTCGCCTTCGCCCGGCGCGGAGAAGGCGATGGGGTTGGTGCCGTAGTAGACTTCGGCGCCGCCGTACGGCACCACCATCGGATCGGACTGGCACAGCGAAATGCCGATCATGCCGGCGCGCGCCGCCTGTTGCACGAAGTACGACAGTGCCCCGCTGTGGCCGATGCGGCGTACGCCCACCACCGCCACGCCGTTCTCTTTCGCCATCTCGATGGCGCGATCCATGCTCAGCTTGGCCGCCACGTGCCCGGCGCCGTTGTCGCCGTCGAAAATGGCGCTGCAGGGACCGGTTTTTTCAAAGGTGAAATGCGGGTGATTGTTGGTGCCGCCTTTGCTGATGCGTTCGGAATAGTATTCGACCCTGACCGCGCCGTGAGAATGAATGCCGCGCGCATCGGCATGAACCAGCACGTCGGCGACGATGCCGGCGTGTTCCTGGCTCAGGCCGGCGGCGTGAATTTTTTGCTGGATAAGCTGATGTAATTGTTGTTTAGAGACCTTCATATACAGTCCTTTTATCACTACGGTTTATTTAATTCGCCTCTGCGTTGTAATGTATAAATACCGGGTGGGAATAATGTGATCCAGATGCGTTTTATCCGATTGGATTAAAAATTAGTTGAATTAAATCGCCATTGTTAGAAGTTTTTTTATAAATGCTTTTTCCCGTCTGGATTAACTAATATTCAGGCGATTAAGTTATTTTTTCTAACAATGAATAAAGTGTGACCGTACTCACCTCTGGGCGTGGTTTTAATTTGTAGCTTGATCATTAACCTTTTCGCTGGATTCAATGCATCGCCGTGCCGCCGGTACGGGAAATATTGCCGATATTATTAAATGCTGTCTTAAGGATATCACCATGATCCATGCTTTTATTAAAAAGGGGAGCTTTCAGGATTCCGTCAGCCTGATGTTGATCTCCCGCAAACTCAGTGAATCTCCCAAGGTCGAGGAAATATCCGTCATGATGGGGACACCGGCCAATAAATCTTTATTGGAGGTGACCGGTTTCTGGCACCCGCAGTTTAGCGAAGCGACGCCGAACGATATTTGCGTGGCGATCAAAGCGGAGTCCACCGACGAGACGATCGCCGAGGAGATCGGCGCGGCGTTGGAGATGGCGCTCAAGGCGATTGCGCAGGGGAGCCAGGGCGGCAAAAAACTGCTGCGGGCGCGCAGCTGGCGCACCGCCAGGCAAAAGCTGCCCGCCGCCAATCTGGCGCTGATCTCGATCGCCGGCGAATACGCGGCGGAGCTGGCGGATAGCGCGCTGGAAGACGGCTGCAACGTGATGATGTTCTCCGATAACGTCAGCCCGGCGCAGGAAGTGGCGCTGAAAACCAAGGCGCGCGAACGCGGGCTGATCGTGATGGGGCCGGACTGCGGCACCGCCTGCATCGCCGGCGCGCCGCTGGCGTTCGCCAACGTGGCGCCCGCCGGATCTATCGGCGTGGTGGGCGCCTCCGGCACCGGCATTCAGGAGCTTATTTCGCAAATTACCCTGGCAGGCCAGGGCATCTCGCACGCCATTGGCCTCGGCGGGCGGGATTTGACGGCGGAGATCGGCGGCATCAGCGCCATCAGCGCGCTGCGCATGCTGGCGGCGGATCCGCAGAGTCATGTGCTGGCGTTCGTGTCCAAACCGCCGGCGCCCGAGGTGCGCCAACGGGTGATCGACGAGATGAAAGCGCTCGGCAAGCCGGTGGTGGCGCTGTTCCTCGGCGCGCAGTCCGCCGTGCGCCAGGATGGCAATATCACGTTCGCCGCCACGCTGGATGAAGCGGCGCGGCTGGCGGCGATGCAGGGCTGTGTGCAGCAACAGGCGGCGCAGCAGCCTGCGGTGCCCGGCGGCAAAATCGCCGGGCTGTACGCCGGCGGCACGCTGGCGGCCGAATGCGCGATGCTACTGGCGGAAAAACTGTCCCTGCCGCTGGATAGCGAGCACCCGCGCGGCGCCATGCTGGTGGCCAACGGCCATCGCATCATCGACATGGGCGATGACTTCTACACCCAGGGGCGCCCGCACCCGATGATTGACCCGACCGCCCGCAATCAAGAGATCGCCCGCCTGGCGCAGCAGCCGCAGACCGGCGTGTTGCTGCTGGACGTGGTGATCGGCTTCGGCGCTCAGGACGATCCGGCGGCGTCGCTGGCGGCCGAGGTGGCCAACGTGCGCGCGGCGCGCGGCGCGGCCCACCCGCTGGCGGCGATCGCCACCGTCACCGGCACCGAACAGGATCCGCAGCAGCGCTCGCGGCAAATCGCCACCCTGCAGGAAGCCGGCATCGCGGTGATGCCGTCGCTGCCGGCGGCGGTCGCGCTGGCGCATCAGCTGATTACCCCCGTCTTACCCGCACCTGAACGCGAACGGCCGGCCTTGCTGGACGGTGTCGCGGTGATCAATGCCGGGCTGCGCAGCTTCGCCGATGACCTGCAAACCAGCGACATTCCGGTGGTGCATTACCAGTGGGCGCCGGTGGCCGGTGGCGATCAACGATTAGCCAACATCTTGAAAAAATTAAAGTAAGGAACCGCTATGTACGCAACGATTGAGCAAGCAAACGCCGCCGTTATCGCCCGTATCCGCGAGGCGCGCCCGCACTGGCAGGATGTGGATCTGGCGCACCGCTTGATCCCGCAGCTGGCCGAAGGGCGCAAGCTGCTGCACGCCGGCCCGCCGGTCACCTGGCAAGAGATGAGCGGCCCGGTGCGCGGCGCCTGCATCGGCGCCTGCCTGTTCGAAGGCTGGGCGCAGGATGAGCAGCAGGCGCTGGCGCTGCTGGAGCAGGGGGAAATCGAGTTTATCCCGTGCCACAGCGTGAGCGCGGTGGGGCCCATGGGCGGCATCACCTCGGGCCACATGCCGATGGTGGTAGTCAGGAACACCGTTCACGGCAACTACGCCTACTGCAACATGAACGAAGGTATCGGCAAAGTGATGCGCTTCGGCGCCTACGGCGAGGACGTGCAGCAGCGCCTGCGCTGGATGCGCGATTCGCTGGCCCCGGTGTTGAAAGCGGTGTTGGCGACGCTGGAGGAGGGGATCGATCTGACCGCCTTGATGGCGCAGGCGATCAGCATGGGGGACGAATTCCACCAGCGCAATATCGCGGCCTCGGCGCTGCTGATGCGCAGGCTGGCGCCGGAGATCAGCCTGCTGCCGCGCGATAAGGCGGAGCTGGCGCAGGTAATGCAGTTCCTCAGCATCACCGATCAGTTCTTCCTCAATCTGGCGATGGCCTACTGCAAGGCGGCGATGGACGCCGGGGCGGAGATTGAGCAGGGCACCATCGTCACGGTAATGACCCGCAACGGCAAGAACTTCGGCATCAAGATCAGCGGGATGGGCGATCGTTGGTTCACCGCCCCCGTCAATACGCCGGAAGGGTTGTTCTTCTCCGGTTTCAGCCAGGCGGACGCCAACCCGGACATCGGCGACAGCGCGATCACCGAAACCTTCGGCATTGGCGGCGCGGCGATGGTGGCGGCACCAGGCGTGACGCGCTTCGTCGGGGCTTCCGGCGGCATGAGCGCCGCCACCGACATCTCCGAGGAAATGGCGGAGATCTACCTCGAACGCAACATGATGCTGCAGATCCCGACCTGGGACTTCCAGGGCGCCTGCCTGGGGCTGGATGCTCGCCGGGTGGTGGAAACCGGCATCACGCCGCTGATCAACACCGGCATCGCCCACCGCGAAGCCGGAGTCGGACAGATCGGCGCCGGCACGGTGCGCGCGCCGCTCGGCTGCTTTGAGAAAGCGATCGAAGCGCTGGCCGATAAGCTCGGCATTACGGCGTAAACGAACGGAGGCGCGTATGGACATTATCGCGTTAGCCGGCAGCCGCCATGCGACGCAGGACTACGGCGCGCTGCGCTGCGTCGGCAGCTTCAACAACGCGATCAATTTCCTGACGGAAAACGCGCGGCTGCTGACGCTGCACCGCGCCGGCAGCGGCCTGAGCCCGATGGGGTGGCAGCTCGGCGCGCGGGGTTTCGATCGCGTGCGGCGTGCGGTGCCGTCCGTACGACGCTGCGCTTTCTCCGCCTCTGGCCTCTTGCTGGATACGCTCTTTGTCCGTCCTGCGGCGGCGGCCCGGGATCTGGCGCTGGCGCCGCGTGCGGCCATTGCCGATCGGCCGCTGACGGCGGTATTGCAGCACTGCACGGCGCTGTGTGGGTTGCACGGCGAGCTGGGCCGATTGGTGAGGCAGCCGTTAACGCCGGAGCCGGCCGCGCTGGTGCGGGATTTTTCCCGTTGGCTGCGGGGCGACACGGTCGACTGGCGCCAGGCGCTGGGCAAGGGGCCGGGGCTGACGCCGAGCAACGACGACACCTTGCTCGGCCTGCTGCTGAGCGCCCACCTCGACAGCCGCATCCAGGTTACCGGGCTGGCGCCGTTTTTCGCCCAGACGCCACCGCTGGACGCGCTGACCACGCTGGTGAGCGCGCATTACCTGCGTTACGCCGAGCAGGGCGTGTTCGCCACGCCGCTGCATACGTTGGCGCAGGGGCTGCGGGCGCCTGAAGAGGTATCGGCGGCGGTGAAGGCGGTGCTGAGTCTGGGGCACTTCTCGGGAGCGGACACGCTACTGGGCGTGTGGCTGGGGGTGACGACGATTAACGCACTGTGCGGCGCGCGGTGTGAACACGAGGGCCGGATCGCGGATCCGGCCGGGACGGTATGATTTCAACTACGGGTGCAAGCCATGAAAACCTTGGTCATTGCGTTGGGCGGCAACGCCCTGTTGCAGCGCGGAGCTGTGCTCTCTGCGGAAAATCAGTATAAGAGCATCGCCCTGATCGCCGACGCCATCGGCAAACTGGCGCAGAAATACCGCATCGCCATCGTACACGGCAACGGGCCGCAGGTGGGGCTGCTGGCGTTGCAGAACTTGGCGTACCGCGATGTGCCGCCTTATCCGCTGGATATTCTGGTGGCCGAAAGCCAGGGCATGATCGGCTATATGCTGGCGCAGCAGCTGAGCGCCAGCCATCCGCAGCAGCCGGTGTCCACGCTGCTGACGCGGGTGCTGGTGGATGCGCAGGATGCGGATTATCAGGCGCCGAGCAAGTTCATCGGGCCGGTGTATGCGCCGGAACAGCGGCAGGCGCTGGAGGCCAAATACGGCTGGACGCTGAAGGCGGACGGCAACTACATCCGCCGGGTGGTGCCTTCGCCGGCACCGCAGAAGATCCTCGACATCGAGGCGATCACGCTGCTGCTGTCGCAGCGGCACATCGTGATCTGCAACGGCGGCGGCGGTATTCCGATGATCGCCGGCGAGCATGGGCTGATGGGCAGCGAAGCGGTGATCGACAAAGATCTGGCGGCGGCGCTGTTGGCGGAGCAGGTGGGGGCCGATCATCTGGTGATCCTCACCGATGCCGACGCGGTGTACCAGGAGTGGGGCACGCCGCGCCAGCGCGCCATTCGGCGCACCACCACGCAGGAGCTGGCGCCGATGGCGGTGGCGGACGGCGCCATGGGGCCGAAGATCATGGCGGTCAGCCGCTTCGTCGATCGCACCGGGCGGACGGCCCATATCGGTGGCCTGCAGGATATCGACGCGGTGCTGGCGGGCCAGGCCGGCACCTCTATTTTACCTTAGCCACCGTCGGTTGATCCGCGCTCGCGCTGGCGCGGATAAGTATGCCTAAATGGCATGATTTCAATAATTTTTATTCATTTCATGATGTTGCTCGCCTTGGCTAGAGTAAAAACACCCCGGTATTTACCGTCAAAAATTTGTCATTTTTATTTGCGACTATGCTTTTTGAAATGACATTTCGGCCAAGGATTGTTATGGATTCGCTCAGTGTTGATGAACTCGCCCAGAAGAAGGATCGCTGGTATCGCATTGTGGAGGAGATGTTGGCGGAAGCCGGCGTCGCCATCAACGGCCCGCGCGCCTGGGATATCCGGGTGCACAACCCGGCGCTGTTCAAACGCATTTTGCAGGAAGGCTCGCTCGGTTTTGGCGAAGGCTACATGGACGGCTGGTGGGAGTGCGAACGCCTGGACATGCTGTTCACCCGCATTCTGCAGGCCGGCGTCGATGAGCGGCTGCCGAAAAGCTTGAGCGACATTGCGCGCGTTGCCTATGCCCGGCTGTTCAACCGCCAATCGCGCAAGCGCGCCTGGCAGGTGGGCAAAGAGCACTACGACATCGGCAACGACCTGTTCCGGGCGATGCTCGACCCTTACATGCAATACTCCTGCGGCTATTGGAAAGAGGCGCAGACGCTGGAGCAGGCACAGCAGGCCAAGCTGCGGATGATCTGCGAAAAACTGCAGCTGAAACCGGGCATGACGCTGCTGGATATCGGCTGCGGCTGGGGCGGGTTGGCGCAGTTTGCGGCGCAAAACTACGGCGTCACGGTGCACGGCGTGACCATTTCGGCCGAGCAGCAGAAGCTGGCGCAGGAACGCTGCGCCGGGCTGAACGTCGAGATTTTGCTGCAGGATTACCGCGATCTGGATCGCCAGTTCGATCGCATCGTGTCGGTCGGCATGTTTGAGCACGTCGGGCCGAAAAACTACGAGACCTATTTCAGCGTCGCGGCGCGCAACCTGAAGCCCGATGGCCTGTTCCTGCTGCATACCATCGGTTCCAATCAGACCGATCTCAACGTCGACGCCTGGATAGACAAATACATCTTCCCCAACGGCTGCCTGCCTTCTGTGCGGCATATCGCCGAGGCCAGCGAAGGGCGTTTCGTGATGGAGGATTGGCACAACTTTGGTGCCGATTACGATCGCACGCTGATGGCCTGGCTGGAGAACTTCAAGCGGGCGTGGCCAGAGTTGGCGGGCGGCTATTCCGAGCGCTTCGAACGCATGTTCACTTACTACCTGAACGCCTGCGCCGGCGCGTTCCGTTCGCGCAACATTCAGCTGTGGCAGGTGTTGTTCAGCCCGGCGGGCGTGGAGGGCGGGGTGCGGGTCTATCGTTGATATCCCCGTCATATTTCAAGCTACATCTGTGCTGGCTGCGTTTGCGCGCCCCGGTCGCTTACTTGAGTAAGTTCCCGGGGACTGACAAACTTGCCGCCTTGATGCAACTCGAACTATTTAGGGGATACCCTTCAATATTTACTTTGGGACAACACATATACCCAATGGATTTCCAGTTGCGTCCAGGCGGCAAACGTGAGAAACCCCAGGCGCTTAGATAACTAAGAGACTGGGGTTCGAACGTGCAGCCAACAACGATGCGGCTGGAAAGACGAAGGGTATATCAGTACAGCAGCGAGTACAGCTGGCGGCGATATTTAGCGGCCAGCGCGTCGCCGGTGCCGAGCGCGGCCAGAATGTCCATCAGGGTCTTGCGCGCGTTGCCGTTGGCGGCGGCCAGATCTTTCTTCAGATGCCCCATCAGCAGTTCCAGCGCTTCTTCGTTACGCCCGACCTGATGCAGCTGCAGCGCCAGCTGTACTGCCAGCTCGACGTTGCCCGGTTGCTGCTGCACCTGCTGTTGCAGCTGTTGGATTTCCGGCGTGTCCGCCGCCTGCTTCAACAGTTCAATCTGCGCCACCAGGCCCTGATAGCGGGTATCGCGATCCTGCAGCGGGATGGTCGCCAGCACCGCTTCGGCGTCTTCGCTGCGGCTGAGCGCGATCTGAGTTTCGGCCAGGGTCAGGCCGATGTCGCTGCGCTGTTGGCTGCTCTGCCAGGCGTCTTTCAGCAGCGGCAGCGCTTCGGCGGCGTTGCCGGCGGCCAGCAGTTCCTGCGCCTGCGCCAGTTTCAGATCTTCTTCCTTCGGCAGGAAACGCTGCAGCAAGTCGCGGATCGCTTCTTCCGGCTGCGGGCCCTGGAAGCCGTCGACCGGCTGGCCGTCTTTGAACAGGTAGACCGTCGGAATGGAGCGCAGCCCGAACTGGGAGGCGATCATTTGTTCGGCGTCGCAGTCCACCTTGGCCAGAATGAACTGACCGGCGTATTCCGCCGCCAGCTTGTCCAGCACCGGCGTGAGCTGCAGGCAGTGTTGGCTGCGCTCGGACCAGAAGTAGAACAGCACCGGAATGGACATCGATTGTTCCAGCGTCTGGTGCAGGTTAGTTTCGTTAATATCAACAACAGCTTGAGCTAGCATCTTTTTTCTCTCTGATCGTGCGGAGCCATGGGGTGTAGATGGGGGCGCGCCGCCATTCTTCAACCCCGGCGGGCGAATTAAGCGTTGCTGCGCAGCAGCCAATCCAGACAGCGGCCCGGCAGAATACGGCGCAGCACGCTCATGGCGTGCGCCAGCAGGGTCACCGGGTAGCGCAGTTTGGCGCGCGGGCTTTCCAGCGCGTGGCGCAGTTTGGGCAGAATGGCCTCCGGCGGCAGCGTCAGGCGTTTGGCGATGCCGGGGTTGTGCACCGGCTTGTCGCTCTGCGCCTGGTTGACGTTCTGGCTAAAGTGAGTGGAAATCGGCCCCGGTTCGATCAGGCTGACCTGAATGCCGCTGCCGTGCAGCTCCATGCGCAGCGCGTCCGACCAGGCCTCCAGCGCGAACTTGCTGGCGGCGTAGGCGCCGCGCCCGGCGCTAGAGACCAGCCCCATCACCGAACTGGTCTGGATAATGCGCCCTTCGCCGTGCGGCAACATTGCCGGCAACAGCAGCTGGGTCAGCTGGTGGGTGCCGAACAGGTTGGTGGCGAACTGCCGCTCCAGCTGGCTGCGCGAAATGCGGCTGAGCGGGCCGTAAACGCCGAAACCGCCGTTGTTGAACAGGCCGTACAGGCGACCGTCGGTCAGCGCGATCACCTCGGCGGCGGCGCGCTCGACGCTGGCGCTGTCGTCCAGATCCAGCTCGATGCCTTCCAGCCCGAGCTGGCGCATGTTTTCCACGTCCTCCGGCTTGCGGCAGGCGGCCAACACCCGGTAGCCGCGGTTGCGCAGATCCTGCGCCGCAATCAGTCCAATCCCGCTGGAGCAGCCGGTTATCAATACCGCTTTTTGCATAACTTTACCTAGTGTACGACCCTAATTTAGTTAGACTCATGTTTTACTAGCGGTTCCAGGCGCTCCGCCATCCAAGTGGCGATAAACGGCTGGGCGTCCCCATTGGGGTGCAATCCGTCATCTTGCATCCATTCCGGCTTCACCACCACCTGTTCCATATAGAACGGCAGCAGCGGAATGTTGAACTGTTTGGCCAGCGCCGGGTAGACGGCGCTGAACGCCTCGGTATAGCGGCGGCCGTAGTTCGGCGGGATACGGATCTGCATCAGCAGCGGCTGTGCGCCGGCCTGCTGCACCTGCGTGATGATCTGGCCGAGTTCGCGCTGTATGTCCTGCGCCGGGAAGCCGCGCAGGCCGTCGTTGGCGCCCAGCTCGATCAGCACCCAGCGCGGCTGATGCTGTTTCAACAGCGCGGGCAGACGCGCCAGCCCCTGTGCGGCGGTGTCGCCGCTGATGCTGGCGTTGACCAGCTGCGGCGCGCCCGGTTTTTTCTGCCACTGTTCGGCCAACAGCGTCGGCCAGGCCCGCTCGATCGGCAGGCGGTAGCCGGCGCTTAAACTGTCGCCCAAAATCAACAAGGTATCGGCGGCGGCAGCGCGTAAACTGAATAATCCCAACAGCAAAAGGAAGGGAAGATGCCAGCGGAAAACGTTCTTGAAGTTCATCATCTTAGTAAACACGTTGGTCAGGGTGAGCATCAGCTCACCATCCTTACCGGAGTCGAGCTGCTTGTCAAACCCGCGCAGACGATCGCCCTGATCGGCGAATCCGGATCGGGGAAATCGACCCTGCTGGGCATTTTGGCCGGGCTGGATGACGGCAGCGAGGGCGAGGTGCGCCTGCTCGGCGAGTCGCTGACCGCGCTGGACGAAGAGGGGCGCGCCGCGCTGCGCGCCAAGAACGTCGGCTTCGTGTTTCAGTCGTTCATGCTGGTGCCGACGCTGAACGCGCTGGAGAACGTGCAGCTGCCGGCGCTGCTGCGCGGCGAGAGCGACAGACAGAGCCGCGAGCAGGCGGTGCAACTGCTGGAACAGCTGGGGCTGGGGAAACGGCTCGATCACCTACCGGCGCAGCTGTCCGGCGGCGAGCAGCAGCGCGTGGCGCTGGCGCGCGCCTTCAGCGGCCGGCCGCGGGTGCTGTTCGCCGATGAACCGACCGGCAACCTCGATCGCCAGACCGGCGATCGCATCGCTGACCTGCTGTTTTCCCTCAACCGCGATTTTGACACCACCCTGATCCTGGTGACCCATGACGAAACGCTGGCGGCGCGCTGCCAGCGGCGGCTGCGGCTGCGCGAAGGCAAGCTGTGGGAGGAAGCATGATCTGGCGCTGGTTCTGGCGCGAATGGCGCTCGCCGTCGCTGCTGATCGTTTGGCTGGCGCTGACGCTCTCCGTCGCTTGCGTGCTGGCGCTGGGCAGCATCAGCGATCGCATGGACAAAGGGCTCAGCCAGCAGAGCCGCGACTTTATCGCCGGCGATCGGGTGCTGCGCAGCGCGCATCCGGTACCGGAAGGCTGGCTGCTGGACGCGCAGCAGCAGGGGCTGAAACTGAGCCGTCAGCTGTCGTTCACCACCATGACCTATGCCGGCGATCGGCCGCAACTGGCGGACGTGAAAGCCACCGATCTGGCCTATCCGCTGTACGGCAAGCTGGAAACGCGCCCGGCCAACATCAAACCCGAACCGGGCAGCGTGCTGGTGGCGCCGCGTTTGCTGGCGCTGCTGAACGTGAAAGTGGGGGATTCGCTTGAGGTGGGCGACACCACGCTGCGCATCGCCGGTGAAATCATTCAGGAGCCGGACGCCGGCTTCAACCCGTTCCAGACCGCGCCGCGCATCATGATCAACCTGGCGGACGTCGATAAGACCGGCGCGGTGCAGCCGGGCAGTCGTTTGACCTATCGCTACATGTTCGCCGGCGCCGAGCCGGATATTCAGCGTTACGAAGAACGGTTGACGCCGCTGTTGACGCCGGATCAGCGCTGGTTCGGGCTGCAGGAGTCCGGCAGCGCGCTCGGCAAGTCGCTGCAGCGATCCCAACAGTTCCTGCTGCTGTCGGCCCTGCTGACGCTGCTGTTGTCGATCGCCGCCGTGGCGGTGGCGATGAGCCACTATTGCCGCAGCCGCTACGATCTGATCGCGGTGCTGAAAACCCTCGGCGCCGGGCGCGGCGCGCTGCGTAAGCTGATCGTCGGCCAGTGGCTGGCGGTGATGGCGCTGGCGGCGGTGTGTGGCGGGGGGATCGGGCTGGCGTTCGAAGCGCTGTTGATTCGCCTGCTGAAGCCGGTGTTGCCGGCCGCATTGCCCGCCGCCGGCGCCTGGCCGTGGCTGTGGGCGCTCGGCGCGCTGGTGCTGATTTCACTGCTGGTCGGGCTGCGGCCGTACCGTCAGTTGCTGGCTACCCAGCCGCTGCGGGTGCTGCGCCGCGATGTGGTGGCCAACGTCTGGCCGCTGCGCTACTTCCTGCCGGTGACGGCGGCGGTCGTGGTGGCGCTGCTGGTGACGCTGATGGGGGCCAGCACACTGCTGTGGGCGATCCTGGCCGGTATGGCGGTGCTGGCGCTGCTGCTGGGCGGCATCGGCTGGGGCAGCCTGCTGTTGCTGCGACGCATCACGCTCAAGAGCCTGGCGCTGCGGCTGGCGGTCAACCGCCTGCTGCATCAGCCGTGGGTGACCATCAGCCAGCTGGCGGCATTTTCGCTGTCGTTCATGCTGCTGGCGCTGCTGTTGGTGCTGCGCGGCGATCTGCTCGAACGCTGGCAGCAACAGCTGCCGCCGGACAGCCCGAACTATTTCCTGCTCAACATGACCGAGGCGCAGGTGCCGCAGGTGAAAACCTTCCTGCAGCAGCACCAGATCAAGCCGGAAACCTATTATCCGATCGTTCGAGTGCGTCTGACCGAGATAAACCAGCAGGTGGCGACCGAGCGGGTGCATGAAGACGATCCGGGCGGCGAGGCGGTGAACCGCGAGCTGAACCTGACCTGGTTGGCCGATCTGCCGGCTCACAATCCGCTGGTGGCGGGCAGTTGGCCGCCGAAAAGCGGCGAGGTCTCGATGGATGAAGGCATTGCCGGGCGGCTGAAGATCACGCTGGGCGACACGCTGACCTTCAGCGGCGATACCCAGGCGTTTAGCGCGAAGGTCACCAGCCTGCGCCAGGTGGATTGGGAAAGCCTGAAGCCGAACTTTTACTTTATCTTCCCGCCCGGCGCGCTGGACGGCCAGCCGCAGACCTGGCTCACCAGCTTCCGCTACGACGGCGACGGCCAGATGCTGACCCAGCTCAACCGCCAGTTTCCGACGCTCAGCCTGCTGGATATCGGCGCGATCCTGAAACAGGTCGGCGGCGTGCTGCAGCAGGTCAGCCGCGCGCTGGAAGTGATGGTGGTGCTGGTGGTGCTGTGCGGCGGCCTGCTGTTGCTGGCGCAGGTGCAGGTCGGCATGCGTCAGCGGCGTCAGGAGCTGGTGGTGTACCGCACGCTGGGGGCCGGCAAACGGCTGCTGCGCCGCACGCTGTGGTGCGAGTTCGCCCTGCTGGGGCTGGTGGCGGGCATCGCGGCGGCGGTGGGTGCCGAGGCGGCGCTGTGGCTGCTGCAGAGCCGGGTATTCGACTTCCCGTGGACGCCGACGCCGGTGCTGTGGTGGGCGCTGCCGCTGACCAGCGCGCTGCTGCTGTCGCTGTGCGGCGGTTGGCTGGGCGTGCGCCTGCTGCGCGGCCGGGCGCTGTTCCGCAGTTATGAGGGCTGATCTTGCTATCGCAGGTCTGTTGCCGCCAGGCGTGGCCGGGCCTGCCGTTTTTTCGCGCGTTACTGGCGCTATTCATCTTCATGCCCACCCTGAGTGAAATCGATTACATTTATGTCATGTCGATACGGCTGCCGTTAATCATCGGTGCAACGGGTATCGGGTCAGTCTCGCCTGTTTTATGCATTAATTTAGAGTTTTATGCATAAATCAAGTGACTTTGTCGCCTTAAAAAACAGCGCATCCATTTTTAATAGGGTGTAATCGTTTTCACTAATGTGATCGCACTCACTTATCTCCGACGCATTGCCTCCTATCATGTCGCACACTGATGACCGTTTTCTCCTGGAGGCTGTATGAGCGATACCGTCAAAGTTACACCGGCGGAGAAAAGCCCGACCCATGTCGGCATGACTTTTTTCGTCTGTTTTTTAGCCGCGTTGGCCGGCCTGTTGTTCGGTCTGGATATCGGCGTAATCGCCGGCGCTCTGCCGTTTATTACCGACACATTTCAGATCACCAGCTCTCAGCAGGAGTGGGTGGTCAGCTCAATGATGTTTGGCGCCGCCGTCGGTGCCATCGGCAGCGGTTGGATGAACTTCCGGCTGGGGCGCAAATACAGTTTGATGATCGGCGCCATCCTGTTCGTGGCGGGATCGCTGTGTTCTGCGTTCGCCCCCAACGTGGAGGTCCTGATCGTTTCACGCATTCTGCTGGGATTGGCGGTGGGTATCGCTTCTTATACTGCGCCGATTTATCTCTCTGAAATCGCGCCGGAAAAAATCCGTGGCAGCATGATCTCGATGTATCAATTGATGATCACCATTGGTATTTTGGCGGCTTACCTGTCTGATACGGCGTTCAGCTATACCGGTGCCTGGCGCTGGATGTTGGGCGTCATCACCATCCCGGCGGGGCTGTTGTTGGTCGGCGTGTTCTTTTTACCTGACAGCCCGCGGTGGTTGGCCTCGCGCAATCGTCATGAGCAGGCGCGTCAGGTGTTGGAGAAGCTGCGCGACAGCAGTGCCCAGGCGCAGTATGAGCTGAATGAAATTCGTGAAAGCCTCAAACTGAAGCAAAGCGGTTGGGCGTTGTTCAAAGGCAATAAAAATTTCCGCCGCGCGGTTTTCCTTGGCATTCTTCTCCAGGTGATGCAGCAGTTCACCGGGATGAACGTCACCATGTATTACGCGCCGAAGATTTTCGGTCTGGCGGGCTTCGCCAGTACGGAACAGCAGATGTGGGGCACGGTGATCGTCGGTTTGGTCAACGTGCTGGCCACCTTTATCGCTATTGGACTGGTCGATCGCTGGGGCCGCAAACCCACCCTGATCCTCGGGTTTATCGTGATGGCTGTCGGCATGGGGGCGCTGGGAACCATGATGAACATCGGCATGAACTCGGCGGCGGAGCAATATTTCGCCATCGTCATGCTACTGATGTTTATCGTCGGCTTTGCCATGAGCGCCGGCCCGTTGATTTGGGTGCTGTGCTCAGAGATCCAGCCATTGAAAGGCCGCGATTTCGGCATCACCTGTTCCACCGCCACTAACTGGATCGCCAATATGATCGTGGGGGCGACATTCCTGACCATGCTGAATTCGTTGGGTAGCGCTCACACCTTTTGGGTCTACGCGGGGCTTAACGTGCTGTTTGTTTTCATCACGCTGGCGCTAATCCCGGAAACCAAAAATATTTCGCTGGAACACATTGAACGCAATCTGATGGCCGGCAAACCGTTGCGTAACATCGGCTCACGTTGATCTTTGCGGCAATAAAAAAGGTTCAGCCTGGGCTGAACCTTCTTCTTTTCGGCGGTGTAAACCGTTAAGCCAGCTTCTGCTGTGCCCAGGCCAGCCCGCTTTGGTATTCGCCCGGCAGCAGCGGCGCCAGCGCCTGCAGTGCCTGGCGCAGATCGGCGGCGCTCGGGTCGTTCAGATTGAGATGGCCGACCTTGCGGCCCGGGCGCACCTCTTTCTCATACCAGTGCAGATGCACCAGCGGCAGCGACAGCCACTGTTCGTTGACGGCGGTGCCGATCAGGTTGACCATCACCGACGGTGTGCTCACCACCGGCTGCGGCAACGGCAGGCCGAGGATGGCGCGCAGATGCAGTTCGAACTGGCTGATGGACGCGCCGTTTTGCGTCCAGTGGCCGCTGTTGTGCACGCGCGGCGCCAGTTCGTTGATCAGAAGCCGATCGCCGACGATAAAGCACTCCATCGCCATTACGCCGACGTAGTTCAGCTCGTTCAGGATCGCCGCCAGCATCTGCTCGGCCTGTTGCTGCAGCGCCGCGTTGGGCTGCGGCAGCGCCACGCTGGTGCGCAGGATGCCGTCTTCATGCAGGTTGTGGGTCAGCGGGTAGAATACCGAACGGCCGTCGTGGCCGCGTGCGCCCACCAGCGATACTTCGCCGGAGAAATTGATGCCTTGCTCGACGATGCACTCGCCATAGGCGTCGGCCGGCAGTTCGGCTTCCTGGCCCGGACGCAAACGCCATTGGCCGCGGCCGTCATAGCCGCCGACTCGGCGTTTGACGATCGCCAACTCGCCCAGCGAAGCGAATACCTGCGGCCATTCGGCGGCGCTCGCCAGCAGCTGCCACGGCGCGGTCGCCAGGCCGAGCTGGTCGAGCAGCTGTTTTTGCGTCAGGCGATCCGCCAGACGCGGAAAGATGTCGCGGTTGACGAAGGCGCTGTGGGTCGCCAACTCGCGCGTCAGCGCGGTTTCCGGCCAGCGTTCGATCTCGGCGGTAATGACGCTGTTCTGATACGGCACCGCCTCGGGCTCGGCATCGATGCCGACAGGGTAGACGGCAATGCCCAGCGGTTCGCCGGCCTGGCGCAGCATGCGCCCCAGTTGGCCGTTGCCCAGTACGCAAACCGGCTTCATGCGTCCTCCCGCGGATCGGGGTGGTTCAAGACGTCTTCGGTCTGTGCCTGACGCCAGTCCGCCAAACGTTGTGCCAATGCGGCATCGTGCAGCGCCAGGATCTGCATCGCCAGCAGCCCGGCGTTGGCGGCGCCGGCTTTGCCGATCGCCAGCGTGCCCACCGGAATGCCGCGCGGCATCTGGACGATGGAGTACAGGCTGTCTACGCCGCTCAGCGCGGCGCTTTGCACCGGCACGCCCAGCACCGGCACCAGGGTTTTCGCCGCCAGCATGCCCGGCAGGTGCGCCGCACCGCCGGCGCCGGCGATGATCACGTCAAAACCGTTGGCGGTAGCCTGCTCGGCGAAGCTGAACAGCTTGTCCGGCGTGCGGTGAGCGGAAACGACTTCGACATGGAAGGGGACATCGAGCTGGGTCAGGACTTCGGCGGCGAACTGCATGGTGGCCCAGTCACTTTTCGATCCCATTACAATTGCGATTTTCGCCCCGGTAGTGGCGGCTGAAGCGGCGTTGGCTCCCATGGGTGTAAGGCTCCTGTGATTTTTCTGGCGTCGGCTGAGGGCCGAATGAGGGCGTAGAGCATACCATGAGCGCACGGCGAGGAAAACGGTTGCGTCGCCGGTTTTCAGCGCCGAAAGCGCGAATTTTCACTCGCGCGCCAGCCCGGGGCTCAGAATGGGAATTGGATCAGCTCGACGGCGTCGGCGCTGACTTTGATCATCGATCCTTCGACGTGCCAGGCGCCCAGCACCGCGCGATGGGCTTCGCCGTTGCTCAACGCCAGCCGGTGCACCGCCGGGCGATGGGTATGGCCGTGGATCATCCAGTGCACGTCGTGGTGCAGCATCGTCTGTTCGACTGCCTGCGGGTTGACGTCCATGATGGCGTCCGACTTGCCCTGGTTGGATTGCTGGCTGCGGGCGCGCATGTTGGCGGCGATCTTCAGTCGCCAGCGCAGCGGCAGCGCGAGGAACAGTTTTTGAATCAGCGGGTTGTGCACTTTACGGCGGAATTGCTGATAGGCTTGATCGTCGGTGCACAGGGTGTCGCCGTGCAGGATCAGGATCCTGCGGCCGTACAGCTCCAGCACTTTTTCTTCCGGCAGCAGCTGCATGCCGCTGGCGCGAGCGAAGCGCTTGCCGAGCAGAAAATCGCGGTTGCCGTGGATGAAGTAGCAGGGCACGCCGGCCTGTTGCAGCGCTTTCAGCGCCGCGGCGATCTCCGCGTGCAGCGGCTCGGGATCGTCGTCGCCGATCCAGGCTTCAAACAGGTCGCCAAGGATGTACAGCGCGTCGGCGTGCACCGCTTCGCGCCGTAAAAAACGCAGAAAACCGGCAGTGATTGCCGGTTCCTGTGCGCACAAGTGCAGATCTGCGATGAACAGCGTACTCATGCAGCCGCGATTACTCGCTGACGGTCACGCTGTTGATCACGACGTCTTCTACCGGTACGTCCTGGTGCATGCCGCTGCGGCCGGTTTTCACGCCTTTGATCTTGTTGACCACGTCCATGCCTTCAACCACTTCAGCGAACACGCAGTAGCCCCAGCCCTGCACGTTTTCGCCGCGGAAGTTCAGGAAGTCGTTGTCAGCCACGTTGATGAAGAACTGTGCGGTGGCGGAGTGCGGATCGTTGGTACGCGCCATTGCCAGGGTACCGATGGTGTTTTTCAGACCGTTGTTGGCTTCGTTCTTGATGGTCGCGTTGGTCGCTTTCTGGTTCATGCCCGGCTCGAAACCGCCGCCCTGGATCATGAAGCCGTTGATCACACGGTGGAAGATGGTGTTGTCGTAGAAACCGGCGCGGCAGTAGTTCAGGAAGTTTTCAACGGTAACCGGCGCTTTGTCAGCAAAGGTCTTGATAACGATATCGCCGTGATTGGTGTGGAAAGTAACCATAGTTTTAATCCTAACAAGGTGAAGTGAGACGTCACGTAAAGCGAGTGAACATTCAGACCGCCCTTATAACATATCCGCCCCAGCGAGTCAGCAGCGGCTCAACCGCGCACTGTCTGTGGTAATCGCGTAGTTGTTATATTATAACAATTACGTCGGCCGCTGAATTTCGTGCATTTTATTCGCGTGAAGTCAGCAAAGCATGGCCTTAACCTTGCAATAGATCAGGCTTCAGGTTTCAATACGCTACCGGGCGGAAAACCTGAAGCCCGGTTATCTTTTTTGTTATCACGCACACCACGGAATCTCCCGATGCTAAAGATTTTTAATACCCTGAGTCGTCAAAAAGAGGAATTCAAACCCATTCATGCCGGGAAAGTGGGCATGTACGTGTGCGGGGTAACCATCTATGACCTGTGTCACATCGGGCACGGTCGTACCTTTGTCGCTTTCGACGTGGTGGCGCGTTACCTGCGCTATCTCGGCTATTCGCTAAACTACGTGCGCAATGTCACCGACGTGGACGACAAAATCATCCGCCGTGCAGCGGAAAATCATGAGACTTGCGACCAGCTGACCGAACGTATGCTGGCGGAAATGCACGCCGACTTCGACGCGCTGCTGATCGATCGCCCGGATCAAGAGCCGCGTGCGACCCAGCATATCGCCGAGATCATCGAGATCACCCAGCGCCTGATCGATCGCGATCACGCCTACGTGGCCAGCAACGGCGACGTGATGTTCTCCATCGACAGCGATCCGCAATACGGGCTGCTGTCGCGCCAGGATCTGGATCAGCTGCAGGCCGGCGCGCGCGTAGAGATCGACGACGTGAAGCGCAACCCGATGGACTTCGTGCTGTGGAAGATGTCCAAGCCGGGTGAGCCGAGCTGGCAGTCGCCGTGGGGGCCGGGCCGTCCGGGCTGGCATATCGAATGCTCCGCCATGAACTGCAAGCAGCTGGGCACCCACTTCGACATCCACGGCGGCGGTTCCGATCTGATGTTCCCGCACCACGAGAACGAGATCGCGCAGTCGAGCTGCGCCCACGACGGTCCGTACGTCAATTACTGGATGCACTCCGGCATGGTGATGATCGACAAAGAGAAGATGTCCAAATCGCTGGATAACTTCTTCACCATTCGCGACGTGCTCGGCCATTATGATGCGGAGACGGTGCGTTACTTCCTGATGTCCGGCCACTATCGCAGCCAGCTGAACTACAGCGAAGAGAACCTCAAGCAGGCGCGCACCGCGCTGGAGCGCCTCTATACCGCGCTGCGCGGCACCGATGCCGACGCCGCGCCGGCCGGCGGCGAAGCGTTCGAAGCCCGCTTCCGCGAAGCGATGGACGACGACTTCAACACCCCGGAAGCCTATTCGGCGCTGTTCGATCTGGCGCGCGAGGTTAACCGCCTCAAGGGTGAAGACATGGTGGCGGCCAACGGCATGGCGGCGGAACTGCGCAAGCTGGCGAACGTGCTCGGCCTGCTGCAGCAGGAGCCAGAGCAGTTCCTGCAAGGGGGCGCTCAGGTTGACGACGGCGAAGTGGCGGAGATCGAAGCGCTGATCAAACAGCGTAACGAAGCGCGCGCCGCGAAGGATTGGGCGCTGGCGGATGCCGCTCGCGATCGGTTGAACGAGATGAATATCGTGCTGGAAGACGGCCCACAGGGCACCACCTGGCGCCGCAAGTAATCCGGCCGCAGGGAAAAACAAAAAAGGCGCTGAATTCAGCGCCTTTTTCTATGGCTGCGGGTTAGGGTTTAACCACGACCTTGCCGCCGTTGAACTCCACTACCTGATCGGCGACGATCTTGCAGCGCTTACGGGTTTCGACCTTGCCGTCGACTTTCACCCGCCCTTCGGCGATGACTTCTTTGGCGCCGCCGCCGCTTTCACACCAGCCCTGGAACTTCAGCAGATCGCACAGTTCGACGTGGGGATGATTGTCCAGATTGAAAATTTCCATACTGCCTTACTTATTTAGGTTGAACGTCGTGATATTCCTCGCAGGCCTGCAAGGTATTTTGGATCAGTGTAGCAACGGTCATCGGGCCAACGCCACCCGGCACCGGGGTGATGTAGGCGGCGCGCTCGCTGGCGGCGTCGAAATCGACGTCGCCCACCACTTTACCGCTTTCCAAGCGGTTGATGCCGACGTCCACCACGATGGCGCCCGGTTTGATCCAGTCGCCCGGAATGAAGCCCGGCTTACCGACCGCCACCACCAGCAGATCGGCGTTCTCGACGTGATGACGCAGATTCTTGGTGAAGCGGTGGGTGACGGTGGTGGTGCAGCCGGCCAGCAGCAGCTCCATGCTCATCGGGCGGCCGACGATGTTGGACGCGCCGACCACCACGGCGTTCAGGCCGTAGGTATCGATGTTATAACGCTCCAGCAGGGTGACGATGCCGCGCGGCGTGCACGGGCGCAGCTTAGGGGCGCGCTGGCACAGGCGGCCGACGTTGTATGGGTGGAAGCCGTCGACGTCTTTGTCCGGGTGGATGCGTTCCAGCACCTTGACGTTATCGATGCCGGCCGGCAGCGGCAGCTGCACCAGAATGCCGTCGATTTCCTCATCGGCGTTCAGCTGGTCGATCAACGCCAGCAGCTCGGCTTCACTGGTGGCAGCGGGCAGGTCGTAGGAGCGGGAAAGGAAGCCGACTTCATCGCAGGCGCGGCGCTTGCTGGCGACGTAAATTTGCGAAGCCGGGTTCTCGCCGACCAGCACAACCGCCAGCCCTGGGGCGCGTTTGCCGGCCGCCAGACGTTGTTTCACTTGCTCAGCCACTTCGTTTCTAACCTGCTGCGCAATCGTTTTACCATCAATAATCTTTGCTGACATCAGTGTGGAAATCCATCAATTAAGAAAAGCGGGGATGCCGCTATTCTGGCAGAAGCTGAGCGCGCTGTCAGGCGCAGAATCACCCTCGCGACCGTTGCCGGCGGCGATTTACGCTTTTTTTATGCCCGCCTCAGGATCCTCTACGCCATTTTTACCTGCATTTGCATACGCTGGGGCCATACACAGGGCGAAAGAGGGCAGGATCATGAGAGCGATAACCCGGCTTTATCCGTTGCATCACCAGCCTGGCGAGCAACCGGTGGAGCCTAAACATGTGGGAGAAACGGTGTTCGATTCTTCGCTGCATCCGGCGGACAGCGCGCAACTCACCGCGCTGCATCAGCTCGGTAAGCATGAAGGAGCGCCGTCGTGGCGGGCGCGCTTGAGCGCGCTGTGGCGGAGGCTGTGCGCATGAAGGGCTGCGCCTGGGTAGGCTGCACGCTATTGTTGGTTTGGGCGCCGTGGAGCCAGGCTTCTTTAAACAGCGCACGCCCTGACGCTACACTGGGGGAAAGGATGGCGACGACCTGCAACGCACGGGGGGTTGAGCTTGCGGATTGGGGTAACATCGCCGCGGTGGTGCAGTCAGCTCACCTTTGCCGGTGGCGGGGCGACGTGCGGCAGTGGTCTGAACGCGCGCCGATTTACGTAGGCGTCGGTCTGGTTCAGCATCGTGGCGACCGGTTGACGGGAACCCTCGCCGCGCGGGCGCTGGCGGAAAAAACGCCATAAAGCACGGCCGCCGCCGTAACGTCATGAAAAGGCATTGACTCGCTAACCTCTGACCGTATAATCCCAACCCGCAGCCGCAGGTTGCCGCATCTCAATGCGCCCTTAGCTCAGTTGGATAGAGCAACGGCCTTCTAAGCCGTAGGTCATAGGTTCGAATCCTATAGGGCGTGCCATTACTCCCTGATGTTCTTCCCCCTACTTTTTCCCTTGAAAATTCGACTGTGTAATCCATACTCCCGTTGGCTCGCCATTGAGCGCCATGCTATGTTCGTTCGCTAAATTTAAGACAGTGGCAGAGTGAAAAATGCAAAGCTTATTCGTATACGGCACCCTGGGGCCGGGCAGACCCAACGCGCACATCATGGAAGCCATCGGCGGCAGCTGGGAAGAAGGCAGCGTCGGCGGATCGCTGCTTAACCAAGGCTGGGGCGCCGAGATGGGCTACCCGGGCATCGTGCTGGATAACAGCGGCAATCGGGTGAACGGTTTTCTGTTCCGTTCAGCTAATCTCGTCAATCACTGGCCGACTCTCGATGCGTTCGAAGGCGAGGGTTATGCGCGGGTGGCGGTCAGCGTCACCACCGCCGGCGGCGAAACCGTCGATTCGTTTATCTACATGTTGAAGAAATGATACGAACCGCCTCGCCGAGTGGGTGCGAGGTGCTTGACCCGCCGGCAATTGAACTTTCGTTTATTTTGCCGCGCTACAATAGGCGAAAATTTCCCCGTGGAGCCTATCGTGCGCAAATCCAGATTCCTGCTCGTGACCTTGCTGTGCCTGTGCGCCGCCGCCGTGCTGTACGTCATGGCTTACCGGGCGCTGGGGCATTACCTCAGCGATGGCGAGAAAGCTTACCCGGATATCACCGTTGAAATCCGCTGAGAGCCACGCGGCGCCGCGGTGATTGCACCGACTTTTTCGCACTGATTTACCCGCCATTTACCCGCCGTCGGCAATGATGACGCTGCGTCTCCACACGGTGTGGTTCTCTTGGGCGGAATGCCGTTATGTCACTGCAGCAGGTATCGAATGTTTCTTTGAGCAACAACGGCTTAAAGGGCATCGGTTACAAACATTTCGCGTTGGCGATCGTGGCGTTTTCGGCGATCGTGCGATTTATTTCCTTATCAGATCGGTATTTTTGGTGCGATGAAGCCTCCAGCGTACTGACCAGCCGCTATGACGTGGGCGCTTTGCTGTACCACGCTTCTTTCGATGTTCACCCGCCGCTTTATTACCTGTTGCTGCATGGCTGGATGGCGCTGTTTGGCGACGGCATCATGGCGGCCCGCTCGCTGAGCTTGGTGTTCGGCGTAATGACGGTGGCGCTGGCGATGCGCTTTACCCGTTGGTTGGCCAATGAGCGGGCGGCGCTGATAGCGGGGTGGCTGATGGCAATCATGCCGATGGCGGTGCGTTACAGCCAGGAGGCGCGCATGTACGCGCTGATGGGGATGCTGGCGATCGCCGCCGCCATGGCGTTGGCGAAGTGGCTGAAAACGCCGGATAACCACCGTTACCTGGCGCTGTATGCGTTATTGATGACGCTGAGCTTTTATACCCACTACTTCACGATTTTTACGCTGATCGCTCACTGGCTGGTGCTGCTGGCGCTGTCGTGCCGCCGCGAAGGCGTACGTTACATCAAGCAGCCGGCGTGGTGGCTGGCCAATGTGGCGATCGGGGTGGCCTACATTCCCTGGCTGCTGGTGCTGTTCAATCTGCTGGCGCATATCGCCGAGCTGCGGGTCGGCGGCGACGTCGGTTGGATCCCTCAGGTTTCCTGGGGCGATCTGCCGGCGATGTATTGGCGTTTTCTCACCGGTCATGATGGCAGCAATTATCCGACGGTCATTCTCTGGCTGCTGCCGGCGATGTTTATCGCCCTATGTTCATTGCTACTGTGGCGGCGGGAGACGCCGAGAACATTCTCGCTGCTGCTGCTCGGCGGCATTCTGATCCCGGTGACGTTGGTATTCGCCATTTCCTGGCGTTCGCCGCTGTTTGTCGATCGCTATCTCTACTCGGCTGCGCTCGGCATTCCGTTGGTGTTGGGCGTGCTGATCGCAGGAACGAAAAGCCGGGTGCGGGGGATCTCTTTGCTGTTGTTCTTCAGTTTGCTGTTCGGCTGCGGCGTGCGTAACGATTACCCGGTCGAGAAAGATGAGTTCAAGGCGATGGTGCACTACATCAACAGCCACTATCAGCCCAACGATGCGGTGGTGGTCAGCAATATGTTCAACTACCTCAGCTATGTGTATTACAACAAGAAGGGCTATCGCGCTCTGCTGTATACCCCGGCCAGGCCCAACGGCATTTCGGGCAAGCCCAATGCCTATGGTTTCGGCACTTTCTTCCATGACCGGGCGGCGCAGACCTACGTCGATAAGCTCAGCGTTTTATCGAAAGGCCATCGCCGGGTCTGGCTGGTCAGCGGCGGCGATTTCAATCAGGACTTCGGCCGTTCGCCGCCGGGATGGGTCAATACCAGCACCTTCAAAAGCGGCGGTTTTGAGTCACGCCTGTTCGTGGTGCGTTGAGAAAAATGTCATATTTCCCATTCGGCGTTACATCTGGCCGAGCAAACTTACGCGGGGATGACAGTTCTATACATTGGGATTGGTACTGTAGCTCTACCCGATGATGTTGTGTGTTATCCATTCCCTGTAGTGTATTACCCCATCCCTGTTAAGTTTATCCCGCCTTGTGCGGGATTTTTTTTATCTGCGCCGGGCGAGATGCACGCCGCCGGTCATGATGTTGCGGGTGACCGGCAGGGCGAGAAAATCGTGCGGGAATCCCAGCTCGATGGCGCTGAGATCGTCCAACCGTCGCCAATGATCTTCCGCCAGCGCCACCTTCAATGCACCGAGGTTATCTTCCAATTGCGACAGGGTACGGGCGCCGACAATCGGCGCGGTAACCGTCGGGTGACGCAGAGTCCAGGCCAGCGCGATTTGTGATGGGGTATACCCGGTCTCGTGAGCTATCTGGTTGACGGCGTCGGCGATACCGAGATTGCGTGCGTTCAATGTCCCCTTGGCGCGCACGGCTTCGCGCCGAGTGCGCGCTTCATCCGGCGACGGTTGCAGATCCTGTCGCCGGTATTTGCCGCTTAATACGCCGCCGGCCAGCGGCGACCAGGGGATCACGCCTAACCCCAATTCTTGCGCCATCGGCAGCAGTTCGCGTTCGACGGTGCGTTCCAGCAGGCTGTACTCGATTTGCAGGGCGATCAGCGGTGACCAGCCGCGCAGGTCCGCCAGCATTTGCATTCTGGACGCCTGCCAGGCGGGGAGATCGGACACCGCCACATACAGCACTTTCCCGGCGCGCACCAGGTCGTCCAGGGCGCGCATGACCTCTTCCACCGGGGTGGTGAAATCCCAGGCGTGCAGATAGAGCAGGTCGATGTAGTCGGTATTGAGCCGTTGCAGGCTTTCTTCAACCGATCGCAGCATGCTTTTGCGATGGTTGCCGCCGGAATTGGGATCGTCCGGCTGCATCGGCAGGGTGTATTTGGTGGCGATCACCAGCCGATCGCGGCGCCCGGTGGCGAATTCCCCCACGAAACGTTCGGCGCTGCCCTCGGTATAGCGGTTGGCGGTATCGATAAAGTTGCCGCCGCGTTCGACATAAACGTCAAACAGGCGCCGAGCCTCGGCCTGTTCGGCACCCCAACCCCAGTCGGCGCCGAAGGTCATGGTGCCCAGTGCCAGCGGTGAAACGCGCAGGCCGGAACGGCCCAATAAACGATAGTGATCCAGCGATAGTGAGGTGTTCATAGGCATTCTCCCGTGTAGGTAGCGTCTACGATAGCGCCCGCAGGTTGTTTAAGGAATGCGCTATAATCTTCATGAATTATTAAGGAGAGAGAGCATAATGAGGGGCAGTGATTTCGCCGAGTTGCGCGCCTTTGCCGCGATTGTTGAGCACGGCGGTTTCGCCCGTGCCGCCGCACATTTGGGCGTGTCCGCTTCGGCGCTCAGCCAAACGCTGCGCAACCTGGAGGCGCGTCTGGGCGTGCGTTTACTGAATCGCACCACTCGCAGCGTGGCGCCGACTGAAGCCGGAAGACTGATGTTGGCGCGCCTGACGCCCGCGATGGCCGAGATCGACGCGGCGGTGGCGCAGGCGGTAGAGCAACGCCAGAACCCCTCAGGTCTTTTGCGGCTTAACGTAACTCGCGTGGCGGCGTTGCATTTTCTGGCGCCCTTGATCGCGCCGTTTCATCATCAATACCCCGATATTACGCTCGATCTTAATGTTGAGGAGCGGCTGGTGGATATCGTTGCCGGCGGTTTTGACGCCGGCGTGCGGCTGCACGAGAAACTGGCGAAAGATATGGTGGCGGTCAAACTGGGCGGGGAGGTGCGGATGCGCGTCGTCGCTTCGCCGGCGTACTTGGCGCGTCACGGCCGGCCGTTAACACCGAGCGACCTGCATCGACATCGCTGTTTGAATTACCGCTGGCCGACCAACGGCAGTTTGTATCGCTGGGAATTTGAGCGCGACGGTGAAAAGCAGGAGATCGCCGTGGAAGGGCCGGTGATAGTCGATGAGCCGGAAGTCTTGGTGCGGGCTGCGATGGATGGGGCTGGCATTGCCTACCTGTTTGAGCAACAGGTTGCCGCCGGTATGGCCGATGGCCGGTTGTTGCCGCTGCTCGATGCCTGGACGCCGCCGTTCCCCGGTTTCTATCTGTACTATCCGGCAAATCGCCAAATGCCGCGCCCGCTGCGCGCTTTTATCGACTTTGCTCGTCAACCGGCAGAGCAGGGCGTGTAACGCGATTTTTTTGAATAACACCGTCAGTTTTATTCGGTATTCAGCCGCTGCGCGCTTGATTAGATTGAACGCGAGAGGGGTGCCGTCGGTGCCTTTGTGCAATGAGTGGAGAATTTCTATGGCGAAGACAGTAGTGGTGTTTCATTCCGGCTACGGCCATACCGAGCGTTTGGCGAAAGTGGTAGCGGAAGGTGCCGGGGCGGAACTGATCGCCATCGATCAGAACGGTGATATCAGCGACGAAGCCTGGCAGACGCTGGATGAGGCGGACGCCATCATCTTTGGTTCGCCAACCTATATGGGGGGCCCGTCGTGGCAGTTCAAGAAGTTCGCCGACGCGAGCTCCAAGGCCTGGTTCGGCCGCAAGTGGCAGGACAAAGTGTTCGGCGGCTTTACCAACAGCGCCAGCCTGAACGGCGACAAGCAGGTGACGCTGATCGCGCTGCAGACGCTGGCTTCGCAACATGGTGGCCTGTGGGTCAGCCTGGGGCTGCTGCCGGCCAACACCAAATCGGCGCAGCGCACCGACGTCAATAACCTGGGCGGTTCGGTGGGGCTGCTGGTGCAGACCCCGGCGGATGCCGGCGTGGATGAGATGTTGTCGGGCGATCTGGCGACCGCCAAGCTCTATGGCCAGCGCGTAGCGGGCTTTGCCGCCAAACTGGCGTAAGGCCTTCCGTGCAGAGAGAGCGGCGGTGCGGTTGAACGGACGCCGCGTTCATTTTCTCTGCACAATTGGCGTGTAAGCTGCGAAATGTTATTAGCCTGCTTGGGCTAACACTGCATTTCGTACAAATATTCCCGGTTCCTAGGCCGGGTTTTTTGTTGCTAAGGTCTGCTTAAGCTTTCACCGCTATACTGCGCGGCAGCACGGGCATGCAATGCATGGCCGTGTTGTAACTGTCGATTTGCTGTTGTTCAGGCAAGCCCGCGCTATGCGGGCTTTTTTTGGGTTGTTATTGCACGGGCGGCCCAGTTGCAGGAAAATAATCGCGCAGTTATTCAAACATCATTCAACGACCAATAACCACAAAATTATTAATGTAATTAACGCCGTCGGCGGCCTATTACGCTATGCGCTATGCTGACAGCAGAGTCGGCATTATTTGCTGACGCTATGCGGGTGAGACCGCCGCGGTCGCATCAGGCTAAGAAAAGTCTGTTAATTAAATGTTAACGATTTTTATTATTGATTTGTCTGGCTTTTTTGGTTGAAATTCGAATTGACTATCCCTCACTGGCCGGGCGAGAGAGTATGCATATTATTATTCTGGTTATTAGCAAAATATGGGCGAGGCGATGAACGCCAGAATAAACGCCAGGCATGGCCTGCCGCTAACGGTTCAGCTGATCAATCTTTTCATGCTGGCTTTTTTACTTTCTCTGGTGGGTATTCTTAGCCGACCGATTGGCTCGCTTTCCTTATTTTGGCCGGTGAATGCGATTCTGCTCGGCCTGCTGCTGCGCAAACCCGTTTATGCCACGCCGCTCGGCTGGCTTACCACCTATCTGGGCATGGTCGCCGCCGATCTCAGCACCGGCGAAGGCTGGTCCCTGGCGCTGTGGCTGAACGCCTGCAACATGTCGCTGATCGCCGTCGGTTACGGTATCATGCTGATGCTGCCCCAGTCTCAACGGCGCATGGGTAAACCCCAGGCGATACTCTATATGTTCAGCGCCAGTCTGGCCGGTGCGGCGGTGGCGTCGACGCTGTCGGTGCTGCGCAACGACAGCCTGTACAACAACACGGTGGTGGTTGCCTGGCTGGCCTGGTTCAGCGAGCAGTTCTCGACGACCTTGCTGCTGTTGCCGGTGCTGATGGCGGCGCCGCGGCTGAAGCAGCTGTTGCGCATGCAGGTGCGTTGGCGTTTGAAAGGCTGCCTGCCGCTGCTGGCGCTGCTGCTGTCGCTGGTGTTCAGCGTCTATATCGGCGGGCCGGGCGCCATCGCCTTCCCGATCCCGGCGCTGCTGTGGTGCGCGGTGCGCTACCCGCTGTTCCCCGTGACGTTGCTGACGCTGTTGACCGGCATGACCGAAATCAGCAGCATTTCCGCCAACCTGGTGCTGTACGAAACGCCGAACAACCACAACGCCTTCCTCGACACGCTGATGTCCGCCCGCTTGGGCATCGCCATGCTGGTGATGGGGCCGCTGATCCTCGCCAGCTCTATCGCCGCCAATCGCAAGCTGATGCGGCGTCTGGAGCACAGCGCCAACCACGATTTTCTGACCGGGGTGCTGGCGCGCAGCGCGATGACGCGCAAAGCGGGCGAGCTGCTGGAGCACAAGCACCGCTCGAAAGAGGCGGTGTCGCTCCTGCTGATCGACATCGATCATTTCAAGCAGATCAACGATACGCACGGCCACAGCGCCGGCGATCAGGTTTTGGCGTCGTTCGCGCACATCGTGCGGCGCGAGCTGCGCCACGATCAGCTGTTCGGCCGCCTGGGCGGGGAAGAGTTCGCCATCATGCTGCCGCGCGCGCTGGCGGCGCAGGGCGTGGCGCTGGGGGAGCATCTGCGCCGGCTGGTGGAGCAGGCGCAGCTGCAGGCGGAGGGCAAACAGACGCTGAAAATCACCATCAGCGTCGGCGTCGCCAGCCTGGCGATGAACGAGGTCAAATCGCTGGAGCAGTTGATGAATATGGCGGATATCGCGCTGTATCGCGCCAAATCGCAGGGGCGTAATCGGGTGGAGTCGTTCAATGTGGTGAGCGGCAACAGCGTCGAGCATATCCTGTTTCGCTAAGCGTTTTCAGCCCTGTCTGGGTTCGAATCGGGTCTCGCAATTAGGGCAAATCAGTATTACGTCTTGCAGCATCGCCGCGCATTTTTGCCGGGTAACATAGCCGCATTTAGGGCAGACGATGTTGGTGGAACGGTTGGTAAAACCTTTGACGCTGTGGGAATCGGACATATCGATAGCCTGTGCCAGGTGAAAACTCACGCTAACACAGGAGACGATAAATTACGTTGGTTATTTTCTGCACATCGCTGCTTACAGGCTCTTCAGCGCCTTGATGGTCTCATCCATATCGATCTCGTGCTCGGAGAAGGTATGGGTGGTGTTCTGGAAGGTGGTGATGGTCAGCATGCGCAGCGTTTGCATGGCCTGCGCCTGGTCTTCTGACTGCGGGCGAATGCGGTTCATCAGCAGGCCGACCGACAGCACGGTGTTCTCTTTATCCACGTCGGCTTTGACCGGCACTTCCTTGGTGAAAGTATTGAAAGACTTGATGCTGGTGATCTTGATTCTTTCATTGGCGATGATGATGTATTTGCTGGGCGCCAATACTTTGACCGCATAAGCCGACGGGCCTTTGGTGTTGTTGGTCGGTTCGAAGGTCACCGCTGCGTTTTTCTTAATCAGCTCCGGGTTTTGCACTTTAATCACGTGAAAATAACGATTTTCTCCGTTCTCGTCGGTAATAAAGCCGAAGCCTTTGTCTTCAAAAAAAGTCGTTATCTTGCCGTTCATCGCTATTCTCACAAAAGGGTTCTATACAGCGCTTATGATAGCGCGGAATGCCTTGCAGCGACAGATTGCGCGGGCGGCATTTAGTCATGCGATAACGGCATTTAGCGGCTTTCCCCCCACATGCTATGTTCATGCTGACTTCATTCAATGCGAAAAAGGAATATCGATGGGCATCAAACGTCTCAATCACGCCGTGCTGTATGTCAGCGACGTGCGGCAGAGCGCCGACTTTTATCATCAGGTGTTGGGGTTTAAGCTCAAGCCGTCCGACAGCCCCGATCGGGCGGTGTTTACCCAGGCCGCCGATTCGGACAACGATCACGATTTGGCGCTGTTCAGCAAGAACCTGGGCCAGCAGCGCGCCGGGGTCTTTCGCGCCAACAACGAGCCGCCGGCGGAGCATGAGCCACCGGCTGGGTTGTACCATCTGGCCTGGGAAGTGGACAGCCTGGAGGAGCTGGAGCGCATTCGTCACCAGTTGGCCGAACGCGGCATTCTCGGGCTGGAAGAGGATCACGGCGTGCACAAGAGCATTTATGGTCACGATCCGGACGGGCTGCTGTTCGAGGTGACCTGGTTTATTCCGCCGGCGCTGCTGACCGACGAGGACAAAAACCAGCAGGGGATCCGCCCACTGGATTTCGCCGCCGAAAAGCGGCGTTTCGCCGGCCGGTAAGCGGCTCGGGTACGGGGCGCCGCGGCGCCCCGACGATCACAGCACTTTGTTGAGGAAGTTGACGGTGCGCGGATGCTGCGGCTGAGCCAGCACTTGCCTGGCATCGCCCTGCTCGACAATCTGCCCGTCGACCATAAACACCACCCGATCCGCCGCTTCGCGCGCAAAGCCGATTTCATGGGTAACCACCACCAGCGTGACGCCCAGATCCGCCAACCCCTTTATCACGTCCAGCACTTCGCCGACCAGCTCAGGATCGAGCGCGGAGGTGGGTTCATCGAACAGGATCACCTTCGGGTTCAGCGCCAATGCGCGCGCAATGGCGATGCGCTGCTGTTGGCCGCCGGAGAGGTGGCGCGGGTAGGCGTCCGCCTTGTGGCGCAGCCCGACGGTGTCCAACAGCTCATAGGCGACCGCTTTTGCCCGTTCGCGGGAGTGGATCTTGTGCACCACCGGCGCTTCGATGATGTTTTCCAGCACCGTCAGGTGCGGGAACAGGTTGAAATTCTGGAACACATAGCCGACGTTGATGCGTTGCCGAAGGATGGCCTTTTCCTTCAGCTCATACAGCCGGTTGCCCTTGCGGCGATAGCCGACGTAGTCGCCGTCGATGCGGATAAACCCCTCATCGACGCGCTCTAGGTGGTTGATCGCCCGCAGCAGCGTCGACTTGCCGGAACCAGAAGGGCCGAGGATCACGGTCACGGTACCCGGCTGCAGCGTCAGGCTAACGTCGTCCAACGCTTTGTGTTTGCCGAAGAACTTGCTGACGTTGCTGATTTCGATCAGGCCGCGTGCCGGCACCGGGGTGAGATTGCGCGCCGGCTGCTCGGGCAAGGCATAATAATCAATGGCTTCAGACATGTGGGTCTCCTAACGTTTTAGCCAGCCGGCCAGTTTCTGCCAGGGCGTCGGCGGCAGTTCGCGCACTGCGCCTCGGGCGAAATAGCGCTCGATGTAGTATTGGATCACCGACAGTGCGGTGGTGATGAACAGATACCAGACGGTGGCGACCATCAGCAGCGGTATCACCTGCTGGGTGCGGTTATAGATCACCTGAATGGTGTAAAACAGCTCCGGCAGCGCCAGCACGTAAACGATTGAGGTGCCTTTCGCCAGGCTGATGATCTCGTTGAAGCCGGTCGGAATAATGGAGCGCAGCGCCTGCGGCAGAATGATGCGGAAGGTGCGGCGATAGCCCGGCAGGCCCAGCGCCGCCGCCGCTTCGTGCTGGCCGTAATCCACACCCAGGATGCCGCCGCGGATGATCTCGGCGGTGTAGGCGGACTGCACCAGCGTCAGGCCCAGCACCGCCACGGCGAACTGGCCGAGAATGTCGATGGTCGGGTAGCTGGCGAACACCACGGAAGTGAAGGGAATGCCCAGCGAGATGGCCTCGTACAGGTAGGAAAAGTTGTACAGGATGATCAGCACCAGAATCAGCGGCAGTGAGCGAAACAGCCAGATATAACCCCAGGCCAGCGACGCCAACAGGTAAGAGCGCGACAGCCGCGCCAGCGCCAGCAGGGTGCCGAACAGGATGCTGAACAACGTGCCGAGCAGCGTCAGCAGCAGGGTTTGCCCCAGCCCCGCCAGCACCGCCGGCGCGAAGAACCATTCGGCGAACACGCCCCACTCCCAGCGCGCGTTGCCCGCCACCGATTGCACGATGGCGGCCAGAATAAACAGCGAAAACAGCGCGCCGATCAGCCGCAGCGGATAGCGGGCGGGCACCACTTTCAAGACGTCTTGTTTGGACATTTTATGTCTCCTGATACAGATAAAGGGGCCTTAGGCGATTTTCCTTTCCGACGCGCAACAACACGCGTCCTCTGCAATCAGGCTTTTGCGGAACGGCAGGCGGCCATCGTAGGGCGGGCGGCTGTAAACCTCGCTGTCGACGGTGGGATCGAACTGCGGCTGATACCCGTTGCGCAGATACAGGCCCACCGCTTCGGGCTGGCGAAAACCGGTGGTCAGATAGAGCCGGCGATATCCCTGCGCCAGCGCCAGCGTTTCGAGCTGCTGTAACACCCGCTGCGCCAGGCCCTGGCGCCGCAGATCGCCCCGCGTCCAGATGCGCTTCAGCTCGGCGGTTTGTGCGTCATAGCGTTTGAAGGCGCCCATGGCGATCGGCGTGCCGGCGCGCAACAGCACGATGAAGGCCCCTTGCGGCGGCGCGTACAGATCCAGCGCTTCCGGTTCCTGGTCACCAAAATAGTCGCCGTAACGCTGGCGATATTCGCCGAACAGCCCCTCGATCACCGGGGCGATCAGCGGATCGGTCGGCAGCGTTTGAATGAAGGTGTCTTGCGTCATCGCGCGCTCCTAATCGCCCAGGCCGGGCGGGTTGATTTCCGACTGCGCAAGGCGTTCGACGCTCTCGCCCCAGCGGTTGAGCACCCGATCGTACTGCCCGCCGCGGATCGCGCCGTTCAGCGCTTCGTTCACCGCCTGCACCAGCCCGTTGCCTTTACGGGTGGTGACGGCGATGTGCGCCGCCTTGGGCCAACCGCCTTCCACCGTGCCCGCCAGCCGGGTGCGGCCGTTCAGCGCCGCCTTATAGGCGCCCAGCACGTTCGGCCCGAAGTAGGCGTCGGCCCGACCAGACTGGATCGCCAGCGTGGCGGCCGCATCGTCGGTCACGTAGATCGGCTGGAAGGGTTTGAGCCCCTGCTGCTGATTCTGCTTGTCCCACGCCAGCAAGATGGCTTCCTGATTGGTGCCGGAGCCGACGATAATTTTTAATCCGGCGATATCGGCAGGCTGTTTGATCGTCGCGATCTTGCCGCCGGTTTTGACGTAAAAGCCGAGCGAGTCGATGCGGTAGGTGGCGAAGTCGAAGCGGGTTTTGCGCTCTTTGGTCACGGTGACGTTGGTGATGGCCGCATCATACTTGCCGGAAACCACCCCGAGCGGCCAGTCTTCCCACGAGGTTTGCACCACGTTAAGCGTTAGGCCCAGGCTGTCGGCCACCAGCTGCGCGATATCCACTTCGCTGCCGATCAGCCGCCGGTTGTCGGCAGCGAACAGCGCCAGCGGCGGCGTGTTGAGCGCGGCGATCGCGACGGTGAATTGGCCCGGCTTCACGAAGTGGAAATCGGCCGGCAGTTTGGCGATCGCCTGCGGATTTTTCGGCGCGTGGATCGGGATTTCATTGGCCTGTAAATCGATGCCGGTGCCCGCCTGCGCGGCGCCGGTCAGGCTCAGCAAGGCCGCCACGAGGGCGGCGGTAACGGTTTTCTGCATAGCGGGTATCCCTGAAAGCGATCTTATTATTGGGTGAATCTGTTCAACGGGCGCTTCAGGCCCAGGTGTTCGCGCAGCGTGTCGCCGTGGTACGCCTGGCGGAACAGGCCACGTTGTTGCAGGACGGGCACCACCCGATCGACGAAGTGGCCGAAGGCGTTGGGCGTACCGCCGCTGATGATGAAACCGTCGGCGGCTTTGCCGTCGAACCAGCGTTGCAGACCGTCCGCCACCGCTTCCGGCGTGCCGCTGAACACCGGGCGCGGCGAGGCGGCCTCCAGCGCTACCTGGCGCAGCGTGAGATTACGCTCGCGGGCGCTGCGCTTGATGGCGTCGGTGGTGCTGCGGAAGCTGTTTTGCCCCAGATCGCCGATGTCCGGGAAGGGCGCGTCCAGCGGATGACGGGCGAAGTCGTAATGCTCGAAGTAGCGGCCGAGGTAGTTGAGGGCATTCTCGATGCTGACCAGGCGGGCGGTCTCCTGGTACTGGCGCTCGACGTCCGCGTCGTCGTCGCCGACGATCACGCTGACGCCCTGGAAGATGCGCAGGTCGTCCGGTTCGCGCCCCTGTTCCACCAGCTGCCGCTTCACGTCCTGATAGAAATCCTGTGCCTGCTCAAGCGTGTCGTGATGGGTGAAGATCGCATCGGCGTGTTGGGCCGCCAGATGCTTGCCGTCTTCTGAGGCGCCGGCCTGGAACAGGATCGGGCGCCCCTGCGGCGTGCGGCCGATGTTCAGCGGCCCCTGCACCGAGAAGAATTCCCCCTGGTGATTGAGTGTGTGCAGTTTGCCGGTGCGGAAGAATTCGCCGCTGGCCTTATTACGCACGAAAGCGTCGTCTTCCCAGGAATCCCACAGCCCTTTGGCGACGTCGAGAAATTCGCCGGCGATACGGTAACGCAGGCTGTGTTCCGGGTGTTCTGTGCGCGAGAAGTTTTTGGCCGAGCCTTCCAGCGGCGACGTCACCACGTTCCAGCCGGCGCGGCCGTTGCTCAGGTGATCGAGGCTGGCGAACTGGCGGGCGACGGTGAACGGATCGCTATAGGAGGTGGAGAGGGTGCCCACCAGGCCGATTTTATCGGTGGCGGCGGACAGCGCGGCCAGCAGGGTGAGCGGTTCGAAACGATTAAGAAAATGCGGAATGGATTTTTCGTTGATATATAACCCATCGGCGACGAAGACGAAATCGAATTTCCCCTGTTCGGCTTTTTTCGCCGAGGCGATATTAAATTCGAGGTTAATGCTGGCGTCGGCGGTGGCGTCCGGATGGCGCCAGGCGGACATATTTCCCGATGCGCCATGCAGAATGGCGCCCAGGCGCAATTGCCGTTGATTATTCGCGTTGTCGCTCATCGTGATTATCCTGTCATGCGCCGCAGAGGCGCGCGGTGTCTGATGGGTTCACTATTGATGAGCGGCGGCGGGATGTAAAACAACAAAACAGCATATTCAAATGTTGAAAACTGCAAATATCATGACGGGTGAAATAATAAAGCCCGACGCGGCATGTGCGGCGTCGGGGAAATACTACTTTTCATTATTCAGGCGTTGCTGAGGGCTTTTTCCGGCGCGGTGGTTAATTGTTGCAGCGTGCGTTCCGCCAGCAGCGTGAAATATTGCGCGGCGGGGAACAGGGCGCGTTCATCGGGATTGAAACGCGGATGATGCAGACCGAACTCGCTGGCGGAGCCGATGCTGACGAATACGCCCGGCACGTGATGCAGATACAGCGCGAAATCTTCACCGCCCATCTGCAAGTCCGCCTCTTCGACCTGGTAGCCGGCCTCGGCGGCGACGGTTTTGCTGAACGCCGCCCAATGGGGGTCATTGATCACCGCCGGCGGCCCCGGCTGCCAGCGGAGTTCGGCCTGTGCGCCCAGCGCGGCGGCAATGCCGTCGATCACCTGGCGAATTTTGTCCGGCACCTGGCGGCGCACCGCATCGCTGTGGGTGCGCACCGTGCCTTCCAGCTCCACGGTTTGCGGCAGCACGTTCCAGGTATTGCCGCCTTCGATGCGCGTTACGCTCACCACCAGTGATTCCAGCGAGCTGAAGCTGCGGCTGGGCAGCGTCTGCAGCGCGCCGACGATCTGGCTGGCGGTGACGATGGTGTCGACGCCCTGTTCCGGTTTGGCGGCGTGGGCGCCCTTGCCGGTGATGAGGATCTGGAAGCGATCGACGTTGGCGTAGAACGGCCCTGCGCGGGTGGCGAAAGTGCCGGTGGGCAGCTCCGGCGCATTATGCAGGCCAAATACCGCCGCGACGTTATCCAGTGCGCCGGCGTCGATCAGGTGCCGGGCACCGTTGAAGGTCTCTTCCGCCGGCTGGAAGAAGATGCGCACCGTGCCGGGCAGGTCGGCCTCACGCGCTTTCAGCAGGTGTGCGGCGCCGAGCATCACCGAGGTATGAAAGTCGTGGCCGCAGGCGTGCATCACGCCGCGGTTTTGCGAGCTGAAGGGCACGTCGGCGATTTCGTCGATCGGCAGGGCGTCGATGTCGCCGCGCAGCGCGATAATCGGCCCCTTGCCGCTGCCGATCTCCGCCACGACGCCGGTTTTCAGCGCCAGCGGCAGCAGACGAATGCCCGCCTCTTGCAGCCAGCGCGTCAGCCGGGCGGTGGTGGCGAATTCGTGATTGGAAAGCTCCGGGTTTTGGTGCAGCTCACGCCGATAGGCGATGATTTTGTCTGCCAACTGGCTGGTCATAGGCTTGGCTCACAGTGGGAAATAAACCCTAACCCTAGTGCAGCGGCCGCCGAAGCAAAAAGACCATCTGGTTATATTTCATAGCGATTGCGTCTGCACGGGTGCGTCAATGCTGGGGTAAGCGGGCGGGTTTGGGCGTTCGCGCGTTGTTCGCCGGCGCATGGAGAGGATTGACCTGGAACGGTAACTTATCGCAACCGGTGCAATGCATTTACACCGGACAACACGGATTTTTTCACTCTTTATCGGATTTCTGTGATCGCGGTGGTGGACAAAATCCTGCCTGCTTGCTGTACTGTAATCGACACAGGTTTTGTGTCTTTCATTCACGTTAAAGGTAAGTTTGATGTCTAAGATTAAAGGTAGCGTTAAGTGGTTTAATGAATCCAAAGGCTTCGGTTTCATTACTCCGGAAGATGGTAGCAAGGACGTTTTCGTTCACTTCTCTGCCATCGTTAGCAACGGTTTCAAAACGCTTGCTGAAGGCCAGCGTGTAGAATTTGAAATCACGAACGGTGCCAAAGGCCCATCTGCCGCTAACGTTACTGCTATCTAAGCTGCGTAGCTGAATTTCTTAAAACCCGCTCATTGAGCGGGTTTTTTATTGGGTACGTTATGCCTCGCTACGGCGGCCTAACAGACTGAACAGCAGGATGGCGACGGCGTAGCAGCCGACGATGGTCAGCGCCATCGACAGGCTGGAAGTGCCGCCCAACCCGGTGAGCGGCACGGCGCAGGCACCGAGCGCGAACATGCACACGCCGATCAAGGCCGACGCGCTGCCCGCTTTGTCACCCTGGCTTTGCATGGCCAGCGAAGAGGCGGTCGGGCCGACGATGCCGATCACCGCCACCGAAAAGAACAGCGGGACCAGCAACAATACCAGTGGCGCATGCAGCGCGGCGGCCAACAGCAGCAACAGCGACGCGACGGCCGCCAGCGTTAGCCCGCCCCTCAACACCCGACGCTCCCCCCAACGTGAACTGAGGCGGCTGGCCAGCTGCGCCGCAATGATCAGCCCGACGCCGTTAATGGCGAAACACAGGCTGAACATCTGCGGGCTGAGGCCGTAGATCTGCTGCAAGACGAAAGGCGAGGCGCCGATATAGGCGAACATGCCGGCCATCACGAAGCCCTGCGTCAGGCACAGGCCCATGAAGTAGCGTTGGGTCAACAGACTGCCCAGCGACATCAGCATCGCCAGGATACCGCCCTGGCTGCGGCGTTCTACCGGCAGGGATTCGCGCAGTTTCAGCGCCGACAGGCTGAACAGCAGCACGGCGATGGCCGCCAGCACGCCGAAGATACCGCGCCAGTTCATCACCTGCAGCATAACGCCGCCCAGTACCGGCGCGACGATCGGCGCCAGGCCGTTGACCAGCATCAGCAGGGCGAAGAAGCGGGTCAGCTCATGGCCGGCGTACAGATCGCGGGCAATGGCGCGGGAAATCACCGCGCCACCGGCGCCGGCGATGCCTTGCAGCAGGCGGGCGATCAGCAACTGGTCAATGGTGGGCGCCAGCGCGCACCACAGCGAAGCGCCCAGTAGCAGGATCAGCGACAGCAACAGCGGGCGCATGCGGCCCAGTTTGTCGCTGTAAGGGCCGAAAATCAGCTGGCCGACGCCCAGACCGAGCAGCCCGGCGGTCAGGCTGAGCTGCGCGGCGGCGGTGGAGGTATTCAGCTCGCCCGCCATTTCCGGCAGGGCGGGCAGGTAGAGATCGGTGCACAGCGGCCCCAGCGCGGCCAACAGGCCAAGCACGACGGCGTACACCAGACGTTGTCTGGCTAAGTGTTTGGTCATGGGAGATTAAGATTTCCTGAACAGGTGAGAAATGGCCTGCTGATACAGATCGCGCAGCAGGGACGCATCGGCTTTTTGCGTGGTAAGGATACGGTAACCGGTGCCTTCGCTCATGACGGCGATAAATTCCACCCGCGCGGCGATCTCCTCCGCGCTGAAATGGGGATACAGCCGCTGCAGATTGTGGCACACGTGGCGAAACAGCCGCGCTTCCGCATCGCTGAGCATTTTGGCCACCACCGGGTTGCGCGTGGCTTCGGCGGTCACTTCCAGCATCAGCATGTGATCGGTTTCGCTTTCGCCCGGCTGCTGAAACAGCGTGCGCGCCGCCAGCGTGCCGGCGATCAGGTTGATGTGATCGCCAAGGTTTACCAGTCGCTGCATCTTGCTGGCGATGATGCGGTTGACGATCTCCTCGATAATCGCGTCTTTATTGGCGAAATAGCGGTAGATTTGCCCGACGCTGAGCTGCGAGCCCTGGGCGATTTCCGCCATGCTGGCGGCGTGGAAGCCGTGGCGGCGGAAGCTGGTTTTCGCCGCTTCGACGATCTGATCGCGACGGGCCTGCACCTTGGCCTGTTTACTGTCGTTGGGGGAGAGCATCTGCCCGATCCTTTGCTACGCGTGAGCCGGGTTCACATTTTTGGGTGTGAACGTTCATTCTCAATTGTAGTGTAATCGGCCGGAAAGACGCAAGATGAACGCGTGCTGCGGGGAAAAGGCGCTTAAGCGAACAGGTAGGATTTGATAAAGGCGGCGACGATCAGCACGCACAGCGCAACGGCAATCGCTTCGGCGGCGGTTTTCGGCAGGCTAAACATAGCGGTTTCTCATCCAGTCAGGAGTACTGGATGAGATTATGCGCATGCAAGATTAAGGAAACATTAAGGCTTAGCGCCCGTTGACCCACATCACCAGCATGAAAGCCAGCAGCGTCATCGCCAGCGATCCGGCCAGGTTGAGCAGCATATTGGCCAGCGCCCAGCCGAAGCGGCCATCCTGCATCAGGTACACCACCTCCAGCGAAAAGGTGGAGAAGGTGGTCAGGCCGCCGCAGAACCCGGTGGTGATCAGTAATTTCCAGGTGGGATCCAGATGCGTCATGCGGGTGAAAATCGCCATCGCCAGGCCGATGATAAAACCGCCGATCAGATTGACCATCAGCGTACCGAGCGGAATATGGGCGTTCAGCGGATTCATTTTCATGCTTACCGCCCAGCGTAAAACGCTGCCGACGCCGCCGCCGATAAATACGGCCAGTAAAGAGCTCAACATGGGGCAACTACCTTTCAATCAGAGAAATTCACGGGACTCGGAAAGGGACAGGCGTAACGCTACGCGCCTCTCTCCGAGAGGTTACGTAGACATCATCAGCCTGTGAAGGCGGTTAGGGAGGAATGTCATCTCCAGCGTGCCGCACGGCCTTTTTGCCGTACCCGTTGGATGTTACACCTAACGCCGCCTATTTTGTAGTATCGACAACCTGCGAGGTCACCCCATGGAAATCAGAACGGCGCGCCTGAGCGATCGCCAGGCTATCGCCGAATTAATGACGGCGTTGGATTATCCCGGCACCGAAGCGTTTCTGACGCAGCGGATGCGCCAGCTGCTGGCGCATCCGGACGAGGCGCTGCTGGTGGCGGTGGAAGGCGAGCAGGTGCTGGGCGTGCTGTCGCTGCATTTTCTGCCGCAGCTGGCGTTGGCCGGCGACATTGGCCGCATCAGCTATTTTTGCGTCGACGATCGGGCGCGCGGCGCGGGGGTAGGGCGGCGGTTGCTGGTGGAGGGCGAGATGCTGGCACGCCGTCGCGGCTGCGATCGCTTGGAGGTCCATTGCCACAGCCGCCGCGAGCGGGCGCATGCGTTTTACCGGCGCGAAGGCTTTGTCGAAGCGCCGAAGTATTTTGCCAAATTATTAAACCAGTAAGTTAGTCGCCCGTCGGCGCCGCCGTTTCCAGCCGATTGCGGCCATTTTGCTTGGCCCGGTAAAGCGCGCCGTCGGCCGCTTTCAGCCAGTCCAGATAACCGCCCAGCGTGGGGTGGTAGTTGGCGATGCCGGCGCTGATCTGCAGCCGCAGCTGTGGCGCCTCTTTGAAGATAACGGCGTCCAGCCGCTGTTGGATGCGCCGCAGGACGATTTCCGCCTGTTCAGCGCTGGTGTTCGGCAGCACCGCGCCAAACTCGTCGCCGCCGTAGCGCCCGACGATATCCACGTTGCGCAAGCCGATCAGCAGCTCTTCCGCCAGCGCCGCCAGGGCTTCATCCCCCAGCGCATGGCCGAAGGTGTCGTTGATGGTTTTGAAGCGATCGATATCCATCAGAATCAGCGTGGCGTTGTCCTGGTAGCGGCGGCAGCTGTCGAACTGGCGATGCAGCAGATGCTCCCAGTGGCGGCGGTTGTACAAGCCGGTCAGCCCATCGCGGGTGCTGATGCGTTGCAGCTCCTGTTTCTTTTCCGCCAGCCGCTTGGCGGTGCGGTAGGTCACCAGGCCGAGCAGCGTCGGGTAAAGGTAGATCATCGGCAGGCACAGATAGATTTGTAGCGGCGTGCTGTGCGGGTGGAACGGGAAGCCGAGCAGCGCGCCGGTCAGCGCCGCTGCGGCCAATTGAATCGCCAAGCCTTTGACAAACAGTGCCTTACCGGCCGAAGCGATGTTGTTCATGCTCATCATCGACAGGATGACAATCGCTGGCAGCGCGTTGAACGCCATCATCGCGGCCCAGAAGCCGCCGAAGGCGGAGTCAATCAGCAGATTGCGGATCTCGGCTTTGAACGGATCTTTGGCGCGGCAGGCCAGGCGGTAGGCGAGATGCGGCCAGAGAAAACCGTGAAAGGCCAGCAATAGCCAGACCGCTGTGGGCGGGGCCAAGGGGTAGAGCGCGGCGCAAACGCAAATAAAGCCGAGCCCCAGGCCGGCGACGCGGGGCAGATAGGTGCGTTTGGCGAAGCTGAGGCCGGATTTTCGGGCATCGAAAATGGGTGGAGCAATATACATCCGGCCTCTCCCTGATAAGTATCACGGCAGCGTATCATGCGGGTGATAAACTAAGAATAGTCTGGGATTCATGCCGCGGGGCCGCGTGGCATTCCTGCGACGGATCTCACTCTGTTACATGTTGCGGTTGTGCGAGCGGGGGGAAAGTCGCTAAATATTCGCAGGCAAGGTCAGTTTTTCTCGCTGTTCACGCAGCGCTCTATGATAAGAAGGTGAGTATGGAAGGTATCAGTATTACCAAACTTCTGGTGATTGCGGTATTGGTGATTTTACTGTTCGGCACCAGCAAACTGCGCACGCTCGGTGCCGATCTTGGCGCGGCGCTGAAAGGCTTTAAAAAAGCCGTGGGCGACGACAGCACGCCGCCGGCCGCCGGCAACAACACCGCCGAGAGCCAGTCCGCTCAGCAGAGCGTCGAAAAGAAAGACGTTTAGTCCCGTCTGACGGCGCGCAATAAAAAACGGATGCCTTGCGGACATCCGTTTTTTGGCGTTTCCGCCGTCTTTAGCGTAACAAACTATTACGCGTTATTTCACTTCCATCCCTTTGGCCTGTAGATCGGCGTGGTAAGACGAACGCACGAACGGGCCGCAGGCGGCGTGGGTGAAGCCCATCGCCATCGCTTCTTCTTTCATCTCGTCGAACTCGGCTGGGCTGACGTAGCGCTGCACCGGCAGGTGGTGACGGCTCGGCTGCAGGTATTGGCCCAGCGTCAGCATGGTCACGCCGTGGCGGCGCAGATCGCGCATCACTTCGACGATTTCCGCATTGGTTTCACCCAGGCCGACCATCAGGCCGGATTTGGTCGGGATATCCGGGTGCGCTTCTTTAAAGCGCTCCAGCAGCTTCAGCGACCACTCGTAGTTGGCGCCCGGGCGCACCTGGCGATATACGCGCGGCACGTTTTCCAGGTTGTGGTTGAACACGTCCGGCGGCGTGGCGGTGATGATCTCCAGCGCGCGATCCATACGGCCGCGGAAGTCCGGCACCAGCGTTTCAATTTTGATGTTCGGGCTCTTGGCGCGGATGGCCGAGATGCAGTCGGCAAAGTGCTGAGCACCGCCGTCGCGCAGATCGTCGCGGTCAACCGAGGTGATTACCACGTAACGCAGCGCCATGTCGGCGATGGTTTGCGCCAGCTTTTCCGGCTCGTTGGCGTCCGGCGCGATCGGGCGGCCGTGGGCCACGTCGCAGAACGGACAGCGGCGGGTGCAGATAGCACCGAGGATCATGAAGGTGGCGGTGCCGTGGTTGAAGCACTCGGACAGGTTAGGGCACGAAGCTTCCTCACAGACGGAGTGCAGGCCGTTCTTACGCATGGCGGCTTTGATGCCTTGAATGCGCGTTGAATCGGCAGGCAGTTTGATCTTCATCCACTCGGGTTTACGCAACAGCTCCTGCCGTTCGGTGACCACCGTTTTGACCGGGATCAGCGCCATTTTGTCAGCATCGCGGTATTTGACGCCGCGTTCCATCTGAATTGGTTTACTCATAATCGTGCAGGTTCCAGTTACGAAGCTCGACCGTCTGGTAGCCGAGTAAATGAACAAATTCCTGTACCAGGATTGGGTGTATGTCTTCAATGCCAACGCCGGGCGCCAGCGCGCTGACCTGCGTCATTTGCATGCCGGCGTAACCACAAGGGTTGATGCGTTGGAAGGGGCTGAGATCCATCGCCACATTCAGGGCCAGGCCGTGGAATGAGCTGCCTTTGCGGATCCGCAAACCCAACGAACAGATTTTCTGCTCCCCCACGTACACGCCCGGCGCATCCGGACGGGCGCGCGATTCGAGGCGGAAGTGGGCGAGGGTGTTGATAACCGTATCTTCTATTGCCGTGACCAATTGGCGTACGCCGACCTTGTTGCGTTTCAGATCGACCATCACGTACATCACCTGCTGGCCCGGCCCGTGGTAGGTCACCTGGCCGCCGCGATCGCTCTGGACAACCGGGATATCGCCGGGCATCAGCACGTGTTCGGCTTTGCCGGCCTGGCCCTGGGTGAACACCGGGTGATGCTGCACCAGCCACAGTTCGTCCGGCGTAGTCTCGGTACGTCTGTCGGTGAAGTTATGCATGGCTTGGGATACAGGCGCGTAGGGCTGCAACCCCAGCTGACGCAAAATGATCTTGTCTGGTTGCAAAAGAGTCATCGTCAGGTTACAGAAGTGGTAAAGCCATTATACCGGGCGCTCCGGTCTGCGGCCAGCCTTTCGCTGACCAAAAATGCGCAACCCGGGAAGACGCTGCGCCATCCCGGGTTGATAAGCAGGGTTTTATGCTGGGATTACAGCACCATGCGAACAATTTCAATATTGCCCAACTCTTCGTACAGGGTTTCGACCTGCTCGATGTGAGTGGCGTTGATGGTGATGGAGACCGAGTGGTAGTTGCCTTTGCTGCTCGGCTTAACCTGCGGGTTGTAATCGCCCGGTGCATGGCGCTGCACCACTTCAACTACCTGGTCAACCAGCTCAGGCTGCGCCAGGCCCATCACCTTGTAGGTAAACGAGCAAGGGAATTCGAGCAGTTCGTTCAGTTTAGTTTTTTGCATGTGCGTGCGCTCCAGAGTGCTAGCTAATCTATAAATTATAACTCCCGCCGGGGCGGGAGTTAATGTTATTCAGTATATGGGGGCAATTTCGCCCGTTTCAACCGTTAACCGAACCAGTGGTGGAACATCAGTTTGATGTAGTCCACGATGCGGCTGAAGAAACCGCCTTCTTTCACTTCGTTCATCACCACCAGCGGACGCTGGTCGATGGTTTTGCCGTCCAGCTGGAAGTTGATGCTGCCGACCACCTGGTTTTTCGCCAGCGGCGCGTGAATTTCAGGGGTGTTCAGCACATAGCTGGCCTTCAGATCTTTCATGCGGCCGCGCGGGATAGTCAGGTAGACGTCTTTGTCCACGCCCAGCTCAACGCGGTCGGCATCGCCGAACCAGACCGGCTCGGAAGCGAACTCTTTACCGACTTTCAGCGGTGCCACGGTTTCAAAGAAGCGGAAGCCCCAGGTCAGCAGTTTCTTGCTTTCGGCTTCGCGGCCTTTGTAGGTGCGGCCGCCCATCACAGCGGAGATCAGACGCATCTGGCCTTCGGTCGCCGAAGCCACCAGGTTGTAACCCGCCGCGTCGGTGTGGCCGGTTTTGATGCCGTCGACGTTCAGGCTGTTATCCCACAGCAGACCGTTGCGGTTCATCTGGCGGATATTGTTGAAGGTGAACTCTTTTTCTTTGTAAATCGCGTACTCTTCCGGCACGTCGCGGATCAGCGCCTGGCCGATCAGCGCCATGTCGCGCGCCGAGCTGTATTGGCCCTGGGCATCCAGGCCGTGTACCGTCTGGAAGTGGGTGTTCTGCAGGCCCAGCTTGCTGACGTAGGTGTTCATCAGGTTAACGAACGCGTCTTGGCTGCCAGCGACGTAGTCGGCCATCGCCACGCAGGCGTCGTTACCGGATTGCAGGTTGATGCCGCGGGTCAGTTTAGAGACCGGCACGCGATCGCCCGGCTTCAGGAACATCAGCGAGGAGCCTTTGAACACAGGGTTGCCGGTCGCCCAGGCGTCCTGGCCGACGGTCACCAGATCGTCCTGGCCAATTTTACCCGCTTTCAGCGCCTGGCCGATGACGTAGCTGGTCATCATTTTGGTCAGGCTGGCCGGATCGCGACGCGCGTCGGCGTTCATCTCGGCCAGCACCTTGCCGGAGTTGTAATCAATCAGGATGTACGCTTCCGCATCGATCTGCGGGACACCTGGGATCATGGTTTTGATGTTAACGTCATCGGCATGTGCAACGGAGGCTGCGCTCATTGCGATAACGGTGCCGAGGGCGATGCTTTTGATTAAGCGAAAAGAAGTTACTTGTTTCATGATCGGGACTACAACATCCGTGAAAGTAAAGTTAAAAAACGAGCCACACTATAGCAGATGCGATCCCGGCAGGCATTACCCATTCATCTGACTAATTGCGGTTAGAGAACTTTTAGCTGCAAGAAAATGTTTCAGCTAAATAACCGCTTATCAGCCGCGAATGCCCGCCGGGCTTAACGCTCAGGGTGCAGCAGTAACGAAAGACTGTTGTTGCGCTTCGCTGGCCAGGCGTTGCTGCAGCTGAGCCGCCTGCTGACGGCTGCTGAACGGGCCGAGCTGGACGCGATAAACGTTGCCGTTGGCGGCCACTTTGCCCGGCACGCCAAACTGTTGGCTCAGGCTTTGCTGCCAGCTCTGGGCGCGCTCGGCGCTGCTCAGCGCACCGACCTGCACCACGTAACCGCCGGAGGAGGACGCGGCAGCCATGCCGGCGGCTGCGGCCCCGGGCGCGACCGGGGCGGCCACGGAGGCGGCTTCAGGCTCGGAACCTTCCAGCACGCCGGCCGGTAATGCGCTTGGCGCGCCGAGGAAACCGCTGCGGCCGTTGGCGGCGTTGCCGCCGGCGGCTGGCGCGTTGTTGTCGTCGGTGCGCAGGGTACTGTTATCAATCGGGCGCACCGCCGCGCCGCTGGCGACCGGCACGTCCTGTTGGATTGGGGTACCCATGCCGCTGGCGCCGAGATCCGGGCGCGACGGCAGGGCATAACTCTGTTTCGCCACGATGGTGCCGATGGTGCCCGGGCCGCTCAGCGTGCCGTCCGGCGCCACGTTGATGAAATCGACTTTGACCTTGGTGTTGTTGGACAGGTTGAGGCGATCGGCGGCGGCTTTCGACAGATCGATGATGCGGCCCTTAGTGTAAGGCCCGCGATCGTTGACGCGCACCACAAGTTGGCGGCCATTGGCCAGGTTGGTGACGCGTACATAGCTCGGGATCGGTAAGGTCGGGTGCGCCGCGGTCAGGCCGTTCGGATCGAACTGCTCGCCCAGCGCGGTGGTGTTACCGTTGGCTTCTTCGCCATACCAGGCCGCCAGGCCGGTCTGCGAGAAGTTCTGCGGATCTTTTACGATGCGGTAAGTATCGCCATTAACCTTATAATCCTGCATGTTGTTAGGGTTATAGGGTTCATATTGAGGCTCGACGCCACCGATTTCCACCACCGGGCCGTTATACGGCTGCTGTGGCGCCTGTTGTTCCGTGGTCGGGGCGGTACAGGCGGAGAGCAACACCGCCGCGACGCCGATCCAAAGCCATTCCTTACGCATTACTCACCTCTTATAAACTTTTAGACAGCATTTTCCGATGCGTGTGGATCGACATGATGATGCCGAAACCGGCCATCAACACTATCAGCGCCGAACCCCCGTAACTGACCAGAGGCAAAGGTACGCCAACTACCGGCAAAATGCCACTGACCATACCGATGTTAACAAAGACATAAACGAACAAAATCAGCATCAAGCCGCCGACCATCACGCGGCCGAAGGTGGTTTGCGCCTTGGCGGCGATCATCAGCCCGCGAATGATCACCAGCAGGTAGAGCGCCAGCAGCACCAACACCCCGATCAACCCCAGCTCTTCGGCCAACACGGCGAAGATAAAGTCGGTATGGCGCTCCGGCAGGAACTCCAGCTGCGACTGGGTGCCGTGCAGCCAGCCTTTGCCGGACAGGCCGCCGGAGCCGATGGCGATCTTCGACTGAATGATGTGATAGCCGGCGCCGAGCGGGTCGCTTTCCGGATCGAGCAGCATCATTACGCGGTCGCGTTGATAGCCATGCATCAGGAAGAACCACAGCACCGGGATAAAGGCCGCCAGCGCGACGGCGGCGACGGCGATCAGTTTCCAGCTCATGCCCGACAGGAACAGCACGAACAGGCCGGAGGCGGCGATCAGGATCGAGGTGCCCAGATCCGGCTGCGCGGCCACCAGCAGCGTCGGCAGGAAGATTAGCACCAGGGCGATGGCGGTGTTTTTCAGCGAAGGCGGGCAGACGTCGCGGTTCATAAAGCGCGCCACCATCAGCGGCACGGCGATCTTGGCGATTTCCGACGGCTGGAAGCGCACCACGCCGAGATCCAGCCAGCGCTGCGCGCCTTTACTGATCTGCCCGAAGGCGTCCACCAGGATCAGCAAAATCACGCAGAAGATATACAGATAGGGCGCCCAGCTTTCGTACACGCGCGGCGGGATTTGCGCCATGACGGCCATTACGATCAGCCCCATGACGATCTGCCCGATCTTGCGCTCCATCATGCCGATGTCCTGGCCACTGGCGCTCCACATCACGAAGGCGCTGTAGACCAGCAGGGCCAATATCAGCAGCAGGAACGTCGGGTCGATGTGGATTTTGGTCCAGATCGAGCCTTTTTGTTGGCTTTCAGTCATGTTCTACCTTAGTCACCTTCTACGCCAGGCGGCAGCGGGGCCTCGCTTGGCAATTGCGTATTGTTGTCGCCCAGCATGATATGGTCGAGGATCTGGCGGGTGATGGTGCCCACCGCCGGACCGGAGCCGCCGTTTTCCAGAATGATGGCGACCGACACCGTCGGGTTGTTGAACGGCGCGAAGGCGGTCATCAGTTTGTGATCGCGCAGGTGCTCCGCCAGTTTGTGGGCGTTGTAGGTTTCGTAGCCGAATACCTGTGCGGTACCCGATTTTGCCGCGGCTTTGTAAGGTGCGTCCGCAAAGTACTTGCGCGCCGTCCCGTTCGGACGGTTGGCCACCCCGTACATGCCGTCTTTGGCGATTTCCCAGAAGCCGGAGTGAATATCGCCGATCTGCGTACTCTCTTCTTGTTTGAACGGCACCAGCGCGCCGTTGACGCGGGTGCTCTGCAGCAGGTGAGGCGTTTTGACGGTGCCGTCGTTGATCAGGGTGTTCAGCGCTTTGGCCATCTGGATCGGCGTGGCGGTCCAGTAACCCTGGCCAATGCCTACCGGAATGGTGTCGCCCTGATACCACGGTTTTTTATAGCGCTTCAGCTTCCACTCGCGCGTCGGCATCAGGCCGGAACGCTCTTCGGACAGATCGATGCCGGTGTACTGGCCGTAACCGAATTTGGTCAGCCAGGTCGACAGCCGATCGATCCCCATGTCATAAGCGACCTGATAGAAATAGGTATCTGCGGACTCTTCCAGCGCCTTGGTGACGTTCAGCCGGCCGTGGCCCCATTTTTTCCAGTCGCGGAAGCGTTTTTCCGAGCCGGGCAACTGCCACCAGCCGGGATCGAACACCACTGTGTTCTTGGTGATCACCCCGGCGCTGAGCGCCGACACCGCGATATAAGGTTTCACCGTCGACGCGGGTGGGTAAACCCCCTGCGTGGCGCGGTTGATCAGCGGGCGATTCGGATCGTTCAGCAGCCCCTGATAGTCCTTGCTGGAAATGCCGTCCACGAACAGGTTCGGGTCGTAACTCGGGTTGGACACCATCGCCAGGATGGCGCCGGTGCGCGGATCGCTCACCACCACCGCGGCGCGGCTGCCCACCAGCAGCTGTTCGATGTAGCGCTGCAGGTTGAGATCGAGCGTCAGGTAGACGTCCTGACCGGCGGAGGGCGGCTGCTCGTGCAATTGGCGGATCACCCGGCCGCGGTTGTTGACCTCGACCTCTTCATAGCCGGTTTTGCCGTGCAGCGTGTCTTCGTAATAGCGTTCGATGCCCAGCTTGCCGATATCGTGGGTGGCGGCGTAGTTGGCCAGCTTGCCGTCTTTGTCCAGGCGTTCGACGTCGCGGTCGTTGATCTTCGACACGTAGCCGGTGACGTGGGTGAGGGCGGATCCGTAAGGATAGTAGCGGCGCTGGTAGCCTTTCACTTCCACGCCGGGGAAGCGGAACTGATTGACCGCAAAGCGGGCGACCTGCACTTCGGTCAGCGCGGTTTTCACCGGAATGGAGACGAAGCGGCGCGAACGCTTGCGCTCTTTTTCGAAATTGGTGATGTCGTCGTCGGTCAGATCGACCACCGTGCGCAGCGCCTGCAGCGTGGCTTTGAGATCGTCGACCTTCTCCGGCATCAGCTCCAGCTGATAAATGGTGCGGTTGAGCGCCAGCGGGGTGCCGTTACGATCGTAGATAATGCCGCGGCTGGGCGCGATGGGCACCAGCTTGATGCGGTTTTCGTTGGAGCGGGTGCGGTAATCCTCGACGCGGACCACTTGCAGATTATACAGGTTGGCGATCAGGATGCCGGACAGCACCAGGATGACCAGGAACGCCACCAGGGCGCGGCGTACAAACAGGGCGGATTCAGCCGTATAGTCGCGAAAAGGGTTACGTTCTATTTTCATCCCGCTGCTTTATTTCACTCTGTCACGGTCACCACCGGCTATTCCCGGTGGTAAGGATGATTTGTAGTAATACTCCAGGCGCGGTAGAGGCTTTCGGCCACCAGGACGCGCACCAAAGGATGCGGCAGCGTCAACGGAGAAAGTGACCAGCTCTGCTCGGCAGCGGCTTTGCAGGCGGGCGCCAGCCCTTCCGGGCCGCCGATCAGCAAGCTGACGTTGCGGCCATCTTGCTTCCAGCGCTCAAGCTGCTGCGCCAACTGCGGCGTTTCCCACGGCGTGCCTGGAATATCCAGCGTAACGATGCGGTTGCCTTTGCCCACCGCCGCCAGCATCTGTTCGCCTTCCTTGTCCAGAATGCGCTTGATGTCGGCGTTTTTTCCGCGTTTTCCCGCCGGGATCTCGGTCAGCTCAAACGGCATATCTTTGGGAAAGCGGTGCAGGTAATCCATAAAGCCGGTTTGCACCCAGTCTGGCATTTTGGTGCCGACCGCCACCAATTGCAGTTTCACCGCTTAGCTCCAGAGTTTTTCCAGCTCGTACAGGCGACGGCTTTCTTCCTGCATCACGTGCACGATCACTTCGCCCAGATCGACCACGATCCAGTCGGAGGCTTCCTGGCCTTTCATGCCGTACAGCTCCATGCCTGCAGCACGGGATTCCTGCACCACGTGGTTGGCGATCGACATCACGTGGCGAGTCGAGGTGCCGGTGCAGATGATCATGCAATCGGTGATGCTGGATTTGCCCTGGACGTCCAGAGCGATAATGTCTTGGCCTTTCAGGTCATCGATTTTATCGATGACGAAATCTTGGAGCGCTTTACCTTGCAAAGGTTCCCCCTCGGGTGTGTTCTGTTCAGTCGGCTGCGGCGGGCAAAATGCGCGCGCCGCAGCGTAACCGGATAATGGTTTCGGCAGGCTGCCGCTGAAAGCCAGCTAACTGGTGACTGCCCGGCCAGCTAAGGTTTCCGGGGTTTTCAGCGGATACCTGAAAAATAGCGGCGCAGTATATCACGCACCTTTCGCTAGCGATATAAACCCTGCAACTCGATATAGCGCTGCACCGGGCGTGGCAGCAGGTCGTCGCAGTTGAGGCCCTGATGGCGGCGCTGGCGGATCTCGGTAGCGGAAATTTCCAGCTCCGGCGTATCGGCCAAATAGATATGGCCGTGCGGGCGACGGCTGAGCAGCGCCGGGTCGGCGGTGCGATGGCGTTCCAGCCACTGCTGCAGCTCCGGCGTGTCCATGCGATCGTTATAGCCCGGGCGCGCCAGCACCAGCAGATGGCAGACGTCCAACAGCGCCTGCCAGCGGTGCCACTTATGCAGCGTCAGCAGCGAGTCCTGGCCAATAATAAACGCCAGCGGCTGGGCGGCGCCACGCTCTTTACGAATCGTTTCCAACGTCTCGATGGTGTAGGAGGGGGTGGTGCGGTGCAGTTCGCGATCGTCGACCGCAAACAGCGGGTTGCCGGCGATCGCCAGCTCGACCATCTTCAGGCGCTGCTGCGCATTGGCCTCCGGCTGCGGGCGGTGCGGCGGCACATGGTTAGGCAGCAGCGTGACGCGATTCAGGCCCACTTCGGCGGCCAACGCTTCCACCGGCCGCAGGTGGCCGTAGTGGATCGGGTCAAAGGTGCCGCCAAACAGCGCGTGCAAAACGGTGGGGTGTTCCGGATTAGTGGGCATCGCTAAAACTCGTGGCCAGGGGTTTGCCGCACAGCAGCATCGACAGGGTTTCCAGTTCCGGCCAGACCGACTGGCCATAGTCCTGCTTGAGGGTCAGCTCGATTTGCGTCAGCAGCTGTACCGCCTGCTGCAGCTGGGGGCCGGACAGGCGTTGCAGCGCCTGGGTCACCAGCGGGCGGCGGTTCTGCCAGACCTTGTGCTGATCGAACAGCGTGCGCAGCGGCGCGGAAGCCATGCGGCGCTGCAGCGTCAACAGCAGCAGCAGTTCGCGCTGCAGAGTGCGCAGCAGGATCACCGGCTCCACATCCTCTTGCTGCAGCTGTTGCAAGATATGCCAGGCGCGCTTGCTCTTGCCGGCCAGCAGAGCATCCAGCCAGTGGAACGGCGTGAAGTGGGCGGCGTCGTTCACCGCCTGTTCGACGCGCGGCAGCGTGAGCTTGCCGTCCGGGTGCAGCAGCGACAGCCGCTCCAGCGCCTGCGACAGTGCCAGCAGGTTGCCTTCGTAGCAGTAGCACAACAGCTGATTGGCGGCATCGTCCAGCTCCAGCTTCATCGCCTTGGCGCGCGTGGCGACCCAGCGCGGCAGCTGCGCCTGTTCCGGCGTCTGGCAACTGACGAGGGCACCGTTTGGGCTGAGCGCCTTGAACCAGGCGCTGTTTTCCTGCGCTTTGGTGAGGCGCGGGCCGCGCAGGATCAGCAGAATATCCTCGTGCAGCAGCGTGGCGAGTTTGGTCAGCTGTTCGCCGATCGGCGCCGTCGGGCCGTTTTCCGGGAAGATCAGCAGCAGCGTCTGGCGGCTGGCGAACAGGCTCATCGCCTGGCAGATGCCGAAGATGGCGTCCCAGTCGGTATGGGCGTCGAGGGAAATGCTGTAGTGCTCGCTGAACTGCTGCTGTTGCGCGGCCTGCCGGAGCAAATCCTGGCTTTCCTGCAGCAGCAGCGGTTCATTGCCGCTCAATAAATAACAAGCGCGCAGCCCCTCTCGGAGCTGCGCGGCAAGTTGTTCCGGATAAATGCGGATCATTGTGCGGTTTGGCTTGCCGCTCGTTCGCCGGCGGCAGCGGCTTTCTGCCGGTTCTCTTCTTCCGCCGCATGCACGGTCAGCAGTTTGCGCACCAGCTGTTGCGCCGCCTGCTCACGCATTTCCTGGCGAATGATCTCCTGTTCGGAGTCCTTGGCCAGCGCGGTCAGCGGGTTGTCGAAGAAGGAACGGAACACTTTCACCGACAGCGGATACAGGTCATGGCCCGGGATCAGCACCTGCGCCTGCACGGTCAGTACCAGCTGGTACTCGGCGGTTTTACCGTCCTGGAAGATCGAAGCGGTGTCCTGGCTTTCCGTCGCGCCGAGGATGCGCAGGGAAGGCACGTCTTTACGCTTCGGATCGCTGACGATAGTCACGTCGTTCAGACGCAACTGCTCACGCACCGCGCGCGTCAACGGGCCGTAAGGGTCAGCGCTGTCCAGGATCAGCGTTTTCATTTCATTCGGCACCTGCGTGGTGCCACGCAGGTGAAAACCGCAGCCGGCGGTGACCAGCACCGCCAACCCCAGCAACAGCGTCAGAATACGTTGTCGCACAACTCCTCCTTGTGTTAACCCACAACCAGGTTAAGCAGTTTGCCCGGAACGTAGATCACTTTACGAATCGTGACGCCGTCCAGATATTTAGCCACCAGATGCTCTTCGGCAGCGCGCGCGCGCACTTGCTCTTCGGTCGCATCGGCAGATACGGTGATTTTAGCGCGAACCTTGCCGTTCACCTGCACCACCACCAGCTTGGAGTCTTCGACCATCGCCTGCTCGTCGGCAACCGGCCATGGCGCGGTGTCCACGTCGCCTTCGCCGGCCAGCGCCTGCCACAGGGTGAAGCACACGTGCGGGGTGAACGGATACAGCATGCGAACCACGGCCAGCAGCGCTTCCTGCAGCAGCGCGCGATCCTGCTCACTCTCCTGCGGCGCGCGGGCCAGCTTGTTCATCAGCTCCATCACGGCGGCGATCGCGGTGTTGAAGGTCTGACGGCGGCCGATATCGTCGGTTACCTTGGCGATGGTTTTGTGCAGATCGCGGCGCAGCGCTTTCTGATCTTCAGTCAGCGCCGCTACGTCGAGCGGCTGTACCGCGCCTTTTTCCACGTGATCGTAGGCCAGTTTCCACACGCGTTTCAGGAAGCGGTTAGCCCCTTCCACGCCGGATTCCTGCCACTCCAGCGTCATTTCTGCCGGTGAAGCGAACATCATGAACAGACGTACGGTATCCGCGCCGTATTTTTCCACCATCTCCTGCGGGTCGATGCCGTTGTTTTTCGACTTCGACATTTTGCTCATGCCAGCATAGACCAGTTCGCGGCCTTGCGGATCGGTGGCTTTGATGATGCGGCCCTTGTCGTCGCGCTCGACGGTGGCGTCAACAGGGGACACCCAGACGCGCTCGCCGCTGTTGCCGGTGTAGTAGAAGGCGTCGGCCAGCACCATGCCCTGACACAGCAGGCGCTTGGCCGGCTCGTCGGAATCCACCAGGCCTGCATCGCGCATCAGCTTGTGGAAGAAGCGGAAGTACATCAGGTGCATGATGGCGTGTTCGATGCCGCCGATATATTGATCGACCGGCAGCCAGTAGTTGGCGGCGGCCGGATCCAGCATGCCCTGGTCATACTGCGGGCAAGTGTAGCGGGCGTAGTACCAGGAAGACTCCATAAAGGTGTCAAAGGTGTCGGTTTCACGCAGCGCCGGCTGGCCGTCGACGGTGGTCTTCGCCCACTCGGGATCGGCCTTGATCGGGCTGGTGATGCCGTCCATGACCACGTCTTCCGGCAGGATCACCGGCAGTTGGTCTTCCGGCGTCGGCATCACGGTGCCGTCTTCCAGCGTCACCATCGGGATTGGCGCGCCCCAGTATCGCTGACGGGAGACACCCCAGTCGCGCAGACGGTAGTTGACCTTACGCTGGCCTACGCCCTTGGCGACCAGTTTGTCGGCGATGGCGTTGAAGCCCGCTTCATTGTCCAGGCCGTCGAACTCGCCGGAGTTGAACAGCGCGCCTTTGTCGGTCATCGCTTCGGTGCTCACGTCAGGCCGGCTGCCGTCGAGGTTCAGGATCACCGGCTTGATCGGCAAATCGTATTTGGTGGCGAACTCCCAGTCGCGCTGGTCGTGCGCCGGTACCGCCATCACGGCGCCGGTGCCGTATTCCATCAGCACGAAGTTGGCGACCCACACCGGCAGCTTCTCGCCGCTCAGCGGATGGACCACGAACAGGCCGGTCGGCATGCCTTTCTTCTCCATCGTCGCCATTTCGGCTTCGGCAACTTTGGTGTTGCGACATTCGTCGATGAAGTCGGTCAGCGCCGGGTTATTGCGCGCGCCCTGTTGCGCCAGCGGGTGGCCCGCGGCGACCGCCACGTAGGTGGCGCCCATGAAGGTGTCGGGACGGGTGGTGTAAACCGTTAGCTTCTCTTCGCTGTCCGCCACGTCGAAGGTGATTTCCACGCCTTCGGAGCGGCCAATCCAGTTGCGCTGCATGGTTTTCACCTGCTCCGGCCAGCTTTCCAGCGTGTCCAGATCGTTCAGCAGCTGATCGGCGTAGGCGGTGATTTTGATGAACCACTGCGGGATCTCTTTACGCTCGACCTTGGTGTCGCAGCGCCAGCAGCAGCCGTCGATAACCTGTTCGTTGGCCAGCACGGTCAGATCGTGCGGGCACCAGTTCACCGCCGAGGTCTTCTTGTAGACCAGGCCTTTTTCATACAGCTTGGTGAAGAACCACTGTTCCCAGCGGTAGTATTCCGGCTGGCAGGTGGCGATTTCGCGATCCCAGTCGTAGCCGAAGCCCAGCAGTTTCAGCTGGTTCTTCATGTATTCGATGTTGTCGTAGGTCCACGGGGCCGGTGCGGTGTTGTTTTTCACTGCCGCGCCTTCCGCCGGCAGGCCGAACGCATCCCAGCCGATCGGCTGCAGTACGTTTTTGCCCAGCATGCGCTGATAGCGCGAGATCACGTCGCCGATAGTGTAGTTACGAACGTGGCCCATGTGCAGTCGGCCGGACGGGTAAGGCAGCATGGATAGGCAGTAGTACTTTTCCTTGCTGTCGTCTTCGGTAACTTTGAAAGTCTGCTTCTCTTGCCAGTGAAGCTGTACGTTCGATTCTATGTCTTCTGGACGGTATTGCTCTTGCATGGCGGCCGGTGGTCCTGTAGGTGTAAACCGTTGCCCCGGTCAGAGGCAACGCAATGAACATTTAGTATTCGTAGATCCGCATAGCATAGCTGATAAGACCTCCCGGCAACAACTCCAAGCGCCTGACTCGGCGCATTTAAAAAAAACGCCGCCATGACGCGGCTCACAACCTGCGGATCCCGCGTCTTGCCAAGTGACATCAGTCATTTACGGCTAAAATAAGAACAAGTAGCTTAGGGGTATCCCTACAGCCAAGTCCGGCGCAGCGTTTACGAGGAGAGTCTATGAACAAGGTTGCTCAGTATTACCGCGAATTGGTGGCATTGCTGACCGAACGCCTGAAAAACGGTGAACGCGATATCGACGAACTGGTGGCCAGCGCGGAGCGGCGGTTGAACGAAGCCGAAGATCTGACCCGCGACGAGGTGCGGCAGGTGACGCAGGCGGTGCGGCGCGATCTGGAAGAGTTCGCTCGCAGCTATCAGGAAAGCCGGGACGAATTTACCGACAGCGTGTTTATGCGGGTGATCAAAGAGAGCCTGTGGCAGGAACTGGCGGATATCACCGACAAAACCCAGCTGGAGTGGCGCGAGGTGTTCAAGGATGTCAGCCACCACGGCGTTTATCACAGCGGTGAAGTGGTGGGGCTGGGCAATCTGGTGTGCGAGCAGTGCCACTACCACCTGGCGTTCTACACGCCGGAGGTGCTGCCGCTCTGCCCGAAATGCGGCCACGACCAGTTCCAGCGCCGGCCGTTTGAACCTTGATGACGTTCCCCGCTGCGGCGGGGAACGCTAAGGGGGCGTTTAACGGAACAGTTTCTTCAGCAGGTTGCTGAGGAAACCGCCGCTGATGGCTGCCGGGGCGGCTTGCGCCTGCGCCGGTGCGCTGGCCGCTACGGCGACGCCGGCCGGGATTTTCTGCGCGACCGCGATGCGGCTGTCCTGGGCGGCTTTCTCTGCCGCTTCCGGGCCGTAGGCGAAGCCTTCCGCCAGCACGAACTCAACGTCGGTGATGCCGATAAAGCCCAGGAACAGCTTTACGTACGGCGTGATCAGATCCGTCGGCGTGTCGGCGTGGATGCCGCCGCGGCTGGAGATGACGATCGCTTTTTTGCCCGTCACCAGCCCTTCGGCGCCGGCGGAGGTGTAGCGGAACGTCTGGCCGGCGCGGGCGATCAGATCGAAGTAGATCTTCAGCTGCGTCGGGATGTTGAAGTTGTACATCGGGGCGCTGATGATCAGCGTGTCGTGCGACTTCAGCTCGGCAATCAGCTCATCGGACAGCGCCAGGGTGCTTTGCTGGTGCGGCGTCAGCGGTTTATCGCCGGCGGTAAAACCGGCCATCACTTCACCATCCAGCTCCGGCAGCGTCGGGTTGGCCAAGTCGCGCACGGTGAACGTGTCTTCAGGGTGAGTTTCACGCCATTGTTCAACAAAAAAATCGACTAATTTTCCAGACTGGGAATATTCACCCAGAATGCTTGATTTCAGGACCAGTACGCGGCTCATTGGCTTATCTCCAGGCGAAGTCTAATCGGTGACGATGTCAGTCGGTGTAAACGCATGGTAGAGGCAAGCCATGAACAGTGATAGCGCAAAAATTCGCTGAGTTAAATCAAAAAACTTGAATGAGGGGCGCGAGCGCACCCCGATGGGATCAATAACGCGCTACGCGCTCGGCCAGCAGGTCGATAAAGCCTTCGCGGTTGATGCCGGTCAGCACTTCCACGTTGGCTGCGTTGCCGGTTTGCTGGAAATAGTCCACCACCGTCATGCCGACGGTGTATTCCCCTTTGGTTTCCACCCCGACCCAGCGTTCTACGCCGGTGAACAGCTGTGGCGCCAGCAGCCAGGCGATGGTGCAGGGATCGTGCATCGCCGCGCCGGGCAGGCCGCGAGGATGGCTGAGGTACAGCGGCAGGTAAAAATCGAGCATCTCCGCGACCGCCTGCGCGACCGGATTGTCTATCTGGTGAATACGCTCGATATCCTGTGGCAACACCAGCGCCTGATGGGTGACGTTCAGCCCGGCCATGGTCAGCGGCACGCCGGATTTCAGCACCATTTCGGCGGCTTCGGGATCGACGAACATGTTGAACTCCGCGACCGGCGTGGTATTGCCGGCGTTCATGCCGCCGCCCATGAATACGATGCGTTCGATGCGGCTTTTCAGCTCGGCATGCTGGGCCAGCAGCAGGGCGATGTTGGTCATCGGGCCGGTCACCACCAGGGTTATCGGCTGCGGGCTGGCGCGCAGCAGGTCGGCGATCAGCTCGACGGCACCGCGGGGATCGGGTTTGAGGGTCGGCGTCGGCAGGTGGGTGTTGCCCATGCCGGTTTTGCCGTGGACATAGTCGGCGATCACCAGCTCGCGCATCAGCGGGCCGCCGGCGCCGGCGGCGACCGGTATGTCCTCGCGCTGCATCAGGGTCAACAGGCCCAGCGCGTTATGCAGGGTTTTCTCCGGCGTCTGGTTGCCGGCGGAAGTGGTAATGGCTTTGACGTCCAGCTCCGGCGAACGCAGCGCCATCGCCAGCGCGATGGCGTCGTCGAGGCCGGGATCGCAATCGATGATAATAGGGCGGGGCATGTTCTTTCTCCTCTGTTTGTTATCCAGCGAGCATCGGATCAAAACCGGGGAGAAACAAGCGCTTTTAGTGCCGGGAGAAAAGATGCGCCCCTGGGGGGCGCATAGGCAAAGCGTTTAGTGCAGGATCTTGGCCAGGAAGTCCTTGGCGCGATCGGACTCGGGGTTGTTGAAGAAATCGTCTTTGTTGCGGTCTTCGACGATTTTGCCTTCGTCCATAAAGATCACCCGATTCGCCACCTTGCGGGCGAAGCCCATTTCGTGGGTTACCACCATCATGGTCATGCCTTCGTTCGCCAGTTCGACCATCACGTCCAGCACTTCGTTGATCATTTCCGGATCGAGCGCCGAGGTCGGTTCATCGAACAGCATGGCGATAGGATCCATGCACAGCGCGCGGGCGATGGCGACGCGCTGCTGCTGGCCGCCGGACAGCTGACCGGGGAACTTGTTGGCATGGGCGGAGAGGCCGACGCGTTCCAGCAGCTTCAGGCCCTTCTCGCGCGAGGCGGTCTTGTCGCGCTTGAGCACTTTCACCTGCGCCAGCGTCAGGTTGTCGATGATAGACAGGTGCGGGAACAGCTCGAAGTGTTGGAACACCATGCCGACCTTGGCACGCAGCTGCGCCAGGTTGGTTTTCTTGTCGTTGACCGGCGTGCCGTTCACCAGGATGTCGCCCTGCTGGATCGGCTCGAGGCCGTTGACGGTTTTGATCAGGGTGGACTTGCCGGAACCTGAAGGACCGCAGACGACGACCACTTCGCCTTTTTTCACTTCGGTGGTGCAATCGGTCAACACCTGAAAGTGACCGTACCACTTAGAAACATTTTTCAGGGATATCATCAAACAGTCCTTTTCTTCAAATAGCTTACCAGCGCCGAGGCGGCGAGACTGATAACAAAATAGACAAAGCCGGCGAACAGGATCATTTCAACCTGGGTGCCGTCGCGTTCGCCGATGGTCGACGCGGTGCGGAAGAAGTCGGCCAGGCTCAGTACGTAAACCAGCGAGGTATCCTGGAACAGTACGATGCCCTGGGTCAGCAGCAGCGGCACCATGGCGCGGAACGCCTGCGGCAGGATCACCAGCCGCATGGACTGCCAGTGGGTCATGCCCAGCGCCAGCGCGGCGGAGGATTGGCCGCGCGAGATGCTGATAATGCCGGCGCGGATGATTTCCGAATAATAGGCCGCTTCAAACAGGGAAAAGGCTACCATAGCCGAGATCAGGCGAATATCGGTTTTCGGCGACAGCCCTAGAACCTGTTGTAATAAGCTTGGAACCACCAGATAGAACCACAGCAGCACCATCACCAACGGCACCGAACGGAACAGGTTGACGTACAGGGTGGCGAACCAGCTGATCGGTTTGAACGGCGACAGGCGCATCACCGCCAGCACGGTACCCCACAGAATGCCAACCACGATGGCGGTCACGGTGATCTTCAGCGTGATCACCATGCCCTGCAGCAAATAAGGGAAGCTTGGGACGATCGACGCCCAGTCAAATTCGTACATTATTTACTCCCCAGGTTGCCAGGCAACTGCACTTTCTTTTCGACCAGACGCATAAACAGCATGATAACGACGTTGATGCCGATATAAGCCAGCGTGATGGCAGTAAAGGATTCATAGGCGTGTGCGGAGTAATCCAACAGCTTGCCGGCCTGCGCGGCCATGTCCACCAGCCCGATGGTGGAGGCGATGGCGGAGTTTTTGACCAGGTTGAGCATCTCAGAGGTCATCGGCGGCACGATCACCCGGTAGGCGTTCGGCAGCAGCACGTAGCGGTAGGTTTGCGGCAGCGTCAGGCCCATCGCCAGCCCGGCGGCTTTCTGGCCGCGCGGCAGGGACTGGATGGCGGCGCGCACCTGCTCGCAAACGCGGGCGGCGGTAAACAGCCCCAGGCAGAGCATGGAGGAGACGAAGAACTGCACGTTGGGATCCAGCTCGCTTTTAAACCAGGTGCCGATATTGGCTGGCAGCAGCTCGGGGATCACCAGATACCAGGTAAAGAATTGCACGATCAGCGGCACGTTGCGGAACAGTTCGACGTAACAGGTGCCGAGGGTGGAAAGAAAGCGGTTGGGCACGGTACGCAAGATACCGAACAGCGAACCGACGAAGAAAGCGATAATCCATGCACAGACGGAGAGGGCCACCGTGACCTGAAAGCCGGACCATATCCAGCCGAGGTAAGTGGTGTTCCCAAACGGGGCCTGCTGCAGGAAGATACCCCAGTTCCAATCTATTGACATAACAAACTCCGGTAAACGGGCGCAGGGCGCCGAAGATTGATGACTTGATGAGCGCCGATCGCCGCGCGGCCAGTCTGGCTGGCTTGTTGTGTACGGATGTCGGTGGCGCGCCTTGGGGAAAATGAGGGAGGGGAACGGCCCCCCTCATTCCTGTCTGTCCCAGTCATCAACTGGGCCGGTTTGGCCTGGCGGCCGCCCCGGCTTTTGTTCTATTTAGTTCAACGCTTTGTCGTTAGGCTCTTTGAACAGCTGCTTCATGTCGTCCGACAGTTCGAAGTTCATGTTGAGGTTTTTCGGTGGAATAGGCTGCTTGAACCATTTATCAAACCACTTGGCCGCTTCACCGGAAGTTTGCGCCTGGGCGATGGTGTCATCGACCAGCTTTTTGAACTCAGGATCGTCTTTACGCAACATACAGCCGTAGGCCTCTTTCGACTGCGGCGTGCCGATGATTTCCCACTGATCCGGTTTCTTGGCCTTGGCGCGCTCGCCCGCCAGCAGGGCGTCGTCCATCATGAAGGCCACCGCGCGGCCGCTTTCCAGAGTGCGGAAGGAGTCACCGTGGTCTTTGGCGCTGATGATGCGCATGTTCATCTTGCCGCTGTCGTTCAGCTTGTTCAGCAGCACTTCGGAGGTGGTGCCGGAGGTGACCACCACCGGTTTGCCGGCCAGGTCTTTAAAGTCTTTGATGTCGGAGCCTTTTTTCACCAGCAAGCGGGTGCCGACCACGAAAATGGTGTCGGAGAAGGCGGCCTGTTTCTGGCGCTCGAGGTTATTGGTGGTGGAGCCGCACTCGAAATCATAGGTGCCGTTTTGCAGCAGCGGGATGCGGTTCTGCGAGGTAATCGGCAGCATTTTCACCTGCAGATTCGGTGCATTCAGCTTTTTCTTAACGGCTTCAACGATTTGGTTGGAGTAGTCCTGAGAGTAGCCCACAACTTTTTGTTGGTTGTCGTAGTAGGAGAACGGCACTGACGATTCGCGGTGGCCGACAACGATCACGCCATTGTCTTTGATTTTCTTCAGCGTACCGGTCAGGTCTTCCGCGTGCGCCACGCTACCTGCCGCACCGAGCAGCAGTAACGATAACGCCAATTTACGCATTTGCATGGTCCAACTCCTTTGCTGTTGTTGTGGCTCTGACTAAAGAGCGTCAGGTTAAATCGACTGTTTATTGCTCAAGTTATAAAGATAGTCTTATGAACTGAACGCTGTTAAAAAATAACCGATTGTGAACACCTTGAAACTAAAATGTTTCATTTTTTGAGACGCCACGCGCACCAAATCAATGCAACAAAACTTTGACGCACCCGCGCGGTGCGCTCAATGCACCCAAAATGTGCGCAGGTGCGACAAAACGTCAGCAAAAGTAAATCGGCGCGCGATGTCGCCATAGATAAAAGCAAAGAGTGTGCCAGCCGCGTTGATTTAACGGCGTTTTCTGACTGAGGTGGGGATAGTGACGGGAAAGCGGGGCGCGGCGGGCGCGCCCCGGCGAAGAGGACTATTTGCGGCGCAGGCCCAACATCAGCGCCCAGCCGCCCAGCAGCAGGGTTATCGCCCACAGCGGCGTGGCGCCGAAGCGCGCGTAAGGCGTGACGCCGGTGGTCGGCGTGACCTTCACTTCGAGCACCTGACGGGTAAACTGCGGGATCTCGGCGATCACCTCGCCGTTCGCATCCACCGCGGCGGTAACGCCGTTGTTGGTGCTGCGCAGCAGCGGCCGACCGAGCTCCAGCGCCCGCATGCGCGCCATCTGGAAGTGCTGCCACGGGCCGATGGAGTGGCCGAACCAGGCATCGTTGGAGATGGTCAGCAGGAAATTGGTGTCCGGGCGGAAGTTATCGCGAACCTGCTGGCCCAGCACGATTTCGTAGCAGATGGCCGCCGTCAGGTTGTACCCGCGTACGCTGAGCTGCGGCTGCACGTAGTCGCCGCGGCTGAAGGAGGACATCGGCAGATCGAAGAACGGCGCCAGCGGCCGCAGCAGGGTTTCCAGCGGCACGAACTCGCCGAACGGCACCAGGTGGTGCTTGTTGTAGCGATCCTTGGCCGGGTAGCTGTACGGCGTCGGTTCGCCGAGCACGATGGCGCTGTTGTAGATCTGCTGGCCCTGTGGCGTGGCGCGCACGTCGACGATGCCGGTGATCAGGCTGCTGTTCTTCGCCCGCATCAGGTCGTCCATCATGGTCAGGAAGCCGTTCTGGTTGGCTTCATAATCCGGGATGGCGGACTCCGGCCAGATAACGATCGGCGCCTTGCCCACGTACGGACGGGTTTCGTCCAGATAGGTTTGCAGCGTGCTGACCAGCGCTTTCGGATCCCATTTCATCGACTGGGCGATGTTGCCTTGCACCATGGCGACGTTCACCGCTTTCTCCGGCTGCGGAGTAAACCAATGCAGCTGGCGCAGCGGCCACGGCAACAGCAGCAGCGCGGCGGCGATGACCGCAGCCGACAGGCGGCGCTGATTGACGGCGTACACCAGCAGGCCGGCGATGGCCATCAGCACAAAGGTGATGGCGTCGACGCCCAGCAGCGGCGCGATGCCCTTCAGCGGGCCGTTGATCTGGCTGTAGCCGAACTGCAGCCACGGGAAGCCGGTCAGCACCCAGCCGCGCAGGAATTCGGTCACCTGCCACAGCGCCGGCGCGGCGATGGCCAGCCGCCACCAGCGGGTGGTCGGCCACAGGCGCGTCAGCAGCCCGGCGAACAGCCCGGTATACAGCGACAGGTAAGCGGCGAGCAGCACCACCAGGAAGACGTTGACGGCGAAAGGCATGCCGCCGAAATCGGCGATGCTGACATACACCCAGTTGATGCCACTGCCGAACAGCCCGAAGCCCCAGACAAAGCCGAGCAGGGCAGACTGTTTGGTGGTGCGATTGAGGGTAACGGCCAGCAGGCCGAACAGGGAGACGATGGCCGCGGGCCAGAAGTCGTAGGGCGAGAACGCCAGCGTCCCGCCGGCACCTGACAACAGCGCCAGCAGGGCGCGAACCCGCTGGCGTTCAAGTAATGAGGCTTTAGCCATGTTGGATTTAATCTTCCAGTTTCGGTGGGGGAGAATCGTCCGGAATTTTTACATGAACCTGGATAATACGTCGACTGTCGGCCATGGCAACTTTAAATAGGTAACCTTCGATTTCAATGGTTTCCCCGCGCGCCGGCAGGTGACCGAAGGCCTGCATCACCAGACCGCCGATGGTATCGACCTCGTCGTCGCTGAAATGGGTGCCGAAGGCTTCATTGAAGTCTTCGATCGGGGCCAGCGCGCGCACGGTGTACATGTGGCGGCTGAGCTGGCGGATATCCAGATCGTCTTCGTCGTCGTATTCGTCTTCGATCTCGCCGACGATCAGTTCCAGAATGTCTTCGATGGTGACCAGGCCGGATACGCCGCCGAATTCGTCAATGACAATCGCCATGTGATAGCGCTGGGAGCGGAACTCTTTCAGCATCCGGTCGACGCGCTTGCTTTCCGGCACTACCACCGCGGTGCGCAGCACCTTGTCGATGCTGAACGGCTCGGAGTCTGCGCGCATGAACGGCAGCAGATCCTTGGCCATCAGGATGCCTTCGATGTGATCTTTGTCTTCGCTGATCACCGGGAAGCGCGAGTGGGCGGAGTCGATAATCACGTCCAGGCACTCTTCCAGCGTCTGGTTGCGCTTGAGCGTCACCATCTGGGAGCGGGGGATCATGATGTCGCGCACGCGCTGCTCGGCGATATCCATCACGCCTTCCAGCATGTCGCGGGTATCGGGATCGATCAGGTCGTTTTGTTCGGAATCACGGATCAGCTCGACCAGATCGCCACGGTTTTTGGGCTCGCCGTGGAACAGCTGGTTAAGGATAAGAGTAAAGAACCCCTTCTTGGGACTGGGGCTGTCATTGCTTTGTGAATGGTCGTCGCTCATGGCGTTTTCGTTACTGTCACTCATGTCAGAGTTAAGGGGCGTCAGCGACAGCCCCGCAGGGGGCTGTAGGGTAAACGGCTGACGTCAGACGGGGTCTTTTTCCGCCAGGTACGGATCAGGATAGCCCAGTCCGTGCATGATTTCGGTTTCCAAAGACTCCATTTCTTCGGCTTCATCGTCTTCGATGTGGTCATACCCTAGCAGATGAAGGCTGCCGTGGACAACCATATGCGCCCAGTGGGCCTCCAGCGCCTTGCCTTGCTCAATCGCTTCCTGTTCAACCACCTGGCGGCAGATGATCAGATCGCCGAGCAACGGCAGCTCGATGCCCGGCGGGGCCTCGAACGGGAAAGAGAGCACGTTAGTCGGCTTGTCTTTGCCGCGGTAGGTCAGGTTCAGCTCGTGGCTTTCCGCTTCGTCTACCAGACGCACGGTCACCTCGGCCTCTTCCTGAAATTGCGGCAGCACGCCTTCCAGCCAGCGCTGGAAGGTGGCCTCATCCGGCAGGCCGTCGCCGTTTTCACAGGCAATCTGCAGATCCAAAATCACCTGACTCATGGTGTCTCCTGCTCGGAGGCGGCGAGCGCCTCGCGCTTACGTTGTTCGGCAATCGCGTCTTTGCGTTTCTGTTCGGCCGCTTCCCAGGCCTCATAGGCGATGACTACGCGGGCCACCACCGGGTGGCGCACCACGTCTTCGCTATGGAAGAAGTTGAAGCTCAGTTCTTCCACGTCCGACAGCACTTCCACCGCGTGGCGCAGGCCGGATTTCTGGTTGCGCGGCAGGTCGATCTGGGTGACGTCGCCGGTGATGACCGCCTTCGAGTTGAAGCCGATGCGCGTCAGGAACATCTTCATCTGTTCGATGGTGGTGTTCTGGCTCTCATCCAGAATGATAAAGGCGTCGTTCAGCGTGCGGCCGCGCATATAGGCCAGTGGCGCGACTTCGATCACGTTGCGCTCGATGAGTTTCTCCACGCGCTCGAAGCCCAGCATTTCGAACAGGGCGTCGTACAACGGTCGCAGATATGGATCGACCTTCTGGCTCAGATCGCCGGGCAGGAAGCCCAGTTTTTCGCCGGCTTCGACCGCAGGGCGGGTCAACAGAATACGGCGAATTTCCTGGCGCTCCAGCGCATCCACCGCGGCGGCGACCGCCAGGTAGGTTTTGCCGGTGCCCGCCGGGCCGATGCCGAAGGTGATGTCGTGATCGAGAATGTTGGCGATGTACTGCGCCTGGTTAGGCGTACGCGGTTTCACCATGCCGCGCTTGGTTTTGATGGTGACTGCCTTGCCGTAATCCGGCACGCTGTCGGCTACCTGTTCCAGCACCCGGCTCTCTTTGATAGCCAGGTGGATTTGTTCCGGATCGATATCCGGGATCACGCCGCGAATCGGCGCGGTATCCACGTACAGATGACGCAGGATATCGGCGGCGGCAACCACGCACAGGTTTTTGCCGACCAGCTTGAAACGGTTGTCGCGGCGATTGATTTCGATGCCCAATCGGCGCTCGAGTTGCTTGATGTTGTCATCAAACGGGCCGCACAGGCTGAGCAAACGCTTGTTGTCTGCGGGCTCTAACAAAATTTCTTGTGTTGCGACGTTCAAACTATTCCTCTAGGTCACATCGGGCCTGGTTGATGTCACATAGCGCGTCTGGGACGCGCGCGTTCAGGGCGAGCCTGAATACTCTCTTTCTTGAATTATTCATGGTGCGCCGCAACGGCGCAAGTTTACCGCTGATCTATCTGTGCGCCGTCGGCGGAATTCAAGGGAAGATAAGGAAAAAACGCGGCGGGGCGCAAAGCCCGCCGCGTCATCACTGAACAAGGCCGACGTGAATCAGTTCTTTTTCACGAACTCGGATTTCAGCTTCATCGGGCCGAAGCCGTCGATTTTGCAGTCGATGTTGTGATCGCCTTCGACCAGGCGAATGTTTTTCACCTTGGTGCCGATCTTCAGCATCGAGGAGCTGCCTTTGACCTTCAGGTCTTTGATCACGGTGACCGCATCGCCGTCTGCCAGCAGGTTGCCGTTGGCGTCTTTGACGATCAGCGCGTCCTGATCTTCCGCCGGGGCGCTGTCGCTCCACTCGTGGGCGCACTCAGGGCAGATGAACAGGGCATTGTCCTGGTAGGTGTATTCGGAGTTGCACTTCGGGCAGTGTGGGAGTTGCATGTTATGTCGCCTCTTCAACAATAAAAAAATAAAAAAGAAAATCACCGGGCGCGGGCGCCCGGCGGAGAAACGGTAAGGAGTAGCGCGAATGGGCGGCGATAAGGCGGCCACCGCGGCGTCAGGGCTGGTAAATGCCGACGCCCAGCGCGTTTTCTTTGCGGGTACGGGCGATCACCGACTGCGGGGATTCATGTACGCGCAGATCCATCTGCTGTTCGGTGCGCACCACTGCGCCACGCAGGGTGTTGGTCAGCACCTCGGTAATTTCCACGTCGACGAACTGGCCGATCATGTCGGGCGTGCCCTCGAAGTTTACCACACGGTTGCACTCCGTGCGCCCGGCCAGCTCCATCACGCTTTTGCGCGAGGTGCCCTCCACCAGAATGCGTTGGACGGTGCCGAGCATGCGGCGGCTGAACTGCAGCGCCTGCTGGTTGATGCGATCCTGCAGAATATACAGCCGCTGCTTTTTCTCTTCTTCGCTGACGTCGTCGACCATGTCCGCCGCCGGGGTGCCCGGGCGCGACGAATAGATGAAGCTGAAGCTGACGTCGAAATTGACGTCGGCGATCAGGTTCATGGTCTGTTCGAAGTCGGCCTGGCTTTCGCCCGGGAAACCGACGATGAAATCGGAGCTGAGCTGGATGGCCGGCCGCGCCTTGCGCAGCTTGCGGATAATCGCCTTATACTCCAGCGCGGTGTGCGCGCGTTTCATCATGGTCAGGATGCGGTCCGAACCGCTCTGCACCGGCAGATGCAGGAAGCTGACCAGCTCCGGCGTGTCTTCGTACACCGCGATGATATCGTCGGTGAATTCGATCGGGTGGCTGGTGGTGAAGCGAATGCGATCGATGCCGTCGATGGCCGCCACCAGGCGCAGCAGTTCGGCGAACGAGCAGATATCGCCGTCATGCGTAGCGCCGCGGTAAGCGTTGACGTTTTGGCCGAGCAGGTTGACCTCGCGCACGCCCTGCGCCGCCAGTTGGGCGATTTCGAACAGCACGTCGTCGCTCGGGCGGCTCACTTCCTCGCCGCGGGTGTATGGCACCACGCAGAAGGTGCAGTATTTGTTGCAGCCTTCCATGATCGACACGAACGCGGTCGGGCCTTCGGCGCGCGGTTCCGGCAGGCGGTCGAATTTTTCGATCTCCGGGAAGCTGATGTCGACCACCGGGCTGCGGGTGCCCTGAACGTGGTTGATCATTTCCGGCAGGCGGTGCAGGGTCTGCGGGCCGAATACCACGTCGACGCAGGGCGCGCGGCTGCGGATCAGTTCGCCTTCTTGCGAGGCCACGCAACCGCCGACGCCGATGATCACCGACGGGTTCTTTTCTTTCAGCAAGCGCCAGCGCCCCAGCATGGCGAAAACTTTCTCCTGCGCTTTTTCACGGATCGAGCAGGTGTTCAGCAGCAACACGTCCGCCTCTTCGGCGTTTTCGGTCCACTCGAAGCCGTGTGTGCTGTTCAACAGGTCGGCCATTTTTGATGAATCGTACTCATTCATCTGGCAGCCCCAGGTTTTGATATGTAGTTTTTTCGTCATTGACTTGCCATTACTCAGTGCGGAGCGAAAGTTGCGTTACGCGACATGCAGGGCGCGTATTGTAATCATTTGCCGCCGTTGTGACCAGCGCGGGGGAAAATGGCACGCGACCTGAAGCCGAAGCGAAAATCCGGTACACTGCGCAAAACGCCATGCCGGGTGGGATGGCGAGCATTCACACAGAAAACATAGCCAATATGAAGACATCTCAAAATCGGTATGACGCGGTGGTGGTGGGCGGCGGCATGGTCGGCGCAGCGGCGGCCCTGGGGCTGGCGCAGGCGGGCTGGTCGGTGGCGTTGCTGGAACATCAGGCGCCGCAGGCGTTTGAAGCGCAAAGCCCGCCGGACCTGCGCATTTCCGCTATCGGCTGTACCTCGGTGGGGCTGCTGAAACAGCTCGGCGCCTGGCCCGCCGTGACGGCGATGCGCACGGCGCCGTATCGCCGGCTGGAGACCTGGGAATGGGCGTCGTCACGCGTGGCGTTCGACGCGGTGTCCCTGGGGCTGCCGGAGCTGGGCTTTATGGTCGAAAACCGCGTTCTGCAGCTGGCGCTGTGGCAGCAGTTCGCGCAGTGCGCCAATCTGACGCTGCTGTGCCCCGCCAGGCTGCAATCGCTGCACCGGGCGGACAATGCCTGGCAACTGACGCTGGACGGCGGTGAAACGCTGCAGGCGCGCCTGGTTGTCGGCGCCGACGGCGCCAACTCGCAGGTGCGCAAGCTGGCGGCGATCGGCACCAACGGTTGGCAGTATCGTCAGGCGTGTATGTTGATCACCGTCGATACCGGCGCGCCGCAGCAGGATGTGACCTGGCAGCGTTTCTTCCCGTCCGGGCCGCGCGCCTTCCTGCCGCTGTACGACAGCTGGGCATCGCTGGTGTGGTATGACAGCCCGCAGCGCATTCGCCAGCTGCAGGCGATGCCGCCGGCGCAGCTGGAGCGCGAAATCGCCGCCGCTTTCCCGGCGCGCCTGGGCCCGGTCAAGGTGCACGCCGCCGGTTCGTTCCCGCTGACGCGGCGCCATGCGCAGCGTTACGTGCTACCGGGGCTGGCGCTGCTGGGGGATGCGGCGCATACCATCAACCCGCTGGCGGGGCAGGGCGTCAATCTGGGGTATCGCGACGTGGATGCCTTGTTGGACGTATTGAACGATGCGCGGGAGCAGGGAGAGGACTGGAGCAGCGAGACGGTACTGCTGCGTTATCAGCGCCGCCGCCGTACCGACAATCTGCTGATGCAGAGCGGCATGGATCTGTTTTATACCGCCTTCAGCAATAACCTGGCGCCGCTGAACGTGGCGCGCAATCTGGCGCTGATGGCCGCGCAGCGGGCGGGCAAGCTGAAAGAGCATGCGTTGAAGTACGCCTTGGGATTGTAACCGACAGGGCTCAGCTGCGGCTGGGCCCGTTAGAATTGGCTGAACGCCAGACAGCAAAAAGCCCGCCGAAGCGGGCTTTTCTAAATATGGCTGGGGTGCCAGGATTCGAACCTGGGTATGCTGGTATCAGAAACCAGAGCCTTACCGCTTGGCGACACCCCAATTATGGTGGCTACGACGGGATTTGAACCTGTGACCCCATCATTATGAGTGATGTGCTCTAACCAGCTGAGCTACGTAGCCGATGTTACTTTTTACTTCTTTGATTTGCAAGCAGTTTGTGATGGCTGGGGTACCTGGATTCGAACCAGGGAATGCCGGTATCAAAAACCGGTGCCTTACCGCTTGGCGATACCCCACCTGCAAACAAATCTTATGTTGAAACCCCGTTCCCGAAAGAATATGGCTGGGGTACCTGGATTCGAACCAGGGAATGCCGGTATCAAAAACCGGTGCCTTACCGCTTGGCGATACCCCATCAACATACTGCGCCGACGATGAAGAGAAATGGTGCGGGAGGCGAGACTTGAACTCGCACACCTTGCGGCGCCAGAACCTAAATCTGGTGCGTCTACCAATTTCGCCACTCCCGCAAATGCAAAAAAGAGATGGTGGCTACGACGGGATTCGAACCTGTGACCCCATCATTATGAGTGATGTGCTCTAACCAGCTGAGCTACGTAGCCCTCTTTTTTGCTTTGCCTTCATCGGCGTTGCGGGGCGCATTATGCGTATATGACCGATTTGCGTCAACAAGTTTTTTCCCGAAAAAGCGCCCGGAAGCGCCGTTTGTCTGGCTTGTGAACATTATGGCGATAAAATCGGCAATTCAGGCAGTTGGCGGGGGAGAAAGGCAACAAAAAGGCGGGCCAAAAGGCCCGCCCCGAGGGAAAACGCCGCGTGATTATTTATAGGCGGCCTGGTGCACGCCGACGGCGCGGCCGGAAGGATCGTCCATCTTCTTAAACGATTCGTCCCATTCGATGGCCTTGGCGGACGAGCAGGCGACGGACGGGCCGCCCGGCACGCATTCGGCGGCGCTCGGCAGCGGGAACAACTCTTCAAAGATCTCGCGGTACAGGTAGCCTTCTTTAGACGTTGGCGTGTTGTACGGGAAGCGGAAACGCGCGGTTTCGAGCTGTTGATCGCTGATTTGCTGCGCAGCGACCTCTTTTAGCGTGTCGATCCAGCTGTAGCCGACGCCGTCGGAGAACTGCTCTTTTTGGCGCCAGGCCACGCTGGCCGGCAAATAGGACTCGAAACATTCGCGAACGATGTGCTTTTCCATTTTGCCGTTGCCGCACATTTTATCTTTCGGGTTGATGCGCATCGCCACGTCGAGGAATTTCTTGTCCAGGAACGGCACGCGGGCTTCGACGCCCCAGGCCGACATCGCCTTGTTGGCGCGCGCGCAGTCGAACATATGCAGCGCCAGCAGTTTACGCACGGTTTCTTCGTGGAATTCGCGGGCGTCCGGCGCCTTATGGAAGTAGAGGTAGCCGCCGAACACTTCGTCCGCGCCTTCGCCGGAAAGCACCATCTTGATACCCATCGCCTTGATTTTTCGCGACATCAGGTACATCGGCGTCGAGGCGCGAATGGTGGTGACGTCATAGGTTTCGATGTGGTAAATCACGTCGCGGATGGCGTCCAGGCCTTCCTGCACGGTGAAGTGGATCTCATGGTGCACGGTGCCCAGGTGGTTAGCCACCTCTTGCGCGGCGCGCAGATCCGGCGAGCCTTCCAGGCCGACGGCGAAGGAGTGCAGCTGTGGCCACCAGGCCTCGCTGCGTTCCTGATCTTCCACGCGGCGCGCGGCGTACTTCTTGGTGATCGCCGAGATGACCGAGGAATCCAGCCCGCCCGACAGCAGCACGCCGTAAGGCACGTCGGACATCAGGTGGCTTTTCACCGACTCTTCCAGCGCGGTGCGCAGGGCGGTGGCGTCGGTCACGTTGTCTTTGACGCTGTCGTAATCGAACCAGTCGCGGCGATAGTATTCGCGGATCTCACCGTCCTGGCTCCACAGGTAGCTGCCAGCCGGGAATTCCTTGATGGTGCGGCACACCGGCACCAGCGCTTTCATTTCCGAGGCGACATACAGGTTGCCGTGCTCGTCGTGGCCCATGTACAGCGGGATGATGCCCAGATGATCGCGGCCGATCAGATAGGCGTCTTTTTCGGTGTCATACAAGGCGAAGGCGAACATGCCTTGCAGGTCGTCGAGGAAATCCGGGCCTTTCTCCTGATACAGCGCCAGGATCACTTCACAGTCGGAACCGGTCTGGAACGCGTAGCGGTCGCTCAGCTGTTGGCGCAGCGCCTGGTGGTTGTAAATTTCGCCGTTGACCGCCAGAACGTGGGTGTGCGCAGCGTTGTACAGCGGTTGAGCGCCGTTGTTGACGTCGACGATCGACAGGCGTTCGTGAGCCAAAATGGCTTTGTCGCTGGCGTAAACGCCGGACCAATCCGGGCCGCGGTGGCGCATCAGGCGCGACAGCTCCAGCGCTTTCTTACGCAGTTCAACGGGATCGGACTTCAGATCGAGCACACCGAAAATAGAACACATACAACTCTCCTAACGGGCTTTTATGACTGTGATGTTGTTTTTTACTGTTATGGGCAGCATTGCCGATTCATCAGCGATAACGCGGTTTTGCTGCGCTGTGGTTATGAAAATGCGCCTAAAGCTGCAGGAGATGCAAGCGTTTTAGCCATACGCTGAGAAATAGTTGTTTGCGAGGGCGTGGTTTTTAACGGATTTCCAGTTATCGGCGGGAAAAATTAGCGATTATGCAATTTTTAACGCGATGACGGGATTGCCGGCCGGTTTGGCCGGCAATCGATTGGCGATTAGGCGATGAGCTGCCACAGGGTGAAGGCGGCGTCCGGCGTCCAGCCGGCGTTGGAAGTGTGCGCCTGGATACAGGTGTATTTCTTGCCTTTATAACTCACCACGTCGCCGGCTTTGTAGCTGTGGTTGTTCTGCCACTCGGGCGCCCCCGGATCGGGTGGCGTACCGTCGTTGGCGGTTTTAACCGCCAGCGCGCTGCTCGGCAGCGAGGTATTGTCCTGGCTGTCGGTGGCGGTAACGAAGTAGCTGTACTGGGTGACCGGGGTCAGGCCGCTGTCGGCCAGCGACAGGCCGGCGGTCTGGCCGATCGGGGTGCCGTTGCGGTAGACGGTGTAGCTGGCGATCGGTAAGGTGCCGGTGGCGGCGGCCCAGCTCAGCTTCAGCGAGGTGGCGCCCAGCTCGGCGACCGTCAGCGCAGTCGGTGCATTAGGTTTTCCCGGCGGTGGGGTAACGCCGCCCTGAATCAGCGGCGCGTAGCGGGTTTTGAATTCCCAGTTGTAGGCCACGCCGGCTTTGCTCTTGCCGTTGTCCCAGTTGATTGACCAGGTCATCAGGCCCTTGATCGACAGGTTCTTGGCGTCGAGACGCGAGAAAGCGTTATATACCGCCTGTTTATCGATCACGTAGCCGGTGGCGGCGGCGTCGTTGTTGCTCGGCAGGCCGATGACGAATTTCGCCGCCGGGATCTTCGCATAGCCGCGGGTGCCGGTAACCAGGCTTTCCGTCAGGTAGTAGAGGAAGTCCTCTTTCATGGCGTCGTTATTCTGCGTGATCCAGGCATTGAGTTCATCCACCCAAATACCGTCGCCGCCCTGGTTATAATATTGCGGCGCGATAAAGTCGTAATAGCCTTCGAGGGTGTTGATATAATCCAGGTAGGTGCCGTTGGTGCGCAAATACGGGAATTCCGGCGCCATGCTGATAATAAAGTTCTTCCCCTGCGCAGCGTAATAGTCTTTTACTTTTTTCAACGCCGCAGGCAAGACAGTTTTATTATTGGCTGCACCGATCGCCGCCTGTTCCAGATCGATATCCAGGCCGTCGAAGCCATAGACTTCCACCAGGCGAATAATCTCGTCTTTCAGCTTATCTTCGTCGCCGGTCTTCAGTTCGATATGCGCGTCTGCGCCGCCGAGGGAGATCAGCACCGCGCGGCCCTGGCTGTTCAGCACGCCCACCTGTCGGCGGAACTCGGCGTCGGACAGGTTGTAAGGTTTGAAGGTTGGGATGCCCTGGCCTTTCATAAAGGCGACGGCCACCACATTGTATTCGGCGGGAATGTCGGTCAGGTTCATATTGGCGAACTGGCCTTGCTGATAGCCGTCACTGGCGCCGGCGGCCCAGTTGTGCCAAAAACCCATCAGGATTTTTTTATTGGCGATAGTCGGCATAATGGCTGCGTCATCGGCGGCGGCATTAATCATGTTATTTGTGCTCATGGTAGCCTCATTAATTAGGGGTAAAGGTTTTCCGCTGGCCGGCAATATCAGCTATTGGCGGGGCGTAAGGTTATAATGAGGATTTTTAGCGCAGGCAGGCTGAAACCTTTTGCGGTCATGAACGAATTAAATTCAAACTGCGGTCAGGAAGAGAGAAATAATGGCGGCCGGGCAGCCGCCATAATGCATCAGAAAATGGTGATATCGGCAACGGAAGGGTAGACGTAGCTCGGGCGGAACGGCATGGTTTCGATGTCGCTCAGCGTGGAGACGCCGGACAGCACCAGCACGGTTTCCAGACCGGCCTGGAAGCCCGCCAGAATGTCGGTGCGCAGGTTGTCGCCGACGATCACCGTCTCTTCCGAGTGCGCCTGCATTTTGTTCAAGGCGGCGCGAATGATCCACGGGCTGGGCTTGCCGACGTAAAACGGCTTGCGGCCGGTGATCTTCTCGATGGGGGCGCACAGCGCGCCGCAGGCCGGCGAGAAGCCGTGGCCGTGGCTATCCGGGTTGGTGGCGATAAAGCGCGCGCCGTTACTGACGAAGTAGGCGGCCTTGTGCATCATGTCCCAGTTGTAAGAGCGGGTTTCACCGACGATCACGAAATCCGGGTTGATGTCGGTGATGGTGAAACCGGCTTTGTACAGCTCATGGATCAGGGCGCCTTCGCCGACCACGTAGGCTTTTTTGCCTTCCTGGCGACGCAGGAAATCGGCGGTGGCCATCGCCGAGGTATAGAACGCGCTCTCCGGCACTTCCAGCCCGGCGGCGGCAAAGCGGTTCGCCAGATCCTGCGCGGTCTGTGACGGGTAGTTGGTCAGCACCACCAGCGGCATGCCTTGTTCCTGGATGCGCGCCAGGAACAGATCGGCGCCGGGCACCGGCGTATTGTCATGCAGCAGCACGCCGTCGATATCGCATATAACGTTTTTGATTTTCATTTGTCGCTGTTTCTCATGATTACGGCAGGCAAGGGGTGACGATAACACACCTGCCAGAAGCGGCGGATCAGCTTTCCAGTAATCGCTGCAAGAGCACGCCGTTGAGCATCGCGCGTTTGGCCAGGGCGAAAGCGCCGATCGCCGAGCGATGATTAAGTTCGGAGATCACCACCGGCAGATTTTTGCGGAAGTCCTTCAGCACCTGTGTATTGATGCAGCTCTGGATCGCCGGCAGCAGCACCTTGTCTGCCTCGGTGATCTCACCGGCGATCACCACCTTCTGCGGATTGAACAGGTTGATGGCGATGGCCACCGCCTTGCCCAGATAGCGGCCGACGTGTTCGATCACTTCGCTGGCCAGCAGATCGCCGCGGTTGGCGGCCTTGCAGATGGCGTTGATGCCGCAGTCTTCCAGCGTCAGTTTGCTCGGGTAGCCCTGGCTCAGCAGTTGGCGCACACGCTGTTCGATCGCCGCGTTGGCGGCCACGGTTTCCAGGCAGCCGAAGTTGCCGCAGTGGCAGCGTTCACCCAGCGGATCGATCTGGATATGGCCGATCTCGCCGACGTTGCCGTTATTGCCGAGAAAAATTTGCCCGTTGACGATGATCCCGGCGCCGGTGCCGCGGTGCAGGCGCACCAGAATTGAGTCTTCGCAGTCGCGGGTGGCGCCGAAGTAGTGTTCCGCCAGCGCCAGGCTGCGGATGTCGTGGCCGACGAAACTGGTGACGTTGAAGCGCTGCTGCAGGTTGTCCACCAGCGCCCAGTTGCTGACGCTGATGTGCGGCATGTAGCGCACCACGCCCAGCGCCGGATCCACCAGGCCGGGCAGGATCACCGCGATGGCGATCAGCTCGCGCAGGCGGCGTTGGTTCGCTTCGATGAATTGGGCGATGGCGGCGAACAGCGCATTTTCCAGCGTTTCCTGGGTGCGTTCCGGCAGCGGATAGTGTTCTTCGCCGAGCGATTTACCGCTCATGTCATACAGGGTGATGGTGGCGTCGTGGCGGCCGAGACGCACCGCGACGGTATGGAAATGACGGGTTTCCGACACGATGGAAATCGCACGGCGACCGCCGGTGGAGGCTTGCTGATCGACTTCTTTGATCAGCCCGCGCTCCAGCAGCTGGCGAGTAATTTTGGTGACGCTGGCGGGGGCAAGCTGGCTGAGTTCGGCAATTTGAATGCGCGAGATCGGGCCCTGCTGGTCGATCAGGCGGTAAACTGCCGCGCCGTTAAGCTGTTTGACTAAGTCAACGTTCCCTATTTGTGCTTGTCCGCCAGTGCTCATCAATAATGTTACTCGCTGTTCATTGAATTAAACCTCGTTACCGTTAACGAGCGTTTTGGTGATCTTGAAATCACGGGTGAAGGCGGTCAGGTTAGCCACCTTGCCGGCTTCGATGGTGCCCAGACGCTGCTCGACGCCGATGGCGCGCGCCGGATACAGCGTCGCCATACGCAGCGCTTCGTCCAGCGCGATGCCGACATGCTCGACGCTGTTTTGCACCGCTTCGATCATGGTCAGTGCGGAACCGCTCAGGGTACCGTTCTCATCCACGCACAGCCCATCCCGATAGTATATTGTTTTACCGGCGAAAATAAATTGGTCAATATCTGCACCTGCCGGTGCGGTCGCGTCGGTGACCAATACCAATTTATCACCTTTCAGGCGTTTGGCGTTACGGATACTCGCCCAGGCCACGTGATGGCCGTCGGCGATGATGCCGGTATAGACCTCCGGCGTATCGAAGATCGCCCCCATCAGCCCCGGTTCGCGGCCGGTGATATACGGCATGGCGTTGTACAGGTGGGTGGCGAAGCTGATGCCGGCGGCGAAGCCGGTGCGCGCCTGATCGTAGGTGGCGTTCGAGTGGCCGGCGGAGACCACGATGCCGGCCTCGGTCAGCTGCTTGATAACGTGCGGCTCAACCATTTCCGGCGCCAGCGTCACCTTGGTGATCACGTCGGCGTTGGCGCACAGGTAATCGATCATGTCCTGAGTTGGCTTGCGAATGAACGCCGGGTTATGGGTGCCTTTTTTCACCGGGCTGAGGTACGGCCCTTCCAGGTGCAGGCCCAGCGCCTGGTTTTGGTGCTTTTTCAGATAAGCACGCATCACGTCGACGCTGTGCTTCATGAATTCGTCGCTGCTGGTGATCAGCGTCGGCAGATAGCTGGTGCAGCCGGATTTCTCGTTGGCGCGCTGCATGATCTCCAGCGTTTCTTCCGAAATCGCTTCCAGCGAATCGTTGAACTGGACGCCGCCGCAGCCGTTCAGCTGCACGTCGATCAGCCCGGGGGCCAGGATGGCGCCACCCAGGTCGCGCGTTTCGATGCCGGCGGGCAATTCAGCCGCCGGGCAGACTCTCTCGATCAGCCCATCAGCGATAATGACTGCATGGTCATCAAGTACGTCGTGGCCGGTATAGATTCGGCCGTGGGTTAAAGCGAACATCGTAGCCCCCTGCAAAGATTAAAGACTTTTCACGCTTTCCGCTTCTAACTCGCGGAAATATTTGACGGTTTTGACTTTCAGCTCCATGGTGGCCGGCTCGTCGCACACCACCACCGCTTTGGCGTGCAGCTGCAGGCAGCTGATGGTCCACATGTGGTTGATGTTGCCTTCCACCGCGGCTTCCAGCGCCTGCGCCTTGGCGTGGCCAGTCACCAGGATCATCACTTCTTCGGCATCCAGCAGCGTGCCCACGCCGACGGTCAACGCATATTTCGGCACCAGGCTGACGTCGCCGCCGAAGAAGCGCGAGTTGGCGATGCGGGTGTCTTCGGTCAGCGTTTTGATGCGGGTGCGTGAAGCCAGGGACGAAGCCGGCTCGTTGAACGCGATATGGCCGTCGATGCCCACGCCGCCCATGAACAGGTTAATTTTGCCGTAAGACTTGATCTTCTCTTCGTACTGGCGGCACTCGGCGTCGACATCCGCGGCGTTGCCGTTCAGCAGGTTGATATTCTCACGAGGGATATCAACGTGGTCAAAGAAGTTGCGGTACATGAAGGTGTGGTAGCTTTCCGGGTGTTCCTGCGGCAGGCCAACGTACTCGTCCATGTTGAAAGTCACAACATGCTTAAAGCTTACTTCACCTGCTTTGTGCATCGCAATCAGATGTTTGTAGGCTTCCAGCGGCGTGCCGCCGGTGGGCAGGCCGAGGACAAACGGGCGCTCTGCGGTTGGCTTGAATGCGTTGATGCGTTGAACGATATGACGCGCGGCCCATTTGCCGACTTGTGCGGTATCTTTCAGTGGGATAAGTCTCATCTAACACCTCTTGGGATAAGTAAACTAAAGCTATACTGTACGGGCCTGCGGGAGTCCTAAGCGTAACCCAGCTTTATGATTCTCGCGTGAATCGTCCGTCCGGTTGATTTTTTGAATGATAAAATAAGTTTTGTGTGATGGCCAGCAATCTGGGAGGGAAAGACTACTTTTTGGTGATATTTATCACAAAAAGGGAGGTTTTAATTTGCGATACAAAATAAATTTTTTACACTCGGCATGAGTGATACGTGCCATGCGTTTTTTCTAAAAAGGTAGTGAGAGCTCCAAATAAACTACTAATAGGGTCCGTCCGCGGACAACATAGGGGGAAAAGGTGAACATTCTTAGTTATTTGCAAAAGGTGGGACGGGCGCTGATGGTGCCGGTCGCCACGCTGCCCGCCGCCGCCATCTTGATGGGCGTCGGGTACTGGATTGACCCTGTTGGTTGGGGCGGCGACAACGCTTTCGCCGCTTTATTGATTAAATCCGGCTCTGCGATTATCGATCATATGGCCGTGTTGTTCGCCGTTGGTGTGGCCTACGGCATGTCCAAAGACAAGGACGGCTCTGCCGCACTGACCGGCTTCGTCGGTTTTCTCGTGTTGACCACCCTCTGTTCACCGGCCGCCGTGTCGATGATTCAGAAGATCCCGCTCGATCAGGTGCCTGCCGCGTTCGGCAAGATTGAAAACCAGTTCGTCGGTATTCTGGTGGGTATCATCTCTGCCGAAGTGTACAACCGCTTCAGCGGCGTCGAGCTGCCTAAGGCGCTGTCGTTCTTCAGCGGCCGCCGCCTGGTGCCGATCCTCATTTCCTTCCTGATGATCCTGGTCGCTTACATCCTGATGTTCGTCTGGCCAGTGGTGTTCGGCGCTCTGGTGAGCTTCGGTGAACACATCCAGAAATTGGGCTCGGTCGGCGCGGGCATCTATGCCTTCTTCAACCGCCTGCTGATCCCGGTCGGCCTGCACCACGCGCTGAACTCAGTGTTCTGGTTCGACGTGGCCGGCATCAACGATATCCCTAACTTCCTCGGCGGCCAGCAGTCGATCGACGCGGGTAAAGCGGTCGTCGGCATCACCGGTCGTTATCAGGCGGGCTTCTTCCCGATCATGATGTTCGGTCTGCCGGGGGCGGCGCTGGCCATTTATCACTGCGCACGCCCTGAGAATAAGGCGAAAGTGCTGGGGATCATGATGGCGGGGGCATTCGCTGCCTTCTTTACCGGCATCACCGAACCGCTGGAATTCTCCTTCATGTTTGTGGCGCCGGTGCTGTATGTGATCCACGCCGTGTTGACCGGTATCTCGGTGTTCATTGCCGCTAACATGCATTGGATTTCAGGCTTCGGCTTCAGCGCCGGCCTGGTGGATATGATGCTGTGGGTGCGTAACCCGCTGGCGACCCACTGGTACATGCTGATCCCGCAGGGCCTGGTGTTCTTCGTTATCTACTACGTGGTGTTCCGCTTCACCATCAACAAATTCAACCTGATGACCCCGGGCCGCGAGCTGGCGGTTGCCGGTGACGAAACCGACGGTTACGACGTCAACGTCAACAGCAACGGCGGTAAAGACGAGAACGAAACCACCACGCTGGCCCGTCGCTACGTCGGCGCGATCGGCGGTTCCGACAACCTGACCGGTATCGATGCCTGCATCACTCGCCTGCGTTTGAACGTGAAAGACTCCGCGCTGGTGAACGACGCATTGGCGAAACGCCTCGGCGCATCCGGCGTTATCCGCCTGAACAAGCAGAGCGTGCAAGTGATCGTCGGCACCCGTGCCGAGCTGATTGCCAGCGCAATGCGCAACGTGATTGCAGCCGGCCCGGTAGCGGCAGCGGTGGCCCCGGCGGCGGCACCTGCCGCAGAAGCCAAACCGCAGGCGGTACCGAACGCACCGAAAACCGCGTTTGAAACGCTGGTGGCGCCGGTGACCGGTGAAGTCGTGGCGCTCGATCAGGTGCCGGACGAAGCTTTCGCCAGCAAGGCGGTAGGCGACGGCCTGGCGATTCGCCCGACCGACAAGCTCGTCGTGGCGCCGGCGGACGGCACCGTGGTGAAAATCTTCAATACCAACCACGCGTTCTGCCTGGAAACCGACAAGGGCGCCGAGATCGTGGTGCACATGGGGATCGACACCGTCGCGCTGGAAGGGCAGGGCTTCAAACGCCTGGTGGAAGAGGGCGCGGAAGTGAAAGCCGGTCAACCGATTCTGGAACTGGATCTGGATTATCTCAACGCCAATGCGCGTTCGATGATAAGTCCGGTGGTGGTCAGCAACTCTGACGACTACGCCGGCCTGGCGGCGCTGGCCAGCGGCTCTGTGGTCGCCGGTCAGACCAAGCTGTACGAGATCCAAAAGTAAGGCCGTTTTTACCTGAGTAGTACCGGGGGCCGGTCACGCATCATGGCGGAGTGTGCCCCGACTTGGCGGGAAGAGAGCGATCTCTTCCCGCTTTTTTTATCCCCTTTCGCTCCACGGCGGTGCGCTGTGCGCCTATGGCGCAACGCGCCGCATTTTTCGTGAAACAAACGGTTGTTTCCAGACGTGGCTTGTTGGATCATAGGCGGTTATGTGTAGCGCTTTGCATTGAGGAACAGTGAAATGAGTGAGGCTGAAGCCCGCCCAACCAATTTTATCCGTCAGATCGTCGATGAAGATCTGGCGTCGGGGAAACACACGTCGGTACATACCCGCTTCCCGCCGGAGCCTAACGGCTATCTGCATATCGGCCACGCCAAGTCCATCTGCCTGAACTTCGGCATCGCCAAGGACTATCAGGGCCAGTGCAACCTGCGTTTCGATGACACCAACCCGGTGAAAGAAGACATCGAGTTCGTGGAGTCAATCAAGCACGACGTGGAGTGGCTGGGCTTTGAGTGGAGCGGCAACGTTCGTTACTCCTCAGACTATTTCGATCAGCTGCACCAGTATGCGGTTGAGCTGATCACCAAGGGGCTGGCCTACGTCGATGAGCTGTCGCCGGAGCAGATCCGTGAATATCGCGGCACCCTGACCGCGCCGGGCAAAGACAGCCCGTACCGCGGCCGCAGCGTGGAAGAGAACCTGGCGCTGTTCGAGAAGATGCGCAACGGCGAGTTCGCCGAAGGCGCCGCCTGCCTGCGCGCCAAGATCGATATGGCTTCGCCGTTTATCGTGATGCGCGATCCGGTGCTGTACCGCATCAAGTTCGCCGAACACCACCAGACCGGCAATAAATGGTGCATCTATCCGATGTACGATTTCACCCACTGCATTTCCGATGCGCTCGAAGGGATCACCCATTCGCTGTGCACCCTGGAATTCCAGGATAACCGCCGTCTGTATGACTGGGTGCTGGATAACATCACCATTCCTTGCCACCCGCGTCAGTACGAGTTTTCGCGCCTCAACCTCGAATACGCCATCATGTCGAAGCGCAAGCTGCACCAGCTGGTGGCCGAGAAGATCGTCGAAGGCTGGGACGATCCGCGTATGCCGACCGTCTCCGGTCTGCGTCGCCGTGGTTATACCGCCGCCTCGATTCGCGAGTTCTGCCTGCGCATCGGCGTGACCAAGCAAGACAACAACGTCGAGATGGTGGCGTTGGAATCCTGCATCCGCGACGATCTGAACGAGAACGCCCCGCGCGCCATGGCGGTGCTGGATCCGGTGAAAATCGTCATCGAGAACATGGGCGATGCGGTGGAAATGGTCACCATGCCTAACCACCCGAACAAGCCGGAAATGGGCAGCCGCGAAGTGCCGTTCAGCCGCGAGATCTATATCGATCGCGCCGACTTCCGCGAAGAAGCCAACAAGCAATACAAGCGTCTGGTGCTGGGCAAGGAAGTGCGTCTGCGCAATGCCTACGTGATCAAGGCCGAGCGCGTCGAGAAGGACGAAGCGGGCGAGATCACCACCCTCTTCTGCAGCTACGATGCGGAAACGCTGAGCAAAGATCCTGCCGACGGCCGCAAGGTGAAGGGCGTGATCCACTGGGTGTCAGCGGCGCACGCGCTGCCGGCGGAAATTCGCCTGTACGATCGCCTGTTCAGCGTGCCTAATCCGGGCGCGGCGGAGGATTTCCTCTCCACCATCAACCCGGAATCGCTGGTCATCAAGCACGGCTTCGTCGAGCCGAGCCTGGCGGCCGCACAGCCGGAGAAAGCCTATCAGTTCGAGCGTGAAGGTTACTTCTGCGCCGACAGCCGTCACTCGTCGGCCGAGCATCTGGTGTTTAACCGCACCGTCGGCCTGCGTGACACCTGGGCGAAAATCGAAGGCTAATCTTATTCGCCTGGAAAATTAATGAATCAGCGCGGCTTTAAGCCGCGCTTTTTTATGCCTGCACTCAGCTCGCGATCTATTCCTCCCTCATTTTATCCGGGATGCGTTTAATTAATAGCGACGCATTAACCCATTGGTTCTCTTATATTGGTCCTATTAGTCTTCATTTTCTCTTATATATTCGTGATGCGAATTAATTTCATTTAGAGAGCGCTCTCAGTTTTTATCTTCTGACTGACGGATTTAGTCAGGCTGAAACCATTAATCGTCTCTGGTTGACCCTGTATCTCAATTTATTCTGATTTAATTGAATTTTTTATTCGACACCTTCCATGATCACCGGCGTAACAAAATCTCACTGATATGTGCTCCTTGTCATACTTTGACAAATCTCCCGCATTTTTCATTTGATAATTCGCGTCGCGAAAAATAGTCTGTCTGTAGCAATTAGTGCTGTGGGAATAACATCTCGTCGGCAATATTTTTTACCCGTTCGGGTTTTTTATTGGCAGTCGTGCAGGGCAGTGGTGAACACAGGCGGCTGCAACTTTTAAGTTAAGTCAAAGAGGAATTTCAATATGGGTACGCACGGTGCTCAGCGTAAAACGCTGGCGCTCGCAGTCGCGGGCGCGCTGTTGGGAACAGGGTTTGCCATGGCGCCTGAGGCGAAAGCCGCAGGGTTTATCGATGATTCCACGCTGACCGGCGGCATTTATTACTGGCAACGTGAGCGCGACCGTAAAGATCTCAATCCGGACAGCAAGGATTACAACCAATACACCACCAACCTGTCGCACTCCACCGCCAACCTGAGCCTGGATTTCGCTTCGGGCTACGCCTGGGACATGTTTGGTTTGGACGTCGGTGCCTTTACCGCCATCGAGCTGGCAGAATCCAGCGCCAGCGGCCACCCGAACGAGATCGCGTTCTCCTCGAAAAACCGTACCTACGACGAAGACTATTCCGGTGACAAAGGCGGCGTGAGCCTGTACAAAGCCGCCGCCAAATTCAAATACGGCCCGGTCTGGGCGCGCGCCGGCTATATTCAGCCGAGCGGCCAAACCCTGCTGGCGCCGCACTGGAGCTTTATGCCGGGCACCTATCAGGGGGCCGAAGCCGGCGCCAAGTTCGACTACGGCGACGCCGGTGCGTTGAGCTTCTCCTACATGTGGACCGACAAATACAAGGCGCCGTGGCATATCGAGATGGACGACTTCCGCCAGAACGATAAGAAAACGCGCGTCTCCTACCTGCACTCGCTGGGTGCCAAGTACGATTTCAAAAACGATCTGGTGCTGGAAGCCGCCTTCGGCCAGGCGCAGGGTTATGTGAATCAATACTTCACCAAGGCGTCTTACAAATTCGATGTGCTCGGCAACCCGCTGACCACCAGTTACCAGTTCTACGGTGCGGAAGACCGCATCAGTAACAAGAACGATCCGAACAGCATCTACGACGGCCTGGCCTGGCTGCAGGCGCTGACCTTCGGTTACACCACCGGTCAATTCAACTGGCGTCTGGAAGGCACCATGGTCAAGGCGGAAGGCAACCAGGGCTTCTTCCTGCAGCGCATGACCCCGACCTACGCCTCGTCCAACGGTCGTCTGGACGTGTGGTGGGATAACCGCTCCGACTTTAACGCCAACGGCGAGAAAGCAGTGTACGCCGGCGTGATGTATGACCTCAGCAACTGGAACCTGCCGGGCATGGCGGTCGGTGGCTCCTACGTTTACGCCTGGGACGCCAAGCCGAGCACCAACCCGATCTACGATCAGAGCCAGCGCCTGAAAGAGAGCGCCTGGAGCCTGGATGCGATGTACACCATCCAGGAAGGGCGCGCCAAGGGCACCCTGATCAAACTGCACTACACCCAGTATGACAACCACACCAACATCCCGAGCTGGGGCGGCGGTTACGGCAACATCTTCCAGGACGAGAAAGACGTCAAGTTCATGGTCATCGCGCCATTCACCATCTTCTGATGCATTCCCCGGCCTCGCCGCCGGGGGCAGTTAAGGGAATTCAACGATGAAAAAAATCATGCTGATGTTGGCGGCCGCCGCGGCCTTGAGCGCCTGCGCGCAACCCGCCGCGCCGCCGGAAGACGCCAAATTGAAACAGGCGTATAGCGCCTGTATCAACACCGCCGAAGGTTCGCCGGAGCGTCTGCAGCCCTGCAAGGCGGTGCTGAACGTGTTGAAACAAGAGAAGCAGCACCAGCAGTTCGCCGCGCAGGAAACGGTGCGGGTGATGGATTATCAGAACTGCATTATGGCGGTGCACAGCGGTAACGGTCAGGCTTACGACGCCAAGTGCGGCAAGCTGTGGCAAGAAATTCGCGATAACAATAATTAAGAAGGACAAGAACATGAACGCATTCAAACTGAGCGCATTAGCCGCGTTGACGGCAACGATGGGATTCCTGGGCGGCATGGGAAACGCCATGGCCGATCAACAGCGGGTGGATCAGCTGAGCCAGCTGAAGCTGAACGTAAAAATGCTGGATAACCGCGCCGGTGAAAACGGCGTGGATTGCGCGGCGCTGGGCGCCGACTGGGCCTCATGCAACCGGGTGTTATTCACCCTCAGCAACGACGGCCAGGCGATCGACGGCAAAGACTGGGTCATCTATTTCCACAGCCCGCGCCAGACCCTGCGGGTAGACAACGACCAGTTCAAGATTGCTCACCTCACCGGCGATCTGTACAAGCTGGAGCCGACCGCCAAATTCAGCGGCTTCCCGGCCGGTAAGGCGGTGGAAATCCCGGTGGTCGCCGAATACTGGCAGCTGTTCAGAAACGACTTCCTGCCACGCTGGTATGCCACGTCCGGCGACGCCAAGCCGAAAATGCTGGCGAATACCGACACCGAAAACCTGGACCAGTTCGTGGCGCCGTTCACCGGCGACCAGTGGAAGCGCACCAAGGACGACAAAAACATTCTGATGACGCCGGCTTCGCGCTTTGTCAGCAATGCCGATCTGCAGACGCTGCCTGCCGGCGCGCTGCGCGGCCAGATCGTGCCGACGCCGATGCAGGTGAAGGTTCACGCGCAGGACGTCGATTTGCGCAAAGGGGTATCGCCGGATCTGAGCACGTTGGTCAAGCCGGCGGCGGACGTCGTCAACCAGCGCTTCGCGCTGCTGGGCGTGCCGGTTCAGGCCAACGGCTATCCAATCAAGACCGACATCCAGCCGGGCAAGTTTAAAGGCGCGATGGCGGTGCCGGGCGCCTATGAGCTGAAAATCGGCAAGAAAGAGGCGCGGGTGATCGGCTTCGATCAGGCCGGGGTGTTCTACGGGCTGCAGTCGATCCTGTCGTTAGTGCCGAGCGACGGCAGCGGCAAGATTGCCACGCTGGACGCCAGCGATGCGCCGCGCTTCCAGTATCGCGGCATTTTCCTCGACGTGGCGCGCAACTTCCATAAGAAGGACGCGGTGCTGCGCCTGCTGGATCAGATGGCGGCCTACAAGCTCAACAAATTCCACTTCCACCTGAGCGATGACGAAGGCTGGCGCATCGAGATCCCCGGTTTGCCTGAGCTGACGGAAGTCGGTGGCCAGCGCTGCCACGATCTGAGCGAAACCACCTGCCTGCTGCCGCAGTACGGCCAAGGGCCGGACGTCTACGGCGGCTTCTTCAGCCGTCAGGACTATATCGACATCATAAAATATGCCCAGGCGCGCCAGATTGAGGTGATCCCGGAGATCGACATGCCGGCACACGCCCGCGCCGCGGTGGTCTCGATGGAAGCGCGCTATAAAAAGCTGCATGCCGCCGGGAAAGAGCAGGAGGCCAACGAATTCCGCCTGGTGGATCCGACCGATACCTCCAACACCACCTCCGTGCAGTTCTTTAACCGCCAGAGCTACCTGAACCCGTGCCTGGATTCTTCCCAGCGTTTTGTCGACAAGGTGATCGGCGAGATCGCCCAGATGCATAAAGAGGCCGGCCAGCCGATCAAGACCTGGCACTTCGGCGGCGACGAAGCGAAAAACATTCGCCTGGGCGCCGGCTACACCGACAAGGCGAAACCGGAGCCGGGCAAAGGCATCATCGATCAGAGCAACGAAGACAAGCCGTGGGCCAAGTCGCAGGTGTGCCAGACGATGATCAAAGAAGGCAAGGTGGCCGACATGGAGCATCTGCCAAGCTACTTCGGCCAAGAGGTCAGCAAGCTGGTGAAGGCGCATGGCATCGACAGAATGCAGGCCTGGCAGGATGGCCTGAAAGACGCCGAGAACGCGAAGGCGTTCGCCACCTCGCGCGTGGGCGTCAACTTCTGGGATACCCTGTACTGGGGCGGTTTCGATAGCGTCAACGACTGGGCCAACAAAGGGTATGAAGTGGTGGTTTCCAACCCGGACTACGTCTATATGGACTTCCCTTACGAGGTGAACCCGGACGAGCGCGGTTACTACTGGGGTACCCGCTTCAGCGACGAGCGCAAGGTGTTCAGCTTCGCGCCGGACAACATGCCGCAGAACGCGGAAACTTCGGTCGACCGCGACGGCAACCACTTCAGCGCCAAGAGCGACAAGCCGTGGCCGGGCGCCTACGGGCTGTCCGCTCAGCTGTGGAGCGAAACCCAGCGCACCGATCCGCAGATGGAATACATGATCTTCCCACGCGCGCTGTCGGTGGCAGAACGCGCCTGGCACCGCGCCGGTTGGGAACAGGACTACCGCGCAGGCCGCGAATACAAAGGCGGGGAAACCCACTTTGTCGATACCAAGATGCTGGAGAAAGACTGGCTGCGCTTCGCCAATATCCTGGGTCAGCGCGAACTGGCCAAGCTGGATAAGGGCGGCGTCGCTTACCGTCTGCCGGTGCCGGGCGCACGCGTAGCGGGCGGCAAGCTGGAGGCGAATATCGCGCTGCCGGGATTGGGCATCGAGTACTCCACCGACGGTGGCAAGCAGTGGCAGCGCTATGACGCCAAGGCCAAGCCGGCGGTCTCGGGTGACGTTCAGGTGCGGTCGGTCAGCCCGGACGGCAAACGCTACAGCCGCGCCGAAAAGGTCTAAGCCCGGTGCAACGGCCTGCTGTCCTGGCGGCGGCCGTATAACGAAGGGGGAATGCGTTCGCCCGCGCGTGTCGGCGTAGGGCGGACGTTGTAGTGAGAGGAGTACGTGGAGTCGCTGTGCCGCTGCAATTGTGATATTTCATGACATGATTTTCCCCCGGCTTGTCCGGGGATTTTTTTGCCCGTTGCACGGAGGGCATAAAAAAACCGCCTCGGTGGGAGGCGGTTTTTCATAGCCGGTCAGGCTTATTTCTTGTCGTGCAGCGTTTCGTCTTCGCGGCAGTCACCGGTTTCACAGTGGCCGTACAGGTACAGGCTGTGGTTGGTGAGCTTGATGCCGTGCTGCTTGGCGATATCACGCTGGCGCACTTCGATGGATTCGTCGCTGAATTCGATCACTTTGCCGCAGTCCAGGCAAATCAGGTGATCGTGGTGATGCTGTTGGGTCAGCTCGAACACGGACTTGCCGCCTTCGAAATTGTGACGTGTCACAATGCCCGCATCGTCAAACTGGTTCAGTACGCGATAAACCGTTGCCAGCCCGATCTCTTCGCCCATATCAATCAGTTTTTTGTACAAATCTTCCGCACTGACGTGATGGCATTCCGGATTTTGCAGTACTTCCAGGATTTTGAGTCGCGGAAGCGTGACTTTTAAGCCGGCCTTCTTCAATGCGATGTTGTTGTCGGTCATGCGAATTCAGTCCTGTTACTATGCTAATCAAGTTGAGGCGTACTCGCCTGTGGCATCGGTCGGCACAAAGAGTTAATGCGTCTCATTATAGAACCGGTTGTACTAAATGGAAACCGCCGGTTGTTAACAAAGATATAATTGCACTATTGCATGTTTTGCATGCAACGCCTTGATGGATGGGATAAACCGATACCTCAGTCTACCGTGACGGGGTGGGAAGTTACAAATCTGTAGCTTCTATCGCAGCAATCCCTGCTGCCGATGACGGCCCTGTGGGCACACTATGCACTTTACAGGGCCTTTGTTCAACCTTTCGCCAGTGCCGGGGCTTAGCCGACGATATCGGCCAGGCTCAGCTCTTCGACGATCTGTTTGACCCAAGCGTCCACGCGCTCGTTGGTCAGCTCCGGCTGACGGTCTTCGTCGATCGCCAAACCGATGAAGTGGTCGTCGTCCGCCAGGCCTTTGGAGGCCTCGAAGTGGTAGCCTTTGGTCGGCCAGTGGCCCACGATGGCCGCGCCGCGCGGTTCGATGATGTCGCGAATGGTGCCCATCGCGTCACAGAAGTATTCCGCGTAGTCTTCCTGGTCGCCGCAGCCGAACAGCGCCACCAGTTTGCCGTTGAAGTCGACTTCTTCCAGCGTCGGGAAGAAATCATCCCAGTCACACTGCGCTTCACCGTAATACCAGGTCGGGATACCCAGCAGCAGGATATCGAACCCTTCCAGGTCTTCTTTGCTGCTTTTAGCGATGTCATGCACTTCAGAGACGTCGTCGCCAAACTGTTTCTGGAGAATTTTCTGGATCATTTTGGCAATGTTTTCGGTATTGCCAGTGTCGCTGCCAAAGAAAATGCCTACAGTAGCCATATCGCGTATAACCTTTAAATTCAAGTAATTGCATTACTCGACGCCGGCACTGCCGCCGCTGACGCCGATTAAAATGATGCCATGGCAAGAGCCTTTCGCCTCCGGGGCGGGCGCCGACAGGCGCAGTCTCTTACCGGTAAATGCGTATCATGCCAGAAAGTGGCGCCGGGGTTTTATCGCATTTATGCGATGCCGGAGAATGAAGAAAAGCGTGGTCGATCCGGCGTTGTCCTTAACGCCGCGCCGCGCGTGCGGCCGAAGAGATCAATGTTCCGGCTGTTCTTCCGCCAGTTGTGCCAACAGCATCTGCTCGATGAGTTCGCTGCGGCTGATGTTGCGCTGTTCCGCCAGTTTGTTCAGGGCGTCCACCGCATCCGCGTTGATTTTCAGCTCTACGCGCCGCAATCCACGCACTTTATCGCGCCGTAACTGATTGCGCTTATTGATTCTAAGCTGTTCATCGCGGGAAAGCGGGTTGGTTTTCGGGCGCCCCGGACGGCGTTCATCTGCGAACAGATCCAGCGTCGTGCGATCCGTTTGTTCTTTTGCCATAGGTAGCGGTACTGCAAGGGAGTTTGCATCAAAAAGCGCTCGCACGCTTCCGGAGGCATCGGTTAACACACTTCGGGCCAATAAACCCTAACCCAAATTCACCCCCGAACCGGCGTTCGCGAACGCGCTGGCGCGGCGGCAAAATTATAGCGCGCCATATTACCCCAGCAGATGGAGCGGCGACAATGCCTAACTGCGGGCTAAACGCGCTAAGCCGTTATCTTTAGCGCGTTTTTTCGCCAGATGAGCGCACTTTTCAGGCTTCGTCGAGAAAACGGTGGATGGCGCGCAGCACCGCCTCCGGCTTTTCGGCGTGCACCCAATGGCCGGTGCCGGCAACGACGTGCGCGCGGGCCTGAGGGAACTGGCGCGCGATGTCTGCACGGTAACTGTCCTGCACGTACGGCGACAGGCCGCCGCGAATGAACAGGATTGGGTGCGGCCAGGCCGGCACATCCTGCCAGCCGGTGATGTCTTCGTAACGTTCGATCAGCACCGGCAGGTTGAAGCGCCATTCGCCGTTGTGGAAGGACTTCAGCAGGAACTGGATTACGCCTTCTTCCTGCAGATAGTCGCGCATCAGCTGGGCGGCCGCCTGGCGCTGGGTGATGCCGGCGGCGCTGACGGCCTTCAGCGCGGCGAAGATCTCGTCGTGACGGCGGGTCTGGTAATCCACCGGCGCGACGTCGATGACGATCAGCCTGGCTATGCGCTCGGGCGCGATGGCGGTCAGCGCCATCGCCGCTTTGCCGCCCATCGAATGACCGATGACGATCGCTTTCTCCAGCTGCAGTTCGTCGAGCAGCGCCAGCAGATCCTGCGCCATGGCGGGGTAGTTCATGTCGTCGGCGCGCGGGGAGAGGCCGTGGTTGCGCAGATCGACCTTGATCACGGTGTGCTGTTTATGCAGATCGCGCGCCAGCACGCCCAGGTTGTCCAGATTGCCGAACAGCCCGTGGATCAGCAGCACCGGCAGCGCGTCTGACTCGGCGGCCAGCAGTTGATAATGTAATTTCATGGCGAAGTTCATACTGAGAGAGATTCAGATTAGGGTATCATGATTGAATCGCACGATGAATCATGCGGAATTTTCGCGGCGCGGGCTTGGCAGTGCCGGCTATAGGTATTAGTCTGCATTTGCCGTCCGGAGGCACATTGTTGTGTTCGCTCCAGCGCTTTTAACCTTATAATCCCATGGCTTGAATGCAGGATCTGGCTTCAGGTTCTAAGTAGAAAAAACAGTATTGGATAAAGATGAAAACTATTGAAGTCGACGAAGAGCTTTACCGTTATATTGCCAGTCACACGCAACACATCGGTGAAAGCGCGTCCGATATTTTACGCCGCATGTTGAAATTCACCGCCGGGCAGCCGGTGCGCGCGTTGCCTGCTGCCAGTGCACCGCAGTCCGTCGAGCTGGAAAAAGCGGCGCCGGCGCAGCGCCCACGCGATCGCGTACGCGCCGTGCGTGAGCTGCTGCTGTCGGATGAATATGCCGAGCAGAACAAAGCGGTCAACCGTTTCATGCTGGTGCTGTCCACGCTGTATACCCTCGATGCCGCCGGTTTCGCCGCCGCTACCGAGGCGTTGACCGGCCGTACCCGCACCTATTTCGCCGGCGATCAGCAGACCCTGCTGGCCAACGGCACGCACACCAAGCCGAAGCATGTACCGGGCACCCCTTACTGGGTGATCACCAATACCAATACCGGCCGCAAACGCAGCATGATCGAACACATCATGCAGGCGATGCAGTTCCCGGCGGAACTGATCGAGAAAGTTTGCGGTACCGTCTAATTTAGCGAACAGCCCGTCATGCTGGCCGTGCGCGACGTATCTGCCCGGTCACCGACAGGGATGAGGGAGATATGTCGATGGCGAATAATCCACGTGCCGGGCAGCCCGCCCGCCAAAGCGATCTGATCAACGTAGCCCAGCTGACGTCGCAGTACTATGTGCTGCAACCGGAAGCCGGCAATGCCGCACACGCGGTGAAGTTTGGCACCTCCGGCCACCGCGGCAGCGCGCAGCGCCACAGCTTCAACGAAGCGCACATCCTCGCCATCGCTCAGGCGATCGCCGAAGTTCGTCATCAGCAGGGCACCACCGGCCCGTGCTACGTGGGCAAAGATACCCATGCGCTGTCCGAGCCGGCCTTCATTTCCGTGCTGGAAGTGCTGACCGCCAACGGCGTCGATGTGATCGTGCAGGAAAACAACGGCTTCACGCCAACGCCGGCGGTATCGCACGCCATTCTTTGCCACAACCGCCGCGGCGGCGCGCAGGCCGATGGCATCGTCATTACGCCGTCCCATAACCCACCGGAAGACGGTGGCATCAAGTACAATCCGCCGAACGGTGGCCCGGCCGACACCAACCTGACGTCGGTGATCGAAAAGCGTGCCAACGAACTGCTGGCGCAGCAGCTGAAAGGCGTTCAGCGTCAGTCGCTGGATAAGGCCTGGAACAGCGGCCACCTGCATGCCAAAGATCTGGTGCAGCCTTATGTCGAAGGCCTGGTTGAGGTGGTCGACATGCCGGCCATCCAACGCGCCGGCCTGAAGCTGGGCGTGGATCCGCTCGGCGGTTCCGGCATCGCCTATTGGCAGCGCGTGGCGGAGCACTACAAGCTGGATCTGACGCTGGTGAACGATTCCCTCGATCAGACCTTCCGTTTTATGCACCTGGACCACGACGGCATCATCCGCATGGACTGTTCGTCCGAGTCGGCGATGGCCGGCCTGCTGGCGCTGCGCGACAAATTCGATCTGGCGTTCGCCAACGATCCGGATTACGACCGTCATGGCATCGTCACCCCGAAGGGCCTGATGAACCCGAACCATTATCTGGCGGTAGCCATCAACTACCTGTTCCAGCATCGCCCACAGTGGGGCGCCGATGTGGCGGTAGGTAAAACGCTGGTGTCCAGCGCGATGATTGACCGCGTGGTGGCCGATTTGGGCCGCAAGCTGGTGGAAGTGCCGGTCGGTTTCAAATGGTTCGTGGATGGCCTGTTCGACGGCAGCCTGGGCTTCGGCGGCGAAGAAAGCGCCGGGGCCTCGTTCCTGCGCTTCAACGGCCAGCCGTGGTCGACCGACAAAGACGGTATCATCATGTGCCTGCTGGCGGCTGAAATCACCGCTGTAACCGGTGAGAACCCGCAGCATCACTATGACGATCTGGCCAAGCGCTTCGGTGCACCAAGCTATAACCGCATCCAGGCGCCGGCAACCCATGCGCAGAAAGCGGCGCTGTCCAAACTGTCGCCGGAGATGGTCAAGGCCAGTACGCTGGGCGGGGACCCGATCACCGCACGTCTGACTGCAGCACCGGGCAACGGTGCGTCGATCGGCGGCCTGAAAGTCATGACCGACAACGGCTGGTTCGCGGCCCGTCCTTCCGGTACCGAAGAGGCTTACAAGATCTACTGCGAGAGCTTCCTCGGAGCGGAACACCGCGAGAAGATTGAGCACGAGGCGGTCGAGATCGTCAGCGAAGTGCTGGCTTCCGCCAAGTAATCGCTTTTCTTGATTGATAAAAAGCGCTGTTTTTACAGCGCTTTTTTTATGCCTGAAATTTAGATATATCTTTTTATCGGCGCACGCTTGCGCATTTAGATATATCGATCTAGATTAGCGTTATCGACGCTGTTTAGATATATCTAAACAACCTCGTATTGATGTTCACTGTTAAAGCGAGGTATCACCCTATGTTTCATCGATTAGGTTTACACCGGCATCACCACCACCATCATGAATGCGAAGAGGGCCGCCGTCATCGCGGTGGGCGCCATCACTTCGGCGGCGAAGGCGAAGAGCACGGTCGGGGTGGGCGCGGCGGCCGGGGCGGGCGTCACCGTCTGTTCGAGCACGGCGATCTGCGCCTGGTGCTGTTGGCGCTGGTGGCGCGCAAGCCCAGCCACGGCTATGAGCTGATCAAGGCGATTGAGGAAGCGTCATCCGGCCTGTACGTGCCGAGCCCGGGGGTGATTTACCCCACGCTGACGCTGCTGGAAGAGCAGGATTTCCTTGAGCCGCTCACCACCGGCAACGGCCGCAAAAGCTACCGCATCACCGCCGCGGGCGAGGGCGAGCTGCAAAAGCATCAACAGGTGGTTGACGTCATTCTGGCGCGCCTGGCGGGCGCCGGCCGCGAGCATCATCGGCACGGCAATCTGGCGGAAGGCATTTATGATGCCATGAACCGCCTGCGCAGCCTGCTGCGCGGCAACGTGATGCGCGCCGATCTCACGCCGCAGCAGGTGGAGCGCATCAACGCCGCGTTGCTGACCGCCGTGGCGGCGATCGAAAGCGAAATGCATATTCAACCCACGCAGCAGGAGAAGAACTGATGCCCGGCCACCGTTTTACTATTACCGTTGAAGCCCTGAGCGATCGCCAGGGCAATCCCGTCGAGAAAGCGCCGCTGAGTTTTGAAGTGACCAACCACGACGATATTCTCGACATCGTCGAGCGCATCCGGGCGCGTGACGATCTGAACTTCGGCCCCGAGCAGAGCGCGGCCTTCGCCGTAGGATTGAAGCTGTTTTCCGAAGTGATGATCGAAAACCGCAAACACCCGGTGTTCGCTCCGCTGCGCGATGCGTTTAAGGAATTTATGGTCGGATTGAAGAAGGGCCCGGCGGCGTAAAGGCGCGGCACACCGCGCCCGCCGGGGTTAAGGCATGAAGCGATAGCCGACGCCGGTTTCGGTCAGCAGGTGTTTGGGCCGGGCCGGATCGGCTTCGAGCTTCTGCCGCAGGTGGCCCATGTAGATGCGCAGATAGTGGCTGTGCTCCACGTAGTTCGGCCCCCAGACGTGACTCAACAGCTGGCGTTGGGTGATCACTTTGCCGGCGTTGGCCAGCAGCTCCGCCAACAGGCGAAACTCGATCGGCGTCAGATGCAGATCTTCGTCGTTGCGCAGCACCCGGCGATTCACCAGATCGACAGTGATCGCCGAAAAACTCACCAGCGGGCTTTCCTGTTGGCTGGCGGAGTGGCGGCGCAGCGCGACCCGCACCCGCGCCAGCAGCTCACCGATGCCGAACGGTTTGCTGAGGTAGTCGTCAGCGCCGGCGTCCAGCGCGGCAATTTTGTCCTCTTCGGCGTTGCGCGCCGACAGCACGATCACCGGAATGGCGCTCCACTGCCGCAGATCGCGGATGTAGCTCAGCCCGTCGCCGTCCGGTAAGCCCAAATCAAGAATGATCAGATCCGGTTTGCGCGTGCCGGCTTCAATCAGCCCACGCTGCAGCGTTTCACTTTCAAACACCCGCAGGCCTTCGCTCTCCAGCGCGGTGCGCACGAAGCGGCGGATCTCTTTTTCATCTTCAACAATCAGAATGTTGGTTGGCGTTATGCTCACGTTTCCCCTGCGTTGATTACAGATCGAAGGCGTCGCCGTCGATCTCGGGCGGTTTTTCCAGCGGCAGCACGAAGCGGAAGCTGGCGCCGCCGTTGGCGCCGTTTTCCGCCCAGATGCGGCCATCATGCACTTCAATAATGGCACGGCAAATCGCTAACCCCAAGCCGACACCGGGGATTGCCGACTCTTTATTGCCGCGTGAAAACTTGTCGAAAATCAGCTGCAGCTGATCGGCGGGGATGCCGGGGCCGTTATCCCAGACCTCGACTTCCAGCCACTCGGGCAGCGTGCGGGCGCGAATGCCGATGGTGGCCTCGGCGCCGGCGTATTTATTGGCGTTTTCCAACAGGTTGGTGAACACCCGCTCCAGCAGGCTGCCGTCGCAGTTCACCAGGATCTGTTCCGGCGGCAGCTCGACCACGATCGGATGCTGGCTGAGCAGCGGCTCCAGCATGTGCAGCGAGGCGCCGACGATCTCTTCCAGCGACTGCCACTCTTTACGCAGGCTGAAACCGCCGGACTGGATGCGCGCCATATCCAGCAGGTTATTCACCAGCCGGGTGGTGCTCAGCACCTGCTGGCGGATCTGGCTGGCCTGGGTGGCGTGATTGGAGCCTTCGGCCGCCAGATCCAGCGTGAGGATTTCCGCCTGGCCGAACAGCACGGTCAGCGGCGTGCGCAGATCGTGCGACAGCGCCGCCAGCAGCGAGTTGCGCAGCTGTTCGCGCTCGGCGTCCAGCTTGGCTTCTTCGGCGCTGCGCGCCAGGTGCAGCCGCTCCAGCGCGCTGGCGATCAGCACCGCGAAGGTCTGCAGCAGCCGCTGCTGTTCCGGCACCATCAGCTGGCGCAGGTTGTTGGGCTCGATCGCCAGCAGGCCGAAGGTCTGCTTGGGGGTATTGAGCGGCAGCAGCTGGTAAGGCACGCCGGGCAGGGTGTCGGTGCCGGCGCCGGCCGGCAGGCCTTTGTCGAAGCTCCAGCGCGCGATGGCTTCATCTACCGACAGCAGCCCACCTTCCTCGCCGACCATCTGTTGCAGGCGGCCGTCTTCCTGCGGCAGCAGCAGCACGGTTTTCGCCTGGAAGCTGCTGGAGAGGAAGTGGCGGCTGGTGTTGGCGATGTCGGCCACCGTCAGCGCACGGCTCAGCCCGCGCGACATTTCATACAGATGACGCGCCCGCTGCTCGCGGTAGCGCGCCACCCGGGCCTGATAACGCACCCCGGCGGTCAGGTTACCGATGATGATGCCGACGGCGAGCATTACGCCGAAGGTCAATAGGTACTGCATGTCGCTGACGGCGAACGACCATTCGGGCTGAACGAAGAACAGATCGAAACTGGCGACGTTGATCACCGCCGCCAGCACCGACGGCCAGCGGCCGAAGAACAGCGCGACGATCGCCACGCCGAGCAGATAGACCATCACCAGGTTGGCCTGATCGAAGCCCGGCAGCAGCCACTGCGAGAGCAGGGTGATCAGCGCGCACTGCGCCACCGCGACCGCGCAACCACGCAGCTGCATGCGCCATTTCTCATTGAAGCTGCGGCCGTCGTGCTCCTTGCCCGGCGGCTGCGGTGCGGTGTCGCTCTCCAGCGCCACGATCACCAGGTCGAGATCCGGGCCCAGCCGGCCGAGGCGATCGGCGAAGCTGCCGCGCAGCTTCCAGCGCTGCTCGCTGCGGCGGCCGATGATGATTTTGCCGAGATTATGCTCGCGGGCGTAGCGCAGCACCGCGCGCTCCTCGGACGGATCGGCCAGCGTGGCGGTTTCTGCCCCCAGTTCCTGCGCCAGCCGCAGCGCGCGCAGAATGGCGCGGCGCTGGTTTTCCGGCAACCGGTGCAGCTTGGGGGTTTCCACATAGACCGCATGCCAGTGGCAGCCAAGCCGCGCCGCCAGCCGGGCGGCGATGCGCACCAGCTTTTCGTTGCCGCTGTTGTGGCCGACGCACAGCAGAATGCTGTCGCGGGTGTGCCACACTTTCTCGCGCCCCTGGGTGTCGCGAAACTCACGCATCTGGTCATCGACCCGATCGGCGGTACGGCGCAGCGCCAGCTCGCGCAGGGCGATCAGGTTGCCTTTGCGGAAGAAGTGCTCGATGGCGCGCTCGGCCTGGCCGGGAATATACACTTTGCCTTCATGCAGCCGCCGGCGCAGATCGTCTGGCGGCAGATCGACCAGCACCACTTCGCTGGCCTCGTCAAACACGTGGTCAGGCACCGTTTCGCGCACCCGCACGCCGGTCACGCCGCCCACTACGTCGTTCAGGCTTTCCAGATGCTGTACGTTGACGGTTGTCAGCACGTCGATGCCGGCATCCAGCAGCTCTTCCACATCCTGCCAGCGTTTGGGGTGGCGCGAACCGTGAGCGTTGCTGTGCGCCAGTTCATCCATCAACACCAGCGCCGGGTGGCGCGCCAGCGCGGCGTCGAGATCGAATTCATGCACCAGCCGGCCGCGATGCTGGATGCGTTTTTGCGGCAGCAGCGTCAGGCCGTCGAGCAGGGCGGCGGTCTCGCTGCGGCCGTGGGTTTCCACCACGCCGACCAGCACGTCCAGCCCCTGAGCGCGCAAACGCTGGGCTTCCTGCAGCATGGCGTAGGTTTTGCCGACGCCGGCGCAGGCGCCGAAGAATACTTTCAATCGGCCGCGCGGTTTTTCATTGGCCATCGCCAGCAGGCTATCGGGATCGGGGCGCTGCTGCTCTTCTTCGACCATGACAATTCCTTGTGTTACCAAGCAAAAAGGGGTTCGGCATGCCGAACCCTATCACTATGCTGAATACGGCGCGTTACTTCAACGCATCCAGCGCCAGGTTCAGCTTCAGTACGTTCACCACCGATTCTCCCATGAAGTTGGGCGTGGCCCGATCGGTGTTGTCTTCGATCAGTTTGGCGATCTGTTGCGGCGGCAGATGACGCGCCGCCGCGACCCGTGCCAGCTGATACTGTGCGGCGGCGATCGAGATCTGCGGATCCAACCCGCTGCCGGAGGCGGTCAGCAGATCGACCGGGATCGGGCCGCTCATCGCAGGATTGGCCTGGCGCAGGTGCGCTGCGCGCTCGGCGATAGCCTTATCCAGCGCCGGGTTGGTGGCCGCCAGGTTGCTGCCGGCAGAGGCCAGCGAATTATAGGCCGAATCGCCGGTGGCCGATGGGCGGCCCCAGAAATAGTCGGCACGCGTAAAGTTCTGGCCGATCAGCGCGGAGCCGACCGCCTTGTCGCCCCGGTACAGCAGCGAACCGTTGGCCGCACCCGGAAACAGCAGCTGCGCCAGCCCGGTGGTCAGCAGCGGATAGGCGATGCCGGTAATCAGCGTCAGCAGGATCAGCATCACCAGCGCAGGTCGTAAATAAGTCATGTTCATTTCCCTCAATGGTTAACCGGCGACGTGCAGCGCGACCAGGATCAGGTCGATCAGTTTGATGCCGACGAACGGCACCAGCAGGCCGCCGACCCCGTACAGCCACAGGTTGCGGCGCAGCAGGGCCGCGGCGCTCATCGGTTTGTAGCTCACCCCTTTCAGCGCCAGCGGGATCAGGAACACGATCACCAGGGCGTTGAAGATCACCGCCGACATGATGGCGGAGGCCGGGGAATGCAGATGCATCACGTTCAGCGCGTTCAGCTGTGGATAGGTGGCCGCGAACGCCGCCGGAATGATGGCGAAGTATTTGGCCACGTCGTTGGCGATGCTGAAGGTGGTCAGCGAGCCGCGCGTCATCAGCATCTGTTTGCCGATGTGCACCACTTCGATCAGCTTGGTCGGGTTGGAATCCAGATCGACCATGTTGCCCGCCTCTTTGGCGGCCTGGGTGCCAGAGTTCATCGCCACCGCCACATCGGCCTGTGCCAGCGCCGGGGCGTCGTTGGTGCCGTCGCCGGTCATCGCCACCAGGCGGCCTTCCGCCTGGTACTGGCGGATCAGCGCCAGCTTGGCTTCCGGCGTGGCTTCCGACAGGAAATCGTCCACCCCGGCTTCGGCGGCGATCGCCGCCGCGGTCAGCGGGTTATCGCCGGTGATCATCACCGTTTTGATGCCCATCTTGCGCAGCTCATTGAAGCGTTCCTTGATACCGCCCTTGACGATATCCTTCAGCGCCACCACGCCCAGCACCCGGGCGCCTTCCGCCACCACCAGCGGCGTGCCGCCGGTGCGCGCCACGCTTTCCACCAGATCGTCCACCGCCCGCGGGAAGTGCCCCTGATTGGATTCGACGTGACGGCGAATGGCATCCACTGCGCCTTTACGGATCATGCGCTCCTGCACGTTGACGCCGCTCATGCGGGTCTGGGCGGAGAAGGGCACGAAGGTGGCGTTCAGTGCCTGCAGATCGCGTTCGCGCAGGTTGAATCGCTGTTTGGCCAACACCACGATGCTGCGGCCTTCCGGCGTTTCGTCCGCCAGCGAGGCCAGCTGCGCGGCATCCGCCAGCTCTTGCTCTTTCACGCCCGGCGCCGGCAGGAACTCCGAAGCCTGGCGGTTGCCCAGCGTGATGGTGCCGGTTTTATCCAGCAGCAGCACGTCCACGTCGCCGGCGGCTTCCACCGCACGGCCGCTGGTGGCGATCACGTTGGCGCCGAGCATGCGGCTCATCCCGGCCACGCCGATGGCGGACAGCAGGCCACCGATGGTGGTGGGGATCAGACAGACCAGCAGCGCGACCAGCACGGTGATGGTGACCACGCTGCCGCTGCCGGCCGCTTCCACGCTGTATTGCGAGAACGGGAACAGGGTGGCGGTGGCCAGGACGAACACGATGGTCAGCGCTACCAGCAGGATAGTCAGCGCGATCTCGTTGGGCGTTTTGCGGCGTTTGGCGCCTTCCACCATGGCGATCATGCGATCGAGGAAGGTTTCCCCCGGGTTGACGCTGCACTGCACCACCAACCAGTCGGACAGCACGCGAGTACCGCCGGTGACCGAGGAGAAGTCGCCGCCGGACTCGCGGATCACCGGCGCGGATTCACCGGTGATGGCGCTTTCATCCACCGAGGCGCCGCCTTCCAGCACTTCGCCGTCACACGGGACGGTGTCGCCGGCTTCTACCAGCACGATATCGCCCTTGCGCAGGCTTTCGGCGGCCACTTTCTCCGTGGCGCCGTCGCGGCGCGGGCCGGCCAGCTTTTTCGCCCAGCTGGTTTTCTTGGTGCCCTTCAGGCTTTCCGCCTGGGCCTTGCTTCGCCCTTCGGCCAGCGCTTCCGCGAAGTTGGCGAACAGCACGGTGAACCACAGCCACAGGGCGACGCTGCCGGTAAAGGCGGCGGCGCCGTCGGTTTGGCCGGTGAGGATCGCCAGCCAGATGGCGGTGGTCAGAATGCTGCCGATATACACCACGAACATCACCGGGTTGCGCCATTGAACGCGAGGGTCCAGTTTTTTCACCGCATCGATCAGCGCGGTGCGCACCAGGGCCGGTTCAAACAGCGCACGTTGTTTGCGAGTCATCTCTTATTCTCTCTCTGTGACGTCGGTTAGTTTGCCAACCAAAGCTGCAAATGCTCGGCCACCGGGCCCAGCGCCAGCGCCGGCACGAAGGTCAGCGCGCCCACCAGCAGCACGGTGCCGATCAGCAGGCCGATAAACAGCGGCCCATAGGTCGGCAGGGTGCCGTTGCCCGCCGGTTGGCGTTGTTTGGCGCTCAGCGAACCGGCGATCGCCAGCACCGGCAAGATCACCCCGAAGCGGCCGACAAACATGGCGAAGGCCAACAGCAGGTTGTAGAACGGCGTATTGACGCTCAACCCGGCGAAGGCGCTGCCGTTGTTGTTGGCGGCGGAGGACAGGGCGTACAGCACTTCGCTGAAGCCGTGGGCGCCCGGGTTGAGGATGCCGGCGCGGCCCGCGTCGGTGCCGATGGCCAGCGCGCTGCCCAGCAACACCAGCGTCGGCGTGACCAGGATCGCCAGCGCGGTCATTTTCATGTCGTAAACGTCGATTTTCTTGCCCAGATATTCCGGGGTGCGGCCAATCATCAGACCGGCGATAAACACCGTCAGCAGCACGAACAGCAGCATGCCGTACAGGCCGGAGCCGACGCCGCCGAACACCACCTCACCGATCTGCATCAGCCACATCGGCACCATGCCACCCAACGCGGTGAAAGAGTCGTGCATGGCGTTAACCGCCCCGCAGGACGCGGCGGTGGTCACCACCGAGAACAGGCTGGTGGCAAGAATGCCGAAGCGCGACTCTTTGCCTTCCATATTGATGTTGCTGTCGGCGCCCAGCGCGCTCAGGTGCGGGTTGCCCGCCAGTTCGGCGACCATCACCACTACCACCGCCACCACGAAGATCAGCGCCATCGCCCAGATCAGCGCATGGCCCTGGCGGTTTTCACCGGCCAACTGGCCGAAGGAGAAGCACAGCGCGCAGGGGATCAGGAAGATGGCCAGCATCTGTACGAAGTTGGTCAGCACGGTCGGGTTCTCGAACGGGTGCGCCGAGTTGGCGCCGAAGAAGCCGCCGCCGTTGGTGCCGAGCATCTTGATCGCTTCCTGCGAGGCCACCGGCCCCATCGGCAGCGTCTGCTGCGCGCCTTCGAGCGTGGTGACGTGCAGGTAAGGCAGGAAGTTTTGCAGCGTGCCTTGGCTGACGAAGAACAGGGCGATCAGCAGCGCGATCGGCAGCAGCACATACAGCGTGATGCGGAACAGATCGGCCCAGGCGTTGCCGACGGTCTTGCCGGCGCGGCGGGTAAAGGCGCGGATCAGCGCAAAGGCCACGGCGATACCGGTGGAGGCGGAGACGAAGTTCTGCACCGCCAGCCCGGCCATCTGGCTGAAATAGCTGAGGGCGCTTTCGCCGCTGTAGGCCTGCCAGTTGGTGTTGGTGACGAAGCTGACGGCGGTGTTGAGCGCCAGATCCCAGGAGAGGCCCGGGAAGCCTTGCGGATTGAGCGGCAGCGAGCCCTGCGTCATCAGCAGGGCGAACAGCAGCGCCAGGCCGAGCAGGTTGAACGCCAGGATCGCCAGCGCGTATTGCCACCAGTTCATCTCGGTGGCGCGGATGCCGCAGGCGCGCCAGACGCCGGCTTCCACCCCGCGCAGCGCAGGCAGCGGCTCACCTTCGATCAGGCGCGCCATAAAGCCGCCCAGCGGGCGGGCCAGCAGCAGAAGCACCAGCAGGAAGCTGGCGATCAGTAAAAAGGCTGAAGCCGCCATCAGAAATCCTCCGCGTTAAACAGGGCGTAGACCAGATAGGCCAACAGCAGCAGGACCAACAGCGCACCACCAATAACGCTGAAACTCACGGGACACCTCCAGAGGTGTTGTTTTTGATAGAGGCAGTGTAGGGAGCGGGGTAGAAAGAAGATGAAAAAATCGCGCAGGCGAGTGTAAAAAAAGTATAAAAATGGCTGAAATTTCAGCGGAAATTGGGCGTGTCAACCATCAGGCCGGTGGCGAGATTGCCCCTGATGGGGAGTGAGGACGCGCGCAAGCGGGAAATAATGAACCGGATAATAACCACAATGTAACCCATGTTTAGTTAAAAATTAACTTTGCTGTAACAAAATTACGGATCGCTGCGGCGATTAGCGATTTTTTGTGCGATTTGGTGGTCGGATGAGTAGTAAACTTTCATCAAGTGCGCTAAAATTTTGTCCAGTTACCAAATTACCGATTGTTCATTTGATACGCCGACGCCGTTTTCCCTGACAAATCAACGGCAGGCGTTTTTAAGGAGGTTCGCATGTCTACTACCTATCACGCTTATTCATTGCATCGGATTCTCCTGCGCCGCAGCGCAGTGGTTATCGCGGGCATTTTGGCCCTGCCGGTGATGCTGTTCCGCAGCGATCGCGGGCGTTTTTACAGCTACCTGCACCGCGTCTGGTCAAAAACCAGCGATAAGCCGGTCTGGCTGCAGCAGGCGGAACTGGCGTCCTGCGATTTCTACTGATCCACTGCTGATTCACGAAGAACCCTCGCCCTGCGGCGGGGGTTTTTTTATGCCTATAGCCGCCCCTATCAAGCGCAAGGTCGTATTCGGCAAGCCATTCTTCTACACTTTCCTCATCGGCCAACAACACGGGAGAGCGGTATGAGCGACAAGATCCCTATCGGCATCAGCGCCTGTTTACTGGGCGACGCGGTGCGTTTCGACGGCGGCCACAAGCGGCTGGCCTTTGCGGTGGAGCAGTTGGCGCCCTATGTGCGCTTTGAGCCCGTTTGCCCGGAAATGGCGATCGGCCTGCCTACGCCGCGCCCGGCGCTGCGCCTGGTGAAACAGGCGCAGCCGTGGCCGGCGATGCGCTACAGCAACGACGCCGGCGTGGATTTGACCGAGGAGATGCGCGGCTTCTCCGCGCAGCGCGTGGCGGCCTTGCAGCATCTGTGCGGGTACATCGTCTGCGCCAAGTCACCGAGCTGCGGCCTGGAGCGGGTGCGGGTCTACAGCGAAAACGGCAAGGACTCGCGTAAAAACGGCGTCGGGTTGTTTACTGCCGAACTGCTGCGCCAGATGCCGTGGCTGCCGGTGGAAGAGGACGGACGATTGCAGGATGCGGCATTGCGGGAAAACTTTATCGAGCGGGTGTACGCGTTGTACGAACTGAACATGCTGTGGCGTCAGGGGCTGACCCGCGGCGGGCTGATCGCGTTTCACAGCCGCTACAAGCTGTCGCTGCTGGCGCATTCGCAGCCGGCGTACCGCGAGCTGGGGCGCTTCGTCGCCGATATTCACCGCTGGGATTCGCTGGAGGCCTTCGCCGTGGAATACCGCAGCCGCCTGATGGCGCTGTTGGCGCACAAGGCGACGCGCCGCAATCACACCAACGTGTTGATGCACGTGCAGGGCTATTTCCGCCGTCAACTCAGTACGGCGCAGCGTCAGGAGCTGGCGCACCTGATCGACCGCTACCGGCAGGGCATGCAGCCGCTGTTGGCACCGATCGCGCTGCTCAAGCATTACATGGCGGAATACCCCGATCGCTATCTGGCAGAACAACGCTATTTCGAACCTTATCCGGAGGCGCTGCGTTTGCGTTACGGCCATTGATTGACAAGGAGTTTTATGACCACGCATCTGGTCTGGTTGCGTAACGATCTGCGTATCACCGACAACAAAGCACTGCACGCCGCCTGCAGCGATCCTGAAGCCCGGGTGCTGGCGGTGTTTATCGCCACCCCGCAGCAGTGGCGGCAACATGAGATGGCGCCGCGGCAGGCGGCGCTGATCCACGCCAGCCTGCAGGCGGTGCAGCAAGCGTTGGCGCACAAGGGCATTGCACTGCATTGCCATTCCTGTGCGGACTTTGCCGCGTCGATTGACTGGCTGGCGGACTATTGCGAGCGAGAGCAGGTGGATGCGCTGTTTTACAATTGCCAATACGAACTGAACGAACGGCGGCGCGATGCGCGGCTGGAACAGCGGTTGAGCGGCCGGGTGAGGTGCCACGGTTTCGATGACAGCCTGCTGTTGCCGCCGGGCAGCGTGCTCACCGGCGGCGGCGAGATGTACAAGGTCTATACGCCGTTTCGCAACGCCTTTCTTCAGCGCCTGACCGAGTCCGACGTGAGTTGCCTGCCGGCGCCGAAGATCCGCGCCGGTGGCGCGTTGCCTGCGCCTGAGGCGCCGGCGGCGTTCGTTTACCCCACGGCGGAGACTGGGGATGGCTATCCCGCCGGCGAGGAGGCCGCGTTGCAGCGGCTGCGCGCCTTTTGCCGCGAGCAGGTGCAGGATTACCTCCGGCAGCGCGATCTGCCGGCCCTCGCCGGCACCAGCAGCCTGTCGCCTTATCTGGCGATCGGCGTGCTGTCGCCGCGCCAGTGCTTCAATCGCCTGCGCGCCGAATGCCCGCAGCTGCTGGAAGATCGCGAAAGCGGTGCCTTCGCCTGGCTCAACGAGCTGATTTGGCGCGAGTTCTATCGCCATCTGCTGGTGGCCTATCCCGAGCTGTGCCGCCATCGGCCGTTTATCGCCTGGACGGACAAAGTGCGCTGGTGCGATGACGTGGTGAAGCTGCAGGCCTGGCAGCGGGGTGAGACCGGCTACCCAATCGTCGATGCCGCCATGCGCCAGCTGAATGCCACCGGCTGGATGCACAATCGGCTGCGCATGATCAGCGCCAGTTTTCTGGTGAAGGATCTGCTGATCGACTGGCGCGCCGGGGAGCGCTATTTCATGTCGCAACTGCTGGATGGGGATCTGGCGGCCAACAACGGCGGCTGGCAGTGGGCGGCCTCCACCGGCACCGACGCCGCGCCGTATTTCCGCATCTTCAACCCGACGACTCAGGGTGAACGTTTTGATCCACAAGGCACTTTTATCCGTAAATGGTTGCCGGAACTGGCGGATGTGCCTGACAATGACATCCATCATCCCCATCGCTGGGCGGAAAAGCAGCGATGCACGCTGAACTACCCGCTGCCGATCGTCGACCATAAGCAAGCCCGCCTGGAGACGTTGGCGGCGTTCGAGGCGGCAAAACGGGGAGAGTCTTGAGGCAACTGCAAGGAGCGATGCAATGATGAAAAAGGTGCTGGCCCTGTGCCTGAGCGGCTATTCGGCGCTGGCGATCGCCGGCTTTGACGTGGTGGCGCTCGGCGTCGACGGCGGCGTCAGCGACGGCAACCTGACCTCCTACCTGATCCGCAGCGACAATCAGCCACGGTATGTGGCGCTGGACGCCGGTTCGCTGCTGCCGGGCATCGCCAAAGGGCTGGAGAAGGGCAGCTTCCCGCAGGTGACGCCCGAGCTGGCCGCGCCTTACACGCCGCAGGGCTATGTGTTCCGGCAGTTGATCGGCAGCTACTTTATCAGCCACGGTCATCTGGACCATGTGGCGGGGCTGATCGTCGGCTCGCCCGAGGACAATAAAAAAACCGTTTACGCCCAGGCGGACACCGTACTGACCCTGCGTAATCACTACTTCAACTGGAAGGCGTGGCCGAACTTTACCGATGCCGGCAACGGCTCGCGGCTGGGCACTTACCGGCTGCAAACGGTGCGGCCGCAGCAGCGGTTTACCCTCGGCCTGACCGGGTTGACCGGCGTGATGTACCCGCTCAGCCACGATCGCTATCCGTCGTCGATGCTGCTGATTTCCAACGGCAACGAGTTCTTCGCCTACTTCGGCGATACCGGGCCGGACAAGGTGGAGCAGTCGCGCGATCTCGATACCGTCTGGCGCGCGCTGGGGCCGCTTGTCGAGCAGAAGAAGCTCAAAGGCATGATTATTGAAACCTCTTACCCTAACGGGGTGGAAGATAAACATCTGTACGGCCATTTGACGCCGGCCTGGCTGCTGAAGGAGCTGAAGAACCTGACGCAGTACAGCGGCGGCGATGGCTCGCTGAACGGTTTGCCGGTGGTGATCAGCCACATCAAGCCCAGCCTGAAACAGGGCGAAGACACGCGCGCCGCCATTGCGCAGCAGCTGGCGCAGGGCAACGATCTGGGTGTGAAATTCATCCTGATGGCGCAGGGCGACCGGCAGACATTTTGACTATGAAGAGAGAAGAGAATGCGTAACCTCGATCTGGAACAACTGATCAACACGGAACTGAACGCCGCGGCGTTTCAGGACTACGCCCCCAACGGATTGCAGGTAGAAGGCCGCCCGCACGTGCAGCGCATCGTGACCGGCGTCACCGCCTGTCAGGCGCTGCTGGACGCCGCGGTGGCGCATCAGGCCGACGCGATTATCGTGCACCACGGCTATTTCTGGAAAAACGAGGCGCCGACGGTGCGCGGCATGAAGCGCAACCGCCTGAAAACGCTGCTGACCCACGATATCAACCTGTACGGCTACCACCTGCCGCTGGACGCGCATCCGGTGCTGGGCAACAACGCGCAGCTGGCGCAGGCGCTGGGCATTCGGGTGATTGGCGACGTCGAGCCGCTGGTGCCGCACGGCGAATTTGAACAGCCGCTGACCGGCGAAGCGCTGCAGCAGCGTATCGAGAGCCGGCTGGGGCGCGCGGTGCTGCACTGCGGCGATAACGCGCCTGAGCACATTCGCCGGGTGGCCTGGTGCACCGGTGGCGGCCAGGGTTTTATCGACAGCGCGGCGCGCTTCGGCGTCGATGCGTTCATCAGCGGTGAAGTGTCTGAGCAGACCATTCACAGCGCGCGCGAAATGGGCGTGCATTTCTTCGCCGCCGGCCACCACGCCACCGAGCGCGGCGGCGTGAAGGCGCTGGGCGACTGGCTGACGCAGCACCACGGCTTTGATGTGACCTTTATCGATATCCCGAATCCCGCCTGATTTTTTTCTTCCCCGGATCCAGCCCGGCCTGTGCGCCGGCTGAATCCTTTTACCGCGCTATTTCCTTATTTTCCTTATGGTTGCGTTCTATTGACAGCCGGGGCCGCGTCACGCATAACTGGTGTGTTTTTCATCGCGATAATAATAAGGAGAATAAGGGTGCAACAAGCACGTTATTACCTGTTGGGTGAAAGAGCGGTAGTGCTTGAACTGTCGCCGCCGGTGACCTTACCGAGCCAGCAGCGCATCTGGGCGCTGGCGGAAAAGCTGAATCACCACCCCGACGTGCGGGAAGTGGTGCCGGGGATGAATAACCTGACGCTGTTGCTGCATACGCCGCAGGCCGACGCCGAAGCGATGCTCGCATTGCTGCAGCAAGGTTGGGAAAGCAAAGAGAGCCTGACGCCGGAATCGCGCCAGGTGGATATTCCGGTGGTCTACGGCGGGGAGCAAGGCCCCGATCTGGATGACGTGGCGCGCCATACCGGCATGACGCCGCGGCAAGTGGTGGAATGCCACGCGGCGGCAGCCTACGTGGTCTATTTCCTCGGCTTTCAGCCGGGCTTCTCCTATTTGGGCGGCATGCCGGAACAGCTGGCGACGCCGCGCCGCGCTGAGCCGCGTCTGGCGGTGGCGGCCGGCTCCGTCGGCATTGGCGGCGGCCAGACCGGCATCTATCCGCTGGTGACGCCCGGCGGCTGGCAGCTGATCGGCCGCACGCCGCTGGCGCTGTTCAATCCGCATGAAATGCCGCCGACGCTGCTGCGCCCGGGCGATAACGTGCGCTTCGTGCCGCAGAAGGAGGGCGTATGTTGATTATTCTGCGTGCCGGCATCTATACCACGGTGCAGGATTTGGGCCGCGAGGGATTCCGCCGCCTGGGCATCAGCACCGGCGGGGCGCTGGATCAACCTGCGTTGAAGATCGCCAACCTGCTGGTGGGCAATGCGCCTGAGGCCGCCGGGCTGGAGATCACCCTCGGCCAGTTCAGCGCCGAGTTTACCCGCCCTGGCTGGATCGCCCTGACCGGCGCCGGCTGCGACGCGCAGTTGGACGGCAAGCCGCTGTGGACCGGCTGGCGCTACCCGGTGAAAAAGGGGCAGCGGTTGGCGCTGGGCACACCGAAACGCGGCATGCGCAGCTACCTGGCGATCTCGGGCGGCATCGCCGTGCCGGAAATGCTGGGCTCGTGCAGCACCGACATGAAGGCCGCCTTTGGCGGCCACGAAGGCCGTAACCTGAAGGATGGCGATCGGCTGCCGCTGGGTAAATCCACCGCGCTGCCGCAACACCGCTGTGGCGTGAAGCAGCTGCTGTTCACCAACCGCATCCGCGCGCTGCCGGGGCCGGAGTATGCCGAATTCAGCGAAGAGGCGCAGGACACGTTCTGGCGCACCGCTTGGCAGCTCAGCCCGCAGAGCAACCGCATGGGCTACCGTCTGCACGGCGGCACGCCGCTGGAGCGCACCACCGATCGCGAGATGTTGTCGCACGGCCTGCTGCCCGGCGTGGTGCAGGTGCCGCACAACGGCCAGCCGATCGTGCTGATGGCCGATGCGCAAACCACCGGCGGTTACCCGCGTATCGCCTGCGTGATCGAGGCCGATCTCTACCACTTGGCGCAGATCCGTCTCGGCGAACCGATCCACTTCGTTCTCTGCTCACTGACGGAGGCGCAGCGCGCCAAGGCTGAGCAGGATCTCTTCCTTCGACAGATTGCCTGGGGGTTACATGATCGTTGATTTGAACGCCGATCTCGGCGAAGGCTGCGCCAACGACCAGGCGCTGTTGCAATTGGTGAGCTCGGCCAACATCGCCTGCGGCTTTCACGCCGGCGATGCGCAGACCATGCGTCAGTCGGTGCGCTGGGCATTGCAGTACGGCGTGGCGATCGGCGCCCACCCGAGTTTTCCCGATCGGGAGAACTTCGGCCGCACCCGCATGCAGCTGCCGCCGGAAACGGTGTACGCACAGGTGGTGTATCAGCTCGGGGCGCTGGCGGCCATCGCCCGCGCCGAGGGCGGGGTGATGGTGCACGTTAAGCCGCACGGCATGCTGTACAACCAGGCGGCGGTTGAGCCGGCGCTGGCGGAAGCGATCGCCCGGGCGGTGCAGGCGGTCGATCCGGCACTGCGGCTGGTGGGGCTGGCCGGCAGCGAGCTGATCCGTGCCGGGGAAAAACTCGGTCTGACCACCCGGCAGGAGGTATTCGCCGATCGCGGGTATCAGGCCGACGGCACGCTGGTGCCGCGCGGTTTGCCGGGGGCGTTGATCGAAGATGACGAACAGGCGCTGGCGCAAACCCTGGAGATGGTGCGCCATCACCGGGTGCGCAGCGTGGATGGCGTCTGGGCCGCCGTTCAGGCGGAAACCGTCTGCCTGCATGGGGACGGCGAGCATGCGCTGGCGTATGCGCGCAAGCTGCGGGACAGTTTTGTTCAGCAGGGGATCCGCGTCAGCGCGGAGCAGTAAAGCAAGACACAACATCACAAGCAAAAAACTATTAGAAAATATCGAGGGAAGACTATGGAACAGGCCGTGAATCTCTGGCCACTGATTGGCATCGCCGCCATCGTGGTCGGATTTGTATTGCGTTTCAACCCGGTGCTGGTGGTGATCGCCGCCGGCATCATCACCGGTTTGGCGGCGCTGATGCCGCTGGACGTCATTCTGGAAAAGCTCGGCGAGGGCTTTCTCAACACCCGTAACCTGCCGCTGATCCTGCTGCTGCCGCTGGCGGTGATTGGCCTGCTGGAACGCCACGGGCTGAAAGAGCGGGCGCAGGCGTGGATCGCCAAGATCAAAAGCGCCACTGCCGGCCGTTTGCTGATCGTGTACCTGTTCGTGCGCGAGATTACCGCGGCGATGGGACTGACCAGCCTGGGCGGGCATCCGCAGATGGTGCGGCCGCTGCTGGCGCCGATGGCGGAAGGGGCGACGGAAAACCGCTACGGCGAGCTGCCGGAGCGCACGCGCCACCGTCTGCGCGCCATGTCGGCCGCGACCGACAACGTCGGGCTGTTCTTCGGCGAAGATATCTTCGTCGCCTTCGGCGCGATCATCTTCATGCACAACTTTATGCTGGAGTCCGGCGGCATTCAGACCGAGCCGTTGCATATCGCGCTGTGGGGCATTCCGACCGCGATTTTCGCTTTCCTGATCCACGCGTTCCGGCTGTATCGGATGGATAAGCAGCTGAGCGCCGAGCTGGCGCAGCTGAATCAGGCGGCGCTGCAGGCGAAGGGGGAGGTACGATGAACTTCCAGCAACAATATCTCTACTGGCTGGCCGGCGCGGTGCTGCTGATTGTTGCGGTGATGTCCTTCCGCGATCGCGCCAACCCGCGCCGCATCACCACCGGGCTGTTTTGGGGGCTGTACGGCCTGGTGTTCCTGGTCGGCGACTGGACTTACCGCCTGCTGGGCGACGTGCTGGGCGAAGGCAGCAACGAGAAACGCATGCTGCACATCATCGTTGGCGGGGTGGTGGTGGTGATGGCCCTGATTGCCGGCTTCGGCGGCGTGCGCCTCGGCAGCTATCACCAGCGAACGCCGCAGGAGCGCGAGGCCAGCGCCAAGCGCCTGGGCAATAAGCTGTTTATCCCCGCTCTGGCGATCCCGGTGGTGACGGTGATCGGCGTGCTGCTGTTCAACAACGTGCCGGCGTTGCAAACCGCGGTGTTCGGCAGCGGCAACCATGCGACGCTGATCACCCTGTTCTCGATGACCGTCGGCTGCCTGATTGGCCTGGCGATCGCGGTGAAAATGACCCACGAGAAGGCGCTGCAGCCGGTGCAGGAAGCGCGGCGCCTGCTGGATTCGATCGGCTGGGCGTTCATTTTGCCGCAGATCCTCGCCACGCTGGGGCTGCTGTTTACCGTCGCCGGCGTCGGCACCGCGATCTCGCATTTGACCCAGGAGTATCTGGCGGTCGATAACCGCTTTATCGCCGTGGCAGTCTACGCTATCGGTATGGCGGTGCTGACCATGGTGATGGGCAACGCCTTCGCCGCTTTCCCGATCGTTACCGCCGGCATCGGCATTCCGATCCTGGTGTTGCAGCACGGCGGCAACCCGGCGGTGATGGCGGCGATCGGCATGTTCTCGGGGTATTGCGGCACCCTGATGACGCCAATGGCGGCGAACTTCAACATTGTGCCGGCGGCGCTGCTGGAGCTGCCGGACAAGAATGCGGTGATCAAGGCGCAGGTGCCGACCGGCGTGCTGCTGCTGTTGGTTAACGTGTTCCTGCTGTATTTCCTGATGTTCCTGTAGGAGTAAGGATGCAAAAAGTATTGATTACCGGCTTTGAGCCGTTTGGCGGCGAGCGCCTTAACCCCTCCTGGGAAGTGGTGAAGCAGCTCAATGATATGGAGCTGGTCGGTGCGCGCATCGTGGCGCGCCAGCTGCCGTGCGTGTTCGGCGCGGCGCTGGAGGCGCTCAATGCGGCGATCGACGAGGTGCAGCCGGTGATGGTGCTGGCTATCGGCCAGGCCGGCGGCCGCACCGACATCACGATCGAACGGGTGGCGATCAACGTCGACGACGCGCGTATCCCCGACAATCAGGGGCAGCAACCGGTGGACGAGCCGATCGTCGCCGGCGGTCCGGCGGCCTATTTCAGCACCTTGCCGATTAAAGCGATGGTCAGTTCGATGCGCGAGGCCGGTATTCCGGCCTCCGTTTCGCAGACCGCCGGCACCTACGTGTGCAACCATGTCATGTATGGCCTGCTGCACCGTTTGAGCGGCCAGCGCGAGGTCAAGGGCGGGTTTATCCATATCCCGTACCTGCCGGAACAGGCGGCGGCGCACCCCGGTGCGCCGAGCATGGCGGCCTCGACGGTGCTGTTTGCATTGGAGCTGGCCGTTTCCATCGCTTTGCAGGTGGAGCACGATCTGAAAGTGGTGGGCGGCGCGACGCATTAATCATGTCATCCCCGGCGCATCGGGCTGCGCCGGGTCTACGCAAGGAGTGGTCTATGCCGGAAGGACCGGAGATTCGCCGGGCGGCGGACAAACTGGCGGCGGCGGTGATCGATCAGCCGCTGACCGCCGTCGATTTCGCTTTTCCCCAGCTGAAACACTATCGCCAGCGTCTGCTCGGCGAGCGCATCGTCGCCATCGAGCCGCGTGGCAAGGCGCTGCTGACCCATTTCTCCAATGGGCTGACGATGTACAGCCACAACCAGCTGTATGGCGTGTGGAAAGTGGCGGCGGCAGGGGAGACGCCGGAGACCAAGCGCGATCTGCGGGTGCGGCTGGAAACCGCCCACAGCGCGATATTGCTTTACAGCGCTTCCGACATTACCGTCGGGCCGCGCGAGGAAATAGAGCAACACCCGTTTTTGCAACGCATCGGCCCCGACGTGTTGGACATGTCGCTGACGGTAGACGACGTGGCGGAGCGGTTGCTGACGCCGCGTTTTCGCCGCAGGCAGCTGGGGGGCATGCTGCTCGACCAGGCGTTTCTCGCCGGATTGGGCAATTATCTGCGCGCCGAAATCCTGTGGCAGGCCGAACTGGCGCCGCAGCATAAACCGCAGGATCTGACGCCAGAGGCGCTGCGTCACCTGGCGGAGGCACTGCTGGCGGTGCCGCGACTTTCCTACCAGACGCGAGGGCAGGCGGATGACAACCGGCATCACGGCGCGCTGTTTCGCTTCAAGGTATTTCATCGCAGCGGCGAGCCCTGCGAACGCTGCGGTGGGATGATCGTGCGTACCGAGCTGTCGTCGCGGCCGTTTTATTGGTGCCCGGGCTGCCAGAAATAACCAAAAAAAACGCCGCCCGAAGGGGCGGCGCTGTGCGGTTTCAGCCGGGAAAGCGGCTTACTTGTTTTTCAGCTGGGATTTGAAATCGCGTTCGGCATAGCCGGTGTACAGCTGACGCGGACGGGCAATTTTGATGCCTTCGTCGTGCATTTCGTTCCAGTGGGCGATCCAGCCGATGGTGCGCGCGATGGCGAAGATCACGGTGAACATGGAAGAAGGAATACCCATCGCCTTCAGGATGATGCCGGAGTAGAAGTCGACGTTCGGGTACAGTTTCTTCTCGATGAAGTACGGGTCGTTCAGCGCGATGTGCTCCAGCTCCATTGCGACCTGCAGCAGGTTGTCGTCCTTCTTGTTCAGCTCTTTCAGCACTTCGTGACAGGTTTCGCGCATCACGGTAGCGCGCGGATCGTAGTTCTTGTACACGCGGTGGCCGAAGCCCATCAGGCGGAAGGAGTCGTTCTTGTCCTTGGCGCGCTTGATGAATTCCGGAATGTGCTCGACAGTCTTGATCTCTTCCAGCATTTTCAGCGCCGCTTCGTTGGCGCCGCCGTGCGCCGGTCCCCACAGGGAGGCGATACCGGCCGCGATGCAGGCGAACGGGTTGGCGCCGGAAGAGCCGGCGGTGCGCACGGTAGAGGTAGAGGCGTTCTGCTCATGGTCGGCGTGCAGGATCAGAATGCGGTCCATGGCGCGTTCCAGCACCGGGTTCACCACGTACTCTTCGCACGGGGTAGCGAACATCATGTGCAGGAAGTTGCCGGCATAGGACAGATCGTTGCGCGGGTAAACGAACGGCTGGCCCAGGGAATATTTGTAGCACATCGCGGCCACTGTCGGCATTTTGGACAGCAGGCGGAACGCGGTGATTTCACGGTGACGCTCGTTGTTGACGTCCAGCGCATCATGGTAGAACGCCGCCAGCGCGCCGGTCACGCCGCACAGCACCGCCATCGGGTGTGAGTCGCGACGGAAGCCACGGAACAGATGGGTGATCTGGTCGTGGATCATGGTGTGGCGGGTGACGGTCGTCTTGAAGGTCTCGAACTCTTCCGGCGTTGGGGTCTCGCCGTACAGCAGGATGTAGCACACTTCCAGATAGGAAGATTCTTTCGCCAGTTGCTCGATAGGGAAGCCGCGGTGCAGCAGCACGCCTTTGTCGCCGTCGATGAAGGTAATCTTGGATTCGCAAGAAGCGGTGGAGGTAAAGCCGGGATCAAATGTGAAATAACCTTTGGAACCCAGAGCGCGGACATCGAGGACATCAGGGCCCAGTGTCGGTGTCAATACGCCCAGTTCGATCGGAGCTTCGCTGTCGTTAATGGTTAGCGTCGCTTTCTTATCAGTCATTTACTGTCTCCTTAGCGCCTTATTTTAAAAACCACTAACAACTGAAATACCTTAAATCTCTGCAGGTTGCCCGCAAAAAAATGGTGCGGACGCTAACTCTGTGAGCGACTGCGCAACTGTGCGCGGGTAGGGTACAGAGTGCTGACCAGGCGAACGAGACGGGTGACCAGTTGTTAACGATTCATAGTAATTCGTTATAGTCTGTTAATCTTACCTATGAGCTGTTCGAAGAGATGTGAACCTATCCCAATAATCTGTTTTTATTTGCTTTATTTGCTTTTTGACGCCGGCAAAATCGAGCGGGAAACAACGGCTATTGGGATAGGTTCGTCAAATACACTGTTGCATAACTCGAACCCGGGGGGAAGTGTATCTGCTGACCCATAGCGCATCATAGGACCGTTTGTGCCCCTATATGTAATGGAAATGTTGATCTCTTGTCAAATCAGATAATTAATTTTGCACTAATTGTGAAATCCGTGATCTGAATCACTGTTCGGGGGAAATGTTATCAAAGCGGTTGTATGAGAATTGTAATCAGAATGTGATCCTCCTATACTGCCGCCAGGTCTCCGGATTACCCTGAAGTAGGAGCACCCAGCGTTATAAATGCGCGCCGTTTGAGCACAGAGGATGTTGATGTTTGAGCGCGTGACGTGTAAGGGTTTTAGGCTCTTAACGCTGTCTGATCCCCGCCCAGGCCCGGAGGAAGGAAAATAATAAGAGCTGTGTGGGCAAATACGTGAAAAAACAACGACCTGTCAACTTGGATCTGCAAACGATCCGGTTCCCTGTAACTGCGATAGCGTCTATCTTACACCGAGTCTCTGGCGTAATTACCTTCGTTGCCGTGGGTATCCTCCTCTGGCTGCTGGGCCTGTCACTCTCTTCCCAAGAGGGGTTCCTGCAGGCGGCCGCCATCATGAATAGCTTCATCGTCAAATTCATATTCTGGGGCATCCTCACGGCGCTGGCCTATCACATTTGCGGTGGCATCCGTCACTTGTTAATGGATTTTGGCTACATCGAAGAGAGTTTGGCCGCCGGTACCCGTTCCGCCCAGGTGGCGATCGGTCTGACCGTCGTGCTGTCAGTTCTGGCTGGAGTCCTCGTATGGTAAACAACGTTTCTGCATTAGGGCGCAACGGCGTGCACGATTGGCTGCTGCTGCGCGCTTCCGCTATCATCATCACCCTGTACGTCCTGTATATCCTGGGCTTTTTCGTCACGGCCCCGGAACTCACTTATGACATCTGGCGCGGTTTCTTCGCCACTTCCATTACGAAAGTGTTCACTCTGCTGACCTTGCTGTCGATTCTGGTGCACGCCTGGATCGGGCTGTGGCAGGTGCTGACGGACTACGTCAAGCCGCTGGCGGTTCGCCTGGTGTTGCAGCTGGCTGTCGTGGTCGCGTTACTGGTCTATTTACTGTACGGAACAATCGTAGTGTGGGGTGCTTAAATGAAACTGCCAGTCAGAGAGTTTGATGCCGTCGTAATCGGCGCCGGCGGTGCGGGCATGCGTGCCGCGCTGCAAATTTCCCAAGCGGGCTCGACCTGTGCTCTGCTGTCCAAAGTTTTCCCGACCCGTTCCCATACCGTGTCCGCACAGGGCGGCATCACCGTCGCGCTGGGCAACAGCCACGAGGACAACTGGGAATGGCATATGTACGACACGGTGAAAGGTTCCGACTATATCGGTGACCAGGACGCCATCGAATATATGTGTAAAACCGGCCCGGAAGCGATTCTGGAACTGGAACACATGGGCCTGCCGTTCTCTCGTCTGGACGACGGCCGCATCTATCAGCGCCCGTTCGGCGGCCAATCGCTGAACTTCGGCGGCGAGCAGGCGGCGCGTACCGCAGCCGCAGCTGACCGTACCGGCCACGCGCTGCTGCACACCCTGTACCAACAGAACCTGAAAAACCACACCACCATCTTCTCCGAGTGGTATGCGCTTGATCTGGTGAAAAACCAGGACGGCGCGGTGGTCGGCACCACGGCTATCTGCATCGAAACCGGTGAAGTGGTTTACTTCAAAGCCAAGGCCACCGTGCTGGCGACCGGCGGCGCAGGCCGTATTTATCAGTCCACCACCAACGCCCACATCAACACCGGCGACGGTGTCGGCATGGCGCTGCGCGCCGGCGTGCCGGTGCAGGACATGGAAATGTGGCAGTTCCACCCGACCGGCATCGCCGGCGCGGGCGTGCTGGTGACCGAAGGCTGCCGCGGCGAAGGCGGTTACCTGCTGAACAAACACGGCGAGCGCTTCATGGAGCGTTATGCGCCGAACGCCAAAGATCTGGCGGGCCGCGACGTGGTTGCCCGTTCGATCATGATCGAAATCCGCGAAGGCCGCGGCTGCGACGGTCCTTGGGGCCCGCACGCCAAGCTGAAGCTGGATCACCTGGGTAAAGACGTGCTGGAATCCCGTCTGCCGGGCATTCTGGAACTGTCCCGCACCTTCGCGCACGTCGATCCGGTGAAAGAGCCGATCCCGGTTATCCCAACCTGTCACTATATGATGGGCGGCATTCCGACCAAAGTGACCGGCCAGGCGCTGACCGTGAACGAGAAAGGCGAAGACGTGGTGATCCCGGGGCTGTTCGCCGTGGGGGAAATCGCCTGCGTATCGGTGCACGGCGCCAACCGCTTGGGCGGCAACTCGCTGCTCGACCTGGTGGTGTTCGGCCGTTCCGCCGGCATGCACCTGCAGGAATCGCTGGAAGAGCAGGGCGAGAGCCGTGACGCCAGCGACTCCGACGTGGAAGCCTCGCTGGACCGTCTGAACCGTTGGAACAACACCCGTTCCGGCGAAGACCCTGTCGAAATTCGCAAAGCGCTGCAGTCTTGCATGCAGCACAACTTCTCGGTATTCCGCGAAGGTGATGCGATGGCCAAGGGCCTGGAAGAACTGAAAGTGATCCGTGAACGTCTGAAGAACGCACGCCTGGACGATACCTCCAGCGAGTTCAACACCCAGCGCATCGAATGCCTGGAGTTGGATAACCTGATGGAGACCGCGTATTCCACCGCCGTGTCGGCCAACTTCCGTACCGAGAGCCGTGGCGCACACAGCCGCTTCGACTACCCGGAACGCGATGACGCCAACTGGCTGTGCCATTCGCTGTATCTGCCGCAATCGGAAAGCATGACGCGTCGTGAAGTGAACATGCAACCGAAGCTGCGCCCGGCATTCCCGCCGAAAGTGCGTTCTTACTAATTGCGGAGATCGACAGATGAAACTCGAATTTTCCATTTATCGCTACAACCCGGATGTCGATGACGCGCCGCACATGCAGGACTACACCCTGGAAGCGGAAGAAGGTCGCGACATGATGCTGCTGGATGCGTTGATCCAGCTGAAAGAAAAAGACCCAACCCTGTCGTTCCGTCGCTCATGCCGCGAAGGCGTCTGCGGTTCCGATGGCCTGAACATGAACGGTAAAAACGGCCTGGCGTGCATCACCCCGATTTCGTCGCTGCGCAAAGGCAACGGCAAGATCGTGATCCGTCCGCTGCCGGGCCTGCCGGTGGTGCGCGATCTGGTGGTGGATATGGGCCAGTTCTACACCCAGTATGAAAAGATCAAGCCATACCTGCTGAACGACGGCAAGAACCCGCCGGCGCGCGAACACCTGCAGTCGCCGGAGCAGCGCGCCAAGCTGGACGGCCTGTACGAGTGCATTCTGTGCGCCTGCTGCTCGACCTCTTGCCCATCGTTCTGGTGGAACCCGGACAAGTTCATCGGCCCAGCCGGTCTGTTGGCGGCATATCGCTTCCTGATCGACAGCCGTGACACGGAAACGCAAGAACGTTTAGATGATCTGGACGACGCTTTTAGTGTTTTCCGCTGCCATAGCATTATGAATTGTGTCAGTGTATGTCCTAAAGGCTTGAATCCGACGCGTGCGATCGGGCATATCAAGTCCATGCTGCTGCAACGCGGCGCATAAACGGAATGAGATGCTGCGCCGGGCTCTTTTCCGGCGCACATCCCATAGGGGAGGGAACCTCTAAAAACTGACCCGCGGCTGCGGCGCTATGCAGCCTGGTTCTTCCGCCGGTTTTTAGAGGTTCCTTGTAAGGGACCGCAAGGTCCATAACAGAACGTATCGGGCCGTCATGGCCGCAAGTACGTCGAGTGAACCGTTTTACGGCAAACCGTATTCATCACGGTAATTATGTTAACCACGGCGAAAACTAAAGCTTCAAAGCTTAAGGGATCATGATGCAGAACGGCGCAATGAAGGCCTGGCTGGATTCCTCCTATCTGGCGGGCGCGAACCAGTCTTACATAGAGCAGCTCTATGAAGACTTCTTAACCGATCCGGGTTCCGTTGAAGATAGCTGGCGTTCCATTTTTCAACAGCTACCAACCGCGGGTGTCAAACCCGATCAGCTTCACTCTCAAACGCGCGATTACTTCCGCCGCCTGGCGAAAGACTCCGCGCGCTACAATACCACCATCACCGATCCGGAAACCGACGCCAAACAGGTCAAGGTACTGCAGCTGATAAACGCCTTCCGCTTCCGCGGGCATCAGCATGCCAACCTCGATCCGCTCGGCCTGTGGCAGCGCGAGCAAGTTCCTGACCTTGATCCCGCTTACCACAACCTGACCGAAGCCGATTTCCAGGAAACCTTCAACGTGGGCTCTTTCGCCATCGGCAAAGAAACCATGAAGCTGGGCGATCTGTACGCCGCGCTGAAGCAGACCTATTGCGGGTCGATCGGCGCTGAGTACATGCACATCACCAACACCGAAGAGAAACGCTGGATCCAGCAGCGCATCGAGTCGGTGGTGGGGCGCGCCAGCTTTACCGCCGACGAAAAACGCCGTTTCCTGAACGAGCTGACCGCGGCAGAAGGCCTGGAACGTTACCTGGGCGCCAAATTCCCGGGTGCCAAACGCTTCTCGCTGGAAGGCGGCGACGCGCTGGTGCCGATGCTGAAAGAGATGGTGCGCCATGCCGGTAAGAACGGCACGCGCGAAGTGGTGTTGGGCATGGCCCACCGTGGCCGTCTGAACGTGCTGATCAACGTGCTGGGCAAAAAGCCGGCCGACCTGTTCGACGAATTCGCCGGCAAGCATAAAGAACACCTCGGCACCGGTGACGTGAAATATCACCAGGGCTTCTCTTCCGACGTGGAAACCGAAGGCGGCATGGTTCACCTGGCGCTGGCGTTCAACCCGTCGCACCTGGAGATCGTCAGCCCGGTGGTCATGGGCTCGGTACGCGCCCGTCGCGATCGTCTGGACGAAGCGCGCAGCAACATGGTACTGCCGATCACCATCCACGGCGACGCCGCCATCACCGGCCAGGGCGTGGTTCAGGAAACCCTGAACATGTCTCAGGCTCGCGGCTACGAAGTGGGCGGCACCGTGCGTATCGTCATCAACAACCAGGTTGGCTTCACCACCTCCAACCCGCTGGATGCGCGCTCTACCGAATACTGCACCGACATCGCCAAAATGGTTCAGTCGCCGATCTTCCACGTTAACGCGGACGATCCGGAGGCCGTGGCCTTCGTCACCCGCCTGGCGTTGGATTTCCGTAACACCTTTAAGCGTGACGTGATGATCGATCTGGTCTGCTACCGTCGCCATGGGCACAACGAGGCCGACGAGCCGAGCGCCACCCAGCCGGTGATGTATCAGAAGATCAAGAAACACCCTACGCCGCGCAAAATCTACGCTGACGTTCTGACCGAGCAGAAAGTGGCCAGCCTGGAAGATGCCACGGAAATGGTCAACCTGTACCGCGACGCGCTCGACCGCGGCGATTGCGTGGTTGAAGAATGGCGTCCGATGAATCTGCACTCCTTCACTTGGTCTCCGTACCTGAACCACGAGTGGGACGAAGAGTACCCGAGTAAGGTTGAGATGAAGCGTCTGCAGGAGCTGGCACGTCGCATCAGCACCGTGCCGGAAGCGATCGAAATGCAGTCGCGCGTGGCGAAAATCTACGCTGACCGCGCCGAGATGGCGGCGGGCAACAAGCCGTTCGACTGGGGCGCTGCCGAAACGCTGGCTTACGCTACCATGGCGGATGAAGGCATCCCGATCCGCATCTCCGGTGAAGACGCCGGCCGCGGCACCTTCTTCCACCGTCACGCGGTGGTGCACAACCAGAAAAACGGTTCCGTCTACGTTCCGCTGGCGAATATCCACAGCGGCCAGGGCGAATTCAAGGTTTGGGACTCCGTGCTGTCCGAAGAGGCGGTGCTGGCGTTCGAATACGGTTACGCCACGGCGGAACCGCGCACGCTGACCATCTGGGAAGCGCAGTTCGGCGACTTCGCCAACGGCGCGCAGGTTGTTATCGACCAGTTCATCAGCTCCGGCGAGCAAAAATGGGGCCGTATGTGCGGCCTGGTGATGCTGCTGCCGCACGGCTATGAAGGCCAGGGCCCTGAGCACTCTTCCGCGCGTCTGGAGCGTTATCTGCAGCTGTGCGCAGAGCAGAACATGCAGGTGTGCGTCCCGTCCACGCCGGCGCAGGTTTACCATATGCTGCGTCGTCAGGCGCTGCGCGGTATGCGCCGTCCGCTGGTGGTGATGTCGCCGAAGTCGCTGCTGCGTCACCCGCTGGCGATTTCTTCGCTGGACGAACTGGCCAACGGCACCTTCCTGCCGGCGATCGGCGAGATCGACGACTTGGATCCGAAAGCGGTCAAGCGCGTCGTGCTGTGCTCCGGCAAGGTCTACTACGACCTGCTGGAACAGCGTCGCAAGAACGAGCAGAAAGACGTGGCCATCGTGCGTATCGAGCAGCTGTATCCGTTCCCGCATCAGGCCGTGCAGGCCGTGCTGGAGCAATACTCGCACGTGCATGATTTCGTCTGGTGTCAGGAAGAGCCGCTGAACCAGGGCGCCTGGTACTGCAGCCAACACAACTTCCGTGAAGTGGTGCCGTTCGGGGCTTCTTTACGTTACGCAGGACGTCCGGCCTCCGCTTCTCCGGCGGTGGGCTATATGTCCGTACACCAGAAGCAGCAGCAGGCTCTGGTGAACGACGCGCTGAATATTGACTAATGTTCGCTCGCTTGCCGGCCGAGAGCCGGCAAGCAGATGATAAAAAACTTAAGGGAAAGCTAAATGAGTAGCGTAGATATTCTGGTTCCTGACCTTCCTGAATCGGTTGCCGATGCGACCGTAGCCACCTGGCACAAAAAACCGGGCGACAGCGTGCAGCGTGATGAAGTCCTGGTTGAAATCGAAACCGACAAAGTGGTGTTGGAAGTGCCGGCCAGTGAAGCGGGCATTCTCGATGCTATCGTGGAAGAAGAGGGCGCGACCGTGCTGTCTCGCCAGCTGCTCGGCCGCATCCGTCCGGGCGACAGCTCCGGCAAGCCGACCGCTGAGAAGAGCCAAGAGAAAGAAGCCACGCCTGCGCAGCGCGCTACCGCGAGCCTGGAAGAAGAAAGCAATGACGCGCTCAGCCCGGCGATTCGTCGCCTGATCGCCGAACACGATCTCGATGCCGGCGCCATCAAGGGCACCGGCGTGGGTGGCCGCATCACGCGTGAAGACGTGGAAGCGCACCTGGCCAAAGGCGGCGCCGCCGCCAAACCGGCCGCCGCCGCTGAAGCCGCACCGCAGCCTGCTCTGGCCGGCCGCAGCGAAAAACGCGTGCCGATGACTCGCCTGCGCAAACGCGTCGCCGAACGTCTGTTGGAAGCGAAGAACAGCACCGCGATGCTGACCACCTTCAACGAAATCAACATGCAGCCGATCATGGATCTGCGCAAGCAGTACGGCGAAGCCTTCGAGAAGCGTCACGGCGTGCGTCTGGGCTTCATGTCCTTCTACATCAAGGCGGTGGTTGAAGCGCTGAAGCGTTTCCCGGAAGTGAACGCGTCGATCGACGGTTCCGACGTGGTTTACCACAACTACTTCGACATCAGCATCGCGGTTTCTACCCCGCGCGGCCTGGTGACGCCGGTACTGCGCGATGTGGACGCCATGAGCATGGCTGACATCGAGAAGAAAATCAAAGAGCTGGCCGTTAAGGGCCGCGACGGCAAACTGACCGTGGAAGAGCTGACCGGCGGTAACTTCACCATTACCAACGGCGGCGTATTCGGCTCCCTGATGTCCACCCCGATCATCAACCCGCCGCAGAGCGCCATCCTGGGCATGCACGCCATCAAAGATCGCCCAATGGCGGTCAATGGTCAGGTGGTGATCCAGCCGATGATGTATCTGGCGCTGTCTTATGACCACCGCCTGATCGACGGTAAAGAATCCGTCGGTTATCTGGTGACGGTCAAAGAGATGCTGGAAGATCCGGCTCGTCTGCTGCTGGACGTCTAGTAACCCTTGCCGGGCGCGGCATGCCGCGCCCGCACTCTGTGCTATGTGGCCGGAAAACCATGCGGTTTACCGCGTAATAATGGTCCGGCTAAAAACCTTCAGAACTGAATGGATAGAACATCATGAATTTACACGAATATCAGGCAAAACAGCTGTTTGCTCGGTATGGCATGCCGGCACCAACCGGTTACGCCTGTACCACTCCGCGTGAAGCAGAAGAAGCCGCATCCAAAATCGGCTCCGGCCCGTGGGTGGTGAAATGTCAGGTTCATGCTGGCGGCCGCGGTAAAGCGGGCGGCGTTAAAGTCGTCAACAGCAAAGAAGATATCCGTGCCTTCGCGGAAGCCTGGTTGGGCAAGCGTCTGGTGACTTACCAGACTGACGCGCTGGGCCAGCCGGTTCACCAGATCCTGGTAGAAGCGGCGACCGACATCGATAAGGAACTGTACCTGGGCGCGGTCGTGGATCGTTCTACCCGTCGCGTGGTGTTCATGGCGTCTACCGAAGGCGGCGTGGAGATCGAGAAGGTGGCGGAAGAAACCCCTGAACTGATCCACAAAATGACCATCGATCCGCTGGCGGGTCCACAGCCTTATCAGGGCCGTGAGCTGGCCTTCAAACTGGGCCTGACCGGTAAGCAAGTCAGCCAGTTCGCCAAGATCTTCATGGGCCTGGCGACGCTGTTCCTGGAGCGTGACCTGGCGATGGTTGAGATCAACCCGCTGGTGATCACCAAGCAGGGCGATCTGGTGTGCCTGGACGGCAAACTGGGCGCCGACGGCAACGCCCTGTTCCGCCAGCCGGAACTGCGTGAAATGCGTGACCCTTCCCAGGAAGACGAGCGTGAATCCCGTGCGGCTCAGTGGGAGCTGAACTACGTTGCCCTCGACGGCAACATCGGCTGCATGGTTAACGGCGCCGGTCTGGCGATGGGTACCATGGACATCGTTAAACTGCACGGCGGCGAACCGGCCAACTTCCTGGACGTTGGCGGCGGCGCGACCAAAGAGCGCGTGACCGAAGCGTTCAAAATCATCCTGTCCGACGACAAGGTGAAAGCGGTTCTGGTTAACATCTTCGGTGGTATCGTACGTTGCGATCTGATCGCCGACGGCATCATCGGCGCAGTGGCCGAAGTGGGCGTTAACGTCCCGGTGGTGGTGCGCTTGGAAGGGAATAACGCCGAACTGGGCGCCAAGAAACTGGCGGACAGCGGCCTGAATATCATTGCTGCGACCAGCCTGACTGATGCGGCTCAGCAAGTTGTTGCAGCAGTGGAGGGTAAATAATGTCCATTTTAATCGATAAGAACACCAAGGTAATTTGCCAGGGCTTCACCGGTAGCCAGGGGACTTTCCACTCCGAACAAGCTATCGCTTACGGCACCAAAATGGTTGGCGGCGTAACCCCGGGCAAAGGCGGCACTCAGCACCTGGGCCTGCCGGTGTTCAACACCGTGCGCGAAGCGGTTGAAGCGACCGGCGCCACTGCCTCGGTCATCTACGTTCCAGCGCCGTTCTGCAAAGACTCCATCCTGGAAGCGATCGATGCCGGCATCAAACTGATCATCACCATCACCGAAGGCATCCCGACCCTGGACATGCTGACCGTGAAAGTGAAGCTGGACGAAGCCGGCGTGCGCATGATCGGGCCGAACTGCCCTGGCGTGATCACCCCGGGCGAGTGCAAAATCGGCATCATGCCTGGCCACATCCACCTGCCGGGCAAAGTGGGCATCGTTTCCCGCTCCGGCACCCTGACCTATGAAGCGGTGAAACAAACCACCGATGCCGGTCTGGGCCAGTCCACCTGCGTGGGCATCGGCGGCGACCCGATCCCGGGCTCCAACTTCATCGATATTCTGAAGATGTTCCAGCAGGATCCGCAGACCGAAGCGATCGTGATGATCGGTGAGATCGGCGGCAGCGCTGAAGAAGAAGCGGCAGCTTACATCAAAGAACACGTCACCAAACCGGTTGTCGGCTACATCGCCGGCGTGACCGCGCCGAAAGGCAAGCGTATGGGCCACGCGGGCGCCATCATCGCCGGCGGCAAAGGCACGGCGGACGAGAAGTTTGCTGCGCTGGAAGCGGCGGGCGTGAAAACCGTTCGCAGCCTGGCGGACATCGGCGACGCGGTAAAAGCGGTGCTGAAGCGCTAAGAATTTAGTACGAAATAACAATATCTCGACATGTTTGGCCACCCATAGGGTGGCCTTTTTTATGGGCGAAGATCAGAAGTCGTTGAGCGCCTTGATCAACGCGATCCGATCCTGCAGGCGACGCTGTTGCACCGGATCCGCGGCGGCTTGCCGCTGTTGATCCAGCGAGGTGAGGGCGGCGCGGTAATCGTCGGCGTTGCGGAACAGCGCGTCTTTGACGTTGATCGACGCGACGTTGGTGTAGCGGCCGTCGTCGGTGGTCGGCACCTGGATGACGCCCTCGTTGAGCAGCTGTTTGACGATCGCCCGCTGCGGTTCGTAATCCTCCATGCCGATCAGCTTCCAGCGCCGCGGCGGCACGCCCTGATAGTGGCCGTGTTTCACCTCCGTCAGGTAGCGCAGAGTCAGGTGGCGGATAGTACCTTCTTCTTCACCGTATTGCGCTTTGCTGTCGAACAGCACCGGGAAGGATTGCCCCTCCAGCGCGCCACCCTTTTGCGTCAGGTGGCCCATGCGGTAACTGTTCATGCCCAGGCGGATCGGCATATCGTCGGTGACCGGCGTGCCATCCGCCAGGCGCAGATCGACGATGCGTGAGCCGGCGGGTTGGCGCAAGTCGATGGTGTAAGTGACACCGTCGAAGAAATCGTTGGTGGAATATTTGGACGATCGCCGCGCCGGGTTAAAGCTGTAGGTGACGTCGCCCGGCTGCAGCTGATTGAAATAGTCGGCGGACCACTCCATGTAGCGTTTAAGCGCTTTGCCGTTGAGCTGATACACGGTGATCTCGCCGCCGGCGTATTGGTAGTTAAAGGCGATATCCTTGGCCTTGATGTCGCCGACGTCCAGTTTGGCGCGATCGTTGTCGATTTGCAGGGCGATCACCTGCGCCAGCGGCGCATAGTGGCGGGCGGCCTGCTGGAACAGCGCGCTGATACCGGTATCCTGCACGTGTACCTGAGGAATACCGCGGAATTCGTCGGCGGGCACCAGATCGCTGCCGCTCAGCTTCGCCACGACCCGGTTGGCGTTGGCGCGCAGAATGTCATGGTACGGCTGGTAGAGAGCCTGCAGGGCGCTGTCCGGCGTCATCCCCTTGATGGGGTAGGTGTAGCTGTTTTTGTCGATCAGCGTGAATTTGCCGTCGCGGCGTTCAAATTGCAGATCGATGCGCGACAGCGCGCGGCCGTATTTATCCGGCTCGGTGATGATGACGCCGTTAACCACCGCTTTGTCGATCTTCACATGCATATGACCGGCGACGATCGCCGCCAGCTCCGGGTTGGCGTTGGCGATGTCGGCTACGCCGGTGCCGGGGCGCTGGTTCTCGTTGTCGATGCCCATATGCGCCACCAGCACGATGGCGTCGACCTGGCCGTCGATTTGCCTGATGACCTGTTTCACCGCCTGCACCGGATCGGTGAAGTTCAGCCCTTTGATGCGATCGGTACCCTTGGCGAATTCGGCGGTCATCGGCGTGTCCATGCCGATAATGCCGATCTTCACGCCTTGGCGCTCGACGATGGTGTAGGCCGGCAGATAGGGCTTGCCGTTGTCCCAGACGATATTGCCCGCTAGCGCCGCGCCCTTGAACTGCTTAAGCGGCGTAGCCAGCACCGGCAGGCCGAAGTCGAACTCGTGGTTGCCCATCACCCAGACGTCATAATTGAGCGCGTTGAGGCCCAGCATCATCGGGCTGACGGCCTCATGCTTGAAGGTTTCGACGAAGTTGCCCTGAATGGTGTCGCCGGCGTCCACCAGGATCAGGTTTGGCTGCTCGGCCCGCACCTTTTTGACCTGGGTGGCTATCTGGCTCAGGCTGCCCGTCAGATTCTCCGTGTCGCTGGCGTAGTCCCAGGGCACGAAGGTGCCGTGCAGATCGGAGGTGCCCAGTAGGGTGATATTTACCGTTTCGGCGGCCATGGCGTTTCCCGAGAGTCCCAAGACAGAGGCAAAGATGATTTTTTTCATAAGTTATTGTCACTCAATGCAATTTTAACATAAGTGGTCATTCTGCTACAAAATCGCAACCTTTACGATCCCATCGCGAGAAATAGACTAATATTGGAGAGAGATTTGTTGTTTTGTGACTGCTATCACTGTCACGGCTTATTGGAAATAAAAGGTTAATTATGTCGCATAATAAGCGCGTAATAATACAATGGCGGCTCTTTTAAATTACATTTATTTAACACAAAAATATCATTAAAAAACAATTAAACCATTGCGCAACATGACCCTAAGAAAATTATGCGAAATGTGCTGATGAATATGGAAATAAGATGCGGATAGGCTTAAATTGTCTCAGATCAAATTAGCCCGAAGTACCTCTTTCGGCTAAGATTTGACCTGTAACCAAAAGTCTAACCCACGTCACGTAAAAACCTATTTATTGTGTGGGATTGGGCGAGTATCATCCATGTTGTGATTATGGATGGTTGATCTTGTTGCATTTGTTACCCGTTGTCGGTTTTCAGTGGCGCGCTTGTCGACGGCCCGAGAGGCTATTGGCCGAGTGTGCGGTTGAAAGCGGAGAAGCTGGATCAAATTTGTTGTGTTTTAGGGCATTCACTGCGGGGCGTTACTGGCGGCTTTGAAAGAGGCGTGCCGATAACCGCGTGTCGGAGTCTTCCTGCGAGGAGCAAGGAGTCAAGATGTTTGATATTGTCGAACTGTCGCGCTTACAGTTTGCTTTAACGGCGATGTACCATTTCTTATTTGTCCCATTAACGCTCGGTATGGCGTTCTTGCTGGCAATTATGGAAACGGTATATGTCCTGTCTGGCAAACAAATCTATAAAGACATGACCAAATTCTGGGGAAAGTTATTTGCGATTAACTTTGCTCTGGGTGTGGCCACCGGTTTGACCATGGAGTTCCAGTTCGGGACTAACTGGTCGTATTTCTCTCACTACGTCGGCGATATCTTCGGGGCCCCACTGGCTATCGAAGGTCTGATGGCGTTCTTCCTTGAATCGACGTTGGTCGGCCTGTTCTTCTTCGGCTGGGATCGTCTGAGCAAGGTGCAGCACATGGCGGTAACCTGGTTTGTGGCCCTCGGCTCCAACCTGTCAGCGCTGTGGATCCTGGTCGCCAACGGCTGGATGCAGAACCCGATCGCTTCGGATTTCAACTTCGAAACCATGCGCATGGAGATGGTCAGCTTCTCCGAACTGGTGCTTAACCCGGTTGCGCAGGTGAAATTCGTTCACACCGTGGCTTCCGGCTACACCTGTGGCGCGATGTTCGTTCTGGGCATCAGCTCCTACTACCTGCTGAAAGGCCGCGACATCGCCTTCGCCAAGCGCTCCTTCGCCATCGCTGCCAGCTTCGGTATGGCTGCCATTCTGTCCGTTATCGTTCTGGGTGATGAATCCGGCTACGAAATGGGCGACGTGCAGAAAACCAAACTGGCCGCTATCGAAGCAGAATGGGACACCCAGCCGGCGCCGGCCTCCTTCACCCTGTTCGGCATTCCCGATCAGGACAAGATGGAAAACTCCTTCTCTATTCAGATCCCGTATGCGCTTGGCCTGATCGCCACCCGCTCCACGGACACTCAGGTCACCGGCCTGAAAGATCTGATGGCTCAGCATGAAGTGCGTATCCGCAACGGGATGAAAGCCTACCAGCTGCTGGAAGAGCTGCGCGGCGGCAACACCGATCCTGCGGTGCGCGCCGAATTCAACAAAACCAAGCAAGACCTGGGCTACGGCATGCTGCTGAAGCGCTATACCCCGAACGTCACCGACGCGACGGAAGCGCAGATCCAGCTGGCGACCAAGGACTCCATTCCGCGCGTGGCGCCGCTGTACTTCGCCTTCCGCATCATGGTGGCCTGTGGCGTGATCATGCTGTTGATCATCGGCCTGTCGTTCTGGAACGTGATCCGCGGCCGCATTGGCCAGAAAAAATGGCTGCACCGCGCGGCGCTGTACGGTTTGCCGCTGCCTTGGATCGCGATCGAGTCCGGTTGGTTCGTGGCGGAATACGGCCGTCAACCGTGGGCGATTGGTGAGGTGCTGCCGACGGCGGTCGCCAACTCTTCGCTGACCGCGGGCGACATTCTGTTCTCGATGGGGCTGATCTGCGGCTTGTACACCCTGTTCCTGGTGGCTGAATTGTACCTGATGTTCAAGTTTGCGCGTCTGGGTCCAAGCAGCCTGAAAACCGGCCGCTATCACTTTGAACAACCGACTGCCGCCGTGCAGGAAGCGCGCTAAACAGGAGTCCACGTATGTTTGACTATGAAGTACTGCGATTTATTTGGTGGGTCCTGGTTGGCGTACTGCTGATCGGCTTCGCCGTCACCGACGGTTTCGACATGGGCGTCGGCATTCTGGTGCGCATCATCGGGAAAACCGATACCGAGCGCCGGGTGATGATCAACTCCATCGCCCCGCACTGGGACGGTAACCAGGTGTGGCTGATCACCGCCGGCGGTGCGCTGTTCGCCGCCTGGCCGATGGTCTACGCAGCGGCCTTCTCCGGCTTCTACGTCGCCATGATCCTGGTGCTGGCCGCCTTGTTCTTCCGCCCGGTCGGTTTCGACTACCGTTCCAAGCTGGAGAGCAGCCGCTGGCGCAACATGTGGGACTGGGGCATCTTCATCGGCTCCTTCGTGCCTGCCGTGGTATTCGGCGTGGCGTTCGGCAACCTGCTGCAGGGCGTGCCGTTCCACATGGACGAGTATATGCGCCTGTTCTACACCGGCAACTTCTTCCAACTGCTGAACCCGTTCGGTCTGTTGGCGGGCGTGGTCAGCCTGACCATGCTGGTCACCCAGGGTGCGACCTACCTGCAAATGCGCACCACCGGCGAGATCCACCTGCGTTCACGCGCTGCGGCACAGATCGCGACGCTGATCATGGCGGTGTGCTTCCTGCTGGCGGGCGTATGGCTGGTGAAAGGCATCGACGGCTTCGTCGTGACGTCGGCGCTGGACACCATGGCGGAATCCAACCCGATGCGTAAAGAAGTGGCGCATCAGGCCGGTGCCTGGCTGATCAACTTCAACAAGTATCCGCTGCTGTGGGCGCTGCCTGCGCTGGGCGTGGTGCTGCCGTTGTTCACCATCCTGTTCTCGCGTCTGGAGAAAGGCGCGCTGGCGTTCGTCACCTCGTCGCTGACCATCGCCTGCGTCATCCTCACCGCCGGGGTCACCATGTTCCCGTTCGTGATGCCGTCCAGCACCGTGCCTAACGTCAGCCTGACCATGTGGGACGCGACGTCGAGCCTGTTGACGCTGAAAGTGATGACCGTCGTGGCGGCGATCTTCGTGCCTATCGTTTTGGCGTACACCAGCTGGTCGTACTACAAAATGTTCGGTCGCCTCGACAAGAACTACATCGAAAACAACAAGCATTCGCTGTACTAAGGATAAGGAGCTAAACCATGTGGTATTTTGCCTGGATTCTCGGAACGCTTCTTGCCTGCGCCTTCGGCATCATCACGGCGCTGGCGCTTGAGCAGAGCGAAGCGACCAAAGCTCAGCAAGACGGTAAGTGATGAGCTCGTCCGTGATTGACAAGCTGTACGCTGTCACCGACAAGGGCCCGATCCGGGCCCTTTCCCTGGTGCTGGCGTTGATTTTGGCGGGATGCGTGTTCTGGGATCCGACGCGTTTCGCCGCCAAAACCAGCTCGCTGGAGATTTGGGAAGGGCTGTTGCTGATTTGGGCGGTGTGCGCCGGGGTGATCCACGGTTTCGGATTCCGCCCGCAGCGCAGCGTCTGGCGCGCCTTTTTCGCGCCGCTTCCCGCAATTGTGATCTTGTGCGCAGGATTACTTTACGTTTCTTTATAATCTCCCTGATGTCCCCATGTTATGGGCCCTCACGGCCCATAATTATTTTCATTCCCATCTTGTAACCCATTCCCAACCCGATCCGTCTTGCGTATAGTAGCAGCGTTAAATTGCATTGCTGGGAAGTAGAGTGAGTAATACGTTGTTTCGATGGCCGGTTCGCGTTTACTACGAGGATACCGATGCCAGTGGTGTGGTCTATCACGCCCGCTACGTCGCCTTTTTTGAAAGAGCGCGCACAGAGATGCTGCGTCAGCACAACTTTCATCAACAGCAGCTGCTCAGTGAACAAGTCGCTTTTGTCGTCCGGCGCATGACGGTGGATTATCTGGCTCCGGCTCGTCTCGACGAGCAACTGGAGGTCCAGAGCGAAATCACCTGTCTGCGCGGGGCTTCTCTCACGTTTGCTCAACGCATTGTCAATTCTGACGGGGCCCTACTGAGCCAGGCTGATGTCCTGATTGCCTGTATTGATCCACACCAAATGAAGCCAAGAGCGCTTCCTAAGTCTATTGTCGCGGAGTTTAAGCAGTGACTGACATGAACATCCTAGATTTATTCTTGAAGGCGAGCCTGCTGGTTAAGCTTATCATGTTGATTTTGATATGCTTCTCGGTAGCATCTTGGGCGATCATCATTCAGCGTACCCGCATCCTCAATGCGGCGACGCGTGACGCCGAAGCCTTTGAAGACAAATTCTGGTCCGGTATCGAGCTTTCCCGTCTGTACCAGGAAAGTCAGGCGCGTCGCGATAGCCTGACCGGTTCCGAGCAGATCTTCCATTCCGGATTCAAAGAGTTCGCCCGCCTGCACCGCGCCAACAACCATGCGCCGGAGTCGGTGATCGAAGGGGCGTCGCGTGCGATGCGCATTTCTATGAACCGCGAGCTGGAAACGCTGGAAACCCATATTCCGTTCCTCGGCACCGTCGGTTCGATCAGCCCGTACATCGGCCTGTTCGGCACCGTGTGGGGGATCATGCACGCCTTTATTGCGCTGGGCGCGGTGAAGCAAGCCACGCTGCAGATGGTGGCGCCGGGTATCGCCGAAGCACTGATCGCCACCGCGATCGGTCTGTTCGCCGCCATCCCGGCGGTAATGGCCTATAACCGTCTCAACCAGCGCGTCAACAAGCTTGAGCAGAATTACGACAACTTTATGGAAGAGTTCACCGCTATTCTGCATCGTCAGGCCTTCTCCAGCGACAGCAAATAAGTAGGAGGTAGCATGGCGAGAGTACGTGGACGTAGTCGGCGCGAGCTGAAGTCCGAAATTAACATCGTTCCGCTGCTCGACGTGTTGCTGGTGCTGCTGCTGATCTTTATGGCAACCGCGCCAATCATCACGCAGAGCGTGGAAGTTGACCTGCCGGACGCCACCGATTCCAAAACGGTGTCCAGCGATGACAATCCGCCGGTGATCCTCGAGGTTTCCGGCGTAGGTCAATACACCCTGGTGGTGGATCACAACCGTATGGAGCTGCTGCCGCCTGAGCAAGTCGCGGCCGAAGCCAAGTCGCGTTTGGCGGCTAACCCGAAAACGGTCTTTTTGATCGGCGGTGCGAAGGAAGTCCCTTACGATGAGATTATCAAGGCATTGAATATTCTCCATCAGGCGGGCGTGGCTTCCGTGGGGCTGATGACCCAGCCGATCTGACCGTAAGGCGAACGGCAACCCGGTTCCTGCGCTGCGGCCCAGGAACCCCGTATAAGCAACACCAGTTTTTGGGAATCTATTTTGGTAAAGGCAACTGAGCAAAACGATAAGCTGAACCGCGCCGTTATTGTTTCGGTCGTTCTGCACTTCATATTGATTGCCCTGCTGATTTGGGGATCGCTGCAGGAAAAGGTCGACATGGGCGCCGGCGGTGGCGGTGATGGCACCGTGGTGGGCGCAGTGATGGTCGATCCTGGCGCGGTGGTGGAGCAATACAACCGCCAGCAGCAGCAGAGCAACGATGCGCAGCGTGCCGAGAAGCAGCGCCAGAAAAAGGCGGAGCAACAGGCCGAAGAGCTTCAGCAGAAGCAGGCGGAGCAGCAACAGCGCCTGAAAGAGCTGGAGAAAGAGCGTTTGGCGGCGCAGGAGAAAGCTGCGCAGGACGCCAAAGCGCAGGCTGAGCAACAGCAGAAGGCAGCGGAGCAGCAGAAACAGGCCGCCGAGCAGCAAAAAGCGGCGGAAGCCGCCGCAGCCAAGGCCAAAGAGCAACAGAAGGTCGCCGAAGCCGCCGCCGCTAAGGCGAAGGCCGAAGCGGACAAGGTCGCCAAGGCGCAGGCGGACGCGCAGAAGAAAGCCGAAGCGGAAGCCAAGAAAGAAGCGGCCGCCGCTGCCGCCGCCAAGAAACAGGCGGAAGAGGCGAAGAAAGCTGCCGCCGCCGCCGCAGAGCAAAAAGCCGCAGAGGCTGCAGAGAAGAAAGCGGCCGCTGAAGCCGAGAAGAAAGCCGCAGCGGAAGCCGAGAAGAAGGCTGCCGCCGAGGCAGAGAAGAAAGCGGCCGCCGCTGAGAAAGCTGCGGCAGCCAAGAAAGCCGCTGCGGATGCCAAGAAGAAGGCCGCCGCTGAGGCTGCGAAACAATCGGATGAAGTTAGCGATCTGTTTGGCGGCCTGGCGGACGGCAAGAACGCGCCGAAAGGCGGCGGCGCCAAATCGAAGGGCGACGGTAAACCGACCGGGCAGGGCAATGCCAAAGCGGCTGGGGCCAGCGGGGCGGATATCAGCGGTTATATGGGGCAGATTCAAGGGGCGATTCAGAGCAAGTTCTATGACGCCAGTTCGTTCGCCGGCAAAACCTGCGATCTGCGTATCAAGCTGGCGCCGGACGGCCTGCTGATAAGCGTACAAGCGGCGGGGGGCGATCCTGCACTGTGCCAAGCAGCGGTGTCTGCCGCCAAGTTGGCGCATATACCGAAGCCGCCGAGCGATGCCGTTTATCAGCACTTTAAGAATTCTATCCTTGAATTCAAGCCGCAATAACGGTTGATTGAGTGAGTGATATCACAGGGATGTACTAAGGTAACCAACAGGGATTATGTAGTTTTACGTAAGTTGGTTTGTTAAAATTCTGCTAATTTATCGCAGGCATCCCGCCTGGATAAGGGAGATGAGATGAAGCAGGCATTTCGAGTAGCGCTAGGTTTTTTAATTCTGTGGGCGTCCGTGCTGCACGCGGAAGTTCGCATTGAAATCACCCAAGGGGTCGACTCCGCTCGTCCGATTGGCGTGGTGCCGTTTAAATGGGCGGGCCCAGGCACGCCGCCGGAGGATATCGGCAAGATTGTCGGCGCGGATCTGCGCAACAGCGGCAAATTCAACCCGATCGACGTGGCGCGCATGCCGCAGCAACCGACCTCCGCGTCTGAAGTGACGCCGGCGGCCTGGACTGCGCTGGGCATCGACGCCGTGGTTGTCGGCCAGGTTCAACCTGGCGCTGACGGCAGCTACCTGATCTCCTACCAGCTGGTGGATACCTCGGGTTCGCCGGGCACCGTTTTGGCGCAGAACCAGTATAAAGTGACCAAACAATGGTTGCGTTATTCTGCCCATACTGCCAGCGACGAAGTGTTCGAGAAGCTGACCGGCATCAAGGGCGCGTTCCGTACCCGTATCGCCTACGTCGTGCAGACCAACGGCGGGAAATTCCCGTATGAGCTGCGCGTAGCGGATTACGACGGTTATAACCAGTTCACGGTGCACCGTTCGCCTGAGCCGCTGATGTCACCGGCCTGGTCGCCGGACGGCAGCAAACTGGCTTACGTGACCTTCGAGAGCGGCCGTTCCGCGCTGGTGGTGCAGACCCTGGCTAACGGCGCTATCCGCCAGATCGCCTCGTTCCCGCGCCACAACGGTGCGCCAGCGTTCTCGCCGGACGGCAGCAAGCTGGCCTTCGCGCTGTCCAAGAGCGGCAGCCTGAACCTGTACGTGATGAACCTCGGCTCCGGCCAGATCACGCAACTGACCGATGGCCGCAACAACAACACCGAACCGACCTGGTTCCCGGATGGCCAGTCTCTGGCGTTTACCTCCGACCAGGGCGGGCGTCCGCAGATTTATAAAATCAGCGCCAGCGGCGGTGCCGCACAGCGTCTGACGTGGGAAGGCGCTCAGAATCAGGATTCTGAAGTCAGCTCCGACGGTAAATTCCTGGTGATGGTGAGCACCAACAGTGGTGCACAACACATCGCCAAACAAGATCTTGGATCGGGCGCCGTTCAGGTTTTGACCGGCACCTTCCTGGATGAAACGCCTAGTATTGCGCCAAACGGCACCATGGTGATCTATAGCTCCACGCAAGGTATGGGCTCCGTGCTGCAGTTGGTGTCAACTGATGGGCGTTTCAAAGCGCGTCTTCCGGCAACTGATGGACAGGTCAAATTCCCTGCCTGGTCGCCGTATCTGTGATGCATGTGTAAATATGTATGGCAAACTATAAAAGGATCAAAGAAATGCAACTGAACAAAGTGCTGAAAGGGCTTCTGCTGGCACTGCCAGTTCTGGCTGTAGCAGCTTGTAGTTCTAACAAAAGCGCGAACAACGACCAATCTGGTATGGGCGCTGGCACTGGTATGGAAAACGGCAGCAGCAACCTGTCTTCCGAAGAACAAGCTCGTCTGCAGATGCAAGAACTGCAGAAGAACAACATTGTTTACTTCGGCCTGGACAAGTATGACGTAAGCTCCGAATTCGCTCAGATGCTGGACGCGCACGCTGCATTCCTGCGTAACAACCCGTCTTACAAAGTGACCGTTGAAGGCCACGCTGACGAACGCGGCACGCCGGAATACAACATCGCTCTGGGTGAGCGCCGTGCTAACGCCGTTAAAATGTACCTGCAGGGTAAAGGCGTTTCCGCTGACCAGATCTCTATCGTTTCTTACGGTAAAGAAAAACCAGCAGTACTGGGCCACGACGAAGCGGCTTATGCTAAAAACCGTCGTGCCGTTCTGGTTTACTAAGAGAATCGCATGAACAGTAACTTCAGACGTCACCTGTTGAGTCTGTCGTTACTGGTTGGCGTAGCGGCCCCTTGGGCCGCTACTGCCCAAGCGCCAATCAGTAATGTCGGCTCCGGCTCGGTCGAAGACCGCGTCACCTCGCTTGAGCGCATCAGTAATGCTCAAGGCCAGCTTTTAAATCAACTCCAGCAACAACTCTCTGATAACCAACGCGACATTGATTCTCTCCGTGGGCAAATCCAGGAAAGCCAGTATCAGTTGAATCAGGTGGTTGAACGCCAGAAGCAAATCTATCAACAGATGGATAGCCTCAGCCAGGGCGGCGCTCAGAGCGCTTCTGCGGCCGCGGGCGCTGCCGGTGGGGCAGCCGCAGGCGCATCTTCCGATGCGGGCGGCAGCGCGCCTGCAGCCGCTTCTGCAACGCCGAGCGGCGGTGATGAGAACAGCGACTACAACGCCGCTGTTTCTCTGGCGCTGGAAAAAAAACAGTATGACCAGGCGATTTCCGCCTTTCAGTCCTTCGTAAAACAGTACCCGAAGTCTACCTACCAGCCTAACGCCAACTATTGGCTGGGCCAGTTGTTCTACAACAAGGGTAAAAAAGACGACGCGGCCTACTATTTTGCGGTGGTGGTGAAGAATTACGCTAAATCACCGAAGGCGCCGGACGCCATGTACAAGGTGGGTATCATCATGCAGGAGAAAGGGCAGGCCGATAAAGCCAAAGCCGTGTTCCAGCAGGTGATTAAACAATACCCAACCAGTGCGGCGGCCAAACAGGCGAAAAGTCGCGTAGGCGGTTAACAGTCAGAAAAATGAGCCCAGAAGTTAGTCGATTTGACCGATTTCTGGGCTCATTCGCGTGAAGAACAAGCAGTTGAACGCATCAGTCAAAAATTTAGGTTGCGCTGCCAAGATAAATTAGTAATATATGCCGCCGTTGCCAAGACATCTTGCAAGATGTTAAAGCGGCAGGGAAATTGGGTCGTTAGCTCAGTTGGTAGAGCAGTTGACTTTTAATCAATTGGTCGCAGGTTCGAATCCTGCACGACCCACCAATTTTGAAGCAAGAAATGAAGTGGAATCGGGAAGGATAACATCACGAAGTGATGGCCCGTCAGGGCGAGGCCAAAGGCCGAGTCATCCTGCACGACCCACCAATTTCTGAAGTAGCAGTAACCACAACAGTGGGTGATTAGCTCAGTTGGTAGAGCATCTCCTTTACACGGAGGGGGTCGGCGGTTCGAGCCCGTCATCACCCACCACTGTTATGGGTCGTTAGCTCAGTTGGTAGAGCAGTTGACTTTTAATCAATTGGTCGCAGGTTCGAATCCTGCACGACCCACCATTATTTAAGAATGGCTGCGATAGACAATCGTAAAGGATGAGAACCGTAAAGGTTCGAGTCTCGCGAAGCGAGACAACATCACTCCGGTGATGGCCCGCAAGGGCGAGGCCAAAGGCCGAGTTATCCTGCACGACCCACCATTCTTTAAGAAAGAATGGCAGCTTCAGAATCGGTTTGATGTGGCAAAGTAAAGGTCCGAGTCGAGTACCCGTCGAGTTGTCCTGAACATCCCCATCCTTGTTTTCCGCGAGTCGGTTCCAATAGCCTATTCGCCATCAGCAGTAAACCACATCAGTGGGTCGTTAGCTCAGTTGGTAGAGCAGTTGACTTTTAATCAATTGGTCGCAGGTTCGAATCCTGCACGACCCACCACGCTTTAATAGAGCAAGGTGTTAAATCGTCAGGATGAGAACCGTAAAGGTTCGAGTCTCGCAAAGCGAGACAACATCACTCCGGTGATGGCCCGCAAGGGCGAGGCCAAAGGCCGAGTTATCCTGCACGACCCACCACTCTTTGAGAGTGAAAAATAGCAGTACCACAGCAGTGGGTGATTAGCTCAGTTGGTAGAGCATCTCCTTTACACGGAGGGGGTCGGCGGTTCGAGCCCGTCATCACCCACCACACTGCGGGTCGTTAGCTCAGTTGGTAGAGCAGTTGACTTTTAATCAATTGGTCGCAGGTTCGAATCCTGCACGACCCACCAATTCAGAAAAAAGCGCCTTTTGGCGCTTTTTTCGCATCTGCGCCACCAGACTCTACTTTATCTTCTTGCTAACAGAGTTCACCGAGTCGTGCGGGTGAGATCCTGCGCTCAGGTTCGAGCATCGCGCAGCGATACGACAACGCGCAGCGTTGCCCGCAGGGTGAGGCCACAGGCCGAATCAATCCTGCACGACCCACCAATTCAGAAAAAAGCGCCTTTTGGCGCTTTTTTCGCATCTGCGCCACCAGACTCTACTTTACCCTCTTGCTAACAGAGTTCACCGAGTCGTGCGGGTGAGATCCTGCGCTCAGGTTCGAGCATCGCGCAGCGATACGACAACGCGCAGCGTTGCCCGCAGGGTGAGGCCACAGGCCGAATCAATCCTGCACGACCCACCAATTCAGAAAAAAGCGCCTTTTGGCGCTTTTTTCGCATCTGCGCCACCAGACTCTACTTTACCCTCTTGCTAACAGAGTTCACCGAGTCGTGCGGGTGAGATCCTGCGCTCAGGTTCGAGCATCGCGCAGCGATACGACAACGCGCAGCGTTGCCCGCAGGGTGAGGCCACAGGCCGAATCAATCCTGCACGACCCACCAATTCAGAAAAAAGCGCCTTTTGGCGCTTTTTTCGCATCTGCGTCATCGCAATCTGAATCCGCTGCTTTCTCGTTTCAACACCGCACCGATCATCCTCACGCTGTTCTCTGAACGGCTATACGGTCTCGTCAGGCCATTATCCGCTGTGAGCTGTGCAGCCACTGTCTGTATTTTTTAATTCATTAAACAATAGGTGCGCAAATATGAAAATATCAGCGGACTTTTCGCGCGGTTTTAGGTATTTTGTTTAGTATATAAAACGAAGGGCGTTGCGGCAGGCGATATTCACGCGGCAGGCGCCCAGCCTAGCATGAGATTGCAGCGATGAGTGAAATGTTTGATGTCAATGCGGCGGTGTACCCCTTCCCGCCTAAACCGGTTCCGCTGGACGTAGCCGAAAAAGCCTTTTATCGCGAGAAGATCAAAACCCTGCTCAAGCAGCGCAATGCGGTGATGGTCGCCCACTATTATACCGATCCGGAAATCCAGGCGCTGGCGGAAGAAACCGGCGGCTGCGTGGCGGATTCGCTGGAAATGGCGCGCTTCGGCAGCGCCCATCCGGCTTCCACGCTGTTGGTGGCCGGCGTGCGCTTCATGGGGGAAACCGCCAAGATCCTCAGCCCGGAAAAGCAGGTGCTGATGCCGACGCTGTTTGCCGAATGTTCGCTGGATCTGGGCTGCCCGGAAGAGGAGTTTCATGCGTTTTGCGACAGCCACCCCGATCGCACCGTGGTGGTCTATGCGAACACCTCGGCGGCGGTCAAAGCGCGCGCCGACTGGGTGGTCACTTCCAGCATCGCCGTTGAGCTGATCGAACACCTGGACAGCCTGGGCGAGAAGATCATTTGGGCGCCGGATCGCCATCTCGGCAGCTACGTGCAGAAGCAGACCGGCGCCGACGTGCTGTGCTGGCAAGGCGCCTGCATTGTCCATGACGAGTTCAAGACTCAGGCGCTGCGGCGCATGAAGGCGCTTTATCCGCAGGCGGCCATCCTGGTGCATCCCGAATCGCCACAGGCGGTGGTTGAGTTGGCGGATGCGGTGGGATCGACCAGCCAACTGATTCAGGCGGCGAAAACATTGCCGCATCAACAGCTGATCGTCGCCACCGATCGCGGTATCTTTTACAAGATGCAGCAGGCCTGCCCGGACAAGGAGCTGTTCGAAGCGCCAACCGCCGGAGAAGGGGCGACCTGTCGCAGCTGCGCGCATTGCCCGTGGATGGCGATGAATGGCCTGAAGGCGATTGCTGAAGGGCTGGAGCAGGGGGGCGCGCAGCATGAGATCCACGTGGACGCCGCGCTGCGTGAGAAGGCCCTGGTGCCGCTGAACCGCATGCTGGATTTCGCCGCTCAGCTTAAGATGCAGGTTAAAGGCAACGCTTAACCGTTTAAAAGGATGACCTCATGAGCTTCTTCAGTACCAGCAATATTCTGGTGCATATTCCGCTTGGCGCGGGCGGTTACGATCTGTCGTGGATCGAAGCCATCGGCACGCTGTTCGGGTTACTGTGCATCTGGTACGCCAGCAAGGAAAAAATCATCAACTACCTGTTCGGCCTGATCAACGTCACGCTGTTCGCGGTGATTTTCTTCCAGATCCAGCTGTACGCCAGCCTGCTGCTGCAGCTGTTCTTTTTCGGCGCCAACATTTACGGTTGGTATGCCTGGAGCCGCCAAACCCAGGATAATCAGGCTGAGCTGCAGATCCGCTGGCTGCCGTTACCGAAAGCGTTGGCCTGGGCGGCGGTTTGCGTCATCGGCATTGGCCTGATGACCTTTAACATCGACCGCGTGTTCGCCTGGCTGACGCAGATCGCGGTAGCGGTGATGCAAGGGCTGGGGCTGAACGTGCAGATGCCTGAGCTGCAGCCGGACGCGTTCCCATTCTGGGATTCGGCGATGATGGTGCTCTCCATCGTGGCGATGATCCTGATGACGCGCAAGTACGTGGAAAACTGGCTGCTGTGGGTGGTTATCGACGTCATCAGCGTGGCTATCTTCGCCTACCAGGGGGTGTACGCGATGGCGCTGGAATACGTCATTCTGACGCTGATCGCCCTGAACGGCTCCTGGCTGTGGATCAAGAGCGCCGGGCGCAACCGTTCCAACCCGCTCTCTTCCGCACCGTAACAACGCAGAGGGCGCCGTGGTGGCGCCCTCTTGGCTTAGTGACGATGTCCCAGATGGGAGTGCGCTTCGGCATGTGAGTGTTCACTCGGCTCCGGCGCCCGGTTGATACCGCAGTCCGGTGTCTCGCAGTGCCGGTACTCCATCTGAATGGTCACGTGGCCAATCTTGTAGTGTTCCAACAGATAACCCTGAATGCGTTGCAACAGCCCATCATGATCATGCGGCGGGATCACCTGCGCATGCAGCGTCATCAGCTTCTGTTCGCCGATCTGCCAGACGTGCACGTGATGGATGTTGCGCACCTCCGGGATATTCAGGCACAGGTCTTTTTGCAGCTTGGCGATATCGACCTCCTGCGGTGTGCCTTCCAACAGCTCGTGGAAACTCTCCTTCAGCAGCCGCCAGGCACTGCGCAGCACCAGACAGGAGACCAGCACCGACAGGATCGGGTCAATCGGCGTCCAGCCGGTGGCGAGAATGACGATGGCGGCGACGATGGCGCCCACCGAACCGAGCAGGTCGCCCAACACATGCAGCGCGGCGGCGCGCACGTTGATATTTTTCTCTTCACTGCCGCGATGCAGCAGCCAGAAGGCGAACAGGTTCGCCAGCAGCCCCGCTACGGCGATGATCAGCATTGGCGTACCCATCACCGGCTGCGGTTCGAAGAAACGCCGTATCGCCTCCCACAGGATGAATACCACGATCACCAGCAGCGCCGCGGCGTTGAGGAAGGCCGCCAGGGTGGTCAGGCGCAAATAGCCGAAGGTGTGGCGCGCGTTGGGTTTGCGCTGGGAGAAGTGCACCGCCATCAGCGCCACCAGCAGCGCGGCGGCATCGGTCAACATATGGCCGGCGTCGGCCAACAGCGCCAGCGAGCCGGACAACAGGCCACCGACCACCTCGGCCACCATAAAGACGGCGGTGACTAAAAAAGCGGTCAGTAGGCGTTTACTATTACTGTCTTTCGGCAGGTGTACGTGTGGAGTGTCCGACATTATTCATCCTTATGCATAGCGAAAGAGGGGGCGGCGGCGAGCAGGGCGTCCAGCTCCGGTTCTATCTGCGCCACTAACGCCTTTAATTTAGTATAAGCGGCGGCGGCAAGCTCGCCCCGACGTGCGGTATCCACCAGCTGCTGGCACAGCTGCGCGGCTTCCGGCAGCTGCAGCATCAGCAGGCTGCCCTTGATGCGGTGCGCCGCCTGCTCCAGGTGCGGCCAGTCGCTCGCGGCGACGGCGTCCGCGAGCCGCTGCCGGTCCTGGCGCAGCGTATCGCCGAGCGTCTGCGCCAGCCGCTGCAGCATGGCGCGATCGCCACCTGCCATTTCGGCCAGCGTTTGCCGCAGGTCAGTAAGGACTGACTTTTCTTCCTGGGCCTGCGACTGCTGGGCCAATACCTGGCCGATCGCCGCCAGTGAAATCGGTTTGGTCAGGAAGTGGTCGATCGCCACCAGCCCCGGAGGAATGCGGGTAAACTCCTGCACGTCTGCCGAGCAGAGCACTATGCGGCAAGGCGGGCGTTGCAGCCGCTGTTCGTCGCGGCGGATCAGCCTGGCCAGCGTCAGGCCGTCCGGGCGCGGCATGTTATAGTCGATAAACAGCAGATCGAACGGTTGACGGCGCTGGGCTTTCAACAGCGCATAGCCTTGTTCGAAGCGGGCGGGTTGCAGCCCGAAGTGGCGCAACTGGCGTTCCATAAGCAACAGATTGGTGGGGTGATCGTCAATCAGCGCGGTACGCAAGGCGGGAGACGGCAGAGCAAAGGGGCTTTCCTCCGGGGCGGTAACCGGGGCCGCGCCGCTCAGCTCGACCGGTATCGCGACCTCGACGCGGGTGCCGACTCCTGGCTGCGAGTGCAGCTCGATGCGGCCGCCCATCTGTTCGACGATCTCTTTACAGATAGACAGTCCCAAACCGGTGCCCTGCACCGAGATGCGTTGTGCGCCGCGCGCGCGGTAAAACGGTTGGAACAGCTTGCCTATTTCATCGGCGGCGATACCGCAGCCGCTGTCGTTCACCGCTAATCGCAATTCCCCCTGCCGCTCATCCTGCGCGCGCCAGCCGATCTCGACCTGAATGGTGCCGCGCGGCGTGAACTTTATCGCGTTGTTTATCAGGTTGTTAGCCACCTGAAGTAAACGCTCACCATCAATAATCACCGCCTCCGGCAGCGCCGGATCCGCCACCACGCTCAGCGTCAACGGCCGTTCACCGATCAGCGGTCGGTAGAGGGCGTCGATGCGCGCGACCCAGGGGCGTAGCGCCACCGGTTTTGGCGCCAGCGTCAGCGAACCGGTTTCCAGCCGAGCGTGATCCTGCAGGTCATTGAGCAGGTTGAGCAGCGAAGAGGCCGAACTGTATATCACCGGCAGGCCTTCCGGCGCGGGTTGGCGTTTGAGCTCCAGCTCCAGCAGGCCGAGGATGGCGTGCATCGGCGTGCGCAGCTCGTGGCTGACGGTGGCGAGGAATTTGCTCTTCATGCGATTTTCCGCTTCGGCGCGGCGGCGCGCGTGCTCGAGCTCTTCGCGTTCGCGTTTTTCACGGCGCTGCAGCATGAAACGGCGCAGCGTCAGCGCCAGCAGCAGCACGGTGGCGGCGGCCAGCAGCGCCAGCAGCCAGGTGGTCTGCGGTGGCATGCGGTTGTCGTTCACCGCGTCGATCAGGTTGCTGCGATCGACGATCCACTCGTCGCGCAGCGATTGCAGGGTGTCCGCCGGGATCTGCATCAGGTTCTTATCGAGGATCGCCAGGAGCAGCGGCTGATCGCGGCGCACGCCGAAGGCCACCGGATAGGGGATGTTGTTGGCGGCGAAGGCCAGCTTGATGGCGCCGGAATAGCGCGACAGCGCCAAAAAGTTGGCGGAGATGACGTTATCCACCAGCGCATCCAACTGGCCGTTGGCCAGCGCGTCGTACATCGACTTGCTGTCGGCGAAGCTGACGGTCTGCTCCTGCTCCGGCACCAGCCCCTGCGCCAAATCGCCCTGCAGCACGCCGATGCGCTGGCCGGCCAAATCGCTCCAGGTGGAAATGCCGTTAGCATGCTGGCCGACGTAAACGCCCCACAGTGAACGGTGGATCGGCATGCTGGCGCCGTAGCGCGCCTTGACGCCGCGCGCCAGCGGCAGGGCGGCGCGGAAGCTGGCCTGGCCGGACTGCACCAGCTGATCGGCCTGCTCGGCGTTGCGTGCCCACAGCGGCGCGAAACGCAGCCCGGTGTTTTGCGCGATGATGTTGAGAATGTCGATGGCGTAGCCGCGCGGCTGGCCGTCGGAGCCGCGGTAGGCGAACGGGAAGTTGTTCTCGATGGCGGCGTAGTAAACCACGCGGTGGCTCGCCACCCAATTCTTCTCCATCGTCGTCAGATCGGCATTGCCGGTGTCGAGGTAGCTGGGGATCTTTTTGCTCCAGCGGCTCTGCAGGGCGTTCATCAGCTCCATCGGCGCGTCGGCGATGGCGGTGTCCAGCGTGTCTATCAGCCGCGAGTCGGCGGCGGCGAACACGAAGGACAGGTTGCCCAGATTCTCGTTGCTTTCAATCTGATAGAGCTGGCCGAGCTGCAGTTGGTCGATGATAAAGCTGGCGCTGGCCTCGTCGGCGATAAAGTAGTCGCTGCTGCCGTTGAGCAGCGAGTAGACCGCCTGCAGATTGTTGTCGTAGCGCTGGATCTGCGATGCCACCGCCTGCAGAGCGCCGCCGGACTGCATGTCGGTCAGCGCGCCGATCGCGACGCGGGCGTTGGCGGAGTTGAGCATCACCGGCCGATCGTTGCTGCGATCGCGCAATACGCGCAGGTTGCTGACGTAATAGGGCTGAGAGATCGCCAATCCGTGCAGCGCCTCACTCTGCGGGATGCCGTACAGCAGATCGATCTTGCCGTCGTGCAGCGCCTGCTCCAGCTGCGTCAGATCGGCAAAGCCGTAAATGGCGAAGCGAATGCCGGTCACCTGCTGGATATAGCCGAGGTAGTCGGCGTTCAGCCCGTACAGATCGTCGTCCACGATGATGTTGTACGGGCTGGTGTTCTCACTGATGATGCCGATGCGCAGCGTTCGGTCGCGCCAGGGATTTTTCTCGCCGACGATCAGCATGTTCTCGGGGGTATTCAGATTGCTGACCAGCTGATAGCGCACCGGCTCCGCCGCCTGCGCCAGACCGCACCACAGGATCAGCAGCAGCAGAGCGCGGCGCATCATGGCGCCAGCTCTTTAAACACCGCCACCAGCTCCAGCAGGTTGCCGGCGCCGGTTTTGCGCTGGATGTTCTTTTTGTGCGTGCTGACGGTCTTGTTGCTGATGTGCAGCCGATCGGCGATCTGCAGGTTGGACAGCCCCTGGCTCAGCAAGCCCAGCACTTCGAGCTCTTTGGGAGTGAGCAGCCCACCGTCCGCCGTCGGCGCTTCTTCGGCCAGCGCGGCGGCGGGGAAGTGGGTTTCACCGTCCAGCACCTGCTCGATCGCCTGTACCAGCTCTGCCAACGAGCTGCCTTTATTGACGAAACCGTTGGCGCCGGCGGCATGGGCCATGCGCGCATAGACCTCGGCTTCCTGCGCGGTATAGATCAGGATCGGCTGCTGCGGATAGCGGCGGCGAATTTTTTTCAACAGCTGCAGCCCGTCGACCTGCGGCAGGCCGATATCCAGGATCACCAGGCCGAAAGCGGCCTCGGCCAGCAGGGCCTGCGCCTGGACGTCGTCCTGCGCCGCCTGCAGACGGTAGGGGCGGGATGATTTCATTAGCGCCGCTTCCAGTGCGACATGAACCACCGGGTGGTCATCAACTAATAACAGAGAGGGCATGTTCAACTCGGGTCGTTTTATATTCCGATCGCTAGCATAGCGAAAAAGGAGGCTCTGCGCTCCCCTGATGAAACAGCACAATCTGCTGTTAATTTGGCGGTTCCAGCGGAGGGGGGCAAAGGTGATTTACAGCGCCATTCCCACAGGCTAGATTGTTGGGATCTACACCGTTACGCACTGCGAAATACCCCTCGATACCGAATGGAAAAGCTATGAATTACCAAAACGACGATTTACGCATTAATGATATTAAGGAACTCCTGCCGCCGGTGGCTTTGCTGGAGAAATTCCCGGCCACTGAACGCGCAGCAAAGACGGTGTCCCAGGCCCGCAGCGCAATTCACAATATCCTCCGCGGCAGCGACGATCGCCTGCTGGTGGTGATTGGCCCTTGCTCTATTCACGATACCCAAGCCGCCAAAGAGTACGCGGGGCGCCTGCTGGCGCTGCGTGAAGAACTGAGCGGCGAGCTGGAAGTGGTCATGCGCGTATACTTCGAAAAACCGCGCACCACCGTGGGCTGGAAAGGCCTGATCAACGATCCGCAGATGGACAACAGCTTCAACATCAACGACGGTCTGCGCCTGGCGCGCAAGCTGCTGGTAGAGATCAACGACAGCGGCCTGCCGGCCGCCGGCGAATTCCTCGACATGATCACGCCGCAGTACCTGGCGGATCTGATGAGCTGGGGCGCCATCGGCGCGCGCACCACGGAATCGCAGGTGCACCGCGAGCTGGCCTCCGGCCTCTCATGCCCGGTGGGCTTCAAGAACGGCACCGACGGCACCATCAAGGTGGCGATCGACGCCATCAACGCCGCCGGTGCGCCGCACTGCTTCCTGTCGGTGACCAAGTGGGGCCACTCGGCTATCGTTAACACCAGCGGCAACGGCGACTGCCACATTATCCTGCGCGGCGGTAAAGAGCCTAACTACAGCGCGGCGCACGTGAAAGACGTCAAAGCCGGCCTGAGCAAAGCCGGGCTGCCGGCGCAGGTGATGATCGACTTCAGCCATGCCAACAGCAGCAAACAGTTCAAAAAGCAGATGGACGTGAGCGCTGACGTTTGCGGGCAGATCAGCGGCGGTGAAAAAGCGATCATCGGCGTGATGATTGAGAGCCACCTGGTGGAAGGTAACCAGAACCTCGAAAGCGGCGAACCGCTGGTTTACGGCAAGAGCGTGACCGACGGCTGCATCGGCTGGCAGGACACCGAAACCGTGCTGCGCGATCTGGCGGCGGCGGTGAAAGCGCGCCGCGGCTAATCGCGAAAATGACAAGGGCCCGGCAGCGGGCCCTTGTTTTAATTTTCATCATTGCACTTCTCTACCTCCCCCTTCCGATAATTTAAGGCTTACAATTAATAGGCCAATGAAATCATTAAGCGGCCACCTTCGCATTATTCCTATTTAATAAAAGAATAATTGTCACTGCTCGCGGCATTGTGCTTATATAAGACGCTTTTTTATTCCGCAAACCCCGCATGACGAATAAGCGGGGAGTGGTATGACCTATTACTTTCAGGACGAAAGAATTATGACAAGCAATACCTCGCAGCCGCTGGGGCTGCACCGGATTAAATTCCATGGGAAAGGTGGCGAGTACTTCGCGATTTGGTTGGTCAACGCATTATTGACCATCGTGACCCTGGGCATCTATTCCGCTTGGGCGACGGTACGCCGCCGCCGCTATTTTTACGGCAACACGGAATTGGACGGCGATCGTTTCGACTACCATGCGCAACCACTGCAAATTCTGAAAGGGCGGCTGTTGGTGATCGGCGGCCTCATCGTATTTTATATCCTGTTGGCGGTAACGCCACTGCTGGGGCTGCTGGCTTTGCTGGTGTTGCTTGCCCTGCTGCCGTGGATCGTTATCCGCAGCTGGCGCTACAATGCGATTATGTCGAGCTATCGCGGCGTGCGTTTTAATTATGTTTGCCGCACCGGGCGCGCTTATTGGGCGTTACTGTTCTGCCCGCTATTACTGATTATCGGGCTTTATGTCGCCTTAATCATTTTGCTCAGCATTGGCAGCGGTTTTGACAGCATCAACGCCATCGGTCTGATGCTGGTGTTGACGCTGCTGTTGGCCGTGCCGGCATTCGCCGCCGTCAACGGTATTATTAGCGCGCTGCAGCACGATCTGTACGTTAATAATCTGTTCTTCGGCCGAACGCCGTTTATTGCCGAGCTGAAAAAGTCGGCCTTTATCAAATTTGCCTTGATCGGCCTGCTCATTTTCCTGCCGTTTATGTTGGCTGCGCTGGTATGTATGGGGTCGTTCATACTGTCCCTGTACCAAATGGTATTGATGGGCATGCTGACGGATGAAACCGCCGATTTGCTGGTGTTGGAAAATATTGGCAGCCTGCTGCTGATGATGGTGGTGCTGCTGATTGGCGCCTTGATCGCCAGCAGCTATCAGGTCGTCGCCCAACGCAACTATCTGTTTAACCAGGCGACGCTGAACGGCAACGTAAAATTGCGCTCTTCCATGCAAACGCTGCCGTATATGGGGCTGTTGATCACCAATACCCTGATCACCCTGTTCTCGCTCGGTTTCGCCGTGCCGGTGGCGGAAGTGCGCCACGCCCGTTATCTGGCGGAGTGCACGGCGGTCGAAGGCGATCTGGCGTTGCTGGACATCGCGGCGCATCAGGAAACCGCCAACAGCGCGGTGGCCGAAGAAGCGGTGCAGGCGCTGGATCTGGGCGGCAGTTTCTGAGGCGCCGATGATCCTCGAGGGCGCCTATCAGTTGCCGGGGCGGGCCGCACGTGAGGCGGCTCGCCTGTTGGTTAACGAAAGCGGCGAGGGCGTGACGCTGCAGCGGCAGGATGAGCAACGTTACATCCCCTTGGCGGACATCACTGTCTCTGCGGCGCTGGGCAATATCCCGCTGACGCTGACCTTCAAGGACGGCGCGCGCTTTGTGCCGGACGACGACGCGGCCTTTCGCCGCTGGTTCTATCAGCGCCGTTCGCCGGGTTGGGTGCACCGCCTGGAGCGCCATAAACGCGGCGTCGCCCTGGCGCTGTTGGTGACGCTGCTGGCCGCCGTGGCCTACGTTAACGTCGTGCTGCCGTGGGCGAGCAACGAAATCGCCATGCGCATCCCCACTTCGGTGGAACAGACGCTGGGTGAACACACGCAGACGTTTTTGAGCCAGAGCGGTTTTGAACCCTCCGCATTGCCGGCCGAGCGGCAGCAGGCGTTGCAGCAGCTGTTCCGGCAGGTGATGCCGGCCGAGATGCGCCTGGAGCGTACGCCGCTGTCGTTGAAGCTGATGGCGGTGCCCGGTGCGCCGAACGCCTTTATGTTGCCGGACGGCACGCTGGTGCTCAGCGATAGTCTGGTCGCCCTGTCGAAAAACGACGATGGGCTGGCGGCGGTGATGTTGCATGAGATGGGGCATCACGCTCATCGTCACCCGATGCGCATGTTGGTGCGTTCGTCACTGGTGGCGTTGACGCTGATGTGGATGACCGGTGACGTCAGCGGCATCGGCGACACGCTGCTGCAGTCTGCGTCCTTCGTGAATGAGATGCAGTTTTCACGCGGGATGGAGCGCGAGGCGGATGCGTTCGCGATAGCGGAAATGCAGCGCCAGGGGCGTTCGCTGGCGCAAATGGCGGCTATCTACCGCGCGTTGGCGCAGGCGCCTGAACGCGAGACGGCTGACGGCTGGGTGCTGCCGGCCTGGCTCAGCACCCATCCGGCGATGCAGGAACGGCTGGATGCGGTGAACGAGGCGATGGCGCAGCAGTAATAAAAAAGCCCCCGGTTTTCACCGGGGGCTTTTTCGTTAACGGGCGAAATTACTTCGCTTTACCCTGGTTTGCCACGGCGGCCGCTTTTGCAGCGATCTCGTCGGCGTTACCCAGGTAGTAACGTTTGATTGGCTTGAAGTTCTCGTCGAATTCATACACCAACGGCACGCCGGTTGGGATGTTCAGCTCGAGGATTTCGTCTTCGCTCAGGTTATCCAGGTATTTCACCAGCGCGCGCAGCGAGTTGCCGTGCGCTGCAACGATCACGCGCTCGCCGCTCTTGATGCGTAGCAGGATCTCTTCGTCCCAGTAAGGGATAACGCGATCGATGGTCAGCGCCAGGCTTTCGGTCAGCGGCAGCTCTTGCTCGGTCAGCGAGGCGTAGCGTGGATCGTGGCCAGGGTAACGTTCGTCTTCTTTGGTCAGCTCAGGTGGGGTCACCGCGAAGCCGCGACGCCATTGTTTCACCTGCTCGTCGCCGTATTTTTCGGCGGTTTCCGCTTTGTTCAGACCCTGCAGTGCGCCGTAGTGACGTTCGTTCAGCTTCCAGGATTTTTCGGTCGGCAACCAGGCCTGATCCAGCTCGTCGAGGATGTTCCACAGGGTGTGGATCGCGCGCTTCAGTACGGAGGTGTAAGCGAAGTCGAAAGTGAAACCTTCCTCTTTCAACAGCTTGCCTGCTGCTTTCGCTTCGGTGCGGCCCTTGTCGGACAGATCAACATCATACCAACCGGTGAAGCGGTTTTCTTGGTTCCACTGGCTTTCGCCGTGACGCACCAGAACCAGCTTAGTTACAGCCATAGCTTAACTCCTTAATAATCTGACATTTCAATGATAACGAAAATCATTATATTGCCGCGGGCCGGGGCTCGGCAATCGATAGTGTCTAACCATAGCCAATTTCTTGCCGCAAAGTAAGGGCTGGCGAAAGGAAAAAGCTGAATCGTTCAGGCTGGCGCTGCGAGGGGGAAATGGCGCGCCGAAATCGCTCCGGGCGCGCCGTGGCGCGGGGAAAATCAGGCCGATTTTTTCAGGCAGTTGCTCATGAAGGTTTTACGCGCGTCGCCCTTCAGATCCTTGGTCTTGGCGTCGGCGTTGCAGCTTTTCATTTTCTGCTGCTGCGGCGTCAGGGTTTTGCCCGTCGCGGCGGAGCCTTCGGATTTCAGACAGGTGCTCATGAAGGTGGAGCGATCGGCGCCTTTCAGCGATTTGGTGGATGCCTGTTGGTTGCAATCGGTCATGCGTTTCTGTTGGGCCGCCTGCGCCGGAGAAGGCGTTTTCGTCGCCGTCGTCGTGTCGGCCGCCATCAGATTGGTGCTCAGCATTAAGCCCGCCAGCAATGGAAGTGCAGTAATCAGACGCATAGGTGTTCCTTCAGCTATTGATTGGCCGCCATCGGCCGAAAATGGTGACGTTGCACAAGGCGTTGTGCTTATCACGGTAGCCTGAGTGTAGTGTGCGCTTTGGAATAAGGGAAGGTGGGCGCCGGTGGGGGGATAGCGCTAAAAGGTAAGCATTTATAACAAATTGCCCCCGGCCGCACGGCGAGGGGCGTAGCGGGTCAGATAGGATAAAACTGATAATGCGTGGCGCTGCGGTAGCGGCTCCCCGGCTGCAGCCAGCAGTCCGGCTGCGGCCACTCGGGATGGTGCGGGCTGTCCGGCAAAAACTCGCTCTCCAGCGCCACGCCGGCATGGTCGGCGTAGCTGCCGCCATCGCGCGCCGGCGTGCCGGCCAGGTAATTGCCGCTGTAGAGTTGCAGCGCAGGCGCGTCGGTGAACACGCTCATTTGCACTTGCCCGTCGGCGGACCACAAATGGGCCGCCGGGCTCTCCAGCGCCCCACAGGTACGATGCAGCAGGAATGCGTGATCGTAGCCTTTCACCCGTTGCTGGTCCCTGTCGCGCAGGAAATCCTGCAGCAGCGTTTTCGGCTGACGAAAATCCATGCCGCTGCCGTCCACCGGCGTCAGATCGGCGCAGGGAATGCCCTCGGCGTCGACGGGCAGATAGCGATCGGCGAACAACTGCAGCCGCTGGGCGCGTGCGTCGGTGCCGGCGCCGTCCAGGTTGAAATAGGCGTGGTTGGTCAGGTTGACCGGGCAGGGGCGATCGACCTGCGCCAGGTAGCTGATTTCCAGACGATTGTCGTGAGTCAGGCGGTAACAAACCTGCACGTCGAGATTGCCGGGGAAACCCTGATCGCCCTCCGCCGAGTGCAGCGCATAGCAGACCTGTTGCGCATCGTGCTGGACCCGGCGCCAGCGGCGGGCATGAAAACCGTCGGGGCCGCCGTGCAACTGGTGGGCGCCCTGATTGGCAGCCAGCGCATGGGGTTTTCCGTCGATGGGCAGGCTGGCGTTGGCGATGCGGTTGGCGTAGCGGCCGACGGTGGCGCCCAGATAGGCGCCCTGACGCGGGTAGTCCGCCGGGCTGCGGCAGCCGAGCAGCAGCTCGCGTTTTTCACCGGATGTGAGCGGCAAGACGGCGGACAGCCAGGTGGCGCCCCAGTCCATCAGCGTCACCGTCATGCCACCGGCGTTTTGCAACTGGGTCAGCTGATAAGGCTGCCCATCGGGGGCGACTGCCGTCAGCATAGGCCGGCGCCTTGAGAAGCCTGGCAGACATAGAACGTTTCCTGCAATCCGCCGGTTTGCTGCGGATACTCGTACGCCACGGCGGCACGCACCGTCTCCACGAGATCCTGCGGCATCAGCGCGACGATGCAGCCGCCAAAGCCGCCGCCGGTCATGCGCACGCCGCCGCGTGGGCCGATCGCCGCTTTGACGATCTCGACCAGCTTATCGATCGGCGGCACGGTGATTTCAAAGTCGTCGCGCATAGAGGCGTGCGACTCCGCCATCAGCCGGCCCATGCGCTGCAGATCGCCGGCCGCCAGCGCGTCGGCCGCTGCCAGCGTGCGGGCGTTCTCGCTGATCACATGGCGCGCGCGTTTGGCCACTAACGGATCGAGCTGGTGTTGGCGCGCCTCAAACTGTTCGGGGCTGACGTCGCGCAGCGCCTTGACGCCGAAGAACTGAGCCGCTGCTTCGCACTGTTTGCGGCGGGTGTTGTATTCGCTGTCCACCAGCCCGCGTTGCACATTGGAGTTGACGATCACCACCGCGACGTTGTCCGGCATTGGTACCGCACGGGTTTCCAGCGAGCGGCAGTCGATCAGCAGAGCGCTGTCGCGCCGGCCGAGCGCGGAGATCAGCTGATCCATGATGCCGCAGTTGCAGCCGACGAATTGGTTCTCCGCCTCCTGGCCGTTCAGCGCCAGCGCGACGCCGTCCAGCGGCAGCTGATAGAGCGCCTGCAGCGCCTGGCCCACCGCCACTTCCAGCGCGGCGGAGGAGCTGAGCCCCGCCCCTTGCGGCACATTACCGGCGATCACCAGATCCGCGCCGCCAAAGTCGGCGCTGCGGCGCTGAAGGTGTTTCACCACGCCGCGCACATAGTCGGACCAGCGCTGATCGGGGTGGCTGACGATCGGATCGTCGAGCGAGAATTGATCCTGCTGATTCTGATAATCGGCGGCCAGCACGCGGATCTGGCGGTCGTCGCGTTTGGCGCAGGCGATGACGGTTTGGTAATCGATGGCGCAGGGCAGCACGAAGCCGTCGTTGTAATCGGTATGTTCGCCGATCAGGTTCACCCGCCCCGGCGCCTGGAGGGTCAACGCCGGCGCGTAGCCGAAGTGTTCGGTAAACAGGGAATGGGTAAGCGGTTTCAGGCTCATGCTTGGGCTCCGGCTTCACGGTAATGAATATCGCTGACGGCACGCAGACGCGCTGCGGCCTGTTCGGCGGTCAGATCGCGCTGGGTTTCCGCCAGCATCTCGTAACCGACCATAAATTTGCGCACGCTGGCTGAACGCAGCAGCGGCGGGTAGAAATGGGCGTGCAGCTGCCAGTGTCGGTTGTCGGCGCCGTTGAACGGCGCGCCGTGCCATCCCATCGAATAGGGGAAGGAGCACTGGAACAGGTTGTCGTAGCGGCTGGTCAGCTTCTTCAGCGCCAGCGCCAGATCTTGGCTTTGCGCCGCGCTGAGATCGGTAATGCGCTGCACCGCGGCTTTCGGCAGCAGCAGCGTTTCAAACGGCCAGGCGGCCCAGTAGGGCACCACCGCCAGCCAGTGTTCGGTGTTCACCACGATGCGTTCGCCGGCGGCCAGCTCGCGCTGCGCGTAGTCCAACAGCAGCGGGGAGGCATGCTCCTGAAAATACTCGTGCTGCAGGCGATCTTCGCGCTCGGCCTCGTTCGGCAGAAAACTGTTGGCCCAGACTTGCCCGTGCGGGTGCGGATTGGAGCAACCCATCGCCGCGCCTTTATTTTCGAACAGCTGTACCCAGGGGTACTGCCTGCCCAGCTCATCGGTTTGCGCCTGCCAGGCGGCGACCACCTGCTCCAGCGCCGGCAGCGGCAATTCGGGCAGGGTCTTGCTGTGATCGGGAGAGAAGCAGATCACCCGGCTGACGCCACGCGCGCTCTGGCTGCGCATCAAAGGATCCTGGCTGTCGGGCGCCGGCGGCGTATCACTCATCAGCGCGGCGAAATCGTTGGTGAAGACGTAGGTGCCGCGATAATCCGGATTGCGATCGCCGGTGACGCGCGCATTGCCCGGGCACAGGAAACAGTCGGGATCGTGCGCCGGCAGCGTTTCCGTCGGGACGGCCTCTTGTTGGCCCTGCCAGGGGCGCTTGGCGCGGTGCGGTGAAACCAGCACCCACTGGCCGCTCAGCGGGTTGTAGCGGCGGTGCGGATGGTCGATAGGGTTAAATTCCGTCATACGGTTCCTTTCTTGGCGTCGACGAGGGTGTAATCGTTTCCAGTTACCGTCTTAATACGCCCGTTGCTGAACAGGGGGAGGTCATTGCGCAAAAAGATAGCACGCTCGCGACGGTAAAAAGGTGATCTAACGCGAAAAATGGAATCGTTTACACTTCATTGAAATGCGCAGGATGGGCGAAGGAAAGCCGGAGGCAACGTAATTGAGGGCATTGCGATGAGATAACGGTGATAGCGTTTTCACCCAGCTAGCCGGCAAAGAGGGGCTCTCTGCCGGCTTCAGCCGTTAAGGATGCTGATACAGCGGGTAGGTGAAGAACAGCAGATGGGTCAGATTAAGCCCGAAATGGAACAGAATCGGCACCCACAGGCGGCCGCTCCACATCCACGCCAGGCCGTAGATCACCCCGGCCAGCGTCGCGAAGATCACCATCAGCATGCCGCCGGCCAAATGCGCGGCGCCGAACACCAAAGAGGCGACGATCAGCGCCGGCCAGGCGCCCAGCCATTGGCTGAGGCGCTGTTGCAGGTAACCGCGAAACAGCGCTTCTTCGGCCATACAGACGAAGAACAGGTTTGCCATCACGAAAGGCAGCATCCAGGCGGGCGCATGCAGCTCGATTTTTAAGCCACCCAGCGCTACGGCCAGCAGCAACAATGCCGGTACGCTGATGATCAATGCAATCCAGGAACCCGAGGCGATGCTTTTTTCCGCTTTATCGGTTCTGAACAGCGAGGGCAAGCAGGCGAACAGCAGGAAGGGCACCATCGCCTTGTCGAAGTTGTAATACATGGTGAACGGCGCGCTGAGCGGGCCGGCTTTTTCGCCGTCGATCATCAGCTGGTTGTGGATGCCCGGCACCAGATGCAAGAACAGCGCGACGCAGCCGGCGACCACCAACCCTTCGAATGCGATCGCCAGATTACGCTGCTCGCGAAAATGGTGACGCAGCCCCGCCAACGCTACGATCACCAGCAGATAACTCAGGCTGAGTGGCGTCAGTACCCCATGATAAAGCCCCATGCCCGCCGAGGCGGCCAGGATCACCCAGGCGATCAGCCGGTTAAACGGCAAGAAAAATAACGAAGCAGCCAGTACGCCCCACATAATATGTCCCTTTAAAATATGTACACGGCGCTCAGCGCCTTTGCGGCGTGCGATGATGGCGAGATTGAGCGCTAAAGCGGATAGTAGCACACCAAGATGACGCTAAAGGTCGGGGCAGTGACGCATTCGTGCATGATGCCGGCCCACATGACCGGGGGCGATGGGAGTTAGCCTTTCATCCAGGCCTGCGAACGGGTGATTTCGGCCAGATTTTGCAGGGTATCCAGGCTCTGCTGGTGGATCTCTTGCGTGGGGGCTGCGCACAGATCGTGCAGTACGGTCACCTGAAAGCCGGCGTCGTGCGCCTGACGCGCGGTGCTCTCAATGGCGAGCGGCGTGCTGATGCCCGCCAGCAGCAAATGGTGGCACCGATGTTGCCGCAGCCAGGCTAACAAATTGTTACCGGAGAAGGCGCTGACCGCCGTTTTTTCAAACTGCAGATCGGTCTCTTCCTGATGCAGTTCGGGCACCCAGCGGCAGCCCGGGCTGTTTAAACGCAGCGCGCCTATCTGCTTGAGATGGTTGAACAGCGGCGAGTGGGGCGGGATGTCATGATAATCGTCGGCGAAACCCACCCGCACCCAAATCACCGGAATTTTTCGCACCCGGGCATAGGCCGTGGCGGCATTGACGTTGGCGAGCAGGTGGGTCGCCACCCCCTGTTCGCGGCAGTGATTGGCGCGCCCTTTGGACCCGATCAGATCCTCGATCAGGTCGATAATAATCAACGCAGCGGACATGGCGTCTCCAGGAAATGGCCTTCTTTCTTTCTATGATAAAAGGCCAAATGTGATGTGCTGCGGTGAAGTGTTGCCGGATATGTTTACGCCGCGTTTCAGGCGGAGGCCGCCTCCAGCCGTTGCTGTTGGTAGCCGTAGCCGCCTTCGTCGTCGGGCACGAAGCTGAGGCGGTGTGTGATGCACTGCGGCGCGTCTTCGGCATGGTGCGAGACGAACAGCAGTTGGGTGGCGCCCTGGCCGATCAGTACGTCGATGAAGCGGCGCACCAGCTGGCGATTGAGCGGATCCAACCCTTGCAGCGGCTCGTCGAGGATCAGCAGCGCCGGGTGTTTCACCAGCGCGCGGGCGATCAGTGCCAGCCGCTGTTGGCCCCAGGAAAGGCTATGGAACGGGGCATCCCCGCGCGCGCCGTCGAGCCCGAGCAGCGCCAGCCACTGCTCGGTCAGCTGCCGCTGACGATCCGAGACCGCCTGATAAATGCCGATCGAGTCGAAGAACCCCGACAGCACCACGTTGCGCACGCTGGTGTTGACGCGATAATCCAGATGCAGGCTGCTGCTGACGTAGCCGATATGGCGTTTGATTTCCCAAATGGTTTCCCCGCTGCCGCGGCGGCGGCCGAACAGCGTCAGATCGTTGCTGTAGCCCTGCGGATGGTCGCCGGTGATCAAGCTGAGCAGCGTGGATTTGCCGGCGCCGTTCGGGCCGACGATCTGCCAATGTTCACCGGGGTTAACCTGCCAGTCGAGATGATTGAGGATCGGCCGATCGTTATAGCTGACCACGCCGTCGCGCAGGACGATCAGCGGCCGATCCGCCGGCAGGGCCACTTTTTGCGTCGGATCCTCGGTTTCCGGCAGCGCCAGCCCGCTGAGGTTTTCGCTGTGCGCCAGCTGTGCCACCAGCGCGTCCGCCATCACTTGGCGGCGCGGCCCGCGGCTGGTCAGGGTGCAGTCCGCCAGCACGCCCACCTGTCGGACAAAATCCGGGATTTCGTCGAAACGGTTGAGCACCAGCACCACGGTTTGGCCCTGGGCGGAAAGCTCGCTCAGCAACGCGGCGAGCTGCGCGCGCGAGTGCACGTCCAGCCCGTCGAAGGGCTCGTCGAGGATCAGCAGGTCAGGCTCGGGCATCAGCGCCCGGCACAGCAAGGTCTTGCGCGTTTCGCCGGTGGAGAGGTATTTGAAGCGGCGCGTCAGCAGGGCGGTGATGCCGAACTGCGCGGCCAGCCGCTCACAGCGTGCGGCGTCTTTCACCTCTTCCTGAATGATTTCCGCCGCGGTGCGGCCGGTGTCGTCCTCGTCCGCGCTGAGCAGATCGGTGTTGTTGCGTTGCCACTCGTCGCTGACCATTTTTTGCAGCTGTTCGAAAGAGATGCGCACCGCGTGCCGAAAATCGCTGCGGCGCTCACCGCTCAGCAGAACCAGTTCGTCCGCCAGCGCGCGCGCCAGGGCGGATTTGCCGCTGCCGTTGGCGCCGACGAAGGCCCAGCTGTCGCCGGCCTGGATTTCCAGCGCGTCCAGCGTCAGGGTGCGTGTATCGCTTAAGCGGAATGAACCTTGCGAAATATGCAACGACGACATCACCTGTTCCTTTTTTTGCAATTATTTGCCTTAGAAATAGGCGCATTGCAGGGGGATGTCAATCAACAAAAACGCAACGTCACGTTGCGCTTAACACAACGTGGCGACAATCACGCGATCGGCGTTGAACAGGGCGTGTACGGCGGCGCCGACGCTCAGTTGCAGACGCTGCAACTCCGCCGTCGTCAGGGTGGCGCACAGGGTTTCTCCGCCCGCCAGCGTTACCAGCACCTCGCTGTGTTCGGCGCCTGGCTGAATGCCGGCCACCACGCCCGCCAGCACGTTATCCGCACCGGCATGATCCGCCGTCTCGACGCTTAACCGCACCCAGGGCGCCTTGATCAGCGCCAGCACCTCTTTGCCCGGCGTCAGCTGCAGCCGGTCGGCACTTTGCTGGGTAATGGCCGCCGTCAGGCGAGTGGTGCCGTCGTTCAACAAAATCGCCAGATGCTGCTGCACCTGCTGATGATCGCGTTCGATGACGGTGCCGAAGAACTGATTGCGCGCGCTGGTTTGCAGCGAGAAGCGCGAGATGGCCGCCAGCAGGCTGTCGAGCGGCAGATCGTCCTGCTGCAATACGTCGAACGCTTTTTGCTGCACCTGGCCCAGCAGGTCATACAGCTGGATCAACCGCTGGCCATAGTGCGTCAGCTGCGCGCCGCCGCCGCCTTTACCGCCGGTGGCGCGTTCCACCACCGTGTGTTCCGCCAGTTGGTTCATTTCATTGATGGCGTCCCAGGCGCTTTTGTAGCTGATACCCGCCAGTTTGGCGCCCTGGCTGATGGAGCCGGTGTGCTGCACCTGTTTCAGCAGCGCGATGCGGCGCGGATCGGCGAACAGCTTTTGCTGGAGTTTGAGAGTCAGAAGAATTTCGGCCTGCATAGCGCATCCTGTCGGCGGCAAAAATCTTATTGTCGCCGATTTGGCGGCAAAGCGCCAAACGCAGTGCGGTGGAGCGCGGGGCAATAAAGACTGGTATTGTTTTATTGTTATAATATAACATAACAGAAAAACGATAAGGCTTTACGCCGGCTTACGGCCGGTTTTTATTTCACCACAGGGATGCTCCACATGAGTACGACACGCCGGCGTCTTGGCACGCCCAGAAAATCTTTATGCCTTGCCGCCGCTTGGGTCGGCGGCGCACTGACGGCGCCGCTGGCTTTCGCCGCCGACTGCGATAAAGCCCGCAATGCCACGGGGTGCGAAGAACAGCTCACCGTGGAGGCGGCGGCCCCCGCCGGGCGCTACGATGCGTTGAGCGCCGTGAGCCGCAGCGCTTCGCAGCTCGGGCTGACCGCTCGGGAGACGCCGCGAAGCGTCGATATCATCAGCGCAAGGGCGATCCAACAGCGGGGCGATCGCTCGCTGGCCGCCGCCGTCGAGCACGTCACCGGCTTGTCCGGCGTCGCTTCGCCAACGTTGTCCAACAACTTTTCCGCGCGCGGTTTTCGGCCGATCGCCTGGCTGTATAACGGCGTAGAGATGCCCGGCAGCACGCTGCAGCTGGGCGATCCGGCGCATTACGACAGTATCGAGATACTGCGCGGGCCGGGATCGGCCTTGAACGGCCTGAGCGCCGCAGGCGGCAGCGTCAACCTGATCTCGCGGCGACCGACCTTCAGCCGCCAGCCGCTCGAGCTCGATTATGGCTTCGGCAGCTACCGCAGCCAGCGTCTGCATCTGGGGGCCGGCGGCGCGCTGGTGGACGATGCGGTGGCGTACCGGTTGGATGTCAGCGGCAACGACAGCGGCAGCAACGTGCAGTATGAACGCGATCGGCAGAAGCGGGTTTCCGGCTCGCTGCTGTTTAAGCTGACGGACGATGCGCTGTTGACGCTGAGCCTGGACCGCATGCTCAACCGCACCAACAACCCTTACTACGGCACGCCGCTGTTGGATGGTCGCATTGCCGGCGAACTACGCGACATCAATTACAACAACCTGACCGACAGCCGCATCCAGAGCAACGCCACCGCATTTCAGGCCAGCCTGGACTGGTTTATGACGCCCGAAGTGGAATGGCATAACCAATTCTATTACTACAGCGGCTTTCGCGAATGGCGCAACGTCGAGCGTTTCCGCGTCGCGGCGGCGGCCCGGCCCGGCGACGTCAACCGTGACTCCTTCGGCGCTCTGGCGCACGACGACGATCTGATCGGCAACCGCAGTTCGCTGGTGTTCGACCGCGCCATCGCCGGTTTCGATAACCGGTTGCTGGTCGGTCTCGATCTGAGCAAGCGGCATTTTCAGTATTACTCCAACGGTTTCCCCGGTTCGGAAGACGTGCCGCTTGGCGCGCCGCCCAGAGAGCCGTTCGCCCAGGGTACCGACCGGCAACGCGCGCCGGTGCGCCACGTCACCCAGAACCAGTACGCCGCCTTTCTCGAGGATCGCTTCAGCCTGACCGAGCGTTTAGCGCTGCTGGGCCAGTTGCGCTACAACCATATGAACATGGACTGGCGCTTCCAGGGGCCGCAGGAAGAGAGCCGCGCGCACACCTACGTTTTCAGTACCTGGAGCCTGGGCCCCAGTTATGCATTGACCGATAACCTCACGCTCTACGCCAACTACACCACCGGCCAGGAGCCGGGCAACGATCTGTTCTTCCTCAGCCCAACGCAGACCGATCTGCCGCTGACGCGAGCGCGTCAGTGGGAGGCCGGCGCCAAAGGGCAGTTTTGGGGTAACAAGGGCGAGGCGACGCTGGCGCTGTACGAACTGCGCAAGGACAACCTGTTTGTGCCCGACGCGCAGCGGCCGGATGCATTGAACGCGGTAGGCCGGCAGACGTCGCGCGGCATTGAGCTTGGCGTGGTGCTGCGCCCCGACGAGCGCTGGGAGCTGGCCGGCAACGCCGCCTACACGCCCGCCCGCTACGACGACTATCGCGGCGGCAGCCCGCTGCGCAGCTATAACGGCAATCGCCCGGCCTATATCCCGGACTGGACCGCCAACCTCAGCGTGCATTATCAGGCGACGGAGCGCCTGGGGCTGGCTTCTTCGCTGCGCTACGTCGGCAGCAGCTACAACGACGACGCCAACCGGCGCAAGATGCGCGCGTACACCACGCTCGATCTGGCGGCAGACTATCAGCTGACGCCGATCGTCGATGTCGGTTTTCGCATTCGCAACGCCACCAACCAGCTGTACGCCTATCAGCGCACCTACCCGGATCAGGCGCTGATCGCGCCGCCGCGCAGCTATGAAACCTTCGTGTCGGTCAGGTTTTAACGGCGTGAAACGCTGGCTTGCCCTGCTGTTGTGCGCCCTGGGATTGGGCGGGGGCGCGCCGCTGCGTGCCGATGCCGTCAGCCTGCAAAATTGCGGGGTAACGCGCGATTACCCGCAGCCGCCGCAGCGGGTGCTGGTTTACGCCAACCCGGCGCTGGAAAATCTGCTGGCGCTGGGGCTGGCCGCCCGCGCGATCGGCGTGGTCGGGTATGACCGCGCGCGCGATCCCGCGCCGACGGCGCCGGCCGATGCGCTGCGGGCGCCCACCAGCCCGGCGCCGCCCACGGCGGAAGCGTTGCTGCTGATGCGGCCGGATTTTGTCTATTCGGCCAGCTATTACTGGCTGCACAGCCCGGAAACGCCCGACCGGGTGCGGCTGGCGGAATGGGGCATCGGCACTTATCTCTCTCCCGGCGCCTGCAGCGGTCAGCAAAGCGCGATCGCCGCGGCGCTGACGTTCGAAGACATTTTCACCGAGCTACGGGAGCTGGCGCGTATTTTCAACGTCAGCCGCGCCGGTGAAGCGCTGATCGAACGGCTGCGCGGGCAGCTGAGGGCACTTGAGGCGCAGCGCGCGCCGCTGCCGCATTGGCGTCTGCTGTGGTGGTATGCCGGCGCGCAGACGCCTTATGTGGCGGGCTGCTGCGGCGCGCCAGGCTTGCTGAGCCGCAGCGTCGGCAGCGAGAACCTGTTCGGCGATCGGCCCGAGCTGTGGCCGACGGTGTCCTGGGAAATCATCGCCGCCCGCGATCCGGATGCGATCGTGCTTGGCGATCTGCCGCGCGGCGGCCTCGGCGACAGCGCGGCCGACAAGATCGCCTTTCTGGAACATCACCCGCTGACCGCGACGCTGCGCGCCGTGCGCCAGCGGCGCTACGTGATCCTCCCCGGTTACGACATGGACCCTTCCGCCCGCACCGTGGCGGCGCTGGGCCGTTTGATTCGGGGCCTGGCGGCCTTGCCGCCGCAGGCTCCGACTTTTTCCAACAAGGAACCTTGATATGACTGCCGTTTCATTCTCTTCGCTGCTGGACTCCTGGGATCGCCAGCAGGCGGCCTACATCGCCGAACGGGAAGCGCGTTTTAACGCCCAGCTGGACGTGCTGGCGCTGGCTGCCGGCCAGGATTTTCACGTGGTGGATCTGGCCTGCGGCCCGGGCTCGCTGAGCCTGCGCATTTTACAGCGCTTTCCACAGGCCAGAGTGACCGCCATCGATCTTGATCCGCTGCTGCTGGCGGTGGCGCGCGGCGCGCTGGCGGAATACGGCGATCGGATCCGCATTCTGCAGGCCGATCTGGCGGATCCAGCCTGTTTTTCCGCGCTGTCCGGCCCCGCGCCGCAGGCGGCGGTGTCCAGCACGGCGCTGCACTGGCTGATGCCAGAGCAGCAGCTGGCGCTGTACCGCAACGTCGCCGGGTTGCTGGCCGACGGCGGCGTATTCCTCAACGCCGATCATCAGCGCTATGACCCGCGTCAGCCGCGGCTGAAAGCGTTGGCGGAGCGGCATGATGAGCAGACCCAACAGCGCGCCTGGGACAACGGCGTCGAGGATTGGGATCGTTGGTTCGCGGGCGCGCTGCAATCACCGGCGCTGGCCGCTTATCAGGCCGAGCGTGAAGCGCTGTTCGCCGGCCGCCCGGTGCCGCCGCCGACGCCGGTGGATTTCCAGCTCGCGGCCCTCAGGCAGGCCGGTTTCAGCGAGGCGGGGACGGTGTGGCAGCTGTTGGACGACTATGTGATCGCAGGCTGGAAATAGCATGATCCGGCGGTTACTGCCCGGCCGTGAGGCCGGCTGGCTGCTGTTGTTGGCGGCAGCGCTGCCGCTGGCCCTGCTGGGCGCCACCTTGTCGGGGCCTGCGCCGATCGCGTGGCACGACGCCTGGCGCATCGTATTCGGCGTCAGCGGCAGCGCGGCGACCGATGCCGAGGTGTATCAGCGCATCATCTGGTCGCTGCGGATGCCGCGCGCGCTATTGGCGGCGCTGGCCGGCGCCGGGCTGGCGTTGGCGGGCACCGTGCTGCAGTCGCTGACCCGCAACCCGCTGGCCGATCCCTGGGTGCTGGGGATCTCCTCCGGCGCCGGCGTGGGGGCGGTAACGGTGTTGATATTGGGACTGGGGGGCGGCCTGTTGTCGGTGTCCGGCGGCGCGTTTATCGGCGCGCTGGGGGCGTTTGCGTTGGTGATGCTGCTGGCCGGGCGTTCCCTGCAGGGGGAGTCCACGCTGTTTATTCTGGCCGGGGTGGCGGTGACGCAGCTGCTCTCCGCACTGACTTCGCTGATCACCCTCTGGCAGGCGGATGCCAACGCCACGCGCGGCGTGATGTTCTGGCTGCTGGGATCGTTCAGCGACGCGCGCTGGCCGCAGGTCGGGTTGTGCGGGCTGGCGCTGGCGGCGGCGCTGCTGCTTTGTTGGCTGCGAGCGGGTGAGCTGGACGCGCTGGCGTTCGGCGGCGTGACCGCCGCTTCGCTGGGGGTGGCGGTGGCTCCGCTGAAGCTGCTGCTGTATGTGGTGACCACCGCGCTGACGGCGGCGATCGTCGCGTTCAGCGGTGCGGTGGGATTTATCGGGCTGACGGTGCCGCACGTCGCCCGGCGGCTGGTCGGCTCGCGGCATCGGCGGCTGTTGCCGGCCAGCGCGCTGTGCGGTGCGCTGTTCGCCGTGGCGGCGGACACGCTGGCCAGAACGCTGTTTGCCCCGCGCGAGCTGCCGGTCGGCGTGCTGACCGCGCTGCTGGGGGTGCCGGTATTCCTGCTGTTGCTGTATCGGAAGGTCAATGCATGACGATTGAAAAAGCGCGATCCGGCCTGTGCGCCGAGGGGGTGAGCTGGCGGGCGGGCGAACGCACGGTGCTGGAAAATCTCAGTTTCTGCGCCTTGCACGGTGAGGTCACCGGCGTGCTCGGCGTCAACGGCAGCGGTAAATCCACGTTGCTCAAGCTGTTGGCCGGGTTGCAGCCCGTCGCCGGGGGCCGCGTTTGGCTGGAAGGGCGCGAGATCGCCGCGTTTTCCGGGCGGGAGCGCGCCAGGCGCATCGCTTTTCTCGAGCAATCCGCCCCCGGCGCCTTCGCGCTGCCGGTGAAGGAGGCGGTGCTACTGGGGCGCCTGGCCCATATCGGCCGCTGGCGCGGTTTTGGTACCGAGGATCGCCGCTTCGCCGGGCAGGCGATGGAGCAAGTGGGCATTAGCCACCTGGCCGATCGCGATTGGCAGCGGCTGTCCGGCGGTGAACGGCAGCGGGTGCACCTGGCGCGCGCGCTGGCGCAGCAAACGCCGTGGCTGCTGCTGGACGAACCCGCCAACCATCTGGATATCGCCCATCAGCAGCAGTTTATGGCCTTGCTGCGGCGGCTGAAACTTAGCGTGGTGGTGACGTTGCACGATCTGAATCTGGCCGCCTGTTATTGCGATCGGGTGGCGCTGCTGCAGCGAGGCAGGGTCTGCGCGGCGGGTGCGCCGCAGCAGGCGCTGACGCCGGAACACATTCGCGCGGTGTACGGGGTGGAGGCCCGGCTGGCGGCGCCCGCCGGCTACGCGCCACCGTTGATCTACTATCCCGCGGCGGGATGAGATCGGTCAAAAGGGCACGTTTGGCCGATCACAATTTCGCCCCGCTGGCTAAAATAACTCCGGTTTTAGCGATTTTTTTGGGTTAGAATAACCCGATATGCGGTGAAAGGCATTTGCCGCTCAATGGGCAGTTAAGCGAGGCTATCATGTTGGAATTATTGAAAAGTCTGTTGTTTGCCGTAGTCATGGTGCCGGTGGTCATGGCGCTGATCCTCGGCCTGATCTACGGTTTTGGCGAAGTGTTCAACGTCTTCTCCAAAGTGGGCCGTTCGAAAGAAAACCGCACCCAGCACTGACCGTTCCCCATCCCGATACCCGCCGGCGTCGCCCGGCGGGCATTCCTCAAGTTATCTCACGCTTTGCCGATAAACCGCATGACAAGCTTTCGCGCAACGTTATATTATTTTTTATATAACGAAGAGTGATAATGCACGTTAACTTGCGGAGAAAAACAATGAAACAGCAATGGACCAAATGGGTTGGCGGGATCGTGTTGGCCTCGGGCCTGGTGGCACAGGCTTCGGCGGCGGAAAAGATCACCGTGTTCGCCGCCGCGTCGCTGACCAACGCGCTGCAGGACATCGCCACCCAGTATCAAAAAGGCAAGGATGTGCAGGTGGTTTCCTCCTTTGCGTCGTCCTCGACGCTGGCGCGCCAAATTGAGCAGGGCGCCCCGGCCGATCTGTTCATCTCCGCCGATCAACAGTGGATGGATTACGCCATCGACAAGCAGCAGATGGTGAAAGACACCCGCTACACGCTGCTGGGCAACGAACTGGTGCTGATCGCCGCCAAGAGCGATAAGCAAGACAAGATCGCCATCGACAAGCAGACCGACTGGGCCAAGCTGCTCAACGGCGGCCGCCTGGCGGTGGGCGATCCGGATCACGTGCCGGCCGGCATCTACGCCAAAGAGGCGCTGGAGCACCTGGGCGCCTGGAACGCGCTGGAGCCGAAACTGGCGCGCGCCAACAACGTGCGCAGCGCCATGGCGCTGGTGGAGCGCGGTGAAGCGCCGCTCGGCATCGTCTACGGCTCCGACGCGGTCGCCAGCGACAAGGTGAAAGTGGTGGGCGTGTTCCCGGAAGACAGCCACAAACCGGTTGAATATCCGATGGCGATGGTGAAAGATCGTCAAAATCCGACGGTCAGCGCTTTCTATACCTATCTGAAGAGCCCGGAAGCGGCCGCTATTTTCGAACATTATGGATTCACCCCGCGTAAATGATTCTGAGTGAGTACGAGTGGCAGGCGGTTGAGCTGAGCCTGAAAGTCTCCGGTTTGGCGGTGGTCTGCAGCCTGCCGTTCGGCATTCTGATGGCCTGGGTGCTGGTGCGTTGCCGCTTTCCCGGCAAGGCGCTGTTGGACGGCGTCATTCACCTGCCCCTGGTGCTGCCCCCGGTGGTGGTCGGCTATTTGCTGCTGATCGCCATGGGGCGGCGCGGCGTCATCGGCGAGTGGCTGTACGACTGGTTCGGCTTCAGCTTTAGCTTTAGTTGGCGCGGCGCCGCGCTGGCATCGGCGGTGGTGGCGTTTCCGCTGATGGTGCGCGCCATCCGGCTGGCGCTGGAGGCGGTGGATACCCGGCTGGAGCAGGCGGCGCGCACGCTGGGCGCCAACCCGTGGCGGGTGTTTTTCACCATCACGCTGCCGCTGTCGCTGCCCGGCGTCATTGTCGGCGTGGTGCTGGCCTTCGCCCGCTCGCTGGGGGAGTTTGGCGCCACCATCACCTTCGTCTCCAACATTCCCGGTGAAACCCGCACCATTCCGCTGGCGATGTATACGCTGATTGAAACGCCGGGGGCGGAAGCCGCCGCCGCGCGCCTGTGCGTGATCGCCATCGTGCTGTCGCTGGCTTCCCTGATGGTGTCCGAATGGCTGGCCCGCTGGGGCCGCAAACGGATGGGGGTGTAAATGCTGGAGCTGGATTTCTCGCAGCAGCTGGGCGACCTTAATCTCAACGTCCGCGCCGATTTGTCGGCGCAGGGCATCACCGCGATTTTCGGCCTGTCCGGCGCGGGCAAAACGTCCCTGATTAACGCCATCGGCGGCCTGACCCGCTTGCAGCAGGGGCGCATCGCACTTAATGGCCGTACGCTGGTGGATACCGCCGCGGGCCTTTGCCTGCCGCCGGAAAAGCGCCGCATCGGCTACGTGTTTCAGGATGCACGGCTGTTCCCGCACTATCGGGTGCGCGGCAACCTGCAGTACGGCATGGCGGCCGGCATGCGCGCGCAGTTCAATACCATCGTCGAGCTGCTGGGCATCGGGCCGTTGCTCAATCGGCTGCCGCTGACGCTCTCCGGCGGTGAAAAACAGCGGGTGGCGATCGGCCGCGCGCTGCTGACCGCGCCGGAGCTGCTGCTGATGGACGAACCGCTGGCCTCGCTCGACCTGCCGCGCAAACGCGAGCTGCTGCCGTATCTGGAGCGGCTGGCGCAGGACGTCAACATCCCCATCCTCTACGTCAGCCACAGCCTGGACGAGATCCTGCGCCTGGCCGAGCAGGTGATGGTGCTGGATCGCGGCGAGGTGCTTGCGTTCGGCGGGCTGGAAGCCGTCTGGGCCAGCAGCGCGCTGCGGCCGTGGCTGCAGCGTGAAGATCAGAGCAGCGTGCTGCGCGTCAGCGTGATTGAGCATCATCAACGCTATGCCATGACCGCGCTGGCGCTTGGCGATCAAAGGTTGTGGGTCAGCGGCATCGACGCCGAACTGGGCACCCAACTGCGCATTCGCATCAACGCCGCCGACGTCTCGCTGGTGCTGCAACCGCCGGTCAACAGCAGCATTCGCAACGTGTTGCCGGCCAAGGTGAGCGAGTATCTGGAGGTGGACGGGCAGGTGGAAGTGAAGCTGGCGGTCGGGGAGCACGTGCTGTGGGCGCGGATCACGCCGTGGGCGCGCGATGAACTGGCGATCCGCCCCGGGCAGTGGCTGTACGCGCAGGTGAAGAGCGTGTCGATCAGTCGCGAGAGCCGCTAAGACAGGCCCTCCCGGCGGGAGGGCGAAAAAACTAGAGTACGCGGGTGCGGATCACCTCGGCGATGCCCGGCTGCAGGTTATCGGCGATCACCAGATCGGCGCGTTCCTTGATCGCGTCATCGGCGTTGCCCATCGCCACACCCAACCCGACCGCTTCCAGCATGCTGATGTCGTTGTAGTTGTCGCCGAACGCCACCACCTGATCCATGCTCAGCCCCTGCGACTCTACCCATTGGCGCAGGCGCTTGCCTTTGCTGTTGCCGCCTTTGGCGATATCCACCTGATCGTGCCAGGACCATTCGCACGCCAGCCCCAGCTCTTTCTCCACCGTGTAGGCAAACTCGCGCAGCGCCAGGGTATCGGCGTGCGAGGTAGCGAATTTCCAGATCGCCTGCGCGTCGTCGGCCGCCTGCGCCAGGCTGCCGACCTGCAGCAGCGTCGGGCGCTGCGCCGCCGGCAGAGTTTCGGCCCAGGCCAGCGAGCGGGTCACGTGGCCGCTCGGCTCCTGGTACAGCATGGCGTCGTCAACGTACATCAGCCCGTGAATGTCGGTCTGTTTGAGCATCTGCAGCACCTGCTTGGCCTGATCTTTCGCCAGCGGATCGGCGGCCAGCACCTTTTTCTGCTGAAAATCATACAGGTAGGTGCCGTTGCAGCAGATGGCCGGGGTGTCTATCTGCAGCGCCTGGTAGAAAGGATGGATGGCGACGTGATGGCGGCCGGTGACCACCACCACCTGGACGCCGGCGGCGCGCGCCTGCGTCAGTGCTTCCAGCGACTGCGGTAAGATGCGTTTTTGGTTGTCCAGCAGGGTGCCGTCAAGATCGAGGGCGATGACGCGGTAGCTCATAGGGTTCTCGTTATCGTTAGCCATAAAATTAATTCGATGGTACACCGGATAGCCAACGGAGAAAACCGCGTGAGCTTCCGGTGCTAAGTGGGGTTGCCATGCGACGGATGTGCGGTAAGCTAGGGGCAATCGAACGGCCTGAAACCGGTTCCTCTTTTACCCTTTGCAAGGAGAACACATGAAGCAAATCGTTTATGTCGCCAGCCCGGAGAGCCAGCAGATCCACGTTTGGCATTTGGACGACGCCGGCGCGCTGGCGCTGCTGCAAACCGTTGATGTGCCGGGCCAGGTGCAGCCGATGACCCTTCATCCGGACAAGACCCACCTGTACGTCGGCGTACGTCCGGCGTTCGGCATCGTCAGCTACCGCATCGAGGCGGACGGCACGCTGCAGCAGGCCGGCATGGCGCCGCTGCCGGGCAGCCCGACCCATATCTCCACCGATTTGCAGGGGCGTTACCTGTTCTCCGCCTCCTACAGCGGCAACTGCGCCAGCATCAGCCCGATTGGCCATGACGGCGTGGTGACGGCGCCTATTCAGCAGATCGACGGCCTGACCGCGCCGCACTCGGCGAACATCGATCCGACCAACCAGCTGGTGCTGGTGCCGTGCCTGAAAGAAGACCGCATCCGCCTGTTCAACCTGAGCCTGGCAGGCCAGCTGACGCCGCACGCGCAGGAAGCGGTGGTGACCGCCGCCGGCGCCGGCCCGCGCCATATGGCGTTCCACCACAACGACAAGTTCGCCTACTGCGTCAATGAGCTGGACGGCACGGTGGACGTGCTGGCCATCTCGGAAAACGGCGGCCACTACACCGTGACGCAGACGCTGGACATCATGCCGGCCGACTTCGACGGCACCCGCTGGGCGGCGGACATCCATATCACCCCGAACGGCCGCTTCCTGTACACCAGCGATCGCACCGCCAGCATTCTGACCATTTTCAGCGTTTCCGAAGACGGCGGCACGCTGAGCGTGGTCGGCTATCACCCGACCGAAGCGCAGCCGCGCGGTTTCAATATCGATCACAGCGGCCGCTTCGTGATTTCGTCCGGCCAGAAATCCGATCACATCGCGGTGCATGAGATTGACCAGCGCAGCGGCGAGCTGACCACGCTGGCGCGCTATCCGGTGGGCAAAGGCCCGATGTGGGTGAGCGTGCTGGCGAAGTAATTCGGCGGTCAGACGAGTATGGAAAAAGCGCGGTTCGGTTGAATCGCGCTTTTTTATTGGCGGGGAATCAGTTGAACGTCACCGTCAGCGTGGCGCTGCCGAGGCTGTGGAAATGGACGTTGAAGCCCACCAGCGCGCCGCTGGATCCCTCATCCACTTCGATACGCTCCACGTCCAGCGCATGCACGGTGAACTGGTAGCGGTGGCTTTCGCCCTCTGGCGGTGCCGCGCCGCCGTAGCCGGCCGAGCCGAAGTCGGTGCGGGTCTGCAGCGCGCCGGCGGGCAGTGGGGCTTTGCCGGAGCCCGCGCCTTGCGGCAGCTCGCGCACGTCGGCGGGAATATTGGCCACGATCCAGTGCCACCAGCCGGAGCCGGTCGGGGCATCGGGATCGTAAACGGCGATCACGAAGCTTTTGGTGCCGGCCGGCACGCCGTCCCAGGCCAGATGGGGCGACAGGTTATCGCCGTGGTAGCCCATGCCGTTGAAGACCTGCGGCTGCGGCAGTTTGCCGCCGTCCTGCAGATCGTTGCTGTACAAACGAAAAGCCATAGTGACTCCCAGTTGTCGGTAAACGCGGACCCTTAAGCTAGATCGTTTCGCCGTGACAATACAAGTGGGATTGCCATTCGCCAACGGCGGCGCGGATCGGTTACCATGGCCGCATCTTCCTCCCTACAGACCGCCGGATAGCCAAACAACGCCACCATGATCTCACTGAAAAAACGCACGCCGTGGTTCGGCTGGCTGCGCCGTTGGGCCAAAAGCATTAAGCGCGATATTTATGCGCTGTGGCTGGCCGCCCGTGATAAGCGCACCCCGTGGTACGCCAAACTGATCGCGCTGCTGGTGGCCGGCTATGCGATCTCGCCGATCGATCTGATCCCGGACTTCATTCCGGTGCTGGGCTATCTGGATGACGTGATCATCGTGCCGTTGGGCATCATGCTGGCGGTGCGCCTGATCCCCAAGCCGCTGATGGCCGAGCTGCGCGAGAAGGCGCAAAAGCGCGTCGATAACCCCACCGGCCGCATGGCGGCGGCGATGATCATTTTACTTTGGCTGCTGTGCCTGGGCCTGCTGGCCCGCTATCTGGACCAGCATTGGTAAGCTATTAACGCGCGGCGGCGGCCATGGCGGCGGTCAGGCGGCTGAGCTGTTCCGCTTCGATGATGTAAGGCGGCATCAGGTAAATCAGCTTGCCGAACGGCCGGATCCACACCCCGCGCTCGACGAACCCGCGCTGCAGCTCGGCGACGTTCACCGGTTCGCGCATCTCCACCACCCCAATCGCGCCCAGCACCCGCACGTCCGCCACCTTCGGCAGCGCCGCGAGCGGCAGCAGTTCCTGTTTCAGCTGGGATTCGATGGCGCTCACCTGCGCCTGCCAGCGATTTTCCGCCAGCAGCGCCAGGCTGGCGTCCGCCACCGCGCAGGCCAGCGGGTTGCCCATAAAGGTTGGGCCGTGCATAAAGCAGCCGGCCGCGCCGTTGCTGATGGTCTCCGCCACGTGGCGGGTGGTCAGGGTGGCGGACAGCGTCATGTAGCCGCCGGTCAGCGCCTTGCCCAGGCAGAGAATGTCCGGTACCACCTGTGCGTGCTCGCAGGCGAACAGCTTGCCGGTGCGGCCGAAGCCGGTGGCGATCTCGTCGGCGATCAGCAGCACCTGATAGCGATCGCACAGCTCGCGCACCCGCTTGAGGTAGGTCGGGTGGTAGATGCGCATGCCGCCGGCACCTTGCACCACCGGTTCCAGGATCACCGCCGCCACTTCACCGGCGTGCTGCTCCAGCAACGCGGCGAACGGGGCGATGTCCTCTTCGCGCCATTCTTCGTCGAAGCGGCACTGCGGCGCGGTGGCGAACAGGTGCGGCGCCAGGTAGCCCTGATAGAGGCTGTGCATCGAGTTGTCCGGATCGCAGACCGACATCGCGCCGAAGGTATCGCCGTGATAGCCATGACGCAGCGTCAGGATGCGCTGCCGCCGCTCACCGCGCGCCTGCCAATACTGCAGCGCCATCTTCAGCGACACTTCCACCGCCACCGAACCGGAATCTGCCAGGAACACGCACTGCAGCGCTTCCGGCGTCATCTCCACTAACCGACGGCACAGCGAGATGGCGGCCGGATGGGTAATACCGCCGAACATCACGTGCGACATCTTCTCCAGCTGCTGGCTGGCGGCCTGATTCAGGCGCGGGTGGTTGTAACCGTGGATCGCCGCCCACCAGGAGGACATGCCGTCCACCAGACGCCGGCCGTCCGCCAGCTGCAGTTCGACGCCGCTGGCCGATTCGATCGGGTAACAGGGTAACGGGCGGCTCATGGAGGTGTAGGGGTGCCAGATATGACGTTGGTCAAACGCCAGGTCGGAAGCAGTGACGGACATACTTGTAAACCAAATTGAATTAAGATTGGTTGACAGTATATCCACAATATTTAAACTGGCGACACTTTTTCGTTTTGGAGACGCCATGATGGCCGACCGCATTCACTGGACAGTAGGGCAAGCCCAGGCCCTGTTTGATAAACCGCTGCTTGAACTGCTGTTCGAGGCGCAAACCGTACACCGCCAACACTTCGACCCGCGTCAGGTGCAGGTCAGCACACTGCTGTCGATCAAAACCGGCGCTTGTCCGGAAGACTGCAAATACTGCCCGCAGAGTTCGCGCTACAAGACCGGCCTGGAGTCGGAGCGGTTGATGCAGGTCGAGCAGGTGCTGGAATCGGCGCGCAAGGCCAAGGCGAACGGCTCGACCCGTTTTTGCATGGGCGCGGCGTGGAAGAACCCGCACGAGCGCGATATGCCTTATTTGCAGCAGATGGTGCAGGGCGTGAAAGCGATGGGCATGGAAACCTGCATGACGCTGGGCACACTGGACGGCACTCAGGCCGAGCGGCTGGCGGAAGCCGGGCTGGATTATTACAACCATAACCTCGATACCTCGCCGGAGTTCTACGGCAGCATCATCACCACCCGCAGCTACCAGGAACGCCTGGATACGCTCGACAAAGTGCGCGACGCCGGCATCAAAGTGTGCTCCGGCGGCATCGTCGGGCTGGGTGAAACGGTGCGCGACCGTGCCGGGCTGCTGGTGCAGCTGGCCAACCTGCCGAAGCCGCCGGAGAGCGTGCCGATCAACATGCTGGTGAAGGTAAAAGGCACGCCGCTGGCGGATAACGACGACGTCGATCCGTTTGACTTCATCCGCACTATTGCGGTGGCGCGCATCATGATGCCGTCCTCTTATGTTCGCCTCTCCGCCGGCCGTGAACAGATGAACGAACAGACGCAGGCGATGTGCTTTATGGCTGGCGCCAACTCGATCTTCTATGGCTGCAAGCTGCTGACCACGCCGAACCCGGAAGAAGACAAAGACCTGCAGCTGTTCCGCAAGCTGGGGCTGAACCCGCAGCAGACCGCCACCGAACACGGCGACAATCAGCAACAGCAAGTGCTGGCTAAGCAACTGCTGAACGCCGATACCGCCGAGTTTTACAACGCGGCGCTGTGATGAGCTGGCCACAACGCATCGAGCAGGCGCTGGCAGAGCGGCGCCTCAACGCCGCCTACCGTCGGCGACAGACCACCGAGGGCGGCAATGGCCGCCAGATCCGGCTCGGCGATCGCCTCTACCTGAACTTCTCCGGCAACGACTACCTGGGGCTGAGCCAGGACGCGCGGGTAATCGCCGCCTGGCAGCAGGGCGCGCAGCGTTATGGCGTCGGCAGCGGCGGTTCGAGCCATGTCACCGGCTTTAGCGCGGCGCATCAGGCGCTGGAGGAGCAACTGGCGGCGTGGCTCGGCTATCCGCGCGCGCTGCTGTTTATCTCCGGTTACGCCGCCAACCAGGCGGTGCTGGCGGCGTTGATGCAGAAAGGTGATCGCATTTTAGCCGATCGCCTCAGCCACGCCTCGCTGCTGGAGGCGGCGGCGCAGTCGCCGGCCGAGCTGCGCCGCTTCCAGCACAACAAGCCGCAGGCGCTGGCGGATCTGCTGGCCAAACCCTGTGAAGGGCAGCGGCTGGCGGTGACCGAAGGGGTGTTCAGCATGGACGGCGACGGCGCACCGTTGACGGAACTGCATCGCTTAACCCGCGCGGCGGGCGCCTGGCTGATGGTGGACGATGCCCACGGCGTCGGCGTGCGCGGCGAGCAAGGCCGCGGCAGCTGCTGGCAGCAGGGCGTGCGCCCTGAACTGCTGGTGGCGACCTTCGGCAAGGCGTTCGGCGTCAGCGGCGCGGCAGTGCTGTGCGATGAGGCGACCGCCGAGTATCTGCTGCAGTTCGCCCGCCATCTGATCTACAGCACCGCGATGCCGCCGGCGCAGGCCTGTGCGCTGCAGGCGGCGCTGGCCTGCATTCGAGAGGGCGATGAACTGCGCGCCCGGCTGCAGGACAACATTCGGCGTTTCCGCCAGGGCGCGGCGCCGCTGGCGCTAACCCTGACGGATTCCGACACCGCCATCCAGCCGTTGCTGGTGGGGGACAATCAACGCGCGCTCGATCTGGCGACCCGCCTGCGCGAGCGCGGGCTGTGGGTGAGCGCCATCCGCCCACCGACGGTACCGCCGGGCGGCGCGCGGCTGCGCATTACCCTGACGGCGGCGCATCAGCCGCAGGACATCGATCGCCTGCTGGAGGTATTACATGACGTCAGCCAATGACGCGGTGAACAAACAGGCGGTCGCTTCGGCCTTCAGCCGTGCCGCCGGCAGCTACGACGCCGCCGCCGCGCTGCAGCGTGACGTTGGCGAGCGCTTACTGGGGATGGGGAGTGCCCATCCGGGCGAACGGCTGCTGGATGCCGGCTGCGGCACCGGTTATTTCAGCCGTCTGTGGCGCGAGCGCGGCATGCAGGTAACCGCGCTCGATCTGGCGCCGGGCATGCTGGACGTCGCCCGCCAACGGCAGGCGGCGCATCATTATTTGCTGGGCGATATCGAACAGGTGCCGCTGCCCGATGCGGCGATGGACATCTGTTTCAGCAGCCTGGTGGTGCAGTGGTGCAGCGATCTGCCCGCCGCGCTGGCGGAGCTGTATCGCGTCACCCGCCCCGGCGGCGCGATCCTGTTTTCCACGCTGGCGGCGGGATCGCTGCAGGAGCTGGGGGACGCCTGGCAACAGGTGGACGGCGAGCGCCACGTGAACGCCTTTCTGCCGCTGGCGCAGATCCGCGCCGCCTGTGCTGACTACCGACACGAGCTGGTCACGGAGCTGCGCACCCTGAACTACCCGGACGTGATGACGCTGATGCGTTCGCTCAAGGGCATCGGGGCCACGCATCTGCATCAGGGGCGTGAGGGCGGCCTGATGTCGCGCGGCCGTCTCGCCGCGCTGCAGGCGGCTTACCCGTGCCGGCAGGGGCAGTTCCCGCTCAGCTATCATCTGGTTTATGGAGTGATTTATCGTGATTAAACGTTGGTTCGTGACCGGCACCGACACCGAGGTCGGAAAAACCGTCGCCAGCAGCGCCTTACTGCAGGCCGCCAACCGGACGGGCTACCGCAGCGCCGGTTATAAGCCGGTGGCTTCCGGCAGCGAGATGACCCCCGAGGGGCTGCGCAACGGCGACGCGCTGGCGCTGCAGGCCAACAGCGGCGTGGCGCTCCGCTACGACGAAGTGAACCCTTACGTTTTTGCCGAACCGACCTCGCCGCATATCGTCAGCGCCGATGAAGGCCGGCCGATCGAGGCGGCGCGGCTGTCCGACGGCCTGCGCCGGCTGGAGCAGCGCGCCGACTGGGTGCTGGTCGAGGGCGCGGGCGGATGGTTTACCCCGCTGTCGGCGCAGTACACCTTCGCCGACTGGGTGCAGCAGGAGCAGCTGCCGGTGATCCTGGTGGTGGGCATCAAACTGGGCTGCATCAACCACGCGGTGCTGACGGCGCAGGCGGTGCAACAGGCGGGGCTGACGCTGGCCGGTTGGATCGCCAACGACGTGACGCCGCCGGGGCGGCGGCATCAGGAATACCTGGCCACGCTGCGCCGTATGCTGCCGGCGCCGCTGCTGGGCGAAATCCCGCACCTGCCGCAGGCCGAGCGGGCGCCGCTGGGGGAGTACCTGGATATCAGCCTGCTGTAAACTCTCCATGAGGGGGGCTTCTCTCCCTCATCCTTCTTCTTGCCCTGTCAACCCGGTACCGATCAACGCCTCATCCAGCTGCGCCAGCGCGCCGTGCGCCACCGTGCGCCCGCTGTCCAACAGGCAGAAGCGGTCCGCCACCCGGCGCACGAACGACAGCTGATGCTCCACCAGTAAAATGGTCATGCCCAATTCGCGGTTGAGCCAGCGGATCACGTTGCCGATGTCGGCGGCGATCGAGGGCGGTACGCCCGCCGTCGGTTCGTCGAGGATCAGCAGCGCCGGCTCCTGAGCCAGCGCCCGACCAATCGCCAGCTGGCGTTGGGCGCCCACGCACAGATCGCCGGCGCGGCGCGCGCGCATCTGACGCAAATGGGGAAACAGGTTGTAGATCAGCGGCGGAATGCGGCGAGGGGCGCCGCGCCCGGCCATTTGCGCCACCTGCAGATTTTCCTCCACGCTCAGCTGCGAAAAAAGCTGCCGCCCCTGGGGCACGTGGCTGATGCCCAGCGCGGCGCGGCGCTCCATCGGCTGCAGCAGCAGATTTTGCGGCGGCTGATCCGCCGGTTGCCAGGTCATGCTGCCGCTTACCACCGGCACATGCCCCATGATGCAGTTGACCAGCGTGGTCTTGCCCACGCCGTTGCGGCCGAGCAGCACGGTGCACTGGCCGCGCGGCAGCTCCAGGTTGATGTCCCACAGGGTGTGGTTCTGCCCGTAAAATTGATTGACCGATCTCAGGCTCAGCATTTGGCATTCTCCTCATAGACGCCCGTTTCACTCGTTGGCGGGGACTGCAAAGGCCGCATGCGCGGCGAATTTCCCGAGTGTGGCAATGTCTGGAACAAAATGCCGTCCGTCCGATGAGCCAGAGCAAGGTCTGCGGTGGACGGAATGACAGTCAATATGTCGTTAAAAACGACGCTTGTGACGACTTGGTGTCGTTCTTGCGCTTTTACGGGCGATAGCGCCGCGGTGGTTACACGTCGCGGCAGGCAGCGCATCATGCTGCCGCACCGCATTTATGCGCAGGAAGATAAAGCAACTCTCAGGCCAGTTTTATCGCCGGGTGAAAACGGGGATTGTTATCGCCTTGTTAACCGCTAACCAGGCCTGACGTGCGCTGCCGTGGCGGCCCGAAAATACGCGGGGAAGTTAACCCGGACGTTTTTTGCACTCTTGTGGTGCTCTTCGGTGGGGGCATGGTGCAAGGCATTGCGCCGCCGTCAAGAGCGATCCGCGAGAAAGGGGTCGATGCGATTTTGGCAATGGGGATTTTTAGTATTAATCGGCATAAACAAAGCGATATTTTTATGAAAAAATAACTAAAAAAGCCATTTTAGCGGGTGTAAAGGGCGAAAAGCTTTCTTTCTGTAACTCCCGCCCCGGGCGGGGCGGTGAGAGTTATCCACTATTCCTGTGGATAACCTTGTGTATTAGATTTAGAAAAACGCTGTAAAGCGAGAGCGGACGCGGGTTCTGTTCGCTTTGCCCGCATTCTCGTCTTTTTATTAAATTTGTTATATATCAATATATTAATTAAAATCAAGACGCAGGGTTATTGATCAGGTCTCTATGTATGATTTTTCGACGCGGTGCTATCAATAAGTTAATTCGCGGCAAGTTCTGGGGATAAATCTGTTATTGACAATAAAAATGTCACCCGGCTGTAACGTCACGGTGCAGCGGCGTTGCCGCAGTGCCGGGCGCAGCGACGAATCCGCTTGAAGCTGGTTTTATATCCAGTATCATGGGCACTGGCGCAAATCGCCGACACTTTCCATAATTAGGGGCCACGTCCGGCGCAGAGTCGGCTGGCCGCCTGAGCGCGCGCATCTCCACAGGGTAGCCGAGCAATGAGTAAACTTTTCAAACTGCATTCCGAGTTCAAACCGGCCGGCGATCAGCCGGAAGCCATCCGCAAGCTGGAAGAGGGGCTGGAAGACGGCCTGGCGCATCAGACGCTGCTGGGGGTCACCGGTTCGGGCAAGACATTCACCATCGCCAATGTGATAGCCGATCTGAATCGGCCGACCATGGTGCTGGCGCCGAACAAGACGCTGGCGGCGCAGCTGTACGGCGAGATGAAAGCGTTTTTCCCGGAGAATGCGGTGGAATACTTCGTCTCCTACTACGACTACTACCAGCCGGAAGCCTACGTGCCCAGCTCCGACACCTTCATTGAAAAAGACGCTTCGGTGAACGAGCATATCGAGCAGATGCGCCTGTCCGCCACCAAGGCGCTGCTGGAGCGGCGCGACGTGGTGGTGGTGGCGTCGGTGTCGGCGATCTACGGCCTGGGCGATCCGGATCTTTACCTGAAGATGATGCTGCACCTGACCCAGGGCATGATCATCGATCAACGATCCATTTTGCGCCGCCTGGCGGAACTGCAATATTCCCGCAACGATCAGGCTTTTCAGCGCGCTACCTTCCGCGTGCGCGGCGAGGTGATCGACATCTACCCGGCGGAATCGGACGAGCTGGCGCTGCGCGTCGAGCTGTTCGACGAAGAAGTGGAGCGGCTGTCGCTGTTCGATCCGCTGACCGGGCAGATAGAGCAGGTGGTGCCGCGTTTTACCATCTACCCGAAATCGCACTACGTGACGCCGCGCGAGCGGATCATGCAGGCGATGGAAGAGATCAAGGTCGATCTGGCGGACCGCCGCAAGGTGCTTCTGGCCAACAACAAGCTGCTGGAAGAGCAACGCCTGACGCAGCGCACCCAGTTCGATCTGGAGATGATGAACGAGCTGGGTTACTGCTCGGGCATCGAAAACTACTCGCGCTACCTGTCCGGGCGCGGCGAGGGCGAGCCGCCGCCGACGCTGTTCGACTACCTGCCGGCGGACGGCCTGCTGGTGGTCGACGAATCCCACGTCACCATTCCGCAGATCGGCGCGATGTTCAAGGGCGACCGCGCGCGTAAGGAAACGCTGGTGGAGTACGGCTTCCGCCTGCCCTCGGCGCTGGACAACCGCCCCTTGCGCTTCGAGGAGTTCGAGGCGCTGGCGCCGCAGACCATCTATGTTTCTGCGACGCCGGGCAAATATGAGCTGGAGAAATCCGGCGGCGATCTGATCGATCAGGTGGTGCGGCCGACCGGGCTGCTGGATCCGATCGTGGAAGTGCGGCCGGTGGGCACCCAGGTGGACGATCTGCTTTCCGAGATCCGCAAACGCGCGGCGATCAACGAGCGCGTGCTGGTGACCACCCTGACCAAACGCATGGCGGAAGACCTGACCGAATACCTGGAAGAACATGGCGAGCGCGTGCGCTACCTGCACTCGGACATCGATACCGTGGAACGGGTCGAAATCATCCGTGACCTGCGTCTGGGCGAGTTCGACGTGCTGGTGGGCATCAACCTGTTGCGTGAGGGGCTCGACATGCCTGAGGTGTCGCTGGTGGCGATTCTGGACGCCGACAAGGAAGGCTTCCTGCGTTCCGAGCGTTCGCTGATCCAGACCATTGGCCGCGCGGCGCGTAACCTGAACGGCAAGGCGATCCTGTATGGCGATCGCATCACCGATTCGATGGCCAAGGCGATCGGCGAAACCGAGCGGCGCCGCGCCAAGCAGCAGGCGTATAATGAAGCCAACGGCATCGTGCCGCAGGGGCTGAACAAGAAGATCGGCGACATTTTGCAGATCGGCCAGCCGGTCAACCGTGCCAAGAGCAAAGGCAGGGGCAAGGCGCTGGACGGCGGCGCCCCGCTGCAGAACCTCACGCCGAAAGCGCTGGATCAGAAAATCCGCGATTTGGAGGCGCAAATGTACACCCACGCGCAAAACCTGGAGTTCGAACAGGCGGCTGCGCTACGCGACGAGATCCACCAGCTGCGCGAGCAGTTCATCGCGATTTCCTGACCGTTGGATGGCGCCCGCGCCATGGGCGTCAAAATTCCTTGTCGGCCGCGTCAAAGCTGTTATGGTGTGCGGCCCGATTTGACCACGAAGAGTACCGAACATGAGCCAACACCAGTCCAAAGACCCGCTGCACGGCGTGACGCTGGAGCAACTGCTGAATAAACTGGTGGATCACTACGGTTGGTCCGAACTGGGCGCGCGCATTCGCATCAACTGCTTCCTCAGCGATCCGAGCATCAAGTCCAGCCTGAAGTTTTTGCGTCGCACGCCCTGGGCGCGCAAAGAGGTGGAAGACCTGTATATCGATATGGTCAGCCATCCCGCCCCAGCCAGCGATAATCCCTGGCTGCGCGGGCGAGATGGTTAAATCCGGTCAGCGGCGGGCGGCCAGCTCCACCAGCGCCCGATCCAGCGCCTGGCGCAGCAGTTGGCGATCGTGGCGGTAGGGGATGTCGCTCGCTTCCAGCGGTTGCTGAATCACCACCCGATCCTGCACTTCACTGGCGTCCACCGCCGGGCCGACGATCAGCGCATCGATCATCCGGCGGCCTATCTTCTCTTCCATCAGCGTCAGCTTATCCTTTAACGACAGCGCCGCGGCGGCCACGCTCAGCTCGCGGCCGAGATTGCCGATATAGATCATGCTGGCGCTGCTGCGACGCAGCGCCTGGGTAAGATCGTCCAGCAGCAGCAGCGGCATCAGGCTGGTGAGGAAACTGCCCGGCCCGATCAGGATCACGTCGGCCTGCGCGATGGCGTCCAGCGCTTCGCGCGTGGCGCTGACCGGGGGCGACAGCATCAGCTCCTGCGGCATATGGGCCAGCTGGTCGACATTCACTTCACCGTAAACGTGATTGCCTTCGTGATCGTGCGCCATCAAATCCACCGGCTGCTCCGACATCGGGATCAGCGCCGCGTCCACCTTCAGCAGGCTGCGCACCAGGTTGATCGCTTCCAGCGGGCGCACGCTCAGGTGATCCAGCGCTTTTAGCATCAGGTTGCCGAGGTTGTGGCCGGCCAGTTCGCCGTTGCCGCTGAAGCGGTATTCGAACATCGCCGAGGCGACGCTCGGTTCGGTGATCAGCTGGTTGAGACAGTTACGGGTATCGCCCCAGGCAATGCCGCCTTCCGAACGGCGGATGCGGCCGGTAGAACCGCCGTTGTCGGTGGTGGTGACGATGCCGGTCAGGCGGGAGCCTAAGGACGACAGGGCCGACATCACACGGCCCAGGCCGTGTCCGCCGCCTAACGCCACCACGCGGTCGAGATCGGCCAGGGTACGATTACGCATAAATTTCCTTACAAAGGGGCTGAACTGCCCGCATAAGGTAGCGGATCCGGCATAAAAACGCGATAAGAGTGTCATTTGCGTGATTCCGGTCAATTCGTCCGCGCAAGTGACGTTTATCATGGTTTACCTGAATACGCGGCGTCTAAAAACGCTGTATAGACAATTATATAGCGAATTTACGCGTTGGCTATCGTTGCCGATTAGCGCTAGAATTCTGCTGAAAACCACGGTTTCGTTCCGGCTACTCAAGGTAGCGGGAAGAGAAATCAAACTCCTAGCCCCTGCGCCTACGTTGTTCATCCGGAACGATATGGTGCCTGGGCCGTGGCGAAGTCAGCCACCAGGGTGCAGAGGGGAAACGCTCGCATCTCCCGACTTTGGAAAGGTGTTATGGTGCCGCAACTCATTGATGCTTATGAGCGCAAGTTCTATTACCTGCGCTTGTCGATCACCGACGTGTGCAACTTTCGTTGCACCTATTGTCTGCCCGATGGCTACAAGCCGAGCGGCAGTCCGAAAAGCTTCCTGTCGCTGGATGAAATCCGTCGCGTCAGCCGCGCGTTCGCCGAACTGGGCACCGAAAAGGTGCGCCTGACCGGCGGCGAGCCTTCGCTGCGCCGCGATTTTACCGAGATCATCGCCGCCGTGCGGGAAAACTCGGCCATCCGTACCCTGGCGGTCACCACCAATGGCTACCGTCTGGCGCGCGACGTCACCGCCTGGCGTGACGCCGGTCTGACGGCGATCAACGTCAGCATCGACAGCCTGGATCCCCGCCAGTTTCACGCCATCACCGGTCAGGATAAGTTCCGCCAGGTGATGGACGGCATCGACGCCGCCTTCAGCGCCGGTTTCAGCAAGGTCAAAGTCAACGCGGTGCTGATGCGCGACGTTAACCACCAGCAGCTCGGCGCCTTTCTCGCCTGGATCAAAGACCGGCCGATCCAACTGCGCTTTATCGAACTGATGGAAACCGGTGAGGGCGGCGAGCTGTTTCGCAAACACCACGTTTCCGGCGAAGTGATTCGCCGGCAGCTGGAGCAGCAGGGCTGGCAGCGCCAGGCGCGCGGCCGCAGCGACGGCCCGGCGCAGGTGTTCAGCCATCCGGACTACCAGGGTGAGGTGGGTCTTATCATGCCGTATGAGAAAGACTTCTGCGCCAGCTGCAACCGGCTGCGCGTTTCTTCCATCGGCAATCTGCACCTGTGCCTGTTCGGCGAGCAGGGGGTGCCCCTACGCGATCTGCTGGCGGACGACGGCCAGCTCGACGCGCTGAAGGCACGCATCCAGAGCGGGCTGCTGAGCAAGAAGCAGACCCATTTCCTGCATCAGGGCAACAGCGGGATCACCCAGAACCTGTCGTTTATCGGCGGCTGATACCCACATATTTCAAGCCGCAGCGTTGTTGGCTGCGTGCGCTCACCCCAGTCACTTACCGGAGTAAGCTCCTGGGGATTTACGCACTGGCCGCCTGGCTGCAACTTGAAATCTGTGGGGTATCTCAGAATAGGAGCCTATTGAACCATGAGCCATGCGAGCAGCGAGTTTATTCCGGCGCATATCGCCATCCTGACCGTGTCCGACAGCCGCGGCGCGGCGGAAGACACCTCCGGGCAATATCTGCAGGACGCGGCGCAGGAAGCCGGCCATCAGGTGGTGGATCGCGCCATCGTCAAAGATGACATTTACCAGATCCGCGCGCGGGTTTCCGCCTGGATCGCCGATGACAACGTGCAGGCGGTGCTGATCACCGGCGGCACCGGTTTTACCGCGCGCGACAACACGCCGGAAGCGCTGCTGCCGCTGTTCGACAGAGAGGTGGAAGGGTTCGGTGAACTGTTCCGCATGGTGTCGTACGAAGAGATCGGTACTGCGACGATCCAGTCGCGCGCGCTGGCCGGCCTGGCCAACCGCACGGTGATTTTCGCCATGCCGGGCTCCACCCGCGCCTGCCGCACCGCCTGGGAGCGGATTATCGAAGAGCAGTTGGACGCGCGCCATCGCCCGTGCAACTTCCAGCCTCACTTGAAGAAGCCCTGAGTCATGACACAGCTAACCCACATTAACGCCGCCGGCGAAGCCCATATGGTTGACGTGTCCGCCAAGGCCGAAACGGTGCGCGAGGCGCGCGCCGAAGCTTTCGTCGAGATGCTGCCCGCCACGCTGGCGATGATCGTCGACGGCAGCCATCACAAGGGCGACGTGTTCGCCACGGCGCGCATCGCCGGCATTCAGGCGGCCAAACGCACTTGGGAGCTGATCCCGCTGTGCCACCCACTGATGCTGAGCAAGGTCGAAGTGCAGCTTGAGGCGCAAACGCAGCACAACCGGGTGCGCATCGAAACCTGCTGCCGGCTGACCGGCAAAACCGGCGTCGAAATGGAGGCGCTGACCGCCGCCTCGGTGGCGGCATTGACCATCTATGACATGTGCAAAGCGGTACAGAAAGACATGGTGATCGGCCCGGTACGCCTGCTGGCGAAAAGCGGCGGCAAATCCGGCGATTTTAAGGTGAACGTATGATCGATATTCTTTTCTTCGCGCAGGTGCGCGAACTGGTGGGCACCGGCGGCCTGTCGATGCCGGCGGATTACCCGACCGTCGAGGCGCTGCGCCAGGCGCTGTGCGCGCGCGGCGATCGCTGGGCGCTGGCGCTGGAATCCGGCAAGCTGTTGGCGGCGGTCAACCAGTCGCTGGTGGCGGCGGATCATCCGCTGCGCGCCGGCGATGAAGTGGCCTTCTTCCCGCCGGTTACCGGGGGATAAGCATGGAAAATACCCGCATTCGCGTGGGCGAAGCGCCGTTCAACGTCGGCGACGAGTATCAGTGGCTGGCGCAGTGCGACGCCGATGGCGCGGTGGTGACCTTCACCGGCAAGGTGCGCAACCATAATTTGGGTGACGACGTCAGCGCGCTGACGCTGGAACACTACCCTGGCATGACCGAGAAGGCGCTGGCGGAGATCGTGGCCGAGGCGCGCAGCCGTTGGCCGCTGCAGCGGGTGACGGTGATCCACCGCGTCGGCGCGCTGTATCCCGGCGACGAGATCGTGTTCGTTGGCGTGACCGGCGCGCACCGCAGCATGGCGTTCGCCGCCAGCGAGTTCATCATGGACTACCTGAAGACCCGCGCGCCGTTCTGGAAGCGCGAAGCGACCGGCCAGGGCGATCGTTGGGTAGACGCCCGCGACAGCGATCGCGAGGCCGCGCAGCGCTGGCACGACGCGGCTAAATAACGCGTCAACAGCGGAAACAAATCAAGACCTTTGCCGCTTTCGCCCGGCATATTCTGTGGTACGCTTATAGCAGGCGAAGCCCCGTTCGCGGGGCTTCGGAATCTTGTTTACAACGCAAAAGGTAACCGTCATGGACCGATATCCACGCTCTAATGGTTCAATCGTCGAACGTGCCAACAGCGGCATTCAGGCCTACATGGCGCAGGTTTACGGCTGGATGACCTGCGGTCTGCTGCTGACGGCGTTCGTTTCCTGGTATGCGGCCAACACGCCCGCGATCCTCAACTTCATCTTCTCCAGCCAGATCACCTTCTTCGGCCTGATCATCGCCCAACTGGCGTTGGTGTTCGTGATTTCCGGCATGGTCAACCGCCTGAGCGGCGCGGTGGCCACTTCGCTGTTCATGCTGTACTCGGCGCTGACCGGGCTGACGCTGTCGAGCATCTTCATCGCCTACACCTACAGCTCGATCGCCAGCACCTTCGTGGTCACCGCCGGCATGTTCGGCGCCATGAGCCTGTACGGTTACACCACCAAGCGAGATCTGAGCGGCTTCGGCAGCATGCTGTTCATGGCGCTGATCGGCATCGTGCTGGCCTCGCTGGTGAACATCTGGCTGAAAAGCACCGCGCTGATGTGGGCGATTACCTACATCGGGGTGGTGGTGTTCGTTGGCCTGACCGCGTACGACACGCAAAAACTCAAGGCGATGGGCGAGCAGCTGAACGCCGATGATAAAGACAGCTTCCGCAAGTACGCCATCGTCGGCGCGCTGACGCTGTATCTCGACTTCATCAACCTGTTCCTGATGTTGTTGCGTATCTTCGGCAACCGCCGCTAAACCCGTCGTCTTTCAAGCCATAGGGTATCTGGCGATCAAAAAGCTCTGCATGTGACATGCAGAGCTTTTTTTATGCGATTTTGCGGCGGAATAGCGCGTAGGCGGCGCTGCCGGTGGTGGCGGTGATCACCAGCAGCGGCCACAGGCTGTGCCAGATGATGCTGAAGCTGGCGTCCTTCAGGTAGATCTGCTTGGTGATGTCGGTGAAGTGGCGTATCGGGTTGACCCAGGTCAGATCCTGCAGCCACACCGGCATATTCTCCACCGGCGAGACGTAACCCGAGAGCAGGATCGCCGGCATCATGAACACGAACACGCCGATGAACGCCTGCTGCTGAGTGGCGCACAGCGACGAGATCAGCAGGCCGAAACCGACCAGCGACAGCCCGTAGATCAGCATGGTGGCATAGAACAGCAGCAGCGATCCGGCAAACGGGATCTGGTACAGGAAGATGCCGATCAGCAGCACGATGCTGGCCTGGAAGCTGGCGACGATCAGCGCCGGCACCGCCTTGCCGATAAAGATCTGCCAGGTGGTGAGCGGCGAGACCAGCAGCTGTTCCAGCGTGCCCTGTTCGCGTTCGCGCGCTACCGACAGCGAGGTGACGATCAGCACGCCGATGGTGGTGATCATGGCGATCAGCGATGGCACCACGAACCATTTGTAGTCCAGATTCGGGTTATACCAGTTGCGCACCACCAGCTCGCTGTTGTTGGGTTTGGCGCGGTTGCCGAGCAGCTCGTTCTGATATTCCTGCACGATCTGCTGCACGTAGTTGGCGGCGATCTGCGCGCTGTTGGAGTTGCGCCCGTCGAGCAGCAGCTGCAGCGGCGCGGTGTTGCCGGCGGCGATATCGCGCGAGAACTGCGCCGGGAAGCGGATCAGCAGCAGCGCTCGCTGGTTGTCGATGGTGGTCTTTATCTCCTGCGGGCTGCGCAGCAGCAGCACGTGTTGAAAGGCCTTGGCTTTGGCGAAGCGCTGGGTCAGCTCTACCGAGGCCTGGCCACTGTCCTCGCTGTAGACCGCGATGGTGGCGTTGGTAACTTCCAGCGTCGCGGCGAACGGGAACAACAGCACCTGCAGGATCACCGGCATGATTAAAATGGCGCGGGTTTGTGGATCGCGCAGCAGCGCCTGCATTTCCTTGATGATGAGCGTCAACAGACGATGAAACATCGCTCTTTCTCCTCAATCCAGCCGGCGCTGGGTTTTCCAGGCCGTCAGGCCGATGAACACTACGGCGGAAGCGATCAGGAACAGCAGATTGATCAGTAGCACGGTGCCGACGTTGCCCGCCAGGAACAGCGTTTGCAGCGTGCTGACGAAGTAGCGCGCCGGAATGATGTAGGTCACCGCGCGTACGATGGCCGGCATGCTGTCGATCTGGAAGATGAAGCCGGACAGCATGATCGACGGCAGGAAGGCGGCGTTCAGCGCCACCATCGCCGCATTGAACTGATTGCGGGTGAGGGTGGAGATCAGCAGGCCCATGCCGAGGGTGCTGGCGAGGAACAGGCTGCTGATCAGCAACAGGATCAGCAGGGAGCCGCGATAGGGCACGCCGAGCACCCACACCGCCACCGCCATGCACAGCGCCATGGCGGCCATGCCGAGGAAGTAATAAGGGATCAGTTTGGAGAGCAGCAGCTCGCTGCGCGTCACCTGGGTGGACAGCAGGGCCTCCATGGTGCCGCGCTCCCATTCGCGGGCGATCACCAGCGAGGTGAGGATGGCGCCGATCACCGTCATGATGATGGTGATGGCGCCGGGAATGATGTAGTGCCGGCTGATGGCCGCCGGGTTGAACCAGTAGCGCATCTGCACGTCAATCAGCGGTTTGTCGCTGTTGCCCCGATCGGTGGCGCGCTGCTGCTGCCAAATTTGCCATACGCCCTGGGCATAGCCCTGCACGAAGTTGGCGGTGTTCGGCTCGCTGCCGTCGGTGATGATCTGGATAGGGGCGCTGTCGTGCGGGCGCGCCATGCGCTGGTCGAAATCGACCGGGATCACCACCAGGCCGCGGATCGTGCCGGCCTGCATCTGCTGGATCAGCTGTTGGCGGTTGTCGCTGATGGTCGGTTCGATATAGGGGGAACCGGCGAACGCCTGGGCCAGATCGCGTGCGTCTTCGCTCTGTTGCTCCATCAGAATGCCCAGATGCAGCTTGCTGGAGTCCAGGTTGATGCCGTAGCCGAAGATAAACAGCAGCATTAGCGGGATGACGAAGGCGATCAGGCCGCTGCTGGGATCGCGCAGTATCTGCCGCGTTTCCTTCAGGCACAGCGCGCGCAGCCGGCGCCAGGAGAAGCCGCCGTCGTCGATTGGGGTGCGGTTATCGCTCACCGTGATTCCTCCTCATCGTAACCCTGCACCAGCTCGATAAACGCCTGTTCCATCGAGGGGTTGGGATTGTCGTCGCGCGCCACCTGCTGTTTGAGATCGTCCGGCGTGCCGGCGGCGATGATCTTGCCGCGGTATACCAGGCCGATGCGATCGCAGTATTCCGCCTCGTCCATAAAGTGGGTGGTCACCATCACCGTGACGCCCTTGTCGACCATGCCGTTGATGTGCAACCAGAACTCGCGCCGCGTCAGCGGATCGACGCCGGAAGTCGGTTCGTCGAGGAACAGGATATCCGGTTCGTGCATCAGCGCGCAGGCCAGCGCCAGGCGCTGTTTGAAGCCGAGCGGCAGCGCGTCCGGTGTCTGATCGAGGATCGGCGCGAAGTTGAAGGCGCGGGACATCTCGTCGATTTTGTCGCGCTGCGCCTTGCCGCTCAGGCCGTAGACGCCGGAGAAAAACTTCAGGTTCTGCGCCACCGTCAGGTTGCCGTACAGCGAGAATTTTTGCGCCATGTAGCCGAGGCGTTGGCGCGCCTGGCCGGAGCTGGTCTTGAGGTCCATCCCCAGCACCAGCGCCTTACCGCTGGAGGGGATCAGCAGGCCGCACATCATTTTGAAGGTGGTGGACTTGCCGGCGCCGTTCGGCCCGAGCAGGCCGAAAATTTCGCCGCGCCGCACCTGGAAATCAACGTGATCGGTAGCGGCGAAATCGCCGAATTTCTTGGTCAGTTGCACCGCTTCGATCACCGTTTCACCGCTTGCGCCGTTGACGGTCGGCATGATCTCCGCCAGCGCCGAGCGGTGGTTGGGGCCGCCGCCGAGCAGATCGATAAACGCATCCTCGAAGCGCGGATCCGCTTCGTCCAGTTCGGCGTCCGGCAGATCCAGCGCCTGCAACAGCTGCCGGTGATCTTCGCCTTCCTTCAGGATCAGGCGCAGAGACTTGCCCTGGATCACCCCGTCGGTGACCGCCGGCAGGCAGATCGCCCGCTGCAGCAGCGATCGATGGCTGCCGGGGGGCGCGGCGATCAATACCGTGCGTCCGGCCATACGGCGGGTCAGCGCCTGCGGCGCGCCGCTGAACAGCAGCTCGCCCTCGTTGAGCAGCAGCACTTCGCGGCACTGCTCGGCCTCATCGAGATAAGAGGTGCTCCACAGGATCAACATGCCGTCGTTGGCCAGCTCGTGCACCATGCGCCACAGCTCGCGGCGCGAGATCGGATCGACGCCGACGCCCGGCTCATCCAGCAACAGCACCTGAGGTTCGCCCACCAGCGTGCAGGCCAGGCCGAGTTTCTGCTTCATGCCGCCGGACAGCTTGCCCGCCAGGCGCTCGGTGAAGCGGGTCAGATCGGTGAATTTCAACAGCCGCTCGAAGGTCTGGCGGCGAAGATCGCCGGTGACGCCGCGCAGATCGGCGTACAGCGTCAGGTTCTCCATCACCGTCAGATCCTCATACAGCCCGAACTTCTGCGGCATGTAACCGAGGATCGCGTGCAGTTGACGATCCTGCGCGATCGGATCCAGCCCGGCGACCCGCAGTTTGCCGCTGCTGGGTTGCAGCAGCCCGGCCAACATGCGCAGCAGGGTGGTTTTGCCGGCGCCGTCCGGGCCGACCAGCCCGATCACCGCGCCGCTGCGCAGGGTGGTGGTCAGGCTGGCGACCGCCGGTTTCTCAAGCGACGGGAAGCGCTTCTCCAGCTCTTCCAGCTCAATGGTGTGCGCCTGTTCCATGGCCGGCCTCAGGGTTTGGCGAAGCGCAGGGTGACCGGCATGCCCTGGCGCAGCGCGTCGTCGGCGTCGGTGACGATCACCCGCAGGCGGTACACCAGATCGGTGCGCAGATCCGGCGTTTCAACGCTTTTCGGCGTGAATTCAGCGGTCGGCGAGACGAAACCGATCTTGCCGTGGTAAGGCTTGTCGGGGCGGCCGTCGGTGTAGATCTCCAGTTCGGTGCCGGGCACCGCCTGGTTCAGGCTGGTTTCGTTGACGTAGGCGCGCACCCACACCGGCCGGGTCAGCGACAGGGTGAAGACCGTGCCGCCGGCGCCGAGCATGGTGCCCGGCTCCACCGCGCGGGTCAGCACTGTGCCGGCGGAAGGGGAGACCAGCGTGGCATCTTGCAGGTTCAACTGCGCCTGCGCCAGCGCCGCCTCGCTCTGCGCCACGTCGGCCTTGGCCTGTTCGATTTCTTGCGGGCGGTTGCCGCTGCGGTATTGCGACAGCTTGTCCTTCGCCGCCTGCAGGTTGGCCTGCGCCTGATTGCGGGCGGTGCGCGCATCCTCCAGCGCGTCGGCGGAGGTGGCGTTTTTCGCCCACAGCCCCTGCTGGCGTTTCAGGAAGCTGTCGGCGTAGGCGAAGGCGGACTGGCGCTGCGCCATTTCCGACCGTACCTGGGCGATCTCTTCGCTGCGGTAGCCGGCCTGCAGCAGCGACAGTTTGGCGCGCGCGCTGCCGACGTTGGCTTCGGCCTGCTGCAGCGCGTTGCGGTAAGGGGCGTCGTCCAGCTTACCGAGCAACTGGCCCGGCTGAACGGCATCGCCTTCATCCACCGTCAGCGACGCCAGGCGGCCGTCGACGCGAAAGCCGAGGTTTACCGTGCGGATGTCGACGTTGCCGTACAGCGTCAACGGCTTATCTTGCTGCTGTTGGTAATGCCATACCCCGTAAGCGGCGGCCGCGATCAGCAGAATTAACAATACGATCAAGGCACTGCGTTTTTTGTTCATAACACTCCCTGCCTGAATTTACGCGCCATGACGTTGGCGCAGCCCGGTAACCAGAATCTCAATATGTTCGCTCAGCACGGCGCCGATCTGCGCCGCTTCGTCCTCGCCAATGGCTTGCCAGCCGGCCTGGCGGCGGATGGTTTCGCGCGCCACGCGGAACGACAGCACCTCGCCGATCAGCGCATGGGTATGCAACACGAGGCGGGTCGCCTGTTCGTCGATGCCGGTCGCGGCCGCCAGCAGGCGGCACAGCCGCGCGTGCATCGGCGCGATCACCTGGCTGTGGATCAGCGGGTAGGCCTCGGTCGGGGCGAGCTGTTCGCGCGACATGATTTTGCTCAGGTTCAGCGTGTGCGGCTGGGTCATCAGGTCGCTGAAAGCCAGCAGGCCACGCTGCAGCAAACGCAGCGCCGCGTCGGGTGAGCGCTGCGCGGCGGGCTGTTGCCAGAAGCGATCGACCTCGTCGGCCAGCGGGGCGAACGCCTGCTGGATGAAATCGGCGAGCGACTGCGCCACGGCCAGGTACAGCCCCTCTTTGGAGCTGAAGTAATAGGTGATGGCGGCGATATTCTGGCCGGCGCGCTGGGCGATGTCGCGGGTGGTGGCGCCCTGCAGGCCGCATTCGCCGAACAGTTCGGTCGCCGCGGCGAGCAGCTGCCGGCGCGTTTGCTCGCCGCGCGCTCGGCCGGCGGCCTGATGAGGGACGGAAGCTGGCATGGGTCACGCTCAAAGTTAATCAATCATATGATTAACTTTATGCCAGATTGCTTAAAACGCAACCGCTAATCACAATGAGTTATGTGATCGGCTTCAGACAATGCTGAATTTACGGCAGATTGTGCTCTGGGTGCGTAAAAGTGCTTTTTATTACGCGACTTCTGTTACAATCGCCGCCTGGTGCACTGCAGTTTGTGCCAATCCCTCGTGGTCATGCTTAATGCCCCGTCTGATCATCCTCCCAGGAAACTGCACCGAACACCGTTAGGTTAGGGGGGATCTGGAGTTTTTCTCTTTATGTCATTTGAAACCCTCGGCTTAAGTGCTGAAATTGTGCGCGCTGTTGAAGAACAGGGCTATCGCGAACCGACGCCAATTCAGCGTCAGGCTATCCCTGTCGTGCTGGAAGGTCGTGACCTGATGGCCAGCGCCCAGACCGGCACCGGTAAAACCGCCGGTTTTACCCTGCCGCTGTTGCAGCTGCTGAGCAAGCATGACCATCCGGTCAAGGGCCGTCGCCCGGTGCGCGCGCTGATCCTGACGCCAACCCGTGAGCTGGCGGCGCAGATCGGCGAAAACGTCGATGCCTACAGCAAACACCTGCGCCTGCGTTCGCTGGTGGTGTTTGGCGGCGTGAGCATCAACCCGCAGATGATGAAGCTGCGCGGCGGCGTCGATATCCTGGTGGCAACGCCGGGCCGTCTACTGGATCTGGAACATCAGAACGCGGTTGACCTGTCCAAAATCGAAATTCTGGTGCTGGACGAAGCGGACCGCATGCTGGACATGGGCTTTATCCACGACATCCGCCGCGTGCTGGCCAAGCTGCCGGCCAAGCGTCAGAACCTGCTGTTCTCCGCCACCTTCTCCGACGACATCAAGGCGCTGGCCAATAAGCTGCTGCACAACCCGGCTTCGGTAGAAGTGGCGCGCCGCAACACCGCGTCTGAGCAGATTGAACAGAGCGTGCATTTCGTCGACAAGAAGCGTAAGCGGGAACTGCTGTCGCAGATGATTGGCGAAGGCGACTGGAAACAGGTGCTGGTGTTTACCCGCACCAAGCACGGCGCCAACCACCTGGCGGAACAGCTGAACAAAGACGGCATCACCGCTGCGGCGATCCACGGCAACAAGAGCCAGGGCGCCCGTACCCGTGCGCTGGCCGACTTCAAAGACGGCCGCATCCGCGTGCTGGTGGCGACCGACATCGCGGCGCGCGGCCTGGATATCGACCAGCTGCCGCACGTGGTGAACTACGAGCTGCCTAACGTGCCGGAAGACTACGTACACCGTATCGGCCGTACCGGCCGCGCGGAGCGCACCGGCGAAGCTATCTCGCTGGTGTGCGTGGATGAGCACAAGCTGCTGCGCGACATCGAGCGTCTGCTGAAGCGTGAAATTCCACGTATCGCGTTGCCGGGCTACGAGCCGGATCCGACCATCAAGGCCGAGCCGATCATCAACGGCCGTCAGGGTGGCGGGCGCGGCAACGGCGGCGGTCAACGTTCCGGTAACGGCGGGGGTCAGCGCAGCGGCAACGCGAACGGTGGCCAACGTGAAAACCGCGGCAACGGTAACGCCCGCCCGCAGGGTGATGGCCAGCGCCGTTCCGGCGCGCCGGCTTCGCGTCGCCCACGCAGTCGCAAACCGGCTGAATAAGCCTGATTGCTCAAAGAGTAAGCCGCCGATACGGGCGGCTTTTTTTTTGCCTGGCGGAACGGCATTTTCGTACTAGGCTGGACGGTGGCTAACCCTACATTCCAGGAGACGGAGATGAAATTGAAGTGCGCAATTCTCGATGATTACCAGCAGGTGGCGCTCAAGATGGCGGACTGGTCGGCGCTGGCCGATCGGGTGGAGGTGTCCGCCATCAGCGCACACTTTACCGATGAGACGGAGCTGGCGGTGCATCTGCAGGAGTGCGACATTCTGGTCATCATGCGCGAGCGCACGCCGATGACCGCCTCGCTGCTGGCGCGGCTGCCGAAGCTGAAGCTGTTGATCACCTCCGGCATGCGCAACGCTTCTATCGATTTGGCCGCCGCCGCCGAGCGCGGCGTCGTGGTGTGCGGCACCAGCAGCGGGTCGGCGGCGCCGATGGAGCTGACCTGGGCGCTGCTGCTCGGGCTGGCGAAGCATATCGTGCCGGAAAGCGTCGGGCTGAAAAACAACGGCCCGTGGCAGCGGGATCTCGGCGTTACCCTGCAGGGGAAAACGCTGGGGTTGCTGGGGCTGGGCAAGATCGGCGGCCAGATGGCCCGGGTGGCGCAGGCGTTCGGCATGCGGGTATTGGCCTGGAGCCAGAACCTGACGGCGGAACGGGCGGCGCAGGAGGGGGCCCTACTGGCGCCGTCCAAACGGGCGTTGTTCGAGCAGAGCGATTTTGTCTCTATCCACCTGGTGCTGAGCGATCGCAGCCGCGGGTTGGTGGGGCGCGACGAATTGACGGCGATGAAGCCCACCGCTTACCTGATCAACACCTCGCGTGCGGCGATCGTCGATCGGGCGGCATTGGTGGACGTGCTGCAACAGCGGAAGATTGCCGGCGCCGGGCTGGATGTGTTCGAGACGGAGCCGTTGCCGGCCGACGATGCGTTTCGTCAGCTGCCCAACGTGCTGGCGACGCCGCATGTGGGTTACGTGGCGGACGACAACTACCGCGCCTACTTCACCGAGGCGGTCGAGGACATTGCGGCGTTCCTCGCCGGCCAACCGATCCGCCGGCTGGGCTGACGGCGCTTTTAATGCCCGCAGAGGCTTGTCTGGCGCGGGCATTCACCCGTATCATTGCGGGTCTTTTTTTAGCTGGGATTGGTCATGCGCGTATTATTGGCTCCGATGGAGGGCGTTCTCGATTCTTTGGTGCGTGAGTTGCTCACCGACGTGAACGACTACGATCTGTGCATCACCGAATTTTTGCGCGTGGTCGATCAGCTGCTGCCGGCCAAATCGTTCTACCGGCTGTGCCCGGAGCTGCGCCACGCCAGCCGTACGCCGTCGGGCACGCTGGTGCGCGTGCAGCTGCTGGGGCAGTACCCGCAGTGGCTGGCGGAGAACGCCGCGCGCGCGGTGGAATTGGGCTCTTACGGGGTCGATCTCAACTGCGGCTGCCCGTCCAAGCTGGTAAATGGCAGCGGCGGCGGGGCGACGCTGCTCAAAGATCCGGAGTTGATCTACCAGGGCGCCAAAGCGATGCGCGCGGCGGTGCCGGCCCATCTGCCGGTCACGGTGAAGGTGCGCCTGGGCTGGGACTCCTCCAGCCGCAGTTTTGAAATCGCCGATGCGGTGCAGCAGGCGGGCGCCAGCGAGCTGACGGTGCATGGCCGCACCAAAGAGGACGGCTACAAGGCGGATCGCATCAACTGGGCGGCGATCGGCGAGATCCGCCAACGGCTGAGCATCCCGGTGATCGCCAACGGCGAGATCTGGGATTACCAGAGCGCGCAGGATTGCCTGCAGGCGACCGGCTGCGACGCCATCATGCTGGGGCGCGGCGCGCTCAACGTGCCGAACCTGAGCCGGGTGGTGAAGTACAACGAACCGCGCATGCCCTGGCCGCAGGTGGTTGAGCTGCTGCAAAAATACGTCCATCTTGAAAAGCAGGGCGACACCGGCCTGTATCATGTGGCGCGCATCAAACAGTGGCTGGGCTATTTGCGCAAAGAATATGACGAAGCCACCGAACTGTTTAGCGAAATACGCGCGCTGACGACGTCAGGGGATATTGCGCGCGTCATCTGCCGTAGCTAAAAATAAACCCGCACGCGGCGGGTTTATTTTAAATCGGTATTATCAGGCGGCTTTGTCGAGACGGTTCAATTCTATCTCAATATCCTGAATGGTTTTTTCCAGCCCTTCCAGGCAGGCGCCCTGTTTATTCAACAGGTCGTTAATGGCTTCGGCGAACGCCTTATTTTTGCATTCCCCCTGATCGAAGGCCAGCCAGTGTGCGGAGAGCGTCTCGGTATTCGCCTGCGCATAGTGGCGCATTTCCTTCAGCTGGGAAGCGACGTTGCGTAAATTATCCAGCTGCGCCTGTGCGTTTGCATTGTTGCTCATGAATTTCTCCTTGAGTTGGCCGTTAAATAATTTCGACTACGGGATTAAGCTTACCCCATCTAAATAAAAATATCACCCTTGGCGGCCCAGGTGGTTATTTTTTAATGAATGCGGATATATTTATTTTCTCGGTTGAACAAGGACTTGGGGTGAATTGTAAAAATAGATAAATACGTTTTTTTGACGGTTATTTCCGGCCATTCCATGCGGAATGGCCGTTATTCTAACGCTTAAGAGTGATGCTTATTATGCCGCGTCCGCCAGCATAAACATGCCGTAGGGGTGAATTTCCAGATAATACTGTTCGCCGACGTTGGGCTGCAGGCGAGTGGCGTTAACCTGCAGCAAAATCTGCTGCCCATGCCACGCCACCGTCACTTCATACTGCGGCCCCATGTAGGCGACATGCTGGATCACGCAGCGCTGGCTTTCCTCGCCGTGCTCGCTCAGCGTGATCGCTTCCGGCCGCACGCCCACCGTGCCGGCGCCTTCGGTGGCAAAGTGCGCGGGGCGCGGCAGGCGATAGCCGCTGATATCGACATAGTCCGCGCTGAAGCTGGCCGGGAACAGGTTGGCGTCCCCCATAAAGCTCGCCATAAAGCGCGACGCCGGCTGCCGATAGAGATCCTGCGGCGAACCCATCTGCATGATATGCCCTTTGTTCATCACCAGCACGGTGTCTGAAACCGCGAAAGCCTCACTCTGATCGTGGGTAACATACAGCGATGTGATATCAAACTGCTTTTGCAGCTCGCGGATTTTTTCGCGCATGCTGCGGCGCAGGTTGGCGTCGAGGTTGCTCAACGGCTCGTCGAACAGCAGCACTTTCGGCTTGAGGATCAGCGCGCGCGCCAGCGCCACGCGCTGTTGCTGGCCGCCGGAGATCTGATCGACATAGCGATCGTCGAACCCCGCCAGGTCCACCATCGCCAGCGCTTCCTGCACGCGCGCTTTCACTTCGGCGCGCGGAATGCCGAGCATCTTCAGCCCATAGCCGACGTTTTCCCCCAGCGACATGTGCGGGAACAGGGCATAAGACTGAAACACCATGCAGATGTCACGTTGCTGAATGGAACGATGGGTAACGTCTTCGCCATCAATGAATATCTGCCCGTCGCTCGGCTTTTCCAGCCCGGCGACCAGGCGCAAAATGGTGGTCTTGCCGCAGCCGGAAGGGCCGAGCAGCGTCACCATTTGCCCCCGAGGGATGGTGAGCGTGATGTTATCGATCACCGTGTTGCTGCCGAACCGTTTGGAGACGTTGCGCAGTTCAACGAAATTTTTCTGGCTCATCATGGGCTCCATTACGCCTGGTTTTTGGCTTTTGAACGGGAGATGCGTGCCTCGCCGATCAGCCAGTCAAAGAGGAAAATAATCGCCAGCATCACCACGATCAGAATGGAACCGTAGGCGATCGCCACCCCGTATTCGCCGTCTTCCACGCGGTTGAGGATGTAGGCGGTGGCCACCCGGGTATCGGGGGTGACCAGGAAGACGATGGCACTGACGGTGGTGATGGCGCGCACGAAGCTGTAGATCAGCGCCGACAGGATCGCCGGGCGCAGCAGCGGCAGCAGGATGTGCGTAATGGTGCGCAGCGAGCCGGCGCGCAGGCTGAGCGAGGCTTCGTCCAGCGATTTGTCTATCTGGCCCAGCCCGGCGATCCCGGCGCGAATGCCCACCGGCACGTTGCGCATCACCATCGAGATAATCACGATGGCGGCCGTCCCGGTGAGGTACACCGGCGCGCTGTTGAAGGCGAGAATGTAAGAGACGCCCGCCACGGTGCCCGGCACCGCAAAGCACAGCATGGTGGTGAACTCGATGGTCTTTTTGCCCCTGAACTGCTGGCGCACCACGATCCAGGCGATCAGCAGGCCGAAGGCGGCGGTGATCGGCGCGGCGATCCCGGCGTACAGCAGCGTGTCGAGCAGCGAAGGCCACGCGCCGTCACTCATGCCCTGGCCGAACAGCTTGATGAAGTTATCCAGCGTCAGCGTGTAATCCACCCCCCAGTTGACGGTGAAACTGCCGTAGAAAATGCTGCCGTAAAGCAGGGCGTTAAAGGCGATCCACACCGCCAGCAACGCGATCACGCCCCACACCAGCGTGACCGGCAGCGGCTGTACGTCGCCGCGGTAGGATTTGCCGGATACGGTGACGTAGGAACGCTTGCCGATCCACAGGTACTGGATGCAGAACACCAACAGCGAGAACAGCAGCAGGAAGGCGCCGAGGGTGCTGGCGGCCTGATAGTCGAGCTGCGAGCCGGTGATGTAGAAATAGATTTGCGTCGCCAGCACGTCGAAGTTGCCGCCGAGCACCAGCGGGTTGCTGAAGTCGGCCAGCGATTGCACCACCACGATCAGAAACGCGTTGGCCAGCGCCGGTTTCAGCAGCGGCACGAACACGCCGTTAAAGGTTTGCCAACGGCTGGCGCGCAGGGTGTAGGAGGCCTCTTCCAGCGAAGGATGAATGGTCTTGATCGCGCCGTCGAGGATCATGAACGCCATCGGGGTGAATGCCAGCACCTGCGCCAGCCAGATACCGGTAAAGCCGTAAAGCCAGTTGGTGTTGGTCAGGCCGAACCAGGCCACCATCCACTCGGTGACGTAGCCGGAGCGCCCCATCATCAGCGTGACGCCCAGGCCGACGACGAACGGCGGCGTGACGATGGGCAGGATGGAGAAGATGCGGCCGATAATGGCACTGCGCTTGGCGATGCGGGTGGTGTAAATCGCCAGCACCAGGCCGAAGAAGGTGCAGCCGGCACCCACCGCGATCGACAGGGCGATGGAGTTGAGGATCACCTGAACGATATGCGCCTGCGACAGCACGTTCATAAACGCCAACGGCGCGAATGCCCCCGCCTGGTCGGTGAACATCGGAATGAAAATCGCGATGCTCGGCCAGACGATGAAGACGCCGATCAGCGCCACGATGGTGACCAGCGCACCGATAACGAAACGGTCGCCGCCCAGCCATTCGAGGCGGGTCAGCGCCAGCGTCATGATGGCGCCCAGCGCGGTCAATTGCACCAGGGTGGCGTAGCCTAAGCCGCGTCCCGCCACCGTGGCGCTGACGACGATAAAAGCCATGCACAGCAGCGCCCAGCCGGCATCGAACGCGTGGCGCCGCCGCCGTTCACCGCCCGCCGGGGCGTAAGGGCGAAGCAGCAGCAGGCTCGGCAACAGGCACCATAGCCAGCTGACATTGCGGTTTGACCAGCCGTAGGCCGCGAGGATCTCATCGCCGGTGGACTCCAGCAGACCGTAATCCAGGCTCCAGCTCGGCAGCAGGGCGAACGCCAGCCAGCCAAGCAAGACCCAAAGGAATATCGCATCTCGTTTTTTCACGAGATGGAGTGCATGTGTATGTGACATAAGTTTCCCGGATGTTCAGGCCGGGTAAGGCGTGAGGCTTACCCGGCAACAGGCGCAGAATGCGGGTTTATTTACCCATCTTGACTTCGCTGACCCATTTATTGATCAGCGCCTTGCGGACCTCGGTCGAGCCGTACTTGTCCATGTCGTAGTTGATCAGCTTCAGGTCGTCGAGCTTCAGCGAGTTCGGCGAGGTAGCGGCGGTGGTGTTGGTCAGGATCTGATAGGACTTGCCTTTCTGCCATGCCAGTTCCTGCGCCTCTTTCGACAGCACCCAATCCACGAACAGCTTGGCGTTATCGAGGTTGCGCGCGCCCTTGAGGATGCTGACGCCGCCGATTTCGTAGCCGGTGCCTTCACAAGGCGAGATCAGCTCAAGCGGTGCGCCCTGTTCTTTTTCGAGCGAGTAGTCATGCAGGAAGCCGATGCCGATCGCCGTTTCACCGCGGGCGGCGTTGCGCGCCGGGGCAATGCCCGACTTGGTGTACTGCGAGACGTTGGCGTTCAGCTGCTTGAGGTAATCGAACGCCTGATCGTCCCCCCACAGCTGGGCAAAGGTCGCCAGCGCGGTGTAGGCGGTGCCGGAGCTCTGCGGATCGGCGATTTGAATCTCGCCTTTGTATTCCGGTTTGGTCAGGTCTTTCCAGCACTTGGGCACCGGCAGGTTTTTCTCTTTCAGGCGCTGGGTATTGACGCCGAAGCCGAGAATGCCGACGTAGACCGCCGAGGAGTAGTTGCCTTTCAGCTTCGCCGGGTCGCGGAATTGTTGCATCACCTGGTCGAGGTTCGGCGATGTGTAGGGCTGCAGCAGCCCCATTTCACCGGCCTGGGATTGCGGATCGAGCGTGCCGCCGTACCAGACGTCCGCCTGCGGGTTTTTCTTCTCGGCGTCCACTTTCGCCAGCGTGCTGCCGGAGCCGTTGCGGATGAACGAGGTTTTCACGTCATATTTCTCGCCGAAGGCTTTGGTCTCCGCTTCGCACATTTCATTGGTGGCGCTGCAGTAAACCACCAGGCGGCCCTTGGCGTGCGCGGCGCCGCTCAGCGTGGCCAGCGCGATGCCGGAAGCTATCAGGGTCGTGACCCACATTTTTTTCATTGTTTTATCCTTCTCTCGGTAGAGGTGGTGACGCTCGCCATCAGCAGCGGCATCAGCAATAAACCCATAAGAACGGCGGCGATCGACAGCAAACTGAACATGCCTGACCAGCCGTAGCCTTCGATGACCTGCGACAGCGGCCAGCCCGCCAGCGCTGCCCCCAGGTAGGCGAACAGGCCGAGAAAACCGGTGATGGAGCCCGCTGCGCCTTTATGCCCGCATTCCACGGCGGCGAGGCCAATCAGCATCTGCGGGCCGAAGACAAAAAAGCCCACCGTAAAGAAACAGCCCGCCAGCAGCGCGTAGTGATGCACCGGCGCCAGCCACAGTGCGGCGACGGAAACCATCAGCCCGAGCGTGAACAGCAAAATCATCGGCGCGCGCTGCCCACCGAACAGCACATCCGAGCCCCAGCCGGCGAACAGCGCGCCGAGCAGGCCGCCTATCTCGAACAGCATCACCGTCGCGTTGGCGCTGAGCAGGTTGGCGCCGTGGCTTTCCGTCAGCCAGAGATTGCCCCAGTCGTTCAACGCGATGCGGATCAGGTAGACCAGCACGTAAGAGACACCGAGCAGCCAGATCATCGGGTTCTTCAGCATCGTGGTACGCAACATCTGCCACAGCCCCATCGGCGGGCTTTGCTGTTCCTGGCGCAGCTCCAGCGGATCGTGGCGCCACTGGCCGACCGACGGCAGGCCTTCTTCCTGCGGCGTGCCTGTCAGTTGCCGCGTGAGCCAGAGGCCCAACACCATGCTGACGGCGCCCGGGATCAGCATCGCCGCCTGCCAGCCCCAGCGCTGGGCGGCGAAGGCGCTGATCAGCGGCACGATCGCGCCGCCGAGGTTGATCGACATATTCCAGCAGCCCCACCAGAAGCCACGCTCGTTGCGCGAATACCAGTGGGTCAGCAGCCGCGCGCAGGGCGGCCAGCCCCAGCCCTGAAAGAAGCCGTTCAGCGCCCAGACCGCCAGCAGCAGCGTCAGCGATTCGCCGAAGGCAAACGCCACGTTCAGCAAGCCGGTGGCGAACAGGCCGATCCCCATAAACCTGCGCTGCCCGTGGCCGTCGTGCCACAGCCCGGCGGCGAATTTCGACAGGCCGTAGCTCAGGTAAAACAGCGAGCCGAGCAGGCCGATGTCCCCTTTATCCAGCCCCAAATCCGTTTGCAGCGCCGGCAGCACGTAATTCACGCTTTTGCGCGTCAGGTAAAAGGCGGCGTACCCGATGACCATGTACAGCAGCAGTCGCGGGCGCAGCGCGCGGTAACGATGATCGATTTCAGATGCCGAGCGTGCCTGCATAGCCGCCTCCCTGGTGGTGACTATAAGAAGGTGAAAGGGAAAGGGGATGAGAGAAAGTCTGGAGTGGCTAAGACTTTTTCCTAGTTAGTCGGCGATTTGTTGCAAATTTGTGGGCAGGTTAACAATTACCCGCGTACCGCACTGCGTTTCCAGCGTCAGCTCGCCGCCCAGCGCGCTGACCCGCTCGCGCATTCCCTGAATGCCGAGGCCGGGCACCTTGTCCGCGCGGATGCCGATGCCGTTGTCCCGCACCTCGAGGTGCAAAAGCGCGCCTTGCTGATACAAAACGATGGCGACCTCGCTGGCCTCGGCGTGTTTGCACACGTTGTTGAGCAGCTCTTGCAGCAGGCGGTAGAGGGTGAAGCGCACCGTTTCGCCGGCGGGCGTGTCGCTCAGCCGGTAATCGAAACGGCAGTGGATGCCCCGTTCGGCAAAGGCGAATTCGCTCAGCAGATGGTGAAGCGCCTCTTTGAACGCCAGCTCGTCCAGCGCGGGCGGGCGAAGCTGGCGCAGCAGCTGGCGCGTGGAGTGATGAATGCGCCGGGCGAGCTCGCCTATCTGGTGCGCCGCGGCCTGGGTTTGCGCCGGATCGCGCGCCCGTTTGACCAGCTGCGACTGGATTTGAATCGCGGTGATGTTCTGGCCGATTTCATCGTGCAGCTCGCGCGCCAGGTTTTTCCGCGTGTCTTCTTCGGTGTGGATCAGTTTTTCGGTCAGCGCTCGCCGCGCCGCCAGCTCTTCTTCCAGGCGACGCTGATAGTGGTGCAGGTTTTGCGCCAGGTGCTGCTGGCGGCTGATGGCGATGCCCAGGCCGATGCCGAGCAGCGCCTGCGTCGCCAGAAAGATTTCCAGCTCGACCAGATTGCCGAACCCCACGCCGACCTGCCGGGCGAGGGTGATCATCATGCTGCCGAGCAGGCCGGACAGCACGCCGCCCTGCCAGCCGAACTTCCACGCCATCACCACGTTCGGCAGAAACACCACGATCAGCAGCAGGCGTTCGATTTCCGGCGACAGCACCATCTGCGTGCCGATGCCGATAACGAAAAACAGGCTGCACCAGATGATTAAGGATGCGCGCAGCGGCGGGTTGGGGGTGTCCAGGCCCAGCAGGTGGTAACGGTGCTGCTGGCGCAGAAATTCAAAGATCAGGTAGACGAACGGGGTCAGCAAGACGCCGCCGGTAAACGACGCCAGGCCAAGCAGCATCGCCGGGCTTGGCACAAACGGCGAAAGCAGGGCGGTGTTGAGCAGCGAGGCGGCGGTCACCGCAGCCAGCAGCAGCGTCAGCCGCTGCCAGTAGAGCGGAAAACGGCGCCAGAATCGCTGCGCGAGCGCGGCCGGGAGCAGGGTGATGAACGGCGCGGCCAGCAGGCTGTAGCCGCTCATCAGGCGTTCGCCGTGCAGCCAGAACAGCAGCAGCACCGGCGGTATTATCAGAGCGGGCCAATAGCGGCGCACCAGCAAGATCAGCAGCGCGAGATAGACGCCGTGCGGCAGAAACAGCGCCGCCTGGTTGCCGTTGCGGGTCAGATAGAAACCGAGCGTCCACAGCATCAGCCAGCCGCTGCCCCAGGCCAACAGGATAAACAGCGAGATAACCCAGGGCCGGAAACGGGGTGACATCAATGCCCCGCCAGCAGCTGATGATCGAGGGCGAAATGCACCAGCTCGATGGTGCTGTTGCACTGCAGCTTGCCCAGGACGTTGGCGCGATGCACGTGCACCGTTTTATGGCTGAGATCGAGCTTGAAAGCGATCTCCTTTACGCTGTCGCCTTTGACCAGCAGATCGAAGATTTCACGCTCGCGCGGGGTCAGCACTTCCAGCGCCGTGGCCGGCTGCTCGCCGCCGCGCAGCGCCCGCAGCGCGTCGGCGCACAGGTAATGGCCGCCCATATCGACGGAACGCACCGCCTGCACCAGCTCTTCCGGCCCGCAGCGTTTGGTCAGATAGCCGCTGGCGCCGGCGTCCAGTGCGCTCTGCACGAAGGTGGGGGAGTCATAGATGCTGAGGATAATCGCGCGGAACTGCGGCTTCTGCGCCCGCAGGCGCTTCAACAGGCTCAGGCCGTTTTCATCCGGCATGGCGATGTCCATCACCGCGACGCTGACGTCGTCGCGCAGCAATGCCGGCCAGGCCGCCGCCGCGCTGCTGTATTGCCCCACCACGTCGAGATCGTCCTCGAGGTTGAGCAATTGCGCAAAGCCGGAGCGCACCACCACATGGTCATCCACCAGTATCACACGGATCATTTTTCGCACTCTGTTGCCGAATCATGACCCTATGATGCCTGCCGGCGCGGTGCTGGCAATCAGCCAAGCGCGGTTATGCAATCGGTGTAACAGAATCGTAATAAAAGGGCGCCGCTGTGCGTAATGCTAGTCACTTAAGCCTGACTGGCATTTTTTTATCCAGTCTCTGTACGTGGCGTGCAGGATGAATTGCCGTAAATGCCCAGAATTTCTCTGTTACTACAATGAACGGCAATTGGAGGGGCCGAAGGCGCGGCCCCTCCACCCGCGCCTTCGCTTAACACCATCTGTCCGCTGTGCGGATACCCTCGCCGCGTCTGCATTGTCGGGCGGGTCGGCTGCGACAAACGTCCCTGTTAGTCTCGCCTCAACCGGCCTTCCCTGGCCGGTTGCCCCTGACAACGCTGTCTTGCTCAGCAGCCAGTGATGCGCGCCAAAGGTCAACACCTGAGCTGGCGGCTACCGGGCAACCCGTCCTTTATGAGGTTATGGCAGAGAAGTTGGAGATGAACGCAGGGTTGGACGCCCTTGAAGACGCCGAACGCAGGCATAGCGCATTAGGAGAAACCGCCATGGACGGCGGTTTCAGGTGAGACAGGCAGGGACGCCTGTCGCAACCGGCCTCAATGCGCTATGGCGGAGGGAGGGGAGTTGGCAAAGCCAACCGTCTGATAGGGCAAAGGCGCGGGTTGCCAGGGGCCGCGCCTTCGGCCCCTGGCTCGGTCGAGGCGTATGAGCCTCATGGCGCATCTCACCTTTATCGACCGAAAACTGCACAAATACGTTCAGAAAAACGCTAACTGACCAGCATTACGCCGCCGGCGCCGTCAACGATCCAAATCGATGGCGAAATGCTGCCACAGCGCGGCGCGCCGTTCCTCTTCCGAATGCAGCGTCGTTTCGTGGCGCTGGTGATCTTCGGTCACGATCAGCTTCATGTCGCTGAGGGTCACCCGGCCGTGCTCCGTCGGCCGTGAACACACCAGGCGCTGGGTGAAATGCGACTGCGGCGAGGTGCTGTGGAAGCGGCACATCTCGTCGAACTCGTGCAGCTCGCGCGGTTGGGCGGTAAAGCGATACAGGGTTTTGGCATGCGAGCGTTGGTCGCCGTTGCGGCGCTCCAGCAGGTAATACTCGCCTTCCTGCTCCAGGTGGAAGGTGCCGCTGGCCTGCGGTTGCGGCTCGGCGGCGACGATCTTCAGCGGCGTCAGGAAGGAGTCGCCGAAACCGACGTCCACCAGCCAGGCCAGGCCTGCCAGATCCACCCGCAGCGCCAGATGGTCGTAGGGCGGGCCGAAATGGCCGTCGCGCGCGCGGATCTCGCCGGAGATGAAGCTCACCTTGAAACCGATCTCCCGCAGCAACAGGGCGAACAGCGTGTTCAGCTCATAACAGAAACCGCCGCGGTTGCGCTCGACCACCTTGCTGAACAGCGCCTCCGGCGCCAGCTGAATGCCCTGATGATAAATAATGCTCAGGTTCTCGAACGGGACGCTCAGCATGTGGCGATGGTGCAGCTGTTGCAACGTGGGGAGGTCAGGGCGGGCGGCGCCGGTAAAGCCGATATGCTGCAGGTAGCGTTGGGTATCCACAGGGAGTCTCGCATGAGAAAAAGTAGGCATAAAATAGCGGGCTTTGCGGCTTTTGTGAGCGCATTACGTGCTGCGCTGTTGCTGCTGCCGCAAACTGTCACTGGCCGGTGCTAGCCTGTTCCCCTGAGTTCAACGTTGCAGGAGAATGGCTATGCAAGATTTCAAACATCGGGTGGCGCTGGTGACCGGCGCTTCCACCGGCATCGGCGAAGCGATCGCCGCCGAGCTGTTTCGGCGCGGCGCCACGGTGGTGATGACCGGCCGCCACGAAGCGCCTCTCGTCGCAGCCGCCGCGCGGCTCGATCCCGAGGGCCGACGGGTGATGACGTTGCGGATGGACGTGCGTGATGCGCCGTCGGTGCAGCAGGGCATTGAAGAGACGGTGCGGCGCTGCGGCGCGCTGCATCTACTGGTCAACAACGCCGGGATCACCGGCCCGCACGAGGTGGACATCGATCGGTACGCGGTCGAAGACTGGCATGAGGTGATCGCCACCTGCCTGAGCGGCACGTTTTTCGGCATGAAGTATGGCCTGCCGGCGATCGTCGCCGGCGGCGGCGGGGCGGTGGTGAACCTCTCTTCCGCCAACGGCGTGGTGGGCATTGCCGGGATTGCGCCTTATACCGCCGTCAAGCATGGCGTGTTGGGCCTGACGCGCTCGGCGGCGCTGGAATTCGCCACGCGCGGCGTGCGCGTCAACGCCGTCGGGCCGGGCTATGTGGATACGCCGGCGATGGGGGCGCTGCCGGCGTCGGCGCGGGCGCAGATGGCCGCTTCGCACCCGATGGGGAGAATGGCGACGCGGGAAGAGGTGGCGAAAACGGTGGCTTTCCTGCTCTCGGACGACAGCAGTTTCACCACCGGCGCGTTTTACAGCATCGACGGCGGTTATACCGCGCGTTAATGGAAAACAGGCCCCTACGGGGCCCGTTCGGTTACCAGGATTTACGTGGGTTGCGGGAGACGATGTCGATCTTTTGACACAACAGTTGGGTGATGTCCACCGAGGTGGGCTGAGCGGCGCTGCCGATAAAGTTTTTCAGCACGATGGCGATGCGGGCGTAATTGACATAGCCCTCAGGCAACGGCAAATATTCCGACGAGTTAAGCGCAGTGATGCGATCCGAGGTCATCGTTGCCGACGCGGCCGGCGTTACCGTGCCGGTGCGCCCCCACTGGCAAGCTTTTTCCAGTAGGGTAGTGACGCCGGCATCGCCGTTCAGGACATACTTGCCTTGGTAAGTGCCGATGGTGACATCAAGGCTGTTCTGGCCTTTCAGGTTTGCCAGCGTGGCGCGCCACAGCACCAGATCGTTTTTCGCGATTGGGAAGTAGATCTCGACGCGTTTGTCTGTTGTCGTCGCCGTTTTGGTGGTAGCGGTCAGCACACCGTTTTGCAGCGTCACCGCCAGATCGGCGGTCTCCGTTTGCGAGAGGCGTGCGCCGCCGAAGGCATAGACGTTATTCAATGCCAGCGCGCCGCTTTCTTTCCAGCTCGGCTCCGGCAGATGGTTGACGCCATCGCCCAGATAGAGCAGGCGCCACATGTTGATGTAGCCGGGCGCGACGATCTTTTTCATCTCAATATGGTTGTTGGACCAGCCTTTTTTAATGTCGGCGTTCACCAGATCGAAACCGTCGATATAACATTTTCCGCTCAGATCGCTGGACTTATCGAAGAAGAAATACTCGACGTATTGGTAGGGCACGTTGCTGCCGGCATCGGTGTTGTTGGTCATCACGCTGTGCCATTGGCTGTCTTTGATTTTTACCGTACCGCCGTTGTTGCTGGTAAAGACCGGCCGGTAGTTGCGGCAATTGGCGTTGCCCCATTCGAAGTGGCAATTTTTGAAGTCCAGCGTGCCGCCCTTAAGGTCGAACAAACCATAGTCGGTATTGGCCAACTGTTCGGTTTCATTGCTAAAGCCGCTGTAGTCGAACGAACAATCGCGGAAGGCCAGGGCATGTACCCCCTGATAATAGTTTCTGCTGTCGCCGAACAGGCATTTGTAGAAGACGATTTTTTCGCCGGCGTTGGCGGTGGTTTCAGACCAGATCGGCCAGAAGCAGCCCCGTACCATGATGCTGTGCCAACTCTGGATATAGGCGTTATTGCCAAAGACGATACCTTTATACAGGTTGGTCAGCCAGACGTTTTGCACCAGCAGCTGACAGGCCGGCAAGCCGTGCATGTTAGAAGCATCGCTGTAGACGCACAGGCCGCGCAGGTTGGCCGCCGCGCCAGGGGCACCCACGATGCGCAGGTTATAAATCGCCGGCGCCCCCAGCGAATATTGTACGCGTACGCACTCGATGTTGGTGGCGCCGCTGAAGTCCAGAATAGTGCCCTTAAAATCGACGGAATTTTTCCATAGCTTCAGGTTGGCGGTGGTTTTACAAGGGCGAACGCCGCCGGGACCAACCAGGGTAATCCCCGCCGGGGTCGTTGGGATAGGCAACTGCCACCACTCTTCGCCTTTGACCTGCAAGAAGTTGCACGCGCGGGTAATGGTCAGCGAGTAATCCAGCTCATCGCCCGGCAGGTGCCACCAATCGATGCTGTAATCGCCGTCATTGATGATGCGCTTCCAGCGGCGGTTTTGCGCGTCGACGAGCAGGGTAACGCCGTTGTCCTGGCTGGTGGTATCCGCATCGTCTCGGGTAAATACGCCGTGATGGTAGCGGTTTTCGAGCATCACCGCGGTTTCGCTACCGGCATAGCTGCGCAGGTTGGCGTAATCATTTAATGAAATCATGGAATAGCCCTCGTTTTGGACAATAAGAGGCCGGTGCAATATGGCGATTGCAGGGGCGGCGGCATAGGGAAATGGCATTGTGGCCGAAGGGCGAATCGGTTCGCGATCCCGGTCGGCAGAGATAAATTAACAGGCTGAGGTGAGAGGCTTAAGCGTTCAGGGTTGTGCCTGACGCCAGCAAACATCGCCGCCGGGGTTCAGGCTTGGTCTGTAGATGCGAGGGTTTGCAACCAGGCCAGAAACGCCGCTGCGCCAGGTTTTTCCAGCGTGCGCGGCGGGTAAACCACGTAGTAGGGCTTGCTGAGCGGCAGCGCCGGTTCGGCCAGGGTGACCAGCTGGCCTTCCGCCAGTTCACGGGCGATCAGCCGCCGCTGGCCGAGCAGCACCCCGCGCCCTTGCACGGCGGCGTCGATGGCCAGCGAAGTCAGGTTATAGGTCAGCCCGCGCCGCGCCGGCGGCATTTGATCGGCGGCGGTGAACCACTCGTGCCAGCCCGGCAGAAACTGGCTCTCTTTGCCCCAGTCGACGTGGATCAGCGGGAGCTGCGTCCAGTCGCCGCGATCGCGCAGCGCCGGGCTGCACACCGGCTGCACCCGATCCTGAAACAGCCGCACCTTTTCCAGCAGCGGATAATCCTGATCGCCGAAGCACAGGGCGAAGTCTGCCGCCGAATGGGCGAAATCGACCGCTGCATGAGTGGCGTGCAGCCGCAGATCGCCGTCGGGGCACTGCGCCAACCAGTCGCCCAGCGCCGGGTTCAGCCACTTGGAGGCCAACGCCGGCAGGGCGAATACCGTCAGCGCCTGTTTGCCGCGCTGGCGCTCGACGTGCTGCTGCGCCACGCGCAGCGTTTCGAACGCCTCCTGCACGTAGGCCAGGTAGTCCGCGCCCTGTTCGGTCAGCGTGACGCCGCTTTTGGCGCGGATGAACAGCGTGATCCCCAGGTGTTGCTCCAGCTGGCGGATCTGCTGGCTGACGGCGGCGGCGGTCAGCGCCAGCGTATCCGCCGCGCGGGCCAGGCTGCCGGTGCGGGCGGCGGTTTCGAACGCCAGAATGGCGCTCAGCTTGGGCAAGCGCGCGCGGGACGGTGAGTGCATGGGCAGGGCTATCGCTAAGAATTGGTTAGCTTATCCATAACGTATTTTTGTTATGGCGGCAATGCGCCATTCGCTACAGTGAGAGGCATCCGGCTATCGCACACGAGGGGAACGTCATGCCGCAACTTGCCGATATTATCGATCTGTCCGCCCATCCCATCGACGACGCCGCGTTCCGCGCCCGTTGCCGGCAAACGCTGGAGCGCGCCGGCGCGCTGGTGCTGCCGGGATTTCTGCGCGCCGCCGCGCTGGCGACGGTAAGGCTGGAAGGCGCCGAACAGCACCGCGCGGCGTTTTACGCCACCAGCCAACACAACGTGTATCTGCGGCCGCAGGACGACGCGCTGCCGGCCGATCACGCGCGCAACCGGCTGGTGGTGTCGTCCAAGGGCTGCATTACCGACGAAGATATTCCGCCGCAGTCGCCGCTGCGCGCGCTGTACGACGCCCCGGCGTTTCGCGCGTTTCTCTGCGCGGTGCTGGATGAGGCGCAGCTGTATCCCTACGCCGATCGGCTGTCGTCGATCAACCTGCATTACGCCCACACCGGCCAGGAGCTGGGCTGGCATTTTGACAACTCCTCGTTCGCCATCACGCTGCTGATCCAGAAACCGGCGGCGGGTGGGCGTTTCGAGTACGTGGAGAACCTGCGCGACGCCGATCGCGGCGAGATGAACTATGCCGGGGTCACGCAGGTGCTGGACGGCGAGCGGGCGGTCAAACGGCTGGCGATGGAGGAGGGGGATTTGGTGCTGTTTCGCGGGCACAACGCCATGCACCGGGTGACGCCGACCGAAGGCGACACTACGCGCATGCTGGTGGTGCTGGCCTACAATGCGCAGCCGGACGTGATGCTGTCGGAAAGCGCCAGAATGACGTTCTACGGCCGGTTATAGCGGATAAAAAAAACCGCCCCGAAGGGCGGTTTGTCGATTCAGTGCGGGTTCTGCTCTTCGTGAGCCTGCTGCTCCAGCTTCACTTCCTGCGCGCGCTTGCGCAGGCCGAACCAGCCCAGCGTCAGCAGCACCGCCAGCACCGGAATGGTGGCGATGGTCCAGGTGCCGTTCGGGTAGTCGAACGCCATCATCACCACCACGATCAGCAGGAACGCCAGCGTCAGCCAGGAGGTGAACGGCGCGCCCGGCATTTTGAACGAGACCGGCTGCGCGCGGCCTTCGCGCACGGCTTTGCGCAGGCGCATCTGGCAAACGATGATAAACGCCCAGGAGGCGATGATGCCCAGCGAAGCGATGTTCAGCACGATCTCGAACACCTGCGACGGCACCAGGTAGTTGAGCACCACGCCGATCACGTAGATGCCGCAGGTGACCAGGATGCCGGCGTAAGGCACCTGCTGGCTGCTCATTTTGGCCATCAGCTTCGGCGCGGAGCCGCCCATCGCCAGCGAACGCAGGATACGGCCGGTAGAGTAGAGGCCGGAGTTAAGGCTGGACAGCGCGGCGGTCAATACCACGATGTTCATGATGGTGCCGATGTAAGGCACGCCCAGTTTGCTGAAGAAGGTGACGAACGGGCTTTGGCCGGCCTGATAGGCATTCCACGGCAGCAGCAGCACCAACAGCACCACGGAGCCGACGTAGAACAGGCCGATACGCCAGATCACGCTGTTGATTGCTTTGGGCATCATTTTGGCCGGATCTTTACACTCGCCGGCGGCGGTGCCGATCAGCTCGATGCCGGCGAAGGCGAAGATCACCCCTTGCACCAATACCAGCGCCGGCAACAGGCCGTGTGGGAACATGCCGCCGTTTTCGGTGATCAGGTGCATGCCGGTGGTGTGGCCGGCGACCGGCGTGCCGGTGCCGAGGAAGACGACGCCGACAATCAGGAACAGCGCGATGGCGACCACCTTGATCAGCGCGAACCAGAACTCCATCTCGGCGAACCATTTCACGCCGATCATGTTCATGGTGGCGACGATGCCGAGCGCACCGAGGGCGAACAGCCACTGCGGCACGTCGGCAAAGGTGCCCCAGTAGTGCATGTACAGCGCCACCGCGGTGATATCGACGATGCCGGTCATCGCCCAGTTGAGGAAATACATCCAGCCGGCGACGTAAGAGGCTTTCTCACCGAGAAACTCGCGGGCGTAGGAAACGAAGCTGCCGCTGGAAGGGCGATGCAGCACCAGTTCGCCCAGCGCACGCAGGATGAAGAAAGAGAAGATCCCGCACACCAGATAGACCAGCGCCAGCGCCGGCCCGGCCAACTCGAGACGGCCGCCGGTACCGAGGAACAAGCCGGTGCCGATCGAACCGCCGATGGCGATCATTTGGATCTGCCGGTTGCCCATGCTTTTGTGATAACCGGATTCATGAGAGTCTAGCCAGCGTCTTCTGGCGGCGTGTTTATCGTCCGCCGACTTTTTTTGTGAGTGCATTATCCGTCCTGTTTACCTGTCTATGATGAACTCCGCCCTGAGCTACAGGGCAAACGATTGCCATCAGCAATCGTAATGAGAATGAGGTCGTGGCATCATTCCGCTGTTTGTTGTGTATACAGCCGCCGTTAAATAACGGCGTGGCATGCTACCGTTTCCCGATAAAGGTGGCAAAAAAACCTGCGTACAAAGCGTGAACAATTGTGTGTATTTTTTAAACTGAAAACAAAAGCGCATATTATTCAGTAAGATGAGTCTCATTATCAACACGGAAATATCGAACGATAAAAGTGATTGAAATCACAGAATAATAATTACCGTGCAAATTAAAGGGATTTGGAAGTTATTTTGCGTGAGGGGGAAGGCGGGCGGAAAATAAAGCGATGGCGCCTGCGCAGTAATTAGCGTGCGCAGGCGAATCGGACGCGGGGGCTTTTTAGGCGGATTCACCGGCCGGCAGAGCCGAAGCCGGCAGGCCGAACAGCTTGTCGAACGCCCAGTTAAACAGGAAGGTGTAGCAAGGAATGATGACGATCAGCGCCATGTCCAGCAGCAGCGCCTGCCACAGCGTGATGCCCATCCACCAGGCGATCAGCGGGATCAGATACACCACCAGCGTCAGCTGAAAGCCCACGGCGTGCAAAATGCGGCGCTTGAGGGTGCGGGTGCGCGACGCCTGACGGCTTTCCCACCACTCGAATAAATAGTTGTAAATAAAGTTCCAGCTTACCGCGATGGTGGTGATCACCACCGCCAGCGGCCCGGTGCTGCTTGGCGCATGGCCCGACAGCAGCGCCAGCCCCAGCGCCGAGATCGCCATGCCGATGATTTCATAAGCGGTGACATACACCAGTTTGCGTTTGACGCCTTGCATTGTTTTCTCCCGATCTGTTTTTAGTTGCCTCTGTGGCGACGGCGGCTAAGATAACGTCAATCACATTGATAGAAAAAGTCAGGAGCTGTCAGTTTTACTGACAGGTTGAACGATGAATTTTTCCAGCGACAATATCGAACTGTTTCTGGCGGTGCTCGATCGCGGTTCGTTTTCCGCCGCCGCCCGCGCGCTGCGGCGCGTGCCGTCCGCCGTCAGCATGGGCATCGCCAACATGGAGGCGGAGCTCGGTTTCGCGCTGTTCGATCGCTCGCACCGCGAACCGACGCCGACCGCGCTGGCGCTGGCCCTGGCGCCGCACGCCCGCCTGATCGCCGGGCAGCTCAAGCAGCTGCAGGTGCACGCCATCGAACTTTCCCAGGGGCTGGAAAGCACGCTTTCGATCGGCGTGGCGTCGGACATCAACGGCGCCGGCCTACTGGCGGCGGTGAAAACGCTGTCGCAGCGTTATCCGCTGCTGAACATCGAAGTGCTCAGCGCGCCGCAGGACGACGTGCTGCACATGCTGCATCAGGAGCGCATCGGCGTCTGTCTGGCGTTCGGCGGGCTCAACATCAACAGCACGGAGCAGTTCCACTTCGTGGGCGCGGAGTCGCTGGTGGCGATGGTATCGCCGCAACATCCGGCGCTGGAGGGCGCGGCGGGCGAGCTGTTTCTCGAGGATTTGATCAACGTGCGGCAGATCATGGTGGCCAGCCGCGATCTGCCGATCGGCGATCTGCGCCCCCAGGTGGCGGAGGCCTACTGGCGCACCGACAGCCTGCCGATGGCGCTGAACATGGTGGAAGCGGGCCTGGGGTGGGGCAATTTCCCGCTGTCGCTGGCCGAGCCGCTGCTGGCGCAGGGGCGGCTGGTGCGGCTGAAATTCAAAAACACCAAGAACGAGCTGCGCTTGCCGATGCATCTGATCTGGCTGAAGAGCCGCCCGCTGGACAAGGCGGCGCGCGAGCTGGTCGAGCTGATGCGCGCGGCGCCACAGGAAAGTTGACGCCAGGCGCGCTGGCTTATTCCGCGTGGCGTTTGCGCCACCAGAAGCGCACCAGCAGGATGGCGGCGATCGCCAGTGCGACAAACAGCAGGCTGGAAAGTTTTTTATTGAAGCCGGTAAAGAAGCTTTCGATCGCCTGGCCACCAAAATAGCCGAGCATGACGAAGATCGTCGCCCACAGAATGGCGCCGAGGATGTTGAGCGGCACAAAGCGCGACGGCGGCAGGCGGCTGGCGCCGATCAGCACCGGGCCGATGATGCGGAAGCCGTACATAAAGCGCACCCCGATAACGAACAGCATCGGGTGGCGAGCGATCAGCCTTCTGGCGCGCGCGATGCGCTTTTCCTGCCCTTTGAGCCGCGAGATGACCCGGCCCTCGAACCGGCGGCCGGTGAAGTACAGCAGCTGATCCCCCAACGTGCCGCCGAGCGCCACCACCGCGATCACCCACGGCCAGTGCAGCAGCCCTTCGTGGGCGGCGATCCCGCCCAGCAGCGTGATGGTTTCTCCCTCAGCCAGGCAGCCGATAAACAACGCCCAGTAGCCGTAGTCCGTAATGTAGTGGGCCAAATCGGTCATTCCTTACTCCTTATGTGACTGACGCATAAGGGCAAGTATACGCCCGATCGCTAGCCTTGGGCGATCTGGGCCACCAACGCTCTGCGCCGCGCCAGGCTGTCCGCCATTTGTGCCTGTACCTTGGCGTAAATGTGCGGCGGGGCCAGTTCCGGCGTGCCGCCCGTGAACGGCGGGGCCGGGGCGTATTCCAGATAAAGCTGGATCGTCTGGGCGGTGTCTTCGCCGTGCAGTTCGGCGATCAGCGCCAGCGCAAAGTCGATGCCGGCGGTGACGCCGCCGCCGCTGATCACGTTGCCGTCGCGCTCTACGCGAGCCGCGCTGGGGATGGCGCCGAACAGCTTCAGGCTGTCGCGCATCGACCAGTGGCAGGCGGCGCGTTTGCCCGGCAGCAAGCCGGCGGCGGCCAGGATCAGCGAACCGGTGCACACCGAAGTCAGGTAGCGTGCATCGGCGCCCAACCGCCGGATTTGCCGCATGAACGCTTCATCCTGCAGCGCCTGGGTGCAGCCGCTGCCGCCCGGCACGCACAGCACGTCGCAGCGCGCGATCTCCGGCAGCGGGCGCAGCTGGGTGAAGTGCAAGCCTTCCGATTCGACATCCGCGCCGTCTACCGAAGCGACGATGATTTCCGCGCCCGGCATGTGGCGCAGAAACTGCAGCGGGCCGGTGAAGTCGAGCTGGGTGACGCCTTGATAGATGGGAAATACAATCACGAGTGGTTCAGACATGACATTCGCCTCATTTTTATCGTTGGACCTGGGCCATAATAGCCGCCCTGTTTTTGGCTGATATGACAGATAACCCTCAAAAAGCGCCATCATGAAAACGATCGGTTTTGTGGTTTTCCCCGGTTTCAACCTGCTGGACTTTGCCGGCCCGCTGGCGGCGTTCGATAACGTCAGCCAGTTTACCGATCCGCCGGCCTACCGCTGCGTGGCGATCTCGCCGCAGGGTGGGATGGTCGCCAGCTCGGCCGGGGTGGAGATCGCCACGCAGCCGTGCGGCGATGAGCGTTTCGATACGCTGGTGGTGGCCGGCGGCAGCGGCAATGTGATGGCGGCCCAGTCGCCGGCGCTGGTGGCGTTTCTGACCACCCACAGCCGGCGAGCGCGGCGCATCGCCAGCGTGTGCACCGGCGCGTTTATTCTGGCGGCCTGTGATTTGCTGGACGGTAAACGCGCCACCACCCACTGGTATCACGCGGCGCGGCTGCAGCAGAGTTATCCGCGCATCCGCGTCGACAGCAACCGTATCTTCATTCGCGACGGCGATATCTGGACCTCGGCCGGCATCAGCGCCGGCATCGATCTGGCGTTGGCGCTGATCGAGGACGATCTGGGCGCCACGATGGCGGCGGCCGTGGCGCGGCAGCTGGTGGTCTATCACCGGCGCCCCGGCGGGCAGTCGCAGTACTCGCTTTTGCTGGCGCTGAACCCGTCGTCGGATCGCATGCGCGCCGCGCTGTCGTACGCGCGTGAGCACTTGCACCTGCCGCTGTCGGTGGCGGATCTGGCCGACGCCGCCTGCCTGAGCGAGCGCCAGTTCGGTCGGCTGTTCCGCGCCGAAACCGGGCAGACGCCGGCCAAGGTGATTGAACAGCTGCGGGTGGAGGCGGCCAGGGTGCGCATCGAAGAGAGCGCCGAGCCGCTGGAGGCGATCGCCCGCTCGGTGGGATTCAGCGATCCGGAGCGCATGAGGCGGGCGTTTATCCGGGTATTTGGCCTGTCGCCACAGGCGATCCGCCGGCTCGGCCGCGCGGGATAACTTTTTAGCCACGCCTGACGGCGGGGCACACCAGAGGAGCAACGGATGTATCAGGATTTCGAGAGCGAATTGAACTGGGCGATGCGCCATATGCCGCGCACCCGGGCGGCGGTGGCGGCGTTGCCGGACCTGCACGGGGTACGGCTGGCGTGCAATATGCACCTGGATCTGAAAATGGCGCCGCTGGTGGCCGGCCTGCTGGACAAGGGCGCGGCGATCTTTCTGACCACCTGCAATCCCACCACGGTGCAGAACGATGTGGTGGCCTGGCTGGAACGGCGGGGTGCGCAGGCCTATGCCTGGCGTGACATGAACGCGGGCGAATGGTCGGAATCTTTCGACCGCGCGCTGGCCTGGCAGCCGACTCACCTGTGCGAAATGGGGGCGGACTTGACCACCCGTTTGCACCAATCGCCGAGCGGCCCGCAGATCGTCGCCGGGCTGGAGGCCACCGGATCGGGCATCAACCGTTTGAACGGCGTGGCGCCGCGCTACCCGATCTTCAACTGGGACGATCTGCCGGTGAAAGAGGGGCTGCACAATCGGCATATGGTTGGGCTGACCGCCTGGCACACCTTCTTCCAGACCACCCATTTGACGCTGCACGAAAAGCGCGTGCTGGTGATCGGCTACGGCCTGGTCGGGCAGGGGACGGCGGCGGCGGCCAGGGCTTACGGCGGCCAGGTGATGGTGGCAGAAATCGATCCGGCGCGCGCGCTGCAGGCGCGTTATGACGGCTGGCAGGTGGTGGATCTGGCGAGCGCCGTCGCGCAGGCGGACGTGATCGCCACCGCGACCGGCGCGAAAAACGTGCTCTCGGCGCAGCATTTGCAGCAGGCGCAGGACGGCGTGTTTATCCTCAACGTCGGCCACGTGGCGGAAGAGATCGACGTCGGCTTCCTGCAAGGCCTGCCGCACCACGAGCCGATGCCTTATGTGAACGCTTACCAACTCAATGAGAAGACGGTCTATTTGCTGGCCAACGGTTCGATGTTCAACCTGACCGCCGGCTACGGCGACAGCCTCAACGCCTTCGACGTGACGCTGGCGGTGATGGCGGCCGGCATCGGCCATATCGTCGGCGCGGGAGCGCGGCAAACGCCGGGGCTGTACCTGCTGCCGCAGTCGGCCTGGCAGCCGGCGCTGTAACTTTTTCTACGCGGGCGTTCATCCCAGAGCGCCCGCGGGCTGCGTCGTTTTTCGGCCGACAGAATTTGTCACAAATCCGCCATACAATCCCAGTGCCAAGCGCTGAACCCTCACATATAATTCGCTGAGTTCAAGCCCCCATTTCAGAGTAATGCCTGTGAAAATACGTGTTTTGGTTCTGACCCTGCTCGCTTTGCAGGCGGGCGCAGGCTTTGCGCCGCGCGCGCTGGCCAGCGACAACGCCGCCGCCCTGCACGCCACCCAGCCGGAGCTGGCCTCCGGCAGCGCGATGGTTGTCGATATGCAAACCCATAAGGTGATGTACGCGCGCAACCCGGATGAGGTGGTGCCGATCGCCTCGATCACCAAGCTGATGACCGCCATGGTCACGCTGGACGCGCACCTGCCGCTCGACGAGATGCTGGCGGTGGATATCCACCAGACGCCGGAGATGAAAGGGGTGTATTCGCGGGTGCGGCTGAACAGCGAAATCAGCCGTAAGGATATGCTGCTGCTGGCGCTGATGTCGTCGGAAAACCGCGCCGCCGCCAGCCTGGCGCACCACTATCCGGGGGGCTACAACGCCTTTATCAAAGCGATGAACGCCAAGGCCAAGGCGCTGGGCATGACCAATACCCATTATGTGGAACCGACCGGGCTCTCTATTCATAACGTGTCGACGGCGCGCGATCTGACCAAGCTGCTGATCGCCACCAAACAATACCCGTTGATTGGCCAGCTCAGCACCACCACCGAGCGCATGGCCAGCTTCAAAGATCCGAACTATACGCTGCCGTTCCGCAACACCAACCATCTGGTGTATAACCCGAAATGGAATATCCAGCTGACCAAAACCGGCTTCACCAACCAGGCGGGCCACTGCCTGGCGATGCGTACGGTAATCGGTAACCGCTCGGTGTCGCTGGTGGTGCTGGACGCCTTCGGTAAATATACCCACTTCGCCGACGCCAACCGGCTGCGCAGCTGGATCGAAACCGGCAAGGTTACGCCGATTCCGGCCGCCGCCCGCGACTATCGTCGCCAAAAAGACGCCAGCCTGGCGAAAAACACCACCGAATGACCCGCCTGGCGGCCTGCTCGTTTGCAGCAGGCCGCTATCGGCCCTCGGGCCGCCTGATGACAAATCCCCGCTCGCGATCGCCGTCGAAACCCGCTTTGAGATAAAGCTGGTGCGCGCCGGTGCGTTGCTGCCCCGACAGCAGCATCACCTTGTAACAGCCCTTGCGCCAGGCCAGCTGCAGCGCGTATTCGATCATTGCGAGCGCCACGCCGTGGCCGCGATAGGGCTCCGCCGTCACCACGTGCTCGATGACGCCGAACGGTCGCGCCTGATGCGCCAGCCCCGGGATCAGCGCCAGCATGCAGGTGGCGATCGGTTGTTCCTCGTCCGCCGCCACCACCAGACGGATAGCCGGATCGTCCAGCAGGCGCTGCAGGGTGCGGCGCGCGTCGTCGGTGCGCAGCGGCGCGTCCTGCGGGCGCAGCTCGCGATACAGAGCCAACAGGCCGTTGAGATCGTCCGGCTGCGCCAGGCGATGAATGATGCTCATGGTTGCTCCTTTCCGCCGCTTCAACGGTAATCCGCTATCCTCCATTAATACCACAACGATTGCCGGAGAGGATGTTATGAGTCAGGTTTCGACCTTTGTCATGTTCCAGGGGGAGGCGCAGCAGGCGATCGACCTCTACAGCCAGGTGTTTGCGCGTTTTCGGCTCATGCAGGTGCAGCATTACGACCCGACGCCGGACGGCCGGCGGCTGATCAAGCATGCCACCATCGATTTCGACCGGCAGAATCTGGTGTTTATCGACAGCCCGATCAGCCATGATTTCAGCTTCACCCCGGCGGTATCGCTGTTCATCAATCTGCCTAACGAAGAGGCGCTGGAGCAGGCTTTCCACCGCCTGGCGGAGGGCGGCAAGGTGCTGATGCCGCTCGACGACTACGGCTTCAGCGCTCGCTTCGGCTGGCTCAGCGATCGCTTTGGGCTTTCCTGGCAGCTCAATGTGCCGGCGGGGGATCTGCCCTGACGTTAAGGGGGCGCGTGCAAAAGGCATGGCAGTTCCTGCTGTCGTTTCATATGCTTATCACCGGGGCAGCGGCTCTGCCGTGGGGAATACCGACAACATCAGGGAAAGGTGCGATTTGATTGATTTTGACCGCTATGTTGAGCAAGCAAAGTCTTACGGTGAGTGGCCGGGGGCACAGGTGGGCACGTCGTCCGGCCGCGTTGAGGGATTGAGCTATCGCCTGTATCGGCAAACTGCCGAGAGCGAAGAGGTGATCCTGGTTTATCACGGCGGCGGGGTTAACAGCGCCGCAGGGTATGACATTCTTGCACGCCAGTTGGCCGCCGAGCCAACGTTCGCGGTGTGCCTGGTCGATATTCGCGGGCATGGCGACTCCTCGGGAGAGCGGGGGACGGTTGAGCGGCCTGAGCGTATTTGGCGCGATGTCGATGTCATGCTGGCGGAAATGCGCCTGCGTTTTCCGTTGGCGCGCAGACACCTGCTTGGCCATTCCAGTGGCGCCGGAATGTTGCTCAACTACTTGACCCGCTATCCTTGCGAACAGCAGGCGGACAGCCTGATCCTGCTGGCGCCCGAGCTGGGGCCATTTTCCGGGATGGCCCGCGATCTGCCGGCGGCGGCCCGTTTCGCCCAGGTGCGCCAATGGCCTTTTGTGGCCAATGCGCTGAGCGGCGGGCGGTGGTTTGGGCAATCCCGGGCGGTCAGCCTGAATTTTCCCCCGGCCGTGCTGGCCGCCGCACCCGATTTTGTCTGCCAATACAGCGTTAATATGGCTAACGCCTTGACGCCACGCACGCCGGCAAAGCAACTGGCGGCGCTGCGATTGCCGACTTTGTTGCTGGCGGCGGCGCAAGACGAGCTGTTCAGCGCGCAATCGCTGCAGCGTTTCGTCGAACAGCATGGCAGCGTGCATGTTGCCTTTGGCTTGCTTGAGAGCAGTACGCATTTATCGTGCGTCTTTGCGGCCCACGGTCATGTCCTGCGCTACCTCTCGCGCGTATTCGCTATCGCGTCTGATGGAAACGTCCCTACGTAGCTGTTTGTTTTTTAACCACTTCTTCTCCGTCAGTAACTGGACGGAGGAGTGGTGATTAAGATCACGAAATTAGTTAATAAATCTTTATGAATTTGATTGCAAGGTGTTAACATCCTGCCGCTTTCATTAGGCTTGCTAATGATATTCTTATTGTCAAGGAATGCTCAGGATGGATTACCAAAACGTCTTTCAATTGACGGATCAGGAAAGAAACGAGTTATTTTCGGCATTAGATAAAATTGCTTACGATCCGGCCGGCGGTGATGCGTATATTCACGCCATACGATCGGCCATGATTACCCACTTGCCCCACAGATTAAGCGCCGCATTAAGCCAGCAAAAGGCGTCAATCAAACCACGGCCTTATCTTATTTTAAAAAATGTGCCGGTGGATAAAGAAGTGTTCTTTTCCCCTTGCCCGAAACAATACACGCCTTCGGCCAAATCCGGTAATATCAGCGAAAACCTGTTGGTGGGTATTTCTTCGTTAATCGGCGAGCCCTATTCGATGTATTTCGAGGGGAAGGAACTGATTAATAATCTGATCCCCAAACGCGAAGCCAAAAAAGAATATACCGGTCTGGGGTTCGATGTTGAACTGGATTTCCATATTGAAAATGCAGCGCTGAAACACCTGGAGCAGTTCAACGTCTCGCCAATGGGCCTGCTGCTGGCCGGCGTGCGCCGCGATCCGCACAGCCCGATGACGCGCATCTCCGATTCGCGTCTGGCGATCGCTCAACTGAGCCGCGAGGACGTCGAAACGCTGGCCAGCCCGCTGTACAGCATCAAGCTGCCCTACCGTTGGCGCCAGTCCACCCAGGCCGGGCGCGAAGAAACCGCGCTGGTGCCTTTGATTTCGCAAAATCACGTATTGCCGGATGTGAGCGCCGTCTTTTATCCCGGCATGATTGCGGCCAGCACGCCACGAGCGGAAGCCGCGCTGGAGCGTTTCTACGGGTTGGTGAAAGAAAACGCCATCGGTATCGATATTTGCCCGGGCGATTTGGTGTATATCGATAACCGCTTTGCGCTGCATTCGCGCGATAAATTCACGCCTTCTTTCGATGAAAGAGATACGCCGTTGCGCTGGGTGCAACGCGTCTTCATCTCGGCAAGTTTGTGGAATCACCGCAACCTCAATCAGGTTGAAGAGCGCATTTTCTCGATTTAAGGTTATTATTCATGCTGAACGTTTTTCTTTCTATATTGCCGATTTTTTTGTTAATCGTGCTGGGTTATTGTTCGAAACTCTATGTTAAAGACGTCGCCGTATTTTGGGGCTTCTCAGACAAATTCGTTTATTACCTGTTTTTTCCGGCGCTGTTGATATTGGATATCAGCGAGGCGGATTTTAGCGGCGCGGACAGCTTTTATCCCGTTGTGGCGACCATTGTTTCCACGCTGGCCATCGCGTTGATTATTTTCGTTGGCAAACTGTTCTTCAATACGTCGGCCGATCTGTTTACCTCCATTTTTCAGGGCGGAGTCAGATACAACTCTTATGTATTCATCGCGCTGTCGCAATCGCTGTTCGGCAGCGAGGGGGTGGCGCTGTCCGGTTTCTTCGTGGCGTACATGATCATTCTGACCAACATCATGAGCGTGTTGGTGATGAACCACTACGGCACCGGCAGCAAGAAAAGCCTGAGCGGTGCGCTGCTGGCGCTGACGAAAAACCCGCTGATCATCGGCGCGCTATTCGGGGTGCTGATGAACCTGTGCAACCTGCACATCACCGGCGCGCTTAAACAGCTGTTCGTTTATCTCTCCAACGCCGCCACGCCGCTGAGCCTGATGTCGGTCGGCGCAGGGTTGATCGTCAGCATGCATATCCGCAAGCTGGTTTCCATCTCTTATGCGACCGTGCTGAAACTGGTGGCCATGCCGCTGATTACCATTGCGCTGGTGCACTATTTCGGCGCCACCGGCGTGCCGGCCAGCATCGCCATTCTCTACTCCGCCGTGCCTTGCGCCGGCAACGCCTATATTCTGGCGCGGCAAATGGGGGGCGATCATGAAGCGATGGCCTCCATCATCACCTGGACGACGCTGCTGTCGGTGATTACCGTGACGTTCATCCTGGGCAGCGTAGCGCTCTAACGCCGGCGCCGGGCGGTATTCGCCCGCCCGGCATTTTCCGCGATCCTCCCATATCCTTTCATGACGCTTTACCGCTATGCTAAATATAGAATGGCCCGTGAACATGAAAAGGATGAATCATTTTGGCAGGAAGTAGCTTACTTACCCTTATCGACGACATCGCCTCGTTGTTGGACGACGTCTCGTTAATGAGCAAGATGGCGGCGAAAAAAACCGCCGGGGTGCTGGGGGACGATCTGGCGCTCAACGCGCAGCAGGTCACCGGCGTTAAAGCCGACCGCGAGCTGCCGGTGGTGTGGAACGTCGCCAAAGGCTCGTTGATCAACAAGGCAATCCTGGTGCCGCTGGCGCTGCTGATCAGCGCTTTTGCACCCTGGGCGATTACGCCGCTGCTGATGGTGGGCGGCGCCTACCTGTGCTACGAAGGGTTCGAAAAGGTGTTTCACAGCCTGAGCCACGGCAAGGCGGCACAGGAAGAAAAATCGGACGGTCCCGGCGCCAATGAGGATGCCGCGGCCTATGAGAAACGTAAGGTGAAAGGCGCAATACGCACCGACTTCGTGCTCTCCGCCGAGATTATCGCCATCACCTTGGGCACGGTCGCCGGCGCCACCTTCAGCCAGCAGGTGATCGTCTTGTGCGGCATCGCCGTCGTGATGACGCTTGGCGTGTACGGCATCGTCGCCGGCATCGTCCGGCTGGACGATCTGGGGCTGTATCTGAGCCGTAAAAGCAGCGCGGTGGCACGCTCCCTCGGCAGCGGCATCGTGCGTGCCGCGCCTTATCTGATGAAGACGCTGTCGATCGTCGGCACCATTGCCATGTTTATGGTCGGTGGCGGCATCCTGACCCACGGCCTGCCGCCGGTGCATCATCTGTTCGAAGACTGGGCTTCGTACACCACCGTGGTGCCGACGTTTGGCCATCTTTTGCAGGGAGTGGTTCCGGCTCTGCTGAACGTGGCGTTCGGGCTGGTGGCCGGCGGCGTGGTGCTGGCGGTGGTGTCGGCGCTGGGGGCGGTGCGCGCGCGTTTCAAGGCATGATGAAAAGTCTCGCCCCGAGAGGGGCGGGACGTATGAGACGGATTAAAAGATCAGTTTGAGAACGCCGGTAATCGTCAACAAACCCACGATAAAGATGATGGCGACAATCCACAGAATAATTTTCATTTACTTCTCCCTTACCGGTTAAATGTGGCGCACGATTGGCGCTAACTCAATGAAATCACTCTTCACTATAGACGCTAACTTCCTATCGTGCGTCGCCATGCATTCAGGGATGCCGATTGTCGCCCGCGCCCAGCGCGCGCTGCATGATGTGGGTGTCGCGCCATTCCCCCAGTTTGAACCCCACGGCCTTTAACGTCCCTACGCTGGTAAAGCCGAGCGACTGGTGCAGCGCCAGCGAACCGCGGTTGGCGGCGGAATCGCCGACGATCGCCAGCATCTGGCGCCAGGGGCCTTGCTCGCAGCGGGCGATCAGCGCGCTCAGCAGCGCCTTGCCGACGCCTTTGCCCTGTTGCCCCTCGGCGATATATACCGAGTCTTCCACGGTAAAACGATAGGCCGGCCGGGGGCGATACGGCGTGGCATAGCAGTAACCCACAATACGGCCTTCGCTTTTCGCCACCAGCCAGGGCAGCCCGGCTTCTTGCACCTTGCTCCGCCGCAGTTGCATTTCCGCCAAGGCCGGCGGCTGTTCTTCAAACGAGGCGGCACCGTACAGCACGTGGTGGGTGTAAATGCGCAGCACGGCGGCCATATCGTCCGGCGTGGCATCGAGGAGGCTGAGTACGGGAGCGGAGAGCGTCATGATAATGCCTGTTTACCTTGGAAATCAGCGGATAAGCGCCATTATGCGCGCCGCTTGCCGCCGGGGTAAATCGGGTTTTCTTATGGTGAGATAAGAAAAGGCGATGGTGAGCGGGAAGGGGCTCTTTGGGGAGAGCCCCTGTGGCGCTGTGCCCGGAATTACCAGCCTTTTACCGCGCCGCCGTTGAAGATTTTCTCGGCGGCTTTGGCCACTTCGTCAGACTCATAGGCCTTGATGAAGTTCTGCACGTTCGGCGCGTCCTTGTTGTCTTCGCGGGTAACGATGATGTTGGTGTACGGCGAGTCCTTATCTTCGATGAAGATGCCGTCTTTGGTCGGCGTCAGACCGGTCTGGTTGATGTAGGTGGTGCTGATGACGGCGACGGTGATTTTCGGATCGTCCAGCACGTGCGGCAGTTGGGCGCCTTCCAGCTCCATGATTTGGTAGTGGTGCGGGTTGGCGCTGATGTCCAGGGCGGTAGGCAACAACCCCTTGCCTTGCTTCAGCGTAATCAATCCGGTTTTTTCCAGCAGCAGCAGGGCGCGCCCCAGGTTGGTCGGATCGAGCGGGATGGCGATCACCGCGCCGTCCGGCAGCTCTTTGAGCGATTTTATCTTTTTCGAGTAGCCGGCCATCGGGAAGACAAAGGTATTGCCGACCGCCACCAGCTTATAGCCGTGATCTTTGTTTTGTTGTTCGAGGAACGGGCGGTGCTGGAACACGTTGGCGTCCAGTTCGCCTTTGTCGGTGGCGTCGTTCGGCAGCAGTGAACCGCTAAAGCCGACCAGCTCGACGTCCAGCCCGTATTTCTCTTTCGCCACCTGTCTGGCGACTTCCGCCACGTCCTGTTCCGCGCCGTTGATGACGCCGACCTTGATATGATTCTGATCGGTTTTTTGATCGCAGCCCTGAAGCGCCAATACGGCGGCGAAGGCCGCCGCCAGAGGGGTGATACGCCAGCGTAAGGTCATCGAAGTCTCCCTGAAAAGAACAATAAAATCAGTTGTTTTTTGTCCTTACAGCTAAGCCTGAACCGCCGATGAAGTCAAACGCTCGTTCAGCATAAACGGCTATAGCTTATAGCCGTTATGCGGCGGGGGATTATCGGCTGAGCGAACGCAGCACCACGATGCCCGGCGTAGCCATCACGTAATCCATAAAGGGCGAATCGACCACCTGCATGTTGGCCTTGCGCGAAGAGGCGTTGCGCAGCACCGGACCGTTGTCGGTCATCACGAAGATGCCGGTGTGGGTCACATCCAGCCCGTCCAGGTTGGTGTAAATACCGATGTAATCGCCGGTGTGCAGCTGGGCCAGCACCTTGTCGTCGACGTTGTCGCTGGGGATATAGGTCACGCTGCGTTGTACGTTGGGCAAACCGGGCAGGTAGCTGCTGCCGTCCGCCTTGCGGTTGAGGGTTTTCACGAGGGTGACGGCGTGCGGGCTGAGCTGCGCGGTGATGTCTTCGGCCACCTGGTGCGGCCGCTGCGCCCAGTCGGTGAAGAAGTGTTTGCGCTGCGGGAAGGCGATTTTGCCGTCGACGTAGCGAATGTCTACCAGACGCTGTACGAACTCGCCCTCGCTGCGAGCGGTGCTGAGCGCTTCCACATAATCGATGTAGGTGAAGCAATCCAGCCCGCGGAAGTCGATCACCAACTTCTCGGGCGTGCTCTGCGAGCCGATCAGGCGGTTGGCGAGATAGGGCGTGCCGAGAAACTCGCGCGAAATCAAATCGACGGTGCGGCCATGCGGCTGTGCGGCGGGCCAATCGGCGCGCAGCGCGAGGATCTCACGCAGCTTGCTGCGGGTGCTGGCGTCCATCTCCGGCTGCGCGCCCGACGGCGAAACGGTGACGTCGGTCGGCGGCGTCGCGGGGGAGACGGCGGCAGGGCGCTCGGCGCATCCGCTCATGGCGATAGCTAACATCAGTAAAACAACCTTGTTCTGGTTCATACGGCCCTCCCTGGGTGTCGCTGGCTTATCAGAGTCAGTGATAACAGTTCTCATCCGATGGTAGGGGTTAAAAAGTAAACATAGCCTCAATAGCGGCCGATAAATCAGTAACCGATTTCGCTATTGAACGGCAAATACCAGAACAGCGCGATTTCGTGATCGGCGATCTCCGGCTCGGCGCGGTACAGCAAACGGTCGATGCCGCCGAGAATAAACCCGTAATGCTGGTAGCAGCGACAGGCGGCCAGATTGTTGTTCTGCGTTTCGAGCATCATACCCGAGGTTTCCTGCTGCCGCGCCCACTGTTTGGCGCAGTCCAGCAGCGCCCCGGCGATGCCCTGACGGCGCGCGTGAGCGCTGACGGCGATCTCGTCAATCAGGGTATAACCGTTCCAGTTTTTGCTCAGCGTGATGTGGCCAACGGCGTCGTCCTGGCGATACGCCAGGAAGGTCGCGCTGTCTTCGTTGGCGAACGGCGCCAGGGGATACTGCTTGCGAAACGGCGCCACCGGGTGGGTTGGCCAGCTGTCGACCGGCGTGTCGAACTGCGGCAGGGCGTAACAGCGGATGGTAAAGCCGAAATCGCCGCGCGTCAGGTAATCATCGGGCAGCGCCTCAATGGCTGCGATGCGGATGGCCGGGGTCATTACGGCAGCTCCCGCAGCAGGCGCGCCGGGTTGCCGGCATAAATCCCCTTGCGGGTGATGTCGCGGGTTACGACCGCCCCGGCGCCGATCACCGCGTCGCTGCAGATCTCCACCGCCAGGATCGTGGCGCCGGAGCCGATGGATACCCGATCGCCGACGCGTGTGCGCCCCCAACTGGCCGGATCGGCATTGGGTGCGCCGTCTTTGAACAGATCGTTGGCAAAGGTGACGCCGTGGCCGACAAAGCACGCTTCGCCGAGGGTGACGTATTCGCAGATAAAGCTGTGCGACTGAATTTTACTGCGCGCGCCGATGCTGACGTGGCGCTGGATCTCCACGAACGGGCCGACGAAGACATCGTCGCCGAGCCGGCAGCCGTACAGATTGCAGGGCTCGACAACGGTGACGTTGCGCCCGGCGTCGACGCCGACGATCCCCGCCTGGCGGGTGGTGATAACGGATGACATGGCCTTCCTCGCAGCCTGGTTTTTATGGTGGGAGTATAAGACAAAGCGCCGCGGCGTTGCGCTTTCCGCACGTTTTTTCGCCGAAAGACTATAATTAGTACAGGGGAGAGAGCCCCGTGGCCGCAATCCTCGCACGGGTAGCAGTCCGTCGGAGGTGTGAAATTCGTTCGCCGATCGCGGCCTACGGCGAGATAGGAGGTGTCTCATGGTCAGTCATGTTTGGGGACTTCTGGCGCATCCCAGCGCCGAGTTCGAACAGATCAAAAGCGAGAATGAAAGCGTCTCGCACCTATACACCCATCACGTGTTGCTCTTGGCAGCCATCCCGGTGGTCTGCGCCTTTATCGGCACCACCCAGTTGGGCTGGCTCTCCGGCGAGGGACATGCCATCAGGCTCGACATGTTTACCGCGCTTTATACCGCCGTGGCGTTTTACCTGCTGATGCTGGCGGGTGTAGCGGCCATGGGGAAAGTCATTCACTGGATGGCGCGGCGTTATGAATCGCGCCCCAGCCTGCACCGCTGCATGGTGTTCGCCGGCTACGTGGCGACCCCGATGTTCCTCAGCGGGATTGTGGCGCTCTATCCGGTCGTCTGGCTGTGTCTGTTTGTCGGCATTATCGGCCTGTGCTATTCGGGCTATCTGCTGAATCTGGGGATCCCGCACTTCCTGAATATCGACAGTAAGGAAGGGTTCATCTTCTCCAGCTCGACCTTCGCTATCGGTATCCTGTTGCTCGAGCTGCTGCTTGGGGTGACGGTGCTGCTGTGGGGGTACGGTTCCTGGTTGTTCTGAGTTAACGGCTGTTATTATCGCCCCCGCGCCGGTGGAACGGCGCGGGGGCTTTTGCTTTTATACGCGGCGGAAAACCAACATCACGCCGAGCACGATGCCCGCCATGCCCAGCAGGCTCAGCGCCGCCAGCGCGTGGCCGAGCAGCAGGTAGTCCAGCAGGGCGGTCACCGCCGGGATCAGATAGAACAGACTGGTGACCTGCACCAGGTTGCCGCGCTGGATCAGGCGATACAGTAAGAAGGTCGCCAGCACCGAGATCACCACCGCCATCCACAGCAGCGGCAGCACGAACGCCGGCCGCCATTCGACCCGCAGCGGCTCAAACGGCAGCGCCAGCGTACACATCAGCAACCCGACGGCATACTGCAGCGGCAAGACCGCCAGCGGCGGCTGCGTCATGCCTTTTTGCAGCAGGGTGCCGGCGGTCATGCAGCCCAGCGCGATAAAGGCGAACAGCATGCCGCTCAGCGAGAAGTGGGCCACCATCAGGCTTTGGTACACCACCAGCGTCAGCCCGACCATTGCCAGCGCCAGGCCGAGCGCCCGCAGCCCGGTGCAGCGCCGTTCGGTGATGAACTGGGTGAGGATCGGCTGTACGCCGAGCAACGTCGCCAGCACGCCGGGCGTAATACCCTGTTCCAGCGCCAGCAGATAGCAGATTTGATAGCTGCCGATCATTAACACGCCAATCAGCGCGACGCGCCGGCGGGTGCCGGGAGCGGGCAGGCACTGGCGCTGCCACAGGCCGATGGCCAACAGCACCGCCAGCGCGATGGCGCAGCGGAAGAACAGAAAAGCGAAGGCGGAGGCGTGCTCCAACCCCCAACGGGAGAAGATCGCGCCGCTGCTCCAAAGCAGGACGAACAGCGTAGCCAGGCCGGCATTGGCCCAGAGAGAAGGTAATCGCATGTCAATTTCACCTGTCGTGAAAATTACAGGCTCCGGCGCGCGCGGCGGTCTACGCCTAAACGCAACAGATCAATAAGCCGGAGGTAAAAAGTCGGTTTGGCTTAGCGCACAACCACAATGCGTGGTGGGTAAGCTGCAACCGCTGAAACGACAGAGGAAACGGCGGGTGGGGCGGAGGAAGCACACAGCAAAACGACGGCCGGAACGGTCGCGTCTGTCGGATCTGTGCTGTGCGCCAGGTAGGTCATGTGAGTTCCTGAAAATCGGGAATGAGACTCATCGCTTCAAACATAACCAAGTTCGCCGGGATGCGCAATCGGAAATCACTATGATTTAATTGATAATGAAAATCATTATCATTAATAAAAGGCTGTGCTATGTTGCTTTGGCCGCGCAGTTTTGACGCAGGGGCGCGGCTTGCTCCCTGCCTGGCTCCACGCAGCACGTGCGGCAAAAGACGTTGCGATTCGTTTTTGCAGAAGGCGCGTAATCGTGGTAAAAACATTGGTATGTTATAATATAACAATTTAAGCATGATGAATTCAGTTCACGACATCCTCCACGTTGATGGGGTTAGCCTGACCGGCCACGGTGAGGCATTGATACTCGACAACATCCATTTCGCGCTGCGCGCCGGTGAGAAGCTGGCGGTGATCGGCCCTAACGGCAGCGGCAAGTCCAGCCTGCTGCGTGCCCTGATCGGCGAAACGCGGCCGGACGGCGGCGTCATTCACTGGCGAGGGCGCGCCTTGTCCGCGTGGCCGGCGGCGGAACGTGCCAAAAGCATCGCCTTTCTGGCGCAAAACGATTCGCCGGATTTGCGACTGTCGGTTGAGGACTACGTGGCGTTGGGCCGTTTGCCGCATGGCGAACGCTCTGCGACGGGAAAGCGCATCGTTGACGAGGCCATCGGGGAAACCGGGCTGGCGCCGCTCAGGCACCACCCGTTGGGGCGGATCTCGGGCGGCCAGCGTCAGCGCGCGGCGCTGGCTCGGGCGTTGGCGCAGTCTCCCGATCTGTTGTTGCTGGATGAACCGACCAATCACCTCGATCCGCCCGGGCGCTCGGCGCTGCTGTCGTTAGTGAAAAATAAAGACATCGCCGTGATTGCGGTACTGCATGACCTGCCCGTGGCAGAGGCGTTTGCCGATCGGATCCTGGTGCTCAACGAAAGCCGTCAGGTGGCCTGTGGTACGCCCGAGTCGGTGTTACAGACTTCGGTGATTTTGCCGGTGTTCGGCATGAACAGTTTCAAGGTAGCGCATCCCGTCAGCGGGAAAACGCTGCGCATTTTTGACGTTCCCCATTGCGCTTGATAAACCAGAGAGAAACATGAACGCACGCGTATTCATCCTGCTTCTGCTGCTGGCCGCCAGGTCGGCGGCGGCTGAACATTTTCCCGTCACCGTAGAAAGCTGCGGTGTGCCGGTCACCTTCAACCAGGCGCCGCAGCGCGCCGTCATCAACGACATCAACATGGCCGAGATGGCCTTTGCACTGCATCTGCAGGATCGCATTGTCGGGCTGACCGGCATCACCGGCTGGTACAAACTGACGCCCGACTTCAAGGCCGAGATGGGCGCCATTCCCGAACTGGCGCCGAAATATCCCGCTTTGGAAACGCTGCTGGCGGCACAGCCGGATTTCTTTTTCGCCGGTTGGAATTACGGCATGAAGATCGGCGGCGACGTCACGCCGGAGAAGCTCGCCCCGTTCGGCATCAAGACGCTGGTGCTGAGCGAGAGCTGCGTACAGGCCGGTGGGCGGCCGCAGAAGGCCGATATGAATCTGCTGTATGACGATGAGCTGAAGCTCGGCAAGATTTTCGGCAAGCGGCAAGAGGCCACCGCGCTGGTTGAGGGCTGGAAGCGCCGGTTGGCTGCGCTGCCCGCCAGGCCGGCGGGCCAGGCGCCGCTCAAGGTGTTCGTCTATGACTCGGGGGAGGAGAAGCCTTTCACCAGCGGCAAATACGCTATGCCGACGGCGATCATCGAAGCGGCGGGCGGCCGCAACGTGATGGACGGTTTGCCGGCGAGCTGGACGACGGCGTCCTGGGAGGCGGTAGCGGCGGCCGAGCCCGACTTCATTATTCTGCTGGATTACCAAACCGGCTCGGGTGCCGATGCGCTGCGGCGCTTCCTCGAGTCCCACCCGTTGATGAAATTAACGCCTGCCGTACGGCACCACCGCTATCTGAAACTGCAGTATGCGGAGCTGACGCCGGGGCCGGCCAACATCGGCGCGGTGGAAAAGCTGGCGCGGGCGCTGTACGCGCCGGAGGCTGAATGAACTCGCCGACCCGGCGGTTTATGCTGCTCGCACCGTTGGCGCTGTCGGTATTGTGCGGGTTAATGATCTGGAGCCTGCAGCTGGGCAGCGTCGCGCTGTCATGGCGGCAGACGATGGCGGCATTGGGGCTTTCATCGGCGCCCCTCTCCGGCATGCTGGATACCATCGTCGTGCAACTGCGGGTGCCCAGAGCCTTGCTGGCGGCCTTGACCGGCGCCGGGCTGGCGATGACCGGCGCGCTGCTGCAGACCACCACCCGCAATGAGCTGGCCGATCCTTTTTTGTTTGGGCTCTCCTCCGGCGCCTCCGCCGGTGCGGTGCTGGTCATCACGCGCTTCGGCGATGCGCTGGGCGTGCTGACCTTGCCACTGTCCGCTTTCGCCGGCGGCATTTTGTCCGCCTTGGCGGTGATGATCCTGTTTCGCGTCGGCCGGGTCAGGCGCGCCGAGCAGCTGATCGTTTGCGGCCTGGCGGTCTCGTTTTTGTTCAGCGCGCTCACCAGCTACCTGGTGTTTTCCGGCGATCAGCGGGCGGCCGGCTCGGTGTTGTTCTGGTCGCTCGGCGGGTTGGGGCTGGCGCGTTGGGATAATCTGTTCATTCCACTGGCGAGTTTCGTGCTGCTGGCCGGGTTTACGGCGCTGCGTTGGCGGGCGCTGGACGCGTTGCTGGCGGGCGAACAAACCGCCCATTCGATGGGGGTCAACGTGGCGCGGCTGCGCACCGAGACCTTTCTGTGCTGCGCACTGTCCACGGCGTTTCTCGTTTCGCTGACGGGCGTGATCGGCTTTGTCGGGCTGATGGTGCCTTATCTGGCCCGGCGCCTGGTGGGCGTGCGCCACCGTTTATCCGTGCCTATGTGCGGCCTACTGGGGGCGATGTTGCTGACCGGCGGCGACATGCTCAGCCGCAGTCTGATCCCCCATCAGGAGCTGCCCATCGGCATCATTACGGCGGGGCTGGGGGGCGCGTTCATCGTGTCCTTGCTGCTGCGTGCGGAACGATGAACGCCACCCTGATTCAATAGAGTTCCAGATGCAGGCGCTGCTGCTCAATCAGCGTCTGCCACAGGTTTTCCGCCCCGCAGGCTTGCTCCAGCGCCGTCGCCACGGCATGTTCCAGATACTGGCGATTGCCGCACAGGTAGACATGCGCTCCCCGCTGCAGCAGGCCGCTGATGGCATCGGCATGATCGCCGATCGCATGCTGCACATAGTATTTGGCGACGGCGTCGCGCGAGAAGGCGGTGATGAGCCGCGTGAGTACGCCCGCCGCGTTCAGTGCAGCCAATTCCTCGCGATACAGGAAATCTTCATCACGCCGTTTTTCACCGAAGATCAGCACGGTTTCGCGCCGTTCACCCTGGGCGGCCATTTCGCGCAGCAAGCCTATCAAGGGCGCTATGCCGGTACCGGTACCGATAAGCAGCACCGGCACAGTGGCATCGCGCGGCAGGTAAAAGCCGGGGTTGGCGCGGCAGAAGAGGCGGAAAGGGCCGGGTTGGCTGAGCAGCCAGCCGGTCGCCGTGCCGCGCCGGATGCGGCCGCCGCGTTCATAATGTACGTCGCGCACGCACAGATCGAGGCTCTCTGCCCGCGTTGCCGAAGCGATGGAGTAGGCGCGCGGCAGGCAAACGGGCAGCAGCGCCAGCAGGTTCTCCAGCGTGACCGCCTGCGGCGGGCAAAAATCGTGCAGTACGTCCAGCAGATCGGCGCCGTACAGATAGCTCTCCAGGGCTTTGCGTTGGCGGATCTTAAGCAAGCCTTTGAGCTCTTCGCTGTCGGCCAACTGCGCCAGTTCGCGCAGCGTCGTTTTGCTGAGCTGGCGCAGCTCCCGGCGGCGCAGCGCGTCGGCGGCCTCCGGTCTGCCGAGCCAGTCTGCCAGCCGGATCAATAATCCTTCGTCGTTTTCCGGCAACAGATAGACGGTATCCCCCGCCCGGTAAACGATGCCGCTGCCGGCGATATTCAGCCGCAGGTGCCAGGCCTGCGGCGTGCGTGCGCTGAGCGGCCGCCGTTCGAGGAGGGGGGCGCTGAACGCATGGTCTTCGCCGTAGGCGGTCACGCGTAGATGCAAATCGCGGCCGGCCTGGGCATCGCCGGCCAGCACCTTCTCCAGCGTCGTCAGCCAGGTTACGAAGAACGGTTCGAAGTTAACGTCGGCGTCGACGCGATTGATGATGGCGCGGGCGCCGTATTGCGTCAGGCGTGTATCCAGCGCCTGCGTGAAGCCGCAGAAATGCGGGTACGCGGTGTCGCCGAGACCGAAGATGGCGTAGCGCAACCGGTGACGATCCGGCCATTGCGCCAGCGCGTCGGAAAAACGCTCGGCGTTGGCGGGCGGTTCGCCGTCGCCAAATGAGCTGGAGACGATCAGCAGGGCGTCACGCTCGCCCACATCGGCGGGCTGGATGGCGTTGAGTTCTTTCACGACGGGGCGGTAGGGTTGCAGGCTGCTTTGCTCGCCCAGGCGCATCGCCAGCGCCCGGGCGTTGCCCGACTCCGAACCGTAACCAATCAGGATGCGTTCGATAAGGTCGGCCATGGCGGTTACTTGTCGTAGTGGTTGTCGAACTGTTCTTTGGCGAATTCTACCGATTCGAAGTCGGTCATCAGATCGTTGATCACGCGGCGGATGCTGATATAGGCCGCGATATTGCCCTGGGCGTCATACAGCGGCTGCACCGTGGTGTCGACCACGTACAGCACGCCGCCCTTGCCGACGTTCGGGATGATGCCGGTCCAGATGCCGCCCGCCTTGATGGTGTCCCACATCGCTTTGTAAACCGCTTTCGGCACCGAAGGGTGGCGCACGATGCTGTGGGGCTGGCCCACCAGCTCTTCCCGGGAAAAGCCGGTCAGCTGGCAAAACAGATCGTTGACGTAGGTGATGGTGCCCTGCAGATCGGTGGTGGAGATCACCATCACTTTATCGAGCGCGGCTAACAGCTGGGCGGAATCGAGGGTCTGACTCATGGTAGGTTCCTTCTCATTAACAACTTCGCGGTGATTGCCACGGCGGACGTCATGTATCCGTCATGACAGCTTTGTAATTGATTCTCATTTGCGATTATGTGGTGAATGGTAATCGGGAAATTTATAAGTTGCAATAAAAATGCATCTTTAAAGGTGCAGAAATATCACGATGAGGCAGGCGGGGGAGAGTAGGCCCGCACCGGGTGCGGCGGCGGGCCAATCGGGCGGTCTTAGCGGGGGCCTTCGGCCCAGCCTTTGCGTTTGCTGGTTTTGCCGATGCCGGGGTTGAAGCTGTTGGTCGGATCGGCGGCGCGGTAGAACGCCTGCAGATCTGCCTTGGCGTGGTACAGGTGGCCGACGTTATGCTCCGCCGGGTATTCGGCGCCGCGCAGGTTGAGGATCTCGAGCATCTTTTCCTTCAGCGCGTGGCTGTCGACGCCCTTTTTCACCACGTAGTCCTGATGGAAAACGTGGCACATAAAGTGGCCGTAATACAGCTTATGCACCAGCTGGCTGTCGATCTCCGGCGGCAGGGTTTCGAACCAGTCGGTGTCGTTGCGGCGCAGGGCGATATCCAGCGCCAGAATATCCTCCACCTTGTCGGCGTGCACCGCATGGTAGCGCACGGCGGCGCCGGCGGCGGCGAAGCGGTGCAGGAAGGCCTTTTTGCCTTCGTCAGGCGTGCAGGCGAAGAAAGCGCCTTCGGCCTGGGCGAAATAGTCGGTCAGGTAGCGCTGCGCTTCGTCTACGCCGGGGCCGGCCATCTTCAGCAGCAGGTGATGTTCGAAACGTTCGCGGTATTCCTTCATGCGCTTCGGCAGGTGGCTCGGCGCCAGATGGCTCAGGCCCTGCATCAGCCGGTCGGTCAGGTTGTGCGGCAGCAGCGGCAGCTTGTTGAGGCTGGCGTCCATGCGGCCTTTCAGGGTGAAGAAGCGCGGCATCTGATCGGTGCCGAGCTTGTCGATCATCATGAAGGTGTCTTTGCCGTACACCTCGGCGATGTCGAAGATATCGCGGTGCATGTACTCACCGGCCACCGGCAGGTTTTCGAACTGGCTCAGCATGTGGCGGCGCAGTTCGGTCAGCACCGCGGTGTCGTTGGTGCCGATATAGAACACCTGCTCTTTGCCTTCTTTCTCGAAGGTGTCGAGCCGCACCGCGAACACCGCCAGCTTACCGGCGCAGCCGGATGCCTCGAACAGGCGGCGTTTGTCGGCGTTGAAGCGGGAAGGGGTGTCGGCATCGACGTCACGCACCCGGCTGGCGTACTCGTTATCCGAGGCGCGCAGCTCGCCGTATTCGACGTCTGTCGGGCGATAGTCACCTTTTTCCAGCCGGGTGAGGATCTCTTCCGGCGTGTCGCCGAGGCGGATGCCCAAATGGTTCACCAGGCGCAGCTGGCCGTCTTCCCCTAGCTGGGCGTACAGCGCCATTTCGGTGTAGGCCGGGCCGCGTTTCACCAGCGAGCCGCCGGAGTTGTTGCACACGCCGCCGATCACCGAGGCGCCGATGCAGGAGGAACCGATCACCGAATGCGGTTCGCGGCCGTAGGGTTTGAGCAATTTCTCGAGGTGGTGCAGGGTGCTGCCGGGGAAGCCGACCACCTGCTTGCCGTTGTCCAGCACCTGAATATGGTCGAGGCGCAGGGTGCTGACGATGACGATGTCGCGATCATAGTCGTTGCCGCTGGGGGTTGATCCTTCGGTCAGGCCGGTATTGGCGGCCTGCATGATGACGATTTTGTCGGCGGCCACGCAGGCCTGCAAAATGCGCCACAGCTGCAGCAGGCTGGTGGGAAACACCACCGCCAGCGCCTGGCCTTCACCGGAGCGGAACCCCTTGCGATACCGCTCGGTGTTGCGATCGCCGGTCAACAACTGCGGGCCGCCGACGATGTCCTTGAGCTGATTGATAAACGTCTGATTGCCTGACTGCATGCTGCCTGTCTCCCTGTCATCTCCGTCGCTTTAACCGCGGCGCCGGAGTGCCGCATATAAGCTAAGAGGTTATCAATTAAATAACTTATTAAGCTATCAGCTTGCCAAGCTAATGGCTTGCGGGTTTAGTAGCGCTCGGCGTAGCCGGCCCGGCGCTCTTCGTCGCGCAGCGTCAGGATCTCCACGCCGTCGGCGGTGACCGCCACGGTGTGCTCCCACTGCGCCGACAGTTTTTTGTCGCGCGTCACCACCGTCCAGCCGTCTTTCTTCTGCTTGATGCGGCGGTCGCCCTGGTTGATCATCGGCTCGATGGTGAACACCATGCCTTCCTGCAGCACCAGACCGCTGCCGGGTTGGCCGTAGTGCAGCACCGCCGGCTCTTCATGCATATCGCGGCCGATGCCGTGGCCGCAATACTCACGCACGATGCTGTAGCCGGCCTGCTCGGCATGCCGCTGGACGGCATGGCCGATATCCCCCAGGGTAGCGCCCGGTTTTACTGCGCGAATGCCTTGCCACATCGATTCATAGACGTTGTTCACCAGCCGTTTGGCCAGCGGTGTCACCTGGCCGACGCAGTACATCTTGCTGGAGTCGGCGATATAGCCGCCGTTTTCCAGCGTGATGTCTACGTTGATAATCATGCCGGAACGCAGGATTTTGCTGGCCGATGGCACCCCGTGGCACACCACGTCGTCGATTGAGGTGTTGAGCACATAGGGGAAATCATACTGCCCCTTGCTGGCCGGGCGCGACTTCAGCTCGTCGACGATAAACGCCTCGGCGCGGTCGTTGATCTCCATGGTGGAGATGCCTTCGACGATGACCTCATCGAGCATAGCAAACACTTTGGCCAGCAGGGCGCCGGAATGGCGCATTTTGGCAATCTCTTCCGGCGTTTTGATCACAATCTGTTTCACCCGACAATCTCCTTCAGCGTCAGCGCGTTATCTTTCATCATTTTTTTTACCAGCTGCGGGTAGGTCAGTTCCGGATGGAACTCCGCCAGCATGCCGATCTTGATCCAGTACTCGGCCTGCGCGTTGATCGAACGCGTCATGGTCAGGCTGGCGAGGCGCAGATCGTCGTGCAGCGCGTCTGAAATTTTTACGATGCCCATCGGCGTCTCCCTAAGTGAACGATATACGAAGTGTATACGTTTAGGATGGTCGTGATGTGGCAATCTGTGGCGTAAGAAGATTCTGGCAACAACGATTGCCGCCGCCAGGCAATGCGTTTATTGTGATGAACGACTTTTTTGCCATGATTTTTCAGAAGGATTTAAGGCGTGACTAAACTACGTGTTGGGGTGATTTTTGGCGGTAAATCGGCGGAGCATGAGGTGTCGCTGCAGTCGGCCAAAAACATTGTGGATGCAATCGACAAAGAGAAGTTTGACGTCACGCTGCTGGGGATCGACAAACAGGGGCAGTGGCACATCAACGACGCCTCCAACTACCTGATCAACGCCGAGAACCCGGCGCTGATCGCGCTGAACCGCTCGAACAAGAACGTGGCGCTGATCCCGGGCCAGGAAAAACAGCAGCTGATCGAAGCGGGCAGCGCCGGCGCGCTGGGCCAACTCGACGTCATCTTCCCGATCGTGCACGGCACACTGGGGGAGGACGGCTCGCTGCAGGGGCTGCTGCGCATGGCCAATATGCCGTTCGTCGGCGCCGGCGTGCTCGGTTCGGCGGTCAGCATGGACAAAGATGTGACCAAGCGCCTGCTGCGCGACGCCGGGCTGGCAGTAGCGCCGTTCGTCACCCTGACGCGCGCCAACCGCGCCGGATTCACGTTTGAACAACTGAGCGAACGCCTCGGCCTGCCGCTGTTCGTCAAGCCGGCCAACCAGGGCTCGTCGGTCGGGGTCAGCAAGGTGGAAAACCGCGCCGAGTTCGACGCGGCGGTATCGCTGGCCTTCAGCTTCGATCACAAAGTGCTGGTGGAGTCGGCGATCGTCGGCCGCGAGATCGAGTGCGCGGTGCTGGGCAACGACGATCCGCAGGCCAGCGTGTGCGGCGAGATCGTGTTGAGCGACGCCTTCTATTCTTACGATACCAAATACATCAATGAGCAGGGCGCTCAGGTGGTGGTGCCGGCGGCGATCGCGCCGGAAGTGAGCGACCACATCCGCGAGGTGGCGCTGAAGGCGTTCCGCGCGCTGGAGTGCTTCGGCCTGGCGCGGGTGGATGTGTTCCTGACGCCGGATAACCAGGTGGTAATCAACGAAATCAACACGCTGCCGGGCTTCACCAACATCAGCATGTATCCCAAGCTGTGGGCCGCCAGCGGCGTCAGCTATCAGGCACTTATCACACGCCTGATCGAATTGGCGCTGGAACGCCATCAGCAGGATCGCGCGCTGAACAGCTCGGTGTTCGATCGCTAAACGCGGCAGGGGGCGGCGGTGCCGCCCCCGTCTATCACTTTACCGTCACGTCGATGTCGCCGAAATACTTCTTCGACAGCGCCGCCACCGTGCCTTGCTGTTTCACTTTGGCGATGGCGGCATCCAGTTTTTTCTTCAGCGGCTCATCCCCTTTACGCAGGCCGAAGGCAATACCTTCACCGAGGATTTTGTCGTCGCGTACCGCCTCGCCGACGAAGGCGAAGCCCTTGCCGTCCGGCTGCGACAGGAAGCCGCTTTGCCCCGACGGCGCCATCACCAGCGTGGCGTCAAGCCGACCAGCCGCCAGATCGAGGTAAACCTGATTCTGATCCTGATAAGACACCACGTCCACGCCCGCCGGCGCCCAATGGGTTTTGGCGTAAATCTCCTGAATCGATCCTTGCAGCACGCCCACGTGTTTGCCCGCCAGCGATTTGGCGTCCGGCAGCAGGCCGCTGCCGGCTTTGGCGATCAGGCGGTTCGGCACCTGATAGATGGCGTCAGTGAAGGCGATCGCCTGGCGCCGCTGTTCGGTCACGTTCATCGCCGAGTTGATGGCGTCGAACTTGCGCGCCTGCAGCGCCGGGATCAGGCTGTCGAACGAGGTTTCCACCCAGCTGCATTTCAACTGCGCGGCGGCGCACACCGCGTCACCCAGTTCGATATCGAACCCTTCCAGTTTGCCGCTGGCGGATTTGGATTCGAACGGCGGATACAGCGCTTCCAGGCCGAAGCGCAGGCTGTTTTCCGCCGCCAGCGAAGTGCCGGCGGCCAGCAGGCATCCGGCGGCGAACAGCGTTTTCAGTGCTTTCATAGGCAGTGCCCCTTTCCCATGGTCGGACAAAAAATTACGCCTGGCTCAGGCGGCGCGCGCCTTCCAGCAGGGTCTCGTTATCTTTGGAAAAACTCAGCCGGATTAGGCCGGTATTGGTGCCGTCGCTGTAGAACGCCGACAGCGGGATCGTCGCCACCTTCGTTTCGCGGATCAAGCGTACGGCGAAATCATTGTCGCTTTCGTGGCTGAAGCCGCTAAAACGGGCCAGCATGAAGAAGCTGCCGCGGCTGGGCAGCAGCTCAAAGCGCGAATCCTGCAAGGCGCTGGCCAGCAGATCGCGCTTTTGTTGGTAAAATGCCGCCAGCCCCAGGTAGCTCTGCGGGTTGTCGAGCGCGGCGGCGAAGGCGTGTTGCATCGGCGTATCGGCGGAGAACACCATAAACTGGTGCACCTTGCGGATCTCGTCCATCAGCGCCGCCGGCGCCAGGCAGTAGCCGACGCGCCAGCCGGTGACGTGGTAGGTTTTACCGAACGACGACACGATCACGCTGCGTTCCGCCAGCTGCGGGTAGCGCGCCATGCTGTGGTGAATATCGCCGTCGAACACCACGTGTTCGTAGACCTCGTCGGACAGGATCACGATATCGGTGTCGCGGGTAAGGGCGGTCAGGCGTTCAATGTCGTACTCGTCAAACACTGCGCCGGTCGGGTTGTGCGGCGTATTGACGATGATCATGCGCGTTTTGCCGTTGATGGCGGCGGCCACTTCATCCCAGTCGACGCGAAAATCCTGCAGCGACAGTTTGATCGCTACCGGCGTGGCGCCCTGCAGGCGCACGATCGGCGCATAGCTGTCGAACGCCGGTTCGAAATAGATCACCTCGTCGCCGGGATGCACCAGCGCGCTGATCGCCGAGTACAGCCCTTCGCTGGCGCTGGCGATCACCGTGATTTCTTCGTCGGCGTCATAGCGTGCGCCATACAATCGTTCAGCTTTTTCCGCCAGAGCAGCACGTAACGCCGCCACACCGCTCATCGGCGCGTATTGGTTATGACCTGCGCGCATGGCTTGCGCCGTTGCCTCGATCAGCTGCGGGTCGCCGGCGAAGTTGGGCGCGCCCTGCGACAGATTGAGAGCCTGATGTTCGGCGCTGAGTTGGCCAATAACGGTGAAAATGGTGGTGCCGACGTCCGGCAGCTTCGAGCGGGATGAGCAGGCGCTCTGCATGATGGGCTCCAGGCAAACAGGGAAGTGTTGAGCGATTAAGCATCAGCCGGCGTAGGCGGACAAGGGAAAGTTTGTCATACTTGCCATGCACTACGATCATACCTAATCGAGGCCCGCTATGCCGATATCCCTGCCGTCGCTCGACGTGTTGAAAACCTTCGTGGTGGTGGCGCAACGCCTCAACTTTACCCATGCCGCCCGGCAGCTGCACCTGACGCAGGGGGCGGTCAGCCGGCAAATCCTCGGGCTGGAACAGCGCCTGGGCTATCCGCTGTTCAGCCGCCATGCGCGCGGTTTGGCGCTGACGCCGCAGGGCGCGCAGCTGCTGGCGCCGGTGCAGCTGGCGCTGGGGCAGTTGGACGAGGCGCTGACGCGGGCCGCCGCCCCGCCGGGGGCGCTGCGCATCAAATGCCCGACCTGCGCCATGCGCTGGGTGCTGCCGCGCATCATTCGCTTGCAGAATGAACGGCCGGACATGCATATCGAGCTGACCGCCTCAGTGTCGCACGGTCTGGATTTCAGTACCGAGCAGTTTGACGCCGCGGTGGTATTCGGTCGGCCACCGGGTAAAAAGCTGATCGCGCACCTGCTGTTCGACGAAATCCTCACGCCGGTCTGCACGCCGACGTTCCTGCCGCCGGCGCCCCGGCTGGCGGATTTGACGGATAAAACCCTGCTGCATCCGACGCGCGATCGGCGCGACTGGCTGCGCTGGCTGAAGGCGGCGGGCGCCGATGCGCTGCCGTCCGGTAAGGCCCAGCATTTCGATACTCTCGATCTGGCGATGAGCGCCGCGCTGCAGGGGTTCGGCATCGCCATCGGCGATCTGTGCCTGCTGGAGGAGGATATCCAGGCGCAGCGCATCGTGACGCCGTTCCCGCTCTGCGTCAGCAGCGGCGCGGCCTATTATTTGGTCTATCCTGAACGCACGGTAGCGCCGCCGACGTTAACCGTACTGGTCGATTTTCTGGCGGCGGAGGCTGCCGACAGCCGCGCCCGGCTGCAGAATTACCTGCCGATAACCTGTAATGCTTTGTAAACATTACCGATGCGAATTTCCTTGGCGATGAAACAGAGTGTGGCAAACTGTTTCTTCACTCCGATTAAACCCCGCGGCTTTGGCGGCGGAAACACGCCTGAGATAAAACAAGATGAAATGGCTTTGTGTGGTGAGTATGTTGTCCGGTCTGGCCCTCAGCCCGGCTTTTGCGCAGGAAACGCCGATAACGCAGGGCATTCACGCCCAGCAGCGCGACGCCTTCGTGTCCCATTTGATGAAGCAGATGACGCTGGAAGAGAAGATCGGCCAGCTGCGGCTGATCAGCGTCGGGCCGGATAACCCAAAAGAAGCGATCCGCGAGGGCATCCGCAAAGGGCAGATCGGCGCCATCTTCAATACCGTCACCCGCCCGGATATCCGGGTGATGCAGGATCAGGCGATGCAGCTCAGCCGCCTCAAGATCCCGTTGTTCTTCGCCTATGACGTGGTGCACGGCCAGCGCACCGTGTTCCCGATCAGTCTGGGGCTGGCGGCCAGCTTCGATCTGGAAGCCATCGCGCTCAGCGCTCGGGTAGCGGCGCAGGAGGCCAGCGACGACGGCCTCAACATGACCTTCGCGCCGATGGTCGATATCACCCGCGATCCGCGCTGGGGCCGGGTCTCCGAAGGCTTCGGCGAAGACACCTGGCTGGTCTCGAAAATCGCCAAGGTGATGGTCGACGGTTTCCAGAACGGCGATCCGGCCAAACCCGGTTCGGTGATGGCCAGCGTCAAGCACTTTGCATTGTATGGCGCCGTCGAAGGCGGCCGCGATTACAACACCGTCGACATGAGCCCGCTGCGCATGCATCAGGACTATCTGCCGCCTTATAAAGCGGCGGTGGACGCCGGCAGCGGCGGGGTGATGGTGTCGCTCAACGCGATCAACGGTGTGCCGGCCACCGCCAACCCGTGGCTGCTGAAAGATCTGCTGCGCGATCAGTGGGGCTTTAAAGGCATCACCATCAGCGACCACGGCGCGATTAAAGAACTGATAAAACACGGCGTGGCCGCCGACGCGCGCGACGCGGTGCGGCTGGCCATCACCTCCGGCGTCGACATGAGCATGAGCGACGAGTTCTACGACAAATACCTGCCGGGTCTGGTGAAAGACGGGCTGGTGCCTGAAAGCGATATCGATCGCGCCTGCCGCGACGTGCTGAACACCAAGTACGACATGGGGTTGTTCACCAATCCATACGTGCATCTGGGCCCGGCGGGTTCCGACCCGCAGGACACCAACGCCGAAAGCCGCCTGCACCGCGCCGAGGCGCGGGTGGTGGCGCGCAAGACGATGGTGCTGCTGAAGAATGATAAGCAGACGCTGCCGCTGAGCAAACAGGCGACCATCGCGCTGGTCGGGCCGATGGCCGACAGCCAGCGCGACGTGATGGGCAGCTGGTCGGCCGCCGGGGTGGTCAAGCAGTCGGTCACCCTGCGCGAAGGGCTGGAGCGGGCGGTGGGCGACAAGGCGCGCATTCTTTACGCCAAGGGCGCCAACGTCACGCAGGATAAAGGCATTATCGACTACCTTAACGAGTATGAGCCGGCGGTGGCGTTCGATACCCGTTCGCCGCAGCAGATGATCGACGAAGCGGTGCAGGCGGCGAACAAGGCCGACGTGGTCGTGGCGGTGGTGGGGGAATCGCAGGGCATGGCGCACGAGGCCTCCAGCCGCGCCGACATCACGATTCCGCAGAGCCAGCGCGATCTGATCGCCGCGCTGAAAGCCACCGGCAAGCCGTTGGTGCTGGTGCTGATGAACGGCCGGCCGCTGGCGCTGAGCTGGGAGAGCGAGCAGGCGGACGCCATGCTGGAAACCTGGTACAGCGGCACCGAGGGCGGCAACGCAGTGGCGGACGTGCTGTTCGGCGACTACAACCCGTCGGGCAAGCTGCCGATGACCTTCCCGCGCTCGGTCGGCCAGATCCCGATGTACTACAACCACCTGAACACCGGTCGCCCGTTCGGCAAGGAGAATCCGGGCAAGTACACCTCGCGCTACTTCGATTCGCCGAACGGCCCGCTGTATCCGTTCGGTTACGGCCTGAGCTACACCACCTTCAGCCTGTCGGATCTGAAACTGTCCAGCCCGACGATGGCGCGCAACGGCAAGCTAACCGCCAGCGTCACGCTGAAGAATACCGGCAAGTACGACGGCGCCACGGTGGTGCAGCTGTATCTGCAGGACGTGACCGCCTCGGTCAGCCGGCCGGTAAAAGAGCTGCGCAACTTCAAGAAAGTGACGCTGAAGGCTGGCCAGTCGCAGCAGGTTGAGCTGCCGATTAGCGAAGACGATCTGAAGTTCTACAACGCCAGCCTGAAATGGGGAGCGGAGCCGGGCAAATTCAACGTGTTCGTCGGCCTGGACTCCGACAACGTGCAGGCGCAAAGTTTTACGCTGAAGTAACCCTGTCCCCCTCGTTCAGCCGCGCTGAGCGAGGGGGTATCCATTCCCGCTAACGTCATCGGAGCTTGCCTCATGAAACGCTATCTGGACTGCAGCGCCAGCGATCTGGCCGATATCGGCAAAGCCGATCTGCTCTATGCCATCCGCGCCAGCGAAGGGCGTATTTTGGTCAGCGAAACCATCGCGGTCACTCAGCCGCTGCTCAATAACGTCACCAACGCCGAGCTGGCGGCCAGCCAGGGCGCCGACCTGCTGCTGCTGAACCTGTTCGACGTTGACCAGCCGCATATTGCGGGCCTGCCCGCTGATGTGCCGCCGCAGGAGGCGCTGCGCACGCTGCAGCGGCTGACCGGACGGGTGATCGGCGTGAACTTGGAGGCCGTCGATCCGGCCTTCGCCACCGAACATAACGATTTCTGGCAGATGACGGCGGGGCGAGCCGCCACCGCCGAGAATGCCCGCAAGCTGTATCAGCTTGGCGCGCGTATGCTGGTGCTGACCGGCAACCCGAGCAACGGCGTCAGCAATCAGGCGATCGCCGCCGCGCTGAAAGCGATCCGCGATGAGGTGGGCGACGAGATGGTGCTGGTGACCGGCAAGATGCACGGCGCCGGTATTGTGCGCGAAAGCGGCAGCCAGCTGATCGGCGAGCGGGACATCGCGCTGTTCGTGGAGAACGGTGCGGACATCGTGCTGTTGCCGGCGCCGGGCACCATTCCCGGCATGTCGCAGGAGAAAGTGGCGGCGCTGATCGCCTTTGCCCAGCGGCAAGGCGCGCTGGCGATGACGGCGATCGGCACCTCGCAAGAGGGGGCCGACGTGCAGACCGTGCGGCAGATTGCGCTGATGAGCAAAATGGCTGGGGCGGATCTGCACCATATCGGCGATACCGGCTATCTGGGGCTGGCGCTGCCGGAAAACATCTTCGCTTACAGCGTGGCGATTCGCGGCGTGCGCCACACCTACAGCCGCATGGCGCGCTCGGTGAACCGCTAAGCCTGGCGTTTTTGCGCCGTCACGATGCTGAAATAGCCGAGCGACGGCAGCACCTGAGCAGGCCCGAAGCCGACGTCGCGCAGCAGGTCGCCGATTTCCCTGCCGGAGTATTGGCGGCCCTGCGTCCATCCCATCATCATCAGGCTGTAGCCCGCGGCGGCAGGCGGGCCATCGCCGTCATCGTTGTACAGCACTTCGTGGATCACGATCCTGCCCCCGGGCGGGAGGGCCGCATAGCTCTTTTGCGCCAGGAAGCGGTTCTTGTCCATCGGCCAGTCGTGGAAAATATTGGAGTACAGGTGCAGATCCGCCGCCGGGTAGGGATCGCGCCACATATCGCCGCTGTGAGTGCCGATGCGGTGGCTGAGGCCGTAATGGCGCGCGTAGTCGGCGGCGAGCGGGCACACTTCCGGCAGATCGAACACGGTGCAGGTCAACGTCGGCCAGTGGGCCGCCAGGCTGATGGCATGGGCGCCGGAGGCGCCGCCGATATCCAGCGCCGCGCGGCAGGCGCCGAGGGGCAACAGCGCCGGCCAAACGCTGGCCGATCCCATGCTCAGGCTGTGCATGGCGTGGGTAAACCGCCGCATTCTGTCGGCGTCGAGCGTATGCGTTTCAAACAGTTCCTGCTCGCCGTACACCTGCGAGGTATTTTTTCTGATGGCGCTTTCCAGGTTTTTCAGCGAGAAAATGTCGCTGTTTTCAACCATCAAATCCCAGAAATAACCGAAATAATGCGGGTTGTTTTTTAACAAAAAGGTTTCCGCTTCCGGCGTGAGAGAGAATGTTTCACCGTCTCTGTCTATCAATTTCAATGCCAATAACGCCATGATCAATGTTTCCGCCGGGCGTCTTTCCACATTGGCCTGAGCGCATATATCGGTCAGGTTGCGGGGGTGCAGAGCAATAAACTCAAAGATACCCAGGCGATGCGCGATAAGCACCGCCGGATAGAGATATAAATTCATCGTGATATCAAGAATGGTTTTGTCGTCGCATTGCGGCGGCCGGACGGAATGGTTCATGTGAATCCCCTCCCACTAGGCATGGCGCGTCTTAACAGGCTATGCCACGCCGGTGGTTTTGGCAAAGGGGGGCGCGCAATTGACCGTAGACCAACGCTTTCGTTGTAAATAATTCCTGGGTGAGATTATTTTTACTATGAATTGAGCACGGCCAAACCTAACGTGAAAAAATGACGCCGGGCGGAGGTTATTACCCCATCATGCGTTTTTATTTTATTGAGAGTTAACTTAATCACCGCTATTAATGCATTAGGGTTGTGCTAATCTAGGCCGCCGTTATACCGTAGCGGTATTCACATTGTATTTGTGAATAATTAAAAATTAAATAATTCATTATTAAAACGAGTTAACAATGAAAAAAAGCATTCTGACCGGCATGATTGCCGCGACTCTGGGCCTGTTCAACACCGCTAACGCTGAAGGGATGGATCCTGCCGCATTGAAAAACGTTTATGACATCACGCGCAATACCGCCGGGCTGATGTCTTACTGCGTCGATAAAGGTTTCCTGAAAGCCGATAGCATCGACAACGCCAAGAAAATGGTGGCCTACGTGGCGGCTATTCCCGGCGGCGTCGACACCCGCGACGGCGACAAGCGCGAAGCGATGGGCCGTGAAGGCAATGTGCTGAACGACGACGGCAAAGTGGTTGCGTTGGAAAAAGAAGCGCCGCAGGGGCTGCAGGCCTGGTGCCAGCAGGCTGACGAAGGGATCCGCCAGGGCCTGACGTCTATCGGTCAATAAGTCTTCTTCACGCGCCCTTTCAGGGCCGATGGGATCCGTCGCGACACCGGCGGATCCGCTTCCAGGATCGCATTCACGCCTCGTTTTACCTCCCGAGTACCCGCATCCGGTTTGATCCCGCTGATTGTTTCGCCATGCTCATCGCTATATCATTTGCTATACAACGATAATCAACCGGTCACTGCCATGTTTAACTTTCTCCCTCGCCTGCTGTTGGCGCTTGTTTTGTTTTCCACCGCCGCCCAGGCGGATCGCCAGGTCACCGATCAGCTCAATCGCCAGGTCACGCTGCCCGATCGCATCACTCGCGCGGTGGTGCTGCAACACCAGACGTTGAACCTGTTGGTGCAGCTTGATGCGATGCCTCAGGTGGTCGGCGTGCTCAGCAGTTGGAAAAAGCAGCTGGGGCCAAACTACCTGCGGCTGGCGCCGACGTTGGCAACCCTGCCGATGCCGGGCGATCTGACGTCGGTGAATATCGAGAGCCTGCTCGGCCTGCATCCGCAGGTGGTGTTCGTGGCCAACTATGCGCCGCCGGAGATGATTGCGCAGATCGAACGAGTGGGCATTCCGGTGGTGGCTATCTCGCTGCGCCGCGAGGCGGCCGATCAGGCGGGTAAAATGAATCCGCAGCTGAGCGATGAAGATCGGGCCTATACGCTGGGGCTGCAGGATGGCATTCGCCTGATCGGCGAAGTGATGTCGCGTCAGCCTCAGGCCGAAGCCCTGATTAAGGACGTTATTCAGCAGCGCGCGTTGGTCGCCGAACGGCTGCGCGATCTGCCGGAAAATCAGCGGGTGCGGGTGTATATGGCCAACCCCGATCTCACCACTTACGGCGCCGGCAAGTATACCGGGTTGATGATGCGGCACGCCGGGGCGCTCAACGTGGCGGCGAAGGACATTCAGGGGTTTAAACAGGTTTCTATCGAGGATGTCCTGAAGTGGGATCCGGCGGTGATTTTCGTGCAGGAGCGCTACCCGGACGTGGTGAAACAGATCCTGACGTCACCGCAGTGGCAGCCGATCGACGCGGTGAAGAATAAGCGGGTCTACCTGATGCCGGAGTACGCCAAGGCCTGGGGATATCCGATGCCGGAGGCGATGGCGTTGGGTGAGTTGTGGATGGCGAAAAAACTTTACCCGCAGCGTTTTGCCGATATCAATCTGCAGCAGCGGGTCGACGCTTACTATCAACGTTATTACCGCGCCACCTGCTGCCAGAGCGGGCAATGAGGCTGGGCTGGCTGGCGTTGTTGACACTGTGCTGCGCACTGTTTTCACTCGGCGTTGGCCGCTTTCAGGTGCCGATGACGCACAGCCTGATGATTTTGCTGGAGCCGTTCACCGGGCAGCATTATGCCGGCATCGATGCTATCCAACGCCAGGTGATCCTGGGCGTGCGCGTGCCGCGAGTGCTGTTGGCGATGGGCGCCGGCGCAGCGCTGGCCCTGTGCGGCGCGGCTTTGCAAGGCGTCTTTCGCAACCCGCTGGTCGATCCGCATATCATCGGTGTGTCGTCCGGCGCGGCCTTTGGCGGCACGCTGGCTATCCTGCTCAGCCTGCCGTTGGCGGCGCTGCTGCTGTCGGCATTTGTTTTCGGCATGGCGGCGCTGCTGCTGATTTTCACTCTCACCAGCGCCATTGCGCGGCGCAATATCCTCTCTTTGGTACTGGCGGGGGTGATCCTCAGCGGCTTCTTCTCCGCCTGCGTCAGCCTGATGCAATATCTGGCGGATACCGAAGAGAAACTGCCGAGCATCGTGTTTTGGCTGCTTGGCAGCTTTGCCACCGCCGATCGGCAAAAGCTGCTGATGCTGTTTGTGCCTTTGCTGTTGGCCGGCGGCTTGCTGTTGGCGCTGCGCTGGCGCATCAATCTGCTGTCGTTGGGCGATGAGGATGCCGGTGCATTGGGCATCAACGTGGAGCGCACCCGCTGGTTGATTTTGACGCTGTGCGCCGCCATCGTGGCCGCCCAGGTGGCGGTCAGCGGCAGCATCGGCTGGGTCGGCTTGGTGATCCCGCACGTGGCGAGGCGGCTGGTGGGGCCGGATCATCGGCGTCTGCTGCCGGCTTCGCTTTGCCTGGGGGCCTTGTACATGCTGGTGATCGACGATTTGGCGCGCACGCTGAGCAGCAGCGAAATCCCGCTGGGCATTCTGACCGCGCTGATTGGCGCGCCGCTGTTCGCGCTGCTGCTGCGCCGCGCGCAAGTGAGAGGCTGGCATGACTGACACCTTATTGGCCGCCAGGGGCGTGAGTTTCGCCTGGCCGGGCGGGGCTCCGCTGTTCCAACATCTGGACATTCAGCTGCGGCGCGGCGAAGTGCTGGCGATATTGGGCCCGAATGGGCGTGGCAAGAGCACGCTGCTGCAGCTGTTGTTAGGCAGCCTGACGCCGCAGTCCGGCGAGATTGAGCGCCGCGGTGAGATGGGCTTTGTCCCGCAGCACTTTGCGCCGCCGTTCGCCTATCGGGTGCTGGATATCGTATTGATGGGGCGGGCGCGCCATGTCGGCCTGTTCCGTTCACCGTCAGCCGAGGACCATCGGCTGGCGAGAGAAGCGTTGCAGTCGTTGGATTTGCAGCACCTGGCAGAGCGTGAGTTTGGCAGCCTATCCGGCGGCCAACGTCAATTAGTGATGATCGCCCGCGCGTTGGCGATGCGCTGCGAGGTGTTGATTCTGGATGAACCGACTTCGGCGCTGGATCTGCATTACCAGGATCGGGTGTTGAGCTTGATGGTCCGCCTGGCGCGGGAGCAGCAGTTGGCGGTGGTGTTCTCCACGCATCAGCCCAACCATGCTCACGCGGTGGCCGATCGGGCTTTGCTGTTGGGCAAGGAAGGGCGCAGCCGGCTCGGGGCCTGCCGCGAGGTGTTAACGGCGCAATCCTTGTCACCCCTGTTCGAACTGGCGATCGAACGGGTGCCGCTGACGGTGGCGGGCCGCCGCTACGCGACGCTGGTGCCGCTGTATCGCAGCCAATTGGAGCGACATGATGAGTGATATCCTGCTGTTTGCCGCCGGCAGCCTGCGACTGGCGTTTGCGCCGCTGCTGTCGGCATTTCAGCGGCACGCCGGGCAAAAAGTCACGACGGAATTCGGCCCGGCGGGGTTGTTGCGCCAACGGATAGAGAATGGTGAGCGGCCACAGCTGTTCGCTTCGGCCAACCTGGCGCACCCGCAAAGGTTGGCGGATCTTGGGATGGCGGGGGCGGTGCAGATTTTTGCGCGCAATCGGCTCTGCGTGACGGTTCGCAACGTGCCGGCATTAACCGAACGTCCGCTGCCGGAGGTGCTGTTCGATCCGCATTGGCGCCTTGCCACCTCGACACCGGGGGCAGATCCTTCCGGCGATTATGCGCAGCAGCTTTTCGAACGCTGTGAGCAATACTGGCCGGGGCAAGGGGAAGCGTTGCGCCGCCGGGCGCTGCCGTTGGTTGGCGGTATGGATTCCGCCCCGGTACCGGCGGGCCGGCTGGCGGCGGAATATCTGATAGGCGGCGGGCAGGCGGATATTTTTCTCGGCTACGCCAGCTATGCTCCGGCTTTAGCCGCCTACCCGACGTTGGCGGTGCGGCCGTTGGCGCCGCCGCTGGACATTGAGGCGGATTACGGTTTATGCCTGTTGGATGACGGCGCACAGCGGTTGGCCGCATTTATCTTGAGCGAACAAGGGCAGGAAATCCTGAGCCGACACGGATTTATGCGGTGCGCGGAATGACTCGCCGGGCCAGGCGGCCCGGGGAATCTTACCAGAACAGCGGGGTGGTGTTTTCAGCCAGAAACGCCAGCAGGGTTTCGTTGACCGCCGCCGGGTTTTCCTTGTTGCTGATATGCCCGGCGTTGGGGATCAGCACGTGACGACAGCCGAGAAGATCGGCCATGCGCTGGCCTTCCGCCGGCGGGCGCGGTTTATCCTGCGCGCCGGTGATGACGATGCTGGCGGCGGTAATGTTTTTCAGCAGCGGCAGCTTGTCGGGGCGACCGAAGATCATCCGGCCCAGCGGGACGATGCTCTCGCGCAGGCGATCGGCGGGCAGGCTCTGCAGATGGGCCAGCAATGGCTGCGACAACGCATCGGGTACTTCGTCGGAATAAAACTGCGCGGCGATGTATTCCAGCAGCGGTGAAGTGATGGCGCCGGCCTGTTCAACGGCTGCCAGCATGCCCATATAGCGCTGCCGCGCCTCCGGCGTTTCGTCGCCCAGATAGCTGTCCATCAGCGCCAGCACCTTGACCCGCTCCGGCGCCAGCGCCGCCAGTTCGGCGCCCCACATGCCGCCGACGGACAGGCCGACGATGCCGAACTCTTCAATATCCAAATGATCCATCAGCGCCAAATGATCGGCGGCGATATCCGACAGGCTGTTTCGCCCGGCCGGCAGCGCCGGTGAGTCGCCGTGGCCCCAGAGATCCGGCACGATCAGGCGGTAGCGTTTCGCCAGCGCTTCGAACTGCGGTGCCCACATGTTCAGCTCGAACAGATAACTGTGGCCCAGCAGCAACGGAAAGCCTGAGCCCACGTCGAGATAATGCAGGGATTTGCCCATCGTTGGCATCTTATCGGTTCCTTATATAAAGAGAGTCCGGCTGCTTATATCACACTCATATTCAACCTGCGGTATTAATTTACCTTAAATTACTTAGGTAAACCCTTGTTTTTAATTTCTCTTGATAACAAGACGTCAATGAAAGGTAACGCTAAGGATAATATTCTGGTGACGATAAGAGCCTTGGTTTATGCTGGCGCTCCTTTCAAGATGGAATAGGTAAACAGGGAGTCACGATGAAAAGACTTTTCAGACTATTAATTATTTTGCTTGTCATTTTGCTGCTGGCGGCGGTGCTGTGGTGGTTCTTCGGGCGTGGTAATCCGAATGCGCTGTGGCAAATCGTCAGCCAACAGTGCGTGCCCAATCAGCAGCAGAACAACGATCCGGCGCCCTGCTTAAAGGTTGATTTAACCGAGGGTTATGTGCTGTTTAAGGACAGCAAAGGCCCCTATCACGATCTGGTGATGCCAACCGAAAAGGTCAGCGGCATCGAGAGCCCGGCATTGCAGACGGAGCACGCGCCGCCTTATTTCGCCCAGGCCTGGAATAACAGGGAACATATATCCGGCGAGCTGGGTAAACCGTTAAAAGATGCGTGGCTTTCTCTGGCGGTCAATTCGAAATATGGTCGTTCTCAGAATCAGCTGCATATTCACGTCGCCTGCCTGCGTCAGGATGTCTATAACGCACTGGGGCAGCAGGCGGAACAATTAGATCAACAGTGGCGCCCGCTGGCGGTGAAATTGGTCGGTCACCAATATCTGGCCAGAAAATTGGCGGGCACCGATTTAACCCAGGAAGATCCTTTCCATTTACTGCAGAACTATGTGGTCGAGCAGGGCGACAGCATCGGCAATTATGGCCTGGCGTTGGCGGTCAGCCCACAGGGCGAGATGCTGCTGTTGGCGAACCGTTTGAAGCTGACCGATCTGAATCTGGGCTCGGCCGGCGAAATTCAGGACTACCAATGCGCGGTGGCGGGCAACTGAGTTTTTCTTATCGCTCCCCGTTACCGGGGAGCGAATCTGTTAAAATGCGCTATACCGATCTGTATTAACTAGATTTTATTTTATTCTGCGACATCTGCTTGATCCCGTCATAACGTCCGATCTATTATTTGTTTGCACAAGCAAATAAATAATCGAGAGCAAACCGGTATGTCACAACCACGCAAACTTCCTGCTGCACTGGGCATCCATCTGGATGTGGCCAATCGCCTGTGGCGCACGGCGATGGACCAGTCGGTGAAAATGACCAATCTGACGCGCCCGCACTGGCTGGCGCTGAGTGCGATTGCCGATTTGGGGGATGGCTGCACCCTGAAAGACGTTTCGCAGCATTTGAACGCCGAAGTCTCGACGATGTCGCGTGCGTTGCTGTTTTTGGAAAAAAATCGGCTGATCGCTCGCGATGCCCTGTCTGAAGATAAGCGCGCTAAAGGCGTGAGAATGACCGTGGCCGGGCAGGAGATGCTGGCGCAGTTGGATCACTCCAGCCAACAGGCGCGGCAAAAGCTGCTCAACGGCATTTCGGCCGGCGATCTGGAGGCTTTTTATCGCGTATTGTTTGGCATCAAACATAACGCGATAGCGATGCTCGAACAGGAAAATCTGTTGCCGGACGAGTTTGCGCTGTTGGCGGAGGAGCGAGCGGGTGCGGTGAAGCCGGAAGGTGAAGCGTGAACGGCGGCTGGCGAAGAGCACGACAGCTGTGCGTTATCGCGTTGGGGATCTTCTCCTGCCCGGTCTTCGCCAGCCAGAATGACCAACAGGTCATCGTACGCGGAAAATACCTGGCGATCGCCGCAGATTGCGCGGCTTGTCACCGCGGCAGCAGCCAACAGGACGCCCCCTACGTCGGCGGTTATGCCATCGCTTCGCCGATGGGCGATATCATCGCCAGCAATATCACGCCCGCCAAAGGAACCGGCATCGGCGACTACAGTGAACCCGAGTTTCGCCGCGCGTTAACGCAGGGCATCCGGCGGGATGGTCAACCCTTGTATCCTGCCATGCCTTATACCGCTTATCGGGGATTGAGCGATGACGATCTGCACGCGCTGTATCGCTATTTTATGACCGGGGTCGCACCGGTCGATCGTGCGGTGCCTGAGACCCAACTGGCGTTCCCTTTTTCCTGGCGTTATGCGATCCACGGCTGGAACTGGCTGTTTCTGAAAAAAAGGCCCGGCGATGAAGATGAGCAAAAAGCGCGGGGTCGCTATCTGGTGGATGTTTTGGGGCATTGCTCGGCGTGTCACAGCCCGCGTAACGGGATGATGGCCGAACGCGACGATCGCTATCTGGCGGGAGGAGAGGCCGGCGGTTGGATCGCGCCGAATATCACCTCGGATCCCGTCAGCGGCATCGGCGGCTGGAGCCGGAAAGAGTTGGTGCAGTATCTGCGCACCGGGCGCAATGACAAAGCCCAGGCGGCCGGCGGCATGGCGGAGGCGGTGGAGCATAGCCTGCGTTTCCTGAGTGACGACGATCTCGACGCCATCGCCGACTGGCTTAAACAGACGCCGCCGATCGTCACCGTGCAAGGAACGAAAGCGGCCTATCAATACCAGGGGGGCGGTGAAGGCCGTGCAGCCGGGCAGGCGCTGTATGCCGCTGCCTGCGCCAGCTGCCATCGCCTGGGCGGCGAAGGCGCCTACGACGGCCATTTCCCTTCATTGACTCACAATTCCACCGTTGGCAGCGAGCAGGCCAATAACCTGATCATGGTGATGCTGCATGGCGTGCAGCGCCAGGGAGAGACGCTGCAAACCTGGATGCCGGGATTCGCCGATAGCCTGGATGACCGACAACTGGCCGAGTTGGGCAATTACGTATTACAGCAATTCGGCAATCCGGCAGTCAGGATAACGCCGGAGCAAGTGGCTCGGCAGCGGGCTGGCGGTGAGAAACCGTGGTTGATCGCGTCATTGCCTTATGTGTTCTGGGGCGGTGTATTGCTGGCATTGATCGTCATCGGGGCGTGGGTGAAACGTCGGATGAAGCATTGATTGGGGAGAGGATGGCATGAAGTTCAATCTGAACGGCCAGGCGGTCGAATTTAACGGCGAGCCGGATACGCCGCTGCTGTGGGTGATCCGGGAACATTTTAAGTTAACCGGCACCAAGTTCGGCTGTGGTATCGGCGCCTGTGGCGCCTGTACGGTACATGTCGACGGCAAGGCAGTGCGTTCATGTTGCTATCCGCTGCAATTGGTACGCGATCGGCAGGTGACTACCATCGAAGGGTTGTCCACCGATCGCAGTCATCCGGTGCAGCAGGCCTGGATTGCGGAGGATGTGCCGCAGTGCGGCTACTGCCAATCGGGCATGATCATGGCAGTCAGCGCGCTGCTGGCGGAGCACCCGAAGCCGGACGACCGGCAGATAGAGGCGGGCCTGACCAATCTGTGCCGCTGCGCCACTTACCACCGTATCCGCGCGGCGGTGCACCGCGCCGCCGACAAGGGAGAACCCTAAGCATGGCGATCACCCGCAGAACCTTGCTAAAAGGCAGCGCGTTGGCGGTGGCCGCCATGCTGCTGCCGATATCGACGCGCAGCCTGGCGGCCGTGGTTTCACAGGACGCGGTGCCGCCCGACGGTCAGTACGAATTGAACGATTGGATCTGGATCGATAGCGGCGGCCGCATCGTTATCGGCGTGTCGCAATGTGAGGTCGGGCAGGGGATTTACACCGGCCTGGCCGAAGTGGTGGCGGCGGAAATGGATGCCGATTGGGCGCAGGTGACGGTGAAATTCGTCACCGGCCGCGATGCCTACCGTCAGGTTGCCGGGGGCGAGGCTTTCGCGCAATTTGTCGCCGCTTCAACCTCCATGACCAAATTTTATCAGCGCACCCGGCTGGCCGGCGCGCAGGCGAGAGATTTCTTTCTGCGGGCCGGTGCGAGACATCTCGCGCTTTCACCGCAGCAGTGTCGCACGGAGAAGGGCTGGGTGATTGAGGAAGGCGGGCAGCGCAAGGTCGCCTACGGCGATCTGGTGCGCTATGCCGCCGAGTTGCCGTTGGATCCGCAGCCTGGTTTAAAGAGCGAAGCGCAAGAGCAAGAGAGTTTCATCGGCAAGCCGTTGTTGCGGGTCGATACGCCGGAGAAAGTGGACGGCAGCGCGATTTACGGTATCGATATCGACCTGCCGGAGATGCTGATCGGCGTCCCCTGGATGGTGCCCGACCTCAGCGGAAAGCTGGTCGCCGTGCGTAATGAACGGCAGATTCGGGCCATGCCGGGCGTGGTGGATCTGGTGCTGACCCGGCAGTGGTCGATGAACAACATGGTCGGATTGGATCACGATATGTCGCTCAATACGGTGATCGTGGTGGCGGAGAGCTATTGGCAGGCCAAAAAGGCGGCGGATTTGCTGGAGGTCGACTGGCTGCCGGGCGCAGGGCAAGCGCTGAACGATAGCGCGATTGCGGCGGAGAATCTGGCGATGCTGGACGGCGATACCTTGGTGCCGGCGGTTGATCGCGGTGAGGCGTCGGCGTTGATCCATGACGCTGAGCAGGGTTCGCGCCTGCATGAGGCGCGTTACAGCGCGCCTTATGTGGCGCATGCCACCCTGGAGCCTTGCAACGCCACCAGTCATTATGAAGAGGGCCGTATCGAAACCTGGGGCCCTTTCCAGGGGCAGGACATGGTGCGCAACGTTCTGGCGAAAATGTTCGGGCTGAAGCCGGCGGATGTGGTGGTGAATACGACCTACCTGGGGGGCAGCTTTGGGCGCAAATATCTGCCGGATGCCGTGATGCATGCTACCGCCGCCTCCCGGGCGGTAGGAAAACCGGTCAAGGTGATCTATCCGCGCGAGATTGACATGCGGCATGAATATTATCGTCCGGCCTGCATCAGCCATTATCGGGCGCTGCTGGATGAAAACGGCTACCCGCTGGCGCTGTGGGCGCGCTATGCGGGGCAGTCTCTCTTTTGGCAAATGCGGCGCGAAACGGTACACGAGGCCGGGGGATGGGATGAAAGTATGGTGGAGTGCGTTTACAGCACGCCGTATCGCATCCCTCATCTGAAGGTGGAGGCCGGCATCGTTGAACAGCCGATTTCCCTGAGCTATCTGCGCGGTGTCGGCAGCGTCGCCAGCCTGTTCTTTTTGGAAAGCTTTATCAGCGAACTCAGCCATAAGGCCAAGCGGGACGAGTATCAGTATCGGCGGCATCTGCTGCAGGACACTCCGGAAGCGTTGCGCGTACTGGACGCCACCGCGGCGGCGGCGGGTTGGCAGCACGAACCGCCGCCGGGCGTTTATCGCGGTATGTCGTGCAATATTTGGCTCGGCCGCAATAACGCTTTCACCACCTACGTCGGTTTGGTGGTTGAAATCGCCATTCAGGAGGGGCGACTGCGGGTGCTCCGCACGGTATGTGCGATTGACTGCGGCAAGGTGATAAACCCAAATCTGGTGCGCGCCAACGTAGAGGGCGGCATCGGCTTTGCGCTGACCACCTGCCTGCACAGCGAACTGCATTTTGAACGGGGCGGCGTGGTGGAAGGGAATTTCGATCGTTATCCGCTGCTCGCGATCGCCGAAATGCCCAAGGTGGAAGTGGCGGTGCTCGACAGCGCGCGTGCACCGCAGGGATGCGGGGAAGTATCGACTGCGGTGGTCGCTCCGGCAATGGCCAGCGCGCTGCATAAGGCCACCGGCAAAACCTATCGTACTATGCCGTTCCCACGCGAGTTTTCCTCGGTTTAACGGCCCGTCGGCGGCTGCCGCGCGGTCAGAGCTTCTTCAGCAGCGTCAGCAGCTGCGCTTCGCTTTTCTCCGCCAGCCCGTCGATCGCCAGCTTGATGATGTCGGAGCGGGTGATGCGCACGATGCCGTTGCGCGCCGCCTGCACGATCACTTCATCGATCGCTTCAATGTGGTTGTCCGTCAGGCTGACGGAGATCGCCTTATAGGTGCGCTTGCGGCCGGCCGGTTTGGCTTCCGGTGCGGGCGCCGCGACCGGTAGCGTGTGCGAGGTGGCGCTGTTGATGAATTCGTCTTCCGACATGCGGTGGGTGGGTGTGCGCTTCTTCACAGGATCACCTCTTTCACCAGGCATTCAATTTCGCTCTGTGCCTTTTCGTTGTTCGCCTCGTGCACGGTGATGGCTTCGCCCCAGGCGTCGCGGTAAATCTTGCGGTCGCACAGGCGGTGGCTCACCAGGGTGAACTCCGGGTATTCGCTCAGCACCTGCGCCGCTTCGTTGGCTTCATTGATGAAGATATTGGTCGGACACATGTTCAGCACGATGTAGCCTTTGACCTTCTCGTTATACTCCTGCGCGGTGGAGAACATCTCCGACAGATAGCCTATGGTGTCGAGATCCATCTGCGAAGGGCGCAGCGGCGAGAGGAACAGATCGGCGGCCAGCAGCCCGGAGCGCAGTTCGGCGCTGTCGCGGCCGGCGGTGTCGACGATCACGTAGTCGTAATGGCGATCCAGCTCCAGCAGGGTTTCCTTGATTTTGCCCGATGCGGCCACCACAGGAATGTGCGGTAACCCCTCGACGTTCTGGCGGTCGTTGTACCAGGTCATGATCGATTTCTGGTCGTCGGCATCGACGATGATCGCCGTCTTGCCTTGCTTAAGAATCAAATACCCGGCGATATTCACCGCTTTCGTCGATTTGCCGACGCCGCCTTTTTGCGAGCCAATCAGGACAATCATGCTGCCATCTCTCAAGTTATTAAGCTGATAACTTATTAAGTTAATGTGCTTATTAGGTTGATAATCAAACAGGTTAACAAGAACAACTCGCGAACAATATGCACCAACTGCGGCGGCTTGCCAAGCCAGTATGTCGTTAACTGCGCAGCTTATTTTGCGCTGGATGGCCCGGATGGGTAAGTAGGAATTCTCTGGGAAGTGGCGGTGCGGAGGCAGGTTTTGTTAATTTAACAGCTTAATAAGTTAGTTACCTATTAAGCTGTCGCCGACATTATTTCTTCATCATCGCCTTCAGATTGGCGAACGGGTTGTGGGTGGCGACGCCGACATCTTTCTGCGCGTCTTCACCGGCCACCACCGTCGAACCGTATTGATCGGCCTCGGTGTATTTCGAGTGTTCATGGTCGTGGCAGTACAGGCACAGCATTTCCCAGTTGCTGCCGTCTTCCGGGTTGTTGCTGTGATCGTGATCGATGTGGTGCACCGTCAGTTCGCGCAGGTTGGAATAAACGAACTCGCGCGAGCAGCGCCCGCACACCCAGGGGAACAGTTTCAGCGCTTTTTCGCGGTAGCCGGTTTCCAGCTTCGCATAGTTTTTGGGGATATAGGCCATGGTGGTCGTCCGTCGTGAATCACTATGCGGCAAATAATACCACATTGCGTGCGGCTACAACGTGCGGCTCATCCTGCCGCTAGCGAAACGTCTCCACCGCCCAGTCGATAAACGCCCGCAGCTTGCCGCTGAGGTGGCGGTTGGACGGGTAAACCACGTACATCTGCTCCGGCGGCGGCTGCCAGTCGTGCAGCAGGCTGACCAGCTCACCGCTGTCGAGGTGCGGCTGCGCCATAAAGCGGTAGGTCTGGATGATGCCCAACCCGGCCAGGCTCGCCGCCAGCAGCGCGTTGCCTTCGTTGATGCTGACCGGATAGCGTTGCTGGATGGCGATCTCTTTGCCGCGTTCGACATAGCGTTGCGGGTGAATGCGATCGTTGAGCGGGTGGCGATAGTGCACCATCGGGAAACCCTGCTCCAGATCGCACGGGTGGCGCGGTGTGCCGTGGCGCGCCAGGTAGGCCGGGGTGGCGCAGCTCACCCAGTCCAGATCGAACAGGCGGCGGGCGATCAGGCTGGAGTCGGCCAGCGGGCCGCTGCGGATCACGCAGTCGGTGCTGTCGCTAATGAGATCGATAACGCGGTCGCCGACGCTCAGATCGATCTGGATCTGCGGGTAGCGCGCCAGAAAGTCGGGCAGGGCGGGCAACAGCAGCCGGCGCGCGGTGCCGCCGCCGGTGTCGATGCGCAGCACGCCTTGCGGAGAACTTTGCGACTCGGTCAGGCAGCCTTCCATCTGCTCCAAATCCGCCAGCCATTTCACCGTATTCTGGTAATAGCATTCGCCCTCGCGGGTAACCGACACGCTGCGGGTGGTGCGCTGAAACAGCTTGGTTTGCAGGTGATCCTCCAGATTCTGGATCAGCTTGGTCACCGTGGCTTTCGGCATGCCCAGCGAATCGGCGGCGCGGGTAAAGCCGCCGGTTTCCACCACGCGGTTAAATACCCGGATAGCGAGCAAATGATGGTCCATAGGTTCTCAACGTCATGCCCCGGCGACGGCCGGGGCATGTTTCTGCGGATAAATAAGGATTAACACTGTTTAGCGCCAATCGCGCCGGATCGCAAGCTGAGGCCGAACACCAGCGTGGCGGAGAGGATCAGCGCGCCGCCGAACAGCATGGTGCTGCTGACGCCTTGCCAGTCCACCACCTCGCCGCCCAGCAGTGCGCCGGAGGCCAGCGCGATCTGAATGACGCACACCAGCAGCGCCTGGCCGGCTTCCGGCGCCTGCGGCACGGCGGCGAACATCCAGTTGGTGGCGCATACCGGCACCGCGCCAAAGGCCAGCCCCCAGACCAACACCATCAGCGTGGCGCCGCCGAGGCCGCTGAGCAGCGGCGAAACAATCAGAATGCCCGCCAGCATGGCGGCGATCAGGATGAAGGTAGCGCGCAGGCTGTACTCCCCCAGACGCTCGCCGAGGAAGGTGCCCAGCAGGCCGATGGCGCCATAGGCCAACAGCTGCAGTGAGATCGCCGACGGGCTGAGGACGAACACCTGTTGCAGCAGGGGCCGCAGATAGGTGTAGGCGGCAAAGTGGCCGATGAACAACAGCACGATGGCGATCAGGCCGATGCGCGCCATCGGCAGGCGCAGCGGCAGCACCAGATCGCGCGGCGTGACCGGCCGGGAAGGCGGCACCGAGGTCAGCAAACGCAGCTGCGCGAGCAGCACGCCAACCGCCAATGCCGCACCGCCGAAGAAGGCGGCGCGCCAGCCGAACAGATCGCCGATCAGCGCCCCGGCCGGCACGCCACACACCGCGCCGACCGAGATGCCGCTGAGGATCAGCGCGGTGGCGCGGCCCTGGCTGGCTTCCGGCACCAGATGGCGGCCGTAGTTGGCGGCGAACGACCAGAAGCCGCCGACGCAGATGCCCAGCAGCACGCGGCCCAACAGCATCATCGGGAAGTTAACCGCCAGCGCCGCCACCAGGTTGGAGACGATCAGCAGCAGCGACAGCCCCAGCATCAGTAAACGCCGATCCAGGCGGCCGGAAATCAGGCTCAATGCGGGGGCGGCCACCGCCGCCACGATGCCGGGCATGGTGACCATCAGCCCGGCAGTGCCGGTGCTGACGCCGAGCGAAGGGGCGATGTTGGTCAGCAGGCCGATCGGCAGAAACTCGGTGGTGACCATAACAAAACAGGCGACCGTCAGCGAGAAGATCGCCGGCCACGGGGATGATGCAGGTTTATCTTTATTATTCAGCATAATGCCGCTCGTCTTGGGTGAATGCGCAGGCCGCGCTCGGGGCGCGGTGTGACCGAAATCACAATCTACGGCAGGCCGAAGCCGCGGATAAATCCGTTTGCGGTGGTTACACTGTTTCTGAGGGGAAACAATCGCCGGCGGCGAGTGGAAACGCGGCTTGCGCCGCGCTGAGGGGAAAGGAATAAAACGGCATAAGGTTATGACCGAATGCCGCGTAGCGTTTACAGCCCTGGCGCTTTCCACAGCGAAGTGGTCAGGCCGCTATCCACCAGCGTCAGCTGATCGGCGTAAACCTGCCGCCAGGTTTCTTTCTGTTCCTGATACAGCGCGTGGTGGGCCATGTCCGGCTGATACTCGCGTTCCCAACGCACCAGGCGCTCACCGGTTTCGGCCAGCGACTCGTACAGCCCGGCGCCGACGCCGGCGGCGATCGCACAGCCCAGCGCGGTGGCCTCTTTGACCACCGGCACCCGCACCGTCAAACCGGTGACGTCGCTGAGGATCTGGCTCCACAGCTTGCCCTTGGCCCCGCCGCCGGCGAACACCAGCGAGCGCGCCTGCACGCCGGAGAAGGCAGCGATTTGCTCCAGGTTGCAGGCGGAGACGATGGCGGCGTTCTCCTCCAGCGCGCGGAATAGCGTCTGTTTGTTGCAACGTTCCGGATCGATCGACATGTTGATGAACGATGGCGCCGCGTGGTACCAGGTTTTGAAATGCATGGCGTCGGAAAAGATCGGCATCACGCCGTAGGCACCCGGCGGCACCCTGGCCGCCATCTCTTCCAGCAGGCTGTAGGCATCGACCCCCAGCCGCTCCGCCAGCAATTTTTCCTCCGCGCAGAAAGCGTCGCGGAACCAGCGCATGGTCAGGCCGGTAAAGAAGCTGATGGATTCCGCCTGCGCCATGCCGGGAATGACGTGGGGGTTGATGCGAATGTTCATCTCCGGATCGATGGCCGGCTCCGGCAGGTTGACGATCTGCTGCCAGAAGGTGCCGCCGAGCACCGCCGTCTGCCCGGCGCGCACGATGCCGAGCCCCAGGCTACCGAGCTGCACGTCGCCGCCGCCCATCACCACCGGGGTGCCGCGCAGCAGCCCGCTCTCCTGCGCCGCTTGTTCGGTGACGCGCCCCAGCACGCTGCCGGTCTCTTTCACCGGCGACAGAATATCGGCGCGCAGCCCGGCCATGTCGAGCAGCGCCGGCCGCCAGTCGCGGCTGGTCAGATCCAGCATGCCGGTGGTGCCGGCGTTGGAAGGATCGACCGCCAGCTCGCCGCTGAGCATGTTGGCCAGCCAGTCGCTGATCATGGTCAGCGTCGCCGCCTGGCGGTAGATGTCCGGACGATGGTGCGCCAGCCACAGCAGGCGCGGCATGGCGCTCAGCGCCAGCGTCTGGCCGGAGTATTGATACACCTCGCGTTCGAAGCCGTGGTTGTGCAGCTCTTTCAGCTCGCTGACTTCGTGGCTGGCGCGCGCATCGACGTTGGCGCAGGCCCAGATCGGCACGCCGTTGCGGTCGTACAGAACGATGCCTTCACGCATCGAGCAGCAGGCCACCGCGCGTATCGCCTGCGCCGTCAGCCCGGCGCGCTGCAAGGCCTGGCGAATGCACTGGCAGGCCAGCTGCCAGTTGCGGCTGAGGTCAAACTCCATCGAGCCGGGCACGCCCGACACCGCCAGGTGTTGCCACTCCGCCTGGCCGTGCGCGATCTGGTTGCCCGCCACATCGAAGATCACCGCGCGAATGCTGCCCGTTCCTGCGTCCAGCGCCATCAAGTAGTTATCCATAGCCTATGCTCTCAGGGGGAGGAGTGTTAACTATAGATGCCGCCGCCTTACCCCGCCGGGGAAGGAGTGGGCGTCGCCGATGCGATTTGTGAGCCAGGCGGCAAAATTGCCGTTGCGGCGGGCAATCGACGGGAATAAACCTATGGTTGGAAAGAGTCATTTTGCGGTACGCCGTTTAAACAAGGAGTTGCCATGCACGTCACATTGGTTGAGATCAACGTTAAACAGGACAAAATCGACGAATTTATCGATGTTTTCCGCGCCAATCATCGGGGGGCAATCGAAGAGCCGGGCAACCTGCGCTTCGACGTGCTGCAGGATGAACAGATTCCGACGCGGTTTTACATCTACGAAGCTTATCGCGACGAGCAGGCGGTGGCGGCGCACAAGCAGACCCCGCACTACCTGCAGTGCGTGGAGAAGCTGGAAGCGCTGATGACCGGCCCGCGCAAGAAGACCACCTTTATCGGCCTGATGCCGGAATAATCGCCGGCGTTTGCCGGTGTCCATGCGCCCGGTTTGGTTGTAACCTGCAAGCTAAAGCGAATTTTCAATGGGATAAGCGGGGCGAGGATGACATTGCGCGATCGGCTGTTGGCGCTGTTGGTGGTGGTGATCTGGGGCGTGAATTTCGTCGTGATCAAGTTCGGTTTACAGGGCATGCCGCCGTTTCTGCTGGCCGGGATGCGTTTTTTGCTGGTGGCGTTGCCGGCGATCTTTTTTATCCCGCGTCCGACTATCCCGTGGAAATGGCTGCTGCTGTATGGCATGACCATGAGCTTCGCGCAATTCGCGTTTCTGTTCGTCGCCATCAAGGTGGGGATGCCGGCGGGGCTGGCTTCGCTGGTGCTGCAGGCGCAGGTGTTCTTCACCTTGCTGTTGGGTGTCGTGCTGATGGGCGAAAAGCTGCGCGTCAACCATTTCGTCGGCATCGCTATCGCCAGCGGCGGCATGCTGGTGCTGGCGCAGGCCAGCCTGCATAAGCCGGGCAGCGGCGCGGTCCCCTTGGCGGGCCTGCTGCTGACGCTGGCGGCGGCGTTTTCCTGGGCGCTGGGCAACCTGACCAACAAGAAGATCCTGGCCGGTTTCCCGCAGCGTAATATTTTATCGCTGGTGGTGTGGAGCGCGCCGATCCCGGTCGTGCCGTTCCTGGCTTGCAGCTGGCTGTTCGACGGCCCTGAGGCGGTGCTAAGCAGCCTGAGTCATGTGCAGGTCGGCACCTGGCTGGCGGTTGCCTATCTGGCGTTCGCCGCCACGCTGTTCGGTTATTCGGTGTGGGGCAGCCTGCTGGGGCGCTATGAAACCTGGCGGGTTGCGCCGCTGACGCTGCTGGTGCCGCTGGTCGGGTTGTTCGCCGCCTGGCTGCTGCTGGACGAAGCGCTGTCGCCGGCGCAATTCGGCGGCGCATTGCTGGTGCTGGCCGGCATGGCGGTCAACACCTTCGGGCTGCCGCGCCGTCGGGCGGCGATCGCGCGTTAAACCGAACAGGGCAATTCTGTTCAATACGTTGGCGGCGGCGGCCGGCATTCTGGCGCCTGTGAATACTTTCTCAGGTGCCCATCATGAACATCTACCTTTCCATGGCCGCGTTTGCGCTGGCGGCCTCCATCACTCCCGGCCCGGTCAACATCGTCGCCTTGAGCGCCGGGGCGCAATTCGGCTTTGGCGCGACCCAGCGCCACGTGTTCGGCGCCACGCTGGGATTTACCCTGTTGCTGGTGCTGCTGGGATTGGGCATGCACCAGCTGCTGATCCTGTGGCCGGCATTGACCCGCTTGATTCAGTGGGCCGGCGTGGCCTTCCTGCTGTTTATGGCCTACCGGCTGGCGTTTGACGACGGCAGATTGGGCAACGGCGCGGCGCGGGCGCCTTCCTGTTGGTACGGCGCGCTGATGCAATGGCTGAACCCCAAGGCGTGGCTGGCGTCGGTAGCCAGCTTCGGCGCCTTTGTCGGCGACGGCGATATGCTGTTGCTGTGGCAGTTCGCCGGGCTCTACTTCGTGATTTGCTATGCCTCGGTGGCCTGCTGGGCCTATGTCGGCGCGATGCTGCATGGCCTGCTCAGGCAGGCGCGCAACGTGCGGCGTTTCAACCGGGCGATGGCGCTGCTGTTGGCGGCCAGCGCCTGCTATCTGCTGGCGGAAGGTTTTTGATACTGCCCCGGCGTGGCGGCCAGCAGCTGCTTGAAGGTGCGCTGGAAGTGCGCCTGATCGGCAAAGCCGCTTTCGCTGGCGGCTGCGGCGATCGGCAGGCCGCTCTTCAACAGCCGATGGCCGTGCTGCACGCGACGGTTGACCAGATAGGCGTGCGGCGTCATGCCGTAGCGCTGGCGGAAGGCGCGGATCAGGTAAGAAGGGGACAGCGCGGCGGCGCGGCAAATGTCGTCCAGCGTCAGCGGCCGGGTGCAGTGCGCGTCGATAAACGCCGCCGCCGCTTCCAGTCGGGTATGCGACGGTGTCTCCGGCTGGCGGACATCGCCCAGCCCGAGCTGCAGGGCGCTGAAATACTCCACCATGGCGATCTGTTTTTCCAGCGCGCAGCACAGCGGATCCGTCAGCAGCGCATAAAGCCGGTTCAGGCCGTGGAACAGCGCCGGATCGCGGCTGAGCGGCTGGCTGAACGGAACAAAACGGTCGCCGTCGCCGCCGAGCAGCTCCTGCTGCAGCGCGCCGAGCCAGGCGAGATCGAGATAGAACATGATGTACGACCAACGGCGATCGGCAATGGGGTTGCAGGCATGCGCCTGCTGCGGGTTGATGACAACCAAATCGCCGGCGCTGACCTGCATGCGCCGCTCGCTGTTGACATAGGTGCTGACGCCGCCGGTGATGGCGCCGATGGAAAAGAATTCGTGGCTGTGCAGGCTGTAACACACCTGGCGGCCATCCGCGATGGCGCGGGCTTCGACGAACGGCAACTGCGGATCGCGCCAGAACTGCGGCGTTTTTTCACTCATACGCTTTCCTTTTCACTGCGGCGGCATCACAGTGTTATAGCCTGAAAGCGACGAGAGAGGGAATGGCGGATGATGATTTTTAACGTGTTCGGCCGTCTGCTGGGCGTGAAGCGCATCGGGGACGAATGGCGGCTGTTCCGCGTGACGTTGCCGGAGCGCAAATATGCCCCCAGTCACGATATCGTGCTGCCGGCCGATCTGCGCGAAGAGGAGATCGCCGGCTATCTGGGGGATATCTATCACGAGGCGGCGACGCCGCAGCGGCCGGACGTGTTTCGCGTCGAATAGCGCGGCGCGTTACTCTTCCGCGTTGCGCGCCATCATGCGGCGCTGGTGTTCCTCGCCGGCGGCCTGGATCTCTTCCAGCACCGATCCGACGTCGGCGCGTTTCTGGATTTCGCTGAACCGGCCGCTGAGAGTGCTGTCCGGTGTCAGGTTGCCTTCCTGATACAGCGCCCAAATCTCTTTGGCGTATTGGCTGTCGCGCAGCTCCGGCGCGAACTGGCCGTAATACTCGGCCAGATTGCCGATATCGCGCTCGAACATGCTTTTGGCGTGGTTGTTGGCGGCGGCGTCCACCACCTGCGGCAGATCGATGATCACCGGCCCGTCTTTATCCATCAGCACGTTGAATTCCGACAGGTCGCCATGCACCAGCCCGGCGCACAGCATGCGCACCGCGTAGTTCATCATCAGGGCGTGATCGGCGCGCGCCTGTTCCGGCGTCAGGATGACATCGCTCAGGCGCGGCGCCACCAGGCCTTCTTCGTCGGTGATCAGCTCCATCAGCAGCACGCCGTCCAGGCAGATGTCCGGCTGCGGCACCCGCACCCCGGCCTTGGCCAGCAGATACAGTGCGTCCACTTCGGTGTTTTGCCAGGCTTCTTCCTGCTGCTGGCGGCCGAATTTGGAGCCTTTGCTCATGGCGCGCGCGTCGCGGCTGTTGCGCACCTTGCGCCCTTCCTGATAGTGAACGGCCTGCTTGAAGTTGCGCTTCTCGGCCTCTTTGTACACTTTGGCGCAGCGGATCTCATCGCCGCAGCGCACGATAAACACGTCGGCTTCTTTGCCGCTTTTCAACCGGCGGATGACGTCGTCGATTAACCCGTCATCAACCAGCGGCTGGAGTCGTTTTGGAATTTTCATGCAGCCTTGTACCCTATTTAGGCTCCGGTGTGAATGGCTTGCGCAGTTGATAGCGTAAGTTAGACCCGAAAGGCAAACATTAGTTTTGCCGCCGCGTCATCATTACGCGGCGGCGGGCGCTCACAGGCTGGCGGCCGGCACCCAAACGCTGACGCTGCCGGCGTTGACCGGGAAATGGGCACTGCCCTGGTCGTCGGTGGTGATTTCCTCCTGACGGTTGCCGAGGAAATCGCGCCAGGCGGTGTGCGCCAAATCGGCGCCCAGTGCGACGGTCTTGCCGCTCTCGCCGCCGTTGGTCAGCACCACCACGCAGCCGGGGGCCTCGGCGGTGCCGGCGCGGCTGAAGGCAACGCAGTGGCTGTCGTCGAAGTAGTCGGTTTGCGGGCCGTTGGCGAAACGCTGGCGGGCGGCAATCAGCTTCTCCAGCTCCGGGATCGCCGGCATATCAATCTGGTACTCGCCGCCGTCGCGCCCCTTGTCGCGGTAGCTGGCGCCATACAGGTCGGGGTAAAACACGCAGGGCACGCCCTGTTCGCGCAGCAGGATCAGCGCGTAGGCCAGCGGTTTGAACCAGGGTTCCACCGGCGCTTCCAGCGACTGCAACGGCTGGGTGTCGTGGTTGGCGACCAGCGTTACCGCGTGGGCCGGATCGGCGGCGGTCAGGGTATCGGTGAAGATCTGCGCCATGTCGAAGCCGTCTCCCTGTTTCGACGCCTGATGAAACTTCAGGTGCAGCGCCACGTCGAACAGCATCACCTTGCCGTCCACCAACTCGATGTATTGTTGCAGCGCACCGAGATCGTGCGACCAGTATTCGGCGACGATAAACAGGTCGCGCTGTGCGCTGCCGCGCACGTGATCCGCCCACTCTTTGAAGAACCAGGCGGGAATGTGTTTGGCGGCGTCCAGGCGGAAGCCGTCGCACGGCAGGCTTTCCAACAGCCAGCGCGCCCAGTATTTGAGCTCCTCCGTCACGGCGGCATTGCGGAACTCCACGTCGGCCCCCATCAGATAGTCGTAGTTGCCTTTTTCGTCGTCGACCTGATCGTTCCAGCCGTCGTCGCCATAGTCGTTGGCGATTTTGAACACCCCTTTGTCGTCCGGCTGCTCAACGTAATCGACGCCGCTGAAGCATGTGTAATCCCAGATAAACTCGGAATGCACGCCCTGGCGGCCGGGAAAGGTGAAGCGGGTGTAGGCCAGCGCGTCGAAGCCCTGGTCGTCGATGTCGTTGCGGTTGTTGGCGTCCACCTTGAACACGTGTACCTGTTCTTTCTCGTCCGCGCCGAGCTTGTGGTTGAACACCACGTCGTAGAGCACCCCCACGCCGTGTTCGCGCAGCGTATTGGCGGCGTGTTCGAGCGCCGCCTTGTCGCCGTATTTGGTGGCCACGCTGCCTTTCTGGTCAAATTCGCCGAGATCGAACAGATCGTATGTATCGTAGCCGACGGAGTAGCCGCCGGAAGCGCCCTTGCAGGCGGGCGGCAGCCACAGGTCGGTGATGCCCAGTTCGGCCAGGTGCGGGGCGCGCTCGGCGGCCTCCTGCCACAGTTTGCCGCCGTCGGGGTAGTACCAGTGAAAGAATTGCAGCAGGGTGGTTTTTTTCGTCATGAGCCAGCGTCCCGGTTAGCCAGAAGGAGAGGAGCAGTTAAAGCATGGGCTACTTTTGGCAAAAGGGACAATGGTGCAGGGAGGCGTGCGAAGGCAGGCGTAAATATGTAACCGACGTTGACCAGATAGCGGTTAAGTTGTTGCTATCAAGTTTTCACGTTTTAATTTTTATATTTTATTTTTCAAATAGATATTTATTTTATTTTTTGCTATTTCAAGGTTTGCTGTTTTTGCGCTCATTTTAATTGGTTTTTTATTTTAATTTTAAATTTTAATTTGGGTTTTAATTTTTAAAATGATTGTTTTTTTGGTTTTAAGTTCTTGTGTGTGAAATATTTTGACATATTCAGGTGCCCCGTTGGTTATTCATTCGCAATTGTTTATGCGTTATCGTTATGTTCGAAATTAGGTAACACTATCAACCAATAATCCATCCAACCTAGCGTGAAGGTGGAAGAACAGGGGAGCATAACGTCGTGAACATCAGGGATTTCAGAGCATTGGCGCGCAGTTTGGTCAGAGAATTCGGCATGTTGAACAAGCAGAGCAACGGCTCGCGCTTTTCGCCGCTGCAGATCCATCTGATGATCGAAGTCAGCGAGCAGCCGCTGGGCGTCACCGAGCTGGCGGCCCGGCTTTGCATCGACAAGGCCAGCGCCAGCCGGGCGCTGCGCAGCCTGGTCGCCGCCGGCGTGATAGAAACGGTGGATCATCCGGATGACAAGCGGCACAACCTGCATCGGCTGAGTAAAAACGGCGGCAAGGCGCTGGCCGGCATCGAGAGCGACGCCGACGGTTTTATGCAGGCGGCGCTGGCGCAGTTGGACGACGATGAGCTGGCGAGCACCACCGCGGCGATGAAAAAGATGACCGCGGCGCTGCGCAGCGCACGCAAACAGCGCGACGCCAACCTGCGGGTGCGGCCGATCGCCGCGCGCGACGATGCGGCGATGGCGGCGATCATTCGCGACGTGTTTCGTGAGTACGGCATGGACAAGATGGAAGGCGTCAGCCTGCACGATCCGGATCTCGATCGGCTGACCGGCCTGTATCGCGACAACGGCGGCCACTACTGGGTGCTGGAGCGGGACGGGCAGGTGGTGGGGGGCGTCGGCATGGCGCCGTTGGCGGGCGAAGAGCCCGGCTATTGCGAGCTGCAGAAGCTGTTCTTCAAACCCGGCGCGCGTGGGCTGGGTATGGCGCGCTATATGGTGGTGCAGGCGCTGAAGGCGGCGCGGGCGGCGGGGTATCGCTACTGCTACCTGGAAACCACCGAACAGTTGAAAGAGGCGATCGGGTTGTACTACGCGCTGGGATTCACGCTGCTGACGGAACGGCGCGGCAACACCGGCCATCACGGTTGCAACGTGTGCATGCTGAAAAATCTGAAGAACGGCGATATGTGAGCGGTTTCAAGGTTAGCGCCCGCGCCTTGTGCCACCCTGTTAACCGTTTGATAACAATCACAACGTTTTATCAGGGAGGAAACTATGCTAGGGGATCCGATGGCGCTGTCCGCGCTGGTCACGCTGGTGGTCATCGCGCTATGGGCCAGCGCCCGCTTGCCGGAGTATTTGGTCGCGCTGCTGTTCTTCGCGGCGGTGATGGTGTTGCAGCTGGCGCCTGCCGCGGTGACCTTTTCCGGTTTCGCGTCTTCCGCATTCTGGCTGGTGCTCAGCGGTTTTGTGCTGGGCACCGCCATCCGCAGCACCGGTTTGGCGGATCGCCTGGCCAACCGGCTCTTGCCGCACCTGGCCGGCTCCTGGCTCCGCCTGGTGGGCGGGGTGGTGGCGATAAGCTACGCGCTGGCGTTTGTCATGCCTTCCAACATGGGGCGCATTACGCTGCTGATGCCGATCGTCATGGCGTTGGCCGATCGCGCCGGTTTGGTGGAGGGCTCGCGCGGCCGCATCGGTTTGGCGCTGGCGGTGGGGTTCGGCACCTTCCAGCTCTCCGCCAGCATCCTGCCGGCCAACGTGCCCAATCTGGTGATGAGCGGCGCGGCGGAAAGCGCCTACGGCAGCCACTTCGCTTATCTTTCCTACCTGCTGTTGCACGCCCCGGTGCTCGGGATCGCCAAAGGCGCGCTGCTGACGCTGTGCATCTGCGGCCTGTTCCGTGCGCGGCCGCAGCCGGTGGCGGCCGAGGCGGCGCAAACCCCGCTCAGCGCCGCCGAATGGCGGCTGATCGCACTGTTGGGTGCCACGGTGTTGCTGTGGATGACCGACAGCTGGCACGGCATCGCCCCCGCCTGGATCGGGTTGGCGGCGGCCTGCTTCTGCCTGTTGCCACGTATCGGGTTTCTCAACGGCGAGCAGTTCGCCGCCGGGGTTAACGTGCGCACCTGCATCTACGTGGCGGGGATCCTGGGGCTGACCGCGCTGGTCAGCCACTCGGGGCTTGGCGATCGGCTGGGCGGTGCGCTGCTGGCGATGATGCCGGATCTGCACGGCAAACCGTTCACCGCATTCGGTTCGCTGGTGGGGATCACCGCGTTGCTGAATTTCGTGGTGACCGCCAACGGCGTGCCGGCGCTGTTTACCCCGCTGGCGCAGGCGCTGTCCGCGGGCAGCGGTCTGCCGCTGCTGACGGTGTTGATGACCCAGGTGATCGGTTACGCCACGCCGCTGCTGCCGTATCAGGCCTCGCCGATCGTGGTGGCGATGGGGATGGGCAAAGTGCCGGCGCGCGAAGGGCTAAAGCTGTGCCTGCTGTTGGCCGCGCTCAGTTTTGCGCTGCTGGTGCCGTTGGATTATCTGTGGTTCAGGCTGCTGGGGTGGATCCCGTAAACAGCCCCGCGCCGCCGGCAAAACAATCTTCGTCCAGCGTCAGGGTGGCGATTTTATGCACCGGTCCGCGCATGCTGACCTGAAAATCGCCGCTGAAGGCGATTTGCAGTTCGCCGCCCGGCATCCGCACGCTAACCCGATCGTCGACTTGTCCCAACTTGCGCATCACGCTGGCGGCGGCGCAGCTGCTGCTGCCGGAGGCGAGGGTAAAACCGGCGCCGCGCTCCCAGATGCCGATGCGCAGCGTCTGGCGATCGACCACTTCCACCAGTTGTACATTGGTGCGTTTCGGGAACAGCGGATGGCGTTCAATCTGCGGTCCGAGCCGATGCACCTGCGCCAGATCCAGTTTTTCCACCGGCACCACGCAGTGCGGGTTGCCCATCGACACCAGCGAAACGCTTAACGTCTCCTCCATCAGGGGCAGCGGATAGTTCAGTGCCTCCGGCAGATCGATCAAGGCCGGCAGCGCCGCCGGGCTGAAATTGGCGCGCCCCATCTCCACGGTTATCTGATGCGCGTCTTCCGCCACCTGGCAACGCACGTCGCCGCCGGCGGTATGCACCAGAAACGGCTGATGCCCCACGCGCTCGCTGTCGAACAGATACCGCGCGTAGATACGCAGGCCGTTGCCGCTTTTCTCCGCTTCGGAGCCGTCCGGGTTGATGATGCGCAGGGTGGGATTGACGGCGTCGCCGCTGTCGATCAGCAGGCCGTCGGAACCGATGCCGTAATGCGGGTGGCACAGCAGGCGGATCTGTTCCTGGCTCAGACGATCGGCGACCGAACGGTGGCAAACCAGGTAGTCGTTACCCAGGCCGTGATATTTGTGAAACAGCAGGGGAGTCATGGCGTTGCTCGGCTCAGCAAGAAAAGGTTGCTACAGCTTACAACAGAACGTTGGCATCAAAACAAACAAAAGGCGGCCTGAGCCGCCCTTTTGCGCGATTGCCGGTGTGGCAATTAATTGTAGATGATCGCGGTACCGTGCAATTTGTTGTCGCCGGTGGTTGCGATGATCTGGAAGGATTTGGCGCCGGCTGCGTCGGCTTTGGCCGCCAGTTTGTTTTCCAGGCTGCTCAGGTCGGAAGCACCGCTGACGGTGACGACGCCGGCTTTTTGCAGATCGGCCGGTTGAGCGTTGACCAGTTCGGCGGCGAAGCTGCCGAAGGAGACGGAAGCCAGTGCGATGGCGGCGATGGTCATTTTCAGGTTTTTCATGGTCTTATTTCCTATCTTTGTTCTTTACGATGTTAGTTTTGTAAGGTCGTTAAATTAATTAACGATCGATAATTTAATGTTAGATGCCGGTTTGACGGATTGCAAGTATTTTTTTAATGCTCGTTAATTAATTTTTTTTAACGCCCTGGCGTCGGGAGCAGAATTTCTCGCGATCCGCTGGTTTAATACCTTGTTATTGATAGATTTCTGCGGTGCCATGCAGTTGGTTGTTACCGCCGGCGCCGATGATGCGGAAGGATTTGGCACCGGCCTGATCGGCTTTGGCGGCCAGGCTGCTTTCCAGCGAGGTCAGATCGGATGCGCCGCTGACGGTGATGACGCCCACTTTCTGCTGGTCTGCCGGTTGGTTCTGGACCAAATCAGCGGCGAAGCTGCCGAAGGAAACGCTGGCCAGAGTGAGAGCTGCTAAGGTTAATTTTAAGTTTTTCATGATGTTATTTCCTTTCCGATAACGGTAAATAGAGGGGGTTAATCTGCTTCGCTAAATTATCTTAACGATCGATAACTAAATGCTAATCGGTTCTCGACGAGGGCGCAATATTTTTTTATAATGATCGTTAAGTTATTTGTGCTAACCCTGCCGTGGAGCGGGATAGGAGAGGAACGATGGGCATCAATGAAGCGGTCTGCGGCAAAAAAAGCCGCGGCAGACCGAAACAATTTGATCGCGATCGGGCGTTGGAAAGCGCGCTCGATCTGTTCTGGCGGCACGGCTATGAAGCCACCTCGCTGGCCGATCTGGTGGAAGTGACCGGCGCCAAGGCGCCGACGCTGTATGCGGAGTTCGGCAACAAGGAAGGGATGTTCCGCGCGGCGGTGGAACGCTATCTGCAAAAATACACCACCTGCACCAACCAACTGTTGGAGCAGGATCTGCCGGTGGCCGAGATCGTCGAAGCCTACGTGCGCTCTTCCGTCGAAGTGTTTACCGATCCCGATACGCCGTCAGGCTGTTTCATGGTGTGCGCCTCGGCCGCGCTGTCGTCGGCGTCCGATGACGTCGCCCAGATGCTGCGCAGGAAGCATCATGCGCAGGAAGCGGCGCTGAAAGCCTGCTTCGATCGCAAGGTGCAGCAGGGCGAACTGCTGGCGAAAACCGACACCGTACTGCTGGCGAAATACGTGATTTGCACCATTGAAGGCATGTCGGTGCAGGCGCGCGAAGGGGCAAGCCGGAGCGATCTGCTGCGGTTGCTGGAGGCGTTGATGCTGGTGTGGCCGCGGCTCAGCCAGATTGGCAATAAGGTGTAACAACCGGCCCGGCTTTTACCGCAATGCTGATCAGTTAGCGTTTTTCTGCAGGCGTTCGTGACATTTTCGGTCGATAAAAGTGAGATGCCCCATGTGGCTCACGCTCCTCGACCGAGCCAGGGGCCGAAGGCGCGGCCCCTCCAATTGCCGTTCATATTGGCCACAGAGAAATGCGGACATTTACGGCAATTCCCCTGCACAGAACGCCCAGAGGCTGGATAAAAAAATGCCACTCAGGCTTAAGTGAGCGGCATTGCGGCTTTTACCGGGCCGTGTAACCGATTACTGATTGACCGGGATCACCGCGCCCTGGTATTTCTCGCGGATAAAGTCCTGAATCGGCTTGGAGTGCAGCACCTTCACCAGCGCCACAATCTCCGGCTTGTTCACGTCGGCCTTGTGCACGGTGATGATGTTGGCGTATGGGTTGTTTTCGCCGCTTTCGACCGCGATCGGATCTTTGGTCGGATTCAGCCCGGCGTCGATGGCGTAGTTGGCGTTGATCACTACCGCGTCGCCTTCGTCGTTGTTGTACATTTGCGGCAGCAGCGCGCCCTCAACGTTGGCCTGGAACTTCAGGTGTTTCGGGTTTTCCACCACGTCGGTGATGCGCGCGTCCACCTTGCTCACCCCCGGTTTCAGCTTGATCACCCCTTCCCGTTCAAAAATAGACAGGATGCGGCCTTCTTCCGCCACCGCGTCGCGCATGATGATTTTGCCGTTTTCCGGCAGATCTTTCAGGCTCTTGTACTTCTTCGAGTAGATGCCGATGGGCTCAATATGGATCGCGCCGGCGCTGACGAAGTCGTAGCTCTTGTCGTCGGCGTGGTCTTTCAGCACCGAGTTCAGGTAAGGCACGTGCTGGAAGTAGTTGGCGTCGATGTCGTGGCTGGCCAGCGCGGTGTTCGGCAGGATGTAGTCCTGAAAGCGCTTGATCTGCAGATCGATGCCTTCCTTCGCCAGTATCGGTTTGGCCTGTTCGAGGATCTCGGCGTGCGGCACGTTGGAGGCGCCGACCACCAGCTTGGTCGCGGCGGCGGCGCCGTAAGAGGCGAGGGTGGCGACAGAGGCGAAAGCCAACATCAGTAGGTGCTTTTTCATCATCGTTTTCCTTGGTTAATTAACGTTTATCGAGCGTTCTTGTCAGGGTGTCGCCAATGAACTGAATGACGAAAACGATCAGCAGAATCGTCAGCGTCGCCACCAGCGTCACGTCACTGTGGTTGCGTTGGAACCCCTCCAGATAGGCCAGGTTGCCCAGGCCACCGGCGCCGATCACCCCGGCCATCGCGGTGTAGCTCACCAGCGCGATCAGGGTGACGGTGATGCCGGAAACCAGCGCCGGCGAGCTCTCCGGCAGCAATACGCGGAAAATCAGGGTGCGGTTTTTGGCGCCCATCGAGCGCGCCGCTTCGATCACCCCTTTGTCGACCTCGCGCAACGCGATCTCCACCAGCCGGGCGTAGAACGGCGCCGCGCCGACGATCAGCGCCGGCAGGGCCGCGTCCGCGCCGAGAATGGTGCCGATCAGCGACTTGGTGAACGGAATCAGCAGCACGATAAGAATGATGAACGGAATGGAGCGGAAGACGTTGACCAACACGGAGATCAGCGAGTAGACCGCCCGGTTCTGCCACAGCTGGCCCTTCGAGGTTAAAAACAGCAGCACGCCGAGCACGATGCCCAGCACCAGCGTGGCCAAACCGGCGATGCCGGTCATGTAAAGCGTTTCCCAGGTGGCGTCCCACAGTTGATCCAGACGCAGGTGGGGGAACAGGGATTCAATCATGTTGGATAACCTCGACGGCGATGTCTCTTTCGTGCAGCAGGTTGAGCATGTCGGCGACTTGTTGTTCGTTGCCTTCGGCGTGGATATACAGTTCGCCGAACGAACCGTTGAGGGTGTGGCTGATCTTGCCGTGCAGAATGTTGACGGTCAGGGCATAGCGCCGGATCACTTCAGAGATCACCGCCTGATGGGTTTGCACGCCGACGAAGGTCAGCTTGAAAATCGCCCCCGGCAGGTGGGCGGTGAGCAGCGGGTTGAAGCTCTCTTCGGTGTCCGCATACTGTGACACCTGTTTGACGAACTGCCGGGTGATCGGCTGCTGCGGCCGGGTGAACACGTCGAGCACCGGGCCTTCTTCGACGATGCGGCCGTTTTCCATCACCGCCACGCGGTGGCAGATTTTGCGCACCACGTGCATCTCGTGGGTGATCAGCACGATGGTCAATTTCAGCTGGCGGTTGATGTCCAGCAGCAGGTCGAGAATGGCGTCGGTGGTCTGCGGATCGAGCGCCGAGGTGGCCTCGTCGCACAGCAGCACGCTCGGGTTATTGGCCAGCGCGCGGGCGATGCCGACGCGCTGTTTCTGGCCGCCGCTGAGCTGAGACGGATAGGCGTCTTCGCGCCCCTGCAGGCCGACCAGCGCGATCAGTTCCGCCACGCGCGGCGCAATCTGCGCCTTGGGCACGCCGGCGATCTGCATGGAAAAAGCGATGTTTTGGCTGACGGTGCGCGACCACAGCAGGTTGAAGTGCTGAAATACCATGCTGATTTTCAGGCGCGCCTGGCGCAGGTGGCTGCCTTTGGCGCGGGCGATATCGAAGCCGCCTACGTCAATGCGGCCGCTGGTGGGCGTTTCCAGGCCGTTAAGCAGGCGGATGAGCGTGCTTTTGCCGGCGCCGCTGTAGCCGATGATGCCGTAAATTTGCCCGGCCTCTACCGCCAGACTGACGTTGTCTACCGCCACGACGCGGCCCTGTGTGCTGTCAAAAGTTTTGCAAACGTTCGAAAGAACGATCATAGCGAAGCGGATCCTTATCGATACTTCACAGCATTCCGTCCAGAGCTCGGTGCGCCGGACAGGGATCGTTCGGCTTTTCGGCGGGCACAACCCGGCGGGGAGTGGCGGACGGAACCTCTGTTGCGGGTGAATACCGGGCAATCCTACCGAGGGTTTATAGTGACAGGAAGAATGTAAATTCTATTACTTATTCTGATTTGATATATAAAACGGCGGGTGAAACAGGGGGGAGAAAACCGGCCGCAGGGCGGCCGGCGGGAGGGCTAGCGTTTATCCAGCTTCATGTGCAGCAGCGGGAACGGGTTGCCCTGGCCGTCGAGCGGCGAGCGGCCGGTGATGACAAACCCGTAGTGGCGATAGAAACCGCTGGCCTGCGGGTTTTGCTCGTTCACGTCCAGCTGCAGTTCATCGTGCAGCGTTTCCGCGTGGGTCAGCAGCGCTTTGCCCACCCCTTTGCCGCGCTGATCGGCGTCGATAAACAGCATCTCCACCTTGTTGCCGTTCAGGCCGATAAAGCCGCAGGGGTGCCCCGGCCGCTCTTCGGCCACCCAGACGTTAACCGCCGGCAGGTAGTCGTTCAGCACCAGCGGGAACAGCTGCGCGATGTTGTCTTCGGTTAAAAAATGGTGAGTGGCGCGCACCGAACGCAGCCAGATATCTGCCAATTGCGCGTTGTCTTCCGCCGCGCGTGCTCTGATGGTAATCATCGAACTCTCTGCTATCTAAGTTGGAGGAAAAAAACTAGATAGAGGTTTTGTGGGGTTAGTGCCGAATTAACGTGGGTTAACGCCCTGCAAAGCGCCTCTGCAGTGGATCGAATAGGCCCGCCTTTCTGCCAGCGGTATAACAACTGTAATTCAGTAAGTTAATGCTTTCAACCGCCGCAGGGCGTAATGGGGCGCCCGCCGCGTGATACACTGGCCGCTGAATGAGCGAGAGGGCAGCAGGATGGAAGCGGTACGCGCAGCGATAGAAAAACAGGTGCTCAGCCTGACCGGGCTGGCGCTCGGCGGCGTCGATTTTGAGAACCCGCCGGGCGATCCGGGCTTGTTTGGCCCGCAGTCGGTCATCTGGCAGGTACACCGCGATTTCACCCCGATGCTGTGCGGCGGCGTCAGTGCCTTGCTGCTGCAGATGCTGCACCCGCTGGCGCTGGCCGGGGTGTGGGATCACTCCAACTTCCGCGACGATATGATTGGCCGCCTGCGCCGCACCAGCCAGTTCGTGTCGGTCACCACCTTCGGCCCGACCGCCGAGGCGGAGCGGCTGATCGCCAAAGTCAAAGCTATCCATCTGCGGGTGACCGGCGTCGGCAGCGACGGCACGCCTTATGCCGCCAGCGATCCGGCGCTGCTCACCTGGGTGCACGTCGCGGAGAGCAGCCGTTTTCTGGCCAGTCACCTGCGCTACCGCAACCCCCATCTTTCCCGCGATTTGCAGGATCAATACTACCGCGAAGCGGCGCGCGTGGCCGCCGCGCTGGGGGCGACCGCAATTCCTCAGTCCTGCGCGGAGATAGAAGAATACCTGCAGGCAATGCGGCCCCAGCTGGTTTGCGATGAACGCACGCAAGAGGTGGCGCGCATTCTGCTGAAAGCGCCGGCGCCGAGCGTATTGGCGCGCCCGCTCGGTGGGGTGGTGATGCAGGCGGGCATCGATCTGTTACCCGATTGGGCGCAGCGGCAGTTCGGTTTTCATCCGGGTGCGCTGCGGCGGCGGCTGGTGCGGATGGGCGCCGCAGGCCTTGGCAAGGTGCTGGGCGCGTCGATGCGCAACGGCTCCTATCAGCGCGCGGTGCGGCGCATCACTCAGCCGTCATGAGTCACAGCCGCTATAATTAACCTTTGTTTATCTTCGTTTACGGACGCTTTTGAGACTTTTACGGGTGATCCGGCCAGTAATGCGTTTTACACTTGGGGGCAAAGCCACATTCCATTTTTGGCGCGCAGCCGATTCTGCCGCGCCCTGACCCTATTGAGGTGATATGAACGAGTCATACGTACTTGCTGAAGTCAGCAATGAGAACCAGACGCTGGTTGCGGTGGTTCAGCAAGATCACCGGGCAGCCTATTTTTATATCTATCCCGCCGAAGCCTACAGCGATCGCTATCAGGTGCGCGCCTGCTGGCTGCGCAACCTGGCCGCCGCGCCGCTGCAGGAAGATCGCGCCGCGCTGGAACAAGGGCAGCCGCCGATGCTGGCGGCGGAGTATTGCCGCAACCTGGAAGGCGAAGCGCCGCTGAACCCGGAAGGGCTGATGGTGGTGTGGAGCGAAAGCGACGACGGCGCGGCCCTGTGGTATTACGGCCAACTGCTGGCGGTGATCCCCGGCTGGAGTCTGTATATCGACCATTCGGTGTGCTATTCCGCCAGCTGCATCAAGGAGAGCCCACTGGCTTATCCGCTCGGCTCGGCCTCGACCAACACCCAGTATGCGCAGGCGGAGAGCACCCGCCAGTTCTGGCGCAGCTGGCAGCGTGAAGAGGGCAACCCGTGGCCGAAGATGCAGCGCGATTTTCAGGCGCGCTATGAGCCGCATTTTGGCCCTTCGGTGAAGTACTACGCCATCGATCAGGGCAAGTGGCCGCCGATGGCCATCACCCAGCACGAGCGCGACGGCATCTATTACTTCCTCACCATGGGGGTCAGCATCCGGCCGATGCCGTGGGTGGAGATCCTGTTCAACGACGAGGCTTCGCGCTATCGCCGCATGGAGATGGCGATCGCCATCGACAGCCAATACATGACCGAAGACAACGCGGTGCAGATGGCCAGCGCACTGGCCGGTTTCGCGCACGCGCCGTGGGCGCGGCTGACCTGGATCGGCGAAGGGCATACGCTGGAGTCGGACGTGGCGCCGCTGGGCTACGAGGGTTATATTTTATCGTCGTCCTTCTACCCGCACAGCGCGCACCTGGCTCTGCCGCAGCAGTACGGCGATCCGGTGAACCTGTTCTGGGCCAGCCCGGTGTTTACCGCCGAGCGGCAGCTGGCGCACGCCACGCCGAACGGCGGGCACGATCTGGTGAACCGGCTACGTGAGCAGGGCGTCGACCATATTTTCCGCCCGCGCCAGCCGGTGTGCTGACGCTATTTATCTTCTCTTCGGGAGCCGCCATGACCACCGCGCTGTTGATTATCGATGTGCAGGAAGGATTGTTTACGCCGCCGCCGGCGGATGCCGCGGGCACCGTTGCGCGCATCAATCAGCTGAGCGAGCGCGCCCGCTTGGCGGGCGTGCCGGTTGTCGTGATTCAGCACCACACGCCGGACGATGAGCTGCGGCACGGCAGCGCCGCCTGGCAAGTGCTCGCGGCGCTAAAGGTGGCGCCCGGCGATCACCGGGTGGATAAAACCACGCCGGACTCGTTCCTGCGCACCTCGCTGGGCGCGTTACTGATCGCCCACGGCGTATCGCAGCTGGTGGTTTGCGGCTACTCCACGCCGTTTTGCATCGACACCACGGTGCGCAGCGCGGCGGCGCACGGTTATCCGGTGACGCTGGCGGCGGATGCCCACACCTGCCACGACAAACCCTATGCCGACGGTCTGCTGATCCGCACCCACCATAACGAGACGTTGTCGAATATCGAAAGCTTCGGCGTGCCGATCCGCGCCGTGCCCGCGGCGGACATCGTGTTCTGAGAACGGAAAAACGGGGGCTAACGCCCCCGTTCGTTATTTCAGGCCCGCCCGCCGCGCCGCCACTTTGGCCAGCGCGGCCCAGTCCAGATCCGCATCCCCTTGCGCCATCGCGTCGAGGAAATTGTCTTTCAGCACCCCGGCGAACGGCATCGGCGTATGGCTGTCGGCCCCGGCAGCCAGCGCCAGCCCGACGTCCTTCAGCCCCAGCGCCAGCCGGAATCCGGCGGGGGAATACTTCTCGGCGGCGATCAGCGCGCCATAGCCTTGATAGGCCGGGGCGGCGAAGACAGTGCCGCTCAGCATCTGCAGGTAGTCGGCGCCGGACACGCCGTAGTTGCGCACCAGCGCGCTGCCTTCCGCCATCGCTTCAATGGCGCTGGCCAGCGTAAAGTTGGTGGCGATCTTGACGACGTTGGCCTGCGCCGGATCGGCACCGAAGTGCCAGGTTTTCTGGCCGAGGGCATCGAACAGCGGCTGCGCTTTCTTCAGGAGCCCGCTATCGCCGGCCGCCAGAATATTCAGCTTGCCGGCGGCCGCCACGTCGACCCGCCCCAGCACCGGCGCGGCGAGATAGCCGATGCCGTGTTCCTCATGCAGCGCCGTCAAACGCCTGGCGAGTTCGACCGAGATGGTCGCCATATTGATATGCAGCGCGCCCGGTTTCATCCGCTGCAGCAACCCGCTGCCCACCACCACCTGTTGCGTGGCGGCATCGTCGGCCAGCATGGTGATCAGCACGTCGGCATCGGCCAGCTGTTCCGGCCGTTCGGCCTGCCGCGCGCCGGCGCTCACCAGCGGCTGCGCCGCCTGCGGCGAACGGTTCCATACCGTTAAGGCGAAGCCCGCCTGCAACAGGTTGGCCGCCATGGCGCTGCCCATCCCACCCAGTCCGGCAAATCCGATCTTCATCATGCGCTCCTTTTTCAGGTTGAAGGTTTTACCCTAGCGCGCCAGGCCAGGAACGCAAATGTCGGAGTGTAACGCCGTCTTACGCGCCGGCGGCGGGCTATTGACGCGCTGCCGCTGCGGGTATACCTTGATGGCATGAATATATCGATGCACTCCACCCACAATCAGTCATGGTGGCGCCTCTTCTGAGGCGGCACGAGTATTCACATCTCTTTTTAATGCCGCCGGTTTGGCGGCATTATTTTTTGTGGCGTTGATCCGGCGGTCTACAGACCTTCAGGAGCACTGTCATGAGTTACACCATTCTTACCGGCGATCGCGCCACCGGCCCACTGCATTTAGGCCACTTCGTCGGCTCGCTGCGCCAGCGCGTCGAACTGCAGCACCAGCATAACCAAACGGTGATGGTGGCGGATCTGCAGGGCCTGACCGACAACGGCAACAACCCGCAAAAAATCAGCGCCAACGTGCTTAACGTCGTGGCCGATTATCTGGCGGTGGGCATCGATCCGCACAAGACCACGATCTGCCTGCAGTCGGCGCTGCCGGCGTTGGCCGAGCTGACGATGTACTACCTCAACTTGGTCAGCGTGGCGCGGCTGGAACGCAACCCGACGGTGAAAAACGAAATCGCCGAGAAGGATTTCGCTCGCAGCCTGCCGGCCGGTTTTTTGATTTATCCGGTCAGCCAGGCGGCGGACATCACCGCCTTTGGCGCCACCCACGTGCCGGTCGGCGAGGATCAGCTGCCGATGCTGGAGCAAACCAATGAGATCGTGCGGCGTTTCAACCACATCGTCGGCCAACCGATATTAACGGAGTGCCAGCCGTTGTTGAGCAACGTCGGGCGTCTGCCGGGGCTGGACGGGCAGGGCAAGATGTCGAAATCGCGCGGCAACGCCATCCAGCTTGGCGCCGGCGCCGACGAGGTGCACAAGGCGGTGATGAGCATGTTCACCGATCCCGGGCATCTCAACGTCAGCGATCCCGGCCGGGTGGAGGGCAACATGGTGTTCACCTACCTGGACGCCTTCTGCGAAGACGCCGCGCTGGTAGCGGAGCTGAAGGCGCATTACCGTCGCGGCGGGTTGGGGGACGTGAAAATCAAACGGCTGCTGGAGGATTGCCTGCAGAGCCTGCTTGAGCCGATCCGCACCCGCCGCACCGAATTCATCGCCGATAAAGGCGAGCTGACGCGCATCCTGCAGCACGGCACCCGCCGCGCGCATCAGGTCAGCCAGCAGACGCTGCAGCAGGTCAAGACGGTGCTGGGGCTGGACTTCTTCACCCTGGCGTGAGGCGAACGCCGGGGCGGCACGCGTCACGCCCCGGCCATAAAACGATCATCCCACTGTCATAAACTTATCCGTTAATAGGTGCCCATAATGATTAGCCACTGAAACCAGAGAAATCATATGGCTCAGGCACTGTTAAAATTGGCACAGCACGACTTTCCAGGGCAGCACGCCGCCGCATCCCGCAAAGTATTATCGGTAAAGGGACTCGGCAAGGCCTACAAAGCGCAGCAGCGCGTGCTGGATGACATCAATTTCGATCTGCACGCCGGCGAATTCGTGGCGGTGATCGGCCGTTCCGGCGCCGGCAAGTCCACGCTGCTGCACACTCTGAACGGCACCATTCCTTCCAGCTGCGGCGAGATGCTGCACTTCGAAGACGACGGCATCGCGCAGGATATCGCGCAACTGGCCGGCCGCCAGATGCGCCAGTGGCGCGCGCGCTGCGGCATGATCTTCCAGGACTTTTGCCTGGTGCCGCGGCTGGACGTGATGACCAACGTGCTGCTGGGCCGTCTGAGCCACACTTCAACCCTGAAATCCTTCTTCAAACTGTTCGATGACGCCGACCGCGCTCGCGCCATCGAGCTGTTGCAGTGGCTCAACATGCTGCCGCATGCGCTGCAGCGCGCCGAGAACCTCTCCGGCGGCCAGATGCAGCGCGTCGCCATCTGCCGCGCGCTGATGCAAAACCCGCAAATCCTGCTGGCCGATGAGCCGGTCGCGTCGCTCGATCCGAAAAACACCCGCCGCATCATGGACGCGCTGCAGAAAATCAGCGAAGACGGCATCGCGGTGATGGTGAATCTGCACTCGGTCGAACTGGTGAAAGAGTATTGCTCGCGGGTGATCGGCATCGCCCACGGGAAGATCGTGTTTGACGGGCATCCTTCGCAACTGAACGAACGGATCCTGCACCAGCTGTATGGCGAAGAAGCCAATCAGATCCATTGAAGCACTTTTGACCTTTACCCTTTACACACAAGGCACACCTGATGAAAAAAGTATTGAGTCTGACCACCCTGATGGCCGGCGCGATGATGGTATTTAATGCTGCCGCAGCGGATGCGCCGAAAGAGCTGAACCTGGGCATTCTCGGCGGCCAGAACGCCACCCAGCAGATCGGCGATAACCAGTGCGTGAAGCAGTTCCTGGACAAGGAGCTGAACGTCGATACCAAGCTGCGCAACTCGTCCGACTATTCCGGCGTGATCCAGGGCCTGCTGGGCGGCAAGATTGACCTGGTGCTGAGCATGTCGCCGTCGTCGTTCGCCTCGGTCTACATCAAGGATCCGAAAGCGGTGGACATCGTCGGCATCGCGGTCGATGACGTCGACCAGTCGCGCGGCTACCACTCGGTGGTGGTGGTGAAGGCCGGCAGCCCGTACCAGAAACTGGAAGACCTGAAGGGCAAGGCCATCGGCTTCGCCGATCCGGACTCCACCTCGGGCTTCCTGATCCCGAACCAGGCGTTTAAAAAGCTGTTCGGCGGCACGGTCGACAACAAATACAACAACACCTTCTCCAGCGTCACCTTCTCCGGCGGCCACGAGCAGGACATCCTCGGCGTGCTGAACGGCCAGTTCGAAGGCGCGGTGACCTGGGCGTCGATGATCGGCGACTACAACACCGGCTACACCAGCGGCGCGTTCACTCGCATGATCCGCATGGATCACCCGGACCTGATGAAGCAGATCCGTATCATCTGGCAGTCGCCGCTGATCCCGAACGGTCCGATCCTGGTGAGCAACTCGCTGCCGGCCGACTTCAAGGCCAAAGTGGTCACCGCCATCAAGAAGCTGGATAAAGACGATCACCAGTGCTTTATCAAAGCGATGGGCGGCAAACAACACATCGGCGACACCACCCTGGCGGAATACCAGACCATCATCGATATGAAGCGCGAGCTGACCAAAGGCGACCGTTAATTCCCGGCTGCCTCGGCCGTCCGAATGAAGGGGTTCAGCATGCTGAACCCCTTGTTCCATAAAGATGGAAGACCTCTTTTGAATACCGATTTCGCACACTATTACCAACGGATCCGCAGCAAGCAAAAGCGCGAAGCGCTGCTGTGGTCGCTCGGGTTGGTGGTGCTGTACCTGGGCGCCGGCAACCTCGCCGAGTTCAACCTGCACACCGTCTGGGTGTCTATTCCGCACTTCTTCGACTACCTGGCCGAAACCGTTCCGACGCTGCATTGGCCTCTGCTGTTCGCCGACGGGCGCACCGAAGGCTCGCTGGCCTACTGGGGTTACCGCCTGAACATCCAGCTGCCGCTGATCTGGGAGACCCTGCAGCTGGCGCTGGCGGCGACCATTTTCTCGGTATTGGTGGCGACCGTGCTGGCGTTTCTGGCGGCCGGCAACACCTATACCCCGGCCTCGGTGCGGCTGGCGATCCGCACGCTGGTGGCGTTTTTGCGCACCATGCCGGAGCTGGCGTGGGCGGTGATGTTCGTGATGGCGTTCGGCATCGGCGCCATTCCCGGCTTCCTGGCGCTGGCGCTGCACACCATCGGCAGCCTGACCAAGCTGTTCTATGAATCGATCGAAACCGCCTCCAACAAACCGGTGCGCGGGCTGGCGGCCTGTGGTGCCACACCGCTGCAGCGCATGCGCTTCGGCCTGTGGCCGCAGGTGAAGCCGGTGTTTCTCTCCTACAGCTTCATGCGGCTGGAGATCAACTTCCGTCAGTCGACCATTTTGGGGCTGGTGGGGGCGGGCGGCATCGGCCAGGAGCTGATGACCAACATTAAACTCGACCGCTACGATCAGGTCAGCATGACGCTGCTGTTGATCATCGTGGTGGTTTCCGTGCTCGACTACGTGTCGGGCGAGCTGCGCAAGCGCGTGGTGGAGGGGACAAAATGATAGCGGGCACTCCGGCGTCGGCGGAAACGCTGCACCAGTTGAAACAGCAGCATCCGGCGATCTTCGCGCAGCAGGGGCGCTACCTGCGCACCGTCGGCCTGATCGCGCTGGCGATCGTGCTGTACTACGTGTTCTTCTTCCTGGTCTTCGGCATTACCTGGCCGCAGTTTATCAACGGTTGCCAGCAGCTGGGGCGTTATTTCCTGCGCATGTTCGTCTGGCACGACTTCGCCAACTGGCCGTTCATGTACTATTTCCAGCAGATTGGCATCACCATCGCCATCGTGTTCGCCGGCACCATCACCGCGTCGCTGATCGCGCTGCCGCTGTCGTTTTTCGCCGCGCGCAACGTGATGTCGACGCCGTTGCTGCGGCCGATCTCCGTGCTGGTGCGCCGCTTGCTGGACGTGCTGCGCGGCATCGACATGGCGATCTGGGGGCTGATCTTCGTGCGCGCCGTCGGCATGGGGCCGCTGGCCGGGGTGTTGGCTATCGTGATGCAGGACGTCGGTCTGTTGGGCAAACTGTACGCCGAAGGGCACGAGGCGGTGGACAAGTCCCCCAGCCGCGGCCTGACGGCGGTAGGCGCCAACGGGTTGCAGAAGCACCGCTACGGCATCTTCACCCAATCGTTCCCCACCTTCCTGGCGCTCAGCCTGTACCAGATCGAATCCAACACCCGTTCTGCGGCGGTGCTGGGCTTCGTCGGCGCCGGCGGCATCGGCCTGGTGTACGCGGAGAACATGCGGCTGTGGAACTGGGACGTGGTGATGTTCATCACCCTGATCCTGGTGGTAGTGGTGATGATCATGGACAAGGTCTCATCGATGCTGCGCAACAAGTACATCATCGGCGAAGACATCCCGCTGTATCAGCAAAAAAGCCAAATCGATTGAGAAACCCCTTGCCGATCCCTATACTGCCGCACATTCAAGGTGTGCGGCCATACCCGTCATACTTGGAGCTGCCTCTTTGTTGGCTGCATTTGCGCGCTCCGGTCACATAGTTAACTATGCTCCGGGGGCTTACAAATTTGCCGCCGCGATGCAACTCCAATTATTTTGGGTATGGGGCATTTTTTTACAATGCGCACGTCCCCGTTAGACAAGTAAAGGCAATGCAATCCCATGATGAACAACGACGTGCTGCGCAGCGTGCGCTATATGCTGAGCATTAACAACGCCAAAATGGTCGAGATTATCAAACTGGACGATTTCGAGGTGGCGGTGTCGGCGATGGACGCTTACGTGATCAAAGAAGGCGAGCCGGGCTACGAGAAGTGCCCGGACGAAGTGATGGCACACTTCCTCAACGGCCTGGTGTTCTTCAAGCGCGGTAAGGACGATAAGTTCCCGGCGCCGGCGGTTGAACTGCCGATCACCAATAACCTGGTGCTGAAAAAGCTGCGCGTGGCGTTCGAGCTGAAAGACACCGACATGCACCAGATCTTCACCGCGGTGGACTTCCGCATCTCCAAGCCGGAGCTGAGCGCGCTGTTCCGCAAAGAAGGCACCAAGAACTACCGCCCATGCGGCGATCAGATGCTGCGCTACTTCCTCAAAGGGCTGGCGCAGCGCGTTCGCGGCGAGTAATACGCAACGTTCACCGAACATCGGGCGCAATCGCAAGGTTGCGCCTTTTTTATTGCCGCTCTCCCGCCCGCCGTTGTTGTACAGGCCCTCAGCCATCCGCCATCGATGGTGGGCGGGCCGCCCCTCCGGTTACTTTTCCAGGGTTCGTTCAATGTCGATTGAAACGTAAAATCCAGAGGAGTAATTCAATGGCTCAAATGTCAAAAGAAGATCCGCAGTTCAACGCAGGAAAAGCCGCCGCTCAGGTCAATGACGGCGGCGAATTCGTTGAATATACCCCTGAACAGTTCGGCGCCGTAGGCGATGGCCTAGCCGATGATCGAGAGGCTGTCAGCGCCATGTTCGCTAAAGTGGCTATCGACGCCGCTAAATCGATAAAAAAACGCCAGGTCAGAATGGCGAATGTTTATAGATTGACGCTGGGTACGGCTTGGCAGCCTTTGCAGATCCCCAGCAACTGTCATGTTTATGGCGGTGGTGAAATTCACCTGGATGACGATACGCCTCAAATCAACATTTTTAATACCGTTGAGCAGTCGAATTTTATCGTAGAAGATCTGAGGATCACGAGAAAGGCGACCCAGAAAGATGCAGATCCTATTTGGTGGTATGCCACTCGCGCGTGTACCGGCATGGCTTTCACCCGTTGTGAAAACTTCACGGTGAGGAATTGCGTCATCAGTATGCATACTGATGCTTTAGGCCTTTCTGACTGTACGTCCGTTACTCTTGAGAACAATTTACTTAAAGATCTGGGAGAGGAACCTATCGCGGTTCGTGGCGGCCGCCATATCACGATCCAGAATAACGAGCTGACGAATCACCAGGGCGACGGGATCCTGCTGAAAACGGGCGTGAACAGAGAGGCTTATGACATCTTAATCGTGAACAATCATATTCACGATGGGCACAAGCCTGCGAAACCGGCAGGGGCAGGGCACACGCAAAGAGGGGGCGGGGTGACGCTCAATAACGAGGTGACCGGAACGCCTCATTCATTCACTAACCTGACCGTTGCCAATAACCATATTGTTAATACCAGCTATGGCATCGCACTGGGTGGAATCAGTGACATTAATATCTCTAATAACTATATCAAAACGATCGAAAGGTTCGGCATTCAGATAGACTATTCCTTAGTAAATAACCCCACCAAAATTCCTACGAATAATTCACGAATTATTGGGAATCACGTTGAAGATACCGTTGAGAATGGCATCGACTATCACGGAAATAACGATATTTCTGTCGCGGAGTCTGTTATCGCAGATAACTTTTTAAATTTCTGTGGTACCTCCACGGCGTCGGCCTTCAATGGCATTGCCGCAACGGAGGCGACCCTTTCAGGCAATATTATCAATAACTGTAAGGTCGCCCTGTTCGCCAATAGCTGCGTGATGACCGGCAACAAAATAACCAACTCCGGATGGACCAGCAGCCAGGTGTGGATCAAGCTCTATGGCGACCGCACGGTGTTTTCCGGCAATCGGGTAACGGACTCTGATTTTGGTTATATCCGCTTTTTGAATGGGAAAAACGCTATTATTGAAGGGAATGTGATTAAGCTTGCTGCGCCTGCCCGGGCACTGGAGTTAGGCGGGGCATTTGACGAAACGACCCTCATTGGCAAGAACGTCTGGGATTGCGCTTTTAAACCGATTCTCTCTACGATTGCTGGGGTAACGGGCAATCGACTTATTCAATATTCCTTCCCGAATGAAGGCGTGGACCACATTACCCCTCAGATGTTCGGTGCGAAGGGCGATTGGAATGATACAGCCGGCGTTGGAACGGATGATACGCAGGCGTTTAAACAGGCTATCGCCTATGCGATTAATCAAGGCTACAAGAAGCTCTATGTTCCTGCTGGCAACTATTACATTACGGATACGTTAAATTTAGGGGGGGAAAACTACACCGGAGATAAAGGCATTGCGATAGAGGGTGAAAATTGGATTAGTACGACATTCTTCTTTAAACCGACGTCTAATAATCATGCGTGTTTTGAGTCGAAAGGCGGTTCCGGGATCCATACCAACAGATATATCAGCGACGTGACGATTACGCCGTCCAAGGGTGCGTTATATACGGGCACCGGCTATCGGATCAATGGTTCCTGCTTCATGCGGCATGAAAGACTGCTGATTATGAAATTTTTTGTGAACCTACATCTGTTGAATGGCTATGCCGGTGCGTTTACCGAGTTCGTAAGTTTTCACTCTTGCCGGTTCCACCGCGGCCTGTCCAACATATTGATGGAGAGCAATGGCGGGGATAGCTCCTTCCACGGCGTGGGGTTCCACGAAATTCAATGTCAGATCAAAGTCTCCGGCAATCCGGGCGATGGTGGCACAAATACGGATGCCGGCGTGGGGCTGGAGCTGAGAGGAAACGCCAACACGGTGCGGTGGTACAATGGTTTCTGTTATATCCACCTGTTCGGCGGCGTCGGCGCTACGGCGATTAAACTCACCCGAACCAACACCAATAACATCCTGGGGCAGTTTACTTGCGAAGGTGAAACCATTCTTCAGAGTGATGGAAGCACCTTTGAATGTCGAGGCGGTTTCTATAACGTGAGTAATACCACTTACAATGTGGCGGCAGAGCCGGTAAACGGCATCGCGGCGGCATTTGTGTTTGATAACATGATGAGCAATACGGCAAGATTCGCCAACGCGGCAATCGCCGATATGGCTCCGAGGCAGCTTCCGTGGTCCTTGGCGGACAGGGCCAGCAATGGCGCTTATCCAGCCATTTTTCATGGCATCAAGGGTGAATCCGATAACCTGTTCTATGCCGCCAGAGGGGGGAATACCAACTACCATTACTTTGGCGGCATTTCTCCAGGCAATAGCCTTCAGGGGTTTGAACCAGGCGTAAGACTGGCTCAGGACGGGGCTTCTTTCATTAGTTTTGCACCTAAGTTTACGCTTGGCGCTAATAACAATACGACCAGCAGTGGCGTATCCATCTCCCCCGCGGATTTTTCGCCGCAGAAGGATATCGCGACCGCCTTAGGACAACCTTCATTCAAATGGAGCGGGTTGTACACTAAGCAGTTAACGGTTGCGGATAATGGCATTTACCCGGCCGGCAACGGCGCTTACCCTATTGGTGGGCCGAATAACCAATTCTCCTCTGGCCACATAAAAGTGTTGAATATTTATGATTCAGCAAACGTGAACGGAGACCCCATAGGTGTCAGAGTCGCCGTCCCCGCTTCGGCCGCCGCCCCCGGTAAAGTCGGCCAATGGTCGGCAGACGCCGCATTCTTTTATGTTTGTACGGCGGCCAATACCTGGAGAAGGGTCACGTTAGAAAACTGGTAGCAACCTGGCCTGCAACATATTGCGTATTGATCTCCATCGGCCTCCCGGGGCGGCGAGTGTCGTCGCCCCGGTTTTTCCGCTTCGTCATCCCGCCATTGCACTCTTTTTGTTCTCCCGCTGCGCGCCGCTGGTGCAGGCCGTTCACCCTCGTCGTCATAAGTTTTAATTATAATTTATTGAAATCATGAGATTAAAAATTGGCACGCCGGTTGCTCTGTTGAATCCCATCTTGTGTACCAGATGGAATTCAGCCGATGAGCGACCCTGTTGAAGCGTGCGGTTTTACCCTCAGTGAATGGCAGCACCATTATCAAACCCGTCCGGCGGGCGAGCGTCTCGCCTGCGTCAGCGCGACGATCGAAACGCTGATCGCCGGGCTGAACCCGGACGATAACGCCTGGCTGTATCTCGCCACGCCGGCGCAGCGCGAGCAGCAGTATCGGCAGCTGGCGCAACGGCTGGAAGCGGTCGCCGGCGATCTCAGCCGCCTGCCGCTGTTCGGCGTGCCCTTTGCCATCAAAGACAATATCGACGTCGGCGGCTGGCCGACCAGCGCCGCCTGCCCGGCGTTCACCTATCAAGCCGCGGCGGACGCCACCGTGGTCGCCCATCTGCGCGCCGCCGGGGCGATCGCACTCGGTAAAACCAACCTCGACCAGTTCGCTACCGGGTTGGTGGGCACCCGCTCACCTTACGGCGCGGTGGTCAACAGCTTCGACAGCCGCTACGTCAGCGGCGGTTCCAGCTCCGGCTCCGCCTCGGTGGTGGCGCGCGGCCTGGTGCCGTTCGCGCTGGGCACCGACACCGCCGGTTCGGGGCGCGTGCCCGCTGGGTTCAACAACATCGTCGGGCTGAAGCCGACCAAAGGGCGGCTGTCCAACCGCGGCGTGGTGCCGGCCTGCCGGTTGAACGATACGGTGTCGGTCTTCGCGCTGACGGTGGCCGATGCCGCGCAGGTGGCGGAGCTGGCGAGCGGCTTTGACGCGGCAGATCCGTATTCCCGCCCCGATCCGCATACCGCGCCGGCGGATATTCCCGCCGCGCCGCGTTTCGCCATCCCCGCCCAGCTGGAGTTTTTCGGTGACGCTCAGGCTGAGCGGGCGTTTCACCGTGCGCTGGCGCAGCTGCAGGCGGGCGGCGCCACGCTGGAACCCCTCGATTTCGCGCCGTTTCGCACCCTGGCGGAGCAGCTGTATTACGGCCCCTGGGTGGCGGAGCGCACCGTGGCGATTGAGCAGGTGCTGGAAGCGAGCCCGCAGGCTATCGATCCGGTGGTGCGCGGCATCGTCGGCAACGGCCTGAGCTACAGCGCCTGCGACGCCTACAAGGCGGAATACCTGCGTGCCGAATTAGCGCGGCAGATCGCCCAGCGGCTGGCGCCGTTCGACGCGCTGGTGGTGCCGACCGCGCCCACTATTCGCACCCTGGCGGAGATGGCGCAGGAGCCGGTGCTGTTCAATTCGCAGTTCGGCACTTACACCAATTTCACCAACCTGGCCGATCTGAGCGCGCTGGCGCTGCCGGGACCGCTGCGCGAAGACGGGTTGCCGGCGGGCATTACCCTGATTGCGCCCGCCTGGCATGACCGGGCGCTGGCGGCATTTGGCCTGCGCTGGCAACGGCAATGCGCCTTGCCGCTCGGCGCTATCGGCCGAGCATTGCCGCCGCAGCCCGCGCCGGCGCCGTCGGCGGGACATGTGCGTCTGGCGGTAGTGGGCGCTCACCTCAGCGGCATGCCGCTCAACGCCCAGCTGACGCAGCGCGACGCGGTGCGGGTGGAGCAAACCGTCACCGCCCCCTGCTATCGCCTGTATGCGCTGGCCGATACCGAGCCGCCGAAGCCGGGTCTGGCGCGCGTGGCGCAGGGGGCGGCGATCCGCGTTGAGCTGTGGGACATCCCGCTGGCCCGTTTCGGCGAGTTTGTGGCGGAGATCCCGTCGCCCTTGGGCATCGGCACGCTGCTGCTGGCGGACGGCCGGCGGGTGAAGGGGTTTATCTGCGAAGCCTGGGCGCTGGAAGGCGCCACGGATATTACCGAGTTTGGCGGCTGGCGTGACTATCTCGCCGGCGTTAAGGGGGCATGAACATGTTTACTACCGTACTGATCGCTAACCGCGGAGAGATCGCCTGCCGCGCCATTCGCACCCTGAAACGCCTGGGCGTCACCAGCGTAGCGGTCTATTCCGACGCCGACCGCAATGCGCCGCACGTCACCGAGGCCGACAGGGCAGTGGCGCTCGGCGGCGACAAGGCCGCCGACAGCTACCTGCGCATCGACAAAATCCTCGCGGCGGCGGCGGCCACCGGCGCGCAGGCGATCTACCCCGGCTACGGCTTTTTGTCCGAGAGCGCCGAGTTTGCCGACGCCTGCGAGGCGGCGGGCATCGCCTTTATCGGCCCGACGGCGGCGCAGATCCGCGAGTTCGGCCTCAAGCACCGAGCGCGCGAGCTGGCGGCGTTGGCCGGAGTGCCGATGACGCCGGGCACTGGCTTGCTGGAGAGCGTTGAGCAGGCGGTTACCGCCGCCGCGCGCATCGGCTACCCGGTGATGCTGAAAAGCACCGCCGGCGGTGGCGGCATCGGCCTGACGCGCTGTGACGACGAGGCGGCGCTGCGCGACGCCTACGACAGCGTCAAACGGCTGGGAGAACAGTTCTTCCGCGACGCCGGCGCCTTTATCGAACGCTTCGTCGATCGCGCGCGCCACGTCGAGGTGCAGATTTTCGGTAACGGCCAGGGGCGGGTGGTAGCGCTCGGCGAGCGCGATTGCTCGCTGCAGCGCCGCAACCAAAAAGTGGTGGAAGAAACCCCGGCGCCGCACCTGCCGGCGGCAACCCGCCAGGCGCTGCATCGGGCGGCGGTGGCGCTGGGCGAATCGGTGAATTACCGCAGCGCCGGCACCGTGGAATTCATTTACGACGCCGCGCGCGACGAGTTTTACTTCTTGGAAGTGAACACCCGCTTACAGGTAGAGCACCCGATCACCGAGATGGTCACCGGCCTGGATCTGATCGAAGGCATGCTGCAGGTGGCGGCGGGCGACGCGCTGGATTGGGCGGCGCTGCAACGCGCGCCGCAGGGCGCGGCGATCGAAGTGCGCCTCTACGCCGAAGATCCGTTGAAAAACTTCCAGCCCAGCCCCGGCGTGCTGACTGAAGTGCATTTCCCCGCCGACGTGCGCCTCGACGGGTGGGTGGCGACCGGCAGCGAAGTCTCGGCGTTTTACGATCCGATGATCGCCAAGCTGATCGTGCACGGCGCTGACCGCGCGCAGGCGCTGGAAAAACTGCGCGTCGCGCTGGCGGCGACCCGTTTGCACGGTATCGCCACCAACCTCGATTATCTGCGACAGGTGATCGCCACGCCGCAATTTCAGCGCGGCGACGTTTGGACGCGCCTGCTGGACGATGTGCGTTTCCAGCCGCACTGCCTCGAAGTGCTGCAACCCGGCACCTACAGCAGCGTGCAGGATTATCCCGGCCGCCTCGGCTATTGGGACATCGGCGTACCGCCGTCCGGCCCGATGGACGACTTCGCGTTCCGGCTGGCCAACCGCATCGTCGGCAACCACCCGGCGGCCGCCGGGCTGGAGTTTACCCTGCAGGGGCCGACGCTGCGCTTTCATTGCGACGCCATCATCGCGCTGACGGGTGCCAGCTGCCCGGCCGACCTGGACGGCGAAGCGGTCGCTTACTGGCGGCCGATCGCGGTGCGGACCGGGCAGGTGCTGACGCTGGGGCGCGCCACGCACGGCTGCCGCACCTATCTGGCGGTACGCAACGGCTTTGATGTGCCGGTGTATCTCGGCAGCCGCTCCACCTTTGCGCTGGGCCAGTTCGGCGGCCACGCCGGGCGCACCCTGCGCGTGGCGGACATGCTGGCGATCGCTCAACCGACGCTGGCTGCTTGCACCACGCCGGCGCCGATCGCCGCGCCACAGGCGATGGACGACAGCCTGATCCCGCACTACGGCGATCAGTGGCACATCGGCGTGCTGTACGGTCCGCACGGCGCGCCGGACTTTTTCACCGCTGAATCAATAGAGGCCTTCTTCGCTACCGACTGGCAGGTGCATTACAACTCCAACCGCCTCGGCGTGCGCCTGGCGGGGCCGAAGCCCGAATGGGCGAGAGAGGACGGCGGCGAAGCCGGTTTGCATCCTTCCAACGTGCACGACTGCGAGTACGCCATCGGCGCGATCAATTTCACCGGCGACTTCCCGGTGATCCTGACCCGCGACGGGCCCAGCCTCGGCGGCTTCGTCTGCCCGGTGACCATCGCCAAGGCCGAGCTGTGGAAAGTGGGGCAGGTGAAGCCGGGCGACCGCATCCGGTTCCATCCGATCGGCTTTCGCCAGGCGCAGTCGCTGGAGCAGGCGCAGTTGGGCAGCATCGAAGCGCTGGCGGCGGTGAAGGCCATCACCCTGCCGCCGCCGGATCTGGCTCCGGCGGAGACCGTTTCCGCTGCGGTGCTGGCGGCGCTGCCGGCGGCGGAAGGGCGCCCGGCGGTGGCGTATCGCCAGGCGGGGGACGGTTACCTCCTGATGGAGTACGGCGAAAACGTGCTCGATCTGGCGCTGCGGCTGCGCATTCATCTGCTGATGCAGTCGCTGCGGCAGGAGGCGATACCGGGCGTGGCGGAGCTGGCGCCGGGCGTGCGTTCGCTGCAAATCCGCTACGACAGCCGGCAGATTAGCCAGGCCGATCTGCTGCAGCGCCTGCTGGCGCGCGAACGGGCGCTGGGGGACGTCAGCCGCCTGAAGGTGCCGACGCGCACCGTTTGGCTGCCGATGGCGTTCGAGGATTCGGCCACGCTGGGCGCGGTGGATCGCTATCAGCAGACGGTGCGTGCCTCGGCGCCCTGGCTGCCGAACAACGTCGATTTCATTCAGCGCATCAACGGTCTGAGCCAACGCGAGCAGGTGCGCGACATTCTGTTCGACGCCAGCTACCTGATCCTCGGGCTGGGGGACGTCTACCTCGGTGCACCCTGCGCGGTGCCGCTCGATCCGCGCCATCGCCTGCTGAGCTCCAAATACAACCCGGCGCGCACCCACACCGCCGAAGGAACGGTCGGCATCGGCGGCATGTACATGTGCATTTACGGCATGGATTCGCCGGGCGGTTACCAGCTGGTGGGGCGCACGCTGCCGATCTGGAACAAATTCCTCAAAAACCCGCAGTTCACCGCCGGTGAGCCCTGGCTGCTGCGCTTCTTCGATCAGGTGCGCTTCTACCCGGTCAGCGAGCAAGAACTGGACGAGCAGCGCGAAGCGTTCCGCGAAGGGCGCATGCAGGTGCGTATCGAAGAGAGCGAATTCGACTTCGCTGCCTACACCGATTTCCTGGCCGACAACGCCGAGGCGATCGCCGACTTCCAGCATCGCCAGCAGCAGGCGTTCAGCGCCGAAGTGGCGCGCTGGCGCAGCGATGACGACGAGGCCGAGGCGCAGCTGTTGCCGCCGGTTGAAGAAGACGCGATCGACGGCGATTTGGTCAGCGCCGATCTGAACGGCAGCGTGTGGAAGATCCTGGTGGAGCCGGGGCAGGCGGTGGCGGCCGGGCAGCCGCTGATCGTGGTCGAGGCGATGAAGATGGAATTGGCGGTCACCGCGCCGCGCGCCGGGATCGTCAAACGTATCAGCTGCCGGCAGGGGCGGCCGGTCGGGCCGGGCGACGCCCTGCTGTGGCTGGAAAAAGCGGTCTGAACGGAGAGGCGATGATGCAAATCACCAACGGGGAGCACAAGGCGCGGCCGGAGGGACTGGCGGAGCGCATTTATCTGCAGCTCAAGGCCGACATCTTCGAATTTCGCCTGCTGCCGGGCGATCGCTTCAGCGAAAGCGACGTGGCGCAGCGCATGGCGGCCAGCCGCACGCCGGTGCGTCAGGCGCTGTTTCGGCTCGAGCGCGAAGGCTATGTCGAGGTGCTGTTTCGCAGCGGCTGGCAGGTTCGGCCGTTCGACTTCGCCTACTTCGAAGAGCTGTACGACCTGCGCATCGTGCTGGAACAAGAGGCGGTGAAACGGCTGTGCGAATGGCCGGCCGGGGAAACGCCGGCCGCGCTGGCGGCGCTGAACCGTTTTTGGACCGAAGCGCCGCGCCTGGCGGACGGCCAGGCGGTGTCGCAGCACGATGAGCAGTTTCATCAGGCGTTGGTGGCCGCGGCGGGCAACGGCGAAATGGCGCGCATTCACCGCGAGCTGACCGAAAAGATCCGCATCATTCGCCGGCTGGACTTCACCCAGCAGGCGCGGGTGGACGCCACCTACCGCGAACACGCCGCCATTTTGCAGGCGATCCTGCAGCGGCAAAGCGGGGCGGCGCAAGCGCTGCTCGGCGAGCATATCGCCGTCAGCAAGGCAGAGGTACGAAAAATAACGCTGCACATGTTGCACCAGGCGCGGGCCCAGCAGCCTGCGCGCTCGGCGCAACGATTTTGATTTCACACACATCAGGAGTTTGAACTATGCAACGTCGTCGTTTTATCAAAGCTTTTGCGCTGTCCGCCGCCGCTGTCGGCCTGGGCCTGGCCTGGAGCGCGCAGGCCGCCGATACCATCAAGGTCGGCATTCTGAGTTCGCTCTCCGGCACCATGGCGATTTCCGAAACGCCGCTGAAGGATGTGGCGCTGATGACCATCGACGAGATCAACGCCAAAGGCGGGGTGCTCGGTAAAAAGCTGGAGCCGGTGGTGGTGGATCCGGCCTCCAACTGGCCGCTGTTCGCCGAGAAGGCGCGCCAGCTGCTGAGCCAGGACAAGGTGGCGGCGGTGTTCGGCTGCTGGACCTCGGTGTCGCGCAAGTCGGTGTTACCGGTGTTTGAGGAGCTGAATGGGCTGCTGTTCTACCCGGTGCAATACGAAGGCGAAGAGATGTCGCCGAACGTGTTCTATACCGGCGCGGCGCCGAACCAGCAGGCGATCCCGGCGGTGGAATACCTGCTGAGCGAGGACGGCGGCGGCGCCAAACGTTTCTTCCTGCTGGGCACCGATTACGTCTATCCGCGCACCACCAACAAGATCCTGCGCGCCTTCCTGCACAGCAAAGGCGTGCAGGACAAGGATATCGAAGAGGTCTACACGCCGTTCGGCTACAGCGATTACCAGACCATCGTCGCCAACATCAAGAAGTTTGCCGCCGGCGGCAACACCGCGGTGATCTCCACCATCAACGGCGACTCCAACGTGCCGTTCTACAAAGAACTCGCCAACCAGGGCGTCAAGGCCACCGACGTGCCGGTGATCGCCTTCTCGGTCGGCGAGGAAGAGCTGCGCGGCATCGACACCCAACCGCTGGTGGGCAACCTGGCGGCCTGGAACTACTTCGAATCGCTGGATAACCCGACCAACAAACAGTTTGTCAGCCAGTGGAAAGCCTACGCCAAGGCGCACAACCTGCCGAATTACGCCACCGCGGTCACCAACGATCCGATGGAGGCCACCTACGTCGGCCTCCACATGTGGGCGCAGGCGGTGGAAAAGGCCGGTACTACCGACGTCGATAAGGTGCGCGCGGCGATGGCCGGGCAAACCTTCGCCGCGCCGTCGGGCTTCACGCTGACCATGGACCAGACCAACCACCACCTGCACAAGCCGGTGATGATCGGCGAGATCGAGGGCAACGGCCAGTTCAACGTGGTGTGGCAGACCGAAGCGCCGGTGCGCGCGCAGCCGTGGAGCCCGTATATCGCCGGCAACGACAAGAAGCCGGATTACCCGGTGAAAGGCGGCAAGTAACGTCACTCAGCGCCGGCGCGGCCCAACGCCCGCCGGCCCAACAGAAGAGGCAGCTGATGCAATCTCCGTTTTTATCTTCTTTGCGCGTCGGGCTGTGGCTGCTGTGTGCCTGGCCCCTGCTGGCGCAGGCCGGGCCGGCCGATGAGTTCGCGGCGGCCAATCGTGCGCAGCAGGCCAAACTGCTGCAGGCCTGGGCGGCCGAGCCGGACGCCGCGCGCCTGCCGCTGCTGCAGGGGCTGCAGCAGGAAACCGTGGCGATCGACGGGGCGAAGCGCGCCTTTATCCGCCAGGGCGATCGCTATCTGCCGCTCGAGGGCGAGGCGGCCCCGGTTGGCGAACCGAAGAAGGTGTGGCTGAACAACCGGCTACGTATTCTGATCGCCAACGCATTGTCGGCGCAGCGGCTGGTCAGCGCGGACGCGGCGGTGCGGCTGCAGGCGGCGAGCGCGCTGCAGCGCGAAGCGAACGGCGAGCAGCTGCCGCTGTTGGCCCGGCAGCTGGCGCGGGAAACAGACCCACAGGTTCGCGACGCGCTGAGCCTGGCGCTGGCTAACCTGCAGTTGGCCGACGGCAATCCGCAGGTGCGTTTCAATGCGGTGCGGCTGTTGGGCGAATCGGGCGAGCCGGACACCCGCGCGCGGCTGCAAGCGTTGACCGACGTGGCCAATGAACCGGACGCCGCGGTGCGCGCCGAGGCGCAACGCAGCCTGCAGCAGGTGCAGCATCGCCTGATGATCGGCGATCTGCTCGGCCAGGCGTTCAGCGGCCTGTCGCTCGGTTCGATCCTGCTGCTGGCGGCGCTCGGGCTGGCGATCACTTACGGCCTGCTCGGCGTCATCAATATGGCGCACGGCGAAATGCTGATGCTCGGCGCCTATTCCGCCTACCTGGTGCAGGGGCTGTTTCAGCAGTTTGCGCCGCACTGGCTGGCGCTCTATCCGCTGGCGGCGCTGCCGGTAGCGTTCGCCATCACCGCCGGGATCGGCATGCTGCTTGAGCGCACGGTGATCCGCCACCTGTATGGCCGGCCGCTGGAAACCCTGCTGGCCACCTGGGGCATCAGCCTGGTGTTGATCCAACTGGTGCGGGTGCTGTTCGGCGCGCAGAACGTCGAGGTCGCCAACCCGGCGTGGCTGTCGGGTGGCGTGCAGCTGTTGCCGAACCTGGTGCTGCCGTGGAACCGCATCGCGGTGATCGCGTTCGTGCTCTTGGTGCTGGCGATGACCTGGCTGCTGCTGAACAAGACCCGGCTCGGTATGAACGTGCGTGCGGTGACGCAAAACCGCGCGATGGCGGCCTGCTGCGGCGTGCCCACCGGGCGGGTGGACATGCTGGCCTTCGGGCTGGGATCCGGCATCGCCGGACTCGGCGGGGTGGCGCTGTCGCAGTTGGGCAACGTCGGGCCGGAGCTGGGGCAAGGTTACATCATCGATTCGTTCCTGGTGGTGGTGCTCGGCGGCGTCGGCCAGCTGGCGGGGACGGTGGCGGCGGCCTTCGGCCTCGGCATCGTCAACAAGATCCTCGAGCCGCAGATCGGCGCCGTATTGGGCAAGATCCTGATCCTGGTGCTGATCGTTCTGTTTATTCAAAAGCGCCCGCAGGGGCTGTTCGCCCTCAAGGGCAGGGTGATTGACTGATGAGCCAACCATTGACCGTAACCGGCGTGCAGAAAGCGCCCCGGCTGGCGTTAAGCATCGGCGCGCTGGCGTTGCTGGCGCTGCTGGTGATGCCGTTCTTGACGCTGTTGCCGGCGGATCATCCGCTGGCGGTGTCCACCTATACCCTGACGCTGGCGGGCAAGATCCTGTGCTACGCGGTGGTGGCGGTGGCGCTCGATCTGGTGTGGGGCTATGCCGGGCTGCTGTCGCTCGGCCACGGGCTGTTCTTCGCGCTCGGCGGCTACGCCATGGGCATGTACCTGATGCGGCAGGCGGCAGGCGACGGGCTGCCGGCGTTTATGGCGTTCCTCTCCTGGAATGAGCTGCCGTGGTTCTGGAGCGGCACCCAGCATTTCGCCTGGGCGCTGTGCCTGATCGTGCTGGTGCCGGGCCTGCTGGCCTTCCTGTTCGGCTACTTCGCCTTTCGCTCGAAAATTAAAGGGGTGTATTTCTCGATCATGACCCAGGCGCTGACCTATGCCGGCATGCTGCTGTTCTTTCGCAACGAGACCGGCTTCGGCGGCAATAACGGTTTTACCGGTTTCACCACGCTGCTCGGCTTTCCCATCACCGCCCCCGGCACGCGGGTGGCGCTGTTTCTGGCGACGGTACTGCTGCTGGCCGCCAGCCTGGTCATCGGCTTTGCGCTGGCGCGCAGCAAGTTCGGCCGGGTGCTGACCGCGGTGCGCGATGCGGAAAACCGACTGACCTTCTGCGGCTACGATCCGAAGGGCTTCAAGCTGTTCGTCTGGACGCTGTCGGCGGTGCTGTGCGGGCTGGCCGGCGCGCTCTATGTGCCGCAGGTCGGCATCATCAACCCCGGCGAAATGTCGCCGACCAACTCGATCGAGGCCGCCATCTGGGTGGCGCTCGGCGGGCGCGGCACGCTGGTGGGGCCGCTGCTCGGCGCCGGCATCGTCAACGGCGCCAAGAGCTGGTTCACCATGGCCATTCCCGAATACTGGCAGTTCTTCCTCGGTCTGATGTTTATTGTCGTCACGCTGTTTCTGCCCAAAGGGGTGATCGGCCTGCTGCGCCGGAGGAAAACCTCATGAAAGCGATGCAAGTGACCGACGAGCTGTTTACCCACCCGCTGCCGGCGGATAAATACCGGCAGCAAACCGATCCGGTGCTGCAGCTCGATAGCGTCAACGTCAGCTTCGACGGTTTTCGCGCGCTGACCGATCTGTCGCTGCGCATTGGCGTCGGCGAACTGCGCTGCGTGATCGGCCCCAACGGCGCCGGCAAGACCACGCTGATGGATGTGATCACCGGCAAGACCCGGCCGGACAGCGGCAGGGTGTTTTACGATCAGACCGTCGATCTGACCCGGCTGGCGCCGATGCAGATCGCCCACGCCGGCATCGGCCGCAAGTTTCAAAAACCGACGGTGTTCGAGGCGCTAACGGTATTCGAGAATCTGGAGATCGCGCAGAAAACCCGCAAGTCGGTGTGGGCCTGCTTGCGCGCTCGGTTAAGCAGCGAGCAGCGCGACCGCATCGACGAGATGCTGAAGACCCTGCGGCTGGGGCATGAGCGCCACCGGCCCGCCGGGTTACTGTCCCACGGGCAGAAACAGTTTCTCGAGATCGGCATGCTGCTGGTGCAGGAGCCGCACCTGCTGCTGCTCGACGAGCCGGCGGCCGGCATGACCGACGCCGAAACCGACTACACCGCCGAACTGTTCCGCGAGCTGGCGGGTAAGCATTCGCTGATGGTGGTGGAGCACGATATGGGGTTTGTGGAAACCATCGCCGATCGCGTGACGGTGCTGCACCAGGGGCAGGTGCTGGCGGAAGGATCGCTGGCGCAGGTGCAGGCCGATGAACGGGTGATTGAGGTATATCTGGGGCGCTGAGGAGGCGTAACGATGCTGCAGGTAGAGGAATTGAATCAGTATTACGGCGGCAGCCACATTCTGCGCGGCCTGTCGTTCGAGGCGCGCATCGGCGAGGTGACCTGCCTGCTGGGGCGCAACGGCGTGGGCAAGACCACGCTGCTGAAATGCCTGATGGGGCTGGTCCCGGCGCGCAGCGGCAGCGTCCGTTGGCAGGGCGAAACCATCACCGGTAAAAAACCGCATCAGCGGGTGCAGGCGGGCATCGCCTATGTGCCGCAGGGTCGGGAGATTTTCCCGCGCCTGACGGTGGAGGAAAATCTGCTGATGGGGCTGGCGCGCTTTTCCGGCGCCGCTGCGCGCACGGTGCCGGATCCGATCTATGACTTGTTTCCGGTGCTGCGGCAAATGAAGGATCGGCGCGGCGGCGATCTCTCCGGCGGGCAACAGCAGCAGTTGGCGATCGGCCGGGCGCTGGCCTGCCGGCCGCAACTGCTGATCCTCGACGAGCCGACGGAAGGGATCCAGCCTTCGGTGATCAAGGAGATCGGCGCGGTGATCAAGCAGCTGGCGGCGAAGGGCGATATGGCGATCCTGCTGGTGGAACAGTTCTATGACTTTGCCGCCGATCTGGCGGACAGCTATCTGGTGATGTCGCGTGGCAGCATCGTGCAGCGCGGCGCCGGCAGCGCCATGGAACAGGACGGCGTACGCGGGCTGGTGGCGATTTGACGTTGGATCAGCTGAAAAAGGATTGACTGAGCGGATCGCGGGAATGATGCAGCACTCTGATGATATTCACCTCCCGCCTGTGCTGACGAAAATAAATCAGGTGGTTGGCGACGGGCAATACCCATAGGCCGGGGCCGATAGCATCGATGTTTCTGCCGAGTTGGTGGTGGCTAAGGTTATCGAAAGCCTGATGCAGGCGGCGCAGATAATCTTCGGCCACCTATAAGCCAAAGCGCGCCAACCCGTAAAAATAGATCTCTTCCATATCGTCCAACGCTTTTGGACGAACGGTTACTTTTCTGCGCATCCTTTTGCTTTGCCCCGTATTCTTTCCATGAACACATCACGATCCCATTCGACAGCTTCGCCGCTGTTCTCTCCTTCGGCGATCAGGCGCCTAAGCTCTTCCAGCTTTGAGGTGGCGGTACGTTCGCGCAAGGTGCGCACCGATTCGCGGATGACTTCACTGGGCGTGCGGTAATCACCGCTGGCCACCAGGTCTTCGACGAAACTACGCAGTTCGTCACCCAGATCTACCGTTAATGTTCTGCCCATTGTTCCTCCTCACTTTCGGTTATGCTGCGTCATTGTAAGATTAGTTCTTACATTGTGCACGTCAAACTATCAGGATCTCAATAGCGGTCCCGTCATGAGGGCGGGAGTTACCCGTTTATTCATTAAGGATAATCATGAACGAAATCACTGTGTCACGCCTCGGTTGCATCGTCCTGTCCCTGTTTCCGGCCCTGTGGGGGCTGTTCAGCCTGTTGAACAATACGGCGGATTTCGCCGGCACTGCGCGCAATGCGGTGGGGCCGCTGCTCGCCATGCAGGATACCTATCAAACGCCGGGGCTGATGTGGCGCGCGATCAGCGCCGACTGGGCCTGCATGTTGGGGTTGGCTGTCATCACCACGCTGGAAACGCTGGCCGGCCTATTCGCGGCCGTAGGCGTGGCGCTGATGCTTGGGCGATTGAAAGGTCCTTACGCCGCCTTCGCCAAAGGCAAGGCCTGGGCGATGCTGGGGGCGCTTTGCGCGATCGCGGTGTGGGGCGTCGGCTTTATGGTGGTCGCCGGCGACTGGTTTATGGCCTGGCAGGCCAAGAAGGATCCGCTGGCGGTGCAGCTGGGGGCGCTGATCTACCTGGCGCCCAATGCGTTTGCCTTGCTGTTCCTGATGCTGCAGCGGGAGCCGCGCTAAACGACGGCGGAGCGGGGCGCGGTTACAGTGCCTTGCTCATATACCAGATGCCTATCGAGCCCTGGGCGCTGGTGTAGCAGGTCTCGCCACAAATGCTCAATCCCTGGCGCTGATAAAAGCGTTGGGCGCCGGTGTTGCGTTGCAGCACCTCCAGCCACAGCGTCTTCTGCCGGCGCTCGATGGCCCGCTGCTGCACCTGTTCGAACAGGCGCTGGCCATAGCCGTTGCCGGCATGGCCCGGCAGGAAATAGATTTTCTGCAGCTCTGCGCCGCGGGTTTGTGTTGGCGCCAGCAGGCTGTCGACGTTGAGCCGCGCATAGCCGACCAGGGCGTCATTCTCATAGGCCAACAGCCAGCACACGTCGGGATCGCGCAGCGTCCGTTCCAGCGCGGAGACGGAAAAATCCTCGGCCAGAAAGGCCTCCAGCTCGTGCGGGTAGCGCCACAGCTCACCGAAGTGCGCGCGATAGGTGCGGATGCCGATATCGCGCACCTGGGTTAAATCTTCCAGCAATGCCTGACGGACGGTGAACATGAATGAACCTCATCGAAGCGGGAACCGATGAGTATAGCGGGTTAATTTTCAAGATGTCGCGGCGTTTCACGGCGAAAACCCAGGCCGATGATGCGGCCGAACAGGCGCGGCAGCCAGCGGCTGTTGCCGACGCGGGCGATCAGGCGCGAACCGCCCGCTGCGCGGCGTTCGCCCGGCTTGCGCTGGCTCATTTTGATCTGCAAAAACTGGATGGCCCGGGTGGGGAATTCGCGCCGGCGCTGCACGCTCAGCAGATGCTTCAGCTGCAGCCGATGCTGGCGCAGCGGCGGGATCAGGGCGTTGGCGGCGGCCACCGCGTCCTGAATCGCCAGGTTGACGCCCACGCCGCCGATCGGCGACATGGCGTGCGCGGCGTCGCCGATGCACAGCACCCCCGGTTTGGCCCAGCGATCCAGACGATCGATGCGGATGCTCAGCAGCTTCACCTGATCCCACTCGACGATCTCCTGCAGGCGATCGTCCTGGAATGGCGCCACCTCGGCGAGGTGCAGCAAAAATTTCTCCAGGCCGCTGCGGCGGATCGCGTCGAAGCTGCCTTTATCGATCGAGTAGCCGCACTGCCAGTAGTCGCCGCGATCGATCATGATGAAGTTCTGCTTCGGCCCGGTATGGCCCATCGACCAGGCCGGATCGCCCGGCTGCTTGCTGAGCTTCATCCACAATACGTCGCGCGGGGCGCCGAAGGAGCGGCTGCTGAGCGCCGCCTGCTCACGCACCACCGAGTTGCGGCCGTCGGTGCCGATCACCAGCTGGCTACGCACGCGGATCGGCCCTTCCGGCGTGTCGGCCAGCACGCCGCATACCTGGCCGCGGTCGTAGAGCAGCTCATGAACCTGCGTCGAGGTGAGCAGCCTGAAATGGGGGAATGCGGCGGCCTGCTGCGCCAAAAAGTTGAGGAACTCCCACTGCGGCATAAAGGCGATAAATTTGCAGCGCGTCGGCAGGCGGGTGAAATCCGCGAGCTTGATGTCGCGCCCGGCGACTTCGGCGTGCAGGGATTCGGCGCGCTGGTGCGGCAGCGTCAGCAGTTCATCGAGCAGCCCCAGCTGGTGCATGACTTCCAGCGTCGACGGGTGAATGGTGTCACCGCGAAAATCGCGCAGGAAGTCGGCGTGCTTCTCCAGCACCGTCACGTCGATCCCCGCCCGCGCCAGCAGATAGCCGAGCATCAGCCCGGCGGGGCCGCCCCCCACGATGCAGCAGGTGGTGGCGTAAGGTGTGATCGGTGATGACGGCATGGCGGTTGACCCCGGAGAGCGGCCCGCATCCCGCGAACCGCAAATGAATGTTTAGTGTTGATAATGATTATCAATATCAAGTTTGACTGTCAACCCGCGGCGCAGTGTGGTCAAAGGGGACGGACAGATGGCCGACGCGGAACAGCTGGCCGTTTTGTGCGGGGGACTGCGGCGGTTCACGCCATAAATCCAGCCGCACTAACCGCCACTCGGCGGGATCGAATGCCACGATGGAGGCCAGCGCGCCGGGCGCCGCCTGCTGTTGCCGACGCAGCGCAGGCAGATCGCTGTAGGGGATGATGGCCCGTTCCTGGCAGGTCGCCCAGGCGGCCTCGGTCAGATGAGGACGATCGAAATGCGCCAGCCACGGCAGCCAATGATTGACGCGCGGCCAGCCGAATGCCTGGCTGAGGCCCCTGAAACCTTCGCCGGTCAGGAAGTCGCTCATGCCGGCGCTGCTGTTCCACAGGTAGAAGGGAGCATAGAGATTCTCGGCGCTCCCTTCGCTGCGCTGCGCGTACAGATAGGCTTTGACGATCAGCTGTGGGCAGGCGTCGAGCCGATGGCCGAAATCGGCGATGCGGCGGCGGACGATCGCCATGTCGTAATCGGCGGGCAGGGTGAAACGGTATTGCATCGCGAGCATAAGGATTCTCCGGAAAGACATTGACCTGGAGAGCGTGACACGCCATCTTTATCAGTAAAATCGGTATTATTTTGATTGATGGTTCAGAAAATCAGGATGGTCAGCATGGGGCGAATCACGTTCGATCTCGAGGATTTACGCAGCTTCGTTACCGGCGTCGAACTGGGCAGCTTCGCCAAGGCCGCTGAACGGTTAGGGCGCTCGACGTCGGCGGTCAGCGCCCATTTGAAAAAGCTGGAACAGCAGGTCGGCGCGCCGATCCTGCGCAAGGCCGGGCGCGGCATGGTGATGACCGAGGCGGGGGAAACCCTGCTCGGCTACGCGCGCCGCCTGCTGGAGCTCAATGACGAAGCCGCCGCCGCGGTGCGCGGGTTGGATCTGCAGGGCACGGTGCGGCTGGGGCTGCAGGAGGACTTCGGCGAGACGTTTCTGCCGCAGGTATTGGGCAGCTTCGCGCGCGCCAATCCGAAGGTGCGCATTGAGGCGCGCATTGCCCGCAATGCCGAGCTGATCGACTGGGTGCTGAAAGGCCAGTTGGATCTGTCGCTGGCGTGGGATGGCGGCTTGAGCACGCCGTTTCATCAGGCGCTGGGGCAGCGACAGCTGCACTGGATAGCGTCGCCCGGCTTCGCGCTGGCGCCGTGGCGAGAAGGGGATGAGCCGCTTTCGCTGGTGATGTTCGACGCGCCTTGCCTGATGCGCAGCGCGGCGACGCAGGCGCTGGATCGCGCCGGCATTCCCTGGCGCATCGCCTTTACCAGCCGCAGCCTGAACGGCGTGTGGGCGGCGGTGAACGCCGGATTGGGCGTTACGGTGCGCACGGCGGCGGGTTTACCGCCCGGCCTGGCGCCGCTGGCGCCCGATCTGCTGCCCGCTCTCGGCCAGCTTGGCGTGGTGCTGCACCGCGCCGAGGATCAGCCTTCCGCCGCCGTGCAGCGGCTGGCGCAGATCGTGGTCGAGCGGATCGAAACCTAATCTTTGGCGATAGGCTGCTTGCCGCTCAGCTGGCCCCATTCGCTCCAGGCGCCGTCATACAGCTTGACCTGCGGCGCGCCGAGCGACAGCAGGCCGAACGCCAGCACCGCCGCCGTCACGCCGGAGCCGCAGCTGGTGATGATCGGCCCGTTGATGTCCACACCCTTGTCGCTGAAGGTTTGGCGCAGCGCCTCCAGCGATTTGAAGCGGCCGTTTTCCAGCAGCTCGCCGTACGGAATGTTGATGCTGCCGGGAATATGGCCGCGGTGCAGGCCGGGGCGCGGCTCAGGCGCTTCGGCATAAAAGCGCGGCGCGGCGCGCGCGTCGAGAATTTGCACCGGCGTGCCTAACGCCTGTTCCACTTGCTGCATATCCACCACCGCGTCGGCATTGAACCGGGCGTTGAACGTCTGCGGCTCAGGCTGCGCCGGGCCGGTTGCCAGCGCCTGGCCCAGCGCGGTCCAGCCGTTCAGCCCTTCGTCCAGCACGTAAACATGCCGGGCGCCGAAATTGCGGAAGGTCCACCAGCCGCGCGGCGCGGAGAACTGGTTGCCCTCATCGTAAATCACCAGGGTGTCGCGTTCGCTGATGCCCAACTTGCCCACCGCCGCGCCAAACTCCGCCGCCGTCGGCAGCATGTGCGGCAGCGCGGTGTTTTTGTCCGCCACCTCGTCGATATCGAAATAGACCGCGCCGGGAATATGGCCGCGTTCGAACTCGGCAAGCATGTCTTTCTTCGGCGTCAGCCCGACCGGCGACATCCGGACGTCGATCACCACCAGATTTTCATCGTTGATATGTTGCGCAAGCCATTGAGGGGTCACCAGAAACGGAGAGTTCATCGTTATTGTTCGCCTGTTGTGAAAACGGATTTTCACTATACACCAGGCCGCGCGGGGATGAAGTATGATGTTCAGTCAAAGAGGATGGGCAAGGGGCGGAGAAAACATGACGGACGAGGCGTTTGGCGGGGCCAAGATCGCGCTGCTGTGCGACGATCGCTTGCTGGTTTACCAACGGGACGACAAGCCGGGCATTCCGTGGCCCGGCCTGTGGGATCTGCCCGGCGGCGGGCGGGAAAACGGCGAAACGCCGCTGCAGTGCGTGCAGCGGGAGACGCAGGAAGAATTCGGCGTGGCGATCGCCGAATGCCAGGTTATCTGGCGGCGGCGTTACGACGGCATTTTGCCCGGCTCCCCGCCGACCTGGTTTATGGCCGGCGAGATCGCCCCGGCGCAGATCGCCGCCATTCGCTTCGGCGATGAAGGCCAGCGCTGGCAAATGATGCCAGTGGCGCAGTTTATTCACCATCCGCAGGGCATCGAACATCTGCGCCGCCGGGTGGCGGAGTTTTTGCTTCAGTCCGGCTGAGGTTGCAGCACGCCGCTTGGCATCAGCCGCTGGATGGTGGCGCCGACCCGCTGCACCGCCTGTTCGATCTCCGCCGTCAGCGTCGGCGCATAGTTGATGCGCAGGCAGTTACGGTATTTACCGGCGGCGGAAAAAATGCTGCCGACGGCGATTTGTACGCCTTGCGGCTCAAGGTGGCGGTTCAGCCGCAGGGTGTCGAACGCTTCGTCCAGTTCGATCCACAGCATAAAGCCGCCGCGCGGCCGGCTGACGCGGGTGCCGGCCGGGAAGTGCTTCAGGATAAGGTCGGTCATGCGATCGCGGTTCTGCTGGTAGCGGGCGCGCATGCGCCGCAGGTGCTGCAGATAGTGCCCGCCGCGGATAAATTCGGCGATCGCCAGCTGCGGCTGGGTGGCGGTGGCGCCGGAGCCGATGAATTTCATGTGCAGCACCCGCTCCAGGTAGCGACCGGGCGCGATCCAGCCCACGCGCAGCCCCGGCGCCAGCGTTTTGGAAAACGAGCTGCACAGCAGCACGCGGCCGTCGTCGTCGAACGACTTGATGGTGCGCGGCCGCGGGTAGTGATAGGCGATGTCGCCGTAAACGTCGTCTTCGATGATCGCCGCGTCGTGGCGCTGCGCCAGCGTCAGCAGCCGCTGTTTGTGGGCGTCTGGCATGATGTAGCCCAGCGGATTATTGCAGTTGGGCGTCAGCAAAATGGCTTTGACCGGCCACTGTTCCAGCGCCATCTCCAGCGCCGCCAGGCTGACGCCGGTGAGCGGATCGGTGGGGATTTCCAGCGCCTTGATACCCAGCCCTTTCAGTGTCTGCATGGTGCCGTGGAAGCAGGGCGAATCGACCGCCACGATGTCGCCGGGTTGGCAAACGGCGCGCAGCCCGGCGGAGATCGCTTCCTGGCAGCCGGTGGTGATCAGCAACTGATCGGGGCCGATTTGGCAGCCGGAATCCAGCAGCAGGCGGGCAACCTGCTCGCGCAGCGCGGCCACGCCCTGAATGCTGTCGTAATACAGGCTGCGCAGGTCGCCGTGGCGGGCGGCGTTGCGCAGGGCGACGATCAGCGGTTTCATCGTCGGCTCGGCGATATCCGGCATGCCGCGCCCCAGCTGGATCAGGCCTTCGCGCGGCCGGCTGCGCACCAGCTCCAGCACCTGCTCCCATTGTGAAATGTCCACCGGCCGCTGCACCGGCGCCGTCATGGCGGGTAGCTCGGCCTGCGCGCGCCGCGTATGCACGAAGTAGCCCGACTTCGGCCGCGCTTCCACCAGGCGCTGTTCCTCGAGCAGCCGGTAGGCTTGCTGCACCGTGCTGATGCTGACGCCGTGCTCTTGGCTGAGTGCGCGCACCGAAGGTAGGCGATGGCCGGCCGGATACAGCCCTTGCTGAATGCGTTGGCTGAGAATGGCGGCCAGCGTCGCGTAGCGTGTCATACAGAAGCCTCTCATCGTGATAAAGGATTCAAAAACCGGTACAGATGCTTTCAAAGTAAACCATTCAGCGGGTTTTTTGGCGCAGCTGTATGAAAAAAATAGCGCCAGCGTGAATCTGTATTGTTTTTCTCCCGGCGAGCATGATGAGTGCAACGCGAAAACATCAGGGAGAATAACAACATGGCTCTGTTTTCTGGTACGCCGTCGCGGCGTTCGGTAGGTTGGCCACGCTGGCGTCTGTATCTGCAACGTTATAGGACGCGAAAAGAATTATTATTGCTGGACGATGCACGGCTGATCGATATTGGTTTGTCGCGTGCGGAAGCGCTGCGTGAAGGCTATAAACCGTTCTGGAAAGAATAAGGAAAACCGATGCTGAGAGTCTTGGGCAAGGCTTCATCGATCAACGTGCGCAAGGTGTTGTGGACCTGCCAGGAACTGGGGCTGCCGTTGGCGCGGGAGGACTGGGGCAGCGGCTTTCGCTCCACGCAGGAGCCGGCGTTTCTGGCGCTGAATCCCAACGGCCTGGTGCCGGTGCTGATCGACGGCGAGCGGGTGCTGTGGGAGTCGAACACCATCTGCCGCTATCTGGTGGGGCGAGAAGGGCGCCGCGATCTGCTGCCGCAGGAACCCGGCGCGCGCGCGGCGGTGGAGATGTGGATGGACTGGCAGGCCACCGATCTGAACGGCGCGTGGCGCTATGTGTTCATGTCTCGGGTGCGTGGGCATGCGGATTATCAGGATGCTGCCAGCCTGGCCGCCGCCGAGTGCGAGTGGAACCGGCTGATGGGGTTGCTGGACAGGCATCTGGCGCAGCACGGCCCTTATGCCGCCGGCGCCGCCTTTACGCTGGCGGACGTGGTGCTGGGGCTGTCACTAAACCGCTGGCTGATGACGCCGTTCGAGCGGCCGAATTATGCGGCGCTGGCGGCCTATCAGCAGCGCCTGCTGCAACGCCCCGGCTACGTGCAGCACGGCGCCAACGGTTTACCTTGATATGAAATAAACGATTCATTTTATCTCGTCCGGATACGACCCCCGTGTCCGGACTTTCCCCGTTGCATCATCCCGTCAACGTTTCATGAACGGCATCACGAATATGAACTTTATTTTTCCGTGCGCTTGTTATTGAAATTTATATTCCATATAAACCCGTTATCAACCGGCGCGTTTCATTAAGCAGCGCCTTGTTCTATGCAGGATGTCGATCACGGGAGAAAATGATGAAACAGGTACGCGTTGGGTTAATCGGCACCGGTTATATCGGGCGTTGTCACGCTATCGCCTATGCGCAGGCCGCCACGGTCTTTCCTCTGAAAGGGGAGCTGGTGCTGGAGATGCTGGCGGAAGTGACGCCCGAGCTGGCGGCGCAGCGCGCCACCGAGTTCGGTTTTGCGCGTTCGACCGGCGATTGGCGGCAGCTGGTGGCCGATCCGGCGATCGACGTGGTGGACATCTGCGCGCCCAACTTCTTGCACAAAGAGATGGCGCTGGAGGCGATACGCCACGGCAAGCACGTGTATTCGGAAAAGCCGCTGGCGCTGGACGCCGCCGACGCGGCGGAGATGGTGCAGGCCGCCCGCGCCAAGGGCGTAAAAACGCTGGTCGGTTTCAACTACATGAAGAACCCGACCAGCCAGCTGGCGCGCGAGATCATCGCCAACGGCGAAATCGGCGAAGTGGTGCATTTTTACGGCACCCACAATGAGGATTATCTGGCTGACCCGCGCACGCCGATTGACTGGCATTGCCGTCGCGCCAGCGCCGGGCTGGGTGCGCTGGGGGATCTGGCGGCGCACATCGTCAATATGGCCCACTACCTGGTGGGCGATATCGTGGCGGTTTCCGGCGATATGCAGACCGTGATCAAACAGCGTCCGGATCCGCAAGACCCGGCGCGCCTGCTGCCGGTGGAAAACGAAGATCAGGCCAGCGCGCTGCTGCGTTTCGCTGGCGGGGCGATGGGCACTATCGAAACCTCGCGCATTGCCTGCGGGCGCAAGATGGGGCTGACCTATGTGGTCACCGGCACCAAGGGCACGCTGAGCTATACCCAGGAACGGATGGCGGAGCTGAAGCTGTATCGGCACGATGAGCCGGCGGAGCGGCAAGGGTTCAAAACGCTGTTGGTAGGGCCGAAGCACCCGGACTACGCGGCGTTCTGCATCAGCGCCGGGCACGGCATCGGCTTTAACGATCAGAAGACGGTGGAGATCCGCGATCTGGTCAATGGCATCGCCGCGGGCGATCGCATGTGGCCGGACTTTGAAGAAGGCTGGAAGGTGTCTTGCGTGCTGGATGCGATAGCCGCCTCCGCCGAGCAGCGGCGCTGGCTGGAGATCAACCGCGATTGAAAATGAAATGGCGCTCTCCCGTGGACAGCGCCATTAGTTTGCTATGTTGCTAACTTAATATCTTATTAAGCTAGTTACATAATAAGTTGCTGACCTGGCAACTTAGAATGAGAAGCACGAACAGCCGAACGCGCCCCAGAAGGCATTCTCGTCCGACACCGGGATGCTGGAGCGGCGCGCAATGTCATGCTGATGCGCGTGTACACCGCACGGGCCGCAGCATTGGTGCGCCTGGCTCAGTACGCCGACTTTGGCCGCCGCCGACGGCGGCGCGGAGCGGTAGTGGCCCGGCACCTGGGTGACCGGCGACCACTCCGGCAGCACCGGCAGCGGCGGCGGCGCCAGCGGCGAGAAGCTGCCGGCGGCGTAGACCACCTTGCCGTCCACCACCGTCATCACCGACTCGATGCCTTTGATCTGCTCTTCTGGCACGCTGAAATAGTCCTGCGACAGCACCGCCACATCCGCCAACTGGCCGACCTTGATCTGGCCTTTCTTGCCCTGTTCGGTGGAGAACCAGGCGCTGCCTTGCGTCCACAGCATCAGCGCCGTTTCGCGATCCAGGCGGGCGCTGTCGTCGTACATCGCCATGCCGCCGACGGTGCGGCCGGAAACCAGCCAGTACAGCGCCGTCCACGGGTTGTAGCTGGCGACGCGGGTGGCGTCGGTGCCCAGTCCGACCGGCAGTTCGGCCGCCAGCATTTTCGCCACCGGCGGCGTATGTTTGGTGGCTCCGATGCCGTAGCGGTCGGCGAAATATTCGCCCTGGAACGCCATGCGGTGCTGCACCGCAATGCCGCCGCCCAATGCCTTGACCCGCTCGATATTGCGCTCGGTAATGGTTTCGGCGTGATCGAACAGCCAGTGCAGCCCGTTGAACGGAATGTCGCGGTTCACCTTCTCGAACACGTCCAACATGCGGCTGATGGATTCGTCATAGGTGGCGTGCAGGCGGAACGGCCAGCGGTGCTCGACCAGATGGCGCACCACCCGTTCCAGCTCGTCTTCGGTGCCCGGCGGCAGATCCGGGCGCGGCTGCAGGAAGTCTTCGAAATCGGCGGCGGAGAACACCAGCATCTCGCCGGCGCCGTTGTGGCGATAGAAGTCGGTGCCCTGGCCCGGCTTGAGCATGTCGGTCCACAGCTCGAAGTCTTCCAGCTCCTGCTTCGGCCGCTGGGTGAACAGGTTATAGGCGATGCGGAGGGTCAGCTGCTTTTTCTCGTGCAGCTCGGCGATCACCTGATAATCCTCCGGGTAGTTCTGGAAGCCGCCGCCGGCGTCGATGGCGCTGGTGAGGCCCAGACGGTTCAGCTCGCGCATAAACTGGCGGGTGGAGTTGACCTGCTGCTCCAGCGGCAGCTTCGGCCCTTTCGCCAGCGTGGCGTAGAGGATCATGGCGTTGGGCTTGGCGATCAGCATGCCGGTCGGGTTGCCGTTGGCGTCGCGCTGGATCTCGCCGCCGGGCGGGTTCGGCGTGTCTTTGGTGTAGCCGACCACCTTCAGCGCCGCGCGGTTGAGCAGCGCGCGATCGTAGAGGTGCAGAATGAACACCGGCGTGTCCGGCGCCGCCTGGTTGATCTCGTCCAGCGTCGGCATGCGGCGCTCGGCGAACTGGAATTCGGTCCAGCCGCCGACTACCCGTACCCACTGCGGGTTCGGCGTGCGCAGCGCCTGTTCTTTCAACATGCGCAGGGCGTCGGCCAGCGAAGGTACGCCTTCCCAGCGCAGCTCCAGGTTATAGTTCAGGCCGCCGCGGATCAGGTGCAGGTGCGAGTCGTTCAGGCCCGGAATGGCGGTGTGGCCGTGCAGATCGATCACCTGGGTTTCCGGCCCGGCGTGCTGCATGACTTCGCTTTCGCTGCCGACCGCCAGAAACTTGCCGTCGCGGATGGCGACCGCCTGTGCGGTGGGATTTTGGCGATCGACGGTGTGAAACTTGCCGTTGGTGATGATCAATGAAGCGTGGTGGTTCATAACATTCTCCCGGCGAACCGCCTAGCGGCGGGTCAGCCATTGATGAAAAACGCGAGTCACGATAGGCATCCACAGGTACACCACCAGGGCGACCACGGTGGCGTCATTGAGAAAATGGCCGAGCAGCGTGCCGTCCAACTGCGGCAGCACCAACCCCCAAAACCAGGGCACCAGATTGGTGGAAGGGAAAATCACCAGCAGGGTGATGATGAACTGCTTCCACTGGGGCGGCTGGCGCACGCCGGGGTTGGGTGGGGTAAACCAGAACTCCGCGCCTGGGCGGATCTCGATATGGTCGCTCTCCAGCAGCAGCGGGGTGACTTCTTCGATGTATTGCTTGCGCAGCGGCGAGTGGATCCAGCGGTACAGGTTGTCGAGGTTGTCGAAGCGGACCAACACCGTATAGGCCTGTTCGTCGCCGGAAGGGCGGATGACGTTGACGCCCAAATGGCCGGTGAAGCCCGCGGCGTCGGGCATGATGCGGTTCAGCCAGGCCTCATAGGCCTGCTCGTTCCCCGGCGCCAAACGGTGGGTGATCACCAGCGTGACATGCTGCGGATGGGCCATAAAACCGACTCCTGAAAATACCCCGGCGCAGGGCCGGGGCAAGGGATTATTTCACCGTGCGAGCCGGTGCGTGGTGCACCATGGTGTAAGCGTAGTCGACGCCCATGCCGTACGCGCCGCTGTGTTCGCGCACCAGCGCCATCACCGCGTCGTAGGTGTCTTTGCGCGCCCAGTCGCGCTGGTACTCCAGCAGCACCTGCTGCCAGGTCACCGGCACGGCGCCGGCCTGCACCATGCGCTCGATCGAACGCTCGTGCGCATCGACGGAGGTGCCGCCAGAGGTGTCGGTCACCACATACACTTCATAGCCGGCTTCCAGCGCCATCAGCGCAGGGAAGGTCAGGCACACTTCGGTCCACAGCGCGGAGATCACCAGCTTTTTGCGGCCGGTGGCTTCCACGGCTTTAACGAAGGCCGCGTCTTCCCAGGAGTTCATCGAGGTGCGTTCAATCGGGGTGATTTCAGGGTGTACCGCCAGCAGTTCCGGCCAGATATAGCCGCTGAAGCTTTCGGTTTCGACTGAGGTGAAAAGGGTAGGGACGTTGAAAATCTTGCCTGCCTTCGCCAAGCCAACAACGTTGTTTTTCAGTTGCTGACGATCAATATTAGCCACGCCGAAGGCCATTTGCGGTTGATGGTCGATAAAAATCAGTGCGGAGTTGTCTTTATCAAGCAGTTGAAACTTGGACATAATTTACCTTCCCAGTGATATCTCGGTTGAACATCTGATGAGTGTAACGCCGATAAAACCCATGGTAGGCAGAGGGCGATTTCAAAGATACCGCAGAATTTTTGCCGACTTGTTGAGTTTTTTTATACACGGGAGAAAGCATGAGATTAAACCTGGAAGCGTTGCTGATTTTGGACGCGCTGGACCGGCACGGATCTTTCGCCGCCGCGGCCGCCGCACTGTTTAAAACCCCTTCGGCGCTGAGCTATATGGTGCAGAAGCTGGAGAACGATCTCGACATCACCCTGCTGGACCGCTCCGGCCACCGGGCGAAGTTCACCGATACCGGCAAGCTGATGCTGGAAAAAGGCCGGGTGCTGCTGCGAGCGGCGCAGGATCTGGAGCAGCAGGCGCGCTACGTGGAGAACGGCTGGGAAAGCGAGATCACGCTCGGGATCGACGCTTCCTTCCCGTTCGCCCGCCTATTGCCGCTGATCGACGAGTTCTATCGGCAGCATCATCATACCCGGCTGCGTTTCAGCCACGAGGTGCTGGCCGGTTCCTGGGAATCGCTGGTTTATGGCTGCGCCGACATTATCATCGGCGCCATCTGCGAGCCGCCGTCGCGGGTGGGCTATGCGTTCAGCCGGCTGGGGCAGCTGGATTACGTGTTCGCCGTCGCGCCGAAGCATCCGCTGGCGGCGCTGCAGGAACCGTTGCCGAAGGACGAAATCCGTCAGCACCGGGCGGTGGTGGTGCGCGACACCTCGCGGGTCAACGCGCCGCAGAGCCTGAACCTGCTGGAAGAACAGGATACGCTGACGGTCTTCGGCTTCGACGCCAAGCTGCAGGCGCAATTGGCCGGGCTGGGCTGCGGCTATCTGCCGCGTTCTCTGGCGGAACCTTACCTGAACAGCGGGGAACTGGTGGCGAAACGCGTGGAATCTGAACGCTGCAGCGACGTTGCCTATTTCGGCTGGCGGGAAAGCGCCAGCGGTCTGGCGGCCAAGTGGTGGCGTGAGCGGCTGCAGCGTTTCGCGGATGACGGCGAGGCTTACCCGGCGGCGCAGTGAGGGCCGCTCGATAAGGATAAATCCCCCAATAAGGACATCGGGAATGAAAAAAACACTAGGCCTGTTGGCGTTGTTGTTGCTGAGCGGCTGCAGCACCGGGCGTCAGGCCGGCATCCCGTTGCCGGAGCCGCAGGCCGAGACGCAGGCCACGGCACCGCTCAGCTATCCGGTGCGGGTGCATAACGCGGTGAGCCGCGAGCTGCGTTTGCCTGAACGCGCGCGCGGCCAACGCTGCACCATCAGCATTCGTCTGCGGCCGGACGGCAAGCTGGCGAGCAGCAAGATCGTAAGAGGCGACGCGCCACTGTGCGCAGCGGCCAGCGCGGCGGTGCAGCACGCGCAGTTTCCGCCGATGGCCACCGCCACTGAGTACGCGCTGTTCAACGCCGTGGTGCTCGATTTCGTTCCCTGAAGGGAGGTAAAGGACGGGCCGCCTGCGCGGTTAATGCTTGTCTGTTAGCGTTTTTTTTGAAGTACTCGTGACGTTTTCGGTCGATAAATGAGAGGTGCATCATGAGGCTCCTGCACCTCGACCGAGCCAGGGGCCGAAGGCGCGGCCCCTGGCAACCCGCGCCTTTGCCCTATCAGACGGTTGGCTTTGCCAACTCCCCTCCCTCCGCCATAGCGCATTGAGGCCGGTTGCGACAGGCGTCCCTGCCTGTCTCACCTGAAACCGCCGTCCATGGCGGTTTCTCCTAATGCGCTATGCCTGCGTTCGGCGTCTTCAAGGGCGTCCAATACCGTGCTCATCTCCAATTCCTCTTCTCTGCCATAAACTCATAACGGACAGATAGCGCGGTAGCTGCCTGCTTGGGTGTTGACCTTTAGTGTGCATCACCGGCTGCCGAGCAAGACGGCGTTGTCAGGGGCAACCGGCCAGGGAAAGCCGGTTGAGGCGAGACTAACAGGGACGTTTGTCGCAGCCGACCCGCCCGACAATGCAGACGCGGCGAGGGTATCCGCACAGCGGACAGACGGTGTTAAGCGAAGGCGCGGGTGGAGGGGCCGCGCCTTCGGCCCCTCCAATTGCCGTTCATTGTAGTAACAGAGAAATGCGGAACATTTACGGCAATTCAGGCTACACGAAACACACAAAGATGGGATAAAAAATGCCAGTCAGGTTTAACTGACTGATATTACCGCCTCCGCGGCCCGTTTTTTCGCTTTTACGAGTACGCAACCCGCTGAATTTTCACTTAGCTTTGCCATTTTCGTTATTTTGAACGCCGCTACGGCTCACGGATACTGGGAGAAAATCTCTTACCGCGAGCCGCAGCATGTCCCACGCCCACTATTTGCACCCCGAACAGCGCGAACGAATCAGGCAGCTTTATCGGCGCCGGTATTGGCGAATGGAATTGCCCACCTGGGGGATCATGGCGGCGGTGTACGGCGGCTGGTTCGGCGTGGCGATGGGATGGCAAACGCTGGGCCCGTGGCTTGGCGCGCCGCTGTTGATCCTCCTGACCACCTGGTACCTGTCGTTGCAACACGAGCTGATCCACGGCCATCCGACGCGCTGGCCGCGCGTCAATCAGCTGTTCGGCCTGTTGCCGCTGGCGGTGTGGTATCCCTACGGGCTGTATCGCGATTCGCATCTGCGCCACCACCGCAACGACCACCTGACCGATCCGTACGAAGATCCCGAAAGCTATTACTTCAGCGCCGCGCAGTGGCGGCGCTATCCCCGCCTGTTGCCGCTGCTGGCTGCCGTGCGCAATACGCTGATCGGCCGGGTGCTTCTCGGCCCGGCGCTGGATATCGCCGCGACCCTGGCCGGGGCGGTGAAAGCGCTTGCCGCCGGGGAGTGGCGCGCCTGGGCGAGGTGGTTGGTACACCTGTCGCTGTTGGCGATGTTGCTGAACTGGCTGCAGGCGCAGGGTATCGGCACGGCGTTTTACCTGCTGGTCATCAGCTACCCGGCGCTGGCGCTGACCAAGGTAAGATCGTTTTTTGAGCATCGCGCCGTGGACGCACCGCAGGCACGTTCTATTATTAATGAGGCGGGCTGGCCGTGGCGGCTACTGTTTCTCAATCTGAACTACCATTTAGTGCATCACGATCTGCCCGGCCTGCCCTGGTATGGTTTGCGCGAAGTCTATCTGGCGGAGCGTGAGGCGTATCAGCGGCGCAGTCAGGGATTTGTCGCGCAAGGCTATGGCGAGTGGCTGCGCGATTACGCCCTGACGCCGATCGACGTTGGCGTGCATCCATTGCGCGCCGATGAACCGCAGGGGGAAGGCGATGCTCTGCCGACGGAAAAATTTATTGCGCGCTGGAAGCGCGTTTCTCAGGATTTTCCAACCTAACCGGCCCATGAGCCGGAAAACATATAACCAGAGGAAAAGTATGGCAATCACCTTATCACGCGGACGTTCCTTTGCCGTCGCACTGGCCCTGCTGGCCACCGGCGGTCTGGCGCAGGCGGCCGACTCGGTGCGCGTCGGCTCCAAGATCGATACCGAAGGTTCGCTGCTCGGCAACCTCATCGTGCAGGTGCTGGAAGCCAACGGCATCAAGACCACCAACAAGCTGCAGCTCGGCACCACCAAAGTGCTGCGCGGCGCCATCACCTCCGGCGAGATCGACATCTACCCGGAATACACCGGCAACGGCGCGTTTTTCTTCTCCGATGAGAAAGATCCGGCGTGGAAGAACGCCCAGGCCGGCTTCGAGAAGGTGAAAAAGCTCGACTACGACAAAAACAAAATCGTCTGGCTGGATGCGGCGCCGGCCAACAACACCTGGACCATCGCCATTCGTCAGGACGTGGCGGAGGCCAACCATCTGAAGACGCTGTCGGATCTCGGCAAGTGGATCAACGGCGGCGGCAAGTTCAAGCTGGCGGCCTCGGCGGAATTTATCGAGCGGCCGGATGCGCTGCCGGCGTTCCAGAATGCCTATGGCTTCAAACTGAATCAGGACCAACTGCTGTCGTTGGCCGGCGGTGACACGGCGGTGACCATCAAGGCGGCGGCGGAGCAGACCTCCGGCGTCAACGCGGCGATGGCCTACGGCACCGATGGCCCGGTGGCGGCGCTGGGGTTGCAGACGCTGGCGGACCCGAAAGGCGTACAGCCGATCTACGCGCCAGCGCCGATCGTGCGTGAAGCGGCGCTGAAGGCGCACGCCAATCTGCCTGAGCTGCTCAAGCCGGTGTTCGCCTCGCTGGACGGGCCGACGCTGCAAAAACTCAATGCGCAGATCGCCGTGGAAGGCCAGGACGCCAAACAGGTGGCGGCCGCTTACCTGAAAGAGAAAGGGTTTGTTAAGGGATAATGCCGAGGTGCCCCCTCTGCCGTCGGGAGAGGGGGTAAACCGAGGGAGCCGGAGCGTTTCTTTGACTATCGTCGTAAAACATCGCGTCTTGTTGACGCTGTTCATGCTGTTGCTGCTGGCCGCTTTCGGCCTGCCGTTCCTCAGTTATGCCCCCAATCGCCTGTTGTCGGGCAAAAGTCTCTCCTTGTTCTCCCTGCTGCACGGCCCGGCGCTGTGGCTGCTGTTGCCGCTGGCGGCGTTGGCGATCCTCAGCCTGTTGCCGCCGACGCGGTGGCGGGCGCTGCTGGCGGCGCTGGCCGCCTGTGGGGTGCTGACGCTGGCTTTCTGGATCAGCGGGCAGGCCGCCGAACGCCTGGCGCAAGAGGGATCGCGCCTGGCGCGCACCTCCTGGGGCAGCGGATGCTGGCTGACGATGGCGCTGAGCCTGCTGATCGCCGCCGACGCCATGGCGCGCATCACCGCGTCGCACCTGTGGCGCATGCTGGGCAACGCGCTGGTGCTGGTGCCGCCGGCGCTGCTGCTGTTCGGGCATCAGCTCGATCAGCTGTCGCTGCTGAAGGAGTACCACAATCGCCAGGAGGTGTTTGACGCCGCGCTGCTGCAGCACCTGACGATTCTGCTGGCGACGATGGCGCCGGCGCTGGCGATCGGCGTGCCGCTCGGGGTGCTGTGTTTTCGCTCCGAGCGCTGGCAACGGCCGATTTTCTCCGCGCTGAACATTATCCAGACCGTGCCGTCCATCGCGCTGTTCGGCCTGCTGATCGCGCCATTGGCGGGGTTAGCGACGGCGGTGCCCTGGCTGGCGGAGCACGGCGTCAGCGGCATCGGCATGGCGCCGGCGATCGTGGCGCTGGTGCTGTACGCGCTGTTGCCGCTGGTGCGCAGCGTGGTGGCGGGGCTGCAAAGCGTGCCGGCCGGGGTGATCGAATCCGCCACCGGCATGGGGCTGACGCGCGGGCAGATCTTCCTGCGCGTGCAGCTGCCGTTGGCGCTGCCGCTGTTCCTGACCGGCGTGCGTATCCTGGCGGTGCAAACCGTCGGCATGGCGGTGGTGGCGGCGCTGATCGGCGCTGGCGGCTTTGGCGCCATCGTGTTCCAGGGGCTGCTCAGCAGCGCGCTGGATCTGGTTCTGCTGGGGGTGATCCCGGTGGTCATGATGGCGGTCATCGTCGATTCGCTGTTTAAATTTTGGGTTTCAATCCTGGACGTATCGCGCCGATGATTCACTTTGAGCAAGTCAGTAAAATTTTTCAGGGCAAGCCGGCGGTCGACGATCTCACGCTGCACATCGCCGAGGGCGAATTCACCGTGTTGATCGGCACCTCGGGTTCCGGCAAGTCCACGACGTTAAAAATGATCAATCGCCTGATCGAACACGATCGGGGCAAGATTCTCTTTGCCGGCGAAGAGATCCAGTCGTTCAAACCGCAGGATCTGCGGCGGCGCATGGGCTATGCGATCCAGTCGATCGGCCTGTTCCCGCACTGGACGGTGGAGGAGAACATCGCCACCGTGCCGCAGCTGCTGAAATGGCCGCGCGCGCGCATTCGCGATCGGGTGACCGAACTGTTGGAGCTGTTGCATCTGGAGCCGGATCTGTTTCGTCGCCGTTATCCGCACCAGCTGTCCGGCGGGCAGCAGCAGCGGGTCGGGGTAGCGCGTGCATTGGCCGCCGATCCCGAGGTGTTGCTGATGGACGAACCGTTCGGCGCGCTGGATCCGGTCACCCGTGCGGCGCTACAGGCGGAGATCGCGCGCATTCATCAGCTCTCCGGCCGCACCATCGTGCTGGTGACGCACGACATCGATGAAGCGCTGGGCTTGGCGGACCGCCTGGTGCTGCTCGATCAGGGGCGGGTGGTGCAACAGGGCACGCCGCTGGCGCTGCTGACCGCGCCGGCCAACGACTTCGTGCGGGATTTCTTCGGGCGCAGCGATCGCGGCATCAAGCTGCTGTCGCTGGGGACGGTGGCGGAGCGGGTGCGACCCGGCGCCGCCGAGGGCGAGCCGATCGCCGCCGCCATGAGCCTGCGCGAGGCGCTGTCGGTGTTTGTGGCGCGCGGCAGCGACTGCCTGCCGGTGGTGGATGAACGGGGTGAAGCGTTGGGGGTGTTGCACTTCAACGATCTGATCGCCGGGCAGGCGCTGTCATGAGCGGGCGCGTCTGGCGCCTGCTGCGCGATCCGCTGCCCTGGACGCTGGCGCTGCTGTTGGCGCTGGTGTTCGGCATGGATCATCTGCGCGGCCTGTTCGCCGCCTGGTTCCCCGATCTGGAGCGGCCCATTTATCAGCAGGACAGCTTTATCGCGCTGGTGGGGGCGCACCTGTCGCTGGTGGCGATCTCCAGCCTGATCGCGGTGGCTCTCGGCGTGGCGGCCGGCGTGGCCGTCACCCGGCGCAGCGGCCGGGAGTTTCGTTCGCTGGTGGAAACGGTGGTGGCGGTGGGGCAGACCTTCCCGCCGGTGGCGGTGCTGGCGGTAGCGGTGCCGGTGATGGGCTTCAGCGAACAGCCGGCGATCATTGCGCTCGTGCTGTACGGCCTGCTGCCGATCCTGCAGGGCACGCTGGCGGGCATCGAATCGGTGCCGCCCGCCACGCGCGAGATTGCCCGCGGCGTGGGGATGAGCGCCTGGCAAATTCTGTGGCGGGTCGAATTGCCGCTGGCGGCGCCGGTGATCGTCGCCGGGATCCGCACGTCGGTGATCATCAACATCGGCACGGCGGCCATCGCTTCCACCGTCGGCACCAAGACCCTCGGCTCGCCGATCATCATCGGCCTGAGCGGGTTTAACACCGCCTATGTGATCCAGGGCGCGGCGGTGGTGGCGTTGTTGGCTATTATCACCGATATGCTGTTCGAACGTTGGGTGCGTTATCTCACCGCCTGGCGCCAGCAGACGCTGGCGACCACTCCGGCGGGGTAAGGGGGAAATGATGCAGGTGTCTCTACCGATGTACGGCGTTGGCCGGGAGCAGGCCGAATCCTTCTGGCAGGTATTGCGTGGCAAGCTGCTGCGGCTGGGGTTGCCGGCGGCGCCGGAACGGCTCAGCTGGCCGGACGATCTGGCGCAGCACTGGCGGCGCGACGATCTGTTGCTCAGCCAAACCTGCGGTTATCCGTTGGTCAGCACCCTGTCGCAGGTGCAGCTGATCGGCACCTACCATTACCGGGTTGAAGGGTGCGACGGGCCGAATTACCGCAGCTGGCTGGTGGTGCGCGCGGGCGATCCCGGCGAACGGCTGGCGGATTTTCGCGGTCGGACGGTGGCCTATAACAGCACCGATTCCCAGTCCGGCTACAATGGCCTGCGCGCGCTGATCGCGCCGCTGGCGCAGGACGGGAAATTCTTTGGTACGGCTATCGCTTCCGGCGCGCATTATCAGTCGCTGAAGCTGATCCGCAGCGGGCAGGCGGATATCGCCGCCATCGATTCGATCAGCATGGAACTGCTGCGCCGCGCGCAGCCGCAGGCGCTGGAGGGGCTGAAAATCATCGGCCGCACGGCGGCGGTGCCCGGACTGCCGCTGATCACAGCGGCAGGCACGCCGCCGGAACAGGTGGAAATCCTGCGCGCCGGCGCCCGGGCGATGCTGGATGAGGCGGTCAGCGACCGCCTGCTGATCGGCGATTTCAGCCTGGTGCCGCGTTCGGCCTACCAGATTATCACCGTGCTGGAACAGCAGGCCGCCGCGCAGGGTGTAACGGCGCTCTAGCTGCCGTTACAACAGGCCACCGCCGTCGATGTCGATCACGCTGCCGGTCACGAAGCCGTTCTCCATCGCCAGCAGGTAACCCGCCGCGACGTCGGCCGCCTGGCCGACCCTGCCGACCGGCAGGCTGCCGCCAACCCGTTTGAACAGCGCCTGACGCTGCGCGGCGCTCATGCCGTCGTAGGCTTCGGTGGCGGTGATGCCGGGGCTGACCACGTTCACCCGCCGCGGTGCCAGCTCCTTCGCCAGCTGCTTGCCGGCCGCTTCCAGTGCGGCGTTGATGGCGGTTTTGACCAGCTGACCGCCGAGGTATTTACGCGACAGCTGGCCGGAAGTCAGGGTGATGGAGCCCTGCGGCGACAGCGTCGGCAGCGCAGCCTGCACCGCGCGCAAGCTTCCCCAGAATTTGACGTTGAAGTCGGTCTGCGCCTGTTCAAAGGCGGTCTCCGCCAGCGGCTTGGCCTCCACCAGCGGCCCGGCGGTGACCACCAGATGATCGAAATCGCCGACGGCGGCAAACAGCGCGCGCAGCGACGCTTCATCGGTCAGGTCGGCCTGCATCAGGCGCAGCGCGTCGTTTTTCTCCCCGGCGTGGGGCAGGCGGCGCGAAGCCAGCACCACTTCAGCGCCGCGTGCCGCCGCTGCGTAGGCCACCGCGGCGCCAATGCCGCTGGTGCCGCCCAGGATCACCAGTTTTTGTCGTTTCAGTGGGGAATCGGGAATCGTCATGTTAAGGCCTCTTTTAGGGTAAGTTTCAACGGGATCTATCTTTCCTGATTGAAAATGACCTAACAATCGGCCTTACTGACAAACACTTGTTAATGAATTTTAAAGATCACGCGGCGCTAAAGCGGGCATTTAACTTCTGATCCACGATAATTTCGAAGTCGGTAAACAGCGCCCGGGGTTTTACCGAACGCCCCTGTTTTTCCAGTGCCACCAGGCCGTGCCCGTTCAGTGTTTTCAGCGTGGTCGACAGGTTGCTGACCTGGCGGCCAGACAGTTCGGCCAGTTGGCTGATGGTCTCGGGGCGAGCGGTGTCGATAAGACGCAGCAGGGCGATATTCTCGTTGCTGAGCACCTGGGCCAGCGCAATCATCGACGTGAACCAGACTTTGGGTTCACGTTCCTGAGGCTGGTATTCCCCTTTCGCGATCGCCAGTATGCGCTTGCGAATCAGTTCTTCAGGCATCACGCCAATCAGTGCTTTCATCATCAACCTCGATTTTCTCTCTTGCGTATGACTTCATCTATCCGGGTAAAAAAATCCTCCACCAACTGATAGGCGGAATAAAACTCGTAGGGTGAGCCTTTGTCCGTCGGGGAATCATGTTGATGATCGTAAACGACGCGGCCTGAAAATTTTCCTTTACGAGGGGTTTTAATGGCATGCGCGTTGTCTATGCCAAAAACCCGGGTATTGTGGTTATCGTGCAGGGTCAAATTGTAACGGATGCCGTGAGGGATAAAGGCGGTTTGGGTCACCGTCCAGGCCTCGATTTTCCACCAATAGCCATCTTCACGATTGATCCGCGTGCCATGCAGGCTAAGGATGTAGTCCAGTCCGTTGTGTTCATCCATTGATCAAAGCTCCATTTGTTATGATCTAATCATAACAATTGGGCGTTTTATCGTCAATCCAATACGCCGTGAATCCGGCTCTCCAAGAAGGGAAATACATGACCTCATTTGCCGATCTCGAGGTGTTTGTCCGCACGGTGGACGGCGGCAGTTTTTCCGCCGCGGCGCGCGCGCTGGATATGACGCCGGCGGCGGCCAGCATTGCGGTAAAAAGGCTGGAGCAGCAGCTGGGCGCGCGGCTGCTGGTGCGTTCCACCCGCAGCCTGCGGTTGACGGAGGAGGGCGCCCGCTATCTCGACAGCGCGCGCCTGGCGCTGGGTGCGTTGGCCGAAGGGGAGCAGGCGATCCGCGAAAAGCATCAGGGGCTGTCTGGGGTGCTGCAGATTTCCGCGCCGTCGGATTTCGGCCGTAATCTGCTCTTGGGCTGGCTGGACGAATTCCGGCAACAGCATCCGCATATTCAGCTGCAGCTCCTGATCAACGATCGGCAGGCCGATCTGTTCCGCGAACCGGTGGACGTGGCGTTGCGTTTCGGGCCGTTGGCCGACTCTTCGCTGGTGGCGCTGCCGATCTTGCCGCAGCACCGGCGGCTGATTTGCGCCAGCCCGGATTACCTGCGGCGGCATGGCGTGCCGCAAACGCCGGCCGATCTGGCCCGGCACAGCATTCTGGTGTATCAGCCCAGCGGCAAACGGCAGGTGGAATGGCGGCTATGGCGCGGTGAGGAGCTGGTCGAAGTGCCGCTGAACGGCAGCTATTTTACCGATGACGGTGAGGTGGCGCGGCGCTGGGCGCTGGCCGGCCACGGCGTGGTGCGCAAGTCGGCGATCGACGTGGCGGCGGATATTCGCGCCGGGCGGCTGGTGCAACTGTTGCCGGAATGGCGCAGCGACGCGGTGCCGATCAATCTGGTCTGCCCGCATCGCTCGCAGGTGTCGGAACGCGTCAGGCAGCTGCAGCGCTTTTTACAGCAGCGCTGCCAGCGTTGGATGGACGATCACTTGGCCTGAAGGGTTTCGGTTTGCGCCGGCGTGGCGGCGGCATCCCCGGCAGGCGCGCTTTCTTCGTGCGGGGTGGTGGAACGGGTGTAGATGTTCAGCCCGGCGAGGAATACGCCGCCCAGAGAACCAAAGGCGCACAGGGCGATGACGATGACGAACGCTTTTTTCAGCATAGGAATAATTTCGCAGGTTGCTTGGAACAGCGGGAATTATAGCCCCTTCGCCGGGTGAAACAAGAATCGTTTTTAACGGCGACCCGCAGACCGCCCTTTGCGATCGCTACCGTTCACTGTCGATGGCCTGCACGCGGGCCGGGCGGGCGAACAGGTATTTCCCCAGCGTCACCAGTACCACCGCCGCCACGATGATCGCCAGCGCCAGCCACTCGCGCGGCGCCAGCGATTCGCCGGCAAAGCCGATGCCGAGCAGCACCGCCACCACCGGGTTGACGTAGGCGTAGCTGGTGGCGACCGCTGGGCGCACGTTCTTCAACAAAAACATATAGGCGCTGATCGCCAGCATCGAGCCGAAGACGATCAGATACCCCAGCGCCAGAAAGCCGCTGGTGCTCGGCATCTGCGTCAGGTGCTCGCCGCTCAGTTGGCTGGCGACCAATAACACCACGCCGGCGACCAGCATCTCCGCCGCGCCGGCCATCGGCCCGGCCGGCAGCGAGATGCGCGATCCCAATACCGACCCGAAGGCCCAGCTGGCCGACGCCAGCAAAATGAGCAGCGCGCCGGTCGGGTTGCCCACCAGGTTGTTGCCGGTGTTGAGCAGCACGATGCCCACCAGCCCGAGCGCGATGCCGGCCCATTCCAGTTTGGAATTGCGCATGCCCCACAGCAGGCTGAAGCAGAGGGTGAACAGCGGCACCGTCGCCACCATCACCGCGGCGATGCCGGACGGCACATCTTGGTGTTCCGCCACCGTCACCAGGCCGTTGCCTACCGCCAGCAGCAGAATGCCAATGGCGCCGGCGGCCAGCCACTGCTTCGGCGTCGGCAGCGCATGGCCGCGCCAGGCCAGGAAGCTGAACAGCGCGATGCCGGCGGTCAGAAAGCGAATGCCGGCCATCATCAGCGGCGGCCATTGCGCGACGCCGAGGCGAATGACGAAATAGGTGGAACCCCAAACGATATATAACGTGAACAACGCCCCGATCAACGGCAGGACGCGACGGCTTGGTTGGCTAAGCATAGGGATTGTGTTTTGCAGGGATGATTATTATTAGAATGCTCAGTAAACCCGATCGGGCAGCGGATAAGCAATGGCTTTCGGCATTATTTTTCCCGGCCGCCGTTCAGCTGTCCCGTCGTTTCCACTGCAGCCAGCTGACGGCCGGCAGGTAAATCGACCAGCCGATGGCCAGCAGCAGCAGCATGAACTCCGGCGGCACGCCGGGCAGCAACACGTCCAGCTTCCAGGACACGGCGTAGGCGAAGGGGCCGACGGCGGCGCCCAGCACCGCCAGCGGCCAGGGGGCCGCTCTGACCACGTCCAGCAGCCAATACCACCAACAGCCGAAGCCGATCCACAGTGCGAGGGCCCAGAGCGGCAGGCCGTGTTCCCCGCTGTAGTGCAGCACGCCGCTGTAGCTCCACAGCCCATCCATGCCGATGCCGCCCAGGGCCGCCAGGGCCGCGCCTTTGCGGCGGGCGGCAGGGGTAAAGATCAGCGCCAGCGCCGCGCCGGCCAGCAGTATGCCATTGAGCCGATCGCGAGTCAGCAGCGCCAGCAGCCAGCAAACGCCCAGTCCCAGCGTCGCCAGCCAGAATCCGGCATGCGGCTTCTTCATCGTTCAACTCCCGTGGGGTTACTCTGCCGCTGCGCGCTTAGCGCCGACGGATTTGCCAGAGCGGACGCGAGGCCCGCCGTTTGCCTGAATGTTCGTTAATTCAACCTTAGAAGGGAAGGTGCGGGGTGCACAAGCAGAATAATCTGTACCGGTTGAAAACGTGGGCAAAAACCGGTGTTACAGGAGCGAAATGCGGTAGGCGCAGCGGCGCGAGCCGGCCAGAATGTGTTCGGCGCGCTCCACCTGTGCCTGCAGTACTTCGGTAAAGATGCTCAGCTCCGCCCGGCAGAAGCCCTGGCAGACGGTGGCGGCGGCGCAGATCGGGCAGTGATTTTCCACCAGCAGATAGGCGCCGTCCTCCTCCTGGCGCCATTCGGCCATATACCCTTCGCGGCAGCGGATTTCGGTGAGCCGCGCCACGCGTTCGCGCAGATCGGTGGCGCCGATCATCGCCTGCTTGTAGTTGATGCGGTTTTCCTGCTCGCGGGTCTCGATCAGCACGTCGAGCGCCTGTTCGCCCAGCTTGTCGCGCACGGTGCGCAGCAGCTGCACCGTCAGATCCGCATGGGTGTCGGGAAAGCGTGCGTTGCCGGCCGAGGTCAAATGCCACAGCTGCACCGGGCGGCCCACGCCGCGCGTTTCCGCCACCGCTTCGACCAGCCCCTCTTTCGCCAGCTTGACGAACTGCTGGCGGGCCGCCTCACCGGTGGTGCCGAGCACCTTTCCTGCGTCAGAAGCTTGCTGCGGGCCGCGGGTTTTCAATAGCGTCAGCAAGCGGTCACTGACCGATTGTGCGGTGCTGCCGCTATTTTCCAAGTTTATTCTTGACATATTTCTCCGCCTCGCCCTAACTTATTCCAAGATAACTCTTGTTAAATTTAACGCAATCTTATGATCAACTCAATGCCATTCCTCTGAAAACAGGACGACAACCGTGATAACCCATGACGATAGCCGCTGGAGCGACCTTTTCTCCGGCAAAAATGCGGCCAGTGCGATCGCGCTTTCGCTCGGCGTAGCGCTGCATGCCATCAATATTCTGGTCGCCACCACCATTCTGCCCTCGGTGGTGCAGGATATCGGCGGGCTGGATCTCTACGCCTGGAACACCACGCTGTTCGTGGTGGCGTCGATCCTCGGTTCCGCGCTGTCGGCCCGGCTGCTCAGCGGCTACGGCGCGCGCAGCGCCTATCTGGTGGCTTCGCTGTTTTTCATCGCCGGGGCGGCGCTGTGCGCGCTGGCGCCGAGCATGCCGGTAATGCTGATCGGCCGCACGGTGCAGGGCTTCGGCGGCGGCCTGATCTTTGCGCTCTCCTACGCGATGATCAACCTGGTGTTCGAGCAGCGATTGTGGCCGCGCGCCATGGCGCTCATCTCGGCGATGTGGGGCATCGCCACCCTGGTGGGGCCGGCGGTAGGCGGTATTTTCGCCGAGCTGAACGCCTGGCGCTGGGCCTTCGGCATTCTGCTGCCGATCATGGCGCTGTACGCCGCGTTTACCTTCCTGATCCTGCCCAAGGGCAAAGCGCAGCAGGCGGCTGCGCCGTTGCCGACCGCGCAGCTGCTGTTGCTGACCGTGGCGGTGCTGGTGGTGTCCGCCGGCAGCCTGGCGCACAGCGCCTGGATCAACCTGGCGGGCATCGCGCTCTCGCTGCTGCTGATGACCTGGTTGCTGAAGCGTGAAGCGCACTCGAGGGCCCGCCTGTTGCCGCACGGCGCGCTGCGGCGCGGCTCATCGCTGGCCGCGCTCTACATCACGACCGCGTTGCTGGTGATCGGCATGACCAGCGAGATCTTCGTGCCTTATTTCCTGCAACTGCTGCACGGCCAGTCGCCGCTGATCTCCGGCTATATCGCCGCCGCCATGGCCGCCGGCTGGACGCTGTCCGAGATCCTCAGCTCGGGTTGGCGTGGGGCAGGCATTCGCCGGGCGATCGTCAGCGGGCCGCTGTTTGTGCTGGTGGGGCTGCTGGCGCTGGCGATCCTGATGCCGGTGCCGTCCGGCGGCCATTGGCAGGCGCTGGCGCCGATCGTCATTGCGCTGTTGCTGGTGGGATTCGGCATCGGCTTCGGCTGGCCGCACCTGCTGACGCGCATTTTGCAGGTGGCGCCCGAAGCGGACAAAGACATCGCCGGCGCTTCGATTACCACGGTGCAGCTGTTCGCCACCGCATTCGGTGCGGCGCTGGCCGGGATGATCGCCAATCTGGCGGGGCTGAACGATCCGGGCGGCGCGGCGGGCGCAGCGTCGGCGGCGCGTTGGCTGTTCCTGGCGTTCGCGCTGGCGCCGCTGCTGGCGGTATTCAGCGCCTGGCGCTGCGCGGCGATCGCGCCGCCGGGCGCCGAGACGGGCAATTTTGTACAAAACCCGCCCTCGCGCGAGTGCTAGAATGGCGCTCATTCAGCGGAGGTAGGCAAGATGAAGGCGGAAGGCATAGCGCGCAAAGCATCCCGGGAACAGGCCCATTTCATGCACGTCGACGATCTCGGCGGGCTGGAAGTGCTGCAGGCCACCTACCGCCGCCAAACCTTCTCGCGCCACAGCCATGAAGGCTTCTGCGTGGGCGTCATCGATGACGGTGCCCAGCGCTTCTACCGCACCGGCGGCGAACACGTGGCGCCGCTGGGCAGCATCATTCTGGTCAACGCCGACGACATCCACACCGGCAGTTCCGCCACCGAAGAGGGATGGTCGTATCAGGCGATGTACCCGACGCCGGAGCTGCTGGCCTTTTTGTCGCGCGATCTGAAAACCGGCGCCGGCGCGACGCCTTATTTCCCCAACCCGGTGGTGCACGACGTCGGCCTGGCCGGCCAGCTGCGGATGGCGTTCAGCCTGCTGCGCAGCGATGAGAACCGGCTGATGAAAGAGACCATGGTGTTCTCGGCGCTGACCTGGCTGATGCTGCGGCACGGTAAAAGCCGCATCGATCCCACGCCGCAGAGCCGGGCGCAAAGCCAGGTAGCGCGGGTGAAAGCCTTTCTCGACGATTTCCCCGAGGCGGACATTTCGCTGCTGGAGCTGGCGGAGCGGGTGGCGCTCAGCCCTTATTACCTGCTGCGGCAGTTTCAGCAGGCCACCGGTTTGCCGCCGCACGCCTATCAAATTCAGGCGCGGCTGCGCAAGGCGCGCGGCATGCTGAAGGCCGGCAGCAGCGTGCTGGACAGCGCGCTGAGCTGCGGTTTTCACGATCAAAGCCATTTCCACCGCCATTTTCGCAAGTCGATGGGCATCACGCCGGGCGACTACGTCAAATCGCTGAAATAGTCGGGCAATCGGGTGCAATACCCGTGTGCGCCTGCGCCGTAAGCTGGCTTCTTCAACCGAAGGAGAAGCCCATGACTGATTCAATCCCCCTCATCACGCCGCCGTCTGCCCGCCTGCGCCCCGCGCTGCAGGGGGGAGTGGCGATCTTGCCGCTGTGCCTGGCGGTGGTGCCGTGGGGCATACTGGCGGGCTCGATGGCCCTGCAAAACGGCCTGACGCCGGCGCAGGGGCTGGGCATGTCGGCCATCGTGTTCGCCGGGGCGGCGCAGCTGGTGGCGATGGGCATGATCAAGGGCGGCGCCGGGCTGCTGGCGATCCTGCTGTCGACCTTTTTCGTCACCGCCCAGCATTTTCTCTATGCGCTGCGGCTGCGGGAGCGCATTGCGCCGCTGCCGTTACGCTGGCGGCTGGCGCTGGGATTCTTGCTCACCGATGAGCTGTTCGCGCTGACCGGCGAACAGGCGCCGGCGCGTTTCGACCGCTGGTATGCGCTGGGCGCCGGGCTGACCTTTTACCTGTGCTGGTTTCTCTCCACGCTGCTCGGCATCGTAGCCACCGGCAGCGCCGGGGATCTGGACGGTTATGGGCTGGATTTTTCCATCGTCGCCACCTTTATCGCCATCGTGGTGCCGCTGGTGCGCAGCCTGCCGGTGTTGGCCTGCGTGCTGACCGCGCTGCTGCTTTCCATCGTGTTGCACCATTTCCAGACGCCGGGCGCACTGGTGATCGCCACCGTGGCGGCGATGCTGGTCGGGCTGCTGTGCAGCGGGGGGCGCCGATGATCTGGCTGACGATAGTCTTGATGGGGCTGGTGGTGTTCTTCAACCGCTACTGCTTTTTGGCGCCGGGATTGCCGCTGCGGTTATCGCCGCGCGTCAAAACCCTGCTGAGCTTTTCCGTGCCGGCGGTACTGACGGCAATTTGCGGGCCGATTGTCGCCTTCAGCGGCGACCAGCTGCGCGCCGCGCCGGATAATCCTTACCTGTGGGGGGCGGTGTTTGCGGTGATATTGGCGTTCTTTCTGCGCAACATGCTGGCGGTGGTGTTGCTGAGCCTGCTGATATTTATCGCGCTGCGCGGCATTTTTTAAAATTCGCTTGCCATATCTCTATTTTGAGATTATTTCTCTTATATGGGATTTATAACGGAGTGTGAGCGATGGATAACGGTTTGGAGACGGCCGACCAGAAGTTGGCGCAGCGGTTGGCGGATTTGCGCCAACAGCAGGGGTGGTCGCTGGAGGCGCTGGCGCAGCGCACCGGCCTGAGCCGGGCGACGCTCTCGCGGGTGGAGCGCGCCGAAACCAGCCCGACGGCGTCGCTGCTGAACCGGCTGTGCGCCGCCTACGGGTTGACCATGTCGCGCCTGCTGAGCGAAATCGAAGACGAACCGCCGGAGCTGCTGCGGCCACCGCAACAGCCGGTGTGGATCGATCGCGCCAGCGGTTTTCACCGTCGCTCCGTTTCCCCGCCTGCCGCGCTGTATAAGGCCGAGTTTATCGAAGCCCGGCTCGATGCCGGCGCGCAGATCGATTACGACCTGCCGTCGATTCCGGCGCTGGAGCATCACCTCTGGCTGCTGTCCGGGCAACTGGAGCTGACGCTGGAAGGGCGCGTTTTCCGGCTGTCGCCCGGCGATTGTCTGCGCTACCGCCTGTTCGGTGCTTCCCGTTTCCATGTTCCCGGCGATGAGCCGGCCCATTACACGCTCGTTATCTGCAGGCCATAGCCATGATTGAATTGCAACAGTGGGGCGCCGACGCGGCGCAAAACGCCATGGACGACTTGGCCGAGATGCTGCACGCCAGCGTGGCGCACGGCGCCAGCATCGGTTTTGTCATGCCCTTTACGGTGGATCAGGCGCGGGCGTTTTGGCAGGGGCTGCTGCCGGCCCTGGCGCGGGGAGAGCGCGCGATGCTGGTGGCCCTCGCGAACGGTCGGCCGGTCGGCACCGTGCAGCTGCTGTTGGCGATGCCGGACAATGGCCGCCACCGGGCGGAAGTGGTCAAACTGATGGTGCACCCGCAGGCGCGGCGGCAGGGCGTCGCGCGGCTGTTGATGCAGGAAGTGCAGGCGCTGGCGGCGCGTCATCGCCGCAGCCTGCTGGTGCTGGATACCCTGAGCGGCAGCGCGGCGCAGGGGTTGTACCGCCAATTGGGGTTCGAAGCGGCGGGCGACATCCCACAATACGCCCGCGCCAGCGACGGCGGGGCGCTGGAGGCCACCTGCTATATGTACAAACTGCTGTGAGGCTTCGAATACTATTAAGCGAAGTCGATAGCTCAGACGCGTTGGCACTGATGGCGGAATTGTCGGTGCAACTCGCTGAGATCACCGGCGATAGCGGTACATCCTCGTTTGATCCTGCTTCTATAGAAGCGGATGGAGGTTGTTTTATGTTGGTACGCAATGCTGCTGATGAAGCCGTAGCTTGTGGGGCGCTGCGTCGATTAACTTCTGGCGTTGCGGAGTTAAAACGTATGTATGTACGCGAGCCTGGCAATGGTATTGGTCGTAAATTATTACATGCTCTGGAACAACAGGCTCGATGGTTGGGGTATCGCCAACTGTGGCTGGAAACTCGAAGAGTGAACCTGCGTGCCATCAAGTTTTATCTGGCTCAGGGGTATCGGCTACGCGAAAACTATGGCCGTTACCAAGGTAACCTGCAGGCGGTCTGTTTCGAGAAAGTTCTGTAATAATGTTGCAAGTCCCTAATAGCCATTTGACATTGAAGATCCTTGTCTTGTTGGTTATGTTACGGCCAGGTTAAATCAAAGAATAGATGCCGCTGCGTTTTCCGGGCGGTTAAAATCGAGAGGGTTAAAGGATGAACTACTCTGATATTGCTGAAAGGATAGTGAAAGTGCTTGTTTCACCGGGAAGCGTTGTTGGATTGGCTCAAGGGGCGGTATCGATACCGATTGATTTGGGATATTTAGCGCTGAGCGTTTTTGATACGGGCAATCGTTGGCGTTTGCAGACGGAACGTATCCGTCTCATTAGTGCTATCCGCTCTGGAATATTCAATCGTCATCAAATCTTACGAGCAATCCGCATAGTTATTAACGCGTTCACAGATTATATCCCCAAAGATATGCAAGACAGGGTTTATGGAGGTATAGGTTCATCGGTAGCTGGCAGACTGCTCACCAGTGGTGTCGTCGCTGCGACTATAGCTAATCAGGTCATAGCGGCAGGCGGTGCCTCGTTCCTGTCGAAATTTTCTGCCGGTTCGATGGGGTTTTTCCTGACGAGTGGGGGGCTGGTCGAACATTGTATCTACAAGACCTTTGAGTTAGAGCGAGAGAACGCCCCGGTGTATTACAAATTACGGCGGGCGGGAAACCTGGATTTTCTTTACTTCCTGCTTAAGCCGTATATGAAACCTTTTATCGACGCTTTGAGCGTCCGTAACCGTTATGGCGAGGGGGCGTTTATGAAGATACTGGACATTCTGGAGTTCAAAGCACAATGAAAGACACTGGCGTGTTCAAGAGAGGCATGAAGTTCTTATACGACGTGTTGTTTCAGCTGCTGCTTATTGTGATGTTTGCTTTATGCATCTATTTTTTCTTTCACTATGAGACAGCGACGGAGCGCCTAACTTATATCATAGGGACGGTAGTTTTTTTCTATATCGTTCATAGATTTGTCTGTTTTTTGGCCAAAAAGTTACGCTAACGTCGACGGCGCGACGAGTTAATGATTTGCAATCTGCTTTGTCTATTTTTTAACGCCTGCATTTTCTCATTTTCTCGCCGCCGAGCCAATATCCCCATTGGTTCGGCGGCATGCTCCGTTAATCCCTTTTTGATAAAATATTAGGTTATATGGGGCATTTCTCCCTATTCCTGAATCAGCGCCCGCGCCAGGCTTTGATCGCCTGTTGGCGCACCTGCAGCTTCTGCTGCGGCGTCAGCTTGTTGTAGTCGCGGGTCAGGCCGCTTTCCCAATCGCCGTACAGCGGGTTGGGCAGCACGATGAATTCGGTGCCGAACTTACCCTGGTTCTCACTGACGAACGCCCGGCGCTGCGCATTGTCCTGGTGGTAAGTCGCGGCGCCGAAATCGTTCAGGTTGTCGCCCGCGTACACCACGATGTCATAGCCGGCTTGTTTGATGGCGTCGAAGCGCGCCTGCTTATTGGAGGTGTCGGTGCTGAGCAGCACGGTCTTTTCCGACATGCCGGTGAAACCGAGCTTCTGCATGTTGGCCACCGTGGCGGCGTATTCGCTCTGCTTGCGGTTCGACACGTAGAACATCGTGCCCTGATGGGCGTTGACGTAGCGGGCGAATGACACCGCGCCCGGTACCGCGCCGGCCTGTTCGGCCTGCGTCCATTGGGCCCAGGTGGCGCCGTCGTACGGCTGGCCCTGCTGCGCCTGCCAGCCGGAGTAGGCGCTGTTATCCAGCATGGTTTCATCCAGATCGACCACCACCGCCTTTTTACGGCCCGGCGCGGCCTTAGCCTGATCGAAGGCGCGCTGCGCGCTGTTGAACGCCTGATGCGCCAGCGCTTGGTATTCGCCGGACTGTTGGAACCAGTTCACCGCCAGCACTGACTGATCCGCCAGCCGCTGCTGGGCCTGAGCGTCGGTGTGCGGCGGCTGCGCGCAGCCGGCCAACGTCAGCAGCGCGACGCCAACCGCCGCGCCGAGGGTGAGTTTCCTTGCCTGTTTTCCTGCCATCGTTATCTCTCTTGGTTTTAGTCTTGTGGGCTGTCCAGCAACATATCCATCTCGAACTGGCGCAGGGGATCCTGCCGCCAGCCAAGATGCGTAAAGAAGGGGGCGGCCACCTCGGGCACAAAGACGTTGGCGGCCAGCGGCAAAGGGGCGAATTGCGCTTGCAGGGCGGCCAGCAAGGCGCGGGCATGCCCCTGGCCGCGGTGCTGCGGCGGCACGTAGATCAGGCGTAGCCAGCAGTGCTCGGCGCCGGGCATCACCACGGCGTAGGCTTGACGATTGAGCGTATAGGCTTGCGGTTTGCCCGGCAGCTTGAACAGCGATTCGGGGGCGATCAGCCAGGGCAGGTCGGTGGCGCCTTCCGCCGTCAGGCGATGGCTGACGGTCAGCGGATCGACCGCCTGCAGCACCGCCGTGCCAGGCGGCACTTCCGCTGGTGCCTGATGGCCGGTCAGGGTGCGCACGATGCGCAGCCCGGCGCGATGATACAGTGCCAGCGCGGCTTCGTTGCCTTCGATCACTTCCAGCGACAGCCGACGGTCGCCGCGTTGGCGGGCATCCGCCACCAGGCGCTGCATCAACGCCTTGCCCAGCCCCTGGCCGCGCATCTCCGGGCGCACGGAAAAGGCCGCCACCCGGCTGTGCCGGCCGCGGCGGGCGATCAGCGCCACCGCCACTGGTTCCTGGCGATGGGTGACGATCAGGCTGTCGTTCAGGCTGAGATCTTCGGCACCGAAGCGGGCGGCGAAGGTCGGCCCGTCGAGCACGAAGCGCACCATGTAGTTTTCAAAACAGTGGTTGAGGATGTTTGCCAGCTCGTCGCTGCTGTAGCGCAGGGCGTGGTGGAAGTCGAAGCGTCCGTCGTTATGCATGGCTGATTCCGCTCGGGGGAAAGCTATACATGTAGATCCGTTTGTTTTGCAAGGCAAGCGGGGGCATTCGTTGGCGGGAAAATAAAAACAAAAAAGCCGGACGCAGCCGCCCGGCGAAATAAAACTCTGGGTATCAAGTGACGCTAAAGTTTGCAGTGGTGGTTATTCATTCATCACATCAGAACTGGTAGGTCAGAGCGAGAACAACGACGTCGTCGTTTTTCAGGCCCAGCTTGTTGTCGTCATCGAGTTGGTTAATTTTATATTCGACATAAGTGGACATGTTTTTGTTGAAGTAATAGGTCGCCGCCACGTCGAAATATTTCACCAGATCGACATCGCCGATGCCTTCAATATCTTTGCCTTTCTGCTGAACGTAACCCAGCGATGGGCGCAGACCGAAGTCGAACTGATATTGCGCGACCAATTCAATCCCTTCCGCTTTATTGGCGAAGCCGCTAACGGAAGTCGAGTTGTTATTGATGGTGGCGGTGCCGGAAATAGGCGCAATATTGCGGCTCTGCGAATAAGTCGCGGCCAGGTAGACGTTGTTGTTGTCGTATTTCAGACCACCGGCCCAGATATCGGCCTTGTCGCCTTTGCCGAAGGTGCCCGCCTTTTGCGTGGCGGTGCGGTTGGAAGAGGCATAGGCGGCGCCTACGCTCAGGCCGTCGATGATTTCGTAGCTGGAGGATAGGCCCCAACCGTCGCCGTTCGCCTTGCTGGCGGAGCGGCCGTCGTTTTCGTTCTTGCCCTGGTACTGCACGGCAAATTTCAGGCCGTCAACCAGACCGAAGAAGTTGTTATTACGGTAGGTGGCGACACCGTTGGTGCGGCCGTTCATGAAGTTGTCGGTCTTGATATAAGCATCGTCGCCGAATTCAGGGATCATATCCGTCCAGGCGCCGACGTCGTAAATGATGCCGTAGTTGCGGCCGTAGTCGAAGGAGCCGAGGTCCTTATATTTCAGACCGGCGAAGCCCAGACGCGTTTTGGTGTCTTTAGTGCCGTCGGATTCAGTATGGTTGGCGGCGATCTGATATTCCCACTGGCCGTAGCCGGTCAGCATATCATTAATCTGAGTCGCGCCTTTAAAGCCGATACGCACGTAAGTTTTATCACCGTCGTTGCCGGCATCATCGGAGAAATAATGCAGGGCTTTTACACGGCCGTAAAAATCGAGCTTGTTGCCGTCTTTATTGTAGATTTCTGCTGCCTGTGCCGCTTGCGCAAGTAAAAGTGCCGGAATAATAACGGCCAGAAGATTACGTTTCATGAGTTACCCTGCTTTATTCGATTGAAAGACGCTTATCATCAGTTGCATTGCTGTTTCACTGTGCCGCCTGATTGTTGGCGGCGGAGAATTTTTACCGTAGTAATGTGATCTATTTATGACAAAAAATTCATTTTCATGTCGAACGATTAAAAAAGTCGCGCAAAGGGTGAATTTTTTCTTCAACCGACGGTCGGCGGCTGGTCTACAGTTACCGATACCTTGTTCCACTGCGGGAGGAATCATGCACGATACTTATACTTTGTTCGGTACGCAGGGCTGCGGTTCGACGATCGTGGCCGCCGCGTTGGCGTTGACGGCTTTCCCCTGGGGCTATGAGGAAGTGGACTACACGCAGGACGGCCCGGAGCGCGATCGCCTGCTGGCGCTGAACCCGCTGGGCCAGGTGCCCACCTTAGTGTTGCCCAATGATGAAGTGATGACGGAGAGTGCGGCGATTATTTTGTTGCTGCACGATCGCGCACCGCACGCCGAGCTGGCGCCGCCCGGCGGTTCGCCGCTGTTGCCGCGTTTTCTGCGCTGGCTGCTGTTCATCAACGCGGAGATTTACCCCACCTTCACCTATGCCGACCATCCGCAGCGCTGGCAGCCGCAGGCGGCGGGGGCGGAACAGCTGAAAAACGCGGTAATGGATTATCGCGAGCGTTTATTGCAGCAGCTGAACGCCGCCGCCGGCGCAGCGGGCCCGTGGTTTCTCGGCAAGAGCTTCAGCGCGTTGGATCTGTACGTGGCGGTGATGTGCCACTGGCGGCCGGGCCGCGCGTGGTTCCGGCAACACTGTCCGCGGCTGTACGCCATCGCTGAACGGGTGGAGCAGCGGCCGGCGCTGAATGCGCTGCTGAGCGCGCAGTTCGACGGCGTTGCCCCGCTGGAGTCCTGAAATCTCCCCGCCGCCCGGCGGGGAACCCTCCCGTTTTTCTGAACCGAGACTGCCGAAAATCCCGATTTTCACTCGCTGCGGCGGCGGGTAGCGTAAGGCTATCCGCAACTGACAGGAGAGTGTGATGCCATCAGAATCCCAGGCCGGACAACAGGCGTTCGGCGATATTGCCCCCAAGCTGGCGCAGCTCAGCGACCGCGTTTTGTTTGACGATATTTGGCAGCGGCCGGCGCTGAGCCCGCGCGAGCGCAGCCTGATTACCGTCGCCGCGCTGGTGGCGCTCAACCGCGTGGAACAGCTGCCGTTTCACCTGCAGCTGGCGCAGCGCAACGGCGTGACGCGTCAGCAATTGGCCGAGCTTATCACCCATCTGGCGTTCTACGCCGGCTGGCCCGCGGCGGCATCGGCCGTGGCGCGCCTACGCGAGCTGGAACAGGAGGCCAATCATGCCGTTTAGCCGCATCGCTCTGCATCAGGGCAAGTCCGCCGACTATCTGCAAACCTTGTCCGACAGCCTGCATCAGGCGCTGGTGGAGGCCTTTGAGGTGCCGCCGACGGATAAATTTCAGGTGATCGATCAATACCGCCCCGGTGAGCTTGTCTACGATCGCGACTATCTTGGCGGGCCGCGCAGCGCGGATTTCGTGTTGTTTTACATCACCGCCGGGCGGCCGCGCGACACCGACACCAAGCGGCGCTTCTACGGGCGGCTGGCGGCGCTGCTGGCGGAAAACCTGCGGCTGCGCCCCGAGGATGTGATGGTGGTGATCACCACCACCCAGTTGGACGAGTGGTCGTTCAGCGCCGGGCGCGCCTCGATGATCGATCCGCAGACGTAACTCGGGCTGACGCCGCGAGCGGTCTGTGGGACAATAGCGCCATCATTTCGTTTAGATAAGAGTTGAATGGCGCTCTCCTCCGCAGTTAAAGATCAGATTGGCCAGTGGTACAAAGCCCTGCAGCAGCAAATACCGGATTTTATTTCCCGCGCGCCCCAGCGCCAGATGATCGCCGAGGTGGCGAAGACGCTGGCCGGTGACTACCCGCGCCATCTGGCGATCGAGGCGCCGACCGGCGTCGGCAAAACGCTGTCTTACCTGATCCCGGGCATCGCCGTCGGGCGGGCGGAGAGCAAGCCGCTGGTGGTCAGCACCGCCAACGTGGCGCTGCAGGACCAGATCTACAGCAAAGATTTGCCGCTGCTGAAGAAGATTATCCCCGATCTGAAATTTACCGGCGCCTTTGGCCGCGGGCGTTACGTCTGCCCGCGCAACCTGGCGGCGATGAGCACCGACGTCAGTCAACAGGGCGATCTGACGCTGTTCCTCGACGACGAACTGGCGCCGTCCAGCGGCGAAGAGCAGGCGCTGTGCCAGAAACTGGCCAAGGCGTTGGCCCGCTTCGAGTGGGACGGGCTGCGCGATCACTATCAACAGAGCATCGACGATCCGCTGTGGGCCAAGCTGAGCACCGACAAGGCCAACTGCCTGGGGCGCAACTGCCATTACATCCGTGAATGCCCGTTCTATATCGCCCGCAAAGAGATCGAGAGCGCCGACGTGGTGGTGGCCAACCACGCCCTGGTGATGGCGGCGCTGGAGACGGAATCGGTGCTGCCGAACCCGAAAGAGCTGCTGCTGGTGCTGGACGAAGGCCACCATTTGCCGGAGGTGGCGCGCGATGCGCTGGAGATCGACGGGGAAATCACCGCGCTCTCGACCAACCTGCAGTTGGACATGATCGTGCGCCAGGTCGAGCAGTGCATGACCCAATACCGGCCGAAGAATCCGCCGGGGCTGGCCAACAGCGAGCGGCTGAAGAACCATTGCGAGGAGCTGCGTGAGCTGGTGCAGATCTTCGAGCATCAGGTCAGTGCCTACCTGCCCGGCGACAGCGTGGCGGCCGAGCACCGTTTTGAAATGGGCGAGCTGCCGGCGGAGATGGTGGAGAGTTGCGCGCGGCTGTTCAAACTGACCGATGCGCTGCGCGGGCTGGCGGAGTTCGTGCTTAACGATCTCACCGAGCAGACCGGCAAGCATGACATCGTGCGCCTGCACCGGTCGATCATTCAGATGAGCCGCACGCTGGGCTATCTGGAAGCGATGAGCAAGCTGTGGCGGCTGGCGGCGCTCGACAAGTCGTCCAACGCGCCGATCTCCAAATGGGTCACGCGCGAGCTGCGCGATAACGTTACCCATCTCTACCTGCACTGCGTCGGCATCCGCGTCAGCGACCAGCTGGAGAAGCTGCTGTGGCGCAAGGTGCCGCACGTGGTGGTCACCTCGGCCACGCTGCGTTCGCTGAACAGCTTCGCGCGTTTGCAGGAGATGAGCGGGTTGAGCGAGAAGGCCGGCGATCGCTTCGAAACGCTCTCTTCGCCGTTCAATCATGTCGAACAGGGCAAGATTGTCATTCCGCAGATGCGCTACGAACCGGCGCTCGCCAACGAGGCGGAGCACCTTGAGGAGATGGCGCGATGTTTCCGCGCCGAGCAGGCGAGCGGCAAACACAAAGGCATGCTGATCCTGTTCAGCAGCCACCGGGCGATGCAGACTTTCCTCAGCTACGTGACCGATCTGCGGCTGATGCTGCTGGTGCAGGGCGACCAGCCGCGCTACCGGCTGGTGGAAGAACACCGCAAGCGGGTGGAGAAGGGCGTCGCCAGCGTGCTGGTGGGGCTGCAATCGTTCGCCGAAGGGTTGGATCTGAAAGGCGAGCTGCTGACCCAGGTACACATTCACAAAATTGCGTTCCCGCCGATCGACAGCCCGGTGATCATTACCGAAGGCGAGTGGCTGAAATCGCTGAAGCGCTATCCTTTCGAAGTGCAGAGCCTGCCGAGCGCCTCGTTCAACCTGATCCAGCAGGTCGGTCGCCTGATCCGCAGCAACCAATGCTACGGCGAGATCGTGATCTACGATCGTCGGCTGTTGACCAAAAACTACGGTTCGCGGCTGTTGGCGTCGCTGCCGGTGTTCCCGATCGAACAGCGCGCGGTGCCGGAGGCCGACAAGGCGCATCTGGCGGCGCTGAAATCCGCCGCCGACGCGGCCAAAAAAGAGAAGAAGCGCGGCAACCCGTTTGCCCGCAAGCGGCGGCGTTAATCAGAGCAGCGGCGGCAGGCGGCGTTTAACCGGCGTGGTTTTCACGATCGAGGTGTTGCTCTGTGCGTGTTCGGCCAGCCGATCGAGGGTGTGATCGAGCTGCTCCATCGAATGCGCCACCAGCCGTACGATAAAGCAGTCTTCACCGGTCACCTTATCGCATTCGACCACTTCCGGGATCGCCTGAATCAGCTGTTCGACCTTTTTCAGCATGCCCGGCAGCGGCTTGATGCGCACCAGCGACTCGAAGGCGTAGCCCACCGCCTGCAGATTGACGTTCAGGGTATAGCCCTGGATCACGCCGTTTTCCTCCAGCCGCCGCAGCCTTTCCGAGGTGCTCGGCGACGACAGCCCCACCTGCGCGCTCAGCGTCTTCAACGATGCACGCGCATCTTCCGCCAGAATGGTCAGGATTTGGCGATCGATATCATCCATAACGCCTCCATTAGGTATTTTATTTGTTATAGCTACGAGAAAAAGGCAGTTAAGCATATCTGCCTTCTTTATGCTATGGAAAGCAGTGCCGTGAAGCCGCAAGCTATGCCTCTGGGCAAGTTTGGAGGAACGCAAAATGAATGCAGAGATAAAACGCGGATCGCTGGAGATGGCGGCGGCGATGTTGATTTCCGGCTCTATCGGCTGGTTTGTGTTGATGTCCGGCCAGCCGGTTATCAACGTGGTGTTTTGGCGCTGCGCGGTGGGGGCGCTGGTGCTGCTGGCGGTGTGCGGCGCGCTGGGGCAACTGCGGCGCGATGCGTTGACGCGCGCCACGCTGCTGCTGGCGATCGCCGGCGGCGTCGCGCTGGTGATCAACTGGCTGCTGCTGTTTGCCGCCTACTCCTATGCGTCTATCTCCATCGCCACGGCGGTGTACAACACCCAGCCGTTTATGCTGGTGGGGCTGGGGGCGCTGTTTCTGGGGGAGCGGCTGACCGCCCGCAAACTGCTGTGGCTGGGGCTGGCGTTCGGCGGCATGATGCTGGTGGTGCTGGCGCAGCCGCGGCAGGCGGGGGAACAGAGTCATTATCTGGCGGGCATCGCGCTGGCGCTCGGGGCGGCGTTTTTCTACGCCCTGATGGCGCTGGCGGCCAAGCGGCTGAAGGGCACGCCGCCGCATCTTATCGCGCTGATCCAGGTGGCGGTGGGGGCAGTGATGCTGTTGCCGCTGGTGGATTTCCACGTTTCGGCCAGCGCTGGGCAGTGGGGAATGCTGGCGACGCTCGGCGTGCTGCACACCGGCCTGATGTATGTGTTGATGTACGGCGCCCTGCAGAAGCTGCCGACTAACCTGATCGGTTCGCTGTCGTTCATCTACCCGATCGCCGCCATGCTGGTGGATCGCCTGGCGTTTGGCCACCGGCTGTCTGCATGGCAGCTGCTGGGCGCGGCGATCATTCTGCTGGCGGCGGCGGGCATGAACCTGCTGGGCGAGCGGCGAGCGCGGCTGCTGCCGGCCTCAGACGGCCGGCGCGCCGGCTGATGCTCAGTTCGTTTTTTTCAGCCGGCGCCATAACGTGGTGCGGCTGATCCCGAGCAACCGGGCGGCGGCGGCGTGGTCGCCCCCGCACCGCGCCAGCGCCTCATGAGCGGAGACGGGCGCTACCGGCGTCTCGGGCGGTGTGGCCGCCGCCAGCTCCGGCAACAGCCAGCGCAGCGTCTCGCCGCTCGGCGCGGCGCCGGTGCTCAGCATCAGCGCCACCCGCTCCATCATGTTGCGCAGTTCGCGCAGGTTGCCGGGCCAGGCGTAATGACTCAGCGCGGCGTAACAGCCGGCCAGGGCGGCGCGCAGCGGCTCCGTCAGCGGCACGTCGAGCGCCGCCAGTGACCGTTTCAGAAAGTGTTCCGCCAACATCGCGATATCGTCGCCGCGCGCCCGCAGCGGCGGCAGCTGCAGCCGCAGGGCGCTCAGGCGGTAGAACAGATCGGCGCGAAAGTCGCCCCGTTGAATCGCCTGCTCCAGGTGGCTGTGGGTGGCGCTGATGACGCGAAAGTCGACCGTTACCGGCTGTTGCCCACCCACCCGGGTGACAGTTTTCTCTTCCAGCGCGCGCAACAACCGGGTTTGCAGGTGCAGCGGCATTTCGCCGATCTCATCCAGAAACAGGGTGCCGCCGTTGGCGGTTTCCAGCAGCCCACGTCGGCCGCCGCGCCGTGAGCCGGTAAAGGCGCCTTCCTCATAGCCGAACAGCTCCGCCTCCAGCAGCGATTCGGTGATGGCGCCGCAGTTGATGGCGACGAACGGCGGCGTCGCGCCCCTGGACGGTGCGCCGCGTCGGGAAAAGTATTCCCGGTGGATCGCCTGCGCCGCCAGCTCCTTGCCGGTGCCGGTTTCTCCTTCAATTAATACCGCGGCCGGCGAGCGGGCGTACAGCATGATGGTGCGCCGCGCCTGCTCCATCTGCGGGGACTCGCCCTGCAAATCGCCCAGCCCGTAGCGCGGCTGCAGGGTATTGCGCGCGGCGTAGTCACCGCCGCGTTTGCCGCCGCCCAGCATCAGGCGCGTTACGTCCAGCGCATCGCTGAAGGCGGCGCGCAGGGTGGCGGCGGAATAGAGAAAAATGGCGGTGAGCCCGGCCTCTTCCGCCAGATCGCTGATGAGGCCGGCGCCGACCACGGCCTGAATGCCGACGGCTTTCAGCTCGGCGATCTGGCCGCGGGCGTCCTCTTCGGTGACGTAACTGCGCTGCTCCAGCGGCAGATCGAAGGTCTGCTGGAACTCCAGCAGCGCGGGCAGGGGGGTTTTATAGGTGATGACGCCGATCCGATCGGCGGTTCTGCGCGCCTTGCTCAGCGCCTGCAGCAGGTCGAAGCCGCCGGGCTTGACCAAAATGACCGGCACCGACAGGCGGCTTTTCAGGTAGGCGCCGTTGGAGCCGGCGGCGATGATGGCGTCGCAAGGCTCGGTAGCCAGGCGAGCGCGGATGTGCTGCACCGCCTCCTCAAAGCCGAGGCGGATCGGGGTGATGGTCGCCAGATGGTCGAACTCGAGGCTGATGTCCCGGAACAGATCGAACAGGCGGGTGATGGAGACGGTCCAGATCACCGGTTTGTCCGGCGTAATGTGATCGCTCATGGCGGGTTACCGAATGGAAGAGACTGCATTAGGTGTAGCCCGGTTTCAGCTATGTTTCAAATTCGCTACGTGCAACAGCAATTGAAACGTTAACTGAAACGTTTTTTATTCCTTTGCCTGGCCAATGGCGCTGCAGATTTTTTAACTCACTTATTTTTAACGTTTTTAATTTTTCTCCTCACCGAAGTACAACCTGGCCCGCCCTTTGCTCTGTCTGTTTCATCTAGCTAATCGGAGAGAACGTCATGACGCTGCGCTCACCCGGGCTCGCCTTTCGTCAGGCCCTGAGTAAAGAAAAACCTCTGCAAATCGCCGGCGCGATCAACGCCAACCATGCGCTGCTGGCCCAGCGGGCCGGGTTCCAGGCCATCTACCTTTCCGGCGGCGGCGTGGCGGCCGGTTCGTTGGGGCTGCCGGATTTGGGCATTTCGACCCTGGACGATGTGCTGACCGACATTCGCCGCATCACCGACGTTTGCCCGCTGCCGCTGCTGGTGGATGTCGACAGCGGTTTCGGCGCTTCGGCGTTCAACGTCGCCCGCACGGTGCGCTCGGTGAGCAAGGCCGGGGCGGCGGCGCTGCATATCGAAGATCAGGTCGGCGCCAAGCGCTGCGGCCATCGCCCCAATAAGGCCATCGTCTCCACCGAAGAGATGGTGGATCGCATCAAGGCGGCGGTGGATGCGCGCAGCGATCCGGACTTCGTGATCATGGCGCGCACCGATGCGCTGGCGGTGGAGGGGCTGGAGGCGGCCATCGAGCGCGCTCAGGCTTATGTGGCGGCTGGGGCCGACATGCTGTTCCCGGAAGCGATCACCGAATTGGGCATGTATCGCCGTTTCGCCGAAGCGACGCAGGTGCCGATCCTCGCCAACATCACCGAATTCGGCGCGACGCCGCTGTTTACCATCGACGAGCTGCGCAGCGCTCGGGTGGATATGGCGCTGTATCCGCTGTCGGCCTTCCGGGCGATGAACCGCGCGGCGGAGCGGGTATACCGCGCCCTGCGCGAGGAGGGCACGCAGAAAAGCGTCATCGACACCATGCAGACCCGCAACGAGCTGTACGAAAGCATCAACTACTATTTGTTCGAAGAGAAACTCGACGCCCTGTTCGCTCGCCAGCGCGACGAATAGGCGCCATTCACGCAGAAGCCAAATGAGGACAGTATGAGCCAAGCGATCCCCCCGCAAAGCCCGACTGGCGTTAAGCCGAAAAAATCCGTGGCGTTATCCGGCGTACCCGCCGGGAATACCGCGCTGTGCTCCGTAGGGCGCAGCGGCAACGATCTGCACTACCGCGGTTACGACATTCTCGATCTTGCGCGCCACTGCGAGTTTGAAGAGGTCGCCCACCTGCTGATCCACGGCAAGTTGCCCAACCGCGACGAGCTGCAGGCCTATAAACACCGTCTCAAAGCGCTGCGCGGCCTGCCGGCCAGCGTGCGCACGGTGTTGGAGGCGCTGCCTGCGGCGTCTCACCCGATGGACGTGATGCGCACCGGCGTCTCGGCCCTTGGCTGCACGCTGCCGGAAAAAGAGCAGCACGGCGCGGCCGGCGCGCGCGACATCGCCGACCGGCTGCTGGCGTCGCTGGGATCGATGCTGCTGTATTGGTATCACTACAGCCACAACGGCGAGCGCATTCAGCCGGAGACCGACGACGATTCCATCGGCGGCCACTTTCTGCACCTGTTGCACGGCGAAACGCCTTCCGCCAGCTGGGAACAGGCGATGCACGCTTCCTTGATCCTGTACGCCGAGCATGAGTTCAACGCCTCGACCTTCGCCGGCCGGGTGATCGCCGGCACCGGATCCGACGTCTATTCGGCGATTGTCGGCGCCATTGGCGCGCTGCGCGGGCCGAAACACGGCGGCGCCAACGAGGTGTCGCTGGAGATCCAGCAACGTTATGAAACGCCGGACGAAGCGGAAGCCGACATTCGCCGCCGCATCGACAACAAAGAGGTGGTGATTGGCTTCGGGCACCCGGTGTACACCGTCTCCGATCCGCGCCATCAGGTGATCAAAGAGATCGCGTTGCGCCTGTCGCAGGAGGCGGGCGCGATGAAGCTGTATGACATCGCCGATCGGCTGGAAAGCGTCATGCGCGACACCAAAAACATGTTCCCCAACCTCGACTGGTTCTCGGCGGTGTCTTATCACCAACTGGGGGTGCCCACCGAAATGTTCACGCCGCTGTTTGTTATGGCGCGGGTGAGCGGCTGGTCGGCGCACATCATCGAGCAACGGCAGGACAACAAAATCATTCGCCCGTCCGCCAACTATACCGGGCCGGAAGCGCGGGCGTTCGTACCGCTGGATCAGCGCTGAGCGCCGATTGTTATTCACTATGGAGTCTTCGGGAATCATGATGCTTGAGTCTGCCAATACCCGCCGTCCGCCGTTCGATCGCGAAATGATCGATATCGTCGATTATGTGATGAAAGAGGCCGTCGATACCCCGGCGGCGTACCGCACCGCCCACTATTGCCTGCTCGATACCCTCGGCTGCGGGCTGGAGGCGCTGAGCTATCCGGCCTGCAAGAAACTGATGGGGCCGGTGGTGCCGGGCGCCGAGGTGCTGAACGGCAGCCGGGTGCCGGGCACCCGCTTCCAGTTGGATCCGGTGCAGGCGGCGTTCAATATCGGCGCCATGATTCGCTGGCTCGACTTCAATGACACCTGGCTGGCGGCGGAGTGGGGCCACCCGTCGGACAACCTGGGCGGGATCCTGGCGGTGGCCGACTGGCTCTCGCGCCAGGCGGTGGCGGCGGGCAAGGCGCCGCTGACCATGCGGCAGGTGTTGATCGCCATGATCAAGGCGCATGAGATCCAGGGCTGCCTGGCGCTGGAAAATGCCTTCAACCGGGTGGGGTTGGATCACGTGCTGCTGGTGAAGGTGGCGTCCACCGCGGTGGTGGCGCAGCTGCTCGGCCTGAGCCGGGCGGAGATCCTGAACGCGGTGTCGCTGGCGTGGGTGGACGGGCAGTCGCTGCGTACCTATCGCCACGCGCCGAACGCCGGCACCCGCAAATCCTGGGCGGCGGGGGATGCGACCGCCCGCGCGGTGCGGCTGGCGCTGATGGCCGCCACCGGCGAAATGGGCTATCCCTCGGCGCTGACGGCGCCGACCTGGGGGTTTTACGACGTTTCATTCAACGGCAAACCCTTCCGCTTCCAGCGGCCGTACGGCGCGTACGTGATGGAGAACGTGCTGTTTAAAATTTCGTTCCCGGCGGAGTTCCATGCCCAGACCGCCGTGGAGGCGGCCATGACGCTGCACCGCCAGATGCAGGCCGCCGGCAAAACCGCCGCCGACATCGCCAGGGTGAGCATCCGCACCCACGAGGCCTGCCTGCGCATTATCGACAAGCAGGGGCCGCTGGATAACCCGGCGGATCGCGATCACTGCATTCAGTATATGGTGGCGATCCCGCTGCTGTTCGGCCGGCTGACGGCGGGGGACTACGAGGATCGGGTGGCCGAGGATCCGCACATCGACGCATTGCGCGGCAAGATCCATTGCCATGAAGATCCCGCCTTCACCCGCGATTATCACGATCCGGAAAAACGATCGATCGCCAATGCGCTGACGGTAGAGTTCGCTGATGGCAGCCGCCTGGATGAGGTGGCGGTGGAGTACCCTATCGGCCATGCGCGGCGGCGCGAAGAGGGCATCCCACTGCTGATCGAGAAGTTCAAAACCAACCTGGCGCGCCAGTTCCCGGCCCTGCAGCAGCAGCGCATTCTCGAGGTGTCGCTGGACCGGCAGCGGCTGGCGCAGATGCCGGTCAACGAATACCTCGATCTGTGGGTGATCTGACGCGAGCGACGCTGACAAGCCACGTCGGCGTCGCTATGATGGACGCTCCATTCCCGTCCATCTTCTTATCAGGTGATTCATGATTGATGCCGCAACGCTGTTGTTGTTTTCCGGTGCCTGCGTGGCGCTGGCGCTGACCCCCGGCCCGGATATGCTGCTGATCGCTTCGCGCAGCGTCAGCCAGGGGCGGCGCGCCGGTTTCGCTTCGCTGGCGGGCATTCAGCTCGGCACGTATTGCCACGCGTTGGCGGCGGCGCTGGGGTTGTCGCAACTGTTCGTCGCCGTGCCGCTGGCCTACGACGCGGTGAGAATGCTGGGCGCCGCCTATCTGCTCTATCTGGCGTGGAAAACGCTGCGATCCGGCAGCAGTTTGCAGGCTTCTGCCGGATTGCAGGCGGTGCCGACGGCGCGCATCTTCCGCCAGGGGCTGTTCACCAACATCCTCAACCCGAAAATGGCGCTGTTCGTGCTGGCGCTGTTCCCGCAGTTTATCGATCCGCGTTCAGGCTCGGTGGTGGTGCAGATGCTGGCGCTGGCGACGGTGCTGAATCTGGTGGGGTTGCTGATTAACGGCGGGGTGATCCTGGCGGTCAGCGGCATGAAAAGCCGCTTCGCCGGCCGCCGCTTCAGCGCCCGCTGGCCGAACTACCTGCTGAGCGGGGTGTTCGCCGGGCTGGCCTGCAAGCTCATTTTCGACAGCCGCCGCTAACCCTCGCGCAGCAGCGCTTCAAACGCCGCGCTGGCCGGTTCGTCCGGCAGCGCGCTGTACATCACCAGCCGCAGGTGATTCTCTTCGTCGACGATGAAAGAGGCGTGGTCAAAGGTGACCGGGCCGATTTCCGGGAGGGTGAAGCTGCGCCGCCCCTGGCAGCGCCCGTGGATATCGTGCTGCCGCCAGAGCCGGCGGAACGGCGGCGATAACCGCTCCAGCGCCTGTACCCGTTGGCGCATTACCTCATCCTCCGGCGCGCGGGCATAGTCGCGGCGGAAGCTGGCCAGGATTTGCGGTGCCTGCGCCTCCCACTCCAACAGGCGTTCATTGAGCTGCGGATCGGCAAACAGCATCCACAACATGTTGCGCTCTTCCGCCGGGCGTTCGCCGATGGCGAACAGTCGCTGCGCCGCCGGGTTCCAGGCGATGATGTCCCAACTCAGGTTCATGACGTAGGCCGGCCGCAGCACAAGGTCGTCCAGCAGCCGCCGCACCAGCGGCGAGACCTGGCACCACTGATGGCCGACCGGCACCGGCGGCCGCTGATGCGCCAATAAAAACAGGTGGTAGCGGCCGGCGGCGTCGAGCTGCAGCACCCGCGCCAGGTTTTCCAAAAATGCCACCGACGCATTGATTTCCCTGCCTTGTTCCAGCCAGGTGTACCAGGTGAGGCCGACGCCGGCCAGCGCCGCGACCTCCTCGCGCCGCAACCCCGGCGTGCGGCGGCGGCTGCCGCTCGGCAAACCGACCGCCTCCGGCGACAGCTGTTCTCGCTTTTGACGTAGAAAATCCGCCAGTTCGTGGCGGGTGCGCTCGAGGGTGCGTGGGGGCATGTCGGCCGTCCTGTTGCTGTCAGTAATAGTATAAATGGCTATATAGTAACAGTTTAAACCCTGTTCCATACTGCGACCATCATAATCTCTGGAGGTGGTATGGAATATTCATTATCTCGTGAGCGGCGAGCGCTGCCCGGCCTGCCGGTACTGCTGTTGGGCGGCTTCGTCACGGTGTTCGATCTGTTTGTGGTCAACGTGGCGGCGCCGGTGATCCAGCGGCAGTTCGCTGCCGATTTCGCCGGTGTCGGTCTGATCGTCGCCGGCTATGAGCTGGCGTTCGGGGTGCTGCTGATCGCCGGTGGGCGCCTGGGGGATCGCTTCGGGCGTCGGCGTCTGTTCAGCCTAGGCATGCTGGGATTCACGCTGAGCTCCCTGCTGTGCGGGTTGGCGGGATCGCTCAACCTGTTGATCGCCGCGCGTATCCTGCAGGGGGCGACGGCGGCGTTGCTGTTTCCGCAAATTTACGCCTTGATGCGGGTGCTGTATGCGCCGCAACAGCGGCGGCGCGCCTTCGCCTGGCTGGGCATGACGCTGGGGCTGGCGGCGATCTTCGGCCAGATCCTCGGCGGATTTATCATCGAGGCCAACCTGTTCGGCAGCGGCTGGCGCATGATATTTCTCATCAATTTGCCGATCGGTGCATTGGCGCTGTGGGCGGCGCGGCGCATTCCCGAATCGCGGGTGGCGCAGGCGCAGCGGCTGGACGGCGTTGGCCTGTGGCTGGCGGCGACCGGCCTGTCGCTGTTGCTGATGCCGCTGCTGGAGGGGCCGGCGCGCGGCTGGCCGTGGTGGATAGCGCCGATGCTGGCGTTGGCGATGGTGACGCTGTGGGGCTTCCTGCGTTGGGAGCGCCGTCTGGCGCGGCGCGGCGGTGATGCGGTGCTCGATCCGGCGCTGTTATGCCAGGCAGGCTTCACGCCGGGCATGGCGGTGGTGCTGGCGATTTATGCCACCGCCTCCTCGTTTTTCTTGTGCTTCGCGCTGCTGCTGCAGGCGGGGGCGGGGCTGACGCCTTTTCAAGCGGGCAGCCTGTTCGCCCCGGCCAGCGCGGCCTTTATGCTGGCGTCGATGCTCGCGCCTCGGCTGGCGCTGCGTTGGGGCAACGGCGTACTGAGCGTGGGCGTGGCGATTTACGCCGCCGGGTTGGCGCTGTTGATGGCCCAGGCGCTGTGGGGCGCGGCGCTGGCGCATCCGCTGCGGCTGCTGCCGGGGTTAGTGGTGCTGGGATTCGGCCAGGCGCTGAGCATGACGCCGCTGCTGAATCTGGTGCTCGGTTTGGCGCCGGAGCGGCAGGCGGGCATGGCGGCGGGCTTGGTCGCCACCGTGCAGCAGGTGGGAGGCGCGCTGGGCATCGTGGTCAGCGGCGTCGGCTTCGTGCCGCTGCTGGCGAACGGCGGCGCGGCGGAACGCTATGCGCAGGCCTTTGCCGGCGCCATGGTATTTAATCTGTTGGCGATGGGCATTGCCCTGATCTTGTTAAACCGGATCACGCGAAATAGTCAGAAAGCGGATCTTAAGTAGGCCGCCGGCGGGTGCTTTACTGTCGTCATCATGAGAGAGCGTAAGGAGCCACACTGATGTTTCAACCCGCCGCATTTCGCGAAGACGATCTGGATGCCCAACTGGCGCTGGTGCGCGCCCACCCGCTGGGGCTATTGGTCAGCCACGGCGAGCAGGGATTGACGGCCGATCCGCTGCCGTTTCTGGCCGATGTCGAACAGGGGCAGATCCGGCTGCGGGCGCACCTGTCGCGCGCCAACGAGCACTGGCGGCGGCTGCAGCACGCGGCGGAATGCCTGGTGATTTTTCAGGGTTTGGAAGGTTATGTGTCGCCCGGCTGGTACCCGAGCAAGCGCCAGACCGGCAAAGTGGTGCCGACCTGGAATTACAGCGTGGTGCAGCTGTATGGCGTGCCGACGGTGATGGACGACCCGGCCTGGCTGCGCCGCCAGCTGATCGACCTGACGGTACAACAGGAAGGGCGCCGCCCGGCGCCCTGGCGGCTCAACGACGCGCCGGCCAACTACATCGCCGCGCAGCTTAACGGCATCGTCGGTATCGAGATCGCCGTCACCCGGCGCGAAGGCAAATGGAAGATGAGCCAAAACCGCAGCGCCGACGATGTCGATGGGGTGATCGCCGGGCTGCGCGATGGCGATGAAACGCAGCGGCGGCTGGCGGCGGAGGTTGAGCGGCGGCGCGGATAGGGTATGCTAACCGAAGAGTGAGCAAGGGGAACCTTCGGATGGATTACACCAAAATTATCAAAGAAATAGGCCGCGGCAAAAATCATGCGCGCGACCTGGACCGGCAGACCGCTTTTGAGCTGTATCAGGCGATGCTGGCCGGGGCGGTCCCCGAGCTGGAGCTGGGCGGCATTCTGATCGCGCTGCGCATCAAGGGTGAGGCCGAAGAGGAGATGCTGGGCTTCTACCAGGCGATGCAGCAGCAGGTGTTGCCGCTGCAGGCGCCGCAGGGGCGGCCATTGCCGGTGGTGCTGCCGAGCTACAACGGCGCGCGCAAGCAGGCCAACCTGACGCCGCTGCTGGCGCTGCTGCTCGCGAAAGTGGGCCTGCCGGTGGTGGTGCACGGCGTGCTGGACGACAGTACCCGCGTGACCAGCGCCGAGATTTTCCGCGCCCTGGGGCTGCCGTGGTCGGAACAGGCCGTTCACGCCCAGCAGCGTCTCGATAACGGCGAGGCGGTATTCATGCCGGTTTCTGCGCTGTCGGCGCCGCTGGCGCGGCAGCTCGGGTTGCGTTGGCGCATGGGGGTGCGCAACAGCGCGCATACGCTGGCCAAGCTGGCGACGCCGTTCGGCGAACAGGATGCGCTGCGCCTCGCCAGCGTCTCACACCCGGAGTATGTCGGCCGGGTAGCGTCGTTTTTCCGCCAGATCGGCGCCCGCGGGCTGTTGATGCACGGCACCGAAGGCGAAGCCTACGCCAACCCGCTGCGCTGCCCGCAGATTCATTATATTGCCGGCGGCGAACAGCGCGTGTTGCTGGAGCGCACCTTGCAGGATGAAACGCCGACGTTGCCGGCGGCGAAAGACGCGGAAACTACCGCGCGCTGGACCGAGCGCTGCCTGGCGGGCGAGGTGGCGATCCCGCAGGCCATCCAGCGGCAGATCGCCTGTTGCCTGGTGGCCGCCGGCGAGAGCGAGACGCTGGAACAGGGGCTGCAGCGCCTGCATCAGGCCTGAGCGCGACTATACTGGGATATTTCCTCATCGGCTGAGAAGGACGGTTATGCAACAGGCTCTCGATTACTTCAATCAATTGAACCAGGATTACCTCGACGTACACCGCGCCAAAGAAGAGCTGTTCTGGCAAAACTACATGGGCACCGGCGGTGAAGACCTGTCGGCGCGCTTTTCCGCCGCGGAAAGCGCCTATAAGCGCTTTATCGCCGAACCGCGTCGTCTGGCGGAGATCCGCAATCTGCTGGCCGGATTGGAAGCGCTGCCGCAGGAGGCGCAGCGCGATGCGCTGATCCACGGCCTGCAAGGTTGGCTGCGTTTCTTCGACTGCAACGCCATCGAAGATCCGCAGGCGCAGGCGCTGTTGGATCAGATCATTCACGCCGAATCCGATCTCTACTCGCGCCGCAAGGGCTACCAGGTCACGCACCTGAACGCCGAGGGCCGGCGGGTGGCGGCCTCGCTCGGCGAGCTGTTGACCAACCAGGCGACCAACCCGAACGAAGACTACCGCCGCAGCTCGCAGCAGGCGCTGCGCGATCTGGAGCAATGGCTGCTGCATAACGGCCTGCCGGAGCTGATCGGCTTGCGCAACCGTTTTGCGCGCCAGATGGGCTATCGCAACTATTTCGACTACAAGGTGAACAAAACCGAGCGCATGACGCCGGAGCAGCTGTTCGCCATTCTGGATCGTTTCGAGCGGGAAACCCGCGAGGCCAACGCGCGCAGCCTGCAGCAGCTGGCGGCCGACAAGGGTAGCCAGGCGCTGGAGCCGTGGAACGTGCGCTTCGCCAGCGCCGGCGACGTCACCCGCCAACTGGATCCTTACTTCCCGTTCTCTCGTTCGCTGGAACGCTGGATCGACAGCTTCAAACGTCTGCACATTGGCTTTGGCGGCGCCGAGATGAACCTCGATCTGTTGGTGCGCAAAGGCAAATATGAGAACGGCTTTATGCACGGCCCGATACCGCCGTTTGTGCGCCAGGGGGAATGGGTGCCGGCGCGCATCAACTTCACCAGCCTGGCGCAGCCGGAGCAGGTGGGCAGCGGCGCTTACGGGCTCAACACCCTGTTCCACGAAGGCGGCCACGCGGCGCATTTCGCCAACATTCGCCAGAATGCGCCGTGCTTCTCGCAGGAGTTCCCGCCGACCTCGATGGCCTATGCCGAAACCCAGTCGATGTTCTGCGACAGCCTGCTGGACGACGCCGACTGGCTGAAACGCTATGCGAAAAACGCCGCCGGTGAAGCGGTGCCCGATGCGCTGATCGAAGCCGGCATCGCGGCGCGCCAGCCGATGCGCGCGTTCAACGAACGCCATATCCTGCTGGTGCCGTACTTCGAGTGGGCGCTGTATCAGTGGGATGACGAGCAGCGCACGCCGGAAGCCATCACCGCGCTGGCGCGCGAGGTCGAGCAAAAGATCCTCGGCATCAGCGGCAGCCCGCGCCCGACGCTGGCGATCCCGCACCTGCTGTCGCTGGAGTCCGCCTGCTCTTACCAGGGCTATCTGCTGGCGATGATGGCGGTGGAACAAACCCGCCAGTTCTTCCTGCAGCGCGACGGTTACCTGACGGACAATCCGGCCATCGGCCCGGATCTGGCGCAACACTATTGGTTGCCGGGCAACAGCGTCAGCCATGACGACACGCTGCGCAGCCTGACCGGCGAAGGGTTCAACCCGGACTCTCTGGCGCAGGCCTGTAACCAGACGGTGGCACAGGCGTGGCATGAGGCGCAGCAGACGATGGCCGCCGCCGCCACGCGCCCGCAGCCGCCGGCGGATTTCGATTTGGAGGCGCACATTCGGGTGGTAGACGGCGAGACGGTATTGGCGGACAACGCCGACGGTGACGAACGGATGTGCCGCGACTTCGCCGCGGCGATAGAGGCGCGTTTGGTTTAAGGCTGACAATAAAATCCACGCGGCAGCGTGGATTTTATTTAAGGGTTAAAACCGGGCGTTATTTTATTCGAAATAGACGTCGGGATTATCGGCCAGGGACACGAAGCTCTTGGTGTTTCTATCCAGCGTACGAATCTCGCCGCTTTCGATGTCGTACACCCAGCCGTGCAGGCGCAGCCCGCTGTTACGCAGACCCACCGCAACAGAAGGGTGGGTTTTGATATTATTTAGCTGGGCGATAACGTTCTCTTCCACCATAGCGTTAACTTTGTCTGTTTCGCTATTCCAGGTTTTCTTCTCGACCACCGCTTTGGCCGCATCCGCGTAGTGCAGCCAGTGGGCTACCGCAGGCATAGGGTCGAGACATTGGCAGGACGCGATAGCCTTCATGGCGCCGCAGTTCGAGTGGCCACAAATCACGATATCAGTCACGCCCAGTGCCACCACCGCGTATTCGATCGTCGCAGAAACCCCACCCGGCTCCGGGCCAAAGGAAGGGACGATGTTACCGGCGTTGCGGATAACGAACAGTTGCCCAGGCTCTTGCTGAGTCACCAGCTCGGGCACCAGGCGGCTGTCAGAACAGGAGATAAACAGCGCTTTAGGATTTTGGCTGGAGGCCAGGCTGCGAAAGAGTTCCTTACGCTGCGGGAAAATCTCTTTCTGGAAACTGAGGAAACCTTCAATGATATGTTGCATACAACGCTCTCTGCATCTGTAGTCTGCGTAACATGATAATCATCCTCTCCCGTTAGTCCAGCAATGGGGTGGTAAAAAAATGTGTGCTCATCCCCCCTGCAAACCCCATTAAATACGGGGTTTATACCTATTTCCGGCAGCATTATCCGGTTCGTTTACGCGTGGGTTGCTGACAAAGCAGACGGTAAGAAACTCGCTGTCGTACCCATTCGGCGCTAATGCACTTGAACATAAAAAAAGCCCGCCGGGGTGATAGCCGGCGGGCTTTTTGACGTCTGGGGCGGTGATTATTTGTAGATAACCGCGGTGGCGTGCATCAGGTTGTTGCCGCTGGTGGAGGTGATGGTGAAGGCCTTGGCGCCTGCCGCGTCGGCTTTGGCGGCCAGCTGAGAGGTCAGGCTGCTCAGGTCGGTTGAGCCACTGGCGACGATCACGCCGGCTTTTTCGAATTGGGCGGCATCCTGGGCGCTAACGTGCTCAGCGGCGAAAGTGGTGAAAGAAACGGTGGCCAGGGCGATAGCAGCAGCAAAAGTTTTGATGGTTTTCATGTTCGTTATTCCTGTCAAAGTGAATTAGGGAGAAAGGGGGTTGCCTTTCGATGGGAAGATTATTGCGCAGTGACAGGCGGGATGAAATCGGAGAGTGTTGATGGTTTCTTTCAGATTTTTTGATTATTTATTCCCCCGTTCATCTTCTACCTAAACGGGGGAGACGATCAGCGCGTCGGGCGCGCCAGATCGAAACGGTGCTGTTCGGAAATGCCATAGTAGGCGGTCGGGCCGCCGGCACGCAGGATCGGTTCGGCGGCGGCGGTTTGGTAGACGCCGTGTTCGTCCAGCAGCGCCGGATCGAGGTGTACCGCCACCACCTCGCCCAATACCAGCCAGGTTTCCACCTGTTCCCCGGCGGCGGTTTGCAACTGAATGTACTGGGTCAGCCGGCATTCGAAGTTCACCGGGCTTTCGGCCACGCGCTCGGCTTTGACCCGGCGCCCGGGCAGCGGCGTGACGCCGGCGAAGGCAAACTCGTCCTCACCGCGCGGCAGGTTGATGGAACTGTTGTTCATCGCTTCCGCCAGCGGGCGCGTCGCGAGGTTCCAAACGAACTCGCCGGTTTCCACGATATTCGCCACGCTGTCTTTCCAGCCGGTGCTGGCGAAACCGATGATGGGTGGACGATAGTTGAAGCAGTTGAAAAAGCTGTAGGGCGCCAGATTGCGCAAGCCGGCGGCGCTGCGGGAAGAAATCCAGCCGATGGGGCGCGGGCCGACGATGGCGTTCAGCGGATCGTGCGGCAGGCCGTGGCCGGCGGCGGGTTCATAATAATAACGAGATTCACGGCTCATGGGGGACCCTGTGGCAATCGATGAAGCTTTCATTGTGCCGGGTTTCCCGCCGCTGCGCCATTCCGGGCCGGATGTGTTATCTTACGCGCCGGAAATACCTTCAAGAGAGCCCGTCACGGTGGAAAAAAAGAAAACCTTCCCGCAGCAGAAAAGCGGCCTGCATCCGCGTAACCGTCATCGTTCGCGCTACGACTTTCCGGCGCTGATCGCCAGTTGCCCGGCGCTGGCGCCGTTCGTGAAACCGAACGCCTGGGGCGATGTCTCGGTGGACTTCGCCGATCCGGCGGCGGTGAAAATGCTCAACCGTGCGTTGCTGCAACACTTTTACGGCATCGAACACTGGGATATTCCGGCGGACTACCTGTGCCCGCCGATCCCCGGCCGCGCCGACTATCTGCACCACCTGGCGGATCTGCTGGCGACCAGCAACGGCGGTGAGATCCCGCGCGGCAAGGGCGTGGCGATCCTCGACGTCGGCGTCGGCGCCAACTGCATCTATCCGATTGTCGGCCTGCGCGAATACGGCTGGCGTTTCACCGGGTCTGAAATCGATCCTGTGTCGCTCAACGCGGCCAAGATGATCGTCGAGATGAACCCGACGCTGCGCAACAGCGTGCGTCTGCGGCTGCAAAAACAGCCTGAGCTGATTTTTAGCGGCATCATCGGCGCGGCCGAGAAATTCGATGCCACCCTGTGCAATCCGCCGTTCCATTCGTCCGAGCAGGAAGCGCGCGCCAGCACCCGCCGCAAGCTGCATAAACTGGGCAAAGGGGAAGTGGCCGACAAGCCGGTGCAAAACTTCGGCGGCAAGAACAACGAGCTGTGGTGCGAAGGCGGCGAAGGAGCCTTCGTGCGCAAGATGGTGGAAGAGAGCGTCGGCAAGGCCAACAACTGCCTGTGGTTTACCTCGCTCATTTCGAAAAACACCACGCTGCCGGCCATCTACCATGCGTTGAACGTGGCGGGCGCGGCCGAGGTACGCACCATCGAGATGGCGCAAGGGCAGAAGATCAGCCGCTTCGTCGCCTGGACCTTCCACGACGCCGAGCAACAAGCCGCCTGGGCAGCCGAACGCTGGCGTTAATCTCCCCGGCGCCGGTTATCCTGCCGGCGCCGACAAAAATCCGCATTTTACCTTTCAATTTTCATCACTTACGTTATTCTCAATACGGGTTTAATAATAAAAATCTTAGGCTGTTGGTTTATTTAAATTCTAATAATTACTTTACTGAATAAATAAATTTAATCCGGTTAATAGCAATAACCAGAAGGAACGGCGCTGCCCGTTCCTTCCGCGATGGCACGTCTGCGTGTGGGCGCGGTATGTGGCCAGGCAAAAATAAGAAAAGCGCCATCATCTGCCACAAGGATTACACCTTATGCTGTTACGATTCAGTCAGTTAACTACCCACAAAGGCGCCGAGTTGAGCGCGATAGAACACGCCGTTCCCATGATCGTATTCTCGCCGGACGGCACGGTATTGCGCGCCAACGATCTTTTCCTCAGCACGCTGGGATTTCAACGCGATGACGTGATTGGCCGGCATCACCGTATTTTCTGCGATCCGAACTATGTCGCCAGCCCGCAGTACCGCAAACATTGGGAGACGCTGAATAAGGGCCAACCCATCACGGACACCATAAAACGCATCGCGAAAAACGGCGAGGCGCTATGGCTGCAGGGCACCTACGCGCCGGTGCTGAATAAACAGGGTAAGGTGGTGGAAATCGTCAAGATCGCCAGCGAAGTGACCGAGCGTGTGACCCAGGCGCAGGAACACCGCAGCCTGCTGGCGGCGCTGAATCGCTCGATGGCGATGATCGCTTTCTCGCCGCAGGGCACCATTGTCAGCGCCAACGACAATATGCTGGCGCTGATGGGCTATCGGCTGGAAGAGGCGTGCGGGCAGTCGCATGCGGTGCTGTGCCCGCCGGCGTTCGCCAATTCCGACGATTATCGGCGGCACTGGCAGCGCTTGGCGCGCGGCGAGTTCATTACCGGGCGTTTTGAGCGCCTCAACCGGCGCGGCGAACGGGTATGGCTGGAGGCCAGCTACAACCCGATCCTCGACAACGAAGGCCAGGTGGTGAAAGTGGTGAAGATTGCCCAGGACATCACCCGGCTGATGCAACAGCAGCAGCACGAAGAAGAGATGGTGCGTAACGCGCATCATCTGTCGCTCGATACCGATCGGCAGGCGGCGCAGGGCGCGATCATCGTGCAGCAGGCGGTGAAAGGCATGCAGCAGGTCGAAGCGGCGGCGCGCGAAACCTCGGACGTGGTCACCGAGCTCGGTAAGTGTTCTCAGCAGATCGGCACCATCGTCGAAGCCATTCGTAAAATCGCCTCCCAAACCAACCTGCTGGCGATTAACGCCTCCATCGAAGCCGCCCACGCCGGTGAGCACGGGCGCGGTTTTGCCGTGGTGGCCAATGAAGTGCGCACGCTGGCGGAACAGTCGCGCAAGGCGGCGACCGAGATCGAACGCATGACCAAGTCCATCCAGCAAGGCGTGGCGGCGGCGATTGCCGGCATGGCGACCTGCGTAGAGCAGGCCGGCGGCGGCGTGGCGCTGACCCACGATGCCGGGGAAGTGATCAATCAGGTCAACATCGGCATGCACGACGTCGTGAAACTGATGCAGGCGTTTACGTCGGTGAAGCAGGGCGACGCGCTGCACTGAGTTTTCATCGCGCCGCCCGCCGAAAATGAGGGCGGCGTTTTTATCTTCCCACCGATTCACACGCCGTTGAGCCGCGGTTCAATTTTACCGGCCTATGCTATCCTTAAATATGAACGAACGTTCATTCATTAATGTTTATTCGATGGCGCCAGGCGCCCCCTTCACCGTTTCGGGAGTTGCCGATGGGAAACCGAGAAAAGATTGTCGAGGCCGCGCTGCACAGCTTTACCCACAGGGGATTTCACCAGACCAGTATGCGGGATATCGCGCAGGCGGCGGGCGTCAGCGTCGGCAACCTCTATAACCACTTTACCGGCAAGGAGGCGTTGATCGGCGAAATTGCGCTGCTGGAAAACGGCGTATTCGCCGAGTTTGCCGCCGGGCTGCGGGCCGACAGAACGCGGCCGAAACAGGCGCTGTCGGCCTTTTTTACCGCCTATCACGCCTTTGTCGCCGAACCGGCCAATGTGCAGCTGTCGGCGGAGATCGTGGCGGAGGTGGCACGCAACCCGGCGTTGGCCGAGCCGTTCAGCGCCAACCAGCGGCAGCTGATTGAGGCGCTGGCGACGGTTATCGCCGAGGCGCAGCAAACCGGTGAGATCGCACCGGCGATAGCGCCGTTGCCGCTCGCGCAGCTGGTGCTGGACGTGATCGAAAGTCAGGCCTGGCGGCAGGCGATCTTTACGTCGCCTGCGCCGGAGGAGACCACGCCGGTGCGGCTGTTGGAACAGCTGCTCTACCGGCATCCCTAGTCGAGGTGGATATGCTGCACATTGAGCCGTACCGGGATGCTGACCGCCGGCAAACGGCGGCGCTGATCTACGCCGCGTTCTGCGACAAGTTTCAGCGCGCACGCCGTCTGAGCGCCCGCCTTCAGTGGCGTTTGTTCTATCGGCTATGGTGTTGGAAGCAAAGCGGCAGCCGGGAGCGCAGCTTTGTGGTGAAGCAGGATGAACAGGTGGTGGCGGCCTTTGCCCTCAATGCGGCCGCTGGCGAGAATAACGCCGGGCGGCGTCCGTGCACCTTGCCGATTTGGCGGCTGTGCCGCCGCTATGGCTGGCTGAACGTTTGGCGCATGTATCTGCAAATGGCGGTGTTGCAGCACACCCCGGCGGCCGATGAGCTGTATCTCTCCTACCTGGCGGTGGCCGAGAGTCAGCGTGGCAAAGGGGTGGGCAAGCGGCTGCTGCAGTGGATGAACGACTATGCTGCTGAACAAGGCGCGGGCCGGCGTCTGAGCCTGCACGTCAGCCGGCGCAACGTGGATGCGCAGCGCCTGTACCGGCGCTGCGGTTTTCAGGTGCGGCGCGAAGAGCATTACGCTTCGTTGGGATGGCTGTTCGGTCAGGCCGACTGGGTGTTGATGGAGAGACGCTGCGGGGAGGCGACGTGCGCAAAATAGGACTGTGCTGCGTGGCGCTGCTCCTGCTGGCGCTCGGGTGGGTCATTTACGTCAACGACTTTCGTTTTGTCACTGAACCGGTCACGGTGACCGCCGGCGGCAACCGGCTGACCGGCACGCTGGTGTTGCCGCAGCATGCGCCGATCAAGCCCGGCGTCGTGGTGTTCGTGCACGGCGATGGGCCGGCCAACGCCAGCCGCGACGAAGGCTATTACGGCATTTGGGAGGCGATGGCGCAGCAGGGCTACGCGGTTTTATCCTTCGATAAGCCGGGCGTTGGCGGCTCCGGCGGCAACTGGCTGCATCAGACCATGGCGGATCGCGCGCGGGAAACCGCTGATATCATCGACTGGGCACGGCGGGACGGGCGCTTTGATGCGCGCTGCGTGGGGCTGTGGGGCACCAGCCAGGCGGGATGGGTGATGCCGGAGGTGGCGCGTTTGCGCCCCGACATCGCCTTCACGCTGGCGCTGGCGCCGGCGATCAACTGGCTGCGGCAGGGGCGCTATAACACCCGGGCGGCGATGGCGGCGGCGGGGGACGATGAAGCGCAAATCCAGGCGCGCGAGGCGCATTGGCGCCATATCCAGACGCTGCTCGAGCAACCGGACGGCTACGCGCAGTACCGCCGCGAGTATGGCGCCGCCGCTGCATTGAGCGCCGACCGCTGGCGCTTTATCCGCGCTAACATGGCCAGCGACGCGACGGCGGGATTGCGGTATTTCACTACGCCGGTGCACCTGATCCTGGGCGGGCGCGACGTCAACGTGGACGCGGACGAAACCGAGCGCGTGTATCGGCAGACGATCCCGGCCTCGCTGCTGACGGTGACGCGCATCGATGAAGCCGATCATGTGATGATCAAACCGCTGTTCGCCCGCCATCCGTGGCTGATCAACGTGGTGGGTCTGTTTGCCCCGCGCTCGGTGCAATACGACGCCTACCGACAGGACGTGGCGGCCTTCCTGGCCGCTCAGCCCTGCGGGCGCTAACCGCCGGGAGCAGCGGGCGGCGCCTGTTCTTCGTGCAGCTGCGGCGCGCGGGAGATCTGCATCGCCTGCTGAGGCATGCCGATGCCGGCCCGATCGAAATGAATTTTCACCAGCCGATCGAGGGCGTACTGCACCACCCACTGTTTCAGCGCCTGCGTGCGCACCGTCACGCGGGTGGTGAACGAGCGGTCGCCCAGCGCCACCACGCCGTTGAAGACCGGCTCGCCAATCAGGAAATGCTTCACCTGTTCATCTTGCTTCAGCGCCGCGATGGCCTGATGCAGCACCTCATTGACCCGATCGATATCCTCGTCGCGGCTGACAGTATAGTTGGCGCGGTATACCCCGAATTCGCGCGCATAGTTGGCCAGCGTAGTGATCGAGGAGTACGGCACGATGTGGTAGACGCCGTAATCGTCGCGCAGGCCGATCGAGCGGATGGTCATGCGTTCCACGGTGCCGGTGATGCCGCTGACGGTGACGTATTCGCCGGTGTTCATGCCGTTTTCGAACTGGATGAACACGCCGGTGATCACGTCTTTCACCAGCGTCTGGGCGCCGAAGCTGATAGCCAGCCCCAGCGCGCCGGCGCCCGCCAGCAGCGGCGCGATGTTCAACCCCACCTGCGACAGCACGATCATCACGGTAATGGTGCTGATAACGATAGCCAGCACGTTGCGAAACAGCGTCAGCAGCGTGCGTTCGCGCGCGCTCGGCCGCACGCCATTGCTCAGTTCCAGCGCCAGGCGGTGCTCGATGATGCTGGCCATCAGCGTCCAACTGAAGACGGCGATCAGCAGGATCAGCAGGATATGCACCAGCCCGCCGAGCGTCCGCTGGCCATTTTCGCTGCCCGCCCACTGGTACAGATTAATCAGGTGCCAGGCGTCGAGCAGGAACAGCGTCACCGCCAGCACCACCATCACCCGCAGTATCTTCAACCCGTTGGGGATATAGGAGTTGATGCGCCGCTCGAGCATCGGATAGCGCAGATTGACGTCGGTTGGCAGCGAAATGCGGCGGAAAATCCAGCGGGTCAGCATGCCGGACAGCAGGGCGCCGACGCCGACCACCAGCAGGCTTTTCACCGTGGCGCTCATCATAAAGCGCAGGCTGTTGCCGATGTCGAACTGGGACAGCACGAACAACACCAGAAAATAGGCGATCGCCAGCAGATGCCAGATATGCCCCAGGCCGCGCAGGATCACGCTGAAAAACGCCATCGACCGCTCGGCCAGCAGATTGATTTGTTGCTGTATCGGCTTGCGGTTGTGCAGGATCAGCCAAATGGCGTACAGCGTCAGCGCCAGCATCACCACCAGGTTGACGGCGGCGGCGGCCGGGTAGCTTATTTGTACCGCCACCACAGGCACCACCACCATCAGGCCGTAGCCGATCAGCCCGCTGAGCCAGGCGAGGCGCGTGTTCCAGTAGCGCGCGCTCTGGTCGCTGAAGGGGAAGGGGCGCAGGTAGTCGAAGTTGGGGGCGAAAATCAGTCGCAGCACCGCTTTGAAAAACTCAATCACCGCGAAGGCGCTGAGAAACAGGGTCTGCAGCCGCAGAATGGTGGCGCTGTCGGCGTGGACGTGGCGGGCGAACAGGTTGCCAGCCGCCAGCGCCAGCAGCAGTACCAGCAGATCGACGGCGAAAGCGCCGAGAATGGCGGCGGGGCGTTTATACCACGGGCCGCGCTGCAGCCGGGCGTTGTGCCCCCAACTGCCCATGCGTTTGTACAGCGGCGCGATCAGCCGCCGGATCAGGTGGAACAGCGCAAAGGTGACCGCCACCGTCAGCAGAAAGTAGCCCAGCGCGCGGAAAAAGCCGGCGGGATTGAAAACGCGCTTCGGGCCGGAGTCGATCAGCTTTTGCAGCGCGCCGAGCTTCTGGTTAAAGGTGCCGATGCCTTCCTGCGCCAGCGAGTTCAGGCTGTCGCTCAGCGTGGCCGGCGTTGATTCCTCCGGCGTTGCCGGGGCGGCGGCGGGGGCGTCGCCGGCGGCCTGTTTCAGGTGGTTGATGAGTTCCGCGCGCGCTTGGTCGTCTTGCAGCAGATCGGCCAGCGCGGCATAGGCGGCCTTCTGCTGCTCGCTTTTGTCGGCGGGCGCCGGCGGCGCGTTTTGCGCCAGCGCCGGTGGTGCGAAGACGCCTAGGGTCAGCAACAGCAGCAGGGAAAGCAGGTGTTCTCGCAGATGAGAACCTCGTCGGGAGTATGCGTTTGGCGGCATTGTTCCTCTCTTTGGCGTTCTGTGATCGGCGGATGTCAGAGCAATACGATGAAAACAATGAATATAGTAGGAAAGGAAACGCGATGGGGCGTGGGAACGCGTGCGGAATGAAAGCGGCGGGCGCGTGGCGCGCCCGCCGTTAAACCGCCAGGATCAGGACACGTGCTGCAGGAACTCCTGCAGACGCGGGCTTGGCGGATGGTTGATCAGGTCGTGCGGGTTGCCGTCTTCGGCAATCCGGCCTTTATCGATAAAGATCAGGCGCGACGCCACTTTTTCGGCAAAGCCGACTTCATGGGTGACGATGACCATCGTCATCCCTTCCTCGGCCAGATCCTGCATCACCTTCAGCACTTCGTGGCGCAATTCCGGATCGAGCGCGGAGGTCGGCTCGTCGAACAGCATCATTTTCGGCTTCACCGCCAGCGCGCGCGCAATCGCCACGCGCTGCTGCTGCCCGCCCGACAGTTCGGACGGGTAGTGGTGGGCACGCTCCGCCAGACCGACCTTGGCCAGCAGTTCGCGCGCCAGCTTTTCCGCATCGGACTTCTTCGCGCCGCGTACGCGGATCGGGCCAAAAGCGACGTTTTCCAGCGCCGTCAGGTGCGGGAACAGGTAGAACTGCTGGAACACCATGCCGGCTTCCTGGCGGATCAACCGATCGTCCACTTTCGGATCGTTGGCTTTCAGGCCGTCGACGATCAGATCGCCGCTAGTGACCTCTTCCAGCTTGTTGATGCAGCGCAGCAGGGTGGATTTGCCTGAGCCGGACGGCCCGATGATCACCACCACTTCGCCTTTGTCGATCTTCAAATCGATGTTGTGCAGCACCTGGGTTTGGCCAAAATGCTTGGAGACGTTTTTAAATTCAATCACAGGATTTTCATCCTTCTTTCCAGACGACGCAGCACGAAGCTCAGCACCAGGGTAATAATCAGATAGATAACCGCCACGGCGCTCCAGATTTCCAGCGCGCGGAAGTTACCGGCAATAATTTCCTGACCCTGACGGGTCAGCTCCGCCACGCCGATCACGATGAACAGCGAGGTGTCTTTGATGCTGATGATCCACTGGTTGCCCAACGGCGGCAGCATGCGGCGCAGCGCCAGCGGCATAATGACGTAGCGGATGGTTTCGCGGCGCGACAGGCCGAGCGCCAAGCCAGCTTCGCGGAAACCGTTATGAATCGACAGCACCGCGCCGCGGGTGATTTCCGCGATGTAGGCGCCGGAGTTGATCATGATGGTCACCACCGCCGCGGTGAACGGATCGATGCGCAAGTCGCTAAATGCCATCGGCAGGGCGAAGTAGATGAACATCACCTGCACCACGATCGGCGTGCCGCGGATCACCTCGATAAACACCAACGCGATGTGGTTGGCGATCCAACCGCCGTAGGTGCGGGCAAAGCCGGCGACGAGGCCGATGATCAGGCCACCAATCAGACCGAGGACCGAAATCCACAGGGTCATTTTGGCGCCCTCTAACAAGATAGGAATGGCGGGCCAGATGGCGCTCCAGTCGAACTGCATGATATTTCTCCCGGTGATCCCAAACGTGGGTATCAGATACAACGAAGCGCAGGGGGTAAGCGCCCCCTGTGCTTAAGTTAATAACTTGCCAAATTCACAGCTTACTTAGGTTCGGTGCCGAACCACTTCTTGTAGATCTCGTTATAGGTGCCGTTCTCGCGCAGGGTTTTCAGCGCGCCGTTCACCTTCTCGCGCAGCTCGTCGCTGCCTTTAGGGAAGGCGATGCCATACTGCTGCGCTTCCAGCGAATCGCCTACGGTTTTGAACTTGCCGGCGCCGGCCGTCTTAATGAAGTATAGGATGTTTGGCGTGTCGTGCAGCACCGCATCGGCGCGCTTGGTGCCCAGCTCCATGTAGGCGTTGTCGATGTTAGGGAACTGGCGCAGATCCTTGGTTTTGATGTGCTGCTTGGCGTAATCCACCGAGCCGGTGCCGCTCTTCACCGCCACCACTTTGCCGTTCAGATCGTCGATGCTTTTCACGCTGTTGTTGTCGGCGTTGACCATCACCAGCAGGCCGCTCTTGTAGTAGCCGTCAGAGAAATCGATGGCTTTCTTGCGCTCATCGGTGATGGTGATGCCGGCCAGCGCCAGATCGACGTTTTTGGTCTGCAGCGCCGGAATGATGCCGCCGAAGTCCATCGGTTTCAGGGTGTAGTCCAGCTTCAGCTCTTTGGCGACGGCGGCCCACAAATCGATGTCGAAGCCGACGTATTTGTCGCCTTGTTTGAACTCAAAAGGAACGAAAGCGGTGTCGGTGGCAACCACCAGTTTGTCTGCTGCGTGGGAACTTACGGCAAAGGCCAGAGAGAGTGCGGCCAGGGAGACTTTAAAAATCGACTTCATGAGAGGAATTCCTGTACAGGTTGCGGATTACCCATTTTTTATATTGCAGTTGGTGCCATGAAAAAATCGTGCCATGTTTTCAACTACCATAAAAACAAAGAGTTATTGCGTGATGTTGTGCCGGAAAGGCGAATTGTTATGGTTGTGCACCACAATGAGGCACCGAAATGGTGCGTAAGAATTATCTTGGTGCACGGGGCTATCATTAACCAAATTTTGGCTGTGAAACAACCGTTCTTTAACGTTTTTGCTTCAATATTGATAACTAACTCTAACTTTCATGATGCACTGACGGTGCACGCGGGGCCGCGAAGGGAGAAAAGGGGGAGCAGATAATGCTAGCGCAACTGGCTGTCTTTGCTGCCGCGCCGGTTGTACAGGCTGGCGGCCGCGTGTTTTTTGTCTTGTTCGGCCTGGCAGGCGAGGCAAAAACGCACGCCCGTTAATGCCTGGCGGCGCGCCTCGGGGATCGGTTCCCCGCATTCCTGGCAATAGCGTTCGCTCTCGCCGTGCCCGAGCGCTTCACGCGCGCGCTGCACCGCATCGTCGACGGTGGAATCAATCTGATCCTGTACGGCGCCGTCCGCCGCCCAGCCACTGGCCATCGTTACCTCCTGACAAAGGAACCTCACCGTTTAATATGGGGCGTTTTTTGTACAATGCAACGGTCGCGCAAAAGAAAACAGGCCGGGCAAAGCCCAGCCTGTTCTGCCCGGAACGACGGGCGCGCTGCAACGCTTTCGCGTTATTCGATGTTGGATTCGATGAACCACAGGAACTTGTCCAGATCGCGCGAGGCGGCGGTGAACATATCGGCGGTGTCTTCATCTTCCACTTCGGTAATGGCTTTGCGGATGTCATTCGCGACCGCGCCGTAGCGATCGGCCAGCGCCTTCAGATGCTCTTGCACGCTGTGGATATTGGTCGGATAGCTTTTCAGCGGTGTCCGATCGTTGACCACCTGTACGGTGCCCAGTGCCACGCCGCCCAGTTGCACCACGCGTTCGGCGAAGGTGTCCTGATGCTCGATGATGGCGGTGCGGAAGCCGTCCAGCATTTCATGGACCGCGATGAAATTCGCGCCGCGCATGTTCCAGTGCGCCTGTTTGGTGATCAACGAAAGATCGATGAATTGCACGACCTGATGGTTCAGCGCCTTGATGGCGGCCAGTTTAACTTTTTCGTCCAGATCGTTACGGGTATACAGCAGATCAGAAGATTTCGTTTTCACCAGTTTAGCGGTACTCATATCAGATATCCTCTTGATTAGTCGTTGTCCTATTTCGTTACGGGATCAATTATAGCAGGGGTATTTATTTTTGCCGCACGAAAATGGCTATTGCACAAATAGGAGTGGCCTAATGGCACTATTTTTATTTGATTTTTGTTTTTGTGTAATTTGATGAATTTTATTGCGATTTTTTTTTTGGTTATTATTTAGATCAGTGACGATTTATCCCTGTTATCTTATTTTCTACAGGCATACTGCTCCGGATAAATATCCACTTTGTTATCGTGGTGTTAATTCCAAGCCTATTCAGATTGATAGCCGTAATAGATACGGCTAAAGTAAGAGAATTATCCCCAGTCTTTATTGGCGAGTGATGAAAATTAACGTCGTCGGCACCAGCGGCAGCGGTAAAAGCACCCTGGCGCGTCAACTGGCGGAACGCCTTGACGTTCCCTATATCGAGATGGACAGACTCTATTGGCGGCCTGAGTGGCAGGGGACGCCCGATGACGCGTTCCTGGCGCGGCTTGAGCAGGCGCTGGCCGAAGCGGGAGGAGGCTGGGTGCTGGACGGCAACTACAGCCGCACGCAACCGCTCAAGTGGCGCGAGGTCGATTATATCCTGTGGCTGGACTACGGTTTCTGCCGCACGCTGTGGCAGGCCGTGCGCCGTGCGTGCCGTCGCGCGGCCAGCAAAAGCGAGCTGTGGCCGGGCACCGGCAATCGGGAAAGTTTCCGCCGTTCTTTCTTTAGCCGCGAGTCGATCGTGCTGTGGACGATCCGCACTTACTCGAAGAACCGGCGAAAATACCTGGCGGAGATGGCCCGTACCGATGTAGGGCGCCGTTTCAAGCGCTTGCGCTCTCCCCGCCAGGCCGCCGATTTTCTACGGACGCTGCCGCAGGTTCACAGCAGCAGACGGTGATGGATCCTCACCACCGCTTTCTTGATTTGCTGCGGGCGCTGCCACAGGCAGCCGGTCTTGTGCGGTTCCATCTGGAAAAAGATCGCGAACATGCCGTGCGTCATGTGCAGCGTTTGCGGGTGGCGTTTGATATCCAGCAGCAGAAGGTCGCTATTTTCTGCGTGCGGATGTTCGCGATGCCAGTCGCCCGCCAGGCCGTATTCGATGCGTTCTTCGCCGCTGATCAGCAGATGCAGCGCGATGTACTCCTGATGCATTTCGGCGCGCTTTTCCGCCGTAGGCACGGTGGTCAGCGTCATCACGTCCATAAAGATGTTGTCGCCGTCGATCGGGTGATGGCCCAGCGCCAGTTCGGGCAGGTCGCATCGGCGCAACTCGGTCAGGGTTGAAACCAGCGCCGGCGCGAGTCCGCGGCCGAAGCGTGGGTTGAACAGGCTGTTGTGAATCACTGTTATTCTCCATGTGAGCGAAAGTCCAAAGAGCCTGCGATACAGGCTAAGGGGAAGTATGCCGATTTGTCACGAGGAAAACAGTTAACCCGCCTGCATTCCGGCGTTGCGGTCGGCAGGCGAGTCAGGCGATCAGGAAAGGCTTTCGAGGCGCGGCTTGGGGCGAATGGTCAGGGCGGAGCCCATGGAGGCGGCGATAATCGCCGCCAGCGCCAACCATTGCACGCCGCTCAGGTGTTCGCCGAGGAACAGCATGCCGGACAGCGCCGCCATCGCCGGTTCCAGGCTCATTAAGGTGCCGAAGGTGCGCGCCGGAATTTTGGGCAGCGCGATGATCTCCAGCGAATAAGGCAGCGCGGTGGAGAGGATCGCCACCGCCAGCGCCACCGGCAGAATATCGAGGTTGAACAGCACGCTGCCGGTTTGCCAGGCGCCGATCGGGCAGAACACCAGCGCGGCGATCAAGGAACCGAGCGCCACCGTGCCGGGGCCGTGATCGCCGCCGGCCTTTTGGCCGAAAATGATATAGACCGCCCAGCAGGCGCCGGCGCCGAGCGCACAGGCGGCACCGAACGGATCGATCCCGCCCACGCCGTGGCCGAGCGGCAACAGGAACCACAGCCCGGCGATCGCCAATGCCACCCAGAGGAAGTCTATCGGCCGCCGCGAAGAGAACATGGCCACCGCCAACGGGCCGGTAAACTCCAGCGCTACGGCGATGCCGAGCGGCACGGTGCGCAGCGACAGGTAGAACAGGTAGTTCATCGCGCCGAGCGACAGGCCGTAAATCAGCAGCGGCAAGCGGCTGCCGGCGACGATGCGCATACGCCACGGGCGGAAGATAATGAACAGAATCAGGGTGCCGATGAAAAGACGCAACGTCGTAATGCCTTCTGCGCCCACGATCGGGAACAGGCTTTTGGCCAACGAGGCACCGCTTTGGATAGACACCATGGCGATGATTAACAGACAGATGGGCAGCAGCGCGGAGGGCGCTCTGCCGGAAGTAGATAACGACATCCTTAACGGGCCTTTTTTGCGCCGTTCCTCAGCCTTGAGAAAACGGTCGAAACGGGGATGCGAGCAGTGTAAATGAAATGGCGAAAATCTGTCTGAGAAAAGCGCGCATCGCGGTGAAATCCGCCGATCCTCGGATGAGATGTGGCGAATTTGGTCAAAAAGTGCGCTTTTTCTTAAGAATTATCTGGATATTAAATTGGTGATTTTTGTCACAGAAAGCCGTAGAATACGGCCGAAAATAGAGCGAAAAGAAGCAGATACACTGTTCTTGAAATCTTCTGTTACACGATATAAAGCATTAGACACTCATTTCAAGGCAGAGTTTCACGCTAATTTTTGTTATATTTTCAAAGCATGAACAAATGGATGTACTTAATAATAAAACGCGTTTGAGGTGGTTATGAAAAAAATTGCATGTCTTTCCGCAGTAGCAGCTTGCGTATTAGCAGTTAGCGCAGGTACCGCATTCGCTGGTCAGAGCACCGTATCCGCTGGCTATGCGCAGGGTGATCTCCAAGGCGTTGCTAACAAGGCCGACGGTTTCAACCTGAAATACCGTTACGAGTTCGACAACAACCCACTGGGTGTGATCGGCTCTTTCACCCACCTGGAAAAAAATCGTTCTGAAAACGGTTTCTACAAGAAATCTCAGTACGATTCCATCACCGCAGGTCCAGCTTACCGCTTCAACGACTGGGCGAGCATCTACGGTGTGATCGGTGTTGGCTACGGCAAAAACATCGACAACGCCCAGGCTGGCGGTAACAAAGGTGGCAACAGCGACTACGGCTTCACCTACGGTGCCGGTCTGCAGTTCAACCCAATCGAAAACGTTGCCCTGGACGTTGGCTACGAGCAGAGCCGCATCCGCAGCGTGGACGTTGGCAGCTGGAACGTTGGCGTAGGCTACCGCTTCTAAGATTTCTTCATGCCTGCGGGCGTGAATGCGCGGCACAGGTTGCTGCGCGGATAAAAAATCCGCCTTCGGGCGGATTTTTTTTATCTGTCATTAGCCGCCGCGCCCCGTCGGCTGCGTCGAAAAGCGCGCGCTGCGGGCATCGCGCTCATAGCCTTGCGGTTCGGTTAGTGAACCGTACAGCTCGGGGCGGCGTCCATAAATCCAGCGGCGGCCGGTGCTGAGCGGGATCAGCGCCAGGTCGAGATCGGCGCTGACCATCCGATCTTCCGCCGCCCAGGTCTCCGCCACGATGCGGCCGTAGGGATCGAGGATCATCGCATTGCCGGTGCGTACCTCATCGTCATCGCGGCCCACGCCGTTGCTGAACAGCAAAAACAGCCCGTTGTCGTGAGCGCGCGAGGGCAGCCAGCGCATCAGCCAGCCGCGGCCGTGCTCACCGCGAAAGGCGGCTTCTATTGCCTGCGGATCTTCCGCCCGCCGCTGCCACAGCGCCTGTGGGATCGGCTTCATGCCGTGCGGGCTGCGCGAATGAGTGCCGCCGGTCTGGTGCGGGGCCATCAGCACTTCCGCGCCCATCAGCGCCGTTGCACGCACATTCTCCACCAGATTGTTGTCCCAGCAGATCAATACGCCTACGCGCACGCCCCAGGGGGTGTCGAACACCGTATAGCGATCGCCGCTGGCGATAGCCGGGTGTTCGAAGGCGTGCAGTTTACGGTGCACATGCAGCGCGCCGTCCGGCAGGCATACGGCGTAGGCGTTGTAGCAACGGCCGTCGTCGCCCAGCTCGATCAGCCCGACGCCGATCGCCATGTTGTAACGCTCCGCCAGTGGGCGAATACGCGCCAGCGAAGGGCTGGCGGCGATCGGTTCCGCCAGCGCCCGCACTTCGGCGTCGGAAAGATGGCGCACGTGCCAGTAGCCGGTGATGCACATTTCTGGGAAGGCCAGCAGCTGTACCTGCTGCTCGGCCGCCTGAGCGATAAAGCGCTCAATGGTCGACAGGTTGTAATTCTTATCGTTGGCGCGATGCTGGAATTGCACCGTGGCGGCGCGCAATGAGATGGTCATGGTATCTCTCCGGTTAGGGTCTGCGTTGATTACAGCAGGTAGATTGATTACTGTATAATCAATTAAATTCCCTATTCGATAACCTAATGGAATGGATATAAAACAACTGCGCGCCCTGGTGGCGCTGGCCGAACAGGGCAACTATCGGCAGGCGGCGAGCCGGCTGTACATCAGCCAACCGGCGCTGAGCAAGCAGATTCAGGCGCTGGAAACCCAGCTCGGCGTTCGGCTGTTCGAGCGTGGCCGACAGGGGGCGGTGCTCACCGCCGGCGGCCAGCGGCTCTACCCGGAGGCGCAGGCGCTGGTGGAACAGTACCAGCAGTTTCAGCGGCGCGCCCGGCGGGTGGCACTCGGGGAGGCGGGGCGGCTGGCGTTGGGGTTTGGCCTTTCCAGCTTTCATCTGGCGCCGCAGTTGGTAGCCGCCTTTCGCCGGCGTTTTCCCGAGGTGGCGATCGGCCTGGAGGATATCCCGTCGGAACGGCAGTATCAGCTGCTGTTACAGGGGGAGTTGCAGGCGGGCTTCGTGCGTTTGCCGGTCAATACGCCGCTGTGCGGCGTGGCAATGCTGAGTGACCGGTTGGTGCTGGCTGCGCCGGGTGCGCTGGCGCTGTGCGCCGACGATCTGATGGCGCGTTTCAATCAGCTGCCGCTGCTGCAGTTGACCCCTAAACGTGGGCGTGGGCTGAGCGATCAGTCGCTGCGGTTTATCGCCGCTCACCGGTTGACGCCGACCGTGGTGCAGCAGGCCGGCGATATCCAGACGCTGCTGGCGCTGGTCGCCGCCGGCGTCGGCGTCGCGCTGTTGCCGCACAGCATCACGCATATCGCGCCGGCCGGCATCGACATTCTGCCGCTGAGCGGCGAGGAAACGGAGTGGCAGGTCGGCATCGCCTGGGACCCGCAACGCACCGACGCGCTGCGGGACAACTTCATTCAGACGGCGTTGGCGATGCAACGCGGTTAGGTTTTAGAGTGGGCAATGCAGCACGACGATCGGGCTCTGGTGATACTCGCTGCGGTGGCTTTCGCTAAAGCCGACTTTATTCGCCAGCGCCAGCGAGGCCTGGTTTTCCGGCGAGATGATGCAGACGGTTTTCTCGCCCGGCAGGTGCGTCTTACCCCAGGCCAGCGCCGCCCGCAAAGCCTCGGTGGCGTAGCCTTTGCCGTGCGCCGAGCTCACCAGCGTCCAGCCCATTTCCGGCGCGTCGAGCGCCGGGGTGATGTCGCGCAGGAAGTTGGAGAAGCCGATGCTGCCGAGATACTCGCCGCTCTGTTTGTCACGCACCGCCCAATACCCGTACCCCAACAGCGCCCAGTGGCCGACGTAGCGCATCAGGCGCCCCCAGGAGTCTTCCCGGTTGCGCGGCGTGCCGCCGATATAGCGTACCACCAGCGGATCGGCCCACAGAGCGGCCAGCGAGTCGAAGTCGTCCAGCGTGTGCGCGTCCAGCCGCAGGCGTTCGGTGACAAGCGTTGGCGCGGTGTTGATTACGGTCATGTTGCTGCTCCTGCACAGGGTGAAAGGCGATGAAAAACAATGGCATTCAGTATGCCAGAGAAATCACACTGCCAGCCACAACAGCCAGGTGAGCAGAAAGCCGCTCAGGCCGAGCAAGGTGGTCAGCACCGTCCAGGTCTTCAGGCCATCGGCCACCGACAGCCCCAGATAGCGCGTGACGATCCAAAAACCGGAGTCGTTGACGTGGGAAAGCCCCAGTCCGCCGAAACAGGTCGCCAGCGTCACCAGCACCAGCTGTAGCTGATTCAAGCCGCTGACCGCTTCCGACAACAGGCCACCGGTGGTCAGGATCGCCACGGTGGCGGACCCTTGCGAAGCGCGAAGCGCCAGCGAAATGATAAAGGCGGCGGGCACCAGCGGCAGGCCGATGGCTGTCAGTACTTCTGCCAGCGCTTTGCCGACGCCAGATTCCACCAGCACCTTGCCGAACACGCCGCCCGCGCCAGTCACCAGGATCACCACTGCGGCGGTCGGCAGCGCGGCGCCCATCACGTCGCTGGCGTGCTGCAGGCTCCAGCCGCGGCGCAGCGCCAGGAAATAGAAGGCCAGCAGCAGGGCGATCATCAGCGCCACCGCCGGTGAGCCCAGCAGCGACAGCGTATCGCGCAGCGCCGAGCCGGCCGGCAACAGCGTAGCGGAGACGGTGCCGAGCATGATGATGGCGATCGGGATGACGATCAGCGCCGCCACCAGGCCGGCGCCGGGCGGGTTGATGCGATCGCTGAGCGGCGCTTGCCCTTCCGGACGCGGTTCCGGCGCCGCCAGCTGCAGTTGTTCCAGCACCTCTATCGATAACGGATAGGTTTTGCGGTTGAGGTAGTTGGCGGCGAAATAGCCGATCGCGCCGACCGGAATACAGATCGCGAGGCCGATGATGGTCAGCCAACCGATGTCGGCGTTGAGCAAACCGGCGGCGGCGACCGGGCCGGGGTGCGGCGGCAGCGCGACGTGTACCGTCAACATCACGCCGGCCATCGGCAGGCCGAACTTCAGCGGCGACACTTTGGCGACCTTGGCGAAGCCATAGATAATCGGCGCCAGAATGATAAAACCGACGTCGAAGAATACCGGAATGCCGAGAATGAATGCGGCGAGGGTCAGTGCGGCGACGGTATGTTTCGGCCCCAGCCCCTGGCTGAAGCGTTGCGCCAGCGACTCGGCGCCGCCCGAGTGTTCGATCATGCGGCCAAGCATCGCCCCCAGGCCGATGATGATGGTCACCGAGCCAAGCACGCCGCCCATCCCGGCGGTCATCACTTTCATCACTTCGCCGGTCGGAATGCCGCTGGCCAACGCCACCAGCAGACTGACCACCAACAGCGCGACGAAGGGCTGCACCTTCGCCTTGATGACCATCAATAACAGCAGCACCACGCCGAGTACGGCAATCAGCAACAGCAGAGAGGTAGACATGAAAAAAGCCTTTCGTTGGGTAAGCGTTGGGCACCGCGATCGCCGCGTGGCGATACGGGTGCGTTTCATTGTTATAAAATCGATTTCCTGGTGTCGGCGACGGCGTTAGCGGTAAGGCTTCAGCCAGCCGAGCCCGGCGGCGGTATCGCCGCGCGGCCGGTATTCGCAACCTATCCAACCCTGATAGCCGAGCGCATCCAGCCTGTCGAACAGCCACGGATAATTCAGTTCGCCCTCGTCCGGCTCATGGCGATCCGGCACGGAGGCTATCTGGATATGCGCGTAGCACCCAGCCAGCGTCTCCAGCAGCCCGCTGATATTGCCATCCACTAACTGCGCGTGGAAAAAGTCGAACTGAATGAACACGTTCGGTCTCCCGATCGCCGCCACGGCTTCCGCCACCTGGTGTTGGCTGGCAAACAGGTAGTCGGGCTTGACCGGCGGGCTGAGCGCTTCGAGCAGCACCTTGACGCCGTGCGGGGCGAAGGCGTCGGCGGCATAGCGCGCATTGGCGATAAAGGTGTCGAGATAACGCTGTCGATCCGCGCCTGCGGGCACCACGCCGGCCATCAGGTGCACGCAGGGGCAGGAAAGGGCGATGGCGTAGGCCAGCGCGCGATCGATATCGGCGCGCGCGTCCTGCTCGCGGCCCGGCAGCGCCGCCAGCCCCCATTCGCCGGCGACGGCATCGCCGGGCGCGGTGTTGAACAGCACCTGTTGCAGGCCGTGTTCGCGCAGCTTTTCGGCCAACAGCTCGGCGGGATAGTCGTAAGGGAACAGGAACTCCACCGCGCTGAAGCCCTGTGCGGCAGCGGCGGCGAAGCGCTCGAGGAACGGCACTTCGTTAAACATCATCGATAAATTGGCGGCAAATTTAGGCATGGTTCAGCTCCGTAATTCGGCAATTTCATCATCGGTCAAATAGCGGATAGGACGATCGCCGAGGGTGAAGATCAGCCGCGCCGCATCTTCCATCTCTTCGGCATTGTCCGCCGCCGCTCGCAGGTCTTTACCGGTCACCACCGGCCCGTGGTTGGCCAGCAAAAAGGCGCGGTGGGTGGGCGCCAGGCGGGCCAGATCCTGCGCCAGCCTTTCGTCGCCGGGGCGGTAGTAGGGCACCACCGGCACCTTGCCGACGCGCATCACCACATAGGGGGTGAACGGTTTGATAGCGTTGTTGACGTCCAGCCCCTGCAGGCAAGAGAGCGCCGTGAGGTAGGTGCAATGCAAGTGCACCACCGCTTTGCATTCCGGATTGTTCAGATACAGCGCTCGGTGAAAGCTGATCTCTTTCGACGGCTTGTCGCCGGAGAGCCAGTCGCCGTTCAGGCTCACTTTAGACAGGCGATCGGCCTGCAGCTCGCCGAGACAGGAGCCGGTCGGTGTCGCCAACAGCGCGCCGTCCGGCAGCAGCAGCGAGAGGTTGCCGGCAGAGCCGGTGGCGTAACCGCGTTGGAAAAACGAAGCGCCCAGGCGCACCATCTCTTCTCGTGCCTGCTGCTCGATGGTCATGGTCATACTGGAAACTCCGTTTGCGCGCGCGTGAAGAAGGCTTCATCGCCAAAATTGCCTGACTTCAATGCCAGTGAAATGGCCCGGTCGTTGGCGCGCACCCAGGGAACGCCGGGGGAAATGCTGGGGCCGATATGGAAGCCGCGAATGCCCAGCGCCTGCGTGACCACGCCGGAGGTTTCGCCGCCGGCGACAATAAAGCGGCTGAATCCCAACTGGCACAGCTGCACCGCCAGCTCGGCGAACAACGCCTCCACCGCCTCGCTGGCGGCGCTACCGTACTGCCGTTGCGTTTGCTGCAGCGCTTCCGGCGCTGCGGTGGCGTAGATCAGCGGGGCAAGCGCCTCCCCGGCGTGGCGCTGCGCCCAGTGCGCCAACTCGGCGGCGTAGGCGGTGCGCGCCTGTGGCTCGAGGCAGCGGCCGATATCGATGGCCTGCGCCGAAGCGCGTTCTCGATAGTGCGCCACCTGCCGGTTGGTCATCACAGAACACGAGCCCGACAGCACCGCCGCTTTTTCCCCCTGCGGCGCACCGGCCGCCTCTGCCGAACGTTCGCCGTTCTGCGCCCATTGCCGCGCCAGGCCGATCGCCAGGCCCGAACCACCGGTCACCAGCTTCATCGTTTTCAACGCTTCACCCTGGATGAGCAGATGCCGTTCGTTGAGCGTATCCAGCACCGCGTAGCGCACGCCGTCCTGCGCCAATTGCCGCAGTTTCTCGCTGACTGCCTCGGCGCCGCGATCCATTTCCGCCGCCGTTACCAGCCCGCAGCGCCCGGCGGCCTGGGACGCCATCAGGCGCAGCAGGTTGCTCTCGGTCATCGGCGTGACCGGGTGATGACGCATGCCGGATTCAGACAGCAACTGTTCCCCGACGAACAGATGGCCCTGATAGACCGTGCGGCCGTTTACCGGCAGCGCCGGTGAGACAACCGTGAAACTTTCTCCCAGCGCGGCGAGCAGGGCGTCGGTCACCGGGCCGATATTGCCTTGTGCGGTACTGTCGAAAGTGGAGCAGTATTTGAAGTAGAACTGGCGGCAGCCCTGTTTTTGCAACCAGGTCAGCGCCTGCAACGACTGTTCGACCGCCTGTTCTGCCGGGCAGGAGCGCGATTTCAGGCTAATGACCGCCGCCTGTGCGTTTACCTGCGTTTCGTCTTGCGGCACGCCGTTCAGCTGCACCGTCGGCAGGCCGTTTTGCACCAGAAAACTGGCGATGTCGGTCGCGCCGGTAAAGTCATCCGCGATTACGCCGAGCAGCATCAGATTGACTCCTTTTTCTGCGGCAGATCGATGCCGGCAAAGATTTTGATCACCGCACTGTCGTCTTCTTTACCGTAACCGGCGTTGCTGGCGGCGGTAAACATGGTGAAAGCGGTGGAGGCCAGCGGCAGCGGGAAGTGCAGCGCCTTGGCGGTATCCGCTACCAGTCCCAGATCCTTGACGAAGATATCCACCGCCGACTTGGGCGCATAGTCGCCGTCGACCACGTGACGCATGCGGTTTTCGAACATCCAGGAGTTGCCGGCGGCGTGCGTGACCACGTCGTACATCACGTCCAGCGGGATGCCGGCGCGGGCGGCCAGCGCCATGGCCTCGGCTCCGGCGGCGATGTGTACACCAGCCAACAGCTGGTGGATGATTTTTACCGTCGCGCCCAGGCCGATCGTCTCGCCGATGCGGTACACTTTGCCGGCAATGGCGTCCAGCACGGGGTGCAGACGCTCGAAGGTGGCGTCGTCGCCGGCGGCCATCACCGTCATCTGGCCTTCCTCCGCCTTGGCCGCTCCGCCGGAAACCGGCGCATCCAGCATCGGCAGCCCATAGTCCAGCAGGCGTTGTTCGATCTGTTTGGCGTCATCGGCGGAAATGGTCGAAGAGACCATCACCGCGGTGCCCGGCTTGAGCTTTGGCGCCAGGCCTTGTTCACCGAACAGGATCTGCTTCACTTGGGCGGCGTTCACCACCAGCAGCAGCACGGCGTCCAGCTCGGCCGCGAAGTCGCGCGCGCTGGTAGATGTTTGTTTCGCGCCGGCCTGTTGCAGCGCCGCCAGCGCCTGCGGATTCAGGTCCGCCCCGTAGGTGGTCAATCCGGCGCGGAGGCACGAGCGCGCCGCGCCCATGCCCATCGCGCCCAGCCCAATGATGCAGACGGCATATTTCCTTGGGTGTGTCATACTGCACTCCTGTTAATTTTAGTGATAATTTGTTTTGTTGTGTTAAATGTAAGCGCTTGGCGGCCGTTAATCCGCGATCGTTATCACAATAATTAACAATGCGCGAGACGGGTTTTTTGTGCGGCTTCTGGCCTGTATCAACATTACTATTATGTTTTTAAATAAGTTTATGCTTGTCTGGCGTCACTGCGCTCACCGTCACGCCGTGAAAAATTAGGGCTATCGGCGAACGAAAATTGACGTAAAATCACAATTATTATCACCGCAGCAACGAGAGGGAACCGTGATACCTGTAGAACGCCATCAACAAATTCTTGCGCTGGTATCCGAACGCGGCGTCGTCAGCATTGCCGAGCTGACCGAACGGCTGGGGGTCTCGCACATGACGATCCGCCGCGATGTGCAAAAGCTGGAGGAACAGGGCGCGGTGCAGTCGGTCTCGGGCGGCGTGCAGGCGCCTGAGCGGGTGGCGAGCGAACCTTCGCACCAGGCCAAGGAAGGGATGTTCAGCCGGCAGAAAATCGCCATCGGCCGGCTGGCGGCGCGGCATATTCCCGCCAATAGCTGTATTTATCTGGATGCCGGTACCACCACGCTGGCGCTGGCGAAACAGATCGGTGAACGTGACGATTTGACGGTGGTGACCAACGACTTTGTCATCGCCGGCTTCCTGATCGAACACAGCCAGTGCAGAATCATCCACACCGGCGGCACCGTGTGCCGGGAAAATCGTTCCTGCGTCGGCGAAGCGGCAGCGCAGGCGCTGCGTGCTCTGTTTATCGATTTGGCGTTTATCTCCGCCTCTTCGTGGAGCATGCGCGGCCTGTCGACGCCGAACGAAGACAAGGTGATGGTAAAGAAGGCCATCGTCGAGGCCAGCCGCCGCTGCATTCTGCTCAGCGACACCTCGAAATACGGCAAGATCGCGACCTACCTGGCGCTGCCGATCGCCGCCTTTGACGCCATCATTACCGACGAAGGGTTGCCCGCCGCTGCGCGGGAGGCCATCGAGCAGGCGGGGCTTGCGTTGTTGACGGCAGGGGAAGAAGAGTAAGAACGAACCGGAATCAGGATGAAAGTTCGGTATCGATGCCACTGGCGGGCAGTTCACTTGCTTCAGCACCGCCGCGTTCGCGCCATTCGCGGCGTCTTTGTTCAGCCCATTCTTCGTGGAAGGCTTGCATTTCTCTTTGGTGCCGTTCCTTTATGCTCATAGGAGTTGGGTGGGATTCTGCCGTTAACAGGCGGTATTTCGATGACATATCATCCGTCCTCAATAAGCGCTTGGTTGTACAAATAATGTACGTGATGCGCATGTTTTTTCACGAGCGAGTCATAAATTCTGGCTAACGCTGGCCTGAGCGGTACGCTGAAAATCAATCTCGCTTGGGTATTGCACCACAAACGTGACAATCGCCAGGCCGATGCCATAGAGTTGTTCTCGTTCATCTCGGGTGTACGCCATCCTGGTATAGGTATCAAATAAGGATTTGGTTACTTCGGCGCGGGTTTCCAACGCCCTTACATCGTACAGTTCCATGACGTAAGCATTGTCCAATACTTCCGAGGCAGGAAAGCCCCAATAAGCCATTGACGCATCCTTAACGTCGCTTTTTTAAAATCAAGGTAATACGCAGCAACGCTGCCGGCATTTTTATAAACTGTTATTTGGTACCTATATTCCGTGACAGGTCGCGCATTGATCTCCCTCACATCAATCTCCATGATAAAATCATTTTTACTATTACTTTTCCTATAGTTATCCCCGTTGTGACGAACAAATTATTAACCGCGGCGGAGAAGATCCTCCAGCCGCCGATGAGGCTTATGCGCAGCGCTGCGCAAAACTAAATGCCGCTGAACCAGTTATAGCCCTGATCCTCCCAATACCCGCCCGGATTGACGTCGCTGACGAAGATCGCGGCGATATGTTTGGCATTTTTGAACCCCAGCTTGGTGGGCACCCGCAGCCGCAGCGGGTAGCCATAGTCCGCCGGCAGGGCCTTGCCGCCGAAATCCAGTGCCAGGATGGTCTGCGGATGCAGCGCGGTGGCCATGTCGAGGCTGGAGTAGTAGCGATCGGCGCATTTGAAGCCGACGTAACCGGCATTCAGATCCGCGCCGACGTGCTGCAGAAAGGTGCGCAGCGGCACGCCGCCCCATTGGCCGATGGCGCTCCAGCCCTCAATGCAGATCAGGCGAGTGATCTGGCTTTGCTGCGGCAGCCGCTGCAGCTGTTCCAGCGTCCAGGGGGCTTTTTTCTCCACCTTCCCGGCGACCTCAAGCCGGTAGCCGGCGAGATCGATCTCGGGGACGTTGTATTCCGGGTAAAACGCGTTGAAAGGGAAAGGGTGGGTAATCTGATCGGGCCGGTAAGTTTGCGCCAGCCGCTGGCCGCTGAACAGCCAGGCCTGCACCCGGTCGTTCCAGCGCGACATGGCCCACAGCACCTTATCCACCCGATCGCCGTCTTGCAGGTTGCAACCGGTGAGCATGGCGATACCGCCCAGCGTCAGGCCGGAACGCAGCATCAGGCGGCGCTGCAGATTGACCAGCTGCTTTTTTTGGTCCGGTTCCAGTTTTGGCGCGGCTGCCCGCGGCTTTTTCTCATTCATGTTTGCCACCCGTTATCATCGCCCACAGCGTTTTGGGCACGACGATCACCATGAAAACGTGGATCGCCACGAACAGGCCGATGCCGGCCATGGCGAAGAAATGCACGTAGCGCGCAAAATCGAAGCCGCCGAACAGGGCGACCAATCCCTGCAGCTGAACCGGCTTCCAAATCGCCAGGCCGGACAGCACCAGCAATAGGCCCAGCGCCAGCACGCCGAGGTACATCAGTTTCTGAATGGCGTTGTAGTGGCCATGCCGGTGGCGCAGGCGCAGCGTCAACGCCAGCCAGATATCCTGCCGCAGCGCGCCGACGCGCAGCGGCAACAGATCGCGGCGAAAATGGCCGCTGAACAGGCTCCACAGCAAATAGCAGACGGCGTTCAGCGCCAATAGCCACATCACCGCCAAATGCCAACCAATCGCGCCGCCCAGCCAACCGCCCAGCGTCATCTGCGGCGGAAAGCGGAAATCGAACAGCGGCGAGGCGTTATAGATCTCCCAACCGCTCATGAACATGCACACCATGGCGAACAGGTTGATCCAATGAGTGATTCGAACCGGCCAGCGATGCACCGGCCGCGACGCGTTGGTTTTCATGGCTTTCTCCGGTTACATCGGCGGCACGGTGCCGTCTTTGCCGGCGGAGATGCGGGTGGCGATGCGCTCGCCCTTATCGTTGACGGCGGAGAACAGCACGATGTGCACGCCCGGCTTGAGCAGGCTCAAATCGCCCGGATCCAGCGTCACGATCGGCACGTCTTCCGGCACGATGACGGTTTTCTGCTGGTTGCCGTAGGTGACGGTCAGGGTGCGGCCGTTGGATTTCACCAGTTTACCGACGGTGCCGTTGGTCATGGTGTCTACTTTGCCGTCGGCGGATTCCCAGGCCGAGTGCCCTTCACCGGTGCCGCGTAGGCTGGCGGCGAATACGTGCACCTCCAGCGCTTTGAGCGTGCCGTCCGGCTGCGGCACGGCGGCGGTGCCGATAAAGCTGTCCGGTTTTATGTCGTCCAGCGTGGCTTTGGACACGCTGAGCACGTTGGTCTGATTGTTCAGCTTGACGCTGAGTGTCTCGCCCTTGCGATCGGTCAGCTGCAGATTGCCGTCGGCCACCTGGCTGATGGTGCCGCGCAGCGGCGCGATGACTTTGCCCGGCGTTTGGGCGGCGGCCAGGCCGCTGGACAGCAGCAAGGTGGATAACAGTAAACCGGCTATACGATGACGGGTAATCATAACGTTCTCCTGAAATGAGTTTGCCGGTTAAGCATGGTTGAGCCATTGGGTCAGCGCCATGGCCGTTTGATGACATTAATGTCATCAAGTTTGTCCGCCGAAGCTGCTAGTATTTTTGCAGACGTAACGAGGTGGCGAGCATGCGAATACTGGTAGTTGAAGACGATATCGGCACAGGGGATTACCTGAAGAAAGGGTTGGGTGAAGCGGGGTACGGCGTCGATTTGGCGCGCAACGGCACCGACGGGCTGTTTCGCGCGTTGGAGCAGGATTACGACGCGATCGTGCTCGATGTGATGCTGCCAGGGCTGGACGGTTGGCAGATCATCGAGGTGCTGCGCAAGAAAAGCGACGTGCCGATTCTGTTTCTCACCGCCCGCGACGGCGTGCAGGACCGCATCCACGGCCTGGAGCTGGGCGCGGACGATTATCTGATTAAACCGTTTTCGTTTACCGAGCTGGTGCTGCGTTTGCGCACCTTGCTGCGCCGCGGGCCGGCGCGCGAAGCCGATCATTACGCCATCGCCGATCTGCAGCTGGACGTGCTGCGCCGCCGGGCGGTGCGCCAGGATCAGGTGATCCCGTTGACCAACAAGGAGTTCATGCTGCTGCATCTGCTGGTGCGGCGCGAGGGCGAAGTGCTGTCGCGCACGCAAATAGCCTCTCAGGTGTGGGACATGAATTTTGACAGCGACACCAATGTGGTTGACGTGGCCATCAAACGCCTGCGTGCCAAAATAGACCGGCCGTTCGACGTCAAGCTGATCCACAGCGTGCGCGGCATTGGCTATGTCTGCGAGCCACGCTCGTGAGCGGGCGCACGTCACGTCGGCCGGTGTCGCTGACGCTGCGCACCGCCACGCTGTTCGCACTGGTAGCCGCTTTGGTGGTGAGCGGAACGGGCGGGTATCTGTATAGCGCCATGCGCCAGGAAATGACGCTGCGCAGCGATCTACAGGTGACCGGGCGCGTAGAATATTTCCGCCATTTGCTGGGGCAGCGCTTTCCTTTGGCGCGCCTGACCGCCAATAACGGCCTGTTTGAAAACATGCTGGGCAATGAACAGGACGTGCTGATTTTCCAAATTCCGGGACAAAAACCGCTCATCAACGTGAATCCGGCCGGGGTGAACCTACCGCCGATCGCGCCGACGCCGGCCGGCCAGGCGCAGACGCTGGCCGCCGTCCGCGGTGGGGAAACGGCGCAGGGGGTGCCGCTGCGCGCGGCTTCGGCGATGGTGCGCCTGGAAGACGGCGGCCTGTTGCAGATCTCCGCCGCGCACGTGATGGTCAACGAACAGAAAATGCTGGCGCGCTACCTGTGGCGCATCGTCGCGGCGGTGGCGGTGGCTTTCCTGCTGATTGCGCTCCTGGGGTATGGGGTCATGCGCCGGGGATTGAAGCCGTTATGGCGCATGGCGGCGCAGGCGTCGCAGATTGCGCCCAATACGCTGTCGACACGCCTCAGCGAGCAGGGGGCGCCGAAGGAGTTGCAGCAGCTGATCCGTTCGTTTAATGCGATGCTCGATCGGTTGAATGAAGGCTACCAGCGGCTGACGCAGTTTTCCGCCGATCTGGCCCATGAAATCCGCACCCCGGTAGGGGCGTTGATGGGCCAGTGCCAGGTGGCGCTTTACCAGCCCCGCAGCGTGGAAGAGTACGAAACCCTGCTGTCGAACAATATGGATGAGCTGGAGCGTATTTCCCGCATGGTGGAAAATATCCTGTTCCTGGCGCGCGCCGGCGAGGCGCAGTCTGCGCTGAACTACAGTCGGCTGGATGTGGCGCTGGAGCTGCGGCGGGTGGCGGATTACTTCGAGGGGCTGGCGGAAGAACGCGGCATCGCGCTGAGCTGCGAAGGGGAAGGCGGGCTGAAGGCGGACGCGATGCTGTTCCAGCGCGCGTTGAGCAACCTGGTGGCTAACGCAGTGCGTTATGCCGACGAAAACAGCCGGATCGTCCTGCGGGCTGAACGGCGCGCCGATGCCTGGTGGGTACAGGTTATCAATCAGGGGCCGCCGATCGCGCCGGCACAGCTGGAAAAATTGTTCGATCGCTTTTATCGCGCCGATCCCGCACGCAGCGCTGGCAATCATGCCAGTGGGCTGGGGCTGTCTATCGTGCGCGCCATCATGACGCTGCACGGTGGTGAAGTTCGCGCGCAGTGTTCCGTTAGCCGGGGTTCCGCTTGTTTGACCTTTAGCCTGGTTTTCCCTTCATCAGTTCAATGAGCTGCAGCGAATGTTTTCGCCTGTTGCGGAAAGCGCGACAGGCGTCATTCGTAAGTTTTTCCTTTCATTATTGTTTCCCATCAACCTCGGCTGAACCTAAAATTTAACATTTGCGTCGCGGCAAACGCGTTAATTCATCGGGCTAATGCAGATGGACTGCGGTCTGTGATTACGCTCAACATTCACGTGTTATTATTTTTTTATTAAAATTTAGTTCTGTGGTCTTTTTTTGAGATGTTTTTCCTTAAAATGGATGATTTGCGACACAAAAAACTAACTTTGTGGTTTTTGTCGCGTCAATATATCAATGAATGAGGTGATTGGTTAACCTTTGGTTATGGTTTACAAGAAAAATCCTATATAAACGGTGGTGAGGTGACAAAGCGTATTTCGTGGCGTTAATTGAGTGGTTTTTCTTGCCTGTGCTTGGGTATTTTCGCGAATTACCTGATTAAATATTTATTTAATATTTCATTAACATTTGACGCCAAACTATAAATGATCGCTATAGTGAAAACATGTGAATAAAATGAAATATAGATTTAATGACCATATTCTCTTTGACGCAGACACCAGAACCCTTAGCCCAACAGATTTTTCTGACGATCCCATATCCATATCCGGTCCTTCCAAACGGTTGTTGCTGCTGTTGATTGCCCATCATGGCGAGGCCGTAGGGCGTGAACTGATATTCAAGAAGGTCTGGGACGATTACGGCATGGTGTCCAGCAATAATAATCTTAATCAGTGCGTCAGCAAATTGCGTCGGGTGATTAAAAACCTTGGCGTCGAGGATGAGGTCATTGTTACGGTTCCTAAAGTGGGTTTTATGTTGCGTGATGAGATTACCATCGAGTCTTATGAGGACGCGGAAGATATTCACGACGCGGAACCTGCCGCGGCTGTGCCTGGATCTGCGCCCGCAGCGGCGGTCAATCCGGCGTCCGACACCGTCATCGACGGGGCCTCTTCTCATCTTGGTTATTCCCGCCGTGGGTGGCTGATGTTCAGCGCGATGGTTCTGGGGGGGATCCTCATGGCTATTGCTGTCACGGCCTATTTCAGCGGCTCGGGGGCCCGGCAGGAGAGCTACCTGGGAAAGTCGGGCAACTGTAAGGTTTTCATGTCGTTGCCTGATGCCTCGGCGACGGTCAACGCCAGCCTGAATCGGGACATTCTGGCTTACGCCGCGCACCAAACGGGAGAATGCAGCGGCGATGAGTTTTTGCTGGTGGTGCGCAGCAATCAGGTCAGGGCTTACATTTCCGGCATTTCCCGCTTATTCCTGCTGCGCTGCAAGATCTTGCGCGAACATAAAATGGAGATCTGTTCAGGATTGGAAAGCGACAATGCCGAGTTTATTAATTGACCATTGATAGCCGCTGCCCAACGCGATTGAAGGGCGGTGGATATGACAAAAATATTACAGTGTTGAAATAGAACGTTCGACTTTCATTTGGCGGGCTGCCGTGTGGCGTTTATCGAGAGGTATTTCCCTTTCTCTACCGCTTTCTACCTCATTATGGTGATTATGTATGGTTAAAGCCGATTTCGGTGATGCGCTGCTATTTTTTGAACCCAGCTATTTAGTGAGAAGAGGAATGGAAGCATTTCTCGTTACCCAATCAAGTGACAGCTATTTTATCGACACCTTGAGGGAGCTGGAGGGGGTATTGAAAGAGGGAAAACCTCGCGCGCTTATTATGGAGTTATATCATCAGAGAGAATATTTGTATGATGTATTACGGTTCGTTCTGACGGCAAAAAATATTTGGCCGGAAATTCCCTTGGTGATTTTCACCGCGGTAGAACACCCCTGCATATTAGCGTTGTTGGCGGCAGATGCGCGCATAGCTATAGTGGCAAAGGAGGAGCCTTTGCATTGCCTGAGTGATGCCATTGCGGCTGCGGGTGAGTTCTCCGGCTATCGTTCCCCGCATATTCGCGCCCGGCTGGTGCACTCTGCAGCCGCATTATCTGACAGTGAATGGCGAGTTTTGGCCATGATGGTTGCCGGCGCATCTGCACGAAGCATCGCCAACGTGACCCGGCGAAGTTACAAAACCATAAGCTCCCATAAACTGAATATTATGCGAAAACTGGGCCTCAATCAGGCCGGCTTTATGCGGCTTATTCTTACCCTGAGAACCCGATACCCTTCCTGACACGTGGCGATAAGCCCCCCTTTTCTCTACAGCGGCCGATCTTGATTGGCTGCTGCCCCCTGCGTAAATCCAATCAATCCCCCCTCAGCGAACAACGCCGGCGCTGAAATTTTGCACCGACATGAGAAGGGCGAACAGAGCGTATTTGTGGTTAAACAATAACCGCCTTGCCGGGGTTAAACCACAATGTGATTGTGCTTTCATCAAAGGCTTAACCCGCTTTTTAATGTGATTTATGGGGGTTAAAACATTAATGGCGGGATTTAAATCTAAATATTTGAACTTTAATAGTTAATGATTCTTTTTTGATCGGTCGGGGATATTCTTGTGGCGTCAAGCAGACTGGCTAAACGCAGTGATGCAAACGGCTGGCTGAGAATGGACGAAAGAAAGAAAACATATTCAACATTGAAGGGAGTTATACCATGAAGAAAATGACACTGGCTCTGGCGATCGTTTCCGCCTTTGCAGCGGTCAGCACTGCTCAAGCCGCCGACGTTACCGCTCAGGCGCTGGCAACCTGGTCTGCGACCGCCAAGAAAGACACCACCAGCAAACTGGTTGTGACGCCGATTGGCAGCCTGGCCTTCAACTATGCAGAAGGCATTAAGGGTTTCAACAGCCAGAAAGGCCTGTTTGACGTCACCGTGGAAGGCGATACCACGGCCACCGCTTTCAAACTGACCTCAAAACTGGTCTCCAATACGCTGACTCAGCTGGATACTTCCGGTTCTACGCTGGAAGTCGGGGTGAACTATAACGGTGCGGTGGTCGGGAAAACGGCTGAAACCACCATGATCGACACCACCGCCGGCATTTTGGGCGGCAATTTGAGCGCCTTGTCCAACGCCTACAACCAAGCCGGCCGCACCAGCGCGCAGGATCAGTTCACCTTCAGCATCATCGGCGCGACGTCAAACGGCACTACCGCCGTCACGGATTTCAGCACGCTGCCGGAAGGTATCTGGAGCGGCGACGTCAGCGTCGAATTCAACGCGACCTGGACTTCCTAATCCCCCGAACGATCTGCATCTGGCAGGGGGGAGACCTCCTGCTATTTATCGCTCATCAACGCCAGTGGAATACCGCAATGACACGCTTTTCTCTCGCCGTCACCCTGATGTTAATGCTGCTGCGGCCGGCTTTGGCGCTCGATGTGGGTGAGATCAGCGCCTTCATGCCTGGCGACAGCGCGCGCCTGAGCAAGGAAATCAAAAACACCACCGACAGCGGCCGGCTGGTGACCATCAAGATCGAACGCATTTCCAGTCCCCTGGCCTCCGGCACGGTGATCCCGATGAGCAGTCGGGATGAAATGCTGCTGTCGCCCGCCAGCCTGATCTTGCCGGCCAACGCCAGCGATGTGATCCGCTTTTACTACAAGGGGCCGAATGATGCCCAGGAGCGTTACTACCGCATCGTTTGGTTCGATCAGGCGTTGAGCGAGGCGGGGCAAAATTCGGCTCGGCGTAATGCCGTGGCCACCACGTCGGCGCGCATCGGCACCATTTTGGTGGTGGCGCCTCGGCAGGATCGCTTCGCCTATCAGTTCGCCAACGGACGGATCAAAAACACCGGCAACGCCACGTTCAAAGTGGTGGCCTACGGCAATTGCAGGAACAAGCAAGACGGCAGCGACTGCAAGGAAAACTATTTCGTGATGCCGGGGAAGGATCGCGCCTTCAACAAGGTTGACGTCAACGATAAAAAAGGACGCGTCGCGCTGTGGCACGGCGAACAGTTTATCCCGGTGAAGTAATGCGCGCGTTATCCACGATGGATGCAAAACAATCACGCAAGGAGTGGCATGTGAACGCTGTGCTGTTGAGAACGCTTTTGGCTGCCGGTGCGCTGGCGCTCCCGACGCTGTTGCCTGGCCGGATGGCGATGGCGGCCGGTTTGACGCAGATTAACGGCGTGCTGATCCCGCACACTTTCAGCCTGGCGTTGCGCGAGGGGATGAGTATTCCGCTGTTGTTGCATTATGAAAAGAGCGATGGCGTCAAAGACGACAGCCGCATCGGCCATGCCTTTCTCTACCTGGATCAGGACAGGCTAAAGATTCGTCGGGTGACGCTGGAGGATAACGACGACGGTGCCCCGCTGACGACGGCGATTGCCGGCCAGCTGCAGGCTTTGCAGGATGCGCCATTCGATCGGCAGCAGCATATCCGGGTCGCGGACGACGCCTGGCTGGCGCTGGATTTCCGGCAGCTCAACCTGCAACTGGTGGTGAAGGAATCCGCGTTGGGGACGGTGCTGCGCGCTCGCTCCAGCGACATCGGCGCGTCCAGCGTGGATGCCGTAAGCAGCACGCTGGATTATAACCTCGGGGTCTACGATAACCGGGCCCGCGCCAGCGAAGGCAACACCTCCAGTTATTTATCGCTCAACAGCGTCACGGCGTTGCGTGAGCACCACGTGGAGTTGAACGGTTCAATCTACGGTATCGGCAGCGGCGATGAAAACGCCACGCTGTACAAAGCGATGTACGAGCGTGATTTCGCCGGCCGCCGTTTCGCCGCCGGCATGCTGGACAGTTGGAATCTGCAGTCGCTGGGGCCGGTCACCACCATCAACTCGAGCAAGATTTATGGTCTGTCCTACGGCAACCGCGCCAACTCGACGGTATTGATAATTCCCAATCGCTGACGCCGATCGTGGTTTTTTTCCCCTCGGCCGGCGAGGTGCATCTGTCGCGCGACGGGCGGCTGCTCAGCGTACAAAACTTCACGATGGGCAACCATGAAGTGGACACCGGCAGTTTGCCCTACGGTATCTATGACGTAGAGGTGGAGATCGTGGTCAACGGCAAAGTGGTCGATAAACGCATGCAGCGAGTGAATAAATTGTTCAGCCCCAATCGCGGCGCCAATGCGCCGCTGGCCTGGCAATTCTGGGGCGGGATGCTGCGCATGGACGACTGGCGCGGCGAACGGGAGCGCCACCGCCCGGCAAAGGACTCTTATTTGCTTGGCGCTTCGGCTACCGGCAATCTGCAAACGCTTAATTGGGCGCTGTCGGGGTATTCGTTTGACGGCAACGCCGTCGGCGAGAGCCGCGTCAGCCTGCCGGTGACCGAGTCGATTCAGATCAACCTGCAAAACATGGCGGCCTCCGATCGCTCCTGGAGCCTGGTCAACAGCGTCAGCGCCGCGTTGCCCGGCGGCTTCAGCAGCGTATGGATCAATCAGGAGAAAACGCAGATTGGCGATCGTCTGTTGCAAAATGACGCCTATAACCGCGCCGTTGGCGGCAGCCTTAATCTGGGGGCGCTGTGGTCTCCGCTGGGCACCCTGAGCGCCAGCTACAACGACGATAAGAAGAACGACAGTCACTATTACAACGCCGACTATTACCAGAACATCTTTACCGGCCGCTTCGGCACGCTGGGCGTACGGGCGGGCGTGCAACGCTACAACAACGGCAGCAGCAACGCCAATACCGGCAAGTACATCGCGCTCGATTTTTCACTGCCGATGGGCAACTGGCTCAGCGCCGGCGTTTCCAATCAAAACGGCTACACCACCGCCAACCTGGCGGCGCGCAAGGACATCAAGGACGGGCCGATCCGCACCTTGGGCGCCAACCTGTCGCGGGCGATTTCCGGTGATACCCGCGGCGACAACCGTTTCAACGGTGGCGGCTATGCGCGCTTCGACACCAAGTATTCTGCCGGCACGCTCAACGTCAGCAGCTCCGCCGACGGCTACGTTAACAGCAGCCTGACCGCGAGCGGCAGCATGGGCTGGCAAGGGCGTGATATTGCCATCAGCGGCCGCAACGAAGGCAACGCCGGGATTATCTTCAATACCGGCATTGAAAACGACGGCCTGCTGACCGCACGGGTTGACGGCCGGATGGTGAAGCTGAGCGGCAATAAGAATTACCTGCCTTTGTCGCCTTACGGTCAGTACGACGTTGAGTTGATGAACAACAAAAACTCAGCGGAGAGCTTCGACATCGTCACCAAGCGCAAGAGCAAGCTCACCCTGTATCCGGGCAACGTGGCGGTGATCTCGCCGGAGATAAAACAGATGGTGACGGTGTTCGGCCGCATCAAAGCGGAGGACGGCACGCTGCTGGCCAACGCCTATATCAAGAACCATATCGGCCGCACCCGCACCGATGAGAAAGGCGAATTTATCATGGATGTCGACAAGAAATTCCCGGTTATCGATTTTACCCACAGCGGCAATCAGACATGCGAAGTGGATTTGGATCTCAGCAAGGCGCAAGGCGCCGTGTGGGTCGGCGACGTGATCTGCACCGGGCTGAAAACCTATGCGGGCAATATGTCATCCGGGGAGTCTGACCATGAGAGCTAACGTTGTGCTGTTGTTGTTGGCGCTGGTCGCCCCCGCGCTGCAGGCGGCGGTCAGCCAGACCAACTGGCCGGATGCGGCGGTAATGAAATTTGTCTTCGTGGAGAACAACGCCGACGACAACTTTTTCGTCACGCCGGCCGGCGGGCTGGATCCGCGCATGACCGGCGCCAATAAGTGGACCGGGCTGAAATACGGCGGTTCCGGCACTGTCTATCAGCAGAGCCTGGGGTACGTGGATAATGGTTACAACACGGGGCTGAATGCCAACTGGCGCTATGACATGTGGCTGGAAAATGCGCCGATAAAGAATCCGTTTCTCGGCCTGCGCTGCATCAACTGGTATGCCGGTTGCAATATGGATACCAGCTTGATTCTGCCGCAGACCACCGACGAAAAGGGATTTTACGGTGCCGTGGTCACGCCCGGCGGCGCAAAATGGATGCACGGCATGATGTCGCCGAGCTTCTATCAGTATCTGAAGCAGATGGCGGCGGGTGACGCATTCAGCATGCAGATCAACGGCTGCCAAACGTCGGTGGCTTACGACGCCGCGACCGGCGGCCGCTGTCGGGATCAGGCCAGCGGCAGCTGGTATAAGCGCACCGTCACGCACAGCAAGGCTGCCCACCTGCGCTTTATCAATACCAACGCCGTATCGGAGGTGTTCGTCAACAGCGATGGGGTGCCGATCATCGGTGAGGGCAATGCCGATTGCAAGAACCAGACCATCGGCGCCCGCTCAGGCATCATGTGCAAGATGGTCAGCTACGATTTGCAGACCGACGGCAGCGTGAGCAATACCTCGATTCATATTTTCCCGGCGATTAACCATGCGGCGCTGTCATCCGCGGTGAACGCCGCCGATCTGCAGTTCAGTCTGAACGGCAACACCTGGAAAAATACGTCGGGCACCGGCAGCTACTATACGTTTAACGAGTTGAAGAGCAGCAACGCCGTGTATGTGTTCTTCTCCAGTAACTTCTTCAAACAGATGGTCGCGCTGGGGATTTCCGACAGCGGCACTCGCGATCTGATCAATTTCCGTTTTCAGAACACCACCTCGCCGGAGTCGGGATGGTATGAGTTTTCCACCTCAAACCAGCTGATTATCAAGCCGCGCGATTTCAGCATCAGCATTATTTCCGATGATTACGACAACAGCCCACACCGTGAAGGTTATGTCGGCCCGGCGGAACCGGCGCTGGAGTTCGGCTACTTCGTGACCACCAGCGGCAAAACCGCCGCCGATCAGGTGAGGGTGATGGCGACCGGGCCGACTCAGGCGATCAACGGGGTGAACTATTGCCTCTTTTCTTCTGCGGATAACAGTACCCAGGTACCGTTCCCCGCCACCCTCGGCATCACCACCAGCACCAACGGCCAGCAGAGCTTCGCCGCCGGCTGCGATGGCCAGTGGCACGACATGACCAATGCGCTCTGGAGCAGCACGCCGTGGAATGATATCTCCGGTGAAGTGGGAGTGCTGAACAAGACCCGCGTGACCTTTAGCATTCCGATGAACAATCCGATCTCGCTGAGAACCGTCGACGGCAACGGTTGGTATGGCGACGTCAGCGCCGCCGGTGAAATTCATGTCGAAGCCACCTGGCGCAACATCAATTGAGGACAAGGCGTGAAACTTGTGCTGATAGGGTTGCTGTGTTTGTCCTTCCCCTTTACCGCCGCTGCAATCAATGTCGGTACCCTGACGTTTGCCATGGATCAGGATCGCTCATTCACCGCCAAGCGGGTGTTGAATAACAACCGTAGCGCGCGCCTGTATCAGGTGAGCATTCGCGCCATCGATCGGCCGGGAGAGCGCGAGGTGCGCAGCCGGCCGGCGGATGGCGAGCTGCTGTTTGCGCCGCGCCAGCTGACGCTGCAGGCCGGGCAGGCGGAGTACTATAAGTTTTTCTACCGCGGGCCGCAGGATAATCGCGAGCGTTATTACCGGGTATCATTTCGCGAAGTGCCGACCCGATTGTTCGAACCGGGGCCGCGTCGGGGCGCCGGCGTCAACCTGGAGCCGATCGTGGTGATGGACACCATTCTGGTGGTGCGCCCGCGTCAGGTAAACTTTGCCTATCGGCTCGATACCCAGCGCGGTACGCTCACCAACACCGGCAACACCTATTTCAAGTTCCTGCTCAAGCCGGGCTGCAACAGCACAGATGAAGAGGGTGTCACCGAATACCTGCGCCCCGGCGATACGCTGACCCATGCCGGTATTCGGCTGAAGGGGCAGAAATTCATTATCTATAACGACAAATTTATCAGCGTCGATCGCAGCTGCCTCGATTAACGCGGCGGAATGGCAAAGCGGAAACAGGCGCCGCTTTGCGCTTGTTCGATCAGCTGAATATCGCTGTCGTGCAGCTGCAGAATGCGCCGCACGATCATCAAGCCCAGTCCGCCGGAAGGGCGCCGGGCGCCGCTCAGGACAGACGGGCGTACGAACAGATCGGCGCGCAGCGTCTGCGGAATGCCGGGGCCGCTGTCGCTGACCTGCACCATCACCCGATCGTCCTGCCGCCACAGCCGCACGCCGATGTCTCCGCCGGGCGGCGTATGGCGAATGGCGTTGTCCAACAGGTTAGTCAGTACCCGCTCAATCATGCTGAGATCGGCGAACACCGGCGGAATGCCGGGGGGAATGTCGGCGTGCAGCCGCTGGTTGCGCGCCTCCGCCGCCAGCTCGAACTTTTGGAACACGTCCTGCAACAGCTCGCTGAGGGAAAAAGGCTCTTTCTGCGGTTTCACCACGCCGTACTCCAGCCGCGCCAGCTCGAACAGCTCCTGCGCCAGCTTGCCCACCTTGCGGCTCTGCGCCAGCGCGATCTCCAGATAGCGCCGCCGATCGGCTTCGCTCAGGGTGGCAGCCTTGACCGACAGCGTCTCCAGATAGCCGTGCAGCGAGGTGAGCGGGGTGCGCAGATCGTGCGAGACGTTGGCGATGAACTCACGCCGCAGCCGATCCTGCTGCGCCAGCGTTTGCCACTGATCGGCAAGGCGCTGCGCCATGCGGTGGAAAGCCTGCTGCAGCTGGCTGACTTCGTCGCGCCCGGCCCGTACCGCAGGCAGCGCCGCGTAGGCCTGCACCGCCTCGATGCCGCCGCTGTCCAGCGCGCTGACCTGCCGGGTCAGGCGACGGATAGGGCGCGTCACCCAATAAAACGCGAAACCGCCGGCCAGCAGGCTGAACAGCACCATCAGCCCGGAGGTCCACAGCGCCATCCTGACCGCCGAGTTGAACTGGGCGTTGCTGGCCAGCGCCGTGTACTCTTCGCCGAGCAGCACCACGTACAGATAGCCTTCGATCCGGCCATCGACCTTAAGCGGCGCGACGCTGAACACCTTGCGCCCGTCCGCGCTGCGCGGATCGTCGCCATACACCGGCATCGGCGCGCCACCGAGCAGCGCCTGCAGCGGCGGCAGCGCGACCCGCTGCCGCTTCAGATGCCCGGCCGGCGCGGCGTTGCCGATAATCGCGCCCTGTTTGTCGAGAAGGTAAACCTCAACGCTGGGATTCACCGCCATCAGCTGATCGAACAGGGTATGCACCGCCTGCGGATCCGGCCCGTTCACCCCCAGCAGCGGGTTGCTGTCGGCAATATGCTGCGCCAGGTTGCCGGACAGGCGCTGGATCACCGCCTGGCTGTACTGGGTGCTGCTGCGCACCTGCATCCAGCCGGAAAAGGCGCAGCCGATGACGATCAGCAGCGCGAAGATCAGCGTGAGGCGTTGCGCTAACGTAAGGTTTTTCATGGCTCACTCTTGCGGCGCGGCCGCGAATTTATAGCCCATGCCCCACACCGTGAGGATGCGCTCGGGTTCCGCCGGGTTGCGCTCGATCTTGATGCGCAGCCGGTTGATATGGGTGTTGACGGTGTGCTCATACCCCTCGTGCTGATAGCCCCAAACCTGATTCAACAGGCTCAGGCGTGAGAACACCTGGCCCGGGTGGCGGGCGAAAAAGTACAGCAGGTCGAATTCGCGCGGCGTCAGCTCGACCGGCTGCTGATGCAGGTGCACTTCGCGGGCGATGGGGTCGATGGTCAGATCGTTGAAGCTGAGCACGCCAGCGTCCATGCGCAGGTTGCGGCTCATCGCTTCCTGGCGGCGAAACAGCGCCTTGACCCGCGCCACCAGCTCCAGCATGGAGAAGGGCTTGGCCAGATAGTCGTCGGCACCCAGCTCCAGCCCCAGCACGCGGTGCACCTCGCTGGAGCGCGCGCTGGTGATGATGATTGGCGTGTAGCGCGTCATGGTGCGCGCTCGGCGGCAAATTTCCAATCCGTCCACGCCCGGCAGCATCAGATCGAGGATCAAGGCATCCCAGCCGCCCTGTTCCAACATCGCCATGCCCCGATTGCCGTCGGCGGCGTGGCTGATGGCGTAACCTTCGTCGCGCAGATGCAGTTGCAGCAGCTCGGCGATGTCGCCGTCGTCCTCGACGATCAAAATTCGTTTTGGCTTGTCCATTCTCATTACCGCTGATTGCCCGTTTCTCTCTGAAGTCTACACAACCCCCATCGGCGGAGTTATCACATTTTATTTAACTTTGCGTGAGGTCTTGGGGAACAAATCCGGCGAATACTTGGCTCATCGCATCGTTAGCTGGCAGGAATCTTTATGAGCCTCACTTTCACTCCGGAACAACGACAGACGGTGCATCCGCTGTGGCTGCGGTTGACGCACTGGCTGAATGCGCTGGCGATGCTGATCATGGTGACCAGCGGCTGGCGCATCTACAACGCCTCGCCGCTGTTCAACTTCAGCTTTCTCAATGAGCTGACGCTCGGCGGTTGGCTGGGCGGCGCGCTGCAGTGGCACTTCACCGGCATGTGGCTGTTCGGCGTCAACGGGCTGTGCTACCTGCTGATCAACCTGGCCAGCGGGCGTTTCAAACGCAAATATTGGCCGCTCAGCCCACGGCAGTTTCTCGCCGATATAGGCGCCGCGTTGCGCGGCAGGCTGCAACACGCCGACCTGCGCCACTACAACATGGTGCAACGCGTGGCTTATCTGTCGGTGATGATCCTCGGCGTGATGAGCGCGCTGTCCGGGCTGGTGCTGTGGAAATCGGTGCAGTTTCCGCTGCTGCGCACGCTGCTCGGCGGTTATGAGGCGGCGCGCTATATCCACTTTTTTGCCATGTCGGCGCTGGTGGCCTTCGTCGCGATTCACCTGGTGATGGTGGCGCTGGTGCCGCGGACGCTGCTGGCCATGCTGCGCGGACGCTAAGGAGTGAATGATGGAAAAGGATAAACGGATCATGACGATCGGTGAAGGGCAGGCGATCGTCAAAGAAGCGCAGCGGCTGTTGAGCGCGCCTTCGCGCCGCCGCTTTCTGCGCAACGGCCTGACGCTGGGCGGCATCGCCATGCTCACCGGCTGCGATCTCAGCGATAACGCCAACGTCGAACAGGCGCTGAGCCGCATCTCGCGCTTCAACGATCGGGTACAGGGCTGGCTGTTCAACGGCGATCGCCTGGCGCCGGTCTACCCGGAATCGATGATCACTCGGCCGTTCCCGTTCAACGCTTTCTACGCCGAGGAGGACGCGCCGGACATCAACGGCGACGATTACCGGCTGGAGGTGGCGGGACTGGTGCAGGACAAACGCGCCTGGAGCCTGCCGCAGCTGCACCGCATGGCGCAGGTCAGCCAGGTGACGCGCCATATTTGCGTCGAGGGCTGGAGCGCCATCGGCAAGTGGGGCGGCGTGCCGTTCGCGACCTTTCTCCAGGCGATTGGCGCGGATCTGAGCGCCCGCTACGTCAGCTTTACCTGTGCCGACGATTACTACACCAGCATCGACATGGCCACCGCGCTGCACCCGCAGACGATTATCGCGCTGACCTATGACGGGCAGGTCTTGCCGCGCAAATACGGCTACCCGATGAAGCTGCGCATGCCGACCAAGCTGGGCTACAAGAACCCGAAACACATTCAGGTGATCGAGGTCACCAACCGCTTCCCGGGCGGTTACTGGGAAGACCAGGGTTACAACTGGTTTGGCGGCAGCTGAGGCAGCCACCGGCCATTCTCCGGCACCCCGGTGCCTTTGACATGACGGAAGGAAATACCATGAAAAAGTTATTCGCAATGATGATGTGCAGCGCGCTGATGCTGGGCGTGGCCGGCGCCAACGCCGCAGACGGCATGAGCAAAGACGCGATGAAAAAGGACGGCATGAGCCAGATGTCGCACGACGGCATGGCGAAAGATGGCATGAAGAAAGAGTGCATGGGCAAAGAGTGCATGAAGAAAGACAAGATGGGCAAAGACGCCATGAAAAAGGATGGCATGGCGAAAGACGGTATGGCCAAAGACGGTATGAAGAAAGACGAAATGAAGAAGGACGCGATGGGGCACTAAGCCGCCGCACCCCGCGGCCGCAAGCGGGCGATCCGCGGCGGCCGTGGGCAACATAAGGAGAGAGGATGATGCTGGCGACATGGCTGCGGCGCTTTCAGCGCTCGAACGGGGACGTTATCTTTATGCGCGCGGCGCTGGTGGTGATCTTCGCCGCCTTCGGTTACGCCAAGTGGTTTGATTACGAGGCGCAGGGGCTGGTACCGCTGATCGGCAACAGCCCGCTGCTGAGCTGGATGCATCAGGCGTTCGGCATCCGCGGCGCCAGCTATGCGCTGGGCGTCGCCGAGTGGAGCTTCGGTTTGCTGCTGCTGGCGGGATTCTGGTCGCGGCGGCTGGGGTTGCTGGGGGCGATCGGTTCGACGGTGACCTACCTGACCACGCTGACGCTGATCTTTTCCACGCCGGGTGCCTGGGAGCCTTCCGCCGGCGGTTTCCCGGCCATGGCCGGGGCCACCAGTTTTTTAATCAAGGATCTGGTGTTACTGGCCGGTTCCCTGGTGCTGCTGAAAGCCGACTTGCCGGCCGAGCAGGCATAAAAAAGGGCGTAGCCTGGCTACGCCCTCTCGTTATTTATCGACCGTCACATATCCGGGAAGGTCAGGGTGCCCCCCGGCGCTTCGCGATGAATGTGCAGGAAGTTCAGGTGCTTCTCGTACTGGTCGAGGATATCGCCAATCACCTGTTCCTTGCTGTAGTCCATCAGGTCGTTGCCCTGGGTGCCTTCCATCAGGAAGGTTTCCAGCCGGTAGTAGTGCGACTTGCCGGAGCGGGCGCGGTAGGTGAAGCCCGGCACCGAGTAGCGCATCGGCCAGATCTGATAGATGAAGTTCTGTTCCTCACCCAGGCGCACCAGCAGCTCCAGGTGGTTCAGGCGTTCGTCTTCGGTCGGTGGCACTTCGCTGAACTCCACTTTCGCGCCGCGCAGCTCCAGCTCGCGCGCCACGTCCTGCATCGCCGGGCGGCAGACTTTATCCAACATTTTCTGCGTGTACTGGGTGCCCGGGTAGTTCATCACCCGTGACAGGCGCTGTTTCCAGTTGAGCACGTCGTGGCTGGAGACCGGCACCGGCGCCAGTGTGCTGAGCGCGCTGGCCTTGCGGTAGTCTTCCACCCGCAGCGATTTATACAGCCCTGCCATCACGAAGAAGATCACGAAGCTGAACGGCAGGCCCATGATCACCGTGGTTTTCTGCAGCGCCGGCACGCCGTCGGTCATCAGCATGCCGATGGTCAACAGGCCGATGGCCACCGACCAGAAAATCCGCAGCCAGTTCGGCGCATCATTATTGATGTCGGCCAGGCGCGAGGTGAAGTTGCCCAGCACCAGCGAGCCGGAGTCCGCCGAGGTGACGTAGAACAGCAGGCCGGTGATGGTGGCCACCGAGGCGCTGAAGGTGAAGCCGGGGTATTGCGCCAGCAGGCTGTAGAAACCGCGCTCCGGGAACTGCATCACTTCCTGAGCAAACTCGGCGTTGCCGTGAATGATCTGGTAGAGCGCACTGTTGCCGAAGATAGACAGCCACAGCAGGGTGAACACGAACGGTATAATCAGCGTGCCGACCACGAACTGACGAATGGTGCGCCCGCGCGAGATGCGCGCCAGGAACAGGCCGACGAACGGCGACCACGCCACCCACCAGGCCCAGAAGAACAGCGTCCAATTGTTCATCCACTCCACCGGCCGATCGAAGGCGAAGCTGTTGAGCGTCATGCCCATAAAGCGATTGACGTAATCGCCGACGTTGAGCACCAGCGCGTTGAGCAGGAACTCGGTGTCGCCAAAGAACAGCACGAACAGGATCAGGCCCAGCGCCAGCAGCACGTTCAGCTCGGACAGGATGCGGATGCCCTTGTTGACGCCGGAGGTGACCGAGATGGTGGCCATGATCACCGACAGCAGGATCAGCGAGCCCTGCACCGTCAGGTTTTCCGGGATTTCGAACAGCACCTTGAGGCCGTAGTTGAGTTGCACCACGCCGATGCCCAGCGTGGTGGCGATGCCGAAGATGGTGCCGAGCACCGCGGCGATGTCCACGCTGTGGCCGATCGGCCCGTTGATGCGCTTACCGAAAATGGGGTACAACGCCGAGCGGATGGTCAGCGGCAGATTGTAGCGATAGCTGAAGTAGCCGAGGGCGATGCCCATCAGCGCATACATCGACCAGCCGGTCAGGCCGTAGTGGAACAGCGTCCAGACCATCGCCTGGCGCGCGGCTTCCAGCGTTTGCGCGTCGCCTTCCGGCGGCATCATGTACTGGGTCACCGGCTCGGCGACCGAGAAGAACATCAGGTCGATGCCGATGCCGGCGGCGAACAGCATCGCCGCCCAGCTCATCAGGCTGAACTCCGGCTTGGACTGCTCCGGCCCGAGCTTGATCGAACCGAAGCGCGAAGCGGCGATAAACACCACGAACACGATGTACAGCGTCGCCGCCAGCAGGTAGTACCAACCGAAGGTGGTCGACACCCAATTCAGCGTGCGGGTGATCCACTGCCCGGAGAAGTCGGTGAAAAAGATGGTCATCAGCGAGAAGGCCAGGATCAGCCCTGCCGAGGTGAAGAAAACCACAGGGTTGAGGCGGTCCTGCTGCGGTTTGGAGGAGGTTTCGTGGGTTGTCATCGTCATCCTCTGAACTGAGAAAATCGTGCCGCTCCGCATTCCGGGGCGCGTTGGCCTCTGGAAAACGGGCGAATGAAGGCGGCGGCCATCCCCGTGAGGAGGGCCTGAATGATACCGCTTTCGCCTGTTAATGAAGCGCCGGCGCGCTTCGCGGCGGGAACCGCTTACAGCCACTGATTTTGGTCAGATTCGTTAATTACCTCACAAAAATCAGCCAGTTCCACAACCAGATAGTACAAATTTTTAACCAGGCGGCAATAAAATATATGCAATTTTTATTGAACGTTCAATCAAAAAAAAGTTTAATGGTCCTCATGATGACCTGAATCACGGGCGAAACGGCAGTGAAATTTGCCCGCTGAGATAAGGCCGAAGTCGGTTTTGTGAGAGTCGAAATATGCCAAAGGTAGGAATGCAGCCAATCAGAAGGCAGCAGTTGATTGATGCCACGCTCGCCGCGGTAAACGAAGTGGGAATGCATGACGCCACCATCGCGCAGATCGCGCGGCGGGCCGGCGTTTCCAACGGCATCATCAGCCATTATTTCAAGGACAAGAACGGCCTGCTGGAAGCCACGATGCGCTATCTGATCAGCCATCTGGGCGAGGCGGTGAAGCTGCGTTTGCAGGCGCTGACCGATAACAGCCCGGCGGCGCGGCTGCAGGCGATCGTCGCCGGCAACTTCGACGACAGCCAGATCAACAGCGCGGCGATGAAGACCTGGCTGGCCTTTTGGGCCAGCAGTCTGCACCAACCGCAGCTCAACCGGCTGCAGCAGGTGAACGGCCGCCGGCTCTATTCCAACCTGTGCGCCGAGTTTCGCCGCGTCATGCCGCAGCCGCAGGCGCGGTTGGCGGCCAAGGGGCTGGCGGCGCTGATCGACGGACTGTGGCTGCGCAGCGCGCTGCGCGGCTCGGCGTTCAATCAGGCGCAGGCGCTGGCGCTCACGACCGAATACATCACGTTCCAACTCCGGGGGCAGACGCCGCCCGGAGGATAACCCAAGGAGATCCTATGTCCCGTTTTGGCTTGCAGAAGCTCTATATTCATGGCGCCTATGTAGACAGCACCGCTGGAAAAACCTTCAACGCCATTAACCCGGCGAACGGCGAAGTTCTGGCTGAAGTCCAGTCCGCCGGCGCTGAAGACGTCGATCGTGCGGTGGCCAGCGCGGCCAGCGGGCAGAAGGTGTGGGCGGCGATGACGGCGATGGCGCGTTCGCGTATCCTGCGTCGCGCGGTGGATATTCTGCGCGAGCGCAACGATGAACTGGCGGCGCTGGAAACGCTGGATACCGGCAAAGCGATGTCGGAAACCACCGCGGTGGATATCGTTACCGGCGCCGACGTGCTGGAGTATTACGCCGGCCTGATCCCGGCCATTGAAGGCGAACAGATCCCACTGCGCGAAACCTCATTCGTTTACACCCGCCGCGAACCGCTGGGCGTGGTGGCCGGCATCGGCGCCTGGAACTACCCGATTCAAATCGCGCTGTGGAAGTCCGCGCCGGCGCTGGCGGCGGGCAACGCGATGATCTTCAAACCGAGTGAAGTCACCTCGCTGACGGCGTTGAAGCTGGCGGAAATTTACACCGAAGCCGGCCTGCCGGACGGCGTTTTCAACGTGGTGACCGGCAGCGGCGCGGAAGTGGGGCAGTACCTGACCGACCATCCGGGCATCGCCAAAGTCTCTTTCACCGGCGGGGTGAAAACCGGCAAGAAGGTAATGGCCAACGCGTCGGGGTCGACGCTGAAAGAAGTCACTATGGAGCTGGGCGGCAAGTCACCGCTGATTATTTTCGACGACGCCGATCTGGATCGCGCCGCCGATATCGCCATGATGGCCAACTTCTACAGCGCCGGCCAGGTGTGCACCAATGGCACCCGCGTCTTCGTGCCGGAGGCGCTGCAGGCGCAGTTTGAGGCGAAAATCCTCGAGCGCGTGAAGCGTATTCGCCTCGGCGATCCGACCGATCCGCAGACCAACTTTGGGCCGCTGGTCAGCTTCGCGCACATGGAGTCGGTGCTGCGCTTTATCGAGAGCGGCAAGAACAGCGGCGCGCGCCTGCTGTGCGGCGGCGAACGCGTCACCCACGGTGAATTCGGCAAAGGCGCTTATGTGGCGCCGACGGTATTCAGCGACTGCCGCGACGACATGGAAATCGTGCGCGAGGAGATCTTCGGGCCGGTGATGAGCATTCTCCGCTACCAGAGCGAAGAGGAAGTGGTGCGCCGCGCCAACGACACCACCTTCGGCCTGGCCGCGGGCGTGGTGACCAACGATCTGGCACGCGCGCACCGCGTGATCCATCAGTTGGAAGCCGGCATTTGCTGGATCAACACCTGGGGCGAGTCGGCGGCGGAAATGCCGGTCGGCGGCTACAAGCAGTCCGGCGTCGGCCGCGAGAACGGCCTGACGACGCTGGAACACTACACCCAGATCAAATCGGTGCAGGTTGAGCTGGGCGAATACGCCTCGGTATTTTAACTATCCCCGTCGTCTTTCAAGCTACAGCGTTGTTGGCTGCGAGCGCAGACCCCAGTCACTTACTTGAGTAAGCTCCTGGGGCTCTGCGCCCTTGCCGCCTAGCTGTAACTCGAAATCCATAGGGGATATATCTTTTTTGCATCCAAAACTGCCTTGATATATTCAGCATGCGGAATTCAAGCCATTCGCATCATCCAGGCATACGAATATTTAGGAGATAATGAATGGAATTTGACTACATCATTATCGGTGCCGGTTCCGCCGGCAACGTGTTAGCCACCCGATTGACCGAAGACGCCGACGTCAGCGTGCTGCTGCTGGAAGCCGGCGGCCCAGATTACCGGATGGATTTCCGTACCCAGATGCCGGCCGCGCTGGCGTTTCCGCTGCAGGGCCGCCGCTATAACTGGGCGTATGAAACCGATCCTGAGCCGCACATGAACAACCGCCGGATGGAATGTGGCCGTGGCAAAGGGCTGGGCGGTTCGTCCCTGATCAACGGCATGTGTTACATTCGCGGCAACGCGATGGACTTCGATAACTGGGCCAAGGCGCCGGGTCTGGAAGACTGGACCTATCTGGACTGCCTGCCGTATTTCCGCAAGGCGGAAACGCGCGATATCGGCCCGAATGATTACCACGGCGGCGAGGGCCCGGTGAGTGTCACCACGCCGAAAGCCGGTAACAACGAACTGTTCCACGCCATGGTAGAAGCCGGCGTGCAGGCGGGTTACCCGCGCACCGACGATCTGAACGGTTACCAACAAGAAGGCTTCGGCCCGATGGATCGCACCGTGACGCCGAAAGGGCGCCGCGCCAGCACCGCCCGCGGTTATCTGGATCAGGCGCGTTCGCGGCCGAACCTGAAAATCGTTACCCATGCGTTGACCGACCATATCGTGTTCGACGGCAAGCGTGCGGTGGGCGTCAACTATTTGCAGGGCGACAGTAATCAGCTGACCCACGCCAAAGCGCGGCGCGAAGTGCTGCTGTGCGCCGGCGCCATCGCCTCACCGCAGATCCTGCAGCGTTCGGGCGTTGGCCCGGCGGCGCTGCTGAACAGCCTGGATATCAAGGTGGTGCACGATCTGCCGGGCGTCGGGGAAAACTTGCAGGATCACCTGGAGATGTACCTGCAGTACGCCTGTAAGAAACCGGTGTCGCTGTACCCGGCGCTGCAATGGTTCAACCAGCCGAAGATCGGCGCGGAATGGCTGTTCAACGGTACCGGCGTCGGCGCCAGCAACCAGTTCGAGGCCGGCGGTTTCATCCGCAGCCGTGCAGAGTTCGCCTGGCCGAACATTCAGTATCACTTCCTGCCGGTGGCGATTAATTACAACGGCAGCAACGCGGTCAAAGAGCACGGCTTCCAGGCGCACGTCGGCTCGATGCGTTCGCCGAGCCGCGGCCGGGTGCAGGTAAAATCGAAAGATCCGCGCCAGCACCCGAGCATTCTGTTCAACTACATGGCGACCGAACAGGACTGGCAGGAGTTCCGCGACGCTATTCGCATCACGCGCGAGATCATGGCGCAGCCGGCTTTGGACGAATACCGTGGCCGCGAGATAAGCCCGGGGCCGGAGGTGCAGACCGACGAACAGCTAGACGCTTTCGTGCGCGAGCACGCCGAAACCGCCTTCCACCCGTCCTGCTCGTGCAAGATGGGCGAGGATGAGATGGCGGTGGTCGATGGGCAGGGCCGGGTGCACGGCATGGAAGGATTGCGGGTGGTGGATGCGTCGATCATGCCGCTGATCATCACCGGCAACCTGAACGCCACCACCATCATGATCGCCGAGAAGTTAGCCGATCGCATTCGCCAGCGCGCGCCGCTGCCGCGTAGCGCCGCCGACTATTACGTCGCCGGCGATGCGCCGGTGCGCAAGCAGTAACCGACACGCCCTCTCGCCGTTGAGGGGGAGGGCCGCCGTAGCAAGCAACCCCTCTCCATATGCTCTTCCCCAAGGCGAGGGGGCAACTCTTTTTTATTCCTTATCCCATCATGCCGCCGGCAGCGAGATCGCCTGATCGAAACTGGTGGGCGTCGCCATACGCCACATGCGGGCATAGAACTCGCTTTTGATCTCCGGCTGCAGCAGCGCCCCCGGCTCCAGGTAGTAATAGATATCGGCGTACACCTTGATCTCGGTCGGCGTGATGCGGCGCAGCATATGGTGTGAGGTCAGCTGTTCCGGGCGGCTGACGCCGGCCGCCGCCAGCATGTCTGCCAGCGCTTTCACCGTATTCTGATGGAAGTGGTAGACGCGTTCCGCCTTGTTCGGCACTACAAGCGCTTTCTGTCGTAGCGGATCTTGCGTCGCCACGCCGGTTGGGCAGTGGTTGGTGTGGCAGCTTTGCGACTGGATGCAGCCGACGGCGAACATAAAGCCGCGCGCCGAGTTCACCCAGTCAGCGCCGAGCACCAGCACGCTGGCGATATCGAAGGCGCTGATGATCTTGCCGCTGGCGCCTATCTTGATTTGGTCGCGCAGGCCGCAGCCTACCAATGTGTTATGCACGAACAGCAGCCCTTCGCGCAGCGGCATGCCCATATAGTTGGAAAGCTCGAGCGGCGCGGCGCCGGTGCCGCCTTCCTTGCCGTCCACCACGATGAAATCCGGCAGGATGCGGGTGTGCAGCATCGCCTTGACGATGGCGACGAATTCCCACGGGTGGCCGATGCACAGCTTGAAACCGACCGGCTTACCGCCAGACAGTTCGCGCAGCTGCTGGATGAAATGCATCATTTCCAGCGGGGTGGTGAAGGCGCTGTGCGAGGCCGGCGAGATGCAATCGACCCCTTCCGGCACGCCGCGGGTGGCGGCGATTTCCGCATCCACCTTCTTCGCCGGCAGAATGCCGCCGTGGCCGGGTTTGGCGCCTTGGCTGAGCTTGATTTCAATCATTTTCACCTGCGGGCTTTGCGCCTGTTCGGCAAAGCGCCGCGGATCGAAATGGCCGTCGGCGGTGCGGCAGCCGAAATAGCCGCTGCCCAGCTCCCACACCAGATCGCCGTTGTTTTCGCGGTGATAGCGGCTGATGCTGCCCTCGCCGGTGTCGTGGTAGAAATTGCCCTTGGCCGCGCCGAGGTTGAGCGCGCGAATGGCGTTGGCGGAGAGCGCGCCGAAGCTCATGGCCGAGATGTTGAAGATCGACGCGGAGTAGGGCAGGCGGCAGTCGGCGCCGCCGATAGTGATGCGGAAACTGGTCGGGTCGGCGGCTTCCACCGGCCGCATGGAGTGGCCGATGCACTCATAGCCGGTCTGGTAGACGTCCAGCAGGGTGCCGAACGGCTTGTCGCCCATCTCGTTTTTCGCCCGGCGATACACCAGCGTGCGCTGGGTGCGTGAAAACGGGATCTCTTCATTATCCTGCTCGAGGAAATACTGGCGCAGTTCCGGGCGGATGAATTCGAAGAAGAAGCGCAGGCGGCCGATGATCGGGTAGTTGCGGCAGATGGCGTGACGTTGCTGCGTGAGATCATAGATGCCCAGCACCATCAAGCCACCGCAGGCCAGGGCCGGCAGCCAGAACCACGGATGGTTGCGCATCATGATCAAGAAAACCAGGGTGAGCAAGATGCTCAGCACAAAGCAGGTGTAGCGGCTGAATAAGGACGACTTCATAACATCTCCTGATGTTTATTTTAATCCACACGACATGACTCACGGATAATCCGTGTGCAAATCGTAACCAACAGGAGGAGATGTTGTGTGTCTGTTGCTGCTTTGTCGCTGGTTGTTACATTAATTTAACTTGGCGGGGGAGGGCTGGTTGCCGCGCGGCGTACCGCGCAACAAGCCAGGGCAGGTTATTTGCCGGCGACGAAGATGGTGCTCATGCTGCGCAGCCGCAGCTTTTTCATCGCGCTGTATTTCTGCGAAAAGATGGTTTTTGGGTGCGTGCCGCGTTTTTCGGCAATGTGCAACAGGCTGTCGCCGCGCAGCAGATTGAAGATCACGTCGCTTTCCGCCGGGCTGAGCTCGCGGGTTTTCTGCACTCTGATGCCGCCCGGTTCTTTGCTTTCCAGCAGCCGCTGGATTTTTTCCTGCAGCGAATAAAGCGGAATGCGGGTAGAGACCAACTCAACGGAAATCCCCAGGATCGACAACAGCTTCACCACGCGCTCGTCGTCATAGAACACCAGCAGACGCGTCTTGCTGTTGTACTGCTGGTGCAGGGACACCAGGCTTTCGATCACGTTGACGCTCTGTTCCAGATTTTGCGAGGTGAAAATCAGCGCGATATCGTGCTTGGTGATCTTCTCTGCTTTGGCGCCGCCGTGCATGAAATCGGAAAACAGGCGGATATCGTACGCGCCGTAGTGTTTCTTCAGCAGCACCGACAGGCCAACATAGCTGTACTTACACTCACTAATCACAAGAACGTTGTTTTTAGACATAGGGCAAACACCAATACCGAGTTAAAAGTATTCAGCTGTAAGAAGCGAGTTCAAATCCTTGATGCTGGATTCCTTCCACAGCTTTCCCTGCAGTGCGTAATATGGCATTTCATCCAGCCATTTCTTGTGTTCGGGAGTTTCAACTCCTTCGATAATTACCTTGTAATGATTAAGGTAAAAAAAGCGCAGTAACGCGCGCATCAAGCCCTCGCCGCCGGACTTTTTCATGAAGTCCCAAAGCAGAAAACGGTCGAGCTTAACGAAGCGGAACTGGCTGTTGTACAACGCGGAGAAACCCGCATAGCCAGAACCAAAATCATCGAGCCAAAATGAATAACTATTCAATGACGGATCGCCGTGTACGCGATCTTTCACCAGCCGGGTTGAATTCTCGCTGATCTCAAAATGAATACAGCGCAGGGCATTAATTCTTTCGGCAAAGTGAGTATTCGCCAGCGATTGCAGGGAATAGTCGTCAACATTCAACGTGGCTATCACTTGGTTTTCATGAAACCAGTGTTTGTATTTATCGATCAGATTGATCTGATCCATCAAAATCTCAATCCGGGTGGCACTGTCGGCGTGACGAAAGAACTGTTCGGGAGAAAAATGGGCGTACTCACTATTAAACGTAAAGCGAGACAGACATTCAACGGCCAGCAATTGTCCCGATTTCGCGAACATTGGCTGAAAAACATAATTAATGCCGTTATTTTTCTCTCTGAAAGAACTGCTCATTTCCCAATCCTTGGATTGATATTTAACTTGTTGATTTTAAATGGTTAAAAAGAAAGTTACTCCGAGTTTATTGGTAAATTTCTTATTTAAAGCGTCAGGATGGCCGAAGCGTGTCGACAGACCATTTAACGCGTAATTCGTGCCAAAGTCCAAACGTCGCAATGTGTTACTAAATGTAAATATTCGGGATAATATTCTGATTTTCAGGCCTTAATGCAAAATCTTGAACTCTGCAGCTTTCCCAAACACAGATTATTCCTATTCATATGAATCGTCAACATCGATCGATAGGTATCCGCCGATAGTTTATTCCTATCAAGAGGGGCCTTATGAATGTTTTAAACGATTTAACATTAAGAATATGCTTAGTCTATATTTCGTCCGGCAATGAGTTCATCGAGGCAACGCTCCTTTTCAGCAAGGGAGTGCTATCGCTGAGTGTATGCTCAGTGGCGGCAATATATATATAAGCCCGCCACTGAATCGATTATTTTATTGTTCTATGGAGCTGGAAATGAAAAAAGTATTATTGCCTTTGGCCGCCCTGGTATTGTCTGCAACTGCTTCCAACGCAATGGCAGCAAACGGCAACGTTAAATTCACCGGTGAAATTGTACAGTCCACCTGTAAAGTTGTTGATAAAGACCAGAATAAAGAAGTTTACCTGGGTAAATATCCTACTACCGCTTTCCCAACTGCCGGTTCTACCAGCGGTGCTAAAGCTTTCGATATTAGCCTGGAGAAATGTGAAGCGGGTAACTACACCCTGCGTTTCGACGGTAACACCCCTGCGGGCCACCCAGAGCTGTTGGCTGTAACTGGCGGCGCGGCTGGCGTTGGCGTTGAAATTCTGGATAACAACGGCTCTACTCTGCCTATCTCTCAGGAAGTGGCTACCCCAGCTACCGTTACTGTTGCTGCTGATGGCGATAACCCAGGCGCTGCGACTTTCAACCTGCGCGCTCGTTACAAATCCTTCCAGGATCTGGTAACTGCCGGTCAGGCAAACTCTAACGCTACCTTCACCATCGAATACAAATAATTCGCTGGCAGGATAGATAGAGTTATTGGCCAAGGATGGCTAAATTTTGAGAGTTGAGACATTCCGATGAAAAAAATTCTGACTGGTATTTTATTCGCATTCTCTGTTAATGCCTTCGCAGGCATCCAGGTTGATGCGACGCGTGTCATCTATAACAGTGCAAGTAAATCCGCATCGCTCTCAATCAGCAATGACAGCGACGATACCTACATGGTGCAAACCTGGCTGGATACTGGCGATGCAAGCCAGATGCCTAAGAATTTGCCGATCGTGGTGACGCCACCCATTTTGAAGCTGGCTGCCAAGAAAGACGCTATTTTGCGTTTTATCTATTCCGGCAGCGGTTTGCCGCAGGACAGAGAATCTCTGCTCTGGGTCAACGTACAGGAAATTCCGCCAACGCCTAAGCAAGATAACGTGCTGCAGGTGGCGATCCGTACCCGTATCAAACTGTTCTATCGCCCAGATTCGTTGAAAACCAACCTGCAACAGCAGGCGGAAGCGCTGAAGTGGAAGCGCCAGGGCGGCAATTTAGTCGTGACTAACGATGGCCCGCTGTTCGTCACGCTGGGCGTGTTGAACCTGAAGAGCGGTGGCAAGAGCTGGAAAGTGAACGCCGACATGGTCAAGCCACACGACAGCCTGCGTATCTCCCTGCCTCAGGGCGCGCAATCAGCCAACAATATGTCGTTTACCTATATCAACGACTATGGCGGTCACACCGAGATTAAAAACGTCGCACTGAATTGATTGAAGCACTTCAAGGAATGAAAGAAATGGCACACAAAAGAATAACAACCCTCGCGCCAAAACGTTTGGTGAAGCTGATTAATGGTGTAATTTATTTTTCTGCTGTGCCTTTTTCATTCTCACAGATGGCCATGGCGGAGGAGCAGTTCAACACCTCCTTCATCCATGGCGATGACAATATCGCCCAAGTGGCGTCGTTGGCCAGCGGGGATGATATTCTGCCGGGTAAATATCCGTTTGATATCTATCTCAACGGGCAGCGTATCGATCACCGCGAGATCGAGTTCAAGAAAGAATCCAAAGACTCCCCGGTAGCGCCGTGCCTGACGGCTGTGGATTACCAGGATTACGGCGTAAAGCTGCCCGGCGATCTGACCACCGCTGGCGCCGCGCAATGCTATGCATTGCCGCAAGAAATCTCCGGCGCCAAGCTGAGCTATGACGCCGCCGTACAGCGTATGGATCTGGAAGTGCCGCAGGTGTTTCTGATCCCGCGCCCGCAAGGTGCCATTTCACCGAAAGTTTACGATCGCGGCATCAACGCCGGCTTTGTAAACTATAACTTTAGCGGCACCCATAACCGCTATGGCAATAACCAGAACGACAAGACTTCTGACTATTACTTCCTGAGCCTTAACAATGGCCTTAATATTGGCGATTGGCGCCTGCGCAACAACTCGACGCTGAACCAGCAGTCGGGTGCCGGCACGCACTGGAAGAACATTTCCAGCTGGGCGGAAACGGATATCGTTTCTCTGCGCAGCCGTCTGGTGATCGGCCAGACCAACACTAACAACAACGTTTTCGACAGCATCCAGTTCCGCGGTGTGCAGATGTCCAGCGCCGACGATATGCTGCCGGAAAGCCAGCGCGGCTATGCGCCGGTGGTGCGCGGCGTGGCGACGACCAACGCGCGCGTTGAAGTGCGTCAGAACGGTTATACCATTTACAGCACCAACGTTCCGCCAGGGCCGTTTGCGCTGACGGACATTTTCCCAAGCACCCTGAGCGGTAACCTGGACGTGACGGTCATCGAAGCCAACGGTTCGAGAACCTCTTTCGTCGTGCCATTCTCCTCGGTGCCGAACATGCTGCGCGAAGGGATTTGGAACTATCAGCTGACCGCCGGTAAATACCACGACGGCACCAGCCGCTATCAGCCCAAGTTTGTCCAAGGCACCTTGTCGCACGGCATGGCGTATGACATCACGCCTTACGGCGGCGTGCTGGTGGCGGAGAACTACCGTTCAGCGGTCGTGGGCCTCGGTAAAAACCTGGGGAACTGGGGGGCCGTCTCTTTTGATATGTCCTATTCCGACACCAACCTGGTGAACGGTGATGACAAACAAGGGGAGAGTTTCCGTTTCCTGTATTCCAAGTCGCTCAACGACTGGGGGACGGAATTCCGCATTGCCGGTTACCGTTACTCGACCTCCGGATATTATGATTTCTCCGATGCGGTGGCCGAGCGTGAACGCTATGAGAACGGTTATTACCGGAACGATTACTACGATCAAAACGATCGCAACCTGGGCGTGCCGGATTGGGCGGAATCGCGCCGTCGCAGCTATTACACCAGCCGTTTCAACAACAAACGCCAGCGCGTTGAGCTGTCTGTCAACCAGCGCATCGCCGGTAGCTCGACGCTGTACGCTAACCTCAGCAACCAGTCTTACTGGGGCGGGTCCGGTGAAGATCGCACCGTACAAACCGGTTTCAACAGCAGCTATAAAAATATCAGCTATGGCGTCTTCTATCAGGACAGCCGCAGCAACTACGGCTATAAAGACCGCAGCGTCAACCTGACCGTGTCGATTCCGTTCAGCTTCTTCAGCAAGGACTCGTCGGACATGACCGCCAGCTTCAACGCCGGCCACAGCAAGCAGAGCGGCAATACCTACAGCGCCGGCCTGAGCGGCACCGCGCTGGATGACAACCGCTTGAACTATGCGGTGCAAAGCGGTCATGATCGTTATTCGGGCCAAACCAGCTCGGCCAACGTCGGTTATCAGGGCAGCATGGGGACCATCAATGCCGGTTATAGCTACAGCAAAGATTATCAGCAGTCTTCGTTGGGCGTGGCGGGCGGCATCGTCGCGCACTCCGGCGGTGTGACGCTGACCCAGCCGCTGCAGAATACGTTTGTGCTGGTGGAGGCGAAAGACGCCAAGGGCGTTCGTATCGAAAACCAACCGGGTGTCGCCATCGACCGCTTCGGTTACGCGGTGATGACCTCTGCGTCGCCATACCGCCATAACCGCGTGGCGCTGCGCACCGAAGATATCGGCAACGGCCTGGATATCCCGATGGCGGCGAGAGACGTGGTGCCGACTTACGGCGCAATCACCCGCGTGAAGTTTGAAACGCATACGGGCCAAAGCCTGTTGGTACACAGCAAGATGGCCGACGGCAGCGTACCGCCGATTGGCGCCAACGTCTTCAGTGCGGACGGCAAGAACAACGGTACTGTCGGTACCAACGGCGATATTTATATTTCAGGGGCTTCCGCAGGGGATCGCCTGCTGGTGAAATGGGGCAACGACACGGGCGAGAGCTGCTCACTGGTGGTGCCGGAATTGAAAGCGGCGACTGAACAGTTGATGGGTTATCAGGAACTTTCGCTGACCTGCGGAAAACCGTAAAAGGAAAGGATATGTCTTCTTTGTTAAAGCACAAGAATCTCGGGTTGGCGGCTGGGCTGCTGGTCACGCTGGGCGCGTTTTCGCAGAGCAGCTATGCGCTGTCTTGTAAGCAGAACGGCAGCATTCGCCAGGATATCGTGCTGGATAAAGCCATCAAGGTGTCGACCGCCAATACCGCGCCGGGCGCGTTGCTGTGGCGTTCGCAGACCTTTACTTCGACTTTCCAATGTACAGATGACTGGAACAACCCGAAAGGGGAGAATGCCTACCTGTACTGGGATCCGCAGTCCCGGATGAGCCAGATCCATAACTCGATCGAAGTGGGCGTTACTTATCAGGGGGTTGACGTCAAACCGACGAAAGGCGCACGTCAGGACGTGGGGCCCGGCACGGAATGCCGCCGTTCGGGTAGCCGCTGCCTGTCTCCGGCCAGACCGCTGACGGTAACCGTGTCTTACGCTATCTATATTAAAGCAACCGGCAAAGCGCCTCCGGCCGGCGGCAAGATCAACGACAACAACTCCTACTCGGTGTTTCAGGTTGATGGCGTCGGCGGCTTGAACGGCACGCCGAACAGTAACTTTAACGCCTACATTTCCGGGTTGGGCAACATTCAGTTTATTTCCTGCAACCCGAAAATCACCGTCGTGGCCAACAACGGTTCGACGGTGAATTTTGGCACTATCCCGCGTCAAAATGCGGTGGTGGGTAAAATCGAGAAACAGGTGCCGTTCTCGGTTGCCGCCAATATGTCCGATCCGACGACCGGGCAGGACTGCCAGGGGGAAACGTTGCAGGCCAGCTTCAGCAGCACTTATCCGCTGCAGGATAACAGCGTGATCCTGCCGACCAGCGACAGCGGCTTCGGTATTTTGATCTCGCAGGCGGCCACGCCGAATACGCCGATCATGATGAACAGCCCGGTCGATCTGGGTCTGGTCAACGGCACCATCGTTGAAAAGAACTTCATGGCCAGCCTGAAATGGTTGAGCACCAACCCGAAAGTGGGGCCATTCAGCGCTTCGGCGAATATTGACGTCACCTTCAAATAATCCGGTGTCGCTTCAATAAAAAAGGGTTCAGTTCGCGAGAACTGAACCCTTTTTACGTGTTATGCCGCGTTTATCAACGCAGCCCCATCCAGGTGGTGCAAACGCCTTCCGGCGGTTTGCCGGCGTACCAGCGTGGCAGCGTGGGGGCATCGTGGCGTGGCTCGGCCTCCAGCTCTACCGGCTGCGCCGGCCATTCCGCGACGTCCCAGCGAGTGGTGCGGCGATAGACCGCCGGGGTTTTGCCGAACTGTTTCTTGAAGGCGCGTGAGAACGAAGGCTGAGAATCGAAATGGTATTGCAGGGCGATATCCAGGATCGGGCGCGGGGTGGAGCGCAGCGCCTGCGCCGCCTGCGACAGGCGCCGCTCGCGGATATAGCTGCCGAGCGCGTGGCCAGTGGTGCTGCGGAACATGCGCTGCAGGTGCCATTTGGAGTAGCCCGACTTGGCGGCGACGTTATCCAGCAGCAGCGGCTGGTCCAGATGAGTTTCAATCCAGTCTAGTAAATCGTGAATGATATTGACGCGATCCATGGTTTTAGTTCTCCCGCAAAAACGACATTCAGGTCACAGTGACTTAGCTTAATTATCCAAGAATATGCTTTGATAATAGGCGTGAGTGCGCCGTTACGCAAGGGTAAACCGGGGGTAAAAAGGTGACCAAAAATGCTCTTTGAATCGCAGGGGGATAAGAGAAAGGCCGCATAAAGCGGCCTTTTCAGCAGGAAACGAGTGGAAAATCAGTTGGTTTCCGGTTTCACTTCAATGTAGTTCAGACCCAGGACGCTGCTGGTGTAGCCGCGGATCTTGTTGGTCATCTCGATATCGCCGTTTAGCTTGTGGCCGTAGGACGGGATGATCTCTTTCAGCTTGCTCTGCCATTCCGGCGTCGCCACTTTGTCTTTGAACACGGTTTCCATCAGGTGCAGCATGATTGGCGCAGCGGTGGAAGCGCCCGGTGACGCGCCCAGCAGAGCGGCGATGCTGCCGTCTTCAGAGCTGACGACTTCGGTACCGAACTGCAGCACGCCGCCTTTATCCGCGTCTTTCTTGATGATCTGCACGCGCTGGCCTGCGGTCCACAGCTTCCAGTCTTCCTGCTTGGCGTCCGGGAAGTACTCTTTCAGCGCGGCGAAGCGATCGTCGTCGTTCATCATCAGCTGGCCGACCAGGTATTTCACCAGATCGAAGTTATCCAGACCAACGTGGGTCATCGGCATCAGGTTCGAGGTGCTCAGCGAGTGCAGCAGATCGAACAGTGAACCGTTCTTCAGGAACTTGCTGGAGAAGGTGGCGAACGGCCCGAACAGCAGCACGCGCTTGCCGTCCAGCATACGGGTATCCAGGTGCGGCACGGACATCGGCGGCGAACCTACGCTGGCCAGGCCATACACTTTGGCCAGGTGCTGGTTGGCGATCGCCGGGTTGGTGGTGACCAGGAACTGGCCGCCGACCGGGAAGCCGCCGTAGCCGTCGGCTTCTGGGATGCCGGATTTCTGCAGCAGGGTCAGGGACGCGCCGCCGGCGCCGATGAACACGAACTTGGCGTTAACGGTGGTTTCTTTACCGTCGCGGTTCAGATCGGCAACGGTCACGCTCCAGGTCTGGTCGGCGTTGCGCTTGATGTCGCGTACTTCGTGGCTCAGGTTCAGCTTGAACTTGTCGCTGGCGCTCAGCGCGTCAACCAGCTGGTGGGTGATCACGCCGAAGTTAACGTCGGTACCCAGCGGCATGCGGGTCGCGGCGATTTTCTGCGCCGGATCGCGGCCGTTCATCACCAGCGGCGCCCACTGTTTGATTTGCGCAGGATCTTCGGAGTATTCCATGCCGCGGAACAGGGTGCTGTGCTGCAGCGCCGCGTAGCGTTTACGCAGGAAGTTGACGTTATCGTCACCCCACACGAAGCTCATGTGCGGCACGCTGTTAATGAAGGATTTCGGATCTTTCAGGACAGCGTTCTTCACCTGATAAGACCAGAACTGGCGGGAGATTTCGAAAGACTCGTTGACCTTCACCGCCTTGCTGATATCGATGGTGCCATCGGCTTTTTCCGGCGTGTAGTTCATTTCGCTGAAGGCGGAGTGGCCGGTACCGGCGTTGTTCCAGCCGTTGGAGCTCTCTTCCGCCACGCCGTTCATGCGCTCGTACATGTCGATGGTCCAGGTCGGCTCCAGCTCATGCAGATAGGTACCCAAGGTGGCGCTCATGATGCCGCCGCCGATCAACACCACGTCGACGGTTTTATTCTTCTCTTCAGCCGCTGCCTGCTGCGTAACGCTAAACAGGCTGAGGCTGAAAATCAGGACGAGTAATTTTCTCATTGAATTAAATCTCTTGTGTGTAAATTCTACTCATTGCAGGTGAAAGAATTTAGCGGGAGTTACCCTGGAAAATAGTGAAGCCGACCGCCCGGCGTGAGCCGATAGGCAGCGATAATGCCTTTTTGTTAATAGGGTTTTTAACGAAAAGTGAACTATTGCAGGCCGTCCGGATGCAAATTGATCGGTTCACGTTACTGGCGGGGTATTATTGTTTGCGAGAATGTTAAAAACTACTTTTGTAACTAAAAAAAATGAATATAAGCAAAAATAGGTCGGTTGCTGTCGCAGGAATAAACAGAGAGGGGGGAAGGGCCGTATAACCGCGTTATTTTCAGGGGCTAATTGCCGCGCAATTAAACGTTATTTCGTTATCACACAATAATTGCGGTTAAATTGCAAATATACATCGGTAACCAATAATAAATGGCCGCCGCTACGGGCGGCCATGATTCACAAGGTGGTTACTTGATGCCCATCGCATCGCGCATGGTGAAGAACAGATCGGTCTGATCGGTCAACCCCACCACGTTGGCGGCGTGCGGGCCATAGGCCGCGACGCGCAGCTGGGTGCCGGTGTGCCCCTGCGATTCCTCTTCCGAGTTGCCGTAGCTGAGGGTCATCGGCGCGCCGTCTTTGGTGGTCAGTGTCTGGGTCAGGCCCGGCGCTTTGGCGTCGGCAGCGACGATCTGGCTGGCGTGCGCGTGGTCGGCGGTGACGATCACCAGCGTGTTGCCGTCGGCGCGGGCGAAGGCCAGCGCTTTTTGCACCGCTTCGTCCAGATCGACGGTTTCACCAATCTGCCCGCACGGGTTGGCGGCGTGATCCTGCTTATCGATCGACGCGCCCTCTACCTGCAGGAAGAAGCCGTTCGGGTTGTCTTTCAGCAGCGCGATCGCTTTTTCGGTCATCGCCGCCAGCGTTGGCGTGGCCGCGGTGCGCGCCGGGTTGTCTTCGCAGGTTACCGCCGGCTTGTCGAGGTTGCCGTGATAGCTGGCTTTCGGCCCCAGCCAGCGCACCGGCATGTTGCCGTCGGCGAACAGGCCCAGCAGCGGCTTTTGCTGATTGGCCAGGGTAACGGCCTGCAGCTCATCCGCGTTGCTCACCCACTGATAACCCTGCGCTGCTGCCTGATCCTTCAGCGATTTTCCTTGCCATTCGCCGCTTTTCGCCAGCTGATTGAAGGACTTCGCGCCGCCGCCCAGCGTGACGTCGGCGCGAGTTTTCAGCAGTTGCTCGGTGATGGAGCCGCGGCCGCCGTTTTCCAGCGCGTTAGCGGCGCATTTCTCGCTGGTTTCCTGCGGGCCGTAGCATTTGCGCGAGGTGACGTGCGACACCAGCGCCGCCGGCGTGGCGTCCTGCAGTTCGGCGGTGGAGACGTTGCCGGTGGCCTTGCCGGCCGCCTTGGCGATCTCCAGCAGCGTTGGTTGGTCTTTGCCGTTTACGTCGACGCCGAGCGCGCCGTTATAGGTTTTCACCCCGGTGGCCCAGGCGGTGGCGGAGGCGGCGGAGTCGGTCACGTAATCCGGCTTGTGGGTTTTCTTGTCCAGCGAGTAGTGGGTGTATTGCCCGGTCAGCGGCAGGGCGTCGATGCCCTTGAAGTAACCGCCGGCACCTTCGGCGTAGTTACGCGCGGCGGTGATCTCGGAATCCCCCATGCCGTCGCCGATCAGCAGGATCACGTTTTTCACCGTTTTGTCCGACAGCGACGCCTTCAGCGCGGCGGTCTGATCGCCGGCCAGGCGACGGGCGCCGCCCGGCTCGGTGAGGGTGCCGCGCGCGGCGCGCTCGGTCAGGCCATCGGCATTGGCTGAGGTTTCCGTCGCGGTGGCGGAGGAACAGAGCAGGGCGGACAGCACGGCGCCGGCGATCAGGGATACAGCAGGTTGCATGGGGTAAGCTCCTTGTCGTAATACAACAATGTAAATAACATCAAATTGTTACGAAAGGAGAGTAGAGCAGAGGGATGACAATTTTATGACAGCGAAAGACGGGATGGCCCGGCGGCCACCCCGTTTGGCGTCAGGCCGCGCGCGCCGGGATAGCCAGCCCACGCTGTACCGCCGGCCGCGCCAGACCGCGCTCCAGCCACTGCGCGACGCGCGGGAAACTGTCGAACGCCACCAGCTCGCGCGCCTCATAAAAGCCGATCAGGTTACGCACCCAGCCCAGCAGCGAGATATCGGCGATGGTGTAGTCCGCGCCCATGATCCAATCGCGGCCCTCCAGGCGCGTTTCCAGCACGCCGAGCAGGCGTTTCGATTCGTTTGTGTAGCGCTCCAGCGGCCGTTTGTCTTCATACTCGCGCCCGGCGAATTTGTGGAAGAAACCGAGCTGGCCAAACATCGGGCCGACGGCGGCCATCTGGAAGAACACCCACTGAATGGTTTCGTAACGCTGCGCCGGATCCTGCGGAAGGAAACGGCCGCTCTTTTCCGCCAGGTAGAGCAGAATGGCGCCGGATTCGAACAGCGGCAGCGGCCGGCCGCCGGGGCCATCGGGATCGATGATCGCCGGGATCTTGCCGTTCGGGTTCAGCGCCAGAAATTCCGGCGTCCAGGTTTCGTTGTTGCCGATGTCGATCAGGTGCGCTTCATAAGGCAGGCCGATCTCTTCCAGCATGATGGACACTTTGACACCGTTCGGCGTCGGCAGAGAGTAGAGCTGCAGCCGTTCCGGGTGCTGAGCCGGCCAGCGTTTGACGATCGGGAATTGGGTGGAATCGAGCATGGAAACTCCTCGGGTTGGCGGGGTCGCTTAAGCGTACCCCTTGAGTATTGCAGTAAAACTACCCCGCCGCCGGGTTACACCGTGAGCTCAAAATGTGCGGCCAGCGCTTTTTTACCGGCGGGGGTCAGCTGCAGCTCGCGGCTGTCGAGCCGGCGGACGATCCAGCCGCGTTGAATAAAAGCGGCCAACAGCGCGGCGCCCAGTGTGCCACCGAGGTGAGAGCGGCGTTCGCTCCAGTCCAGGCAGCCGCAGGCGAAGCGGCGGCGGGTGGGGGCGGGGGAGCAATCGACGCCCAGCCGCACCAGCGCGGCCTGACCGGCGTCGCTTAACCGGTAGTCTTCCTCACCGGTCAGCCAGTTCAGCGCACGTAGCCGATCGTGCAGCTTCACCGCCACCTCGCCCGCCATGTGGTCGTAGCAGGTGCGGGCATATTGCAGCGTGGTGGGCGTGCTGCTTTTCACCGACGGGCGCGGTACGCCCGCCAGCGCCATCAGGCCTTCCAGCGCGTCGGCCACCGGCTGGCCGGCCAGCCTGAAATAGCGGTAGCGCCCCTGTTTGACGCAGGCGAGCAGCCGCTGCTCCAGCAGTTTCGCCAGATGCGCGCTGGCGGTGGACGGGGCGACCTCGACCGCCGCGCTGAGCTCGGTGGCGGTGTAGGCGCGCCCATCCATCAACAGGCACAGCATGCGCGCCCGGGTGCGGTCGGCGATGGCGGCGCTCAGCGCCGCTAAACGATCTTCTATGTCGATGTCATGCATACTTCGAGGTTAGACGAAGTATGACTGCGCGTCCATTGCTAGCCTGTGGTGGTCGCACTCTGGGCCAGTGCGTCTGTGTTCGCTGGATATTGATGAGCGGGCGTTGGAATGGGTGCGGTGGCTACAATGTGCGCGTACCTGAATGTTACCGTTGAGAGGAAACGATAATGATCGCCGTGATTTTTGAACTGCAGGCCGCCGATGGGCAGCGTGATACCTATCTGGCGCTGGCGGCGGAGCTGAAGCCGCTGTTGGCGCAGATCGACGGATTCATTTCCATCGAGCGTTTTCAAAGCCTGGCCGATCCTGCGCGCCTGCTGTCGCTCTCCTTCTGGCGCGACGAGGCGGCGGTGCAGCAGTGGCGCAATCTCGAGCAGCACCGGGCGGCGCAGGCGCGCGGCCGTGGCGAGGTGCTGGCGCAGTACCGGCTGCGGGTGGCGGAGGTGGTGCGGGATTACGGGTTGGAGAGTCGCGATCAGGCGCCACAGGATAGCCGTTGTTATCACCACACCTGAAAAAAGCCCGCCGGCGGCGGGCTTTCGTCTGTTATTTCGCTTCGCTGCCCACTTTCATTGCTCCGGCGTAGCTGGCACCCATTCCCCAGGCGGCGCCGTGGTCGCGGGCGATCTGCAATACGCCCCCCGCCGTGGCCTTGCGGCTCCAGTCCTGCTGCCATTCCAGCATTAATGCCACCCAGTTGATAGGGGTGGCGCCCGCCTGTATCAGACGCTGCATGGCGTTGTTTTGGCTGTCTGGCGTAATGTCGCCGGTGACGTCCGACAGGATATAAACCTCATAATCCTCGCCCAGGGCGGACAGCGCCGGCAGCATCACGCAGCTGGCGGTCCACAGCCCGCCGATGATGATTTTCTTGCGGCCGGATTGTTTGATCAGATCCACCACGCGCCGATCCTGCCAGACGTTGATGGCGGTGCGATCGTACACCTGCAGATCCGGGCGTGCCTGCGTCACTTGCTGGAATACCGGCCCGGCGAAACTTTTGGCGTTAGCCGAGGCCAGAATGGTCGGCACGTTGAACACCTTGGCGGCCTTGGCGATACCGGCGGCGTTATTCACCAGATTGGTTTGATCGATAGAGGAAATGGTCATGCCGAACATGTCCTGCAGATCGACCAGCAGCAGCAGACTGTTGTCGGCGGTCAGCGGTTGCACATAACCCGCCTGGCGGCTGTCGGCGGCGGGGGATTGCGCCAGCGCGGCGACGGGGGCGGTGGCGGCGCTCAGGCCGAGCATCAGGGCGAACAGGGTCTTTTTCATTATTAACTCCATTTTTATCAGTACATTAAATTCACTTCACACTCAGGGAAGCGGTTGAATAAAGTCTACTGTTGTTTATTTGGTTAATAATCTATGGTTTACTGAATTAATAATTAACTTATGGGACATAATGTGGACGTGCTACTGACGATGCGCGCCTTTCGCCGCGTGGTTGAGCGCAACAGTTTCTATAAGGCGGCGGAGGATCTGGCGATCACGCCGGCGGCGTTGAGCAAGCAGATTAAGCAGTTAGAGAACCGGTTGGGGACGCTGTTGCTGGTGCGCACCACTCGCAGCATGAGCCTGACCGAAGCCGGGCAGCTCTATTACCAGGAAGCCTGCCGATTGCTCGGCGAGTTCGACGCGCTGGAGCAGACGGTTGCCGCCAGCGCGCAGCAGGTCTCCGGCACGCTGCGGGTCAATGCGCCGCTTTCGTTCGGCCTGACGGTGCTGTCGCCGCTGCTGCCGCCGTTTATGCAACGTTACCCGCAGCTGCAGGTGGAACTGACGCTGGACGACAGGGTATTGGACGTGGTGGCGGCCGGTTTCGATATTTCCCTGCGCATTCGCCGACGGCTGCCGGATTCTTCCCTCAGCGCCCGGGCGCTGGGTGAAGTGCACCAGCGAATTTGCGCCGCGCCCGGCTATTTGGCACAGCACGGTGTGCCGCAAACGCCGAATGACTTGCAGCGGCACAGCTGTCTGGCCTATTCCCTGGCGGAAAGGCCGGGGCAGTGGCAGTTCACCGCCGGCGAGGAGAGCCTGAGCGTGACGTTCACTCCCCGGTTGATCGCCAACAACAGCCTGATGCTGCGGGATATGCTGGTGGCGGGACTGGGCATCGGTTCGCTGCCGTCGTTCGTGGCGGATCCCGAAATCGCCGCCGGCAGGCTGGTGCGGTTGTTCCCTGAACAGATTGCCGAAGCGCATCAGGTCTTCGCGGTTTACCCGACGCGCCGGCATGTGCAGCAGAAAGTGAGTTTATTCACCGAGTTTGTGCGAGAACAGGGATTGATGACGGCGAATTGACAACGGCGCACGGTTGTCATATTCATTAGTTATGAAAAAATCCTATCGCCCATTCGCGCAAATTATTATCACCCTTCTCCAAAGGGTGGGATAGCGCGTGTGTCGCCAATAAAAACCCGCCGGCAGGCGGGTTTTTTTATCCCCTTCCGGCAACGACCGGAGAACGCCATGAAAACCTACCCTGCAGTTTTACACCTGATGTGCGGCAAGGCCGGCGCAGGCAAATCGACGCTGGCGCAGCGTTTGGCGCAGCAACCGCAAACGCTGTTGCTGGTCGAAGATGCGTGGCTGGCGACGCTGTATGAACAGGAGATGGCCAGCCTGCAAGACTATGCGCGCTGTTCCGACCGGTTGCGGCGGGCGTTGGGCGGGCACCTCGTTCAGCTGCTGCGCGGCGGCTGGTCCGTGGCGCTCGATTTCCCGATGAATACGCCGGACAGGCGGCGCTGGGCCAAAGCATTGGCGGAGGAGGCCGGTGTTGCACACTGCCTGCACTTTCTCGACGTCAGCCATGCGCAGTGCCTGAGCCGGATAACGCTGAGAAACGCGCGCGGCGAGCATCCGTTTACACTGAGCGAAACGGAGTTTGAGCGCCTGGCACAGTACTTTGTTCCCCCGGCGGAAGAGGAAGGGATGACCGTCTTGCGTTATGGCGAACAGGACTGAAAACCGGCGCCATGACGGCGCCGGCAACAGGGTTAGGCTTCGGCGTTAAACGCGTTGTGGAAGGCGACTTCTGCACACGGCAGCGCGCCCTGGAAGGTGATGGCGCGGAAGTAGTCTTGCGGCACGCCCGGCAGGGTCAGCGCCGTTTGCGCCAGGAAGCCGAAACGGCCGTAATAGTTCGGATCGCCCAGCACCACGCAGCCTGCGGCGTGCCGTTCTTGCAGTTCGGCCAATAGCTGGCGGATCAGCCGGCTGCCGATCCCCCGGCTCTGACAGGCCGGCAGCACCGACACCGGCGCCAGCCCGTACCAACCGGCGCCGCCGTTGCTGAGCACGACCGGTGAGACGGACGCGTGCCCGATCGGTGTGCCATTGTGCTCAGCGACCAGCGACAGGGTGAGAGCGCCTGCCGCACGCAGCGCGTTGACGATAAACTGCTCGGTGTGGCTGCTGTGTTCGACATGCAGGAACGCGGCGGCGGTCAGGGTGGCGATGGCGCCGACGTCGGCCGGCGTTTCGTGGCGTAAAGTGATGTTCATGGTTGTCTCCTGATCAACAAGGCTGAGTCGACCGGGCTGCCTGCCCGGCCGGTATCGATGATTAACGGTTATCCAGCTGCGCACGCACGGCCTTGAGCCCGGCGAAGGTGACGCGATAAGGGCGCCCCTGGCGAGAGAGGATCAGGCGTTTGGTTTTGAGCTTGGTGAAGACGGCCAGCGAGCAGTCGGCCAGGCCGAGCCCTTCGCGGGTGTAGCATTCGACGTGGGTGACGCGACCGGCGTCGTTGCGGGTGAAGGCGATATAGCCGCCTTTGGCCAACACGTGCAGCACGCGTTGTTCCGCTTTGGAAATGTTCATGTTGGGAGATCCTGTAATAACCCCAGATACGCGCATCCCCGCGCAAACGCGCGTCGGATACGTCAGAGTCCCTCGCCATACGGCAAGGAAGCGACTATCGGGTGGTTACAATCTCCAACATACAGGCCTCGGGCAGTGAAAAACGCCAGGGCGGCGTTTCAGCGCAGATAATGTAGCCAATGGCCGGTTGGCTGTCAATTTGCCGGCGGCGGCGGGCCGCCGGCGAAAGGCCAATTAGAAAGGCTTGGTCGGCAGGTATTTGCCGTCCAGGGTGATCACCGCACGTTCGCCGCCGTCCGGATCGGCGACCTTTTTGATATCCAGCTTGAAGTTGATGGCGCTGATGATGCCGTCGCCGAACTGCTCGTGCACCAGCGCTTTCAGCGTGGAACCGTAAACCTGCAGCATTTCATAGAAGCGATAAATGGTCGGATCGGTCGGCACGCCGCCAGGAATGCTGCCGCGCAGCGGGATGGTTTGCAGCAGCAGCACCGCCTCTTCGTCCAGCCCCAGCTTGGCCGCGACCGTGCGCGCCGCCGGTTCCGGCAGCGCATGCTGCCCCAGCAGCGCGGCGGTGACGAACGCCAGGCTGAGACCCGTGCCCTCGGCCAGCGCGTCGAAAGTCAGGTTATGGCGGATCTTGGCGGCCATGATGGTGTCGGTGAGCGCTGAGCGCGGGGCGGCATTGTGCAGAGAGTGTGTCATGTTAGCTCCTTTTGTTGGCTTAAAAGCGGGCGATCGCCGGGGTGGCGGTCACGTCGGGATGGGTGGTGAGCGGCACGAAGCGGCGGGTTTCGCCGTCCAGCGCCTCGATAGCGCCGCTGGCGATGTCATAGACCCAGCCGTGCAGCGTCAGGCGGCCCTGATCCAGCGCCAGGGCGACGGAAGGGTGCGTTTTGATGTTGTTGAGCTGGGCGACGACGTTTTCGCGCACCATCGACGCGACCCGGGCCTCATCGGAGGCGTGCGGATAAGCCTGATTGACCGCCTTCGCGGAATCGGCGTAACGCAGCCAGCCGGCGACCGTCGGCAGGTGCTCCAGACACTGGCAGGTGGCGATGGCGGTCATCGCGCCGCAGTCGGAATGGCCGCAGATCACGATATCCTCCACGCCCAGCGCGGCGACGGCGTACTCGACCGAGGCGGTAACCCCGCCGGGTTCGGGGCCGAAAGAAGGCACGATGTTACCGGCGTTGCGGATCACGAACAGATCGCCCGGCTCGCGCTGGGTGACCAGCTCTGGCACCAGGCGGCTGTCGGAACATGAGATAAACAGGGTGCGCGGGTTTTGGCGGGTCGCCAACTGCTGAAACAGCGCCGTGCGTTCAACAAAGGCTTCGCGCTGGAATTTCAGGAAGCCTTCAATCACCTCTTTCATCCGTTTCTCCATTGGGTGTCGTTATGCGATGGCGGCATGATGAACGCTTCTGGCTATAGGGTCTAAGACCCATTTATAATGCCAGCTATAGGTTTTACTAATAGCTGGGGCGCCATGCTGCTGCGACACATCCGTTATTTTCTGGCCGTTGCTGAACAGGGCAACTTCACCCGCGCCGCCGAAGTGCTGCACGTCTCGCAACCGACGCTGTCTCAACAGATCAAGCAGCTGGAAGACACACTGGGGGCGCCGCTGTTCGATCGCAGCGGCAGAGCCGTGCGCCTGACCGACGCCGGTGAGGCGTGGATGCGCTATGCGCGGCTGGCGCTGCAGGATCTGGACGCCGGCGCGCGGGCGATCCATGACGTGGCGACGCTGGCGCGCGGCCATTTGCGGCTGGCGATGACGCCGACCTTCACCGCCTATCTGGTGGGGCCGGCGATCGATGCGTTCTACCGCCGCTATCCGGGGATTACCCTGAGCATTGAGGAGATGGCGCAAGAGCGAATCGAGGCGCTGCTGTCGCAGGATCGGCTGGATCTGGGCATTGCCTTCGAGATGGCGCAGTCGGCGGAGGTGGAAGCGGCGGCGTTATTCAGCGAGACGCTGGAGCTGATGGTCGGCGCCGACCATCCCCTGGCGGCGCATCGCCGGCCGCTGACGCTGGCGGAGTGGCAACATCTGCCGCTGGCCTTGCTGAGCGGCGACTTCGCCACGCGCCAGTTTATCGATCGCTACTGCACGCAGCTGGGATTTCGGCCGCAGGTGGCGGTGGAGGCCAACGCGCTGGGCGCCATCGTCGAGATCGTGCGGCGTGGGCAGCTCGCCACGCTGCTGCCGGCCGCCATTGCGCGCGAGAACCGGCAGTTGAAAAAAGTGGCATTGGCCAACGCTATGCCGGTGCGGCAGGCGGTATGGCTGCAGCGCAAAGGCGCTTACCGCAGCGCCGCCGCGCAGGCGTTTATCGCCGTCTTGCAGGAACAGGGCGTTACGCCAACGCCGGGCAGCCAATAGCCACGTGGCCCGGCAGCATGCGCTATTCTTTATGACGCTCTCGGAACAGCAGAGTGGCTATCAGGCTGACGGTCAGCATGCCGGTCACGTACCACGCCGGCGCCAGCGGGTTGCCGCTGGTCTCCAGCAGCCAGGTGACGATCAGCTGCGCCGATCCGCCAAACAGCGTTACGCCGAAAGCGTAAATCATCGAGGTGCCGGTGGCGCGCACGTGGCGCGGCAGCGCCGAGACGATCAGCATGGTGCTCGCCAGCATGTTGATGCCTAGAGCGCCGATCAGCAGGATGCGGAAAACAATCGCCAGCCACAGGGTTTGCGTGGCGCTGAGGAACCAGAAGGTCGGGTAAATCAGGATCAGTGCCGCAAAGATCGAGAACAGCAGCGGCCTTTTGTAATTCTGGATCCGATCGACATAGCGCCCGGCGTAATAGACTGCCACAATTTGCACCACGGAGGCGATGCAGCTGAACAGATAGGCGGTCGGGCCGGCGATGTGGTAGGTCTGCATCATGTAGGTCGGCATGTAAAGCAGCACAACATAAACCATCACGGTGCCGGACATGATGACCAGCACACCCAGCAACAGGTCTTTAGCATGGTTGCTCACCAGATCCCATACCGGATTCAGCGGTATCCGCGCACGATCCGGCTGTTCGCCGCTGTAGGTCTCTTCAAGGTGCTTACGGATATAGACGCCGACCGGAATGATCAGCAGGCCGATGATGAACGGCACGCGCCAGCCCCAGGCATAAAGCGCCTCTTCCGGCAGAAAATAGGTGAGCGCCAGCCCACAAGAGGCGCCGAGCAGGGCGCTGACGCCCTGGCTGATCGCCTGCCAGCTGACGAAAAAGCCGCGCTGATTGGCGCCGGCCGACTCCAGCAGCAGCGTAGTCGCTGAGCCCACTTCACCGCCGGCAGCGAAGCCCTGAATCAGGCGGCCGACTACGATCAACACCGGCGCCAGAACGCCGATTTGCGCATGGGTCGGCGCGAAGGCGATCAGGGCAGTGCCGACGCCCATCAGCACGATGGTCATCAGCATGGCGGCCTTGCGGCCGACCCGGTCGGCATAGGCGCCCAGCACCATGCTACCCAGCGGGCGCATGATAAAGCCGACGCCGAACACCGCCACCGACATCAACAATGAACCGTAGGCGCTGTCGCTGGGGAAATAGAGTTTGCCGATGATGGCGGCAAAGAAGCTGTACACGGTGAAGTCGAAAATCTCCAGGCCGTTGCCCAGGCTGGCGCCGACAATGACTTTGTAATTTACCGCGCCTTTCTCCGCCGTTTGGCTTTTGGGCAAGGTTTTTTCAGCAGTGTTCATCGTTATCTCTCGCGATAGGTGGACGGTGTGTTGTTATTATTTTCTGGCCGTGGTGGCATTATCCGGGACGGCGATAATCGCCGCCCGAAGCGGCAACAGAATGGCAACGTCTCCTTTACATATACTTGTATGTACAATCATATGCAATGCGAGATCAATTAACGGGATAACGGTGGTTTGATTTTTTTAAGATTTTGTATTTATATGTTTTTTTTGGATTTATGATGTGTGGCAGTGAGGTGATTTAGTGCCGATTTAGTGAGCTGTAGCGCATTAATCATTGAAAAAATCCTGGCATTTAAGAGGAGGGTCACAAAATGTCGCGTATAGCAGAATATGTGGCGATAGTCGGCAAGAAATAGAATTAAATAGAGGTGCGTTGACTGTATCAATGATTTTCAAGAGGTATTCAGGTGCGATTTATTCTTACCTGGTGCGGTATCTGGCGAGAATGAAATTCATTTTTTATTTTAATTAATACCGCTAATTAATATTTTTGGTGAATTTGTTCCAGTTATTGTACGGCTTGCTGCGTGAAGCCTTCCTGTGACTTTCATTGGCGTTATTAAATGCAGGTATGGCTCATCCGTCGGAAACGCTCAAAATGTCACCAAAACTTCCCGCGATCTCTGAACCTCGTTGTGGCATAATGCGCGCCAAATCACATTCCCTATGTATAAAGAGCGAGCGCTGTGTTAAGCGTTAATAACATCACAGTGTTGTTTCATATTTAAAATTAAATGAAAATATTGTTATTTATATTTTAATTGTCCCACCCATTATTCAATGAAAGGTGGTTATGTACATGTTGGATTCCTCTGGAATAGATGGTATTAAGAATGTCTATAATATTTATTTAAGGAAAGTTGAAGGGTTGTCAAATTTCAAGTGTAGGTATAGTATTGAAATACCTTGATATATATGAAAAAACAGCTAAAGGTATTAGGAAGAAACTTCAAAGGCTTGCTTGCTGAGTTTACCTACTGGGCAGGGAAATCAGGTGTGATAACGATCGTTACTCACCTAGTAAAATAAAAAAGAATTCTTGTGCTTTGCCACAGCAGTGCAGTAAGAAACTAACTTTTAATGATATTAATGGTGGTTTTTATGAAAAAATTGGTGTGGGTAAGGAGCGTCGTTTAACTAATAAAAAACACATAAAAATATAACTAATATAAAAAGAGAAGGGTTTTGCTACACAGATAGGTTTCAATGGTTTTTCGCGACTTTCGTCGCTTTGGCTCATCTGATTATCTGGGGTAAATACGTCGGAAAAAATAGTAATCTGCGTGTGGCATATAGTTGAGTTAATTACAAATCATCGGCTAGAGAGTCAGTAATTAGCATTAAGAACAATATGATATTTTTTTAAATTTTAACTACACCTTTCACTCAGGACTTTCATCGTATACCTTTTTAACCGCAAACCTGAAAATGACATACCCTAAGAAAACTCCCGCTATGGAGGTCGCAACCCACAGAGATTGCAAATGGTCGTCGGAGTAAAATACGAACCAGGCAATGGCCAATAGCGAGAGGGCCACAACGCCGCACCCAATGCCCTGAATAATTCTGGATAGAATGATTAGTACTGGTTTGTTCATAAGCCAATCTGAGTACAGTGATTATTAAGGTAGATGATGAATTTTTATATACATTTAGCATTCAATTATTCATATTGTAAATGTATGGGGGGTAGTAGATTAGTATATGTGCTCCATGAGAGTTGTTAGCTTGCTCTGTTTTAAGCAAGCTATTGCTTCTTTGTGGGTATTAAGTAGGCAAGGATGCAGGCGAGAGCCACCGTTCCTCCAATATAGAGGAGTCTGTCAGTCACTGAGTCGAAGTGGAAAAAGAAGTAAATACACAATAAAAAGCCAATAGAACCGAGCAAATGAATCAGTATGTCAGAGATCGAGAAGAATACCTTCTCTAATGTTTTTTTAATGCCCATTTAACGTATCCTCAACAAGTGAAATGATTTTATCAAACGCTTCCTGCCCTTGCTTTTGCCTTACTGCTATTGCTTCAATAAATGGATCGGCAAAGGGCTGTATCAAGAAGTAGATGAAGTCTAAATCACCGGCATATCTTAGCTTGCTGTATACAATATTATCCTTATTGCTTAGCTCTTTAGATTTGTAAATACTTCGAGTTGCCATTCCACCCATCAATAAAATACTACTGATAACCCCGCTTCTAAGTTTGATCAGCCGGCTATATTGGGTGGTTTGTAGAATGGCTGTCGTAATTTTACTACTGATTGTTGCACTGGTAATCATTCGCCCAGCTAAAGAAGATACACTTTTGCTATACATTATGTTTTGTGTATTGTTCGGTATATATCCATTGAATAAATCAATAATGATCTTAATGCTCTTGGTTAGATTGTGGTTCTCTAATATGCCATATCGAATAGCTTTAGTTAATCTGATGCTTTCTGTTTGATTGCTATATCGATTTCCAGTATCGAGATAGCTATAAGCGAGATATCCAAAATCAACAGGTACGCTAATGACTCCATGTGTGAAGCCAATAACAGCGTTAGGGGATAAGATAACTTGCGCTATTCGGTTGGCTATTTCGTGATAATCCATATCTTCTCCATTGCAACGAACCCTGTAACATTAGATAGGTCCATTCTGTACTTTACGCTTTTCATAGAAATCCTTTTCAATATGAAACGCCGAATCTAGCAGACTTTTTGTACGCAAGCCAATGTCCACCGGCAAACGGTGTGAACCCACCGCTCAAAATGTCACCAAAACTTCCCGCGATCTCTGAACCTCGTTGTGGCATAATGCGCGCCAAATCACATTCCCTATGTATAAAGAGCGAGCGCTGTGTTAAGCACCAACAACATCACCATGCAGTTCGGCAGCAAGCCGTTGTTTGAAAACATCTCTGTTAAATTTGGCGGCGGCAACCGTTACGGCCTGATCGGCGCCAACGGCTGCGGCAAATCCACCTTTATGAAAATCCTCGGCGGCGATTTGGCACCGACCGGCGGCAACGTGTTCCTTGATCCGAACGAGCGCCTGGGTAAACTGCGTCAGGATCAGTTCGCCTTCGAACAATACAGCGTGCTGGACACCGTGATCATGGGCCACACCGAGCTGTGGGCGGTGAAGGAAGAGCGCGACCGCATCTACGCCATGGCGGAGATGAGCGAAGAAGACGGCTATAAAGTGGCCGATCTGGAAGTCGCCTACGGCGAGATGGACGGTTACACCGCCGAAGCGCGCGCCGGCGAACTGCTGCTTGGCGTCGGCATTCCGGTGGAACAGCACTACGGCCCGATGAGCGAAATCGCGCCGGGCTTCAAGCTGCGGGTGTTGCTGGCGCAGGCGCTGTTCTCCGATCCGGAAATCCTGCTGCTCGACGAACCGACCAACAACCTGGACATCGACACCATTCGTTGGCTGGAGCAGGTGCTGAACGAGCGCAACAGCACCATGATCATCATTTCGCACGACCGTCACTTCCTGAACATGGTCTGCACCCACATGGCGGATCTGGACTACGGCGAGCTGCGCGTGTATCCGGGCAATTACGACGAATACATGACCGCCGCCACCCAGGCGCGTGAGCGTTTGATGGCGGACAACGCCAAGAAAAAAGCGCAGATCAGTGAGCTGCAATCGTTCGTCAGCCGCTTCAGCGCCAACGCCTCCAAGTCCAAGCAGGCCACCTCGCGCGCTCGCCAGATCGACAAGATCCAGTTGGAAGAGGTGAAAGCCTCCAGCCGCCAGAACCCGTTCATCCGTTTCGAGCAGGACAAGAAGCTGTTCCGTAACGCGTTGGAAGTGGAAGCGCTCACCAAGGGCTTCGACGAAGGCCCGCTGTTCAACAAGCTGAACCTGATGGTGGAAGTGGGCGAGAAGGTTGCAGTGCTGGGCGCCAACGGCATCGGTAAAACTACCCTGCTGAAAACGCTGGTGGGCGATGCGCAGCCGGACAGCGGCACCGTGAAGTGGTCGGAAAATGCCCGTATCGGTTATTACGCGCAGGATCACGAATACGAGTTCGACGACACCCTGAGCGTATTCGATTGGATGAGCCAGTGGAAGCAGGAAAAAGACGACGAGCAGGCGGTGCGCAGCGTGCTGGGCCGTTTGCTGTTCAGCCAGGACGACATCAAGAAGCGCGTGAAGGTGCTGTCCGGTGGTGAGAAGGGCCGCATGCTGTTCGGCAAGCTGATGATGCAGCGCCCGAATATTCTGGTGATGGACGAACCGACCAACCACCTGGATATGGAATCCATCGAATCGCTGAACATGGCGCTGGAGATGTACGAAGGCACGCTGATCTTCGTCTCTCACGACCGTGAGTTCGTCAGCTCGCTGGCAACCCGGATTCTGGAAATCACCCCGAACAAGGTGATCGACTTTACCGGCAACTACGAAGACTATCTGCGCAGCCAGGGCATCGTGTAACCCTCGTGGCAACGCATCAGGGCGGGAATTATCCCGCCCTTTTTTTATCCGTCATTCCCCGCCGCACACTTCGCAGTGCGGATCCTTTGGCAGTTTCATCTCCCGGAACTGCATGCTCATCGCATCGAACATCAACAGCTTGCCGCGCAGCGGTTGACCATAGTCGGCCAGCAGCTTGATGGCTTCCATCGCCTGTAGGGTGCCGATGGTGCCGACCAGCGGCGCCATCACGCCCGCTTCTACGCAGGTGAGGGCGCTGTCGCCGAACAGCCGGCTCAGGCAGCGGTAGCAGGGCTCGCCCGGCTGATAGGTGAACACGCTGAGCTGGCCTTCCATGCGGATCGCCGCGCCGGAAACCAGCGGCTTGCGCTGCGCGTGGCACCGGCGATTCAGGGCGTCGCGCGCCGCCACGTTGTCGGTGCAGTCCAGCACCAGATCGCAGGCGGCGATCTCTGCCGCAACTGCCTCATCTTCCAGTCGGCCGTCGATCGCGTCGATGCGGATATGCGGGTTGATGGCGCTCAGTTCGCGCTTGGCGGAGGCGACTTTGCTCTGGCCGATGCGATCGTCGCGGTGCAGGATCTGGCGCTGCAGGTTGGAGAGCGAGACGGTGTCGAAATCCACCAGCACCAGATGGCCGACGCCGGCCGCCGCCAGGTAAGGCGCGGCGGCGCAGCCCAGCCCGCCCAGCCCGGCGATCAGCACGCGGGCGGCCTTCAGCTTCTCCTGGCCGTCGAAGTCAAAGCCGCGCAGCACGATCTGGCGGTTGTAGCGCAGCGCTTCGGCGTCGGTCAATTCCGGCAGCATGCTCAGCTCCTCAGCAGGGCGTTGAACGGCTCGATCTCCACCGTTTCACCCACCGCCACCGAACCGCGTTCGCGCTCCAGCACGATGAAACAGTTGCCCTGACTGTAGGAGCTGAAGACGTGCGAGCCCTGGTGGCCGGTGGTGCTGACCTCCAGTTCGCCCGCGGCGTTGCTGCTGAACACGCCGCGCTGGAAATCGAGGCGGCCCGGCGATTTCTTCAGTGGGGTCAGCGCGCGCGCGCGCAGGCGCGGCGGCAGGCGCCAGTCGCTGTGGCCGGCCAGCTTCGCCAGCAGCGGCTGCACCAGCTGGTAGAAGGTCAGGGCGGCGGAAACCGGGTTGCCCGGCAGGCCGCAGAACCAGGCGTGGCCGAGCTTGCCGAAGGCGAAGGGTTTGCCGGGTTTGATCGCCAGCTTCCAAAAGCTGACCTGGCCCAGCTCGTCGAGCATCTGTTTGGTGTAGTCGGCCTCGCCGACCGAGACGCCGCCGCTGCTGATGACCACGTCGGCCTGGCTGTCCGCCCGTTCGAAAGCGGCGCGCAGCGCATCGCGATCGTCGCGGATAATGCCGAGATCGAGCACCTCGCAGCCCAGCTGTTCCAGCATCAGGCGCACCGCGAAACGGTTGGTGTCGTAGATTTGGCCCGCCTGCAGCGGCTGGCCGACCGGCTGCAATTCGTCGCCGGTGGAGAACACCGCCACCTTCAGCTTACGCATTACCTGCACTTCGGCGACGCCGAGTGAAGCCAGCAGCGGCAGCTGCGCGGCGCCCAGCTTCACGCCGGCCGGCAACACGCTCGCGCCTCGGAGAATGTCTTCACCCGCCAGACGGATATTCTGGCCGGCTTCAACCGGCGCGTTAAAACGCACGCCCTGGTCGCTCACTTCTGCCTGCTCCTGCATGACAACCGCGTTCGCCCCGGCGGGGATCGGCGCGCCGGTCATGATGCGCACGCAGCTGTTGGCCGGCCATTGGCCGTCGAACGGCGCACCGGCGAAGGCTTTCCCGGCGACCGGCAGCGGCGCATTGGCCGCCAGATCGGCGAGGCGCAGCGCATAACCGTCCATCGCCGAGTTGGCGAACGGCGGCACGTCGAGCGGCGAGACCACCGGCGCGGCGGTGATGCGGCCGGCGGCGGCGGTCAGGGCAACGGATTCGGTTTGCTGTAGTGGGGCGATCTGCCCGAGCATTTTTTCCAGCGCTTGCTCCAGGGAGATGAGATCGGAAGTATGGCAATGATCCATAAAGGGAACTCCGTAATCAGGGTGCGCTAAAATAGCGACAAAGTGCGGGTATTATGGCAGAGAACGCCGGGGGGGAGAACGGGTTATGCCCGCCATCTTTCGCACTGCGGCGCCGGGGCGATCGGGTATAAACTGCGTAAAACAGAGGAGAATCATGATGCATAAACAGGTTATCGAGTTCTGGTTCGACGAGATCGAACCGATCATGTGGTTCAAAAAGGACGACGATTTCGATCGTCTGCTGCACAGCCGTTTCGGCGAAATCTGGCGGGCGGCGGCGGCGGGGGAGCTGGCGCACTGGCGCGACACCATCGAAGGGCGCCTGGCGGAGGTGATCGTGCTCGATCAGTTCAGCCGCAACCTGTTCCGCGGTACGCCGCAGTCGTTCGCCTGCGACGGCATGGCGCTGATCCTGGCGCAGGAGGCGATCCGCAGCGGCGAGTGCGAACGGCTGAGCCGCGAGCAGCGCGGCTTCCTTTATCTGCCATTCATGCATTCGGAATCGCCGCTGATCCACCAGCAGGCGCTGGTGCTGTACACCGAGCTCAACAACGGCGACCAGTTGGAGTTCGAGCTGCGCCATAAGGCGATCATCGATCGTTTCGGCCGCTACCCGCATCGCAATGCGATATTGGGGCGCACCAGCACGCCGGAAGAAGAGGCCTTTTTACAGCAGCCTGGATCGGGTTTTTAATCATCGGATCATCTGCGCCCGACCGGGGAAAAAACAGCAGGTCGGGTGCCACAATAAGCGTTATTCAGCGCGAACGTTTATTTCCTCACGCCATGCCGCTATTTCCGCACGCGAAATTACCAATAATCTCAGCCGCACGATCGGCGGTTCGCTGCTTTTTATAACCTGCTGTTTTTATTCCAATAAGCTATTTCAAGGTGCGAAATGGTCTAAGCGGACTACGCTAAAAGCGGGACGTGGACGTTATGCTGTACTTCCACTGTAGGACTAAATAGAGTCGAAAAAGACTAAATAATAATGATACCGCGCTCAGCTTATTCGCTGTGCAACGGCGGGATTAACACAGGGTGTCAGGCAAATGAGCAAACCAGTGATTGCCATTCATGGCGGCGCGGGCGCAATTACCCGGGCGGCGCTAAGTGAGGAAAAAGAACGGCTGTATATCCAGGCGCTGTCCGAGATCGTGGCCGCTGGGCAGGCGATATTGGCACAGGGCGGCAGCGCGCTGGACGCGGTGACCGAAGCGGTGCGACTGCTCGAAGAGTGCCCGCTGTTCAACGCCGGCAAAGGCTCGGTGTTTACCCATCAGGGCACTCACGAACTGGACGCCTGCGTGATGGACGGCCGCACCTGCGATGCCGGCGCCGTCGCCGGCGTCAGCCATATCCGCAACCCGGTGCTGGCGGCGCGCGCGGTGCTGGAAAACAGCGAACACGTGCTGTTTGCCGCCGAAGGCGCCGAGAAGTTTGCCGCCGCCCACGGCCTGGAAATGGTCGCCCCTGACTTCTTCTTTACCCAGGAACGCTTTGATCAGCTGCACCGCGCCCAGGCGGAGCAGGGCCGGGTATTGCTCGATCACGACGGCGCGGCGCAGGCCGGCGATCCGCTCGATCCCGATCGCAAATTCGGCACCGTCGGCGCGGTGGCGCTGGATGCGCTGGGCAACCTCGCCGCCGCCACCTCCACCGGCGGCATGACCAACAAGCAGGCCGGGCGGGTGGGCGACACGCCGATCATCGGCGCCGGCTGCTATGCCAACAACGCGACGGTAGCGGTCTCCAGCACCGGCACCGGCGAAATCTTCATGCGCGGTGTGGCGGCCTATGACGTCTCCGCCCTGATCGAATACGGTGGCCTCAGCCTGCAGGCGGCCAGCGATCGGGTGGTGATGGAAAAGTTGCCTGCACTGGGCGGCAGCGGCGGCATGATCGCCGTCGATCGCCACGGCAATCTCGCGCTGCCGTTCAACTGCGAGGGGATGTATCGCGGTTTTGGTTATGTCGGCGATGCGCCGTCCGTCGGGATTTATCGCTAAGCGTTCACCGGGAGGGTGTATGACCGACGTTTCATTCCGGCCCGCCGGCGATGGGTTGTCATTGCCGCCGCAGCGGGTGCTGACGGTGCGCGATCTGAGCATCAGCTTTCCTCAAGCGGACGGCGCCGTGGCAGCGGTGCGCAACCTGTCGTTCGATCTCGATCGCGGCGAGACGCTGGCGATCGTCGGTGAGTCCGGCTCCGGTAAATCGGTGACTTCGCTGGGGCTGATGCGGTTGGTGGAGCAGGGCGGCGGGCGCATCGTCAGCGGTGCCATGACGCTGCGCCGGCGCGACGGCGCGCTGCTCGATCTGGCGAACGCCTCGCAGAGCACGCTGCGCACGGTGCGCGGTGCCGACATGGCGATGATCTTCCAGGAGCCGATGACCTCGCTCAACCCGGTGTTTCCGGTCGGCGAGCAGATCGCCGAATCGCTGCGCCTGCATCAGGGCATGGATCGCCGCAGCGCGCGCCAAGAGGCGCTACGCATGCTCGATCTGGTGCGTATTCCGGAGGCCAAAGAGGTGCTGGGGCGCTACCCGCACCAGCTTTCCGGCGGCATGCGCCAGCGGGTGATGATCGCCATGGCGCTCTCCTGTAAACCCGCGTTGCTGATCGCCGATGAGCCCACCACCGCCCTCGACGTCACCATTCAGGCGCAGATCCTGCAGCTGATCCGTGTGCTGCAACGGGAGATGCAGATGGGGGTGATCTTCATTACTCACGACATGGGCGTGGTGGCAGAGATCGCCGATCGGGTGCTGGTGATGCGCCGCGGCGAGCAGGTGGAACAGAATCGGGTGCGCGAGCTGTTTGCCGCGCCGCAGCAGGCCTATACCCGAGCGCTGTTGGCGGCGGTGCCGAAGCTGGGGGCGATGGCCGATCGGCCGCTGCCGGCGAAGTTTCCGCTGCCGGACGGCGAGGGGGATACGGCACCGCAGGATACCGTGCCGCCAGGCGCTGCGCCGATCCTGCGGGTGGAGCATCTGGTTACGCGCTTTGATCTGCGCGGCGGGTTGTTCAATCGGGTCACTCGCCGGGTGCACGCGGTAGAAAACGTCAGTTTCGATCTTTACCCCGGCGAGACGCTGGGGCTGGTGGGCGAGTCCGGCTGCGGCAAGTCCACCACCGGGCGCTCTCTGCTGAAGCTGGTGGACAGCCAAAGCGGCACCATCACCTTCGCCGGGCGGCGAATCGATCAGTTGAAGGGGCCGGCGCTGCAGCACCTGCGGCGCGATATTCAGTTCATCTTTCAAGATCCCTACGCCTCGCTCGATCCGCGCCTGACGGTCGGTTTTTCCATCATGGAGCCGCTGCTGGTGCACAACGTGATGCGCGGCCGGGAGGCGGAGCAACGGGTGGCCTGGCTGCTGGAACGCGTCGGCCTGCTGCCGGAGCATGCGCGCCGCTACCCGCACGAATTTTCCGGCGGCCAGCGCCAGCGCATCTGCATCGCGCGCGCGCTGGCGCTGAACCCGAAAGTGGTGATCGCCGACGAGGCGGTCTCGGCGCTGGACGTGTCGATTCAGGCGCAGATCGTCAATCTGTTGCTCGATCTGCAGCGCGAGTTCGGCATCGCTTTTCTGTTTATTTCACACGACATGGCGGTGGTGGAGCGCATCAGCCACCGGGTGGCGGTGATGTACCTCGGGCAGATCGTCGAGATCGGCCCACGGCAGGCGGTGTTCGACAATCCGCAGCACCCCTACACCCGCAAGCTGATGGCGGCGGTGCCGGTGGCCGATCCCGCGCATGCCCACAAACGGCAGCCGCTGCCGGCCGATGAGATCCCGAGCCCGGTGCGCGCGCTGGGCGATGAACCCGTTACCGCACCGCTGGTGCAGGTTGGCGCCGGGCACTTTGTCGCCCGCCACCCGATCGCCGGTGCTTTTTAAAGACCTCAGGAGAGACAAGCGACATGAAGCACACATTCAAACGCAATGCGCTGTTGGCCGCCGTACTGCTGGCGGCGGGAACTGGCCCGGTCTGGGCGGCGAAGGACGCGGTGATCGCCGTGGCCTCCAACTTCACCACCCTCGATCCTTACGACGCCAACGATACGCTGTCGCAGGCGGTGGCCAAGTCTTTCTATCAGGGGCTGTTCGGCTTCGATAAGGACATGAAGCTGGTGAACGTGCTGGCGGACAGCTATGAGGTCAGCAAAGACGGCCTGACCTATACCGTCAAACTGCGCCAGGGGATTAAATTCCACGACGGCACCGCGTTCAACGCCGAGGCGGTGAAGATCAACCTCGATCGTGCCAGCAATCCGGACAGTCACCTCAAGCGCTACAACCTGTTCAAGATGATCGACAAAACCGAGGCGGTGGACGCCAATACGGTGAAGATCGTGCTGAAGGCGCCGTTCTCGGCGTTCGTCAACAACCTGGCGCACCCGGCGGCGGCGATCATCTCGCCGGCGGCGCTGAAGCAATACGGCAAGGAGATCGGTTTCCATCCGGTCGGCACCGGGCCGTATCAATTCGTGACCTGGAATCAGACCGATTTCGTCAAGGTGAAGAAGTTCGACGGCTACTGGCAGCCGGGGCTGCCGAAGCTCGACAGCATCACCTGGCGCCCGGTGGTGGATAACAACACCCGCGCGGCGATGCTGCAGACCGGCGAGGCGACCTTCGCCTTCCCGATCCCCTACGAGCAGGCCAAGGTGCTGGAGGGCAATGCCAAGCTGGACGTGGTGGCCGCGCCGTCGATCCTGCAGCGTTACATCAGCATGAACGTCACCCAAAAGCCGTTCGACAACCCGAAGGTGCGCCAGGCGCTGAACTACGCCATCAACAAGGACGCGCTGATCAAGGTGGCGTTCGCCGGCTACGCGGTGCCGGCGGAAGGCCCGGTGCCGCCGGCCATTGACTTCGCCGCCCGCTATAAGCCGTGGCCGTACGATCCGGCCAAGGCGCGCGAGCTGCTGAAAGAGGCCGGTTACCCGAACGGCTTCACCACCACGCTGTGGTCTTCCCACAACCACAGCACCGCGCAGAAGGTGCTGCAGTTCACCCAGCAGCAGCTGGCGCAGGTGGGGGTGAAAGTGACGGTGACGGCGATGGATGCCGGGCAGCGTGCGGCGCAGGTGGAGAGCGTCGGGGTGAAAGACACCGGCGTGCGGATGTTCTACACCGGCTGGTCGGCCTCGACCGGGGAAGCGGACTGGGCGCTGTCGCCGCTGTTCTCTACCCAGGCGGCGCCGCCGAAGCAGTTCAACACCGCGTTCTACAGCAACCCGCAGGTGGACAAGGATCTGACCGACGCGCTGGCGACTACCGATCGCGCCGAGAAGCAGAAACTGTATCAGGACGCGCAGGATCGCATTTGGGCCGACGCGCCCTGGATCTTCCTGGCGACCGAACGTTTGCTGTCGGCCAACAGCAAACAGCTGAGCGGGTTCTACGTGATGCCGGATACCTCGTTCAACTTTGATAACGCCGATCTGAAATAAGGCGCCCATCCCCGCCTGCGGCCAGACGGCGGCGGGCGGGGGAAGGAATGAGATGCTCAATTATTTTCTGAAACGACTGCTGGGCCTGATCCCGACGCTGCTGATCGTGGCGGTGCTGGTGTTCCTGTTCGTCCATCTGCTGCCGGGCGATCCGGCGCGTCTGGCGGCGGGGCCGGAGGCCGACGAGGCGGTGGTGCAGCTGGTGCGCAAGGGTTTGGGGCTGGATAAGCCGCTGCCGCAGCAGTTCGCGCACTTCTTCGTCAACGCGCTGCGGGGCGACTTTGGCATCTCGATGGTGTCCAAACGCCCGGTGAGCGAAGAGATCGCCTCGCGCTTTATGCCGACCTTCTGGCTGACCGTCACCAGCATGCTGTGGGCGGTGGCGTTCGGCCTGGCGATCGGCGTGGTGTCAGCGGTGTGGCGCAACCGCTGGCCGGATCGCCTCGGCATGACGCTGGCGGTGTCGGGGATCTCGTTCCCGGCCTTTGCGCTCGGCATGCTGCTGATGCAGGTGTTCTCGGTCGAACTGGGGTGGCTGCCGACGGTGGGCGCCGACAGCTGGCGACACTACATTCTGCCTTCGATCACCCTGGGGGCGGCGGTGGCAGCGGTGATGGCGCGCTTCACCCGCGCTTCGTTCGTCGAGGTGCTGCAGGAGGACTACATGCGCACCGCGCGCGCCAAGGGCGTGCGGGAAAGCGTGGTGGTGATGAAACACGGCCTGCGCAACGCGATGATCCCGGTGGTGACCATGATGGGGCTGCAGTTCGGCTTCCTGCTCGGCGGTTCGATCGTGGTGGAAAAGGTGTTCAACTGGCCGGGGCTGGGGCGGTTGCTGGTAGACTCGGTGGAGATGCGCGATTACCCGGTGATCCAGGCCGAGGTGCTGCTGTTCTCGCTGGAGTTCATCCTGATCAACCTGCTGGTGGATATGCTGTACGCGGCGATCAACCCGGCGATTCGTTATCAATGAGGACGCGGCATGATTAAGCATTGGCGGCGCAACGCCGCACTGAAGGCGATGCCGCTTATCGACCCTAACGCGGTACGCACGCCGTGGGGCGAGTTTTGGCGGCGTTTTCGCCGCCAGCGGGCGGCGCTGGTCGCCGGCCTGTTCGTGCTGCTGCTGATTGCGGCGGCGCTGCTGGCGCCTTATCTGGCACCGTTCGATGCGGAAAACTACTTCGACTATGACCGGCTGAACGAGGGGCCTTCGCTGATGCACTGGCTGGGCGTGGATTCCCTAGGGCGCGATATCTTCAGCCGCATCCTGATGGGCACGCGCATTTCGCTGGCGGCCGGGGTGTTCTCGGTGCTGGCAGGCGGGGCGATCGGCACCCTGCTGGGGCTGCTGGCCGGCTACTATGAGGGCTGGTGGGATCGCCTCACGATGCGCGTCTGCGACGTGCTGTTCGCGTTTCCCGGCATTCTGCTGGCGATCGGCGTGGTGGCGATCATGGGCAGCGGCATGGCCAACGTGATCGTCGCGGTGGCGATCTTCAGCATTCCGGCTTTCGCCCGCCTGGTGCGCGGCAATACGCTGGTGCTGAAGCACCTGACCTATATCGAATCGGCGCGCAGCATCGGCGCCTCGGACTGGACCATCATCCTGCGGCACATTCTGCCGGGCACCCTGTCTTCGATCGTGGTCTATTTCACCCTGCGCATAGGCACCTCGATCATCACCGCCGCCAGCCTGTCGTTTCTGGGCCTGGGCGCCCAGCCGCCAACGCCGGAGTGGGGAGCGATGCTCAACGAGGCGCGCGCCGATATGGTGATTGCGCCGCACGTGGCGATCTTCCCCAGCCTGGCGATATTCATCACCGTGCTGGCCTTCAACCTGTTGGGCGACGGATTGCGCGACGCGCTCGATCCGAAGCTGAAGGGGTGATGCTTTAACGTATGGCGCATATTTGAACGGGTTAAAATGACGTCTCAGTGCTATTATCCGTTCAATAAACCGTGTTGTTTGCACGAAGATGAGTGAGAGAGGTGCCGATGCCAGTAAAACAACGAACGACGCAAAGTGTGACCATGACGCTGGAACGCAGTTTGTTGAGCCGTGCGCGTGAGGCGGGGATTAATCTCAGCGCGACGCTAACGGCTGCTTTAGATGCTGAGTTGCGTCAGCATGAGAGGATAAAATGGCAGGAAGAAAACCGAGAGGCGCTTGAAGCGCTTAACCGATTTAATGATGAGCATGGTTGCTTTAGCGACGAATACAGGACGTTTTAGCGATGCAATTTACAGTGTATGCGAATAGGGGAAACAGCGCGGTTTATCCCCTGTTGCTTGATGTGACGAGCGATATCATTGGGCAATTAAATCGTCGAGTTGTGATCCCTTTGTTGCCCGTTGAAAAATACCCGGGGAGTACGCGGCCGGAGCGCTTGATCCCGCTGATCAGATTGATTGATGACAACGAGTATGCCGTGATGACATATGAAATGGCCAGCATCCCGGTTCGGGCTTTGGGGGCCGAGTTTTGTGATGTTTCCCAGTATCGGAGCAGGATAAAAGCCGCCATCGACTTTCTTTTTGACGGTATTTGAAGAAATCCGGACGGGTTAATAACCGCCCGGATTTTTTATCAGCGGAACAGGTGCTCGGCGTGGAAGCGCAGGTGATCTTCCACGAAGGTGGCAATGGTGAAGTAGCTGTGATCGTACCCCGGCTGGATGCGCAGCGTCAGCGGCCAGTCGCGCTGGCGCGCCAGCTCCGCCAACCGCGCCGGCTGCAGCTGGTCGGCCAGGAACTGGTCGTCGTCGCCCTGGTCGATAAGGACCGGCATTTTTTCCGCGCCGCTGGCCAGCAGATGGCAGCTGTCGTACTGCAGCCACTGGTTTTCGTCGCTGCCCAGATAGGCGGTGAACGCCTTGCGGCCCCACGGCACCTGGCACGGGTTGACGATCGGCGCGAACGCCGATACCGAGCGGAAGCGCTGCGGGTTGCGAAACGCCATCATCAGCGCGCCGTGGCCGCCCATCGAGTGGCCGAAGATCGACTGACGATCGCTGACGCTGAAGTGCTGTTCGATCAGCGCCGGCAGTTCGGCGCTGATGTAGTCGTACATGCGGAAATGGCGATCCCACGGCGCCTGGGTGGCGTTCAGGTAGAACCCGGCGCCCTGGCCCAGATCGTAGCCTTCGTCGTTCGGCACTTCGTCGCCACGCGGGCTGGTGTCCGGCATCACCAGCACCAGGCCCAGCTCGGCGGCGATGCGCTGCGCGCCGGCTTTCAACGTGAAGTTCTCGTCGTTACAGGTCAGCCCCGACAGCCAGTACAGCACTGGTGGCGGGTTGTCATCACGCGGCGGCGGCAGGTAGATGCTGAATGTCATGTTGCAATTCAGGCTCTGCGCCGCGTGGCGATAGCGCTGCTGCCAGCCGCCGAACATGCGGTGCTCTTCGAGAAGTTCCAATGACAACGTCATCTCTGCCTCCTGGCTTATTGGTCGAAGTGGATGACGGTGCGGATCGATTTGCCTTCGTGCATCAAATCGAACGCTTCGTTGATCTGCTCCAGCCCCATGGTGTGGGTGATAAAGTCGTTCAGTGCGAATTCGCCGTCCAGATAGCGCTCGACGATGCCCGGCAGCTGCGAACGGCCCTTAACGCCGCCGAACGCCGAACCACGCCAGACGCGGCCGGTGACCAGTTGGAACGGACGAGTCGAGATCTCTTCGCCCGCGCCTGCGACGCCGATGATCACCGATTCGCCCCAGCCTTTGTGGCAGCATTCCAGCGCGGAACGCATCACGTTAACGTTGCCAATGCACTCGAAGGAGAAGTCGACGCCGCCGTCGGTCAGCTCGACGATCACGTCCTGAATCGGCTTGTCATAGTCTTTCGGGTTGATCAGATCGGTAGCGCCCAGCTTGCGCGCCAGATCGAACTTGCTGGTGTTGATGTCGATGCCGATGATGCGGCCCGCGCCGGCCATCTGCGCGCCGATGATCGCCGACAGGCCGATGCCGCCCAGACCGAAGATCGCCACGGTGTCGCCCGGCTGCACTTTGGCGGTGTTCATCACCGCGCCCATGCCGGTGGTCACGCCACAGCCCAGCAGGCACACTTCTTCCAGCGGCGCTTCCTTGTTGATTTTCGCCAGTGAGATTTCCGGCACCACGGTGTACTCGGAGAAGGTGGACGTGCCCATGTAGTGGAAGATCGGCTTGCCATCCTTGAAGAAGCGGGTGGTGCCGTCCGGCATCAGCCCTTTGCCCTGGGTGGCGCGGATCGCCTGGCACAGGTTGGTCTTGCCGGATTTACAGAATTTGCACTCGCCGCACTCCGGGGTATAGAGCGGGATCACGTGATCGCCGACCGCCACGCTGGTGACGCCTTCACCGACCGCTTCCACCACGCCGCCGCCCTCGTGGCCGAGGATTGCCGGGAACACGCCTTCCGGATCTTTGCCGGACAGGGTGTAGGCGTCGGTGTGACAAACGCCGGTGGCGACGATCCGCACCAGCACTTCGCCTTTTTGCGGTGGCATCAGCTCGACTTCTTCGATCTTCAGCGGCTGGTTCGGGCCCCAGGCAACGGCGGCGCGGGTTTTGATCATCTCCATCATAGTCTCCTCAGTGGTTTTCTTTTTAAATCAGGCGATATCGACAACGTCTGATAAATCGTTGGGGGTGCTTTCATCAACAGCGGTGGTTTCCGTCTGTTCAATAATCAATTCTTTCAGCGCGCGCACGTTCGGCCCGAACGCATCGCGGCGCCACAGCAGCCAGGTGGCGGTGTCGGCCACGTCCGCCGGCAGGGTGTGAACCCGGACCCGCTCATGGCCCGGCAGCAGGCTGAGCACCGAATGCGGGATCATCGCCAGCCCGGCGCCGCTGGCGACGCAGGCCAGCATGGCGTGATAGGACTGAATCTCCATGATCTGCCCCGGCCGCGCGCCTTCGCGCTTGAACCAGGCCTCAAGCCGCAGGCGGTAGGAACAGCTGGCGCGAAAGGCGAACAGCGTTTCGCCGTTGGCGTCTTTGGCGCTGTGGATCGGCGCGTGATCGAGACAGGAGATCACCACCATATGTTCAGGATAGGCGATGCAGCCGTTCAGCTCGTCATAAGACACCGGGCCGTCGACCAGCGCCGCGGCCAGCGTGCCGGCGCGCACTCGATCGGCGATTTCGCCGGAGGTGCCGGTGGTCAGCGACAGCGAAACCTGCGAGAAGCGCTGGTGGTAAGCCGCCAGCAGCGAGGGCAGGCGGGTGGCGGCGGTGCTCTCCATCGAACCGAGGGCGAAGTTGCCCGCCGGTTCGCCGGCGTGGGTGATGCTCATCGCCTCGTCGCTCAGCGCCAGGATGCGGTTGGCGTAGCACAGAAAGTTATGGCCCATCGGCGACAGGCGCAGGCGCTGTTTTTCGCGGATAAACAGATCGGCGCCCAGCTCCTGCTCGAGCTGGCGCAACCGGGTGGTCAAATTCGACGGCACGCGGTGCAGCTGCTCGGCGGCGCGGGCGACCGAGCCGGTTTCCGCCACGCAGCAGAACATGCGAAGCTGGGTCAGATCCATAATGTTCTCGTTTCGTGATGAACTTGATAACTATTATTCAGTTTTTGTGAGTTTAATACTGCGGCATGATACTGGCAACTTTCTTTTAACCTTTTGGATACCGGTATGGCTTTACGTATTGCCTTGAGCGGTTTTGCCGCGCTGATCGTCGCGATGGGTATCGGCCGCTTCGCTTTCACTCCCCAGGTGCCGCTGATGATCGCGGAACACCAGTTCAGCCTCACCGGCGCCGGGCTGGTGGCGGCGATCAACTACCTGGGCTACCTGTGCGGCGCCTACGACGCGATGCGCGCCACGCGCCACGTCGAGCGGCGCCTGTGGCTTGGCGTGTGGGGCGCGGTGGCGCTGACGCTGCTGTCGGCGCTGGCGCAGGATGAATGGACGCACGGTGCGCTGCGTTTCGTCATCGGCTGGGCCAGCGGCTGGGCGATGGTACTGGTGGCGGCCTGGACAAACGAGCGGTTGGCGCACTACGGCCGGCCGGCGCTGAGTGCGGCGGTGTTCGCCGGGCCGGGTGCCGGTATCTTCCTCAGCGGCATGCTGGCGGTGGGCATCAACACGCTGGGGCTGACGGCGGCGCAGGCTTGGCTGGTATATGGCGGGCTGGCACTGGTGTTGGTCGGGGGGATTAGCGCCTTTCTGCCGCGCAGCGGTGAGCTGCATCGCCCGGACGTGGCCCCGGAGCCGCTGCTGCTGACGCCGGCGCTCAAACGCCTGGTGTGGAGCTACAGCCTGGCCGGTTTCGGCTACATCCTGCCGGCGACGTTCTTGTCGCAGATGGCGGCCGCGCGCTTTCCCGACAGCCTGTTTGCGCAGTTCGTCTGGCCGGTGTTCGGCGGCGCGGCGGTACTGGGGATCGTTATCGGTATTTTGACCCGCCACCGGCTGACCACCCAGACCCGGCTGGCGATCACGCTGTGGATACAGGCGCTGGGCGTGCTGAGCGCCGAAGTGGTGCCGGGCGTGGCCGGCCTGGCGTTGGGGGCGTTGCTGACCGGCGGCGGTTTTCTCTGCGTGGTGCAGCTCGCCCTTCAGCACGGCCGTGAACTGGCGCCGCGCCATGCGCGTTACATGGCCGGATTGCTGACTACCGGTTATGCGATCGGCCAACTGGTCGGGCCGATGCTGTCGGCGCTGTCGACCGCCTTGACCCATCGACTGGAACCTGCGCTGTACGTGGCGGTGGCGGCACTGTTGGTGGCCGGTGCGCTGATGGTGAATACCCCGGCGCGGCGGTTGGCGCAAAAAACGGCGATGCGGTGATTAAAATCCATACAAAAAACGTGGAATCCTGCAGCCGGCCTGATTGTGCTAAATGCGAATATTTCACCTGCGGATGAAGCACTATCACTGGATAATCGCCGCGCTCTCATCTACAGTGGGGCAAAATCTTGACCGGGTTCACGTTATCCACCACGAAAACTCTGCCGTCACGAGAGCAAGCAATTCGCCGGCCGCACGCCCTACCAGGCCGCCGGCGGGTTCCGTCCGCAGGAGAACAAAGACATGACATCATTAAGTAAAGAAGCCGCGCTGGTGCATGCGGCACTGGAAGAGCGTGGTCTGGAGACGCCGCTGCGCGGGGAAGTGCTGGATCGCGAAACGCGCAAGCGCCGCATCAAAGAGCACATGACCGAAATCATGCAGCTGCTGAATCTCGATCTGTCCGATGACAGCCTGGCGGAGACGCCGCATCGCATCGCCAAAATGTATGTCGACGAGATCTTCTCCGGGCTGGACTACGCCAACTTCCCGAAAATTACCGTCATCGAGAACAAGATGAAGGTGGATGAGATGGTGACGGTGCGTGATATCACGTTGACCAGCACCTGCGAGCACCACTTCGTGACCATCGACGGCAAGGCCACCGTGGCCTATATCCCGAAAGACTCGGTGATCGGCCTGTCGAAGATCAACCGCATCGTGCAGTTTTTCTCCCAGCGTCCGCAGGTGCAAGAGCGCCTGACCCAGCAGATCCTGGTGGCGCTGCAGACTCTGCTCGGCACCAATAACGTGGCGGTATCGATCGATGCGGTCCATTATTGTGTCAAGGCACGCGGCATTCGCGACGCGACCAGCGCCACGACTACCACCTCGCTGGGGGGGCTGTTCAAGTCCAGCCAGAACACCCGTCAGGAGTTCCTGCGCGCGGTGCGCCATCACCAGGGCTGATGGCGTTGCGGGGCGACCCGCACGACGACAACAGGCGCCTGCGGGCGCCTTTTTCATGAGCGGAAGACAGCGATAAAAAATGAACAGTCACCCTCTGCCGCGCATCGCCACGTTGGACTGCGTGCGCGGCATCGCCATCCTCGGCATTTTATTGCTGAACATTAGCGCCTTCGGCTTGCCGAAGGCCGCCTACCTCAACCCGGCCTATTTGGGTATGCCGTCGTCGCGCGATGCCTGGACCTGGGCGCTGCTCGATCTCTTCGCCCAGGCCAAGTTCCTGGCGATGTTCGCGCTGCTGTTCGGCGCCGGGCTGCAAATGCTGCTGCGGCGCGGCAAAAGCTGGATCCGCGCGCGGCTGTCGTGGCTGGTGCTGTTCGGCCTTGCGCACGCCATCTTCCTGTGGGACGGCGATATTCTGCTGGCCTACGGGCTGATCGGCCTGGTGTGCTGGCGCATGATCCGCGAAGCCAGGGAAACCTTCCAGCTGCTGAAAACCGGCGTGGTGCTCTACCTGATCGGTGTGGCGGTGCTGCTGCTGCTCGGTTTTATCTCGCACGGTGAACCGGGCAGCTTCTGGCAGCCGGGCGTGGCGGAGCTGCAGTACGAGAAGTTCTGGAAGCTGCAGGGCGGTTTCGAAGCCTGGCGCAGCCGCACCGATTTGCTCTCGTCCAGCCTGCTGGCCATCGGCGCGCAGTATGGCTGGGAGCTGGCGGGGCTGATGCTGTTCGGCGCCGGGCTGATGCGCAGCGGCTGGCTGCGCGGCAGTTATTCCTCCGGCTATTACCTGCGGCAGGCGGCGTGGCTACTGCCGCTTTCGGTGCTGATCCAGCTGCCGGCGGTGGCGCTGCAATGGCAGGTCCACTGGGACTATCGCTGGAGCGGTTTCCTGCTGCAGGTCCCGCGCGAGCTGGGCGCCCCGCTGCAGGCGATGGGCTATCTGGCGCTGTGTTACGGTTTCTGGCCCACGCTGTCGCGCATGCGCATCGCCCACTGGCTGACCCTGGTGGGACGTATGGCGCTGAGCAACTACCTGCTGCAAACGCTGATCTGCACCACGCTGTTTTATCGCTTCGGTCTCTATGAGCAGTTCGACCGGCTGCAGCTGTTGGCATTCGTGCCGCTGGTCTGGCTGGCCAACCTGGCGTTTTCCGCACTGTGGCTGCGTTACTTCGAGCAGGGGCCGATGGAGTGGCTGTGGCGCCGGTTGACGCAGTTGGCCGCCGGCGCAGCGGAACCCAGGGCGTTGAAGTGAGCGCCTGCCGGCAGGTTAAAAAAATGTATGTAAACGTTTTCTTTCCTGTGACGTAATTCACGCGAGCAGCGGGCCAATCGGGGTAGGATAGCGCCACCGGCCACTACCCCGATTTCAGGATCCCGCATGCCTCCAGTTCATCCGATCACCATTCGCGACGTGGCGAAACGCGCCGGGGTCTCCGTGGCGACCGTCTCCCGCGTGCTGAACCACAGCGCGCTGACCAGCAAGGAGACGCGCGAGCAGGTGCTGCAGGCGGTGGCGGATCTGGGCTATCGCCCCAACGCCAATGCGCAGGCGCTGGCGACCCAAAGCAGCGATACCCTGGGCGTGGTGGTGATGGACGTCTCCGACCCGTTCTTCGGCGCGCTGGTGAAAGCGGTAGACACGGTGGCGCAGAAACACCACAAATACCTGCTGATCGGCAACAGCTATCATCAGGCGGACAAAGAGCGCCACGCGATCGAAGTGCTGATCCGACAGCGTTGTAACGCCCTGATTGTTCACGCCAAAGCCCTGAGCGACGCCGAACTGATCGGTTTTCTGGAACAGGTGCCGGGCATGGTGCTGATCAACCGGATTATCCCCGGTTATGAGCCGCGCTGCGTCGGGCTGGATAACGTCTGCGGCGCGGAAATGGCGATGCGTCTTTTGCTGTCGCAGGGCCATCGGCGCATCGGTTATCTGGGCTCCAATCACCCGATCGAAGACGGGCCGCTGCGCCAGCAGGGCTATGCGCAGGCGATGACCGCCGCCGGGCTGGCCACGCCCGACAACTGGCGCGCCTACGGTTCGCCGGATCTGCAGGGCGGCGAGGCGGCGATGGTGGAGCTGCTGGGGCGTAATCTACAGCTGAGTGCGGTGTTCGCCTACAACGACGCCATGGCTGCCGGCGCCATGGCGGTGCTGAAAGAAAACGGTATCACAGTGCCGCAGCATTTCTCGCTGATCGGCTTCGATGACATCCCCATCGCGCGTTACACCAGCCCCAAGCTCACCACGGTGCGCTATCCGATCGTCTCGATGGCCACGCTGGCCACCGAGCTGGCATTGCAGGGCGCAGCAGGCCTGGTGGAGCCGCAGGCCGCTCATCTGTTCATGCCGACGCTGGTGCGGCGCCATTCTGTCGCCCCTTGGCAAAGTGAGGCGACGGTCACTCTCTGACGATTTAATCTTGTGTAACCGTTTTCAATCTGTGAGAAAATTCACAGAATATTAACATCACGCCGTCTATGCTCTAGGCGTTTTCCGGCGCAAAGGCCCTTGCCGCTGCAACCTTTATCTCGCGCTGACACAGCATTTCTCGGAAATAACAAGATCCACGGACGACAGGTGTTGAGTGGAAATCGCCTGGCCTGGGGTGTGCGCACTGCCGGTGACCATTGGCTTAAAGACGAGTAATACCCTACACAGAACCGGAGACTGACAATGAATAAGAAGGTTTTCACCCTGGCCGCCCTGGCCGCAGCCATGATGTTTGGCGCCGCAGCCCATGCTGACACCCGTATTGGCGTCACGATTTACAAGTACGACGACAACTTCATGTCGGTGGTGCGCAAGGCTATTGAGAAAGACGCCAAGGCTTCACCGGACGTCACCCTGCTGATGAATGACTCGCAGAACGACCAGTCCAAGCAGAACGATCAGATCGACGTGCTGCTGGCCAAGGGCGTGAAAGCGCTGGCGATTAACCTGGTCGACCCGGCCGCGGCACCGGTGGTTATCGATAAGGCGCGCGCAAACGATATCCCGGTAGTGTTCTACAACAAAGAGCCTTCCCGCAAAGCGTTGGACAGCTATGATAAGGCATATTACGTCGGCACCGACTCCAAAGAATCCGGCGTGATCCAGGGCGAGCTGATCGCCAAACACTGGAAAGCCAACCCGGCCTGGGATCTGAACAAAGACGGCCAGATCCAGTTCGTGCTGCTGAAAGGCGAGCCGGGCCACCCGGATGCCGAAGCGCGCACCACCTACGTGGTGAAAACGCTGAACGAAAAAGGCATCAAGACCCAGCAACTGCAGATGGATACCGCGATGTGGGATACCGCGCAGGCGAAAGACAAGATGGACGCCTGGCTCTCCGGCCCGAACGCCAACAAGATTGAAGTGGTGATTGCCAACAACGACGCCATGGCGATGGGCGCGGTGGAAGCGCTGAAAGCGCACAACAAGACCAGCATCCCGGTGTTTGGCGTCGATGCGTTGCCTGAAGCGCTGGCGCTGGTGAAATCCGGCGCGATGGCGGGCACGGTGCTGAATGACGCCGATAACCAGGCGAAAGCCACCTTCGAGCTGGCGAAAAACCTGGCGGCGGGCAAACCGGCCACCGAAGGCACCCAATATAAAGTCGAAAATAAAGTCGTGCGTATTCCTTACGTCGGCGTAGATAAAGACAACCTGTCTCAGTTTGTTAAATAAGAATTGAGATCCCGCTAAGACCCCGCCGGCGGCGCCAACACCAGGAATACCGCCGGCGGGGATGTTTACGACTGCAAGATCGTTAAGCCAGGTGTATTTATGGCCGATAGCTCACGCGAATTTCTGCTGGAAATGACGGATATCTGTAAGTCATTTCCCGGCGTCAAAGCCTTGGACAATGTCAATTTACGCGTCCGCCCGCACTCGATTCACGCCCTGATGGGGGAGAACGGCGCGGGGAAATCAACGTTGCTGAAATGCCTGTTCGGCATTTACAAAAAAGACAGCGGCAGCATTGTGTTTCAGGGCCGGGAAATCGATTTCAAAAGTTCGAAGGAAGCGCTGGAGCACGGCGTTTCCATGGTGCACCAGGAGCTGAACCTGGTGCTGCAGCGCACCGTGATGGACAACATGTGGCTGGGGCGCTACCCGACCAAAGGCCTGTTCGTCGATCAGGAAAAAATGCTCAAAGACACCCAGGCGATCTTCGACGAGCTGGATATCGACATCAACCCGCGCGAAAAGGTGGGCAACCTGTCGGTATCGCAGATGCAGATGATCGAGATCGCCAAGGCGTTCTCCTACGACGCCAAAATCGTCATCATGGATGAACCGACCTCCTCGCTGACGGAGAAAGAGGTCAATCATCTGTTCACCATCATCCGCAAGCTGAAAGAGCGCGGCTGCGGCATCGTTTATATCTCGCACAAGATGGAAGAGATCTTCCAGCTGTGCGACGAGATAACGGTGCTGCGCGACGGCCAGTGGATCGCCACCCAGCCGTTGGAAGGGTTGGATATGGACAAGATCATCGCGATGATGGTCGGCCGCTCGCTCAGCCAGCGCTTCCCCGACAGGCAGAACACGCCGGGTGAGGTGATCCTCGAGGTGAAAAACCTGACGTCGTTGCGCCAGCCCTCGATCCGCGATGTGTCCTTCGATCTGCACCAAGGCGAGATCCTTGGCATTGCCGGATTGGTAGGCGCCAAACGCACCGATATCGTCGAGACGTTGTTCGGCATTCGCGAAAAGGTGGCGGGCACCATCAAGCTGCACGGCAAGGCGATCGATAACCACAGCGCCAACGAAGCGATCAACCACGGTTTTGCGCTGGTGACCGAAGAGCGCCGTTCCACCGGGATTTACGCCTACCTCGACGTGGGCTTCAACTCGCTGATCTCCAATATCCGCAATTATAAAAACAAACTCGGCCTGCTGGATAACGCGCGGATGAAGAGCGACACCCAGTGGGTGATCGACGCCATGCGGGTGAAAACGCCGGGGCATCACACCCATATCGGCTCGCTGTCCGGCGGTAACCAGCAGAAGGTGATCATCGGCCGCTGGCTGCTGACGCAGCCGGAGATCCTGATGCTGGATGAACCGACGCGCGGCATCGACGTGGGCGCCAAGTTCGAGATTTATCAGCTGATGACCGAACTGGCGAAGAAGGGCAAGGGGATCATTATCGTCTCGTCCGAAATGCCGGAGCTTTTGGGGATCACCGACCGTATTTTGGTGATGAGCAATGGTCAGGTTGCGGGCATCGTTAACACCAAACAGACCTCGCAAAATGAAATCTTACGTCTCGCCTCCCTGCACCTTTAAGGATCGGAATTATGAACGCGCTAAATAAAAAAACCTTATTTACCTATTTCAAGGAAGGCGGCATTTACGTGGTGTTGCTGGTGCTGTTGGCCATCATCATCATTCAGGATCCTACCTTCCTCAGCCTGATGAACCTGAGCAACATTCTGACGCAGTCTTCGGTGCGCATCATCATCGCGCTGGGCGTGGCGGGGCTGATCGTGACCCAGGGCACCGACCTGTCCGCCGGGCGACAGGTGGGGTTGGCGGCGGTGGTGGCGGCCACGCTGCTGCAGTCGATGGATAACGTCAACAAGGTATTTCCGCACATGGAAACCTGGTCGATTCCCCTGGTCATCCTGCTGGTGTGTGCGGTCGGTGCGGTGATTGGCCTGGTTAACGGCCTGATTATCGCCTATCTCAACGTGACGCCGTTCATCACCACCTTGGGCACCATGATCATCGTCTACGGCATCAACTCGCTGTATTACGATTCGGTTGGCGCTTCGCCGGTCGCGGGCTTCGATCCGAAGTTTTCCACCTTTGCCCAGGGGTTCTTGCGCTTCGGTGACTTTAAGCTGTCGTACATTACCTTCTATGCGCTGATTGCCATCATATTCGTCTGGATCCTGTGGACCAAGACCCGCTTCGGCAAGAACATTTTCGCCATCGGCGGTAACCCGGAAGCGGCCAAAGTGTCCGGGGTCAACGTGCCGTTGAACCTGATCATGATCTATGCGCTGTCCGGCGTGTTCTACGCCTTTGGCGGCCTGCTGGAAGCGGGGCGCATCGGCAGCGCCACCAATAACCTCGGCTTTATGTACGAGCTGGATGCCATCGCCGCCTGCGTGGTGGGGGGCGTCTCCTTCGCCGGCGGGGTGGGTACGGTGTGGGGCGTGGTGACCGGGGTGATCATCTTCACCGTCATCAACTACGGCCTGACCTATATCGGCATCAACCCGTACTGGCAGTACATCATCAAGGGCAGCATCATCATCTTCGCCGTGGCGCTGGACTCGTTGAAATACGCCAAGAAGAAGTAGATTTATCACCTCGCAGACAATAAGGCCGGCCTATTGCCGGCCTTGTTACGTTGGGGCGATGTACGGTGCCAGGCAAAATAATAAGATATTATTTGGTAATGGCTGGTTGGGTGGTTTCGGGTAAGGGATATTGCCCGATCTTGAGGTTGGGTGGGTTACAGCGTGACACAGTTTTCGGGCTACCAACATGACATGAAGTCAGTAAACTGGTTTTATTTACCGTTCTCAGGGAGCAAACTATGCCTGTATTTACCATTACGCTGAAAAGACGTAATACGCTTGATAAGAAAAGAATTTCATCGGCTATTCACACGGCGGTAGTAAAAACCGGCTATCCTGCGAACGATCAATTCCAGCGCTTTATCCGTCTTGAGGAAGACGATTTATATGTGGATCCCACTTATCCCGATCTGGAATCCCCCCGCAGCGCTAACTTCGTGTTGATTGAAGCTATGCTTTCCTCTGGCTCCCCCGATGCCCGCAAACAATTACTCTTACAGTCTCTGGTGCAGGAACTCGCCCTGATTGGACTGGACAGCAATGACCTGATGGTCCTCTTCATTGAATTGGACCGTTTGAATAGTTCATTCGGCGGTGGCAGAAGGGCATCCCCACTTTCAATGTCGCAATAAGCTGTCAGCGTACGTAGAGGGGGCTTTACGCAAATCATCCGGTATTCGTTTTTCTCGGATAATACGCCCTTTTAGCGTATTGCTGGGGGCGCGTGTAAAACCCTCTGCTGGATGATTAAGGCTGTTTGGCTTTCTGCTTCTCTTCTTTCAGCTTGTGCTCCAGCTCAACCAGCTGTTCCGGTGACACGGCGGGATAGCCCTGGGCGTCTTCCGGCACGGTGTGCATGGCGGAGATCGGGATCAGCGGGCCGAGGAAGCGCGGTTCGCGCTTGAGGATGTACAGATCGGTCAGCGCGCCCAGACGAGCGAAGATCTCGCGGGCGCGGACCGTCATCATGTCTTTCGGCGACGGCACCGCGTAGCACTGCGCCTGAATGCCCATGTGCAGGGCGATGAACAGCGCGCGCTCGCAGTGGAAACGCTGGGTGATGATGATGAAATCGTTGGTGTCGAACACCTTGCGGGTGCGCACGATGGAGTCCAGGGTGCGGAAACCGGCGTAGTCCAGCACGATATCGCTCGGCGCCACGCCGGCGGCGATCAGATCGCGGCGCATGGTCATCGGCTCGTTATAGCTTTGCTGGGCGTTGTCGCCGCTCAGCAGCAGGTATTTCACCTTGCCGCTGTTATAGGCGTTGATCGCCCCCTGAATGCGGTAACGGTAGTACTGGTTGATCACCCCGGTGCGGTAATACTTGGCGGTGCCGAGCACCACGCCGACCTGGCGGTGCGGCAATTCCTGCAGTTCGTCGTAGACGTAAGGCGCGGTTTTCCAGCTGATCCAGCGATCGAGCGCAATAGCCGAACCCATCAACACCGCAATGATGATGAACAGGCTGATGATCAGGCGTTTCCACATGTTGTTGCCTTACGCGCGCCGGGCTGAAAAAGATGGATCAAGGCTACTTTACCTGACCGACCGACGCAAGACGCGAACCGCCTGAAGCACGCCCACCGCCGCATTTTTCGGCGGTTTTGCGGCACAAAAAAGCCCGGCGGAGCCGGGCTGGGTCATTTCAGCGCGCCAATCAGAACGAGGTGCGCTTGTAGCTGCGGTACTGCGGCCGCCAGAAGTTGTGCTCGATGGCTTTCGACAGCGCGTCTTCGGAGGTGACGATCGCCACACCCTGCAGCTGCGCCGCCTTACCTACTTCCATGGCGATGCACTTCGACACGCCCTGAATATCGTCGATATTCGGCAGCAACGCGCCGTGGCCGTCGGTGGCCAGCGGCGAACAGTCCGCCAGCGCGCGGCTGGCGGCCATCAGCATGGCGTCGGTGACGCGGGTGGCGCCGGAGGCCAGCACGCCGAGACCAATCCCGGGGAAGATGTAGGAGTTGTTGCACTGGGCGATCGGGTACAGCTGCTCTTTATAGCTTACCGGCGCGAACGGGCTACCGGTTGCCACCAGGGCGGCGCCGTCGGTCCAGTTGATGATGTCTTCCGGACGGGCTTCCACGCGCGAGGTCGGGTTGGACAGCGGCATCACGATAGGGCGCTCGCAGTGCTTATGCATTTCGCGGATCAGCTCTTCGGTAAACAGCCCCGGCTGGCCGGACACCCCGATCAGAATGGTCGGCTTGGCGTTGCGCACCACGTCCAGCAGCGAGATGGCGTCGCTGGCGGTTTCCCAACCGGCCAGGTTGTCGCTCTTCTGTACCAGCTTGCTCTGGAAATCGAGCAGGTTCGGCAGTTTGTCGGTCAGCAGGCCGAAGCGGTCGACCATGAATACGCGGGCGCGCGCTTCGTCTTCGCTCAAGCCTTCGGACTTCATCTGCGCGATGATTTGCTCGGCGATGCCACAGCCGGCGGAACCGGCGCCGAGGAAGGTGACGGTCTGATCGCGCAGCTGGCTGCCGGCGGCGCGGCTGGCGGCGATCAGGCTGCCGAGGGTCACCGCGGCGGTGCCCTGAATGTCATCGTTGAAGCAGCAGATCTCGTCGCGATAGCGGTTCAACAGCGGGGTGGCGTTGTTCTGCGCGAAGTCTTCGAACTGCAGCAGCACGTTCGGCCAGCGGCGTTTGACCGCCTGAATAAACTCTTCGACGAAGGCGTGGTACTCCTCGCCGGAGATGCGCGGATGGCGCCAGCCCATGTACAGCGGATCGTTGAGGCGCTGCGGGTTGTTGGTGCCGACGTCCAGCACCACCGGCAGCGTGTAGGCCGGGCTGATGCCGCCGCAGGCGGTGTACAGCGACAGTTTGCCGATGGGGATGCCCATGCCGCCGATACCCTGGTCGCCCAGACCGAGAATGCGCTCGCCGTCGGTGACCACGATCACCTTGACGTTCTGCTTGGTGGCATTTTGCAGCATGTCATCGATGCGATCGCGGTTCGGGTAGGAGATGAACAGCCCGCGCGCGCGGCGGTAGATATCGGAGAAGTGCTCACAGGCCTCGCCGACGGTCGGGGTGTAGATGATCGGCATCATCTCGCTCAGGTGCGAGTCCAGCAGGCGGTAGAACAGGGTTTCGTTGGTGTCCTGGATGTTGCGCAGGTAGATGTGCTTGTCGTTATCGTTCTTGAAATCCTGATACTGACGGTAGGCGCGTTCCACCTGTTCTTCGATGGTTTCCACCGCTTCCGGCAGCAGGCCGTGCAGGTTGAAGTGGCTACGTTCTTCCTCGGTGAAAGCGCTGCCTTTGTTCAGCAGCGGAAATTCCAGCAGAATCGGGCCGGCGTAAGGGATGTAGAGCGGGCGTTTGCTTTCGTATTCTAGTTCCATCAGTTTTACTCTTCACGTATCAGATAACTTTATTGCCGACGATCCTAAGAGATAAAGAGAAGATGTACAGCATTTGTTGCCAGATGATGAACCAGGTTGGCGTAATTATCGACAATCAAATGATTTTTTAACTAAAGAAAGTCTCTCTGGCGGCGTTGGGGCATTGTATTTGGCGGGCGGGGCTGTTAGCGGCGGAACCGGATGGCTCCGCCGTGGTGCGCTTAGAACGCGGCGCGGCTGACGTTTTGGCAGCCCAGTGCCGCCAGCGTGGCGCGGGTGGCGTCCCACTGGCTGAGGATCGCCTCTTGCGGTTCGACCAGCACGGCGCGGCGGATGTTCAGACAATCGCCGCCGGAGAGGTTCAGCAGGATCAGCGCGGCCTGCAACGGCGGCAGGCTCGGGTTGAAGGCGGCGTTTTCTGCATAGCGGCCGGCGTAGAGGTTACCGTCCTGCGTTTCCAGCGCCACGCCGCTGTGGGCGTTGCTGTACGGTGCGTGGCTCTGATTGGCCGCCGCCAGCGCCGCCTGCGTCAGCGCATCGTCCAGCGCCAGCCGGTGGCCGTGATCGACCTTGTCCATCAGCAGCGAAGCGATATCCAGATCTTTCGGGCCGAAGGCGTCCGGCAGATAGTCCGCCAGCGTGGCCGGCGCGCGGCCCGGCAGACGGATCTGCAGATCGCCGCCGCTGTTCAGCTCATTCATAAACTGACGGCAATGGCCGCACGGCGTGTAGTTGACGGTGACCGAAGCCAGTGCCGGTTCACCGCGCAGCCAGGCATGGGTAACCGCGCACTGTTCCGCATGCACGGTTTGCTGCAGCGGTGCGCCGCTGAATTCCATATTGGCACCGAAATAGAGGTTGCCACTTTGCCCGCGTGCGATGGCGCCGACGTGGAAGTGCGATATTGGGGTTAACGAGCAGGCCGCCGCCAGCGGCAGCAGCGCGAATGCCAGCGCATCATCGTCCAGTCCGCAGCCTGTGCGGATCGCCGCCGCTTGCTCGGCCGTGAACATCGCCGGAAAGTCAGGCGCGTCCAGATAGGGCTGCAGGGCGGATTGCAGTGTCGCGGGCAGTGCGCTGAACGCGGTGTGAAAACGCGGATGCATAGAAAGTCTCTCTACAGGTTAACGGGATAACATTCTAGGCAGGCCAGAGACATTAAAGTGTGATTAATGTCTCTTAATCGATGAAATTAATGCAATGAGATACATAAATGCGAGATGTATCGCAAGTTTCAACGTATTCAACCGAACAGATGCAGCAGCACCGGGAACAGGAACGGCGCCAGCAGCGAGGTGATAATGCCGCAGATCACCAGCGCCAGCGAGCCGAAAGCGCCTTCCTGGTAGTCCATCTCCGCGCAGCGTGCGGTGCCCAGCGCGTGGGATGCGGTGCCCATCGCCAGGCCGCGCGCCGAGTGGGTGGTGATTTTCAACAGGTTGAACAGCGTATGGCCGAGCACGGCGCCGAGGATACCGACGAAAATGACGCAGACCGCGCTGATCGCCGGAATGCCGCCGAGCGAGTCCGCGACGGCCATGGCGATCGGCGTAGTGACCGATTTCGGCAGGATAGAGGCGGCGATTTCCGGCGTGGCGCCCAGCCACAGGGCGATGGCGCCGCCGCTGATCATGGCGGTCAGGCTGCCGATGAAGCACACCGCGATAATCGACTTCCAGCGCGCGCGGATCTGGTGCAGCTGTTCATACAGCGGGAAGGCCAGCGCGACGACCGCCGGCTGCAGCAGATCGTTGAGGATTTTGCTGCCCTGAAAGTAGCGCTCATAGGAGATGCCGGTGAGTAGCAGCAGCGGGATGATCACCGCCATGGACACCAGCAGCGGGTTGAGCAGTGGCATGTTCAGCTTATGCGCCAGCCAGCGCGCGGCGAAATAGACCGCCAGCGTTAGCGGCAGCGACCACCAGATTTCATGGATCATGGGTTACCCTCCGTGTCGTCGGGCTTACCGACGATGCGGCGCTCGCGGTGAAAATAGTGTGAGGTATAGCCGACCACCACCAGCACCATCAGCGTGCTGATGAGGCAAGAAATAACCAGTGGGCCCAGATGCGCGACGATCTGGTCATAGTATTTCATCACCCCGACGCCGATCGGCACGAACAGCAGCACCATGTAGCGGATCAGCAAATGGCAGCCGGGTTTGACCCATTTGGCCGGCATAATTTGGGTAGAGAGCAGGGCGAACAGCAGCAGCATGCCGAGGATGCTGCCGGGAATGGCGAACGGCAGCAGCGCCGCCAGCGCGTTGCCGACGAACAGACAAAGATAGATGAGGAGCAGGGCTCTCAGGTATTTCCAGCACAGTGTGAGCACGTTGGCCATTGTCTTTTCCCGTTTAACTGATGCATTCATCATACAATTAAACTGTGAGCCATGCCACAGATCGCACCATGAATTCTCGCTATGGGTGCCATGCCCGAACGGCGGGTTGACAGCCCGCAATGGCCGTTGCGGGCGGGGTCAGCGCGCGTCTTCGGCGATTGCCGCCGCGTGTTCCGCCAGCCGGTGGCCGAGGAAGAAAAACAGCAGGCTGAGCAGCGCCGCGACGATCAGCATCACGAACATCAGCGGCGGCGCGGCATAGCTGAGCAGCACCCCGCACAGCACCGGGTTGATGGCGCCGCCCAGCGCGCTGAGATTTTGTACCCCATAGTAGCTGCCTTTCAGGTGCGGCGGCGCGATAAAGTCGATAAACATGTATTCTACCGGGATAACGATGATTTCGCCGAGGGTAAATACCGCCATCGCCGCCAGCCATAGCCAGACCGCCTGGCCGGCCACCATGAAACCAAGCAGCCCGATGATGAAAAACAGCGTGCCCAGCACCAGCCAGCGCAGCATGTTTTCCTGGCGCATGCCGCGGCTGAGCAGGTATTGCAGGGCGATGACGATGCTGGCGTTGACAATCATCACCAGCCCGATGATTTTGTAGGCAAACTCGGCGCTGGAGACGGTGATCAGGTACTGCGACAGATAGCCGGTGAACTGACCGAACACCACGGCGCCCAGGGTGCTGCCGAGAGTGAAGTAGATCAGCCGCCGATCGCTGCGCAGGATAGTCAGCGTCTGGCGGAAGTTGGGGAGCGCCGCGGGTGCGGTGGCGGCTGGCGTTGCGCGCTGTTCCCGACCGCGCAAGCGCAGGCTGAGCGCCGCCACCGTCGCCAGCGCCAACCCGCCCGACAGGTAAAACGGCAGCAGTGGACTCAGCCCGGCCACCAGGACGCCGAGCGCAGAACCGATCGCCCAGCCGACGTTGACCAATGTGTAGTTGATTGAAAAAGCCTTGATGCGCTGCTCGGCCGGCAGCCAGTCGGCGAAGCAGGCCTTAATGGTGATGCTCAGCACCGAATAACAGGTATGCAGGATCGCCAGCACCACGATCACGCCGCCGGGGCGCGGGATCCAGGGAAGGGCGAAGAAGCTCAGCGCAAACAATAAAATCGACAGCAGGATCAGGCGGTTCTTGCTGAATTTGTCTACCAGATAGCCGCCGTACAGGCTGGCAAGTATGCCGAGGGTCAGGCTGACACCCAGGATCACGCCCACGCTCTTCGGCAGCAGATGGAAATGCTCGGTGAGGTAGATAGTGATGAACGGCAGCGTCACGCCGCGGCCGATGGTCAACACCAGCGAACTGGCCAGCAGTACGTTGATCAGCGGGGGAAATCCCTTCATTCGAAGCCTGTTTATGCATACAGTTATTGGGTAATGCAGATAACATAGCGCATTTTGGCGAGGACGGAAGGGGAAAGCCGATAATTAGTTTAAAAACAGAGGCTGCGTCGCCAGCCTCGTCAAAAAAAGCATTATTTACCGTGTTCGGCCTGCAGCGTGGCGAACCACGGCTGCACGAAGTCGCTGCTGCTGCCCCAGCCGGGGATGATCTTCGCCAGCCCGGCGACGTTGACCGGCCCCGGCTGCGCCTGTAACAGCGCCTGCGGAATGACCGTCGCTTTGAACTGATAGCTGTCCGGCGTGCTTTCCCCGGCGATCTTGTTGGCCACTAGGCGCAGGTTGATCGCGCCGATAAGCTTCGGATCCACCGCCACGCTGACCTGCCACGGGCTGCCGGCTTCGCGCATCAACTGCAAGTCCTGGTTGGAAATATCGATGCTGTACAGCTTGATTTCGGTACGCCCGTTCTCTTTCAACGCCTTGTAAGCGCCCTGGGTAAAGGCATCCCAGGTGCCCCAGATGGCGTCGATCTTGCCTTTCGGGTATTTCGCCAACACCGCGCCCACCTTGTTGGCGGTATCGCCCTGTACGTCGGAGGAGACCGCGCCGATCGATTCCAGCTCATGAATGCCCGGATGCTGTTTCAGCAGTTGCTGATAGGCGGCCTGGCGGCGTTCCATCGGCGGGAAGCCGGCTACCCAGAGTTTGATGATGTTGGCCTGGCCGTTGAAATCCTTCACCAGCTGGCCGAAGGAGGCGTTGGCCAGTGAAGCGTCGTCCTGCTGTGAGACGGTGACGCCGGGAACGCTGCCGCTGACGTCGGTATCGAAAGCCGCTACGGCGATACCGGCCGCCGCGATGCGTTTGACCAGGTTGGTGGAATAGGGGGCTCGCCCCTGCGAGAGAATGATGCCGTCATATTTCTGGCTGATAGCCTGGTTGACGAAGTCCTGGAAGCGCGCGTCGTCGCCGTTGCTGAGGAAGGTGTCCACTTTGAAGCCCAGCTTGCGCCCTTCCTGAATGGCACCCGCCAAAAATTGCGTGGTGTTGTCGTCGGAGCCGAGATTGCGGATCACCGCGATGCGCACCGGCCCCTGATGCTGAGCGATGGCGGCCGGCACGGCGGCAGTTTCCGCCGCCTGCAGCGGCAGGGCGGCCAGCAGGCTGAGGGCGAGCAGCGAAGTCTTGAGGTTTTTCATTATTATAGGCTCCAAAAAAGCAGGGTAACGATCCCGGTGAAGGTCTGTTATAGCAGTCTTTCTATCTGGACGTCTATTTGTTGTTGCTGAGCATCATAGCGGGATGCGGCGGGCGAGGGAATCAGAGCGGTTATGACTTTTTCTTACTGTTTATAACGTTGGGTTTGAGGCATTAAAAAAGGGCCGAGCAAGCTCGACCCTTGATGTAACGCGCCGGTGCGGTTACTTGACCTGCATGCCTGGCTGTGCGCCGCTGTCCGGGCTCAGCAGGAAGATCTCTTTCCCGCCAGGGCCCGCCGCCATCACCATGCCTTCCGAAACGCCGAAACGCATTTTGCGCGGCGCCAGGTTGGCGACCATGATGGTCAGGCGGCCTTCCAGCGCTTTCGGATCCGGGTAAGCGGAGCGAATGCCGGAGAAGATCTGGCGCGATTCGCCGCCCAGGTCCAGCTGCAGTTTCAGCAGTTTGTCAGAGCCTTCGACAAAGTCGGCGCTCTTGATCAGGGCGATGCGCATGTCCACCTTGGCGAAGTCGTCGAAGGTGATGGTTTCCTGGATCGGATCATCGGCCAATGGACCTGTCACCGGTTTGGCGGCGGCCATGTCTTCCTTCGAAGCGTTGACCATCTCGCTGACCTTGTCCAGATCGATGCGGTTGAACAGCGCTTTGAATGCGTTCACCTGATGGCCCAGCAGCGGCTGCGGGATCGTGTCCCAGCTCAGCTCGGCATTGAGGAACGCTTCGGCGCGTTCGGTCAGCGAAGGCAGCACCGGCTTCAGGTAAGTCATCAGCACGCGGAACAGGTTGATGCCCATCGAGCAGATGGCCTGCAGATCGGCGTCGCGGCCTTCTTCCTTCGCCACCACCCAAGGTGCCTGCTCATCCACGTAACGGTTGGCCAGATCGGCCAGCGCCATGATTTCGCGGATCGCGCGGCTGAACTCGCGGCCGGCGTAAGCTTCGGCGATGCTCTGCGCCGCGTCGACGAAGGTCTGGTACAGCGCCGGATCGGCCAGGCTGTCGGCCAGCTTGCCGCCGAAGCGCTTGTTGATAAAGCCGGCGTTGCGCGACGCCAGGTTCACCACCTTGTTGACGATATCGGCGTTTACGCGCTGCACGAAGTCTTCCAGATTGAGATCGATGTCATCAATGCGTGAAGAGAGCTTGGCGGCGTAGTAATAGCGCAGGCAGTCGGCGTCCAGATGCTGCAGGTAGGTGCCGGCCTTGATGAAGGTGCCGCGCGACTTGGACATTTTGGCGCCGTTCACCGTCACGTAGCCGTGCACGAACAGGTTGGTCGGTTTGCGGAAGTTGCTGCCTTCCAGCATCGCCGGCCAGAACAGGCTGTGGAAGTAGACGATGTCCTTGCCGATAAAGTGATACAGCTCGGTAGTGGAGTCTTTGCGCCAGAACTCGTCGAAGTCCAGATCGCCGCGCTTGTCGCACAGGTTCTTGAAGGAGCCCATGTAGCCGATCGGCGCGTCCAGCCAGACGTAGAAGTATTTGCCCGGCGCATCCGGGATCTCGAAGCCGAAGTAAGGCGCATCGCGGGAGATGTCCCACTGCTGCAGGCCGGATTCGAACCACTCCTGCATCTTGTTCGCTACTTGCTCTTGCAGCGCGCCGGAGCGCGTCCACGCCTGCAGCATTTCGCTGAAGGCCGGCAGGTCGAAGAAGAAGTGTTCGGAGTCGCGCATCACCGGCGTCGCGCCGGAAACCACGGACTTCGGATCGATCAGTTCCGTCGGGCTGTAGGTGGCGCCGCACACTTCGCAGTTGTCGCCGTACTGATCGGGCGATTTGCATTTCGGGCAGGTGCCTTTCACGAAACGGTCCGGCAGGAACATGCCTTTCTCCGGATCGTACAGCTGAGAAATGGTGCGGTTCTTGATAAAACCGTTTTCTTTCAAGCGGCTGTAAATCAGGGTGGACAGCTCGCGGTTTTCATCGCTATGGGTCGAATGGTAGTTGTCATAGCTGATGCCAAAGCCGGCGAAATCCTGTTGGTGCTCCTGGCTCATCTCCGCGATCATTTCTTCCGGTTTCACGCCCAGTTGCTGCGCTTTCAGCATGATCGGCGTGCCGTGCGCGTCGTCCGCGCAGATGAAATGCACTTCGTGGCCGCGCATTCGTTGGTAACGCACCCAGATATCCGCCTGGATGTGCTCGAGCATGTGGCCGAGATGGATGGAACCATTTGCGTACGGTAGCGCGCACGTCACCAATAATTTTTTCGCGACTTGAGCCATAGTGAGAACTTGCTTTCTGTAATGAATAAAAGGGCCTTCGATGTTAACCGATCGCGCCCTTCGCTGCTAGGGCGGTTTCTTGCAGGTTATATGCGCCAGCGGCAGCGCAGTTCTGATATGCTTAGCCGGAAGCTACCCATTCAAAATCAAGGAGCCGGGATGAACGCAAAATCCCCTGAGCAGACCAACCCCGAAGTTCTGCGCGCCCTGGTGACCGGTGTACTGGCCGCCTTTGAACACCCGACGTTGAAAAACAACCTGACCGCATTGAAGGCCATCCATCACTGCGCGTTGCTGGACGATGTGCTGCATATCGAACTGACGATGCCGTTTGCCTGGCAGAGCGGTTTTGAGGCGCTGCAGGCGAGCGTCGGCCCCGAATTGCTGCGCGTGACCGGCGCCGGCGCCATCGACTGGAAGCTAACTCACGATATCACGACGCTGAAGCGTGCCAACGGCCAGGCCGGGATCAAAGGCGTGCGCAATATCATCGCCGTCAGCTCCGGCAAAGGCGGGGTGGGGAAATCCACCACCGCCGTCAACCTGGCGCTGGCGCTGGTCGCCGAAGGGGCCAAGGTCGGTATTCTGGACGCCGACATTTACGGCCCGTCGATCCCCAATATGCTGGGCACCGAACACGAGCGGCCGACTTCGCCGGACGGTCAGCACATGGCGCCGATCGTGGCGCACGGCCTGGCGACCAACTCCATCGGTTACCTGGTGACCGACGACAACGCCATGGTGTGGCGCGGCCCGATGGCCAGCAAGGCGCTGATGCAGCTGCTGCAGGATACGCTGTGGCCGGATCTGGATTACCTGGTGCTGGACATGCCGCCGGGCACCGGCGACATCCAGCTGACGCTGTCGCAGAACATTCCGGTGACCGGCGCGCTGGTGGTTACCACCCCGCAGGATATCGCTTTGCTGGATGCCGCCAAGGGCATCGTGATGTTCGAGAAAGTGCATGTGCCGGTGCTGGGCATCGTGGAGAACATGAGCGTGCACATCTGCAGCAACTGCGGTCACCATGAGCCGATCTTCGGCACCGGCGGCGCTGAGAAGCTGGTGCAGAAATACCACAGCCGCCTGCTGGGGCAGATGCCGCTGCATATCTCGCTGCGCGAAGACCTGGATCGCGGTACGCCGACGGTGATCAGCCGCCCGGACAGCGAATTCGCCGAAATGTATCGTCAACTGGCCGGTCGCGTGGCTGCGCAGATGTATTGGCAGGGCGAGGCGATCCCGACAGAGATTGCATTCCGCGCGCTGTAATCTGCCTATCGCAAAGCAAGAACCCGGCTTAAACACCGGGTTTTTTTATGGGATGCGGACAGGGTTGTGCAAATCTGCCCGGGTATAGGGACGTTCGATCTGAGCCAGCGTTTTGGCGATATGCTCCAGCAACCCCTGGGTGGGAGCCGGCTGCCGCTGCCCCATCAGCGCCAATGGCAAGGCCAGCGCGATGGCGAAGTGGGGCCAAGAGAGATGCGGGCGCGTTTTGCTTCGCTGCAACCACAGGAACAGTGCGCTGGCCAGATAGCCTAAAATCAGCCCGCTGATCACCTCTGATACCGAGTGAACACGAATTTCCAGCCGCGAAACGCCGATGGCGAAAGGCAATATCCACCCGGTCAGCAAAGCGATGCTACGTATTGGGTGGTAAAAGCGGCCGGTCAACGTCCAGAGCAGTGGCGGCCAGATGCTTGCCGCGAGGGCTGAATGGCCGCTGAATCCGGTGAAATCATAGTGCTCGCTGCCTATGCCCCAGCCCATAAAGGCCAGTTTGGACAGGCAGACCAGCCCGCCGGTGAATCCGAAGATCAGCGCCCACTGCCAGCCCGCCGCGCGGGTGGTGGGAGAGATGAGCAGCAATAAAAACAGAATCAGCGCGCAGGGCAGCAGTAGCATACTGTCGCCGAAAAAAGTCAGAAAATACCAATCCAGCACATCAATCTCCGATGAAGGGGGCGGGGAGCAAAAGTCAGCGCCGGGGAGTGTAACCCGTTACGGCGCGTTGCCCTAGCCGCGAGATTCTTAAAATGCTGCGTGCCCGTGGCGTAGCAGCCCGAATTCGCCCGCCGCCGCGTAATATACAGTGGCGGAATCCCCGGCGACTCCCTATAATTGTCGCGTTTTAGTTCCCCCCTTCACATTACGAAATCAGGTCTTTAATTTTATGACTGACAATCCGCATCAGTGCGTCATTATTGGTATAGCTGGCGCATCTGCCTCCGGAAAAAGCCTTATTGCCAGCACGTTGTACCGCGAACTCCGCGAGCAGGTCGGCGATGAGCACATCGGCGTTATTCCAGAAGACAGTTACTATAAAGACCAGACTCACCTGACCATGGAAGAACGGGTCAAAACCAACTATGACCACCCGAGCGCCATGGATCACAACCTGCTGTTCCAGCATCTGCAAATGCTGAAGGCCGGCAAGGCGATCGAACTGCCGCTGTACAGCTACACCGAGCACACGCGCAAGAAAGAAACCGTCCATCTCGAACCTAAAAAAGTGATCATTCTGGAAGGGATCTTGCTGCTGACGGATATCCGCCTGCGCCAGGAGATGAACTTCTCGATCTTTGTCGACACGCCGCTCGATATCTGCCTGATGCGCCGCATGAAGCGCGACGTCAACGAGCGCGGCCGCTCGATGGATTCGGTAATGGCGCAATACCAGAAAACCGTGCGTCCGATGTTCCTGCAGTTTATCGAACCTTCCAAACAATACGCCGATATCATCGTCCCGCGCGGCGGCAAAAACCGCATTGCGATCGATATTCTGAAAGCCAAAATCAGCCAATTCTTTGAATAATGCCGCTTAATGGCCGGAAATGCGTATTTCCGGCCGGCGGCCAACTATTTGCACCCCGGCGTAGACCTTTCGCCCGTTGTGTGGCAATTTTTGTTTAGTTACGCGTTTTGATGGAGAAGAAAGACATGAGACTGTGCGACCGCGATATAGAAGCCTGGCTGGATAGCGAGAAACTGGTGATTTCCCCGCGCCCGCCGCTCGAACGCATCAACGGGGCCACAGTAGATGTCCGTTTGGGCAATCAGTTCCGCGTGTTCCGCGGCCATACCGCGCCTTTTATCGATCTTAGCGGGCCGAAAGACGAAGTCAGCGCCGCGCTGGATCGCGTGATGAGCGACGAGATTGTCCTGCCGGAAGGCGAGGCGTTCTTCCTTCATCCCGGCGAACTGGCCCTGGCAGTGACGTTCGAATCCGTGACGCTGCCGAACGATCTCGTGGGTTGGCTCGACGGCCGTTCTTCTCTGGCGCGTCTGGGGCTGATGGTGCACGTGACCGCGCACCGTATCGATCCTGGCTGGCACGGGCGCATCGTGCTGGAGTTTTACAACTCCGGCAAGCTGCCGCTGGCGCTGCGGCCGGGGATGCTGATTGGCGCTTTGAGCTTTGAGCCGTTGTCCGGCCCGGCGGCCCGGCCATACAACAGCCGGCAGGACGCAAAATATCGCGATCAGCAGGGCGCAGTAGCCAGTCGAATCGACAAGGACTAACGGCGCGGGATGCACCGTCGGTGTGGCGCTGACAAGAGGGTGGCATGAGAAGATTACTGACGACATTGGCGATTTTACTGGTGGTCGTGGTGGCGGGAATGTCCGCGCTGGTACTGCTGGTCAATCCGAATGATTTTCGCGGTTACATGGTCAAAAAGGTCGAGCAGAAGAGCGGCTACCAGCTAACGCTCGAAGGCGACCTGCGTTGGCATATCTGGCCGCAGCTCAGCATTTTGGCCGGGCGCATGACGCTGACTGCGCCGGGCGCCAAGGCGCCGGTGGTGAGCGCGGAAAACATGCGTCTTGACGTCAAACTGTTGCCGCTGCTGTCGCATCAGCTGTTTGTGAAACAGGTGATGTTGAAAAATGCCGTCATTCGCCTCACGCCCGACAGTGAAGAGCACTCGCAAGTGGACGCCCCGATTGCGCCGGCCGGCAGCGGCGCTGATGCGGCAGACGCGGCCTGGAAGTTCGACATCGATAACCTGCGCGTCGTGGACAGCCTGTTGATTTGGCAGCGTGCTGACAACGAGCAAATCAATGTCCGGGACATCAATCTTACCCTGCAGCAAACGGAGAAACGGCAGGCGCAGCTGGACATTTCCAGCCGGGTCAACCGCGATCAGCGCGACCTGGCCTTCAGCATGGCGGCCGATATCGATCTGCAGCAGTTCCCGCACCAGATCGGCGCCAAGGTGACCCAGTTCAATTACCAATTGTCGGGGGCTGATATTCCGAACGGCGGTATTCAAGGCGAGGGTAATGCTCAGGTGGTCTATCAGCAGACGCCGGCGCAAATTGCCGTCAGCCAGCTGAACGTCAGTGCCAATAACAGTCAGTTGACCGGCGATATCAGCGCCAGCCTGGGGACGGTGCCCGGCTATGTGGTGAACCTGAATTCGGCTAATCTCGATCTTGACGCGCTTTCCGGTTGGCAATCCAGCACCAATACCGCCGAGCAGCCCGCCGTGACCGCCGCGCCGGTAATCGCCAGCCAGGTTGACGATCGGCAGCAGAACCTGGAAGCGCTGCGCGATTTCAATGCACAGCTGAATCTGCAGGCGGCGCAGTTGACCTACCGCGGTATGAACGTTACCCAGTTAGCCGTCGCGGCGGATAATCAACGCGGCCTGTTGACGCTGCATAAACTTGCCGGGCAATTGGCCGGCGGCGATTTCTCCTTGCCGGGATCGCTCGACGCACGCGGCAATAAACCGGTGATAAACGTGAAGCCGACCCTGAACCAGGTTGAGCTCGGCACGGTGCTCAAAGCCTTCGACATGCCGCAGATGCTGACCGGCAAATTCAGCATGAAAGGGGATTTGACCGGCGATCGCCTTTCTTCACAGTCATTTGAGCACCGTTGGCGCGGTACGGCGCAGCTGGCGATGCAGGATGCGCAGTTGCACGGCCTGAACATTCAGCAATTGATCCAACAGGCGGTGGCGCGCAACGATAACAGCGTGCGCGGGCAAGACAGCTATCAGCGTTATACCGAAGTCAAAAGCGTCTCGGCGCAGGCCAGCCTGAGCCAGGGCACAGTCAAACTCAGCAGCCTGACGGCGGATTCGCCTTTGCTGGCGCTGACCGGCGCCGGCAGTATCGATATGCCGGGAAAACAGTGTGATATGGCACTTAACGTGCGCGTCACGGGCGGCTGGCAAGGGCGGGGTGAACTGATCGAGCAACTGCAAAAAACGCCGATCCCGCTTCGGGTTTACGGGCCGTGGCAACAGCTGAATTACCAACTGCAGGTCGATCAGGTGCTGCGCAAAACGCTGCAGGATCGGGCCAAAGATGCGTTGAACAAATGGGCTGAAAAGAACAAGGATTCGCGCGAAGGCCAGGATCTGAAAAAGCTGCTCGACAAACTGTAATTCCCCAACGCGGGCCATACTGTGGCCCGCGTCAATATCGATGCTCCTCGCGATAATTTCCCTCCGTTACCTTGATGAAGGTCATGAAGAAACGTGCTCAGTTTGTGCAGAGTAGGAACCTATTCTGCGATTGCGATGCGCCTGGGCGCGAAAACATGACGAGTTGAGGAAACATGATAGAGCTTCTTATTGGCGCGGCGGTGGCGGCGGGCGTGGGCCGTTACATCATCAAAGGGTATTCCGCCACTGGCGTCTTGATGGTGGGAGGGTTGCTGCTGCTTGGCATCAGCGCCCTGATGGGGAAAACGCTGTTGCCGTCCGGCGCCGCGTCTACCGGCTGGCGCGCGACCGACATTATCGAATACGTCAAGATCTTGCTGATGAGCCGCGGCGGCGATCTGGGCATGATGATCATGATGCTGTGCGGTTTCGCCGCCTACATGACGCATATCGGCGCCAACGACGTGGTCGTCAAGCTTGCCTCGCGCCCGTTGCAGATGATCAACTCGCCTTATCTGCTGATGGTGGCGGCCTATTTTGTCGCTTGCCTGATGTCATTGGCGGTCTCTTCCGCTACCGGCCTCGGCGTATTGCTGATGGCGACGCTGTTCCCGTTGATGGTGAACGTTGGCATTAGCCGCGGCGCGGCGGCGGCCATTTGCGCTTCGCCGGCGGCGATTATTCTGGCGCCGACCTCTGGCGACGTGGTGCTGGCAGCCAAGGCGGCGGAGATGCCGCTGGTGGACTTCGCGTTCAAAACCACGCTGCCTATCTCGATTGCCGCCATCGTCTGCATGGCCGTGGCGCACTTTTTCTGGCAGCGTTATCTCGATAAGAAGAGTGATGAACAGCACCACATCATGGACGCCAGCGAAATAAAAACGCACGCGCCGGGTTTTTACGCTGTATTGCCGTTTACGCCGATCCTCGGCGTGCTGATCTTCGACGGCAAATGGGGGCCGGAGCTGCACATCATTACCGTGTTGGTGGGATGCATGCTGTTGGCGGCATTGATCGAGTTCGTGCGCAGCTTCAGCGCCAAGCAGGTATTCAGCGGCCTGGAAGTGGCCTATCGCGGTATGGCGGACGCTTTCGCCAGCGTGGTGATGCTGCTGGTGGCCGCGGGTGTGTTCGCGCAGGGGCTGAGCACCGTCGGCTTTATCAGCGGCTTGATCGGGCTGGCGCAGTCGTTCGGCACCGGCGGTTTGATCATGATGTTGGTGCTGGTGGTGATCACCATGCTGGCGGCCATGACCACCGGTTCCGGCAATGCGCCGTTCTATGCGTTTGTCGAACTGATCCCGAAACTGGCGGCGCAGATGGGTGTGAATCCTGCCTATTTGGTGATCCCTATGCTGCAGGCGTCTAATCTCGGCCGTACGTTGTCGCCGGTCTCCGGCGTGGTGGTGGCGGTCTCCGGCATGGCGAAAATCTCGCCTTTTGACGTGGTGAAGCGTACTTCGGTGCCGGTGATTGTCGGGTTGGTGGTGGTGATCGTGGCGACGGAGCTGCTGGTTCCCCAGTAAAAGAAAGGCCGGGCGATGCCCGGCCTCAATGCTAAACCTCGTAGTCCTCCGGTGGGGGAGGCGGGGTGATCTTCACTTTCAGAATGCGGTGGCTGTTGACCTCCAATGGCTCGAACAGGTAGTCACCAATCTTGATTTGTTCGCCTTCTTGCGGCACGCGCTGGCTGTGTTCCATCAGCAGACCCGCCAGCGTGTGATATTCGCGCTTTTCTTCCAGCGGTATCGGCAGGTACAGCACCAGATCTTCCAGCGGCATATAGCCGTTGGCAATCCAGCTACCGTCCTCGTTTTGCTGAATGTCATGGCGAGCGTCCACCTCTTCGCCGGCCTCCGGCAGATTGCCGGCGATGGTTTCCATCACGTCCGTCAGGGTGACGATGCCTTCGACGGAGCCGAACTCGTCGACCACAAAGGCAAAGTGCGTCTGCGCCTGGCGGAATTGCTCCAGGGCGCTTAACAGCGTGAGCTGTTCCGGGAAGATCAGCGGTTGGCGTATCAGCGCGCGCAGATCCAGCGGCGCCTGCGCCAACTGCTGTTTGAGGACGTCGATGGTATGGATCACGCCCAACGGCTCATCGCTGGCGCTGCTTTCCACCACCACGATGCGCGTGTGCTGATTGCGCTCCAGCAATTGCGTCAGCTTTTCCTGCGGATCGTTCAGCTCAAGGTATTCGACGTCGTGACGCGAGGTCATGATGCTACTGACCGTGCGCTGCGCCATGCCGAGTACGCGTTCGATCATGCGCCGCTCTTGCTGGTTGAAGATCTCGCCGTTTTCGCTGTCGCTGTCGGCCAGCAGGTTGGCGGAATGGCTGTCGACCTCCGCCTCTTCATGTTTGCCACTCAGCATGCGTAGCACCGCCTCGGCGGTACGCTCGCGCAGTGGCCGCACCTTCGACAGGAAGCGACGGCGGTTGAACTGCGCCAGCTGGTTCAATGCTTCGATCATTACCGAGAAACCGATCGCCGCGTAGAGGTAGCCTTTCGGAATGTGATAGCCGAAGCCCTCCGCCACCAGACTAAAGCCAATCATCAGCAGGAAGCTCAGACACAGGATAACGATAGTCGGGTGAGCGTTGACGAAACGCGTCAGCGGTTTGCTGGCCAGCAGCATCAGGCCGATGGCGATACAGACCGCGATCATCATCACCGCCAGGTGATCGACCATCCCAACCGCAGTGATCACCGAGTCGAGCGAGAAAACGGCGTCCAGTACTACGATCTGCGCCACGACTGGCCAGAAACGTGCGCCTTTGCGCGCGCCGTGTTGCTCTTCATCCTTGCCTTCCAGCCGCTCATTGAGCTCCATGGTGGCTTTGAACAGCAGGAATATCCCGCCGACCAGCATGATCAGATCGCGGCCGCTGAAGGGGTGCTCCGCGACGATGAACATCGGTTTGGTCAGCGTCGCCAGCCACGAGATGGAGGCGAGCAGCGCCAGACGCATGACCAGCGCCAGCAACAGACCGACGACACGGGCCTTATCTCTTTGTTGTTTTGGTAATTTGTCCGCCAGAATGGCGATGAAGACAAGGTTGTCTATACCCAGCACGATTTCCAGCACGACCAACGTGGCCAGGCCGGCCCAAATTGTTGGATCAGCGATCCATTCCATACGCCCAATTTCACCTGTAAGTTCTACGGCTTATGCCGCTCGGGAATGATGGGCGTTGAGGCGGCAAAATTCAACTTTAATCCGGAGGTAATGGCCGATTGCCGCAAACTGCGATCGCCGCCGCTTAGCCCACGGTGACAGGGTAGGGAGGCAGATATTAACCGAAATGTGATGCGCTCAGAAAAAAAACGCTTATTAAATTTATTTAAATCAAAGTATTGAAACAATTTTCTTAAGCTATGCTTCGTATCAGCATGTGGCATGAGTAGTCTTATTCTGAAAACGGCGGGCTGGGGGGATCTAAGGCTTGTATCACTTGGGTATTAGTATAAGAATCTTAGCCATATAACGGCAGTAACTAACATTGTTTGGTTATAAAGACATCGAATTTTTTATTTTTATGTGAACGGTATAGCAGTTCCAATAAGGATGAGATGTCGTTTTACATAAGTTTTTGACTCACGCCACGCAGAGAGACGAGTGAAAACGTGATTAACAGTACTTTGGTAGCTACAAGCCAAGGGCGGTAGCGTGCTTTTTCGCGCTCCCGTGGATGCATGTAGCGCTACGATGAATTGGAATGAAAATGCAGAATAGGCTCAAGGCAGTGATCCCTGTAGCGGGGTTGGGAACCCGCATGTTGCCGGCAACCAAGGCTATCCCTAAAGAAATGTTGCCTGTGGTCGATAAGCCCTTAATCCAGTACATCGTTGCCGAATGTGTGGCTGCTGGGATTAAAGATATCGTCTTGGTGACACATTCATCGAAAAACGCGATTGAAAACCATTTTGATACTTCTTTTGAGTTGGAAGCGATGCTCGAAGCGCGGGTGAAGCGCCAATTGCTGGCTGAAGTGCAAAGCATTTGTCCACCGGATGTGACCGTGATGCAGGTGCGCCAGGGGCAGGCGAAAGGGCTGGGGCACGCGGTGCTGTGCGCCAAGCCGATGGTGGGGGATTCCCCCTTCGTCGTACTGTTACCGGATGTCTTACTGGATGATTCTACGGCGGATTTGCGTAAGGATAATCTGGCGAGAATGCTCCAGCGTTTCGGCGAAACGGGCTTCAGCCAGATCATGGTTGAACCGGTACCGGAACAAGATGTGTCCAAATACGGTGTGGTCGATTGTGCTGGCGCGGCGATAGCCGCAGGTGAAAGCGCACCGATGACGGCGGTGGTCGAGAAACCGGCTCGTGAGGATGCTCCCTCCAATTTGGCGGTTGTTGGCCGCTATGTGCTTGCCGCCGACATTTGGCCGCTGCTAGAAAAAACCCCTCCGGGGGCAGGCGACGAGATTCAACTGACCGATGCGATCGCGATGTTGATGAAAGAGCAAACGGTGGAAGCGTTCCATATGAGCGGCAAGTCGCATGATTGCGGCGACAAACTTGGCTATATGAAGGCGTTTGTGCAATATGGATTGCGTCACGGTTCGGAAGGCGAGAGCTTCAGCCGCTGGCTGAAGCAGACATTGAACAAGTAACAGGCTGTTGCCACTGCGGCTGAAAGCGATCATCAGATTGAATGAGGTCTACCATGACGAAGTTGAAAGCGGTTATTCCTGTGGCGGGGTTGGGTATGCGCATGCTACCTGCGACCAAAGCGATTCCGAAAGAGATGTTGCCGATCGTTGATAAACCGTTGATTCAATACATTGTCAACGAATGCGTCGCGGCGGGGATTAAAGAGATCATCCTGGTGACGCATTCTTCCAAGAACGCCATTGAAAACCATTTCGATACCTCATTCGAGCTAGAGGCGATGTTGGAGGCGCGCGTGAAACGGCAATTGCTGGATGAGGTGCAGTCGATAACACCAAAAGGTGTGACGCTGATGCACATTCGCCAAGGGCAGCCGAAAGGGTTGGGTCATGCAGTGCTTTGCGCCAAACCGTTGGTCGGCGATTCGCCGTTTGTTGTTCTGTTACCGGATGTATTGCTTGATGATGCTAAGGCTGATCTGAGAAAAGATAATTTGTCGCATCTTATTTCTCGTTTCGAAGAAACGGGCCATAGCCAGATACTGGTTCAAACTGTCGACGAGCATACTCTGCGTGAGTATTCTGTTGTCGAATGTGAGAATAACGCACTGCAACCTGGCGATTCTTCGCGTATCAGTTCAATAATCGAGAAGCCAGGACGCGATGTTCCGCTAAAATCAAACTACTCAGCCGTTGGGCGATATGTGCTATCTGCGGATATTTGGCCTATTCTCGAGAAAATTGAGCCGGGCGCTTGGGGACGCATTCAGCTGACAGATGCTATTGCTGAGCTGACTCAGCAGCAAATAGTAGAGGCCACTGAATTGGTTGGTGAGTCGTTCAATTGCGGTGAGAAGATGGGCTATCTGCGGGCGTTCGTGACTTACGGGTTGCGCCATCCTACGCAGGGAAAAGCCTTCCGTGAGTGGGCAGAAAAGTTGGTCTTTTAAGAGGTTATAAATCTTCAAACTGAGGGTTGAGTCTTAAACACCAGCATTTCGCATGATTGATTTTTATATTAAAATCTTCCAATGGTCGGTATTGTTTAGATTCTTTCCACCCTGAGTTTGTAGCAGATTGAAAGAGATATCGACCAAACGGCAGTTCGTAGACTTCAGATGCGAATGCCAGTGTTAGACGTAGTACTTGATTTGCCAGGATGGCCACCTGTCTTCCCATACCATCCTAATACTATCTTCTGACACTTCAACGGTAGCTCAATGACGAGAGAGTGCACGTCTTGATGAATGCTACAGAGCAAGAGCAGAATTCACATGACTTTGTGCTTGGAATTTTCGTTAGATTGCAAATCAGCTGCCAAGGTTAGATAGGATTATCTTGTCAGCTTTGCTGAAACACATACTTGAAAGTGATGATAACTCGATGGCAAAAAGAAAATTGAAAATTATATCGATACTTGTATCCGTCGGTATCCTCAGTGGCTGTACTATCCTTCCCGGACAGCATTTACACACCTCAGGAAAAGAAGCGGTAAAACAAGAGGATAGTGATTTTAATATCGATGAGCTAGTGAATGTGTATCCGGTTACGCCAAAGTTGATTGACAAGCTTCGTCCCCCACGAGTAGTCGCTCAGCCGAACGCGTTGCTTGAACAAGCACTTCGTAGTTACGAATATCATATCGGTATTGGTGATGTCCTTAATGTAACCGTGTGGGATCACCCGGAGTTGACTACACCAGCAGGGCAGTACCGAAGCGCAAGCGATACGGGGAACTGGGTCCAATCGGATGGTACAATTTTTTATCCTTATATTGGTAAAGTTCGTGTAGCAGGAAAAACTGCGACCCAGGTTCGTTCAGAAATAGCAAGTCGGCTTTCTCAATATATTGAAAGCCCTCAGGTCGATGTCAATATAGCTGCGTTTCGTTCGCAGAAAGCATACATTACTGGTGAGGTATCGAAGTCAGGGCAACAAGCTATCACTAATGTTCCCTTGACGGTACTTGATGCAATTAACGTCGCGGGCGGCCTGACGGAAAATGCCGATTGGCGCAATATCGTGCTCACTCACAATGGTAAAGAAGAGCGCCTATCGTTGCAGAAAATGATGCAAAACGGCGATCTTACACAGAACAGATTATTGTACCCGGGTGATATTCTTTATATTCCTCGAAATGACGATCTTAAGATATTTGTTATGGGTGAAGTTAAAACACCAGCGACACTGAAAATGGATCGGAGTGGTATGACACTCACGGAAGCCTTAGGTAATACCAATGGGATAAGCCAAACGACCGCAGATGCAACCGGTGTGTTTGTCATCCGACCTCTCCATGGTACACAGGGTAGCAAATTAGCTGATATCTATCAGTTGAACATGGCTGATGCGACAGCCATGGTTATGGGGGCAGAATTCCAACTTCAGCCTTATGATATCGTCTATGTCACTGCTGCACCAATTGTCCGTTGGAACCGTGTTATCAGTCAGCTGGCACCTACAATATCGAGCTTCAATGACCTGACTGAAGGTACATTGCGCATTCGTAATTGGCCATAGGGCATAGAGTATGTTTGATTCCATTTTGGTAGTTTGTGTAGGCAACATCTGCCGTTCACCGACGGCCGAGGCTTTGCTTAAAAAACTATGTCCGGCTAAAAATATTGCCTCCGCAGGTATACATGCTTTAGTTGGGCACAGTGCTGATAATCAAGCTGCACTGATAGCCAGTAAGAACGGTATTTCTCTTGAGGGTCATGTGGCACGGCAGCTTACAAAGAGTATGTGTCAAGAATATTCTCTCATTCTTGTAATGGAAAGGGGACATGTAGATGCTGTATGTAGGCTCATTCCTGAAGTAAGAGGGAAGACAATGCTTTTTGCACACTGGCAAGGGCAAAAAGATATTCCTGATCCTTACAGGAAAAGTCCTGAGGCGTTTGAATATGCCTACAATTTGCTTGCAGAATCAGCTCAGAAATGGGCTGATGCTTTAAACCGTTGAATAGAGAACAACATGACTAACAACAGTAAAGCTGGCCAGGTTCCAGCTAGCCAAAGCAATGATGAGATAGATTTAGCCAGATTGATTAGCATCCTTTTTGATCATCGCTGGTTGATTTTAGGATTCACAACGTTGTTTTGTGTGTTGGGGCTCCTATATAGTCTTTTTGCCACTCCAATATATAGAGCCGACGCATTAATTCAGGTGGAAAGGAGCGATGGTAATTCGCTTGTTAATGACCTGACTCAAATGCTTCCTGATGCACAGCCTGCGTCGTCAACCGAAATCGAGCTGATAACTTCACGGATGATTTTGGGTAAAACGGTAAGTGATCTGCATCTCGATACGATCGCGAATCAGAAATATTTTCCTATATTCGGACGCGGTTGGGCTAGACTGATGGGAGAAGAACCTGGGCAGATCGCATTATCGCGGTTAAGTGTACCACCTGAGCTATCTGATGCTAACCTCGAATTGACAGTAGTCGATAAAGAAAACTATACCATTTCAAAGAATGGTGATTTTTTATTTAAAGGACAAGTGGGGCAGTTGGCGTCAGGTGATAATATATCTCTGCTTGTCAGTGGAATAGAGTCCGCTCCGGGAGTTGTTTTTGAAATTGAAAAATTGTCAAAACTGTCCGCAACATTAAACCTTTTAGATAATCTGACAGTTGAGGATAAAGGAAAAGACACTGGCGTTTTATCTATAAGTTATAATGGTGATGATCCTGTTCAAATTAAAAAAATTGTGGATAGCATAAGCCGTAATTATCTTGAGCAAAACGTAGAAAGAAAATCGGAAGAAGCCGCCCGTAGTTTAGCATTTCTGAAAGAACAATTGCCATTAGTTAGAGAGTCGCTAAATTCTGCAGAGGATAAGCTTAATAGTTTTCGCCAAAAGAATGATTCTGTCGATTTATCTTTAGAGGCAAAATCTGTTCTTGATACAATTGTTGGTGTGGAAGCTCAATTAAATGAGCTTACTTTCAAAGAGGCTGAAATATCAAAGCTTTATACGAAAGAGCACCCAGCATATCGAGCATTAATGGAGAAGCGCTCGACATTGCAGCAAGAAAAAGATAAGTTGAATAAACGTGTTAGCAAGATGCCTCAAACCCAGCAGGAAATACTTCGTTTAACACGAGATGTTGATGCTGGGAAAGAAATCTATATGCAATTGTTGAATAAGCAGCAGGAGCTCTCGATCACTAAAGCCAGTACCGTTGGTAACGTCCGCATTATTGACTCTGCTGAGGCTGCCCCTAAACCGGTAAAACCGAGAAAAGTGCTAATCATAATTATTGCTACTTTATTTGGCGGTGTGCTTTCAGTTGTTGTAGTAGTCTTGAAAAATATGCTTCACAGAGGGATAGAAAGTCCTGAGGAACTTGAACAGCAAGGCATTAATGTGTATGCGAGTATTCCTCTCTCTGAATGGCAACAGAAGAAAGACAGCTCTATCCTTAATAAAGGACAAAGGAAGAATCAAGCTAATGTTGACTCGTTGCTTGCTGTAGGCAACCCAGCAGACCTTGCTATTGAGGCTGTACGTAGTCTACGTACCAGCCTGCATTTTGCGATGATTGAAGCTAAAAATAATGTGCTGATGATATGTGGCGCTAGCCCGAATATCGGTAAGACGTTTGTAAGTTTAAACTTAGCCGCTGTTGTTTCACAGGCTGGGCAAAAAGTCCTTCTTATAGATGCTGATATGCGTAAAGGTTATGCGCATAGCCTGTTAGGTTGTGAGTTAGGTATGGGGCTATCAGATTTCTTATCCGGTCAAACGTCTGTCGAGAGCGTAATTAAAAAGACAGAGTTGTCTAGTCTAGACTTTATTTCTCGGGGTAAAGTCCCACCAAACCCATCTGAGCTATTAATGCATAAACGGTTAACCGATCTCTTAACATGGGCAAGCGAACACTATGACATAGTGCTTGTTGATACGCCGCCTATCCTTGCGGTTACGGATGCAGCTATTGTTGGGCGAAACATAGGCACAACATTACTTGTTGCGCGTCATGGTATAAATTCATTGAAAGAAATTGAAGTGAGTATTCGTCGTTTCGAACAGAATGGTACTGAGATTAAAGGTGTTATTCTTAATGCCGTTGAAAATAAATCCGGTGACGCTTACGGTTACTACGCTTACGAGTATAAGTAATTTCTTCCTCTCTTAAAGTAATAAAGCTCCTCGATATAGAGGAGCTTTTAGTTCAATAAAGAATTAATAATACAGAATGTTTGGAGAAAAAATGAGTAATCTTGCAATTATTCCGGCAAGGGGTGGTTCGAAAGGTATTCCCAAAAAAAATATTAAAGAAATTGCAGGTAAGCCATTAATCGCTTGGAGCATAGAGCAAGCATTAAATTCTTCGAGTATTGATCGTGTCATTGTTTCAACAGATTGTGAAGATATTGCTGCCGTAGCCAGAGAATATGGCGCGGAAGTGCCGTTCATGCGTCCGGCCCATCTGGCGAACGATACCGCTGCGACTGAGCCCGCGCTTTTGCATACGTTGGAGTGGTTGGCTGAACATGAGAATTATCACCCTGAGTATACCGTCTTGTTGCAGGCTACCTCTCCTGTTCGCAAAGATGATGCGATTGATTCTGCAATCAGAAAGATTCTTGAAAAGAAAGCAGATTCATTGCTGAGCGTATGTGAATTTTGGCATTTCTTGTGGGAAAATGAAGATAATCCGAAGGCCTATTACGACTACTTAAACCGTCCGCGCCGGCAAGATATTAAGCCTGAAAATATCAAACTCAAAGAAAACGGTTCAATTTACGTTACGAAAAGCGAAACTCTCCTCAGCACCGGTAATCGTCTTGGTGGCAAAGTTGTAGCGCATAAGATGTCTGAAGAGGAAAGTTTTGAAATTGACACCATGCTGGACTGGGCGGTTGTTGAAGTGATTTTGAAAAATTGGAGTGGGAGATAGTTTATGTTAATTCAGAAAAAAATATCTGACTTTTTAGTGTTTGAAACTGAATCAATCATTAAAGCCTTAGAAAAAATCAATTCGAATAAAAAACGCATTATTTTTGTCGTCACCGAAGACGGCAAGCTGTGCGGCTCTTTCTCAGACGGCGATTTCCGCCGTTGGATCACTAACGGCGACTTCGATCTGAACCGCGAAATGTCGGAAGTGATGAATCAAAACGTCCGCTATAAAAAAGTGGATGCGCCACGCAATGAGATTGAATCGCTGTTTTCGAATGGCGTTGACGTTCTACCGCTGGTTGATGATTATCGTCGGTTGGTCGCCGTTGCGCTGCAAAGCGAAAAAGGTCTGACGATTGGCAAACACACTATCACGGAGACCTCGCCGACTTACATTATTGCTGAAATTGGCAACAACCATAATGGCGACATTAAGCTGGCTAAGCATCTGGTTGACCTGGCGGTTGACGCGGGTGCCGATTGCGTCAAATTCCAAATGCGCGATCTGAGTTCTTTGTATAAGGGCGGCAACGATAAAGACAAATCCGCCGATCTTGGCGCGCAGTACACGCTGGATCTGCTGAGAAAATTCCAGCTTAGTAATGAAGAACTGGTTGAAGTGTTCGATTATTGCAAGGAGAAGGGGCTGACCCCGCTGTGTACCCCTTGGGATCTGAAGAGCCTTGAAGTGTTGGAAAACTATGGCATGGAAGGTTATAAGGTCGCTTCCGCCGACTTCACTAACCACGAAATGTTGGCCGCGTTGGCCGCTACGGGCAAACCGCTGATTTGTTCTACCGGTATGTGCAGTGAAGCAGAAATTAAAAGCTCGGTGGACTTCTTGAAATCGAAAGGTGCCGAGTTTGTGATTCTGCATTGCAACTCTACGTATCCGACGCCGTTTAAAGACGTTAACCTGGCGTATATCAAGCGTCTGCAGCAGGTAACTGGCTGTCTGGTTGGCTATTCTGGTCATGAGCGAGGCATTTCAGTGCCGATCGCCGTGACTGCATTGGGCGCCAGAGTGATCGAAAAACACTTCACTATCGACAAATCCATGGAAGGCAACGACCACAAGGTGTCGTTGTTACCTCCTGAGTTCAAAGAGATGGTCGTACGCATCCGCGAAGTTGAAGAGTCCATGGGCAACGCCGGCGAACGCACTATCACCCAAGGGGAAATGATCAACCGCGAAACTCTGGCAAAAAGTTTGATTATCAATCGCGATCTGAAAAAAGGTGAAATCATCACTCGCGAGATGGTTGAAGTGAAGAGTCCGGGCCAGGGCCTGCAGCCTCTGTATCTGGAGCAACTGATCGGTAAGAAAGCCAATCGTGAACACGAAAAAGGCGGGTATTTCTACGAGTCGGATCTGAATGACGTGGCGATAGAAGCCAAGGACTATGACTTCAATCGTCCATTCGGCATTCCTGTGCGCTACCACGATTATGGCAAGTTGAAGAACAAATCCAATCTAGATTTCGTCGAGTTCCATCTGAGCTATCAGGACATGGAGCTGGATTTGACCGAATTCTTCTCCGGCGCTGAAAATATCGGTTTTGCGGTACATAGCCCTGAGCTGTTCGCCAACGATCACATTTTGGACCTGGCGACGGATGATCCAGTTTATCTTGCTCATTCGATCAAACAGTTGCAGCGTGTCTGTGATGTGACTCGCGCGTTGAAGCAATATTTCCCGAAAACTGAGCGTCCGGTCATCGTGGTGAATGCGGGCGGTTTCAATACCACGGGGTTCTTGCCAAAAGAGTCACGCCAGGCGATGTACGACCGCATTGGCGCCGCTTTGGCTGAAATCAATCAAGAAGGCGTTGAAATCATCATCCAGACGATGCCTCCGTTCCCATGGCACTTTGGTGGCCAGAGCTACCATAACCTGTTTGTTGATCCGGACGAGATTAAAGCGTTCTGTGAAAAATACGGTTATCGCATCTGCTATGATACATCGCATTCTATGATGGCATGCAATTACTACCAATGGGATCTGCATGACTTTACCCAGAAGGTCGGTCCTTACACCGCACATATGCATATTGTTGATGCTTTGGGAGTGGATGGTGAAGGGGTACAGATCGGTAAAGGCGATGTGAACTTTGACGAGCTGGCTGATGATCTTCGTCGTCATGCGCCGGGAGCGCAGTTTATTCCTGAAGTGTGGCAAGGGCACAAAAACCAGGGGGAAGGATTCTGGCATGCGCTAAACTTCCTGGAAAAGTATCTGTAAATGAATAAAGCCATTATGGGGGCTGCGGCCTTGTCGGTAGGGGATATTCTCGGCAAGGTCATCGGCTTCATCATATTGCCTTATTTGACAGCACACCTTGGCGCGTCGGGGTACGGCGCGCTGACTCTTTATTTGTCAGTTATTCAGATCTTGATCATTTTCATTTCGTTCAGTGGTCAAGGTCTGTTGCCGGTCAAATATATGCAGGAGGGGGAAGGGAACTCCCTGGTGTTCCGCAGAGATAATATCACCTTGGCTTTCGCGTCTAGCGTGCTATTGGTGGCTATATTCTACATTGTTACATTGGTCACCAAGATCTCCGTTTCTTTCAGTGATGGCTTCCTAGTTATTTTAGCTGCTCTGGCACAGGCGCTAAACTTTATCAATTTGTCGCATTTGCGCATTAGTCAAACCTATAAAGTTGCCGCTATCGGCCAATTTTTGCTTTCCGCGTTCAACGTTTTGTTCACGATCGCTCTTTTTGAAATGATTGCATCGACGCCAGGACAACGTTTGATTGCGATAGCTGCATCGTTTTTCAGCATTCAGTTGTCCTATGAATTCTTTGTTTACAGAAAAAAAGCGGTTGAACGCAGTGCGCTCCAACCGGTGCGCAAGCGTTATAAGGAAATCATTAGCTACGGGGTATCCTTATTGCCGCATCACGGCAGTTATTGGATCAAATCCTCGGTGGATCGGTTCTTCATAGCTCATTACATGAATACGGCGGTAGTTGGGGTTTATGGTTTGGCGTTTCAGCTAACTTCTATCGTTATGCTATTTTTCGGTGTGATTAATCAGGCGTTTCAACCGTTCATTTATCGTAAGCTTAAAGCGAATGATTTTAAAGGGGTAGAGTTAATTCAATATGGCTATACAGGCTTAGTGATTATCGCTTGCGTAGCGTATTTTTTCATTTTGCCGTTTGTTTTTCCTTATCTGTTTAAAACTGAGTTTAACAGCGCGATTTATTACTTTAATATTCTTCTTCCGGGAACTGCATTTTTATCTATCTATTATATTTTTACTCATTCTTTATTCTATTACCGCAAAAATAAAGTCATTTCAATTATCACTATGGGGTCGATGATTACGCATTTGATTGGGATCTTCATCATCACTGTGACAGAGGTAAGAGTAGAGTATTTTTGCTTGGTATACACGTTATCAAGTCTTTTCGCCTGTGTTGTCACTATTGTTTGTGGAAGGCGAGAGTTACGGAGGTCGCAGATAAAATGATAGCAGTTCTGAAACGTTGGTTTAGGAATAGAAAAAAAACAATATATCGCCAAAAAGTTGTAAATATGGTGGAAAGCTGCGGTAAAAACCCGAAGGTTAATTATTTGACGATTGTCAATAATAAAACAAAGTTGGGTGATAATTTTAACTCTAATGGCCTTACTGTTATCGGTAAAGGGAATGTTACCATCGGAGATAATTTTCATTGTGGATTTGGATGCATTTTAATTACGGAAAATCATAATCACCACGGCAATGCTATCCCATACGATAGTACTTATATTATCAAGGATGTTATTATCGGTGATAATGTTTGGCTCGGAGTCAATGTGATTATACTTCCCGGCGTTACAATTGGTGAAGGTGCAATCATACAGGCAGGTAGTGTCGTAACTAAGCACGTTCCTGCGTTTGCTATTGCAGGAGGACATCCGGCAAAAGTGTTTTCTCAACGAGATGTTGAACATTATATAAAATTGCGTGATGAAAAAAAATTCCACTAAAATATCTTAAGGCTTCAAATAACAATTGAATGAGTGCTATGGTGAAATAATTATGAATACTTATATTGCGTATATCGAATCGCCATTGCAGGCGTTTAATTTAATAGAGTTTTTGGATGCGAAAAATATAAGTCTTGAGATCTTGGTTATCAATAAAAAAACTAAAAATTCTGCACTTAATTATAATCAGATCATGAACATAGTGGATATGATTAAGTACCAAAAATTGGTTACTATTGATGTGGAAGGAACTCTAAAGAACACATTAAAGATCAAAAGCGCTCTTAAAGGAATTGGTGAAAAATCAATAAATAAAAACAGAGTTACTCTGATTGCGGGGGAATACCGTGCGCGTGTTTTCTGGATGCTAGCCGGAAAATTTAAAAAAAGAAACATTGTTCTTCTTGATGATGGGACCGCGACGCTAAGAATAAATCGAGAGGAGGGAATTAGTCCGCGAAAAATCATCAAGTCTATCTTCTTGAAATCCATTGGTATGGTTAATAATGAGTTCGAAAAAATCACATTTTTTTCTGTATATAACATTGAAGAAAAAGTTAAGAAGAGCGATGTTGTCATAAGACACTGTTACGAAAATTATAAAAGAAAGCTAGAAAGGTTACCCAGTAACGATAATAAAGTGTTTATTATTGGGTCACCGCTTTATGAGGCGGGAGTAACATCGGTTGATGATATTCAATTAACATTAAATATGATAAAAGATTTATTGAAGTCAAAGCCTGAATCTGTTTTTTTTTATGTCCCACATCGCAGAGAAAGAGCTGAAAAAATAAAAAGGATATCGGAAATTGTAAACGTGAAAAGATTTGATTTTCCTTTCGAAGTGTATCCTTTGATGGAAAAAGAAAATGTGTCTTCTATTGCTGGTTTTTACTCTTCTTTATACGATAACTTGATCATGATCTACGGGGATAAGATAAAAATAACGTCTTATGTTATCAATGAGGCTAATTTATCCCCAGAGTGGAAGTCTTTTGTGGGCTGTATATACGACAATTATTCTCGATATAACAATGCCAATATTGAACTGATTAATAAAGTGCTTTGATTAAACACTTCCACGCTTAAATAGGTAGGCTATGAAAATTGTCATGATCAATACACTTTATGCTCCTTATAAAATTGGTGGTGCTGAAGTTTCTGTTCAACTGCTTGCAGAGGAGTTAATCAGTAATGGTCACGATGTGACTGTCTTTTGTTTGCACGACCGCAGTGATATGTTGGAAGATACTCTAAATGGTGTTCGTATTTTTTATTTTCCCCTAAAAAATATTTACTGGCCATTTTCCAATGGTAGGAAAGGGCGATTAAAAAAACTCGCATGGCATCTCATTGACATGTACAACCCTTGGATGATGTCACTTGTTGGTAAAGAATTGGCTAGGATAAAACCTGATGTTGTACATACAAACAACTTAAGTGGTTTTTCAGTTTCTGTTTGGAAAGCAGCTAAAAAAGAAAAAATAAAAATAGTCCACACTACGCGAGATTACTATCTTTTTCATCCGAATAGTACATTGTTTAAGTCGGGTAATAATATTGATGTTAATAGTATTAGAGTAAAGCTGCTTTCTGCTGTGAAAAAAATATGCAGTAGAAATGTGGATTGTTTTGTGGGTATCAGTGAGTATATTTCTAAACTTCATAGGTCAAATAAATTTGGCATTAACTCTACTCATGCATATATCTATAATCCTATTTCGTATATTGATTTTAAAAACAATGAAAAGAATCATGAAAATGTACGGGTGGGTTTCATTGGACGATTGACTAGAGACAAAGGGTTTGATAATTATTGTTCGTTAGCTGAAAAATATAGGAATACAACGGGTATTGATTTCTATGCTGCAGGGCGCTTCGGTAATGATACTGAAGGTAATGAATTGGCAATATTAGCATCTGCCAGTAATATAAAAACGATGGGTTTTATTAAGGTAGAGGATTTTATGGCGTCGGTTGATGTTGTGGTTCTACCTAATAAATGGAACGAACCTTTTGGACGAGCAGTTGCTGAGTCTGCTAATGCAGGAAAAATTGTTTATACTAATTTTACTGGAGGAGTTGCTGAAATAGCAAATCTTTATCAGAATATATTCCCTATCCAAGACTTTAATATTAATTACCTTATGACACATCCTAAATTTGATATAAATCCAGTTCTGGATTTTGATATAAAATATATTGCAGGGAAATATATCGAGCTATATTCATTTTAACCTTTATATTAAAACATTCCTTTATAATGATTAATAATTGGTGCCTTTAATGCTTTATATTAATGCAAGATTTCTTACGCAAGATATGACGGGTGTGCAGCGTTTCGCTGAACAGATATCTCTAAGCTTAAATACAATCAGAGGCGATGTGGTTTTCCTCGTTCCTGATGAGAAATTTAAGATTGAGGTTGATCATTCTTTTGAAATTAAGGTAATTGGAAAAAAACATGGTCATTTATGGGAACAAATTGATCTCCCAAAATATCTCAAAAGTATTGGCTCTCCACCGTTACTAAACCTGTGCAGTACTGCTCCCCTATTTTATAGAAATCAAATCGTCACACACCACGATATTACCTACAAGAGATACCCTGAGAGCTTTTCTAGACAGTTTCGTTATATTTACAACTCAATTATTCCTATTATGCTCAAAAATAGCAGGAAGATTATTACGGTCAGTGAGTTTTCTAAGAGGGAGATAGCCAAAGCTTTCAATGTGGAAAAGGAAAAAATATCAGTGGTTTATAATGCGTCATCTGACAAATTTAAGGCGACTGATTCGGATAGACAAGAAAAATACCTTCTTGCTGTATCCTCCCCTAATTACCATAAAAATTTTCATGGCATGTTAAAAGCCTTTGCCATGTTAGACGATAAAATTGATATTAAATTAAAGATTATTGGTCGTTCTGCTGATAACTTCAATAAGCAGATGTATGCGAGCGCTGAGAATACTAATTCAAATATAGAGTTTTTGGGACGTGTCGATGATCTGGAACTCGTTAAATTATATCAGAATGCTACAGCATTTGTGTTCCCGTCTTTCTATGAAGGGTTCGGGATCCCTCCTCTCGAGGCTCAATCTTGCGGGTGTCCAGTTATAGCTTCTTCCTCCGCGTCGATTCCTGAGGTTCTGGGGACGAGTGCCTTGTATTTTGATCCTTACAAAATTGATGAAATCGCTAATGCAATGGAAACGATCGTTTGCAATGATTCTGTCCGCGAGGAGCTCAGAAGGCTGGGTTTTGAAAACACACGTCGCTTCTCATGGGGGAAATCGGCACAAGCAGTTGATAAGATAATATCACAATATTTAGAATAAATATTATTGGGAGATTTGATGAGAGTTCTTCATGCAGCAGAAACAATCAAGGGGGGAGTGGCTACGGTCCTTCGTCAGTTGGCAAAAAGTCAGATTGCTGATAAAGGGCAGGAAAATATTTGTTGTTTAGTTCCTGCCGACCAAGCTTCAGAATTATATGGTGTTGACTCGAGGTCGATAAAACCTTTCTCTCGATTAGGGCGTGGGATTCGCGGTTTTCTACAGTTTTTCTTCATATTTACGAGGGTTGTATTAAAACATCGGCCAGAGGTGGTTCATTTACATAGTAGTTTTGCTGGTGCTTTAGGACGATTGTCGTTAATTTTTCTCTGGCCAATCTATCGCCCAAAAGTAATATATTGTCCGCATGCTTTTGCATTTATGATGACAGTATCTCGATTTAAATCACGTATATATACCGTCATCGAAAAACTATTGCTTCCTATAACTGATGTGGTCATTTGTGTAAGTCATTGTGAAAAAAAAATGGCTGTTGATGCGGGGCTTAATGAGAATAAACTGGTCGTCGTTCATAATGGTGTTCCGAGTAATGAAAATTACGCTAAAAAAGTCAATTCCTTTGAGGGGCATGAGCTTATTCAACTTCTTTTTGTTGGTCGTTTCGACTACCAAAAAGGTTTTGATATTTTATCCAAAGCTATGCGCCAATTAGAAGGAAAAGCATTCCATTTGACAGTTGTCGGTGATTTTGTGCTTGAAAATGAAAATGATAAGATTCAAGATCTTCCGCAGACCACATATGCCGGCTGGTTGTCCGCTGAACAATTGGCACCACATTTCTGTCGCTCTGATGTATTGCTAATACCAAGTCGATGGGAAGGTTTTGCAATGGTTCCATTGGAAGCAATGAGCTATGGATTACCTATTTTAGCGAGTAACTGTAGTTCTTTTCCCGAGGTCGTTGACGACCACATAAATGGCCGGTTATTTTCTCCTGAGCAAACGGAGGAGCTATGTCATATACTCGAAAATACATCAAGAGAGGAATGGCAGAGAATGGGGAACGCTGCAAGAGATACGTTCAGTAAGAAATTTACGGCGGACAAGATGATTGCAGCAACCCAAAAAGTGTACCTTGATCTTGGTGCATGATATTCAAAGTGCAACGAAGATATCTTTCCTGTAATAGAAGGATTGAACGCGACTCCCCTGATATATGATGTATTCTTCTGTTTTATAAAAAATATATTTTTAATCTGACAGGTACTGGGGCAGGAGTTATACTATGTTGGTTAATAGGCAAACAGCTATGAATGGTTTTCGTCGTGGTGCTCTACAATCTAATGCGTCTCTAACTTCAATGATACAGCGGTTTTCAGATATTATCATTATAAGCTTCTGTCTCTATTTGGCATGTAAACTGTCAGGCAATGTATTTGCCATGCAGCATTGGGTTGTAGTATTGATATCAATCGTCATATTTCAAATGGCAGGTGGTATAACCGAGTTTTACCGCTCGTGGCGTGGGGTCCGTGCTACCTTAGAGATTCAACTTATCATAAAAAACTGGTCTTTAAGTGTTTTATTGACTGTTGGTATTATATCTTTTATCGATGGTTTTTATAGCGACTTAACACTATATGCTGAATGGTACCTCTTAGCATGTTGTGGCTTGATTGTTTCTCGCTCGATTATTCGCTTGTTGCTTGGTTATATGCGAAATATGGGGTTTAACACCCGTAATGTTGCGATCATGGGATCGCTCCCTGTAGGCATCAAGCTAGCTGAAACTTTAAATGATGCTCATTGGATGGGCTTCAAAGTCCTTGGGATATATGATGACGCATATAATTCTATCGACACGAAAGTTGAAAAATGTGGTGATTTAGAGCAACTTATCAGGGACGCAAAGGATGGACGGATTGATAGAATTTATATTGCGATGCCAATGGAGCAAGAACGTTTAATCAAAGATACTGTGGCTGAATTATCTGATACAACTTGCTCGGTTATGCTTATACCTGATGTTTTTACTTTTAATATTTTACAGTCGCGTAGCGAAGAAATAAACGGGGTTTCTGTAGTTTCCCTTTTTGATACGCCAATCAGCGGTGTTAATAAAATAATAAAACGTGTTGAGGATATTTTACTTTCGCTTGCAATATTAATCTTTATTTCTCCCGTTCTTTTATTGATTGCGATGTTTGTTAAGTTCACTTCTCCAGGCCCGATTATCTTTAAACAGAGACGTTATGGCATGGATGGGAAATCTATAATGGTTTGGAAGTTTAGATCCATGAGTGTTATGGAAAATGGAGATAAAGTTGTCCAGGCAAAAAAAGGCGATGCTAGGGTTACTGCTGTTGGTGGCTTCTTGCGCAGGACATCGCTTGATGAACTTCCACAATTTATAAATGTGTTGATGGGGGACATGTCTATTGTTGGACCTCGGCCACATGCAGTAGCACATAATGAACAATACAGAAAGTTAATTAAAGGTTATATGCTACGTCATAAAGTTAAACCAGGAATCACTGGCTGGGCCCAGATAAATGGATGGAGAGGTGAAACGGACACTCTAGACAAAATGCAGAGCCGAGTTGAATATGATCTCGATTACATTAGAAATTGGAGCGTATGGTTCGATATTCGAATTATTTTTCTTACAGTCTTTAAAGGGTTTATAAATAAATCAGCTTATTGATTGTCATTTGTGGTTAGTATATTATAAGAAAATTTTCTTTATGAGAGCAAAAAATCAATGAGTATTACAACACACACTATCGTTGATAGTAGCGAAAAGGAAAGGCTCTTCCTAAATATTCTAAGGTGGGGGATTGCTTTCTTTTTCATCGCTACACCTTTCAATCCTTACGTCGGTGATGTGACTTTATATCTTTGGATTCCTTTGGTTTTCATGGATTATGAATTTATAAGAAAATTGTCTACAGTATCGTTAAAGATTTTACTGTGTTTTTGTGTGTGGACTGTCTTGTGCCTGGCATTTTGGCGGTATGATTTAGTCATCAAGACATTTGCCCTTGTATTAGGTGTTGCATATATTCACAAAATAGGAAGGCCAGTTTTTAGTAAAATATATGTCTGCATGCTTATTTCCGTTCTTTGGTGTATTTTACAGTTTTCATTGTATGAATTCGCTGGTACAAACTATTCTGCTGCAATAGGGCCAAAGGCAATATCGATTGCTATATGGGGCGACTATGCAACTAAAACTTTTACTAACCAATATGAAGTTTTTCTGCTGCCAAGAATGTCGGGGTTATCACGAGAGGCTGGATTTTTTGTTTCCCTATTAATCATCTCGTTTATGATAAGACTAAGAGATTTTAAATTGAGAGCTTGGGAGATTGTATTATTCGCATTAGGCTATATTTTCAGCTTGTCTAAGGCCTCAGTTATACTGTTCCTTATAGCAGCTGTTTACCCTTTTCGGCGCATATTGGCTAAAGTTCCTGTTGTGCTCACTTTTTCACTCTTCATTGTCGTTTTCGTTTCGATCGCCAACTATCTCAATGTCGGTGTTCCTGCCTTTTTCTACGAAAATCAATCTATAGCACATCGATTTTCTGCATCATATTTAGTCTTGAATATGAATGTACCGAGTTTCTTAATTGGTTGTGGAAAAGAGTACGAGTGTTTTACCAACTATCAGCCTATTGTGGATTATTTAGGGGGATTTGGTTTCAAGCCAAATGTTGGACTTCTAGGTGTTGCCATGGAAATGGGCGTTATTGGTCTCATCGCAATAATATTTTTTTGTATGTATTTGAAGTTAGATAGTTATGATGTCGTTATTTTGGTGCTTTTTACTGCCACTGTAACATTCTTTACTGTTGATAGTTTTATAATACTGACCTATTACTATATATATTCAAATCACACTAAAAATAAGAGTGATCTCATTTAAATCTGCTTGTTAATATGGTGGTATCTCTCTGGGAACAAGGCCAATAAATTTATTCTGGAGTCAGAAAATGAAGAAAAGTAACCCTGATTTTTCTAAGAGAGAATCACTCAAGAACGGTGTCGTTATGGCATTGGCTTCCATTGTTGCTATTTCAGGGACAGAAAATTCCCTTGCTGATGATTCGATAAAAAATGCAGGTGTCGATTCCTCTGCTAGTAATTGTCCTGATATTGAAAGCTTAAAGAAACTGTCTCCAATCAGTCCTGGTCAACGGATAAATGTACTCAGTTATTATCCATCGCCAAGTACTACTGCAGTTAATTCCCTCATGAAAAGCGTAGTTGCCCCCCATAAGCCATCCGTGCAATCTCAACATTCAGGAGGAGGGGAATTCTATTATGATGCTGATGACAATACTTCTCCTGATGATGGGGGGATGGTAATTGTTACAGATGATGGTAAGCGTTGGAAAAGAGTGTTTTCAAACGATGAACCTATTTTAGGTAGTTATTTTGGGGTCAGTGATATACAAGATGACAATGGGCCGGCGATTACTCGGGCAATTCATTTTTCCAGTAATCGCAGAGTCGTTTTGCCGCGAGGAAAGTTAGTGGTTAAAACACCAATTATCTTCCCTTTAGACTCTGGAGCCAAAATAGATGGGTTTGGCAAGAAAGGGGGCACGGTCATTGATGTTCGCATGAGTGAAGGCTACGAAAATTTCGGTGTTTTTCATTTTCCTGGAAAATCTAATAAATCTGCTAAAAGTCCTGGCTTTCGTGCTGTATCCATTAGCAATATTCAACTCATCGGGAACTTGAGTAAGTGTCATGGTTTTTTTCTGCAATACCAATATGCAATGCGTATAGAACAGGTTACTCTGGAGGGGTTTGATGGTGCGGGACTGTTGATCGACAAATGCCAAGACTCTGTTTTTGAGCAAGTTGATGTTTTTAACTGTGGAAGAACATCTGGCGATCGAGCTAATTTAAAAGATGGCTTTGATGAGTCTAAAACGCTGGTTAGCCCAATAGTAATAATGTCTTCTCTGGGAGATGATTGCAATTATCTTCGCTTCAATGATTGCCAATGGGAAGATAACCCTGTTTCACCGATTTGTGATTTTGCTGGTGGCATAGAAAACTATTTCGTTAATTTACATGCTGAATATAACGCACATTGGGATGTCTCTGGTACTGAAGGTTGTACTCTTTTTATGCAAAGAAAAGGGACGATCAAAGTCAGTGGTGGAGGAAGTGATGAAATTAAATATCTCTTGAAGCATGTTTATGGTGAGTTTTATATTGATTCGCACCGGTGCAGTCCTGCAAAAAATATCAAAATCAAAACGGGAACGAACAGTAAATTCACTTTCAAAGATGTAACTATTGATACGGTTGATGCATTATCCACCTCGGGGTTTAAAATCTTTAAAGATTGCATCTTCAATTCGATTAATTGGTCGTATCTTGATGGTGATGTTTTTCTTGAAAACTGCCGCATCAAAAAGTCATTTGTTGTTAAGGCCGGTTCAAAGAAGTTGAGGATGCGAGTTGTTTCTTCTTTTTTTGATGGTAACGTTTTTATTGATTCAAAAACGCCGAATGTTTTAATTGATGATTGTATGGTTGCAGGTGATGCCCAATTTGGGTCAAAAAACGGGATGTGGCTAAATAATAATGTTGCCGGGCGATTTACCGTTCTTGGCGTAGAGTCACATGTAATTATTCCATCGATAAGACGCTTATTACTGTCAGGACCACCAAAGAACGGCACCTTTTCTGTTGGTGATGTTATTGACAACTCTTTACCACAGAGTGGTAGTTTCATGGGATGGGTATGTGTTGGAGCTGGCAGTCCGGGGATTTGGAAAGGTTTTGGTAAAATTGACGAGTAAATATTTTCATTTTATTGATGTCAGATATCATCTAATTTCTTGATATCTTTGTGTGTTTTTTATGATTGTTTTTATTTGTTGAGCAGTGTGTACGACAACTCATTACGGAGGAATGCGTTGAAGATTGATTTCTGTTTTTTTAAGTTTATACAGAATTAATGGAGTTATTACATTTTATTATCGTTAAAGAGTATCCGATGTTAACTTGACGAGAGAATTTTCCTGCTAACGGATTGTTCTCTCGTATACTACTATAGCGAATATAGCAAAGTTGATAGGCGATATTCTTCCTCACCCCTCCCTCGTAAGCTATAGTATATTCCCTGTTACTTCTCCATCCCCAATGATAACGTTTTTCCCTTGATACTGATGATGTATATCCTCTCTGTGGTATTTATTTCCCTGGGCTATTCGTAAATTTATCAAAATTTACTTTGTATACGAAACGAATCACCGGTTAGAATTTTCGATTTATTTCTTCTGGTTCCTCCGTTGTTGTATCTTAATAAAAGCGTTATTTCCCATCCATTCTATACCGTTTCCCATTCCTATTTTATTTTATAATTTAATACCATATATCACGTGCTTTTAGAGAGAAGCGACAACTCATCTCAATTAAGCTGATAGCAAGGTTTTGTCAAAAGTTATTTATATACACTTTAGGTTTGTACTCCTCTTTCAGAGGGGGCTGACAACCTCTCTGGTACCAGGCGGAAACCGACATTCTCTACGTTGTTAAATAGTTACGCGGTGGGGCATCGATAAAACTATATTCCCAGAACAGTGTTCACGCCTTGTAACGACATGGCAGAAGGTCAGATTTATTTTCATGGGGTTCTGTGTTTTTTCCTTAGAGTTATTCTTTCGATTTTCGCTAATTATTTCCTTGCTACTTATTTTTAGTGAAGGTTATGACTTATTCCCCTTCTATATACAAAATATAACTTGAGTAAAAGTCTTTAGAGGTAATGCATTGTGCTGACTTCAGGGCGCTGATACTCATTTTTTTGGTGTATTTGCAGTGTTCTATAGCTCCAATTGCTTCTTAAATTCTTTATAATTTATTTTTTATAACTATTTTTTGATGTGATCTCAGTGTTTTCTATAGATTTTTCGGTTATAGGAATTTTGTGCGATAAATGTTATCCATTCACTTTGTGTGGTTTTTTTTGCTAAAACCTTTCGTCGCCTACCTTGACATAACCTGAATCTTATCCTTTCTTTTAATTCAGACAGCTTTGCTGTCTTTGTTTGGGTATAACCAGTCGGAATGCATGTTTAGCTGCATTATTAATGAGTTATATCTCTTTTATGCTTCCGATTTTTTTATGGCTTCTCAAGTTAGTCCTCTAAGGGGGGAATCATGGCTTCATTGGCGTATCAGAAAGAAGCAGCAGCTATTTTATACGCTGTTTTAGGGAAAAGCGCGTCACACGCTACGTTCGACTCAATAGGTGCGCAATTGCAGCGAGGTGAACTTTCAGCCTCAGCATATGTTACTACGTTGTTGACTTCTGCGGATGGTGTAGCCCTCTTTAACGGCTTATCAGATTTAAATGCTTTACAAATTGTTTATACAAAAATTTTTGGCTCTGCTGCACCCACCTCAACTCTGCAAGATTACCTGACGGGTAGTACTCTTGCCGAGGCAATGGCTAAAGTTGTAAATCAGGTTCTTGATTATTCGGGATTTGACTCTACTCTATCCGCTGCGCAGACTAGTCTTGATCAGCAAGTAAATGCTGTGCTGTTCCCGTCGGTAAGCGCCGCTGCCCTTGGGCAAGGCGCCTCGGACGTGCAGGCTATCTATTATGTTACTGGGGCGGCTCAATCTGCACTTGGCATAAACAACTATGGAGCGGCCATTAATGCCGGTACGAAAACCTTCGTCCAGGTAGCGCAAGAAATAATTTTCTCTGCAAATCTGACTTCTCTTAGCAATACCGATTATGTGATTCGTTTATTTAAATGGGGTTACGAAAGGTCTCCCTCTGCGACCGAATTATCTAACTATGTCACTGAACTGACTGGAGGGACTTCTCGTGCAGAAGTTCTGATTCAAGTTATTGATTCTCTTCGTGGTACTGTTGCTTCAGGCGATACTACCGCGCAGCAACATTTCAATAGCGCGACTATCAGCTATCAGCCAGGGCAACTGCCTTCATTAAGTTATCAAGAGCAGGTTTCTGCAGTTTATCTTGCAGTTCCGCAGCGTGATATTGATGCTCGTGGTTTAGATGATTGGAGTAAGTATTTATCGAAAGGAGCGATGACTTATAAAGGATTTATTGGGACCATATTGAAGTCAAGCGAGTTTCAGAAGAAAGGTGCCCAACTAACGGGTGATGACTTTATACAACATGTTTACACTGGGGTACACGGTGTAGCTGCGACAGCCGCGCAGATTTTGGTGTATAGTTCGCTGGGAACTGATAAGGCACTGATTACTCAGGCTATTATTAACGATCTGCGTAACTCGACGGCTACAGATAATATTACTGTAACCCAGCAGCATGGTTTCGAGTTCGACATCGGTACTAGCCTGCTGTACAAAACTGCTGCGTCTCTGACGGCAACGGCCGCCGGCGGCAACGCAACGGGCACAGTGAACACCGGCGCATCTCACCAAATCAGCAACGCCGAAACAGCGGTACTCACTAATGTCCAATTGAACGCCAATGCTGCCAGCACCGTGAACCTCAAGTTCGCCGACCATCTGGCGAATCTGACCATCAACGGCACCAGCGCAGCAACAGTCAATTTGTCTGACAATGGTGTTAATCCAGGTGTAGATATCACCGTGAATAACGGCAACGTCATCCTGAATGCCAGTTCGGGTTCGGATGACGTAGTTGTCACATCGACGGCAAACATCGCTGCTGGTACCGCACAGTTTAACCTCGGTGCCGGCAACGATAGCCTGCACTGGGTGGGCAACGGGGTTTCCGGCGGGGCGAACACCGTCGCGAACACGGTTAAGGCTGATGGTGGTGCAGGTACGGACTCCATCTCCGCCAACTTCATCACCAAAACCGTGGTGACCAACCAAAACGCCCTGGGGGTTCGCACCAGTACTGTTTCGAGTAATGCCAATAACTTCTCGAACTTTGAGAAGATTGACCTGACCGGCTATATCGGCAAGTCCGTCGGTACGCTGATTACGACACCGCTGATTGGTTCACCGACCACCACCAGCGTGACAACGCCGACCCACACCTTTGACTTTGGCCTGACCAACGGTACATCGACGGTTGAAGGCACCACGGGCGGCACGGTTACGCAGAATGCGGCGGCTACCAATCTGGGCTCGCAAGGTTTTGTGATCTCCGGTCTGGCTAACGTCAACGTCATTAACGCCGCCGGCGGCAACGCCGCGCAGTTGGAAGTGAAAGGGGACGCCACTTCCGCCAGTACGCTGAACTTTACTTTCGTGCAGAACGCCACCGATCACTTCAACATCAACTTCGATGCGGTGAGCTCTGCCAACGTGAATGCCGGCGCCATCACCCTCAACAGCAGCAGCAGCGCCCTGTTGGGTACCGCGCTGACCACGGTGAACGTGGCCTCAGGTGGTACCGGCAGCTTTGACAACATTCTGTCATTGGCCGGCACCAATGCGCAGGTTCAGACCATCAACGTGACCGGTGATCACGCGCTGGATCTGACTCTGGGCAGCGGTTTCAGCAACGTGCGTGATATCAATGCATCCACCAATACCGCGGGTCTGAATCTCGACTCCAGCCATGGCGGTACCGGTGACGGTATCATCGTTCAGTTGCTGAACATTCTGCCGCTGAGCGTCATTACCACCAACCTGTTGGCGCCGGTGTTGACGGCGTTGGGCCTGAACGGTTACCAAATGACCGTAGAAGGTTCCAGTGCTGCCGATACCCTGGGCGTGATTGGCAACACCACGCTGACCGGTGGCGCAGGTGCCAACACCTATGACATCAAGGCGAGTAACACGCAGGCGGGTGTGACCATCAAGGACTTTAATAGCCTCAAGGACTCGATTGTCGACGTGAACCATGGCGGCCTGACTATCTCCGATGACGCTAGCGGCACTGCGGTAGCGAACTACGGTACGCGCTCTGCCGACACGTTGGATGCGTTGTTAGGGACACTGGTGGGCGGTTTGACCAATGGCGTTATCGGCCTGCTGGGCGGCATTCTCGGTCTGGATAGCAGCAACTCCCTGACGGCGAAAGTGGGTGTGGCATCCGTTGTATTCAGCGGTGGCGGTAACACTGCCAGCTCTTATGTGATTATCGACAACAACGATAACCACACGCTGGACCTCAACGATACCGTGGTATACCTGACTGGGCAAAACCACCAGCAATTGGTGGATACTCTGCACTACGCCTAAGTATGAGTTCCCGTGGGGTATAATTCCCATTGAAACTGTTAGTCAATAAATAATGCGGGGTGTGTAAACACCCCGTATTCTTTGAAAATTGTGAACTACGTCATTATCTCTAATTTATTCCCTTTCGTACTAAACTCGCTTTGCCCTGTCTGTTATTTATCTAGTTGTTTTTATTTATTTTTTTCTGTGGTTCGTGAGGCGATTTTTTTTGCTTACGGCCTTGCTGATATCCGCGTTCTCTACCTATAGTTAGAAAAAGTATCTGCAGTCTCGAGCATGTCTGGGGTGGGGGTTCTTTAGGATTTATTTTATTTTTCCTTTTTTAGGATTTTCCTTATAAGAGTCCAATGCGGATTTTGACTGACAGTGCACATGATGTAAGGGCAGAAAGTGAATCAATTTATACCGCGCAACGAAATTGCGGATGTTATACGGACTCGCAGTAAGGTTTTTTGGACCGTTGGCATATTTACCGCATTTATTAATTTATTAATGCTAGTTCCTTCTATCTATATGCTCCAGGTTTACGACCGGGTGCTTCCTTCGCGTAATGAAATCACGCTGTTGATGCTGACGCTGATCATGTTGGGCATGTTCGGCATGATGTCGCTGTTGGAATACGTGCGTAGCATGGTGGTGATCCGTATTGGCAGCCAGCTGGATATGCGCCTCAACACGCGAGTCTACACTGCGGCCTACGAGGCGAATCTGAAAAACGGTTCGTCTGACGCCGGCCAGATGCTGAGCGATTTGACCAATCTGCGCCAATTCCTCACCGGCAGCGCGCTGTTCGCCTTCTTTGATGCGCCGTGGTTTCCGATCTATCTGTTGGTGATATTCCTCTTTAACCCTTGGTTGGGGCTCTTCGCCCTGGTCGGTGCGCTGTTGCTGATCGCATTGGCGGTGATCAACGAAATGGTGTCGAAAAAGCCGCTGGCGGAAGCCAGCAAGCTGTCGATTATGTCCGGTACGCTGGCCAGCACCAATCTGCGAAATGCCGAAGTGATCGAGGCTTTGGGGATGTTGCCCAACCTGAAACGCCGGTGGTTCGGCCTGCACCAGCGGTTCTTGAACAGTCAGCGCATCGCCAGCGAACGCGCATCGCGGGTCACGTCGATCACCAAGTTTGTGCGCATGTCGCTGCAATCGCTGGTGTTGGGGCTGGGGGGCTGGCTGGCGATCGATGGGCACATCACGCCCGGTATGATGATCGCCGGCTCCATTCTGATGGGGCGAACGCTGGCGCCGATTGAGCAGGTTATTAACGTCTGGAAGAGCTACAGCGCGGCGAAGCTTTCTTATGGCCGGTTGGTCAAGCTGCTGGAAACGCACCCGCAACGGGGTACCGGTATGTCCTTGCCGCGTCCGGAAGGGGTACTCGCCGTAGAAGGCGTCACCGCCACGCCGCCGGGATCCAAAGGCGATGCGGTATTGCATAACGTGAGTTTTGCTATCCAGCCCGGTGACGTGCTGGGGATCATTGGCCCAAGCGCGTCGGGGAAATCGACGCTGGCTCGTTTGCTGGTCGGCATTTGGCCGGTCAGTGAAGGGATTGTTCGGTTGGATAATGCCGACATCTATCAGTGGAACAAGGATGAATTGGGGCCGTATATCGGCTATCTGCCGCAGGACATTGAGCTGTTTGCCGGGACTATTGCCGAGAATATCGCACGCTTTAACGATATCGACTCAGAGAAAGTCATTGAAGCCGCTAAGCTGGCCGGTGTGCACGAACTGATCCTGCGTTTCCCGAACGGCTACGATTCGGTGCTCGGCAACGGTGGCGCTGGGCTGTCCGGTGGACAGAAACAGCGTATCGGCCTGGCGCGCGCACTGTACGGCGACCCTTCGCTGGTGGTTTTGGATGAGCCTAACTCCAATCTGGACGATGCGGGCGAGAAAGCGTTGAACCAGGCCATTATGTTCCTCAAGCAACGTAATAAAACGGTGGTTCTGATTACCCATCGCACCAATTTGCTGTCGATGACCAGCAAGCTGTTGCTCTTGGTGAATGGCAACGTCAACGCGTTCGGCCCGACTCAACAAGTGCTTCAGGCGTTAGCCAATGCGCAAAAAGCGCAGACGCAACCGCCTCAGCAAGCGGTGAGGGCGGTAAATTCCGAGCCGGATGAAGGCAACATCCCGAAAACGCAAATTAATTAAGCCGTGAATTGCCTGATGGCTTTATTGCCGTCCGCAGTTTAAAGGAGTTGGTATGTCGACGCACATTGGCGAGCCGCAAGACTCGTATATTGAAGAGATCCCGCAGGATGAACGGCGGTTTACCCGGATGGGCTGGCTGGTGGTGGGGATTGGCCTGTTCGGATTTTTGGCTTGGGCAGCGTTCGCGCCTTTGGATAAAGGGGTGGCATCACCGGGATCGGTAACTGTTTCCGGCAACCGCAAAACGGTGCAGGCTCCGGCCAGCGGCATCATCAAAAATATCGCGGTGAAAGAGGGTGACAAGGTGAAAGCCGGTGAAGTCCTTGTGCAGTTGAGCCAGGTGCAGGCACAGGCGCAGGTCGATTCCCTGCGCGACCAGTATTACACCACGCTGGCCACCGAAGGGCGTTTACTCGCTGAACGCGATGGTCTGAGCAGCGTCACTTTTTCTCCCATTTTTACCCAGATCAAGGATCAGCCGCGCGTGGCTGAAATCATCGCGTTGCAAACGCAGCTGTTCGCCTCCCGCCGCCAGGGGCTGCAAAGTGAAATTGACGGTTATAAGCAGTCGATGGACGGGATTCGTTTCCAATTGAAAGGCCTGCAGGATTCGCGCGCCAACAAGCAGATCCAACTTTCCAGCCTGCGTGAGCAGATGAACAGCATGAAGCAACTGGCGGCGGACGGCTACCTGCCGCGCAACCGCTACCTGGAAGTGCAGCGTCAGTTTGCCGAGGTGAACAGCAGCATCGATGAAACCGTCGGGCGGATTGGCCAGCTGCAAAAGCAGCTGCAGGAATCTCAGCAGCGTATCGACCAGCGTTTCGCCGACTATCAGCGCGAGGTCAGAACGCAACTGGCGCAAACCCAAATGGACGCCAGCGAGTTTCGCAATAAGCTGCAAATGGCCGATTTCGATCTGGGCAACACCGCCATCACTTCACCGGTGGATGGCACCGTGGTCGGATTGAATATCTTCACTCAGGGGGGCGTCGTGGGAGCGGGTGACCACCTGATGGACGTTGTACCCAGCCAGGCGACATTGGTGGTGGATTCTCGCCTCAAAGTCGACCTGATCGATAAGGTGTACAACGGGTTGCCGGTGGATCTGATGTTTACCGCCTTCAACCAAAACAAAACCCCGAAAATTCCGGGAACGGTCACGTTGGTTTCCGCCGACCGTCTGGTCGACAAAGCCAACGGTGAACCTTACTACCAGATGCAGGTCACGGTCTCGCCGGAGGGCATGAAGATGCTCAGTGGCGAGGACATCAAGCCGGGGATGCCGGTAGAGGTGTTCGTGAAAACGGGGTCGCGCTCGCTGCTGAGCTATCTGTTTAAACCTATTTTGGATCGCGCTCATACTTCATTAACCGAGGAATAATTTTGATTCAATCAAAACGACAGGCTGCCGGTCTGGTTATCGGCACCCTTTTGTTTGCGATATCTGCGCCGGTTTATTCGATAGGGATTTTAGACGCATATTCGCTGGCATTAGAAAAGGACCCGACCTTCCGGGCGGCTATAAAAGAGAAAGAAGCGGGAGATGAGAACGAAAACATCGGCAGGGCGGGGCTGCTGCCGAAAGTGTCGCTGAACTACCAGAATTCGCCGCGTAACTGGCAGACGCAAAAATACCCGCAGAGCGACTTTTTCGGCAATGTTTCGGAGGTCACCCGGCGGCAGCAATATCGCAGTTATTCCAGTTCGATCACGCTGACGCAGCCGCTGTTCGATTATGAAGCGTACGCGCGCTACAAAGCCGGCGTAGCGCAGACGATGATGTCGGACGAGCGCTATCGCAGTAAGTTGCTGGATCTTGCGGTTAGGGTGATTAACGCCTATGTCGAAGTGGCCTATTCCAAGGATCAAATCGCGTTGGCTGAAGCGCAAAAGACGGCTTACAAGGAACAGTTGACCTTGAACGATCGCCTGATGAGCGCCGGTGAAGGCACCATTACCGACGTATCGGAAACTCAGGCGCGCTACAGCCTGGCCGAAGCGCAGGTAATCGAAGCGCGCGATGCGCTGGACGCCGCGCAGCGCGAATTGGAAGTGATTATCGGCATACCGCTGAACCAACTGGATGAATTGCAGGTTTTGCGGCCGGGCAAGTTTAAGGTGGCGCCGCTGATCCCGTCCAAGTTCGAAGAGTGGCAAAAGATCGCGCTGGAGAACAACCCGGTGCTGGCCGCCTCGCGTCATGGCGTGGATGCCGCTAAGTATGACGTCGAAAGGAATCGGGCGGGCTTTATGCCGCAGGTTCAGCTGTATGCTTCGCATTCGGAAAACGACTCCAGCAGCGATAACACGGTTAACCAGAAATACCGTACCGACAGTATCGGTGTGCAGGTCAGCATGCCTATTTATTCCGGCGGCGGCGTTTCGGCGTCGACCCGGCAGGCGGCCGCGCGCTATGGCCAGGCGATGTATGAAATGGATGCGCAGGCGGGTACCACGCTCAACGATCTGCGCAAGCAGTACAATTTGTGCATCAGCAGCCGCGCCAAGGTGGCGGCCTATGAGCTGGCGGTACAATCGGCCACCACGCAGGTGACGGCGACCCGGCAAAGCGTGCTGGCCGGGCAACGTGTTAACGTTGACGTGCTCAACGCCGAACAGCAGCTCTATAGCGCCCAGCGCGATCTGGCCTCCGCCAAATACGCCTACATCAAGTCCTGGATTACCTTGCTGAGCGACTCTGGTACGTTGGACGAAAAAGATGTTATGCGGGTAGCGCAGTATTTTGCCCGCAGTCGTTAGCAATATATTCACTATGAGCATTAATCTGAAAGAGCAGCACTATGCTGCTCTTTTTTGCGTTAATACGTTATGTTATCGGCTGGTGGTTCCTTCTGTATTTATACTTGCCTGGTTTATTTCTATGCATAATTTTCTGTTAAGGAACGGCAGGTTAGAGGGATACATGCTTTTCGCAAAGTGTAACTATTGGTTAATGATCGTACGAATTTTAGAATGATGCTGCTGACGTGCGGCGTCGTCCTTGTAAGAACGATGGCTGAGTAAAGGGTAGATAATGTCCAAACTAATTCCTGTGGTTATGGCCGGCGGCACTGGGAGTCGTCTGTGGCCGATGTCGCGAGAATCGTTTCCTAAACAGTTTTTATCTATTGATGACAGCGGGGTGAGCCTGCTGCAACAGACGTTACAGCGTTTGTCGGGTCTGACCGGTATCGAAGTTGCTGCTCCTCTGGTCATCTGCAACGAGGAACACCGTTTTTTGGTTGCCGAGCAATTACGTGGAATTGGGCAACTGGCGACCAATATTATTTTAGAGCCCGTAGGGCGCAATACCGCGCCAGCAGTGGCGTTGGCCGCTCATCTCGCTGCCGAAGAAGACGAAGACAGCATGCTCTTGGTGCTGGCTGCAGACCATCTGATCACGAAAGTGGACAATTTCCATGCAGCGATTCAGATGGCCGTGTCGTTTGCAGATAACAACCGGCTGGTCACGTTTGGCATCATTCCTGAGCATCCGGAAACAGGATATGGTTACATCAAACGTGGCGGTCACCTGTCGGAGGCGTGTTTCACAGTCGATTCATTCGTAGAAAAACCACGTTTGGAGAAAGCGATAGAATACCTCGCCAGCGGTGAATATAGCTGGAACAGCGGAATGTTCATGTTCAAAACCGCCAAGTTTTTGCAAGAGTTGCAGCAGTTTAGCCCAGACATCTTTAACACAACCCAACAGTCTGTGGTTAAAAGCCAACGCGACATGAACTTTATTCGGGTTGAACAAGCGATCTTCAAACACTGTCCGAGCGACTCCATCGACTATGCGGTGATGGAAAAAACGCGTGATGCCGTAGTGATTCCCATTGATGCCGGCTGGAGTGACGTCGGTTCTTGGTCCTCGCTGTGGGACGTTTCCAAGAAAGATCATTTGGGTAATGTCAATGTGGGCGACATTATCTCGATCGATTCCAATGACAATTACATTTCCTCTGAGTCTGCGTTGGTGGCGACCATTGGGTTGGAAAACCTGATCGTGGTAAACACCAATGATGCCTTGCTGATCGCTCACAAGGATAAAGTGCAGGATGTGAAGAAAGTGGTTGATGAGCTTAAAAAGCGCAATCTTCATCATTTTCGCCAGCATTCCACCGCCTATCGTCCTTGGGGTAAGATTTGCGACATCGACAGCGGCACGCATTTCCAGGTGAAGAAAATCATTGTGCGGCCAGGGGAGGGGCTGTCGGTGCAACGCCATCTCCACCGTGCCGAACATTGGGTCGTCGTGAGTGGGACAGCAAGAGTTAACGTTGATGATCAAGAGTTCTTCTTGTCGGAAAATCAGTCTACCTTCATTCCTGCGGGCAGTGTCCATACGCTAGAAAACCCGGGAAAAATCGATTTGGAAATGATTGAGGTCAGGTCGGGGCACTATCTGGAAGAAGATGATATTGAGCGTTTGCAAGATCGCTATGGCAGAGTTTAATAGGGTTTGGTAATGCAAAAATTGACGTGTTTTAAAGCTTATGACATTCGGGGAAAGCTTGGCGAAGAGCTGAATGAGGACATTGCGTATCGTATTGGACGCGCTTACGGCGAGTTTTTGAAGCCCAAAAATATCGTGTTGGGCAGCGATGTGCGGCTAACCAGTGAAAGCTTGAAGCTGGCGCTGGCGAAAGGTTTACAGGATGCGGGCACTGATGTGATAGACATCGGTTTAACCGGTACCGAAGAAATCTATTTCGCCACAACCTATTTAAAAACTGATGGCGGCGTGGAAGTCACCGCCAGCCATAACCCTATCGATTACAACGGCATGAAGCTGGTGCGTGAAGGCTCTCGCCCGATTAGCGGCGATACCGGGTTACGGGCGATCCAAGAACTGGCGGAGAAAAACCAATTTCAGAAGCCGACGGCAACGCGCGGTCGCTATGTTCGCCAGGACGTATTAGGGGCTTATGTTGAACACATTCTGTCCTACGTCGACGTGAAAAATTTCAAACCGTTGAAGCTGGTGATCAACTCGGGCAACGGCGCGGCGGGGCATGTGATCGATGCTATTGAAGCGCAACTGAAGGCGCGGGGCGTGCCGCTGGAGTTTATCAAGGTGCATCACCAGCCGGACGGCACTTTCCCGAACGGTATTCCCAACCCATTGCTTCCTGAGTGTCGTGCAGATACCGCCGATGCGGTGCGTGAGCATGGCGCTGATATGGGCATTGCGTTTGACGGCGATTTCGATCGCTGCTTCCTGTTCGATGAAAAAGGCGATTTCATTGAGGGCTATTATATCGTCGGCTTGCTGGCGGAGGCCTTCTTGCAGAAACAGCCGGGCGCGAAGATCATCCACGATCCACGTCTGAGTTGGAACACCGTCGATGTGGTTACCGGTGCCGGGGGCGTACCTGTGATGTCGAAAACCGGCCATGCTTTCATTAAGGAACGCATGCGTGCGGAAGACGCCATTTATGGCGGAGAAATGAGTGCCCACCACTATTTCCGTGATTTTGCTTATTGTGACAGTGGCATGATCCCGTGGCTGCTGGTCGCTGAGCTGGTCAGTGTGAAGGGGCAAACGCTGGGGCAACTGGTACAGGATCGCATTGCAGCCTACCCGTCTTCCGGTGAGATCAATATCAAGCTGGCTCAGCCTGCCGTGTCCATCGAAAGCGTTAAACAACACTATTTACCGTATGCCGATGAGGTGGACTACACCGATGGCATCAGCATGGCGTTCGCAGGCTGGCGTTTCAATTTGCGTTCCTCCAATACGGAACCGGTGGTGCGTCTTAATGTCGAATCACGAGCCGATATTGCGCTGATGCAAGAGAAAACCGACGAGATTTTGGCGCTGTTGTCAAACTGAGTGCGTCGCGTAAGGAGCACTGTAGAGCTGTCTTGGACAGCTCTTTTTTTTTGTAAGGCTTAAACTACCCATGTTATGTCTTGCAAACACTTGGAATGCTTCAGAAAGGCAGTGATATAACCGAGAACGGCGCTAAATATTTTAGCCTCTTTGTAGGGAGCCTGGTCAAAGCCACCTGGTAGGCCGATTGTTTACTTACCGGCCAAAAACAAGTGCACCAAGGGAACTCTGGGGACATATGGATGGTCAATTATGATCGAAAAGGCGTGCGTGAGTCCAAGTTTCATTTAGAATCAATTGATTGCTTAAAGAAGACCGTTCATCTTGAGCGCCAGGGGCGCGAGTAAGGAGTTTTTATGGCGATTTTAGTCACCGGTGGTGCCGGTTATATCGGTTCTCACACTGTTCTGGCTTTGTTGGAACATGGCGAAGATGTCGTAGTGTTAGATAATTTATCGAACTCTTCCGATGAGTCTCTGCGTCGCGTTGAGAAACTCGCGGGCAGAAGTGCTCAGTTTTACCAAGGTGATATCTTGGATGCTGAGTGCCTGCATCGTATCTTCGAGGCTCACGACATCTCGGCCGTAATCCATTTTGCTGGACTAAAGGCTGTCGGAGAGTCGACACGCAAGCCGCTAGAGTATTATCAGAACAATGTCACTGGCACGTTGGTATTGTTGGAGGAAATGCGTCGTGCGGGTGTGCATAAGTTTATCTTCAGTTCTTCTGCCACGGTGTACGGTACTCCAGAGCAAGTTCCTTTGACTGAGACGTCACGCGTTGGCGGTACGACGAATCCTTACGGTACGTCGAAGTTGATGGTTGAACAAATTCTGCAAGATTTCGCTAAAGCAGAACCGCAATTCTCCATTACCGCCTTGCGTTACTTCAACCCGGTCGGTGCGCACGAATCTGGCATGATCGGTGAAGATCCAAATGGTATTCCTAACAATCTGATGCCTTATATTGCTCAGGTGGCAATCGGAAAACTGGAGAAACTGTCAATTTTTGGTGACGACTATCCGACCCAGGATGGCACGGGTGTCAGAGATTATATTCATGTCATGGATTTGGCTGAAGGTCACCTCAAGGCGATTGAACACATCGATGAGCACCAGGGCTTTACGGTCTATAATCTGGGGACTGGGGTAGGGTATTCGGTGTTGGAGATGCTCCATGCTTTTGAAAAGGCTTCAGGTCGCAACGTAGCTTACCAAATTGTACCACGTCGAGACGGCGACATTGCCGAATGCTGGTCTGCTCCAGGGTTGGCGTTCAAAGAATTGGGATGGAAGGCTACCCGTGATTTGGATGCCATGATGCGTGATGCGTGGAATTGGCAGAAGAACAACCCTCAGGGTTATCGTCACGGTTGATAGCGAAGCTCGTTAATGACAAAATATGGCATAATGTAAATTAATTGTAACCAACGAGGGCTTGGTTGGCCATTTATATGTTGGTTGCAATTTAAATGTGTTTAATAACAATACATTGCCATGATTTCCCCTTCAATGAACCACATAAATTTTGACTATTTTTTGTGGATGAGTGTCGGATATTTTGATTAATTGTGCTAATCTCCGATACCTTCGTCTACGGTGCGTTCATTGAACTATCCATAATTTATTCTCGTTTAGTTTCTGTTCGAAAACTGGGCGGGTGGGTAGTGATAGACTGCCGGAGAGGCATGTTCAGATGGCCACCCTTTGGGCCTCTGAGGTGAGCGTATTAGTTAGCAGGTTACCCAATGAAAGTGATTGAGACACCAGTCGCAGGTGTGAAGTTGATTGAGCCGAAAGTGTTCGGTGATCATCGTGGTTTTTTCGTCGAAACGTTTCAAAAAAACCGCTATCAAGCAATGTTAGATATCGATGTGGATTTTGTTCAGGACAACCATTCGCGTTCTTCTAAAGGAGTATTGCGTGGTTTGCATTTCCAGCGAATCAAACCCCAAGGCAAGTTAGTCCGAGTTGTGCGTGGAGAGGTCTATGATGTTGTAGTGGATATCAGGGTCGATTCGCCGACGTTCAAAAAGTGGGTTGGTGTTCACTTGTCGGAAGATAACCACCACCAACTTTGGGTTCCACCAGGTCTCGCACATGGTTTCTTGGTTATTTCAGACATTGCTGATTTCGAATACAAGTGTACAGAGTACTATGATCCTGCTAGCGAAGCATGCTTGCTTTGGAATGATCCCGAAATTGGCATTGATTGGCCAGTCGATGAGCCATTGCTATCGCCAAAGGATCTACAAGGTAAATTACTTAGAGAGCTTTTTTAATGCGTGTACTTTTGACAGGTTCTATGGGGCAACTGGGGCGCTGTTTCAGCGATAGGTTTCCTACCGATTGGAGCCTGCTAGCACTGGACAGCAAGCAACTTGACATCAGTGATTATGATGCGATTGAGCAAGCGGTGGCAGAGTTTGAGCCCGATGTTATCGTGAACGCCGCCGCTTATACTGCCGTTGATAAGGCTGAATCTGAACCCGATGCCGCTAAGGCAATCAATGCCTACGGACCCGGCTACCTGGCATCTGCAGCTGCTGCACGAAATATTCCTTTTGTACACGTATCAACCGACTATGTTTTTGATGGCCGTTCGGAGGAACCTTACTGCGAAGATGCTCCCTGCTCGCCACAAAACATTTATGGTAAAACCAAGCTTGAAGGTGAGATTGCCGCGCTGAAGGCTAACCCAAAAACTATTGTAATAAGAACGGCTTGGGTATTTAGCGAGTATGGCAATAATTTTGTTAAAACGATGTTGCGCGTTGGGTCGCAAAGGGATGAACTTGGCGTGGTAAGCGATCAGCGAGGCTGCCCGACTTATGCCGGTGATATCGCTGATGTCATTATCGCCCTGTTGCAAGAACCAGGTGAATACGGTGTCTATCACTTTTGTGGGGATTCGGTGGTTTCTTGGTATGAGTTTGCTCAGATAATCTTCCAACAGGCTACTGAGAGTGGGCTATACCCACACCAGGTCACCGTGAATCCGATTACTACGCAAGAGTATCCTACACCTGCGTCCCGGCCTGTATACTCTGTTCTTAACACCGATAAGATCTGCGCATTGAATCTTAAACCTAGCGTCTGGCGCCAGCAGTTACATGCTGTGATTCGCAAACTGTTGCAGTAGTGGATCTTGGTTTGCATGGAATAAAAGGGGATAATTTTATCCCCTTTGGTGTTTTTGTTTATTGGTGGCGGTTTTCGTTCCAATTGACGAGTGATAATACATCAGCCATCAGTGTATTGTAACTGCTTGTTTTTAAATGATTATTGGTTAGGAACTTCATACGGCATGTTTTCAAAACAAAAACAATACCAAATTGTTGCTTCAATCGTATTGTATAACCATAGCTATGCCCAACTAGAAGACACGTTACTTTCTTTACTTAGCGAAAAATGTGTTCAAAAAATAGTTTTGGTTGATAACGGTGGTTCTGAATGGGCTGCAAAACTAGATAATCATCGTATTAGTTATATTCGTTCGGAAGCCAACAACGGTTTTGGCTACGGTCATAATCTAGCAATGAAGCGTTATCTGAATGAATGTGAATATTTTTTGATTTGTAATCCAGATATCAGTTTTACCGCGGGGGCGCTCGAGAGCCTTTACAGTTTTGCGCGGAACCAAAAACACCGTTTTGTTTCCCCTCGAATTCAATATAGCGATGGGCGATTCCAATACAGTTGCCGCTTACTACCTACACCTGCAAATTTGTTTCTTCGGCGTTTTTTCCCTAAATGGGGAGCTAAACTGGATGTCACTTATGAAATCCAGCGTGCTGATTACACTAAATCCTTCGCAGTTCCTTCAGTTTCTGGTTGTTTTATGCTGGTTGAATCCACTTTGTTAGCGAACTTGGGGGGATTTGATGAACGGTATTTTATGTATTTAGAAGATGTGGATTTGTGTCGCCGGGCTTTGTCAATGAGCGATATTGTCTACTTCCCTGGCGCTACTATCGTCCATGTTTTTGGTAAAGGTTCTTATAAAAACCTAAATTTATTCATTTATCACATGAAATCAGTTGTCTTATATTTCAATAAATGGGGATGGTGGCACGATCCACAGAGATCCAAGGTGAATGCTGGCTGTTTGAAGACGATTCCCATGACTTCTCCTGAAATCAAGCGGTAACATGGTTGAAGATGAGGTCTACGTTTTATGAGTTCAATTACATCTAAGGTATTGATTATGTTTGTTATGACTGGATGCAATTTCGAAGCGCAAAGTGTTGGTATGGCAGCGGGGTGGGGCAATGAGTAACCCTCATAAATCGCAACCCCTGTCACCCCTAGCTCTGATCCGTAACATTTGGGGATTCAAATCGCTGATCTTGCAAATGACAAAACGTGAGGTTGTTGGGCGATACAAGGGTTCCACGATGGGACTGGCATGGTCGTTTCTCAATCCTTTGTTTATGTTGACGGTCTATACATTTGTTTTTTCGGTTGTTTTTAAAGCCCGTTGGTCCGTCGGCGGAGATGAAAGCCGTACGCAGTTTGCTGTGATCCTCTTTGTTGGTATGATTGTGCATGGCTTTTTTGCCGAGGTGGTTAATCGGGCACCGCAAATTATCCTAGGGAATACCAACTATGTGAAGAAAGTGGTTTTCCCTTTGGAAACGTTGCCAGTGATTGGGTTATGCGCTGCGTTGTTCCATACCCTGATTAGCTTGGTCGTACTGTTATGTGCATTCTTTTTGTTCAACGGTTTTCTGCACTGGACTATCGTTTTTATACCGTTAGTTTTCTTGCCGCTGGTCATTTTTTGCCTTGGATTGGCTTGGATATTGGCATCCCTGGGTGTTTTTATACGCGATGTTGGGCAGACGACTGTAATTATCACGACGGTGATGATGTTTCTGTCACCAGTCTTTTTCCCTATCACGTCGTTACCGGAAAAATATCGTATTTGGATAATGCTTAATCCCTTAACATTTATTATTGAGCAATCACGGAATGTCTTAATTTGGGGGCGTTTGCCAGAATGGCAAGGTTTGGCTGTTTACACCCTGGCGGCATCATTGGTTGCATGGTTCGGTTTTGTATTCTTCCAGAAAACCAGAAAGGGGTTTGCTGATGTCCTCTAATGAAATCGCGATCCAAGTGACTGCATTGAGCAAATGTTATCAGATTTATGATCGTCCACGAGATCGTTTAAAACAGTTTTTTGCTCCGAGGTTACAACGTGTAGTACGACGTGAATCTCGCCGCTATTTTCGCGAGTTTTGGGCACTTCGCGATGTCTCATTCTCAATCAAGAAAGGTGAGACCGTAGGTATTATCGGACGAAATGGTGCAGGTAAGTCAACGTTATTACAGATGATATGCGGTACGCTGACTCCAACTCAGGGAGAAATACAAGTCAATGGCCGTATCGCGGCCCTACTTGAGTTAGGCGCAGGGTTCAATCCTGAGTTTACCGGGCGTGATAATGTCTATCTTAATGGTTCTGTTCTAGGTTTTTCCCGTGAACAGATCGATGAGCGTTTCCAGGAGATTACGGACTTCGCAGATATTGGCGAATTTATCGATCAACCCGTTAAAACATACTCAAGCGGGATGTATATTCGCCTGGCTTTTGCTGTCCAAGCCTGTGTCGAACCTGAAATCCTTATCGTAGACGAGGCGTTAGCCGTAGGCGATATCGGTTTTCAATATAAATGCTATAAACGCATGGAGGCTCTTCGTGCTAAGGGGGTCACTATTATCATGGTGACTCACTCTACCGGTAGTATTCTGGAATACGCTGACCGTTGTTTGGTTATGAACAATGGGGAGTTAGTGGGCGACACCTATGACGTACTGGCTGCTGTTCTGGCTTATGAGAAAGGAATGCTGTTGTCGCAAGCAGTGAAACGAGAGAATACGGGCAAGATCTCCTCGTCTGTTGTGATGAATCAATCTGACTTGCAGGGTTTGCAACAGGGGCAGCTGAATACTGAAGTGGGAGAAAAGCGCTTTGGCAGTGCTCGAGCGATTATTCAAAATCTCGAAGTGATAAAATCGGATGGTACTTCGCTCTCCGATAAGCCTTTGGTACGTTCTGGTGATGAACTGACCTTGGATTTTACCATCCTTGCTTCAGAAGAGATTCGAGATGTTGCTTTGGGAATCTCCATCTCTAAAGCGCAGGGTGGAGATATTTGGGGGGACAGCAACATTGGAGCCGGTAAACCTTTAATCCTCAAGGCTGGTGAGCAGCATGTGATTTATAAGGTTAAATTACCAATTAACTCAGGAGATTACTTGGTCCATTGCGGCTTGGCATCCCTGCAAGGCGGCGAGCGAGAAGAGTTGGATCAACGTAGACCAATGATGAGATTGAAGTTTTGGTCCTCTCGTGAACTCGGGGGGGTTGTTTATGCCCCTATCAGTGTTTTAAGCGAGGAGTAATTAGAGCAATGATTGCTGTATTCTTACCGCCATATCCGTTTAGGGGAGTGAAAGCTCCCTATTTATGGATATTTTATCGCTTGCTTAACTCATTGCAGCAGCGTTCACTTTTTATCGCCGGTAATGATTACTTGTTGTCTCCGGAAGAGTGGCGCAAGTCAGAACGTTGGGAATTTGATGTACCTACAATGAATAATTTGGGTTACAGCATCCCGTCTGGTGAGCTATTGGCTAGCCATGATTATTACCATTTGAGCGATAGTGTATTTGAGAGTTTATTAGACTCTTCAAACCACAATCCGATGTTGGCGTTCAAGAAAATGCTGACCCAGCGAATCCCCGAGCTGGAAGCAGAGCTGCTAAACTATCTCCAAGGCTATGAGTCTGGAAAGATAGAGGGAATACTGTCAATCTGCAATTGCCCTTCTCTGGAAGCCGTTGCCGAGTCTTTATCTATTCCTGTTATGCACTTTGAAGTGGGGCCGTTGAGAATGCCCTCTTATTATAGTACAGGGTATTTGGATTTCTCAGGTGTTAACGGTCACACAGAGGCGGAGAAGCGCTATTTGGCGGTTCAGGAACAGTGCCAGGTCGATCTTTCCATAGAGAAGTTGCATCGTTACTTCCTGCGTGTGCCAAATACTCACGAGCAGCAATGTGATGCCGATCTGGGGATCGTATTACAGGTTGAAGACGATTCAAATCTTGTTGCTTATGGTGAAGAGTTTACTAATCTGACGTTGCTTTCATATGCACGTACACGTTTTCCAAAGAAAAAATTATTAATTCGCACTCATCCTGGTAGTCAGTTCCAGCTCAAGGAAGGGGACTATGAGATCGACAGTTCACCGACCAGTTTGTCTTTCGTCCAGCGTTGTCGCGAGATTTTAACGATTAATTCTAGTGTGGGATTAGAAGGGATTTTCGCTGGTATACCAACGACAGTCGTTGGTGACAGCTCATATAAATATGTAACCTTGGCCGACGATGAAAAAGAAAGAACTAATCGTTTGGCATTTTATCTATTCTCATACTTAGTTCCATTCGAATTGATTTTCGATATTGATTATCTGCGATTCCGTTTATCTCGGCCAAGTGAACAGGCCATAGTCAGTCGCCATATTGAATATTATTCTACTGAGAAGGAAGGATTGTTAAAAATGCAGAGGTTGACTCTGGGTGAGTTGCTATCAAAACAGGTTAAGCAAGAAAATGAGAAGCAGGATGATATGCAACAAAAAATTCGTGTTGCGGAGCATCATCTGATGATCGATAACGAAGAAAAGCAGGCGATGATCTCTTCTATGCAAGAGCAATTGCTGTTGCTTCAGGAAACGCTTATAAAACAGCGAGAGCAACAGCTGGCCACTCAGCAATTATTGGAGAATGCGCAAAAAGAAGTTCTTCTTTTAAATGATAATTATGTTGAAGACGAGCCTCTTAAATTAAAAGTTGAAACACTGAGTCAACAGCTTAGTGAAAGTCAGTCCGACATGAATAATATGCGAAAAAGTCTGTCGTGGCGACTAACGGTACCTGTTCGCATGCTTGGTCGAGCCATTCGTGGTGAATTTGGGGTAATCAGGGATATATCCAGACACTACATGCGACAGCGTAAAGGGGCGAAACCGACCTCTTTGGTTGGGAAAAGTTGGCAAGCGTTTCGTGCAAGCCCGCACCCTTATAAAACTTTGCTTCGCAAAACTAAAGTGGCAGGTAAACTATTGTTAACCGGCCGTTTCGGTGAGTTGCGTAGCAGTCTTCTGCGTGTGGCGAAGAATACCGCTAATACGCCGATGCCGTTAGTTAATATAGATACCGACCATATTGTTATTCTCACTACCAGACATACATTGTTTGTGGCCCATTTGCTTGAGAAAACGCTTGTAGAGGTGGGGCGCGGTGTTACCATAATTGAAGCATACTCGGCGCTGGCGGACAGTGGGCAACTGCATATTGTTATTTGTCCTCAAATTTTTGCTGAGCTGCCGAAAAATTTTGTTGCGTTCCAAATGGAACAGTCTATTAACCCACGTTGGTTTACGCCAGAGTATTTTGCGATTCTCGAACGTGCAATGGCAATATTTGACTATTCCCTGACTAACATTAATTACTTATTAGAACATGGTATCCCTTATCAGAAATTGTTCTACCTCCCAATTGCTTCTTTTGCAGACTACAGCTCGAAATTGACCCAGAAAGGTCATAAGTTGAACGGCAATGAGGAGCAAGTTGACGTTCTCTTCTATGGTGATACGAATTGTGAGCGTCGCCGTCATTATCTTGAAGAATTGGGACAACGTTTTAATGTTCATATTGCCTCTGGTGTATTCGGTGATGAGCTGACCAGGCTGGTGAAAAATGCCAAACTGGTTATTAACCTGCATTACTATGAAAATGCTTTGCTTGAGACCACACGTATTTACGAAGTGCTATCGTTAGGAACGCCGATTGTTAGTGAAGAGAGTGTGGATATTGCAGAGCACACATCCCTCTTTGATGTTATTGATTTTGCTCCTATTGGCGATATTGACGCAATGGCGAAAAAAATTGATCGTCTCTTGAACGATCAAGAATATCATGCTAGCCGTAAGAAAAATATTGCGTTGTTCACTCATAGTGACAACAACTTTGAAGGTTATTTCAAACGCTATCTTTTGGCGAATGATTTGATTGATTTCGAAACTTATAAAAATGGCGTTGATTTTATCCCAGCGATAGAGGCGGATATTCCAAAACTCTGCCTCTCACTAACGGAAACACCGGTACGGAAGCAAGATTTCCTCAGTAAGCCTACCCATGGTTTCAAGGTTATTGAGGGAGTTCGACACCGTATTGGCTGGATCGGATGTGGCATGAGTTATAAATACATGTTGTCCGTACTTGCCGATCGTAATACCGAAATGGCTATGATCTGCGAGGACGATGCGTTATTCCCTGACGATTTTGACATTAAACTTGAGAAGATTGTCACTTATTTGGAGCGCAGCAATTGGGATTGGCACATTTTCTCGGGCATTATTGCGCATTTGAATGAAGATACGGAGATTCTGGCTGTCGAGGAGGTCGATGGTATTGAGTATATTTATATTAATCGCATGACAAGCACAGTGATGAATATTTACTCGCGTCGTGGGATTGAGGCAGTTAGCCACTGGGATGAACGTAACGTCGATGCTCAAACCAATACCATAGATCGTTATCTGGAGTCGGTGCCGAATCTGGTTGTGGTGACCACTCTACCTTTCCAGGTTGGGCATGCTGAGGATCAAACCTCCACGTTGTGGGGGTTCGTAAATACTCAATATCTGGATATGATCAGCGAAAGTGAGCGTTTATTGAAGGAAAAAGTAGACGCGTTCAAGGCGACCCAAGCACAGTGATTAAAGCCACTGGATTTCGTACTGATTGACTGAGCCTCAGACCACGGCACCTTAGGGTGCCGTGGTTTTTTATGGGGAAGATATGAATATATAGCGACATCATGTGACCTATCGCACCAATCACTACCCACCCGGCTCAATCCTGAGTTAACATGTGTGCCACATCACAAAACCTGCTGGCCGACGTTGCCGGCAGGGTCATCCTCAGACAGGAGTTCCTAAATGTCCAAGCAACAAATCGGCGTTGTCGGCATGGCGGTAATGGGCCGCAACCTCGCGCTGAACATCGAGAGCCGTGGTTACACCGTTTCCATTTTCAACCGTTCTGGCGACAAAACTGACGAAGTGATCGCTGAGAACCCGGGCAAGAATCTGGCGCCGTATTACACCGTTGAAGAGTTTGTCGAATCGCTGGAAAAACCGCGCCGCATCCTGCTGATGGTGAAAGCGGGTGAAGCAACGGATAAAACCATTGCCTCGCTGACTCCGCACCTGGACAAGGGCGATATTCTGATCGACGGCGGCAACACCTACTATCAGGACACCATCCGTCGTAACCGCGAACTGTCCGACCAGGGCTTCAACTTCATCGGTACCGGCGTTTCCGGCGGTGAAGAGGGCGCGCTGAAAGGGCCTTCCATCATGCCTGGCGGCCAGAAAGAAGCTTACGAGCTGGTGGCGCCAATCCTGGAGAAAATCGCTGCGGTTGCGGAAGGCGAGCCTTGCGTGACCTACATCGGCGCAGACGGTGCCGGCCACTATGTGAAGATGGTGCACAACGGCATCGAATACGGCGACATGCAGCTGATTGCCGAAGCCTATTCTCTGCTGAAGCAGGCACTGAACCTGAGCAACGAGCAGCTGGCCGAAACCTTCGCCGAGTGGAACAAGGGCGAACTGAACAGCTACCTGATCGACATCACCAAAGACATCTTCACCAAGAAAGACGAAGAGGGTAAATACCTGGTCGATGTGATCCTGGACGAAGCCGCCAACAAAGGCACTGGCAAGTGGACCAGCCAGAGCTCGTTGGATCTGGGCGAACCACTGTCGCTGATCACCGAGTCGGTGTTCGCACGCTACTTGTCCTCGCTGAAAGATCAGCGCGTTGCCGCCTCTAAAGTGCTGACCGGCCCGAAAGTGGCGCCGTTCACCGGCGACAAAGCTGAATTCATCGAGAAAGTGCGTCGCGCGCTGTATCTGGGCAAGATCGTGTCCTACGCGCAGGGCTTCTCTCAGCTGAAAGCCGCGTCTAAAGAAAACAACTGGGATCTGCACTACGGCGAAATCGCCAAGATCTTCCGCGCCGGCTGCATCATCCGTGCTCAGTTCCTGCAGAAGATCACCGACGCTTACGCGGCGGATGCCGATATCGCCAACCTGCTGCTGGCGCCATACTTCAAGCAAATCGCCGACGAGTACCAGCAGGCGCTGCGTGACGTGGTGGCTTACGCCGTGCAGAACGGTATTCCTACGCCGACCTTCTCCGCTGCGATCGCCTACTACGACAGCTACCGCTCCGCGGTGCTGCCGGCGAACCTGATCCAGGCGCAGCGCGACTACTTCGGTGCGCACACCTATAAACGTATCGACAAGGAAGGCGTGTTCCATACCGAATGGATGGAATAAGCCCGTTCGTTGAACGATAAAAAAAGCCGCCGAGGTTAACGCCCGGCGGCTTTTTTATTGGGCGTGATCTAACGTCACGCTTTTTTCTGATGCCGCTCGCGCAGCCGGCCGATCACCGCACTCAGATCCAGATCCTGGTCCTGCAGCAGCACCAGCAGGTGATAGACCAGATCCGAAGCTTCGTTGGTCAGTTCCTCGCGATCGTTGACCGTGGCGGCCAGCGCGGTTTCCACGCCTTCCTCCCCGACCTTCTGCGCAATGCGCTTGGTGCCGCTGGCGTACAGGCTGGCGGTGTATGAGCTGTCCGGGCTGGCGTGCTTGCGCTCTGCCAACAGCTGTTCCAGCTGATAGAGGAACGTCCAGTCGCTGGCGGCCGGGTGGAAGCAGCTGCTGTTGCCGAGGTGGCAGGTCGGGCCGATCGGGTTGGCCAATACCAGCAGCGTGTCGTTATCGCAGTCCGGCGTGATGCTGACCACTTTGAGGAAGTGGCCGGAGCTTTCACCCTTGGTCCACAGGCGCTGCTTGGTGCGCGAGAAGAAGGTGACGTTGCCGCTCTGCTCGGTGGTCGCCAGCGCTTCCGGCGTCATGTAACCCAGCATCAGCACTTCGCCGGAAACGGCGTGCTGCACGATGGCCGGCATCAGGCCGTCGGTTTTTTCCCAGTCCAGCTGGTTGCTCTGTTGTTCTGTCAGCACACGCGAATCTCCACGCCTTGTTCAACCAGGAACCTTTTCAGTTCGCCGATATTGATGATTTGTTTGTGGAACACCGACGCCGCCAGCGCGCCGTCAACGTCCGCATCGCGGAACGCTTCCAGGAAGTGCGCCATGGTGCCCGCGCCGCCGGAGGCGATCAGCGGCACCTTGCAGGCCTCGCGTACCAGGCGCAGCTGCTGCAGATCGTAACCGTTGCGCACGCCGTCCTGGTTCATCATGTTCAGCACGATCTCCCCGGCGCCGCGGCGCTGCACTTCCTGTACCCAGTCGAGGGTTTCCCACTGGGTGATGCGGGTGCGGCTCTCGTCGCCGGTATATTGGTTGACGTGATACTTGCCGGTTTCACTGTCGAACCAGGTGTCGATGCCCACGACGATACACTGCACGCCAAAGCGTTCTGCCAGGCGGCTAATCAGCTCAGGATCGGCCAGCGCCGGCGAGTTGATCGAAATCTTGTCGGCGCCGAAAGACAGGATCTGGCTGGCGTCCTCGGCACTTTTAATGCCGCCGGCGACGCAGAACGGAATATCAATCACCTCCGCCACGCGCGATACCCAACTTTTGTCCACCACCCGGCCGTCGCTTGAGGCGGTGATATCGTAAAACACCAGCTCGTCCGCACCTTCTTGCGCATAGCGCTGCGCCAGCGGCACGATGTCGCCGATGATTTCGTGGTTGCGGAACTGCACGCCTTTCACCACTTGCCCGTCTTTAACATCCAGGCACGGAATTATCCGTTTTGCCAGCATGCGATCGCCTCCTCAACGCTAAATTTACCTTCCAGCAGGGCGCGCCCCACGATCACGCCGGCAACGCCGCTGCCGCGCAGCTGGGCGATGTCATCCAGACTGCCAATGCCGCCCGAAGCCTGGAAGGCCACCTGCGGATAACGGCGGCTGATCGCCTGATACAGCGCCACGTTGGAACCGGCCAGCGTACCGTCGCGCGAAATATCGGTGCACAGCACGTGTTTCAGCCCGTAGGGCAGGAACTGCTCCACCACCTGTTCAAGCGTGGCGTCGGAATCCTCCTGCCAGCCGCTGATGGCCACGCGTTTCACGCCCTGCGCGTCGATGCGCACGTCCAGCGCCAGCACCAGCGCGTCGGCGCCGTAGCGCCCGAACCAGCTCTGCACCAATTGCGGCTGTTTCACCGCGGTAGAGCCGATCACCACGCGCGTGGCGCCGGCCTCCAGCAGGGCGCTGACGTCTTGCTCGTTGCGGATGCCGCCGCCGACCTGAACCGGCACGTCAACCCCCGCCAGCAGCTTGCGCAGCAGCGCGATCTGGCGCGCCGTCGGATCCTTGGCGCCGGTCAAATCGACCAGGTGCAGCACCTGCGCGCCCTGTTGTTGATAGTCCTGCAGGCGCAACAGCGGATCGTTGCCGTAGTCGCGCTGTTGGCCGTAATCGCCCTGATGCAAACGCACTACGTTGCCGTCGATCAAATCCAAAGCCGGAATAATCATGCTGCCTACATCTCCAGAAAGTTTTTCAACAGTTGCGCACCGGTCTCTCCAGAACGTTCTGGATGAAACTGCACGCCGAAGAAGTTGTCTTTTTGCACGGCGGCGGTGAAGGGCTCGCCGTAGTTCGCCTGAGCGATGGTGCTGGGGCATATCGGCATCGCATAGCTGTGAACGAAATAGAAGTAGGCGCCGTCATCGATGCCGCGGAACAGGTGGTGGCCCGCCTGCGCGGACACCTGATTCCAGCCCATGTGCGGCAGCGGCAGGCCGAAGTCGGTCATCTGCTTCACCGGCGTATCGATGAGGCCGAGTGTCGCCACGCCGCCGTTCTCTTCGCTGCTGGCCGCCAGCAGCTGCATGCCGAGGCAGATGCCCAGCACCGGTTGAGAGCAGGCCTTGATCAGCTCGATCAGATCCCGCTCGCGCAGTTGATCCATCGCCGCCTGTGCGGTACCGACGCCCGGCAGGAACAGCTTGTCGGCGCGCAGCACGATCTCCGGATCGCGGCTCACCTCCGGCTGGTAACCCAGGCGCCGCACCGCGTAGGTGACGGAGGCCAGGTTGGCGCAGCCGGTATCCAAAATCACCACGTTCATCACAGCACTCCTTTCGAGCTCGGCAGGGTATTGCCCTCGACGCGGATCGCCTGGCGCAGCGTGCGGCCAAACACTTTGAACAGGCTCTCGACCCGATGGTGATCGTTTTTGCCCTTGGTCTTCAGGTGCAGCGTGCAACCCATGGTGTAGGAGAGCGAACGGAAGAAGTGCTCGACCATTTCGGTGCTGAGATCGCCGACGCGCTGATAGTTGAACTCGGCCTTGTACTCCAGGTGTGGGCGGCCGGAGATATCCAGCGCGCAGCGCGCCAGGCATTCGTCCATCGGCAACACGAAGCCGAAGCGGGCGATGCCGCGCTTGTCGCCGAGCGCCTTGTTCAGCGCTTCACCCAGCGCCAGGCCGGTGTCTTCCACCGTGTGGTGATCGTCGATATACAGATCGCCTTTGACGTCGATCTCCATGCGGAAGCCGCCGTGGGTGGCGATCTGATCCAGCATGTGATCGAAGAAGCCGACACCGGTTTTGATCTTGCTGCCGCCTTCGCGATCCAGCCAGACGTTGACGTCGATCTGCGTCTCTTTGGTCACGCGGTTAACCCGCGCGTGGCGATCGCGCAGGGTCAGCTGGCGCACGATCTCTTTCCAGCCCAGCACGCCGCGCTGGTAGCGCAGCCCCTGGATGCCCATGTTTTCCGCCAGCTGCACGTCGGTCGGCCGATCGCCGATCACGTAGCTGTGGGCGGCATTCAGCACACCGGGTTCGAGGTAACCCTTCACCAGCGCGGTTTTCGGCTTGCGGCAGTCGCAGTTGTCCGCCGGCAGGTGCGGGCAGATCAGCACATCGGCGAATTGAATGCCCTGCGAGCTGAGGATCTGCATCATCAGGTTGTGCGGCGGATCGAAGGTTTCCTGCGGGAAACTGGCGGTGCCGAGCCCATCCTGATTGGTGATCATCACCAGCTGATACCCCGCCTGTTGCAGCGCCAGCAGGGAAGGGATCACGTCCGGCTCGAGTGCCAGCTTGTCCAGGCGGTCAACCTGGAAATCTTCCGGTGGCTCGGCGATCAGCGTGCCGTCACGATCGATAAAGAGGGTTTTTTGGCTCACATTGGCTCCTGGCGAGTCGGGTTGGCGCCGGGCAGGGCGGACAAGGCGTCCACCACGCGTTGACATTCGTCGCGGGTGCCTATGGTGATGCGCAGGCAGCCGGACAACCCGGGCTGTTTGTTTTGGTCTCGTAAGATAATGCCCTGATCCCACAAGCTTTTAAACACATTACTTGAGGCAGTGAAGCGGGCCAGCAGGTAATTGCTGTCGCTGGCGAAAACCTGCTCGACGCAGGCGCATTTTTCCAGCTGTTGCTGCAGCCAGCTGCGGGTGGCGGCGATGTCGGTGACGCGCTGGCGCATGGTGCGGATACCTTCTTCGCTCAGCGCCTGCGCGGCGATATCCGCCACCGGCGTCGAGAGCGGGTAAGGCGCGATCACCTTCAGCAGCAGGGCGATCAGATCTTCGTTGGCGAGCGTAAAGCCGCAGCGCAGGCCGGCCAGCGCAAAGGCCTTCGACAGCGTGCGCAGGATAGCCAGGTGCGGATAGTCGCTCAGCCACCCGGCCACCGAGGCCTGCGGGCAAAACTCGATATAGGCTTCGTCCACCGCGACGATCGCCTTGCCTTTGGCCAGCTCCAACAGGCTGCGCAGAGAGTCCGGATCGATCAGGTTGCCGGTCGGGTTGTTCGGGCTGCAGACGTAGATCAGCTTCACGTTGTCCAGACTGTCTGCGATGGCCGGCAGATCCAGCTGCCAGTCCTCTTTGGCGGCTACGGTGCGGCGCTCCACGCCGAAAGTTTCGGCGCTGACGGCGTACATGCCGTAGGTCGGCGGGCAGAACAGAATGGCGTCTTTACCCGGCTCGCAGAAGGCGCGGATCAGCAGCTCGATGCCTTCATCGGCGCCGCGGCTGACCAGCACCTGCTCTTTCTTCACCCCGGCGTAGGCGGCGTAGCGTTCGATCACCAACGCCGGCTGGCACTCCGGATAGCGGTTGAAGGTTTGTGCGGTCAGCTGGAACTCGGGCGCGATCGGGTATTCGTTGGCGTTCAACCACACGTCGCCCTTACCGCCGAGGCGGCGCGCCGATTGATAAGGGGTCAGCTCGCGAACGTTGGCGCGCGTCAGTTTTTCGATGCTCATGCTTGCTCCTTCAGGGCGGCGACGCGCAAGGTCACGGCGTTCTTGTGGGCGATCAGCTGCTCGGCGGCAGCCAGGGTCTCGATGGTGGCGGCCAGGTTGCTGAAGCCCTGCGGCGTCAGCTCCTGCACTGTCATGCGTTTTTGAAAATCGGCCAGCCCCAGGCTGGAGCAGGTGGCGGTGTAGCCGTAGGTCGGCAGCACGTGGTTGGTGCCGGAGGCGTAATCGCCGGCGGACTCCGGCGACCAGTCGCCGAGGAACACCGAACCGGCGCTGGTGATGTCGTCTACCAGCTCGCGCGCATTGCGGGTCTGAATGATCAGGTGCTCCGGGCCGTAGCGGTTGCTGATGGCCACGCACTCAGGCAGATCGCGCGCCACAATCAGGCGGCTGCTCGCCAGCGCCTGGCGGGCGGTCTCGGCGCGCGGCAGCTCGGCCAGCTGGCTTTCCACCGCATCGGCCACCGCCTGCGCCATTGCCGCGTCCGGCGTCAGCAGGATCACCTGCGAATCCGGGCCGTGTTCGGCCTGCGACAGCAGATCGGAAGCGACGAACGCCGGGGTAGCGCCGGCGTCGGCGATCACCAGCACCTCCGAAGGCCCGGCCGGCATGTCGATGGCCGCGCCGTCGAGACGCTGGCTGACCTGCCGCTTGGCTTCGGTCACGAAGGCGTTGCCCGGCCCGAATATTTTCGCTACGCGCGGTACGCTTTCGGTGCCGAACGCCAGGGCGGCGATCGCCTGCGCGCCCCCGACCTGAAACACTTCCTGCACGCCGCACAGCTGTGCCGCATACAGGATCTCATCGGCGATCGGTGGCGGCGAGCACAGCACCACCCGGCGGCAACCGGCGATGCGCGCCGGCGTCGCCAACATCAGCACGGTGGAGAACAGCGGTGCCGACCCGCCGGGAATATACAGGCCCACCGAGTCGATTGGGCGGGTCACCTGCTGACAGCGCACGCCCGGCTGCGTTTCGACGTCCACCGGCGGCAGTCGCTGCGCGTTGTGGAAGGTGTCCACGTTGGCGACGGCCATCGCCATCGCCTGTTTGATGTCATCGCCCAGCCGCGCGCAGGCGGCGGCGATCTGCTCGGCGCTGACGCGCAGTGCGGCGACGTCCGCCTTGTCGAAACGGGCGCTGTAGTCGCGCAGCGCCCGATCGCCGTTGGCCTTCACGTTGTCGAGGATCTCGCTCACCGTGCGGGTGATGCTGTCGGAAGCGGCGATTGCCGGGCGCATCAGCAGCTCGGCCTGGCGTTCGGCGCTGCACGTTGCCCAATCGATCGGCGTGTTGAAGGTCGACATGGCGTTACTCCATCATCTTTTCAATCGGCAGCACCAGAATCGAGCTGGCGCCGAGCGCTTTCAGTTTTTCCATGGTTTCCCAGAACAGGGTTTCGCTGCTGACCATGTGCATCGCCACGCGGTTCTGCGCGCCGGCCAGCGGCAGAATGGTCGGGCGCTCGGCGCCCGGCAGCAGCGCGACGATCTCGTCCAGTTTATCGCTCGGCGCGTGCAGCATGATGTATTTGGATTCGCGCGCCTGGATCACGCCCTGAATGCGGGTCATGAGGCGGTCGATCAGCTGCTGTTTGGCTTCCGGCATTTCGCCGTCGCGCTGGATCAGGCAGGCCTTGGAGCGGTAGATCACCTCCACTTCGCGCAGGCCGTTGGCCTCCAGCGTGGCGCCGGTAGAGACCAGATCGCAGATGGCGTCGGCCAGGCCGGCGCGCGGCGCCACTTCCACCGAACCGTTCAGCAGGCAAGATTTGAAGCGCACGCCCTGCTGGTCGAGGTATTGCTTCAGCAGGTGCGGGTAAGAGGTGGCGATGCGGGCGTCCTGCAGGCTTTGCGGGCCGGCGTATTCGGCGTCGAGCGGGGTGGCCAGCGACAGGCGGCAGCCACCGAAATCGAGGCGGCGCAGGGTGAAGTAACGCGGGTCTTCGCCCTGAGCGCGGCGGCTGAGCAGCTCTTCTTCCAGCACGTTTTCGCCGATGATGCCCAGATCGACCACGCCGTCCATCACCAGGCCCGGAATGTCGTCGTCGCGCACGCGCAGGATATCGATCGGCATGTTCTCGGCGAAGGCGATCAGACGCTGCTGCTGCAGGTTGATCTTGATGCCGCAGCGCGCCAGCAGTTCCTGGGATTCATCGCTCAGGCGGCCCGACTTCTGCATTGCGATCCGTAAACGTGTCTTGTCCAGCATGGTAACCTCTGTTTAATCTGTAATTTTATGAATTTATTGTAAAAACTATTCTTTTTGTCTGTCCGGAGCCAAAAAAAAACCCTCGGAAGATATCTTCCGAGGGCTCTCTCTTGCGTTCTGCGCGCCACTGGAAGATTAACAAACCGTCTTCCAGCACTCATCGCCTGAAAGACTAGTCAGGGTGATGGTGATGATGGTGGTTGAACTGAACGCGTGTCATGGTGTTTTTCTCTAATCAAAAGCCGGTAAAAACCGTATGCCAATTAAGCTAAACTATCCGCTGTCCACCGCGCAACCCTTTTTTAACGTCATAAATTTAATTTATTGAAACAGGTTAGGTTATTAGCCACACACGGCTTTACCTAACCTTAAGCCGGGCAGATTGTATCGCCGTGCACAGTGGCGTAGCCTTAAGAGCAGGGCGCTGCGATCTTCAGGAGAGGAAGAGGATGAAAAAGGTAGCCATTATTGGTTTGGGTTGGCTGGGCATGCCGTTGGCGCTGTCGCTGATGGGGCGCGGGTATGATGTGGTCGGCAGCAAAACCACGCCGGACGGCGTCGAGGCCGCGCGCATGAGCGGCATCGAATGCTATCAACTGGAGCTGACGCCGGAGCTGGTGTGCGATCCGGACGATCTGGAATCGCTGCTGCGCGTGGATGCGCTGGTGGTGACGCTGCCCGCGCGCCGCACCGTCGAAGGCAGCGAGAACTATTTCAATGCGGTGCGCATGCTGGTGGACAGCGCGATGGCCTTCGGCGTGCCGCGGGTGATCTTTACCAGTTCCACCTCGGTGTACGGCGAAACCGCCGGCACGCTGCGCGAAGAGTCGCCGCTGCGGCCGGTCTCGCCGTCGGGCCAGGTGCTGGCCGAGCTGGAGCGCTGGCTGCATGAATTGCCGAACACCTCGGTGGACATTCTGCGGCTGGCGGGGCTGGTGGGCGCCGATCGCCACCCCGGTCGCTTCCTGGCGGGCAAACTCGACGTGAAGGGCGGGTCGCAGGGGGTGAATCTGGTGCACCAGGACGACGTCATCGCCGCCATCCAACTGTTGCTGAAGCTGCCGAAGGGCGGCCATGTGTACAATCTGTGCGCGCCGCATCATCCGGCCAAACGCGAATTTTACCCGGCGCTGGCCGAACAGCTGCACCTGGAGCCGCCGCAGTTCGCCGACGAAGCGGTGCAGGATGAGCGGCTGGTGGACGGCAACCGCATCTGCAACGAGCTGGGTTTTGAGTACCAGTATCCCGATCCGGCGCGCATGCCGGTCAGTTAAGGCAGCCTACGCCGTTTAAAGCGGGAAAAGGTGGCTCGTCACAAAGTCGACGAACAGCCTGATTTTGACTGACAGGTGGCGGCCCGACGGCCAGAGGACATGAAAAACCATGTTCTCGCGGTCGTATTCATCCAGAACCGTCACCAGGCTGCCCTGTTCCAGCTGTCTGCGCACGGCGATTTCCGGCAAATAAGCGATGCCGAGCCCTTGCTCCGCGAAGCACACCTGCGGATCGAGGGTATTTGTCACCATGCTGGCCGGCCGTTCGGGGATCATCTCCGTCTTGTCTCCCAGCGGCCAGACATCCAGTTTGCCGGTGCTGGGAAAGCGATAATGCAAACGGGCATGGCTTGTCAGATCCTCGGGCTTGCTCGGCATACCCGCTTTGCTGAAATAACCCGGCGCGCCAACGAAAACCTTGCGGCAGGTACCCAGCCGGCGGGCAACCAGCCGTGAGTCGCTCGGGGTTCCGCTGCGGATAACGGCATCGAAACCTTCCTCAATCACGTCAACCAGCCGATCCGAATAATCAATATCCAGCTCGATCTCAGGATAGCGGCGTTTGAAGTCCCCCAGTTTTGGCATGAAAAGCGTGCCCAGCGACGGCAGACTGATGCGCAGCTTGCCCTGGGGAGTTCCCCGCGTTTGCAACAGTTCGGCTTCCGCCTCTTTCACCTCGCTCAAAATGCGTCGACACCTTTCCAGGAACAAGGCCCCTTCCGGCGTTAGGTTGACCGTGCGGGTGGAGCGGTGAAACAGCCGCACGCTGAGCCGTTCCTCCAGCCGGGCGATGGTTTTGCTGACCGCCGACGCGGAGATCCCCAGCTGTTGCCCGGCCGCCGTGAAACTGCGGCTTTCACTGACCCGAACGAAAACGTCGAGAGAACCCAGACTTTCCATAGGCTTCCATTCTATTGATGAATTTTTTGTCATGAGTGTTATTCACTTTAGCCTGTTTTTCTTTTATCGGCGAGTGGGCAGCATGATGCAACCGTCATCCGCAATGAGCGGAAACATCTTTGAATGGGGAGTGATTGATGAATCAAACGACGATATCTGCGCCTGCCGGGAGCAGCGAGCGGTTGCCGCTGGGGGGCCTGCTGGCATTGGCGATGGCCGCTTTTATCACGCTGCTGACCGAGATCATGCCGGCGGGCGTGCTTTCTTCGATCGCGGGCGATTTGAACGTATCTGAAAGTCTGGCGGGGCAGTTCATCACCGCCTATGCGGTGGGGGCGTTGGTCGCCGCTATTCCGCTCACCGCATTGACGCAAGGCATGCGGCGCCGCCCCTTGCTCTTGAGTACGATCGGCGGTTTTGCCATCGTTAACCTCGTCACGGCGCTGTCGCATGATTACCACGTCTCATTGGCGACGCGTTTCTTCGCCGGCGTTTTCGGCGGCATCGTTTGGTCCTTGCTGGCCGGTTACGCCGTGCGCATGTCACCGGCCCATCTTGGCGGCCGCGCTATTGCGATCTCCGGCGCCGGCGCCACCCTGGCGCTGGTGCTCGGCGTACCGCTCGGCACGTTGCTTGGCCGAGCCATCGGCTGGCAGGGCGCCTTTGGCCTGATGACGTTGATGGCGCTGATGCTCGTGGTGTGGATCATCGCCATCGTGCCGGATTTCCCCGGCCAGGCTAAGGCGCATCGCCCGTCTCTGAGCGGCGTATTCTTGCAATGCGGGATCCGCGCCGTGCTGTTCGTGGTGTTCACCTTCATCGTTGCCCACAACATTCTGTATATCTACCTGGAGCCTTTCCTCACGCCGTCGGGGTTATCCGAGCGGGTCGATATCGTGCTGTTTATCTTCGGGCTGGGCGCGATTGCCGGATTGGGCGTCGCCGGGATGCTGGTCGATCGACGAGTCCAATCTCTTACGGTGATGAGCATCGTCATCTTTGCCCTCGCCGCCGTGCTGCTGGGAAGTGGGGGGCGGATAGCCCCGATGGTGTATCTCGCGGTCGCATTGTGGGGCGCGGCTTTCGGCGGTTTTGCCACCCTCACGCAGACGGCATTGTCACGCCTTTCCGGCCGTGCGGCCGACGTGGCACAGTCCATGTATACCACGGGCTGGAATACCGCCGTGGCCGCCGGTGGCGCGATCGGCGGCATGCTGCTCGACAGGGGCGGGGCGGCCTCTTTTGCCTGGGCCATTATCGGGCTCCTCATCCTGTCTTTAACCGGCACGCTGTTTGCCATGAATCGGGCGCTGGCCTCTCAGCGATGAGGCGATTGGCGTGCGGCGCGCGCCAAATCCTCCAGCAGCGCGTTCAACGCCTCGTCGGGCTGGACGGGGCGGCTGACCAGGCTGAGCGTGGCGCGGTAAGAGAGCGCCGCGCCGCCCAGCTGCCGCAGCAGCCCCTGTTCCACCCAGCGCGCCGCGTAGTGGGTGGGTAGGTAGCCGAGACAGGTGCCGCTCAGCACCAGATGGGCGACGCTTTCCATATGGTGGGCCACCGCCGCCAGGTGCGGCGGTGCGATCGGACACAGCTGCTGCGCCAGCAGGTAGCCGCGCTTGACCCAGCGCGCGTTTTCAATCTGCTCGCGCTCCGGTTCTTCCACCGCGAACAGCGGGTGATCCTCACTGCAGTAGATCGCCTGCGTCTCTTCCAGCCACGGCTGATAACGCAACGCCTCCAACTGTTGGCCGAAGTAGCCGATGCCCAGATCGAGCTGCCGGTGCAGCAGCCCTTGCTCAATCTCGTTCGGTGAGCAGATGCGGCACTGCAATTGCACGTCCTGATGTCGGCGCTGGAAGTGCTTGATGGCCTGGCTGAACGGGTTGCCCGGCAGCGAAACCAGATTATCCACCAGACCGATCTGCAGATCGCCGGTCAGCAGGCCGTTCAGCGACTGGCTGACCCGGGTGAAGTCGCGGGCGGCGTTGAACAGCGAGCGGCAGGCGATCAACATGCGTTCGCCCTTGGGCGTCAGCCGGAAGCCGGAGCGGCCGCGCTGGCACAGGCGAAAACCCAACCGGGTTTCCAGCGAGGCCAGGTGGGTGCTGATGGTGGACTGGTTCATCAGCAGCGCTTCCTGCGCGGCGCTGACACCCTGGGCTTCCGCCACCGCGACGAACACCCGCAGCAGTTTCAGATCGATATCGCTTAGGTTGGTGAGCATTCCCCCTCCGCAGAACGTCGGCCGGTTAACCCATTTTTAACATCGAAAAAATAGGGGCGGCGCTGAAGATATGGCCTTCCTTATGGCATGAAGTGGAAATAAAAATCAATACTTCAATGAGTTAGTTGCATCTCGTTTTTCGATGTTTACATGCAAAAGCGGGAATGGTAGCCGGGGTGGCCAACGGGGTAGTCTGCGAATGTTGCTCAAATGTTTCAATTCATCGCAGATCAAGACAAGGAAACGCCATGCTGAACCAACCCCAAAGCGGTAACGATATGCCGCGCTTTGCCGGTATTCCCACCATGATGCGCCTGCCCGTAGCCGATCAGGCGCACGGTCTGGACGCCGCCTTTGTCGGCATTCCGCTGGATATCGGCACCTCCAACCGTAGCGGCACCCGCTATGGCCCGCGCCAGATCCGCCAGGAGTCGGTGATGATCCGCCCTTACAACATGGGCACCGGCTCCGCCCCGTTCGAACGGCTGCAGGTGGCCGATCTGGGGGATGTCGCCATCAACCCCTACAGCCTGGCGGACAGCGTGCAGCGCATCGAGGCGGCTTACCACGAGATCCTGGCGCACGGCTGCATGCCGTTGACGCTCGGCGGGGACCACACGCTGACGCTGCCGGTGCTGCGCGCCGTCGCCCGCCGACATGGCCCGGTCGGGCTGATCCACGTCGATGCGCATTCCGACACCAACGAGGAGATGTTCGGCGAACAGCTGGCGCATGGCACCACCTTCCGCCGCGCGTTCGAGGAAGGGCTGCTGGCGCCGGAAAAGGTGGTACAGATTGGCCTGCGCGGCAGCGGCTATGCGGCGGACGACTTCGACTGGTCACGCCGCCAGGGCTTCCGCGTGGTGCCGGCCGAGGCCTGCTGGCACCGGTCGTTGACGCCGCTGATGGCGGAGATCCGCGAACAGATGGGCGATGCGCCGGTTTATCTCAGCTTCGATATCGATGGGCTGGATCCGGCCTTCGCGCCGGGCACCGGCACGCCGGAGGTCGGTGGGCTGTCGGTCTGGCAGGGGCTGGAAATCGTGCGCGGCTGCTGCGGGCTGAACCTGGTGGGCGGCGACGTGGTGGAGGTGTCGCCGCCTTACGATCGCTCCGGCAACACGGCGCTGCTGGCCGCCAACCTGCTGTTTGAAATGTTGTGCGTGCTGCCGGCCCGCTGAGGCCGGTGCACTGACCCTACCGGCGGAGCGGTTGCGTCGGGACCCCTGATAACAATAACAACGGAGTGGAGGTACCCATGAATCTCGATCTGCTGGTCGTGGTGTTTTACTTTCTGGTGATAGGCGCGGTGGGGTGGATGGGCATTCGCCGCGCCAATTCCAAAGAGGCGTATCTGGTCGCCGGGCGCAATCTGGGGCCGGGGCTGTATCTGGGCACGCTGTCGGCGGTGGTGCTCGGCGGCGCATCGACCATCGGCAGCGTTAAACTCGGCTACACCTACGGCATCTCCGGCGTCTGGCTGTGCGGCGCGCTGGGGCTGGGCATCGTGGTGCTGAGCCTGGTGCTGGCCAAGCCGCTGCTCAAACTGAAGCTGTATACCGTCAGCCAGGTGCTGTCGCGGCGCTATCACCCGGCGGCGCGGGTCACCAGCGGCGCGATCATGCTGGCGTATGACCTGATGGTGGCGGTGACCTCGATCATCGCCATCGGCAGCGTGATGCAGGTGATGTTCGGCCTGTCGTTCAGCACGTCTATCCTGCTCGGCGGCGGGCTGGTGGTGCTGTATTCGACGCTGGGGGGGATGTGGTCGCTGACGCTGACCGACATCATTCAGTTCATCATCATGACCGTCGGCATGATGCTGGTGCTGATGCCGATGAGCATCGTCAAGGCCGGTGGCTGGGAGGCGTTCACCAGCCTGCTGCCCGCCGGTTACTACCGGCTGTCGTCGATCGGGCTGGACACCATTCTGGTGTTCTTCCTGATCTACTTCTTCGGCATTCTGATCGGTCAGGACATCTGGCAGCGGGTGTTTACCGCCCGCAGCGCCAACGTGGCGCGCTTCGCCGGGCTGGGGGCGGGCGTCTATTGCGTGCTGTACGGCGTGACCGGTGCGCTGATCGGCATGGCCGGCAAGATCGTGCTGCCGTCGCTCAGCAACACCGACGGCGCCTTCGCCGCCATCGCGCAGGCGGTGTTGCCGGTCGGCGTCAGCGGGCTGGTGGCCGCCGCGGAGTTGGCGGCGCTGATGTCCACCGCCAGCGCCTGCCTGCTGGCCTCTTCCACTATCGCGCTGGAGGACGTATTGCCGGCCATCCGGCGCAAACCTTCCGGCGGGTTGGCCGCCGGGCGCTTCACCACGCTTCTCATGGGCATGGCCATGCTGGGGCTGGCGTTTGTGGTACGTGACGTGCTGGCGGCGCTGACGCTGGCCTATAACCTGCTGGTGGGCGGCATGCTGATCCCGCTGGTGGGGGCGATCTTCTGGCCGCGCGCCACCAGCGCCGGCGCCATTGCCAGCATGTTGACCGGCAGCCTGTGCGTGGTGGGGTTGATGGCCTGGCACGGCATCGACGCCAACAGCCCAATCTACGGCGGCCTGCTGGGCGGCGGCGTCGCCTTCGTGCTGGGCAGCCTGTTGAGCCGCCCGGCAGCACAGCTGCAGCCGCAAACCGAGCGTTGAAAAGACGAGGTGGGACATGAACAATCGCAATGTGGCGTCACGCCCAAAAATTGAAGTGCGCTCGATAGACTATGTGCCCCGTCACGAACGGCATGGCAAGGTTTGGCATCAGGCGCCGTTTTGGTTCACCGGTAATTTCGTTTTGACGACGATGGTGGTCGGTTTCACCGGCCCGGCGCTGGGGTTGGGCGCGCTTTATTCGATGCTGGCCATTGCCGCCGGCGTAGGGTTCGGCACGTTCTTCATGGCGTGCCATGCCAACCAGGGGCCGCGCATGGGGCTGCCGCAGATGATCCAGTCGCGGGCCCAATTCGGCCTGCGTGGGGCCATCGTTCCCTTTGCCGCCGTGGTGTTTGTTTACATCGGCTTCAATGTGTTCAACGTTATTCTCGCGACCGATGCGATCAACACGGTGTTGCCGGGCCACCGCCTGCCCTGGTATGCGTTGCTGATCGCGGTGGCCGTGCTGTTGGCGATCGTCGGCCACGATATGCTGCATGCGGTGCAGCGCTGGCTGACCTATGTGATGATGGCGGTGTTCGGCGTGCTGACAATCGGCGCCGTGTTGTCGCTGCGGATGGACGCCGCCGTCGGCGCCGGGCATTTCTCGTGGGCGGCCTTTTTGATTCAGCTGTCGGCCGCCGCCGGCTACCAGATCAGCTACGCGGTGTACGTCTCCGACTACTCACGCTATTTGCCGCATGAAACGCCGTCTGCCAACGTGATCTTTTGGACTTATCTGGGGGCCGCCGGATCGGCGCTTTGGCTGATGTCGCTGGGCGCATTTCTGGCCTCAGCCCTACCGGCCCCCGATGCGATCGGCAGCGTACAGGCGGTGGGTAATGCCGTTTACCCGGGGTTTGGCACGCTGACCGTGCTGATCGCCGTGCCCTCGCTGGTCGGCATCATGGCGGTCAACTGTTATGGCGCAATGCTGACCAGCCTCAGCGCGATTGACGCGTTCCGTAAAGTGACGCCGACGTTGAGATTACGCATGATCGGCATTGGCGTCGTCGCCCTGACGGTGTTTGCGGTTGCGTTGGCTATCCCGGCAAGCTATCTCACCAGCTTCAATACCTTCGTGCTGCTGATGCTGTATTTCCTGGTGCCCTGGACGGCGGTGAATCTGATGGACTTTTACGTGGTACGCGGCGGGCATTACGCGATCGGTGAAATCTTCAACCCGGCGGGGATCTACGGCCGCTGGGGGCGCTCCGGCCTGACGGCCTACGCGATCGGCCTGCTGGCGATGGTGCCGTTCATGACGTTGGGCTTTTACACCGGCCCCTTTGCTGTTTTACTGGGCGGCGCGGATATCGCTTTTCTGGTCGGCCTGCTGGTAGCCGGGAGCGTTTATGTCGTGATGTGCCGGAAGCTCGATCTTGAAGCCGAACGGCGGGTGGCGTTGTGCTGCGAGGGTTTATTGGAAGGAGAACGGGAGTGAAGGAAAAAATCAGCGTCGCATGCTGCCAGTTAGCGTTGCGGGTCGGGGAAGCGGAACACAATCGGGCGCTGTCCGCCCAGGCTATCCGCCGGGCGGCGCAGCGCGGCGCCAACGTCATCGTGCTGCCGGAGTTGGTGAACAGCGGCTATGTGCTGCGCGATAAGACAGAGGCGCGGGCGTTGGCCGAGGCCGAGGACGGGCCGAGCCTCAGTCTGTGGGTAGCCCTGGCGCGCGAGTTGGATGTGGCGATCGTCGCCGGTTTCTGCGAGCGCCTGCCCGATGGCGAGGTGGCCAACAGTGCGGCATTGATCGATGCGCAGGGGGTGAGGACGATTTATCGCAAAGCGCACCTGTGGCACGAAGAGAGCACCATTTTTACCGCCGGCGATCGGCCGCCGCCGGTCATCGAGACCCGCTTCGGCCGGTTGGCGGTGATGATCTGTTACGATCTCGAATTCCCTGAGTGGGTGCGGCTGCCGGCGCTGGCCGGCGCTCAGCTGCTGTGCGCGCCGGTCAACTGGCCGCTGGCGCCGCGCCCGCAGGGCGAACGGCCGGCGGAGATGGTGAAGGCGCAGGCCAACGCCGCCGTCAATCGGCTGTTCATCGCGGTGTGCGATCGTTGTGAAACGGAGCGCGGCGTTGCGTGGATCGGCGGCTCGGTGATCGTCGACGCCGACGGCTATCCGTTGACGCAGAGCCTGGCGGGCGAAGGCATGGTACTGGCATCGATGGATATCGGCGCGGCTGATGACAAGCACATCGGCCGCCACAATCACGTGCATCGCGATCGGCGGCCGAAGTTGTATTGAAGCGGCGGGGCGGGCTGCCCCGCAGAGGGTTTTCGCCGGCGGGAACAGCCGCCGCTTTTCGCTTACAGCCAGCCCGATTTCTTCAGCTTCTGATACAGGAAAATGCAGCCGACGGCGGTCACTCCCAGCGTGGCGTGGTAGGCCCACGGGAATTTCAGCTCCGGCATGTCGGCGAAGTTCATGCCGTACAGGCTGAAGACCACCGTCGGGATGGCCAAAATCGCCCCCCAGCCCGCCAGCCGTTTCACCACTTCGTTTTGTTTGACCGTCACCAGCGCCAGGTTGACGTGCATGGCGTTGGTCAGCATTTCACGCATGTCGTCAATGTTGCTGACCACCTGATGCGCGTGATCCTGCACGTCGCGCACGTAGGCGCGCAGCTCTTTCGGGATCACCTCTTCGTGCAGGCGGATCAGTTGGTTGCAGATTTCATCCATCGGTAGCGCGGCGTTGCGCAGTGCCAGCAGATGGCGGCGCAGGGTATAGACGTTCTCGATCGCCGCCTGATCGAACTCCGACTGGAACATGTTGGCTTCGATATTCTCGATGGTGCTCTCGAAGCGCGTCACCACGCTGCGGTAGTTGTCCACCACGAAGTCCAGCACCGAATAGAGGGCGAAGCCCGGCCCGCGGCACATCTGCTTGTGGTTCTCTTCCGCCTTGGCGCGGATCGGCGCGTAGCTGGGCGAGGCGCCGTGGCGCACCGTCACCAGAAAGTTTTTGCCGACGAAGAAGTGGGTTTCACCGTATTCGATTTCGTCGTGCTCGCCCCACTGCGCGGTTTTGACCACGATGAACAGCGAGTCGCCGTAGGTTTCCAGCTTCGGCCGCTGATGCGCGCACAGCGCGTCTTCGATCGCCAGATCGTGCAGGCCGAACTCCTCCTGCACCTTGCGCATAAACGCCGGTTCCGGCTGCCTGAGCCCCAGCCAGACGAAGGTGTCCGGCTGTTTGACCACCTCGCTGATATCGTCGATGGTCACTTCGCCCAGCCGTTGGCCGGCTTTGTATGCCACACAGTTCACCACCATGCTTTTGCTGTCCATCCGTCCATCCATTAATCAGTCAGGGTTTTGGTGAGAAAATAACACTCATGTTCCACCGGATAATCTTTCAGCGTCATTTGCAGCTGATAGCCGAGCTTTTCGTAGAACGGCCGCGCCTGGAAGCTGAAGGTATCCAGGCGAGCGTAGCGACAGCCGCGCGCCTGCGCCTCGCGTTCGGCGGCGCGCATCAGCCGGCCGCCGAGGCCGCTGCCGCGTTGGGAGTCCGCCACCCACAGCCACTCGACGCTCAGCCAGTTGCCCCAGGTTTCGGCGGTCAGCCCGCCGATCACCGTGCCGGCCTCGTCGCGCGCATAGACGCTGAGCGGCTTGCGGTGACGGGCGTCGATATGCGGCAGGTTGAAAGCGCGCAGACCTTGCCTGATCGCATCAAGGGTGTGTTCGTCAATCGCGTCGGTAACGGTAATGTCCATGATTCCTCCTGGGTGATGGGTTAACTTAAGCACACTGCGGCCAAAAGGCAACCTGTTGAAATGTAATGCAAACGACCGCGCCAGCTGAGTGGGCTACACTAAACGGGTCATTTCACCCTCAGGAGGATGCCATGCCCCGATTGACTTTACTGGCTGCTTTGCTGCTGTGCAGCGGCCTGCTGCACGCCGCGCCGACGGTCAGCCAACTGCAGGACGGCCTGGAACACCCGTGGTCGCTGGCCTTCTTGCCGGCGGAACAAGGCCTGCTTATCACCGAACGGCCCGGCCGGCTGCGGCTATGGCAGCAGGGCAAAGGCCTGTCGCCGCCGATCGTCGGCGTGCCGCAGGTTTACGCCGAGGGGCAGGGCGGCCTGCTGGAGGTGTTGCCGGCCCCTGACTTCGCCGCCAGCCGTCGGGTGTACCTCAGCTTCGCCGAACCGGGTGACGGCGGCAAAGCCGGCACGGCGGTCGGCTACGGCCGTTTGAGCGACGACGGCGCGCGGCTGGAAAACTTCAAGGTGATCTTCCGCCAACTGCCCAAGCTGTCGGTCGGCAATCATTTCGGCGGCAAGCTGGCGTTCGACAGGCAGGGCTACCTGTTTATCGCGCTGGGCGAAAACAACCAGCGTCCGACGGCGCAGGAGACCGACAAGCTGCAGGGCAAGCTGGTGCGGCTGACCGCCGAAGGCGCGGCGCCGCCGGACAATCCCTGGGTCGGTCAGGCCGGCAAACGGCCGGAGGTTTGGTCTTATGGCCATCGCAATCCGCAAGGGCTGGCGCTGAACCCGTGGAGCGGCGCGATCTGGGAACACGAGCACGGCCCGCGAGGCGGCGATGAGCTCAACATCCCGCTGCCGGGTAAAAACTACGGCTGGCCGCTGGCCACCTACGGCATCAACTATTCCGGCCAGCCGATCCCGGAGGCCAAGGGGGAACGGGTACCCGGCACCGAACAGCCGCTGCACTATTGGCGGGTTTCGCCCGGCCTCAGCGGCATGGCGTTCTATGACGGGCAGCGCTTCCCCGCCTGGCGGCACTCGCTGTTCATCGGCGCGCTGGCGCAAAAGGAGCTGATTCGCCTGACGTTGGAGGGTGACAAAGTGGTGGCGGAAGAGCGGCTGCTGGGCGATCGCGGCGAGCGCATTCGCGAGGTGCGCAGCGGGCCGGATGGCTACCTGTATCTGCTGACGGACGAGCGGGACGGCAAGCTGCTGAAAGTCGGGGCGTCGTAACGCCCCGTATCGATCAGGTGAGTTCGCTCATCACGCCGCGCTGATAGGCCGGGCGAGCGCGCAGCTGCTGATACCAGCGCTCCATGTTCGGCCGCGGGCGGCGGGCGATCGGCATCTCGAACCAGGCGTAGGCGAAGCTGCCGAGCGGAATATCGCCGAAGCCGAACGCGTCGCCGGAGAGGTAAGGCTGATGCGCCAGTGCCTGTTCAATGACGTCGAAGTGTTTTTCCAGTGTGGCGATCGCCGCTTCGATTTTCGCCATGTCGCGCAGCTCTGGCGCGGTGCGGATCAGGCCCCAAAAGACGATGGTGAAGGCCGGGACGATGGTCGAGGTGGTCCAGTCCATCCACTTCTCGGCGGCGGCGCGCGCCTGCAGATCTTGCGGATAGAACGTCGCGTCGCCGAATTTCGCCGCCAGGTAGCGCACGATGGTGTTGGACTCCCACAGCACGAAGTCATCGTCCTGCAGCAGTGGCACCAGGCCGTTCGGGTTCAGCGCGCGGTAGCTCTCTTCGTTCACCTTGCCGAACGCGCCGCCGGCGTTGATGTGGGTGTAGCTCAGCCCCAGTTCGGCGGCGCACCACAGCACCTTCCTGACGTTATTCGAATTCTCACGGCCCCAAATGGTCAGCATTGCGCAACTCCGTTAGTGAATTAAAGACCCTCTATACCTACGCCACAACGCGCTTTTTGTCACACCGCAGGGCACTTTTTGCCTGCCGATCAACGCTCCCAGCGGCACACTTCCCAGCCGTGCTCCGCCGCCAGCGCGCTCAGTTCGCTATCGGGGTTGATCACCGTGGCGCTGTCGACGAATTGCAGCATCGCCTTATCGTTGAGGGAGTCGCTGTAGCCGTGGCTGTGCTCGAACTTCAGGTGCGGATGCTGCGCCAGCCAGTGCTGCAGGCGGATCACCTTGCCCTGTTGGTAGGTCATGGTGCCGTAGGTGTTGCCGGTGAAGCGGCCGTCGCTGATTTCCACGCCGATCGCCAGCGCATCGTCGGCGCCGAGCTGTTCGGCGATCGGCGCCACCAGGTGTTCGCCGGTGGCGGAGATCACCAGGATGCAGTCGCCGCGTTCGCGGTGCCACTGCAGGCGTTCACGGGCGGCGGGATAGACGCGCGGCAGGATATCGCGGCGAATGTAGCGTTGCACCCAGCCGGCCACGGTTTGCACACTCAGGCCGGCCAGCGGCGCCAGCGTGGCCTGCATGTAGTCCTCCATCGACAGCTTGCCCTGATAATAGAGCTGCATCAGCTGCTGCTCCTGCAACTCCAGCTCAGCCGGTGCGAAGCCCTGGCCGACCAACCAGCGGATCCACAGGCTGGCGCTGTCATCGTCAATCAGGGTTTCATCCAGGTCGAATAAGGCTAAATCCATCAGTATTTCTCCGGCAGGCAGGGTATGAGGTCGTTTACAGGATAGCGGATAGCGCCCATCGCCAGCCAGCGGCGTCGGCGAAATTGCGCAGAGCATAAGAAACATTGATGACGGTTTTGCGACAGTTTGTTGAACGTTTGCATAACTTAGAACGCAACAATATTGGCCGCTCCGGCGAGCGCGGTGATAACTATGAGGCAAACGCAGCGACCCGCTGGAGAGAGACAATGTTGATTATTCGCCTGTATGGCGGCCCGATCGTGATTGGGGAAGAAGAGGAACCGCATGATGACGCACCTGACGACGCTGAAGAGGCTGCCGCTGCTGGATCTTTCGCAGCTTGACGGCGATGCGCGCCGGCGGCGCGCCTTTCTTGACGATTTGCGCGCGGCGGCCCGCGACGTCGGCTTTTTCTATCTGCGCGGGCACGGCGTGGACGGCGCGCTGAATGCGCGGCTGCAGCAGGCCGCGCGGCAATTTTTCGCGCTGCCGGAAGCCGACAAATTGGCGGTACAGATGGTGCATTCGCCGCACTTTCGCGGTTACAACCGGGCGGCGGCGGAGCTGACGCGCGGTCAGCCGGACTGGCGCGAGCAGTTCGATATCGGCGCCGAACGCCCGGCGCTGACGCTGTCTGATGACACCCCGCGCTGGGCGCGCCTGCAGGGGCCAAACCAGTGGCCGGCGGCACTGCCGACGCTGAAACCGCTGCTGCTGCAGTGGCAGCAGGCGATGACCACCATGTCGCTGCGGCTGCTGCGCGCTTTCGCTTTGGCGCTGTCGCTGCCGGAGCAGGCTTTCGATCGCTTGTACGGCGATAAGCCCAACGAGCACATCAAACTGATTCGCTACCCGGGGCGGGACGCCACCGGCAGCGCACAGGGCGTCGGCGCGCACAAGGACTCCGGTTTTCTCAGCTTCCTGCTGCAGGACGAGCAAAAAGGGCTGCAGGTGGAGGTGAGTGAAGGGCGCTGGCTCGACGCCCAGCCGCGTGAAGACACCTTTGTGGTGAACATCGGCGAGCTGCTGGAGCTGGCGACCAACGGCTATTTGCGCGCCACGGTGCACCGGGTGGAGACGCCGCCGGCGGGGCGTGACAGGCTGTCGATCGCCTTCTTCCTCGGCGCACGCTTGGACGCGGTGGTGCCGTTGTATCAACTGCCGCCGCCGCTGGCGGCGCAGGCGCGCGGCCCGGCCAGCGATCCGCTCAACCCGCTGCTGCGTGACGTGGGGTATAACTACCTGAAAGGCCGCATCCGTTCCCACCCCGATGTGGCTCAGCGCTTTTATCGGGACGTCATCGGCGTCTGAACATTAGGCACAAAAAAGCCCGGCGCGCCGGCCGGGCTGATGGCGATTGATTCGGGCGATTATTCCGCCAGCGCCTGCTGCAGATCGGCGATCAGATCTTCCACATCCTCAATCCCCACCGACAGGCGAACCAGCTGCGGCGTGATGCCGGTTGCCAGGCGCTGTTCCAGCGGAATGGAGGCGTGCGTCATGCTGAACGGCTGGCTGATCAGGCTTTCCACGCCGCCCAGGCTTTCCGCCAGGGTGAACAGGCGCGAGCGCTGGATGACCCGGCGCGCATAGGCGTCGTCGCCTTTCAGCCGCACCGAGATCATGCCGCCGAAGCGCGTCATCTGGCGCGCCGCCAGCGCGTGCTGCGGGTGGCTCGGCAGGCCGGGATAATAGACGTTTTCCACCTGCGGCTGGCTCTCCAGCCACTGGGCGATGCGCAGTGCGCTGTCGCTGTGGCGCTGCATGCGCAGGGCCAGGGTGCGGATGCCGCGCAGCGTCAGGAAGCTGCTGAACGGATCGAGAATGCCGCCGACCGCGTTTTGCAGGAAACCGAGCTGTTCCACCAGCGCCGGGTTATCCCCCACCGCCGCGACGCCGGCCACCACGTCGGAGTGGCCATTGAGGTATTTGGTGGCGGAGTGCACCACCACGTCAAAGCCCAGATCCAGCGGACGCTGCAGATACGGCGAAGCGAAGGTGTTGTCCGCCACGCTGATAAGCCCATGCTTTTTGGCGATCGCGGCGATGGCGCTCAGATCCGCCAGCTTCAACAAGGGGTTGGTCGGGGTTTCCACCCAGATCATTTTGGTGTCCGGCTCGATCGCCTGTTCCAGTCCGGCGAGATCCGCCGGTGACACATAGGTGACGCGCAGGCCGGCGGTGCGGCTGCGCACCTTTTCCAGCAGGCGATAGGTGCCGCCGTACAGGTCGTCCACCGCGATCAGGTGGCTGTCTTTATCGAGCAGCTCCAGCACCGTGGAGCAGGCCGCCAGGCCGGAGGCGAAGGCGTAGCCGCGGCTGCCGCCTTCCAGTTCGGCGATGGCACTTTCCAGCGCGGTACGCGTCGGGTTGGCGCTGCGGGAGTACTCGTAGCCGGTATGCTCGCCCGGCGCCGGTTGGGCGTAGGTGGAGGTGGCGTAAATCGCCGGCATCACGGCGCCGGTGGCGTCCGGGGTGTAACCGGCGTGAACGGTCAACGTATCAAACTTGGCCATAATGGGTCCTTATTAACGTAATTTTTGGCGCCAGGCGTTAAGCACGTCTGTGCGGGTAATCAGGCCGAGGAAGCGCTCGCCGTCGAGCACCACCGCGACGTGGCCATGGTTGAAGGTGGCCTGCAATTCTTCGTAGCCGGCTTCTTTTTGCAGCGTATGGACCCGCTTGGTCATTGCGCTGCCGGCCGGCAGGCTGAAGTGGGCGGCGTCGGCCTGGACGGCGTTCAGCAGATCCCACTCATCGATCAGGCCGACCACCCGATCGCCTTCCAGCACCGGCAACTGCGAGATGTCGTACAGCCGCATGCGGGCGTGCACGATCGCCAACGTGTCGTCCGGCGCGGCGGAGACGGCGGCGCCTTCGTCGTGGCGGTAGGCGATCAGATCGCGCAGATCGCCGTGCTGCGGCTTGCTCAGCAGGCCCTGTTCCAGCATCCAGTGGTCGTTATACATTTTAGACAGGTATTTGTTGCCGCTGTCGCAGACGAAGGTCACCACTCGTTTGGGTTCGGTCTGTGCGCGGCAGTAACGCAATGCGGCGGCCAGCAGGGTGCCGGTGGACGATCCCGCCAGCACGCCTTCCTTGCGCAGCAAATCGCGCGCGGTGGTGAAGGCTTCTGCGTCGCCGATGCGGTAAGCGTGGCGAACCTGGTCAAAGTCGCTGAGCGGCGGGACGAAGTCTTCGCCGATGCCTTCCACCAGCCAACTGCCCGCTTCGCCGATGCGGCCGTTGTCGAGATAGTCCGCCAGTATTGAACCCGTAGGGTCGGCCAGTACGAATTCCGTCTGCGGCGAAACGTCGGCGAAATAGCGGCTCAGCCCGCCCAGCGTGCCGCCGGAGCCGACGCCAACCACGATAGCGTCCACGTCATGCTCCATTTGCCGCCACAGTTCGGGGGCGGTGGTGGTGGTATGGGCCGCCGGGTTGGCCGGGTTGTTGAACTGATCGATATAAAAAGCGCCGGGGATCTCCCCGGCCAGGCGTTTGGCGTAATCCTGATAGTAAGCCGGATGCCCCTTGCCGACGTCCGAGCGGGTCAGCTGCACTTCCACGCCCAGCGCGCGCAGGTGGAAGATCTTCTCGCGGCTCATCTTGTCCGGCACCACCAGCAGCAGCTTATAGCCTTTCAGCGCCGCCACCAGCGCCAGCCCCAGGCCGGTATTGCCGGCGGTGGCTTCGATGATGGTGCCGCCCGGCTGCAGTTTGCCGTCGCGCTCGGCCTGTTCGATCATCGACAGCGCCACGCGGTCTTTGATCGAACCGCCGGGGTTTTGATTTTCCAGCTTGACGAACAGCCGGCACGGGCCGGTATCGAACTGGGTCAGTTCCAGCATCGGGGTATTGCCAATCATCTCGATGACGGAATGGGGGATCGCCATGACTCATCTCCAGGATTATTCGGTATAAAAGTCGTTATATGGATGATAGCGCTGAGGATAAGCGCTTTAAAAAGAACAAATAACGGTTCTATATGCCATTATGGAATATATTAATCTTTTTTGGACGTATAGAAGCGCAGATGTTTAGCGGTGCAGATGCTTGGCCGTGTAGCCGTGGGTGGGTGTAAAAGTGCGCACCGCGATGATTTTTTGAACGATAAGCGGGGGCCTGCGTACAGTTATGTAAAAATGCTGAAAATTCACGCTAAACCCTGCAAAAATAAGATAAATCACATAAACTCACAGCAAGGGCATTTTCGGTGCGCTGCGTTACCCGTTACGGGCGCCGCAGGGGGTTGCGGCCGGCACGCGCGCACCGGGCCACTCTCGCTGGTTGGCTTAAAACGTGAACATGTTTGAAAGTTAACGCTATTTCAATGGTTTGAATGGACACTCTGGCGACGTCATGATGAAAAAAAACTTATCCACTTCCCTGAAAAAACTGACCTTCAGCGTAGGCATCCTGTTGCTGGCCGCACCGGCCGTGTACGCGGCTGAACCGCCGGCGCCGCCGCAGGTAGACGCCAAGGCCTTCATTCTGATGGATTACAACAGCGGCAAGGTGCTGACCGAAGGTAATGCCGATACTCGCCTCGATCCCGCCAGCCTGACCAAGATCATGTCCAGCTACGTGATCGGCCAGGCGATCAAGGCCGGCAAGATCAAGCCGGAAGACATGGTCACCGTCGGCAAAGACGCCTGGGCGCCCGGTAACCCGGCGCTGCGCGGCTCTTCGTTGATGTTTATCAAGCCGGGCGATCAGGTGCCGGTGATGGAACTGAATAAGGGCATCGTGATCCAGTCGGGTAACGACGCCAGCATCGCGTTGGCGGACTACGTGGCGGGCAGCCAGGATTCGTTCGTCGGCCTGATGAACAACTACGCCAAATCCCTGGGGCTGCAGAATACCCACTTCCTGACGGTGCACGGCCTGGATGCGGAAGGGCAGTACAGCACCGCGCGCGACATGGCGCTGCTGAGCCAGGCGCTGATCCGCGACGTGCCGGACGAATACGCGCTGCATAAAGAAAAAGAGTTCACCTTTAACAAGATCCGCCAGATTAACCGTAACCGCCTGCTGTGGAGCAGTAACCTGAACGTCGACGGTATCAAGACCGGTTACACCAGCGGCGCCGGTCATAACCTGGTGGCGTCCGCCACCGACGGCCCGATGCGCCTGATCTCGGTGGTGCTGGGTGCGCCGAGCGATCGCGTCCGCTTCAGCGAAAGCGAAAAGTTGCTGACCTGGGGCTTCCGCTTTTATGAAACCGCGACGCCGATCAAGGCCGATAAACCGTTCGTCACCCAGAAAGTGTGGTTCGGCGACGTCAGCGAAGTGCCGCTTGGCGTGGCGAAAGACGCCTCGGTCACCATTCCGAAAGGGCAGATGAAAAACCTGAAGGCCAGCTACAAGCTGACCCAGCCGACGCTGGAAGCGCCGCTGGCGAAAAATCAGGTGGTCGGCACCATCGATTTCCAGCTGGACGGCAAGACCATCGAGCAGCACCCGCTGGTGGTGATGCAAGAGGTGAAAGAGGGCAACTTCTTCAGCCGCATCTGGGATATGGTGATGATGAAGCTGAGCCAGTGGTTCGGCGGGATCTTCGGCTGAATACCCTGATGTGAGGAGCGCGCCCCGGGCGCACGATCCTCGACCAAGCCGCAACGGAGACGTTGCGGCTTTTTTTTCGCGAGTATCTGGGACGCGGTGATTAAAAGTAGTCCACCAGCATGGTGGCGCCGCTGGTGAAATCGCCTTCCGCCAGGGTGACGGCGCTGTTTTTCACCGGCACCGCATCAAGCGTCGGCGGATTGGCGTAGTCGATGTTCAGCGGCGTATTGATGGCGAAGGCCTTACCGTTGGCCAACAGCTTGATGCCCAATCCATTGACGCTGCTGGTTAACACGCTGCCGTCGAAGGCCGCCGCGCCGCCCATGATCTTCATTTTCAGCTGGCGGCTGTTGTCCAGAAACTCGCATTTGATGCTGTAATCGATGCGTTGCATATAGCGATTGCCGTCGATGCGCTTGATGCCGACCTTGCCGAAGTCGATATCGATGGTGCGCCCGTCGTTGATCACGCAAGGCGGAGGCGCCACCACGGTGGCGGTGATGTTGACCTTGGTGCCCTGATCGGCGGCCTGAACGGCGGCGCTGATCAGGCTCAGCGCCCACAGCAGAGCGCAGCGCGTTTTTCTCGTCATGTTCATTTTGGCTCCCGTCTCAAGGTGCGCTGAAGATCAGCGTGGCCGAACCCGACAGCGGGCCGGTGGCGATGCTGGTGTAAGGGACATTGTTCTTCACCGGCACAAAGGTCACGGTATCGTTGCCCAAGCCGTTGACGATGCGCGTTCTGAAGGCGTTGTTGGGCTTTACCACCGCGCCGTTGTACACCATCGCCACGCCGACGTTAGGGTTGCTGGTCTTGATAAAATCGCTGGAGAAGCCGCTGGCGTCGCTGACCATGCGGATCAGAATATCCTGCGTCGCGCTCTGGTCGTCGCATTGGTAGCTGAGCGCCTTGTCCTGTTTTATCTGGGCATCGCTGGCGCTTTGAGTCAGAAAGTCCTGACGGATCTGGCCGAAGTCGACGTTAATCTGCTGGCCGTTGTTGATGGTGCAACTGGTGGTGACGAAGTAAGCGTCATTGTCGGCGATCAGGCGCCAGCGATAAACGCCGCACTGCGGGCAACCCGGCTGATCGTTGGTCTGAATAAAGTTGATTTGGCCGATGACGTCGCCCTTGTTCACCTTGATGTCCGGCGTTGGGAAACGGTTCAACACGATATAGACCCGGATGGCGACCGACTGGGTCTGTAACCCGGTAAGACTGAGTACGCTGATACCTGATGGCACCGGAGAGTTGTAATCGGTGCCGTTGATGGTGGTACCGCTGCCGATGGCGCCAAAAATCGCACTGTTCATCGACAGCGCCGGACTGTCGGTTTTGAGATAGTCATACCAGCTCGCGACGTCGTTTTTACAGGTGACCTGGCTGACGTTGACGATTTCGTTTTTGCCATAAGAAAGCTGTGGCCCGATGCGTACCCGGACGTCAACCGGCGTGGTCGAGCCCCCGGGTGGAATCAGTCCGCCATCGGACGTACGGCAGGTAAACGCATTGGCGTTGCCAATCAGCATGAAGAAAGATAATGCCAGGCAGCAACGTAAAAATAGCAGGGCTGTTTTTCTCACGATAATATCCCAATATATATAAATAGTGTGCGGCATTACTCCGCAATGAAATATTGCCAATCAGGCCGGTTGGCCATATTCATTTCGTTAAAGGGGAGTGGGGGGCAATTCTGTTGGGTATGCCGTCGTTATCACCGTTCAGCAACGCGGTGGGATACCACCTCAACGAGTTGTTGATAGAGCCGTCCGTCACAATCACTTTTTGTCGGGCGACAAGATCCAACAACAGCCGCCGAGCCCGGTAAACACCGACGTTGACGGCATTGGCCAGTTGCCGCGTCGATAGCCATTGCCGCGGTGGCGGCAACCCGGCGACGGGGCACTTACGGGGCGACTGTGCGAATAATGTTTGCAGCAGATCGTGCTGCAATTGCCGTATTTCCTTTTGTTTCGGGGATAACGCATCCATAGCACTTCCTCTGTATTCCGATTGCCGTATTCCTAAGAAAAAACAAACTTTCGCTGCCTACCAACAACGAGGTAAAACGCGAACAAAGAAAATTCCTATCTATTTATCAGGATTGAAAAAAAAGGCGTTGCCCGCCCCGTTTTTGCCTATGCCAAGGCAGGGGTGGCGTCACGCTGAAACCTAAAATTTTGGTTTATTATATTCACAAAGCGCCACTTTGCGATCTGATTACTTGGGAATCACAGAAAAACAGGATATTGCTCTATAAAAGCATCTTTTACGATCTATGAGCCTAAAAATAACAGTAAATTAACTTCAATTAGGAAATAAATTGCGAATGTTCGCCTTGATCAAAAAAAGCCTTTTTTTGCTGAGAGGCATTTGCCAGAATATTCATCGCCGAACAAGAAGGACGGATTAGAAAGTATTGGCCTCTGCTTGTTGTGATTTCGTTTATTTTCACATGATGAATTCATTAATGTGTGGGCCGCTGCGGACTTGCCGTTATCGACATGTTTATTGTCGGTGCCTTTGGGTTTTGGCAGTTAACCAACCAGCAAGATGCTAAAGGATCAGGGCTGCGCATATATAAGCGCGAGCAGGTTTCCTGTCGCTCTTTTTCTTGATTGGAATATGCATTTTTTCTTATAAGGAATATAGGTTCTATGAAACTTAACAAAATCATGATGGCTGCAGTGATTGCATTTGGCGCAAGTTCTTTTGCACAGGCAGCCGATCAGGGACACGGTAAGGTCACCTTCACGGGCTCTATTATTGATGCGCCATGCTCTATTGCGCCCGAGTCGATCGATCAGACCGTCGATCTGGGCCAGGTTTCCAACGTGGCGTTGAAAAACGGCGGCAAATCCAACCCGCGTCCGTTTGAAATCAAACTGGAGCAGTGTGATATCACCACGCTGAAAACCGTTAAAACCACCTTCAGCGGCGTAGCATCGTCCACCGACAAGGATCTGTTGGGTATCGCGGGCACTGCCAGCGGCGCCGGCGTAGCCATCTCTTACAATGGCCAGCCGATCAAACTGGGTGAAGCGACTACCGCGCAGACCCTGAACACCGGCAACAACACCCTGCATTTCGCCGCCTACCTGCAGGGCGAAGGCGCTTCCGCCGCCATCGTTCCGGGCGATTTCACTGCCGTAGCCGATTTCACCCTGGCTTATCAGTAAGTGAGCCCGAAGGCTTAATCAACCAGGCATGGGGTTCGCCGCATGCCTGGTGAATCTCCCTGTCAAAGGAATGTCGCGATGTTTTTACCAAGGAATCGAGCGGGTGCCGTTCTTTTGGCGTCGTTGGCGTTTGCGCCTGGCTATGCAATTTCCGCCGCGCAGGGGTGGGGCAAAGTCAACATGCACGGCGCCATTATCGACACCGCCTGCGCCATTGCCGCCGGCAGCCGCGATCAGACGATCGATATGGACACTATTCCTCTCGGGCAGATCATTCGTGACGGCCAGGGGATGACCAAACCTTTCAGTATCGAATTGGTCAATTGCATTTTGGAACGGCCGGAAAACAAGCCTGACTGGAAATTCTTTCAGGTCACGTTTGATGGTTATGCGGAAGGCGCTCTGTTTGGCGTACAGGGCGATGCGCGCGGCGTTGCATTGGAGATAAAAGACAGCAGCGGCACGGCGGTTATTCCAGGGAAACCTTTGCCGATGGAGGGAATAATACCGGGGAACCGAGTGCTGAATTATTCCATGACGTTGATGCCGAATCACCAGCCGTTGAAGGTGGGAGCGTATTTTTCCACAGTGCGTTTTAAGCTGGATTATTTTTGATTTTTTCTCGTACTGACGGTTAATTCGTTATTGAAAGGACTTTATTATGCTTTCACCGGCAGGGAAGTTATTTCGTCTTCAAGCCTTGGGGCTTTGCGTTGCCCTTTCTCTGGGAAATCCAATCGCGTTGGTCTATGCCGCCGACGTTATTCAATTCAATACCGACGTATTGGACATCAACGATCGCAAAAATATCGATCTGAGCCAATTCACGCGCAGCGGCTACATCATGCCGGGCGTTTATACCATGGTGGTGCACGTCAATAAGAACGATCTGCCGGAACAACCGGTGACGTTTATGGCGCCCGAGAACGATCCTAAAGGCAGCGAAGCCTGTCTTTCGCCGGAATTGGTCAACCAACTGGGGCTGAAAGAAAAACTGTTAAGCACGCTGAACTGGACGCACGGCGGCCGTTGCCTTGACGCCTCCAGTCTGGCGGGGATGGAAGCCCGCGGCGATCTTGCCAGCTCTTCACTGTATCTGAACATTCCTCAGGCCTATCTGGAATACAGCTCGGAAAACTGGGACCCGCCATCGCGCTGGGATGACGGTATTCCTGGGCTGCTGTTTGACTATAACGTCAACGCCCAAACGCAAAAACATCAGAAAGGCGGCAGCAGTTACAGCCTGAGCGGCAACGGCACCGGCGGCGCCAACCTGGGCGCCTGGCGTCTGCGCGCCGACTGGCAGGCCAACCTCAACCATCAGACCGGCTCTTCTCAGCCGACCGACAAACAGTTCGACTGGAGCCGCTATTACGCCTACCGGGCGATCCCGGCGCTGCGTTCGCGGCTGACGATGGGTGAGGATTACCTGAACTCCGACATTTTCGACAGCCTGCGCTTTACCGGCGTCAGTCTGCGATCCGACGACAGCATGTTGCCGCCCAACCTGCGCGGCTATGCGCCGGAAGTGACCGGCGTGGCGAAAACCAACGCCAAGGTGGTGGTCAGCCAGCAGGGGCGCGTGCTGTATGAAACGCAGGTGGCGGCGGGGCCGTTCCGCATTCAGGACATCAACGATGCGGTTTCCGGCGAGCTGGACGTGCGCGTCGAAGAGCAAGACGGCAGCGTGCAGGAGTTCAAGATGAACACCGCCAACATCCCTTATCTGACGCGGCCGGGTACGGTGCGTTACAAGCTGGCGACGGGCAAGCCATCGGAGTGGGGGCACCATCTGCGCGGGCCGATGTTCGGCACCGGTGAGTTTTCCTGGGGGATCAGCAACGGCTGGTCGCTGTACGGCGGGGGCATCGCCGGCGGCGATTACAACGCGCTGTCGCTGGGGATCGGGCGCGATCTGATGGCGCTGGGGGCGCTGTCGTTCGATGCCACGCAGTCGCGTGCGCGTTTGCCGCAGGATGGCACGCTGACCGGCGGTTCGTACCGGCTGAGCTATTCGAAGAACTTCGATGAATACGACAGCCAGGTCACCTTCGCCGGTTACCGCTTCTCCCAGGAAGATTTCATGAGCATGGGCGACTACCTGGATGCGCGTTACGAAGGGGGACGCAGCGGCAAGAGCAAGGAGATGTACACCATCACCTTCAACAAGCAGTTCCGCGATCTGGGGCTGAGCACCTATCTCAACTACAGCCACCAAACCTACTGGGATCGGGCGCCGAACGATCGTTACAACCTGATGGTATCGCGCTACTTCGACATTGGCGATTTCAAGAACGTCAGCGTGTCGCTGTCGGCCTATCGCAACCGATACAACGAGCGCAACGACGACGGGATGTATCTGTCGCTGTCGCTGCCCTGGGGCAGTGCAGGCACGCTCAGTTACAACATGACGCTCGATCGCGAAGAGAACGCTCATCGGGTCGGGTATTACAACCGGGTCGATGAACACAACAACTATCAGATCAGCGCAGGCGCCGCACGCAGCGGAGCGACGGCCAGCGGTTATTACAGCCATCAGGGCGACATGGCGCAGATCAACGCCAACGCCAGCTATCAGGCCGGCCGCTACAGCGCCGTTGGCATCGGCGCGCAGGGCGGCCTGACGATGGCGGCGGAAGGGGCGGTGCTGCACCGCGTCAACACGCCGGGCGGTACGCGCTTGCTGCTCGATACCGAAGGCGTCGCCGGTGTACCGGTGCGTGGCTACGGCAGTACGGTGCTGACCAACCGTTACGGCAAGGCAGTGGTGGCGGATGTAAATAGCTACTACCGCAACAAGGCCAGCATCGATCTCAACAGCCTGAGCGACAACGTCGAGGCGACGCGTTCCGTGGTGCAGGCCACGTTGACCGAGGGGGCCATCGGCTACCGCAAGTTTGAGGTGATCGCCGGCGAGAAGGCGATGGCGATCGTCAAGCTGGCGGACGGCAGCGAGCCGCCGTTCGGCGCCACGGTGCTGAATGCCCGCAAACAGGAGACCGGCATCATCAATGATGGCGGCAGCGTTTATCTGTCCGGCCTCAACCCCGGCGAGCGCATGAGCGTGCACTGGAACGGCGCGGCGCAGTGTGAAATTCAGCTGCCGGCGCCGCTGCCGGCCGAAATGTTGATGAACACGTTGCTGCTGCCTTGCCGTCCTCTTGCCGGCAGCAAGCCGGCGGCTGACGCCAACTGACATACACCCGGCGGAGCCCGCTCCGCCGCTAAACCGCCGGGGCGGGCTCGTCCGCTTCCGGCCGACTGGAACCGTGAAGACATGATGAATCTGACTATGACCAGAAAGACCGTTTTCCTTGTGGGCCCGCTCGCCGCCGCGTTGACGATCGGCGCGGTCAGCCTGCCCGCCCATGCGGCCATCGCGCTGGATCGCACGCGTGTGATTTTCGACGGCGACCTGAAAACGGTCAGTCTTAACATCAGTAACCAGAACAAACAGTTGCCGTATCTGGCGCAGGGATGGATCGAAGACGATCGCGGCAACAAGATCCAAAGCCCTTTCACCGTGTTGCCGCCGGTGCAGCGGGTGGAACCGGGCAAACCGAGCCAGGTAAAGATCCAGTCGCTGCCGGCGGCGCGTCAGCTGCCGCAGGATCGGGAGACGCTGTATTACTTCAACCTGCGCGAGATCCCGCCGCGCAGCAATAAGCCGAACACGCTGCAGATAGCGCTGCAGACGCGCATCAAAATGTTTTATCGCCCGGCGGCGCTCGCCCCGAAGAAGAACGCGGCGCCGTGGCAGGAGCAGCTGACGCTGACCCGGCAGGGCGACAAGTACGTGGTGAACAACCCGACCCCGTATTACGTGACGATCGTTGAGGCGAGCGCCGGTAAGGGCGGGAAAGGGGCGGCGGGCTTCGAACCGCTGATGGTGGCGCCGAAGGCCAGCGCCCCGCTGAACGTCTCCGCCGCGAGCCTCGGCAACGGTCCGTCGCTGGCATACATCAACGATTACGGTGGGCGGCCGCAGTTGAACTTCCGCTGCGCCGGCAATGCCTGCCAGGTCGTGCCGGTCGCCAAATGACGAGCCGCGCGCAGGCAGGGAAGACAGAGTGAACACAGCGGAGTGAACGAATCATGCAACGAAAGATCCCCATGCTGTTGGGAAAGGCCTATGAACGTCATCAGCGACGCACTATCGGCCTGACGGTGTTGGCCGCGCTGATGGTACCGCTGACGGCGGGCACGATGCTGATGCCGCCGGCCCGCGCGGTGGACAACTGGGACGTGGAGGGGGCGAACGGCACGCTCCACGTCTACGGCGCGTTGACGGAAAGCGCCTGCAGTCTGGAAATGACCACCGCTCGTCAGGAAGTGTGGCTGGGGGAGACAGGAACGGCGCACTTCCAGCGCCCGGGCGATCGCGGCACGCCGGTGGCGTTTGAGCTGACGCTGAAAGACTGTCTGCGGGCGCCGGCGAGCAACCGCGACGCCTGGACCGGGGTTCTGGCCTGGAGCGGCAGCCAGCCTGCGGTGTCGGTGGCGTTTGCCGCGCCGGCGGATGACGACGCGCCGGGTTTGGTCAGGGTCGCCGGCGTTACCGGCTTGGGGTTGCAGTTGGCGGATGCCAGCGGCCTGCCGGTGCGCCTCGGCGCGCGTAACAAACCGATCTTGCTGACGCCGGGACAAAACACCCTGACGTATACGGTGACGCCGGTGCGCACCCCGGCGACGCTGAGCGCCGGCGCCTACCGTGCGGCGATCGATTTCCGCCTTTATTACGACTAATACGCCGCTTGCGTCGGACCGGCGCAAGCCTAATCAAAGGGAGTGGCGTCATGCGCGCGACAAAGACGAACCGGCGCCGGAGCGCGCTGTTGGGGGCAGGCATGGCCATGGCGGCCGGCATGATGGCGCAGCCGGCGGCTGCGGCGGAAAACATGCGCTTCCACGGTACGCTGGTGGCAGAGCCGTGCGTCATTCAGCCGGGAGATGAGGATATCCAACTGGATTTCGGCACCATCGTCGACAAATACCTGTATCTGAATACCCGCACCCATAGCCAAACCTTCGCGTTGCACCTGACCGAGTGCGATCTCAGCCTGGGCAATACGGTGGCCATCACATTTACCGGCACCGAGAACGCCAAACTGCCCGGCCTGTTGGCGCTGGATGCCGGCAGCCTGGCCTCGGGGATCGGCATCGGGCTGGAGGACAGCAGCGGCAAGGCGCTGCCGCTCAATCGCGCCAGCGATAAGTTCCGCCTGAATGCCGGCAACACCACGCTCACGCTGCAAGCCTATGTGCAGGGGGAGCCGGAGGCCATCCAAACGAAGTCCATCGGCCGCGGCACCTTCAGCGCGGTGGCCACTTTTACGTTGGAATACGAATAAGCGTCTACAAGGACAAAAAACGCAATGATGATAAAGCCCCTCACTCGCGCCCTGCACATGGGCCTGCTGTGCCTGTTGGCGTTGAGTGCCGCCGCCTGTCAAAACCAAAAACCGGGCAAGCCCGCCGCGAACCCCCAAAATCAGGCTGTGCAAGCTCCCTCAGAAGAGGCTTTGCGCAAGCAGCGTGAGGCTGAGCAGCTGCAGCAGTGCCAGCAGCAGCTGGGCGCATTGCGCACGATCGACGAGAAACAGTATCAGCGCTATAAACAGGCCTTCGACAGCCTGATGAGCGGTGCTTCGCAGTACGCCAACCTGCGCGCCCGGGTAAACGGCGATACGCAGGAGACGGTGGATGCGCTGTATCGCTACAAGGTCAACTATCTGTGCGCCGGGGTGAATCAGGCGGTGTTGACCGGCTTGGCGGATCGCGGGGAGCAGGTTAAATGAGGCTGCGCCTGCTGGGCTGTGCGGTTCTGCTGTACACTGGCGCCGCGCAGGCGGACGACGGCGTGCCGGCGCTGCTGCAGTTTGCCGAGCAGTATCAACGGCAGAACACCGGGCCGGCGAGCGAAAACGTGGCGCCCGCCGATCGCGGGGCGGGGCAAAAAAAGCGTGAGCCGGCAAAGCGTCCGTCGGATACCCACCCGCCGGCTTCACCGGCCAAAGCTTTTACGCTGAGCCAGGAATTATTGGCGCGTGACCAACAGCTGGCGCGCCAGCGAATGGAACTGACGGTGTTGCGCCAGGAACTCGCCGCGCTGCGGGCGGAGAAAGCGACGCCATCTGTCGCGACGTTGCCTGATTCATCAACTCTGCAGCAGTGGATCGCCGGGTTGGGCGCCGCCTGGCGCGGCTCACCCGATGCGCAGCGCGCCGAGGCGCTGCTGCGGCAGTCGACCCAGGAAACCGCCAAAACCAAAGCGGCGGCGATGCAGGCTGAACGGCGCGTCACCGAGCTGGAGTCCGCCGCGCAGGCATCGGCGCAGACGCTTGCACAACGCCAGCGCGAGCACCAGGAGGCGCTGCACGCTCTGCGCGCCGCACTGGAGGCGAGCGAGCAGAAGCGGGCCGGTGAGCAGAAAGTGACCCAGCAGGCGCGCGAAGCGCTGTTGGCGCTGCATAAGCGGCTGCAATGGGAGATAACGCCGGAACAGTTGAAGGATGAACGCAAGCGTTTGTCCTATGCGGCGGGCAGTGCGCTGGGGCGGGATATTCAGGGGGTAGTGACGGAGCGTCAAAGTTGGGGCGTACCGGTGGATCGCGACAGCCTGTTGGCGGGTGTCATCGATAGCGTGTCGGGGCGTTTGCAGCTGCCGCCGGATGAACTGAATGCGCTGATGGCCCAGGCGGATGCCGCCGCCGTGGCCGCGCGTGAGAAACGCGTTAACGAGCAGCGGCGGCGTGATGAAGATTACCTGGCGCAGTTCAGTCAACAAAAGGGCGTAAAACAATCGGCGATGGGCTTTTGGTATCGGGTGGATTACGCCGGGGAGGGCGCGCTGGCGCCAACGGCGGTGGTCGAGGTGGTCGTCAAAGAGAAGCTGACCGACGGCACGGTGATCCAGGATATGGAACTGAGCGGCAAGGTGCTGTCGCAACCGCTGTCCGAGTATCCGCCGCTGTTCCGGGAAGCGATAGGCCATCTGCACAACCACGGTTCGCTGACGATGGTCGTGCCGCCGGCGCTGGCCTACGGCGAAACCGGCTATCCGCCGAAAGTGCCACCCAACGCCACCATGATTTATGAATTACGCATCGACAACAGTCAGGCTCCGGCAAAGGGGGCCCAGGCGGTTAAACGGGAAGCTGGAACGGCGGGAGGGCAGGGATGAACACCATGATAAAAATCGCGCTATTTGATGAAAACCGCTACTTCAGCGCCGGTTGGCAGGAGGCCCTGGCGCTGCACTTCAGCACTTACGGCAAGCGCACGCTGTTACTGGATGCGCAGCAGGTTCACGAAGCCGATCTGGTGTTCTGTTATTTTCCTCCCGGCGTACAAAGTTGTTTCTGTCACTTTTTTGAGACGCAGGCCGCGGGGCGTAAAACGCTGTATTTCTCGTTGCGAACGCCGGAGGGGCGGCATAAGCGCACCGTCGGCACCCGCTGCGCGCTGGAGGCCGGCGTCATCTACCACGATACGCCGCTGGTATCGGCATTGTATCAGGTGAGCGCCGAGCTGGAGCGGCGCAGCAAATGGCCGAGCAGGCCGGGTTGTGGCAAGAACTGCGTATGCCAGCACCGAGGCCTGACGCTGCGCGAACAGGAGATCATGCGCTGCATGACGCGGGAGATGGGGGTAACGCAAATCGCACGGATGCTGGACATCAGCGTGAAAACCGTCAGCAATCACAAGATGAGCGTTATGCGCAAGATGGGATTCCGGCGTAATGCCGAACTTTACGGCTGGCTGCGGCACAGCGCCCGCCCCGGCGCCGTGGGGGCTCGAGCCGGCATTCAGCCGGGCGTTGCGGCAGGGAAAGAGCGACATTGAAACGGCGCCGGCCAGATCGGACCGGCCGGCGCCTTTAGTGATTCGCCGTGGTGGTCAGTTGCAGGCCACGACTTTGATCGCCAGCCCGCCCTGTGAGGTTTCGCGGTATTTGGCGTTCATGTCTTTGCCGGTTTCGTACATGGTTTCGATCACCTTATCCAGACAAACCCGCGGTTCGCTGGTGCGGCGCATCGCCATGCGCGCGGCGTTGACCGCCTTGACGGCGGAAATGGCGTTGCGTTCGATACAGGGCACCTGAACCTGGCCGGCGAGCGGATCGCAGGTCAGCCCCAAATGGTGCTCCATGGCGATCTCCGCCGCGATGCACACCTGCGCCGGGCTGCCACCCAGCAGCTCGGTCAACCCGGCCGCCGCCATCGAACAGGCCACGCCGACCTCCCCCTGGCAACCTACTTCGGCACCGGAGATCGAGGCGTTCATCTTGTACAGCGCACCAATCACCCCGGACGCCAGGAAGTAGCGCGTGTAGGAATTGGCGTTCACCGGACGGATGAACTTGTCATAGTAAGCCAGCACCGCAGGGATGATGCCGCAGGCGCCGTTGGTCGGCGCGGTGACCACGCGGCCACCGGCGGCGTTCTCTTCGTTGACCGCCAGCGCGAACATGTTGATCCAATCGACCACGTTCATCGGGTCGATATTGTTCTTGTCGCCGGTCACCAGAATGCGACGCAGCGCGGCGGCGCGGCGCGGCACTTTCATCGGGCCGGGCAGCAGACCTTCGGTGTTGATGCCGCGATCGATACCGGCGCTCATCACCTGCCAGACGTCGGCGAAGTGCGCGTCGATATCCGCCTTGCTGCGCAGCGCCAGCTCGTTCTGCATCACCAGGCCGGACAACGACAGCCCGGTGTCTTTGCAATGCTGCTGCAGATCGTGCGCCGATTTGAACGGGTAGGGCACCGGCGTGGCGCCCTCGGCGGACTGGCCGAAGTGCTCTTCGTCGACGATGAAACCGCCACCGATCGAGTAATAGGTTTTGCTGTGCAGCAGGCGTTCACCGGCGAAGGCGCGGATGCGCATGCCGTTTTCGTGCAGCGGCAGGTTGTCGCTGTGGAAATTCATGCCGCCGTGCAGCGGGAAATCCACCTCGTGATGGCCGTTGGCCAGCGGCAGGCGGCCGCGCTGTTCGACGTCGCGGATAAAGCCCGGAATGCTGTCGATGTCCACGTCGTGCGGCAGGTTGCCGGCCAGGCCCATGATAATGGCGATATCGGTGTGGTGGCCTTTACCGGTCAACGACAGCGAACCGTACACGTCAACCACCACGCGGGTGGTGTCCTGCAGCTGCTGGTGGGCGATCAGATCGTCGACGAACTGTTTGCCGGCTTTCATCGGGCCAACGGTGTGGGAACTGGATGGGCCGATGCCAATCTTGAAAATATCGAAAACGCTGACCATGGTCTCGCCTCCTTCTTCAGGTTTCAGGCGGTGAATACGGGAAATGGGGGAGTGCGGGAGGGCCGGCGCGCAGCGGCGCCGGCCGGACGTGATTAGCCGAGCAGGCTGAACACGATAGCAGAGATGGCAATCAGACCCATCACAACCACGAACACGTTGCTGATGTGGCCGCTGTACTTGCGCATGGCAGGCACTTTACGGATGGCATACATCGGCATCAGGAACAGCAGCATGGCGATGATTGGGCCACCCAGGGTTTCGATCATGCCCAGGATGCTTGGGTTCAGGGTAGCGACGATCCAGGTAGTCACCAGCATGAAGATAGCGGTCATGCGGTTCAGCTTGGCGGTGCTGACGGTTTTGCCGCGGCTCTTCATCGACTTGGCAACCAGACCGTTGAAGCCTTCACGGGCGCCCAGGTAGTGGCCCAGGAACGATTTGGTGATGGCGACGAAGGCGATAACCGGCGCGATGTACGCGATCATCGGGTTGTTAAAGTGGTTAGCCAGGTAAGACAGAATCGAGATGTTCTGCGCCTTGGCTTCCGCCAGGTTTTCCGGCGTCAGGCTCAGCACGCAGCTGAACACGAAGAACATCACGGTCAGCACCATCATGATGTGTGCATAAGCCAGAATGCGGGAGCATTTCTTCTCGGCGTCTACGCCGTACTCTTCGCGCTTGGCGACGGCGAAGGCGGAGATGATCGGTGAGTGGTTGAAGGAGAACACCATTACCGGGATCGCCAGCCACAGGGTCATGATCAGGCCGTGGCCCATGCCGGTACCGCTGCCGGACAGCGACACGTTTTCGAAGATGGCGCCGGTCCAGTTAGGGATCAGATACACCGCCAGCAGCATCAGCACCGCGACGAACGGGAAGACCAGGATGCTCATGGTTTTCACGATGGCCTGCTCACCGAAGCGCACGATGGTCATCAGGCCGACGATCAGGATCAGCGACAGGATGGCGCGCGGCGGCGACGTCATGCCCAACTGGTGGGTGATGAAGCTGTCGACGGTGTTGGTGATCGCTACGCTGTAAACCAGCAGAATCGGGTAGATGGCGAAGAAGTACAGCAGGGTAATCAGTTTACCGGCGGTGATGCCGAAGTGCTCTTCTACCACGGCGGTGATGTCTTCACCGGGATTTTTGCCGGACAGAACGAAACGGCACAGGCCGCGGTGGGCAAAGAAGGTCATCGGGAAAGCGATGATGGCCATGATGATCAGAGGAATCAAACCGCCGATGCCGGCGTTGATTGGCAAGAACAGGACGCCAGCGCCGATGGCGGTGCCGTACAGGCCCAACATCCACATGGTATCCGTTTTACGCCAGGTACTGCTGGAGCCCGAGGCCGCAGAGGCAATTGTGCCGGTCTGTGTAGTGTCCATAAATATCTCCGAAGTGAACACGAATTTAAAATTAAAAGGCAAAACTTAAGGTTAAACCGTCAAACGTTCTATTCAGGCAACGCTTGCGGTAAGAATCAGGTGTTGCTTGCGGGGATGTTTTGGCGTCCCCCTGGTTGTTTATTGTGTTCATTACCAAGGCACAGCGCCGGGTAATTCACTAAAGACTTTTCACCGTCACGGGCGATAAAAGTCGTTACCGCTGCCGACAGGTCTTTGCCTGTCGATTTTTGTTGGCGGCAAGATAACGATTTACAGTAGAAACAACCGTGATCCTGCTCTCAAATGCGCAATATGTGCAGTTATCCGCTTTTTTATCGATTTTTCGCGCATTTGTTGCACATTTGTGTAAGATTTTGTGCTGAGAACGCTCTCATAAAAATTTCTGCGATTATGCGGTTTGTACAATAATTAGCCGGATAAAGCGCTGTGCTCAGCAGCAAGCCGAGCAATATATTTTATGCGTGGTTTTGGATCTAGCGAAAAACCCGGATTAAGCAGTTTTAGTGACGTAGATCACATTGTATTTTTAAGTAAAATTCCATTCATTTATTTGTTTTTAAATGTTTTTTATTAAAAATCACCGCTAATAACGAAGGGGAATTACTTACGTGGTTAGCGGATAAAAATGCGTAACCATTCATCATATAAATAACAGATAGCTAACAGGTATTGGCGAGATTTGCTGCAATCGCGTAAACCGCCGTTTATTTAAACATCCCGGCCTTTGGCGAGATTTATCATATAAAAGCCATAAATAGTCGTTAATTCGCGCAGCCGACAGCGTGTTTAGCCTGTGAGAAAATAATCACTCAGGTGACCTGTTGCATTTTATTAACCTGATGTTGCGTGCGGATAAGCGAAAAACGCGAATCGATTGCGCATTATTTGTTCATCTCCGGGCGGGGAAATAAGGGGATTGCAGCGGTGCGCCGCCGGTTTCGACGGCGCAGAAGGCGGATTAATAGCGGGTAGCGATGGCGTTATCGTTGAAGAACGCCATGAAGTCGGCGTCCGGTTGGCGGTCGCTGATCACCCGATCGAACTGCGTCAGGGGGCCGATGCAGGCCGGTTTGGTTTTGCCGAACTTGCTGTGATCCGCCACCAGGATCTTTTGCTGCGCCATCGCCATGGCGCGATGCTTCATCTCCAGCTCGTCGAAGTTGAAGCAGGTGGCGCCGTGCTGCAGGCTGAGGCCGGCGGCGGAGATAAAGGCGATGTTCGGGCAGATGTGATCGAGCTCGTTGCGGCCACCGACGCTGGAAAAGATGTAGTTGTTCGGCTTGAACTCACCGCCGCACAGGACCACTTTGCAGTTCGGTTTGTCCTGCAGCGCCAGGAAGGTGTTCAGCGAATGACAGACGGCGGTGAAGGCCAGCTCGTCGGCAATGGCGTCAATGATCGCCGGGGTAGTGGTGCCGCAGTCGAAAAACACCGTGTCGTTTTCGTTGATCAACGGCGCCGCCAGCAGGCCGATGCGCCGTTTCTCCGCCACCTGCTTGGCTTTTTGATCGGAAACAAAGTAGTTGGTCACGCCGTTGCTGCGCGGATCGGTCACCACGTAACCGCCGAGCAGCACCACCGTCGCCGGTTCGGCGCTCAGATCGCGGCGAATGGTCATCTCCGAGACCCCCAGCAGCGCGGCGGCTTCTTTCAGGTGGATCTTGTCAGCGCGTTTTAACGCCTGAACTAGCCGGTTGATACGTTCTTCGCGCCGCGTTTCCATAGGTCCGTCTTCCCACAGGTGATAGAGGTAAAGGGCGTGCCGGCATTTCCGGCTAAACACAACGATGCGGGGCAATATCGGGCCGCCTTGGCCGCCCGTATTGTCCCGCATCGTTGTGTATTGGCTATGCCCGTCAGGGCATGCCGACGATCAGTAGCTGCCCGCCGCCGGCTGGGCGCCGGAAACGATGGCGACGCCGGAGCTGGTGCCGATACGCGTGGCGCCGGCTTTGATCATCTTCTCGGCGGTGGCGCGATCGCGCACGGCGCCGGAAGCTTTCACGCCCATTTCGCTGCCCACGGTCTCGCGCATCAGTTTGACGTGCTCTTCCCGAGCGCCGCCGGTGCTGAAGCCGGTGGAAGTTTTCACGAAGGCCACATCGAGTTCGCGACACATTTCACAAACCTGGACGATCTGCGCATCGCTGAGCAGGCAGGTTTCCAATATTACCTTCAACGGGATCGCCGCGCAAACCTCGCGCACGGCGGCGATGTCGGCTTTCACTTCGTCCAGCAGGCCGCTTTTCAACCAGCCGACGTTGATCACCATATCGATCTCTTGCGCGCCGGCGGCGATCGCCGCTTTGGCTTCAAAGGCTTTGGCGACGGTAAGACCGGCACCCAGCGGGAAACCGATCACCGAGCAGACTTTCACGGTGCTTTCCTGCAGCAGTTGGGCCGCCAGCGGCACGTAGCCGGAGTTGACGCATACGGCATAGAAGTTGTGCTGCTGCGCTTCTTCACACAGTTTGGCGATCTGCATTTCGGTGGCGTCCATCGCCAGCAGGGTGTGGTCAACGTAGCTGGCGTAATCGATGTTTTCGATGGTCATCGCGGTTCCTTAGTGAGGTTAAGACAGTAAACGGGGTGAGTAATGTGAAAATAATAACATTTCGATACCGATAAACCTAGTGGTGTTTAAAAAATGTCGATCAGATCGTCGATATGATGCCGTTATGCATATACATTAAGGATGGTTGTTTTGTTATTTAAATAACATTTTAGGGCTCGCGGCCTGCGCGAGCGAAACGTCGAGGGAAAAAAGATGAAGATCAACATCGATCTGGCTCCTGAAGCTTTCGGGACGCAGCGGCAGGAACTGTTCCGCAACGCGGATTTCGCGGTGAGTGCGCATCGCTGCGCAAAACGCGGGCCGATGCTGACGCTGGCGAACAGCCGTGGCGCGCTGACGGTTTTACCGTACCAGGGCCTCGCGATCTGGGATGCCGAGTTTGACGGTTACTCACTGAAGTCGGGCCGCCGCAGCGTGCGGGGCGCAGGAAAAAAGCGCGCTGACGATGCCGCGTTCTATCCCGCCTGGTCGGGTCAGGACCCGGCGCCGCCACAGATGCAGCGCGTGTGGCTGCAGCTGGTAGGCGATGAGTTGGCGTTGCACGGTGAGGGCGAGCGGTTGGGTGGCCATTGGCGCATCGGCCCGGCGCTGCGTCTGGCGGCGCAGAGCGCGCAGTTCGCCATAGAGATGAAGGTCACCAACCTGGACGAGCGGCCGCAGCCGCTGCGCTATGTTTGCTGTCTCAACTACGATTGCATTCCCGACGCGGTATTCCGCCAGAATCTGCCGACACCGGCTTTGATAGGGGATGCGATCGGGCAGGAGCTGCTGTGCTCTGACGATCTGACGCGTTACGTGGATCAGGCCGAGTTTTTTATGCTGGCGCCGCAAGGCCGGCGCTATGTGACGCGCTTCGCCACCGGGCAATTCAACTATGGTCTCCGGCGCATCGCCGTTCAGGGCAACCGGCGGCTGCTGGCTTTTATCCAGCCGGCGAACTGTCGGCCGAACGCGCCGGAAGGGGAGGCGGGAGTGATGCTGGGAGCGGGAAAAACGCGGGCGTTTTGTGTGACCACCGGCGTGGTGTGAAATCACGGGGCGGTAACGCCCCGGTCATGTTGTGCGGTTACTCTTTCACCCAGCCGCGACGGATGGCGAAGGCGAACAGGAAGCGATACAGGCGCGACAGCTTGTCAGCGAGGATATCGCCGAACAGATTCCACACCAGCTGAGCGAACAGGCAGCCGACCAGGCCGAGCAGGAAACCGCCGACCATATCCAGCGGCCAGTGCACGCCGAGGTAAACGCGTGACCAGGCGATGCCGACGGCGACAATCATCAGCAGCGCACCGGACCAGACTCGGTGCCAGAACAGGAACGCCAGCGCAAAGGTAAAGATGGCGGTGCCGTGATCGCTGGGGAACGAACTGTCCGGCGCGTGCGCCAGGAAGGTATAACCCACGCCGGCGACGAACGGGCGCTCATGCGGCAGCAGCGCGCCGATAGTGGAGGCGGCAAGCATGGCGAACAGCAGCGCGATCGTGGTTTTCGCCACCACTTCGCGCTGTGAAACCAGCTGGCTTCGCGGCCCCCACAGCCACAGGCCGACGATCAGCAGCGGCACGATAATGATAAGATCGCGTGCCAAAAAGGTGGCGAAATCGATCATCCACTCGGGAGATGCCGGGGTCGCATTGATCCAGGCGAAAAGAACATGGTTTAACTGCTCCATAACCGTTACCTCATCTTGCGGCACCAATAGCCGCTAACCATCCAATAAATAGCCAACTGGCTTAACCAAACCCACCAACCCGCCCACAGGTTATGGGTAAGAAAATGTGCGCCGCGCATGATCTGACCAAAGCCCATCAACATGCCGAGCACAATACCGCCGCACCAGCACCACCAGGCCAGGCGCGGGCGCTGCGGATAAAACAGGAAAAACAACGCCATGATCGCGAAACCGCTCGAGGCGTGCCCGCCGGGAAAACAGCGACCGGGGCCCGGCAGTGCCGGCACCGCGCCGAACAGCGGGAAGGACATCGCCTTGCCGCCGTACTCGATCAGATCCCACGGACAGGAGTGCGCGCTGGTGGCTTTGAGAATGCCCACCACCAGCGGGCCGATGCCGAGAAGCAACATGCTGACAATCAGGCGCGCGCTGCGGCGATAGATGCCCCAAAACAGCGCCAGCACCGCCCCGACGATCACTATTTGCTTCAGCAGGCGGTGGTTGATCAGGTCTAGCCAATAATTGTTTTGCCACGGGAAATGCCCGCTGGCGGCATCGTACCAATAATTACTGATCGCCCAGTCCAGCTGTTCGTTGCGGGAGAGCCACAGGAACACCAAACCGCTGATCAGCAGGCCAAAAACTTGCCAACGGTAAAAGGATGTCGGCAGGGAGTAAAGGGCGGTTGTCTTAATTTGCGGTGCCGTTGAGGATTGATTTAATGATGATTCTGGATTCACGCGCAGGCTCGGTGACAGGATTGAATAGCGCCACTGTAATAATTCTGTCTTAAGAAAACCTTAGTCCGCCGGTAAGAAAACCCTATCCGAGGCCACCGCCTTCGGCTAAGGTAATCGTTTGCTTTTTTTCGGGATGAGAGGGTGGTGATGAAGAATAAAGCGCGTGTCTTACTGTTGGCGGCCGCCGGTGCGGCCTTTTCCCCGCTGAGCTTTGGCCAACCTACGGCCGTCGGGCCGATCGTGGTGCAGGGCGCCATGCCGGTAGAGGCGGAACGTTTCGCCCAGCGGTTGGAGAACCCGCGCGAGGAGCAGATTGGCGGCTGGCGCTTTTGGCACGGCACCGTAGACGGCTACCCGGTGGTGGTGTCGGAGACGCTGAAGGGCATGTCCAACGCCGCGGCGGCCACGGCGATCGCCGCCACGCAGTTTCACCCGGTGGCGATCATCAACCAGGGTACCGCCGGCGGCCATGATCCGGCGCTGAAAGTATATGACATCGTGCTGGGCAAATATTCGGTCAATCTCGGGGCGTTCAAAACGCCGGCCAAGGCGTTGGGGGAAGGCAGCGACTCGCGGCAGTGGCAGCCGATGGATCTGTTGGCTTCCAAAGGCAGCGCCGGCGAGGACAAAAAGGCGCACAGCCTGCGTCAGTTTCCCGCCGACCCCAACCTGCTGGCGATTGCGCAAAGCGTTAAGGGCGATTACCGACAGGGCAAGGTCGTGGAAGGGGTGATCGGCTCGGCCGACGTGTGGAACAGCGAGCTGGACCGCATTCGCTATTTTCACGACCGCTATCAGACGTCGGTCGAAGAGATGGAGACCGCCTCCGCCGCGCAGATCGCCGCCGAATTCAAGGTGCCGTTCGTCGGCATTCGCGTGTTGTCCAACAACATCACCAATCAGGGCAAATACGATCCGCAAACCGGGCTGGCATGCCAGGATTATGTCTATCAGGTGGTGAAGGCCTATGTTGCCAACCTGAAGAAACGCTGAGTCATTGCTCCGGTTAATCGATGATATCAGGCGATTGTCACTATTGAACGCCTATTGTAAAGAAGATTAAACCTGTGGCGGGCTTGGCTGTAGTGTATTAGTTTATAGGCGGATTATTTGACAACGTGTAGGGATAAAACATGAACAAGGCATCCGTTGTATTTTCTGGCCTGCTGATGGCCGTTTCCGCCGGCGCCATGGCGGCTACCTCTGGCGATGATGCGGATATCAGCAAACAGCCGCTGGAAAAGGTCGCGCCTTACCCGAAAGCCGAGAAAGGCATGAATCGCCAGGCGATCTACCTGCCGAAGCAAGAGCATGAAGAGAACTACAAGGTGGAGCTGCTGATCGGCAAGGTGCTGGAAGTGGACTGCAACCGCCACATGATCGGCGGTACGCTGGAGACCAAAACCCTCTCCGGTTGGGGCTATGATTACCTGGTGCTGGAGAAGCTGTCCGAACCGGCCTCGACCATGATGGCTTGCCCGGACAACACCAAGACCAAGCAATTCATCGCCGCCAACCTGGGCGACGCCGCGATGCAGCGCTACAACAGCCGCCTGCCGATCGTGGTGTATGCGCCGAAAGACGCGGAAGTAAAATACCGCATCTGGAAAGCCGAAGACACCGTAAGCCAGGCCGAGCAGAAGTAATCGCCGCCTGATGCCACTCCGCTTGCCCTGCGCGGCAGGCGGAGACTTTTCCCCGTTACGCTTTCCCTTCGCTCGCCAACACCGCCCGTTCGGTTTCTTCGCCCATGGCGACCAGCCAAGCCAATACCGTTGAGAATATTGCATCGTCCTGGCCGTCGGCCTGGGTCATCAGCACGTAATCCGTCCCGTCAGCAGCAAAGCCATATGGCGCTACCAGTGCGCCGTTGACGATATCATCCGCCACCAGCGCCAATGGGCCGATGCCGATACCGGCGCCGGCGACCGCCGCCTGCAGGCTGAGATAGAAATGTTCGAAACGCAGCTCGTTGCCCGGCCGGATCTCGATGCCGCTGTGGGTGCACCAGTCGCGCCAGGCGTGCGGGCGCGTCTCGGTGTGGAGCAGGGTGCCGCGCAGTTCACGCCCCGTCGCGGCATGCTCCCGGCGGCAAACCGGGCCGACTCGTTCTTTGAGGAACGGGCGGGCGACCACGTCATCGGCGATCGGGAAATCGTTGCGGCGAATCGCCAGATCGATGCCTTCACGCGAGAAGGCGACAGCGCCGCCGGCGGAGACCAGCTGCAGATCGCGCTCTTTCCCCACCGCCTGCTGCAAACCGGCCAGTCGCGGGATCAGCCAGCGGATCAGAAAGGTCGGCTCGCAGGAGATCACCAACGGGCGATTCTGATGATGCCGACAGGCGCGGTCGATCGCCGACTGCAGGTTGTCCAGCCCCCGGCCGATCTCGCTCGCCAGCTCTTGCGCCTGCGGCGTCGGATGCACCATGCGGCTGGTGCGTTGAAACAGCGCGAATCCCAGGGTCTGCTCGAATTCGCGCACCGCGCGGCTGACGGCGCCGTCGGTGACGTTGAGAGATTTGGCGGCTTTCGACACGCTGCCGTACCGCACCGTAGCTTCGAAAGCCCGTAATACCGCCAGGTTAGGCAACCTTCGTTGACGCACTACGCCCCCTTTTGATTGAGTTTTTATCAATCATCGATACTACGCAAATCGTTTTTTATTGCCAGCCAAATCCGCCAAAGTGTGCATCACTTTCCACTTACGGGTAACTGCGATGATTGCCATTCTCGCCGATGATCTTACCAGCGCGCTCGACGGCGCGGCCCCGTTCGCCGCACGCGGACTGAACGCCTGCGTCATGCTGCGCCTGCCCGATGCCGCGTTGCAGGGCGCTGAGATCGTCGCCTTCGATTTAGATTCCCGCTTCGTTTCGCCGGAGCAGGCGGAGCGGCGTTTTCGCCATGCCGCCGCCTGCGTGAAACCAGCGCGCCTCATCTACAAAACGGTGGATTCCACGCTGCGCGGCAATCTGGGGCCGGAAACGCGCGGGGCGCTGACGGGCAGCGGGCGCCGTCTTGCCATCGTCGCGCCGGCCTTCCCGGATGCCGGCCGCACCACGCTGGGCGGCCGGCAATACGTCGACGGCGTCGCGCTGGAGCAGACCGCCTTTGCGCGCGATCCGAAGAACCCGATCGTCACCGGCTACGTCATGGAGCGAATGGCGGGGCTGGAGCCGTCGCGCTTTCAGGTGTTCGACGCCGCAGACAACGGCGAGTTGGATGAAGTCGTGAGGCGGATCGGCATGGCCGAACCGGTGGTGTGGGTGGGATCGCCGGGCCTGGCGGCGGCGCTGTCGCGTGCGTTGTCCCCTAAAGAGAACGCGCCGCCCGCTCAACCGCCGCTGAGAGCCCGCAAGGTGCTGGTGGCGATTGGCAGCCTGCATCCGGCGAATGACGCCCAGCTGGCAAGCCTGCGGCAGGCGGGCGTGGTGCTGGTCACGCTGCCTGAATCGGCCGATCCCGAGGTGGCAGCGCAAGAGGTGCGAGCGGCGTTTGCGCGTGCCGATGTGGTTTGCCTGGTATCACCCCGGTCGCGAGCGGCCACGGCGGATCATGCCGCTGCGCTGGGCGCGGTCGTCAGCCGTTGCACGCCAGCCTTCGACGGGCTGGTGGCGACCGGCGGCGATACCGCGCGGCGTATCGTCGACGCCATGGCGGCCGGCTCATTGACGCTGTTCGGTGAGGTGGAGCCCGGCGTGCCTTTCGGGTTGTTAAATCTGCCGGGCCGCAGGCTGCCGTTCGCCACCAAGGCGGGCGGTTTTGGCCGGGCCGATACGTTGTTGAACTGCGTAACCCGGTTGCGCGCTGACCGAGAAGGAGAAGAACGATGACCCTTTCCACCTTGCCACTGGCGATAACGATGGGCGATCCCGCCGGCATCGGGCCGGAGATCATCGCCAAACTGGCGGCCACAGAGCCGTTGAGCACGCCTTATGTAGTGATTGGCGATGCCGGTGCCCTGGCGCACGCGGCGACCCGTCTGGGGCTAAAGCTGCACATCCGCGAACTGCCTGCCTCGCTGGCGGGATGGGACGAGGCCTGGACGCGAGGAGAAACCGCCGTCTATTCCGCCGGCGTTGCGTTGCCGGCGGACTTGCCCCTCGGCAGGCTCGATAAGCGCGCGGGCGCGGCGTCTTATGCCTGGGTGGTTGCCGCCATCGATCTGGCGCTGGCGGGGCGCATCGCCGGTATCGTCACCGCGCCGCTGAACAAGGAGGCGATGCGCCTGGCGGGGATCGATTATCCGGGGCACACCGAGATCCTGGCGGCGCGCTCGGGCACCCAGGACTTCGCCATGATGCTGGCCAACGACGAGTTGCGGGTGATCCTGGTTTCCATTCACGTTTCGCTGCGGGACGCCATCGACGCGGCGACCGTGGAAAACGAGCTGCGCGCGTTTCATCTGGCGCAAACGGCCTGTCGGGCGTTAGGCATAGCGAAACCGCGCATTGCGGTGGCCGGCCTGAATCCGCACGCCGGGGAGAATGGCCTGTTCGGCCGCGAAGATCTTGACGTCATCGTGCCCGCCATCGCCCTGGCGCGGGAACAGGGGTTGGACGTCAGCGGCCCCTGGCCCGGCGATACCGTTTTCATGCGCGCCCGGCGCGGGGAGTTCGACATTGTGGTCGCCCAATATCACGACCAGGGCCTGATCCCGGTGAAATATCTCGGGGTGGATCACGGCGTTAACGTCACCGTCGGCCTGCCGTTTATCCGCACCTCGGTCGACCACGGTACGGCGTTCGATATCGCGGGCAGCGGACGGGCGGAACATGCCAGCCTGCTGTACGCCTTCCGGCAGGCGGAAAAAATGCTGCGCGCCCAATAACTCACATCACCTGAAGACAATAAGGAAACACCATGCACACACCCGAGTTTATTTTCATGCTGACGCGCAACGACAGCACGGTGCCCGATGCGCAAGCGCGGCTACCAGAGGTGCTGGCTGCCGGCGTGAAGCATATCGGCTTTAAGGATATCGGCCTGCCGCTGGACCAACTCAAACAGTTGGCGCAGGCGATCCACGCCGGTGGCGCCACCGCTTATCTGGAAGTGGTTAGCCTGGATGAGGAAAGCGAGATGAATTCGGCGCGCGCGGCGCTGGCGTTGGGCGTTGATGTATTGATGGGGGGGACGCGGCCGGAAAGCGTGCTGCCGATCATTCGTCAGTCTGGCCTGCGCTACTATCCGTTTGCCGGCCGCATCAGCGGCCATCCCAGCGTGCTGGAAGGTGACATCGAAGACATTGTCGCCAGCGCCCGCCAGCGCGCCGCTTTACCGGGCGTGACAGGGCTGGATCTGCTGGCCTACCGCTTTGCCGGCGACGTGCCGACGTTGATTCGGCGGGTGTGCGATGCGGTCGACAAACCGGTTTATATCGCCGGGTCTATCGACCGCGAAGATCGCATCGCCGCCGTGGTGACGGGCAATGCGGTTGGCTTCACCGTCGGTACCGCGGCGCTGGACGGCGTGTTTCCCGCCGACAAGCCGGGGCTGACGGCGCAAGTCAACGCCGTGAAATGCCTGATTGGCAATGTGATCCGCAAACTGTAACGCGTCTCCATTCGGTTCTTTCCACGGCGATGGGGCGGTTATCTCATTCGTTGAATCATTAATTTGTATGGCTTCTCTTTTTAATGCTCTAGCGAGCAGGCACGCCCTTGGGCGCTCGCCGACGTTTACCCGGCAAAACAGCGTAATTGCCGCCAGGTTCAATATATATAGAGGGAGTGAAAAATGAGTAAAGGGTTAGGGAGTGCCGTTGTGGCGGTGAGCCTGTTGTTAACCGGCTGCGATACCTTCAGCCTGTTGCGCGATCAAAAGATCGCCGAGGCCTTTTACGTCGGCGCCGACAAGCGCTCGGTCAGCCGGGATTTCGGCGCGCCGATCGCCACCCGGCCGACGCTGAACGGCCAGGGCGTGTGCCACGACTATAACCACCGCTTGCCGAACGGCACCGTGACGCCGTTCTACGTCGGCTTCAGAAACAGCGACGGCAAAGTGGTGGCCTTTGGCCCCACCACCTGCGGAGAAGCGCAGGCCAACGGCAATCTGAACAGTGATGAACCTATCAAACAGCGGTTCTAAACGGGCGTTGCTGCGCCGGCCTGGGCCGGCGCAGCAAAAGCAGCCCAGCAACGTCGGGTGTGCCATTTTTCTTTTTCTCTGTATCCCTTCTGATTCTCCGCCAGACTTTTATCTGAGATTTATTTTCCTATGGCGTTTGCCAGACGCCGCTGCCGAAAAACGCCACTGCATGAATTTCCTCCACCGAGTGTTACGGTGTGAACAGCAAGACAACAAAGCAATCTTTGCTGAATTGTGCTAGTTTTTCGAACATTCACGGACATGCAGTGACCTGCAAGATAAGGATATCCAATGCGTTATCGTTCGCTAAATCTCGGCGAGGTGACAAGGAAAGGGGCCGGAACGCCGCCTCAAGGAGCCGACGTACGGGCTGGTACCGTATGAAGCTGCTCTCTCTCTTTTCTGAACACACGGCGCCGGAAAGTTTCTCCCGGATACTCACCCCGACACAAGCGTGCCATGAGCTGGAAAGGCATTATCTGTTCGGCGGCGCAGCCGGCATATCGATAAGCAGCCGGTACTCCATAACCCGCAATACTCAATCCGGTATTGGCGTCACCGGTTATCGTGAGGACGCGGCTGTGAAGCGCAGCGTGTTCGATGATCTCAATCGGGGCGGTTTGCTGGCGATTGATGAGGGAATGGGCGCCTGGACGCCGACCAAATACGCGTTTTACGTCGACGCGGAAGGCCGATTACAGCGCTATCCCGGCAGCTCTCTTCCTGCCTTTTATCCTACTGGGCGCGTGATCGCCCGCTATGAAGAAATGGTCAGCCGCTATGGCCGGCGGGCAAAACCGACGGTGCTGCCGGCGAGGCAGAATACGACCCGGAATCCCCCTCTGCAGCAAGCTATCGCTACCGCAGTGGCAACCGTTGCCGCCACGGTACAGGCCATCCGTCCGATGACCAAGGCAGAACGCTGGCAAGAACGCCAGTACCTGATAGGGCGAGGCAACCGCAGCATTTACCCGGATGCGCGCATGGCGGCACAGCGATTGGCGGAGAACAACGTCGCGGTCGAAAAGGCGAAGTTGGCTGAGAATGTTTACAAGACCACTAACCCACTCAAGGACACGATAGACATCCCTGAGGGCTGGAAGGACATCAGTAACAATGATGGGGCGCTGGGTAAACTCGGTTTAAGCAAAGATATGCTCTATGACGATGAGGATACGCCGGGCTTTCTGGCTCGGGTTTATCAGCCAGATGAGAGGGTCTTTGGTAAAGCGATGAATCCGACGTTGGTGTTCCGTGGATCGCGTGCGCCCGAGTTCCCGGAGGGAATAAGCAAGGCTGCCCAGAAAGCGTTACTGAATGGCGATTTGTCAGGCATTAAAAACCTGAGTGACTGGTCAAATAACGGCGCTCAGGGGTTGGGGTTTAACTCCGAATATTACAAGAAAGCGGTCAATATAGGTAAAGCAATTAAAGGCGGTGCCGGGATATCTGGCCATTCGCTGGGCGGGGGCATGGCGTCTGCGGCCTCCATGGCCAGCGGCAAACCGGCTTGGACGTTTAATGCAGCAGGCCTGAATGCAGGAACTGTAGAAAAATATGGCGGTTCGATTATAGGCAGCGCCGATAATATTCAGGCGTATCGCGTGAAGGGGGAGCTATTGACCAAGCTGCAGGAGGTTGATTTGTGGGAGGATGCCAAAGACCTCCAATTTTATCCCCCGGCGGTGATGGCGAAAGAACGCTTGTCCATGTTGGCGCCTGATGCAGTGGGAGTAAAACACACGCTTTCCGGTGGAACAGGCTCACTGCTGGACAAGCACGGTATAGACCAGGCGATACAATGCATTGAAAATGAAAAAGACGATGACATTGCCACAATCAAGGGAAGAATATGAAAAAAATCATACTCATTATCACTATGGTAGTGTCTACGCTCATCATGCAGGGGTGCAAACAAGGTATGGATCTACAACCACAGGATTACTTTGAAGGAAAGCAGCTGGACATCGCCAACATCATCTACGAGGGTGACAGGCAAAAGCTGGATAAGGTTTTACCGACGGTAAGCAAAGAAACGTTAAATCGGCCGGCCAAGGCGGAGATGACGTTGCTATTCTGGGCGATAAATAACGCTATCTTTGACAAGAACACGCCAGAGCGGCTCAAGATCATTACGGATTTGGTCAAGGCAGGGGCAGATCCACTGCAGCCGAGACCGGAAGGGCGAAGTAGCCCGGCTGAATATGTTATGAAAGCGGATAAAGGCGTCTGGATACAGGCTATGCTTGAAGGCGGATTATCGCCTAATGCAAGGGATGAAATAAACAATCAGCCAATAATTTTCAAGAGCTTTCAAGCGGTTAATACAGAGACATTGAGTGCCCTAATAGATTACAAAGCTGATGTTAATATCAAAGGGGCTATGAACAGAACTCCATTAATTAATGCGCTGTATAACAGTTGCCCTGAGCACATTGAGGTTCTTTTGGCTCATGGCGCTAACCCCTTAGCCAAAGATGATTTTAATGACAGCTTCCTTTCTCTGATTTCTGCGGAAATAGCCAAAGGAGACAAAAATAATTCTTATATAAAAAAATTAATTAAAATTAAAGAGAAGATAAACATTGTGAATTAGTTAGCTTTCAGATGGGTGAAATAACGGGCGTTTGACGTGGACGGGTACGGCATGAAGCACATTACTCTGATTATTACCGTGGTGCTGTCGATGTTTGTGATGCAGGGATGCAAGCAAGGTAGGGATCTACAACCACAAGATTACTTTGAAGGAAAGCAGCTGGACATCGCCAACATCATCTACGAGGGTGACAGGCAAAAGCTGGATAAGGTTTTACCGACGGTAAGCAAAGAAACGTTAAATCGACCGGCCAAGGCGGAGATGACGTTATTATTCTGGGCGATAAATAACGCTATCTTTGACAAGAACACGCCAGAGCGGCTCAAGATCATTACGGATTTGGTTAAGGCAGGGGTGGATCCATTACAACCTCAACCCAACACGCCAGGTAGCCCCGCTGAGTTTGTTATGAAGGCGGATAAAGGCATCTGGATACAGGCTATGTTAGAGGGCGGACTTTCTCCAAATGCTAGGGATAAGGTTCATAATCAACCCATTATATTTAATAGCATCTTTGCGAAAAACACAGAAACATTAGAGGTCATGTTGGAGCATGGTGCTGATATAAATATAAGAAATTCACTGGGTGATACGTTGCTCATCGATGCTTTAGACTATCACTCCTATGACCACGTCATTCTTCTTTTAGAAAAAGGTGCCGATAGCGATATAAGAGGCAACTCGGGTTGGACGATGGGCAATCAACTGCAACGGCTGATTAATAGGAGTCAGGACGGCAGTGAGGCGAAAGCGTCTCTTGAGCGCATCAGAGACGAGCTAATTAAGCGTGGCGGGAAATGGCCACCTGCTCCTGTCAGTCAATAAGCCGTCTCGCTGTATTACCAGAAAATGGGCACATGTTGTAAAGGTGTTCTTACCGCAGAGGCATTGTCCACAGACGGTCGAGTTGCGAAAGTTTGCTTGGGTTGCGCACGATAAATACCTGAGCCAGTCGGCCTTCGGCATTCAAGCTGAGACTGACAGACGCCGTAATACGGCCTTGTTCGGATAGCAAGGCGCCTGGCACGCCATTGATGAGCGCGTGTTGCCAGACATAGGTTTGCCAAAACATTGGCAATTTACCGCCGATAAACTCGAGCACGTCACGTTTGCCGATGAGTTCAGCCAGGTTGGCGGGCACTTTACCGCCGCCGTCCGCACTGAGCTTAACGTCTTCGGACAACAGGGTCGAAAGGGGTTCGATATCTGCCGTTTCCACCGCCGTTTTGAAAGCGATAAGCAACGCCTCCTGCCGCTCTGTGGGCTGGGTTTTACGCTCCTCTGGGCGGCCAACTTTTTCGCGCGCGCGTGACACCAGTTTACGACACGCCGTTTCTTCCCCACCTAATGTCATGGCGAGATCCGCGTAGGGCAAGTCAAAGATGTCATGCAGCAAATAGGCTGCGCGCTCGCGGGGAGTGAGTCTTTCGAGCAACAGCATAAAGGCCGTCGACAGCGACGATGCGAGTTCCAACGTCTGCTCGGGCGTTTTGGCTACGGCGGTTTGAATGGGTTCTGGTAGCCAAATACCGACATAATCGACGCGAGCCTGCTGCGCGGCGCGCAGCAGGTCAAGACAACGACGAGTGCAGACGGTGGTCAGCCAGGCCGCAGGATTCAGAATGCTGTGGCGATCCGCATGTAACCATTTGATATAGGTATCTTGCACGGCATCTTCCGCATCGGCCAGAGAACCTAAAATACGATAGGCGAGGCCGATCAGAAACGGTCTTCTCGATTCGAACAGTGCTGCATACTTGTCGTTTTTCATATTAGTGGCCGGAAATATGAATTCTATTCCACAGATTTATCATAGTGATATTTGCGGTTAGCGCGCTGATTTCTTCCTCGGAATAGTACGCGCGCAATGCCGCGCGCAGTGGGCCATACTCGGTATGGCGTTCAAGCCGCGTTAACGCTTCTGTCCAGGCAAATGCGGCGCGCTCGCGAGGCGTGAAATCATCAACGTGTTCCCATACCACCAGCCTGTCCAGACGTGCGTTGGTTTCACCGTCTTCGCGCGCTTCTTTGGTATGCATCTCGACACAGTAACCGCAGCCATTGATTTGCGAAGCACGCAGGAGGACGAGATGGTAGATCTTGCGCTCCAGATTGTGCACATCGATAGCGCCATGCACTTTCAGCAGCGCGGAAAAAACGTTGGCAATGGTTTGCGCATGATTGACAGGGTCGGTATTCACTAACGTAGTCATAAGAACTCCTCATTTATCGGGTTGACACATATAGATGACGAATGAGAAGAGGGATGTGTGACCGAACCACTGCAAAAATGTGCATTTTGGGGCCGTGGGCCGTTGATGTAATACGTTTTTCAGGCAACAAAAAACCCGATAATCTTGAACCTAAAAGGCGGGATTATCGGGCTCCACAAAATGGGGACATCAAAGAAAAGCAGTGGCACTAATTCAGACTGCGGCCCCCAACGAAAGTTCTGGTCAGCGACAAAAAAATCAAAATATTTTTATCGCCGATCCATCTCTCCCGCTAATCGATCAGCCGAGTATGCCCGGCCATAGCACCACGATGAGTGAACCCGCCAGCGTTAACAGCACGTTAGCGATGGCGTAGGTGCCGGCATAGCCCAGCGCCGGGATATTGCTGCGTGCGGTGTCACTGATGATTTCCATCGCCGGCGCACAGGTGCGGGCGCCCATAATCGCACCGAACAGCAGGGCGCGGTTCATGCGCAGCACGTAGGCGCCGAACAGGAAGCAGATAACCACCGGCACCAGGCTGACGATCAGCCCGGCAATCAGCATCTGGCCGCCGACCGCGCCCAGGCTGTGGCCGATGCCGGCGCCGGCGCTCAGGCCCACGCCCGCCATAAACACCATCAGGCCGAACTCTTTCACCATGTTCAGCGCGCCCTGCGGAATATAGCCGAAGGTCGGGTGGTTGGCACGCAGGAAGCCGAGCATGATACCGGACATCAGCAGGCCGGCGGCGTTGCCGATGCCGAACGAGAAGTTACTGAACTGAATGGTGATCTGGCCGATCAGCAGGCCGATGATGAAGAAGGCGCAGAACGCCAGCAGGTCGGTCACCTGGCTGTGGATGGAGATAAAGCCAATCTTCTCCGCTACGCTCTTCACCCGGCGCGCGTCGCCGCTCACCTGCAGCACGTCGCCTTTGTTGAGCACGATGCTGTCGTCGATCGGCATTTCGATCTGGCTGCGGATCACGCGGTTGAGGAAGCAGCCGTGGTCGGTCAGCTTTAGCTGGCTCAGGCGCTTGTTCACCGCGTTGCTGTTCTTCACCACGATCTCTTCGGTCACGATGCGCATGTCGAGCAGATCGCGATCGAACACTTCCTTGCCGTTGCGGAAGCTCGGGTCCAGACGCGCGTGGGCGTCCGGGTAGCCGACCAGCGAGATCTCGTCGCCCACCTGCAGCACCGCGTCACCGTCCGGGTTGGCCAGAATGCCGTTGCGGCGGATGCGTTCGATGTAACAGCCGGTCTGGCGGTAGATGCCCAGTTCACGCAGGTTCTTGCCGTCGGCCCAGGCCACCAGCTCGGGGCCGACGCGGTAGGCGCGGATCACCGGCAGGTAGACCTTGCGCTGGCTGTCGGTGTCCAGGCCGCGTTCGCGGGCGATTTGCTGGGCTGAGGTGGACAGGTCCTGGTGTTGCAGCTTCGGCAGATAGCGCGCGCCGAAGATCAGGCTGACCAGACCGATCAGGTAGGTGAGGGCGTAGCCGAGGCTCAGATGATCCTGCGCCGCCAGCAGCGCCGGGCCGTTGACGATGGTGTTGCGCAGCGTGTCGCCGGCACCCACCAGCACCGGCGTCGAAGTCATCGAGCCGGCCAGCATGCCGGCGGTCAGGCCGATGTCCCAGTGGAACAGTTTGCCGAGACCGATGGCGAGCACCATCGCCGAGCCGACCATCACCAGCGCCAGCATCAGGTAGTTTTTGCCGTCGCGGAAGAAAATCGAGAAAAAGTTGGGCCCGGCCTCCACGCCGACGCAGAAAATAAACAGCATAAAGCCGAGATTCAGCGCCTCGGTGTTAATGGCGAAGTGTTGCTGGCCGAGCAGCAGCGAAACCACCAAAACGCCAATGGAATTACCGAGTTGGACGGAGCCCAGACGGAGTTTACCGAGGCACAGCCCCAGTGCGAGTACCACGAACAGTAACAGAATGTAGTTACCGTTTAACAAACTAGCGACGTTTATGTTCACGGAGGATAACTTATTGTTTACCAGTAAGTGCTTGATATAGATAACTATAAGAGATAAATTCAGCCTTAAAACGACGTCATAAATCACCACCAGCGTAAGGCGAAGCGAACCATCGTTCGGCGGCGTTCATTCTAGACGCTATGACCGATGACAGCCAGCACAGAAAGCTGATTTCCTGCGCCGCCGTGCGCATTTAACTCTCTTTTGACCAAGGAAAAAATTCGGTTCAGCGTCTCCGCGCGGGGGCCGGGCCGATTTCTATTGATGCAGTAATTGGGCGGGGGAGAATTCGCATGACGAGTTATAGATATTGGCTGGGCATTCTCAGCTGTTTTCTGTTGTTCAGCCTGGTGTTTCTCGGCCAGCAAACCGGCCTGTTCGGCAGCACGGATCATGAGCACCATGGCGAAACCGGCCTGCTGCTGTTTGTGATCCCCGGTGCGATAGCCAGCTATCTGTCGAGCCGCAAGCGGCTGCTTTGCCCGCTGCTCGGCGCGCTGTATGCGCTGCCGCTGTGCTTGCTGATCCGCCACTTCTGGCTGACGCCGTCCTCTTCGTTCTGGCAGGAGCTGGCGTACGCCACCAGCGCGGTGTTCTGGTGCGTGTTCGGCGCGATGCTGATGTTGTTCGCCCTCGGCCTGTTGCAGACGCTGCAGCAGCTGCACCGGCGGCAGCGGCAATAAAAAAAGGCGCGTTAAGCGCCTTTTTATCTTTTTTTCAAAAGCTTACTGGAACAGGTTCAGGTGTTCTTTAGCGTAAGCTTCGAAATCGGTGCAACCGCCGATGTGCTTCTCATCCAGGAAGATCTGCGGCACGGTTTCAACCGGTTTGCCGACGGTTTTTTCCAGATCGGCCTTGGTGATGCCTTCCGCGTGGATGTCAACGTAACGGAAGTTGAAATCGTCGCGTTCTTCAGTCAGTTTTTCCGCCAGTTCTTTAGCGCGGACACAATAAGGACAGCCAGGACGCCCGAAGATTACTGCAAACATGCAACGCTCCTTAATTGGATTTTCAATAAATTGTTCGCTACCGCAACGACATCCCGTCACCGAAAAAGTCATTACCTGCGTCAGATGGCGCCTACTATGCCCGTTGAGGCGGTGAAAAAAAAGCAGGAATTACCTGTTAATCTGATTCATGTAACCAATTAGTCGGCCGGGGCTGTCGCCGCCGATGGGAATTCACTACACTGGGGGCAGACCTTCTGGAGAAGAAAAATATGCGTTCATTCGGTGACTTACCGCGCCCGGTGCTGGTGTTGGAAGGGCTGGGCATCGTGATGCTGGTGTTGGCCTACCTCAGCATTCACGGCCACCTGCAGCTGCCGGGCTGGCTGGCGTCGCAGCAGGCGGCGGTCGGCATGATTTTCCTCGGCGTGGCGCTGATGGTGCCGGCGGCGGCATTTCTGGTGTGGCGCGTGGTGCAGGGCTTCGGGCCGCTGATGCGCGGCGGGTTGCCGCCGGAAAACGATCGCCGCAAACCGCAATCGAAAGATAATCAGGACAGCGATCCGCGCGCCTGAGCGCCGCGGCCGCTAACCCGCCTGCCGGGCAGGCGTTGGCTTTTGGGGTGACGAGTGAAAATTGCCATTCTTTCTCGCGACGGAACGCTCTACTCATGCAAGCGGCTGCGTGAAGCGGCGGAAGATCGCGGGCACAGCATCGATATCATCGATCCGCTCTCCTGCTACATGAACATCAATCCGGCGGCGCCGACCATTCATTATCGCGGCCGCCAACTGGAGCGTTACGATGCGGTGATCCCGCGCATCGGCTCCGCCATCACCTTTTACGGCACGGCGGTGCTGCGCCAGTTCGAGCTGCTCGGCAGCTACCCGCTAAACGAATCTGTGGCCATTACCCGCGCCCGCGACAAGCTGCGTTCGCTGCAGCTGCTGGCGCGGCAGGGCATCGATCTGCCGATCACCGGCTTTGCCCATTCGCCGGACGATACCGGCGACCTGATCGAGCTGGTCGGCGGCGCGCCGCTGGTGGTCAAGCTGGTGGAGGGCACGCAGGGCATCGGCGTGGTGCTGGCGGAAACCCGCCAGGCGGCGGAAAGCGTGATCGACGCCTTTCGCGGCCTGAACGCCCACATCCTGGTGCAGGAATACGTGCGCGAGGCGCAGGGCAGCGATGTGCGCTGCCTGGTGGTCGGCGGCCGAGTGGTGGCCGCCATCGAACGTCAGGCCAAGCCGGGTGAGTTTCGCTCCAACCTGCACCGCGGCGGCACCGCCCGCAAGGTGACCATCACCGCCAGGGAGCGGGCGATCGCGGTGAAAGCGGCGAGCACGCTGGGGCTGGACGTCGCCGGGGTGGATATCCTGCGCGCCGATCGCGGCCCACTGGTGATGGAGGTCAACGCGTCGCCGGGGCTCGAAGGCGTGGAAACCACCACCGGGCTGGACATCGCCGGCATGATGATCGAATACATCGAGCAGCGCGGCCGGCCTGGCTTTCGCCTGAAATCCGGCGGTTGACGGGGCGGGCGGTGCGCTTTTCCCGCCGAGCAATATCTTAATTAGTGAATTAAGCCGCATTGATCGTGGCGTATCGGGTGAATATTCCGTAAGCTATGCGCCTTTTCGCGTATTGAATATTGTGAGGCTGGTTATTATGGATTCACTCATTGTCCCCGATTTGGCGCTGTTGCGGCGCTGGCTGGATCAGTCGGGCATTTCTTTCTTTGAGTGCGATTCCTGCCAGGCGCTGCACCTGCCGCACATGCAGAACTTCGACGGCGTGTTCGACGCCAAGATAGATCTGGTGGACAACGTCATCCTGTTCTCCGCGCTGGCCGAGGTGAAGCCGACCGCGCTGATCCCGCTGGTGGCGGACCTGAGCCAAATCAACGCCAGTTCGCTGACCATCAAGGCGTTTGTCGATATTCAGGACGACAACCTGCCGAAGCTGATCGTCTGCCAGTCGCTGAGCGTGGCGGTCGGCATCACCTACGAGCAGTTCACCCACTTCATGCAGCAGGGCGAAGAACAGATCTCGATGGTGATCCTCGAGGCGCGGGCGAACGATCTGCTGTTTATGGGTGACGAAGAAGAGATCCCCGCTGGCGCCGCGCGTCAGCCGATGCTGCACTGATCCTTGCCATACCTTAAGCATGCCGTCGCTCCGGCGGCATGCTGCCGTTATTCCCCTCCGCAATAAAATATTCTGCACTTTGGCCTTTGCCGCCCGATCTTTCTCGCCTTTTGTGCCGTTAATGGCGTATCACATAGAGAAAACTGCATAAAAAATCGATAAAAGGCGTTTTTTACCCTGGGGGCTGGCGGGTTGCGATGGCAGCGGCTATGCTGCTGATTCTGCAAAGGGCTTGCGATTTCCCTTGTAACCACGCGAGCAGGGCAGTGCAAAAAGGCGCATGCAATCATATGCATAGCCATTCATTTCGCGGTTGCAACGATTGCGCTCAATCAGGAAAGGTTTTGTATCGCTGCAGATACAAGTTCAATTCTATGATTTACCCTGTTTTGGAGGAAGTTACGGATGGTCACCCTACGTAAAAAGTGGTTATCGGGTGTGGTTGCCGGTCTGTTGATGGCCGCGTCCGTCACGGCGTCAGCCGAAGAGAAAACGCTGCACGTGTATAACTGGTCCGACTATATCGCGCCGGATACCCTGGCCAAATTCCAGAAAGAAACCGGCATCAAAGTGGTGTACGACGTCTTTGACTCCAACGAAGTGCTGGAAGGCAAACTGATGGCGGGCAGCACCGGTTACGATTTGGTGGTTCCTTCATCCAACTTCCTCGAGCGTCAGTCGCAGGCCGGCATCTTCGAGCCGCTCGACAAAAGCAAAATGCCCAACTACAAGAATCTCGATCCTGAGATGCTGAAGCTGGTGGCGCATAATGACAAAGACAACAAATACGGCATCCCTTACCTGATGGTGACCACCGGCATCGGCTACAATGTCGACAAGGTGAAGGCGGCATTGGGCAAAGACGCGCCGGTCGACAGCTGGGATCTGATCCTCAAGCCGGAAAACCTCGAGAAGCTGAAAAGCTGCGGCGTCTCCTTCCTCGATGCGCCGAGCGAGGTTTACGCTACCGTGCTGCACTACCTGGGCAAGGATCCCAACAGCACCAATGCGGCGGACTATACCGGCGCGGCCAACGATTTGCTGCTGAAGCTGCGGCCAAACATTCGTTACTTCCACTCTTCCCAGTACATCAACGATCTGGCTAACGGCGATATCTGCGTGGCGATCGGTTGGTCCGGCGACGTGATGCAGGCGGCCAACCGCGCCAAAGAGGCGAAGAACGGCGTGAACGTGGCCTATGCGATCCCGAAAGAAGGGGCACTGACCTACTTCGACATGTTCGCCATGCCGGCGGACGCCAAGAACAAAGACGCCGCGTACCAGTTCCTGAACTTCCTGATGAAACCTGACGTGATGGCGGGCATCAGCAACTATGTCTATTACGCCAATGCGGTGAAGGATTCCACGCCGCTGGTGAACGCCGAGGTGCGCGATAACCCGAACGTCTATCCGCCGGCCGATCTGCGCGCCAAGCTGTTCACGCTCAACGTGCAGTCGCCGAAGCTGGACCGTGTCATTACCCGCGCATGGACTAAAGTTAAAAGCGGGAAGTGATGATGGGGGGATAGCCCCCCATCGTCGGTAAACCGGCAGGCGGCGATCCCCGCCTGCATTGCCGTTTTGGGCCACGGCGCTCGCCGTGGTTTTGTGCCGCTTTACGCCGGAGAGCACCCCGATTGAACGACGCCATCCCTCGTCCTCAAGCCAAGTCGCAGAAGGTTTTCACCCCTCTGCTGGAAATTCGTAACCTCACTAAAACCTTCGACGGGCAGAATGCGGTTGAAGACGTCAGCCTTACCATCTACAAGGGCGAGATCTTTGCGCTGCTTGGCCCGTCCGGCTGCGGCAAGTCCACCTTGCTGCGCATGCTGGCCGGCTTCGAGCAGCCTTCGGAAGGGCAGATCGTGCTCGATGGGCAGGATATGTCGCACGTGCCGCCGTACCAGCGGCCGATCAACATGATGTTTCAGTCTTACGCGCTGTTCCCGCACATGACGGTAGAGCAGAATATCGCCTTCGGCCTGAAGCAGGACAAAATGCCGCGGGCGGAAATCGCCGAACGGGTGGCGGAAATGCTGGCGCTGGTGCACATGCAAGAGTATGCCAAGCGCAAGCCGCACCAGCTTTCCGGCGGCCAGCGGCAGCGGGTGGCGCTGGCGCGCAGCCTGGCCAAGCGGCCCAAACTGCTGCTGCTGGATGAGCCGATGGGCGCGCTGGACAAGAAGCTGCGCGATCGCATGCAGTTGGAAGTGACCGACATTCTCGAGCGCGTCGGCGTGACCTGCGTGATGGTGACGCACGATCAGGAAGAGGCGATGACCATGGCGGGGCGCATCGCCATCATGAACCGCGGTAAATTCGTGCAGATCGGCGAGCCGGAAGAGATCTACGAGCACCCGAACAGCCGCTTCAGCGCCGAATTTATCGGCTCGGTCAACGTCTTCGACTGCGTATTGCAGGAGCGGCACGACGACGCGCTGATCCTGCAAAGCCCCGGATTGCGCCATGCGATCAAGGTCGATCCGGACGCCTCGGTGGTGGACGGCGTGCCGATCCAGGTGGCGCTGCGGCCGGAAAAGATCCTGTTGTGCGAACAGGTGCCGGAAGACGGCTGCAACTTCGCGGTGGGGGAAGTGGCGCACATTGCCTACCTGGGCGATTTGTCCATCTATCACGTGAAGCTGCACAGCGGGCAGATTATCAGCGCCCAGCTGCAAAACGGCCACCGTTTCCGCAAGGGGATGCCCACCTGGGGCGATGAAGTGCGTCTGTGTTGGGAAACCGACAGCTGCGTCGTGTTGACGGTGTAGTGGAGCCGGTGAGGAGTAACCCGTATGAGCCTGCTTTCTGAACGCACGCCGGAGCCGCCGGCCAAAACGCCCGGCACCTTCAAGGCGCTGTTCCACCGCCTGCTGATGGCCCATGGCCGCAAGCTGGTGATCGCGCTGCCGTATTTATGGCTGACGCTGCTGTTCATGTTGCCGTTCCTGATCGTGTTCAAGATCAGCCTGGCGGAGCTGGCGCTGGCGGTGCCGCCCTACACCGAGCTGATGAGCTGGGTGGACGGCAAGCTGAACATCGCGCTCAACTTCGCCAACTACCTGCAGCTGACCGACGATCCGCTGTATATCGACGCCTATCTGCAGTCGCTGCGCGTGGCGGCGGTCTCGACGCTGTGCTGCCTGATCATCGGCTATCCGCTGGCCTGGGCGGTGGCCCACAGCAAGGCGTCAACCCGCAACATTCTGCTGCTGCTGGTGATCCTGCCTTCCTGGACCTCGTTCCTGATCCGCGTCTATGCCTGGATGGGCATTCTGAAAAACAACGGCATTCTGAATAACTTTCTGATGTGGCTAGGGGTGATCGATCAGCCGCTGGTGATCCTGCACACTAACCTGGCGGTGTATATCGGCATCGTTTATTCCTATCTGCCGTTTATGGTGCTGCCGATCTACACGGCGCTGATCCGGCTGGATTACTCGCTGGTGGAGGCGTCACTGGATCTGGGGGCCCGGCCGCTGAAAACCTTCTTCAGCGTGATCGTGCCGCTGACGCGCGGCGGCATCATCGCCGGTTCGATGCTGGTGTTCATTCCGGCGGTGGGCGAGTTCGTGATCCCGGAACTGCTCGGTGGGCCGGACAGCATCATGATCGGCCGCGTGCTGTGGCAGGAGTTCTTCAATAACCGCGACTGGCCGGTGGCCTCGGCGGTCGCTACCATCATGCTGCTGTTGCTGATCGTGCCAATTTTGTGGTTCCACAAACACCAGAACAAGGAAATGGGGGGGCAGGAATGAACAACTTGCCGGTAGTGCGTTCACCGTGGCGCATCGCCATCCTGACGGTCGGCTTTACCTTCCTGTATGCGCCGATGCTGATGTTGGTGATCTACTCTTTCAACAGCTCCAAACTGGTGACGGTGTGGGCCGGCTGGTCCACGCGCTGGTATACCGAACTTTTCCACGACTCGGCGATGATCAGCGCGGTGGGGCTCAGCCTGACCATCGCCGCTGCCTCCGCCACCGCCGCGGTGGTACTGGGCGCCATCGCCGCGGTGGTGATGGTGCGCTTCGGCCGCTTTCGCGGTTCGACCGGTTTTGCGTTTATGCTGACCGCACCGCTGGTGATGCCGGACGTGATCACCGGCCTGTCGCTGCTGCTGCTGTTCGTGGCGATGGGGCACGCTTTCGGCTGGCCGTCGGAACGCGGCATGTTCACCATCTGGCTGGCGCATGTCACGTTCTGTACCGCTTACGTGGCGGTGGTGATCAGCTCGCGCCTGCGCGAGGTGGATCGCTCGATCGAGGAAGCGGCGATGGATTTGGGGGCGCCGCCGCTGAAGGTGTTCTTCGTCATCACCTTGCCGATGATCGCGCCGGCGCTGATCTCCGGCTGGATGCTGGCGTTTACCCTGTCGCTGGACGACCTGGTGATCGCCAGCTTCGTCTCCGGCCCGGGCGCCACCACGCTGCCGATGCTGGTATTCTCCAGCGTGCGCATGGGGGTAAATCCGGAAATTAACGCGCTGGCCAGTTTGATCCTGCTGGTGGTGGGCATTCTCGGCCTGATCGCCTGGTGGTTTATGGCGCGCTCGGAAAAGCAACGATCGCGCGAATTGCAGCGGGCGGCCCGTAGCTGAATCGTAACAAACCTGCTATTTTTGCAATCAATAAGTATTGCAACTAACTACCTGACTTTACATGCGCCATCTGTATTGGTGGCGCGTCGTAGCGGAACACGGATATGTCAGACATGCTGAAAAGCGGGCAGGGAATGAGATCGACTTCGGATGCGCCGGTGCCGGTGATGGTGGCGGGCACCGCCATGGTGGCGATCAAGTGTATCAGCGTGGTGTTGCTGTTGGGCGAACTGGGCGTCGACGGTGCGCAGGAGTTCGTCAACACCAGCGCGCAGGCATGGGATTCTACCTTTATTTTTCTGGCCGGCCTGTTGCTGCTGTGCCTGCAAATCAGCTGCGGTTTTGCGGTGATGCGCGGGCGCAACTGGGGGCGCTGGGGCTATGTGGCCTGCCAGTGCATTGTGGTGGTTTACCTGCTGTTGGCCACCATCGGCAGCGTCTTTCCCGAGGTGTTCACCGTGGAAGGCGAAACCAGCGGCCAAATCCTGCACGTTCTGATCCTGCAAAAGATCCCCGACGCGGTGATCCTGGCGTTGCTGTTTGTTCCCACCGCCAGCCGCCGCTTCTTCACCGCGCGCAAGTGAGATTTTAGGCGCGCGGAGTGGTAAACTCTGCGCCCTTAATTCGTCACCCTGAACTTCACGGTAATCTTCATGCATTGCGCTTTGTATACGGCGGGCACTTGCCGTTCCTGTCAGTGGCTGGAAAAGCCCTATCCGCAGCAATTGGCCGACAAACAGCATCACCTGCAATCGCTGCTGGCCGGGCGCGACGTCGCGCAGTGGCTGCAGCCGGCGACGGGGGAACTGAGCGCATTTCGCAATAAAGCCAAGATGGTGGTCAGCGGCAGCGTGGAGCGCCCGCTGCTCGGCATGCTGCACCGTGACGGCACGCCGGTCGATCTGAGCGACTGCCCGCTGTATCCCGCCGGTTTTGCGCCGATGTTTGCGGTGCTGAAAAGCTTCATCGCCCGTGCGGGCCTGACGCCGTATAACGTGGCGCGCAAACGCGGCGAGCTGAAATACCTGCTGCTGACCGAAAGCACGCTCGACGGCGGTGTGATGCTGCGTTTCGTGCTGCGCTCGGAAACCAAGCTGGCGCAGCTGCGCGCCGCGCTGCCGTGGCTGCAGCAGCAGTTGCCGCAGCTCAAGGTGATCTCCGCCAATATTCAGCCGGTGCACATGGCGATCATGGAAGGGGAACGCGAGATCGCGCTGACCGAACAGCAGGCGCTCGAGGAACAGTTCAATCAGGTGCCGCTCTTCATCCGCCCGCAAAGCTTCTTCCAGACCAACCCGCAGGTGGCCGCCGATCTGTATGCTACCGCCCGCGACTGGGTGCGCGCGCTCGCTATCGACAGCATGTGGGATCTGTTCTGCGGCGTCGGCGGCTTTGGCCTGCACTGCGCGCAACCGCAAACGCGGCTGACTGGCATCGAAATCAGCGCGGAAGCGATCGCCTGCGCGCGCCAGTCGGCGCAGCGGTTAGGGCTGTTGCACGTCGATTTTCAGGCGCTCGATTCCACCCGCTTCGCCACCGCCGAAGGCCAGGTGCCGCAGCTGGTGCTGGTCAACCCGCCGCGGCGCGGCATCGGCCAGGCGCTGTGCGATTATTTGGGCCGGATGGCGCCGGACTCTATTCTCTATTCCAGTTGCAACGCCGAGAGCATGGCGAAAGATATCGAGATGTTGCCGGGGTACCGCATCGAACGGGTGCAGCTGTTCGACATGTTCCCGCATACCGCACACTACGAAGTGCTGACGCTGTTGGTGCGGATTTTATAAAACATAAGGCCCGGTTATCCGGGCCTTATTGCTTACTGCGGGAACCACTTGTCGTTGATGGCCTGGTAGGTGCCGTCGGCCTTGATGGCGTCCAGCGCGGCGTTCAGCTTGGCCAGCAGCGCCTGGTTATCCGGGCGCACCGCGATGCCGAGACCGGTGCCGAAGTATTGCGCATCGGTGATGTGCTCGCCCACCGGCGCCAGCTGCGGGTTGGTTTTCAGCCACTCGTTCACCACGGCGGTGTCGCCGAACACGCCGTCGATACGGCCGTTTTTCAGCTCCAGAATGGCGTTCTGGTAGCTGTCGTAAGAGACGGTGTTAATCTCCGGATGCTTGTCCTGCATGTATTTCTGGTGGGTGGTGCCGTTTTCCATGCCGAGCTTTTTGCCTTTCAGATCCGCCAGCGAACTGAACTTGCCTTTTTGCGCGATCACGATCGCCGAGTTGGCGTAGTAAGGCTGGGTGAAGGCGACCTGTTTGCTGCGCTCCGGCGTGATGTCCATCCCGGAAATCACCGCATCGTATTTCTTGAATTTCAGCGCGGCGATCAGGCTGTCGAACGCCTGGTTGGTGAAGGTGCACTGCGCCTGCATCTGCTTGCACAGCGCGTTGGCCAGATCGATATCGAAGCCGACGATCTGGTTGTTGGCGTCCAGCGATTCGAACGGCGGGTAGGTGGCGGAAGCGGCGAAGCGGATAGTCTCGGCCGCGGTGGCGTTAAAGGTCATCCCGGCCAACATCGTCGCGGCAAGCAGCAGTTTTTTCATGCGTAGAGCTCCTGTCTGGATCCTGAAAGTGATTATTTCGCTATCGTTTGTTTTTACTGGTAATCGCCAGAGATTTTTGCGCGTGCGTCTGCTGATAACCCTGCCATTGAGTGAATTAAAATGCAATGTAAATGATTAAATATTGCTGTAGGGATAAAAAAAGCCCCGCACAATGGCGGGGCTCATGGGGAGAGGCGGCCTCAGTTGCGGCGCTCAAACGCCAGCGCGCGGCGCTCCACCAGCCGCATCAGCAGCGTCAGCAGGCCGTTGACGCACAGGTACACCAGGCCCGCGGCGCCGAATACCATGACGTCGTAGGTGCGGCCGTACATCAGCTGGCTGTAACCCATCACCTCCATCAGCGTGATGGTGTAAGCCAGCGAGGTGCTTTTGAACACCAGCACCACTTCGTTGGAGTAAGACGACAGCGCGCGCTTGAAGGCGAACGGCAGCAGGATGCGCAGCGTCTGCCGGCGCGACATGCCCAGCGCTTCGCATGACTGCCATTGCCCGGCGGGAATGGCGCGCACCGCGCCGTAGAACAACTGCGTGGTGTAGGCCGCGCTGTTCAGCGCCAGCGCTATCATCGCGCACAGCCAGGGCTGCGACAGCAGGTTCCACAGCCACGGGTAGTCGCGGATTGCCGGGAACTGACCGGGGCCGTAGTAGATCAGGAAGATCTGCACCAGCAACGGCGTGCCGGTGAACAGCGTCACGTAGATCTTGACCAGCGGCGTCAGGATCGGCGTTTTCAGCGTCAGGATCACCGTCAGCAGCAGCGACAGCACCAGCGCGACGATCAGCGCGGCAACGGTCAGCGTCAGGCTGGTGTGCAACCCTTTGAGGATCTCCGGTAAATACTCAATCATCAGACCGGCCCTCGCTCAAAGCGCGTGGCGCGCAGCTCAATGCGTTTGATGACGTATTGGCTGAACAGCGTCACCAGCAGGTAGATGGCTGCCGCGATCACATACCAGGTAAAAGGCTCCTGGGTGCGGGTGGCGATACTCTTGGTTTGCAGCATCAGATCGTTCACGCTGATCAGCGACACCAGCGCGGTGTCTTTCAGCAACACCAGCCACTGGTTGCCGAGGCCGGGCAGGGCGTGGCGCCACATCTGCGGCATGATCAGGCGAAAGAAGATCGCGGCCTTGCCGAGCCCCAGCGCCTGGCCGGATTCCCACTGCCCCTGCGGTACCGCTTTGAGCGCGCCGCGCAGCGTCTGCGAAGCGTAGGCGGAATAGAGCAGGGCCAGAGCGATCACCCCGCACAGGAACGGGCTGACTTCGAAATTGTCGATCGCCAGCTGAATCGGCAGCTGGAACAGACCGAGGTTGAGGGTAAAGCCGTCGGAGAGCATCAGCAGCAGCTGCGACGAGCCGAAATAGATAAACAGCACCACCAGGATTTCCGGCAGGCCGCGCAGCACGGTCACCCAGGCGGTGCCGAGCCAGCTGACCGCTTTCCAGCGGGACGATTCCCATACGGCGAACAGCATCGCCAGAATCAGCCCGAGGATCAGGGCGCAAACGGCAAGGCCGACGGTCATGCCGGCGGCGCTTGCTAAAGGTTGTAATTCATTCATCGGGGCGTATTACTGCTGGAACCATTTTTTGTAGATGGTTTCATAGGTCCCATCCTGCTTGATCTTGTCCAGAGCGGCGTTGAACTTGCTCTGCAGATCGGTGTTCTTCTGGCGTACCGCGATGCCGAGGCCGGTGCCGAAGTAGTCTTTATCCGTCACTTTGGCGCCCACTGCCGCCAGCGCGTCATTCTGCTTCAGCCATTCGTTGACCACCGCGGTATCGCCGAACACCGCATCAACGCGGCCGTTCTTCAGATCCAAAATGGCGTTCTGGTAGCTGTCGTAAGGCACGGTGGTGATTTCCGGGTGCTTGTCGGTCAGGTATTTCTGGTGGGTGGTGCCGTTTTGCACGCCCACTTTCTTGCCTTTCAGCGCCGCCACGTCGGCGATTTTGCCTTTCTGCGCGATGAACAGCGCCGAGTTATCGTAGTACGGCTTGGTGAACAGCACCTGCTTTTCACGCTCCGGCGTGATGTCCATACCGGCCATCACCGCATCGAAACGCTTGAACTTCAGGCTCGGGATCAGGCTGTCGAACGCCTGGTTGGTGAAGGTGCACTCGGCCTGCATCTCTTTGCACAGGGCGTTCGCCAGATCGACATCAAAACCCTGAATCTTGTTGCTGGCGTCAATAAATTCAAATGGAGGATAGGAGGCTTCGGTAGCGAAACGGATCGTTTCGGCTGCGGAGGCGGAAACGCTGATGCCGGCCAGAACGGCGGCGATTATTAGTTTTTTCATCGCAAACTCCCCAAATTACAGCAAGTTAATTGTTAGTGTGATAAGTAGTTGGCAAACTCGGTGGTCCGCGGCTGCGTGAAGTGGCTGCTGTCGCCTTGCTCTACCACGTGGCCGTTTTCCATGTACACCACGCGGCTGGCGGTCTTGCGCGCCACTTCCACTTCGTGAGTGACGATCACCTGCGTGATGCCGGTGCCGGCCAGTTCGCGAATGATGCTGACGATCTGCGCGGTGATTTCCGGATCCAGCGCCGCGGTCGGTTCATCGAACAGCAGCACCTGCGGTTCCATCATCAGGGCACGGGCGATCGCCACGCGCTGCTGCTGGCCGCCGGAAAGGTGAAGCGGGAAGCGATCGGCGAAGTCGGTCAGGCGCAGACGCTTGAGCAGCTTGTCGGCACGCTCCATCGCCTGAGCCTTGGTCAGACCCAGCACGCGGCAAGGCGCTTCGATCAGATTCTGAACCACGGTGAGGTGAGGCCACAGGTTGTATTGCTGGAAGACCATGCCGACATTTTGGCGCAGTTCGCGAATGGCTTTCTCGCCCGGCGCCTGCTTGAAGTCGAATTGGTTGCCGGCGATCTGCAGTTGGCCCGAACGCGGCATTTCCAGCAGGTTCAGCACCCGCAGCAATGAACTTTTCCCGGCGCCGCTTGGGCCAAGCAGCACCAGGGTTTCCCCGGCTGGACAATCCAGCGTGATGTCAAACAGCGCCTGGTGAGCGCCGTAATAGCAATTGATACCGTTAAGTTGAATACTCATGCGCCAGAATTGAATAGACATTGATGCCGCAAATGTTAACTTCCACAGAATACTTATGCAATCTTTGTGCGTTAAAATTTATGAGTGTGCGGCGGGACAGTAAAAGATTAGCACAAGATACCGCGACTCAAGCCGAGGGAGGGGATTTGTGGCGCAGGCTGTGAGATCGGTAGCGAAATTTTTTCTATTGGACGAAATTCGAGCGGTGGACGGACGGCGGGGATGACCGACGCGGTAAGCCCGCGTCGGCCGGGGTATTGCGGGTTACTGGTTTTCCAGCACCTGGCGCACGCTGCCGTTGGTGGCGTGCGCTGGAACATTCAGGTAGCGAATATCATCAACTACCCAGCAGGTCCCTTCGCGCACCATCAGCACTTCGTCCTGCCAGTTCACGGTGCTGTTGGCGTCTTTTTGGTAGCTCAAGTCAACGCGCAGCGGGATGTTTTTCGCATCGGTGTTAGGAATGGTCGAGGCGCTGGCGACGGAGGCGCTGCTTGGCCCCTGCGCATTGCCGGAGAACAGATCGCCGGTTATCCGGTGCTTGCCCGGGTTCTGACCGGCGCTGACCAGATCCTGATACAGCACTTTGCTCAGATAGGGCTGCAGCTGCGCCAGGCGGTTGCTGTCCGGCAAGCCGGCACCCTGCTGGATGCGCAGGTCATAGAATTTTTGCGCGACCGTATCCGGGCCGCCTTCCACACAGCTGCCGCTGCGGGTGCCGATATCCTTGTATGCCGGTTCCACCGTGGTACAGGCACTCAGCAACAGCGCTAAGGGTAAAACAGCCGCAATCGTTTTTGTTTTCATCTTATTACCTTATGTGAAAGTCTCTACCATGAAGACCGATAGCTTACAGTATAAATGCGTTTTTTGGCCTTGCATTCGTACTGCGTGCCATTGATTAAGCGAACATAACGCCAATCTTCTGGTCATAGATACGTTGAATTAATCAAACAAGGAATTCTGATGCAGCTTTCAACTACCCCGACCCTGGAAGGGTTCACCATCACCGAATACTGTGGCGTCGTCACCGGCGAAGCGATCCTCGGTGCCAACATTTTTCGTGATTTCTTCGCCGGCGTGCGCGATATCGTCGGCGGCCGCTCGGGCGCTTATGAGAAAGAGTTGCGCAAGGCGCGCTTGATTGCGTTCGAAGAACTGGAAGATCAGGCGAAAGAGCTGGGCGCCAACGCGGTGGTCGGCATCGATATCGATTATGAAACCGTTGGCAAAGACGGCAGCATGCTGATGGTGACCGTCAGCGGCACCGCGGTGAAAGTCAGCCGCTAACGCCATTCTCCGCGCCCCGGCCGTTCTGCCGGGGCGACATCCTGTTGGTTCATCCCACCTTGTGCTGCTCGACGATCGGGCGGTGTTCCTGCGGTTTCACCGGCGCCGGCGTCTGGCGATGCGATATCGGCTGAGCGGACGGCTGGTGGATCTGCGGCGCCGGGGCAGGATGCGGCATGACGCGTGCTTGCGGCACCGGTGCCGGGCGGACTAACGCCGGATGCTGCGTTGCGGCCGGTTCACGCACCATCGGCTGAACGACGTGCGGCGCTTCCTGAACCAGAGGGCGCACGGCAGATGGATGCACCGACGCGACGGCCGGCATCGGATGTGTCTGTACCGGTGCTGAATGCACGGCCATCGGCTGCTGCGCGTGGGGCGCCGTAGGCGCGGTATGCGTGAACGTCGGCATGCTCATCGGTTGCCGCACATGGGGCGCGTTTATCGGCTGTTGCACGTGCGGCGCGGCCGCTACCGGCTGAGTATGCGCAAAGTTCGGCAGGGTCATCGGCGCATGGGCTGCAGGCGCGACGCGCGGCTGCGCGCCAGGCGTCGGCTGGCTGAAATGCGGCGTCGGCGCGGCGGTCGTATTGCTGTAGTTATTCACCGTGTGGGTGCTGCGATTCACATTGTTGACGTTGTTATATTGATTGATGTTGGTGACGCGATTTACCACGGTGGTGGAATGCGACACGTAGGGCGCATTGCGGTAGACCACCGGTTGGCGTCGATCGTCCCAGCGCATATCCCAGCTATGCCAGCCGCTGTTGTGCTGATTGAACAATGAGGCGACCGCGATGCCGACGCCGAAGCTGATCGCGCCGGCTGCCAACATGTCGCCGCCGCTGTAGCCTGAAGGTTGATACCGATAGCTCGGATAGGCGGGGATCGGCGTGCCGTAGGCCACCCAAGGGTCGTAATGCGGGACGTAAACCGTATCCGGCTGGCTGGGTTCGATGACGATGGTTTCGCCCGGCGCCGCCACCACGCTCTGACGATAGGGCTGCTGTTCGACATAACGCGTCGTCGGCGCTACGACGATGCGCTGCTGTGGGCTGTTTTTCAGCGTGCCCTGTCTGGCCGCCCGCTGGCGCATCACCTGAATGGCGTTCATCACGTCGGTGGGATCGTTGAGGTAGGCGCTGCCCAGAGCCGTGGTCCAGGGGATATTTTTTGCCATCTGATCGAGTACGTCGGGGAATTGCACCAGGCCGCGCACGCTGGGATCCCAGGGTTGAGCGTCGGCTGCCGAGCTGAGTGCCGCCGGCTGCAGGCCGCGGTTTTGCACCAGCCAGGCATCTGCGGCGCTGATTTGGTCGGGATAACCTGCGCCGGCCAACACCTGCGCCAGCAGCTTGTCGGGGAACAGCGCCACCGGGCTGACCAGCTGGTACAGCTGATCGGCGGTCAGCGGCGTATAGGCCGGCGCACTCACATTGGCGGCGGGAGCGGTCGGGGGCGGGGCGCTTGCGCCCATCGCGTCGGCGACTTTTTGCCGATCGCAGCCGCTGAGCGGCAGTATGGCGGCGCAGAGCAACCAGGACAGATAGCGTGGGGTGAACATGTTCGACTCCGCTCTTTCAGCGCAGATGATACTTTGAGACTATCATGGGCGTGAGAGGCCGCCAGTCGGGAGAAACACCCGCTTGCACATCGGCGTTGTCTGTCATCATTTCTCGATGAGCGTGATGCTTGGACACAGATTAATCGCGCGGCGTTACCGCTTTCACGGACGTCAATCAGGAGGATAAGTGAAAATTTGGCCAGGGATCATCGCCGCCGCGCTGTTGGCGGGATGCCAAAATCCGCAGCAGGACACGCTCGTTGATCGCGGCGCTTACCAGCTCGAAACCCTGCATCAGGCGCAGGGTGCCGATCAGCGCATCCGGTTTTTGGTGATGCACTACACGGCGGAAGACTTCCATTCATCGCTGAAAACGCTGACCGATGAACATGTCAGCGCACACTACCTGCTGCCGGCGCACCCGCAGCGCGAGCACGGTAAACCGACGGTGTACCGGCTGGTGCCGGAGGCGATGCGTGCCTGGCATGCCGGTGCCAGCGGCTGGCGCGGGCGCAGCAACCTCAACGACACCTCGATCGGCATCGAAATCGTCAACAAGGGTTTCACCCGCAGCATGCTGTTCACCCACTGGCAGCCCTATACGGCGGAGCAGATCGCTGTGCTGATCCCGCTGAGCCGCGACATCATCCAACGCTACGGCATCCAGCCGCAGGACGTGGTGGGACACAGCGACATCGCGCCGCAGCGCAAACAGGATCCCGGCCCGCTGTTCCCTTGGCGGCAGCTGGCGCAGGCCGGCATTGGCGCCTGGCCGGACGAACGAGACGTGCAGCGCTTGCTGGCGGGGCGCGATCGTCATGCGCCGGTGCCGATGGCGGCACTGCTCGAAAAGCTGGCGCGTTACGGCTATGCGATCGATCCGTCATGGGATGCGCGGCAGCAGCGCAATGTGCTGGCGGCGTTTCAGATGCACTTCCGGCCCGACGATGTGCGCGGCGAGCCGGATGCAGAGAGTGAGGCGATTGTCGATGCGCTGCTGGTGAAGTACGGCGCGGCGCGTTGATTACAGGCCGTGCAGCTTACCGTGATCTTTCAGCCAGCGGGCGGTGCGCGCGATGCCTTCTTCCAGCGAGACGATCGGCTGATAGCCCAGCTCTTGCTGCGCGCGGGTGGTATCGAGCGTGAGGTCGAAGTTGAGTTTGGCGACGCCGTAGTGGGTCAGCACCGGCTCCTTCTCGCTTTTGCTGCCGAGGCGTTCCATGCCGCGCGCCATCATGTCGAGCATCGGATAGGGGACGGAGCGGATGCGGCATTTCATGCCCAAATCGTCGATCAGCTGCTGCACCACGGTGCGAAGCGGGCGCGGCTGCTGGTTGGTGATGTTGTAGGCGCGGCCGGACGGCGTATCTTCTTTTAGCGTCGCCAGCCACATGGCGTGCACCGCATTCTCCAGGTAGGTCATGTCCACCATCGCCGCGCCGCCGCGCGGCAGCAGCAGGTTGCCGTAGCGTTTGATCATCTGTAGCAGCCTTGGCAGCATCACCTTATCGTGCGGCCCGAACAATCCCTGCGGGCGCAGAATGGTGAAATGGGTCTGCGGATTGGACAGCGCCAACTGCTGGATCACCTGCTCGCCGGCGGCCTTGCTGCGCGCGAATTCGTTGGCGTAGCGCTGCGGGCGGAAATCTTCGGTCACGTTGCGGTGATGGTGGTAATCGAAATAGATCGCCGGAGAAGAGATGTGGATGAACTGCGCCACGCCGTAGGCCGCCGCCCATTCGCCGAGGCGGCGGGTGGCGCGGACGTTGGCCAGCTCGAAGGCCTCTTCGGTGCCCCAGGGCGAGGTAAAGCTGGAGCAGTGCCACAGCACGTCGACGTCGGCCAGCATCGCCTTGGCCTGCGAAGAGATCAGATTGGTGAGATCGGCATGAATGAACTCAGCGCCCATTTTTTCCAGCAGGCCGCCCATCGCCTGGTTGCGGCCGGTGGCGCGCACTTTGATGCCCTGGCGGCGCAGATATTCAACGGCGTTACGGCCTAACCCACTGGTGGCACCGGTGACCAATACCTTCATAACGGACTCTATTCTCACCCAAAATCGGAATACCGGCGGGCGCTTGCGGCGCCTCCAGCAAATAAGATGCCATTCTTCCGTGATTTCGTGCGCTATGCAATCGGAAAGCCCCGAAGCACAGCGGCAAACTGTGCGGTTGATCGACAAATGAACGCCGTTCAGCGCTGTTGGCGGTCCAGGCACTCGGCAAGCTCGGCGATGCGCTTCGCCATGCCGCGAAAAATGAACAGGTGTGCGGGCATCATGGCGAACCAATACAGCAGCCCGCTGAAGCCGGCCGGATGCCACCAGGCGCGCACGTCCAGCGTGCGGCGATCGCCGTGATCGGTAATGGTGAAGCTCAGCCGCCCCAGTCCCGGCGCCTTCATGCCGAACAGCAGCGCCAGTTGCCGCAGCGGCTTCAGCGTGATGACTTTCCAGCCGTCGATCTCGTCGCCCAGCGCCAGGGTCGCGCGTGCCGGGCGGCCATAGACCACGCCGTTGCCGATCATGTCGTCCATGCGGGCGCGGATCCGCCACAGAATATTGGCGTAGAAATAGCCTTCTTCGCCCCCCAGCTGCTGCACCGTTTGCCACAGGGCCTGGCTGGAGGCGGCGGTGTCCAGCGAACAACCGGCCTGTTTCGGATAGTAACCGTAGCCGGGGCGCCAGCGAGCCCGCGCCGCCGGATCGTAGCCCCAGTCGGCGGAATCGACCACCTCCTGTTCGCGCTGCAGCGTGGTGGCGACCGCCTGATCAAAGGTGTGCAGCCGCTGCGGGATCAGGGCCTGCAGCGGCCGGCCGCCGGCGGGCAGATCGTGCTTCAGCCCCTGGATCAGCGCGCGGGCGATCGGCGTCGGCACCGAGGTGATCAGGCTGATGAACCACACCGAAATCAGCCGCGTCGGCAAAGGGATCGGGATCAGCCAGCGCCGCTTGCCGCTGAGGGCGATAAAGCGTTTGAACATATCCTGATAGCTGAGGTATTCCGGCCCGGCAACGTCGAAGATGCGGTGTTCCTGTGCCGGGTGCGCCAGCAGATCGGCCAGATAAACCAGCAGGTTCTCCAGCGCCACCGGCGACGACTTCGAGCGCACCCAGCGCGGCGGCGTCAGCACCGGCAGGTTATAGACCATGTCGCGCATCACTTCGAACGCCGCCGAGCCGGGGCCGACGATGATGCCGGCGCGCAACTCGGTCACCGGCACGCCGCTCTGGCGCAAGATCTCGCCGGTCAGGCGGCGGGCCGCCAGGTGCGGTGAGCTGTCGTCGTTCGGCTGCAGCGCGCCGAGGAAGATCACCTGTTTGACGCTGGCATTGCGCAGCGCGTCGCGCAGGTTTTCCGCCGCCTGGCGCTCCTTCTCGATAAAGTCGTCGCCGTCGCCCATCGCATGCACCAGATAGTAAAGCGTATCTATCTCCCACAGCGCCGCGCTCAGGGTTTCCGGGCGATACAGATCGGCATACAGGCAGTTGACCTGCGGCCAGTTCCGCTCCTGCAGCCACTCGATGCGCCGCGCGGCGGCGGTAATCTGGTGCCCCTGTTCGATCAGGTGCGGGATCAGGTTCTGGCCTATATAGCCGCTGGCTCCAAGAACCAGTACGCGTTGGGGTGTCATCGGGCCGCCTTGTGCGGTAGAGGATTGGCTGAACGACAGGATGCCAAATCCCGGGTTTAAATGCACTTTTTGTATGGGTATAAGCCGGTTGCATACGTCGCGGCGCGAGTTCACACTACGCGCCCCCTTACCGAACGAAAAACCGGATGTCATGAAGCTCAATGTGATTTGTTACGCCCTGCTGGGCCTGGTGCTGATCGCCAGCCTGTTCTCGCTGCATCCGGTGTGGATGTGGTTGCTGTTGGCCAACCTGCTGACGTTTCTGATCTACGGCGGCGATAAGCTGGCGGCGCGCAAGGGGTGGCGGCGGGTGCCGGAGGCGACGCTGTTGCTGTTCGGCGCGCTGGGCGGGTGGTTGGGCGCACTGGCGGCACAGCAGCTGTTTCGCCACAAAACCCAGAAGCAGCCGTTTAAAACCTGGTTCATCCTCAGCGTGGCGCTCAACCTGGTGGCGGTGCTGGGGTTGTGGTACTGGGTTTATGGCCGCTGGATCTTCTGATTACAACAACAGCGGCAGGGTAGCGCTGGCGGTGGCCTGCATCGCCTGAGCGTAGGCGGGATCGCGCTGAGCCAGTTCGGCGATCATCAACTCCACCAGTAGCATGGCGCCGACCTTGGCCGGCAGGGCGCCGGCGGTCAGCGGCCCTTCCGGTTTGGCCGCCACCAGCAGCGTATCCGCCATTTTAGCCAGCGGGCTGCGTTGGGTGTTGCTGATTGCGATCACGCGTGCACCGCGCCCTTTGGCCAACGCCACCGCATGCAGCACGTCTTTGGTGGAGCCGGAGCTGGAGATGACGATCAGCAGATCCTGCTCACTCAGCGAGGCGGCGTTCATCGCCGCCCGGTGCATGTCGCTGAACAGTTGCGCCGGTTTGCCGAGGCGCAACAGTTTGTAGTGCAGGAAATCACCGATGATGGCGCTGGCGGCGACGCCGTAAATCTGCACCGAAGCGCAGCGCTGCAGATTGTCCGCCGCCTGTTGCAGCGCCTGCGGATCCAACAGCGCGCCGGTATCCCGCAGCGCCTGCACGCTCTCCTCCACCAAATTTTCCGCCGCGCTTTGCCGCGTCGTCGCCTCCGGCTGGTTTTGTTGCAGGCTGAGGGCCAGCGCCATTTTAAATTCGGTATAGCCTTTACAGCCCAGATGGCGGCACAGCCGCGTGACGCTGGCTTCGCTGGTGGCGCTTTCACGTGCCAGTTCGGTGATGGTCAGGTAAACGGCGCGGGAGGGCTCCGCAAGAAGATAGTGCCCGAGCTTTTGCAGCGTGGGGCTGTACCCCGCCAAATCCTGCCGCAGCCGCAATAACAAGTTGCCTGTATTCATCACGTTACCTTTCTGAGTATTCCCGTTTCTATTGTGGCGGAAAGACGCCGCCGCTCGCCAGCGAAATCGACGGATTGTGAAGCCGATCATCGTTATGAATAAAATTTTCATTAAATTAATTTTAATGTGGTAAAAATTTTCATCATAAAAATGATAGCGGGGAAAAATTTATGTCAACACCAGAATTGTCGCGCTCCGGCGGCTGGTTCGAAAAAGCCCAGCTGTTCGGCAAATCGTTCATGTTGCCGATCGCCGTGCTGCCGGCGGCCGGTCTGCTGTTGGGGATCGGCGGTGCGCTGTCCAATCCCAATACCGTCGAGGCGTATCCCTTCCTCGACGTCGGCTGGCTGCAAGGCATATTTACCGTGATGGCCAGTGCCGGCGCCGTCGTGTTCGCCAACCTGGCGGTCTTATTCGCGGTCGGCGTGGCGGTGGGGCTGGCCAAAAGCGACAAGGGCACGGCGGGGCTGGCCTCGCTGATCGCCTATCTGGTCATGAACGCCACCATCAATGCGCTGTTGAAAATCAACGGCACGTTGGCCACGCAGAACGCCGGCGCGGTGGGGCAGGGAACGATTCTCGGGATCCAGACGCTGGAGACCGGGGTGTTCGGCGGGGTGGTCATCGGTTTGGTGACCTGGTATCTGCACGGCCGCTACAACAAGATAGCGCTGCCGCCGTTCCTGGGTTTTTTCGGCGGCTCGCGCTTTGTACCGATCGTCAGCTCGCTGGCGGCGATGGCGGTCGGCGCCCTGATGACCGTGCTGTGGCCGCATTGCCAACGGTTGATTTTCGGCATGGGCGGCCTGGTGGATGCCAGCGGCTATCTCGGTACCTTTATCTACGGCTTCGTGCTGCGCATGCTCGGACCGTTCGGCCTGCATCACATCTTCTACCTGCCGTTCTGGACTACCGCACTCGGCGGCAGCGAAGTGATCAACGGACAGCTGGTGGAAGGCACACAGCGTATTTTCTTCGCTCAGTTGGCCGACCCGAATACGCAGCAGTTCTACATCGGCACGGCGCGTTTCATGTCCGGCCGCTTTATCACCATGATGTTCGGCCTGATCGGCGCCTGCCTGGCGATGTACCAAAGCGCGCGCCCGGAGAATCGCAAGCGCGTCGGCGGGCTGCTGCTGTCGGCGGCGCTGACCTCTTTCCTGACCGGCATCACCGAGCCTATCGAATTCTCGTTCCTGTTCATCGCGCCGGCGCTGTACGTGGTGCACGCGCTGTTCGACGGCCTGGCGTTCACGATCGCGCACATCCTGCATATCACCATCGGCCAGACGTTCTCCGGCGGTTTTATCGATTTCATGCTGTTCGGCGTGCTGCAGGGCGAAGCGAAAACCCACTGGATGTACGTGCCGCTGGTCGGGGTGCCCTGGTTCTTCCTGTACTACTTCACGTTCCGTTTCCTGATCTTGCGCTTCAATTTCAAAACGCCAGGGCGCGAGGTGGAAACCATGTCGGAAGCGGTGATGACCGGCACCGAACGCTCGCAGCAGGTGCTGGCGGCGCTGGGCGGCAAAGAGAATATCGTCGAACTGGATTGTTGCGCCACGCGGCTGCGCGTGACGGTAAAACAGAGCAGGTTGCTGGACGAAAGCGGGCTGAAGGCCAGCGGCGCGCGGGCGGTGATCGTTCGCGGCAACGGCGTTCAGGTGATCTATGGCCCGCACGTGACCATTATTAAAAACGAAGTCGAGGAGTTGTTGGATTTATGACGCTTTCCATTTTGCAGCAGATTCAGGGACGGCTGGTGGTGTCTTGCCAGGCGCTGGACGACGAGCCGCTGCACAGCGATTTTATCATGGCGCGCATGGCGCTGGCGGCCGAGCAAGGCGGTGCGGCGGCGATCCGCGCCAACGGCGTCGAAGACGTTAAAGCCATCATGCGCACGGTGGCGTTGCCGGTGATCGGCATTATCAAGCGCGATTATGCCGGAAGCGATGTCTATATCACGCCGACCCTGCGTGAAATCGATGAGCTGATGGCCGCGGCGCCGCAGATGATTGCGCTGGACGCGACCGTCCACCCTCGGCCAGGGGAGCTGCAGCTGGCGGCGCTGGTTGCCGCGATCCGCGCCAGGTATCCCCGGCTGCTGCTGATGGCGGACATTGCCACCGTGGAAGAAGCGCAAGAGGCTGCCAGATTGGGGTTCGACTGCGTGGGCACCACGCTGCACGGCTATACCGCCGAAAGCCGGGGCGCCCGACTGGCGGAAGACGATTTCGGCTTTCTGCGTGCGGTGCTGGCGGCGGTGCCGGTGCCGGTCATCGCCGAGGGCAATGTCGAAACGCCGGCGATGGCCGCACGCTGCCTGACGTTGGGGGCGCATGCGGTCGTGGTGGGCGGCGCCATTACGCGCCCGCAGCAGATCACCCGCCGTTTTGTCGAGGCCATCGGCGGGCGGTGACGGGCTCCCCGGCGCGCCGGGGAGGAGGGATCAGGCGTGCTGCTGGAGGAACTCCCGCCACAGCTCGACCACCCGCTGCAGATCCTGACGGCTGACGTCGAGGTGGGTCAGAATGCGCGTCAGCGGACCGCTGCTGATCAGCACGCCGCGTTCGCGCATCCAAGGGCCGAATTTGGCCGCCAGCGCCGGTGATTGGCGCAGGTACAGCACGTTGGTCTGTGCGCCGGGTTCTGCGATCTCTACGCCGATCTGCCGCAGCTGTTGCTCCAGCCAGACTGCGTTGTCATGGTCTTCGCGCAGCCGCGCGACGTTATGCTCCAACGCGTAGAGGCCGGCCGCCGCCAGGATGCCGGCCTGACGCAGCCCGCCGCCGGTCATCTTGCGCCAACGCAGCGCGCGCTGAATGAAGGCCTCGCTGCCGCACAGCAGCGATCCGACCGGCGCGCCCAGTCCTTTCGACAGGCAAATGGTGAAGGTGTCGCAGTATTGCACGATCTCTTTCAGCGGCAGGTTCAACGCCACGGCGGCGTTGAAGATGCGCGCGCCGTCGATATGCAGCGCCAGCTGCCGCTCGCGGGTAAACTGCCACGCCTGCTGCAGGTAGGCCTGCGGCAGAACTCGGCCGCTGATGGTGTTTTCCAGGCTCAGCAGCCGGGTGCGGGCGAAGTGGATATCGTCGGGTTTGATGGCGGCGGCGAGCTTGTCCAGCGGCAGTGTGCCGTCCGCGTCGGCCTCGATCGGCTGCGGCTGGATGCTGCCCAGCACCGCCGCGCCGCCGGCCTCGTATTTATAGTTGTGCGCCTGTTGGCCGACCAGATACTCGTCGCCGCGCTGGCAGTGGCTCAGCAGCGCCACCAGGTTGGCCTGGGTGCCGCTGGGCAAAAACAGCGCCGCTTCTTTGCCCGACAGGCGCACCGCCTCGGCCTCCAGCGCGTTGACTGTCGGGTCATCGCCGTAGACGTCGTCGCCGACCTCTGCCTGAGCCATCGCCTGGCGCATGGCGGCGCTGGGGCGGGTGACGGTGTCGCTGCGTAGATCGATAAGCATAGGGTTCCTGGAATATAAGGGAGAGGAAAAGGGTACATGGCATCATATACCCTTATTTCACCGGGGGCAGCTTGCTTAGCGCAGCCAGTTGGTTTTCGCCAGTTCGACCACTTCGTCACCGCGGCCGTTGATGATGGCGCGCAGCATATACAGACTGAAGCCTTTGGCCTGTTCGAACTTGATCTGTGGCGGCATCGCCAGCTCTTGCTTGGCGGTGACCACGTCCAGCAGCGCCGGGCCGGGGTGCGCCAACATTTCCTGCAGCGCGCCATCCAGATCCGAGGCTTTTTCTACGCGGATGCCCTTGATGCCGGCGGCGTTGGCGATCGCCGCGAAGTCCGGGTTATGCAGATCGGTGCCGTCGGTCAGGTAGCCGCCGGCCTTCATCTCCATCGCCACGAACCCCAGCACGCTGTTGTTGAACACCACGATTTTCACCGGCAGCTTGAGCTGTGCCAGCGACAGAAAATCCCCCATCAGCATGGTGAAGCCGCCGTCGCCGCACATGGCGATCACCTGTTTATCCGGCGCGGTGGCCTGGGCGCCGATCGCCTGCGGCATGGCGTTGGCCATCGAACCGTGGTTGAACGAACCGAGCAGGCGACGCTTGCCGTTCATTTTCACGTAGCGGGCGGCCCACACCGTCGGTGTGCCGACGTCGCAGGTGAAGATGGCGTCGTCGCTGGCGTACTGGCTGAGCTGTTGCGCCAGATACTGCGGGTGGATCGGCTGGTCGTCGTTGGCGGTCGCCAGCCCGTCGAGATCCTTGCGCGCGTTGCGGTAATGCTCCAGCGCCTTGTCGAGGAACGCCCGATCGCGCTTTGGCTCCAGCTGCGGCAGCAAGGCGGCGAGGGTGGTGTGGATATCGCCCACCAGCGCCATGTTGACCGGGCAGTGCGCGCCGATGCTGCCGGGGTTGATGTCGATCTGAATGATGTTGGCGTTGGTGGGGTAGAACGCGCGGTAGGGGAACTGGGTGCCGAGCAGCACCAGCGTGTCGGCGTTCATCATCGCATGGTAGCCGGAGGAGAAGCCGATCAGCCCGGTCATGCCGACGCTGTAAGGGTTATCCCATTCGATATGCTCCTTGCCGCGCAGCGCGTGCACCACCGGCGCCTGCAGCAGCTCGGCCAGCTTGACCACCTCATCGTGCGCGCCGGCGCAGCCGCTGCCGCACATCAGGGTGATGTTTTTCGCCTGATTCAGCGTTTCCGCCAGCTTGTTCAGCTCGCTCATCGGCGGCTGCACCAGCGGCAACGCTGGGGTATGCCACGTCAGGGTCGCGTCTTCCGGCGCCATGCGCAGCGCCACGTCGCCTGGCAAGACCACCACCGAGACGCCGCGATTGAGGATCGCCTTGCGCATGGCGATCTCCAGCACGCGCGGCAGCTGTTCCGGGTTGGAAACCAGCTCGCAATAGTGGCTGCATTCGCGAAACAGCTCCTGCGGATGCGTTTCCTGGAAGTAGCCGCTGCCGATTTCGCTGGAAGGGATGTGCGCGGCGATCGCCAGCACCGGCACATGGTTGCGGTGGCAGTCGAACAGGCCATTGATCAGGTGCAGGTTGCCGGGGCCGCAGGAACCGGCGCACACCGCCAACTGGCCGGTGAGCTGGGCTTCGGCGCCGGCGGCGAAGGCGGCCACCTCTTCATGGCGGGTGCCCAGCCATTCGATGGTGCCCATGCGGTGCAGGCTGTCGCTCAGGCCGTTGAGCGAATCGCCGGTCACGCCCCAAATGCGTTTTACGCCGGCTTGATCCAGCGTTTTGGCGATCAGTGTGGCTACGGTTTGCTTCATGGTTCCCCCAAACATGGTTTGAAAAACGATGTGTACTCGATCCGGTGAGTGGCAGCAGAACAACTGCAAGCATAGCTTACCGGCTGTGGACGAGATGCGGTCAGGAAGGGTAAAGAGCGTAGGACGGAGGAAAGTGTAACCGGGCGGGGATGAGGGAACTTGCCGATAAATGCCCCATCGCGGCGATGGGGCCAGGGGATCACGCCAGCGTGACGTCGCCCTGCAGCTGGCAACTGCAGGCCAGCACGTAGCCTTGCGCCACCTCTTCCGCGCTCAGCGTCATGGTGCTGGTGGTGGTGTAGTCGCCCTCGAGGATACGGGTTTTGCATGAACCGCACACCCCGGCGCGGCAGGCGGCGTTGACCGGCAGGGCATTGGCCTCCATCGCCGCCAGCAGCGTGCTGCCGACCGGCACGCGGAATTCGCGCAGCGGGCGGGCGGCGCGCAGCGTCAGCCCTTCAGTGGCCTCGGCCTGCGCCGCCGGCGTGTGGAACTGCTCTTTATGGAAACGCTCGGCCGGCACGCCGAGCCGGCGGCACAGCTGCTCCACATGGTCCATGTAGGGCGCAGGGCCGCAGGTCATCACCGTGCGTTCGACGATATCCGGCGCCGCCTGCTGCAGCGTCTGTTCATCGATGCGGCCGCTGAGGTAGCCGGGTTGCAGATCCTGCTCGGCCATCAGCGTCAGGCGCAGCTGCGGATGGGCGGTGCACAGCGTGCGCCATTGATCGGCGAAAATCGTGTCGGCGGGGGTGCGTACATTAAAGATCACGGCGATATCGCAGGTCGGACGGTTGGCGGTCAGCCAGCGGCACATCGAGACGATCGGCGTCACGCCGCAGCCGGCGGCCAGCATCAGATAACGATCGGCCGGGTGGCGCTCGCAGCTGAACTCGCCCTGCGCGTCGGACAACCACAGCGTGTTGCCGGGCTTGACCTCTTGCGTCAGCCAGCGCGATCCGACGCCGTCTGGCAGGCAGCGCACGCTGATGCTGAGAAAGCGGCTCTGGCCGGGCGAGGAGGAGAGCGTATAGGCGCGAAGCGTCTCGTCGCTGTTGCGGATGCTGACCAGCGCAAACTGGCCCGCCTGATAAGGGTAGAAAACGTCGCAGATCAGGTTCAGCGTCCAGACGTCGGCGGTTTCACGTCGGATGGAATGCACCTGCATGCGGTTCGGGCAAAGCGGAGTGGGTTGAGTCATCGGGGCACCTCAAAAAGCAAAGGGGCCGGCGCAGGCGGCCCCATAACGTAACGGCATCAGGCGAGCAGCGCGTTGATATCCTGCTCGACGGTGGTGATCGGACGCAGGCCGAATTTCTCGTTGAGGATCGCCATCAGGTTGTCGGTCAGGAAGCCCGGCGCGGTCGGGCCGGTGACGATGTTTTTCACCCCCAGCGACAGCAGCGTCAGTAGAATGACGATCGCCTTCTGTTCAAACCACGACAGCACCAGGCTGAGCGGCAGCTCGTTGACGCTGCAGCCGAGCGTGTCGGCCAGCTTGACCGCCAGCATGATGGCGGAGTAGGCGTCGTTGCACTGGCCGACGTCCAGCAGGCGCGGCAGCCCTTCCAGGGTGCCGAAGTCCAGCTTGTTGAAACGGTACTTGCCGCAGGCCAGCGTCATGATCAGGCAGTCTTGCGGCACGCTGCGGGCGAAGTCGGTGAAGTAGCTGCGCTCGTCGCGGCTGCCGTCGCAGCCGCCGACCAGGAAGACGTGGCGCAGTTTTTTCTGCGACACCAGATCGATCACCGTGTCGGCGGCGTTCAGCAGCGTCTGGCGGCCGAAGCCGACGGTGATCAGATGCTCGATCTCGGTATAAGGGAAGCCGTTCATGCCCTGCGCCTGGCGGATCACGGCGCCGAAGTCGTCGCCTTCCAGATGGTTGACACCCGGCCAGCCGACGATGCTACGGGTCCAGATGCGATCGCCGTAGTGGCCGACGTTAGGATCGATGATGCAGTTGGAGGTCATCACGATCGGGCCGGGGAATTTGGCGAATTCCGTCTGCTGGTTCTGCCAGCCGCTGCCGTAGTTGCCCACCAGATGCTTGAATTTTTTCAGTTCCGGATAGCCGTGCGCCGGCAGCATTTCGCCGTGGGTGTAGACGTTGACGTTTTGCCCTTCGGTTTGTTCGAGCAGCATGCGCAGATCTTTCAGATCGTGGCCGGAGATCAGAATGGCTTTCCCGGCCACCGGGCGCACGTTGACCGCGCTGGGCTGCGGATCGCCGTAGGCCTGGGTTTCGCCGCGATCGAGGATCGCCATCACGTTGAAGTTCATCTTGCCGATGCCCATGGCGTTGTTCAGCAGGATGTCGACGTCGCGCGGCCGGGTGCCGAGCCAGGCCATGAAGGCGTGGTAGTCGGCATAGAGCTGCTCGTCGAACTGGCCGAGCACGTGCGCGTGTTCCATATAGGCCGCCGCGCCTTTCAGGCCGTATAGGCACAGCATGCGCAAACCGTGTACGTCGTCGCCTACCTCGGCCTTGTCGCTGTTGAGGGCAAACTGCGCCGCCTGTTGCAGCAGCGCAGGCATATCGTCACCGGCCAGCTGCAGCGCCGCCATCGGGTGATCGACGCGCACGCCGGCGTCCAGCAGCCGGCAACGGGCAGCCAACGAATCGCGCAGCAGCAGGGTTTCGCGCGCGTAACCGATGATGCGCTGGGAGTCGAAGTTGACGTTGGTCAAGGTGGAGAAGAAGGCGCGCGGGGCGAAGCTGTCGATCTCGTGGTCGACGATGCCCAGCGAACGCGCCTGCAGCGCCCAGGCGGAGAGGCCCTGCAGCGCCGCCACCAGCAGATCCTGCAGATCGGAGGTTTCCGCCGTCTTGCCGCACATGCCCTGAGCATACGAGCAGCCGTTGCCTGCCGGGGTACGGATGGTTTGTTCACATTGCACACAGAACATAGTCGCTTCCTTTTATTTTTAAAGTTGCATTTGTAATGCTTGTTTAAAAGCATAGATCGGCGATCGGGGTTGCAAAAGGCTTTTGTGCGACTACTGCGGGCAAGTTTGATTTAGCGCAATTTTGCCATGCGGATGGGAATTATTACGCTTTGGGGGCCGACTGGCCCCCAGGGGGAAAGGCTCAGGAGAACAGGGCGATCAGCACCGGTGCCAGCAGGCTCAGCAGGAAGCCATGCACGATGGCGGGGGGCACCATGTCCAGCCCGCCGCTGCGCTGCAGCACCGGCAGGGTGAAATCCATCGAGGTGGCGCCGCACAGGCCGAGGGCGGTGGAGCGGCTGCGGCGCACCAGCGTCGGGATCAGCATAATCGCCACCAGCTCGCGCGCCAGATCGTTGAAGAACGCGGCGCTGCCCATTACCGGGCCGTAGGCGTCGGTGATCAGAATGCCCGACAGCGAATACCAGCCGAAGCCGGAGGCCATCGCCAGCCCGGCCTTGACCGGCAGCCCCAGCAATTGCGCCGCCAGCGCGCCGCCGGCCAGCGACGCGACGGTCACCACCAACGCCACCAGCGTGCCGCGGCGGTTGAGCACAATCTGGCGCAGCGTCATGCCGCTGTTGCGCAGCTGAATACCGACCAGCAACAGCAGGAAGATCAGCGCATATTCGCTGCCTTTATGGGCGAACTGCAGCCATTGCCACTGCGTCAGGCCGAGCAGGAAGCCGCCGAGCACCACGCCGCACAGCTTGAGCGACTCCAGCGCCATGTGCACGCGCGAAGGCAGCTTTTCCTGTTTATGGCTGCTGCGCCACGGCATGCGCCGCTCCAGCAGCGCCAGCAACAGCAGATTGGCGCAGAGAATGCAGAAGAAGAACACCGCGCTGTACTGGAAGATCAACACCAGGTTGCTGCTGAGATCTTCCATGAACGCCAGGCTGATACCCATGAAAAACAGGATCACGTACACCATCCAGCTCAGCAGCCGGTTGATCAGCACCAGCAGCGGGCGATGGCGTAAGGGAATGAGGTAACCGACAATCAGCGGTAACAGAATAATCAACAGTCCTGAGTACATGGTGCAGCTTGTGTCCTTGAGTTTTGAAGCGTGCCGAACGGCGGCGAGGAGCACACGCTAACCAAAAGCCCGGCCGGAGTAAAGCGGCAGATTTGACGTTGGCCGCTTGACCTGCAAGGGGTTTTTTGACCATGCTCTGTGAAGGTCTCCTCATTGAAGAGGCGACGGCGCGCACGGGAGGCGGCGGATGTTCTTGGAGCGTATCGAAATTGTAGGTTTTCGCGGCATTAACCGGCTGTCCCTGATGCTGGACGACAACACGCTGTTGCTCGGCGAAAACGCCTGGGGTAAATCCAGCCTGCTGGATGCGCTGACGCTGCTGTTGGCGCCGGAGCAGAAGCTGTATCGGTTTGAAGCGCACGACTTTCATTTCCCCCCCGGTGAAGAGTCGGCCAAAGAGCGCCACCTGCAGGTGGTGTTCACCTTCTGCGAAAAAGATATCGGCCATGCGCACCTGCCGCGCTATCGCCATCTGACGCCACTGTGGGTCAAGGGCGAGGATGGCCTGAGCCGCATTCATTACCGCTGTGAAGGCGAGTTGGCCGACGACGGCACGGTGTGCACCTGGCGCGGTTTTCTCGATGCTGACGGCAACGCCTTTCAACTGCACCATATCGAACAGCTGGCCCACGCCATTATCCGCATTCATCCGGTATTGCGCCTGCGCGACGCGCGCTTTATTCGTCGCCTGCGCCCCAGCAGCCTCGGCGATGAACGTAAACCCGATACCCAGGCGCTGGCGCAGCAGTTGGATCAGCTGACGCGCGAGCTGGTGCGCAATCCGCAGAAGCTGACCAACGGCGAGCTGCGTCAGGGCCTGGCGGCCATGCAGCAGCTGCTGGAGCACTATTTTGCCGAGCAGAGTTCGCAGGTGGCGCGGCCGCGCCGCCGCGGCGGGGAACCGGAGCAGGATGCCTGGCGCGCGCTGGACGGCATCAACCGCATGGTGGCTGAACCGAACAGCCGCAGCATGCGCCTGATCCTGCTGGGGATGTTTTCCACCCTGCTGCAGGCCAAGGGCGACGTCAAGCTGGATCCTCATGCCCGGCCGCTGCTGCTGGTGGAGGACCCGGAAACTCGCCTGCACCCGATCATGCTGTCGGTGGCCTGGGGGCTGCTCAATCAGCTGCCGCTGCAGCGCATCACCACCACTAACTCCAGCGAACTGGTGTCGCTGGTGCCGGTGGAGCACGTCTGCCGGCTGGTGCGCGAGTCGGGGCGGGTCGCGACCTACCGTCTCGGGCCGCGCGGGCTGAGCGCCGAAGATGGGCGGCGCATTGCGTTTCACATCCGTTTTAACCGGCCGTCGTCGCTGTTCGCCCGCTGCTGGCTGCTGGTGGAAGGCGAGACCGAAGTGTGGCTGCTGAACGAGCTGGCGCGCCAGTGCGGCTACCATTTCGAGGCGGAAGGGGTGCGGGTCATCGAATTCGCCCAGTGCGGCCTGAAGCCGCTGCTGCGCTTCGCCCGCCGCATGGGCATCGAGTGGCATGCGCTGGTGGACGGCGACGAGGCGGGCAAAAAGTACGCCAATACCGTGCGCAGCCTGCTGGACAATCATGAAGACAACGAGCGCGATCGGCTGACCGCGCTGCCGGCGCCGGACATGGAGCACTTCATGTTCCGCGAAGGGTTTGGCCCGGTCTATCACCGGATGGCGTCGGTGCCGCTCAACGCGCAGATGCCGGTGCGCAAGGTGATCCTGAAAGCGGTCCACCACTCGTCCAAGCCGGATCTGGCGATCGAGGTCGCGATGCAGGCCGGCGAATGGGGCACGGACTCGGTGCCGCCGCTGCTGAAGAAAATGTTCTCACGGGTGATCTGGCTGGCGCGCGGCCGGGCGGACTGACGGCCCGCCGGGCGTTATCGGGCGCAGAAATGCGCCGCCAATCCCTGTTCCAGTTCGTCCAGCAACTGATAGCGGCGGCGATACTCGGCGCGCTTCTTGCTGGCAATCTCTTCGATCGGCTTGCGAGCGATGCGCTCGGGCAGCAGGAAATAGCCGCTGTCGAGCGGTTTGGCGCCCATCGACAGCCAGAACTGATCGTAATCGGCGTGCAGTTGGTCTTTCTTCTTACTCTGGTAACGCCAGTTTTGATAGATATGGGTGGCGTTGCCGACCGCTACGATCTGGCGGATGCCGAGGTGCCGCGCCAGCGTACAGATGCCTTCCAGCACCAGCCGTTTGGGGAACAGGCCGTGACACTCTTTGGTGGTGTGCTGGATCTCGGCGTGCGGCACCTCATGGTTTGCGCCCTGCAGGCCGCCGATAAACAGCGTCGGCTGCTGCTGATAATGCATCAGCGCAAAGGTGATCTCCGCCAGCATCACGCCGTTGGCGTTGCGCAGCAGCAGCGTGGCTTCCCCTTCCTTATTCAGTTTGTCGATCGCCGCCAGTTCCAGCGCGATCGGCGCTTCGTTTTTGCCCATCGCGCTGGCTAGCAGGAAAGGCTGCGGGCCGAGGTGGCCGAGGCGCATCTTCAGCGGCATGCGCTGCACGATGAGATCGTAATGATCGCGCAGGGCGAACAGGCATTCGATCTTGTTCATGTTGGCTGCCAGGTAGGGGCGATGCAGTTTGCACGGCAGGTTCGGCTGCGCGCTCAGGATCTCCTCCAGCAGCGGGTTGCTGGCCAGGGTGCTGAGCAGGCCGCTGGTGGTGCGCCAGTTGAGCAGCGAACGGCCGAGAAACTTCAGGCGAAACGAGGTTTTTTTCCAGGCGTTGCTTGGCGCCTTTTCGCCATTGATCAGCGCCGTCATCAGTTGCCAGCCGTTAAGCGGCCGGGCGGAGGCGAGTGGGTAGCTGAGCTGTGACATGATGAAATCCTTGACTGTATTGAATGGCGCTATTTCATCAAGGCTTCACTAAACGGGAGTTCAATGCTGAACTGTAACCAGGCGTGTCTCCACATTGTGTTGAGCTAAGGTTTAGTTATTCCCTACGGTGCGTGCTAATTTAGCTCCGCCGCCGCAATGGGCGGTTGATATTCACAAGCACAGGCAGGTCAATTTTGACAGGGTTTAAAGGACATAAACGCCGCTGGATACTCGTTCTGGCGGTCATTGCGGCGATTGCCGCGGCGGCCGTTTGGCACTTTCGCCATCCGGCGCCAACCGATTTCAAAACGGTAAAGGTCACCCAGCGCGATCTGCAGCAGAACGTATTGGCGACCGGCCAGCTGGACGCGGTGCGCAAGGTTGACGTCGGCGCGCAGGTCAGCGGGCAGCTGGAAAAGCTGTATGTCGAGATCGGCGACAAGGTGAAGAAAGGCCAGTTGCTGGGGGTTATCGATCCGCAACAGGCGCAGAACAGCATCCGCGAAGGCGAGGCGACGCTGCGTGAACTGCATGCACAGCTGCTGCAGGCGCAGGCCGAGCAGCAGCTGGCGGCGGTCACGCTGCAGCGCAACCAGGCGCTGGCCAAGCTGCAGGCGGTGTCGCGCCAGGATCTGGATCAGGCTGCGACGCAGCTGGCGGTGAAGAAAGCGCAGGTGGGCACCATCAAGGCGCAGATCGCGCGGAACCAGGCCAGCCTGGATACCGCCAAGATCAACCTGGCCTATACCCGCATCGAGGCGCCGATGGATGGCGACGTGGTGCAGATCACCACGCTGCAGGGCCAGACGGTGATCGCGGCGCAACAGGCGCCGAACATTCTGACGCTGGCGGATCTCGGCACCATGCTGGTGAAGGCGCAGGTGTCGGAGGCCGACGTCATTAACCTCAAGCCGGGTCAGAAGGCCTGGTTCACGGTGCTGGGCGATCCGACCCGGCGCTTCGACGGCGTGCTGAAAGACATTCAGCCGACGCCGGAAAAGGTCAACAACGCCATCTTCTATTATGCGCGTTTCGAAGTGCCCAACCCGGAAAGGTTGTTGCGCTTGCAAATGACGGCGCAGGTGCATATCCAGCTGGCCGGCGTCGAGCAGGCGCTGGTGATCCCGCTGGCGGCGCTGGGCGATCAGATCGCCGACAACCGCTACCACGTCTCGGTGCTGAAGCAGGGCAAGGAAGAGAAGCGCGAGGTGGCTATCGGCCTGCGTAACAATATCGACGTACAGATCCTCAGCGGCCTCGAGGCGGGCGATGAGGTGATCGTCAGCCGCGGCGGCGTGGAGGCCGGCTGATGGCGGCGCTGTTGCAGCTGAGCGGCATTCGCCGCAGCTACCGTTCGGGCGAGCAGACGGTGGAGGTGCTGAAGGGGATCAGCCTGAGCATCGACGCCGGTGAAATGGTGGCGATCATGGGGGCCTCCGGCTCCGGAAAATCGACGCTGATGAACATTCTCGGCTGTCTGGACAAGCCGAGCGCCGGGGTATATCGGGTGGCCGGGCAGGATGTGGCGACGCTGAGCGACGATGCGCTGGCGCAGCTGCGGCGCGAGCATTTCGGCTTTATCTTTCAGCGCTATCATCTGCTGCCGCACCTGAGTGCGGCGCACAACGTCGAAGTGCCGGCGGTGTACGCGGGGCTGGGCAAAGCGGCGCGGCGCGAACGGGCGGTGGCGTTGTTGCGGCGTCTGGGGCTGGGGGAGCGCGTCAATTACCGGCCAAGCCAGCTTTCCGGCGGCCAGCAGCAGCGCGTCAGCATCGCCCGTGCGCTGATGAACGGCGGGCAGGTGATCCTGGCGGATGAACCGACCGGTGCGCTCGACAGCCACTCCGGCGAAGAGGTGATGGCGATCCTCAAACAGCTGTGCGCCCAGGGCCACACGGTGATCCTGGTGACCCACGATCCGGCGGTAGCGCGCCAGGCGGAGCGGATCATCGAGATCCGCGACGGCGAGATCATCGCCGATTCGCGCCCGGCACCGCAGGAGAACGCGCAGGCCAAGCCGCTGGCGCTGGCCACTGCGGCACCTTCCTGGCGGCAGGTGGGCGGCCGTTTCCGCGAGGCGCTGGTGATGGCCTGGCGTGCGATGGCGGCCAACAAGATGCGCACCGCGCTGACCATGCTCGGCATCATTATCGGCATCGCCTCGGTGGTGTCGATCCTGGTGATCGGCGACGCCGCCAAGCAGATGGTGCTGGCGGACATTAAATCCATCGGCACCAACACCGTCGATATCTATCCCGGCAAGGACTTCGGCGATGACGATCCGACCTACCGACAATCGTTGAAATACGGCGATCTCGATGCGCTGCGCGAACAGCCTTACATCAGCGCGCTGTCGCCGAGCATCAGCAGCAGCATGCGGCTGCGCTTGGGCAACGTCGACGCGGCGGCCAACGTCAACGGCGTCAGCGAGCAGTTCTTCCGCGTGTACGGCATGAGCTTTACCCAGGGCGTCGGCATCGATCCGCTGCAGGTGCAGTCGCAGGCGCAGACGGTGGTGATCGACGCCAATACCCAGCGGCGGCTGTTCCCGCACCAGAAGAACGTGGTGGGCGAGGTGATCCTGGTAGGCAACATGCCGGCGACGGTGGTCGGCGTGGCCAAGGAGAAGCAGTCGATGTTCGGCAGCAGCAAGACGCTGAACGTGTGGGTGCCTTACAGCACCATGGCCAACCGGCTGATGGGCAACAATTATTTTGACTCGATTACCGTGCGCATCCGCGACGGCTACGACAGCAAGGAAGCGGAACAGCAGCTGTCGCGCCTGTTGACGCTGCGTCACGGCAAGAAGGACTTCTTCACCTATAACATGGACAGCCTGGTGCAAACCGCCGAGAAAACCACCCGCACGCTGCAGCTGTTCCTGACGCTGGTGGCGGTGATTTCGCTGGTGGTCGGCGGCATCGGCGTGATGAACATCATGCTGGTGTCGGTGACCGAACGTACGCGTGAGATTGGCATCCGCATGGCGGTGGGTGCCCGTTCCGGCGACGTGTTGCAGCAGTTTCTGATCGAGGCGGTATTGGTCTGCCTGGTGGGGGGCGCGCTGGGGATTACGTTGTCGTTCGCCATCGGCCTGGCGGTGCAGCTGGTATTGCCGGGCTGGCAGATCAGCTTCCCGCCGGCGGCGTTGCTGAGCGCGTTCCTCTGTTCCACCGGCATCGGCGTGGTGTTCGGCTACCTGCCGGCGCGCAATGCCGCGCGGCTGAATCCGATCGATGCGCTGGCGCGCGAGTAAGCAAAAGGCATAAAAAATGCCAGTCACACGGCGGCTGGCATTTTTATCGCAGTCACGGTCAATGCAGCGCGACGCTGCCGGAAGCGTTTAGGACAGCGCCTCGCTTTCCACCGGCACAATAAGACTGGCATGGTTCCCTTTTGGCCCTTGATGCACGTCGAAGCTGACCTGCTGGCCCGCCTTCAACGTTCTGTAACCATCCATCTTGATGGTGGAATAATGCGCGAAAATATCTTCGCCACCGCCGGCTGGGCAGATGAAGCCAAAGCCTTTGGCGTTGTTAAACCATTTAACAGTACCCGTCTCCATGCTTTTACATCCCTCGCAACGCTATTTTAAGTGAGATGAATAACTGAATTCGCACCCGCCGTGGGCGGGTAGCAGGGTGGACAAGGGGTGGTTAAAAGACCACCAGCCACGAATTTACACTCTAGAGCAAATGATCGGGGCGTCAAGGGATCGGCTTTTGTCGGCGGGGAGCAGTTCACCAAAGTTTGAAGCAGGTAACGCTATTGCCACGATTCAGTCACAATTGGCCCGTTTTTTTGCGCACGTTACAGTGCGGCGGGACGAGGCCGAAGATGATAAAATAGTAACTATCCCCACTTTGAATAACCGAAACCTGCCCCCATATCAGAGGGCAGAGCAGAGAAGATGAGCAGCGATGGGCAATAACAACGACTGGCTAAACTTTGAACACTTGGCCGAAGAAAAACAAATCGATGCGGTAAAACCGCCGTCTATGTATAAAGTTATACTTAACAACGACGATTACACACCGATGGAATTTGTGATTGACGTTCTGCAAAAGTTCTTTTCTTATGATATTGAACGCGCAACGCAACTGATGCTCACGGTCCACTATCAAGGCAAGGCGATCTGTGGTGTTTTTACCGCCGAGGTGGCGGAAACCAAAGTCGTCCATGTGAACCGGTACGCAAGGGAGAACGAGCATCCGTTGCTTTGTACGCTGGAAAAAGCCTGAATAAGGCAATCTATTGGGGAGGTGCTTATGCTCAATCAAGAACTGGAACTCAGTCTCAACATGGCTTTCGCCAGGGCGCGTGAGCACAGACACGAGTTTATGACCGTGGAGCACCTGTTGCTGGCGTTGCTGAGCAACCCTGCCGCGCGAGAAGCGCTTGAGGCATGTACGGTGGATCTGGCCGCGTTGCGCCAGGAGCTGGAAGCCTTCATCGAACAAACCACACCGACGCTGCCCGCCGGCGAAGAAGAGCGCGACACTCAGCCGACGCTCAGCTTCCAGCGCGTGCTGCAGCGTGCGGTCTTCCATGTGCAATCTTCCGGCCGCAGCGAAGTGTCCGGCGCCAACGTGTTGGTGGCCATCTTCAGCGAGCAGGAGTCGCAGGCGGCCTATCTGCTGCGCAAACACGACGTCAGCCGTCTCGACGTGGTGAACTTCATTTCACATGGCACGCGTAAAGACGAGCCGGGCCAAGCGCCGAATGCGGAAAACCCGGTGAACGAAGAGCAGTCCGGAGGGGAAGACCGTATGGAAAACTTCACCACCAACCTCAATCAGTTGGCCCGTGTGGGCGGCATCGATCCGTTGATCGGCCGCGATCGTGAGCTGGAGCGCGCGATTCAGGTGCTGTGCCGTCGTCGTAAAAACAACCCGCTGCTGGTCGGCGAATCCGGCGTCGGCAAGACCGCCATCGCCGAAGGCCTGGCCTGGCGTATCGTGCAGGGCGACGTGCCGGAAGTGATGGCGGACTGCACGCTGTATTCGCTGGATATTGGTTCACTGCTGGCCGGCACCAAATACCGCGGCGACTTCGAGAAGCGCTTCAAGGCGCTGCTCAAGCAGCTGGAGCAGGATCAGAACAGCATCCTGTTCATCGATGAAATTCACACCATCATCGGCGCCGGTGCGGCTTCGGGTGGGCAGGTGGATGCCGCCAACCTGATCAAACCGCTGCTGTCGAGCGGCAAAATCCGGGTGATCGGCTCGACCACCTACCAGGAGTTCAGCAACATCTTCGAAAAGGATCGCGCCCTGGCGCGCCGTTTCCAGAAGATCGACATCACTGAACCGACGGCGGAAGAAACCGTTCAGATCATCAACGGCCTGAAGGCCAAGTATGAAGCGCACCACGACGTGCGTTATACCGCCAAGGCGATCCGCGCCGCGGTGGAGCTGTCGGTGAAATACATCAACGATCGTCATCTGCCGGACAAGGCGATCGACGTGATCGACGAGGCGGGTGCCCGCAGCCGGCTGATGCCGGCCAGCAAGCGCAAGAAAACCGTCAACGTGGCTGATATCGAATCCGTGGTGGCGCGCATCGCGCGCATCCCGGAGAAAACCGTGTCGGCCAGCGATCGCGACGTGCTGAGAAACCTGGGCGATCGTTTGAAGATGCTGGTGTTCGGCCAGGATCAGGCGATCGAAGCGTTGACGGAAGCGATCAAGATGAGCCGCGCCGGTCTGGGCCATGAGCGCAAGCCGGTCGGTTCTTTCCTGTTCGCCGGGCCGACCGGGGTCGGGAAAACCGAGGTCACCGTACAGTTGGCCAAGGCGATGGATATCGAGCTGCTGCGTTTCGACATGTCCGAGTATATGGAGCGGCATACCGTCAGCCGTCTGATCGGCGCGCCTCCGGGCTATGTCGGTTACGATCAGGGCGGGCTGCTGACCGATGCGGTGATCAAGCATCCGCATGCGGTGGTGCTGCTCGATGAGATCGAGAAGGCGCACCCGGACGTGTTCAACCTGCTGCTGCAGGTGATGGACAACGGCACGCTGACCGACAACAACGGCCGCAAGGCGGACTTCCGCAATGTGATCCTGGTGATGACCACCAACGCCGGGGTGCGGGAAACCGAACGCAAATCGATCGGCCTGGTGCAGCAGGACAACAGCACCGACGCGATGGAAGAGATCAAGAAGGTGTTTACGCCGGAATTCCGCAACCGTCTGGACAACATCATCTGGTTCAACCATCTTTCTACCGAGGTGATCCAGCAGGTGGTCGACAAGTTTATCGTCGAACTGCAGGCGCAGCTGGATGCGAAGGGCGTCTCGCTGGAAGTGAGCGACGAAGCGCGCGACTGGCTGTCGGTGAAGGGCTACGACCGTGCGATGGGTGCTCGCCCGATGGCGCGCGTCATGCAGGAGAACCTGAAGAAACCGTTGGCCAACGAACTGCTGTTCGGCTCGCTGGTGGACGGCGGTTCCGTGAAGGTCGAGCTGGACAAGGACAAGAAACAGCTGACCTACCACTTCCTCAGCGCCGCCAAGCGCAAGGCGGACGAGGGCGCGGTGCACTAAGAAGGCCGGCTTCAGGCAAAGAAAAAGCGATGCTTTGGCATCGCTTTTTTTATGGGTGAGATTCACCGTACAACAGAAACGAGTGAGCCCTCTCAGTTTACCTGCGCACCTGCAACCCGTTGTATAACGTCGCTGCGGGGGTAAACGGAAAGGGCTCCCGAGGGATTACATCCTCGATGCCGCCAGCATGTGGCGCGCGGTGAGCCGATTAACGGCTACGGAAGACAATGCGGCCTTTGCTCAGGTCGTACGGGGTCAGCTCTACAGTGACTTTGTCGCCCGTCAGGATGCGGATATAGTTTTTACGCATTTTACCGGAGATGTGTGCGGTTACCACGTGCCCGTTTTCCAATTCAACGCGGAACATGGTGTTCGGCAGCGTATCAAGAACGGTGCCCTGCATTTCAATATTGTCTTCTTTGGCCATCGAATCCTCTAGGTCTAACTACCTTAGTTTTTAACCGGCAAGATAATGCCGAAAAACCCCCATTATGTAAAGATGTGTCGGTGAACATTGCACCGTTTCCATCAATTAGTTTACTGGAGAGGGCGGTTCAACCGGCTGTGGGGATATGACTTGCTGCTCCCAGCACGCCGGCGCCAAAGGCCGCCGTTGAAGGGTGCTGAGCTGCTGCAAAAATTGACGGCGCGGAATTTCACGCGCGCCAAGGCGGGCAGTGTGAGCGTTCAGCACCTGGCAGTCAATCAATTCCCCGCCATAAGCGGCAAAATGGCGGCAAAAGGCCATCAATGCGCATTTTGAGGCGTTGGTGACGCGGCTGAACATCGATTCGCCGCAGAACAACGCGCCCTGCGCCACGCCGTACATGCCGCCGACCAGTTGATCATCCTGCCATACCTCCACCGAGTGCGCGTAGCCGAGACGGTGCAGATGCTGATAGGCGCGCTGCACCTCCGGGCCGATCCAGGTGCCTTCATCCGGCCGATGGGCGCAGGCGGCGATCACCGCGGCGAAATCGTGATTGAGCGTGATGCGAAACGGATCGTGGCGTAAAAAGCGCTTCAGACTGCGGTTGAGATGAAACTCGGCCGGGAACAGTACCGCACGCGGATCGGGTGACCACCACAGAATCGCTTCACCCGGCGAATACCACGGGAAAATGCCGCGCTCGTAGGCCGCCAGCAGCCGCGGCGCCGTCAGGTCGCCGCCGATCGCCAGCAGGCCGTTGGGATCGCGCAGGGCGCCCTCAGGCGAGGGAAACGCCAGCGATTGGGGGGAAAGCTTAACGATGCGCATACAGGCTCTCTGCGTCCTCTACGGGCCGATTACGGCGCCAGGTTGCTGATACGGTTGCGAAAGCGGGCATAGCGGCCCTGCCTGCGCATCAGGGTGGCGTGATCGCCCTGTTCGACAATCCGGCCATCGTCCATCACGCAAATGCGGTCGAGATGCTCCAGGCCGTACAGACGGTGCGTCACCAGGATCAGCGTCTTACCCTGACAATGCCGGCGCAGCAGCGCCAGGATCTGCTGCTCGGTTTCGGCGTCCAGCCCTTCGGTCGGTTCGTCGAGCAGCAGCAGCGGGGCAGGGTGCAGCAGCGCGCGGGCAATGCCCAGACGGCGCTGTTCGCCGCCGGACAGCTGCCGGCCGCCTTCGCCCAGCCAGGCGTTCAGCCCGCCGTCGCTGTCCAGCAATTTGCCCAGCCCCACTTGCTGCAGTACGTCGCTCAGGCGAGCGTCGTCGGCATCCGGCGCGGCCAGCCGCAGGTTTTCCCGCAGGGTGTCGCTGAAGATATGCACCCGCTGGCTGACGACCGTGGTCATCCGACGCAGCGTGGTTTCATCATAATCCTCCAGCGGTTCGCCGTTGAGCAGAATGTTGCCGCCGTCGGGGCGCCAGGCGCGGGTCAGCAGCTGCAGCAGGGTGGACTTGCCGCAGCCGGTACGGCCGAGCAAGGCGATGTGTTCGCCGGCCGCGATCTCGAGCGTGACGTCGCGCAATACCGGCTGCGGCTGATCGGGGTAGGTGAAGCTCAGCTGCTGCAGGCTAAGCTGTGCCCGATCGGCGGCGGCCGGGCCAGCGGCCGGGAAGGTGACCTCCGGCTGACGATCGATGATCTGTTTGACCCGTGTGGCGGAGGCAATGACCTGGCCGAGGTGCTGGAAGGCGCCGGCGACCGGCATCAGCGCTTCGAACGACGCCAGCGCGGCGAAGACGAACAGCGCGATCAGCGCGCCGGGCTGGGTTTCGCCGCCGATGCCGGCGGCGGTCAGCCACAGCAGCAGCGTCACCGTCAGCCCGCTGGCGAGGATCATCAGCGCCTGCGCCTTGCCGCTCAGCGAGGCCTGCTGCCACTGGCGGCGTTGCCACCGCTGTTCGGTGGCGTTCAGCGTCTGGCGGAAGTCGTTGACGGCGCCGAACACCACCAGCTCCGCCTGCCCCTGCAGCCAGGCGGTCAGATCGGTACGGTATTGGCCGCGCAGCGCGGTGAGTTGGCCGCCGATCGGTTTACCGGCGCGATAGAACACCGGCGGCACCAGCAGCAACAGCAGCAACAGAATGCCGCCCAGCGTCAGGGCGAGCGCAGGATCGAGCCAGCTCAGGCCGTAGGTGACTACCAGGATCACCACCGCCGCGCTGATCAACGGCGAGATCACCCGCAGATAAAGATGATCCAGCGTGTCCACGTCCGCCACCAGGCGGTTGAGCAGCTCGGCCTGGCGGAAGCGGGCGATGCCCCCCGGCGTCAGCGGCAGGATCTTGCTGAAGGTGAACACCCGCAGATGCGACAGCACGCGGAAGGTGGCGTCGTGGCTGACGACTCGCTCGGCATAGCGCCCGGCAGTGCGGAAGATTGCCGCGCCGCGCACGCCGGCGGCCGGCAGCATGTAGTTGAAGGTCAACAGGCCCGCCAATCCGGCCAGCGACGAGGCGGCCAGGAACCAGCCGGAGAGCGCCAGCAGGCCGATGCTGGCCAGCAGAGTGACGATCGCCAAAAGGATGCCCAGGCTAATCAGCAGGCTATGGCGGCGATACAACGCCAAAAACGGCAGCAAAACGCGCATGATTAAAGCTCCCCGCGGCGATGGGCGATCAGAGTGGCAAACAGGCCCGGCTGGGCGCTGAGGGTGGCGTAATCGCCCTGTTGCACGATGCGCCCGTTATCCATCACCCAAATCTGATCGTAGTCTTCGGTGTCTTCCAGCTGGTGCGTTACCAGCAGGGTGGTTTGCTGATGCGAAGCGGCGTTCAACGCCTGCATCACCCGCTGTTCACTGTGGGCATCGAGGCTGGCGGCCGGTTCATCCAGCAGCAGCAGACTGCGCGGGCCGATCAGCGCCCGGGCGACCGCCACGCGCTGCGCCTGACCGACCGACAGGCGGGCGGCGTTGTCGCCCACTTCGGTGTCGAGCCCCTGCGGCAGATAAGGGAGCAGTTCGCTGACGTAGGCGTGTTCCACCGCCTGCTGCAGCTGCACTTCGTCGGCCTGCGGGCAGCCCAGTAGGATATTGGCGCGCAGGGTTTGCGCCGGCAGGTGCGGGTTCTGGCCGACCCAGCTCAGCTGCTGGCGCCAGGTTTCGGCGGACAGTTCACGCAGCTCAATGCCGTTGACGCTCAATGATCCGCGATAGGGCAGGAAGCCGAGCAGCAGATTCAGCAGCGAGCTTTTGCCGGCGCCGCTTAGCCCGACCAGCGCCACGCGCTGCTGCGGTTGTAGGGTAAAGCTCAGCGGCCCGGCCAGCAGCACGCCGTTCGGCGACAGGATTTCCAACGCGTTCGCCTGCAGCGTCAGCGGTTGATCGGCGGGCAGTTGCCGCGTGCCGTTGCCCATCTGCTCGCCTTCGGCGCTGAGGAAGGTTTCCAGCGCTTCCGCCGCGCCGATCGCCTGCGCTTTGGCATGGTAGAAGGTGCCGAGATCGCGCAGCGGTTGGAAAAACTCCGGCGCCAGAATCAACACCAGAAAACCGGAAAACAGCGTCACGCCGAGGCCGTAGCTGCCGAAGTTGAGTTCGCCGAGGTAGGAAAAGCCGAAGTACACCGCCACCACGGCGATGGAGATCGAGGCGAAGAACTCCAGCACGCCGGAAGAGAGGAAGGCCAGGCGCAGCACTTCCATGGTGCGGCTGCGGAAGTCTTCGGAGGATTTGGCGATCTGCGCGGTTTCGGCCTGCGCGCGGTCGAACAGTCGCAGGGTGTCCAGGCCGCGCAGGCGGTCGAGGAAATTGCCGCTCAATCGCGCCAGCGCCACGAAGTTGCGGCGGTTGGCATCGGCGGCTCCCATGCCGACCAGCGCCATAAACAGCGGGATTAGCGGCGCGGTCGCCAGCAGAATGATGCCTGCGGCCCAATTGATCGGGAAGACGGCGATCAGGATCAGCAGCGGGATGAAGACCGCCAGATACATCTGCGGCAGATAGCGCGAGTAATAATCCTGCATATCCTCGATCTGCTCGACGATGATGCTGGCCCAGCTGCCCGCCGGTTTGCCTTGGATCCAGGCCGGGCCGAGCTGCTGCAGCTTATCCAGTACCTGTTGGCGCATGCGCTGGCGGATCACCTGGCCACACAGGAAGCCGATCCGTTCCCGCAGCCAGCTCAACAGTGCCCGCAACGCGAACGCGGCGGCCAGCCAGATGAACGAAGGGATCAGCTGTTCGCGCGGGGTATGCTCGATGATCAGGGCGTGCAGCAGGCTGGCCAGCAGCCAGGCCTGCGCCACGATCAGCAGGCCGCTGAAGAGCCCCAACAGCATGGAAAGGCGCAGCCAACGCTGCGCTAACGAACTCTGGGTTTTAAGCCAACGGGTTAACTGTTGCTGTCTGGTTTTTTTCATCAGATATGCGTCTGCGTCGCCGGCGCCCGTTTGTTACGGGCTGGGTTAACGTACTGTTAAATAATAGTGTTTGGCGCAATCGGCGACAAACAAGCGAGGTCCCATGTTACCTCGTCACCCGGCAGACTGAAAATAATAAAGCGGCCAAATGTGGCTATAACAGACGCGTTACCGACTATTTGACTTCCTCACTCACGGCCTCGGCTTCCAGAGCGGCGCGCACCGACGCTCGCTCTGCGATCCGCGCCATATAATGCTGGAGCGGCGGCCACTCGCTCAGCGAAATCTCGAAGCGCGCCATCCAGCGCAACACGGTAAACAGATAAGCGTCAGCGACGCTGAAATGCGCTTCTAGCAGATAGGTTTGTGGTGCCAAAGCTTGCGCGAGGTAACTCAATCGCCGCCTCAACTTATCGCGCAGCAATGCCTTGGCGACGTCGGGCAGAGCGTCATTGAATAAAGGGGCGGCACCGGCATGGATCTCGCTGGTGATGAAATTAAGCCATTCCTGCAGCCGTACCCGCTCAAAGGCCGTCGGTGGCGGCGCAAGCCGGCGCTCTGGGCGCAGGTCGGCGAGGTATTGAACGATAGCGGGGCCTTCGGTGATCACGTTACCGTCATCCAGTTGCAGGGCGGCGACGTAACCTTTGGGGGTGATGCGATAGAAGTCCTCACCGTCGGCGCAGCGCTTGCTGCGATTGTTCACCCTGACCAGGGTGAAGGGGAGCGCTAATTCGCGCAGGACGATATGTGGGGCAAGCGAGCACGCATCGGGAGCAAAATACAGCTTCATGCTATTTCCTTGTGGGTTAATGAGAACGCTCGCCACAGCATGCCGACACCGATGCCAGCGGGAAAATGGAAATTTCAGAAAGCCGCTATTAGCTCAGCGACTGGCCAGAGTTTGCTCCTGTTCTCGCAGGTAACTCAGCAGGGTTTGGACGGGGGGCAGGGCCGCCGCCTCGGATGAGTACGCGAGGCCGAAACGGCGATAAATCGGCGCAACGAGCGGCAGAGTGCAAACCCCAAGCGCGTCGGGCGGGATCACGGACGCGGGCATCAGCGTGACGCCCGTGCCTTCCCTGACCAGCGTAAATGCCGTTTGCCAATCGCTGACGGTGGCGCGGATATCGGCCAGCGCCAAACCTGACTGCTGCGCCAAGCGTAGCGCATTCACATCACAGCCGCCGGTCGCCAGGATAAAAGGCAGCCGGAACAGGGCATCCAGCGCCACCGGCCGCCGCGCTCGCGCCAGCGGGTGCGCGCTGGGCACGACCGCCAGCCAGGCATCCTCCCCCAAAGGAAAGCACAGCCGCTCCGGCGCCGGATTGAGCACCACGCCGATGTCAGCCGTCGCCGATGCTAACCAGCTCTCCACTTCGTGGTCGGTGCCCTCGAGCGTAATCAGCTCAATGTCGGGGTACAGACGGCGAAATTTGCGCAGCAGCGGCGGCAACAGTTTGCTGAATGCCGACGGGAAACTGGCCAGGCGTATTTTGCCCGCGTGCGCGTTGCCGGCTTGTTGCGCACATTGCTGAATGGCCCGCAGTGCTTCCAACATCGTGCGGGCATGGGCGACGATCTGCAGGCCGCTTTGGGTCAGGACGACATTGTGCGGTTGGCGAACCAAAAGCCGGGTGCTCAGCATTGTCTCCAGTTGAGCGATGGCCTGGCTGGCGGCAGACTGCGTCATACCGCAGAGCGCCGCAGCCTGAGTGATGGTGCCGCTGTCGGCGACGGCAACCAGCAGGCGCCAGTGAAGAAGATTATGCATCGGCGTGCATCCTCTTGAGGAGCGAAGACAAAAAAAGCGGCCCGAGAGCCGCTTTTTGCTGGTGGTGAGAAAGCCTTAGCAGACTTCTGCGCCGGCGATGCCGTCCAGGTAACGCTCTGCGTCCAGCGCCGCCATACAGCCGGTGCCGGCGGAGGTGATCGCCTGGCGGTAAATGTGATCCATCACGTCGCCTGCGGCGAAGACGCCGGGGATAGTGGTTTGGGTCGCATTGCCGTGAATGCCGGACTGCACCTTGATGTAGCCGTTTTCCAGCTCCAGCTGGCCGCCGAAGATGCCGGTGTTCGGGCTGTGGCCGATAGCGATGAACACGCCGGCCAGCTCCAGTTCACGGGTTTCGTTTTCCGCTTTGGTGCTGCGGATACGCACGCCGGTCACGCCCATTTCATCGCCCAGCACTTCGTCCAGCGTATGGTCGGTGTGCAGCACGATGTTGCCGCTTTTCACTTTTTCCATCAGCCGGTCGATCAGGATCTTCTCCGAGCGGAAGCTGTCGCGGCGGTGGATCAGGTGAACTTCGGCGGCGATGTTGGACAGGTACAGCGCTTCTTCAACGGCGGTGTTGCCGCCGCCGACCACTGCGACTTTCTGGTTGCGGTAGAAGAAACCGTCGCAGGTCGCACAGGCGGAAACGCCTTTGCCCTTGAACGCGTCTTCGGAAGGCAGGCCAAGGTAGCGGGCGGAGGCGCCGGTCGCGATGATCAGCGCGTCGCAGCTGTATTCACCGCTGTCGCCGAACAGGCGGAACGGACGCTGCTGCAGATCGACGCTGTTGATGTGATCGAAGACGATTTCAGTCTGGAACTTCTCCGCATGCTCGCGCATGCGCTCCATCAGCGCCGGGCCGGTCAGGCCTTCGGCGTCGCCCGGCCAGTTTTCCACTTCGGTGGTGGTGGTCAGCTGGCCGCCTTGTTCCATACCGGTGATCAGCACCGGGCTCAGGTTGGCGCGCGCCGCGTAAACGGCGGCGGTGTAACCGGCCGGGCCGGAGCCCAGAATCAGTAATTTGCTATGTTTAGCCGTGCCCATGAATAACCTCTTTATTCCACAATGGCGGACAATGGAACCGATTGTAGGGAAAATGGCGCAGTAAAAAAAGCGCCGGGCGACGTTGTTAACGATTTGTATGATAGTTGTCGCCTATTAATGCACCCGCTGTTGGCAAATCGCACGCCAAACGCAGAAATTTACCTTATCAAAGCCGCATTCGGCCACTGAATCACCAACCGCGCAAAAACGGCGCATTCTGCGACTTGAGCCGCTCCTGGCTGGGGTTTACCAACCAGCGATTCATAACCAAAAATGGGATGCAGACTTTTCGTGACGGTACGTTGTTCTGATTTTGCTTCTTTTACTTTGACAATCCGCTGCGCATTTGCGAAAACATCATAGGAAGAAGAAATTATCCCCGTAACACCAGCAAATCGTACGTATTTGCGCCGCGAGGCGGCAATGCGCGGTGGGTTTGCGGAGCAGGGCGCGCAAGCGTTTGCTGATTTTTTCTCGACCTAAACGTCGTTACCGGCGTCGCGCGGGGTTGGACAGACAGGCTGTGCGGCGTGGAATGATGGTAGTGAAGAAGCATATGACAGGCATCGGGTCTTCGCTTGGAACGAACCCTTACACATTGACGTTGGCTAGGGTGTGGCAAGTGCACGGAAGAAAATAAGAGAGACAATAATAATGGCAGACAACAAGAAACGCCCGGGTAAAGATCTTGACCGTATCGACCGCAACATCCTGAATGAGCTGCAGAAGGATGGGCGTATTTCGAACGTCGAGCTTTCGAAGCGCGTGGGGTTATCCCCGACACCATGTTTAGAACGCGTGCGCCGTCTCGAGCGCCAGGGTTTCATTCATGGCTATACCGCATTGCTTAACCCGCATTATCTGGATGCGTCCCTGTTGGTTTTCGTGGAAATCACGCTGAACCGCGGCGCGCCGGATGTGTTTGAGCAATTCAACTCGGCAGTGCAGAAGCTTGAAGAGATTCAGGAGTGTCATCTGGTTTCCGGTGATTTCGACTACCTGTTGAAAACCCGCGTACCGGACATGTCGGCTTACCGCAAATTGCTGGGCGAAACCTTGCTGCGTTTGCCGGGGGTCAACGACACCCGTACCTATGTAGTGATGGAAGAAGTGAAACAGAGTAACCGTCTGGTTATCAAAACACGGTAAGGTGCAGGTGCAAAACCTGATTAAATTGGTTACACTCCTGTTTATTCATACAGTTTCGGCGCCGGGGAAGCTTCTCGGCGCTGTTGCTATGTCAGCTAACAGGAACCTGGAGAGCCTTTCTTGAGCCAGGAATATACAGAAGATAAAGAAGTTACCCTGAAAAGACTCAGCAGTGGCCGGCGTTTGCTGGAGGCTGTGCTTATCGTGGTAGCGATTTTTGCCGTTTACCTCATGGCTGCGCTGGTCAGTTTCAACCCGTCTGACCCAAGCTGGTCGCAGACCGCGTGGCATGAGCCGATTCACAATTTGGGCGGCGGTGTCGGGGCCTGGTTGGCCGACACGCTGTTCTTCACCTTCGGGGTGCTCGCTTACGCGATACCACCGATCATGCTGATCCTGTGCTGGGCGGCCTATCGCCAGCGCGGCAACAGAGACTACATCGACTATTTCGCGCTCTCCCTGCGCCTGATCGGCACCCTGGCGTTAGTGCTCACCTCCTGCGGGCTGGCGGCGCTGAACGTTGACGATCTCTATTACTTCGCTTCCGGCGGCGTGATCGGCAGCCTGCTGAGCAACGCCATGTTGCCGTGGTTCAACGGCATCGGCGCCACGCTGGCGCTGCTGTGCGTGTGGGCGGCGGGGTTGACGCTGTTTACCGGCTGGTCCTGGCTGGTCATCGCCGAGAAGATAGGCGGGGCGGTGCTGGGCGTCGCGACAGTGATGACCAACCGCTCACGCCGCGAAGAGCGCTATTTCGAGGATGACGAGCGTTACGTTGACGACGAGCCTGAGCAGGCAGGGAAGGGCGCCGCAGCCGCGGTTGCCGCGACCGCCGCCGGCGCCGCGGTTGCCGATGACGACGTGCTGTTCTCCGCGCCTTCGGTCACCGAAAGCGCCAAAGAGGCGGCGGAAGACGCCGCCGATCCGTTGCTCAGCGGCCTGCGTGCCGACGATGGTGAGGTTGAAACCGACGCCGCGCCAATCACGCCGGCGGCTTCGCCTGCACCAGCGGTAAAGGCAGAGATCCACGAGCCCGTTGCCGCACCGATCGCCACACAGGCGCCGTCGGTAACGGTGGCGCCGGCCGCGCCGGCCTCGGTCAATCAGCACCCGGTGAGCGCCCCGGCGCAAGACGCCACGCCGCCGCTGTATTCCTTCGAGATCCCGGAAGAAACGCCTGTACCTAAGGCGACGCGCCCTGTCGATCCTTATCAGGATGACGATGAGCCGCGCCTGGGCAATTGGCAAGAGCCGGCTGCACCGCAGCCGCCGGCGCGTTCTCCCTTTGATTTTACCGCCGCGCAGCGCGATAGCGTCGACATCGGTGGTTCGGACGGTTTCAGCGCTACCGGTGCCAAGCCACAGCTGGATACGGCAGCCGCTGCTGCTGCAGGTACCGCGGCGGCGACCTTTATGCCGGCCTTCACGGCGACCAGCGACAGCAATTCGCAGGTTAAACAGGGCATCGGCCCTGAGCTGCCGCGGCCGAATCCGGTACGTATTCCGACCCGTCGTGAGCTGGCCTCATACGGCATCAAGCTGCCTTCGCAGCGTGCGGCCGAGCAGGAACAGCGCCAGGCGGAGCCTCAACAGCCGACGGCGGTGAATCCGCAGGAAGAAGAGGCGCAGCAAGAAGCCGCGCTGCGCCAGGCGTTCGCCACGCAGCAAAGCCAGCGCTATGGCGAAAGCTACGAGCCGGAGCAGGATGATGAAAATGCTCAGCAGGAAGCCGAGCTGAGCAAGGCGTTCGCCGAACAACAGAACCAACGTTACGGTGAAATCCAACAAGACGATGAAGAGGCGCGGCAAGAGGCTGCGCTGCGCCAGGCGTTCGCCGAGCAGCAGCAGGCGCGTTATGGTCAGCAAGAGACTGCCCCGCAGGCGCCTGCCGCCAGCCCGGTCGATACCCGCAATGCTTTCAGCTTCTCGCCGATGGCGGATCTGGTGGACGATGGCCCGAGCGAGCCGATGTTCACGCTGTCCCCGCAGCTTGAAGAGCGCATTGAACAGCAAAGTGAGCAAGAGGATGACGTGCCATTCGGCCAGTTTGAGCCTGTGGCACCGGCTGTTCAACCTCAGCAATCGCACTCACAGCCTCAACAATACCAGCAGCCGCAACAGCAGTATCAACAGCCGTCGCCGCAGCAATATCAGCAGCCACAGCAACCGGTGCAGCCGCAGTCTCAGCAAGCACCGGCCGAGCAACATCCGGCGATGGACAGCTTGATTCACCCGTTCCTGATGCGCAACGATCAGCCGCTGCAGAAGCCGACCACGCCGCTGCCGACGCTGGATCTGCTGACCGAAGCGCCGAAAGAGGTGGAGCCGGTCGATTCCTTCGCGCTGGAACAGAAGGCGCGCCTGGTGGAGGCCAGTTTGGCCGATTACCGCGTAAAAGCCGACGTGGTGGATATCCTGCCGGGGCCGGTCATCACCCGCTTCGAGCTGGATCTGGCGCCGGGCGTTAAAGCGGCGCGCATTTCCAACCTGTCGCGCGATCTGGCGCGGTCGCTGTCGACTTCGGCGGTGCGCGTGGTGGAAGTGATCCCCGGTAAGCCTTATGTCGGTCTGGAGCTGCCGAACGCCAAGCGGCAAACGGTGTATCTGCGCGAAGTGCTGGATTGCCCGGCCTTCCGTGACAACCCGTCGCCGTTGTCCATCGTATTGGGTAAAGACATCTCCGGTGAACCGGTGGTGGCCGATCTGGGCAAAATGCCTCACTTGCTGGTCGCCGGTACCACCGGTTCCGGTAAGTCGGTCGGGGTCAACGCCATGATCCTGAGCATCCTGTATAAAGCCACGCCGAAAGAAGTGCGCTTTATCATGATCGACCCGAAAATGCTGGAGCTGTCGGTCTATGAAGGCATTCCGCACCTGTTGACCGATGTGGTGACCGACATGAAAGACGCCGCCAATGCGCTGCGTTGGTGCGTGGGTGAAATGGAACGCCGCTACAAGCTGATGTCTGCCCTGGGCGTGCGTAACCTGGCCGGTTACAACGAACGCGTCGATCAGGCCGAAGCGATGGGGCGGCCGATCCCGGATCCGTTCTGGAAGCCGACCGACAGCATGGATATCACGCCGCCGGTGCTGGAGAAAGAGCCGTACATCGTGGTAATGGTCGACGAGTTCGCCGATCTGATCATGACGGTCGGCAAGAAGGTCGAAGAGTTGATCGCCCGCCTGGCGCAGAAAGCGCGTGCGGCGGGTATCCACCTGGTGCTGGCGACCCAGCGTCCGTCGGTGGATGTGATCACGGGTCTTATCAAGGCCAACATCCCGACGCGTATCGCCTTTACCGTGTCGAGCAAGATCGACTCCCGCACCATCCTCGATCAGGGGGGCGCCGAGTCCTTGCTGGGTATGGGCGACATGCTCTATCTGGCGCCGAACTCTTCCATTCCGGTGCGTGTACATGGTGCATTCGTGCGCGATCAGGAAGTGCATGCGGTGGTCAAGGATTGGAAAGCGCGCGAGCGGCCCCAATATAAAGAGGGTATTCTCAGCGGCGGTGAAGACGGCGAGGGCGGTGCCGGCGGCGGTATGGATGGCGACGAAGAGCTGGATCCGCTGTTTGATCAGGCGGTGGATTTCGTGGTGGATAAACGCCGTGCCTCCATCTCCGGCGTGCAGCGCCAGTTCCGTATCGGCTATAACCGCGCGGCGCGCATCATCGAACAGATGGAAGCGCAAGGCATCGTCAGCGAGCAGGGGCACAACGGCAACCGTGAGGTGCTGGCGCCGCCACGGCACGATTGATGGTCGTTTAGCCATTGCAATTCAATAAGAAAGGGCCGCTTAAGCGGCCCTTGTGCAAAGAAGCGTAAACCCGTTTCTTCTCGGAACATTGGCCTACCGGACGATCGCCGGCTTCGGGTAAAGTAACCGGGTAGAGGGTTGATTTGACCCGCACGGCGTCGCCCTGCGGTTAACGCATTTCATAAGGTATCTGGAATAATGAAAAAACTGTTAGTTGCCTGCTGTCTGCTTTCGGGATTCGCGTCTACCTCCGTGCTGGCCGATGCCGCACAGGATCTGCAAAGTCGCCTGGCGAAGGTGAACAGTTTCCACGCCAGCTTCTCGCAAACCGTGACCAGCGCCGACGGTGCAGCGGTGCAACAGGGGGAAGGCGAGCTGTGGGTGAAGCGGCCAAACCTCTTCAACTGGCACATGACGTCGCCCGATGAGAGCGTGCTGGTCTCCGATGGCCAGACTCTGTGGTTCTACAACCCGTTCGTCGAGCAGGTGACGGCGACCTGGCTGAAGAACGCCACCGGCAATACGCCGTTTATGCTGATCACCCGCAATAATGCCAGCGACTGGAAACAGTACAACGTGAAGCAAAAGGGCGATGATTTCGAGCTGACGCCGAAGTCCGCCAGCGGCAACCTGAAGCAGTTCGCCATCAGCGTGACCAACAGCGGTACCATTCGCAGCTTCGCTGCGGTGGAGCAGGATGGCCAGCGTAGTTCCTACGCGCTGAAAAGCCAGCAGAACGTTGCCGCCGATCCGGCCAAATTCAAATTTACCCCGCCGAAGGGGGTGACGCTGGACGACCAGCGCCAGTGAGGTGCAAGTGAGTAATAATCTGTCGCTCGATTTTTCCCAGAACGAGTTCCAGCCATTGGCCGCGCGTATGCGGCCAACCACGCTGGCGCAGTATATCGGCCAACAGCACCTGCTGGCCGCCGGCAAGCCGCTGCCGCGTGCCATCGAGGCCGGGCAGCTGCACTCGATGATTTTATGGGGGCCGCCGGGCACCGGGAAGACGACGCTGGCAGAGCTGATCGGCCGTTACGGTCAGGCGGATGTCGAACGGATCTCCGCCGTGACCTCCGGTATCAAGGAGATCCGCGAGGCGATCGAGCGGGCGCGACAAAACCGCGACGCCGGCCGCCGCACTATTCTGTTCGTCGACGAAGTGCACCGCTTCAACAAAAGTCAGCAGGACGCTTTCCTGCCGCACATTGAAGACGGCACCATCACCTTTATCGGCGCCACCACCGAAAACCCGTCGTTCGAGCTGAACTCGGCGCTGTTGTCCCGTGCCCGCGTTTACCTGCTGAAGGCGCTGACCGCCGAGGATATCGGCCAGGTGCTGGATCAGGCGATGGGCGACAAGGCGCGCGGCTTTGGCAATCAGAACGTCGAGCTGCCGGCGGAAACGCGCCGCCTGCTGTCGGAGCTGGTGGGCGGCGACGCGCGCCGGGCGCTGAACAGCCTGGAAATGATGGCGGACATGGCGGAGTTAGACGCCAAAGGCGTGCGGGTGCTGACACCGGAGCTGCTGAAAGAGGTGTCGGGCGAACGCAGCGCGCGCTTCGACAACAAGGGCGACCGTTATTACGACCTGATTTCCGCGCTGCATAAATCGGTGCGCGGCTCGGCACCGGACGCGGCGCTGTATTGGTATGCGCGCATCATTACCGCCGGCGGCGATCCGCTCTACGTGGCGCGCCGTCTGTTGGCGATTGCCTCTGAAGACGTGGGCAACGCCGATCCGCGCGGCATGCAGGTGGCGATCGCCGCCTGGGATTGCTTCACTCGCGTGGGGCCGGCGGAGGGCGAGCGCGCCATCGCGCAGGCGATCGTCTACCTGGCCTGCGCACCGAAGAGCAACGCGGTTTACACCGCGTTCAAGGCTGCCATGCGCGACGCCAAAGAGCAGGCCGATTATGACGTACCGGAGCACCTGCGCAACGCGCCGACCAAGCTGATGAAGGAGATGGGGCTGGGAGCGGAGTACCGTTACGCCCACGACGAACCCAACGCCTACGCCGCCGGCGAGAACTATTTCCCGCCTGAAATGGCCCATACGCGCTACTATCAACCCACCTCGCGCGGGCTGGAAGGGAAAATCGGCGAAAAGTTGGCATGGCTGGCTGAGCAGGATCAAAATAGCCCGACAAAACGCTACCGCTAGCGAGGCCGTTGCGGTAAGGTTAGCGGGTATCACTCTTCTTTTATGCGGCTATAAATCAGCCGCATAGAACAACAACACTTCTTTCAATAACAACAAGCACAGGATTAGCATGCTCGATCCCAATCTGCTGCGTAATGAGCTAGACGCAGTCGCCGTCAAACTGGCTCGCCGAGGCTTTAAACTCGATCTGGATCTGCTGCGTTCGCAGGAAGAACGTCGCAAAGTTCTGCAGGTAGAAACTGAAACGCTGCAAGCGGAACGCAACTCCCGATCGAAATCCATCGGCGCGGCCAAAGCGCGTGGGGAAGATATCGAGCCGCTGCGTCGCGAAGTGAACGAGCTGGGTGACAAGCTGGATGCCGCCAAGGCGGCGTTGGATGCGCTGCAGAGCGAGATCCGCGATTACGCCCTGACGCTGCCTAACCTGCCGGACGACGCCGTGCCGGATGGTAAAGACGACAGTGAAAACCTGGAAGTGACCCGCTGGGGCGAACCGCGCCAGTACGACTTCGCGGTGCGCGATCACGTCGACCTGGGCGAAATGGCCGGCGGGCTGGATTTTGCCGCCGCGGTTAAGCTGACCGGTTCGCGCTTCGTAGTGATGAAAGGGCAAATCGCCCGCATGCACCGCGCGCTGTCTCAGTTCATGCTGGATCTGCACACCGAGCAGCACGGCTACCTGGAGGCCTACGTGCCTTATCTGGTCAACCACGCCACGCTGTATGGCACCGGCCAGCTGCCGAAGTTCGGCGAAGACCTGTTCCATACCCGTCCGCTGGAAGAAGAAGCCGACAGCAGCAACTACGCGCTGATCCCAACGGCGGAAGTGCCGCTGACCAACCTGGTGCGCGACGAGATCGTGGAAGAGGAAACTCTGCCGCTGAAGATGACCGCACACACGCCATGCTTCCGTGCGGAAGCCGGTTCTTACGGCCGCGACACCCGTGGTTTGATCCGCATGCACCAGTTCGACAAGGTCGAGATGGTGCAGATCGTTCGTCCGGAAGATTCGATGGATGCCCTGGAAGAGCTGACCGGCCACGCGGAAAAAGTGCTGCAGCTGCTGAACCTGCCTTACCGCAAGGTGCTGCTGTGCACCGGCGACATGGGCTTCGGTGCGTGCAAAACTTACGATCTGGAAGTGTGGCTGCCGGCGCAGGATACCTACCGCGAGATCTCGTCCTGCTCCAACATGTGGGATTTCCAGGCGCGTCGCATGCAGGCGCGCTGCCGCAGCAAAGCCGACAAGAAACCGCGTCTGGTTCACACCCTGAACGGCTCCGGCCTAGCGGTTGGTCGTACGCTGGTGGCGGTGCTGGAAAACTACCAGCAGGCCGACGGCCGCATTCAGGTGCCTGAAGTGCTGCGTCCTTATATGGGCGGCCTGGAATATATCGGCTAAACGGCAAACCACGAAAAAAGCGCCTACGGGCGCTTTTTTTATGTCGAGAATTCAGCCCGTAGTCAGCGCATAAGCCTGTTGAATGTAGTCCGCCAGATGCTTGCTTTTCACCTCGGCGGGCGAGTGGAGCTTGATGTGCCGCCGATATTGGCCGCTGCCTTCGAGCTGGTGATGACTGTCTGCCAGCCGGTAGCCGTGGCCGAACTCCACCGTGACGTGGTGGCGGTAGGCGAAAACGCCGCAGAAAAATTGGCCATGCGAGAACATGATACCGCCGTATTTGACCGATTCGGTGACGCCGTTGCCGCTCGCCGCAGCGATCCTGCGCACCTGCTGCACGATGGCCAGCAGCTCACCGTGCGTGCTGCCGATGTCCGCCAGCAGGGCCTCTACCGCCGCATCATTTGCCTGACTCATCTTGCCTCTCTGTCGTCAAATTCGCTCTGCGCTGAGCATAGCGCTTTTTCAGCCGGTTAGCCGGAAACAAATCGTGCGGTGGAACGATAAGAGGCGATTGACTTTTTTATCGCCAGTGGCATGATGCGCGCACTCTCATTGCGCGTTCGGTCACAATTTCACTATGTCCGCATACTCCCGCCCAGTGCTCTTATTGCTCTGCGGCCTCTTGCTGCTCACGGTATCCATTGCCGTTTTGAATACGTTAGTGCCTCTTTGGTTAACCCATGCTCAGCTGTCGACCTGGCAGGTGGGAATGGTCAGCTCCTCTTATTTCAGCGGCAACCTATTGGGCACGCTGGTGGCGGGCAAACTGATCCAGCGCGTCGGCTTTACCCGCAGCTATCATCTTTCTTGTCTGGTGTTCGCCGCCGCGACCGCCGGCATGGTGCTGTCGATCGATTTTTGGAGCTGGCTGGGCTGGCGCTTCTTCGCCGGCGTCGGTTGCGCTTGGATCTGGGTGATCGTGGAGAGCGCGCTGTTGCGCAGCGGCAATCTGAGCAACCGCGGCCAGCTGCTGGCGGCCTATATGATCGTTTATTACCTCGGTACGGTGACCGGCCAATTGCTGTTGAGCATGACCTCGACCGAATTGCTGCACGTGGTGCCGTGGGTGACCGCCATTGTGATCAGCGCCATGCTGCCGATGCTGTTTGCGCGGGTCAACCGCCATGAAGACGAGCCGCAGCAGGCGGCGGTGTGGACAATGCTGAGACGCCGCAGCGCGCGTCTCGGCATCAATGGCTGCATCATCTCCGGCATCGTGCTCGGTTCGCTGTACGGCCTGATGCCGCTGTACCTCTCCCATCAGGGCATGAGCGATGCCAACGTCGGTTACTGGATGGCGCTGCTGGTCAGCTCCGGCATCGTCGGCCAATGGCCGGTCGGTCGCCTGGCCGATCGATACGGGCGCCTGCTGGTGCTGCGCATTCAGGTGTTCGTGGTGATCCTGGCCAGCGTGGCGATGCTCGGCAACTACGCCATGGCGCCTTCGCTGTTCATCCTCGGCTGCGCCGGCTTTACCCTGTACCCGGTGGCGATGTCCTGGGCCTGCGAGAAGGCGCTGCCGCACGAGTTGGTGGCGATGAACCAGGCGCTGTTGATGAGCTACACCATCGGCAGCCTGCTGGGCCCGTCGATGACGGCGCTGCTGATGCAAAACTACTCCGACCGCGTGCTGTTCGTGATGATCGCCGCCGTGGCGCTGGTTTACCTGCTGATGCTGTTGAAAAAGCAGAAGCCGGATCACCATCACACGCCGTTCGCCGCCGCCTGAGCATAAAAAAACCGGCCATGAGCCGGTTTTTCTTTGGCGCCGCGCCAATCAGTAAATGACTTTGTGGCCGTAGCTTTCCAGGATACCTTTGACGCGATCCATGGTCTCGGCCTTCGGCGGATGAACGCCGTCCAGCTTGTACTCTTCCCCCATCGCTATCCATTTGTGCTTGCCCAGCTCGTGGTAGGGCAGCAGCTCGATTTTCTCGATGTTGCTCATGTCTTTGGTGAACTCGCCCAGCAGGTGCGCCGACTTATCGTCGTCTGACCAACCCGGCACCACCACGTAGCGGATCCAGGTGCGCTGGTTGCGTTTCGCCAGATAGCGGGCGAATTCCAGCGTGCGGTGGTTGGAGACGCCGACCAGGTTCTGGTGGATCTCGTCGTTCATCTGTTTCAGGTCCAGCATCACCAGATCGGTGGTGTCCAGCAGCTCGTCAATCACCGGATCGTAGCGGCGCACGAAGCCATTGGTGTCCAGGCAGGTATTGATGCCTTCGGCGTGGCAGGCGCGGAACCAGTCGCGCACGAATTCAGCCTGCAGGATCGCCTCGCCGCCGGACGCGGTCACGCCGCCGCCGGAGGCGTTCATGAAGTGGCGGTAGGCCACCGCGTCTTTCATCAGCTCTTCGACGGTCACTTCTTTGCCGCCGTGGGTATCCCAGGTATCGCGGTTATGGCAATAGAGGCAGCGCATCAGGCAGCCCTGGAAGAAGACGATAAAGCGGATCCCTGGCCCGTCGACGGTGCCGCAGGATTCGAAGGAGTGGATGCGACCAGTTACTGACATTGCGGGGTTTTCTCCAATATTGACTGTCAAACGCAGTCTAAAAATAGGCGCGTGGCCGCCGGCCAGGTATCTGCGATGCAGTGGCGGGGTGAGCCCGCCACCGGGGGTAATGATGCCTGTCGGCCGGTCAGTTGCCGGATAACTGTTTTGCCGGCTATCCATTCAGTATAGATGTCCGGCAAAACAGACTCGTACAGAGTCAGGGGAGAGCGGTGGGAGAAAAGGGCCGGCAGAGCCGGCCCCGACGTTGGCACCGGGCGGTTTCCCGCCCGGTTGGCGTATTACATCGTTTGAGTGAAGGTACGAGTAATCACGTCCTGCTGTTGCTCTTTGGTCAGCGAGTTGAAGCGCACGGCGTAACCGGAAACGCGGATGGTCAGCTGAGGGTATTTCTCAGGGTTTTCCATCGCATCCAGCAGCATTTCGCGGTTCATCACGTTGACGTTCAGGTGCTGGCCGCCTTCGATGGAGGCTTCATGGTGGAAGTAACCATCCATCAGGCCCGCCAGGTTGGCTTTACGCACGTCGTCGTCTTTACCCAGCGCGTTAGGCACGATGGAGAAGGTGTAGGAGATCCCGTCTTTCGCATAGGCAAACGGCAGTTTGGCTACCGAGGTCAGGGAGGCTACTGCGCCTTTCTGGTCGCGGCCGTGCATCGGGTTGGCGCCTGGGCCGAACGGTGCGCCTGCGCGGCGGCCATCCGGGGTGTTACCGGTTTTCTTACCGTACACCACGTTGGAGGTGATGGTCAGTACGGACTGGGTCGGTACCGCGTTGCGGTAGGTGCGCAGTTTCTGAATTTTCTTCATGAAACGTTCCACCAGGTCGCAGGCGATGTCATCGACGCGGGCGTCGTTGTTACCGAACTGCGGATACTCGCCTTCCACTTTGAAGTCGATAGCCAGGCCGTCTTCGTCGCGAATGGTGGTGACTTTCGCATACTTGATGGCGGACAGGGAGTCGGCTGCAACGGACAGGCCGGCGATGCCGCAAGCCATGGTGCGATAAACGTCACGGTCATGCAGGGCCATCAGCGCAGCTTCGTAGCTGTACTTGTCGTGCATGTAGTGAATGATGTTCAGCGCGGTCACGTACTGCTTGGCCAGCCAATCCATAAAGTGGTCCATGCGGGCCATGACTTTGTCATAGTCCAGCACTTCGTCCATCATCGGCGCTTCTTTCGGGCCGACCTGCATTTTCAGTTTTTCGTCAACGCCGCCGTTGATGGCGTACAGCATGGTTTTCGCCAGGTTGGCGCGGGCGCCGAAGAACTGCATTTGTTTGCCGACGATCATCGGGCTGACGCAGCAAGCGATGGCGTAGTCATCGTTGTTGAAGTCAGGGCGCATCAGGTCGTCGTTTTCGTACTGAACGGAAGAGGTGTCGATGGACACTTTCGCCGCGAATTTCTTGAAGTTCAGCGGCAGCTTCTCAGACCACAGGATGGTCATGTTCGGCTCCGGAGACGGCCCCATGGTGTACAGGGTGTTCAGGAAGCGGAAGCTGTTTTTGGTGACCAGGGTGCGGCCGTCGACGCCCATACCGGCCAGGGATTCAGTCGCCCAGATTGGGTCGCCGGAGAACAGCTCATCGTACTCAGGGGTACGCAGGAAGCGCACCATACGCAGTTTCATCACCAGATGGTCGATCAGTTCCTGCGCTTGCTCTTCGGTCAGTTTGCCCGCCTTGATGTCGCGCTCGATGAACACGTCGAGGAAGGTGGACACGCGGCCGAAGGACATGGCGGCGCCGTTCTGGGATTTTACCGCGGCCAGGTAGCCGAAGTAGGTCCACTGCACCGCTTCTTGCGCGCTGGTGGCCGGGCCGGAGATGTCGTAACCGTATTTGGCGGCCATCTCTTTGATCTGAGCCAGAGCGCGATGCTGTTCAGCGATCTCTTCGCGCAGCTGGATGGTCATTTCCAGGTCTTCGCCGTTTTCCAGTTTTTCCTGCAGCGATTTGAACTGGTTCAGCTTGTCGGCCATCAGGAAGTCGATACCGTACAGCGCCACGCGGCGGTAGTCGCCGATGATGCGGCCGCGGCCGTAGGCATCTGGCAGACCGGTCAGCACGCCGGACTTACGGCAGTTCAGGATGTCTTTGGTGTAAACGTCGAATACGCCCTGGTTGTGGGTTTTACGGTATTCGGTGAACACTTTTTTCAGCTGCGGATCCAGCTCGCGGCCGTACACTTTGCACGAACCTTCGACCATTTTGATGCCGCCGAACGGGATCAGCGCGCGTTTCAGAGGCGCGTCGGTCTGCAGGCCTACGATGGTTTCCAGCTCTTTGGCGATGTAACCCGCGTCGTGAGAAATGATGGTTGCAGCAACGTTGGTGTCGAAATCAACCGGCGCGTGAGTGCGGTTTTCCAGTTTGATCCCTTCCATAACCTTGTCCCACAAGGTGGTGGTGGCCTGAGTGGCGCCAGCCAGGAAGGATTCGTCACCTTCATAAGGCGTGTAGTTTTTCTGGATGAAGTCACGAACGTTGACTTCATTCTGCCAGTCACCCTTGCTGAAACCTTCCCAAGCGTTGGCTAATTTCTCGTTAAGTTCGGTCATTGTACACCTACCTTTGATTGTGGATTTCTAACTCTGCGCGCGGTAACTCACAGCTTAGTGCTGTTCGCGACCCCCGCGCAGATAAATTACCCAGTAAGTCAACCCAACCAGCAGGCCGCCGCCGATGATGTTGCCGATGGTGACCGGAATCAGGTTGTCGATGATGAAGTTGCTTACTGTCAGATGAGCGAATTGCTCAGGTACCGCCCCTACGGCTTGCCAGAACTCCGGCGTGGCGAAGTGTTTGACCACGATGCCCATAGGGATCATAAACATGTTGGCGATGCTGTGCTCGAAGCCGCTGGCGACAAACATCCCGACCGGCAGCACCATGGCGAACATCTTGTCGGTCAGGGTGCGGCCGGAGTAGCTCATCCAGACCGCCAGGCAGACCATCAGGTTAGCCAGAATGCCGAGGCACACGGCTTCGATAAAGGTGTGATGCAGCTTGTGGTCTGCGGTTTGCAGGACATTCAGGCCCCACTGGCCGTTGGCGACCATATATTCACCGGAGAACCAGATCAGCGCCACGAAGAACAGCGCGCCGACCAGGTTGCCGAGATAAACGTTCAGCCAGTTGGCACCCAACTGGCCCCAGCTGATGCGGCCGCTGGCCTTGGCGATGACGATAAGTACGGTAGAGGTGAACAGGTCGGCGCCCGATACCACCACCAGCATTAACCCGAGAGAGAAGCAGATGCCGCCGACCAGTTTCGCCAGCCCGAAAGGCACGCCGGCGGTGCCGGTGGTCGCCGTGATATAGAAAACGAAGGCGATGGAAATGAAGACACCGGCGGTGATCGCCAAATAAAACGTTTTCAGCGGATGTTTGGTGGCTTTATACACGCCGGCATCTTCAGCGATTTTCGCCGTGGCCGCAGGTAAAATCAGATCGAAGGGGCTGTCAGTTTTCAAACTAACTCTCGCTCTTAAGGGTTAAAACAACGCAATGAGATACTAGCAAAGCAGTATAGGGGAAAATTTGATTTGGATCATAAGGCGGGGAAGTAGAGCGGCAAAATGGCGTGTTTTTTGTGTGGTTTTTATGGTTAATTTATTGATTTTTAAGTAAAAACATTTTTTTAATGTTTGCAAAATTTTTTGAATTCACCGGGTGAACGGCGTAGGGTAAAGTTAAATTTTTAGGCGTTTTGTCGCCGCGCAGCGCTGAAAGTTTAATTATCGGTTAATTATTATTTCACCGTCCGGCAACAATTGACGGTTTATTTATTTTTATGGTCGTTTAACCGCCAATTTTACGGCGAGAAAATAAAACCGAATGCGTTGAAATACACCGCAAAAATGAAAACGCCGCAACGAAGTGCGGCGTTTGGCAGCAGGGGTACTCCCAAAGTGGCAGTATCCCCTGATGATGCTTAGGCCTTGGCCCAGTGGCGGCGTTTGGCAGCCTGCAGCTTCTCGTAGGCCGCCAGCAGCGCCTGATGGGCCGGCAGTGCCTCCAGATCGGCATCGACGGCGAACAGCCCGTTGAAGCGCTCTTCACCGCTGATGGCGGCGGAGGCGGCGTCGACCGCTTCCTGGCCGTACATCTTCACGAACGCGGTGTAGTACTGCGCCGCTTCGCGTTCAGGCTCCTGCGCCAGCAGCAGCAGCGTTTGCAGGCAGCGGTAGTAGTTGCTGCGCGCCGGGTTCAGCACCGAGGCGTTGAAATCCTGCGTCCATTCGGTCCAGATCAGCGCCTGATCCAGATCGCCGCCCGCCAGCGCCAGCATCGACTTCAACTCGCCCACGCGCAGGGTATGCCAGGCGTTGTCTTTGCCGCTGGCAATGCCCAGCAGTTCGCGTACGCGGGTGAAGTCGTCCAGCCCTTCGTCGTCCAACTGCTCGATCAGCGCCAGGTATTCTTCCGGTTCCCACTCGCTGCCCGGCAGCGCCAGCAGCGTATCGCGCAGGTGCGCGCCCATGCTGTTGTTGGCCAGCAGCAGGTCTTCTGCCGGGTAGATATCGGACATGCCCGGCACGATGATGCGGCAAGCATAGACGCCCAGGTGCTCGTAGTCGGCGATGTACACTTCCGCGTCTTCTTTGTCGAAGATGCTCATCAGGGTGGCGAACTCTTCCTGGGTACTGCCGCTGAAGCTCCAGTCAACGAACGGATAGTCCGCATCCTGTTTGAACAGATCCCAGGAGATCAGGCCGCTGGAGTCGATGAAGTGCGTTTCCAGGTTGGTGTGTTCCGCCACTTCTTCGTCATCGAAGGTCGGCGCGGTGAACACGTCGAGATCTTTCAGGCTGCGGCCCTGCAGCAGTTCGGTCACCGTGCGCTCCAGCGCCACGCCGAAGTCCGGGTGCGCGCCGAACGAGGCGAAGCAGGTGCCGTTGGTCGGGTTGAACAGCACCACGCAGATGACCGGATAGTTGCCGCCCAGCGAGGCGTCGTAGGAGAGGATCGGGAAACCTTCCTCTTCCAGCTTGGCGATGGCTTCCACCACGCCCGGGTAGCGGTTCAGCACTTCGTCCGGGATCGCCGGCAGGCTGATGGATTCGGCGATGATGCGGTTTTTCACATAGCGCTCGAACACTTCCGACAGGCCCTGCACCCGCGCTTCGTTGGCGGTGTTGCCGGCGGACATGCCGTTGGAAACATACAGGTTGCCGATGATGTTCATCGGGATGTACACGGTTTGCTGATCGGACTGACGGGTAAACGGCAGCGCACACACGCCGCGATCGGCGTTGCCGGATTGCAGATCGACAAGATCGCTGGCGCTCAGCTCTTGCTGCGGATCGTAGAAGGCGTGCAGGCGTTCGTCGAGGATGCCGGCCGGCAGCGCGTCGTCTTCAGGGATCGGGAACCATTTCTCATTCGGGTAGTGCACGAAGTCGCCTTCGGCGATCTGCTTGCCCAGATAGAAATCGGCGAAGAAGTAGTTGGTGGACAGGCGCTCGAAATATTCACCCAGCGCGGAGGCCAGCGCGGCTTTTTTGCTGGCGCCTTTGCCGTTGGTGAAGCACAGCGGGCAATCGCGATCGCGAATGTGCACCGACCACACGTGCGGCACCGGGTTCAGCCAGGAGGCTTCTTCGATGTTGAAACCGAGATCGCTCAATTTCTGCTGGAAACGGGCGATGGAGTCTTCCAGGGCGGCGTCTTTACCGGGGATAAAAGTTTGCGTCATTGTCTTCACTTTTTGCGCGTACTAAAAACGCGCAATGATACGGGGTTTTGCGCTGGAGCTCCACGTATTCCTAAAGCGGTGGCAAAGTCACAGTTTTTTTAAGGATAAAGGCCATAATTCAGCGAGTTATCTGTCACGGAGAAATCTAATGAAATCAGTGAAACTCAGCGTGTTAACTCTCTTGTTGACCGGTGCCAGCGCCTCGGCGCTGGCGCTGCCCAACATCACCCTGCTGGCGACCGGCGGCACCATCGCCGGCGGCGGCGATTCGGCGACGAAATCCAACTATACGGCGGGCAAACTGGGCGTCGAGGCGTTGGTCGATGCGGTGCCGGCGCTGAAAGATATCGCCAACGTGCAGGGAGAGCAGGTGGTGAACATCGGCTCGCAGGACATGAACGATCAGGTCTGGCTGACGCTGGCGAAGAAAATTGACGCCGACTGCGGCAAAACCGACGGCTTCGTCATCACCCACGGCACCGATACGCTGGAAGAGACGGCCTATTTCCTCGATCTGACGGTGAAGTGCGACAAGCCGGTGGTGCTGGTGGGGGCGATGCGGCCGGCGACGGCGATGAGCGCCGACGGCCCGTTCAATCTGTATAACGCGGTGGTGACGGCGGCGGATCCGCAATCGGCCAACCGCGGGGTGCTGGTGGCGATGAACGACACCGTGCTGGATGCGCGCGACGTCACCAAGACCAACACCACCGCCGTGCAGACCTTCCAGTCGCCGAACTACGGCCCGCTGGGGTATATCCACAACGGCAAGGTTGATTACCAGCGTTCGCCGCAGCGTAAGCATACCCGGGATACGCCGTTCGACGTCAACAAGCTGAGCGAACTGCCGAAGGTCGGCATCGTCTACAACTATGCCAACGCCTCCGATGCGCCGGCCAAGGCGCTGATCGCCGAAGGCTACCAGGGCATCGTCAGCGCCGGGGTCGGCAACGGCAATCTGTATAAAACGGTGTTCGACACCCTGGCGACGGCGGCGCACCACGGTGTGGCGGTAGTGCGTTCATCGCGCGTGCCGACCGGCGCCACCACCGAAGATGCGGAAGTGGACGACGCCAAGTACGGCTTTGTGGCCGCCGGCACGTTGAATCCGCAAAAAGCGCGCATACTGCTGCAGCTGGCGCTGACGCAAACCAAAGACGCGAAGCAGATCCAGCAGATGTTCAATCAGTACTGATCGTTTTCTTCCCTGCGGGGGCCGACCGGACTCCCGCAGCCATCTTGGCTGAATACAGCATAAAACACCGCGTTAACCCGCTGAATTTCCCCATGTCGCAGGGTTTTATCGTCCAAACAATCGCGACGGCCGCAGAGCCTGTCATCACCCGGCGGGGCCGTTTGCCGCCGACGGGCGAATAAGCGTTGCAGCCATGGGGCGTGAGTGATAAAACCGATGGGTTGGTTAACGCGAGCGTTAACTTCGGGCGTCTTTTCGACAGGTCGCTTTTCTGCGGCGAACAGTGAATGTGGTGAGGGGAAATGACTCAGGTTTATAATTTTAGCTCTGGCCCGGCGATGCTGCCGGTGGAAGTGTTGCGTCGTGCGGAACAGGAACTGTGCAACTGGCACGGGCTGGGCACGTCAGTGATGGAGATCAGTCACCGCAGCAAAGAGTTCATCGCCGTTGCTGAGCAGGCGGAACAGGATCTGCGCGATCTGCTGAAAGTCCCCTCCAACTATAAAGTGCTGTTTTGCCACGGCGGCGCCCGCGGGCAGTTTGCCGCGCTGCCGCTGAACCTGCTGGGCGACAAGACCACCGCCGACTATATCGACGGCGGTTATTGGGCGCACAGCGCCATCAAGGAAGCGGAGAAGTATTGCACCCCGAACGTCATCGACGTGAAAACCCGCATCGACGGCCTGAGCGGCATCAAGCCGATGAAAGAGTGGCAACTCAACGCCGACGCGGCTTATGTGCACTATTGCCCGAATGAGACCATCGACGGCGTGGCCATCGATGAAACGCCGGACTTCGGCGACAAGGTGGTGATCGGCGATTACTCCTCGACCATTCTGTCCCGCCCGCTCGACGTCAGCCGTTTTGGCGTGATTTACGCCGGCGCGCAGAAAAATATCGGCCCGGCCGGCCTGACGCTGGTGATCGTGCGCGACGATCTGCTGGGCAAGGCGCGCAAAGAAGTGCCGTCGATCCTCGATTACACCGTGCTGGCCGAGAACGACTCGATGTTCAACACCCCACCGACCTTCGCTTGGTATCTGTCCGGGCTGGTGTTCAAATGGCTGAAAGAGCAGGGCGGCCTGGTGGAGATGCAGAAACGCAATCAGGCCAAGGCCGAACTGCTGTACGCGACCATCGATAAATCCGACTTCTACCGCAGCCAGGTGGCGATCGCCAACCGTTCCTGGATGAACGTGCCGTTCCAGTTGGCCGATGCGGCGCTGGACAAGGTGTTCCTCAGCGAAGCCGAGGCCATCGGCCTGCAGGCGCTGAAAGGCCACCGGGTAGTTGGCGGCATGCGCGCTTCTATTTACAATGCCATGCCGCTGGCCGGCGTGCAGGCGCTGACCGACTTCATGACCGACTTCGAACGTCGTCACGGTTGATTCCGTCAGCCCGCCAGGCGCGGGCTGCTCAGGCTGTTGTCCTTTTGCATTAAAGCGGCTCCGGCATTATTCCGGAGCCGTTTCGTTTATCAGAATTGGAGAGTTTTGTTCACATGGTGGATTCCCTGACGTTACACCCGGTCGCCCTGGTCAATGGCACCGTCAACTTACCCGGCTCCAAGAGCGTTTCTAACCGCGCTCTGCTGCTGGCGGCGCTGGCGAAAGGCTCGACCCGGCTGACCAACCTGCTGGACAGCGACGACGTGCGTCATATGCTGAACGCGCTGCAGGCGTTGGGCGTGAACTATCAGCTTTCCGCCGATCGCACCGTGTGCGAAGTGACCGGCGTGGCCGGGCCGCTGGTGGCCGATCGGCCGCTGGAACTGTTCCTCGGCAACGCCGGGACGGCGATGCGCCCATTGGCGGCGGCGCTGTGCCTCGGCGAGGGCGACGTGGTGTTGACCGGCGAACCGCGCATGAAAGAGCGCCCGATCGGCCATCTGGTGGACGCGTTGCGCCAGGGCGGGGCGCAGATTGATTACCTCGAGCAGACCGATTACCCACCGATTCGCCTGCGCGGCGGCTTCCAGGGCGGCGACGTCACCGTTGACGGCAGCGTCTCCAGCCAGTTCCTGACTGCGTTGCTGATGACCGCGCCGCTGGCGCCGCAGGATACGCAGATCCACATCAAGGGCGAGCTGGTTTCCAAGCCGTACATCGACATCACGCTGCATCTGATGCGCACCTTCGGCGTATCGGTGAGCCACGACAACTACCGGGTGTTCCATATCCAGGGGCGCCAGACGTATATCGCGCCGGGCGATTACCTGGTTGAGGGTGACGCCTCTTCCGCCTCCTACTTCCTGGCAGCGGCGGCGATCAAGGGCGGCACCGTGCGCGTGACCGGCATCGGCCGCAAAAGCGTGCAGGGTGACACCAAGTTTGCCGACGTGCTGGAGAAAATGGGCGCGCGCATTACCTGGGGCGACGATTTCATCGAGTGCAGCCGCGGTGAACTGCGCGGCATCGACATGGACATGAACCACATTCCGGACGCGGCGATGACCATCGCCACCGCGGCGCTGTTCGCCGAGGGGCCGACCACCATTCGCAATATCTACAACTGGCGGGTGAAGGAGACCGACCGTCTGGCGGCGATGGCGACCGAGCTGCGTAAAGTGGGGGCGGAAGTGGACGAAGGCGAAGACTATATTCACGTTGTGCCGCCGGCCAAACTGCAGTTTGCCGAGATCGGCACCTACAACGATCACCGCATGGCGATGTGTTTCTCGCTGGTGGCGCTGTCGGATACTCCGGTCACCATTCTCGATCCGAAATGCACCGCGAAAACCTTCCCGGACTATTTCGAACAGCTGGCGCGCATCAGCCAGCCGGCGTAACCCGTCAAATCGTTTATTTTAAGGCCCCTTTGTGGGCCTTTATCGTTTTTAACCTTTGGCGACCGGCGTTTCTTCTATACTTTTTCGCGGTTGTGCGCTTATTTTCAACAACCGGACAGTTCCAGGGTAACAGATCGCCGTAGGGCAGCGTATAATACGCCACCGTATTTGCCCCTGATTGGGCAGGTGACAGGGCGCACGGGCTTCGCGTCGAAGCTCACCGTGCCTCTGTGAGGTTTTCTACCTGAAGGAGAGAGAAATGACGGCTACAGCCCCGGTGATAACCGTTGATGGACCAAGTGGCGCAGGCAAAGGCACGCTGTGTAAAGCGTTGGCCGAGTCCCTTGGTTGGCGTTTGCTGGACTCCGGCGCGATCTATCGCGTGCTGGCGCTGGCGGCGTTGCATCATCAGGTGGATATCACTTCTGAGGAAGCGCTGGTTCCGCTGGCCGCACATCTCGATGTTCGCTTCGTTGCCCAGGACGGCAAGCTGCAGGTGATTTTGGAAGGTGAGGACGTCAGCAATGAGATCCGCACCGAAACCGTCGGCAACACCGCGTCGCAAGCGGCGGCGTTTCCGCGCGTGCGCGAGGCGTTGCTGCGTCGCCAGCGCGCATTCCGCGAGGCGCCCGGCCTGATTGCCGATGGTCGCGATATGGGCACGGTGGTGTTCCCGGACGCGCCGGTCAAGATTTTCCTCGACGCCAGCTCGGAGGAGCGCGCGCACCGCCGCATGCTGCAGTTGCAGGAGAAGGGCTTTAATGTTAACTTTGAACGTCTTTTAGCCGAGATAAAGGAACGGGACGACCGTGACCGTAATCGGCCTATCGCGCCTCTGGTGCCCGCTTCTGACGCCCTCGTGCTGGATTCTACCAGCATGTCGATCGAAGAAGTGATCCGGCAGGCGTTGACGTATGCACAGAAAGTGTTGGCGTTGCCGCAGCAATAAGCGCGGCGGCGCTATTGGCTTTTTGTCATATTTGTCATAGCGGTATCGCAATATATCGGGTAAAATTTTACCCCTGTAACCTTAAACCCTGTCGGCATGGAGCCAATGGCGGGGTATGTGAAACAACCCCATTCGGCGGGACGCTAAATGGACGTTAAACTAAAGAACCCTGAAGATTAACAACATGACTGAATCTTTCGCTCAACTCTTTGAAGAATCCTTAAAAGAAATCGAAACCCGCCCGGGTTCCATCGTTCGTGGCGTCGTTGTTGCTATCGACAAAGATATCGTACTGGTTGACGCCGGTCTGAAATCTGAGTCTGCCATCCCGGCTGAGCAATTCAAAAACGCCCAGGGCGAGCTGGAAATCCAGGTTGGTGACGAAGTTGACGTTGCTCTGGATGCTGTTGAAGACGGCTTCGGTGAAACCCTGCTGTCCCGTGAGAAAGCTAAGCGTCACGAAGCTTGGATCACGCTGGAAAAAGCCTACGAAGAAGCTGAGACTGTAACCGGTGTTATCAACGGCAAAGTGAAGGGTGGCTTCACCGTCGAGCTGAACGGCATCCGCGCGTTCCTGCCAGGTTCCCTGGTTGACGTGCGTCCGGTACGTGACACTCTGCACCTGGAAGGCAAAGAGCTTGAGTTCAAAGTCATCAAGCTGGATCAGAAGCGCAACAACGTTGTCGTTTCTCGCCGTGCGGTTATCGAATCCGAGAACAGCGCTGAGCGCGATCAACTGCTGGAAAACCTGCAGGAAGGCATGGAAGTTAAAGGTATCGTTAAGAACCTCACTGACTACGGTGCATTCGTTGATCTGGGCGGCGTAGACGGCCTGCTGCACATCACTGACATGGCTTGGAAACGCGTTAAGCACCCAAGCGAAATCGTCAATGTTGGCGATGAAATCACTGTTAAAGTGCTGAAGTTCGACCGCGAGCGTACTCGTGTATCCCTGGGCCTGAAACAGCTGGGCGAAGATCCATGGGTTGCTATCGCGAAACGTTACCCAGAAGGCACCAAGCTGACTGGTCGTGTAACCAACCTGACTGATTACGGCTGCTTCGTAGAAATCGAAGAAGGCGTTGAAGGTCTGGTACACGTTTCTGAAATGGATTGGACCAACAAAAACATCCATCCGTCCAAAGTTGTTAACGTGGGCGACGTAGTGGAAGTGATGGTTCTGGACATCGATGAAGAACGTCGTCGTATCTCCCTGGGCCTGAAGCAGTGCAAATCCAACCCATGGCAGCAGTTCGCAGAAACCCACAACAAGGGCGACCGCGTTGAAGGTAAAATCAAGTCTATCACTGACTTCGGTATCTTCATCGGCCTGGACGGCGGCATCGACGGCCTGGTTCACCTGTCTGACATCTCCTGGAACGTTGCAGGCGAAGAAGCAGTACGTGAATACAAGAAAGGCGACGAAATCGCAGCGGTTGTTCTGCAAGTTGACGCAGAGCGCGAGCGTATCTCCCTGGGCGTGAAGCAGCTGGCTGAAGACCCGTTCAATAACTACCTGTCTATGAACAAGAAAGGTGCTATTGTTACTGGTAAAGTCACTGCAGTTGACGCCAAAGGTGCTACAGTTGAATTGGCAGGCGGCGTAGAAGGTTACCTGCGTGCATCTGAAGCCTCTCGCGACCGCATTGAAGATGCAACTCTGGTTCTGAACGTAGGTGACGAAGTTGAAGCCAAATTCACCGGCGTTGACCGTAAGAACCGCGTTGTAAGCCTGTCCGTACGTGCTAAGGACGAAGCTGACGAGAAAGACGCCATCGCTACTGTTAACAACAAACAGGAAGAAGGCAACTTCTCTAACGCAATGGCTGAAGCTTTCAAAGCGGCTAAAGGCGAGTAATGACGGGGGGCGGTTTTTGACCGCCCCGATACGGTAGTTTAGCTGCAAAGCTTGGAGGTACTATGACCAAGTCTGAACTTATTGAAAGACTTGCTGGCCAGCAATCTCATATTCCGGCGAAGGCCGTTGAGGATGCAGTGAAAGAGATGCTTGAGCACATGGCCGCAACGCTGGCCGAGGGCGAACGCATTGAGATCCGCGGATTCGGCAGTTTTTCTCTTCACTACCGTGCCCCGCGTGTAGGCCGCAATCCGAAAACCGGTGACAAAGTTGAGCTGGATGGCAAGTACGTTCCTCACTTCAAACCCGGCAAAGAGTTGCGTGACCGCGCCAATATCTATGGCTAGTCGCTGACTGCTCATAGCGTTGTTGCTTGTAAAGAATATAAAACGGTGCCTTTAAGGCGCCGTTTTTTTTCGCCTGCGATTCTCCATGATACGCTCGTAAATTGCGTACTGCGCCGCATTTGCGGTGTGGCTGCTGCATAGGCCTCTCTTATCCTGCCATGCTCACCGCATCTTCGTTAAAGCCCGCTGGCGGCGACATATCGCCTCAACGATCCTGCTTGCTTACCGTGACGCGTTTTTGCTCATGGTGGAGCCGAAGGGAGAAGAGCGATCAAAATTTCGCTGGATCTGGCGATATTCGCCGTCATCTGCGGCATCCTGCCGCTGCTGGTTTTACCGCGGTTGCCAGAGCCATGGCTGCTGTGGCCGATGCTGTTTGTCGCCTGTTTACTGCTGCGCACCCGTTGGCCGATCTGCCGCTATTTGGCCTGCCTGGGTTTGGGATTCATATGGGCGGTTTTCAACGCCGGAAGCCTGCTTGGGCAAATGGAGCACCTAAGCCGCATGCCGGATGTAACGGCGGTGGTACAGGTGAGCAGCATCGCACTGGAGCCTGCCACCAGTAAGCAGACGCTGATGCGCATCGAACGAGTCGACGGCCATTGGTTGGTGCCTGCGCTGGCGTTTACCACGACGTGGGCCCCAGAACGGCAGCGGCTGTGCGCCGGGCAGCGTTGGCAGTTGAAACTGCGTTTGCGGCCGGTGCACGGTAAGCTCAATGAAGGCGGCTTTGACAGCCAGCGTTGGGCAATCGCGCAGCGCCAACCCTTGACCGCGCAGGTCAGGCAGGCTCGTTTGCTGGATGGCGATTGCGGCCTGCGCCAGCGCATAATCAGCCATGCGGAAACCAACATCGGTGAATTGCGTTACAAGGCGGTATTGCTGGCGCTAGCTTTTGGAGAACGAACCGCACTTGAACAGGCTTTGCGCACGCTGATGCTGAAAACCGGCATTGCGCACTTAATGGCCATTTCAGGGCTTCATGTGGCGATGGTCGCCATTTTGTTTTGGGCGGTGCTGCGTGCGCTGCAGTTTTTTCTTCCCGCCCATCTGATTGGCTATCGCTTTCCGCTGGTCGCAGGCTGGGTGGCGACGCTGATCTATGTCTGGTTGGTGGGCGCCCAGCCGCCGGCGGTACGCACCGCGTTGGCGATGACCCTGTGGATGCTGCTGCGCTTGCGCGGCGTTCATTGTTCTTCCTGGCAGGTGTGGCTATGGTGTATCGGGCTGATTTTGCTGTGCGATCCGCTGGCGATATTGTCAGACAGTTTCTGGCTGTCGGTGCTGGCGGTAGGTTGCCTGATTTTTTGGTTTGAATGGGCGCCGATCGGTGAGCGATTCCGGTCGGCGTGGTATTGGGCGCCGGTACGCTGGCTGCATATTCAGCTCGGCATGACGCTGCTACTGGTGCCGATGCAGGTCGCACTGTTTTTAGGCCTGACGCTGACCTCGTTGCCGGCCAATCTTTGGGCGGTGCCGATCGTCTCATTGGTGACGGTGCCGTTGATTTTGCTGGCGGTGATCGGCGGCGTCTTCCCCTCGCTAAGTTACGGGCTTTGGTGGTTGGCCGATTTCACGTTGAGCTGGGTGTTTGTGCCGCTGAATTACCTGCAACGCGGTTGGGTGGATTTGGGGGCTGCCTCGCTGCTGGCCAGCATAGCGGGATGGCTTATCGTTATCTGTTGGCGCTTTCATTGGTGGCGGCGTTATGCCCCGGGGCTGGCGACGATAGCGATATGCTGTGTGCTGTGGCGGGAAAAAGAGCCGGGATACCGCTGGCGAGTCGATATGCTCGATGTCGGGCACGGCTTGGCGGTGGTCATTGAGCAAAACGGCAAGGGAATACTGTACGATACCGGCGATCGTTGGCCGGGCGGCAGCGCCGCCGAACGGCATATTTTGCCGATGTTGAACTGGCGAGGAATTGAATTGGAACAGATCATTATCAGCCATGATCATCTCGATCATATCGGCGGGCTGCCGACGGTACAGAGTGCGTTTCCACAGGCGACGGTGCGTAGCCCGATACGCGGGGTGGGGCACTTGCCCTGCGTCGCCGGTGAGCGTTGGCGTTGGCAGTCGTTGCAATTCGAGGTGCTGTGGCCGCCGAGAACGCTCAAAAGGCCGGTCAATGACGACTCCTGCGTGATTCGTATCGACGACGGGCAATACAGCCTGCTGCTTACCGGCGACGCGGAAAAGAAAGCGGAGGCACAGCTGATTCGATTGCGGCGCGACCGTTTAGCGGCCACGATATTGCAGGTGGGGCACCATGGCAGCAGAACCTCTTCCACACCGCCGTTTCTGCGCGCGGTCAATCCTGAGGCGGCGCTGGCGTCTGCATCTCGTTACAACAAATGGCGTTTGCCTGCGCGTAAAGTGGTCGCCAGATACCGGGCAAATGGCATTATATGGCGTGATACGACGCGCTCTGGCCAGTTATCGGTACTTTTTTTCGACAACGATTGGCAAATTAAAGGCTTTCGCGAACAATTAATGCCCCGTTGGTACCATCAGCGGTTTGGCGTAGAGGGTGATAATGAGTAAAATAGGCCGCTATTTCTTCCGATGCTGGTATTTGCATGATGAATGATAAAGATCTCTCGACCTGGCAGACTTTCCGTCGACTCTGGCCGATGATCACTCCTTTTAAGACCGGGCTGATTGTGGCCGCCATTGCGTTGATTATGAACGCAGCGGGTGACACGCTGATGCTGTCTCTGCTTAAACCGCTATTGGACGATGGGTTTGGAAAAACCGACAGCAGCGTGCTGGTGTGGATGCCGCTGGCGGTGATTGCGCTGATGCTGATGCGCGGCGTGACCAGCTTTGTTTCAAGCTACTGCATTTCCTGGGTTTCCGGCATGGTGGTGATGCAGATGCGCCGCCGCCTGTTTGGCCACATGATGAGAATGCCGGTGGCCTTCTTCGATCAGCAGTCTACCGGGACTTTGCTGTCGCGCATTACCTATGATTCCGAGCAGGTGGCTTCCTCCTCTTCCAGTGCGCTGGTGACCGTGGTGCGTGAAGGGGCCTCGATCATTGGCCTGTTCATCATGATGTTCTACTACAGCTGGCAGCTGTCGGTGATCCTGATCGTGCTGGCGCCGATCGTTTCCATCGCCATTCGCCTGGTGTCCAAGCGTTTCCGTAACATCAGCAAGAACATGCAGAACACCATGGGGCAGGTGACCACCAGCGCCGAGCAGATGCTGAAAGGCCATAAGGAAGTGCTGATCTTCGGTGGCCAGCAGGTGGAAACCGAGCGCTTTAACTCGGTCAGCAACCGCATGCGTCAACAGGGCATGAAACTGGTCTCCGCGTCTTCGATTTCCGATCCGATCATACAGCTGATCGCTTCGCTGGCCCTGGCGTTCGTACTGTTTGCCGCCAGCTTCCCAAGCGTGATGGCAACCCTGACCGCCGGTACTATTACTGTGGTGTTCTCGTCGATGATCGCGCTGATGCGCCCGCTGAAGTCGCTGACCAATGTCAATGCCCAGTTCCAACGCGGGATGGCGGCCTGTCAGACGCTGTTCTCCATTTTGGATATGGAACAGGAAAAAGACACCGGTACCCGCGAAGTGAAGCGTGCGAAAGGCGATATCGAATTCCGTAACGTTACCTTCTACTACCCATCCAAGGAAACGCCGGCGCTGCGTGATATCAACCTGAAAATCGCTGAAGGCAAGACCGTTGCATTGGTGGGCCGTTCCGGTTCGGGGAAATCCACCATCGCCAACCTGTTGACGCGTTTCTACGATATCCAGGAAGGCGAAATTCTGATGGATGGCCACGATCTGCGCGAATATACCCTGGCCTCACTGCGTAATCAGGTGGCGCTGGTCTCGCAAAACGTGCATCTGTTCAACGACACCATCGCCAATAACATCGCCTATGCGCGCGAGAGCGAATACAGCCGCGAGCAGATTGAGAAAGCGGCAGAAATGGCGTACGCGATGGACTTCATCAACAAGATGGAGAACGGCTTGGATACGGTGATCGGTGAGAACGGCGTAATGCTGTCCGGCGGCCAACGTCAGCGTATCGCCATCGCGCGTGCGTTACTGCGTGACTGTCCGATCCTGATCCTGGATGAGGCGACTTCTGCGCTGGATACCGAGTCCGAACGTGCTATTCAAGCTGCGCTTGACGAGTTGCAGAAAGACCGTACTTCGCTGGTGATCGCGCACCGTCTGTCGACGATTGAGAAGGCGGACGAGATCCTGGTGGTGGAGGACGGCCGCATCGTCGAACGCGGCGAGCACGCCGAATTGCTTGAACGGCAGGGCGCCTATGCGCAGCTGCACCGCATGCAGTTTGGTCAATAATGATTGAGCGCATCTGGTCCGGCGGTTCGCTGCTTTATCTGGCGCTGCTGCCGCTCTCTTGGCTGTATGGCCTGTTTAGTTGGCTGATTCGCCTCAGCTATCGCTGCGGCCTGCGCAAAAGCTGGCGCGCACCGGTGCCGGTGGTGGTGGTGGGCAACCTCACTGCCGGCGGCAACGGCAAAACGCCGATGGTGATCTGGCTGGTGGAACACCTGCAGCAGCGGGGCTATCGCATTGGCGTGGTCTCGCGCGGTTACGGCGGCAAGTCGGCGGTCTATCCCCTGGTGCTCAATCAGAATACCTCAACCCGCGAAGCGGGGGATGAGCCGGTGCTGATTTATCAGCGCACCGGCGCGCCCGTGGCGATTGCGCCCAAGCGAGCCGAGGCGGTGCAGGCCTTGCTGCAACACCAGCCGCTGGATGCGATCATCACCGACGACGGCTTGCAGCACTATGCCTTACAGCGTGACTTCGAGCTGGTGGTCATCGACGGCGTGCGCCGTTTCGGCAATGGCTGGTGGTTACCGGCCGGGCCGATGCGCGAGCGTGCCGCGCGGCTTGGCAGCGTCGATGCGCGCGTCGCCAATGGCGGCGTGGCGCAGGCGGGAGAGATTGCCATGCGCCTGCAGGCGCGTGACGCGGTGAACCTGCTGAGCGGTGAACGTCGCCCGGCGGCCGAGCTGCCGCGCGTGGTGGCTATGGCGGGTATCGGTCATCCGCCGCGTTTCTTCGCGACGTTGGAAAAACTGAACGTCGAGGTGGTGCAGGAAGTGGCGTTTGCCGATCATCAGGAATATCAGCAGCCGCAGCTGGCGGCGCTGGCTGCAGCCGATCAGACGCTGCTGATGACGGAGAAGGACGCGGTGAAGTGTCGCGCCTTTGCCCAGCCTAATTGGTGGTATTTGCCGGTTGATGCGGTGCTACCGTCCGCTCAGGCTGAGCAACTGCTGCAGGATATCGAATCTCTACTGACTAAATAATCTCAGGACGCCAGCGTGATAAGCCCCAGGGCTTGCGCGCAGGCTTCCAGCGAACGCTGCTGGGTTTGCTGATACAGTGCCAGCTCATCGATCACCTCACTGCCCAACGCTTGTTCAAACGCTGCGCGGCTGGAAGTCGCGTTGTATTGCGCGTGGCGGCTGTCCCCCAGATTCGACTGGAAAATCCCCGCCGCGCTGACCGGCAGAAAATCTTCATACACCAGCGGCTGGAAGCGAACGTGTTCTTTCTCGATCAGTTGTTCCAGGGTGCTGTGCTTATCCAGCGACTCTTTGGCCGCCAGGCCGCATTCGGTCGGGAAATAGCGGAACCAGGCCAGCTGTTGCTCACGCAGCGTAGCGTAATCGTCCGGAAACGCCCGGAAGTTTTCCTCCAGCAATTGATAGTAGCGCTCGGCATTCTTCTCGCTCGGCGGCGCCTGTAGCGCATCGTTGGTCGCCTGCAGCAAACGGTCGTAAAGTTCGCGTCCTTTAGGCGTCAGCGCCACGCCGCGTTGTTCGATCTCGCCGAAGCGTGCGGTGTGATGACCGGCGATGGCGTGGCCGTCGTGCTCAACGAAATCGACGCTTTCTTCCAGCGCTTTGAAGCTGGTTTGGCGCAGCAGGATCGCGCGGCGGCGGCGCGGTGGGCCCTCGATGACTGCTTTGGGCGTAATACCGCGGCCGGGCATCGCCTGCTGAACGCGATCGATATCCAGCGTGCGTGGTGTCAGGTGGTTGATATGTGGCCCTTTAAACGCTACCACGTCAGCGATCAGGCGATGCTGATCGTGCAGTTGCCGGTATTCTTCGGCGCTGACCGTCGCTTGGTTGTGCCAGCGGAAAGTTTCCAGCGCTTGCTCGACAAATTCCTGCGCCTGCACTTCATTCAATCCGCCTTGCGCTTCCTGCAGCGCGATCAGCTCCAGCGCGCGATCGGTAAAGATGCGGCGGCGTGCCAGCAAGCGCTCGGCCAGCGCACGCAGCGCGGGATCCTCTATCAGTTCCAGGCGCAGCAGGGAGGTGAACACGCGGAAAGGACTGATCTGCAGAGCGTCTTCGTGTACGGCGCGAAAAGCGGTGGAGTGCACCGGAACGCCTGCTACCGACAGGTCATAGTAACCGACCGGCGCCATGCCCATCACCCGAAACAGGCGGCGCAGGGTGGTCAGCTCGCCTGCAGTGCCGACCCGGATTGCGCCGTGGCGCTCCATGGCCAGGCGTTCTATCTCGCCGGTGATTTGCAGTTGATGAGCCAGTGCGGCGTCTTCGCGCAGAACCTGCCGGTTGGTTTCCGCCACCAGCTCCAGCAGATCGCCGTACAGCGGTACCTCTTTTTGATACATGTCCGACATCGCGTGAGAGAATCTGGCGCGGATTTCATTAGGTGAAACGAACTGCTGGGCGGTCATGCGCATAGCTCCTTGATTCAGCATAATCTGAAAAATCGTGTTTTTAGCGGCAAAAGTGCTGGCGAAAAAGCCGTCTGCCTTGTTTTCCCCTCAAGTTTAGCCATCTGATTTGGGATTTGTTATAGACGCGGCAAGCATATTAGAGTTTTATGCGTTAGCTCTCATTTGCAGCGCACAGGCGGGCAAACGATGCCCTGGTGAGCGGAGGGGCGCGGTGGTTCGGACGCGGCGACCGTTAAATTAAGTCATGTGTATTCAGGGGGATAAAAATAAATCGGGCGTAATAGCGAATTTAATGCAATAAACCTCTTGTGCATTCACCAGTTTTATGAGTAAATGCAAGTCGGCCTGTAATTCAGACCTATTTATGTTCGAGTTTAGAGTTAAGCAGTTCCTCCAAAAACGTTATCATTCGATTCCGCTTCAAAGACGAACCTTCTAAGTACCTCCCATAAGTAATGTTTCTGAAATGGTCTCAATTGCCTCTTATGGCAGGTTTTGTAAATATATTTAAAGGTAAAAGTAATGTCTAAGAAGACGGGTCAGGTTAAGTGGTTCAACGAAAGCAAAGGTTTTGGTTTCATTGAGCAGCACGACGGTGGCAAAGATGTATTCGTACACTTCTCCGCTATCATGACCGATGGTTTCAAGACCCTGGCTGAAGGCCAGCGTGTCGAGTACACCATCCAGGACAGCCCGCGCGGGCCGGCTGCCGCCAACGTAGTTGCTCTGTAAGAAGACAGGGAACGCGTATAAGAGATCTTAATACAACCATGGTGACGCCTCAGCGCTGAGTCATGCGGAAGATATTAAGTTCAACAAGCCCGCCTTCGTGCGGGTTTTTTATTTTTTGCTCACGAGAGGTTTGTTACGAAAAACTTTAGGATGGGCTGGTAGCGTCCAGACAATATAAAAATGACGTTGTCAAGGATGCTCAAGTAAAAGGATATAAGTTATGTTTAAAAATACTGTGTTAAAAATGGGCCGCGTGAAATGGTTTAATCAGGCCGAAGGCTATGGTTTTATTTCACCGGTAGATGGCAGCGACGAAATCTATGTCAATCGCAACGCTATCGCCAACACCAAAAATAAGTCGTTGAACGAAGGTCAGAACGTAGAGTTCTCGATCTATCGCAGCTCACATGGGCTGTCCGCGGCAGACGTTATCGCGTTCTGATCGCACCCTCCTTCCTCGCCAGTGCCGGTGTCGCCACCCGCAAGCACTGGCGAAGATAAATCTCTCGATATCCACTATTATCAGGCCATTGCCTACTTGCCACGGATATCAGGATGACCACCCCGATAATTTCCCTTACCGCCGCTCGCGCGCTGCACCTTGCCGCTCAGGGGCTGCTTTCTCGGCTTAAGCGCCAGGCTCGGCCCGATGACGTCGTGAACGCGATCCAGCGCATGGGGCTGTTACAAATCGATACCATTAGCGTCGTCGCCCGCAGCCCGTATCTGGTGTTGTTCAGCCGTTTGGGGGCCTATCAGCCGGAATGGCTGGAGCAGGCGCTCGCCGGCCGCAAGCTGTTCGAGTATTGGGCGCACGAAGCCTGTTTCCTGCCGATCGAGGATTTTGGTCTGCTGCGGCACCGCATGCTGGCGCCTCATGATATGGGCTGGAAATATTCCGCCGACTGGGTGCAGCAACACCAGGCGGCGATGGACAGCCTGCTGCGGCACATCGAACAACAGGGGCCGGTGCGCTCCGCCGATTTCAGCGCCGAGAAAAAGGGCAACAGCGGATGGTGGGACTGGAAACCGGAGAAACGACATCTGGAGATCCTGTTTACTGCCGGCAAGCTGATGGTGGCCGAGCGTCGCAACTTCCACCGGGTTTACGATCTGACCGAAAGGCTGTTGCCGGCCTGGGACGATGCGCGCCATACGCTGCCTGTGGAGCAGGCGCGCAGGCAGATGCTGCGCCGCACCTGCCGCTATCTGGGCATTTTTCGCGCCGAGTGGTTGGCGGACTACTATCGGCTGAAACGCGTGGCGCCAAAAGCCTTGCTGGTAGAGCTGCAGGAGCAGAGGGAGATTACGCCGCTGCAGGTAGAGGGGCTGGAAGGGCCGTTCTATGTGCATGAATCACTGGCGGAACTGCTGCCGTTGGCGGAGCAGGGCAAACTGAAATCGACGGTCACCAGCCTGCTGTCGCCTTTTGATCCCGTGGTTTGGGATCGGCGTCGGGCGCTCGAGCTGTTCAACTTTGACTATCGGCTGGAATGTTATACGCCGAAAGAAAAACGTCGCTATGGCTACTTCACCTTGCCGGTGCTGCATCGCGGTGAGCTGGTGGGGCGTATTGACGCCAAGGCGCACCGCCGCCAGGGAGTGTTTGAGATCATCAGCTTCCATGCGGAGCCGCGGGTGCGCTTCGGCCAACAGCGGGCCCAGGATATCCGGCTGGCCATCGCGCGTACGGCCAAATGGCACGGTGCGCAACGCGTTGCGCTGGGCGACATTCCGGCGGCGTTGGCCGCTGAATGGGGGGACGGCTGGGAAGTGGGATAACGAGCGACGCCGTCGATGGGGTAAAACGAAGTTCAGCGCCGCTCGTTACAAAGGGGCTCAGTGGCTGAAGTTAGCGAACAGAGCGATGATTTTATGCAGACGTTTGATCACGTATTACGGCCTTTTTGTGATTTGTATCACAAAATTCTACGCCGGGATGCGCCCCAGTTCAAGCGGTTGCCCCCGCGCGGTGAGGAAATATCGGTGGGTTGGTGCCACCGGTGATTAACCTGAGGCCGGGCGTTATGCTATCCTCACAGCCTTTCCCAGATGACCTATCCCCTTACGGAGGATGCATGGACCACCGTTTACTCGAAATCGTTGCCTGCCCGGTATGCAACGGCAAACTCTATTTCAATAAAGAAAACCAGGAACTGGTGTGCAAAGCGGACGGATTGGCTTACCCGCTGCGCGACGGCATTCCGGTGCTGTTGGAAAATGAAGCGCGCGCGCTGTCGCTGGATGAGAAGCACGCATGAGTTTTATCGCTATAATTCCCGCCCGCTACGCCTCGACCCGTTTGCCGGGTAAACCGCTGGCCGATATTCACGGCAAGCCGATGGTGGTACACGTGATGGAGCGCGCCCGCGAGTCCGGCGCCAGCCGCGTCATCGTGGCGACCGATCATCCTGAAGTCGCCAAAGCGGTGGAAGCCGCCGGCGGCGAAGTGTGCATGACCAGCCCGGATCACCATTCCGGCACCGAACGTCTGGCGGAAGTGATCGCGCACTACGGCTTTGCCGACGATCAGATTATCGTTAACGTGCAGGGCGACGAACCGCTGATCCCACCGGTGATCGTGCGTCAGGTGGCGGAGAACCTGGCGGGCAGCCAGGCCGGTATGGCGACGCTGGCGGTGCCGATCGAGAGCGCCGAAGAGGCTTTCAACCCCAACGCGGTGAAGGTCGTGATGGACGCTCAGGGCTACGCGCTCTATTTCTCACGCGCCACCATTCCGTGGGATCGCGAGCGTTTCGCCGCGTCGAAAGAGAGCATCGGCGACAGCCTGCTGCGTCATATCGGCATCTACGCGTACCGCGCCGGCTTTGTGCGCCGCTACGTCAGCTGGGCGCCGAGCCAGCTGGAGCAGATCGAGCTGTTGGAACAGCTGCGCGTGCTGTGGTACGGTGAAAAAATCCACGTGGCGGTCGCGAAAGCGATCCCGAGCGTGGGGGTCGATACGCCGGAAGATCTCCAGCGCGTGCGCGACAGCATCCAACCCTGAGCCTGAGTTCGTCGGCGCGCCGCGCAACGCGCCGACGATGCAACACCCCCCATGATTGTTCCCCGTTTTGTTGATCTGCGTTGAAGAATTTTTCCGCTCACCGTTCGATGATGTTACGTATCCCCTTATTAGCCTGAGGTGAATGCCTTATGGAGCAGTTACGCGCTGAACTGAGCATTGTGTTGGGTGAGTCCATCAGCCGGCTGGAGCGGGTGAGCGAGCAGCCTTATGCGCATATGTATTCGCTGTACGATCGGCAGGGCAACGCGATCCCGCTGATGGCGAAAAGCTTTATCTGTCAGGGTATCGCCCAGCAGGAGGCTTACAAGCTGTCGATGCTGGCGCGCGACGGGGATATTCGGCTGCCTACGGTGTACGGCGTGGTGTGCACCCACCAGGCACCGTATACGGAAATCCTGCTGATCGAGCGCCTGCGCGGCGTGTCGGCCGAAGCGCCAACGCGTTCGCCGGATCGCTGGAACATGCTGATGGAGCAGATCGTCGACGGGGTATTGGCCTGGCACCGCATCGACAGCCACGGCAGCGTCGGCAGCGTTGACAGCACGCAGGAGAACGACTGGTTTTTCTGGTATCAACAGCGGGTCGAAGTGCTGTGGGCGACGGTAGTCAATCTCACTACCCCGCAGCTGACCATGGCGGATCGGCGTTTGCTGTACCGCACGCGCGAAGCGCTGACCCATTTCTTCGTCGGCTTCGACGATCCCTGTGTTCTGGTGCACGGTAATCTGTCGCTGCGCAGCATGCTGAAGGATCCCAAAAGCGATCAGCTGTTGGCGATGCTCAATCCCGGCGTGGTGCTGTGGGCGCCGCGCGAATACGATCTTTTCCGCCTGTGCGAGGCGGGTATGCCCAGCCAGCTGCTGTTCCGCTATCTGCAGCGCGCGCCGGTCGCCGACGCTTTCCTGGCGCGGCGCTGGCTGTATGTGGTGTGGGAAGCGGTAGGGCGTTTGGTTCATACCGGCAAGCTGGAGCGGCGGCCGTTCGACTATGCGTCGCAACAGCTGCTGCCCTGGCTGGCCGGTTGAACGGGCCTTACTCTGCGCCGGCGCGATCCGCGCCTTTCAGCCATTGCCACAGGCTGCCCAGCGTTTCATACCAGGCACGTTCGGTATGGCCGAGGAACATCGACGACGGTGTGGCGCGGTCCCAGATATTGAGCGGCGAGTCGATCGCCAACTGGTTGGCCGGCGCCGGGATCGGGTGCAGGCCTTTCGCCTCGAAGAAGCGCATGGCGCGTGGCAAATGGTTGGCGGAGGTCACCAGAATGAACGGTTGCTCGCCGACCAGCTTGGCGACCTGAGCGGCTTCTTCCTCGGTATCGCGCGGTTCCCCCAGGATCACCATATCGCTGCGCGGCACGCCCAGGCTTTCGGCCACCAGCGCCGCCGTGGCGGCGTTGCTTTGCATGCTTCCGGCGGACGCGCCGGTAAACACCATCCTGGCGCCGGGATGTGTAAGGTAAAGCCGCACGCCTTCCGTCACGCGCGGCAGGCTGTTGCCGAGCAAATTCGAGCTGGGTGCCCAATCGGGATTGTAGGTATAGCCCCCGCCCAATACCACGATGTAGCTGACCGGATCGCTGCCGAGATAAGTCTGGTATTGGGCTTCGATCGGCCGCAGCAGTCGGTCGGCCACCGGTTGCAGGCTGAAAAGCAATAAAAACAGCCAGCTCAGCGTGAAAATCGTCTTACCGCTTTTTTGCCAGCGGGTGAACCACAGCAGCAGCAGCGCCAACCCCATCAGCAGCATCAACAACGGTAGCGGCATCAGCAGGGCGCCAAAGAACTTTTTCAGGTTGAACAGCATCGAAAATCAGATCCTTTTGGGTGAAAAAGCGGCATCCAGGCATAAACAGGCCGCAAGAAGATACATTCTAAGCCAGTCTGTGTCAAAATAGCAGGTTTGAATAGGCGTGCGCTTTGCCGCCGACAATAATGAGTTCAGCGGAGCCGTTGTCCATGCAGGATCGCAATTTTGACGATATTGCTGAAAAATTTGCGCGTAATATTTACGGCACCACGAAAGGAAAAATCCGCCAGGCGGTGGTTTGGCAGGATCTGACCGGGCTGCTGGCGCAGTTGCCGCAGCGGCCGCTGCGCATCCTCGACGCCGGGGGCGGTGAAGGCCATATGGCCTGCCAGCTGGCAGAATTAGGACATCAGGTGTTGTTGTGCGATCTTTCTGGTGAGATGATCCAGCGCGCCGCGCAGCTGGCGGAGCAGAAAGGTGTGAGCCAGAACATGCAATTCGTACAAAGTTCTGCGCAGGATATCGCTCAACATTTGGAACAGCCGGTTGATCTGATATTGTTTCATGCAGTGCTTGAATGGATCGCCGAGCCCGAAGCGGCGCTGCAGGCGTTGTATAACTGCCTGACGCCGGGCGGCGCGCTGTCGCTGATGTTCTTCAACGCCAATGGCCTCTTGATGCGCAACGTGGTGTTGGGTAATTTCCAACTGGTGGAGCCCGAGGTCAGACGCCGCCGCAAGCGTTCGCTGTCGCCGCAATACCCGCACGATCCGCTATTGGTCTACGGTTGGCTGGAACAGCTGGGCATGCGTATCAGCGGCAAAACCGGCGTGCGGGTGTTCCACGACTATCTGCAGAGCAGACAGCTGCAAACACAAAAATTTGAAGAGTTACTGGCGCTTGAACAGCACTATTGCCGGCAGGAGCCGTACGTGAGTTTGGGGCGCTACATTCACGTCATGGCGCATAAACCAAACCTGAAGGACGAACTATGAGTGAATTTTCCCAGACAGTACCCGAACTGGTCGCCTGGGCACGGAAAAATGATTTCTCTATTTCGCTCCCTACGGAGCGTCTCGCATTTCTGCTCGCCATCGCCACCCTGAACGGCGAACGGCTGGACGGCGAGATGAGCGAAGGTGAGCTGGTTGATGCATTTCGCCATGTCAGCAAGGGTTTTGAACAGACGCATGAAACGGTGGCGATGCGCGCCAACAATGCGATCAACGACATGGTGCGCCAGCGCCTGTTGAACCGCTTTACCAGCGAACTGGCGGACGGCAACGCGATTTACCGCCTCACGCCGCTGGGTATCGGCATTACCGATTACTATATTCGCCAACGCGAATTCTCCACGCTGCGCCTGTCGATGCAGCTGTCTATCGTGGCGCAGGAGCTCAAGCGCGCCGCCGACGCCGCCGACGAGGGCGGCGACGATTTCCATTGGCACCGCAACGTGTTCGCGCCGTTGAAATATTCGGTGGCGGAAATTTTCGACAGCATCGACATGACCCAACGCGTGATGGACGAGCAGCAGCAGAGCGTGAAAAACGACATCGCGGCGCTACTGAGCAAAGACTGGCGGGCGGCGATCTCCAGCTGTGAAATGCTGCTGTCGGAAACCTCGGGCACCCTGCGCGAGCTGCAGGATACGCTGGATGCGGCGGGCGATAAGCTGCAGGCCAACCTGCTGCGCATCCAGGATGCGACCCTCGGCAACGTGGAGCTGGGCTTCGTCGACAAACTGGTGTTCGATCTGCAAAGCAAGCTGGATCGCATCATCAGCTGGGGCCAGCAGGCGATCGACCTGTGGATCGGTTACGATCGTCACGTACATAAATTTATCCGTACCGCTATCGATATGGATAAAAACCGCGTGTTCGCCCAACGCCTGCGCCAGTCGGTGCAAACCTATTTCGACCACCCGTGGGCGCTGACCCATGCCAATGCCGATCGTCTGCTGGACATGCGCGACGAAGAACTGGCGCTGCGCAGCGAGGAAGTGACCGGGGAACTGCCGCCGGATCTGGAGTTCGAAGAGTTCAGCGAAATTCGCGAACAGCTGGCGGCAATGATCGAAGAGGCGCTGAAGGTGTATCAGGAACAGCAGATGCCGCTCAACCTTGCAGCGGTGATGCGCGATTATCTGGCGCAATATCCGCGTGCGCGTCATTTCGACGTGGCACGTTTAGTGGTCGACCAGGCAGTGCGCCTCGGTGTGGCTGAAGCAGATTTCTCAGGGTTGCCGGCGGAATGGCAGGCAATCAATGATTACGGAGCCAAGGTCCAGGCCCATGTCATCGACAAATATTGAACAAGTAATGCCAGTCAAACTGGCCAAGGCACTGTCCAACTCGCTGTTCCCGGCGCTGGATAGCCAACTGCGCGCGGGTCGTCACATCGGTATCGATGAGCTGGACAACCACGCCTTTTTAATGGATTTCCAGGATGAGCTGGAAGAATTTTACACCCGTTACAGCGTCGAGCTGATTCGGGCGCCGGAAGGTTTCTTCTATTTGCGCCCGCGCTCCACCACGCTGATCCCGCGCTCGGTGCTGTCCGAACTGGATATGATGGTCGGTAAAATCTTGTGCTACCTGTATCTCAGCCCCGAGCGCCTGGCGCATGAGGGCATTTTCAGCCATCAGGAGCTGTACGACGAGTTGCTGAGCCTGGCCGATGAGAACAAGCTGCTGAAGTTCGTCAACCAGCGCTCCACCGGCTCGGATCTCGATCGGCAGAAGCTGCACGAAAAGGTGCGCACCTCGCTGAACCGCCTGCGCCGCCTCGGCATGGTCTACTTCATGGGCAATGACAGCAGCAAGTTCCGCATTACCGAGGCGGTGTTCCGCTTCGGCGCCGACGTGCGCAGCGGCGACGATCCGCGTGAAGCGCAGCTGCGCATGATTCGCGACGGCGAGGCGATGCCGGTTGAAACCAGCCTGTCGCTGAACGATGAGAATGAGGCTGAGGATCAGCAGGTTGATAACGCTCCTGACGGTGCAGAGGATGAACAGGAATGATTGAACGCGGTAAATTTCGCTCGCTGACGCTGGTTAACTGGAACGGCTTCTTCGCCCGCACCTTTGATCTGGATGAGCTGGTGACCACGCTGTCCGGCGGTAACGGGGCAGGGAAATCCACCACCATGGCGGCCTTCGTCACTGCACTGATCCCCGATCTGACGCTGCTGCACTTCCGTAACACCACCGAGGCGGGCGCCACCAGCGGCTCGCGCGATAAAGGCCTGCACGGCAAGCTGCGCGCCGGTGTGTGTTATTCGACCCTCGACGTCGTCAACTCGCGCCACCAGCGCGTGGTGGTGGGCGTACGTCTGCAGCAGGTGGCGGGGCGCGATCGCAAGGTCGACATCAAACCCTTCACCATCCAGGGCCTGCCGACCGCGGTGCAGCCGACCGAGCTGCTGACCCAGACCGTGGGTGAGCGCCAGGCGCGCGTGCTGTCGCTACAGGAGCTGAAGGATCGCGTGGAAGAGATGGAGGGCGTGCAGTTCAAGCAGTTCAACTCCATCACCGATTACCACTCGCTGATGTTCGATCTGGGCGTGATCCCGAAACGCCTGCGTTCGTCTGCCGATCGCAGCAAGTTCTACCGTCTGATTGAAGCGTCGCTGTACGGCGGTATCTCAAGTGCCATCACCCGCTCGCTGCGCGACTATCTGCTGCCGGAAAACAGCGGCGTGCGCAAGGCGTTCCAGGACATGGAAGCGGCGCTGCGCGAAAACCGCATGACGCTGGAGGCGATCCGCGTCACCCAGTCGGACCGCGACTTGTTCAAGCATCTGATCTCCGAGGCCACTTCCTATGTGGCGGCGGACTATATGCGCCACGCCAACGAACGCCGCATCCACCTGGACGGCGCGCTGGCGCTGCGCAGCGATCTGTTGGGCAGCCGCAAGCAGCTGGCCGCCGAACAGTATCGCCACGTGGAAATGGCGCGTGAGCTGAGCGAACAGAGCGGTGCCGAATCCGATCTGGAAACCGATTACCAGGCCGCCAGCGACCACCTGAATCTGGTGCAAACGGCGATGCGTCAGCAGGAGAAGATCGAACGCTATGAAGCCGATCTGGAAGAGCTGACCTACCGTCTGGAAGAGCAGAACGAAGTGGTGGCCGAGGCGAGCGAGCAACAGGCCGAAAACGAAGCGCGCGCCGAAGCGGCCGAGCTGGAAGTGGACGAACTGAAGAGCCAACTGGCCGACTACCAGCAGGCGCTCGACGTGCAGCAGACCCGCGCCATTCAGTACCAGCAGGCGCTGCAGGCGTTGGAGCGCGCACGCGCCCTGTGCCAACTGCCGGATCTGACCGCCGATAACGCCGAACAGTGGCTGGACACCTTCCAGGCCCGCGAACAGGAAGCGACCGAAGCGTTGCTGATGCTGGAACAGAAGCTGAGCGTGGCCGACGCCGCGCATGGCCAGTTTGAACAGGCCTATCAGCTGGTGGGGAAAATCGCCGGCCAGGTCAGCCGCAGCGAAGCCTGGCAATGCGCGCGCGAATTGCTGCGCGACTGGCCTTCGCAGCAACACCTCGCCGAGCGCGTTCAGCCCCTGCGACTGCGCCTGAGCGAACTGGAACAGCGCCTGCGTTCGCAGCAGGATGCCGAGCGCCTGCTGCAAGAGTTTTGCAAACGCCATGGCCAAGAGTACCAGCCTGACGATCTCGATATGCTGCAGCAGGAGCTGGAAGAGCGCCTGGAAGCGCTGTCGCAGAACGTCAGCGAAGCCGGTGAACGCCGCATGGAGATGCGCCAGGAGCTGGAGCAGATCCAGCAGCGCATCCGTGAGCTGACGGCGCGCGCGCCGGTGTGGCTGGCGGCGCAGGACGCCCTGGGCCAGCTCAGCGATCAGAGCGGAGAGCCGCTGGAAAACAGCCAGCAGGTGACCGAATACATGCAGCAACTGCTGGAGCGCGAGCGTGAAACCACCGTCGAGCGCGACGAAGTGGCGGCCCGCAAACGTGAAGTGGAAGCGCAGATCGAACGTCTCAGCCAGCCGGGCGGCGCGGAAGATCAGCGCCTGGTCACGCTGGCCGAACGTTTCGGCGGCGTGCTGCTGTCGGAAATTTACGATGACGTCACCATCGACGACGCGCCTTACTTCTCGGCGCTGTACGGCCCTTCGCGCCACGCTATCGTGGTGCCGGATCTGTCGCTGGTGCGCGAGATGCTCGAAGGGCTAGAAGATTGCCCGGAAGATCTGTACCTGATCGAAGGGGATCCGCAGTCGTTCGATGACAGCGTGTTCGCCGTCGAAGAGCAGGACAAAGCGGTGGTGGTGAAGATCGCCGATCGCCAGTGGCGTTATTCCCGCTACCCGGAAGTGCCGTTGTTCGGCCGCGCGGCGCGCGAAAACCGCCTGGAAGTGCTGCATGCCGAGCGTGAAACGCTGGCGGAGCGCTATGCCACGCTGTCGTTCGACGTGCAGAAAACCCAACGCTCTCACCAGGCTTTCAGCCGCTTTATCGGTACCCATCTGGCGGTGGCGTTCGACGCCGACCCGGAGGCGGAGATCCGCGGCCTGAACGCCCGTCGTGGCGAGATCGAACGCGCGCTGAACAATCATGAAGCGCAGAACCAGCAGCAGCGTCAGCAGTACGATCAGGCCAAAGAGGGCATTTCCGCGCTCAACCGCCTGATGCCGCTGGTGTCGTTGCTGAACGATGAAACGTTGCAGGACCGCGTCGACGAGATCCGCGAAGAGTTGGAAGAAGCGCAGGACGCCGCGCGTCATATTCAGCAGCACGGTGTGTCGCTGACCAAGCTGGAACCGCTGCTGTCGGTGCTGCAGAGCGATCCGCAGCAGCATGAACAGTTGCAGCAGGACTACGCGCAGGCGCAAAGCGTGCAGCGTCAGGCTAAACAGCAGGCGTTCGCGCTGACTGAAGTGGTGCAGCGTCGCGCGCACTTCAGCTACACCGACTCTGCCGGCATGCAGAATGCCAACAACGATCTCAACGACAAGCTGCGCCAGCGCCTGGAGCAGGCGGAAGCCGAACGCGCCCGCGCCCGCGAGCAGCTGCGTCAGTATCAAACCCAGTTCACCCAGTACAGCCAGGTGCTGGCCTCGCTGAAAAGTTCGTATGACGCCAAGCGCGACATGCTGAAAGAGCTGAGCCAGGAGCTGGTGGACATTGGCGTGCAGGCCGACGCCAACGCCGAAGCGCGCGCCCGCGCGCGTCGCGACGAGCTGCATGCGGCGCTGAGCAACAACCGCGCTCGCCGCAATCAGTTGGAGAAACAGCTGACCTTCTGCGAAGCCGAAATGGACGGCCTGCAGAAGAAACTGCGCAAGCTGGAACGCGATTATCATCAACTGCGCGAGCAGGTGGTGACCGCCAAGGCGGGCTGGTGTGCGGTAATGCGCCTGGTGAAAGACAACGGCGTGGAACGCCGCCTGCATCGCCGCGAGCTGGCGTATATGGATGGCGACGAACTGCGTTCGATGTCGGATAAGGCGCTCGGCGCGCTGCGTCTGGCCGTGGCGGACAACGAACACCTGCGCGACGTGCTGCGCCTGTCGGAAGATCCGAAGCGGCCGGAGCGTAAGATTCAGTTCTATATCGCGGTCTACCAGCATCTGCGCGAACGTATCCGTCAGGACATCATCCGCACCGACGATCCGGTCGAGGCCATCGAGCAGATGGAAATTGAGCTGGGCCGTCTGACCGAAGAGCTGACCGCGCGTGAGCAGAAGCTGGCGATCAGTTCGAAAAGCGTGGCCAACATCATTCGCAAAACCATTCAGCGCGAGCAGAACCGCATTCGCATGTTGAATCAGGGGCTGCAGGCCGTTTCCTTCGGCCAGGTGAAGAGCGTGCGGCTGAACGTCAATGTGCGCGAAGCGCATGCCACCCTGCTGGACGTGCTCTCCGAGCAGCAGGAGCAACATCAGGATCTGTTCAACAGCAACCGCCTGACCTTCTCCGAAGCGTTGGCCAAACTGTATCAGCGCCTGAACCCGCAGATCGACATGGGGCAGCGCACGCCGCAGACCATCGGTGAGGAGTTGCTGGATTACCGCAACTACCTGGAGATGGAAGTGGAAGTGTACCGTGGCTCCGATGGCTGGCTGCGTGCGGAAAGCGGCGCGTTGTCTACCGGTGAAGCCATCGGTACCGGGATGTCAATCCTGGTGATGGTGGTGCAGAGCTGGGAAGAAGAATCCCGCCGCCTGCGCGGTAAAGACATCTCGCCGTGCCGCCTGCTGTTCCTCGATGAAGCGGCGCGTTTGGATGCCAAGTCGATCGCCACGCTGTTCGAACTGTGCGATCGTCTGGAGATGCAGCTGATCATCGCGGCGCCGGAAAACATCAGTCCGGAGAAGGGCACCACCTATAAACTGGTGCGCAAGGTGTTCCAGAACCACGAGCATGTGCACGTGGTGGGGCTGCGCGGTTTCGCCGGCGAGCCACCGGCGCTGGGCACTGCGCCGGTTGAAACGCCGTAAGGCAGAAAAACGCCCTAAAAATCCGAAAATAGCCGCCGCAGGGTGGCTATTTTTTTGTATGCGTGGATGATAGTCCTGCTTTTTTATCCGTTGAAAAGCGGTTAGTTTAATCACATAAACAGTTATTCGACGCCCGCAGGGCGAAACGGCCTTTCTGTTTGTATACTGAAACTATATGCAGTTTTTGACGTTTTTTTTGTGAGCATACAGGGGGCAAGGGATGTTGCTTAAAAAGGGAAACTCTCTACGACGTTTGGCGCTGAGTGGCGCTATCGCCTGTAGTCTTGTGTCGTCGTTTTCCGCATCGGCCACCGTCACGGCATTGCCGGTGGCATCAGCAGGCATGTCCGTTGCGCAGAGCCGTTCTGAACTGCTGGCCGCGTTGCCGCGTGGCATGGATTTGCACTACCTGTCCACGCTGGCGCCGCTGTATGCGGCGAACCACATGCAGCCGATGTGGCAGGATCGCGAGGCCGTTCAGCAGTTTCAGCAGCAGTTGGCCGAGCTGGCGATGTCCGGCGTGCAGCCGCAGTTCACCCAATGGGTGAAGATGTTGACCGATCCGGCGCTCAGTGAAGCGGGCCGCGATGCGGTGCTGTCCGATGCGATGCTGGGCTATTTGCAGTTCGTCTCCGCCATCGGTGCCAACGGCAACAACTGGCTGTACAGCAATATTCCCTACAAGCTTGGCTTGCCGCCCACCGCGGTGATCAACCAATGGCAGCTGGCGGTGCGTCAGGCGCGTACTCTGAGCTACGTGAATTCGCTCGCGCCGCAGCATCCGCAATACGCCAAGATGCATCAGGCACTGCGCGACATGCTGGCGGACAATCGTCCCTGGCCCCAGGTGGGCAGCGGACCGAGCCTGCGTCCAGGCCAAATGAGCAATGATATCCCGGCGCTGCGTGAGATCCTGACGCGCACCGGTATGCTGGCCGCCTCGGCGCCGGAAGCGGAAGCGGAACCGGCGGTGGTCTCGGCGAAGATCAATGAGCCCGACGACGGCGGGCTGACGGTAGACGAAGAGAAAAGCCGCGTGACGGTCAGCCCATCGGCGGCGCCGGTGACGGAGCTGACCGCGGAACAGACGCCGCCGCAGATTGGCAGCGTGGTGAGCGACAACCTCTATACCGACGAGCTGGTGGAAGGCGTCAAGCGCTTCCAGAAATGGCAGGGGCTGACGGCGGACGGCGTGATCGGCGTGCGCACCCGCGAGTGGCTCAACGTGTCACCGAAAACCCGCGCCGCGCTGTTGGCGTTGAATATCCAACGCCTGCGAATTTTACCGGGGCATGTCGGCACCGGCATTATGGTGAACATTCCCAACTATTCGCTGACCTACTACCAGAACGGCAATGAGGTGCTGTCTTCCCGCGTTATCGTCGGGCGGCCGAGTCGTAAGACGCCGCTGATGAGCAGCGCGTTGAACAACGTGGTGGTCAACCCGCCGTGGAACGTACCGACTACCCTGGTGCGTGAGGACATTGTGCCGAAAGCGATGCGTGACGGTAACTACTTCCAGAAACACGGCTATACGGTACTGTCGGGCTGGAGCAACGATGCGGAAGTGATCAACCCGGCGATGATCGACTGGAGCATGGTTTCTGCGCGCAACTTCCCGTATCGCGTCCGTCAGGCGCCGGGGGCGACCAACTCGCTGGGGCGCTTCAAGTTCAATATGCCGAGCTCGGACGCCATCTACCTGCACGATACCCCGAACCACAGCCTGTTCCAGAAAGACATCCGCGCGCTCAGCTCCGGCTGCGTGCGGGTGAATAAGGCTTCCGATTTGGCGAATATGCTGCTGCAGGACGCCGGCTGGAACAACAGCCGCGTGTCTTCCACGCTGAAAGAGGGGAATACCACTTATGTGAATATTCGCCAGCGCATTCCCGTAAAACTGTATTATCTGACCGCCTGGGTTTCGGATGACGGCCAACCGCAATTCCGTACAGATATTTACAATTATGATAATACGGTGCGATCGGGCGCACAAATTTTGGCTCAGGCCAAAAAATTAATGCAGTAAATGCAGTAATTATAAATAAATAACGGTCAGAATGTTTGGCTATACCGCAGGCTCCCGTCGCCGGGGGCCTGTAAACCTAGGCGTATCGCGGGTTGACTCAGCATACGCAGGCGGTTATGGTTCGGACAGTGCGCTGCTTTGTGCATTTATTTTGACATTCTTGCCGGGTTTAACAGAGTCATGGACAAAATTGATCATCACCGCCGTAAATGGCTGGCGCTAGGTGGCGCCGCTATGGGCATAGCGCTGCTCCCAGGGCAGGCGTTTGCCAGTCTTTCCACCGCTCGACCGCGTATTTTAGTGCTGAATAACCTGAATACCGGTGAATCTATTAAAGCCGAGTTCTTTGACGGCAAAGGGTACAATAAAGAAGAGTTGGTGCGGTTAAATCATCTGTTCCGCGATTATCGCGCCAACAAGGTTAAATCGATCGATCCCCGCTTGTTTGATCACCTTTATCGTCTGCAGGGGCTGCTGGGCACCAGCAAGCCGGTGCAGCTGATCTCCGGTTACCGCTCCGTAGATACCAACAACGAATTGCGCGCACACAGCCGCGGCGTGGCCAAGCACAGCTACCACACCAAGGGCCAGGCGATGGACTTCCACATCGAAGGCATCCAATTGAGTAATATCCGCAAAGCGGCGTTAAAAATGCGCGCCGGTGGTGTAGGATATTACCCACGTAGCAACTTCGTACACATCGATACCGGCCCGGTTCGGACTTGGTAATCGCTGTGCCGTCAGTGAATAACGCCGCCCCTTGCGGAAGCGGCGTTATTGTCGTTGGAGCCTTATGAAATACCATCTTATTCCCGTTACCGCCTTTAGCCAGAATTGCAGCCTGATCTGGTGCGAAAACACGCAGCAGGCGGCGTTGGTCGATCCCGGCGGTGAAGCGGAAAAAATCAAAGCGGAAGTCGCGCAGCAGGGGGTGGCGATCACCCAAATTTTGCTGACGCACGGCCATTTGGATCACGTCGGTGCGGCGGCGGAGCTGGCGGACCATTATCAGGTGCCAATCTACGGCCCGGATAAAGAAGACGCGTTTTGGCTGGATGGTTTGCCGGCGCAGAGCCGGATGTTCGGGCTGGAAGAGTGCGCGCCGCTGACGCCGACTCGCTGGCTGTCGGAAGGCGATGAGATGCAGGTGGGCGAAATGACGCTCAAGGTGCTGCATTGCCCCGGGCATACGCCGGGCCACATCGTCTTTATCAATGAGCAAGCGCGTTTGGCGCTGGTGGGCGACGTGCTGTTTAACGGTGGCGTGGGGCGCAGCGACTTCCCGCGCGGTGACCATCAGGCGCTGATTACCTCTATTCGCACCAAGCTGCTGCCGTTGGGCGACGATATGCGCTTTATTCCTGGCCACGGCCCGATGTCGACCTTTGGCCACGAGCGCCAGACCAACCCGTTCCTGCGCGAAGAGCCGGCGGTGTGGTAGCGATTATTTCCCGGCAGAAATAATCAAGGGCGCATAGAGCGCCCTTTTTTTATGATTTATGGCCTGCGTCGATGCTTTTAGAGCACGGCGACGATGGCTTCACATAGCGGTGCCATGTTGTCCGGCGTCATGCCGGCCACGTTCACCCGGCCCGAGTTCACGGCGTATACGCCGAACTCTTCGCGCAGACGCAGCACCTGTTCTTTGGTCAGGCCGCTGAACGAGAACATGCCGTTCTGCTGGATAATGAAGCTGAAGTCCTGTTGCGCGCCTTTCTCCTGCAGGGTGTTCACGAACAGCTGACGCATGCGGTGAATACGCTGGCGCATGTCGGTCAGCTCCTGTTCCCACATTGCGCGCAGAGCGTCGTTGCCCAGAATGGTGGCGACCACGGCCGCGCCGTGCGACGGCGGGTTGGAGTAGTTGGCGCGAATCGCCGCTTTCACCTGGCTGAAGGCGCGATCGGCGGTTTCGGCATCGGCAGCCACAATGGTGCAAGCGCCGACGCGCTCATTGTACAGACCGAAGTTTTTCGAGTAGGAGCTGGCGACGATCAGCTCTTGATGTTTGGCGGCGAAAATACGCAGGCCCTGCGCATCCTCTTCCAGACCGTTGGCGAAGCCCTGGTAGGCGAAGTCGAACAGCGGCAGCCAGCCATTGGCCACGGAAAGCTCAGCCAGTTGTGCCCACTGCTCCGCCGTTGGATCGATACCGGTCGGGTTATGGCAGCAGCCGTGGAACAGTACGACATCACCGGCCTGGGCCAGTTTCAGGCTGTTCAGCAGGCCGTCGAAATCCAACGCGTGGTTGGTGGCGTCGTAGTAGGCGTATTCCAGCACTTCCAGGCCCACGGCGCTAAAGACGTTCTTGTGGTTCGGCCAACTTGGGTTGCTGATCCAGATGCGTTTGGCGCTGGTCTGGTTAGCGATGAAGTCTGCCGCCACGCGCAGGCCGCCGGTGCCGCCTGGCGTCTGTGCGGTGCGCGCGCGACGATCGGCGACGATCGGGCTCTCTTTACCGAACAGCAGCGCTTGCGTGCAACTGGCGAACGCCGGGATGCCTTCAATACCGAGATAGTTTTTGGTGGTCTCATTTTCCAGCAGATACTGCTCAGCTTTTTTTACGCTGGTCAGCACCGGGGTTTTACCGGTTTCGTCTTTATAAACGCCAATCCCTAAATTGATTTTATTCGGGCGGGCGTCGGCGCGGAAAATGTCGGTCAGGCCCAGGATCGGGTCGGCGGGTGCGGCGGTGATTTTTTCAAACATGTCAGGTGCTTCCAAATCTCGGAGTTAAGCAGACAGAAGCATCAGGGTAACGCCAGTTATCGGCTTTGCCAACCGTTTGCGACAAAAACACCGCGATCTTGTGAAGGGGGAGTATTAGGCAGAAAAAATGATGGGGAAGGAGAAATCGGCAGGATAAAAAGTTACCGGCTGACACAAACAAAAACAGGGCCGAAGCCCTGTTTTTTAACTTAGCCGACGGTAAACCGCCGTTAAGCGAGACAACTTAGAACTGGTACACCAGACCAACAGCGACGATATCGTCGGTAGCGGTGCCGGTTGCTTTGGTGAACTCGTTGTCATCCAGCAGGTTGATTTTGTAATCAACGTAGGTGGACATGTTTTTGTTGAAGTAGTAAGTGGTACCAACAGAAACATATTTAACCAGATCCTGGTCAGAACTTACGCCTGGGACGTTCAGGTTTTTACCTTTAGACTGCAGGTAAGACACTTCTGGACGCAGACCGAAGTCGAACTGGTACTGAGCAGTCACTTCGAAGTTCTGAGTTTTGCTCGCGAAGCCACCGCACTTGTCATCGGTAGCTGCACAGCCTGCACCGAAGTTACCGCCGCCGAACGGAGTCATGTTACGGGTTTCTGCGTACATCGCCGCCAGGTAAACGTTGTTGGCGTCGTATTTCGCGCCCACGGTCCATGCGTCAGCCTTGTCGCCACGCTCGTTGGAACGCAGTTTCTGGTCGTCGGTACGGTTGGAAGAAGCGTATGCAGCGCCGAAGCTTACGCCTTCGCCGATGTCATAAGTAGAGGAGATACCCCAGCCGTCGCCGTTTTGTTTCTTAACGTTACGACCGTCGTTCTGGTTTTTGCCCTGGTATTGCAGAGCGAAGTTCAGACCGTCAACCAGACCGAAGAAGTTGTTGTTACGATAAGTCGCAACGCCGTTGGTACGGCCGGTCATGAAGTTGTCGGAGTAGGTGTAAGTATCGCCACCGAACTCTGGCAGCATATCGGTCCAGCCTTCTACGTCGTACAGTACGCCGTAGTTACGGCCGTAGTCGAAGGAGCCGTAGTCAGCGAATTTCAGACCAGCGAAGCCCAGACGGGTTTTGGTGCCTTCGGTGCCCTGAGACTCGGAGTGGTTAGCCTGGACGTTGTATTCCCACTGGCCGTAACCGGTCAGTTGGTCAGTAATCTGAGTTTCACCTTTGAAGCCGAAACGAACATAGGTCTGATCGCCGTCGTTACCTTTGTCGTCGGAGAAGTAGTGCAGACCGTCAACTTTGCCGTACAGATCCAGCTTGTTGCCGTCTTTGTTGTAGATTTCAGCTGCGTTTGCTGCACCAGCAGCCAACAGAGCCGGGATAACCACTGCAAGAATGTTGCGCTTCATCATTATTACCCTCATTGGTGTTATTCGGACACCTTTGCCACTGCCGCCAATAATTCTTTGGGAACTATTGTTGATAGATTGGTGTCGTCCTGTGTCTGAACGCAGTGTTCCATTCACAGGCGGGTTAATCTAGGACGAAAATGATACCAATGTCCCAATCAGGTTGCAAAAAGAAAGTATGTGTAACTAAATGTAATTTTTCGGGAACTTTGTGACGTGCGTCAATATTAAAAAATGCGAAAGGCCAGCGAGGCTGGCCTTTGTTTTGTAACGAAATCGTTTAAAAAACGTTTGATCGTATGAATTAGAAGCTTGCGTTACGTGGTGTGCGTGGGAACGGGATTACATCGCGCACGTTTTGCACGCCGGTGACATAGGCGATTAAACGTTCAAAGCCCAGGCCGAAACCGGAATGCGGCACGGTACCGTAACGGCGCAGATCGCGATACCACCAGTAGTCTTCTTTATTCAGACCCATCTCTTCCAGACGTTGATCGAGCACGTCGAGACGTTCTTCACGCTGAGAACCCCCGATGATTTCACCGATGCCCGGCGCCAGTACGTCCATGGCTGCAACGGTTTTGCCGTCTTCGTTCATACGCATATAGAATGCTTTGATGTCTTTCGGGTAGTTTTTCACCACCACCGGTGCCTGGAAGTGTTTCTCCGCCAGATAACGCTCATGTTCGGAAGAGAGATCGATGCCCCAGGAAACCGGGTTTTCGAAGGTTTGGCCCGAGGCCAGCAGGATCTCAATGGCGTCGGTGTAGTCCACCTGAGCGAAATCGGAAGAGACGAAGCGCTCCAGACGAGAGATTGCGTCTTTATCCACGCGCTCGGCGAAGAATTTCAGATCGTCTGCTCGTTCATCCAGCACCGCCTGGAACACATACTTCAGCATGCTTTCGGCCAGGCCGGCGACATCGTCCAGCGTCGCGAAGGCCACTTCCGGCTCGATCATCCAGAATTCCGCCAAATGGCGGCTGGTGTTGGAGTTTTCAGCGCGGAAGGTTGGGCCGAAGGTGTATACCTTGGACAGCGCACAGGCGTAGGTTTCGCCGTTCAGCTGGCCGGATACGGTGAGGAAGGCTTCCTTACCGAAGAAGTCCTGGCTGAAATCGACGGCGCCCTTGTCGGTGCGCGGCAGGTTTTCCAGATCCAGCGTGGACACGCGGAACATCTCGCCGGCGCCTTCAGTGTCGGAGGCGGTGATCAGCGGGGTAGAGACCCAGAAATAGCCATTTTCATGGAAGAAGCGGTGGATCGCCTGCGCCAGGGTATGGCGCACGCGCGCCACGGCGCCGATCAGGTTGGTGCGTGGGCGCAGGTGGGCCACTTCGCGCAGGTATTCGATGCTGTGACGTTTGGCCGCCATCGGATAGGTGTCCGGATCGTCGACCCAGCCGACCACTTTGATCGCGGTGGCCTGCAGTTCGAAGCTCTGGCCTTCTCCCGGTGAGGCGACGACCTTGCCGGTAACTTCAATCGAACAGCCGGTGGTCAGGTGCAGCACTTCATCCTGATAATTCGGCAGAGAATTATTAACGACGGCCTGTAACGGATCAAAGCAGGAACCGTCATAGACGGCCAGGAAGGAGATACCAGCTTTTGAATCTCTCCGGGTACGTACCCAGCCGCGTACGGTGACTTCACTGTCAACCGCAGCACGACCTTGCAGTACGTCGACTACAGGCACTACGCTCATAGATTTCTCTCTTTAATAATTTGGTTTAGAAATAGCTTACAACCCAAGAATATGGGGGTAATGGCTATGTTACTTGCCGCGGTGCAGAGCACAAGCAGAAATCATCGGATTGGCGCAACATTTATCGTAGCTGGCTGAAAAGAGGGCGGTCGGGATAAAAACAAAAAAGCCGACGCGTGGACCGGGCCGGCTTTCTCTCTATATATAGAAGGCTCAGCTGGCTTTCTTCACCAGCGGCAGATCGAAGGCCTTGCGCAGGGCTCTGACGAACGCCTGATCCTGACAAATGGTTTTGCCGGGGCTGTCGGAGAGCTTGGCCACCGGCTTGCCTTTGCACTCGACCAGCTTGATCACGATATTCAGCGGTTTGACGCCGGGAATATCGCAGGTCAGGCGCGTGCCGATGCCGAAGCCGAGATTGATGCGCTGGTAGAAATGGCGATAGAGCGCCAGCGCTTTTTCCAGATCCAGGTTGTCCGAGAACACCAGCGTTTTGCTCATTGGGTCTATGCCCAGTTTCTGATAGTGGGCAATGGCTTTTTCACCCCACTCGACGGGATCGCCCGAATCATGGCGCAGCCCCTGATAACGCTCGGCGAACTGCGGGCCGAAGTCGCGCAGGAAGGCATCCATGGTGATGCAGTCGGTGAGCGCGATGCCAAGCTGGTCCGGGTATTCATCCAACCAGGCTTGCAATGCGGCGCGCTGGCTGTTGGCCAGCACCGGGCTTATTTGCTGATGCGCCTGGAACCACTCATGCGCCTGAGTGCCGACCGGCGCCAGGCCCAGTTGGTGCGCCAGATCGTAATTGCTGGTGCCCGACAGGTACGGGAATTCGGCCTGCAAGGTGCTGACAATGGCCTGTTGCACGCCTTGAGAGAAACGGCGACGGGTGCCGAAGTCCATCAGCTTGAAGCGCGAAAGATCCAGATCGCCCGCCAACGTCTTGAACTGCGCCAGCTTGGTTTGCAGGTGTGCCACCGCCTGTTCCGGCGTCGCCAGCGGAGAGCGCCGACGGTGCACCACTTCGCTGATCACTGCCAGCAACGGCACTTCCCACATGATCACTTCACGCCAGGGGCCGGCGATGCGGATTTGCAGCTTGCCGTCGCGATTGTCGATAGTGACCTGCTGCGGATCGTAGCGGAACGTTCGCAGCCAGTTCAGGTAATCTTGACGGAAGAAGGGCAGGCCCGAAAGATAAGCGAATTCGGCATCGGTCAGCGCCAGCCGGCTCATCAGCGCCACCTGCGCGCGGATCTCGTCGGCATATTCGCCCAGCAGTTCGTCGCCGCGGCAGCGGAATTCCGCCGCCACGCTGATCGCGGGATAGCGATGGAACACTGCTTGCTGCATATGAAGCTTATAAGCATCGGTATCAAGCAGTGATGTCAAAATCGGGGAAGCGTATTGAGTCATAGCGCGTTACAGCATCCTCGTCAGGCGCGTGTCCAAATCCGGATAATCATAAAAGTGGGGGTGGAGTATACCCGGATTATCCTGTTATTGAAGCTGCATCACACCATAAATCACCAAAGCGGGTCGAGGATTAAACGTGCCTTTATGGCGGCCTGATGGCGACGGGGAAGAAAAAAAGCCAGATATGCCTGTAAGGTGAATGACTTAGCCTAATTAGTCATAAAAATTATAATGTTAATTATTTTAAACAGCGAATCAGATAAAGCCGGCCTGGGTATGCACGCTGACCCGATCCTTGCCGTTCTTTTTGCAAAAATAGAGCGCTTCGTCCGCCTGTTTGATCGCCGCCTGCAGCGCGGTGAACGCGTTGACCGGCGCGATGCCGCAACTGGTGGTGAAACGCACTTGTCGTCCGTCGGCCAGATGTAGCGTGAGGCGATGAGTGCGGGCGCGCAATTGCTCCATGATGTCCCGCGCGTTGTCCAACGAACAGTTGCCCAGCAGCACCGCGAATTCTTCGCCGCCATAGCGGCAGAAAATGTCGCTGGCGCGGAACGCGCGTTGCAGCAGGTGGCCAAAGGCCACCAGCGCCCGGTCGCCCACGTCGTGGCCGTAGCTGTCGTTGAGCTGTTTGAAGTTGTCGATGTCGATCAGGCAAAAGGCCTGCGGGTAGCTGCCGTCGCCCAGCAGCTGACATTCAAGGAAGAATTTACGGCGGTTGTAAATATTGGTGAGCGGATCGAGGAAGGAAGAGGCCTCGAGCTCTTTAATCAGCAGTTGCTTCTCACCTTCCAGCGAGACCTTGTCCAACTGGTATTGCCTGAGCTGCTGAATGGCGTCGCTGATGGCGATCAATTCCTGGCTGTAGAAGGCGTCGTTTCGATCGATATTCATCTCACCGCGCGACAGCCGCACGATATTATTGTGGGTCTTGGTCAGCCAGCGGTTGATGCTGGTGCAGAACACCAGCGCCGGCAAAATGAACAGCAACACGACCAGGCCGGCGAGTGCGATCATGCCGTAAATGGTCGTCTGGCTGTCGTAAATCTTGTGGCGCGAGGCGAGAGTTTCCAATTCGAAGCTGCGTTGATACAGCGCCTGCGAAAGCCCGCTCACATCGTTGACATAGCCCGAAATAAGCGCTGTGGGGTAGGGCTTATGGGTATCGATAGCGGTGTACAGCCCATCGGTAATCTGCTGGAGGCGCTCAGCGGACACTTGGGCGAGCAACGGATTGACGATGTTGTTGATTTGTACATCGTCGTAGTTGATCTTCATGAAGATCAATCGGGTGCTCAGCGCGTTCAGCACGCCGGTCAGCTGAATGGACTTCAGATAGGCGTCTTTGCGAACGAGCGGGCTGACGTTGACGTCGATAATCTGATCGCTCAATTCGGTCAATGACATATTCAGCCGGTTATTGAGGCGGATGGCCTCGAGAAACATAAAGGAGTCGGTATCCACCATCCGGGTATCGTAGGTGTAACGGTAATAACTCTTGCTGGTTTGCGAGATGTAATAGGCGCTATTGATGTTGAACAGATTGGCGTTGGTGTTATTGACCTGCGAAAGCTGCAGGTTGTCATTATCCAGCAATTGTTTCATCAAAGCGATCATCGACAGCGCAGCGATTTTTTGCCGAACCCCGAGCTGTCTGGCGACTTCATCGTCCAGATGTTCGCGGATCCGGGTGATTTTCTCGCGCGCCACCCGATCGGCGGCCAAACATTGGGCGCGGGTGATTTGCGGATCGATCAGGCTCAATCGTTTGAGGCGGTGAGCCAGCAACGCAGCCTGAAAGGCTTCGGAGATTTCTTTGGCGCGATCAATTTTGTACAGGTTGAGCTGGTTGTCGCGGTAGTCGGTATGGGCTTCGAGCAGCTCATCGACGATGAACAGCGAGAAGGAAGTCATCAGGCACAGGGTAAAAAAATAGATTGCGTATTTAATTTTCATAGTGCGAGTCATCCCTGAGCCTGATGTCGCAATTATACCACCATGCCACTGGTGTCGCCTCAACTATGCCGGCGCGCCGCGATGGCGGTTTTTTAGCATTAAATGCTGATTTTTATTTAGCCATTGGTCACCCGCGCTATCGCCTGGCGGGCGATTTATGATTTGCCTCTGATTTCTCTCTCGTGGTCGCCCGGCGGCTCTGGGCTTTTCGGCCAGCTGTGATACAGTTTATTCACAATTCAGGCCCGCCGCGCGCCGCAGGGGGAACACACCTGCGGTACGAAGGAGAAAAGCGGCCTGGCACCTATAACTCACTGAGACGTTTAAGGGTTTTTATGACACAACAGCCACAGGCAAAATACCGCCACGATTATCGCGCGCCCGATTACATCACGACCGATATCGATTTGGACTTCAGTCTGGACGCGGAAACCACGCGCGTGACTGCCGTCAGTAAAATCAAACGTCAGGGCGCGGCCGGCGCCCCGCTGGTGCTGGATGGCGAAGATCTGACGCTGGTGAGCATTCAGGTCGACGGGCAACCGTGGAGCGCCTACCGTCAGCAGGATAACCAGCTGATCATCGAAGAGTTGCCGGCACAATTCACTCTTACCATCGTCAACGACATTCACCCAGCGAAAAACACCGCGCTGGAAGGGCTGTACCTGTCCGGCGATGCGCTGTGCACGCAATGCGAAGCCGAGGGCTTCCACCACATTACCTATTACCAGGATCGTCCGGACGTGCTGGCGCGCTTTACCACCCGCATCGTGGCCGACAAGGCGCGCTATCCGTTCCTGCTGTCGAACGGTAACCGCATCGGCCAGGGCGAATTGGCCGATGGCCGCCACTGGGTGCAATGGCAGGATCCGTTCCCGAAACCTTGCTACCTGTTTGCGCTGGTGGCGGGGGACTTCGACGTGCTGCGCGACAGCTTCACCACCCGTTCCGGTCGTAAGGTCGCGCTGGAGCTGTTCGTCGATCGCGGCAACCTGGATCGCGCCGACTGGGCGATGACTTCGCTGAAGAACTCGATGAAGTGGGATGAGACCCGCTTCGGCCTGGAATACGATCTCGACATTTATATGATTGTGGCGGTCGATTTCTTCAATATGGGTGCGATGGAGAACAAAGGGTTAAATATCTTTAACTCCAAATATGTGCTGGCGAAGGCGGAAACCGCCACCGACAAGGACTACCTGAACATCGAAGCGGTGATCGGCCACGAATATTTCCATAACTGGACCGGTAACCGCGTGACCTGCCGCGACTGGTTCCAGCTCAGCCTGAAAGAGGGGCTGACGGTGTTCCGCGATCAGGAGTTCAGTTCCGATCTGGGATCGCGTTCGGTCAACCGCATCGATAACGTGCGCGTGATGCGCGGCGCGCAGTTCGCCGAAGACGCCAGCCCGATGGCGCACGCCATCCGTCCGGACAAAGTGATCGAGATGAACAACTTCTACACCCTGACGGTGTATGAAAAGGGTTCCGAAGTGATCCGCATGATGCATACCTTGCTGGGGGAAGCGAACTTCCAGAAAGGGATGCAGCTCTATTTTGAGCGCCACGACGGCAGCGCCGCTACCTGCGACGATTTCGTGCAGGCGATGGAGGACGCGTCCAATGTCGATCTGTCGCGCTTCCGCCGTTGGTATAGCCAGTCCGGCACGCCGCTGTTGACGGTGCGCGACGAATACGACGCGGAAACTCAGCAGTATCGCCTGCATGTCAGCCAGAAAACCGCGCCGACCGCCGATCAGCCGGAGAAGTTGCCGCTGCATATCCCGCTGGATATCGAACTGTACGACAGTGAAGGCAACGTCATTCCATTGCAAAAGGGCGGCCTGCCGGTCAACAACGTGCTGAACGTCACCGAAGCGGAGCAAACCTTCGTGTTCGACGGCGTGGCGCACAAGCCGGTGCCGTCACTGCTGCGTGAATTCTCCGCACCGGTGAAGCTGGACTATCCGTACAGCGATCAGCAGTTGACCTTCCTGATGCAGCACGCGCGCAATGAATTTGCGCGTTGGGATGCGGCGCAGAGCCTGCTGGCGACCTATATCAAGCTGAACGTGGCGCGGCACCAGCAGAGGCAGCCGCTGTCGCTGCCGCTGCACGTGGCCGATGCGTTCCGCGCGGTGCTGCTGGACGAAAAACTGGATCCGGCGCTGGCGGCGCAGATCCTGACGCTGCCGTCGGAGAACGAAATCGCCGAGCTGTTCACCACCATCGATCCGGAAGCGATCGCTGCGGTGCACGAAGCGATCGTACGCTGCCTGGCGCGGGAGTTGGCCGATGAGTGGCTGGCGGTGTATCACGCCAACAAGACCGACGGCTACCGCGTAGAGCACGCCGAGATCGCCAAGCGCGCCTTGCGCAATGTGTGCCTGGGCTATCTGGCGTTCGGCGAAGATGTGGCGCTGGCTGACCAACTGGTGAGCGAACAGTATCGCCAGGCGGACAACATGACCGACTCGCTGGCGGCGATGTCTGCCGCGGTCGCGGCCCAGCTGCCGTGTCGCGATGCGCTGCTGGCGGCGTTCGACGAGCGCTGGCATCAGGATGGCCTGGTGATGGACAAATGGTTCGTGCTGCAGGGCAGCAGCCCGGCGGCAGACGTGCTGAGCAAGGTTCGCGCGCTGTTGCAACACCGTTCGTTCAGCCTGAGCAACCCGAACCGCACCCGTTCGTTGATCGGCGGCTTCGCTTCCGGCAACCCGGCGGCGTTCCATGCGGCGGACGGCAGCGGCTATCAGTTCCTGGCGGAAATCCTCAGCGATCTCAACCAGCGCAACCCGCAGATCGCCGCGCGCCTGATTGAACCGCTGATTCGCCTGAAGCGTTACGACGCGGGCCGCCAGGCGCTGATGCGCAAGGCGCTGGAACAGCTGAAAGGGTTGGAAAACCTGTCCGGCGATCTGTACGAGAAGATCAGCAAGGCGCTCGACGCCTGATCTTTTCGCGCTGATATAGATAAGGGACGGCCTGCGCCGTCCCTTTTTTTATCCGTTCAATTTGCCGCCTGGCGCGGGCTGGCCCCGGTAACCGGCGGCGATAACACCCGTTCCAGCACTTCGGCCTCCAGTTCCGCCAGCCGGGTTGAACCCTTGCGGCGCGGCCGCGGCAGATCGAGGGTGAGATCCAACCCGATGCGCCCCTCTTCGATCAGGATCACCCGATCCGCCAGCGTGATGGCTTCGCTGACGTCGTGCGTGACCAGCAGTACGGTAAAACCGTGCTGTTGCCACAGCGTTTCTATCAACCCCTGCATCTCAATGCGCGTCAGGGCATCCAGCGCCCCGAGCGGTTCGTCCAGCAGCAGCAGGCGAGGGCGATGGATCAGCGCGCGCGCCAGGGCGACCCGTTGCTTTTGCCCGCCGGACAGCGCCGCCGGCCAGTCGCGGGCGCGATCCGCCAAGCCGACCGCGTCCAGCGCCTGCAGTGCCGCATCGCGCCACTGGCCGCGTAGCCCCAGGCCCACGTTGTCGATCACCGTTTTCCACGGCAGCAGGCGTGCATCCTGAAACATCAGCCGGGTATCCTCTTTAGCGGCGGCAAGCGGCGCGTTGCCGCTGAGCAGCGCGCCGCTGCTGGCCTGTTCCAGGCCGGCCAACAGGCGCAGCAGGGTGCTTTTGCCGCAGCCGCTGCGGCCGACCACCGCCACGAACTGCCCGGCGGAGATATGCAGCTGAATATTGTCCAGTACCGTGCGGTTGCCGTAACCTTTGCCGATGGACTCCAGCGTCACCGGCGTGCCTTGCGCAAGGCGAGCGGGAAGGGTCATAGCGCTTCTCCCTGTTTCAGTTGATAGGCCGGATGCCAGCGCAACCAGACGCGCTCCAGCAGCTGCGCGCCCACGTCCGCCAGCTTGCCGAGCAGGGCGTACAGCACGATTGCTACCACTACCACATCGGTTTGCAGAAATTCACGTGCGTTCATCGCCAGGTAGCCGATGCCCGAATTGGCCGAGATGGTTTCGGCGACGATCAGCGTCAGCCACATGAAGCCGAGAGCGAAACGCACGCCGACCATAATCGACGGCAGCGCGCCCGGCAGCACCACCTGTGTAAACAGGCGGAAACCGCTCAGGCCGTAGCTGCGGGCCATCTCCAACAGGCCGCGATCGATGTTCTTGATGCCGTGATAGGTATTGAGATAAATCGGGAACAGGGTACCGAGCGCCACCAGAAAGATCTTGGCGGATTCATCGATGCCGAACCACAGGATCACCAACGGGATCAGCGCCAGGTGCGGCACGTTGCGGATCATTTGCACCGAGCTGTCCAGCAGGCGTTCGCCCCAGCGCGACAGCCCGGTAATAAAGCCGAGGATCAGTCCGATGCTGCCGCCGATGCCAAAGCCGATCAACGCGCGCTGGCTGCTGATGCTCAGGTGCTGCCACAGTTCGCCGCTTTGGCTCAGGCTCCAGAAGGCGGCCAGCACCGCGCTCGGCGCTGGCAAAATGCGGTTGGATAGCCAGCCGGTTTCGACGGCGATCTGCCAGAGGATCACCAGCGCCAGCGGCAGCGCCCAGGGGGCCAGCCGGTACAGGATGCGTTGCGCGTTCTTTGCCATCGGGGCGCTCCTCAGCTCTGCGACACTTTTTGCGGAACATAGATGTTGGCCACCACTTCGCCCTGCGGGCGCACCGGCTGAAGGCGCACGGGCGCTTCCTCCTGCGCCAGATCGAGGTGCGGGAACAGCAGTTCGCCGACGCGGTAGGCCTCTTCCAGATGCGGATAGCCGGAGAGAATAAAGGTATCGATGCCCAGATCGGCATATTCCTGCATGCGCGCCGCGACCGTCGGACCATCGCCCACCAGCGCGGTGCCGGCGCCGCCGCGTACCAGGCCAATGCCGGCCCACAGGTTCGGGCTGATCTCCAGGTTATCCTTTTTGCCGCCGTGCAGCGCCGCCATGCGCCGTTGGCCGACGGAGTCGAAGCGCGCAAAGGCCTGCTGCGCGTTGGCGATGGTTTCCTCATCGAGGTGCGCGATCAGCCGGTCGGCGGCGCGCCAGGCCTCTTCGGTGGTTTCCCGCACGATGACATGCAGGCGGATACCGAAGCGTACCTGGCGGCCTTTCGCCGCCGCTTTGGCGCGCACCTCTTCGATTTTCTCTTTAACCTGCGCCGGCGGCTCTCCCCAGGTGAGATACATTTCTACCTGCTCGGCGGCCAGATCCTGCGCGGCGGCGGAGGATCCGCCGAAATAGAGCGGCGGGCGCGGCTGCTGCACGGGCGGAAACAGCAGTTTGGCGCCTTTCACCTGAATATGCTTGCCGTCGAAATCGACGGTTTCGCCTTCGAGCACCCGGCGCCAGATGTGGGTGAACTCGGTTGAGGCTTCGTAGCGCTCTTCATGGTTAAGGTGCAGCCCCTCTGCCGCCAGCTCTTCCGGATCGCCGCCGGTGACCAGATTGAACAGCGCGCGCCCGTTGGACAGGCGATCCAGCGTCGCCGCCTGGCGCGCCGCCAGCGTAGGAGAGATGATGCCCGGCCGCAGCGCGACCAAAAACTTCAGCCGCTGGGTGACCGGGATCAGCGAGGCGGCCACCAGCCAAGAGTCTTCGCACGAGCGGCCGGTGGGGATCAGTACCCCGCCGAATCCCAGCCGATCCGCCGCCTGGGCAATCTGTTGCAAATAACCGTGATCGACGCTGCGCGCCCCCTGTGCGCTGCCAAGATAGTGGCCGTCGCCGTGAGTGGGTAAAAACCAGAAAACGTTCAGGCTCATCGTCAATGCTCTCCCATGATTTATTGCGCGCTTGGGCGCCAGATGCGTTGCGAGATGTCGACCTTCACCGGCACCAGCCGGTTGGCGTAAAACAGGTCGGCGGTTTGCTGCTGCGCGGCGATCGTCTGCGCATCGAGCGGTGTGATGGCGGTCGGCGGGCGGTGATCCAGATAGCTGGCGATCACTGGCTCCGGCAGCCCCATGGCGTTGGCCAACAGGGCCACGCTTTGCGCCCGGTCGCTGCGGGTGAGCGCATCGGCCTGGGTCAGCACCGTCAAGACCTGGCTGATAAAGGCGCCGTTGGCTTCAACATAGGGGCGCGCCGCCAGATAGAAGGAACCGGTCTGGTTCAGATCGGTGCCGTCGCCGAGCACCCGTACGCCGCCCTGCAGCAGCGCGGCGGAATAATAAGGATCCCAGATGGCCCAGGCGTCGACGTTGCCCTGTTGGAAGGCGGCACGCGCATCGGCGGGCGTCAGATAGGCGGGCTGGATATCGGTGAACTGCAGTCCGGCCTTTTGCAGCGATCGCAACAGCAGGTTGTGCGAGCTGGATCCTTTCTGGAAGGCGATCTTATGGCCTTTCAGATCGGCGACGGTTTTGATCGGGCTGTTTTCCGGCACCAGGATCACTTCCGCCTTGGGTTTGGGCGGCTCAACGCCGACATACAGCAGGTCCGCACCGGCAGCCTGCGCGAAGATCGGCGGAATATCGCCGGTGCTGCCCAGATCGATGCTGCCGACGTTCAAGGCCTCCAGCATCTGCGGGCCGGCGGGAAACTCGATCCAGCTGATGCGGGTGGCGGGGAAACGTTCTTCCAGCAGCCGGTGGCTCTTCGCCAGCACCAGGCTGACTGATCCTTTTTGGTAGCCGATGCGGAACTGCGCCGGATCCTGCGCTGCGGCGGCATTGGCCCAGACCAGCGACAGCAAGCCGGTGAGGGTAGCGGCGCTCAGCCAGCGGCGTAAAGCGATGCGTTTTTTCATTCAGGCTCTCCTTTTCCAGGCTTTTCAGGCAGTCTGACGCGCCGCCAGCGGCGAGGCGACGCGCAGCGCGGGCGGTTTGCGGCGGCCCAGCGCCAGATAGAAACTGGCGAGCGCTTCTTCCAACCGGGCGGCGACGGCGTCGGTGAGCGTGGCGCCTTCGCCGGTCAATTGGATCTGGCTGTCGTCGGCGAATACGCCGTGCAGCACTTCCTGCGCTTTCAGCGCCGCCAGCACCGGTTTCAGCGCATAGTCCACCGCCAACATGTGACCGACAGAACCGCCGGTTGCCAGCGGCAGCACCACCTTATGATCCAGCGCGCGTTCCGGCAGCAGATCCAGTAAGGTCTTCAGCGCGCCGGAGAACGACGCTTTATAAACCGGCGTGGAAATCAGCAGGCCGTCGGCCTGCGCTAACTGGTCGGCAAACGCCTTGATCGCCGGGCTGTTGAAGTTGGCGTACAGCAGATCTTCGGCGTCGAAGTCGTGCAGGGTATAAGCCGTCACTTCCACCCCTTGCTGCCGCAGCCAGTTCTGACTCAGCGCGAGCAGCGCCGCGGAACGTGATGGGATGCGTGGGCTGCCGGCCAGTGATATAACGCGCATTGCCACTCCTTATAACTAAAAGTTAGGTTTAATTAGAAAATCAATGAGAAGTGTTTTAAAACTACCAGCAACCGGGCGCGTTTTTTAAATCTCATTTTTTGATTTGGATATGCGCAAAAGCGGATTGGCGCCGATTTGGCGGTGAAGAGGGAAAACGGTTGCGTAAAAACGGCTTTTTTTGCCTTTAATCAATTCCAATTAGGCGGGGGATACCGGATAATACGCCCCCGGTTTGCAACCGGGAAATCAGGAGAGTCCATGTACTACCCCCTCATCAGGAAAGCGTTGTTCCAGCTCGATCCGGAGCGTGCGCACGAAGTGACCTTTCGTCAGCTCAGCCGTATTGCCGGCACCCCATTAGCGTTTCTTGTCCGCCAGTCCGTGCCGACCAAACCGGTCAGTTGCATGGGGCTGTCGTTTAAAAATCCGCTGGGATTGGCCGCCGGTCTGGATAAAAACGGCGAGTGCATCGATGCGTTCGGCGCGATGGGCTTTGGCCATGTGGAAGTCGGCACCGTGACGCCGCGCCCGCAGCCGGGCAACGACAAGCCGCGTTTGTTCCGCGTGGTTGAGGCGGAAGGCCTGATCAACCGCATGGGGTTCAATAACCATGGCGTGGACAATCTGGTTGAAAACGTTAAGAAATCCCATTTCGGCGGCATTCTTGGGATCAATATCGGCAAGAATAAAGACACCCCGGTCGAACAGGGTAAGGACGATTATTTGATCTGCATGGATAAAGTTTATCCGTATGCCGGTTATATCGCGATTAACATCTCTTCACCGAATACGCCGGGGTTACGATCCTTACAGTATGGCGAAGCGCTGGACGATCTTTTGGCTGCGATTAAAAATAAGCAGCAGGAATTACATGCGCGCCATCACAAATATGTGCCGGTAGCGGTAAAGATCGCGCCGGATCTTTCAGAAGAAGAATTGATCCAAATTGCCGATAGCCTGGTGCGGCATAATATCGATGGCGTGATCGCCACCAATACCACATTGGATCGAAAATTGATCCAAGGGTTAAATTACTGCGAACAAGCGGGCGGGTTAAGTGGGCGTCCGTTGCAATCACGCAGCACGGAAGTGATCCGCCGTCTCTCTACCGAACTGCAAGGGCGCCTGCCGATTATCGGCGTAGGCGGCATCGATTCGCTGACGGCGGCGCGTGAAAAAATGGAGGCCGGCGCGAGCCTGCTGCAAATTTATTCCGGATTTATCTATCACGGCCCGCGTTTGATTAAAGATATCGTTACCCATATCTAATATTTTTCCTCTCATTTTATTCCGGGGGTTTATTTCTGCCCCCGGCTCGTCTATATTTTGTTCGTTAGCATAAATATCGTTCGCGGAATTATCCGATGTTTAAGCTATTTTATCGGTGATAAAATCGCCTTTTAGGGTGAGTGCGGCGTTGGCATAGGCAGCGAGAAGGATACGAAATGAAGATAAAACCTGACGATAATTGGCGTTGGTATTTTGATGCCGAACACGATCGGCTAATGCTGGATTTAGCTAATGGTATGATCTTCCGTTCACGTTTCCCGGCCAAAATGTTAACGCCGGACGCCTTCGATGAATGCGCTTTTTGCGTGGATGACGCCGCCCTTTATTTCACCTATGAAGAACAGTGCAAACAGGTCAAGCTTAGCCATGAACAGCGTGCCGAGCTGGTGTTGAATGCGCTGGTCGCCTACCGCTTCCTGAAACCACTGATGCCGAAGAGCTGGCATTTCTCGCAGCAGCATTACCCGCTGCAGCCGAAAAACGGCGAGCTGGCGGCGGTTAAAGTGATGGAAAGCGGCGTGGAAGCGCGCTTGCTGGTGGTAGAGGCCGGGGATAACGCCAGCCTGTGCCTGCTGGCGCAAAATCAGCTGACGGTCGCCGGCCGCACCATGGTATTGGGCGACGCCATCAAGGTAATGCACGATCGGCTGAAACCCTGCGCGCAGGATGAAAGCACCGCCCCGGCTTACGACAGGGCGGTATAGGGCGAATTACGCCAGGGTCAAATCACTTTTCGGGATGCAGCTGCAGCACAGGATGGTGCCGTTGTCGCCCAGCGCGCTTTTCTTCAGGGGTGCGACTTCACCGCTCAGCAACGTAATGCGGCAACTGCCGCAAATCCCGGCGCGGCAGGAGTAAGGTACGCGGATGCCTTGCTGTTCCAACTGCTCGAGCAAGATCTGCTGGTTGTTGCCGGTAAACACCTTTCCTTCGTATTCAATAGTGACGCTGTGCTCGCTGTCTTGCGGCGCTTGCACGCTCTCCACCACTTTGCCGGCGCCATAAGGGCGCGGCGGCTTGGTCGACAACACTTCCACCGTATCGCCCACGCGAATGATGCCGCTGTTGCGCGCGATCATGTTCTGGCCGAAATCGATGTCGCCGTTGTCGGCGGAGCGGAATTTTTGCAGCGTGCTCAGCGGTTCGCCGCTCGGATGCTTGCGGCCGCGCTCGGTGCTGACGGTGGTGAGCACGCAGCGGCTGCAGGGTTTCACCAGATCGAACATGACGTCGCCGACGCGGATCACCTGCCAGCCGTCCTCGGCCCAGGCGGTGGCGCCGCTCACCACCAGATTGGGGCGGAACTGCTCCAGCTTGATGCTGCCGGGGCAACGCTGCTGCAGATCGTTGAACGAAGCCTGGTTAATCAGCAGATAAGGATAGCCATCGGCAAACGTCAGCGGGATTTCGGGGTGTTTCTTCACCCGGCGGGTCAACTCCGGCCCCAGCCAGCGCAGCTGCACGTCGCGCTGGAAATAGCCGCTCAGCCAGCGGTTGATCTCATCCGGCGCGATCAGCGCGGTGAAGTGGTTGCCCCATACCTCGGTCGGCTGCGGCGCGACGGCGAAGTCGCTGAAGCGAATGGCGGCGCTTTCGCCGTCCGGCGCTGTCAGGAATAGCCCGTCCGGCAGCAGCGCCGGCGTGAACAGCACCATCTGCGGGTATTGGCGCGCGGTAATAAAGGTGCCATCCGGCTCGGTGATCATAAAGTTGCGGTCGAAGGCCAGACCGCTGCTGCCGACCTGGGCGTAAGAAAGCTGCAGACCGCGCAGTGATTTAACCGGATGGACGTAGAGTCTGGAAAGCGTGATCACCCTTATCTCCGTGCGATTATTAAATAGAAGGGAGCAACTTTATGACAAGCGGTGCGGATTAGCTATAATGCGCAACAATTTTCTTTTTGGTGATAAGTACGATATGAACTCTCTGTTTGCCAGCACGGCGCGTGGATTGGAAGAACTGTTAAAAAGCGAGCTGGAAGCGCTTGGCGCTCACGACTGCAAAGTGGTGCAGGGTGGGGTACATTTTCAGGGTGACGATCGTCTTCTGTACCAAAGCCTGCTGTGGAGCCGCCTGGCTTCGCGCATTCTGTTGCCGCTGAACGAATTCCGCGTGCACAGCGATCTGGATCTGTACCTTGGGGTGCAGGCGATCGACTGGCCGAGTATTTTTGGCGTGGATAAAACCTTTGCCGTGCATTTCAGCGGCGTTAACGAAGAGATCCGCAACAGCCAATATGGCGCACTGAAGGTGAAAGACGCCATCGTCGACAGCTTCACCCGTAAACTTGACCAACGCCCAACGGTTGCCAAGCAGCAGCCGGATATTCGCGTTAACGTCTTCCTGCAGCGCGATATGGCCAGCGTGGCGCTCGATCTGAGCGGCGAAGGCCTGCACCAGCGCGGCTACCGCGATCTTACCGGCCAGGCGCCGCTGAAGGAAAACCTGGCGGCCGCCATCGTGCTGCGTTCCGGCTGGCAGCCGGGCACGCCGATGCTCGATCCGATGTGCGGCTCCGGCACGCTCTTGATCGAAGCGGCGATGATCGCCGCCGATCGTGCGCCGGGTCTGCACCGCCAACACTGGGGCTTCAGCGCCTGGAACGGCCACAACGCCGAACTGTGGCGTGAAGTCACCACCGAAGCGCAGGTGCGCGCACGCCGCGGCCTGCAGGAAACCGCCTCTCGCTTCTTCGGCTCCGATATCGATCGTCGGGTGATTGAAATGGCGCGCGGCAACGCCCGCCGCGCCGGCGTCGCCGAGCTGATCACCTTTAACGTCGGCGACGTGGCGCGCCTGACCAATCCGCTGCCTGAAGGCCCGCACGGCACCGTGATCAGCAACCCGCCGTACGGCGAGCGTCTGGAAAGCGAACCGGCGCTGATCGCGCTGCACAACATGCTGGGCCGCGTGATGAAAAGCGCCTTCGGGGGTTGGCAGCTGTCGCTGTTCAGCGCCTCGCCGGAGCTGTTGAGCTGCCTGCAGCTGCGCGCCGAGCGCCAGTTCAAGGCGAAGAACGGCCCGCTGGAGTGCGTGCAGAAAAACTATCAGCTGGCGGCGAACCCGGCCGGCGCCACTGCCGGCGGCGTGCAGGTGGCGGAAGATTTCGCCAACCGCCTGCGCAAAAACTTGAAGAAGCTCGACAAGTGGGCGAAACAGCAGGGCATTGAATGCTACCGCCTGTACGATGCCGATCTGCCAGAATACAACGTCGCGGTGGACCGCTACGGCAGCAAGGTGGTGGTACAGGAATATGCGCCGCCGAAAACCGTCGATGCGCAAAAAGCGCGTCAGCGCCTGTTCGATGTGATCAACGCGACGCTGGCGGTGTTGGAGCTACCGTCGAATCAGCTGATCCTGAAAACCCGCGAGCGGCAGAAGGGCAAGAACCAGTACGAGAAACTGGCGCAGAAGGGCGAGTTCCTGCTGGTGGAAGAGTATAACGCCAAGCTGTGGGTCAACCTGACCGACTATCTCGATACCGGCCTGTTCCTCGATCACCGCATCGCGCGCCGCATGCTGGGCGAGATGAGCAACGGCAAGGACTTCCTGAACCTGTTCGCCTATACCGGCACCGCCAGCGTGCACGCCGGGCTGGGCGGCGCGCGCAGCACCACCACGGTGGACATGTCGCGTACCTACCTGGAATGGGCGGAGAAGAACCTGCGCGCCAACGGCCTGACCGGCCGTCAGCATCGGCTGATCCAAGCCGACTGCCTGTCGTGGCTGAGCAACGCCAACGAACAGTTCGACGTGATCTTCATCGATCCGCCGACGTTCTCCAACTCCAAGCGGATGGAGAACACTTTTGACGTGCAGCGCGATCATCTGGCGCTGATGAAAGATTTGAAACGGTTGCTGCGCCGCAACGGGACCATCATGTTCTCGAACAACAAGCGCGGTTTCCAAATGGATATGGCAGGGCTGAGCGCGCTGGGCCTGGAGGCGAAAGAGATCACCGCCAAGACGCTGTCGCAGGACTTTGCCCGTAACCGTCAAATCCACAACTGCTGGCTGGTGAGTCACGCCGGCGAAGGAAAATAATTACTATGTCGTTAATCAGCATGTCCGGCGCCTGGCTCTCTTTCAGCGATGCGCCACTGTTAGACAACACCGAAATTCATATCGAAGACAACGAGCGCGTGTGTCTGGTCGGGCGCAACGGCGCCGGCAAGTCCACGCTGCTGAAGATCCTCGGCAAAGAGATCCCGCTGGACGACGGCCGGGTAATCTACGAACAGGATCTGATCGTGGCGCGCCTGCAACAGGATCCGCCGCGCAATATCGGCGGCAGCGTGTTCGACTTCGTGGCCGAAGGCGTTGCGGAGCAGGCAGAACACCTGAAGGCGTATCACGCGATCTCCCACCTGGTGGAAAGCGATCCGAGTGAGAAAAATCTGGCGCGTATGGCGCAAATCATGGAGATCCTCGACCATCAGGGGCTGTGGCAGCTCGACAGCCGCATCAGCGAGGTGCTGCTGCAGCTGGGGCTGAACGGCGACGCCGAGCTTTCCTCGTTGTCCGGCGGCTGGCTGCGCAAAGCGGCGCTGGGCCGTGCGCTGGTGAGCTCGCCGCGCGTGCTGCTGCTCGACGAACCGACCAACCACCTCGATATCGAAACCATCGACTGGCTGGAAGGCTTCCTGAAAGAGTTCGACGGCAGCATCGTCTTCATCTCGCACGACCGTTCGTTTATCCGCAACATGGCGACGCGCATCGTCGATCTGGATCGCGGCAAGCTGGTTTCCTGGCCGGGCAACTACGATCTGTATCTGCAGAGCAAAGAAGAAGCGCTGCGGGTGGAAGAGCTGCAAAACGCCGAATTCGATCGCAAGCTGGCGCAGGAAGAGGTCTGGATCCGTCAGGGCATCAAAGCGCGCCGTACCCGTAACGAGGGCCGCGTGCGTGCGCTGAAGGCGCTGCGCGTCGAGCGTTCAGAGCGCCGTGAAGTGATGGGCACCGCCAAGATGCAGGTGGAAGAGGCGACCCGCTCCGGCAAAATCGTATTCGAGCTGGAAGACGTCAATTATCAGGTTGGCGAAAAAGTGCTGGTGCGCGGTTTCTCCGCTCAGGTGCAGCGCGGCGACAAAATTGCGCTGGTGGGGCCGAACGGCTGTGGCAAAACCACGCTGCTGAAACTGATGCTCGGTCAGCTGAAAGCCGACAGCGGCCGCGTGCACTGCGGCACCAAGCTGGAAGTGGCCTATTTCGACCAGCACCGCGCGGATCTCGATCCGGAACGTACGGTGATGGACAACCTGGCGGAAGGCAAACAGGAAGTGATGGTCAACGGCCGCCCTCGCCACGTATTGGGTTACCTGCAGGACTTCCTGTTCCACCCGAAACGCGCCATGACGCCGGTGAAGGCGCTGTCGGGCGGTGAGCGTAACCGCCTGCTGTTGGCTAAGCTGTTTCTGAAACCGAGCAATCTGCTGATCCTCGATGAACCAACCAACGATCTCGACGTCGAAACGCTGGAGCTGCTGGAAGAGCTGATCGACGGCTATCAGGGCACCGTGCTGCTGGTCAGTCACGATCGTCAGTTCGTCGACAACTCGGTGACCGAGTGCTGGATCTTTGAAGGCAACGGCGTGATCAACGCCTTCGTCGGCGGTTACTACGATGCGCATCATCAGCGCGCCACGGCGAAACCGATTCGTCAGGCGGCGCCGAGCGCGAGCAAACCGGCGGCGGAGAAAAAGGCCGAACAGCCGAAGAAAGCGGCGGCCAAGCTGAGTTACAACCTGCTGCGCGAACTGGAACAGTTGCCGCAGCGGCTCGAACAGCTGGAGGCGGAAATCGAAGCGCTGCAGGCGCAGATGAGCGATGCCGACTTCTTCACGCGGCCGCACAGCGAAACGCAAGACGTGCTGACGGCGTTGGCTAACGCTGAGCAGGCGCTCGAGCAGGCCTTCGCCCGTTGGGAAGAGCTGGAAGCGATGAAAAACGGCTGACCGTTGCGATACCGCCCGCGCGCTGCTGCGGGCGGTATCGACGTGCCGGTGAGCAACGTTATTGAGGAGGAATATGGTGTGTTCCCACAACAATCATCAGCAGCATAGTCATTCCGCACCTTCGGCGGAGCACCAGGATAACCTGATGCTGTGCCCGCAGTGCGACATGCTGGTGGCGCTGCCGCCGCTGGCCTATGGCAGCAAAGCGGTATGCCCGCGCTGCAAAACCACGCTCAGCGCCCGCTGGGACGAGCCGCGTAAGCGGCCGATCGGTTACGCGCTCAGCGCCTTGTTCATGCTGGTGCTGGCCAACATTTTCCCGTTTATCAACATGCGCGTCGCCGGCCTCGGCAACGAAATCAGGCTGATCCAAATCCCGGAAGTCATGGTGGCGGAAGACTACGCCAGCATGGCCACCTTGTTTATGGTGTTCGTGCAGCTGATCCCGGCGTTTTGCATGGTGGCGATCATTCTGCTGTGCGCCAAAGTGCGTTTGCCGCTGGGACTGAAAGAGTGGATGGCCCGGGTGCTGTTTCAGTTCAAGACCTGGTGCATGGTGGAGATTTTCCTCGCCGGGGTGTTGGTCAGCTTCGTTAAGCTGATGGCCTATGGCGATATCGGCATCGGCAGCAGCTTCGTGCCTTACTGTCTGTTCTGCCTGCTGCAGGTGCGCGCTTTCCAGTGCGTGGATAGGCGCTGGCTGTGGCAAGACATCGAACCGGCGCCGCGTCTCGATCGCCCGTTGACGGTGGGGCGCACCGGCATGCGGCAGGGCGTGCGCTCCTGCGCCTGCTGCACGGCGATCCTGCCGGCCAATCAGGTGCGCTGTCCGCGCTGCCACACCAACGGCTACGTGCGTCGTCGCCACAGCCTGCAATGGACGCTGGCGCTGCTGGTGACCTCCATCATGCTGTATATTCCGGCCAACCTGATGCCCATCATGGTGACCGAGGCGTTGGGCAACAAGATGAACTCCACCATCATGGCGGGGGTGATCCTGCTGTGGGGGGACGGCTCTTATCCGGTGGCGATGGTGATTTTCATCGCCAGTATCATGGTGCCATCGCTGAAAATGCTGGCGATCGGCTGGCTGTGCTGGGATGCCAACGGCAGGAAGAAGCCGCGCGCCGACAGCGAGCGCATGCACCTGATTTATGAAGTGGTCGAATTCGTTGGCCGATGGTCAATGATCGACGTGTTTGTGATCGCCGTATTGTCGGCGCTGGTGCGAATGGGGCAGTTGATGAGCATTTACCCCGCGACGGGCGCCGTGCTGTTCGCGCTGGTGGTGATCCTCACCATGTTCGCCGCCATGACATTTGATCCCCGGCTGACCTGGGATCGCGCAAGTGAAACAATCAACAAGGAGCCGCAAGGTGACGGAAAATAATCATAGCGTCGCGGACGTCGAGAAGATCAAACGCTGGTCGCCGGTGTGGATCATTCCCATCGTAACCGCACTGATCGGCGCCTGGATCCTGTTTTACCACTTCAGCCATCAGGGGCCGGTAGTGACGCTGGTGACCTCGACGGCGGAAGGGCTGGAAGCGGGTAAAACCAAAATCAAAAGCCGCAGCGTGGACGTCGGCGTGGTGGAAACCGTCACGCTGAGCGATGATTTGAGCAAGGTGATGGTACAGGCGCGCCTCAATTCCGGCATGGAAAAATTGCTGCGCCAGGATTCCGCCTTCTGGGTAGTGAAGCCGCAGATCGGCCGTGAAGGCGTCTCCGGGCTGGGGACGCTGCTCTCCGGCGCCTATATCGAACTGCAGCCGGGCAACAAGGGCAAAGACGGCAAAGACAACTATCAGCTGCTCGACGCGCCGCCGCTGGCCTCTCCGGACGCCAAAGGGCTGCGTATCGTACTGGACAGCGAGAAATCGGGCCAGCTCAACGCCGGCGATCCGGTGCTGTTCCGCGGTTATCGCGTTGGGTCGGTAGAGACCAGCTATTTCGATCCTAAAGCGCGCGCCATGCGCTATCAGCTGTTCATTACCGCGCCTTACGATCAGTTGGTCACCACCAACGTGCGCTTCTGGAAAGACAGCGGCGTGGCGTTTGACATGTCGGCACAGGGCATGCGGGTGGAGATGGGGTCGCTGACTACCCTGTTCAGCGGCGGCGTCAGCTTCGACGTGCCGGACGGCTGGGATCGCGGCGAACTGGCGAAAGAGAAGGCGGAGTACCAGCTGTTCGACAACCAGCGCAGCACGCAGGATTCGCTGTATACCGTGCATAAGGACTACCTGCTGTTCTTCTCCGATTCGGTACGCGGCCTGCAGCCGGGCGCGCCGGTCGAATTCCGCGGCATCCGCCTGGGCACGGTGGCGCAGGTGCCGTTCTATAAAGAAGGCATGGCGCAGCGCCTGGATAACGATTACCGCATTCCGGTGCTGATCCGCATTGAGCCGGATCGGCTTCATAAACAGCTGGGGGACAATGTCGATATTGAAGGGCATCTGAAAGACGCGGAATCTCGTGGTTTACGCGCCTCGATGAAGTCCGCCAACCTGCTGACCGGTTCGCTGTATATCGATCTCGACTTCTATCCGCAGGAGAAACCGTGGAAAGGGCCGCGCGAGCTGTTCGGTTATCCGCTGATGCCGACCACCAGCGGCGGTCTGGCACAGATCCAGCAGAAACTGATGCAGACGCTGGACAAGATCAACGCGATGCCGATCAATCCGATGATCAACGAGGCGACCAAGACGCTGGCGGAAAGTCAGAAAACCATGAAGTCGACGCAGCAGACCATGAAGTCGTTGAACGACATCATCGCCAGCAAAGAGATGCAGGCGCTGCCGCAGGACATGCAGAAAACGCTGCTGGAGCTGAACCGCAGCATGAAAGGGTTCCAGCCTGGTTCACCGGCTTACAACAAGATGGTGGGCGATATGCAGCGCCTCGACCAGGTGTTGCGTGAGCTGCAACCGGTGCTGCGCACCCTGAATGAGAAGAGCAACGCGCTGGTGTTTGAAGCCGCCGGCAGCACTGACCCTCAGCCGAAGAAGGCCACGAAATGATGAAATGGATCCCGGTAGCCCTGGCGCTGTTGCTCAGCGCCTGCAGCAGTTCGCCACAGAAGACCTACTATCAGTTGCCGGCGCTGGGTGCGCCGGCTGCGGTCAGCAGCGGCGGCGCCTCCACGCGCCAGCTGTGGCTGGAGCACGTGAGCGTGGCGGATTATCTGGCGCAGAGCGGCGTGGTGTATCAGACCAACGACGTGCAGTATGTGATAGCGCAGAACAACCTGTGGGCCAGCCCGCTCGACCAGCAGCTGCAGCAAACGCTGGTCACCAACCTGAGCAGCGCGCTGCCGGGTTGGGTGGTCTCTTCGCAGCCGATGAGCAGCGATCAGGATGTGCTGAACGTCACCATCAGCGGCTTCCACGGCCGTTTTGACGGCAAGGCGATCGTTCGCGGCGAGTGGGTGCTGAACCGCCAGGGACGCTTGATCAAACGGCCTTTCAACCTGGAATTGAAACAGGGTGAGGACGGTTATGATGCCCTGGTGCGCACGCTGGCGCAGGGCTGGCAGCAGGAAGCTCAGGCTATCGCAGCACAGATGGGCGGCATTTAGTCATAATTTGGTCTAAAATCGTCTAATCCCTGTCAGCGTGGAAAGTCTTTTTTTCTCACTGGCAGGGATTTCTTTTTTATTTCAAAAAGTTAAACACTTTCTCAGCAGATCAGCCACTTAGCACTTTCCTCGGGCGTAGCTCACAAATATGACATTGGCGTGAATTTTGCGCATTGATCTTCTCTTCTTTTAGCGCTATTGATTACTCGTGGCTGCGCAAAAAGCAGCCATTGTTTTCTTTCCACCAGACCAAAATGAGGGAAACGAGGCATGAAGAGACAGAAACGCGATCGTCTGGAAAGGGCGCATTCGAGAGGGTATCAGGCAGGTATTTTAGGGCGTTCCAGGGAACATTGTCCCTACCAATCATCGGTGGACGCCCGGTCTCAATGGCTGGGAGGTTGGCGAGAAGCCATGGAAGACAGGGCTGTGACCGCTTAAGCGGCTCCCTGTCAAATAAAAGGAATAACCTCCGCCCTTTGGCGGAGGTTTTTGTTTCAGGCGTTTATTTATCCTGCCAGCGCTTCAACAAAATACTCGCATTCACGCCGCCAAAGCCGAAGCCGTTTGATAAGGCGTAGGTCATATTCATCGATTCCGCCTGTTTCGCGACCAGATGCAAGCCTGCCGCCGCCGGATCGGGGTTATCCAGATTTAGCGTTGCAGGGGCTATCTGATCGCGCAGAGCCAAAGCGGTAAAGATGGTTTCCAACCCGCCGGCGGCGCCCAGCAGGTGCCCGGTCGCTGATTTCGTCGAGGTCACGGCGACAGTCCCGGCGGTGCCAAACAGGTGCTTGATGGCATTGATTTCGCCTAAATCGCCTACGGGTGTCGAAGTCGCGTGCGCGTTTAAATGCTGAACTTCCTCGGGGGCGACGTTCGCCTGCTTCAACGCAATTTTCATCGCCCGATAGGCGCCGTTGCCGTCTTCAGCACCGGATGTCATGTGGTAGGCGTCGGCGCTGGTGCCATAGCCGACGATTTCCGCGAGCGGCGTGGCGCCGCGCGCCTGCGCATGCTCCAGCGTTTCAATCACCAGCATGCCGGCGCCTTCCCCCATGACAAATCCGCTCCGGGCGCTGTCGAAAGGCCGAGAGGCCTGTCGCGCCAACTCGGTCGGTGCGGTGGACATGGCGCGTGCGGCGGCGAATCCGCCCAGGCTTACGGTGTCGATAGCGGCTTCGGTACCGCCGCATAGCGCGATATCGGCCTCATCATTGCGGAGCAGTCGCACTGCGTCGCCGATAGCCTGCACGCCGGCCGCACAGGCGGTGACCGGTGCGCCAATCGGGCCTTTGAAGTGATGTTTGATGGAAACGTGACCGGCCGCCAGATTGACTAGGAAAGAGGGGATGGTGAATGGCGACAGGCGTTTGGCGCCGCGGCTGTCGGTAATGCGTACCGCCTGGGCAATCGCCGGAAAGCCGCCAATACCCGAGGCGATGACAGTGGCGGTGCGCTCTTGCTTTTCCTCCGTATCGGCGATCCAGCCGGCCTGACGAACGGCTTCATCCGCCGCTGCCATGGCAAACAGGATAAAGCGATCCATTTTCTTTTGATCCTTGGGGGCGACTGAAGCATCGGGGTTGAATCCCGCTTCAGCATCTTGCGCCAGCTCCGGGACCTGGCCTCCGACCTTGACCGGCAAATCTGCAACGATCTCGTCAGGTAAAGCCCGAATGCCGGACTCTCCTGTTAATAAACGTTGCCAGATACTCTCCACGCCGCACCCTAACGGTGAAACGGCGCCCATGCCGGTAATAACGATACGGCGATTGCTCATGACTGCTCCTTGGTAAGTTCGGATAAATCGGCGAGGCGCCGCTGACGCATCAGTTCGGCGCGTTGACGTATGCCGTCATTTGCCGCAGGCCCTGGTGCCAATATGACAAACTGCGGCGGCACCTGCTGTTGGGTATCGACATTGACCAACTGGACCTGGATCGGCCGATCGGTGCGGCCGTCGACTAACAAGGCGCTAATGTCACCGTCGATCAAATGACGATTGCCCCATTGTGAGAGAGCGGCCAGCACGGGGAGAAAATCGTTGCCGCGTTCGGTGAGCAGATACTGATAGCGGACCGGCCGCGTTTGATAACGTTGCTTATGCAGAATGCCGTGGGCCACTAAATCCTTCAGGCGTCGGGCCAGGAGCGTCGGCGACATCCCCAGACTTTGTTGGAATTCGTCGAATTTGGATAATCCCTGAAAGGCATCACGCAGGATCAGGATGCTCCACCATTCTCCGACGCGATCTAATGAACGCGCGACGGGGCATGGTGCATCGCTAAAGCGAGTTTTTTGCATATCGCCTCTTTGTAGATACATTTATTGTAGTTACATGCATGACTATACTAGGCGATTTTGAGGGGCAAGAAAATAACCGGATGCAAAAAACCGCTATCGCGTCGATAGTTGGCTGCAGGGAGGAGCCTTCGCTCAACGAGCCTGTAGCTTTGGTCGTTTCGGATAAGCATAGGGCAGAGAAAGGAGGGAAAAGGCGTTGCGATAGCGGACGATTAAAGGTGATGAATGGTCTTTAAACGATAAGAGAAAGAAATGCCGCCACGATAGCGTGACGGCATGCGCCGAACGTTGGAAAAGAAGACGGTGGCCGCCTTCTCGTCAGCGTGATTAGAACGCTGTAGTATCCTTGAACAAGCCCACTTTCAGGTCGGTGGCAGTATAGATCACTTCACCATCAACCAGCACTTCGCCATCGGCGACGCCCATGATCAGCTTGCGGGTGATGACGCGTTTGAAGTTAATGCGGTAGGTCACTTTCTTCGCGGTTGGCAGCACCTGGCCGGTAAACTTGACTTCACCGACGCCCAGCGCGCGACCTTTGCCTCCGCCACCCAGCCAACCGAGGTAGAAACCGACCAACTGCCACATCGCATCCAGGCCCAGGCAGCCTGGCATGACCGGATCGCCGATAAAGTGGCAACCGAAGAACCATAGGTCCGGATTAATATCCAGCTCCGCTTCCACATAACCTTTGTTGTGAGTCCCGCCGTCTTCAGTCATCTTGACCACGCGGTCCATCATCAACATGTTACCTGCCGGCAACGGTGGGCCACCGGCGCCGAACAGCTCGCCACGGCCGGATGCTTCGAGGTCTTCTTTCGTATAGGAATCGCGTTTATCTACCATGTTCTCAGTAAGCCTTATTTTAATGAAGGACGCAGGTTAGCTAACACGTGTACGCTGAACAAGTCCGATCAGCCGTGGTTGAACCAGTTGAGCCAGCGCAGCGGCCACGGACGACGGCGTTCTTGCAGGCTCACCTGCGCAATCCGTTCCTGTATGGCCGCCAGCAAATTCGGCTGTTGTTCGTCAGAGTAGAGGCAACCTGTGAGCAAAGGCAAGGCGTCCGCCGCACTCTCTACCGCCCACAGATGAAATTGCCCCTCGCGTACCGCGTCAACGACATCCTGACGCAGGCACAGGTGGCGCACGTTGGTCATGGGCAGTACGACGCCCTGTTTACCCGTCAGGCCGCGGCGTACACAAACCTCGAAGAACCCTTCGATTTTTTCGTTAACGCCACCTATCGGCTGTACGTTGCCGAATTGGTCGACGGAGCCGGTGACGGCGATCTGCTGGGTGATCGGTTGCAGTGACAGGGCGCTGACCAATGCACACAGCTCAGCCAGCGAGGCGCTGTCACCGTCCACTTCACCATAAGATTGCTCAAAGACGATGGAAGCGGAGAAGGGCAGTTGTTGATCAAGGTCCAGTTCGGCGATCAGAAACGCCTGCATGATCATCATGCCTTTAGCGTGCAGGTTGCCGCCCAGTTCGGCTTTGCGCTCGACGTCGGTGAACTCGCCGTCGCCGAGATGCACGACGCAACTGATACGTGACGGTTCGCCAAAGCTGCGTGGATGGCCGGGATAATCCAGGACTGACAGACCGTTGATCTGTCCGATCACTTCACCCTCGGTCTCAATCAGAATCTGACCCAGCTCGATCTCATCCTGCATACGCTCGGCCAGATAGCTTTCACGCCATTCGCGGGCATTTAACGCCGCTTCGAACGCTTTGGCCGTAATGCGATCCTCTTCGGCATACAGTGCGGCTTCGGACAGCTGCTGGCCAAGCCAAACCGGCGAGAGTGGCAGGATGCCCTGGTCGCCACTGTAACGTACCGCCTGGACGATCAGCGGCGGCCAGGCGTCGGTCGCCAGCATCGGCAACTGCTGGTCGGCAATCACGCCGTTGACGTAGCCACACCACTGCGCCATATCATCAATTTCAGTCAGCTGCAGGTCGTCTTCGAATTCACCGTAGATCGCTTGTTCACTCAGTTCCGGCTCGATATCGTGAAAATCAGCCAGGCCGTGACGGTCGCCGACCACGATCAGCCGCAGGTCCAGCGGCATCGGTGGAATGGCTACCGGCAGCGGGCGGGTTTCGTCTGGCGAAACCCAATGGAACTGACGCTGGCCGATCATCTGTTTCAGCCGCAGCCACAGTAACGGCTGAGCCAGCAGCGCACGTGCCGACAGAATCAGAATGCCGCCGTTGGCCTGGTGCACCAGACCCGGCTGCAGGGTAATGTCGCCATTGTGGATCCGTACGCAGCCAAACAGCTGTTCCGATTCGATCCACTCCTGGAACAGGCAAGCGCCGCCGGCGGCAAAAGGTTCATCGCCACGGCTGGCCGGTTCTACGCTGACCTTGCCATCCTGAATGACATAGTGGCTGCCGCAGCATGCCGTATTTTTCGGCAGCAGTGGTTTGACGGCGTGAGCGATCAGTTCCAGATACTCTCGCGTTTCTTGCGCTTTCAACAGCATGAAACGCGGTGGTGATTGAGGGTGGCAAAATAGCGTCAGGGCATTTTCCAGCCGAGGCTGAATGGCGGAAAAGGGCACGGGTGCCAACTGAGCGGCGGTATCAAATATCGCCTGATAAGGCGTTACGTCCGGCAATAAAGATTGCCATTCAAGTCGGTTATTGGTCAAAGTGTTAGATGCAATCGTTAAAAAGGGAAAGGGCGATTATACAAGAATAACGGCTGCTTGATACATGCGGAGTGCCAGTTGGCATCAGGGAGTTTGACATCGCGCGGTGACTGTGCAAAAAACAGTCTAAAAGACGGCTTAATTGCCGGGGAAATTCGGCGTAAAGCTGTTATGCTTATTTGAAGTTACGCGGTCACTGAAGAGCTCAAGATGAAATATCAGCAACTGGAAAATCTGGAGAGCGGTTGGAAATGGAAGTACCTGGTGAAGAAGCACCGGGAAGGGGAACTCATTACCCGCTACATTGAAAACAGCGCTGCTCAGGAGGCGGTTAACGAGCTGCTGAAGCTGGAAAATGAGCCGGTAAAGGTACTTGCATGGATTGCCGCTCATATGAATCCGGAACTGGATAACCGGATGAAACAAACAATCCGCGCCCGCCGTAAACGTCATTTTAACGCAGAACATCAGCATACGCGTAAAAAATCTATCGATCTGGAATTTTTGGTTTGGCAACGATTGGCTGCCCTGGCGCGTCGCCGCGGCGTCACGCTGTCGGAAACCGTCGTGCAGCTTATTGAAGACGCTGAACGCAAAGAAAAGTATGCGAACCAGATGTCATCGTTGAAAGAAGACTTGAAGGCGATTCTTGGCAAAGATCCCGAGTAAGTGCGTGAGAACGCCTTAGTGGTGCTTGGCTTTGAATGTTATGGCAACAAGAGGACGAAAAAAAACCCCGCATAGCGGGGTTTTTTATTAGGCGAGTAAACTTAGCCCTGAGGCTGAGTTACAACGTCTTTGATACCTTTAACTTCGATCTCTACGCGACGATCTGGTGCCAGGCAAGCGATCTGAGCTTTGGTAGCGCGGCCAGATTTGTAGCCACAGGTGTTGCCAGTAACTGCATCTGCTTCACCCATACCACGTGCAGAGATTTTGTCTGACGGGATGCCTTTGGAGACCAGGTAGTCAACAACGCTCTGTGCACGCTGTTCGGACAGTTTCTGGTTGTACTGGTCAGAACCAACGGCGTCGGTGTAACCCAGAACCACTACAGAACCGTCTTTAGGATCCATGGAGCTCAGCTGGGTGTACAGCTGATCCAGAGCCTGCTGGCCTTCTGCTTTCAGAGTAGACTTGTTGAAGTTGAACAGCACGTCAGACTTCAGAGTGAAACGCTTGGTTTCAACAACTGGAGCCGGAGCCGGAGCTGGTGCTGGTGCAACTACGTCATCCTGACCGAAGCGGTAAGAAACGCCCAGGCTCAGCATGGTGTTGTCTGGACGTGCGCCAACGGTACCTGCGTCACCGATGTTGCTTACGAACTGGTAATCCAGGCGGGTAGCCCAGTTTTTGGTCAGTGCGTATTCAACACCAACAGCAGCCAGCGGAGAAACGCCGGTGTCGTGGTCGCTCAGGCGAGTGCCGTTGCCGTAGTTAGCTTTGGAGTCTGCACGCCATACCATACCACCCAGACGAGTGTAGATGTCCAGATCGTCAGCAATTGGGTAGCTCAGTTTAGCGGCCAGTTGAACGCCCTGCGCTTTGAAAGCACCGTTGTTCACGCTGCCTTTGTAAGGCATGCGGCCGAGCCAATCATAGCCCAGTTCGAAGCCCAGGTATTGGTTTGCCTGGTAGCCCAGGAACGCGCCAGCACCCAGCTGATCTTTGTGGGTTGGGCCGTTGCCGATACCGTTCTGGTAACCGTTACCGTAGAAACCAGTGTCGTGGTACTGGGACCAGCCCAGTTTAGCACCGGTGTACCAGGTGTTATCTTTTGGAGCGGCTTGCGCTACGGTAGCGAAACCTGCCAGTGCCACTGCTAATGCGATAGCTGTCTTTTTCATTTTGCGCCTCGTTATCATCCAAATAGGCAATGAGCTTTAAAGCTGTTTAAGCCCTTGGTTAAATTCCTTCGCCAAGGTTTAAGCCCTCGTTTGTTACTCGCCAGTTTTTCTGACGTTATAGAGCAACCTTGGCGATGTAAAGTCTACAACGTGGCGCGAAAGTTACAAGTGTGATGTGATAAGGCTCTAAAAAAAAACGCGGAATCGTACATATTTGCTAACATTCTTAGCTTAAAAAATCGGCGGTTCATTGGGCGTTTTTGCTTGCCAAACCGCAGCCGGACTCGCTTTTTGCCTTCCCCCGCAAAGGTTCCGCTTATCGGGTGCGAAAATGATGGGAAAAATCCTAAATTTACTTAATGATACAAAGAAGAGTGAATTTTTAGGGTGGAACACTGTCCGTGAGTCGGGTCAATGTCACGTTGAGGACGCATGATAAACCCGTAGGCATTACCCAATTCTGCCGCACGTCTTAATTTTAGACGATCCTCCTCCGTTAGTTCGGGCAACCAGCCGAGAACCACGCTATAGTTCCCCGTTTGCAGCGCTTTTTCCATTGCCTCAACCGTATTCACCGGGCTGATTTGGCTCAACTGCACCATTTTATCCACCGGCAGGCCGGACTGCTGTAGCCATTGCTTGCTTAACTTTTGCTGCGGTGTCAGCCACAGCAGCCAGCGAGACTGCTTGCCCAGTTGCTGCAGCAGGGGCAACAGCAGTTGAGCCACTGCGGGCTGGCGCTCGTTGTAAACAAGTTCACTGATCAAGCCATTCTCTTTGCCGACATTCGTATTCTTCGCAACGCTGTTTGCGGTAAAAGAGCCATGGCTAAAATGAGGTTGGTAGAGTGATTGAGTACGCATAAAGTTCCCGCCCGTCGTGTTACTGTATGTTTATACAGTATCCCTGATTTCGGATAAGATCAACCCAAATTTTCGTAGCGGCTCGCATAATTGCGATCATTTTTTGTACCGGTGTTTTTTGTGATTGGCATGTGGGCAGATAGTGCGTATTTTCCTAATTAGTTGTTCACGTTACTCTTTTCATTGATAAGAGAAATAATACGACCGGAACCTAAAAAGGAGAAATGCTATGAAAAGGATGTCGACGCGGAGGATCGCGCAGGCTAAAAATTGCTTCGCGGCGCTGGGCGCCATCACCACGCGGTCACAGTTTGGCGGCTATGGGCTGCTGGCCGAGGGGGTCATGTTTGCAGTGGTAGCGGAAGGTGAATTGTACTTGCGAGCTACGGCGAGCATGGAACCGGCCTTTCGCGCCAGAGGGATGGTCAATATGGTCTATTCCAAGCGCGGAGCGCCCATCACCTTGCGTTATTACTGGGTTGACGAGTCGCTGTGGCGGGAACGCAACGAGTTGGTGGGGCTGGCCTGGCAGGCCATCAGGGAAGCGCGCCGAGAGCAGCAGGTCAAGGCCGGCGATCACGGCAGATTGAAGGCGTTGCCGAACATAGATGTCAACATGGAGCGCTTGCTGTGGCGAGCGGGGATCCGCAACGCCTATGACCTGCGGCTGCATGGCGCTAAACGCAGCTATCTCCGCCTGCTGCAACAGCAGACCAATCTGGGTCTGCGCGTGCTGCTGTCACTGGGCGGCGCGATAGCCGGTTATCATCAGGCGGCATTGCCGACCGAATTGCGCAACGAACTGGTGCGCTGGTTCGATCATACGATGGCGATGCGCCGCCATGGGCATGAGCCAGTGGTTCAGGGCCCATTGAGTGGGCCCTGAATAATTAGGTTGCCTTATTGATTTGGGTGTGGAGTTCGGTGAGCTCCGGCAGCAGTTCGAGCATTAATCCCACCTGCTGCAAGACCAACTGTTCTTTGCTTTCAGGTTCCGGAACGGCTCTGCGAATGCGCTCCGCCAGCTGTTCCAGCGCTTTCGCAATGCGCTGGCTGTTCCGTTCTTCCTGATGCAAGGCGCCATCCACGTAACACACGGCATCATTGAGCAGATCGAGTGTGGCAGGGGTATTCAGCCGCTCGCGGTGTGCCCCTAACGCCGAGATATAACTCAGGAGAGTGTGGTTTAGGCAGAGCAGGCGGAAGGCGGCTTCCTGCAATTCCTTGTCGGCCTTGGGATCGGCGGACATGTTGGAGATGACCGAAGCCAGTTCGGCATCGCTGTTGTGGGCATCTCGCCGCGCAATGCGGTAGGCGAGGCCGTTATCCTTACCCTGGTGGTATTGCACCAGAATGGCGTCCAGATAACGGCAGTTGGCATTCAGCGTTTTATCCACCACCGCCGGCAGTTGGCGGAACTTCCAGTCTGGCCAGATAAAGCTGACCGCCGCCCAGGCGATGGCGCAACCCAACAAGGTATCGTAAACGCGCGGTGCAGCCACTTCGAATCCCTCACCCAACAGGTTAAAGCACAGCAACACAAGCAGCGTGATGAACATCGTTGCATGGGCATACTGTACGGTGCGAAAAGCGAAGAACAGGACACCGGTGATGACGATCAACACCAGTTGCCCTTCCAGTGAAGGCACGAAATAGAGGATTGGCAGGCCGATCAGGATACCGGCCAGGGTGCCAATGATGCGCAGCGCCAGGCGCCGACGGGTAGCGTTGTAGTTCGGTTGACAGACGAACAGGCTGGTCAACAGGATCCAGTAACCGTGCTGCATGCCGGTGAACTGGATGAAGGCGTAACCCACGCACAGCACCGCCGACATGCGGATCGCGTGGCGGAACAGGGCCGACTGCGGCGTCAAATGGCGGCTGATGCGCAGCCGGATATCGCTCCAGCCGGTTAAGCGATCGTCGGCCAGGCTGTTCTCTTCTGCCAGCCCGCTGGCCAGCGTCTGCTCTGACTCGATATTGGCCAGCTGCGCATCGATCGCATGCAGGTTTTTCAGCAGGTGCGCCAGCGCCTTGGTTTGCTCTGAATTGCCCTGGGTTTCGGCGATGCGTGCCAAGGCTTCCTGAATGCGGCTGAAGGCCGGCTCAAAACGCGGGTTGTGCTGGTATTTTTGCCGCAGCAGGATCGATTGTGCCAGTTGGCGGCAGGCGCGCGCCTGCATGCTCAGCAAACGCTGGAAGCGGAATAAAATATCGCTGTGACGGAATTGTCGGCTGAGCGCGTGATACTGAACGTGGGAAGAGCTGGCGCGTTCGTGGATATCCTGCGCGACAAAATAGTAGTGCAAGGTGCGGCGGGTGCCGCGCTGGCCGCGATCGCCTTTCAGGCGCGTCAGCAGCGAGGCTTTGGTCTGGTTAAGCAACGCGACCAACGTGCTGTTGGCCATCGCGACATCCATCCATGGCAGGTCGGCGTCGCGTTCGGCGTCGGGATCGAACAGATTGGCTTTGGCATCCAGATAGTTGGCCAACTGATCGTAGCAGCGCGCCAGGTTCTCTTGCAGTGGCCGGATAGGGAACAGCAGGTGGCCCGCCAGCGTCAGCAGGTTGTACCACAGAGCACCGAACACCAGCAGCAGCGGTTGCTGATACCAGGCATCGTACATAGCGGTGCCGAGCATGGTGTAAACCGCGATCAGCAGCGCGCCGAAGGCGATGGTGGCGTAACGTTGCCCCAAGGCGCCCAGAAGGATAAAACCGCAGGTCGACGTGGTTAAGCCAAGGGCGAACAACCAGGGATAGGGGAACAGCAGCTCGATTGAAGCGGAGGCGACAAAGAAGCACACCAACGTGATCAGCAGGTTGCGTAATCTGCCGGCCAGGCGATCATCCAAATCGGTCAGGGCCGCTGCCACGACGCCCAGCGTTAGCGGGATGGTCAGCTTGGGAATGCCCAGCCACCAGGGAACGGCGGTGGTGCCGATCAGCGCAATAAGGATGCGCAGGTGATACAGCAGATTGCTGTTGTAGGTGTAACGACGTACTGCGGGTGCAAAAGAACGCACAAAAAACTCCTCAAACGGAGAAAAAATTAACGCTGATGATAGTGGCGGCGAGCATTCTCAATACGCGCTTGCTGAGCCATTTCTACCGAGACGACACGGCGCCCCACCGGCCACAGCGCGATGGCGGCTATTTTGAAATTGGCGATGCCCACCGGAATGCCGATGATTGAAACGCATTGCACGATGCCGGCGGCGATGTGTGACAGGCACAGCCACCAGCCGAACAGCACCAGCCAGATAATGTTGAGCAGTGAGCCGCCGGCGGAGAGCAGCGCATTGCTTTTTTCCGGGTGCAGTTCATCGACGTGTATCGCTTCGTTGCCGAACGGCACCAGCGACAGCTTGGTGATTTCCCAGCAGGAGCGGGTGAGCGGCAGTGTGACGACCAGCAGCACGCTGAACACCGTAGCAATGAGCCAACCTAGCGTGGTGAAGAAACCGCCCAACACAAAATTAAGAATATTCAGTACAGTACGCATAGACGTCATTCTGCTCTAATGATGGTCAAACCGCGATGCGGGCGTATTCACGATAAAAACGCAAAATCTATTCTACCCTTTTTTTAGCGCTAGAGTGCCACTGCTTATCGCAGGTAAACTGGCAGATATCCGTTATTTACTCTCAACATAGTCATGGCGCGACGATATGGAACTTAAAGCGACATCGCTGGGGAAACACCTGGCTCAGCATCCTTATAACCGCGTGCGGTTGCTGCACGCCGGCGTTGAGGTGAGCGGGGAAAAACATGAATACCTGATCCCCTTCAATCAACTGATTCAGGTCAGGTGCAAGCGTGGCATCGTCTGGGGTGAGCTGGAATTTGAATTGCCGGACGAGAAAGTGGTGCGACTGCACGGCACCGAATGGCAGGAAACGCAGCGTTTTTATCACTATCTGCAGCAGGCGTGGCAGCAGTGGAGCGCCGAAATGAGTGAGGTCAGTGCCGGCGTCTTGCAACAGCAGGTGGCACAGATTCAGCGCATTGAGCAGCAAGATAAATGGTTCAAAAAGTCTGAGCTGGGCAAGCTGCAGCAGCAAATCCGTGAGGCTTTCTCCGCGCTGCCGATGCCGGTGGCGCGCCTGGAGGAATTCGATAACTGCCGGGCTGATTACCATCTGTGTCTGCAATGGCTGCAGCAGGGGCATCGCAGCGTTGAACAACGCAACCGGCAGTGGACCGATCGCATGCTGGAGCAACATCACGACTTCTTCCAGACCGTCGAGAGCTCACCGCTCAATGACTCCCAGAGCCGTGCGGTCGTCAACGGCGAAGATTCCGTCCTGGTATTGGCGGGGGCCGGCAGCGGCAAGACGTCGGTGCTGGTGGCGCGCGCCGGTTGGCTGCTGCGCCGTCAGGAGGCGGAGCCGGGCCAAATCTTGCTGTTGGCGTTCGGCCGTCAAGCTGCGGGGGAGATGAATGACCGCATCAAAGCGCGTTTGGGCGATGTCGGTATTCAGGCCAAGACATTCCATGCATTGGCGCTGCAGATCATTCAACAGGGCAGCCGCAAAGCCCCGGCCATCAGCCGGTTGGAAACCGATGCCAACGCGCGCAAAGCGTTGCTGATTACCCATTGGCGCCAACAGTGCGCTGAGAAGAAAGCCCAGGCCAAGGGATGGCGTCAATGGTTGACCGACGAGCTGGAATGGGAAGTGCCAGAAGGCGACTTCTGGCAGGATAAACGCCTCGCGGATCGGCTGGCGGGCCGCTTGGAACGCTGGCTGGGGCTGATGCGCATGCATGGCGGCAGCCAGGCGGAAATGATTGAGCAGGCGGATGAAGACATCCGCGATCTGTTTTCGAAACGCATCCGGCTGATGGCGCCGCTGCTGAAAGCCTGGAAAAGCGCCTTGAAAGAGGAAGGGGCGGTGGACTTCTCCGGCCTTATCCATCAGGCGGTCAACATTCTCGACAAGGGGCGCTTCGTCAGCCCGTGGAAACATATTCTGGTCGATGAGTTTCAGGACATCTCGCCGCAGCGTGCGCTGTTGCTGGCGGCGCTGCGTCGGCAAAACAAGCAGACCTGCCTGTTTGCGGTGGGGGATGATTGGCAGGCGATTTATCGCTTCAGTGGCGCAGAGTTGACGTTAACCACGGCTTTTGCCACCCACTTCGGCGAAGGTGCCCAGTGCGCGTTGGACACCACTTATCGCTTCAATGAACGTATCGGCGAGGTGGCCAACCGGTTCGTGCAGCAAAACCCGCACCAGCTGAAAAAACCGCTCAACAGCCTGAGCAAGGGCAATAAAAAGTCGGTGGCGATCCTGCCGCACGAGCAGCTGGAGCCCCTACTGGATAAACTGAGCGGCTATGCCAAGCCGGATGAGCGCATCCTGGTGCTGGCGCGTTACCATCATCTGAAACCGGAAGCGCTGGCGAAGGCGGCCACCCGCTGGCCCAAGCTGGATCTGGAGTTTATGACCATCCACGCCAGCAAGGGGCAGCAGGCGGAATACGTCATCATCGCCGGTTTGCATGAAGGGCGTGATGGTTTCCCCGCCGCGGCGCGCGAGTCGGTGTTGGAAGAGGTGCTACTGCCGCCGCCGGAGGATTTCCCGGATGCCGAAGAGCGTCGTCTATTGTATGTCGCGTTGACGCGCGCCAAACATCAGGTATGGCTGTTGCAGGATCGTGAACGCCCTTCGGTGTTCGTCGACCACCTGCAGGATCTTGGCGTACCGGTGCAGAAAAAACCGTAGGCATCAGGCCTGGCCGCAGCCAGGCCGCGAGGACTATTTCAGGCGGTCTTGCAGGTAGCGCTGATAGTCGGGGATAGCGATCTCTACCTCGCTTTTGAACAGCGGAGAGTCGATCAGAAAGTCCGCAGTCGAGCGGTTGGTGGCCACCGGAATATTCCATACGGTCGCCAGCCGCAGCAGCGCTTTCACGTCCGGATCGTGCGGCACCGCGTTCAGCGGATCCCAGAAGAAGATCAGCATGTCTATCTTGCCTTCCGCAATCAGTGCGCCAACCTGCTGATCGCCCCCCATCGGGCCGCTCAGCATGCTGGTGACTGGAATGCCGCTGGCGCGCTGGATCAGGTTGCCGGTCGTGCCGGTGGCGTACAGTTGGTGCTGCGCAAGAATGGTCTTGTGGCTTTCTACCCACTCCAACAGGGCCTGTTTGCGGTGATCGTGCGCTACCAGCGCAATGTGTTTGCGTGCGGCGATAGTGCGGGTGGTCAATTCCATCTCGGTGTCCTTCGCTAATCGGGGATGTGCGACAGATTACTGAAACTGTTTTTCACTGCCTAGCGTTTGCGCCTGAAAATGCGAAGAAAAGGCGCCTTTGCGGGGAAAGACGCCAGGAAGGATCAGCGAACCGGCTGTTTATTGGCCCAGCGCAGGAAGCGCTTTTGGGTTTCCTTATCCGCTTGTTGAAACCAGTATTGCAGCATTTGCTCCGACACGTTTTCACCTTTCAACGTCACCGTCGGGGCGTTTATCGGCGTGCCGGCCAACGCGAGGGCTGAGGGATTGCCTGCGTTCACCTGAACAAAGGTCGGAACGGAGGCTGGGCGGTTCTGGCGATTGTAATCGGTCATCACCTTTTCCAAATCGGTATTGAAGGTGACGCTGTCGGGATGCAGCACATCATGCCGGAATGGCAGGGCGTTGCCGTCTTTATCGACCACCAGATAATTCAACGTTCTGTCAAAGCGTTGCGCATCACGATCGTTCTCGATGCGTGGGAGTTCGATCGCCACTTGGCTGATCTTTTGCGTATTGAAGGTGGCAACCAGCGGCAGGGACGTATAGGCCTGTGTATGCTGGCCGGCACGTACGGTTTTGGTCACTTTAAACAGCAACTGGTGCTGCCCGCCATCCAGTTCAAGGCTGTCGGCACCTTTTAACAACGAACCTGTCATTTTCTTGCCGTCGACCACCAGCAGGTCGATGTCCGGGGAGAGTTTCAGGGTCGTAGCCGCGGCAGGCATACTGATGCTGAGCAACGCCGCAACCACCAGACCAAATTTCATCATTATCTCCTTATAAAGTGACGTAGCTCTAAGTGTTGAACACGGCATAGGTTGTGTCAAAATTTTTCAATCGGGTATTTTGTTTACATTTTTACATATTTTATCGCGATTAGACACGACCATGCGCAGCTGAACCGCGACAGCCTCTGACCATAAGATTGCGATGAAGTTTCCCTCGCATTGCGTTTAACCGAGTGAATGCCGATCGGTTACACTCGAAGCGAAGAGTGGCGCACTGATAAACGGGAGTTGAAGATGCAAGATCAAGAGATTGTCGAGCTATTGCAGCAGGTGAACACTATCGCGCTGGTGGGCGCCAGCGATAACCCGTCGCGGCCCAGCTATGGGGTGATGGCGTATCTGTTGGCACAAGGGTATCAGGTGATCCCGGTTAGCCCAAAACTGGCGGGGCAGACGCTGCTGGGGCAACAGGTTTACCCTACGCTGGCCGCTATCCCACAGCCGGTAGATATGGTTGACGTGTTTCGCAATTCGGAGGCGGCTTACGGCGTGGCGCAAGAGGCGATAGCAATCGGTGCCAAGGCGCTCTGGCTGCAGATAGGGGTGATTAACGATCAGGCGGCAGAGCTGGCGCAACAGGCCGGGTTGCGTGTAGTGATGGATCGCTGCCCGAAAATAGAAATCCCGCGCTTAGGGTTGGAGCGCTAAATAAAAAGGGCCAGGCGCGATGCCGGGCCCTCTCGGGTTTCTCAGGTCTTGGCGCGGTCAATTGCGCAAGCGTGGCGCCTGTAGCTGGTGACGGATGGATTCCGCCAGTTCGTCCAGCGATGGTTGCTCGGGATGTGCCTCCTGGGCTTCGCTATCCAGCTGCGCTTCCGCCAGATAGGTGTGTACCGGTTGGCCTTCCTCGTCTTCCATCACCACGTGGTACCAAGGGGCTGAACGCAGTTCATCGTTCGCCGCTATCTCGTCAGCTTTGGGTTGTTCTAAAGAGTATTCTGGGTCGATATCGATCACGACGCCTAAATACCCCAGCAGTTTATGCCTAACCTGTTGTCCGATACCGAATTTGCTGGCAATCATGATGACCTCCTGAGAAACAATGCCTTGCTCATATATGGGGGCAAGGCAGCGCATTTCAAGTTACATCACCCGACAAGCGAATCCTTTCAGATACAGCCCTTCAGGGTATGTGGCGATCACCGGGTGATCGGCAGCCTGTCGGAACTGCTCTATAAATTGTACATCACGTCCGGCATCTACAGCGGCGTCGGCCAAAATTTTCTGGAACAGGTCGGTCGGCATCAGGCCGGAGCAGGAGAAGCTGAGCAGAATGCCGCCCGGATTCAGCAGCTGCAGCGCCAGCATATTGATGTCTTTGTAGCCGCGGCAGGCGCTGGCCAGCTGATTCTTGTTCTCGACGAATTTAGGCGGATCCATGATGATCAGATCGAATTTTTCGCCTTGAGCCCGGTAGTTGCGCAGTAACTGGAACACGTCATCGCGGACGAACTCCGCCTTGTTCAGATCCAGCTTGTTGAGCTCGACGTTCTGTTTGGCGATATCCAGCGCCGCCTGTGAGGTATCCACGCTGATCACTTGCTCGCAGCCGCCCATCAGAGCGGAAACGGCGAAGGCGCCGGTGTAGGAGAAGCAGTTCAGCACCCGGCGACCGGCAGAGTAGTTCCGCGCCGCCAGGCGACTGTCGCGTTGGTCGAGGTAGAAGCCGGTCTTGTGCCCTTGCTGAATGTCCACCAGCAGCTTCATGCCGTGCTCGGTGATAGGCAGCAGTTCCGGCGGCAGATCGCCCAGCACCGGGCCCTGCGCCAGCGGCAAGCCTTCTTTTTTACGCACCGCAACGTCGGAGCGATCGTAAATCGAACATTCCGGGTAGCAATGCTGCAGAGCGGAAAGCAGGGCCGGGCGCTGGTATTCGGCACCGGCGGACAGCAACTGCAGCACCAGGAAATTCTGGAAGCGATCGATAGTGATGCCCGGCAGGCCGTCGGACTCGCCGGCGATCAGACGGTATCCGTCCAGACCGTCGCGCTGCGCGATCCAGTCGCGCCAGCTTTGTGCTTGCTGCAGGCGGCGAATGAAGAAATCGATGTTAATCTCTTCATCCTGCTGGAAAGTCCAGACGCGTGCGCGGATCTGCGACTCGGGCGAATAGGCGCCGCGCGCCAGCCACTTGCCCTGGCTGTCGAGAATATCGATGGTTTCACCGGAGAGGGCTTTACCCTCAACGCGTTGAACGGCGCCGGAGAACACCCAAGGGTGGCGACGGAGTAAGGACTTTTCACGTCCTTTGGCGAGATGTAAGCGCATGGTTAAACTACTTTCTATTCAATGGGTTAATTGGCGGGTTTGAAGAATTGCCAAAATAAGTTCGTCATCATAGCTGAATCTTACGGTGTTCACTACCGCGTTGGCTCGGATTGTATCGCGTTATCTCTGCTGACGTCACACCGAAGAGAGAGAAAGCGCAGCCTTCAAACTGAAGAAATGACAGCTTAAATAGGTGTATTATAGCGAGGCAGAGATGAAAGCACGTCGTTCAGCGTGTGAAGACGCCTCGTTACCTGTAGGTGCCGATATTCGTCTGAGGCGTTATGCTTTATAGGGAATAAGGCTGAGTAGTTATATTTTATTTTAATTAAGAGTTTTGATTATTGTTTGTACAATATGAATTGAAGGGAGTGCACCAGTGAGATTTTTTTTGTTTTTAATTTTTTTTATGACGACTAACACAGTATTGGCTAACGAGTGGGTTTTTAGTGGTGATGAAAACGCTATAAGTGATGGGGTATTAAAGATTTCGGTTCAGGCTGGGCATTATAAAATTTCATTTCCACCCACTGCGAACCCAAATTCAGGTGCTGTGTTGATTAACGGCGAGCGATTTTACGGCAACCGTTATTTTGGATTCGACGGTGAGCAAGCGGACAGAATGATTGATAGGTTATTAAAGGTAAAGAATGCTCAGGTTGAATATGATGATCGTTTTAAAACGAAAGTCGTTCGCAAGTTGGTTGATTTTTCGAACATTACATCATCCCTCGATAACTTGAAAAATAAAAGTCATTGACACCTCTCACATAATCGTCAATAGAGCAGATGGCTTTACTCGAAATAGGAATAGCGCTGCCGCTTGGTTGCCCGACGGTAAGTGTAACTAACGACGGCTGGTCGACGGTGCGCTTTCTTGTGAGCAAGCAGAGCCTATCATTTAGTGGGTGGATTGAAGATTGTTTTTTAATAAATTGATTTTTATGGTTTTTTTGTTAATGAGTATAGTAATTGGCTTCAGGCTGCCGTTTGCCTCACGGAGGAAAGCCTATCTTCCGGTCGATGGGTTTGTAAGTGATTTGTAGGTTTTTTGTGAGTTTTAGGTTTTTTCTCATGGACAAAAATCTTAACTTAATCTGTTATTGAGCACCTGATGTTTATTATTTAGATGTTAGGATTTTTCTTAAATGATTAAAGAAAGAAGCTTATCGTTTGATTTTTTGAAAGGGTTGCTTATCTTGCTCGTCATTGTGGGGCATTTATTGCCAGGCAGCGCTGATGTTGGTTTGCGTGGGGCAATATATTATTTCCATATGCCACTTTTTCTAGGGGTGACGGGCTACTTTGTTCGGCGTTATTTTCTTGATGGCGGCGTGATTAGCGTGCTGAAAAAGTATCAGTGGCGAATGATAATTCCTTATGTGTTGGCGTTCGTTGTTTACAGTGTTTATTCTCTTTACTCCTCAGAAGAAGTAGGTTTAAAGCAACTCATCGGTCTGTTTCTTTACCCCTACTATCATCTTTGGTATATCCCAGCAGTGATCATATTTGTGCTATATACTATGGTCATTTATAAGAGTAATTTCTTACTCGGTTTCTTTCTGTTCACTTCCGCCGTATTGTCTATTGTCTGGTACTGTTACGCCGACGCGCTGGAAAACCAATATGCCTGGCTGAAATTCATTGGTGATAAGCGTTTCTATTATTACTACTCCTTCTTTTTATTAGGTTTCCTGGCGGGGGATAAGAGTTTTTACGGTAACCCGCTGGCGTTGTTCGCTATCGCGTTGGCCGTAGGCATATTAGGGTATTATGAACCGAACGGGGCACTGCTGGATGCCGCCTCATGGTTTGTATTCAATGCTGCGCTGTTGTTGTTGATGCTGAGTTTGTGTAAACGCCTGAAGCTGAGAATTGGGGGATTTGTGGTTCAAGTGGGGCAGGTATCGCTACCTATTTATCTTTGGCATGTGTTACCCATTTTGCTTGTCGGAGCAATGGTCGATAAGGATACGTTAGGTTTCTATCTCAGCGTAACGGCCATTATTTTCGCTCTGGTCATCATATTTATCCGCTTGCGTGGCAAAAGCAGATTTATCGACTCTTTCTTTTACGGGGAGAGGGCCAACTGGTTACCCGCTGAAAAATAGAACGTTTGTCCCGGCCGAGGGGACTCGGCCGTCCACTTTTCACGCAAGCCTCTATTAGACAAATTGTTGTCCTCTGGCTCATTGTCTCTTTATATTTTGATTGAGTTTCTATACTCAATACATACTTATTCTTTAGACAAGATAACAGGGGCGATTATGACACAAGTTTGCATAGCTGCGTATGTGTATGGCGTGGTGCAGGGGGTCGGGTTCCGCTATTCCACCCAGCGGCAGGCTGAGGCGCTGGGGGTGACCGGTTATGCGCGCAATCTTGATGACGGCAGCGTCGAGGTGGTGGCCTGCGGCGCACAGGCGCAGGTGGACAAGCTGGTCGAATGGCTGAAACAGGGCGGCCCGCGCAGCGCGCGCGTCGAACGCGTGCTGCTGGAGCCGCAGGGCGTGGCCGATTACGCCGGGTTTGGCATTCGCTATTGAATGCCCGCCTGCCGCGGCGCTGCGGGCGGAGCGGTCAGATGCATTTTACCGGTTTCGGCAATCCGGCGATCTTGGTGGCTTGTTTGGCCGGCCCCTTTGGGAACAGGCGATACAGATAGCGACTGTTGCCTTTTTCTTCGCCGTATTTCTGCGCCATGGCTTTGACCAGCATGCGAATAGCCGGTGAGGTATTAAATTCCTGATAGAAGTCGCGCACGAAGCGTACCACTTCCCAGTGTGCTTCGGTGAGCACGATCTCTTCCTGAGCGGCCAGCAGCGGCGCTAGGCCTTCATGCCAGTCGGCGCTGTTTTTCAAATAGCCCTGCGCGTCAGTGTCGATAACCTGACCTTCAAACTCCAACATACTGCCTCGATAACGGATAATTCGGAACGGCCGCCAGTTTAGCAAATTTTTTCGGCCGCAAAAAACAAAGCCCCGCCGGAGCGGGGCCAGGAAGGCATGCGTAACGTGCAATCAGTTACTGCGGGCGAAGCCCAGAATGCTCAACAGGCTGATGAACATGTTGTAGAGCGACACGTACAGGCTAACGGTGGCGCGAATGTAGTTGGTCTCGCCGCCGTGAATGATGTTGCTGGTTTCCCACAGGATCGCGCCGGCGGAGAACAGGATGAACAGCGCGCTGATAGCCAGGTGCAGGGCAGGGATCTGCAGGAACAGGTTGGCGATCACCGCCACCAGCAGTACCACAAAACCGGCCATCATCATGCCGGACAGGAACGACATGTCTTTACGGGTGGTCAGCACATACGCCGAGCAGCAGAAGAACACCGCTGCGGTGCCGCCCAGCGCCAGCATGATCAGGTCGCCCGCGCCGGCGTTCAGGAACGAGCTGAGAATTGGGCCGAGGGCGTATCCCATGAAGCCGGTCAGCGCGAACGCCGCCAGAATGCCCGCCGGGCTGTTGGCCAGTTTATGGGTCAGGAACATCAGGCCATAGAAACCGACCAGCATCAGCAACAAACCCGGCGCCGGTAGACCCAGCATCGTGCTGGCGGTTGCGGTCAGGGCTGAGAAGGCCAGCGTCAGGGATAACAGGAAATAGGTGTTGCGCAGGACTTTATGCGTGCTGAGCAGCGAGTCGCGCGAAGAAGATGAGACGACAATGCGGTCCATAATGCTCTCTCTTATCAAGCCATCACAAAATAATCCCGATAATAGGCAGCGCAAGCGCTTGATTAAAGTTTGTTTACCAATCTTTACCCTTAGTTATCATTGTTGCAACAGCAGACGCTGCGGATGTGCGTTTGTTCGCCGTTTGCTGCACCTTCGCCGATTTTTCGCGCGGTTGAACGCGCCCGGGCTTTACAAGCGTATGAGGTCTGTTTATAGTGCGCGTCGTTGCGGAGGGGTGGCCGAGTGGCTGAAGGCAACGGTCTTGAAAACCGTCGACGGGAAACCGTTCCAGAGTTCGAATCTCTGCTCCTCCGCCATACATTCTGACCCCGTGCTCTCTGAGCACGGGGTTTTTTGCTTTTGCGTGCGCAGAAACTGGGGCGCTTTTGCAGGAAACGCGATCGGCTATTGATAAGGGCCTCGTATCGGTGAGATTATGCGTTCATCAAGGTCGGCCGCTCGGATGCCTGCTGTTGTCAGGCGTGACCGGTGCGATAATCAACGCCGCCTTATCTATTCCGCTTAATGCTCTATGGAGACAGAGATGAATTGGTATCAAGTCGCCTTATGGACCATGATTTTTCTGAAGTCTGGCGCTTTCCTGGTGTTTGTGTGGTGGTGGATGTTCAAGCGTGCGACCAAACCTTATGTGCGCCCGCAAGACGTCGTGGTAGATGATACGCCGTACGACGAGAATCTCACCATGGAAGAGGTGATGAAAAATCACGGCATCGTCCGTACGGATATGTCGGTAAAATAGCTCCCCCTGCCCAACCGGTATCTGGGGCGCGTTTGCCACGAGTGCGCCCCATTGTGTTTCTTCGCTGCCTCTCTACTCCCCCCTCAACGTCAGCCTGACGGCCAGATTGCCTAAAATGGGCATGGCGCAGGTGCTGAGTAACAACCAACCCGGCTACACGCCGTTCTCGCTGAATATCAGCTGCCAGAATATGCAGCAGGAATGCTCTGCCGATCGCGCCATCTCACTGTTTCACGTCGCCGCCGGCGGCAGCCTGAACAGTCACTTCATCATTGGCATGGGGGCTTATTATTACCCTTATCAGCGCGATGGCGTCACGCAGGGGGAAATCAACACCTCGGCCACGTTGAATATCATCTATCCCTGAGAGGCTCGGGGCTGGGAGAACCGGTGCGCAACCTGCTTCGTTCACCGGTGTTCCGTCGGGCGTTCGAAAATATGCGCGCCGGCGCCCTGTTGGCCCAAAATATCGTTTGGGTTGCGCAGCGGGCAGTCGGTGAGCGACAGGCAGCCGCAGCCGATGCAGCTGTCGAGATGGTCGCGCAGCACCGTCAGCCGCTGAATGCGCTCATCCAGCGTTTTGCGCCAGGCGGAGGACAAAATCCCCCATTGTTCGGAGGTCAGCTTGCTGCCGGTGGGAAAGCGGCCCAGCGTGGCGCGGATCTCCTCCAGCGGAATGCCCGCGCTTTGCGCGATTTTGATCACCGCGATGTAGCGCAAGACCACCGGCGTGTAGCGGCGCTGGTTACCGGCGTTGCGCGTTGCCTGAATCAGCCCCTTACTCTCGTAAAAGTGCAGCGCGGATACCGCCACACCGCTGCGCTTCGCCACTTCCCCCACGGTCAATAGCCGATAGGTGTCAATCGGTTCATTTCTTGCCATTCCACGTTCCTTAGCTTGACCTCAAGTTAACCTGAGGTTTTATAGTGCAGCCAGCCGGGCTTGGCAACCGGCATCTCTTGTCACCTGCCTGCGCTGCGTCGGGGGAAGGATGACTTTGGCTGTAAAATCAGGAAGAAACCGTTACATGATGAAACGATACCTCATTATTGCCGCGCTGCTGGCGACGCTCGCCGTCGCCGCCGTGGCGATGCGTTCCACCGCGCGACAAAACGAAGGCGCGCCGGCCTATCCGCCGGTGAAAGTGGCGCTGGCGCCTGCCGTGCGTGAACAGGCGGCGCGCAGCTATGCCGGCGTGGGCGAGCTGGAGGCGGCCAGCCAGGTGGCAGTGGCAGCGGAGACCAGCGGGCGCATCACGCGCATTTTGTTTGAATCCGGCCAAACGGTGCGGCAGGGACAGCTGCTGGTGCAGCTCAACGATGCGGTCGAGCAGGCTGAGCTGGTGCGCCTGCAGGCGCAATTGCGCAATGCCGATCTGCTGTTGGCGCGTATGCGCAAGCTGATGAACCTCAACGCCACCGCGCGGCAACAGTTGGACGATGCGCTGGCCGAACGGGATATGGCGCTCGGTGCGGTGCAGGAAACGCGGGCCAAAATCGCGCAAAAGGCGATCCGCGCGCCGTTCGCCGGCACCATCGGCATTCGCCGCGTGCATGAAGGGCAATACCTCAACGCCGCCGACGCGGTGGCGAACCTGGTGGACGCCGATACGCTGCGCGTCAACTTCTCGCTGGACGAACAAAGCAGCGCCGGGCTGGCGCTGGGGCAGGCGGTGTCGGTGCAGGTTGGGGCGTATCCCGATCGCGCTTTCCCCGCCGCCATTACCGCTATCGACCCGATGATCGGCAAATCCCGCACCGTGCAGGTGCAGGCGACGTTGACCAACCGCCAAGGGTTGCTGAAGGCCGGCATGTACGCCGGCATTCGCGTCACGCAGCAGCAGCGCGTGGCGGTGTTGACGGTGCCGGAAACGGCGCTGACCTACACGGCCTACGGTGATACCGTGTTCGTGGCGCAGCAGGGTGAAAAGGGCATGACGGTCAAACGGGTTTCGGTCGCCGTGGGTGAGCGCAACGACGGGCGCGTCGAGATCGTCAGCGGCCTGCAGGAAGGCGAGCGGGTGGTGACCTCGGGTCAGCTCAAGCTGAGCGACGGCATGGCGGCCGAACCGGTGGCGCAGGATACGCTGAACGCCGCCCAGGCCGGTTCTTGAGGAGAGACCGATGACATTTACCGATCTGTTCGTGCGCCGGCCGGTGCTGGCGCTGGTGGTCAGCACCCTGATCCTGTTGTTCGGCGCGCTGGCGCTCAGCCAACTCCCGATCCGCCAATACCCGCTGTTGGAAAACTCCACCATCACCATCAGTACCGACTATCCCGGCGCGTCGTCCGAGCTAATGCAGGGCTTTGTCACGCAGCCGATCGCTCAGGCGGTGTCGTCCGTCGAGGGCGTTGACTACCTTTCTTCCTCCTCGGTACAGGGGCGTAGCGTGGTGACGGTGCGCATGGCGCTGAACCGCGATTCGACCCAAGCGTTGACCGAAGTGATGGCCAAGGTCAACCAGGTACGCTACAAGCTGCCGGAGCAGGCTTACGATCCGGTGATTGAGCGCTCCGCCGGTGAAGCTACCGCCGTGGCCTATGTCGGCTTTTCCAGTAAAACGCTGTCCACGCCGGCGCTGAGCGAATACCTGACGCGGGTGGTGGAGCCGATGTTCACCACTATCGATGGCGTCGCCAAGGTGGAAGTGTTCGGCGGGCAAAAAATGGCGATGCGCCTGTGGCTGGACAGCGATCGGCTGGCCGGCCGCGGCCTAACCGCCGCCGACGTGGCCGACGCGGTGCGGCGCAACAACTACCAGGCGGCACCGGGCAAGGTGAAAGGGCAGTATGTGGTTGCCAACGTGCGGGTGAATACCGATCTCACCAGCGTGGAGGAGTTTCGCAATCTGGTGGTGCGCAACGACGGCAACGGCCTGGTGCGCCTGAAAGACGTCGGCACCGTCGAGCTGGGCGCGGCGGCCACGGAAACCAGCGCGCTGATGGATGGCGAACCGGCGGTGTTCCTCGGCGTCTTCCCCACGCCGACCGGCAACCCGCTGGTGATCGTCGACGGCATTCGTCACCTGATGCCGGCGATCGACAAGATGCAGCCGCCGGGCGTGAAAATGGCGCTGGCGTTCGAAACCGCACGCTTTATCCAGGCCTCGATTGATGAAGTGGTGCACACCCTGATCGAAGCGCTGGCGATCGTGGTGGCGGTGATCTACCTGTGTCTGGGATCGCTGCGCACCGTGCTGATCCCGGTGGTGACCATTCCGCTGTCGATCCTTGGCGCCGCCGGGCTGATGCTGGCCTTCGGCTTCAGCGTCAACTTGCTGACGCTGCTGGCGATGGTTTTGGCGATCGGTCTGGTGGTGGACGACGCCATCGTGGTGGTGGAGAACGTGCATCGTCATATCGAAGAAGGGAAAACGCCGCTGGCGGCGGCGATGATCGGCGCGCGCGAAGTGGCGGGGCCGGTGATCGCCATGACCCTGACGCTGGCGGCGGTCTACGCGCCGATCGGCCTGATGGGCGGTCTGACCGGCGCGCTGTTTCGCGAGTTCGCGCTGACGCTGGCCGGCGCGGTGGTGGTGTCCGGCGTGGTGGCGCTGACGTTGTCGCCGGTAATGAGTTCGCTCCTGCTGCCGGCCAAACAGAGCGAAGGGCGCGTGGCGCGCGCCGCCGAGTGGTTCTTCGGTGGCCTGACGCGGCGCTATGCGCGCGCGCTGGATTTTTCGCTGCACCACCGTTGGGTGACCGGCGCGCTGGCGCTGCTGGTGATGATCAGTCTGCCGCTGCTGTACCTGATGCCGCAGCGCGAGCTGGCGCCGACGGAGGATCAGGCCATCGTACTGACCGCCATCAAAGCGCCGCAGCATGCCAACCTGAACTATGTCGAACGCTTTGCCTACAAGCTGGACGAGGTTTACAACCGCATGCCGGAAACCGAAAGCCGCTGGATCATCAACGGCAGCGACGGCACGGCGTCCGGCATCGGCGGCATCAACCTGACGCTGTGGCAGGCGCGCCAGCGCTCGGCGTCGGCGGTGCAGGCCGATCTGCAGCGGGCGGTGAACGACGTCGAAGGCACCAGCATTTTCGCCTTCCAACTGCCCGCGCTGCCGGGCTCCACCGGCGGGCTGCCGGTGCAGATGGTGCTGCGCACGCCGCAGGACTACCCGCAACTGTACCGCACCCTGGAAGAGGTGAAGCAGAACGCCAGAAACAGCGGCCTGTTTATGGTGGTGGACAGCGATCTGGACTACAACAACCCGCTGGCGGAGGTGCATATCGATCGCGCCAAGGCCAACAGCCTGGGGATCCGCATGAGTGACATCGGCGAATCGCTGGCGGTGCTGGTGGGAGAGAACTACCTCAACCGCTTCGGTATGGACGGGCGCGCCTATGACGTCATCCCGCAGAGCCTGCGCGAACAGCGGCTGACGCCGCAGGCGCTGGCGCGGCAGTACGTCCGCACGCAGGACAATACGCTGGTGCCGCTCTCCACCGTGGTGTCGGTGGCCGTTAAGGTCGAACCGAACAAGCTGACCCAGTTTAACCAGCAGAACGCCGCCACCCTGCAGGCCATTCCCGCACCCGGCGTTTCGATGGGCGAAGCGGTGGCCTTCCTCGAACGGCAGGCCAATGCGCTGCCGGCCGAATTTAGCCACGACTGGCAGGGGGATTCGCGCCAATATACCCAGGAAGGCAGCGCGCTGGCGTTCGCGTTCCTGGCGGCGTTGGTGATCATCTACCTGGTGCTGGCGGCGCAGTATGAGAGCCTGAAGGATCCGCTGATCATCCTCATCACCGTGCCGCTGTCGATCTGCGGCGCCTTGCTGCCGCTGGCGCTGGGTTACGCCACGATGAACATCTATACCCAAGTCGGGCTGGTGACCCTGATCGGGCTGATCAGCAAGCACGGTATTCTGATGGTGGAGTTCGCCAACGAACTGCAGATGCATCAGGGGCTGACGCGGCGCGCCGCGATTTTGCAGGCGGCGCAAATTCGCCTGCGGCCGGTGCTGATGACCACCGGGGCGATGGTGTTCGGCTTGATCCCGCTGCTGTTCGCCAGCGGCGCCGGGGCTGCCAGCCGCTTCGGCCTGGGGCTGGTGATCGTGTCCGGCATGCTGGTGGGCACGCTGTTCACCCTGTTTGTGCTGCCGACGGTGTACACACTGTTGGCGCGCGATCACGCGGTGGCGTCGCCCCGGCAGCGTGAGTTGGCCGCCGCGCAAAAGGCGCTGACGGAATAAACCGCCGGCGTCCGTATGAAAAATAAACCCGCCTCGGCGGGTTTTTTCGTCAGTTTTTGCAGCCCATCAGGTCCGGCAGGACGCCGGGCTTGCTCTTCAGCGAAGCCTGTACGTCGTCCGGCAGACCGGCCCAGATGATCAGGCCGGTACGTTTCTCGATCTCGTCCACCGTCACGCGGAATTGGCAGAAATCGGCGCCCTTCGGCGTGTTCTGATCGAACAGGAAAGCGGCATAGTGGTTTACCGCTGGGCTGTTGTTGATGAAAATCACCTTCCAGTAGGCGCTGGGGATGGTGTGCGCTTTCTGGGTGCCCGGCAGTTTGCCCATATCGCGCTCATACAACGGCCCGGTCACGGTATAGACCGAGGAGATGTCGGCGCGATCGATCAGCTTGCGTTCCTGATCTTCCAGCCGCGCCCAGGCGCCCTGGTTAAGATCGGACTTTTGCGGCGTGATGTTGGACAGGTAGTTCAGCGATTCCCAGTCGGAAACGCCCGCCAGCGAGGCCAGCGGCGCCTGATGACCGCGATCGACCTTCAGCGCCGCGTTGGCGCCGGTGTAATCGGCGGGCGCCAGGGTGTCGGCCGGATTGAGCGCCGGGTCGGTTTTCCAGTTGCGCGTCTTGCCGCTGGCCGGCGTGTCTTTGGTGATGTGATAGGCCACCCAGTTGGCGAACTTGGTTGTGCTGTTGTTGTTCAACGTATAAGCATGACGCACGATCGACACGTTGCTGCTGCCGCCGGTCGGGCAGCCGACCGCGCAGTTGTCGATGGATTCGAGCGTGTCGGCCGACGCCTGTGCGGCGAACAGCAGGGCGGCCAGGGCCAACATATTGTTGTTAAAGCGCATATTCATATCCTCAATAAGTTAAAAAATACTGTATATATTTACAGTAAATTAAACTTATCGCAGTGAAACGAATACAACAATGCAACATATTCATGTTGTGAATGTGTCAGTCATAGTACAGCCATGCTGCACGTAAAATGCGGCAAAAATGAAAACGGCGTCCAACAGACGCCGTTTCAAAGGGGGGAGAATTACTCCAGCAGGTCGTTGACCGTGCGGCGCACATAGTGCGTCATTTGCGCCAGATCGTCCGGCGACACCGGGCCGCCGCCGGCGCGCACCACCTGCTGTTCGATCTGGGCGATCTCTTGCTCGACCTTGTTGGCGATTTGCACTTTGACTATCTTGTCCACCGAAGACAGCAGCACCTTCAAGACCACTTTCAGCGCGATGTTCTCGCAGAACGAGTCGTAGTGATGAACCGGCGGCGGCGGGGCCGGAGCCGGCTCGGGCGCGCGCGGAGCCAGAGCCTTGAAGCTGTCTACATTTTCAATAATAAGATCCATGTCTCTTATTAGTTCATCAAAATCTTTAGACACTGACTTATTCCCTTCGCTGTGCGCAAAAAACAGAACGCCCGTCCTCGGGCTGAAAGCGGATGAGCGACGGGCAGAACGAATTCGGGCCTGGCCTTCAGACGCTGAATGGCCGGGGGACGGGCATTCTAACCTTGCGGCGGGTCGGCAACAAGATGGGGCCGTGCGAATGCGCGGCCCTTTGAATCACAGGCGCAGGAGGGTGCTTAACTTTTCAGCTTGGCGGTGATTTTTGCCACGTGCTCGCCCTGATAGCGGGCAATGGTCAACTCTTCGTTGCTCGGTTGCCGCGAACCGTCGGCGCCGGCGATGGTGGTGGCGCCATACGGGGTGCCGCCGCGTACCTGCGAAACGTCAAACAGCTCTGGCGTGGCATAGCCGATCGGCACGATGATGAAACCGTGGTGCGCCAGCGTGGTCCAGGTGGAACTGATGGTGTGTTCCTGGCCGCCGCCGGTGCCGGTAGAGGAGAAGACGCTGCCTACCTTGCCGTACAACGCGCCGGAAGCCCACAGGCCGCCGGTCTGATCGAGGAAGGTGCGCATCTGCCCGGCCATATTGCCGAAGCGGGTCGGCGTGCCGAAGATAATGCCGTCATAGTCCGCCAGCTCCTGCGGGCTGGCGATCGGCGCCTGCTGATGTTGTTTGCCCCCGGCTTTGGCAAAGGCCTCCGGCGTCATGGTTTCCGGCACGCGTTTAATCGTCACGTCCACGCCGTTAACCCGATTCGCGCCTTCGGCCACCGCCTGCGCCAGGTGTTCGATATGGCCGTACATTGAGTAATAAAGCACCAACACTTTCGTCATGTTCCGTACTCCCGCTCAGATGATTAACAAAAACCCTTGATAAGCATAGAAGCGAATGACGAATTTGGTTTTGTCGAATGGCGGATTCAGGGCAAGCGCCGCAGCTTGTGCGCCAGCCGCTGTTCCTGCCAGCGGCTGAAGACATTGCGTAGCAGCAGGGTGCGCACCGCCCGCATGACCAGCGCGAGGCTCATGCCGCCGATCGCCCACAGCGACCAGAGATATTGCGGGTGGGTAAACCCATTGATGGCGAACAACATCACGCCAATCACGGCGAAACGCACCGCCATGCTCAGCAGTTTGCCTTCTGCCGCGACCTGGCGACGAATACGCTGTTCGTCAGGCGTCTCCTCCTCCATTACCTGTTGCGGCTGCGCATTGAGATCGCTGACCTGCACGCCCAGCGCGGCAGCGATCGCGGTCAAGGTTTCCAGGCTGGCCTGTTCACCGTTTTCAATCCGCTGGACGGTGCGGGTGCTGAGGCCGGCGATCGTCGCCAGCTGCTCCTGCGACCAGCCTTTTTCCAGACGTAATGGCCTGATGCGGTACTTTTGCATGGTGCACTCCTGAGTTCGCTGTCACTTTCATTCAGTGTAGGGCGAGCGGGGTGGCGGCGCCACGACAGCGGCACGACAGCGAGACGACATCCGCCGCCGGCGCGGGCCGGCGGGCAGTCAGAAGGCGACGTTGCGGATAAAGCGCAGGGGCTGGTCGCCGTGGTTGGCGTAAGCGTAGCGTTGATCGCTGTTGAAGGTTTGCGCGGCGCCGGCGGTGAGCGTCAGCGTATCTTGTTCCAGCTCCAGCGTCAGGGTACCGGCAATCACGTAGATCATTTCGCTCCAGCCTTCGGCGTCCGGCGCAGAGTCATAGCGCTCGCCCGGCATCAGCGTCCATTCCCACAGCTCGGCCCGCTGCCGCGCCGGTACGCTGGCGGCGAACAGCGCCTGGCTGCCCGGCTTCGCGCCTTGCCAGGCCAGTTCCCCCACCAGATGGCTGCCGCGCGCTTCCGGCGCCTGGATCAGATCGGTGAAGGAAATCGTCAGGGCGGCGGCGATCTTATCGAGCACCGCCAGGCTGACGTTGCGATCGCCGGCCTCGATGCCCGCCAGCATGCGGCGGCTGACGCCGGAAAGCTCGGCCAGCGCCATCTGGCTCAGGCCCGCCCGTTGGCGGTATCCGCGCAGGTTGCTGCTCAGGTACTGCAGCACCTTGGGGGGATCGGTTTTTGCGTTATGCGCCGTATTGCTCATCGCCGGACTTTATCTCATACTGGCAGGATCTGTGCATTATATTGCACTCAGCAGGAAGGGCAAGCCGGTGTCAGCAGCAAAAAAATCCTTTATTTCCACCGTGGTTCCGCAAATCAGGCTGCCGGAGGCGGTGTTGATTTTCATCACCATGATCTGGGGCGGCACCTTTTTGGCGGTGCATCATGCGATGCAGGTCAGCGGGCCGTTCTTTTTCGTCGGCCTGCGTTTCGCCACCGCCACGCTGGCGCTGACCCTGTTTTCGCTGCGCGTGTTGCGCGGCCTGACCCTGTATGAACTGAAGGCGGGCGGGCTGATTGGGCTGGCGATCATGTTCGGCTACAGCATGCAAACCGTCGGCCTGCAGACCATCACCAGCAGCCAATCGGCGTTTATCACCGCCATGTACGTGCCGATCGTGCCACTGTTGCAATGGTTGGTGCTGGGGCGGTTCCCCGGCATTATGTCGTGGATCGGCATTCTGCTGGCCTTTACCGGCCTGATGCTGCTGGCGGCGCCGAGCAGCACCGACATGACGCTGAGCCTCGGCGAAATTCTGACGCTGGCCGGCACCCTGGGCATGGCGGCAGAGATCATTTTGATCGGCGCTTTCGCCGGCAAGGTGAATATCCGCCGGGTGACCATCGTGCAGCTGGCGACCGCCTCGCTGGCTTCATTTTTGATGATGGCACCGACCGGCGAGTCGCCGCCGCCGTATTCGGATTACCTGCTGTACAGCGCCATTGGGCTGGGGCTGGCCAGCGCCTTGATTCAGCTGACCATGAACTGGGCGCAGCGCAGCGTTTCGCCGACGCGGGCCACGGTGATTTACGCCGGCGAACCGGTCTGGGCGGGCATCGTCGGGCGGTTGGCCGGGGAGCGTTTGCCGGGCGTGGCGTTATTGGGGGGCGCGTTGATCGTGATTGGGGTGGTGGTCAGCGAACTGCGCGTGCGGCGCAAGGATAAAGCGGCGGTGGCGACGGAAGCGGATTAGCGCAGAGGCACAAAAAGAAGTAAGGGGCGGAGATATCCGCCCCTTTTTGCATCACGCGGTTTTCTTCTTGCGCAGGAACACGTAAGACAGGCCGAGCACGATGAACCACAGCGGGGTGACGATCAGCGCCTGGCGGGTGTCTTCGCGCAGCGAAAGCAGCACCAGCACGAACACGAAGAACGCCATGCACACCCAGCACATCAGCTTGCCGGCAGGCATCTTGTAGATCGATTTCTGGTGCAGCGCCGGGCGCTGTTTACGGTAGACCAGGTACGAACACAGGATGATGGTCCAGACGAACATGAACAGAATCGCCGATACGGTGGTCACCAGGGTGAAGACCGTCATCACGTTCGGGATCAGATAAATCAGCACCACGCCGCCCAGCAGGCAGATGCAGGAGAAGGTGAGGCCGTTGGCCGGCACCGCGCGCTTGGACAGGTTGGCGAACGATTTCGGCGCGTCGCCTTCCTGCGCCAGCCCGAACAGCATGCGGCTGGTGGAGAACACGCCGCTGTTGGCGGAAGAGGCGGCGGAGGTCAGCACCACGAAGTTGATCACGCTGGCCGCAGCCGGCAGGCCGATCAGCACGAACAATTCAACGAACGGGCTCTTGTCCGCCACCACGGAATTCCACGGCGTCACCGACATGATGACGATCAGGGCGAACACGTAGAACATGATGATGCGGATAGGAATCGAGTTGATGGCGCGCGGCAGCGATTTCTCCGGATCCTTGGTTTCTGCGGCGGTGGTGCCCACCAGCTCAATGCCGACGAAGGCGAATACCGCAATCTGGAAGCCGGCGAAGAAGCCGCTGATGCCTTTCGGGAACATGCCGCCGTCATTCCACAGATGGGTGAATGAGGCCACGGTGCCGGTCGGCGACTGGAACTGCATGGCGATCATCACCAGCCCGGCGACGATCAGCCCGACGATGGCGACGATTTTGATCATCGCAAACCAGAACTCCATTTCGCCGAACATCTTCACGGTCGCCAGGTTAAGGCCAAGCAGCAACAGCACGCACAGCAGCGAAGCGATCCATTGCGACAGCCCGGGGAACCAGAACTGGGCGTAGGCGGTGATCGCCACGACGTCGGCGATGCCGGTGACCACCCAGCAGAACCAGTAGGTCCAGCCGGTGAAGAACCCGGCCCACGGGCCGAGCAGATCCGCAGCGAAATCGCTGAACGATTTGTATTCCAGGTTGGACAGCAGCAGCTCGCCCATGGCGCGCATCACGAAGAACAGCATAAAGCCGATGATCATGTACACGAAGATGATCGAAGGGCCGGCCAGGCTGATGGTTTTACCGGAGCCCATAAACAGGCCGGTGCCGATGGCGCCGCCGATGGCGATCAGTTGAATATGTCGGTTAGTGAGGTTTCGCCGTAGATGATCTTCTGAAGCGGGCGTCGCGTCAGTCGCTATTTTAGAGTGATCTACCATCTGATGATGTCCTGTTTTACCTGTCATTAGTGAAGTCGTGAGCTCTGAAGTGGCTCTTTTTTATACATTTATCCGGTTGGTCCGGCTTTAGTAAGGTAGTGCAATAACGCCACCTTTGTGCAACATGTTTACAACATTTATACGCGGGATAAAAGTCGAACAATCTTTACACGGAGGAGGCAAATCGGACGTTCAGGGAGCGGAAGATTACTCTTCAAAAGATGGGATGAACAGACCTTATGCGGCTTATCTCGTTGATTAAACAAAGGGTTGCAAAATTCGCATGAGAAAAAGTAATGAGTGTAAGCGTTTGACAGCGATGGCGGCGAAGAGGGCAATTTACCTCGTTGGGTCGTTAGCTCAGTCGGTAGAGCCGTTGACTCTTAATCCATGGGCCACAGGTTCGAACCCTGTACGACCCACCAACCAAATCAGCGTGTTACGCCCAGGCTTTTCTCTGCTTGTTTCCTCATTGCGCCGTTTTAAGCGCGCTTTTTGCAAAAAAATTCGCATTTTTCGACTGATGTTCAGAAAGGTGATCTGGCGCAAACTGCGGTGTTGCACCGCAGTTTATACGGCAAGAGAGGCTGTGCGCTGGCGCAACGTCGGCGCATGGAGCGGTCATTTGCCCAAGAATCTTTCAGGTCAAGATGCGGGGAATACATGCGCAGCCGACATCAAGAGCAGCGCCCAGGCGGCGGCCGAGAGCGCGGCGGTGGCATAGACGCGCCCCAGCGGCAGCTTCAGCATGCCGGCCATCAGCGGTACGGTATAGCGCATTACCGCCAGAAAACGCGAGGCGAACAGCAACGGCAGCCCTCTTTTTTGCAGGGCGCGCTGGGCTTTGCGCAGAGGCGCATGAAAACGCGCCGGTAGCCGGCTGCCAAGATCGCGGCGGCATAGCAGCGCGCCGCAGTGGAACGACAAGATCGATCCCAGCGCGGCCCCGAGGGTGATGGCCGCCCAAACGGCGCCGACAGGCAGCGCGTGCTTGCCCGCAACGATGCCCATCAGCAGCGTGACCGAGGCGGGCGGCAGGACGGAGGAAACGAAGATCACGGATTTACCCAGCGCAAACAGGAAAATCAGCAGCAGCAACATCTCTGGATTCGGGCTGTATTTGGCGATAATGTGTGTCAATTCATTCATTTAACACCTGTGGGCGAGAGGGCTGAGTGCCAGTGTCCCATCCACAGGTTCAATAATGGCTAAATAACGCGCCGCTATCCGGCAATCTCTGCGTCTTGCTTGCGCACGTCGGCGCGCCGGTTTTTGAGCGCCCACAACAGCGCGGCGCACAGCAGTGCAAAGGCGGCCAGCACCAGCGGCCCGGCATGCGGGCTGTGAAAACGCTGTTCCGCCTCGGTGCGGATCAGCGGGGCTAAAAAGCTGAACGCCGCGCCGAGCGTGGTGCAAAAGCCGATGCCAGCCGCCAGCGCCGGGCCGGTGAGCAGCTGCGCGGGAAACGTCCAGAAAATCGGCTGTACCGCCAGAAAACTGACTGCGCAGCAGCTCAGGGCGACGATAGCGAGCAGAGGGCCGGCATAGGAAGAAACCACCAACCCCAGCGCCGCCGCGACCATGCACCCGACGGCGATCGGTAATCTTCTGGCGGTGTTTCTGTCGGCATAGCGCGGCAGGAAATAGACGCCCAGCGCGGAGAACGCCCAGGGAATGGCGGCCACCAGCGAGGCCTTGAAGCCGAGATGGGTGCCCATCAGCGAGGCGACCTGCGACGGCAGGAAAAACATCAGGCCGTACACGCCGATCTGCAGGGTGCCGTAGATCAACGCCAGATGCCAAACTTTGCCGCTTCTCATCGCCGCTTTGACGCTGCTGGTTTCGGTTTGCTGCTGTTCGGCGGCCAACTGTGCGACCAGCGCCGTGCGTTCTTCCTCAGTCAAAAAGCGAGCCTGCCGTGGGTTATCGTCGAGATAGAAAAAGGCGAAGATGCCGAGGGCGACGGCCGGCAGCCCTTCCAGCACGAACATCCAGAACCAGCCGGGTTTACCCAACACGCCGTGCATCTCCAGCAATGCCCCCGACAGCGGTGAGCCGAGCGTCAGGGCCGCCGGCACGCCGAGCACGAAAATGCCAATGACCGAGGCGCGCACCTTATTGGGAAAATAGATCGACGCCAGCAGCAGGATGCCGGGATAAAAGCCGGCTTCGGCGATCCCCAGTAGAAACCGCAGGGCGATAAATTGCTGTTCGTTGGTCACCAGCCCGGTGCAGGCCGACAGCGCCCCCCATAACGCAGTGGTGGCGCTGAGCCAGCGTTTGGCGCCCCAGCGGTTCATCAGCAGGTTGGCCGGGATGCCGAACAGCGCATAGGCGGCAAAAAATATCCCGGCACCCAATGCAAAGGCGGATTGCGACAGCGCGATATCGATGGCCATCGCGTCCTTGGCAAAGCCGACGTTAACCCTGTCGATAAACGCGATGAAGTACATGGCGAACATCAAGGGCACCAGCCTGTGCCAGGTTTTGCGGATGGCGGCGTTGAGCGCTGGAGCGGCATAAGTGGCGTGATTCACTGGCGGTAACCTCTCTTCTGAGAATGACAAACGTCGGTCATAAGGACCGTCCTGGTGCCGTTGCCCTCAACACGACGGTTACAGCGGATTTTTTTCGTGAGTTTTAAAGGTCTAAAGGACTAATGGTCAGGCCTTTAAAGGCGAAAAAAACGCCGCGTATCGGGTCGGCAGGCTGATGCAAACATCACCATGGTGAATGGTGTGTTGCTTTTTTGTTAACCAAACGTTCACACAGGGCTATGGCGCGTTCAAGCGCTTTGATCGAGATCTGTGTGCGCTATCACCGAATTGGCAACCCAGTGATAGACCTGGAGTAGGTCGCTTTCATCTCGAGAGGGAGGACGATAAGGTGAGGCACGGCAAAACAGAATGCAGGAGCGCAACATGCTGAAGGTCATCGCTGAAGATTTTATTCACCCGGAACACATTGAAACCGTTATGCCATGGTATCGCGAGCTGGTGGAGAAAACCCGTCAAGAGCCGCTGTGCATCCGTTATGAGCTGTGCATCGACCAGCAGGACCCCGGGCATTTTATTTTTATCGAAAGCTGGCCGGATCGCGCCGCCCTGGATGCGCATTGTCAGACCGAGCATTTCACCCGGCTGGTGCCGCAGATCAATCACTATCAGCGCAAGCCTTGTACCTTCCTGTTTATGCACGCATTTCCTGAAACAGGTGATAAATGACGAAAAAATCCCCGCAGGGGGCGGGGTCAATGGCTTCTCACTACTGTCTTCTTGTGATTAAAAAATAGGCTGGTAATGATTTTCATTCTCTAAGAATGCTCTTAAATAAATCAGCTTGATGAATGATTCACTGCCTGCTTTTCGCTGGCGATTTTAATGGCGCGCAACATACGGCGCCGTATCAACCCGCTCACCAGGCGAATAGCATACCAATACGGGGTAAACCGCCGCCGGCTGGCGTCGTCGGGGCAGAAGATACGCGTTTCCGTCACCAGACGACAGCGCCCGCCCTCGAGAGGATTCACGATATAACCCAGCGCCAGTTTGGCGACGCCGGGCTGAGCGAAGGCCAGAAAGCCCGCCCCGTCAGCGACCTGCTCCAGGCCGTATTCAGCCTGCCAAAAGCGGCCGATCAGGCCATAGACCAACGCGCTGTCATCCTGCTCAAGCAGGCAAAAGTTATGCAGGCCAAACGGCGGCTGGCTGGGCTTATCGCGTGGCATCAGCCGCGCGGGCAATTCGCGCAGCGCTATCATGCTGCGGAAGAAACGATCGTGTTTGGGATCGTAAGCGGCCACGGCCGCCAGGATCCGAGCCTGCGGCGCGGCGATGGCAATCGCATGCTGCTCCGAGAACTGGTATTGCCCAAGGTATTTATTCAACAGCGCCATGTTTTTCATTCTCCCGCCATTCGCTTTGCAGCAGGGCGAAACCGAATTCGTCGCCCCATGCGCCTTTGAAAAATACGTTTTGCCGCCAGCAGGCCTCACGACGAAAGCCCAGCTTGCCGAACAGCGCGGCGGCGCGAAGATTACGCGCGTCCACCACCGCGGTAATGCGGTGCTTCGCCAGCGGCCCGAACAGCAGAGCGATGACGGCGTTTAGCGCCTCGCGTGCCAGCCCTTGCCGCTGATGGCTGGGCGCGAAGGTCACGCCCAGTTCAGCCTGGCGCCCCGCATCGAAGAAATGCACCGCGACATCGCCGAGCAACGCACTGTCCTCCCGGTGCTCGACCGCCAGTTGAAACCAGCTGTCGTCGCGGTTGAATGCGAGCCGCCGTTGCCGTTCGAAAAAGGCCTGCGCATCGGCGGCGCTGTAGTCGCTCCAGCTTTGGTAGCGCGCTACGTCTGGGTGGCGACGGTAGGCGGTAAAGTGGGGCAGATCGTCAGCCGTGAACGGGCGCAGGATCAGCCTGGGGGTCTGCAGAGGCAAAAGGCGCATTATTTTTCCTTATCAGCGCATTAGGGCTACCGGCAGTGTAGCCCAGCGCCGAGAGGCGGGCTGCGTAAAATGAGCTGTGGAAAAAGGTGAGGAAAGTCGGTCATCGTTCACTCGTCGGGGGTGTTTCCCTGAAAAAAGATCAGCGTCAGCAGCAGGGCGATGGCGCCGAACGGCAGTGAAAACAGCGGCAGGTAATAGGCCGGCAGCGCGTAGAGCGTCAGGCCGCCCAGCATGCCGCCCGCCGCGATGCCGGCGTACAGCACCGAGCTGTTGAGCGACACGGTCAGCGCGCCAAAGCGTTTCGACAGCGACAACAGGTGGTGCTGGATCGGCACCAGATACATCCAGCCGGTGATACCCCAGACCATAAAGATGGCCAGCACCCACCAAGGGGATGTGACATAAAAGGCCAGCAGAAACAGGGACAGCGTCTGGATCGCCACGGAAAGCAGCAGCACGAACTTGCTGCCAAGGGCATCGGTTAACGCGCCGGAGGCAAAATTACCGATCACCGCGCCAATGCCGAACACCAGCAGCGCGGGGGGCAGGATCGCCTGCGGGCCGAACTGGGTGTTTTTCAGCAACACGCTGACGTAGCTATAGACGATGTGTTCCGAGCAAACGGCAAAAAAGGTAATCAGTAGCGTAGTCAGCACCGCCTTTTGCCGCAGCGGGGCGAGCTGCTCTTTCAGAGAATGCTTGCCTGGTGGCGCAATGGCGCGCAGCGCCAGCGAAAGGCCCAGCAGCGCAATCGCCCCCAACAGGGCGATAAACAGGAAGATTTCACGCCAGCCGATCAGTTTGGCGAGAAAGGTACCGAATGGAATACCGAGCGCAATAGCCAACGTCATGCCGCCATAGACGATGGAAATGGCCAGGCCGCGGCGTTTTTCCGCCACCAGCCCCACCGCTGCTGCGGCGGCCTGCGGCGTGTAACAGGCCGCTCCCAATGCGGCCAGCACTCTGCCGAACGCGATCTGCAGGTAGCTGTTGGCCCAGACACAGGCCAGGTTGCCGACGATGAACAGCACCAGCGCCAACTGCAGGATATGCTTGCGGTTGACGTTGCCGAGTAGCCAGGCAGTCAGCGGTGCGAACAACAGATAAGCCAACGCGAATACCGATATCAACTGCCCCGCTTGCGCGGGGCTGACGGCAAAGGTATCGGAAATGTCGCTGAGCACGCCGGCGACGATAAAGGCGTCGGTGCCGATGGCGAATGTGCCGGTCGCCATCAGACAGAGCGTGAACAGATGGCCGTTATAGTCCGTTAATCTCATTCTGTATTCCTGATATGTTCGTTTTCTATCGTGGCACGCCGCCATTATTTTCGGCTTGGCGGCAGTTATTCATCAAACTCAGCATCACAGAAAAAGTAATGGCGGACAGATGGCGCTGTCCATGACAGGAATGACAGGTTTACGACCTGAAGAGATTATGCTATTCGCGTAGTTTTCCTCTTCGACGCAATAAAAGGCTTATTTTAATGGGAATAGCTTTTTTCGTTATAGCGTTGGTGTTTTTTATTATATGAAACGGCTACTGGCGCCGGGCGACGATATTCTATAGTGAGTCTGACCTATCGATAAATCGGCATCGCTATCTGGAGAACCTGCGTTATGGATACCCGCACTCAACGGCTCATGGCAGATGTGATAGGCAGCCTGGCCGATCGCGAATGCTTTTTGACGCAGCTGGAGCCCTGCGCCGAGGCATTGGGGTTTGATTATTTCTCCTACATCGTGTTTTCCTGTTATCCGGCCAGCCGCCCCAAGATGCTGATCGAAGGGAATTTTTCAGCGAGCTATCTCGAGGATTATCGGCGGCAGCGGGTATACTTGCAGGATCCGGTTATTGAGCGCGCTCACCACTCCACACTGCAGTTCCAGTGGGACGAAAGCTTTTATCACGAGCGGCCGACGCTTTGGCGGCATATGGCGCAGTTTGGCCTGTGCGCCGGTTGGTCGCAATCGGTCAAGGATTGCTATGGCCGGCTGGGGATCCTGACGTTTGCTGGCAAAGCGCTACCGGAGCAAACACCACAAGCGCGCGCGGCAAATGAAACCTTTTTCCTTTGGCTGGCGCAAGCCGCCCATAAAACGCTGCGTGAAGCCTTGATATCGGTGAATGACGACGCGATAAAAGACGTGCTGACGCTGCGCGAAAAAGACATTTTACGTTGGTGCAGCGAAGGGAAAACGGCGGAAGAGATCGCGCTATTGATGGGGGTGAGCGAGCGTACGATCAATTTCCACATCGGCAACTCGATTAAAAAACTTTCTGTCGCCAATAAGACCGCCGCCACTGCCAAAGCGGTTTATTTACAGCTGATTTAATCTCGAGTAATAAATAATTAAGCGCCTATCCGTTTTCGGTGTGATGTTTATATTTTGTTAAATTAAGAGTTATCCTTATCAGTATTTACCCCCGATCACAAAAGCGTGATAAAGCGATTCACCGCGCCCGCGCGCGGCAGTACTCTGTAGGCACCCGGTTTACATAGAAAGGATGTGATATGTACAAGACTATTTTAGTGCCGATCGATATTGAAGAAGATCTGTTAACCGAGCATGCGCTGAAGCATGTGGAATATTTGGCGAAGATGTCCGGCGCTAAAGTGCACTTCTTCCATGCGCTGCCGGATGCCTCGGCGTTTGTTACTGCCTATTCGTTCGGTCTCAAGGAGTTTGAGAATCAGGCGGAAGTGAAGGCGGTGGATAAACTGAAGAAAGTCATGTCGGAAATCGATCTGCCGTTGGATCGCCTCAATTACACCGTCAGCTTCGGTTCCGCGCGCGATCAGGTGTTAGAACTGGCGGAAGAGATCGACGCCGATCTGATCATCATCGGTTCGCGTCGCCCGAGCGTGAAAACCTATCTGCTGGGGTCTAACGCCGCCGCTATCGTTCGCCATGCCAATATTTCGGTGATGGTGGTCAGATAATCCGTCTTAAGCCCGCCGTTTTCGGGCGCGTTCTGTGGTTGCCTGTCGGCTGCAGAGCGTGCCTTGCGTTTTATTGCCATCTCAGCCTGAGCTGCTACGATTTTAGCTGACGTTTTTATGCCAACCGGGCCACTGGCCTTGCGCATATTCTTCATCTCAGCCAGAAGAGGGGCAGCTATGCCATTAGAAGTTGATGGGATTATCAGGGGCGATCGGGGCAGTGAACCGAGCCGTTGGCAACATGCGTCAACCAAACCGCTTATCACGCTGACCTGGCATCACACCATTCCCTGGAACTGTTTGCGGAATGTCTGGAATGGTTTGGTGGCGGGGCAGCATTGGGACGCGCTGGACGAGTTTATGAACCTTATCGGTGTGCCAAACCGCGCCGAAGTGCTCAAACAGATCAAGAATAAAAACCTGCAGGATCGCGATGGATTACACACTCTGGTGACCTGGCAAGGATGGAATATCGTCGAGGGGCCAGGTAATGAGTATCGCGCGCAGGGGGACGATCCCGGTGAAAACTTCGACGGTTGGTCGGGTAAGGGGATGAGCACTAATCAGCAGGCGACGCTGCAGCAGGTCAACGTGTTGTATCGGGTGATGGCGCCGCTGGGAAGCCGTGCGCTGGACGCCGCCAGACAGGCGCCGCCCATTACCGCTGAGGAAGCGGACGTCTTGCAACGGACGATTAAACAGACCCGCCCAACGTTGCGAGGAAAGGAACCGATCCGGTGGCAAGAAGATATGTGGCACCAGGTGCAGCCGGGTAAAGAGGCGAAACACTTCGCTCGCTGGGACACCAAACCGGTGTGGCGCAAGCGCCTGCACAGCGATCTGGCTCAGGCAGGATAAGCCTCTCCCCGCGCCGGATTGCCGGCGCGGGAGAATCAATCCGGTGCTAATCGCACAGTGCCACTATTTCGTCGTACAACGTCCTGGGAATTTTCACGCCGTCTTGTTCGCTCTGGCGCCGCTGCCGATAACGGCGTTCGCCGGGGATGCGTGCGCCTTGCGCCAGCATATCGGCAAACATCGCCTCTGCGCTGGCGAAATATTTGGCCTTATCCGCACCGAGAAAACGCTCAGGATCCAACGCGATGATCAGCTCACCGCCGTAAGGCGACGAACCGGTGCCGTCGTCGTAGGCCAGCGATTCCTTGCTGGTCATATCGCCGATCAGCGGCCCGGCCAACAACTCAACCATCGCCGCCAGCGCCGAGCCCTTATGTCCGCCGAAGGCCAGCATCGCGCCCTCCAACACGCTGGCTGCATCGGTGGACGGATTGCCTGCCTTATCAATGCCCCAGCCTTCAGGCAGCGGGGTGCCTGCACGGCGGTGTAATTCGATTTCGCCGCGCGCCGCCGCACTGGTGGCCATGTCGAACAAAAACGGCGGCCGATCCGAGCGCGGCCAGCCGAAGGCGATGGGGTTGGTGCCGAACAGCGGGCGCGAACCGCCGGCCGGCGTCACCCACGCATGGCTGGGCGTGCAGGCCAAGGCCACCAACCCCTGCTCGGTTAGCGGTTCGATATCGGCCCACAACGCGGAGAAGTGCACGCAGCGGTTGATCGCCAGCGCGGCGATACCGTTGGTTCGCACCTTCTCGATAAAGGCCGGCAGAGCGGTGCGGTAGGCCAGCAGGGAAAACGCGCCGCCGGCGTCGGCACGCAAGATGGCTGGCGCCTGGTCGAGCAACCTGGGCATCGCATCGGCAGAAACCTTGCCTGCCCGCAGCGATCGCACACAGCCCAATAGTCGATACAGCCCGTGCGAAGCGCAGCCGTCGCGTTCGCCCTGGGTGACATTTTGAGCTACCGCCTCGGCATGCACCTGATTGAAACCGTTGCTGCGCAGCGTGCTCAACGCCAGTTGATAAGCCTGTTCCAGCGACAGAACGTGCATGGATGTCATTTCGATGTCCTCCCTGGGTTCATTCTTCTTCATCGCCGATAAAATTGGCCTGGGGTAAACAGGTATAGGCGCCCCAGTAGTAAACCGCCAGCGCAATCACCGCCATGGTGAGGGTGTCCCACGGGTGGGCAATGGCGCCGATGCCGCCGAAGCTGCTGAGGTAAGAGAGTGCGATCACCAGCGCATAGAAGACGATCAGCCACAGCGAGGACCAAATTTGCTGCCGAAGGCTAACGGCGTGGGTCGGCACCTGATTCTTGAACAGGATGTAGATGAAGAACATTAGGATCTGCAAGCCGAGCAGCCAGGAAACGGTATCCCAGCCGGACCAGAATACGATCAGCGCCGAAATGATAAACGACAGCGGGCCGAGTACGCAGAAAGCGCGCACCCGGAACGGACGCGGCATATCGGGCGCATTGCGCCGCAGCCCGGCGGCGGTGACCGGGGCGATGGCGTAGCTCAGCACCAGCGCGGCGGACACCACGCCGATCAGCTTTTCCCACGACGGGAACGGCAGCGTCCAGAATACCGAGAGAGCGAAGGTCAGCCACAGCGCCGGGCGGGGAATGCCGGACTCGCCATCCACCCGGGTGAACAGTTTGAAGAAGGTGCCGGTGCGCGCCCAACCGTAGATCACGCGAGGCGTGGCGTTCATATAGATGTTGCCGGTGCCGCTCGGCGAAACGATCGCGTCGCTGACCACCAGAAATGCCAGCCACCCCATGCCCAGCGTGATGGCGATATCGCGAAACGGCAGGGAGAACTGTTGGCTGATGCCGGCCCAGCCGCCGCTCAGCATCTCACTGGGGATACTGCCGAGAAACGCTATTTGCAGCAGCACATAGATGATGGTGGACAGCACCACCGACAGGATCAGCGCGATGGGAATGGTGCGCTGCGGCCTTTGCACCTCGCTGGCGACCGAAATGATCGGCGTCAGGCCGAGGTAGGCGAAGATGATGCCACCGGCGGAAATGGCGGCCTCAACCCCGGCTGAACCGAAGGGGGCAAAGCCCTGGCTGTGCAGGTTTTCCGGTTTGAAAAAGCTGAACAACACCACGATCACCAGCAGCGGCACCAGAAACTTCAGCACGCTGATCAGGTTATTGGATTTAGCGAAGGTTTTGACGCTGTAATAGTTGAGCGCGAAGAAAAAGCACAGCAGCGCCAGCTGCACCAGCCAGCCGATCGGCGTAGGGTCGCCGGAACCCGGCTGGCTGAGGAATGGGAACCAGGCGGCGGCGTATTGCCGGGCAGCGACGACTTCGATGGCAATCAGGCTGGAGAAGGCGATCAGCGTGATAAACCCCAGCAGATAACCCATCAGTTCGCCGTGCGAGAACACCGGATAGCGAATGATGCCGCCGGCGCGCGGCAGGGCGGCGCCCAGCTCGCAGTAGACGATGCCGAGCAGCAGCACCGCCAGGCCGCCGATCAGCCAGGAATAGATGCCGGCCGGGCCGGCGATGGAGGAGACATGGCTGGCGGCGAACAGCCAACCGGAGCCGAAGATGGCGCCCAGACCGATGAACGTCAGATCGGTGAGCGTAAGCTGCTTCTTGAATTTGCCTTGGGTTGTCATGGTATTACCCTTTTGTTATTGAGTGGCAGGCAGATGCGGCCGGGCTAATTTTGGGCAGGTGAAATCAGGGGATCTCGGGTGAAAACGCCGTTCACCAGCCGCAGCAGGTTGAGCGGGTTGGCGTCCTGCAGCGGTGGCGGCAACAGCGCCGCAGGGGTGTTTTGCAAACAGACCGGCCGCAGGAAACGTTCGATGGCCAACGTGCCGACCGAGGTGCCGCGTGCGTCGCTGGTCGCCGGGTAGGGGCCGCCGTGCACCATGGCGTCGCACACTTCTACCCCGGTCGGATACCCGTTGAACAGCACCCGACCGGCTTTGCGTGCCAACAGTGTCGTCAGCTCGGCAGCCGTATCGAGATCGCCGTCATCCGCCAGCAGCGTAGCGGTTAACTGACCTTGCAATGCCGCCAGCGCCGCATGCAGCTGCACTTCGCTATCTACAGCGACGAGGATGCTGGCCGGGCCGAAGACCTCCTGTTGCAGCAGCGGATCGGCCTGCAGCAGCAGTGCCTCCTCCGCTTGATACAGCTGTGCCGTCGCCCGATGAGGGGGCGTTTCACTGCGGCCCGCCAGACGGCGCATACCCGGGTGCGCATCGAGGGCTGCCAGCCCGTGACGGTAATGCTCCAGCGTACCGGTATTCAGCATCGGCTGCGGCTCGGCGGCGTTGACCAAGGCGCTCATCGCTTCGGCCAGCCGATCGAAGGCGCCGCCGCGCAGCGCGACGATCACGCCGGGCTTGGTGCAGAACTGACCGCAACCGAGCGTAAAGGAAGAGACCAGTTCCTGCGCGATGTGCTGCCCGCGCCGCGCCAGCGCCTGTGGCAGGATCACGACCGGGTTGATGCTCGACATTTCGGCGAAGACCGGGATAGGTTGAGGGCGTTGCATCGCCAGATCGAAGAGCGCTCGACCGCCTTGCAGCGAGCCGGTGAATCCCACGGCCTGAATCGCCGGATGTTGTACCAGGTCGGCTCCCACGCGGTTGCCGAAGATCATGTTGAAGACGCCGGCAGGCATCCCCGTGCGTTTCCGGGCGCGCTCGATCGCCTGAGCGGTCAGCTCGGCGGTGATCATATGGCCGCTGTGCGCCTTGAACACGACCGGGCAGCCGGCGGCGAGCGCGGCGGCGGTATCGCCACCCGCGGTGGAGAACGCCAGCGGGAAGTTGCTGGCACCGAATACCGCCACCGGGCCGAGCGCCGTGCGGTATTGACGTAGATCGGGGCGCGGCTGGGGGGAGCGTTGCGGCAGCACGCAGTCGATGCGCACGCCCTCGACGTCGCCGCGCCGCAGTAGCGTAGCGAACAGCCGCATCTGGCCGCTGGTTCTGGCGCGTTCGCCGCTCAACCGCGCCGGCGGCAAGGCGGTTTCCTGCATGGCTAAGGCGAAGAAATCCTCATCCAACGCGTCTAACTCCTCGGCAATGGTGTCGAGAAATTTCGCGCGTTGTTCCGCGCTGAGCTGCGAATAAGGTGCAAAGGCCGCGGCGGCAGCTTCTGCGGCGGCGGCGGTTTCTGCCGCCGTGGCCTGGTGGAAGCGGTAGCCGGTCGGCTGACCGTCGTCGGCGCGCAGGCTGAGCAGCGCCGCTTCCCCTTCGGCGCGGCGTTGGCCGCCGATAAATTGTTGGCCGCTGATGGCGGCGTAGCGATCGTTGGGCATCGGTTCCCCCGGTAGAGAAAGCATGACGCCCGGCATGGCCGGGCGGTGAAGGCGTTACAGGCCGACGTTCGGCAGCGCAGGGCGAGTGGCCAGCGCTTTATCGATCACGGCATTGATCTCGGTGAGCGTCTCGCCCTGCAGCGCCAGGCGCGGCGGACGAGTGACGGCGCTGCCGCGGCCGACCCGCTGTTCGCAGAGTTTGATGCACTGCACCAGATCGGGGCGGGCATCGAGGTGCAGCAGTGGCATAAACCAGCTGTACAGCGCCAACGCTTCCTCATAGCGTTTTTCCTTCGCCAGCCGGAATAGCGTTTCTCCTTCGCGCGGGAAAGCATTCGACATGCCGGAGATCCAGCCTTGCGCGCCGACGGCGATGCTTTCCAGCACCACATCGTCCAACCCGGCGAACAGCACGAAGCGATCGCCGACTTCGTTGCGCAGGTCGATAAAGCGGCGGGTGTCGCCCGACGAGTCTTTGAAACACACGATGTTCTCGCAGTCGACCAGCGAGGTCAGAATGTCTGGCGTGACGTCATTTTTGTAAATGGGAGGGTTGTTGTAGACCATGATCGGCAGATCGGTCGCGCCGGCGACGCTGCGGAAATGCGCGGCGGTTTCGTGCGGTTTGGCGGAGTAGACCAGCGCCGGCATCACCATAATCCCGTCGACGCCGGCCTTTTGCGCTTCACGCGCCATGTTCTGCGCGAAGGCGGTGGTGAACTCGGCGATGCCGGCGATCACCGGCACTTTACCGTCGGCGGCGTCTCTCGCCACTTCGATCACCGCCAGCTTCTCTTGCACCGTCATCGAGGTGTTTTCACCGACGGTGCCGCACACCACCAGGCCGGAGACGCCGTCGCGTACCAGGTTTTTGATCACCGTATGGGTGGCGTCGAGGTCCAAAGAGAAATCGTTGCGGAACTGGGTCGTCACCGCCGGGAATACGCCGCTCCAGCTTATGGCTTTATGGCTCATCGTGTTTGTCCTGTCGTCCGAAAGTGTTAATGAAAAGTGAATCTTTGGTAAGGCTCACCGACAGATTGACCGGTATTGCGTGGGGAGGCTTGACGCTTTTCACCGATTGCCGCGACGAAATTGGCACAATGGCGCCGAAAAGCGGACGTGAAAAAACCGGGCGCTGGTGCACCGTGAAAAGAGGGGGCTTAACCAGATAAATCAGCGCATTAAGCGGAAAGCGTCAGGCGGAAATCGCGCGGCGTAGAGCCGGTCATCGCTTTGAATTGACGGCTGAATGCGCTGTGATCGGTGTAGCCGCACAGCAGCGCGATGTCGGTGATCGGCAGATCGCCGGCCAGCAGTTCCGTGGCTTTTTCCAGCCGCACTTTATGGATCATCTGCCGTGGGGTGAGGTGGAAGATACGTTTGCAGTAGCGTTCGATCTGCGCCACCGACAACCCGGTCAGCGCCGTCAGCTCTTCAAGCGCGATCGGTCGGGCATAGTGGCGGCGGATGTGCACGTCGATCGCCGCCAGCCGTTGGTAGGCCGGGTGATTGGCCCTGGCCTCCTGCAGATCGTGAGAAATACCCGCCATACCGATGATTTTTCCCTGCGCGTCATACAGCGCCAGCTTTTGCGTCAGGCACCAGCCGGTTTCTCGGCCATTGTACAGGTGCATCTCCAGCTGATCCTGGATCAGCACGCCGTGGCGCAATACCCGCAGATCCTGCTCGGTGTAGCCGGATCCAAGCTGAGCGGGAAAAACGTCGGCGGAGGTCTTGCCCAGCAGCGGCGTGACGGTTTTGAAACCGCAGCGCCTGGCCAGCGTCAGGTTGGCCAGCAGGTAGCGAGCCTGGGCGTCTTTGATAAAGAACACCACGTTGGGAATCGCGTTCAGCAGCGGCGCGATCAGCGCCAGCGTATTCAGCAGATCGTGCAGGTTATTCGGGCGCTGCTGCGCCAGTCCGTCGCACAGGCGCGACAGATGTTCGACGGCAAAAACGTCCTCTTGCTCCGGCAGTCCCACAAGCGAAGGCGGCGAGAGAGAAACCGGAGGCTGATAGTCTGAAGTGGATCGCATAACAGTCCCTTTTCGGTCGTTAGCCGGAAAAACAGGCGGGCCAGGTTGGCGCTTTCGCATCAATATTAACTTTTATGTAACGAAGCAAGCGCTATTTCCGGCCGGCTGCCAAATATGCGGATTGCCGCATACTTTTGCCGGGCGGAGTTTGGCAGTTGCTTGAAAACTGCGGGGTTTCTCGCTACACAAAGGTTTAGCATGAAAATAACAATATGATAAATAAGTCATTGTTATGGCATTCGCTAAGCACATACCCGCGACGCGTCAGGCCTGACTTTTGTCACTGTGCTGATTTCTTCATTCGCCGCGCCGAAACGCATCAAGCCGTTATGCTCACATTCGTTCAGGCTAATGCCATTGGTAACATCTCATTAACTCAGGAGACGCCGATGGCACTTTCTGCGCATATCACCGCTTTGCGGGCGATCGATTCTCATACCGGCGGAGAGCCGACCCGTCTGATCGTGGAAGGTTTTCCCGATCTCGGCGAGGGCAGCATGGCGGAACGGCGGGCGTGTTTCGCGCAACATTATGACGATTGGCGCTGCGCGGTGATGCTCGAACCGCGCGGCAATGACGTGCTGGTGGGGGCGTTGCTGTGTCGCCCCTGTTCGCCACAGGCCACCGCTGGGGTGATCTTCTTTAACAACAGCGGCTATCTGGGCATGTGCGGGCACGGCACTATCGGGCTGATTGCTTCGCTGGCGCACCTGGGGCGCATCCACGCCGGTCGCCATCTGATCGAGACCCCGGTCGGCCCGGTAAACGCCACGCTGCATGACGACGGCAGCGTCACGGTAGAGAACGTGGCGGCTTATCGTTACCGCCGCCAGGTGCGGCTTGAGGTTGCGGGTTACGGACCGGTGACGGGTGACATCGCCTGGGGCGGTAACTGGTTCTTCCTGATCGGTGAGTCGCCGTTGCCCATCGATAAACAAAATCTGGAGGCATTGACCGCGTTCTCCTGGGCGGTGCGGCAGGCGTTGGATCAGGCGGGCATCCGCGGTGAAGACGGCGGGGTGATAGACCATATCGAACTGTTCGGTGACGATCCGCAGGCCGACAGCCGCAGCTTCGTGCTGTGCCCCGGCAAAGCCTATGACCGTTCTCCGTGCGGCACCGGCACCAGCGCCAAACTGGCGTGCCTGGCGGCGGACGACAAGCTGCCGCCGGACACGCAGTGGCGGCAGGCCAGCGTGATCGGCAGCGAATTTCAGGCCTACTATCACCGGAATGGCGATCGCATTACCCCCTTTATTCGCGGGCAGGCCTATGTGTGCGCCGATAGCCAACTGCTGCTCGACGAACGCGATCCCTTTGTTTGGGGAATACGCTGATGGGCGCCGAGCGGGGAGCTGATGTCATCGTGATCGGCGCCGGCATCATCGGCGCTGCCTGTGCCTGGCGGCTGGCGCGGGAAGGGTATCGTGTTTCGGTAGTGGACGATCGCCGCGCCGGCGCCACCGCCGCTGGCATGGGGCATCTGGTGTGCATGGACGACAATCCGGCCGAGCTGGCGTTGAGCGCTTATTCGCTGCGGTTATGGCGTGAAGTGACGGGGCGCATGCCGCAAGCGTGTGCCTGGCGCGGCTGCGGAACGCTATGGCTGGCGGATAAAGCGGATGAAATGGTCATCGCCGAGCAAAAGCGGACGCGGCTGGCGGAGCAGGGCGTGGCTGCGGAGCTGCTGACGGCGGAGCAGATCGCCGCGATGGAGCCGATGCTGCGGCACGGCCTGGCCGGTGGGTTGCGGGTGCCGGGCGACGGCATTCTGTATGCGCCGCTCGCGGCTCGCTGGCTGTTGGCCGACGGTGGTGCGGCGATCGACGTGGTGCATGGCGAGGCGGCAGTGCTGGATGAAGGGGCAGTGCGGCTGGTGGACGGCAGGCACCTGGCTGCGCCGCGGGTAGTCCTGGCCTGCGGCCTTAGGGCCAATAGCCTATTGCCGCAGACTTTGCTTCACGCCAAGAAGGGCCATCTGGCGATTACCGATCGCTACCCGCCTCGGGTGCGTCATCAGTTGGTGGAGCTGGGATATGGCGCCAGCGCGCATGCCAGCGACGGCACGTCGGTGGCATTCAATGTACAGGCGCGGCCCACCGGGCAATGGCTGATCGGTTCTTCCCGCCAGTTCGACGCCGTCGATTCGGCGTTGGACATGCCGCTGTTGGCGGCAATGCTCACGCGTGCGCAGCATTTCTTGCCCGCATTAGCGCAGATGAACATCATTCGCTGCTGGACCGGGCTGCGCGCCGCCTCTGCTGACGGGCTGCCGCTGTTAGGCGCGCATCCGCAGCATTCCTGGCTGTGGCTGGCGCTGGGGCACGAGGGATTGGGCGTCACGACTGCCCTCGGCAGCGCCGCGCTGATTACTGCGCAGATCGGCCGGCAAACGCCGGAAATTGACGTTTCCCCGTATTTGGCGGCGCGGGTGTTAGCCGCCAAGGAGCTGCCTGTATGAATGAAAGACAAAATACGCTCTCGTTGAGTATCGATGGAGAGCACCGGCGGGTACCGGTTGGGCTCAGCGTTGCTGCGGCACTCAGCCTGTGCGGTGACGATCGTTGTCGGTTATCTGTTTCACACCAACCGCGCGCCCCCTTTTGCGGCATGGGCGTTTGTCAGGAGTGCCGGGTGACCATTAACGGTCTGCGTCGCCTGGCGTGCCAAACGCTGTGCCAAGCCGGCATGCGCATTGAGAGGAGCGATGATGAGTAACTTCAATTGTGAGGTGCTGATCGTCGGTGCCGGTCCGGCCGGCCAGGCGGCGGCGCTGGCCGCGGCGGAAAGTGGTGGCCAGGTGCGAATGATTGATGATAATCCGCATCCCGGTGGGCAAATCTGGCGCGATGGACCGCAGGTGGCGTTGCCTGAAACGGCGAACCGCTATCGGCAGGCGGTGGCGACGAGGGAAAATATTGCGCTGCAGTCCGGCTGCAAGCTGGTGGCGCAGTGTGGCGCTAACCGATTGGCCTATGAAGACGCCGAAGGCTGCGGCGTGATTCGCTATCAGAAGCTGATTTTATGCAATGGCGCGCGTGAACTGTTGTTGCCGTTTCCCGGCTGGACGCTGCCGGGGGTGACCGGCGCCGGTGGTCTACAGGCGCAAATCAAGCAGGGGTTGGCGATCCGCGGCGAGCGAGTGGTGATAGCCGGCAGTGGTCCGCTGCTGTTGGCGGTGGCGGACAGCGTGAAACAGGCCGGCGGTGAGGTGGTGCTGGTGGCTGAGCAGGCGCCGCTTTGGCGGTTGGCGGCGTTTGCCGGCGGCCTGTGGCGCTGGCCAGCCAAGCTGCGTCAGGCGTTTTCTCTGATGCCGCATCGTTATCGTGCCGGTAACCGGGTGCTGGCGGCGTTGGGGCAAGAACGTTTAACCTCGGTGCACGTCAATAACGGCGGGCGGCAAAGAACGATCGCCTGTGACCGGTTAGCCTGCGGTTTTGGTCTGGTGGCGAACATTGAGTTGGCGATGCTGCTGGGGTGCCGGATAGAACACGACGCCGTAGCGGTGGATCATTTTCAGCAAACCAGCCAGGCGCAAATTTATGCCGCCGGGGAGTGTACCGGCATTGGCGGCAGTGAATTGGCGCTCACCGAAGGCGCCATTGCCGGTTATGCTGCCACCGGGCAGCGGGAAAAGGCAGAGCGCATGGTGGCGCAGCGGCGGCGGTGGCGGCGTTTCGCCACGGCGACGGCAAGTACCTTTGCTCTCGATGAGCGCTTGAATTCGCTGGCCAAACCGCAAACGTTACTGTGCCGCTGCGAAGACGTTACGTTGGAACAGGTACGCCATCAGCCGGATTGGAACTCGGCTAAACTGAGCAGCCGATGTGGTATGGGAGCATGCCAGGGAAAAATCTGTGCGGCGGCGGCGAGGCAGCTTTTGGGCTGGTCTTTACCGTCGCCGCGTGTGCCTTTAACGCCGGTCAGGACAGAAACGCTGGTTGCACTGGGGCTGAACCGATGTGATGACGACGGTTGAATGGGTTAGCGGCATTTCGCCCCCAGGCAAATGCCGCCACATCACCATTGCGGCCAATAGTAGGTTTTCTCTCGCCAGCCTTTGCCGTACATACAGGCTTCGATGATGGCGTCCCGGGCGGACTGATTGCGATCGGTCTGCACTGTTTTAATCGACGGCTCCTTGTCGTAGCGGTATCCCGATGGACAATCTTTCTTATTCTTCTCGCAAGGCATGTATTTGTTTTCGTAGCTGAACTCCACGTCCCGCACTACGTCCGGCGGAAAACGATCGTATCCGCGGCTACGGCATTCGGCATATTCGGCATCCCGGGTACTCTCAACCGCGCCGGGCCTTTCCCATTGAGTGCAGGCGGTCAACATCAATAACGGCAAAACAATCAAACAACGGCAATTCTTCATAGTGTCCCTAGCTCTTTCTCTATCCTGAGGCTCGCAGCCTAGGAATTTTCCTAACTGGCGAGGTAGGAAAGTGTAATAAACTGGCGGAACAATTGGAAATGATAATAGTTATTGTTTAGGTATGATTGAGGAAGTACCGCGCTGAGAGAGGATGTGGCACATTGAGGGAAGTCTGTAGAGATCTGCGGCCTCACGAGGAAAGGGGGCGATGTGGCGCTGGTTTTATTCGTTCTCTTTATGCCGCAATGATCCGATCGCAATTGCATCGTTTTGATGAGGTAAATAATACGCAAGCTAAGTATATTCTTATCTGGTCTGACTATTATTTTTATTTAGGATATTTACCCATGCCAAGGATTTAATACTCGGTATTAATACCCTATTTTTTTATTTCTGTTTTTTTATTGGGGTTTTATTTTCAGGTTTTTCCGTTAAAGTATTTTTTGTTACAGGGAATTCATTTGCATTTTAAATTTGGATTTTTTAAATTCATTTTAGAGAAAGGATAACCGTATGCGACAAAGTCAAAAAGGAGTTTATTTTGTCTGGGATAAAGAAAACGCCTGAAAGTCATGACGGTTTACCTTCATCATCAGAGGATTATGATACTTTTAAGCACCTCTCCGATGTGGGTGCCGTGTTGGGATATGGGCGAACTCGTTTTTATCAGTGGTGCCGTGGGCGCGGATTTCTAACCCCGATGAACGTTCCGTCACATGAAATGATCAGCTTGGGATATATGGTGGCGGTGTTATCAGAGACCGGTCATACCAGGGTTTACGTCACGCAGGATGGTTTCAGTTACGTCAGTGGTGCTTTTGCGGCAGATATCCAACGTGGCATGGTCAAGTTTTAAATCTGCAAGAATCGCCTTTATTTCAAGGGCTTTAATGAAGAATCTTCTTATTTCTGCAGGTTTGTGGGGGAGTGGGAAGTTATCCGATTTTTTCATCTCTGCGGTATGAATGCTACTGGAGACAGCTATCTCTTGTTACGATAAGCATTATTTTCTTCAGGAGCTAAGGATGAAGCATTACGCCGCGCTATTATTTGCCTCTGCACTGTTGACGGGGTGTGCGACTCAAGCCGTACCGCCGCAACAGGCTGAATTGCCGCCCCCAAGCCGTCTGATGCTTTATCAGAATATCCCGGATACGCCTTACGCCACGGTGGTGGTGGTGCGCGATAGCGGAATGCTGGCGGGCAGTTGCCGCACCGGCGTCTATGTGAATGGGGAGTTCGCCGCTTCACTGGCGTCGAAAGAGAAAGCAGAATTTCGCGTACCGCCAGGCAATATTACGGTCAGTATCGGGCAAGATATGATCGAGAATAACCTGTGTATTTGGCGTGAGACCGGCGGCAGTATACCGATGACGCTGCGCGCCGGTGAAAGCCGCTATCTGCGTATCGCCGGTGATCGGCAGCGTGGTTTCGTTTTGCAGGCGGGGCGACCTTAATCTGCCCTGGCAAGGGCGTTAACGCCCTTGCCACCACCCCCACAGCGTAATGAGTAGCCACGCTGCCGCAATCCAGCACAATACCGCCGCCCCCAGAGCCAACGACAGCCGCAAACTGTTGATCAGGAAATAAAGCGAGATCAAATATACCAGGTAGGGCAACACCGCCCACATGCCGAAAATCAGCGTAGTTTTCAGCGCCGCGATGGAACGCTCGTTGCCGACAATGTAATGCGCAATCAGGGCGAAAGTGGGAAAGAGCGGGACTAAACCGGCGATATAATAGTTGCGCGTTTTGGCCAACAGGCCGATCAGAACCACGACCAGCGCGCCGATCAGCGCTTTGACAAGGATGCCCATAACGGTCTCGGGTGTGGGGGAAAGTCAACACACTGCCCGAAAGCACGTGCAAGATCAATGGGGTGTGGTGTAGCGCGGTGAAAAGCAGACCCACAATAAGTGCGGGTCTGGGATGCAACGCTTACTGACGGTAAGCGTGCTTGATTTGCTGAATGCTGTTCTTGAAGATTTCCGCCTGGGTGGGATCTTCAATCTGAGCGATGAAACGTTCCATGTTGATGATAACTTTCCCGGCGTCGGCCTGGCCGATCGATTTCAAGATCAGCGTCAGCGTAGCTTTGAGGCAGGCAACCTCGGTCGCCAAGATTTCCGGGTTTGCAGACGTAGTGAAATCAACGTTGCTCATTTTCTCTCCTGATTTTTTGAGGCCGTAGCCTGATACAAGCTGCTTTGGCGCACCGCACGCGGGCTACTAAAAGGTTGCCCCGCGCGCGGCGGCGAATTTAACTGGGCGCGGAGTATAGCATAGCATGCGTCTGTCATCTGCACCGGGCTTGCTCAGGTCACGCGGGTGGGCAACGTTCGCTCATTGCTTGTCTGAATCATCTACTCGCGGCAAGTTATTTCGAGGTGGTTAACAAGTATTTGTCCGGCACGTTATTGTTGAACAATGGGGGTTATTATAATTATTTGGGGTGGGGGACACCGATTTTACCGGCGTTTGCCGGGAATAATAGTTTCGACCGCGGGTTGCCAGACACAGGTTGGCAGCGGATTTTGTTACGCCTTTAAATATCAAATGATTACAAACAGCCAACGGCCGTGTTAATATTATTCATGTCGTGATTGCTTACACAGATTTCTCTCTCGTAGCATGATTATCGCGCTATCCTGTGTCTGGTACAGCGCCGCGGAATTATTTTCGGCGTCCGATCTTTTCCGACGTGACGATTTATCGGCGGCATAGACGGCTAAAATTGAAAAATCAGCTCTGCTCCGCAAAGTTATTCGGAAGTATGTATTAATCTGTGTTCATTCTTGTCTGAAAAACAAGTAATATCTCTGGCGAAAACAGAGGCCGATTGCGTTACTCCCTTTTTTTGGAGATTTTTCCTTGATTAGCGTTCTTCTTGTTGATGACCACGAACTGGTGCGCGCAGGGATACGACGCATTCTTGAAGATATCAAAGGTATAAAAGTTGTCGGTGAGGCTCAGTGCGGTGAAGACGCCGTAAAATGGTGCCGTGGCAACGCTGTCGATATCGTGCTGATGGACATGAATATGCCGGGCATTGGCGGGCTGGAAGCCACGCGCAAGATTGTGCGTTATGCACCCGACGTCAAAGTCATCATGTTGACCATCCATACTGAAAATCCTTTGCCCGCGAAGGTGATGCAGGCGGGTGCCGCCGGTTACCTGAGCAAGGGCGCCGCGCCGCAGGAAGTGATTAATGCCTTGCGTTCCGTGCATGCGGGGCAGCGTTATATCGCGTCTGATATCGCCCAGCAGATGGCCCTGAGTCAGCTGGAACCGCAGGCCGAAACGCCGTTCAGCTGCCTGTCTGAACGCGAGTTACAGATCATGTTGATGATCACCAAAGGCAAAAAAGTGAATGAGATCTCGGAGCAACTGAGTCTCAGCCCGAAAACGGTGAACAGCTACCGTTACCGCATGTTCAGCAAACTGAATATCAGCGGCGACGTCGAATTGACTCACCTGGCCATCCGACATGGATTGTTCAATGCGGAGACATTGTTAAGCAGTGAATGACCGTTTTGATGCCAAAGCCTTCCTGAGTACCGTCACCAGCCAGCCCGGCGTCTACCGCATGTACGACGCCACGGGCACGGTGATCTACGTCGGTAAAGCCAAAGACCTGAAAAAGCGTCTCGCCAGCTATTTTAGGCAGCAGGTCAGCAGCCGTAAAACCGAGACACTGGTTAAAAATATCGCGCAAATAGACGTAACGGTTACCCACACCGAAACAGAAGCGCTGCTGTTGGAACATAACTACATTAAATTGTACCAACCGCGGTATAATGTTCTTTTGCGAGACGATAAATCTTACCCACTGATTTTTCTCAGTGCGGATACCCATCCCCGTTTGGCGGTACATCGCGGCGCCAAACACGCCAAGGGCGAATATTTCGGGCCTTTTCCCAACTCTTATGCCGTACGCGAAACGCTGGCGCTGCTGCAGAAGCTGTTCCCGATTCGTCAGTGCGAAAACAGCGTATATCGCAACCGTTCTCGTCCGTGCCTGCAGTATCAGATCGGCCGCTGTCTGGGGCCTTGTGTTGCCGGCCTGGTGAGCGAAGAAGAATACCAGCAGCAGGTGGACTACGTGCGGCTGTTCCTTTCTGGTAAAGATCAGCAGGTATTGCACCAGCTGATTGCGCGTATGGAAGAAGCCAGCAAACTGCTCAATTTCGAAGAGGCGGCGCGCATTCGCGATCAAATTCAGGCCGTGCGTCGCGTCACCGAGCGGCAGTTTGTGTCGGGCGACAGCGACGATCTGGACGTGATCGGCGTAGCGTTCGATGCCGGTATGGCGTGCCTGCACGTGCTGTTCATCCGTCAGGGCAAGGTGCTGGGCAGCCGCAGCTATTTCCCTAAAGTACCGGGCGGCACGGATATGGGCGAAGTGGTGCAGACCTTTGTCGGCCAGTTCTATCTGCAGGGTAGCCAGGCGCGCACATTGCCCGGCGAGATCCTGCTGGATTTCAGCCTGCCGGAAAAAGACCTGCTCGCAGAATCGCTCTCCGGGTTGGCGGGGCGCAAGATCCAAATTCAAAGCAAACCGCGTGGCGACCGCGCCCGTTATCTGAAGCTGGCGCGCACCAACGCGGCAACGGCGTTGACCACCAAGCTTTCGCAACAGTCGACTATTCATCAGCGGCTGGCGGAATTGGCCAAAGTGCTGAACCTGACGGAAATCAACCGTATGGAGTGCTTCGATATCAGCCATACCATGGGCGAGCAGACCGTGGCTTCGTGCGTGGTGTTCGACGGTAACGGCCCGGTGCGCGCGGAGTATCGGCGCTACAATATCAGCGGCATCACTCCAGGCGATGACTACGCGGCGATGACGCAGGTGCTGAAGCGCCGTTACGGCAAGGCGCTGGAAGAGAAAAAGATCCCGGATGTCATTTTCATCGACGGCGGTAAAGGGCAGCTCGGCATGGCGATCGACGTATTCAAATCGTTGAACGTTACCTGGGACAAGAATAAGCCGCTGCTGATTGGCATCGCCAAAGGCGCCGATCGCAAGGCCGGGTTAGAAACGTTGTTCTTCGTGCCGGAAGGCGAGGGGATTTCGCTGCCGCCGGATTCGCCGGCGCTGCATGTGATCCAACACATCCGTGACGATTCACACAATCATGCGATTACCGGCCACCGGCAGAGAAGGGCGAAAGTCAGAAATACCAGCGCATTGGAGTTGATTGAAGGCGTAGGGCCGAAACGGCGCCAGGTGCTGTTGAAGTATATGGGCGGACTGCAACCTTTGTTGAACGCCAGCGTGGAGGAAATTGCAAAAGTGCCGGGTATTTCACAAGCATTGGCAGAAAAGATCTACAATGCATTGAAACACTGAGGGCAATGTAGCAACATACTCTTAATTTCCACTCTAGCCAGATAGTTACCGTAGCATTATGCAATTGAATATACCGACTTGGCTTACCCTGTTTCGCGTAGTTCTGATCCCATTCTTTGTGCTGGCGTTTTATCTGCCGTTCAACTGGGCTCCGATGGTTTGCGCCGTTATCTTTGTGTTCGCCGCCGTCACCGACTGGTTTGACGGTTTCCTGGCACGCCGCTGGAAACAAACGACGCGCTTCGGGGCGTTTTTGGATCCGGTTGCGGACAAAGTGATGGTGGCGGTGGCGCTGGTGTTGGTGGCGGAACACTACCACAGCTGGTGGATCACGCTGCCGGCGGCCACCATGATCGCCCGTGAAATCATCATTTCGTCGCTGCGCGAGTGGATGGCGGAAATTGGCAAACGCAGCAGCGTGGCGGTGTCCTGGATCGGCAAAGTGAAAACCATGGCGCAGATGATGTCGCTGGTGGGCTTGCTGTGGCGCCCGGATCGCTCCGTAGAGTATGTGGCGATTGGCTTGCTGTATATCGCAGCGGTGCTGACTTTCTGGTCGATGTTCCAATATTTGAACGCGGCACGCAACGATCTGCTGGAACCGTGATCGATACGCTGCAAAAATCGGCAAACGATCGTGATGAGCCAACAATTTTATTGACTCATCACGTCAGGTAAGTAGAATGCATCGCATCAGACGACAACGATGAATTGCCAAAAGATAGCAAATAAATCAGTCAGTTCTGGTAATGCGGGAATAGCTCAGTTGGTAGAGCGCAACCTTGCCAAGGTTGAGGTCGCGAGTTCGAGCCTCGTTTCTCGCTCCAAACATTGGCCTGTTGGATCCCCGTGATTCGGCAGGTAAACGAAAAGGGGCTTCGGCCCCTTTTCGTTTTCTAATCCTTTGCCGTCCGGCGAAACCTTTCTTCAACGTGATACATCGATTATTGCCTCTGTATATCCTGTCGTTTTCATACCGCAGGATGCATCCGTTGCATGGTGTAATCAGGCACATTTGATTGGATATTGTGCCGGTGCTCCCGTGCGGTGTACGGCCTGACATCAGTCTCTACCTCTGCAGTTCCGTTGGCTATTCAGGGCGGCGACGTTGGGTTGGGGGAGTGATATCCCACTTTCGGAACGGTGCTCGGTTTTCTGCCGGTATGTTTGGTGGGAGCTATCGTCGAAATCGCTCTTCCTGGCATTCGCCGATTACGGTGGTTTCTGCTGTTATACGTGCGTGGTCAGCTAGCGGCGCGGAGATTGCGCGATGTCACCCATAATGATGTTTTGCACGGTACCCCATCATCATAAGCAAATGAAACCCGCAGAGGGCGCGGGTAAGTGATTCCTGCCAAGAAAAAAGATCCGATTCGCCCGTGAATCCCTGAGCCGATGCATATAAAATCAACATTCCGCTTGCCTTTCCGTTGGCATTGTGAACAGTGCGCCCACAAAATAAGCAGTTGAAAGCGTTAGAGAACTTTTTGCTATTTCGGGGGGTTGCCAAGGTGGGGGGTTTAGTCCATAATGCAGTCCATCGATTCGGCGGTAACGAAATAAATTACTTAAGAATCAGATGATTAAGATAAGCGATTTCAACATCGCGGATCAAAAGAACAAAACGAAGTGGGTGAATCACCGGCTTTGGCCTGAAAAGGCAAACAGAATAAAGGCGCGTTAACAAAGCGGTTATGTAGCGGATTGCAAATCCGTCCAGTCCGGTTCGACTCCGGAACGCGCCTCCAACTTTCCCGAGCCCGGGTGGTGAAATCGGTAGACACAAGGGATTTAAAATCCCTCGGCTTATGGCTGTGCGGGTTCAAGTCCCGCCCCGGGTACCAGGGAATGAAAATACCGAATAATCAAAGCAATAAGTAGTAATGTCGTAGACCGCCGAGAGGCGGTTTTTTTGTGCCTGAAATTCGTATTATACCTGCATCCTTTCTTGTCGTGCTGCCACCCTGCCTGTACGGAGCCCCTCAGGGCTCCGAAATACAACTCATAAGAAACCGAACGCCGCGGCGAGGATCCAGCCGAAGACGCAGGAGACGCTGACGCCGATCAGGCCGGGCAGAATAAAGCTATGGTTGATCACGAAGCGGCCGATGCGGGTGGTGCCGGATCGGTCGAACTGGATTGCCGCCAGATCGCTGGGGTAGGTTGGCAAAATGTAATAGCCGTAACAGGCCGGCGCCGAAGCGACGATATAGGCCGGGTTGACGCCGATCGCCAGCGCCACCGGCACCAGTGCCGCCAGCGCGGCGGCCTGCGAGTTGACGAACTTCGACACCAGCAGCAGGATCAGCGCATAGGCCCAGGGGTATTCTTTCACCAGCACGCCCAGCGTGGCTTCGATCTGCGCCAGATGCGCGCCGAACATGGTTTCCGCCATCCAGGCGACGCCATACACCGCCACGATGGCGATCATGCCGGAGCGGAACACTTCGTTTTTAGAGATAGACGCCGGGTTGGTGCGGGTAATGATGACGATCAATGCCCCGGCCATCAGCATACACATCTGGATCACCAGGACCATGGAGAGCGGCTTGCCGCCGAAGCTGGGCCGCAGATCGGAAAACGCCCCCAGTACCGCCACCAGTGCGATGGTGGCGAGGAAAATCCACATGGCGATCCAGTTGCTGCGTGGCAGCACCCGGTCGAGTAAGGTGGCGGCATCGCCATAAACGTAGCGATGGTTTTCCGGCACCGAGATGAATTTCTGGAACTCCGGGTCTTTGTCCAGGTCTTTGCCACGGAACCAACTGAAGATGCCGATCGCCAGAATGCCGCACAGGGTAGACGGGATGGTGATAGACAGCAGATCGAGGAATTCCAGATGGCGGCCATTGAAGGTGTAGCTGCTGAGCATCGCCACCAGTGAGACTACCGCCACTGAAACCGGGCTGGCGATAATGCCCATCTGCGCGCCGATCGAGCTGGCCGCCATCGGTCGCTCCGGGCGGATGTTGTTTTTGATTGCCACGTCATAAATGATCGGCAAGATGGTGTACACCACGTGCCCGGTGCCGCACAGAATAGTGAGAATGCAGGTCACGAACGGTGCGATGATCGAGACATAGCGCGGGTTACGTCGCAGCATCCGTTCGGCGATCTGCAGCATGACGTCCAACCCGCCCGAGGCCTGCAGGGTGGCGGAAGCCGCCACCACCGCGATAATCACCAGCATCACGTCCACCGGCGGTTTGCCGGGCTGCAGGTGAAAGCCGAACACCAGGATCATCAACCCGATCCCACCCAGTAACCCCAGCGCAATGCCGCCCTTACGCGCCCCATACAGCAGGCATGCCAATATCACCGCTAATTGCAGAAAGAAATCCATGATAGATACGCCTTAATAATGTTGAACTTAACTGCGTTCAGTTTCCGGCTGCGCTGGCAGCAGAAAGTTGTTTTAAATCTAAAGGCGCTAAAAAATTAGGGTTATTAGCGCTAAAGAGTGATGACGGTCACGTTCAGAGAATCTGAAGAGCAGGCGGCTGACGACATCAGCACGAAAAAACAAGTCAAGAGGTCAGACCTCTCCTATATAACGGGTTTATCACCAGAGGAGAGATCAATGGATCCGACAAAAATGACAGGACTGGCGCTATTACAGGCTGCGATGGCCGGTAAAATTCCACCGGCCTCGATCGCTGAAACCGTGCCCATGAAACCGGTTGCGGTGGAAGAGGGGTATATCCGCATCGTGGCGCGGGCCGACGGGCGCCACCTGAATCCGCTGGGAGGCGTTCATGGCGGCTTTGCCGCCACGGTCTTGGACTCGGTGACCGGTTGCGCGGTGCACAGTATGCTGGGCGCGGGGATTGGTTATGGCACCGTCGATCTGCAGGTTAAAATGTTGCGCCCTGTGCCGAAGGAAACTGACCTGATCGCCGAGGGGCGTCTGGTCTATGCGGCGAAAAACGTCGCTTTCGCTGAAGGCACGCTCAAAACGGCGGAAGGGAAGCTGCTGGCTTCGGCAACCGCCACTTGTTTTATCATTCGCCCTACCGAACAAGCACCGCAATAATCTGCTTTTTGTCGGGCTTCGGGCTATCAACCCGGGGCCCGATGCAATTCTCTTCGGCTGCATATCTTGCTGCGCTACGATGACAGGCGCGATACACCATTGTGGTCTAGTATTCTTGGGTAAAAATTTATCGGGGTGATTATGCAGCCGTATAAAGAGATTGAGTTTGATCATGAGCTTTGTCTGGCGATCGGCAAAGCCGTATTAGACGTGGTGGCGCAGGGGGAAGAAACCAGCGCTCCGGGGGTGATGAGCGCGATCGAGCGGTCGATGGTGCAGGGGCTGAATGACGACGAAATCGCCGCTGCTGACGATGCCCTGGATTTGATGGCGCGTCTCATCCACGGCTGCCGGATTGTTAACCTACCGGGTGAAGAGGAGACTTCCCATGCATTGGTTGAATTTCAAGCGCTACAAGAGTGACGTTGCTAAACAGGCCGTGCCGCCGCATTTGAATGCGGCTGAATTTGCGCGGTATTACGCCGATAAGCCGCAAACCGATACGGAAGAGTATCTTTCGCTCAGCGGGGAGATGTGCTGGGATGCGGTGGTGCTTTGCGCTCATCGTTCAGGCGCGCTCAGTAAGGCGAAATACAAGCAGCTGTGGCAGACGGTGTTCGATAAGCAATACAAACATTTCGTCAGCCCTGACGATAACGAGATCCGCACCATGGCGGATATGCTGCGCGCGCCGCAGGGATGTTTTATCGGCATATTCTCCCTGCGTGACGCGGCGGCGCCCCGTTTGCTGCATGCCATGATCGGCACCGGTGCAGGATTTGCCGCCGGCAATAAAAATCTTTGCATCGGCGTGGGAGGCGCGGTCGGTTGGGAAAATCTCAATCTGGCGCGCGATCTGCGCTGGCAGCCGGAAGGCGGTTTTTTACGCCAGGGCGACAACGAAGTACTGCGCATTTTTTATCGGCCTTTCCCCGCCTGAGTCGGTTCGCATGCTTCTGGGATAAAAAATCGCCGTCTGGCGGTTTTTTTGTTGGCGCGTGTCGCCCTTATTTAAACCCGCCGTTGCGAATGAACTCGAGACCGGCGGCGGTGATCCGCGTTTGATGCGGGTCGATATCATAGTTGTTCTCATCGATGTCGCTCATCACATAGGCCTGTATCAGCCCTTTGGTTTTGAGATAGGCGAAGGGATCGGCGAAGGCATGCGGGCTAGTGGCGTCTTGTTTCCACAGTTCGTAGTTTTTTTCATCCAGCGTGCCGGGGTGATTGGCGGCCAGTCGGGTCAGGATCTGATTGTAGAACGCATAATCGGTCATGATGCAGTCCCCTTATCGCGAGCGATAATCGTGGAAAATGGCGGTAACGTCTTTTAATCATAGCCGATGTTTTCCACAGCCTGCGTCGGCGTGGGGTTAGCTGCGTTGGCTCTCAATCCAGTGAAACAGGCGTGAAATGCTGAAGGTGATATCGCCAATGTTGAAGAACGCGCCAAACCACAGGGCGAGCATAACAAGGATGCCGATGATGACGGGAAGATCCATTTTGCTCATGATCATGTTCTTCATCAATAAAGCGTGTGCTGCAAAGCGTACCACCAATCCCGATGGTCATAAAATGCGCTGCGCATTATTTCGTTTGAAATCAAAATAAAAAAGCCACCCAATCGGGTGGCTTTTGCCTTTCAGCGCCGATCAGTCCAGCTTGGGATGCTGGTCGATCAGGATCTGTTTTTTCTTTTCCAACTCGGCGATCTGCGCGTTGATGTCCTCGACTTTCTGTTCGATGTTGTCGTAGGTCTCCTGCAGCAGCTCTTTCGCCTCTGAGCGGTCAGATGCCGCCGGCGTCGCGCCGCGCAGCGGCTTGTTGGCGGTCTCTTTCATGTACAGACCGGTGATAAGACCGATCACCGCCACCACCATCAGGTAGTAGGCCGGCATGTACAGGTTGCCGGTCGCTTCGACCAGCCAGGCAGCGGCGGTCGGCGTCGCACCGGCGATCAGCACCGAAATGTTGAACGAAATCGCCAGCGCGCTGTAGCGAATGTGCGTCGGGAACATCGCCGGCAGGATGGAAGCCATCACTCCGGTGAAGGAGTTGAGCAGCACCGCCAGCACCAGCAGACCGACGAAGATCAGGCCAATCACGTTGCTGTTGATCAGAATGAAGCACGGGATCGCCAGCGCTAACAGGCCGATGCTGCCGCCGATGATAAACGGCTTACGGCCGATGCGGTCGCTGGTCAGGCCAATCACCGGCTGCACGAACAGCATGCCGATCATGATGGCGATGATGATCAGAACGCCGTGATCTTCCGAGTAGTGCAGGTTATGCGACAGGTAGCTCGGCATATAGGTCAACAGCATGTAATAGGTCACGTTGGTGGAAATCACGATACCGACACACACCAGCAAACTTTTCCAGTGTTTGGCCGCGATCTCTTTGAACGAGGTTTTCGGCGGATTTTCGATGGCGTTGCGGTCTTCTTTCTCCATCTTGTCCACGTGCTGCTGGAACGCCGGGGTTTCTTCCAGCGCATGGCGCAGATAGAGGCCGATCAGGCCCAACGGCGCGGCGATGAAGAACGGAATGCGCCAGCCCCAGTCGAGGAAGTTGGCTTCGCCGACGATGCTGGAGATCAGCACCACCACGCCTGCACCCATCACAAAGCCGGCGATGGAGCCGAAGTCCAGCCAACTGCCCATAAAGCCGCGTTTGCGGTCCGGCGAGTATTCGGCGACGAAAATTGCCGCACCGGAATATTCACCGCCGACGGAGAAGCCCTGCGCCAGTTTGGCCAGCAGCAGCAGGATCGGCGCCCAGATGCCGATCGACGCATAAGACGGTATCAGACCGATACAGAAGGTGCTGACCGCCATGATGATAATGGTGACCGAGAGGACTTTTTGACGGCCGAACTTGTCACCCATGGCGCCGAAGAACAGACCGCCGAGCGGACGCACCAGGAAGGGCACGGAGAAGGTCGCCAGCGCGGCGATCATTTGCACGCCGGGCGAGGCGCCGGGGAAGAAGACCTGGCCAAGCGCATAGGCGACAAAGCCGTATACGCCGAAGTCGAACCACTCCATCGCGTTGCCCAGGGCTGCCGCGGTGATCGCCTTCTTGAGTTTGCTGTCATCGATGATGGTGATGTCGTTAATGTGCATCGGTTTATGTCGTTTTTTTCTTAACTTCATATAATCATCCCTTAATGAATTATTCGTTGTTCGTGAAAGCGTAATCTCCGTTCACTGTTGTTTTCGAGTTATCAAATCGGCTAATCGAATCGCGGTTCAAGACGATTCATTATCCACATTTAAGTTGGGATGTGGATCACAAAATATCGTCTTTTATGCCAAGGTTATGTCATTTAGGTGACTAATTATTTTGCATCTATAGCTTAACGTTATATCTTGCGCCGATCAAATCCAGCAGTTTAACTTAAGTGTTTGCACCGATTTGGTGCGATAATGGTCTAATAAATGCGCAATTTGACGATTTTTCGTCTCATTGATGATGTTTCAAGTATAGAGAGTGCGGGAGATAAAACAGGGAAAATTGATGTATTCGCCACCAAAAAGGCGCCTGACCCAATGGCCAGGCCTTTTGGTTTAGGGTACCGGCGAACCGCCGAATTCCAGATAGAGTTTCGCCAGGTTCTGGTACTGCGCGAAGCGGTTTTCGTCCACCGCCAACTCCGCCTGACGGCGCTGCTCCTGAGCATTTAGCCAGTCGGTAATGGTGACGGCGCCCTGCCGATAACGCACCTCGTTCAGCCGTTCCGACTTGCGCGCCAGCGCCAGCGAGGCCTGCAGCTGCGTCTCTTGCGCCAGCAGCTGCGCACGCAGCGACAGGGCGTTATTCACATCGCCCATCGCCTTGTACAGTGCCTGCCTGAATTCCAGCACTTGCTGTTCGTAGTCATTACGGGCGATCTTGATATCCACGCCCATTTGCCGCCATTGCAGGAACGGCAGCGTCAGGCCGGCACCGAGGCTGCCGGTCGGGTTGCGCAGAAACTCCAGCAGAGCGCTGCTGCTGGCGCCCAGCGAGCCGGTCAGACTGAATGCGGGGTAGTATTGCAGACGTTTTTCGTCGACGTTGGCCAGCGCGGCGCGCAACCGCAGCTCTTTGGCGCTGAGATCCGGGCGACGGCTCAAGACGCTGGCGGGAATGCCGGTGCTGATCTGCGGCATTGCCGCCGTCGGCAAACGTGCGGGCGTGATGGTGGCCTGGCCTGAAGGCGCGCCCAACAGCACCGCCTGTTCGTTCAACGCCTGTTGACGCTCGTGTTGCAACGTCAGCAGCCGGCTTTCCTGCGTCAGCACGTTCTGTTCCGCGTTCACCACGTCCAGCGCCGAGATGCTGCCGGCCCGATAGCGGGCGTTGGCCAGCCGCAGCGTCTCTTTGGCATAGTCGATGCTCGCTTGGCTGACACCGATCTGCTGATTGAGGAAGCCGATGCGCCAGTAATTCGTGGCGGCGTTGGCCAGCAACGTTAGGCGGGCCGTCTGCAGATCCTGCTCGGAAGCCTGGCTGGCCCACTCGGCGGCGTCGCGCTGGCGCGCCAATTTGCCCCACAGATCGACTTCATAGCTCGTAGAGAGCGTTGCGCCGCTGGTTTTATTCCAGGCGGAGGACTCCGACAGCGGGCGATTGATGTTGCTGTTCAACGAGGCGTTGACGTCGGGCGCGGTGCTGATGCCGACGCGTTCCGCCTCGAGGCGCGCGCGGTAGACGCGCAACACGGCGACGGCCAGATCGTTGTTGCTGGCCATCACCTGTTGCAGCCAGCGGTCGAGCTCGGGATCGTGGAAATCGCGCCAGTCGAACGGCGTCGGCGTGGCGTTTTCGGCGGCGTGCTGCCAACTCGTCGGATAGTTGACCTGTGGCGCCCGGTAGTCGCTTTTCAGGGCGTTGCCGCAGCCGGCAGTGAGCAGGGCGGCGAGGCTTAATGCCAGGGGAGAGAAAATTTTCATGGGTTACTCGCTGGCCAATGAAACGACCGGATCCATCCTTGCCGCTTTGCGGGCGGGGAGATAACCGAAGACCATGCCGATTAAGGTTGAACAGAAAAACGCCGTCGCGGCGGCTTGCCAGGAATAGATGGCGGTGAACATGCCGCCCGCCAGCGAGGTGAACAGCGACCCGGCGGCGAACGACAGCGCGATGCCCAATGCGCCGCCGATCAGACAAACCAGCACCGCCTCGATCATGAACTGTTGCATGATGTCACCGCGCCGCGCGCCGACCGCCATGCGCACGCCGATTTCGTGGGTGCGTTCGGTAACCGAGACTAGCATGATGTTCATCACGCCCAGGCTGCCGATCACCAGCGCGATGGATGCCACCATCAGGATCAGCAGGCTAAAAGTCATTGACGTGCGTTCGATGGACTTTCGGATTTTATCGAAGTTGTACAAACGGAAATCTTTTACGCCGTGGCGTTGGGTCAACAGCTGTGTGATAGCGGTGACGGCCGATTCGCTGGCGACATTGTCCTTTAGCCGAACGGTGATGCCGCTGAGCGTCGGTTTGCCTACCATGCGATACATCACCGTGCTGTAGGGCATCCATACAGTGATGCGATTGGGCGCGTAGTTGCGATTGCTTTTAGCCACACCGATCACCCGGGCCGGCACCGAGCCGAGAAACACGATCTGGCCGAGCGGTTCGACGCCGAAATCGCCGAACAGCGCCTGGCGTGCATTGTCGTCGATGATCACTTCCTGCAGCGCATTACGATCGTCGCGGAAAGTCACGCCTTGTAACAGCTCGACGCCGTTAACGCGGAAATAGTCGCGCCCGACGCCGGTGATCGAGGCGGTGGCAGATTTGCTGCGAAAACGGATGCTGTCGGAAGCGTCTACTTCCGGGCTGACGCTGTCGACGAAGCTTTGCTGCGCCAGCGCGTCGGCATCGGCCGGTACCAGGGTGCGGATGCTGTCGATGGCGTCGTCGAAGAAATCGCGGCCCGGATAGATGCTTACCACGTTAGTGCCGAGATCTTTGAGGTTTTCCAGCGTGCGCTGTTTGGCGCCTTCGCCCAGCGCCACCACCGTGACCACGGCGGCGATGCCGAAGATGATGCCGGTCATGGTCAACGCGGTGCGCAGGCGGTGGGCGTTCATCGCCTTCAGCGCCATGTGCAGCGACTCGCGGGTGCGGTCGATCAGGCTTTGCCAGCCGCTTTGCCGGCTGCGGTTCGGCGGCGGCAGCGCTGCGACGGGCGCCGATTGGCGGCCGCTGTCAGCGATGATCTCGCCGTCCCGCAGCTCGATGACGCGCTGCGCATGTTGCGCCACGTTCATATCATGGGTGACGATCACCACGGTGTGGCCGCGCTGATTCAGTTCGCTCAGGATCGCCAGCACCTCCTGGCCGGATTGGGTGTCCAGCGCGCCGGTCGGTTCGTCCGCCAGGATAATTTCGCCGCCGTTGATCAGTGAGCGCGCGATGCTGACGCGCTGCTGCTGGCCGCCGGAAAGCTGGCCGGGCTTGTGGTCTTCGCGTCCCTCCAGGCCCAACCGCGCCAGCAGTTGCGCCGCCCGCTGCCGCCGCTGATCGCGCCGGGCGTTGGCGTAGATGGCCGGAATTTCGACGTTGCCCAGCGCGCTGAGGTCGGGCATCAGGTGATAACGCTGGAAGATAAAACCGATGTGCTCGCGGCGCAGGCGGGCCAGTTCGTCCGGCGACAGGTGGGCGGCGTTCTGGCCGCTGATGTAGTAGTCGCCGCGATCCGGTACGTCGAGACAGCCCATGATGTTCATCAGCGTCGATTTGCCGGAGCCGGAGGCGCCGATGATCGCCACCAGCTCACCGGCGGCGATGGTCAAATCGATGTCTTTCAACACCGTCAGCGCCTGACCGCCGTTGGTGTAGGTCCGGCTGATGCCTTTTAGCTCGATGATCGCGTTCACAGGAAGATGCCATCCTCAGCCGACTTGGCGGCAGGCTGCGATAGCACCACGGTTTCACCGGCTTTCAGGCCGCTGAGGATCTGAATGTCGACGTTGTTGGTGATGCCGGTGGTCACGTCGCGCGTTTCCAGCCGCTGATCCTGGGTCAGTACCTGCACCTGTTGCCCTTTTCCTTCGGTTTTATGCACGGCCTGGATAGGCACCAGCAGGGCATTCTTCGCTTCGTCGAGCAGCAAGGAAACCTGCGCGGTCATGGCGATGCGCAGGCGGTTTTCCGGGTTGGGCACGTCCAGCAGCGCGTTGTAATAGACCGACGCGTTCGAGGTGCCGGAGCCGGACGCGGAGCTGGTGCCGGCGAGCGAGTCGTCCTTCATCACCGATTCCGGCGCCAGTTCGATGGTGCGCAATGTGGCGTCGTAGCGTTTATCCGGATCGGAGAAAATGGTGAAGTAAGCCTTTTGCCCCGGCGAAATGCGGGTGATGTCGGCTTCGGAGATCTGCGCCTTGATGGTCATCATATCCAGACGCGCCAGCTTGACGATGGTCGGCGCACTTTGGGTTGAGTTGACCGTTTGCCCCTGCTGCGTGACCACGGCGATGACGATGCCGTCCATCGGCGCGACCACGCGGGTATACCCCAGATCGATCTTTTTCTTGTCGACTTCAATCTGCGCCTGCACCAGGCGCGCATTGAGCGAAAGCAGCTCGGCGCGGGTGGTGGCGAGCGTGGCTTCGGCGGTTTCGAAGTCTTCACGCGAGCTGGCTTCGTCGTTCAGCATGCGCCGCTGGCGTTTGAAACGCGACTCGGCCTGCTTAAGCTGTGCCTGTTTGGCCTGCAGTTCGGCTTTGATGACGTTCAGCGCCGCTTCGGCGTTGCGCAGATCGTTGCGCTGTTGCAGATCGTCGATGTCGGCGATCGGCTGCCCTTTGGTGACGCGATCGCCCAGTTTGACCTTCAGCGATTTGACTTCACCGGAGACCCGCGCGCCGACGTTAACGCGTTCGACGGCATCCAGCCGCCCGGTGGCCAGCACGGCGTTCTCGATATCGCCCAGGCGGGCCGGCGCGGTAACGTAATCCTGCTGCGGCGGGCGTTGCCAATAGAGGGCCAGCGCGATGGCGACGGCGATGAAAACGATGACGGCGATCAACGCCAGATGACGGGGTGTGAGTTTCAGTGATGGCATGCCCAGGTTTTCCATAACGATAAAAGCGGCGGTTGCAGTCTGCCATCATGGCAGCGCCAGCTTGAACTGGCGCTAAACGTGAGGCGCTTTCCCGCTGGAAAGGGGATAGTAAAGGCTTTCCCGCTAAAGATCACGGCGAGTTATTATCCTTCGAGTGTGCAACCGGCTGCGCGGCGCGTTATACTGGCTAAAAAACCAGTATTCATTCATCCGCAGGATAACGCCGCCGCCATGATGCCAAACCGCCTCGAGCCGGAACTCGACATTTACCACTACCCGGATCACCTGCGCGCTTGCCTGGCGCCATTGCCCAAGGGGCCTGGCGTCTATCTGTTCCACGGCGAGAGCGACAGCCTGCCGCTTTACATCGGTAAAAGCGTCAACGTACGCAGCCGGGTGATGGCGCATTTTCGCGCGCAGGATGAGGCAAAAATGCTGCGGCAAACCCGGCGCATCAGTTTTATCGAGACCGCCGGCGAGTTGGGGGCACTGCTGCTTGAGGCGCAATTGATCAAGCAACAACAGCCACTGTTTAACAAACGCCTGCGGCGCTCGAAACAGCTGTGCGCACTGCGTCTGCAGGCGGACAGGGTGACGATTGCCCATGCCAAAGAGATCGATTTCGCCGTCACGCCTCATCTTTACGGGCTGTTTGCCAATCGCCATGCCGCGCTGGAAAAACTGCGCGCCATCGCCGACGAGCATCGTTTATGTTACGGCAAGCTGGGGATCGACAAGCTGCCCGCCGGGCGAGCCTGCTTCCGCTACAGCCTGCGCAAGTGCGCCGGTGCCTGCTGCGGCGTGGAGTCGGCGCAGGAACATGCGCGGCGGCTCGGCGCGGCGCTTGAACAGCTGCGCATCGCCTGTTGGCCGTTCGCCGGGCGCGTGGCGTTGGAAGAGCAGGGCGAAACGCTGCGCCAGTACCATGTGATTCACAATTGGTTTTATCTGGGTTCGGTCAGCACCCTGGCGCAGGCGCAGCGGCTGCAGAGTGCGGCCAGCCACTTTGACAGCGATGGCTACAAGATTTTGTGCAAGCCGCTCATCGCCGGCGATTACCGGATTATTGAGCTGCCGTAATGCCATAACGCTATCGATAACCTAAGACTTATCTGTAAATTCAGGGTATTATGCTAAAAAAGCTTGAGTCCATAATGTTGTTATGGATAATGGCGCCCCGAAGCGAAGGAACGCGCTATTAACTCAGTTGGCAGAGTGATTGGTTTTATAATGGCTTGTTTTGGCTTGAAAATTGATAGACGCGGGTTCGAGTCCTGCATAGCGCGCCAGCTTTCTTCCCTTCATCTCACCGCGCTTACCGTAAAGCGCACCCGGGTTGATTTGCACTATCGGCTCCTCGTTGGGATTTTCGGGTGTGCTTTACCGTAACCGCTGGCTTTCCTTCCTCTTTCTCTTTCGATCCTTTGCTAAACTGTAATCAGGCAGGCTTGCTGCCCGGCAACAGGAGGTCGATATGTCTCACTCCGAGCAACTGCAGGAACTCTTGCAACGCGTCGCCGCCCTCGAGGCGAGAGAGAAAGCGCTGAGCGCCGCGTCCAACGCTTATCAGGCGATTATCACCACCATGTTGGGCAATATGGAGAAGACCGAACGAGATCGGATCATTGCGATGATCGATCAGGCCCACGAAATCGCTTACGCCCGCGCCATTCATCGCAGCAACGAACCGCAAAAGCAGAAAATCAAACAGGCCGACGATGTGGCCCAGCGCATGTTCATGTTTGCGCAAGGCAAGGCCGCTCAGCCACGTTGAAGCCGAACTATAACAGTTGCCGCCATTAAGTTGGCTAACTGATCTACCCGGCGAAACTGTACTTGTGTTACTTTTAGCGGTGAGATTTGATGGCAATGCTGTTTCCAGCATAAGGTTGTAACGATGGACGCGATTAAAAGCATCTTGGTTAAAGAGATTGAACAGATCAATCGGCGCGAAGGGCGGGACGGCAAGCCGCGCTTCAACAGCGAATTCGCCCGCACTCACCGCTATTTGTGCCTTGCCATGTTCGCCGGTTATTTCGCGGTGATCGCCGTGATGTACCAGGTGCCGTACATGGGGATATATGCCTTCCTGGGCTTCACCGCTTTCGTACTGTTTATGTTCGCCATGCTGCTGATAGAGATCCGGCCGGTATACCGCTTCGAGGACATCGGGGTGCTGGATCTGCGGGTTTGCTACAACGGCGAGTGGTACTTTACCCGCGCGCTGTCGCCTTATGCGGTGCAGCAACTGCTGGATGAGCCGTCTATCGGCGCCGCGTTGAAACAGAAGATGCGCGTGATCATCGGCAATAAGGGCGAAATCGACTTCTACGACGTGTACGACATGGCCTACGGAAAAAAGCCGCAGGATGAGCCACCGCAGTTGGCGGCGGCAAACTGAAAGGTTTCCGGCCGGCGGCTTGTCGATTATACTCAGCGTTTGAACACGAAGCAGAATGAGGACCAAGCGATGAGTGATGATATTTTCGATTTTGATATCGATGCCGAACTGGCGAAAGCCGAAGAAAAAGCGGCGCAGAAGGTAAAAGAGGTCCCTGAGTTCCTCGAGGACGAAGCGGACTGCGAAGGTTGCAAGATCTGATCGCCTGACCCATAAAAAAAACCGCCGCGGCGGTTTTTTTATGTCTGAGTGTCGTGCGATATCAATCCAGCACGAATCCCCAGATCAGGAACGCCGCCACCAGAATCAGGCAAAGCGCGGACACCGTCACCAGTATTTTCCCCAGAATGTCTTTTTCTTGTTCCTGCTGCGTCACGTTAAAATTATCCAATTAAAAGTCTATGGACCAAACCGGCGATGCCGAGATCGGCTGCCGCTACGCCCAGGGCCATGAGCATCATCACCGAAAGAAATCGAGTCTTGCCGTTCACATCCCTAATCCCTGACGGCGCCACTGCTAAATTGTTTTTATATCAAATGGATATAATTCAGCGGCGCCGTACTTCATGCATCATGATAGTGATTAAGAACGTTCTTAAGGCCAGAAGTTCCCTCGTCTGATAACGCAGCCAGTGCGGCAGCGTCAGTCGGTTACGATCCGCACGCCTATCTTGCTGACTTGGTTGCCGTCCATTTCGGCGATGGTCCAGGTCAGGCCGTCCCATTCCACCTGGTCGCCGATCACCGGTTCACCGCCGATCAGCTGAATGACGAACTGGCCAAGCGTCTGCTGCTCGTCCACGTCGTCTTGAAGGTTGAGGCCATAAAGCTGAGAAATGTCGCTTAAACGGGCGTCGGATTGCAGGATAAAGTCGCCGAAAAAGCGTTCGTCGAGCGTCACGGCCGGCGCCTGGCTGAACAGCTTGCCGAGGATCGGCAGATCGTGCTCATGGCCGATGACGCACAGAATATCGTTCTCCCGCAGCCGGGTACTGCCGCTAGGGTGCAGCAGCTCTTTGCCGCGGAACAGGGCGGCGATGCGGGTGTTGGGGGGCATTTTCAGCTCACGCAGCGCCGCGCCGACGCACCAGTTTTCCGCCGAAAGCTGATACACGAACTGTTCCCACTGGTTCTCCGGGTGTACATCCAGCCCAACGCGGGAGATCGGCGTCAGCGCCGGCGGCACGATCACCTTGGCTTTTTTGGCGGCAAACGACAGCGTGGTGCCTTGCAGCAGCAGGGAGACCAGCACCACGAAGAACGCCACGTTGAAGAACAATTGGGCGTTGGGCAGCCCGGCCATCATCGGGAACACCGCCAGGATCACCGGCACCGCGCCGCGCAGGCCGACCCAGGAAATAAAGCCGCGTTCGCGCAGGGTAAAGCTGCGGAACGGCAGCAGGCCGATAAACACTGACAGCGGGCGGGCGAACAGGATCATCCACAGCGACAGCAGCAGGGCAGGGATGGCGATCGGCAGCAGCTCGTGCGGGTTGAGCAGCAGGCCGAGTACCAGGAACATGCCGATCTGGCTGAGCCAAGCCAGGCCGTCGAAGGTTTGTACGATGCCGTGACGGTTGCGGATCGGCCGGTTGCCCAGCAGCAGGCCGCACAGGTACACCGCCAGAATGCCGCTGCCGTCCAGCGCAGTGGTCAGCGCGAAAATAAGAATACCGCCGCTCACCGCCAGCAGCGGATAGAGGCCGTCCGCCAGTTTGATGTGGTTGATCAGCGTCAGCAGCAGCCAGCCGCCGCCCAGACCGAAGACGATACCCATGCCGAACTGCTGCATCAGATGCAGCGGGAAGGTCCAGCTCAGCGCGGTTTCTCCGGCGGCGATCATCGCAATCAGCGTGATGGTGAGAAACACCGCCATCGGATCGTTGCTGCCGGATTCGATCTCCAGCGTGGCGCTGACGCGTTCGTTCAACCCTTTGCCGCCCAGCAGCGAGAAGACCGCGGCGGCGTCGGTGGAACCGATGATGGCGCCGATCAGCAGCCCCTGTAGCAGATCGAGGTTGAACAGCCAGGCGGCGGCCATGCCGGTCAGGCCGGCGGTGATCACCACGCCGATGGTGGCAAGAGACAGCGCCGGCCACAGAGCGACGCGGAATGAGCTGACCCGGGTTCGCATGCCGCCGTCGAGCAGGATCACCGCCAACGCGAGGTTGCTGACCAGATAAGCGACAGGATAATTGCTGAAGACGATGCCGCCGGGGCCATCGACGCCGGCCAACATGCCGATCGCCAGGAAGATCACCAGGATCGGAATGCCGAGCCGGGAAGAAAATGAGCTGAGCAGAATACTTGCCCCCACCAGCACGGCACCGATGACGAACAAACTGTTAATGGTGCTGGCATCCAAAATATTGCTCTCCTGAGGCTGGGAATCGGTGGGGCACTGCGCGTGTGTCGATGATAGCGTGTTTAGTGGGTAAAACGCCAAGGCTGATTGCGAAAACAACCGATCAATTATTGCCCTTTGATGCGATTAACCGAAGAAAGTGAGGAGAAGAGAGATAATCCTGCCTTTTATCCAACATTATCAGGCTGCTGTATTTCTGCTTTGGCAACAATTTCCGATCGTGGCTGAGGGAAAAACCATTAAGCCCGCGCTGGCAGGCTTAATGGTTTGCAGACGCGGTAGGGTTAGTGGTCGAGCGATTCCAGCGCCCGTTTGATCAGCTCGTTGGCCAACTTGCTTTCCGTTTCGGAAATGCCGTCGAGATTGAAGTTGGAGAGCTCAGCGACCAAAACGCTGCGTTCTTTGCCGCTGATTGAGGCGTCCAGTGCGGACAGCAACCTGCCGAGGATCTTCAGCAGGGTGGCGTTTTCCGCTATGGCTTCCTGAGCCGGGGTGTGCTTATCGGTCATTCAAAATCCTCTCTGTCGTGACGGAAGGGAGATGCAGCTAACGCCATCGAATAAATTCAACGATCGCGCAGCCCTTCGGGGGTGTTGAGCCCAATCACTACCGTAAGGCAGGGATCCGGATTTCTACTTATGCATTGCAGTTATAACGGCTAGTTTATCTATGCAGCCGTATCACTTTGCCCTAACGGGCGACGCCAGGCTGAGCAATGTGTGCTCTGCATGCAAACCACCAGTATAGGCTTTTTGCACGACGGCAAGATGACGGGAAACCCCTGCAAACGTTCGGGTTTACAGGGGCGGAAGGTTATTGCGGCTTGCCGGAGAACAGGAAGCGCAGCACCGGAATACGCTTGTGCAGTTCATATAGCGCGAAGGCCAGCGAGAACACAAACAGCAGGCCCAGCAAGAATCCCAACAGGTTGTTGCCGATATAAGGCGTCACGAAAGCGCCATATATCAGGGTCAACGGATGGTGCACCAGATATATAAACAGCGAGGCGTTGACCAGATAGGTGATGCGCGGCGAGTGATAATTCAGCAAGTTGTGCCCGAAAGAGAACACGACGTTGGTCATCAGGATCCCCATTAGGGTTTTGATCACCACTTCTACCTCGAACATATAGCTGCTGTGCGCCAACAGCTTTTGATTCAGCATATATGCGATAAACAGCAGCAGCGAACCGAGCAGCGCCAGCGGTGAGCGGCGCAGAAAAATCTCCTTAAGCCACACGTACTTAAACGCATAGGCGCCGAGGATGAAGAACGGCAGGTAGAACATCGTCTCCATCACCACGAAATTGAACAGGCCGTTGGATAATAGCTGCGGGGCGAAAATTAAAATAATGCGGTGCGCGGCCGAATAGCATACCGCATAAATAAAGAAATACAGTGAGATGTTTCCTAATCCGTGCATTCGGTTTATTAACGCCGGAATAGGCTCACGGGGTTGATGCTTGATTTTGCGGAACAGATAAAAACAGGCGCAGGTTAACAATGACAGTGTCAATAAGAACCAGAGATGAGAAACCAATTCCCAAACTGTTACATTTATTTTCTGATAGAGAGAAAATTCATCCCAGCCGTTTAATTTATCGGTGAAGTATTTCAGCATGAAAAACTGCGGTACCGTGATTAGCGGGATGGAGCTCAGCAGCGGGATCGCCACCCGCTCCAGCCTGACCTTCAGCCACTGGTGGCGCTCGTAGCGCTCGTAAAGCATGTAGGAGAAGTAGCCGGATATCACGAAGAACACCTGCATGCGGAAAGCGTGAATGAAGTCGTTCAGCACCGTGAGCGAGAAAGAGGGCGACGCGCTGTTCACCGCCCAGGCATGGCTGGAATAAATCAGGGAGAGGTGAAACGGAATCCCGAGCAACATCAAATAGGCTCGGATCGAATCGAGAAAAAACTCGCGCTGTTTGCTGCCTTTAGTCATAGATTACCGCTGGTGATTTAATCGAGAGTTCATTAACACGCTTAATAAGTCGTCAAACGTTAAATTGTTATCCGGAACCCTACTATAGCCCCCCGCATTTTTCCATAGCGTCTTGTTGCGCGGCTTGCTACGCTGGTGTTCCATCAGCTGCTTAAACAATGAGCCGTAAACATGAACCATCCATTTATCATGTTGTCGGAAAGCTGAGTAATCCATTAATATGGATTTAAATGATTTGAGCACACGAATAGGGGGGGATGTGCTAGTTAATATATTATCCGGACAACCACGCGCCGCGAGCGTTCGTTGGTTAGGTGCTACCGTATTGTTCACGCTGTTCAGTTCGCCGGCTTGGGCCTTTTCTATTGATGATGTGGCCAAGCAGGCGCAGGATCTGGCGGCGAAAGGTTTCGAAGCCCCGAAGAGCAACCTTCCTTCTCAGTTCCGCGAGATGAAGTTCGCAGACTATCAGCAGATTCAGTTCAATCACGATAAAGCCTATTGGAGCAAGCTGAAAACCCCTTTCAAGCTTGAGTTTTATCATCAGGGGATGTACTTCGACACGCCGGTGAAAATCAACGAGGTCACCTCTACCAGCGTAAAACAGATCAAGTACAGCCCGGATTACTTCAACTTCGGTTCGGTCAAACACGACCCAGAATCGGTGAAAAACCTCGGCTTTGCCGGTTTTAAGGTGCTTTACCCGATCAACAGCGCCGACAAAAACGATGAGATCATGAGCCTGCTGGGCGCGAGCTATTTCCGCGTAGTGGGTAAAGGGCAGGTTTACGGGCTTTCCGCTCGCGGCCTGGCTATCGACACCGCTTTGCCGTCCGGCGAAGAGTTCCCGCGTTTCCGCGAATTCTGGGTTGAGCGTCCGAAGCAGGGCGACAAGCATCTGGTGATCTATGCGCTGCTGGATTCCCCGCGCGCCACCGGCGCTTACCGTTTCACGGTGATCCCGGGCCGCGACACCACCGTGGACGTCGAGTCTAAAGTGTTCCTGCGCGACAAGGTGGGCAAACTGGGCCTGGCGCCGCTGACCAGCATGTACCTGTTCGGGCCGAACCAGCCGTCGCCGACGTTGAACTATCGCCCGGCGTTGCACGATTCCAACGGTCTGTCTATCCATGCCGGCAACGGCGAGTGGATCTGGCGTCCGCTGAACAATCCTAAACACCTGTCCGTCAGCACCTATACCGTCGAGAATCCGAAAGGCTTCGGTCTGCTGCAGCGCGGTCGCAACTTCAAAGAATATGAAGACCTGGACGATCGTTACGATCTGCGCCCTAGCGCCTGGATCGAACCGAAGGGCGACTGGGGCAAAGGCAAGGTCGAGCTGGTGGAGATCCCGACGGCGGATGAAACCAACGACAACATCGTCGCGTTCTGGACGCCGGATACCTTGCCGGAAGCCAAAAAGCCGCTGACGCTGAGCTACCGTCTGAACTTCACCCGCGATGAAGACAAACTGCATTCGCAAGACATCGCCTATGTGGCGCGGACCATGCGTTCGACCGGTGACGTGAAGCAGTCCAACCTGATTCGCGAGCCAGACGGCAGCGTGGCCTTCCTGGTCGACTTCGTCGGTCCGGTGCTGAAAGGGCTGGATGCCAATACCCCGGTCGCTTCTCAGATCAGCATCGGCGACAACGGTGAAATGGTAGAAAACAACGTCCGCTATAACCCAGTGACCAAAGGCTGGCGCCTGACGGTGCGTCTGAAAGTGAAAGACGACAAGAAGCCGGTAGAAATGCGCGCGGCGCTGGTCAATGGCGATAAGACTCTGTCGGAAACCTGGAGCTATCAGCTACCTGCCAATGAATAAGCCTACTCAACCCGCCCAGGATTATCTTGCGGCGCTGCCTCTGACCGCCGAGCGGTCGGAGGCGCTCAACCCTCAAACGGCGGATGACGCTCAGGCACTGGAGGCGCTCCATCGGCAGATGGGCGCCGCCGACGCCAACGTCAATAGCCTGTCGGCGGATGACGTGGCGCTGGCCTCGGTCAAACCGCGCATCGAAAACGCCTGGCCGGATGCGGTCAGCGATGACGACTTCGATACCGACGCCGAAGGGCGCGCCATTCTGAAGGCGACGCCGCCGATCAAACGAACCACCATGTTCCCGGAAGCCTGGCGCACCAACCCGGTGGCGCGCTTCTGGGATTCTCTGCTGGGGCGTTCGCCGCACAATCGGCACGCCACCAAAGAGGAGGCCGAGGCTGAGAACCGCTGGCGCGTTGTCGGCTCCATGCGCCGCTATGTGCTGCTGGTGCTGATGCTGGTGCAGACCGGCATCGCCACCTGGTACATGAAAACCATCTTGCCTTATCAGGGCTGGGCGCTGATCGATCCTATCGCCATGCTGGATCAGGATCTGATGCAGTCGGTGCTGCAGCTGCTGCCGTATGTGCTGCAAACCGGCATTCTGATCCTGTTCGCCGTGCTGTTCTGCTGGGTCTCGGCCGGTTTCTGGACCGCGCTGATGGGCTTCCTGCAGTTGCTGATCGGTAAAGACAAATACAGTATTTCCTCCACCATCAAGGGCGATGAGCCGATCAACCCGGCGCACCGCACCGCGCTGATCATGCCGATCTGCAACGAAGACGTCGAACGCGTGTTCGCCGGCCTGCGTGCGACCTATGAGTCCGTCGCCGCCACCGGTCAACTGGAGCACTTCGATATCTACGTGCTGAGCGACAGCTACGATCCGGACATCTGCGTGGCGGAGCAAAAGGCGTGGATGGAGCTGTGCCGCGATGTCGACGGCCACGGCCGCATCTTCTATCGCCGCCGTCGCCGCCGCGTAAAACGCAAGAGCGGCAACATCGACGACTTCTGCCGTCGTTGGGGCGGCGAGTACAGCTACATGGTGATCCTGGACGCCGACAGCGTGATGAGCGGCGAATGCCTCACCGGGCTGGTGCGTCTGATGGAAGCCAACCCGAACGCCGGCATCATCCAGTCCGCGCCGAAGGCGTCCGGTATGGATACCCTGTATGCGCGCGTGCAGCAGTTCGCCACCCGCGTTTACGGGCCGTTGTTCACCGCCGGCCTGCATTTTTGGCAACTGGGCGAATCGCACTACTGGGGCCATAACGCCATCATCCGCGTGAAGCCGTTTATCGAGCACTGTGCGCTGGCGCCGCTGCCGGGCGAAGGCTCCTTCGCCGGCTCAATCTTGTCGCACGACTTCGTTGAAGCGGCGCTGATGCGCCGCGCCGGCTGGGGCGTGTGGATCGCTTACGATCTGCCGGGCAGTTACGAAGAGCTGCCGCCAAACTTGCTGGACGAGCTGAAACGCGACCGTCGCTGGTGCCACGGTAACCTGATGAACTTCCGCCTGTTCCTGGTGAAAGGCATGCACCCGGTGCACCGCGCGGTGTTCCTGACCGGCGTCATGTCCTACCTGTCGGCGCCGCTGTGGTTCATGTTCCTGGCGCTCTCCACCGCGTTGCAGGTGGTGCACACCCTGATGGAACCGCAATACTTCCTGCAGCCGCGGCAGCTGTTCCCGGTCTGGCCGCAGTGGCGGCCCGAGCTGGCGATAGCGCTGTTCTCCACCACGCTGGTGCTGCTGTTCCTGCCGAAGTTGCTCAGTATCGTGCTGATCTGGGCCAAGGGCGCGAAAGAGTACGGCGGGGCGTTCCGTCTGTTCATTTCGATGCTGATGGAAATGCTGTTCTCGGTGCTGCTGGCGCCGGTGCGCATGCTGTTCCATACCGTGTTCGTGGTGAGCGCCTTCCTCGGTTGGGAAGTGGTGTGGAATTCGCCGCAGCGTGACGATGACGATACGCCTTGGGGCGAAGCGTTCCGCCGCCATGGCTCGCAGATGTTGCTGGGCCTGGTGTGGGCCGGCGGCATGGCGTGGCTGGATCTGCGCTTCCTGTGGTGGTTGGCGCCGATCGTGTTCTCGCTGATCCTGTCGCCGTTCGTGTCGGTGCTGTCGAGCCGCGCGACGCTGGGCATGAAAAGCAAACGTGCCAAGCTGTTCCTGATCCCGGAAGAGTACAACCCGCCGCGCGAGCTGCTGGCGACGGAAGAGTACCTGCATCTCAACCGCAACCGTGCGCTGACCAACGGCTTTATGCACGCGGTGGTCAACCCGTCTTTCAACGCGCTGGCGACGGCGTTGGCGACGGCGCGTCACCATCTGCGCGCTACCCTCGATCGCAACCGCGAGGAGCGGGTGAACGAAGCGCTGCAGCTGGGGCCGGAGAAGCTGGTGAAGGGCAAACGTCTGGAGCTGCTGAGCGATCCGGTCACGCTGGCTCGTCTGCACCAGCGCGTCTGGCTGCTGCCGGAAGGCGCCGCCTGGCGTGAGCACTATCAGCAGTTGCCGCACAACCCGCTGGCACACCCAACGGGCCGACGTTAATCGCTGAACGGCAACGCTCAGACGGGGAATGCGCATGGCGCGTTCCCCGTTTTTTTTACCTTTTGCTTACGTGCGCCGGTGCCGGCAGAAAAAGGGAACTGTGGTAGACTGCGGCCGATGCGTTGTTCACTCGCGAAACAACCCTTTGCTCAGAGTCAATGTCGTGAAGCTCTCTTCCTACCTTCGGCTGGCCTGCGTGGCGGCCGGCGTGATGGTCTTAACCGGTTGCGGCAGCATCATCAGCCGCACCGTGCCCGGTGCGGGGCATGGCCACCAGTACTATCCCGGCGTGCAGTGGGATTTGCGCGATACGCCCTGGCGCTACGTCACGGTGATAGACGTGCCGCTGTCGATGGTGGTGGACACCTTTATGCTGCCATTCGATGCGCAGCATGGCCCCTATGAATAAACCCGTTCAGCGGGTGGCGAACACCACCAGCTGATAGCCTTTCTGCCCACAATGGAAAGGCGCCAGCGCCGTCATGCCCAACCCTTGCACGTGAGCCGCCAACGAATGCGGATTGTCGTCGTCGATAAACAGCGCGCCCACGTCGTAGTCATGACGGGTGTGCGCTTTGACCGCGGCGTAAAGGCGCTTTAGCACACCTTTGCCGCGCCAGGCGGCGTCGAGGCAAACCGGGCCGTAGAGAAACACCCGCTGTTCACTCAGCGCCCGCCCGGTGAAGGATTGCGTGGCGAGCGTCGCCAGCATCGCGTCCACCACCGGCGGCCTCGGGTGCACGTCGGCGGGCATCAAGCAAACGAACCCTGCCAGTTGGTTCTCCTGTTCGGCCACTAGTATGCCGATGCCGCGGTTGATCGCCGTCAGTTGTGCCTCATTCATGCGCGATACGATAAATCCCTGCCGTTTTTGGCGCTCGTCGAGCGCTTCCGGCACGTTTTCCCCCTGCAGCTGCAAAATGGCAGGGTAGTCGGTGGGGCGGGCCCGGCGAATGATCATGCTGCCTCCTTGGCGATGAAAGCGTGGTGCGGGTTAACGCTCATCCCATTCATCGGCCGCGGCCTGGCCTTCTTCGGTATCCAGCGGCGGTTCGAGCTGAAAGTCACCTTCTTCCCATTCGTAGAGGGTGTTTTCGTCTATCCACTCTGCGGTAATTTCCACCTCGTCGTAGTCACCGTCGAAGATCGCCTGCGCCGCCGCACCGCTGCGCAGCGTCAGGCATTCCACCGCCTCACCTTCTTCTTCGAAGAACTCCGCCTGCCACATCGTGTCGCCATCCTGCATCACGTACTTTTGCAGATTGAACTGTTGCGGCACCGGTGGTTCGTCACCGCTGCCGCCTTCGGCGGTGTCGATAAACGCTTCGCGTGCGGCCTCGATGGCTTCTTCCAGGGTTGCATACAGGCTCATGTTTGCCTCCGTTGACGATGAGAGTAAAGCGCCCGGCGGTGCTGCCGTCGCGTGGGTGAAAACGTCAAAACTAATTGTTGTCTCACTGGCGCAGGATGCAAATTTTTTTGTTGTCCGCTTTGCGACGATGATTGTCCGCAAAGCGGGAGAAGAGGCGGCGATGGCGGGAAATAATGGCGCTATCGTTCACTCAGGCGTCAGGAGAAGCCCATGTTAATCGACCCTTCAAGCAAATACCGACCGTTCCCGCCGGTGGCGTTACCGGACCGCGAGTGGCCTGCGCGTACGCTGCGGCAGGCGCCGCGCTGGTGCTCCAGCGATCTGCGCGACGGCAACCAGGCGCTGGCGGAGCCGATGGATAACGCGCGCAAACGCGAATTCTATCAACTGCTGTTGCAGTGCGGTTTCAAAGAGATCGAGGTGGCTTTCCCTTCGGCATCGCAAACGGATTTCGATTTTGTGCGCACGCTGATCGACGAGCGGCTGATCCCGGACGACGTCACTATTCAAGTGCTGACGCAGTCGCGCGACGATCTGATCGATCGCACTTTCGAGGCGCTGCAGGGAGCACCGCGGGCTATCGTGCATTTGTACAACGCCACGGCGCCGATGTTTCGCGATATCGTGTTCCGCCAGGATAAGGCCGCCACCGTGGCGCTGGCGGTGAACGGCGTGCGGCGCATCCGCCGGCAGTGCGAGGCACAGCCCGATACCACCTGGTGCTTTGAGTATTCGCCGGAAACCTTCTGTTTTACTGAATTAGAGTTCGCGCTGGAGATCTGCGAAGCAGTGGCGGAGGTGTGGCAACCGGGGCCGCAGCGGCCGATGATCATCAACCTGCCGGCGACGGTGGAGGTGAGTACGCCCAACGTGTATGCCGATCAGATCGAATGGTTTTGTCGCCACTTCAGCCGCCGCGCCGATGTGACGATTAGCGTGCATCCGCATAACGATCGTGGTACCGGCGTGGCCTGCGCGGAGCTGGCGCTGTTGGCCGGCGCCGATCGGGTCGAAGGTTGCCTGTTCGGTAACGGAGAGCGCACCGGCAACGTCGATCTGGTTACGCTGGCGTTGAATCTCTATACCCAGGGCGTAGCGCCGGGCCTGGACTTCAGCCGCCTGAAGCAGGTGGTGGAGGTGGTGGAGCTGTGCAATCAGCTGCCGGTGCATCCTCGCCATCCTTATGCCGGTGAGCTGGTGTTTACCGCCTTCTCCGGTTCGCATCAGGATGCGATCAAAAAAGGCTTCGCTGCGCAACGGCAGCGACAGGATGGCTGGTGGCAGGTGCCTTATCTGCCGCTCGATCCCGCCGATGTCGGCTGCAGCTATGAGGCGGTGATCCGGGTCAACAGCCAGTCCGGCAAAAGCGGCGCCGCCTGGCTGTTGGAACAGAATCATGGGCTGGCGTTGCCGCGCGGCTTGCAGATCGATTTCAGTCAGGTGGTACAGCGGGCGACCGACGGCAGTGGCAAGGAAATGAGCGGCGCGCAGCTGTGGCGCTTGTTCCGCGATACCTACGGGCTGGTGGAGCAGCCGCGTTTGCAGCTGTTAAGCTACCAGACGGAAAGTCACGGGGTAGAGGCTTATAGCTTCAACGCGCGAGTTGCCTGCGAGGGAGTGCCACTGCGCCTGCAGGGCGCCGGCAACGGCCTGCTTTCCAGCGCGGTGGATGCGCTGCGCCAACGCTTCGACTTGCCGCTGGCGATCGAGGATTACCACGAGCATACGCTGGGGCATCAGAGCGACAGCCGAGCGGTGGCCTATATCCGCTGTACGCTGCCGCAAGGTGAGGCGACCTACGGCGTTGGTATCGACGTTGACTCCGCCAGCGCTTCGCTGCAGGCGCTGTTCAACGTTGCCGGGCGCTATCTGTCGTCGGCGCGGTCCGGCTGAAATAGTCGCTGGGCGCAACCCCCAATAACCGGCGGAACATGGCGCTGAACGCGCTGGGGCTGTCATAGCCAAGATCCAGCGCCACTTCCAACACCGAGCGGCCGGTCGCCAGCGCGTTCAACGCCGCCAGCAAACGGGCGCGCCGCACCCAATCACTAAAATGCAGCCCGGTTTCTCGCTGGAAGCGCCGCGACAGGGTGCGCCCGCTGACGCTGAGATGAGCGGCCGCCTGTTCCAGCGTCCAGGGCTGTGCCAGCGTGGCCTGAATATGGCGGCACAGGGCGAGCAGAGAGGCCTCGCGCGGTTCCGGCAGGTGCAGCGGCAGAATCGGCAGCATTCTCAACTCATCCAGGATCAGTTCCATCACGCGCTCATCGCGCCCGCCGCTTGGATAGTCAGGCGCAATCTCCATCGCACAGATAATCAACTCGCGCAGCAGCGGCGACACCTGTACCACCTGGCATTGGGCCGGCAGATCGGCACGCGCCAGCGGATCGACGAACAGCGTCCTGGCCGCTACCTGGCCGGTGATGCGCAGGCTGTGCACCATTTTCGCCGGTACCCAGACGCCGCGGCCGGGTGGCACCACCCAACTGCCGAGCCGGGTCGTGACCTGCACCACGCCGCTCAGGCTGTGAATCAGCTGCGCGCAATTATGGTAGTGGTCCGGCTCGCTGTCACCGTGGTGATAATCCCTGGCTAATGGCCGGACAGGCTGATCGGGCGGCAGAATGTCGTGAAACAACAGCATCGTAAGCAGGCTCCGCGCGGCAAAAGGGGGAGGACAGCATGCCATGCGGCGCTGTTTCACACCAGTCTGTGGCGTGGCACGACAAGATAGTTTATAAAATGATATTATATAATTTTGTAAATTGATGGAGGGGCAATGGATATTGACGCGATGCGCAAGGCGGCGGCGCAGGCCGGTGCGATGCTGCGCGCCCTGGGCAACGAAGATCGGCTGCTGCTGCTGTGCCGGCTCAGCCAGGGCGAAATGGCGGTGAGCGAGCTGGCGCAGACGCTGGCTATCCGCCAGCCGACGTTGTCCCAACAGCTTGGCGTGCTGCGCGAGGAGGGCTTGGTCTCCACCCGACGCGCCGGCAAGCAGATTTACTATGCGGTGGCCGATGCCAAAGCGCTGACGCTGCTCCATACCCTGTATCAACTGTATTGCCCACAGCCGGAGAGCCGCGATGACCATTGACTGGCAACACTTCACGCCCTATTCCGCGCTGGCGGGCGGGGCCATTATCGGCGGCGCGGTGGCGTTGCTGCTGCTGTTCAACGGCCGCATCGCCGGTATCAGCGGCATTACCGGCGGCTTATTGAGCGCGGGCGGCCGGGAGCGGGGCTGGCGCGCCGCATTTATTGGCGGGTTGCTGCTCTCCCCCTGGCTGTATGCCGTCGCTGCGGCTTTGCCGTCCGGTGAGATCGCGGCCGGCAGCGGCGGGCTGGCGATGGCGGGGCTGTTGGTGGGGGTGGGTACTCGATTGGGCAGCGGCTGCACCAGCGGGCACGGCGTGTGCGGCGTCGCGCGGTTGGCGCCGCGATCGTTGGCCGCCACGGCGGTGTTTATGCTGCTGGGCTTTACGACCGTGTGGCTGATGCGCCATCTGCTGGGAGGGTGAAGATGCTTAAGTCTCTGTTGGCGCTGCTGAGCGGCGTGATTTTCGGCCTGGGGTTAATTATCGCCGGCATGGCCAATCCGGCTAAGGTACTGGCGTTTCTCGATATTACCGGCCAGTGGGATCCTTCGCTGGCGTTGGTGATGGTTGGGGCGATTGCGGTAGCGGCGCCGGCCTTTATGTGGGCGCGTCGACGCCAGCGGAGCCTGTTGGGGGAACCGCTGCAGATCCCGGCCGCCGGGCGTGTGGATCGCCGTTTGCTGGTGGGCAGCGCGTTGTTCGGCATTGGTTGGGGCATTGCGGGCATTTGCCCTGGCCCGGCCTGGGTGTTGGCGGGGGCGGAGATACAACGGGTATGGCCGTTCCTGCTGGCCATGCTGGCGGGCATGGCGCTGTATGAGATTATCATGAGATGGAGGCGTTCATGTCGATAGCCAAGGCGGTGCTGCGCATTGCGCGCCCGACCGATAGGTTGCAAGAGATTGCCGCGCTGTATTGCCGCGGGCTGGGTTTCGAAAAACTGGGCGAGTTTGTCGATCATCAGGGGTTTGACGGCATGATGATCGGGCATCCGCAGCATGCCTACCATCTGGAGTTTACGCAGCATCGCGGGGTGCGGGTCGGGCAGGCGCCGACGCAGGATCATCTGCTGGTGTTTTACCTGCCGAATGAGAACGAATGGCGAGCCGCGTGTGAGCGGATGCGGGCGGCGGGATTCCTGGCGGTCACCGCCTATAATCCCTATTGGGATCGGGCGGGGCAAACCTTTGAAGATCCTGACGGCTACCGGGTGGTCCTGCAACATCAGGCCTGGCAGGCATAAAAAAACCGGCGCATCGAGCGCCGGTTTGCAAGATAAACGGGTTATCCGTCAGGCGTTGGTCGCCGGTTTTTGCGCGCTCTTGGACTGGGTATTTTCCAGCATGCGGCGAATCGGCACGATCAGCACGATCAGCACGGCGGCGCAGATCAGCAGCGCGACGGAGCAGCGAGCGAACAGATCCGGCAGCATATCCAGTTGGTCGGCCTTGACGTGACCGCCGATCAGACCGGCGGCCAGGTTGCCCAGCGCACTGGCGCAGAACCACAGCCCCATCATTTGCCCGCGCATTCTCTCCGGTGCCAGCAGCGTCATGGTGGCCAGCCCGATCGGGCTCAGGCACAGTTCACCCAGCGTCAGCATCAGGATACTGCCCACCAGCCACATCGGCGATACGCCGGCGCCGCCGTTGCTCAGCACATTCTGCGCGGCCAGCATCATCAGGCCGAAGCCGCCGGCGGCGCACAGGATACCGATCACGAACTTGGTGATGCTGCTCGGGCGCACGTTATTGCGCGCCAGCGCAGGCCAGGCCCAGCTGAACACCGGGGCCAGCAGGATGATGAACAGGGCGTTGATCGACTGGAACCACACCGCCGGGATCTCGAAGCCGCCGACCATGCGATTGGTGTAATCGTTGGCGAACAGGTTGAACGAGGTCGGCTTCTGTTCAAACGCCGACCAGAAGAACGCGGCGGAGATCAGCAGGATGAAGCACACCAGCAGGCGTGCACGCTCTTTGCGGCTCAGGCCGGCAAAGGCGAACAGGTAGATGAAATACAGGGTGACCGAGGCGGCGATGACGTACACCAGCACGCTGGCTACCTCAACCGGGTTGATGACGATGGTGCCCTGAGCGATCAGCACGATGACCGCAGCCAGGACTACCGCCAATGCCAGCAGCCAGGCGCCGACGCCTTTTTTCTTCGCGACCGGGCTGTTCCAGGTGGAATCCAGGCCCACTTCGCGGTCATAGCGTTTCATCGCCGGTACGGCGAATACCCGGAAGATCACCAGCGCCACCAGCATCCCGATACCGCCGATGCCAAAGCCCCAGTGCCAGCCGTGTGACTTGATCAGCCAGCCGGAGATCAGCGGGGCAATGAACGAGCCGATGTTGATGCCCATGTAGAACAGCGAGAAACCGCCGTCACGGCGCGCATCGCCTTTCTTGTACAGCGTACCGACCATCACCGAGATACAGGTCTTGAACAGGCCGGAACCGAGCACGATGAACATCAGGCCGATGAAGAACAGGTTGGTGCCCATCACCGCGGACAGGGCGATCGACAGGTGGCCGAGGGCGATCAGGATAGAACCGTACCAGACGGCCTTGCGTTGGCCGAGCCAGTTGTCCGCCAGCCAGCCGCCCGGCAGCGCCGCCAGGTACATGCTGCCGGCGAAGATGCCGACGATCGCCGACGCGTTCTCGCGCGCCAGACCCAGACCGCCGTCGTACACGGTGGCGGCCATAAACAGGATCAGCAGCGGGCGGATGCCGTAGAACGAGAAACGCTCCCACATTTCGGTGAAGAACAGAGAACCCAGCGGATAGGGATGGCCGAAGAAGGTCCGGCTTTCTGACTTATTGACAGAGGATTGCATAACGATTTCCCAATAAAAAGGCGCTGCATGGCTGCAGCCCGTACTGTGGTTGTATGTGTATTTAATGAAGGCGATCCGCCCAATGCGGATTACCCGACAAAACCGCGGCTGCAACGCTGATAAACCGTGGAAAGCGTGCTGACCTTTTTTCACTTGGCCGATGGTTCACATCTGGCGTGATATTATTTAACCATTTGATAACTGGTCGTTGGTTTTGTCTAGTACCTGTATCCCATTTTTTAGACGAAAAGTCGACAAGCATCTCCTTTTCTGGTTTTTCTGTTGGTTATGACAGGAATATGATTGACAGCGGGTTTTATGCGCTGAAGGTTAATTAATTGTTGATAAACAATATGTTGGATAAGGAATGTTCCGACTGGCGCGAAAATTCGCAGGCCCGAAGGAAGCATTATTAAAAGTAGGGGAAACACGGCGTTGATCCGGCCAATCGCGGAAATTGGCGATAAATGCAGCTATTGTTCTTCCTGCAGCGTGTCTTCCCGCATGTAGCCCGGCCGCCGCCGCAAACACCACCAGGAATAACCGGCGTTGAATAGCACCACCAAAGCGGTGACGGCGAAGACCGCGCGAAAACCGTAGCCGGCGGAGACCGCGGCGCCAAGCAGCGGGCCGCTGACGTTGCCGACGTCGCGGAACGATTGGTTATAGCTGAAAATTCGGCCGGCCACCTGATTGGTGCAGTTGTAAATCAACAGCGTCTGTACCGCCGGCAGCAGCGCGCCGTCAGCCGCCCCCAGCAGAAAACGCAGCACCCCGAGCTGCCACGGGGTTTGCACGAACGCCATCGGGATCAGCAGCAGCACCGAGACGATCAGCATACATATCAAAATGCGCTCCGGGCCGATGCGATCGCCCAGCTTGCCCAGCCTTGGGGCGCTCATCAATGCCGCGACGCCGGGCACCGAGGCGATCAGCCCGCTGATAAACGCCAGATTATGGGTGGCGCCGGTCAGATCGCGCACATACAGCGTCAGGATCGGCGCAATCGAGCCGGTGGCGATCTGGATAATCATGGTAGTCACGAACAGGCTGAGCACCAGCTTCGGGTTCTTCAGCGAGGCGAGCACCTGCCGTGCGTGCAACATGTCGCGCTTTTGCACCGGGGTGAATTGCTCTTTGACATACAGCAGCGTCAGCACGAAGCAGACAAACAGCACTGCGGCGGTGATATAAAACACCGGGCGCAGGCCGTACAGATCGGCCAGCAGGCCGCCGATCAATGGGCCGATCAGCGCGCCGCCGACGCCGCCGGTAGACAGGGTGCCGAGCGCCCAGCCGCTGCGGTTGCGCGGCACCTGAGTGGCGATCAGCGCGTTGGCGTTGGGTATGAACCCGCCGAGCAGCCCCAGCACCGCTCGCAGCGCGAGAAACTGCCAGACCGTTTGCGCCATGCCCATCAGCACCATGACGATCGCCATGCCCAGGGCGGAGCGCAGCAGCATCAGTTTACGGCCGCGTCGGTCGGCCAGGGCACCCCAGAACGGCGCGGCGATAGCGGAAAACAGAAAGGTGATGCTGAACAGCAAACCGGACCACATGTTGAGCGCCTGATGGCCGGTTACGCCCAGCGTCTCTACGTACAGCGGCAGAAACGGCATCACCAGGCTGAAGGCGGCGCCGGTGAGAAAACACCCTACCCAGGCGACGAAAAGGTTGCGTTTCCAGTTAACGGGTTCTGCTGCCGAAGCCATAAATGTCCACTGCCGAAAGGTGACGCGTTTTGCCGGCGGCAAGATGAAGGGGCAAAACGTGAAGGTTAGCCTGATAAGTATGCGCCGCCTGCGTGGCAACGGCAAACCAGGGGACGGAAATAGGGAGAAAAATGAAATAAAGTTTTAAAAATGGCGTTTAAACCTTATTCCGCGCTTAGCGCGCGGAATTTACAGCGTTTTATAAGCCGGCCAGCGCCTCGAAACCGGTGGCGGTGGTGGTGGCGCTAAAGTCGGTGACCTCGTAGTGGGCCACGGCGTTGAACGGATCTTCGGCCAGGATGGCGTCCAGCCGCGCACGCTCAATGCCTTTGGCCAGGATCACGCCGCCGGTGCGGGGATTCTTGCGGCCGGAGGCGATGAAGGTGCCGTCCTGAAAATATTTCTTAAGCCAGGCGATGTGCCCGTCAAGGTGGCTGTCGACGTCGGCAATGGGGCGATGGTAGGTCAGGCTGACAATGTACATAGCGGCTCCGGGGGGGGCGGTAAAGGCTTTACCATCCCACCCTCGCCGTCGATTCTCAAGGGGCGCGCAATAAAAAAACCCGCCGGCGGCGGGTTGGTTTGATCAGTACAACGAAGGCTCGCCTTCCGGGCGGGTCTTGAAGCGGCGATGCAGCCACATGTATTGGTCCGGCGCCATCAGGATCTCTTTCTCCACCACTTTGTTCATAAAGGCGGCGGCGTCGAGTTCGTTATCCAGCGGGAAGTTTTCCACCGCCGGCTGCATGATCAGCTCATAGCCTTTGCCGTCTGGCAGGCGGCGCGGGGTGAACGGAATGATCGCCGGTTTGCCCATCCGCACCAGCACGTAGCTGCCGGTGGTGGTGGCGGCTTTGTCCACCGCGAACAGCGGCGCGAAAACGCTGCTGCGCGGGCCGTAGTCGTGATCCGGGGCATACCAGATGATATCGCCCTGTTTCAGGGCGCGGATCATGCCTTTGATGTCTTTGCGGTCCAGCATCGATTTGTTGGAACGCATGCGGCCCCAGGTTTGCAGCCAGTCCATCAGCTTGTTGTCGTGCGGGCGGTAAACGCCGATGCCCGGGTTATGAATGCCGAAGATGCGCGCACCCAGCTCCAGCGTCAAAAAGTGCAGGCCAATCAACAACACGCCCTGCCGGTTGTCGCGCGCTTTTTGGATGTGCTCCAGGCCGCTGACCTTGAACCAGCGCTCGATGCGCCAGTTGGGCCAGAACCACGCCATGCCGGTTTCAAATAGCCCCATGCCGACCGATTCGAAATTCTTTACTACCAGCGCATCGCGTTCGGCCTGCGGCATGTCGGGAAAACAGAGCTCGAGGTTGCGTTGGGCTATAGCGACACGTCGCTTGAGAAAGCGCATGGAAAATCGCCCAATCGAGGTGCCGAGCCAGTAGATGACGGGGTAAGGCAGCAACACCAGCAGATACAGCAAGCCGATGCCGACCCAGGTCAACCAGTAGCGCGGGTGCAATAAGGAACGATTGAAAGTAGGAACTTGAGTCATGGGTTCTCTGTTTGAATACGGTTGTTTAAGTGTAATGACAGAGTCATCGCATGGTCTGGCAGCCGGGTGAGCTCGGCGGCAAGGTTCGTTTCTGCCGTTTGTTTGCGACTATTGTGGCATTTTTCTGGCGATCCGGGAAAACACAACGCATTAAAATCCCTCTTTGGGCGTTAAATATGCATCGAATGCCGAATTTTTCCACAATCTTTCCTGCCAAAGATAATGGCGATATTATTGCTGGTAATTATTCAGAGGGTAAATATTTTGGCACCATGGATCAGTGCGGGGCTGCTGGTTTTGGGCGCAGCGGTCGGCAGCGTCGGCGCGCATTTGCAGATGAACGCGATATTGGCGCTCGCCGGCGTGATGATGGCGCTCGGCATAGTGGCTTCCGCGTTTACCGAAGGCGGCGGAGGCTGAACGGGGCGTTTGCGCCAGGGCTGCGCGGCGGCGGTTTTTCGGGTATGATATGCGCCGCGCGTGGGCCGGCAGGCCGCGTGCGGTAAATCAGTCACCTCCCGAAAGACAGGAAAGTACACCATGCCAGTGTTACATAACCGAATTTCTAATGAGGAACTGAAGGCGCGCATGCTGGCGGAAACCGAGCCGCGCACCACAGTTTCTTTTTACAAATACTTCTCCATTGACGATCCCAAGGCGTTTCGCGACAGCCTGTACGTTCAGTTCGAAAAACTGAAGGTGTTCGGCCGTGTTTACGTGGCGAAAGAGGGCATCAACGCGCAGATCAGCGTGCCGCAGCATAATTTCGACGCGTTCAAAGCCGCGCTGTTCGCCTCGCACCCGGCGCTGGATCAGGTACGCCTGAATATTGCGCTCGAAGACGACGGCAAATCCTTCTGGGTGCTGCGCCTCAAGGTGCGCGAGCGCATCGTGGCCGACGGCATCGATGACGAGAGCTTTGACCCAAGTAACGTCGGCGAGTATCTGCAGGCCGATCGCGTCAATCAGATGATCGACGATCCGAATACGGTATTCGTCGATATGCGCAACCACTATGAGTACGAAGTCGGTCACTTCGAAAACGCCATCGAGGTGCCGTCGGATACCTTCCGCGATCAGCTGCCGATGGCGGTGGAGATGCTGCAGGACAGCAAAGACAAAAACATCGTCATGTACTGCACCGGCGGCATTCGCTGTGAAAAAGCCAGCGCCTATATGCTGCACAACGGCTTTAAAAACATCTACCACGTGGAAGGCGGGATCATCGAGTACAGCCGCAGAGCGAAAGAACAGGGGCTACCGCTGAAGTTTATCGGCAAAAACTTCGTATTCGATGAGCGCATGGGCGAGCGCATCTCCGACGATGTGATCGCCAACTGCCACCAGTGCGGTGCGCCGTGCGACACCCACACCAACTGCAAGAACGACGGCTGCCATCTGCTGTTCATTCAGTGCCCGAGTTGCGCCGCCAAGTTTGAAGGGTGCTGCAGCGAGATTTGCCGCGAAGAGCTGAAGCTGCCGCGTGAAGAGCAGCGCGCGCGCCGTGCCGGCCGTGAAAACGGCGTCAAGATCTTCAATAAGTCGAAAGGCTTGTTGCAGACTACGATGCACATTCCGGCACCGGAAGAAGAAGGCCCAGCCCGCTGAGCCTGAGGAAATGAGAAGCCCGGCCGCCAAGCCGGGCTTTTTTTTATTTCTCGCGCACGCCTTCTACGGAGATGATCAGCTCAACGTCTTGCGACGCCGGACCCAGATCGGTGGTGATGCCGAAATCTTTCAGCTTGATCTTGCCGTTGGCCTCAAAGCCGGCGCGGTAGCCGCCCCACGGATCGTTGCCCTGGCCAATCAGTTTGGCGTCCAGCGTAACCGGTTTGGTCACGCCGTTCAGCGTCAGGTTGCCGACCACTGCATAACCGTCGCCGCTTTTCTTCACTTCGGTGGATTCAAACTTGGCCTGTTTGTTCTTCTCCACATTCAGGAACTCGGCGCTGCGCAGGTGCTTGTCGCGCTCGGCGTGGTTGGTGTCGACGCTGGCGGTATTGATGGTCACGTTGACCTTGTCCTTGGACGGATCTTTTTCGTCGAAGGTGAAGCCGCCGTCGAAGTCTTTAAAGCTGCCGTACAGCCAGCTATAACCCAGGTGCTGGATGCGGAACTCGATAAAGGCGTGCTGGCCCTGTTTGTCGATCTTGTAGTCCGCCGCCAGTGCGGAACCGGCGCTCAGCAGCAGGGCGCCTGCGGTCAGGCCCAATACGGTCTTTTTCAACATAGCAATCTCCATAAATCCAAAGGTTAATCGGCGCTGCTACCCAGCATCCGTTTCAAAGTGACATCACGATCGATAAAGTGATGTTTAAGCGCGGCCAGCCCGTGCAGTACCGAGAGCACTACCACGGCCCAGGCCAGGTAAAGATGTATGGCACCGGCGGTATCGGCCTGTTCCGCCATGCCGGTTACGGTGGCTGGCACGTCGAACCAGCCGAATACGCTGATCGGTTGGCCGTCGGCGGTCGAGATCAGATAGCCGCTGATAAGAATGCCGAACAGCACGGCATATAGCGCCAGATGCGCGAGAATGGCGCTGACGCGAGTGAGGCGACCATAACTGGCCAGAGGCTTGGGCGGCGGCGAGACAAAACGCCAGATCACGCGGATCACCATCACGCTGAACAGCAGCGCGCCGATGCTTTTGTGGATCTCCGGCGCCTGATGATACCAGACGTCGTAATAGCCCAGCGTGACCATCCACAGGCCGAGCGCGAACATGCCGTACACCGTCAGCGCCACCAGCCAGTGGATCAACACTGACACATGGCCGAAACGATCGGCGGTATTTTTCCAGAGCATCCTGTTTCCTTCGATTACCGATTGGCTGGCTGCAATAATTAAACTTTAGGAAACATAAAATCAATAATAAATTTAACTATGTTACTTCTTAGAAATATTAGTCAGTGAATTTGTTTGAGATGTTCGGGGTTCATCAGATAAATCGTTGAAGATGATATTATTTCTTTCACGTAACGATTATGCTAGTTGTTGAAAATTAGGCTTATTATCTATTAATGTCAGCTTTTGTCATTTTACGTAAATCGTCCATAAATTGCTCGATGGGATTATTTGTTGGCAAAGTTTATGCCTATTTCTCGCGGCGAAGAGCAGGGCGGAAAGATTAATTTTTTCGAACGGTTACGCGTAACCCTCTGCGGCATAACGGCGGACTTTGCTACCATTAGCGCCAAGCGTCGGCTCTTTGTGGCCGGTTAACCCAGTGAAATAACAAGGAAACGTGATGGGCCGAACCCGTGTAACCGACAACAGCCTGCGTTTGGCCGTCCTGCTGGCGATGTTGGTGATCATTCTGGCTGGGGTGAAAGCCGCCGCCGACATTGTGGTGCCGTTTTTATTGGCGGTGTTCCTCGCCATGGTGCTGAACCCGCTGGTGGCGATGCTGGAACGCCGCCGGGTGCCGCGCATCCTTGGGGTGACGCTGCTGGTGACGGCGGTGATTGTGGTCGTGATGCTGTTTATCGGCATGCTGGGCGCTTCGCTCAATGAGTTCGCCCGTTCGTTGCCGCAGTACCGCGGCATGATGATCGAGAAACTGCGCGAGCTGCAGCATTACGCCGATCGCTTCAATATCAGCCTCTCCAGCGAAGCGATGCTGCAGTATGTCGATCCCAGCGCGGCGATGAATCTGGTTACCCGCATGCTGGGGCACCTGTCTGGCGCCATGACCAACGTCTTCCTGCTGCTGATGACCGTGGTGTTTATGTTGTTCGAAGTGCAACTGCTGCCTTATAAGCTGCAACAGGCGTTGGATAAGCCGAACGAAGGCCTCGCGGCGATGCGGCGTGCGCTGGACGGCGTGACGCGTTATCTGGTGATTAAAACCATCATCAGCCTGGCCACAGGGGTGATCGTCTGGATCTTCCTGGCGGCGGTCGGCGTGCGCTTCGCCTTTATCTGGGGGCTGCTGGCGTTTCTGCTCAACTATATTCCCAATATCGGCTCGGTATTGGCCGCCATTCCGCCGCTGATTCAGGCGCTGCTGTTCAACGGATTGGGTGATGCGCTGGTGGTGGCGGGCGGCTTTATCGCAGTCAACATGGTGATCGGCAATATCCTCGAGCCGCGGGTGATGGGGCGCGGGCTGGGGTTGTCGACGCTGGTGGTGTTCCTGTCATTGATCTTTTGGGGCTGGTTGCTCGGCCCGGTGGGCATGTTGCTGTCGGTGCCGCTGACAATTGTGGCGCGCATCGCGCTGGAAACCACCGAGGGCGGCTATCGGCTGGCGGTTATTCTGGGAGACGGCCGCCCGCCGCGCCAGCCTCCGGCTGCGCCGGAGTGAGGAGCGTTCTTGTAGCCACGTTGAGCCGTGCGTTGTTAATGAGTTTTGAATAAGCCACCCAACGGTGGCTTAACGCTTATACTGTTAGTGCAGACTGGGAGCATTGGCTAATCAGTAAAAACTACAACCACTTAGACCACTTTACATAGACGACACAAACGACAATGGCCCAGATGAGGGTGAGGTAAAAACCAGAGTTTGGGAACACTGAAACGAAAATAACCCCGCCGACAATAATGAGTACGATAGGGATTAGGTAAGCGAACGAGTTACCCAGCCATTCAATCAACCACTTCATTTTGTGAGCACCCAAAGTTCAGAAAGATTTTCTATTTTCCGCCTAAAGACTATATGGGTAACAACAGGAATATCACTTCGGTAAATTAGCGGCATCCAAGGGTTCGTAAAATTTATCTTTATCCATATCATTTTCAATATATATAATGCGGTAGTGATTAATGACAGGAATTACGGATGATATAGCTAGTGAAATACTTTTACGAGAACAGTGATAACTGTTATACATACCAAGAAAAGCGGTAGAGTACATAAATGTACCAAGCATAAGGATATGTGCATGTTGATAATGAGGATGAGTTACAACGATCTTTCAAAAAACGGAGGAGAAGCGAAGCTCCACGTCTATGGGCTAGGTACTTTCCCCGTTTTTTCTGGTAGGCAGCCGTACACAAATGATCCTAACTGCACCTACATTGAGAACAGTGCAATACCTGTTGGTCGTTATTGGGTGGTTGACAGGCCGAGAGGTAGTCTAGCCAATCAAGTTCGTTCGTGGGTGCTTGACCAGTACACAGGAAACGATCATAGCGACTGGTTAGCTCTGTTCAGTGCTCAAACAATGAGTGACAGCATGTTTGTAAATAAGATCGCACGTGGTAGTTTTAGATTGCATCCGCTCAGACCCGATGGCCGCGGTTATAGTGAAGGGTGCATTACGTTTGTGAGTCGTCTGGAGTTTTACAAGGTTCGTCGCTTCATCCTTGGAATGAAGCTTATTAGAGTTCCTGGGTCACGCAGTACGTTGATGACCTATGGTTTTGTTGATGTGCAAGGGGAGAGCAAGTTTGAAAAATGCATCGCTCGTTAAGAATATAGTACTGTATATTGCATGTTTCATTACTGCTTTCTGTTTTTCTCGCTATGGGATGCCACTGTATGGCTTAACGTCACTCATCATCGATACCTCTAAACAACTCTTTGGCAGGTATCAAACAGGTTTCTATGAAATGGACGCAGATCCACTGACATTCAGCACGCTGATATTCACTGTGGTTCTCTATGCCTTGGTTATATTTGGTTTGGTAAAGATGGCATTAAGACAATTCAGATAAATACAGAATGTCCGATGTGTTAATAAAAGGGCATCTCACCACTAATAAGTTTGTATTAATGGAAAAGGCGCCTTTTCCTCCATTGCATTTTATTTATTGGGAACTCCGTTGAATAATGGTTAATCCACCGCAACCATCTCCGATGCCGTCGGCTTAAGAAAGATTTTGCCGTTCACACCGGGCTGCGCAGCGTGTTGCAGAGCAGCTGCGTACTGTTGCAAAGGGTAAATCGCGGCGGGTTGGCGCAGCGCCAGCTGGCCGCGCCGCAGCAGCTGGAATAGTTGATAAAACGCCATTTGCCACTGCGCCGGCGCCGCCTGCGCATTCCATTTGCGCAAGTGGAACAGCGAAGCGCGCAGCTTCAATTCGTCCACCACGCGCCGCCAGTTCACCTGGCGCCCACCCAGCAGGCCCAGCGCGACAAAGTCGCCGCCGGCGCGAACCGCCCGCGCCAACTGCAATCCGTCTTCTCCGCCGATGCAGTCGATAGCGGCGCGGGCGCCAAAGTGGGTCATTTGCGCCAGCTGCGGCGCCTCAATAACGCGCCAGGCGCCGGCGGCCAGCAGCGCCGGGCGATGAGCGACGTTGCGCACCACCACCGCCAGACGAATGCCGCGCAGTGCCGTCATCTGCGCCAACAGCAGGCTAACGGCGGAGCCGCCGCCGTTGAGTAGCAGCACGTCACCGGCGTTGAGCGGCAGCCATTGCGTCAGCAGCACCCAGCAGGTGAGCGGGTTGATATATATTTGCGCCGCGCCGGCGTCGTCGATGTCGTCCGGCACCCAGACCATCCGATCCTCAGGCAGCGTGACGAAGGTTTGCCAGCTGCCGTCACCCGCTACCGCCAGCGCGCGTCGGCCGGTCGAGCGCCCGCTTTGCGGATCGACGATGACGCCTACGCCTTCATAGCCCGGCACCTGCGGCAGGGCGATGCGGTGCGCGTATTGGCCGTGAATCGGGATCAGGTCAGAAGGGTTGATCGGGGCATAGCGCATCTGCAGCAGCCGCTGGCCGGGGCGCAGCGTCGGCCTGTTCACCTGCTGCAGCGCCAGCACCTGGGCGGGATCGCCGAAGCGGCTGAAGCTCAAGCGGGGAAATGACGACGGCATGGGTTACATCACGAAGAAAAAATAAACATCCAGCGCCAGCAGTATCAGCCACAGGCAAAGGTACAGCACCAGGTGCTCACGCACGTTGTTGACGATAGCCGCCAGTATTCGGTTTAACATTTCAGCCGCCTGAAGAAAGAGACCTTTGATTATAGTCCTTTTCTTGGCGTCTTTTATAGCGCGCCGCGCGTGAGCGCTGGAAGAGTGGCGATAAAAAAGCCTGCGTTATTGCAGGCTTGATATTACACCGCCAGCAGCGCCAGCGGCGTCGAATTCGTTGGTGCGCTTGGCGGGTAGAAATAACGCAGCACGTTATACAGCGAGTAGAACTCAAGCCGGTTGCGCGCGTTGATCTTCTCCGTGATGTGACGCTTGTGCACGTACACCGTATGCGAGCTGATCTGCAGCTTTTTCGCGATGCGGTAGTTGGGCATTTCCGCCATCCAATATTTCATCACCGTCAGTTCCTGCGGGCTGAACAGGGAACGCTCTTCGCCGTCATCGGCCAGCGCCAGCGGATTTTCGCGCAGCGTGCGCAAGGTGAGCGGCAGAATGCTTTTATTGAACAGAAACGCGTTATCGGCGATGCGCATTGGCGCTTCGCTGTAGGGGTAAGGCGTGTCGAGATAGATAAACAGCAAAGCAGACTGGCTGGCTTCCATAAACGCCAGCAGCTGTGCGTCCGCTTCGTTATAGCGGCACTGGTTGCTGAGGTTCACCAGAATGTGGCTCGGCTGAAAGCTGGCCAACAGTGGCGTAGCGTACTCAATGCTGTGGCAGCACTTGATCGTCGTAATCCCACTATCAGCAAAGTAGCTGGCTATACCGACCCGGGTGAAGCAGCATTCGTCCACGACAAGTAGTTTCATGGTGACGTCCTTGTTGAAAGCCGATGGAGCATATCTTCTGTAAAATAGGACTTACACTGCAAGTGTTCAATTCGGAAATTCAAATGCTGAATACAAGAAATTTCCGTTATCAGAATTTTTACTTGGTATTTAAAAGAGTTAGCATGTTAATGAATTGTAACCGCCAAATTTCGCTGTCCAGGGCGCGGTGGCAACCTGGACAGCGAAATCCTTCGCTTAGCTAAATCGTTTCAGACCAAAGCTGGCGACATCGACCGGCGGCGCTTTGTCCTGCGCAAACAGCGCGGCAATCTCACCCAGCGCGCTGGCGAACTTGAAGCCGTGGCCGCTCAATCCGCTGATGACCATCAGGCGATCGCACTCCGGCAGGGTATCGATAATAAAGTCTTCGTCTGGGCTCATGTCATAACTGCAGGCTTCGCCGTGTAAACATACGCCTACACCTGGCAAAAACTGCCGCAGGAAGGTGAAGACTTCGGTGCCGTCGCTGGCGTAGCTGCCGAAGGGCTTGCGCTGCTCGGGGGCATCCATCGGCTGGCCGCCATCGTGTTTGCCCACTTTCAGGCCGTCGTTGTCCGCCGGGAAGCCGTAATAGTGCGTGCCGTCCTGCGCTTCGACGGTAAAGGCCGGGAAGCGGTTGTTCACACTGTAGCGGCCGTCCGCCTGATGCCAGGAGAATACCTTGCGCAATGGCGCGATCGGCAACTGCGGCAACAGCGCTTTCACCCAGGTGCCTGCGGTGACCACGGCTTTTCGCGCCGTGAAACGCCCTTCGCCGGTGACGACTGCAACGCCGCCATCGATAGGTTCCACCGCGCTGACCGGGCAATTGAACAGCTGGCTGCAGCCGGCCTCTTTCGCCAGCTTGATCAGGCTGGCAACCGCCAGCTCGGCGCGCAGGAAGCCGGCGTCCGGCTCGAAAACGCCGACGTAACCATCCGGCGCACGGAATTCCGGCCAGCGTTGAGCGATCTGTTCGGCGCTAAGGGTTTGCGCGTTCAGGCGGAATTTCTGCGCGCTCTGCTGAGCATTACGAATGAATTCGGAGTGCAGCGGCCCCAAATTGAGCACGCCGCACGACTGGAACAGTTCCTCGCCGGATTGCTGAATCAGCGCATTCCACAACGCCTGCGCGCGCAGCACCAGCGGCACGTACTTTTCACCTTCGCCGTAAGCATGACGGATGATGCGGGTGTCGCCGTGATGGCTGCCATTGCGGTGCGGGGGAATGGCGCTGTCGATCATCAGCACTTTCAAGCCGGCTCGGGTAGCGTAATACCCTGCCGCCGCGCCGACTGAACCGCTGCCCACCACAATCAAATCATATTCCACGTGCCCACCCTCTCTGATAGCGATTTCTTATCGCCCCATGATAAAAGGTTGCCGAGCGCAATGCACTGATTGAACGGCGAAAGGCAAAGAAAAAGGCGCCGGGAATGGGCCACGGCGCCTTAGGGGTTAGGGGACGATGAATCAATGTTTTCTGCGATCAAGATCCTGGTAATCCGTAGCTTCAATCTTGGCGATGCCGGCCTCTAAGATATTGATTAATTGACGGGCGACATCTGTGGTCAGCCAAAGCGTTCTGTCTACTTGGGCTTCTTCAGGCGTTTGGTCTAGTGAAGACAGGTAATGAAGGCGTATCATCATGGCGTCGTAAACGTCGACAGTACTGATATCCCAACCGACAAGCGGGTGCGTCTGAATTACTTCATCATTTCTGTCCATAAAGACCCCTTATTGAGTAGTAACTACCGTGAGTGACTAACGAGGATCAATGCGGCTCATCATCATGAGAGCAATTACAGTATACGCATCCGCTTTCATCGGTGGAGGGGGTTGTCACCGAAATTTGCAAAATAAATATTTATTTGAACAATTATTCTACAAATTTGTATGTGCAGCGGTGGATGAGTAACGCGCAGCGCGTTATTCCGCGTCGGCAGGTGGCGATGTGCCATGCAGACATTTTTCCAGCTCTTCGGCCAAATGGGCGAAATGCTTTTGCGTTTCGGCGTCGCGATTCTGGCTGTGCGATTCCAGCTTCAGGCTGTGGATCAGCCTTTGATTGGCTTTATCATCCAGGCTGAAGGCCAGATAAGAGAAAGCCACTTCCAATACGTTCAAGCGCCTTTTCTGATCGGCTATCAGCGCCAGCAGTTCGCCAAACGTCATTGCGTCTTCGGATTTCACCTTGTCCGGGGCCATGCTTACTCCTTTGCGTTAAGTACAGCGCTGAGGCGCATTTTGTTCCAGAGTAAGGGTAAGCGATGAATGGGCAGGGCGCCAGAAACAAAAAAGCCGGAGAGCGACCCCCGGCAAAAACAGCATTGCAGTGTTATTCTGCGCTGAACCACTCGTCAGCGCTTTCCCAGGTTTCCTGAAGGATTTCCTCGATCAGATCCCGGTCGGTTTTGGCGCCCCCCAGCACGGAGAGGCCGTTGGCGCCGGCATAACGTACTTGCACGACGGCGTCTGGAAACTGGCGATTGACCCGCTTGCCCAGTTCGCCGGTCAGCGCCTCAATGGCGCCCGCCGGCAGCGGCCGGGTTTTATCTATAGTGACTTCAACACGCATAATTGCCCCCGAAGCGATTTACTGTTTATTTATACAGTTAACCGGGCGCGGGGGCAAGAGGGCGAAACAAAAATATCAGTCTTTCAGCGACCAGTTCAGGGTTTCACCGGCGAGGAAGGGGATCACGGATTCATTGCCCAGGGCGATCTCTTCCGGTTGGGTGGTCGGCACGCGCTGCAACTCGATGAAGTCTTCGTTGAGCGGAAGGCCGTAGAAGCGCGGACCGTTGAGCGAGCAGAAGGCTTCAAAGTGCTCCAACGCGCCGAGCTGTTCGAACACGGCAGCGTAAGCCAGGATGGCATTCGGCGCGTTGAAGCAGCCGGCGCAGCCACAGCTGGACTCTTTGCGGTGCTTGAGATGCGGGGCAGAGTCGGTACCGAGGAAGAAACGGTCCGAGCCGCTGGCGACCGCCTGACGCAGTGCTTCCTGGTGGACATTGCGCTTGAGGATCGGCAGGCAGAACAGGTGTGGGCGAATGCCGCCCACCAGCATGTGGTTGCGGTTGAACATCAGATGCTGTGGCGTGATGGTGGCGCCGAGGAAACGATTGCCTGCCTGCACATATTGCGCCGCTTCTTTGGTGGTGATGTGCTCGAAGACGATCTTAAGCTCCGGGAACTGGCGGCGGATAGGCTCCATGACCTGTTCGATAAAGCGCGCCTCGCGGTCGAAGATATCGACGGCAGGATCGGTCACTTCGCCGTGGATCAGCAAAGGCATGCCGATTTTTTGCATCTGTTCGAACAGCGGGTAAATGCCGGTCACGTCGCTGACGCCGTGGCTGGAGTTGGTGGTGGCGTTGGCTGGATACAGCTTGGCGGCGGTAAACACCCCTTGCTCGAAGCCGTTGATCAGTTCACTGGCCGCCAGGGAGTTGGTCAGGTAGCAGGTCATCAGTGGAGTGAAGTTGTGGCCCTGCGGGACCGCCGCCAGAATGCGATCGCGGTAGGCGCGCGCGGCGGCCACGGTCGTTACGGGCGGAACCAGGTTCGGCATCACGATCGCCCGGCCAAATACCTGGCTGGTATAGGGCACCACGGTTTTCAGCATCTCATCGTCACGCAGGTGAATATGCCAGTCGTCTGGGCGGCGGATTTTCAGAACTTGAGGTTGTGCGGTCATCTAGCTAGGCTCCGGCGGTCAAATACGTCTAATGAAAAGCGAATAATGGGTTTATTCACGCCGGGGTGTAAGGATAAGCGGAAAGTGCCTGAGATGCATCTGTTTGTTGGCGACAAGTTGAAATCAGTAGGGCAGCGGGCGCATAGTAACAGGGATTTCAACGATGCCGACGCCAATACCGTCGACTGTCATCAAGTGGAAAGGGAGAAAGCAATGGAAGTACGCGTTATCGCCACCCTGCAAGCGAAAGCGGGATTTGAAGCCGTCGTCAGCGAAGCGGTGCACGACATTATCGAGCCGAGCCGCCAGGAGTTGGGCAACCTGCAATATGACTTGCATCGCGATCTGGAAAAGCCGGGCGTTTTCGTGTTCTTTGAGCGTTGGGCCAGCAGCGAAGCGCTGGATAAGCATAATGAGACGGCGCATTTTCAGCAGTTCGTCAGCCGGCTTGACGGCAAGTTGGATGTTTTGGACATCAAGAAACTGAAGAAGATCGCCTGAGCATTTTACAGGCAAGAAAAAACCCGCCGATGGCGGGTTTTTTTTTAGGGTTGCAGATTAACTTATTCGTTAACCGGCTGCGGCTTGGTGGCCGGCGCGGTAGCCTGGCTCGCTGCCGAGTGACCGCCGGCTGAACCTTTGCCTTCAAAATTGAAGGAAGGGCGCTGCCAGTCGCTGTGCTTGCGTTCTTCCGGCTCGTAGGCCGGCGCAGGCGCTTTGGTCATCGGCGCAGTGGCGATGTGTTTGTACAGCACGTCCTGTACGGCTTTCACCGGAGCGGGCTGTTGAACAACCGCAGGTGCAGGCTCGGCGGCAGTTGGCTCCGGGGCTTTTTCCACCGGAGCGGCTTCCACGGCGGCTGTCGCAGGTGCGGCTTCTACCACTGGCGTGGCTTCTACCGGTGCAGTTTCGACCACAGGCTCTTCTTCCACCAGCTTGGCTTCAACCACAGGCTCTGCCGCAACGATTTCAGCTACCGGCTCAGCTTCCACTGCCGGGGCAGTCTCTTCCGCTTTCGGTTCTTCAACTGCGGCAGGTGCCGGAGCGGCTTCCACCGGCGCCGGGGTTTCCTCGGCCGGGGTAGCAACGACAGGCGCTACGGCTGCAGCTTCTTCCGATACGGTAACGGCAGCAGTTTCAACGGCGGCTTCTGGTGCCGACTCGTTGACGCTGGCCGCAGCCTGAGTTTCTTCCACGGCAACGTTGTGCTGTTCAACCGCTGCGGCGACAACCGGTGCCGCTGCCTGTTCTACTTCTACGACTTCGGCCTGCACTTCGGCTTCTTCAACCTGAGCAACCGGGTAGCTTACCCAGACTTTGCCCGACGCCATTTCCGGCGAAGCGAACGCGCCCGCCAGTGGCATTGGGGATTGCAGCGGGTAACGCTCATCACGGTAACGGCGGCGGCGCTGGCCGCTGACGCGCAGGTGACGCGGTGAACGACGGGAGCGACGCGGCATGCCTTCGCCATTGCCGCGGTTTTCGCCCTGGGCATCGTCTTCCGGCTGAGCGACAACGGTTTCCGGCAGCAGCTTGACGCTGTCGTCGGCGGTCGACTGCGCGTCGGCGGCTTTCGCGACCGGCGCTTTCGGCGCCAACAGCTCTTCCGCTGCACGCTGCAGTTCTTCTTCCGCAGACAGGATACGCACTTTCTGCGACAGAGGGCGGCGCTGACGGCGCTGCATATTCTGCTGCTGGCGTTCTTCCTGCTCTTCGTCGGTGCTCTCGACCGCTTCAACGCTTTCCAGCGCTTTCACTTCCTGCTGAGCCTGGCGCTTCTCTTCCTGACGACGACGCTGGCGTTCAGCACGTTGCTCACGACGCTGCTGCTGATCTTCGCGCGGCGCTTTAGCGCTTTCTTCCGAGGCGGTTTCCTCCGCTACCGGTGCGTTCTGCTGCTGGTTGCGGCGGTTGCGGCGCTGCTCATCGCGGGATTCACGCGATTCACGGCCTTCGCGGTTCTCACGCGGTTCACGGTTGTCGCGCTCGCGATTGTCACGGCCTTCACCGCGCTCTTTACGCTCGCCGCGTTCCGGACGATCGCCACGCTCACCGCGCTCTTTACGGCCGGTGCCTTGACGGCGCTGACCGCGACGATCCTGACGACGGTTTTCACCGTTGCCTTCCGCCTTCGGCGTTTCGGCCGGTTTGGCTTCTTCGACGGCAGGTTGTTCTTCACCGGCGAACAGGTTCTTCAGCCCCCCGAACAGGCGGCCCAGGAAGCCCGGCTTGGCGGCGACCGGCGCTGCGGCTTGAGCCTTGGCGGCGGTAGCGGCAGGCTTGGCCACGGCGACGGGTTCTTCAGCCGGCGGCGGCGCATCGGCGGACAGTGAGAAGGAAGCCAGGGCCGGTTGCTCTGGACGTTTGCGCTCCATCGGCGCATCTTCCAGCGGGCGCTCCATGTCTTCTTCATGCAGCTTCGGCAGCAGGTAGCTGAGGGTAGAGGTTTCCTCTCCCTTGCGCACGCGCAGCACCGAGTAGTGCGGGGTTTGCATCTGATCGTTCGGCACGATGACGGCTTTCACGCCGCCCTGGCGTTTTTCGATCGCGCTGACGGATTCGCGCTTTTCGTTCAGCAGGTACGAAGCGACCTGAACCGGCACGATAGCGTGAACTTCTTTGGTGTTTTCCTTCAGCGCTTCTTCTTCGATCAGGCGCAGGATGGACAGCGCCAGCGATTCGTTGTCGCGGATGGTGCCGGTGCCGTTACAGCGAGGGCACACGTGGTGGCTGGACTCGCCCAGCGACGGGCTGAGGCGCTGACGGGACATTTCCAGCAGACCGAAACGGGAAATGCGGCCGATCTGGATGCGCGCGCGGTCCTGGCGCACGGCGTCGCGCAGGCGGTTTTCCACTTCGCGCTGGTGGCGAACCGGCGTCATGTCGATGAAGTCGATGACGATCAGGCCGCCAAGGTCACGCAGGCGCAGCTGGCGAGCGATCTCGTCCGCCGCTTCCAGGTTGGTGTTGAACGCCGTCTCTTCGATGTCGCCGCCGCGGGTTGCGCGGGCGGAGTTGATGTCGATGGCGGTCAGCGCTTCTGTACTGTCGATGACGATCGAGCCGCCGGACGGCAGACGCACTTCGCGCTGGAAGGCGGATTCGATCTGCGATTCGATCTGGTAGTGGCTGAACAGAGGGATTTCACCGCTGTACAGTTTGATTTTGCTGCTGAAATCCGGGCGGCCCAGCGCAGCGATGTGCTCTTTGGCCAGATCGAGAATTTTCGGGTTGTCGATCAGGATTTCGCCGATGTCCGGGCGCAGGTAATCGCGGAAGGCGCGCACGATAACGTTGCTTTCCTGGTGGATCAGGAACGGCGCAGAGCGGCCTTCGGCGGCTTTTTTAATCGCTTCCCAGTGCTTGAGGCGGAAGGAGAGATCCCACTGCAGCGCGTCGGCGGATTTGCCTACGCCCGCGGTGCGAACGATCAGGCCCATGCCGTCCGGCAGTTGCAACGAGGAGAGCGCTTCTTTCAGCTCGGTGCGATCGTCGCCCTCGATGCGGCGAGAAATACCGCCTGCACGCGGGTTGTTCGGCATCAGCACCAGATAGCTGCCCGCGAGACTGATGAAGGTGGTCAAGGCGGCGCCTTTGTTGCCACGTTCTTCTTTGTCTACCTGAACGATGACTTCCTGGCCTTCGCGCAGCACATCTTTGATGTTTGGGCGGCCATGGGAAGAGTAATTGCTAGGGAAGTATTCGCGGGCGATTTCTTTAAGGGGGAGGAAACCATGTCGTTCTGCGCCGTAGTCCACGAACGCTGCTTCAAGACTTGGTTCAATGCGGGTGATTTTGCCTTTGTAAATATTCGCTTTTTTCTGCTCATGACCCGGACTTTCGATATCCAAATCATACAGCCGCTGTCCATCTACGAGGGCAACACGCAACTCTTCCTGCTGAGTTGCGTTAATCAACATTCTTTTCATCTTAACTTACTCGTTATTTTTACATTATCGACAAAGCTGCGGGCAAAATAACCTCATGGCCGGAGTTAAACCGAAAGCCCCGTGTCTTCTCGCAAAGCCGTCAACCTCACGGTTGTCGCCTGCATAGGGGCGCATTATCTCGGTAAGCCTGCTTTTTTTTGTGAAAGACAGCACTTTTACTAGGGGAATAGCCTCTGATTTACGTCGACAGATCTGATTCCATTTGCCGGCCAAGCTGCAACCCGCAGCCCGCTAATTGTTTGATTTCGCATTACGTCTTACGCCATTGCTGCGTTTTTGCGCGATCAGACAAATTTTATAATTCCACCGTTTTCCCTGTTTAACGAGAATCAACGCGGAAAGTAACTGCATTATTCCACTGCTGATGCCGTTATAGCAAGGTGACTTTTCCTTAACTGCGGAAGAAATCGCAAACGTTCAAATCGGCTTGCTGCCTTATTGTTCGCTGGGGTTTCGCCCGCCGTCAGAGAGACAGTTAAGCACAGAAAAAGATGTGGCGCTATTCACGCGCTCTATTTAGAATCCCGCACCATGAAAACGAACAATCCAGCAGTACAATTCATCACGATTTCCGACGACGAAGCCGGTCAGAGAATCGACAACTTTCTGCTCGCTCGCCTGAAAGGCGTGCCGAAGAGCATGATTTACCGCATCGTGCGCAAAGGCGAGGTGCGGGTCAATAAAGGACGCATCAAGGCCGAATACAAATTGGCGGCCGGCGACGTGGTACGCGTGCCGCCGGTGCGCGTGGCCGAGCGTGAAGAGACGCCGGTGTCGGCCAAGCTGGATAAGGTAGCCGCACTGGCGGACTGCATCCTCTATGAAGACGACCACCTGCTGATCCTCAACAAGCCTTCCGGCACCGCAGTGCACGGCGGCAGCGGCCTGAGCTTCGGTGTGATCGAAGGGCTGCGCGCGCTGCGCCCGGAAGCCCGTTTCCTCGAGCTGGTGCACCGTCTGGATCGCGATACCTCCGGCGTGCTGTTGGTGGCCAAGAAGCGTTCCGCGCTGCGCTCGCTGCATGAACAGCTGCGGCTGAAAGGCATGCAGAAGGATTATCTGGCGCTGGTGCGCGGCCAGTGGCAGTCCCACTGCAAGGCCGTACAGGCGCCGCTGCTGAAAAACATTCTGCAAAGCGGCGAACGCATCGTGCGCGTCAGCAGCGAAGGCAAGCCTTCGGAAACCCGCTTCAAGGTGGAAGAGCGTTACGAATTCGCCACCCTGGTGAAGGCCAGCCCGATCACCGGGCGTACTCACCAGATCCGCGTGCACACTCTGCATGCCGGGCACCCGATCGCCTTTGACGATCGCTATGGCGACCGTGAGTTCGATCGCCAACTGGCGGGTACCGGCCTGAAGCGGCTGTTCCTGCACGCCGCGGCGCTGCGCTTCGAGCATCCGTCCACTGGCGAAACGATGCGCATCGAAGCGCCGATGGACGAAGAGCTGCGCCACTGCCTGCAGATGCTGCGCCGGCAAACGGCCAAGTAATCCGCGTCAGACCAGCGGGTTGATGCCTTCAGCCCGCAACATCTCCAACAGCGCGATCAACGGCAGGCCGATCAGGGCGTTCGGGTCCCGGCCTTCCAGCCTGTCGAACAGCGCGATCCCCAATCCCTCGCTCTTGAAACTGCCTGCGCAGTTCAGCGGCTGCTCCAGACGAATATAGGCAGCGATCTCCGCTTCGCTCAGCGCGCGAAAATGCACGTGGAACGGCTCGCACAGGGCCTGCAGTTGCTTGCTGCGCCCGTTGTACAGCGCCAGGCCGGTATAGAAAGTCACGGCTTGGCCGCTGGCCTGGCGCAGCTGCGCCCGGGCGTTCTCCTCGGTATGGGGCTTGCCGGTGATGTTGCCATCGATCACGCAGACCTGATCGGAGCCGATGATCAGATGTTCGGGATAGGCGAGGGCCAGCGCCTGAGCCTTCGCCGCCGCCAGGCGCAGCACCAGCGCTTCGGCGGTTTCGCCCGGCAGTGGGGTTTCATCCACCTCGGGTGCGGCGCAGTCGAAGGGCAGCTGCAGCTTCTCCAGCAGCATTTTTCGATAGGGGGAGGTGGAAGCTAAAAGCAATCTCTGCATAATTTTTTTCGCAAACCGTAGCGTAAATGGGTACGGCATTTTAAACTGTCGGCCGCTGTGGAAGCGAATATTGGTGAAAGGAGCCGTTTTACGGCCTTTTTCTTTGACTCTATGTCGTTACAAAGTTAATATGCGCGCCCTATGCAAAAGGTAAAATTACCCTTGACCATTGATGCGGTACGTACCGCTCAGAAACGCCTGGACTATGCTGGTGTCTATGCGCCTGAGCAGGTTACTCGTGTTGCCGACTCCGTGGTCAGTGTGGACAGTGATGTCGAGGTGTCGTTGTCGTTCAATATCGACAATCAGCGCCTCGCGGTGATAACAGGGCATGCGGACGTCACGGTAACGTTGATGTGCCAACGCTGTGGAGTCCCGTTCGAACATCAGGTTCACACAACATATTGTTTTAGCCCGGTCGTCAATGATGAGCAGGCTGAGGCATTACCGGAAGCGTACGAACCGATCGAAGTTGACGAGTTTGGCGAAGTCGATCTGTTGGCAATGATTGAAGACGAAATTATTCTTTCACTGCCTGTCGTTCCGGTACATGAATCTGAACACTGTGAAGTGTCCGAAGCGGACATGGTATTCGGCCAACTGCCTCCCGAGGCGGAGAAACCGAATCCGTTTGCCGTATTAGCCAGTTTAAAGCGTAAGTAATTGAGGAGTAAGGTCCATGGCCGTACAACAGAATAAACCAACCCGTTCCAAGCGTGGCATGCGTCGTTCTCACGATGCTCTGACCACGACTACTCTGTCTGTAGACAAAGTATCCGGTGAAACTCACCGTCGTCACCACATCACTGCCGACGGTTTCTACCGCGGTCGCAAGGTTATCGGCTAAGTAGCGATACCTTGACTCGTCTAACCCTGGCGTTAGATGCAATGGGCGGGGACTTCGGTCCCTGCGTCACAGTGCCTGCTTCGTTGCAGGCACTGGCCTCTAATTTACAGCTTCATCTCCTGCTGGTCGGCAATCCCGACGTCATCTCCCCTTTGCTTGCCCACGCCGATCCGGTTCTTCTGGAGCGTTTGCAAGTCGTGCCCGCCGAGTCCGTGATCGCCGGCGACGCCAAACCTTCACAAGCGATACGCGCCAGCCGCGGCACGTCGATGCGCATTGCGCTCGAGCAGCTCAGCAGTGGAAATGCACAGGGCTGCGTCAGCGCCGGCAATACCGGTGCGCTGATGGGATTGGCGAAGCTGTTGGTCAAGCCGCTGGAAGGCATCGAACGCCCGGCGCTGATGACGGCGATCCCGAATCAGCAACGCAGTAAAACCGTGGTGCTGGATCTGGGCGCCAACGTTGAGTGCGACAGCACCATGCTGGTGCAGTTTGCCGTGATGGGTGCGGTGATGGCGGAAGAGGTGATCGGCATTGCGCAACCGCGGGTGGCGCTGCTGAATATTGGCGAAGAAGAGACCAAAGGCCTGGATAATATCCGCGAAGCGGCCGCTGTGCTAAAAAATACTCCGGCAATCAACTATATTGGTTACCTGGAAGGAAACGAACTGCTCACCGGCAAGACCGACGTGTTGGTTTGCGATGGCTTCGTGGGCAACGTCACCCTGAAAACCATGGAAGGGGTGGTCAGGGTGTTCTTATCGCTGCTGAAATCGTCCGGCGACGGAAACAAGCAAGCGTGGTGGCTGAAATTGTTGGGCCGTTGGTTGCAAAAACGGGTGGTTAAGCGGTTCGGCCACCTGAACCCCGACCAGTATAATGGCGCATGTCTGTTAGGATTGCGCAGCACCGTAGTCAAGAGCCACGGCGCTGCGAACCCTCACGCGTTTGCAGTCGCAATCGAACAGGCTGTGCAGGCGGTGCAGCGGCAAGTCCCGGAAAGGATTGCTGCGCGCCTTGAGGCTGTATTACCTAAGAGTGACTGATCGTACATGTATACAAAGATTCTCGGTACGGGGAGTTATTTGCCCGTACAAGTGCGCACCAATGCTGATTTGGAAAAAATGGTGGATACCTCTGACGAGTGGATCGTCACGCGTACCGGTATCCGCGAACGTCGCATCGCCGCTGCGGATGAAACCGTTGCGACGATGAGCTTCCAGGCCGCTGAGAAAGCGCTGGAAATGGCAGGTGTGGCTAAAGAAGACATTGGGCTGATCGTCGTGGCGACCACCACGACCACTCACGCGTTCCCGAGCGCGGCGTGTCTGGTGCAGCAAATGCTGGGCATCAAAGACTGTGCGGCGTTCGATCTGGCTGCGGCCTGCGCCGGCTTCACTTACGCGCTCAGCGTGGCCGATCAGTACGTGAAAAACGGCGCGGTCAAACATGCGTTGGTTATCGGCGCGGACGTCTTGTCGCGCACGCTGGATCCTGAAGATCGCGGCACCATCATTCTGTTTGGCGATGGCGCAGGGGCGGTGGTGCTGGGGGCTTCTGAAGCGCCGGGCATTCTGTCTACCCATCTGCATGCCGACGGCAGCTACGGCAACCTGCTGACGCTACCGTACAAGGATCGTCAGAATCAAGACAAGCCGGCCTATGTCACCATGGCGGGCAACGAAGTCTTCAAGGTTGCGGTTACAGAGCTGGCGCGCATCGTCGACGAGACGTTGCAGGCCAACAACATGGACCGCAGCGAGCTGGATTGGCTGGTACCGCACCAGGCCAACCTGCGCATCATCAGCGCAACGGCGAAAAAACTGGGCATGGGAATGGACAAAGTGGTGGTGACGCTCGATCGTCACGGCAACACCTCTGCCGCCTCGGTGCCTTCCGCACTGGACGAAGCCGTGCGCGACGGGCGAATTCAGCGTGGCCAACTGGTGCTGCTGGAGGCCTTCGGCGGCGGCTTTACCTGGGGCTCGGCGCTGGTTCGTTTCTGATTTGGACAGGAAGAAAAAATGACGCAATTTGCTTTTGTTTTCCCGGGCCAGGGGTCGCAGACCGTTGGCATGCTGGCCGAGTTGGCCGCACAGTTCCCGATCGTCGAAGAAACCTTCGGCGAAGCCTCTTCCGCCCTGGGTTACGACCTGTGGCAACTGGTGCAGCAAGGCCCGGCGGAAGAACTGAACAAAACCTGGCAGACCCAACCGGCTCTGCTGGCCGCCTCGGTGGCGATTTTCCGCGTTTGGCAGCAGCAGGGCGGTAAAGCGCCTGCGCTGATGGCGGGCCACAGCCTGGGCGAATACTCGGCGCTGGTCTGTGCCGGCGTGCTGGACTTCAAGGCGGCGATCCGTCTGGTCGAGCTGCGCGGCAAGCTGATGCAGGAAGCGGTGCCGGAAGGCACCGGCGCGATGTACGCCATCATCGGTCTGGACAACGACGCAATCGCCAAGGCGTGTGAAGAGTCTGCGCAAGGGCAGGTGGTTTCTCCGGTCAACTTCAACTCGCCGGGCCAGGTGGTCATCGCCGGCAACAAAGAAGCGGTTGAGCGCGCAGGCGCCGCCTGCAAAGCCGCCGGCGCCAAACGTGCGCTGCCGCTGCCGGTGAGCGTGCCTTCGCACTGCGCACTGATGAAGCCGGCCGCCGACAAACTGGCCGTGGCGCTGCAGGACATCACCTTCAACGCGCCGCAGGTGCCGGTGGTGAATAACGTCGACGTGCGCACTGAAAACGATCCGGAAGCGATCCGCAGCGCGCTGGTGCGTCAGCTGTACAGCCCGGTACGTTGGACCGAGAGCGTAGAATTTATCGCAGCACAGGGAGTGACGTCGCTGCTGGAAGTGGGGCCGGGCAAAGTGCTGACCGGCCTGACTAAACGTATTGTTGACACCCTGACGGCTGCGGCGGTGAACGACACCGCCAGCCTGTCGGCGGCGCTTGAACAATAAAGAGGAAAATGATGAGCTTCGAAGGTAAAATCGTTCTGGTCACCGGCGCGAGCCGTGGTATTGGCCGAGCTATTGCAGAAACGTTTGTGGCACGCGGCGCCAAAGTGATCGGCACCGCGACCAGCGAGAGCGGCGCTGAAGCGATCAGCAGCTACCTGGGCGCAAACGGCAAAGGGTTTATGTTGAACGTTGTTGATGCGCAATCTATCGACAGCGTGCTGGCATCGATTCGCGCCGAATTTGGCGAAATCGACATTTTAGTGAATAATGCCGGCATCACGCGTGATAACCTGCTGATGCGTATGAAGGATGACGAGTGGGAGGATATCCTCGACACCAACCTGACTTCCGTATTCCGCCTGTCAAAAGCGGTAATGCGCGCTATGATGAAAAAGCGGTTTGGCCGTATCATCACCATCGGTTCCGTTGTCGGTACCATGGGGAACGCAGGGCAGGCGAACTACGCGGCGGCTAAAGCCGGTCTGATTGGTTTTAGCAAATCTTTGGCACGTGAAGTTGCTTCGCGTGGCATTACGGTCAACGTCGTGGCACCTGGCTTTATTGAGACGGACATGACACGGGCGTTGACAGATGATCAACGCGCAGGCATTTTGTCATCAGTTCCAGCCAACCGGCTGGGCGATGCTAAAGAAATCGCCAGCGCTGTTGCATTTTTGGCCTCTGATGAGGCCGGCTATATCACCGGTGAAACGTTACATGTCAATGGCGGCATGTACATGATTTAAAAAATGTGAAAACCATTTGCGTTATTTGAGGCAAAAACCGCAAAATAGCGTAAAATCGTGGTTTGACCAGCCGGGATTTAGTTGCATCTTTTTCAGCATTTTATACACTACGAAAACCATCGCGAAAGCGAGTTTTGATAGGAAATTTAAGAGTATGAGCACTATCGAAGAACGCGTTAAGAAAATCATTGTTGAGCAACTGGGTGTTAAACAGGAAGAAGTTTTGAACAACGCTTCTTTCGTTGAAGATCTGGGCGCTGATTCTCTTGACACCGTTGAGCTGGTAATGGCACTGGAAGAAGAATTCGACACCGAGATTCCAGACGAAGAAGCTGAGAAGATCACTACTGTTCAGGCAGCTATTGATTTCATCAACGCTAGCCAGCAGTAAGAGAACATATCTAGGCGGTCGTTCGACCGCCTAAGTTTTTTCTATCCCTAGTGTCATATTTTTCCCTCCCTGGAGGACAAACGTGTCTAAGCGTCGAGTAGTTGTGACCGGACTGGGCATGTTGTCTCCTGTCGGCAATACGGTAGAGTCCACGTGGAACGCTCTTCTTGCCGGTCAGAGTGGCATCAGCCTGATCGACCATTTCGATACCACTGCCTATGCGACCAAGTTTGCTGGCCTGGTAAAGAATTTTAATTCTGAGGATTTCATCTCTCGCAAAGATGCGCGCAAGATGGATGCCTTTATCCAGTACGGTATCGCTGCCGGCATGCAAGCCATGCAGGATGCAGGTCTGGACATCACCGAGGCTAACGCCAGCCGCATTGGAGCCGCGATCGGTTCCGGCATCGGCGGCCTGGGTTTGATCGAAGAAAACCACAGTTCACTGGTCAACGGTGGCCCACGGAAAATCAGTCCGTTCTTCGTGCCATCCACCATCGTGAATATGATTGCAGGCCACCTGACAATCATGTACGGCATGCGTGGCCCAAGCATTTCCATCGCCACCGCCTGTACTTCAGGTGTGCACAACATCGGCCATGCGGCACGTATCATTGCTTACAATGATGCTGACGTGATGCTGGCCGGTGGGGCAGAGAAAGCCAGCACCCCATTGGGCGTCGGCGGCTTTGGCGCAGCGCGCGCCCTGTCCACCCGTAATGACAACCCGCAGGCGGCGAGCCGTCCGTGGGATAAAGACCGCGACGGCTTCGTGCTGGGTGACGGCGCCGGCATGATGGTGCTGGAAGAGTACGAGCACGCGAAAAAACGCGGCGCGAAAATCTATGCCGAAGTGGTGGGCTTTGGGATGAGCAGCGATGCTTATCACATGACGTCGCCACCGGAAAATGGCGCAGGCGCTGCGCTGGCGATGGAAAATGCCCTGCTTGACGCCGGTGTGACCCCGTCACAAATCGGCTACATCAATGCGCACGGCACTTCTACGCCGGCGGGCGACCAGGCGGAAGCGCAGGCGGTGAAATCCGTCTTCGGTGCCGATGCCCAGCGTGTGCTGGTGAGCTCTACCAAATCGATGACCGGCCACCTGTTGGGTGCGGCAGGCGCGATCGAGTCTATCTTCACCGTGCTGGCGCTGCGCGATCAGGCGGTACCGCCAACCATCAACCTGGATAACCCGGATGAAGGTTGCGATCTGGACTTCGTGCCTCACGAAGCGCGCCAGGTGAGTGATATGGAGTTCACCCTGTGTAACTCCTTCGGCTTCGGCGGCACCAACGGCTCGCTGATCTTCCGCCGAGTGTAACTCGCGCTGTGGATAGCTGACGAAAAGCCCGGTTTTTTAACCGGGCTTTTTTACGCCCGTCGTTTGGCCGCCGGCGGGGCTGCGTATCGTCTCGCCGCCTGCTATTCTGCGAGCGTAATGAAATCACCCGGCAACAGGAGGAAGCATGTACTGGATTAACGGACAACGCCACGATGCACTGGCGCCAAGCGATCGCGGCCTGCAGTTCGGCGATGGCTGCTTTACTACCGCCCGGGTTATCGATGGCAAAATCGAGCTGCTGCCCTGGCATTTGGAGCGGCTGCAGCAAGCGGCGCAGCGGCTGATGCTGCCCGCCACCGATTGGCTGGCTTTCGAGCGGGAGATGGCACAGGCGGCCGAATCAATTCCGCTCGGCGTGGTCAAAGCGATACTGACGCGCGGCAGCGGCGGACGGGGCTACAGCCCGACGGGGTGCGAAAACCCGACGCGTATCGTTGCCCGCAGCAGTTACCCTGCGCACTATTTGCAGTGGCGCGAGCAGGGCATCTCGCTTGCGCTCAGCCCGGTGGCGCTGGCGCGCAATCCGTTGCTGGCGGGGTTGAAGCATTTGAACCGTCTGGAGCAGGTGCTGATCCGCGCGCATCTTGACCAGACGGCCGCAGACGAGGCGCTGGTGCTTGACACTGCCGGTATGCTGGTGGAATGCTGTGCGGCTAATTTGTTCTGGCGTAAGGGAAAAGCGGTATTTACCCCGGATCTGAGCCAGGCGGGCGTCGCGGGCCTGATGCGGCGGCGGGTGATCGCGCTGCTGGCGGGCTCGGAATACCGTCTGCACTGCGTCAGTGAACCGTTGGCGACGCTGGCCGATGCCGACGAAGTCCTGGTGAGCAATGCGCTGATGCCGCTGCTGCCGGTAAATGCTGCGCAATCATGGCGTTATCATTCGCGCCAGCTGTATGATTTTTTGCGTCCACACTGTTAACCATGGCTGATTGATGAAGAAAAGAAAGCTGAAGGTCCTGTCTGTTATTGTTGTTCTGGTATTGGCACTGCTGTTTTGGGGCTACCAGAAGATCGAACGCTTTGCCGATACGCCGCTGGCTATCCAGCAAGAAACCATCTTCAAGCTGCCGGCCGGCACCGGCCGGGTGGCGCTGGAAGGGCTATTGGTACGCGATAAACTGGTGCGCAACGGGCGCTGGTTCCAGTGGTTGCTGAAACTGGAGCCGGAGTTGGCGGAGTTTAAAGCCGGTACCTACCGGTTTACGCCGGGCATGACGGTGCGCCAGATGCTGAAACTGTTGGCCAGCGGCAAAGAGGCACAGTTCACTGCACGCTTTATCGAGGGCTCACGCCTGCGTGACTGGCAGCAGGTGCTGCAGCAGTCCAAATACCTGAAGCATACCCTGGCGGGCAAGAGCGAAGCGGAGATTGCCGCTGCGCTTGGTATTCCTGCGGGAGAAACGCCGGAAGGGCATTTGTACCCGGATACCTATCAGTATACCGCCGGCATGAGCGACATCGCGTTGCTCAAACGCGCACACGTGCGCATGAACAAAGCGCTGCAGGCCGCCTGGGCCGGCCGCGACACCAGCCTGCCGTATAAAACGCCGGAGGAGCTGCTGACCATGGCCTCGATCGTCGAGAAAGAGACTGCGGTGCCGGAAGAGCGCAGCAAGGTGGCGTCGGTGTTCGTCAACCGTTTGCGCATCGGCATGCGCCTGCAGACCGATCCGACGGTGATCTACGGCATGGGCGAAAGCTATAATGGCAACATCACGCGCAAGGATCTGGAGACGCCGACGCCTTACAACACCTATGTGATCGCCGGCCTGCCGCCAACGCCGATCGCCATGCCGGGTGAGGCCTCGCTGCAGGCGGCCGCCAATCCGGCCAAAACGCCATATCTCTATTTTGTCGCCGACGGCAAGGGTGGGCATACCTTCACCACCAATCTGGCGAGCCATAACCAGGCGGTGCGCGTGTACCGTCAGGCGTTAAAGGAAAAGAATGAAAAGTAAATTCGTTGTTATCGAAGGGCTGGAAGGCGCGGGTAAAACTACCGCGCGCGACACGGTGGTCAATGTGCTGCGTGAACACGGCGTCAGCGACATCGTCTTCACCCGCGAGCCGGGCGGCACGCCGCTGGCGGAGAAGCTGCGCGATCTGTTCAAGCGCGGCATCGACGGCGAATTGCCGACCATCAAGGCCGAAGTATTGATGCTGTACGCCGCGCGCGTGCAGCTGGTGGAAACCGTGATCAAACCTGCTCTGGCGCGCGGCGCCTGGGTGGTGGGCGATCGCCACGATCTCTCTTCACAGGCTTACCAGGGCGGCGGTCGCGGTGTGGATCCGCAGTTGATGAGCTCGCTGCGCGACACCGTGCTGGGGGATTTCCACCCGGATTTGACGGTCTATCTCGATCTGCCGCCGCTGGTCGGCTTACAACGCGCACAGGCGCGCGGTCAGCTGGATCGCATCGAACAGGAGGCGCTGCCGTTCTTCGAGCGCACCCGCGCTCGCTATCTCGAGCTGGCGGCGCAGGATGAAACCATCGTCACCGTCGACGCCGCCCAGCCGCTGGAGCAGGTGACCGCGGCGATCCGCGACTGCGTCGGCCACTGGCTGCGGCAGCAGGAAGGCGCATAATGAACTGGTACCCGTGGTTGAACGGCCCTTATCGCCAGCTGATTGGGCAGTACGCCGACGGCCGCGGCCATCATGCGCTGCTGCTGCACGCGGCGGCAGGCAACGGTGACGACGCGCTGGCCTACGGCCTGAGCCGCTGGTTGATCTGCCAGCAGCGCAACGGTGAAAAAAGCTGCGGCGAGTGCCACAGCTGCCGGCTGATGCTGGCGGGCAACCACCCGGATTATCACGTGCTGGCGCCGGAAAAGGGCAAGAGCAGCCTGGGCATTGAGCCGATCCGTCAGGTGATTGAAACGCTGTACGCCCACGCGCAGCAGGGCGGCGCCAAAGTGATTTGGCTGCCGCAGGCGGAACAGCTGACCGAAGCGGCGGCCAACGCGCTGCTTAAAACGCTGGAAGAGCCGCCGGAGAAAACCTATTTTCTGCTGGGTTGCCGTGAGCCGTCGCGGCTGATGGCGACGCTGCGCAGCCGCTGCCTGTACTGGCATTTGGCGAGCCCGGATGAGCAGCTCAGCCTGCAGTGGCTGGGCAGGCAGGCGGCCGGATCTCAGACGGACCGCCTCACGGCGCTGCGCCTGCACGACGGCGCGCCGCTGGCCGCCGAACAGCTGTTGCAGCCGCAGCAGTGGCAACAGCGCAGCGCCCTGTGCGCCGCGTTGAGCGCCGCGCTGCCGCAGCGCGATATGCTGTCGCTGTTGCCGGTGTTGAACCATGAAGACGTCGCCGAGCGCCTGCACTGGCTGTGCGCGCTGCTGGTGGACGCGATGAAGTGGCAGCAGGGTGCGCATCACTATGTATTGAATCAGGATCAGCAGCCGCTGGTGCATCAGCTGGCCAGCCTGCTGAGCAGCGTCTCGCTGCAGCAGATTGTGCAGCAGTGGCTGAACTGCCGCCATCAGCTGCTCAGCGTAGTGGGCGTCAATCGCGAGCTGCTGCTGACCGAACAGTTACTTCGCTGGGAACAGATGCTTGGCGCCGCCGGCTATTCCCAACTTCATTCGCTGTAAAGTAAAAGAGTTAAAAATTATGTTGTTAGTCGATTCTCATTGCCACCTTGACAGTCTGGATTATCAAACTCTGCACCAGAATGTGGACGATGCGCTGGCCAAAGCCAAAGCGCGCGACGTCGGCTATGTACTGGCGGTCGCCACCACGTTGCCGGGCTACCGTTCCATGACCGAGCTGATCGGCGAGCGCAACGACGTGGCCTTCTCCTGCGGGGTGCATCCGCTCAATCTGGAAGAGGGGTATGAGTACGCCGAGCTGCGCCGCCTGGCGGCGGCGGAGCAGGTGGTAGCGCTGGGGGAAACCGGGCTCGATTACTTCTACCAGAAAGATAACCTTGAGCTGCAGCAGGACTCTTTCCGCGAACATATCCGCATCGGCCGGGATCTGAACAAGCCGGTGATCGTCCACACCCGTGATGCGCGCGCGGACACGCTGGCGATCCTGCGTGAAGAGAAGACACAGGACTGCGGCGGCGTACTTCACTGCTTCACTGAAGATCTGGCCACGGCCGAAGCTCTGCTGGATCTGGGCTTCTACATCTCCTTCTCAGGCATCGTGACCTTCCGCAACGCCGAACAGCTGCGTGAGGTGGCCCGCTATGTGCCGCTGGATCGCATTCTGGTGGAAACCGACTCGCCTTATCTGGCGCCGGTGCCGCATCGCGGCAAAGAAAACCAACCCGCCTATGTGCGCGATGTGGCTGAATACATGGCGGTATTGAAGGGCGTGAGCCTGGAACAACTGGCCGAAGCCACCACCGCCAACTTTTCACGCTTATTTCACCTCGATCTGTGATCTTTGACCTAGGCTATAGCTGTAGGTCATTGTCTGCGTAATTTTTTTTAAGCTCGTAATTAATCACTGAAACGGGTAAGGTTTCCTCCCGTTTCAGGGGATTGATGCGTGTTTTTTGGCCTGTTTTGCCAAAAAACAGCCGGTTTATGCAAAGTTACCGCGGCTTGATCATCGAAACGTGATTGTCATCAAACATTGCGCAGGCTATTTATTTTACTCTGCGTAATAAATTCAAGGGGTGCTCAGACACCCTGAATTGCAGGGGTTTTTCTCCCCCCCTTGCAGCGCGAATCATCGCGACAAGAAGTAGCAAAGCATTATTACTCAGGAGCACACTCAACTATGTTCAAGAACGCATTTGCAAACCTGCAAAAAGTAGGTAAATCGCTCATGCTGCCGGTGTCCGTGTTGCCTATCGCAGGTATCCTGCTGGGCGTCGGCTCCGCCAACTTTAGCTGGCTACCTGCGGTAGTCTCCCACGTGATGGCGGAAGCGGGCGGTTCAGTCTTCGCCAACATGCCGCTGATTTTCGCCATCGGCGTCGCTCTGGGCTTCACCAACAACGACGGCGTTTCCGCGCTGGCGGCGGTGGTGGCTTACGGCATCATGGTGAAAACCATGGCGGTGGTTGCGCCGCTGGTGCTGCACCTGCCGGCTGAAGAGATTGCGGCCAAACACCTGGCGGATACCGGTGTGCTCGGGGGGATTATCTCCGGTGCCATCGCGGCCTATATGTTCAACCGCTTCTTCCGCATTCAACTGCCGGAATACCTGGGCTTCTTTGCCGGTAAGCGTTTCGTGCCGATCATTTCCGGTCTGGCGGCGATCGTTCTTGGCGTAGTGCTGTCCTTCATCTGGCCGCCGATCGGTACGGCTATCCAGACCTTCTCGCAGTGGGCGGCTTATCAGAACCCGGTCGTGGCCTTCGGCATTTACGGCGTGGTTGAGCGTGCTCTGGTGCCGTTCGGTCTGCACCACATCTGGAACGTACCGTTCCAAATGCAAATTGGTGAATTCACCAACGCGGCGGGCCAGGTATTCCACGGCGACATCCCTCGCTACATGGCGGGTGACCCAACCGCGGGCAAACTGTCCGGCGGCTTCCTGTTCAAAATGTACGGTCTGCCTGCTGCGGCCATCGCCATCTGGCACTCGGCCAAGCCGGAAAACCGCGCGAAAGTCGGCGGCATCATGATCTCCGCCGCGCTGACCTCGTTCCTGACCGGTATCACCGAGCCGATCGAGTTCTCCTTCATGTTCGTCGCGCCGATCCTGTACGTGATCCACGCTATCCTGGCCGGTCTGGCGTTCCCAATCTGCATCCTGTTGGGCATGCGTGACGGCACCAGCTTCTCGCACGGCCTGATCGACTTTATCGTACTGAGCGGCAACAGCAGCAAAATCTGGCTGTTCCCAATCGTCGGCATCATCTACGGTCTGGTGTACTACACCATCTTCCGCGTGCTGATCGCCAAGCTGGATCTGAAAACCCCGGGCCGTGAAGACACCGCTGCCGAGCAGACTGCGCAGGGCGGTTCCGAAATGTCCGCGGCGCTGGTTCAGGCCTTCGGCGGTAAAGAAAACATCACTAACCTGGATGCTTGCATCACCCGTCTGCGCGTCAGTGTGGCCGACGTGTCCAAAGTTGACCAGGCGGGCCTGAAGAAACTGGGCGCAGCCGGCGTAGTCGTCGCGGGCTCCGGCGTGCAGGCCATCTTCGGCACCAAGTCCGACAACCTGAAAACCGATATGGACGAATACATCCGTAATCACTGATTCAGGCAGGGGAGTTACCAAGGGAGGCGAAAGCCTCCCTTTTTTTGCAAGGTCCAAAGTAGAACGAACCCGCACCAGAGCAGGTCTGTAATGGATGAGATCGAATTATTGTGCAAAACTGCGCGGGATTTCGCCGTTAAACCGACTTAAGACTGTTGTGTTGACGTGTAGTCCCAACAACATAGGTCTAATGTCTATACCTATAACAAGGATTTTGTAAGAAGGATTCTTCGAGTGAAAAAGTATTCCTATCCGTTTCTCTTCGCTGCGACCATATCATTTCTAATTGTTGTTTTTCTATTCATCGTATGGAAGCGAGAAATTTATCAAATCACTTTTCTCCGTGTTTCAACGAGTCGCTGCATGATTGTTTCTGCGATGGTGTTGTCCCTATTTATTTCATTGTATTTTATAAATAAAGGTGCTGTTAAAAGCAATAAGTACATTGATTATCTAAAGTTTTATGGTGGCGCTTGCGTTTCTTTGTTATTTATTTTTTTGATTCCAATAATCACAATTACGTATCTGGTGCCAGGCGAAACGTCCAGTTATACGGTCCACTATTCTTACGCATCAGGAAGTTACAAAAGCTGTTCTGGTGCAGATGTTGATGATCCCGATTTAGGGACCAATATCAGGATATGTTACCCCGGTGGTAACTATGAATCTGACAGGGTGATTTTTGTTCAGAAAAGGAGTAATGCCTTGGGAGCTGTGGTTTTGCATGCAACTACATCTCCTTGAAATATCAAAATGAGGAAGAGTGATCATATCCGCATACTGGAAGGGATGAACAATAAGATAAAAGTGGTGAAGCGAATGGCCCATGGTTTTCGGGATAACGCTTACTTCTTCCTGAAAATCAAAGCAGCACTTCCCGGTAAAGCGCGATGAACCTTTTCTATCAGGCACCAAGCCGCTGTTCGAGCTCGGCGAGAGAAGGGAGGAACCAGACCTGTTCGCCGCGATTGGCTTCACGCACAAAGTCTTGCAGCGTGTTGCTTTGCGTCAGCCAGGGGGAGACAGCGCCCAGCAGCGCCACGCGCAGGCGGTAGTTGATGAATGTCTGCAATACGGCGCCGGCAATGCCGCTTCTGAGCTGGAAGAAGGCGGCGTCGAGGCGGTTGATGGGAAGGGCAATCATCCCGGCATTGTGCTCAAAGGCGGGCGCGATAAACAGGCTGACGTCGTTTTCGTCTTTCAACAGCGGCCCGGCTTCGGCGAAAACCACCAGGCGCAGATCATGGATGTGCCGCACGGCGTAGCGCATCGGCGCTCTGGGAGTCAGGGCTTGGCGTGTTGCTGCAGGTAATGCTCGAACACCGCCAGCGTTTCGTCCGAGATATGGTGTTCAATCCCTTCGCTGTCCAGCTCGGCAGTTTCGCTCGGCACCCCGAGGCACATCAACAGATCGACCACGATGCGGTGACGGCGGCGCACCTTCTGCGCCAGCTGCTCGCCTTCCTCGGTTAAAAACACCCCGCGATAAGGGCGCGATTCCACCAGTCCAGCGCTTTTCAGCCGCGCGATATTTTTGATTGCCGTCGGGTGAGACACACCGAAGCGGCGTGCGATGTCGGTGGTTCTGGCTTCGCGGGTGCTTTGCAGCAAATCGGCGATCAGCTCAACGTAATCTTCGATCAGCGCATTGGACTGCGCTTCGCGGGCGCGGCTAAAACGCAGGGCGTGCTCAGCCTCGTCCGGCATGTCGGTCTGGGCGTGGCGGTCGGCGTTATCTGGCGCGCGGGTAACCATAGCGTGGGGCGTCCTGTAAGCATAAAAATGGCATCTCCCGGCAATGCGGGGAGGGTTGCCCTAAGTTAGTCCAAATAGCACACATTATCAATTCGATGCCACGCATTGTGGTAGTTAGAAATATCTCTACACAAAGCCAATGAATTTCGCCTGTTGCATAAAGTGTAGCCGATGCTACATTGTCAGCATGATAGGTGGAAAAATAACCAGTAAAAGATTGAGGGTACTTCATGCGTGATGCGGCAACCACTCCATCGTTAACCGAACGGACCAACATTGCGATTGGCGCCGCCCTTGCCGGACGCAAGCGCGGTGCCTTTACGCCGCTGCTGTTCGCCGGCCCGGCGGTGATTGCCTCTATTGCCTATATGGATCCCGGCAACTTTGCCACCAACATTCAGGCCGGGGCGAAATACGGCTACAGCCTGCTGTGGGTGGTGGTGATGGCCAACCTGATCGCCATGCTGTTTCAGGCGCTGTCGGCCAAGCTGGGCATCGTCACCAACCGCAATCTGGCGGAGATGTGCCGCGACCAGTTTTCACGGCCGGTGGTGATCGGCATGTGGCTGCTCAGCGAAGTGGCGGCGATGGCCACCGATCTGGCGGAGTTTCTTGGCGGGGCGATCGCGCTGGCGCTGCTGTTTCACATGCCGCTGCTGGCGGGGATGGGGGTGACGGCGGTGATCACCTATGCGCTGTTGATGGTGGAAAAGAAAGGTTTCCGCCCGGTCGAGCTGATGATCGGTGGTCTGGTGGGCATCATCGCGCTGTGCTACCTGGTAGAGATGTTCATCGTGCCGGTGGATTGGCAGGCGGCCGGGATCGGCATGGTGACGCCGCAGTTGCCGGATGCGCAGGCGCTGACCATCGCCGTCGGCATTATCGGTGCCACCGTGATGCCGCACGCCATTTTCCTGCACTCGGGGCTGACCCAGCACCGCAGCCCGGCGAGCGACAACGGCGAGCGGCGCAAGCTGCTGCGTTTCTCCAATATTGAGGTGGTGATCGCGCTGGCGCTCGCCGGGCTGGTGAATATCGCGATGGTCATCATGGCCTCGAGCGCTTTCCACGCGGGTAACAGCGACGTGGCCGAAATTGGCACCGCCTACCATACGCTGACGCCGCTGTTCGGTGCGGCGGCCGCCGGCATCTTCCTCGCGTCGCTGATCGCCTCCGGCATTTCCAGCTCGGTGGTGGGCACCATGGCTGGGCAAATGATCATGCAGGGCTTCGTCGGTTTCCGCATTCCGGTGTGGGTGCGCCGTCTGGTGACCATGGTGCCGGCGTTTATCGTGGTGGCGATGGGCGTCAACGCCACCGACGCACTGGTCTACAGCCAGGTGGTGCTGAGCCTTGCGCTGCCGGCGCCGATGATCGCGCTGGTGATGTTCACCCGTCGCCGCGACATCATGGGCGAGTTCGCCAACGGCCGCTGGACCAGCCTGGCGGCGGTGGTCGGCACGGTGGTGATCGTACTGCTCAACGTGGTGCTGCTGTTGCAGACCTTCGGCGTCGATATCCCTGGGCTGGGGTGATCTTATGGGCCGCGCGGGGCGCGGCCGCGTCGCTAAATTATAAATTCCCCACGCCGCCGTCCATCTGCAGCTCGGCGCCGACCATAAACGCCGATTCGTCCGCCGCCAGAAACACCGCCGCTTTGGCCAGTTCCAACGCGCTGCCCATGCGGCCGATCGGCACCAGCGAGCGGATATCGTCACGCAATATCTGCTCATCCGCTTCCGCCAACCCCAGTTTTCCCAATGCCGGGGTTTCGGTCGGGCCGGGGCTGAGGCCGTTAAGGCGAATGCCGCGCGCATGCAGCTCGCCGGACAGCGTTCTGGCCAGCGATAGCAAGCCGGCTTTGCTGGCGGCGTAGGCGCTGCTCTGCGGCAGGCCGATATGGGCGCTGACCGAACCGCACAGGATCACCGAAGACGGGTTGGCCAGCAGCGGCAGCAACGCCTGGATCAGAAAAAATGGCCCCTTCAGGTTGATGTCCATCAGCCGCTGATAGCTCTGCTCATCCCACTCCTGCAGCGGGCGATGCGTTACGTCGCCGGCGTTGATGTACAGCACGTCCAGCCGCGGCCACCGTTGCCCCAGCCGCTGTGCCAGTTCGCGCTGCTGCGGGATATCGCCGGCGTCGCTCAGCAGCAACAGTGCCTTGCCCGCCAATGCCTGGCCCGCCGAGTCCAGGGCGCTTTGGCTACGCCCGGTGATCGCCACCGTCGCGCCCTCGGCGATGAACTGGCGGGCGGTTTCCAACCCGATGCCGCTGGTACCGCCGGTAATCAATGCGTATTTGCCTTGCAGTCGTGACATAACCGATTCCTCTTTAGCGTTAGTTGCGGCATTATTTGCGCTATAGTTCCTTTTGCATAGTAGGCACCTTTTGGATACTAAAGGGCGAGGTGGGATGAAATGACGGCACAAGCGCCATTAGCGGCGGAAAATAATTTGGCGGCGTTGCCGGCGGCGGGCGAATCCTGCCCGATGGTGGACTTCGTCAATCTGGTGTCGGGCAAATGGGCGATACCGATCCTGTACCGGCTGATCGTGATCGACGGCCCTGTGCGATTCAGTGAGCTGCAGCGGGCGGTGGCGCCCATTGCGCAAAAAGAGCTGACGCGCCAGCTGCGGCTGTTCGAGCTGCGCGGCCTGGTGACGCGGCAGGTATTTCCCGAAGTGCCGCCGCGGGTGGAGTACCAGGTCACCGCACTCGGCAAATCGCTGCGGCCGACGCTCGACTCGCTGGCCGAGTGGATGCGCCGGCACGCGCCGCAGCTGATCGGCGGCTAGTCGCCGATGCCCGGCGGGTTGATGGCGGAACGCTCGACCTTTTCATCGCCTTCGCCCCAGCGCTCCAGCACCTGCGCGTATTCGCCGCTGACGATGACGCCGTTGATGGCGGCGTTGATGGCGTTCACCAGCCCATTGTCTTTCTTGCTGGTAACCGCCACGTAGGCCACGTTGGGGCCGATGCCGACCATTTTGGTTTTGCCGGTCAGCGCCGCCTTGTAGGCGCCGGTGGAGTGGGGGCCGAAGAACGCGTCGGCGCGCCCGGACTGAATGCTCAGGTTGGTGGCGGCGTCGTCGGTCACGTAGATCGGCTGTACCGGCGGCAGCCCGGCGGCGCGGTTTTGCTTATCCCATCCCAGCAGTATGTTTTCCTGATTGGTGCCGGATCCGACGATGATCCGCAGCCCGGCGACGTCCTGCGGCCGGTTGATCGAGGTGATGTGGCTGGTGGATTTGACGTAAAAGCCCAGCGTGTCCACCCGATAGGTCGCGAAGTCGAATTTGGTCTTGCGCTGCTTGGTGACGGCGATGTTGAAGATCGCCGCATCGTATTTGCCGGCGCTGATGCCCAGCGGCCAATCCTCCCAGGAGGTAGGCACCAGATTCAGCGCCAGCCCGAGGCTGTCGGCCACCAGGCGGGCGATGTCCGGATCGCTGCCGATCAGCGTTTTATTGTCCTCGGCGAACAGCGCTAGCGGCGGAGAATTCTCGAACGCCACCGCCACCGTCAGCTTGCCGGGCACGGCAAAGTGAAAATTCGCCGGAATCAGTGCGATAGCGGCCGGGTTCGGCTCTGCGCGTATCGGCTCTTGGTTAGCCCGCAGATCGATACCGCCCGCCGTGGCCGCCTGAACGGCAGCGCTCAGCAACAGCGCGTACAGCGCCGAAATCCTCAGTGGCATAACACCCTCTACTCTTTGTTAATCATGGGGTTACTATTGGCGGCGGCACAGGGCAAGTAAAGCAACAATAGTGAATAACCAAAGTGAAAAGATGCACAAACGGGGCGCCGGCCTGCGCGAATCTGCAGCACTCGACGCGGAAAGTGCGCAATCAGGTTGAAAGCAGTAGAATTTGTCACTCATACTGCGTACAGCTAATTGTGTAAAACAAGGAACGCCAGATGGCCGAAGAAACGATTTTCAGTAAAATTATCCGCCGCGAAATCCCTGCTGATGTGGTTTATCAGGATGAACTGGTCACCGCTTTCCGTGATATCTCCCCTCAGGCACCCACCCATGTGCTGATCGTTCCCAACGTGCTGATCCCAACCGTCAACGATGTGACCGTGGAGCACGAAGCCGCGCTGGGCCGCATGATCACCGCCGCGGCGAAGATCGCCGAACAGGAAGGCATCGCCGAAGACGGCTATCGCCTGATCGTCAACTGCAACCGCCACGCCGGTCAGGAGGTCTATCATATTCATATGCACCTGGTCGGTGGCCGCTCGCTGGGGCCGCTGTTGTCACGTTAAGCGAGGAAATCATGCGCGGTAAAAAAACTCTGCGTGGTCTGATGGCGTTGGCGCTGCCCGCCGCGTTGCTGATGGGATGCAGTTCACCGCCCGGCATCGCGGTCAACCAAGGGCAGACGGTGGTGATGGATCCTTCGGTGCTGACCGCCGGCATTTTGGCCGATACGCCCTCGATTTCGAACGCCTCCGGGCGGGTGATGGCGACCTCGGTGCTCAATAACAGCCAGCCGACGCCGGTCACCGTACATTATCGTTTCTATTGGTACGACGCGCAGGGGCTGGATATTCGTCCCTTCGAGAAACCGCGCGAGATCGTCGTGGCGCCCGACTCGGACGCCAAAATCTACTCGATTAACGGCAACCTGGACGCCAAAAGCGCGCGTCTGTATCTGTACCTGTAAGCGCTTGCCAGGTTTGGAGAAAAAGCATGAAAAAGTACGTCTTAGTGGCGCTGGCCGCATTAACCCTGAGCGGCTGTCTGTCGCGTCCGCCCGAGCCGGATCAGCCGCTGCCGCCGGTCACCGTCGAGCCGGATCAACCGACGCCGCCGGTCGAGCAGCCACAACCGCCAACCACCGAGCCGGTGCCGCAGCCGCCGAAAATCCAGCAGCTTGACTGGCTGGGCAGCGTTCAGCCGCTGGTGGGGCAGATGCTGAAGGCCGATGGCGTCACGGCCGGCAGCGTGCTGCTGCTGGACAGCGTCAAGAACAACACCAATGGTTCGCTGCAGATGGGCAAAGCCACCGCGGCGCTGTATAAGGCGCTGGCGTCGAATTCCACCTTCAGCGTGGTGCCGGAAGCGAAGCTGACCAGCGCCAGACAAACGCTGGGCCTGTCGGCGGATGACAGCTTCGGTTCGCGCAGCAAGGCGATTGGCCTGGCGCGTATCGTCGGCGCGCAGTACGTGCTGTACAGCGACGTCAGCGGCGACGTGAAGTCGCCGGCGTTGGATATGCAGCTGATGCTGGTGCAAACCGGCGAGATCGTCTGGTCGGGCAATGGCGCCGTTAAACGCTGAGGCCGCGCTGCGACGATTGATGGAAACCAGACTGCCGGCGGTGAATACCGCCGGTTGTCATTTTAGCCCGGTGCAGGGGCTGACCGGCGAGAGCTGGCGCATCGACGGCGCGGGCATCACGCTGTTGGCGCGGCAGCACAGTGCGGAAAAGCGTGCGCTGGGCGTGAGCCGCCAGCGGGAAGCGCGGGTCCTGCGCCGCTGCGCGCCAGGGCTGGGGCCACGGGTTTTCGCACAGAATAATCAGTGGCTTATCCTCGAGTGGCTCGAAGGTGACGTCGTCACAGATACCGAGTTTGCGGCGCTGAATCAGCGCGGCGAGCTGGCGGCGATGGCGGCGGAACTGCATCGGCGGCCGCTCAGCGGTTACCGACTGGATCTGCGACGGCAGTTCCTCCGCTACTGGCAGCAACTGGATAGGCGGCGTTTAACCCCTGACTGGCTGCGCCTGCAGCGTCATTTTTTACGCAGCGCCTTGCCACGGCCGCTGCGCCTGGCGCCGCTGCACATGGACATTCATCCGGGCAATCTGCTCGCCACCGGCGCGGGGCTGCGGCTGATCGACTGGGAATATGCCGCCGACGGCGACGTGGCGCTGGATATCGCCGCGCTGTTTCGCGCCAACGGTTGGTCGGCCGCCCAACAGCAGCGCTTTTTGCAGCACTACGCGCGCCAGGGCTATCACGACGTCGCCCGGCTGCAGGCGCAGGTGCGCCGCTGGCTGCCGTGGGTGGATTATCTGATGCTGCTGTGGTTTGAAGTGCGCTGGCAGCAGAGCGGCGACGCCGAATTTTTGCGCTGGGGCGCGGCGGTGCGCCGGCGACTTTGTTTATCATCATCCGAATTCTGAACGAACAATAATGAAGTGAGGTGCCCGTGGGCCCAGTAATGCTAGATGTCGCCGGCTACGAGCTGGATGCAGAAGAACGCGAAATATTGAAACACCCGCTGGTTGGCGGATTGATCCTGTTCACCCGCAACTTCCACGATGCGGAGCAGTTGCGTGAGCTGGTGCGCCAGATCCGCGCCGAATCGCACGATCGGCTGGTGGTGGCGGTAGATCAGGAGGGCGGGCGCGTACAGCGCTTCCGCGAGGGCTTCACCCGTTTACCGGCGGCGCAGTCGTTTGCCGCGTTGCACGATGCGCAGGAAGGTGGCCGTCTGGCGCAGGAGGCCGGCTGGCTGATGGCGGCGGAGATGATCGCGCAGGATATCGACATCAGCTTTGCGCCGGTGCTGGATATCGGCCACGGCAGCGCGGCAATCGGCGAACGTTCGTTCCACCGCGATCCGCAGCAGGCGCTGGCGATGGCGGAACGCTTTATCCTCGGCATGCACAGCGCCGGCATGAAAACCACCGGCAAACACTTCCCGGGGCACGGCGCCGTCAGCGCCGATTCGCACAAGGAAACCCCGCGCGATCCGCGGCCGCTGGCGCAGATCCGTGAGCACGACATGGCGATCTTCCGCGAGCTGATCAACCGCCAGCTGTTGGACGCCGTCATGCCGGCCCATGTCATCTATACTGAAGCGGACCCGCGTCCTGCCAGCGGCTCGCCATACTGGCTGCAGCAGATCCTGCGTCAGGAGCTGGGCTTCGACGGCGTGATTTTCTCCGACGATCTGTCGATGGAAGGCGCCGCGATCATGGGCAGCTACGCCGAGCGCGGCCAGGCGGCGCTGGATGCCGGTTGCGACATGATCCTGGTGTGCAACCACCGCGAAGGTGCGGTCAGCGTGCTGGATAACCTGTCCCCGGTCAAAGCAGAGAAGGTGAAGCGGTTATATCATCGCGGTCAGTTCACCCGTCAGGAACTGCGCGACTCCGAGCGCTGGCAGCTGGCGCACAAGGCGCTCAGCGCGCTGAGCGAACGCTGGGAGGAGCACAAGCAGCGTTCGCAAGGGTGAATCCAGGCGCCGCATCGCGGCGCAGAGCGGAAATGATGAGGGCCGCGCCCGCGGCCCTTGGCTTGTTGCGAGGATCCACATGATTATCTATTTGCACGGCTTCGATTCCACCAGTCCCGGCAATCATGAAAAGGTGTTACAGCTGCAGTTTATCGATCCGGACGTGCGCTTCATCAGCTACAGCACGCTGCATCCGCGTCACGACATGCAGCATCTGTTGAAAGAGGTGGACAAGGCGGTGCAGCAGGGCGGCGATGCGCATCCGTTGATCTGCGGGGTCGGCCTCGGCGGTTTCTGGGCGGAGCGCATCGGCTTTCTGTGCGGCATTCGCCAGGCGATGTTCAATCCCAATCTGTACCCGGAAGAGCACATGCACGGCAAGATAGACCGGCCGGAAGAGTACCGCGATATTGCCACCAAGTGCGTGGAGGATTTCCGCGAGAAAAATCGCGATCGCTGTCTGGTGGTGCTGTCGCGGCACGACGAGGTGCTGGATAACCGGCGCAGCGCCGAATTGCTGCATCACTACTACGAAATCGTGTGGGATGAACAGCAGACGCACAAGTTCAAAAACATCTCGCCGCATCTGCAGCGGATCAAGGCGTTCAAGGCACTGGGTTAACAGTTTCATAACGCTGCCGCGAGCCGCGCTCCCCGTTTTTCACCGACGGAAAGTGCGGCTTTTTTGTGCGTCAAAGCAAGATTCCGTGTGGCAATCGGCAAAATTTAAAACTGTGACTCAGCGCTAACTATTTGAATCGCAATCCCCAAAAAATCCCCTCGTCCAGCCTTTAACCAAAAAAAATTGATGTACGTCAATTTTGGTATGACCAAATAACCTCGCATGTTATTCTGGCCTTAGAGAGCCGATTTATTTTAAGCGAACCCTATGTATTCTAAGGATATTATTTATTTACCCTGGAATAACAAATGGTTCACATTTAGGGGGTTATTTTGACAACGCCAAAGAAGAAAATCGTTATTGTTGGCGGCGGCGCCGGTGGTCTGGAGCTGGCGACCAGCCTGGGCCATAAACTTGGCCGCAAGAACAAAGCGGAGATCACGCTGGTGGATCGCAACCACAGCCATTTGTGGAAACCGCTGTTGCACGAAGTGGCAACCGGTTCCCTCGATGACGGCGTGGATGCGCTCAGCTACCTGGCGCACGCGCGCAACCACCATTTCAGCTTCCAGCTGGGGTCGTTGACCAACATCAACCGCGAGACGCAAACGCTGCAGCTGGCGCAGATCTGCGACGAGCAGGGCGGCGAGTTGGTGCCGGCGCGCGAATTGCCGTACGACATCCTGGTGATGGCGCTGGGCAGCACCTCGAACGATTTCGGTACGCCGGGCGTGAAAGAGCACTGCATCTTCCTGGATAACCCACATCAGGCACGTCGTTTCCACAACGAAATGCTCAACCTGTTCCTGAAGTTCTCGGCGCAGCCGGGGCAAAAAGAGCGGGTCAACATCGCTATCGTCGGCGGCGGCGCCACCGGCGTTGAGCTGTCCGCCGAATTGCACAACGCGGTCAAGCAGCTGCACAGCTACGGTTTCGAAGGCCTGGACAACAGCGCGCTCAACGTGACGCTGGTGGAAGCCGGCGAGCGCATTCTGCCGGCGCTGCCGCCGCGCATTTCCGCCGCTGCGCACCAGGAACTGATCAAATTGGGCGTGCGCGTGCTGACCAACACCATGGTGACCAGCGCGGACGCCAAAGGCCTGAACACCAAGGGCGGCGAGTTTATCGACGCCGATCTGATGGTGTGGGCGGCCGGCATTAAGGCGCCGGACTTCATGAAAGACATCGGCGGCCTGGAAACCAACCGCATCAACCAGTTGGTGGTGGAGCCGACGCTGCAGACCACGCGCGATCCGAACATCTTCGCCATCGGCGACTGCGCCTCTTGCCCGAAAGAGGGTGGCGGTTTCGTGCCGCCGCGCGCCCAGTCGGCGCACCAGATGGCTTCGCGCTGCGCCACCAATATTCTGGCGCTGATGAACGGCCAGACGCTGAAGCCATACGTGTATAAAGACCACGGCTCGCTGGTGTCGCTGTCGCGCTTCAGCACCGTCGGCAGTCTGATGGGCAACCTGATGCGCGGCTCGATGATGGTGGAAGGGCGCATCGCGCGTTTCGTTTACATCTCGCTGTACCGCATGCACCAAGTGGCGTTGCACGGCTATATCAAAACCGGCCTGATGATGCTGGTGGGCGGCATCAACCGGGTGATCCGCCCGCGTCTGAAAATGCACTGATCCTGCCTTTGTCGATCAACCCGCGCCGGTTCGCCCGCGCGGGTTTTTTTTGGGCGGCGCGAGGCGAACGGCGGCGGTTGCTTGATTCTTCAGCATAAGCTGTCGTCGACATGGGTAAAATTCTTAAGATTCCTCCTAAACAACGGGAAAACGGCCGTTTTCCCGCATTTTTGGTCCCCTTGTCTTATTGCGGGTCCTCAGATCATTGTGCAGACTTTACCTCGTTTACAGACGGCGCGTCGCGCACGCCGTAAACCGGGATACCGCAAGCCGCCCATGCGCAAAATAATAAGCGCGGTGCCAGCCGGTCACAGACCCCGGAAAAAATGCGTGGTAACACTTTCAGGAGGTTTCCTGTGAACAAGTCAATGTTAGCCGGTGTTGGAATTGGTGTCGCTGCCGCTCTGGGGATTGCAGCAGTAGCCAGCCTGGACGTCTTTTCTGCCGGTCCGCAGTACGCGCAGGTGCTCGCCGCAACGCCGATTAAAGAAACCATCAAAACGCCGCGTCAGGAATGCCGCAACGTCACCGTTACGCACCGTGCGCCGGTGCAGGATGAAAACCGCATCGCCGGTTCTGTGCTGGGCGCAGTGGCGGGCGGCGTGATCGGCCACCAGTTCGGTGGCGGTCGGGGGCGCGACGTGGCGACCGTGGTCGGCGCGCTGGGCGGTGGCTATGCCGGCAACCAGGTGCAAGGGGCGATGCAGAACAACGACGTCAGCACCAGCGTTCAGCAGCGTTGCAAAACGGTCTACGACAAGTCCCAGAAAATGCTGGGTTATGACGTGACTTACAAGATCGGTAATCAGCAGGGCAAGATCCGCATGGATCACGATCCGGGCACGCAAATCCCGTTGGATAAAAACGGGCAACTGGTGCTGAACAGAGCCTGATCGCCACATTCGAATTAAGCCCGCGGGCAGTGTTAGTTCTGATCGTTTAACCCGGTTAAGCGAGCGGCGTTAACATTGACGCGGGTTTCTGTTTTCTGCCTGCCAAGAATTTGCGATTGTTCTAATGTCTGCGTGCGATATCACTGGGCAAAACTTCAAAAAAGCCCCCGCGTTTGTTATATTATTGTGCAATTAAGCGGTGTGTTCGGTGCCAATCGCCACACCGGCCAAACCCGAGTATTTCGTCTCGCAGAGATAACGACATGTTAGATTTTCGCTTTCCGACAGCGTTGCAAATGGTCCTTAGCGTCGCCGTAGCTGAGAAGCAGGGCATGCGTTCGACAAGCGCCACCCTCGCCGCCGCTCTGGAAGCCAACCCCAGTTTTATCCGCAAACTGATGGTCCCGCTGACCAAAGACGGCATCATCGTTTCCACCCTGGGCCGAAACGGCTCTATCCATCTCGGCCGCCCGGCGGAAGAGATCACCCTGCGGGACATCTATCTGGCGGTGATCGACGATAAGCGCATCTGGGCTTCCCGCCCTGAAGTGCCGGCCCGTTGCCTGGTGAGCGCCAACGCCTGCTGGTATTTCAAATCGGTGGTGAACGAGGCCGAGCAGGCTTCGCTTGCGGTGCTGGCGCGCCACACCGTGGCCGATTCGCTGGCCGAACTGGAGCGGGGCGACAAGCGCGCCTGCGCGGAGTACGCCGCCGCGCAAGAGGCTGAAACCGCCGACAAATAATCGCGGTTCGCATGCATAAAAAAAGGTCGGGCAATGCCCGACCTTTTTGCATTTTAACGCCGCATTCAGACGGTCTGTGACTGTGCTTTGCGCGCCACCAGGCGCCGCAGGGTGACGTAGAACACCGGCGTCAGGAACAGCCCGAACAGGGTGACCCCCAACATGCCGGAGAACACCGTGATGCCGGTGACGCCACGCACCTCGGCGCCGGCGCCGTGGCCGAGGATCAGCGGGATGGTGCCGGCGATGAAGGCGATGGAGGTCATCACGATCGGCCGCAACCGCAGGCGACAGGCCTCCAGTGCCGCCTCGACGATGCCTTTGCCCTGCATTTCCAGCTCGCGGGCGAACTCGACGATCAGAATGGCGTTCTTGCAGGCCAGCCCCATCAGAACGACCAGCCCGACCTGCACGAACACATTGTTGTCGCCGCCGGTCAGCCACACGCCGAACAGCGCCGACAGCATGGTCATCGGCACGATCAGGATCACCGCCAACGGCAGCGTCCAGCTCTCATACAGCGCCGCCAGCGCGAGGAACGCCAGCAACACCGCCACCGGGAACACCACCAGCGCGGCGTTGCCCTGGGTCGATTGCTGGTAGCTCAGATCGGTCCACTGGATGTTCATGCCGTTCGGCAGCAGCTTGCCGGCCATCTGCGTCAGCGCGCCCATCGCCTGGGTAGAGGAGAGCACGCGCGGATCGGCGTCGCCGATCAGATCCGCCGCCGGGAAGCCGTTATAGCGGATCACCGGATCCGGGCCGTAGGTGGTGCCGATGCTGACCATGCTGCCGATCGGCACCATTTCGCCTTTGTCGTTGCGGGTGCGCAGGTTGGCGATGTCCTCCACGCTGTCGCGGAACTGGCCGTCGGCCTGCGCCATCACCTTCCAGGTGCGGCCGTAGCGGTTGAAGTCGTTGATGTAAGACGAACCGAGGTAGGTCTGCAGCGTGCTGAACAGCGCATTGAGCGGCACCCCCTGCGCCTTGGCCTTGTCGCGATCGATTTTGGCATCCAGCTGCGGCACGTTGGCCTGATACGAGGAGATCGGGAAGCCCATCCCCGGCGTTTGCATAATGGCGCCGGACATCGTGTTGATCGCCGTCTGCAGCGCGCCGTAGCCCAGCCCGGCGCGATCCTGCACGTACAGCGAATAGCCGGAGCCCTGGCCGATACCGAGGATCGGCGGCGGCATGATTGAGAAGGCGAAACCTTCCTGAATCTGTGAGATGCGCGCGTTGATTTCGGCGTTGATCTGCGCCGCGGTGCGGGTACGGGTACTCAACGACTCCAGCGCGAAGAACACCGTGCCGGTATTCGGCGTATTGGTGAACTGCAGCGCGTTCAGGCCGGGGAAGGCCACCGCATCGGTGACGCCGTCCACGCTCAGGCCGATGGCGCTCATCTTGCGGATCACCGCATCGGTGCGTTCCAGCGAGGCGCCTTCCGGCATTTTCACGCCGCCGATCAGGTACAGCTTGTCCTGCGTCGGGATAAAGCCGCCGGGCACGGTCTTGAACATCACCCCGGCGGCGGCCAGCAGCAGCAGATAGACGACGAACACCGCGCCGCGCCGGCCCAGCACGCGGGATACGCCGCGCTGGTAGCGGTGCGAACCGCTGGCGAAGAAACGGTTGAACGGCCGGAACAGCCAGCCAAACAGCCGGTCGATCAGGCGCGACGGCAGATCTTTCGGCGCGCCGTGCGGTTTGAGCAAGCGCGCCGCCAGCGCCGGCGACAGGGTCAGCGAGTTGATGGCGGAGATCACCGTCGAGATGGCGATGGTGACGGCGAACTGCTTGTAGAACTGGCCGGTAACGCCGGAGAGGAACGCCATCGGTACGAACACCGCGCACAGCACCACGGCGATGGCGATGATCGGGCCGGAGACCTCGCGCATCGCCTGGTGCGCCGCCGCCAGCGGCGACAGCCCCTCTTCGATATTACGCTCGACGTTTTCCACCACCACGATGGCGTCATCCACCACGATGCCGATCGCCAGCACCAGCCCGAACAGGCTGAGGGTATTGAGCGAGAAGCCCAGCAGATACAGCGCGGCAAAGGTGCCGACCACGGAGATCGGGACCGCCAACAGCGGAATGATCGAGGCGCGCCAGGTTTGCAGGAACAGAATGACCACCAGCACCACCAGGATCACCGCTTCCAGCAGGGTATCCACCACCGCGCGGATCGAATCGCGCACAAACACCGTCGGATCGTAAGGCGATTTCCAGCTCATGCCGTCCGGGAAGCGGGTCGCCAGTTCGGCCATCTTGCCGCGCACCGCGTCCGACAGCTCGATGGCGTTGGCGCCCGGCGACTGGAAGATACCGATACCGACCGCATCCTTGTTATTGAGCTGGGCGCGCAGCGCGTAGCTGCCGGAGCCCATTTCGATGCGCGCCACATCGCGCAGCCGCACGATCTCGCCGTTGTCGCCGCTCTTGAGGATGATGTTGCCGAACTCTTCTTCGGTTTGCAGGCGGCCCTGGGCGTTGATCGACAGCAGATAGTCGCTGCGCGTCGGCATCGGCTCTGCGCCGAGCTGGCCGGCGGAGACCTGCACGTTCTGCTCCTGCATGGCGCTCACCACGTCGGAGGCGGTCAGCCCGCGCGCGGCGACCTTGTTCGGATCAAGCCAGATGCGCATCGCATACTCACCGGCGCCGAAGATCTGCACCTGGCCGACGCCCGGCAGGCGGGCCAGCTCATCCTTGACCTTCAGGGTGGCGTAATTGCGTAGATACAGCGAATCGTATTTGCCGGAAGGCGAGACCAGATGCACTACCAGCGTCAGCGCCGGGGACTGCTTCTGGGTGGTGATGCCCTGGCGACGCACGTCTTCCGGCAGGCGCGCTTCGGCCTGCGCCACGCGGTTTTGCACCTGCACCTGCGCCTGATCGGGATCGGTGCCCGGGCGGAAGGTGACGGTGGTCACCAGCACGCCGTCGGAACCGGCGACCGATTTCATGTACATCATGTTTTCAACGCCGTTGATCGCTTCTTCCAGCGGCGTGGCCACCGTTTCAGCGATCTCTTTCGGGTTGGCGCCCGGGTATTCTGCGCGCACCTGCACGCTGGGCGGCACCACGTCCGGGTACTCGCTGATCGGCAGCAGCGGGATGGCTATCACCCCAGCGACAAAAATCAGGATCGACAGCACCGCGGCAAAGATCGGTCGGTCGATGAAAAAGCGGGAAAAGTCCATGGGTCAGAAGTCTCTGCTGGGAGCTTAGTTAAGTGCGGAGGCGATAGGAGTCATGGCGACGGCTTTCGCGTCGACCGGCATGCCCGGCATAAACACTTTCTGCATGCCGTCAACGATCACCCGATCGCCGTTTGCCAACCCTTTCTGCACGATGCGCAATCCTTCGGCCATGCGGCCCACGTCGATGTCGCGGCGCTGCGCCTTGCCGTCTTTATCGACGATGTAAACGAACTTGCGGTTCTGATCGGTCATCACCGCTTTATCGTCGATCAGCATGGCGTTGAACTCGGCGCTGCCGGGCATCTGTACCCGGGCGAACAGCCCCGGCGTGAAGCGGCGATCGCGGTTGTCGAGCAGGGCGCGCATGCGGATGGTGCCGGTCCCGGCGTTCAGCTGGTTATCGGTGAAATCCACCAGCCCCTGATGCGGGGTGCCGTCTTCGCCTACCAGGCCGACCTTCACCGGCAGGCGCGCGTCGTGCCGGCCCTGCTGCTGATAGCGCAGGAAGGTGGCTTCATCCACGTCGAAATAGACATAGACCTTGTCGAGCGACACCAGCGTCGTCAGCACGCTGGCGCTGTCGCCGGCGGTGACCAGGTTGCCGGCGGTGATCATCGCGCGGCTGGCGCGCCCGTCAATCGGCGCGATAACGCGGGTAAAGTCGAGATTCAGCTGCGCCATATCGAGCTGGGCCTGCGCCGCCAGCACGTTGCTTTGCGCCTGCGCGGCGGATGACCGACGCTGCTCCCAGACTTCCTGAGAGATGGCCTGAGTGCCGATCAGTTTCTCGGTGCGCGAGGATTCGCTGCGCGCCAGGGCGGCCTGGTTGCGAGCCCGCACCAGTTCCGCCTGCGCCTGTTCGCGTGCGGCGCGGTAGGTGCGATCGTCGATGGTGAACAGCACCTGGCCTTTTTTCACCTCGTCGCCTTCGGTGTAGTTGACCCGCTCGATGTAGCCGGAGACCCGTGGGCGCAGTTGCACGCTTTGCACCGCTTCGACCCGGCCGTTGAACGCATCCCACTGGCTGATCGGCTTGACCACCACGCTGGCGGCACTGACCACCGGCGGCGGTGGCGGGGCGTTGTGCGCGACGCTGTTGTCGCATCCGGCGAGCAGGGCGGCCAACAGCGCCACCCCGGAGAGCCGCTGGCCCAGAGCGACGGCGCGCGTGCGGCCGCCGGCGTTGAACGATGAGTTTGGTTGATTTGCCATTATTTTTATTCCGATAAGTAAGCGCGGTCAGGCCCCATACCCGGCCCTGTTCTCCGGGATTCGCCCCCGCGCCGGCGTGCGGTGAGGGGGCGGCTGCGTCGTGCAGCGGCGCAGCGTTAGGTTTTGAAACACATTGGTGTCACATTAATGTATCAATATCGGTTACATTAATTGGGTGGAGTATAGTGGCGGCTTTCTGGTAAATGCAATAATAAAAATTGCATTTAAAGCGAAACTGTTGCAACGTATGTGCATCGGGCAGAGGGTGACCCTGCCGAATGATGGGAGCATCAGCATGAACACGACGGGCTTTATTACCGATTTGAAGGCGTGGATCGACAACAATCTGGAAGAGAAACTGGATATCAACACCGTGGCGGACCGCGCGGGCTATTCCAAATGGCATCTGCAGCGCATGTTCAAACGCCAGACCGGCTACGCGCTAGGGGAGTATATCCGCATGCAAAAACTGAAAGTATCGGCGGAGCGCCTGGCCAACAGCGGCGAGCCTATCGTCAGCGTGGCGATTTCGCTTGGCTTCGACTCACAGCAGTCGTTCAACCGCAGCTTCAAGCGCCAGTTCGGCCAAACGCCGGGCGACTGGCGCCGCGCGTTGGCGCAGCCGGCGTCTATGGGGCGCACGCACCACTGAGCGGTTGGCGAGTGGGGATAAAAAAGCCTGAATTTGCGTTCGGGCTTTTTTGTCTATGTGGAACGAGGGATAAATTCGCTGCGCTCACCCTGCGGGCCGCCGTTGGCGGTCCAAAACGCAGGCGTTTTGTCGAACCCTGTCGAGGGTTCTCACCCTCCCGGTCAGTGCGCTATGCATACAAAAAAGCCCGAACGTGAGTTCAGGCTTCTTCGTAGAATATGGCGGTGAGGGAGGGATAGATTCGCTGCGCTCACCCTGCGGGCCGCCGTTGGCGGTCCAAAACGCGGGCGTTTTGTCGAACCCTGTCGAGGGTTTTCACCCTCCCGGTCAGTGCGCTATGCATACAAAAAAGCCTGAACGTGAGTTCAGGCTTCTTCGTCGGTGAGGAGGATAGATTCGCGTTGGCGAGGGTCGAGGGTTTTCACCCTCCCGGTCAGTGCGCTATGCATACAAAAAAGCCTGAACGTGAGTTCAGGCTTCTCGATACACTCACCCTGCGGGCCGCCGTTCGCGGTCCAAAACGCGGGCGTTTTTGTCGAACCCTCGATACACTTTCGCGTATACACACTTTCCAGGCGTGCTCCTTCAGCCACTCGGACACCTCACCATATTTTTTGTTGCGAAATCATCGCTGCAACGGGGCGCTACTATAGGGAGTGGGGCCGATCCGGTCAAGAATAATTTCTGTGTTTTTGTTCGTCCGCTCAAGCCGTGCGCACTTTGCTGAAAACTGCGGCGAACGGCAGGGCTGAAGCCATGAAAGGGCGAGAAAATCAGGGGTAAGGTTCGCGGATAACCGGCGGAAATGGGAGTCGCGATCGCAGAGGGAGGGATGCGCATCCCTCTCGGCGGTACACCATGCAAAAAAAAAGCCTGGACGCGAATCCAGGCTTTCTCTTTGAATTTGGCGGTGAGAGAGGGCTTGATTCGCTGCGCTCACCCTGCGGGCCGCCGTTGGCGGTCCAAAACGCAGGCGTTTTGTCGAACCCAGTCGAGGCTTCTCGCCCCTCTCGGCGGTGCATCATGCAAAAAAAAAAGCCTGGATGCGAATCCAGGCTTTCTCTTTGAATTTGGCGGTGAGAGAGGGGTTCGAACCCTCGATACACTTTCGCGTATACACACTTTCCAGGCGTGCTCCTTCAGCCACTCAGACACCTCACCGTTTTTGTTGTCGAAAACGCTTTGCGCTGTCGACGGGCGCTAATGTAGGAGAATCTGATCTCAGCGTCAACCCTCTTATTTCATTCTCATGACTGTTTAGCCAAACTTGCAGCAATTTGCTGATTTACCGAACGATATTTCCACTCGTGGTCGCCAGCGGGCAGGGCAGGCAGCGGCCAGAATCCATGAAAGACGATTGTTTGACCTTTTTCTGTACAGGTAGCTCAATATATCGCCAATGAGATTGGGTTGTTTGCTGTTATATGCATTAATACTGGATTATTAGTCAGATGTGTCGCTAAATGGAATCATGTCGGCGCGGCGTTTTTGGCAAGGAATATCACGACGCCGCGCAGATTGCCGGGTGACAGGCCGGCGATATCGCAGACAGGGACAGACTCATTACATAATAATGCAGTAGAGGTTCGTTTTGACTCCTTCAGATGCCATGCCGGCGCCGCAAGCGCGCCATGCTATTCCCCCCGGTGCGGGGGCGCTGTTCTTCATCCAGATCTTCGCCACGCTCGGCTTCGCCGTGCTTTACTCTACGCTGGTGCTGTACGCCACCAAGCGGCTGGGCTTCAACGAAAGCAGCGCCAACGCCATGATGGGCGTATTCGGCGCCTTCAACTATGGCCTGCACATGTTCGGCGGCTACCTCGGCGGCCGATTCCTCAGTAACCGCAATCTGTTCGTGCTCGGCATGGTGCTGCAGGTGATCGGCTGCGCGCTGATTGCCGTCGCGGGCGTGTGGGGGCTGTACTGGGGGCTGGCGATGTTCCTGACCGGCAGCGGCCTTAACGTCACCTGCATCAATATGATGCTCACCCAGCGTTTCAAGCCGGATGATGACCGGCGCGAATCGGCGTTCCTGTGGAACTATGCCGGCATGAACCTCGGGTTCTTCGTCGGCTTTACCGTCGCCGGTTATTTCCAACAGACGGAAAACTACCGCGCGCTGTTCCTGTTCGCTACGCTGGGTAACGCCGCGGCGATCATCGTCGCCGTCTGCCGCTGGCGCATTCTGGCGGATCTCAATACCCCGCTGCACGACGCCAGCCGCAGCCAATACCGTTGGCGCATGCTGGTCGGGCTGGCGGTACTGGTGGCACTGGTGCCGATCATCCGCGTGATGCTGACCCACGCCGAGTTCAGCGGCCACTTCGTGATCGTGCTCGGTGCGCTGATCTTCCTGATGCTGTGCGTGATGACGCTGCGCCACCATCCACGCGATGAGCGCCGCAGAATGGCGGCCTATCTGATTCTGGCGCTGGGCTCGCTGGTGTTTTGGGCGCTGTACCAGCTGGCGCCGATGGGGCTGATGCTGTTCTCCGAGCACAACATCAACCTGAACGTTTACGGCATTCAGGTGGCGCCGCAGTGGATCCAGAACATCAACACGCTGGTGATCGTGGTGGGCGGCCCGCTGCTGGCCTGGTGGTTCAACCGCCTGCGCGCTCGCGGTTGCAACATCGACATTCCGCTGCAGTTCTCCGGGTCGCTGTTCTGCATCGGGCTCGGCATGCTGGTGCTGCCGCTGGGTATCAGCATGGCGGGCGGCGACGGGCTGGTGGCATTCAAATGGATCGTTATCAGCTATGTGTTGCAAAGCGTCGGTGAATTGATGATCTCGCCGATCGGTTACGCCATGATCGGCAAGCTGGCGCCACCGCGCTATCAGGGCGTGATGATGGGCTGCTGGATGATGGTGACCGGCGTCGCCTCGGTGCTGGCGGGCTACGTCTCCGGCCTGATGCCGGAAAACAGCGGCAGCACGCCGCTGCAAACCAACCCCGGCTACAGCGAAATCTTCAGCGCGCTGGGCTGGGGGGCGACGGGCGTCGGCGTGGCGATGCTGATTCTTATTCCGCTGCTGCGGCGCCTTATCCGGCGCGACGCCCCGTCTGCCGCCTGATTGATGAGTATGCACAACAGCCCCACTGGTCGGGGCTGTTTTTATTTTGGGCTTTAACGCTTGCATCCGGCGGCGAATCGCGGAAGGCTGGAGGAAAACCAATAAAAACAAACGGGAGCCCCGCAGTATGAACATCATTTATTACCACCCCTTGTTCAACGCCCAGGAATGGCTGGCAGGCATCAAGCAACGCCTGCCGCAGGCCGAGATCCGCGAGTGGCAGCGCGGCGACGAGCGGCCGGCCGATTATGCGCTGGTGTGGCGCCCGCCGCACGAAATGCTGGCCAATCGTCGCGATCTGAAAGCGGTGTTCGCCCTCGGCGCCGGCGTTGACGCGATCCTCGATCAGGAGCGAAAGCACCCCGGCACGCTGCCCGCCGGCGTACCGCTGCTGCGGCTGGAGGATACCGGCATGGCGCAGCAGATGCAGGAATATGCGCTGAGCTATGTGCTGCGCTATTTCCGTCGTTTCGACGAGTATCAGGCGCTTCAGCAGCGGCAGGAGTGGCAGCCGCTCGATCCGCACTCGCTGGATGATTTCACCATCGGCATCCTCGGCGCCGGCGTGCTGGGGCAGAGCGTGGCGCGCAAGCTGACCGAGTTTGGCTTTAGCGTGCGCTGCTGGAGCCGCAGCGCCAAACAGATTGACGGCGTGCAAAGCTTCGCCGGGGAGGCGCAGCGCGCGGCCTTCCTCGACGACGTCAAATTGGTGATCAACCTGCTGCCCAATACGCCGGAGACCGTCGGCATCCTCAACCGCGAGCTGTTCGCGCAGTTGAGCACGGGCGCCTATCTCATCAACATCGCGCGCGGCGCGCATCTGGTGGAGGCCGATCTGTTGGCGGCGCTCGAGCAGGGGCAGCTGGCCGCCGCCACGCTGGACGTGTTCGCCCGCGAGCCGCTGCCGCAGGATCACCCGTTCTGGCGTCATCCGCGTGTCACCATTACCCCGCATATTGCTGCCATCACGTTGCCGCAGCAGGCGATGGATCAGATCGCCGCCAACATTCGCGCGCTGGAGGCGGGGCATGCCCCGGCCGGCGTGGTCGACAGGCAACGGGGGTACTGATCCTTCAGCCGCCGTTCGGTAACTGATAAGCTGACACCGTCATCGCGCCTGCTTGTACCTTTGCGGGCGGGCCCTCTGGAAGGAGAAACAATGTATCCCGTTGATTTGCATATGCACACCGTCGCCAGCACCCACGCTTACAGCACGCTGCACGATTACATCGCCGAAGCCCAGCAGAAGGGCATCAAGCTGTTCGCCATCACCGATCACGGCCCGGACATGGCCGATGCGCCGCACTACTGGCACTTTATGAACATGCACGTGTGGCCGCGCCGGGTGAACGGCGTGGGCATTTTGCGCGGCATCGAAGCCAACATCAAAAACCTGCAGGGCGACATCGACTGCACCGGCCCGATGTTGACCGCCACCGACGTGATCATCGCCGGTTTCCATGAGCCGGTGTTTGCGCCGCAGGATAAAGCGTCCAATACTGAAGCGATGATCGCCGCGATGGCGCAGGGGGACGTGCATATCATCAGCCACCCTGGCAACCCGCGCTACCCGATCGACATTCCCGCCGTCGCGGCGGCGGCGGCCAAATACGAGGTGGCGCTGGAGCTGAATAACTCGTCGTTCACCCACTCCCGCAAGGGCAGCGAGGCCAACTGCCGGGCGATCGCCGCCGCGGTGCGCGATGCCGGCGGCTGGCTGGCGCTGGGCTCGGATTCGCACGTCGCCTTTTCGCTGGGTAACTTTGAGCACTGCGAACGCATCATCGAAGAGGTGGGCTTCCCGCAAGAGCGCATTCTCAACGTCAGCCCGCGCCGGTTGCTGGACTTTCTCGAACGGCGCGGCAAGCCGGCGATTGCGGAATTGGCCGATTTGTGACATCGTCCCGGCAAAATTTTCCGTATTGTATAAGGCATTATCATGAATGAGTTTTCCATTGTTTGCCGCGTGCTGGGTACGCTGTTCTACCGTCAGCCGCAGGATCCGCTGCTGGTGCCGCTGTTCGCGCTGATCAAAGAGGGCAAGCTGCAGCAGCACTGGCCGCTGGAGCAGGATGACCTGCTGAAGCGCCTGCAGCAGGGCTGCGACGTCAACCAGTTGGCGACCGACTTCAACGCGATGTTCGTCGGCAGCGAATGCAGCGTGTCGCCGTTCCGCTCCGACTATGTCGAAGGCGCAAACGAAGCCGAAGTGCGCACCTTCCTGCAGCAGCGCGGCATGCCGCTGGCGGAGGCGCCGGCCGACCATTTCGGCCAGCTGCTGCTGGCGGCGTCTTGGCTGGAAGATCAGTCGCAGGAAGATGAAGCGCAGGCGCAGATCGCCCTGTTCGACGAGTTCCTGCTGCCGTGGTGCGGCCGCTTCCTCGGCAAAGTGGAAGCGCACGCCACCACCGGTTTTTACCGCACGCTGGCGCTGATGACCCGCGACGCCATCCAGGCGATGCGCGACGAGCTGGCGGAGTACGAGCAGGACGACGAAGCGGGCGACGAAGAAGCGTAACGCCGCAGCCATCCCGGCGGGCCGCCCGGCCCGCTAAACACAGGTTTGCATCCCCCAGACGTAAATTGACAAAAGATCCCCTAATCTGGCGGTTTACCGTCGGTTCGGCCGCGCCTGCGCGCCGCGCTTTTTCACGCAAGGGGTAGATGATGAAAAGTAACTGGATGCAGCAGATTCAAACGTTGATCGGGCAGAAGGCCGGCGCGATGGGCGGGGCGGAAGGCATCGGTAAGCTGCTGGCGCCCACGGCGCTGGGCGGCCTGGTCGGCGTGCTGTTAGCCAACAAATCCTCGCGCAAGCTGGTGGGCAAGTTCGGCAAGAATGCGCTGATCGTCGGCGGCAGCGCGGCGGTGGGCGCGGTGCTGTGGAACAAGTACAAGCAGCGGGTGAAAGAGACCCACCAGGGCGAACCGCAGTTCGGTTTGCAAACCACGCCGGTGGATCTGCGCGCCAAACGCCTGGTGCAGGCGCTGGTGTTCGCCGCCAAGAGCGACGGCCATATCGATGCCGACGAGCAGCGTGCCATTGATCACAGCCTGGCGCAGCTGCAGGTGGGGGAGGAGGCGCAGGGTTGGGTGCAGGAAGCGCTCGATCAGCCGCTCAACCCGGAGCTGATCGCCCGCAGCGTGCAAAACGAAGACGAGGCGCTGGAGGTTTACTATCTGAGCTGCCTGGTGATCGACGTCGACCACTTTATGGAGCGCGGCTACCTCGATGCGCTGGCGCAGGCGCTGAAGATCCCGGCGGACGTCAAGCAGGGCATCGAGAGCGACGTCAACGAGAAAAAGCGCGAGCTGGCATAGCGCCGCTTGGCAAGCCGGGGGGAATCGTGTCACTCTTGCCGCAATCTATGTAAGCGGATGATTTAGCAATGATGACCCCACCGAAAGCGGAAAAACGCCCTTATCCCATCACCATCCACGGCGACACGCGCGTGGATGACTACTACTGGCTGCGCGACGACGAGCGCGCAGACCGCCAGGTGCTGGACTACCTGCAGGCGGAAAACGCCTACACCGATGCGATGCTGAAACCGCAGCAGGCGCTGCGCGAAACCCTGTACGAAGAGATGGTGGCGCGCATTCCGCAGCAGGAACATTCGGTGCCTTACGTGCGCCACGGCTATCGCTATCAGACGCGTTATGAGCCGGGCAACGAATACGCGATTTCCGTGCGCCAGCCGCAGGCCGAGAGCGAGCACTGGGAGGTGCTTATCGACGGCAACCAGCGCGCCGAGAACCACGAGTTTTACACCCTGGGCGGGCTGGACGTCAGCCCCGACAACCAGCTGCTGGGGGTGGCGGAGGATTTCCTGTCGCGCCGCCAGTATGACATTCGCTTCAAGAACCTGGCCGACGGCAGCTGGGCGAACGAAGTGCTGGAGAACACCTCCGGCAGCTTCGAGTGGGCCAACGACTCCTCGACGATCTACTACGTGCGCAAGCACGCCAAGACGCTGTTGCCGTATCAGGTCTATCGCCACGTGGTGGGCAGCGATCCGCAGCAGGACGAGCTGATTTATGAAGAGCGGGACGATACCTTCTACGTCGGGCTGGAGAAGACCACCTCCGAGCGCTTTATCCTGATCCACCTTAGCAGCACCACCACCTCGGAGATCCTGCTGCTGGACGCCGATCGTGCGGACGCCAAGCCGCAGCTGTTCGTGCCGCGCCGCAAGGATCACGAGTACGCCATCGATCATTATCACCAGCATTTCTACATCCGCTCCAACAAGGACGGCAAGAACTTCGGCCTGTACCAAAGCGAACAGGCGGACGAAGCACAGTGGCAGACGCTGATCGCCCCGCGCGCCGACGTGATGCTGGAGGGCTTCAGCCTGTTCCGCGACTGGCTGGTGGTGGAGGAGCGCAGCGCCGGCCTGACGCTGCTGCGCCAGATCCACTGGCAGACTGGCGAAGAGAAGCGCATCGCCTTCGACGATCCGACTTACACCACCTGGCTGGCGTATAACCCGGATCCGGAGACCGCGCTGCTGCGCTACGGCTATTCGTCGATGACCACCCCGACTACGCTGTACGAGCTGAACATGGACAGCGGCGAGCGGACGATGCTCAAACAGCAGGAAGTGAAGAACTTCACGCCGGAAAACTACCGCAGCGAGCGAGTGTGGGTGAAGGCGCGCGACGGCGTCGAGGTGCCGGTCTCGCTGGTGTATCGCCAGGACAGCTTCCAGCGCGGCGCCAACCCGCTGATGGTGTACGGCTACGGCTCCTACGGCAGCAGCATGGATCCGGCGTTCAGCGCCAGCCGCCTGAGCCTGCTCGATCGCGGTTTCGTGTTCGTGCTGGCGCACATTCGCGGCGGCGGCGAGTTGGGGCAGCTGTGGTATGAAGACGGCAAGCTGTTCAACAAGCAGAACACCTTCAACGATTTTATCGACGTGACCGAAACGCTGGTCGCCCAGGGATACGGCGACGGCAAGCGGGTGTTCGCCATGGGCGGCAGCGCCGGCGGCCTGCTGATGGGGGCGGTGATCAACCAGGCGCCGCAGCTGTTCCACGGCGTGGTGGCGCAGGTGCCGTTCGTCGACGTGGTGACCACCATGTTGGACGAGTCGATCCCGCTGACCACCGGCGAATATGACGAGTGGGGCAACCCGAACGAACAGGCTTATTACGACTACATCAAGCAGTACAGCCCGTACGATCAGGTAAAGGCACAGGCATACCCGCATCTGCTGGTGACCACCGGCCTGCACGATTCGCAGGTGCAGTATTGGGAGCCGGCCAAGTGGGTGGCCAAGCTGCGCGAACTGAAAACCGACGATCGGCAGCTGCTGCTGTATACCGACATGGATGCCGGCCACGGTGGCAAGTCCGGGCGCTTCAAGGCCTATGAGGATATTGCGCTGGAGTACGCCTTCATTCTGGCGCTGGCGGAGTAACGGCGAACGGCGGGCGGCCTGTGCCGCCCGCCGTGTTAGCCAATCAGATAGTATTTCAGCGTGTGCTTCATGTCCGGGCTCAGATCGTCGATGGATTTCAGCATCCAGCGCAGATAGCCGGGATCTTCCTGGGCGATGCGATCGATCTCCTGCCCGCGATATTTGCCGAATTTGAACTTCTTCAGCAGCACCGGTTGTTCGGTGATCTGCACCATTTGCTCCGGCGTCCAGCCCGAATCCTTGATGATGCGTTGCAGCAGCGCGGCGGTGACGTAGCAGTCATACAGCGCGCGGTGCGGGTATAGCGTGGCGTCTGCCGGTAGCTGCACGTCCAGGTTCAGCGCGTAGCGCAGATATTGGTTGCCGTACTTGATGTCCGGATACAGCGTACGCGCCAGCTTGAGGGTACAGATCCAGGCGCCGTTCATCTCCGGCAGCACGCCGCGATCGAAAGCGGCGTTGTGCGCCACATAGTAAGGGCTGCCCTGATAGCGGCCGATCGCCACCGCGATGCGCGGTTTGCCTTCCACCATCTGTTCGGTGATGTGATGAATCGCCATCGCGTCGAGGCTGATGGGGCGATCAGGGCTGACCAGATCGCTCATCGGGTTGGTTAACTGACCGTCGAGCAGATCGAGGGAGGCCACTTCCACCACGCCGCCGTCCAGCCCACAGGTCTCGGTATCTATTACGCGTAACGTCATGTTTTCCTCCGCGTTGCCGTCAGGCCTCAGCTTAACCGGCACAGACGGCCGTGCCAACCGCACCTTGCTGCTGGCAATAAAAAACCCGCCTTGGCGGGTTTAATGACGGATGGAAGGACGCTTACTCACCAGACGGATGCGCTTTTTTGGCGCGTTTCTCCGCACGTTTCTCAGCTGGGGTTTTCAACGGCTTCTTCTTCGCATTCTTTTTGCTATCCATTCCCTTACTCATGATGGCCTCTCGTTACCTATGATTGGGTGGCTTGCTCAGCCATTAACCGCCTAAAGCCAAGAGGATGCAAGCGGCAAAGTGCAGGTTTAGGTTAACTGGCTGTTTGTGCGTGAAATTTTGTTTTTTGATGACCAGGTGCTAAAAATTAATATTATGTTATAATATTACACTTTTGATATTGGGAGAGCGCAATGACAGTCATGACGTTACCGGATGCGCAGCAACTGCTGGCCATGCCGGATTCTGATTATATGAACTCGATTCAGCGGGCGTTTTTCCGTCAGCTGCTGCAGGATGAGCGGCAAAAACTGTTGCTGCACATCGATGAGCTGAAAAAAGAGATCGACGGTGGTGAAGCGACGGGCGATGAAGCCGACAAGGCGGCACGCGAAGAGGATCTGCGCCTGCTGTTCCGCCAGTTGGATCGCGAAAGCCGCCTGTTGCCGAAAATCGATGCGGCGCTGGCGCGATTGCAGAACGGCGAGTACGGCTACTGCCGGGAAACCGGTGAACCTATCGGGCTGGCGCGGCTGCTGCTGCGCCCGACGGCAGAGCTGAGCATCGAAGCGAAAACCGCACAGGAGATGCGCGAGCCGCATATGCGCAAAGGTGGCTAATTGAGTCCTGCCGGGGGGCGAGCTCGCCCCTCAACCGATCGGGCCTGTGGGCATTTTGCAGGCAGGTCGTTGCGATTTTGAGCAAACGCGCGCCGAGTTCTCGGCGCGCGTTCGAGTTTTCGGGTTTTACCGTTGACCTGCCGGGCGGCTTCCGCTTTGATGAAAGCATGACTCACAGAGAGACGGAAAGCGCCATGGAACAATTACGAGGTTTGTACCCGCCGTTAGCGGCATACGACAGCGGTTGGCTGGACACTGGGGATGGCCACCGGATCTACTGGGAGCTGAGCGGCAACCCGAACGGTAAACCGGCGGTCTTCATTCACGGCGGGCCGGGCGGCGGCATCTCCCCGCATCATCGTCAGCTGTTCGATCCGGAACGCTACAAGGTGCTGCTGTTCGATCAGCGCGGCTGTGGCCGCTCCCGTCCGCACGCCAGTCTGGACAACAACACTACCTGGCATTTGGTGGCCGATATCGAGCGGCTGCGCGAAATGGCCGGCGTCGACCAATGGCTGGTGTTCGGCGGCTCCTGGGGATCAACGCTGGCGCTCGCCTATGCGCAGACCCACCCGGAGCGCGTCAGTGAAATGGTGTTGCGCGGCATTTTCACCCTGCGCAAACAGGAACTGCATTGGTATTACCAGGATGGCGCTTCACGCTTCTTCCCGGACAAATGGGCGCGCGTGCTGTCCATTCTGTCGGATGACGAACGTAAAGACGTGATCGCCGCCTACCGGCAGCGGCTGACCTCGGCCGATCCGCAGGTGCAGCTCGAAGCGGCCAAGCTGTGGAGCGTGTGGGAAGGGGAGACGGTGACGCTGTTGCCGAGCCGCGAATCCGCTTCGTTCGGCGAGGATGATTTCGCGCTGGCGTTCGCCCGCATTGAAAACCACTACTTCACCCATCTGGGCTTCCTGGAGAGCGACGACCAGCTGCTGCACAATGTGCCGCTGATCCGCCATATTCCGGCGGTGATCGTCCACGGCCGCTATGACATGGCCTGCCAGGTGCAGAACGCCTGGGATCTGGCCAAAGCCTGGCCGGAAGCGGAATTGCATATTGTGGAAGGGGCGGGGCACTCGTATGACGAGCCGGGCATTTTGCACCAGCTGATGATCGCCACCGACCGGTTCGCCGGCAAGTGACGTAAAAAACCCGCCGTTACGGCGGGTTTTTTATTACTTGACCTTCGGCTCGTACGGCAGGCGCGAAAACCTGTGGGATTCCGCGCGGTAGTGGGCCACGCGCTCGCGAAAATAGTCGCGCAGCGGCTCCGGCTGCTCGCGCTCCACCACTTCCGGGATCACCGGCATGTTGTAGCGCTCTTTGTACGCCACGCCTGAGGCGGCGAGATCCACGTTCACCCTGTCCATTTCTTCTTTGGACAACTCGGCCAGATTGTAAACCACCTTATGCTCCTTACTTTGCCGCATTGAACCTGCGCAGAAGGTAATCCACCCGGCGGCGCTTGGCAAGCCCGTTGCGCCGCCGTCGCGGGCGATATTTATCCAGGAGTAATGCAATCTATTTATTCTTTTAAATAAGAATGATTCGCTTTTTGATTTAAATAAAAGATGGAAATAATTATCATGTTAATTCTCAATGCGGATTTAATATTTTAACTTTATGATATTTAAATGATTTATAATAAATGTGTTTTGAGTGTAAATAAGGTGTTTTTATTTTTACGGCAGCAGGGCATAATGCGCGGAAATTAAATTCATGACCTGCAAAATAAAAGGAATCATTATGCTGACGCAAGAAATGACTCAAAAGCTGAATGAGCAACTGAATCTGGAGTTCTACTCCGCCAACCTGTACCTGCAGATGAGCGCATGGTGCAGCGATAAAGGCTTTGAAGGCGCCGCCGCATTTCTTAAAGAGCACTCTCAGGAAGAGATGCAGCATATGCAACGTCTGTTCGACTACCTGAGCGACACTGGCTCTTTGCCGCTGTTGGGCAGCATCGCCGCGCCGCCGGTGGCGTTCGAATCGCTGGCGGACGTGTTCCAGCAGACCTACGAACACGAACAGCTGATCACCCGTCAGATCAACGAACTGGCGCACGCCGCCATGACCGCACACGATTATTCCACCTTTAACTTCCTGCAGTGGTACGTGGCGGAGCAGCACGAAGAAGAGAAACTGTTCAAATCCGTGCTGGATAAGCTGGCGCTGGTGGGCACCAGCGGCAAAGGCCTGTTCTTCATCGACAAAGATCTGAAGAAAATGGGCGCGATGGGCCAAGGCGGCAACGGCCAGGCTTAATCTGCAACAGAACACCGAAAAACCGCGCGCGGGCGAGCCTGACGCGCGGTTTTTTTTACCCTGCGTTTATCGCGGTTATGCGGCGATACGTGCTGCCGGATCGCAAAATGCCAGTGATGCGCTCGACTTGCCGCAGCGTGGTCGTTATGATTTACCGCGATACGCTACAGGGATGGTAGAGTCAAAACAGCGGGTTAGCCGATACGACCCGTTTTTTCTGTTACCCGTGGCGCAATCATTTGCGGTGGGTTGGGGCCGCTGATACATCGCCTTGGCTGTGGCCTTAACCCTTATGACCCTCTTTTACTGTTAAGGGATACCACTGTGATCGGTAAAATTCGTTCCTCCTGTCGCCTGCTTTCCACCGTTTTCGTCCTGTTCGTCGGCCTGTCTTCGCAGCAAGCGCTGGCGCACGCCCACCTGAAAGTGGAAACGCCGAAGGCCGACGCCAGCGTCAGCCCGGCGCCGAAGGCGCTGACCCTCAGCTTCTCCGAAGGTATCGAGCCGAACTTCAGCGGCGTGAAAATCACCGGCCCGGACAACGCCGTGGTGAAAACCGGCAAGCTGCAGCTCGATCCGAACAACAACACCCAGGTCAACGTGCCGATCGAAGGCGAGCTGAGCGCGGGCAAATACAACGTCAGCTGGCATGTGGTTTCGGTCGACGGGCATAAAACCAAAGGCCAGTACAGCTTCACCGTAAACTGATCGTGAGTCTGGCGACCCTGTTCGTTCTGTGTCGCTTGGTGCACTTTGCGGCGGTGATGCTGATGTTCGGCATCAGTCTGTTCACCGCCTTACTGTCACCGCAGCGCCTCTCCCCGAACCTCTCCCGCGATGTGCGCCCGCTGCTGCTTGCCGGCACCTGGATTGCCGGGCTTTCCGCCGTGGCGCTGCTGGCCATTCAGGCCGGGCAGATGGGCGACGGTTGGGAAGACGCCTGGCGGCTGGAGGTCTGGTGGGCGGTGCTTGGCACCACCTTCGGCGAAGTATGGCGCTGGCATCTGGGCCTGTCGCTGCTGGCGATTCTGAGCCTGCTGCTGCCGGAACGGCCGCGCGCGCAGGCGTTGGCGCTGTGTTCGGCGCTGCTGCTAGTCAGCCTGGCGTTCATCGGCCACGCGGCGATGCACGAAGGCACGCTGGGCGCGCTGCACCGCGCCAACCATGCGATACACCTGCTGGCCGCCGGTTACTGGTTCGGCTGCCTGGCGCCGCTGCTGGTTTGCCTGCGCTACCTGCAGCCGCCGCAGTGGCGTAGCGACGCCATCACCACGCTGATCCGTTTCTCGCGCTGGGGGCACCTGGCGGTGGCGGCGGTGATCGTCACCGGCATCGTCAACAGCCTGATCATTCTCGGCGGTTGGCCGCTCAACCTCAGTTCGCCTTATCAACGCCTGCTGCTGATCAAAGCCGCGCTGGTGGCGCTGATGGTGATGGTGGCGCTGGCCAATCGCTACGCCATCGTGCCGGCGATGAGCCGCGTGCCGGCGCTGGCGCAGCGCGGCGTGGTGCTGGCCTGCTGGCTCGAAGTCGGGTTGGGGATGGCAGTGCTGCTGCTGGTCAGTTTATTTGCAACCTATGCGCCGGTATGACATTTCAGCTTGCCGCAACCGGGCAAGCTGCGGGAAAATCGACGCGAATAGCAACCTTAAGGCCAATACATGAAATCGGTATTACTCGGCATTACGCTGCTGGCAACCGCGACCGGCGCGCTGGCGGCAGACAAACTGGTGAACATCACCAAACTGGAGTACGGCAAACAGTGGGCGTTCACCAAGGAAGAAGTGACGCTGCAGTGCCGCAGCGGCGGCGCGCTGTTCGTGCTCAACAACAGCACCCTGATGCAATACCCGCTCAACGACGCGGCGGAGCAACAGGTGAAGAAGGGCCATCAGCGTGCGCAGCCGCTGGAGGTGCTCCTGCTGGACGACCCTGCCGAACCGGGGAAAAAAATGAGCCTGGCGCCGTTCATTGAACGCGCCGAGAAGCTGTGCGCTGACTAACCGCTTGTTTGCCAACGCCTTGCCCAACGCGCGCGGATTGATGCGCATTTGCCGCATAGTTATTTCGTCACGAAACTATCACGCGGCCGCCGGGCGGCTGGCAAAACTGGCGTGGTAGGCTACTCTTAAAGTGCACGGCTGAACAAGCCCTGCATTAAATGCCAACTTTTAGCGCACGGCTCTCTCCCAAGAGCCATTTCCCTAGACCGAATATAGGAATCGTATTCGGTCTTTTTTTGTGTGATTGATTTATAAGCCTTTTTTTTCTAAAAAATCGAAATTACTCGAAATTTACTCGAATTTTGATATTCGGTTTTTTACAGCATCACGTACTCCTTCCCCCTCGTTTTGAGATATTTCAGCGTCATCATTTCGGTTGTATGCCCCAGCAGCTTTTGAGCAAATGCCTTGTCGTTCTGCTTTTCGTACAGGCGGCCGGACAGGCTTCGGATCTCGTGGAACGTCGGCGGGCTTTCCTGAAACTCCAAACCTGATGCTTTCCGTGCGGCCACAAATTTTTTCGTTAACCTGTTGGGATGAATCAAGCCAGGCGTTTAGCGTGTATTCGTGGCTGCCCTTGATTTTCTCCAGGAGCAGAACGGGAGAGTCATTTTGCTCGATATAGTGGCTGGCCCCAATCGTCTGGGCGATAGCCTCGTGTCGCGAAATCTGACCGAGAGAGAGCTCCTTTTTGGTGACTGGATTGCGCCAGTAGAACGCGTTCCGGTTTCGGCGGAATGTCAGGTTTTTCGGTAAGCGCATGTCATAACTCTCTCTTCGCCGTATCATTAATCACTTCGGTGAAACAACTGTAACCAGCGAGGTACAATGTTCAATCTCGATACGTTAGGGCTCGCGGCCACTGTGGCAGCGAGCGGGATCACGCCCGATTATCAGGCAATACTCAATACGCTGACCGGTTATTTCCAGCAGATTTATGGTGACGACGTCTATCTGGCGTCTATCAGCAAAGATGGTCAGATGCTGGCGATCTATGCGCACGGGATCCATGACTCGAACAACATGACGATCGCCGTCTATAACTCTTTGAGCCCCGCAACGGCGTAGGGACGCGGTTTGGCCTCCAACGTTAAAATTAACGGCATCTCAGTAACGCCAGCGTCCCGCTCCACTGCTGATGTGCGGCTCGTGGGGCAGGTCGGCTCACTGATCACCAACGGCACAGTGCGCGACAGCAACGGCATCATGTGAGTGTGGTCATCGGTATCGATGGTTCGGTGACCGTGACCGCGACATGCCAGATTGATGGCGCTGTTGTGGCACCTGCCGGCAGCACCGACACGCGGCTGGCAGTCGGTAACCAACCCAAAATATCCTGATCTAATGAGGTAATGGGCAGATTAACGCCTATACGGGAATTGTTAATTTTCCAACCCCATATCCAACTACGCCATTCATCGTTATACCTGCAAAATCGCCGACAATAATCGTTATATCAATGCTGTTAACTACACAAAAACAAGGTTTGAGTTTTATGGTTTTATCCCGACAGACGATGAAAATATCGACAGTTACTCTTGTGTTCCGATAGGTTGGTAATCTGCTGGCAGGTGGCTTATCATTGCGTCAATAACCAAAGGAACTGACATGTCTCAGCGCAATGATATTATTGACTTTTTTAGAGGTGTAGCGGTTATGCTCGTTACTGCCTTTCACCTTTTCTTATGGTCCGGTTCTTTAGGTCGACCGCTACCATTCGGCTTCGATGTAATGGGGCTCTTTGGTAACGGGTGGATCGGCGTTGGAATGTTTTTTGTAATTTCAGGCTATTGTATGACTGGCTCAAGTGGAAAAGCATTTTCAAGTGGCTTTTCAGCAAAGAAGTATGGCATCTATTTTTTAAAAAGATACTTACGGATAGCTATTCCGTTTTACATATCAATCGCGGTTTGGTTTGTTCTAATTCGAGGTTTTGGCATTGCAATAAAACCTACAGGATTCTTTGATGTAATATCCCATGTTTTATTTATTCACAATTTTTCAGAAAAGACATTCTTCTCAATTAGTGGGGTTTATTGGTCGCTCGCTGTTGAGATGCAGTTTTATTTAATTCTCCCAGCCCTGGTTGTTTTGTTTACTACTGCTTTGAGAAGGGTTATTTTGCTGGTCAGTGTGTTTGCAATTAGCATTTTGATTAATCTTTACAGTGAGAATCAATTGTTAACATGGGGTATTCCATCTTACCTTTCACTTTTCGTTTTGGGGTGGCTTTGTGCTATGTATCAAAACGAAATAGGTTCATTTATAAGAAAGATGAACGCTCAATGGATATTAGTTGCATTATTTATATTGCTTCTTTTCTACAAAGGACATGGCTTTAACAACAAGGTTAAGCTGTATGAGGTGTTGATTTCATCGTTTTTTGCATTGTTAATGGTGTCACTTATTAATCGGTTCTCAGAAAGAAGTGTGCCTAACGTTGTGCGCAGTGTAGCATTTGTAGGGAAATGCTCGTTTTCTATTTATTTGTATAACTATATTTTCTGGGCACTGGACAGAACCGACTTAACCCCGGCTAAATTATTTATGGCTTTTGCTTTCGTGATAGGATTTGGCATCTTAATGTATCTAGCCGTTGAAAGGCAATCAGAGAAATTAAGGAAAAAAACCATAAGAAAAGCAGAGGCTAAATTTGCAGTGCAATAAGTAAGGAGTTCAATGTAAGCCCTGGGCAATCCGGGGCTTTTTTATCCGCGCCCCAATTAAAAAAACCATTTCATGATCTGAATCATTTCGGAGAATTTTCTATGTCATCTGAAGGATTACCCGTTGATGGTGTCTTTGGCACAAACATTGTGCTGGGAGCCCGCAGCACGCAACAAGCAACAGACGAAACAAAGAGCAGCTTGTCTGCAGATAGCGTAACTCAGTCCGCTGATGCCGCGTTTAAGTTTAGCCGTGAGGTGAAAGCAGCAGCAGTGGCAGTATCTGACGATGCAGACCGCGCTGAGGCTGCCACAGAAAATGCTCAGAACATCACGGAGACCAATACTTACATTGATCTCCTCTCTGATTTAGCACGGTACTGATTTTGGGATAGGGTCAGGTAGCTGGATACTCTCATTAGGACTAGTGCAGCAATGGGGACGGTCAACTGTAACCACGGATGCACGGAAAACCTTAGCATCACAGCACCAGGAAATAATTCTGCTAATGGAGTATTTGGGACGAGCGGACTTGGGATGGACAGGCTATGCTGATAATGATGATGTGTTGCAATACCTCGATAAATGTGACGTTTGAGGTATTTTAAAGTTGACATTTGGTTATCGAGCATTAAATTATTGGCTCTCAACTTCAAGTTAAAAGGATGTCTAACAATGACAAAAGGATATGTGTCTTTTTTATCAATTATTCCATTTGTAGTGGCTAATTATGCATATGCATTTTCTACGGCAAATATTGGCGAAATTATTAATAAAGAAATAATTGCCGCCAATGGTAAGCAAATTACTATCAAAGCCAATGAGCCGGGTGAGATTAAATCTACAATAAAGCTTGGTGTTGGGCAAGCTATTGAGTTTTCGCCAGGAGTATGGACTTGCAGTGCGTCACCTTGCATTGTAATTGATAATGCATCCCAAGTTATTGGCTCTGGAATCTATCGAACTCAGTTAAAATTAGCTTCAGCTTCTTCCGGGCCTATTATTCAAAGTGCTGGCTATGAAAAACTATCAAGCCTGAGCGAAAAGAATGCATTGAAAATTGCATCGCCATTAGATGGTGATAGAAAAAGTCTTCCTGGTGTTAAATACATAAAAATAAAAGACATTACTATTGATGGTGGTGATGGAAAAAAAGCCAACGTTAATGGTGTTGAAATATACGGCTTGTGGTTCTGGCTTGAAGATGTATCAATCGAGCGGTTCTCTGGAGATGCGTTAGTTACTCAATTTATTCCAAGCGGTTCTGTTCATCCAGATGAAAATGACGCAATGGAGTCTTACTTTACACGAGTGAAATTAATTAGCAATAAAGGCAACGGATGGACGATGCGAGGACCGCATGATTCGATCGTTTCTGGGATGATTGCTGCTAACAATGGAGGATGGGGGATTGATGTTCTGCACAAGGAGGGCTTTTATAGTGGAGGAGGTCTAATGCTTACTAATACTCATCTGTATGCTAACGGTAATGGCATGAGGACTGAGTCAGGGGCGAATATTCTTGCTTATGGGATTGAAAGTGAGGCAAATAAAGGTGTGGGTTTGCTGCTGCGTTCTAATGATTCTATAGTGCAAGGAACATTTTATGCCAACAGAACGTATGGTGTTCAAATAGGTGATGATGAGTCTTATTCTGGTGTTAATAACCTAAATCTTCAACTCCATAACAATAAAATAGCACAACTCAAATGGGGGAATAACGCAGGCCATAATATGATTAATGCTGTTGTATTTCCTAATGACTCTAGCCAGAGGTATTTCGAGGGGAGGCCTTCAAATACTGACTATGTGGCAACGTCTGGGCCCAACGCTGTTCAGCAGTTCCCCGGCGGAGTTTCGATGGATAGCGATCGGAACATGTATGGGATAAAAGAACCCATAAACTAACTTTTTCCCCTCTTAGTCTACTATTGATTTAATCACTCACCCCGGAAAATCCGGGGTTTCTTTTATTTTTTTATAGAGACGCTTTCATTGTTTTTGCATAAAGGATTCGTATTCTGCCTTTTTATCTGATTGATTTATAAGCCCCCCTAGGTCATCTGCAACTATCCTCAGTCTTCTTTTCGAGCTGCCATATCCCAACCCGATCTCCATCCTTATTCCCCACCCGCACATATCGCTAATTTAGCCGCACCAAAAGTCATTACGTCATTTATGGCGCTGATAAGCTCCGGTCATTGCTCCCATCACCGGTTAAACGAGAGTGGCATTATGGGGAATATCAAGGCATTAGACGTTGTAAAAGGAAAACCGCTTTGAACGATCGGTTGAGCCAATTGAAGAGGGCGTTGCCCGGCTCTCTCGAGGCGTGGCGTGAGGGGGCTTTACCCTCTGATTGGGGGCAAGTGGCTAATCCTGAGGTGGTTGCCGTCCTGTTGGCGGAGTGGGAGGCGCTAAGCGAATTGGCGTCTCTGTTCGAGACCGCCACTGAAACCCCAACCGATCCCGCCGCGTTTTGGCAGGCGCGTGCCGAGCTGATGGCGCAGCGCAATCGTGAACTCCGTGCCCAACTGGCGACGCCAATCCGTTTGCCCGGCGCGCGGGTGGCCTTTTTTGGCTATGTGAAAACCGTGGTGATGGACGCCAGGCAGGTGAAGGCGGCGATTCGTGATGCCGGTTTTCTCATCGATGCTGATGATAAAAACGACAGCGTACCGTCATGACCCCTGTCCTGTAACGTATGAGTTTGGAGAATAAGTGCGAGCGAATAATGTCGCTCCTGTGATACGGAGCAAGGTTCAATTCATCCGGTCAATTTGTTAGGATTGCTTGACCTACATGACTATTGGTGCAGTACATTGAAAATTAAAGCGTTGTTATTTGTTGCGTTGGCCGCGCTGGCCGGCTGCAGCCAGGAGGGAACCTCGATGAATCAGCCCGCAAACGAGAAAGGCGGCCAAACGGAAGTGTTGCTGGTGAACAGCGCGCTGGTGGACTGCGTGGGCGTCGGCCCGATGAAATGCATGCAGGTGCGCCGCTCCGCGCAGCAGCCGTGGGAGTTGTTCTATACCGGCATCGAGGGCTTCACTTTCGAACCCGGCTATCAGTATCGGCTGAAAGTGCGCGTCACTCCGGTGGAGAACGTACCGGCCGATGCCTCATCGCTGCGTTATACGCTGATTGAGCAGTTGGAAAAGAACAAGGCGTAATGGATCTCCCTCGTCACCACCAACTGGCGTTTCATTCGGTGGTGACGTCTTCAGGAAAGTTTGTCTTTTTTCTTTCTTCTGGAGGATTCGAAAGTGGCGAAGGCATGTGCAAGAGCAAACCCCAACGCACAGTAGCGTAGAGGCCAATTTTCTTTGGCCAATGTTTCAGAGTCAGCAATAAACATCGCGTTGCCGTTGGCAAAAAGGGTAAATTGCCAGCAAAGGATTAAAAAGCATATCGTAACCAGAACGACATAACCCTTGGAACCCAGAGACGGTCTGAAGCCGTATTTCACGGCCAGACAGGCCGCGGCAGCAAGAGTAGAAAGAATATAATATAAAGTCGGTTCCATTACTGTTCCTGGTGATTTTATCTTCCCTGGATTTCGACCGAAAAACAGCCACACCATAGCGCAACGCCAGAAGCATGATCAACTTTTGCTGATTTGAAGAGGGAAGGCTTGAACGCGCTGAGGGTGCGAAGCGTGGCGCGTGGAAGCATCACGATGCGGAGTTGGGCAACCCTGATCCCTCGACTAAACTGGTCTGTTCACTGCGCTTGTTTTCGCACTTTCTTAAGTATATCGAGAAAATCAGGTATATTGTCCTTCGGTTTTTAGCTACCAAGAAAAAATTACTATGATTATCAAACCTAAAATTCGTGGTTTTATCTGCACCACCGCTCACCCGGCAGGCTGTGAAGCCAACGTCCGTGAGCAAATCGCCTACGTTAAGTCGCGCGGCGAACTGAAAAACGGGCCTAAAAAGGTGCTGGTCATTGGTGCATCCACCGGTTACGGTCTGGCCTCGCGCATCAATGCCGCTTTCGGCAGCGGTGCGGCCACCATCGGCGTATTTTTCGAGAAGCCTGGCAGCGAAGGCAAAACCGGTTCCGCCGGTTGGTACAACTCCGCCGGTTTCGACAAGGCAGCTAAAGAAGAAGGCCTGTACGCGAAAAGCATCAACGGCGACGCATTCTCCAACGAGTGCCGTCAGACCGTGATCGATCTGATCAAAAAAGACTTGGGTCAGGTTGACCTGGTGGTTTACTCGCTGGCTTCGCCGGTGCGTAAGATGCCGGAAACCGGCGAAGTGGTGCGTTCCGCACTGAAGCCGATCGGCGAGCCGTACAAATCCGTCGCGTTGGACACCAACAAAGACGTGCTGGTTGAAGCCGTGGTCGAGCCGGCCAACGAGCAAGAAATCGCCGACACCGTGAAGGTGATGGGCGGCCAGGACTGGCAGCTGTGGATGGACGCGCTGGACGAAGCGGGCGTGCTGGCGGATAACGCGCAGTCTGTCGCTTACTCCTACATCGGTACCGATCTGACCTGGCCAATCTACTGGCACGGTACGCTGGGTAAGGCGAAAGAAGATCTGGATCGCGCGGCGCACGTCATCAACCAGAAGCTGCAGGCCAAAGGCGGCGCGGCTTACGTTGCGGTGCTGAAGTCGGTGGTGACTCAGGCTTCCTCCGCTATTCCGGTGATGCCGCTGTATATCTCCATCGTGTTCAAGATCATGAAGGAGCAGGGCATTCACGAAGGCTGCATCGAGCAGATCCAGCGTCTGTTCGCCACCAAGCTGTACAGCGGTGCGGCGCCGGACACCGACGAGAAACATCGTCTGCGTCTGGATGATTGGGAACTGCGCGACGCCGTGCAGGAAACCTGCCGTGAAATCTGGCAGCAGCTGAACGACAACAACATCAACGAACTGACCGATTACCAGGGCTACAAGGCGGAATTCCTGCGCCTGTTCGGCTTTGGTCTGCAGGGCGTTGACTACGACGCCGATCTGAGCGGCGAAGCCAACTTCGATGTGATCGAGCTGGTCTAAGCGCGTCGAGCGGTCAAACAAGGTCGGGTTAGCCCGGCCTTTTTTATTGCCTGCGAATTATCGGATGGCTAAGTGAAAATGTTTATTTCAGGTTAATAGGTTAACCAAGTGATTAACATCGGCGGGCGGCGTTGAAATAACGGCGGTTATTAAACTAAAGAAAGTCATTTTTTTATTTACCCTTGCCGCCGGCTGCGGGTATTTTATTTCCTTTAAGGAGAAAACGATGACATGGCGTTTTTGGGCACCGGTACCGTTATTGTTGTTGAGCGCTTGCAGCGCGATTCAGCCGACGTCGACGTCCCCAGACTGGTCTCAGCCGCAGCCTGCCACGCGGGAGCAGCGGCAGCGCATCATGGCGGGCGAGTCCGCCTCCTCGGTATTGCACGAAGGAAATGTCGGCATTGGCGGCACCTTCGATGGGTCGAAAATATTCGATCGTTAAGCCGCTAAATATATTCAGCCAAATTAATGCGCGCATTCTGCCGGTATTGTCGGAGGGTTTACCTTTCCTGCGTTATTCTGCCGTGGCCCGACTATTTATTGCGTTAGCAGACAATTCGTTTTCCTTATAGGGAACTGCCGGTTTATTTCGGTGTAATCAAAGGAGTTGCCCATGGCGAAGGACATGGCCGCGATCTTTCTCTTGCTGTTGCTGCCGCTGAGCCAAAGCGCCGGCGCAGCGCGCTACGACAGGCAATGTGAAGGCATGTCGCCGGTGCTGTTTCAAAAGCGGCTGAAAGCGCTGGTGCAGGATCTGCGGCAGGAAATGAGCGAGGAAGCGCCGCCGACAGAGCGCGATGCGGAAGAGCTGGCGCGGCTGGCGGAGTGTGGTATCGAGCCCGGTAAAGCGCCCGTCACCGGCGGGCAGCGCGCGCCCCGTTCAGAGGAAAAGCCGGCGGCATCGCCGAACGGTTGCTGAGCCGGCGTGCGCACAGAGTAAAACGATGTAAAAGGAGTCATTGATGAAAAGGATAGTGTTGGCCGGCGTGGCCTTGTGTTGCGCCAGCTTCACGCAGGCGCGGGTGGATTTGGGATACCATGCGGCGGCGCCCAAGGACAGCAAGGTCACCGAGGAGTATCAGCAAAAGCGCGACGCATTGCGCCACAAGGTGTGGAATGTCGATAACCTGACGCTGGCCAACGAGCAGGCGATTGCACGGGAACAGCAGCGCGAGGCGGCAGAGACCGCCGAGCGGCAGCAGCGGAACCTGGAGCAGCAGCAGAAAAAGCAGCGTTGCCTACGGAGACACTCGAAAGATCCTCATCCCGAGGCGAAGTGTTACATGCACAACTTCTGACATTAACCGTCCGGGCGCCATCAGCGCCCGGCGTCGTTTAGGCCGGGCGACAATGCTCCTTCAGCATGGCGATCGCGTCCGGTTTCAGCTGATACAGATAGACCGGGCGGCCGGTGGCGCCGTACAGAATACGGGTGCCGAGAATGCCGCTCTCCGCCAGATAAATGAGGTACTTGCGGCAGGACACCCGCGAAATGCCGATGGCGTTGGCCAGGTTGTCGGTGGAGAATTCGCTGTCATGCTGCTGTTCTATCCACTCGCACACCGTGCTCAGGGTGATGCTGGTCAGCCCCTTCGGCAGCTTCTTGCTCTCCTGGCCGCCGGGCTGGCGGCGCAGCAGGCTGTCGACGTCGGCCTGCGAAAACTCGCGCTGCGCCAAGAGCTGCGACTGCTGCCGGTAGTGGCTCAGCGCCTCCTTGAAGCGGCTGAACTGGAACGGTTTGATCAGATAATCCACCACGCCGTAGTGCAGCGCCTTTTGCACCGTGTTCACATCGCTGGCGGAGGAGATGATGATCACATCGGTTTTCTCGCCGAGTTCGCGCAGGCCGGGCAGCAGATCCAGCCCGTTCTCCTGCTGCATGTAGATATCCAGCAACACCAGATCGATGCTGACGCTGGCATCGGCCAGCAGGGCGCGCGCCTGGCTCAGGCTGGCGACCGTCGCCTGGCAGTGAAAACCGCCGACCTGGCTCAGGTAGTATTTGTTCAGCTCCGCCACCATCGGGTCGTCGTCGACAATCAGTACGTTAATCATGGGCTCTGCTCTTGGCCTGATAGGGAAGGTGCACGAAAAATTGGGTCAGCTCGCCCGGTTCGGATTCGAAATCGATGCTGCCGCCCAGTTTCTCCAGATGGCTGCGGATCAGCGCCAGGCCGATACCGCGTCCCGTCCCCTTGGTGGAAAATCCGTGTTCGAAGATGCGCGTGCCGACCGCCGGATCGATGCCGGGGCCGTCGTCGCTGACGATACAGTGTAATTGATCGTCGTGGTGATGGAAGCTCAGGCCGATCTCGTGGCCCTCAACGCCGTCGATGGCGTCGATGGCGTTTTCGATCAGGTTGCCGAGTACGCTGATCAGCACGTGCGTAGTTTCCGCATCGTCGGTTTCCGGCAGCAGGCTGTTTTCCTCGATGGTCAGCTCGATGCCGGCTTCGTGGGCGCGACTGATCTTGCCGATGAAGAAGCCCGCCACTTCCGGCGAGTGGATCTTGCGCAGCAGCGCGCCGATCTCTTCCTGGTAGTTGCTGGCGGTGTTGATGATGTAGTTTTCCAACTGCTGGGTGGCCTTCATATGCAGCATGCCGAGTATCACGTGCAGCTTGTTCATAAATTCGTGTGACTGCACCCGCAGCGCGTCAGCGTAGTGCGCCATGCCGCTCAGGCGCTGCAGCAGGCGGCTGACCTCGGTCTTGTCGCGGAAGGTGGCGATGGCCCCGGTCACCTGGCCGTTGACGATCACCGGCACGGTATTGGTCAGCAGTTCGCTGCCGTTGAAGCTGATCTGCCGATCGCGCAGCGGTTCGCCGCTGGCCAGCACCTCCGCCAGATGCAGCTGCGCCGGCCAATGCTTGCTGGCGGCTTCCAGCAGCAGGTTTTCCACCGGGCCGCTCTGGCGCAGCAGGCGCTTGGCCTCGTCGTTGACGATGGTGATGCGGGATTCATTATCGACCGCGATCACACCTTCTTTAATCGATTGCAGCATGGCGTTGCGCTGTTCGAACAGGTTGGAGATTTCGTAAGGCTCGAAACCCAGCATGATGCGTTTGAGCGCAGAGACCAGGAAGAAGGTACCCAGGCTGCCGACCAGGGCGGCGAAGGCAATGGTCCAATAGATGATCCAGCGGCTCTCCGCCACCACTCGCTGCACGGTGTCCAGCGCGATGCCGAGCGCCACCACGCCGATTTGCTGTTTCTGCGCGTCATACACCGGCACGAACACCCGCAGCGCCGGGGCCAGCGTGCCGCGGTTGATGGCGCTGTTGACGGTGCCTTGCAGCGCGGGGGCCAGATCGTCGCCGATAAAATGTTTGCCGATCAGCCAGGGTTTGGGGTGCGAATAGCGGATGCCCTGCATATCCACCACCGCCACGAACAGCAGCTCGTTTTGATGGCGCACCTGCTCGGCGAAGCGCTGAATGGCGCCGCTTTGGTCGCGCCGCTGCAGGCCGTCGACCACGGTGCTGGAGAGTGCCAGCGTATTGGCGACGGCGATGGCTTTCTGCTGCAGCTGGTCTTGCCCCTCGCGGCTCATCTGCACGAAAAACAGCGCGAACACCACCAGCAGCACCGAAGCGATGATGGCGGACACCATCAGCGTGATGGAGGTGCTCAGCTTGAGCGGCACCCGTTGTTTTGGCATGGCGGTTCTCCGAATGGCGATATCACGGCGTATTCTAGCGAGGAATGAGGCAAGCTGCAGTTACCGGCAGCAGGTTATAGCATGCTGCCGGGGGAGCAGGGGGTTATTTTAGTTACAAAAAGCGGGTCACTGCTGATGGTAGATCTCCAGCGCCTGCTGGCCGCTGGCGCCTTGATGGATGATTGCCATCAACGCGCGCACCACCTGCGACGGATTGCTGTGTTGATAGACGTTGCGGCCGTAGACCATGCCGGAGGCGCCCTGCGCCATCAGCGCGGCGGATTTCTCCAGCACCGGGCCCAGCTCCCCCTTGCCGCCGCCGCGCACCAGCGTCGGGCAGCGCGCCGCTTCCACCACGCGATGAAAATCTTCCACCCGCTCGGTTGGATCGGCCTTGATGATGTCGGCACCCAGTTCGCGCGCCAGCCGCACCAGCGGCACGATCTTCTCCACGTCACCCAGCGAACCGTAGGCGGCGCCCTGGCCGGCCGGCGCCATCACCAGCGGTTCGATCATCAGCGGCATGGCGTAGCGATCGCAGGCGTGGCGCAGGCGGCCGATGTTCTCCACGCACTGGCGGAAAATGCCGGGCTCATCCGGGATCATATACAAATTGACCACCACCGCGGCGGCGTCCATTTGCAGCGCCGCGAGGATCGGCGCCTCCGGGTTGTGCAGCACCGCCCACATTTCGCGGTGGCGCGCGGCGTTATAGGCGTTGCCGACGTCGGTACGCATCACCAGCGCCGGCTTTTCGCGCTGCGGCGCGCGCTGCAGCAGATCCGCCTGGCCGTAGTTGACCTGAATGGCGTCGGGGCGCGCGGCGATCAGGTTGCCCATCACCCGTTCGATATCTTCCAGACCGATTAAGAAATCCGGTTCGTTGGCGATGCCGTGATCGATCGCCACGTCCAGGCACTTGCCGTTGTTGAACAGGCGGTTCATCCGCACCTTACTGCTGAGCTGCATGTCAGGTCCTCCTGAGATAGGGATATGTCCATTATTGCCGAGTAAGGATGGTCGGGAAACGCGGAAACCGCAAACTGCGTGGCCGCTCGCAGTTTTTGCCGGCGCACGAAAGGGAGACGCTTGCCGGCGGCTTTCATTTCATTTGTTAGATCCGTGTCATGTTTTTGTTAATAAGCCATTCCAAAATGCATGTTTCGCTTGTTTGGGTTAAAAAGTTTCAATAATCTAAATTATGAAATAAACATTTAATAAAACGGTAAAGACGCCGTTTGCTGTGCCAGGGGTTTATTTCAATTGGTTGTTTTTAATCTGTTTTGAGATATCGATCACCATTTTGTCTACGGCCTTAATACGGCGATTACACGGTAAATTCGCCGTATCAAAGGGATAACACCGACCGTAATGTTGTTTGAATGTAAAAAATATTTTTCATTAGCTGTCAACCAACAGACCTCTTCATTCTAACGATTAAAGGGTAACGAACATGAAGCTGAAGAAACTGATCGCCGCCTCGGTACTGATGTGTATGCTGCCGGCCAGCGTGTTGGCGAAAGACATCAAGATCGGCGTTTCCATGGCTTACTTCGATGACAACTTCCTCACCATTCTGCGCCAGTCGATGCAAAACAAAATGAAGGCCGACGGCAACGTCAGCGGCCAGTTCGAAGACGCCAAGGGCGACATCGCGCAGCAAATTCAACAAATCGAAAACTTCGTCAGCCAGGGCGTCGACGCCATCATCCTCAACCCGGTGGATACCCAGGGCGTCAAGCCAATGATCAAGCTGGCCGAGAAGGCCAAGATCCCGCTGGTGTTCGTCAACCGTAAGCCGGAGGTGGCGCTGCCGGCCGGCATGGCCTATGTCGGCTCCGACTCCAAGCTGGCCGGCAAGCTGCAGATGGAGGCGCTGGCCAAGCTGATGAACGGCAAGGGCAACGTGATGATCCTGTTGGGCGAGCTGTCGAGCGAAGCCACGCGCGATCGCACCCGCGGCGTGGAAGAGGTGGCGGCCAACTACCCCGGCATCAAAATAGTCGACAAGCAAACCGCCAAGTTCTTCCGCAAAGAGGCGGTGGACGTCACCACCGACTGGATTTTGTCCGGCCAGCAGATCGACGCTATCGCCTCCAACAACGACGAAATGGCCATCGGCGCTATTTTGGCGCTGAAGCAAGCCAAGAAATCCGGCGTGCTGGTGGCCGGCGTTGACGGCACGCCGGACGCGCTGGAGTTCATCAAGAAGGGCGATCTGGCGCTGAGCGTGTTCCAGGACGCCAAAGGCCAGGGCGAAGGCGCGGTGCAGACCGCCGTTCAACTGGTGAAAGGCGAGAAAGTGGAAAGCAACGTGCTGATCCCTTACCAGTTGATCACCCAGGCCAATTACCAGCAATTCGCCGATAAAAACAAGAAATAAGCCTTGAAGCCCGCCGCGGGCGCCGGTGTGGGGCGAGCGCGGCGAAAAACGTGGGTCAGTGCGGAGGTAAGCGGTATGTACCCTTATGTTCTTGAGGCCGAAGGCATCAGCAAGCAGTTCCCCGGCGTCAAAGCGCTGGATAAGGTCTCGATAAAAATCAAACCCGGCAGCGTGCACGCGCTGATGGGAGAAAACGGCGCGGGCAAATCGACGCTGATGAAATGCCTGATCGGCATCTACCACCCGGACGAAGGCTCGATCAAAATCAAAGGCCGGCCGGTCACCTTCAGCGATACGCTGCAGGCGCTGCATTCGGGCATTTCCATGATCCACCAGGAGCTGAACCTGGTGCCCGACATGACGGTGGCGGAAAACATCTGGCTGGGGCGTGAGCCGGCGCGGCTGGGGTTTGTCAACCACGAACAGCTGAACGAACAGACCCGCGAGCTGTTGGCGCGGCTGAACATCAAACTGCAGGCGGAGACGCTGGTGGGTGAGTTGAGCATCGCCAACCAACAGATGGTGGAGATCGCCAAGGCGGTATCCTACAACGCCGACGTGTTGATCATGGACGAACCGACCTCGGCGCTGACCGAAGGCGAAGTGGTGCACCTGTTCGCCATCATTCGCGAACTGCGCGAGCAGGGCAAAGGCATCATCTATATCAGCCACAAGATGGACGAGATCTTCGCCATCACCGACGAAGTGAGCATCTTCCGCGACGGCACCTTCATCGCCTGCGACAAAACCGAAAACCTGACCAAGCAGTCGCTGATCACCATGATGGTGGGGCGCGAACTGACGCAGATGTTCCCCAAATTCAACAACAATATCGGCGAGGAAGTATTGCGGGTGGCGGGGCTGCGCCGCAGCGGCTGGTTCCATGACGTGTCGTTCAGCGTCAAGCGCGGTGAGATCCTCGGCGTCGCCGGGCTGGTGGGCGCCGGGCGCAGTGAAGTGATGGAAAGCCTGTTCGGCATGCACCCGGCGGACGGCGGCGAGATCTTTATCGAAGGCCAGGCGGTGAAGGTGGATTCCCCGGCGAAGGCGATCGAGAGTGGGCTGGCGTTTCTCACCGAAGACCGCAAGAAATCCGGCCTGTTTCTGGTGCTGTCGGTGGTCGAGAACATGAGCATCGTCAACCTGTCGGAATACATCGGCAAGAACGGTTTCGTCAGCCACGTGCAGATGGCTAAAGACTGCATGGATCAGATTAAAAAGCTCAACATCAAAACGCCGACCATGGATCAGATCATCAATAACCTCAGCGGCGGCAACCAGCAGAAGGTGCTGATCGCGCGCTGGCTGCTGGCGCAGCCGAAAATCCTGATCCTCGATGAACCGACGCGCGGCATCGACGTGGGGGCGAAAGCGGAAATCTACCGCCTGATCAGCGAGCTGGCCAACCGCGGCGTTGCCATCATTCTGGTCTCCTCCGAGCTGCCGGAGATCCTCGGCATGAGCGATCGGGTGATGGTGATGCACGGCGGCCGCATCACCGGCATTTTGGACAAAGACGACGCGGACCAGGAGAAGATCCTGGCGCTGGCCTCAGAATAACGAAGGGTGAACATCATGAGTAACGTAAAGATTGAGAAGCCGCTCTCCGCCGATTCAACGGGCAAGGGAACGCTGTTCTCCGGGCTGAGCGGCAAAATGCCTAAGGATACCGGCATCTTCATCGTGATGATTGGCATCGCGCTGATCTTCGAAATCCTCGGCTGGTACATGCGCGATCAGTCGTTTCTGCTGAACCCGAACCGCCTGCTGCTGATCGTGCTGCAGGTGGCGATCATCGGCATCATCGCGGTGGGCGTCACCCAGGTGATCATCACCACCGGCATCGATCTCTCCTCCGGCTCGCTGATTGCGCTGACCGCGGTGGTGGCGGCCAGCCTGGCGCAGACCTCGGACAGCATTTCGCCGATGTACCCGGGGCTGCTCGATCTGCCGGCGGCGATCCCGATCGGCGCGGGGATCGGGGTGGGCATTGTCTGCGGCTTTATCAACGGCTTCCTGATCACCCGCACCGGCATTCCACCGTTTATCGCCACGCTGGGGATGATGGTGTCGGCGCGTGGTCTGGCGCAGTACTACACCAAGGGTAACCCGGTCAGTTTCCTGTCGGATGGCTTCACGTCAATCGGCCAGGGCGCGATGCCGGTGATCATCTTCCTGGTGATTGCGGTGATCTTCCATATCGCGCTCAAGCACACGCGCTACGGCAAATACATCTACGCCATCGGCGGCAACATGACCTCGGCGCGGGTTTCCGGCATCAACGTCAATAAGTACCTGGTGACGGTTTACACCATCGCCGGCGGCCTGGCGGGGTTGGCGGGCGTGGTGCTGGCGGCGCGCGTCAGCAGCGGCCAGTCGAGCATGGGGATGTCGTACGAGCTGGACGCCATCGCCGCGGCGGTGATCGGCGGCAGCAGCCTGATGGGCGGCGTCGGGCGCATCACCGGCACGCTGATCGGCGCGGTGATCCTCGGCCTGATCAAAAGCGGCTTCACCTTTATCGGCGTCGATTCTTACATTCAGGACATCATCAAAGGCGTGATTATCGTCGCCGCCGTGTCGATCGACATGCGGCGCAACCGCAAAAAACACTGATTGCCGTGAATTGCCGCCGGCGCCAGGGTTGGCCGGCGGCGTTTTTTTACCGGGGGACACATCATGAATTACCTGAAAGGGCTGTGGCTGGCGGTGGCGCTGTGCGTTTCCGCGCCGGCATGGGCGCAAACCATCGGCGTATCGATGGCCTATTTCGACCAGAACTTCCTCACCATCATCCGCCAGGCGATCGACAAGGAGGCCAAGGCGCGCGGCATCACCGTGCAGTTCGAGGACGCGCGCGGCGACGTCGGGCGCCAGACCGATCAAGTGCAGAGCTTCATCAGCGCCGGGGTGGACGCGATTATCGTCGATCCGGTCAACTCGGCCAGCACGCCGGTGATGACCAAAATGGTGCAGACCGCCGGCGTGCCGCTGGTATACGTGAACCGCACGCCGGGCGACGCCAACCTGCCGCAGGGTGTGGTGTTCGTCGGCTCCGACGAGCGGGAATCCGGCACGCTGCAGATGGAAGAGCTGGCGCGGCTGGCCGGCTATCAGGGCAACGTGGCGGTGATGATCGGCAACCTGACCGACGCCGGCGCGCTGCAGCGCACCAAAGACGTGGAGCAGGTGGTGAGCAAGTACCCGAAAATGAAGGTGGTGCAGAAGCAGAGCGCCAATTATTCACGCAGTGAAGGTATGGACCTGATGATGAACTGGCTGACCAACGGCGAAGCGATCGACATCGTCGCCGCCAACAACGACGAGATGGCGATCGGCGCAATCATGGCGCTGCAGCAAGCGGGCAAGGCGGACAAGAAAGTGCTGATCGGCGGCATCGACGCCACGCCGGACGGCCTCAAGGCGCTGGCCTCCGGCAAGATGCAGGTCACGGTGTTCCAGGACGCGGTTGGGCAGGGCAAAGCCTCGGTCGATGTGGCGCAGCGCATGATCAACGGTGAAAAGCTCGAGCCGTATTACTGGATCCCGTTCGAGCTGGTGACGCCGGCCACGATGCAGAAGTATGCGGCCAGGCCGTGAGTTCACCGCCAGATTCGCGTTGCCGGGGCGCTGCTTGCAGCGCCTTTCTTATTGGCGTCAGTTACATGTCCGCTTGCGGCCAGCGCGGCGCCGAATCTTGCCTCACACTGAGGATCTTTAAAACACGTGAGGATGAGCGATGAACGCATTAAACGGCAAGGTGGCGGTGATCGGCGGCGCCAGTTCGGGGATCGGCAGGGCGGCGGCGCTGCTGTTCGCTCGCCAGGGCGCAGCGCTGGTGTTGGGCGCGCGGCGCGAGCCGCTGTTGGCCGAACTGGTGGATGACATTCGGCGCGAGGGCGGCCGGGCGCTTGCGGTGGCGGGCGACGTCCGTGACGAAGCCTTCGCCGAACGGCTGACGGCGACGGCGGTCGATGAGTTCGGCGGGCTGGATATCGCCTTCAACAACGCCGGCACGCTGGGGCCGCTGGGGCCGTCGCTGGCGTTGAGTACCTCAGCGTGGCGCGACGTGTTGGAAACCAACCTGTCCAGCGCCTACTACGGCGCCAAATATCAAATCCCCGCCATGCTGGCGCGCGGCGCGGGCTCGGTGATTTTCACCTCCACCTTCGTCGGCCACACCGCGGCGTTTCCCGGCACGGCGGCCTATGCGGCCGGCAAATCGGGGCTGATCGGCCTGACGCAGGCGCTGGCGGTGGAGTTCGGCGGGCGCGGCATTCGGGTGAACGCGCTGCTGCCGGGCGGTACCGATACGGCGATGGGCCGGCAGATGAGCAATACCCCGGAGGCGTTGGCGCAGGTGGCCGATCTGCACGCGCTGAAGCGGCTGGCGATGCCGGAGGAAATCGCGCAGGCGGCGCTGTATCTGGCGTCTGACGCTTCCTCATTCGTCACCGGCACCGCGATGCTGGTGGATGGCGGGGTGTCCATCCAGCGTGGCTGAGGTTGGCATGGCCCGTGGCCGGGCGCCACGGGCATGCGGGGGAGGGTTACCAGCCTTTGACGGCGTCGCCCTTGTAGATGTCGGCGGCGCTGGCCGCCACTTCGTCGGTCTGATAGGCCTTGACCAGATCCTTCACTTTCTCGCTGTCTTTGTTGTCGATGCGGCTGGCGAATATATTGACGTACGGCGAGTTTTTGTCTTCGACAAACAGCCCGTCCTTGGCCGGCGACAGGCCGATCTGGCTGGAATAGTTGGTGTTGATGATCGCCAGCGTCACCTGTTGGTCGTCCAGCGCGCGCGGCAGCTGCGGCGCTTCAATCTCGACGATCTTCAGCTTTTTCGGGTTGCCGACGATGTCCAGTGCGGTCGGCAGCAGGCCGACGCCGTCTTTCAGGGTGATCAGCCCCTGTTTTTGCAACAGCAGCAGCGAGCGGCCCAGGTTGGTCGGATCGTTCGGCACCGCCACCTGCGCGCCGTCCGGCAGTTGGCTGAGTGCGGTTATCTTCTTCGAATACCCGGCGATCGGGTAGACGAAGGTGTTGCCCACCGCCGCCAGTTTGTAGCCGCGCTCCTGCATCTGCTTGTCCAGATACGGCTTGTGCTGGAAGGCGTTGATGTCCAGATCGCCGTTGTTCAGCGCTTCGTTCGGCAGCACGTAGTCGTTGAATGTCACCACCTCCACGTCCAGATCGTATTTCTGCTTGGCGACCTTTTGCACCACCGCCCACAGCGACTGATCGATGCCGGCGCTGATGCCGACCTTGATGTGGTGATCGTCCTGTGTGGCTGGGCCGCAGGCGGTCAGCAGCAGCGTGCCGGCGGCGGCCAGCGCCAGGGTGAGGTTTTTCAGCGTAAATGTCATTTTCCCAGGGTCCTTGTCAACATTGCCTGCTAATTTTGGCGGGCAGAATAGTGGCAGTGACTGTAGGTAATCGCTGGGCTAAAACAAAATACTGATTCACTATGACTCATAGCGATTAGCTATGAGCGGCCGCCGCCTGGCGCGGTGCGGATTGTTTTGACGGCGAATCGGCGGGCTTATTATGATAGCCGTTGGCCCGTGAGGGCAGACTGGGTACTGAAACGAAGGAAAAGACAATGCGATTGAACACTTGGAGCAAGGCGCTGCTGCCGCTGGTGGTGTTGGCCTGCGTCTCGGCGACTCAGGTTCGGGCGGCGGAGAGCGATACCGGGCCGATCCCCAAACAGCTGCTGGGCAACTGGCGCGTCAGTAAAATTGTGCCGACCCAGACCACCGGCTGCTGGGATCAACAGCAGGCGCAGAGCCTGATCGGCGGCAAAATCAGCTACAAAGCGGATGCGTTCAGCTGGAACGGCACGGCGCTGAAAAGCGAAGGGGCCACCGTCAGCACCGTAGAAGCGCAGGAGTTTGTCGAGGACAATTCCGGCAGCAGCTCCTACATCGATTTCCCGATGCTGGGCATCAGCACGCCGTCGGTCGAACGCGTGGCCATTCAGCACGCGGATACCGCCATCAAAGGCATCACCGATCAGGGCACCGATGGGGTGCCCGGCGATAACGTGCTGGTGAAAGACGCCAACACGCTGATCCTGTCGCTGTGCAACGTCTGGTTTGAGGTGCAGCGCGAGAAGTAATTTTTTGCCTTCAGCCCCGGTAACGGGGCTTTCCCACCGCGTCGCCATCCGTCATACGCGCCATTTCTGAACTAAAATTAACCATAACGATATGACCCCGGCGTGATATCGGAGCCTCGGCTCTACCGAGTCCATGACAGGAGGCGCTATGTGTTACCACCATATTGTCATCGCCACCGATCTGAGCGATGACGGCAAACGGCTGGTCGAAAAGGGGGCGCTGCTGGCGGAGGCGCTGCAGGCCAAACTCTCGCTGATCTATGTGGACGTTCACTACGACACCTACCACGCGGCGATCGGCTTTTCGGAGCGCAGCGATAACGGCGTGCCGTTCGAAGAGAAGATCCGCAAAGAGCTGGAGCCCACCACGCAAAACGTCAATTACCCGATCGCGGAAGTGATTATCGGACGCGGCGGCTTCGTTGACGAACTGCGCACGGCAGTCGTGGATAAGAACATCGATCTGCTGGTGTTCGGCCATCACCACGATCTGTGGAGCAACCTGTTTTCTTCCACCCGCAATGCCATCAACCAGCTCAATATCGACGTACTGGTGATCCCGATCCGCTCATAAACGCGGGCCACCGCCGGGCAACGATGGCGGTGGCCGCAGCGGCTTATTGCGTGAAGAAGTCGTTATACAACATGTACAGGTGCGCCGCGCTCCAGGAGAAGTTCGGCGCGCCTTGCTGCTTGCCGGTGAGCGGGTTGTAGTTCTCGCGGATCGGCCCGTCGGCGACCAAGCCGTCGGCGTGGCGGAAGAAGGCCTGCGCCATTGCCACCGCGTCGTCGCGATAGCCGTAGCGCTCCATGCCCTTGAGGCCGAAATACAGCTGATCGACCCACACGCGGCCGCGCCAGTAGATGTCCGCGCCGAACGCCGGGTTGGTCAGCGCCGCGGTGCCGAGCGGCACGTAGGTATTGAACTCACGCGGATCCTTCATCACCCTGACCACCGCATCGGCGTGCGGCTGGCTGGCGGCGCCGTTGAACAGCGGCGACCAGCCTTCCGGCCCTTTGCCGCGTTCGACGATCGGTTTGCCGGCGCAGCCGTTGGCCAACGGCCGGCTTTCGATGCGGATGTCATAGAAGAAACCGCTCTGCTTGTCGAACATGCAGGTGTTGATGTAGGCCGCCAGCCGGTCGGCTTTGGCGCGGAAGGCAGCGGCCTCGGCACCGCGGCCCAGAATATCGGCCATCTCCGCCAGATAGCGGTTGTCGCTGTACATATAGCTGGCCTGATCCACCGACTCCTGCAGCAGCGAGTAGCCGAGCAGCGTGCCGTCCGGCGCGCGGTTTTCGGCGAATTTCACCTGCCAATCTTCGCGTTTGCCGCCCTGCGCCACGTAGCGCGCCAATTGATCCGGATCGATAAAGCCGAATACCGCCGCATCGTCGCGGCCCGACTCCCAGGAGGCGGCGGTCTGTGCCGGGATCTCGATGCTGTCGTACTGCCCCTCTCGCACGATGCGATCGTAATTGTCGAGGCCGGCCAGCGTTTGCTCGCGCTGCCCGCGCTTGACGGTAAACAACATGCGCCCGTCGGGGGTATTGTGCGCTTTGTCGCGAGTGGCGCCGTACTCCGGCACGCCGTTGCCGTTGTGATCGCGGTTGCGCAGCCACCAGTCATGGTAGGCCACCAGCTTCGGGTACATCTCCGCCAGCCAGCCCTTATCGCCGGTGACGCGATACACTTCCATCACCGCCCAGGCCGCCAGGCTCGGCTTGGTGTTGCGCTCGTTCCAGTTGCCGCCGTCGCCGCCGCGCTCCGGGCTGGGGTTGTAGGCGATAAGGTCGGGCAGAAAACCGGCGTCCCACGGGCGCAGGGTGTCGCCCGGCCGGATCTGGAAGGCGAATACTGCGCGAATGTTGTCCTTGGCCACGTCCGGGTTGAAGTGCGCCATGGCGTAGGCCTGCTTCCAGGTGTCCCACGGCCAGGTTTGGTTGCCGGAGAACCAGCGCCCGGTCACCGACGGGGTGACCGAGTCGAACTTCATCGCCCCGGCTGCGCCGCGCCAGTTGCCGTTCAGCGTTTCCATCGCTTTGACCGCCACGCGGGTTTGTTCCGGCGTGGCGTGCGGGTTGCTGAGCCCAGTGGCGAGATAGCGTTCCCAACGCTGGGCCGACGCGGCCATATAGCGCTGCGGGTGAGCGAGGATATCGGCGATAGCGCGCTGTTCGCGCTGCGCCTCTTCGGCGGTGAGCAGGTGCGAGTAGGTGGTGTACAGGGTGGTGGAACCGGTGATGCGCGCCGTGGCGCGGAAGCGGTGGCCGTCGACCGTGGTACGCTGCGGCAGCGATTTGTGGATCTGATACTCGGACTGGCCCGAGGTCATCAGCTGCGACGGCGCGCGCACCTTGCCGAAGGTGACGCGCAGGCCGTCAGCGGTCGGCACAATGCGGCGCGTGTAGTCCGGAAACGCCTGCTCGAGGGTCGCCGGCGGCTGCGGTTTTTGCTCTTTGGCCGCGTAGCGCTCCAGCAATTCACCGTCCCACACCAGATCCAGCGGCGTGTCGGTCAGGATTTGGGTTTCCAGCAGCGAGGTGCGCGCAGCGGCGAAGCGCAGCGTCAGGTTGACGGTCACGCCCGGCGCGCTGAGCCGCTGCACCAGGGCGCCGGGCAGGCTGTAGGCCGTCATGGTGAAATGCACCGGTTTACCGTCTCGATAGACGCTGAGCCGATCGAAATTGTTGGCCATAAAGTTGATGTACTCTTCGGTCAGCAGCGCCGGGCCGGGGAAACCGCCCATGCCTTCCGGCCCGCCCGGCAACAGGTGACCGTGCCAGGCGCCGAGATCGAAGAACGGATTGAAGCGCTGGTGATCGTCGAAATCGTAATCGAGCATAAAGTGCGGCGCGCCGTGGCGGTCGATGACGTTTTTATAGCGCTCGGCCAACGGGGCGTCGGCGTCGGGCGTTTTCGGCGCACAGCCCGTCAGCGCCAACGCGAGGATGAGGGCAGTGGCCAGCGGGGTGAGGGGAGTCATGTTCATCGTAGAAGCCTCAACGGTTACCAATAGAAATATTGCATCAGAAACACCGAGTTGCTGGCATCGGTGCTGTCGTTGCGCATGAAGAATTTGCTGTCCAGCGCGGTGGCCAGTTTGCCGCCGGCGTATTCGTACCAGACGCCGAACTGGGCGTATGAGGTGGCGGTATCCGCCGCGTTATCAAACCGGTGGCGGGCGTAGCTGTAGGCGGTGGAGAGAAACAGCCCTTTGGCGGTTTCCGTCATCGCGCTGAGCATCAGGCCCGACTCGCTGCCGGGATGGCCGCCGCTGTCGCCTTTGCCGGTGTGGTGCCAGACGCGGCCGGCCAGGTGCTGGCCGCGCAGCCCCAGCAGAAACAGCTGCCCCAGACCGTCGGTCACTTCCAGGCCGGTCAGCAGCGTCAGATTGTCCTGCAGGTCGTACTGGGTGTAGCCGTTGACCATCGCCCGATAGGTATACTTGTCGGAATAGCGGTCGTATTTACCGAAGTGCAGCAGCGCCTTGCTCTCGTCGATGCGGCTTTCCGGCGCCGCCGTCACGCTGTAGCGAAAGCGCCCGGTCAGGTTTTGCAGTTTGGCGGCGTAGCTGAGATCGCGGGTATTGGGGATCACGTAGCCATACTCCGGCGTGAAGTCACCCCACCATTGCAAATCGTCGAGCGACGAATCGTTGCGCACGCTGAGCATCATCTCGGTGCCGTCGTCGGTGCGGTAACCGCCGTAAAAGCGGTTCAACCCGCCCTCGAAACCGCCCCAGCCGTGGCCCGGCGTCCAGGCGTGGCCCTGGCTGTCCGCCTGCACGGTCCAGCCTTCGCCGTAAATCAGCCCGAACCAGTGGCCCCGCTTGATCTCCAGGCCACCTTCGATATAGGTGCCGTCGCTGTATTGATGCTGATGTTCGCCGTTCAAATAGACGCTGCCGCCGATGCCGAGCTCGCCGTAAAAACGCAGGGCGGTCGCGGCGCTATCGGGTAGCGGCGGCGGAGGGAGCTGATTGCGCTCCGCCGGGGTAACCGGTTCTTGAGCCGCCCAGGCGGGTGCGCTAACGAGCAGCAGCAAGGGCAACAGGGCGTGATGGCTTAGTAGTTTCATGGGGCATAGGCCTGATGTTGGGTGGTTCGGCACGTCAGCCGAGCGGCGGCTCACGCGAGGTCGCTCCCGGCTCCCTGGGAGAAGAGAAAAAGTCCGCCCTTATGGGCGGTAAACGGCAGGTATATTAGTAAAATATTTAGTAAAAAATACGCTTAAATCAGTAAAGCGTTAACTTGATCACAGCGGGCGAAATGGGTATCTTTCGCTGCAGGTGCCCGGCAACGGCTGGCATGAGCGTGCTCTGGCCCGGTCTGGCAAGGAGAGGAGGCGGGCGGCGCTGTACGCCGCGGCGCTATCCGTTTAAGCTACCGTTTTTCGTCTGTGCATTGGGACTCTATGGCCACACTGAAGGAAATTGCTGAAGCCGCTAATGTGTCCGTCGCCACCGTTTCGCGCGTGTTGAATGACGACCCCACCCTGAGCGTGAAAGCGCAAACCCGCCAGAAGATCCTGGAAGCGGCGGAGCGCCTCGAATACAAGGTCGCGCCTTCCAAACGGCAAAGCGGGCAACGCCTGCATTTCGCCGCGCTGTTTACCTACACGCAGGGCGTGGAGATCAACGATCCCTATTACCTGGCGATGCGCTACGGCATCGAAACGCAGTGCGAAAAGCTGGGCGTGGCGCTGAGCGCCGGCTACGACTTCAACGGCGACAAGGCGCTGCCGGCGGCCGACGGCCTGCTGGTGATCGGCCGGCCACAGCCCGCGCTGTATGAGCAGCTCAGGCAGCAGGAAACGCCGGTCGTATTCATCGACGGCGTGGTGGAGGATGAGCGGTTCGACTGCGTCAATGTCGACCTGTACAAGATCAGCCGCAAGGTGATCGACTACTTCATCGGCCGCGGCTATCAGCGCATCGGCTTTATCGGCGGCCGCGACGATCCGGCCGGTATCGACCAGCGCGAACAGGCGTTCGTCGAGTATGGCCGGCAGCAAAACGTGGTGCGAGCGCAGGATATTTACCACGGCGATTTCAGCAGCCAGTCGGGCTACCAGTGCGCCAAAGCGATGTTGCAGAGCAAGAATGGCTATCCGCCGGCGCTGCTGGTGGCGACCGATTCGATCGCGATCGGCGTGCTGCGCGCGCTGCACGAACACGGCATTCAGGTGCCGGGGCAGATCGCGCTGATCAGCGTCAACGACATTCCCACCGCCCGCTTTATTTTCCCCGCCTTGTCCACGGTGCGCATCCCTTCGGAAACCATGGGCGCACAGGCCGTCAACCTGCTGGTGGAGCGGCTGCGCGATGAGCGCGCCGTCCCGCTGTCGATCTTCGTTCCCAGCTCGCTGCAGCTACGCGACACCACCGTCGCCTGACCGGCCCCCGCCTCGGCGGGGCGTTGCGTTGGCGCCCAAAATTAACGTCATGATAAAAAAAGGCATTTGAGATTTATTGTGATCCTGTCGTCATTTGGTAAATATCAACTGTAGTTTTTACTAAATATTTACTATCGTTTCCGCATTGCACAGGTGTCGGGAGACGTGACGTGAATAATTGGGAAAATATTGAAAAACAGTCGGAGCACCGGTTGGCGCCGCGCGCGAGCTTCTTCAGCTACGCGGACGCCGGGCAGGCGCTGAGCTTCGATCGCAACGCCAGCCGGCGCTTCCAGCTGCTGAGCGGCCGCTGGCGTTTTCGCTTCTTCGAGCACCCGGCGCAGGTGCCGGCGGCGTTTTACCGGGAGCCGATGAACGACTGGGGCGATATGGCGGTGCCGGGCATGTGGCAGTTGGAAGGGCACGGCCACCTGCAGTACACCGACGAGGGCTTCCCGTTCCCGATCGACGTGCCCTACGTGCCGACCAATAACCCCACCGGCGCCTATCAGCGCCACTTTACGCTCGACGCCGGTTGGCAAGATCAGCAGGTGCTGATCAAATTCGATGGCGTGGAAACCTACTTCGAGGTGTACGTTAACGGCAACTATGTCGGCTTCAGCAAGGGCAGCCGACTGTGCGCCGAGTTCGACATCAGCCCCTATGTGCGGCAGGGCGAGAACCTGCTTTCGGTGCGGGTGATGCAGTGGGCCGATTCCACCTACATCGAAGATCAGGACATGTGGTGGATGGCCGGCATCTTTCGCGACGTCTACCTGATCGGCCAGCGCGCTACCCACATTCACGACCTGACGCTAGTCACCACCTTCGATGAACGCTACTGCGACGCGCAGTTGGCGATCGACGCCGAGTTGCGCCATCTCGGTGTGCAGGCCGCCGAAGGCTGCCGCCTGCAGGCGCAGCTGTTCGACGGCGATCGCTGCGTAGCGGAGCAGTGGCGCGACGATCTGCGCATCGAGCAGGCGCTGAGCTGCCGTTTCGAACTGCCGGTCAGCCGTCCGCAGCAGTGGAATGCGGAAAATCCCTATCTGTATCAGCTGCTGCTCAGCCTGTATGACGGCGCCGGCAATCTGCTGGGCGTGGTGCCGCAGCGGGTTGGGTTCCGCGAGATCGCGGTACGTGACGGGCTGATGTACGTCAATGGGCGCTACCTCAAACTGCACGGCGTCAACCGCCACGATCACGATCACCGCAAAGGGCGCGCCGTCGATATGGCACGGGTGGAGCGAGACATCGTGCTGATGAAGCAGCACAACATCAACTCGGTGCGCACCGCCCATTACCCCAACGACCCGCGCTTTTACGAGCTGTGTGATATCTATGGTCTGTTCGTGATGGCGGAGACCGATCTGGAGAGCCACGGCTTCGCCAACGTCGGCGATCTAAGCCGCATCACCGACGATCCGCGCTGGGAGCAGGCCTACGTCGAGCGCATCGAGCGCCACGTGGCGGCGCAGAAAAACCACCCGTCGATCATCATCTGGTCGCTGGGTAACGAGTCCGGCTACGGCTGCAACATTCGTGCCATGGCCCGGCGCTGCAAGGCGCTCGATCCGACCCGTCTGATCCACTATGAAGAAGATCGCGACGCCGAAGTGACCGACGTGATCAGCACCATGTATTCCCGGGTGGCGATGATGAACGCCTTCGGCGAATACCCGCACCCCAAACCGCGCATCCTGTGCGAATACGCCCACGCGATGGGCAATGGCCCCGGCGGGCTGTTCGAATACCAGTCGGTGTTCAACCGTCACGCCAGTTTGCAGGGGCACTACATCTGGGAGTGGTGCGATCACGGCCTGCTGAGCCACGACGCGCAGGGGCGCGAACGCTACCAGTACGGCGGTGATTACGGCGACTACCCGAACAACTACAACTTCTGTATGGACGGCCTGATCTACCCGGACCAACGCCCCGGCCCCGGCCTGCGGGAATACCAGCAGGTGCTGTGCCCGGTGGAGGTGACGGCGGAAGAGGGCGCGGGTGACGTGCTGCGGGTGAAAAACCGCTATTGGTTCAGCTCGCTGGCGGACATCACGCTGAAGGTCAGCGTCAAGACCGACGGCCGCCAGGTGGCAAGTTACGAATTCAAGCTGCCGCATCTGCAGCCGGGCGAGAGCGAGGACATGCATCTGCCGGTGTTGGCGCTGGGGCCGGGGGAAACGCTGATCGACGTGGCGGTGCATAAGGACAGCGCCACCCGCTACAGCGAGAGCGACCAGCGGTTGGGGCATTATCAGCATCTGCGCCAGGCGGAGACGCGGCGACCGGCTCCACCGTTGGCCGATGCGCCGGCGCTGCAATGCCGCGAGGAAAACCATCAGCTGATCGTCAGCGGCGGCCGGTTCCAGCTGGCGTTCTCGCTGCTGAGCGGCGAACTGCAGTCGTGGCGGGTAGACGGTGAAGACGTGGTGGGACGAGCGCCGCGCATCACCTTCTTCAAACCGGTGATCGATAACCATAAACAGGAATATGAAGGGATTTGGCTGCCGCAACATTTCCCCATCATGCAGCAGCACTTCCGCCGCCTCAGCCGGCAATGGCAGGGCGAAGATCTGCTGCTCGAGGTGCACAGCCTGATCGCGCCGCCGGTGTTCGACTTTGGCATACGCTGCACCTACCGCTGGTGCATCTCCCCGCAGGGCCACGTCAGCCTGGATCTGTCCGGTGAGCCTTACGGCGATTTCCGGCAGATTATCCCGAAAATCGGTCTCGATTTCGGCATCAGTCGCCGCTTCGAGCAGGTGGAATACTACGGCCGCGGACCGGGCGAGAACTACCGTGACAGCTGCCGGGCCAACCTCATCGGCCACTACCGGCAGCGCGCCGACGCGCTGTTCGAACACTATCCGTTCCCGCAGGACAACGGCAACCGGCAGGACGTGCGCTGGCTGAGCCTGCAGGACGCGGCGGGCAAGGGGATCTTCATCCAGCCGCGGCGGCCGATCAATTTCAGCCTGTGGCCTTACAGCGCTGAGATGCTGCACCAGGCCCAACACATCAACGAGCTGGAGCCGAGCGACTGCCTGACGCTGAACCTGGACGACCAGATCCTCGGTCTCGGCTCCAACTCCTGGGGCTCCGAAGTGCTGGATACCCACCGGGTCTATCTGGCGCCGTTCAGCTACGGCTTCACGCTGGTGCCGTTCGACGGGCGGCAAACGCAGGGCGCCGCACTCGCCGGTTATGACTTCGCGCCCGCTCACCATCACCCGCAGTCTGCGGAGGAAAACGCATGATCATTCTCGAATCCCTGGCGGAGTTCCAGCGCATTTATCGCAGCGGCAAGAAGTGGCTGCGCTGTATGGAGGCGATCGTCAATGTCGATCGCATCAGCCCAAACGTGTGCCATTCGATCGGCGACTCGCTGACGTATCGGCTGAGCGTCGGCGCCGGCCGCCAGCACGGCTGGCTGGAGGGCAACCGCCGTTACTTCGACGTGCACTATTACCTCGAGGGGGAAGAGAGCGTCGAGGTCGCCGACAAACGGGCGCTGACGACGGTGGCGCCCTATCAGGACGAAACCGATCGCGAGTTTTTCAGCGGCGAAGGCGAGAAGCGCCGGGTCGGCAAGGGCAACGTGGTGATCTTCGAAAACCACCAGGCTCACCGCTTCACAGAAAGCGGCAAGGTAAAAAAAGTCATTTTAAAAGTGACGGTGGAAGACAGCTATTTCGTCAATAAATAGCGCGCTCGCCGATCGATAACAACAAACCGAAGTCCCCTACACCATTCGGAGAATCTCTATGGCTGCGTCGAACAGAAACACCATCGGCAAGTTTGGCCTGCTGTCGATGACGTTTGCGGCAGTGTTCAGTTTCAACAACGTGATTAACAACAATATTCAGCTCGGGGTCGCCTCGTCGCCGGTGTTCCTGGTGGCGACGATCATTTACTTCATTCCCTTTTGCCTGATCATCGCCGAGTTCGTCTCGCTCAACCGCAATTCCGAGGCCGGCGTCTATGCCTGGGTGAAAAGCGCGCTCGGCGGGCGTTGGGCGTTTATCACCGCCTACACCTATTGGTTCGTAAACCTGTTCTTCTTCACCGCGCTATTGCCGCGCGTCATCGCCTACGCCTCTTACGCGTTTTTAGGCTATGACTACGTGTTTACGCCGCTGACCACGGCGATCATCAGCATCTTCCTGTTCGCCTTCTCGACCTACATCTCCAACAGCGGCGCGAAACTGTTGGGGCCGATGACCTCGGTGACCTCGTCGCTGATGCTGCTGCTGACGTTTTCCTACATCGTTCTGGCGGGCGCGGCGGTGCTGGGCGGCATTGAGCCGGCCGACCCGATCAACGTGCAGGCGATGACGCCGAACTTCAACTGGGCGTTCCTCGGCATTACCGCCTGGATCTTCCAGGCGGCGGGCGGGGCGGAATCTGTGGCGGTGTACGTGAACGATGTGAAAGGCGGCAGCCGCGCCTTCGTGAAGGTGATCATCGTTTCCGGGCTGTTCATCGGCGTGCTGTATTCGGTGTCTTCGCTGCTGATTAACGTCTTCGTGCACCGCACCGATCTGCACTTTACCGGCGGTACGGTACAGGTGTTCGAAGGCCTGTCGGCGCACTTCGGCCTGCCGACGGTGCTGATGAACCGCTTCGTCGGCATCGTTTCCTTCACCGCCATGTTCGGTTCGCTGCTGATGTGGACGGCGGCGCCGGTGAAGATTTTCTTCACCGAAATCCCGAAGGGCATTTTCGGCGAGAAAACCATTCGCCTGAACCGGCACGGCGTGCCGACGCGCGCCGCCTGGATCCAGTTTTTCATCGTTATCCCGCTGATGCTGATCCCGACGTTGGGTTCCAGCAGCGTGCAGGACTTGATGAACACGCTGATCAACATGACCGCCGCCGCCTCGATGCTGCCGCCGCTGTTCATCATGTTGGCCTACCTGAATCTGCGGCTGAAGTACGACCGGGTAGCGCGCGATTTCAAAATGGGCTCGCGCCTGCAGGGCATCGCCATCGTCAGCGTGCTGATCGCCATCTTCACCGTCGGTTTCTTCGCCTCGACGTTCCCGACCGGCGCCAGCATCATGACCATCGTGTTCTATAACGTCGGCGGGCTGGTGGTGTTCCTGGGTTACGCCTGGTGGAAGTACAACCGCTACTCGAAGAGCCTGAACGCCGAGGCGCGCTACCACGAAGATATGCCGCTGGCGCGTCTCGCGCTGGAGGCGCAGGAAGGGGCGCCGGCCGGGCAACCCGCGCTGGCCACGCCCGCTTGCAATAAGCCGCTGTAATCTCTCCTCTATCGGCTCCGCGCACCGGCGCGGAGTCTCGCTTCGCGGAAAAAATTCCTGCCCCGGCGTTTGCATAATACATAAGTGAATACTAATGTGTTTGTATGAACGAAAATGACATCTTCAAAGCGTTGGCCGATCCGACCCGCCGCACCATCTTCGACAAACTCGCCGCCGGCAGCATGAACGCCAGCGCGCTGCGCGAAGGGTTGCCCATCAGCCAGTCGGCAATGTCGCAACACCTGGCGGTGCTGCGCAATGCCGGGCTGATACGCGAGGCGAAGCAGGGGCGCTGCGTCAATTATCAGGTCGACCCGGACGGGTTGGCGCAGATTGCCCAGTGGTTGGCGAAGTACCGCACCTGGTGGCCGGCGCGCATCGACGCGCTGCAAACCTTGCTAAAGGACATGGATCAATGAACAAACGGGCTGAGCCGCCGCCGCACGATCGGCTGGTATTGGAGTATGCGCTCGATGCGCCGCCGGAAAAAGTGTGGCGGGCGCTCAGCATTCCCGCGCTGCGCGAGCAGTGGCTGCCGACATGCGACCTGGCGCAGGCCGATCCGCTGGCCACTACGCCGGGCGAGGCGGTGAGCTATCGCCTGCGCGACGACCAGCCGCCATTTCTCGAAAGCGTGGTGACGCTGCAGATCGTGCCGGATGCCGGCGGTGGCAGCCTGCTGCGGATTATTCACCAGCTTGATGCCGCCAACGACGGCCCGACGACGGTGATGCGCGCCGCCTGATGCGTTAAACACACTTCCCTTTGTTGCCAACCCAGGAGTTCACCGATGCGTGAGAAGATGATGCTCGTCCCAATGGTGGTGGAGCAGACCAGCCGGGGAGAACGTTCCTTTGATATTTATTCGCGTCTGCTGCGCGATCGGATCGTGTTCCTCAACGGCGAAGTCAATGACGACGTGGCCGAAATGCTGTGCGCCCAACTGCTGTTTCTGGAGGCGGAAAACCCGGAAAAACCGATCCACCTGTACATCAACTCGCCGGGCGGAGTGATCAGCAGCGGGCTGGCGATTTACGACACCATGCAGTACATCCGTGCGCCGGTGCATACCCTGTGCATGGGCACCGCGCGTTCGATGGGCTCGTTCCTGCTGATGGCCGGCGAACCGGGGCACCGCATGGCGCTGCCCAACGCCAGCCTGCACGTGCACCAGCCGCTGGGCGGCGTTCAGGGGCAGGCCTCCGACATCTTGATCCACGCCGAAGAGATGAAGCGCACCAAAGAGCGAGTGATTCGGCTGTACGCTCAACATTGCGGCCTGAGTGATGAAGCGGTGGAGCAGGCGCTGGATCGCGATCGCTTCATGACCGCCGACGAAGCGGCGGCCTGGGGGCTGATCGATAAGGTGCTGCGGGAGCGGTAAAACGGCTCAGCGGGGCTCGGCGGCCTGCGGCGTGTGCCAAACCCGTTCAAGCCCGAATTCGACCATCGCGAAATAGAGGCTGAAATAGCGCTCTGCCATGATAAAGAACGAGCTGTTGAGTTCGATCACCACGTTATTGGTGGTGGTCAGCAGGCCCGATTTTTCCGCCGCCTGCAGAATGCGATTGACGTGCGCGCGTGAGACGGAGCACGACTTGGCGATTTTCGCCGAGGAGAGCAGCAGAAACGGGGAGTCCTGCCGGATGCTTTCGATATGCAGCATCAGCAGCACCATGTGGCCGGCGTCCTTGCTGATAAACAGCCCGGATTGCGGCACCAGATCGATCAGGTAGATCTCCTTGAGCATCAACTGGCCGTAGGCGGCGAAAAAGGTGGGCAGAAAGTCGGGCGCCGCCAGCAGCGTCGCGATGGGCATCTGTGGCGCCAGCGCCTGATAGGGCAGTGCCATGGAGGCGATCAGCGCCTGGGTTTCCGCCAGCGCGTGCGGCGTAGGCTTATAGCGCAGCTGGCGTTTGTCATGTTCGCAGGGTTTGACCTCCAGCCGACGGCCGACCCGCAGAAAGAACAGAAAGGAGTCCAGGGAGTTCTCGCTGATCATGTTCTTTCCTTTAAAAAAGGCTTTGATGTCTTTCAGCCCGGCGGCGGGCTGGTGGTAGTAAATGGACAGGATGGTGGAACAAATGATGAACCGGCTGTTCCTGAAGATGATTTTGTAAAACAGCGGATGTTTCTTGTAGGTCTCTTTCAATAGCTCCCCGTGTTTGACGATGGCGGCGTGAAACGCCGGTGACTGCCTGATGATGTTGGCCTGTTTCTCCAGGTGAAACTGTAGCTGGAATCTGCTTAGACTCATTTTCCTTATTTCCTGTACTTAAAAAAATGTGCTGCTTTTTATCGTTATGGGTTTGCTGTGTATGACTTGACGAACTGTTGGCCCTGGTCGTTGATGAGGGTGGCCTGAATGGTGACCTGTGAAGGGAGTGTCGGCGCCGTAACGCCGTCGAGGTGATAATCCCGCATGCTGTACGGCGCGGTCATCATGTCGCTTTCTTGCCGCACCGGGTAATCGCGCCTGCCGGTATGCACGGCGATGCGGGCGAAGGAGAGATAAAATGCCGACCGGTTGTGACAGCGCAGCAGATAGCCGCCCGGTGATTGTTGCAGCGTGAACGAGACGGACTCGGCTGCGTTTTCGGCTTTCCCCGTCAGCGCTTTGGGGCGGTAGAAGATTTTCATCTGCGTGTTCATCGCCAACGTCACGCGCGACGCCAGCGGCGGCGTGGCCGGCCGGTTGGGCGGGATCTCATACAGGTTAAGCCAGAACACCGACTCCCTGTCGGTGGGCAGGGCCGCGCCGGCAAACAGGATCCGCAGCCCTTTCAGCGCCGAAGGCGGCAGGGCGAATACGCTGGGCAGGGTGACAAACGGCGCGCGCGACAGCTCGGGGGCGGCGTTGACGTCGCCGTTATCGACCCAGGTTTGCGCCACGATCGGATAGCCGTTGGTGTTGAGCAGCATCAGGGTTTTTTCCGTGTCGCCCTCGCGGAAAATCACCCGGGTGGCGGAGGCGATGATGCCCGCCTGCGCGCCCATGGTCGCCAGCGCCAGCAGCAGGGCGCATCCCATCGTCAGATATTTCTTTCTCATCATTGCACCTTAACCCAGACGTAGGCCCTGGCGTCCACTTTGCCGGCGGTGACGGTTTGCCCGGGCAGCCGGGCGAGCGTGGCGGTGAGCTGGGTGGTGTAGTGGGTAAACCCTGCCGCGGTGCTGCCGCCGCCGCTGGCGCCATTGAGCACCGGGTACCAGCCGGCGTCATTACCTTGCGGGCATTGCCCGGCGCTGCAGCGCGCCCAGCCGACGAAATTCATCGGCGCGCCGTTGCCGGCGTTGGCGAGTGCGATGCCCACGCCGGTAGCGACGCTGCTGTCGGTGCCGTAGCCGCTGGAGAGCAGGTAGCTCACGCCGCCGTTGGCGCTGACCAGCCCGAGCTGCTGCGCCGCGACGTAGCTTTCATACGGCACCTGCAGGCCGAGGGCGGTATTGTTGCTGCTGACGCCGGAAACGGCGGCGTTGTCGCATTCGATATTGAGGGTGAACTGCGCCTGTGAGGTTTGCCCGGCGGTCAACTGGCTGACGGATATGGTCGGCAGGATCACCAGCGGCGTGACGTTGCGCGCCACGCAGGTGGCGGTATAGGTCAATGAGGAGATCGGTGCGGTGCCCATGCCCATCGCGTTCCAGCGCCCGGTGCCCCAGGTGGCGTAGTTGGTGGCGGAGTCGCTGCCGATAGGATCCGAGGCGATGCCGGGCCCCTGAAAGGTGACATAGCCGTTCGGCTGCGTGCAGGTATAGTTCGAATTGCCGGTGGTCGAGGCCATGCCCACCAGCGGGTTGCCGGCGCTGTAGCCGCAGTAGTTGCTGGCGCCCGCGCCCGGCAGCGAGCTGATGCGGATCAAATCGGCACGGATGGCGCTGAAGTCTTTCACCCGGATCTGAATTTTGCTGCCGACGGTGGCGTAGCGGGTAATCGGCGCCGACTGCCAGTAGCGGGTAAAAACCTTGCCGGAATCCAGATGGGTCAGGCGGATGCCGACGTAGGGGAAGTAGGTGGCGTAGTAGTTGGGGTTACCGTCCTGGGCGCCCAGATCGTAATAGCCACCGACGCGATCGTCGCCGTTGGTGGCGAAGACTTCATAGATCTGCCCCGCGTCGCCGGCGTCGCATTCATACAACACCTTGTTGGGATCGGGATAGCGCGTGCCGGACGTAAGATCGAACACGCTGGTGCCCAGCGGCGTGCCGACGGGCTGCAGGTAAGTGCTGGTCAGGTTAACCCGGCCCAGCGCTGTGCCCACCCCGCAGGGATCGCAACCGGAATCGATCCAGGGGGCGACCCGGGTGCATTGGGCCAGCGCGGCGGGCGCACCGAACAGCGACAGGGCGAGCAGCGCCAGGGCGGCGATCGGGTAAGCAATGCGTTTCATCGTCTCTCCTGAGAATAAGTGTGAACGGGCTAGCGGCACGGGGCGCTGAGCCGTTGAATCGGGCCGTCTTCCCCGGCGGGCAGGCGGTAATGCAACGTGCACTGCTGGCCGGGGGCGTCGCCCCAGTTCAGCGTCAGCGCACCGGCATTCCGGTCGCTGCGCAGATACACCTGATTGGCCTGGCCGACCATGCCTACGCTGTTGCCTGCGTTGTCCAACACGTTGGCGCCCATCGGGATCGGCGCGTTATCGGGCCGCTGCGCGGTGATCAGCAGCGCCTGGCCGCGCACGGTGTTGAAGTGCAGACGCACCGTAGCGCCGGCATAAGGAGCGACGCGCCGCTGGCCATCTTCCAGTTCCGCTTTGTCGTTCATGCCCTCGGGGTTCAGCGCGACGGTGTTGTAGTGATAGGGCACCAGCGACGGCGCCAGGGCGTAGCCGAAACGATCGACGCGCGCGCCCTGGCCGTCCATCACCCGTGCGCCGCTGGCGCCGGGCGCTTCGATCAGGGCGAAGGTATCGCCGACATACGGCCCTAATGTCACGCCGCCGCGGTGCGCCACCACGGCGCCCTGCAGCGACAGGGAGCCTTGTCGGTACTGGCGCGCGGTGGAGAACGAGCCGGTGACGTTGGCGTAAGGCAGACGGGTTTGCAGGTTGCCGCCCCAGATATTTTGTTGGCGATCGTCGTCGGTGGTGAAGTTCAGGCCGTAGCTGACCGGCTGTTCGTCGCCGACGCTGCCCGACAGCGCAGCCTGATAGTTGCCCCCCTGGCCCTGGCTGTGGTTGGCCAGCAGCGAGACGCTGGGGGCGGATGACGAACGGCCGAGCGGGAAGCTCAGCGACAGGGCGGTGACGGTCTGCGTGTTCTGCGCCAGCGGCGCGCTGTAGACATTATCCAGCGGCCCGTAGCCGCGGTAGTCGCCGTTGCTGTAGCCCAGGCTGCGGGTACGGGTGACGGAGAGGTTAAGCGCCACGCCGTTGCCGAAGGTTTTCCCCCAGCCCAGCTGGAGCTGATTGTCGCGGCCGCGCTGATCGCGGTAGTCCTGAGTTGAGCCGGACATCGTCAGGCTGCCGAACGCCCCCATCCCCTGATTGACGGCGACTTCGAAACGCGAACGCTGGCGGTAGGAGTCGGACTGCCAGTTTTGGCCGGTGACGGCGGCGCGCCGCACGCCGAGCACGTCGCTGAGATCGCGAAAGCCCTCGGTAGAGTAGCGGTAGCCGGCGATGGATAGCGTGGTATCCGTCGGGCTGAAGGTTCGGCTGTAAGAGAGGTGCAGCATCCAGCCGGAGGCGCCGCCGTCCGGCAGGCTGGCGTGGGAATAGGTGGTATCCATGCCGAAGGCGCCCAGCCAGCTGCTGTACACCCCGCCCAGCATCATCGCCTGGTAGCCGTCCGCCAGTTGGTTGCCGAGGTTGAAGGTCAGGGCGTTGGTCAGGCCGTGCTGCCAGGTCACTTCGCTGAACAGATCGTTGTCGCCGACGTAGCGGGAACGGCCGACGATCGCGGAGTAGCGCGACTGGCCGGGGCGGATGGATTCCGGCACCGCGGCGAACGGCACGGTGAAGGTGCTGACGCTGCCGTCGGCTTCCGTCACCACCACGGTGAGATCGCCGGCGTAGTTGGTGGCGTACAGATCGTTGATGGCGAACGGCCCCGGCGCGACGGTGGTTTCATACAGCGTGCTTTTGCCCTGCAGCACCGTCACGCGCGCGTTGCTTTTTGCCACGCCGCGCACCACCGGCGCATAGCCGCGCTGGGAATCCGGCAGCATGCGGTCGTCCGAACTGAGCTGAATGCCGCGAAAGCCCAGGCCGGAGAAGAAGTGCCCGTCGGTAAAACCTTCGCCCAACAGCATTTCGCTGCGCCAGGGCAAGATCGCGCGCTGCACGTAGCGGCGGCTGGTGTCCAGGTGGCCGCCGAACTCCCGATCGTAGCGGTAGCTGGACTGCTGGCGGTAGCGCCATAGCCCGAGGTTGAACCCGCCGTTCAGGTTGGCGTAGGTCGAGTCGAGATCGCGAGTTTGCCCCTGTCGGTAGCTGACGTGGTACTGGTTGAGGTTGTAATTGACGAAGGCCATCGATTCGCCGCTGTCCAGGCTGGCGGGATTGACGCTGCCGCGCGGCTGGCCGTTCAACAGCGCCTGCGGAATGCTGAGATCCAGCCGCAGCCGCGAAATATCGGCGTTCACCGCGATGTCCTTGAGATCCCGACCGGGCAGCAGGCATTCCGCTTCGGCGGCCGCCGGCGGATTTTTCAGCCCGAAGCGCGTCAGCTGCGGCCGATCGAAACAGGGCAGCACCTGCTTGCCTGCGCGCACGAAGCGAATTTGGTCGCGCTCGAGAAACTGGCCGTTGAGGTACAGATCGATCTGATAGCTGCCGGGAGCGACGGCGTCCTGCTGGTTGAACTGGCTCAGGGCGCTGTTGCTCAGCACGCTGCCGCGCAGCAGTGCGGGATCGAAGGTATAGCCGTCGGCGGCGGCGCAGCCCAGCGGCAGCGCCAGCAGCGCGCAACACCAGCATGCGGGCAGCGGCGTCGCCTTGCGGACATCGAACATGAAAACCTCCCTGTCTGGTGTCAGCGTGCGACGTTCAGGGTGCGTGTGATTTCCACCCCATAGTCATTGATGACGCGCAGTGCGACCTGCCGCACCTCCCCGTTCACCGGCCAACTGGCCTGTGAAAACGGCGGGATCAGGTCCGCCTGCGGGATGGCGATGCGCTTCGCGCCGCTCAGGATCGCGGCTTGGCTGACGTTGACGTAGTAGCCGGTCGGGTTGTCGACGCGCAGCGCGTTGCCGGCCTGGCGCAGGCTGAGCCGATCGATGACGTGGTTGGCGTCGCCGGCCAGCCCGGCGGGGCGATAGAACACCTTCAGCCGATTGGTGACCACCAGCAGCAGTTTGTTCTTGTCGCTGTCCGTCTGGCGCACGGCGGGCACCTGCAGGAAGTTGAGGTAGAACAGCGATTCGCGATCGCGCGGCAGCGGCTGGCCGACGAACGACAGTCGCACCATTTGCCCGCTGTGCGGATTCATGCGGAAGATTTGCGGCGAGGCGACAAAGGGCGCATCGGCGTTTTGCGGCGTGGATTTGGGGTTATTGATGTCGAGCCAGATCTGCATCAGCGCCGGGGTGCCGTCGTCGTTGGTGAACTGCAGCGTTTTTTCCCGCGCCTCGGCGGGGTAGATCACGCGGTTGCCGAGCAGCGTCACGCTGGCCGACGCGTGGGTAGCGGCAAAACTCATCAGGCAAAGCGACAGGGCGGCCCATCGACGGGCGGTGCGGGTTATCTGCGGCATAAACGTGAACCGATAAAGGGAGCGAGTCATTCAGCGCCGCCCGGCGAAGGGCGGCGCTGGCATCAACAGGTATGGCGCCTGACGCCGGCTTATTTGTAGCTAATGGCGAACTGTGCGGTGGCGATCACCGAACCGGCCGCCACGCCGGTGTCTTCCGCGTAGTAGCGGGCCACCAGGTTCTGCGAGGTGGAGGTGGCGTCTTTCGCCAGCGTCATCGCCGACGTGGTGACGGTCGAACCGCTGGCGAATGACAACGGCGTGGTGGCGTCGCTGTCCAGCAGTTGAATGGACACCTTGGCCGCATCGCCCGCGTTGCCCAGGTTGCCGTTGGTGGTCGGGTTGTTGCCCGCCAGCACGGTTTTGATCGCCGTATCGCTGGTTGCGGCCGTACAGCCCGTGACGTTAACGGTAAACGTGGTGTCACCGGCGGTGGCGCCTTTAGTGGCGAGTTTGCTGGCGGCGACGGTTGGCAGCAGAACGACCGGATTGGATTGGTTACCGTTAATATTCACCGAGCAGGTTTGCGTGCTGACTTCGCCTTTAAATTGCACCGTATTGGACGAAGCGGCCGCACAGGCGCCGGAGAGAGCCAGCATGGATAATGCGACTAATTTAACATTCATGTGAAATGCCCTTTAATTTACTTTAGAGAAAAGCTTTCCTGACAGTAATAAATTACTGACGTGCGGTTGTGGGTTAATCATGTTGCGCAATTGTTTTTTAAACGCCTCGGCAAACATGGATTTTCATCCTAACAAACTAAGAATTTTCCCTATAGGTGTTTTGAATAAGGCAATAAGACGAGAAGGCCTGCTGTTACATTTATTTTCATTTGTGCTTATATCATACAAAATAGAAAATAGATCTATATCATTACGTTGCGATTTTATTGGGTTGCTAGATTTTGTGATTGAAATAATTTGAAACATTCATGCCTTTTTTGCGTATTAATCAACGTGCTGACGGATGTGCGATTATTTAAAAAACATGTTATCAATATGTTTTATATTGGTGTGCTTTGCAGGCAAATTACCCCAAAAAAGAGCAGCGACAAGCCGCCTGAGGTGTGGAAGCATGCTTTCATGCTGATAAGGAGAATTAAAGTGAGAGTGATTTATATCGACGGTTCACCGCTGTGCCGGTTGGGCATGAAAACATTATTGGGAGGTGGGGTGATAACCTTATCTTCGCCCAATATTAACATCGTTAAAAATATAAGCCCGGCGCCTGATTTAATTATCATGGATTTTCCCCATGAAATTTATCGGTTCGAAACCTATTTGAGGTTTATTGACCTTTGCCGCGCTGAATATAAAGACGTCCGGATACTGTTCTTCGTCGATAAGACTTCACCGCTGATCCTGGCGTTTATCGCTGCGGCGCAGCCGGATGCGATTTTGCACAAACGGGAAGCGCTGCAGGTGGTGCGGGAAACCTGCGCGGCGCTGGTCTGCCGTGAGGAGGAAGGTGAACGGCACGTGGTGAACCGGCATCGGGCGGCGGCGATCACGCCTGGCGAGGCGGCGGTGCTGTGTGAAACCGCCCGCACCGAAGATATCCGCTTGACCGCGCGGCGGCTTAACCTGCACCCGAAAACCGTTTATTCGCACCTCAATAACGCCGGCAAAAAGTTCGGCATCCGCAATCGGGTCGAACTGCTGAAGATGATTGCGCTGTTGTAGTGCGCCGTTAGCGGGTTTTGCCGACGGCCAGCCGCCATCGCGTGATCTCATCGGCGCCGGGCCCGGCGGCCAACGCCAGGTTTTGCGGCGGCAGCGGTTCGCCGGTCACGGCATCGATCACGCGCAGGGTGGCGGGGTGGCCGGTCGCGCGGTCAACCACGCGCAGCGGCGGCCCGGCCAGCTCGGACAGGTTCCATTTGTCGCCAATCTGAATCATCGCCATCACCAGCAGACCGAGATCTTTTCCCTTCTCCGTCGGCAGATACTCGTAGCGATCGGGGCGCGTCTGGTATTGCCGTTTTTCGATAAGGCCGTTGCCTTCCAGCGCCTTGAGCCGATCGGCCAACGTATTGTTGGTGATGCTGGTCGACTGGCGCAGATCGTCATAGCGCGAGAGCCCCAGCAACAGATCGCGCATGAGGATCGCACCCCAGCGATCGCCCAATGCCGACAGCACGTGGGCCACCGAACACGTCATGCCCTCAAACCCTTTTGCTTTCACGTTGCCTTACCTCTGTTTTCCGTCTGATTGCCGATAATTTTATCGCCTAGGCTTGATCACTTCAATGATTGGAGTTATTACTCTTATTATTAGAGTTTTGTTTGACACCGGCTGCCGGCCAGAACGATTGTCGATACCCCGCAGCTTTACCGAGGAGAGAACGCGATGCCACTGTGGCAGATTTACCACCCTGAACCGGCCTTCAGCGCCACCGATAAACGCGCGCTTGCGCAGAAGGTCACCGCCCTGTACCAAGACTTTTTACCGCGCTTCTACGTCAACGTCTTCTTCCACGCGCTGCCACCCGGCGCGGCGTATCTCGGCGGCGAACCGGCCGATGACTTCGTGCGGGTGACCATCGACCATATCGCCCGCGCCATGGACAACGACGCGGAGCAGCAGCAATTCCTGGCGGCCTGCACCCGCATCCTGCAACCCTACCTCGCCGCGCGCGGGCTGCGCTGGGAGCTGCACGTGGACGAAACGCCGTTCTCGCTGTGGACTATCGAAGGCTTGAAGCCCCCGGTGCCGGGGACGGCGGCGGGGGAGAAGTGGCGCAGCGAGAACCGGCCTTCGGTGTGGGAGGGGTAGCGGCGCTGACGGAATGCCCGATGCTTAAAAGCGACGATGAGCGCCGGTTTTTTATCTTCGCTTAAACAAAACCGCATCACCGCGTGGGGGCTGCGAAGGTAACCCGGCAGGCATCATAGGCTGTGTTGTACATCTGATATGAATGCATTAACGATGGCGGATTTTTCATCCTTACGATAGATGAAAAAAACCTCAGTTGCGTTATCGACGGCGGGGATCGGCCTGTAGGTGATGTTGGGCAGTTTGATTGAGGATAGCGAAGAGGGAACGATGGCGATGCCAAGGCCGGAGGCCACCATGCCGAGCACGCTTAATGTGCTGTCTAACCGATAGGCTACCTTGATGTCTTCTTCAATAATGGCGTTCAGGATACGAAGCTGGCCATCGTCTCCGCTGTTTTCCGAGTAGATGATAAAATCTCGCCCAGAGAGGTCTTCCTTTTTCAAGGCCTCTTTTTTCGCCAGATCGGAGTCTTCCTGAATCACGACGACCCAGTCAAATTTTTTTATGGGTATAAAGCCGAGCTCCGGTGGGATATTGAGATCCAGATTGGGGCAGTAGCTGACGTCGATATTTCCGTTGACGATCTCATCGATTTGTTTCCAGTATGACAGCTCTTTGGCGCGGAAGTTAACGCCGGGGTGCTCTGCTTTAAATCGATGAATATCGGCGGTGACTAATCCTGCCGCCACGGCATTGCCGACAAATCCGATGCGCACATTGCCATTCTCACCTTTCGCCGCCGCTTTGGTTTCGTCAAGCGTACTTTTTATTTTCTCATAAATATCCGGCGCGTTTTTTAAAAATACCTCTCCCACCTCAGTGAGTTCGACATTACGGTTGTTGCGAATAAAGAGTGGTGCACCAATCTCTTCTTCCAGCGCTTTTATCTGCATGCTGAAAGCCGACTGCGTAATATGAATGCGCTTGGCCGCTTTGCCAAAATGTTTTTCTTCAACGAGGGCCAGGAATGCCTGGATATGGCGAAAATTCATGGATTAGATTCCTGTATCAGTCGTTCAAAAAAATGAATTGGATATATGGTTTCCATGAAAATACCCTCTAATAGAGCTCGCGTTAAAGTGTAGGTTATTTCTGAAATGCGAGCTAGTCAACAACACTCAGCGTGTTGCTATATATTTCAACGATAAAATATATGCATAGTGGAGGCGCTAAATGAATTCATTAGCCAGAATCGACGTTCATACTCACCTGGTCCCGCCCTTTTGGGGCAGCGCGCTGCCGAACCACGGCGGCGATCCGTCCGGCTGGACCTTGCCAAAATGGACGGCGGACGATCATCTTCGCTATATGGACAAACAGCAAATAGCGACCAGCGTCCTATCGTTAACCGCGCCAAGCGTGGTTGGCTGGGAAGGTCAGGCTCGCCGCGATATGGCCAGGAAAGTCAATGAATATACGGCGGATCTGGTGGCGAAATACCCCACGCGGTTTGGTCACTTTGCGACCGTGCCGTTGCCGGACGTTGAGGGGGCGGTGCGTGAAGTTGAGTATGCACTGGATGTGCTGAAAGCCGATGGCGTGGTGTTATTAACCAATTATGAAGGGGTCTATTTAGGTGATAAAAAGTGGGCTCCGCTTTGGGCGGCGCTTAACCAACGCTCTGCCGTTGTTTTCATTCACCCTGGTCATCCCATCATGGATTTGCTGGATGGCGTTCCTGGCCCCTTGGTTGATTATCCGTTTGATACTACACGCAATGCCGTCCATATGGTGTTGAACGGCGTTATGGATAATTATCCTAACGTGAAAATTATTCTTTCGCATGCCGGCGGTTTCTTGCCTTATGCCGTTTTGCGTTTTACATTGCTGGCAGAGTCACTTAATCCAAATGGGCCGTCAGCTCAGGAATTGGACGGTAAATTTAAGCGCTTTTATTTTGATACCGCATTGTCTTCCGGCCCTAATGCATTCTCCAGCCTACTGGCGTTTGCGAATCATAATAATATTCTTTTCGGCAGCGATTATCCTTATGCGCCTGAGCCCGTCGCCGCTAAGTTTAATCATATTCTCGACGCCGAGACAAACCTGACCGATGCGCAGAAAGTAAACTTCAATCGGAATAACGGTCTCGCGCTTTTCCCGCGGTTAAATAAATAAAGGTTTCTGCTGGGATGATGCCGCATTGCTTTAAGCGCTGGCACGTTCCCTCCCGAAAATAAAAAATCCACGCAGAAGCGTGGATTTTTACGTTTCCGGCAGCCGAGAGAAACGTTGCGGGGAAGGGATTAGACGTTGAACAGGAAGTTCATCACGTCGCCGTCTTTGACGATGTAATCTTTACCTTCGGAACGCATTTTACCGGCTTCTTTGGCGCCTTGTTCACCCTTGTAGGTGATGAAGTCGTCGAAGGCGATGGTTTGCGCGCGGATAAAGCCTTTCTCGAAGTCGGTGTGGATCTTGCCGGCCGCCTGCGGGGCGGTGGCGCCGACCGGGATGGTCCAGGCACGCACTTCTTTCACGCCGGCGGTGAAGTAGGTCTGCAGGTTCAGCAGTTCATAACCGGCGCGGATCACGCGGTTCAGGCCCGGCTCTTCCAGGCCCAGTTCGGCCATGAACTCGTCGCGATCTTCGTCTTCCAGCTCGGCGATGTCGGATTCCACGGCGGCGCATACGGCAACCACCACGGAGCCTTCGGCGTCGGCGATTTTACGCACGGTGTCCAGGTACGGGTTGTTCTCGAAGCCGTCTTCGTTGACGTTGGCGATGTACATGGTCGGCTTCAGGGTCAGGAAGCTCAGGTATTTGATCGCCGCTTTGTCTTCGTCGCTCAGATCCAGCGCGCGCAGCATGCCGGCGTTTTCCAGGTGCGGCAGGCATTTCTCCAGCGCCGCCAGCTCGGCTTTGGCGTCTTTGTCGCCGCCTTTGGCTTTCTTCTGCACGCGGTGGATAGCGCGCTCGCAGGTGTCCAGGTCAGACAGCGCCAGCTCGGTGTTGATCACGTCGATGTCTTCGGCCGGATCGACCTTGTTGTTGACGTGAATGATGTTGTCGTTCTCGAAGCAGCGCACCACGTGGCCGATGGCTTCGGTTTCGCGGATGTTGGTCAGGAACTGGTTGCCCAGGCCTTCACCCTTGGACGCGCCTTTCACCAGGCCGGCGATGTCGACGAATTCCATGGTGGTCGGCAGAATGCGCTGCGGCTTGACGATCTCGGCCAGCTTATCCAGACGCGGATCGGGCATCGGCACCACACCGGTGTTCGGTTCAATGGTGCAGAACGGGAAGTTGGCTGCTTCAATGCCCGCTTTGGTCAACGCGTTGAACAGGGTGGATTTGCCTACGTTGGGCAGGCCGACGATACCGCATTTGAATCCCATGTTGTAATCACCTTAAATATCTTAACTATCAGCCGGTTAGATTTAATCGACTGCATAAAGGGCAAAATAATGCCGCCATTATACACGTAATGGGCGTTTATCTCGATCAGACTTGTTTGGCCGGGGCGAGCGCTGCGCGGGCGACCGGTTTTTGATTGAGATTTGGATCACATTTACCCATACTGGCTGTTCCGTTCAACCGACAGGAACCGCGCCGGATGTATTTCTTGCCTACGCCACCCTGAGCTGTACCCGCCTGCAGTCTGCCGCGCCTTGCGGTACTCCATACCCGCTACGCGGGGAGATGATGTCATCTGTCATAAGTGAATAATGCATGTTTAACCTGAGTAACGTCAGGATCGCGGACGTTAAAAATGAAGTCCTGGCGGGCTTTGTGGTGGCGGTTTCGATGATCCCCGAGGCGGTCGGCTTTTCGCTGGTCGCCGGTCTTTCGCCGATCGTCGGTTTGCATACCGCGTTTATTATCGGCCTGGTCACGGCGCTGTTCGGCGGCAAGCCTGGCATGGTTTCCGGCGCCGCCGGCTCCATTGTGGTGGTGCTGATGAGCCTGGCGGCGCAGTACGGCATGGGCTACGTGCTGTGGGCCACGCTGTTTGCCGGGGGGATCCAAATCCTGATCGGCGCCTTTCGGCTGGGCAAGTTCATTCGTCTGGTGCCGCTGCCGGCGATCCACGGCTTCGTCAATGGTCTGGCGATCGTCATCATGCTGGCGCAATTGAAGATGATCGCCGGGCAGGGGCCGCTGATGTACGGCCTGGTGGCGCTGGCGATTGCGGTGGTGGTGCTGTTCCCGCGCCTGACCAAAGCCATTCCGTCTTCGCTGGCGGCGCTGCTGGTGGTTTCGGCGTTGGCGATCGGTCTCAATCTGCACACGCTGCGGGTGGGCGATCTAGCGGACATTTCCGGCGCGCTGCCGCACTTCAGCCTGCCGACGGCACCGTTTACCCTGGAAATGGTGCGGGTGGTGCTGCCCTATGCGGTGGTGATCGCCCTGGTCGGTTTGATTGAATCGTTGCTGACTATGACGGTGCTGGATGAAATGGGCGGCAAGAAGGGGAACGGCAACCGCGAGAGTATCGCGCAGGGCGCCGGTAACGCGGTATGCGGCCTGTTCGGCTGCTTCGCCGGCTGCGCAATGATCGGCCAGTCGATCATCAACTTCACCTCGGGCGGGCGCGGGCGCCTCTCCGGCACGGTGGGCGCCATCCTGCTGATTCTGTTTGTGGTCAGCCTGTCGCGCTATATCGGCCTGCTGCCGGTGGCGGCGCTGGCCGGGGTGATGCTGGTGGTGTGTTACAACACCTTCGAGTGGAGTTCGCTGCGCCGTTTGCGCCGTATGCCGAAGGCGGACGCGCTGGTGATGGTCGCCGTCACGCTGATCACCATCTTTACCGATCTGGCGGTGGCGGTGATCAGCGGGGTGATTATCTCGGCGCTGGTGTTCGCTTGGCAGCAGGCGCGCATCCGCGTGCGTCAGCGTCAGGTAACGAGCGACGTGGCGGTGTATCGGCTCGATGGCCCGCTGTTCTTCGGCTCTGCCGCCGCTTTCGCCGAGCTGTTCGACCCGCAGAGCGATCCGCAGAACGTGGTGCTGGATTTTGCCGGCACCCGGGTGATGGATTCCAGCGGCGTAGAGGCGATCGATAAGCTGACGGCGCGTTACCTGGCGGCGGGAAAAAGCATTCGCCTGCGCCACCTGAGCGGTGACTGCGTGCGTTTACTTAAGCGCGCCGGGCCGTTCTGCAGCCATGAGCTGGACGATCCGCAATATTACGTGGCGGAAGAGGGGTTCGCCGCCGATGACCGCCGCGTGAGCGAGGAGACCTTCAACCCGCGCGGCTAGAAGCAGGCAGCGGGCAGGGCGCCCGCTGCGGCAAGGTTCAGGCCTGCGCCTTGAAGCTGTGCAGGCGCTGAACGGTTTTTTCCAGCCCGTCCTTCATCAGCATCTCGGTGCAGCGCAGCGACTCGTCGATCGCTTCGTCAATCATCTTCTGCTCGCTGACCGGCGGTTTGCCGAGCACGAAGCCCACTACCTTGTTCTTGTCACCCGGATGGCCGATGCCGATGCGCAGGCGGTAGAAGTTCGGGTTGTTGCCGAACTTGTTCTGGATGTCTTTCAGGCCGTTGTGGCCGCCGTTGCCGCCGCCGAGCTTGATTTTGGCCACGCCGGGCGGCAGATCCAGCTCGTCGTGCGCCACCAGGATCTCGTTCGGTTCGATGCGGTAGAAGTTGGCCATCGCCAGCACCGCTTTGCCGCTCAGGTTCATGAAGGTGGTCGGCACCAGCAGGCGCACGTCGTTGCCCGCGAGGTTCAAACGGGCGGTATAGCCGAAGAACTTGCTCTCTTCTTTCAACTGCTGATTGTGGCGCTGGGCCAGCAGATCGACGTACCAGGCGCCGGCGTTGTGGCGCGTCTGGGCGTATTCCGCGCCCGGGTTGGCCAGGCCGACTATCAATTTAATACTGCTCACTGGGAGATTCGCTATGATCAGGGTAATGGAAAGGGCGTTAGTTTACCTGCCGGGGCGGCGAATGACAAAACCCGATCTCCGCCGTCGCCCTCGGTAAGAAAGACGAATGATTCATTAGCTGAATAATTCAATTTGTCCGCTAATTTTCAGCGGCGTGTTAAGAAGTGTCAATAATTCTTTACCATTTGTGATCGCCTCCGCAATCCCCTTGCCGCAACAAGGACTATACTTAACTTATCAAAGTGGGTTAACAAGTTGCAGCGTTATCCCGGTTGGCACATGGCAATCATGGAGGTGGCATATGAAACGTAGAAGCGCGGACAGAATGGGCAACTTTTTTATGGGGCTGGGGTTGGTCGTGATGATCGGCGGCGTCGGATACTCCATTATTGCTGAAGTATCCCAGTTCAATTTACCGCAATTTTTCGCCCACGGCGCCATCATGAGTATCTTCGTCGGCGCGCTGTTGTGGCTGGTGGGCGCGCGTATCGGCGGCCGCGAGCAGGTGGCGGATCGCTACTGGTGGGTAAAACACTTTGATAAACGGTGCCGCAACGACCAACATCGTTCGTCGCATTGATTAAAAAATCAGAAGGGAAGCGGGAGCAGGGCAAGGGAATATCTGCCGTGCATTAAGGTTTGAGGTCATGTTGGACTACGAGTAGAAAACCCGTTGTTGCTCACGCACCAACGGGTTTTTCTTTTTCTGCTGTCGGGCTCGCTATCTTTCCGGCACGGTGGGCGCCGCACCGGAAAGACGACGAATCAATGCTCGAACATCGCAGAGATCGACTCTTCGTTGCTGATGCGGCGGATGGCTTCAGCCAGCATGCCGGACAGGGTCAGAGTGCGAACGTTTTTCAGTGCCTTGATTTCCGGCGACAGCGGAATGGTGTCGCAGACGATCACTTCATCAATCACCGAGTTCTTGATGTTGTCCACGGCGTTGCCGGAGAAGATCGGGTGCGTCGCGTAGGCGAATACGCGCTTGGCACCGCGTTCTTTCAACGCTTCAGCCGCTTTACACAAGGTACCACCGGTGTCGATCATGTCGTCGACCAGCACGCAGTCGCGGCCTGCCACGTCACCGATGATGTGCATCACCTGAGAAACGTTCGCGCGCGGGCGGCGTTTGTCGATGATGGCCATGTCGGTGTCGTTCAGCAGTTTGGCGATGGCGCGGGCACGCACTACGCCGCCGATGTCCGGGGAAACCACGATCGGGTTTTCCAGGTTCTGCTGCAGCATGTCTTCCAGCAGGATCGGGCTGCCGAACACGTTGTCTACCGGTACGTCGAAGAAGCCTTGAATCTGCTCAGCATGCAGATCCACCGTCAGAACGCGGTCAACCCCTACGCTGGAGAGGAAATCGGCAACCACCTTGGCGGTGATCGGCACACGCGCGGAACGCACACGGCGATCCTGGCGGGCATAGCCGAAGTAAGGGATAACGGCGGTAATACGACCTGCGGAGGCGCGACGCAGGGCGTCGACCATCACAACCAGTTCCATCAGGTTGTCGTTGGTCGGAGCACAGGTGGACTGGATGATGAAAATATCACCGCCGCGTACATTTTCGTTGATTTGCACGCTCACTTCGCCGTCGCTAAAACGACCTACAGCGGCGTCACCAAGGCTGGTGTACAAACGGTTGGCAATACGTTGTGCTAGTTCCGGGGTGGCGTTACCAGCAAAAAGCTTCATATCAGGCACGAGAAGAACCTCAGGCTTGCGTCCAGAGAAGATATTGTCATACGGCATCGCCAAGGGGCAGTCGGCGACGCCGGCGCAATATACATACGGGTATGTAAAACTAAAATTGAGACCGCAGGCAGCGCAGGGATAACAGGGCCAGGTGTGCATGACCCTGCGCAGCGAAACGTTGAGCTACGACTCAAACCGCCCGGAACGAATGCGATGTAGTGGGGAGACGTTAACGCCGCGCGCTACAAAACCACACAACCACTCCGGGGCTTGATTTAACACCTGACGGGCGGCGATTTCTGTGTCGAATTCAGCAAACACACAAGCACCTGTGCCAGTCAGGCGTGACGGGGCGTATTCTAACAGCCATGAAAGAAGCTGTTCAACCTCGCGAAAACGTTTTCTTGCGATCGGTTCGCAATCATTTGCGTACGGTGCCTGCAACAGCTCACTTAAGGAGCGAACCGGGGTGTCTCTTTTCAACTCGGGGTCGCCGAAGATAACCGGCGTCGGGATGCCGACGCCGGGATGCGCCACCAGATACCACTTTTCCTGCGGCTCGGCCGGCTGCAGGCGCTCGCCGATGCCTTCGGCGAAGGCGGCGCGGCCGCGCACGAACACCGGCACGTCGGCGCCGAGGCTGAGCCCCAGCTCGGCCAGTTGGTCGTCGCCAAGACCGCAGCGCCACAGTTCGTTGAGCGCCACCAGCACGGTGGCGGCGTTGGAGGAGCCACCGCCCAAGCCGCCGCCCATCGGCAGGCGCTTGTCGATGCTGATGTCGGCGCCGCGCGGTGCGGTCTGCAGGCCGCGTACATCGCAATAGCGCTGCAGCAAGCGGGCGGCGCGCACGATCAGGTTCTGCTCGTCCGGCACGCCGTCGACCGGCGTCAGCAGATGAATGCGGTCGTCCTGGCGCGGGTCAATGGTCAGGGTGTCGCCGTAGTCCAAAAACTGGAACAGCGTCTGCAGCAGGTGATAGCCGTCTTCACGACGGCCGGTGATGTACAGAAACAGGTTGAGTTTCGCGGGGGAGGGCCACTGGCGGATCATTTGAGCGTCCAGTTGTCCATTTTCAGCTTGATGCGCTGGTCGCCCTGCTGCAGCTCCAGGCGGTTCGGCAGCGTCGGCTGCACCTCGTTGCTGTAGCCCTGGTAATCCACTTTCCAGGTCTGTCCGCCTTGCTGGTAGGTCAGCTTGCTCAGGCGATATCGGTCATCCAACGCAAAATCGCTGGCTTCGCCCGGCAGGCCGAGCATCCATTGGCGCAGGTTGTTCAGCGGGATCGCCATGCCGGTCAGCTTGCGGATCATCTCTTCCGGATTGTCGCTGACGTAGCGTTTTCCCTGGTTGTCGGTCAACTGCACCACGTTTTTCTGCACGTTGAGATCCATTTCCGTGCTGCCCAGCGGGTTGGTCAACAGCAGACGGTAGCGCTCCGGCGAGAACTGCTGCCAGAAGAAGCGGGCGTAGACTTTTTTCTGATCAGACAAGTAGGCGAAGGAGCCGCGGGTCTGATAGGTGCTGAGCTGCTGCACCGCCTGCTCATGGGCGCGCCACTGCGGTGAGGTCGGGCTGGTGGCCGGGCCGGTCGGCTTGGTGGTGGTACAGGCGGCCAGCACCAGGCTGGCCAGCGGGATCAGACGGAGCAAACTAACTTTGCGTATTGGCATAACTTTCTCTTGTCCTTTTGTCCTTGCGGGCATGCGCGACGAAACCCGGATTCAGCGCTCACGCTAACGGGGCGGCGGCGGCGCGTCAATTTTTTGCTGCATCGCGTTGAATCTTGCCGCTTTTACAGGCGCACTGCCAACCCGGCACGCGCGTCGGGGTCGCCATTAAGCGTAACACAATCGCCTGAAGGCGGGGGAGGCGCGCCCGATAAGCGGTGCCGGAGTTGCGCAAACGCCGCCGTTGTGTCCGCCGAATAGCGTGCGCGTTATCGCAAACTGCGCTAAAATTTAAGCAATCGACCTACCCCATGACTATTTATCCTGCTGTATTTATTGCTTATTCATTAATTGATGTCATCTATGACAACGATTGAACGGAAGATGCGGTTGTTACTTTTATTGATCCCGCGCATCAAGTAGAATGCCGTTCAACGAGAACCCGTACCAAGATAAGTATTACTCGAAGCAATGACCCTGCTGGCGTTAGGTATAAATCACAAAACCGCTCCGGTTTCTCTGCGTGAAAGGGTGACCTTCTCGCCAGAGTCCATCGATGAGGCGCTGACCAGCTTGCTCCAACAACCGTTGGTGCAGGGCGGCGTCGTGTTGTCCACCTGCAACCGCACCGAGCTGTACCTCAGCGTAGAGCAGCAGGAACACATGCACGAACAACTGGTCGCCTGGCTGTGCGCCTACCACAACCTGCGCCCGGAAGAGGTGAAGAAAAGCCTTTACTGGCATCAGGGCAACGACGCGGTCAGCCATCTGATGCGCGTGGCCAGCGGGTTGGATTCACTGGTACTGGGTGAACCGCAGATCCTCGGCCAGGTGAAAAAGGCCTTCGCCGAGTCTCAACGCGGCCAGTCGCTGTCCGGCGAGCTGGAGCGGCTGTTCCAGAAATCCTTCTCCGTCGCCAAGCGTGTGCGTACCGAAACCGACATCGGCGCCAGCGCGGTCTCCGTGGCCTTCGCCGCCTGTACCCTGGCGCGCCAGATCTTCGAATCGCTGGCCGATCTCAACGTCTTGCTGGTGGGCGCCGGTGAAACCATCGAGCTGGTGGCGCGTCACCTGCGCGAACACAAAGTGCGGCACATGATCATCGCCAACCGCACCCGCGAGCGCGCACAGCTGCTGGCGGACGAGGTCGGCGCGGAAGTGATCACCCTGCCGGAGATCGACGAACGCCTGGCGGACGCCGACATCATCATCAGCTCCACCGCCAGCCCGCTGCCGATCATCGGCAAGGGGATGGTGGAGCGTGCGCTGAAGGCGCGCCGCAACCAGCCGATGCTGCTGGTGGATATCGCCGTACCGCGCGACATCGAGCCGGAGGTCGGCAAACTGGCCAACGCCTATCTGTACAGCGTGGACGATCTGCACGCCATCATTCAAAGCAACCTGGCGCAGCGCAAAGCGGCGGCGGTGCAGGCGGAGTCGATCGTGCAGCAGGAAAGCACCAACTTCATGGCCTGGTTGCGCTCGCAGGGCGCGGTGGAAACCATCCGCGACTACCGTTCGCAGGCCGACCAAATTCGCGCAGAGATGGAGGCCAAAGCGCTGGCCGCTATCGCGCAGGGCGCCAACGTGGAGCAGGTTATTCACGAGCTGGCCCATAAACTGACCAACCGTCTTATTCATGCCCCCACCAAATCCCTCCAGCAGGCCGCCGGCGACGGCGACGTGGAGCGGTTGCAGTTATTACGCGACAGCCTCGGGCTGGATCAGCATTAGTTTTCTCTATTAACAGGGTTTATTACCACGCATGAAGCCTTCTATTGTTGCCAAACTGGAAGCGTTACAAGAGCGCCATGAAGAAGTGCAGGCGCTGCTCGGCGATGCCGGCGTCATCGCCGACCAAGACCGGTTCCGCGCGCTGTCGCGAGAATACGCGCAGCTGACCGACGTCAGCCGCTGCTTCCTGGAATGGCGTCAGGTGCAGGAGGATCTGGAGACGGCGGAAATGATGCTGGACGATCCGGAAATGCGCGAGATGGCGCAGGACGAGCTGAAACAGGCGCGGGCGGCCAGCGAAGAACTGGAGCAGCAGCTGCAGGTGTTGCTGCTGCCGAAAGATCCGGACGATGAGCGCAGCTGCTTCCTCGAAGTGCGCGCCGGCACCGGCGGCGATGAGGCGGCGATCTTCGCCGGCGATCTGTTCCGCATGTACAGCCGCTATGCGGAAAGCCGCCGCTGGCGGGTCGAGGTGATGAGCGCCAACGAAGGCGAGCACGGCGGCTTTAAAGAAGTGATCGCCAAAGTCTCCGGCGACGGTGTATACGGTCAGCTGAAGTTTGAATCCGGCGGCCACCGCGTGCAGCGCGTGCCGGAAACCGAATCCCAGGGGCGCATCCACACCTCCGCCTGCACCGTGGCGGTGATGCCGGAAGTGCCGGAAGCCGAGCTGCCGGACATCAACCCGGGCGATCTGAAAATCGACACCTTCCGCTCCTCCGGCGCCGGCGGCCAGCACGTTAACACCACCGACTCGGCGATCCGCATCACCCACCTGCCGACCGGCATCGTGGTGGAGTGCCAGGACGAACGTTCACAGCACAAAAATAAAGCCAAGGCGATGTCGGTGCTGGGCGCGCGCATTCGCGCCGCCGAGATGGCCAAACGCCAGCAGGCCGAGGCGTCCACTCGCCGCAACCTGCTGGGCAGCGGCGATCGTTCTGACCGTAACCGCACCTACAACTTCCCGCAGGGGCGGGTGACCGACCACCGCATCAACCTGACGCTCTACCGCCTGGACGAGGTGATGGAAGGCAAACTGGACATGCTGATCCAGCCGATCGTGCAGGAGTATCAGGCCGATCAGCTGGCTGCGCTGTCCGCCGAGCAAGAGTGATGGACTATCAACACTGGCTGAAAGCCGCCGCCGCGCGTTTGACCCACAGCGACAGCGCCCGGCGCGACGCGGAAATCCTGTTGGGTTTCGTGACCGGCAAGGCCAGAACCTTCCTGATGGCGTTCGGGGAAACCCTGCTGACGCCGCCGCAGCAACAGCAGCTGGAGACGCTGCTGGCGCGCCGCGAACGCGGTGAGCCGGTGGCCTATCTGGTGGGTGAGCGCGAGTTTTGGTCGCTGCCGCTGTCGGTCTCGCCCGCAACGCTAATCCCACGCCCGGATACCGAATGCCTGGTGGAACTGGCGCTGGCGCGTCTGCCGCCGCAACCCTGCCACTTCCTCGATCTCGGCACCGGCACCGGCGCCATCGCGCTGGCGCTGGCCAGCGAGCGCCCGGATTGTTCAGCGATCGGCGTCGATGTGCAGCCGGAGGCGGTCGCGCTGGCGCAGCACAATGCGCGCAAGCTGAATATCGACAACGTCCGATTTTTACAGGGCAGCTGGTTTGCGCCGGTGGCGGGGCAACGCTTCGCGCTGATCGCCAGCAATCCGCCCTATATCGACGCCGCCGATCCGCATTTGTCGCAGGGTGACGTGCGCTTCGAGCCGGGCAGCGCGCTGGTCGCCGCCGATCATGGGCTGGCGGCTCTGGCCGCCATCGTGCGCCAGGCGCCGCACCATTTGCAGCCCCAGGGTTGGCTGCTGTTGGAACATGGCTGGCAGCAGGGCGAGAGCGTGCGCGCGTTGCTGCAGGCCGCCGGATTTTCCGCTGTCGCCACCCACCGTGATTACGGCGACAACGACCGCGTGACGCTCGGCCAATGGCCGGGATAAGCGCCCCTCATAATAACGACGCCCGGGCCATTTAAGGGAGCATCATGACTGCATACACCGCGTTGAAACATTTCCATTTGCTGACGGTCGCCATCAGTATTACCTTGTTTGTGCTGCGTTTCTACTGGCAGTGGCGCCGCTCGCCGATCATGGGCCGCCGCTGGGTCAAGGTCGCGCCGCACCTGAACGACACGCTGCTGTTCGTCAGCGGCATCGCGCTGGTGGTGACGTTCGGGTTTTATCCGCTGCTGGGTATGGACTCATGGCTGACCGAGAAGCTGTTTGGCGTTATTATCTATATCCTGCTTGGCTACGTCGCATTGGGCAAGAAGACCAAAAGTCAGCGGCTGCGAACCGTGGCGTTCGTGCTGGCGTTGGGCTGTCTGTATCTGATAATTAAACTTGCCACGACGAAAATACCGTTTCTGATGGGATACCTATGAGTAGCATTGCTGATTTTGAATTTAACGCCTCGCCGCTGAGCGAAGGGGTGATCCTGGTGTCGCAGTCGGTGCGGCGCGATTTTCCCGCTGCCGACGTGGAGCGCAAGCTGCAACAGCTGGTAGACGAAGCGCGCGCGGCGGTGCCGGTCGATATCACTCAGGAGCAGCAACTGGATGCGCTCATCGAGCTGTTCTACAAGACCTGGGGATTCGGCGGCGCCAGCGGCGTTTACCGCCTGTCGGACGCCATCTGGCTGGACAAGGTGCTGGAAGGGCGGCAGGGCACGCCGGTCTCGCTGGGCACCATTTTCCTGCACATCGCCAACGCGCTGGATCTGCCGCTGTTGCCGGTGATTTTCCCCACTCAGCTGATCCTGCGCGCCGACTGGCTGGACGAAGAGCTGTGGCTGATCAACCCGCTGAACGGCGAAACTCTGAGCGAACACCAGCTGGAAGTGTGGATCAAGGGCAATCTGGGGCTGGGCGCCGAGCTGGAAGACGACGATCTCGATGAGTCGGAGAACATCATGGTGGTGCGCAAGATGCTCGATACGCTGAAGGCCGCCCTGATGGAAGAAAAACAGCTGGAAATGGCGCTGCGCACCAGCGAAACGGTGCTGTGCTTCGATCCGGAAGACCCGTACGAGATCCGCGACCGCGGGCTGATTTACGCCCAGCTGGAGTGCAACCATATCGCGATTTCCGACCTCAACTATTTTGTCGAGCAGTGTCCTGAAGACCCGGTCAGCGAAGTGATCAAAGTACAGATCCACTCGATTGAGCCGAAACAGGTGACGCTGCATTAATTCAATGACTCCGTGCAGTTTTCAAGGCGACGGTTACAACCTTAACAAAGGCGAAAGCATGAAACAGAAAGTGGTTAGCATTGGCGATATCGACGTAGCAAACGATCTGCCGTTTGTGCTGTTTGGCGGTATGAACGTGCTGGAATCGCGCGATCTGGCGATGAGCATCTGCGAACACTACGTCACCGTGACGCAAAAACTGGGCATCCCTTACGTATTCAAAGCCTCTTTCGACAAGGCCAACCGTTCTTCCATCCACTCGTACCGCGGTCCGGGCCTGGAAGAAGGGATGAAGATCTTCGAAGAGCTGAAAAAAACCTTCGGCGTGAAAATCATCACCGACGTGCATGAAGCGGCGCAGGCGCAGCCGGTTTCCGAAGTGGTTGACGTGATCCAGCTGCCGGCCTTCCTGGCGCGCCAGACCGATCTGGTGGAAGCGATGGCGAAAACCGGCGCGGTGATCAACGTCAAGAAGCCGCAGTTCGTCAGCCCGGGGCAGATGGGCAACATCGTCGACAAGTTCAAAGAGGGCGGCAACGACCAGGTGATCCTGTGCGATCGCGGCAGCAACTTTGGCTATGACAACCTGGTGGTCGACATGCTGGGCATCAACGTGATGAAAAACGTGACCGGCGGCCATCCGGTGATCTTCGACGTGACCCACGCGCTGCAGACACGCGATCCGTTCGGCGCCGCGTCCGGCGGCCGCCGCGCTCAGGTGGCCGAGCTGGCGCGCGCCGGTATGGCGGTTGGCCTGGCCGGCCTGTTCCTCGAAGCGCACCCGGATCCGAAAAACGCCAAGTGCGACGGCCCGTCCGCGCTGCCGTTGGACAAGCTGGAGCCGTTCCTGGCGCAGATGAAAGCCATCGATGACCTGGTGAAGAGCTTCCCGGAGCTGGATACCAGCAACTAAGCGCTCGTCGCCATAAAAAAAAGCCCGACTTGTCGGGCTTTTTGACGTTTAGGTGCCGGTGGCCGCCAGCGCTTCCGGCAGCGTCGGGAAGAACTGCAAGCGGCCCTCGATCGGCTGCACCCGCGCGCGCGCCAGGGTTTTCAGCGGCTGGAACGGCACGTCGGTGATCACCAATTTCTTGTCCGCCGGCAGCACGTCGATAAAGCGCCGCAGGGCGCTCAGGCCGCCGGCGTCGAGCACCGGCACCGCATCCCACTGCAGCACGATCGTGTGATAACTTTCGCTGCGCGCCAACAGTTCGGTAAAGATGCGCTCGGCGGCGGCGAAGAACAGCGGGCCGTTCACCCGCAGCACCAAGCGGCCGCCGTCGGCGCTCAGCTCACTCAGCCGCGTCATGCGGGCGATGCGGCGCATAAACAGCAGCGATGCCAGCACGATACCCACGGTAATGGCGATCACCATATCGAACAGCACCGTCAGCGACATGCACAGCAGCAGCACCAGAATGTCGTCCTTCGGCGCCCGGCGCAGCAGGTAAATTACCTTGTGCGCCTCGCTCATGTTCCAGGCGACCATCAGCAGCAGCGCCGCCATCGCCGCCAGCGGCAGGTAAGAGAGCCACGGCGCCAAGACCAGCAGCGCCAACAGCACCAGCAGCGCGTGGATGATGGCGGACACCGGCGAGGTGGCGCCGGCGCGCACGTTGGCCGCCGAACGGGCAATCGCGGCGGTGGCGGTAATGCCGCCGAAGAACGGCGCGATGATGTTGCCCGCACCTTGGCCGAGCAGTTCGCTGTTCGAGTTGTGCTTCTTGCCGGTCATGCCGTCGAGCACCACGGCGCACAGCAGCGATTCGATCGCGCCGAGCATCGCCATCGAAAACGCCGCCGGCAGCAGGGCGGAAACGGTTTGCCAGCTCAGGGTGAACGGCTGCCCGCCGCCGCCCGGCAGATCCCAGGGCAGCAGCAGCTGTGGCAGGATCGGCGGAATGCCCTGGCCGCTGCTGCCATCGGCCAGCAGGTAGCTGAAGCGCGAGCCGATGGTTGCCACCGGGTGGTCAAACAGCGCCAGCAGCCCCATCAGCGCGGTGCCCGCCAGCAGCGCCGGCAGGTGGCCAGGCACCCGCAGGCCGAGCTTGGGCCAGAAGATCAGGATCAAGAGCGTCACCGCGCCGATCAGGGTATCGCCGAAATCCAGCGTCGGCAGCGCCTGCAGCAGGGCGTACAGCTTGCCAACGTAATTTTCCGGCGTGTGCGCCAGCTGCAGGCCGAAGAAATCCTTGATCTGCATGGTGGCGATGGTGATGGCGATGCCGGAGGTAAAGCCGAGCGTCACCGGCAGCGGAATGTACTCGATCAGCCGGCCAAAGCGCGCCAGCCCCATCAACAGCAGAAACACCCCGGAAATCAGCGTGGCGACCAGCAGGCCGGCCAGGCCGAACTGCTGCGAAACCGGATACAGGATCACCACGAAGGCGGCGGTGGGGCCGGAGACGCTGTAGCGCGAGCCGCCGCTGACGGCGATGACGATGCCGGCGATGGCGGCGGTGTACAGGCCGTACTGCGGCGGCACGCCGCTGGCGATCGCCAGCGCCATCGCCAGCGGGATGGCGATAATACCGACCGTCACCCCGGCGATAGCGTCTTTCAGCAACCGCGCCAGGCTATAAGGTTCCCGCCAGCAGGCGTCTATCAGCGCGCTGAAGGGGCGAATTTTGTTTATTTCATGCGTTTTCATCTACGGTGCGTACCAAATCTTCAAAAGTGAAAGGAATGGCGGGCCCGATGAGGTCCGTCTTGTCACGTGACAGATACCATACGCCTTTTGTTCAGCGGATTACCAGACCTGTGTCAATTTGGCGCAGGAAATCAGAGAGTCGCCCTTTTGTTTGGCGCTAAATACCGATAACAGATAAGTCAGCCGCAGATTCTGCGGCTGAAAAGGAAAGGAATAGTCGAGGTTTCAACGGCTAGTGGAGTTCGGGCAGGGATAAGCCGAGAAAATTCGCTAAAGTACTCACCAGCAGTTGGTGATCGTCCTTCTGCGGCGCACCGGAAATGCTGATGCTACCGACGCAGCCGAGGCCGGTTAGGGTGAGCGGGAAGGCGCCGCCGTGCACCGAATAGTCGCGCACGCTCAGCCCGTAGCGTTCCTCCAGCGACGTTTGTCGCTGCTGCAGGCGCAGGCCGATGGCGTAAGAGCTTTTGTGAAAATGGTTCACCAGATTGCGCTTGCGCCGCACCCAGTCGGCAATGTCCGGCGTGGCGCCCGGCATGGCGTAATAAAACAGCGTTTGCCCGGCCAGTTGGATCTCGATGGCGATGCTCAGGCCGCGCCGCTCGGCGGCGGTTTTCAGCGCCGCGCCCAGCTCCCAGGCGGTGGCGGCGTCAAAATGGGTAAAGGCCAGCGTCGCTTCCTGTTCGCTGAGCGCCTGCAGTTCATCGTCGATATTCATGCGGTTCTCCCCCGATAACACAAAGCACAGAGTAGCCTGAAGCGCGCATCGTGAGATAGACGGCTTGGCGATAAGATAGAACTGCTACTCTATTAATAGACTGTGTAAAATAGCCGCCGCCGAAGCGGAGACGACAGGGATACGTTATTCAACGTCTGCACATCAACCCCTGGCGATCCCGAGGAGCGCGCTGACTATTTATGACCTACATTGCGTCCATTCCCGCCATTTACAGCGACGCCTGCATCACCTACGCCACGCTGTCGGTAAGCTATTTCGTTCTCAGTAAAAACGCGCCGTTCTCCTACCGTTCTGCGCTGTGGAAGCGCGTCGTATTCGGCCTGTTGGCCGGGGTGGCGGTGCTCTATCTAAGCCAGGACCGGCTGGAGCTGACCGATAAGGTGCACTACAGCTTTGCGATGATCCCGATGATCCTGGTGACGTTCTTTGGCGGCGGCGTCAGCGGGCTGGTGAGCTTTTTGTTCGCCATGGCGCTGACCGGCGGTTTCACCGTCGATAACCTGTTTATCGCCTCAATCCTGGTGCCGCTGCTGCTGTCGCGAGTGTGGCTGAAGAAATCCCACTGGGTGTTTTATCTGACGATCGGCGCTATCGCGCTGTATCGAATCGCGGTGGTGTGGCTGCTGGTGGACATGAGCGGGCTGTGGCTGGACGTGTTGCTGTACCAGGCGATTTCCGCGCTCTGCCTGGCGATTTGCTACCATGCGCTGAATTTCAAAGAGCGCCACATCTACGCCTATTTCGCGATGCGCGCACGCGCCACCACCGACAGCCTGACCCATATCAACAACCGCGCCAGCGTCGATTATCACCTGATGCTGCAGCGCGCCGAACGCCGCCCGTGCGGGCTGATGATCCTCGATTTGGATGACTTCAAAAAGATCAACGACACCTACGGCCATCCGGCCGGCGACGTGCTGCTGGCCAGCGTCGGCCGGCTGTTGCAAAACAGCGTGCGCAACGAGGACTTTGTCGGGCGTTACGGCGGCGAGGAGTTTATGGTGATCACCGCCAGCTACGATCCGCAGGTCATCGGCGGGGTGGCGGAGCGTATTCGCAGCGCGGTGGCGAGTTCGACGTTCTTGCTGAACGCCCACGATGAAGCTCACATCACGCTGTCCATCGGCGTGTCGCTGTATCTGCCCGGCATGACGCTGGACAAGGCGATCGCCATGACCGACGAAGCGTTGTATGAGGCGAAGCGCAGCGGCAAAAACCGGGTGGTGACCAGCCGCGTAATGCAGCTGGCGCCGCTGGGTGCCGGTTTCACGCGCGAATAATCCGCCCCCGCCGTAAAGGCGAGAGGCGTTGACTCAGGCCGCCAGCGTGTGTTCGCGGAAGGCGTTCAGCAGCTCCTCGGTGAACGTCAGGCGTTTCTGGCGATCGGCCAGATCGAGCGTGAACTTCAGCTTGCTCGGGCCGTCCAGACGGTAAACCTGAGGATTGCCCTGCAACAGGCCGATCAGATAGCCGGGGTCGACGCGGTTGTTGTCGCCGAACTCGATAAAGCCGCCGCGCTCGTTGCTCTCGATGCGTTTGATGCCCAGCTTCTGCGCATGCAGGCGCAGCGCCGCGCACTGCAACAGGTTGCGCGCCGCGTCCGGCAACTGGCCGAAGCGGTCGATCAGCTCGACCTTCAGCTCATCCAGCTCGCCGTCGTGCTTCGCGCTGGCGATGCGCTTGTACAGCGATAGACGGGTATTGACGTCGGGAATGAAGTCTTCCGGCAACAGCGCCGGCATGCGCAGCTCCACTTCGGTCTGGCTGCTGGTGAGATCTTCCAGCGACGGTTCGCGGCCGTTTTTCAACGCATCGACGGCGCTTTCCAGCAACTCCATGTAGAGCGAGAAACCGACGGTGGTCATCTGGCCGCTCTGGTCTTCACCCAGCAGTTCGCCGGCGCCGCGGATCTCGAGATCGTGGGTCGCCAGCGCGAAACCGGCGCCGAGATCTTCCAGCGATGCGATGGCTTCGAGCCGTTTATGAGCGTCGGTGCCCATGGCTTTCGGGTTCGGCGTCAGCAGATAGGCGTAAGCCTGGTGGTGCGAACGCCCGACGCGGCCGCGCAACTGGTGCAGCTGCGCCAGGCCGAAGCGATCGGCGCGCTCGATGATGATGGTGTTGGCGCTGGGGATATCGATGCCGGTCTCGATGATGGTGGTGCACACCAGCACGTTGAAGCGCTGGTGGTGGAAATCGTTCATCACCCGTTCCAGATCGCGTTCGCGCATCTGGCCGTGGCCGATGGCGATGCGCGCTTCCGGCACCAACTCAGCCAGGCGCTGCGCCGCTTTCTCGATGTTTTCCACGTCGTTATAGAGGTAGTAAACCTGGCCGCCGCGCAACACTTCGCGCAGGATCGCTTCGCGCACCACCAGGCTGTCGTATTCGCGCACGAAGGTTTTCACCGCCAGGCGGCGTGCCGGCGGGGTGGCGATGATCGACAGATCGCGCATGCCGCTCATCGCCATGTTCAGGGTCCGCGGGATAGGCGTGGCGGTCAGCGTCAGGATATCGACGTCGGCGCGCATCGCCTTGATGCGTTCTTTATGGCGCACGCCGAAGCGGTGTTCTTCATCGACGATCAGCAGCCCCAGGTCTTTCCAGCGCAGATCGCTCTGCAAAAGCTTGTGGGTGCCGATGATGATATCCACCTTGCCTTCGGCCGCGTCGTCCAGCACCTGCTGCTGCTCTTTGGCGCTGCGGAAGCGCGACATCATCTCGATGCGGATCGGCCAGGTGGCGAAGCGATCGCGGAAGTTGTCGAAGTGCTGCTGTGCCAGCAGGGTGGTCGGCACCAGCACCGCTACCTGCTTGCCGTTTTCCACCGCCAGGAAGGCGGCGCGCATCGCCACTTCGGTTTTGCCGAAGCCGACGTCGCCGCACACCAGGCGATCCATCGCCAACGGCTGGCACATGTCGCTCAGCACCGCGTTGATCGCCTGTTCCTGATCCGGCGTGGTTTCGAACGGGAAGCTCTGGCAGAACAGCTGATACTGTTCGCGGTTGTGTTTGAAGGCGAAACCGGCCTTGGCGGCGCGCTGGGCGTAGATATCCAGCAGCTCGGCCGCCACGTCGCGCACCCGCTCGGCCGCTTTCTGCCGTGCGCGCGTCCAGGCGTCGCCGCCCAGTTTGTGCAAAGGAGCGTTTTCGTCTGCGCCGCCGGCGTAACGGCTGATCAGATGCAGCGAAGAAACCGGCACGTACAGCTTGTCCTCACCGGCGTAGGAGAGGATCAGGTACTCGGCCTTGATGCCGCCGGCCTCCAGCGTGGTCAGGCCGACGTAGCGGCCGACGCCGTGCTCCAGGTGCACCACCGGCTGGCCGGGATGCAGTTCCGCCAGGTTGCGGATCAGGGTATCGGTATTGATGGTGCGCCGGTTGTCCTGCCGGCGGCGGCTGACGCGTTCGCCGAGCAGATCGCTTTCGCAGATCAGCGCCCGCTGGCGCAGGCCGTCGAGGAAGCCGTGTTCAGCGGCGCCGACCATCATGTAACGGCCCGCCGTTTCCGCCTGATCGAGGCGCTGAATCAGCGCCGGCGCCAGCTTGATGCGGCCGAGCAGATCCTGCAGCGTTTCACGCCGCCCCTCGCTCTCGACGGAGAAAATCACGCTGCCATCGAAGCCTTCGATAAAGCGCCGCAGATTATCCAGCGGGGATTTATGCTGCGCCTGCACCGCCAAATCGGGCAGGGTATGGTAATCCAGATTGGTATTGCCGGCCTTGGCCGGCAGCTCATCGGTTTTCAGCGCGATGCGCGGCCAGGCCTTCAGCTCGCCGAACAGCGCGTCGACGCGCAGCCACAGCGTGTCCGGCGCCAGCAGCGGGCGCATCGGATCGACGCGGCGGCTTTCATAACGCTGATTGACGTCCTGCCAGAAGCGCTCGGCGGCGCCCTCCAGATCGCCGGTATTGACGATCAGCGTGTTGGCCGGCAGGTAGCTGAACAGCGACGGCAGCGGTTGGCTGAAGAACAGCGGCTGCCAGTATTCGATGCCGGCCGGCCAGGCGCTTTTGCTGACCTGCTGATAGATGTGCTCGGCGTCGCGACGCACCTCAAACTGCTCGCGCCACTGGCTGCGGAACAGCTCGATGGCGTTCTTGTCGGTGGGGAACTCGTGGGCCGGCAACAGATTGATGGCCTCGACTTCGCTCAGCGTGCGCTGGCTATCGACGTCGAAGATGCGCAGGCTGTCGATTTCGTCATCGAAGAAGTCGATGCGGTAAGGCTCATCGCTGCCCATCGGGTAAAGATCGAGCAACGCACCGCGGGTGGCGAATTCGCCGTGCTCCATCACCTGATCGACGCTGCGGTAGCCGGCCTGTTCCAGCTGCGCGCGCAGCTTGTCGCGCGACAGGCGCTGGCCTTTCTTCATCACCAGCGCGTGGCCGTGCAGGAACTCATGCGGGCAGACGCGCTGCATCAGGGTGTTGACCGGCAAAATGATCACGCCGCGCGCCATGGTCGGCAGGTGATACAGGCTCGACAAACGATCCGAGATGATTTCCTGATGCGGCGAGAAGCTGTCGTACGGCAGGGTTTCCCAGTCGGACAGCGTGGTCACCATCTGGTCGGTGAACTGCTGGATCTCGTCGCGCAGCCGCAGGGCGTTTTGCATGTCCGGCGCGATCAGCATCACCGGGCCTGGGTGGCGTTCGACGATCTCGGCGCACTCCACGGCGCAGGCCGCGCCGGTCAGTTGCCCCAGCTGGCGCAGATCGCCCGCGCGATCGGGCAGAGAATAACGGGGGGATGAAGAACGGTTACGGTTATCGGAAGTGCTCATTCAGGTATCTTTAATCAATGTGTTAGAGGGCGTCCCGGCACGGATAACCCTGCGCCTTTATGCTGTTTATAGTAGCCCAGCAGCCGGCAAACTGACACAGCAAAAAGCGCTGCCCATCGCTTTTTTGCCGGTTATTTAACCGGTTGACGCCGTCGATTTTTTACGGCGGCGGGTCAATATTGCGCTAATCTGCCGCCGTCGCGCTCCTCTGCGCCACGCAATAAAAGGCCGTCGGGTGTTCCCTAAACGAGGGAGAGCCTTTATTATCCATGATCACTTTGCTTAAGCCACGGCTATCAAACGGATTTCATGTATCAACCTGTCGCGTTATTCATTGGCCTGCGCTACATGCGCGGGCGAGCCTCAGACCGCTTCGGACGGTTTGTTTCCTGGCTTTCCACCATCGGCATTACGCTGGGGGTGATGGCGTTGGTCACCGTGCTGTCGGTGATGAACGGATTCGAAAAGGATCTGGAGAACAACATCCTCGGCCTGATGCCGCAGGCGTTGGTCACCAGTCCGCAAGGATCGGTCAACCCGCAGCAGCTGCCGGCCTCCGAGGTGCAGAAGCTGCAGGGCGTCACGCGCGTCGCGCCGCTGACCACCGGTGACGTGGTGCTGCAAAGCGCCCGCAGCGTAGCGGTCGGGGTGATGCTCGGCGTCAATCCCGACGAAGCCGATCCGCTGACCCCGTACCTGGTCAACGTCAAGCAGCAACAGCTGCAGCCGGGCCAGTACAACATCATCATCGGTGAACAGCTGGCGGGGCAACTCGGCGTCAAGCGCGGCGATTCGCTGCGCGTGATGGTGCCAAGCGCCAGCCAGTTCACGCCGATGGGCCGCATTCCCAGCCAGCGTCTGTTCACCCTCATCGGCACCTTCCACGCCAACAGCGAGGTGGACGGCTATCAGCTGCTGGTCAACCAACAGGACGCTTCGCGCCTGATGCGCTACCCGGCAGGCAACATCACCGGCTGGCGCCTGTTCCTGCAACAGCCGCTGACGGTCGATACCCTCAGCCAACAGCCGTTGCCGGCGGGCACGGTCTGGAAGGACTGGCGCGATCGCAAGGGCGAGCTGTTCCAGGCTGTGCGCATGGAGAAGAACATGATGGGGCTGCTGCTCAGCCTGATCGTGGCGGTGGCGGCGTTTAACATCATTACCTCGCTCGGCCTGCTGGTGATGGAAAAGCAGGGTGAAGTCGCCATTCTGCAGACCCAGGGGCTGACTCGCCGCCAGATCATGTCGGTGTTTATGGTGCAGGGCGCCAGCGCCGGCATCATCGGTTCGCTGCTTGGCACGCTGCTCGGCGTGCTGCTGGCCACCAACCTGAATAACCTGATGCCGATCCTCGGCGCCTTGATCGACGGCGCTTCGCTGCCGGTGGCGGTCGATCCGCTGCAGGTGACGATCATCGCCGTGGTGGCGATGGCGGTTTCCCTGTTGTCCACGCTTTATCCTTCATGGCGCGCTGCCGCCGTACAACCCGCTGAGGCTTTACGTTATGAGTAACCATCTTTTGCTGCAGTGTGACAACCTGTGCAAGACCTATCAGGAAGGCAATCTGCACACCGACGTGCTGCGCAACGTCAGCTTTGCCATGCAGCAGGGCGAGATGATGGCGATCGTCGGCAGCTCGGGTTCCGGCAAGAGCACCCTGTTGCACCTGCTGGGCGGGCTGGACTCACCGACCTCCGGCGAGGTGATTTTCAAGGGCGAATCGCTGAACGCCATGTCTTCGGCGGCCAAGGCCGAGCTGCGCAACCGCCAACTGGGCTTCATCTATCAGTTCCACCATCTGCTGCCGGACTTCACCGCGCTGGAAAACGCCGCCATGCCGCTGCTGATCGGCGGCGCCAAGCCGGCGCAGGCGCAGGAGAAGGCGCGGGAGATGCTGGCGGCGGTCGGGCTGGAAAAACGCAGCAAACACCGCCCGTCAGAGCTCTCCGGCGGCGAGCGTCAGCGCGTGGCGATCGCGCGTGCGCTGGTTAACAATCCGGCGCTGGTGCTGGCGGACGAACCGACCGGTAACCTGGACAAACGCACCGCGGACAGCATCTTCGATCTGCTGGGCGAGCTGAACGTGCGTCAGGGCACCGCTTTCCTGGTGGTGACGCACGATCTGCAGCTGGCCAAGCGTCTGAGCCGCCAGTTGGAAATGGCCGACGGCCACCTGCAGGCGCAGCTGACCCTGATGGGGGCCGAGTAATGGCGGGAGCCTCACTGTCCTTCCTGACGGCCCTGCGTTTCAGCCGCGGCCGTAAACGCGGCGGCATGGTGTCGCTGATCTCGGTCATCTCCACCATCGGCATTGCGCTGGGGGTAGCGGTGCTGATCGTCGGCCTGAGCGCGATGAACGGCTTTGAGCGCGAGCTGAAGAACCGCATTCTGGCGGTGGTGCCGCATGGCGAACTCGAACCGGTCAATCAGCCGTTCAGCGGCTGGCCGTCGATTCTGCAGCGGGTGGAAAAGGTGCCGGGCATTGTGGCCGCCGCGCCGTACATCAACTTTACCGGCCTGATGGAGAACGGCGCACAGCTGCGCGCGGTGGAAGTCAAGGGCGTTGATCCGCAGCAGGAAAGCCGGCTGAGCGCGCTGCCGCAGTATGTGCAGGGCGACGCCTGGGCCAACTTCAAGCCCGGCGAGCAGCAGGTGATCCTCGGCAGGGGCGTGGCCGACGCGCTGGGCGTCAAGCAGGGCGCCTACGTGACGGTGATGATCCCCAACAGCGACCCGGAAATGAAGCTGCTGCAGCCGAAGCGCATTCGTCTGCACGTGACCGGCATTTTGCAGCTCAGCGGCCAGCTCGATCACAGCCTGGCGCTGGTGCCGTTGGCCGACGCGCAGCAGTATCTCGACATGGGTGACAGCGTCACGGGCATCGCGCTCAAGATGAACGACGTGTTCGCCGCCAACAAACTGGTGCGCGACGCCGGCGAAGTGACCAACGCCTACATTTACATCAAGAGCTGGATCGGCAAATACGGCTATATGTACCGCGACATCCAGATGATCCGCGCCATCATGTATCTGGCGATGGTGCTGGTGATCGGCGTAGCCTGCTTCAACATTGTCTCCACGCTGGTGATGGCGGTGAAAGACAAAAGCGCCGACATTGCGGTGCTACGCACCCTGGGCGCCAAAGACGGCTTTATCCGCGCCATCTTCATCTGGTATGGGCTGCTGGCCGGGCTGCTGGGCAGCCTGAGCGGCGTGGTGATCGGGGTGATCGCCTCGCTGCAGCTGACCAACATCATCCGGGGCATCGAGAAACTGGTCGGCCACTCCTTCCTGTCGGGCGATATCTACTTCATCGATTTCCTGCCTTCCGAGCTGCACTGGCTGGATGTGCTGATCGTGTTGGCGACCGCCATCGTGCTGAGCCTGTTGGCCAGTTGGTATCCGGCCAGGCGTGCCAGCCGCATCGATCCAGCGCGGGTGCTGAGCGGACAATAAAACCCACGGGGAGGCAGCGATGCCGCCCCGTTTTTTTAGCCTGGGGATGGGTTATGTACTACGGTTTCGATATGGGTGGCACCAAGATTGAGCTGGGGGTATTCGACGACCGCCTGCAGCGCATTTGGCAAAAGCGGGTGCCGACGCCGCGTGAGGATTACCGGCAGCTGCTGGCCACGCTGTGCGATCTGACCCTTGAGGCGGATGCGTTTTGCGGCCGGCGCGGCAGCGTCGGCATCGGCATCCCAGGCCTGCCCAACGATGATGACGGCACGCTGTTTACCGCCAACGTGCCGGCGGCGATGGGGCGACCGCTGCCGCGCGATCTGGCGGCGCTGATCGGGCGCGAGGTGCGGGTCGATAACGACGCCAACTGCTTTGCGCTGTCGGAGGCCTGGGACGACGAGTTTCGCCGCTACCCGACGGTGCTGGGCATCATCCTCGGCACCGGCGTTGGCGGCGGGCTGATCGTCGACGGCAAGACGGTGCCTGGGCGCAACTATATCGCCGGCGAGTTCGGCCATTTGCGCCTGCCGGTGGACGCGCTCGAGGTGCTGGGGCGTGATGTGCCTCGCGTTGCCTGCGGGTGCGGCCATCAGGGTTGCATTGAAAATTACATATCGGGCCGCGGTTTCGAATGGATGTACGCCCATTTCTATGGCCGGCACTTGCCTGCCACCGAGATCATTGCGCATTATCAGGCGGGTGAGCCGCAGGCGGTGGCCCACGTCGACCGCTTTATGGACGTGCTGGCGATCTGCCTGGGCAACCTGCTGACGGTGCTGGATCCGCACCTGGTGGTGATCGGCGGCGGGCTGTCGAACTTCGACGCCATTTACCAGGCGTTGCCTCAGCGGCTGCCGGCGCACCTGCTGCGGGTGGCCCGGCTGCCGCGCATCGAGAAGGCGCGCTATGGTGACGCCGGCGGCGTGCGCGGTGCAGCGTTCCTCAATTTGGTCAACAGGGAAAAGTAAGGAGAGAGTTAATGCACACTCGCCATCGGCTGTGTCAGTTTCGCAAGAGTAAGCATGTGCTGCATCAGCGCTTTCGTTCACGCATTTTTCACCGTGACACCATGGCGGCGGCCGAGCTGAAAAAGCCGTTTGTGGTGGTGTTGACCGGGGCCGGCATTTCGGCCGAGTCGGGCATTCGCACCTTCCGCGCCGCGGATGGGCTATGGGAAGAGCACCGGGTGGAGGACGTCGCCACGCCGGAAGGTTTTCAGCGCGATCCGGCGCTGGTGCAGGCGTTTTACAACGAACGCCGCCGCCAGCTGCAGACGGAAGAGATCGCCCCGAACGCCGCGCACCGTGCGCTGGCGGACCTGGAAGAGTGGCTGGGGGACAACTTCCTGTTGGTCACGCAAAACATCGATAACCTGCATGAGCGCGCCGGCAGCAAGCGGGTGCTGCACATGCACGGCGAATTGCTGAAGGTGCGCTGCACCCAGTCGGGCCAGGTGTTCGAATGGCCCGGCGATCTCAGCGTTGACGACCGTTGCCACTGCTGCCAGTTCCCGGCGCCGCTGCGGCCGCACGTGGTGTGGTTCGGCGAGATGCCGCTGGGCATGGACGACATTTACCAGGCGCTGAGCAAGGCCGATTTCTTCGTCGCCATCGGCACCTCCGGCCACGTCTATCCGGCGGCCGGCTTCGTGCATGAGGCGCGGCTGGGCGGCGCCTACGCCATGGAACTGAACCTGGAACCGAGCCAGGTAGAGAGCCAGTTCGACGAGAAACACTACGGTCTTGCCAGCGAAGTGGTGCCGCGTTTTGTGCACAAATTCCTGGTGGGCAAGGTGGCGCGGGCCGACAGGCCCTGAGAAAGGCATCAGGGCGCACTGCGCGCCCTGATGGGATGGCGGGGCGTGTTAGCGCCCGGCTTTCAGCTTTTGGAAGTAGCTTTCGTACAGCGTGCTGGCGTCGCCGACGTCGTTTTGCCACTCGCCGTGCTCAATCACCGCCTTATCCGGGTAGAGTGATTTATCGTTGGCGATCTCCGGCGACAGCAGCTTCTTCGCCGCCAGGTTCGGCGTCGGGTAACCGATGGTTTCCGCCACCTGCACTGCGATTTCCGGCCGTAGCAGGAAGTCTATCAGCTTCAGCGCCCCCTCGACGTTGCGCGCGTTGGCCGGAATGGCCAGGCTGTCCATCCAGAAGATCCCGCCTTCCTTCGGCCAAACGATCTCCAGCGGCGTGCCGGCCTGGCGCGCCACGAAGGCCGAACCGTTCCACACCATACCGACGTTGACTTCCCCTTCCATAAACGGGTTGCCCGGGTTGTCGGAGTTGAAGGCCAGCACGTTCGGCATCAATTTCTGCAGTTCGTGATAGGCGGCTTCGATCTCTTTCGGGTCAGTGGTGTTGCCGGAATAGCCCAGCTTGAGCAGCGCCATCTGGAACACTTCGCGCGCGTCGTCGGTCAGCAGCAGGCGGCCTTTGTACTGCGGCTGCCACAGATCGGCCCAGGCGGTAACGGTAGAGGGATCCTGCGCGTCGCTGTTGACGCCGATGGCGGTAGCGCCCCAGATGTAAGGAATGGAATAGTCGTTGTTAGGATCGAACGGCTTGTTCAGCAGGGTAGGATCGAGATCCTTGAAGTGGCTGAGCTTGCTCTTGTCGATTTTTTGCAGCATGCCTTCCTTGCTCATCTTGGCGATGAAGTAAGTGGAAGGCACCACCAGATCGTACGCGCCGTCTTTGTAGGTCTTCAGCTTGGCGTACATGCTTTCGTTGGATTCATAGGTGGAATAGATCACCTTGATGCCGGTTTCCTTGGTGAACTGCTCCAGCAGCCCCGGCGGGACGTATTCAGTCCAGTTATAGAAGTACAGTGTCTTGCCGTCAGAGGCGTTTGCAGAGCAGAAACTCAGCGCCATCATCCCGGCTGCGAGCAGATGTGACCACTTTTTCATGCAGCGTATCCTTCAGCAGTAGTGAGCCGAACCCGTATGGGCAAACCGTTTGGCGGCAGCGCCATACCCCAGAAAGGGGCCATTATAGGGGCCGGGGTGAGGTGGGTAAAGGCGGTTATCCCGCTGGCAAATCAAGGGGTTTGGCGGCTTAAAGTGCATCACAATTTGATTGTCTCGCGCTGGACAGGCGGTGAAGCGCGTGCGAAACAATAATTTTGGCGAATAAACGAGGGCGGCGATGAATTTCAAACAGGTCTTCAGCCAGGCGGAGCTCAGCAAGACGGATCTGACGATTTTGCACTGCATTCTCGACAATCCGGACGCCTGCATCGACGACGGCATCCGCGCGGTGTCCACACGCTGCTACAGTTCCCCCTCAACGCTGGTGCGGCTGGCCAAAAAGCTGGGCTTTCGCGGCTATCTCGAACTGGTCTATTTCATCAAGTTCAACCTGACGATGGCGCCGGCCTACCAGGCGGAACGCGTGACGTCGGCGGCACCGCCGGCCCAGCAGGCGCAGTTTCTCGATCTGCTCGACAGCGGCAAAATCCTGATCCACGGCAGCGGTTTTTCGCAGCTGGTGGCGCAGTATATGTACAACAAGTTTATGACGCTGGGCGTAGACAGTTACCTGTCGCTGTGGCCGGATTTCGACATTCTTGACCGTGAGACGCGCTTTCGCTTCGATATGGTGATCGTGATTTCAAAGTCGGGCAACAGCGGCTCGGCGCTGAGCTGGGGCGAGGCGGTGAAGCGTAACCGCATTCTGCTGGCGGCTTTCTGCGGCGACGGCGACAGCCCGCTGGCGCAGCAGGCCGACATGACCTTTCTGTTTGAGGACCGGCAAAAATACGATCACGATATCTACTATCCCAACCCGTTTTTCGGCCACTGTCTGTTGGGATTCGAGAATGTGATCACCGCCTGGTTTGAACGACGCGGCCGCTGACGGCCGCGCCGCATCGCTTAGCGCCAGTGCACGGCATACTGACGGTGGGCCTGCAGGTACTCCTCCACCAGCGTTTTCGCCAGCGAGTAGGAGTTGACCAGCGGGTGTACCATCAGCGCCTTGATGGCCAGTTGGCGGTTGCCGGTCAGGATCGCCGCCACCGCCAGCCGTTCGTACTCTTTCACCTGCGAAATCAGGTTTTTCTGGGTGTCGGGAATATCGCGCATTTTGACCGGCTGAATGCCGGCGCTGCTCAATTCGCAGCTGATTTCGATCACGTCTTCCGGGTGCAGAAAATCGAGCGTGTCGCGGTTTTGCATCGATACCACCACGCGTTTTTGCCGGCCGCTGTTGACCGCCTCCAGAATGTCGATCGCTACCCCGGCATAGCCGCCGCTGTCCGGCTGTTCGATAAACTGTTGCAGCGTCAGCATCTCACGCGTTTTCACCTTGCCCTGGTTGGACTCGCGCTGCATGTAGGAGTTTTCGCGCTGCAGGTAATGGCTGAAGTAGACAGAGAAGGCGTGTTCCAACTGACGGGGGATGTCCAGCTCGCCCAACGCCGACAGCATTTGGCGATTGATCGCCGCGATTTGTTCGCCGCGGGTCTCGCCGCCCTCGACGATGGCGGCGATCGCCTGCTCACGGTAGTAGTAATAGTAGAGATACTCGTTGAGCATCAGGTTGTCCGACAGCGCCACCAGCTCCGGCGAGAAGTATTTCATGCAGGTTTCGCGATACAGGCGCGGATCCGCCAGCAACCGTTCCGTGACCGGCTCACCGTTGACGCGCGCATTGCGGAACCAGGAAAGATGGTTGAGGCCGAAGCAATCGACGCTCAGTTGGTCTTCGCGGCAGCCCAGCAGCTCGGCCAGTTCGCGAATGAACTCGCTGGGGGCGTCGCAGATACCGTAGACCCGGCGCTGGAAGCCGGATTTGATGATCGCCTCGGTCACCATGCCGGAAGGATTGGTGAAGTTGAACAAGACCGCGTCCGGCGAGGAAAGCTGCTCGATCAGGCGGCAATAATCGAGGATCGCCGGGATCGAACGCATCGCCATGGCGAAGCCGCCGGCGCCGGTGGTTTCTTGCCCGAGCAACTGGTGATTGAGCGCGATGCGCTCGTCATGGATGCGGCCTTCCTCGCCGCCAATGCGCAGGGTGGTGATGATGTAGTCGGCGCCTTGCAGTGCCTGGCGCGGATCGCTGCTGAGGCTGAAAGCAATGTCGTCGCGAATGCGCTGGAACACGCCCTGCGCGAGGGCGCCGTAGATCGCCAGATGGCGCTCATCGGTATCCATAAACACCACTTCGGTAATGCCGATGCGATGGGCGTTATAGGCAATGGATTTGGCGAGGAACGGGGAACGTACGCCGCCGCCGCCGAGAACGGTTAATTTCATTCGATATCTCCCATTAATAAAGCGTTAGAGTGCCGCTAAATATTTCTCTACCTGATTTTTGACCTTGCCGACCGTGACGCCGTAAATTACCTGGACTTCACGGCGATTCTTCACCACGCCTTTGGCGCCGGTGCTTTTCAACGCGGCTTCATCCACCCGCGCCATATCCTTTAATTCCACCCGCAGCCGGGTAAAGCAGTTATCGACGGAAATAATGTTTTCCTTGCCGCCCAGCGCGCGAATAATGATGCCGCTCGGCTCGTCCGGGGTATTTTTGCGGTTTCGGTAATCCTGTTTGGAATAGAGTTTGACGTCCTGATCATCTTCACGGCCCGGCGTTTTCAGATTGAGCTTCAGCACCAGCGTTTTGAACACCAGGTAATACACCGCAAACTGCACCAGGCCGATGACCACATACAGCGGCCAGCGGGTGAGGGAGACCGGCAGCGGCAGGTTGTAGGCCAGGAACTCGACCAGCCCGCTGGCGCCCCAGGGGCGCACCTGGAACAGGTTGCAGGCCACCTGCGACAGCGCGGTCAACACGGCGTGGATCACCCACAGCAGCGGAGAGATAAACAGGAAGGTGAACTCTATCGGCTCGGTGATGCCGACCAGGATCGAGGTGGTGATGGCCGGGATCAGAATCGCCTTGGCCAGCATTTTCTTTTCCGGTTTGGCGGTGTGATAGAAAGCCAATGCCGCGCCCGGCAGGCCGAAGATAGTTACCATCCCTTGCTGCGAGAAGCGCAGCGCCTCGTTCATCAGCGGCGAGATGCTCGGGTCGCGCATATAGGCCAGGAAAATCGCCTGCGAGCCGGAGATGGTCTGGCCGTCCTGCACGATTGAACCGCCGATGCTGGTGAGCTGGAACGGCGACCAGATAAAGTGGTGTAGCCCGGTGGGGATGAGGAATTTCTCGAAGAAACCGTAGGCGAATACCCCGAGCGAGCCGGAGCTTTTCATAAAGCCGGTCAGCGCGATCAGGCCCTGCGAGATGGCCGGCCACAGGTAGCTGAAGGCGACGGCGTACAGCATGATGATCGGCGTCATGGCGATCAGCACCAGCTTGGCGCCGCCATAGACCGAAAACACGCCGTTGAGTTCGACGTTGCACAGGCGGTTGTGCACCCAGGCGAGGGTGACGCCGAGGATAAGACCGAGGAAAATGCCCATATCCACCACGGTAAAGCCCAGCAGTTCCGTCTGCCCGGTGCCGTAATATTCGCCGTTGATCTTGGTCGCGACGTGGCCGCTGAGCTGCAGATAAGACGAATTGGCGCCGAGGAACATGATAAAGCACATCACCGCGACCAGCGCCGCTTCGCTTTTTTTGTCTTTGGCCAGGCCGTAGGTAATGCCGATGCAGAAAATCAGCCCGAGATTACCGAATAACGGCCAGAAGGTATCGCCGATCATTTTACCGATAGTGAAGATGGCAGAATGTTCATTGATTAATGTGGCATTGGTGAGAATAGAACTGAGCGCCAGAATCAGACCGATTACCGGCAGGAAAAATATCGGCCCCATCATGGCTTTGGAGAAAAGCTGCAGCTTGCTTAAGATATTATCGATAATACCTTTCATGGCAGTTCCTTTTTATATTTTAATGGATGACGACGTTGCTGAATAAACTCCCTGGAAGCGAGAAAAAATAAGGCACCTTGCCTGGGTTCAGTTATAGGGGGAAGTTTTCGCCGCTGCAATCGGCGGGGCGGAAATAGGCACCGATGGTCAGCGGATGACAACCGGTGCCGGTTGTGAAGGGGATCACAACCGGGCGCCACAGCGCCCGGCGGGAAGGGTTATTCGGCCTTGGGCGAGCGATCGCGCATCACCCACTGGCTGGCGATCACCAGCACCAGCGACAGCAGCAGCAAAATGGTGGCCAGCGCGTTGACCTCCGGCGAGACGCCGACTTTCACCATCGAATAGATCTTCAGCGGCAAAATCTCGTAGCTCGGCCCGGTGACGAAGGAGGAGACGACCACGTCGTCCATCGACAGGGTGAAGCTCAACAGCCAGCCGGCCGCCACCGCCGGCATCGCCAGCGGCAAAATGATCTTGCGCAGAATGGTGAACTCGCTTGCGCCGAGATCGCGCGCGGCTTCCAGCATCTTCACGTCGAACCCTTTCAGGCGCGCGTAGACGGTCACTACCACGAACGGCAGGCAAAAGGTGATGTGCGAGAACAGCAGCGACCAGAAGCCGAGCGAAATGCCCAGCAGCATGAACAGCACCAGCAGCGAGATGGCCATCACGATGTCCGGCGACATCATCACCACGAACAGCATGCCGCCGACGAACGGCTTGCCGCGGAAGCGGTAGCGATACAGCGCCACCGCGGTCAGCGAGCCGATCAGCGTGGCGAAGGTGGCGGAGAGCACCGCCATGGTCAGCGAATGGCCGGCGGCCTGCAGCAGGCTGTCGTTGTTGAGCAGCGTGCTGTACCACTTGGTGGTGGCTCCTTGCCAACTGATACCGAAGCGCGAGGCGTTGAAGGAGTTGACGATCAGGATGACGATCGGGATATACAGATAGGCGTATACCAGCGTCATAAAGCCGCCGCGCAGCAGACGTCCGATCATGCCAGATCCTCCTTCTTGTTCAACAGACGGGCGGCCCGGTAATAGACCAGCAGCAACAGCCCCATCACCAGCGTCAGGCAGATGCTGGTAGCCGCGCCGAATGGCCAGTCGCGGATATTGAGGAACTGGCTTTTAATCACGTTGCCGATCAGCAGATTCTTGGCGCCGCCCATCAGATCGGCGACGAAGAACAGCCCCATCGCCGGCAGCACCACCAGCAGGCAGCCGGCGATAATGCCCGGCATGGTCAGCGGCACGATGATGCGGATAAAGGTCTGCAGCTTGCTGGCGCCGAGATCGCGCGCCGCCTCCAGGCAGGACTTATCGAGCTTTTCGATGCTGGAGTAGAGCGGCATCACCATAAACGGCAGCAGGATATACACCAGGCCGAGGATCACCGCTTCCGAGGTGTACATGATGCGCAGCGGCTTGTCGATGACGCCGATCCACAGCAGCGCGTCGTTGAGATAGCCGCGGGTGCTGAGAAACAGCTTCAGGCCGTAGATGCGGATCAGCGAGTTGGTCCAGAAGGGCACGATCAGCAGAAACAGCAGCAGCGGCCGCACCTTCTGCGGCAACCGCGCCAGGATAAAGGCGAACGGATAGCCGATCGCCAGGCAGCACAGGGTGGCGATCAGCGCCATGTTCAGCGAGTGCAGCAGCACCTGGGCGTACAAGGGGTCGAACAAGCGCCGGTAGTTGTCCAGCGTGAACACCATCTGCACCAGGTTGGCGTCGTCGCGGGTCAGGAAGCTGGTGGCGATGATCATCAGGTTCGGCATGAACACGAACAGCAACAGCCAGGCGACGACGCCGACGATCACCACATTCTGGAAGACTTTACGCGATTTCTTCATCGGCCAGCACCACCTCCCAGCTTTCAACCCAGGTCACCGCCATCTTCTGGTTGAGCGAGTGGTCGACGTCCGGATCGTCTTCATTGAAGAACTCGCTAACCATCACCGTTTTGCCGCTCTCCAGCTCAACCACCGACTCCAGCGTCATGCCTTTGTAGTTGCGCTCGCGCACGTAGCCGATCAGCCCGTCGTGCTGCGCGCTGTCGTTCACTTCTTCCACCCGCAGATCCTCCGGGCGCAGCAGCACCTTCAGCTTTTGGCCCGGCTCTACCGGCAGATCGGCATAGATGTCGCACTCGCGGCCCTCGACGTTGGCGCGCACCCGCTGCGGATCGAGGCGCTGCAAGACCACCGCGTCGAAAATGTTGATCTCGCCGATGAAGCTGGCGACGAACAGGTTCTTCGGCTCTTCGTAGATCTCACGCGGCGTGCCGTCCTGCTCGATGCGGCCTTCGCGCATCACCACGATGCGATCCGACATGGTCAGCGCTTCTTCCTGATCGTGGGTGACGAACACGAAGGTGATGCCCAGCTTGCGCTGCAGCGCCTTCAGCTCGTTCTGCATCTGTTTGCGCAGCTTGTAGTCCAGCGCCGAGAGCGATTCGTCCAGCAGCAGCACCTTCGGCTTGTTAACCACGGCGCGGGCGATGGCCACGCGTTGCTGTTGGCCGCCGGAGAGCTGGCCCGGCCGCCGCTGGGCGAACGCATCCAGTTGCACCATGCGCAGCGCCTCTTCGACGCGCGGCGTCAGTTCCGCCGCCGGCACCTTTTGCATGCGCAGGCCGAAGGCGACGTTGTCGAACACCGACATGTGCGGAAACAGGGCATAGCTCTGAAACACGGTGTTGACGTGGCGATGTTCGGCCGGAATGGCGGTGATATCCTGGCCGTCGAGCACGATGCGGCCCAAATCGGCGTCTTCAAGACCAGCGATCAGGCGCAGCACCGTGGTTTTGCCACAGCCGGAGGGGCCGAGAATGGTGAGGAATTCGCCGTGGTTAATCGCCAGTTCGAGATCGGCAATGATGGTTTTGCCATCGAACGCTTTGCTCAGGGCATGCAGTTCAACAAGGGGAGTCGGAGAGGATGTCTCAGTCATTTATCGTATTACTCTATCCCGTGGGCTAATGCAGATAGAACCGCAACTGGAAAAGACTGCCGGAGCTTGCGGGATGCCCGCTGATCAAATGAAGCTCAAACCAGTTACGCCAATGGAAATTTTTCGAGCGCGCATGATAGACGCTGAATGCCGGAATTGAAAGCCGATCCGGCCCAGATGCCGCGTTTTTCATCATGATAGCGACAAATGACCCTGTGATGACAGCGTTATTTCCCTCAGAAATCATCACAAAGATTAATGATATTGGCGAATTCTGGTTAAAAATGACCTGACGCAATATTTGATCCTGATCGGTTCCGCATAATGAAACGCGATATTCTGAGGGGCCGCTACCATGGACAAATTACTTGACCGCTTTTTCAACTACGTCTCTTTCGACACCCAGTCCAAAGCGAACGTAAAGCATGTGCCGAGCACCGACGGGCAGTTGAAGCTGGCGCGCGCGTTGCAGCAGGAAATGATCGCGCTCGGCTTCGAGCGGGTGTCGCTCAGCGAACACGGCTGCGTGATGGGCACCTGGCCGGGCAACGTCGCCTGGCCGGTGCCGGCGGTCGGTTTCATCGCCCATCTGGATACCTCGCCGGATTTCAGCGGCAAAAACGTCAATCCGCAGATCGTCGAGAACTATCGCGGCGGCGACATCGCGCTCGGCATCGGCGATGAAGTGCTGTCGCCGGTGATGTTCCCGATCCTGCACCAGATGCTGGGGCAGACCCTGATCACCACCGACGGCAAAACGCTGCTGGGCGCCGACGACAAGGCTGGCATCGCCGAGATCCTCACCGCCATGGTGCGCCTGCGCGCGCGCAAAATCCCGCACGGCGACATCCGCGTCGCCTTCACCCCGGACGAGGAGGTGGGCAAGGGGGCGCAGCTGTTCGACGTGGCGGCCTTCAACGCCGAATGGGCTTACACCGTGGACGGCGGCGGCGTCGGCGAGTTGGAGTGCGAGAACTTCAACGCCGCCTCGGTGACGATCAAAATCCTCGGCAACAGCGTGCACCCCGGCAGCGCCAAGGGCGTGATGGTCAACGCGCTGTCGTTGGCCACCCGCATTCATCAGGCGCTGCCGGCGGATGAAACGCCGGAGACCACCGAAGGCTACCAGGGCTTTTATCACCTCAGCAGCATCAAGGGCAGCGTAGAGCGCGCCGAAATGCACTATATCCTGCGCGACTTCGAGCGCGAGGGGTTTGAGGCGCGCAAGCGCAAGATGGTGGACATCGCCCGCGAGGTCGGCAAAGGCTTGCCGCGCGATTGCTATATCGAAGTGAGCATCGAAGACAGTTATTACAACATGCGCGAACAGGTGGCGGAGCACCCGCACGTGATCGCGCTGGCGCAGCAGGCGATGCGCGATTGCGACATCGAACCGGTGATGAAGCCGATCCGTGGCGGCACCGACGGCGCCCAGCTGTCGTTCCGCGGCCTGCCGTGCCCGAACCTGTTCACCGGCGGCTACAACTACCACGGCAAGCACGAGTTCGTGACCCTGGAAGGCATGGAGCAAGCGGTGGCGGTGATCATGCGCATCGCAGCGCTGGCCGCCGAGCGGGCGCGGTAAACAGGACGCTTGCGATCGGCATAATCGCTTGCCGTAACAAGGCGTTGCTCATAGTGTGGAAGCCTATTCCCCACGCATAAGGACCGCATGATGAGCACCGAATACCGTATCGCCAGCCCGCATTTGGCGCAGTTCGTTCAGGCGATTTGGCGCCAGGCCGGCAGCACGGCGCGTGAAGCCGAGCTGGTGGCCGATCATCTGGTGCAGGCCAATCTGGCCGGGCACGACTCGCACGGCGTCGGCATGATCCCCAGCTACATGGCGTCGTTGGCGCAGGGGCAATTGCAGCTCAATCAGCATGCCGAGGTGGTGCGCGACGCCGGCGCAGTGCTGACGCTCGACGGCGCACGCGGCTTCGGTCAGGTGGTGGCCAGCGAAGCGATGGCGCTGGGCGTTGAACGCGCCGGCAAGCTGGGCCTGGCGGCGGTGGCGCTGCACAACGCGCACCATATCGGCCGCATCGGCCATTGGGCGGAACAGTGCGCCCGCGCCGGTTTCATTTCGATTCACTTCGTCAATGTGGTGGGCGATCCGATGGTGGCGCCGTTCGGCGGCAGCGATCGTCGCTTCGGCACCAACCCGTTCTGCGCCATTTTCCCGCGGCCGGGCCGCACGCCGCTGCTGTTGGATTTTGCCACCAGCGGTATCGCCTTCGGCAAAACTCGGGTGGCCTATAACAAAGGGCTGTCGGTGGCGCCGGGCTATCTGATCGACGAACACGGGCAGCCAACTGCCGAACCGAAGGTGATGCATGAAGCGCCGTTCGGTTCGCTGCTGCCGTTCGGCTTGCACAAAGGCTATGCGCTGGCGGCGATGTGCGAGATCCTCGGCGGCGCGCTCTCCGGCGGCCGCACCACCCACGACGCCACGTTGAAAGCCGACAGCGACGCCATCTTCAATTGCATGACGACCCTGATCCTCGATCCTCAGGCGTTCGACGCCCCGCAAATGCAGGCCGAGGCCGAAGCGTTTATCGGCTGGGTGAAAGCGTCGCCGCCGAGCGGCGAACAGCCGATCGCCGTCCCGGGAGAGTGGGAAGACGCCAACCGCGCGGCGCGGCTGGAGCAGGGCATCCCGATCGATGCCACTACCTGGCAGCAGATTGGCTTGGCGGCGGAGCAGGCGGGCATGGCGGCGGGGGAACTGGCGGATTACCGCGCACAGGCGCGCCAGGGATAAAAACTTTATGATTGGTACATTGGATGACGAGCCTGGTTACGCTACTGATGCTGTCGGAGTGTTGGTATTGATTCTTTCAGACAGCGGCGTCCAATGTATTTTTATGCAGAATGGATTGAATATAGATGTTTCTATCAGCCAATGAGGACAGCTCCCCCCTATCTGCAACGCCTTGTTGATCCAGCACGATGATTTCATCTGAGTAATCGAAGGTGGAACGTCGATGGCTGATATTAATCACGATAGAAGATGGATAAGCGGCTTTGATGTTTCCCAGTACCTCTCTTTCATTAATGATATCAAGAGATGAAGTCACTTCATCCAAAATGATAATTTTAGGTTGACGTAAAAACAGTCGAGCCAAAGATAATCGCTGGCGCTGCCCTCCGGATAATGTCATGCCATTGTCGCCAATTCTGAGATCCAATAACGAGGTTGAATTATTAAGTGGAAGGTCATTGAGTTGTGCGTGTTTCAAAGCCATAAGGAGTTTTTCATCAGAGGCATCTGGGCACGCAATTTTCAGGTTAAATCGGAGTGTATCCATAAATATATAGTCATTTTGAGCGACGTGGAAAATTATTTCAGCGCGCTGTTTAATTGAGAGTGCATTTATTTCACTGCTGTTTAAATATATCCTTCCCGCATCAGGTTCCAGTTCACCTGAAATCAATTTTGCTAACGTGCTTTTTCCTGCTCCGCTAGGTCCCGTTAAAGTGAAAAAGCCAGCGTGCGAGAATTCAATGTTCATATTTTTAATGGCATATTTCCCGTTTTTATCATATGAATATTGCACATCTCTTAGCGTGATCGAAACTGCCGTGTCTTGTAAATCGGCGGTGTGAGAGTTTTGAGTTGTCGGCGGCTTGATTGATGTAATAAATGTATATAAAGATGCTGTGGACTTTTGCATCGCCGTATACATGGAGCCGATGTTCTCTAAGGGAGTCGCCAATAACATGATGTAAGAGGCTATCATGACAAAGTGACCTAAGGTAATCCCCTTGCTTATAACCAAATAAAGAGAAAGTAAAAACGATGAGCCGAAGAAAAAGATACTTAGTAATGCTTCAATAAGTAAGAGTTTGAAATCTGTTTTGAGTAATGCCTCATGTTTATCTTCAATCTTGTTAAGGAGTGTTTTGTACCTGTTAAATAAAAAATCATATGTATTGCAAACTCTGGCAGCCTCCATGTTCTTAACGCTGTCAGTGATGATGCTGTATTTTTTTACCGAGGTAGAGTAAAAGTCAGAGTAAAGTTCAGAGATTTTTTTGTTGAATTTTTTCTTAGTGTGAAGGTAAAGGGTAAAATAAATTAAGAATAGTGATGATACGAGGTAGTCTCCGGATAATAAAATAATTGTAATGCTGAATCCTAGCTGGAATAGAGGGGGGAGTAGGTTGTGTGAGATATTTCTCAGTAAAATTGTCAATTCATCTATAGCCTGATTTAAACGTTGGGTGATATCTCCCGTGTTTTCATGGCTATTTACTTCTTTCAAATTGAAAAGGCTTTTAAAATAATTATCAGTCATGTTGATCACGACATTATTACGTAGCGATGTGATTAATATGAAATTTAATGCTGAAGAGAGCTTTCGCATGCTCATAATGGCGATATAACTGATAGCAAGGGTAATGATGGAAAGAGATAAACTGAATTCTTTTTCCTCAATGGCATTGATTAGGTAAGCCATAATTACCGGTTGCACAGAAAATAAAAATGTGGCGATCACCGAGATTAAAATCAAAGTGTAAAATTGACGTTTTACTGTGTAACTTGATGACTTGTTGAAAAATCTCAATAAAAATAGTATTTTTTCCATCTTTTTACCTTTAATCTTCTTTACAGTATGATGCGGGCCCACACCATACTCTTGAAAATTATTTGATAAACAAATTCTATTTCATGCCAAGCTCAGCTATCGCTGCGTACTGATTTTATCGACCTGAGTATCGGTCATGGTGGTTGTCTTGATTAACAGAATGTCTTTTTCAGTTAACATACATACTCCATTGTCATTAAATTAGCTAAGTAGCATGCAATGTTTACTGCATGCTAGTTAACTCACTCGTTGCAGAACCGTAAAGCAGGTGGATGCAATTACAATAAAACTTAATAATGTTGTCCCATTCGGAAAATAAAAAGGCTTCGCGTAAGCTAAGTACATAACCACTTCGTGCAAAATGACAAAGCTCAGTAAGAGGGAGGTAGCTAAGCGGCTTTATTTGTAGCATGAGATTAAAAAGGATTCTGGCGGCGCGTCCATTCCCATCTTGCAGAGGGTGGATATGCATAAACATGACTGCGAAAATGATAGCATGAAGTAATTTGTTTTCATCGCTATTTCCCTTTGCGTACTCTCGCAGGTTGGAGAGTGATTCGCTTAATAGTGAAATATCAATGAATTCAGTGTAGCTTCCATCCTTATCGGGGACAGTTCTTATATTTGCTTTTCTAACGGGGATCGACCGTCTCGTTATTTCACTTCCTATTTTTTCAATGAATTGGATAAATGATAGATTATTGTTAACGATGTCGGAAAGCGTGGGGTAAAACTGATGATAGAAGATGGCTTCGTTCTGGCTTGTTGAGTTTTCGCTGGGAAATATGTCGAGATCCACATAGGCGCTTAAGCGATGCTGTAATGGTTGGATCCTTTTATCCTCAATTACCTGGTTTGCATTTTCCAGTAATTGCCTGTATTCAAAGGATGTATTCTGAATCAATATTTGTGTTCTGTCTAAAAGTAAGCGTATATCCGTATGAAAATGATTAACTTTGGGGTAGTCCATACGTAGTAATTTAATGACCTTTCCTTGTATTACGTAATTTTCCATTTTTCATCGTCCATGAAATTTCGTTAATGTATTAAAAAGGTAGTTCAATATTATTTCGTTTCAGTTTCACAACTATTAATATTTTGTTTCCATGTGTCGAAGTGTTGCCAACTTTTTACACCCCAAAGAAAAGGCCCGCATAAGCGGGCCGGTATATATGTTCAACAGGAGCCACGGTCCCGAGAACTCAGTCGTTAAAATACCAATACCCGCTGTTGACCAGCGCGGTCAGCAGCGCCAGGAACGACGGGTCGTCCACCGCGTCGCCGAGCAGGGCGGCGTCGACGCTGAAGTTCTGGCACAGGGCGTCTGCGGCCTGCAGCTGGTCGGTGTCGATCAGCTCGCCGTTGACGAAGCAGCGATCGCCGACGCGCAGCACGCGCAACCCGCCCAGGCGCTGCAGCGCTTCACCCTGTTGCAGCAGCTCGTAGATTTCCCCGGCCTGATACGGCGGTTCCGGCGGCGCCAGATCCAGCTCGTGGCGCGACTGGGAGATAAACTCGCCGAACCAGTGCTGGAAGTGTTCCGGCTGTTGCACCAGATCCAGCATCATCTGCCGTAAGGCGTCCACTTCCTGCGGCAGGATCTCCGCCGGGTGTTCGCGCAGTTTAACGTCCGGATCGCCGTAGCGCTTGCTGCCCAGCTCGCGCGCCAGCACGTAATCGGCGAAGCCGCTCACCAGCTCGCGGCCGTTCGGTGCGCGGAAGCCCACCGAATAATTGAGCGCGTTTTCCAGCGCGTAGCCTTCGTGCGGGAAGCCCGGCGGAATGTAGAGAATGTCGCCCGGCTCCATCTCTTCGTCGATGATGGCGTCGAACGGCTCTACCTGCAGCAGATCCGGATGCGGGCAGTGTTGTTTCAGCGGCGTTTTTTCCCCGACGCGCCAGCGGCGGCGGCCGGTACCCTGAATGATGAACACGTCGTACTGATCGAGGTGCGGGCCGACGCCGCCGCCCGGTACCGAGAAGGAGATCATCAGGTCATCCATCCGCCAGTCCGGCAGTTGGCGGAATGGGCGCATCAGCGCCGCGGAAGGCTCATGCCAGTGGTCCACCGCCTGCACCAGCAGCGACCAGTTGTTTTCGCTCAGGTGATCGAAGCTCTCGAAGGGGCCGTGCGCAACTTGCCAACGGCCGTCCTGGTGGCTGACCAGGCGGCTGTCCACTTCATTTTCCATCGCCAGCCCGGCCAGCTCATCCGGGGAGATCGGATCGATAAAGTTTTTGAAGCCGCGCTTGAGAATCACCGGACGCTTTTGCCAATAACGTTGCAAAAAATCGTTCCAGTCCAGGTCTAATTGATAATCCATGTTCTATTCCAGGAGAGAGGAGTGAGCCTGTGTGCGATTATAACGGAAGTTTGGCCCCGTGGATCGGGGCCGAAGAGGCATAATTTACTCGTTGTGGTGGGTGTCGTGCTGACGGGCAAAGGTCACCTGCATGCGCGCGCCGCCGAGCGGGCTGTCGCTGATGACGATTTCGCCGTCGTACTGCTCGATGATCTCTGCTGCCACCGACAGGCCGAGGCCCTGGCCAGGGCGCAGGGTATCCACCCGCTGGCCGCGCTGGAAGATCAGCTGGCGCTTGCTTTCCGGGATCCCCGGGCCGTCGTCGTCGATGACGATGGTGAGGTTTTTCTCGGAGTGCAGCGAGGTGATTTCCACGAACTCCAGGCAGTATTTGCAGGCGTTTTCCAACACGTTGCCCATCACTTCCATAAAGTCGTTCTTCTCGCCCATAAAGGTCACTTCCGGCGAGATGTCCAGCGTGATCGCCACCCCTTTGCGCTGGTAAACCTTGTTCAGTGCCACCACCAGGCTGTCGAGCAGCGCCGGCACCGAGTGGATCTCGCGCGTCAACACCGTCTGGCCGGAGTTGATGCTGGCCCGGTGCAGGTAGTAACCGATCTGCTGCGAGATGCGGCCGATCTGATCCAGCATGATCGGCTCGGCTTCTTCGATGGTGGTCTGTTTGCCGCTGCGCAGCGAGCGCAGGGTGCTTTGCAGCACCGCCAGCGGCGTTTTCAGGCTGTGGGTCAGATCCGACAGCGTGGTGCGATACTTGGTGTAGCGCTGGCGTTCGTTGCGCACCAGAATGTTCAGATTGCGCACCAGCCCGCGCAGCTCGCTGGGCGGGTTCTCATCCAGCTGATCGCGCTCGCCGTTCTCCAGCTCGCCCACCTGATTGACCAGCGCCTTGATCGGCCGCAGGCTCCAGTAGGCCGCCAGCCACAGCAGCGGCACCACCAGCAGCAGGTTGGCCAACAGCACGTAGCTGAACCACTCCCACACCACGTCGGATCGCTGCAGCTCCTGCGGAATGCTGTCGACCACCACGATGGTCAGCGCCGGCAGGCGAGGCGTGGCGGCATAGGTGTTGACCGCCACCGAGTGAGTCAGCGCGTTCTGATCGGTATCGTCATAATTCTTCAGCTGATCCTGCGCTTTGGGGTTGTCCCCCAGCACTTCGCTACTGATGCGGGTATCGGTATCAATTTCGTAAAAGCCGGCCTCTTCCAGCCATTCCTTGTTGATCAGCTTCTCCAGCTCCGGCACTTTGCGCTGGCTCCACAGCAGGTTGCCTTTATCGTCATAGATAAACACCAGCGTGGGGAAGTTGAGATCGATATCGGGGGGAATGGCAATGGTGAGCTTGTTGTCTTTCCACTGCGCCAGGCTGAAGAACAGGTTGCTCTCGCCGCGCAGCAGGCGGAAGGCGGTCTTGTCGAAGCTGACGATGTAGCCGACGACCGCCACCAAACCGTAAGAGAGCGACAGCGCCAGGATCACCCCGGCGGTCGCCATCAGGAAGCGTGCACGTAGCGAAAACGGTTTTTTATTCTTGTTGAACATCATGTTCACTTCGCGTCAAAACGGTAGCCCTGGCCACGTACCGTGGTAATCACTTCATGGGGGTATTCCGCCTGCACTTTTTTACGCAAGCGGCCCATCAGCACGTCGATGGTATGGCTTTCACGCAGTTCGGCGTCCGGGTAAAGCTGCAGCATCAACGAATCCTTGCTCACCACCTTGCCGGCGTTGCGGATCAGGGTTTCGATGATCGTGTATTCAAAAGCGGTCAGCTTGATTTGCCGATCGTTAACGCTCAGTTCGCGGCGCGACAGATCGATCTGGAACGGCGGCAGCACGATCACCTGCGAAGCCAGGCCGCTGTTGCGGCGCATCAGCGCCTGCATGCGGGCGATCACTTCTTCCAGGTGGAACGGCTTGGTGACATAGTCGTCGGCGCCGGCTTCCAGCACCGCCACTTTGTCCTGCCAGCTTTCGCGGGCGGTCAGCACCAGGATCGGCAGCTTGGTCTGGTGCGCGCGCCAGCGGCGGATCAGGCTCAGGCCGTCTTCACCCGGCAGGCCGAGATCGACGATGGCGATATCCGGCGCGTGTTCCTGCAGGAAGTAATCGGCTTCCTTGGCGTCTTCGGCCGCGTCGACCTGATGGCCCATCTCGCGCATCTGAACGGAAAGGTGGTGGCGCAGCAAACCATTATCTTCAACAACCAGTACTCGCATGGCGAACTCCTGTGACTGTGCGGGTGAACGTCCTGTCACCCACGCGATAAAAGGGAACACGCTCTGCGGCGTGTCAGGGGATAACGCGGCCACCTGAACCATTTTGACAAAAAGTGCTGAGGCTATGGTAGGTATAACCCGCTCGGCCCGCAAGAGAGCCGAAGCAATGTATTAAAATAAGCGTTATCAATTTGTTCGCCGACATTATCGACAAGTTCTGATAAACGTCGGATAAACAGCGGCGGGGCAACGTTAAACGCAACTTAAACGCGCCGGGCATTGCCGAGAAAGGAAAGTGTGAACCGGGGCGCTTGATAAGCTTTAAAGGTACTAATAAGGTATTATTGAGGCATCGGCATATTTTCTCAGGAGCGACGGATGAAGCAGTTAACCCAGGCAGAACGCATAGCGGGCGCACTTTACGGACAGATGCTGGGCGACGCGCTCGGCATGCCTTCCGAGCTGTGGCCGCGCGAGCGGGTTAAGCGCCATTTCGGCTGGATAGACGGCTTTCTCGATGGGCCGGCGGAGAACACCGCCGCCTGTTACTTCAAGGCCGGGCAATATACCGACGATACCGCGATGGCGTTGGCGCTGGCCGATGCGCTGCGGGAAGCGGAAGGCGAGGTGGTGCCGGAACTGATTGCCCGCAACGTGATCCGCTGGGTGGACAGTTTTGACGCCTTCAACAAGAACATTCTCGGCCCCAGTTCCAAACTGGCGCTGAGCGAGCAGAAAGCGGGCACGCCGATCGCCGAGTTGGAAAACAACGGCATCACCAATGGTGCGGCGATGCGCATTTCGCCTTTGGGCTGCGTGCTGCCGTCCGCGCCGCTGGAGGATTTCTGCCAGCAGGTGTGGCTGGCCTGCAGCCCGACGCACAAATCCGACATCGCCGTTGCCGGTGCAGTGGCGATCGCCTGGGCCATTGCGCGGGCGGTGGAGGGGGCGGACTGGGCCTCGATTCGCCTGGCATTGCCGGGGGTGGCGGAGTATGCCCAGCGCCGGCAGGAGACGACGTTCAGCCCCTCGCTGGCGGCGCGTATCGAACTGGCGTTTCAGGTGGTGGATGAAGCCACCGACACCGAGCAGGCCTCCGAACGGGTGTATCAGCTGATCGGCGCCGGGGTGAGCACCATCGAGTCGGTGCCGGCGGCGCTGGCGATGGTGCAGCTGGCGCAAACCGACCCTACCCGGTGCGCCGTGCTGTGCGCCAACCTGGGCGGCGACACCGACACCATCGGCGCGATGGCCACCGCGATTTGCGGCGCGCTGCGCGGCGCAGAAGCGATCGAACCCGGATTGCTGCCGGCGTTAAAACGGGTGAATCCGCTGGATATCGAGGCTTACGTTCAGGCGTTCGCGCGTTTTCGCCGCCGCCGGCAGGGCGAGGCTTGAGCGGCCGCGTGACGCAACGGGTCAACTTTCGCTGGTAAATTCGTACATGTCGCTGCGGCAGAAGCTTTCGCTGTATTCGATCGGCTTTTTATGGTGGTCGAACAGCGTCTGGCGCACGATCAGCAGCGGCATTGGCTCCGAGAGCCGCAGCGCCTGGCGGATATCGTCGTCGGCCATCGCCGCGCTGACCTGGCTGCGCAGCGATCCCATCTCGACCTTATTGCGCCGGAAGTAGTCGTACAGCGAAATGCCGATCTCGTCGACGTTGGCAATTGCCGTCACCACCACGTAGGACACCGCCACCGACATTGGCCGCCGATCGATCAAGTGAATGCGTTTGAGTTGGTAGATCGGCGTTCCGGCCGCCAGCTGGAGCTTTTCAGCCAGTTCAGCGCCGGCGGGCATCCGTTCGCGGCTGATCCACTGCGTGTCCGGTCGGCGCCCTTGCTGTATCACCTCACGCGAGAATCCTTTGACGTCCGCCAATGAATAGAACAGCTTCGGCTCGGGCCGTTGCGGTTGAATAAAGGTGCCGTAGCCGCGCGAACGGCCGATGATGCCGTCCTGCTCGAGGCAGGCCAGCGCTTTGCGCACCGTGATGCGCGAGATGCCGAGCCGTTCGGTGAACAGGCGCTCGCTGGGCAAAAAATCCCCCGCATTCAGCAATCCTTGATCGATAGCCTGGCGCACTGAGGCGTTGAAGCGCAAATACAGCGGCATCGCGCCCGCGCTGGCCAGATCCTGCTGCAGTTTGTCCAGCAGACGCTGGTTGGTCTCCTTGCTCATAGCCGACGGAAGTCCTGTAGCCGCAATGCGATGGCTTATTTAAGGGGATTTCGCCGGGCAGCGCAACTGCCACCGCCGCTGGAAGGAAATGAGGTAGAGTAGTGCGTCGGTACCCTGAATCAGGAGACACAAATTCCCCATGAGCGACACCCCACGACACGCGGACGATGCAGCTATCCTGGCCGCCTTCGCGCAGCAGCGGCGGCAAGGTCTGACCCGACGTTCGGCGCTGCATCAGGCTCTGTTGCAACTGATTGCCGCCGGAGAACTGGCCTGGCGGACGAAGCTGCCGCCGAGCCGTGTGTTGGCGGCCCGGCTGACGGTGGCGCGCGACACGGTGGAACAGACCTACGCGCGGCTGGAAGCGGAGGGGTTCATCAGCCGAACGGTGGGGCGCGGCAGCTTTGTGCGTTATCGCAGTGACACGCTGCTCGGCCGCGAACTGCTGGCGACGGCGACGGGGCAAGAGGCGCGGCTGGCGGAGCCTGAGCTGAGCGATCGCGGCCGGGCGCTGCTGGCAGTCAGCCATACGCCGCACACTTGTCGCCAGGCTTCGCTGACGCCTTCGCTGGCAGACCTGCGGGCGTTCCCCATCGAGCAATGGCTGCAGCAGGAAAAGCAGGCGCTGCGGCGGCACGGCGAGCGGTTGTTGGGGTATGCCGATCCGCAAGGGCTGCCGGAGCTGCGTGCGGAGATCGCGCACTATCTGCAGCGGGAGCGGGGCGTCAAGGCGACGGCGGAACAGGTGATCGTGGTGACCAGCTCTCAGCAAGCGTTGGCGCTGTGTACGCAGGTGCTGTTCGATCCCGGCGATGCGGTGTTCGTCGAAGAACCGGGTTATCAGGGGGCGAAAAAACTGGTGCAGTCGGCGGGTCTGCAGGCGTGGCCGATCGGCATCGACGAGCAGGGACTGGACGTCGGGCAGTTGATGCAGGCCTCGGGCGGTGGACGGGGCGTTTATATCACGCCGTCCCATCACTATCCGCTGGGGTATTCGCTGAGTCTCGATCGGCGGCTGGCGTTGTTGCAGTGGGCGCAGCGGCAACGAGCCTGGATCATCGAAGACGACTACGACGCCGAGTTCAACTACGACCGGCAAACCAAGGCGGCGCTGCAGGGGTTGGACGGCGGTGGGCGTACGCTGTACATCGGCACCTTCAGCAAGACGCTGTTTCCGGGGCTGCGCATCGGCTTCATGATTGCGCCGCCGCAGCTGGTGCGGCCGTTGGTCGCCGCCAGGCAGTTTCAGGACGGCTACACGTCGGCGCTGGCGCAGATGACGCTGTTCCATTTCCTGCACGAGGGCGGCTACGCCGAGCATCTGCGCAATATGCGCACGCTGTACAAGGCGCGGCTGGACGCGTTGTACGACGCGGTGCATCGTCACCTGGCAGCCTGGACGCGTCCGGCGTTGCCGCAGGGCGGGCTGCAGCTGGTTTGCCCGTTGGCGGATGCGGCGACGGAGCGGCGGCTGGTGGCGGCGGCGGCCGAACGGGGGATACGGCTGTACGGCCTGGCGGACTTCTACACCGGTACGCCGCAGCGCGGGGCGTTGGTGCTCGGCTTCTCGGCCTATACGCCGGATGAGATCGTGCGCTTTATCACTGCGTTGGCGCAGGTGTTCAGCGCGCTGCCGGCGGCAAGCGACGGTTAAAATTGGTCTGCTCTGCGTTTTGAATTGGTCCGTATTGCGCCGCCGCTGCGCGGTGTATTCTGCCGCTATCCGATTATTTCCCTAATGGAAATAATATCTTACTCCGTGAGGCGCTATGAACCCATCCAACCCTGAAGTGACTATCCGCAGAATCAATGGCGACGACAAAGCGCAATGGCTGGCGCTGTGGCAGGGCTATCTCGATTTTTACCGCGCCGACGTGGCGCCGCAGGTGACCGATCGCACCTTCGAACGCCTGGGGCAGGATGAACAGGTGTACGGGCTGGTGGCGGAGGATGCCGAGGGACGGCTGCTGGGGCTGATGAACCTGGTGTTCCACCCGTCCACCTGGAGCGCGGTCGGCTATTGTTATATCGAAGATCTCTATGTGTCGCCGCAGGCGCGCGGCCACAAGGTGTCGGAAAAGCTGTTCGAACAGGCGTACCGATTGGCAGAGACGCGCGGCAGCGATCGGGTCTACTGGATGACCCAGGAGTACAACGCGCCGGCGCGCTCGCTGTACGACAAAATCGGCAGAAGAAGCTCGTTTATCGTTTATTCCCGTTAATCGCAGGAGGGCGTTTATGGCAATGAATCGTTATGGTCAGCCGGTCGGGGAACCGATGCCGGATTGGCAGCCGGCTCGCCGCCCGGGCGGCGCGACGCTCGGCGGGCGTTTCTGCTCGTTGGCGCCGCTCGAGCCGCAGCGGGATTACGCCGCGCTGTTCGAGGCGTTTCAACTGGCGCCGGACGGCCGCGACTGGACCTATCTGTCTATTGAACGGCCCGATACGCCGGCGGCGATGTTGCAACATCTGGAGACGCTGCAGGCCAACCCGGCGCTGGTCAATCTGACGGTGTTCGACGCCGCCAGCGACGCGCCGGTGGGCACGGTGGCGCTGATGCGCATCGACGAGGCCAACGGCGTGCTGGAGATCGGCCACGTCAGCTGGTCGCCGTTGATGAAACAGCGCTCCAGCGCCACCGAAGCCATCGCGCTGCTGCTGCGCTATGCCTTCGACACGCTGGGCTACCGCCGCTGCGAGTGGAAGTGCGACAGCCATAACGCGCCGTCCCGCCAGGCCGCGCTGCGCTTTGGCTTTCGCTACGAGGGCAACTTCCGCTTTGCGGTGATCGTCAAGGGGCGCAGCCGGGATACCGACTGGTTCGCCATCACCGCCGATCGCTGGCCGGCGGTGCGGCAGGCGCTGGCGCGCTGGCTGAGCGAGGATAACTTCGATGCACAGGGGCAGCAGATAGCCCGGCTGCAGGTGTTGCGCGGCGAATGATAAGCAAAAAGGCGGCCCGCGGGCCGCCTTTTTATCGGGCTAAAGCGCTTACTTCAGCTCGTCGACCATGGTGGTGGCGCGGCCGATGTAGTTGGCCGGGGTCATCGCCTTCAGACGGGTTTTCTCTTCTTCCGGCAGCGCCAGGCCATCGATGAATGCCTGCATGCCGGCGGCGTCCACGCGCTTGCCGCGGGTCAGCTCTTTCAGCTTCTCGTAAGGCTTCTCGATGCCGTATCGGCGCATCACGGTCTGGATCGGCTCGGCCAGCACTTCCCAGTTGTGATCCAGTTCGTCCAGCAGGTGCGCCTGGTTCACTTCCAGCTTGCTGATGCCTTTCAGGGTGGCCTGATAGGCGATCAGCGCGTAGCCCAGGCCTACGCCCAGGTTACGCAGCACGGTGGAATCGGTCAGGTCGCGCTGCCAGCGGGACACCGGCAGTTTGCCCGCCAGGTGGCCCAGCACGGCGTTGGCCAGGCCCAGGTTGCCTTCGGAGTTTTCGAAGTCGATCGGGTTGACCTTGTGCGGCATGGTGGAAGAACCGATTTCGCCGGCGATGGTCTTCTGCTTGAAGTGGTTCAGGGCGATGTAGCCCCAGATGTCGCGGTCGAAGTCGATCAGGATGGTGTTGAAGCGCGCTACGCAGTCGAACAGCTCGGCGATGTAGTCATGCGGCTCGATCTGGGTGGTGTACGGGTTCCAGGTGATGCCGAGCGAGGTCACGAACGCCTCGCTGAACTGGTGCCAGTCCACTTCCGGGTAAGCGACGATGTGGGCGTTGTAGTTGCCGACCGCACCGTTGATTTTACCCATGATCTCCACGCGCTCCAGCTGGCGGTACTGGCGTTCCATGCGGTAAGCCACGTTGGCGAACTCTTTGCCGACGGTCGACGGGGTCGCCGGCTGGCCGTGGGTGCGCGACAGCAGCGGAATATCGCGGTATTCCAGCGCCAGCCTTTTCAGCGCGTCGATGATCTTGCGCCAGTAAGGCAATACCACGTCCTGACGGGCGCTTTGCAGCATCAGCGCGTGCGACAGGTTGTTGATGTCTTCGGAGGTGCAGGCAAAGTGGATGAACTCGGACACCGCGTGCAGCGCAGGCACCGCCGCCACTTTTTCCTTCAGGAAATACTCGACCGCTTTCACGTCGTGGTTGGTGGTGCGCTCGATGGTTTTGATGCGCTGAGCGTCTTCTTCATTGAATTCCGCGACGATTTTGTCGAGGAAAGCGTTTGCGTCGGCGTCAAAAGCGGGAACTTCCTTGATTTCTGCGCAGGCCGCCAGTTTTTGCAGCCAACGTACTTCAACCTGTACGCGGAATTTCAGCAGACCGTATTCGCTGAAAATGGGGCGCAGTGCGCTGACTTTATCACCGTAGCGTCCATCAACGGGGGAAACGGCGGTCAGTGAGGATAATTCCATCGGTAGCAACTCCTGGGATCGATTAACAATGAGCAACGATATTTTGCGCCTGTTTGAACAGACGATTACGGGAAAACATTAACTGCAGGCGGCTGCCACCGACCTGTTGCCACAGCACGGCGGCGCGAATGCCGGCCAACAGCGTGGCGCGAACCTTGGCCTGCACCTGCGGGTTCTGCAAGATAGCCGGCGAGCCGGTCACCTGGATGCGCGGCCCGAGCGGGCTGACCACGTCGACGTAAATGCCGGCCAGCGCGCTGATGATGGTGTCCGACTCAAGATCGAAGTGCGCCAGCTGGCGTTCGAGCTGGCTGAGGCGTTCACCGAGCGTGTTCATCGCCTGTTTGTTGGCGTTGAGCTTGCGCTCCAGCACCATCAGGCTGATGGTGTAGCGGGTCAGTTCCGCGCCCGGCCCTTTGTTGTTGGCGTTAAGCACGCCCATCAGGGTTTCGAGGCCGACCAGCAAGTTGCGTTCTTCACCGCCGAACACCGCCAACGTGGAGGGCGGATCCATCTGCAGCAGGCTTTTCAGCGAGGTCTGAAAGGCTTCGCGGTGGCATTGCCCTTCATGGGCCAACTGCTGAACCAAACGCGCTGCCTGGCTGATACCCGCCATGGCCAGCGTGATGTCATAATAATTCTTCGCCACGATTACTCCTGTAAACGCTGTGAACGGTACATGGCTTACTGCATAAGGTTGTGTGTATCGCAGGGGTAACGGCGGCGGCCGCGAACGTTAACGAACGGGCGTGGCTGTAACAACGATGACAACGAATGCCGCGGATCATGCCACAAAATCGAGGGTAAACCCAGCGTCTAATACGCCCGTGACGAGGCGGAGGCGCCGTGCGGCGCAGAACTGTGCAAATAGGCGGCGAAAATCGCCGGCGTGGCGACGCGAACTTATTGTTGCGGCGGCAAATAAAGTGCGGCGGCTGCATCTATACTGCCAACGTGAGCCCTCAAATAAAGATCTTAATATGCACGTAAAAAACAAGCAGCCGCTGCCGACGGTGACGCTGGCGGCCATCGGCGTAGTGTACGGCGATATTGGCACCAGCCCGCTGTATACCCTGCGCGAATGCCTGACGGCGGAGGAAGGCATCACTCTGACGCCGGCCTCGATTTACGGCTTTTTGTCGCTGATTTTCTGGCTGCTGACGCTGGTGGTGTCCATTAAGTACATTTGTTTTGTGATGCGTGCCGACAACGACGGCGAGGGAGGGATCCTGACGCTGATGTCGCTGGCGATCCGCAAGCTGGATGCGCGCTGGGTGCCGGCAGCGGTGCTGATCGGGCTGGTGGGCGGCAGCTTCTTTTTCGGCGACGGGGTGATCACCCCGGCCATTTCGGTGCTCTCGGCCATCGAGGGGCTGCAGATTATCGCCCCAGAGCTGGACAGCTTTATCGTACCGCTGTCGCTGTTGGTGCTGACCGCGCTGTTTGCGATCCAAAAACGCGGCACCGGCAGCGTCGGTAAACTGTTCGCCCCGGCGATGGTTATCTGGTTTCTGACGCTCGCGCTGCTGGGTATCGGCGGGATTCTGCATCATCCCGGCGTGCTGCGGGCGCTGAACCCTTACTGGGCGGTGAATTTCTTCTTCGAATACAAGGCAGTGTCGTTTTTTGCGCTGGGCATGGTGGTACTGTCGGTCACCGGCGCCGAAGCGTTGTACGCCGATATGGGCCACTTCGGTAAAAAACCGATCCGTCTGGCGTGGTTTACGCTGGTGGCGCCGGCGCTGGTGCTGAACTATTTCGGCCAGGGGGCGCTGCTGCTGGCCAATCCGGCGGCGATCAACAACCCGTTCTTCCTGCTGGCGCCGACCTGGGCGCTGATCCCGCTGCTGGTGATCGCCACGCTGGCGACGGTGATCGCCTCGCAGGCGGTGATCTCGGGCGTGTTCTCGCTGACGCGGCAGGCGGTGCGGCTGGGCTACCTGCCGCCGATGCGCATCATCTATACCTCCGATCAGGAGTCCGGGCAGATCTACATTCCGGTAGTGAACTGGCTGCTGTTCGCGGCGGTGCTGATCGTGATTATCAGTTTCAAACATTCCAGTAACCTGGCCTCGGCTTACGGCATCGTGGTGACCGGCACCATGCTGCTGTCGTCGATTTTGCTGAGCATCGTGGCGGTCAAAAACTGGGGCTGGCCGCGCGCGCTGGGCGGACTGATGCTGGTTGTCATGCTGTGCATCGACGTACCGCTGTTCGGCGCCAACCTGATCAAGCTGGCGACCGGCGGCTGGCTGCCGGTGGCGCTTGGGCTGACCATTCTGCTGATCATGTTGACCTGGAAGACCGAGCGTTCGCGCCTGATCCGCCGGCTGCGCGACAATCAGGAAGGGCTGAGCGCGCTGATCGAGTCGCTGGAGAAGGCGCCGCCGAAGCGGGTGCCGGGCACCGCGGTATTTATGGAGCGCACGCCGCACGCGGTGCCGCTGGTGCTGCTGCACAACCTGAAGCACAACAAGGTGTTGCATGAGCGCGTGGTGTTGCTGACCATCGTCACCACCGACATGCCGTACGTGCACAACGTGCAGCGGGTGGCGATCGAACAACTGTCGGCGAGCTTTTGGCGGGTGGTGGCGAGCTATGGCTGGCGTGAGACGCCCAACGTGACGGACATCCTTTACCGCTGCGGCCTGGAAGGGATGAGCTTCACCATGAACGAGACCTCGTTCTTCATGTCGCGCGATACGCTGGTGCTGGGCAAGCGGCCCTGGTATCTGCGCGTGCGCGGCAAGGTGTTCCAACTGTTGCAGCGCAATGCGCTGCGCGCGCCGGACCTGTTCGAAATCCCGCCGAATCGCGTCATTGAACTGGGTGCGCAGGTGGAATTTTGAATAAAAAAAACGCTGCGATAAACGCAGCGTTTTTCTTGGGTGGCAGGCGAATTACGCCAGGCGCTGTTCGATGATGCCGCCACCGAGGCAGATTTCGCCCTGATAGAACACCGCCGACTGGCCGGGGGTGACGGCAGAGACCGGCTCGTCGAAACGCACTTCGATGCGTTCGTCGTCGAGCGGGGTCACGGTGCAAGGGATGTCTTGCTGGCGATAGCGGGTCTTCACCGTGCAGCGGAACGGGCCGCTCAGCGGCAGGCGATCCACCCAGTGCAACTGCTGCGCGATAAGGCCGACGGACATCAGGCGCGGGTGATCGTGCCCCTGCGCGACGACCAGCACGTTGTTGGCCACGTCTTTATCCACCACGTACCACGGATCTTCGCTGCTGTCTTTCATGCCGCCGATGCCCAGCCCTTTACGCTGGCCCAGGGTGTGATACATCAGGCCCTGGTGTTCGCCGACGGTCTGGCCGTCGACGCTGACGATCGGGCCCGGCTGCGCCGGCAGGTAACGGCCGAGGAAGTCGCGGAACTTGCGCTCGCCGATAAAACAGATGCCGGTGGAGTCTTTCTTCTTGGCGGTGACCAGCTCCAGCTGCTCGGCGATGCGGCGCACCTCCGGCTTCTCCAGCTCCCCGACCGGGAACAGGCTCTGCGCCACCTGCTCGTGGCTCAGGGTGTAGAGGAAGTAGCTCTGATCTTTGTTGCCGTCGACGCCGCGCAGCAGGCGGCTCTTGCCGTCCACGTCCTGGCGGCGCACGTAGTGGCCGGTGGCGATAAAATCGGCCCCCAGATCTTCGGCAGCGAACTCCAGGAAGGCTTTGAATTTGATCTCTTTATTGCACAGGATGTCCGGGTTCGGCGTGCGGCCGGCCTTGTACTCTTCCAGGAACAGCTCAAACACGTTGTCCCAGTATTCCGCCGCAAAGTTCACCGTGTGCAGTTCGATGCCCAGCTTGTCGCAGACCGCTTGCGCATCGGCCAGATCGGTCGCGGCGGAGCAGTACTCTTCGTCGTCGTCTTCTTCCCAGTTCTTCATGAACAGCCCAGCGACCTGATAGCCCTGTTGCTGTAACAGATAGGCGGTAACGGAAGAGTCGACGCCGCCGGACATACCGACGATTACTTTTTTCTGGCTGTTGTCTGACATGGGGATCTCACGAACTTGAACACGAACCGTGCTGATAAAAACAAGCGCAGGATTTTACCACGTTGGCCGCGCCGGCGCACTGTTCATCTTGTGCTGCCCGGCGCCCTTAAAACGGCCAGGCGAAGCTGCCGACCAGCGACAGCGGGTAGCGCTCCGGCTGCTGGTAGCTGCGAATGCTCTCCGCCACCAGCGCGGAACGCAGGTTGGGCGCCTGCAAAATCTCGTCGGCGCTCAGCCACAGGCAGCGATCGATGTCGCTGTCCTGCGGCTCGGTCGGCAGCGGCTGTTCCAACTCGATAACGAAGCAAAAACGCAGGAACGGCGTGTGATCCGGCGCGATCCACTGGTGCAGGCGCAGGAACGCCTGCGGCGTGGCGCGGATGCCGGTCTCTTCCCACAGCTCGCGCTCGGCGGCCTGCACCAGCGTCTCGTCGGCCTCCAGATGGCCGGCCGGCTGGTTCCACAGCGCTTTGCCGTTGATGGTCTCTTCGACAATTAAAAATTTGTCGGCGGCGTGCACCACGCAGGCCACGGTGACGTGCGGTTTGAACATGCGCTCTCCTTACAACGGTTTGTCGATGCGCCGGTAGATGTCGTCCAGCTCGGCGATGCGGGTGCGGTAGCTTTGCAGCAGGCAGGCGGTATCCCCGCCGCACCGCTGGCGTTTTGTCAGCCAGTCCTGTTGGCTGTCCTGCATCGCGCCGCGCGCGCCCATGGCGAACAGGCCGCGCAGGAATTGGTATTTTGTGGCCATTTGCACGTCCAGATCGTTCAGCGTGCGGTTGGCGCAGATGGCGCGCTCATCGCGGCTTGCCGCCTTGGCGCAGTCGAAGCTGGCGGCCTGGGCGGCGAGCGGGGCCGCCAGTGCGGTGAACAGCAGCGCGGTCAGTGTGTTCTTCATGGCGCCTCCATCAGTTATCGGTCTACAGGGAATCGATGATTTCCCATTCACCGGGTTGCAGTGAACCCAGCGAAAGATTACCCATACTGTAGCGAATCAGGCGCAGGGTAGGGAACCCGATATGCGCCGTCATGCGACGCACCTGGCGGTTTCGCCCTTCATACAGGGTGATTTTCAGCCAGTGGGTGGGAATGGATTTACGTTCGCGGATCGGCGGGTTGCGCGGCCACAGCCACTGCGGCTCGGCCACCAACTCCACCCCGGCGGGCAGCGTGGGGCCGTCTTTCAGCGTGACGCCGCTGCGCAATGGCGCCAGATCGCTCTCCTGCGGCGCGCCCTCGACCTGCACATAATAGATTTTGCCGGTGCGCTTGCCCGGCTGGGTGAGCTGCGCCTGCAGCTGGCCGTCGTTGGTCAGCACCAGCAGCCCCTCGCTGTCGCGATCCAGGCGCCCGGCGGCGTAAACGTCGGGGAAGGGGATGTACTCTTTCAGCGTGGCGCGGCCGGCTTCGTCGGTGAACTGCGGCAACACGTCGAAGGGCTTGTTGAATAACACAATTCGGCGCGGCCCTTTCGGCGCGGCGGGTTTGGCGGCATTCGGCTTGCTGAATCGTTTAACGTTGTGATTTCTAACAGAGAATTTTTTCATAACAGTTGAGATTACGGATGATAAGCGCATTATAACCGAATCCGTTTCGGATTGGCGCGGACCGAATATTCAAGTAGTATCTACACGCATCTTACAAAGCATTAACAAAATTGCGCTTGAAGGAGAGGTTGATGGAAAGCAAAGTAGTTGTTCCGGCAGAAGGTAAAAAAATCACGGTTGACGCCCAGGGTAAACTGGTTGTTCCTCATAACCCGATCATCCCGTTCATCGAAGGCGACGGCATTGGCGTTGACGTGACTCCTGCCATGATCCACGTGGTTGATGCAGCCGTTAAAAAGGCTTACCACGGCGAACGTAAAATCTCCTGGATGGAAATCTACACCGGCGAAAAATCTACCCACGTTTACGGTAAAGACGTGTGGCTGCCGGACGAAACTCTGGACCTGATCCGCGACTACCGCGTCGCCATCAAAGGCCCCCTGACCACCCCGGTCGGCGGCGGCATCCGTTCTCTGAACGTGGCCCTGCGCCAGCAGCTGGATCTGTACGTGTGCCTGCGCCCGGTGCGTTACTACCAGGGCACCCCAAGCCCGGTGAAACAGCCTGAGCTGACCGACATGGTGATCTTCCGCGAAAACGCCGAAGACATCTACGCCGGCATCGAGTGGAAAGCCGGCTCCGCCGAAGCGGACAAAGTGATCAAATTCCTGCGCGACGAAATGGGCGTGAAGAAAATCCGCTTCCCAGAGCAGTGCGGTATCGGCGTGAAGCCATGCTCCGAAGAAGGGACCAAGCGTCTGGTGCGTGCGGCGATCGAATACGCCATCACCAACGACCGTGACTCCGTGACCCTGGTTCACAAAGGCAACATCATGAAGTTCACCGAAGGTGCCTTCAAGGATTGGGGCTATGAGCTGGCGCGTGAAGAGTTCGGCGGCGAGCTGATCGACGGCGGCCCATGGCTGAAGATCAAGAACCCGAACACCGGCAAAGAGATCGTGGTTAAAGACGTGATCGCCGACGCCTTCCTGCAGCAGATCCTGCTGCGCCCGGCGGAATACGACGTGATCGCCTGTATGAACCTGAATGGCGACTACATCTCCGACGCCCTGGCGGCCCAGGTAGGCGGTATCGGCATCGCGCCGGGCGCCAACATCGGCTCCGACTGCGCGCTGTTCGAAGCGACTCACGGCACCGCGCCGAAGTACGCCGGCCAGGACAAAGTGAACCCAGGTTCCATCATTCTGTCCGCAGAGATGATGCTGCGCCACATGGGCTGGTTCGAAGCGGCTGATCTGATCGTTAAAGGCATGGAAGGCGCCATCGCTGCCAAGACCGTGACCTATGACTTCGAACGCCTGATGGAAGGCGCTAAACTGCTGAAATGTTCAGAGTTTGGCGACGCTATCGTTAAACACATGTAAGGGTGTTTGGCGTTTGAATGAGAACGGGAGCCTTAGGGCTCCCGTTTTTTTATTGTTCAAATATGAGTGAGGTATCGGACAGGCTCACCGAGCGGCGTTAGCCGATTCACGCACGACCAGCACCGGGCAATTGGCGTGGCGGACGACGGCGGTGGCATTGGAGCCGAGGAGATAAGTGATCGCAGAAGGGCGGTTGGAACCCATCACAATAATCTCCGCGTTAAGCGCATCAGCGAGTTCCAGGATCTGATCTTTAGGATCGCCGACGGCAACGTGCGTGGTCACTCTATCTTCAGGCACGCTGAATTCTTTTGCCGCTTTTGCCAGCCCCTCGGTCGCTAGCGCAATGGTTTCGTCTTTGGTTTCTATCGCCGCTGTGGCGGCAAAGCCGAAAGCGGCGTAGGTGGCGCGCGATGGGATCACCGCCAGGAAATGGACGTGGGAGTCTTCGAGCCTGGCGAGCGCGTTGACATGCGGGATGACCTGCTGTGTTAATTCCGGCTCGGTAATATCCACGGGAACCAAGATAGTTTTATACATACTCCCTCCTTATCATTAATCAAAAAACTCCACTTTTTGGATTATAGCTGCTTGATGCAGGGAAAGGAGAGATCCGTATGGCAAACCTGAGAACGTTGGCGCTAAATGTCAGGTGTTTATCGACGTTATCGTTAAATGCAGGCAAGTACGCCGGTTTTTTGAGTAGAAAGGGAGCCATTGGCCCCCTTGATTTTAACTGGCTAAGGTTATCGGAACCTTAATGAGGGATCTCTGAAACCTCTTTGACTTCCGTCTTGTTGATTTGCTGTTTAACGCCATTGGCGTCGGTATAACCGATCAACCCGGCAGCGGTTTCTTTCGGCTTGCCGTCACTGATGAGCGTTCGACCGTCGTGGGTATGGATGGCGTAGCTGGTGCGTGTGCAGCCTGACAGTGCGGCGATGGCAACCAGGGCGATCGCGGGAAGAACAAGCGTTTTTTTCATTTGTAGCTCCTTTTAGTTATCCAACTCACTCATGTTTGCAATCTGGTCTCGATTGATCTGTTCCGTTTTGCCCGTTTCTGCATTTCGATAGGAGACTAACCCGGTATCTTTATCGACCTGAGGCTTGCCGTCGGTGACAATGGTCTTGCCATCCGTTGTTTTGATCGCCTGATTGGAAGCGCAGCCCGCTATGAACATCACCGTAGTCGCAGTAAGAAGCGCGGCAAAGAGTCGTTTATTTTTCATACTCACCATCCTGGTTACTTAAATGAATTTAATAGCAGGAAAGTAATTATAGGCAGAATCTCCAGATTGTTAGCGTTGAAACGCTTTTAATGCGATAAAAAATTAAGAATTTCTTAATTTATTGATGGGGTGATTGATCGAAAGTTATCGATAGGTCAGGGTACGCAGGCGTACTGCCTGGTGAGGGCGCTATGGCTTCATGTCATCATCGGCCCACGATACTCCGCATGCCGATGCTTGATACTAACAATGTCTCTGGTGGTTTGGCGTTAATTCTGTATAAGTATTCACCGGGGATCTTTTCGAATACAACGTTGATTCGGCTGATAATCATCCATAAGGACAGGGATATGAAAATAACGCATTCAGGCTACAAAACCGGCATTGCCATACTATTGGCGGCGATGACCGCGCTGACGTTAACGGGGTGTGCCAAGAGTACTACCTCCAGCCAAAACGATCCGGCGAATAAAGAGGTCGATGATCTTTTCGCCAACCTTGGTGACCCAAAGACGTCTGCGCCGGGAAAAGAAAAATTACATTACATGACCCAGGTGCAAGCTGAGATTCAACGCCATTTAAAAGACGCCGCCACTTACTCAGGCCAACGCTGTACATTGCGTATCACGCTGGCGCCGGACGGCATGCCAGTCGGTGTTCGAACTGAAGGTGGCGATCCGGATCTTTGCCGTGCCGCCATGAAGGCGGTTGCCGATGCGCGTCTGCCTAAGCCGCCAACGCCAGAGGTCCATAATGCGTTCCAAATTATCACGTTGGAATTTCGCCCGTAGTGACAGTAGAAGGTAAAGGGCGGTAACTGGGTTAAACAGAAGTCAGAGGCCGCACTTTCATGCAGCCCTGACTTTGCGGCTTTACCATGTTCCATATCGCGTTTTCCTGCGCTGAACCTGGATTTTTCGGCATTCTTTCACGGCATATGTTGCCAATGCCTACCGATACATCATCGCGCTCACGCGCTCGGCCCGATCTTTAAAACCGTTGCTGCGCATCGTTACCACATAGTAGCGATAGTGATGTTTCTGTGCGTATTCGCGCACCAGGTCTTCGGCGAACAGGCCGCTGAAGGTGACGGTGGTGACGAAGGTCAGCCCTTTCACTTCGTAGGTGCTGATCTCTTGTGGGGTGCCGAGATACGGCGGCGGGAATACGGTTTTGTGGAACTGGCAGCCCGCCAGCAGCAGGGTACACAGCAGGGCGGCGGAGATTTGCGGTATTCTCATCGGGAAATGCTTTCCTTCCTTGGCGTGTGTTTTAGTAACTCTATAATAGGATTACAAAATTCGGCGGGGATGTAAAAGTTATCCCGCTTCGGTTGCCGTTTCGTTGAAGCGGTGCCGCCGTCACCCATAAGCATGAGGGGGTAAACATGCCTGTTCGTCTTGCCACTGAAACCGATGCCGCAGCCCTGATCGCCCTCGACAGCGTTGCCTTGCGTGAGCCGCAGCGCGCGGCGCAGATCCGCACCTGGTGCGGGCAGAGCATCTGTTATCTTGCCGAAGAACGGGGCGTGGTGATGGGCTACGGCGTGCTGCACTATCACTTCTTCGGCTGCGGCTTTATCGAGATGCTGATGGTCGGCGAGCGCTATCGCCGCCGGGGCGTCGGGCTGGCGCTGATTGCGGCATTGAAATCCCATTGCCGACACCCGAAGCTGTTCACCTCCACCAATCGCTCCAACCTGCCGATGCAGCGGCTGCTGTTGAACGCCGGGTTTGTCGCCAGCGGCCAAATTGACAATCTCGATGACGGCGATCCGGAGCAGGTCTTTTTCATCCCATCGCGCTAATACAGCCGGACATCGACCGCCTGCTGTTGCAGCCAGGTGCTGACGTAGCCGTAAGCGGCATAGAAGGCCAGCAGCGCGAAGATCAGTACCGAAAGCGAGGCCAAAAACTTGACGTCGCCGTGCTTCGACAGCTGGTAAGCGCAATAGATAAAGGCTAGCAGACACAGCAGAGTGAAAGCGATAGCCAGCGTGGCGTAAAAAATAAGCATAACGAAACCCGTTCTTCCTTGTGAGCCGGGCAAGGATACCACAGACAAAAAAAGGGGCCCAATTGGGCCCCTGCGTGATTCGCTGCGGGAGGTTTACTCCACCGCGTCGGGATGGTTCTTGCCTTCCTCGATAAACGCTTCGTCGATCTCTTCGATGTTCTCCTCGCTGTCGCGGCCGGACAGAATGTTCCAGCAGGCGATGAACAGCGCGGCGATCAAGGGGCCGATGACGAAGCCGTTGATGCCGTAGATCTCCATGCCGCCCAGGGTGGAAATCAGGATCAGGTAGTCCGGCATTTTGGTGTCTTTGCCCACCAGCAGCGGGCGCAGGATGTTGTCCACCAGGCCGATCACCACCACGAAGAACACCACCAGGAAAATGGCTTTCCACAGCATGCCGGTGGCGAAGAAGTAGATCACCGCCGGCACCCAGATGATGGCGGAGCCCACGGCCGGGATGATCGACAGGAACGCCATCAGCGCGCCCCACAGCAGGCTGCCGTCGATGCCGGTAAAGTAAAACGCCAGCCCGCCGAGCGCGCCTTGCACCACGGCGACCACCACCGTGCCCTTGACGGTGGCGCGGGAGACGGCGGCGAACTTCACGAACAGGTGGTGCTTCACGTGCTGGGAGAGCGGCAGCGCTTCGAGCGCCAGGTTCACCAGGTAGGGGCCGTCTTTCAGCAGGAAGAACAGCAGGTAGAGCATTACGCCGAAGCCGACGACGAAGTTGAAGGTGCCCTTGCCGATCAGGAAGACGCTGCCCGCCAGGTATTGCCCGCCCTTGAGCGCCACCTCGGAAAGCTGCTTTTGGATCTCGGCGGCGCTGTTGAGGTTATGTTCCGCCAGGAAGCGCTGCGCCCAGCCGGGCAGGTGACGCATAAAGTCCGCCAGCATGGTCGGCAACTGGCTGTTGTTGGCCTGCAGCTTGGTGTAGATCACGTTGAATTCCATCGCCAGCGACGAGGCGATGATCGCCAACGGCGTGAACACGATCAGGCAAATCAGCGCCACCGTCAGCAGCGACACCACGCCGTTGCGTTCGCCGACGTACTGCTTCAGCTTCTTTTTCACCGGATGGAAAATCACCGCCAGAATAATCGCCCACAGCACCGAGGAGTAGTAAGGCCCCAGCACGTCGAGAAAGGCGGCGGTAACGATGAACAGGATCAGAATAAAGAATCCCTTGGAAATGCCTTTAGACATCATAGTCGTCCCTCAAAAGATGAATTTTCAGCATAAATGAACTGAATGAAAACAACACTATCATCACCTTTGCTTAACCGGTAGGGGATTTTTAGTGGCGTATTCCATAGGGTTATTAAGGGCAAGGCGGGCGTTGCACGGTGAACAGGCGGCGACATGAGAAAAGAAAGAGGGCTAAATAATTAACAAAATTTATCGATTATGTTTCATTTTGTGAGCCACGCTTGCCGCCTGCGCCAGGCTTTCCTAGTGTTGATGAGGGCGGCCGTTCGCCCGATATCACGAAGGAGTATGCAAATGACTGAACACAAACGACTCGGCGTCATCGAGAAAACGCTACTGATCGCCTTTGCCGGCCTGCTGGTGTATTTCGCGGCCACCGGCGCCTTGTCATTATCGGGCCTTGATCATCACTGGCCATATCCTTCGCGATAGGCAGGTACCTGCACCAGGGAAAATTCAGCACCGCTTATAACAAACAGAACGACCTTTCTGCTTATCACCCCGCATTATGCCGCTGGCTGAGAAAAGCCAGCGCCAACAGCGCCCCCAACAGGGCCGCCGCCAGCACCAGCCAGGCCGGGGCCGCCCAACCGGCCGCAGCCACGATGGCGCTCAGCGCGACCGGGCCGATCACCTGACCGAGATAGTTCCCCTGCATCACCAGCCCCAGGCTCAGCGGCAGCAGCGTCGGTTCCGGCGTCGCCGCCGGCGTGGCGGCCAGAATGGTGGCGGGCAGCATGCCGGCGATGGCGCAGAACAGGAAACACAAGGGGATCAGCAGGCCGTTGGGCGTCATCGGCAGGAAAATGCCGATGCCGAAGATGCCTATGATCAGGCTGGTGGCCGCGAGCAGGCTACCGGCCCGCAGACCGCGCGACAGCAAGAGCCCGGCGGCGAGGTTGCCGATGATGTTCGCCGCCACCGCCGCCGCGCTGATGCCGCCGGCGGCCGCCAGCGACAGGCCGATACGTTGCATCAGGAAGATCGGTAGGAAGGTCATCACCGAGAAAAACTGCAGGTTGTAAGTGGTGAACATCAACGCCAGCAACAGCGGTCGGCGCGCCCGCAGCATCGCGCCCAGCGCTTGCCGCAGGTGTAACGGCGGAACGTGCGCCTCGGCGGCACGGCGGGACGTGGTCAGCGGCAGCAGCACGGCGGCCAACAGCGTCAACGCCGCACCGGCCTGCCAATTTTGTTGCCAGTCGGCGAGATGGGGGCCGAAAAACAGTGAAATGGCGATGCCCGCCGGCATGAAGGTGCTCCAGATGCCGAACACCAGGCTGCGCTGCGCCGGGGCGACGATGCGGTTCAGCACCGCCGGCGAGGCGACCACCACGATCACGAAGCCGAGGCCTTCGACAAAGCGGCTGACGACCAATCCGCTGAAGTCGTGCAGCGTGGCGCCGGTGAAGCTGGCGGCGCTGATGATCAGTAACCCTACTGCCAGCAGGCGCCGGTCGCCCCAGCGGCGCACCAACAGCCCGGCGGCGATACCGCCGAACACCCCGACGAAAGGAAAGGCCGAGATGACCCAGCTCAGCGCCTCAAGCGAACGGCCGAACTCGGCCTGCAGCGCAGGCAGCGCGATGGTGGCCTTACCCACGTGCAGCGCCGCGGCGATGCCGGCGAACAACACGTTGACGACGGCAAACCAGGGCGTGGTGGCGGGAAGAACGCGGTCGATGGCGTCCGGTTTAATCGCGGTCATAACACTCTCCAGTGGCGGTAACGCCATCACTATGTGCTCTTGCAACGGCTGAGGTCGTTCAAATGCTGCGCTATCACGCGGAGAAATTATTCATTTCGAGCTTTATTGATTGCGCGCCTTCGTTGTTTGGTTTGCCAGCGTGCCGCCCGGCGTGGACGCGGGTCCCCCGCGGCGGTTTACTGTTCCGGCACGCAGCAGGCGTGTTGAATTCATTTTATAAGGAGCAGTGTATGTCAGCGATGATGAACGAGAGTGGGGCGCCGGCCATTGAATGGAGCTATGGCGGCCGGGGTGATGATATCAGCAGCAGCCTGAGTCTCGACACGGTTGAGGAGCAGCCGCAGGGTTTCCTGATGACGGTCGATCGGCCGGTGCAGATCTTTAAAGACGCGCTGTCGCCGATGATGGCCTTTGTCACGCTGCTGCGCCCGCTGTACGCCAAGACGAGCGAAGGCTTTCAGTACGTGCCGGTTTCCACCCCCTGGACCGACGTGCAGCGCCTGCCGGCCAGCGCAGGCTATCTGGGCGTGCAGGTCAACGCCGGGCTGTTCTTCCACGGCGCCAAGCCGACGCACTATAAAGATCGCGACGGCCAGATGAAACCGATCGACGGCGGCACGCTTTTGCAGAACATCACCGTGCTGCATCAGGTGGCGCAGCCGCTCGGTCCGGGTGAAGGCGCCGCCTGAGTCGGCAGCGTGATCACGGGGGCCGGACGCGGCCCCTTATCGCGCCTTGAAACCGTGCGCAGGTTGGGTAAAACTGGCTGCCTATTCAAGGAGAAGAGCATGTATAGCGACAACGAGAAAAAATTTTATATCATCCTCAACCGCAATCACGAACCGGCCACGCTGTTTAACGCCTCCTGTCATCTGACGGCGGGCATCACCGATCTGATCGAGCAGCGCGAGTTTCACCACTATCCGAGCAGCCTCGACGGCGTCAGCGCCAATATGAGCCACTATCCGATCGTGATCCTGCAGGCCAAGAACAGCAACCAGCTCAGCAACCTGATTCTGAAGTGCAAGGAAGAGGGCGTGTTGTCCAACTTCTTCACCACCACCATGCTGTCGCACTCCGCCGAACAGCAGATCGCCGACACCGCCAACACCCCTTACGAACAGCTGGATTTCGTGGCGGTGGCGCTCTACGGCGACGCCGAACAGCTTAAGCCGCTGACCAAGAAATTCTCCGTCTACCGCTGAAAACGCGGGATCTCAGACGCTGGCGCCGTCGTAACTGTGGATCTGCAACGCATCCAGCGCAATGTCAGGCACGCAGCGCAGGTTGACGGCGCACATCGCGGCGCCGTCCGGCGCAGTGCCGTAGGCGAAGGGCTGGGCACCGCAGACTCGGCAGAACTGATGGCGGATCTTGTGGTGATTGAAGGTGTAGGTGCTGAGCTGGTCCTGGCCGCTGTTGAGCGTGAATGCGCTGATGGGGAAGAAAGACAGCAACAGCCCTTTGCGGCGGCAGATCGAACAGTTGCAACTGAGGGCGTCGGCGGGCAGTTCGGCGTCCACGGAGAAGGTGACGGCGCCGCAGTGGCAGCTTCCCTGGAATGACATGGCGATGATCCTGTTACAGGGGAAAGTGTTTGCCCAGTATAGTGCAATTTATCGCCACTCGGCCGCGCAGGGCCTGGTTTCCTTAGTAAATGCGCGGTTTTCTGGTAGGTTAGAGGTTAACGTCATCAAAAGGAGATCGCGATGTTAGAACATTACTATCCGGCCAATATGGGTGCCGACCCGGTCACGGACGAACAGCACAAACGGCTGGTGGCGGTGCAGGCGGCGCTGGAATTGATCAAGGCCACGCTGTCGGATACCAACGACGGCAACGGCGTAGATTTCCAGTTGAAGGCGGCGGAAAAGCACATCGGCCCGATGGCCGACGCCATTCAGGAAGCCCTGAAGTAACGGTTCGCCGTCACCTCAACCGCCCGTATCGGGCGGTTTTTTTGCGCTGATTACTGCGATTTTTTTAGTGGCGCATTGCCTTTTTCCCGGCTGGTGCCGTGAGCGGCGCGATCCTACTCTAGCGATCCGAGTCCTCATCAGGGTCATGCACATGTTCCGTTTCAGCCTCTTTTCTTTCTTATTGCCGTGGCGCCGACGCGTCACCCCGTTGGCCGGCGTCGCGCTGTTTCTCAACGGCGTCATGCAGGCGCAGGCCACGCAGCGCATCGAATTCTCGCCGGATGTCGCCGGCGCTTACCCTGAGGGCATCGCCTGGAATGCACGCGCCGGTGCGTTCCTGGTCTCCTCCCTGCGCGGTGGGCAGCTTGGCCTGGTCTACCCGGATGGCCGCTATCGGCGGTTTTCCACCGGTAAGGGGCTCATCACTACCTCCGGCATGCTGGTGGACGCCGAGCGCAACCGGGTGCTGGTGTGCAACGAAGACGTGGGCGTGTCCCTCTACTCGGCCACCGGCACGCGCAATCGCGTGGCGCAGGTGCTGGAGTTCAGTCTCGATACCGGCGCGCTGCAGCAGACGTACGATCTTTCGTCGTTAAGCCGTGGTCCGACGTTGGCCAACGATCTGGCGCTCGACGCAAAGGGCAATATCTATGTGACCGACAGCTTCCAGCCGCAGATTTACAAGATCGACCGGGCAACGCGCCAGGTGTCGATTCTGGTGCGCTCAGCGCGTTTGATGCCGGCCGACGCCCCCGCCGCTGCGCAGGGCACGCAGCCTTATCTCAACGGCATCGTGTCTCACCCGGATGGCTACCTGATTGCGTCGGACTACACCCGCGGGCTGCTGTGGAAGGTGACGCTGGATAACGCACCTGCGATAAGTGAAATCAGGCTGCCGCAGCGGCTGAAAGGGCCGGACGGGCTGCGGCTCAAAAACGCCAACGAATTGGTAATCGTACAGTCTTTTCCGGGTGAAAAAGGGAGCATGTCCGGCGACGTGACGCTGCTCGCCTCGGCCGACGGCTGGGCCAGCGCCCATGTCGTCGCGGTCGCCACGCCGCCGGGATTGGATGGGCCGACCGGCGCCGCGCTGCGCGATGGCGAGGTGTGGGTGGTCAACTCCCGTTACCCCCGCTTGTTTGCCGACGTCGCTCAGGCGGAGAGCGTCAGGACATTCAGCATCGTCAAGGTGGCGTTAGAACGGAGGCCCGCCGATCGGCGACGGTTGCCAACCCTGCCGGAATAGGATTAAATGCCGCACTGACTGTATAAATAAACAGGTGCGCTGCGATGAGTCTGATGTTGAAGGGTGAAAAGATAGACCGTAACCGCTTTACCGGCGAGAAGATTGAAAACGGCAGCTTTATGCTGTGCGATTTTTCGGGCGCCGATCTGACCGGCACCGAGTTTATCGGTTGCCAGTTTTACGATCGCGACAGCCGACAGGGCGGCAATTTCAGCCGTGCGATACTGAAAGACGCGAGTTTTAAAAGCTGTGATTTATCGATGGCCGATTTTCGTCATGCCAACGCGTTTGGCATCGAAATCCGCGAATGCCGCGCGCAGGGCGCCGATTTTCGCGGCGCCAGTTTTATGAACATGATCACCAGCCGCACCTGGTTTTGCAGCGCCTATATCACCAAAAGCAACCTGAGCTATGCCAACTTCGCCAAGGTGGTGCTGGAGAAATGCGAGCTGTGGGAAAACCGTTGGCACGGCGCACAGGTGCTTGGCGCCAGCTTCAGCGGCTCGGATCTGTCCGGCGGCGAATTCTCCGGTTTCGACTGGCGTGCTGTCGACGTCACCCAGTGCGATCTGAGCAACGCGGAACTGGGCGAGTTGGATTTACGTACCACCGATCTGCAGGGCGTTAAAATGGACAGCCACCAGGCCGCACAGCTGTTGGAGCGGCTGGGGATCGCGATCATCGGCTGAGCAGCTGCCGCAGCCCCAGTACGATGATCAACGTGCCGCAGGCGCGATCGATCCAAGCCTTGCTGCGGCGGTAGGCGCCGGCGACAGGGGCGTGCGACAACACCAGCGCCACCAGCCCGTACCACAAGCTGGCTATCGCCGCGACTTCCAACAGCATGGCGAGGAAGGTCGGCGTAGAAACATGGGCGGGCGCCGCTGATGAGAAGACGGCGGCGTAAAACGCAATGGATTTGGGATTGGCGATGTTGGTGGCGATGCCCTGCAGAAAAGCGACGCGAAAACCGCTTTTCCCGGTCACCGTGGAGGGGCCGGAAGAAGGCGCCGCCTGGGCGATAAGCCGATAGCCGAACCACAGTAAATAGCCGGCGCCGGCCACTTTTACCGCTAGCGCCAACCAGGGGAACAAGGCGAAAATTATCCCGATGCCGAGGAGGGCGCTGCTCGCCCAGAACAGGTTGACCAATACAATGCCCGCCACCAGAGCGAAAGCCTCGCTGCGGCGCGCGGAAACGGCTTTGTGGGCGACGGCGACAAAATTGGGGCCGGGGATCACCACGCCGACGATATAGACGGTGAAAACGGCGAGCACGGCTGGCATATCGATCATCGGTTAACGGCCTGTAAGAAACGGGGTAGTCTTAGTTTTATAATGAATCGCCGATGTGATCCAGCAGGGCGAGACCTTTTTTTACCTGCCCGTAGCGACAGGCGTCAGCGGCCTTTTGCGATAATAAATTTATGAGCCATATGAATATAATTTAAAAATATATCTTGCTTAAATAACTCAGTCGTGTGTAAATAGGGTCATCGGTTTGTAGTACAGACCTTATGAAAGCAGTTTTAGTAAAGCAGTTCTCAGTATTAGCGATATCCCTCAGATACCTCTTCTTCCGCGAATTTTCTTCTCTAGTGCCCCATAAGTTTCCAATAAAAACAGACCTCTATCGCCATATGGCGTCGCAAAAATATAAAGGAAATATCTCTATGTCTACTAAAATGACAGGTTTGGTAAAATGGTTTGATGCAGGTAAAGGCTTCGGCTTTATCACCCCGGCAGACGGCAGCAAAGACGTGTTCGTACATTTCTCTGCTATCCAGAGCAACGATTTCAAAACGCTGGACGAAGGCCAACAGGTTGAGTTCACTATCGAAAATGGCATGAAGGGCCCTTCTGCCGGCAACGTGGTCGCGTTATAATTTTCGGCCGAGGTACGATTTCTTACGACAGCGATGAGGGTTTAAGCCGGAGCAGTTAAGAAATAACGTCCTCAGCCTGAATAAACTCCGGGTTCGCCCGGAGTCTTTACCAATACGTCATTAGCTCAGCAGGAAGAGCGGCAGCGAAATTATCCGTTGGCGGACTGGGGTTCGATTCCTCGATGACGTTCCAATAATTAATTATTATTGGCAACAGAAAAACAGATTGCCGCAGAATTAATAACGCCGCGTTTCAGTCTATTTTTCTGTTGTGAAAAAGTCGCGCTTAGGCTGCGTAATGTTGGAGTGTTGGATGGACGCTTACGCCATAACATGACAGCCGGGAAAGTCACCGGCACGCGATTAATAGCCCCGGCCTTGGCCGGGGTTTTTTATGCCCACGATCTTAACGCTGCGAGTCCAGCCGTTCGTTGTTTTTCACCACGTCCTGCGCTTTGAGGTAGCTCTCGATCAGCAACTGATAGGCCGGGAAGATTTTGGTGTAAACCTCGGCCCACTGCTGAGCGTCGGCGCGATTCCAGCTGCCCTGCAGCTCCGAGGCCACGCCGGCGGTGTCGATCGGTACCACGCCGGCCTGCACCACGCGTGCCAGGGTGATTTCCTGCGCCATTTTCGAGTAGGTGCCGGAGGCGTCGATCACCGCGAACACTTTATAGCCTTCGGCCACCGCGCTGATGGACGGGAAGGCCATGCAGACGCTGGTGATGGTGCCGGCGATGATCAAGGTTTTGCGGCCGGTGGCTTTGACCGCCGCCACGAAGTCCGGGTTGTCCCAGGCGTTGATTTCCCCTTTGCGGGCGACATATTGCGCGTGCGGCGCATTTTGGTGAATTTCCGGGATCAGCGGGCCGTTCGGGCCCTGCGGCACCGAGGCGGTGGTGATCACCGGCAGTTTGCTGAGGGTGGCGATGCTGGCCAGGGCGGCGGCGCGGGCGCGCAGTTCAGTCATCGGCATATCGGCGACGGTTTGGAACAGGCCGCTCTGGTGGTCGATCAGGAGCATGACCGCGTCATTGGCATCAATAACAGGACGCTGGCCGTTGAAGTTGGCTGGAGTGCTCATGGTGTTTTCCTTTTCTCGTCGTGAGGTCAGTGGGTATCTTCTTTGATTGATAAGGCTGAAACTCAGCACTTGCCTACAGTGTAGGGAGGGGAGAAAAATCCGGTAGACCGTGCAGTCGGGATGCATCGTTCCACGGATGGAACGACGGTGCGGCAGGCGAGTGAACCGGCGCTGGGCTAAACTTAAGGTGCATAAGAAACATGCGGCAAGGAGCGCCATCCTGTTTACGGATCTGACGAGGAGGGCCGCCATCATGGCTTACCGGCATATTGTTGTCGCCACGGATCTCAGCGAAGACGCCGAGTTCCTGCTGGGCAAGGGCGCCAGGCTGGCCGCTGCGCTCAATGCCAAACTTTCCCTGATCTATATCGACATTCATCGCGCCGGTTATTACGTCGATCTGGGCGTGGGCGATTACAACTACACCGATCGCACCTTTTCGGAGCGGGTGAAGAATATGCTCAATGCGATCAAAGGGCAGTCGTCCTATCCGGTCGAAGAGGTGATCGTCAGCCGCGGCGCGTTGACGGAAGAATTGAATCGGGTGGCGAAGGAAAAAGGGTTCGACCTGGTGATCTTCGGCCACCATCATGATGTCTGGAGCCGACTGATCTCTTCGGCGCGTCAGGCGATCAACGAACTGAACGTCGATCTGCTGGTTGTCCCCATCGAGAAAAAATAGTTGCGGCCGCCTGCGGGCGGCTGCCGTTTTTCATTCACATCGTTTATCTCTGTGTGGCCATAACCGCACACCTGCAATAGTCTCGCCCACTGACAATTCGCCTGGCAAATAGTGACTCTCCGTAATTTTATTTTATCTATCAGTATGTTGGCCAAAATCCGATAAAGGTTAATCCAGCGCATTGAAATCACTGACATACCTCCTTTTGGTTAATAAACCGCACGTTTTGACTGGCTCTCAGGGGTGGGGCGTCTTATCCTCGGGGTAATGAGATTTGTATGACTTATATAAATACGTTCACATGGAGGAGGTCTCATGCGTTTTGACAATAAAGTCGTGGTTATCACCGGTGCGGGCAACGGCATGGGGGAAGCGGCGGCACGGCGTTTCTCCGCCGAGGGCGCCATCGTGGTGCTGGCCGACTGGGCCAAAGAGGCGGTAGATAAGGTTGCCGCTTCGCTGCCGAAGGGCCGGGCGATGGCGGTACATATCGACGTGTCCGATCACGTCGCGGTTGAAAAAATGATGAACGAGGTGGCGGAAAAACTGGGCCGCATCGACGTCCTGCTGAACAACGCCGGCGTACACGTGGCGGGCAGCGTGCTGGAAACCAGCGTCGACGACTGGCGCCGCATCGCTGGGGTCGATATCGACGGCGTGGTGTTCTGTTCCAAATTCGCCTTGCCGCACCTGCTGAAGACCAAGGGCTGCATCGTCAATACCGCGTCGGTGTCCGGTCTGGGCGGTGACTGGGGCGCGGCCTATTACTGCGCGGCGAAAGGCGCGGTGGTCAACCTGACGCGCGCCATGGCGCTGGACCACGGCGGTGACGGCGTGCGCATCAACTCGGTCTGCCCGAGCCTGGTGAAAACCAACATGACCAACGGTTGGCCACAGGAAATCCGCGACAAGTTCAATGAGCGCATCGCGCTGGGGCGTGCGGCGGAGCCGGAAGAAGTGGCGGCGGTGATGGCGTTTCTGGCCAGCGACGACGCCAGCTTTATCAATGGCGCCAACATTCCGGTCGACGGCGGGGCGACCGCCTCGGACGGCCAACCGAAGATCGTCTAAGCGTTAACGCACAGGCCCGGCCATGATGACCGGGCCTGCTGTTTTAGACGCCGATACGGTCGCGCAGCGTGTAGTAGGCCGCGCCGATGGCGGTGAACGGGATCTGCAGATTGCGCCCGCCGAAGAACGGCAGGTGCGGCAGTTTGGCGAAGGCGTCGAAGCGTTCGGCGTCGCCGCGCATCAGCTCGGCGATCAGCTTGCCCGCCAGATGGGTGCAGGTCACGCCGTGGCCGCTGTAGCCCTGCATGTAGTACACGTTATTCTCCAGCCGGCCGAACTGCGGCATGCGCGACAGCGTCAGCAGGAAGTTGCCGGTCCAGCGATAGTCGATACGCACCCCTTTCAGCTGCGGGAAGGTCTTCAGCAGCTTCGGCCGGATCAGGTTGTCGATGTCGTCCGGATCGCGCGCGCCGTACACCACGCCGCCGCCGTACAACAGACGATGATCGGCAGTGATGCGGTAGTAATCCAGCAGGTAGTTACAGTCTTCCACGCAGTAGTTCTGCGGGATCAGCGCCTGCGCGATCTCCGGCGCCAGCGGTTCGGTGGTCACCACCTGGGTGCCGCACGGCATGCTGCGCTTGGCCAACCGCGGTTCCAGCTTGTCGCCCAGATAGGCGTTACCGGCGACGATGACGAAGCGCGCCTTCACTTGGCCGTTGGCCGTGCTGATGAGCGCTGGTTCGCCGTGGTGGATGTTCGTCACCGCCGATTGTTCGAAGATGCGCCCGCCCTGCAGGCGAATCGCCTCGGCCTCGCCCAGCGCCAGGTTGAGCGGATGGATGTGGCCGCCGCTGTGATCGAGCAGCGCGCCGACGTAGCGATCGCTGGCGACTTCCTGGCGCACCCGATCTGCATCGAGCAGCTCGAGTTGGGTATTGCCGTAGCGCTCCCAGTTGCGCTTTTGCTCGATCAGCGCATGGAACTGCTTGTTGTTCAGCGCGGCGAAGATGCCGCCGGGGCGGTAGTCGCAGTCGATGGCGTAGCGGCTGATGCGGCTGCGGATGATCTCCGCGCCTTCAAACATCATGCTGCCGAGCAGGCGGGCGCTTTCCGCGCCGTAGCGCTCTTCAATCACATCGATGTCGCGGCTGTATGAGTTGACCAACTGGCCGCCGTTGCGGCCGCTGGCGCCGAAACCGATGCGCGCCGCTTCCAGCACCACCACGTTATAGCCGGCTTCCACCAGGAACAGCGCGGAGGAGAGGCCGGTATAGCCGCCGCCGATCACGCAGACGTCGCACTCGATCGATTCGTTCAGTTGCGGATAGGGCTGATGTGCGTTGGCCGTGGCCGCATAGTAGCTTTTTACGTGTTCAGTCATGAGATAAGCCCTTATTCCAGCGAGATCCAGGTGGTTTTCAATTCGGTGAACTTGTCCAGCGCGTGCAGCGATTTGTCGCGGCCGTTGCCGCTCTGCTTGTAGCCGCCGAAGGGTACGGTCATGTCGCCATCGTTGTAGTTGTTGACGAACACCGTGCCGGCTTTCAGTTGGCGCGCCATGCGGTGCGCGCGGGCCAAATCGCGGGTCCAGACCGCGGCGCCGAGGCCGTATTCGCTGTCGTTGGCCAGCTGCAGCGCCTGTTGCTCGTTGTCGAAGGTGGTCACCGCCAGCACCGGGCCGAAGATTTCATCGCGCGCCACGCTCATGGCGTTGTTCACCTGGGTGAGGATGGTCGGCCCCAGATAGCCAGCGTGGTCGCCCTGCGGATGGTCGCGCCCGTCGAGGAACAGTGCGGCGCCCTGGCTCAGCCCCCGATCGATATAGCCGGCCACTTTTTCGCAGTGGCCGCTGTCGATCAGCGTGCCCATCACCGTGTCGGGATCGAGCGGATCGCCGGGAACGAAGGCCGCCGCGTGTTTGCGCAGCGCCTGCAGGAACGCTTGCTCAATGCTCGCTTCGACCAGCAGGCGAGTGCCGGCGATGCACACCTGCCCCTGATTATAGAAGATGCCGGCGGCGGCGCTGCGGGCGGCCTGATCCAGATCCGGGCAATCGGCGAAGACGATGTTGGCGCTCTTGCCGCCGGCCTCCAGCCAGACGCGTTTCATGTTCGATTCGCCGGCGTAAATCATCAGCTGTTTCGCCACCAGTGTGGAGCCGGTAAAGGTGAGGGCGTCGACGTCGCGGTGCAGCGCCAGCGCCTTGCCGGCGTCGTGGCCATAGCCGGGCACCACGTTCAGCACGCCGTCCGGCAGCCCGGCCTGCTGCGCCAGTTTGCCGAGCAGGATGGCGCTCAGCGGCGATTTTTCGGAGGGTTTGAGCACCACGCTGTTGCCGGCGGCCAGCGCCGGGCCGAGCTTCCAGCAGGCCAGCAGCAGCGGGAAGTTCCAGGGCACGATGGCGCCGACCACGCCGATCGGTTCGCGCTCGATCAGCGCCAGCGCCTCGCGGCCGGTGGGGGCGATTTCGCCGTAGACCTTATCGATCGCTTCGGCGTACCAGCGGATGCAGCGGATGGCGCCCGGCACGTCATCGCGCAGGCTGTGGCGAATCGGTTTGCCGGTGTCCAGCGTTTCCAGCAGTGCCAGCTCTTCGTGATGCTGTTCCATCAGATCGGCGAAGCGCAGCAGCGTGGCTTTGCGCTGCGTCGGGGCGGCCTGTGCCCAGTCGCCGCGCTCAAAGGCGGCGCGTGCCGCGCTGACCGCCCGATCGATGTCGGCGGCTTCGCCGCGCGCGACCTGCGCCAGCTCACGGCGGCCGGCGGGATCTTCCACGGCGAAACGTTTCCCCGCGGCGGCCGGCTGGTAGCGGCCGTCGATAAACAGCTGGTGCTCAATCTTCAGGGCCTGCGCCCGTTGTTGCCAATACTGCAAATGGTGAAAGTTCATGCCTGGCTCCGTTGATCAGAATGTCGTCGGCGTATGGGCGCTGATAATCCGGCAAATGCGCGCCGACGTGTTGCTGAAACTGTGGGGGATGCCGGTATTGATGGCGTAGCTCTGCCCGGCCAGCAGGTGATAGCTCTGGCCGTTGACCTGCAGCACCACTTCACCCTCCAGCAGCGTGCCGATCTCTTCCCCCTGATGCTTGATGCGCTCGCCGGTGGTGGTGCCCGGTTCGTAAGTCTCGATCATCATCGCCAGCGTGCGGTTCGGGTCGCCGTTGTGGATAAGCTTCATCGAAACGCCCTGGCTGCCGATTTCGATCAGATCGTCACTGCCGATCACGATCTGCGGCTCCGTTGGTTTTTCCGGCTCGGCGAAAAACGCCGACAGCGACAGACCGTACACCGTCAGCAGCTTTTGCAGCGTGCTGATGGCCGGGCTGACCTTGTCCTGCTCGATAGTGCTGATGGCGCTGTGGGTTAACCCAGACAGTTCGGCGACCCGGCGCTGCGACAACCCCAATTGTTGACGGATCTGCGACAGACGTTTTCCCGGTGCCAAGCTGACGTCGCTCATGGGCGTTTTTCCTTTTGATAGTTCCGACAGGCGGTGATGAAACCATCAAACAACAGGCGCGACAGGGCGTACTCATCGCTGTTCCACTCCGGGTGCCACTGCACGCCGAGCGCGAAGGGCTGATCGCGCACGCTGATCGCCTCCACCAGCCCGTCGGCGGCGTGCGCCTCGATGCGAACGCTCGCGCCCAGGGTTTTGGCGCCCTGGCCGTGCAGCGAGTTCACCCAAAATCTGTTGCAATCCGGTATCAGTTGCGAAAGCAGCCCCCCTTCCTGAACGATGACTTCGTGGGCGGGGGCGTATTGCTGTTCCAGCGGCAGATCGTGATCTTCACGATGCTCCAGCAGCTCGGGCAGTTCGTACAGGCGGCGATGCAGGGTGCCTTGGGTGGCGACCACCATCTCCTGCATGCCGCGGCAAATGGCGAAAAGGGGAATGCGCCTGTCGAACGCCTGGCGGATCAGCGCCAGGCTCAACGCGTCTCGGCCAGGATCGGCGTCAGGCTCATCGCCGTTTTCACCATAAAGGTGCGGCTGCACATTACTGGGGCTGCCCGGCAGCATAATGCCGTCGAGGCGCGGCAGCAGTTCCGCCAGCATTTCCGGCTCCGCCAGCGCGTGCGGCAGGGCGATCGGCAAGCCGCCCGCGGTGATAACGGCATTCAGGTACTTTTCTTGCAAGGTCTGTGTTAGGTGCCCGTTTAACCTATACCTGCACATGACGACGCCGATGACTGGTCTGTTAAATATATTGTCCATGCTATCCCCTTGGTACGTTCGAAATTATGAACGATAAGCTTCTCCACCGCCGATTTCGTTCAATATTCTATAAATCTAGCAGTCGATTGGGCAATATTCAAACCAAAAGTAACACTTGCAAAACAAATTTGTTTCATCTACGTTTCATTTGTGGGCATTATATTGAACAAGACGGTCAATAAACATCGACGACAGCAAAACACAAACGGCGGGTGAACCATGCAGACCAACATCGTAGAAGTGGAAAACTTTGTTCAGCACAGTGAAGAGAGACGAAGTAGCGCGTTCCAGCGCGAAGTGAAGAAATACCTGGAACGTTATCCGTTAACCCAACATGTCGACGTACTGTTGACCGATCTGAACGGCAGCTTCCGCGGCAAACGCATCCCGGTCGGCGGTCTGAACAAACTGGAGAAGGGGTGTTACTTCCCGGCGTCGGTATTTGCGATGGATATTCTCGGCAACGTCGTCGAAGAGGCCGGGCTGGGGCAGGAGCTGGGTGAGCCGGATCACGTATGCGTGCCGGTGCCGGGCACGCTGACGCCGTCGGCGGCGGACCCGCAATATATTGCGCAGGTGCTGCTCACCATGCTGGATGAAGATGGCACTCCCTTTGACGTTGAACCGCGCAATGTGCTGAACCGAGTGTGGCAGCGTTTGCGTCAGCGCGGGCTTTCCCCCGTGGTAGCGGTAGAGTTGGAGTTCTATCTCATCGATCGTCAGCGCGATGCGGAGGGCTATCTGCAGCCGCCGTGCGCGCCGGGCACGCAAGAGCGCAACACCCAAAGCCAGGTGTATTCCGTCGATAACCTGAACCATTTCGCCGATGTGCTGAGCGAGATCGACGAACTGGCGCGTTTGCAGGGTATTCCGGCGGACGGCGCGGTGGCGGAGGCGTCGCCGGGGCAGTTCGAGGTCAACCTGCACCATACCGACGACGTGCTGCAGGCCTGCGATCACGCGCTGGCGCTGAAGCGGCTGGTGCGCATGGTGGCCGAGAACCACAACATGCAGGCGACCTTTATGGCCAAGCCGTATGAGGAGCACGCCGGCAGCGGCATGCATGTGCACATCAGCATGCTGAACGGCGCCGGCAACAACGTGTTTGCCGACGACGACGGCGAAGATTCGGCGCTGCTGAAACAGGCGCTGGCGGGCATGATCGCCCTGATGCCGTCTTCGATGGCGCTGCTGGCGCCGAACGTCAACGCCTACCGCCGCTTCCAGCCCGGCATGTATGTGCCGACCCAGGCCTCCTGGGGGCATAACAACCGCACCGTGGCGCTGCGCATTCCCTGCGGCGATCGCGACAACCACCGCGTGGAGTACCGTGTGGCGGGCGCCGACGCCAACCCTTATCTGGTGATGGCGACCATTCTGGCCGGCATCGTCTACGGCCTGGAAACCGCGCTGCCGCTGCCTGAGCCGGTGACCGGCAACGGGCTGGAGCAGGACGGGCTGCCGTTCCCGATCCGCCAGAGCGACGCGCTGTACGAGTTCGAACATCAGCCGGTGCTCAATGCATTGCTGGGCGAACGCTTCAGCCACGTCTATCTGGCCTGCAAAACCGATGAGCTGGTGCAGTTCGAGCGCCTGATCACCGAAACCGAAATCGAGTGGATGCTGAAAAACGCCTGATCCCGCTCACCCTGCGACGACCGCGCGCGTCCGGCGCATTTCATCGGCTCTCCTGTGGCCGGTGAGGCTGCGCGCTGCGGTACTGAATTTCTTCTATCACGGCGTACAGGACGCCGACGAGGAAATAACCATGACTCAGTCATTCCCCTGCGCAGACGTTTGCCTGTGCCGCAGTGCCTACGGGCCGGTCGCCGGCCGCCCGACAGTGATCCCAACCCGTTTTTCCCGCCGCTTGAGCAGCAGTTTCCCCGCGGCCTCTCTGAATGACGTTGCACGGTTGACAGCAGAGGACCAAGAGGGGAAATGCCATGACGATTAAAGCCATCGACGGCGGCCCGGCGGGCAAACCGCAGCTGCGCAAATCCCTCAAGCTGTGGCAGGTGGTGATGATGGGCCTGGCCTATCTGACGCCGATGACGGTGTTCGATACCTTCGGCATCGTCTCCGGTCTCACCGACGGCCATGTGCCGACCTCCTATCTGTTGGCGCTGGCCGGCGTGCTGTTCACTGCCATCAGCTACGGCAAACTGGTGCGCCAGTTTCCTACCGCCGGCTCCGCCTACACCTATGCGCAGAAGGCGATTAACCCGCACGTCGGTTTTCTGGTGGGGTGGTCATCGCTGCTCGATTATCTGTTCCTGCCGATGATCAACACGCTGCTGGCGAAGATTTACCTGACCGCGCTGTTCCCGGAAGTGCCGCCCTGGGTGTGGGTGGTGGGCTTCGTTATCCTGATCACCGCTATCAACCTGAAAAGCGTCAATCTGGTGGCCAACTTCAATACCCTGTTCGTATTGGCGCAGGTGGCGATCATTCTGGTGTTCATCTATCTGGTGGTGCGCGGCCTGCACAACGGCGAGGGGATGGGCACGGTGTGGAGCCTGCGGCCGTTCCTCAGCGAGAATGCGCACCTGCTGCCGATCATTACCGGCGCGACTATCCTGTGCTTTTCGTTCCTCGGTTTTGACGCGGTGACTACGCTGTGCGAAGAGACGCCCGACGCCGCCAAGGTGATCCCGCGCGCCATCTTCCTGACCGCGCTGTACGGCGGGGTGATCTTTATCAGCGTGTCGTTCTTCATTCAGCTGTTTTTCCCGTCCATTCAACGCTTCCACCAGCCCGACGCCGCGCTGCCGGAGATCGCGCTGTACGTCGGCGGCAAGCTGTTCCAGTCGATCTTCCTGTGCGTGACCTTCATCAACACGCTGGCCTCCGGCCTGGCGTCGCACGCCAGCGTGTCGCGCCTGTTGTACGTGATGGGGCGCGATAACGTGTTCCCGGAGAAATTCTTCGGTTACATCCACCCCAAATGGCGCACGCCGGCGCTCAACGTGCTGATGGTCGGGCTGGTGGCACTGTCTGCGCTGTCGTTCGATCTGGTGACCGCCACGGCGCTGATCAACTTCGGCGCGTTGGTGGCCTTTACCTTCGTCAACCTGTCGGTGATCAGCCACTTCTTCATTCGCGAAGGGCGCAACAAAAGCTGGAAGGATCGCTTCAACTTCCTGCTCCTGCCGCTGGTGGGGGCGCTGACGGTGGGGGTGCTGTGGCTGAACCTGGAGAAGAGCTCGTTGACCATGGGGCTTATCTGGGCGACGCTGGGCTTTGGCTATTTGGCCTGGCTGACCCGGCGTTTTCGCCAGCCGCCGCCGCAGCTCGAGCGGCAGCCGCAGCAATAAATTCACAGGCGGGAGTTTCCCGCCTTTCTTTTTGGCGCGTGCGGCAGTAGAGTGAAAAACCTGATAAAAAATAACCCATTGGACCCGCCTTATGCCCGCTTTGCCCTCGCGTACCCGCGCCACGCTGTTCGGTTTGTTGGCCATTTTGCTGTGGAGCAGCGTCGTCGGCCTGATCCGCAGCGTCAGCGAAGGGCTGGGGCCCATCGGCGGCGCGGCGATGATCTACAGCGTCAGCGCGGTGTTTTTGCTGGTGGCGCTCGGCGTGCCGAAATGGCGCAGCTTTCCGCGGCCTTATCTCATCGTCGGCAGCCTGCTGTTCGTCAGCTACGAGATCTGCCTGTCGCTGTCGCTCGGCTACGCCAACACCCGCCTGCAGGCGATAGAAGTGGGCATGATCAACTACTTGTGGCCCTGTTTCACCGTGCTGATGGCGCTGGCGCTCAACGGCCAAAAGGCCAAATGGTGGCTGCTGCCGGGGCTGCTGCTGTCGCTGTTCGGCATCGGCTGGATCATGAGCGGTGAGGGCGGCTGGTCACCGGCGCAGATGCTGGCCAACGTGCGCAGCAATCCGCTCAGCTACGGGCTGGCCTTCAGCGGCGCGGTGATCTGGGCGCTGTACTGCAACCTGACCAAGAGGATCGCCCAGGGCAGCAACGGTGTGGTGCTGTTCATTGTGCTGACCGCGCTGGCGCTATGGCTTAAATATGCCTTCAGCGAGGAAAGCGGCATGCAGTTCAGCGCCGGCGTGACCGCGACGCTGCTGTGCGCCGGGGTGGCGATGGGGGCGGGGTATGCCGCCTGGAACGTCGGCATTCTGCACGGCAATATGACGCTGCTGGCGACCGTCTCTTATTTCACTCCGGTGCTGTCTGCGGTGTTCGCCGCGCTGGTGTTGCACACCTCGCTGACCGCCAATTTCTGGCAGGGCGTGGCGATGGTTACCCTCGGCTCGTTGATCTGCTGGCGGGCAACTCGCGGAAATTAACGGAAATTATCCGCCGTCGGCGCAATGTTGAACTAGAATTTAACTAGCCATGTTGCCTGAAGGAACGACGACGATGAGAAGCGACATTCAATTTATTCAACAACCCGAAATCGACGTGCATCACTATGAGCGCGGCGATACCGTGCGCCTGACCACCGCGAATCTGCGGCATGAATATCAGCTCGACGTTTATATTTTGCGCCGCGACGACAAGCTGATTTATGGTTCGGTCGTTGCGGCGGCGCCCAAGACCGACATTCCGGTCGCCAGCTGGGAGGTCAAAAACGGTGAAGAGGTGGCGTTCCGCCAGGAAAACATCGCCAAGGCAGTGCCGGCGGTGAACTGATTTCGCTGTGCGTATTTTCTGCTGATTTTGATGAAGGCCGACGTTTATGCGTCGGCTTTTTCTTTTCCACAACACGATGGCGAGCAGGTGACGCCTTGATGACAGTGGGCTCAAAAACTGCGCTAAAAATCGATGTGCATGACAAAAATCACAGCGAATGTGAATTTGAATGAAACATAATTTGACAAATGTGAACGCAATCGATTACCTATTCGCGAAATGCGTAACTGGATCACAGATTCTTACAGTCAGTGGTTTCTATAATGCGCGCGTCATCCGAGTTTCTGTGTGAAGACAACGCCAGGTGTCGGCAGACTCATTGTCATCTTTTCTAAACGGGCAGGAAATGGCCCTTTAAGCATGTGGTAATAAAATGAAAAAAATAGCTCTCGCAGCAGGTGTACTGCTCGCAGCGTCTTACAGTGCATCATCAATGGCTGATAGCAAAGACAGTCAATATGTCTCCGACTGGTGGCACCAGAGCGTCAATGTGGTGGGCAGCTACCACACTCGCTTCGGGCCGCAGCTGAATAACGACGTGTATCTCGAATACGAAGCCTTCGCCAAGAAAGACTGGTTCGATTTCTACGGTTACGTTGACGTGCCGAAGTTCTTCGGCGTGGGCAACACCCCGGATCGCGGCATCTGGGACAAAGGTTCCCCGCTGTTTATGGAGATTGAACCGCGCTTCTCCATCGACAAACTGACCGGCACCGATCTGAGCTTCGGGCCGTTCAAAGAGTGGTACTTCGCCAACAACTACATCTATGATCTGGGCCACAACGCCGACGGCCGTCAAAACACCTGGTACATGGGTCTGGGCACCGATATCGACACCGGCCTGCCGATGAGCCTGTCGATGAACATCTATGCCAAATACCAGTGGGAAAACTACCAGGCTGCCAACGAGAACAGCTGGGACGGTTACCGCTTCAAGGTGAAATACTTCGTGCCATTGACCCAGGTGTGGGGTGGCAACCTGAGCTACATCGGCTTCACCAACTTTGACTTCGGTTCCGATCTGGGCAAGGACAGCCATTGGGTTGACGGCACCGGCAAACAGGTGCGCACCGGCAACTCGATCGCCTCCAGCCATATTTTGGCGCTGAACTACGATCACTGGCACTATTCTTTCGTGGCGCGTTATTTCCATAACGGCGGCCAGTGGCAGGATGGCGCGGATATCGGCACCCCGCAGGGCCCGATCAAGTCTACCGGTTGGGGTTATTACCTCGTGGTTGGCTATAACTTCTGATTTTCCGTGTTATCAGAAACAGAAAACCCCGCCTGGCGGGGTTTTTTTTCGTCATCACTGGGCTTGTTCGACCGGGAGATGCTTCACCGGCATAAACAGCCTGCCTTTGATCACGTGACATTCATTATTTATCCAACTAATGATTTGTTCACGGCTGACGCCTTCCGACTGCGCGTACCGATGAAGATCGCCGTTAAAGTGTCGAGTGATGTATTCCATGAGGGTCATTTGCACGTCTTTTGCTCCTGAACGCCCACCCGTTGCCAGCCTGGCCACCGCGGGAGGTTGAGGTTTCTCAGACAGCGAATGTAAATTATCGGCAACTAAATCTCAACATAAAGCACCAGATTGGGGCGACGGCGGCGGGAAAAAGAATCCCGCACGGAGAGGCGGGAAGTGTTCGCTATTATCATTATGGATGATAAGAATAAGATTTGAGGTGCGACGAAAAAGAGCATGCTAACTCTTTTTTGTTACCTTCCCACGCTAGCGTAAGGCTTATTTTTCTTCAAGAAAAATCTGAGGTAAGTATCGGCATTTTCGAGGCGTTTTGCGTTAAAACAAGATTTTGGCGCGTCTGCCGTCAAACCGCGCCGTTATCTCGGAGTTTCCTTATACTTTGTCAGGAAATGGCCCGCTATAGTCAATAGCGTCACCCACGCAGGAATACACAACATGAACAAACGTCGTACGACCCTCACGGTGTTGGCGCTGATCGCGTCGCTGGGGTTGTCATCCGCTCCGGCTCTGGCCGATAAGGGCGGCAACGGTAATGGCCATGGCAACAGCGGCAATCACGGTAATAGCGGTAACCATGGCAACAACGGCAACAAAGGCAATAAAGATAAAGGCGGCTATAGAGACGGCGATAATCTGGTTTCCGTCAGCCTCTCGCGCGACCGCGCCCGTTCGCTGGCGCGCAACTACGGCCTGACCGGCTACAGCTCGCTGCCACCGGGCATCGCCAAGAATCTGGCGCGCGGTAAGCCGTTGCCACCGGGCATCGCCAAAAAAGTGGTGCCTTACTCGATGCTGCGTGATCTGCCGCAGTACCCGGGTTATGAGTGGCGTATCGCCGGCGACGATCTGGTGCTGGTCGCGCTCAGCACCGCAATTGTTGCTTCCGTCATCAACGGCGTTTTCGACTAAGGTTTGTCGAGCGTTATCGGGCCTCGCTGCGGCGGGGCCTTTTTATTTGCCAGCGCGGGGCGGACGTGGTGAACTTTGGGCCTTACGTTTTCACTGCATCATAAGGGAGGCGCCATGTTCAGGGCGTTATTGATAGCCTGCTGTTTGACCAGTTTTCCTGCGTTGGCCGACGGCGCCGCCGCCATCGGCGAACTGGTGAACCAACGGCTGTCGTTGATGAAAGACGTTGCCGGTTACAAGGCGCAGCAGCATTTGCCGATCGAAGACCTGGCGCAGGAGGCGAAGGTGTTGGCCAGCGCGCAGGCGGAGGCGGGGCGTTTGGGGTTGGAGCCGGCGTCAGTGCGGCCTTTTATCGCCGCGCAGATGGACGCCGCCAAGGCGATTCAGTATCGCTATCGCGCTGACTGGCTGGCGAGCCCGGAAACCGGTTGGCAGCCTCGCCCGTTGGCGCAGGTGCGCCCGCAGATTGCGCGGTTGAGCAGCCAGATATTGCAACGGCTGGCGGAGCGGCTGCGTGCCGGCCCGCTTGGCGAAGCGGATCGGGCGGCGTTTATGGCGTCCGTGGATCAGGTGAATCTCAGCGCCGCCGACAAACGGCGGCTGGCGGATGCGCTGCTGGCGGTCAAAACCGGCAGCGCAGGCTGAGCGTCAGTCGCGGCCGACGGTGCTGCGGCGGAAGGTCAGCATCCGGCTGCGGTTGGCGATGAGATCCACGTTGTAACCGCGGAAATAGAGGCAAAAGCGTTTTAACCACGGGCCGTCCTGGCACTCCACCAGCATGCGGCCCTGGCCGAGCGGGCTGAGCGTCCCGGTCTGCGCCGCCGGGCCGACGCCGATATGCACCCGATTGCCGCGAATTTCAAAGGCGGTGCGATAGTGCGGGTGATACCACAGCCCCTGCACATGCTTCAGGCAGTCGCCGTTGGCCGCGACCGGCAGAAAACGGCGCGCCACATGCCCGACTTCGCCCTCGACCGCTTCGCCGGTCCACTTCAATTTGATCGGCATATGGGCGGACAGCGACACCGCGTAGCCGTCCTCGCCCTGATACAGCGGTTCACCGCTGCCCAGATAAGCCAGGTTACCGTCTTTGACCTCCAGCCAGTGTGGCTCTGCCAGCGTGGCGTAAAGGCCGTCTGGGATCGCCGCACTGCGCTGTGGCAGGGGTTCGCCCAGCAGCGCCGCCATCACCTGCAAAGCCATACCGAAACTGTCGCAGTCTTCGCGGTTGGCCACCAGCGCGACGCCGACCTGGCGATCGGGCGCCAGCAGGAAATAGGTTTTGTAACCGGCGTGGGAACCGCCGTGCCCGAGCAAGCGGTGGTGGCCCAGCGGGGTTTGCGCCAGACCCAGGCCATAAGCGCTGAGCTGGCCCTGATTGAGGCGGCGCGGGGCGCCGAGTTGCGCCAGCACGCCCTGGCCGGGGCCCTCGTCGGCCAGCAGCGTTTGCAGCCAGCGGGTGAGGGCGTGAAGGCTGCCGGTCAGGCTGCCGGAGGCGGAAAGGTGCAGGCCGGCGCTGGCGTGTTGCCAGCCCTGCGGCGCACGCCAGTAACCCGGCACCAACCCCGGCACCACGTTGAACCAGCTTTCCGGCGCTTGCATCTGCACCTGCAGCGGCCGGGCGATGTGCCGTTGCACCAGTTGGTCGAAATCATACCCTTTGCCGTGCAGCGCGGCCTCCAGCAGCCGATAACCGGTATTGCTGTAGGCGATCTCGCTGCCGGCTTCGTAGTTCAACTTCTCCAGCCCTTCGATAAACTGCATCACCGGCTGCGCCTCGCTGACGGCGTGCAGCGAGATGCCGAGCAAACCGAGCGTCTCGCGCACGTCGGGCAGGCCGCCGGTCATGTCCAGCGCCTGGCCGACGGTGACGTCCGCCAGCGCAGGCTGCAGGGCGGGCAGCAGTTCGCCCAGGCGCTGATCGAGCCGAATGGCGCGGCCGGTGGCGTTCAGCGCCAGCGCGGCGAAGATATGTTTGGTCACGGAGGCGTAGCGCACCACGCTGTCGGCGGTGAAGGGGGTATTCTGCGCCAGATCGGCCAGGCCGGCGCAGGCGGTGGCGCGGAGTTGTTCGGCGTCAAACAGGGTGATGGCGCCGCCGGGTTCGCCACGCTGTTGCCAGCCGGCCAGCAATTGTTCGGCGAGGGCGCCGGCAGCGCGCCAGTTTAACGGTGTTACAGACATAGGGCCTCCAGAGTGATGGTTCGAAACGGGCCAGCTCGGCCACACGCCGCCCGGCGCTGACGATGAGCGCGGGCTTTTCGGCTGATTGTGGCGCAGTGCGTTTTTCGTCGGCCGCTGTTTTGTGCGCTGTTTAGACCAGTCAGTGAGGAATCACACGAAACTTTGATATAGCGCGCAGATTGCGGCTGACGTTGCGGTTAAAGGCAGGGAGAGAAACAGGCGCCGGGCGGCGCCTGCAGAGGGGATCAGTTGAGTCTGGCGGCGCCGTCCAACAGGCCTTCAATCATCTGCTTGAGCAGGCGCTGCAGCGAGGCGGCGCGCTGCGGTTCGAATGCGTAAGGATACTGTTCGGACATGTAGTTCACCTGCGCCAGCTCAAGCTGGATCGCATGCTGTTGCTGCTGCGGCTGCCCGTAGGCGCGGGTGATGTAGCCGCCCTTGAAACGGCCGTTCAGCACGTGGGTATACTGCTGTTGCTGCTCGCAGCAGGCGACCAGCCGATCGCTCAGCGCCTGGGCGCAGCTTTCACCACCGTTGGTGCCGAGGTTGAGATCCGGCAGTTGGCCGTCGAACAGACGCGGGATCACCGAGGCGATGGAGTGCGCGTCGAACAGCAGCGCATAGCCGTGCCGCGCTTTGAGGCGCGCCAGCTCGTCCTGCAACTGCTGATGATAAGGTTGCCAAATTTGCTGCAGATAGCCGGCGCGTTCTGCGTCCGTCGGCGCTTTGCCCGGCAGGAAACTTGGGCGGCCGTCGAACAGCACGTCGGGATACAGGCCGGTGGTGGCGGTGGTGTACAGCGGCTTGTCGTCCGCCGGGCGGTTCAGATCGATGACGAAGCGCGAATAGTTGCCGACCAGCACGCTGGCGCCCATCGCCCGTGCGAAGTCGTACAGCTGCGGAATATGCCAGTCGGTATCGGGCAGCGGGCGGGCGTCGTCGGTCAGCCCGGCCTCGACCGCCGGCGTCAGTTGCGTGCCGGCGTGCGGGATGCTGATCAACAGCGGCAGGCTGCCGCTCTGGAAGCTAAAAGGATCGCGAATGGTCATTGACGTACTTCTCCTCGGAAAATCACCGTACAGGGCAGCTGACCGCCCAACCAATAAGCCAGTTCCGCCGGCCGCGACAGCGGCCAGTGAACGAAGTCCGCCACCTTGCCGGTTTCCAGCGTGCCGTGGCTGTGTTGCAGCCCCAGCGCTTTGGCGGCGTGGGTGGTAACGCCCGCCAACGCTTCTTCCGGCGTCAGGCGGAACAGCGTGCAGGCCATGTTGATCATCAGGCGCAGCGACAGCGCCGGCGAGGTGCCGGGGTTGGCGTCGCTGGCGATCGCCATCGCCACGCGGTGCTTGCGGAACAGCTCCACCGGCGGGCACTGGGTTTCGCGCAGCAGGTAATAGGCGCCGGGTAGCAGCACCGCAACGGTGCCGGCGTCGCCCATGGCGCGGGCATCTTGCTCGGTGGCGTATTCGAGATGGTCGGCGGAAAGCGCGTGATGTCGCGCCGCCAGCGTGCTGCCGCCGAGGGCGGAGAGTTGCTCGGCGTGCAGCTTGACCGGCAAACCGGCGGCTTCGGCGGCGGCGAAGACTCGCTCCACCTGCGCCGGTGAGAACGCCAGATGTTCGCAGAAGGCGTCAACCGCATCCGCCAGGCCGGCGGCGGCCGCCTGCGGGATGATGGTATCGCAGACCAGATTGATGTAGTCGTCGGCGCGGTTGGCGTATTCCGGCGGCAGCGCATGGGCCGCCAGACAGGTGGTTTTCACCTCGACCGGCAGCAGCTCGCCCAACTTGCGCGCCACCCGCAGCATCTTCAGTTCGCTCTCCGGGCTGAGGCCGTAACCGGATTTGATCTCCACGCAGGTGACGCCTTCCGCCAGCAGCGGCCGCAGGCGGAACAGCGCCTGCTCCAGCAGCAGCGCTTCGTCGGCCTCGCGGGTGGCTTTCACGGTGGAAATGATGCCGCCGCCCTGCGCGGCGATGTCGGCGTAGCTCACGCCGTTCAGCCGCTGTTCGAACTCGCCGCTGCGGTTGCCGCCAAACACCAGGTGCGTGTGGCAGTCAACAAAGCCGGGGGTGATGATGCCGCCGTCGAATTTCACCGTTTCGTCCGCGATCAGGCCGGGCGGCAGCGCCGCATGTTCGCCAATCCAGACGATCTTGCCGTCGCGCACGGCGATCGCGCCGTCGGTCAGGGTGTGATAGTTGCCGTCGCGCATGGTGACGATATCGGCGCCGTGCCACAGGCTGTCACAGTGAATCTCAGACGTCATTGCTTTCCTCCGCCGGAGCCGCAGCTCCCACATGGTTGTATATACAATCAAAAACAACCTAACGCATTCACCGGGATGTCACAAGAGGCGGGAGAGATTTTGTTATCAGGATGTGATCGACAGCGGAGATGCGGGCGCAGGGCGCGCCCGCCGGGGATCAGACTTCGCTGGTGAAGCGGCCGAACAGTTGATAACGGCTGCCGGGGTACAGCAGCCGGGCCGAGGTCACCACGGTTTTGCCGGACCAGGTGCGGCGATGGATCAGCAGACCGGGTTCGTGGTCTTCCAGCTGCAGCAGCTCGCGCTCGCGCCGAGTGGGGATCACCGCTTCGACGATGTGTTCGCCGGCGGTCAGTGGCGCAGCCTGCGTCAGATAGGTGTATGGCGTGACGCGATCGAAATCCTGCTTCAGGTAATCCGGCGCCACCAGCGGGTTGACGCAGCGGTCTTCCACCTGCACCGGCACGTCGTTTTCGTAATGCACGATCTGCGAGTAGAACAGCCGTTGGCCGGGGTGAATGCCCAGCGCCGTCGCCTCTTCCTCGCTGGCCGGGCGGGCCTTCAGCTCGAGGATCTTGCTGCTGTGGCGATGACCGCGCGCGGCGATCTCATCGGCGATATTGTGCACTTCCAGCAGCGCGGTATGCGCTTTGGCTTCGGCGACGAAGGTGCCGACGCCCTGCATGCGAATCAAAAAACCTTCGCTGGTCAGCTCGCGCAGTGCGCGGTTGATGGTCATGCGGCTGACGCCCAGTTCCGCCACCAGTTCACTTTCGGAGGGCACGCGCTGGTGCGGTTGCCAGTGCCCCGCACGAATTTGATTCACGATCGCCTGTTTGACCCGTTGGTAGATCGGGGCGGGGGCATCGCTCATTGCAGCCGCCAGTTGTAACACGGTCTGTTGTTCAGCCACGACGTTAACCTCGTCAAATAAAAAAATAATAACACCAGTTTACTGTTGATGTCGGCGTATGTATATGTATATACAACTAGTGGCCGTCGCGCCAGAAACTTGCCGGCGACCGCCAAAAATTCCTGAATGCGCGCCATCGCCGCGCCTCATACGCCGTTACACCAACAGTGGAATACTGCCATGCCTGCTTATTTTGCCCCACGCGCTTTGCTCCCTGAGGGCTGGGCGCATAACGTCCGGCTGGACGTCGATGCGCAAGGTTATCTGACTCAAGTTACCGCCGACGCTGAACCGCAAGGCTGCATCCGGCTGCACGGCGACGCGGTGCCGGGCATGCCGAACCTGCATTCCCACGCTTTCCAGCGCGCGATGGCCGGGCTGGCGGAAGTGGCGGGCAACCCGCAGGACAGCTTCTGGACCTGGCGCGATCTGATGTACCGCCTGGTGCAGCGTCTGACGCCGGAGCAGGTGGAGGTGGTCGCCCGTCAACTGTATATCGAAATGCTCAAGGGCGGATACACCCAGGTGGCCGAATTCCATTACCTGCATCACGACACCGACGGTAAACCTTACGCCGATCGCGGTGAAATGACCGGCCGCCTCAGCGAGGCCGCGCATCAGGCAGGCATCGGTATGACGATGCTGCCGGTGCTGTACAGCTACGCCGGTTTCGGCGCACAGCCGGCACAGCCGGGGCAGAAGCGTTTTATCCAGGATACCGAAAGCTATCTGCACCAGCAGCAGGTGATTGCCCGCCAGCTGGCGGATCGTCCGTTGCAGAATCAGGGGCTGTGCTTCCATTCGCTGCGTGCGGTGGAGCTGGGCCAGATGCAGCAGATTTTGGCCGCGTCGGATCGTACCTTGCCGGTACATATTCATATCGCCGAGCAGCAAAAAGAGGTGAACGACTGCCTGGCGTGGAGCGGGCAGCGCCCGGTGGCCTGGCTGTATGACCATCTGCCGGTCGATCAGCGCTGGTGTCTGGTGCATGCCACCCACCTGGATCGCGATGAGCTGGAAGCGTTGGCGCGCAGCCGCGCGGTGGCCGGCCTGTGCCTGACCACCGAAGCCAATCTCGGCGACGGCATTTTCCCCGGCGACGCTTACCTGCAGCAGCAGGGGCGCTGGGGCATCGGTTCCGATAGCCACGTTTCGCTCAACGTGGTGGAAGAGCTGCGCTGGTTCGAATACGGCCAGCGGCTGCGCGATCAGCGCCGCAACCGTCTGACGACGCCGGAACAGTCGGCGGTGGGCGATGTGCTGTACCTGCAGGCGCTGCAGGGCGGTGCGCAGGCGTGTGGCGCGCCGATCGGCCGGTTGCAGAGCGGCTATCGCGCCGACTGGCTGGTGCTGGACGGCGACGACCCGTATCTGGCGGCGGCGCCGGACGCCTCGATCCTCAACCGCTGGCTGTTCGCCGGCGGCAAAGAGCAAATTCGCGACGTGTTCGTCGGCGGGCGGCAGGTGATTGAGCAGGGGCGGCACGCGCTGCAGCAGCAGAGCAGCGCCGAGTTCCTGCAGGTGCTGAAAACCTTCCAGCAGGAGGCGTAATGAGCCTGACCCGTTTTGACTTCGCCGCGCTTCCGGTCAGCCCGTGGCGCAACGGCGGTGGGGAAACCCGTGAAATCGTCAGCTGGCCGCCGGGCGCGCAGGATTTTGACTGGCGCGCCAGCATCGCCACCATCGCGCAGGACGGGCCGTTTTCCGCCTTTGCGGGCATCGATCGTTCGATCACGCTGCTGGAAGGCGACGGCGTGCGGTTGTTCAGCGCCGGGCATATCGACCATCAATTGGCTCGCGTCGGGGAACCGTTCGCCTTTTCCGGCGACGTGGCGCTGGAAGCGACGCTGCTGGGCGGCGCCAGTCAGGATTTCAATATCATGACGCGCCGCGGCCGGCAGGCGGCCGAGGTGCGGTGCAGCACGGTGCCCGTCACCCTGCTGCCCAATCGGGCGGGCGTGCTGTATGTGCTGAGCGGAGTTTGGTCGCTGCCGGAGGGCGGCGAACTGCAGGCGCGCGAGGGCGTCTGGTGGGCGGCGCAGGCGGCGGGCGGCGAAGTGGCACCGCTGACGGCCGACGGCGCTCTCCTGTGGGCGAACATCACAGCCTGCTAATGCAGAGTAGAGTCCTGCGCCCGGTTATGGGATTATTCACTTTTCCCCATTAATCATAAAGAAGGGCGCATGGCTTCGCTGAAAGACGTCGCAAAACTTGCCGGAGTCTCGTTGATGACGGTGTCCCGCGCCATCAATGAACCCGGCAAGCTGCGGCCGGAAACCTACCGCCGCGTCAAACAGGCTATCGACCAGTTGGACTACGTGCCGGATCTGTCGGCGCGGCGTATTCGCGGTGACGGAAACCGCGTGCAGACACTCGGCGTGCTGGCACTGGACACTGCCACGACGCCGTTCTCGGTGGAAATGATCCTGTCGATTGAGAAAACCGCGCGCGAGCGAGGCTGGAACAGCTTCGTCGTCAACCTGTTCGCCGACGACAACGCCGAACAGACCGTCGATCTGCTGCTGGCGCATCGTCCGGATGGGGTGATCTTCACCACGATGGGGCTGCGCGAGGTGACATTGCCGGCCAAACTGCTGGACAAAAAGCTGGTGCTGGCCAACTGCGTCAGTCCGGCACATTCGATCGCCAGCTACATTCCTGATGACGAGCAAGGGCAGTATGACGCCACGCGCACGCTGATCGCCAAAGGCTATCGCGCGCCACTGTGCATTCATTTACCGGCGGATACGCTGGCGGCGGGCCTGCGCCGTCGCGGTCTGGAACGCGCCTGGCGCGAAGCGGGGCGCGATGTTGAACAACTGCGGCAGTATCATCTCGATCTGAGCGGCGGCGATCAAAGCTATCGCGACTGCGTCGCGCTGCTGGAGCGGCATTTCTCTGCAGGACGGCGTGATTGCGATGTCGTGGTGTGCGGAAACGATCGGATAGCCTTTCTGGTGTATCAGGTCTTGCTGGCGCAAGGATGGCGGATACCGCAACAGGTGGCGGTGCTGGGTTACGACAATATGGTCGGCACCGGTGAGCTGTTCCTGCCGGCATTGACGACGGTGCAGCTGCCGCATTATGAGCTGGGCCGCCTTGCGGCGCTGCATGTGATTGAGCAGCGGGAGCAGCGTGAGACGGTGAAAGTGCCTTGCCCGCTGTTGGAGCGTGGTTCGCTGTAAGCGCACCGGGTGCGTTGCTGCGCGCCCGGTGCTCATGCCCATTATCCCCAGAGGCTTGCCAACCGCCATCCCGTGATGGGCTCAAACTGTGCCCGGCCGCCTTCGGCGAACAGGCTGAGGCGGCGATCGCCCTCCGTCGGATAAATTCGGCTGGTCAGGCAGGTCTGCCCCTGATCGACGAAGATCTCCAGCGATGAGCGATCAATGAAGATCCGTAGCGACAGGCTGTCACCTTCTGGCAGCGGCACGCTGCGGCAGGTGCACAGGGCGGGGGTGTCATGAAAACGTTCCAGCACCAGCCTGTGCGCCTGATTGTCGACGAACAGCCGCGCCGCACTCCCGATGGCCAGCCCGTAGCGCTCGGCGTCGTTGTCGGCCGGTCTCAACGTCAGGGTGAGTTCCTGCACGTCGTCCGCCAGCGGCAGATGCTGATTGGTCAGCGTCTGTGCCAAAAAGGTGTGCGATTCTCGGCGCAGCGCCGTCAGTTCACGCGCCGGGTTCATGCGGACGCTGCCGTCGGCGGCCAGCGTCAGCTCACGCGGCAGGGTGAGGGCGCCGGCCCAGCGGTGCGCTTTGCTGGGCATTGGGGATTCCCACATATCCATCCAGGCAAACAGCAGCCGACGGCCGTCGGCGGCGGTGAAGGTCTGCGGCGCATAGAAATCGTGGCCGGCATCCAGCTCGCAGAAGGGTTGGGTCACCCTAAAGTCGCTGTCAGGCCGCCAGTGGCCGAGCAGATAGCCGCTCTGGAAGCGATTGCGGTAGCGGTAGCCCTGTGCCGCCAGCCCCTGCGGTGAGAACAACAACAGGTGTTGTTCCCCCAGCGGGAAGAAATCCGGGCATTCCCACATATACCCTTGATGCGCCGCCTGCGCGCCGGCCAGCACCCGATCGAAGCGCCAGGCGCGCAGATCTGCAGAACGGTACAGGCGCACCTGGCCCAGGCCGTTTTCTTTGGCACCGACCACCAGCCACCATTCGCCGTTCTCGCGCCAGACTTTCGGATCGCGGAAATGCTGAATGCCGTCCGGCGCGGCCAGCACCGGCCCGTGCTTGACGAAGCGTATGCCGTCTTCGCTGGTGGCCAGACATTGCACTTCCCGCACCTGGCTGTCGTCGCCGGGCTCGCCCAGCCACACGTGGCCGGTGTAAATCAGCGTCAGCACGCCGTTGTCATCCACGGCGCAGCCGGAAAAGCAACCGTCTTTGTCATAGGGCGCATCGGGCGCCAGGGCGATGGGCTGGTGCTGCCAGCGGATCAGATCGCGGCTGGTCGCGTGTCCCCAGTGCATGGGGCCCCAGTGCTCGCTGTAGGGGTGATGCTGGAAGAAGGCATGATAGACGCCGTCAATACAGATCAGGCCGTTGGGATCGTTGATCCAGCCGGCGGGCGGCGCGAGATGGAACAGCGGGTAGTAATCGTCTCGGCGCTCTGCGCGCAGGGCTTCGACCGCATGGTCGGCTCGAGCTAAGGCAGTGTTCATTGGACAGACTCACTTGATTTAATGGCGGATTGAAAGGGGGTTGCGCTGGCGGAACGTTCGCCGCGCAGCAGGAAACAGGAGACAAGCGTCGTGGCGGCGACCGCGCACCCCATCAGCAGATAGGTGTCGGCAAAGCCGATGCGGTCATAACCGTAGCCCGCCAGCGGCGACAGGAAGCTGGCCATCACCTGGGTGATGAACTGAAAGCCCACCAGGTAAAGCGTTGAGGAGAGGCGACTGTCGAAGCGGCTGGCGATGTATTTGAAGATAGCGATCAGCAGGATCGGCAACTCTACGGCGTGCAGCAGTTTCATGGCGGAGATCATCAATGCGCCGCTGACCAAGCCTGAGCCGAACATGCGCAGCGCCATCACGCCACCGGCCAGCAGCAACCCCTGTTTGGCGCCGATGCGGTTCACCAGCAGCGGTGCCAGGAACATGCCGCCGGCTTCGAGGAAGACCTGCAGCGAGTTGAGGAAGCCGTACATCTCGTTGCCCTGTTCGCGAGAAGCGAACTGCGAGGCGAAGTAGACCGAAAATTGCTGATCGAACACGTTGTACACGCTGATACCGAGCACAAACACCACCAGCGCCCAGAGGCCTGGCATACGCAGCAGCGCCAGCGCGTCCTGCAGCCGCAGATTTTCCGGTTTGCCGAACGCCAGGCCGGCCATGGCGTTCGGCTTCAGCTCGCGCACCTGACTGAGCAGCAACAGGAATACCACGGCGGCGGCGGAGGCCAGCCAGAAATTGATGTTCGGATCGATATTGAAGATAAAACCGGCCAAAAAGGTGGCGCTGGCCCAGCCGAGCGATCCCCACATGCGGGCGCGGCCGAATTCGAAACCGCTGATGCGGCTGACTCGCTCGGTATAAGATTCCAGCGCGCCGATGCCGGCGAAGAAGGTGGCGCCGATAAATACGCCGCCGACCAGCGCACCGAGCGGCAGGCTGCTCGCCAGCAGCGGGGCGTAAACGTAGATAAAGAACGGGCCGGTCAGCAGCAGCATCACGCCGAGAAACTGCAGCAGGTGCTTGCGCAGCCCAAGTTTGTCCTGAATAAACCCGTACAGCGGCTGGGTGCACAGCGCTACCAACGAGATAGCGGAGAAGATCAGGCCAGTCTCGGCGCCTTTCAGGCCGATTTTCTGATTCAGCCACAGCGAGATCAGTGAAAAGCTGGAAGACCAGGTGAAGAAAAAGAAGAACAGCAGGCCGCTGAGCAGCACGTAATATTTTTTAGTTTCGCGGTTCATGGGTAGGGCCCCGGTGAGTGAAGTTAGTTCTATTGTTAACGTTAACTCGCGAGGGGGTGAAGCTAGCAGATATCACGCGTGCGATGTTAATCACAAAAGTTAACGTTAACATTTGTGCCTTGTGATCAAAGTCACGCGTTGGCAAGGGGGCGATGCGCCCCCGGAGGATTAACGTTCGTTCAGCGAGCGCAGATGGTCGTCGCGGCGCAGCGTCATCAGCGCAAACAGGCTGACCACCGAGGTGGCGACCACGTAGTAGGCGGGAATGTCGATATTACCGGTCTGTTTGATGAGGCCGGTGATAATCAGCCCGGCCGAGCCGGAAAATACCGCATTGGACAGCGAATAAGCCAGCCCCAAGCCGGTATAGCGCACCCGGGTCGGGAACATCTCCGCCAGCATCGCCGGGCCGGGACCGGCCAGCAGGCCGACCACGGCACCGGCGATCATGACCGCCAGCCCTTTGGCCCACAGTGAACTCTGCGCATCCTGCAACAGGTGCAGCAGTGGGAAGGTGAACAGGATCACCGCCGCCACCGCCGTCAGCATCACCGTTTTACGCCCCAGTTTGTCGCTGATGATGCCCGCCGGCAGAATGGTCAGGGCGAAGCCGACGTTGGCCAACACCGTCGCCACCAGCGCCTGCTGGAAGGTGGCGTGCAATGAGGTTTGCAAATAGGAAGGCATCACCACCAGGAAGGTATAGCCGGCGGCCGACCAGCCCATCATGCGGCCGATGCCGATCAGAATGGTTTTCGCCACGCCGCTCAATCTCGCCTCCTGCGGTATGGCGCTGTGCTCCGCGACGCGCTGCGCCTGGGTAAACGTGGGCGTTTCCTCGAGCTTGAGCCGCAACCACAGCGCCACGGCGCCCATCGGCAGCGCCAGCAGGAAGGGAATGCGCCAGCCCCAGTCATGCAGTTGCTGCGCGCTCAGCAGCGCGGCCAGCAGCGCCACCAGTCCAGCCCCGGCCAGCAGGCCGAGCGCGACGGTCAGCGATTGCCAGGCGCCGAACAGCCCGCGCTTGCCCTTCGGAGCGAACTCGGTCATCAGCGACACGGCGCCGCCGAATTCGCCGCCGGCGAACAGCCCCTGAAACATGCGCAGCAGCGTCAGCAGCAGCGGGGCGGCGACGCCGATCGAGGCATAGGTCGGCATAGCGCCGATCAGCGCGGTGGCCAGCGTCATCAACAGCAGAACCGCAATCAGCGTCGGGCGACGGCCGATGCGATCGCCGATGCGGCCGAAGATCACCGCGCCGATCGGCCGACAGAAAAACGCCAGCGCGAAGGCGGCGTAGGTGAGGATCAGGCTGGTGATTTCGTTTTCACCCTGCAGCGTGAAAAAATTGGCGGCGATAACGGTGGCCAGGAACCCGTACACCCCGAACTCGTACCATTCGATAAAGTTGCCGACCGAGCCGGCCAGTAACGCCTGACGCGAGCGGCGCGCGTCGAGAGTCTGTTGATTCATCCCCGTTCCCATACTTTTGAATTATTGTTCGTCAGTTCTAAATTTATACGACAAAACAATCAATTGATTTCAGCGAGAACTGTGAGGCGCTCAGCGCCTGCCGTCGATACGCCACCATTCGGGGCAAACATCGGCGAATGCATGTGAGGTCGGGCGCAGCTCCGGTAGATCGGCCCGATCGAAGCTGCCGGTGGCCAGCGCCACCGTCGGTTCGTCGTCGATCGCCCCCAGCGTGCTGCCGCAGCGCGGGCAAAAGGCGCGGCTGGAATAGGGTGAAGAACGGTAGAGTGTGGGTATGCCGCCCGGGCCGTTCCACTCGACGGCCTGACGCGGAAATTCGACCCAGCAGAGCGTCGGTGCGCCGGAGTGGCGGCGGCAAAAATCGCAGGAACAGCTGTGCGGATTGCCAGGCAGGCCGCGTGCCTGAAAGCGAATATGCCCGCACAGGCAGCCGCCGCTATAGCAGGGGTTTTCCATGAGTTCTCCGTCATAGACGCGGGAATGGCGATGAAAATCACTATAGCGGCATCGCGAAAAAATAACAGGCTCCGCTGGCGACTTACCAGAGCAACGGCGCAGGTTCGCGACCGTTTTCGGCGTAGTACAGCGACGGCAGGAACTGCGCCAGATAGCTGAACTCGTTGTAGCAGTGGCGCATCAGGTTAAAGCCGATGTCATCTGGCAGCTCGTCGTGGGCGTTGGCGCAGGCTTTACCCAGCAGGAAGCGACTGCGTAGCACGCAACCATAGGGCGTGTCGCGCACCAGGTGCAGCATCTCGCCGTCGCAGGGATCGCCGTTGTCATCCAGCGCCACCTGGTCGCCGAAGCCGATGCGAGCGCAAACGGCGGCGGAGAGCGCCTGCGCGTCGCGCGCCTGGCGCAGCGGCTGCGGCGCGAAGAAGTCCTCGGCGGCGTGAAACTTGAGGCGCGCCGCGACCGGCGGCAGCTCCGCCAGCCATTCGACCGCTTCGATGCTGGCGCCGATGTAGCTTTCCCCCTTTTTCCAGTGGCGATCCCAGCCACGGTGTTCGACGTGATCGTGCGGGTGCCACCAGTTGATGTGCTGAGTCGTCTCGAAGAAGGTGAACCACCAGTCCAGCATGCGCCCTTTGCAGCCGTGCAGATCGGTACGAACTGCCACGGTCAGCAGGCCGTCGGCGCTGCGGCTCAGCCCCATCTCCAGCCGTAGCGGTTCTGGCCTGAGCAACTCGTTGATATCGTTGACGCCCCACGGCGCCAGCAGGGAAGGATGTGTCATAATGGGTTCCTGTTTAATTTTGGAAACGAATTTCGTTTCCAAAATAAGGCTATGCCGCTATGCTGAGTCTGTCAACGCTTGTGAGGAATAAATATGGCGAACCCGAATGAAGAACCGCTGCGCGCGCGCGGCCGGCCGGCCACGCCGGAAACGGCGCTGCGCGCGGCGCTGGCCCAGGCGACGTTGGCGCTGCTGCTCGACGGCGGCTATGCCGCAGCAACGGTGGATGCGGTGGCGAAACGCGCCGGGGTGGCTAAAAAAACCCTGTATCGCTTTGCCGCCAACCGTGATGAGCTGGTAGCGCAGGCGGTAAGCGGCTGGACCGAGGCGTTTCAGCCGGCCTTCGCCCAGGATGCCGGGCAGCGGGCGGCGGTTGCGCCACTGTTGGAAAAAGGGCTGAAGGCCATCGCGCAGCAGGTACTGAGCGCCGAAGCGGTGGGCATGTTTCGGCTGCTGCAAAGCGAGTTTCCGGGGCGCGAGGGGCTGCTGGACAGCTATCAGCGCAACGGCATTCAGCACGGCCGGGCGACGGTGGCGGACTGGCTGCAGCGCCAGCGGCAGTGCGGGTGGCTGCGTGAGCGAGACTGGGCGCAAACCAGCGATCTCTTGTTGGCGATGACCATCGCCGAACCGCTGCGGCAGATGACGCTGGGGCTGTTGCCGCCGGGCAGCGCGATCGACGAGCGCATCGCGGCGGCGGTGGCGCTGGTCATGCCGGGTTTGCTGCTCGGGGAAAACGTGGATTGCGCCGCATTGTGAGCCGCATTCATCTGTGGCATGTTGATTGTTCAATTTATGTCACTATTTTGCGATGCCCCCATGAATGCTGCTTACCCGTTCAAACAGGGCGATCTGTTCGCCTTGACCGTTTTTCTGGCCGTCGCCACCCATCGCAGCTTTCACGCGGCGGCGGTGGAACTGGAAGTGACGCCGTCGGCGGTCAGCCACTCGATAAAGGCTCTGGAGCGACGGCTCGGCGTCAGGCTGCTCAACCGCACCACGCGGAGCGTGGCGCCGACCGAAGCAGGTGAGCGCCTGGCGGAACAGCTGCGTCCGGCGCTGTCGTCCATTTCGCAAGCGTTGCACGAAGTGGATGAATGGCGCGCCACGCCCAGCGGCACGGTGCGCATCAATGCCAGCGAAGGCGCGGTCAGGCTGGTGTTGCGTCCGTTGCTGGCCGGTTTCCTGCGCGAACACCCCCATATCCATCTGGACATCGTCTGCGACGGGAAGCTGAGCGATATCGTTGCCGAGGGGTTTGATGCCGGCATCCGGCTGGCGGAAGCCGTGCCGCAGGACATGATCGCGATGCGCGTCAGCCCGCCTGTGCGTTTCGTCGTCATTGCCGCGCCTGGCTATTTTGCTGCCCGCGGCCGCCCGGCAACGCCACAGGATCTGCTGCACCATAACTGCATCCGCTTTCGCTTCGACAGCGGCACGATTTACCGCTGGGAATTCGAACGCGATGGCGTGAGCGAGTCGATCGGCGTGACCGGCTCGCTCACGCTGACCGATCAGCCTCTGATGGTGGACGCCGCCATTGACGGTATCGGTATTGCTTTCGTGCCTGAACATTTGGCGCTTGAAGCGCTGCACGACGGGCGCCTGGAGCGTGCGCTGGACGCATGGTGTCCGGCTTATCCGGGATTGTGCCTCTACTACTCCGGCCATCGCCACGTTTCGGGCGCGCTGAAGGCGTTGATCGGGTATTTGCGCGCGGCGCAGTCCTGATGCGTGCGCGTTCTGCTTTTGGCTGCGCCTATTAGTGAGCCGTATTCATCTCTACAGTGAGGTTTGCCTGCATTGTTGTGGCGTAGAGCCTGCCTTACGCTCATGAGGAGACGCCGGGCAATCGCCGGGCGCCACAATGCAGCGAGGCGTTGATGATGGAAAAGAAGATGAAAGCGGTGGTTATGACCGGCGCCAACCGGCCCTGGGAAGTTAAGCTGGTGCCGATGCCCCGTGCGGAGCCGGGACAGGTTCTGGTCAAAGTGCACGCCTCGGGCATGTGCTATACCGACGTATGGGCGACGCAAGGATATGGCGGCGATATTTACCCGCAAACGCCCGGTCATGAAGTGGTAGGGGAAGTGGTTGAGGTGGGCGCCGGCGTGCATACGCGGCAGATTGGCGATCGCGTCGGCACCACCTGGGTACAATCGTCCTGCGGCCGTTGCCCGTATTGCCGCGAGAGCCGGCCGCTGACCGGGCAAACGGCGATGAACTGCCCGGCGCCGCGCACCACCGGTTTTTCTGCCCAGGGCGGTCACGCCGAATATATCGCCATCGCCGCCGAAGGCACGGTGTTATTGCCGGATGGGTTGTCCTACATCGATGCCGCACCGATGATGTGCGCAGGCTATACCACCTGGAGCGGGCTGCGTGATGCTGCGCCACAACCGCATGAAACGGTCGCGGTGTTGGGCATCGGCGGGCTGGGACATGTCGCGTTGCAGCTCTCCAAAGCCTGTGGTTTCGACACGGTGGCGATCACCCATTCACCGGACAAACATGCGCTGGCGAAGCAACTGGGCGCCGATCGCATCTTCGTTTCCGGCCAGGCGCTGCGGGAGAGCGGCGGCGCGGACATCCTGCTGGTGACCACCAATGACTTCGACTCCGCACCGGAGGCGATGAGTGGCTTGCGGGTCGATGGTCGCGTCGTGTTGTGCGGGCTGGATTTCAGCAAACCGTTCGCGATCTCTTCCGAAGGTGTACCGTTCCATATGATGCGTCAGCGGGTGATCGGCTCCACCCATGGCGGGCAGCAATACCTGAGTGAAGTGCTGAACCTGGCGGCGAAAGGCAAAGTGAAGCCGATGGTCGAGACTTTCACGCTGGATCAAGCCACGGAGGCTTATGAGCGGCTCGCTTCTGGCAACATGCGCTTTCGCGGCGTTTTCGTGCCGTCGGCGGCGTGAGGCAAGGGCCGAGGGTTCGGCCCTTGCAGACAGGTATGAAGGGCGCCGCGGCGCCCTGATTGTTTTACAGTTTAGGCCCGGCGTTCACCAGTTTTTCACCCGCCGGGGTGACGGTATATTTGGCGAAGTTATCGATAAAGCGCTGCGCCAGATCCTGCGCCTTCTCCTGCCACAGCGATTCGTCGGCGTAAGTTTTGCGCGGATCGAGAATCGACGGATCGACGCCCGGCAGCGCGGTCGGCACGTCTAGCCCGAAGATTGGCAGCGTGAAGGTCTCGGCCTGCTCAATGTCGCCATTCAGAATGGCATCGATAATGCCGCGCGTATCCTTGATCGAAATACGTTTGCCGCTGCCGTTCCAGCCGGTGTTGACCAGGTAAGCCTGGGCGCCGGCGGCCTCCATGCGTTTCACCAGCACTTCGGCGTACTGCGTCGGATGCAGCGTCAGGAATGCGGCGCCGAAGCAGGCGGAGAAGGTCGGCGTCGGCGCGGTGATGCCGCGCTCGGTGCCGGCCAGCTTGGCGGTGAAGCCGGACAGGAAGTGGTACTGGGTCTGCTCAGGCGTCAGGCGCGATACCGGCGGCAGTACGCCGAAGGCATCGGCGGTCAGGAAGATGATCTTGCGCGCATGGCCGGCTTTGGACACCGGTTTGACGATGTTCTCGATGTGATAAATCGGGTAGGAGACGCGGGTGTTCTCGGTTTTGCTGGCGTCGTCGAAGTCGATGCTGCCGTCGGCCAGCACGGTGACGTTTTCCAGCAGCGCATCGCGGCGGATTGCCTGATAGATTTCCGGCTCCGCCTGCGGCGACAGCTTGATGGTCTTGGCGTAGCAGCCGCCTTCGAAGTTGAACACGCCATCGTCGTCCCAGCCGTGCTCGTCATCGCCGATCAGCTGGCGCTTCGGATCGGTGGAGAGGGTGGTTTTGCCGGTGCCGGACAGGCCGAAGAACACCGCCACGTCGCCTTGCTCGCCGACGTTGGCCGAGCAGTGCATCGAGGCGATGCCCTTCAGCGGCAGCAGATAGTTCATGACCGAGAACAGGCCTTTCTTCATCTCGCCGCCGTACCAGGTGCCGCCGATCAGCTGCATGCGTTCCGTCAGGTTGAAGGCGACGAAGTTCTCCGAATGCAGCCCTTGCTGTTGCCAGTCCGGGTTGGTGCATTTGGCGCCGTTCATTACCACGAAGTCCGGCTCAAAGTCCGCCAGCTCGGCGTCGCTCGGGCGAATAAACATGTTTTTCACGAAGTGCGCCTGCCAGGCCACCTCGGTGATGAAGCGCACTTTCAGGCGCGTGTCGGCGTTGGCGCCGCAAAACGCGTCCACCACGAACAGACGTTTGCCGGAGAGCTGGTTGCCCACCAACGTTTTCAGATGCTGCCAGACTTCCGGGGAGAGCGGCTGGTTGTCGTTTTTGCCGGTGCCGTTGTCCGACCACCAGACGGTATCGCGCGTGGTGTCGTCGCGCACGATGTATTTGTCCTTCGGCGAACGGCCGGTGAATTCACCGGTCGCGACGTTGACCGCGCCCAGTTGGGTGAGGGTGCCGCGTTCCAGCGGCGGCAGGTCGGCGCGGGTCTCTTCGGCGAACAGCAATTCATAGCTGGGGTTATAGACGATATCGGCGGCCTGATGGATGCCGTAGCGAGCGAGAGTTTGTGGGGTAACAGCGCGTGAAGACATATTCTACTTCCTTATGAGTCATATTATGCCTCTTTCCCGTGCGGTGCCGCGCGCAGGATTAAGGTTCGGATCAAGCTGACCGGATTCAGCTAATGCGTTTCCGGTTCTTTATTAATAAAACAGGGGGCTTTTTCGCCCTCCTATAGCATAGCAGCGAATTTAAACCCGATTACTTTAATTACAAAATGCTGACGATAATTAATTAAAACTAACCTTGGCGGAGGCTCACAATATTGAATTACGCCGGTGTAATTTAGTTTTGCATTTTTATTTTTTATCATATTGTCAGGGCTGTCTACTGTTTTATTTCTTATTAGAAAAAGCGAAATCCACAATAGGATTTTTCGTAATCATTTGTTTTTGCTTGGCTATGGCAAGGTTGTTGCGCCAGGTGAATCTAACCGTACTGTACGCTTGTCAGCAGGGTGAATAATGAAACAGATAAATGCAGAACTGGCCTGTGATAAAAATACGGCATCGTCCGAATCCTCAGGATTAATTAATCAACTTCGTCAAATAGATATCGGTGCGGTGCCGATCGCGTTGTTTATCACGATTTGCGCGATCGTGGCGATTTCCGCCTATGCCAACTTCCTGCCGAAGAATATGATCGGCGGCCTGGCGGTGATAATGACGCTGGGCTTCGCGCTGGCGCAGTTGGGAAAAAGCATTCCCGTGCTGCGCGATATCGGCGGGCCGGCCATTCTGTGTTTGATGGTGCCGTCGGTGCTGGTCTATTTCAATGTCTTCCAGCCCAACGTCATGGGCACGGTTCATTTGCTGATGAAAGACGCCAACCTGTTGTATTTCGTCATCGCCAGTCTGGTGGTCGGCAGCATTCTCGGCATGAACCGGGTGATCCTGATCCAGGGGATGATTCGCATGTTCGTGCCCTTGGTGGTCGGTACGGTGACGGCGGTGATCACCGGGCTGCTGGTGGGCAAGCTGTTCGGTTTTACCTTCTATCACACCTTCTTCTTCATCATCGTGCCGATTATCGGCGGCGGCATCGGCGAGGGGATTTTACCGCTGTCGCTGGCCTATTCGGCGATCCTGGGAGCGACGCCGGACGTCTACGTCGCGCAGCTGGCGCCGGCGGCGGTGCTGGGCAATATCTTCGCCATCGTGACCGCCGGGGTGCTGGCGCGCATCGGCATGCAGCGCAAGACGCTGAGCGGCGACGGCATGCTGATCCGCTCGGCGCAGGAGAACGCGATGTTCGCCATCAAGGAGCAAAGCGGCAACGTCGATTTCCAACTGATGGGCGGCGGGCTGCTGGTGATCTGCGCCTTCTTTATCGTCGGCGGCCTGTTCGAACACATCGTGCATATTCCCGGCCCGGTGCTGATGATCCTGTTTGCGGTGCTGTGCAAGTACTGCCGGGTGATCCCGGCTTCGATGGAAACCGGCGCGCACAGTTTCTACAAGTTCGTCTCCACCGCGCTGGTGTGGCCGCTGATGATCGGTCTGGGCATGCTGTACGTGCCGCTGGAAAGCGTGGTGGCGGTGTTTTCGGTCGGTTATGTGGTGGTCTGCGGCGCGGTGGTGCTGTCGATGGGGCTGGTCAGTTTCCTGATTGCGCCTTACCTGAAGATGTTCCCGGTGGAAGCGGCGATCGTCACCTGTTGTCACAGTGGCCTGGGCGGCACCGGTGACGTGGCGATCCTGTCGGCGTCGAACCGCATGGGGCTGATGCCGTTCGCCCAAATCGCCACGCGCATCGGCGGCGCTTCCACGGTCATCGGCGCGACGCTGCTGCTCGGTTGGTTAGTCTGAGTCCAGAATTTCTTATGGATAGCCGGGGTTGGATTGCCCCGGTTTTTTTATGCGTTTTTTCCGCTTATCGTGATAATGCTGATGATTACCTTGAAAATCATTCGTATGGCGCAAATGCATAGTCGTACTTTATCTAAGAAAATTCTGTACTCGGCGAAAATGTGTCTATTCTTTTCTCTTAAGGGATTATCGTTCTCATTCAGAGTGCCGAGGGAAGGCGCCACCGCATTACCGATATCCCCGTATTGATTCAACACCGGGCCGCTGCCGTTCAGGCAATCCGCCAGTTGGGGCATCCCCCCGATTGAATTGACGAATATGGAGATAAGGTTATGTCATCAAGCAATGCTTCCGTTAAGGCCGAAGGCGTATTAGCCCTGCTGGGCGCTTATAAACCCGATGAAGACGACACCATTACCGTGCTTCACCCGTCGAAAACGTTCGAAAACGCCGGCCTGGAGCTGGTGCGCGGCGATCGCAGTTGGCACGACAAGGGTGTGACCGACACGCCGGTCTCCCTGACCTTCAGCTTCTGGGAACAGGCGCCGAGCAACATGTCGAGCATGGGCATCAGCGGCTTCCGCAGCTTTAACGCCGAACAGCGCGAGCAGGCCAAACTGTCGTTACAGTCATGGTCCGACGTGGCCAATATCACCTTTACCGAAACCAGCAACACCGCCGCCGCCAATATCAAATTCGGCCTGTTCGACTACAGCTCGCGCGGCTCCTATGCCTTTGCGTATAACCCGGACACCTCGCCTTCGGTTGCCGGGCAAACCTGGTATAACGCCAAGAACCACACCTTCGTCAACAACCAGATCCATGAGAATGAGTACGGTCGCCAGACCTTCACCCATGAAATCGGCCATGCGCTGGGGCTGCAGCATCCGGGCGACTATAACGCCGCGCCGGGCGTCAGCATCACCTACGGCAAGGATGCGACCTATTTCGAGGACAGCCGCGCCCACAGCGTGATGAGCTATTTCAGCGAAAGCAACACCGGGCAGGACTTTAAAGGCGCTTACTCTTCCGGGCCGCTGCTCAACGACATCACGGCGATCCAGCACTTCTACGGCGCCAACATGAATACCCGCACCGGCGATACGATCTACGGTTTCAATTCCAATACCGATCGCGACTTCCTCACCGCCACCGGCGCGCAGGACAAGATTGTCTTCACCGCCTGGGATGCCGGCGGTAACGACACCTTCGACTTCTCCGGCTTCAGCCAGAATCAGCGCATCAACCTGAATGAAAAAGCGTTCTCGGACGTTGGCGGCCTGAAAGGCAACGTGTCTATCGCCGCGGGCGTGACGATTGAAAACGCCATCGGCGGATCGGGCAACGATGTGCTGGTGGGCAACGCCGCCGATAACGTGCTCAAGGGCGGCGCGGGCGATGATGTGCTGTACGGTGGTAAAGGGGCGGATCAGCTGTGGGGCGGCGCCGGCAAGGACACCTTCGTCTATTTCGCGGCGGATGAGTCGACGGCGGCGGCGCCGGATTGGATCCGCGACTTCGTGCGCGGTGAAGACAAGATTGATCTGACGCTGTTCAACACCGGCAGCGCCGACGGCATTCGCTTCGTCGATCAGTTCAGCGGCAAGGCGGGTGAAGCGATGCTGAGCTATGACGCGCAAAATCACGTGAGCGACGTGGCGATCAATCTGGGCGGCGCCTTTGGCGGCAGCGATTTTCTGGTGAAAGTGGTGGGGCAGCCGCTGGATGCCGGCGATTTCGCGCTGGCGTAATGCAGGCAACAAAAATAGGGCGTTTGGGGTAAAAACCCGACAATTCCTATTAATTACGTCATATTAGCGTGACATAGTAGCGCGCAGAAGGCCGGGCTTGCATACCTCGGGCTTCTGTCGGATCGCCAACCTTTTCGGTTGGCGATTCATTTTCCGCCTTTCAGCATGTTGATGGCGGCGCCGAGCAGGATGCGCCGTTCGATATCGTTGCTGTCCGCCAACTGCCGCGCCAGATGTTTTTCCAGCGTTTCCACCGACAGTGCTTCGCCACGATGGCGCAGCTGCATCACGCCGTCGCCGATCAGGCGTGCGACCTCATCCCATACGGGTTTAATCTCCTGTTCCGAGAACGTCATGGCCTACCTCGGCTGGTTGATTTTTGCCCAATGTAGCAGCTGAACTGCGGCTTCGCTACCGGCTGCCTAAAACAGGAAGCATAAAAAACAAGCCATCAGTATTTCTTCTGGTTTTTACGCTCAATACTTGCAGTGTCGAAAAGCAGGAGAAAACATCATGAACTGGGTCGAAACCTTGGCGGAGTACTACCGCCTGAGCCGCACGGGTGAAACGCAGCATTGGCTGTGCCGCCGCTGGTTACCGCAGGGGGAGGCGCGTTTGGCCTATTTGCGGGAGTTGTTGGAGCCGACCGCGCCGCGGTGGCGGTGAACAGGGCGCCGGCGCTTGGCCGGCGTCGTTTCGCGAGATTAACCGAAGGCGATCGCCGCCCAACGCAACAGCAGCAACGCCAGGCAGATCAGCAGCAGCACCACCACCATTTTACTGAGTTTGTTGCCCATGCGTTTTGTTGCCACGTTGCCCCCTTAACTGAAGTACCACCCGCCGACGAGGGCGATGAGGAAAAGCGTCACCAGGGCAACGCCGTTGAGTAAATCGCGAAGGTATCGTCAGCATCGATGTCGTTTTGCCGCATGTTGCCGCCTGGCGGTTGCCATTGGGTGAATAATGTCCACAGTATGCGCCCGGCAGCGCGGCCGGCACAGCGAAGAACGGTAAAAACGCGTAAAGGCGGCGGTGGCCAAACGCGCAGTCGCGCTTGCGACGGATGCAGACGGCCGGCAATACGTTGTACTATCCTGTCTGCATTGATGCATTTTTCCTAAAGGTATAATCATGGCGACGGCAATTCCACAGAAATACGAACACCTTGAGCGCTGGGCGTTCGGCGATACCGAGCAGCAGGCCGATGAAGTGGTGCAATTGATCCTCAATGGCACCAAAACGGCCACCTGTTCCAACCTGGACGGCGAAGGGATCCCGCAGGCCGGCGATCTGTTCCTGGTGGTGGACGGTAAAGGTGAACCGGTCTGCGCGGTTGAACTGACCGCGGTGGAAATGAAAACTTACGATCAGGTCGATGAAGCGCACGCCTTTGCCGAAGGCGAAGGCGATCGTTCGCTGGCGCATTGGCGCAAAGAGCTGCAGCGCTTCTTCGAAGAGTATGACTTGTTTTCGCCGGACATGACGCTGGTGCTGATGAATTTCAACGTCGTCGACAAGTTCTAAACGGATGCGCGCCGTTCCCTACGAATGCCAGTGGGCAAGCCCGGAGCTGGCCGCCGATCTGATCGCCGGCCGCGCGACGCTGGCGCAAGACGAGAATTGGGCGCGCAGCGGCGCCCGCGATCGGGCGGAGTACGCCGAGTGGGCCAACCACGTGTGCGGCATGGCCTGCCTGAAAATGGTGCTGAGCCACCGCGACGGCGAAGCGCCGCCGCTGCTGGAGCTGGCGCGGCGCAGCCTGCCTTACGGCGCCTATGTGCGCGAGGGGGAGCGAATCAAAGGGCTGATTTACGCGCCGTTCGTCGAGTACGTGCGCGAACAGTTTGCGCTGCAAGCGGAGGTGAAGGTGGGGCTGGAGGCCGCTGACGTGCCGGCGCTGCTCAGCGAATACTGTTACTTTATCGCCTCGGTGCATCCCTCCATTCGCCGGCCCGAGAGCCTGCCGCCGCAGCGGGGTGGGCATCTGGTGCTGATCACCGCCGCCGATGCGCACAGCGTGACCTTCCACAACCCTTCGGGCGACAGCCCGGCGACGCGCGAACGGGTACAGTTGCCGCTCAGCCGCTTCGCCCCTTTCTTTGCCGGCCGCGGTATCGCCATCGCATAAAAAAACGCGCTGTTTCCGATGAAAACAGCGCGTCGTCAGCAGTTCTGTTGCATTTTCATGCCAGCCGCATCACCCAGGCGTCCGACTGCCGGTCGTAGTGCTGCTTGTACAGCAGCGACTGCTTGCCGTCGAGGATCGCCGGAATACTGGTGTGTTCATCCCAGCCGTCCAGCTGCATGCACAGATCCGGATCGGACTTGCAGGGAATGCTCAGGGTGCCGGCACGATCGGCGCCGGCGTGAAGATGCGCGTCATCGACCTCGAAGCTGCCAATTTTTACGACGGTTTTGCTCATGGGAACTCCTTGCTCAATGGTGTGGTAGGAGGTTAGACCAGTAAGGTCATCGGTATGAGCATAGCCAAATGAGCAAAAAATGCCACATAAAAATTACATTTTGGAAACAATTTCCACGGCGACAAAACACAACGCCTAGTACTCCACCACAAAACTGAGGTTGTCTTGATAGCTGCCGACCGCCACTTCCGTCTGCGCCGCATTGACCGCCGCCTTATACGGGATGCTTTGCGCCAGCCCGGTGCCGGCGCCGCTCTGTTTGTTGGTGCTATCCCAAACGGTCGTCGTATTAGGCAAGTAAATCTGGTACTGCATGAAATTGCTGGTGCCGCTTTTCATCCGCCGCCACCCGGTGACGGGGTTATTGCCGTTGGTGAAATAGGTGTTGTATCCCTCGGTTTTGGTGCAGGTCAGGGTGATGCTCTGATTGACAGGATTGAACTGCCCGACCAACGCCATGCTGCCAAAGTTGACGTTGGGGGCGGTGCCGATCAGGCAGTCTTTGGTGATCGCCACGGTGACAGTGACGGTGCTGGCCTGGTTGACACCGTCCCACCAGATGCACAGCCCGATCAGACCCAGGCCACAGATATGGTAGTTCCAGATCAGGTTGATGCTGTCGGTATAGGTGCCTGCGCGCACGTTGGCGCCGGCGGTGGTTTTGATATACAGCGGAAAGTTGACGTTGGAGGAAATCAGGATCAGCGACAGCAGGTTCAGCGAGCTGTAGTCGATGGTTTGGCCGATGCTGTAGGGATATTGGTAGTTGGCGTCGGGGTAGATCAGGTAAGCGATTTTATCGCCGGAACCGTCGGTGTTGGCGACCGCCATATTGTTGGTGGTGGAGGCGATCTTGACCGTAACGGTGTTTTGCGTGAGCAAACTGAGCCCGAGGCCGGTGCAGTTGAGACCGGCAGTGCCCTGGGCGTTAATCTGCCCGTTGTAGACCACGAAAGAGCTGCTCCCCGGTAAGGTGACGGTGCCGTTGGTGGTGGCGCAGTCAGCGAATGCGCGCTGACAGATCAGCAGCAAGAGGGTTAACAATAAGGCTTTCAATCCCCGAAACATAATGACTCTCCGTCGTTGAATTAGCGGCAGACAACCGGGCCGACGCGCTGGATGCCCTGAGGCTTAGTCAGGCTGAATTCCGCCTGGCACGGCGGGCCGCCGTCGGCCGGGATCACGCTCAGGCGATTGTGTTGTTGCACCGGGTCGATATAGGTCATGCCATCCCAACCCACATAGCTCTGTTGATTGCCGCCAACCACCGCCACCTGGCTGCCGTTGGCCAACGGTTTGCCTTGCTCGTCAACCAGTTCGACGTCGGCGGCGGAGATGGGTTGAATAGGGAACTCAACCAGAAAACCGCTGTGATCGCGAATGGCGACGGTTTTCTCCACCGTCGGCAGCGCGACGTCGGCGGGCAGGCTGAGCGGATCAATCTGGAATTTCGCATGGTAGTAAGAGGTGACGGTCGGCACCAGCAAATAGCCCTGGGCATCGGTCTTGCCGATCATCTGGTTCTCATAGCTCACCGGAATGTCGGCGTATCCTTGCGTGGACACCAACGCAAAGGCGTCGTTGATGGTGTTGGTGGCGTACACGCCGCCGTTCATCGCCACCAGCGAACCGCTGATTTCTCCCCAGTGGTTGGTCTCATCGCGGGTGCCGTATATGCCAGCTCGAGCTTCGAGCCTGCGGGTGCGCCAGGTCAGATCCGCCTGGCGGTAATCGCCGCCGCTCGGGTTATTGGCGTAGGCCAGATTCCAGCCGAAACCGCCATCGGTCGGCGCGGCGCGGCTGTAGCTGACGCGTTCGCTCCAGCGGTTGTTGCTGTCGCGCGCGGCACTGAGGCTGGCGGTGCCCCAACTGTCGAACGGAATGGAGAGCTGCAGTTGGGCGCTGTAACCGCTGCTGCCGATTTCCCGGTTCAGCGAGGCGTACAGGCTGCTGTTGCGCCAAAGCGACACACTGTAGGACAGGTTCACAAGGCGGGTTCGTTGGGCGATGGCGTCGCGAACGTCAAAATAACCGGCGCCGAGGCTGCCGAGCCGGCCCAGGCTGACGCTGCCGGTTAACTGATCGGTGCGACGGCTCAGACGGTAGTCGCTTTTATACACGGAAATGTCGCCAAAATCGGCGCTGCGCAGAATGCGTTGCGCGTTGAGGCTGAAACGTTGGTTGCTGTAGGTGTAGCCAAAACTGCTCTGATCGCCGTGATTGCCGGTGTAGCGATAGACGGGCTGGGGATCCGGCTGTTGCAACGGTCTGCCGGTCAGCGGGTCGTAATAAGTGGGGGATTGTATCGGCCGGCCGCCGTTAAACGCCTCGTCGCCCGCCTGGCTGACGCTGTAGGACGCGTTGAGAACCCCCCATTGCCCGACGCGAATGTCGGCGCCGCCGCCGCCGACTGCCAATTCGGCTGCGCCTTCGGCGCGTCCTTCCAGGGTTAACCAATCAGTGACGCCGTAACGTAAGCTGGCGCTGCCTACCCATTGCCCGTAATCGGCAGAATTCAACCCGTAGTTGCGCCGCAGCAAGCCGGTGGAAATGCTGAAATCGCTCATGCCAGTCTGCAGCAGGTTGCTGGCCACGTAGAACGGTACCGTGGTGCTGACCTGGCGGCCGAGGGCGTCAGTGGTGACGACGGTGGCCTGACCCGCGCCGTTAATGTAGGGCACGCTGTTGAGGGTGAATGGCCCGGGATTGATGTTGGTGGTGCTGTTTTTATAGCTGTTGATGTATAAATCGACGCTACTGGGCAATGCCGCCTGGCCGGAAAACTGCGGCAGCGGGTAGGTGATAAGATCCGGGCGCACCGCGAAATTGCGCGCCAATTGCAAGCCGCCGATGCGCACGGCGCTGCTCCAGGGGAGCGAGCCGGTGGTAAGGTCACCGGCGATCACACTCAGCATCCGCTGGTCATCGTTGAAACGCCAATAGCTGTCGTACCGAATATAGCGGCCGCCATCGTCGTTTGGCCCGCCGTTAAACCCGCTGCGGTAGATGCCGGTGTTGGCGATGACGCCGAATCCGTCGAACAGCCGCTGCTCGCTCCACGCCGACAGGTAGCCCGGCCGGCCATTGCCGTTGCTTTGGCTGGCATAGATGTCGTAGTTGAACAGCAAACCCAGGCTGCTTTGCGCCGGCAAGCGCTGCAACGGTGAATGGGCACCGATGGTTTGCTGCGGCAACCAGTCGTTGGGCACGTTGATCAGCAACTGCTGGCTCTCGCCGCTGTAGCTGACATCCACCTTCTCCAGCCGATCGACGGCGATTTCTTTCGCCTGTTTATCCGCTACCGGCAGCCCGGCGTCGAGCAGTTGCTGGGGCGTCATGTAGTAATGGCCGCCGCGGTAGTTGACGGGCACGACGTTGCCGGTTTGGCGCCCGTTGACGACCGGCTCCAGATACAGCGTGGTGTCCGGCATGCTGACGGCGCGGGGGGGCGGCGGCAGATCGTCGCCGAGCGCAAACGGCAGCCAGCCGCCGGCCGCCATGCTCAGCATGGCAAACGCCAGCGGCTTAAGGCTCAAGCGCCGCGTCGATAGCCTCCCTGTCGGCTGCACCTGGGCCTCAATGAGACGGAATGGCTACGGGCTGTTTGTTGTCATTGACCGTGGCCATCAGCTTGCCGCTGCTGAAACCGCCGGCGGGCGGCAAGGCGAAGCGCATCTGCGAACCGGGCAGCACATATCCCATCAGGCCGGGATTCAGGCTGCGGCCTTGCAGCGTCACTTTCGAAATACGGGCATGCACTGCGCCTTGATTTCGCACCTCCAGCCAGCGTTCGCTGCTTTGCTGCTGTAGACGATAGCTGAGCCGGGGTTGGCTGGCGGTCGCGTAATCGCGCGGTTTTTCGCTGTCCTGCTTGGTCCAAATGCCCTTGCCGCTGACGAACAGCGGCACCGAGTAGCGCATCTGGAATTTCAGCCCCATCTCCGCACCGCCGGGGGCGGCATCCGAGGATTGTTCTTTCACCGGCACTTCATCGACCAAAATGCGGTAGGCGCGCTCCTGTCCCGCCGGCGGGGCCGACTGTTTGATCAGGCGTATCAGCTGGCGTTTGCCTGGCGCGATCGACGCCACCGGCGGGCTGGCGATCACGTCGCTTTGGTTGCTGTAATCGTCTTTGCCGGCGGTTTGCTGCCAACCCAACACGCGAATTTGCATATAGACCGGTTTGCTGTCGCGATTTTCCAGCCACAGCGCGGTAGCCTGCTGTTGATCTTCAATCACCGGATCGATTGGCCAGATAAGAATGGAAGCCGCGGCCAGGGCGTGCTGCTGGCTTGCCAGGAGCAAGGCTGCCGTTAACGGCAGACGGAAGGGTATGCGCATAACTCAATCCTTATTGCAAAAAACTTAATAAGTGACCGTCAACAAGACCGTATCGCTGTAAACGCCACTGGTGGGCAGGGTACTGGTCGAAAACAGACGGGCGTAAACCTTGATTTCTTGCGTGCTGCCGGTGGCGGCGACGGTCTGCGCCGCGCCGCCGTTGGCGCCATCTCCCCAAAGGGTGGCGTAGTTGCTGTCTTGATAAAGTTGATACAGCAGCGTTTCCGATGTGACGGCGTTCTGTAATTTTCTGCCGCCGGCGATGGATCCGGTTACATGATTGCCGACGCCGAAGGCCAGCGTAACGCTCAGCCCCGGGTTGCAGCGAAACAGCACCGAACCGGCGCCGCTGCTGGAGACGACGCTGACTGCGTTGCTCAGCGAGGACAGTTGGCCGAAGTTCAGGGTGCCGAAGGTGGTCACGTCACTGACGCCGCTGCCCAATACGCAGCCTTTTACCACGGTTGCATTGACGGTGAACGGCTGGCTTTTGGTCAAGTCGTTGACGCCGGTATCGCTTTGGGCCGGGGAAAGCGGCAGGCAGAACAGCAAACCGCAAATTGGAGCGCGCATCGTCATTACCAATTGATCGTGACCTGTACCGTATCGGTGTAGCTGCCTGTCGGGGGCGTGGACTGCGCCGGAATCATGCCATAGACCGGCAGCCAGTTGTCCGAACCGTTGGCGGTTTGTGACACGCCCGTCAGATTATCCCAAATGGTGCTGTGGGCGGCGTTGGTGTACAGGTTGTAATTCACCCGTTGGCCGGCCGCGCTTTGCAGGTAGCGGGCAGCGGTATTGCCGCTTTGCCCGCCGCCAAGCAGAACGCTGTAGCTGGTGCCGTTGGTGCATTTCACCCGAATGGCGCCGGCGTTTTGCTGCCCGGCGACGCTGGTTGCGGTGCTGAGAAAATACAGCGTGCCGAAATTCAGCGTGCCGAAGCTGACGTTGCCGCCTGAGCTGCTGCCGGCTTCACAGGCGCTGAGCAAGGTCGCGCTGACGCCAAGGGTCGCCGTTTTGCTGTCGGCCTGCGCCAACAGGCTGCACGCCCATAATCCGCAGCAGCAAAGCGCGCGCCGCACCGTTACCAGGTGACCGTCATCGTGACGGTATCGTTATAGGTGTCCGCCGCCGGGGTGGAACCGGCCGCCGGTACGCGGCCATACACGATCAGCGGAACGGCGGCGCCGGTGCCGGTGCCGGTCAGCGCGTTGGCACCACTGCCCCAGGAGGTGGTGCGCGCGGCATCCTGGTAAAGGTTATAGCTGATGAATGCGCCTGCCGTGCTGGCCATGCGGCGTTGGGTGCCTGAAGTGACGTGGAGCCCGTTGTCCAGCGCCACCGTGTAGTCTGTGCCGGTGGTGCAGGTCAATGACAGCGTACCGGCCCCCCCTGCGCCGGTGGCGCTGGCGTCGATAATGTTGGCCAGTGAAGAGTAAGTGCCGAAGCTGATGGAGCCGAAGTCGTTGACGGAACCGCTGCTGTTGCCGCCCCCCACGACGCAACCGGCGCCGATGGTTAGCGTCACGCCTAACGTGCCTTGAATGGTGCCTGCTGCGTTAGCCGCGCCGTTGGCGCACAGCAGGGTTGCTACCGAGGTCAATGCCATCAGAGTTTTTTTCATCTTATATTCCTTGCCGTATGAGAGAAAGCCCGCAAAGACACCACCCAGAGGTGGGTTGAACGTATTCATTTAGCTGCACTTTAATTAATAGAATAAGAATCGGGAATTGTCTTGATGAAAGCGAGAAACTTTTTATTCTCACCCCACGGCTGACGGGGCTTGTAGGCGAGGTATACCGATAAAGTGAAATGATTAGAATAATAACGAACGGCGATGGGAATATTATTAGCGTTATTTTATCGCCGGGGAGCGTCATTCCCCGGCGCGATATTGTTTACAGGTGGAAGTCCAGCGCGCCATCGCGCACCAGCTCGCGCGGCAGGTTGTTCTTGATGCGGCTGCCGATGCGCTTGGCGATGCCCAACGGCTGGCCCTGGTAGGTGACGATGCATTCATCGCCGGCCGGCGGCTGCTCCGGGTAGAGATCGCGGCCGTGATACCACTCCTGTGCCAGCGTGGCGTCCAGCTCGAAATGCGGTTTGCCGCCGGTGCCGGCCAGCGCGATCGCCGCCTCGTGCTGCCAGCGGAAACCTTTCGGGAAACGTTCGGCCAGCTTGAGGCCGATACGCGAGAAACGCACTTTACCGAACAGCGGTTCCAGCTCGGCCGGAAACAGCCAAATCTCCTTGTCGCGCTCCCACAGCCGGCTGTCATCGCCCCAGGTTAAGCCGGATGCGGCGGCGGCTTGGGCGACCAGCGCCGCCTCTTTGCCCGACAGCGGGCTGAACGGGAACTTCCCGACTTTATAGGTCGGCTTCGCCAACGGCGCTACGGCGTGCTGTTTGCGCAGGCGGGCGACGAAAAACCCTTCACTGTCGTAAATCTGTGGGAAGACGTGCAGAAAGCCTTCGGCGGTCAACGCCTTGTCGGCGCCGGGGAACAGCTCTGCCAGCGGCTCGACGCTGACCGCGTCGCCATAGGTATCCAGCAGCCAATGCACCACCTGCTGATTTTCCTGCGCATTGAGCGTGCAGGTGGAATAAACCATCACGCCGCCCGGTGCCAGCGCATGAAACGCGCTGTCGATCAGCTCGCGCTGGGTGGCGGCGATCTCGGCGACGCTGTCCGGCGACCAGTTGTTCATGGCGTCCGGATCCTTGCGTACCACGCCTTCGCCGGAGCAGGGGGCGTCGAGCAGAATGGCGTCGAAGCTCTCCGGCAGCGCGGCGCCGAACACCCGGCCGTCAAAGTGGGTCAGCGCGGTGTTCTTCACGCCACAGCGGCTGATATTGGCGTGCAGCACTTTCACCCGGCTGGCGGAGTATTCGTTGGCGACGATGCCGCCCTGGTTGCCCATCAACGCGGCGATCTGGGTGGTTTTGGAGCCCGGCGCCGCCGCCACGTCCAGCACCCGAGTCGGCGCTGCGTTGCCCGCGAACAGCGCACTGACCGGCAGCATCGAACTGGCCTCCTGAATGTAGAACAGACCGCTCAGGTGTTCGGCGGCGCTGCCTAATCGCAGCTCTTCATCGTCGCGCTCGATCCAGAACCCTTCCGCGCACCAGGGAATAGGCTCCAGTCGCCAGTCGTAACCCTGCACCAGCGCCAGGAAGTCGGCGACGCTGATTTTCAGCGTGTTGACGCGCAGGCTGCGGCGCAGCGGGCGCTGGCAAGCGGCGATAAAATCGTCCATCGCCAGCTCGGCGGGCATGATGGCGCGGGTGGCGTCAAGGAAAGCGGGGGGCAGAAAAACGGCGGTGGATTTGGCCACGGGGCGAACTCTCAGGGTGCAATAAAGACAAGGGCGAGAGTTTATCACAAAGCGGAAAAAAACAGGGCCCGGCAATGCCGGGCCCTGAGGAAAATGCGAAATTTAATCGCGCGGAATGGCGGTGCCCCAGGTTTTCCAGTCCTTTGGCTCTTCCGGATTCAGCAGGAAGTGTTTGTTCGGCGTCGCTTTCGGCGCCAGCGGAATGGTCGGCGGCGTGGCGAAGGCGATACCGCCGCGGATGAACTGCTGGAAGGTGCCGCTCTTGATCACGCCGCCGGTCAGGCCGAACTGCAGGTTGTACCCCGAAGCCAGCCAGAACACGCTGTTATTGCGTACCAGATGCTGATACTTCTTGCTGATGCGCAGCGCGACGTGCACCCGATCGGACATGGCGCCAAGGTAGAAACCGGTGATGGTGCCGACCTCCACACCGCGGAACAGCACCGGCGTGCCGATCTGCAGCGAGCCGGTTTCGGCGGCGTCGAGCACTACGCTCAGGCCGTCGAGATAGCGCGAGTCGGTGATGCTGGCCTGCTGCAACTCGAAGGTGCGCAGCTCGCGCCCGCGCCCCGGCTCCACGTTGATATAAGGCTGGAGCAGGGTATCGAGGTTGCTGACACCGGCGGCGGAGATCTCCGGCGAAACGATCGAGAAGCGGCTGCCCAGGCGCGCGAAGGTCTGCACGTATTCCGGATACAGCACCGCTTTGGCCAACACTTCGTTGCGTTCCGGCGCCAGCTGCAGCGACTCCACCTGACCGACGTCGATGCCGAGGTAGCGCAGCGGCATGCCCGCCGACAGCTTGCTGGCGTCGTAGGTTTTCAGCGTGATTTGGCTGCCCACCGCGCGAGCGGCGGTTTCGCTGGCGTACAGCACGCGGTTGGCGCCTTTGTTCAGCGTCACGCCCTGCAGGTTGTCGAAGCTGATGGCGCCTTTCAGCGCGCGGTTAAGCGGCGAAGCCTGCACCGTCAGCCCGCTGCCGTTGAGCTGCACCTTGGCGCCGCCTTCGGCCCAGAAGATGCTTTCGCGCGTCAGCAGCTTGCGGTATTCCGGGCTGATGTAGACGTCCACCTCAAACTCGTTGGCTTTCGGCCGGACATTGACGATCTCGCCCACCTGGAATTTGCGGTACAGCACCACCGAGCCGGCCTGCACGTCCGGCAGGCTGGTGGCGCTGAGGGTCAGGGTGGTGGCCGGGGCATTGCCGACGATGCCTTCCTCGGCTTTTTCGCTGTTGGCGTACAGCGGGTATTGGCCGCCCGGCTCCCCCTTGCTGCCGGGAATAATGCGCACACCGCCGTCGACCCACTCCTGGGCGCTGGCGCCGAGCACTTCCATGCCGTCGATGCCCAGCTTGACGTCGAGGCGGCTGTTGACCACGAATTTGCTGTCTTTGTGCAGCAGGCCGCGATATTGGGCGTCGATGGCGGCGGTGAACACTACGCCGCCGGCGGTCAGGGTGCGGCTCAGGATCTGGCCGACTTTCACGCCGTGCACCACCAGCGGTTGCCCGACGTCGATGCCGTAGCTTTGCGGCGCATTCAGCGTGACGGTCAGCACGCCCGGCTGTTGTAACAGCGTTTCACTGCTGTCCAGCACGTTGAAGCGCTGCTGCGGCTCGCCTTCGCCCGGAATCAACTCCAGCGTGGTGCCGGTCAGCAGTTGGCTGAGTTTGGCGTCGTTGAGGCTGATGCGCGGGCTGCGCATCACGATACGGGTGCCGCTGCGCATCAGATCGACCACCGAAGGATCGATGGTCAGTTCACCGACCACTTTGCTGTCCTGCTGCAACGTCAGCTTGGTCAGGGTGCCGACCTGCAGCCCCTGGTACATCAGCGGCGTGCGGTTTTCACTCAGGCTGTTGCCGCTCGGCAGATCCAGCAGGATATTGACGCCGCGCTGGCTGTGGGCCAGATCGGGGTACAGAGCATAGCTCTGATCGCCCTTGGCCTGCTGGCCATCGGCCGGCGAATCGAAGGCGATGGCGCCGTTGACCAGCGCCGCCAGGCTCTCCATCTGAACCGTCGCGCCGGACAGGCTGAAGTCGCCCTTGAAGCCGGAGACGTTCCAGAAGCGGCTGTTGCTCTTCACCAGGTTGGCGAAGCGGCGATCGATCAGCACGTCGATGGTCACGCCCTTGTTGCCTTCGCTGATGGTGTAGTCGTACACCTTGCCGACCGGGATTTTACGGTAGTAGACCAGTGAGCCGCTGTTGAGCGAGCCCAGGTCGTCAGCGTGCAGGTGAATCATCAGTTCGCCAGTGTTCAGGCGGTATTTCGGCTGGGTATCAAGCGCGGTGAAGTGGGTTTGCGCTTTGCCGCTGCCGGGCATCATGCCGATATAGTTGCCGCCGACCAGCGCATCGAGCCCGGAGACCCCGGCCAGCGAGGCCTTGGGCGTCACCAGCCAGAACTGGGTGCCTTCGCGCAGCGAGTCTTCCAGATCGCTTTTGATGCTGGCTTCCACCACGATGCTGCGCAGATCTTTGCTCAGGCTGATCTTCTGCACCGTGCCGACCTCAACGCCCTGGTAGCGCACCGGCGTGCGGCCGGCGACGATACCCGCCGCCGATTGGAAATCAATGGTGACGGTGGTGCCGCGCTCCTGGAAATTGTTATAGACCAGCCACCCGGCGATCAGCAGGGCGATGAACGGCAGTAACCAGAACGGTGAAATGCGGCGCTTGTTCTTGACCCGCGCTTCAGTCGGTGTAGTCGGCGTTTCCTGTTGCATGTGCATCCCAAATCAATCGGCTATCCAGCCACTCAACGGCAAGAATAGTCAAAATGACCGCCGAGCCAAAGTAAAACGCGGCCGGTCCCATAGTAAAAGATAACAGCTGGTCGCGGTTTACCAGCGACATCATCAAGGCGATAACGAACAGATCCAGCATCGACCAGCGGCCGATCCAGGTGACCAGGCGCAGCAGACGAATGCGCGTCTTCAGGCTGTGCGAGGTTTTAAAGTGAATGCTGAACAGCAGCGTGATCAGCACGATCACCTTGGTAAAGGGCACCAGCACGCTGGCGATGAACACGATGGCGGCGATCGGCACGTTGCCGGAGGTGGCCAGCGAGACCACGCCGGAGAAGATGGTGTCTTCGAGGCGCACGCCGTTGGCGTAAATGATGGAAATCGGCAGCAGGTTGGCCGGTATCAGCAGGATCATCGCCGCGATCAGTGCCGCCCAGGTTTTCTGCAGGCTGTAAGGCTGGCGGTGGCACATCGGCACGTGGCAGCGCGGGCAGCGGCCGCGCGCGTCGGGATAGCCGGTATAGTGACAGGACAGGCAAATATGCAACGCCGCCGGCGGGCCTTCCGGCTGCTCCTGTGGATAGTAACGCTCCCACAGCTGCTCCAGATTGACATGGATCAGCGTCAGGATGCTGAGCAGGGTGAGCGACAGGTAGGCGATCAGCGCGCTGCCTGCCTGGATATCGGCGTAATCCTGCACCTTGATCGCCGCCACCGCCATGCCGATCAGATAGATGTCCAGCATCACCCACTCTTTCAGCCGTTCCAGCATCAGCAGCACCGGGCGCAGGTTCATGCCGAGCGCGTGGCCGAAGCGCAGGTAGAGCAGCGACAGCGCCAGCGTCAGCGGGGCGCCGAGGGTGCAGAACGCCACCATGCTGGCGGTGAGCGGGTCGCCCTGACGGCTCATCTGCCAGATGCCTTCCAGCAAACTGGCGTCGATGCGCGTGCCGAGCAGGCGGATGCTGATCAGCGGTTCGGTGAAAGCGAACGGCATCAGCAGCAGCATGGCGATCGCCATGGCGGTCAGGCGCGTCATCGACCAGTCGCGGCCGTTCACCACCTTGGCGTTGCAACGCGGGCAATAGGCAGCCTGGTTGCCGCTGAGCGGCGGCAGCACGAACAGCAGGTCGCATTCGCAGCAGCGCTGGTGGCGCGCTTTGGAAAGGGGGGCGGTGATCGCGTGTATTTTCATCTTTGACAAGTCGCTGCCCTTGAGCCCGCCGGAACTGTCAGCGTAGCTGAAAAATAAACCGGCCGCGTCACTGGCGATCGGGCGCCGGACGGTAAAACGAGGTAAACCGGGATTCTGAGCGGCAAACATACCCCGAGCGACAGGGTTTTGTGAAGCAACAGATGATTAACCTTGTGGCTATACGCATTTAATGCTTATTTTATAGGGCCTAAGCTTTGGGCTTCTGGCCATCTTCACTGTTTCAATGGTTATCACATGACAAAAGAACAATTCTACGCGGAATTAAAACGTGACCTGAGCGCGTTGCTCGGCGGGGAGACCAACTTTATCGCGGCGCTGTCCAACGCCAGCGCGTTGATCAACGAGCGTCTGGATGACGTCAACTGGGTCGGTTTCTATCTGATGGAGGGCGACCAGCTGGTGCTGGGGCCGTTCCAGGGCAAGATCGCCTGCGTGCGCATCCCGGTGGGCAAGGGCGTGTGCGGCACGGCGGTGGCGGAAAATCGCGTGCAGCGCGTCGGCGACGTGCATGCGTTCCCGGGTCACATCGCCTGCGATGCGGCCAGCAACGCGGAAATCGTGCTGCCGCTGGCGGTTGGCGGCCGAGCGATCGGCGTTTTGGATATCGACAGCACGGTTTATCAACGCTTCGACGAACAGGACGAAGCGGGCCTGAAAGCAGTGGTGGCGGGGCTTTGTGAGCAACTGGAACAGTGCGACAGTGCGAAATATGTGACTGTGGCGGCAAGTTGATCGACGGTTAACGTGGCAATTACCGATGGCGTCATTATAATGACGCCTGTTCATGCCTGTGGCTTGTTGGCAATACCGTTGTAATCAGGAAATTTCATGGAAAATCAACCTAAGTTGAACTCTAGTAAAGAAGTCATTGCTTTTCTTGCCGAGCGTTTTCCGCTCTGCTTTAGCGCCGAAGGCGAAGCTCGTCCGCTGAAAATCGGTATTTTTCAGGATTTGGTAGAGCGCGTGCAGGGGGAAGAGAATCTCAGCAAAACGCAATTGCGTTCTGCCCTGCGCCTGTACACCTCAAGCTGGCGTTACCTGTACGGCGTCAAGGTTGGCGCGCAGCGCGTCGATCTGGACGGCAATCCGTGCGGTGAACTGGAGCAGCAGCATGTCGATCATGCTCGCCAGCAGCTTGAAGAAGCCAAAGCGCGCGTTCAGGCACAGCGTGCCGAACAAAACGCCAAAAAACGTGAAGCCGCCGGCGAATCCGCCGATGCCGCTCCGCGCCGTCCGCGCCCAGCCGGTAAAAAGCCTGCTGCACGCCGCGAAGGCGGAGCCGCGCCGGAAAACCGCAAGCCGCGCCCACAAACTCGCCCACAGCCCGCTCGCCAACCTCGTGAAGCAAAAGAGGGAAGCCAGCCGCGTTATGCGCCAGTCACGGATATCTCTAAACTGCAAATTGGCCAGGAAATCAAAGTCAGAGCAGGCAAGAGCGCGATGGATGCTACCGTACTCGAAATCGCTAAAGATGGCGTACGTGTGCAGCTCTCTTCCGGTCTGGCGATGATTGTGCGCGCAGAACACTTGCAGTTCTGATACGGAGGCCAACCCAGGCATGAACAAATTCGTCAGATTAACAGCGATTGCAGGGCTGCTGTGGGCGGGTGTCAGTTACGGCGCGGAAACAGCCAACATTCGCATCGGTCAACTGCCCCAACTGCAACAGGAACCCCAGCACGCTACGGTGAGTGAGCGCGTCACCTCGCGCTTCACTCGCTCTCATTACCGCCAGTTCGCCCTCGACGCGGAGTTCTCAGGCAAGATCTTCGATCGCTACCTGAACATGCTGGACTACAACCATAACGTGTTGCTGGCCTCCGACGTGGCGCAGTTCGCCGGCAAACGCAATCAGGTTGGCGAAGAGCTGAAAACCGGCAAGCTGGACACCTTCTACGCGCTGTTCAATCTGGCGCAGAAACGCCGCTTTGAGCGTTACACCTATGCGTTGTCGTTGCTGGACAAGCCGATGAACTTCACCGGCAACGGCACTATCGATCTCGACCGCAGCAAAGCGCCGTGGCCGAAAGACAAGGCCGAGCTGGATAGCCTGTGGGATGCGAAAGTCACCTATGACGAGCTGAACCTCAAGCTGACCGGCAAGACCGACAAAGAAATCCGCGACACGCTGACCAAGCGCTATCAGTTCGCCATCAAGCGTCTGACGCAAAGCAACAGCGAAGACGTCTTCCAGCTGGCGATGAATGCCTTTGCGCATGAAATCGACCCGCATACCAACTACCTGTCTCCGCGCAACACCGAGCAGTTCAACACCGAGATGAGCCTGTCGCTGGAAGGCATCGGCGCAGTGCTGCAGATGGATGACGACTACACCCTGATCAACTCGATGGTGCCGGGCGGCCCGGCGGCGAAGAGCAAGGCGATCACCGTGGGCGATCGCATCGTCGGCGTCGGTCAGGCCGGCAAACCGATGGTGGACGTGATCGGCTGGCGCCTGGACGACGTGGTGTCGTTGATCAAAGGGCCGAAAGGCAGCAAGGTGCGCCTGGAGATCCTGCCGGCCGGCAAGGGTACCAAAACCCGTGTGGTCACCCTGACTCGCGAGCGCATCCGCCTGGAAGACCGCGCGGTGAAAATGACCATCAAGACCGTCGGCAAAGAGAAGGTGGCGGTGTTCGATATCCCCGGCTTCTACGTCGGTCTGACCGATGACGTGAAAGTGCAGCTGCAGAAGATGGCGAAGCAGAACGTCAAGAGCGTGATCATCGATCTGCGCACCAACGGCGGCGGCGCGCTGACCGAAGCGGTGTCGCTGTCCGGCCTGTTCATTCCGAGCGGCCCGGTGGTGCAGGTGCGCGACAACAACGGCAAAGTACGTGAAGACGCCGACACCGATGGCGTGACCTACTACAAAGGCCCGCTGGTGGTGCTGGTCGATCGCTTCAGCGCCTCCGCCTCCGAGATCTTCGCGGCGGCGATGCAGGATTACGGTCGCGCGCTGATCGTCGGCGAACCGACCTTCGGTAAAGGCACCGTGCAGCAGTACCGTTCGCTGAACCGCATCTACGACCAGATGCTGCGCCCTGAGTGGCCGGCGCTGGGGTCGGTGCAGTACACCATTCAGAAGTTCTACCGCGTCAACGGCGGCAGCACTCAGCGCAAAGGGGTGACCCCGGACATTCTGATGCCGACCGGCGTCGATCCGGCGGAAACCGGCGAAGCGTTTGAAGACAACGCCATGCCGTGGGACAGCATCAATGCGGCGACCTACAGCAAGACCGGCGATATGGCGCCGTTCGAGCCGGAGCTGCTAAAAGATCACCAGCAACGCATCGCGCAGAATCCGGAGTTCCAGTACATCGCGCAGGATATCGCGCATTACAAGGCGCTGAAGGATAAACGCAACATCGTGTCCCTCAATCTGGCAGTGCGTGAGAAAGAGAACCACGATGATGATGCGACCCGTCTGAAACGCATCAACGAGCGCCTGGAACGCGCGGGCAAGAAGCCGCTGAAATCGCTCGACGATCTGCCGAAGGATTACCAGGAGCCGGATCCGTACCTGGATGAAACCGTGCATATCGCGCTGGACCTGGCTCATCTGGAAAAAGATCAGCCCGCTCAGCAGCCAACGCCGGCCAAATAAGGCCGCGTCCGGCAGAATGAAAAACGCACCCGAGGGTGCGTTTTTTTATGGCGATGCGAAGGCCGGCTTCTCTGCTGGGTGAAGGGATGTGGGCTTATGCAGCGCCTGACAAATTTAGGGTAAAAAACCCCTCCGCCTTGCGCAACAATCGTTTACAATTTGCCAAATCCCGGTCGCGCGTCGTTTTTGTAAAGTTTCGTATTTTTAGTAGGTTAATGACGCGTGACTCTTGAAACTGTGACGAATGCCCATACGATCTAGGGTATCTTAGACAGCGTTTTGTTAACATTTATGAGGAAGTAAACATTTTATGATGCGTATAGCTCTGTTCCTGCTCACCAACCTGGCGGTGATGTTGGTTTTCGGGCTGGTGCTCAGCCTGACAGGAATCCAATCCAGTAGCGTTCAGGGCCTGATGATCATGGCCGGTCTGTTCGGCTTCGGCGGCGCTTTCGTGTCGTTGCTGATGTCCAAGTGGATGGCGCTGCGCTCCGTCGGCGGGGAAGTGATTGAACAGCCGCGTAACGAAACCGAAAACTGGCTGCTGGAAACGGTGCGCCGTCAGTCGCAGCAGGCGGGCATCGCCATGCCGCAGGTCGCTATCTACCACGCGCCGGACATCAACGCCTTCGCCACCGGCGCACGCCGCGACGCCTCGCTGGTCGCCGTCAGCACCGGCCTGCTGCAGAGCATGAGCCGCGACGAAGCGGAAGCGGTCATCGCGCACGAAATCAGCCACGTCGCCAACGGCGATATGGTGACCATGACTCTGATTCAGGGCATCGTGAACACCTTTGTCATCTTCATTTCGCGCCTGATCGCGCAGGTGGCCGCCGGCTTCCTGGGCAACCGTGATGGCGAAGGGGAAGGCAACGGCAACCCGATGATTTATTTCGCGGTGTCGATGGTGCTGGAACTGGTGTTCGGCATCCTGGCAAGCATCATCACCATGTGGTTCTCGCGTCACCGTGAGTTCTACGCCGACGCCGGCTCCGCCAAGCTGGTGGGCCGCGAGAAGATGATCGCCGCCTTGCAGCGTCTGAAAACCAGCTATGAACCGCAGGAAGCGGGCAGCATGATGGCGTTCTGCATCAACGGTAAATCCAAGTCGTTCAGCGAGCTGTTCATGTCGCACCCGCCGCTCGACAAGCGTATCGAAGCGCTGCGTTCCGGCCAGTACCTGAAGTAATCGGCTGAATGAAATGAAAAACCCCGGCTCGCCGGGGTTTTTTTACGGCATGACGAAATCGCTTGTTCAGGAGGAGGTTGCTGATTCAATCGTTAGATTTCGCGATTTGAATACGGCCTTTCCGCCTCTCTCGGTACGCTAGCCGCTGCAGGCGACCATGCCTGACGCCTTCGCTTGCTTGGTTTGGGAAGCTCATGCTATATGCTTTGGCACCATAACGTCTGTCCCTGAGGCCCTATGAAAATCAACGCTCTTCCCTTGCTCGGCTGTGATGAGGCGCTGGCGCGCCTTACCATATTGGCGGGCGGCGTCGCCGATGCGTCTGCGGAGTTGTTAAACCGGAGTGGTTACGATTCTGAACAGCCAGCTATACGCTGGCATTCAGGCGACCTGCACCTCCCATCGTTTTTCCCAGACGAGGACGATAGGCACGATTACGATTATCTGGTCGTAGAGGGAAATTTGATCGTAGAGGGGTGCATGGCGGTGTCACCCCAGCGAGAGGATGGCGGCATCATTGTGCTGGGGCGGCTGCAGTCGGATACGCTGATTTGTTTGGGCGAGCTGCTCGTGCGTGACGATGCCCGCATACGCCATGCCTATTGCAGCTCTGGAAACGACGGCGCGTTTGTGGTGGGGGGAAGTCTGGCCGTGCTCACCCTGGTAGAAACGGGGGAATTTATCCATGTACATGGCGATCTCGACGCGCGATGTCTCGCCTCATTGCAGAACTTCGTTCAGGTTGACGGAGAGACGCGCTGCGACTGTCGAATCGACAGCGCGCAGTCCGCTGAACCGATCACGCGCATGTTCGCTTCATACCTGCTGAAGGCCTTTGAGGGGGAGGATAACGACGGCCAACACATTGTTGGCTGGTATCCGGATGACGATGCCTATTTAGCGTGTTTGCAACAAGGCCGCAGCCCTTTGAGGAGCGGCGACTGACGCCAAGCGTATCACACCTGGCGCAGCGTTATTCAGGCCGGCCGCATTGCTGGAACCGCCGGCTTTAGAATCGATGGGGTTTCGGCTGTTTCTATGGCCGCTATTTCACCTCGCGGCTCGGCTGCGCCGTTTGCGACGTCGATTGGGTGATGCGCAGGCTGCTGACCGCCGCCGCCAGGGTGGCGAACACGCCGGCCAGGATCAGCGAAGCGTGGGTGCCGGAGGTGGGGAACAGGTTGAACATCAGCGCCACCAGCGCGGCCCCCGAGGTTTGCCCCAACAGGCGAGCGGTACCCAGCATGCCGCTGGCGCCGCCGCTGCGGTTGCGTGGCGCGGCGGAGATGATGGTGTGATTGTTGGGCGACTGGAACAGGCCGAAACCGGCGCCGCACAGCACCATGCGCCAGATGATGTCCCCATTTGACGGATCCGCAGGCAGCAGCGCCAGCGAGAACAGCCCGAGCGCGAACACCGCCAGCCCAATGCAGCCCAGCAGGCCGGCGTGCACGCGTTCCACCAGCCGGCCGGCGATCGGCGCCATCACCACGATCGCCAGCGGCCACGGCGTCAACAGCAGCCCGGTCGCCACTTCGTCGCGGCCCAATGCGCTTTGCAGGAAAAACGGTAGCGACACCATCGCCAGCATTTGCGCGGCGAACGAGCAGATTGAGGTGCCCATCGACAGGGCGAAAATGGGGATACGCAGCAGGTCGACCGGCAGCAGCGGAAATTCCTGACGCAGCTGGCGGCGCACGAACACCGCGCCAATCGCCAGCAGCGCGGCGATCTCGCTGAAGATCAGCGTCAGGCTCTGGCCCTGAGCGAAGCCGCTGATGGCGGTGATCAGCAGGCCGAAAGTCAACGCGTTCAACACGGCGCTGGTGGGATCGAAACGGCGGTTATCGCTTTTTTGGCCGTTGGCCGGCAGGAATTTCATCCCCAGCAGCAGTGCGACGATACCGATCGGCAGGTTGATGGCGAACAGCCATTGCCAGGATGCGACCGACAGGATCGCCGCCGCCACCGTTGGCCCGGCCGCTGAGGAGCAAGCGACGATCAGCGAGTTGATGCCCATGCCGCGGCCGAGAAAACGCTGCGGGTAGATGATGCGGATCAGCGCGGTGTTGACGCTCATGATGGCGGCGGCGCCAAAGCCTTGCAGCACGCGGGCGATGGTCAGCGTGAGCAGCGAGTCGGACAGGGCGCAGAACAGCGAGGTGATGCTGAACACCAGCAGCCCGGCCTGATAGATGCGGCGATAGCCGATCAGATCGCCGAGCGACGCCAGCGACAGCAGAGACACGGTGATCGCCAACTGATAGGCGTTAACCACCCAAATGGAGCTGGCCGGGCTGGCGTTGAGATCGCGCGCGATGGTGGGCAGCGCCACGTTGGCTATCGCGCCATCGAGCACGGATACGGTAATGCCAAGGGCGATGGCGAGGATCGCCCCATAGCGTTGCGGGACGGGGAGGCCGTCGGAACAAGGACGCATGTGGATCTCAGCGGTATTTATTCAGGGGAGTATTATCATGCTAATCATATTTGCCCGTGATTGCATGCCTCTTGTCCGCTTAATTGTAAACGGCGGTGAGCGGAGCTGTGGTTATCCATTTGGCTTCAATCGCTTAGCGTTCGGCCGCGTTGCGCGCCGCGATCTGTTCCGATTATACTGAAACTCTTGTTTAAATTTCCTGAAACAAAACCGTTAAGTAGGGTATTCACCATGGCTAACGCAGATTCAGACAAGCAACCGGATGCCGTCTCATCCGTGATGAAAGTGTTCGGCATTTTGCAGGCGCTCGGCGATGAGCGCGAAATTGGCATTACCGAACTGTCCCAGCGGGTGATGATGTCCAAAAGCACCGTTTACCGCTTTTTGCAGACCATGAAAGCGCTGGGCTACGTCTCGCAGGAAGGCGAGACGGAAAAATACGCGCTGACGCTCAAGCTGTTCGAGCTGGGCGCCAAATCGCTGCAGAACGTCGATCTGATCCGCAGCGCTGACGTGCAGATGCGCGAGCTGTCGAACCGCACCCGCGAAACCATCCACCTCGGCGCCTTGGACGAGGACGGTATCGTCTATATCCACAAGATCGACGCGATGTACAACCTGCGCATGTATTCGCGTATCGGTCGCCGTAATCCGCTGCACAGCACCGCCATCGGTAAAGTGCTGCTGGCCTGGCGCGATCGGGATGAGGTGGCGCAGATCCTGTCGCAGATTGAATTTACCCGCAGCACCGAGCATACCCTGACCAGCGCCGCCGAACTGCTGCCGGTGCTGGAGCGGGTGCGTGAGCAGGGATACGGCGAAGATGCCGAGGAACAGGAAGCGGGGATCCGCTGCATCGCGGCGCCGGTGTTCGATCGGTTCGGGGTGGCGATCGCCGGGCTGAGCATTTCTTTCCCGACGCTGCGCTTTTCCGAAGCGGCGCGGGAGGAGTATGTGGCGCTGCTGCACGTCGCCGCCCGGCGCATCAGTGAACAGCAGGGCTATCACGACTACCCGTTCTGACCCTTCGCTTCGATGAACAAGGCGCTGCCATGGCAGCGCCTTTTTGCTATTTTGCGCCCGGCGTCAGCCGCTGCGCAATCCGCTCCAGCACTAACATCAGCAGCAACGTGGCCGCCACCAGGATCATGGTCAGCGTCGCGCCGTTGGCGATGCTGCCGCGATCGGTCAGGCTGAAGATAGTGACCGGCAGCGTCGCCCAGCTCGGTGGGTAGATCATCATGGTCGCACCCAGTTCACCCATTGACAGCGACAGGCTGAGAGCGAAGGCGGAGATCATATAGGGAGCGATCATCGGCAGGGTGACGTGACGCAGGCGAAACAACGGCGAAGCGCCCAGGCTGGCGGCGACGTTTTCGTAATCGCCAGGCAGCCGGGTCAGCCCGGCCATCACGTTGCCGAAGGTGAAGGCAGAAATCAGCACGAAGTGGGCGACGGGCACGATCAGGAAGGTGCCGTTCATCTGCAGCGTCCCCTGGCTGAACGCCACCAGCATCCCCAGACCGATAGAGACCGAAGGCACCGCGCTGGGAATGAAAAACAGCGTGCTCAGTAGCCGTTGGCCGCGCCCCTGATAGTGGCGCAGCGCCAGCGCCGCCCAGGTACCGCACAATAACGCGAACAGGCTGGCGCTGAAACCGATAGCCAGGCTGGCGACCAGCGCGTCCCAGGAGGCGCCGCTGAAGGCCTGACGGAAATGGCTGAGGGTGAAGCCGCTCGGCAGCACGCCGTTCCACTGTTCGCTCAGGCTGGACATCAGGATCACCGCCAACGGCAGGCAGAAGAACAGGGCGAACAGCGTGACCGCCAGCGTGCAGGTCAGGGTGCGGCCGGTGCGAGACCAAATCAACATCGTCAGTTCCTCTGCCCGGCGCGCGCCGCGGCGTAGCGGTAAAGGGAGAACAGCCCGAGCGACAGCGCGATATTCACGACGGCGATCGTGCAGGCGACGGCGTAATCCGATTCCAGAATCGCTTTGGCGTAGACCATCATCGGCAGCGTGGCGACCCCCTTGGCGCCGATAAACAGCACGATGCCGAATTCATTGGTGGTCAACAGCAAACACAGGCTGCCGCCGGCCAGCAAGGCCGGCAGCGCGGCGGGCAAAATCACCTGGCGCACCACGCGCCCCGGCCGGGCGCCGAGGATGCTGGCGGCTTCGAGCTGGCTGCGATCGATCTGCGACAGCGCCGCCATCAGCGGGCGCATCACCAGCGGCGTAAACACGGTGATTTCCGCCAGGATCACGCCCCAGATGGAGTAAAGAAAGTCCACCGGCGGCAGAGTAAAACCGAAGGCCGCCATCAGCGTACCGTTCAGCAGGCCGGCGGAGCCGTAGATAAAGGTGAAGGCCAGCGTGATCAGGAAGGTCGGCATGGCGATAAAGGTATCGATCACCTGGGCGATCAGGCGGCTGCCGGGGAACGGCGTGAACACCAGCAGCAGGGACAGCAGGGTGCCGAGCACTAGGCAGCCCAGCGTCGCCAGCAGCGCAATCTGCAGCGTGTTGAGCAGGGCGCCGACAAAGCGTCGGGATTCGAACACCTGTTGCAGCGCGGCGGCGCTGAACAGCCCCTGATCGTCGGTAAACACCTGTTTGACGATCAGCGCCAGCGGATAGAAAAACAGCGTCGCCAGCACCAGCAGCGGCAGCAGGACCCACAGGCGGCGCGGCAAGCGCAGCCGCTGAGCTGGGCGAATAAGCGTAGAGTCAGTCATGTCAGTCCTCGATCAGTACCGCGTCATCGGGGGCGAAATAGAGCGGCACACGCTCGCCAATTTGCGGCATCCGGTTGCGATGGGTGGTGACCACGCGCAGCGGATGGCCTTGCGCGTCGAACTGCAGGTGCGTCAATTCCCCCTGCCAGTGAATATCGCGCAGTGTGCCGATGAGGCAGTTGCTGCGCTGGGCGTCGGCATCGAGCGCGATATGCTGCGGCCGAATACACAGCAGTTTGTCGAAACCGCGTTGTGCGCCATAGGTAAAGCAGCCGATCACTTTGCCGGCGCAGCTGACGGTGGTCATGCCTTGCCCGGTAGTGGTCTCCAGCGCGGTGGCCGGCAGCAGGTTGGCGCGGCCGAGGAACTCGGCGGCGAAGCGGTTCGTGGGATGATGGTACAGCGCGCGGGTCTCGCCGTGGGCGATCAGGTGGCCGTCGCGCATGATGCCAATCTTGTCCTCCAGCGTCAGCGCTTCGCCCTGATCGTGGGTGACGTACAGGATGGTCAGGTCAGGCAGCTCGCGGTGCAGGCGGGCGATCTCCTCCACCATGCTGTGGCGAATTTGCGCGTCCAGCGCCGACAGCGGTTCATCCAGCAGCAAGACTTTGGGGCGCACCGCGATGGCGCGGGCGATCGCCACGCGCTGCTGTTGGCCACCGGAGAGCTGGCTGGGATAGCGCTTGGCGTAGGCGGACATGCCGACGATGGCCAACGCCTCGTCGACGCGTTCGGCGGTGAGGCCGCGCGGCTTGCCCTGCGCGCGCAGGCCGAACGCCACATTGTCTTCGACGCGCATATGCGGAAACAGCGCGTAGTTCTGTACCACCATGCCCAGACCGCGCTCATAAGGCGGCACGTCGGTGACATCGACGTCACCGATGGCAATACGCCCGGCGGAGGGCTGCACGAAGCCGGCGATCGCCCGCAGCACGGTGGTTTTGCCCGAACCGGAGGGGCCGATCAGCGCCAACACTTCGCCGGGGGCGATGGTGAGCGTCAGGGGTTTCAGCACCTCGGTGCCGCGGTACGACACGCTGACGCGGTCGAGCTGAATGCCCGACGGCCCGGCGATGTCCTGGCTGCTATCCCGCGCCTCGGCGCGGGAAGAGAGGGTAGAAGGCATCGTCAGCGTCATTCGGTCACCTTGTGCCAGCGGGAGATATCGGCGGACAGGCTGCTCACCACCTGATTCCAATCCGGCGCCCAGATGTCCACGCCTTTCAGCGCCGCCTGCGACTGCTTGAAGTTATCGTCGGTCGGGGTGACGTCCTTACGCACCGGCATGCCGTAGGAAATGGCGCTGACGCTGCTCTGCGCTTCTTTGCTCAACAGGAAGTCGATCAGCTTTTTGCCGTTGGCGCTTTGCGGCGCGCCTTGCACCAGGCCGACATAGTAAGGCAGCACCAGCGTGCTGCGCTTGCCGTCCGGCCCGGCCGGCCAGAACACCTTCACGTTCGGGTTGCTGCGCATCTGCGCCAGGTTCATCTGCAGATCGCCGTTGGCCACCAGCAGCTCGCCTTTATTGACCAGCGCGGTCAGCTTGCCGGTGGAAGCGGAAGGGCCGACGTTGTTGCTTTGCAGCTTGCCGAGGTAGTCGAAACCGGCGTCTTTGCTGCCGAAGCTGTGAAACGCCTGCAGCATCACCGCGGTGCCGTCACCCGCCTGGCCCGGCGTGGAGTACTGCAGCTTGTTGCGGAACTGCGCGTCCAGCAGCTGTTGATAGCTGGCGGGCGCCTGCGGCAACAGCTTGGCGTTATAGATGAAGCTCAGGTAGTTGTTCACCAACGGCACGAACTGCGGCTGGGCGTCGGCGATCTGCGCCGCATCCTGCGGGGTGAAATCCTGCAGCAGTTTTTCCGCGGCGGCGCGCTGGATGAACGGCGGCAGCGTCACCAGCACGTCGGCCTGCGGGTTGCTGCGCTCTTTCGACAGCCGCTCGACGATGGCGCCGGAACCGCCTTCGACGTACTGCACCTTGATGCCGGTTGCCTGAGTGAAGGCGTCGAACTGGGTTTGATACCAGCTGTGATCGCCGTCGTGCAGCCCATCGGCGGAGTAGACGGTCACCACCGCGTCGGCGGCCCAGGCCGGCGCGGCGCCGAGTGCGATGGCAGTCATCACGACCAGACGAGAAAGTTTCATAGCTTCAGCCTCACTGTTGCGGGTTAATGCGAAACTGGTATACACCAGATATGCGGTCAAGCTAATCGACGAATATGACAAACAAATGAAAGCGGCAAAATATATTTGCCGGCAACGAGGATTGGGCGTGGGAGAGAAAAGGGGGCGGCAGGTGCAGCCCCGTCATGCTGGGGGTTAAAGCGTATCGACTTCGATGCGCAGGCTGTCGTGGCGCCAGTATTCGATATCGAAATCGAGAATGCGGCCGTGCTGATCGTAATTCAACCGGCGCAGCAACAAGGCGGGCAGGCCGACCATGGCGCCGAGCGCGTTGGCGGCGCGGTAAGGCAGGGCCGTCGGATAGAACGACAGATGCATGTTGCTGTAAATCAACGCGTAATGCTGTTGATAGACCTCGGTCAGGCTGCCGTTGAGATCGTGGCTGAGCAGTTCCGGCACCCGCTGCGGCAGGCAGTGGTTTTCGCAATAGCAGATAGCGCGGCCGTCGGCGTAGCGCACGCGGCGTAGCAGATACACCTGATCGAACGGTTCGAGCGCCAGCGGCTGCATCACGTCGAGCGGCACCGTGGTTTTTTCGCCGGACAGCAGCGCGGTGCGCGGCGTGCGGCCCTGCTCCTGGCAGAGGCGGTGGAAGTTGGTGTTCTGCGTCGGATCCAGCCACAGCCGTTCCGGCGTGACGAACCAGCCGCGGCGATCGGCGCGGTAGATGGCGCCGGTGGCCTCCAGCTGCGCCAGGCTCTCGCGAATGGTGACGCGGGTGGTGGAGAAGATGGCGCACAGCTCGCGCTCCGAAGGCAGCTTGTCGCCCGCCTGCAGCGCGCCGCGGGTGATGCGCGCCTGAAGCTGATCCTTGATCTGCAGGTAGTGGGGCATATCGCCCTGATGTTCTTTCATTTCATCTCGCTATGGCATCGGCCCGACATTCCGGCACGCGCTTATTATACATAGCCAGATGAATTTTTTGTTTCACCGCGCTTTGTCGTTTGACCGGGGAAGGAATTTGCCGCCACAATGCCCGCAATCTGGTATAGACCAAATAGGTGAATAACATGTCCGATCGTAACTACCTGCTGTTGACACCCGGCCCGTTGACCACGTCGAAAACGGTAAAACAGGCGATGCTGTTCGACAGCTGCACCTGGGATGAAGATTACAACCTGGGCGTGGTGCAAAGCATCCGCCAGCAGTTGGTGGCGCTGGCGACGCCGTCCGCCGGCTACACCTCGGTGTTGCTGCAGGGCAGCGGCAGTTTTGCGGTGGAAGGCGTGCTGGGCACGGCCATCGGCCCGCAGGACAAGCTGCTGATCGTCAACAACGGCGCCTACGGGGCGCGGATGATCGAAATGGCGCGGCTGATGGATATCGACCACCACGCTTTCGACTGCGGTGAGGTGAATGAGCCGGACGTGGCGGCGATGGAGGCGGTGCTGAAAAGCGATGCGCGTATCAGCCATATCGCCATGGTGCACTGCGAAACCACCACCGGCATGCTCAACCCGCTGCAGAAGGTCGCCGGCCTGGCGGCGCGCAACGGCAAGACCTTTATCGTCGATGCCATGAGCAGCTTCGGCGGCATCCCGCTGGATGTGGACGCGCTGGGCATCGATTTTCTGATCAGCTCCGCCAACAAATGCATTCAGGGCGTGCCGGGGTTCGCTTTCGTCATCGCCCGCCGCAGCGAGCTGGAGAAATGCGCCGGCCGTTCACGCTCGCTGTCGCTGGATCTGTATGCCCAGTGGCGCTGTATGGAAGACCAGGCCGGCAAATGGCGTTTCACGTCGCCGACCCACACCGTGTTGGCCTTTGCGCAGGCGCTGAAAGAGCTGGAACAAGAGGGCGGCATTGCCGCGCGCCACCATCGATATCAAACCAATCAGCGGCGGCTGGTGGCGGGCATGCGCGACCTGGGCTTTGAGACTCTGCTCGATGAGGCGTTGCATTCGCCGATCATCACCGCGTTCTATTCGCCTAAGGCCGACACTTATCGCTTCGCCGAATTTTATCAGCGCCTGAAGCAGCAAGGGTTTGTGATCTATCCCGGCAAAGTGTCGCAGAGCGATTGCTTCCGTATCGGCAACATCGGGGAAATTTACCCGCAAGATATCGAACGTTTGCTGGCGGCCGTCGGGCAGGCGATGTACTGGAATCAATAAGGATTGACCATGAAACAGATCAACGCAGTGATCCTCGACTGGGCCGGCACCACGGTGGACTTCGGTTCCTTTGCGCCAACGCAGATTTTTGTCGAGGCGTTCAAGCAAACCTTCGATATCGACATCAGCCTGGCGGAAGCGCGTATTCCGATGGGGCTGGGCAAATGGCAGCACATCGAGGCGCTGGGCAAGCTGCCGGCGGTCGACGCGCGCTGGCGGCAGAAGCTGGGCCGCTCTATGAGCCATCAGGACATCGACGCGCTGTATCAGGCGTTTATGCCGCTGCAAATCGCCAAAGTGATCGATTTCGCCGATCCCATCGAGGGCGTGCCGCAGGTGATTGCCGGGCTGCGCGAACAGGGCATTAAAATCGGCTCCTGCTCCGGTTATCCGCGTGCGGTGATGGAGGTGCTGGTGCCCGCCGCCGCGCAGCGCGGCTACGCGCCGGATTACTGGGTTGCCACTGACGATCTCGCGGCCGGCGGGCGGCCAGGGCCGTGGATGGCACTGCAGAATGCGATCGCGCTGGGCATCGATGCGGTGGCGCACTGCGTGAAGGTGGATGACGCGGTGCCGGGCATTCATGAAGGGCTGAACGCCGGAATGTGGAGCGTCGGATTGGCGCTGTCCGGCAACGAGTTCGGCGCGACCTGGCAGGAGTATCGCCGGATGGCGGCGGCAGAGATCGAGCAGCGCCGCACGGCGGCCACCGATAAACTGTACGCGGCGGGCGCGCACTATGTGATAGACACGCTGGCGCAATTGCCGGGCGTGATCGCCGACATCAACCGGCGGCTGGCGAACGGCGAGCGGCCGTAACGACCGAACACGGGGCATAAAAAAACCAGGGATAATCCCCGGTTTTTCGTTTTGAGACGGCGTTAACGGTGAGCCAATTCGACTTCGTCTTCGCTGTCCATCACGGCTTTGTCGGTTTGTTTCATCAGCTGGCTGGTGATGGTGCCCGCCGCCATGGAGCCGTTGACGTTCAGCGCGGTACGGCCCATGTCGATCAGCGGTTCGACCGAAATCAGCAAGGCGACCAGCGTCACCGGCAGGCCCATCGCCGGCAGCACGATCAGCGCGGCGAAAGTGGCGCCGCCGCCCACGCCCGCCACGCCGGCGGAGCTGATGGTGACGATGCCGACCAGGGTGGCGATCCACACCGGATCCAGCGGGTTGATGCCGACGGTCGGCGCAACCATCACCGCCAGCATCGCCGGGTAGAGGCCCGCACAGCCGTTCTGGCCGATGGTGGCACCGAACGACGCTGAGAAGCTGGCGATGGATTCCGGCACGCCCAGGCGGCGGGTCTGCGCTTCCACGTTCAATGGAATGCTGGCGGCGCTCGAGCGGCTGGTGAAGGCGAAGGTGATCACCGGCCACACCTTGCGGAAGAACTTCATCGGGTTAACGCCGGTGAAGGCCAGCAGGACAGCGTGTACCACGAACATGATGGCCAGACCGATGTACGAGGCCACCACGAAGCTGCCGAGTTTGACGATGTCGTGAATGTTGGAACCGGCGACCACTTTGGTCATCAGCGCCAGCACGCCGTACGGCGTCAGTTTCATGACCAGGCGCACCAGCTTCATCACCCAGGCCTGCAGGGTGTCGATAGCGACCAGCACGCGCTCGCCTTTCGGCTTGTCGTCTTTCAGCAGCTGCAGCGACGCCACGCCGAGGAAGGTGGCGAAAATCACCACGCTAATGATAGACGTCGGGCTGGCCCCGGTCAGATCGGCGAACGGGTTTTTCGGAATGAACGACAGCACCATCTGCGGCACGGTCAGGTCGGCCAGTTTACCCACGTAGTTGGTCTGGATCGCCGTCAGGCGCGCGCTTTCCTGCGCGCCCTGCACCAGGCCTTCGGCGGTCAGGCCGAACAGGTTGGTGACCAGCACGCCCACCAGCGCCGAGATCAGCGTGGTGAACAGCAGCGTACCGATAGTCAGGACGCTGATTTTGCCCAGAGAAGAGGCGTTGTGCAGCTTGGCCACCGCGCTCAGGATCGAGGCGAACACCAGCGGCATGACGATCATTTGCAGCAGTTGCACATAGCCGTTGCCGACGATGTTGAACCAGCTGATGGATTCTTTCAGTACCGGGTTGTCGGCGCCGTACACCAGCTGCAGGCCCAGGCCGAACACCACGCCGACCACCAGGCCGACCAGCACTTTTTTCGCCAGGCTCCATTGCTTGTGGCGGGTTTGCGCCAACAGCAACAGGAGCGCGACAAACACCAGCACGTTAATCACGAGCGGAAGATTCATCCCCAATGTCTCCAATAATCTTTCTTATAAAAACGACTACGCATCACGTATGTCGCGATGTAAATATCGTAACAGTTTGCCGAGTGGCCTACTTATATCCAAATGGAATTTGATATAGCTTTTTGTGTGTTTTTGTTCGTTTTATATACATGAAGGTGATGAGTTGAGCGGATTTTTGTGATCAGAGTCTAATATTTCTGATTTGCTCGACATAGGATTGCACCGGCAGGGTGAAATCACCTTGCCAACAGATGGCAAACGCCACCAGGCACAGGCACAGCACGCGCTCGAGCTGATTGCCTTTTTGCGAGTTGAGCAGCGGCAGGCGAAAACGCCAGCGGCATGGCCACAGCAGCGGAACGCCGGCGGGAGTGAGCATATCGGCCAGCAGATGGCTGAAGTAACCGATGATCATGGCGTGCAGCGCGTCGGCCGGGATCGGCCAGCTGCGCGGCACGTCCAGTTGGAACAGCGCCATGCCGCCGGCGATCGCCAGCAGGCTATGGGTGAAGCCGCGGTGGCCGAAGGCGCGGGCGATGGGCAGGGCAATCCAGCGCAGACGCTGACCCAACACCGATTTAGGGTGATCGATGTCCGGCAGCAACGAGGTCAGCAGCGCGGCGGGTATGATGTGCCACCAGTCGCCGGTAGCCAGCTCTGGCGTGACTTCCGCCTTCTTGGCGAAGATCGCGCAAGCGACAGAGAAAATAAGATGTCCTTCCGCGGTCATGCTGTTGCGATTCCGGCTGGTAAACTGTTAATTTATCCAGTATATGGGAAAATTCCCAGTAGTGGAAGCAGTTACCCTGTAACCAATTGTTTATTTTTCCCGGTTTTACAACGGCTTGTTACGGCAATGCGTAACAAATCATCGATTTTGACGGGTGAGAATAAAAAGCGGGCGATAGGCGGTGCAGAACGGAGAGAAACGAAGGCGGTTTTCAGTGTGCGGCGGCGGGAGGAAGCGGCGGCCGCGAAGAGCGCTGCGTGGCAGTGACAACGCTACGCGGGCCGTCGCTTTCCCTGCCGCCCAGCATAATAACAACAGCATGCCAATTCAATAATAATGAAACACTGTTTCGTTTGTTTTGCAGCACGGATCCCTTTTATGCCGTAGAGCCGCAAAGCCAGGGCGCCGGTGGCCGACGCCGCAGGTCAGGCAAAATGGGCGGGGGTGAGCTGTTCCAGGGTCTCCAACTGGTGGTCCGCCAACGCCCAGCGCGGATCGTGGCGGTATTCGGCGGCCGGGATCACGATGGAACGCATGCGCGCGGCCTTGGTGGCGATCATGCCGTTAAAGGAGTCTTCCAGCGTGATGCAGCGCAGCGGATCGCTGCCCAGCCGTTCGGCGGCGATCAGGTAGACCTCCGGGTGCGGTTTGCTGTACGGCAGGTATTCGGCGGAAACCAGCTGATCGAAGTAGCCCTCAAGATCGAACATCTTCAGCACCTGCTGTTGCATGTGCAGCGGCGAGGCGGAGGCGAGGCCGATATTCAGCCCCTGCTCGCGGCATAGCTCCAGCGCCTGGCGGACGCCCGGCAGCAGCGGGCGTGTCTCGTGCACCAGCTCGATGGCGCGCTCGATAATCCGCGCCGACACCTCATCGAGCGAAACCCCTTGCCAGGGCATCGCCTGGTACCACATCTTCACCACCAGATCGATGCGCAGCCCCAGGGTGTCCGGCAGTTTGTGGCGATCGGACAGATCCAGACCCAACGCGCCGAAGATATCCAGCTCGGCCTGCAGCCACAGCGGTTCCGAATCGATCAACAAGCCGTCCATATCAAAAATTGCGGTTTCAATGCGTTGCGAATAAGCCATTAACGGTTAACTCCTGCCGGCGCGGGTGAATGTGCCCGATACTCTATCATCGCCGGTGGCGAGACTAAAATCTTTGCCTGCGCGTTTGGCTTTTGCCAAAGCGAAGGATATTCCACATCTCGCGCAACTTTAGCCACCAGCGTTGGTGTTGACGCTCGGTGACCTGTTGCAACATGCGCGCATAGTCCAGTACCAACCCCGGCGTCCAGGTCATGCTTTCGCCACGGCTGCGCAGTACCGCCAGCATCCACAGGTTGGGATCCAGCACCAGTAACAGAAAACGGCGCCACAGATGTTTATCGCCCAGCACGCCCTCCAGCGCACTGTCGAGCGCGCCGATGACCGTGGTGGAACAGTTGCGCCGGGTCAGGTTGTAAGTTGCGTCCTGCCGATACCGCAACCAGAATGCGCGCAGCGCCACCGGGTTATAGCGATAGAACTGAATTTTCTTGTCCGGGGGGCACCAGGCGGCGATCTCGCCCGACAGGTCGGGCAGGAAACGTCCGTCGACGTTGTTCTGTTCGCCGGCATGCAACAACTGGCGGAAATCCTGAACGGAATGGCTGATGTCGTTGAGGGGGTAGTGACTGATATACACATCCGGCGCAAGCGCCAGGGCGGCATGACCGGTGGAGATATTGCCACCGTCGTCGACCGCCGCGATGTATCGGTCGACGATGTAACGCCGACGCGGATCTTTAGCCGCACCAATCGGTGTCCAGACATACACCGTGAGCGGCGCAGCCTCATCCGCCGGGTGCGGAGGCTGCCGGGTTGGGTGCTGATTCAGAGAAAAGCTTGTCAGTCTCCGGGCGATACGCAATAAAGCCCAGCCGGAAAGCACCATCATTACACCGAGGCAAAAGGGCACCGTCATCCGATGCGGCGCCGGCCAGCCGACAAAAATCATCAACGAAAGCAGGATCTCGCCGCCGCCCGCCAGCGCCACGGTTTTCCATCGGCTGTGTTGAATCACCGTAGAGGAGGCGATGCGCACGGCGCCGTCGAGCAGCAGCGCGCTGCCAAACACCACGGTGGCGACGATGTTATCGTCTGCGGGCACGTCCAACATTAAAAAGGCCATAAACACGAAGCCCAGCCCCTTAAGCAGCACCGGCCGGCTGGCCGAAGAGCCGATCACCAGCGCGGCGGATATCGCCACCAGCCCCTCCAGCGCCAGGATGATCGCCAGCGCATCCAGCGCCAGTACGGACCGGCCATCCTGCAGGATGTCGAACAGCATCAGCGCCCCTGCGGCTATCCACAGCCAACCGAACAGCACCAGCAGGCGGCGCTGGCCGTGCAGCGCCTGCGCGCCCAGCAATAAGATAATCAGTCGAATCATGACGGCCTCTGACTTAACGGATAACGTTATCTCTTCAATGATAGTGCGCGAACGTCGTTAAGCAGTTGATTTCGGCGAATTCGGCTAAGCTTGTAGCACAGCGGGAATGAAGAAAACGGTGGGCGAGTTTCGCCAACTGCAGGTAGACTTAGCCGATTCGGTTACGTCGCTAACAAGGGGAACACATGACGTATCAACAGGCCGGGCGTATCGCCATTTTGAAACGCATTCTGGGATGGGTAGTTTTTATTCCGGCGTTGCTGTCGACGCTGATTTCCGTGCTGGGCTTTGTCTATCAACACAGTGAAAAAACCAAGGGCATCAACGCGGTGATGCTGGATTTTGTCCATGTGATGGTGGACATGGTGCGTTTCAATACGCCGTTCCTGAATCTTTTCTGGTACAACTCGCCGGTGCCTGATGTGGATAAAAGCCTGTTCAGCGGCGCCAATCTGATGTTCATCATCATCTACATACTGATCTTCGTCGGGCTGGCGCTGCAGGCTTCCGGCGCGCGCATGTCGCGCCAGGTCAAGTTCATCCGCGAAGGGTTGGAAGACCAGATGATCCTGGAGCAGGCCAAGGGCAGCGAAGGACACACGCGCCAGCAGCTGGAGGCGCGCATCACGCTGCCACACCACACCATCTTCCTGCAGTATTTCCCGCTGTATATCCTGCCGATCGTGATTGCGGTGATCGCCTGGTTCGTGATCCGCCTGTTGGGGCAATTGGCCGGCGCGGCCTGAGCCATGAACGGGGCGCCGAGCGGCGCCCCGGAACGTTACGACGCCTCGGGTTGCAACAGCGCTTCCACCGCGCGTTGCGCAGCCACCAGATGCTGGCCGCCGAACAGGTTGCTGCGGTTGAGCAGATAGTACAGCTGATACAGCGGCTGGCGCTCGATAAACCCGGCACCCAGCGGCCACACGCTCTGATAGCCGTCGTAGATCTGCGGCGGCAGTTCCGGATACAGCGGCAGCATCGCCAAATCGCACTCTCGGTCGCCCCAGTAACTGGCCGGGTCGAACAGAATCGGCCCGTGGGCGGTCATCGCGCAGTTGCCCGGCCACAGGTTGCCGTGCAGCAGGGAAGGCTGCGGCTGGTGGTGCTGCAAGCGCAGATACACCCGATCGACGATGTCGTCGATGTCACCGAAGGTCATGCCTTTCTCCGCCGCCAGCTGCAGCTGCCAGCCGATGCGCTGCTCAGCGAAGAATTCCGACCAGCGGCGCTGCCAGGCATTGGGTTGCGGGGTGGTGGTCAGATCGCTGTCGAAGTCGAGACCGAACTGCGGTTGCTCGCTCCACTGGTGCAGGTGCGCCAGCTGCTGGCCCAGGCAGTAGGCGCCGTGGGCGTCGAGGGGTTTCAGCTGCTGATACTCCAGCAGCAGGAAGCTGTAGTCGCGATCGCTGCCGACGCCGTACACTTCCGGCACCCGCACGCTTTTGCTGCGCGCCAGCAACGCCAGCTGATCGGCCTCGGCGGTGAATATCGGCAGTTGTTCACGGGCGTCGCATTTCACGAACACTTCGTTGTCACCGTAACTCACGCGCCACGCCGGGTGAATGTCGCCCCCGGGCAGTTCAATCCTTTCGCGTATCTCTGCGCTGCCAAGATGTTCACTTAACAGACGGCTAACGGCTTGCCACATGGTATTTCCCCCTCTGTGCTGCCTGATAATTCATTAGGTTAGCGTCTTTCCCGTGGTGAAAACACGACGCGGCGCACAGCCGGCGTCAAAGGTGGCGATTTTTTCAGCGCCTCGCCAGCTCAAAGTATATACCCTATTGATTAATTTAAGCGCAATACCGGTTGCAACTTGATGACAACGGATAAGCGAGCAGGGGAAACAGGATGCGGCGGGGATCACCGCCGCATCAGAGGGGCGCTTAACTGCCGCTCAGGGCGGTTTGGTTACGCTGTAACGGACGCAATTTACTGTACAACAAAGCGATAACGAACAGCACGGCTTGCACAATGACGATGCAGGGCCCGGTGGCGCCGTCGATGTGGAAACTGATCAGGGTGCCGAGCACGCAAGAGAACACCGACACCACCGTCGCCACCATCAGCATGCGATCGAAGCGGCGGCACAGCATAAAGGCGATGATGCCAGGGGCGATCAGCATGGCGATCACCAGGATCACCCCCACGGCCTGCAGCGAGGCGACGATGGTCATCGCCAGCAGGCACAGCAGCCCGTAGTGCAGCAGCTTGACCGGCAGGCCAATCACCCGCGCATGATGCGGATCGAAGCAGTACAGCATGAAGTCTTTGCGCTTGAGCAGCACCACCGCCAGGGTGATGCTGGCGATCAGCAGGGTTTGCTTCAGCTCGCCGTCGGTAATGCCCAGCATGTTGCCGAACAGAATGTGGCTCAGGTGCTGGTCGGTGTCGATGCGCGAGAACAGCACCAGGCCGAAGGCGAACATGCCGGAAAAGACGATGCCCATCACCGTGTCTTCTTTTACCCGGCTGTTCTCTTTCAGGTAGCCGGTGGCTACCGCGCAAAAGATGCCGGAGAGGAACGCGCCGATCGCCAGCGGGATGCCGACCACGAACGCCACCACGATGCCGGGCAGCACCGCGTGCGAGATGGCGTCGCCCATCAGCGACCACCCTTTGAGCACCAGATAACAGGAGAGCACGGCACACACTACGCCGGTGACGATGGCGGCGACGATCGCCCGCTGCATGAACGGGTAGGCGAAGGGTTCGCTGAGCAGTTGGTAGAGCGTGTCCATCAGCGGCCTCCGGTTTGTGACTGTGCTACGCGACGTTTTGCCGCCAGCAGGCCGTGTTTCGGCGCGAAGAAGAACGCCGCCAGGAACACCAGCGTTTGCAGGGTGACGATCACGCCCCCGGTGGCGCCGTCGAGGAAGAAGCTCAGGTAGGCGCCGACGCCGCTGGTCAACGCGCCGATGATGATGGCGATGATCACCAGCCGGCTGAAACGGTCGGTCAGCAGGTAGGCGGTGGCGCCCGGGGTGATCACCATGGCGATCACCAGAATGGCGCCGACGGTTTGCAGCGCGGCGACGGTGCAGGCGCTGAGCAGGGTGAAGAACAGGATCTTAAGCCGCAGCGGCGACAGGCCGATCGACACCGCGTGGCTTTCGTCGAAGAACACCGCCAGCAGGTCTTTCCATACCAGGCACAGGATCAGCAGCGAAACGCCGATGATGATTTCCACCTGCAGCACGTCTTCGTCGGCGATGCCGAGGATATTGCCGAAGATGATCGACTGTACGTTGACCGAGGTGGGGTTGAGCGACACGATCAGCAGGCCGACGGCGAAGAAGGTGGAGAAGATAAAGCCGATGATGGCGTCTTCGCGCAGCCGGGTGATATGGCGCACCAGCGTCATCGCCAGCGCCGCCAGCATACCGGTGAAGAAGGCACCGGCGGCGTAGGGTAGGCCGAGGGCGTAGGCGCCGGCCACGCCGGGCACCACCGAGTGCGACAGCGCATCGCCCATCAGCGACCACCCTTTCAACATCAGGTAGGCGGACAGGAACGCGCAGGCGGCGCCGACGATGGCGCTGACCCAGATGGCCTTCACCATATAGTTGTAACTGAAAGGTTGCAGCAGAAGGTCCAGCATCAGGATTGTTTCTCCCTGGCCTGGCTGTTGGCCGGCGGATCGCTCTTGGTATGGCCGTAGAACACCGCCGGGCGCTCATCGTCGGTCAACACCGTAACGGTGCGCGGATCGTTGTCGTCGTGCAGATCCGGACCGGAGAGGTTAATATGGCGCAGCACGCCGCCGAATGCCTGCTCCAGGTTGCTCTGGGTGAAGGTGGTCTCGGTCGGGCCGGCGGCCAGCACTGTGCGATTGATGAGGATCACCCGATCGCAAAACTCCGGCACGCTGCCGAGGTTGTGGGTGGAGACCAGAATCAAATGCCCCTCGTCGCGCAATGCGCGCAGCAGCTCGATAATGGCATTCTCAGTTTTCACATCCACGCCGGTGAACGGTTCATCCAGCAGCAGCACGGTGCCCTGTTGCGCCAGCGCACGCGCCAGGAACACGCGCTTCTTCTGGCCACCGGACAGCTCGCCGATCTGCCGGCTGCGCAGCTCGCTCAGGCCGACGCGTTCCAGCGCCTTGTCGACCCGCAACCGATCCTCGCGCGAAGGAATGCGCAGGAAATTCATCTTGCCGTAGCGGCCCATCATCACCACGTCTTCCACCAGCACCGGGAAGTTCCAATCGACGTCTTCGGTCTGTGGCACGTAGGCGATCAGGTTCTTTTTCAGCGCGTCCGCCACCGGTTTGTCGCTGAGCGACACCCGGCCGGCGGTGGGCCTGACCAGGCCCATGATGCTTTTGAACAACGTTGATTTACCGCTGCCGTTGACGCCGACCAGCGCGCAGATCGAACCGCCGCCCAGGGTAAAGCTGGCGTTGTGAATGGCAGTGTGTCCGTTGTTGTAGGTCACGGTGACGTCGTCCACGTTCAATTCAGGGCGGACAAACGGTTCATGGGTCATTGATCGAATCCTTTGGCGATGGTTTGCACGGTGGTGTTAAGCAGGTCGATATAGGTCGGCACCGGGCCGTCGCGGGTGGACAGCGAATCCACGTACAGCACGCCGCCGTATTTGGCGCCGGTTTCTTTCGCCACCTGCTTGGCCGGCTTGTCGGAAATGGTGCTCTCGCTGAACACCACCGGAATATGGTGGGCGCGCACCGCGTCGATCACCCGGCGCACCTGCTGCGGCGAACCTTGCTCATCGGCGTTGATCGGCCACAGATAAACCTCTTTCAGCTGATAGTCCTGCGCCAGGTAGCTGAAGGCGCCTTCGCTGGTCACCAGCCAACGCTGTGCGGCCGGAATGCGCGCCAGGCGTTCGCGCAGCGGGGCGTCCAGCGCGCCGATTTTCTCTGCGTAGGCTTTGGCGTTGCGGTTATAAGTTTCCGCATGGGCCGGATCGTGCTCCACCAGCGCTTTGCGAATGTTCTCGATGTACACCAGCGCGTTGCTTGGCGACATCCAGGCATGCGGGTTCGGGTTGCCGTTATACGGCCCTTCGCGGATCGGCAGCGGGGTGATGCCTTCGGTCACGACCGCCGCCGGCACCTGTTTGATGTTCTCGAAGAAGCGCTGGAACCAACGTTCCAGGTTCATGCCGTTCCACAGGATCAGGTCGGCGTGCTGCGCTTTGACGATGTCGCGCGGAGTCGGTTGATAGTCGTGGATCTCGGCGCCCGGCTTGGTGATGGATTCCACCACGGCGGCATCACCCGCCACGTTCTGGGCAATGTCCTGAATGATGGTAAAGGTCGTCACCACGCGCAGCTTTTTTTCCGCCAGCGCGTTTTGGCTGACCAAGGCGGCGCCGAGCAGCAGGCAGGCGAGCGTGAAAGGGCGTAACAGTGCGGCAGCGCGGGAAGGACGACTGCGGCGAAAAGCACAACTTATCAATGGCATGATGACGTCTCCTGGTTCAAATGAAAATGATTATCAATATCAATTGAAGCGAAGTCAAGCGTCACTTGCCCACCGCCGGCGGGGTATTTCTCCAACTGAAAAAATAATACCGTCCGGGGAGTTATAGCATTTTATGTATCAGTATGTAACCGCTGAAGGTAGTCCTCACAGGCGCATATCGTCACCTCCGGCTGTTTTCCCAATGCCAACTGCCCGAATCCCTGCGCCAGATGCTGTACATCCTCTTGATCCAGAACGGTTATGAACGCAAAACTGTTGCTGCCGAGCTCATGGTGAACGCCATTTTCGTCTGTCACCGACGTGACAAAACCTTCGCGCGTCAATTGCCCGGTCAGCTTCGCCAGGTCGGTTAATCCTTCTTCCTGATAGCGAAAAGTCACCACAAAGCAGTTTGTTGCAGATTGACTCATAAATCACCTCTTGGTATATGGATACCTTGAGATTAGCCCAAAAAATTACTGCAGGTGTCCTTACAAGTTGTATATGCTACGCAACTCATTGAAAGGAGTGAGGGATTCTGTGAAAACAAAAATAGGTTGCCTTACGGCAATTTTGCTTTTGTCGGGGTGCGCCAAAGACCCGCAAACGGCAAGCAATATTTCAGGCAGTGGCACAACGCGCGGCGGTTGGTTAAAACCCCCTCCGCAGGCACCGGTAAACCGCACAGGCACCCCGGTTGCTTATAACGATTACATTCGTCAGGCCGCCAGCAACTACGGCGTTGACGAAACGCTGATTAAAGCGATTATTCAGGTGGAGTCCGGGTTTAACCCGAACGTGGTCAGCACCTCGAACGCAGTGGGATTGATGCAGCTTAAGGCTTCTACCGCCGGCCGCGACGCCTATCGCATGAAAGGACGAAACGGGCAACCCAGCTCGCGTGAGCTGAAGGATCCGGCGGTCAATATTGATCTGGGAACGGCCTATATCAATATTCTTCAAAGCCAGCAGCTAGCCGGGATCAACAACCCACAGACCCTGCGTTACGCCACCATCGTTTCGTACGTGAACGGGGCGGGCGCCATGTTGCGCACCTTCTCCTCGGACAAGCGCGTGGCGGTGAATCGCATCAATCAGATGAGCCCGGACGAGTTTTATCAGCACATCCAGAAAAAGCACCCGGCGCCGCAGGCGCCGCGCTATTTGTGGAAGGTGACCACCGCCTACCAGGCGATGTCGCAGTAACCCTCTTCCTTGTCGAATCGGCCGCTGAACGCGGCCGATTTTGTTTCCGGCGCCGTTCCAGTGCGCGACCTACTTCTCATTTTTCGTTATTTCCTCACCGCTTATCGGAAAAACCGCACGAAAAGTTAAATTTACGTTAGCGGATAAATCTTTACGTTCATTCAATAAGTTACCGGTAACATTTTTGCGTTTGAACGCATTGTGACCTTCAATAAATATACAAATAAGTAACAAATTATTTTAAAAACCCGTATCGATCGCAAGGTTGCGGTTAAATAGTTGTGACTATCTTTGGATGGAATGTGACATGTCGAATCATAAAACCAACAATTCGCGGCGCGATTTCTTGTTGAAATCGATGACCTTAATTCCTGCGGCGGTAATTGGTGGCAGCGGCGTTGGCGCGCTGACGGCACCGACACCGGCGGTCGCGGCCTCGAACACCTCAACGCAGAACGATTATCAACCGACCTTTTTCACCCCGGAAGAGTGGGCCTTCATCAAGGCCGCTGTCGCGCGCCTGATCCCGGCCGACGAACGCGGCCCCGGCGCACTGGAAGCCGGCGTGCCGGAGTTTATCGATCGTCAGATGAATACCCCGTACGCCACCGGCTCCATCTGGTACATGCAGGGGCCGTTCAACCCCGATGTGCCGAAAGAGATGGGCTATCAGTTGCCGCTGGTGCCCAAGCAAATCTACAACCTCGGCATCAGTGACGCCGATGCCTACAGCAAGAAAACCGCCGGCAAGCCCTTCGCCGAACTGGATGGCGCGCAGCAAGACGCCATGCTGCAAAAGTTCGAGTCCGGCGAGGCGGAGTTCCAGCAGCTGCCGTCGAAACTGTTCTTCTCCTATCTGCTGCAAAACACCCGCGAAGGTTTCTTCAGTGATCCTATCCATGGCGGCAACAAAGACATGGTGGGCTGGAAGCTGATTAATTTTCCGGGCGCGCGCGCCGATTTTATGGACTGGGTTGAGCGAGGGGAGCGTTATCCCTTCCCGCCGGTCTCGATTCGTGGGGAGAGGGGCTAACCATGGCAACGGTAATGAAAAAAGTAGACGCGGTGATCGTCGGCTTCGGCTGGGTGGGCGCGATCATGGCCAAAGAGCTGACCGAGGCCGGCCTTAACGTGGTGGCGCTGGAGCGTGGCCCGATGCGCGACACCTATCCGGACGGGTCTTATCCGCAGGTGATCGACGAGCTGACTTATAACATCCGCCGCAAGCTGTTCCAGGATCTGTCGAAAAGCACCGTCACCATTCGGCATAACAGCAGCCAGACCGCGGTGCCTTACCGCCAGCTGGCGGCGTTCCTGCCGGGCACCGGCGTCGGCGGCGCCGGCCTGCACTGGTCGGGCGTGCATTTCCGCGTCGATCCGATCGAACTGCGCATGCGCAGCCACTATGAAGAGCGCTACGGCAAAAACTTCATTCCGAAGGACATGACCATCCAGGACTTCGGCGTGACCTACGACGAGCTGGAACCGTTCTTCGACAAAGCGGAGAAAGTGTTCGGCACCTCCGGCACCGCCTGGACCATCAAAGGGCAGAAAGTGGCGCAGAAGGGCGGCAACCGCTTTGCGGCGGATCGCTCCAGCGACTTCCCGCTGCCGGCGCAGAAAAATACCTACTCCGCCCAGTTGTTCGAGAAAGCGGCGCTGGAGGTGGGTTATCACCCTTACAACCTGCCGTCCGCCAACACCTCGGACTCTTACACCAACCCGTACGGCGCGCAGATGGGCCCGTGCAACTTCTGCGGTTTCTGCAGCGGCTACGCCTGCTACATGTATTCCAAAGCTTCGCCGAACGTCAACATCTTGCCGGCGCTGCGCATGGAGAAACGCTTCGAGCTGCGCACCAACGCCAACGTGCTGAAGGTCAATCTGACCGACGACAAGTCCCGTGCTACCGGCGTGAACTACGTCGATGCGCAGGGCCGCGAGATTGAACAGCCGGCCGATCTGGTGATCCTGGGCGCGTTCCAGTTCCACAACGTGCACCTGATGCTGCTGTCCGGCATCGGCAAGCCTTACGATCCGGTGACCGGCGAAGGCGTGGTCGGGCGCAACTTCGCCTACCAGAACATGACCACCATCAAGGCGTTCTTCGATAAAGACGTGTTCACCAACCCGTTCATCGGCGCCGGCGGCAACGGCGTGGGCGTAGACGACTTCAACGCCGATAACTTCGACCACGCCAAAGAAGGCTTCGTCGGCGGTTCGCCGTTCTGGGTCAACCAGGCGGGCACCAAGCCGATCTCCGGCCTGCCGACGCCTCCGGGCACCCCGGCCTGGGGCAGCAAGTGGAAAGCGGCGGTGGCGGATGCCTACACCCACCACGTTTCGATGGACGCTCACGGCGCGCACCAGTCGTACCGCAACAACTATCTGGATCTCGATCCCAACTACAAGAACGTCTTTGGCCAGCCGCTGCTGCGCATGACGTTCGACTGGCAGGAAAACGACATCAAGATGGCGCAGTTCATGTACGACAAGATGGCGCCGATCGCCAAGGCGATGAACCCGAAACTGATCGCCGGCAGCCCGAAAAACGCCAACAGCCACTTCGACACCACCAGTTACCAGACCACCCACATGAACGGCGGCGCGGTAATGGGGGAAGATCCGAAGACCAGCGCGGTCAACCGCTATCTGCAGAGCTGGGACGTGCACAACGTGTTCTCGATCGGTGCATCGGCCTTCCCGCAGGGGCTGGGCTACAACCCGACCGGCACCGTGGCGGCATTGGCTTATTGGTCTGCCCGCGCTATTCGCGAGCAGTATCTGAAAAACCCAGGCCCATTGGTGCAGGCATAAGGACGGCGAACGATGAAAGCATTTGTACCGGCACTGGTTCTCAGTGCAGTGAGTTTTTCCGTTTGGGCGCAGGACGCCACCGTCAGCAGCGAGCTTATCAAGCGCGGTGAATACTTGGCGCGCGCCGGCGACTGCGTGGCCTGCCACACCGACGGCAAGAGCGGTAAAACCTTCGCCGGCGGTCTGGCGATGGAGACGCCGATCGGCACCATCTACTCCACCAACATCACGCCGGACAAGAAAACCGGCATCGGCGATTACAGCTTCGAGGATTTCGACAACGCGGTGCGTAAGGGCGTAGCCAAAAACGGCAGTACCCTGTACCCGGCGATGCCGTATCCGTCGTTCGCGCTGGTGAAAGAAGACGACATGCGCGCCATGTATGCCTATTTCATGCACGGCGTGCAGCCGGTGGAGCAGGCCAACAAGGATTCCGATATCCCGTGGCCGCTGTCGATGCGCTGGCCGCTGAGCATCTGGCGCGGCATGTTCGCACCGTCGCCGGCGGACTTCGTGGCTGACGCCAAGGCCGATCCGGTGATTGAGCGCGGCCGTTATCTGGTGGAAGGCCTGGGCCACTGCGGCGCTTGCCATACCCCGCGCAGCATCACCATGCAGGAAAAAGCGCTGAGCAACAGCGAAAGCGACGACTATCTGTCCGGCAGCAACGCGCCGATCGACGGCTGGGTGGCTTCCAGCCTGCGCAGCGACCGCAAGGATGGCCTGGGCAGCTGGAGCGAAGCCGAGCTGACCGAGTTCCTGAAAACCGGCCGTAACGATAAGGCGATCGTGTTTGGCGGCATGAGCGACGTGGTGGAGCATAGCCTGCAATACCTGAGCGACGACGATCTGACCGCCATCGCACGCTACCTGAAATCGCTGCCGCCGAAAGACGGCAAGCAGCAGGCGGCTCCGGTCGAAGACAGCGTGGCCAAAGATCTGTGGCGCGGCAATGACAGCAAGCCCGGCGCGGCGCTGTATGTCGATAACTGCGCGGCCTGCCACCGCACCGACGGCGTGGGCTACAAGCGCGCCTTCCCGTCGCTGAAGGGCAACCCGGTGGTGCAGACCGAGGACGCGACCTCGCTGATCCACATCGTGCTGACCGGCAACACTACGCCGGCGGTGCAGGGGGCGGTGTCCAACATCACCATGCCGCCGTTTGGCTGGCGTCTGAACGATCAGCAGGTGGCGGACGTGGTGAACTTCATCCGCACCAGCTGGGGCAACAGCGCCAAAGCGGTGAGCGCCTCCGACGTGGCCGACGTGCGTAAAGACCGCTCGATGATCCGCGACGAGAAGGAGATGGGCAGCGCCGAGGTGCCGGATCATCCGGACGCGAAGAAGTAAACCGCTTAAGGGCTCCGCAAGGGGCCCTTAGTTTTTCCTGCCTGTGCCGGTTTTTTCAGCATTTCCTGTTCGCAAATCGTCCGTTCGGCCGATAAAACATAGACCCGCAGGGTATTTTTCATTATCCTTTGCCGTCCTTCCATCAGGCGTAAGTATGAAATATCGCTTTAATTCACTGATTACTATTAAAAAGTTCGCGGAGAAGGATATCCCGTTAGGCGCAATCGTTGGCGCCGCAGATTAAGGTAGACTGTCTCATGAGTACGATTTCTCCCGATTCAGGCACGCTGACGGCCGCTCAGCCTGCCAAATGGAACAAAACCGACACCGTCTGGATGTTCGGTCTCTATGCCACCGCGGTGGGCGCCGGCACGCTGTTCTTGCCGATCAACGCCGGTTTGAACGGCCCGCTGGTGCTGCTGTTGATGGCGCTGTTCGCTTTTCCGCTGACCTATTTGCCGCACCGTGCGCTCAGCCGCTTCGTGCTTTCCGGCTCCAGCCGCGACGGCAATATTCACGATGTGGTGGTGGAACACTTCGGCGTGCTGGCCGGCAAAATCATCATGATGCTGTATCTGATGGCGTTCTTCCCGATCGTGCTGGTGTACAGCATTTCGATCACCAACGCGCTGGACAGCTTCCTGATCCACCAGTTCCACGTGGCGCCGCTGCCGCGCATCTGGCTGAGCCTGGCGGTGGTGGTGGTGCTGAATCTGGTGCTGCTGCGCGGCAAAGACAGCATCGTGGCGGCGATGGGCATGCTGGTGTTCCCGCTGCTGGTGTTCCTGATGGGCATTTCGCTGTACCTGATGCCGAGCTGGAATACCGCCAACTTCGTTCATGGCCTGGCCGCCACCCGCTTCGACACGCCGGGGCTGTGGCATTCGCTGTGGCTGGCGGTGCCGGTGATGGTGTTCTCCTTCAGCCATGCGCCGATCATCTCTTCCTTCGCCTCGACCCAGAAGAGCCTGTATGGCGATAAGGCGGAACGCCGCTGCGCGCGCATTATGCGCTACAGCTATGTGCTGATCTGCGTCACCGTGCTGTTTTTCGTGTTCAGCTGCGTGCTGAGCCTGTCCCATGAAGACATGCAGCAGGCGAAAGATCAGAACATCACGGTGCTGACCACCCTGGCCAACAAGTTTTCCAACCCGCTGATTGCCTATCTCGGCCCGGTGATGGCGATGCTGGCAATGGCTAAATCCTATCTCGGCACCTCGCTGGGGGTAACGGAAGGGGCGACCAGCCTGATCGACGGCGTCACGCGCGCGGTCGGCAAACCGCTCAGTTCGCGTATGACGCACCGCATTTCGGCGGTGGCGCTGTTCCTGCTCACCTGGGCGGCAACGGTGTGGAACCCCAGCGCGCTGCACATCATCGAAACCATCAGCGGCCCGCTGATTGCCGCCATCCTGTTCATTCTGCCGATGTACGCGGTGCGCGCGGTGCCGGCGATGCGTAAATACCGCGCGGCGAGCAACGTCTTCGTGCTGGTGATGGGTCTGATTGCGCTGTCGGCGCTGATCTACGGCCTGGTATGATCCCTTGGGCGCGCCGCCTCCGGCGCGCCTCTCAACCTCTCTCTACACATCCCTTTGCAATTAATCGCCGGGTTGCTGGGCGTTATCTTTGATAATGCAAGCCATTCTCATTAGTATTTCCTGATTGTGTTCATGACTAAGGAGTCTTTCGTGCACCGTCGAATCACTTTGCCGGCGCTGGTTTGCGCCGCCGTGTTAGCCTCTCCGGCGATGGCCACCACCTATCCGTTGACCCTGACCGACACCTCCGGCCAGACGCTCACCCTCCAGCAAGAACCGAAACGCATCGTGGTGCAGGACGGGCGCGACATTCTCACGCTGGCGCTGCTCGATCGTGCCAACCCGTTCGGCCGGCTGGTAGCCTGGAACAACCTGCTGAAGAAAAGTGACGCGGCGACCTGGACTATCTTGCAGAGCAAATGGCCGGCGGCGAAAAATATCATCGATATGGGCTTTAGCGACAAAGGTGAAGTGAATCTGGAGAGCGTGATCGCCAAGCGGCCCGATCTGATGATCGCCCAGCTGCGCTCCAAACCTTCCCTGAGCCAAACCGGCGTGCTGGATAAGCTGAAGGCGTTGAACGTGCCGGTGCTGTTTATCGACACCATGCTCAAGCCGGTGGAAAACACGCCGAAAAGCGTGACGCTGCTGGGGGAAACCCTCAACCGCGAAAGTGAAGCCAAACAATATACCGATTATTATCAGCAGCACTATCAGGCCATTCTGGCCAAGACGCAGGCGGTGGAACCCAAGCCGCTGGTATTCTTCGAAGCCAAGGCCGGCCTGAACGGGCTGGAATCTTGCTGCTTCACCCATGCTCACGTCGGTTGGGGGGCTCTGGTAGAGGCGGTCGGCGCGCGCAACATCGGCTCTGCGCTGTTACCGGGCGCGACCGGCGACGTGGCGCTGGAAAAAGTGATCGCCATGAAACCGGATGCCTACATCGTTTCCGGCTCGCAGTGGGCCAGCAAGACCAACGCCGCGGTGCCGTTTGGCTATGGCGTCACGCAGCAGCAGGTGGATGAGGCTTTCAACCGCATGAAACAGCGTCCGGGCTTCGCGCAGGTGTCGGCGGTGAAAGAAGGGCGCTTCTACGGCATCTACCATAACTTCTACAACCATCCGTACAACATTGTCGGGCTGGAGTATCTGGCGAAGTTTATCTATCCGGCGCAGTTCCCGGATCTGGATCCGGCCAGGACCTACAGCGAGATCCTCAGCCGTTTTACCGAAGTGCCGGAAGGCAAGGGCATTTTGGGCGCGCAGGCGCCGACGGGGAAATAACGGCAACGGGCGCGACGACGCGCCCGTTTTTGATCTTTAAGCGGCGGCCGGCGTATAGGTGGAGATGATCTCCAGTACGCCGTTGATGATGAACTGCACGCCCATGCACACCAGCAGGAAGCCCATCAGGCGCGAGATCGCCTCGATGCCGCTTTTCCCCACCAACCGCATGATAGCGCCGGAACTGAGCAGGCAGCCCCACAGGATCACTGCGACCGTCAGGAAGATGGCGACCGGTGCCACCGCCAGTACCCAGGGTTCAAAACCCAGCGAGTTCGCCTTGACGCTCGACGCCGAGCTGATGATCATTGCGATGGTGCCCGGCCCGGCTGTGCTCGGCATGGCCAGCGGCACGAAGGCGATGTTGGCCGACGTCTTGTGCCGCAGCTCGTGCGACTTGCTCTCCACCTCCGGCGCCTCTTCAGGGCTCTGCTGAGGGAACAACATGCGGAAACCGATGAAGGCGACGATCAGGCCGCCGGCGATGCGCAGGCCGGGGATCGAAATGCCGAAGGTGTTCATCACCACCTGCCCGGCGTAAAACGCCACCGTCATGATGCAGAACACATAAACCGAGGCCATCAGCGACTGCTGGTTGCGCTCTTCGCGCGTCATATTGCCGGACAACCCAAGCAGCAACGCCACCGTGGTCAGCGGGTTGGCCAGCGGCAACAGCAGCACCAAACCCAGTCCGATGGCCTGGAATAACTGCAAAATACCCGTCATAAAAAACTCCCTGTGCAACGTTCAAGCCGCCACGCGGCGGCCCATGAGCTGAACAGCCTAGCCTGCCGCGTGCCTGGCGGCAATGGGGATAGCTCGTAAGGTTAATTAACCGTCGGCCGGCGTTTCATCTTCGCCGTTGCACTCGCCGGCGAGCTCCGGTTCATCCTCACACCTCAGCGGCGCTTCATTGACTGCAATCGCCCGCGGCACTGAACGCGCGCCAAAATGCACCCGCCCATACAGCGTCGCTAATACCGCGCATAGCACGACGAGGACTGCGAGTAACCGGTTCATATTATGAGCTCAAGACCTGTTCACCCGTGAATAACGTAAGGATAGTGATGCCAAGACGCTCTGTCAGCGTGTTGTCGCCGAGAGTAGGCACGCCCGTGCTGTAATTATGATTAATTATTTTTAACTGTTTTTACCATTTAACCGCTCAAGAGATTAAACACTTCTATACTGGTAAGGCTTTGTGGCATTTCTTTATAATCGAAAAGCTTAAAAGGAGTTTTACTATGGAAGTGGCAAAAGAATGGGTAGCGGCGAAAAAAATCTCCTGGGGCAGCGTCATTGGTGGTGTTATCACCGTATTGGCTGTTTCACTGTTGCTGTCGACGTTGGGCACCAGCCTTGGATTTTCCATCGTGGATCCGACGTCAGACGATCCAATCAATGGAGCCGGTACCACCGTAGTGATTTGGTCCGCTGTTTCAATCATTATTAGCTTGGCTGCCGGCGCTTTTATTGCCGGACGTTTGGCTGCTAATGACGGCCTTATTCATGGCTTCCTGGTATGGGCTACGTCACTGATTGTGGCGGCGGTGCTGGGCGGGATGCTGGTCGGGTCTGCAGTGAAGGCCACCGGCAATGCGCTGGGTGCTATCGCTTCGACCTCTGGCAGCTTGCTCTCCGGTGCCGGTTCAGCGATTGGCAAAGGGGCAACCGGGTTAGCGGACGTGGGTGGCAAGGTGTTTGACAAGTTGGGTATAGACACCACGTTGGAACCTGAACAGCTGCATGGTGATGTGGTTACGGCGCTTAAAAAAAGTGGTATTCCGTCATTGCAGCCTGAATTCATGCAGCAACAGTTGAATGCGGCCAAGACTGATTTGGCAGACGCAGTAAAAGCCCTGGCACTTCAGCCTGACAATAGCGATGCAATTATTAAGCAACTGGTCGACAAGCTTAAAAAACATGGTGAGGCCATCTCGCAAGATGTGGATCAAGACACACTGAAAAAAGCGCTGGTTGAAAATACCAATATGACGCCGCAGGAAGTAGACCAGACTGTGAAGAATTTGGTCGACGCCAAAAATAAAACTGCGCAGCTGGTTAATCAGCGTTTGGATGAAGCCGAAGCAAAAATCAATCAGGCAAAACAGGAGTATGCTGAGCTGAAACAGAAGGCGCGCGAACAGGCTGCCGCGGCTGCGGACGAATTGTCTCGGGCTGCCCTGTGGTCATTCTTTGCATTGTTGATTGGCGCAGTGGTCAGTGCATTGGCAGGCTTGTGGGGCGTTAACACCAACGCCCGGCGTGTAACCGTATCATCTCCGCAGGCGTAATTTCCAGGCTCGTTTGCGCGTCTCGATGATAGAGGGATGAGAGCCTGAAATACTGACGGTGATGAAATGACAGCCAGGAAAGACTGGCGCTTCCCCCCGGCCATGTGCCGGGGTTTTTATTGTTTGCGGCGTGATTAATGACCACCTTTATCGCTGTATACGGTATTAGGCATCAATTGCCACGATCCCTGAGAACAGGTGGATAACATAGATGCGCTGTAAATAATAATGAGTGTGATTATGAAACAAGAACTGCATATTTTGCTGGGGAAGGCCGTTGCCTTTTTGTTCTACGGCGCTTTTTTGGCGGCTTTGGTCGGCCTGGTGTTTATCGACGTACACTGGCTGCATAATTTTGTGCATGAAACCTCGCTGACCGAAGCGGCGCAGGAACTGTTGCTGCTCGCCATCGCCGGCGGTTTTTTCGCCGCGGCCTGGCGACAGGCCGAACGCCGCTCCGCCTGGATGTTGGTCGGTGGCTTCTTTCTCTGCATGTTGATCCGCGAGATGGACTTCGCCTTCGATGCGCTGTGGCACGGCGCCTGGGTGTGGTTCGCGCTGGCGGTCGCCTTGGCCTGCCTGTGGCATGCCGCCAGGCACATTGCGGGGACGGTGCGCGGCCTGGCCGATTTCGTGACGCATCCCGGCTACGGCATGATGTGCGCGGGCCTGCTGTGCATTCTGGTGTTTTCACGCCTGTTCGGCATGAGCGCGTTGTGGCAAACGCTGATGTTGGACGGCTATAACCGGGTAGTGAAAAACATGGTGGAAGAGGGCTGCGAACTGCTGGGCTACGGCCTGTGCCTGCTGGCCACCCTCAGCTACATGAAAACCGTTTTTGCGCCGAATGAGGCGAAAGTGTGAGGGCGGCGGCACTTTATTTATCCGGAACAATTTTAGTGATACTATTCGCTTAGCCGAATGCGGCTGAGAAGGTATGCGTTCCATTCTGTATACCCAGTGAGGTTTCAATCTGGCAATTGTGGGCGAGATCTGAAACCTGGCTGACCAAACCCAAAATCCAATTTTCGTACTGCATGTGATCTGTCGTGTGGGTCACCACTGTAGATAAGGAATTATTAATGCCTGTTATTACTCTTCCTGACGGTAGTCAGCGTCATTTCGACCACCCCGTTTCCCCGATGGATGTCGCGCGCGATATCGGCCCTGGCCTGGCGAAAGCCTGTATCGCCGGCCGCGTCAACGGCGAGCTGGTTGATGCCGGCGATCTGATCGAATCGGATGCGCAGCTGGCCATCATCACTATCAAAGATGAAGACGGTCTGGAAATCATGCGCCACTCCTGCGCTCACCTGCTGGGTCATGCGATCAAGCAGCTGTGGCCGGATACCAAAATGGCGATCGGTCCGGTGATCGACAACGGTTTCTATTATGACGTGGATATCGACCGCACCCTGACGCAGGAAGACCTGGATCTGCTGGAAAAGCGGATGCACGAGTTGGCCGATAAGGATTACGACGTCATCAAGAAGAAGGTCAGCTGGCAAGAAGCCCGCGACACCTTCGCTGAGCGCGGCGAAATCTACAAAGTGGCGATCCTGGATGAGAACATCAGCCATGACGATCGTCCTGGCCTGTATCACCACGAAGAATACGTCGACATGTGCCGCGGTCCGCACGTGCCGAACATGCGTTTCTGCCACCATTTCAAGCTGCAGAAAACTTCCGGCGCTTACTGGCGCGGCGACAGCAAAAACAAAATGCTGCAGCGTATCTACGGTACCGCCTGGGCAGACAAGAAGCAGTTGAACGCCTACCTGCAACGTCTGGAAGAAGCGGCCAAGCGCGATCACCGCAAGATCGGCAAACAGCTCGACCTGTATCACATGCAGGAAGAAGCGCCGGGCATGGTGTTCTGGCACAACGACGGTTGGACTATCTTCCGCGAGCTGGAAGCCTTCGTGCGCATGAAGCTCAAAGAGTATCAGTACCAGGAAGTGAAAGGTCCGTTCATGATGGACCGCGTGCTGTGGGAAAAAACCGGCCACTGGGAAAATTACAAAGACGCCATGTTCACCACCGCGTCGGAAAACCGCGAATACTGCATCAAGCCGATGAACTGCCCGGGCCACGTGCAGATCTTCAACCAGGGCCTGAAGTCGTACCGCGATTTGCCGCTGCGCATGGGCGAATTCGGCAGCTGCCACCGCAACGAGCCATCGGGTTCCCTGCATGGCCTGATGCGCGTGCGCGGCTTCACGCAAGATGACGCCCACATCTTCTGTACCGAAGAGCAGGTGCGCGCCGAAGTGAACGAATGCATCCGCATGGTGTATGACGTGTACGGCACTTTCGGTTTCGACAAGATTGCCGTCAAGTTGTCGACTCGTCCGGAAAAACGCATCGGCACCGACGACATGTGGACCCGTGCGGAAGAGGACCTGGCCGCCGCGCTGACCGAGAACGGCATTCCGTTTGAATATCAGCCGGGTGAGGGCGCCTTCTACGGACCGAAAATTGAATTTACCCTGCATGATTGTTTGGATCGCGCATGGCAATGTGGTACCGTGCAGCTCGATTTCTTCTTGCCGGGCCGTTTGGGCGCTTCGTATGTTGGCGAAAACAACGATCGCGTCGTGCCGGTAATGATTCACCGCGCCATTTTGGGCTCCATGGAACGTTTCATCGGTATCCTTACCGAAGAATACGCCGGGTTCTACCCGACCTGGATCGCTCCGGTGCAGGTGGTGGTGATGAATATCACCGACAGCCAGTCTGATTATGTCCAGCAATTGACCAAAAAACTGCAGGATGCAGGCATTCGCGTGAAAGCGGACTTGAGAAATGAGAAGATTGGCTTTAAAATTCGCGAACATACTTTACGTCGAGTCCCTTACATGTTGGTGTGCGGCGACAAAGAGGTCGAAGCAGGCAAAGTTGCCGTTCGTACCCGCCGTGGCAAAGACCTGGGAAGCCTGGACGTAAACGAAGTCGTAGACAAGCTGCTGAAAGAGATTCGCAGCCGTAGTCTTCATCAACTGGAGGAATAAAGTATTAAAGGCGGAAAACGAGTTCAACCGGCGCGTCCTAATCGCATTAACAGAGAAATTCGCGCGCAAGAAGTTCGCCTAACCGGCGTCGATGGCGAGCAGATTGGTATTGTCAGTCTGAATGAAGCTCTTGAAAAAGCTGAGGAAGCGGGCGTTGATTTAGTAGAAATCAGCCCAAATGCCGAACCGCCAGTTTGCCGAATCATGGATTACGGCAAATTCCTCTACGAGAAGAGCAAGTCGACGAAAGAACAGAAGAAGAAGCAAAAAGTTATCCAGGTTAAGGAAATCAAATTCCGTCCTGGCACCGATGATGGCGACTATCAGGTCAAACTACGCAACCTGATTCGCTTTCTGGAAGATGGCGATAAAGCCAAAATCACCCTGCGTTTCCGCGGGCGTGAGATGGCGCACCAGCAGATCGGTATGGAAGTGCTTAACCGCGTCCGTAAAGACCTGTGTGAAGATATGGATCTGGCAGTGGTCGAGTCCTTCCCTACGAAGATCGAAGGCCGCCAGATGATTATGGTGCTCGCTCCTAAGAAGAAACAGTAAGGCTTACAAGTAATGGAACCCGCGCGGCGCTTGCGCTGTGTGGGTTTTATTCGCCCAACTGATTCGTTGTTTAACAATGCGAAGTGGATTTAATTAAAATGCCAAAGATTAAAACTGTACGTGGTGCAGCCAAGCGCTTCAAAAAAACCGGCAGCGGTGGTTTTAAGCGTAAACATGCCAACCTGCGTCATATTCTGACCAAAAAAGCAACCAAGCGTAAACGTCACCTGCGTCCGAAAGGCATGGTGTCTAAAAACGATCTGGTCCTGGTTACCGCGTGCCTGCCGTACGCATAAGCCATTTTTTTTGAATTTAGAATAAGACTTTAGGAGAGAGCATATGGCTCGCGTAAAACGTGGTGTAATTGCACGCGCACGTCACAAGAAAATTATGAAGCAGGCGAAAGGCTACTACGGTGCCCGTTCGCGCGTATATCGTGTTGCCTTCCAGGCAGTAATCAAAGCAGGCCAGTACGCTTACCGTGACCGTCGTCAACGTAAGCGTCAGTTCCGTCAGCTGTGGATTGCACGTATCAACGCAGCTGCTCGTCAGAACGGTCTGTCTTACAGCAAGTTCATCAACGGCTTGAAAAAAGCGTCGATCGAAATTGACCGTAAGATCCTGGCTGACATCGCAGTCTTCGACAAAGTGGCCTTCGGCGCACTGGTTGAGAAAGCGAAAGCAGCTCTGGCGTAAGTCAGTAGAAGAGGGAGCTTGCTCCCTCTTTTAATCTTTGTTTTCAGCGACAAATATTGACTTTCATTGCCCGCCGCTATATCACTGGTGGACAATCATCGACAAGGTACCGCAATCATGCACGCAGCTATTTTTCGTTTCTTTTTTTACTTTAGCGCCTGATATCAGGAGGCTTTGCGCGTAAGAAAAGAAACGAAAAGTAGCGCCTAAGCCTCCCTCGTGGAGGCTTTTTTGTTTTTGGCCATCGTCTCGCCTTGCGCATTCTGCGGCGAGGGTGGCAGACGCTCAGCCGGCCCTGTGCCGCGCAGGTGAGTCACCTGGCCGACAACGCATTGAAAAGTCTTTGAAGATTGCTCAAAGGCGTGTTCGAATAATAGATAACAATTACTTAGGGCCATCCCGGCCAGAGGAAGAGGAAAGCAATGCCACATCTCGCAGAGCTGGTTGCCAATGCCAAGGCAGCCGTAGAAGATGCCCAGGATGTTGCCGCGTTAGATTTGGTGCGCGTCGAATATTTTGGCAAGAAAGGTCATTTCACCTTGCAGATGCAGTCTCTGCGTGACGTACCGGCGGAAGACCGTCCGGCGGCCGGCGCGGTGATCAACCAGGCCAAGCAAGAGGTGCAAGACGCCCTGAACGCGCGTAAGAACGCGCTGGAAAGCGCTGCGCTGAACGCGCGCCTGGCGGCTGAAACCATCGACGTGTCCCTGCCGGGCCGTCGCATGGAGAACGGCGGCCTGCACCCGGTGACCCGCACCATCGACCGTATCGAAACCTTCTTCGGCGAGTTGGGCTTCTCCGTTGCCACCGGCCCGGAGATTGAAGACGATTACCATAACTTCGACGCGCTGAACATTCCAGGGCATCACCCGGCGCGCGCCGACCACGATACTTTCTGGTTCGACGCCACGCGCCTGCTGCGCACCCAGACTTCCGGCGTGCAGATCCGCACCATGAAGAACCAGCAGCCGCCGATCCGCATCATTGCGCCGGGCCGTGTTTATCGTAACGACTACGATCAGACTCACACCCCGATGTTCCACCAGATGGAAGGGTTGATCGTCGATAAAGACATCAGCTTCACCAACCTGAAGGGCACGCTGCACGATTTCCTGAACAACTTCTTTGAAGAAGACCTGCAGGTTCGTTTCCGTCCGTCCTACTTCCCGTTCACCGAGCCGTCCGCTGAAGTGGACGTGATGGGCAAGAACGGCAAGTGGCTGGAAGTGCTGGGCTGCGGCATGGTGCATCCGAACGTGCTGCGCAACGTGGGCATCGATCCGGAAGTTTACTCCGGCTTCGCCTTCGGTATGGGCATGGAGCGCCTGACTATGCTGCGTTACGGCGTCACTGACCTGCGCGCATTCTTCGAAAACGATCTGCGTTTCCTCAAACAGTTTAAGTAAGGCGGGAATATCACATGAAATTCAGTGAACTCTGGTTGCGCGAGTGGGTAAACCCGGCCATCAGCAGCGAAGCATTATCCGATCAAATCACCATGGCTGGCCTGGAAGTGGACGGCGTGGATCCGGTTGCCGGCGCGTTTAACGGCGTCGTCGTGGGCGAGGTGGTCGAGTGCGGCCAGCACCCGAACGCCGACAAACTGCGCGTCACCAAGGTTAACGTAGGCGGCGAACGCCTGCTCGACATCGTCTGTGGCGCGCCAAACTGCCGTACCGGCCTGAAAGTGGCGGTCGCCACCGTGGGCGCGGTGCTGCCAGGCGATTTCAAAATCAAGGCCGCCAAGCTACGCGGCGAACCTTCGGAAGGCATGCTGTGCTCGTTCTCCGAGCTGGGCATTTCCGACGATCATGACGGTATCATTGAGCTGCCGCTGGATGCGCCGATCGGCACCGACATCCGCGACTATCTGAAACTGAACGACAACACCATCGAGATCAGCGTCACGCCGAACCGCGCCGACTGCCTGGGCATCATCGGCGTTGCGCGAGACGTGGGCGTACTGAACCAGGTTGCGCTGACCGAGCCGGACATGAGCCCGGTGGCCGCCACCATCGACGCTACGCTGCCGATCCGCGTTGACGCGCCGCAGGCGTGCCCGCGTTATCTGGGCCGCGTGGTGAAAGGCATCAACGTCAAGGCACCAAGCCCGCTGTGGATGCGTGAAAAACTGCGTCGTTGCGGTATCCGTTCTATCGATGCCGTGGTAGACGTCACCAACTATGTGCTGTTGGAACTTGGCCAGCCGATGCACGCCTTCGATCTGAGCCGCATCGACGGCGGCATCGTGGTACGTATGGCGGAAGAAGGGGAAACCCTGACGCTGCTGGACGGCAACGAAGCCAAACTGAGCGCCGACACCTTAGTGATCGCCGATCATCAAAAAGCATTGGCGATGGGCGGTATCTTCGGCGGCGAGCATTCCGGCGTCAACGGGGAAACTCAGGACGTGCTGCTGGAGTGCGCCTTCTTCAGCCCGCTGTCTATCACCGGCCGCGCACGCCGTCACGGCCTGCACACCGATGCTTCTCATCGCTATGAGCGCGGCGTCGATCCGGCGTTGCAGTACAAAGCGATGGAGCGCGCCACGCGTCTGTTGCTCGATATCTGCGGCGGTCAGGCCGGCCCGATTATTGACGTGACCCATGAAAACGAACTGCCGAAGCGCGCTACCATCACGCTGCGCCGCGAGAAGCTGGATCGCCTGATCGGCCACGTGGTGCCGAGCGAGCAGGTTAGCGACATTCTGCGCCGCCTGGGCTGCCAGGTGACCGAACAGGGCGACAACTGGCAAGCGGTCGCGCCGAGCTGGCGTTTCGATATGGAGATCGAAGAGGACCTGGTGGAAGAAGTGGCGCGCGTTTACGGCTACGACAATATCCCGGATGTGCCGGTTCGTGCCGATCTGGTGATGACCCAGCATCGCGAAGCCGATCTGACGCTGAAACGCGTGAAGACCATGCTGGTCGATCACGGTTATCAGGAAGCGATCACTTACAGCTTCGTCGATCCGAAAGTGCAGGCACTGCTGCACCCGAATGAAGAAGCGCTGATTCTGCCGAGCCCGATTTCGGTCGAAATGTCGGCGATGCGTTTGTCGCTGTGGACCGGTTTGCTGTCTGCGGTGGTGTATAACCAGAACCGTCAGCAGACGCGTCTGCGCCTGTTCGAAAGCGGCTTGCGCTTTGTGCCTGATAGTGCGGCAGATCTGGGTATTCGTCAGGACGTCATGCTGGCAGGCGTGATCGCCGGCCATACGCACGATGAGCATTGGGATCTGGCGCGCAAGCCTGTCGACTTCTATGATTTAAAAGGGGATCTGGAGTCGGTCCTCGAGCTGACCGGTAAATTATCCGAAATTCAGTTCCGGGCGGAAGCCAATCCAGCCCTGCATCCAGGGCAAAGTGCGGCGATTTATTTGCATGGCGAACGCGTAGGTTTCATCGGTGTGGTTCACCCGGAACTTGAACGTAAACTGGATCTTAACGGCCGCACTGTGGTGTTTGAACTGGAGTGGAACAAGCTTGCGAGCCGCGCCGTGCCTCAGGCGCGGGAGATTTCGCGCTTCCCGGCAAACCGCCGTGATATCGCCGTTGTGGTGGCTGAAAACGTCCCCGCAGAAGATATTTTGGCCGAGTGTAAGAAAGTTGGCGCAAATCAGGTAGTTGGCGTAAACTTGTTTGACGTGTACCGTGGCAAGGGCGTGGCAGAAGGTGACAAGAGCCTGGCTATCAGTCTGGTATTGCAGGATACCGCTCGTACACTGGAAGAAGAGGAGATAGCCGCTACCGTTGCAAAATGCGTAGAGGCTCTAAAACAGCGATTCCAAGCATCCTTGAGGGATTGAACCTATGGCGCTTACTAAAGCTGAAATGTCAGAACACCTGTTTGAGAAGCTTGGGCTTAGCAAACGGGACGCCAAAGACCTGGTGGAACTGTTCTTTGAAGAGGTCCGTCGGGCCCTTGAGAATGGCGAACAGGTAAAACTGTCGGGTTTTGGCAACTTTGATCTGCGTGACAAGAACCAACGTCCGGGGCGTAACCCGAAGACCGGCGAAGACATTCCGATTACGGCGCGCCGCGTGGTGACCTTCCGTCCGGGGCAGAAGCTGAAAAGCCGGGTAGAAAACGCCAGCCCGAAAGGGTGAGTGACGTGACATCAAAAAAGGCCGCTTGTGCGGCCTTTTTCTTTTTTTTTGGAAAATTCAGTTTATTCCTAATGGGCAATATGAGAATTAAAATTAATCATTAAAGTACTACGGCGAAAATTTATTTAATCTCATTTGCAGAATATTCTCATATCTTATTTTATTTGATGGGTAGTCTTATTTGCTATTTCAATAACGGCCGTAATAATGGCCAGGGCCGTCGCCGCGATGGCCGCCGCCCCAGTGTGGGCCCCAGCAGCAGGCGCTGAGGCTCGAGGCCAGGGCTGCAGTGGCCAGCAACATACCTATACGTTTAATCATCTTATTATCCTCCGGTGGAAATCCATTTAATTATAATTGTCATGCGGCTTGAGTGACGTCAGTTATTCGTTAAACCTTGTCAGTGGTTATGATAATTAAAGGCGGCGGTAAGCAGTGTATGGATTATGTAAGGCCGTCGAAAACAATCTGAAAATAGGCATCGGTGAGATAGTCGTTAAATAAGCACGCTGATATAACCACTGCAGCAAGAAAAATAGAGTGAGAAGGTAAAATGAAAAAGATCCTGTTGCTGGTGTGTTTCCCGCTGTTGCTGCCGCTGGCGGCGCAGGCCGATGTGTCCGTCGATATCAACGTGCCGGGTGTTTCCCTGCATCTGGGGGATCAGGACCGTCGCGGCTACTACTGGGATGGCTACGACTGGCGTCCACCGCAGTGGTGGCATGCGCACCAGGGCCGCGGTCTGGGCGAGCGCAATGCGCGCGGCATGTACTGGGACGGCGGACGTTGGCAACCTTCGCCGCCGCGTGGCTATGAGCATCGCGAGTCGGAACGCAGCGGCAATCCGTTCCACGGCGATCGCGATAATCGCGACCACGACCACCGTCATGACGATCGAGGTGGCCCTGATCGCCGTGATGACGGCCGCGGTCAGCCTTATCCACCGGGTAACGCTGGCCCGCATCGTTAATTCCTGAGTTTATCGGCGGCTGGTTTTGCCATCACCGTCGCGATGACGGGTAAGGCCAGCCGCTGCTTTCCTGCGCCATCATCCACGCAAGGCTTCCCCTTGCGGCGTTAACCCCCTAATATTCGACTCAAACGTCAATTATCCGGCCACGACAGCGGCCGGCAGGGAATCGCCGCGCCATGCCAACCAGCCGTACCTTCACCTTACTGTTGCAACATCAACGCTACCGCGATAAACGCCAGCTCAGTCTGTTGGCGCTGGGCGTGGTTGTGGCGTTGCTGTTCAGCCTTTGCGCCGGCGATCAATGGATATGGCCGTCAGAGTGGTTCAGCGATCGGGCACAACTGTTCGTTTGGCAACTGCGTTTGCCGCGCGCGCTGGCGGTGATGCTGGTCGGCGCCGCCCTGGCGGTAGCGGGCGCGGTGATGCAGGCGTTGTTTGAAAACCCGCTGGCGGAGCCCGGTCTGCTGGGCGTCGCTAACGGCGCCGGCGTTGCGCTGGTGCTGACGGTGCTGTTGGGGCACGGTTTGTTGCCGGTGGCGCTGATGAGCGCCGCCGCGATAGCCGGTGCGCTGGCGATGACTTTCTTGTTGTTGGGCTTCGCTCGCCGGCGACGTCTGACCAATGCGCGACTGTTGCTGGTCGGTGTGGCGCTGGGCATCGTGTGCAGCGCGCTGATGACCTGGGCGGTCTATTTCAGCACCAGTCTCGATCTGCGGCAGCTGATGTACTGGATGATGGGCGGTTTCGGCGGCGTCGACTGGCGCCAAAAATGGCTGGTGCTGGCGCTGCTGCCGGTGCTGCTGTGGCTGTGTGGCCAGGGGCAGGCGCTCAACCTGATGGCGCTGGGCGAAGTGCAGGCGCGCCAACTTGGGCTGTCGCTGCATCTGTGGCGCAATCTGCTGGTGCTGGCGATCGGTTGGCTGGTCGGTGTCAGTGTGGCGCTCGCCGGGGTGATCGGCTTCGTCGGGCTGGTGATCCCGCATATTTTGCGGCTCACCGGCCTGACCGACCAGCGCTATCTGCTGCCGGCCTGCGCGCTGGCGGGGGCCGCAGTGTTGCTGGTGGCCGATGTGATCGCCCGCACTGCGCTGCTGGCGGCCGAGCTGCCGATCGGCGTGGTGACCGCCACGCTGGGGGCGCCGCTATTTATCTGGTTACTGACCCGGACAAAAGGCGTAAGGTAGTTTTCTTCATTCACCCGCGATTAAAAAACCAAAGGATGACAACCGATGAGCAAGCCAATCGACAACCTGCCGTTACAAACCATTGAAAATCAGCCGACCACGCTGGGCGCCTATCAGGGCAAGGTGCTGCTGGTGGTCAACGTGGCCTCGGAGTGCGGCCTGACCAAGCAGTACGAAGGGCTGGAAGCGCTGTACGAAACCTATCGCGAACGTGGGCTGGAAGTTCTGGGGTTCCCGTCCAATGAGTTTCTGGGCCAGGAGCCGGGCAGCAACGAAGAGATCCTGGCGTTTTGCCGCGGCACCTTCGGCGTGCAATTCCCGATGTTCGCCAAGATTGAGGTGAACGGCGAGCACCGTCATCCGCTGTATCAGGCGTTGATTGCCGCACAGCCGGAAGCTGTCGCACCGGAAGGCAGCGAGTTCCTGGCGCGGATGACCAGCAAGGGGCGCGCACCGAAGCACCCCGGCGATATTCTGTGGAACTTCGAGAAATTCCTTGTCGCGCGCGACGGTACGGTGATCCAGCGCTTCTCGCCTGACACCACGCCAGAGGATCCGGCGCTGGTGGCGGCGGTGAAACAAGCGCTGGCAGGTTAATACGGATGCTGCAACTCGTTGAGGTTGGGGTGGCGGGGCGCTTGGCGCCTTTTTCGGCACAGATTGACGGCGGGTTGCAGGTTCACCTGATCGGCCCAAATGGCGCAGGGAAGAGTACCTTGCTGGCGCGGGCGGCGGGCATGCTGCCGGGGCTGGGCGAGGTTCGCCTGGACGGGCGCGCGTTGGCCGATTATCCGGGGAACGAGCTGTCGCGCCGCCGCGGTTATCTCAGTCAGCAACAGCCGCCGGTGTCGCTGATGCCGGTGTTTCAGTATTTGGCGTTGCACCGGCCTGCGGCAGCGGCGCAAACCGAGGTGGAGCACGCCATCCTCTATTTGTGCCAGCGGTTGAAGTTGGTGGATAAACTGTCACGCATGCTGACGCAGCTCTCCGGTGGAGAATGGCAACGGGTGCGGCTGGCGGCGGTATTGCTGCAGGTGTGGCCCAGCGTCAATCCGCACAGCCGATTGTTGTTGCTGGATGAACCGACCAATAGCCTGGACGTGGCGCAAAAGGTCGCGCTGGATCGCCTGCTGCGCGAATTCTGCCAAAGTGGACGTAGCGCGCTGGTGTGCGCGCACGATCTGAATCATACCCTGCAGCAGGCCGATCGGGTTTGGTTGCTGCATGCTGGGCAGCTGGTCGCGCAGGGCATCACCCGTGAGGTGATGGCGCCCGCGCTGTTGTCGCAGATCTATGAAGTGGATTTCCACCTGCAATGGGTGGGGAACCAGCGTTGGATCATGACCCGCACGGCTTAATTCGCCCTGACGGCATAAATGTAAACGAAAACTAAACGTAGTGAATATAAATAGCCGGGTAATCATCGGCTATTATTGTGCTGCCTCTCATTTTCTCGTGGATTTTCTTGAAAAACGTCAATGGCGTGCTACGCTTGATTCGGAAAAAATAAAATAAGTAAATAATTATTAATAAATATAACTATTTGATTTTAATAATAAATTTAAATTAATGATGACGGCGCCTACCTATCAGTTCTCCTACTGATGACAAGTCTCGTCTTAAGGTTTAGTTAAGCTTGCCGCCTTACATTGTTAGTTAATCCACGGAAATGATTCTTCTCTGGCGTTTAATATTCGTTAAACGAAAGGGATTTACAGTGTCATCAAAAGCAGCTCGATACGTTTGGGGTTAACTATGGATCAATTTTTGCCTTTCTCTCGTCCGGCCATCGGCGATGAAGAAATCGCCGCGGTAGAGAAAGTGTTGCGCTCCGGTTGGATCACCACCGGGCCGCAAAACCAGCAACTGGAAAGTAACTTCTGTTCCACCTTCGGCTGCAAGCACGCCATCGCCGTCAGTTCCGCCACCGCGGGCATGCACATCACGTTGATGGCGCTCGGCATCGGCCCCGGCGATGAAGTCATCACCCCTTCGCAAACCTGGGTCTCCACCCTCAACATGATCGAGCTGCTGGGCGCCACGCCGGTGATGATCGACGTTGACCGTGATACGCTGATGGTCAGCGCCGCCGATGTCGAGGCTGCTATCACCCCGAATACCAAAGCGATTGTTCCGGTGCATTACGCCGGTGCTCCCCTGCAGATGGATGCGCTGCGCGCCGTGGCCGAAAGCCATGGTCTGCCTTTGATCGAAGACGCCGCCCACGCGGTCGGCACGCGCTACAACGGCAAATGGGTCGGCGCACGCGGCACGGCGATTTTCTCTTTCCATGCGATTAAAAACGTGACCTGCGCCGAAGGCGGCCTGATCGCCACCGACGACGATGCGCTGGCGGATCGCCTGCGTTGCCTGAAGTTCCACGGCCTGGCCGTCGATGCCTTCGATCGCCAGCAGCTTGGCCGCAAACCGCAGGCTGAAGTAGTGGAGCCGGGTTACAAGTACAACCTGTCCGACATTCACGCTGCGATCGCCGTGGTGCAGCTGTCGCGCTTCGCTGAGCTGAACGCGCGCCGTAAGGCACTGGCACAGCGCTACCTGAACGCGTTGGAAGGCTCGCCGTTCCAACCGTTGGGCGTGCCGGATTACCCGCATGACCACGCCTGGCACCTGTTTATGGTCCGTGTCGATCCTGAGCGCTGCGGCATCGATCGCGACCAGCTGATGGAGCGCCTGAAAGAAGTTGGCGTCGGCACCGGGTTGCATTTCCGCGCCGCGCACACCCAGAAATTCTATCGTGAGCGTTATCCGCAGCTTTCTTTGCCGAATACCGAATGGAACTCGGCGCGGCTGTGCACCTTACCGCTATTCCCTGACATGACCGACGCCGACGTGGATCGCGTGGTCAATGCCTTGTCTTCTGTTGTGGAGTCTTTACGTGTCTCGCGTTGAACCGATTAAAAAAGTGTCGGTAGTTATCCCGGTATACAACGAGCAGGAAAGCCTGCCGGCGTTGCTGGAGCGGACTACTGCCGCCTGTAAGCAGTTATCTCAACCTTATGAAATCATCCTCGTCGACGATGGCAGCAGCGACAACTCCGCCGACATGCTGACCGCGGCGGCGGAAAAGCCGGGCAGCCACGTGATCGCCGTCTTGCTGAACCGCAACTATGGCCAGCATTCGGCCATTATGGCCGGTTTCAATCAGGTGACCGGCGATCTGGTGATTACGCTGGACGCCGATCTGCAGAACCCGCCGGAGGAGATCCCACGGTTGGTCAGCGTCGCGGAAGAGGGTTATGACGTGGTGGGCACCGTGCGCGCCAACCGTCAGGATTCCTGGTTCCGCAAAAGTGCCTCGCGCGTGATCAACATGATGATTCAACGCGCCACCGGCAAGTCGATGGGGGACTACGGCTGCATGCTGCGCGCCTACCGTCGTCATATCGTTGAAGCGATGCTGCACTGTCATGAGCGCAGCACCTTTATCCCGATTCTGGCGAACACCTTCGCCCGTCGCACGACTGAGATCGACGTGCGTCACGCCGAGCGCGAGTTTGGCGACTCCAAGTACAGTCTGATGAAGCTGATCAACCTGATGTACGACTTGATCACCTGCCTGACCACCACGCCGCTGCGTTTGCTCAGCGTGGTCGGCAGCATCGTGGCGCTGTCCGGGTTTGTGCTGGCACTGGTGCTGATTGCGCTACGTCTGCTGCTCGGCCCTGAATGGGCCGCCGGCGGCGTGTTCACCCTTTTTGCCGTCCTGTTCACCTTTATCGGCGCCCAGTTTGTCGGCATGGGGCTACTGGGTGAATACATCGGCCGCATCTATACCGACGTGCGTGCGCGTCCTCGCTATTTTGTTCAGAAAGTGGTCGGTGCACAGCAGGACCACAATACTCAGGAAGAAGAATGATGAAAGCTATTGTATTTGCTTACCATGATATTGGCTGCGCAGGTCTGAAAGCGCTGACTGAGGCGGGTTATGACGTGCAGGCCGTATTCACGCACACCGACGACCCTGGTGAGAACAACTTCTTCTCCTCCGTGGCCCGTTTGGGCGCCGAATTGGATCTGCCGGTCTATGCGCCGGAAGACGTAAATCACCCGCTGTGGGTTGACCGCATCCGCGCACTGCAGCCGGACGTGATCTTCTCGTTCTACTACCGTCACATGCTGAGCGACGAGATCCTGTCGCTGGCGCCGCAGGGCGGTTTCAACCTGCACGGTTCGCTGCTTCCGCACTACCGTGGCCGCGCCCCGGTGAACTGGGCGCTGGTGAACGGCGAAACCGAAACCGGCGCCACGCTGCACAAGATGGTGAAACGCCCGGACGCCGGCGACATCGTGGGTCAGCAGAAAGTGACCATCGCAGACAACGACACCGCGCTGACGCTGCACAAAAAAGTGCTGGAAGCCGCGCAGGTCGTGTTGAAAGAGCAGCTGCCGAAGCTGAAAAACGGCACCGCCACCTTCACCAAGCAAGATGAGTCTCAGGCCAGCTACTTCGGTCGCCGCACCCCGGCGGACGGCGAGATCCTGTGGCACAAATCCGCCAAAGAGATCAACAACCTGGTGCGCGCCGTCACCGAGCCGTACCCGGGTGCCTTCAGCTACCTCGGCCAGCGCAAGCTGATCGTCTGGCGCTCTCGCGTGCTGGATACCCAACACGATAAGCAGCCGGGCACCGTACTGAGCACCTCGCCGCTGGTTATCGCCTGCGGCGAAGGCGCGCTGGAGATCGTTGCCGGTCAGAACGACAGCGGCCTGTACGTGCAGGGCAGCCGCTTGGCGCAGGAAATGGGCATCGTCACCGACGTGCGTCTGGCCGCCAAGCCGAATGCCGTGATGAAGCGCCGCACCCGCGTGCTGATCCTCGGGGTCAACGGCTTCATCGGCAACCACCTGACCGAACGCCTGCTGCGCGACGATCGCTACGACATCTACGGCCTGGATATTGGTTCCGACGCCATCAGCCGCTTCCTCGATAACCCGCGTTTCCACTTCGTGGAAGGTGACATCAGCATCCACTCCGAGTGGATCGAGTATCACATCAAGAAATGCGATGTGGTGCTGCCGCTGGTGGCGATCGCGACGCCGATCGAATACACCCGTAACCCGCTGCGCGTGTTCGAGCTGGACTTCGAAGAGAACCTGAAGATCGTTCGCGACTGCGTGAAATACAACAAGCGCATCATCTTCCCGTCCACTTCCGAAGTGTACGGCATGTGCGACGACAAAGAGTTCGACGAAGACCATTCGCGCCTGATCGTCGGGCCAATCAACAAACAGCGCTGGATCTACTCGGTCTCCAAACAGCTGCTGGATCGGGTGATCTGGGCTTACGGCGCCAAAGAAGGCCTGAAGTTCACGCTGTTCCGTCCGTTCAACTGGATGGGGCCGCGCCTGGATAACCTGGACGCTGCGCGTATCGGCTCTTCCCGTGCCATCACCCAGCTGATCCTCAACCTGGTGGAAGGCTCGCCGATCAAACTGATGGACGGCGGCGCGCAGAAACGTTGCTTCACCGACATCAACGACGGCATCGAAGCGCTGTTCCGCATCATCGAGAACCGCGACGGCCTGTGCGATGGCCAGATCGTCAACATCGGCAACCCGACCAACGAAGCGAGCATTCGCGAGCTGGCGGAAATGCTGCTGGAAAGCTTCAACAACCACCCGTTGCGCGACCGCTTCCCGCCGTTTGCCGGTTTCAAGGACGTGGAGAGCAGCAGCTACTACGGTAAAGGTTACCAGGACGTTGAGCACCGCACGCCGAGCATCAAGAACGCTCACCGCCTGCTGGGCTGGCAGCCGACCATCGAGATGAAGCAAACCGTCGCCGATACGCTGGACTACTTCCTGCGCACTACCGTTCAGGAAGGGAACGGTGCATGAAGAAAGTCGGTCTGCGGGTTGATGTAGATACCTTCAGCGGCACCCGTGAAGGGGTGCCGCAGTTGCTGGACCTGTTCGAAAAGTACGACATTCAGGCCAGCTTCTTCTTCAGCGTGGGGCCGGACAACATGGGGCGCCATCTTTGGCGCCTTTTGCGTCCGAAATTTCTGTGGAAAATGCTGCGTTCGAACGCCGCTTCGCTGTACGGCCTGGATATTCTGCTGGCCGGCACCGCCTGGCCGGGGCGCAATATTTCACGGGCGTTGGGGCCGCTGATGAAGCGCACCGCCGAAGCCGGCCATGAAGTCGGGCTGCACGCCTGGGATCACCAGGGGTGGCAGGCCAAGGTCGGCAAGTGGAGCGACGCCCAGCTGACCGAACAGGTACAGCTGGGCGTCGACGCCCTGAGCGCCAGCACCGGCCAGCCGGTGAAATGCTCCGCCGTGGCGGGCTGGCGTGCCGATACGCGCGTGCTGGAGGTCAAGCAACGCTTCGGCTTCCATTACAACAGCGATTGCCGCGGCACCCATCCGTTCCGTCCGGTGCTGAGCGACGGGCGTCACGGCACGGTGCAGATCCCGGTGACGTTGCCGACCTTCGACGAAGTGATTGGTAGCGAAGTCAGTATGGCCGACTTCAACGACTACATTCTGCGCGCCATCGAGAACGATCGCGGCGTGCCGGTGTACACCATTCACACCGAAGTGGAAGGCATGTCGCAGGCGGCGATGTTCGAACAGTTATTGCAACGCGCACAGCGGCAGGGCATCGAATTCTGTCCGCTGAGCGCGCTGTTACCGCAAGATTTGGCGTCACTGCCGTTGGGCCGCATCAAGCGCGCTCCTTTCCCCGGTCGCGAAGGTTGGCTGGGCTGTCAAACCGATGTGAAGGACGTTACATGAAGGCGCTAAAAGGATCCTGGGCCATTCTGCTGGCCGTTTTTTTTGCTCTGGTTTACCTGATCCCGCTTAACGGCCGCCTGCTGTGGCAGCCGGATGAGACGCGTTATGCCGAGATCAGCCGTGAAATGCTGCAGCGCGGCGATTGGGTTGTGCCGCACCTGCTGGGGCTGCGCTACTTCGAAAAGCCGGTGGCGGGTTACTGGTTCAATAACATCAGCCAGTGGCTGTTCGGCGAAAACAACTTTGCGGTGCGCTTCGGCTCGGTGTTCAGCACCGGCATGACCGCACTGCTGGTGTTTGCGCTGGCGATGCTGATGTGGCGCAATGCGCGCCGCGCCAGCCTGGCGGCGCTGATATTCCTGTCGATGGTGCTGGTGTTCAGCATCGGCACCTACAGCGTGCTGGATCCGATGATCTCGCTGTGGCTGGCGGCGGCGATGGTCAGCTACTACCTGACGCTGAAAGCCACCTCGGTCAAAGGCAAGCTGGGCGCCTACGCGCTGCTGGGCCTGGCCTGCGGCATGGGCTTTATGACCAAGGGCTTCCTGGCGCTGGCGGTGCCGGTGATCGCGGTGATCCCGATCGTCATTCAGCAACGCCGCATCAAGGATCTGCTGTGCTATGGCCCGGTGGCGATCGTGACCGCTACGCTGCTCAGCCTGCCGTGGGCGCTGGCGATCGCGCAACGAGAACCCGACTTCTGGAATTATTTCTTCTGGGTCGAGCATATTCAGCGTTTCGCCGAAGATAATGCCCAGCACAAGGAACCGTTCTGGTATTACCTGCCGGTCCTGCTGGCGGCGGTGCTGCCGTGGCTGGCGCTGCTGCCCGGTGCGCTGCTTAAAGGTTGGCGCGAACGCGTGCAGCGCCCGGAGCTGTTCTTCCTGCTGAGCTGGGCGCTGATGCCGCTGATCTTCTTCAGCATCGCCAAAGGCAAGCTACCGACTTACATTCTGCCGTGCATGGCGCCGTTGGCGCTGCTGATGACCGCCTATGCGGAAGATTACGCGGCCACGCTGCGCGCTCGGCTGTTCAAGGCCAACGCCTGGCTGAACGGCCTGTTCGGTCTGATCGGCATCGTGGCGCTGGTGGTGTTGAGCTCCGGTCTGCTGCCGAAAGCGCATTTGTTTACTCCGCAGGAGTGGCCGAAGGTGGTGCTCGGCCTGATCGCCTTCGGCGGCTGGCTGCTGTTCGCACTGGTTTCCGTGCGCGATAACGGCCGCCAATGGCGCTGGGCGGCGGCTTGTCCGGTGCTGCTGTGCCTGGTGATCGGTTACGCCATCCCGCAACAGGTGACCGATTCCAAGCTGCCGCAAAACTTCGCCCGCGCCACGATGGCCGAACTGAGCGACAGCCGCTATGTGTTGAGCGACAGCGTCGGGCTCGCGGCCGGCCTGGCCTGGGAGCTGAAGCGCAGCGACGTGCTGATGTACAGCCAGAAAGGCGAGGTGGCCTATGGTCTGGAGTATCCGGACGCCAAGGGCCACCTGATCAGCGACGCCGACTTCCCGCAGTGGCTGGCGCAGGCACGCAAGCAGGGGAACGTGTCGCTGGTGCTGCAGCTGTCCCGTGGCGAAGCGCTGCCGCAGGAACTACCTGCCGCAGACAAGGTGGATCGCATGAACCGCCTGGTGCTGATGTGGTATAAACAGCAACCATGATCGGTTTTCTGTTGGTGATAGTGGTCAGCCTGCTCACCTGTGGTGGGCAGCTGTGCCAGAAACAGGCGGCGCACTGTTGGGAACGGGCGGACGAGGCGCGGCTGAAACAGACGCTGCGCTGGCTGGCGCTGGCGGTGCTGCTGCTGGGGCTGGGCATGGCGGTGTGGCTCAATGTGCTGCAACGCCTGCCGCTCAGCCTGGCTTACCCGATGCTCAGCCTGAACTTCGTGATGGTGACGCTGGCGGCGCGCTGGCTGTTTCATGAGCCGACGACCGCTCGCCACTGGTGCGGCGTGGCGTCGATTATGCTGGGGATCCTGCTGATGAGCGTGCATTCATGAAGGGCTATGCCTGGGGCGCCGCCAGCGTCCTGTTGGTGACGCTGGCGCAGTTGCTGATGAAGTGGGGCATGGTGCAGATCCCGCTGATGTCGTTCGCCGATGTCTCGTTGGCGTTGATAGGCAATGACTGGCTACCGCTGCTGGCGGTGGGCGGCGGCATCTTTGGCTATGCGCTGTCGATGCTGTGTTGGTTCTTTGCGCTGCGCCACCTGCCTTTAAACCGCGCTTATCCTCTGCTGAGCGTCAGCTACGCGCTGGTCTATCTGGCGGCGGTGATCCTGCCGTGGTTTAACGAGTCCGCTACGCTGCTGAAAACGTTGGGCACGCTGTTTATTCTGTTCGGCGTGTGGCTGATTAACAGCAAATCCGAGACAAAATCGCCGGAATAGGGTCAAAACCGGCGATCCTGCTATTATCTCCCTCATGGCGCTTGCCTTTTTCCCCGTGCGGGAGATAAATTAACGCAAAATAGCGCTCTCCTTACGTGGTGTCGGCTTTGCCTCGCAGGCGGTGTGGTGGTGTACCGGATGGCATAATGCGGCAACGTGTTCAATGAAGGGATATTATGCGGATGCGTGTGTGGTTTTTATTAGCCAGTTTGATCCTCGCCGGTTGCAGCAGCCATGCGCCGCCGCCCAGCGGCCGCCTGGCGGATTCTATCGTGGTGGTGGCCCAACTAAATGAACAACTGCGCCAGTGGTACGGCACGCCATACCGTTACGGCGGCCTGGATCGCGGCGGTGTAGATTGCTCCGGCTTTGTTTACCGCACGTTCCGCGATCGCTTCGACATGCAACTGCCGCGTTCGACCGAAGAACAAACCTCACTGGGCACCAAGGTATCGCGCGATGAGCTGATGCCGGGCGATCTGGTGTTTTTCAAAACCGGCGGCGGTGAGAACGGCCTGCACGTCGGCATTTACGACACCAACGACCAATTTATCCACGCGTCGACCAGCCGCGGGGTGATCCGCTCCTCGCTCGATAACGTCTATTGGAAGCGGGTGTACTGGCAGGCGCGACGCATTTAGCCTTAACCCGTTGATTTGGTGTATCATGGCGGCATCTCGTGTTTTGAACGGTGCCTGCCATGAACAGCCTGCGTTTACTGATCTCCGACTCCTACGATCCCTGGTTCAACCTGGCGGTGGAAGAGTGCATCTTCCGCGAAATGACCACGCAAAAAATTCTCTTCCTGTGGCGCAATGCCGAAACGGTGGTGATTGGCCAGTCGCAGAACCCCTGGAAAGAGTGCAATACCCGGCGCATGGAGCAGGACGGCATTCGGCTGGCGCGGCGCAGCAGCGGCGGCGGGGCGGTATTTCACGACCTGGGCAATACCTGCTTCACCTTTATGGCCGGCAAACCGGGTTACGACAAAAGCGTCTCGACCGACATCATTCTGCAGGCGCTGCGCCAGCTGGGCGTGACGGCCGGCGCGTCGGGGCGCAACGATCTGGTGATGGAAACCGCCGACGGGCCGCGCAAAATATCCGGTTCGGCCTATCGAGAAACGCAGGATCGCGGCTTCCATCACGGCACGCTGCTGCTGAACGCCGATCTGGAACGGTTGGCGGACTACCTCAATCCGGATCCCAAAAAGCTGCAGGCCAAGGGGATTACCTCAGTGCGTTCGCGCGTCGCCAATCTGGCGGAGTTTTTGCCGGGCATCAGCCATGAACAGGTATGCGATGCCATCGTGCAGGCCTTCTTCGCCCACTATGGCGAGACGGCCGAGCCGGAGATCATTTCGCCGGACGTGTTCCCCGATCTGCCCGATTTTGCCGCGCAGTTTGCCAAACAGAGCAGTTGGGAATGGAATTTTGGCAAGGCGCCGGCGTTCAGCCACTTGCTTAACGAGCGTTTCGTCTGGGGCGGCGTAGACCTGTTCTTCGATGTGGAGAAGGGGGCGATTGTTCGCGCGCAGGTGTTCACCGACAGCCTTAATCCCGCTCCGCTGCAGCGGTTGGCGGACATGCTGGTGGGCTGCGCGTACCGCAGTGAGCCCGTCGCCGCCTGCTGTGACCGACTGATGGAAGAGTATCCTCAGCAGGCGGCCGAATTAGCCGAGTTGCGGCAATGGCTGAGCGAAACGATCCGTTAGCGGAGGCCTGGTGATGAAGGGATGAGCGTGCTCATCCCTTTTTTTATCACTGAAATCGGCGTTTAGCAGGGGCGTAGCGCAGATTTTCTGAAAATCAAGATGGGCACTTTTTTACGTTTTCAATGCCGAGAATAACGGGCGGAATTGATGCGTTATTAAATTTAATCAGTCGTCGTTAACGGCGGGAAAAATCGGCGTTAAGAAGGAAAGATTATTTTACTTTATTTAAGATTTTTCTTAAATAAAACAAAGGAGATAAGTCAAATTTAGCGGCCAATCCATTCCACTTAAGCCAAATACCTTTTCACATAACGCGTTTGGCGGCCGCTATGGCATAAGTCAGGCTGCTTTTCTTTGCGCCTTTCACGATTGTCGTATAGCTTTAATCTATCAATTAAATGATATTTCATGGGTATTTACATTGATATTTCCGATTAATCCCAGAGGGATTGATCGATAAAATATATTGATATACGATGATACGCTAGCCATTCATCCTGTGGCATTAAAATGAACATCCAACTCGAAGCTGACTTTATTAGTAGCTATGTTTTTCAACCTGTTTACTCAATGGAGGGCGGGCTGCTGGCGGTGGAAATGTTGAGCCGTTTCAACAGTCTCGATGGTGATTTGGCCATGCCGGCCGAAATTGGGATTAATTTATTGACGCCTGAACAAAGGATTGAGTTATTTAATGAGCAATTGAAACTTGCGGAGCAGCATGCGGCTTGGTTTACCGGTAACAACGTGCAGTTGACCATCAATATCGAAGAAACCATCGTTGAGCTTATTCTTTCCGATTCGGCGTTGTGCCAACGGATCGGGCAATATCCTTTTATTGCATTTGAAATGAGTGAGAGTTTTCCGAATCTTTCGGCCGGGAAGAACAACCCGAGCGTGCGGCGATTAAGCGAAATGTTTACGCTGTGGCTCGATGATTTCGGTTCCGGTAAGGCTACGTTGACCGCGCTGTACGATGGTTTGTTTGACTACGTAAAGATAGACAAGCGTTTTTACTGGCAGCTGTTTACCCATCAGGGGTATGACGTGGTCATAGACTCGTTGTTAAAGAATATCAACCTGTTATGTAAAGGCGTGATCGTCGGAGGAATAGAGAAAAAAGAGTACTTTAATAAACTCAGATACGCCGGTGTTTTAGGCCTGCAAGGTTTTTTATGGCCCAGCGTTGGTGTGGATAATCTGCAAGCTTTGCTGACGATGCCCAGCGAGTTCAATAATTAAGAAGTGATATAAAAAACTACACACAATGAGGTAAATAATGCGCGGGGTGAGGTTACCGTGATTCCGTCGCCGTTATTCGCCATCGTTTTATGCTGATAACTGCGTTTGTCAGCCGACGTTAAACCGCGTTTCCACCGCCAGGCGGAAACGCCAAACTCCCTGCATCCGTCCTGACGACAGGCGGATGCGTTCTCCCTGCATTCCTTCGGTGTTAATCCGCCCGTGCACGCTCTACACTACGCTGAAACGGAGGGCCTATGCCGCAATTCGATAACGCTTACTACCAACAATTACCCGGTTTCTACACCGCCTTGAACCCGACGCCGCTCAAGGATGCGCGCCTGCTGTACCACAGCGAGCCGCTGGCGCGCGAACTGGGGCTGGACGAAAGCTGGTTTACCGAGGATAAGACCCCGATTTGGGCGGGAGAAACGCTGCTGCCGGGCATGCAGCCGCTGGCACAAGTGTACAGTGGCCATCAGTTTGGCGTGTGGGCAGGGCAACTGGGCGATGGCCGCGGCATTTTACTGGGCGAACAGGTCATGGCGGATGGCAGCCACCGCGATTGGCACCTGAAGGGCGCCGGGCTGACGCCATATTCACGCATGGGGGATGGCCGCGCGGTGCTGCGTTCGGTGATCCGCGAGTTTCTGGCCTCCGAGGCGCTGCACCATCTGGGGATCCCCACCACCCGAGCGTTGACCATCGTCACTAGCCAACAACCGGTATATCGCGAGCAGCCGGAGCGCGGCGCCATGCTGATGCGGGTGGCGGAAAGCCATGTGCGCTTCGGCCACTTCGAACACTTTTATTACCGTAAACAGCCGGAGCAGGTGCGGCAGCTGGCGGATTTCGTCATCGCCCGTCACTGGCCGCAACTGCAGGATCAGACCGAGCGCTACCTGTTGTGGTTTACCGACGTGGTCGAACGCACGGCGCGCCTGATCGCCCATTGGCAAACCGTCGGTTTCGCCCACGGCGTGATGAACACCGACAACATGTCGATTCTCGGTGTGACCATCGATTACGGCCCTTATGGCTTCCTTGACGACTACCAGCCCGGCTATATCTGCAACCACTCCGACCATCAGGGGCGTTACGCCTTTGACAATCAGCCGGCGGTGGCGCTGTGGAACCTGCATCGCCTGGCACAAACCCTGTCTGGGCTGATGACCACCGAACAGCTGCAGCAGGCGCTGGCGGCGTATGAGCCGGCGCTGATGCGCGCCTACGGCGAACAGATGCGCGCCAAACTCGGCTTCTTCACGCCGACGGCGCAGGATAATGACGTGCTCACCGGTCTGTTGAGCCTGATGGCGCAGGAAGGGCGGGACTATACCCGCACGTTCCGCCTGTTGAGCGAAACCGAACAGCAACAGGCGCAGTCGCCGCTGCGCGACGAGTTTATCGACCGCGCGGCGTTCGACGCCTGGTATCAGCAGTATCGTCAGCGTTTGCAGCAGGAGCAGGTGAGCGATGCGGAGCGGCAACGGGCGATGAAGGCGGTGAACCCGCGGCTGATCCTGCGCAACTATCTGGCGCAGCAGGCGATTGAGGACGCGGAGAAAGACGACGTGGGCCGTTTGCAGCGGTTGCATCAGGCCCTGCTGCGGCCGTTCGACGAAGCGCCGGAGTATGACGATCTCGCCGCGCTGCCGCCGGACTGGGGCAAACATCTGGAGATTTCCTGCTCCAGCTGAGATGAAAAAAGGGCGCTTAATGGCGCCCTTGACGTTATTGCCGCAGGTAGACCTGCGGCAGCGACACTTCGGGATGATGCACCACGCCGAGATCGGCCTGATACCAGCGGGTGAGGATCTCCGTTTGCAACACGTCCTGCGGCGTGCCGCTCGCCACCAGGCGCCCCTGATGCAGCAGCAGGATCCTATCGGCGTACAGCGCGGCCAGATTGAGGTCGTGCAACACGCAGCAGACGCCCAGCGGCTGTTGGCGCGTCAGCGAGCGCAGCAGGCGCAGCGTATGCTGCTGGTGATACAGATCCAGCGCCGAGGTCGGTTCATCGAGGAACAGCCAGGCGGGAGACGGTTGCGGTTGCCACAGCTGCGCCAACACCCGCGCCAGCTGCACCCGCTGCTGTTCGCCGCCGGACAGTTGGCGGTAGTCGCGCTGCGCCAGCGCCAGGCAGTCGGTTTGCGCCATCACCTGTTGGATTGCCTGATGCTCGTCGCGTTTGCCGTGCGGCGATCGCCCCATGCTGACCACTTCTTCCACGCTGAAAGGAAACGCCAGATCGCTGTATTGACGCATCACGGCCCGGACTTTGGCCAACTGCTGCGGCGCCCAGTGTTCCAGCGGGCGGTCCAGCAGCCGACATTCGCCGCAGTCCGGCGTTAAATAGCCGGTCAGCAATCGCAGCAGCGTCGATTTTCCGGCGCCGTTAGGGCCGATAATCGCCACCATTTCACCGCCGGCAAGGCTGAGCGAAACGTCGTTGATCAACCGGCGCGTACCGAGGCTGTAACGCAGCTCCCGGGCTGTCAGGCAGGCGGCGTTATCCACCGGCTCGCTCCCGCTGGCGCATCACCAGCCACAAGAAATAGGGACCGCCGATCAGGCTGGTCATCAACCCCACCGGCATTTCGGCCGGCGCCACCAGCGTGCGCGCCAGCGTATCGCTGACCAGCAACAGGCAGGCGCCGCCCAGCGCGGAGCAGGGCAGCAGCCAGCGGTGATCGCCGCCGAGACGCATGCGCACCAGATGTGGCACCACCAGACCGACGAAGCCGATCACGCCACTCATCGCTACCGCCGCACCGATCAGCAGGGCACTCAGCAACAGCAGCTGCAGTTTGGCGCGCTGGACGTTAACCCCGAGGTAGTGGGCCTCTTCGTCCCCCAGCTGCAACAGGTTCAGCCGTCGCGCCTGCAGCAGCGTCAGCAGCGCCGCAGGCAGGATCAGCGAGGCGGAAACCGCCAGCGTCGGCCACTGCGACTGACTGAGGCTGCCCATCATCCACAGCGAGAACTGGCGCAGCTGTTGATCGCTGCTGACGTAGGAGAGCACGCCGATGGCCGCCATGCACAGGGCGTTGATGGCGATGCCCGCCAGCAGCAGCCGCGACAGATTGCCGTGCCCGCTGCGGCTGATGCCGTAGATCAATAGCGACACCAGCAGGCTGCCGAGGAACGCCGCCAGCATATGGCCGTACAGCGCGATCGTCACCGGCAACGCCAGCGGCATCACGATGAACAGCGCGACAAACAGCGCGCCGCCGCTGCTGATGCCCAGCAGGCTCGGATCCGCCAGCGGGTTGCGGAACAGCCCCTGCATCACGGCGCCGGACACCGCCAGCGCGCAGCCGATCACCACCGCCAGCAGCACGCGCGGCAGGCGGATGTTCAACCAGATGTGCCAGGCGGCGTCGCTGAAAGGTTCGCGCCACAGGGTGCGAAACGACAGCGTCAGCGCGCCCAGGTTGGCGGCGACCAGCGCCAGCAGCGTCAGCAGCACCAGCAGACCGATGATGGCCAACTGAGGCGAGGTGCGACAGCGCATTACTTTTGCTCCGCCGCGTGGCGCAGTTTGGCCAGCGCCGCCGGCGTTTCCAGACCGAAGCCCAGCAGCGCCATATCATCGACGATCAGCACGCGGCGCTGCTTGCCCGCCGGCGTCAACGCCAGGCCCGGCAGCGTCCACAGCTGCTGTTCGCCGCCGAGGGTGCGTACGCCGTCGGTGGTGACCAGCAACAGATCCGGCGCGCTGGCGATGACGCCTTCCTGCGACAGCGGGCGGTAGCGGTCAAAGCCCTGCATGGCGTTTTTCAGGCCGGCGGCGGCGATCACTGCGTCGGCGGCGGTGTGTTGGCCGGCGGCCATCGGCGTAATGCCGCCGTGGCTCATCACGAACAACACCTTGACCGGCAGCGGGGAGGTATCGACCGCCGCCAGCTGTTGTTGATAGCGTTCGCTCAGCTGTTTGCCTTGCTCAACGCGTTGCAACGCGGCGGCGATCGTAGCGATTTTCTGCGGCACCGCCTGCAGGGTGGTGTCACCCGGCACGCTGACCACGTTGACGCCGCTGTCCGCCAGCTGTTTGAGCACCAGCGCCGGTTGTGCCAGCTCGGTCGTCAGCACCAGCGTCGGCTTCAGCGCCAAAATGCCTTCGGCATTCAGCTGGCGCATATAGCCGACGTCCGGCAGCTTTTTCACCGCTTCCGGATGCAGACTGGTGCTGTCGCGGGCGATCACCTCGTCGCCGGCGCCGAGCGCGAAGGCGATTTCCGTCACGTCGCCGCCGATCGAGACGATGCGCTGCGCCGCCGCCGCGGTGAGCGGCAGCGCCAGCGACATCATCAACGCCAGGCGGCGGATCAAGGAAGATTTCATGCGGCGATGTCCTTGGCGGCGAGCGCGGCAACCTGCTCGCGCCACTGGGTTTGTTCCGGCTGGCCTTCGGTACGCTGGCCATACAGCTGCGCGATCTGCGTGCCGTCGGCGGCGAACAGCTCCAGGCTGGTGACGATGCCGTCCTTGGTCGGTTTGCGGGTGATCCAGCTTTCGGCGATGGCGTCTTCGATCAGGTGCAGCGTGAAGCGACGGTTGAACACGTTGATCCAGCCTTCCTGCGGCATCAAACGTTCGATCTGACCGGTGAAGATCTGCACGCAACCGCGGTTGCCGACGAAGATCATGATCTCGTTTTGCTGCTGCTGCGCCGCTTCCAGCAGCTGTGACAGCGCGCTGTTGTCCACCTGGTAGGCCAGATCGTCGCCGACGGCGCGGAACGCCTGCTGGCGGGTCAGCTTGTTGCGGCTCAGCAGCTGGAAGAACTGGTGAACGTCGGTCATCGCGCGCCACTCACCGTCGATTTTGGCATGATCCTGCTTCGTTTCATCCGCGGTGCTCGCCTCGGCGGGCTGCAGCGCCAGCGCCGGGTTTTCTTCGCTCAGGTGGCGCTCCACCAGTGCCATCCAGGCCGGCAGGTCGGTTTCTTCGGTGGTGTAGACCTTGTGCAGCGCATCGCCCTGTTGGTCGAAGAACTGGATGCTGTGGCGCACGCCACGCTTGTTGGTTTCGCTCATGGCGAAAACGCTGGTCCAGTGGTTTAGGAACAGGCGCAGATCCAGCTCGCGCGGGTTGAGGATCAACCCGGCATGGCCGTTGAGGTGCTGGTTGCGGTAGCGGCCCATCTGCTCATGCACCGCATAGCTGTTGCGGGTGATGGACTTGGTGACGCCGACCTGCTCAAGCTCGGTCAGCAGGGTGCGCGCGTCGGCCTGCAGGCGGCGGGTGTCGTGGCCGACGCGGGCGTGCGTCAGCTCCGCTTCGCTGACGCCGAGGATCGCCGCCAGATCGCGGGCGTATTTGCCGGGGTGATCGATTTTAGCCTGTTGGTAGCGTTCGTATAGGGTATTGCTCATGCGGGGTTCTCCTGCGCTGTAATGCGAACGGCGGACAACCGGGTTGTCCGCCAGATAGTCAAATGATTACCACTGGTAGCTGACCAGCAGTTTGGCGTTGCGGCCATCCTGCGGGACGCCCTGCGGCGAGTAATATTCTTTGTCGAAGGCGTTGCCCAGCACCACGGTGGTGGTCATGCCCTGCAGCCGATCGCGGCCCTTGTAGCTCAGATAGAAGTCGTTGACGCCATAGCCGGCTTGTTCGGCCGTGCCGGTCTCTACGCGCGTCGCGCGTTCGGTAAAGGTGGCGACCCAGCCGGCAGACAGACCGGTTTCGCCCAGCGGCACGTCCAGCGAGCTGGTGACGGTGTCTGGATTGATGCTGCTTAACCAGTCACCGGTCGTTTCATTTTTGCCACGGGTACGGTTATAAGCCAAATCCCAGCCGAACCATGGTGTTTTATAGCTGAGCGTAGCGTCCCATCCCCAGATTTTGGCGCGATCGATATTGGTCGAGAATGTGGTGCAACTGATGCAATAAGGACCCCGCGGACCGCGACCCAGTTCCATCGTGACATCGGTGGTGATGTAGTCCTTGGCTTTGGTATCGAAATAGCTGGCTTTGAACTGCAGGCTATCATCGGCCAGCATCAAATCATCGAAACGCAGACCAAACCCGTACTCTTGGGTTTCGTTGGTTTCCGGTTTCAAATTCGGGTTAGGCACCCAATAGTTGGTGATGGTGGTTGGTCCCATTGGAATTGAGAAGTGCTTGGCGTCGTTGTACATCTCACCCATCGTCGGCGCGCGGAACGCCTGAGAATAGGAGCCGAACAGCATCAGCCAGTCGGTAGGCGTAATACTGACCGCACCGCGAGAGGACCATTTGTCCGCATCCACATCGGCATAGCCGTCGCTTGAGCCTTTGTAATTGTCATACCGGGTGCCGGCGAGCAGAGTGACAGGCAGATCGCGCAGCGTGATTTCATCCTGCAGCCAGCCTGAAGCGAAATTGATTTTTGCTTGTGGGAAACTTTCGGTAGCGCCGCCCGGTGTTTGTTCCTGTTTGTAGGCCTCGGTGCCGTAGGTCAGTAGGTGCGAGGCGAAAGTATCCGCAAACAGGCGCGTTCGGTTTTCGAGTTTGGCGCCTTTCGTGGTTTGTTTGCGTGCTTCATCTTCACTGCCATTGGCGTGAGCGTTAATTTTCACGTCTGAATAATACACTTTCGCTTCCGCATCCAGCCAATCTTGGCCGGCTGGTTTCAGTTTGTAACTCAGTGCCGCGTCGCGTTGAATCGTCGAACGATCGGTCATTAAGTTTCCACTGGAGCTGGCTGGCGTTTGCGGGTTTTTCGGCTCCTGCGCGTTGTTATTGTAGTAACGAAGATTGCCACTCAGCGACTGATTGTCGTCGATTTTCCAGGTGCCTTTGGCCAGCACGTTGCTGATGGTTTCGTCGTTTGGCGCATCGAAGCCGTTGCCCTGACGCAGATTGCCGACGTCGCGGGTGCCGAAAGACAGCAGGCCGTCGAGGTTATCGGTCTTGCCATAGGCGCTGGCGCCCATGCCCAGGCTGTGATCGCCGCTGGCGGCGGTGCCGTAGACGCGGAACCCGCGATCGTGGCCCGGCAGCAGCAGATCGGCGGCATCGACGGTCTCATAAGACACTACACCACCCAACGCGCCGCTCCCGTACAGCAACGCGGAGGGGCCGCGCACGACTTCAATGCGTTTCACTAACGCAGGATCCAAAAATGTGCCGTTAATATGGCCGGTATCGGTCCCCTGGCGGATGCCGTCGACCAGCGTCAGCACGCCGCGTCGGTCGTAACCGCGCATCATGAGATCCTGCCCATTGCTGCGCCCGGAACCCGTGACGGTAATGCCCGGCACGCGGCGCAGCATATCGGCGGCGGTGCCTGCAGTTTGGCTTTCCGGCGAGTTGCCTTCGATGACCGTGACCATCATCGGCGCTTCAAAGCTGCTGCGCTGGTTGCCGGTGGCGACCACGGTCATGGTCTCGTCGGCGGCTTTGGCTTTTTTAGCCGGCGCCGCGTTGGAAGAGGATGTTGTGCTGGTGTTTTGTGCCAAGGCCACCGTAGGCAGAGCGCAGGCAATCGCCAGACTCAAAGCGGAAAAACGCAGCCGGGTGGAAAATGTCAGAGGCATGGTGCAACTCTCCGTATGTAATAAAACATATCAATAGATTTGCTGGCTGCCTGGATCAAAAGATCGGGGTGGCTGGCGTTTGAGGGTTCTGTGTTTATTTGGTCAGGATCAATTTCCCGGCTTTGGTCTGCCGCAGCTGATAGCGCTGGCCCTGATGGGTAATGAACGCGATGCCGTCGGCGCCGAGCAGCTGTGCGCTGTCGTAGCTGGGCGGCGCGTTTGCGCTGTGCTCGGTCGGGGCCGCGGCGGCGGGGGTAGGCGTGTTGGCAGTATCCATCATCATTGTGCTTATAAAACAGACCATTAAATGGTAATTAATATCAAACTGAGAATCATTATCATGTGAAGGAAAGGTTACATCAAGGAAAATTTTCTTACCGATGGAACCTTTTTGTCGAACGGACATCCGGCGGCGGGCCGAGCGCACTCGGCCCGTAAAAAAGGGGCGTTACTTCAGCAGGGTTTCGATGCGGTCAAACAGACGTTCGGGTTTGGTGATCGGCGCAAAGCGCGTGACGCGCTGGCCGTCGGCGGTGAGCAGGAACTTGGTGAAATTCCATTTGATGCGGCGGCTGCCCAGAATGCCGGGTGCCAGGTGTTTCAGCTCATTGAATAGCGGGTGTGCGCCGGGGCCATTAACGTCTATCTTGCTGAACAGCGGGAAACTGACGCCGTAGTTGAGGCTGCAAAAGTTGGCGATCTCCAGCGGGCTGCCCGGCTCCTGAGAACCGAACTGGTTGCAGGGGAAGCCGAGCACCACTAGGCCGCGTTCGCGATAGTATTGCCACAAATTTTCCAGTCCGCGGTACTGCGGGGTAAAGCCGCACTTGCTGGCGGTGTTGACCACCAGATAAGCGCGCGCTGGGAAATCGCCCAGCGTTTTTTGCTCGCCCTGCAGCGTGACGCAGGGAATGGATAACAGAGAGTGAATCATGCCGGGGCTCCAGGTGCGTTTCGGCGGGTGTTAAAACGTTGCAATCAGTATAGATGAGCGGGGCGGGAGGGATAAAGCCGGGACGTGGCCCCGGCCTCTAGTGCGTCAGAAACGGCTATCGACCGCATCCGCCAGCATCGCCAGCAGCTGCTCACTGTCGGACCAACTCAGGCAAGGATCGGTGATCGACTGGCCATAGGTCAGCGGCTGGCCGGCGACGATTTTCTGCGTGCCTTCCACCAGGAAGCTTTCCGCCATCACGCCGGTGATGGCGGCGGAGCCAGCGCGGATCTGTTGGCAGACGTTGTCGGCCACTTCCAGCTGTCGGCGGTGCATCTTCTGGCAGTTGCCGTGGCTGAAGTCGATCACCAGGTGCTCCGGCAGATCGAACTCGCGCAGGCTGTCGCAAGCGGCGGCGATGTCGCTGGCGTGGTAGTTCGGCGTTTTGCCGCCGCGCATGATGATGTGGCCGTACGGGTTGCCGCTGGTCTGGTAGATGGTCATCTGGCCATGTTTGTCCGGAGACAGGAACATGTGCCCGGCGCGCGCCGCGCGAATGGCGTCGATGGCGATGCGGGTGTTGCCGTCGGTGCCGTTTTTGAATCCGACCGGGCAGGACAGCGCCGAGGCCATTTCACGGTGGATCTGGCTTTCGGTGGTGCGCGCGCCGATGGCGCCCCAGCTGATCAGATCGGCGATGTATTGGCCGACCACCATGTCCAGGAATTCGGTGGCGGTCGGCAGGCCGAGCTGGTTCACTTCCAGCAGCAGGCGGCGCGCCATTTCGATGCCGCGGTTGACCTGGAAGGTGCCGTCCAACGCTGGATCGGAGATCAGGCCTTTCCAGCCGACGACGGTACGCGGTTTTTCGAAATAGGTGCGCATCACGATCTCCAGGCGATCCTGGTAGCGTTCGCGCAGGGCGTTCAGCCGGCCGGCGTAATCGACGGCGGCGTCGAGATCGTGGATGGAGCAAGGGCCGATCACCACCAGCAGGCGGCGGTCTTCACCGGTGAGAATTTTTTCAATGCGTTTACGTGACGCTGTCACGTTATCGGCGATGGCCGCCGAGATCGGCAGCGTGTCCGCCAACGCTTGCGGCGTGACGAGGCTGTCGATGCGCGCGGTCCGCAGTTCATCTGTTTTGTACATGTTGTTCCCTGGAAACTGTTCTTCTCTGCGGCAGGAGTGCCGGGAAGTGATGGCGATCACAATAACGCAAAAAGCGCTGAATTCAACCGTAGAGATTGTGTTCTGTTGATCAAAGCCGCGAAAAAAAGCACAAAAAAATCAGCTGTTGCTGAAATAAACGGCAGGCGGCGGGGCACGGCGGCCCCGCGAGGAAAAGAGAGGAAAAGATCAGAACATGCGGCGGCTCATGCCGAGGATGTCGAGGATTTTGGTGGAGATTTCTTCGACCGAATAGTTGGTGGTATTAAGGTAGCGGATCTGATTTTTGCGGAACAGCGCCTCAACCTCGGCGATCTCCATGCGGCACTGGCGCAGTGAAGCGTAACGGCTGTTTTCACGCCGTTCTTCGCGGATCGCCGCCAGGCGCTCCGGATCGATGGTCAGGCCGAATAATTTATGCTGAAACGGTTTCAGCGAGGCTGGCAGGTGCAAATTGTCCATATCGTCGGCGATAAACGGGTAGTTGGCGGCGCGGATGCCAAACTGCATCGCCAAATAAAGGCTGGTGGGGGTTTTGCCGCAGCGCGACACGCCGAGCAGGATCACCTGCGCCTGATCGAGGTTGCGCAGTGAAATGCCGTCGTCATGCGCCAGGGTATAGTCGATGGCGGCAATGCGCGCGTCGTACTTGCCGAGGTTGCTGGCAGTCAGACCGTGGGTACGGTTCGGCACCGGCGTCGGCTCCACTTCCAGCTCACCCTGCAGCGGGCCGACCAGCGCCTGCACGATATCCTGACAGAAGCCCTGGCTCTGCACGATCACATCGCGCACTTCCGGCGAGATGATGGAGTAAAACACCAGCGGGCGCACGCCTGTTTCATTATAGATATCATCGATTTGTTGGCGTACTGCGCGAGCGCGCGCCTCGGTTTCGACAAATGGCAAGGTGTACGTGGTCGCCGTGACCGGGAACTGCGACAGCACCGCGTGCCCCAACACTTCGGCGGTGATCGCCGTACCATCCGAAATATAAAAAACGCTTCTTTCCACCCGAGGCTCCTTACCTGAAAACGGTGTTCCTGCTGTCATCACTGTCAATATCATGGGCCGCGGACGATCCGTCGGTAAAGGGGCGAGGGGAAAAATTGTGACGGCGAGGCGGTAAAGCGCGTTGCGGCGGCGCGTGAAGAAAAGCGCGTTTTGCCGGCGATAAAAATCGTGGCGCAGCGACGCTTTTCGAACCGAAACGCAAACTTGCCGCTATTTTCACCAAAAACGGTAGCGTTTGCGTGGTCATTGAAACAGAAGTTTAAAAAGAACGTAATTTGTTGAGAACTAAGCTTTTCGTGCGATTGGGAACGGTTCCCATGCAAATCAGCCGGTTAGGACATTCTCTTAAAAACCACTTTCTTCAGTGGGTTGATCGATTCACCTTTCCATTTTCCCCAGATCAGTGTGCTAGTCTGATTCGGTTCCGTGTTAGCGGCGCCGTAAAGCAAGCGAAGTAAATCCGTCTTTACCCTACTGATAGCAATAAGGATTGTCTCGATGTCCAACAATGGCCCAGACTTGCGTAATGTGCTTTGGTACAACCAGCTTGGCATGCACGACGTTGACCGTGTCGGCGGCAAAAACGCCTCCCTCGGTGAAATGATCACCAATCTTTCCGATTTGGGCGTGGCCGTGCCAAACGGTTTTGCCACCACCGCACAGGCGTTTAATGATTTCCTCGAACAAAGCGGTGTTAACCAGCGCATCTATCAGCTACTGGATCAGACCGACGTTGACGACGTTGCACAACTGGCCAAGGCCGGCGCTCAGATCCGCCAATGGGTGATCGACACGCCGTTCCACGCCGAGTTCGAACGTGAAATTCATCAGGCTTACCAACAGCTCGCCGACGGCGAACCGGAAGCCTCTTTTGCGGTGCGCTCCTCCGCCACGGCGGAAGACATGCCGGACGCGTCCTTTGCCGGCCAGCAGGAAACTTTCCTCAACGTGCAGGGCATCGATGCCGTGATGGTGGCGATCAAGCACGTGTTCGCGTCGTTGTTTAACGACCGCGCCATCTCTTATCGGGTGCACCAGGGTTACGACCACCGCGGCGTGGCGCTGTCGGCGGGCGTACAGCGCATGGTGCGCTCCGATCTGGCCTCCTCGGGCGTGATGTTCACCATCGACACCGAGTCCGGCTTTGATCAGGTGGTATTCATCACCTCCGCCTTCGGCCTGGGTGAAATGGTGGTGCAGGGCGCGGTGAACCCGGATGAGTTCTACGTGCACAAACCGACGCTGCAAAACGGCAAGCCGGCGATCGTGCGCCGTAACCTGGGCTCGAAAAAGATCCGCATGGTGTACGCACCGTCGCAGGATCACGGCAAGCAGGTGCGCATCGAAGACGTGCCGGAAGCGCAGCGCAGCCGTTTCTCGCTGACGGATGACGAAGTGCAGGCGCTGGCGCAGCAGGCGATCCTGATCGAAAAACATTACGGTCGCCCGATGGATATCGAGTGGGCGAAAGACGGCCATACCGGCAAGCTGCTGATCGTGCAGGCGCGCCCGGAAACCGTGCGCTCCAACGAGCAGACCATGGAGCGCTACCAGCTGAACGGCACCAGCCCGGTGCTGGTGGAAGGCCGCGCCATCGGCCACCGTATCGGCGCCGGTCCGGTGAAAGTGATCCACGACATCAGCGAAATGGATCGCATCCTGCCGGGCGACGTGCTGGTGACCGACATGACCGACCCGGATTGGGAACCGATCATGAAGAAAGCCGCCGCGATCGTCACCAACCGCGGCGGGCGCACCTGTCACGCGGCGATCATTGCCCGTGAGCTGGGCATTCCGGCGGTGGTGGGCTGCGGCCACGCCACCGACGTGCTGAAAGATGGCCAGAAAGTCACAGTCTCCTGCGCGGAAGGTGATACCGGCTTCGTTTACAGCGATATGCTGGACTTCAGCGTGCAGAGCTCCGAAGTGACCGAGCTGCCGGATCTACCGCTGAAGATCATGATGAACGTCGGCAACCCGGATCGCGCCTTCGACTTCGCACGCTTGCCGAACGAAGGCGTGGGCCTGGCGCGGCTGGAATTTATCATTAACCGCATGATCGGCGTGCACCCGCGCGCGCTGCTGGAGTTCGACCAGCAGACGCCGGCGCTGCAAAACGAAATTCGCGCGTTGATGCAGGGTTACGATCACCCGGTCGAGTTCTACGTCGGCCGTCTGACCGAGGGTATCGCGACACTGGGCGCCGCCTTCTGGCCGAAGCGCGTGATCGTGCGCCTGTCCGACTTTAAATCCAACGAGTACGCCAACCTGGTGGGCGGTGACAAGTATGAACCGCACGAAGAGAACCCGATGCTGGGCTTCCGCGGCGCCGGCCGTTACGTGGCCGACAGCTTCCGCGATTGCTTCGCGCTGGAGTGCGAGGCGGTGAAACGCGTGCGTAACGAAATGGGGCTGACCAACGTCGAAATCATGGTGCCGTTCGTGCGCACCGTGGCGCAGGCGGAAGCGGTGGTGGCCGAGCTGGCGCGTCAGGGGCTGAAGCGCGGCGAAAACGGGCTGAAAGTGATCATGATGTGCGAGATCCCGTCCAATGCGCTGTTGGCGGATCAGTTCCTCGAGCACTTCGACGGCTTCTCCATCGGCTCCAACGACATGACCCAGCTGGCATTGGGGCTGGATCGCGATTCCGGCGTGGTGTCGGAGCTGTTCGACGAACGCAACGAGGCGGTGAAAGCGCTGCTGTCGATGGCGATTCAGGCGGCCAAGCGCCACGGCAAATACGTCGGCATCTGCGGCCAGGGCCCATCCGACCACGAAGACTTCGCCGAGTGGCTGATGGAGCAGGGCATCGACAGCCTGTCGCTCAATCCGGACACCGTGGTGCAGACCTGGATCAATTTGTCGAAAAAGAAATAATGTCTCGTCCTCGCTGAGGCATTAACGTCGGGCCGCAGTTAACGCTGCGGCCTTTTTATTTCTGAATGTAAATAACGGCGCGTAAAATAATCAATTCGGCGAAAAAAGAATAAAAAAAAAGCCCACCGTAGGAGATGGGCAAAGACTACACACAGCAATTCACATGTATGGCATTACATTGTTCAGAAAGGTTGCTTTAAAATCAGTGAGTTGAAGCAATAGATGGCCATAATACTAGATTTTTGAACGCGACTAGTCATTAAGAATCATCCTAATCGATAGCGGCATCACATTTTATTTGCGGGAGTTATCTCTTTTTGCCGTTTGCAACAAACAGGGATTTACATTGCACCTTTCATTCGCTGTACCGTAATCAATATATGGCGGCATTATATTTGGCGGAGATATTACTCGAATGAGGTAGGAATAATGACCGGAGTGAAATGTTCCGCCCGGCGGTGTGGGCGGAAGAGGGGAATCAGCGTTTTTCCAGATCTTCGATGACTTGCTCCGGCGCGGTGGTCGGCTCTGGCGCTTCATCCATCCAGGCGGTCAGCAGGCGATAAGATACCGCCAATACCACCGGGCCGATGAACAGGCCAATCATGCCGAAGGCCAGCAAACCGCCGATAACGCCGGACAGGATCAGCAGCAGCGGCAGATCGGCGCCCATGCGGATCAGCACCGGGCGCAGCACGTTATCCAGTGTGGCTACCACGCAGCTCCAGACCAGCAGCACGGTGCCCCAGGTGGTGTCGCCGTGCCAGTACAGCCAGATGATGGCCGGCACCAGCACCAACAGCGGCCCCAATTGCGCCACGCAGCAGATAAAGATCAGCATCGTCAGCAGAGTGGCTGCCGGAATGCCGCTCACCGCCAGACCGATGCCGCCCAGCACCGACTGCACCAACGCCGTCACCACCACGCCCAGCGCGACGGCGCGGATCGCCTGGCCGCCCAGCAGCACCGCCGCATCGCCGCGTTTGGAGCCGAGGCGCACCGCAAAGTGACGGATACCCAGTGCCACCTGCTCGCCGCGCGCATACAACAAGGCGCTGAACAGTAGCATCAGCGCGCAGTGCAGCAGCAGACGGCCGATATGCGCCGCCTGCGCCACGAACCAGGTGGCGGTCTGGCCGAAGTACGGTTGCACCTTCGCCAGCAGTGCGGCGCCGCCGGCGTTAACCAGCGTGTGGTAGCTGGTATAGAGCCTGTCACCGATCATCGGCACGGACTGTAGCCAGGCGAGATCGGGAATATGCAGCTTGCCTGGCGAACTGGCCCAGGCGATCAGCGGCGCGCTGTTATCCACCACGCTGCTGATCAGCAGGGAAATCGGCAGAATGAACAGCAGGATCAGCAGCAGGGTCATGACCAACACCGCCAGCGAGCGGCGGCCCCACAGAAGTTTTTGCAATTTGAGCAGCAGCGGCCAAGTGGCGATCACCACCATGCCCGCCCAGGCGAAGCCGAGAATAAACGGTTGGATCACCCAAAAACAGGCGACGATCATGATGGCGATAAACAGCACGCCGAAAATAATTCGCGGTAAGTCGTAACGCGATTGCGGGTGTGGCATCAGTGGCTTCTCATCCTGGTCAATTAAATCCCTGGCACCGGCGAATCGGGTGCCTGTCGGTCGGTTTATCACCGCCGGTCGGCCGCCTGTGGCGGCGCTCGCGGGGCGGTAATAATGTGAATGCCTTCACTAAACGAGTATGTTAGTTTTTAGTATCACTAAAAAATAGGGTGGGTCTGAATTAAAGGCCCGATTCAGCGTACATCAGCGCATAAAAATAGACGGACAGGGTCAAAAAAGCGAATGATCCCACAGATTTCTCAGGCGCCCGGCCTCGTTCAACGGGTGCTCGACTTTTTGGAAGCACTGAAGCAAAACGGATTCAACGGCGATACCGCCACCAGCTATGCCGACCGGCTGACGATGGCCACCGACAACAGCATTTATCAGCTGTTGCCCGATGCGGTGGTGTTCCCCCGTTCCACCGCCGACGTGGCGCTGATCGCCCGTCTGGCCGGGGAAGAGCGATTCAATACGCTGACCTTCAGCCCGCGCGGCGGCGGCACCGGCACCAACGGCCAGTCGCTCAATACCGGTATCGTGGTCGATATGTCGCGACATATGAACCGCATTCTGGAGATCAACGTCGAACAAGGCTGGGTAAAAGTCGAAGCCGGGGTGATCAAGGATCAGCTGAATCAATACCTGCGGCCGTTCGGCTACTTCTTCTCGCCGGAACTGTCCACCAGCAACCGTGCCACGCTGGGCGGCATGATCAACACCGACGCCTCCGGCCAGGGCTCGCTGGTGTATGGCAAAACCTCCGATCACGTGTTGGGCCTGCGGGCGGTGCTGCTGGGCGGTGAGATGATCGACACCCGCGCCATGCCGACGGCGCTGGCGGAAACGATTGCTCTGGAAGAGACCGTCGAAGGGCGCATCTACCGCACGGTGCTGAACCGCTGCCGCGAGCAGCGCGCGCTGATCCTGGAGAAATTCCCCAAGCTCAACCGCTTCCTCACCGGTTACGATCTGCGCCACGTGCTGAGCGACGATCTGCAAACCTTCGATTTGACGCGCATCCTGACCGGCGCCGAAGGCACGCTGGCGTTTATTACCGAAGCGCGGCTGGACATCACGCCGCTGCCGAAAGTGCGCCGCCTGGTCAACGTGAAATACGACTCCTTCGACTCGGCGCTGCGCAATGCGCCCTTTATGGTCGAAGCCAAGGCGCTGTCGGTGGAAACCATCGATTCCAAGGTGCTGAACCTGGCGCGTGAAGACATCGTTTGGCACTCGGTGAACGAACTGATCGCCGACGTGCCGGATAAAGAGATGCTCGGTCTGAACATCGTCGAGTTCGCCGGCGACGATCGGGTGCTGATCGACGGCCAGATGGAAACCCTGTGTCAACGGCTGGACGAATTGATCGCGCAGCGGCAGGGCGGCGTGATCGGTTACCAAATCTGCGGCGATCTGGTGGGCATCGAGCGTATTTACAACATGCGCAAGAAGGCGGTTGGGCTGCTGGGCAACGCCAAAGGGCGCGCCAAGCCGATTCCGTTCGCCGAGGACACCTGCGTGCCGCCGCAACACCTGGCGGACTATATCGTTGAATTCCGTGAACTGCTCGACGATCACAACCTGAGCTACGGCATGTTCGGCCACGTCGACGCCGGGGTGCTGCACGTGCGCCCGGCGCTCGACATGTGCGACCCGCAGCAGGAGGTGCTGATGAAGCAGATCTCCGATCAGGTGGTGGCGCTGACCGCCAAATATGGCGGCCTGCTGTGGGGTGAACACGGCAAGGGTTTCCGCGCGCAATACAGCCCTGAATTCTTCGGGGAAACGCTGTATGAGGAGCTGTGCCGCATCAAGGCGGCGTTCGATCCGGATAACCGCCTGAATCCGGGCAAGATCTGTTCGCCGCTGGCGGTGGATGCGCCGATGATGCAGGTGGACGCAGTCAAACGCGGCACCTTCGATCGCCAGATCCCGGTCGAGGTGCGCACCTCGTTCCGCGGCGCGCTGGAGTGTAACGGCAACGGCCTGTGCTTCAACTTCGACGTGCGCAGCCCGATGTGCCCGTCGATGAAAATCAGCGGCAACCGCATTCATTCACCGAAAGGGCGGGCGACGCTGGTGCGCGAGTGGCTGCGTCTGTTGGCCGAGCAGGGCGTCGATCCGCTGGCGCTGGAGAAACAGCTGCCGCAGCAGCACCTCAGCTTGCGCAGCCTGATCGAAAAGACCCGCAACAGCTGGCATGCCGGCAAGGGCGAGTACGACTTCTCGCACGAAGTGAAAGAGGCGATGTCCGGCTGCCTGGCCTGTAAGGCCTGTTCAACCCAGTGCCCGATCAAGATTGACGTGCCGGGATTCCGTTCGCGCTTCCTGCAGCTCTACCACACTCGCTATTTGCGCCCGGTGAGCGACTACATGGTCGCCGGCGTAGAGAGCTATACCCCGTTGATGGCCCGCGCGCCGAAGGTGTTCAACTTCTTCTTCCGCCAGCCGTGGCTGCGGGAGATGAGCCGCAACGCCATCGGCATGGTCGATCTGCCGCTGCTGTCCAGCCCGACGCTGCGCCAGCAACTGTCCGGCCACCGCGCGACCACGCTGACGCTGGAGCAGTTGGAAGGGCTGAGCGCCGAGCAGCGCGCAGAGCACGTGCTGATCGTCCAGGATCCGTTTACCAGCTATTACGACGCCAAAGTGGTGGCGGACTTTGTCCGGCTGGTGGAGAAGCTTGGCTATAAACCGGTGCTGCTGCCGTTCTCGCCAAACGGCAAGGCGCAGCATGTGAAAGGTTTCCTGACGCGGTTCGCCCGCACCGCGCGCAAAACCGCCGATTTCCTCAACCGCGTGGCGCAGCTCGATATGCCGCTGGTGGGTGTTGATCCGGCGCTGGTGCTGTGCTACCGCGACGAATACCGCGAGATCCTCGGTGCCGAACGCGGCGATTTTCAGGTGCAGCTGGTGCATGAATGGTTGCAACAGCGGATCGCGGATCGCGCCGAACAGCCGGCGACCGGCGAGCCGTGGTATCTGTTCGGTCACTGCACCGAAACCACCGCGCTGCCGGCCAGCGGCCAACAGTGGGCGGCGATCTTCGCCCGCTTCGGCGCCAAACTGGAGAACGTCAGCGTTGGCTGCTGCGGCATGGCGGGCACTTACGGGCATGAAGCCAAGAACCTGCAAAACTCGCTCGGCATTTATGAGCTATCATGGCATCCGACGCTGCAGCGTTTGCCGCGGCAGCGCTGCCTGGCGACCGGTTATTCCTGCCGCAGCCAGGTGAAACGCATCGAGGGCAATGGCGTGCGTCACCCATTACAGGCACTTCTGGAGATGATTGAGTGAAATTGTGGAAACGTGAAACATCGCTGGAGCAGCTGAACCGCGCCGGCGACGGCTGCATGGTCAGCCATGTGGGCATCGAGTTTACCCAACTGGGCGAGGATTTCCTCGAGGCCACCATGCCGGTCGACGGCCGCACCCGGCAGCCGTTCGGGCTGTTGCACGGCGGGGCGTCGGTGGTGCTGGCGGAATCGATGGGATCGATGGCCGGTTACCTGTGCAGCGAAGGCGAGCAGAAAGTGGTGGGGCTGGAGATCAACGCCAACCACCTGCGCGCGGTATTCGATGGTCAGGTGCGCGGGGTGTGTCGCGCACTGCACGTCGGCCGTCGCCATCAGGTGTGGCAAATCGAGATCTTCGACGCGCGCGATCGGTTGTGCTGCACCTCGCGTCTGACCACGGCGGTCATCGACTGATTCCCGCCGGTTTCCGCAGGCGATCGGCCTGCGGAGCCTTTCGCTTTACAGCTGAAACGGCACGCGTTTGACGAAGTCCTTCTGAAACGCGTTCGCCTTCTCCCAGGTGCCTTCCATTGCATATTTTTGGCAGATCAGCGTCAGCGTGTGGCGGGCGAAGTGGTAGCTTTGCACCCGAAACAGCTGGCAGCGCTGCAGGTTGTTGATTTCGACGATCAGCCGGTTATGCAGCTTGCTGAGCGCGTGCAGATAGCTGTCGTCGTCGCCGTTTTCCAGGCACAGATTGGCCATGGTGAGGCTGACGCTGTTGTACCGCTTCAGGTGGTCGATATTGCATTCCGGGCGCCGCAGCGCCGCTTCGGCCATGTAAAAGTCCACCGTGGCGTCGCGCACGCTGAATTTGTAGTCATCAATCTTGCCCAGCAACCATGCGTTGATCGAAAGAGTCATTGGCTTCGCGCTCAAATTACAATTGAATGATAATCATTATCATATAAACTGCCGCGTTGCCGATCAATCCCCGGCGTGGCGTTTTTTCATCGCGCGGGGTGTAAAAGGCCGCCGACGACCCAACTTAATCCTGAGCGACTAAACTTTAACCTGAGGGCCGCGCGCTCGCGCCGCGCCATGAAATGCCGATAAACGCACATTTACGACAGACAGAATGCAGAAATAGGTATTTTCTATGAATGTTTAGATCGGCAACGCACCGCAGCGCTGTAACGCTGACGGGCCACCGGGGAGTGCGGTACGGTGATGCAGGATAGATAACGAATTCATAGGGATAGCATGCACACCTTGCCGCCTGACGCCGCAAGCCGCCACGGGTGTCCCGTTGGCTTGCCGCGCGCCGCAGCGAAAAATCGCGCTCGCGGCGGATACCCCCGCAAAACAAACGGTTGAAGTGATAATCGTTATCACTAACATATAAGCAACCCAGATTGGCTGTGGCCAAACACGAGTGTGAGGTAGACCCTATGCAAACGGAAAATGTCGGCACTTTTTCTCTGGATGAAAATGTCTGGCAAGGCATTTCGCTCAGCGACAGCGCCGTACGACAAATAACGAAACTGATGCAGCAGGATCCGCAGGTGAAAGGGCTGCAGCTAGGGGTGAAACAATCCGGCTGCGCCGGCTTTGCCTATGTGCTGGATCTGACCCGCGAACCCGCCGATGACGATCTGCTGTTTGAGCGCGACGGCGCCAAACTCTATGTGCCGCTGAAAGCCATGCCGTTCATCGATGGCACCACGGTAGATTACGTCCGCGAAGGGCTGAATCAGATATTCAAATTCAACAACCCTAAAGCTCAGCATGCCTGCGGGTGCGGCGAGAGCTTTGGCGTTTGAGCGATGCAATCAACATGACACGAAGCAATGTAGAAATGCCTAATGAAGTGCAGGCTTGGGTCAGCGAAGGTCGCTACAAAGAAGGTTTCTTCACCCAGCTGGCAACCGATGAGTTGGCCAAAGGCATCAACGAAGAGGTGGTGCGCGCCATCTCGGCCAAGCGCAACGAACCCGAGTGGATGCTGGAATTCCGCCTCGAGGCCTACCGCGCCTGGCTGCAGATGGAAGAACCGCACTGGCTGAAGGCCAATTATGATCGCCTGAACTACCAGGACTACAGTTACTATTCGGCGCCGTCCTGCGGCAGCTGCGACGACGCCTGCGGTTCGCAACCCGGCGCCGAGCAGCAACCGGGCGCGGCGACGGAAAAAGATTACCTGACCAGCGAAGTGGAGCTGGCGTTCAATCAGCTCGGCGTGCCGGTGCGCGAGGGCAGCGAGGTGGCGGTGGACGCCATCTTCGACTCGGTCTCGGTCGCTACCACTTACCGTGAAAAACTGGCGGAAAGCGGGGTGATCTTCTGCTCGTTCGGCGAAGCGATCCAGGAATACCCGGATCTGGTGCGTCAGTACCTGGGGCGCGTGGTGCCCTCCAACGATAATTTCTTCGCCGCGCTGAACGCCGCGGTGGCCTCCGACGGCACCTTCGTCTATGTGCCGAAAGGCGTGCGCTGCCCGATGGAGCTGTCGACCTATTTCCGCATCAACGCCGCGAAAACCGGCCAGTTCGAACGCACCATCCTGATCGCCGACGAAGGCAGCTATGTCAGCTACATCGAAGGCTGCTCCGCCCCGGTGCGCGACAGCTACCAGCTGCACGCGGCGGTGGTGGAAGTGATCCTGCATAAAGACGCCGAAGTGAAATACTCGACGGTGCAGAACTGGTTCTCCGGCGGCGAGAGCAAGGGCGGCATCCTCAACTTCGTCACCAAGCGCGCGCTGTGCGAAGGCGCTGGCTCGAAAATGTCCTGGACCCAGTCGGAAACCGGCTCGGCCATCACCTGGAAATACCCAAGCGTGATCCTGCAGGGCGACAATTCGATCGGCGAATTCTTCTCGGTGGCGCTGACCAGCGGCCATCAACAGGCGGACACCGGCACCAAGATGATCCACATCGGCAAAAACACCAAGTCGACCATCATCGCCAAAGGCATCTCCGCCGGCCACAGCGAGAACACTTATCGCGGCCTGGTGAAAATCCTGCCGGGGGCGGAAAACGCCCGTAACTTTACCCAGTGCGACTCGATGCTGATCGGGCCGGACAGCGGTGCCCACACGTTCCCTTACGTTGAAGCGCGCAACAACAGCGCTCAGCTGGAGCACGAAGCCACCACCTCGAAGATCGGCGATGACCAGCTGTTCTACTGCCTGCAGCGCGGCATCAGCGAGGATGACGCCATTTCGATGATCGTCAACGGTTTCTGCAAGGACGTTTTCTCCGAGCTGCCGCTGGAGTTCGCCGTCGAGGCGCAGAAACTTCTGGCCATCAGCCTGGAACACAGCGTGGGTTAATCGCCGCATTTTTAGCGCCGCCGGCGCTATCTGAGGACACAGCATGTTAAGCATCAAGAATTTGAAAGTCAGCGTGGAAGGCAACGAGATCCTCAAGGGATTGGATCTGGAGATCAAACCGGGCGAAGTGCACGCCATCATGGGGCCGAACGGCTCGGGCAAGAGCACGCTGTCCGCCACGCTGGCCGGGCGTGAAGAGTACGAAGTGACCGAAGGGGAAGTTACCTTCAAGGGCAAGGATCTGCTGGAGCTGGATCCGGAAGATCGCGCCGGTGAAGGCGTGTTCCTGGCCTTCCAGTACCCGGTGGAGATCCCCGGCGTCAGCAACCACTTCTTCCTGCAGACGTCGGTCAACGCGGTGCGTAAATACCGCGAGCAGGAGCCGCTGGATCGCTTTGACTTCGCCGATTTCATCGAAGAGAAAATCGCGCTGCTGGATATGCCGGCCGATCTGCTGACCCGTTCGGTCAACGTCGGCTTCTCCGGCGGCGAGAAAAAACGCAACGACATTCTGCAGATGGCGGCGCTGGAGCCGGATCTGTGCATTCTCGATGAAACCGATTCGGGCCTGGACATCGACGCGCTCAAGATCGTCGCCAACGGCGTCAACTCGCTGCGGGACGGCAAGCGCGCCTTTATCATCGTGACCCACTATCAGCGCATTCTGGACTACATCAAACCGGATTATGTACACGTGCTGTCCCAGGGGCGCATCGTCAAATCCGGCGATTTCTCGCTGGTGAAACAGTTGGAGGAGCAGGGCTATGGCTGGCTTACCGACCAACAGTAATTCAAACGCGCTGCAGCAGCTGTATCGCCTGTTCGAAGGCCGCGGCGGCGAGCGTTCGCCGCATGCGCTGGCCCACTGGCAGCAGGCGTTGCGCCTCGGCTGGCCGACGCGCAAGCATGAGAACTGGAAATACACGCCGCTGGAGAGCCTGCTGGAGCAGCAGTTCCTCGAGCCGCAGCCCGCATTGGTGAGCGCAGAACAGCTCGAGGCGCTGGCGCTTGGCATTGATGCCTGCCGGCTGGTGTTTATCGACGGCCGCTACAGCGCCGCGCTGAGCGATGGCGATCTGGGCGACTACCAGTTCGAGTTGACCGCCTACGGCACGCCGCAGGCGCTGCCGGAGCCGATCCAGCCGGAGGTTTTCCTGCACCTGACCGAAAGCCTGGCGCAGGAAACCAGCCTGATTCGCTTGCCGGCCGGCAAAGCTCCTGCACGCCCGCTGTACCTGCTGCATATTAGCAGCGGACGCGGTGCCACCGGGGAAGTGAACACCGTGCATCACCGCCATCATCTGGAGATCGGGCGCGGGGCCGAGGCGGAAGTGATCGAACACTATGTCAGCCTGGGCGAGGCCGCGCACTTCACCGGCGCGCGCCTGACCGCCAACGTGGCGGACAACGCCGGGCTGTTGCACTGCAAGCTGGCGTTTGAGAGCCAGCCAAGCTACCACTTTGCCCACAACGATCTGGTTATCGGCCGCGACGCGCGGGTGAAAAGCGACAGCTTCCTGCTGGGCGCCGGCCTGACGCGGCACAACACCAGCGCACAGCTGAACGGCGAAGGCGCAAATCTGGTGATCAACAGCCTGGTGCTGCCGGTGGGCAAAGAGATCTGTGATACCCGCACCTATCTGGAGCATAACAAAGGCTATTGCGAAAGCCGCCAGCTGCATAAAACCGTGGTCAGCGATCGCGGCAAGGCGGTGTTCAACGGCATGATCAAAGTGGCCAAGCACGCGATCAAAACCGACGGCCAGATGACCAACCATAACCTGCTGTTGGGTAAGGTGGCGGAAGTGGATACCAAGCCGCAGCTGGAGATCTACGCCGACGACGTCAAATGCAGCCACGGCGCCACCGTGGGGCGCATCGATGAAGAGCAGCTGTTCTATCTGCAGTCGCGCGGCATCGACAAACACGCGGCGCAGCAGATGATCATCTTTGCCTTCGCCGCCGAGCTGACCGAAGGCATCGCCAATGACACCATCCGGGAACGGGTGCTGGCGCGCATCGCCCAGCGCCTGCCGGGGGAGGCTGCATGAGTTATCCGATTGAACGCGTGCGCGGCGATTTCCCGCTGCTGGCGCGTGAGGTGAACGGCCAACCGCTGGCCTATCTCGACAGCGCCGCCAGCGCGCAGAAACCGCAGGCGGTGATCGACCGCGAGCTGGCGTTCTACCGCCACGGTTATGCGGCGGTGCATCGCGGCATTCACACCCTGAGCGCCGAAGCGACTCAGCAGATGGAAGCGGTGCGGGAACAGGCGGCGCGCTTTATCAACGCCGCCTCGGCGGAAGAGATGGTGTTCGTCAAGGGCACCACCGAAGGCATCAATCTGGTGGCCAACAGCTTTGGCCGCCACCTGCTGCAGCCGGGCGATGCGATTCTCATCACCGAGATGGAGCACCATGCCAACATCGTGCCGTGGCAGATGCTGGCGCAGGAGCGCGGGCTGCAGCTGCGGGTGTGGCCGCTGCAGCCGGACGGTACGCTGGATCTGGCGCTGCTGCCGGAGCTGGTCGACTCGTCCTGTAAACTGCTGGCGCTGACCGAGGTCTCCAACGTGCTGGGCACCGTCAACCCGGTGCGCGACATCATCGCCCGCGCCAGAGCCCTGGCGCCGGATTTGACGGTGCTGGTGGACGGCGCGCAGGCGGTGATGCACCAGCGCGTCGATGTCCAGGCGCTGGACTGCGATTTTTACGTGTTTTCCGGCCACAAGCTGTACGGCCCTTCCGGCATCGGCATGCTGTATGGCCGTCAGGCGCTGCTGCAGCAGATGCCGCCGTGGGAAGGGGGCGGCTCGATGATCCGCCAGGTCAGCCTGACGGCGGGCACCACCTTTGCCGATCCGCCGTGGCGCTTTGAGGCCGGTTCGCCGAACACCGCCGGCATCATGGGGCTGGGGGCGGCGTTCGATTACGTCGAAGCCCTGGGCCTGAATGCGATCCACGATTATGAACAGTCGCTGATGCACTACGCGCTGAAGGCGCTCAGCCAGGTGCCGACGCTGAAAGTCTATGGCCCGGCCCATCGCGCCGGGGTGATCGCCTTCAATCTGGGTGAACACCATGCCTATGACGTCGGCAGCTTCCTCGATCAGTATGGCATCGCCATTCGCACCGGCCATCACTGCGCCATGCCGCTGATGGCGTTTTATCAGGTGCCGAGCATGTGCCGCGCTTCGCTGGCGTTATATAATACCCGCGAAGAGGTGGACCGGCTGGTGGCCGGGCTGCAACGCATTCATCAGCTATTAGGCTAGGCCGGGGCGCGTCCCCGGCGGTACAAAAGGATCCCCATGGCGAATTTGCCGGACAAAGATAAATTGGTGCGTAATTTCTCCCGCTGTTTGAACTGGGAGGAGAAATACCTGTACGTGATTGAACTCGGCGCCAAATTGCCGCCGCTGGACGAGGCCGAGCGGCAGGCCGGCAACCTGATCTCCGGCTGTCAGAGCCAGGTGTGGATCGTGATGCGCCGCGATGAGCAGGGGCAGGTCGAGTTTCACGGCGACAGCGACGCGGCGATCGTCAAAGGGCTGCTGGCGGTGGTGTTTATTCTGTATCGCCAATTGACGCCGCAGCAGATTGTCGAGCTCGACGTGCGGCCGTTTTTCGCCGAGCTGGCGCTCAGCCAGCACCTGACGCCTTCACGCTCACAGGGGTTGGAGGCGATGATCCGCGCCATTCGCAGCAAAGCGGCGCAGCTGGCCTGACCCATAACGCCCGCATCCTCAAGGCTCATTGATACCTCCGCTTTGTCAATGAGTCTTTACAATCCGCAGTTTTCCCCCGCACAACGCCCTCTATTCAGTGATATTTCAGCAGCTTACCTGTTGACGTTTCGTTGACAATCAGCGGCAACGATTACGTTATAACGTGTTGATTTTTAGAGGACTTATTGCCTTTGATACCAGCATTGCTAGTATTAATCAGGTATTGTCTGATTTACCCACCGCCAGGCGCTCGTTAGCCTTGGGGGCGAACCGTCATAAAAAATATAGGGATGATAATGAAACGTGCGTTGAGTTTAATGGGCATGGTCTTCGCCACTGTATTGGCCGGCACGCAGGCCGCCAGTGCGACCGAATACCCGCTGCCGCCGCCGGACAGCCGTCTGATCGGTGAAAACACCACTTATACCGTGCCAAACGACGGCCGTCCGCTGGAGGCGATCGCCGCCGACTACAAGATTGGCCTGCTGGGCATGTTGGAAGCCAACCCCGGCACCGACCCGTTCCTGCCCAAGCCGGGTACGGTGCTGACCATTCCGACCCAAATGCTGCTGCCCGACACCAAGCGTGAAGGGATCGTCGTCAACCTGGCCGAGCTGCGCCTTTACTACTACCCGAAAGGCGAGAATAAAGTGATCGTCTATCCGATCGGTATCGGCCAGACCGGGATGCACACGCCGCTGGAGGTGACCTCTGTCAGCCAGAAGATCCCCAACCCGACCTGGACGCCTACCGCCAACATCCGCAAACGCTATCAGTCCCAGGGCGTGACGCTGCCTGCGGTGGTGCCGGCCGGCCCTGAGAACCCTATGGGGTTGTTCGCCCTGCGTCTGGCGATGGGGCGCGGTGAATACCTGATCCACGGCACCAACGCCAACTTCGGTATCGGCATGCGCGTCAGCTCAGGCTGTATTCGTCTGCGTCCGACGGACATTGAAGCGCTGTTCAATATGGTGCCGCGCGGTACGCGGGTGCAGGTGATCAACGATCCGGTGAAGATTTCGGTTGAGCCGGACGGCAAACGCTATGTGGAAGTACACCAGCCACTGTCGCGGGTGGAAAGCGACGATCCGCAGACCATGCCGATCGCGTTGTCTAAAGCGGAGAAAGCCTTTGCTGCGGATGGTCAGACCGATCGCGCCGTGTTCGATAGCGCGGTTGTACGCCGTTCTGGCATGCCGGTACTGGTCAATGTAGGGGAGAGCCCGTCGGCGGTGAGTTTGACGCCTGTAGCGGCGCCTGCGACGAATAAGAGCCCATTCAAGGCAGCGCCAATCAGTTCCGTGAACTGAGTTTGCAGGATTGAGCGGTCGAAGAGGGGTTCAGCGTGCTGAGCCTCTTTTTTTATCTGCCGAAGGAGAGCCCCAGGGCTGATGAGCAGGCAAAAAAAACGGCGCACACTGTGCGCCGTTTTCAATAACCAAAGCTATCTTACTTTTTGTAAGCGTGAGCTTGGTTGTCCAGACGCTGGTTAGCGCGTGCTGCGTCGTCTTTAGCAGCTTGAACGTCAGAACGCATTGCGTTCACGTCGTTGCTCAGCTGATCAACTTTAGCGTTCAGAGTCTGAACGTCAGAAGACAGTTGATCGATTTTAGCGTTGCTAGAGCAGCCAGCCAGCAGAGTGGAACCCAGGATTACCGCGCCCAGTACCAGTTTAGTACGATTCATTATAACACCCTCTAGATTGAGTTAATCTCCATGTAGCGTTACAAGTATTACACAAACTTTTTTCGAAAGAGAATAATTTTTTAGTGTTGAGGTGCTTTATTTTGATCGTTCGCTCAAACTTGCATCTGGTTTTACAAATTAGTTAAAAAAACGAGGGAAAACAGCCGGCTTCCATGGGACTACTCCGATTCTTTATTAGCTAAATAATGAGCGGATCGCGGTTGCGTTTTGAGAAAAATAGTTTACTGCCGATAAAAAAAACGCCGCAAAGCGGCGTTTTGATCAAGGCAATTATGTCACGTTTTATATTACAGCACGTGTACCGAGGCCGTGTTGGTGGTGCCGCTCGGCACCAGCGCGCCGGAAACCATCACCACGACGTCGCCTTTCTGCGCCAGGCCGCTGGCCAGCGCGGCTTCTTTACCGATGCGGTAGAAGTCGTCGGTAGAGGCGATTTCCTTGACCATCTGTGGGATGACGCCCTTGCTCAGCACCAGCTGATGCGCGGTAGTCTCATTGGTGGTCAGCGCCAGGATCACCGCGTTCGGGAAGTATTTACGCACGGATTTCGCCGACTTGCCGCCGCTGGTGGCGACCACGATCAGCGGCGCGTCCAGTTTCTCGGCGGTTTCAACCGCGCCGCGGCATACTGCTTCGGTGATGCGCAGCTTGCGACGATCGTTCAGAGCGTCGATGCGGCTTGGCATCACGCGATCGGTACGCTCGCAGATGGTCGCCATGATGTTGACGGCTTCCAGCGGGTATTTGCCCTTGGCGCTTTCGCCGGACAGCATGACGGCATCGGTGCCGTCCAGGATGGCGTTGGCGACGTCGCCGGCTTCCGCGCGGGTAGGGCGCGGGTTCTTGATCATGGAGTCGAGCATCTGGGTGGCGGTGATCACCACTTTACGCGCGCGGTTGCATTTCTCAATCATCATCTTCTGGGCAAAGATCACTTCTTCGACCGGGATCTCGACGCCCAAGTCGCCACGGGCAACCATGATGCCGTCGGACGCTTCGAGGATCTCGTCGAAGTTGTTCAGGCCTTCCTGGTTTTCGATCTTGGAGATGATCTGGATCTGCTCGCCGCCGTGGGCTTTCAGGTGTTCGCGGATCTCCAGCACGTCAGAGCGTTTACGGATGAAGGACGCCGCCACGAAGTCGACGCCTTGTTCGCAACCGAAGATCAGGTCGCGTTTGTCTTTTTCGGCCAGCGCAGGCAACTGGATGGAAACGCCCGGCAGGTTGACGCCCTTGTTCTCGCCCAGGTCGCCGTTGTTCAGCACCTTACAAATGACTTCGTTTTCGGTCACATTGGTGACTTCCATGCCGATCAGGCCGTCGTCAACCAGCACGGTGTTGCCGATCTTCAGGTCGGCGGCGAAGCCGGCGTAGGTGACCGCTACGCGATCGCTGTTGCCGATCACGCTCTGGTCGGTGGTGAAAGTGAAGGTTTGGCCGGCGACCAGCGAGGCGTCTTTACCGCCTTCCAGTTTCATGGTGCGAATTTCCGGGCCTTTGGTATCCAGCAGGATGCCGGCGTTGATACCGGTTTTCGCCATCACGGCGCGCATGTTCTTGATGCGGTTGCCGTGCTCTTCATAGTCGCCGTGAGAGAAGTTGAGACGCATCACGTTCATGCCTGCATTGAGCAGGTTGGTCAGCATTTCTTCCGATTCGGTTTTTGGACCGATGGTACAAACAATTTTGGTCTTTTTCATGGCGGAGTTTTCTATAAGTTGTGATGGATAAAAAAACGAATTTGACCGGCGCGGCTTACGCCGGTTGGGAATTTGGGTCGTGCCTGGCGGTGAAAAACATAATTAAGGATAGGTGACGACAGTTGAAGCGGGGCGGAAAAATTCAGCCCGCGCGGGGGCGCGGGGATGCTGCGCAACGGGGTAAGATCACATCGTGTTGTTATTGCGTTTTCGCAGATCAAGGGCTGAAACCATTCAACTGATAGACGTTGCGCATTATAAAGGCTAAGCGGCGGGAAACAAAATAAAAAACCGCGGCGGTGCGGCGGATATAGCAAAACGGGGCTAAATGTGGCGCAAATGCAACGCGTTGTGGGTTGCTTGTTGCGCAAATAACCTTTTTGTACCTATGGGTTAGCGTGTTTGGGGGATTTCCAGCAGCACGCCGGCGCTCAGGCAGAAGCAACCGCTGGCGACGTTGGCCGGCAATATCAGGCTCTCGCCGGCCCGTACCACCCGGGTGTCGCCGCCGAGGGTAAACTCGAATTCACCGGAGATCACCCGGGTTTGCAATGCGTGTGGGAGTTTTTGCAGTTGGCCGAAGTCGCCGGTCTCGAAACGCACTTCCGCCGCCGGTGAACCGTCGCTCATCACGCCTTCACGGCGGGCAGGGCCATTGCCGAGCGGTAAAAAGGCGGTTTTGGCGGTAAAGCTGGTCATGTGGCGTTCCTGATGGTTGGTGGCGGTAGCACGGCGCGAACGGCATCATAATCGGGCGGTCGGCAGAGACGATACAACGGGAAGTATAACGCGACAAGGTGAGGTGAATCAGCAATATGGTGCGTCCGAGTGGACTCGAACCACCGACCCCCACCATGTCAAGGTGGTGCTCTAACCAACTGAGCTACGGACGCACTGGGCTGCTTCTGAAATTTGGTGCGTCCGAGTGGACTCGAACCACCGACCCCCACCATGTCAAGGTGGTGCTCTAACCAACTGAGCTACGGACGCACTGTACTGCTTCAGGAATTTGGTGCGTCCGAGTGGACTCGAACCACCGACCCCCACCATGTCAAGGTGGTGCTCTAACCAACTGAGCTACGGACGCATCTTTTCCTGTCTGTCATGGCTGACAGCGGGGACGAATATTAACGAGCTACCCGCGTGCTGGCAAGGGGAAAAGCGCAATTTTATTCGGTATTTCACGCGATTGCTGAGGTTGTGCGCAGTCCGGCGTTTTTTTCCGCAAACCGCGGCCCGGCCGGGGAGGAAACCGGCCGGGCGTGGGCTCAGCGCGTGGATCGCTGCAGGATGACGGCGGTCGGCTGTTTCTGCAGCCAACGCATGCGCAGCGCCATCATGATGGCGGCGAAGGTCAGGCCGATGATAAAGCCGATCCAGAAACCGCTCGGCCCCATCGCCGGCACCACCACGTCGGTTAACGCCAGCAGATAGCCGCTCGGCAGGCCCAACACCCAATAAGCGATAAAGGTGATGAAGAAGATCGCGCGGGTATCTTTATAACCACGCAGCACGCCGCTGCCGATCACCTGGACCGAATCCGAAATCTGGTACAGCGCCGCCAACAGCATCAGCTGCGAGGCCATCGCCACCACTGCCGGGCTGTCGTTGTACAGCAGGGCGATCGGTTCGCGCAAGGTGGCGGTAAACAGCGCGGTGCAGACGGCCATGGTGACGCCGACGCCGATGGCGGAGTAGGCGGCGACGCGCGCGCCTTCGACCGAACCTTCCCCCAGACGGTAACCGACGCGGATGGTGGCGCCGACGCCCAGCGACAGCGGCAGCACGAACATCAGCGCGCTGAAGTTAAGCGCGATCTGGTGGCCGGCGACCGCAACGATCCCGAGCGGCGAAACCAGCAGCGCCACCACGGCGAACAGGGTGACTTCGAAGAACAGCGCCAGCGCCACCGGCATGCCGATGCCGATCAGGCGCTTCAGCGCCGCCCAGTCCGGGCCGCCGAGATCGCCTGCCTGGCGTTTGATGTCGCGCTGCGAGGGCGCACGCTTCACGTACCAGCGCATCATCAGGAACATGATCCAGTAGACGCTGCCGGTGGCGACGCCGCAGCCGACGCCGCCCAGCTCCGGCATGCCGAACTTGCCGTAGATGAAGATGTAGTTGATCGGAATATTCACCAGCAGGCCGAGGAAGCCGATCACCATGCCGGGCTTGGTTTTGGACAGCCCCTCGCACTGGTTGCGCATCACCTGGAAGAACAGGTAACCCGGCGCGCCCCACATGATGGCGTGCAGATAGCCGACGGCTTTATCTGCCAGCTGCGGATCGATGTTGTGCATCATATCGATGACGAACTTGCAGTTATACAACACCACGATCAGCAGCACGGACACGCCGGAAGCCAGCCAAAAACCCTGACGCACCTGATGACCGATGCGATCGCGTCGCCCGGCGCCGTTAAGCTGAGCGATAACCGGGGTCAGCGCCAGCAGCAGGCCGTGGCCGAACAGGATGGCCGGCAGCCAGATGGAGGTGCCGACTGCAACCGCCGCCATGTCGGTGGCGCTATAGGCGCCGGCCATGATGGTATCCACCACGCCCATGGCGGTTTGCGATATTTGCGCGATGATGACCGGGATAGCGAGAGCCAATAAACTACGCGCTTCAATTAAGTACTTCTGCACGCATACACCTTTTCTATTTATATATGTGGGAGGGAGGGCTGTCGCGAGAGGACAACAATTAAAATAGCGGAATTTTGTCAAAAAGATTGTACCTGCTCGGCGTCGTTAAGCAAACGCCGCAGATAAATAGTTATTAAATGCGCAGGCCCGCGTTTTTTGCCTACGCGGATTTGGTTTTCAGCGCCAACTGGGGCAAACTGCCGGGAGCGTTTTAACCTATTTAGCAAGAAGAGGCACATATGTTCACCGGTATCGTACAAGGCACCGCGCCGCTGGTCGCCATTGATGAGAAACCCAATTTCCGCACCCACGTGATCGAGATGCCTGCCGAGCTGTTGCCGGGGCTGGAGCTGGGCGCGTCGGTGGCCCATAACGGCTGCTGCCTGACCGTGACCGCGGTGGAAGGCAACCGTGTCAGCTTCGATTTGATCAAGGAAACGTTGCGCCTGACCAACCTCGGCGACCTGGCGCTCGGCGACATCGTCAATATCGAGCGCGCGGCAAAGTTCAATGACGAAATTGGCGGCCATTTGATGTCCGGCCATATTATCTGCACGGCGGAAGTGGCCAAGATTTATACCTCGGAAAATAATCGCCAGGTCTGGCTGCGCATGCCGAATGCGGAATTGATGAAATATGTGCTGCACAAAGGTTTCATCGGCATTGACGGCATTAGCCTGACCATCGGCGAAGTGGTGAATAACCGTTTCTGCGTGCACCTGATCCCGGAAACGCTGGATCGCACCACGCTGGGTAAGAAACGTCTGGGTGATAAGGTGAACATCGAAATCGATCCGCAAACGCAGGCGGTGGTGGACACCGTCGAGCGCGTGCTGGCCAACCGGGAAGCGACGCTGGCGGCGGCGATGGCGCCGGCGCATAAAGACTGACAGCGATTCTGGCGTTGCCGCCGGTATCGAATCATAAGCAGAGAGGAGAAACGCGTGAAGTTTTATGGGAAAACGTTGTTGTTAACCGCGTTGCTGGCGCTGAGCGCCTGCAGCAGCTCACCTGAGCAGGGCGCCGGCGCGCAAATGGCCGATGCGGACGATACCTGCGGTGCTTCGCAGTATCAAAACTTCGTCGGTAAGCCGATGACCTCGCTGGAAGGCGTGCGGATCGACGCCAAGGTGCGCGCCATTCCGTACAACTCTGCCGTCACCATGGATTTCAACCTGCGCCGTCTGAACTTCCTTGGCGATAGCAACGATAAAATCATTCGCGTTTATTGCGGTTAACCCGCAGGGTCCGAAAGAGCAAAAAAAAGCCCCGACGATGATGTTGCCGGGGCTTTTTTATCGGGAAAGCATTCAACGGGCGACGCGGATGCCGCCTTCAACGCCTTTCGGGCTGAACACCACCTGCCACAGCTGCAGATCGCGCGCCCGGAACGCGCCGGCGCAGGCATTCAGGTAGTAGCTGAACATCCGCTCGAAGCGTTCGGAATAGCGCGGGGCAAGCTGCGGCCACGCCTGCTTGAAGCGTTCGAACCAGGCCATCAGCGTGCGATCGTAGTCGGCACCGATGTTGTGCCAGTCTTCCATCACGAAATGGCCTTCGCTGGCTTCGGCGATATGGCTCACTGAAGGCAGACAGCCGTTCGGGAAAATGTACTTGTTGATCCACGGATCGACGTTCATGTCGGTTTTGTTGGAGCCGATAGTGTGCAGCAGGAACAGGCCGTGCGGCGCCAGATTGCGCTCTACCACGTTGAAATAGGTGCGGTAGTTTTTCGGCCCGACGTGCTCGAACATGCCGACCGAGACGATGCGATCGAACTGCTGATGCAGATCGCGGTAATCCTGCAGCAGGATCTGCACATCCAGCCCGGCGCAGCGCGCCTGAGCCAGCTTCTGCTGTTCGGCAGAAATGGTTACGCCGACCACTGACACGCCGTAATGCTTCGCCGCATAGGCGGAAAGACCGCCCCAGCCGCAGCCGATGTCCAGCAGGCGCATACCTGGCTGCAGCTGCAGTTTTTCGCAGATCATCCGCAGCTTCGCTTCCTGCGCTTCCTCCAGCGTGGTGGCGTCTTTCCAGTAGCCGCAGGAATATTGCATGTAAGGATCGAGCATCAGGGTAAACAGATCGTTGCCGAGATCGTAATGTTCTTTGCCGACGATCCAGGCGCGCTTTTTCGATTGCAGGTTGGTCAGGCGCGCGGCGGCGATACGCAGGGTATCTTTCAGGTGGTGGGGGAGTTTCTTCTCCAGCCCGGCGCTGACCACGCGCTGGAAGAACATATCCAGCCGTTCGCACTCCCACCAACCGTCCATGTAGCTTTCGCCCAGGCCCAGCGACCCTTGCTGCAGGACGCGTTTAAAGAAATCGGGGTTTTTAACCTGAATATCGAAAGGGCGCGATCCGTTGATTTCAATGCCGGCCAGACCGAGCATTTCGTGCGCGATACGGTACCACTGATTGTCCTGGATGCTCAGATCTTCTATACACGATGAACTCATAGCTTCTCCATCACCTTCTTCTGACTGATGACCCGTTAGGAAACAGCTTAGACAATTTCTGCGGGTGCATACGTTTACCGGCGGAAAATAGGCCCGCGGCGTCTGATATCCGACTATGAACAGAGGAAATTTAAAGAAACGACCCGGCGCGAACGGCGCGGGATAAACGCATCCTTAAAAAAAGAGTGTGACGCAAAGCGCGTACACAAGTGCTAATTGAGATATAGAGATTATAAGGTGTTACTTTACAAGGTTGTTTTTGAGTATAGGCGTGCCGAGGCGTTGACTCAACTGTAAATCGCACTCGGCACACATATTCTTTAAGTGATTATTAAACTTGGTAATTATGACGCTGAGTTAGCATGTTCCCGCTGCGCTTTTTGCTGCGCGTCAGCCGCTTTTCCCCGCTGCAGGAAATACCCCAGCGCGGCCAGGATCACCGTCGATACCATTACCGTCACCGTCGCCAACAGCGGCTGGGCAATGAACGCCGACACCAGCATGCTCGCCACAAAGCACAGCCCCAGCTGCAGCGTATTTTGCAGCGCGGCGGCCTTGCCACTGCTTTCCGGGAACGGCATCAGCGCATTCGCCACCATGATCGGGTAGCCGGCGCCGTTGACCAGCGCCATCACGCAGAACGGGATCAGCAGCGTGGTGAGCGTCGGTGCGGTCAGGGTCGCCACCAGATACAGCGCCACCATGCTGACACCATAAGCTACCAGCAGCCACGGCAGCAGGGTTTTGCCATTGATGCGCTTGAGCGCGGCACGGCAGCCATAGCCCCCCAGCAGGAAAGCCAGCGTCTGCGGCACATAGCTCAGACCGATGTCGCTCGGGCCATAGCCCATATCACCGAGGATGAACGGCGAGCCGGTCAGCCAGGCGAAGAAGCCTGCCGAGCAGGCGGCATACATGGCGACGTTGCCGCTGAACACTGGGGATTTCAACAGTCGCCAGAAGCTGACGCCGTTTTTTGGCGCCTCGGCGGTGGGCTGCGTTTTGGCGCGCTCTTTGAGCATCAGCGTCGGTAGCAGCAGCAGTACGGTGATGGCCAGCAGCACGGCGAAGATCGCGCGCCAGCTGGCGTGGTTCAACAGCCAGGCGCCCAGCAGCGGCGCCAGCGCCGGCGACAGCGCGACCAGCGGCATGATGGTGGCGAATACGCGGTTGGCCTGGCCTTCGCGATAGCGGTCGACCACCAGCGCTTGCCAGATGGCGGCGGCGGAACAGACGCCGACGGCCTGAATAAAGCGCAGGATCCAGAGCTGCACGGCGTTCTCTACCCACAGCATGCCCAGGCAGCCGAGGGCGAACAGCGTCAGGCCGATCAATAATACCGGTTTGCGGCCCAGGCGGTCGGAGAGCGGCCCCCACAGCAGCTGCGCGAAGGCGAAGCCGGCCAGGAAGATGCTCAGGCTGGCGCTCACCGCGCCGGCGGAAATTTGCAGTTCCTCCCGCATGGCGCCGAAGGCGGGGAGGTACATATCGGTCGCCAGATAACCCAGCATGCTCAGGCCGGCGAGGTAGAACATAAAGCCAAAGGAATTTCGCATGGTATTTCTCGTTAATATTTTAGTGTCGCAGGTTTTTAGCGCCGGCCAGTGTATCCGGCTGGATCTCTGCTTGTGAAACGGTAATATTTGCAAAGTGCTGTTAAAAAAATTGAAGGCAAAGCGATGTGGTCTGAATATTCTCTTGAAGTGGTCGACGCAGTAGCGCGTACCGGCAGTTTCAGCGCGGCGGCGCAGGAGCTGCACCGGGTGCCGTCGGCGGTGAGCTATACCGTACGGCAGCTGGAGCAATGGCTGGCGGTGCCGCTGTTTGAGCGGCGTCACCGCGACGTGGAGTTGACGCCGGCCGGCGCGTTGTTTATCAAGGATGCGCGAGTTGTTATCAAAAAAATGCTCGACACTCGCCGCCACTGTCAGCAGGTGGCTAACGGGTGGCGCGGCCAGCTGAATATCGCGGTCGACATCATCGTCAAACCGCAGCGCAGCCGCCAACTGGTGCTGGATTTCTACCGTCATTTCCCCGACGTCGAATTGATGCTGCAACCCGAGGTGTTCAATGGCGTGTGGGATGCCTTGGTGGACGGCAGAGCGGACATGGCGATCGGCGCCACCCGTGCGGTGCCGGTCGGCGGCGGCTTCGCCTTTCGCGACATGGGTTATATGAACTGGCTGTGCGTGGCCAGCCCGCAACATCCGCTGGCGCAGTTGACGGGGCCGCTGAATGACGATCAGCTGCGGCCATACCCTTCGCTTTGCCTGGAGGACACCTCGCGCAATCTGCCCAAGCGCGTCACCTGGACGCTGGATAACCAGCGACGGCTGGTGGTGCCGGACTGGACTTCGGCGCTCGACTGTTTGTGCGCCGGGCTGTGCGTCGGCATGATGCCGGCACATCGGGCGCTGCCGCGGGTGCAGCGCGGTGAGCTGACGGCGTTGCAGTTGCAGCAGCCGTTTCCCGCCAGCCCTTGCTGCCTGACCTGGCAGCAGGATAAACCGTCACCGGCGATGAGCTGGCTGCTGGCGTATCTGGGCGATGGGGAAACGCTGAATCAGGAATGGCTGAGCGAGGTGGAACCGGAAGCCGCACAGGCTTCCGGCGCGAGGGATTAGCGGCGGTAGTCGATGAACGGGCCGTCGGCGACCGAGCGGCGTTCGATCAACTTCGGATGCACTTCGATCACCTGCGACTCTTCGCGCTTGCTGATAATGCGATCCAGCAGCATGGTGAAGGCCATTTCGCCCAGGCGTTCTTTAGGCTGGTGAATGGTGGTCAGCGCCGGGGTGAAGTAGCGGGCGTTGCGCACGTTGTCATAGCCGATCACGGAAATATCCTGTGGCACCCGCAGCCCCAGCTCGTCGGCCGCGCAGATGGCGCCCATCGCCATGATGTCGCCGCCGCAGAATACCGCGGTCGGCCGCTGTTTTTGCGACAGGATTTGGTGCATCGCCTTGTAGCCGGACTCCGGCTCGAAGTCACCCTGGACGATCCACTCTTCGCGAATGTCGATATGCGCTTCCTGCAGCGCCTTCATAAAGCCCTGATGACGGCCGCCGCCGGTGTTGCGCGACAGCTGGCCCGGAATGGCGCCGATATCGCGGTGGCCGCGCTCGATCAGATAACGGCCGGCCAGATAGCCGCCTTCGAACGCGTTATCGATGATGGTATCGGTGAAGTCGCCGCGCGCGGCGCCCCAGTCCATCACCACCATCGGGATATTACGGTAGTCTTCCAGCATGCCCAGCAGCTGATCGGGGTACTCGGAGCACATGACCAGCAGGCCGTCGACGCGCTTTTGCGCCAGCATCGCCAGGTAGGCGCGCTGCTTGTCCAGATTGTTGTGCGAGTTGCACAGGATCAGGGTGTAGCCCTTGCTGTAGCAGCTGTTTTCCACCGCCTCGATCACTTCGGCAAAGTAGGGCGCTTCGCTCGAGGTGGCCAGCAGGCCGATCGACTTGGTGTGATTGACTTTCAGGCTGCGCGCCACGGCGCTCGGCGAGTAGTGCAGCTCTTTGATGGCGGCCCACACGGCCGCTTTGGTCTCTTCGGCGACGAAACGAGTCTTATTGATGACGTGCGAAACGGTGGTGGTGGAAACGCCCGCGCGTTTGGCCACATCTTTAATCGTTGCCATGTAAGGAATGACTCCTGAACTCACATGTTTACAGCATGTAAGTGTGATGTTAATCGTTTGCCTACGTAGATCCTTCTCCAGAGAAGCGAAAACTGAGTTTTTAGTGTGTTGAAGTCTTCAGCGCTTAGTCAGGAGGGGCATGGATGCCGGTACGCAGTTGTGAACTGCGAATTTTGTCGCATATTGAACAAAAGTGGAAGAGGTAATCGAGATTATAAACCGGGAAATGATAACAAGATTTTATCGGCGAACTGTGGGAAAATGATTTGACGTACTAATTGTACGCCTTTTATCCTTAGGAAAGCCTATTTTAAAGGAGTTATCATGGATACCGAATTGAAGATGTCGCTGTTTACCACCGTCTGCGCGTTGGCGGTCATTATCGCTTTCAGCTTCGTTGCCGCGTTGAACTGATTTACCCCCGGTTATAAAAAAGGCGCAGCCTGGCTGCGCCTCATCACCTCAGAACCTGCGCTTACGCCAGGTTTTCCGCGGCGAAGGTCCAGTTGACCAACGCCCAGAAGTTTTCCAGGTATTTTGGACGCGCATTGCGGTAATCGATGTAATACGCGTGTTCCCACACGTCAACGGTCAGCAGCGGTTTGTCTTCACCGGTCAGCGGGGTGGCCGCGTTGGAGGTGTTGACGATCGCCAGCGCGCCGTCCGGTTTTTTCACCAGCCAGGTCCAGCCGGCGCCGAAGTTTTTCACTGCGGCATCGGTGAACTGCTCTTTGAACGCAGCGAAGGAGCCGAAGGATTTGACGATCGCCGCCGCCAGTTCGCCCTGCGGTTCACCGCCGCCCTGTGGCGACAGGCAGTGCCAGTAGAAGGTGTGGTTCCACACCTGCGCGGCGTTGTTGAAGACGCCGCCGTCAGAGGTCTTGATGATCTCTTCGAGCGATTTGCCCTCGAATTCGCTGCCTTTCACCAGGTTGTTCAGGTTAACCACGTAGGTGTTGTGGTGTTTGCCGTAGTGGTATTCCAGGGTCTCGGCGGAGATGTGCGGCTCGAGCGCGTTTTTCTCATACGGTAATGCAGGTAATTCAAACGACATTGCTTCCTCCTTTACAGCGCCATTCGCTTCCCGCCGGGGCGAGAGTCATATGGGCCGTTTTTTATTGTGGTCTTTCAATCTTAACAATTTTCATCATAAAAAACAGGAAGAAAAGCGAGAAATGCGCGTGGGGTGGTGCGATGGGCGAGAGCTTGAACAGGCGGTTGCAACCCAGGCCGCAACCGCGCAGAGCAGGGCATTAACGAATGGTTTTCGGCGTCACTACGCGGCGTGCGCCGATGTAGTGGTTCTGCCAATAGTCATTGTCGAGCTGGCTGATGCGGATCTCTTCGCCGGTGCGCGGCGACTGGATGAATTTGCCGTTGCCCAGGTAGACGCCAACATGGTCCGCCACGCCGCGGTTGTTGATGCGGAAGAACACCAGATCGCCGCTTTCCAGTTCGCTTTTCTTGATCGGCGCCGCGTCGCGCAGGTGATACATTTCGTTGGCGGTGCGCGGCATTTTGATTTTCACCACGTCTTTATAGGCGTAATAGATAAGGCCGCTGCAGTCGAAACCGGTGCGCGGCGAACTGCCGCCCCAGCGATAAGGCTTGCCCATCTGATCCATCAGCTTGGCCATCGCGGTCTGCTTGGCATGCTGGTAGCGTTTTTTGTGCGCCGGGCTGAGTTTTAACGGCTTTTCGTCACGCGCCAGTTTGGCGGTGGCCATACCGGCTTCGCGGTGGCGACCATAGCCTTTTTTATAGCCCTTTTTCGGCGGGGTGACTTTAATCTTGGCGGTTTTCTGTGCTTTGGCCTTGGGTTTGGCGCTGGCGATCTTTTTCTCGCTTTTCGCCTTGGCGGTCTTGGTTTTTTTCGCAGGGGCCGTCACTTTGGCTTTTTTAGCGGCTTTGTCCGCTTTCTTTTTTCTGCGGTCATCGGGCCGCGCTTCATTAGCATGGCTTTTACGCTGCTCGGCGGCAACACGCGCCTGTGGCGCAGCGTGCGCCAAATTGAAGAAGAGCTGCGTAAACAGCAGCGCAAAGAGCGTAAGAATTAAACGCATGTCGACGTCACCAACCTTGGCCCCGAAGCGGATATCGAAAGAGTTACAGTATTCCCGAATTTCGCCATATAAAACAGCGAAGAACTCATAAATAATAATCCATATTGTGAGAAAACGTTAATGACATTTTTTTTGGTTCAAAATCAGTCTGTTGGTGTATAAAAAAGCACCGCCGGGTGGCTGTGGATATAATTAATCCCCGTCGTCATCGCCAAGCAATATATTAGTGAAATGGTCGGATTAAAAATGTTATTCTCAACGTATGTTTTGACCGGAATGACGTGGCCGGTGAAACGCGATCGGTAGCGGGCGAATATCCTTGCAAAAGATGGCGTTTTCTTGCGACTGTTCCAGCCGCTACAATAGCCCGCGTGATGCATGTTGTAGCCATGAAATGTGGCTTGAGGAAGCAATAAATGACGACGACACTTGAAAAAATTCAGCACCAGATCGCTGAAAACCCGATTCTGCTGTACATGAAAGGTTCGCCAAAGCTGCCGAGCTGCGGTTTCTCCGCACAGGCTGTGCAAGCGCTGTCCGCCTGCGGCGAACGTTTCGCCTACGTGGACATTCTGCAAAACCCGGACATTCGCGCCGAGCTGCCAAAATACGCCAACTGGCCGACGTTCCCGCAGCTGTGGGTAGACGGAGAGCTGGTCGGCGGTTGCGATATCATCATCGAGATGTATCAGCGCGGCGAACTGCAGCAGCTGATCAAAGAAACGGCAGAAAAGTATAAAGCGCAGGAAGACCAGCAGTCTTAATCGACAGGCTTGCGGTTATCGCGTAACGGGCGGCGCCAGTGCAAACTGGGCCGCCTTTTTTGTTGGTTTACTCGGCGAGATCGGCGACGGGCAGCGGCCAGCCGCCGAGACGTTTCCAGCGGTTAACCAGCTCGCAAAACAGCAGGGCGGTTTGCTCGGTGTCGTACAGCGCAGAGTGCGCCTGGCTGCTGTCGAACGGCATGCCGGCGGCGATACAGGCTTTCGCCAACACCGTTTGTCCCAGCACCAGGCCGCTCAGCGCGGCGGTGTCGAAGGTGGCGAACGGATGGAACGGGTTGCGCTTCAGGCCGGCGCGTTCGGCTGCGGCCATCAGGAAGCTGTGATCGAAGTTGGCGTTGTGCGCCACGATAATGGCCCGGTTGCAACCGCGATCCTTGAGCCCTTTGCGCACCGCTTTGAAAATGGCGTGCAGCGCGTCATATTCGCTGACCGCGCCGCGCAGCGGATTGTGCGGATCGATGCCGTTAAACGCCAGCGCTTCCGGCTGCAGGTTGGCGCCCTCGAAAGGCTCCACGTGGAAGTGCAGGGTCTCGTCCCGCTGCAGCCAGCCATCTTCATCCATTTTCAGCGTGACGGCGGCGATCTCCAGCAACGCATCGGTATTGGCGTTGAAGCCGGCGGTTTCAACATCTATTACTACGGGATAAAACCCACGAAAACGACCACTCAGGGCGTTAAGATCACTTTTTTCGGCCATCAGTTTCTTATCTTCATCGAATGCAGCGCGCATTATGGCAAATTTTGCGCCCGGTTGCAGGCGCTATCGCGCGGAGAATCAGCAGGGCGCAGCGCGCCCTGAAGGGGAGGCTTAGTGGCCGAGGCCCTGACCAGCGTGTTTGTTTTCGATCAGCTCGATTTTGTAGCCGTCCGGATCCTCGACGAAGGCGATGACCGTGGTGCCGCCTTTCACCGGGCCGGCTTCGCGGGTGACCTTGCCGCCTGCGCGGCGGATGCTGTCGCAGGTGGCGGCAACGTCGTCCACGCCCAGCGCCAGGTGGCCAAAGGCGGTGCCCATGTCGTAGCTGTCGGTGCCCCAGTTATAGGTCAGTTCGATAACCGCGCCTTCGCTCTCTTCCGTATAGCCGACGAAAGCCAGCGAGTATTTGTACTCTGGGTTTTCGCTGGTGCGCAGCAGGCGCATGCCTAATACCTTGGTGTAGAAGTCGATGGCGCGTTGCAGGTCACCGACGCGGATCATGGTATGGAGTAAGCGCATAATTCCTCTGAATTGACTGTGCCGTGGCAGACGGCGGGTGGATTGAAGCACAAGCGAGTATAGCCTTGTCCCGCAAGGGAATTCAACGTGACGAGTAAGTGACGATGTCACTTGCCGATCTCGCGACGGTGGTGTCTAAATATTGATCGAGCGTACCGATCGATACAGAGTAATTGATCTGCACAATCAATTATCTATTCCAGCGGCAATCGTGTAAAAATCGAACGGCAATAGAGATCAACACCAGGGAACCCCGGCCCGCCTTGTGCGGGCCTTTTTGTGCGCGGCGCATAAAAAACGGCCATGTGGTTGCGTGGCCGTTGGGGTCAGAACGGGTTACTTCGCCAGAAACGGATAGTCGGTATAGCCTTCGGCGCCGCCGCCGTAGAAGCTTTCCGGCTTAGGCTCGTTCAGCGGCGCATGCTGGCGGAAGCGCTCGACCAGATCCGGGTTGGCGATGTAGCTGCGGCCGAAGGCCACCGCGTCGATGAAGCCTTTTTCGATCAACGCTTCGGCTTTTTCGGCGGTGTAGGCGCCGGCGCCGACGATCACCCCTTTGAAGTGGGCGCGTACCGAGTCGCGGAAGGCGTCGGAATACGGTTTGCCGCCGGCCCAGTCCGGTTCGGAGATGTGCAAGTAGGCGATGTTGCGCTTATTCAACTCTTCCACCAGATACAGCGCCGCTTCTTCCTGATCTTCACCGTTGTCCAGCCCATTGAATGGCCCCAGCGGCGAGATACGAATACCGATGTGCTCGGAACCCCATTCGGCGATGGTGGCGTCGACCACTTCCAGCGTCAGGCGGGTGCGGTTCTCAATGCTGCCACCGTATTGATCGGTACGCTGGTTGGAAGCGGGTGACATGAACTGGTGCAGCAGATAGCCGTGGGCCGCATGCAGTTCGATGAAGTCGAAGCCGGCTTCCCGTGCGTTGGCGGTCGCCTGGCGGAAATCGTTGACGATGCCCGGGATCTCGCTGGTTTCGAGTGCACGCGGCGTGGAGGTCGGTACGCGCACCCAGGCGCCGGTTTCATCACGCACGGTGGTACGAGTTTCGGCGTTGATTGCCGAAGGCGCGACCGGTGCTTGCCCGCCCGGCTGCAGACTGGCGTGGGAGATGCGGCCTACGTGCCACAGCTGTACGGCGATATGGCCGTTTTTATCATGCACTGCCTGCGTGATGTTTTTCCATGCGGCGATCTGCTCCGGGGTATGCAACCCCGGTGCGCCGGCGTAGCCTTTCGCCTGGAAGGAAACCTGGGTCGCTTCGGTCACAATCAGGCCGGCGCCGGCGCGCTGTGCGTAATATTCCGCCATCAGCGGCGTAGGAATGTCGCCCGGCTCGATGCTGCGCAGACGCGTCAGCGGAGCCATAAACACGCGGTTGGGCAGGGTGATGGCGCCAACCTTCAGCGGAGAGAGCAATTTTTCAGTCTTCATAGTGCATCCTGTATTTAATAGACCGGTCGTCTAGTAATGGGCGATAAAAAACCACGAACTGCATTTTTCAATAAAAAGAAATTGTTACCGTTACGGTTGCGGCGGGCGCAGCAGCAACTCGATGCTTTCCAGCGCGCTGGTCAGCGGTGCCAACGAGTGACGTATCTTGGCGCGCAGCGAGGCACCGAGCCACAGTGAATACAGCGTTTCTGCGGTCGCCGCGGGGCTCATGGCCACCGACAGCGAGCCCTCGGCGATACCGCGCTCGATGGCCTCCTGCAGGTGACCGATCACGCGAGCGGTGCCCGTTTCCAGCGCATGGCGCATCGGTTCCGACAGATCGCTCACCTCGGCGGAAAGCTTCACCGCCAGGCAGGCGTTGTGGCATTCGCTGCGGCAGTGGTAGCTGATGGCCTGAGCGTAATAGCCGAGCAGCTGGTGGCGGGCATCGCCGCGTCTGTCGGCAAATAGCGCCTGCATTTCTGCATCATAATGGGCGAAATAGCGTTGCAGCATCGCTTCGCCGAAGACTTCCTTCGAGCGAAAATAGTGGTAGAACGAGCCTTTCGGCACGCCCGCAGTGGCCAGCAGTTCGCTCAGCCCCATGCCGGTAAAGCCCAGACGCAGGCTGAGGGTTTCGCCGGTGGCGAGCAGATGTTCACGTGTGTCCACGTTGCAATGCGTTGATTTGGTCATCATGGTGCCGAGCATAATAGACCGATTGGTCTAGGTCAATGGGAATAAAAAAACCGGCGCACAAAACGCCGGTGGTCTACAAACTATTGTGCCCCAGCGGCACGCGGAAGTTAAGCGCTTACGCCGCGTTGCGACAACGCTGCAGGATATCCAGCTGGGATTGATATTCGCGGCTCTGCACGTTCAGCATACCCAGCAGGGTGTGGAACAGGTTGTCCTGCGACACGTCGTCCTTTTCCGCCAGCGTATTCAGGCACTGGCGATCGACGCCGAAGTTGCGCTGATAGTCGGCCGACATCCACATCAGGAAAGGCACGTGCGTTTGTTGGCTTGGCGCGAAGACATAAGGCGTGCCGTGCAGATACATGCCGTTTTCCCCCAGCGATTCGCCGTGATCGGACAAATAGACCAGCGCGGTATTGAACCGGTCGTCATACTGCCGCAGCAGCTTGATAGTGGCATCGAGCATCGCGTCGGTATACAGGATGGAGTTGTCGTAGGTGTTCACCAGCTGCTCATGGCTGCAATCCTGGATCTGATTGCTGTTGCAGGTCGGCGAAAACGCCTGGAACGCCGGGGTGCTGCGGCGGTAGTAAGCCGGACCGTGGCTACCCATCTGGTGCAGCACGATCACGCCGTCGTCTTTCAGGCTATTGATATAGTCGTTCAGCTTGTACAGCAGCACGTTATCCATACAAACCTCGCCGTCACAGTCCTGCGGCAGTTTCAGCTTGGTCATATCGATGTGCGGTACCCGGTCGCAGGCGCCTTTGCAGCCGCCGTCGTTATCGCGCCACAGCACGCTGACGCCGGCATGCGCCAGCACGTCGAGCACGCCTTCCTGATGCGTTGCCTGAGTCGCGTCGTACTCCTTGCGCGGCATGTTGGAGAACATGCAGGGCACGGAGATCGCCGTTTCGGTGCCGCAAGAGCTGGCGTTCTTGAAGTAGACCACGTCATCCTGCTTCAGGCGCGGGTTGGTTTCGCGTTCATAGCCCCCGAGGGAGAAGTTTTCGGCGCGGGCGGTTTCGCCTACCACCAGGATCACCAGCGTTTTCTTGGACTGCCCGGCGATCAGCGGCCCTTTGCGCGCGTCCTCACCGATTTTTACCAACGGCAGATTGCGGGTGAAATAACGCTGTTCGGTAAACTTGATGGTGCCGGCCACGAAGTTGGAAGGCGTCAACATCTTCACCACGCTTTTATTGTTGCGGATCAGCGAAGCGTAGTCTTTGTAAAACAGCGCGGCGACGATCAGGATCACCACCAACGACAGCATGACGTTGGCGGCGCGCAGTCCGACCATGTACCACCAGGGGCGAGTCTGGCGAATTTGGGTGAAGCAGACCGCCACCGCCGGCAGAATGCCAAGCAGTGCCAGCCATAATCCCATACGCGGCGTCAGCAGCGCCGTCGCTTCCTGAGGATTGGTCTCGAAGGCGTTTTGCATCATGTTGCCGTCGATCACTACACCATAGCTGAACATGAAATAGTTGGCTGCGGCGCTGCCGAGCAAGAAAAAGATGATCAGCGGCTTGCGCAGGTAGGGCACAGTCAACACGCTGAAGATGATATTCAGCGCACAGAAGATCACCACCGGCATGCTGGCGGCGAAAATCACGCTGTGGACGCTATCGAAGGTGATATACGACCAGGCGCGATGCAGGAATAACGCGTTCTGAAACAGAGTGAAGAACAGGGCGGTGGCGAGGGTAAAACCGAGGCTGTTGCACTGTAAGCGTTGACGTAACCACATTGCCAAATCGGGATCCTGAAAGTAGATAATGTCGTGAAATCTACCGGATGAAACTTAAGAAAACCTTAGAAATTCAGAATACTGGCGGCGGAGAATACGCGAAAACCGCCAGGCCGGGCGGCCTGGCGGTGGGACGGTTTAGTAGGCAGCGGTGAATTGCGCGCGAATAAATTGAGGTTTTTCAATCTCATCAACGATGGCGACCGCCAGGTCTTCCACCGAAATGCTGGCCGGCGCTTCGCCGTTCATCAGCAGTTGTGTGGTGCCGAGGCGGAACTGGCCGGTGCGTTTGCCCGGCTCCAGCAGGGCAGCCGGCGAGAGATAGGTCCAGTCGAGCGCCGATTCGTTGCGCAGTGTGTTGCGCAGATCGCGCACCGCCTGCGCGCCGGGGCGGATATTGTCCGGGAACTGCGGCGTATCCACCAGTTCAACGCCCGGCGCCACTTCCAGGCTGCCGGCGCCGCCGACCACCAGCAGGCGCTTGACGCCGGCCTGTTCGACCGCGGTGAGGATCTGTTGGGCGCCGCGGGTGGTTTTCTCATACAGGTTGTCTTCGCCCCAGCCGGGGTTGTAGGCGCTGATCACCGCATCCTGACCGCGCAATTGTCCCGCCAGCCAGGCGGTATCGGCAACGTCGCCCAGTGCGACGGTCAGATTGGCGTGCTCCGGCAAATCTTTTTTCTGGCGGGCGATCGCCGTCACCTGAATGCCGCGAGCCAGCGCTTCATCCACCACGCGGCGGCCAACAAAACCGGTTGCTCCAATAATGGCTACTTTCATCTGTATGCTCCTTCAGGAATGGGTCAGTCTCGTCATGCAGGCCGATGTGCCTGCTGCGTAGGATCTACTCTAGTCCTTAACAATAGCCGTGATTAGTGCCATATTCATGCTTTCTTGATTAAGTAAAACTTCATAATTGTGGATAAACTCAATCGAATGGCGGTGTTCGCCACCGTGGTGGCGGAGGGGTCGTTGGCCGGCGCGGCGCGGCGGCTGGGCATGACGCCGTCGGCGGTCAGCCAGCACATGCGTTCGCTGGAGAAGGCGCTCGGGGTGCCGCTGCTGCACCGTTCCACCCGCCGTCTGGCGCTGACCGAGGCGGGGGCGGCGTTTTACCCCGGCTGCGAGGCGATGCTGCAGCAGGCACAGCAGGCGGAGCAGCGGTTGGCGGAGCTGCGGGATACGCTGGTGGGCGAGCTGCGCATCGCCACCCCGGTCGGCATCGGCGGCCGATCGCTTGCGGAGGCGCTGGCACCGCTGTTGCAGGCGCACCCCAAGCTGACGCTGCGGGTGCTGGCGGACGATCGCATCGTCGATATGATAGAGCAGCGGGTCGACATTGCGCTGCGGGCCAACCGGCAGCTGGCGGACGCCAATATGATCGCGCACCCGCTGACGGCGTGGCCGATGGTGCTGTGCGCCGCGCCGCGTTATCTCAGCCAGCATGGGGTGCCGGAAAAACCGCAGGATTTGGTGCAGCACCGCTGGATCTCCAGTGGCTACAGCGGGTCCCATCTGGACTTGCTGCACCAGTCCGGTCAGCAGGTTAAGCTGCGGCTGGCGGAAGGGCAGATCGTCAGCGAGAGCATGAACGTGATGCGCGCCTTTACCCGCGCCGGGCTGGGCATTTCCATTCAGCCGCTGTATGAAATTGGCGACGAGCTGCAGCGCGGCGAGCTGTTGCTGCTGTTGCCAGAGTGGCGGCCGGCGGCGCTGCGGCTGCACGCGCTGACGCTCGAGCGCAACGTGCCGGAGAAAAGTCGCCAGGCGCTGCGCTATTTGCGCGACTATTTTCGCCGCAATGGCGAAAAGGGACTTGCCAGCGGCGGCGATGGCGTCTTCAATTAGCAAGAGAACGCAGGAGGCCCCGTGGCGCAGCAGCTTGAATTTTTCGACATCCCCAGCCCGTGTCGCGGCATTTGCCAGGCCGACGATCGCGGATTCTGCCGTGGCTGCCTGCGCAGCCGCGAGGAGCGCTTCGGCTGGATGAGCATGAGCGACGCGCAGAAGCGCGAGGTGCTGCGCCTGTGCCGTCAACGTTTCCTGCGCCTGCAACGCGCCAATAAAGCGCCCGACGAGCCGCTGCCGGAACAGCCGTCGCTGTTTTAACCTTTCCTGATCTGCCGCACGTTCGTGTGGCTTACCGCTTCCCTGTGCCTCACCGGCTTGTGTATGCTGGCTGACAACTAATGTCATGAGGTTTTCGCAATGGTAGAACGTATTCGTCTCGCGCCGCAGGGGCCTGAATTTTCCCGCATGATTTGCGGTTACTGGCGGTTGATGGAATGGGGCATGTCGCCGCAGCAGCTGCTGACGTTCATCGAACAGCATGTCGAACTGGGCGTCACCACCGCCGACCACGCTGATATCTACGGCGGCTATGCCTGCGAACAGGCGTTCGGCGACGCGCTGCGTCTGAAGCCGGCGCTGCGCCAGTCGCTGGAGCTGGTGAGCAAATGCGGCATCGCCACCACCGCCAAGCCCGGCAACCCGATCGGGCATTACATCACCGACCGCGATCATATCGTGCAGAGTGCGGAACAGTCGCTGCGCCATCTGCATACCGACTACCTCGATCTGCTGCTGATTCACCGGCCGGATCCGTTGATGGACGCTGACGACGTGGCCGAAGCCTTCGTCGCGCTGCATAAAAGCGGTAAGGTGCGCCATTTCGGCGTTTCCAACTTTACGCCTGCGCAATTCCAGCTGCTTCAGTCGCGTCTGCCGTTCTCGCTGGCGACCAACCAGGTGGAGATCTCGCCGATTCATCAACCGGCCATTCTCGACGGCACGCTCGATCAGTGCCAGCAACTGCGCATCAAGCCGATGGCCTGGTCCTGCCTGGGCGGCGGGCGTCTGTTCAACGATGCCGAGTTCCAGCCGCTGCGCGACGAGCTGCAGCGGGTGGCGCAAGAGATCGGCGCCGAGACCATCGAGCAGGTGGTGTACGCCTGGGTGATGCGCCTGCCGTCGTCGCCGCTGCCGATTATCGGCTCCGGCAAGATTGAGCGGGTGCGTTCGGCGCTGAAGGCACAGAAACTGGGGCTGACTCGCCAGCAGTGGTTCCGCATTCGCAAGGCGGCGCTGGGGTATGACGTGCCTTAAGGCGGAGCAAAAAAGAGGAAAGCCGGGCGGCGAAAGCGCCCGGCTTTTTTTACGCCGATCTTTAGGCCAACACCACCTGATCGGTGCTGAAGTGTTCGAGCGAGACGCCGATCAGCGTGACCTGGCTGTGGCCGAAGGCCAGCACCAGATCGTCGTTTTGCTGCGTGGCGTAGTCGCGGATATTCCCGCTGGCGCCTTCGGTGCCGATAAACACCAGCTTATCGGTGGCGTTGAAGCCATACAGCTGATCGCGGCCAAAGTCACCGCTGAACAGGAAGGTATTGCCGTTGCCGACGCCCTTCAGGATGTCATCGCCGCTGCCGCCGACGAAGGTCAGGTTGCCGCTGGCATGGCCGATCAGCGTGTCGTTGCCGGCGTTGCCGAACAGCCAGGCGTCGTGGCTACGGGCCTGCAGGACGTCATCGCCGTCGCCGCCGGCGGTGGCGGCGGCATAAGCTTTGAGGCCAGAGTCCGATTTCAATCCGGCGGCGGTCACTTGATGGTCCACCTCTTTGTTGAAGATAAGCCAGGAGGTTTCTTTGCTGCGCAGGGTAGCAATGTCGTCCGCCAGCGTAATGCCACCCTTGGCGTCGCGCAGATAAAGCGTGCTGCCGTCGTAGGCGACCTCGGTGTTTTTCAACGCCTGTTGGGTATCGAAGATATTGTGCCCTTTGCCGCCGGCGATCAGGTTATAGCCGCCTGTGTCGCGGAAGATATCGTCGCCGTCGCGGCCCTCGAGATAGTCGTTGCCTTTACCACCCTTGATCAGATCATTGCCGTCGCTGCCGATGATAAACGTCGGCCCGCTGTGCGTTTCCGCGTTGCGGTTCAGGTCTTCCACCCAGGTATTGCCGCGTGTCACGTTCGACAGGTTGGAGACGATGAGGGTCGAGTCTTTGTCGGTCAGCGAATAAAACTCGGAGTTCAGCACCCGCATCAGACCGTCCTGATAGAAGAACGGCAGGTGCGACAGCCAGGTCGGAATGTTGAGAATGGAAAACGGCAGCAGGTTCCAGGCGTCCGATGCGTAGTGGTCGTTGAAGTTGACGATATTGTTGGTGGCGGAGGTATGGGGCGCATCGTGTACGCCTAACGACGCCCCGGTCAGCGTGGTGCCGTCGAGCGCGCGGAACACCGGATCGTTCTCGTAGCCGATGTTGATCACCTTGCCGCCGGCTTCGTACTGGGTCGGCGAGGCGAAGGCGACATAGTTGGACTGCGCGTAGAAGCCCCCCCAATTGGCGTCGCTCTGCGCCGCCATGCTGTTGACCGCCAGCCCGCCGAGGCTATGGCCGCTGACCACCACGTCCTCGCCGCTCAGCCCGTGCGCCTGCGCGAACTTCGCCACGTCGCCCAGCAGATTGCCGAAGGCTTTAAGCGTGTAGCCGTCGGCGTAGCCTTTTGGCCCGAAACCGGCCAGCAGATCGTTAATCACATCGCCGATGGTATCGCCGATCAACAACTCGCGCGGGCCGCTGGTGCCGCGAAATGAGATGCCAATGGCGGTGAGATTGCCTTCGCTGTCATATTTGCCCAGCACCTCGGCCTGAGCGGTGGTGTAACCGGCGGTCTCGCCGTAGTAGGTGCCGCGCGCATCGGTTTTGCCGGCGTAACCCAGCTGCGCGGCGCTGATCACCGACCAGCCGGCGTTATTCACTGCCTCCTGCGCGGCCTGTTCGGAATCGGGGTTCCAGGGAATGCCGGGCAGGCCGCCCTGCGACTGAGTGCTGCCGATCAGCGCGGTGACCAGCGTCAGCGGCAGGCCCAGTCCGAAACCGGTCTGGTGATAGCCCTCATCGAAGCCGTTATCGATATTGTGGTAAGCGTAGGTAGAGATGGCCAAGGCGTCGGAAAACAGCGCCTTCGACGCATTTTCGTCCAGATCCTTATAGCTAAAGATGCCCATATCAGTTCCTTATGACGTATGCCGCCTGGCCTGGAAGTGAACTCTCATGCGTCGGCGGTGGAAACAGGGAAACAACGTTAGCCGAACGACAGCTGGTCAGAGGACCAACATCGGTAAAATTATTATTAGCACCAAGTATTAATAATGCGAATCAAATTGACGAGATTGTGCGTTGACTAACAGCGCCGCTGTTGGGGCTTCTATACTGAAAACTCAACATAGTCATTAAGGAGACTGATTGATGAAACGTTATTGGTATGCAGCGCTCGGCCTGATGGCGTGCGGCGCGGCTCAGGCGGCGACAACCGACGTCGAGATGCACCTGGTGACCGGGCAGGGGATCGGTCAGGATATCGGCAAGGTGGTCATCAGCGAAACGCCCTACGGCCTGCTGTTCACGCCGAGCCTGAAAGCGTTACCGGCCGGGGTACACGGTTTCCACGTGCATGAGAAAGGCAGCTGTGAACCGGGCATGAAGGACGGCAAAGCGGTGGCGGCGCTGGCGGCCGGCGGGCATTTTGATCCGCAAAAGACCGGGAAACACCTCGGGCCGTATGCCGACGGGCACCTGGGCGATTTGCCGGCCATCTATGTGGCCGCCGACGGCATGGCAAACTATCCGGTGCTGGCGCCGCGGCTGAAAAAAATCAGCGACATTGAGGGCAAGGCGCTGATGGTGCACGCCGGCGGCGATAACCATTCGGATCATCCACAGCCGCTTGGCGGCGGCGGTGAGCGTTTCGCCTGCGGGGTGATCAAGTGATCATCCGCCGCTAACGGCCGGTACGGCGGCGGGCTGGCCCATCGCCTGCTGCAACTGCTGCAGCGAGCAGTAGAGCCGCCAGATCAGGCCGGCCAGATCGCGCGCCGCCTGTTCCGGGTGGTGCGCCAACGCGTTGCTCATGCGCAGCAGCTCCTGCAGCGTGGCGTCCAGCGAACTGTGCTGCACGCCTTTCTCCGTCATGATGCCGCGCAGGCAGTGGATACAGACGTCGCGCACCGCCGACAGCGGATCGGAACGGGTCTGCCAGTCGCGCAGCTGCCAGACGATATGGCTGCAGTTGAGCAGCACCACGCCCCAGCGCAGCAGCCAGGTGCGGGCCTCCTGGTCCTGACTCTGATTGAGCTGGCTGATGCGATGATAGATCAGCGATTCGAACTGGCTTTCGCTCTGCTGCGGCCGTTTGCTCAGTTGATCGATAAAATCGCGCCGCAGCGCGCGGATAATGCGGCGGCTTTTGCGCTTGTCCGAACTGGGGCGCAGGATCTGAAACGCCAACCCGGCCAGCAGTACGCCGACGATTTTACCGATGTTGTCATTGATGAAGGACTGGTAGTCATAGCTCGGCGGATTGCTGACGGTCAGGAACGATCCCATAAAGACGATCAGCTGCCCCCAGAGCGCGGCATAAGGCGGATTCTGCAGCTTGAGCATTTGCATGGTCACCAGGATAGGGAACAGGAAGGCGCAGAACACCCAGAAGTCGTCAATCTGGATCATCAAACCGAATTTCACCACAAAGCAGGCGACCGAGAGCAGCAGCACCGCCTTGAGCAAGGTGCTGACGCTGTTGATCGGCGAAGGCGTGGAGGAGTAGAGCACGCAGCTGATGGCGGTGAGCGTCAGTGCCGCGCTGCCGGCGTCCCACTGCGTGTTGATCCAGTAGGCGCAGCCGATCACGATGCATAAAAAGGTGCGCAGGCCGTTATAAGCGGCTTCGTAGCTGTCGGTATGGCGCGCCAGCGAGGTGACACGCGGCGGCTGGAGATCGCTGACCGCCGTGGCGTTTTCCAATCGCAGCAGCCAGCGGTTGCAGCGCAGGTAAAGCCAGCAGAAATCGCGCAGCCGCAGCCAGAAGGCGCGATGGCGGTAGTCCGCAGCATCTTGCGGCGCGATCTGCTGGAGCAGGCGCGCCAAACGGTATTTATCGGTGGCGGGATCGCGCAGCTCGTCCAGCAGTTGTGTCAGCACCGGCATCAGATTGGCGGGGCGATCCGGCCAGTTCAGCAGCATGCGGCGCAGGCTGGAAATGACGCTGGTAATGCGCAGCTGCTGGTGCAGCAGGTAGTTGAGCAGGTTGTTTTGCCGCCGCAGCCGGTAGTGGCTCCAGAATGCCTGAATGCGTAGCAGGTTCATGGTCAGGATCTGGCCGATGACCCCCTCGTGCGAGGTGCGCATCTGCGCGGTGATCTCCGGCTGCCACAGCATGGCGGCGTGCTCCAGCAGGCGTAGCTGCATACGCCGCAGCGAGGTCAGCAGGGCTTCGCCGTCCGAGGTGCTGGGCAGAATCATCATCATCAATCCGCCGCACAGAATGCCGGTGATCACTTCGCAAACCCGCGCCTGCGCGATGTCGAAGATCTGCTGGGTATCGGTGACGTTGACCGTGCCGAAGGCGATGATGGCGGCGGTATAGCCCGCCAGCGCGAACGCGTAAGAGACGTTGTTTTGGTAATGGTTGGAGATATAGGTACACAGCCCGATCCAGGCGGCGATGAACAGCGTAAACAGCCAGGGATCGTTCAGGCAGTGGCCGGCGATTGCCACCGACGCGGCGGCACCCATCAGGCTGCCGAAGATGCGGCCGATGCTTTTGCTGATCACGCCGCCGATGGTGGGGAAGCTCACCACCGCCGCGGAGGTGAGCGCCCAATAGGGTTCGTCGAGCTCGAGCACGAACGCCACCCACAGCGCGAGACACATCGCCAGCGAGTTGCGCAGCGCATAGCGCCATTGGCCGCCGGTCGCCTTACCCCAGGGGGTGCGGCTCCACTCCAGAAAAGGCAGGTTCACACTTTAGTTCCGCTGATGAATCGAAATGGTGCAGGTGGTGCCGGCGACCAGCGTCAAATCGGCGGGCACGTTGAGCAATTTTATCCGTACCGGCACGCGCTGAGCCAAACGCACCCAGGGAACATTAGGCTTAACGTCCATTAATAGATCGTTGCTGCTGTCGACGCTCTGATCGTAAATGGCGCGGCCGATGCTCTCTACTTCCCCTTGCAGCGGCGTGTTGCCGTTATATAAAACGATGTCCGCTTTATTGCCTTCTTTTATATGCTTCAGCTTGGTTTCTTCGAAATAACCGAGCACATAAAACGAATGCACATCCACCAACGCCACCAGGGGCGTACCGGCGTTGGCGTAGTTTCCGACTCGCGCTTGCAGGTTGGTGATATAACCGTCGGTTGGCGCATAAATTTTGGTTTTGCTCAAATTCCATTTGGCCTGTTCCAGGTTGGCCTGGGCGGCTTTATAGGCGGCCTTCATTGCCTGAGCGGCTAAATTCGACGCGTCCAAATCTTCAGCGGAAATAACGTTACGCGGCAAACCTCGACGGCGGGCGGCCTCGTGGTCCGCTTTGGCCAGATCGGATTGCGCTTTTGCCACTGCGGCCTCGGCATTGTCCAGCGCAATCTGGTAGGGCACCGGGTCGAGGGTAAAAATCAGACTTCCCGCAGGTACGAACTGATTGTCATTCGCGCTTATTTTCTCTAATCTTCCAGAGACTTCAGGGGTGATATTGACGAGTTCGGCGCGCACTTTTCCATCACGGGTCCATGGGGATTGCATATAATAATTCCAGAGCCACCAACCGGCGCAGACGGCAATGGCGCAGACGATCACCGTAGAGAAGTATTTTAATGTTTTACGCTGCATGGGTTACCAACTCGCTAAAATCCATAAGGAACCGCTGACGGTCAGAACGAAAATGGACAGGTCCATCAACATGGGATGCCAGATTTCACCGGAATACATCCAGTCCCTCAGCACCTGATGAATCAGCAGCCATAAGACCAGTCCTAGTAAAAAAGCTTTAAATATAGGTGGAAAATAAAGCGATGCCCCCAGGACCAAATCGGGCAAGGGGGATGAGGTGTGTAACCATGATGTATTCACATTAACAATCCCTAAGGGTGAATATGTTGAATATTTGCATAACGATTAAACAATAGCGGCTAAAAATAGTGGCTATTTCCACAATATACATTATATACATTTGTGTTTTTAATGTGAGTTACCCAAAATAGTCTAAACTCTGGGAGGTAATGTTAGCATGCTAATTATAAGGAGGGGGAAGTGGAGTCAACATTAGGTTCAGATTTAGCACGATTAGTTCGTGTTTGGCGCGCGCTCATCGATCATCGGCTCAAGCCGTTGGAGCTGACCCAAACGCACTGGGTCACTTTGCACAATATCAATCGTTTGCCGCCGGAGCAGTCGCAAATCCAGCTGGCCAAAGCGATCGGTATCGAGCAGCCGTCACTGGTTCGTACGCTGGACCAACTGGAGGAGAAAGGGCTGATCACGCGCCACACCTGTGCCAACGATCGCCGCGCGAAGCGCATCAAGCTGACCGACGCGGCCGATCCGATCATCAGGGAAGTGGACAGTGTGATCACGTCTACACGCAGTGAGATTTTAAGCGGCATTACCGCCGATGAAGTGCATCTGTTGGTAGGGCTGATTGGCAAGTTAGAACAAAATATCACCGAACTGCAGAACAAATAATAATATTCTTATTTTTCTACGATTACAGTTTCACAGCATCAGAAATAAAACCGGAGGCGATTGCCTCCGGTTTGCCGTTTGTCGCCGACTGACTTACAGCGGAGAGACGGTGATGGTGTCGCCCATGCGCGCCATGCGCACGCGCTGGCCTGGGCTGAACTTGGTGTCGCCCGCTTTCTGTACCACCACGATGTTCTCTTTCTGGTCGGTTTTGATCTCCAGCTCGTAGCCGGAGGTACGGCCAGCTACTTCACCGATGCTGTTGCCCGCCGCGCCGCCGGCGATAGCGCCCGCCGCGGTAGCCAGCGTACGGCCGGTGCCGCCGCCAACGGTGTTGCCCAACAGCCCGCCAATCACCGCGCCGCCGATCATCCCCATGGCGTTGGAGCCTTCGCCGCCCTGAATTTTAACCGGACGCACGGAAACCAGCGTCCCGTAGGTGACGGTTTGCACCTGCTTGGCCTGCGAGGACGAGTAGACATCGCCGGACATGGATTCATTGGCACAGCCAGCCAGCGTAACGGCGGCGACGGCAACGACGAGAAGACGCTTGATCATATAAAACTCCTGATGGTAGTAGTCCATAACCTGGCAATGCTCTCCAGGCAAGATTCAGTGAAAATGATAGACAAAGTATGGCTGAAAGTTGACGCACCGCCATGCTTCATCGCTGTATGCAGCTTAACTTTTCTCTGTTCAACCAATAATAAACCGCGGTTTACCTTTATGACAGCCTTGGCGACATTCCGTCGCCTGTTATGGCACGGTTTAACACATCACCCGTGCCACAGCGGCGCCAAGGGGGCATCTGGCTCACGGAGCGTAAAAAAAGCATCATAATTCATGGCGTTAATCCGGCAATTCTGGTTTATTTGTCAGGATAAATTTTGCTTACCGCGCGGGTTAGAGGATGTTGCTATGAAGTCAGGCCGCTATATAGGTGTCATGTCCGGCACCAGTCTGGACGGAATCGATGTGGTATTGGCCGCGATCGACGATCGCATGGTGGCGCAGCAGGCCAGCTATAGCCATCCGATGCCGATGACGTTGAAAAAAGAGATCCTGGGCATGTGCCAGGGGCAGCAAACCACGCTGGCCGCCGTCGGCCGGTTGGACGCGCAGTTGGGCACGTTGTTCGGCGAGGCGGTACTCGGCCTGCTGAAGCAAACCGGCATCGACGCCGAACAGATCACCGCCATCGGTTGCCACGGCCAGACGGTGTGGCACGAGCCGGAAGGCGACGCGCGTTTCTCGATGCAGCTCGGCGATAACAACCGCATCGCCGCGTTGACCAATATCACCACCGTCGGCGATTTCCGCCGGCGCGACATGGCCTACGGCGGGCAGGGCGCTCCGCTGGTGCCGGCGTTTCATCAGGCGCTGCTGGGGCATCCCGTCGAGCGGCGCATGGTGCTGAACGTCGGCGGCATCGCCAACCTTTCTCTGCTGTTGCCCGGTACGCCGGTGCGCGGTTTCGATACCGGGCCGGGCAACATGCTGATGGACGCCTGGGTGTGGCGCCACCGCGCGCAACCTTATGATCAGGACGGCGGCTGGGCCATGCAGGGGCGGGTTTGTTTACCGCTGTTGCAGCAGATGCTGGCGGATCCATACTTCGCGCTGCCGGCGCCGAAAAGCACCGGCCGCGAGTATTTCAATATCGCCTGGCTGGAGCGGCAGCTGGCCGGATTGCCGGCGATGGCGCCGGTCGACGTGCAGGCCACGCTCACGGAGCTGACCGCCGTCAGCATCAGCGAACAGGTGCTGCTGGCCGGTGGGTGCGAGCGTCTGTTGGTGTGCGGCGGCGGAGCGCGCAACACGCTGCTGATGGCGCGCCTGTCTGCGTTGCTGCCGGGTACGGAGGTCGGTCTGACCGACGATTTCGGCGTCAGCGGCGACGATATGGAGGCGCTGGCGTTCGCCTGGCTGGCATTTCGCACCTTGTCCGGCCAGCCCGGCAATCTGCCTTCAGTGACCGGCGCCAGCCGTGAAACGGTGCTGGGTGGGATTTATCCGGTTTTGCCATTGGGGGGCCGTTAGCTCTGTTAGGATAGCCTGTGAAGGATTTTTCTAAGGAGCAACAGCATGAAAAAAGTCATTTTCGTCGCCGGCGCGCTGGCGCTGTCCGGCTGCAGCTATATCCTGCCGCAAAGCAGCCAGACGATGCACTACCAGTGCGGCACTACGCCGCTGACGGTGGCGCTCGACGGCAAGGCGAGCGAAGTCAGCCTGCTGATGGATGGCGAGCAGCTGCATCTTAAGCAGGTGCTGGCGCTGACCGGTGCCAAATACAGCGACGGCAAATACACTTTTTGGTCGAAAGACCGTAACGCCTATCTTGAGCGCAACGGCAAGGTAGTCATGAGCGACTGCGTGTTGACGGAGTGAAGGTCGGCGGCGGCGTCGGAGCGATTGAGTTCCTGACGCCGCAGGCGCAGAATGTAACGACGGATTTTTCAGTTGGTCGATAACCCAGATGATTGAAAAGAATGAGTTTGATGTTGCGGACCTGCGCCGTGAATACACCCGAGGCGGCCTGCGCCGCAACGATCTGACCGCCAATCCGCTCGAACTGTTCGAGCGTTGGTTGAAACAGGCCTGCGACGCGCGCCTGGCCGATCCCACCGCCATGTGCGTCGCGACCGTCGACGAACACGGCCAGCCTTATCAACGCATCGTGCTGCTGAAGCATTTCGATGAGCAGGGGCTGGTGTTCTACACCAACCTCGGCAGCCGTAAGGCGCAGCAGCTGGCGCACAACCCGCATATCAGCCTGCTGTTCCCCTGGCACATGCTCGATCGTCAGGTGATTTTCCTTGGCCAGGTGGAGCGTCTGTCGACCCTCGACGTGCTGAAGTATTTCAACAGTCGCCCGAAAGACAGCCAGATCGGCGCCTGGGTATCGCAGCAATCGTCGCGCATTTCCGCACGTGGCGTGCTGGAAAGCAAATTCCTCGAGCTGAAGCAGAAGTTCCAGCAGGGCGAGGTGCCGTTGCCGAGTTTCTGGGGCGGATTCCGCGTGAAATTCGACTCCGTCGAGTTCTGGCAGGGCGGCGCCCATCGCCTGCATGACCGTTTCCTGTATCAGCGGGACGGGAATGACTGGAAAATTGACCGACTGGCACCCTGAAGACGGAAAATCCCCTCTAAGCGCTGGTGCTGGCGCCGCCGGCGCTTTATTCTATGCGCTACCCTGAATTTTTATTTCGCCACTGGGCGAAAGGCCGTGTACCGGCAAAGGTGCATTCGTTTATACATGGAGTCATTGATGGCAAGCAGCAACTTGATTAAACAACTGCAAGAGCGGGGCCTCGTTGCCCAGGTTACGGATGAGGAAGCGTTAGCGGAGCGACTGGCGCAAGGGCCAATTGCACTGTATTGCGGTTTCGATCCGACCGCTGACAGCTTGCATTTGGGCCATCTGGTTCCTCTGTTGTGCCTGAAGCGCTTCCAGCTGGCCGGCCACAAGCCGGTGGCACTGGTGGGCGGCGCCACTGGCCTCATCGGCGATCCGAGCTTCAAAGCGGCGGAGCGCAAGCTGAACACCACCGATACGGTGAACGAGTGGGTCGAAAAGATCCGCAAGCAGGTTTCTCCGTTCCTCGATTTCGACTGCGGCAGCAACAGCGCCATCGCGGCCAACAACTACGACTGGTTCGGCGGCATGAACGTGCTGACCTTCCTGCGTGACATCGGCAAGCACTTCTCCGTCAACCAGATGATCAACAAGGAAGCGGTCAAGCAGCGCCTGAACCGCGACGACTCCGGTATCTCCTTCACCGAGTTCTCCTATAACCTGCTGCAGGGCTACGATTTCTCCGAGCTGTACAACCGCCACCAGGTGGAGCTGCAGATCGGCGGTTCCGATCAGTGGGGCAACATCACCTCGGGTATCGATCTGACGCGTCGTCAGCACCAGAAGCAGGTGTTCGGCCTGACCGTGCCGTTGATCACCAAAGCAGACGGCACCAAATTCGGTAAAACCGAGGGCGGCGCGGTCTGGCTGGCGCCGGAAAAAACCAGCCCGTACAAGTTCTACCAGTTCTGGATCAACACCGCCGATGCCGACGTCTACCGTTTCCTGAAGTTCTTCACTTTCATGAGCCTGGAAGACATCAACGCGCTGGAAGAAGAAGACAAGAACAGCGGCAAGGCGCCACGCGCCCAGTACGTGCTGGCGGAAGAAGTGACCGGCATGGTGCACGGTGCGGAAGGCCTGGCGGCCGCCAAGCGCATCACCCAGAGCCTGTTCTCCGGCGCGCTGCACGACATGACCGAAGCGGACTTCGCCCAGCTGGCGCAGGACGGCATGCCGACCATCAAACTGGACCGCGACGCCGACCTGCAGCAGGCGCTGGTGAATGCCGAGCTGGTGCCGTCACGCGGCCAGGCGCGCACCATGATCGGTTCCAACGCGGTGACCATCAACGGCGAGAAACAGTCCGATGCCGAATACCGCTTCAGCGATTCAGACCGTCTGTTCGGCCGCTACACGCTGCTGCGCCGCGGCAAGAAACATTACTGCCTGGTGGATTGGCAGTAAGCGAATAATAACGGTAAGGGGCCCTGGCGGCCCCTTTATTTTTGCGCAGCCGCCAGGCTGCGGTATTCCGAACGAGTTCTGTCGATGAAAAACATTTTTTCTATCCAGTCGCACGTGGTGTTTGGTCACGCCGGCAACAGTGCGGCGGAGTTCCCCATGCGCCGCATGGGCGTCAACGTCTGGCCGCTGAACACGGTGCAGTTCTCCAACCATACGCAATACGGCCAGTGGACCGGCTGCGTCATGCCGGCCAGCCATCTGACCGAGATCGCGCAGGGCATCGCCAATATCGATCAGCTGAAACGCTGTGATGCGGTGTTGAGTGGCTATATCGGTTCGCCGGAGCAGGGCGACCATATTTTGGAGATCGTGCGCCAGGTTAAGCAGGCGAACCCGAATGCCTGGTATTTCTGCGATCCGGTGATGGGGCATCCGGAAAAGGGCTGCATCGTGGCGCCGGGCGTGGCCGAGTTTCACTGCCGCCAGGCGCTGCCGTGCAGCGATATGATGGCGCCGAACCTGCTGGAGTTGGAGATGCTGAGCCAGATGGCCGTCGCCGACGTGGCCGATGCGGTGCAGGCCGCCCGAGCGCTGATCGCCAAAGGGCCGCGGCTGGTGCTGGTCAAGCACCTGGCCCGCGCCGGCTATCACGCCGACTGTTTCGAAATGCTGCTGGTGACGGCGGACGAGGCCTGGCACATCAGCCGGCCGCTGGTGGATTTCGGCGCGCGTCAGCCGGTCGGCGTCGGCGATTTGACCAGCGGTCTGCTGCTGGTGGATCTGCTGAAGGGCGAGGCGCTGGATAAAGCGCTGGAGCACGTCACCGCCGCCGTGTATGAGGTGATGCTGACCACGCAGGAGATGGGCGAGTACGAACTGCAGGTGGTGGCGGCACAGGATCGGATCGTGCAGCCGCGCAGCGAGTTCAAAGCGGTCAAACTGTAAGTGGCATTCGGCCCCGGCGACAGCCGCCGGGGCCCGATGTTTACTTCAATCCCTCGGCGTTCAGCGCCGCATCCACCGCCGGGCGAGCCGCAACGCGATCGAACCAGGCCGCCAGATGGGCGTGCTTGCGCACGTCAAACTGCAAAGCGAACGCCCAACGCAACACGGTGAACAGGTAGGCGTCGGCCACGCTGAAACGGCTTCCCAACAGGAAGTGCTGCTTCGCCAGCACCGAATCCAGATAGCTGAACTGCTGCTCCAGCTTGGCACGCGCGATGGTTTTGTATTCTTCCGGCGTTTTCGGGTTGAACAGCGGGCTGAACCCTTTGTGCAGCTCGGTGGCGATGTAGTTCAGCCATTCGATCGCGTGGTAGCGCGACAGGGTACCTGCCGCCGGGATCAGGTTGCGGTCCGGCACGCGGTCCGCCAGGTATTGCACGATCGCCACGCCCTCGGTCAGCAGGCTGCCGTCATCCAGCAGCAGCGCCGGTACCTGTCCTTTGGGGTTGATAGCGAGGTAATCGGCGCCGCTCTCGGTTTTCTTCTGCGCCAGGTCGACCTTCTCCGCCGTAAAATCCAGCCCTGCCTCACGCAGCACGATATGCGGGGACAGCGAACAGGCGCCGGCTTTATAGAACAGTTTCATCGGAAGCTCCTTGTTGATGACGAATGACGGGCATGCTTAACCTCTCATCGTAGTCCCATAGCGCCAAAATTACAGCGGCTTAGCTAACATATTTAACCGATGATCGCCTCGGCGGGCTGCAGCTGCGCCAGCGTTGCGGCGATCTGCTGTTGCAGCGCCTGCGGCGCCACCTGCATCGGCGAGCGCAGCTCGTTGGCGATCAGCCCCTGCTGGGCCAGCACCGTCTTGACCGGCGCCGGATTGGGGAAGCTGAACATCTGGTGGATCATCGGCAGCAGCTCGTAGAAGTTGCTGCGCGCCGCGGCCAGATCGCCGGCGGCGACCTGCTGCGTCAACTGGACGAAACGTTCCGGGTGAACATGCGCGGCGGCGGAGATGGCGCCGGTGCCGCCGAGACACAGCGTGGTGAGGATCAGATTGTCTTCCCCGGTCATCACATTGATTTCGCCGTCGGCGATCAGCGCCATGGTGGTGTCAGGGTTGCCGCCGCAGTCCTTGATGGCGGTGATGCGCGGGTGGCGTGCCAGCCGGCGCAGCGTGGCCAGTTCCATGGCGATGCCGGTGCGCTGCGGAATGTTGTACAGGATAACCGGGACGGTTGAGGCGTCGGCCAACTGGGTGAAATAGTCGATCAGGCCGCATTGCGAAGGGCGGATGTAGTAAGGCGCCGGGATCAGTACGCCGGCGATGTCGCGCAGCTGAATGGCCTGCTGCATCTGCAGCGTGGCGGCCATGTTATTGCCGGACAGGCCCATCACCACCTGATGGGCGGGCGCCACGTCCAGCACGGCGTCGAGCACCGCCAGCTGTTCTTCTTTGCTCAGCGCGGCGGCTTCACCGGTGGAGCCGCAGACCACCAGACCCTCGATGCCGGCGTCGAGCAGGTGCCGCGCCAGGCGTTTCACCGCCGGCAGATCGACGGCATCCTGATTGAAAGGGGTAACCATCGCCACCCAAATACCCGAAAATGAGGCCATAAAATATTCCTTCTGTGTGACCGACAGAGAAGCCAGATGAGAAAATTGAAGGCGGGGCGTTGCGTGCCATCCAGTCAGCTCATCTGACGGGACAGCTCGCCCCGGTCAAATGAGCGTCTGTTTCTTCGATTTAACCGCCGCCAAACCGCCAACGGGCAACGCAGGTATCATCAGCATGTCAGCGTTGCGTGGGTAGGCCATGGCGGTCTCGTGAAAAGGGGAAGTGGGGTGATAATGAATAGTCTTCATCAGGCTGTCAATTTACAACAGATTGATAACATTGTTATTCATGATTCGTCAGCGAGGATGAGTTTGGCTAATAAATAAAAATCCCCGCAGCGGCGGGGAGGGTTTGGCCGGCTCAGCGCGGCGGGCGGGAGCCGATGGTGGCGGACCAGCTGAAGGTGTCGCCGCTCGGCCGGTAGCGGTTGGCCTTGCGTTCTGCACGCTCCGCCTTGGCGAGCTTCGCTCTGGCGGCCATGATGCGCGCCACCACTTCATCCTTGACCTTGTGCTGTTCGGCGTTGGTCAGCGGCCTGCCATGGCTTTTGCGCGCCTTGTCCAGTTCGGTTTTCACTTCCCGCTGTTCGCTTTCCGTCATCTCTTTCAACGTCAACTTTTTCATCTGTGCCGCCCGTTCGGTGAAGTTGGCTTTCAGTTTAACGGTGTTATGTGACCGAAAATGTTATGGGCATAACGAAAATGCCCGCTAAGCCCACGTTACACCTCTTCCAGCAGATCGTCGACAAAGCGCCGCATGCGTTCGGTGCGCAGCTCGGCCATGTGTCGCCCGGCGGCGGTCTGGAAGCCGTCTTGCAGTTTGAACAGCTTGGTTTCGAAGTGGTCCAGGCTGAAACGCTTGTCGTCATATTGACGATGTTCGGCCCGCGGGTCGGCGGCATCATACAGCGCGCTGCGCATGCGGCCGCCGATATAGAAGCAGCGCGCCACGCCGATGAGGCCGATGGCGTCGAGGCGATCGGCATCCTGCAGGATCTTCGCTTCCAGCGTTTGCGGGGGGATGCCGGCGGAAAAACTGTGCGCTTCGATGGCGTGAGCCACCGCCGCGATATCTGCCGGCGCCCATTCCAGCCGGGTCAGCGTCAGCGTGGCCTGCTCCGCCGCCATGCGCGAGGCCAGATGGCGCTGGGGTGAGTTTTTTTCCACCGCGACGGCGTCGTGCAGCAGCACCGCCGCACAGAGAATGCGACGGTCGCCGCCTTCCAGCTTGCTGATCCGACGGCAGTTCTTCCAGACCCGGTGCAGATGTGCGACGTCATGCGAACCGTCGTCCGACTCGAGGGTAAGCGGCAGCAGCGTTTGCGCCAGCGCCTGGTAGGGGGAGAAAGGTTGTAACAGCTCTTGCGTCAGTGAGGGTAAAGACACGTTCAGCTCCTGTTGGGGAAATCGGTCAATCAGCATAGCCGCGTCGGATGCCGGGAGAATGACAGAAAAACGGCTATTGTTTACTAAAGTGCAACCCACTATTGTCATAACTGCGGTTTTTGCAGCGAAACAAGCAACCTAGAATAGCCGCATTCCGCCGTCTCCGCTTGGTGAGAGCCTGTGTCCGCGGAGATGGCCGGAATATCCTCATCAGCCATTGGAGAAGAGACATGCCAACCCCTCTTGAGATAGTGCGCGCAACCTATGAAGGCAGTTCCGAAGAAAACGGCCGTAATCTGCTGGCGGCGCTGGCCCCCGATGCCGAGTGGACCGAGGCCGCCGGTTTCCCTTACGCCGGTACCTATATCGGCCCGGAGAACATCATCAAGAACGTGCATCAGCGCCTGGGTAGCGAATGGCAAGGTTACCGCGCCGACGTCGATCACTTTTACGACGCCGGCGACAATGTGATCGCGCAAGGTTTTTATCACGGCACCTACCGGGCCACCGGCAAATCCTTCAGCGCCTCTTTTGCGCATATTTATACGCTGCGCGCCGGCAAAATCGTGAAGTTCGTGCAGATCGTCGACAGCGCTAAAGTGCTGGAAGCGATGCAGCCTTAATCGCCGCTGCGCTTGCCGAATTTGCGGTCGAACTCGCGCCGGTAACCCCGAGCCTTGTTGCGATCGCGGATCCACAGATAGCCGCACACCAACGCAACCGCTCCCGAGAAGGTGACGTTGCGCATATCCCGGTCATACCAAAACACCAGCAGCGCATCCAGCGCCGCAATCAGCGCGATCCATTTATACATATGGGATTGACGCCGCGTGGCGGCATTGAGTCGCTTTAACTGTCTGGCTTCGTCCAACACCGGTTTTTGCTGCATAGCGTTTCGTTATCATCAGGCTGTTCACGCTAAATTAGCAGAATTTCCCTCACCGTCGCAAAGATTAACGCGCGGCGTCATGCGGTTTTCCCCGCCCCTGGCGCGGCGCAGAAAATTTGTGCGCGGGTGCTTGAATTGTCCATTGGGCGTGGTAGGTTATTTATTCGCTATTTTTGGGTTTTTATTCAATATTCGCCGTGTCATCAAGCTGCAGCACTGGGCGGTTAACGTGATGGGTTCGATACATGCGGCGGTTAACTTCGGCAGGAGGATGTGATGAACGATAGAACGGCACGCCCGCAGGATGTGGTTCAACAACAGCTTGACGCCTATAACGCCCGCGACATCGACGCTTTTATGGCCTGCTGGGCGGACGACGCGCAGTATTTCGAGCATCCCGACACGCTGCTGGCCAGCGGCAAGGCGGCGATCCGCGAACGGCATCTGGTGCGTTTCCAGGAGCCGAGTCTGTATGGCGAACGGATAAAACGCATGGCGGTGGGGAACATGGTGGTCGATCAGGAAGTGGTGACGCGCAACTTCCCGCAGGGGCGCGGCAAAATGGATGTCATCGCCATCTACGAAGTGGAACAGGGGCGGATCGCCAAAGCCTGGTTCAAGATCGGCCCCTGCGTGCCGGATGAGGGTGCGCTCTAGCCGCGCATTATTGCAACGCCATCACCGCCTCTATCTCTACGCACACCTGCGGTGAGAACAACGCGCTGACCGCCACCAATGAACAGGCCGGCAGCGCGCCATCGAAATAGTCAAACAGCACCGGGCGCACGCCCGCCAGATCGGCGATGTCGGTCAGGAACACGCTGATTTTAATCAATGCCTTGAGATTCACGCCTTCGCTGGCGGCGATGGTCGCCAGCTGTTCGAGGATCTCCTGCGTCTGTTCCGGCGCGCTCAAGCCTTGCGCGTCGGTGGCGAAGGCCGTCAATCCCGACACGTACAGGCGATCGCCGTGGCGCACCGCATGTACATAGGGGCCGCCCGGCGTAGGCAACTGCGGATAATTCGTGCGTTTTAATGATGTCATGATCAAACCCCGCGCAAGACCGGTTAATAAAATCGACAAACTTGGTTAGGATACTGGGGAAACGGCGGCCAGACGCCGCACACCGATGATATTTGAGAATATCATCCCTCTTTATTTTATACGTCGTCTCTCACGCGAATGTGACAGTGCGGCGCAGATCGGCCACAAGGACGCATGAGACGATGAACCCGCTTTTTACTCCCTACCTGCAACGCTGGCAACTGGAACAGGACGGCAAAGCCTTCGAAACCCACAGCAGTCTGCTGATGCCGGTGCGTTACCGGGGCGAGGCGGCCATGCTGAAGATCGCCCGCGAGCAGGAAGAGCGCTTCGGCGGCCAGCTGATGTGCTGGTGGCGCGGGGAAGGCGCCGCGCAGGTGCTGGCGTGGCACGACGACGGCATCCTGCTGGAGCGCGCGCAGGGTGAAGGCTCGTTGGCGCAGCTGGTGCGTGACGGCGACGATGAGCAGGCCACGCAGATCCTCTGTCGGGCGATCGCCGCCTTGCATGCGCCGCGAGCGGAACCGTTGCCCGAGCTGATCCCGCTGCAGGAGTGGTTCAGCTCGCTGTGGCCGGCGGCGCAGGCGCATGGCGGCATGCTGCGTCTCAGCGCCACGACGGCAGCGGAGCTGCTGAGCAGCCCGCGAGAAGAGAGTGTGCTGCACGGCGATATCCACCATGACAACGTGCTGGACTTCGGCGAACGCGGCTGGCTGGCGATCGATCCCAAACGCTTGTACGGCGAACGGGGTTTCGATTACGCCAATATCTTCTGTAATCCCAACTACGGCATCGCCACCGATCCGGCCATTTTCCAGCGGCGCGTGGAACAGGTCTGTCGCTTGGCCGGGCTGGAGCGCCGGCGCTTGCTGCAATGGATCCTGGCCTGGTCGGGGCTCTCCGCCGCCTGGTTTATGGAAGACGGGCAGGCGGCGGATATCGACTTCCGCGTGGCCGAGCTGGCGGCGCGCGCATTGGATCTCCCGCTGCCGGACGGCGATTCAGGGTTCATCCTGCCAGTAATCGAGCGAGGTTGAAGGGCGCTGCAGGTAGCGTACCTGCTCACCGTCTGTGCTGCGCGCCATCGCCTGGTATTTGCCGGAATCCGGATACATCACCAGCTCAGGCTGCTCGCGCGTGCTGACGGACAGGTACTTCAGCGGCGCATCGGAGGTGTTGATGATCTGGTGCGGATATTCCGGGCCCGGCGGAATGAAGATGACATCCCCGCTGACGATCGGCAGCATTTCTCCGGCCACCCGCAGCGTACCGCTGCCTTCCAGAATGATGAACATTTCCTCCTGAGCGTAGTGAAAATGATAGGGGCAGGAACGCATGCCCGGCGCCACGCAATCGAAGGAGGCGCCCAGCTTGTCGGCGGCGGTGCCGGTGCCGAGGCGAGCGCCAACGCTGTCATACAGCGGCGGCCGCCGATCGTGTTGCTTATCTACCCGTTCGACATTGCGTATCAAGCGCTGAGCTAACAGCGCGGCTTTCTCAGTCATAGGCTTCCTTGGTGACAATGTCACTTATTATGTGAATTGACATTCAGACGACAGAGAAAGTGAAGGCGTCGCCGCCGAGCTTGTCAATGCGCGGCGTGCGTTTGGCATTTTATGCTGCCGTTCCTCGCCGCGGCAGCGACAGCAGCAGATGGGCGATGGCGCCGCCGACAATGCCCCAGAAGGCCGAACCGATGCCCAGTAACGTGACGCCGGAGGCGGTGATGAGGAAGGCGATCAGCGCTGCGTCGCGCTGTTTCTCATCATGCAGCGCGCGCTGCAGGCTGCCGCCGAGGGTGCCGAGCAGCGCCAGCCCGGCGATGGTATGGATCAGGGCGACCGGCAACGCGCTGAACAGCAGGCCGATGGCGCCGCCGAACAGCCCGGCCAGCAGGTAGAAACCGCCGGCGGCCACCGCGCCCATATAGCGCCGCTGCGGATCGGGATGCACGTCCGGCCCCATGCAGATGGCGGCGGTGATCGCGGCGATGCACACCGAGAAGCCGCCGAACGGCGCCAGCAGCAACGCGGTCAGCGCCGTCCAGGCGATCAGCGGTGACGTAGGCACGCGGTAGCCCGCCGCCTGCAGCGTGGCGATGCCGGGGGCGTTCTGCGAAGCCATGGTCACCACGAAGAAGGGTACGCCGATGCCCAGCAGTGTCGGCCAGCTGAAGTGCGGCGCGATAAATTCCGGCATGGCGAACGCCGGCGCATGCTGTGTCAGCTGGATATTGCCCTGCAGCGCGGCGATCGCCAGCCCGGCCGCCAGCGTCAGCACGATGGCGTAGCGCGGTTGATAACGGCGGCTGAGCAGATAGGCCAGCGCCATGCCGGCGCTAAGAGGGAAATTGAGCTGCAGCGAAGCGAAGGCGTCCAGACCGAAACGCAGCAGGATCCCCGCCAGCATCGCGGCGGAAATCGCCTGCGGAATGTAGTCCATCAGGCGGGCGAACAGCCCGGTGATGCCACACAGCAGGATCAGAGCGGAAGCGAAGATAAACACGCCGATCGCCTCGTTGATCGGCGTGCCGGGCAGGCTGGTGACCAGCAACGCCGCGCCGGGCGTCGACCAGGCGGTGAGGATCGGCGTGCGATAGTAAAGCGACAATCCCAGCGAGGTGACGCCCATCGCGATCCCCAGCGCGCTCAGCCAACCGCCGATCTGCGCCGGCGTGGCACCCGCGGCGGCGGCGGCCTGGAAAATGATTGCGGCAGAGCTGGTGTAACCCACCAGAACGGCGACAAAGCCGGCCATGACGGCGGGCAGGGTCAGATGGCGCAGGGAGAGGGCTGGGCGCATGAGAAGCTCCAATCGGTGGTTGTGCGTTATAACGCACGTTGAGAAATCAGCATAGCACCGTGCGCTATAGCGCACAAGCGGGTATAATTGGGCTCGACACGCAGAGGAGAACTGGATGCAGGAACTTGCCGGCCATTTGGCACACACCCTTCGCACGCTGCGCGCACAGCGCGGTTGGAGCCTGACGCAGGCGGCGGAATACACCGGCGTCAGCAAGGCGATGCTCGGGCAGATCGAACGCGGCGAATCCAGCCCGACGGTGGCGACGCTGTGGAAGATCGCCACCGGTTTCAACGTGGCGTTCTCCGCTTTTCTCGAAGCCTCCCCCGCGCAGCAGCAGGCGACGCTGCACCGCTACGGCGATCTGCCGGTGTACGATCAGGACAACGCCGATATGCGCGTGGTGCCGCTGTTTCCCTACGATCGCCAGCTGGGTTTCGATATGTTCGTCATCGATCTTGCGCCGGGCGCGCTCAGCGAGTCGTCGCCCCATGAGCCGGGCGTGATCGAGCATGTCATCGTGATCAGCGGCCGGTTGGAGTTGGCGATAGACGGCGAATGGCACAGCCTGGCCGCCGGCGAGGCGATGCGCTTTCAGGCCGATCGGCCGCACGCTTACCGCAACGCCAGTTCACAAACGGTGCGTATTCACGATCTGATCCACTATCCTCAATCCTGACTCAACGCGGCGGCCACGGGCTTTGACTCCGCGCCGCCAAACGCCTACCTTGTTGAAAATGACTCTTATTTCACAGGCTGTCGCCCACGACGGGGCGGCGTTGCAGCCGACTCAAAAGGAGCTTGATTTTGCCGGTCACCAATCGACGTCAGTTTATTAAACTCAGTGCACAAACCGCAGGAGCCGTATTCGCGATGACTTCATTACCCAACAGTATCCGCCTGGCGATGGCGGCGGAAGGCGGCGCGGCCGCCGGCGATGGATTCCTGTGGCTGGAAGAGCTGCAGGGTAAAAAAGCGCTGCAATGGGTGCAGCAGGAAAATCAGCGCACCGTGGCGCGTTTCGGCCAGGGCGAAGACTTTCAGCGCATTGAGCGCGAAGTCCTGGATATCCTCAATAAAGACACCCAGATCCCGTGGGTGAGCAAACGCGGCGAGTACTATTACAATTTCTGGCAGGATCAGGCCAACCCGCGCGGCCTGCTACGGCGCACCACGCTGGACGAGTACCGCAAAGCCAAACCGGCCTGGGAAACGGTGCTGGATATCGACGCGTTGGGCAAGGCGGAGGGCAAGGATTGGGTCTATCAGGGCTCGCAGCCGCTGGCGCCGGAATACCGCTATTGCCTGATGCAGCTGTCGCCGGACGGCGGTGACGCCACCGAAATCCGCGAATTCGATCTGGTGGCCAAACGCTTCGTCAAAGACGGCTTCAACGTGCCGGTGGCAAAAAGCCGGATCTCCTGGGTTGATCGGGACACGCTGTTCATCGCCACCGATTTCGGCCCCGGCTCGATGACCCAGTCCGGCTATGCGCGCATCGCCAAACGCTGGCGGCGCGGCACGCCGCTGAGCGCCGCTGAAACGCTGTACGAAGCGCAGCCCGATGACATGGCGGTCTTCGCCTATCACGATCGCACGCCGGGCTTTGAGCGCGATTTCGTCGGCCGTAGCCTGGATTTCTATCGCCGCGACTATTTCCTGCTGATGCAGGACGGCCGGCAGAAAAAAATCGACATCCCGGCCGACGCCGAGCTGGATACGCATCGGGAATGGCTGCTGATCAAACCGAGCAGCGACTGGGACGTGGGCGGCAAGCGTTATCCGTCCGGCGCGCTGCTGGCGGCCAACTTCGATGACTATCTGGCGGGCAAGCGCGAGCTGCAGCTGCTGTTTACCCCGACGGCGGAGCAGGCGCTGAGCGGCTACAGCGGCACCCGCGATCATCTGATCCTCAGCATCATGGATAACGTGGTCAACCGGCTCGAAGTGCTGACGCCGCAGGGTGGCAGCTGGCAACGTCGCCCGCTGGGCAAGCCCGGCGCCATCAGCACCATTTCCGCCGGCGGCATCGACGAAGAGAGCAACGCTTATTTCCTGACTGTCAGCGGGTTCCTGCAGCCGACCTCGCTGTACATGGGCAACCTCGACGACGGTGAGGCGACGTTGCTGAAACAGGCGCCGCAGGATTTTGATGCGTCAGGCTACCAGGTGAGCCAGCATTTTGCGCGCTCCAAGGACGGCACCCGCGTGCCGTATTTCCAGATTGCCACCAAAGATCTCAAGCTGGACGGCAGCACGCCGACGCTGCTGTATGGCTACGGCGGGTTTGAAGTGCCGCTGCTGCCGGGCTATCTCGGCGGCAAGGCGCCGGCCTGGCTGGAGCGCGGCGGGGTGTATGTGGTGGCCAACATCCGCGGCGGCGGCGAATACGGCCCGGCCTGGCACCAGGCGGCGCTCAAGCAGAATCGCCATCGCGCCTACGAGGATTTCGCCGCCGTGGCCAAAGATCTTATCGCGCGCAAGGTGACCTCGGCGCCGCATTTGGGCGCGCGCGGTGGCAGCAACGGCGGCCTGTTGGTGGGCAATATGCTGACGCTGTATCCGCAGCTGTTCGGCTGCATCGTTTGCGAAGTGCCGCTGCTGGACATGCAGCGCTATACCCAGCTTTCCGCTGGCGCGTCGTGGATCGCCGAATACGGTGACCCGAGCAAGCCGGAGGAGTGGGCCTACATCAAGACCTTCTCGCCGTACCACAACATTCAGGCGCAGACGGCCTATCCGCCAGTGCTGTTCTATACCGCGACCAGCGACGATCGGGTCAACCCGGCCCACGCCCGCAAAATGGCCGCGCGCATGCAGGCGATGGGGTATCAGCAGGCCTATTTCTATGAAAATACCGAAGGCGGGCACAGCGCCGCCGCCGACAAGCAACAGGCGGCATTCCACAGCGCGCTGGTAAGCGAATTCATGTGGGCCAACCTGAGCGGCAAATCCAAGCCAGCGTAAGCCTTTTTCTTGCAGGCATAAAAAAACACCGGGGCGTTAACCCCGGTGTTTTTATTTACGCTCAATTTGCCGGCGATCAGCGAGCCGCGGTGGCTTCCTGCGCTTTCTGATTGGCGTCTTCGGTGGTGTCCAGCGTCATGCGGTACAGTTTCGGCGCGGTCAGCATCATCAGGATAGCGATGACGGCGGTGACGATGCCGATCTGCATAAACACATGGCTGTAGATGGCCAGCGAAGCGTGCGCGTCGTTGATGTCGCTTGGGACGGCGGTCAGACCGGCAACCTTACCGGCGATCAGCGCGGCGGCGGCGGTGGTCAGGAACCAGGAACCCATGATGAAGCCCATCAGACGCTGCGGCACCAGCTGCGCCACCATCGCCAGCCCCAGGCCGGAAATCATCAGCTCGCCGATGCTCTGCAGCGCGTAGCTCAGGATCAGCCAGTTGACCGACACGATGCCCTGTTCGTTGGCGAAGCTGGCGCCCCATGGCAGCACCAGGAAGGCGCAGGAACACAGGATCATGCCGAAAGCGAACTTGTGCGGCATCGGCAGGCGATCGCCCATTTTGTTATACAGCGCGGCCAAAATCGGGCTGGCGAGCATGATCCAGAATGGATTCAGCGCCTGATACTGCTCCGGCTCGAAGGCGACGCCAAAGATGCTGTGTTCCACGTTATGGATAGCGAAGAAGTTCAGTGAGGTTGGCATCTGGCTGTACAGCACGAAGAACACCACCGCTTCCAGCATCAGCAGGAAGGCGACGATCATCTTGCGGCGTGCAGCGCCGTGTAGGGCGAAGGTTTCTTTGGCAAACACCAATACGATGCCGGCGGAAACCAGGGCCAGCGCCCAGCGCGCGATCACTTGGTTGTGCAGCAGCCAGCTGGACACGGCGATCAGCGCCACGACGCCGACCAGCACCATCAGCAGTTTCGGCAGATGCAGCGGCTTGAAGTCAGGCTTGGAACCGTTTTCCTTCACCCATTTGCGGCACATCATAAAGTTGACCAGAGTGATCAGCATGCCGACCACGCTCAGGGAGAACGCCACGCTCCAGCCGTATTTCGCCGCCAGCCACGGGGTGGCCAGCATGGAGAAGAAGGAACCGATGTTCACCGACATGTAGTACATGGTGAAGGCGCCGTCGAGACGCGGATCGTCTTTCTCATAGCAGGTGGACAGCAGGGAGGACGGGTTAGCCTTGAACAGGCCGCTACCCACGGCGATGGTCGCCATGCCCATGTAGACCCAGAAGATGTCGTGGCCGGAGTAGGCCACCATGGCGTAACCGGCGGCCAGCACCAGTGCGCCGAGCACGATCACGCGTTTGGCGCCCAGCACTTTATCGCCCAGCCAGCCGCCGATGGCCACGAAGCCATATACCAGCGCGCTGAAGGAAGAGAACAGGGTGATGGAGTCGGCTTCGCTCATGCCGAGCATCTTGACCAGATAAACCGCCATGATGCCCTGCAGGCCGTAATAGCCGAAACGCTCCCACAGTTCGATCGAGAAGATCAGATAGAATGCTTTCGGTTGTTTGAACGCGTTAAGGCTCACGCTCTCCGGGTGTTGGTTGTTTGCTGTTGACACTGGTACCTCTGTTTTTTCGCAGCCCGTCTTTGGAGGACGGGAAAGTACAAAAGTTGATGCGGAACGGCATCCTTTTGCGTTGTTATAGGATGGGGACGGCGGTTAATGTTCACTATCTTTGTCAACGTGGCAAGCAGTTTGTCATATTCGGTTACATTTAACGCCCACAGGATTATGCCGCGATGTTGCAAATGTTATGCAGTATTAACTTTCGGGTTTTAATGGTTTGCCGATTTTTTGTTTTGATTAAAAGCTATACGGATTTTAAACAGGGATATATTCTGCTGAATTGCTATTTTTTAGCGCATCAGTGTATGTACGGTTATTAATCCGTTGGAATGTTGTGTATATGGCGCGTTTTGTAAAATTATAGAAATTTAGGAAAACGGGGCTGGCATTTGTGAACGCCTTGTGATCTCGAAAGCGTGACGTTCACCGCAATTTTCGACTAATTTTTCGCTTGAAAATAACACGGCGCTGCGTTTTTCACTGAAAACCGCGATAACGCCGGGGTTACTGCTGCGCGATATCACATTTCCGATAAAAAAGAGGCGTTGGCGGGGGAAAGGGCGCGTTGGGGTACGGTTTGCCGAACCCCACAAACTCAGGATTCCGGATAAACCTTTTCTTTATACTCGCACAGGTCTTCGATAATGCAGGAGCCACAGCGCGGTTTGCGCGCGATGCAGGTGTAGCGCCCGTGCAGGATCAGCCAGTGGTGGCAATCGACCTTGAATTCGGCGGGGACCACCTTCAACAGCTTCTCTTCCACCTGATCGACGTTCTTGCCCGGCGCGAAGTGGGTGCGGTTGCACACCCGAAAGATGTGGGTGTCGACGGCGATGGTCGCCCAGCCGAAGGCGGTGTTGAGCACCACGTTGGCGGTCTTGCGGCCGACGCCCGGCAGCGCTTCCAGCGCGGCACGGTCTTCCGGCACGTCGCCACCGTGCAGCTCCAGCAGCATGCGGCAGGTTTTGATCACGTTTTCGGCCTTGCTGTTGAACAGGCCGATGGTCTTGATGTACTCCTTGACGCCATCAACCCCCAGCGCCAGCATGGCGGCGGGGGTGTTGGCGACCGGATAAAGCTTGGCGGTCGCCTTGTTGACGCTCACGTCGGTGGCCTGTGCAGACAGCAGCACCGCAATCAGTAGCTCAAACGGCGTGGTGTACACCAGCTCGGTGGTCGGGTGCGGGTTGTTGTCGCGCAGCCGGGTCAGAATTTCCAGTCGCTTCTGCTTGTTCATCAGGCCTTCTCAGCACGTCCTTGTTCCAGCAGCGGTTCCACCGCCACGGCGCGGGCTTTGCGCGCCTTCATTTTTTCGTCGATCAGATATTTGACCGCCAGCAGCAGCCCCAGGCCGATAAAGGCGCCCGGCGGCAGCATTGCCAGCAGGAACGGGCTGTCGAAATGCACCACTTCGATGCGCAGCGACTTGGCCCAGCCGCCCAGCAGCTGATCGGCGCCGTCGAACAGCGTGCCGTTGCCCAACAGTTCGCGCATCGAGCCCAGCGTCACCATCACGCCGGTAGCGCCGAGGCCGATGGCCATGCCGTCCAGCGCCGAGAGGCCGACCGGCTTCTTGGCGGCCACCGCTTCGGCGCGGCCCACCACGATGCAGTTGGTCACGATCAACGGAATAAAGATGCCGAGCGACTGATACAGGCCGAAGGCATAGGCGTTGATCAGCATCTGCACGATGCTCACCACCGCGGCGATGATCATCACGTAGATAGGAATGCGCACCTCGCTCGGCACCCAGCGGCGCACCGCGGAGATGGAGGCGTTGGTCAGCGTCAGCACCAGGGTGGTGGCCAGCCCCAAGCCGAGTGCGTTGGTGACGGTGGAGGTCACCGCCAGCAGCGGACACATGCCCAACAGCTGCACCAGGGCGGAGTTGTTTTTCCACAGCCCCTGGACGATCAATTCTTTGGCTTCACTCATTCGCTGGCTCCACACGCAGGTAAGCTTTCAAGTTTAGGCGGCAGCGTTTCCATATACAACGCCGTGCGGCGCACCGCATTGACCACCGCCCGCGGGGTGATGGTGGCACCGGTGAACTGGTCGAACATGCCGCCGTCTTTCTTCACCGCCCAGCGCTTATCGTCCGGGCCTTCGATTTTCTTGCCGCTGAAGAAGGAAATCCAGTCGGAAATGCGCAGTTCGATTTTGTCCCCCAGCCCCGGGGTTTCGTGGTGTTCAATCACCCGGGTGCCGAGCACCGTGCCGTTGAAATCGGCGCCGACCAGCAGCTTGATGGCGCCGGAGTAGCCGTCCGGCGCGGTGGTTTCCAGCGCGGCGGCGGTCGGTTGCCCGTTTTTGCGCGCCAGGTACAAGCGGTGCGGCGCATCGTCTCCCAGCGCCGGATCGCTGACCAGGAAGCATTCGTTCTGCATGATGTTGTCGTAGTTTTCCGGCGGCACCACCTGATCGAGCAGCGCTTTTTGCTGCAGCGCCGCCTGATGGGCGATGGTGCTTTTCGTCAGGGTATAGACGACGGCAGTCAGACCGGTGGTGACCGCCGCGAACACCGCCAGCGTGGTGCCGTGCTTTCTCATGGAATTCAGCATGGCGGCTCCTTAGCGATGGCCGTACACGCGCGGCTGCGTGTAGTGGTCGATTAACGGGACGGTAATGTTGGCGAGCAGCACGGCGAAGGCCACGCCGTCAGGGTAACCGCCATAGACGCGGATCAGCCACACCAGCACGCCGATCAGCGCGCCGTAGATCAAACGGCCTTTCGGCGTAGTGGACGCGCTGACCGGATCGGTAGCGATAAAAAACGCGCCCAGCATGCTGGCGCCGGAGAACAGGTGGATCAGCGGCGACGCCTGATGCGCCGGATCGAGCCACCAGGCCAGGCCGGAACAGAAGGCGATGGCGGCCAACATGCTGAAAGGGATCTGCCAATGGATCAGGCGGCGCGCCAGCATAAACAGGCCGCCGGCCAGGAAGCCGAGGTTGACCCACTGCCAGCCGATGCCGGCCAGGGCGCCACCGAACAGCAGCTGCTGCAGCACCTGTTCTACGCTATGGCCGCTGCGCAGGCCGGTTTTGAAACCGTCGAGCGGCGTGGCCTGGCTGATGCCGTCCACGCCCATCTGCAGTTCGTGCAGCGTCGCGCCTTGCGAGGTATGGCCGCTGAAAATGGCCAGCAGCGTGTCGTGGAGAGGCAGCGCGGTGGCGCGCAGCTCATCCGGCGGCAGCCAGCTGGTCATCTGTACCGGGAAGGAGATCAGCAGCACCACGTAACCGACCATCGCCGGGTTGAACGGGTTCTGCCCGAGGCCGCCGTACAGCTGCTTGGCGATGACGATGGCGAAGAAGGTGCCGATGACGATCATCCACCAGGGTGCCAGCGGCGGCAGGCTGATGCCGAGCAGCAGCGCGGTCAGCAGGGCGGAGTTATCCGCCAGCCGGCTGCGCACCGGCAGCTTGCGCAGCTTGAGGACCGCGCCTTCCGCCGCCAGCGCGACGATCGCCGCCAGCGCCACCTGAATCAATACGCCGTAGCCGAAGAACCAAATCTGCGCCGCGATGCCGGGAATGCACGCCAACATGACCCACAGCATGATGCGGCTGGTGCTTTGCTGGTTGTGGGTGAAAGGCGAGCTGGCGATGTGTAAGCCTTTGGCGGCTGTGGGTGATACCGGCCTGAACTTCATAAAGTAACGATACCTTCTGCGCCGCGCCTGCGGCAGTTTCGATGCGCCGTTCTAAAGGCGCGGCAAAAATGATAGCCGAGCATTCTACCTGATTCGATGCGAGGGTAATACGCCTTAATGATAGGGGTATTCGGCTTTCCGCACATCCGGCGATCGGGGCAGCGCGATTTGATTTTTTTTTGGCCGGGAAATGGGCTAACGTGAGGAATTGTCAGTGGAACTTGTGCCGCCATCGACCGCAGGAAATGGGGTAAGCGTCTGAATGAGATATCATTTTTCTCCAGATTTCCGCACAAAATAACAACTTTCACATAATCCGTGTAGGTTACTATCGCGAACATTATTGAGTCAGTGAATCCATAATAATGACAAATGAAGACATTTTTTTTATTGAAGAGCTAATTGAGTGGGTGGAGATACATCTGGAGAAACGGCCAAACCTGGATGAAGTCGCGCGTATTTCGGGCTATTCCAAGTGGCATCTGCAGCGTAAATTCAAGCGTATTACCGGCATTCAACTCGCCACCTATATCCGTTCGCGTATCCTGACGCGCGCCGCGGTGGCGCTGCGCATTACTCGTCGCTCGATCATCGACATTTCCGATGAGCTGGGCTTCGACTCTCAGCAGACCTTTACCCGCATGTTCAAGCAGCGTTTCGGCACCACGCCCAATCGCTACCGCTCGATGGAGCACTGGGACGTGAAAAACCTGATGCCGCGCTTTAACTTTGAAGCCAGCTATGGCGCCGGTTATTACCCGGAAGTGAAGCGGCTGACGCTGCCCGAGATGCAGTTGGTCGGCTTCACGCGCCGGCTGGATTTCGCCTCCGAGCAGGAGCTGGAGTACTCTTCCTGCATGGCGATGAAGGACGAGATTTTCAACGACTTCTTCAAGGGGCTGCACGTCGACTGTCGGCGCATTTACAGCATCTACTCTCCCCATGTCGGGGAGGGCGACGAGCTCTCATCCACGCTGGTGATGGCGGTCGATCCTGAACACAAAAAAGATATTCTTTCCAACCATCAGATAGACACCTTCCATCTGCCGAGCCGCGAGTTTATCTCTATCAACCACAAGGGTTCGGCGAAAGAGTGTTTGCAGTTTTTCGGCTACCTGATGTCACATGTGATGCCAGGGCTGAAGGATGAGGTGCGCGGCAGTATGGAAATGGAGATCATTCAAACCAAAGAGTGGAATCCGGAATCCAAACTGCGCCAGATTGAAGTGGATTACACCTACCTGATTTCTATCGATTAAACGGCGCCTGGCGACAGCCAGGCGCCGCTGTCATCATTTGTCTTCCGTTTCCGCCGCCAGCGATTCCCTGGCGGCTTTTTTGGCTTTGGCGCGGGCGATAGCCGCTGCCACCGCCGCCTTGCGCGGGTCTTCCTCGGCGGTTGCCGGCGCCGTTTCCGCCGGTGCAGGGGCATCCGCCTGCTGCGCCGCTTTTTTGGCTTTGGCGCGGGCGATAGCCGCTGCCACCGCCGCCTTGCGCGGGTCTTCCTCGGCGGTTGCCGGCGCCGGCTCCGCCGGTGCAGGGGCATCCGCCTGCTGCGCCGCTTTCTTGGCTTTGGCGCGGGCGATAGCCGCTGCCACCGCCGCCTTGCGCGGGTCTTCCTCGGCGGTTGCCGGCGCCGTTTCCGCCGGTGCAGGGGCATCCGCCTGCTGCGCCGCTTTCTTGGCTTTGGCACGCGCCAGAGCGGCAGCGACCGCGGCCTTGCGCGGATCTTCCTCGGCGGTTGCCGGTGCCGTTTCCACCGGTGCAGGGGCGTCCGCCTGCTGCGCCGCTTTCTTGGCCTTTACACGCGCCAGGGCGGCAGCGACCGCGGCCTTGCGTGGATCGTTCTCTGCTGCTGCCGGAGCCGTGCTGTCTGCGGCCGGCGCTTCCTTGCGCGCTTTTACGCGGGCCAGCGCCGCGGCCACGGCGGCTTTGCGCGCGTCGTCGCCAGAAGTTGCCGATGATGCCTCTGTTTCCGCCTCGGCCGCCAACTGGGCTCGGCGTTCGCGCGCCTGCGCTTTACGCGCTTCGCGGGCGGCGATCATCTCGCTGTTATCCGGCTGCTGGCCGTTGACCGGCGTGACCGCCGCTTCGGCATTTTTGCTGCGCACGCGCGCCAGCGCGGCCTGCACCGCGCCCTGATCGTCGTCGGTCAGTTTGACGGCGGCCTTTTTATGCCGCTCTTCGCGCGCCAGCTTCTCGCGCTCCAGGCGCGCCAGCTTGGCTTCGTAACGCGCCTTGGCCTCGGCGGTACGCGCCGCCTCCAGATCGATAGCCTTTATCTCGGCCTTTTCCTGACGGTAGTACTGCACCAGCGGGATGTTGCTGGGGCAAACGAACGCGCAGGCGCCGCATTCGATGCAGTCAAACAGGTTATGGTTGCGCGCCTTGTCGTGCTCTTGTCCGCGGCTGAACCAGTACAGCTGCTGCGGCAGCAGCCCGGCAGGGCAAGCGTCTACGCACAGGCCGCAGCGGATGCAGGACTGCTCCGGTTCCTGCGGCGACATTTCATCGACCGTCGGCGCCAGAATGCAGTTGCTGATCTTGACGATCGGCACATTCAGCGCGGGCAGGGTGAAGCCCATCAGCGGGCCGCCCATGACCACCATCTGCTGCGCCTGCGGGCGGAAACCGGCGAAGTCTAGCAGGTGCTGCACCGGCGTGCCGATGCGCGCCCACAGGTTGCCCGGGCGCTCGAGCGCCTCGCCGGTCAGGGTCACCACGCGCTCAATCAGCGGTTCGCCGTCGACGATCGCTCGTTTGATGGCGAAGGCGGTGCCGACGTTTTGCATCAATACGCCGATAGCAGAGGAGTGCTTGCCGTGCGGCACTTCCTTGCCGGTGAGGATCTTGGTCAGCTGCTTGGCGCCGCCGGACGGGTATTTGGTGGGGATAACGCGCAGCCCAATGCCGGACTGGCCGCGCAGCGCCTGTTTCAGCGCCGCGATCGCTTCCGGTTTGTTGTCTTCGATGCCGATCAGCGTGACCTTGGGCTGCAGAATGTGTTGCAGGATCTGCGTGCCTTCAATGATCTGGTCGGCATGTTCCTGCATCAGGCGATCGTCGGCGGTGATGTAAGGCTCGCACTCGGCGGCGTTGAGGATCAGCGTTTCCACGCCGCTCATGCCGCCCTGCAGCTTGCTGGCGGTCGGGAAACCGGCGCCGCCCAGACCGGCGATGCCGGCCTGATGAATACGTTGAACCAGCTCCGCGGCGGGCGCTTGACGGTAGTCCGCCACCGGGTCGCGCTCGCACCCGCGGTCTTCCCCGTCCGCCTCGATAATCACGCACAGTTCCGTCAGCCCGGAAGGGTGAGCGGTGATGTGCGGCGTGATGGCGCTGACGGTGCCCGAGGTCGGGGCGTGTACCGGCACGGTGCGGCCACGGCCGACGGTCAGCGGCTGGCCTTTCAACACCCGATCGCCGGCGTTGACGCACAGCTCGCCTTCCGGCCCCAGATGCTGCTGCAGCGGAATGATAAAGGTCTTGGGCAGGGGAGCGACACGCAGCGGCGCACCGCTGGACTGCGTTTTCATTTCCGGTGGATGGATCCCGCCGTCGAAATCCCAGATCCGGTCTTTTTTAAAGGCGGCGAACAGATTAAGCATGTTGCTCCACGTGGATCACTTGCACCGGGATCGTCTTCATGTCCCACTTCCAGTTGGCAGTGGTGGTGGCGACCGGTCTCATTTCAATACAGTCGGTAGGGCAAGGGGCGACGCACAGATCGCAGCCGGTACAGAGATCGGTAATGACGGTGTGCATGGCGCGGGTGGCGCCGACGATGGCGTCCACCGGGCAGGCCTGAATGCACTTGGTGCAGCCGATGCAGTTGGCCTCGTCGATATAGGCCACTTTACGCTCCGGCTCGGCGGCGGCTTCGCTGCCCAGCGGCTGCGGCTCGACGTTGAGCAGCTCCGCCAGCTTCAGCATCACCTGTTCGCCGCCCGGCGCGCATTTGTTGATCATCTCGCCGTTGGCCACCGCCTCGGCGTAGGGGCGGCAACCGGGGTAGCCGCACTGGCCGCACTGGCTCTGCGGCAGGATCGCATCGACCTGCTCGGCAACCGGATCCTCTTCCACCTCAAAACGGCGCGCGGCGTAGCCCAGCACCAGTCCGAACAGCAGTCCGAGCGCGCTTAAAGCCGCGATAGCTATCCACAACGCAGTCATTAGAATTTCACCAGCCCGGTAAAGCCCATAAAGGCCAGCGACATCAGCCCGGCGGTGATCAGCGCGATCGAGGAGCCGCGGAACGGCGCCGGCACGTCGGCGACCGCCAGACGTTCGCGAATGGCGGCGAACAGCACCATGACCAGCGAGAAACCGGCGGCGGCGCTGAAGCCGTAAACGGCGGACTGCAGGAAGTTGTAGCCGAGGTTGACGTTAAGCAACGCCACGCCAAGCACCGCGCAGTTGGTGGTGATCAGCGGCAGGAAGATCCCCAGCAGGCGGTAGAGCGCCGGGCTGGTTTTGCGCACCACCATCTCGGTGAACTGCACGACGACGGCGATCACCAGAATGAAGGAGAGCGTGCGCAGATACACCAGATCCAACGGAACCAGAATAAAGGTGTTGATCACCCAGGCGCTGACGGAGGCCAGCGTCATGACGAAGGTAGTGGCCATTCCCATGCCGATGGCGCTTTCCAGCTTCTTGGAAACGCCGAGGAACGGGCACAGGCCAAGAAACTTCACCAGAACGAAGTTGTTCACCAGTACGGTGCCGACAAACAGGAGCAGGTATTCGGTCATTGCGATGCCTAAAAAAATAAAAGCCGCCTATTATCGGGAATCGGCGGCCGGACGACAACATATGAATCGCAGGGGTATTGCCTTTTTTGGCGAAAATTTACACAAATCACCCGATAAAACGTGCTGCAATCGCTTTTAACGTTCGGTAAAGGTGCCTTTGACCCGCTGCGAGCGCTTGATGTAAGGCACCAGCAGCGCCGCCATCAGCAGCGGCCAGCCAAGGCTGCGCACCGCCACTTCATCCGGCACCGGCGCGAAGGCAAAGGCTTTCACCGCCAGGATCACCGTGATCAACAGCCACAGCAAGAACAGCTTGGGGAAGCGCAGCGACCGCCGGCAAAACAAAAGCACCAGCCACAGGGTAAAGCACCACATCAAGAGCGTGGTCAGCACCGAAAAATACCATTGCAGGGTAAACGCCTGGGCGTTGGTCAGCAGGTAGTCGCGCGACTCGGGCATAAAGATCGCCATGGCGTACAGGAGCAGCATCAAACTGGCGCTGAGCAAGGTGACGATCAGATAGGCCAGCGGGGCCAGCAACCAACCGCCGATACGAGAGTATTCAGCTTGAGACATAAAGGCTTCCTGATTGAAACGGGGATCACAGGCGGCATAGCTTAGCGGGTAATACCGGCTTCGTCATCTCTATCAACCGGATAGCTCGGCATCGCGGCGCGTGGCAGCACGTTTAGTCACTCGACGCCGTATCGAGCCCGCTTCAAGTTAACATCTCATTTACTTCTTGTTCCATCCGGCCGCATGGTGTCAAATCGAAAGGGTCTGTCGTGAGCCTGCAAGAGGAAATCCCATGGCTGAGAAAATTCGTGTCGGGCTGGTCGGTTACGGCTACGCCGGCAAAACCTTTCATGCGCCGCTGATCGCCGGTACGCCGGGGCTGGAGTTGGCCGCCGTCGCCAGCAGCGATGCCGGCAAAGTGCACGCCGACTGGCCGTCGATGGCGGTGGTGGGCGATGCGCAGGCGCTGTTCGCCGATCCGACCCTCGATCTGATCGTGATTCCTACCCCCAACGATACCCATTTCCCGCTGGCGCAGCAGGCGCTGGCTGCGGGCAAACACGTGGTGGTGGATAAACCGTTTACCGTGACATTGTCACAAGCGCAGGCGCTGCAACAGCAGGCGCAGCAGAGCGGTTTGCTGCTGTCGGTATTCCACAACCGCCGCTGGGACAGTGACTTCCTTACCCTGAAAGCGCTGCTGAATGAGGGCGCGCTGGGCGAGGTGGTCTATTTCGAGTCGCATTTCGATCGCTACCGGCCGCAGGTGCGCCAGCGCTGGCGCGAACAAGGCGGCGTCGGCAGCGGTATCTGGTTCGATTTGGGGCCGCATTTGCTCGATCAGGCGCTGCAACTCTTCGGCAAGCCCGACCGCCTGTTCGTCGATCTGGGGGAACTGCGGCCGGGGGCGCAAGCGGTGGATTATGTCCACGCGCTGCTGAGCTATGGCGATCGCCGCGTGGTACTGCACGCCAGCATGCTGGTAGCGGCAGAGAGCCCGCGCTACGTGGTGCACGGCACCCGCGGCAGCTATATTAAATACGGCCTGGACCCGCAGGAAGACCGGCTGAAGGCCGGTGAGCGTCTGCCTCAGGCCGACTGGGGTTATGACATGCGCGACGGCGTGGTGACGCTGTCACGTGGCGATCTGCTGGCGGAGCAACCGCTGCTCAATATTCCCGGCAATTACCCGGCTTATTACGCCGCGGTGCGCGACGCCATCGCCGGCTTAGGCGAAAACCCTGTGCCGGCCGCCGACGCCATCGCGGTAATGGCATTGATCGAACTGGGGCTGGAATCGGCCCGGCTGCAGCAGGCGCTGCCGGTGGTCTGATCCCGTTCATTTTTCTATGCCCGGCGCCACGTCGGGCCTTTTTACGACTTTACGTGCAAGGAAATCCGTTTCATGTCCTGGTTGCAGCGTTTGCGCATTGATAAATTTTTGCTGGTCCTGATTTTGGTGGTGATCGTCGCCTCGCTGTTCCCCTGCGAAGGCATCTGGAAAACCTTCTTTGAGCACCTGACCACCGCCGCCATCGCGCTGCTGTTCTTTATGCACGGCGCCAAGCTGTCGCGCGAGGCGATCGTCGCCGGCATGAGCCACTGGAAGCTGCATCTGCTGGTGTTCCTCAGCACCTTTGCGCTGTTCCCGCTGCTCGGCCTGGCGATGAACCTGCTGGTGCCGGGCATCATGACGCCGACGGTCTATCTCGGTTTCCTCTATCTGTGCGCGCTGCCGGCCACGGTGCAATCGGCCATCGCCTTTACCTCGGCGGCGGGCGGCAACGTGGCGGCGGCGATCTGCAGCGCCTCGGCGTCGAGCATTCTTGGCGTGTTCCTGTCGCCGCTGCTGGTGGGCGCGTTGATGCATACCCAGGGCGGCAATACCGACGTGCTGCACGCCATCGGTTCGATCATTCTGCAATTGATGGTGCCATTTGTGGTCGGTCACCTGGCGCGGCCATTGATCGGCAAGTGGATCGACCGCCATCGCAAACTGATCAACCTGACCGACCGTTCGTCGATCTTGCTGGTGGTGTATACCGCGTTCAGCGCGGCGGTGGTGGAAGGCATTTGGCATCGCATCGACGGCTGGTCGCTGCTGACCATCCTGGTGATGTCGCTGGTGCTGCTGACGGTGGTGCTGGTGATCAACACCTACGCGGCGCGCTGGCTGGGCTTCAACACCGCCGATGAGATCACCATCGTTTTCTGCGGCTCGAAAAAGAGTCTGGCGAACGGCATCCCGATGGCCAACGTGCTGTTCCCGGCCGCGGCGGTGGGCGCCATGGTGCTGCCGCTGATGATTTTCCACCAGGTGCAGCTGATGGTATGCGCGGTGCTGGCGCAGCGCTATGCGCGTAAAACCGCCAAACAGCGGGCCGAGGCGGAGGCGCTGGTGGCTAAATAGGCCGCTAACCGCAGCTCAGTGCGTCGAGCAGAAAGTTGGCGCGCTCGTCGGGTGAGGCGCGCGGCAGTTCCTGCAGCCGATAGCCCGATCGTCGGTAGACGGCCAGCATCGCTTGGTAGGTCTGCTCGGCTTCGGCGAAAGACTGTTTTCTCTCGCTGTCCTGCGCGTAGATCGCTTGCCAGGGTGGGGCGATGAACACGGTATCGGCATAGCGAAAAGCGTCGATCGCCGCCGCTAAGGGGGCGGGGATCGGCAACCCGCACAGCGTCAGGTAACCGGCGATATCCGGCAAGCCGCGATCGAAGAACCAACATGTTTCGCCCATCGCCTCACGCCATGAACGCAGTTCCCAATCGAGCATCCGCTCGGCGAAAGCCTGGCGATCGCCCCACGGCAGCGCGTTGCCCCCAATACTCATCTGGTCCTGAATAATCGCCCGGCCCGCCTCCTGCGAATGCGGGTAACCACGGCGATGAAGAACGTCAATGAGCGTGCTTTTGCCCGAACCCGGGCCGCCGGTCAGCACGATGCGGCGTAGTTTGTCAGACATACGGAATTCCTCTCTTGCAGCAGAGCTATGGGTGAAAACAGCGATAAAGACGAGCAGGCGGAAGAAAACGGGGGGATGAGAAGAAGGCGCCGTTTGGCGCCTTGGGGAGACTTAGCCCTGAACTTTGGTGCGCAGCGCCTGTTTTTCCTGTTCGCTGAGGAAAGCCAGCTTCAGGCCGTTTTCCTGCGCGGTGCGGATTTCCTCCGGCGTCAGCCCGGCCTGCGGCGCGGCGACGCGATATTCGTGCTCGATCTCGATGCCCTGAACCGCCGGATCGTCGGTGTTGATCGATGCCAGCACGCCGTGGCGCAGGAAGGTGGCCAGCGGATGCTGCGCCAGTGACGGCACGGTGCTAGTCTGGATGTTGGAGGTCAGGCAGGACTCGATGCCGATGCCGTGTTCCGCCAGGAAGTCCATCAGCGCCGGATCTTCGACCGCTTTCACTCCGTGGCCGATACGCTCGGCGCCCAGCTCGCGGATCGCCTGCCAGATGCTTTCCGGGCCGGCGGCTTCGCCCGCGTGCACGGTGATGCGCAGACCGGCATCGCGTGCGCGGTTGAAGTGGTTGAGGAACAGGCTGCCGGGGAAGCCCAGCTCATCGCCCGCCAAATCCAGCGCGGTAATGCCGTCGCGGTGCGCCAGCAACCCTTCCAATTCTTGCAGGCAGGCGGCCTCGCCAAAGGTGCGGCTCATGATGCCGATCAGGCGAATGTCGATGTTGCGATCGCGGCAGCCCGAACGGATCCCGTCGATCACCGCTTCCACCACGCCGGCGACCGGCAGCTGATGCTTCATCGCCATGTAGTAAGGGGAAAAACGCAGTTCGGCGTAGTGCAGACCGGCGTTGGCGGCGTCTTCGACGTTTTCGTAAGCCACCCGGCGGCAGGCGTCCAAATCGCCCAGCACCGCTACGCCCCAGTCCAGTTTCTGCAGGAAGCTGACCAGATCCGGTTCGGCGTGGGTGATCTGCACGTGCGGGCGCAGGCTCTCCAAATCGTTGGCCGGCAGGGCGAGGTTGAACTGACGACCGAGGTCGAGAATGGTCTGCGCGCGGATATTGCCGTCGAGATGGCGGTGAATGTCGGTAAGCGGTAGGCGGGGATCGATCATGCTGGGCACTCGCTAATTTATCGTAGGTAAAGTGCAGAACAGTATAAAAACAAATGAATGAAACTTGCCATCTCGTTGCACAAAAAGGTGACTTAAATCACAAATAATGCGAGGTGTATCGCATTATCGTCGTGAATCAGGCTTTCAACACGCTGACGCCCGCCTGCTGAAACGGCGCAAGCAGCGCATCGTCGGTGGCGCGTTCAACGATGATGGTATGCGCCAGCGTAATGTCACCGATCGCATACTGCGAGGCGGCGTTAAGCTTGGCGGCTGAAGCCAACACCACGGTTTCCGCCGCGCGGGCCGCCAGCGCCCGCTTGATGTAGGCCTCTTCCAGATCGCCGGTGCTCAGCCCCGCAGTGGGGTGTACCCCGGTCACGCCCATAAAATAGATATCGGCGCGAATATGCGACATTGCTTCCACCGCGGCGGCACCAACGCTGACGATCGAATGCTTGTACAGTCGGCCGCCGATCAGGATCACCTCGACCGTGGGGTGATCGACCAGGCCCACGGCGACGCTGGGGCTGTGGGTGACGATAGTGGCATTCAGATTGGGCGGCAGCTGCCTGACCAGTTCTGCAGAGGTGGTGCCACCGTCGATGATCGCTACCTGGCCGGGGGCGATCATCGACGCTGCGGCTTTGGCGATCGCGCGTTTGGCGCCGGATTCCAACTGATTGCGCTCGGCGAAGCTGGCAATGGCAGAGGAAACCGGCAGGGCGCCGCCATGTACCCGTTGCAGCAACCCCTCGGCGTCCAGTTCGCGCAGATCGCGCCGGACAGTATCTTCCGACAACCCAAACATTTCGCTGAGCTGCTTGGCCAACACCTGGCCGTCCTGGGCCAGTTTTTCCAGGATGATTTTCTTGCGCTGGCTGGTCAACATGGCCATTTTCCTCTCAAATTTGCTTTGCACGAAATATCTTGATCATACACGAAATTGCACGATAGTATCAATTTCCTTCCTAAGGCGGAGTAAACCGATGATAGCCACCAAAGACAGGATTCGCATTGTCGAAACCCGGGTGTTGTCCGATGACTGGTACCTGCTGAAAAAAACCACCTTTGACTTTTTGCGGCGCGACGGCGTTTGGCAGCGACAGAGCCGTGAGACTTACGATCGTGGCGACGGCGCGGTAATTTTGCTGTTCAACCGGCAGGCGCAAACGGTGGTCCTGACGCGCCAGTTCCGCTTTCCGGTGTTCGTCAACGGCCATGACGGCATGTTGATTGAGGCCGCCGCCGGCTTGCTGGACAACGCGTCGCCGGAGGCGCGCATCCGCGCCGAAGCGGAAGAGGAAACCGGCTATTTCGTGCAGAACGTGGAGAAGGTGTTCGAAGCCTATATGAGTCCCGGCTCGGTCACCGAGAAGCTGCACTTTTTCGTCGGTGAATATCAGGCGGGCGACCGCATCAACGAGGGCGGCGGAGTGGCGGCGGAGGGGGAAGATCTGGAGGTGCTCGAGCTGCCGCTGGCGCAAGCCCTGCAGGCGGTTCGCCAGGGCACGATCGTTGACGCCAAGACCATCATGCTGCTGCAGTTTGTCGCCTTGAACCGGATCTTGGAGGAAGAACGATGAAAGCCCAACAAATCCTGATCGCCGGCCCCTATCGCAGCGGCACCGATGGCGATCCGCAGCGTATCGCCGCCAATCTGGCGCGCCTGGAACGGGCGGCGCTGGCGGTTTACCAACGGGGGCACGTGCCGGTGATCGGCGAGTGGCTGGCGCTGCCTTTGGCGGCGGCGGCGGGTTCCACTCAGGTTGGCGATGCGGTGAGCGAGGCGTTTCTCTACCCGGTGGCCCACCGGTTGATTGCGCAGTGTCAGGCAGTGTATCGCATCGAAGGGGCGTCTGCGGGGGCCGATAACGACGTGCGGCTGGCCAACGAATGGGGCCTGACGGTCTATCGCTGCCTGGAGGCGATCCCGCCTGTTCAGGGGTAATCGCGGGGCGGGCAGAGGCTCGCCCCCTCGCGCTATTGGTCGCCCAGCACCAACCGCAATCCGGCGATCAGTTTGTCCATGCCGGCCTCCAGCTTGCTGCGTGGGCAACCGACGTTGAGGCGCAGGAACCCGCGGCCTTCCTCGCCGTAGGTAAAGCCCGGCATGATCGCCACCTTTTCGCGCTCGATCAGCACCTGCTGCAGCGCCCGATCGTCTACGGCCAGCGGCCGCAGATCGATCCAGGCCAGGTAAGTGGCCTGCGGCGGGCGCCAGCCCAGCGCCGGAAACGCTTGTTCCAACCGCTCGGCGACGTAGGTCAGATTATCCTGCAGGTAGTCGCGCAGGGAATCCAACCAGGGTTCGCCGTGGCGATAGGCGGCCACGTGCGCGGCCACCGCCAGCACCGCCGGCGAGGAGAGGCCGTCGCGGGCTTTGAGCTGCTGGAAGTAAGCTTCGCGGCTGGCATCGTCGCTGATGAAGCCGTAGGCACCGGTCAGCGCCGGAATGTTGAAACTCTTGGAGCCGGAGGTCAACAGGGCCCAGGCGCCGGTCGCCACCTGGCTCCATGGCGTATGGCGGCGTTCCCCCCAGACCATGTCCATGTGGATCTCATCGCTGATGACGCGCACGTCGTGGCGCTCGCACAGTTCGGCCATCTGCTGCAGCTCGTCGCGGCGCCACACTTTGCCGGTGGGGTTATGCGGGCTGCACAGCAGCAGGATCTTGGTTTGCGGCCGCGCCAGCAACGCCTCAAGGTGCGCCATGTCGCAGCGCCAGTCGTCGCCGGCTTTGTGCAGCGGGCAGGCCAACAGCTGGCGTTGGTTGGCGAGGATCACCTTGTAGAAGGCGTCGTAGGCCGGGGTATGGGTCACCACATAGTCGCCCGGTACGGACCATTGGCGGATCAGCTGCGCCGCCATGTAGATAACGGAAGGGCCGTACACCGCCGTTGCGGTGTCGATAGCGGTGTTGAAACGTTGCTGATACCAGTGGCGCAGCGCGCCGAGAAAATCCTCATGCTGCCAGCGGCTGTAGCCCAGCACGCCGTGCTGCAGGCGCCGCTGCAACGCCTCGAGAATGCACGGCGCAGTGGCGAAATCCATATCGGAGATGGTGAACGGCAGCAGATCGGCGCTGCCGAAGCGATCGGCGATATAGTCCCACTGGGTGCACCAGGTGCCGTGGCGGTCGATCGGGGTGGAGAAATCAAACATGGGTGGCTCCCTGCAGCGCCGCGGCAGGTTGCGCCGTGGCTATCAGTGAGTCTAATTCATCCTTCACCGATTGCACCTGCGGGCCGATCACCACCTGCAAATTATGGTCGTTGAGATGCACTACGCCGATGGCGCGATTGGCCTTCAGCACCGCGTCGTCCACCCGGCTCATGTCGTTGACCGACAGGCGCAGGCGGGTGATGCAGTTGTCCAGCGTGATAATGTTGTCCGGGCCGCCGAGCGCCGCCAGAATCGCCGGCACATTGTAGCCGGATTTGCCCACCGCGCCGGCCGGCGCGCTCTGGCTGACGGCGCTGTCGCTTTCGCGGCCCGGCGTTTTGATGTTAAAGCGCTGGATGGCGAAGCGGAAAATGGCGTAATAGCCGACAAACCAGACGGCGGCCACCACCGGCACCAGATACCACTTGGTGGCGGTGCCGTGCAGAATGCCGAACACCACGAAGTCGATGATGTTGCCGTCGGTGTTGCCGATGGTCACGCCCAGCAGCGCCATCACGGTAAAGCCCAACCCGGTGAGCAGCGCGTGGATCAGGTAGAGGAACGGCGCGACGAACAGGAACAGGAACTCGATCGGCTCGGTGGTGCCGCCGACCACGCAGGCCACCACGCCGGAAATCAACAGTCCTTTGATTTTATGGCGGTTCTCCGGTTTGGCGCAGTGGTACATCGCCAGCGCCGCGCCCGGCAGCCCGCCGAGAAACGCCGGCATTTTACCCTGCGACAGGAAGCGAGTGGCGCTTTCGGCGAAGCCGGTGGTGGTCGGGCAGGAGAGCTGCGCCTGGAAGATGGTCAGGGCGCCGCTGACGCTGTGGCCGCACACTTCCATGGTGCCGCCCGCCTCGGTAAAGCGGATCAGCGCCACCAGAATGTGCTGCAGGCCAAACGGCAGCAGCAAGCGTTCGCCGGTGCCGAACAGCATCGGGCCAAAGGCGCCGGCGCTGTTGATCACCCAGCCCAAGCCGGTGATGCCGGCGGCGAACCACGGCCAGATCAGCGGGATCACCAGACCGCACAGGCCCAGCACCACGGTGGTGACGATCGGTACGAAGCGCGTGCCGCCGAAGAACGCCAGCGCGTCCGGCAGGCGGATGGTGTGGAAGCGTTCATGCAGGCGATAGACGATGATGCCGACGATCACTGCGCCGAGGATGCCGGTATCGATCGACTGAATACCGAGAATGTTCTGGATGTTGTTGGCTTTCAGCACCAGCGGATCGCTGGTGGGCAGCACGCCGGAGGCGGTCAGGTAGAAATTGGTGCCCAGATTCAGCACGGCAAAGCCGACGAAGCCGGAGAAGGCGGCAACGCCCTTGTTTTCGCGCGCCATGCCCAGCGGAATGGCGATGGCAAACATCACCGGCAGGAAGCTAAAGGCGAAGGAGCCTACCTTGCTCATCCAGGTAAAAATCAGCTGGAAGATCGGATGGCCGATAAACGGCATCAGGGTGATCACGTCGCGGCTGCTCAGCGAGCTGCCGATCCCCAGCATGATGCCGCAGAAAGAGAGCAAGGCGACGGGCAACATGAACGTTTTGCCCAGGCTCTGGAAGAACTCCCAGAGGGTGATTTTTGGTTTGTTGGCTGCTGACATAACCGACTTCTCCTGGCGAAAAGACGAGCAAAAAGGGGACTTCTGATTAGGTAAAAAGAAGATAAAACGTTTTACCTAGCAAAAATGCGCCGCCAATCACAAATCAGCCGCCCGGTTTTTGGCGACAATGCGGCAGGCAGTAAAACGTTTTACTGAGCTAACGGATTCGGTATACCCTTGATCATTACGGCGCGGGTTGCCCAGGAACGGGTTCGCAGAGACTATGAGCATCAAAAAAATCACCATCACCGATGTGGCGCAGCAGGCTGGCGTGTCGGTCACCACGGTTTCCCTGGTGTTGAGCGGCAAGGGGCGCATTTCGCCGACCACCGTCGAGAAGGTCAATCAGGCGATAGAGCAGCTGGGTTACGTGCGTAATCGCCAGGCGGCGACGCTGCGCGGCGGGGAGTCCGGGGTGATTGGCCTTATTCTGCGCGACATCTGCGAACCCTTCTATGCCGAAATGACCGCCGGGCTGAGCGAAGCGCTGGAGGCGCACGACAAGCTGCTGTTTTTGACGCAGAGCGGGCGCGATGGCCAGGGCTTGCAGCGGGCGTTTGACGCGCTGCTGGCGCAGGGCGTCGACGGCATCGTGCTGGCGGGCGGCATTCGCGCGGCGGTGGGCCTGAAGGAGAAGGCGGCCGAGCAGGGCGTACCGCTGGTCTGCGTGGCGCGCTCCAGCGGTCTCGATGGCGTGGACGTGGTACGGCCGGACAACATGCAGGCCGCCAAGCTGGCCACCGAATTTTTGATCAAGCGGGGCCACAGCCAAATCGCCTACCTCGGCGGCCAGAGCGATTCATTGACGCGCGCCGAGCGGCTGGGCGGCTTTTGCGCCACGCTGGTGCAGTACGGCCTGCCGTTTCGCAGCGAATGGATCGTCGAGTGCGATTGCCGGCAGCGCGAGGCGGCGGAAGCGGCGGAGCAACTGCTGCGCCATTACCCGAACATTACCTCCATCGTCTGCCACAAGGCGTCGGTGGCGCTCGGCGCCTATTTTGGCCTGGCGCGCAGCGGCCGCAGCATCGGTTCGGACGGGGTAGACGCCTACTACGGGCGGCAGGTGGCGCTGATCGGCTTCGGCGACGTGCCGGAGGCCGAACTGACCGAGCCACCGCTGACCTTCGTCTCCAGTTCGGCGCGGGAAGTGGGGCGCAGCGCCGCCGCGCGCCTGCTGCAGCGCATCGGTGACGCTGACCTGCCGGCGCAGAACGTCATTCTGCCCCCGACGCTGATCCGGCGCGGCTCCGCCTAACCCTGCTGCTGTTCCTCTTCCGCCTCCCGGCGGATCCAACCGATAAAGGTCTTCATCGCCGGCGTCAGATCCCGCGATTTCAAATGGGTCAGCCAATAGGCGCCGAGCGCGGCCTCGGCGGCGAACGGCCGCTGCAGCGCGCCGGCGGCCAGTTCGCGGCGGAACATGCTGACCGGCGCCAGCGCTACGCCGTCGCACTGGATCGCGCCTTCCACCATCAGCCTCGACGAGTCGAACACCGGGCCGTTGATCCGCCACGGCGTCACCTGCGCCGCGGTGAACCAGCGCTCCCATTCATCCTTGCGGTAGGTGCGCATCAGCTGCTCGTGCTGCAGATCCTGCGGCGTGCGCAGACGCGCGGCGACCGACGGCGGGCAGAGCACCGTCAGCGGCGCGTCGAACAGCTTGATATTGCAGGTGGCGGGCCAGAGCCCCTCGCCGAAGCGGATGGCGAAATCCATGCCGTCGGCCGATAGATTAACCAGGTTGTTGTGGGTCAGCACCCGCAGATCGATAAACGGGTGCGCCGTGCGGAACGCCGCCAGCCGCGGCATCAGCCAGCCGACGGCGAAGGTGCCGACCACCGCCACCGTCAGCACCTCGTGGAAATGCCCGCCTTCGAACTGTTGCAGCACCGCCTCAATGCGGTCGAAGGCGTCGCTCAACACCGGCAGCAGCGCCTGGCCCTCTTCGGTTAGATCCAGCCCGCGCGGCAGGCGGCGGAACAGCTGAATGCCCAGCTGTTCTTCCAGCATGCGCACCTGTTGGCTGACGGCGGCCTGGGTGACGCGCAGCTCCAGACCGGCGCGGGTGAAGTTCAGGTGGCGGGCGGAGGATTCGAACGCCCGCAGGGCGTTGAGGGGAAGTCGATTGCGCATTGTCGATAGCCATTAGTTTTTCTTTATGCTGGCTGAAATTATTATCGCTTGTCAACCCGGCGGCAAAATCCGATATTTGGCGCGGCTGCTGAGAGAGTCGTGGCAGCCGTAAAGGAATGACATCATCAATCAGGGAAAGCGCCGTGTATAACGCCAACAAAAACTTTTGGCCGCGGCCGATGCCCTGCAACCTAAGAGCTTCTATCATGACAAAAATGAACCGCCTGGCGGCCGCGCTGATCGCCGCACTGATCCTGCCGACCGCACAGGCCGCGCAGCAGCAGGATATCGACGCCGTTATTCAGCCGCTGATGAAAAAATACGGCGTGCCGGGCATGGCGATCGCCGTGTCGGTCGACGGCAAACAGCAGATTTACCCGTATGGCGTCGCCTCGAAGCAGACCGGCAAACCGATCACCGAGCAGACGCTGTTCGAAGTGGGCTCGCTGAGCAAAACCTTCACCGCGACGCTGGCGGTCTATGCGCAGCAGCAGGGCAAGCTGTCGTTTAAAGACCCGGCCAGCCGCTACCTGCCCGAGCTGCGCGGCAGCGCCTTCGACGGCGTCAGCCTGCTGAATCTGGCGACGCATACCTCCGGCCTGCCGCTGTTCGTGCCGGACGACGTGACCGACAACGCCCAGCTGATGGCGTACTACCGGGCCTGGCAGCCGAAACACCCGGTGGGCAGCTACCGCGTCTATTCCAACCTCGGCATCGGCATGTTGGGCATGATCGCCGCCAAGAGCCTCGACCAGCCGTTTATCCAGGCGATGGAACAGGGGATGCTGCCGGCGTTGGGCATGAGCCACACCTACGTTCAGGTGCCGGCGGCGCAGATGGCCAACTATGCGCAGGGTTACAGCAAGGACGATAAACCGGTGCGGGTCAATCCCGGCCCGCTGGACGCCGAGTCTTATGGCATCAAGTCCAACGCCCGCGATCTGATTCGCTACCTGGACGCCAACCTGCAGCAGGTGAAGGTGGCGCAGCCGTGGCGCGACGCGCTGGCCGCGACGCACGTCGGTTATTACAAGGCGGGAGCGTTCACGCAGGATCTGATGTGGGAGAACTACCCCTATCCGGTGAAACTGTCGCGTTTGATTGAAGGCAACAATGCCGGGATGATCATGAACGGCACGCCGGCCACCGCCATCACGCCGCCGCAGCCGGAATTGCGCGCCGGTTGGTATAACAAAACCGGCTCCACCGGCGGTTTCTCCACCTATGCGGTATTTATCCCGGCGAAAAATATCGCCGTGGTGATGCTGGCCAACAAGTGGTTCCCGAACGACGATCGCGTCGAGGCGGCTTACCACATCATCCAGGCGCTGGAGAAGCGCTGACGGTCAGGGGCGCCCGGCGAGGTGCCCCTACCACCGATGCTGCCGTTCACGTTGCTCGCGCATGAAATCGATAAAGGCGCGCAGCTTGAGCGGCAGATGCCTGCCGGCGGGAAAGTAGATGAAAAACCCCGACGCTTCGCTGGCGTAACCCGGCAGCACTTCCACCAGTTGCCCCTGCGCCAGCGCCTGCAACACCGTGCCCTGAAAACGCTGTGCGATACCCAGGCCTGCCAACGCCGCATCTTTGATCAGCCGATCTTCGTTAAAAATCAAACTGCCGCTAACATCCAGCGCGCGTTCATCGTCGCCCAGGCTAAAATACCAGGGTTCAAGTTTGCCGCTGCCGGGGAAACGGTAGCGCAGGCAGTGGTGAGCAGGCAGATCGTCCGGCGTGGCCGGTACGCCGCAGCGCGCCAGATAGTCGGGTGAGGCGACCAGCACCCGGCGCTGGCCGTTGTCGATCGGCACGGCGATCATGTCTTTTTGCAGCATGGCGTGCATGCGAATGCCGGCATCAAAACTGCCCAGCACCAGATCGGAAAAGCGGTCTTCGGTAAACAGTTCCAGCTGCACCTCGGGATAGCGCCGCTGAAACGCCGCCAGGTGCGGCATTACCAGCAGCGAAGCGGCCAACTGCGGCAGCGTGATGCGCAGCAGGCCTGCCGGCTGTGCGCCCAGGGTGCGCACGTCGTCCGCCGCCACGTCGATCTGGCTCATCGCCGGCGATACCTTCTGATAGAACAACCGGCCTTCGTCGCTGAGGCGCACCGAGCGGCTGGTGCGGTGAAATAACCGCACTCCCAGCTGATTCTCCAGCGCCTGAATGTTTTGCGACACCGCCGGCGGCGTGACGCCCAGTTGGCTGGCCGCGCGGGTAAAGTTGCCCAGGCGTGCGACGGCTTCGAAATAGGGCAACAGCTGCAGGAGTGAACTCATCTATCTATAACCTGTGCTTAATGATTCATTAAATTATGCCTTATTTTAATTTATGACGAACGTTTTAGACTGATTTTACTTTCCATCAGAGAGATAAAAATCATGTCGGCAGAACAACGGGCGTTAACAGAACGGATCGCGGCGATCGATCAACAGGCGATGGCCGAAGGGCGCATCGTGGGCAGCGTAGTGCTGGTGGCGCGGCAGGGCGAGATTTGCTACGCCGGGGCGGCCGGCTATGCCGATCGCGAAGCGCGGCGGCCGATGCGGCGAGAAACGCAGTTCCGGCTGTCGTCGGTCTCCAAACCCTATACCACGCTGGCGGCGCTGCGCCTGATAGAACAGGGCAAGCTGAGCCTGGACGACGCGGTCAGCGACTGGCTGCCGTGGTTTACCCCGGCGCTCGCCGACGGCCGGCATCCGGCGATCAAGATTTGTCATTTGCTGAGCCATACCGCGGGGCTGGACTATCGGCTGAACCAACCGCCGGCAGGCGTTTATCATCAGCTGGGGATCCAGGACGGCGTGGAGCTGTCGACGCTGACGCTGGAGCAAAACCTGCGGCTGTTGGCGCAGGCGCCGTTGCTGTCGGCACCGGGGGAACGCTTCAACTATTCGCTGGCGATCGACGTGCTTGGCGCGGTGCTGGAACGGGTGACGGGCATGCCGCTGCCGCAGCTGTTTGTCGAATGGGTGGCGCAGCCGCTGGGGCTCGGCAATACCGCGTTCCATGCGACGGACGCCGCGAACCTGGCGACGCCGTATTACAACACCCCGCAGGGGCCGCAGCGCATGCATGAAGGCCTGCGGGTGGCGCTACCGGAGGAGATGGCGGGGGGCGAAGTGCTGTTTTCACCGATGCGGGCGCTCAACGCCGGGGCCTATCCTTCTGGCGGCGCGGGCATGGTCGGCGATGCCGACGACGTGCTGAAGCTGGTGGAGGCATTACGCAGCGGCGGGCAGGGCATTTTGCAGCCGGACACGGTGGCGTTGCTGCGCAGCCCGCACGTGGGCGCGCAGGCGCAAACGCAAGGGCCGGGCTGGGGATTCGGTTTTGGCGGGGCGCTGCTGGTGGACGCAGAAGCGGCGCAGACGCCGCAGCAGGCCGGCACGCTGACCTGGGGTGGGGTTTACGGCCACAGCTGGTTCTTTGATCCACAGGCGCAGCTGAGCGTAGTGATACTGACCAACACCGCGTTTGAGGGCATGTGCGGCCGCTATCCGCAGCAGATCCGCGATGCGGTTTACGCCGCGGAAATGGGTAAATAAAAAGGGCCCCGCAGGGGCCCTTGATCAGACTTTCAGGCGATTACTGCGCCGGTTCAGCGTCTTCCGCCGGGGCGCCCAGCATGGCGAACTGACCGATGAACTCCTGCAGCGACATTTTGTTGCCGTTGAGATCAACCTGGTTGTCGGCATAGTGGAACGTGCTCGCGATCACGCCGTCTTTCTGGGTGGTCAGCTTGAACATCTGGCCCATGGCCGCCAGGCCCTGTACTTGCTGCTGCGCCAGTTTCTGCGCGTCTTCCTCATTGTAACCCTGCAACAGCGCGGTTTTCGCGGTCACTTCGGTGGCCATCGCTTCCGGAATGGTCAGATTGATATCCAGCTTTTTAACCGCCTGCGCGATCAGCTGATCCGGCGATTGTGCCGGGGAAGCGGCCTTGCTCGGATCGGTCAGCGCCAGATCCAGCGTGAAGGTGCTCTCGCCCTTGCTGTTTTTCCAGCTCAGCGGTGCGATGCTGAGGCTCGGGTTGCCTTTCAGCAGCAGCGGCAGGTTCTTTTGCAGCAGTTCGGCGTTTTGCTGCTCATACACGGCCGGATCCAGGTTCTCGCCCTGTTGCAGCAGCGCCATGGTCTGGCGGTTGTAGCTGTCGGCGAAGTCTTTCAGCGCTTTGCCGTCGACGTTGTCGATTTTCAGCGCCAGCTTGCCGGCGCCGAAGTCGTTGCCCTGCACCTTGAGCGCGTCCATGGTGTAGTCGATCTGGCCGCCGATGTTGCTGCTGCCTTGCTCGCCGAACTTGCTCACCAGGTTGAAACCGTCCAACGCCACGGTATCTTTACCGTCGATTGTCAGTTTGAACTGCTTCAGCGTCATCGTCTGATCGCCGAGCTTCACGCCGAACTTGCTCTCGTTGCTGTTGCCTTTCAGGTTGAAGCCCTGGAAGGTGATCTGCTCGTTTTGACCGAATTCGTTCGGGCTGGCGAACACGATATTGTCGCTATTGGCGTCCAGCACGAATTTTTTCAGATCGCTGGACACGTCGGCGTTAATGGTGGCGCCGCTGAATTTCAGCGAAGACTTATCTTTTTGGTAGTCCAGCGGGATGATGTCGATGGCGGACGAAGTGTCCCCGTTGTAAGAGATGCGCGAATCGGCGGTAAACAGCGATTTGCCTTTGGTGGTGTCAAACAGGCCCTTCACCGCCGGGGTATTTTCCAGCTCGGTATGCACCGACGCCATGCTCGGCAGCAGATTGAATTTTTTCAGCTGGGCGAAGGGGAACGGGCCGTGATCGATGGTTTCCAGGAACGCCACTTCTTCACCGGCTTTCAGCGCCGCGTTTTCACTGGTATCCGTGCCGTCGGAACGCAGCACATAACGCACTTTACTGCTGAACAGGCCGCGCTGGTAATTTTCATAGCTCAGCTTGACGCCGGCTTTCGGCAGGTAGGCTTTCAGCTGGCCGTTGGCGTTGTCGACGACTTCGCCCATGTGCTGCTCGATCAGTTTCCCGGTGTACCAGGATGCCCCGGTCCATGCTGCGCCAAGAACCACAATGACGCTGACAGCGACTAACGATTTTTTCATAGCTCTGTTTCATCCTTTTTTCTTATCACCCTCCGTTGCGCGGGAGGGGCAAATAGGGGCCGACAAAAAACGCCCGCAGGCGTTTAATTGTGGGGGTAGCTCTCGCTTTCAGCAAGCAATTTGCTGAAATTTATCAACGGTTAGGCCAGCTGGTTATAAACCCTGGCGATGCGGCCGCTGCCGCTGACGTTGACCGGGGATTCGAAAGCCCCGATAAAGCAGGATTCGCCCGGTTTGAGCGTCAGGCGTTGCCCGGATTTTTCCAGCGTCGCTTCGCCGGTGACGCAGAACACGATGGCGGCGCTCCGCTGTGCCAGCGCCTGTGGTGCGGCGGTCAAATCGTGCAGCGAGAAGGCGAAATCCTCCACCGGGATCGGGAAGAACAGCGCGTTGCCGCGTTGCTCCGGCTGGGTCAGCAGGCCGGAAGCCGGCTGCGGGCGGAACTGCAGATTAGCCAGCAGTTCAGGCACGTCGATGAATTTCGGCGTCAGGCCCGCGCGCAGCACGTTATCCGAGTTGGCCATCACCTCCAGCGCCACCCCTTTCAGGTAGGCGTGCGGCGTTTCGGCATACAGGAACATCGCTTCGCCCGGCGCGAGCTGCACCACGTTCAGCAGCAGCGGTGAGAACAGGCCGCTGTCGTCCGGATAAAAGCCGGCGATAAAGCGCACGGTATCCCAGGGTTCCCCCTGCTGGTTGTTGAGCGCGGCTTTCAGCACGCCGAGCGCCAGCGACTTTTGCTCGCCGCTCATCGTCAACAGGCTGGCGAACAGGGTAGCGAGATGCGCGGTGTCCGGCTGTTGCAGGAAGGCGGCGATGTCGTGGTGTGCGCCGGCAATCGGCTGCAGCAGGGAAACGATATCGGCCAGTTCGCGAAAGCCGTTCATCGCCAGGAACGGCGTCAGGGCGAACACCAGCTCGGGCTTGTGGTTGGGATCTTTATAGTTGCGTTCGGCGGCGCTCAGCGGAATGCCGGCGGCATTCTCTTTTGCGAAGCCGATCTCGGCCGCCGCTTTGCTCGGGTGGACCTGGATCGACAATGGCTGATCGGCGCAGAGTACTTTAAACAGGAACGGCAACTCGCCAAAGCGGCTTGCGACGTTGGCACCCAGCTGTTTTGGCTGGTCTTCATCGATCAGATCGCGCAGCGAACGCAGTTCGCCGTCGGCGCCCGGCACGCGGGAAGGGCTCTTGGGATGGGCGCCCATCCACAGTTCGGCCATCGGCTGATTATCCGGGTTGGCGATGCCGTAAAGGCGGGTCAGCGCATCGTGGCTGCCCCAGGCGTAATTTTGTACCGCGTTGGTCATTTTTTGCATGTCGATAAACATCCTTAGCGTCATTGTCGTACTGGGTGACAATAATTTACTGATTTTATACGGTTAATTGAATCTGTGCCGACAACCATCATACCCCCGCGTCGGCAGGAAAAATCATGGGCGCGATCAACATAACGCCGGATAACGCCGCGCCCGGCAACGGGGCCAAAGTATAGCGTGATAACGATCGGCGCCTCAATTGGCGCGCGGGCCTCAAGGTGGCCCGGAAAACCCGCCGATCGATTATTCTTTGGAACCGCGGGATTATTGCCGATAGCCCGTTTATCCTGCATCATTATTTATTTTCCAGCATGTCAAAATATGTCGGCTGAATTTATTTTTTACCGTCTGAGCCATTCCCTTATTATTATTTTTGCACTGCGCCGGGCGATCACACGCCGAGCTTAAACCTGCGCGCCAGACCCCTTTACCGTAACGGCTAACGAGTCGATTTAACGAAACAAGAGGTCTGTTGCATGAAAAAACTGTTGTTGCTGTTGGGGCTTTGCACCGGCGCAGCCCAGGCGGCGGTGATTGTCACCTATCCCTACGCCGCGCCGCGCACCGTGGTGATCGCGCCGGTGCCGATCGTCGTTGCACCCGCGCCGGTCGCGGCTCCCGCTGCGATCGCGCCTGTGGCGCATCCGTTGGCACTCACCGCCGGCGCGGTGGCGACCGGGGCCTATCGGCATAATGAACGGCAGGACGCCTACGACGAGATCAATCATCTGCAGCAACAACGTATCGATGAACTCAATCATTTACAGGCACAGCGCATCAATAATTTTAATTTGCGTCATCCGCGTTAATGCTACCCACGTTTTATTCTCCAGGCTCATTCCCGGCCGTTTATTTCGCCACGGATTAACCGGTGGAAAATAACCGCGTCGTTAATGGGTAAAAGAGATGAAACGTGCTGTGAGATAACTCTCTTAATGCGAATAGTTATTATGTCACTATACTGGGAGTGCATGCCGACGAGGGGTAGCGCGTCGGCCTAACCCTACAATTTTAGGAATTATGCTAAGGAGATAATGATGGCAGGCGTTCGTATCGAAAAAGACTCTATGGGCCCCATCGAAGTACCGGCCGACAAGCTGTGGGGCGCGCAAACCCAGCGTTCTTTGGCGCATTTCCGCATTTCCTCCGAAAAGATGCCGACCGCGCTGATCCACGCGCTGGCGTTGACCAAGCGCGCCGCCGCGCAGGTGAACGTGGATCTGGGGCTGCTGCCGGCCGAACGGGGTACCGCCATCATCAACGCCGCCGATGAAGTGCTGGCGGACAGCCATGCCGACCAGTTTCCGCTGTCGATCTGGCAAACCGGTTCCGGCACCCAGACCAACATGAACATGAACGAAGTGTTGGCCAACCGCGCCAGCGAGTTGCTGGGTGGCGTGCGCGGTGAAGAGCGCAAGGTGCACCCGAATGACGACGTCAATAAAAGCCAGAGCTCCAACGACGTGTTTCCCACCGCGATGCACGTGGCGGCGGTGATTGCGCTGCGCGAACACCTGATCCCCGAGCTGAAAGTGCTGCACAAGACGCTGAGCGACAAGGCCGAAGCTTACCGTGACATCGTCAAAATCGGCCGCACCCATCTGCAGGACGCCACGCCGCTGACCCTGGGGCAGGAGATCTCCGGTTGGGCGGCGATGTTGGCGCACAATCTGAAACACATCGAGGACAGTATCCCGCACATCGCCGAGCTGGCGCTGGGCGGCACGGCGGTCGGCACCGGGCTGAACACCCATCCGGAGTACGCGGTGCGCGTCGCTAAAGCGCTGGCGGAGTTGACCCATCAGCCCTTCGTCACGGCTCCGAACAAGTTCGAAGCGCTGGCGACCTGCGACGCGCTGGTGCAGGGGCATGGCGCGCTGAAAGGGCTGGCGGCTTCGCTGATGAAGATCGCCAACGACGTGCGCTGGCTGGCGTCCGGCCCACGCTGCGGCATCGGCGAGATTTCGATCCCGGAGAACGAACCGGGCAGCTCCATCATGCCGGGCAAGGTCAACCCGACCCAGTGCGAGGCGATGACCATGCTGTGCGCCCAGGTGCTGGGCAACGACGTGGCGGTGAACATCGGCGGTGCTTCCGGCAACTTTGAGCTGAACGTATTCCGCCCGATGGTGATCCACAACTACCTGCAGTCGATTCGCCTGCTGGCCGACGGCATGCAGGGCTTCAACGAGCACTGCGCGGTGGGCATCGAACCGAACCGCGATCGCATCACCCAGCTGCTGAACGAATCGCTGATGCTGGTGACGGCGCTCAACACCCATATCGGCTACGACAAGGCGGCGGAAATCGCCAAGAAAGCGCACAAGGAAGGGGTGACGCTGAAAGCTGCGGCGCTGAAGCTCGGCTACCTGACCGACGCGCAGTTCGACGAGTGGGTGCGGCCGGAAGCGATGGTCGGCAGCATGCAGAAATGATTGATCTGTGAGGCAACCGGGGGCTTACTGAGGTAAGCCCCTTTTTTATGGAGAAATCAAGATGTCGCGCGCGCAACGTTTACTCGATCTGATGCAGCTGCTGCGCAGCCACCGTTATCCGGTGGCGGGCCATGCGCTGGCGCAAACGCTGGGCATCAGCATGCGCACGCTGTACCGCGATATCGCTACGCTGCAGCAGCAGGGGGCGGAGATCGTCGGCGAGGCGGGTGTCGGCTATGTGCTACGGCCCGGCTTTATGCTGCCGCCGCTGATGTTCTCGCAGGCGGAAACAGAAGCGCTGGTGCTGGGGATGCGTTGGGTCAGCCGCCGCGGCGACAGCCAGCTGGCGAGCGCGGCGGGCCAGGCGCTCGCCAAGATCGCCGACGTGCTGCCGCCGGCGCTGCGGGAGGCGCTGGAGGCCAACACGCTATTGATAGCGCCGGTTCAGGCGCCGCCGGTGGCGGATGCGATGCGGGTGCTGATCCGTGACACCATCCGCCGCGAGCGCAAGCTGCATATCGACTATCTCGATCTGGCGGGGCAGCGCAGCGAACGCCTGCTGTGGCCCTTTGCGCTGGGTTTTTTCGAGCAGTTCCAGATGCTGGTCGCCTGGTGTGAGCTGCGCCAGGCGTTTCGCCATTTTCGCCTCGATCGCATTCAGGCTGCTACGCCTTTGGAACAGCGCTATCCGCGCGGCCGGCGGCGGTTGCTGAAAGAGTGGCGCCTCAGCGAGGGCATTGCGGAGCAATAGCGGCACGTTACTGCCATAAACTGTCAGTCGCACCCCTTAGTCTGTGCCTATCGGGAACCGGCCGGTTCCCATCACCCAGAGGACAGACCGATGACCCTTCCCTGCATGACCCTGCTTTACGTCGACAACCCGCTGAACAGCGCCGCCTTTTATCAACGTTTACTGGGACAGGCGCCGGTAGAGCTTTCCCCTGGCTTCGCCCTGTTCGTGCTCAACAACGGCTTCAAGCTGGGAATGTGGGCCAAACAGGGGGTAAAACCCGCTGCCACGTTGACCGGTGGCGGCGGTGAACTGGGCTTTTTGTGCCAGGATCCGCAAGAGGTCGAAGCGCGCTATAACCAGTGGCGCGAACTCGGGCTGCCGATTGAGCAAACGCCGACCGAGATGGAATTCGGCTACACCTTCGTGGCGCGAGATCCGGACGGCCATCGCCTGCGGGTGTATGCCCTCAGCGAGTAGCGTCGTCGGTATACAGATGCAGACGCGGCACCAGCAGCCGCAGCGGCCGGGCGTCGGGTTTGTAGCGGTGTTTCACCGCGTCGACGTCGTAGTTGAGCAACTCGCCGATCTTCGGCACCGCTGCGCCGTTTTCAACCTGACACAGGGCGATCAGCGGCAGCGGGCAGGGGTGTTGCACCTGTTTTTGCTGCTGCTGATACCACACCCGAGCGATCGGCTGCACTTTGACCGGCCGCTTGATTTTCAGCGTCGCGTGCTGCGGCAGGCGGCTGACGTCGTCTATCTCGCGGCTGACCAGGGCAGCCCACTGTTCACGGCTGTGCGGCGGTACCGCGCGGCCGGCTTTCAGGCTTTTCTCCAGCTGCGCCAGGATGTCGTCCCGCTTTACGTTTTTGATGATGTGCTTGTTGGCCCAGCCGAAGCGCACGGAGTCGGGATTGGTCAGGGCGGTGAGGGTGCGATAGGCGCTGAGGGTAATCAGCCCGTGCAGATGGGTGTGCACGAACTCGAAACGCTGCTCCGGCGCCAGGCCGGAATCGACGGTGATAATCTGTTCCAGTTCGCCCTTCAGGCGGTTGATCAGCGCCAACTGCGTTTGCAGCGCCTGATACTCCGGCTGCTCCACCGCCAGACAGAGGACGCCGGGCAGGCGCACGGCGGCCTTGCTGCTGACATTCTCCCGGTTATGGTGGATGAACAGCCGCTGATAATGCTCCAGCGCCAGATCGCGCGCCGCTTGCCCCACATGCTGTTCGACCGCGATATGTGAGATGGCCTGATGTTCCTGGCCTTTTTCAACCTCCGGCAGGCTGAACACCCGCGCCGCCAGCAACCGCAGCGGGGCGATCTGCTGCTGCAGCGCGCCGAGCGCCTGCTCCAGCTCGGTAAAGCAGGCGTTCATCCGGCCAATCACATCGTATCTGCTCATCGCACGCTCCTATTTTAGTTACAACATACTATAAAGGAGTAGCAGACGGGGGGCAACATCGGCCCCTGCGCCGTAGGCAGCTTCACTGGCCACCCGGCTTACCAGCGGAAAATGCGCCATAGCGGCCTCTACGCCAGGGCACGTAATACACCCGGTACGCGTAGTGTTTTGATTCATTGATGGATTTTCTCCTGTTTGTTTGTGTTTTGTTTAATCCATTTTCCGATCGCCGTTGTCCAAACGCTGGAACAAACAGAATGGCAGGACGCTATGAGCCCTTGGGGTTATCTTTTCTTCTGTCATTAACGGGTGCTTTAAACGGAGGTTCACTGTGGATATGAAACAGAAAGTCAAAAACATGACGCTGGAAGAGAAGATCGGGCAAAAAATCATGCTGGATTTTCGCTACTGGGATCGGAACGGTAGCAGCAATCAGGATATGACCGTCCCCGATGAAGCCATTGGCAAGCTGATCGCCGATAACCACGTGGGTGGGGTGATCCTGTTCGCCAATAATCTGAAAGACAAGCAGCAGATCAACACGTTGACGGCCTGGTATGCCGCGATGAAAACCCACGCCGGCATTCGTTTGTTTATTGGCACGGATAACGAAGGCGGTAATGTTTTCCGGCTGCCGCGCGGCGACTATGCCTCATTCCCCGGCAATATGGCGCTGGCGGCGGCGATTGAAGGGGGCGCGGATGAACAGCTCGCCGTTGAACAGGGCAAGCTGATGGCCCAGGATATGCGTGCGTTGCATATCAATACCAACTTTGCCCCGGTCGTGGATGTCAACACCAACCCGTTCAACCCGGTGATTAACGTTCGCGCCATCAGCGATGATAAGAACACCGTTTCCCGTCTGGCAGAGAAAATGGTGGCGGGCATGAAACACCAGGGGCTGATCACCGCGTATAAACACTTCCCCGGCCACGGCAGCACCTCCACCGACTCGCATACCGGTTTGCCGCGCGTCGATCGCACGCGGGAAGAGGCCTTTGCCATCGACATCGGCCCTTACAAGCAGGCCATCGATCGCTGCGCGGCGCCGGACATGGTGATGACCGCGCATATTCAGTATCCGGCACTGGATAACCGCCAGATCGATACCCGCAGCGGTGAAAAAATCACGGTGCCGGCCACCATGTCGCATGAAATTCAGACCCAGATCCTGCGCAATGAGTTGGGGTATGCCGGCGTAACGATTTCAGATGCGCTGGATATGGGCGCGATTGCCGAGCATTTCAGCCAGCAAGCGGCGGCTGAAAACGTCTTTGCCGCCGGGGTGGATATTGCCCTGATGCCTGTCAGCATCGCCTCGCCGGCCCAGGCGAGCCTGCTGCCGGACCTGATCCGCTACCTTGCGGACAGAGTGAAAACGGGGCATCTCAGCGAGGCTGATATCGATGCCTCGGTCGAGCGAATTTTGCGCCTCAAATTGCGCCATAGCCTGATGGGCCATAGCGATAAACCCTGTTCTAACGACGTTGCGTCGTTAGCGCACAAGCTGGAAAAACGCATCGCCGATCGCTCCATTACCGTCGTTATCAATCGCCATAGCCTGCTGCCGTTAAAGGACAAGGCGCTGCGCTATTTTATCCTGACCCCGTGGGGCGAGCAGGCCAACGGCATTGCGCGCGTGATGGCGCAGGAGGGGTATCAGGACGTCGTTGCCGCGAAGGAAACGGAACTGAGCGACGCCCAGGTCAGGGAACATATTGCCGGCTGCGACGTGTTCTTGCTCGGAACCCTCTCAACCCGCTTCACGCCGGCTGAACAGGATGGGGTCGTTACCTCCGCAACCGGGGCGGGTAATGACAGCAGCCCTTATCCGGGCTGGTTGAAATACGCCGCCGAGCAGGGGAAAAAACGGATTCACCTCTCACTGCGCGCACCTTACGATATCGTGAACTATGCCGCAGACGTGGAGGCGGCCGTCGCCACCTATTCCTACTACGGGTATGACAGCGGCGTGTGGCGTGGCCCTTCGATGGTCTCTTTGGCGCAGGTGCTGACGGGTAAAATCACACCGCAGGGCAAATTGCCGGTCAACACCTGGCATGACTACGATGTAGAAACCAATACGGGCAAGGTGGCGTTCCCGCGCGGAACTGGGCTGAGCTGGTAATGGGGTAAGGACACCGGCGTCGTCTGAACAGGGCGACGCCGATAGCTTGATAGCGTTGAGAAAGCGGGCAGTTTCTTGCTCTGCACGAAACGACATGGGATAACCGTCACTCACGGAAGGAGAACCAGAATGCCGACAGGCGTAACAAAATTAGGCGGATGGCTGTTGATGGCCGCAATGTTGGGCGTGAGCGGATGCGCCAAGCCACCCGAACCGGAGAAGCCCCCGCAACCGACACCGCCGATAACACCGATGCGGGGCATCTGGCTGGCCACGGTCATTGGCCTGGACTGGCCGCCGGCGGCCTCCCTGAAAGCGGAAACCGCGCAAGAGCGGGTTCGCCTGCAGAAACAGGGGCTGACGGACGCGCTGGACGAGATGGTGAAAACCGGGATCAACGCGGTGTATTTTCAGGTTAAACCGGACGGCACGGCCCTGTGGCGCTCAAACATTTTGCCCTGGTCAGAAGTCTTGACCGGCACTGTGGGCCAGGATCCGGGGTACGATCCGCTGGCCTTTATGCTGAAAGAAGCGCACCGGCGCGGCATCAAAGTGCATGCCTGGCTGAACCCTTATCGGGTTTCCATGAATACCCGACAGCAAACGATTGACGCACTCAATCATACGCTGCAGTCGCCACCGGCCAGCGTCTATGCGCTGCATCCCGACTGGATACGCACCGCCAACGAGCGCTTCGTGCTCGACCCCGGTCTGCCCGACGTGCGCAACTGGATCACCAGCGTGGTGACTGAAATTGTCAAAAACTATGAGGTCGACGGCATTCAGTTTGACGATTATTTCTATTACGAAACGCCGCAATCGCCGCTGGATGATGAACGAACGTTTCGCGCATACGGAAAAGGATTTGCCGACAAAGCCGCCTGGCGCAGGGACAACACGCTGCAATTGATAAAACAGGTTTCAGCCACCGTCCGAGCGTTGAAGCCCGCGGTTGCGTTTGGCGTCAGCCCGGCGGGCGTCTGGCGAAACAAGGCGGACGATCCTGCCGGCTCGGCGACGCGGGCAGGGGCCCCATCGTACGATACGGCCTATGCCGATACGCGCCAGTGGGTCAAACTGGGGCTGCTCGATTATATCGCGCCGCAGCTGTATTGGCCTTTTGATCGTGAAATTGTCCGCTACGACGTGCTGGCCAACTGGTGGGCCGAGGTGGTGAAGGGCACATCAGTCCGGCTCTATGCCGGGGTGGCGCTGTATAAAGTGGGCACGCCTGCGGCCGGCGAGCCGGCCTGGACCGTCGATGGCGGCGTCCCCGAGCTGAAGAGGCAGCTGGATCTTAACGAGAGCCTGCCGGGGATGGGGGGAACCATCCTGTTCAGGCAGCGTTATCTGACTGAGCCGCAAACGGACAAGGCGGTGGAGTACCTGCGCACCCGCTGGAAAACCGGCCAATAATCACAGGCACTGGCAGGACGAGCCGCGGCAAACCACCGCGGCTTTTTCTTTTCAGAGGCGGGCCGCTTCCGGCAGGCGTTTCAGGTAATGCACCACCAGCAGCGCCAGCAGCAGCATCAGACTGATGAACGCCGCCACGCCATTCCAGCCGAAGCTGTGCCAGAACACGCCGCCGAGGGTGCCGGCCACGCTGGATCCGACGTAATAACAAAACAGATACAGCGACGACGCCTGGCCTTTGGCGCGGCGCGCACGGCGGCCAATCCAGCTGCTGGCCACCGAGTGGGCGGCGAAGAAACCGGCGGTGAACAGCATCATGCCGATAAAGATCGCCGGCACCTGCGGCAGCGCGGTAATCAGAATCCCGATCAGCATAATCACGATCGAGGCCAGTAGCACCGGGCCGCGCCCGAAGCGCGAGGTGAGCGCGCCGGCCTTGGGCGAGCTGTAGGAGCCGGTGAGGTATACCACCGACAGCAGGCCGACAATCGCCTGGCTCAGGTGGTAAGGATCCGCCAGCAGGCGATAGCCGATGTAGTTGAACAGGGTGACGAAGCTGCCCATCAGCAGGAAACCTTCCGCGAACAGCAGCGGCAGGCCCTTATCGTGCCAATGCAGCTTGAAGTTGATCAGCAAGGTGCGCGGGCGCAGCGAACTGGCGCGAAAATGCTGCGAAGCGGGCAGGATGCGCCAGAACATGCAGGCGGCGGCAAGGGCGAACAGGCCGATGACTCCGAGCGATACGCGCCAGGAGAAGAAGTCGGTCAACACCCCGGTCACCAGGCGGCCGCTCATGCCGCCGATCGAGTTGCCGCTGATGTACAGCCCCATCGAGAAGGCGACGAAGCTGGGGTGGATCTCTTCGCTGAGGTAGGTCATGCCGACCGCCGCCACGCCGCTCAGCGACAGGCCGATCAGCGCGCGCATCAGCAAAATGCCGTGCCAGCTGGTCATAAAGGCGCAGATCAGCGTGCAGACCGCCGCCAGCAGCAGCGCCACTACCATCACCGACTTGCGGCCAATGGCGTCGGACAGCGGCCCGGTGAACATCAGGCCGATCGCCAGCAGGCCGGTGGAGACCGAAAGCGACAGGCTGCTTTCCGCCGGCGAGACGCCAAAATCTTGCGACAGCACCGGCAGGATCGGCTGCACGCAGTAGAGCAGCGCGAAGGTCGCCAGCCCGGCGGAAAACAGCGCCAGCGTCACGCGCATAAACTGCGGCGTGCCGCGTTCGATATAGGGGAGTTTGTTGTTGAGGGTGGAGCGTTTTACTTTTGGCGCAGCGGCCGCGTCATCGTTGGCGGCCAGCGTCGACGGCATCGTGGCCGCAGAACGCACAGGGGTTGTCACAGCGTTTCCTTACCGAACTTCGGGGAGATAAACAGACATTTTACAGATAACAAAATGATAGGGAGTGGCGAATTTTTTGTCTAATATATTAATAATTCAAATTAAGACGTTTTAAATATGAATATCGAATTGAGACACCTGCGTTACTTTATCGCCGTGGCGGAAGAGCTGCATTTTGGCCGCGCCGCCGAACGGTTGCGGATCTCCCAGCCGCCGCTCAGCCAGCAAATTCAGGCGCTGGAAGAGATGGTTGGCGCGCGGCTGCTGGCGCGTAACAACCGCAACGTCAGTTTGACCCAGGCCGGGGAGATGTTCCTCAAAGAAGCCTACCAGGTGCTCGATCAGGTCGGGCGCGCGGCGGAAAAGGCAGCGCGTCTGGATCGCGGTGAGCTGGGGGAAATGACCATCGGCTTTACCTCTTCCGCGCCCTTTATCGGCGTGGTGTCACGCAGCCTGCGCGCCTTTCGTCAGCACTCCCCGCAGGTGCATATCAAAATGCGCGAAATCAACACCAAACAGCAGATCGAGCCGTTGCTGAACGGTGAGTTGGATCTGGGGGTGATGCGCAACACGCGGCTGCCGGAGGCGCTCCACTTTCAGCTTCTGCTGCGTGAACCGCTGGTGGCGGTGGTGCCGGAAGGGTATCTGCTGGCGGAAACGCCCGGCGGCGCGCTGCGGTTTCAACACCTGGCACAGGAGCCGTTCGTGTTCTTCTCGCGTGAAGTGGGCACCGCGCTGTACGACGAAATTCTGCTGCTGCTCGGCAAGGCCGGCATTACCCCGTATATCACCCAGGAAGTGGGGGAAGCGATGACCATCATCGGGCTGGTTTCCGCCGGGTTGGGGGTGTCGATTTTGCCGGCTTCTTTCGCCCGGGTGCGGGTGGACGGCGTGCGCTATTTGCCGCTGGCGGAGCCGGACGCCACCACCGAAGTGTGGCTGGTGCATCACCGCCGCCGGCCGCTGACCGCCGCCGCGCAGGCGCTGATGGCGTTGATGCTGAAATGACGTTGAGCTTGGGCAAATAAAAATCAATTCACGCTGAAATCGCGAGGAATTTGTGCAGCAAATCACATAACGAATCAAATAGTTGACGCTGTATGACAAAAGCCCCACCATAACCCCTAGTCTTTATTTAGAAGCGCGAAAAATAGTAGGAGCAGGTTTGTGATTGCGGTTGGGCAGCCTGGGCATATCGATCAAATCAAGCAGACCAATGCGGGGGCGGTTTATCGGCTAATCGATCAACTGGGCCCGATTTCGCGCATCGAACTGTCAAAACGCGCGCAGCTGGCGCCCGCCAGCATCACCAAGATCGTGCGCGAACTGCTGGAAGCCCATCTGGTCAAGGAAACCGAGTACCAGGAAATCGGCAGCCGGGGCCGCCCGGCGGTGGGGCTGGTGCTGGACACCGAGGCCTGGCACTACCTGTCCGCCCGCATCAGCCGCGGCAGCATCACGCTGGCGCTGCGCGATCTCAGCAGCAAACTGGTAGTGGAGGAGCTGCTGCCGCTGGCGGCCGAACACCCTGAACCGCTGCTGAAACGCATCCTGACCGAAGTCGATCAGTTCTTTATCCGTCACCAAAGCAAGTTGGAGCGGCTGACGGCGATCGCCATCACGCTGCCGGGCATGATCGACGTGCAGTCCGGCGTGGTGCACCGCATGCCGTTTTACGACGTGCTGGAGATGCCGCTTGGCCCGGCATTGGAAACCCGCACCGGCCTGCCGGTTTACCTGCAGCACGACATCAGCGCCTGGACCATGGCTGAAGCGCTGTACGGCGCCTCGCGCGGCAGCCAGAACGTCATTCAGGTGGTGATCGACCACAACGTCGGCGCCGGGGTGATCACCGGCGGCCATGTGCTGCACGCCGGGAGCCACAGCGTGGTGGAAATCGGCCACACCCAGGTCGATCCTTACGGTAAACGCTGCTATTGCGGCAACCACGGCTGTCTCGAAACCGTGGCCAGCATCGAAAACATGCTGGAGATCGCCCAGCAGCGACTGAGCGGCTCGATGAGCTCCAGCCTGCACGGCGCGCCGCTGACCGTTGAATCGCTGTGCGATGCCGCGCTGGCAGGCGATCAGCTGGCGCGGGACATCATTCTCGGCGTCGGCCACAGCGTGGGGCGCATTCTGGCTATCATGGTCAACCTGTTCAATCCGGAGAAGATCCTGGTCGGCTCGCCGCTCAACCGTGCGGCGGAGATCCTGCATCCGGCCATCGCCTCCTGCATTCGCCAGCAGGCGCTGCCGGCCTACAGCGAGCAGGTCAAGGTCGAATCCACGCAGTTCTTCAATCAGGGCACCATGCCCGGTGCGGCGCTGGTGAAAGAGGCGCTGTACAACGGTTCATTGCTGGTGCAGCTGCTGCAAGGCTAACATCAGAACTTCTTATTAATCCTGCAAAAGATTGAGCTACCTCAAGCCCCTACGTGGCAGCATCCCCTAGAATTTTTCCGAAAGACTTCTTCGCCGCCGATGCGGCGACACATTGTTAACGGGGCATTCTGGGGCATTTTATTCATGTTGAAGCGTTTATTTGTGACAGGCACGGATACCGACGTCGGTAAAACCGTGGTTTCCCGCGGGTTGATGCAGGCGCTGGCTGCCGAGGGCCGTTCGGTGGCCGGTTACAAGCCGATCGCCGCACGCTGCCAGGAAACCAGCGAGGGCATCCGCAATAAAGACGCTTTGGTGTTGCAGGCATCTTCAACCCTGCCGCTGTCCTACGAGGAGATCAATCCCATCACCTGCCTGGATGAGGTGTTTCACGCGCATGCGACCGAGGACATCAACTATGGCGTGATGAGCAGCGGTCTGCGGGATCTGTCCGCCAAAGCCGACACGGTGGTGGTGGAAGGCAGCGGCGGTTGGCGGGTGCTGATGAACGATCTGCGGCCTTACGCCGAGTGGGTGGTGCAGGAACAGCTGCCGGTGGTGCTGGTGGTGGGCATCAAGCTGGGCTGCGTCAGCCACGCGCTGCTGACCGCACAGTCGATCATCAACGACGGCCTGCCGCTGTTGGGCTGGGTGGCCAACCGCATCAACCCGGGGTTGGCGCACTATGCTGAAACCATCGCGGCGCTGCAGCAGCGCATTCCCGCGCCGCTGTTGGGTGAAATTCCGTACCTGCCGCGCGCGGAGCAGCGCGAACTGGCGCACTACCTCGATATTTCCACGCTGCTGTAAGCCCGCTCAGGCGCACAGCGTCGCCAACAATCGGGCGACGATCAGCAGGCCCAGCCCATACACCGTGTGGGTGAGCAGGCTGAGGAGCCGCGCTCTTCGCGGGTGGGCGGTTTTCGCCGCCGCCACGCCAAAGCCCAGCGCGGGCTGCATCACCAGAAACGGCGCCGCCAGGCTCAGCCAGCCGCTCAACAGCGCGATGAACGGTTCCGGCGCCGCATACCACCCGATGCCCGCCAAACCGATCGGGATAAAGGCAAACGCGATGCCGATGGCGTAATGCAATATCCAGCCGATTTCTCTCTCTCCCCGGCGCGGCGGCGCCGTAACGATGGTGGCGTGAAACCAGCGGCCGTCGAACATGCCGAGAAACCAACGGCCCACCAGCGCATAATCGAGAGAAGGGATGCCGAAGCGCCACTTCAGCAGCAGCGCCCACAGATCCATGCAGAGGGTGGCGCCGGCGCCGGTTAACAGGATGTGCACTAACAGATCGGGGGTCATAGGGGTGTCCTTGGCTCAGTGACGTGATAATGTGCGCACAGTGTGCAACTTAAAGTCGGCTTCAAGTCAATGGCAAAAGAACTGGATATTGGCACGGTGGCGCGCCTGAGCGGGATCGCGCCTTCCGCGCTGCGGCATTACGAGACGAAAGGGCTGATCGCGTCGATAGGCCGCCACGGTTTGCGTCGCCAATACGCCGCCGGCGTGCTTGACCAACTGCGGCTGATCGCGCTGGCGCGCCTGGCCGGTTTTACGCTGGACGAGATGAGCGCCTTGTTTGACGAACGGGGCAAGATAGCGCTCGATCGCGGGCTGCTGGCGGCGCGGGCGGATGAGCTGGATCGCCATATCCAGCGCCTGATGCAGGTACGCGACGGGCTGCGCCACATGGTCGATTGCCCTGAACCCGAGCACCTGCAGTGCCCGCAGTTCAGGAAAATCCTGCAGCAGGGCGAGTTCTAAGCCTCGCGTTTGGGCGGCGGCGCCGAGTGATACACCGACACTGGCCGCAGGCCGCGCGACACGGTGGTGGCGATCACGCACGAGAGCAGAATGCCGGGCAGCAGCGCGTATTCGCCGGTCATTTCAAACACCATCAACGCCGCCATGATCGGCGCATGGGTGGTGGCGGCCAGCAGGGTCGCCATGCCGGTCAGCGCCAGCAGCAGCGGCACCGCCGTATCCATGCCCGGCCACAGGCCAAACAGCTGACCGATGATCGAACCGAGCGCGGCGCCGACGAACAGCGTCGGGGTGAAGACCCCGCCCGGCGCGCCCGACCCGCTGCTGGCGAGGATCGCCAACAGTTTGCACACCAGGATAGCCCCCAGCAACAGCACCCCCGGCGGTGCGATCAGCAGCGCCTGCACCACGCTGTAACCATTGCCCCATACCTGCGGGAACAGCAGCGAAAGCAGCCCGACGATCAGGCCGCCCAGCGCCAGCTGCAACGGCGGCTTCAACCGCAGCGAGCGGAAGGCGTGGCCGGTGGCGGTCATCAGCCATAAAAACAGCGGCCCGCCGGCGCCGGCCACCACGCCGACCAGCGCCATCAGCAGGTATTGCGTCGGCAAGGGGGCCGCGAGCGGCGTCACCAGATAGAGCGGCGCCTGGCCGCCGTTGAGCAGGTTGGTCATCAGCAGGGCGCTGACCGCGGCGATCACCACCGGGCCGAGCGAGGCCAGCATCAGGGTGCCGAACAGGATCTCGGCGATAAACAGGCTGCCCGCCAGCGGCGCATGATAGGCGCTGGCCATCCCGGCGGCGGCGGCGCAGGCCACCCACAGTTTCCATTCTTTCTCGTGCGTAAAGCGCTGGGCAAACAGCGAGCCTACCAGCGCCGCCAGCAGGATCATCGCGCCTTCGCGGCCGATGGCGCTGCCGCTCGACACCACCAGCAGCGACGCCAGGCACTTCACCAGGCTGGCACCGGTGTCCAGCTTGCCGTTGCCGGTCTCGATCGCTTCCATATAGTCGGTAGGCGCCGCCGGGCGCTGGTGGCGGTAGCGCTGGTGAATATACAGCAGCAGGCCCGCCGCCAGGCCGCCCAGTGCCGGAGTGAGGGCGCGCCGCCAGCCGGGCAGCGCGGCGGCGGCGGCCACCAGGCTGCCGTCGGCATTGCCGAGCAGCAGCCACTCGAGGCCAAGCATCGAACGGTGGAACAGCCACACCGCCAGAGCGGCGGCGACGCCGATGAACACGGCGATAAACAGGCTGCGCAACAGGGCGCGATAGTGGTGCAGGTGGACCAATCTTTTCATGCGTGGGCGGCGTCGTGAGAAAAATCAAAGGGTCATCAGCGCATTGTGCTTGGCGCTCCGGCCGATGACCAGTGAATCTTTAGCAAACTGCGGCGTGGGCGGGGCGGTGAGCGCCCCGGGGTGAGTTATTGCGGCGTCAGCACCCGGCGCGTGCGGCCGGAGCTGAGGTAGTCGGCGATGTAATCCTGCGAGATTTCGCCGCTGTAGCGGCCGTCTTCATCGACGATCGGCATCCAGGAGGTGTTGTGCTCGTACAGCTTCGACAGCACCACGCGCAGGTTCTCCTCTGCCCGCGCGGTGACGCGGAAACGGTGCAGGCTGTCGGCGCAGACGCCCGGCGCGCCGCGCGCCTCGCGGCGTTTGACATACCCCAGCGGCTTGCCGTCGGCGTCCACCACCGTCACCGAGCGGGCGTCGATATCGTCCATCAGCCCGAACGCCTCCACTAGCGGCGTCTCTCGCCGCACCGTCACCGTTTCCTGCTGATCGGCCACGTCGCCGGCCTGCACCAGCAGCAGGCGCTTTAGCGTACGGTCCTGGCCGACAAAGGAGGCAACGAAGTCGTTCGCCGGCCGCGCCAGCAGCTCATCGGCGCTGGCGTTCTGTACGATTTTGCCCTGACGGAACACTGCGATGCGATCGCCGAGCTTCAGCGCTTCATCGATGTCGTGGCTCACCAGCATCACGGTCTTTTTCAGCTGGCGCTGCATGTCGAGAAACTCGTTCTGGATGGTTTCGCGGTTGATCGGATCCACCGCGCCGAAGGGTTCATCCATCAGCAGCACCGGTGGATCGGCCGCCAGCGCACGGATCACGCCGATGCGCTGCTGCTGCCCGCCGGACATCTCTTTCGGGTAGCGGTGCAAAAAGCGCTTGGGATCCAGCGCCACCATGCTCATCAGCTCCTCGGCGCGATCGTGGCAGCGTTTTTTGTCCCAGCCCAGCATGCGCGGGACCACGGTGATGTTTTCCTCGATGGTCATGTTGGGGAACAGACCGATCTGCTGGATGACGTAGCCGATTTTGCGGCGCAGGCTGACGGTATCCAGCGCGCTGGTGTCTTCACCGTTGATCAGAATGGTGCCGCCGGTGGGTTCGATCAGGCGGTTGATCATCTTGAGCGTGGTGGTTTTGCCGCAGCCGGAAGGGCCGAGCAGCACGCAGATTTCGCCTTCCGGCACGTCCAGATTGATGTTGTCGACGGCGTTGAACGGCGTACCGTTCTTCTGCATGAACTGTTTGGTCAGATTTTCCAATTTAATCATGAGCGGATCCCCTTGGGCGTAAGCGCAATTTGCAAGCGGTGCAATAACCAATCGAGGACGATCGCCAGCAGGCTGATCATCACGGCGCCGGTAATCAACTGGCGGATGTCGCTGCTGCTGATGCCGTTGAGCAGCAGCAGGCCGAGGCCGCCGGCGCCGATCACTGCGGCGATCGCCATCACGCCGATATTCATCACCACGGCGGTGCGAATGCCGCCGAAAATGACCGGCAGCGCCACCGGGATCTCTACCCAGCGCAGGCGTTGCCAGAACGTCATACCGATGCCGCGGCCGGCTTCGCGCAGCCCGCCGGGCAGGTTGTCGAGCGCGGTGTGGGTGTTGCGCACGATCGGCAGCAGCGAGTAGAGGAACACCGCGGTGATCGCCGGCACGTAGCCGATGCCGTGGCCGATTAAGGAAAACAGCGGGATCATCAGCCCGAACAGGGCGATGGAGGGCACGGTCAGCACCAGCGTGGCCAGGCTCAACACCGGCGTCGCCAGCCATTTGTGGCGGACGATCAGCACGCCGAGCGGTACGCCGATCAGGATCGCCAGGCCGACGGCGACGCCGACCAGCAGCAGGTGTTCCAGCGTCAATCCGGCGATGTAGGCCCAGTTTTGCCAGGCGTAAAGCACAGTATTCATCACATGTCTCCCTTAATCAGGCCGCGCTGCTTGAGGAACGCGTCGGCGACCTGCTGCGGCGTCTGGTAGTCGATATCCACCTTGGCGTTAAGCTCGGTGATCACCTGATTGTTGAACTGTTTCGACAGCGTGTTCAGCGCCTCTTCCAGCCCCGGCGTGTTTTGCAACACGTCGGCGCGCACTACCGGCGTGACCGCATAGCTCGGGAAATAGCCCTTGTCGTCTTCGAGCACCTGCAGATCGAAGCCTTTCACCCGGCCGTCGGTGGTGTACACCAGTCCGGCATCGACGAAGCCGTCGCGGATGGCGTTGTAAACCAGGCCGGGGTCCATTTGGCGGATTTGCGGGCGATCGAGCGGCATGTCGTACAGCGCCTGCATCGGCTTCAGGCCGTCCGAGCGGCCGGCAAACTCCAGATCCAGCCCCAGCAGCCAGTTGTGTTTCGGGTCGGTTTTACGCACCTGTTCCACTTTTGCCACCAGCTGCGACATCGTGCGAATGTGTTCTTTTTCCGCGCGCTGGCGCTGCATGGCGAAGGCATAGGTGTTGTTCATGTCCGCCGGCTGCAGCCACACCAGGCCGAGCTTGGCGTCGAGCTTTTTCACCGTGTCGTAAGTTTCCTGCGGCGTCATGCGCTTATTGATGTGGTTAAAGATGATCAGCGAGGTGCCGGTGTATTCCCAGGTCATGTCGATCTGTTTGTTGATCATGGCGTTGCGGGTGATCACCGTGGCCAGATTGGTCTTGGGTTCGACCTGAAACCCCTTGGCCCGCAGGTATTGCACGGTGATCGCCGACAGAATTCGCTGTTCGGTAAAGTTCTTGCTCGCCAGCGTCAGCGGAGCGGCCCAGGCGGCCGCGCCGGTCATCAGCAAGGAGAACAGCAGCGCGTGGCGGAGGTGTTGTAACCATCGAGTCATCGCGTTTCTCCCATCAGGATGCGGTGTGCGGGCTGAGCCGGCGGCCGAGACCGGCCAGCGCCAGATCGAGCAGCAGGGCGATCAGCGCGGTGGCGGCGGCGCCGAGGATCAGCGTCGGGAAGTCGTTCAGGTAGATGCCGGGGAAAATCAGTTCGCCGTAGCTGCTGGCGCCGATCAAAAACGCCAGCGGCGCGGTGCCGACGTTGATCGCCATCGCGATGCGCACCCCGGCGAAGATCACCGGCAGCGCGTTGGGCAGCTCAACCTGGCGCAGCCGCTGCCCGGCGGTCATGCCAATACCGTTGGCGGCCTCGACCAGCGCCGGCGGCACCGAACGCAGGCCGGCATAGGTATTGCGCACGATGGGCAGCAGCGAGGCGAGGAACAGCGCCACCACCGCCGGCCGATCGCCGATGCCGATGATCACCATCGCCAGCGCCAGCACCGCCAGCGGCGGCAGGGTGTTGCCGACGTTAAAGATCTGCATCACGTGCTCCGCCCAGCGGCGGGCGAAGGGGCGGCTCAGCAGGATGCCGCTGGGAATGCCGACCAGCAGCGACAGCAGCATGGAGCACACCACCAGGAACATGTGCTGCTGGCCGAGGTAAATCAAATCTTCCCGGCGCGACTTGAGGGTTTCCCAACCGATGCCGTAAACCAGCAGTGCGATGACGGCGATAAACAGCAGGCTCCCGAGGAGCAGGCGCCGGTATGGCGCTGACTTGTGCATGATGTTGCGTCCTCCGTTGCGCGGAGCGGCCGATAGGCGGCGCATTCCGCTCTGATTGTTACCCACTGCCCGGCGGGCGTGGCGGTACAAAACGGGCGTTTCGCATGAGGTTAGCGACATTGAGCGAAGGGTGCGTTCGGCACAGCATGCTGAACGTAGGCTCAATACGTGAGTTAATCAGCATAAGATACTGATATTTAAACTAGAGAAAGCACGAAGCCCAATGACCCCGGCTAGGGAAGGTATAGCACCCCGTCGTTGGCCATGCCAAGTTTTATGAACAAAATCAGCTGATTGAGTTTGCCCGTATTCGCGCCTCAGCCCGCGTCAGCGCTGGGATGCGCGGAAAGTGAAAAAAATCCGCAGCAAAACGTTACGCCGTAACAATCAGTCCAAATGGTGCGATTCGCCGCCGGCAAAAGCAGGATGTGAGGGCGGATAGACTTGGCGCAGGCGCTTGCTGATATACTCAGGGAAAATAAAAACGCCAGGAAGCCTGCATAACGCCATGACAAATAACGTTTCACCCGCACCCATTGCCCACCGCCCGCTGATCCTGATCGCCTGCATGCTGGCGATGTTCATGTCGGCGATCGAAGCCACCATCGTCGCTACCGCCATGCCGACCATCATCGGCGATCTCGGCGGCTTCTCGCTGCTGGGGTGGGTGTTCGCGGTCTATTTGCTGGCGCAGGCGATCACCATCCCCATCTACGGCCGGTTGGCGGATCTCTACGGCCGCAAGCGGGTGTTCTTCTTCGGTGCCACGCTGTTCCTGCTGGGATCGGTGCTGTGCGGCTTCGCCCCCGACATGTATTGGCTGATCGGCTTCCGTTTATTGCAGGGGCTGGGCGCCGGCGCCATCATGCCGATCGCTTCCACCATCATCGGCGATATCTACAGCGCCACCGAGCGGCCGAAGGTGATGGGGTATCTGTCGAGCGTATGGGGCGTGTCGGCGATTATCGGCCCGCTGCTGGGCGCGTTTATCGTGCAGCATCTGCCTTGGGCGCTGGTGTTCTGGGTCAACCTGCCGATCGGCCTGCTGGCGATGTTCTTCCTCTGGCGCTATCTGCCGGCCCATCAGCAGCTGCGGCGGCACGCGCTGGATCTGGCGGGCACCGCCTGGCTGACGCTATTCGTTTCGGCGCTGCTGCTGGCGCTGTTGCAGATGGAAAGCCTGGGATGGTGGGTGGCGCCGTTGCTCGCGCTGGCGGCGGCGTCGCTGGCGCTGCTGATACGTCAGGAGCGGCGCGCGGTCGAACCGCTGTTCCCGCTGGCGCTGTGGCAGAGCCGGGTGATCGTCGCCGGTAACATCGGCGGGTTGGTGATCGGCGCGGCGATGATGGGCATCAGTGCCTTCCTGCCGACCTTCATTCAGGGCGTAATGGGCGGCTCGCCGCTGGAGGCGGGCACCACGCTGGCGCTGATGTCGATCGGTTGGCCGCTGGCCAGCACGCTGAGCGGCCGTTTGATGCTGATGACCTCGTATCGCGCGACGGCGCTGCTGGGGGCGCTGCTGTTGGTGGCCGGCGGCCTGATCCTGCTGATGCTGCAGCCGAACGGCGGCCTGCTGTGGGGCCGGGTGGCGGCGTTTATGGTCGGCGCCGGCATGGGGCTGTGCAACACCACGTTTTTAGTGTCGGTGCAGAACGCGGCGCATTACAGCATTCGTGGCATCGCCACCGCCTGTACGGTATTTACCCGCATGGTGGGGTCGGCCATCGGCACCGCCATTCTGGGCGCCACGCTGAACCTCAACCTGCAGTGGCGTTTGCCGGAGATTGACGATCCGGTGCAGCGGCTGATGGAGCCGGCGGTGCGGAAGAGCATGGGGAGCGAAGCGTTGTCGCAGCTGACCCAGCACGTAGCGGCCTCGCTGCATTGGGTGTTCCTGGTGTCGGCGTTGGTGTCGTTGCTGGCGCTGGCGGCGGCGATGCTGATCCCGGCGCGTTGCCGGCCGCAGGGCGAAGAGGAAGAGGCGGAACAGGCATAAAAGAAAAGGGCGCGGCTGTTGCACGCCCTGGGTAGCCGATGTGGCTTACTGCGAGTTGGAGGTATCCTGGCTGGTGCCGGTCTGCGCCGCGTCACCGCGATCGTCGCCGTTGTTCAGGCGGGTATAGACGATCTTCTGGGTGTCGTTTTCGCAGTGGCCGACCACTTGGCCGCCCGCTTGATCGGCCTGATCGTTAGGCACGATCTCCAGTTTGAAGCCGGACTCCGGAACGCCGTTATTGACGATTTTTTGCGAAATGTCCGCTTTCACGCTTTCGCAGGAGGCCAGGGCCGCCAACGGCGCGCCGGCCAGCAATACAGCGGTTAATATCAGCGTTTTTTTCATCACGTCATCCTTTTAGACAATGGACTTCCTGTAACAGGATAGCAGCAACGGCGGCCGGGTTTCACGCTTGCCCGCCCGCCGCAGGCGGATTAAGGATTAATCCGACGCCCGGTCTGGCGATCCAGGCATTTACGGGTGTCCGGCTCCCAGTACGCGTTGACGTTGTTGCTGTCGTTGCAGCGGTCTTCGTCATCCGCCGCGCGATCGGCCTTGTCGAACTCTTTCTCGACGCGAGTGTTAACCTTGTGGCGCAGGGATTTGGTATCATTCCACTGCTCTTTGCTCTGGCGCGCTTCTTCGGTGCTCATCGCACCGCTGCCTTTACCATCGACGGTGACGCAGGTGCTGCCCTGAGTGCAGGTGGCTGCCAGCGCCGGCGCCTGCCAGGCGCCCATGACGGCCAGCATGGCGACCGGCAGCATCCCGCGCAGCAGTCGTTGGGTCGAAAATGTTTTCATCGTTTCATCCTTATGAGTGAGTGCGCCTGATGATGGCGGCACTGGCGTTACCTCGCCCGCAGGCGTGGTAATAAATATACCACCGCGCTCCTGGAATTCACCAGCCAAGCGCCGATTCGTTTACTTTATCGAGAGAAAACTGCGACCGATGTTAAAAACCACGCTGTTGTTTTTCGCCACCGCGCTCGCCGAAATTATCGGCTGTTTCCTGCCTTACCTGTGGCTCAAGAAGCAGGGCAGCACCTGGCTGCTGCTGCCGGCGGCATTAAGCCTGATGCTGTTTGTCTGGCTGTTGACGCTGCATCCGGCGGCCAGCGGGCGGGTCTACGCGGCCTATGGCGGCGTGTATGTGGCGACGGCGCTGCTATGGCTGCGGGTGGTGGATGGGGTGAAGCTGTCTGCGCTGGACTGGGTGGGCGCCGGGGTGGCGCTGGTGGGCATGCTGATCATCGTTTCCGGCTGGCGCGCGGCCTGAGGAAACAGGGCGGGAGTCGCCTCCCGCCGTCGGAGATCAGGCGCCTCGGTGGATGTTCAGCCCGGCGAAGGACTGGCTGACCGGCATCATTTCCAGCGTGTTGATGTTGACGCGCGCCGGCAACGTCGCGACCCAGAACACCGACTCGGCGATGTCTTCCGGCGTCAGCGCATCGGCGCCTTCGTAGGTTTTGTTGACCTTGCCGTCATCGCCCTTGAAACGCACGTTGGAGAATTCGGTGCCGCCCACCAGGCCCGGCTCGATATCGGTCACGCGGATGCGCGTGCCGTGCAGATCGGCGCGCAGGCCCAGGCTGAACTGTTTAACGAACGCCTTAGTGGCGCCGTACACGTTGCCGCCGGCGTAAGGCCAGTTGGCGGCGGTGGAACCGATGTTGATCACATGGCCGACGTTGCGTTCGACCATGGCCGGCAGCAGCGCGCGCGTCATGTTCACCAGCCCCTTGGCGTTGGTGTCGATCATGGTTTCCCAGTCATCGGCGTTGGCCTTGTGTGCCGGCTCCAGCCCCAGCGCCAGCCCGGCGTTGTTCACCAGCACGTCGATTTGGCGCAGCTCGGCCGGCAGTGCTTCGATCGCCTGCTGAATGGCGGCGCGGTTGCGCACGTCGAGCCGCACGATATGCAGCGCTTGCCCGAGTTCTTCCTGCAGCTCTTCGAGGCGCTCAAGGCGGCGCCCGGCGGCGATCACCTGGTGGCCTTCACGGATAAAACGGCGTGCGATCGCCTCGCCGAAACCGGAGGTGGCGCCGGTAACAAAAATAATCATGTTGCTGTTCCTCAACTGTTTTTACCCTACATACCTCTATCATTAGCACAAACCCGCAGGCAGTGGCAGCGGTTATCACGGCGGAAAGCAAAAAAGGTCACACCGGGCCGGCGGCCCGATGCTGATTAGCGCTGAGGCGGCAGGTGGTACACCACGGCGTCATACTTGACGCGTTCGCAACGCCCGGCCAGCACGCCGCCCAACGACTCGATGAGGCGACGGCTGGCGGCATTCTGCTCGGCCACCGGGTAGATAAGGTGCTGAGGCTGAAAGCGCTCGCTGACCCAGCGCGCGATGCCCTGCACGATTTCGCGCCCGTAACCCTGGCCATGCAGGCTCTCTTTGACCCAGATACCCAGCTCCGGAGTGTGGCTGCGCAGGTTGTGTGCGCCGCCGACGCCGACGAACAGGCGGTCTTCGCGCCGGCGGGCGACGAAGATCACTTCTTCGCCTTCGCGCATCAGCGGCAGCCAGCCTTGCCAGACGTTGGCGAAATCTTCCGGCGACGCCTCCGGCTCAAAGGCCATAAAACGCGTCAGGGTGGGGGTGATCGCCTGGTAAACATCGTCGGCGTCTGCTGCGGTAAAGGGGGCAATCAACAAACGGTCGGTGTCAACGCGGCACTGAGAAAGGTCATTGTGATTCATTTTAATTCCTCGCTTTTCAGGCCATAACGGCAAAAAATCCGCGCCCATAAATTGGGGCGGATCGTCGATATTACGCGTATTGACGGCAGAAGCGACTTATTTCTCGCCGCTGCGGCGGCGTGGTGGGAGAGGCTTATGTGACATCGTCACGTTGATGGGAAAGGCGGCGGGCACGATGAGCCGCGCCCGCCGCCGGGGGTCAGAACTTCACCGAACCTTGCAGATAGATCGTGCGCGGCTGGCCGATGTACAGACCTTTGTTATTGTCGTCATAGGCGCGGGTGAAATACTCGTGGTTGAACAGGTTTTTCACCCCGACGCCCAGATTCAGGCCGGCCATTTCCGGGCCGAAATCATAGGCGGCGCGCACGCCCCACAGCATATAGCCGGGAATGCGGCCGGTGCTGCCGTCGGCGCTTTCCGCCACGGTGTTGGCGTTGTCGGCGAACTGGCTGGATTGGAACTCGCCGTTAAGATTAAACGCCCAGTTGCCTGGCGTATAGTCCAGCCCCAGCGTGCCTTTATGCTTCGGTGAGAACGGCACCTGATTGCCCTTGTAGCCGCCGTCTTCGCGGATGGTGGCGTTGACGTAAGCGTAGCTGGCGTAGGCGGTCAGGTCGTCCAGTTTTGGCGTCAGCTGCGACAGATCGTAACGCAGGCTGCCTTCCAGCCCGGCGTGGCGGGTTTTGCCGCGCGCGGTCACGCTGTCGGTCACCTGGTTGGAATCGTACTGGTTGTTGAAGTTGATCAGGAACAGCCCGATCTCGCCGGTCAGCGCATCGCCGGCGTAGCGGGTGCCCAGCTCCCAGGTGCGCGCCTTCTCGGGTTCAATCTTGCCGCTGTCGACTGCTTTGCCCATCTGGCTGTACTGCACGGTGCCGAAGGAGCCTTCGGTGTTGGCGTACAGGTTCCAGTATTCGTTCAGGTGATACATCACGTTCAATGCCGGCAGCGGCGCGTTATAGCTGACGTCAAGGCGGTTGTTCTTGATGTAGTTGTTCTGATACGACTTGATGTACTCGTAGCGCATGCCCGGTGTGATGGTCCAGTCGCCGATGTCGATGCGATCGTCGATATAGAAGGCGTGCGCCTCGGTGCCGGACTGGGTATCACGATCGTACGGGCTGGAGGTGGACGGCAGCCGACCGGTGCTGGCCTTGCTGGTGTAGCGCAGCTCGTGGGTGGATTCGCTGACGTAGCGGTAACCGACGCCGACCTCATGCGCCGACTCGCCCCAGCGGAAGCTCTGGCTGTAGCGCGGTTCCACGCCGCGCACCCAGTATTCGCGCGGCGACAGCGTCAGGTTTTTGCCCTGATCCAGATAGCCGCTGCGCAGGGTGTAGGTGTAGAAGCTCTGCACGTCGAACTTGTGCTGCTGATCCGGCTGATATTGGTAGCCGAAGTTCGCCAGCTGGCGCCGACCCCAGAACTTGTCGTACGGGCGCGTCGACTGGAACGGGTTGGCGTTGTAGTCCGCCCGGCTCAGGCCGCCCGGCATGTCCGCTTCGCCTTCGTAGTATTGCAGCAGGCTGTTGAAGGTGTGCACCTCGTTCGGGGCGTAACGGCTTTTTAGCATCACGTCGTCGATCTTGGTCGTGCTGTGTTCGCGCCAGTCGCTGCCGCGGGTGCCGGAGTAGAGCAGCGCCGCGCCGAAGCCGTTGTCGGCGGTGCCGCCGATCATCAGGTTGCCGGTGCCTTTCGGGTGATCCTGGCGTGAGGTCGGGCTGAGCTGCCCCTGCATGCCGGCTTCCATGCCGAAGGTTTTCGGGATGGCGCGAGTGACGAAGTTGACGACGCCGCCGACGCTCTGCGGCCCGTAGCGCACCGCGCCGCCGCCGCGCACCACGTCAATCGCATCCATATTGCCGAGCGAGACCGGCGCCAGCGACAGCTGCGGCTGGCCGTAAGGGGCGAAGGGCACCGGGATGCCGTCCATCAGCACGGTGGAGCGGCTGGCGAGGCGCGGGTTGAGGCCGCGAATGCCGAAGTTAAGTGCCATGTCATGGCTGCCGGTGCCGTTGTTCTCCGGCGCCACCACGCCCGGCACGCGGTTCAACGCTTCGCGCACGGTGGTGGTGCCGGTTTTGGCGAATTCTTCGCGACGTACCACGTCACGCGCGCCGGGATGTTCGAACACGTCTACCTGACGGCCTTCCGCCAGCCAGTCACCGACCACGGTGATGTCTTCTTCCTTCTGCGGCTGCGGCAGTTTGGCCAGCGTGTAACCGTTGTTACCGAGCGCTTTAGCCTGCAGGCCGCTGCCGGCCAGCAGGGCGTTCAGGCCGTCATCGACGCCGTAGCTGCCGTTCAGGCCCGGCGAACGTTTGCCGGCGGTCAGCGTGCCGTCCACCGAGAGCGCGATGCTGGCGCGCGCGGCGAACGCGTTCAGCGCGCCGTCCAGCTCACCGGCCGGAATGTGATAGGTTGCAGCGGCGCTGGCGGCGCTCGCCGTCAGCGGTGCGGCGAAGGCCAGGCCAATGGCCACGGCCAGCGGCGTGGCCCGTTTTCCCCAAAGCGAAGCCGGCGCTCCCTTTCCCCAAGCGTTGTTCATACCTTCTCCTGAATCATTTTTTATTTATTGCTGCAGTGTTTTCCTGGGAGTCGGATGAGCAAAGCAAAAGGGACAATCAAGAATGCGATTTTTTATCATTTTCATTTAAAAAGATTCAGGCGGGAACGATTTGCAGCCAATAGCGGGTAAAGCTCTGCAGGCGCACCGGCAGCGTTTGGCTGAGCAGGGCGAGGGCGCGATCGGTATCGTTGAGCGGGAAACTGCCGCTGACGCGCAGGGCGGCGACGGCCGGATCGCAGCTCAGATGGCCGCGCCGGTAGCGCGCCAGTTCGGCGATCACCCGGTCCAGCCGCCACTGGCTGACGCTCAGCACGCCGCGCAGCCAGCCGTCCTCCGCCGCAGCCGGTTGTTTGTCGCTGAAGGCCGTGGCGCTGAAGCTTATCTGTTCTCCGGCCTCCACCCGGCGCGTTTGCTGCGCGTCCTGCGCCAGCTGCGCTTCGACTGCATGCTCCAGCACCGTCAGGCGCGTCTCGCCGCCGCTCTCACGCACCAAAAAACGGGTGCCGAGCGCGTGCATCGCCCCCTGTGGGCTTTGCACCCACAGCGGCCGGGGGTCGCGTCCGGTAACCAGGCTGATTTCCCCGGCGTGCAGGCGGATCAGCCGTTGGCGATCGTCGTAATGCACGTCCACCGCGCTGGCGGTGTTCAGCACCAGCTGGGTACCGTCGCTTAACACAATGGGTTTGATCTCGCCGGTGGCGGTGCGGTAGTCGGCGCGCAGCTCCCGACCGAGCGGCGACTGGTAAAGGAAGCCGCTGCCGCCCACGCCGAGCAACAGCAGCACGCTCTTCAGCAGGGTGCGGCGATCAATCGCCGATTGGCGGCCGGCGCGATCGAGCGCGCGGTAGCTGAACTTGCCCGGTACGCCCTGCAGCTGGCTCTGCAACGCTTCGACGCGTTGCCAGGCCCAGCAATGATCGTCATGCTGCTGATGCCAGGCTTGCCACTGTTGGCGCTGGCGGTCGGTGACGTGCTCATCGCACAGCAGGGCATACCAGTGTGCGGCCATCTTCAGCGCCTGGCGCTGCTCGGGGGTGATGGCGTTGCTCATGAGAAAACGTCGTTTTCCAGGCTGAACAGCAGGCAATGCTCGGTGGCCTTGGCCATGTATTTTTTAACCGAGCTGACCGACACGCCGAGGCGCACGGCGATGTCCGCATAGCCCAGGCCTTCGAGCTGCGACAGCAGGAAGGCCTGTTTCACCTTTGGCCCCAGGCCGTCGAGCATGGCGTCGATCTGCTGCAGGCTTTCCAGCAGGCTCTGGCGCTGCTCCGGCGACGGCGCATAGCCTTCCGGGATCAGCGCCAGCATCTCCAGATAGGCGCGCTCCAGCGTTCTGCGGCGGAACAGGTCGACCATCACCCGCTTGGCGACGGTGACCAGAAAATCTTTCGGCTCGCGCAGGGTCGCCGCAGAGTCGCTTTTCAGCAGGCGCATGAAGGTGTCCTGCGCCACATCGTCCGCGTCGAAAGCGCAGCCCAGCCGCCTGCGCAGCCATCCCTGCAACCAGGCATGATGGGTGGCGTAAAGGCGCGACAGCGCGGCGTGCGGGGCGGAAGCGGTGGCGGACATGGTTTTCGCATTGCTGGTCAAAAAGATGCGCGGATGATAATTGAGAATGGTTATCGTTTCAAGTTTCGCCGTTGCCCTCAGGCCGGAATGCGGCACCCAGGTGTGGCGCTGAAATAAACCGGGTGGCCGTGAAGATATTCGTTTGCCCCGTAAAGGTGCAGCGGCACGGTGTTATTCCGGCAAGCAAACGGTTGCTATTAGCCTGCCGTTGAAGGCCGCCGCACGGTTTATTCTTTTTCATCGGCTGGTTTTCTTTGTTTAATTAATATCACTCTGTTTTTACATGAAAATATATTTTATCACCGGCTGTTGGCACACGGCTTGCTATGCTTAACCCGGTCTTTAATTTGGGGTAACAAAAGGCATTGCTTCATCGGCGCAGATGATTACGCGGGTGAGCTTGGCCGGTCGTCACAAGGAAGAAAATAATGGCACTGCAATTCACCACGGCTATTCGTGGCAATTTTTTTGACATCACCGCCTGCGTGGAGGAACCGCAACAGCTCGACGAACGCCTGCGGCACATTCCCGACGGTTTGTTGCTGCTCAACGAGGGCACCATCGTCTGGTTCGGTAGCTGGCAGCAGGGTGAGGCGCTATTGCCGCCGGGTTTTGCGGTCACGGAGTATCGCGACAAACCGATCGTGCCGGGGTTTATCGACACCCATATCCACTACCCGCAAACCGAAATGATTGGCGCCTATGGCGACCAGCTGTTGGGCTGGTTAAACAATTACACCTTCCCGACCGAAAGCCGTTATGGCTGCGAGCAGCACGCCGACGAGATGTCGGCCTTCTTTCTGCGGGAGTTGCTGAGCAACGGCACCACCACCGCGCTGGTGTTCGGCAGCGTGCATCCGCAGTCGGTCGATGCGCTGTTCAGCCAGGCGCAAGCGCTGAACATGCGCCTGATCGCCGGTAAGGTGATGATGGATCGCCATGCGCCGCAGGCGCTGCTGGAAACGCCGGAGCAGAGTTACCGCCAGACGCGTGCGCTGATCGAACGCTGGCACGGCAAAGGCCGCCTCGGTTACGCCATTACGCCGCGCTTTGCGCCCACCAGTACGCCGGCGTTGCTGGCGCAGGTGCAGCGGCTGCGCGAAGAATTCCCCGATGTTTGGCTGCAAACGCACCTGAGCGAGAATCCGCAGGAAGTGGCCTGGGTAAAATCACTGTTCCCGCAGAGCCAAAGCTATCTGGACGTTTACCACCGTTACGGCATGACCGGCGGAAAAAGCGTGTTCGCTCACTGCCTGCATCTGGAGGATCAGGAGTGGGACTGCCTGTGCGAGACCCGCTCGGCGATCGCGTTTTGCCCCACCTCCAACCTGTTCCTCGGCAGCGGGCTGTTCGACCTGCAGCAGGCCTGGCGCAAGCGGGTGAAGCTTGGCATCGGCACCGACGTGGGGGCCGGCACCACCTTCAATATGCTGCGCACGCTGGGCGAGGCGTACAAAGTCGGCCAGCTGCAGCATTACCGGCTCTCCGCCGTAGAAGCGTTCTACCACGCCACCCTGGGCGGCGCCCGCGCGCTGTCGCTGGACGACAAAATCGGCAACTTCAACGTCGGCAAAGAGGCGGATTTCGTGGTGCTCGATCCGGCGGTCACGCCGCTGCAGCAGTTACGCTACGCCAACAGCGCCACGCCGGCGGAGCAAGGGTTCGTGCTGATGACGCTGGGGGACGATCGCAATATTTACCGCACCTATGTGGACGGCAAGGTGGTTTATCAGGCGGCGGAGTCAGACTGATTTCATTCGCGGTGTTGGCGCAAAGGCATATTGGAATACGCCGACACCGCGTGGCGACAATTTTAACGATAAGGAAGTGGAAGCCTTGATAGCGTTATTGCTGCACACGCTGTGGATGAAAAGCAGACAATGGAAGGGCGGGGCATGATTATTTATTGAACATGACGCGATGTAGTATGAATACGGTTATTTGGTTAGGAGGCTCTTTATTGGTTTTTTATGAATATACCTAGTGATATACAGCCATGTTGCTGGATAAGTGCGTAAAAAACATTGCATTTCTTTGGGGTGCTCTATATCATAATGAGAATAATTATCTTTACGATATCACTACTTAAAAAGCAACGGGCTTGTTTTAGTCACTGTTGCTGTTTTTTCAGTGTACTTCCGCATTTTACGAGCCAGGATTGGCTTGAGCTTTATTTCTGGAAAGGGATTTCATGCGTGATTTGTTTCGACAGGAAGCCACGGATCATCAGCGGGCGAAATGGGCGGGTAAGGCCTTATTAATAAACGGCTTGCCCGCCTGGTGCTTTGGTCTTTTGTCGTTTTTATTTATTCTTGTTTTCCTCTCTTTTCTTATATTCAGTCATTATACGCGCCGCATTAATGTTTATGGTGAAATCACCACCTTCCCCCGCTCAGTCAATGTGTTTGCACCCCAGCAGGGTTTTATCTCGGAACGCTTCGTCGAAGTGGGCGACGTGGTTAAAAAAGGTCAGCGTCTTTATCAGATTGATGTCAGCCGGGTGACGGATAACGGGAAAGTGAGCGCCAATACGCGCCTGGCGCTGGAAAACCAGTTAAAACACGTCGACAGTATCATCCTTAAGTTGCAAGACAACAAGCGCATGACGCTGGAAAATCTACGCGCGCAAAAAAAACAGTATGAATTGGCGCACATGCAGTCCAAACAGCTGTTGGATAACGCACGAGAAGGGGTGGCATTTGCTCAGGACAACATGCGTTCCTATAAGGAATATCAGCAGCGCGGTCTGATTACCAAAGACCAGCTTAGCGGACAAACCTATTCGTTTTATCAACAACAAAGTCTGTTCCAAAACCTGCATAGCCAACACATTCAGGAATCGTTGCAAATTACGAATTTGGAAAGCGACATCGTTACGCGCGCGGCAGATTTCGATAATCAAATTTCACAGTACCAGTTTCAGCGTAATGATTTGCAACGGCAGTTAGCGGAAGCCGATGCCAGCGGCGCATTGATCGTGAACGCCCCGAGCGATGGCCGCATTGAATCTCTCAGCGTTACCCCGGGTCAGATGGTCAATAGCGGTGACAGTCTGGTACAGATTATTCCACGTAATGGCGCGATTTATCAGCTAGTTTTATGGTTGCCGAACGCCAGTGTGCCGTATGTGTCAGCGGGGGACGCCATTAACATTCGTTATGACGCTTTCCCCTATGAGAAGTTTGGCCAGTTTCCCGGCAGGATAGAAAGCATCGCTTATGTGCCGGCCTCCATGCAAGAAATGTCAACTTACAGCAGTTCTCCCGTGCATCAGCCCAACGCGCAAACGGCATCTTATTACAAGGTCACCGTTTCCCTGGATGAAACGCATATCAGTTATCAGGGCAAGGCGTTGCAGCTCACTAACGGCATGCGGGCTCAATCCACGCTGTTTCTGGAAAAAAGGCCTTTATATCAATGGATGTTCTCGCCTTTCTACGATATGAAAAACAGCCTGATGGGGCCAATCAATGACTGAATCTTATTTCGACACGCTAAAGGGCAAACTCAATTTGTCGCTGCGCCGCAAAGTGCCGCAGATCCTGCAAACGGAAGCCTCGGAATGTGGGCTCGCCAGTCTGGCGATGGTATGCCATTACCATGGCTTGCAAATCGATCTGTTTAATTTGCGCAGCCGCTACGGCTTTTCTTCGCGCGGGGCGACGCTGTCCGCGCTGATTGACATCGCGAGCGCACTGAAACTGCAATCCAGAGCGTTATCGCTGAATATCGATGAGCTTAAGGCATTGAAAATGCCCTGTATTCTGCATTGGGACATGAAGCATTTCGTGGTGCTTGTCAGTGTCAGCCGAGGGCGGGCGGTGATCCATGATCCTGCCTTTGGCCGTAAAGTGCTGGGGTTGCATGAACTGTCGCGGCATTTTACCGGCGTAGCGCTTGAGCTATGGCCAGACAGTGAATTTCAGCCGATCAAACAGCAAAGCAGATTGCGTTTTCGCAAGCTGATGAGCAATGTGCGCGGCCTCAAAGGGGCCTTGCTAAAGATCTTCTGTCTATCGATCGTGATTGAAGCGGTTAATCTGCTGTTGCCCGTCGGTACGCAGTTGGTCATGGACCATGTGATTCTGGCCGGCGATCATGATCTTTTAGCGCTGATATGCATAGGGTTGCTGTTCTTTATTTTATTCCGTACCGGCGTATCCATGTTGCGCTCGTGGATCTCTATCGTCATGGGCGCGTTGATAGACGTGCAATGGAAGGCGGGAGTATTCGATCATCTGATGAAATTGCCGCTTTCCTTCTTTGAGAAGCGCAAGTTGGGTGATATTCAATCCCGCTTCGGCTCATTGGATACGATAAGAGCGACTTTCACTACCAGCATCGTCAGCAGTATTATTGATGGCATCATGTCCGTAGGCGTATTTATCATGATGCTGCTCTATGGCGGCTGGTTGGTGTGGGTGGTGCTCGGCTTTACGGCGATATACGTTATTCTCAGGCTGTCGACCTATCAATATTATCGGCAGCTGTCGGAAGAGCAGTTGGTGAAAGGGGCGCGAGCCGGGTCTCATTTCATGGAAACGTTGTATAGCGTCAGTACGTTAAAGGCGTTGGGGTTATCTGAAACCCGTTCGCAGTATTGGCTGAATCTAAACGTAGAAACGATCAATGCCGGTATCAAGCTGACCAAATTAAACATGATGTTTGGCGGCCTGGGGGCGTTTATCGCCACTTGCGATCAGGTGATCATCCTTTGGCTCGGCGCAGCATTGGTCATAGACAATCAAATGACGATCGGCATGTTTATCGCGTTTAACGCCTACCGCGGGCAGTTTTCGGAGCGTGCCAGCAGCCTGATCGACATGATGCTTCAGCTGCGAATGTTGAGTTTGCATAATGAAAGGGTGGCGGACATTGTGCTTTCGTCACCGGAATCGCAAATGCCCGCGCGCCAGCTCTTCACAAAAGGCAACGCCGCGGAGCTTCAGGTCCGGAATCTGCGCTACCAGTATGACCGCTTGGCGAAACCCATTATCGCGGATTTGAATCTCAGCATTGCCGCGGGAGAAAGCGTGGCGATTGTCGGTCCCTCCGGCGCGGGTAAAACCACGTTGATGAAGTTAATGTGTGGGCTGCTGTCGCCGGATGAAGGGGCCGTGCTGGTCGACGGTATGGATATCAGCAACATTGGCGTTAATAATTATCGCCAATGCATCGCTTGCGTGTTGCAGGATGACAAGCTGCTGGCGGGGTCTATCGCTGAAAATATTTCAGGATTTGATGCCGAAATGGATCTGAAGCGTATTGAGGCGTGCGCACGGCGTTGCAATATGCATGATGATATTCAAAACATGCCGATGGGCTATGAAACATTGATCGGCGAACTGGGGGGAAGCCTTTCTGGCGGGCAGAAACAGCGCTTATTGATAGCCCGTGCGCTCTATCGTCGCCCCAGCATTCTGTTTATGGACGAAGCGACCAGCCACCTGGATCTAGATAATGAAACCCATATTAACCGCGCTATTTCACAACTGAACATTACCCGCGTGATTATTGCGCACCGTCCGTCGACGATTGCCTCTGCGGATAGAGTCATTCGACTCGGGTAACGTCAGCTTCGCTTTACCTGGCCACTTCACCCCGATATTTTCGCTACGTCAACCGCACAGCTCACCCGGTGGTGAGTCCATGAAAAAAGGGTTATCACAATGATAACCCTGGCATGAAGTGACGCTTTAGGCGCTGAAGCCAATGTTAACCGCTGAGGTCAACCGCGAGGCTTGCAGGGCCCCGATCAGTTCGAATCGGTATTGTTGTTGTTCCCCCACATGGTACCGCCGCCGTTGCTCCCGCCCCAGGGAATGCCTGATGGGCCAACTGAGCCGGGGGCACGATCGCCGGTGACATAGTTACCGACAGCACCGCCGACAATGGTGCCGACAACGCCGCCCGCCACGCCGCCGATAGAGCCGATTCCGCCGCCGATCGCTGCGCCGACAGTTTCTGCGGAAACCGTCAATGTACCGCTGCGATCTCCTGCACCGGAAATGATTGAACACTCTTCAGAGGTAAGATTGCGCATACTTGCTCCTTAGTAATTAAATTTTAAAATAAGCCACGTTGATCATGCTGAGCGTTGCCCGCGATCGCTATTGAGCAATTTATGCGTGGCGATAACGGCAAAGGCGATAAGGGCGTATTTCAAGAAACGATTGAGGCTGAAATAATCCGCAGTCGTGCCAACAACAAGCCCGATTAAAATGGCGAACAATACAATGAATGATTTTTTCATATGATGGATACGAATCTTCCTACATTAGTTACTGTCGGCAGGATTGTTCGTCGATGTTTGTTTATTGCCACCCAACATGGATTCCACCATTTTGCCAGCGGTATAGGCGGCACCACCGATAACTGCACCGGCAACAGCGCCTGGGCCGGCACCGACGCCGCCAGCCATGGCGCCGGTCATCGCGCCACCAACCGCGCCGGCAGCGACGGCCCCGCCCAATTCCGCATAGCTGAAATCCCCAGCTGCCGCAATAAAGTTCACTTCATTAAGTGTAAGCTCTCTCATAATGACTTCCTTATATTATTGGTTTTTGGTTTTTGCAGTTTTCCGATACCAGAAAAATGCCACTAGCAAGGTTGAAAAGATAAAGGATTGAATGATTGTGCTGGTAAACCTCCTGTCTTCGGAAAAAAATAACGAATAAAAAATATCCATAAATGTGTAGTAAAAGCAGAACAAAAAAATCCAACTGCTTGGTAATTTCATCATTGCCTCGATAGGTTTGATTGATAGGAGGTATCTTCTCGCGTTATTCCAATGATGTTGATAACGCGCGCAGCAATTGCGTCAGAGCTCGAAGAAGTTGAGCGTTGTTTAAAATGCTGTAATGCGTTTCTGCACAATAACTGAGTTGAACGCCATGCGAGGATTGCATCTCCCAGCGTTGTGCAAGCTGGGGGTGTTTACGCTGACGTTGCTGGCTAAGCCAAAGCGTCAGCGGTATCGCTATCTGCGGCAGGGGGCCGGCGTTATTCGTCAGTTCGAACGATTTTTTCAGCGCCCAACAGAAGGTTTCGGCATGTTCCAGCGTGATCTTCTCCGCAAGCACGCTCTGATTCAGCGCATAGTGCATTTTTATCTCGTCGGCGAAGCTGTCTATCGCATTCGTTTCTTGATGCCGACACAAATGGCGCGCAATACCGAGAGAGTCGAACAGACTGAGGTAACTTTGCGCCACGCTGAAACGTCGCTTCACGGCGGTCCGTTGGGCGGGCAAACCGCTGTCGACAACCAACGCATGCGCAAAGGGCGCGCCTTGTTCCGTGGCCTGCGCCGCCATATGGACAGCTAATTGGCCGCCCAATGACCAGCCGGCGATAACGGCCGTGCCGCGTTTGGCACGCGGTATGGCCGCCAAATGGGAGGCGGCCAATCGCTGCAGGGTGAGTGTGTCGTCGGCACCGGGTGCGGCCAACCCCGGGCTGGCGATGGTGATGATGTTGGCGCAGGCGCAAAGCTGTTTTGTCCACTTTGCATATTGATGAACCTGGCCGCCGGCGCCATGCACCAAATACAAGGTGGGCAGAGAGGGGCGATCGGCTGAGCCGGACAGCATCGATAACGGCAGGGGCGCATTCTCGCGCAGACGCTCGGCAAGTTTATCGAGCTGTGAGTAGCCGAGGATTTCCGCCAGGGTTAATTCCACATTAAGGGCGCGCTTGATGTTGCCCAAGAACGTGATGCCGGAAAGCGAGCTGCCGCCATTGCTGAAGAAGCTGGCATGTGGGTCGATCTTGTCTGGAGTACAGCCTAACGTATCCGCCAACAGCTCTCGTAGTAGCATGAGTTCCGCGGACGCGGCGGGTGCAACCTCGCTGGCCTGACTCCGTTCGGTGCCTGGCGAGAGCAAGGTGCGATCCAATTTGCCGTTGCGTGAAAGCGGGAAACGTTCAATGAGGTGATAGCGGGATGGCGCCATATACGCGGGCAATGCGGCCGTAACCTGCTCGCGTATTCTTTGCTCTGCCTGGACGCTGGCTTTCCCCGCCTCGGTCAATGTGATGTAGGCTTCCAGATGCGGTGTGCCGTTCCCGGTTTCATCGCGACAGACGACACACGCTTCAGCGACCAGTTCGCTGCTTTTGAGCGCGAATTCGACGTCACCCAATTCGACGCGAAAACCCTGCAGTTTCACCTGTTGGTCTTCGCGGCCGAGAAACTCGATGTAACCGCTGCGATGCCAACGGCCGCGATCGCCGGTGCGGTATATGCGTTCTCCGGTGGTTGGGAAAAGCACAAAGCTGCCGGCGGTGGTTTGGCTATCGCGCCAATACTCGCGGGCAACGCCAACGCCACCGATATAAATGTCGCCGGTAACGCCGAAACCGCACGGCTCGAGTTTTTCATTCAACACCCACATGCTCTGATTTGGCAATGCGGTTCCATAGGGGATGGCGTTTCTGTAGTGCGTATCTCGTGTAACCGGATGATAAATTGACCATATTGCCCCTTCAGTGGCACCGCCAAGGCTGGTGATGGTCGCGTTGGGGCAAAGCCGATGTGCCTCGGCGATCAGCTGTGGAGAGATGCGATCGCCGCTCAGCCAAATATGCCGCAGTTGAGGCAGCGACAGGATGTTTTCTTGTGCGCAATATTGCACCAGCATTTGCAAGATGGCGGGAACCGAGTTCCAGATGCTGATTTGCCGCTGGCGTATCGCATTTAGCCATGCTGACGGCTCTTTCGCTTCGTGCGGCGATAGCACCGTTACTGATGCACCGGCTAGCCAACTGCCGAACAGGTCATAGACCGATAAATCGAAGGCCAGATCGGCGAGTGCCAATACGTTGTCACGATGAGAAACGTTAAACAGTCGGTTCATGGTCAGCAAGGTATTGGTGACGGCCCCCTGTTCCATAGCCACACCTTTTGGCGTACCGGTCGTCCCCGACGTATAAATGACATAGGCGAGCGCTTCCGCTTCGCCTGGCGGGAAGGGCGCTGTGTCTAGGACATGAGGGGAAAACAGCGCCTCCAGATCCTGAACGCGGATAGTCTGCGGATAGCGGGCGTGATGGTGAGCCTGGTTGCTCAAAACCCAGGCGCAACCTGATATCCGCATAATGGCCGCTGCGCGGGCATCCGGCAATCCTTCGGCCAACGGCAAGTAGGCCCGTCCGGCGAGGATCACGCCGAGCGCCGCAATAGCCTGATGAGCGCCACGTGGAAGATCGATGGCGATGAGCGCGCCTGGGGCGGTATGGGCGATCAGCCAATGCGCCACGAGGCCGGCGTGCCGCAACAGCCGATCGTAATGCCACACGCTATCGCCCTCGTACAACGCCGGGCGATCCGCCTGCTGGAGAGCAGTGTGTAACAGCCGATCGGAAAGAGGTTGCCGCAAGGATGCGGGCATCGCCTGTCCGACGGAGAGCTGACGCAATTGCCGGTTATCGGCCATTGACGTCAGCGAATAGTGGCCGACGGCCCGCGAGGGATCGCAGGCAATTTGCTGCAGCAGTAATGCGTAAGCTTGCGCCAATCCGTTAATGCGCTCCGGCGTAAACAGCTTGGCGTTGTATTGCCATTCCAACTGAATGCCCTCCACGCTGGAAATCACTTCCAGAACCAGATCAAACTTGGGCGGCGCATAGCGTCTCGGCAGGGTGTTAACCTGCGCACCGCCAATATTCAGCTCATTGCTTTTGCGATGTTGGCAGACGAACATGATTTGAAAAATGGGGTGAAACTTGCCGCGCGTGGGCTTGAGTTGTTCAACCAGGTAAGAGAATGGCAACCCTTGATGTTTGAAAGCGCGCGCAAATTTATTTGCGTTCTTTTGCAGCAGCGTGGTGAAACTGTCGTCGCCAGTGATGATGAATTGGTGGGCGATCGTGTTGACGAAGCTGCCCACGGCGTCGTTTAACGTCGGCTCGTTCCTGTTGGCGATCGGGCTACCGATGACTACACGCTCCGTCGCAGATTCTCTGGCAATCAGTAACGCGAAGGCGGAGTGCAACAGCGTAAACAGCGTCGTACCGTTATGTTTGGCTAACTGGGCCAGGGCCGACTGCAGTTCGTTCGTCAGCGATGTTCTGACGATATTCTGTGTTTTGCCTGCCGCGGTGATGGCGATATCGTATTCAAGCGCGTGTTTTTCCGGCGCACCATCCAGTTCATCGCGCCAAAACGCCATGCTGTCATCGACATTGGCGACGGCGAGGAAAGGGTCTTCAAGATAGCGGAAAAATGCCTGGCCGTTGTCATAATGACCATGCTCTTTGTGCACGTGATAGCCACGGCTCAGTTCATCCACCAGCAAATTGGCCGTCCAGCCGTCGACCACGCAATGGTGAAAGGTCAAGAACAGATAGTGGTGCTGCGCGCTCTTTCTCAAGATCCGGCAGCGCAGGGGATACTCGGCACCGAGATCAAACGGAATCGTGCACTGGGCGTTAAGCGCCGCCAGCATACTTTTTTGCTGCTCCTCACTATTCAGCCCGCTGATGTCCTCGAGGCTGTGTTCGAAAATGGTTTCATCAGGATGCACGATGTCAACGGTGATGGTTTCCCCGTCTAGCCGATAGCGGCCGCAAAGCGCACCGTGCCGCTTGAGCAGTTTTTTCAGCGCGGTGAGTAAACGCGCGGGTTCAAAGGGCCCCAGGATCTCTTTGGCGATCGGAATGTTATACAGCGGGCTGTTCTTGGTGAAGTTTTCATACAGCCACAGGTATTGCCCCGCGTAGTGATTGACGGTGTAACAAGGCTTCTCCCCGGTGTCTCGCTCTGCATTATCTGGCGTACAAACAGATAAAAATGCGGTGATGTCTTCCTGCACCGCACTGAGTGCGGCGGCGTCGACATGCTCGATGGCTTGGCGTCGAGGCGACAGCTCGCCGAATGTGGCTCCCTGTTTCGCCATTTCCATCAGATTGATCAGGCCGATGACGCTCATCAGTGCACTCCTTCCATGTTGACGTCGATAGCGTTCCCTGTTCGACCGCTTTTATTCGGGCGTTTGTCGCTGTGGGCGGAAATCAAATTCAGCCAATGCGACAAGCTACACAACTGCACTCCCGGGTTTCTCCGCTGTGCCATTGTGAAGGCGGCGCGATGATCGAAATTCTCGCCATCATCGAAACCGAAGATCCTCAGTACGCAGCCGTTCAATCGCTCATTGGCCGTATCGAACCGGATGTGCGGGAAATAGCCAAGCCGCGCGGAAAAGGCTATCAACTCAGTAACGCCGGCGTCGACAGCTTGGCGGCGCGAATCGGCTTTATGCAGCAACAGCAGTCGCTCATGCCGAAAATCGCGCAGCAGGCCTTGCGTGAGTCTGGCGCCGCCGACCGTATCATGCATAAAGATCATGTAGTTAACTCGGCCGGGCAGGGCGTGCAGCAGGGCCGAAAGCGCATCAAGCCAACTGGCATATTGCGTGGCTTCGTTCGGTACGTTGAATATGGCCGCGTTCAGCGGCCATTCAGCATGCAATGGCAACGCCTGCGGTGACAGAATGTCCACACCGTGTTTGTCGGCGAGGGCGGCCAACAAAAGCCGTTCATCTGCGCCTTCGGGTGATTGAATAAACAGCCGGCTGCTGGCCGGCGCCTCGGTTGACAGACGGCGGCCGATAGCGCATCGGATGTTCAGATGCTGCGGATCCAGGCCATAGCGTGCATGGGCCAGCTGCGTTAGGTGTCGGCAGAAATCGGTGAGTCTCGGATGTTCAAAAATGTCGCTCAGGTTCAGATCCAACCGACAGTGGGCGTTAAGCGCGTTAATGATTTTTATGGCCTGCAGCGACTCACCGCCGAGCGTGAAGAAGTCGCCATCGTCACTCCCCAGCGTCGCCAGCCAAACCTCATGCACCAGGGTGTTGAATGTCGTCGAACGCAATTCCCGTGTGGGTTCAGGCATCCGGGATTGTCTTTCCAGGGTGCGATAATCAATCTTGCCGTTAGCCAGTTTGACCAGCGGCGTTGGATGATGCACGAAGCGCTGAGGAATATGTGCACTGGGCAGTTCGCCGTACAGCGTTCGGCGCATTGCCTCGCTGAGCGGCTGCCGGCTGTGATAATGCGCATACAGTTCCGTTCCCGCGTCGCCGCTTTTGGCCAGTACGGCAATTTCGACAATTGCGGGCAACCGGGCCAGACAGCTTTCTATCTCACCCATATTGACGCGTTGCCCGGCGATTTTCGCTTCACGAATTTTGCGGCCAAGGAACAGCAACTGCCCATCCTGGCGCTGGCAGGCGATATCGCCGGTACGAAAGGCGGGCATGGGATGGCCGTTAACCTCAAGGGTGACGAACTTTTCCGCGCTCAGCGTTGGCTGATGCAAATACCCCAGGCCGACGGTCGCTCCGGCTATCAGTAATTCGCCGCTGCAGCCGAGCGGCAACAGCCTGAGATCCTCGCCGACGATCGCCGTGTATATACCGTCCAGCGGTGCGCCTATCGTCACGGCGGTGCCATCGTTTTTGATTTCCGCGGCCGTCGCCACCACGGTTGTCTCGGTTGGGCCGTAGGAGTTGAATAACTTTCTGCCTTTGGGATAGTGCGCGAACCAGCGTTCTTTGGATCGCGGTGAAAGGCTTTCGCCGCCGATGATAACTGTAGTGACGGCCGGCGGCAGCGTCTGTTCACCACCGGAGGCGAACAGCATCTCATTAAAGTAGGCGGTCGGCAGATCCAACAGGCTGATTTGATGATCGGCGCAGAATGTGAAGAACGCGGCAAAGCTGTGCTTGACGGCCTCGGGGGCGATACACAGGTGGGCGCCGGCACCCAGCGTCATGAAAATTTCTTCAATGCACGCATCGAAATGCAAGGGCGCAAATTGCAACACGCGTTCGTGCGGTTGAATGCCATAGCATGTTATCGCCGCATCGACAAAAACGCTGAGAGCATGTCGGGCGCCTATCACGCCTTTAGGCATTCCCGTCGAGCCAGAGGTAAACATGATATAGCCGGTTCCGTCCGGGAACGCCGGCGCCTCAGTCGCTGTTTGCCGGCGAAACACGGTGAAGTGCGCGAAATCCGCCGGCATATCGAGTGTCGATGCGCGCCAATGCGCCAATGCGTCAGGTTCGGAATGAAAGGAGGGAAGTGTGCGATCGGTAATCAGGATAGCGTCGCTAAATTGTTCAAGTCGCTGACGATGAGCCGCGCCATCCCCTTTGGCATTCAGGTTGACGAACGGCATTTTCAACTGCAGCGCAGCAAGCATGCAGATGATGGCTTCCGGCCCTTGCGGCAAGTCGAGCAACAGCACGGTGTTCGCGGCACGGGCGGGGGCGAGGGCATCGGCCAGCGCACGCCACTGTTGCTGCAAAACGGCATAAGACAGCGCTCTTAGCGACAACGAAGCGTGTGCGGGCGTGAGGATCGCCGTGCGTTGCGGCGCTTGAACGACGGCACGATCGATACGTTGCATTATATCGACCACGTTGTCGTTGGCTGCTTTACCCTGCAGCGAGAGCGGGAAACGTTGTCGCAATGCCGCGACAGAAAGATTTTCCGGGTTGTTGTACAGCAAGGCGCATAAGGTCTGTATCCCCTGGCTGTGCCGCACCAGGCTGGCCGCATCGTAAAGCCCTGAGTCGGCATCGATCTCCAGCCGAAGCGTTTGGTTATCGAGATCGGGACGCATGTTGAAGACCAGATCCTGCGCGCCTCCTGAGCGTAAATTACGGATTTCGCTGCGCTGCGCGGAAGAAAATGAGGCTGCCGCTTCAAAGGGAATGATATTGACCACGATGTTGAACAGCGGCGAGCGGCTGGTGACGCTCCGCAGACTTTTTATCTCTTCGTAACGGAATGCTTGATGTTTTTTGAGTTGCCTGAGTATGTGTTCAATGGTTTGCGCCAACTGTCGGCATGAGGCCGTGTCCTCAATATCGAGAGTCAAGGGAACAACGTTGGTCTTGCAAGTCAGCGCCTGCCTCGTCAGGGAGTCTGTTCGCGCCATCATTGGGACGCCGATCGTTTGCTGTTTCTCGCCGGTACACAAGTACAAATATGCCATCACTGCCACGAAAGTGCGCGCCAGCCAAGAAGGGTGCCCGGTTTGCAGCGCAAGGCGCTCGGCAGGATAGGGCAACGACGTCACATGGCGGATCGTCTGTCCCGAAGGAATATTGGCGCAGGCTAATGTCATCGGGTCTGGCAGTGAGGCGCTGGCCGTTTGCCAAAAATGTCGGTCCGCTTGATAGGCGGCTGACTGTTTGTACTCAGATTCAGCCCTGAGCAAGGCATCGATCGCAGGTACGTCTTGCGGTTGCTGCGTTTGGCCTCGGTAGGCCTGCGCCACTTGATGGATCAGCAAATAAGTGCCGTAACCATCAAGCAGCAGATGGTGGCTGCAGAAATACCACAGAAAGCGTTGCTCACCCAGTCTGATGATTTTTTGTCTGAATAACGGCGCAGCGTTCAACGAGAAGGGGCGCTTAGCATCCGCTTCCATTAATTCGATAGCGGTGGCCATATCGTTGGCGTGCTGTGAAAGATCTACCCATTCCACTGAGATGTTGGCGGTGACGGGATATTGATAAGGCGTGCCGTTATCTTCATCAAACAAAACGTGCAACGTCGGCGTTTGGCTGATGACGTGATGAATGGCACGTTTCATTCTTGCGATATCGAGAGTGTGATTTATTTCGACATATTCCGCGATATTATAGCTCGATTTGTCATCGCCGATTTTGGTGCCATAGTAAAATCCCGTCTGTGAATCCAATAGTTGATGCTTGCTCATCGGCTCATCCCTGATGTTTATTTTTCTTTATTTTTTTACCGTCATCAGTTTGCCCGTTCGGCGGGAACGCCATACAACCGTGCGACGTTCTGCGATTGGGTAAACTGTTTTAAGGTGTTCCAAACATAAATGCGCGCTGCCTGGCTTGCAGCAAAAGTCTAAAATACACAGCGTGCCGCCCTCATCCCATTCTGAGTTATGCAGAAGAAACTGCGGATCGTTAATAAATCGACCCAGCGTCTCATCTCTCAGGTAGGCCCAGGTTATATATCCTAACGGATTATCCAAATGATCGAATAATATTTTGAATTGATTTTGATTAATCGCTTCCTGAGTCCATAGCTGCAACGTTTTTATATGGTACAAACTGTAATTTTTATTCATCAACATACAGCTAACGGCGAAGCCCAGGCTCTCGTATTGACTGAACTTACTTTTACCCTGCTGGTTTTCTTTGATAAAACTCACGAAATATCCTCAGCGTTATTATTGTAATACGTTGATCGCCTGACGCTCGAAACGATCCAGATAGATTTGCAACTGTTCGCTGATCTCGCTGAATTCACCGCGCCAGCCGGCAATTTCTTGAAAAATCACTTCACGGCGCATGAACGCGCGGGAGCCCAACCTTCTGGTGACGGTCTGCTTCATCGCCTGTTGTAATCCGGCGGCGGTTTGATCCGCTGATGTTTCCTGAAGGTACTTCGCGTATAACCGCTGGAATGCCAGAGAAAATCTCTCTTCCGCTGTCGTACCCTGTTGTTCGGCGGAAACCCTGACGGGCGAGTCGATGAGCCGATGTAACAGGGCAATCGCCGGATGAGCATTCCCCTGGCCCAGACCTTGTCGACGGCTAAAGATGCCGGGAGCCAAATCGAACATTTTTTGCAAGCGTTCGCCTAAGGCGAACCAGTCGGCGGTGAGAGGCAGGCGTTGTAAAAATGCAGAGTCAAAACCCGCCATACCGAGATTATCCAGCAGGCAGGCTCGCGTGTAGGCCATATTAAAGGCCGCGCCGATGCCTTGGTGCGCTGCCGCGAGAAATGCCGGGCCAAATTGATGCTTGGCTAAATAAAAAGCGAGATCTTGCACGCCTCTCAGCAACAAAGGGGCGTCTTCGTTGAGTTTGTTGTGCTGAATGTAGCTGCGGCCGGGATCGCGACGTTCTGCGGGAAAAACACTGCGAACACCATGAAAGTCCAGCAGCCTGCCGGCCATATCGCAATTGGAGGGTGAGGTCATCATCACCAAATGGCGGGTACGGCAGTAAGCTATCTGCGTCGCAAGGCGCCGTGCAAGCTCGCAGAGCCCGTAGAAGGCTCGTTCTTCCTGCGGCAACGCCAACCAGCGCGCAGCGTCAAACTCAGAGGGACGAGGCAGAAAGGTTGGTGCGGCGACAATGAGCTTTTTGGTCCGCTCAATATCCGAAGGCTGCCTTTGCATCGCATCATGAGGATGATAGTAGGGCGCGCGGCAAAAATGTGCAGGGCGCACGACGGGTTCGCGCACCAGCAACGCCTTGCGGTTATGGACGCCTCCCGCCGATGCAGGAGAGAGGGTGGCGATGGGGTTGTCGGTCAGCAAGATCGCCTTATTGGGCACGGCACCGTAAGGCAGCAGTTTGGCCATGACGTTTCCCCATAATGCCTCCAATACTGCGCCGGTCATTGTCAACTCGCCATCGACATGCTTCGCCCCTTGACCGACTAACGCATTGGCTCCGATGCCTTTAACCTGCCATCGCCCATCAAAGCCACAGCGTGCGCCGCCGCCGTTGCGCGAAATAGCCCCGCCGCCATAACGTTCGGCGAAAAAGACTTTTTCATCGTTTAAGAGCGGCGTGCCGTCATCAAAAATAGCATGACGATTATTTTCTTCGATGAGATAGCTGGTCTCATTTTTCAGTTCGCTCTGCTCTGCAGGGTTTAATCCGTTGTGCCAGAGTAATTGAGAACCTGTCTTTTTTGCGACGAAAGGAATCAAGCTTTCGTGAAGCATGGCGAGGTTTTTCATTTTTTAAATCGTTATTTTTATGGGTGCAGGGCAAGTTAAATACCGGCCTTATTATACAAGGGGTAATAAGGCCGCGTTTTTTAATTTGAAGAATCCGGTGTTGAAAGTGACGACGACGGTGAAGGGCGACCACCGCCACTGCCATTCCATGTTGGGCCCATGGGAACCTGTGGAATAGCAACGTTAACCGGCATGTGCGGTGCGGCCTGAATAGCGATTTCCGTGCCCACGCCCACGGCTAATGATACGGGGGTGGGCAATTTCGCTATTGTGCTCAGGCTGCCGACAATAAGCGAAGTCGGATTATAAGAATCATTGCCGTCAGATCCGTTAATACATGACAACTCAACTTCCGTTAAGGCTCTCATTTAAGCTCCTTCTTGCGAGAGGTAATGGATAACACAAGCGAAAAAATAACCGCCATCGGCAAACCATACATTGCCGTGATTTTAAGGGCCGCCGTATCCAAAAGGATCGCCTGGCGCTGCAGGCAATAGTCTAAAAATACGGCAAGGGGGAATATCAAGAACAGCATGACGATATGGTACGTGCGCAAGCCTTTTTTCTTCGCGTTTTTATAAATCGCACTGATAATGAGGATGAAAATGACAATAAGAACTATTTCCGTTATAAGCTGCAATTTGATTAGCTCCATTAATCAAAATTTACATCAAGTTACATTGGGTAACCGGATAAGTCAACAGGGTATTTTATGATTCTTCTTTATTTATCATGGTATTGAATTAATTAATCATAAAATGATTACATTTGGTGACTATGTGCTGGAAATAAAAAAATAAAGATGTCACCGACGTTTCTGGCTGCGGCCGGCGAGGCGGCTAACTTCTAATCACTTGTTTTTGCTCAAACTGCCAACTGCACCTAAGCTAGGAGGTGATTCAGAGGGAGCGATTCCCCGAGACCTTATTCCGTGAACATGGAGGAGTTTCGATTTGATGCGTTTATCCACATTGGTGCTGGCGATCGGCATGGCGCTGGGCTCGCAGGCACAGGCAGCAGAAACCCAACCTCACGCCGACCATAGCGCGCTGCCCAGCGGCCAGGCGAAGGAGGCTACCGTGACCGGTGAAGCCAATCAGCACGACAAGCAAAAGACTCAAAATCCGTTCTTCTATCAAAGCCGTCTGCCGTTCCAGGCGCCGCCGTTCAACCTGATCAAGGAAAGCGACTACGCGCCGGCGATCGAAGCGGGCATCAAGCAAAAGCGGGAAGAGGTGGAGAAGATCGCCAACAACCCGGCCAAGCCCAACTTCAAAAATACCTTGGTGGCGCTGGAGCAGGCCGGTTCGCTGCTGACGCGGGTGATGAACGTGTTCGGCGCCATGACCTCGGCCAACACCAGCGATGCGCTGCAGAAGCTGGATGAAGAAACCTCGCCGACGCTGGCGGCATTGAACGACGACATCATGCTCAACGGCAAGCTGTTCGCGCGCATCAAGGCCATCTATCAGGATCGCGATGCGCTGAAGCTGGATCCGGAATCGCGCCGGCTGGTGGAAGTGACCTACAAGAACTTCGAGCTGGCGGGTGCCAACCTGTCGGACGCCGACAAGGCCAAGCTGAAGGCGCTGAACCAGGAAGCGGCGACGCTGAGCACCCAGTTCACCAACAAACTGCTGGCGGCGAGCAAAAACGGCGCGCTGGCGATAACCGACCCGGCGAAGCTGGACGGCCTGTCGGAAGGTGAGCTGGCTGCGGCGGCCCAGGCGGCCGCCGAACGCAAGCTGGAGAAACAGTGGCTGCTGGTGCTGCAAAACACCACGCAACAGCCGTTGCTGCAGAGCCTGAAAGATCGCGACACCCGCCAAGCGCTGTTCGACGCCTCCTGGACGCGTGCGGAGAAGGGCGACGGCAACGATACCCGCCAAACCATCTCCCGTCTGGCCAAGGTGCGCGCCGAGCAGGCCAAGCTGCTGGGCTACCCGAACTACGCCGCCTGGAAACTGCAAAACCAGATGGCCAAGACGCCGGATGCCGCGCTGAGCTTTATGCGCAATATCGTGCCGGCGGCCACCGCGCGCGCCGAGCGTGAAGCCAAAGACATTCAGGCGGTGATCGACCAGCAGAAAGGCGACTTCAAGGTGCAGGCCTGGGACTGGCAGTTCTACGCCGAACAGGTGCGCAAGGCCAAGTACGATCTGGACGAGTCGCAGATCAAGCCTTACTTCGAGCTGAACAACGTGCTGAACAACGGCGTGTTCTACGCCGCCAACCTGCTGTACGGCATCAGCTTCAAAGAGCGCAAGGACATCCCGGTCTACCAGGCGGACGTCAAGGTGTATGAAGTGTTCGACAAGGACGGCAAATCGCTGGCGCTGTTCTACACCGACTACTTCAAGCGCGACAACAAGGGCGGCGGCGCCTGGATGAGCAACTTCGTCGATCAGTCGAAGCTCAACGGCACCAAGCCGGTGATTTACAACGTCGCCAACTTCACCAAACCGGCGCCGGGCCAGCCGGCGCTGCTGTCGTATGACGACGTAATCACCCTGTTCCACGAGTTCGGCCATGCGCTGCACGGCATGTTCGCCGATCAGGAATACCCGAGCCTGTCGGGCACCAACACCGCGCGCGACTTCGTCGAGTTCCCGTCGCAGTTCAACGAGCACTGGGTCAGCGATCCGAAAGTGTTCAGCCACTTCGCCAAGCACTACCAGACCGGTGAGGCGATGCCGCAGGAACTGGTCGACAAGATCAAGAAGGCCGACAAGTTCAACAAGGGCTACAGCATGACCGAGCTGTTGTCCGCCGCGCTGCTGGACATGCACTGGCACATGCTGACCGCCGATCAGCCGCAGCAGGACGTGGACAAGTTCGAGGCTGAGTCGCTGCAAAAAGACAAGGTCGATCTCAGCTACGTGCCGCCGCGCTACCGTTCCAGCTATTTCCAGCACATCTGGGGTAACGGCTACGCCGCGGGCTACTACGCCTATCTGTGGACGGAAATGCTGGCGGACGACGCCTTCCAGTGGTTCACCGAACACGGTGGCCTGACCGCCGAAAACGGCCAGCGCTTCCGCGACATGATCCTGTCGCGCGGCAACAGTCAGGATCTGGAGAAGCTGTACATCGACTGGCGCGGCAAAGCGCCGAGCATCGAGCCGATGCTGATCAACCGCGGGCTGAAGGACGAGTAAGTTCGGCCATTCCCGGTAAGTAAACAAAAGGGCGCGTTATGCGCCCTTGGTCTTTTTCGGCTTGGCCGACATTCAGCGGTTCACCACCTTGGCCGGCAGGGCCACCACCAGCAGCGAGCTGAGCAGCAGGCAGCCGGCGAAGGCCCAGAGCGCGCCGCCGCTCTTGCCGGTCAGATCCAGCGCCAGCCCCATCAGCGAATTGCTCACCAGCCCGGCGATGTTGGCCAGCGAACAGGCCAGCGCGAAGCCGGTCGCCGCCGCCGTGCCACGCAGGAAGGTAGCCGGCAGGCTGAAGAACACCGGCACCGCGCCGATGATCGCCGCCTGGGCGATGGAGAACAGCAGCACCGTGGCCAGCGCATTGTGGGTGAAGAAGGTGCTGCCGGCCATCGCCAGCGCACCGACGATAAACGGCACGATGATATGCCAGCGCCGTTCGCGCAGCCGGTCGGAACTGCTGCCTATCAGCAGCATGCCGAGCAGGGCGGCGACGCTGGGGATCGCCGTCAGGTAGCCGATGGTGGTGATATCGGTGACGCCGGCGGTTTTGATGAAGGTCGGCATCCAAAAGCCCATGGCGTAGGCGCTGAGCAGAATGGCGAAGTCAATGCCGCCGAGCATCCACACTTTCAGATTGAAGAAGCCGTCGCGGAAGCTGTGCTTGCCGTGATCGGCCTCGGCGTCGTCGCGCGCCAAATCGTCGGCGATGCGTTGTTTCTCCTCGGGCGTCAGCCACTTGGCCTGCTGGTAGGTATTAGGCAACAGCCAGAAGGTCAGCACGCCCAACAGCACGCTGGGAATGCCCTCCAGCAAAAACAGCCACTGCCAGCCGTGCAGCCCGTGGCGCATGTCGAAATGGCCCATGATCCAGCCGGAGAGCGGCCCGCCGATCACGCTGGACAGCGGCAGGCCGATCATGAACAGCGCGATGATGCGGCCGCGGCGATAGGTCGGGAACCACAGCGTCAGGTAAAAGAGCACGCCGGGCAGAAAACCGGCCTCCGCCACGCCGAGCAGAAAGCGGATGACGTAGAACTGGGTCGACGTGGTGACGAACATGGTGGCGGTGGACAGCAGCCCCCAGGTGATCATGATGCGGGCGATCCACATCTTGGCGCCGACGCGCTGCAGGATCAGGTTGCTCGGCACCTCGAACAGAATATAGCCGACGAAGAACAGCCCGGCGCCCAGGCCGAAGGCCGCTTCGCTCAGCTGCAGCGCGTCGGCCATTTGCAGCTTGGCCAGCCCGACGTTGATGCGATCGAGGTAGGCCGCCAGGTAACACAGGCAAAGAAACGGGATCAGTTTCCAGGTGATTTTGCGGTACAGCAGCAGCGATTCTGCGTTCGCTTTCCCCGCCAGCGGGGTGTCGACAATGGCCATGATGTTGTCTCCAGGTGGTGCGTGTTGGCCTCCGCAGGAGGCGCCTGTTGTGTTTGCGTTGCATGGGCGCCGCCCTGTTTCGGGCGGTCGCGTGAGGCGCTGTCTGCGCCTTCGTTATTGTCGTTGCAGGTGAATCGTTGACTCATAACCGGTTCAGGTAGTCGAGCGCCTCCCGTTTGTGCACCACGTCGCCGTATTTGCTGTCGATGTCGAACAGGTTGGCTTCGTGCGGGCCGGGGTGACGATCGCCGACGCACTCGCGCACCACCATGGCGCGAAAGCCGTGTTGCACCGCGTCCACCGCGCTGGCACGGATACAGCCGCTGGTGGAGCAGCCGATCATCAGCAGCGTGTCGATCCCTTGCGCCACCAGCAGCGGCGCCAGCGCGGTGCCGAAGAAGGCGCTGGCGTATTGCTTGCTCAGCACCACCTCATCGGCCAGCGGCGCCACCGGCGGGCAGAACGCCGCCAGCGGGTTGCCCGCCACCATGTCCTTCATTACCGGCGCTTTCTTGACCCACAGGCCGCCATCGGCAAAATGCCCTGCATGATAGCGGATGTGGGTATGGATCACCGGAATTCCCGTGCGGCGCGCACAGGCCAGCAGTTCGCGGCTTTCCTCGACCGCGCTCACCACGCCCGGCGCGAACAGCGGTGCGCCTTCGGTGGTGTAGGCCTGCATAAAGTCGATCGCCAGCAGCGCCGGGCACCGGCCGAAGCCGAGGCGCTGGCCCCAGACGCCGCGATAGTTGTCGCTGAGGGTGTCGTTCATTCTGCCTCCTCAATAGGCGCCGGACAGCAGGGCGCCGGCGCCGGGGACGATCGGCTCCAGCTCCAGCGCGGTCAGCATCGCGTAAGTGGTGGCGATAGCGGCGGTGATCACCGGTTTGCCGGTTTGGGCCTCCACCGTCGGAACGGCCGGCAGCGAAGGCATCTGCACGCAGGCGGACAGCACGATAGCGTCGACCTCGCGTAAATCCATCTCGGCGACGATCCCCGGCAGCCTGGCCGGATCGTGCCGGCCGACGTCGAGGTTGTCCGGGATCTCCAGCGCGCGCCATACCTTGACCTCAATGCCTTCGTGCTGGATGTAGTCCACCACCAGCTGGGTCAGCGGTTTCATATAGGGCGCCACCAGCGCGATGCGTTTGGCGCCGATCACTTTCAGGCCGTTGACCAGCGCGCCGGCGCTGCTGATAACCGGCGCGGCGGCCTGATTGTCTTTCGTCACCTGCGCCAGCCTGGCCTGCGATTCGCGGTGGTAGCCCAGCCCCATCGCCATGATGGCCACCAGGCAGGCGTAGCCGAGCACGTCGACCCGCGCGTCGGAGAGCTCCAGCGCGCAGCGATCGGACTCGGCGTCCATCGCCGCCAGCTCTTCTTTATTGACGTGTTTCATGCGCATGCGGCTGGAGTGAAAGGTGAAACGCTCCGGGCGTATCAGCTGGCGCGCGCCCAGCATCGCCGGGATCTCGGTTTCCATTGTGGTGTTGGAGCTGGGCACGATCTGGCCGATGCGGTAGTGGTTGCTCATGTCGGTGTTCCTCAGTTAATCCAGAAAATCGCCCAGGGCGCGGAAGAAGCCGTCGAAATCGTCCCACGGGATCATGTGTCCGGCGTTCTCGACCTCGACGATGGCGATCTCCGGCTGCAGCGCGCGGATCTCCGCCCGGTCTTCGGGCTGAATGACGCCGCCTTTGCCCGCGGCGATCAGCAGCGTCGGCAGGGTCAGCAGCGGGTAGTCGCGGTGGCTGTCCACCTGATGAAAATCGTCGTAGGCGCGTTGGATCGCCGGCTCATAGCAGGTGTGCAACCACTCGGCTCGCAGCCGGCGCTGCTCTTCGCTCCAGGTCGGGCAGAAGGCGCGCATCTGCTCGGCGCTCATGCCCGGCAGCGACTGCCGGATCGAGTCGGCGTACCATGGCCATTGGCCGGGATAGGCGCGGCGGCCGGGGCCGGAAACCGGCGGATCGACCAGCACCAGCCGCCGCACGCCGGCGGGCCGCAAAACGGCGGCGCGCAGGGCGAAGCGGGCACCCATCGAATGGCCGAGCAGGGCGTAACTGTCCAGATTCAGCGCGGCGGCGAAGGCGTTGACGTCCTGTGCGCAGGTCTCTGCGTCATAAGCCAGTTCCGGGCCGCTGGACGACAAACCACGGCCGCGTACGTCGAGCACGTAGACGTCGTATTTTTCCCCCAGCCGCTCGGCGACGAAGCCCCAGGTGATCGCCGGGCTGGTGATGCCGGGGATCAGGAGCAGCGCCGGGCCGCGGCCGCCGTAGCGCAGATAGTGTTGGCGAATGCCGTTGGCGTGAACGTGTGCGCCGTAGAGGAAGGTGCTCATGCGGCGTTCTCCGATTTCAGCGCTTGCGCGTACAGGTCATAGCCGTAGACCCAGGCCGGATCTTCCTGGGTGCGCAGGAAGGTGTTGGCGTTGGACACCGCCTGCACCCTGGATGCGCGCTCCTTGCGGTTGGCTTCATACAGCTGGAAGGCGGTACGGTAGTCACCGAGGCCGGTTTCCTGCAGGCAGCGGGTCAGCATGGCGGCGTCTTCGATCGCCATCGCCGCGCCCTGCGCCATGTGCGGTTTCATCGGGTGGCAGGCGTCGCCGAGCAGCACCAGGCGGCCTTCGCTCCACAGCGGCAGCGGTTTGCGGTTCAGCAATGGCCATTTGGTGACCTGCTCGCTGGATTCGATCAGCGCCTGCACGATCGGGTGGTAGCCGGCAAAGGTCTCGAACATCTCTTCGCGGCTGCTGTCGATGAAGCTGCCCTGGAAATCCCAGGCCGGGTGCGGCACGCCGCTGACGTAGTAATACTCGTCGCGCCGCTGGGTGGTGTAATAGACCATCAGATGGCGATCCGCCGACCACCACTTCACGCAGTCTTCGAACGTCAGATTGTATTTTGCCAGCTTCTCGCCGCGGATCAGCGCGCGATGGGCCACCCAGCCGCTGTAGGTCGGCGCTTCCGCCCCCAGCAGATGTTCGCGGATGCGCGAGTTGATGCCGTCGGCGCCGATCACGATGTCGGCGTGGGCCGAGGTGCCGTCGACGAAGTTCAGCACCACCTCGTCACCGCGATCTTCAATCTTGCTCAGGCATTTGCCGAAGTGCAGGGTGCCGGGCTGCAGCGCGGAGAGCTGCAACGCCTGCAAATCACCGCGGTGCACCGTCACATAGGCGGCGCCGTACTCCCGGCGGGCGAAAGCGCCCAGTTCGATGCGCGACAGGTAGTCGCCGCTTTCGGCGTCGCGGCTGAACCAAAAATCGGGATGAGACGCCATCTGCTCCAACCGCTGCTCAATACCGAGACGGCGGAAAATCTTCAGGACGTTCGGCCCCATGTGAATGCCGGCGCCGAGGCGTGAGAACGCCGGGCTCTGTTCATACAGATCGACGGTAAAGCCGGCTTTTTGCAGCAGCCCGGCGGCGGCGGCGCCCCCCCGCCCGGCGCCGACGACGGCGATGCGTGGTTGTTTGCTCATCATGTTTCCCCTGTCTGTTGGCTTTTTTCAGCGTAGGCCCAACGCGTGGCTGGACGATCGATTTATAGTGTATGCACTAGATAACGCAAAGTTGCAAAAGTGTTAAATCAGATCTTGCTCACGCTAATTGACGGCGAATTACTGTTAAACTCATGTTAATCACAGGATTGCAGAGGGATGAAATAGGACTTTCTTATGATGGACATTCGCGGCTTGCTTTCCTTTGCTTTTTTGACTTAGATAAAAACGAGTGTGTTCACTTTAAATTGCTTGAGAAATAACCGCCGCCTTGCGGGCGTCGGACACCCTTGACGAGACAGGAGACAGGCCATGGCGGTCAATGAAACCCAGTTGGTACAGCTGTTCGAGCAGGTGCTTACGCTGTCGAAGGTCGATGCTTCGCAGAGCGTGGCGATTTTGAAAAGCCATTATTCCGATGCGCGCACGGTGCGTGCCGCGACCGACGCGGCGCTGCGGCTGGGCGCCAGGGTGTATGCCGTTGAGCTGCCGGCGTTCAACCATCCGCGGGCGATGGGCAACGACATGACCGCCTATTGCGGCGACACCGCGCTGACCGGCAACCTGGCGGCGCAGCGTGCGCTGGAGGCCGCCGACCTGATCGTCGATACCATGATGCTGCTGCATTCACCGGAGCAGGAGCAGATCCTGAAAACCGGCACCCGCATCCTGCTGGCGGTGGAGCCGCCGGAGGTACTGGCACGCATGTTGCCCAACGCGGAGGACAAGGCGCGGGTGCTGGCCGCCGCCGCCGTGCTGGAGCAGGCGAAGCTGATGCAGGTGACCTCCAGCGCCGGCAGTGATTTCCGCGCGCCGCTCGGGCAATACCCGACGGTGACCGAGTACGGCTATGCCGATGAACCGGGGCGCTGGGATCACTGGCCGAGCGGCTTCCTGTTCACCTGGCCGAATGAGGAGCAGGCGGAAGGGGTGCTGGTGCTGGAGGTCGGCGATATCTTGCTGCCGTTTAAAAGCTACGCGCGCGAACGCATCACGCTGGAGATCGAACAAGGGTTCGTCACCCGCATTCACGGCGGCTTCGAGGCGGAATACCTGCGCGAATACATGAAATACTTTGACGATCCGGAGGTGTACGGCATCTCGCACATCGGCTGGGGCCTGCAGCCGCGCGCCCAGTGGACGGCGATGGGCCTGCACGACAAGAACGACGGCATGTGCATGGACGCGCGCGCGTTCTACGGCAACTTCCTGTTCTCCACCGGGCCGAACACCGAAGTGGGCGGCACGCGCAAAACGCCTTGCCATATGGACATCGCGCTGCGCCGCTGCGACATCCACCTCGACGGGCAAACGGTGGTGGCGGACGGGGAAGTGGTGGCGCCGGAGGCGTCGCGCGTGCGCCGGGCGTAATCGTTGCTGCCAACGGCGGGGGTTTGTACTATTCTCGTGGATTCCATAGATGGTGAGAGTGACGCAATGACGCCCCCCGAATACCCGTCAGCCGTGAGCGGCCAACCCGAAAATTATCATTTTACCGAGCAAGTCGGGCACCTGCTGCGCAAGGTTTATCAGCGCCATGTGGCGATTTTCCAGCAAAACGTCGGCGATTCGCAGCTGACGGCGGTGCAGTTCATCACCCTGTGCGCGGTGCGCGATATGGGGCCGAGCTCGCTGACCGAGCTGGTGCAGGTGACGGCGGTGGATCAGGCCACCATACGCGGCATCGTCGAGCGGCTGAAGGCGCGCGATCTGATCACCGTGACGCCGGATCCGGTCGATCGGCGCAAGGTGGTGGTCGGCCTGACCGACGCCGGCGCCGTGCTGCTGACGGAAACGGTGCCACAGGCGGCGAAAATCACGGAGCTGACGTTCGGCACGCTCAACCCGGCCGAACGGATAGCGCTGATATTCCTGCTGAATAAAATGCTGGAAGATCCGCCCACCGGCTGATTCGCCCGCGCAACGTCGGTTGCCTGGTGGTCGGTGGCGAGAGGCCAGCCCATAAGACCATCATGTGCAGGCGGAGACGCGAACAATGGCGATATCTGAAGTGCAGTCGCCCAGGGAAGGCGCGAACACCACGCTGACGGAGCATCCGCTGATGCTGTCGGTGAACGGCGAACAGCTTCATGCGCAGGTGATGGCGGATACGCCGCTCTTGCTGGTACTGCGCAACGATCTGGCGCTCAACGGCCCGAAATACGGCTGCGGCCTGGGCGAATGCGGTGCCTGTACCGTGTTGATCGACGGCGTGGCGGCGCGCTCCTGCGTGATCCCGGCGCTCGGCGTGTCCGGCCGGGCGATCGTGACCCTGGAAGGCCTTGGCGATCGCCAGCGCCTGCATCCGGTGCAGCGTGCCTTTATCGAAGAGCAGGCGGCGCAATGCGGCTACTGCCTCAATGGCATGATCATGACCACCAAAGCCCTGTTGGATCGCAATCCCGCCCCAAGCGAGGCGGAGATCCGTCAGGCGCTGTCCGGTAACCTGTGCCGCTGCGGCACCCATCTCGAAATCCTGCGTGCGGTTCAGCGCGCCATCATTCTCTGCCGCGATGAGGACGCCCACGCCCATGACTGATTCCCGTCCCTCATCGCCGATCCAGGCCGAATTGTTGCAGCGCGACGGTGTGCTGCTGATCGTCGACAGCGTGCAACCGCCGTCGGGGCCGGTGCCCAAAGGGCAAGTTCCGGTGCTGAAGCCCAAGGAGCAAGGGCTGTTTATCGCCCTGTGCGGCAGCGGCGAAATCTATGCCTTTAACGGCCATGTCGATCTCGGCACCGGCGTGCGCACCGCGCTCGGCCAGATTGTCGCCGAAGAGCTGTACCTGCGCATGGATCAGGTGCAAATGGTGTTGGGCGATACCGAGCGCGCGCCGAATCAGGGCGCGACCATCGCCAGCGCCACGCTGCAGATCTCCGCCGTGCCGCTGCGCAACGCCGCCGCCGAAGCACGCCGTTGGCTGTTGCGCCAGGCGGCGCAGCGCTTCGATGCACCGGTGGAACAGCTGACGCTGGAGGAGGGCGTGATCCGCAGCCCGCAGGGGCAGGCGCTCAGCTACGCCGAGCTGGTGGCCGGCGGTCATGTCGAGCTGTCGATTTCCGGCGACGCGCCGCTGAAACCGCAGGCGGAGTATCGCCTGGTGGGCACCAGCGCCGCGCGCGTCGATATTCCGGCCAAGGCGACCGGCGAAACCACCTATGTACACGATATGCGCCTGCCGAACATGCTGCACGGCCGGGTGGTGCGGCCGCCCTATGCCGGGTACGACAGCGGCGAATTTGTCGGCACCAGCCTGCTGGCGGTGGATGAAACCTCGATCGCGCATATTCCCAGCATCGTCAAACTGGTGGTGATCGGCGATTTCATCGGCATTGTCGCCGAGCGCGAAGAGCAGGCGATCAAGGCGGCGCAGGCGCTGCAGGTCAGTTGGAAAGACTGGCGGCGTAATTTGCCGCAGATGACCGACGTGGCGCAGGCGCTGCGCGACAACCCGCATTCGACCCGGGTGGTGCACGATACCGGCGATGTGGACGCGGCGCTGGCGGCGGCCGACAGGCGTTTCACCCGCAGCTACCTGTGGCCGTATCAGCTGCATGCCTCGATTGGCCCTTCCTGCGCGCTGGCGGACTACCGGCCGGAGCGTCTGCAGGTCTGGTCAGGCAGCCAGAACCCGCACATGCTGCGCGCCGATCTGGCCTGGCTGCTGGAATACCCGGAAGCGCAGATCGAGATCGTTCGCATGGAGGCGGCCGGTTGCTATGGCCGCAATTGCGCCGATGACGTCTGCGCCGACGCGGCGCTGCTGTCGCGCGCGGTGGGCAGGCCGGTGCGGGTGCAGCTGACCCGCGAACAAGAACATGTGTGGGAACCGAAGGGCACGGCACAGCTGATGGAGGTGGACGGCGGGCTGGACGCCGCCGGGCACCCGGTCGCCTACGACTTTCGCACCTATTATCCTTCCAACGGCGCGCCGACGCTGGCGCTGCTGCTGACCGGCCGGGTCGAGCCGCTGCCGGTAGCCTATGAAATGGGCGACCGTACCTCGGTGCCGCCTTATGAGTATCCGGCGCTGCGCGTCAGCATCGAGGACATGGCGCCGATCGTGCGCGCCTCCTGGATGCGCGGCGTTTCCGCTTTGCCGAACACCTTCGCCCACGAATCTTATATCGATGAGCTGGCCCACGCCGCCGGCGTCGATCCGCTGGAATACCGGTTGCGCTATATCCATGACGAACGCGCCAGTGAGCTGATGCGCAGCACCGCAGAGCGCGCCGGCTGGACGCCGCATACCGAACCGATGCAGACCCCGGCGGAAGACGGCGTGCTGCGCGGGCGCGGCTTTGCCTACGCCCGTTACATCCACAGCAAGTTTCCCGGCTTTGGCGCGGCCTGGGCCGCCTGGGTGGCCGACGTGGCGATCGACAAAGCCAGCGGCGAAGTGGCGGTGACGCGCATCGTGGTTGGCCACGACGCGGGCATGATGGTCAACCCGGACGGCGTGCGCCACCAAATTCACGGCAACGTGTTGCAATCGACCAGCCGGGTGTTGAAAGAGCGCGTGACCTTTGAGGAATCGACGGTCTCCGCCAAAGAATGGGGGGCTTACCCGATCCTGACCTTCCCGGAGGTGCCGGAGGTGGACGTGGTGATGATGCCGCGCCCTTACGATCCGCCGCTGGGCGCCGGGGAGTCGGCGTCGGTGCCCAGCGCGGCGGCCATCGCCAACGCGGTGTTCGACGCCACCGGCATTCGTTTTCGCGAGCTGCCGATCACCTCGGATAAGCTGCGAGAGGCGCTGAACGGACCGGACGCCGAGCGGCAGGCCGCACCGCCCAAGAAAAAGAAGCGCGGCAAATGGTGGTTCGGCGGTGCGGCGGGGCTGTTCGGCGCGGTGCTGGGCATCGCGGGCAGCGCCTTGCCGTGGCGGACGGAGATCGCGCCGGTGGCGACGCCCGGCGCCGGCACCTGGTCGGCCGCCACCCTGGAGCGCGGCCGCCAGTTGGCCGCCGCCGGAGACTGCGCGGTTTGCCATACCGCGTCGGAAGGGGCGACCAACGCCGGCGGGCTGGCGATGGCGACGCCGTTCGGCACGCTCTACAGCACCAACATTACCCCGGACGTGGCAACCGGCATCGGCAACTGGTCATTTACCGCGTTCGATCGGGCGATGCGCCAGGGCATCGCCCGCGACGGCCGTCATCTGTATCCGGCATTTCCTTACACCGCATTCAGCAAGATGACCGACGGTGACATGCAGGCGCTGTACGCTTATCTGATGTCGCAACCGGCGGTGCGACAGAGCAATCCGGCCAATCAGATGCGCTTCCCGTTTAACCTGCGGCCGCTGATGGCCGGCTGGAACGCGCTGTTTCTGCGCCAGGGAGAATATCAACCCGATCCGCAACAAAGCGCGCAATGGAACCGCGGCGCTTATCTGGTCAACGGGCTCGGCCACTGCGCCGCCTGCCATTCGCCGCGCAATCTGCTGGGGGCGGAAAAGGGCGGCGCGGCTTTCCTGGCGGGGGGGATGGTGGACGGATGGGAAACACCGGCGCTGAATCAATTGGCCAATGCGGACAAACCCTGGACCGAGGAACAGCTGTTTCAGTACTTCCGCAGCGGGCATTCCGCCGAGCACGGCGTGGCGGCCGGGCCGATGGGGCCGGTGGTCAGTGAACTGGCGACGTTGCCGGAGAGTGATTTGCGGGCGATGGCCAACTATGTGATGTCGCTGAGCACCAAGGCGACGCTGAATGTGGAACCGCAGGTGCAGTTGGCGGCCCGCGCATTGCCGGCGGCGGGGCAACTGGCCGGCGAGCGGCTGTTTCAGGGCGCTTGCCAGGCCTGCCACAGCGCCGCCGCCGGGGGGCCGCAGCTGTTCGGCGTCAGCCCGGATCTGGCCAATAACACCAATATCTTCAGCGATCGCCCCGATAACCTGATCAAGGTGATCCTGCAAGGGATCCCCCAACCGGCCACCGCTGAATTGGGGTTTATGCCGGGCTTTAAGGACAGTTTTTCCGATCGGCAGGTGACGGCGCTGGTGAATTATCTGCGCCAACGCTATGCCGGCGACAAACCGGCCTGGCGCGACGTGGAGGCGCAGGTGGCGCGGCTGCGCGCGGAGCCGGGGAATCATTAACATTGTAAATTGTTACATTGGGTTATTGACTGGCGACGTTCATTCGGGGATTAATGTGAGCCTGATTTTTACCTTACCTATAAAAAACAGGATGTTAACATGGCATTAACCACGCACAAAATGGAAAGCGGCCTGGCCGTAACAGTTCGTTTACCTGATAACCCGGCCAAGGTTCCGGCGATTATTCTGTGTCACGGCTTCTGCGGCATTCAGGAGCTGTTGCTGCCGGCCTTTGCCGAGGCCTTCGTCAACGCCGGTTTTGCGGCGGTGACGTTTGACTATCGCGGCTTCGGCGCCAGCGAGGGTGAACGCGGGCGGCTGGTACCGGCGCTGCAGATTGAGGATATCCTGGCGGTGAGCCGGTGGGTGCAAACGCAGCCGCAGATCGACAGCGAGCGCATCGGCCTGTGGGGCACGTCGTTTGGCGGCTGCCACGTGTTCGGCGCTGCCGCGGCCGATCCGGCCATCAAGTGCGTCGTTAGCCAGTTGGCTTTCGCCGACGGGGAAACCATCGTGACGGGGAAAATGGCCGCCGACGAAAAACAGGCGTTCATCGCCACGCTGGACAAAATGGCGGAGAAGAAGCAGGCCACCGGCAAAGAGATGTTTGTCGCCGTCACCCGGGTGTTGAGCGATGACGAGTCGAAGGCGTTCTTCGAGGAGAACAAGGCGCGTTACCCGGCGATGGACATCAAGATCCCGTTCCTGACCGTGCGCGAAACGCTGCGCTATCAGCCGCGTGACAATGCGGCGCGAGTCACATGCCCGGCGCTGGTGGTGGTGGCGGGCGGCGATACCGTCAATCCGCCGGAGCAGGGCATCGCGCTGTATGAGGCAGTAGGCAGCGCGAAGAAGGCGCTGCATGTCGAGCAGAATGCGAAGCACTATGACATGTACGCCGGCCCGCATTTCGCCGGCATCATCGGGCGTCAGATCGCCTGGTTCAACGATCACCTGTAAGACCGTCTCCCCCCTGGCGCAGGAATGCCACCAGCCGCTGCGCCGGCAGCGGCAGCTGCGCCCGTTCACGTACCACAATCGACAGGTTCCGGGTCGCCCAGTCGTCCGTGAGCGGCAGAGCGCCATGCCGGATCTCCGGATGGCGTTGGGCGCTCTCTTCCGGCACCACCGCCAGCCCGGCGCCGCGCAGCACCATGCGGCAGATGGCGTCGAAATTAGCGGCGCGCGCCCGTAGCCGCATCGGGCCGCCGCTGCGTATCGCCAGCTGCTCCAGATGCTGTTGCAGCGCGCTCTGTTCCGGCAGGCCGATGAAATCAAAAGGCAGGGCATCCGCAAAGCTGAGTGGGCGGCGGCCGCTGAGCGCATGCCCCGGCGGCAGCGCCAGCACCAGACGATCCTGCCGGAAGGGGTAGCTTGCCAGCCCGCGCAGATCGGCGTGATCCGCCACGATGCCGATATCCGCCGCCCGTTCGGCGATCGCCTGCGCGATGGCCGGGCTGGGCAGCTCCTCCAGTGCGATGTCAGTGTGCGGGTGCAGCACCAGAAAATCCGCCAACAGCTCCGGCAAAAAGGCGTCGGCGGCGACGGTATTGGCGACGATGCGCAGCTGGCTGCGCTGGCCCGGCGCAAACTCGGCCATGTCACCGCGCAGCAGGTCGCGCTGCTGCAGCAGCACGCGCGCGTGTTGCAACAGGCGCTCACCGGCGGGCGTCGCCTGGACGCCGCGTGGATTGCGCGTCAGCAGCGCCACGCCGGCCTGTTGCTCCAGCCCGCGCATGCGTGCGCTGGCGGCGGCCAGCGACAGCGCGACGCGCTCGGCGCCGGCGGTGATGCTGCCGGTCTCAAGCACCGCCGCCAACAGTCGCAGATCGATAAAGTCAAAATGCATGCGTTCTTCCTCTGTTTTTGCCGCAGGCAGGCTCTGCCATTGCCGCATTGTGCCGCGCCGTGCCGCCGGCCACAATCGGGCCGTTGATTGCCATAAGGATAGACGTATGCCGCTGACGTTACTCGAGATTATCGCCCTGACGGGCATTTTTACGCTGGCCGGCACGGTCAAGGGAGCGATCGGCCTGGGCTTGCCGACGGTGTCGATGGGGCTGCTCAGCCTGATGATGCCGCCGGGACAGGCCGCCGCGCTGCTGCTGTTGCCTTCGCTGGTCACCAATCTGTGGCAGTTGCTGTGCGGGCCGCGACTGGGGCCGCTGTGCCGCCGGCTCTGGCCGATGATGCTGTGCGTCACGCTGGGCACGTTGCTGAGCGCCGGCGCGCTCACCGCTACCGACGGCCGCCTGGCGCCGCTGGCGCTGGGCGTTTGCCTGATCGGCTATGCGCTGTTGGGATTCACCCGTTTCGATTGGCGCGTTTCCGCCACGGCGGAGCCTTGGCTGGGGCCGCTGTGCGGCCTGGTGACCGGTGCGCTGACCGGCGCCACCGGCGTATTCGTCATACCGGCGGTGCCCTATCTGAACGCATTGGGCCTGGCGCGTGACGATCTGGTGCAGGCGCTGGGGCTGTCGTTCACCGTCTCGACGCTGGCGCTGGCCGCCGGATTAGCCTGGCATCAAGCGCTGCCCGGCGCGCTGCTCGGTGGTTCGCTGTTGGCGCTGTTGCCGGCGTTGGCCGGCATGTGGCTGGGCGGTATCGTACGTCGTCACAGCAGTCCGCTGATTTTTCGTCGCCTTTTCTTTATTGGGTTATTAATCTTGGGCGTTGAGATTGTTTGGCGTTCAATTAATTAAATCGATAGCACTTATGTGTAATTAGGTCAGGTATATTATTCTGTATTTTATTCTAATATGATTATTTCCAGCATTGAGAATACACTTTCAGTCATTCTTGTCAAAAAACAGCCCTTGTGGCAGCGGTTACGGAGCCAGTGGTTTCTGGGGGAATGGCAGCTCTACAGGAAATGGGTATGGCGGCAATGGCACTGGACCGAGAGAGGCCAGAGAATCCGGAACCAAACGCTAATTAACCGCTGCAATCCTAGCGCAGAAGTAAAATTCTGTGCTTTTATGGGGGATATGATGAGTAAATATGTTGTTTTTATAAAGAGTGATGAATCAAGGGTGCTGAGAAAGGAAGTGGTTACACGAGAAATAATTAAAGATATGAAGCAAAAGGGGTTCAGAAAGCATCATGTTGAAGTAGACGCTGAGAACGAGAATGATGCCATTAACAAACTAAATAAGAACAGCAATGACTATTTGGACTCATTGAGAAACTTTTCCGGTGATTTATTGCTCTGTTCTATTTTTATCATTACTATGGTCATGGTTTATTTATTCAGATGAGCCATAATCCAGTTTTGAATCATTCAATTTTTTATACTATACGATTGCCCGCTAACCCCCCAATAAGGCTCAGGCCTGCGGTCCACCTCAAATGGTCTCCTGCATGCCGGAGAGGATGCCTTTGCCGATTTTGCTCTCCCGTTCTTTATACCCGCCGTGGGCGATGACCCTGCCTTTGCCGTGCGTGAGGTCGCAGCGCTTGCACGCTTTCAACACCCGTTGTTTCACTCGATAGCGGCGTCGCCCTGGCCGTAGAGGCGGCAAAAAAGTGGTGCAGGCAATGAACGGTGCTGGGGCCAGGCTATTTTTTCTGCCCGCTCCGGTTTTCAATTTACGGCGCGGCGTATTGCGCGATATTCTGGTTTTCTGATGGGCTAACGGCGGATGAGGGAACCATGACAGACAGCCAGGCGTTTGAACAACAAAGCCTCGACAATCTGCTGAGCTATTGGCGGCGCCATCGCCGCCTGCCGGGCGCGCGCTATCCGGCCGGGCCGACCGACAGCCTGTGCGACGTGCCGGGCGTCAGCGTCGGGCATCACACCCTGACCGATGGCGAATGCCAGACCGGCGTCACCGCTATCGTGCCGCCGGGCGATCTGTTCAACCAGCCGCTGCCGTGCGGCAGCGCGGTGCTCAACGGCTTCGCCAAGCCGCTGGGATTGGTGCAATTGAATGAGCTGGGGGAGTTGCAGACGCCTATTCTGCTGAGCAACACCTTCGCCGTCGGCACGCTGTTCAACGCCATGGTGCGGCGCAGCTGCCTGCGCTACCCGCAGATCGGCCGCGGCAGCGCCACCATCAATCCGCTGGTGCTGGAGTGTAACGACGGCTACCTCAACGATATTCAGGCGATGGCGGTGCGCGAGGAGCACGTCTTCAGCGCGCTGGATAACCATTCCACCCGCTTTGCGCGCGGCAGCGTCGGCGCCGGGCGCGGCATGAGTAGCTTCGGCCTGAAGGGCGGCATCGGCACCGCCTCGCGCTATTGCCCGGGATTAGGCACCATGCTCGGCGTGCTGGTGCTGGCCAACTTCGGCACCCTCGACTCGCTGACGCTGAGCGGCGTGCGCGTTGGCCCGGCGCTGGGTAAGCTGTTGGCGGATCCGCCGCCGCAGGTGGACGCCGGCTCGGTCATTATCATCATCGCCTGCGATCGGGCGCTGGACAGTCGCCAGCTGAACCGCATCGCCCGCCGAGCGGGTGCGGGCCTGGGGCGGGTGGGTAGCCATTGGGGGCACGGCTCCGGCGATATCGCGCTGGCGTTTTCCACCCGGTTGCTGGGGGCCACGCTGCCGGACGAACGGCTGGAGCCGCTGTTTGCAGCGGCGGCGGACGCCACCGAATACGCGGTGCTGGATGCGTTGCTGAGCGCCGAGGGCGTCAGCGGTTTCCAGCAGCATGCGCGCGCAGCGCTGGGCCCGCTGCTCGATCGGCTGGCGGCGGCAACGTAAATAACGGGAGTGTGATGTGAAAGTCTTTATCTCTGCGGATATCGAAGGCATTGCCGGCGTGATGCGGCCGGAGCAGTGCAACCCGGCCCACGCCGACTATGCGGCGGCGCGCGAGCTGATGGAGCAGGAGGTTAACGCCGCCATCGATGGCGCTTTCGCTGGCGGGGCCACCGAGGTGACGGTGGCCGACAGCCACGCCATGATGCAGAACCTGCGCGCCGATCGCATCGATGGGCGCGCGCGGCTGGTGCAAGGCAAGCCGCGCGGGCTGTCGATGGTGGAAGGGCTGCAGCATCAACGCTACGACGGCCTGATGTTTATCGGCTACCACAGCGCCGCCGGCGAACATGGCGTGCTGGCGCACACCATCAACGGCCGGGCCTTTTACCGCGTCAGCCTGAACGGCGAAGCGGTGGGCGAAAGCGATCTGTATGCAGCGGCGGCGGCCGAATTGAACGTGCCGCTGTGGCTGGTGAGCGGTGACGACGAGCTGCAACGCTGGATTGCTGAACGTTATCCGCAGTCTGGCTATGTTTGCGTGAAGCGCGCTATCTCGCAAACCGCCGCCGAATCGCTCAGCCCGCAGCGGGCGCGCGCCGAGATCCGCGAGCGGGTGATGCAGCAGGTGCGCCAGGGCGCGAAACTGCCGGTGGAACGCCGCTTCATGCCGCCTTACCGGCTGACGCTGATGGCGGCCAAACCGGTGCTGGCGGATCTGTTCAGCCTGGTGCCCGGCGTGGAGCGCCAGGACGCACTCACCGTGGCCTTCGACAGCGACAACATGGCGGCGCAAATCCGCCTGCTCAGCGTTTTCTCCTATCTGGCGACGACGCAGAGCTGACCCCGGTGCGGGTTCCCGCCCGCACCGCACGATTCTCCAATAGAAAATCCCTCTTCAACATTAAGCCTACTGAATAATAGGCTACGCTAATTATTGCTCTGTTGCGCTATATCACCCGACGGGCGCGACAAGCCATTCCCATAACAAGATTTGTTTCGCCGAAGGCAGTGACGCCTTCGGCTTTTTTGGAGTCATGAGCAATGAGCATATCCCAAGTTCCGCTTTCGCGGCGGCGGTTTATCGTCGGCGCCGGGGCGTTGGTGATCGGCGCCTATCTGCCGTCCACCGGCGCGCTGGCGCGTTCGGCTGCCCCGGCCACCTCCGGCGCGGCGGCGTTTGACGCCAACGCCTTCGTTCAGATTGGCGCCGACGGCGTCGTCACCGTGATCAGTAAACACACCGAGGTAGGCCAGGGAGTCTATACCGGCATGGCGACGCTGGTCGCCGAAGAGCTCGATGCCGACTGGGCGCAGGTACGGGTCGTCGCCGCGCCGGTGGACACCAATATCTACAAAAACCTGACCTTCGGATTCCAGGGCACCGGCGGTTCCAGCTCGGTGGCCAATGCCTATGAGCAAATGCGGCGCATGGGCGCCATGGCGCGCGCGCTGCTGGTACAGGCCGCCGCGCAGAGTTGGAAAACCTCGGCGCAGGAAATTACCGTGCAGGCGGGCAAGATCCGCCATGCCGCCAGCGGGCGCGAAGCGGGCTTCGGCGAATTTGCCGCGCTGGCCGCCACGCTGCCGCCGCCCGATCCCGCCAGCCTGACGTTGAAGGATCCGGCCAATTTCACCCTGATCGGCAAAACGCGCGGCCTGCACCGCGTCGATTCATTGGCGAAAACCAACGGCAGCGCGCAGTTCTCGCAGGATATCCACGAGCCGGGCATGTTGACCGTCACCATCAAGAAGCCGCCGCGCTTCGGCGGCAAGGTGGCGACCTTCGACGCCGAGCGGGCGCTGGCAGTACCGGGCGTGGTGGCGGTGAAGCAGGTCGCCACCGGCGTGGCGGTTTACGCCAAAAACACCTGGGCGGCGATCCAGGGGCGGGAACGGTTGAAGGTGACGTGGGACGACGCGCAGGCCGAACGGCGCAACACCGAGGAGATCTACGCCGAATTCCGCCAGGTGGCGCAGAAAACCGGCGTGGTGGCGAAGAGTCTCGGTAAGCCGGACGAGGTGTTCGACAAGGCCGACAAGGTGATCGAGGCCGAATACACCTTCCCGTACGTCGCGCACGCGCCGATGGAGCCGCTGGACGGCTATTTGTTCTGGGACGGCGAGAGCGTCAAGGCGCGCTACGGCTGCCAAATCCAAACGCTCGATCACAAGCAGCTGTGCGATCTGTTCGAGTTGCCGCCGGACAAGGTGCAGATTGAAACCATTCTGGCGGGCGGCAGCTTCGGCCGGCGCATCGATTTAGGCAACCCGACGCTGGGGCCGGATCTGGCGGCCGACATGGCGGCGGCGGCCAAGGGCATCGGCCCTGGTCACGGCGTGAAGGTGGTATGGACACGCGAGGACGACATCCGCAACGGCTGGTATCGCCCGATGATCCTGCACCGCCTGCGCGGCGCCATTCGCGGCGGCAAGGTGGTGGGCTGGACCGATACCGTGGTCGGCCACTCCTGGACGCGCCACAGCGCGATGGATGCGCTGGTGGTCAACGGCCTCGATCAGATGATGGTCGAGGGCGCCAGCGAGGTGTCATACACCTTCGAAGCCTTCCGCTGCGATGCGCACATCGTGCCCGGCAAGGTGCCGACCACCTCGCTGCGGTCGGTCGCCAGTACCCACACCGGCCACGCGGTGGAGAGCTTTATCGATCAGCTGTTGCAGGAAACCGACCAGGATCCGGTCGAAGGGCGGCTGGCGCTGATGGGCGATGCGCCGCGCGCGGCGGGCGTGCTGCGCGCGGTAGCGAAAGCCGCTGACTGGCAGGGCGCGAAAGTGGTGGACGGGCGCGCGCGCGGCGTGGGCGTCGCCAAGGCGTTCGATACCTATGTGGCGCAGGTGGCCGAGGTGTCGATCGGCGAAGGCGGCATCCCGAAAGTGCACAAGGTGTGGTGCGCGGTGGACTGCGGCGTGGCGGTGAACCCCGACGTGATCCGCGCGCAGATCGAGGGTGGTATCGGCTACGGCCTGAGCCTGGCGCTGTACGGCAATATCACGCTGAAAGACGGCGTGGTCGAACAGTCCAACTTCAATAACTTCCGCCCGCTGCGCATCGATGAGATGCCGGAGATCGAGGTGATCATCGTGCCCTCGAGCGAGAAACCGACCGGCGTGGGCGAGCTGGGGGTGCCGACCATCGCCCCGGCGGTCGGCAACGCGCTGGCGCTGCTCGGGCGGCCGCGCACCTCGCTGAGCCTGCCGCTGCATAATCCCACTGCGAACCCGGCGTCTGACAAGGAGAGAACCTGATGATTCAATTAACCGTAAACGAGCAGCCGCTGACCTTCGAGGGCGATCCGCACATGCCGCTGCTGTGGTTCTTGCGTGACGAAGCCGGCCTGACCGGCACCAAGTTCGGCTGCGGCATCGCCATGTGCGGCGCCTGTACCGTGCATCTGGACGGTGTGCCGGTGCGATCGTGCATGACGCCGGTTTCGGCCGCCGTCGGCAAAAAAATCACCACCATCGAAGCCGTGGGCGCCACGCCGGAAGGCAAGGCGGTGCAGGAAGCCTGGCTTGATCTGGACGTGGTGCAGTGTGGCTACTGCCAGTCCGGCCAGATCATGAGCGCCAGCGCGCTGCTGGTGCAAAGCAAGAACCCGAGCGATGCGGACATCGACGCGGCGATGGGCGGCAACGTCTGCCGCTGCGCCACCTATGTGCGCATTCGCGCCGCCATCCACCAGGCCGCCAAGGCGTTGGGTTAGGGAGAGATGCGATGAGCAACGCCTTGAAAGGGCTGTTATGGCTGATTATCGCCGTGGTGGTGTTGGCGGGAGGATACGCGCTGTACACGCTGCTACGGCCCACCGGCGCGGAGCCTGCGGCGCCGATCGCCGGGGCGCCGGCCGGCATCACCGATAAACTGGCGCGCGGCGAGTACCTGGCGCGCGCTGCCGACTGCGTGGCGTGCCACACCGCGCCGGGCGGCACGCCGTATGCGGGCGGCTTCGCCTTCAAGCTGCCGTTCGGCACCATTTACGGCACCAACATCACCGCCGACAAGGAGACCGGCATCGGCAACTGGAGCGACGATCAGTTCGTGCGCGCGGTGCGTGAGGGCATCGGCCCGCAGGGCAACCTGTATCCGGCGATGCCGTACACCTCGTACACCGAACTGAACCGCGACGACGTGCTGGCGATCAAGGATTATCTGTTCAGCCTGCCGCCGGTGAAACAGACCAACCCGCAAAACGACCTGTCGTTCCCGTTCAACCAGCGCTGGGGCATGAAATTCTGGAACCTGGCGTTCTTCCATGAGCAGCGCTTTGCGCCGGACCTCAACAAGGATGAACAGTGGAACCGCGGCGCCTATCTGGCGACGGCGCTGGGCCACTGCGGCGAGTGCCATACGCCGCGCAATCTGGGGTTCGGCCTCAACCAGAGCAAGCACCTGAGCGGTGAAGTGGTGCAGGGCTGGTTCGCCGCCAACATCACGCCGGATAAGCAGACCGGCATCGGCGGCTGGAGCGACCAGCAGCTGTCGCAATATCTGGCCACCGGCCATGCGCCGGGGCGCAGCAGCGCCGCCGGCCCGATGGCGGAAGCGGTGGAAAACAGCCTGCAGTTCCTGACGCCGGAAGACAATCTGGCGCTGGTGAAATACCTGCGCGATATCGAACCGATCGCCGGCGACGGCGCGGCGGCGGTGAACCTGCAGCCGAAGGGCGCAGGGGCTTCCACGCCGATCCTGCCGGGCGAGCAAGACAGTTCGCTCGGGCGGCGGGTGTTCGCCAACGATTGCAGCGGCTGCCACCAGTGGAACGGGCCGGGCCGCCAGAGCGAGTACGCGTCGCTGGTGGGCAGTACGGCGGTGAACGATCCGCAGGGGCGCAGCGTGGTGCAGGCCATCCTGAAGGGGACGAGCATCAGCATCGGCGATCGGCATGAAATGATGCCGGCGTTCGGCAGCGCCTATTCCGACGAGGAAGTGGCGGCGGTCGCCAACTTCGTGGTCGGCCACTTCGGCGATAAGCAGGGCAACGTCACCGCCAAACAGGTGGCGGAGCAACGCAAGCAGTAAAGCGAAAAGGCGCGCGGGCCGGCTTAGCCTGCGCGCTTCTCGACCAGAAAGTCCAGCAGCGCCCTGACCTTGGAAGACATGTACTCACGGGAGGGGATATACAGGTAGAAGCCGGGAAACGGCTGCGACCAGGGCTGCAGGATCCGCACCAGTTCACCGCGTTCCACCAGCGCCTTCACGGCGAAATCAAAGTGCTGAATAATGCCGACATGTTGCAACGCGGCGCGGATCATGCCGTCGTCGTCGTTGGTGATCATGCTGCCTTGCGGCTCGACGGAAAAGGTATGGCGCGCGTGCCGCTCGATAGTGGAAAACTCCCATTGATAAATGGCGCCGCTGGTTGCGTGGCGAAAAGCGATGCAGTTGTGGTTGACCAGATCCGCCGGCGTGGCGGGCGTGCCGTTACGGCTGAGGTACTGCGGCGTGGCCACCGCCACCAGTTCCACCTGCGGGGTGATGGGGATCGCCACCATATGCTCGGCGAGGCTTTCACCCAGCCGCACGCCGGCGTCGTAGCCTTCGGAAATGATGCTGGCCATGCCGTCGTCCATCACCAGTTCAAGCTTCAATCTGGGATAGCGCGCCAGAAATTCGCCGACATGCGGTTCGATAAAGTGCTTGGCGGCCGTGCGCGAGGCGTTTATCCGCAGCAGCCCCGCCGGCTCGTGGCGGCTCTCTTCCAGCGTGCCGACGGCGTGTTCGATCGCGCTGAGGGCGGGGGCCAGGGCCTCGAGCAGGCGTTGTCCTTCCTCCGTGAGCGACATATCGCGGGTAGTGCGGTGGAGCAACTTGACGTTCAGCTGTTTTTCCAGCGCCTTCAGGTTTTGCGACAGCGCGGCGCGGGAAACGCCCATTTGGGCCGCCGCTTTGGTAAAGCTGCGGTGCTGCGCGATATGCGCGAACCACGCCAGTGAGGGAAGCAGGGAAGGATCCATCGATATGCTCCGCATTGTAAACCACAGCTTAACACTGTAGTCCATTCCCTGTGCTTCTCAAAGAACAATACGGTGTCTAAAGTAAGCGTTATCCCAGCGGAAGCGATGCCGAGCGCGTTTCCCGAGCCAGCAACCCTGTGAGGAACTCATGATGAAAACGGTCAAAATCAAGCGTCAGTATTGGGACATCGCGGCGGATATCCATTTCCCGCCGGATTTCGACGAGCGGAAAAAGTACCCGGCGATCATCAGCGCCCACCCGATCGGCAGCTGCAAAGAGCAGACCTCGGGCAACGTCTATGGCGCGGCGCTGGCGAAAGCCGGCTTTGTGGTCATCGCGTTCGACGCCAGCTTCCAGGGCGAGAGCGGCGGCGAACCGCGCTTTATTGAAGATCCCGCTCAGCGCGTGGAAGATTTTCGCGTCGTGACCGATTATCTGGTGACGCTGGATTACGTTGATGATCAGCGTATCGGCGTGCTCGGCATCTGCGGCGGCGGCGGTTACGCCATCAACGCTTCGATGACGGAGCGGCGCATCAAAGCGGTGGCGACCATCACCGGCGCCAACTATGGCCGGGTAATGCGCGAAGGCGTGTTGGCCAATGGCGATCCTGTGGCTTTTCTGGAGGATATTGCCCGGCAGCGCACCGCAGAGGCGCGCGGCGCGGCGTTGCGCGTGGACGTAGGCCTGTACCCAAGCGTTGAGGCGGCGCAAAAAGACGGCGCCGATATCGATCTGCGCGAGGCGACGGAATACTACCGGACGGCGCGCGGCGAGAAGCCGAACGGCGTAAACAAGACGCTGTATTCCCATAACGCAGTGGCCGTGGGGTGGGATGCGTTCCACCTGGCGGAAGTGCTGCTGACCCAGCCGCTGTTGGTGATTGTCGGCAGCAAACCCGGCCTGTTCGGCGCGTTGCGCGACGGCTATGAGATCGTGCGCCGCGCCAAATCGCAGCACAAAGAGCTGGTGGTGGTGGAAGGCTGGTCGCATTACGATCTCTACGACAAACCGGAGCCGGTAGCCCAGGCGCTGGAGAAGCTGGTGCCGTTCTTTAACGCCACGCTGTAAGCGCAGGCCGGAGGGCGAGGGAGTCTCTCCCTCGCCGTGGCGTCAGCGGCTGCGCCGTGACATGACTCGCTTGTCTTTCGGCCGATCCTGCCAGTCCTCAACCTGATTGTTGAAGTTATCCGCCAGCAGGTAGGCCGGGGTTTTCGCCAGCCAGTCGGACAATGAAATATCCTGATAAATGCCGTTGTCCATCACGATCAGCACCTTCAAATCTTCATCGCCGATGTTCTCGATGTAATGGCCGAAGCCCTGCGGCACGTAGCCGACGTCTGAAGGGGCGTACTCTTCCGTCTGCGCGTGGCCGTGCGAACTGAACACCGTCATGCGGCCTTTGCCGGCAATATAGTATTGCCATTCGTTGGCATTGGGGTGCCAGTGCAATTCCCGGATCGCGCCGGGTTTCACGATCTCGATGATGCCGGTCATGGTGGTGGAAATGGGAAATTCTTTCGATGACACCAAATGCACGCTCCCGGCGTCATTTTCAAAGAACGGCTTTTGCTTCATTAATTCATAATGGTGGGTCAACGGAGCGTTATTTAATCCGCCGTCGTTTTTCGGTAATGGCAAGGTGGGCGGGACGGCGCCGCCGACAATATAGGCCTCACCCTGTTTGGCCTTGGAAAATACCGCCGCCGGCATGTCGACGCTTTTTTCCAATACCTCTTTCGGCATATGCGCCACCCAATCGGTGATGCTGAAGGTGCCGAATTCGGAGAAGTGCCCGTTATCGAATGCCAGAATGAAATGCGCGCCGTCCGCCAGCGCCTGAATGGAATGGCCGTAGCCTTTCGGGAAATACCACACGTCGCCGGGGCCGAAATCCGCCACTTCGCATTTGCCCTCGGGATCGAGGATGGTGATGCGCGCATGGCCTTCCAGCATAAATGCCCATTCGGCGGCGATGGCGTGCCAGTGCAGTTCGCGCACGCCGCCCGGCTCCAGCGTCATGTCGACGCCCGCCACGCCTTCGGAGATCGGAAATTGCTCGACGGTAGCCTCGCGCGCCCAGCCGCTGGGCAGGCTGCGTTTTTTGCTGTCGGTGAATTTGTATTTGTAGAGATGCTGCGCATCGGCAGGCGGCTGGTAGCTGCTGGGAGGCACGATATTGCGGTGGTCGTCGGCAGCGGCATTTTTAGCGATGCCGCCGATCATGCCGGCGGCGGCCGCGCTGACGGCGGAGACTTTCAATATATCACGACGCGATAGCATAGCATTTTCTCCAATATAAAACCGTGCGCCTGCAGTGGCAGGCGACAGGGAAGGTGTAATTACCCTTGAGAGGTATTTTTGTCATCGGCGGGAATAGGCTGTGACCCTTAAATCCTAGCGGCTGGAATTTATTGGGTAGGCGCTTATTTGTTTGCGTTTGTTACTAAGTGAGAGCGGGTTTGATTATTCATTGTTAATCTATATAGTCATGGCGATGAATTAATCTTTCTCTGCGATTAAATAAATGAAGCGTCAATGAAACACATTATTTTTGGGCGTTTTTCTCCGATTGCGCTATAGGCGGGCGCAAAAAGTGTGCAGTGGCGACATTGCAGTGCATTTACGCTAAATCGTGACGCCTTTCACAACACTGACGCGTGGCTATTGCCGAGTATTCGTAAGTATGGCGATACTTTTAGCGCGGTCGAAAAGATCGCACACCCATTTTTATTGCGGCGTGTTACTGCTAAAGCAGGCAAGACCAAAATAGGAATGCACTTCTCCTTGTGACGAGGCGCATTTCCATTTTGGTCTTTTTTTTGCATTTTATCGGGGAAAACGATGGACTATCAAAAACTTGGCTTAGAAATACTGGCGCGGGTCGGCGGTAAAGGCAACGTCAGCAAGCTGACGCACTGCGCGACCCGTTTGCGCATGGAATTCAACGACGACAGCAAAGTGGATTCGAAGGCGATTGAAGCCCTGCCGGGCGTCATCAGCGTAGTGGTGCGCGGCGGCCAGTTTCAGATCGTGGTCGGCAATAACGTGCAGCAAACGTTCCGCGTGCTGCAAAAAGAGATTGGCCAGCCGCAAACGGGCGCTCAAAAGCAGCAGCCGAAAGGCGGCGTGGTGTCGCGGATTATCAGCGTGATTTCCACGACCTTTACCCCGGTGATCCCGGCCATTACCGGCGCGGGGATGATCAAGGCGCTGCTGGCGATCCTCAAGCTGGCCGGGGCGATAGATCCCGCCGGCACGACCTATCGATTACTGGATACCGTCGCCGATGCGGCCTTTTTCTTCCTGCCGGTGCTGTTGGCTTACGGCGCCGCGATAAAATTCGAGTGCAACCCCATTCTGGCGATGACTCTTGCCGGCACCTTGCTGCACCCTAATCTGGCTCAGATGCTGGCGGCGGGCACCGCGATTGATTTTCTCGGCATTCCGGTGCGGCTGGCGGATTATGCCGGCTCGGTGTTGCCGATCATTTTTACCGTGTGGCTGATGTCTTATATCGAGCGGTTTGCCGAGAAGGTTTCGCCGACGATGATCAAGTTCTTCACCAAACCGATGATTGTGCTGCTGGTCACCGCGCCGCTGGCGTTGGTGGTGGTCGGGCCGTTCGGCATTTTCCTCAATGACATGGTGGCCGCCGGGGCGGCGATCGTCGATGGCAAGGCCGGCTGGCTGATTCCGATGTTGATGGGCGGGCTGCAGCCGTTTTTGGTGATCACCGGCACCGCCTGGGCGATGACACCGATCGCCACCGGCCAATTGACCAGGAACGGTTTTGAGATGATTAACGGGCCGGGCATGTTGGCATCCAATATTGCGCAAGGCGCGGCGACGCTGTGTGTGGCATTCCGCACCAAGAACACGAATTTGCGCCAGTTGGCGTCCTCCGCCGGTTTTACCGCGCTGTTGGGGATCACTGAACCCTCGCTGTACGGGGTAACGCTGAAACTGCGCAAGCCGTTGATCGCGGCGATGATCGGCGGCGGCTGCGCCGGCATTTACGCCGGGTTGAGCGGGTTGGTGCGCTATGCCTTCGTTTCTCCTGGCCTGGCCGCTTTGCCGGCGTTTATCGGTGAGAACCCGATGAATATCGTGCATGCGCTGATCACATGCGCCATTGCCATCGTCGTGACCTTTGCCCTGACCTGGATCCTTGGCTTCGACGATCCGATCGAGGAGGCGAACGAAGAGGCTCAGGTGGCGGCGGCCGACGAAGTATCGCCGGTTTTCAGCCCGCTGACCGGCAAAGCCGTGACGTTGGATCAGGTCAACGATGACGTCTTCTCCCAAGGCTTGTTGGGCCAGGGCATGGCGATCATACCCTCGGAAGGTGTGCTGCGCGCGCCGCTGGACGGCGAGATCGTGACTTTCCTGCCGTCAAAACATGCGGTAGGCATCAAGGGCGACAACGGTGCGGAGCTGTTGTTGCATATCGGCATCGACACGGTAAACCTGGGGGGCCAACACTTTGACTCCGAACTGCAGGTCGGCGATCGCGTCAAGGTCGGCGACGAGCTGGTGCGTTTTGACATCGACGCGATCGCCGCATTAGGCTTCGATTTGACGACGCCGGTCTTGGTAGTCAACAGCGAAGCGTTTCAGGTTCAGGCGTTACCTAAGCCGCATGGCGTTCATGCCGGTGAGACGATTATGGCGCTGAAGGCCAATAAGGAGCCGGCATGATTTATCAACGCTTGCACGATTTTCCCGCCGAGTTTCTCTGGGGCGCGTCGACTTCCGCTTATCAGGTGGAGGGCGCATGGAATGAAGACGGCAAAAGCCCGTCGATCGTCGATATGCTGGAACATCCCGCAGGCACGGCGGATTTTACGGTGGCCAGCGATCACTATCATCGCTTTCGCGAGGATGTGAAGCTGTTCGCTGAACTGGGGTTAAAGGCCTACCGGTTTTCGGTTGCCTGGACGCGCGTATTGCCCGATGGCGTCGGCGCAGTCAATGCGCCGGGGCTGGCGTTTTACCGGCAATTGATCGACGAATTGCTGGCGCACGGCATCGAGCCGGTGGTGACGCTGTACCATTTCGATCTGCCTTATGTGCTGGAGCAGCAGGGCGGCTGGTCCAATCGCGCCACCATCGATGCTTTTGTCGCCTACGCCGGCGTGCTGTTCGACGCCTTCGGCGATCGGGTGAAGTATTGGCTCACCATCAATGAACAGAACACCATGATCCTGCACCCCGGCGCCATCGGCATGCCCAAAGGCGGCGCGTTGCCTGACAAGCGGACGCTGTATCAGCAGAGTCATCATATGTTGGTCGCTCAGGCCAAAGTCATGGCATTATGCCATCAGCGCTGTCCCGGCGGGAAAATTGGCCCGGCGATCAATACCACGTCGATGTATCAGGAGACCTGCCATCCGCTGGATGCCATTGCCGCCCACAACTGGGAGACATTGCGCTGTTGGAGCTTTCTCGATGTGGCGGTGCATGGCCGCTACAACGCCCTGGCCTGGCGTTACCTCGAGGATCGGGGCTGGGCGCCGGACCGCGAGCCGGAGGACGCGGCGCTGCTGTTGGCGGCGCGGCCGGATTACGTGGCGATCAATTACTATTCCACCGCCACGATCGCCGCCAGCCGCGGCGACGGTTCAGACGTGAGCGCACGCGCCGGCGATCAGCAAATCATGCTCGGCGAACCGGGTGTTTATCGTGCGGCGGAAAACCCGTTTGTCGGCAAGACGCGCTACGGATGGGTGATCGATCCGGTTGGCTTGCGCTTAACGCTGCGCAAAACCTTCGAACGTTATCACCTGCCGATACTCATCACGGAGAACGGCATTGGCGCGCCGGATGAATTACGGGCGGATGAGACCATCGACGACGACTATCGCATTGAATTTATGCGGCAGCATGTCGAACAGATGCGACTGGCGATCAACGACGGCGTCGAGCTGCTCGGTTACTGCCCGTGGGCGGCGATTGACGTCGTCAGTACGCATCAGGGCTACGCCAAGCGCTATGGATTTATCTACGTGAACCGCGGAGAAGGGGATCTTAAGGATCTGCGGCGCATCAAAAAACGCAGTTTTGACTGGTATCGGCGGCTTATCGCCGCCAATGGCCGGTTAGGCAAATAAGCAGGGTGACGGCCGAGACGATGAAAGTCATTAAGGTTCTCAACAACAGTCTGGTGTTAACCGCGGACGACGATAACCGTGAGGTTATCGCTATGGGTAAGGGAATTGGTTTTAACAGCAAAACCGGAGACGAGATCAACCCGGCCGCCATTGAGAAAGTGTATGTGGTGCAGGAGGGGCAAAAGGGGCGCGATTACCTGCGGCTGATTGAAACTGCTCCGACGGAACACATCGAAATTGTGCAGATGATCCTCAGTGAGGCCAACCGCCAACTGAACGGCAACATTAATGAACAAATTTTCTTTACGCTGGCTGATCACATCAGTTTCGCTATTGAGCGTCATCACAAGGGCATTGCCATCCAAAACCGCCTGCTGTTCGAGGTGAAGCGCTTCTACCCGCGAGAGTTTGCGGTGGGGCTGCAGGCCTTGGCATACATTAACCAGCGGCTGAATATCCATCTGCCCGAAGAGGAAGCGGGCAATATCGCCTTTCATCTGGTCAATGGCCAGACCGAAGTGCAAAACATGGAGCACACGTTGCTGGCGGTGAAGATGCTGAAAGATGTTTTCAATATCATCAAGTATCACTTTCGCATCAATATCGACACCGATTCGCTGAACTATGCGCGCTTTTTGGTGCATATGCAGTTCTTTATCCAGCGCATGATTGACGGCAAGCAGATGGCCTCGAAGGCCGATTTTCTGTTTGCCCAGATGACCGCCGAGTACCCGCACGCCTATCGCGGCGCGCTACTGATCCGCGATTACGTGAAGAATCTGCTGCAAATGGAGATGTCGAACGATGAGCTGCTGTATTTGATGATCCACCTGACGCGCATCACCGATCAGCCGGAGACCTGAACCGCTTCGGCGACCAGTTCGCGAAAGCGCTCAACGATCGGCGAAGCCGGGCTGCGGCGCAGCGCCAGGTAAAGCGGGGCGCTGAGCTGCGCTTCTTCGGCGAGGGTGCGGTAGACGATGCCGTCGCCGGCCAGCCGCCGCATCGAGCCGGGCACCACTGACAGCCCCAGCCCGGCGCCGACCAGGCTGAGGGTGGCCGGCAGGCGCGGCGCTTCCTGCACGATGCGCGGGCTGAAGCCGGCGCGGTGGCAGGCGGCCAGGATGGCGTCGTACAGCCCCTGGCCGGCTGGGCGGCGATAGAGAATAAACGCCTCGTGGGCCAGTTCGGCCAGCGGCAGCGGCTGCTGCGTTTCTTGTGCCAGCCGGTGGCCCAGCGGCAGGGCGACGATCATCGGTTCGCTGAGCACCGGCTCCACGCTCAGGCCGGGAATGCCGCTGGCCGGCGAGCGCACGAAGGCGGCGTCGAGGCGCTGTTCCAGCAACGCCTCCATCAGTTCGCCGCTGCCGGCTTCTTCCAGCTGGGTGGTGATGCCCGGCAAGATGTCGCGGTAGCGGCGGAGCAGGTTGGGCACGAACGGGTGCAGCGCGGCGGAGCTGGTGAAGCCGATGGCGATGTGCCCCTGTTCGCCGCGAGCGGCGCGCTGCACCGCTTCGCGCAGGCGTTCGGCGCGCGCCAGCAGGGCGCGGGCTTCTTCGAACAGCACGCCGCCTGCTTCGGTAACGCGCACGCCGCGCGGCAGGCGCTGCAACAAGGTGACGCCCAGTTCATCTTCCAGCCCCTGCAGCAGGCGGGTGAGCGGCGGCTGCTGGATAAACAGCCGCTCGGCGGCGCGGGTGATGTTGCCTTCTTCCACCACGGTGACGAATGCCCGCAGGCGACGCAGTTCGATCATAGCCATACCTCAAAGGTATCTTTAGTTGTTCCGGAATGCATTAGACATCATGGCACGGCGGCGCGCATGATACCAGACATCAAAAAAAGCGATATGGAATGGCAATGTCATGTCAGATATCAATACGTTAAAACCGCACCCGGCGGCAGCGCCGGGCAACGCAGAGCTGTTTGTGGGCTTTCTGTGGCTGGGGCTGATCGGCTTCGGCGGCGTGCTGCCGCTGGCGCGCAGTATGTTGGTGGAGCGCCGGCGCTGGCTGAGCGGCGAACAGTTTACCGAGCTGCTCGGGCTGTGCCAGTTCCTGCCCGGCGGCAATGTGATCAACCTGTCGGTGGCGGTGGGGATGGAGTTTCGCGGGCTGCGCGGCGCGCTGTGCGCCTTGCTGGGCCTCATCAGCGCGCCGACGGCGATCGTGGTGGGACTGGGCGTGGTCTACGCCCGCTTCCAAAACGATCCGCATGTGCAGCATGTGTTCGCCGGGCTGGCCGCCGCCGCCGCCGGGCTGCTGCTGTCGACCGGGATCAAGATGCTGCTGCCGCTGCGCGGTAAATGGCCGGCGTTGGCGATCGTCGCGCTGGCCTTGATCGCCATCGCCTGGCTGCGCCTGCCGCTGTTGCCGACCATGTTGGTACTGGCGCCGCTGAGCATTCTGCTGATGTGGCGGTGGCCGTCATGAGCGGGGTTTTGATAGCGCTGGCGCTGATCTTCACCGAGCTCTCTTTGCTGGCGTTTGGCGGCGGGATGACCATTTTGCCGGAAATGCAGCGGCAGGTGGTGGAGGTGCATCAATGGATGAGCGCCCAGGAGTTCAGCGCGCTGTTCGCCATGGCGCAGGCCGCGCCGGGGCCGAACATGATGATCGTGCCGCTGGTCGGTTGGCACGTGGCCGGCTGGGCGGGGCTGTTGGTGTCTTCGGTCGCCAAGTTCGGGCCGTCTTCCATCGTCACGCTGCTGGTGATGGGCGCCTGGCGGCGCTTTAAGGATCGCCCGTGGCGCCGCATCGTGCAGGCCGGGCTGGTGCCGCTGACCGTGGGGCTGGTGGCGGCCAGCGGCATCTTGATCGCCGAGGCTTCCGCGCCCAGCTGGCGGCTGGCGGCGATCGTGGCGCTGGCGACGGGATTGAGCATGAGCAAGCGCCTCCATCCGCTGTGGGTGCTGGCGGGCGGCGCGCTGCTCGGCTTGCTGTTCGCCTGAGGGATTAGCGCGGGATCAGCATAAAGCGTGAAGGGCCGTTGCGATCGATCAGCTCATAGCGCTTTGGCGCGGTCAGGGCCAGAAACGCCACCATGCTGCCTTCGGCGTCGGTCAGCGTCATGCCGTCCGGCGTCGGCCGCCAGGCGACCGGCAACGTTTGCAGCGCCAGCGGCTGCAGGCACTGGGCGGAGGCGCTGAAGCGGAAGGCGTTGGTGTTGGCTACCGCTTCGTCGCTCAGCTGCACCTCGCAGACGGCTTTACCGTCGCCGATGGCGGCGAGCTGCCACTCGCCCTTCAGCGCGGCGGGTTCCAGCAACGGCAGTGAACTGCCCAGGGCACTGCTGCACAATACGCTCATAACGACTCCTGTCAGGCTGGCGCGGCGCAAGGCGCGCATAAGGAAATGGGTTGGCATCGGGTCACTCCTTTCGGCTGTCCATTCACACCTTAGCATGTTCCCTGCGGGATGATGAGGCAAGGATTAGGTTTTTTAATCCTCGATTATTCTGATCTAACCGGCGATAACATGTCCAAAAAGACGAGTCATTAGCCCGCCGATACGCTTATCTTTCTCATTAATACTCCGCTAATACAACTCGTTATGATTATTTCCGTCTTAACGCCCGGCGTGATGATGCGCGGCGCCGCCGGCTCGCGTCGCCGGGGTGAGTCACTATACTGGTCATTCCTAAGCCTTGGCTTAGATTAGAACGACTGATGAATAGTCTTACAAAGCGAGTGGGTTCCTACTGTGTAAAAGGAGAATGCAATGAGCAGTCGCCACAACGACATTTTGCAAGATGATGATGAGTTCACCAGCCTGTCCGCCACATCCCCCAACTATCATAACTATCAGTTTTACTATCACCAGCCCGGCAGCCGCTATGACGGATTGGGCTACGGCGCGCTGTTTACGCTGGACAACGCCAACCTGTACAGCAACCAGCGCGGCGGAGCAGCCATCAACAACCTGGGTAAAATCCGCGATAACTTCAGCTTCGATCGCGCCGCCGATCAGCTGACGCGGCCGGGCCTGACGCACAACGGCGATCAGGTGTATCACCAGCCGGTGGCGCTGACCTATTCCTTCCTGACGCAGAGCGCACTGAACCGCATCGGCCAGACCGGTGACGGTGACAAAGGGCTGCAACCGCTGACTCAGGCGGCGCAGGCACAGGCGCTGAAATCGATGCAGGCGTGGGCCGACGTGGCGAACGTGACCTTTACCGAAACGGCATCCACCGATATCAACCACCGCGCGGACATCACCTTCGCGTATTTCACCCAGCGCGCCGACGGCAGCGCCGCTGAGGGCAGCGGCCCGAATGCCATCAACGCGTACGCCTATTACCCGCCGAGTTCCAAACCGGGTAGCGATAACGCCTTTGCCGGCACGGTGTGGTTCAACAAAAACTTCGCCACCCATCAGGCGCCGGTTAGCGGCGACTTCAGCAGCCAGACCTTCACCCACGAGCTGGGGCATGCCCTGGGGCTGGCGCACCCGGGATCTTATGACGCGTCGTTGGGCAACCCGAGCTATCAGAACGATGCCGCTTACTATCAGGATTCGTTGCAATACTCGATCATGAGCTATTTCAACGCCGGTTATACCGGCGCCGACACCAAAGGGATGTATGGTTATGGCCCGATGGTGGATGACATCGCCGCGATCCAAAAATTGTACGGCGCCAATATGAGCACCCGCACCGGCGACACGGTGTACGGCTTCAACTCCAACACCGGGCGCGATTTCCTGACCGCCACGGCGGACAACGGCAAACCGGTCAACTTCGCGGTGTGGGACGCCGGCGGCAACGACACGCTGGATTTCTCCGGCTACAGCCAGCAGCAGATGATCAACCTGAACGACGGGGCGTTCTCCAGCGTCGGCGGCGGCACGCAGAACGTCGCCATCGCGCGCGGGGCGATCATCGAGAACGCCATCGGCGGCAGCGGGCGTGATGTGATCATCGGCAACGATCAGGACAACCTGCTGGCGGGCAACGCCGGTTCCGACATCCTGTACGGCGGCCTGGGGGCGGATCATCTGTGGGGCGGCAAAGATGCCAACAACTTCACCGACTATTTCGTCTATCTCAATGCCAAAGAGTCCACGGTGGCGGCGTTCGACGTGATTGAAGACTTCGAGCACGGCATCGACAAGATCGATCTCTCCGGCCTGCGTTTCAACAACAGCCTGAGCGAGCTGCGCTTTATCGACAGCGGCAGCGCCTTCAGCGGCCAGAAGGGCGAGATCCAGCTCAACTTCGACGCCTTCAACGGCACCACCGATCTGCTGATGAACACCCAGAGCAACAGCTATGCCGCCGACTTCAAGATCCACGTGGTCGGGCAGGTGGAGCAGAGCGATATCTTGTTTGCCTGAGGGCAATGAAGGGGAAAGAGAAAAGGGCCGAACGGCCCTTTTTTTACGGCTGGGCCGCCGCCGCGCTTTCCGCCACGAAGGAGCCGGTCGTCACCGCGCCGGCGCGGCGGTAGTGGGCCACGATCACGCCGCCGGGCGAGACCACCGAGTGGGCCAGCGTGAAGGCCGCCGGCGCCGCGTTGTCATCGAACAGCCGCTTGCCGCCGCCAAGCACCACCGGGTAGGTGAGCAGGCGCAGTTCGTCCACCAGATCGTTGGCCAGCAGCTGTTGCATCAGCGTGCTGCTGCCCTGCACCAGCAGCACCGGCCCTTGGGTGCGCTTCAGCTCGCGCAGCCGGGCGAGGATGTCCCGCCCCAGCCACTGGCTGTTTTCCCACGCCAGCGTCTCGCCGTGGTGGGTGGCGACGTACTTGGTGGCCTGATTGAACACGCGGGCGATGTCGGCGGAAAACGGATCGGCCTCGTCGGTGATCTGCGGCCAGTAGCCGGCGAAAATGTCGTAGGTGCGCCGCCCCAGCAGCAGATCGAACGGCGTCGAGAAAAGATCGCCCATCGTTTCCGCAATGGCGTCATCCCAGTAAGGCGCGGTCCAGCCGCCGAAGCGAAAGCCGCCGCTGCGGTCTTCGTCCTGCCCGCCCGGCGCCTGCATCACGCCGTCGAGGCTGACGAAGGCGCTGGCAATAATCTGTCGCATGGCTGTCTCCTGCCGTTGAGTGCCAGCTGAAAGTTTAGCCGCCGCGCGGCGGCTGCGCCAACCGGCCGCTCAGGGCTGCAGCGCCTTGAGCAGTGCCTGATGGAAACGCGCCGGCTCCTCCATTTGCGGCGCATGGCCCAGCCCGGCGAACTCGATCAGCGTGGCGTGCGGGATCAGCTTCGCCGCCTGTTTGCCCAGCTCCGCGTAATGCCCGATTTTGGCCTTGACCGCCGGCGGGGCGATATCGCTGCCGATGGCGGTGGTGTCGGCGGTGCCGATCATCAGCGTGGTGGGGGTTTGCAGATCCTTGAACTCGTAATACACCGGCTGGGTGAAGATCATGTCGTAGATCAGCGCCGAGTTCCACGCCACCAGGCGATGGCCCGGCCCGTTGTTCAGCCCGGCCAGCATATCCACCCAGCGATCGTACTCCGGCTTCCAGCGGCCGCCGTAGTAGGTGCGCTGCTCATAGTTGCGGATGCCCTCGGCGGTGGTGTTCAGCTCGCACTTGAACCATTGATCGACGCTGCGCCACGGCACGCCTTTGGCCTTCCAGTCCTCGAGGCCGATCGGGTTGACCATGACCAGTTGCTCCACTGCCTGCGGATACATCAGGCTGTAGCGCGTGGCCAGCATGCCGCCGGTGGAGTGCCCGATGACGATGGTCCGGCTGATTTTCAGGTTCTGCAACAGGCCGTGGGTGTTTTGCGCCAGCTGCTGGAAGCTGTACTGGTAATGCGCCGGTTTGGTGGAGGAGCAAAAGCCGATTTGATCCGGTGCGATGACGCGGTAGCCGGCCTTGCTCAGTGCCTTGATGGTGTCCTGCCAGGTGGCGGCGCAGAAGTTTTTACCGTGCAGCAACAGCGCGGTGCGGCCATTGGCGGTGCCTTCCGGCGGCACGTCCATATAGGCCATTTTTAACGGCTGCCCCTGCGAGGTGAAGCTGAACTGCTGTAACGGGTAAGGGTAGTGAAAACCCTGCAGCTCCGGGCCGAACTTCGGCGTTTCGGCGGCGGCGGTGAACGCGGCCAGCGTGGCGCACAGCAGCGCGCTACGGGTGAATCTCAGCATCCTGATCTCCTGAAAAGGGCGATAGCCGAGTATAGCCATAATCAGGGCGTCGGCGCGCCGATGGTTTCAGATAATTCTGTAATGTTACGGCCCGATCTCGGGCAAGGTTCCGGCCACGGCCTTGTACACAGTGAACGCGGTCACGCCGCGCAACATTGGCGGTGCCTGATGGTTTTATTTCAAGGCTAAGTTATGCGATGCTTAAGCATTATTTATGCAAAAGGATCCTCGCATGTCCGCTTTATCCCGCTGCGCTTTCAGCGAAGGCAGCGTCGCTTTGCCGGAAGGCTATGCCGATCGCACCGTCAACGTGCTGTTGGCCGGCGATGATGTTTCCCCCTCAATCAATATTTCCCGCGATGCGCTGCAGCCGGCGGAGAACCTGGAAGGCTACGTCACCCGCCAGCTCGATGCGCTGGCGCAGGGGCTGAAAGGCTGGGCGTTCAAAAGCCGCGAGCCGGCGACGCTGGGCGATGGATTAACCGCCGGTGAATGGGTGCGCGCCAGCTACCTGCGCGACGGCAAGCGCATCTGGCAAAACCAGGCGGTGTTCGCGCTGGCGGAAGGCCGGGTGCTGGTGTTCACCCTGGCGATGGCGCGCAAGCTGACGCCGCAAGACGACGCCCTGCTGCAGCAGGTGCTGAACAGCTACCGGGCGGCATAACGATGAACTCTTCACGTAAAAGGACCTTACGATGACCGAAGCGGCCCGCGTCGGCGATACCATCGGGCACTCCCATGCCCTGGCCGGCATGATTGCCGGCACCCTTGTCGGCGGCCTGATCGCCGCCGCAGGCGCGGTGGCGGCGGGTGCGCTGTTCGTCGCCGGCCTGGCAGCTTCCTGTATCGGCGTTGGCGTGCTGCTGATCGGCGCCAGCCTGGCGGTGGGGTATCTCACCGGGGAGGCGGCCACCGCGGCGCGCGACGGCATTGCCGACGCCGGTGCCGGTAGCCTGACCCCCAAAGGCAATATCGTCACCGGCTCCCCCAACGTCTTCATCAACGGCAAACCCGCCGCGCTCGCCACCAATAGCCAGGTGGCCTGCAGCGACGACGGCCCGAGCATGCAGATGGCGCAGGGCTCCGACAAGGTCAGCATCAACGGCCAACCCGCCTCACGCGTGGGGGACAAAACCAACTGCGACGCGCAGGTGATGGAAGGCTCGCCCAACGTGTTTATCGGCGGCGGCACCGTCACCACCTTGCCGATCAAGCCTGAAGTGCCGGATTGGCTGTACAAGGTCTCTGACCTGACGCTGCTGTTCGCCGGCCTGGTGGGCGGCGTGGGCGGCGCCGCCGGCAAGCTGGGGGCGCTGGGCAAACTGCTGGGCAAGCTGCCCGGCATCAACAAGCTGGCGCGCATCGCCTGCCGCGCCGGCACCCTGATGACCGCCACCGCCGCCGTCGGCATTATCGCCCGGCCGGTGGATATCGTCAGCGGCCAGAAATTCCTCGACGGCGAAGACGATCTTGATTTCGTGCTGCCTTCGCGCCTGCCGGTCGCCTGGCAGCGCTATTGGCGCAGCGGCAACCCCGGCGACGGCGTACTGGGCCGCGGCTGGAACCTGTTCTGGGAGAGCAGCCTGCAGCCGTATCAGGACGGCCTGGTGTGGCGCGCGCCTTCCGGAGACTTCGTCGCTTTCCCGCAGGTACCGCGCGGCCACAAAACCTACTGCGAAGCCGAAAAATGCTGGCTGATGCACAACGACGACGGCAGCTGGCAGCTGTTTGACGTCGGCGAACAGATTTTCCACTACCCGCCGCTGGCGGGCGACCAGCCGAGTCGGCTCAGCATGATCACCGACGCCATCGGCAACGCCACCTCGCTGTTTTACGACGACGAAGGGTTGCTGAGCGAACTGGTGGACAGCGCCGGGCAGCGCCTGATGTGCCGCTATGCGCAGGGCCGCCTGCGCGAAGTGGCGCTGCAAACCGCCGAAGGCGAACGGACGCTGGCGCGCTACGGCTACGATGAGCAGGGCCAACTGACGACGGTGAGCAACCGCGCCGGTGAGGTAACGCGCCGCTTCGGCTGGCGCGACGGCCTGATGATCAGCCACCAGGACGCCGCCGGGCTGCTGAACGAATACCAATGGCAAGAGATCGACGGCGTGCCGCGCGTGACGGCCTACCGCAACAGTGCCGGAGAATCGCTGGAGTTCGGCTATGACTTCGCCGGCGGGCGCCGCAGCGCGGTGCGCGGCGACGGCAAGCGGGCGGAGTGGCGGCTGGATGACGACGACAACGTGGCGCAGTACACCGATTTCGACCAGCGCCGCTACGGCTTTATCTACCAACGCGGCGAGCTGTGCAGCGTGCTGCTGCCCGGCGGCGCGCAGCGCCAGAGCGAATGGGATCCTTACGGCCGCCTGCTGTCGGAGACCGATCCGCTCGGCCGCGTGACGCGCTATCAATATTCGCGCAACAGCGGCCGACTGTTCGCCGTCGCGTACCCGGACGGCAGCAGCGAAGCGCAGCACTGGGACACGCTGGGGCGCCCGACGCGCTATGTCGATGCCCTGGGCCACGCCACGCTGTACCGCTATCCGGATGACGAAGAGAGCCTGCCGGCCGGCGTGATCGACGCGCTGGGCGGGGAAGTGAAGCTGGAGTGGGACGCCCGCGGCCAGCTGACGCGCTACACCGACTGTTCCGGCAGCGTGACGGCTTATACCTACGATGCGCTGGGGCAACTGACGGCGCAGACCGATGCCGAAGGCCACCAGACGCGCTACCGGTGGGATAACGGCGGGCGCCTGCACACCCTGATCCACCCGGACGGCGGCGAAGAGCGCTTTAACTGGAATGCGCACGGCCAGCTGGCCGAACATCAGGACGCGCTGGGCAGCCTGACCCGCTGGCAGTACAACGCCCTGGGGCTGCCGGTCAGCATCACCGACCGCATTAACCGCACCCGGCGCTATCACTACAGCCCGCAGGGCTGGCTGACGCGGCTGGAGAACGGCAACGGCGGCGAATACCGCTTCAGCTACGATGCGGTGGGCCGCGTGCTGGCCGAAGAGCGCCCGGACGACACCCGCCACTATTATCGCTACGGCGCGGCCGGGCTGCTGGAGGAGCACCGCGAGGTCGGCCTGCCGGGCAGCGCGGGTGAGCTGACGCAGCGCGAACAGCGCTTCCGCTTCGACGAGGCCGGGCAGCTGGTCTGGCGCAGCAACGCCAGCGCTGAATGGCATTACCGCTTCGACGCCATGGGGCGGCTGCGCGAGCTGAACCGCCTGCCGACGGCGAGCGGTGCGGCGCTGGGCATCGAGCCGGACAGCGTGCAGATGCGCTATGACGCCGCCGGGCGGCTGCTCGGCGAGCAGGGCGTGAATGGCGAGCTGCAATACCAGTGGGATGCGTTGGCCAACCTGCAGGCGCTGACGCTGCCGCAGGGCGATCGCCTGCAGTGGCTGTATTACGGCTCCGGCCACGCCAGCGCCATTAAATTCAACCAGCAGGTGGTGAGCGAATTCACCCGCGATCGCCTGCACCGGGAAACCGGCCGCAGCCAGGGCGCGCTGCAGCAGCAGCGGCGTTACGACGCCATGGGCCGCCGCAGCTGGCAGAGCAGCGCCTTCGGCCACGACAAACTGACCCGGCCGGAAGACGGCGTGCTGTGGCGCGCTTATCGCTATACCGGCCGCGGCGAGCTGGCCGGAGTTAGCGACGCGCTGCGCGGCGAAGTGCACTACGGTTACGACGCCGAAGGCCGCCTGCTGCAACACCGCGAACCTAATCAGGGCAAACCGGGCGCGCGGCTGGTGTACGATCTGGCGGATAACCTGCTGGGCGAGCGCAGCCCGCAGAGCGACATCGACGCGCACCTGCCGCTGGCGCCGATCGCCGATAACCGGCTGACGCACTGGCAAAAACTGTTTTACCGTTACGACGCCTGGGGCAACCTGATCAGCCGGCGCAACGGCCTGTACGAACAGCACTACCGCTACGACGCCGACAATCGGCTGGTGCAGGCGCACGGCCGCGGCCCGCAGGGCGAGTTCGAGGCGCAGTACCATTACGATGCGCTGGGCCGCCGCAGCCGCAAGGCGGTGCGCTACAAGGGCAAAACCGAACAGACGACCCGTTTCCTGTGGCAGGGCTACCGGTTGCTGCAGGAGCAGCGCGATGACGGCAGCCGCCGCAGCTGGAGCTACGATCCGGCCAGCCCGTGGAGCCCGCTGGCGGCGCTGGAGCAGGCGGGCGACAGCCGCTCGGCAGATATTTACTGGTATCACACCGATCTGAACAGCGCACCGCTGGAGGTGACCGACGCGGCGGGCAACCTGTGCTGGTCCGGGCAATACGACACCTTCGGCAAGCTGCAGGGCCAGACGGTGGCCGGCGCGGCGAAGCGGCAGGGCGCGCAATATCAGCAGCCGCTGCGCTACGCCGGGCAATATCAGGACGACGAAAGCGGCCTGCACTACAACCTGTTCCGCTACTACGAGCCCGAGGTAGGGCGTTTCACCACGCAGGATCCGATAGGGTTGCGCGGCGGGTTGAACCTGTATCAGTATGCGCCGAACCCGCTGATGTGGGTGGATCCGCTGGGGTTGATGAGTTGCTCGACTGATGCAGCTAAGCTTGCCCGAAATCTGGGGCCACAGCCTATGGGTGGAGGAAAATATGATGCGCACCATATTATAATGTCCAACTCTTCGGATGCCCGAATGGTTGCATTAAGAAAACGAATGGATGATCTCGATATTGATATTAATAATTCAAAAAATGGAGTTTGGCTTCCTAATACCAGGGCAGATCGTATAGAAGGTACTTTGACAACTGCCCACAAAGGTAATGGGATACATGGCAATGCATATAAGCAATATGTTTATGATAAGCTTATTAACAGTCAGACGGATAAAGAGTTCTTATCTTCCCTTAAGCAAATAAAAAGTGAGCTTGAGGGCGGTAAGGTATTTCCTCTTGCAAATGGTAGAATCCCCACTTTATAATGGTGATAAAATGAAAGAAGTAGCTGATGGTATCAGGGCTAATTTAGATGAAGTGCAGTCTCTTTTTTCGAATGAAGAGCTATTAGCTAGAAAAATAGCTTCGATTGACCACGCGGAGTCAAATGTTATATCGTGGTCTAAAACTAACGCCTTTAGTATTATTCCATTTTACAATGAATTAACCGGCTTTAAAACCGGAGAAATGTTGAGTAAAGAGCCTAAAAACAAAAGTAATACATATTGCTATTTTTCAAATGATGGCCTTATAAATAAAATTGAAAGCTATAACTCAAAAGGAGTTGTAGCGGATACATCTTATGTCATTAGAGATGTTGATGAGGTTCTTGAAATAAGACAGGATGTAAAGGGCAACTATTTAGCTATAAGTAGAGTTTTTTTAAATTCTCAAGGGCAGCCATCTAGAGCTTTTTTTGCAAATGATGATGGTAATGTATCTGGTTATCATTACTTTTATAAAGATGGGAAAATCGATAGTATATTGACGGTAAGTAATTACTCTCCTTTACTATATGTTGTTTTATCATGTGTTTATGATGATGGTAAGATTAGTGAAATTTATTTTAATAACGATAAGGGAAAGGTTGTTATATATCCTCGTTAGAATATTAAGTTGATTCTTAATTGACAGGGCGACTTTAGTTATTTACATGCTTCCTGTGGCAGGGCTACCGGTTGCTGCAGGAGCAGCGCGACGACGGCAGCCGCCGCAGCTGGAGCTACGATCCGGCCAGCCCGTGGAGCCCGCTGGCGGCGCTGGAGCAGGCGGGCGACAGCCGCTCGGCAGATATTTACTGGTATCACACCGATCTGAACAGCGCGCCGCTGGAAGTGACCGACGCCGCGGGCAACCTGTGCTGGTCCGGGCAATACGACACCTTCGGCAAGCTGCAGGGCCAGACGGTGGCCGGCGCGGCGAAGCGGCAGGGCGCGCAGTATCAGCAGCCGCTGCGCTACGCCGGGCAATATCAGGACGACGAAAGCGGCCTGCACTACAACCTGTTCCGCTACTACGAACCCGAGGTGGGGCGTTTCACCACGCAGGATCCGATAGGGCTGGAAGGCGGGCTGAATTTATATGCTTATGGGCCAAATCCTTTAACTTGGATAGATCCATTTGGGCTGAGCTTCCTTCAGATCGTAGGTGATGCTGCTACGACAACCGGGAAAAAGTTCCAAGGTGCTGAGATTTATAAGATAACTAGTAAAGTTAAAGTTGGGGATGTGACCTTTAAAAAAGGTGATTACTTCTATTTGGATAATCTCCATAAAGATCACTATGAAACCTTCTCATCGTTGGATAAATCCAAAGGAGTGTTTAATTTGGATGGTTCTTATAATGAGAAAAAGTCAATTGAAGCTGCAAAAAGAAAAGGTCCGGGGTGTTAAAGTGGATGATAATTTAAAATATGATATTTTAAAAAACAAAGATGATTTGATTGAAGGTACATTTTGTTACTCTCTATTTGAGGATGCTTTTTTTGATGAGCGGTTACTAATTGATTTAATAGAGAAGTCAGAGTTGTTTGTTAAGGAAAACAATCGAGATGAAGATGTTTTAAATTTGCTGTCATGGGTTGTTAATGGTGTTGATCAGTGTTTCACATCCCACAATGATAAAGATGACTATTATTCAATTGAAAACTATTCTGTGAATTTGGAGAAAAAATGGTGGGAGGTGTGGCGACCTGAAGTTAATAAGATAGTCAATGGTGATAAAGATTGTTAGAGTTTTACAACAAATTTGAGCAACATTGAATATGAGATGTAAGGTAGAGGCTTGAAAAGGAGATATTAGGTTCTTTAAAAATAAAAAAGGAAGAGTAAAAACATTAGATTGTTAGTTGCATCAAAGGCCGCCTGCTGCAACACCGTGAACCCAATCAGGGCAAACCGGGCGCGCGGCTGGTGTACGATCTGGCGGATAACCTGCTGGGCGAGCGCAGCCCGCAGAGCGACATCGACGCGCACCTGCCGTTGGCGCCGATCGCCGATAACCGGCTGACGCACTGGCAAAAACTGTTTTACCGTTACGACGCCTGGGGCAACCTGATCAGCCGGCGCAACGGCCTGTACGAACAGCACTACCGCTACGACGCCGACAACCGGCTGGTGCAGGCGCACGGCCGCGGCCCGCAGGGCGAGTTCGAGGCGCAGTACCATTACGACGCACTGGGCCGCCGCAGCCGCAAGGCGGTGCGCTACAAGGGCAAAACCGAACAGACGACCCGTTTCCTGTGGCAGGGTTACCGGTTGCTGCAGGAGCAGCGCGACGACGGCAGCCGCCGCAGCTGGAGCTACGATCCGGCCAGCCCGTGGAGCCCGCTGGCGGCGCTGGAACAGGCGGGCGACAGCCGCTCGGCGGATATTTACTGGTATCACACCGATCTGAACAGCGCGCCGCTGGAAGTGACCGACGCCGCGGGCAACCTGTGCTGGTCCGGGCAATACGACACCTTCGGCAAGCTGCAGGGCCAGACGGTGGCCGGCGCGGCGAAGCGGCAGGGCGCGCAATATCAGCAGCCGCTGCGCTACGCCGGGCAATATCAGGACGACGAAAGCGGCCTGCACTACAACCTGTTCCGCTACTACGAACCCGAGGTGGGGCGTTTCACCACGCAGGATCCGATAGGGCTGCGCGGCGGGTTGAACCTGTATCAGTATGCGCCGAACCCGCTGATGTGGGTGGATCCGTTTGGGTTGACATGTAGCCATTCTGCTAAAAATCCTAAGCAGGCTCACGCTGCTATAAAGGATAAATGGGGACACGATATGACCCCTAAAGAAATGAAGGAGTTACATAAAACAGTAGACAATATCAAATTGAATAGACCAGCTTATGCAAGGGATGGTATTGAATTTGAAAATAGTTATCGTATATCACCGAATAGCCAACGACTAGATACAGGTAGTGGGCCATATAGAGAATGGACAGTTAAGACCCCTGGTGTTGGTAATCGAGGTACAAGACGTATTGTTGTTGATAAAGCGACAGGGAAAGCTTACTACAGTCATGATCATTATGATTCCTTTATAGAAATAGATCTTTCAGGGTGGAAATGATGAAGTTTAAACAGGTGGTTGTTGATTTTTCAGAAATAAATACGGATGATGAATTTCATGATGAAATGAATAGGATTTTTGGTTTTCCAGATTTTTATGGGAATAATTTCAACGCTTTTGTTGACTGTTTAAATAGTCTTAGATTTCCTGATGATGGGATGACTAGTATACACTTAGATAAGGATGAGTATTTGCTGATGAAAATCAATGGAATACATTCATTGTCTGACGACATTAGATATAATTTTTTATTGGCGGTAGAGGCTGTCAATAAGGGGGCTATCTCGTTTGGTGACGAAGCATTGATTCTATTACTTTTGGTTAAATAAAAAATGTACTAAAAAGGTGCTCGACTTTGAATTAATGTGGCGCTTTTTTAATGATTAAAATAGAGCATTTTTTTAGAGTTGGATTGGCATGTCAGACCATTACGATTCTCTGTTTAGTCGCAATCGTATGCTCAATTTTCTCGGTTTTTCATGGGGGGCAATGAATTAAATAAAGTAAGGGAGGGCTAAGTGTTGTCTGTCGGTAGCTAATGAGTAACTTTTTTATAATGGTCTGCTTTCAGGTAACATCTAATTGATATGAAAAATTAAAATGTGAATAGATAATCTTCAGCTCTTTAAAAATAAAGAATCATAGAAAATTAATATTCCAAGTGTTTATTGTAGAGCATGCAATCTGTTGTAACACCGCGAACCTAATCAGGGCAAACCGGGCGCGCGACTGGTGTACGATCTGGCGGATAACCTGCTGGGCGAGCGCAGCCCGCAGAGCGACATCGACGCGCACCTGCCGTTGGCGCCGATCGCCGATAACCGGCTGACGCACTGGCAAAAACTGTTTTACCGTTACGACGCCTGGGGCAACCTGATCAGCCGGCGCAACGGCCTGTACGAACAGCACTACCGCTACGACGCCGACAATCGGCTGGTGCAGGCGCACGGCCGCGGCCCGCAGGGCGAGTTCGAAGCACAGTACCATTACGACGCACTGGGCCGCCGCAGCCGCAAGGCGGTGCGCTACAAGGGCAAAACCGAACAGACGACCCGTTTCCTGTGGCAGGGCTACCGGTTGCTGCAGGAGCAGCGCGACGACGGCAGCCGCCGCAGCTGGAGCTACGATCCGGCCAGCCCGTGGAGCCCGCTGGCGGCGCTGGAGCAGGCGGGCGACAGCCGCTCGGCGGATATTTACTGGTATCACACCGATCTGAACAGCGCACCGCTGGAAGTGACCGACGCGGCGGGCAACCTGTGCTGGGCCGGGCAATACGACACCTTCGGCAAGCTGCAGGGCCAGACGGTGGCCGGCGCGGCGCAGCGGCAGGGTGCGCAATACCAGCAGCCGCTGCGCTACGCCGGGCAATATCAGGACGACGAAAGCGGCCTGCACTACAACCTGTTCCGCTACTACGAACCCGAGCTGGGGCGTTTCACCACGCAGGATCCGATAGGGTTGCGCGGCGGGTTGAACCTGTATCAGTATGCGCCGAACCCGCTGATGTGGGTGGATCCGCTGGGGTTGAGTAGTAAGCCTTGTAAAACAGAAAAAGAGCCGAAAGATTCTTATGAACAAGCTAGGAATAAAGCACTCAAATGGCTTGAGGAACGTGGTTTCAAAGCGGAAAAAGTCAATACAGGGAAATTTGGCGCAACCAGAGGACAACCTGTTGGAATGACCACCCTTGATGGTAAAACAGGGTTTAGGATTGAATATGATGAGAGAAGTGGTGCTCATATCAATGTCTTTAGTGGGAAGGATAAGGGAGAGCACTTCTTATTTGATGCAAAAGAATCTACAGTAACTAAGCTTCAGGAACTATTTGATTTCCCGTCGAAACCGTGGAGAGGAATGTAATGACACTTGATGAAGAAATTAGAAATAAAATAGGTGAGAAATCTATTTTTTTTAATATCGTAGATGATTGGGAATCGATTGCCGATGAGTTATCAGATTCTTTCGAATGGACTGGCTCTAAGATAAGCTGGTCTAAAACAAAGGAACATAAGTTTATTAAGTTACATGGAGACTATCAGTCATGGTTATCTCAGGTGTCTTCTTTTTTAGAGGATAATGCAGTAAATAGAGAAATTTCCATGAGCGATGAGATTTACTACATCAATGATTCCTCTCTGGATTTCTCAGTTAAGATGAACTCTGATAAAATTCATGAATTTCTTGATTTTGCCTTAAAAAATATACCTCAGCATCATTATTTCTTTGAAAGAAATAAAAAGTGGTGCCTTGCAATTAGTTCTGAAGGTTATGCCGATTTTGGTATTTCTGGTAGGTGAAGTGTTGTTGGGATAGACGTCGAAGAACTTTATAAAACAGTTTAAATAAACATCGTTCCTTGAAAGTTAATTAAAAGTTCGATGTTTATTTCACTGAAAACCACCTATGAGCCAGACAGGTAGAACCAGGCCGACGTGCTACCCCGAACATTCAATTGAAAACTATTCTGTGAATTTGGAGAAAAATAGTGGGAGGTGTGGAGACCTGAAATTAATAAGATAGTTAATGGTGGTAAAGATTGTTAGAGTTTTACAACAAATTTGAGCAACATTGAATATGAGATGTAAGGTAGAGGCTTGAAAAGGAGATATTCGGCTCTTTAAAAATAAAAAAGAGGAAGAGTAAAAACATTAGATTGTTAGTTGCATCAAAGGCCGCTTGCTGCAACACCGCGAACCCAATCAGGGAAAACCGGGCGCGCGGCTAGTGTACGATCTGGCGGATAACCTGCTGGGCGAGCGCAGCCCGCAGAGCGACATCGACGCGCACCTGCCGCTGGCGCCGATCGCCGACAAACTAAATACCCAATGTCCCGTTAATCAGGGTGCGGCACTGCCCGCCGATCCAGGGTTCGCCGTCAATAAAGCGCACGCTCACGCGGCCATCTCGATTCAGTTGGGTGCCTTGGCGCACCTGGTAGCCCTGTGCGGTTCGGCCGCCGTCGGGAAAGCGATTGGCCTTCAATAAGCGCGCCAGGCAGGCATTGGCGCTGCCGGTCACCGGATCTTCAATCAAGGCGCCGCATTCCACCATAAACGCGCGCATTTCGTAATCGGCCGGTTCGGTTGCGGAGCAGGGGCCATAAATCACCACGCCATCCACATCGCAAGCCGTTTGCAGCCGTTTAATCGTGGCCTGATCCGGCGTCACCGCCAGGCAGGATTGTGCGTCCGGCAGGCGCACCATCAGCCAGCGAATGCCCATCTCGGCAATCACCGGCAGGGAGCCTTCTTCAATCACCGCGGGCCGTAAAGCGGCCATCAGCCGTTCTGTTTCCTCAGCCGCCATTGGGCGGAACTCAACTTCGGGCGCGGCGAACGCCAATGTGCCTTCCGGCTGGATATTGACCGCCACCAGGCCGACGCCGCATTCCTGCATCACCGCTCCAGGCCGTTTAGGCGTCAATCCGGCTTCCAGCAGGGCGTGGGCGGTGCCCAGCGTTGGGTGGCCGGCGAAGGGCAGCTCTTTTTCGGTGGTGAAAATGCGCACCTTATAATCCGCCGCCGGGTGCGTCGGTTTAAGCACAAAGGTGGTTTCCGAAAGGTTGGTCCAACGGGCTAATGCCAGCATCTGCGCGGTGCTCAGCCCCTCGGCCTCCAGCACCACCGCCACGGGGTTGCCCTGCAGCGGCGTACGGGTAAACACGTCCACCTGTTTGTAGGCGCGGGGTGTCACATCATCACTTCTGAGCATTTGCCATCGTCCGTTATCAACAAAACCTGATGATAACGATATTCACCAATGACTTCAAAGGGTTGAGTTTTGTTTTGAGATACCTGCCCGTCGCCATTTCAGCCCCGGCTTGGCGAACATCACCAGGTTGCCCAGCAGGATCAGGCACAGGCCCAGCACGGCGTTGAAGTGCCACTGATAGCCTTCGTAGATCGTTGAGATGGTCAGTGCCACCAGCGGGAATAGCAGGGTGCTGTAGGCCGCCGCGCCGGCGCCGATGCGGCCGAGCAGGCTGAAGTAAGCGGCGAAGGCGATCACCGATCCGAAGATCGCCAGGTACAGCAGGGAGCCGATATAGCGGCCGCTGTATTCTATCTGGAACGAGGCGCCCTGCGCCAAGGCGATCAGCGCCATCAACAGCGCGCCGTAGGTCATGGCGTAGGTGTTGGTGGAAAAGATATCCAGCCCGCGGCGCTGATGGCGCGTGCTGATCATGTTGCCCAGCGAGAAGCCGTAGGTACCGAGCGCGCTCAGGCCGATGCCTTTGAGCAGCTCCGGCGCCATGCGGGTGGCGGCCAGATCTTGCCAGAACAGCGCCACGATGCCGGTCAAACCCAGCAGCGCTGCCGGCAGCAGGTTGGGGCTGGGGCGCTGGCGGAAAAACAGCAGGCTGTTGAGGGCGTTGAACAGTACCGCCATCGAGAAGATCACCGATTCCAGTCCGCTGCTGATGTAGGCCGCCGCGTGGTAGAAGCAGAAGAAGTTAAAGCCGAACACGCAGCAGCCCTGCAGCACGCAGAACAGATGATCGCGCGGAGCGAGGCGGCGCAGGCGGCGCGTTAGCAGCAGCACGGCGAACATCACCGCGGCGGAAATGGCGAAGCGGTAAGCGATCGATACGGGAATGGCCACCGGCCCTTCCTGTTGCAGGGTGATCGCAATCCAGGTGGTGCCCCAAATCAGCACCACGGCGAAGTACAACAGCGCATTCATTCTATTTGTTACTCCGAAAAAACCGATGGCGCAGTATCCGCTTTGGCGCGCGGCGGCGCTTGCAGCGCTTTGCGCCCAGTTGCATATTCTTGCGCTTTTTTTGCCAAAAGCGCGGGGCGGCGGCTGGTATGCGGCGGCGCCACTCTTTACACTGTCGGCATGTCGAACAACGGGGCCGGCGATGTCCAACTATCAGGCGTTTGAAACACTGCGTGAGCACAAGGCGCGGCTGCACAGCAGCGTGCTGCTGGGCACCGGCGTGGAGCTGGCCGCCTGGTCAAACTGCAACGATCGCGTCACGCAGGAAAGCGCCGATCACCATACCCTGAGCCTGTACGTCGCCGACGGCTATGAGTGCTACCAGCAGGTGCCGGGCGGCTGGCGCAACGGCGGCGGGCCGGATCGGTTCTGCATCATGCCGCGCCAATACGCCTCCACCTGGGACGTGCGCAGCGATCTGTCGTTCGTGCATCTGTATTGCACCGACGGGCATCTGCGGCAGCTGGCGGAGCAGACCTGGGATCGCAGCCCGGCGGCGATCAACGTAGAGCCGCGCAGCTTCGGCGAAGATCCGCAGATCACGCTGCTGTATCGCCAGTTTTTGCTTAACTGCGACTGGCGGGACAGCGCCAATCTGCTGGCGCTCAGCAGCGCGTCTAACCTGCTGATGTCGCATCTGATCCAGCGTTACAGCCAGCTGCAGTGGAAGCTGCCGCAGGCGCGCGGCGGCCTGGCGCCTGCGGTGGCCAGGCGGGTGCGGGAATATATCGAAAACCACCTCGATCGGCCTTTGCTGTTGGCGGATCTGGCGGCGCAGGCCGGGTTGAGCGAATACCATTTCGCCCGCATGTTCAAGCACGCCACCGGGCTGGCGCCGCACCAGTTTGTGATGCGCGCACGGCTGCAACGCGCGGAACGGCTGCTGCGGCACAGCCAACAGCCGATCACCGAGATCGCGCTGGCGTGCGGCTTCAGCTCCGCCAGCCATTTCAGCAACCGCTTCAAGGCGGCCTATGGATTTGCTCCGCTGCAGGTGCGGCAGGGGCGCTAACCGGAAGGGAGAGCAGCATGGATCAACAATTTGCCGGGCTGGGCGTGTTGTTTGTCGCCGGATTCGGGCCCGTCACGCGTGAGAGCGACGAGAGCAAGGCGTTTTATGTCGAGGCGCTGGGGCTGTCGCTCAAGCCGATGCCGGGCAACGAAACCTATCTGCTGTCGGAGCAAGGCGCGCTGGACGGCGTAAAGCATTTCGCCCTGTGGCCGCTGGCGCAGGCGGCGCAGTCCTGCTTTGGCGACGGTCGCTGGCCGGCGGATCTCGCGGTGCCGCAGGCGTGGATCGAGTTCGACGTGGCCGACATGGCGGCCGCCACCCAGGGGCTGGTCGATCGCGGTTATCGGCTGTTGGTCGCCAATCGCGAAGAGCCGTGGGGGCAGAGCGTTACCCGTTTGCTCAGCCCGGAAGGGTTGCTGGTCGGCGTCACCTATACGCCCTGGCTGCGGTAAACGCCACGCCGTTCGCCGTCGCCTGCTGGCGGTGGGCGGCTTAAGAACAAATACGCATTAGCTTAAAGCGATCTGCGCTATAAACCCATCAAATCCCCGAGTTATATCCTTCCCTGAAAGCAGAAATTCCGTTCATTGCGTAAAAACCAAGGGCCAGAACGCGCTATTGCCATGCCATTTTACGGTGATTTTCCACCGTCTTTTTTTGCCGCCAGGTGCCTGATAGGAATAGAGATTATTCTTATATTTCTGCCAATCGTTAAGAAATGATAATGATTCTCGTTTTCAACCACGGAAAGGAGAAGGAACGATGAAAACAGTGAAGCGAACGGGCATCGCGCTGGCGATAGCCCTGACTTTCCCCCTGGCATTGCCCGCCGCTACGGCGGCGCAACCCTCCCTGACTAACAGTAAGGCGGCAACGATGACGGAAAAACACGGGCAGTTCATTGCGGTCGGTAAAGTGGTGCAGGTGACCTTCGGCGATTTCGCCTTCAAGCTGGATTTTACCGATGACAAGACCATGACCTTCACCGGCATCGGCGAGGCGTCGCAGGGCATCACTGACACCGTGCAATACACTGCGGTGGAGATTCGGCCGAAGGTCTATATGGTCTATTGGCACGAACCTCAGTCCGGCGACAACGTGACGCATATCGAGGACTTTGAGCGCGGCGAGGTGTACACCAACATCGCCGCCAGGGACGGCAGCTTCACCCATCTGAAAGGGCAGTTGAAAATCGTAGGTCACTCAGGAAAATAAGGAGCAGTTATGAAAAAGGCATTGATCACCTGTGCGATCGTCGGCGGCTTGCTGGCGAGTTACCCGGCGCTGTCAACGGATCAGGCGGCGTCTTACAAATCGGCCGGCAAAGGCGGTTATCATCATGCCCAGCAGAAGCTGAAGGTGGTGGAAGATCTGTACGCGGGCTTCTTCAACCGCCACGACATCGGCGTGGCACAGAGGCTGATTGTGGAAAACTACAAGCAGCATAACCCGTTCGTCGGCGACGGCATCAAGCCATTCCTGGATTTCTTCAGCCAGACCTTTAAAGACAATCCGCAGTACAGCGCCAAAATATACCGCAGCGCGGTCAACGGCGATCTGGTCTACGTTCACGTCAAATATCAAAATAACCCGCAGGATCGCGGCACCGCCAGCGTGGATATTTATCGGGTGAACGATCAGGGGAAAATCACCGAGCATTGGGACGTCAATCAGGATGTGCCGGAAAAATCGGCCAACGACAATACCATGTTCTGATCCGCAAGGGCCGCTGCGGCGGCCCTCAACACGCCCGCAACACTTTATTTACTTACATAAATATTAAATGACCGCCGCGTCGAGTAGGCTACGGCCGCCTTTGGCAGTGGTGGCACGGTTGATGGGCGTCATTGTCCCACCACTGCTTGAGGCGTTTCCCCGCATTTCCCGTTATCCCGCGCGTTGATTCTCCACTTTTTTGAACTGATGGCGCAGCTGCAGCGCATTGCAAAGCACCAACACCGCCGTCACCGCGAACACCCAGCGGAACCCCATCATCGCCGAAATGCCCGAACCCAGCAGCGGGCCAACCACGTTGCCCAGGTACATAAAGGATTGGTTATACCCGAAGATGCGCCCGGTCACCTGATCGGAGGAATACTTCAGCAGCAGCGCCTGCACCGCCGGCATCAGTGCGCCGTCGGCGAAGCCAAGCAGGAAGCGCAGAATGCCCAGCTGCAGCGGCGTATTGACCCAGGCCATCACGGCGAACAGGCCGGTGGTGAACAGCAGTGCGGCGATCAGGATGCGTGCGGTGCCGATGCGATCGCCGAGCCGCCCGAGGCGCGGTGCCGAGATCAGCGCCGCAATGCCGGGCACGGCGGCGATCATGCCGCTGACAAAGGCGATATTGCTGACGTCGCCGGACAGCTCGCGGATGAACAGCGTCAGGATCGGGCTGATGGACGAGTTGGCCAGCTGGATCATCAGGGTACAAACGAACAGGGTGACGATCAGTGTTGGATAGGGCAGCGAACGGAACACCGCCTTGCCGCTCAGCTGATCCGCTTTTTTCACCGTGATGCGCCGTTCTTTAATCAGGAACAGCGTCACCAGGAAGCTGACGAACATCAGCCCGGCGGTGACGAAAAACACCACCCGCAGCCCCAGATGATCGGCCATCAGCCCGCCCAAGAGCGGCCCAGCGATCACGCCGGAGATCTGCCCGGTAGAGAGCGTGCCCAGCGCCCAGCCGCTTTTATCGCGCGGCGCCTGCGAGGCGACCAGCGCCATGGCGTTGGGAATATAGCCGGATGTCAGCCCCATCAGCGCGCGCAGCGCGAACAGCTGCCAGACGTTGGTGGCCAGCCCCTGCAGCGCGATGACGATCGCCATGCCCAGCGAGGCGCGCAGCAGCATCAGCTTACGACCTTTGCGGTCGGCCAGGCTGCCCCACAGCGGTGAGACTACCGCCGAGACCAAAAAGGTGCCGCTGAACACCAGCCCGGACCACAGGCTGAGGGATTGCGGATCGCTGACGCCGAGCTGTTCGACGTACAGCGGTAGAAAAGGGAGGATTTGGCTCATCGCCAGCCCTGTGAAGAAACACCCGAGCCAGACCGAGATCAGATTGACTTTCCACGCTTCCATCGGCTTACCGTACCACGTTGAATAAGGAGGGATTTGCTAAGCAAAATAATAATAACACTGCAAATTAATCGGCGAGGGGCAAATGCGTGAGCAAACGTAACCCTGCCGATGCAGTGTCTTTTTTGCTATATATTAATAGCTATATTATCATAGGTAACTAGGTTAAGCCAGAGCGGCGCGGTAGCCAGGAAGGGCACCGCGCGATCCGGCGGTGTGAAAGCAGGGATAAACTGAACGCTAGATTGACGCCAATGAAAAAAGATCACCCTGAAGACGTGACGCTGCTGCGCACGCAGTTAATGTCGCTGGTGCGCCGTATGCGGCGCGAGTCGCGCAGCGACGAAAAATCCTGGGCCCAGCTGATGCTGTTGGGGGCTATCGATCGCCACGGCGGCGAGGCGACGCCGTCGCTGCTGGCGGAATCGGAGCGCATGCGCTCCTCTAACCTGGCGGCCGCGTTGCGTGAGCTGGAGGCCGATGGGCTGCTGGTGCGCACGCCGGATGCCGAAGACAAACGCCGGGTGCGGGTGCGCCTGACGCCCGCCGGGCTGGGCCTGCTGCAGCAAAGCCGCAGCCGGCGCGAGGCTTGGCTGCTGGCGGCGATGGAGAGCTGCCTAAGTGAGCGCGAGCAGGCGCTGTTGATTGAGGCGGGCGCGTTGATGGCGCGGCTGGCGGCGGCGCCGTCAACGGAAACGGAATAATCGACGGGGCGGCCGGTATGGCCGCCCCGCGGCGAGGTTACGGCATCGGCCAATCGACTGGCATGGTGCTGACCACGTCCACGTAGCGATCCCAGGCCGAAGACCAGAATTGGGTGAAGGCTTCCAGGGTCAGGTGGATGCCCATCAGGCCCATCACGAACCAGCAGGCGGTAAATAGGCCCAGGCTGCTGAACATGAACGCCATGCCGTTGCGGCTGGTATTACGGCAAACGACGTTTAACTGGCTGGCGAAGAACATCATCACGGCGCTCAGCAACTCCCAGCGCATCATGACTAAACCGGTGGCAATGGTACTCATCGAACTCGATCCTATGTAACAAAAAGCCGCATCCGGCAGGGCGCCGACAGGGAAATGCGGGGGAATATCGGGAATAGTGTGATTAAGATCACATTGTAGCATTGGGGCGAACGGCGGCTCAATGGGGATTGCGGTGAAAAAATCGCCGACGGTAACATTCCAATATGCTGAAACAGTTATGCTATTTCATTAGCAACCTTTTCATGGGGCGGTGCGCCCGATAACGCTATGCTTGCCGGCTTTTCAGTCCCCTGATTTTGCGGGGAAATGTGACGCAAAAGGTAACGGCACCGCATGGCCCTGTTAAAAGAAAAGATTCGCGACCACTCTGCGGAAGAAAGGCTGTTTATCCGCCGGGCAGGCGTGGCGCTGGCGCTGGTGGCGGTTTGTTTTGGCGCGCTGATCGTCAACCTCTATCGGTTGCAAATCCGCCAGCACGGCTTTTACCAGACGCGCTCCAATCAGAACGACATCAAGATGCTGCCGATCGCCCCCAGCCGCGGGCTGATCTTCGATCGCAATGGCATTCCGCTGGTGCGAAACGTGACACTGTATCGTATTGAGATCACGCCCAGCAAAATCTCCGACATGGCGGCGCTGCTACAGGCGCTGACGCCAATCGTCGACCTGACGCCGGAAGACATCAGCGCGTTTCGCGACGACATGCACCACAACAGCCGCTACAAGCCGGTGACGCTCAAAGCCGGGCTGAGCGACACCGAGGTGGCGCGCTTTGCCGTCAATCAATACCGTTTCGACGGGGTGACGATCGATACCTATCAACAGCGTGAATATCCTTACGGCGCCCAGCTGGCGCACGTGCTGGGCTATGTGTCGAAGATCAACGACAGCGATCTCAAACGCCTGGACAAGGCCGGGCTGAGCGAGAACTATGCCGCCGACCGCAACATCGGCAAACAGGGCATCGAGGCCTATTACGAGTCCGAACTGCACGGCACCACCGGCTATCAGGAGGTGGAGGTGGATAACCACGGGCGCGTGATCCGCCTCCTGAAGGAGCAGCCGCCGAAGGCCGGCAAAAACATCTATCTGACGCTGGATCTGCCGTTGCAGCAGTACATCGAATCGGTGCTGAAGGGGCAGCGCGCCGCGGTGGTGGTCGAAGATCCGCGCGACGGCGGCATCCTGGCGATGGTCTCCAGCCCCAGCTACGATCCCAATCCTTTCGTCAAAGGCATCGGCTATCAGGCCTATAAGGCGCTGCTGACCAACCCGGATTTGCCGCTGATCAACCGCGTCACTCAGGGCTTGTACCCGCCGGCGTCGACGGTGAAGCCCTACATGGCCGTTTCGGCGCTGTTCGCCGGCGTGATCACGCCCACCACCACCTTTTTCGGCGCGCCGACCTGGACGCTGCCCGGCACCGAGCGCCGCTACCGCGACTGGCTGAAAACCGGCCACGGCATGCTCAACGTCACCAAAGCGATCGAGGAGTCCGCCGACACCTTCTTTTATCAGGTGGCATATGAAATGGGCATCGATCGTATCCACCACTGGCTGAGCCAGTTCGGCTACGGCCAGTCCACCGGCATCGATCTGAACGAAGAGTACCGCGGCGTACTGCCGAGCCGCGACTGGAAGCTGAAGGTGCACAAAAAGGGCTGGTATCAGGGGGATACGGTTTCGGTAGGCATCGGCCAGGGATATTGGGTGGCGACGCCGATCCAGATGGTGAAAGCGCTGACCACGCTGATCAATAACGGCCAGGTGAAAACGCCGCATCTGCTGTATTCGCTGCAGCAGGGCAACCGGGTGACGCGCTACCAGCCGCCTGCGCAAGCGGCGCAGATCGGCGATCCCCACTCACCTTATTGGGGCATTGTGCGCAACGGCATGTACGGCATGGCCAACTTGCCGAACGGCACAGGTTACAAACTGTTCCACACCGCGCCGTATCAGATTGCCGCCAAATCCGGCACCTCGCAGGTGTTCAGCCTGAAGCAAAACCAGACCTACAACGCCAAAATGATCCCGGTGCGGCTGCGCGATCACATCTTCTATACGCTGTTCGCGCCTTACAAAACCCCCCGGGTGGCGATGGCGCTGATCCTGGAAAACGGCGGCGGCGACGGCGTGGTGGCGGGGCCGACCGCGCGCGCGATCCTCGACCACATTTTTGACCCGGCCAACGCGCCGCAGCCCGGCGATCAGGTGCAAAGTAAACCGCAGTTAAACGACAGTGCGGATGTGCAACGGTGATGCGGTTTGTTTTTACTTTCTTACAAACTGCAATCTCCTGACCATTTCCGGCAAGGTAGACTGAAATAACACCATAAACCGAATAAAAACGCAGGGTTAACACAACAGTGGCGCCATCGACCAAAAAAAGCGGTAAAACCTATTCTACAGTTCGTTTCGGCTGGATTTGCGCCGGCATGCTGGTCTGTTTTTTTCTGTTGGCGTTCAGGGTCGGCTATCTGCAGCTGCTGGAACACCAGCAACTGGCGGATCAGGCTGACCAGCGCTCGATCCGCACCCAGGTGGTGCCGACCAACCGCGCCATGATCACCGATCGCAATGACGAGGCGCTGGCGGTCAGCGTGTCGTCCAAAGACATCGTGCTGGATCCGAAACACATTCTCGATACCCAGACCGACACCGGTAACGAGCGCTGGCAGAGCATGGCCAACGTGCTGAAGATCCCGCTGGCGGACGTGCAGCATCTGATCCAAAGCAACGCGCATAAGCGTTTCGTCTATCTGGCGCGCAAGGTGGAGGACGACAACGCCGCCTATATCAGCAAACTGCACCTGACCGGCGTCAGCACCGAGCAGGATTTCAGCCGCTTTTATCCGATGGGCCAGGACGCCGCCGGGCTGATCGGCATCGTCGGCCAGGACAATCAGGGTCTGGAGGGCATCGAGCTGGGCTTCAACCCGCTGTTGCAGGGCAAAAACGGCCTGCGGGTCTATCAGAAGGACGGCAGCGGCGCGGTGATCGGCGTGCTAAAAAGCGTGGATCCGGTGCCGCCGCCGAACGTGACGCTCAGCATCGACAAATTTATCCAGTACGTGCTCTATGCGCAGATCCGCGACGGCGTGGTGGCCAACCAGGCCGACTCCGGCTGTGCGGTACTGGTCAAGATCGACACCGGCGAGATCCTCGGCATGGCCAGCTACCCGTCGTTCAACCCGAACAACTATGGCAGCACCCCGGCGAAAGACATTCGCAACGTGTGCAGCAGCGACAGCTTCGAACCGGGCTCGACGGTGAAACCGGTGGTGGTGATGGTGGGGCTGGAGCATAAGTTGATCCGGCCGGATACGGTGCTGGACACCACGCCGTATCGGGTGAACGGTCACCTGATCAAAGACGTCGGCCACTGGTCGAAGCTGACCATCACCGGCGTGCTGCAAAAATCGAGCGACATCGCAGTATCGCACATTGCGCTGGCGCTGCCGGCCACGGTGCTGCCGGCGGTCTATCGCAGCTTTGGCCTGGGGCGGCCGACGGAGCTTGGCATCGGCAACGAGAGCAGCGGCTACCTGCCGCAGCACCGCGAACGCTGGGCCGATATCGAACGCGCTACCTTCTCCTTCGGCTATGGGCTGCGCGTGACGCCGCTGCAGATGGCGCGCGAGTACGCCGCTATCGGTTCCTTCGGCATTTATCGGCCGCTGTCGATCACCAAGGTGACGCCGCCGGTGATGGGGCAACGTATTCTGCCGGCGGATACGGTACGGTCCGTGGTGCATATGATGGAGAGCGACGCCTTGCCGGGCGGCAGCGGGGTAAGCGCCGCGGTGCCGGGTTACCGGCTGGCGATCAAAACAGGTACCGCCGAGAAAATGGGCCCGAGCGGCAAATACGACGGCGGCTACATCAACTACACCGCCGGCGTGGCGCCGGCCAGCGATCCGCAGGTGGCGCTGGTGGTGATGGTCAACAACCCGAAAGCCGGCAAGCACTTCGGCGGTTCGGTGGCCGGGCCGGTGTTCGGCAAGATTATGGCCCAGGTGCTGGAGCACATGAATATTCTGCCGGACGCCCAGCCGCTTAACGTGGTGTCGTCGGTCAAGGGGTGATGATTTAAGCGGGAAATATTGGGCCAGAGAATCTCTGGCCCAATATTTAATACAACGAGTTTGACGTGCGCGTTATTTCCCTTGGGTTGCCCACCATTTCGCTACGCAAGCATTGGGTGCCTGAATAGTTTTACCTTCTTTGGTGACATAAGGTACCGGTGAGTAGATTCTTGAGCAGTAGCCTGCCGGGCGTTCGGTAGCATTAACGGTGAGAGGGAGGCTAACGGTGGTGGCTAAAATCGCTGTGAGCAGCATCAGATTTGATAACTTCATCATTCTTCCTTAATTAATGAAAATAGAGTCCCATGCTTGCCGTTACACGACGAGCGCTAATGAGAGTATTAATTTGTTGGTATAACGTCTACGGCAGATTTCATTATGGATGCGCCCTGATTCATTGATTGATATTTATATTGAATATTTATATCAACATCTAAAAACAACATTTATTTTCCCGAACGCAATTGCTGTCTTTCATTGAAATAAATGTTCCAACAAGCGGTTAGCTGGGCTCAAGGTAATGCTTCAGCGCCTGCAGATCGGCGTTCACCAGCCCGGCGTCGCGGGCGAACAGCGCATCGTCCATATCCGGTTGGCGGAACAGGGTGAAGATCACCTCTGTGCCGCGCCGGTTGGCGAGCGCGCGCAGCGGCACGTAGACCACACCGCCGTCCGGCAGCGTCACCCAATGATCCAGCACGCCGAAGGCATTTGGCGCGCTGAAGCGAATGTGGATCCGCCCCTGCGGGGTGTCCGCCACCCAGTCTTCATCTTCTCGCCGCAAGCTGTTGGCTAACCCTTTGGCCCACAAGGGGAAGTTTTTCGGCTGGCTGAGAAAGGCATACACCTCGTCACAAGGGTGGTTGATGGTAACATGCAGCGTTTGTGCGCTCAGCATCGTGGTTTCTCCGGTTGGCGGCGATACTTCAGTGTAGATCCCGCCGCGCTTAGAAGTAGTAACCGATGTTCACGTTGGTGCGAAAATACCATTTATTGCTGCCGGAGGACTGGGTGCCGGTCCAGCCGGTGGCGTTTTCTACGCCGCCCCACGGGTTGGCGTTCTGCGCCCAGGTCAGATCCACCCACAGCATCACCGGCATGGCGAACACTTGTACCCCCAGCGTGTTCATTTTAGAGTCGGAGCCGCCGTGCCTGTCCTTCCAGAGCACGCTGTAATCGTTGTAGAACCGCAGCTTTTTCACCGGCCCCCAGGGCACGTCGACGTCGCGCGCCAGGTTGATGGCGGCGGTGGTGGCCTGCGACGGGATCAGATAGGCCGGCGTCAGGCCGTTGCCCCCCATCAGGATCACCGAATTGTTGGCCCCAGCCGGGCCTTTGGCATCGTAACCGTAGCGGATCACCTGGCCGGACAGATGCCAGGGATCGTAATTCACCAGCGTATGTAAACCCGCCGCCCAGAAGCTGCCGTTATCGCCGGTCGCCTGGTTATAGAGCCGCGAAGCCGCCAGCGAACCGCCGAGCTCATTGTCCCAGCCGCCCAGATGGAAAGCGCGCGTCAGCCGCAGGTTTACCTGATCGCGTTTTTCGTTGCGCTGCAGGTGCTGCGACGCAAAGTTGGTGTTTTTCAGGTCGTCGTAGCTGGCGACGTCGGGGGCATAACGCACGCCGGTCGGCATCATGCGCGGGTAGTAGGCGGCGTCGAAGGCCCAATCGTCATGCTGGTATTGGTATTTGGCGCCCAGCCCGGTGTTGACGCCGAAGCCGAGGTAAAACGGAATGCCGTACGACCAGCCGAACTGCGGGTAGGGCATCAGGCCGAACGGTTTGAACGGTGCGCCAAGCTGCACGGCGGAACGCTCAGACAGGTGGTAGCCGACATAGGCGCGATCGATGGCGTATTTGCGCCGATCCTGAAACCAGAATCCGCTATCGTAAAACGCGTCGTTTACCTGGCCGGCGGCATCGATGCGAAAGGCGTCAAAGCGTAAATGCGGAGGATTTCGATAATTGCTGCTGTGCCAATCTTCATAGCGATAATTGGCGCGCAGCGCGCCGCCGATATCAATATTCTTTTTATTATCCTCGCTTTGCCAATGAATATGCGGAAATGCCGGGCGGCTTTTTTTTACCGGCGCCGCGGTGGCGGCAGCGTCGTTGGGCAATGCGACGGCAGCCGCATAACTCACTGGTGAAACAAGAAAAAAACAAAGCGTAATCTTGCGCATGCCTGGCCCCTGAAGCAAGTAGACTGTTTATTAAGGCGAGCGAGTTTCACCTGTGAACAAGGTGTTTACGCGCATCGGTTTTATATTTGAGACGATTTTATCGAGCGTTTCATATATTAAATTCAATGTCGGTTAATATATGAAGCTTTGTTTCTTGTTTAATGAAAAAACTATAATTCCGGTATTAAACAAGTCAAGAAATAAAAATGAGAGTTGACGAGCAATGCCGATTATTAGCTCGTCTTGGTCTGCGGGGGCGACACCAGGCAGGCTGAAATAATAGTGTCATCAATGCCCGTTAGACTCGCGTCATCCTGGTATTACTGACTAAAAATCATGAGCATAAAACTGACACTGGGCCGCAGGGTAAAATCTGCGGCGGCGCTGCCGCGCGCGTTTGGCTTCGGCCAGATCATGGGCTTATTAAGCGGCGTAATTTGCGTTATCGCGCTATTTTCTCTGCTGCAATTGTTTTCCACCGTATTTATTTCCAATATTCTGCGCGACGCCAAGGTTAACCTGGTGGCGGGCGATGCGCTGCATCGCCAACAGGCGACGATGGATCGCGCCAGACTGTCTCTGCTGACGGCCAGCGACAGTCTGAACCGTGCGGGCATCTATTACCTGCAGGACAAAGCCACCGGCTCCGACGGCAGTTGGCACAGCCTGCTGGATGAGTCGTTGGCAGCGTTGCAGGCTTCAGCGCAGGCCTTCACCCAGTTCGAGCGTTTGAGCGCGGAGGCGCCCGAGGCGGCGGGCGCCCTGAAAGACAGCTATCGCCTGTTCTATGACGGCCTGAAAGAGCAGGCGCAGGGGTTACAGGACAACAGCATCGATGCGTTTTTCGCCGTGCCGATCCAGGCATTTCAGGCGGATTTCAACGAGAAGTATCTCGCTTACCAGGCGCTGAACGAACGGCGTGGCGATGACGTCAAGGTACGGCAATTGGCGGCGCTGGAGCAGGCGAGGACCTTTGCGCTCGGCGCGCTGGCCACGCTGGCGCTGATCGCCGTGGGGGTATGGTTCGGTGTTTCTCGTTGGGTGATCGCGCCGTTGCAGCGGGCGATCGCACACCTCAACGTGCTGGCCGCCGGCGATCTTTCGCGGCCGCTGCCACCTGAGCGGGCGTTCAATCGTGAAATGCGTCAGTTGCAGACCAGCATGGGCCATATGCAGGGCGGTCTGCAGCGCCTGGTGAGCGAGGTGCGCGATGCGGCGAGCGGGATCCTGAACGGCGTCGAGCGGCTGGCGGACGGCAATCGACAGTTGACGGCGCAGTCGGCGAAGCAGGACGGCGAATTGCAGTTGGCGACCGAGCACGTACAGCAGTTGGCGGCGCGGGTGGAGGAAAACGGCCAATATGCGCAGCAGGCCAGCCAACGAACCGAACAGGCCCGGCAGTGCGCCGGCGCCGGTGAACAGATGATGCAAACCGTCAATGTTTCGATGCAAGGGATCGTCAACCAATCGGCCGAGATGCGCGGCATCGTCGCGCTGATCGACAGCGTGGCGTTCCAGACCAATATTCTGGCGCTGAATGCGGCGATCGAGGCGGCGCACGCCGGCGTTCATGGCCGCGGCTTTGCCATCGTGGCCAAAGAGGTGGGCCTGTTAGCGCAAAAGAGCAGCCACTCGACGCGCGATATTCAGCAGTTGATCAACCGTTCGCTGCAGCAAATCGATCAAGGTTCGCAGGCGGTGGATCTGCTGACGGGCAACCTGCGCCAGATTATCGATCTGGTGAACAAATGCAGCGCGTTGATGGGGGAAATCTCCCTGGCGTCGCTCAATCAGGGAGAGAGCATTCAAGACGTGACGGCGCGCATTGCGGCGCTGAACCAAGTGGCGCGGCAAACCGGCACGGTGGTAAGCGCGGTGACCGAAGCTTCGCAGCTGTTGCAGGGCGAGTCGGAACGGTTAGAAAACGCAATGGCGCGCTTCAGGCTGCCTGCGCAATAAATAACCCTGACGCAGATTAATGAATAATAAAGCTGCGCTTAACGTTATTTATTATTTTTCATACCCAGAGAAAGTTCTGCGGTTAAATAAAAGAACAGGCCGGTGTTTATGGGTTAAAAAAACGCCGGCCTGCAGAGATTATTTTTGACGGGATGATTAACGGCTGGTCTGGTGGCCGATAATGCCGCCGAGCGCTGCGCCGCCAAGGGTGCCCAGCGTGCTGCCGTCGGTCAGTACCGCGCCGCCGACGGCGCCCACGCCCGCGCCGATCGCCGTGTTGCGATCGCGATTGGACATATGTCCACATGCGGTAACGGAAAGCGTCGCCATCACCACCACCAATACACCTGCGGCACGTTTAATATTCATAATGAGTTCCTGGTAAATTGACTGATTAATGGATTAAAAATAATCCGATTAATCCGCCGGTAGAAGTTGGGATGAATGTATTCCTCTGCAAGAAAATCGAACAGGTAAAAATTCTTAATTTTGCGGCGGTGAAAAGCGATTGCTCGCCGAATGTGCGGCCGCCGATAAAATCGTGGGTCTATACTGGAAAGACGCCTCGCGGGGGGCGGGGCGCACACTCTGGAGGCCGCCATGTCCGATCTCGTTTCCGCATCCGGCAAACCGGTGAAAATCCCCGGCCCGGACCACCCGATCACCTTGACCCGTCATCCGGCGCGGGTTGTCGTGCGTGCCGCCGGGCAAACCCTGGCCGACAGCCGCAACGCGCTCATCCTGCAGGAAGCCACCTATCCGCCGGTGTTTTACTTTCCGCGTGAGGACGTGAATAGGGCGCTGTTGCAGAAAAATGAGCACGTCAGCTACTGCCCTTATAAGGGTGACTGCAGTTATTTCTCCTGCGTGTTGAACGGCGAGCAGGGGGCCAATGTGGCCTGGAGCTATGAAATGCCCTATAACGCCGTGCTGGCAATCAAGGATCATCTGGCATTTTATCCCGATAAAGTGGCGGAGATCCGTACCGAAGCGTGAGCCGCAGCGGGCATCGGGCGGGGGCAGGTTGACATTCTCATTATCCCTACTCATTATGTGTATTACCGGGAATTGATACGCTTTCCTTATGTTTTAATCCGACATAAACGAAACTCTGAGCAGGTGCCAAGGTGTCTACCTCTACGCGATTTGCCGTTGCCATCCACATTCTGACCAACATCACGCTGTGTCGCGGCCAGACGGTGCGTTCCGAAGATATCGCGCGCAGCGTCAACACCAACCCGACGGTGGTGCGCCGCATCCTCGGCGCACTGGCGGAGGCCGGGCTGACCTATTCACAGATGGGACAAGGTGGCGGGGCGCTGCTGGCGCGGCCGGCGGAAGCGATCTCGCTGCTGGACGTGTATCGCGCGGTAGAGGATCAACCGTATTTCATGCTGCACCGTGCCCGGCCTAACGATGCGTGCTATATCGGCCACGCCATTACCCCGGTGCTGGAGCAAGAGTTCGAGCGCGTTGGTCACGCGTTGGAAGCCAGCCTGGCGCAAACCAGCATCGCCGAAATGGCCGGGCAGGTCGAGCGGCGCGCAGGCTATCCTTTTGTCCCTTGTTCACCGCAATATCAAGCGGATACGCAATAAAAAAACACGCCAATCCCTGCCTCGCGCAGAGCATTTTTTGCATTGCGTTAATGTAATTGTGTAAGTTACATTAGCTCGCATCAAGTGTGATGTAGCTCACGTTTTAGACTGCCTCCCCACGATACTCAACCGATTGGCCGGAAACCTTTTCTTCCGGCACAGATTCGCTGTGCTTATAAACCAGGAGAGAACGATGTTAGAAATGATTGAAAGCTTGGCCACCGTGGTGGTCCTGGTGCCGGTAATGGTGGCCGTCTTGCTCGGCGCGATTTACGGCCTGGGTGAAGTGTTCAACGTCTTTTCCGCTATCGGCCGCAAAAACGGCTGATGGCACGCCAGGGGGCGGCTCTCGTCCTCCGGCTCCCCCCGCATTTTCCTGCCCCATCCTTGTTCCCTGGCGTAAATCCCCCTCTAATCCCGAAAAAGCCGGGCGCTCAGCGTATCGATGAACACCCTGAGTTTCGGCGTCAGATGCTTGCTGGAAGGCCACAGAACTTTAAAGCTGCCGCTGTGGTGACAATGCTCGGACAAGATCGCTTGCAATCGCCCCTGTTCCCGCGCGCGCTTCACGGCAAAATCCGGCAAACAGGCAATGCCTTGGCCGCTTTCCGCCAGGTAAATCAGGGTATCGACGGTGTTGCAGACCAGCCGGGCATTGATCCCCTCGGCGAGCAGCTTTTCCCATCCGGCGATCGGCCAGGGTTCCACTTTGCCGGTCGAGGGAAATTTGTACAGCAGGCAGGCATGGCCTTGCAGTTCCGCCGGTTGATGCGGGATCCCCATCTGGCGCAAATAATCCGGCGAGGCCACCAGTTGCAGATGAAACGTGCCCAGCTGGCGGCTCATCAGCCGTGAATCCTCGGTCTCGCCGACGCGAACCACGGCATCAAAGCCGTCTTCGATGACATCGACCCGACGGTCGGAAAAATCGGTTTCCAGCTCAATCTCCGGGTAACGCCGGACAAATTCCGCCAGCACCGGATTCAACAGGCCGCCCACCTGCGGCAAACTGACGCGCAGCTTGCCGCGCGGCGCGCTGTGCGTATCGCTGATTTCCCGTTCCGCTGCCGCTAATTCCCCGAGAATACGCTGGCAGCGGAGCAGAAACAGCCGGCCTTCGGCGGTCAACGTCATGCTGCGCGTGCTGCGGTGGAACAGGCGTGCACCCAGCCGATTTTCCAGGCGGGCGATGCTTTTCCCCACCGCGGAAGCGGAAATGCCGAGCACGCGGCCGGCCTCAACGAAACTCAGCGTCTCGGCGGCCTGCACAAAGACGCTCACCCCAGACAGATTATCCATTGCTTACCCCATTACGGACGTGAATGTCCGCTATGAAAGGAAATCTAGCCTGTTTTTCCGTTAATCGCCACGCTCTATGCTCGGTGGCGACAGCATGGGCTGACTACCTGGAGCAATAAAGATGAGTGAATACGGATCCTCCGCCAACGCGATCGACGGCGTGATAGAGAAAGCCTTGCGCGAAAAACGATTGGTTGGCGCGGTCGTTTTGGTGGCGCAGGGCGGTGAGATCGTTTATCGACGCGCGGCGGGCATGGCAGATCGCGAAGCGGGCAAACCGATGGCGTGCAATACGCTGTTTCGGCTGGCTTCGGTGTCCAAACCGATCGTGTCCACGGCGGCGCTGGCGATGATGGCGAGAGGAGACATGCAATTGGACGATCCCGTTACCCGCTGGCTGCCGGATTTTCGTCCGCGACTGGCGGATGGCACCCAACCGTTGATGACGCTCTGGCATTTGATGACCCACACCGCCGGGCTAAGCTACCGTTTTTTTCAGCCGGAAGGCGGATGCTACGCCCGATTGGGCGTCTCCGACGGGATGGATGAGGCGGCGCTCAGCCTGCCGGAAAATGTGCGGCGTATCGCTTCCGCGCCGTTGCTGGCACCGCCCGGCGCGGAGTGGCGTTATTCCATCGCCACCGATGTGTTGGGCGCGGTTATTGAACGGGCGAGCGGCCTGCCGCTGGCGCAGGCGGTCAAAAAATGGGTGACCGGGCCGCTGGCGATGACGGATACCGATTTCCTGGCGGTGGACGCCGCGCGCCTGGCGGCCGCTTACGCTGACCATCCCGGCGAGCCACGCCGCCTGCGCCAGCCGGATCGTTTACCGTTCATCGACGGCAGCGCCGGTTTTCATCTGTCGCCGGCGCGTGCGCTGGATCCGCAGGCGTACGCCTCCGGCGGCGCCGGCATGGTCGGTTCGGCCGAGGATTTCCTGCGCCTGCTGGAAACGTTGCGCCAGGGGGGCGGGCAGGTGCTGCCGGCTGATTGGGTGGCGGCGCTGACCACCAACCAAATCGGCGATCTGCCGATGCCGTTTTGGCCAGGGCGCGGCTTCGGCCTGGGTATCACCGTGCTGAAAGATCCTGTCGCTGCGCAAACGCCGGAGTCTGTGGGCAGTTGGCGAATGGGCGGCACCTATGGCCACTCGTGGTTCGTCGATCCTGCCCGGCAGCTCAGCGTGGTGGCGTTTACCAACACGGCGCTGGAAGGGATGTCCGGCACCTTTGTCGGCGAGATTTGTCAGGCGGTTTATGCCGCCACGGGAGTGCCGTCATGGGCCTGATGCCACCGATTTTCTTCATCGCGCTGGGGCTGTTCGGCGTTTACTGCATCGAGTTCGGCGTGGTGGGCATCTTACCGCAGATCATCGTGCGCTATGACATCTCCACGGCGCAGGCCGGCTGGCTGGTCGGGGTCTTCGCCCTGACCATTGCGCTGTTCGGGCCGCTGTTGGTGCTGCTGGCGTCGCGGTTCAATCGCAAACGCATGCTGTTGATCGCGTTGACCGTGTTTGCGGTAGCCAGCGCGCTGGCCGCGCAGGCCGACAGCTTCGCCATGCTCATGCTGCTGCGCATTTTGCCGGCGTTGTTTCATCCGATCTACTTTTCACTGGCGATGGTGGCGGCCGCGGCGCTTTATCCGCCGCATCAGGCCACCAAAGCAACCGCTTATGCGTTTGTCGGCACCAGCATGGGCATGGTGTTGGGGATACCGTTGACGCAATGGATCGCCGGGCAGTTCAGCTATGAGGCGTCGTTCCGGTTTTGCGCGCTGGTCAACCTTCTGGCGGCGCTGGGATTGCTGTGGCGCTTGCCTGATACGGCCGTGCAGCGTCTCAGCTACGGCAAACAGTTGGCAATCCTGCGCAGCGGCACGCTGTGGTTGAATATCACTACCTGCGTGCTGATCTTTGCCGCCATGTTTGCCGTCTATGCTTACGCGGCCGAGTACCTCAGCCGTGAAATCGGCCTCAGCGACGGCGTCATCGGCTTGCTTCTGGTGGCGTTCGGTGTGGGCGGCGTCGTGGGCAACCTGTTGGCCGGCAGATGGCTGAGCCGCCATCGTGCGGTGACGGTGCTGCTGCATCCGATAGCCTTGATGGCGGCCTATGCGCTGCTGTATCGCTACGGCAGCGCGAATATCGGCGCGATGACGGCGCTTTGTCTGTATTGGGGGGCGGCGCACACCAGCGGTTTGATCGTGACGCAGATTTGGCTGACCTCCGAAGCGCCGCAGGCGCCGGCGTTCGCCACCGGGCTGTATATCGCCTTTATCAACCTGGGCGTGGCGGTGGGGTCGTTGGTGGGCGGTTGGTTTATCGCCGCCTGGGGGCTACAGGGCAGCCTGCTGTGCGGTGCCATGTTTGCCGCACTGGCGGCGATCGCGATCGCCGCCAGGCTATGGCTGCAACGGCAGGCTACGCTTGCGTTGCGTCAATCATCGCCATCACCTGCCGAAACATCGCGCTTTCCGCATCGGCCAGTTCGTTGACCAACGTAAAGTGATTGCAGTGGCGATCGGCCAGCAGTTGGACGTCGAGGCCGCGCGCCAGGCAGGCGTCATAATAGGCCTGCGTCTGGTTTTTAAACCCTTGGGTTTCCCGCTGGCCGACGTCGAGCAATATCTGCGGCGCATGGTCTTTCGCCGGCAGTAAAAACAGCGGGCTGAGGGTTTGCGCCTGCTCGGGCGTCAGGTGCAGCCAGTCGTTGATGTAGATATCGCACAGCGGGCGCAAATCGTAGAGGCCGCTCAGCGCCAGCGCGCCTTTGATCGCGTCGGGCGGCAGGCGATAGCGTGGCTGCCAGCCGTCGGCGATCAGCATGCCGCACAGGTGGCCGCCGGCCGAACTGCCGCTGACGAAAATGCGTGCCGGATCGATGCCGAAGGGTGCCCCGTGATGATAAAGCCAGGCGACGGCGCTGCGCACCTCGTGCACGATCTCCGCCAGCGTCGCTTCAGGCGCCAGCGTGTATTCCAGTGTGGCGACCGCCACGCCGCGACGGGCAAACGCGGCGGCCATCGAACAGGCTTCCTCTTTGCGCTGCGAATGCCAGTAGCCGCCATGAATAAAGATCAGCAGCGGGGCGGGCTGCGTGCAGGCCGGGAACAGATCGAGGCGCTCTGCGGCGCTCATGCCGTAGCGCAGGTCGTAAATGCCGGGTGTCTGCGCCCTGGCGCGCTGGGCCAGCGCGGCGTATTCCGCCATGCAGGCGTCAAAATCCTCCACCGAAGCGCGGGCGTTGTATTGCATGGCGCGTGCGCTCAGGTCTTCAAACGTCAGATCGATGCTCATCACTTCTCCGGATTGTTATGCGTTATGCCTTCATCATCGTCCCGCAGGGGAAAAGATGTTTGATCTCCGGTGCGCATCATTGCGGCTTCTCTGATGCTGTTTTCTGCTGTATATTGCTGTTTTATGCTTTTTACTGCGGAATAAACCCATGCACAAAGCGGCACGACAGCGCCATTTACTGGATTTGCTCAGCGAACGCGGGCAGGCGGCGGTGGCGGAATTGGCCGGCGCCATCGGCGTTTCGGTCGATACCGTGCGCCGCGATCTGGCCGATCTCGAGCGGCAAGGGTTGGCGCAGAAACATCACGGCGGGGCGATCGCGCTCGAACCGTCCGATATGCCGCGCCAGGCGCGCGCGGCGCTGTTGCCGCAGGTCAAGCAGCGGCTCGGCCGCGCGGTGGCCGCGCAGATCCCACCCGGCAGCACCCTGATGCTGGATGCGGGCAGTACGCTGCTGGCGGTGGCGCAGGCGCTGCGCGGGCCGGCGACGGTGATTACCGCTTCGCTGGATATCGCGCAGTGCTTGAGCGACAGGCCGGAGATCAACCTGATTCTGCTTGGCGGCCAGTGGGATGCGCGCCAGCGGCTGTTCGCCGGCAGCGCCACCCTGGCGTTGTTGCAGCGCTACCGCGCGGATATCGCCTTGCTGGGCGCCTGTGCGGTGCATGCGCAGCTGGGGCTGAGCGCCGGCGAAGAGGCCGATGCAGAGGTCAAACGCGCCATGCTGGCCAACAGCGGCGAGCGCTGGCTGGTGGCCGACCATATGAAGCTGGATCGCTGCGAACCGCATCACGTTGCGGATCTGGCGCAGATCCAACGCCTGTTTACCGATCGCCCGTGGGACAACCTGGACGAACAGTCATTGATTGAACTTTGTGTCGTCGCCGACGACCGCTAGAGGAGAACACTGATGAACGATACCGCTCGACCGTTGCAGGTGGCGCTGATTGGCTACGGCTTTGTCGGCAAGGCGTTTCACGCGCCGCTAATTAACGCGGTGCCGGGGTTGGAACTGAGCGTGGTGGCTTCGCGCGATGCCGCCAAGGTGCATGCCGATCTGCCGCACGCGCAGGTGATCGCCGATCCGCTGGAGGCGATCCGCCGGCCGGAGGTGGATTTGGTGGTGATCGCGTCGCCGAACGACACCCATGCGCCGCTGGCGCTGGCCGCGTTGGAGGCGGGTAAGCACGTGGTGGTGGATAAGCCGTTTACGCTGGATTTGGCGCAGGCGCGCACGCTGATTGCGGCGGCGGAAAAACACGAACGCCTGCTGTCGGTGTTCCAGAACCGCCGTTGGGACAGCGACTACCTGGGCGTGAAGCAGGTGATCGAACAGGGGCTGATCGGCAAGGTGACGCACTTTGAGTCGCACATCGATCGCTACCGCCCTGAAGTGCGGGTGCGCTGGCGCGAGCAGAACCTGCCGGGCAGCGGGCTGTGGTTCGATCTGGGGCCGCACATGGTCGATCAGGCGCTGCAGCTGTTCGGCTTGCCGCACAGCGTGCAGGCCAACATCGCCACGCTGCGCCCCAACGCGCAGATTAACGACTGGGCCCACGTGGTGCTCAACTACCCGACGCACCGCGTGATCCTGCACGGCAGCATGCTGGTGGCGGGCGGCGTGTCGCGCTTTACCGTGCACGGCGAGAAAGGCAGCGTGGTCAAAGCGCGCGCCGACGGGCAGGAGAGCCAACTGCTGGCCGGCGTGACGCCGGGTTCGGCGGAGTGGGGCAAAGACGACGACGCGATGAGCCTGTTTATCGGCACAGAGCCGGTACGCACGCTGCCGACGCCGGATGGCGATCAGCGTCAGTATTACGTCCAGGTGCGCGACGCGCTGCGCGGCGCCGGCAGCAATCCGGTTACCGCCCCGCAGGCGCTGGCAGTGATGGCGGTGCTGGAGGCGGCCACCCTGGCGGCGGAAACCGGCGTCACCCAAACTCTGCCGCTCACCGAGGCGGAGATCGCCGCCTGGTAACGGCTCGCGTCAGATAAGGCGTCAGACGCATGGATACAGTGCATGCCGTGCGTCTTCCGCCATCCCAACCCCTGGCATAGGCTAACCCTCAGTCTATGTCAGGAGTGTTTATCATGTTATCCCATCCTTCGCCGCAGGGCGTCCGCGGCATATTGGCCGCACTGTCTCTGAGCATGCTACTGTCATCGCTCGGTATCAGCATCGCCAACGTCGGGCTACCGGCGCTCGCCACCGCGTTCCATGCTTCGTTCCAGGCGGCACAGTGGGTATTGCTCTGTTATTTGCTGGCCGTCACCACCTGCATCATCGGCATCGGCCGCTTGGGCGACAGCCTTAATCGCCGCCGGCTTCTGCTGGCGGGTATCGCGCTGTTTACCGCCGCTTCGCTGGCTTGTGCGCTGGCCCCGCAGCTTTGGCTGCTGCTGGCGGCGCGCCTGGCGCAGGGGTTGGGGGGCGCGGTCATGATGTCGATCGCCATGGCGCTGGCGGGCGAAGCGCTGGGCACGGAAAAAATCGGCCGTGCGATGGGGCTGCTCGGCACGATGTCGGCAGTGGGTACTGCGTTGGGGCCGTCGTTGGGCGGCGCGCTGATCGCCGGTTTCGGCTGGCGGGCGATGTTTCTGATCAATCTGCCGCTGGGCCTGTTGGCGCTGTGGCTCGCCTGGCGATACTTGCCGGAGGGGGCACGCCCGGCAGCGCGCCAGGAACCGTTCGATCGCGCCGGTACGCTGCTGCTGGGCGGCGCATTGCTCTGCTATTCGCTGGCGATGACCCTTGGGCGCGGCAATTTCGGCGCGCTCAACCTGGCGTTGATGCTGGGGGCCCTGTTGGCGGGGGCGCTGTTCATCGGCGTGGAACGCCGCGCCGCATCGCCGCTGTTGGCGCCGACGATGTTCCGCCATCCGGCCCTGACGGCGGGGCTGGCGGCCAGCGCGCTGGTGATGACGGTCATGACCGCCACGCTGGTGGTCGGCCCGTTCTACCTGTCACGCGCGCTGGGGCTTAGCGCCGCGCAGGTCGGGCTGGTGATGTCGGCGGGGCCGGCGGTGGCTATCCTGACCGGCATTCCGGCCGGTTATCTGGTGGATCGTTTTGGATCGCAGCGCATCGCCCAGTTTGGGCTGGCGGCGGTGGCCGCCGGGGCGGCGTTGTTGTCGTTGCTTAGCCGCTGGGGCGTGCTGGGCTATGTCGCCCCCATCGCGCTGCTGACCGCCGGCTATGCGCTGTTTCAGGTGGCCAACAACACCATGCTGATGAAGGATCTGTTTCCCGAGCGACGTGGGCTTATCGCCGGCATGGTGAATCTGGCGCGCAATCTCGGGGCGATCACCGGCGCTTCGGCGATGGGGGCGCTGTTTTATCTGGCTTCGCTGCGGGTAGCGGGCACCGCGGCGGCGGCCGTGGCTTACGGGATGCAGATGACCTACGGCGTGGCGTCGCTGTTGGCACTGGCGGCGTTGCTCATCGCCCTCGGCGGCCGCCGGCTGATGCTGCGTTACGACGCGCGCTGAACCGCGTAGCGTTCTTGCACGAACCCGTTATCCGAGGGGGTGACGGCGAGCAGGCGCAGGCGCTGCTCCGGGCCAGCGGCGCCGAATAAGGGAATGCCGCCGCCCAGCAGCAGCGGCACGCGGGTAATCGTCAGCTCGTCGATCAACCCGGCCTGCAGGAAGCGCTGGATGGTCTGGCCACCGTCGATATACAGGTGACGGCAGCCTTGATCGGCCAACTGCGTCACGATGGCCATCGGTTCGCCAGTCATCCAGCGAACGTGTCCGGTATCTTGTTGTGCGGGCGGCTGCGTCGACAGCACCACCACTGGCAGGTCGCCATAGGGCCACTCGGGAAAGGCGCGGACTTTTTCATAGGTATGGCGGCCCATCACCAGCGCGTCGATGTCGGCGATAAACGCCTCATAGCTCAGACCGTTAAGTAACGAAACCGCGTACTCGGGGCGCAGCAACCAGTCGATGTCGCCGTCCGCACCGGCGATGAACCCGTCCACGCTGGTGGCGATATAAACCGAACATTTCATCAGGCGAGATCTCCACGGTATACCACATGGACCTTGTTGCCGTCGGGGTCGCGCAGGTAAGCGCCGAAATAACCCTTGCCGTAATGCGCGCGTTCGCCGGGCTCGCCTTCACTGCTGCCGCCCGCCAGCAGGCCAGCGGCGTAGGCGCGTTTGACCTCCAGCTCATCGGCGGCGAGGAAGGCCAGCATGCTGCCGTTGCCGGCGCTGGCGGGCTGCCTGTCGAAGGGTTGGTAGGCGTAGAAACGCGGCAGCGTTTGGCCCGGCCTCACCCAGCAGCGGGCAGCGGGGCCGCCGTCCGGCGTCACTTCTCGCCGCTGTAATCCCAGCGGCAACAGAATGGCGTCGTAGAAGGCGGCGGCGGCGTCCAGATCGCTGACGCCGACGGTAATATGGCTGAACATGGCGCTTCCTTTCCGAAGAGAGAGTATGAACGGAAACAGTAGCAGCGATATTGCAGAATGGACAGACCGCAACGGAGGATTCGGATTAGGGACGCGCGCAGGGGCAAAGCGCGCTTCACGGTAGGCGGGACAGGCCGCCGTTCAATTGCTTTCGACGCGCGGATTGGCGTGAGTCGGTTGGCTGGGATAGTCCACCTGATGCTTGTGCAGATAATCGCGGATCAGCTGGCGCACCACCTGGGAAGGGGTGACGTCCTGCTGCAGGCACAGTTCTTCCAGGGCTTTCTTCTTGTCCGGGTCAATCAGCACCGTTAGCCGCGCCGTTTTCTTTTCCATCAGGATCCTCCAGAGAATGATAACTGAATGATAATACCACGTGGGCGAAGCGGCCAGCCAGACCGCGTCGCCGCTCGTCTTTAGCGGAAATGCAGCCGCTCTATTTTACGCGACAGGTAGCCGAGTTCGCAGTTGAACAGCTCGCCGCTGCCGGCGGCCAGGTTGCGCAGCGCGCTCAGCGGCAACGTCACCTTGCCCGGCGTGGCGTAAATGATCACGTTGCCGCTGGGGGCGACGCAAAACAATACGGTGCCGAATATCCGGTGCAGGCTGTGGTACAGCAGGCTGCTTTCGTCGGGCAGATCGTGATAATTCAGCACCAGCCAACCGCCGTCATTCAGCCGCGCGGCGCAGTTTTCCAGGAATGTCTGGGTGCCTTGCTGCGGATCCATGGCGAACGCCGAATAGAGATCGGAGAAGATCAGATCGTAACGCGTCTCGACGGGCGGGCGCACAAAGTCCATAGCGTCGGCGGTGCGCAGGCTGATGGTGTCGGTGGCCGGCAGCGTAAAATAGCGGCGCGCGACGGCGATCACCGCAGCGCGCAGCTCGACAACGTCGAGGCGCATCGCCGGATCGAGTGCGTGCAGCGCACGCAGCAAGCTGCCGCCGCCCAACCCCAAAATCAACGCCGAGGCCGGCGGCTGCCAGGCCACCGCCATCAGCATCGCTTTGATGTAGTTGTGGATCGGCTGCGCGGGGTTGCTGAGGCTCATCTTGCTCTGTTCGCAGATGCCGTCAAACCGTAGCGTGCGATAGTCCTTGTGGTCGGAAACGATGATTTCGCCCCAGGCGTCGGTTTCGCGAGCGATCACCTGGCCGCGCGGAGAGAAATCGAGGGTTTTGAGTAAGCTGTCAACCAGAGACATGGTATTCGCAGGGCTCCTTCGGCAAGCGGCCTATTTACGGGCGCACATGAAATCGGCGGTGCAAATGCGCCGGCCGTCGATGCTGGCGCGGCCGGTAAAGCGGGCGATCGCCCCACGGCGGCGCACAAAGGCGACCTCCATCAGCACCTGGTCGCCGGGGCGGGCGGCGCGATAAAACCGCGCGCGCTGAATGGACGCGAAATAGTAATGCTCCCCCTCGTTCAGCGCCCCGAGATAGTAATGGGCCAACAGACCGGTGCTTTGCGCCAGCGCTTCCACCAACAGCACGCCGGGAAAACCGGCGAAGTGCGCGTGGCCGTTCCAGAACGTCGGCTCATTGGCGGTGATGTTCTTGATGGCGCTCAGCCTCCCTTCGGCAATGCAGGTGCCGGCGGGCAGCACGCGATCGACCAACAGGCAGGGATAACGATGAGGCAAAATCGCCTGAATATCGCTGAATTGCAGGGGGTGACCAGTCAATGGCATGGGAGAGCGTGATCCTGTCTGCGGCGAAACCGGTGCGAGGGCCGGCGTTCAGTCCATGATGAGTGTAATAACATTATAATAAAATTATCATCAGATGTGCCAGATGAAAAACGACGGCGAAGAAGGGGGCGTGAGGGAGGCACCCGATCATGACGACCGGGTGTGGCAGTGCGTTTTAGTGCTTGGAGCGGGTCACTTTATCCAGATAGCCCATCACGAAAGCGGACAGCACGAAGGTGAGATGGATGATCACATACCACATCAGCTTGTTGTCCGCCACGTTCTTGGCGTCCATAAACACCCGCAGCAGGTGAATGGAAGAGATGGCGACGATGGAGGCGGCGACTTTGTTTTTCAGCGAGGTGGCGTCCATTTTACCCAGCCAGCTCAGTTTTTCTTTCCCTTCGGTGATATCCAGCTGCGAGACGAAGTTTTCATACCCGGAGAACATCACCATGACCAACAGCCCGCCCACCAGCGCCATGTCGACCAGCGACAGCAGGGTCAGGATCAGATCGGCTTCGGCGATAGAAAAAATGTTGGGCAGGACGTGCAGGATCTCCTGAAAAAACTTGATCGACAGGGCGACCAGGGCCAGTGAAAGGCCGACATAAACCGGTGCGAGCAGCCAACGGGAGGCGTACATCGTGTTTTCGAGCAAGCGTTCAATCATAAAATTTTATTAATTACGTGGCTAAAAGAGCGCTCAGTATAACGCAGGAGACCCGGGCGAAATCAACCGGTTGCGTTATCCGAGCGCCTATCACGGCGCGGATCAGGCTGTTGCACGCAAAGAGTGGCGCGTCATGCGGATCAGCCAAGCAACGCCCGCCGCGGCCGTCGTCAGCGCCACTACGCCCGGCCATCCCAGGTGTTCCAGTACGCGGCTGCCCAGTAAGGCGCCGGTGGCCATGCCGATGAACACCAACGTGAACAAAACGGCGTTAAGGCGGCTGCGGGCAGCCGGATCGAGGCCGTAAATAATGGTCTGGTGCGCGATCAGCGTGGCCTGAATGCCGAGATCAAACCCGATGGCGCTCAGCGCGATCAGTCCCAATTGTGCCGATTGCGGTAGCAGTGGCAATAAAAACATCAGGGCGAAAGAAACCGTTACCAGCGCAGCGCCGATTTTAGTGACGGCGTCAGGGCCATGTCGGTCAGCCAAACTACCCGCCAACGGTGCAGCCAGTGCACCCGCTGCGCCGGCCAGGCCGAACGCGCCGGCGACTGCGCTGCCCAGCTGATAGCGATCGGCCAGCATCACCGCGAGCGTGGACCAGAAGGCGCTGAAGGCGACGGACAAAAAAGCCTGGGACAACGCTGCGCGCCGCAATTCAGGGTAGGCGGCCCAAAGCCGGCTCATCGAACGCAGCAAGGCGGGGTAGCTCAGCGTGCTGTGTGGCTGAAAGCGCGGCAAAGCTCGCCATATCACCAGCGTGATCGGTAAAACAGCCAGCGCGGCTAGCGCATAAACGCTGCGCCAGCCGAAATAATCGGCGACCAGCCCGCTGAACACACGCGACAGCAAAATACCGGCCAGCAACCCGGTCATCACAGTGCCGACAATTTTACCGCGTCGGGCGTCCGGAGCCAGAGCGGCAGCGGCGGGGATGATGTCCTGCGCGACGGTGGCAGCCAGACCGAGCGTCAGGCTGCTGAGCAACAGCAGCGAAAAAGAGGAAACCAGGCTGCACAACAGCAGCATCATGGCCAGCAGCACGCCCTTCACCAGAATGATCCCGCGGCGATCGTGGCGATCGCCGAGCGGCGCCAGCAAGAAAATACCCAAGGCATACCCCAATTGGGTCAGGGTCGGCACGAATCCGGTATCGCCAACGCCGACATGGAAGTCGGCGCCCATGACGCTCAACATCGGCTGACTGTAGTAAATAGAGGCGACGCTAAGACCGGCACCGGTGGCCAACAGGAAAACGGTTTTGGCAGAAAGCGCACCGCCGGTGGGTGAAAGGCTCATTCGATAATTCCTGGCAAGGTGGATGTGCGGCTATTTTTGTCGTGAATGTTATCGGTGGGTAGACCCGATGCGGGTAAAACTGTTATACGTAATGCGTATGAATAAAATTAATTTGTCCAACGGCGACCGTATAAACCTGCTGCAAACCCTGGTGCGTATTGTCGAGAGCGGGAGCCTGTCGGCGGCGGCGCAGCAGCTGGGCACCTCGCAGCCGACCATCAGCCGACGTCTGCGGGCGTTGGAACAGCTGTTGGGCGCCAGGTTGATCCAACGGACGACGCATGCGCTCCATCTTACCGATGATGGCGAACGCTGCTATCAGCAAGCGCGTGGCCTGCTCGCGCAATGGCAAAGTCTGGAAGATACGCTGCGCGGCGCGCGCGACGAACCGGTCGGCGCACTGCGCGTGCGCGCTCCGCACGCCTTTGGGCAGGATCAGCTGATCGGGCCGCTCGGGGAGTATCTGCGCCGCTATCCCCAAACCAGCGTGGAGTGGACACTCAACGATCACTCTCCCGACTTCATTTCCGAAGGCGTTGACTGCGCCATTCATGTGGGCGCGGTGACCGATCCTTCGGTAGTGGCGGTACTGTTGGCGGAAGTGCCGCGTAGCACGGTGGCGTCACCCGCACTGTTGGCTGGACGACCGGCGATCGCCAATCTCGATGATTTGGCATCATTGCCGTGGCTGGCGGTAAACAGTTTTTATCGCAATGAGGTCGTCCTGACCCACGCGACCAGCGGCGAACAGCGGCGTTTCGATATTGCGCCCAGGTTGAGCACCGACAGCCTTTATGCGGCGCGCAAAGCGGCGTTGGAAGGGCTGGGCGTAGCGATCGTGTCGTCTTGGGTGGTGAAAGAAGAATTGACGCGAGGATCCTTGCAGACGCTGTTACCCCTGTGGCGAGCCGAGCCACTGCCTATCTACCTGCTGTATCCCTACGCCAGCTATTATCCCGCGCGTTTACGTAAATTCATGGAAATGATGAAAGAAACGATGCCGCGCATTATCGGCGCGCAGCCGCCGACGGGGCGCTGACGGCCTTCAGTGCCTGGCTTTTTTACCGTCGCTGTGGCCGAGAGAACGATCGGGGAAGCTGTGATCGCGCAGCCGCTGCTTTAGCTGCGCCGCATCGGGGAAGCCGCCGTCAATCTTGCGATCCCAAATCATCACGCCATCGACGCTGATTTGATAGACCCCGCCGGTGCCCGGCATCAGGGTGACGGAGGCGAGATCGTCGCCGAAGGTGTTCAGCAGCTCTTGCGCCATCCAGCCGGCGCGCAGCAGCCAGTTGCATTGTGAACAGTAGTGGATCGTCACTGCGGGGGCATTTTTCATCGATGATCGACCGGTAGTGGTAACGGCTTGCACTCAGCCTGAGGGACTTGCAAGCGATGGTGGCTTTGTCTCGCCAAATAGTCAAGCGTCTGCTGCGGCCAGAGCGGCAAGGGGGCTGAGGGTGCGTCACGGCCGCTTGCTGCCGGCAAACCATTCAACCCCACGCAGCATGCCCGCCCAATAAAAACGGGGTAAAAACCAGGCTTTCAGCCACCAGGCCAGACGGCTGGGCTGGGTTGCGTCGAGCAGGGGAAACGTGGGCAGCAATTTACCGTCATAGCCAAACTCCGCCAGCACAACTTTGCCTTTCTCGACCGTCAACGGACAGGAACCGTAACCATCATAATGGGCAGTGAGAGGCGCGCCATGAATCAGCGCCGCGACGTTTTCCGCCACCACCACCACCTGCTTTCGGGCTGCCGCCAGGGTTTTGGCGTTTGGCGTTGAGCAACAGTCGCCTACCGCAAAAATATCCGGCCAATGCCTATGCTGCAGCGTCAATTTATCCACATCGCACCAGCCTGATCCCTCAGCGAGCCCGCTCTGAGAAATAAACGCCGGGGCCGATTGAGGCGGCACCACGTGGAGCATATCGAAGGGCAGGGTTAACTCGCGTTTTCCCTCTTCATTTGTCTCTACGGCAAATGTCGCTCGCCGATTTTTGCCATCAACACGGATTAAATGATGATGGAAATTGACCTGCGCACGGTATTTTTCCAAATACTCGCTCAACGGGGGGACAAATTGCGGAATGCCGAAAACCGCCGCGCCCGCAAGGCAAAAATTGACGTTAATATTATTCAGGATGCCTTGACGGCGCCAGTGGTCGCATGAAAGATACAAGGCTTTTTGCGGTGCGCCGGCACACTTTATAGGTAACATTGGTTGGGAAAATATCGCCTGGCCGCCTTTCATTTCCCGGACCAGTTTCCAGGTATATTCGGCAAGATCAAAGCGATAATTAGACGTGACGCCGTTTAATCCCAGGGTGTCTTCAAGGCCCTCTATTTTATCCCAGCGTAAAACGAGGCCGCACGCAACAATAAGAAAATCATAGTTTATTTTCTGACCTTGGCGGGTCTCGATGTATTTCTGACGGGGCTCAATCCTGACAACGCTATCCTGTACCCATGCGGTTCCTGAGGGCAGGACAGCGCGCATGGAGCGCCGTGTTTTATTGATATCAAAGAGCCCGCCGCCCACCAGAGTCCATGCCGGTTGATAATAATGACAGTCGTTAGGCTCCACGACCGTTATATCAATGTCTTTAACTCGCTTCCTTATGCTTGCCGCGATACCTATTCCGGATGAGCCGCCGCCAATAACAACGACGCTTTTCTGGGTGTTTATTTTTTCTGATTTCATGCAGGCCTCCTTTCATAAGAAAGTAGGGGGTTGCCGTCCAGATTAAAAGCGAATTCATAGAACTTGTGGTTATATAAAAAATCATATATTCCATTTTGCTATATGTAATAACAAATCGAAATAAGTTATTTGACATTGTCGGTTAACTGATCGTTAATAATTGGCATGAGCATCATTAAGGGATTAAGGCAGTGGATTTTTTCCATTTCAGTTTTTATATCGTGATGCTGTTAGTGGTCACCGGGGGAATTGTGGGATTCCTCTTGGCCCTGACCGGCAGCGGCGGGTCAATCGTCTGCGTGCCATTATTGCTGTATATGGTGAAAGTGCCGGATACGCATTTGATTATAGGAACCAGCGCCATGTCGGTGGCCATTAACGCGCTGATCAACCTGACCGCGCACGCTGCCAAAGGCAACGTCAGGTGGCAGACCGGGCTTGTCGTTTCGCTGGTCGCTGTCATGGGCGCTCTGGCGGGATCTCAGATGGGAAAAATCACGGACGGACACTACTTAACCCTGCCTTTCTCCCTGTTGATGCTGGTTGTCGCCGGATTGACGCTAAAAAGAAATCACCTTGCCGACACCCCCTTGTCGTCCTCTCATTCTGCCGTTCATCCCGCCATCGTATGGCCTGGCGTCCTCGCTCTGGGGGGGCTGGCGGGTTTTCTTGGCATTGGCGGCGGATTTTTGGTTGTGCCGGCGCTGGTCTGGTTTTTCCGCTTCTCGATGGTTGAGGCGGTGGCAACTTCACTGGTGGTCGTGGCGGCCATGGGGCTATCGACCAGCGCCAGCTACGCCATGTCCGGAAAGGTGTCGATCGCCATTACGTGCTGGCTCATCGTCGGCGGCGTTCTGGGGGGCGTGGTAGGGGTGGCGCTCGCCGAGCGCCTGAAAAAACGCGAGGACATTATCAATGTGCTCTATGCCGTCATGCTCCTGGCGCTGGCCCTGTATATGTTATTTAAAAGCCTATGAAACGGAAGGAAAAAAACATGCGCATCCGCACTTACCACCCTCAGCTCTCCTTTTCAGGCGCACCTGAAGCGAGTGATTTCAAGGCGCTGTCTCAACAGGGCTACCGCCTTATCGTCAACAATCGGCCGGACGAAGAGCCGGGGGAGTATCTTGACCATCAGCAAGAGAAAGCGTTGGCTGAACAAGGGGGAATGCGTTACGTCTATCTCCCTTACACGTTCGATACGCTGACCTGGGAGACCGTTTACAGCTTCCAGTTTCTGCTGCGGCAAGGCCGGAAGACCCTGGCGCACTGCAGGAGCGGGGCTCGCTCTGCCTGCCTTTCCCTGCTGTATGCGCTGCGCGAAGGTCAGATAGATGAAGCGCAGTTTCGCCGCCAATGCGACGACTACGGCGCGGACGCCGATAAGGCGCTCAGCTGGTATGGCAAGCATCGGTCCGTGCGGGCCACTGCGGAAGTTCACGCGTTTTATGAGCCGGAAAGCGGCAGCCTGCAGTATGTTGTCGCCGATCCCGAGGCGCGCCGCTGTGCGATTATTGACCCGGTGCTGGATTTTGACCGCCGATCGGGCACGGTCTCGCATCAACAGGCCAAGAATATCCTGAATTTTATCCATCAACGGGGGTGGGGAGTGGCCTGGGTGCTGGATACGCACCCGCACGCCGATCATTTTTCGGCCGCCACCTGGCTGGCGCAGAAAACCGGCGCCTTCACCGGCATCGGTGAAAAAATTACCGCCGTTCAGGGGCTGTGGGAAGAGATCTATAATTTAAAAGGCCTGCCTGCGGCCAATACCGTCTGGGATGTGCTGTTCGCGGATGGGGACGTCTTTTTTATCGGCAACCTGCGCGCTGAAGTCCTGCTGTCTCCCGGGCACACGCTGGCGTCCGTCACATATTACATTGCGGATGCGGCGTTTATCCACGATACGTTCTTCATGCCGGACAGCGGTACCGCAAGGGCCGATTTTCCTGGCGGCAATGCGGAAGCCTTGTGGGAGTCATTGCAGCGCATCTTGAGCCTGCCGGCGGATACCCGCCTGTTTACCGGCCATGATTACCGCCCGGCGGGGCGTGAGGCCCGCTGGGAAAGCACCGTGAGAGAGCAGCGCGAGAACAATCCCTGGGTGGTCAACATGGATAAATCCCGGTTCGTTGCGCAAAGAAAACAGCGGGACGCCACGCTGCCGCACCCGGAACTCATGCTGATGGCGCTGCAGGTCAATATTCGCGGCGGCGTTCTGCCTGACTGCGAAGACGATGGGCAACACTATCTGAAAATCCCCGTGAATCGATTTAAGGGGTGAATCAAGCCAGAGAGGCGCGATCGTTCCCCGCCGCTGGGGCGGCGGTCAATCCGAATGAGATCGCGCCGTCTGTTAATTGTTTTTTATGAAATAATCATGCTGATTCATATTTAATTATTTGTTTTTACACAAAACACGCGGCGCTTGCCCTCACTGAATACAGTCACTACATTAACAACTGTACTTCCCATTCTGCTAAGGAAAACACCATGAAAGCTGCCGTAGTGACGAAAAACCATACTGTAGACATTCAGGATAAAGTGCTGCGCCCGCTGAAACACGGCGAGGCGGCATTGAAAATGGAGTGTTGTGGGGTGTGCCACACCGATTTGCACGTGAAAAACGGCGATTTCGGCGAGGTGCCGGGCATTACGTTGGGGCATGAGGGCATCGGCGTGGTCTCCGCCGTCGGTGAGGGCGTCACCTCGTTAAAAGTGGGTGACCGCGCCAGCGTCGCCTGGTTTTACCAGGGTTGCGGCCATTGCGAATACTGCGTCAGCGGCAACGAAACCCTGTGCCGTTCGGTGAAAAACGCCGGCTACAGCGTTGACGGCGGCATGGCGGAGGAGTGCATCGTGGTGGCGGACTACGCGGTGAAAGTGCCGGACGGGCTCGATTCTTTCGCCGCCAGCAGCATTACCTGCGCCGGCGTCACCACCTATAAGGCGGTGAAGATTTCCGATATCAAGCCGGGGCAGTGGATCGCCATCTATGGCCTGGGCGGGCTGGGCAACCTGGCGCTGCAGTACGCCAAGAACGTGTTTAACGCCAAAGTGATCGCCATCGACGTCAACGACGGCCAGCTGGAGTTCGCCAAACAGATCGGCGCCGATCTGACCATCAACTCCAAAACGCAAAACGCGGAGGAGATCATTCAACAGCAAACCGGCGGGGCTCACGCGGCGGTGGTGACGGCGGTGGCGAAAGCGGCCTTCAACTCGGCGGTGAATGCGGTGCGCGCCGGCGGTAAAGTGGTGGCCGTGGGGCTGCCGCCGGAGAGCATGGATCTGAGCATTCCGCGCCTGGTGCTGGACGGCATTCAGGTGGTGGGTTCGCTGGTGGGCACGCGCGAAGATCTGAAAGAAGCGTTCCAGTTCGCCGCCGAAGGCAAAGTAACGCCGAAAGTGACCAAACGGCCACTGGGCGATATCAACGCCATCTTCGACGAGATGAAGGCGGGCACCATTCGCGGTCGCATGGTGATCGATCTCGGCATGGCGAAATAAGCATCGCTAAAAAAGGCCACCCGCGGGTGGCCTTCTTGTTGTTACGCCCTAATCAGAACAGGCCCAGCGGTTTGGCGTCGTAGCTGACCAGCAGGTTTTTCACCTGTTGATAGTGCGACAGCGCCGCCTTGTGGGTTTCGCGCCCGATGCCGGAGTTCTTGTACCCGCCGAACGCGGCGTGCGCCGGATACAGGTGGTAACAGTTGGTCCACACGCGCCCGGCCTTGATCGCACGCCCCATGCGGTAGGCGCGGTTGATGTCGCGGGTCCACAGCCCGGCACCCAGCCCGAACTCGGTGTCGTTGGCCAGCGCCAAGGCTTCGGCCTCATCCTTGAAGGTGGTGACGCCAATCACCGGCCCGAAGATCTCCTCGCGGAAGAAGCGCATGCTGTTGTTGCCGGTAATCAACGTCGGCTGCAGGTAGAAACCGTTTTGCACTTCGTCGCCACGTTGGGCGGGTTCGCCGCCCACCACGATTTTGCCTCCCTCGTTTTTAGCGATGTCGATGTAGGACAGGATCTTGTCATACTGCTGTTTTGACGCCTGGGCTCCGATCATGGTCTCGGTGTCGAAGGGATCGCCCTGGCGGATGGCGGCGATGCGTGCCAGCACTTTCTCCATAAACTGCGGGTAGATGGATTCCTGGATCAACGCGCGTGAAGGGCAGGTGCAGACCTCGCCCTGATTGAAGAAGCCCAGCACCAGCCCCTCAACCGCCTTGTCGATAAACTCCGGCTCCGCCTGCATGATGTCTTCAAAATAGATGTTCGGCGATTTGCCGCCCAGCTCGACGGTGCTGGGGATGATGTTCTCCGCCGCACAGGCGAGGATATGGCGGCCGACCGGTGTGGAGCCGGTGAACGCGATCTTCTCAATGCGTTTGCTGCGCGCCAGCGCTTCGCCGGCCTCGGCGCCGAAGCCTTGCACCACGTTGAGCACGCCCGGCGGCAGCAGATCGCCGATCTCTTCCATCAGCACGCTGATGCCGAGCGGAGTCTGTTCCGCCGGTTTCAGCACCACGCAGTTACCGCCCGCCAGCGCCGGCGCCAGTTTCCAGGCGGCCATCAGCAGCGGGAAGTTCCACGGAATGATCTGGCCGACCACGCCCAGCGGCTCATAGATGTGGTAGGCCACGGTGTTCTGATCGATCTCCGCCGCGGTGCCTTCCTGCGCGCGCAGGCAGCCGGCGAAGTAACGGAAATGGTCGACAGCCAGCGGCAGATCGGCATTCAGGGTTTCGCGGATCGGTTTGCCGTTGTCCCAGGTTTCGGTCAGCGCCAGCATCTCCAGCCGCGACTCGATGCGATCGGCGATCGCCAACAGCACGTTGGAACGCTCCTGCACGCTGGTTTTGCCCCAGGCATCCGCCGCCGCGTGCGCCGCGTCGAGTGCCAGCTCGATGTCTTTGGCGTCGGAACGCGGGAATTCGGCGATCGGCTGGCCGGTCACCGGCGAGGTGTTGGTGAAGTAGTTGCCGGATACCGGTTCGACGAATTTTCCGCCAATGTAGTTGCCATAGCGTTTGCGGAACGAAACCAGCGAGCCAGGCAAACCGGGGTGGACATATTTCATGTGAAGCACCTCTCTGCAGATGAAAATCAGCGCTATTGGGCTGCGCCTGTGAGTGCGGCATACCGCCGCAGCACGGAGAAGCACGGCGCGTGCCAGATTAACGAGGGGCGAGGGTGCTCATTAAAAGACTTTATTTATTAGAGCGTTAAAAATGGGTATAGCTTAGCGAATCGAGCGGAGCCACCGCCGTCGATGTTTTTTTGTGTCCCGTGTCGCAACGCCTGATACACATTCGTGATACATATTTGCAACACTCGCGAACGGGGGAGAAACGCATGTTGCCTGACGACCGCTTGCCCACCGAGGGCGCCAGTTTGTTGACCCACCCGCTGGCGGAATCCTGGCAGCGCAGCCGGGGCTACGGCCTGACGCGCGCCGATCAGCATATCTCGTTCATCAAAGCCGGGTTGCTCGATGAGCTGCGCAGCCGCAACGACTGGGTACCGCAACGGGTACAGCCGCTGATCGAGCAACTGGGCGCGAAAATTACGCGCCAGCCGGCCATTGTGGTGATCGCCGACGCCGATGGGCTGGTGCTGGAAACCCGCGGCAACACCGACTTTCTGCACAAGGCGTCGCGCTTTGCGCTGGCGCCCGGCAACCCATGGGGAGAAGCGGAGCGGGGCACCAACGCCATTGGCACCGCGCTGGCGCTGGGCGCGTTCTGTGAAGTGCGCGGCGACCAGCATTACCTCAACCAAAATGCCGGATTGAACTGCACTGCCGCACCGATCTACCGGCCGGATGGCCGCATTGCCGGGATATTGGATCTTTCCGCACCCGCGCAGCGGCCGTACCGCGATGCGCGGCACCTGATCATGCAGGCGGTGCGACATATCGAACACCGCTGGGTCAGGAGCGCGATCGCCGATCGTCACTGGACGCTGCGCCTGCATGCCGACGCCGGTAGCCTGGGCAGCGCGCAGGAGCTGCTGCTGGTGTTTCACGACGAAGTGTTGGTCGCCGCCAATCGGCTGGCGATGCTGGAGTTCCAGCTCCCACCGGCCGCATTCGGCTCGGTTGAGTTTGCCCAGCTGTTCCCCGATCTGCTGCGACAGCCTTCCGGCGCACCGCACCAGACGCTGGCCGGCAATCAACGGCACTATTATTCGCTGCTCGAGGCGCCGCAGCGCCGCATCAGCGCCCTGCGTTCGGTACCGCCGGCGGAAAGGCATGACGAACAGCATCAGAAAGCGCTGCGGATCCTCAATGCCGGCCTTTCGCTGTGCGTGACCGGCGAAACCGGCTGCGGTAAAGAGCACTTCAGCCGACGCCTGTTTCAAGAGAGCCGCTGGCGCAACGGCAACTTCGTGGCGATCAACTGCGCGGCGCTGCCTGAGCCGCTGATTGAGTCCGAGCTGTTTGGCTATGCGCCGGGGGCGTTTACCGGCGCCAACCCGAAAGGGTATATCGGCAAGATCCGCGAGGCGGACGGCGGCGTGCTGTTCCTCGATGAAATCGGTGACATGCCGGCGGGCCTGCAGACGCGCCTGCTGCGGGTGTTACAGGAAAAAACGGTCACGCCGCTCGGCAGCCGCAGCGCTTATCCGGTCGAATTCGCGCTGGTCTGCGCCACGCACCACGATCTGTCTCGGCAGGTACAGGCGGGGGCGTTTCGCGAGGATTTGCTGTACCGCATACAGGAATACAGCCTGCGCATTCCGCCGCTCAGAGAGCGGGCGCAGCTGGAGGCTTTCATTTTGCAGCTGTGGCGAGAGCTGGGCGGCGAGCGGCGCGACATTCGCCTGCTGCCGGAGGCGCTGGCGATGCTGGCACGGTATCCATGGCCCGGAAACGTGCGGCAGCTGTTGAGTACGCTCAAGGTGCTGCTGGCATTGGCGGACGATCATGCGGTGCTTACCCTGGACGATCTGCCGCAGTCCATCGCGGTGTTGGCGCCGCGCCAGGAGAACGCCGATACCGACCTGGGAGAGCTGCAGGCGGCGATCGACAAGGCGGGCGGCAATCTCAGCCGGGCGGCGAAGGCGCTCGGCGTTTCGCGCAGCACGCTGTACCGCAAGCTGGGGAGGCAGAAAGCAGCGGCGGAATGAAACCAAAGAAAAAGGCGGCAATTGCCGCCTGATGTGCTTAATAAGCCGAAGGAATGAGCTCGCGATTAAGTTTATCCACCAACTTGTCGTCGATGAGCGAACTTAACAGGCTAATCGCGATGATGCCGGCAAAGGTGAGCGCTGTCAGCACTAATCCTGACAAAGAAAATAAAGAGAGCGTCGTGGCCAATATCCCTAACGCGACACCAGAAGCCAGTCCACTAATGGCCATGGATTCAACTTCAAGCAACAGGGGCTTCCAGTCGCCCGTGGCATAACCTACCAGGCTTTTCTCCCGAATTTTCTCTACTTTCATTGCTGCATCTGCCACTTTGAAAAACTTGCCAACGTTACTCAGCTTGCTTGCCATGTCATTGGCATTAATATTTCGCCAGGCATTGAGCAACGCTTCTTTATCTGCAGGTTTAACCTTCATGTTGGGATTAGCCAGCACTTTTTCTAGTGATTTCATTGCGTCATCAAGGGTGCGTATTCTCTTGCCCTGGAAGTTTTTAATATCGCTCGCGATCTCATTGGCGAAGTCTTGATAGCGCTTGCCGAGATGCTGAGCGATTTCTTTGGCTGAGTCGGCAACGATAGCCGATGCAGATAACAAAAACTCTTTGTCTCTTTTCTCTTGGGCTTCTCGCTTTTTTTTCAACGCATCGGCGAAATTTGCTCGATTCATACCGCTAAATTGCGCGAATTTGGTCATGTGGATTTTTTTTGCAGTCTTCATATCACCGGCTCTTATCGCATCACGCAGCAATTGGTATGACTTTTCCGTTTTGATATAGGGACAGTTTTTCTTACCACAGACCAAGCAAATGTCGTTATCCAACAGCTCTTTGGTTTCTCCGGAAAGTGATGTGTCACCTGTTGGCCAGACAACCAGAGTTTCTTCCGCACCACCAATGCTGATGCCGGTAGTCGGCCATCCCCAACTTTCACCGCTCCAGACCAGACCCGCTTCAGGCGCTATGCCACCGTTGTAACGGTAGGGATCATAATTGATAGTTGAACTGTGTTTCTTCATGTTGATTCCTTAGATGTTAGCAATAAAGTACTGTATTAATAAACAGTAAATGGGAATCTACATGCGGCTAGGTCAGAACTCAATAATTGATAATAATTATCATTTGTGTTGTTTTTGGCACAAAACTGTCTGAAAATTAACGGTAATGGAAGGTGGAGGATCGGTAGCGATTAACAGGAAAAAGTTTTAGGTAGCAGGCAAGACAAACAAAACAAATAGAGGGCTATCTGGGAATATTCGACAGGCATAGTATCGAGCGGTTCATCAAAGCCCCGCAGTACGGGGCCTGTTGCTCTCTCAATCCCCCAGTCCCGGCGGGTTAATCTCCGAATGGGCGATCTTCTCGTCGCTTTCCGCCCAGCGATCCAGCACCTGCAGATAGCTGCCGTTGGCGATGGCGCTGTTGAGCGAAGCCTGAACCGCGTCCACCAGACCGTTGCCTTTCTTCAGCGTGACGGCGATGTTGGCGGTCTTCGGCCAGCCGCCGGGCACGATGCCTACCAGCCGGGTTTTGCCGGTCAGCCGCGCCTGATAAGCGCCGGAGACGTTGGGCCCGAAGGTGGCGTCGGCGCGGCCAGATTGAATGGCCAACGTGGAGGCGGCCTTGTCAGTGACGTACACCGGCTGCAGCGGCGCTAATCCCTTGGCGCGGTTCTCCTTGTCCCAGGCCAGCAGCACCGCTTCCTGATTAGTGCCGGAATCGACGATGATCTTTTTACCGGCGATATCCGGCGCCGTTTTGATCTGGGTGATCTTGCTGTCGGACTTGACGTAGAAGCCCAGCGTATCCTGCCGATAGGTGGCGAAATCGAATTTGGTCTTGCGTTCGTTGGTCACGGTGATGTTGTAAACCGCGGCGTCATATTTGCCGGAGGCCACCCCCAATGGCCAGTCTTCCCACGAGGTGGGCACCAGCTTGAGTTTCAACCCCAAACCGTCGGCCACCAGGCGCGCGATGTCCGCCTCGCTGCCGATCACCGTTTTATTGTCGCGGGCGTACAGGCCGAATGGCGGGCCGCTGCCCAGCAGAGAAATGGCGACCGTCAGCGTGCCGGGTTCCACGAACCGGAAGCCGGTAGGGATTTTGGCCACGGCTTCGGCGCTCTTCACCGTGTGGATAGGCGTTTCGTTGGCGACGAGATCCACGCCCGGTGCGGCGGCGGCGGAAAAACTCAGCAGCGCCGCCATCACTATCATCTTTTTGCTATCTATCATTATGTTAATTACCTTCATTATTATGGGTGTCACACGGTCGTTGCACTATCTCTAAAGGCTGCAGATCTGTGAACGAATAAAATCAACTAACCAATCTTGGAAAAATCATGAGGCGCCTCTGGCGGCGCTGAATCTTTCGGGGATGAACCATGTCGTCGCGTTTCGCTACGTTGGGCCGCATACCGCGCGGCGTGTGGGTATTGGGTGGCGTGAGCCTGCTGATGGACGTTTCCTCGGAAATGATCCATAGCCTGTTGCCGCTGTTTATGGCGACGACGCTCGGTGCCAGCGTGATCGTCATCGGGCTGATCGAAGGGCTCGCAGAGGCGACGGCGTTGATCGTCAAGGTGTTCTCCGGCGTGCTCAGCGATTACCTCGGCAAACGCAAAGGGCTGGCGCTGCTGGGCTACGGGCTGGGCGCCATCAGCAAGCCGTTTTTCGCCATCGCATCGTCGTCCGGCATGGTGATGAGCGCGCGCCTGCTGGATCGCGTGGGCAAAGGCATCCGCGGGGCGCCGCGCGATGCCCTGGTGGCCGACGTGACGCCGCCGGAAATTCGCGGCGCGGCCTTCGGGCTGCGGCAGTCGCTGGATACCGTCGGCGCCTTTTTAGGGCCGCTGCTGGCCGTCGGCCTGATGCTGCTGTGGCACAACGATTTTCGCGCCATCTTCTGGGTGGCGGCGATCCCGGCGGCACTGGCGATTGCGCTGTTGTTTTTCGGGCTGAAAGAGCCGGCAGCCGCGATAACCCACAAGCGCACCAACCCGATCACCCGCGCCAACCTGCGGCTGCTGGGGCGCAGCTATTGGTGGGTGGTGAGCATCGGCGCGATCTTTACGCTGGCGCGCTTCAGCGAAGCGTTCCTGGTATTGAAGGCGCAGCAGGGCGGCACGCCGCTGGCGCTGATCCCGCTGGTGATGGTCGCCATGAATCTGGTCTACGCCTGCTCGGCCTATCCGTTCGGAAAACTGTCCGATCGCATGAGGCATGAAGGATTGCTGAAAGCCGGGCTGCTGGTGCTGATCGCCGCCGACCTGGTATTGGCGCTGAGCGATCATTGGGGCGGGGTGCTGTTTGGCGTAGCGCTGTGGGGAGTGCACATGGGCATGACCCAGGGGCTATTGGCGGCGATGGTGGCGCATACCGCGCCGGCTCATCTGCGCGGCACCGCGTTTGGCATGTTCAATCTGATCAGCGGCGTGGCGCTGCTGCTGGCGAGTCTCGGTGCTGGAACCCTGTGGGAGCTGTTCGGTTCCGCCTCCACCTTCTACGCCGGGGCACTCATCTGCGTGGTGACGCTTATCGGTATGCAGCTGGCGCCGTTCGGCGCACGGCAGGGTGTTTAACGGCCGTCAACAGATTGCGGCACCGCTTGCAGCAGCTCGGGCACCCGCTGGGAGTCCACCGCCCGGCTGAATAGAAAACCCTGGCCGATATGGAAACCGGCTTCGCACAGCGTTTGCCGCTGCTGCTCGGTTTCCACGCCCTCGGCGATGATATCGATCGACAGCTTTTGACCGAGGATGCCGATGCTTTCCACGATCGCCAGGATCGCCGGTTCGGTGTTCATACGTTGTACGAAGTCGCAGTCCAGCTTAATGCAGTCCAGCGGGTAATCCATGATATGGCTGAAGGAGGAGTGGCCGGTGCCGAAATCGTCCAGCGCGATGCGGATGCCCATCTCCTTAAGCATTTGCAACGCGCGCAACACGTACTTCGAGCCGTGCTTGTTGAACGCGTGCTCGGTCACTTCCAGTTCGATCAGGTGGTGGGGAATGTGGAACTTCAGCAGGCGCTGCAGGAAAGTTTCGGCGTAGTTGTCGCGTAAAAACTCGATCGGCGACACGTTCAGCGAGATAGGCCGCACCGCCACGCCTGCCGCGCGCCAGCGGGCGATATCGGCGAAGACTTTCAGCTGCATGGCTTCGCTGATCTTGGTCGCCAGCTCGTAGTCGTTGAACGCCTCGCTTACCGTCGCCGGCAGCTGCACGCCGTTGATCGGGCAGTGCCAGCGCAGCAGCGCTTCAAAGCCGACGATGCTGCCGTCGATCAGACAGACCTTCGGTTGATAGCTCGGGCGGATGCAGTTGTCGCGCACGATCTGGCGCGCGTAGTTGAGCTGGCTGGCGCGGGCGCGGGCCTTGTCCATCATCTTGCGATCGAACATGTAGACGCCGCCGCGGCCGCCGTCTTTGAGTTCATACAGCGCGGTATCGGCGCATTTCATCAGCTCTGAAGCATCGCGGGCGTCTTTGGGGTAGATGGCGCCGCCGATGCTCATGCCGCAATGCAGCGTCTTGCCGCCGTGGGTGATCGGCGTCTCCAGCTGCAGCAGAAACTTGTTGGCGATGCGGAAAATGTCCTGCTCGTTTTCAACGTCGCTGATCACCACGGCGAACTCGTCGCCGCCGAGGCGGGAGACGAACGAATGCGCATTCATGCAAGCGCTGAGCCTTTTACCCAAGACCCGCAGCAGATGATCGCCCGCCGCGTGGCCCAGCGTGTCGTTCACCAGCTTGAAGTGGTCAAGATCCAGCAACATCAGCCCCAGTGACTTATTGCCGTGCAGGGCGCGCTTCATCTCTTGCTTCAGCTTTTTCTTGAACAGGCGCCGGTTGGGCAGGCCGGTCAATTCGTCATATTCGCTGGCGAGCAACAGACGTTGCTCCATCACGCGCTGCGAAGTCACGTCGCGCGAGACGCACAAAATCTCGGCCACGGTGCCGTGCTCATCGCTGACCGGCGTGAGAATGTTGTCCCAGTGCTGTTTTTTACCCTGCGGCGTCACGCTCAATCCCGTAAAGCGTGCATTCTTTCCCGCTCTGACGCTGCGCAGCGCCTTACTGCCGCGGCGACGGATCTCGGGCGACAGTAGCCCCAGCCAGGGCATGCCAAACTCTTTTTGCGCCGGATCAAGGCCGAGCGCCAGGCTGCCGGAGCGGTTCATATGGCGCAGCGTGCCATCGTGATTGATCACTTTGATGCAGTCGACGCTGGCGTCCAGCATGTCTTGCTGGATAGAGAGCGCCTGAACGTTTTGCTGGCGCTGCAGCATTTGCGGATGGATGTCGGTCGCCGTGAGATACCAGCTGGGTTCCAGCGCCATGCCGTCCTGACGGGCGTTAAACGCCAGCATAAACCAACGGTAGGCGCCGCTGCGATCGCGCAGGCGGGCCTCGCCGGCAAATGAAGAGAGGGCAACGATCGCCTGGCGCCATTGCGCGGCCAGCCGCTCGCGATCGTCGGGATGCAGGGCATCGAGCCAGTCGGCGGCGCCGTGTTCACCGGCGATGGCGCCGGTATAGTCGCGCCACTGGTTATTGAAGTAACCGCCAAGGCGGTTGCCGAAGCAAATCAGGCCGGGCAAGTCATCTACGATTTCGCTATAGAGATCAATCGGATTTTTGTTATTGCTCTGCTTGGGCAACAGGGTCATGCGGTATTTCCTCGGAAAATTACCCATATTCTCGCTCTAGAGCAGAGCTTCTTTCAATATAGTCTTGCCAATGAAAATGGGAATAGCCAGCGGGCGCGGCTAAAAATCGGCCCGCTAGCATGGAATACATCCAGCGTGAACGCATTAGGAATACTCCTGTTATTTATAAGCATCCCTTATATTGCAGCGAAAAATAAGTGATCGGACCACGCCGTGTTATTGCCGTGAAAATTAATCATTCTTGATGTTTCTCTATGGCTAAATGTTCAGTCGCCATCATGTACTCCCGAACGGCATTCTGCCTGCTCTATGCGACAATACTGACAAAAACCGCAGTCCAGACGGGGGTAAACGCCATTTTATGCACTCTGCAGCGCCCGTTCACTGGGGCTTAGCGGAAAAATCATGATGCAAATCAAGAAATGTTTTGTTTCATCTGTTGACACTTTACTTACGTGTGAGATAGCCTCGCGAATGATAATCATTAGCAAAACTGGATGGTGGCGCAAATGCATTCACGCAATTATCTCCGGGTAACCGTTCGGATAACAGGCCAGATTCACAGCACAAGACCCTGCCTGATGTGGTCTCTGGCAACGAGACAACGCACCGAACGGCCGTTGTCATTAGACCTCTTGAGCGGCATCTCAACGTAGCCTCAACGCGCAGACACTGGAATCACACCCTTGCCGGATCAATGCGGCCTGTTACTTTCACGCATTTTGTACGGACATATCGCGATCTCATGCAGTTGCATCAGTTCTCAATCATGGGTAAGGAGGCTCGGGTAGTTAAAAGTAAATTTACTCTCTGGGTGTAAAGGGATAGGAAAAAGAGTGGGGCATATCGGGTTATCGCTATTCTCAGGATTTTGATTATCCCTAAGAGACATTTCGGATGTCATATTAATGCTAGCTACTTTGTGGAGAAAGTTATGGGTAATACCATGAATGGAAACGAAACGGGTTGGGACAGTGTTAACGATCTTATTCACTACCATGAGCGCGGGAATGGCCTGACGATAAATAACAAACCGTCTTATGACATAAATGAGGCGGGGTTGCAGATAGCGCGCGGCGATAAAACCTGGAATGGCGTTCACGTCACGGGAAAAGAGGCAACGGTGACCTATTCCTTCCCGGATTGGGATTATAACGAACTGAACCTGGGCCACCGCTCCCCGGAGCGCGATACGGGGCTGAGTGCGTTCACGCAACAGCAACAAGAACAGGCGAAGCTGTCTTTACAATCCTGGGCCGATGTTGCCAACATCAAATTTGTCGAAGTGGCTTCAGGTCAACCCTCCAATATTACCTTTGGGAATTATGAGGGGACGGGACAAGCGTATGCTTTGAAACCGTACTCATATAATGGCAATGATTACAGAGGATACAATTCTGATGGGCAAAGTTGGTACAACATTAAGAATCACTCCGAAAATTTGCATCCTGAGCTAGGTAATTACGGCCGCTTAACCATTACCCATGAAGTTGGCCATACTCTCGGGTTAGATCACCCGGGCACTTATAATGCGGGGCAAGGCAGCCCAAATTATACCAAGGCAGTTTACGCCGAAGATACCCGGCAGTTTAGCGTAATGAGTTACTGGAATGAATCCATTACCAACGCGGATCATGGCCATTACTATGCCGCTGCACCGCTGGTTGATGATATCGCGGCCATCCAGCATCTTTACGGCGCCAACATGACCACCCGAACCGGCGACACCGTTTACGGGTTTAATTCAAATACAGGCCGAGACTTCTATACGCTCAAGGACAGCCACGACAAGCTGGTGATGTCTGTTTGGGATGCAGGTGGCAATGATACCCTCGATTTCTCGGGGTATAGCCAAAATCAACGTATCAATTTGAACGAGGGCGCTTTCTCCGACGTCGGTGGATTAAAAGGGAATGTTTCCATCGCTGCCGGCGTCACCATCGAAAACGCGATAGGGGGGGCAGGTAATGACGTCATTGTTGGAAATCACGCAGACAATACGCTCAAAGGCGGCGCCGGCAACGACGTTATTTACGGTGGAGCGGGCCAGGATCAATTGTGGGGAGGGCAAGGTAACGACATTTTTGTCTTCTCTGACCTGAATGACTCGCCTGTTCAGGCTCCTGATACAATTTGGGACTTTGAGTCAGGCAAGGACAAGATCGATCTGTCCTTCTTCAACCAAGGCGATAAAGGCAATGATTTTATTCAGTTTGTCGATCATTTCAGCGGGCAGGCCGGTGAGGCACTGGTATCCTATGATACCCAAAGCAATCTGAGCGAACTGGCCTTAAACCTCCATGGCGGTGCAAATCCAGACTTCCTGGTGCACATCGTCGGGCAGGCTGACGTCGCTGTTGACTTTATCGTGTAAAACGGCAACGGTGGGCGATGATGCCCACCGTTTTGCATGGGCCAGCTATGTGTAAATCTATTCTTGTCGGAATAATTTTCTTGTTTTCAGGAGCCTCTATGGCAAGCAGTCTGGTTTTACCTTCCGCCGAAACGCTCTCCGGGCAGTGGACGGTCAGCGATAAATCAAAGTCCTGTGTTGTACAGCTCAACACGGAGAGTGTGGAATCGGTCGGCGGCTATAGCCTGAAATTTTTGTCTGATTGCACGCCCGACGTCTTGCCGCAAGAGCCAGTGGCGTGGCGTCCTGCACCCGATGGCATTGCATTGTTAGACAAGGAAGGGCTGACCGTACTTTTCTTCTCTCAGGAAGACGATCATTACCGCAGTCAAATCTGGGCCGAGACGGGAAAGATCCTGAAGAGAAATAACTAGCGGAAAACGCCGGCCTGACCCGGCGGTTATTCCACCTCACGCCACCCAGCCTCCGCCGTAACGGTGGGGGCTTTTATGGGGCGGTCGGCAAGCCGTCGACGATGGCAATCATGGCTTCCGCCACGTGGCGCCGCTGTTGTTTCGCCAACTGATAGGCCGGCGAATGGTAGCAGGCTAACGCGGTGGCGTAGTCGTCGAACTCGATCAGCACATGTTTCACAAACGCCGGGCCTTCCAGCGTTTGCGCCTGTTCGCCGCGGGCGAGAAAACGGGCGTTGAACTGGCGAAACGCCTGGGGCGCCAAATCCATGTAATGCTGATATTGCTGCGGATCTTTCACGGTGACATGGGCAATCCAGTAAGCGGGCATCTCAGGACTCCTGTTGTAGAATGCGCTTGGCCAGCGCGGCGGCCTCGGTCAGGTGATCGATGACTTCTTGCCTGGCCTGCGCCGGATTGTTTTGTTCGATGGCGTGATAGATCCGCGTCATACGCTCGAAACCGGCCAGCTGACGCTCCGGGGTTTTCAGGGTCAGGGCGCGCAGGCGGCTGATGCGGCTATTCAGCCGTTGAACGATTTCCCAGGCGATGGCGTGATGAGCCACCTGGAATATGGTTTCATAAAAGGCCTGCGACGCTTCAACGCGCTGAATATCATCCTGCCCGGCCGAAGCCTGGTTAATCGCAATTAATTTTTCATGCAGTTTCTTTTTATCTTCCGGCCCGGCTTTCAAGGCGCAGTCGTGAGCGGCATCCTGTTCAAGCAGCAGACGAATGGTATAAATCTGCTCGGCAATATCCCAGGTCAGAATAGCGACAATCGGCCCTTTCTTGCCGAGCGTTTCAATGAGCCCCTCCGCTTCGAGATAACGGATCACCTCGCGCACCACGCTGCGGCTGACGCCCAGCTCCTCACACAGGCTGCGTTCCACTAAACGATCGCCGGCCTGAAAATACCCTGAGATAATCGCCTGCCTAATTTTCGCCAATGCCAATTCGCGCAAGGTGACCGGTGCATTCTCAATCTTCAATGACGCCTGAACCATAATTGTCTCTATTTTTTGTGGATCATCATTAATCCGGATAACGACGCGTATTTCCGTTTGCCCGGTACTATTAACATCTTTCCAACCCGCAAAGCAACGGCGGCCGATTTCGCGCCGCATCGCCAAAACGGCGAATGTTGCAGCAGCTCACAAAATCGAAAGATAGCCTAAAAAAACCGCTTTTCGTTGCTGATACCCGCTGGCTCAACGGGTTTGGCACGGGCACCGGCCGCTGAGCGGAGGCGGTCGTAGCCGGCGTTTTACCCCCCGACCAAAGCCCTTGCTTGTTTTTTAATATATTGATTAATAACAATTATTTTCAATTCCTCTTTACCATCCCAGATAAAAATAAGAATACCGTATTATGGTATACCAAACTTTGACATACCAATCTGCCCGATGCTATACCCTCGACTCGCGACATCTGATTAACATTTGATTTACTTTTCGAGGTCCCTTATGCATCAAGACATCCGCAAGACCCTGGTTTTGACAGAAACCCTCTACGCCGACGGTGGCAAGTCGGCGGCCAAACCGCTGGTGATGATCGCCGCGGCTGCGGTAATTAAAAACCCCTGGGCCGGGCAGGGCTTTGTTGAGGATCTGGCGCCAAAGATTCGAGAAATGGCGCCGGTGCTGGGTGAGCTGCTGACCGGTTTGATCCTCAAAGAGGCTGGCTCCGGCGAGCGGGTGGAAGCCTTCGGCAAAAGCGCGGTGGTGGGGCTGGGCGGCGAGTTGGAACACGCTTCGGCGCTGATCCACACGCTGCATTTCGGCAACCACTACCGCTCGGCGGTCAACGGCAAGAGCTATCTGGCGTTCAACAATACCCGCGGGCCGGCCAACGCGCCGATCCTGATCCCCATGATGGGGAAAAACGACGAAGGCAGCCGCGAGCACTACCTGACATTCCAGTTCAACATCAACGACGCGCCTTTCGACGACGAAATCGTCATCGTACTGGGCGCGGCGCTGGGGGGGCGGCCGCATCACCGTATCGGCAACCGTTATTTGGATCTGAAAGAGCTGGGCCATGATCAGAACAATCCGGCAGCTGTCTGAACCCGCTCTGCGGGTAGGGTATCTGGAGGCCGGACGTGGCGAGCCGTTGGTGTTGATCCACGGCGTAGGCATGAACGCGGAGGCCTGGTATCCCCAGCTCGATGCGCTTAGCGCGCGCTTTCGGGTCATCGCCGTCGATATGCCGGGCCACGGCGAAAGCGAAGGCTTCGCCCACGCCGCGACGCTGGAGGATTACGTGCGCTGGCTGGCGGCCTTCTTAAACACCCTGGATACGCCGAGCGTTGCGGTGGCGGGGCACTCGATGGGGGCACTGATCACCGCCGGTTTGGCAATCGATTATCCGGAGCGGGTCAACCGCGCGGTGGTGATGAGCGGCGTGTTTCAGCGCTCAGCAAAGGCCAGCGCCGCGGTCGCGCAACGCGCCAGCGCGTTGGCCAGCGGCCAGACGCAGCTCGACTCGCCGCTGAGCCGATGGTTTGGCGCCGATCCCGCCGAACAGCGTCTGCGCCGGCAGGTGGGCGGCTGGTTGCAACAGGTGGACGTTACGGGCTACGCCCGCGCGTATCAGGCGTTTGCTACCGGCGATCGGGTGTATGCCCAGCGTTGGCACCTTATCCGCTGCCCGGTGTTGGTATTGACCGGCGAGCACGACGCCAATTCCAGCCCGGAGATGGCACGGCAAATGGCGCAGGCCGCACCGAACGGGCGCGCGGTGATCATTGAGAACGCCAAACACATGGTCAGTCTGACTGATGCGCAACGCGTCAACGCGCTGATGCTCGATTTTCTGACCGCAGAGCAACCTTTGACTTTATTAGGAGCGGCAAATGGACGCGGATAAACGCAGGCAGTTGCGCGACGCTTTCGGCGCCTTTATGACCGGCGTCACCATTGTGACCTCGGTGGACACGCAGGGGCGGCCGATTGGCTTTACCGCCAATTCGTTTTCATCGGTGTCGCTGGATCCGGCGCTGCTGTTGGTGAGCATCGATAAACGTTCGGCGAACCTGGCGCATTTTACCCAGTGCAGCCATTTCGCCATCAATATTCTGGCGGAACAGCAAAAAGAGGCTTCAACCATTTTTGCGCAAAAAAACGAAGACCGCTTTGCGCTGATCGATTGGCGCTGGAGTGCATCACGGGTGCCGCTGATCGATAACAGTTCCGCATGGTTCGACTGCTCGCTGCATCAGGTGGTGGACGCCGGCGACCATGCCATTCTGATCGGCCAGGTCGAAGGGTTCGCGTCCAACGCCACCGCCGGTCTGGGGTATTACCGCGGCGCGTATTTCACACCTTATCAAAACGCGCAGTCGCTGATTGGCGGGCCGCAGGTGGTAGTGAGCGCGCTGATCGAGTTTGAAGGGCACGCCGTGATGGTGCGGCAAAGCGACGGCGGCTATCAGCTGCCGTCCAGCGCGGTGGAGAAACGCAGCGTCAGCGAAACGTTGGGGGATTTACTGCAGCAGTTGGGCATCAACGCCCATCCGGGTTTCGTCTATTCCGTTTATGACGACCGGCAGAAACACCAACAGCACATCGTTTTTCTGTGCGCGCTGCCGACCGACGCCGGCAGCCTGACGCCGCAGCTGAGCACGGCGGAATGGTTCGACATGCCGACGCTGGCGCGGTTGCCGATCAAGGATCCGGCGCTGCGGTCGATGCTGGGCCGGTTCGTCAAAGAAAACGCCGTGGGCAATTACGGTATCTATTATGGCGATGAGCACAGCGGTGCCATCAAGCAATTCGCCGGTTGAGGCTGAACGGGAGAGTGTGATGAAACTGTCTTTATTCGTGCATATGGAACGAACGTTACCCGACGAACCGCAGGAAAAGCTCTACCAGGAGATGATCGAACTGTGTGAAATCGCCGATCGCGGCGGCATGCACGCCATCTGGACCGGTGAGCACCACGGCATGAATTTCACCATCGCGCCGAATCCGTTTATCAATCTGGCGGATATTGCCCGGCGCACCTCCAGGGTGCGGCTCGGCACCGGCACCATCATTGCGCCGTTCAATCACCCGATCCGTCTGGCGGGCGAAGCGGCGATGACCGACATCATCACCGGCGGCAGGCTGGAGCTGGGGATCGCGCGTGGCGCCTATTCCTATGAATACGAACGGCTGATGCCCGGTTTGACCGCCTGGGATGCCGGGCAGCGCATGCGCGAGCTGATCCCGGCGGTGAAAAAACTCTGGCAGGGAGACTATGCCCATCAGGGGGAATACTGGTCGTTCCCGGCGACCACCTCCTCGCCGCTGCCGAAACAGCAGCCGCATCCGCCGATTTGGGTGGCGGCGCGCGATCCTAACAGCCACGAATTTGCGGTGCAAAACGGCTGCAACGTTCAGGTTACGCCGCTGCATCAGGGGGAAGAGGAGATCGTGCGGCTGGTGACCTGTTTCAACGAGGCGCGTGCACGCTTCGCCGCCGAGCAGCCGCTGAAGATCATGCTGTTGCAGCATGGCTACGTGGCGGAAGACGAGGCGGACGCCCGCCTGGCGGCGGAAGAGCTCAACCGTTTCTACCACTACTTCGGCGCTTGGTTCAAGAACCAGCGGCCGGTGCGGCAAGGGCTGATTCAGCCGCTGAGCGATGAAGAGATCGCCGCCAATCCTTATTACTCCGCCGACATGATGCGCAATAACCTGGCTATCGGTACCGCCAATGAGGTCATTACGCGGCTGAAAAAATATGAGGCGCTGGGTTATGACGAGTTTGCGTTGTGGATCGACAGCGGCATGAGTTTTGCGCGTAAAAAGGCCTCTCTGGAGCGGTTTATTCGCTGCGTGATGCCGGAATTTCACTGACGGAGGCGCTGATGGAATCGTTCAAACTCTACATCGACGGCCGGTTTGACGCCGGCTCGGCGACCTTCGCCTCGCTCAATCCGGCGACCGGCGAACCCTGGGCGCAAGTGGCGGAAGCCCGCGCCCAGGATGTGGATCGTGCCGTTGCGGCGGCGCGCCGGGCATTTCAGGGGGCCGAATGGCGCGACATGACCGCCGGCGCGCGCGGCAAGCTGTTGTTGCGGCTGGCCGACTTGCTGGAGCAGCATGCCCCCGAGCTGGCGCGGCTGGAGACGCTGGATACCGGCAAGATCATCCGTGAAACCCAGGCGCAGATCGCCTATGTGGCGGAATACTACCGGTACTACGCCGGCCTGGCCGACAAGATGGAAGGCAGCGTGCTGGCGATCGACAAACCCGACATGGAAACCTGGGTGCGACGCGAACCGATCGGGGTGGTGGCAGCGATCGTTCCCTGGAACAGCCAGCTGTTTCTTGCGGCGGTGAAAATCGGCCCGGCGATCGCCGCCGGCTGCACGCTGGTGGTCAAGGCAGCGGAAACCGCGCCTGCGCCGCTGCTGGCGTTCGCCAGACTGATAGACGAGGCCGGTTTTCCACGCGGCGTATGCAATGTGATCACCGGCTTTGCCACCGACTGCGGCGCGGTGCTGACGGCGCATCCGCAGGTAGACCACATCGCCTTTACCGGCGGCGCGGAAACCGCGAAGCACATCGTCCGCGGCAGTGCGGAAAACCTCGCCAGTACTTCGCTGGAGTTGGGCGGGAAATCGCCGTTTATCGTCTTCGACGACGCGGATCTGGCGAGCGCGGCGAATGCGCAGGTGGCGGCCATTTTCGCCGCGTCGGGCCAGAGCTGCGTCGCCGGTTCGCGCCTGCTGGTGGCGGAAAGCATCAAAGACGCGTTTTTGGCCCGGCTGACGGAGAAGGTGCGCAGTATCCGCATCGGGCCGCCGGATCGCCAAGACACCCAATTCGGGCCGCTTTGCACCCGGCAGCAGCAAGAACGGATCGCCGCTATCGTCAGCCGCTCGTTGGAGCAGGGGGCGAAACTGGTGATTGGCCACGCGGCGATCGATTCACCGGGCTTTTACTACCCGCCGACGATCGTCGACTGCAGCGTGCAACCCGGCGCCGAGTGCGTGAAGCAAGAGCTGTTCGGCCCGGTATTGTCGGTGTTGACCTTCAGGGATGAAGCGGAGGCGATTCAGCTTGCCAATGATTCCGCCTATGGCCTGGCGGCCGGCATTTTCACGCAGAACCTGACGCGCGCGCATCGGGTGACCCGTCGCCTGCGGGTGGGCGTGGTGTGGCTGAATACTTATCGAGCGGTATCGCCGCTGGCGCCGTTCGGCGGTTACGGCAAGTCGGGATTTGGCCGCGAGGGCGGGATTGACGCCGCGCTGGAGTACACCACCAGCAAGACGGTGTGGCTGCGTACCAGTGACGATCCGATAGACGATCCCTTCGTCATGCGCTGACTCAGCGCAATCAGGCGCGATCTCGGATCGCGCCGGCAGCCCTGTTTTTATCGCGTTGATACAGGCGACCGCAATGTCGCCGGGGCAAACGCACGCTTTTTTCGGCGTATTCGCACCCTACAGGCTGCAAAAAATAAGAATCCAGGTTAACCGGGGGATATATGAATTCTCAGCCAGAGCAGACCGCGTTTATTGAAGACAAGTCGATCGATTTTGTTCCCGCCGGGGAGCGCCACGGCCATGCCCGCAGCCTGTTCACCCTGTGGTTTTGCACCAACATTGCGCCGCTGGCGGTCGTGACCGGGGCCATCTCCACGCAGACGTTTCATCTCGATATTCTCTCGGCGCTGAGTGCGATTATCGCCGGCCACCTGTTCGGCGGCATTTTTCTGGCGCTGACCTCGGCCCAGGGGCCGCAGGTCGGGATACCGCAAATGGTGCAAAGCCGGGCGCAGTTCGGCCGCTATGGTTCGTTGTTGGTGATCGTGTTCGCCACGGTGATCTATCTGGGGTTCTTTATTTCTAACATCACGCTTTCGGGCAAGGTCATCCATAACGTTATTCCGTCATTGAACATAGGTGTTGCGACGGTGATTGGCGCGGTGCTGGCGACGTTGATCGGGGTGGTGGGCTACCGTTTCATCCACAAGATCAATAAAGTCGGCGCCTGGGTGATGGGCAGCGCGCTGATTCTCGGATTGGTATTGATGTTTTCTCAACCGCTGCCGGCGGATTTTTGGCAGCGGGGATCGTTCAGCATTGCCGGTTGGTTCGCCACATTCTGCATCGGCGCCGTCTGGCAAATCAGCTTCTCGCCCTACACGTCAGACTATTCGCGTTACCTGCCGGCGGAAGTCGGCATTGCCAAACCCTTCCTGTATACCTACTTCGGCGCCTGCAGCGGTACCATTTTAGCCTTCGTGTTCGGCATGGTGGCGGTCAATCTGGTCGCCGGCAGCGACGATGTCATGGAGGCAGTGCGCCAGGCGACGGGAGGGTTGGGTCCGGTGCTGATGGTGCTGTTTCTGATCAACATCATCTGCCATAACTCGATGAATTTGTACGGTGCGGTGCTCTCGTTGATTACCGCCGCACAGACCTTCTTACCGCAGTGGATGCCTAATGCGCGCATACGTACGCTGTTCTCCGCAGTGATTTTGCTGGGCTCGGTGTGGGTGGCGCTGGTTGCCTCGGCCAACTTCGTTCATCTGTTCCTGAACCTGATCTTTGCCTTGATCTCGGTGCTGATCCCGTGGTGCATGATCAACCTGATCGATTTTTACCTGCTTAACCGCCAACGCTATGACATCTCGGCCATTTTCAGCGCCGACGGCGGGCGCTATGGTCTGCTCAACACCCGCGCGCTCGGCGTTTATTTCGGCGGTATTGCGGTGCAGGTGCCTTTCGTCGAGAACGCGTTCTTCTCCGGCCCTTACGCCAATCTGATCCCGGGCGCAGACATTTCCTGGGTGATCAGCATGGTACTGACCGGTATCGCCTATCCATTGTGTTGTTCACGACGGGCTAACTGGGCAGTGCAGCTTTAAATGTCATCGCCCTGGAAAAGCCGCTGCTGCCAGTGCGACAGTTGGGTCAGCGTGACTGGCGCAGCGTCAGCAATGGCCACGCGATCTTCCAAGGCAATTTCTCGGGCACGCTGCAACGATTCGGTGCTGAGGCGCTGCAAACTTTGCCGCAGCGCCTGCTGCGTTTGCGCCAGCTCGCTTGCGCCCACGTGCGTCAGTTCATGACGCATCTGCAGTAAGAATTCGTCGGTTAACTGCTGCAGCTGTTCAACGTTGAACGTCGGGGATTGCAGGGCGAACAGCAGGCCTTCGGCATCGGCGCAGCGATGGAAGGCGCATTGGACCACGTAGCCAACGTTGCGATCCACGCGCAACCGCTGAAAATAGCGCGGCGCGTAAAGCTGGGCCAGCACGCGCAGCGCCCAACGGCCTTCGGCTTCGTCGTTCGGCAGCGGGTAAAACTGCAGCAAGGCGTGTTCGGTGCCACTTTCCGTCAGCGTGACGGGGCGATGATGCTGATGTGCCGGCCGCGGCGGCTGCGCGGCTACGGAATAGGGGAAGTCGTACAGCAGGTGCGACAGCGACTGTTTTAACTCGCCATCGCCGCCGATCAAGGTGGCATGCCATTGTGCCGCTGCTGATGTTGGCGTGCTGAGCGCCGCCGGCAATTGGGCTAACAGGCGGCGAATGGCGATATCGTTTTGTTCTTTCAGCTGCGTATGGCGCAGGTTTCTTGCCGCCTCGTTGAGGATAGCCGGCGGCAACACCGCCAGCGCCCGGTTTACGACGCTCAGCCCGTGGCAAAGCAGCGCGTGGCTGCCCGCCAGCTGCAGCAGCCACACGCCCTGGTGGCGTTCGAAGCTTAAATGCCCCTCCCGATGCGCCAGATCTGCCGCCCCGGGGCGCAGCGCCGCCTGTAAGCCGTAGGCCTGTTCATCGCTGAAGGGGCTGGACGGCGTCGGCCGCAGTAGCAGCACCGGCTGCGCCTCGTCGGGGAGCAGATGCCGCAGCGGCGCCAGGCCGGCAGGCAATGTCGGGCTCGGCAGCGCCGCCGAGAAGGAGAAAAAGCGGAAAGGTTCCACTGTAGACGTCAGCGCGGCGCCGGCGAAGGGGCTAAGCGCCAGCGGCAACCCTTGAATTTCACGGGGTTCGCCGCTGCCATCGGGCCGCACGGCCAGGCGACGGCGCGGCGCGCTAATCAGCGCCGCAATATGCCGTGGCCAATCGTCGTTCGGCTCCACCGGCGGTAACCCAAACGCTCTGGCGCGCAGCTGATCGAGCGGCGCCAAACGGTGGAAATCGCGATTTGCCAGCCGCTCGTAATGCGCAAGTTGAGCCGGTGTCAGCATCTGCAGCGCCTGCAACCACGCCAGCAGCGCGCTTTCGATGTGGGCAGCTTCAGCGGCGGAACCGTGATTGACGGTAAAGATAAAACTCAGCAGCGCGTTGTTCTCACTGCAGCGCGAATAATCGAGACGAACGGCGTCGCACCACGCCTGAGCGCGCAGCCGGGCCAGCAATCCGCCGGGGGCTTCGTCCAGCAGCAGGCGCTCCAGCCGCCGCAGCCAACCGCGCGAATGGGAGCGCGGCAGGGCAAACACCAGCCTCAGCTGCGGCGTGCCGGGAAGAGACAGAGTGTAATCTTTCGCAGCGGTCAGCGGCGGTGAGGCTTCGTGCGGGGCGGCGTTGCCCGATGGCAAGCGGCTGCCGCAACGCTGTGCCAGCGCATGCAGCTGCGCCAACGACTGCGGGCCTTGCAGCCACAGCGTCATATTAGGCGCGCGAAAATAGCGCTGGTGAAACTGCCGCAGCGCCTGATGCAAGGCGAAAATGTCGTTGCCGAAAGCGGCGCGGCTGCCGATATGAAAGCGATGCATTGCGTCAAGGCCGCCAAACATCTGCCGCTGTGCGGCTTCGCAGCGGGTTTCAACCTCGGCGCGCAGCAGGCGGTATTCGGCGTCGATGACCTCAACCTCCTGTGCGATCGCTTCGGCCGCCAGCTGTGGGGCGGCGAGCAAATCGCTCAGGCGCGCCAGCCCCTGCGCCAAATGATCGGCGCTCACCTCGAAGAAAAACGCGGTTTGCGTAGCCTGGGTGGTGGCGTTCAGTCGGCCACCCACCGACGGTACCCAGCCCATAAGGCCATCTTGCGCGCTGAAGTTCGCACTGCCGCGAAACAACATATGCTCCAGCAGGTGCGCCAGGCCTGGCCAGGCGACGGGCGCCTGAAAACTGCCTGCCTCAATGCGCACCAGCGCGGCGGCGGCGGCGACGGCAGGATCGCTTATCGCCTTGACGGCCAAACCGTTGTCGAGCTGCCACGAGGCGGCGGTGAGCGTCATCGTCAACCCTTGAAAATCAGACGAGAGTTGGTTTGATTGCGAAAACGCAGCTGATCGATACCGATCTGCGAACGGTTCGCCGCTTCCCGCGCCGCCAGAATGGTGCCGTGGTGCGGCGATTTGCCGCATACCGGGTCGGCGTTGTCGGCGTTGCCGGTCAGCATGAACGCCTGACAACGGCAGCCGCCGTAGTCTTGCTCTTTCTCCGAGCAGGAACGGCAGGGCTCCGGCATCCAGTCATAGCCGCGATAACGGTTAAAGCCGAACGAGTGGTACCAAATATGCGGCAGATCGTGCTCCAGTACCGACGGGAAGGCGATCGGCAATTGACGGGCGCTGTGACAGGGTAACGCCATGCCTTCCGGCGTCACGCTCATGAAGATCGCTCCCCAGCCGCCCATGCAGCCTTTGGGGCGCTCCTCGTAGTAATCCGGCGTGACGAACAGCAGGTTGGCCAGCTTGCCGTCGGCGGCCATGCGTTCGCGGTAGCGTTTCACCACCGCTTCCGCGTCGGCGATCTGCTCGCGGGTCGGCAGCAGGCCCTCACGGTTGAGGTGCGCCCAACCGTAGAACTGGCAGGTCGCCAGCTCGACGTCGTCGGCGTCCAGCTGGATCGCCAGTTCGATGATGCGGTCGATCTGGTCGATATTATGGCGATGCAGCACGAAGTTGAGCACCATCGGATAGCCGAGCGCCTTGACCGCCTTGGCCATGGCCAGCTTCTGCTGAAACGCCTTGGCGGATCCCGCCAGCGCGGCGTTCAGCGTTTCGTCGCTGGCCTGAAAACTGATCTGGATATGGTCCAGCCCGGCGTCGGCGAAGGTCTGCAGCTTCTTCTCGGTCAGGCCGATGCCGGAAGTGATCAGGTTGGTGTAAAAGCCGAGATCGCGCGCGGCGGCGATCAGCTCGGGCAGGTCTTTACGCACCAACGGCTCGCCGCCGGAAAACCCGAGCTGCACGCTGCCCATCGCCCGCGCCTGGCGAAACACCTCGATCCACTGCGCGGTGGTCAGCTCTTTTTCCTGCGCGGCAAAATCGAGCGGGTTGGAGCAATAGGGGCACTGCAGCGGGCAGCGGTAGGTCAGCTCCGCCAGCAGCCAGAGCGGCGGGTTCACCGCCGGCGCGCGTGCATCAGTCACGGAAGGTCACCCATTTTTGTTCGTAGGCGCGCTGGAAAAATTCCAGCACGTCATCCGCCAACCCCTCGGCGCCGGGAAAGCGGGCGTTCAGCTGCGCGATGATGCCGTTCAGCGTGGTGTGGCCGTCGACCAGCTGCAAGATGGCGGCGGCGCTGTCGTTCAGCTTGGCCATACCTTCCGGGTAGAGGATCACGTGGCTGTTTTGCACTTGCTCCCATTGCAGGCGGTAGCCGCGGCGGAAGACGGGGGTGTGTTCAGGGTTCAGCGTCATTACACCAGCCTCTGGTTGTGCCATACCCGCGCGGCGGTCACGCTGTGGTAAGGCGGGCGGTTCAGGGTATAGGCCATGCTCATGGCGTCCAGCATGCTCCACAGAATATCCAGCTTGAACTGCAGGATCTCCAGCATGCGCTGCTGCTTTTCAACGGTGTCGCAATAGTCCAGCGCCAGCGCCAGGCCGTGTTCCACATCGCGGTTGGCCTGGCCGAGGCGGCTGCGGAAATAGTCGTAGCCGGCGGCGTCGATCCACGGATAGTGCTGCGGCCAGCTGTCGAGGCGCGACTGGTGGATTTGCGGCGCGAACAGTTCGGTCAGCGAGCTGCAGGCCGCTTCCTGCCAACAGGCGCGGCGCGCGAAATTGACGTAGGCGTCCACCGCAAAGCGCACGCCCGGCAGCACCAACGCTTCAGAGAGCAGGGTGTCGCGCTGCAGCCCGACGGCTTCGCCCAGGCGCAACCAGGCTTCGATGCCGCCTTCGCTGCCGCCGTAGCCATCGTGATCCAGGATGCGCTGCACCCATTTGCGGCGGGTTTCCGGCTGTGGGCAGTTAGCCATGATCGCCGCATCCTTAATCGGAATGCTGGTCTGATAGTAGAAACGATTGGCCACCCAGCCCTGGATCTGCTCACGGGTCGCTTCGCCGTTGTGCATCGCGATGTGGTACGGGTGGTGAATATGGTAATAAGCGCCTTTGGCGCGCAGCGCCGCTTCAAATGCCGGCGGAGTCAGGGGCAGTGGTTGCGTCATGGCGGTTCCCTACAGTTCGATATTCATGCCGTCCCAGCTCACCTCGATGCCGGCGTCGGTCAGGCTTTGCCGCTCTACCGAGTCTTCATTGAGGATAGGGTTGGTATTGTTAATGTGGATCAGGATTTTGCGCCTGGCGGGCAAAGTGGCGAGCAGGGCCGCCAGCCCGTGTTCTTCCGCCAGCGCCAGATGCCCCATGTCCTTGCCGGTATTGCGGCCCACGCCGACATTGGCCAGCTCGTTGTCGCGCCACAGCGTGCCGTCGATCAGCAGGCAGTCTGCGCGGCGCAGCCACGGCAGCAGCGCCTCGTCCGGCTCACCCAGGCCCGGCGCGTACAGCAGCCCGACCCCGCGTGCGATATCTTCGATAAACAGCGCCACGTTATGGCCCGGCAACGGGCGATCGCGGTACGGCGAATAGGGCGGCGCATTGCTGAGCAACGGAATGGCGGTAAAGCGCACGGTCGGGCAGACCGCCGTGTGGAACGGCTCGCCGGGCGTTACCGGGTGGTGAATCAGCCCGCCGTTCCAGTGGGAGAGCATGGGAAACACCGGGAAGCCGGTGCTGAGATCGTCATGCACTTCGGGCGTGCACCAGACGTGATGCGGGCAGCCTTCGCGCAAATTGAGCAAGCCCGCGCTGTGATCGATCTGGCTGTCGGTCAGCACGATCGCGCCGATGCCGGTGCCGCGCAGCACCTCGGGATTATTCAATTCGGGCGAGGCCAGCAGCTGATGGCAAATGTCCGGGGAAACGTTGCACAGCACCCAGTTTTTACCGTCGTCGCTGACGGCGATAGAAGACTGTGTGCGGCGCTTGGCGCTGATGCTGTGGTCGCGAACGCCCCGGCAGTTGTCGCAGTTGCAATTCCACTGGGGAAAGCCGCCGCCCGCCGCCGAGCCGAGAACTTTTATCTGCATGTCTAAACCAGAAAGAGAGGGAAAGAAATGCCCGCGCGAAAGGCGGGCAGACGGGCGATTAACGGTTGGAAATGTACAGCGTCACTTCCAGCCCCAGACGCAGGTCAACAAACTCAGGTTTAGTCCAGGTAGTCATAGCGGTGCTCCTTAGCATGCATCGTAATATGTCGAGCCTAATGAGAAACGTTCGCATTAGGCTGGCCCAATGTTGACGAAATGTGACGGAGATCGCAACCTTTAAAGCGTAACCGGGTTATTCACCCCAGGTGGCGGCGAGCACGTTCAGCCAGTTGCGCCAGGTCAGCTTCTCCAGCAGCCGGTTATCGAACCCGGCCTGTGCCAGCGCTTGCGTCAGCAGCGGCAGGCCACCGACATCCGCCAACGGTTGCGGTACGTTGACCCCGTCAAAATCAGAGCCAAATCCCACGCGATCTTCACCAAGTTTAGCGATCAAATACTCAACGTGTTTAACAATTTCTGTTAAGCCGGTTGTTGCACTGTCACGTTTGCCGTCCGCACGCAGGAAGGCGGTGCCGAAATTGACGCCGACCATCCCGCCGCTCTGGGCGATGGCGTCCAGCTGTGCGTCGGTCAGGTTGCGCGGCTGCGCGCAGAGGACGTGGGCGTTGGAGTGTGTAGCGACCAGCGGCGCGCGGCTCAACGCGGCGGTTTGCCAGAAGGTTTTTTCGTTCATGTGCGAGACGTCGATCATGATGCGGCGGCGGTTGCAGGCGCGGATCAGCGCCTCGCCGGCCGGCGTCAGGCCAGGGCCGGTATCGGGTGAGCCGGGGAACGACCCGCTAACGCCGGTGCCGAAGGCGTTCGGCAGATTCCAGAATGGCCCGATGCTGCGCACGCCAAGCCGGTAGAAGGCCTCCAGCTGCGTCAACTCCGCATCGATCATGCCGGCGCCTTCAATATGCAGCACCGCGGCGATTTGTCGGTTGAGGCGGCACTGCTCTATCTCGCTGGCGGTGCGACAGATGCGCAGCTGCCCCTGAGAAGCCTGCTCCAACTGTTGCAGGATGGCGATTTGCCGTTCGGCGATCGCCAGCGGATCGAAGGTGGCCTGCGCCTCGTCCTGCGTTTGGTTGCGCATCTGGGCGATGTAGCTGACCGGGGGAATAAATACCGCGAACAGTCCGCCGAAAAATCCGCCGCGCCGCATGCGGGAAAAATCGAGGTGGCCCGGCGTGACGCGGGAATAGAAGGCGGCGGCCGGATCGTCGTCGTGCTGCAGCCACAGATTGAGCAGCAGGTCGTTATGGCCGTCGAACACCGGCCAGAGGGGGGGAAGCGTCATGGGCATTTCACTGAGTCAGGCATCGTGAACGCTATGTTCTCCCATCGAGCGAGGGGGAACAACCCCCGCGCAGCGGGGAGATTCTGAATGCAGTGGACATACGGAGATTAACCTGAACGAAATTATTTTCGGCCAGTGGCCAAGGAAGTTTAAACGTGCGAATCAGCGCTGATTAGGCCAATTAAGTTGATGATTCTGTAATATTTTAGACATTGATTCTTGAATCAAATTTTATTTGTGGCAATATCGTCATCGCGTGTCTGTTGGGCACGATTTATCCCCTAACTCACTGTTTGAAAATGAATTTATCCACCATCAATATAATAACTGTTAGTTATGTTTAATGTGATAATTAAATGTTCACAGTGTATTAAGCGTTGTTCCTTGCTTCATTTTTATACCGAAGGATTTTTCATGACCAAAAGACTACTCCTCTGCGCCTCACTGGCGAGCGCATTATTGTTAAGCGGGTGTGCAAGCATCCCCCTCGCAACAGATCAAGAATCAGCGCACGCCAAAAGCTTCCCGGCGCTGGATGAAAACAAAGCGGGCCTCTATATTTATCGTGACAGTTTTGTCGGCAAGGCGCTGAAGAAAGATGTTTATCTTGACGGCAAATGCGTGGGTGAGACCGCGGATAAAACGTTTTTCTATACCCAGGTTGACGGCGGACAACAGCATAAAATCTCTACCGAATCTGAATTTTCTCCTAACGATCTTTCCATCTATACCGAAGCGGGGAAAAATTACTTCGTAAGACAATACATTAAGATGGGGGTATTCGTCGGTGGTGCCGGTCTGAGTCAATCGACAGAGGACGAAGGCAAACGTGTTATCTCTAAAGCTGCGGTAAAACTTGCCAAGGGCGGCCATTGCGATAACTAATGCGCAGTGACCGTGGAGTTTCAGGGATATTCCTCCTGAAATTCCCATTATCTGTTTAAACCTTCGCTATTTACTTTACGATTATCAACGGAGTGACGATGTCACTCCGTTTTTCTTTAACGACAAACGCCCAACACCAGCTGCCGCAGCCAGCGGTGATCCGCCTCGGCATCCAGGCGCGGGTGCCACATTTGCGAGACGGTAATGGGCGGCGTTTTCACCGGCAGCTCGAAGACGCGCAGCGGGCCGCCCGCCGATTGAGTATGCAGGAAGGAGGCGGGCAGCAGCGCCAGCAGGTTCGAGGCCTGCGCCACCGCCAGCGCGGCCGGAAAGCTCGGCACCACGGCGGCAATCTGGCGCGTCAGCCCCAGCTCCGCCAGCGCGGCGTCAACCGGCCCGAGGATGCGCCCGCTGCGCGAGGCCACCACGTGGCCGCAGGCGGCGTAGTCGGCGGCGCCGATCTCCGGCTGCTGCGCCAGCGGGTGCGCGGTTCTCATCACGCCGACGAAGCGATCGCGGAACAGCGCCTGCAGGCGGATTTCCGGGCCCATGTCACCCAGCACGCCAATCTCCAGGTCGACCAGCCCTTCACGCAGGGGGCGGTTGCTTTTCTCCGGCTTGGGCGCAAAGCGCAGTCGCACACGCGGCGCCTGTTCGGCAGCAGCGGCGATCAGCGCTGGGCCGAAGGCTTCGACGAAGCCGTCATTAGCGCGCAGCGTAAAGGTCCGATCCAGCACGGCGGGATCCAATGCCCCCTGCACCGGGCGCAGCACCGCGCGCGCTTCGAACGCTGCGTGCCGCGCCCGCTCGCGCAGCGTTTCGGCATAGGGCGTCAGCACCATATGGCGGCCGGCGCGCACCAGCAGAGGATCGCCGGTGGCCGCGCGCAGCCGGCTGAGGGTGCGGCTCATCGCCGAAGCGCTTAAACCGAGACGCCGTGCGGCGCCGGCAACGCTGCCCGCCGTCAGCAGCGCGTCGAGTGCGATCAACAGGTTGAAATCCGGATCGGTCATGCGTGGGTGTCCTGTTGTGCTGGAAATGGGGGAAGGCGTTTGCTGCAGTATATCAGCGTAAACGCTGCGTCTCCTGCGATGGAGGATCAATAAAAAAGCCGATAACGGAGGTTATCGGCTTGAGTGGCAGGCTGGACGACGTTACGCCGGCAGCTGCTGTGCGGTTTTCTCGACCAGCGCCAGCAACAGCTTGATGTCTTCCAGCGTCACGATCGGGTTCAGCAGCGTCATCTTCAGGCAGGTCACGCCATCGAACTCGGTCACGCCGACGTTGGCGCGGCCCGATTCCAGCAGGGCGTCGCCGATGCGCTGGTTGAACAGCGCGACGGCCGCGTCGCCGTTCGCCGCCAGCGGCGCCGGACGGTAGCGGAACAGCACGCTGGCCAGCTGCGGCTGCATCACCAGTTCCAGCGATTCCTGATCGGCGATGTAACGCGCCACCTGCTGCGCCAGCGTCACGCCATGATCGATGATCTCGGCGTACTGCTTCTGCCCCAGCGCTTCCAGCCCCATCCACAGCTTCAACGCATCGAAGCGGCGGGTGGTCTGCAGCGACTTGGACACCAGGTTCGGCACGCCTTGCGCTTCGTCGAACTCGGAGTTCAGGTAGGCCGCCTGATAACGCATCAGCTCATAGTGACGCTCGTCTTTCAGCAAGAAGGCGCCGCAGCTGATGGTCTGGAAGAACTGTTTGTGGAAGTCCAGGGTAATGGAGTCCACCAGTTCCAGGCCGTCCAGGTAGTCGCGGTACTGCTCGGAAAGCAGCAGCGCGCCGCCCCAGGCCGCATCCACGTGCACCCAAATCTGCTGCTCCGCCGCCAGTCGCGCGATGTCGCGCAGCGGGTCAATGGCACCGGCGTCGGTGGTGCCGGCGGTGGCGACAATCGCCATCACCTGCTCGCCGTTGGCCTTGGCCTGCGCCAGTTTTTCCGCCAGATCGTTCACGTCCATGCGGGCGAAGCGATCGGTTTTCACCAGGGTGACGGACTGATAGCCGAGGCCCATCAGCGCCATGTTCTTCTGCACCGAGAAGTGGGCGTTTTCAGAACAGAACACCTTCAGCTTGCGCAGATCGCCTACCAGGCCGTCCTGCTGCACGGAGTGGCCCTGACGCGCGAAGAACGCATCGCGCGCCAGCATCAGCCCCATCAGGTTGCTCTGGGTGCCGCCGCTGGTGAACACCCCGGCGTCGCCGGGCTGGTAACCGACCTGGGCGCGCAGCCACTCGATCAGCTTCATTTCGATCAGCGTGGCCGACGGGCTTTGATCCCAGGAGTCCATGCTCTGGTTGGTGGCGTTGATCAGCACTTCGGCGGCCTGGCTAATCACCAGGCTCGGGCAGTGCAGGTGCGCCACGCACTGCGGGTGGTGTACCGACAGGCTGTCTTTCAAAAAGTACTCGATGGCGCGCTCGATCGCGGCCTGGTTGCCCAGGCCTTGCGGGGTGAAGTCGAGCGTGATGCGCTCGCGCAGTTCGGCCACGCTTTTGCCCTGATACATTTCAGGCTGTTGCAGCCACTGCACGACGGCTTCACTGCTCTGCGCGATCGCCTGGCGGTAAGCCTCGGCGCTGTGCGCCGAGGAAGCCAGAATCGGGTTTAACTTGGACATCGCGGTCATTCGCTCCAATCAGACTGGCTTGACGCCGGCGGCCAACAGCGCCTGCTCAAATTTATCCAGGAAAATACCCAGCTCATCATTGGTGATCAACAGGGAAGGTAGCAGACGCAGCACACAGCCATTGCGCCCGCCGCGCTCCAGGATCAAACCGGATTCGAAGCATTTTTTCTGCAGCAGCGCAGACAGTTCGCCATCGGCCGGGTAGCAGCCCATGTGATCCTGCGCTTCGTTCGGCTTGACGATCTCGATGCCGATCATCAGGCCCAGGCCGCGGACGTGACCGATCACCGGATAACGTTTCTGCAGCTCGGCCAGTTTGCCTTTCAGCCATTCGCCCTGCGCGGCTACTTTGTCGGCGACCTTGTGTTCTTTCAGGTATTGCAGGGTGGTCAGGCCGGTGGCCATCGCCAGCTGGTTGCCACGGAAGGTGCCGGTGTGGTGACCCGGCTCCCAGGCGTCGAACTCTTTCTTGATGCCCAGTACCGCGAGCGGCAAGCCGCCGCCGACCGCTTTCGACATCACGATGATGTCCGGCTCGATGCCTGCGTGTTCGAAGGCGAACAGTTTGCCCGTACGGGCGAAACCGGCCTGAACTTCGTCGATGATCAGCAGAATGCCGTGTTCCTGCGTCACTTTACGGATGCGCTGCAGCCACTCGGCCGGTGCCGGGTTAACGCCGCCTTCGCCCTGAACGGCTTCCAGGATCACCGCCGCCGGTTTACGCACGCCGCTTTCCACGTCGTTGATCAGGTTGTCGAAGTAGTAGGTCAGCGCTTTGACGCCGGCTTCACCGCCGATGCCCAGCGGGCAGCGGTATTCATGCGGATAAGGCATGAACTGCACTTCCGGCATCATGCCGTTGATCGCCGCCTTCGGCGACAGGTTGCCGGTGACCGACAGCGCGCCGTGGGTCATGCCGTGATAACCGCCGGAGAAGCTGATCACGCCGGAACGGCCGGTGTGCTTTTTCGCCAGCTTCAGCGCGGCTTCCACCGCATCGGCGCCGGACGGGCCGCAGAACTGCAGGCAATACGCTTTGCCTTCGCCCGGCAACAGAGAGAGCAGGTAATCGGAGAAACGATCTTTTAACGGGGTCGTGAGATCGAGGGTATGTAACGGCAAGCCGCTGGTAATGACATTTTGGATGCTTTGCAGGACGTCGGGGTGATTATGTCCAAGAGCCAACGTTCCCGCCCCGGCCAGGCAATCAAGATATTGATTATTCTCAACATCAGTGATCCAAACGCCCTGGGCTTTCGCAATTGCCAACGGCAATTTGCGCGGATAACTCCTAACATTCGACTCAAATTCGGCTTGGCGCGCCAAATAGGTTTCATTGTTTCCGTTTAATGAGTTTGCAACTAAAGTATCAATACGGACTTTATCCGTCATCATATCTCTCCTACAACCGAAGGTCTCAACACGCTCCGATTGAATTAATGAATTAGAAAAGTAACTGCCTTGTGAAAAGCGCGACCAATATATGGCTTTTTCGCCCGGGACTCAATAGCCGATTTTGTTTTGAATTGTTTGCTTTTTTCTTAGGCTCATCAATATGTTGTTGATTTGTTGACCGTTGGTTTTGCCGGCAAAAAACAACATATCGTTAACATGGCACAAAAATCCGTTCCGTCGCCAACCAGCAGGCGGCTTTAATACGCTTATTAATAAGGTGAATTTCCGATTAATAACATAAATAGGAAATAGCGGCTTATTTTTATCTATTCACCACCTTAAGTCCTATAGCGTTTATATACACAAAATTTGTGATGAATATAAATGGCCAACCGTTAAAAGCGCAGCATCCAGATCGGTGATTTCTTTCAGATTTCACGTAGCGCGATCAAAAAAGCGCGATTTTTACGCAGCGCCGGCCGGTTCGCCGGCGCCGTTGTCGTTAACGTTGCCGTAACCAGGCGTGGTAGCGCTGCAGGATGCGGCGGGTACGCCACTGATCGACGATCAGCGTGAACAGCGGGGAGTAGCGCACGCTGCGCGGCCGATTGTCACTCAGCGCGCGCATTCGGCGTTTGACCAACGCCATGCGGGCGAGGGACGCCATCGCTTTGCTGCGCCAGGTAACCGGGGCAGGCAGCGCATGGGGGGCCGCACCGGTTTGCCAGCGCCGCGGCAGATCGGGCACTTCCGCCATGGCGGTGGCGATGCCGGCGACCGCGACGCCGCTGTCCAGCACCCGCTGCGCCACCGAAGGACGGGCGATACCGCCGGTGGTCATCACCGGCATGCGGGCCACTGCGGCAAGATCGCGGGCGAAGGACAAAAAATAGGCTTCCCGCGCCAGGGTGCGGCCGTCCGCCGTTTCACCTTGCATCGCCGGGCTTTCGTAGCTGCCGCCGGACAGTTCGATCAGATCGACCGGCAGGTCGTTCAGCATCAGCACCACCTGGCGGGCATCGTCCGATGAAAAACCGCCGCGCTGAAAATCGGCGGAGTTCAGTTTGACCGCCACGCAAAAGCCTGGCGAGACGCGCTCACGCACCGCACGCACCACCTCCAGCAGCAGGCGGGCGCGGTTCGCCAACTCGCCGCCCCAACGATCGTTGCGTTGGTTGGTCAGCGGCGAGAGAAACTGGGAAATCAGGTAGCCGTGCGCCGCGTGGATCTCCACGCCGGTAAAACCGGCCTGTTCGGCGGCGTGCGCGCTGGCGGCGAAGCGCGCGATAACCTCGGCGATCTGCGTTTTATCCATCGCCTGCGGCTGGGCGAACAGCTTGCTGTGCTTGCCCATCGCCAGCGGGATGGCGGAGGGCGCCCATGCGTTGCCGCCCATGTTCGCCATCACCTGCCGGCCCGGGTGGTTAAGCTGCATCCACACCTGCGCGCCGCCCTGGCGTGCGGCCTTGGCCCAGGTTTCGAACGGGGCGAGCGGCGTGTCTTGTTCCAGCACCACGCCGCCGGGGCCGGTCATGGCGCGGCCGTCGATCATCACGTTGCCGGTGATGATCAAGCCGGCGCCGCCTTCGGCCCAATGGCGGTATAAGCGCCACAGCGCCGGGCCGGGCGGTTGGCCCGGCCCGGCCAGATTTTCTTCCATCGCCGCCTTGGCCAGACGGTTGGTCAGGCGGCTGCCGTTGGGCAGTGTCAGTGGGGTAAACATCGGTTTTGCGCTCCTGTCGTAAGGGGAATGGCGCTATACTAGGTTTAAAGTTAACTTTAAGGTCAATAGGGCATGAAGATCGGAGAATTGGCGCAGCGCGCCGGCGTGGCTGCCTCAGCGATACGCTACTACGAGCAGCTGGGGTTGCTGCCGAAACCGGTGCGCGGCGTCAACGGCTATCGGGTCTACGGCGATAGCGCGCTGGAGCGATTGCATCTGATCCAAATCGGCCAAAATCTGGGGTTTTCGCTGCAGGCGATCCAACGCGTGCTGGCGCTGCAGGGCAGCGCTTATCAGGATGGGTTGATACGTGGCGTCGATGAACGGCTGGCGGAGATCGAGCTGATGATGGCCACGCTGGATGAACAACGAGAAACCTTGTTGACGACCCGGCTGACCTTATTGGAGTCCGGTGTCGCCGGGCTGTGCCAAGCCAAGGGCGAAAAACAGGCCGACGCATCGCCGGCCCGGCCGGCAAAGCTTAGCGGCGTTTAAAGGCGGAACGCCCGGCATACACCGCCGCGGCGCCCAATTGGTCTTCGATGCGCATCAGCTGATTGTATTTTTCGATGCGCTCGCCGCGGCTTGGCGCGCCGGTTTTCAGATGGCCGGCTCGCATCGCGACCGTCATGTCGGCGATAAAGCTGTCGACGGTTTCGCCGCTGCGGTGTGAGATAAAGGTGCCCCAGCCGTTCGCCTGGCAGAGCTGTACGGCGGCGAAGGTTTCGCTCAGCGTGCCGATCTGGTTCAGCTTGATCAGCGCCGCATTGGCCAACCGTTCATCAATCCCGCGCTGGATGTATTTCACGTTGGTGACGAACAGATCGTCGCCGACCAGCTCCACCTGATCGCCCAGGGCGTCGCTCAGAATACGCCAGCCGGCCCAATCGTCCTCGGCCAAGCCGTCTTCAATCAGCACGATGGGGAAGTCCTGCACCAGCCGCTGGTAATAGGCCGTCATCTGGGCTGCGTCCAACTCGAGGTTCTCGCTGCGCAGGCGGTACTGGCCGTCGGCGTAGAATTCGCTCGAGGCCGGATCCATGCAGATCGCGATATCATCTCCCGGCCGGTAGCCGGCTTTCTCTATCGCCTGCACGATCAGCTCCAGCGGCTGGCGGTTTGAGGCGACCGCCGGCGCGAAACCGCCTTCGTCGCCGACGCCGACCGACAGGCCTTGCGCCAACAGGATTTGGCGCAGCGTCTGATAGACTTCACTGCCCCAGCGCACGGCCTCGCGCAGCGACGGCGCGCCCAGAGGGGCTATCATAAACTCCTGAAAGTCTGCCCCTTGCCAGCGGGCGTGCACGCCGCCGTTGATGATATTCATGCAAGGCACCGGCAACAGGTTGGCGCCGATGCCGCCCAGATAACGATACAGCGGCAGCTGCGACAATTGCGCCGCGAGGCGGGCGGCGGCCAGAGAAACGCCGAGCAGGGCGTTGGCCCCCAATCGGCTCTTGTTCTCGCTGCCGTCCAGCGCGATCAGCCGGCGGTCAATCTCCGCTTGTTGGCGCACATCCACCCCGCGCAGCGCCTCATTGATCGCCGTTTTGACGCTGTGCACCGCCTCCAGCACGCCTTTGCCGCCGAAACGGTGCGGATCGCCGTCGCGGTGCTCCACCGCCTCTCGCGACCCGGTGCTGGCTCCCGAAGGCACCGAAGCCCGGGCCACGACGCCCCCCGCGCTCATGTCGACTTCGACGGTTGGGTTGCCGCGCGAATCCAGGATCTCTCTGGCGGTTACGTTTTCAATCTCATAGCTCATGGATGATCACCTCATTCTAGGGAGTAGGCACGTGCTTTATCAGCACGTCGATCGACAAATGGTTGATGAATTCGAAGCCGAAGGAGGCAAAGACGCCAAACGGTCGGTTCTGATGGCCGAGTAGCACCAGATCGATGCCTTCGCGGGCAATCAGGGCTTCAACGTCTTTGAAGCGATGGATGCTGACGATTGCGCGCACCTCCAAGGGGATTGAGCAGTCTTCCACCAGGCGGCTGAGCATGGCTTTGGCGGCGATCACCTCGCTGGACTGGCGATCTTTGGTCAGCGAATCGCTGAGGTAGTCCAGCTCGGCATAGTCGGCGCTGATGTGCGCCACGGTAATGCGCGTATTCATCTGCTGATTGAGGTGTTCGGCATGGCGCAACAGCAGCCGGCCGTCGCGTTCATCCTGCACCAGCAGTAAAGCATGTTGATAGAGCGACATGACTTATCTCCCTGCGTTAGCGATCTGGAGGGTTAACCACGGTAAAACCTCTTTTTTCCGGCTCGTCATATCGGGCAGCGATACCTGACGAATGCCGAGCACCCGGTTTGACGAGAAATACAGAGTGGAGCGGCGGCGGGTGATATCGGTGACCAGCAGCGCGGTCATCTCCAGCCCGGCTTCCTGCTTCGCTTGTTCAAGCGCCTGTTGCAGGGCGGGCAACAGCGGATCGATGTCGCGCATGGCCCGCACTTCTATCTGCGACAGCAGCAGCGAGACGCTATGGATGCGGTAATTCTTGGCGTCACGGTGCAGCAACTGCGCGGCGGATTGCCCCGAGAGATCGGTTTTAGCGGCCAGCAGCCCGGCGGTGAAGGCGTCATAGTCGACGTGAGAGATTGCGCGTAACCGGGTGACCGCCAGACGATCCTGTTCCGTGGTGGTCGGCGCGCTGAGCGCGACGGTATCGCTCAGGATGGCGCCCAGCAGCAGCGTGGCCTGCGCGGCGTTAAGTGGCATCGGCTTTTCTGCCGTCAGGATCTGCAGGATCACGGTGGCGCAACAGCCGACGGCGCGCACCCAGACATCGGGCGGGTTGCGGGTGACTAACGTGCCCAGCCGATGATGGTCGATAACGCCGACCACGTCGCTGTCGGGCAATGAGGCCGGCCCTTGTTCGACGTCGGTAAAATCGACCAGCCAGACTTTACGGTCACGAAGATCGCCTTTCAGCAGCGCAGGCGCTTGCACGCCGGCGGCGGCCAGTATGTAGCGGGTTTCCGGCGTCAGGTCGCCAAGGCGGAAAGCCACGGCCGGTTTGCCGAGGTGATTGAGCCAGTCCGCGACCACCAGTGCGCTGCAGATACTGTCGCTGTCGGGATTTTTATGGCCGAAAACGTACAGGGGCATTTCCCGCACGGCGAGATCGGGCTGGGTCGGAAAAGGGGTAAGACGTGAGATTTCATTCATAGCGACTCCTGACATACCTGCCTAAAAAATAAAGCGAAGTTGTATATCAGGCGTCATCATCCGGTTCGAGTGAACGCGGCGGTTGGGAAAGGTGGAACACCATCACCTTGTGAACGACTGTAGCGCAGCGCGGTGGCAAACGCAACGTCCGGCAAAGCTGGCGAGAATACACAATCGGATTGATACTGAGTGAGTCTATGATGGACAAGGATATTTGCCGCTAACCGACGGAAACGCTGAACGGACTTACTGCCGGATCCGTGGGTGCCACAATGGGAGACAACATGCTCGAACCCTGCTTCCCCGAAAACGAAGCCGAACGCCTGTCGGTATTGAATTCGCTGAACGTGCTGGATTCGAACTCGGTGGAAAAACTGGATCGCATCACGCGGTTGGCGGCGAAATACTTCGGCGTGACCATTGCGCTGGTGTCGCTGATCGACCGGGATCGCCAATGGTTTTTGTCGCGCTACGGTCTGGATGCCCGGGAAACGCCGCGCAATATCTCGTTTTGCGGCCATGCCATCTTGCAACGCGAAGCGTTGGTGGTACCCGATACCGCCGAAGACCCGCGCTTTTTCGATAATCCGTTGGTGATCGGCGGGCCACGGATCGGCTTTTACGTCGGGCAGCCGCTGCTATCGCTCGACGGGTTGCCGCTCGGCACGCTGTGCATTATCGATAGCCAGCCGCAGCCGTTTTCCCCGGAACAACTGGCCGATCTGCATGATTTCGCCGCCGTGGTGGAGGAGTACCTGCAAAGCATTGAACGCCACGTCTATACCGAAAACCTGAAGTCCGACCTGCAGCGCACGGAGGCCCTGTTCGAACAGACCTTCGCCCAGGCGGCGGTAGGGATGGCGCTGGTTTCGCTGCAGGGGTATTGGCTGCGGGTAAATCCGCGCATTTGCGAAATGCTGCATTATTCCGAACGTGAGCTGATGGATCGCACCTTCCAGGACATTACCTATCCGCTCGATCTCAACACCGACCTGGAAAAGCTGCAGCAGCTGCTGAAAAATGAAATCAGCACCTATTCGATGGAAAAACGCTATTTCCGCGCCGACGGCTCGATCGTTTGGGTGCAGTTGACGGTGGCGCTCAATCGCTTGCCTAACGGCAAACCGGACCATTTCATCTCGGTTATCGTCGATATCAGCGAGCGCAAGGCGGCCGAGGCCGATCTGTTCGCGTTGCAGCATGAACTGGAGGAACGCGTCGAAATTCGCACGCGGGAGCTGAACGTGGTGGTGAAAAAGCTCAACGAAGAGATTGAAACCCGGGTGCTCGCCGAATATCAGCTCAGTGCGGAGAAGGAGCGTTTGCGCGCCATTACCGACAACATGCCGGCCTTAATCAGCCAGATCGACGGCAATGAACGCTACCTGTTTGCCAACAGCGCCTACAAAACCTGGTTTGGTCTGGAGGAGTCCAGCCTCAGGGGAATGACGGTGCGCGATTTCATGGGAGAAAGCGTTTATCGGATAGCAAAACCGATGATCGAACGGGCCCTCGCCGGCGAAATGGTGAGTTTTGAGAATGAGCTGCAGACCCGGCAGGGGCTGCTGATGATCCACACCACGCTGGTGCCGTGCGAAGCTCAGGGCTTTTACATTCTCGCCATGGACATCACCGAGCTTAAGCGGCTGCAGCAGCGGTTGGAATATGACGCAACCCACGACATGCTGACCGGATTGACCAATCGCCGTGCGTTTCTACGCCGGTTGTCGGGCACGCTGCAGGCCTGTTGCCATCAGCGGCAGATGGCGCTGTTGTTTATCGATCTCGACGGTTTCAAGGCTCTTAACGACAGCTATGGCCATGAGTTCGGCGATCTGATCCTGAAGACGTTCGCCACATTGCTCAGCGCCTGCGCCGGCGAGCGCCACAGCGTCTCGCGCTTGGCCGGTGACGAGTTCACGGTGATCCTGTGGCCGTTGACGGATCCGCGGCGCGAAGTCATCGAGTTTTGCGAAAACGTGTTGGCGCATCTGGCCAAAATTACGCAGATCGGGCCGCAGAAGGTGCGGCTTTCCGCCAGCATCGGCGCGGCCATTTCCCCACGCGGCGATGTGACGGAGGAGATGCTGTTGACCCGCGCCGACGGCGCGATGTATCAGGCGAAATCGGCCGGAAAGGGCACTTTCGCCATCTGCGAGTTGTGAGCGTGCAGCGGTGACCGTCTCCGGGTAAGCTGTTTTTCTTTTCCTGTGAGCAGAACTCCGGACTTATTGTATGGCGTCTAATCATCAACACAAAGACTGGCTCGAACTGCGACGCGATGACGAAACCGGCATCGAGAGCGTCAATGCCCACTTTCAGGGGCATGCCTACGATCCTCACGATCATGACGAAATGCTGGTGGGCGTCACGCAGCAGGGTTTGCAGCGTTTCAATTGCCACCGCTCATTGCATACCAGCCGGCCGGGGCGCGCCATGCTGATCGAGCCGGGCGCGGTGCACGATGGCCATGCGCCGCAGGCCGAAGGGTTTACCTATGCCATGCTTTATCTGCCCCAGCATTGGGTATCCGCCGCTATGCACCGCCGTGGAATGGGAGACGCCTCCGTGCTGGAAGGCGCCTTCCACAGCACGTTGACCGACGATCCGATGCTGGCGGCTGCGATACAACAGGCCTTTTTCTCGTTGCACCATAGAGAGGGGCGACTGGCGCGCGATCAAAGCCTGGACCATCTGCTGACGCTATTGTCACGGCATGTCCGAGTCAGGCCGGCTTCCCAACACGATGACGCTTTGGTTGAGATGAACCGCTTACGGGACTATTTGCATGCACATATGGCGGATAATCCCAGTCTGGATGACCTGGCGCTTCAGTGTGGTCTGGACCGTTTCCGCCTGACTCGCCAGTTCACCCGGGCTTTCGGTCAGTCGCCGCATGCGTATTTGGTTCGGCTGAGGTTGCGCGCCGCACGCTTGTTGTTGGCGCAGGGGAAAGAACCGGCGCAGGTCGCCATGCAGGTGGGCTTTGCCGATCAGAGCCATTTGGGTCGCTGGTTCCAGCGCGCCTACCGTTTATCACCGGCGGCCTATCAACGCCAGTGCACAAACGTTCTATACCGCTGATTTGCCATTTCCGATGATGTGCTTTTAACAGCACAACGGAGTAGAGCGGAAGATGTTTGAGACTAAAATAGCGTTTATCGTGCGTGACGATCTGCAGGCCTGGCAGCGGCTGAACGTGGTGGCTTTTCTGGCGACGGGGATCGCCGCCGCGGCCCCGGAAATCATCGGCGAATGTTATGTGGATGCGCAGGGCAGACGCTACGGCGGCATTTCCGGGCAGCCGATGCTGATTTTCGCCGCGGATTTACCGAGCCTGCAAAATGTGCATCGTAAAGGGCTGGAGCGGGAATTGACGCTGATCCCCTATGTGCACGCCATGTTCGCGACCGGGCACGATGAAGCCAACCGGCAGGTTTTTCTCGCTGAAGATGCGGACAATCTGGATTTGGTCGGTCTGGCTCTACGCGGGCCGAAGAAAGCGGTGGATAAGGCGATAAAAGGCCTGGCGCTCCACGGCTAACCCTATCGGGACCTAAGCCTGGAACGCCTGCAGCCAGTCGGCGAATGTTCTCACGACCTCATCGTCCCGATCGCGCAACAGCAGGGAGTAAACGCCGGTTCGGATAGTCAACGCCGGGAAAGGCGACACCAGCCGGCCGGACGACAGATGTTTGGCGCAGAACAGGTAAGGCACGACGGCCAGCCCCAGGCCGTCCTCGGCCGCCTGAATGGCGGCAAAGGTATGGTCGAGCGTGAGCGGCGGCGGCGAGGCGTCCAGCGCCGTCGGGTAGGTGTTCAGCCAGCTGTGCCATAAATCCTCACGGGCGCGGATGCGGATGGCGGTATGCCCAGCCAGCGTGCCGGGCGCACTGACCGGCATGGCGCGCAAATAACTCTGGCTGCAGACCAACAGGCTCTCTTCCTGCAGAAAAGGGAGCGCTTTCAGCCCGGAGAAGTGCGCAGGATCGCGCCGAATCGCCAGATCAAACGGCGTATTGCGATCGACGGCCCCTGTGCTGGTGGTGATATCAATCGCGACCTCCGGATGAATCTCATTGAACGCCGCCAGCTTCGGCATCAGCCAGTGCATGGTGAACGTCGGCAGGCTGTGCACCACCAGCCGCTGCCGGCCCGCGCTCGCTTTCAGTGCACTTTCCGCGGCATACAGTTCGCTTATCACCCGGGACGCGGTGCGGGAAAAGTTCTCGCCGGCCTGCGTCAGCCGCACGGACTTGTGTCCGCGATAAAACAGTGTGATCCCCAGCTGTTCTTCCAGGCTGCGAATGTGGCGGCTGACCGCGCCGGTGGTGAGAAACAGCTCATCCGCAGCGGCACTGAAGCTGCCAAGGCGGGCGGCGGCTTCGAAAGCGGACAGGTGCGGCAGGGAGTGAATTTTTTTCATAGGTTGAGTCTAGCTCAACCAAATGAGCGAGGAAAGATCGTTTGTCAGCCGTTGATTTTTCTCACTATTATCACGCATCTTTCCCGGTTTGCCGAGTGTGTCATGCAGCGATTTTCCCCGTCTGTCGCCCGTGTTAGTCGAGTCATCCTCACCCCGCGATGGGCAGGGAGGCAGCGCTGAGATGCGTGCTTTCTTTCTGCTTTGCGTGAGCCGGGCCGGCCTCTGCCTGGGCACCATGATGTTTGCCGGTGCACTGCCGACCATCAGAAGCGAGTGGCAGCTCGACGCCGCCTCCGCCGGTACGGTGCAAACGGTGTTCAGCCTGACCAACGCCTTGGCGCTGCTGGTGGCCTCCTGGTGGTGTGATTCATTGGGCGCGCGCCGGGTTTATCTGCTGTTTTCCTGGCTGGGCGCCGCTGCGCTGATGCTGTTCGCCGTGTTTGCCCATTCTTATGTCGGCGCGCTGGTGTTGATGGCCTTCGTCGGCCTGACGCAGGGGGGCGCCTATACGCCGGCGCTGCTGTTGGCGATGGGGATGAACGGCCCGGCCCGGCGCGGTTACGCCATTGGCATGATGCTGGCGGCCAGTTCGTTGGGGTATTTTCTGTCGGTTTTCATCGCCGGGTGGAGCGCCATGCGCTGGGGCGCCGGCGTGGCGTTTTTCCTGTGTGCAGCTGGCGCGTTGCTGGGGGCGCTGGCGGGTTCGTTGGCCCTGATCGGTTATCAGGAACCGCAGCTGCGCACGCTGGGGAGGCAGACGAAACGTGAAAACCATGCTATCACCTATGCAACCTTGCTGTTGCTGATCGGGTATATCGCCCACAGCTGGGAGCTGCTCGGCAACTGGGCCTGGGCGCCCAGCCTGGTCAGCGAGGCATTGAGCGGTTTCTCTCTGGATCCGCTGAGCGCCGGATTGATCGTCGCGGCGGTGATCCACCTGGCCGGCATGGCTGCCACGCTGATTGTCGGCACCGTTTCCGACTATTTCAATCGCGCATCGGTGCTGATGTTTATGGGCGCCGCCGGCGCGCTGGGATCGCTGCTGATGGGGTGGTCGGCGAACTGGGGGCCGGGCTGGACGCTGCTGGCCGTCAGCATCGGCAGTTTCTTTATTCTCGGCGACTCCGGCGTGCTGTCGGCCGCGATGGCGGACAATGTGCCGCCGCAACAGCTCGGTAGCGTGATGGGCTGGCGATCGTTACTGGGGTTTGGCATTGGTTCGTTCGCTCCTTTATCCTTTGGCGTCGTGATGGACACCACCCAGAGCTGGGGGGCGTCTTATGCCGTGTTGGCCGGCGGCGGTGGGGTAGCCTGTCTGGCGGCAGGGCTGTTTTGGCGACAATACCTGAAATGAGGCACGGGCATCATTAAATGAATGGAACAACATCACGCATTGTTATCGTTGGCGCCGGGATTGTCGGGGCATCGATCGCCTATCATCTGGCGCGTCAGGGGCAGCACGTTATCGTCGTTGAGCAAGCGTATCCTGCGGCGGGGGCCACGGGCAGATCGTTCGGCTGGATCAGCGAAGGCGTGCCGGAGGGCGCTCCCGACGAATTTCTGCGGCGCGAGATCGTGGCCGACTGGAGGCGCCTCGCGCAGGAGATCCCAGCTCTTTGGGTGAATTGGTCCGGCGCGCTCAGCTATGGTCAGGCGCCGGCGACGCAAAACCCCGACAATCGGCTTTTGCCCTCCGCCGAGATGAACGCGCTGGAACCGGAGCTCAGGCAGCCCGATAGCCAAGCCTATTTTGCGGCGCGTGACGGCGCCGTCGATCCGCAAGAAGTGACACAGCGGTTGCTCGAGTGCGTGAGCGCGTGGGGAGGGGAGTTGCTCCTGGGGCGAATCGTCACCGGATTTTTGCGTGAAGAGGGGCAGATAACCGGCATCGTTACCGAGGAAGGCGCGATCGCCGCCGAACGGGTGGTGCTCGCCTGCGGCACGGGAATCTCCGCGCTGCTGGACGGCAGCGGATTCACGCTGCCGATCGAGGCGTCGCCGGCCATTTTGTTGCGCTATCACGCGGCAACGCAGGCGGTGAACACGCTGATCGCGGGCGATGACGTTGAAGTGCGCCATGCGCAAAACGGCGATCTGCTGGCGGCGGAGGATCACCCTGCACACGGCGATGTCAAACGGGTGGAAAGCGATGCGCAATCGGCGATTGAAGGGCGCCTGCCAGGCGCGGCGCCTTTGCAACTGCAGGCGTGTTCGGTGGGGATGCGCCCCCGGCCGCGCGACGGTTATCCCATCATCGGAGCGCTGGGCGCTACTCGGCTCTATGTGGCGGTGATGCATCCGGCGGTGATGTGTGCGCCGACGCTTGGCCGGCTGGTCAGCGACGAGCTGCTGTATGGCGCCAATCCCGCCATTCCACACGCTTATCGCCCCGCGCGATTTGACGACGGGAAGTGAATATACGCTCAACCTGGCAGCGGTTTTTTGCGCCGTCGGCGAGGCTCTTATATATTTAGTAGCATGCCTGAGGCAGGTTAGGCATGAAACGGCGGTCGGTCGGGCCGCTGCAAGTACGACAGTTAATCCGTTCGCCAAGAGGCTGCGAGCCTGTGCTTTCGGTAGGGACAGCCGCCAACCGTTTTACGGCGACCGAAGGCGGAGCAGCTACTCACAGGTCACGAGGACACTTACCATGCATAAGAGAACACTGGCGTCACTGCATTACGAAAACATGCCTTACGATGGGGTACGTTTTCACATTTTGAAACGGGAGACGCCTGGCCATACGGCGTTGCTGAAGTTGGATGCGGGCAGCCGCCAACCGGCGCGTTTTCATCCGGGGTGGGTGAAACTGATGGTGCTGAGCGGTGAACTGAAGGTTGACGATCAGACGTTGCAACCCCATGAGATGTTAATCATTCCTGCCAATACCGCCTATACGGTACAGGCCATTACTGAAGTGATTTGTCTGGCGATTTCCGAACTGGACGGCGCCGAGTTGGCCCGTTGAGGTGATAACACTAATGGATAGAGGAGAGCCTAGGTGCTCTCCCTATCCCTGCAACATTAAGCCGCCCCCAGGCTGAGCTACCTGCTGATTGATGCGTATACCTCCTGACTTATGCTACCACGCTTTCCCTTTCCATCACTTTCGGCCACGCCGCCCCCGCAACGAGCCGCCATCGCGCAGCGCATGCGCAATGTCATCGCCTTTGTTTTACGCAGAACGATGAAATTTTGGTGTAAATAGTGAGTTTCTTCGCATAAGGCCCCTGGTGTGGCTTGCGAGAACGTCACTATATGGAGGATCATGCGGCCTCTCTATCAAATAAAAGACATTCGCGTTATCAAAAGGGACAAACGACCATGGGATTCGAAGTCGACAACGCCGAAACGAAACGCATCGACCTCAGTAGCCACGAAAACTCCTCGTTCGAGGTGACGGGGCTGGTGAAACACTATCCGGCGGGCTTTGTCATTCCTTACCACTCGCATAAACGCTGCCATTTGCTCTATTCGCAGCAGGGCGTTATGGCGGTCGAGGCGAGCAGCGGGCGCTGGATCGTGCCGCCCACCACCGCGGTCTGGCTGCGGCCGGGGGTAGAACATCAGATCGTTATGCAGAGCAACATTTGCGTTTACGGGATTTTGGTCGACGAAATCACCGCCGCGCGTTTGCCGCTGCGCGACGGCGTATTGCAGGTCTCACCGCTGCTGCGAGAACTGATCGCGCAGTTGGCGACGCTGGCGCCCGAAGGGGCGGAGACCAAACGGCACGCGCTGCTCAGAGCGCTGTTCCTCGAGGAGCTGAGCCTGCAGCCGCAGCTGGCGTTGCATCTCCCCTGGCCGGCAGAGGCGAGAATGGCCGAGATTTGCCGGCAGTTGGTCATCACGCCGGCCGACGATCGCGGCATTGAGGCCTGGGCCGATTCACTGTCGATCAGCGTAAAGACCTTTCAACGCCATTTCAGCCAACAAACCGGCATCACCTTCGGCCAGTGGAAACAGCGCCTGCGGCTGCTGTCGTCCATTCCGCTGCTGCTGGCCGGCCACTCGATCATCCACGCCGCCTTCGAAAGCGGTTACGAGAGCCACAGCGCCTATTCGGTGGCGTTCAAAAAACTGTTTGGCGTTTCGCCTTCGCGCTTTACGCTATAGCCTTATGGCAGAGCGCGTTTCTCCTATAGATTGAAGCAACCTAATGACGTATAAAGCAAAGCAGTCAACCTCCGAGGCCGCTTCCCGTGATAAAAATTGTCGTGTATCTGATTCTCGCCGTGACGATCGCCATTATTGCGGCAAGAGTCCTCTTTCGTTTGCCGGATATCTCCCAGCGTCTGCCGCAGGCGGCATTGCCGGCGGATCCTGCCGCCCAATTGCCGGCACGGGCCGCCGAACTGATGGCGGCGCACCCAGGCCTGAGCGGCGTGGTGCCGCTGGCCAGCGGACACGATGCGTTCGCCAGCCGCCTGGCGTTGGCGCGGATGGCGGAAAGGTCGATCGACGCCCAGTACTACATCTGGCATAACGACACCTCCGGGCAGATCCTGCTGAAAACCCTGTATGACGCCGCCCAACGCGGCGTGCGCGTGCGGCTGTTGCTGGACGATAACGGCGTCGCCATGGACGAAACCCTGGCGGCGCTGAACGCCCAGGAAAACGTCGAGATCCGCCTGTTCAACCCATCGACCGTGCGCACGCCGAAGCTGGCCGGCTACGCCTTTGACTTTATGCGCATGAATCGGCGCATGCATAACAAGTCTTACATCGTCGACGGCGCCGTGGCGATCATCGGCGGCCGCAACATCGGCGACGAGTATTTCCAGGTCGGCGACGAAAACTATTTCCTCGATCTCGACGTGCTGAGCGTCGGCAGCGTAGTGGCAGAAACGGCCGAGCTCTTCGATCGCTACTGGAACAGCGCGTCGGTGTTCGGCGTTGAGCAGATTATCCGGGGCAAAGGCAATCTTTCCGCCTTCCTGGCGCAGGCCACCGCCACCGAAAGCAGCGATCGGGCTCGCAAACTGGCGGTGCAGTTGGAAACCAGCGCGGTGCGCTTTCGCGATGGCGTCGTGCAGCCGGAGTTCACCCAGGTAGAGCTGGTGGCCGACGATCCGGCGAAAGGGTTGGGCAAGGCTTCGCGCGATCGGTTGATGGTGACGCAGCTCGGCAAGATCATCGGCGGTGTCAACCAGCAATTGGATCTGGTCTCCGCCTATTTCGTGCCGGGCCGGGAAGGGGCGAGCTTCTTTGAATCGCTTGCCAAACAGGGGAAATCCATTCGCGTGCTGACCAACGCGATGAACACCACCGACGTGCTGGTGGTACATGCGGGCTACGCCAAATACCGGCGTGAGCTGCTGCAGGCCGGCGTCGAGCTGTTCGAGCTGAAGCTGCGCGCCGGTCAACCGACCGGGCGCAAGGAACTCAAGCCGCTGGGGCTGTCCGGCGCGGCGCTGCACGCGAAAACCTTCGCCATCGACGATAAGCGGGTGTTTATCGGTTCGTTCAATTTCGATCCGCGTTCGGCGCACCTGAACTGCGAAATGGGCTTCTTGATCGACAGCCCGACGCTGGCGGCCGACACCCGCCAACTGTTTGATGGCCCGCTGGAATACGCCGCCTATCGGCCGGTATTGACGCCCGAGGGCAAAATGGTCTGGAACGAAGCCTTCGAAGACGGCCATACCGAGGTGCATCAGCAGGAGCCCGGCGCCGGCTGGGTAAAACGCATCGTTCTTACCGTGGCCGGCTGGCTGCCTATCGAGTGGATGCTGTAAGGCCGGCGAATGCCACCGCCACTCGATAACCCAAACGTGGCGAAAGTGATCGCCACGCTCGTAGAGATTTACACGCCGAAGTGACAGGGCGCACCCCGCCGCGTTAACTCCGGCGATCTGCGCTGGCTAAGCCTGACTAGCGTCCCTCCTGAGTTGCGGCCAACAAGGCTTGTAACGAGGGCGCTTCGACCAGATTCTCGATACAGGCCATCAGCCGTCGCGCGTTATGCTTTAATCCATGATTCGGCGACTGCTCACAGCAGAGAAGAAATTTATCCCGAATATCCTGCATATCCGCCGGGTTCTCCGGCCAGCCGCGGCCGAACTCGGCTTCGAGCCGCAGCGTATCGCCTTTTTCGGGCGTAATATGAAGTTCGAAGCGGTCAAACCGTTCGAAGCCGTGTTGTTCATGGACCTCGATACGCTGCGCTAGCGCAACGACCGCAGGTTCTGTCGCGAAGGCCGCACTGAATTCGAGAGCGCTGGCTTGGCCGCGCAGCAGCGCGTTAGCGATGATGTAACGCGCGCTGAATTGCGCATCGATTTCGGCCGTTTTCTGCGGCTCGTAAGGTGCACCGCACACCATGCGCATGGTCGGTGACGCGTGCAGCGTGATCTTCGCTCGTTCGGGATCGGGCAATTGCCGGTGTGGCCCGTCGTTCAAGAGCGTTTCTGTCAAAGCCAGCAGAATGCTGCAATGTGGGTATAGCTTGAAGCAGGTCGCTTCTTCCCCCAGAAAGGCAATGCCCAATTGGTGGGTCAGCATCCCCAGATCGGGTTCGCCCGGCGCATAGAGATTGAAAAAACCGTTCTCGCCGCTCAGGACGCGTTTGGGGCCGCTTATCCCCGCCTGAGCCATCAAGACGGCTTCCAGCGCATGGCGCGCCACCAATCCCTGGCTGATGCGCACCGCCAGCGTCTTGTCCTGATAGTGTTGGAAGGTGCCGATGCCGAAATCGAACGCCAGACCGATGGCGTCGGCGAAAGCTTGCTGATCCAGGCGCAGCAAGCGGGCGGCGATCGCTGCGCCTGAAAACAGGCCAAGGATATTCGAGTCGAATCCGCGGTAGAAAAAGCCGTTCGCCTGCGCGGCAAGGTTGATGCGTTGGGCGAAGTCCTGGCCGACGGCCAATGCCGCCAACATATCCAATCCGGAAGCACCCGACAGCTCCGCCGCCGCCAGCGCGACTGGAATATCCGAAGAGCTGGGATGCCAGCCGGGGGAGAGAACGTCGCAGTAGTCGAGCGCACGAGCTCGCACGGCGTTGACGAACGCCGCCTGCGGTGCGGCGAGGCGTTCTTCACTGCCGATAATGCTGGCCTCGGCGTTGCCGCTCCAGCGTCTGGCCAGCGAGAGCGCCGCATCAACGCCACTTTGGTCATAGCCTGCGGCGAGACAGCCAAGATTATCCATCAGTCGTTTGCATTGGAATGCCAGGACAGCGGGGGGAACCATGCATGCATCTATCTGTGAAGCGAAAGCGATCAATTCCTCGATCGGGTCGACCGATAATTTTGTCATGTTTATTCCTCGTTCAGTCGTTCAGCGGACTTGCTCAGCAGGGCGTTTTCAGCCTGCGGATGCAGACGGAAACGCGGATGCAGCATGATCAGCAGCCACACGGTCATCGCGATGCTGAGCAATCCGGCCCAAAACATGGCGATCCCGAAACCGTCGGCGAAGGCGCTGTGCGTCAGATCTTGCAGGCGATTCGCGCCCAGCGTGTCCACGGCCGTCTGCTGTTGCTCTATCACCGCTACCCGGGCGATTTCGGCGGCCTGTTCCACCCCCTGCGTGTGCAACGCCGCTGTCAACGTCGTGACTGCTTGCATGCTCATCAATGTGCCCAGCAGCGCGATGCCCAGCGTCATGCCGGTTTGTCGCAGCGCGTTCATCGTTGCCGATGCCATCCCAGAGCGCTGCGGCGCGACGGTGCGCATCACCAGCGCGCTGGTCGCCGGCATCGACAACCCCATGCCGAAGCCGAGTAGTGCCAAATACAGCGCCACCAGGGGGTAAGACGAGCTGGCGTGCAGCTGCGTCAGTAACAGCAGGGCAATGCCCATCAGACCATAGCCGGCGATCATCAGCGAGTTCACACTCAGTTTGGCGGACAGGCGGCCAAAACCCGAAGCGGCCAGCGCCATGGCGAGAAACTCCGGTGCCATGCGCCAACCGGTGTCGGCGGGGCTCCAACCCTGAGCCTGTTGCAGAAACAGCGAGACGAAGAAGACGCTGCTGTAAGCGGAGAAGCCAAGCACGAAAGAGGCGAAGTTGTAGCCGGTAAAGTCGGCGTGACGAAACAGACTCAGCTGCAGCAAGGGGCGTTTGACCCGGGTTTCCACCCATAGAAACAGCGCAAACAGCACCAGGGCGGCGTACAGCGGAAGGCGCGACTGCACGCTGTGCCAGCCGAACTCGCCGGCGGCAATCAGCCCATAGGTCAGCGCGCCGAGCCACAAGATGCTCAGCCCTTGCCCTAGCGGATCGAGCGCAGCGTGTTCCGGATGCGAGCTCTCTCTCAATCCCCAACCGCCCAATACCAGTGCGACGATCCCGACCGGAATGTTGATCCAGAAAATGCCCGGCCAACCGGTGGTGTGTACCAGCAGGCCGCCCAAAACCGGGCCGATCACCAACGAAAGCGCATTGACCGAGGACCAAATGCCGATCGCGCGGGTCCTCAGCTGTTCTTCCGGAAACGCGTGGGTCAGCAGGGACAGCGCACCCGGGATGACGGCTGCACCGGCGATACCCTGGATCACGCGACCGGTCAGCAGCATGCCGAGGTTGGTCGCGAATGCGCAAACGATCGAACCAACGGTAAACAGGGCGACGCCGAAGAGCCAAATGCGTTTACGGCCAAACCTGTCGCCCAGCGGGCCGGACGAAAGGATCAACGCGGAGAGGCATAGGGCATAAGCGTCAACGACCCACTGCAAGCCCGACATGTCGGTTTGCAGTGATTCCAGCATCGTGGGCAGCGCCACATTGACGATGCTGATATCGAGCGACGCCATAAATGTACCCAGACAGATGGCGGCAACGAGCGAAATCCTGCGCATACCGGACATAAAGGGGCTCCTTATTGAGAGAAGGTGATAGTGAAAACTATTCTCACCTTATATTATGACTGACCGTCGGTCAATGGAGTGTGAATATTGATTTCACTGCGCTAGGTCGGCTGGTCAATGGCAACAACATTGGTTACGATGGCCGCTGGATCTACACTGGACGTTGATATGAAGACAAAAGAAAAGATGAAAGAAACACAGCCTCGAACCAAACCGGCAGAAGTGCGCCTGGATGAATTGATGGATGCGGCACAGAAGCTGTTTATCGAAAAAGGATTTGAAGCGACCACCATCAGCGATATTGTCCGTGACGCCAACGTCGCCAAAGGAACGTTCTACCACTATTTTCCGTCCAAAAACGAAATGTTGTCCGCTTTACGTATACGGTTCACCAATCACTTTATCGAGAAAATTCAGCTGGCTATCGATGAATGTGCGCAAGATGACTGGTTGGCGCGCCTGAGAGCCTGGTGTGATGCCGGCGTGGCGACCTATTTTGAAGGTATGGAATTGCACGATGCGCTGTATCACGATCATCATTATCATACCCGGGGCAATCAGGATCGTGATGCCGTGCTGGAACAGATCCTGACGATTTTAAACGATGGCGCCGCGGCGGGCGCCTGGAGTCTGAATAATCCGCACTTGACCGCCATCCTGATGTATCACGGCATGCACGGCGCCGTGGATGACGTCATGGTCAACCCCAACGCCGACCGCCAAGGACTGGGGGCGGCGCTGGCGCAGGAGTTCATGCGTTTGCTGGGATGCCGCTGATCGTTCACGGCTCCGCATCGAGCGATACCCAGTAACCGGGCTGATACGGAATGGGAAGAAAACGCGCGAAAAGCTCCGCAAAGGTCACTTCGGGATCGACGCCGGCGAACAGCGACGGATGGAACCAGGTGGCCAGTCGCTCGATAGCGACGAAATTAAAGGGATGATCGTAAAACGGGTGCCAGATGGCATACGCTTTTCCGCTCTTTGCCGCGGCCAGGGTGCGATAAGCCGGGCGTCGCATCAATTTTTCCAACTGCGTTTTTGCCAGCGCCAAATCTGCGCCGGGGCCAAGGTTGACCCAGTCACCTCCAGGTGAATAATGACTCCAGTTGCTGCCGGTCACGACGATTTTATCGGGCCGGGAAGCGATCACCGTTTCCTGGCTTAGTGAACCGTAAACGCCGTGGATATGCCTCTGGGCCAGGTTGAATCCACCTGCGATATTCACCATTTCACCGTAGTTGCCATTTCCCCAAGACAGACAACAATCGTCGTACAACCCGGCGGCGCGCTCCATCATTACGCGTGGGCGCGGCGGAGCCCGTTTCGCCAGCGTATCGAGGATCGTATCGAGATGTCGCTGACGGAAGCGAATCAAGCTGTCTGCGCTTTGTGGATTATCAAACAGCTGGCCCATGATGGCGATGCTTCTGGCGCTGTTGTTCATCAGGCCGATGCTCATATCGACAAATACCACGGGGATATTCGCCGCCGTGAGCTTAGCCATCAAACCGCTCGCTTCCAGCGCCGAGCGAGTATTCGCATTGAGCAACATGACTTCGGGCCGCAAGGCGATCAGCCTTTCCAGATCGAATTGCATCTGCTGCACTCCGGCAAAGGTCGGCAACTGCGCCAGCTCCGGAAAATGACGCAGATACAGCCGATAGCTATCCAGGTCGGCGGTGCGAAAATTGTCTCGCCAGCCCACCAATCTTTCCATCGGCGCGCGGGGATTAAGCGCCGCGACGGTATAAAACAGATTGCCTTCCGCCAGGAAAATACGCCGCAGGGGATAACGTAAGGTCACCGTCCGCCCGACGATATCGGTCACGGCCTGCGTATCGGCCTGCGCGCGCAGAGATCGCAACGGCGAGGAAAGCGCCAGCAAAGTGGCCACCTGCAGAAAACGCCGTCTGCGCATCAGAAATACCAACTTATCGAACCGGTGACGCTGCGTTCGATGCCGATGCTGCAGTAAGGCGCGCTGGTGCAACTGGCGACATAAGATTTGTTGGTCAGGTTGTTGATGGTCAACCCCAATTCGAGGTTATACAGGCGCGGATCCCAGGCACCCGGCGTATAGCGAACGGTCATATCGCCGAGCCAAACGGCAGGCACTTTGAATGTGTTGGCGCCATCTCCCCAACTGGCCCCCAGGTAGCGAGCGCCGCCGCCGATCAGCAGCCCCTGCAGCGGCCCTTTAGTAAAGCGATAGTCCAGCCACATCGAGCCGGTTTGCGCCGGAACACCGACCGGGTGTCGCCCCTGGGTGTTATCGTTGGCTTGAGTCACGACGTTGTTGACCCAGGCATAGGCCAGCATCAGGTTAAGGCTATCGGTCAGCGCCGCACGCGATTCCAGCTCCACGCCGCGAGAACGTACTTCGCCAGTCTGGGTGTAATAGCTGGGATTGAGGGGATCGATGGTGTTCACATCGCGCTGCGTCAGTTGGTAAACCGCCAGGCTGGTCATCATTGCGCTGCCGGGCGGCTGCAGTTTCAAACCCATCTCATACTGAGTGGAATGGGTGGGTTTGAACGGCGAGCCCTGAGCGTCAGTGCCGGTCAGCGGATCGAAGGCGGTAGAGACGCTGGCCCACGGCGCCAGGCCGCTGTCGAACGGGTGGCTCAATCCGGCACGATAGCTCCAGGCGGCGTCATTGGTTTGCGTTTGGGTATGGGCCAGATTGTCACCGGTACGCATACGCGACCAGTCATGACGGCCGCCCAACAGCAAATGCCATCCGCGCCAGCTGGCTTCGTCCTGCCCGTATAAGCCGGTGCGGTGGAAACGTTGCGTTGTCGACGTGCGTGAAACCGCAACAGGATCGAATGAAGGGCGGTACTGACCGGACCAGGGATCGAACGTCACGGTTTGCGATCCCCACCAGTCTTTATCCAGTTTACCGGTCTGGTAGTCGATGCCGGCCAACCCTTGGTGGGCGATGGCGCCGGTAGCGAATTTCACCTCGGCCTGGTTATCCATCACAAGGCTGTCCGCCTGACTCGGGGAATCTTGGTAGACCGCCGTCAAAAGGCGGTTGTCCGGCGTGATGGCGCGGGTAAAATCGCGCCGCACCGCAGAGTCTACATGGGAATAGCGCAGGTTTTGTTTTAATCGCCAGCGATCGTTCAACTGCACTTCAAACAGTGAGGTCACATCATATTGCGTGCGGCTTGAGTTCTCGTGCGCCGGATCGCTGTAATTTTTATCGGTATCTATCTTGCCGCGCGCATTGGGCAACAGCCCCAGAACCTGGGCGGGCAGGGTGTTGTAATAGCCCGACTCGGGTTCACGCAGATAGTGAGTCAGCACGGTCCAACGCATGCGTTCGTTGGGCTGCCAGGTGATGGCAGGTGCCAGATAGAGACGCTTCTGCCGGGTATCTTCTATCTGCGAGCCACGCGTGGCCGCCAGGCCATCGACACGATACAACCACTGTTCGTCATCGGTCAGTGCGCCGGTGGCATCGAGACTGAGGGAACGCGTACGGTCGTTGCCGACATCCAATTTAAGCTGATTCGACTCGGTAGCGGAAGGCCGTCGGGAAATCATATTGATTACGCCTCCGGCACCGCCCTGGCCGTATAACGAGGAGGAGGGGCCATGCAAGACTTCGACGCTTTGCAACCCCCAGGTTTCAATCTGTGGCCCCCAAATGCCGGTATTGCCGATGACGCGTAAACCATCCAGATAGTAGTCCGCCTCAAAGCCGCGCATTCTGGCGAAGTCCACGCCGCTGGAAAATGCACCGAAGCGTTCTACGGCAACGCCGGCGCTGTAGCGCAGCGCCTGGCTGACCGTATCGGCTGATTGCACGTCCATTTGCTGTCGATTGACCACCGAGACGAATTGCGGCACGTCGACCAGCGGTGAACGGGTTTTGGTTGCCACCTCCGCTTGTTGGGCCGCGTAGCCCTGTGGAACGTTGCCCGAGGACGAACCGTCAGCTACCACCCATATCGACTCTTCGCCTGCCGCCAGAGTCAGGCAAGGCACCATGCCCAAAAAAAACGGGCAAAGATAAGCGTGTCGCAAATGAAATCCGTTGAATTTATTCAAAAATAATCCCTCTTCAAGTAAGCGTCTCGCTGTGGGGCGGGAGCCTGGCCATCTCAGGCAAGCGTTAAAATACCCATTGACCGACTGACGGTCAATATGAATAATTATCAATACCATTTAACGATTGGATAACATTATGAAGACTCTGGATGATTTATTGGCGCTGTTAGCGGAGGTGGGCGTACCTGAAGACGTACTGCAAGCGGCGGATGGCAGCTGGCAACTGCGCCAGGATTTAGCGCTCAGTTCGGCGGAAACCGTGGCGTTGCAAGCTCTGTTGAAGGCCCGCTGCGTCGATGCGCCCTCGCTGTGGGGAGGGCAAGACTATTCATTAGATCAGCTTATTTCTGAAATATCATAAGCAACTATGAAAAAGACATTTTTTATAACCTTATGTTTAAAAACAAATTTACGACAGAATGGTCCGTATGAAACATAAGATATACAAATAATTAACCCCAAAGTAATTGACTGACGGTCGGTCGTAGTGTTTGATGGCGACCAGAAAATGAAGTGTTTTTGAGTCCATTTTGCTGTTCATTGTGAGCCAATACAGAAGTGACGGCGCCGCCTGACCGAGGTGCCGAAAGCTGTTTGTTTAACGAATTGTGATTGAGAAAGATAACAGTCAAACAGTGAGTTAACTCATTATGGAGTCGCTATGGTTAGTGTTGGGGATTCAATCAATCAACGTTTATTAAAGGCCCTTCAACAACATGGACAGCGCCCGGCGCTTTTTGAACGCGGGGAGGTTTACAGTTACGACTGGCTGAACGGTGCGGTCGCTTCAGCCGCCTTGAAATTGCGCCAATTAGGCGTGCAGAAAGGCGATCGGATCGCGTATCAATTGCGCAATACCCGTGAAGCGGTTGTCGTCATGCTATCTTCGTTGATGCTCGGCGCGATCCCGGTGCCGATATTACCTTCTTATCGTGAGAAAGAGCTGAGGCACATTCTGCATCTGACCGCGCCGAAAGTATTCGCCTTGCAGCGCGGTTCCCGCCGCTATAACCCACTTGCCGCTCTGCAGACGCTGTTGACGGAAGGTCTCAATATCGATGTGATACTGGTCGAAGATTACGATGACGCCGGGCACGATACTCGCTACCTGAACCTGCAACATTTCTGTTCACCCCTGATGCCTTCGCCGCCACTTCACGCCGTCATCATGACCCCGTCGGATACCGCCGTCATGTTGCTTTCGAGTGGCACCACCGGTTTGCCCAAGGCGATCGCACGCAAGAATGGCGGTTACAGCTATATGATTGAATGCGGCTGTGACGTGTTTGCTCTGGACAGCCAGTCGGTCTATTTCGCTGCGATGCCGGTTTCACATGGATTCGTCATCAATTGTCCCGGCATACTTGGTACGCTTTCTCGCGGCGGCGCTGTGGCGCTCGCCGATGCGCCCTCGGCGGAAACGGCGTTGGACGTGATCGAGCGATGCGGCGTAACGCATACCACGCTGGTGCCTGCTCTACTGTCGCAATGGAGCGAACTGCAGCAAAAAACGCCGCGCAACCTGACAACGTTGTGGCATGTCCAGGTGGGTGGGGCCAGAGTGACGCCAGAGCTGGCGGCCTCCTCGTCCCGCAGTCTCGGCATTACCCTGCAGCAATGTTATGGCATGAGCGAAGGGCTGTTGTGTTTTAACGCGGTTGACGACGATGATGCGGTGCGGTTCAGCTCTCAGGGCCGGCCTTTGAGCCCCTATGATGAAGTACTAATCGTCGATGAAAATGGCTGTTCTTTGCCCGTGGGTAAATCAGGTGAACTGATCACCCGTGGCCCTTATACGCTCACCGAATACTACCAAAATCCCCAGGCGAATCTTGCCGCGTTTACCGCTGACGGCTTCTACCGCACCGGCGATCTGGCGCACGTCGATGCCGCAGGCAATATTTTCATCGATGGGCGCGTCAACGATTCGATTAACCGTGGGGGAGAAAAATTCAGTCCGAACGAGATAGAAGAACTGGCAGAACAACATCCTGCCGTGGTGCGAGCCGCTTGCGTGGGCATGGCGGACGATCTGTACGGTGAGGTGCCGTGTCTGTTTGTCACCAGTACGGATGACACGCTGACCCTCAGCGCATTGCGCCGTTTCTTTGAGAAAGAAGGGCTGGCGGCGTTCAAGGCACCGGAAAAATTGATCGTCATCGACGCCATTCCCATGAAAGGCATCGGCAAGATAGATCGCCTGACGCTGCGCGATTTGCTGCGCCAGGAGCCGTCCGTCAGAAACACGGCGGGGTTGAACTCATGACGCAATTGCGCACTTCTCTCGGCTGCGCGGTGAGACTCAGCCGCCCGCGCAGTTCGCCGGTCACCAAACAATTGGTGGTCTTTCCGCATGCCGGCGGCGGCGTAGCGTTCTACCAGCACTGGCGCGAGCTGCTGCCGGACGAGGTGGATCTGTTCATCATGCAATATCCCGGCCGGGAAGATGCGCAAGACGCGCCGGCCTGGGAAACGGCCCAGTACGCCATTGCGCGCTGCGTCGATGCGCTGCATGCCTCGCTGGGCATCGCGCCGGCGGTGATTTTCGGTCACAGCATGGGTTCGCTGCTTGCCCTGCAGGTTGCCGCGGCGCTGCAAACGTCGCGCTTTCGCATCGACACCGTTTTGTCGGCCCAGCGCGCGCCGTCAGAACTGAAATTACTCCGGCAGGAAAGCCAGCGGCAAGAAGTGTTGGACCACATCCTGGCATTCAGTGAAAGCAGCGGCGCGTTGACGCTGGATGAGCTCACTCGCCCGCTTGTCACCCGATTGATACAGCAAGACCTGCGGCTGTTGGGTGAACTCAGCGCAGAACCGTTGCCCGGCCTGCAGCCGCGCATTTTGGGCGGCAACAACGACCCTTTGGTTAGCCGCTCCGCGCTGTCGCAGTGGAAAGAAGAACTCCCCGGCAGCCAGGTTCAACTCCTGACGGGCGATCACTTTTATTTCATGCAGGATACCGCTGCATTTCTCCGCCGGCTGCTTCAGTAACGCTGGCTTATTTGTCAACGTATGGCTTTAAAGGAACCTCTGATGAATTTTGAGCTGTTTAACCCACAGGATTGCGCACCGGATACGGAGAAAGCCTTTACTCTGTTCCCCCAGTTGAAAAAATTCTATGCGGCGTTAGGCAACACCCCGCTGGTTGAAGTGCCCTCGCCAAAGGGGAAGGCGTCGATTTACGCCAAGTTCGAGTTTGAAAATCCGTTTGGCTCGGTGAAGGATCGCACTGCGTTCGGCCTGTTTTGCGATGCTATCAATCAACACGATTTCGCCGCCGGTGAATTAAAACTGCTCGATTCCTCGGGGGGCAATATGGCGAAAGCGCTGGCTAAGCTCGGCAACATGTGCGGGATAGCGGTGCAAGTTGTGATCCCGGATTCATCCCCGCAACCGTTGATCGACACGCTGAAGGGGGACAACGCCGTCGTTACCTTGGTCGATCGCAATCAGTTCCTGCTCGGCGTCATTGCGCGCAGCCAGCAGATTGCGCATGAAGATGGGAGTTGGACGCTGTTATCCCAGCATCTCAACCTGGTTAACACCGCCGTACATCAGCATGCGACGGGCGCAGAGATCCGGCGGCAGCTGAACGGCGAGCGTGTCGATGGTTGGGTTTCCGCGGTCGGTACTGGTGGCACACTGTCTGGCGTCGCGGCGGCGCTACGTCAGGATAACCCACAGCTGATCGTGTGGGGCAGCACGCCGCGCGAACTGCCTTACGGTACGTTGTCCGCCCCGAATGGAGAACCGAAATTCGCCGGCGCCGGTGGACTGGGTTTCGGTTTCCGTCAGCCTTTCATCAGTAAGCTGATGCCGCAAGAGCCACCTTTCAATCCGGTTTCTTATCGGGAAGCACTCAGTGCGATGCATGAGTTCCATCAACTAACCGGTGTCAAAATCGGTGCCTCTTCCGCCGCCAACTGGAAAACGGCCTGTAAGCTGGCTGAAACGTTGAGCGCAGATCAACGCATTGTCACGCTCTTTGCCGACGCGGGTTCCGATATCGACCGAGAAAAAGGGCGCGAGTGGTTTAAACAATCTGAAGCATTAACCGTTTAACAACGTTTGAAAGGAATGTTTTATGGAAATTATACAGGGCAATAATAATGTATTGGCTGAGTTGATTACGCTTGGCGATTATGTTCGCGAATTAATCAGTTCCGGCAAAGACACTGCGGAAATTGAACGTGTTCTGGCATCGAAAGACGGCTATAAAAATGTCACGATCCTTTCCGTTATAGAAATGGCCAATATTACCTTCAAAGCGAAAACGAATAATGCGCCTAACGTGGGTGATGCCAATTCACATACTGACCTGCTGGTGGATCAGCAAGGGCATGATATCGGCACGATGAAGGGCCAGGGGTGGAAAATCGCGTCACTGCCTGACGATAGCGTGATTTCCTGGTATCACGAAACCGCTGAAACGCCGCTGGGACGGATCGAAACCGCCGGCATTTGGAACTCCAGCGCCATTTGGGCAGGGCAATGGCAATCGCTGTTCGCCGCCGGCGTTAGCGGGGATATCATGGGGAAAATCGGCGTTCGTCAGCTTTATCAGGATATTCCGCGAGAAAAATATCTGACGCTGATCGTTCTGTTGCCGTTGGATCAGATTAAAAGCTTGATTAAAAAATAATTCTACTAAACACACACAATATCCATTGCGAGGGATAGGTATGCACACGTCAGTACACTGGGATGTCATTATTATCGGTGCCGGCCCCATAGGGCTGGCCGCCGCGTGGAATTATGCGCGTGAACATCAGGATCATAAAATTTTGGTGCTGGAGCAATATGCGCTATTTACGCAATTAGCAGGTACCAGCGGGGAGGAACGCCATTGGCGTTTGCAATATTCGGAATTGGAAATCTTCCGCCTTACCCTGGAAGCCGACAAATTATGGCGGCAATTGGAACAACAGGCGGACAGAAAACTGATCCACCGCATTGGCAGCCTGTGGTTCGGCGATGCGGATGTCTGGACCAATGAGGGGCAGATCCGTCAAACCATGCTGTCGATGGATGAGATGAGGTTGCCTTATGAACGTCTGACGATGCGCGAAATCGAACGGTGCTACGGTTTTACCGGGCTGGACAGCAACTATGAAGGGTTCTTGCAGCAAGACGGCGGGGTAATCGACGTTAAAGGTACCCTGACGTCGCTTTACTCTCTGGCTAGCGAGGCCGGCGTGGAATTCCAGTTCCAGCAATGCGTGAAGGCCGTGGAACCGGATGCGCGGGGGGCAACGGTACTGACGGCGCAGCATCGCTATCGCGCCCGTAAGGTATTGGTCGCTGGCGGGCCGGGCAGTAAGAAGCTGCTGCGCCAACTGGATATCGATCTTGCGCTTTCCACCTATGAGATGGCCTGCATTAGCATGCTGCGCAGTCAGCGTCTGGGGGCCAACGATCCTTTCTGGTTTGCTTTCCAACCGCCGGTAGAGAGCGACAGTAACCTGTTTTACGGTTTCCCGCCCAATCCGTGGTCAGTCAATGGATTTGACCGACTTGGGACCGATTTTGAAGTGGATCCGATCACCGAAGCCAATGCGCCGAGTTATCGGGCCAACCCGCAGCACGTTGAGCGAGCGCTCGAGTTTGCCCGGCGGCATATGCCGTTCCTCGAGCCGGACAAACAACATTCCGCCGCGAGCTGCTTGGCGGTGTTGCCCACCGATCCGGCGCGCCAATTCTATCTCGACAGCGCCAAGGGCCGCTGCCACGGCGGCGAGCATCTGGTGGTTTCGGCAGGCGGATGGGCATTCAAATTTACCCCTCTGATGGGGCAAATTTGCGCCGATCTGCTGGCGGAACGAGAACCGCGTTGGGACATCAGCGCATTGCGCTTCTAATCGGAGAACCTCTATGCAGCAGGTGAACAGCAATGACCGGGATATCGCCTTGGTGGGCATGGCCTGCCGCTTCCCGGGTGCCGAGGATGTGGAAAGCTGGTGGCATAACTTGATCAACGGCGTCGAATCGCTGGTTCGCGTCGACAACGAGCAAGTTGACTCGGCCGACGGGGGCTATATTCCCGTCGCCGCACCGGTGGCCGGCGACATATCCCGCTTCGACGCGGGATTCTTCGGCCTGAGTGCGCGCGAAGCGCTGCTGATGGATCCCCAGCAACGGCTCTTTTTAGAGTGCGCCTGGCACGCTCTGGAAAACGCCGGGGTAACGCCGGGTGAGCTTGACGATACGGGCTTGTTTGCCGGCTGTAGCAGTTCCGATTATTTGCGTCAGGCACAGGGCTCTGCGTTGCTCGACAAACTCAACCCTTCGCCGTTCGAACGGCAAATCGCGAGCGACAAAGATTACCTCACCAGCCGAGTGGCCTGGCACCTGGGCATCGGGGGGCCGGTGTGTAATGTACAGGCCGCTTGTGCCACTTCGCTGGTGGCGGTTTACGAAGCGGTTCAAGCGTTGCGCAGTGGCCGTTGCAATATGGCTATGGCCGGCGCTTGTACCCTCAGGCTCCCGCAACATGAAGGATATTTCGCGCAGCAAGGCATGGTGTTTTCCACCGATGGGCACTGTCGACCGTTTTCTGCAGATGCCAGCGGCACGGTGTTCGGCAGCGGCGTCGGCATTGTCGTGCTGAAACGGCTGTCTGACGCACAGGCGGCCGGCGACGACATCATTGCGGTGATCAAAGGCGTAGCGATGAACAATGACGGCGCGCGCAAAGTCAGTTTTACCACCACCAGTTTGCACGGCCAGCAACGCCTGCTGCGCCAAGCTATGGACGATGCCCGCCTGGCACCGGAAGATTTTCGTGCCATCGAAGCGCACGGCACGGGAACGTTGGCCGGGGATCCCATCGAATTTGAGGCGCTGAGCGGCGTTTTCCGCGAGCGGACGACGCACCGGGCTTTCTGCTCCATCGGTGCAGTCAAGGCCAACGTCGGGCACCTGGAAACCTGCGCCGGCATGGCGGGACTGATCAAGGCCGCGCTGCAAATCAAACACGGTTGGCTCACGCCGCAGATCAACTTTGGCTCGCCGAATCCGGAAATGGCATTGGCGGAAAGCCCGTTTGAGTTTCTGTGCTCCGCTCAACGTTGGGATCGTGACGATCCACGCAACGCCATCGGCGTTAGCGCCTTCGGCATCGGCGGAACCAATGCGCATGTCGTGCTGGCAAGGCCACCGAAAACGCCTCAAATGCGGGCGGCGATAGCGCCGTTGGCGACTGTCGTGCCGATCAGCGCGCAATCGGAGCAGGCCTGGCATCGCTTGGTCAAACGTTACCAACAGCGGCCATGCGGCGAGAACGACGAACGCCTGGCCTGGAGCGCACAAAGTGGAAGAAAGTCGCTGCGTTATCGCGGCACTCTGCATATCGGCGAGCAGGGCGTGTTGAGCATGAAAGAAAGCATGGTGGATACGGGAAAAGGGCGTTTGTCGGTAGTTTTCCAATTTCCCGGCCAGGGAAGCCAGTTTATCGGTATGGCCAGCGAACTGATGACGCAGGATGCGATATTCAAAACGCTGATGAATGACAAGCTGCAGATATTGCAAACACAGGCTGCACTGGATCTCTCCCCGTTGTTTACCGGCCAGGCGGCCCCCGAAACAATTAACAACACGGCCTTGACGCAGCCGGCTCTGATCGCCGTCGAGATCGCCGTGGCCGAACTGTTGAAACATTACGGCGTCGAGCCGGATTGGGTCGTGGGGCACAGTTTGGGTGAGATTGCCGCCGCCTGGGCTGCCGGTGTGTTCTCGGCGCAAGACGCGTTGGTGTTCGCCGCCCGGCGCGGGCATCTGATGGCCGGGCTGCAGCCTGGTGCGATGCTGGCGGTAGAACTGAGCGCTCAGCAAGCCCAACCCTGGCTTGGCGATCGGCTGTCTCTGGCGGCGGAAAACAGTGAGAACGGCTGCGTGCTTTCAGGCCCGGCGGAGGCGATTCGCGCCTGCGAAGGACAGATGCGGGACAGGGGAGTACGTTGCAAGGCGCTGAGCGTTTCGCACGCGTTCCACTCGGCGTTGATGGATCCCATTCTTGATGAACTGGCCAGCATTGCGCCGCCGCCGCGTGAATCGACGTCGAGGGTCCGCTACGTCTCCGCATTGCTGGCGACCGAAGTCGCGCCCGCAGCGCTCGATGCCCGCTATTGGTCGCGCCATGCCCGTGAACCGGTGGATTATCACCGCGCCTTGCAACACCTACCGCGGCGCGGAAAAACGCTTTTCATAGAGGTAGGGCCGGGATCGACACTCACTGCGCTGGTCGCGCAGCTAAAATCCGCCGGCACCGTAACGGCGGTGCGCACCTTGCCTCGCCGCGACGAAGCCCAGAGCGAAACCGCCGTGTGGATCCAGGCGCTGCAAAAAATCTGGCGTGCCAGCGTCAACGTTAACTGGCGCCGCCTGTGGCAACAGCCTCCTTCCCGCATTGCATTGCCAATGTATCCCTTCGATCCGGCGCAATGGTGGTTGGGCGAGCGAGATATGCAGGGGCCGGAAGCCGGACGAACATCGACGACAGCGGATAAACCCGATCCGCAGATGGCGCGCATCTGGCGCATTTGGGGCGACGTGACCGGCGTGAACCCTGATTCCAACCACTGCGACTTTTTTGACGCCGGCGGGCAATCGCTGATGGCATTGCGGCTGATGGCCTTGTTGGAACAAGAGTTTGGCCGGTCGGTAGGCATGGCCGATTTCCTTAAGCGGCCAACGCCGTGGGGCATAAAACAACAGTTAGACCAGGCTGGAGCATTCGAGCAAGAATCCCATTAAAACAGGATGGCAAATTATGTCAGTTAACAATGAATTGCTGAATACGCACAACCAATATCAGGTAGAAACGATCGTAATCGACGACGAAACGTCATTCACCCTGGCTTACTCGTCGCAGATCAAGCTGCTGCCGGCCAATGGCGGGATCCGCTGGCGCAACTATGCGTCCCGTAAGCAGCAGGAAGAAGAGGCGATCATGCTGGCGCAGCGCATGTCGCTGAAGCATGGATTGTACAATACCGGTTTCAGCGGCGGAAAAATCGTGGTCAACAGCAAGCGTTCTCCCCAAGAGCAACCGGCGGTGCTTGAAGCGATCGGCGACCTGCTCAACCGTTATGGCGGCACCATGTTTACCGGATGCGATATCAATACTGGCAATCGAGAGATGGACTATTTGCGGCAGTTTACGCCATGGATCCTGAATGCCATGGACAGCCCGCAAGTCGACACGTCGGTGGCGACGGGCTACGGCGTCTGGAGCTCGATGAAAAAGGTGTTGACGCTGCGGCTCAATCATTTGCCGCGGGCCCGCATTGCTATTCACGGCATGGGTAAAGTCGGGGCGGAAGTGGCGAAACAAAGCCTGCTGTTCGGTTGCGAAGTGACGGCGTATGACATCAATCCTGCGGCGCAGTTCCCGCCTGGGGTCCGCCGCGTCAGTGAAGACGAACTCTGGGCGCAACCCAGCGAGGTGCTGTGCATCGCATCCTTGTCCAACATATTAAATGCGCAGAACGTTGAACAACTGAATACGCGTTGGGTGATTAGCAGCGCCAATTCGCCGTTCAGTACGCCGCAGGCAGAACAGCGGCTGCTGGCGCGCGGCATCCATTATCTGCCGGACTATGTCAGTAATGCCGGCGCGGTGATCTGCGACAGCATCGAAATGGCGTTCACCGACCGGTATAACCAAATGAATCAGGAACAGGTCAATGCCTATGTGCATTCCGTGATTGGCGCCAAGACCGAGGAGTTGCTGCAGCGTGCTCAACTGCTCAATTGCGATGTCGGGCAATTGTTGCAACCGATAAAATCCGCCGCCATGGTGGCGTAACAATGGGCCGGGAAGCCTGCGCTTCCCGGCCTTGGCTGTTTAACGAGTATAAATTCATGATCATCGTAAAAGACGCTTTGCGGAGCAAAGTGGAAACCGAGTCACAGGGACACCGCACCGTGCTGTATACCGCAAGTGGTCAACCCAGTTATATGCATGTGATCTCTCGCTTTACGCTGCAAGAGGTCACATCAGGGTTAGGAGAGGCGGTTCATCCTGCCTTTATCGTCAACGGCCAGCTTAAAGACGCCTTTTTTTATGGCTGCTATCCGGGAACTCTGGTCGATGGAGAACTGGTCAGCCAACCCGATACGGCTCCGGCGAGCCGGCACGATCTGGCCACATTTCGTCGGGCGGTGGCGCGCAACGGCGCCGGATGGCATATTGGCACCAACGCGGAATGGGCCGCGCTGATGTTCTGGTGCCGCCATCAAGGATGGCCGGAGTTGGGCAATACCGAGAGCGGCCGGTCGCATCACGATCGCCGTCAGTATGGTAAACGATGCGACGGCGGTGCCGTGGGCGATGAACAGGGCGATCCGACAACCTTTACCGCATCCGGCCCGGGAGCCTGGTATCACGACGGTACGCCGTACGGCATCGGCGATCTGTGCGGTAATTTGTGGGAATGGCAGCACGGGCTGAAATTGGTCGCGGGGGAAATTCTGCTCTTGCCGGATAATGACGCCGCGATGCCAATGACCGACGATGAAGACGAACGCTGGCGTGCGGTCGACCTGGCGACGGGGGCATGGGTGTCGCCCGGCAGTGGAGGGACGGCTAAATTCGATGCAGTCTCACCCATTCATACAGGCAATGCCGGTGCGCCGCTTATTACCGACTCTATTCAGCATTTTAACGGCGACCCGCAGGATAACGGATATCCGCCTGGCTTGATGGACGATGCGTTCGATCGTATTCGCATGGCAAGCGGGGCACCGTTACCGGATGTGTTGAAAATTCTTGGCATTGTTCCTCATCACCGGTGTGAGGACGGCGATCAGGTTTACCTGCGTAATTACGGTGAACGCATTCTGATGCGCGGCGGCGCCTGGTATTCCGGCGCCGCCGCCGGGCTGAGAACGCTGTGCCTGAGCCATGGTGCGGGGCACGCCAGTGCTACGGTCGGCGCCCGGCCGGTATGGTGTTTATAAGCTGTTGGCAATGCACGGGTCTGCGCAGCGGCCGTGGCCGCCGCGCCTGGCTTTACTGGCTGATGCTCTGCTGCAACGCCTGAACGGAGGAGGCGATGCCGGCATCGACCGACATGGTCAGGTCTTCCATTTCGAGCGACACCCAGTCGTTGTAGCCCATCATGCGCACCACCGAGAAGAATTCCTTCCACCACTGCAGATCCCGCCCACAGCCGACGGCGACATAGTTCCAGGCCCGGCCGGCCACGTCGTCGATCGGTTTGGTTTCCAGCAGCCCATTAACCTCGACGACGCCGCGCTCAAGGCGCACGTCTTTGCCGTGCACATGGTGAATGGCGGGGCCGAGGGCGCGGGCCACCGCGATGGGATCCGCGCCCATCCAAATCAAATGGCTGGGATCGAGGTTCAAGCCCACCATCGGGCCAACGGCTTCGCGCAGCCGGAACAGCGTTTCCGGGTTCCACACCAGCATGGCGCTGAAGTTTTCCAGCGCAAAGCGCTCGACGCCGCACGCTTTCGCCCGGGTGACCAGCGCCTGCCAATAGGGGATCGCCACTTCATTCCATTGATAGTCCAGACAGTTTTTCACCGTCGGCGGCCAGCTGACGGTATAGGTGATCCAGTTGGGGATGGTGTCATGCGGGCTGGCCGGGGGCAGGCCGCTCATCATAACGATCTTTTTCACCCCCAGCAGCCCGGCCAGCTCCAGCGTATTGTCGGTTTGGCGCTGATGGCGTTGCCCCAGTTCGCCGGGATCGAGCGGATTGCCGGAGACGTTGAGCGCGGCGATCTCCATGCCGCGGCTGGCCAGCGCCTGCTGCAGCTGCCGGCGTTTGGCGGGGTTAGCCAGCAGATCGTCGGTATCCAGATGGGGCGCCGGAGACCAGCCGCCGGTGGTCATTTCCACGCCGCGCACCCCCAGCTCCAGCAGCCGATCCAGCATCTGCTCGAAGGGTAAATGACCCAGGCTGTCGGTACAGAATGAAAGTTTCATGGTGCTTTCCTTATTGGTAATTAACCCAGGTGGCGCCGTTGTCGGCGGAACGAACGCAGTTTTCAATCCAGCGCACGCCTTCCAATCCGGCCTCGATATCCGGATAGATCAGCGCGGCCAGCGTCTGCCGATCGCCGCGCTGGCTGGCGCTGATGGCGATGGCGAACTTGAGGTAAATATTGGCCCAGGATTCGGCCAGGCCTTCGGTATGCAGCGCACCGAGCCGCTCTTCGGCCAGGGCGCTGTCGTCCAGATAGGGCATGCCGTGGTGCAGGATCTGGTTGGGCCGCCCCTGGATCTCATAGCGCAATTCGCCGGGCGTGGAATCGCTCCACTGCAAGCTGGCGAGCGAGCCCACCACGCGGATGCTTTGGCTGTCCATCGCGCCGGCGTTGACGGCGGAGGCCCACATGCGGCCGACGGCGCCGTTTTCGTAGTGCATCAGCACCATGGCGTTGTCTTCCAGCGGGGCGCGTGAAGGAATAAAGCTCTGGCGATCGCACAGCAGGGAGGCAATCTTCATATCGGGCATCACCAGCTGCGAGATGTAGAAGGTGTGGGTGGAGATGTCGCCCAGCACAAAAGAGGGGCCGGCGATTTTCGGATCGACGCGCCACTTTTGCGCCTCGAACGTATCCGCGCTTTCGTTGGCATTGAAGCCGTGGGTGTATTGCAATTCGACCATGCGTATTTCGCCGATGTCGCCGTTTGCGATCATAGCGCGCATCTGCATCAGCAGAGGATGGCCGGAGAAGCCGTAGGTTACGCCGACGATCAGGCCTTTCTCCGACGCCAGCGCCTTGATTTCTCTCGCCTCCGCCGTGGTGAAGAACAGCGGCTTTTCGCAGATGACATGCAGGCCGGCACTCAGCGCGGCGCGCGTGATTTCATAGTGGGTGCCGTTGGGGGTGGCAATGGTCACCACCTCAACGCCATCTTCACGGTTGGCTTCTTGCTCCAGCAGTTGTCGATAGTTGTCATAGCAGCGGTCGGCGGGCACGCCGAGATTGACGCCAAACTCGCGTCCGCGCGCCGCGTCGATATCAAAAGCGCCGGCAACCAGCCGATAGGCGGTGTTGTCGCGCAACGCGCCGGAACGGTGCTTGTAGCCCACCTGGCTGAGGCGGCCGCCGCCGATCATCGCCCAACGCAGCGGGCGAGGGATGCTTCTTTCACCATTTAACATGCTGACTCCTGATACTGTGGCTTTGCACTCGGGTGCAAAATGGGTTGAAAAAGAGAGTGGCAACGGTTTATTTCTGGTTCATCTGTGCAAATTGCGGGTAGTTTTCTCGCATCACGGTGGCATAAGGCACCCAGTTGTAAGGCTCAGTTTTAGCGTGATCCAACATTGCTCGGGTCACTTGCACCGCGCCGAGCGCCTGGGCTTTGGCATCCTGGAAAATGGTCACCGCCAGGTCGCCGTTTTTGATAAATTGCAGGCCGTCTGGCGTGCCGTCGATACCGGCGACCAGCACGCCATTCTTTTTGGCCTGCTTCAGCGCCATGATCGCGCCGATGGCCATCTCATCGTTGTTGGCGGCGATCGCATCGATCGGCGTGCCGTTCAGCAACCAGCCGGAAACCACGTCGACTGCTTCATTGCGCTGCCATTTGGCGGTCTGTTTCTCTACCACTTTCAGGTCTTTATGTTTGGCGATCACCGCTTCCACCGCACGGGTGCGTTCGCGGGTTTCTTCGTTGGAGAGGGCGCCCATCAGGATCGCCACGTTGCCGCGATAATTCATTTTTTTCGCCAGGGCCTCCATCTGCAGGCGGCCGCTGAGCGCCGAGTCGGAGCCGACGTAGGCCGTCGCACCGGTCAGTGGCACTTCGGGTTTGCGGTTGACGAAGATGAGGGGGATCGCGGCGCGGTGGGCGGCCACTATCATCGGCTGGACGCCTTGTGTATCAACCGGGTTGAGGATAATGGCGTCCACACCCTGATTAATCAGATCGTCCACCTGCTGCACCTGCAGGGCGACATCGCCTTTGGCATCGACAAACTGGCCTTGCAGCTGCTGCGCAGCCAGTTCACGTGCCATTTGGCTACGCAGGATGGAGACGAAATTGAGATCGAAGTTGGCCAGCGCCACGCCGACCTGGTAGGTCTTGGCTTGGGCGGTCACGACAAACAGCGAGCAGGCTAACATCAACAGCAGTCTGGTTTTATTCATACGGTATCCTGTTGAGAAAAGAGGCGTTGTAGGCAAACAGCGAATTTGCAACCGGGTGCAAAGCAGGAGGCAAAACGGCCGTGAGTCTCTGAATGCCACCGTGAATGTCGGCCATGGATAAAATTTGGTCAACAGGGGAAAGGTGAAAACAGCGCGGACGATCACAAACTCTTTACTTTTTGCACCCGGTTGCATAACAAATTGCAATCGGGTGCAAAAACGGGACATAATTGCAGCAGGCATGCCAGCAGGCGCTTAGGGGATCTGAGCGAGCAGGGTATAGTTTGACTTCATCGAAGCAGGGATCGACGCAACCATGACGAAACACCACAAAGCCACCGCCAGCGACGTCGCCGAAAAGGCCGGCGTCTCTAAATGGACGGTATCGCGCGCCTTTACCCCCGGCGCGTCGATCTCGGACAGCGCGCGTGAAAGCGTACTGGCGGCGGCGGCCGAGCTGGGTTATCGACCCAATCTGCTGGCGCGCAGCCTGTCGCAAAAACGCACGCACATCATCGGCGTGGCCATCGACGAGATGAAGAACCCGCATTCGATGATGATGCTCGATATGGTCACCAAACAGCTGCAAACCCGCGGCTATATGGCGCTGCTGCTGAACATCACCGCCGGGGAAAACTACCGGGCGGTGATGGCGATGGCCGATCAGCTGCAGGTCGATGGCATTCTGTTCCTGGCGACGGTATTAACCCAAGAGTGGGTGGCGATCGCGCAAGATCTGCATCAGATCCCGCTGGTGCAGGTATGCCGCAATACGGAAAGTGAACATATCGATGTGGTCAATATCGACGGCTACCGCGCCGGCGAAGAGATCGCTGGGTTGCTGATAGAACAAGGGCATCGGCGCTTTGGCTACATGAAGGGGCCAGACACGCAAAGCAGCCATTTGCTGCGTATGGAAGGCTACCGTGACAAATTGATGGCCGCCGGCTTTCAGCTGGATCGGGTGCTCACCGCCGGCCACTACGATCGCCAACGCGGTTTCCAGCTGATGAGCGAATACCTGCAGGCAACGCCGGAAAGCGAGCGGGTTGAGGCGCTGTTCTGCGAGAACGACGTGTTGGCGCTGGGGGCGCTCGAAGCGCTCAGGCAAACGGCGCCGGCGTCTGCGATGGCCGTGGTAGGCTTCGACGATATCGACGAGGCAGGCTCAGCCAATTGGGCGCTGACCAGCTACAACCAACGTATCGACCGGCTGGTCGAGGAGGCCTTGAATCGCCTGCTCGACAATCGCGCCACGGTAGATGGTGCCTGGCGGCACGGGGAGTTGCGGGTTCGGCGGTCGCATTTGGCTGGGAAACCGGCGTAAGGATTTCTTTTTTTGTGACAATGTCACTATTGAGACTTGATGAGAACACATCGAGATAAAAAGAAAAAACTCTATAGAAGAGAAAGTGTTACATCCAGAGGCCCCATGGCCAGCGGTGGCAAGTACCGCTGGGAACGGCATAGCAAACAGGCGGACGATGAGCAGCTGCCGCTGCGTGAAAGCATGCATGGGCGGATACAACATGGCATGGATTACACGCCGCTATTTCAATTTTTGCTCAGTAAAGTGGGCCAACCCTGGAGTGAAGTGCACAGCGAAGCGGTTAGTCGGTTGGATAAAGAAGCACCTATTTTTTACCTGGTGGCACTGCACCGTAAAAACTGGCAGAGCTATGTCTGCTGTGATGAGTCGAGCTATTACAGCGGGCTATGCATAGATGAGCACGGGATACTGCAGAAAGTGAACCCGGCATTCACCGCAGAAGATGTGCCGGTGAGGTGCCGTTGTTGTACCTATACGTTCAACGGGGAACTGGTGCCCGTCACGGAAAAAAACTGGCAAAAACCCTATGAGAAGGAATCCTGGGAATAGTCAGGTTTCACGAGTGTCATTCAGATGTAGATTGACTGCCGAAGTTTGCCAAATTTCACGTAGCGCGATCAAAAAGGAGGGCGTTTTGACCCATTTTGCAGAGTGGCTTCGCCAAGTTTCAGATGATAAAACGATTTCTATAAATGGAAGCCAGCGTTTCCCTTTAGATAGCACGGTTAAATCAATTGCTTGCGCCAATGTTCTGGCAAAGGTTGATGCAAAGAAGCTTTCATTAAATCATTCTATGGTAGTGACTGAAAAAAACCTTGTGACCTATTCACCCGTTGCTAAAGATTATATGAATAAGCCATTTACGCTTGAGCAAGCTTGCAAAGCTGCCAATGAATACAGTGATAATACAGCAGCTAATTTTGCTATTTTTTCAGGTGGGGGACCGGAGGCTCTGACCGCATTTATGAGATCTATAGGAGATACGGTTACTCGCTCTGACCGATATGAGCCAGAATTGACTGTCAATCCCGTGGATGATTTGCGAGATACAACGACTCCTGATGCGATGAGCAAGAGTATCAAGAAAATTTTGACCGGCGCAGTTCTCAGTGATTCATCAAAAGCGCAATTGAAAGAATGGATGGTCAATAACAAAGTCGCTGATAATATGCTTAGGGCGTCTCTTCCTAAAGGATGGAAAATCGCCGATAGGTCAGGTGCAAGTGATTATGGTGTCAGAGGGATAACTTCGATGGTCTGGTCAAATAATCATGATCCTGTATTCATCAGCATCTATGTGAGAAAAGCGGATACCTCTTTGGATGAACGCTCAGCGGTGATTCGTACTTTAGGTTCGCATATATTTGACGAATACCTTAGCCACTAAAGAATAGTAGTAAGAGGTTAGGGGTTCTACGGAAGAGCCCCGATAAGCAGCAGAGAGTTACGTACTTAGGAAATCTCCACGCTATGGCGGTTAGCATTTATCATGCTTCATTTAACATAATATACATTATACGCACCTAGGTAATGATAAGTGGGTTCTGCCGTCCAGGCTTGATCATGGGGTTTCTCCCGCGGCCAACCATGCCGGCGCCGGCTGCTCATGCTGCTAAGTATTCGTTTTCAACCGGCCATAAGCCGCCGGGTTTTGCCGGCGGTCTTCTTCTGCTTGGTGTTTGTGTTGCTCAGCAATACCATGATGCTTGCGCAGAAAATCTCTGAACGCCAACTGTCTGATCGCCTGTTCACTTGCTGCAGCAACGCCTGCCGGTAATGCCATTCTCGCCACGCGGCGTAGATCTCATTCCAACGCCGCCAGGCTTTCAATCTCCAGCAAGATATCAAGCGTTGGTTTGGCACTGCTGTACTACCGATATGATGAATTGCCGTTAACACACCAGCCAATATCTCGCGTAGTTTCAGCGCTTCATATTGATAGTGTTCCAGAGATCATAGCCCTCGACCGTGATGCTGCGTGCTGCCATTTCCCGCTCCAGTAATGATGACCGGACATGATTTTCTGAGGCGCATACCTGCCGATATTGGCCAGAAATCCCCTGTTTTTTTTGATCGCGCTACGTGAAATCTGATAAAACGTGGCTACTTCGACACTGCAGATTTCTCCAAAATGCGTCATATAAACGGACAGTATTTGCACGTTAAATGCGTATTGGCGTCCTTTTTCATCGCTTTCGGCGCCCGCCGCGGCGTTGGCTATACTGAATGGGAACATTCTTCCACGCTCCTGGAGTCTCCCCATGTTTGACCATGTGAAATTTGGCGTCAGCGACTTTGCCCTTAGCAAAGCGTTTTTCCTCAATGCGCTGGCGCCGCTGGGCGTAAAGATCGTTGCCGAAGGCGAGCCCGGCTATGGCGTCGAGCTGTGTTCCGATCGGGGTAACGTGTCATTGTGCCTGTTTCAAACCGATGAAAAGCCGGCGCATCTGCACCTGGCATTTGCCGCAGGCAGCCGTGAACAGGTCGATGCGTTCTACCACGCCGCGCTAAATGCCGGGGGCAAAGACAATGGCGCACCTGGTTTACGGCCCAATTACCATGCCCACTACTATGCGGCATTTGTGATAGCCCCGGATGGTCACAATATCGAGGCGGTTTGTCATAACCCGATGAGCTAGTGATTTTTCCTGTTAAAACAGCACATTAACCACGAGGTAACGCATTGTATTTAACATAATACAATTGTGACATCGTCACTTAACGTTACCCCGTCACGTCAATCCACTCTGCTCCGGTAATGCTGGCCAGGCGTTGTGGCGCAATTCTCACACCTGAGTTATCGCTGCCACCTGCCGGAAGCACTTCACCGTAGCTGCACAGGCTGCGATCGCAGTAAATTCTCACCGCTGCCGGTGCGGCAAAGGGGCAAACGCCGCCGGGCGGATAGCCGGTCAGCGCCTCCACCTCCTCTGCCGGCAGCATGCGCGCCTTTACGCCGAAGAATTGTTTGTACTTCTTGTTATCGATTCTGGCGGTTCCCGCCATCACCAACAGCACCACGCCGTCGTTCACGCGAAACGACAGCGTCTTGGCGATCTGCCCGCTCTCCACGCCAAAGGCTTCCGCCGCCAGCGCCACCGTGGCGGTATTCTTTGCCAGCACCGTCACCGCCGTTTCCGGTGCGTGCTCGGCCAGAAATCGCTGAACGCGCTCTATACTCATGCCCTACCTCCCGATGTTGCTAAGCCATTGATAATGCCGCAGTGAGGGTTTCGGTTTTAACATCGCATGCTAAAAATGAGAATCAAAATTGTTCAAATCGGTGAATCTGAACAAAGCTTTAAGGGGCCTACGCCTTTTTTACCTATCATTTTTCATGGAGATACCTGCATGACCACGCAAACGACAGCAAGGCCCTCAACGGTCGCGGTGGCCGTCTATGAATGGCTCAACCCAATACCTTATGGGTTTTTCACCGCAGCGCTGATTTTCGACATCATCTATGCCTGCACGGCGAATATTCAGTGGGTCAATGGCGCCAGCTGGCTGATCGCCATCGGCCTGGTTTTTGCCATTATTCCCCGGCTGATTAACCTGGTTCAGGTGTGGTTCGGCAGCGGCCGGCTGCAGGGTTCACCGGTCAAGCTCCATTTCTGGCTGAATCTGATCGCCATCGTTCTCGCCATCATCAACGCTTTCGTGCATAGCCGGGATGCGTATGCCGTGGTGCCGCAAGGTTTGGTGCTGTCTGCGATCGTAGTCGCGCTGCTGAGCCTCGCCAACATTCTGCTGGCCGTGGGCGCCCGCGCAAAATAAGGAGGTTTTCATGAAGCTATCATCCACCGCGATTGCGCTTTCGGCCGTGCTGGCGCTGGCCGGCTGCGATAACAGCGCCGTCATTTCGCCGGAACAACAAATGGGGCCGGATCCTGCGTTGCCGGCGGCGCAAGACTTCCTGATGCCGCCGATGCAGGTGCCAAAGGGCGTCGGCTGGCAACAGACCCAGATGCCGAAAGTGGCCGAGGGTTTAAAAATCGACAAGGTGGCGGACGGTTTGCTGCATCCGCGCCAGCTGCTTACCCTGCCCAACGGCGATGTCCTGGTGGTGGAAGCCAACGGGCCGGGCACGGAGGCGGTGAGCACGCCCAAGCAGCTGATCGCCGGGTTGGTGAAAGGCCAGTCCGGTAAAGGGGGCAAAGGCGGTAACCGCATCACCCTGCTGCGTCCAACCGCCGACGGCCGCTGGGAAAAGCATGTTTTCCTCGAGGGGCTCGATTCTCCATTCGGCGTCCAGCTGATTGGCAACACCCTGTACGTGGCCAACACCGGCAACATCATGCAGTACGCCTATCAGCCGGGCGAAACGCGCATCAGCGATGCGGGTAAAGAGCTGGCCGATCTGCCGGACACCATCAACCATCATTGGACCAAGGCCCTGCTGGCCAGCCCGGACGGTAAAAAGCTGTATGTCGGCGTCGGTTCCAACAGCAACATCACCGAAAACGGCCTGGCCGTAGAGTACCGGCGCGCCGCCGTGCTGGAAGTGGACACCGCCTCTGGCGCCAGCCGCGTCTTCGCCAGCGGCCTGCGCAATCCGACCGGGCTGCAGTGGGAACCGCACAGCGGCAAGCTGTGGGCCATCGTCAACGAGCGTGACGAGATCGGCGCCGATCTGGTGCCGGACTACCTGACCTCTGTGCAGGACGGCGGCTTCTACGGCTGGCCTTACAGCTATTTCGGCCAGCACGTCGATCGGCGGGTGCAACCGGCGCGGCCGGATCGGGTGGCGAAAGCCATCAAGCCGGACTACGCCCTCAGCTCGCACGTCGCGCCGCTGGGGCTGCTGTTCTATACCGCGAACGCTCTGCCGGCCGAGTATCGCGGCGGCGCCTTTGTCAGCGAACACGGCAGCTGGGATCGCTCGCCGCTGAACGGCTACCGGGTCAGCTACGTGGCGTTTGAGCAAGGCAAACCGGTCGGCAAACTCAAAGCGGTGGTCACCGGCTTTGTCTCCGACGATGAGAAGGAACTCTATGGCGCACCGGTAGGATTAACGGTCGACAAGGCCGGCGCCCTGCTGATTGCGGATGACGTGGGCAACACCGTTTGGCGCGTCAGCGCTAAATAACGTTGACGGGCAGGTTCTTGGGGGATCTGCCCGTGACATTGTCACTCAGCACCCTGCGCCAACCAGACCGTTCTTCCCCCGCAGGCGGGATCTTCCACCACATGGTCGATCACGCGGAAGCCGTTCTCCTGCAATAAACGTCTGTACTCCTCCGGCGCCAGGCTGGCGTGAAACAGCGGCTGGCCTTCGAAGCTGCCGATCGCCACGCCGTCGGCTGGGCCGCTAGTGAACATCAGTGCGGCGTGCGGCCCGGCATGTCGTCTGAACAGCGGAAACATCCGGCGCTGATCGTCGCGCGCCAGATGAAAGAAGCTGTCCCAGGCCAGCAGGCCGTCGAATTTCGCCGCCAAATCCAGCTGGCGCATATCCATTTGTCGCCATTCCTGCTGCGGGAAACGCTGCCGGCAGCGCGCGATCATCGCCTGAGCACCGTCGACGCCGGTGACCCGATACCCCTGTTCGATAAAATAGGCGGCGATCGGCGCGCCATTGCCGCAGCCGAGATCCAGCAGCCGCGCATTGGCCGGGGTGAGCTGCAAAAAGCGGTCGAGCCACGGCCGTTCAAACAGCGTGGTGGGTCTGAGGCGTTCCCAGGCGGCGGCATGTTCGTCATAAAGCGGAATAATGGTGCTCGCCAGTTTTTCCGTCATTAATATTGTCCCCGTCACGTGATTGGCGCAAAAAAAATAGCCTTTGGTCAGAATTAAAGCGCTTATCCGATAATATATTCATCAACAGACCGTTGACCAGAAATAAAAGGTTTTAACATTTCGACATAAACCAGTACAATTCCCTACCCTGTGTTAACCCTTTTTTAGGTTGATTGTGTCGTTAATTCAGCGCTCTGCATCGCGACATCGGGCCGCCGCCTGGTTAGGGATGTTTGCCATTCTGATGTTGTTCATTGCGCCGGTGGTCTCGCGATCCCTGGAGCATGTACGCGCCGGAAGTGCTGGAACGACCGTCATGGCGGATTGCGGCATGGAGATGCCGATGCATCACGGGATGCACTCGCCGCCGCCTGAGCCTGAAAAAACCGCGCAGCCGCTGATGCAGCACGGCGGCGGCCATCACAACATGGCGATGATGATGGACGACAGCGCCTGCGGCTACTGCGTGCTGTTGCTGCACGCACCGCTGCTGGACGTGAGCCACGCCCCGCTGTTCTGGTCCCAGTCGCTGGCTTCGCACCCGCCGCCGATTCACTATCTCGTTCCTCTCTTTGCCCACGTCGTTCACACCGAATTACAGCCGCGCGCGCCCCCCGTCTCTTTCCTCTGATTTAACAATAAGCCCATTGCCGTTCTCTGTATTGCCGTTGTTCGCTTCAACCCGGCGGAATTAATTCGCCCAACGGTTAATCATCGAGACGTCATTATTAATCCGGTTATTCCACGTTGAGGGAATTAACCACGTATTTTCCGATGGTGATTTTCGCCAGGCCGCCCCACGCCTGAATAATCCTTCGGTCAAGAACGGAAAAGAGTTAGCTTAAGGAAAGATGATGTTTAAACCGACTTATAAAAAGAACGCCGTTACCCGCGCCATCACCACCGCCATGCCGTTGTTCCTGCTGGCCGGCCACGCGGCGCAGGCGCATCAGCACCCTACCGACGCACAGGTTAGCGATGGCGACGTGATCACCGTCACCGCGCCGCTCTACTCTCCGCTGACCATCGTCACCTCGCCGAAAACCCCGCGCCAGCCGGTACCGGCCAGCGACGGTTCGGACTACCTGAAAACCATCCCCGGCTTTTCGCAGATCCGCAACGGCGGTACCAACGGCGATCCAGTGTTCCGCGGCATGTTCGGTTCGCGGTTGAAGATCCTCACCGACGGTTCGGAAATGCTGGGCGCCTGCCCAGCGCGGATGGATGCGCCGACCTCTTACATCTCGCCGGAAAGCTTCGATCTGTTGACCATCACCAAGGGGCCGCAGACGGTACTGTGGGGGCCGGGATCGTCGGCGGGCACGGTGCGTTTCGAGCGAGAACGCCCGCGCTTCGACAAGCCGGGGATCAAGGGCAGCGCCAGCGTGCTGACCGGCTCCAATGGCCGCTGGGACGAGAATATCGACGCCAGCCTCGGCGCCGAACAAGGCTACCTGCGGGTGATGGCCAACAAATCCCGCTCCAACGACTATCAGGACGGAACGAATACGCGCGTGCCGTCACGCTGGGACAAGTGGAATGGCGACCTGGCGCTCGGCTGGACGCCGGACAACGACACGCTGCTGGAAGTGACCATGGGCCGCGGCAACGGCGAAGCGCGCTATGCCGGCCGCAGCATGGACGGTTCGCAGTTCAAGCGCGAAAGCCTGGGCATGCGGGTGGAAAAATCCAACATCGGCGAGGTGTTGGATAAGCTGGAAGCGCAGGTCTACTATAACTACGCCAACCACGTGATGGACAACGTCACCCTGCGCTCGCCGGGCAGCGGCGGCATGGGGGGCCATGGCGGTATGAGTATGGGCGGCCACGGCGGGCACATGATGTCCTCCGGCATGACGATGCAGCTCGATCGCCGCACCGTCGGTGGCCGCGTGATGGGCACCTGGCAGTGGCAGGACGTGAAGCTTGAAAGCGGCCTGGACACCCAAACCAACACCCACCGCAGCATGAGCCGCGGCAGCTGGGAAAAAGACGCCCAGTTCAACAGCTACGGCGCCTTCAGTGAACTGACCTGGTCCACCAGCGAACAGGATAAACTGATCGGCGGCGCGCGTCTTGACCGAACCCTGGTGGAGAATTTCCGCAGCGGCAGCGACGGGGAGCGTTCGGACACCCTGCCGAGCGGTTTTATGCGTCTTGAGCATACGTTGGCCGACCTGCCGCTGATGCTGTATGCCGGCGTCGGTTATACCGAGCGCTTCCCGGATTATTGGGAACTGTTCTCGCCGAAGCTCGGCCCGAACGGCAGCAAGGATCCGTTCTCCAGCGTCAAGAGCGAAAAAACCACGCAGCTCGACATCGGCGCGCAGTACAACGGCAAGCGTTTCAACGGCTGGGTCTCCGCTTACGTGGGCCGCGTCGATGATTTCATCCTGTTCAAATACGATCCGCACAACGCGCGTCTCAGCCAGGCCGATAACGTCAACGCCAACATCATGGGCGGTGAAATGGGCATGGGTTACCAGCTGAGCGAGCACTGGAAAACCGACGCCAGCCTGGCCTACTCCTGGGGCAAAAACACCCGCGACGGTCGGCCGCTGCCGCAGATCCCGCCGCTGGAGGCGCGTCTGGGGCTCACCTATGAGTACGGCGACTGGAGCGGCACCGGCCTGTGGCGTTTGGTCAGCAGCCAACACCGCGTGGCGATCAACGAAGGCAACGTGGTAGGCAAAGACTTTGCCGAAAGCGCCGGCTTCGGCGTGCTTTCCGCCAACGCCGCCTACAAGGTGAATAAAAACGTCAAGCTGAGCGCCGGTCTGGATAACATCCTGAACAAGACCTACAGCGAACACCTTAACCTGGCGGGCAACAGCGCCTTCGGGTATTCGGCCAACAGCGCGGTGAATGAACCGGGCCGCACCCTGTGGGCCAAGGTTAACGTCACTTTCTAAACCGTTCACCGGGCGATGGGCAACCGTCGCCCGATCAGGTGATATGCGATCCGGTTCTTAGGATATGAGTTTTAAGTTTTTCCCATTCGGTTGAGCGGCGATTACTATCACTCTCAACGTAATCACCGATCCGGAGGGAATATGCAAAAGCTCACTCGTTTTCTGGCCCTGCTCGGCGAGCTGATGATTGAAAAAGCCGAAGACGCCGCGCCGCAGGCTGCTCAGCCTGACGATCGTGACGACGCGTTGCCGCCGCGCCTCGAACGTGGGGTTCCGCTGGCCGACCGCTTCCTGTTCATGTAATTCCCTTCACGGTTTTTTGTCCGGCACGTTCCGGTATTTCATTATCGGACGTCTGCGTCTATCTTCTTTCGATGGTTCCAGCCGATTCATCATAGGAGATAGCAACGCAATGAAGATCAGAACGGTAACCCCGCAAGACGCTGAAGCCCTGACGCAGTTATTGAATGACGTGATCGACGCCGGCGGCACGACGGCGATAGAAACGCCCCTCACCCCCGCTGAATTCAGCGAATGGTTCATCAGCGGCAGCAATGCGCTGAGCTGTCAGGTCGCGGAGGTGGACGGGCTGTTAGTGGGCTTCCAGTCGCTGAGCGCTGATGATGCCCTGCCGCCCGATACCGCAGATATTGCCACCTTCTCCCGCCTGTCGCCGAAGGTGCCTGGCGTCGGCAGTGCGCTGTTCCCTGCCACATTAGCGGCGGCGAAGTCGCACGGTTTCAAGCACATCAACGCCACCATTCGGGCGGATAACGTCGGTGGCCTCGCCTACTATCACAAAATGGGCTTTCGCGATTACGATCGTTTGCCGCAGGTGCCGCTCAGCGATGGCACGCCGGTCGACAGAATCAAAAAACGCTTCTCCCTTTAACCCGCCAACCCGCTCACACTGAACGCACGATATGTTCGCGCAGCCACCGGTGAGCGGGATCCCGGTGCGATCGTTCGTGCCAGAGCATGGTCATTTCAAAGCCCGGCACCGCCAGCGGCGGCTCAAGCTGTTGCAATAAAGGCTGGTTGCGCACCAGCCGTTCCGGCAGCATCGCCACCAAATCGGACTGCGTCAGCACCGAGATAACGAACAGAAAATGCGGCACGGAAAGCACTACGCGCCGCGTCAGCCCCACGTCCGCCAACGCCCTGTCGGTCATGCCATAGAACCCGCCGCCGTCCGGCGAGACCATCACCTGCTCCAATTGGCAAAATTGTGCCGGCGTCAGCCTGGCATGCAGTTTGGGGTGGCCGATTCTGCCCACCAGCACATAGCGTTCGCTAAACAGCGTGCGCTGCCGCAGGCCGGATGGCGCCCCTTCGCGGGTATGAAACGCCAGGTCGATCTCTCCTTGCTCCGCCCGTTTGGCGAGGCGCGCCGGTGCGATCTCCAGCACCGCCAGCCGGGTGTCGGGCGCCGCCGTGCGCAACCCGTTCAGCGCCGGCAGCACGATGGTGGATTCGCCGTAGTCGAAGGCGGCTACGCGCCAGGTATCACTCGCCACGGCGGGATCGAACGGCGTCGCCGGCGTCACCGCCAACTCGAGCGCCGCCAATGCCTGGCGCAAAGGCTCCCGCAGCTGTTCCGCTCTGGCGGTCGGGCGCATGCCGCGCGGGCCGGGCAACAGCAGCGGATCGTCAAAGATCGCCCGCAGTTTGGCAAGATGCACGCTGACCGCCGGCTGGGAGAAATTGAGCCGCTGCGCCGCGCGCGTGACGTTATGCTCCGCCAGCAGCGCGTCGAGCGTCACCAGCAGGTTGAGATCCAGCCGCCTTAAATTATTCATAGTTATACCTGGGATAACGGTAATTCATTTCTAATATACCGACTAACGCCCTACTCTGCAGCTCTCACACCAAGGAGAGCTGTTATGAATGTGCTGATTGTTTACGCCCACCCGGAGCCGCTGTCGCTGACCGGCTCACTGAAAAATTTCGCCGTTGAACGCCTGATGCAGGCCGGCCATCAGGTACAGGTGTCCGACCTGTACGCCATGAAGTGGAAAGCGGTGCTCGATGCCAGCGACAGCCTGGAAGACCCGGCAACGGCTCGTTTCGATCCTTCGCTGGATTCGAAGCGTGCGTTCGCCAACGGCATGCAGAGCGCCGATATCGAACGGGAGCAGCAAAAATTGCGCTGGGCGGATGCGGTGCTGCTGCAGTTTCCGCTGTGGTGGTTCTCGATGCCGGCGATCCTCAAAGGCTGGGTGGAGCGTGTGTATGCCTATGGTTTTGCCTACGGCGTGGGTGAGCATTCCGACACCCATTGGGGCGACCGTTACGGCGAGGGGACGCTGGCGGGCAAACGGGCGATGCTGATCGTCACCGCCGGCGGCTGGGAGTCCCATTACGCCCCGCGTGGCATCAACGGGCCGATCGACGATATCCTGTTCCCGATCCAGCACGGCATGCTGCACTACCCGGGCTTCGAGGTGCTGCCGCCGTTCGTCACCTACCGCGCCGGCAAAACCGATGAGGCACGCTTTGCCGCCCTGCGCGAGCAGCTCGGGCAGCGGCTGGATAATCTGTGGAACGCCGAGCCAATCCGCTTCAGGCGGCAAAACGCCGGTGACTATCTGATCCCGCAGCTGACGCTGAAAGCGCATCTCGCGCCGGGGCAAAACGGTTTCGGCGTTCATATCGAGTAGCCGGACGCGCACGCCCTGGCGCATCCGGGGCGTGCCGTTAATTCAGGGCGGCGAGAAATGCCTGGTAGCCTTGCGCGCTGCTATCCAATTCGTGGGATTGCAGCGGCTCCACCGTCCCGTCCGAAGCGGCCTCCTTGCCGTAAAAGGCGAAGAACGAGGCATAGTCGGCCCGCACGTAGCCGGCGGTGACTTCAAACGGCCGGAAGATTTCCTCCAGCGAGTAACGATAGCGCCCGTCGCGCGCATAATCCTCTGCACGCACCCCCGCCGTGACCGCCAGCGCCAGCTTCTTGTTTTGCATCTTGTAGCCGCTGCGGGAACCGTAGGCCCAGCCGTAGGTGAGCACGTCGTCCAGCCATTTTTTCAGCAGCGGCGGGCTGCTGAACCAGAAAATCGGGAACTGCAGCACGATGTTGTCATGGGCTTCAATCAGCCGCTGCTCTTGAGCGACGTCGATCTGCCAATCCGGATAGGCCTGATGCAGTTCGTGCACGGTATACCGCTCCGGATAGCGCCGCAGCTCCTCCAGCCAGCGTTTGTTGACCACCGAGTTCGCCATATCGGGATGGGCCACCACCACCAAGGTTTTCATATCGATTTCTCCAGTCAGGTGTCTACCGGCGCATCATAGGTTATGCTGGAACAATGTAAAATACGCACACTCGCGACACATACTTACTCTGGAGAAAGTACCCAATGACCGCCGAATCCCACTGCAGCCCAACGGGCATCAGCCTCCAGGACACCGGCTATGGCTATACGCTGTCGGTGATCAACGGCAAATATAAAATGATTATTCTCTACTGGCTGGCGTTGTATAAGCCGGTATTGCGGTTCAACGAGCTGCAGCGCTGCATCGGCACCATTTCGTACAAAACGCTGAGTTCGACGCTCAAAGAGCTGGAAAAAGATCGCCTGGTGGTGAGAAAGGAGTATCCGCAGATCCCGCCCAAGGTGGAGTACAGCCTGTCCGAGCGCGGGCGTTCGCTGATCCCGGTGATCGACATGATGTGCGACTGGGGGGAACAGCACCGGCCGGAACAGCCGGTGCCATGAGGGGTTAGTTGTCCGCCGCCGCTGAGGTTGCCGGCGCGGGCTCATCGTGCTCGACCAGCGCGTCCGCCGGCCGGCACTGGCGCAGCGTACGCACGCTGAAGGCCACCAGCACGCCGAGCGCGGCGGCGAATGCGCCAAACGACAGCACGCTCATCAATGGAGTAAACACCCTGCCCAGTACGCCGAGCCCCAGCGCGCCGATCGAATCACCGGTTACGTCCTGCGCGGTGCCGAGGCTGTTCACCCGCCCCAGCAGATGATCCGGCGTGTTGCTCTGGATCAGCATGAACTGCAGGAGCGAAGCGATGGCATTGGCGTAGCCGTAGCAGACCAGCGCCAGCAGCGCCGGCGCCAGGTGGCTGAACAGCCCCAGCGAAGCGATAGCGGTAAACGCGACGATGGCGGCGACCAGGATCAGCACGCCGGGACGAGCGTATCGCCCCACCCAGCCGCTGGTCAGCGCGCCCAGCATCGCGCCGAGCGGCACCGCAGAATACATCAGGCCGATAGAGGACGCGCCGACGTGGTAAGCGTCCTGCGCCAGCGCCGGGAACAGCACCCTGACGGCGCCGACGATGCTCATCAGCATCCCCAGCAACACCACCGACCCCACCACCTTATTGCGCCAGACAAACTGGAAGCCGCTGGCGAGCGCGCGCAGCGGGTGTTCCGGCTCCTGCTGCTGCGGCAACAGCGTCGGCAGGCGCACCAGCGGGACCAGGGTGCCCAGCGTTCCGGCGGCGGCCACGGCGAACGCCAGCCCCACGCCGCCGAACACGATAATGATCCCGCCCAGCGCCGGCGCCAGGATCGCGCCGATGCGCACCGTCACCATGCTCAAGGCCCCCGCCGCCGCCAGGTTTTCACGCCCGACCAGCAGTGGGATCACCGCCATCAGCGCCGTCATGCCCAGCGCCCCGAAGAACCCGTCCCAGGCCGCCAGCAGGTAGAGCGCCCACAGCGACGGCGCCGGGGCGAAGGCGTTCAGACTCAGGGCGACAAAGCCCAGCCCGCAGGTGCCGCGCGCAAACAAGATCAGCTTACGGCGATCGTAGCGATCGGCGAGCACGCCGCCCAGCATCAGGCCGATAAACATGCCCACTCCGTCCAGTGCCACCGCCACGCCCACCTGCAACGTGGAGCCGGTCATCGCCTGGATCTGAATCGGCACCCCCACCGCCAACATGCCGAGGGAAAACACCGACAGCATGCGGGCGCAGAAAATCGCGCGGAAATGCGCATTGCTTCTCAGCAAACTGAAATCAAGAAAAAAAGAAGGTCTGGCCATAGTGTCCTGCATATCATGTTTTAGTACGGGCCGGGACGCACGCCCCCCGGCCCGGTTGCGTTATACCAACCCGTATTGCCGCGTCAGCAGCTCGTGCAATAGCGGGCCAAGCGTCTCCAGCGAAGCCGGCGACAGAATGTCCGCGTGTTCACAGCGCTGGTGATGGCAGATCAGCCCATCCAGATACGGCGCCCACACGGCGTCGATATCCATCTCCGGCGGCAGCGTCTGGTCGGCGACAAACAGCGTCGCCGTGCCGTGGAAACGCCGGCTGCGCGCCTGAGACAGAATGCGCACCGCGTCGCGGTAGTTGGCGACGATGCTGTCGAACATCGCCGCCTTCTCCGCCATCAGCGCCGGATCGCCATGATCTTCCGCCATAAACTCGGCCTGCTCCTGCGCCACCTCTTTCTGCGCGTCCTCCTCGCTGGGGCCTGTCCAATCCTGGCCTTCCGGCGGATAGGTATCCAGCATCCCAAGGAACGCCACCTCTTCGCCCTGCTGCTGCAGGCGCGCGGCCATCGAGTGCGCCAGCGTGCCGCCGAGCGAATAGCCCAGCAGGTAGTAAGGCCCCTGTGGCTGCAGGCGGCGCAGATTAGCGAGATGCCGATCGACCATCTGCTCGATATCCTCGCAGGTGGCGATAGCGCCATCCGGTCTTGGCGACTGCAGGCCGATGATGGGGTAGCTCCCCGGCAGATAACGGCTCAGCCCCGAATACTGCCAGGCGAAACCGGAAGCCGGATGCAGGCAGAACAGCGCCGGGCCTTGGCCGGCCCGCAGTTGCAGGCACTCGCCGACGCCGCGGCTCTCGGCCGAATTGGCCGCCTGCGCGTCATCGAGCAGGTGCGCCATCTTCTCCAGGCTGCGGGCGAACATGATCTGCCCGACGCTCAATGGCCGAGGGACGCGCCGACGCAGCTCCGCCGCCAGACGCATCGCCAGCAGCGAATGGCCGCCCAGCGCGAAGAAGTCGTCGTCGGCATACACCGTCTCGCGCCCCAACAGTTCCCCAAACAGCGCCGCCAGCAGGCGCTCGCTGTCGCTCTCCGGCATGCGGCCGCTCTGATGGCTCAGCTGCGGCCGTGGCAACGCCTTGCGATCCAGCTTACCGCTGGCGCTGAGCGGGAAACGGTCGGTCATGACATAGCTGACCGGCATCATGTGCGCAGGCAAGCGCTGCTCCAGCGCCTGATGCAGCACGCCGGTATCCAGCGTCACGCCCGGTTGGGCGATCAGCCAGGCAACCAGCTGGCGCATATCGGCGCCGCCAAGCCCCGTCGCGCCCTCGCCCAGTTCGATGGCGTGCACCGCCGCTTGCGCTACCCCCGGCTGCGCCAGCAGCGCCTGCTCGATTTCGCCCAGCTCGATGCGCTGGCCGCGGATCTTCAGCTGATCGTCGCTGCGCCCCAAATACTCGACGCTGCCGTCTTCCAGCCAGCGGGCGATATCGCCGGTGCGATACATGCGCGCGCCGTTGCCGGCGGGATCGGCGACAAACCGCTGCGCCGTCAGCCCCGGCCGATGCAGATAGCCATCGGCCAGCTGAATGCCGCGCAGGTAGAGATCGCCGGCGCAGCCGACGGGCACCGGCCGCAGCATGGCGTCGAGAATGCTCAGTTGGGTGTTCCAGACCGGTTTGCCGATCGGCACGCCGGCGCCGTTCACCGCCGCCAACGCCGCGCCTGACGCCGGTTGGTAGGTGACATCGACCGCCGCCTCCGTTGGGCCATACAGGTTGTGCAGCGGCGCGGTAACCAACGCCTGATAGCGGGAAGCCAGTTCACACGACAGCGCTTCGCCGCTGCAGAACACGCGTTTCAGGCTGGCGGCGGCGCGCTGTGGCGCCCGTTCGTTCAAGGCCTCTACCCAGATAGCCAACATGGACGGAACGAAATGCAGCGTGGTCACGCCATAGTCGTCGATCAACGTCGTCAGCGCCTGCGGATCGCGGTGTGCCTCCGGCGGCGCCATCACCAGGCGCGCACCAACCATCAGCGGCCAGAAGAATTCCCAGACGGAAACGTCGAAGCTGCACGGCGTTTTCTGCAATACCACGTCCTGCGCATCGAGCGCATACTCGTGCTGCATCCAGAACAGGCGGTTGACGATTGCCCGGTGGTTCACCACCACGCCTTTCGGCCGCCCGGTAGAGCCGGAGGTATACAGCACGTAGGCGGGATAATCGCCGTTCCCCGCCGGTTGGCGCGCTGCCGGTTCGCGCCCGCTCTCGTCCAGCACATCGAACAGCAGCGTCGGCGCCAGCGCGGCGAAGCGGGCATCCAACGCGCTTTCGGTGATAATCAGCCGCGGCTTGGCGTCCTCCACCATGTAGGCCAGACGTTCGTCCGGGTAGCCGGTGTCCAGCGGCAACCAGGCGGCGCCGGTCTGCACAATCGCCGTCAACGCCAGGCTGAGGCGCACGGAACGCGGCAACGCCACCGCGACGATGTCCCCCGGCTGAATGCCGGCCACCGTCAGCCGCTCGGCCAGCAGCGCGGCCTGGCGCTGCATGTCACGGTAGCTGAGGCTGTGCCCGGCATCCTGTAGCGCGATGCGTTCCGGTGTGCGCCGCGCTTGATCGGCGATCGCCTGATGCAAGGTGGTGTCCGCCACCGCCTGCCCGGTGCGGTTGACCGCCGCGATCAGCGCCTGCTCCTGCGGGGTTTGCAACTGCCAGCGCGGCAGCGGCAGATCCGGCTGGGCGATCCACTGTTGCAGCAGCGCCATCAGCCGCGCGGCGAAGCGTTCAGGTTGCGGCACCGAGGCGCGGTACTCCATCAGCAGGCGCAGACGTTCGCCCGGCAGCACCAGCAGCGTCAGCGGATAGTGGGTATAGCCTTTGTTGCGAATGGCGTCGCAACGCAGCGATCCTGCGCCGCCCAGCAGAGCGTCGTTGTCCGGGTAGTTCTCCACCACCAACAGCGTATCGAACAGCGTGCCCGCCCCGGCCAGGTGCTGAATTTCCCCCAACCCCAAATCGTCGTGCTCCAGCAGTGCAATCTGCCGGTGCTGCAGGTCGGTCAGCTGTTCCGTCAACGAACGGTCATGCTGCAGACGAACTCGCACCGGCAACGTGTTGCTGAACAGGCCGACGTGTTCCTCGACCCCTTCTATCTGGCCAAAGCGGCCGGACACCGGCGAGCCGAACACCACGTCCTGCTGGCCGCAACAGCTGGCCAGCTGCAGCGCCCAAATGCCCTGCATCACGGTATTGAGCGTCAACCCGCGTTCGCGGCACAGGGTCAGCAAGCGCTTTTCCTCGGCCGGCGGCAGCGTCATTTCCAGCTCATGCACGCGATCGTCCTGCGCGTCACCGAACAGTAACGTCGGGCGCACATCCTGCAGCGTCTCACGCCACAGGCGGCGCGAGGCTTCGGCATCCCGCGCGGTCAGACGGCGCACGATATCGGCATAGTTCGAACGCAGCGGCGGCAACGCCTGTTCGCCTTCACGCAGGGCCAGCATCAGATCGTTGAGCACCACCGGCGTCGACCAACCATCGACGATCAGGTGGTGCGCGTTAAGGAACAGCGTGTAGCGTTCGCTATCGCCGTGTTTGACCCACAGCGCATGCAGCATCGCGCCCGGCTGGTTGAACAGATCGCGCTGCAGTTCCTGCTGCTCCAGCCGGTGCAGTGCCTGTGCCTCCTGTTCTTCGGCCAGCGGCGGCAGCGTGTGGCTGTCCAACGGCCATTGGCTTTCCTGCGGTATCAGCTGCAGCGGTTCGCCCTCGCGGTTGAATCGGGCGGCCAATTGCGGATGGCGGCGGATCACCGCATCCAGCGCCTGCTGAAGTTGAAGCGCGTCCAGTTCGCCGCAGAGGCTCAGGCGCGTCAACGAGTTATAGCTGCCGCCCTGCTGCGCCGTCTGCGCATGGAACAACAGGCCGTGTTGCAGCGGCAACAGCGGCAGCGCCGCGGCTAACGGCCCGCACTCCCGCTCCCAGGCGCGCACCGCCTCATCATCGACGCCCGGCTGGGCGATCTCGGCCGCCACCAACGTCGCCGCCGCGCGTTCGGGATGGCGTTCGGCAAATTCGCACAGTGAACGCACCGCTTGCTCAATGCCGCTGTGCAGCTGCGTTATGTCGCTCTCGCTGAAAATCGCCTCCAGCCAGCTCCAGTTAATCGCCAGGCAGGCGCCGTCGCGCCGTTCCTCGACAAAGATGTTCACTTCCAGCCCGTAAGACAGCGCCTGCTGCGCATCCTGCGCCACGGCGAAGGCGTCGCGGAAGCGGGTTTGGCTGCGCTGCGGCATCCAGTGCCCCTCATCCTGGCTGAAGCGCCCGAGGTAGTTGAATAAAATCTCCGGGGCGTTGCGCTGCGCCAGCGCCGCCAGGTCGTCGCGCTGTGGATGCAGATAACGCAGCTGGCCGTAGCCGATGCCGCGATCGGCCACCGCTCGCGTCGCCCGTTTCACCGCGCGCACGGCCTCATTGTGCTCGGCGTCATGCAGTTCGATGCGCAGCGGGTACTCCGCCGTCAGCCAGCCGACGGTGCGGGCCAGATCGAGGCCGTCGTCCAGTTCGGCGCGGCCGTGCGACTCCAGAGAGAAACGCAGCGAAGCGGCCTGAAAACGGCGGCGGCAGGCCTGAGCCAGCGCGCACAGCATGATCTCTTCAACCTGGGCGCGATAGCCCTGCGGCAATGTGCCGAGCAGTGCGGCTGTCAACCGGCTGTCGAGCAGCGTGCGCCGTTCGTTCACCGAGGCGATGCGATCGGTCTGCGGTTCCAGCGCGCGCCGGCCCAAACGCGGCACGCCGTCCGCCAGCATTTGCCGCCAGAACGGCAGCTCGGCTTCCCGGCGCTCCACGTCTGCGCGTAAACGCGCGGACCACTCATAGAGCGAGGTTTCTTCCGGCGGCAGCGTGATCGGCTGCCCCTGCATGGCGCTGTCGGCCACTTGCCGCAGCTCCTCGAGCAGGATGCGCCAGGAAACGCCGTCGACCACCAGGTGGTGGATCGCCAGCACCAGCCCCAGGCTCTGCCCGTCACGCTGCAACAGGATCGCCTGCATCATGGCGCCGGCCGCCGGATCGAGATGCTCGAGTGCGGCATCGAAAGCCTGTTCCGCCGCCGGCTCCAGTTCGCTGGATACGGTCTGAACCTGCATGAACTCAGCGCTAGCGGCTTCTTCAACCACCAACTGGCCATCGCGGATCCGGGCGCCCAGCGCCGGGTGGGCCGTGCGCAGCTGTTCCAACGCATCACGCAGCTGTTCCGGTTGCAGCTCGGCAGGCACGCGCAGGAAAACGCCGTGCGCGAAGCGGCGATGCATATCGCCCGTCTCGGCAAACCAGTGCAGGATCGGCAGCCCGTCGATCGGGCCTTGCCGCACGCTGCGTGGGGTCTGAGAGCCAACGGCCAACGGCTGCATCGCCTGCGCCATACGCGCGGGGGTGTGCAGCGCGAAGATCTCGCGCGGCCGCAGCAGATACCCTTTGCGCCGCAGGGCGGTGCCCAGCCCCATCGCCGAGATGCTGTCGCCGCCGAGCGCGAAGAAATCGTCGTCGGCGCCAACGCGCTCCATCCCCAACAGGTGGGCCATCGCGCGGCAAATCAGCCTTTCCTGCTCGGTGGCCGGTTCGCGAATGCTTTGCGCCAGCGTCTCCTGCGGTTTGGGCAGCGCCTGGCGGTCAATCTTGCCGTTGACGTTGAGCGGCAGCTCCGGCATCACCACCAGGATCGCCGGCACCATATAATCCGGCAGACGCTGCGCCAGTTGCCCCAGCAGCTCATTTTGCAGCGCCGGCGAGGCGCGGCGCGCGTCATCCTGCACCGAGCAGTAGCCGATCAGGCGATAGGTGGCGCCGATCGGCTCGGCGATCACCACCGCTCGCCCTACGTCCGGCAAGGCGGCCAAGGCGCTTTCCACCTCACCCAGCTCGACGCGGAAGCCGCGCACCTTGATTTGATGATCGGTTCGGCCAATGAACACCAGCTGGCCCTCCGCGCTCCAGCGCATCAGATCGCCGCTGCGGTACATCACCTCGCCTTCGGCGAACGGGTTGGCGACAAAGCGCGCCGCCGTCAGATCCGGGCGCCGCAGGTAACCGCGCGCGATGCCTTTGCCGGAAATGTACAGTTCGCCCGCCGCGCCGATCGGCACCGGCTGCAGGCGGCTGTCGAGCAGCCAAACTGAGGTATTGGCGAGGGGACGGCCGATCACCGGCTGGTCTGCGGCCGTCACCGGCGCGCCGAGGGTATCGACGGTGTATTCGGACGGGCCGTAATAGTTGTGGATCTCCACTTCCGGATGCTGCTGCATCAGGTTCCACAGCGTCGGCGTCGCCGCCTCGCCGCCGATCATCACGAACGACGGCAGCGGGAACTGCCCTTTCAGCAGGCCGCAGTCCACCAGTTGCGAGAAGAACGACGGCGTGATGTCCAGCAGATCGATCGGCGTCTGTTGGGTTTGTTCCAGCAGCGCCCAGGGGTCGCGGCGCAGCTCCTCATCGAAGATAACCAGTTCGCTGCCCATCATCATGCAGAACATCGGTTCCCAAGAGGAGTCGAAAGAAAACGAGGCGGTATGGCCGGCGCGCAAGCGGCGCGCGTGGCGAGCCTGGAATTTTTCGATCGCCGGGCCAAACAGAGAAGCCTGGTGCGACAGGAACAGGTTCAGCAGCCCGCGGTGTGTGGACATGACCCCCTTGGGTTTGCCGGTCGAGCCGGAGGTGTAAATCATGTAGGCGAGATGCGCCTCGCTCAGCGGCACACGCCGTTCGGCATCCGTTATCGGCGTGGCCTCGGCGGCCGCGCAGCGCGCCAGGCACGGGGCGTCGTCCAGGCACAATATCTGCGGCAGATCCGGCATGTTGGCCCGCGTGGCGCGGTGGGTCAGCAACATTACCGGCCGCGCGTCGTCGCACATCAGCGCCAAACGTTCACGCGGATAGTCCAGATCGAGCGGCATATAGGCCGCGCCGCTGGCCAGCACGCCGAGCAGCGCGACCAGCGTGTCCACCGAGCGTGGAATGCCGATGGCGACCACGTCTTCGGCGCCGATGCCGTTTTCGATCAGCACTCGCCCCAGTTGCATCACCCGTTCGGAGAGCTGCCGGTAGCTGAGGCGCACGTCGCCGCAGGCCACCGCCAACGCCTCGGGCTGGCGCTCAACCTGGCACTGGAACGCATCCATAATCGAGACCATGCCCGCCGGCGGCGTCAGCTCGGCGCCGCGCCCCCAGGCCGCGAGTTGTCTGAGTTCCCCATCGCTGATTAGCGCCAGTTGGCCGTTCGGCTGGCGCGGCTGCCGCGCCAGCTGCTGCAGCCAATGGCCGATGCGCTCCGCGTGATGATGCAAGGTGCGCGGCGAGTATTTGGCCGGGTTGGCGACCAAAGACAGCGTCAGCACGCCGCTTCGAAAACCGATCTCAAACTCCAGATCGTCGACCGGCCCCATCGCCAGCGTATGGGTGGTGGCCGCCTGGCCGTCGAACGACAAGGCGCTGTGGTAGACCTTGACGTTGACCACCGGGCCATACAGTTCCTGATGGCCGCCGACCAGGCCGAGATCGCGTTTGATCTGCTCCGCCTCATAGCGTTGATGGCGGCGCGCCTGCTTGATCTCCGCCACGGTGGCCTGGCAGACGTCCGCCAGCGACATCGCCGGCGTCACGTTCAGCAGCAGCGGCAGCACGTTGACCACCGGGCCGACCGCCGCCAGCGCCTGCGACCCCATCCGGCGCATGAAAGGAAAGCCGACTGAGAAGCGGGTTTCACCGCTCATGCGCGCCAGATACATCGCCAGCGCCGCCGTGACGATATCGGCCGGTTGCAGCGACTGCAGCGCATCATCGCGCAGCGCTTCGTCAAACAGCGATTCAGGCAGCACCAGCGCCTGTTTGAGCGGCCGGGCACCCGGTTCAACCTCCCGACTCTCCGTCGATAATGACAGCGGCGACGGCAAATCGCGCAGATGCTGGCGCCAGAATTCGGCCGCCCGCTCACGTGCGGTCGACGTTTGCCATTGCTGAAACTCCTCCACCACCTTGCCGAACGGGGTAAACGGTGAGGCCGCCGGCGACAGCCCGTGGCGCAGCGCGCGATAGATATCGGCGATCCGGCGGGTGATGGCTTCGAAACTGAAGCCGTCCAGGGTCAGATGATGAAAGCGCTGGTACCAGAACCAGCGCTCGGCGCTGACGCGGATCACCGCATGGCGATAAAGCGGCCGTTCGCCGTCCGCCGGCAAATCCTGCGCCAGATCGTCGTTCATTAGCGCCAGCGCCGCCTGTTCGGCGTCCGGCTGCGTGCTGAAATCGAACCACTCCGGCGCCTGCACGCGTGCAGGGTCGGCTATCAACGGTAAACGCTGCACCGGCTGGCCGTCCTGCGCCTCAAAGAACCGCGCCTGAACCGTATCCGCTTCGGCCAGCCCCTGACGGATGGCGCGCTCCAGCGCCGAGCGGTCGATAGCGCCGTGCAGTTCGGTGTAGTGCGCCACGGCGAAGCCGTTGCGGCGCAGCGCGATTTGGTCGGCGATCCAGATCCCCGGTTGTGCTGCAACCAGCGGATAATCCCGATACTCGACCTGAGTATCCGGCAAAGAAAGCGTTTCTGACATGGTGTCTGTCCTTTTCCTCAAACGGAATGTATCGATGTGGCTGCCTGGCGCTTAACGCGCCGCATCCGCCGCTTTCAGCGCCGCCGGCCGCATGTCCTGCCAGTGCGTTTCGATGTAGTCGATGCATTCGCCGCGCGACGCCGGCCCCATCAGCACGCGCCACCCCTGCGGCGTGTCGGCAAACTGCGGCCACAGCGAATACTGCTGCTGCGCGTTGACCAAAACGGTGAAACGGAGGCTTTCGTCATCGAACGGGTTTTGTTGTTCCTGAGTCATTTTCATTACCTGTCTGTCAAAATGTGTGGGTTATTTCATCGCGGAAAGCAGCTGGCGCACGCCGTCCACCAGGCCGCCGCGCCAGCAGAGCGCATCGTGCCCGCCGGAAAACACGCGGTATTCGGCGCGGTGCCCCGCCGCCGTCAGCGCCTGATGCATCTGGCGATTGACGAATTCGATGTCCGCCTCCCGATCGCCGGCTTGCTGAATCACGGTGAGCGTGGGCGCCGCCCCGTCGCGTTGCCGAACCTGGCGTATCAGCCAGCCTTCCTCCAGTTCGTGGCGTTTTTCGAACTGGGTAACGAATTGCACCGTGGGCCACCAGAAGGAACCGGACTGGCTCAGCACGTGGCCGAAACGTTCCGGCCAGTGCACACCGGCATATAACGCTGCCAGCCCGCCGTAGCTTTGGCCGGCGACGACGGTGCGCGCCCCTTCCTCGCTGAACGCTTCGCGCTTCTGCGCCTGCGGCAGCAGCTCTTCGATGATTGCCTGCCAGAAGGCGGCGTTGCAGGGCAGCTCGTTTTCCCGGTGTTCACCGTCGATCGCATCGATCAGCAGCCAGCACGCGGGCGGCAGGTGCCCTCTTGCCGTTTCGTGCTCGATCACCGGCAACAGCGCGTGCCTTTCGATCCAGTTTTGGCCATCGAGCAGTAGCACCAGCGGGCGATTCGCTTCCACCGCCGCGTCGCCGCTGGCATACAGCCAAACGCGCCGCTGGTTATCCAGACGTTCGCTGCGCCACTGAAAAAGCTGTAGCCGCGCCTCGTCCAATGGCCGATCGGCGGCCTGCCAGGCGCTTTGATCGTCGGCATCCGGCCCTTGCGCCAGGGAAACCGGCCGCGGGCGATGAGACGGCCCCAGCGAGAGGCGATTCAGCGGATCGGCGATCGCCAACGGGAACAGCGATACCCACCAGGCGCGCTGCTGGCGGTCGCGCAACGTTTCGTCGTCGCTGAATACGGGGGGAAGATCCCGATCGGTAATAGGGATCAGGCTATAGCTGCCGCGCCAACGGCGATCGATAACGGCGGCGCCGTACCAAACGTCGGTGCCGGGGAGCCTGGTCAGGCTGCTGGGGGACGTGCTGTGGTGATCGGTAATGCCGTTGATATCGGCGTAAACGCGGCGTATCGGCGAGTGCCGTTCATCGCCGGCGGGATCGCGCCACAGCCAGGTCATTTTGACGTGGCGATCATCGTGCGGCTCGACGATGGGCGTGCCGTGTGAGGCCACCTTCTGCCACCACGCAGGCTGTCCTGCCGCCTCTTCACGCAGCCATTGCGCCGCCAATCCCTCATGACCGCTTTCTGGCCTCTTTTCCGGCAAAAACTCCATAGCGCCCCTTACATAACACGAGTGATTTTTACAAAACCTGACAATCGTATTGATACTCATTATCATTTTCAATACTATTTGTCGGATTTTTACCGTCGTGCACACACGGCGTTTCCGCGTCGACGGGAGAAGACCGCTTGTCGGCATTTCGGGGTTTATCAGGGTGGCATGACACACAACGCAGGTATGCAGGAGAGATAATGAAGATTAAAAACAAAGGGATAGCAGACGGAAATGCGGAGGCGACGGCCGCCAAGCGTCTGTTGCTGGGATCGGCGCTGGCCTTACTGCCCTTGGCGCAACACGCGTCCGCCGCGGCGGACGAGACGATTTTGGTGACCGCCGACGCGCAAAACAGCGTGACCGCGCCGGTCAAAGGGATCGTCGCCAAAGAAAGCGCCGCCGGCACCAAGACCGCCGCCCCTCTGCGCAAAACGCCGCAGTCCATCTCGGTGGTCACGCGCGAGCAGATGAACGATCAGGAGCCGGCGTCGGTCGCCGACGCGCTGAACTACACCAGTGGGGTGATCACCACCTACCGTGGCAACTCCAACCGCAATGACGAAGTGATCAGCCGCGGCTTCCGCTATGCGCCCAAGCTGCTCGACGGCCTGCACTTTGGCCTCTCGAGCCAAAACGGCGGCGCCGGGCAGATCGATCCCTGGCTGCTGGAGCGCGTGGAGATGGTGCATGGCCCGGCCGGCGTGCTGTACGGCCAGGTCAGCCCCGGCGGCGTGGTGGTGATGACCAGTAAACGCCCTACCGCCCAGAGCATTCACGAAGTCAAATTCAGCACCGGCAACCGCCATCTGGCGGAAACGGCGTTCGATTTCGGCGGCAAACTCAACGACGACAACACCCTGTTCTATCGCCTGAACGGTATCGCCAGAACCGAGCATGAGTTTGTCAAAGACAGCAAGCAGCAACGGGTGGCCATCGCGCCGGCCTTCACCTGGCTGCCGAATGAAGACACCAGCTTTACGCTGCTGACCAGTTACCAGAACGATCCGAAAGCCGGATCGCGCAATTTCCTGCCGCGTGCCGGCACGCTGTTCCCGACCAGCGCGGGCTATGTGCCCTATGACTTCAACGTCAGCGAACCCAGCTTCAACAAGTCGCGGCGCGAGCAGGCGTCGATCGGCTACAGCCTCGAGCATAACATCAGCGATGCGCTGTCGTTTACCCAGAACCTGCGCTTCACCCACCGTGATGAAGACTATAAATATCTGGTTTATAACGTAAACTCGAAGGTTAACGACCACACCGTCACCCGCATGGCGCAGCATGAAACGCAGATGACCAACGAGTTTGGCGTGGATAACCAGCTGAAGGGCCTGTTCGACACCGGCGAGGTGAAGCACACGGTGCTGGGCGGGCTGGATTACCGCTACAGCCATATCGATTCGAAGATGTATCGCGATCGCGGCAACGATTACCCGATCGACTGGGCCAACCCGGTTCGCCCCAGTATCGATGGCAGCACGCTGGCGCTGGCTTCCAGCGATTTGAAGACGCTGAATCAGATCGGGGTGTATCTGCAGGACCAGTTGGAGTGGAATAACTGGAACCTGCTGCTGTCCGGCCGTCAGGACTGGTCGCAGGTCAACACCCGCGATCGCACCAGCGGCGGTAAAGAGCAGACCTACAACGATGCCCAGTTCACCGGCCGCGCGGGCCTGCTTTACGCCTTCGACAACGGCATTTCACCGTACGTCAGCTACAGCACCTCGTTCGATCCTAACCTGTACCCGAGCGCGCCGGGCGCCGATCCGCTCAAGCCGACCACCGGCAAACAAACCGAGGTGGGCGTGAAATACCAGATCCCGGGCGGCAACACCCTGCTGACCCTCTCCTGGTTCGACATTACCCAGCGCAATGTGGCGTCTTACAACCGTCTCACCTCCGCCTACGAGCAGATCGGTGAGGTGAAATCCAAAGGGATTGAGGCGGAAGTGCACGCCCAACCAACGCCGGAAATCAAGCTGACCGCCGCCTATACCTACACCGACGTAGTCACCAAAGACTCGAACTCGGCGGACGAAATTGGCCACAGCCCGGCGGGCATCCCGCGCCACGCGGCATCCGCCTGGGGCAGCTACAGCTTCCTGAGCGGCGCGCTGAACGGCCTGACCGTCGGCAGCGGCGTGCGTTACATCGGCGATGCGCCGGCCGACGCCACCGGCCAGTACGACGTACCGCACTACACGCTGTACGACGCCATGGTGAAATATGACCTCGGCCAGGCTTCGTCGGCACTGCGCGGTGCGGCGCTTCAGCTCAACGTGCAGAACCTGACGGACAAGAAATACGTTTCATCCTGCAGCGGCGAGTACGCCTGCTTCTACGGCAGCGGCCGCAGCATCATCGCTTCGGTCAACTACCGCTGGTAACAAAAATGGGCGGCCAGCGCCGCCCATTTCTTCCGCCTTTCCCGCCGCCTTTACTCCTGCTTCAATTCCCGCAAATGCTTGTACACCGTGGCGCGCCCCATCGACAGCACGTTGGCGATGTAATCCGCCGCGCTTTTGGCCTTGAACGCCCCCTGATGATAGAGATCGCTGACCAGCCGCCGTTTCTGTTCGCGGCTCAGCGCGCCGAGCGCGGCGTTTTCGCGCCGCAGCCAATCGTGCAGGAAGGTATTGATCTTCTCCTGCCAGTCATCTTTGAACAGCTCTTGTGGCTGTGGTTGCAGCCGCGTGACCGACAGGAACATGTCCAGCGCGTTGCGGGCGTCCTCGAACATCGCGGTGCTCAGATTGATGCACAGCAGATAGCTGGGCTTGCCCTGCTCGTCGCGTGCGGCGATGCTCACCGAACGCATCTTTTTGCCGTCCCAGTTCAGCTTCTCATAGGGGCCGGTCACGCCGGCGCCGCCCTCGAGCTCGAAGTCTTCCAGCCCGGCGTCGTCACCCGGTTTGCGCTTCGACAGGTTGTTCGCCAGATAGGCAATCTTGTTGGTGGCCAGATCGTGGATCACCACTTCTGCATTCGGGAAAAACAGCGCGGCGATGCCGTCGGCGACCGATCGCAAAAGTTCGAGTTGAGAAGAAGAGTTCGGCACGCTGGGGTGTCTCCGTATGGCCCGGTTTGGTTTGCGGTTCAGCCGCTTAGCATACCGCAGTTGCCGCCGCTTGCCGAGTCGAGCGGCGGCAACTGCGCATCCTTCGCCGGTTATTCCGCCTCGGCGCCACGCCGATAAAACACGTAGCTCTCGCGCGCCACGCTGTCACGGACCCGATAGCGCCAGATCAGGCCGAGCGTGGTAAACCACAGCGGCATGCTGCATAGCGCGATCAGCGTATCGCGATCGAACACCATCAGCACTAGCGTAAAGGCGAAAAATGCCAGCGTCAGCCAGGCCATCGCGACCCCGCCCGGCATTTTGAAGTGGGAACCGGCGTGCAGATCCGGCCGCTTCTGGCGATATACCAGGTAGGCGACCAATATCATGCCCCAGCTGTAAACCACCAGGATCGCCGCCACGGTAGAGACGAGGGTGAACAGCGTCATGACGTTCGGCACCAGCACCAGCAGCAAGGTGCCGGACACCATGCAGAAGCAGGAAAACAGCAGGCTGCGGATCGGAATGGCCGTGGTGCGGGACAGAATGCGGAACTGGCCGTGGGCGTGCTTTTCCATCGACAGGCTGTACAGCATGCGGGTGCTGGAATACACCCCGCTGTTGGCCGAGGACATCGCCGAAGTCAGCACCACAAAGTTGATCACCGCCGCGGCGGCCGGCAGCCCCGCCCGATCGAACAGCATCACGAACGGACTGCTGTCCGGTGAAATGTGGCTCCACGAGGTGACGGCGATAATGGTCAGCATCGAGCACACGTAGAAGACGATGATGCGCGCCGGGATCGCGCTGATCGCCTTTGGCAGCACCTTCTCCGGGTTTTTGGTCTCCGCCGACATCGTGCCCAGCAGCTCGATGCCGGTACAGGAGAAAATGGCGATCTGGAAACCGGCGAAGAAGCCGAAGATGCCGTGTGGCATGAAAATGGCGGGATCGGTGACGTTATGCAGCGAAGCGGTCACACCGTCCGGCGAGGTCCAGCCGCTGAACACCATCCAGGCGCCGGTGGCAATCAGCGCGACGATCGCCACCACCTTAATCATCGCGAACCAGAATTCGGCTTCGCCGAACATCTTGACCGATAGCATGTTGAACAGACACAAGAACCCCAGCGTCAGCAGCGCCGGCAGCCAGGGCGAGACGTTAGGCAGCCAATACTGCACGTAGCCGCCGCACACCACCACGTCGGCAATGCAGGTCACGACCCAGCTCAGCCAGTAGGACCAGCCGAGAAAAAAGCTGGCGCGCGGCCCCAGGTATTCGGAGACGAAATCGGCGAACGAACGATAATCGAGCCGCGTGAGCAGCAGCTCCCCCATCGCCCTCATGACCATGAACATGAAAAAGCCGACGATGGCGTAAGTCAGTACGATGGAGGTGCCCGACAGCGCGAGGGTTTTCCCGGCGCCCATAAACAGCCCGGTGCCGATGGCGCCGCCGATCGAAATCAGTTGAATATGGCGCGCGCTCAGCCCGCGCTGCAGGGTTTGGGCACAGTTTGGCCCTTCGGCTGAACCTGGGTTCAGCCGATCGCAGTGATTTTTTTTCATGGTATTACCTGTCCGTCATTAAGGCGATTAAGCAACCGATGTGCGGCTGCAGCAGGAGTGAAACGCCCGTGGGCGCTCTAACCGGCAATAAAATTGAGACCGAACGCTGCCCGCCCCGTTGTAACAGGGAGGTAATAATAATGGGTGCCGAGAAAATGCTCTCGTGAGCCGCGTAGCGCCCACGTTTGGCGTACAAAGCCTGAGCGTGGTGGGTAAACACTACAATATCAAATGGTTATACTTTCCCTTGTGCAACAAAAAAACGACGCCGGAGCCGTTTTAACATTAATTTAACTCTGGCGAGGGGAAATGCCATTGTCAACATGGCAGTTAAATAAAATGAAACTTTTTGATCACATTCAAGCTTCTGAAAAATAGATAAAAAGGGTTTTTATGCGCTTTATATGCATAAATTATGCATGTGCTCGCTCACCACCGACAAAAAGTAATTAACTATTCATTTATCGCCCTGCAGGCGGCGAAAAACCGCCCGCTGGCCCGATGAGAGGGGGGCTAACAACCGGCATAATTAGTGGTAAATTTAGCGTCGCAAAGTGTTATGCGCTTGCTAATCCACGGTTAAACGAAATAAATACCTCTAATATATAAAGGTTGGTTATGGAAAAGCTATCCTACGCTTCAGACAGCAGCACCACCGCTTGGGCTACATATCTGCAACAAATCGATCGCGTCGCCCCTTACCTCGGCGAGCTGTCACGCTGGGTTGATACGCTGCGTCACCCTAAGCGCGCTTTGATTGTTGATATCCCGCTGCAGATGGACGATGGCACCATCCGCCACTTCGAAGGTTTCCGCGTACAGCACAACCTGTCGCGTGGGCCGGGTAAAGGCGGCATCCGCTTCCACCCTGACGTCGATCTGAACGAAGTGATGGCCCTGTCCGCCTGGATGACCATCAAGTGTGCCGCGGTCAACCTGCCGTACGGCGGCGCCAAGGGCGGCATCCGCGTCGACCCGTTCAAACTGTCTGAAGGTGAACTGGAGCGACTGACCCGCCGCTACACCAGCGAAATCGGCTTCATCATCGGGCCACAGAAAGACATTCCTGCGCCGGACGTCGGCACCAACGCCAAAGTGATGGCCTGGATGATGGACACCTACTCCATGAACCACGGCACCACCATCACCGGCGTGGTCACCGGCAAGCCAATCCACCTCGGCGGCTCCCTGGGCCGTGAGAAAGCGACCGGCCGCGGCGTGTTCGTCACCGGCAGCGAAGTGGCCAAACGTCTGGGCGTGCAAATCGAAGGCGCCAAAGTGGCGGTACAAGGCTTCGGTAACGTGGGCAGCGAAGCGGCTCGCCTGTTCGTTGGCGTCGGCGCACGCGTCGTCACCATCCAGGACCACTCCGCCACCCTGTTCAACGCCGATGGCATCGATCTGGCCGCGCTGACCGAATACCAGGTCAAGCACAAGCAGATCGCCGGCTTCCCGGGCGCCAGCGAGATCGAAAGCGAAGCGTTCTGGTCAGTCGACATGGACATCCTGATCCCGGCTGCGCTGGAAGGCCAGATCACCCGCCAGCGCGCTGAAATCCTCAGCGCCAAGCTGGTACTGGAAGGCGCCAACGGCCCAACCTTCCCAGAGGCAGACGACATTCTGCGTTCCCGTAACATCACCGTGGTCCCGGACGTTATCTGTAACGCCGGCGGCGTAACGGTCAGTTACTTCGAGTGGGTGCAGGACATGGCGAGCTACTTCTGGAGCGAGTCCGAGATCAATGAGCGTATGGACAAAATCATGACCGACGCCATGGTCCACGTCTGGAACAAGGCGGCCGAGAAAGAGTGCAGCCTGCGCACCGCCGCTTACATCGTGGCCTGTGAGCGCATCCTGACCGCACGTAAAGAGCGCGGCATCTACCCAGGTTGATACCCGTATCCCGGCCTGCCCCGGCAGGCCGGATTTTCCTCAGCGCAAACAGCGCTTCAACACCTTACCGGTACTGGTCATCGGCAAACGCTCGACGAACTCGACGATGCGCGGATACTTGTACGCCGCCAGCCGCTCCCGGCTCCAGGCAATAAGCGTTTCCTCCTCGATGGGCTCTTCCGTCTCTTTCAACACCACTACCGCTTTGATCTCTTCGCCCAGCGACGGGTGTTCAACGCCGATCACCGCCACCAACGACACCGCCGGATGGCGAATCAGCGCCTCTTCAATCTCGCGCGGATAGACGTTGAACCCGCCGCGAATGATCATGTCCTTGGCCCGATCGACGATGAAATAGAAGCCGTCGGCGTCGCGGCGCGCCAGGTCACCGGTGAGGAACCAACCGTTTTCCAGCACCTCCGCCGTCGCTTCGGGGCGATTCAGGTAACCTTTCATGATGTTGTAACCGCGCACCGCGATCTCCCCGACCTGATCGATGCCGTCGACCGGCTGCCCAGTGGCGTCTAGCAGGCGCACCTCCACGCCCCAGATCGGTTGACCGATGGAGCCGGGTTTGGTCACGCGGTGGGGATGGTTAAAGGTGGCGACCGGGCTGGTCTCCGACAGCCCATATCCTTCGAGAATGTTGACGCCGAAGCGGCGCGAAAAATCCTCCAGGATCTGCAGCGGCAGGCTGGCGCCGCCAGACACCGCTATACGCAGCGTGCTGCGCAAGCGTTCGATATCCGTGTGTTCATCCAGCGCATTCAACAGCGCCCAATACATGGTCGGCACTCCGGCGAAAAAGGTGATGCCGTGCCGTTGCATCAGCGCGATGGCCTGCGCGGCGTCGAAGCGCTCGACCAGCACCAGAGTGGCGGCGGCGGCAAACCCGGCGTTCATCTGCACAGTCGAACCAAAAGTGTGGAACAGCGGCAGCGTGACCAGGTGACGATCGGGGGCCGTCTCCGAACCGTCGAACAGCCGCACCGATCCCAAGGCGTTGAGCACCAGATTGGCGTGGGTCAACTCCGCCCCTTTGGCGCGGCCGGTGGTGCCGCTGGTATACAGCACCACCGCGGTGTCGCTTTCGAGCGTCGTCGCCGAAGCGAATTCGGTAGCCTGCTCGGCTATCGCCGCGCTGAAACGCTCTCCCTCGAGCGGCAACCGATCGCCGATGATAAACACCTCGCGGCACTGCTCCGCCTTCGCCGCCGCCCGCAGCGCTTCCTCCCCCAGCGGCAGGCCGCTGCTGCCCTCAAAACAAAACAGCGCCACCGCCGCCGAATCCGCCAGGTAATAGTCGAACTCTGCGCTTTTCAGCAGAATATTCAGCGGCACCACCACCGCGCCGCTTTTGAGAATGCCGTAATAGATAGCCGGAAACTCCGGCCGGTTCGGGCAGGCCAGCGCCACCCGTTCACCGGGCCGCACGCCGCGCGCAGCCAACAAATTCGCCACCCGATTGGCCATGTCGTTAAGCGCCCGATAGCTGAGCGGGTTGTCGTCCTGTATCACCGCCGGCCGCTCCGGCCAGGTGCGCGCACTCTCTTCAAGCAAGGTAGCCAGATTCAGCATCGGGGATCCTCCCTGGGGTTGAGCGGCGAGAAAAGCGCCGCAGTATCACGAGTATAGATAGGCGCTTTGTGGTTCGCATTCCCAGGGGCGCTGGGCTATACCTTAGGCAATCCCTATCCCGCAGGAGTTGTGATCATGAGCAAGAAAAAGATCCTGATGCTGGTCGGCGACTACGCCGAAGATTACGAAACCATGGTGCCGTTTCAGGCATTGCAGATGATCGGTCATTGGGTGGACGCCGTGTGCCCCGGCAAAGACGTCGGCGATTACATCCAGACCGCAATCCACGATTTTGACGGGGCGCAGACCTACAGCGAGAAACCCGGCCACCGCTTCACCCTGAACGCCGACTTCGCCGCCGCCAAAGAAGAGCACTACGATGCGCTCTTGATCCCCGGCGGCCGGGCGCCGGAATACCTGCGCCTGAACCCCGACGTGATCGCGCTGGTGCAGGCGTTTGACGCCGCGAAAAAACCGATCGCCGCCGTTTGCCACGGCCCGCAGCTGCTGGCGGCGGCCGGGGTGTTGAAAGGCCGCACCTGCAGCGCCTACCCGGCCTGCGCGCCGGAAGTGCGGCTGGGCGGCGGTCATTATGCGGAGATCGGCATCGATCAGGCGCACGTCGACGGCAATCTGGTCACCGCCCCGGCCTGGCCGGCGCATCCGCAGTGGCTGGCGAAGTTCGCCGAGGTGTTGGAACAGTAACGCGGCGCTAGCGGAGCTGCTCGATCAGGAAGTGGATGTCGTACAGCCAGCGTTTGGCGCGCGCGGAACGCACCAGCATCGACACGCACAGCGGCCGGGGGTGTTCTTTGCAGGCTGAGGGGGAAAACCAGCGCCCGGTGTTGGTCGGCGGCTGGAAATACAGTTCGTGATTATAGTTGCCGCTGTCGACGCCGAAGGTATCGAAGTAGTGGCGCATCAGCGTATTGGAATCGCTGAACGACAGGTTGAGCGCGGTGTTGATCTCGGTTTCCGGGGTGATGGCCACGCCCTTCTTCAGCCGCCCTGATGCGTTGAAGGCGGCGATAAGCGCGATGACCTGTTGCTGAATGTCTTCTGCCATGACGACCTCGAGCCGGTATGAATAAAAGATGAATGCGGTTCTCTGTCTGACTCTGCTCACCGCGGCGAGTTCTGGCCGCCGGCCGGGTTTTCCGTTTCTTTACACTTTCCATAAAAAAACCGCGCGTAGCCACACTCCTGGCGCGCGCGGTCGACGGTTAGCGGCTGAGCGTCGTCTTGTCGGCGATGACGCCATCCCCCTGCCGCTCAGCGGTAACGCCGCCGCCCAACACTTTATACAGAGTGGCCTGATTGTCGTATGCGGTCTGCTGCGTGGCGATCAGCGCCTGTTGCGCCGTGTACAGCGTGCGCTGCGCGTCCAGCAGCGTCAGGTAGCTGTCCACGCCTTGGCGGTTACGCAGCTCGGCCAGGCGATAGTATTGCTGCGCCGCCGCCACATAGCCGGTTTGCGCCGCCAACTGTTCCTGCAGCGTGGCTTTGCGCGCCAGCGCGTCGGCGGTTTCCTGAAATGCCGTCTGCACCGCTTTCTCATAGGTGGCGACATACAGGTCTTTCTGCGCCTGGCTGTAGTTGAGCTGAGCCGTGTTATAGCCGCCGCTGAAGATCGGCAGGCTGATGCTCGGTGCGAACGACCAGACGCCGGCTCCATGGCTGAACAACGAGGAGAGTTCACCGCTGCCCACGCCGCCGCTGGCGGTCAGGCTGATCGACGGGAAGAACGCCGCCCGCGCCGAGCCGATATCGGCGTTGGCGGATTTCAGGTTATGCTCGGCCTGCAGCACGTCCGGCCGCTTCAGCAACACTTGCGAAGAAACGCCGGCCGGCAGATCGCGCATGATCCCGCCCAGCGCCTCGATGCCACTCGGCAGCAGGTTTTCCGGCACGCTTTGCCCTACCGCCAAATCCAGCGCGTTTTTCGCCTGTGCAGCGCTGGTGGCGTAGCTGGCGGCGTCCGATCGCGCCTGCTGATAGACGGTTTCCGCCGACGCCACGTCAACCAGCGACGCAATCCCGTGCTGCTGATTGTTACGCGTGACGTCCAGCGATCGTTTGGCGCTCGCCATCGTTTGCTGCGCCACCGCCAGATTGCTGCGCTCGGCCGCCACCGCCACCCAGTCGGTGACGATATCGGCGATCAGCGTCAGACGGGTGCTTTTCGCCCCCTCCGAGTTCGCCAAATAGGTTTCGAACGCAGCGCGCGACAGGCTGGCGTTTTTGCCGAACAGATCCCACTCGAATGCGCTGACGCCGGCCGCGGCTTCGTAGCTTTGGCTCAGCGCGGTGGCGTTGCCGTTACCGGTCAGCGCCCGCCCGCGGCTGCCGTCGGCGGTGGCATTGATTGTCGGGAACAGCGCCGAGCGCTGCTCACCATACAGGGCGCGCGCCGACGCGATATTGGCGATCGCCTCGCGCAGATCGCGGCTGCTGTTCAGCCCCAGCGCCACCACCTGGCGCAGCCGGGCATCCTGGACATAGTCGCGCCAGGCGACGTCCGGGTAGCTCAGCGCCTGGTTGCCGCCGGCCTCGCCCTGCGGCAGGTTGGCGGGCACCGGCGGCGCCGGGCGCTGGTAGTGCGGATCCAGCGACAGACAGCCGGTCAGCAGCAGCGGTAAAGTTAACATCATGACTCGTTGCAACACGTTATTCTCCTGCCTGTGACGGCGGGTTGGCGGGCCGACGGGTGAACATGCGGCGCACCAACACATAAAACAGCGGGACGAAAAAGATGGCCAATGCGGTGGCGGTGATGGTACCGCCGATAATGCCGGTGCCGATGGCGATGCGGCTGTTGGCGCCGGCGCCGCTGGATACCGCCAGCGGCAGCACCCCGGCGGTGAACGCCAGCGAGGTCATCAGGATCGGCCGCAGGCGCATGCGGGCCGCGTGGACCGCCGCGCCAATCAGCGTTTCGCCCCGCTGGTGCATCTCCTCGGCGAACTCGACGATCAGAATGGCGTTCTTCGCCGACAGGCCGATGATGGTGAGCAGCGCCACCTGGAAGTAGATGTCGTTTTCCAGCCCGCGCAGGGTGATCGCCAGCAGCGAACCCACCACGCCCATCGGCACCACCAACATGACCGCAAACGGAATCGACCAACTCTCATACAGTGCCGCCAGGCACAGGAACACCACGATCAGCGAAATGGCGTACAGCGACGACGCCTGGCCGCTGGTCAGCCGCTCTTGATAGGACAGCCCGCTCCAGGAATAGCTGCTGCCGGCGGAGAATGTTGCCGCCAGCTTCTCCATCTCGCTCATCGCCGTACCGGAGCTGACGCCGGCGGCGCCCTGCCCGGTGATCTCGAACGATGACAGCCCGTTATAGCGCGACAGATTTTCCGGCCCGTAGATCCAATGCGAAGACGCAAAGGCGGAGAACGGCGTCATGCTGCTGGCGCCCGACGCATTGTTGCCGCGTACAAACCAGCGGTCGAGATCTTCCGGCTTGGCGCGGTACTGCACATCGCCCTGCATATAGACTTTTTTCACCCGGTTGCGGTCGATAAAGTCGTTGATGTAGGTGCTGCCGAACGCGCTGCTGAGGGTGCTGTTGACGTCGGCGGCGCTCAGGCCGAGTGCCTGCAGCTTGCCGTTGTCGATCTCCACCTGCAGCTGCGGGGTATCCGGCAAGGTGTTGGCGCGCACCGCCAGCAGCGCCGGGTTGTTGCCGGCGGCGGCAACGATCTGGTCGCGCATCGCCTGCAGCTCGGCGCGGGTGGTCGCTCCTTTGGCCTGCAGCTCGAAGGTGAAGCCGTCGGACTGGCCGAAACCGTCGATCGCCGGTGGGCTCATGGAGAAGACCTGGGCGTCGCGCAGCGAGGCGAAGTGCGCCATGGCGCGTTTGGCGATGGCGTCGGCGGTGTTCGCGCTGCCGCTGCGCTGGCTCCAGTCTTTGAGGCTGACGAACGCCATGCCGGCGTTTTGCCCGCTGCCGCTGAAGCCGAAACCGTTGATGGTGAAAATGGTGCTGACGTTGGCCTTTTCCTGGTCGAGGAAATAGGCGGTCACCGCTTCGCTCACCGCCGAGGTGCGCGCGTTGGTGGCGCCGGCCGGCAAGGTGTACTGCACCATCACCGTGCCCTGATCCTCGTTGGGCAGAAAGCCGGTCGGCAAACGCAGGTACATCACGGCGGCGGCGATCAACAGCAGGCCGTACAGCAGCAGATAGCGCGTCGGCCGGTGGATCACCCCGCCGACTTTGTCGGCGTACTTCTCCTGCAGCCGGTCATAGCCGCGGTTGAATTTGCCCAGCAAGCCCTTGTCGGTCTGCGCGTCGTGCGCCGGTTTTAGCAGCGTGGCGCACAATGCCGGCGCCAGCGTCAACGCCAGCACCACCGATAGCACCATCGAGGAGACGACGGTGATCGAAAACTGGCGATAGATCACCCCGGTGGAGCCGCCGAAGAACGCCATTGGCAGAAACACCGCCGACAGCACCAGCGCGATGCCGACCAGCGCGCCGGTGATTTCGCGCATCGATTTTTCCGTCGCCTCGCGCGGCGGCAGCTTATCCTCACGCATCACGCGTTCGACGTTTTCCACCACCACGATGGCGTCGTCCACCAACAGCCCGATCGCCAACACCATGCCGAACAGCGTCAGGGTATTGATTGAATAGCCGAACGCCGCCAGCACGCCGAAGGTGCCCAGCAACACCACCGGCACGGTGATGGTCGGGATCAGCGTGGTGCGCAGGTTTTGCAGAAACACGAACATCACCACCACCACTAACGCCACCGCTTCGAACAACGTTTTCACCACCTCCTCGATCGAAATGTTGATAAAGTCGGTGCTGTCTTTCGGGTAGGCCACCTTGTAGCCCTGTGGCATCGCGCTTTGGTATTCCGCCACCTTGGCCTTCACCAGCTTGGCGGTGTTGAGGGCGTTGGCGCCCGCCGCCAGCTTGACCGCGATCCCCGCCGCCGGGTGGCCGTTGAGGTGCGCGCTGGCGGAGTAGTCCTCGTTGCCCAGCTCAATTCGCGCCACGTCGCCCAGCCGCACCAGCGCGCCGCTGCTGTCGCTTTTCAGGATGATATTGCGAAACTGTTCCGGCGTTTGCAGCCGCGACTGCGCCTTTACCGTGGCGGTCAGCTGCTGATCGGCGGCGGCCGGCAGATCGCCGATCTTGCCGGCGGACACCTGGGTGTTTTGCGCTTCGATCGCTGTCTGCACGTCGGAAGGCATCAGCGCATAGCTTGCCAGCTTGGTCGGATCCAGCCAGATACGCATCGCGTATTCCGAGCCGAACACCTGCACGTCCCCCACGCCCTCGATGCGCGACAGCGGATCCTGCAGGTTACTGACCAGATAGTCGGAAATATCGGCCATCGTCGCCTTGTCGCTTTCGTCATACAGCCCGACGATCAGCAGGAAGCTGCTCTGGGATTTCTTGACCGTCACGCCCTGCGCGGTAACCGCGCTCGGCAAACGGCTTTCCGCCTGCTGCACCTTGTTTTGCACCTGCACCTGAGCGATATCCGGATCGGTGCCCTGATCAAAGGTGACGTTGATGCTGACCGAGCCGCTGGAGCTGCTGGTCGAAGAAAAATACAGCAGGCCGTCCAGGCCGGTGAGCTGTTGCTCAATCACCTGCGTGACGCTGTTTTCCAGCGTTTCCGCGTCTGCGCCCGGGTAGGTGGCGGAGATGGAAATCTGCGGCGGTGAGACGTCCGGGTACTGCGAAACGGGCAACGAATTGATCGACATCAGGCCGCACAGCATGATGATGATGGCGATCACCCAGGCGAATACCGGCCGCCGGATAAAGAACTGCGCCATATCACTGCTCCTCGCGTTGGGTTTTGTCGACCGAGACTTCAACCGGCTTCACCGCGGCGCCGATCGCGACCTTGCTGGTGCCCTCGACGATCAGGCGATCGCCTTCGTTCAGCCCGCTGCCGATCAGCCAATTACTGCCCACCACCCGTTCGGCGCTGACGGTGCGCTGCGCCACTTTGTTCTGTTCGTCCACCACCAACGCGGTGGCTTCCCCTTTGGCGTTGCGGGTTATGCCCTGCTGCGGCGCCAGAATCGCTTTGGGATCGACGCCGTTATCCACCGTGGCGTGGACATACATGCCGGGCAGCAGCTCATGTTCGGGGTTGGGGAACACCGCGCGCAGCGTGACCGAACCGGTGGCTTCGTCCACCGCCACCTCGGTCAGCTCGAGCTTGCCGGCGTGGGCATAAGGCGAACCGTCCTCCAGTTTGATGGCGACTGGCGTGACCGCGCCGCGCTGTAACGCCGCCTGCTGGCGCCGCAGTTTAAGCAGCTGCGCGCTGGACTGGGTCAGATCGACATAGATCGGATCGAGCGCGCGGATGGTGGCCAGCGCATCGGTTTGACTGGCGGTAACCAGCGCACCCGGCGTCACCGACGAGATGCCGATACGCCCGGCGATCGGCGCCCGCACCTGGGTATAGGCGAGGTTGATGCGCGCCGTCTCCAGCGCCGCCTGATACTGGGCCACCGACGCCACGGCCGCCAGATAGGCCGCTTTGGCATCGTCCGCATCCTGTTGTGAAACGCCGTTCTCTTTCACCAGCGCCGCATAGCGCTGCGACTTGAGCCGGGTGGATTGCACCGTGGCCTGGGCGTTTTTCAGCTGGGCGGCGGCCTGATCGTAGCTGGCCTGATAGCTGGCAGGGTCGATTTGATACAATACCTGCCCGGCCTTGACCTCGGCCCCTTCGGTAAACAGCCGCTGCTTGATAATCCCGTCGACCTGCGGCCGCACGTCGGAAGTCATGGTGGCGTTGACCCGGCCGGTCAACTCGCTGCTCAGGGTCACTGACTGGCCGCGCAGCGTGACCACGCCGACCTCCTGCTCACCGCCCGCGCCGGCTGGCGCACCGGCGTTTTGCCCATCGCAGGCGGCCAGCAACAGCGACAGCCCCAGCACCAAAAGCGTTTTCCTCTGCATTGCAATACGATCCTGTTGAGAATGACTATTCTCAATATATCGAATGCCGGAATGCGCTTCTGAAAGGGTTGCGTAAGGATTGAGTAAAATCTTGTCGAAGCGGGAAACGGAGGAGCAATATCGTTCAGCGTGGTTTCAGCACATTGCCGCAGCGATTTTTAGCCAATGCAATAAAGCGTTCCACTTCAGCCGGCGGCTGCGTCGTTTCAGTCGTAGTAGGCTCTTGCTCCCGATGAGCATCGCTCGCCGGCTGCTTGCAACGATAAACCAGGCCATACAGGGGATGACGTCCGTCTTCGGTCTGATAATAGTGGGCCACGCGGGCAAACGAATAGTAATAATAAGACGTTGAATGTTCTTCGCCGCGATAAACGTTTTGCGTGCCACCGTAGTCGAATGCCAAGTTGGCGGTCTTTTCCATCAACCGATCCAGGTCGTCGATCACCTGTTCGGTACAACGGTTTAATTGTCGCCGCGCTTGTTCATTTAATTTATCGGCATCGTCGTCGGCGCATCGGGTGATATAACCTTCATACTGGAGATTGTCGGCAAGCTGAAGCACAAAATAACGGTATGACTGCCCGGCGATTTTCACCCCCTCACGTTCTTGAATCAGCTTCGCGTCCTGAATGAGATACACCGCCGCCGGATCCTGATTATCGAGCGTAAGCGTAGCGGCACTAGCCCCAATAGCGGGCGCCAAGAGCGAGCCCATAAGCAGGGATAACCGGGTGTTCAAACGAAAGTCCATTGTTTTCGTATCCTAATCCATCATAAATTTCGCCATCTTATCTCGTCAGCGGCGGCGTACCGAGCGCCGCGTAGGATTTTATGGTTTGACCAACCTGAACACCGTTTTGGTGCGCCAATAGTAATCGATCGCCGCCGCGATATCCGGCATCCAGCCGTCCGGCTCATAGGGCACGAAGCCGGAAAAGCCCAACCGGCGGGCAGAGACCTGGAACCCCGCGGCGGAGAAAATGCGCGCATAGTCGGCCAGCGAGCGATCCTGCACCACGGTATGCGTCTGCTCAGCTACCCTTTCGCGCCACTGCGGCCACAGCGGGTTGCCGGTGTGGCAACCGGTCACCGCATAGTAAACGCCGCCCGGCTTCAGCGCCCGCAGCATATCGGCGGCATGTTGCGCAATGTCTTCGATCAGGTAGATGACTTCATGGCTGAAGGCGATATCAAAGTGGCTATCCCACCCGTGCAGCCGCGTGTCGGTTTGATAAACCACCGGCAGGTTCCCTTTTAGCCGGTTGGCTTCATCGACGGATTGGCGCGCGATATCGACGCCAACCGCCTGCTGGAATGGGCGAATTTGGTGCAGTAAACGCAAAAAGCCGCCCTGATTACAGCCAAAGTCCAGCACGCTGACACCGGAGAGTTCATTTTCCGGCACCAAACCGATCAGATGGCGCCAAATAGGCGCATGGCCATCGGCCATGGCCTGTTCTGCGTGCGGATCGCGATACCAGGTGGGAATGCTCAAGGGTGAGTCGTTCATTATGGCCTCCTTATGTTTCCACTCAGCCAACCACACCCTATGCCGACAAACAACCGCGTGCGCATTTTTTGAACATTCACCGTTCCGGCTTGCCATGCACCGGCAATTGGTTGGTTGCGCAGTGAATGCCGCCGCCGCCGGCCGCGATTGCGTCGATCTCCAGCTGCACCACCTTGCGCTGCGGATAGAGCGCCGTCAGCAGCTCAAGCGCCACCCGGTCCGCCTGCGGATCGCCAAACTCCGGGGCGATCACCGCGCCGTTGATGACGAAATAGTTGATGTAGCCCGCCGCAAAATCCGGGTTGTTGCGGCTGAATCGGCTGTCGCGCGGCGCCAGCGGCGGCGAAAGCGTATGCACCTGCAGCCGGCGGCCGGCGGCGTCGGTCGCCGCCTTGAGGAGCGCCAGATGTTGCTGGGTAACCGCATGGTCATAAGAGGCCGGATCGGTGTCCAGGTTGGCCACCACTACGCCCGGCCGCACGAAGCGGGCGTAAAAATCGACGTGGGCGTCGGTGATGTCTCGGCCTTTAATGCCCGGCAGCCAGATAATTTTGCGCAAGCCGAGCATCGCTTTCAGCTCCTGCTCTACCCGGTCCCGGCTCCAGCCCGGATTACGGTTCGCATTCACCCAGCTGCTTTCGGTCATGATGCCGGTGCCGTGCCCATCCACTTCGATACCGCCGCCTTCGCCTGTCAGTGCGCTGCGGCGCAGTTGAGCGGCACCGTAACGATTGGCGGCAAACGCCGCCAGGCGCGCATCCTTGGCATGCCGCTGTTTATTGCCCCAGCCGTTGAAGTTGAAATCCACCGCCCCGAGTTCGCCGGCGCCGTTGACCACGAAATTGGCGCCGAAGTCGCGCACCCAGATGTCATCCAGCTCGGTGACGACATAGCTGACGTTGTGGCTGCCGCAAGTGGCCTCGGCCAATTGTCGTTCGCGCTCGCGGCAAAATACCGTCACCGGCTGAAACTCGGCGATAGCGCGGGCGATACGCCCCTGCGCCGCCTGCACATCCGCCGTGAATTCGCCCCAGATGGCCCGCTGCGCGCCAAAGGCGAGAAACGCCCGTTGTTGCGGTTCCCCTTCGTCGGGCATCCGCCAGGCCGGATTAAGCGCAGCTTCTGCGTGACCGCGTAACGAAATGCCCAACGAAGCCGTCAGACCGACTCCGGCGACGGCGGAAAGCTGTTTAATAAACACGCGGCGAGTTGACATTAAAGACCTCTTTTAATCATTTATAATTCAAAAAGTTAACCGAATAATTCACGTTTATGCGGTTGAATCTTATGCTAGTCTTCCCCTGCCACCGCGACAAACGATATATTTAGTGGATATCTGATTAGACAGGCTTATCGATAATGTTAAAACACTGGCCCCCCTTGAGCGCGCTGCGCGGTTTCGAAGCCGCGGCGCGCCTGGGCAGTTTTCATCAGGCTGCCGAAGAACTGCACCTTACCCAGTCGGCCATCAGCCAGCAGATCCGCAGTCTCGAAGCGTTTCTGGAACAGCCGCTGTTCTTCCGCACCGGCCGCAGCGTGGCGCTGACCGACGCCGGCCACGATCTGTTCAGCACCGCGCAGGTGATGCTGCAACAGCTGGCCGTCGGCATTCGCCGTTTGGATCAGTACCGCAAACCCAATCAGCTGATCGTCAACACCACCCCGGCTTTCGCCCGCCACTGGCTAATGCCGCGGCTGGGCGACTTCAATCGGCAGCATCCGCAAGTCGACCTGTGGCTGTTCACCAGCTTTGAACCGCCGAATATGGCGACGGACAGTATCGATCTGGCGATCCGCGACGATCTCAGCGCGCAGGCGGACTGCACCTTGAACGTGCTCTGCACCGACCGGCTCTATCCCGCCTGCCACCCCAGCCTGCTGGCGTTGGCGGCGGAGCAGCGCGTAACCCTGCATGGCGAACGGGAGATGGACTGGAGCCACTGGACGGTGGCGGGCGGCGCGCACGTCGGCCAGCGCGACAGCGGGCTGAACTTCTCCGATCCCGGTCTGCTGCTGGACGCCGCCTGCAATGGCCTCGGCATCGCGTTGGTCAGCCAACTGCTGGCGCAGCACGCGCGCGACGCTGGGCTGCTGCAACCGTTAACCGAGCAACGCGTGCGCGGCGCCCACTGGGCGTGGCTGCTGCACCGCGACAGCGAACACAACCCGCTCGCCCGGCACTTCTGCCAATGGCTGCAGTCGGCGTTGCCCGCCGGCGCATAACGCGCCACGTCACGCTTCGCTACTCTGGTCAGGCGGCCCCGCCTGACCGCTGCTACCTTCAATAAAGCGCCGCAACAGCCCGAAGAAAACGCGCTAACCTGCTGTTTCAAAATAATTAGTTAAATTCACCTGATAACTGAAAATCGCTAAAAGGATCGTCTATGTCTGCCGGTTTATTGAAAACGATAGCTCTGAGCGTGGCCCTGGCCTGCACCGTTCCCGCCGCCTTTGCCGCCGATCTGACCGCCGGCGCGGTCGCCGCTCCGGATCAGTATGGCGCCAAAGTCGCCGCGCACATTCTGCAGGCCGGCGGTAACGCGGTCGATGCGGCGGTCGCCACCGCCTTCACCCTGGCGGTCACCTACCCTGAAGCCGGCAATATCGGCGGCGGCGGCTTTATGACGCTGTACGTCGACGGCAAACCCTATTTCCTCGACTACCGCGAAGTGGCACCCAAGGCTGCCAGCAAAACCCTATACCTGAACGAGAAAGGCGAAGTGATCGAAAATCTCAGCCTGGTGGGCAGTCGCGCCGCCGGCGTGCCGGGCACCGTGCTGGGGCTGTGGGAAGCCCACAAGCGCTTCGGCAAGCTGCCGTGGGCCGAACTGCTGACGCCGGCGATCGGCTACGCCCGGCAAGGTTTCACCGTGGCGGATCAGCAGTATCAGTACCGTGAAGACGCCAACAAGCTGTTCGCCGGTAAAACCAACTTTGGCGACTATTTCGGCACCATGAAGCCCGGTACGGTGTTCAAACAGCCGGAGCTGGCCGCCACCCTCGAGCGCATCGCCAAATCGGGCGCCGACGATTTTTATCACGGCGAAACCGCGCGCCTGCTGGTGGCGCAAATGCAGCGCGATAACGGGCTGATTGGCGCGGCGGATTTGGCCGACTATCGGGTGAAATGGCGTGAGCCGATGCGCATCAGCTGGCGCGGCAACACCGTATATACCGCCCCGCTGCCCAGCTCCGGTGGCATTGCGCTGGCGCAGCTGCTGGGGATAAAAGAAGATCGCGCCGCCGATTTCAAGGGCGTGCCGCTGAACTCGGCGCGCTATATCCACCTGCTGGCGGAAATCGAAAAACGCGTGTTCGCCGATCGCGCCGACTACCTCGGCGACCCGGATTTCACTCACGTGCCGGAAGCGCAGCTGATCGCTCCCGATTACCTGAAAAAACGCGCCGCCGAAATCAACCCGACGGCGATCTCACCGACCGAACAGGTGCGGCCGGGGCTGGAAACCCACCAAACCACCCATTTCTCGATCGTCGATGCCGCCGGCAACGCGGTCAGCAACACCTATACGCTCAACTGGGACTTCGGCAGCGGCGTGGTGGTCAAAGGCGCCGGCTTCCTGCTTAACGACGAGATGGACGACTTCAGCGCCAAACCCGGCGTCGCCAATGCCTTCGGCGTGGTGGGCAGCGACGCCAACGCCATCGAGCCGGGCAAACGCATGCTCTCCTCGATGAGCCCGACCATCATCACTCGCGACGGCGAGGTCAGCCTGGTGATCGGCACGCCGGGTGGCTCGCGCATCTTCACGTCGATCTTCCAGGTGATCAACAACCTCTACGATTACCATCTGCCGCTGGCGCAGGCGGTGGCCGCCCAGCGCGTGCACCATCAGCTGTTGCCGAAGGACACCCTCTACTATGACAGCTTTGCGCCGCTGACCGGCAAACCGGCGGACGAGCTGAAGGCCATGGGCTACACCCTCGAAGATCAGGGTTGGAACATGGGGGATATTCAGGCCATCCGCATCGATGGCCGCACGCCGGAAACCGCGTCCGATCCGCGCGGCCGCGGCGTGGGCCTGGTGGTGAAAAAGTAACGCCCCGGCGGCCCGTCTCCGGTTAAACGGGCCGCCGCTCTCTCCACACTGACTGCCGCGGCCCCCTTTTTCACTCATCTATACTGAATCGACAGGCCCGCGTTTAACGGCGACGGTGTCTGCGTTCCGTCTTGGACGATAAAAATAATATTCACAGTAAACCAATCACCTGCAGTTATCGTAAGCGGTGTCGGAGGCAATCAACAATGGCGAAAAGACGAGCAGTACCCGGGGTTCATCCCTACGATGGGCCCGCCGGCGGTTGGGGCGCGCTGAAAGCGACGGCCATCGCCGTGCGCACGCAAATGGACACCTTAGAAGCACCGGTGACGCTGATGCGCACCAATCAACCCGACGGTTTTGATTGCCCGGGATGCGCATGGCCGGATAAAGAACATCGCTCCACCTTCCAGTTCTGCGAAAACGGCGCCAAAGCCGTGACCTGGGAAGCAACCAGCAAGCGCGTGACGCCCGAATTCCTGGCGCAAAACACCGTGACGTCGCTGCTACAGAAGACCGATTATGAGCTGGAGGATTATGGCCGCCTGACCACGCCCCTGTTCTATGACGCCGGGACGGACACCCTGCGCCCGCTGGCCTGGGACGAGGCGTTTCAACGCATCGCCGCCGTCTTGCAGACGCTGCCGCCGGAGCAGGTGGAGTTTTATACCTCCGGCCGGGCGTCTAATGAGGCGGCCTATCTGTTCCAGCTGTTTGCGCGGGAGTTCGGCAGCAATAACTTCCCCGACTGTTCCAATATGTGCCATGAGCCGACCAGCGTAGGCCTGCCGCAGTCGATCGGCATCGGCAAAGGCACCGTGTCGCTGGATGACTTTGACAGCGCGGAGCTGGTTATCTCCATCGGGCACAATCCGGGCACCAATCATCCGCGCATGATGGGCACGCTGCATGAGCTGGCGCGCAAAAAGGTGCCGATCATCGTGTTCAACCCGCTGCGCGAGCGGGCGCTTGAACGTTTCACCGATCCGCAAAACGTCATCGAAATGGCGACCTACAGTTCGACCCCCATCGCTTCAACCTACTATCAGGTCAAAGCCGGCGGCGACGCTGCGGCGCTGAAAGGCATCGCCAAGGCGTTGCTGCAGCTGGATGAAACACAAGGCAATGCCGTGGATCACGCTTTCATTACCGAGCACACGGAAGGATTTGCGGCTTTCGCCGCCGATCTGGCGGCCACCCATTGGGAGGCTATCGAAGCGGAGAGCGGCCTGGCGCGCCGGGATCTGGAACAGGTTGCCGCCGCCTACGCAAAATCCAACGCCACCATCGTGACCTACGGCATGGGCATTACGCAGCACAATAAAGGCACCGCCAACGTGCGCCTGATTGCCGATCTGCTGCTGTTGCGCGGCAACATAGGCAAACCGGGCGCCGGCATCTGCCCGCTGCGCGGTCACTCCAACGTGCAGGGCAACCGCACCGTCGGCATCACTGAAAAACCGTCGGCCGATTTTTTGGCGAAACTGGAAACGGTGTTTGGCTTCACGCCGCCCAAAGCCCACGGGCATGATGCCGTGAAATGCATGCAGGCGATGATCGACGGCGCCTCGAAGGCGTTGATCTGCCTGGGCGGCAACTTCGCCGTGGCACTGCCGGACCCCGAGCAAAGTTTCCCGGCGATGAAAGCGTTGGAATTAAGCGTGCATATCGGCACCAAACTCAACCGCAGCCATCTGTTGGTAGCAAAAGAAACCCTCATTCTGCCCTGCCTGGGCCGTACCGAACTGGACAGGCAGGCCGGCGGGCGGCAATCGGTGACGGTGGAGGATTCGATGTCGATGGTGCATGCCTCGTCCGGCAAACTCAAACCGGCGTCGGAACTGCTGCGTTCGGAACCCGCCATCGTGGCCGGCATAGCCAAAGCGGTGATGCCCGCCAGTAAGGTGCCCTGGGATGAGCTGATCGAAGATTACGATGTGATCCGCGATCTGATCGAAAAAACCATTCCGGGCTTCGACGATTACAATGCGCGCATCCGCCAGCCGGGCGGTTTCCGCATGCCGTTGCCGCCGACCGAGCGCCGGTGGCCGACGCCGACGGGCAAAGCGATGTTTTCCGTGTTCAGCGGGCTGCATGAAGATGAGACTATCGCAGACCAAGACACGCTGCGGCTGATTACGCTGCGCAGCCACGATCAGTACAACACCACCATCTATGCCCTGGACGATCGCTACCGCGGGGTTTTCGGCCGGCGCGACGTTTTGTTCATGAATGACAGCGATCTGCAACGTTTGGGGCTGGAGCATGGCGACGTGGTGGACCTGGAAACGGCGCTGCCGGGCTGCACTCAGCGCCTGGAGGGCATCACGGTGATCGCCTATAACATTTCAGCCGGTTCGGTCGGCGCCTACTATCCGGAGGCCAACGTGCTGGTGCCGTTGCATTACATCGATGAGGAAAGCGGCACGCCTTCGTACAAATCGGTGCCGATCCGCGTGACGCTGAGATCCAAAGAGGTGCGCGCGGTCAATATCGCCTAGAGGGAACGCTACGGGCCCCCAAACTCTTATCTGTTTGGGGGCCATTTTTTTTATCCAGCTACGGGCAGCGGCTTACTTGCCGGTGGCCAATTCGCCGTACACCACCTGGCCGCGGAAACCGCGCCGCACCTGCTGGAACAGCTCGCGGAACGCCGGGTAATCCTGCGCCTGGCACAGCGCTTCCTTGCCGCGAATGGCGTTCACCTGCAGGCGATGATTGACGATCACCTGCTGCCCGTCGCGCCGCCACGCCACGCGATAGTCGCCCGCCGCATTGCGGAACTGCTTGTCTTGCGGAATGGCGATGATCGGCACGTTGGCCGGCAGCTGCAGACGGTAGGTTTCGTCGTAGCGCTGCGCGCTGCAGTAGAACGGCGTTTCGTTGTCCGGCGCCGGCGTGGTGGTATACAGCGTGCGGAACGATTTGCCGCCGGGCGGATTCGGCAGCGTCATGCCGCCCACCACGCCGAAATCGACGTAGTCATCCGCCTTGAAGCGAAAGCGGTAACCGAACTGTTTTTTGAGATCCAGCGGATCGCTGTTCATCGCCACCTCGCCGCTGCCGTCGATGCCGGAGGCGGACATGATCGACGCTTCGGCCTGCGCCCGGTTCTGCCGGTTGATCTGCGAGAAGTAGCCCCGCAGGTCAATCTCTTCCACTTCGCTCAGCCGACGCTCGGTTTGCCCGTGCAGATTGCCCGCTTTGTCGAACACGAAATCGACGCTCAGCGCGCTCTTGACCGGCTGCTCGTCGCTGCCCGGCGTGCGCGCCAGCTTGGCGTCGCGCGTCAGCAGCACCGGTGCCCCCAGGTCGCCTTCCGGCAGCTGCCCGAACCGCGCCCACGGATTGGTGGAGTCCAGGTACAGTTTGAATTCAGGTACGTAGGTGATGGCGTGGTTAAAGCGGCTGAGCAGCGGCACCTTAGGCAGTATCGGGCCTTCGTCCATGCCGATCAGCACCGGCGAGCTTGCAATGCCTTTGGCGGCGAGCAGCGCCTCAAGGATCACCACGTGGTCCTTACAGTCGCCGTAGTGGTTGTCGAGAATGCTCTGCGCCGAATTCGGCTCCAGCCCACCGTTGCCCAGGTACACCGCCACGTAGCGAATGTTTTGCGCCACCCAGCGATAGAGGGCTTCCGCCTGCTCGCGCCGATCGCTGATGCCGGCGGTGATGTTGTCCGCCAGCGCCTGAATGCCCGGCGTCACCTTCGCCGCCGCGCCGGCCTTCAGCTGGTAGGCCTTGGCCAACTGCGGCCACTCGCGGTAGGTGCTGGCCATGATGGTCGGGCTGAAGGTCCAGCTGTCCGCCGCCCAGTTTTGTGATTTCATCGGCGCGCTGCGCGAATAATGCCAGCGCCAGTGCGCCTGCCCGTCGCGGATCTGCGGCTGGTCCCCGCCTTCCACGCCGCGCGTGAAGATATGCATCGGCAGCTTGGCCGGCGCCTGTAGCGTCACTTCGGCGTCGTCGAACTGATCGAAAACGCTGAACGTCTCCCACAGGCCGAAATAGTCGGGGAAATACGGGGTGTTTTGCGTGCGGCGCAGCTCATACACCACGCGCGATCCCGGCGCCAGGTTGGAGAACACGATGACGCGCACTTTGCGGTCGGCATACAGCGGCGCCGTGGCGCTGGAGTAGCTTTCCTGGGTATATATGCGATCGGGCGCCACGTCGTGGCGCTGGCCGTCGGCGGTCAGCGTGTAGGCGGCGACCACCTCCAGCGTTTCCATTTTTTCGCTGTAGCTCAGGCGGATCTGGCTGAATTTCTCGACCGCCGCCTTGGTCTTCAGCAGCACTTCGTAGCTTTCCGTCTTCACGTTGGTGGCGTTGGCGTTAACGCGGTAATCCGCGCGATAGCGTACGAAGCTGAAATCGTTGTTGGCCGTGTCGTTCTGGCCCTGATCCGCCGCGGCGGGCGGTGCAACGGCCAACACGGTGGCCGGGTGCGTTGCCGTCAAACCGGCGAGTAACAGCAGGGAAGGAATAGCGATTTTCATCTTCGGTCCTTGAAGGGCAATAAACGGCGACGCCGGGCTACGCGCCCGTCCCGGCGTCAAAACAGGCGGGCACACTAATATAATTGAGAATCATTTTCAATAAACGGACCTTCAACGCCCTGCTAACCCTGTTCTATCAGCATCACGGCGGTGGTCTCCGGCTCCAGCGCCTCGAAAACATGCTCGCGATCGGCGGAGTAGCTGATGTAATCGCCGGCGCTCAGCTCCAGCGGCTGGTCCGCCGGCCCGAGGCGCGCCCGCCCGCTGCTGATAATCACATGCTCGACGGTGCCGGGGGGATGCGGCCGAGAAAGTTTGGCTTTGCCGGGCTGCACCCGCAGCCGGTAAATATCGCGCTGTGCCCCCGGCGGGCAGGTGGCCAGCAGCGTGGCGGCGTAGTTGCCCTGCTCCGACAGCGCCGGCGTGCCTTCATGGGCGCGGATCACTTGCACCTGCCTGCTCGGCTGTGAAATCAGCCGGCTGACCGGCACGTCCAGCGCCATCGCCAGCGCCCACAGCGTTTCCAGGCTGGGATTGCCGCTGCCGGCTTCCAGCTGCGACAGCGTGGATTTGGCGATGCCCGCGCGCTTCGCCAGCTCGGTCACCGACAGGTTCAACCGCTCCCGTTCGCGGCGGATCGCCGCCGACAGCAGGCCGATGGGCGTGATGTTCTGCATCCGATTGTCACTCATGTTCGTTATGTCATCCATTTGTTCGACTTGACGAACACCCGTATCCATGTTCATCATAATGTTCGATTGTTCATTTTAATGATTAAACCGCTTCGCCACAAGTCCGGTCAGGCAACGAGGGATACGACATGAAAACGAAAACGCGCGGCGCAATGCAAATGCTCCTCGCCATGACCATCTCCGGCACCGTGGGGTGGCCGGTGCTCGTTTTGGGGCAGCCGCCCGCGACGGTGGTGTTTTGGCGCTGCGCGTTCGGCGCGCTGGCCATGCTGGCGACCTGCGCCGCACTCGGTCAGTTAAAACAAGGCGCGATCAACCGGCGCCAGCTGGCTTTCGCCATCCTCGGGGGGATCGCCCTGGTGCTCAACTGGACGCTGCTGTTTGCCGCCTACAAGCATGCTTCGATCGCGGTCGCCACCGTCACCTACCACGTTCAGCCGTTCATGTTGGTGGCGCTGGGGGCGCTGCTGTTTGGCGAAAAACTGACGGCTAACCGGCTGGGCTGGCTTCTGCTGGCGTTCACGGGGATGGTGTTGATCGTCACCGGCCGGCAAAACGGCGGCGGCGATGACTACCTGCTCGGCGTGGCGCTGGCGCTCGGCGCGGCCCTGATGTACGCCATTGCGGCGGCGATCGTCAAACAGCTGGCCGCGCTGCCGCCGCAGCTGATCGTGTTGATTCAGCTGACCGTCGGCACGCTGGCGCTGGCGCCGTTCGCCGGCCTGGGCACGCCGCCTGCGGCCCCCCTCGACTGGCTGCTGCTGGCGACCCTCGGCCTGCTGCATACCGGCTTGATGTCTACGCTGCTGTATGGCGCCATTCAGAAGATCCCCACCGCCCTGGTCGGCGCCCTGTCGTTCATCTACCCGGCGGTGGCGATCGTGGTGGACTGGGCGGTGTTCGGCCACCGCCTCAGTCTGCTGCAGCTGCTGGGCACGCTGGCAATCCTGGGCGCCGCAGCGGGCATGAACTTCGGCTGGCGGCTCTCGCCGATCATCCGGCGGGTTGATAAAACCGGTTAATCCCGTCCGGTGGGCAAGCTATGCACAATAAGGCATTCGTCTTGCGCCCGGCGCGGTGCTATTTATTTAAACCGTGTAGGGTAGAAGGAGTGTTCTATGTGGCATCACCGCCTGCAACGGCGCATCCGTTTCAGCTACTGGAACGAACTGTGCGTCGCAAAAAAATAAGGGAAGGCGCAAGCCTTCCCTTTTGTCATTCACCGCTCGGATCAGAAACGGTCGGTTTTCACCACCTCGTCGAAAGGCAGTTTGCCGATGCGCGGATAAGGTTGCGCCGCCGCCTTGCCGATGGCGACCATCAGCGCGATCTGATAGTGCGCCGGTTTGTTGATGATCTCACCCACGGCGTCGAAATCAAACCCGTCCATCGGACAAGAGTCGTAGCCCTGCGCCTTGGCCGCCAGCATCAGCGTCTGGGCGAAGATGCCGCTGCTGCGCATCACTTCGTCGCGCTGCACCTGTGGCTTACCGCGATAATACTGATCGACGGCCGGGATCATGAACTGCTGTACCGGCTCCGCCGCCTCGGCCCAAACGTTTTTTACCTGTGACTCCCAGCTCGACAGATCGCCGCACAGCACGACCAGCATCGATGCGTCGGTCACCTGCGCCTGCCCCCACGCCGCCTCGCGAATTTTCTCGCGCTGGGCGCGATCTTCGATCAGCAACGGGCGCCAGTGCTGCAGGTTAAAAGCGCTGGGCGCGCCCTGCAGCGCGATAGTCAGCAACGCTTTTTTCTCTTCGAGCGTCATCACGTGCTGCGTATCGAACTGCTTGGTGGCGCGGCGCTGGCGGATTGCGTCTAACGTATTCATTTTACTGCCTCTGTCCATGTGAAAGGCCCTATTGTCGCCAACGCGGCGCGCCTGTCCAGCCCCGGCGGCTATTTCTGCGCGGTTTCGGCGCGCAGGCGGCCGACCTGAGCCACCAGATCGGGCCACGGCGCCTGACCGGCATAGTGCTGCCGCAGGTCGTTGAGCAGGATGGCGATCTGCGCGTCATCCAGGTTATGGCGGAAGCCCGGCATATAGCCCAGCTCGGCGTTCGCTGGCCGCTGTATGCCATCCAGCACCACGCGAATGGCGTTGTCCGGCACCTCGGCAAACAGGTTGGTGTTCAGCGCCAGAGAAGGCCGCACTCCCGCCATCTGCGCGCCTTTTTCCTGCGCATGGCAAGCCATGCAGGCGCCGGAAAACAGCCGCGCGCCTTGCGAGTTCAGGGGCTCCACCTGGCGTTCCGCCTGAGCGTTCAACGTGGCCGCCGTCGCGCCCGCCGCCGTTTCAGGATGATAGCTGCGCAGATAGACGGCGATCGCCTGCAGATCGGCCGGCGGCAAGCGGGACAACCCTTCTTCGACCACCGGCGCCATCGGGCCGGCGGCCACACCGTGGTTGGCCGAGTAGCCGGTACGCATAAAATCGACCAGATCCTGCTGCGTCCAATCGAGCGGCGCAGGCGAGCGGCCGGTCAACGCCGGCGCCGTCCAGCCTTCCGCCACGCCGCCGGCCAGGTGGTCGCCACCGGTTTTCTCGCCGAACAGCACGTTGCGCGGCGAGTGGCAGGCGCTGCAGTGCCCCAGCCCTTCGGCCAGATAAGCGCCGCGGTTCCAGGCGGCGCTTTTAGCCGGGTTTTCCTGCATCGCGCCCGGCGTCAGGAACAGCAGGTTCCAGGCGAAGATGCCCTGGCGGATATTGAACGGAAAATGCAGATCGGTGGCCGGCGGCCGGTAATTGATCGGCGGCTGCGACATCAGGTAGGCGTACAGCGCCTGCAGATCGTCGTCACTCGTGCGGGTAAAGGCGGTATAAGGAAACGCCGGATAAAGGTAGCGCCCCTGCCGATCGACGCCGTGTCGCATGGCGCGTTCAAACGCCGCGTAGCTCCAACTGCCGATGCCGGTTTCCACGTCCGGCGTGATGTTGGTGGTGTAAATGGTGCCGAAGGGGATCTCCATCGCCAAACCGCCGGCGTTGCGCTCGCCGCCCGAACGGGTGTGGCACACCGCGCAGTCGCCGAGATCGGCCAGCGTTTTGCCGCGCGCGATCTGCGTCTCGCTGAAACGGTGCGTCGCATCGGCGGGGAGCGGTGTGATTTCCGGTTGCCAGCTGGCGACAACGCCGGCCACCACCACGGCGATCGCCGTGAAGCCACCCCACCCGACGATTTTTTTCATCTTACTCATTTTTGCTGTCCTTGTTCGTGACGGGAGTTAATGGCCGGCCTGAGCGCGCAGTGCGGCAAGCACCCGCGCCGGCGTAAACGGCACCTCGCGCAGCCGCACGCCGAGCGCGTCAAACAGCGCGTTGCCGATCGCCGCCGCACTCGGCACCGAGGCGGATTCTCCGGCGCCCATCGGCGCTTCCTCCGGGCGATCGATCAGCTGGATATCGATCTGCGGCAGCTCGTCGAAACGCAGGATCGGATAGCCGCCCCAGTCCAAAGACGTCACTCCCGTCTCGTTGAAGGTTACAAACTCTTTCAGCACCCGGCTGGCGGACTGGATGACGTTGCCGTGCACCTGATGGCGTACCCCGGCCGGGTTGATCATGCGGCCGCAGTCATGCGCCACGAAGATTTTATCGAGCGTGATCTGCCCGGAGCGGCGATTGACGCTGAGATCGCACACCCAGGCCGCCCAGGCGGCGCCGAAGCCGGGGAACTTGCTGTGGAAATAGCGCGCATAGGCGAAGCCGCGGCCGCTCACCACTTCGGCGCCGGCGGCGCGCGCCCGGTGCGCCGGGCCGTCTAGCCAGTTTGCCTGCCGCTTCAGGGCTTCAATCAAGGCCACCGCACGCGGATCGTTCAGATAGCGCAAACGAAACGCGATCGGGTCCTCACCGGCGCGCCAGGCCAGCTCGTCGATCCAGGACTCATGGGCGAACACGTTGGGCAGCGCCGAAACGCCGCGCATCCACGAAGCCCGCACGATCGGCGCGGCGTCCTGGCAGATCACTCGCATGTGCGGATATTCGTATTGCGGAATGGCGGTGCGATCGCCCATCTGCTGCACGTCGGCCCGGTTGGCTACCTTACCGGTCAACACCAGCGGCAAGGTCACGGCATTGTTGGAGGGATAGCTGGTTTTCAACTCGTAGGCCGCCACCCGGTTTTGCGCGTCGAGGCCGCCGCGCACCCGAATCAGCTGGCCGGTACCCTTCGGCTCCCAACCGGATTCCTGTTCGCGCATCAGTTGCACGCGCACCGGTCGGCCGGTGGCCCGCGCCAGCAGCGCCGCGTCCGCCGAGACGTCGTCGGCGCAGTTGCGGCCATAGCAGCCGGAAGCCTCCATGCGGGTGATGTGCACCTGCCCAGGCGGCAATTCGAGCAGCCTGGCGATATCTTTGCGCAGATCGTGCGGGTTTTGCGTGCCGGACCACACCTGCGCCCGCCCGTCTTTGACCTCCGCCACCGCGCAGGAAGGGCCGATCGAGGCGTGCTGATGGTAAGGCCAGACATAGTCGGCCTGCACTTCGGTATGCAGCAATGCCAGCGCGGCGTCCGTTCCCGCGTCGTCGCGCAGCACGCGGTCGGTTTTCGGATTGGCCTCCAGCGCGGCGGGCAGCGCCTCCGGCGACAGATCCGGTAATCCGGCCCATGGCTGCCAGGTGGTTTTCAGCCGGCGCATGGCGGCGATCGCCTGCTCCTCGCGTTCGGCCACGATGCCGATGAAATCGTTGATCACCACCAGTTTCACGATGCCCGGCAGGTACGCGATCGAGCTTTCATCCACCGACAGCAGGCCGCCGCCCAACGGCGCGCTGCTGTCGGCGCCTACGTATGGCGGGCGCACCACCCGGCCATGCAGCATGCCGGGCAAGCGCAGGTCGTGTACGTAGGTCAGCTCACCGCTCACTTTGGCCGGAATATCGACCCGGGGCACGGCGCGGCCGACATAGCGGTTCTGCCGTTCGCTGTTCAGCGGCACGTTTTTATCCAGCATCACGTGCAGATTTTGCCCACTCGCCAGCTGCGCATAGCTCAGCGATCGCCCTGGGTTCCTGGTCACAAATACCTGCCCCGCCGCCGCCGTCAGCTGTTCGGCCGGCAGCTCGAAGGCTTTGGCCGCCAGCGCCGTCAGCATGTTTCGCACCTGCGCCGCCGCCTGTCGCAGCGGCACCGACGTCACCTGAAGGGTGGCGCTGGCGATGGTCGGCCCCTGATCCGGCGTGCGTTGCGTATCGCCAAGGATCATCGTGACTTGCTCGAACGGCACGCAAATTTCATCGGCGACGATCTGCGCCAGCGCGGTGCGAATGCCGGTGCCCAGATCGACGTGGCCGTTGAACGCCGTCACCCGGCCGTCGGCGGTGAGGCTGATAAAGCTGTCCACACGATCCAGCGGCAGATCGGCAGGCGATGCAACCGACTCGGCGGCGAAGGCGTTAAACGGCGCAGGCAGCAGGCTGCTGACCATCACCACACCGCCGGCCTGCAACAGCTGCCGACGGGTCAGTTCGAGGCGGCTCATGCTTGCCTCCGCGCGGCCAGCAGATCGCGGGCGCGCTCGGCGGCATGCAGGATCTCGATATGCGTGCCGCAGCGGCACAGGTTGTAGGCCAGCTCTTTCTTGATGGTTTGTTCGTCGGCCTCCGGCTCACGTTCGAACAGCGCGACCAGCGTCATGATCATGCCGTTGGTGCAGTAACCGCACTGCGCCGCCTGCTCATCAATAAACCCCTGCTGAACCGGATGCAGCGCCTCCGGTGTACCCAGGCCTTCCAGGGTGGTGACGGATTTTTTTCCTACGGCGGACAGCGGCATTGAGCAGGAGCGTGCGGCGACGCCGTCGATCAGCACCGTGCAGGCGCCGCACTCCCCCAGGCCGCAGCCGTATTTGGGGCCATTCAATTGCAGATCGTTGCGTAAAACGTACAGCAGCGGGGTCTCGGGCGAGATATCGCCGAGTGGAACCACCCGGCCGTTAACATTGATTTCCATGGTGAAACTATCCCTTAAGCAAACGGATTTAATCCGTAACATCACTGCGATGAATAATTGCGCAGCGTGCTAATAATTATCATCAAAAGACTTGATAATGTTAAGGGAATGTAGCCGCCATGGCTTTAACGAAAAGTGGGTATTTTCTATAAATTTCCTATAGATAAGCCCGGTTTTATGATTGCGCGCCGTGATTATTGGCGTTCGTCAACGCGGCCTCGGCACCGTCGACCAACAGCCGGAGACCGGCTTCGAACAGCGCGTCTGCCCCCTTCTCCTGCAGCTTTGCCCAGCCTCCACACAGCAGCGGGTAGCGCCGGCGATCGGCCTCGTTCAGCGCATCATCGGGCTGCATTTGCTGTTCTTCCAGCACCCAACCCACCACGAAACGCCCGACGGCGAACAGCAGATTAACGGCGTGTTCCGGCGTAAAGCCCGCCCGGCACAGCAGCGCCACCTTGGCCTCGATAATGGCGAATTGCGGTTCCTGCGGCCGGGTGCCGGCGTGCAGGCGCGCCCCGTCGCGGTAAGCCAGCAACGCGCGGCGGAAGTTGACTGCATTGGCGGTCACCCAGGCCTGCCAGGGGATGTCGGCGGGCACCTCTTCGCGGTGATCCAACATGATGGTTTCCGCCATCGCCTTCAGCAGCTCGGCCTTGTTTTTGAAGTGCCAATAGAGCGTGGGGGATTGCACGCCCAGGTGTTGCGCCAGGCGGCGGGTGCTCAGGGCATCGATGCCGATGTCATCCAGTAACGCCAGCGCCCCGCGCAGGACGGTTTCACGCGTTAAACGCGCCGCAGTATTTTTTTCGCTCATCTCTCTATCACTGATAGGGTAACTATGGAATACTCAACACTCTATCACTGTTAGAGTCACAATTTTGAAAAAACCTATGCTGGTTATTTTGTTGACGGTGTTGCTGGATGCGGTGGGCATCGGTCTGATCATGCCTATTCTGCCGGCTCTGTTGCGCTCGCTGGGTGGTCTCGATGCCGGCAGCGTGCATTACGGCGCCCTGCTGGCGGCCTACGCCTTGATGCAATTCCTGTTTTCACCGATCCTCGGCGCGCTGAGCGATCGTTTCGGGCGGCGGCCGGTGCTGTTGATTTCGCTCGCCGGCGCGGCGGCCGACTACCTGCTGATGGCGTTCGCGCCGACGCTGGCCTGGCTCTATCTGGGGCGATTGCTGGCGGGCATTACCGGCGCCAACATGGCGGTCGCCACCGCTTACGTTACCGATATTACCCCTGCCGGCCAGCGCGCGCGGCGTTTCGGCCTGGTGGGCGCGGTGTTCGGTATCGGCTTTATCGTCGGCCCGCTGCTCGGCGGCTCGCTCGGCGAATGGCATCTGCATGCGCCCTTCCTGGCGGCGGCGGTGATGAACGCCCTCAACCTGGTGATGGCGTTTTTCCTGCTGCCCGAATCGCGTAAATCCCGCCCCCGCGCCGCCGAGAAAATTCGCCTTAATCCCTTCTCGTCATTGCGCCGGCTACACGGCAAGCCTGGCCTGCTGCCGCTCGCCGGCATTTACCTGATCATGGCGCTGGTTTCACAGGCGCCGGCCACGCTGTGGATTTTATACGGCCAGGATCGTTTCGGCTGGAGCATGATGGTGGCGGGCCTGTCGCTGGCCGGCTACGGCGCCTGTCACGCGCTGTCGCAGGCCTTCGCCATCGGCCCGCTGGTCGCGCGGCTCGGCGAGCGCAAGGCGCTGCTGATCGGCCTGGCGGCCGACGCCGTGGGCCTGGCGCTGTTGTCTGTCGCCACGCGCGGCTGGGCGCCGTTCGCCCTGCTGCCATTCTTCGCCGCGGGCGGCATGGCGTTACCCGCGCTGCAGGCGCTGATGGCGCACAAGGTGGACGACGACCATCAGGGCGAGCTGCAAGGGACGCTCGCCAGCATGGGCAGCCTGATCGGCGTCGCGGGGCCGCTGGTGGCGACGGCGCTGTATGCCGCCACGCGCGATGTCTGGCCCGGCCTGGTGTGGGCGTTGGCCGCCGCCCTGTATCTGCTGGTGCCGCCGCTGCTGGCGCGCTCACGCGCCAGGGATGCGGCGCCATAGCTTTGCCGTTCTTTAACTTTAGAAAGCAGAAACCGGCATTTTGCCGCCGGGATCCGCTGACCTATGCTAACCCGGTGTGATGAAACGCGTTTTCATGGCATGTCTTCCGGAACGTTTTGCTTTATTTGTTCGTCGTGAACCCTGGGCCGCGCCTGACTGGTGCGGCTTTTCTTTTTGCCTGGCAGTGCCAGCGGCGGTGAATTTTGCTATGTTAACCCGCAGATAAGCTTCCCGTTTTCAGCCGCCGGACCGACTCATGTTTACCCATAAAGCAATCGCCGAGCTCAACGCCCTGGAGCTGATGGTTTATACCTACGTCAGCAAACACAAGAATCAAGTGATGTACATGACCATCCGCGAACTGGCCGAGGCCGCCGGCGTGTCCACCACCACCGTGCTGCGGTTTTGCAAGAAAATGGGCTGTGACGGCTATTCGGAATTTCGCATCCGTTTCAAGCTGTACCTGGAACAAACCGACGCGCCGCCGGTCGATTCCGGCATCGGCGAAATCCTCAGCTTTTTTAAAAGCGTCAGCAACGAAGAGTTTAATCAGCTGATCGATCAGGCGGTGCACCATATCGCCGCCGCCGAGCGGATTATTTTCGTCGGTATCAGCACCTCAGGCGCATTGGGGAAATACGGCGCGCGTTTCTTTTCCAACGTCGGGAAATTCAGCACCCACATCGACGATCCTTATTATCCCGTCAACAGCGACATGTATAAAAACGCGGTGGCGATCATGCTGTCGGTCACCGGCGAAACCGAAGAGATCCTGCGGCTGGCCAGCCAGTTCAGCCTGCACCACTGCAAGATCATCAGCATCACCAACAACGAAACCTCTTCGCTGGCGCGGCTGGCGGACTTCAACCTCTCCTACCACGTTCCGCAGCATTTGATCGGCGGGCATCACAATATCACCACGCAGATCCCCGTACTTTACATTATTGAAACCATCGGTAAACGGCTCGGGCATATTAATTCGGCAAAATAAAACAGGCTGTTTTTTTATTGTGACAAATCACTTTTCACGGTGATTTGTTATATCGTGACATTTCTTTCGGTCTTGCTACTCTATTCTCAACGCAGCGTTATTACCCTTCATTAAATAAACCGATGAGACATTGACGATGAAACAGTTGCCGAAGGATTTTCTGTGGGGGGGCGCGGTCGCCGCGCACCAGGTTGAAGGCGGTTGGGATCGGGGCGGCAAAGGGCCCAGCATCGCCGACGTGCTGTCCGGCGGCTCGCACGGCGTGGATCGCGTGATGACCGACGGCGTGCTCGACGGCTACCGTTACCCCAACCACGAAGCGGTGGATTTCTACGGCCGCTATAAGCAGGACGTGGCGCTGTTCGCCGAGATGGGCTTCAAATGCTTCCGCACCTCAATCGCCTGGACGCGCATCTTCCCGAACGGCGACGAAGCGGCGCCGAACGAGGCCGGCCTGCAGTTTTACGACGATCTGTTCGACGAATTGCTGAAATACGGCATCCAGCCGGTGATCACCCTGTCCCACTTCGAAATGCCTTACCATTTGGTGAAAGCCTACGGCGGCTGGAAAAATCGCCGGGTGGTGGAGTTCTTCGTGCGCTTTAGCGAGGTGGTGATGCGCCGCTACCGCGAAAAAGTGAAGTACTGGATGACCTTCAACGAGATCAACAACCAGAGCAACTACCGTTATCCACTGTTCGGCTACTGCTGTTCCGGCGTGGATTACACCCAGGAAGACAACCCGGAACAGGCGCTGTACCAGGTGTTGCACCACCAGTTCGTCGCCAGCGCGCAGGTGGTCAAACTCGGTCATCAGATCAATCCGGAATTCAAGATCGGCTGCATGCTGGCCTGCGTGCCGTTCTACCCGTATTCCTGCAAGCCGGACGACGTGATGTACGCCGTCGAGGCGATGCACCAACGCTATCTCTACACCGACGTGCAGATGCGCGGCTACTACCCAAGCTACCTGCTGCGCGATTGGGAACGCAAAGGGCTGAAAATCGAGATGCAGCCGCAGGACGCGCAGATCCTGCGCGAAGGCTGCACCGACTACATCGGCTTCAGCTATTACATGAGCAACGCCCTGCAGGCTAACGCGGTGGACGGCAGCGACGGCATGTTCGGCTTCCCGGGCAACGTGCCGAACCCGCACGTCAAGGCCTCCGACTGGGGCTGGCAGATCGATCCGGTCGGGCTGCGCTATTCGCTGAACGTGCTGTATGAACGCTACCAGAAGCCGCTGTTTATCGTGGAGAACGGCTTCGGCGCCTTCGACAAGGTGGAAGCGGACGGCCGGATCAACGATGACTACCGCATCGACTATCTGCGCGCCCATATCGAAGAGATGAAAAAAGCGGTGATTGAAGACGGCGTAGACCTGATCGGCTATACGCCGTGGGGCTGCATCGACTGCGTGTCATTCACCACCGGCGAGTACAGCAAACGCTACGGCTTCATCTACGTCGACAAGCATGATGACGGCACCGGCACGCTCGAGCGTTCGCGCAAGAAGAGCTTCGACTGGTATCGCCGGGTGATCGCCAGCAACGGCGAACAGCTGTAACCGCACGACAGGCAATCAGGGGCGATTTTCGCCCCTTTTTACTGCGCCTTATTCCGCCGTCTGCCCGGCGGCGAGATACTTCGCCATTTCCGCCGGCGGCACCATGCCGCCACCGGTCGCCCACACCAGATGCGTCGCCTGCGCCAGACTCTCGGCGCTGATGCCTTGCTCGCTGAGCGCCTTCGCATGGGCTGCAACACGCCACGGCCCGGCCATACCAGCCAGCGCGGACGGCTCCAGTTGGAGATGCTCGTGCCTGTCCAACAACCCGAGCAGCGCAAACATTTCTTCGTCGCTCAGGGTATAGAACGCGCTTAGCAGGCGCTCCATCGCCCGGCCGACAAAGCCGGAGGCGCGCCCCACCGCCAGCCCATCCGCCGCGGTGCGGTTGTCGATGCCAAGATCCTGCACCGCAATGCCGTCATGCAGCCCGCTGTAAACCCCGAGCAGCATGCAGGGCGAATGGGTCGGCTCGGCGAAAATGCAGTGAACGTGATCGCCGAACGCCAGCTTGAGGCCAAACGCCACGCCGCCCGGCCCGCCGCCAACGCCGCACGGCAGATACACGAACAGCGGATGCTGCGCGTCCACCACGATGCCCTGTTCGGCGAACTGCCGCTTCAGGCGGCCGCCGGCCACCGCGTAGCCGAGGAACAGGGTTTGCGAGTTTTCATCGTCGATAAAGAAACAGCGCGGATCGTTCGCCGCCTGTTTGCGCCCCTGCTCGACCGCCACGCCGTAATCTTCGGCGTACTCCACCACCGTTACGCCGTTATCGCGCAGCTTTTGCTTTTTCCACGCCCGCGCATCCGCCGACATGTGCACGCTGACGTCAAACCCCAACCGCGCGCTGATGATGCCGATCGAGAGCCCCAGGTTGCCGGTCGAGCCGACGGCGATGCGGTACTGGCGGAAGAACTGACGAAACTCGTCGGAAAACAGCCGGGCGTAGTCGTCGCCGGTCTGCAGCAGCCCCGCCTCCAGCGCCAGCGTCTCCGCGTGCGTCAGCACCTCGTAGATGCCGCCGCGCGCCTTGATTGAGCCGGAGATCGGCAGATGGCTGTCCTTTTTCAATAGCAGGCGCCCGCCCAACGTCTGCCCATAGCGCCGATCCAACGCCTGCTGCATGGCGGGGATCGCCACCAGCTCCGATTCGATGATCCCCCCAGTGGGCTGGGTTTCGGGGAAGGCCGCGGCGAGATAAGGCGCGAAGCGCACCAGGCGCTGCTCCGCTTCGGCGACGTCGGCGGCGGTCAGGCCAACATGGGGCAAGCCTGCGGCCAGCGTTGTCGCACGCGGATTGAACCAGGTGATCGGCTCGAGGGCGACCATTCGTTGCAACAGCGGATGCTGCGCAATCCACGGTTGAATCTGTGATTTTTGCATAAGAGTCCCTGACTGATTTGGCGTTGCCGTCACCATGCCGTGAACGCCGGCGGCTGACAAATGATAAATACTGAGCTTGAGGTGTACCAGATTAATGCAAACGCGGCGCTACCCGGCCGCGACGCCAAACAGCATGCCGACGCCGGAGGAGACCGCCATCGCCAGGGCGCTCCAGATCAGGATACGCGCCACGCCCGGCAAGATCGGCGCACCGCCGGTTTTCGCGGCGATGCCGCCGAGAATGCCGAGGGACATCAGCGCCGATGCCACCAGCGCCGGCCGTGTCCAGGCAACCGGCACCCACAGCGCCACCAGCAGCGGCAACAGCGCGCCGAGAGAGAAACTGAGGGCCGATGCCAACGCGGCTTGCAGCGGCCGGGCGCGCGTGGCGGCGGAAATGCCCAGTTCGTCGCGCGCGTGGGCCTCCAGCGCATCATGCGCCATCAGCTTTTCCGCCACCTGCCGGGCCAGCACCGGGTCCAGCCCGCGATGCACGTAGATAGACGTCAGTTCGCGGAACTCCCCCGGATAGTCTTCGAGCAGCTCCGCCTGTTCCTCCGCCAGCGCGGCCTTTTCGGTGTCCGCCTGCGACGACACCGACACGTACTCGCCGGTGGCCATCGACATCGCGCCCGCCACCCACCCGGCGACGCCGGCGATCATCAGCGCGGAATGCGAGGCGCTGGCCGCCGCCACGCCAAGCAGCAGGCTGACCGTTGAGACGATGCCGTCATTGGCGCCGAGCACCGCCGCCCGCAGCCAGCCGATGCGTTCAATACTGTGCCGCTCTCGATGCATCCTTTCTCTTCCTCGTTCTCTTTCCGCTAGCCCCGCGCCGCCGCTTCCAGGCCGGCGATGTCGATTTTGCCCATCAGCAGCATCGCTTCCGTGACCCGCCGCACGCGGGCGGCGTCGGGATCGTTCATCAACTCGGTCAGGCGCCGCGGCACGATCTGCCAGCACAGCCCCCAACGATCGCGCAGCCAGCCGCACTGCTCCGCCTCACCGCCCTCGCTCAACGCGTCCCACAGCCGGTCGACCTCCGCCTGATCGTCGCATTCCACCATCACGGAGAAGCTGTGATTGAACGGATCCAACGGTCCGGCTTCGATCGCCGCATAGCGCTGGTCGCCCAGGGTGAAGGAAGCCAGCTTCACGCTGCCGGCCGGGCCGCTCGGCGTATCCGCCGGCAGATCGGAAAACCAGTTCACAGACGAACCGGGGATCAGCGCGACATAGCAATTCAGCGCCGCTTCCATGTCTTTTTCGAACCACAGATGTTGCGTAATTCTGGCCATCTGCGCCTCCTTTACGCATCGAGGATCGGCGCGAACCCGCCGAAGATCATGCGTTTGCCGTCAAACGGCATCTCGCCCAGCGCCTTCATGCGCGGATCGTTCATCATTTTCTCGTTGGCGGCGTCGCGCACCGCCTTGGAGGGATACTCTATCCAGCTGAACACCACCACTTCGCCCTCCTGCGCCTTCACCGCGCCGCGAAAGTCGGTAAGTTTGCCGTCGGGCACGTCATCGCCCCAACACTCTACGATGCGCGTGGCGCCAAACTCTTTGAACAGCGGCGCCGCTGCAGCCGCCAGCCGGTGATAAGCCTCCTTGTTGGCGGCCGGCACCGCCACCACAAACCCGTCTACGTATTTCATTCTGGTATCCTCTTGTCTGATTAAGGACAGTCGGTTCAGCGCGGGCAACGTTGCCCGCGCTCCCCTACCAGTTTAGACGGCAGGCGCGCGGCCCGGATCGGAAGTTCAGCGGTCAGGATCGTTCGGCAGGTAAGATTCCGGCGTGGCAACCCGGTTACGGCCGGCGTTTTTCGCTTTGTATACCGCCAGATCCGCCAGTTTGAGCAGGTCGGTCAGGCTGTGGCCGGAACCGCCCAGACAGGTCACCATGCCGATGCTGACGGTGATCTGCAGCGGATGGCCGGCCGGCATGGTGATCGATTCCGTCTCAATGCGTTGCCGCAGCCGTTCAGCCAGCAGCAACCCCTGTTGCGGCTGGCCGAGCGTCGAGACGATGGCAAACTCTTCCCCACCCATGCGGCCGAACAGGTCATCGACGCTCAGATCGGCGGCGATGGCGCGGGTAAAGGCCATCAGCGCCTGATCGCCACCGTCGTGGCCGAAACGGTCATTAATCGATTTGAAATAGTCGATATCGAGCATCATGACGCACACCAGCTCACCCTTTTGATCAATCACCCGCTCGCCGCGCTGCATAAACGCATTGCGCGTCAGCACGTGGGTCAGCGCATCGTGATTCGCCACGTGCTCCAGCGTGCGCAGCAGCGCATTGCGCGCATAGTTCATGCTGGCGACGGCGATCGGCCCCAGCGCCAGCAGCGCGATGCCCAGGCGCATCGATACCGTGTTCTGCAGCACCTTCATGTCGAGCGTCGTGCTAAGCAACCCGAAATCGATCGCCAGATGGCACCACAGCACATAAACCAGCACCGCGATCATGGTGCTGAACAGCGAAAAGGACATCGCCAGCCACAACAGCACCGGCATTGGAAAGATCACTGCGCCGGGGCCGCCGATCAGCACGCTGCAGACCGCCGCCAGCGCCAGCAGCGCCAACACCGCCAGTTTCCCCCCCGCATGCGGCCATTGGCTGCGCTGCATCAGCATGGCGCAGGTCGCGCGCAGGCGATGCCGCCAATCGGCGGGAAACGCCAGAATGAACGGCATCAGCGTGACGTAGTTGGTAAATTCGGACGAGAACCACAGCGCCAGCGAGGTCAAATAGGGCCTGCCGAACAGCCACTGCGAGGCCGCCGCGCCCACCACGCCGGTCGCGGCGGCGGCAGCCAGGCAGATACCGAACAGGTACATGCTGGAGGCGCCACGCTGCAGCGTGCGCGCCGATGGCGACAGCCGCATGAACAGCAGATGCCCCACCACCACGCCGGTCAGATTGGCGGCGTTCAGCAGCAACGCTTTTTGCAGCGAACTGCCGGTCAACAGATCCGCCGCCAGATACCCCAGCACCGCCATGCCCCAGCCGGCGCGCGTGGCCCACTGCGGACGGCGTACCAGAACCGCCAGCAATACGGCGTTGACCGGCCAGAATACCGCCAAAAATCCGACGGGACGGCTGACGATGCCCAACAGGCAAACTGCGAACACCAATAAAAAGACGGTGAGTGCGGGCCAGATTTTCCGGGTATCGGACAACGAGGTGGTTTGCATCTTGGATCCAGAGGCTTCTGCTGCGTAAGGTGACAATTTGTTCGTGTCACAACCGTCGACGATGAGGAGAAGATAAGCGGCCGACCCGCCTATTATTGCCAGTTTTGACGGCCCGAGCACCTGTTTATTCATTAAGGGAAAATATATTTGTGTATCAATGTATTGACAGCATTTGCTCGTCTGGCGCAGAAACTGCTGAAGCGGCCGCGCCACTCTGAGCATTCCGCGCCCCAGCCGGCCTGTTACCGGCAAAAATCGCCGCCTTTTTCATAAAAAATAAAATAAGATTGGGCAATGAGCGGAGATTTTTTCACCCCACGTCAAAGCGCCTTGCGGTACATCACAAAACCTGGGCGCTCCGCCACCTTGTCGTACAGCCGCATGGCGGTCTGGTTGGTTTCGTGGGTATTCCAATAAACGCGCGGCAACCCCAGCTGCTGCGCACGCTCGTAGACCGCCGCGATCAGCGCCCGTGCTACGCCTTTGCCGCGCACCGTCTCCGCAGTGAACAGATCCTGCAGATAACAGTTAGGCTGCAGTTGGGTGGTACTGCGGTGCAGGAGATAGTGCGTCAACCCGACCACCTGACCCTGATGCTCCGCGACCAGCGCAAACATCGGTTCGTAGGCGTCGAAAAAACGCCGCCAGGTGGTCTGCGTCACCTCGTCCGGCAGCGCCGTTGCTCCCTCACGGCCGTAAAATGCGTTATACCCTCGCCACAGCGCCAGCCAGACGGCGTAATCCCGCGCTTCCAGCGGCCTGACCACGATGCTTTCGCTCATGATGTCCTCTCGATGGTGTCAAAATGCCCCGCCTCCAGCATAGAACAGCGCACGTCAACGCGCAGGCGGCGGCATCACATCGGCGAGAAAATCCAGCAGCGCGCGGTTGAACACCGCCGGCCGCTGCAGCGGCGCGAAGTGGCTGACGCCCGGCAGCGTCACCAGACGGGCGCCGGGGATGCTGTCGCTCAGGTAGGCAGCATGCTCGGCGCGGATAAACTCATCGTGTTCGCTGTGAACGACCGTCACCGGCACGCGTATGGTCCCCAATGCCTGCGCGGTGTAGTTTGGCTGGCTGCTCATCATCAGGCTCACGGCAGCGACGAATTCATCGAATTCCTCCGGCGTCGGCGACAAGGCGGCATAGTCCTGCACGTGGCGCGCGAAGCAGCGCTCGACGATCGGGTTGGCGGCCGGCGGTTTAACGCCGCTGGGATCCATATTGCAGCCGAAGAAAAAGACGCCGTCCACCCGCTGCGGCGCCCGATGGGCGACGATAAGCGCGACACAGGCACCGTCGCTCCAGCCCGCCAGCGCGGCGTGCGGGATCCGCAACGCGTCCATCACCGCCAACAGATCATCGGCCATGCGATCGTAACGGTAAGGCCGGGCGTCGCGCGTGCTGCGCCCGTGCCCGCGGCTGTCGATGACCAGCACGCTATACCCTGCGGCCAGCAGCGTCGGCAGCTGATGCCCCCAGTTGCCGCTGTGGCCCAGGCCGCCGTGCAGCAGGATCACCGTAGGAGCCGCGCCATAGGCGGCATACCCGATGCGCGCGCCGTCATGTTCGACAAATCCTTGCCAGGAAGCGGGCGGCAACGGCGGCGCGCCCTGCGCAGCAAAGTGGGTCAAATCGTCGTCGGTTTGCATCTTTCCCCCCTCGTTCGCCGGCGCGGTGCGGCGAAACGGTATCAAAGGAGTATAGATAGCACCGGCGAGCGGTGCCGTTCGCTTTCCCGACATATACTTAAAGAAGGAATTGCTATGGAGGACGGTGAGATGAAGAAACTACTTCTCGTATTTTTGATGCTGATGCTGAGCGGGTGTATCGGCGGTGGCGGCGGCCCGTCGAATGCGCCGTCGGCATCGCCGAATGAGCCTTATACCTGCACCAAATCCAGCGCCAACAGCGACTGCTCGCAATCGGTGGAGCCGTCGATGTACTAGCCGCGTTCGGCGGGCCTTCGCTTAATGGCCCGCCGCCTTAGGAAGGACTAGGAGGAGTGTTCCTCTTCGTTGGCCTGATATCGCGTCGCCTGCTGTTTCATAAACACCACTTCCTGCGGGCTGGACAGGCTCACTTCCTGCGCGCGCAGCAGCTTGAGGATATTGAACAGCAGTTCGCTCTTGGTGGCGCCGACCATGCGCGGGCTCGGCACGTAGCCGGTCACGCTCAGGATAATGCCGTCCGGCCCCAGCTGGCTAAAGCGCACGTAAGGCGCCGGCGTTTCCAGAATGGTTTCGTAGTCGTTATAGGCGCTGAGCAAGATATTGCGCACCTGCTCCGGATCGATAGAGGTCGGGAACGTCAGCGCGATGGTCACTACCCCTTGCGCGTTGCCCATGGTGGCGTTGCGCACGTTCTGCGAGATCAGCTGCGAGTTCGGTACGATCATGGTGGAACGGTCGCTGAGCTGGATTTCGGTGGCGCGCACGTTGATGCGCCGCACGTCGCCTTCCACGCCGCCGATGCCGATCATATCCCCTACCTTCACCGGGCGTTCGGTCAGCAGGATCAGGCCGGAAATAAAGTTCTTCACGATCTCCTGCAAACCGAAACCGATACCGACCGACAGGGCGCTGACGATCCACGCCAGGTTGCTCCACTGGATGCCCAGCGCCGCCAGGGTGATCAGAATCACCAGCACATAGCCGATATTGCTGAACAGCGTCACCAGCGAGGCGCGGATGCCGACGTCCGAGATGGTTTTCGGCAGCAGTTCAGAACCCAGCCAGCGCCGCACCGCGCGCAAAATATAGATGCCGATCGCCAGGCAGATCACGGCGTTGAGCAGGTTACCTGGCACGATGTTGAAACGCTGCAGCCCTTCACCGGTCAGGATGGAGACGATTTTCTCCATCAGCGAGCCCGGCGTGGTGCTGCCGAATGAGCCGTTGAACAACGCGACGATCATCAACAGCAGCAGCGAACATTTGGCCAGCGCGGTGGTGATGATCGCCATCTGCTCCAGATGGCGATCCTTGAAGCTGAGCGTTTTCTTCAGCATCTTGCCACTGACGGTCTGCGGCGAAAACAGCGCGGCGCACAAATCGGTGGCGAACAGCACCATAAAATAGAACGCCATCAGCACCAGCACCACCCAGATCAGCTGGTAGGTCAGGAAGCGGGCGAAAGCGATATAGCCGATGAGCAGAGAAAGCAGGATCACCACCGAACAGACCAGGGTGACGATGTGCACCAGCCCGCCGACCAGCGTGCGTTTTTCCAGGTGCGCGCCCTGCTGTTCCAGCCGGCGACGAATGCGCTGGCCGCGCAGCGGCGCCGCCAGCAACACCATGCCGATCAGCCCCGCCACCAGGCCGTTGCCGAAGATGGTGGTGGCCAATGAGGCGCTGACGACGTTGTTGATCAGCTCCACGGTGCCGAACGCCATCGCCAGGCCGGCCAGCAGCGGCGAGAAGTAACGCAGCCCGGCGGCCACCTCATTGTCCAGCGAAGCCAAACGCCACGACGGGCGATTCAGCGACAGCGCCGCACGCCCCAGCCCGGCGATCAGCGCGCAGAAAATCCCCAGACGGTTGAAGCCTTCGGCGAAGTCTTCCAGCATCACCGGCAGCGGCTGCACGCGAACAAAGACGTAATACAGCAGGTTCAGCGCAATAGAGGTGGTGATCACCGTCACCACCACGGTGACGAGCGCCATAAAGCTGCGGCGCAGACGACCGTCCGGCAGGAAACGGATGCTGACCCAGGCGAGGAAACGCTCGGAGAAATAGCGCCCCCAGGACCAGACAATCACCGCCAGCGCCAACAGCGCCAGCGTGCCGTAACGCCACTCCTCCTGCCAACTGGCATCCCAGGCCGCTTTCATCTCGGCGTTGAACTGATCCAACCGCTGCACGTCATTCTCGGACGGCTGCAGCACCGGCGCCCAGAATTTGATGCCCAAAATGCTGCCGGTATTCAGCGCCAACTGGGTTTTAAACGCCACCCGGCGCAGATCGCCGATCTGTTGCCCCAGATCGAAAGCGCTGGTCTTGATGGCCTGCGCGCGTTTTACCGCATCGTCCAGCTGTTTCTTGCTGTTGTTCAGCGCGTTGCGCTGCTGGGCTACCGCCGGGGTTTCCGGCAGCGCGCCGGCCGCCGGGGCCGGCCCCAGGACGTCCAGCTGCGCTTTCAGTTTGTCCTGCTCGGGCTGCAGATCGGTGGCGAGCTTTTCCATGCCGGCGACCAGATCGTCGGTCGCCAGCCGCAATTTGCTGAGCTGGGTATCGGTGGTCGCTTTGGAAACCAGCTGCTTCATGCTGTCCAACTGCTTTTGCGCGGCTTTCAGCTGCGTGGCGGGATCGGGCGCGCTTTCGGCAGCGGGATCATCCTGGGTGGCGGCGACGGCGGCGAGCGGCGTCAATTGCAAACCCAACAGCAATAACAACAACAGCAGGAACGGGCGAGGCTTTAACATAAATTCAGTGCTCAGCATCATTATCTGATAGACAGACGAACAGGCGGCGGATGAACCGTCGCTTAACCATAAACGCTAATTATAATAGCTGCTTAATGTCGGCCGAAATACAGTAATTATTCCCATTGTGTGCCACGCGCCCCCGTCGTACTTAGCTTGCTGATTATTCAGGCGCTTTTACACTGGCGGCGCGGCGCAAAGCGCTCTATACTCCTGCCACCGATTAACCTGCAACCAATAAAAGGAGACTGACTATGCTGACGTGTGAATTGTTTTTTCACTCACACTTCTTTGGTAATCGTCGTCGCTCAAGCATTACCGGTATCGTGCTGCGATAACCCAGCTTGAGCGAAGCTTACTAAAATCCAGGATCTTCCCTCCGGCTTACCGGGTTGTCGTCAGCGATGTTTGACGATAGGCATTGTCATGCCTGTAACTCTTGAGTAAGCAATGAGCACACTACTGTCTGCACAATCTGTCGGTTACGACAACGCGTTCGGCACCCTGCTGAGCGAGATTTCCTTCAGCCTGAAAAAAGGCGATCGCATCGGTTTAATCGGCGACAACGGCTGTGGCAAAAGCACCCTGCTGCAATTGCTCAGCGGCGCCCTGCCCATCCACAGCGGAACGGTGACATTGTCACACCAATGCCTGATGGCGCGCATCGAACAACACCTGCCGCCTGAGCTGCACGCCAGCACCCTGCTGGATGCGGTACTGGCGCAGTTGCCCGCGGGCCAACACCTCAGCGAACGCTGGCGCTGTGAAGCGCTGCTTGCCGAACTGGGATTTGAACCAGTGAGCTGGACGTTGACCGCCGGCACCCTCAGCGGCGGCCAGCACACCCGCCTGCTGCTGGCGCGCGCGCTGATCCGTCAGCCCGATCTGCTGCTGCTCGACGAGCCCAGCAACCACCTGGATCTACCCACGCTGCTGTGGCTGGAGCAGTTCTTGCGCAGCTGGAGCGGCAGCTTCGTGCTGGTGTCGCACGATCGCTATCTGCTCGATCAGGTGACCAACTGCACCTGGATCCTGCGCGACAAAACGCTGCAGTTCTTCCGTTTGCCCTGTTCCGCTGCGCGCGCCGCACTGGCGGAACAGGACGCTGCGGACGAGCACCGTCGCCAGGCCGAGCAAAAAGAGATCGATCGGGTGGAAAAAAGCGCCAAACGCCTGGCAACCTGGGGCAAGGTCTACGACAACGAAGATCTGGCGCGCAAAGCCAAGCAAATGGAAAAGCGCGTCGATCGGTTGAAAGACGAACAGACCACCCTGACCGCCGGCAGCCCGTGGCGGCTGCGGCTGCAGGGAGAGGCGCTGGACGCCGATCGCCTGCTGGCGCTGCCGCAATGGGCCGTGCGCCCGGCGCCGGATGCGCCGGTGCTGTTCAGCCTGGAACATCTGCGCGTCAAAAGCGGCGATCGCATCGCCATCGTCGGGCGCAACGGCTGTGGCAAATCGTCGCTGCTGCGCTTGCTGTGGCAGGCGTATCAGCTTCCCTCGGAACGCCCGGCGATCTTCCATCCGCGCGTGCGCATCGGCTATTACGATCAGAGCCTGCAACAGCTGCACGATGAGGACACGTTGAGCGAAGCGCTGGCGCAGTTTGCGCCGCTGACCGAGGAACAGCGGAAAATGGCGCTGATCGGCGCCGGTTTCCCTTACCTGCGCCACCATCAGCAGATCCGTTCGCTGAGCGGCGGCGAGCGTTCACGGTTGCTGTTCGTCGGCCTTACGCTGGCCAACCATTCGCTGCTGCTGCTGGACGAGCCCACCAACCACCTGGACATGGCGGGCAAAGAAGAGCTGGCGGAAACGCTGCGCCAGTTCGCCGGCGCCGTCATGTTGGTCACCCACGACCGGATGCTGATCGAACAGAGCTGCAACCGCTTTTGGCTGATCGACCAGCAAAAACTGGAGGAGTGGCACGATCTGGCGCCAGTGTATCAGCGCCTGGCGGGTGAAGCGCCGACGTTGCCGGCGACGGGCAAGGCCAACGCAAACGCCCCGACGCCACATGAGCGACCGGAAAGCGAAGAAGCGCTGTTGACCGCCCTGTTTGCCCTCGAAAGCAAACTGGAGGACGACCTGGCGCGCAAGCCGAAGCACCAGAAACCGGCGCTTCAGGCGCGTTGGCGCCGCGAGATTGCCGACATCACCGCCCGGTTGAATCTGGGCTAACCCCACAGGCCGCCATCCGGCGGCCTGTTTTTTGACGGAGTGCGACATGGCATTTTCCCTTGAGCAGGCTACGCACGCGCAGCGGCCGCTGCTGGCGGTCATGCTGTCCGATTGCCTTCGCGAGCTGGGCGCCGATGGCGATTACCCTTATCTGGCGCTCTACTGGCGCGAGGTCGGCCGCTACCCCTATTTGATTTTGAGCGATCGGCAAACGGCCGGTTTCGCGTTGGTCCGGCGCCTGAACAGCGCCACCGTCGAAATGGCGGAATTCTACATCAAGCCCGAGTGGCGGCGCACCGGGCTGGGGCAACGGGCCGCCCACGCCTTGTTCGCGCAGCACCCCGGCAGTTGGTCGCTGTCGGTCAGCCCGGATAATCCGCGCGGGCTGGCATTTTGGCGCGCGGTAATACCGGCCGGGGCCACGACCGAACCGCTTTCGGCCCCCGATGCCGTGATACAGCTGCGTTTTTCATCCCCGCCGCGCTGAGCGACACATTACCTTCATCCTTTTATGGCAGGGTAAACCGATTCGTTCTTTGCTATCGAGCCTGCCATGACTTCACTTTCCCCACGGGACATCGAGGCGCGCTACCGCTTTGCGCGTGAGATCGCCCGCGCCGCCGCCGATCTCGCCTTCAGCTTTTATCAACGGCGGCAAAGCCTGGCGGTCGACTTCAAACAGGGGCTGCAGGACGTGGTCAGCGAGGCCGATCGCCGCGTCGAGGCACTGATCCGCCGCATGATCAGCCGCCGCTTCCCCCAGGATGGGTTTCTCGGCGAGGAAAGCGGCAGCACCGGCGAAAACGCCGCCTGCGTTTGGGTCGTCGATCCGATTGACGGCACCGCCTGCTTCCTGAACGGATTGCATACCTGGTGTATCGCGATAGGCGTGGTGATCGACGGCGAGCCGACGATCGGCGTGATCTACGATCCCAATCACCGCGAGATGTTCCGCGCCTGCCGCGGCGGTGGCGCCTTCCTCAACGGGGAACCGATCGGCGTGCATGCCGGGCGCAGCGTCGCGGATGGCGTGATGGGCGTCGGGATTTCCCCGCGCGCTTCGGCTACGGAATTCAGCGGCTTTCTCTGTCGCCTGCTGCAGGCGGGAGGGATGTTTGTGCGCAGCGGCTCCGGCGCGTTGATGACCGCCCAGGTGGCCGCCGGTCGGCTGCTGGGCTATTACGAACCGCACATGAATGCCTGGGACAGCCTGCCCGGGTGGGTGCTGACGCGCGAAGCCGGCGGCGTGGCGAATGACTTTATGCACAACGACGGGCTGCGATGCGGCAACCCGCTGCTGCTGGCCAACGCGGCGCTCTATCCACAGTTGGCCGAGCTGATTCAAATGCCGGGCTTGATCGGCTCGACGTGCCCTATCGCGCGCGTGATGGCCGGATAAAGCGCGCGCAGCCGGCGCTCGACCCGATCGACCGCATCGTGCGCGGCGGCGATGGTGACCGCCGGCGACACCCGGCAGTGGAAGTTGACGATGATGCCGCCGTCGCTCTTGCGCGCGCGGACGTTGTGTACGTCTTGCACGCTCTCCCCCTGCTCCAGCGCCGACTGCAGGATGCGACGAATATCGGCCAGCTCCGGCGCATCGACATCCTCGCTGGTCAGCCAATGCGGCGTCTGCGGTTCCAGGTGCGTCTCTATCTCGGTGTCTTCACCGATCGCCTGGCGCAAGATCCCTTCTATCTCCGTGGCGATGTCATGCGCCTGCGCCACGCTGGCGTTGGCCGGCACCGCCAAATCCATGCCGATCGCCATGCGCGTCGGCAGCTGCTGCAAGGTCACATTCTGCACCTGCGCGCCGTGGTTGGCGGCGATCGCCCGAATGCGCGTCGCCATGTCTTCATCGCTGCGGGTCTGCGGCACCGCGATGACGGTGAATTCCGCCCTGGCGTACAGCTCCCGCAGTTGCTCGACGATCTCTCGCTTCAGCGCGTCGATGCGTTCCAGGGGCAAGGTGCGGCACACCGCCACCGTGATTTCGACGAACAGCACCGCGCCGGCGTTGCGAATGCGCACGCTGTCGCAGGCCAGCACCGCCGGAAAACGCGCCAGCGTGGCGCGGGTCGCCTCGGTAGCCCCGGCGGGCGCGGCATCCATCAGCGAGTCGAAGGAGCGTTTACCCAGTTTGATCGCGGCGACGAAGATAAAGCCGGCGACGATCAGCGCGGCAATGGCGTCCGCGCGGCCAAAGCCCAGCAGCACAAACACCATACCCAGCAGCACCACGCCGGACGAAAGCATATCGGAGAAGAAATGCAACGCATCCGCTTCCAGCGCCGCGCTGTCGGTCGCTTTGGCGACGCGGTTGAGCGCCCGCACGCGGAAGAAATCGACGCAGATGGAAATCAACAGCACCGCAATCACCACCGGCGCCGCGACGATCTCATGCGGTTGCCCGAGCAGGCTGCTGCCGGCCTCATAGACAATCCAGCCGGCGGCGCCCAACAACAGCAGCACCTCGAACAGCGCCGCCAGGTTTTCCACCTTGCCGTGGCCGAAGTGGTGATCGTCATCGGCGGGTTTATCGCTGATGCGCACCGCCAGCCAGGTGATGCTGGTGGCGATAAAATCGGTAAAAGAGTGGATCCCTTCGGATATCAGGCCAATACTGCCGGTAAAAATGCCGGCGACGAACTTGCCCGTAGCCAGCAACCCGCTGGCAATCATCGAGTTTCTGGCCACGGCCTGTTTTTCATTTTGCATGATGCTGCTCACATTCGAACGGTGATTTATTTTTTTACTTTAGCGGATAATTGCCAGACAAAGGCGATCAGCAGCATACTGCCAGAGAATGTCAGCATGAGGCTAGTAAGAAAATTGGATTTTCCGGTGGAATAAAAATAAATCTCATTAACGCCCACCGAGATCATTAAAATGGCGTAGAGCAATCCCAGAATAAGAATCGTCATTATTATCAACTCCCGTATCAGGCCGCGCGTTCAGCGCGCCACTAAATCCTCCCCATAATAAATAGCGGCTACGGGGAGGATGCATCTAGGCGGATCTTTAGCGTTCATCAATCATCCCATTTGGTGCTCATATAGGCTGCCAACAGGCCCAGCGAGCTGATCATTGCCAGGAATCCCATAAAAATAGTCATGTTTCCCATTATTTTGTCCTCAGGTTAAATGTTATCGATAAAAGCCCCTTGCGTTAAATATCGGGGTTGGTCGGTATCCATGGTTTTTTAACGCCCTCCTCTTTTTTGTCACATTCCCGCCCTGTTTAGAGCGGGAACCGTTTAAATCCCCAAAACGTGCTGGGCGATTTTGAAATAAATAATCAGGCCAGTGCCGTCGATAAAGGTGGCGATAAACGGCGCCGATACCACCGCCGGATCGATGCCGAGCCGTTTCAGCAGCATTGGAATGATCGACGAAACAATGGCGCTCCACACGGTGATCGCCACCAGCGACAGGCTGACCACCAACGTCACCTCCATGCCGACACCCATGATCCAGGCGCGCACCCAGGCCGCCAGGCCAATGGTGACGGCGATCAGCAGCGAGGTCGTGACCTCTTTGCGGATCACCGCGCCCAGATTGCGCAGGCTGACCTCGCCCAGCGCCATGGCACGCACCAGCGTCGAGGTGATCTGGGTGCCGCTGTTGCCGCCGGTGCCGATCAGCAGCGGGATGAAGAACGCCAGCGCAATCGCCGCTTCGAGCTGTTCTTCGAATGCCTTCAGCACGTTGCCGGTATAGGCTTCGGCGACGAACAGCATCAGCAGCCACACCGAACGTTTACGCCACAGCGCCCACGGGCTGGTCTCCAGATAAGGCTTGTCCAGCGGCAGGCTCGCGCCCTGGCGCTGCGCGTCTTCGGTATTTTCATCCTCGACCAGCCGGGCAATCTCGCGCTCACCCAGTACGCCGACCAGCGTGTTGTTCGCCACGACCGGCACCACGTCCAGGCCGCCCTTGCCGAGCAGATGCGCCACGTCGTTGCGATCGTCGTCGGGTGAAACCTGGAAATAGCTGTGATCCATCATCACGCCGACCGCTTTATCCTGCTCGTCGCACTGCAGCAGTTTTTTCACCGACAGCGTGCCGCGCAGATGATAATCGTCCGCGGTAATAAATACCCGGGTGGGAATTTCGTCCGTTTTAAGCTGTGAAAGTAAATATTCCCGGGCATGATTGACCGTCATCGTCGCGGGAACAGTAATAAAATCGGCGTTCATATAGCCGGCGACCGATGTCTCGTCGAGAGTTTCAGTCGCGCTCAGCGCCGGAGAAGAATAATGTTGATGTGACTTGATCATTGTCAGTCCCTATTTCTGTTTTGAACTTCAACAGCGAATCGCATAGGGGCGTAACCACAGAGGGAGTGCAGACTGCCTATCTCCGCGTCCAGGTTTTAGCACTATACAACGTATCCGAATTGTTGCTCGGAAGTTACTTTGGGCTGAACCTTAATCCGATAAAGCCTGTCTTAACCTTGGGCATCTCTCGATGTCGTCAGATCAGTAACCTGTGTTTGTATAGGAGCCTCGCCAAACGAGATACTGCATATAAACTACCGGCGCAGTATAGGCGGTGTTTTCTTCAGCGGGAAGAAAAGATTGCCCGTCGTTTATGGAGTATTTAGGATAATGTTATTAAACACGAATCTATAAAAGCGGCTGATATAAATCAGCCGCTTTTTTATTTCTCAGTGCTCAAGAATATAGACATTTTTATCGTATAGCGCGCCCTGACGGGTAAAATCGATCCCCTTCACGTAGGGTTTGACCAGCGTGGCGTTGGCCTCGTAGTACACCGGCGCCACCGGCGTATCGGCGGCCAGCACCGCCTCGGCCTGCTGGAAATATTGCTGCACCTGCTGTGGCGTCTGCGCCGCCGTCGCCTGGTGCAGAATGCGGTCATAGTCCGGGTTACGGTATTTGGCGCTGTTCTCGCTGCTGTCGGAACGGAACACGTTCAGGAAAGTAGACGGATCGTTGTAATCCGCCAGCCAGCGGGTAAAGGCCACGCCATACTGCCCGCGGTTGATATTATCCAGCGTCACTTTACGCTCCTGGCTTTGCAAGCTGGCCTCTACCCCAAGGTTCTTTTTCCACATGGCGGCGGCGGCGATGACGATCTTCTTGATGGTGGCGTCGTTGCTGTACAGCACGGTAAAGCGCAGCGGATTTTCGGCGTTGAAACCGGCCTGCGCCAGCAGTTGTTTCGCCTGGGCGTGCCGCTGTTCCGGCGTCCAGCCGGCTGCGGCGCCGGGCTGCAGGCTATAGCCTCCCGCGCCGGTTGGGGTAAAGGTCCAGGCCGGCTGTTGGCCATATCCCAGCACCTTGCCGGCGATAATCTCTTTGTCCAGCGCCAGATTCAGCGCCTGACGCACCCGCAGGTCGTTAAACGGCGCCTGGCGGTTGTTGAAGGCGAAATAGCTGGTAGAGAGCAGCGGATAGGTCACCAGCTGCTGCTCGCCGAGCGTTTTTTTCAGCTGCTGATACAGCTCCGGCGGCGTGGTATACCCCAACTCAACCTCGCCGGCGCGAAAACGCGCCACTTCCGGGAAGCCCTGTATCGGCAAAAACGTCACCTTGTTGAGCACGGTGTTGGCGTTGTCCCAATACTGCGGGTTACGCTCCACCACCACCTTTTCGTTCACCACCCACTGGCTGAGGCGGAATGCACCGTTGCCGACAAAATGCGCCGGTTGAGTCCAGTTCTTGCCGTACTGCTCCACCACCTTACGGTTAACCGGCAAGACCGGGAAATGCACCAGCTGCTTGAGCAGGTAGGAGTTAGGCTCCGACAGCGTCACCTGCAGGGTGTGCGCGTCCAGCGCCTTGACGCCCAGCGCGCTCGGCGGCTTGCTGCCGGCGTTGATCGCCGCGGCATTCAGCACGTAGGCCGAAGCCAGATAGCTGCCGTACGGCGACGCGGTTTTCGGATCGGTGAGGCGCCGCCAGCTGTAGACGAAATCGTCGGCGGTCACCGGATCGCCGTTCGACCATTTGGCCTGCGGCCGCAGATGGAAGGTCCAGACGTTGCCCTGATGCTCCCATTTCTGCGCCAGCGCCGGGATCGCTTCGCCGTCTTTCCCGACGCGCAGCAGGCCTTCGAACAGATCGTTGAAGATGTAGAACTCCACATTGCTCTCGGCCAGATTCGGATCCAGCGTCGCCGGTTCATACCCGTTGGCGCGCACCAGTTCTTGCACCGCCGCCAGTTTAGCGCCCGCCGGCACATCGGCCGCCTGTGCGACCGTCGCGTTAAAAGCCAGGAGGATTAAACCAGCCAAATTCTTGCCATTAAATGAATATTTCACGTCGATATCCCTGTTAAGTGTTTTATCGCGTTCAATATGCAATGTGGCAGTGGAATAAATTAAATCATTAATCGCTATGAGTCATAACCAAAAGCGGTGTTGAATTTCTTTCATTATCAAAGGAATATCCCTCACCGCGCTTTTCGCTTTCAAACCCAATGTGCGTTGCCGTCCTCTACTTGATATTCACGGTCGTGATACCAAACAGCGGCAGGCCTTTAACCGGCTCTGGGCCGGGTTCTCCCCATACCATTAAGGATTTGCCGCTCGCCTGCGCCTGGATCGCCAGATTCACCAGCAATTTCGGATAGGGTTCATTAGCCGCTACCGACAGCGGAAACACGTTTTCGTATAATCCTCCATCGATCGCCATTTCCACATGCACGCAATCATTAGCTACATCGATGACCACGATAGGATTGGTATAAAACGGTCCATTAGACATAGGCACCTCTCTCACGATTTTTACTGAATATGGCTCGTCATTCGCGTTGACAGTCCGAGTTATTAATACCTGAACGAGACGCTGAAGAACGATATGAAAAGACTGAAGAAAAAGAACGCCAATCGATAACAAGACGTCAACATTGCAACTGCTTAATTGCCATTACAGCGTTGACAAGGAACTGATGTAAGTCAAATGTAAATCCACACTTAACTGTCACCTCCATGAATACACTGACAATATTTAAAAAATAATACATAAAAAATAATTCAATAAAAATCAACAGGATGAAATATAATAATCAATTAACTCATATTAATTAATTGGTTGCAGAAAAAGATTAACAGTAAAATAATGGACAAGGTAAATCAGTAGCATTTCAATTTAAAAATAACATTAAAAACCTCACTTGATATCTCCATGACACCTAACTACCTTTAAATGGCTTCGAGATATACATGAAGCTACTGCCGGTTGTAAAATCAATAACTGGCGAATGATTGAATCAAAAATAATTACCGAAAGAGCAAACCGGAAATATAAACGCTTGCCGTGAGGATAAGATGCAACGGTCTGCTTGCCATACCGTTTTTCTTTCGAGGGCAATGACTATTTCCATTCAGATGCAATTACCTGTCTGGTGGCTAACCGGATTCAGCGTGATATGCACTTCAGACTGACTCAGCAAAAATCACAGGAGTTTACCTATGCCTTCATTGCAAGATATTACGCCTGAACAGGCTAACACATTGAATAAACAATCACGTGACGCCTATAGCGCGGAAGTGCAGAGCCGACAGGCGCTGCTCAACCAACATCCGCAATTGAAACCGGCGTTCAACCAGCAAGTGCATCCGCAATCCTTGTGTGGATGCGGGTGCCAACAAAATATCTGCGGCTACTTCAGCTTCCAGGGCTGTGGATGCGGCTGTGGCTGCGCGCCACATGCGGAGACCGTGCAAATTTCCGCACAGCTCGCCAATATTGGTCCCAATGCCCCATCAAGCGGTACATCGGTGCGTTTTATCGGCCAGGCCACCGGCACTGGCTCAGGCGGTAACATCAACATCCCGACGATCTATCTACAAGGCACCGTGCCCGATGCCGAAAATCTGATCGGCGTGCCGTTAACCCTGCAATTGGCCATCAACCCCGGTTCGATCGTCCTGACGCTGCTGGAGAATGGTCGGGTGCTGGCCTCTTTGGTTCATCCGCCGCAGTACGCGGGCAGCATCAACGGGCAATTCTTCGGCGTCGGCAACGGTGAGTTCGTGCCGGCGTGACAAGAAGCAAGCCTGACGGGCGGCCGCCTGCGATGGCAGGTTGGCCGCTCACTGTGAGATAACACGTCCCAATTCTATTCAGGCAATCAATACAGATTATTCCAGCCGAAACTTAACTTATCCTTAGGGCAATTCACTTTGTGAGCGATCGTCAAAAATAATTTAATACGAATCGTTTTCACTATCATTATTGATGTTCTTGGCTAAAATCGGCCTGCTTGCGCTTGCCAGGCGATATTCGTTTTCCTCATTCGAACGCTAAAAAGGATAACTGCATGAAGCTGCGTATTTCATCTCTCGGCCCCGTCGCCCTGCTCGCCTTCTCGATGATGCTGGCCTTCGGCGCTCAGGCGGCCTCCGCCGACCAGGGCATCGTCATTTACAACGCCCAACATGAAAACCTGGTGAAATCCTGGGTCGATGGGTTTACCAAAGATACCGGCATCAAGGTCACGCTGCGCAACGGCGGCGACAGCGAATTGGGTAATCAGCTGGTGCAGGAAGGCAGCGCTTCGCCTGCCGACGTGTTCCTGACGGAAAACTCCCCGGCGATGGTGTTGGTGGATAACGCCAAGCTGTTCGCCCCGTTGGATGCCGCGACGCTAGCCCAGGTGGAACCGCAGTATCGCCCTAGCCACGGCCGCTGGACCGGCATCGCCGCCCGCTCTACCGTGTTCGTCTACAACCCGGCCAAACTGACCGACGCGCAGCTGCCGAAGTCGCTGCTGGATCTGGCCAAGCCGGAATGGAAAGGCCGCTGGGCCGCCTCGCCGTCGGGCGCGGATTTCCAGGCTATCGTCAGCGCGCTGCTGGCGTTGAAAGGCGAGAAAGCGACGCTGGAATGGCTGAAAGCGATGAAAACCAACTTCACCGCCTATAAGGGCAACAGCACGGTGATGAAAGCGGTCAATGCCGGCCAGGTCGACAGCGGCGTGATCTATCACTACTACCCGTTCGTGGACGGCGCTAAAACCGGCGAAAACAGCAACAACATCAAGCTGTATTACTTCAAACATCAGGATCCGGGCGCGTTCGTCAGCATCTCCGGCGGCGGCGTGCTGGCTTCCAGCAAGCATCAGCAGCAGGCGCAGGCGTTCATCAAGTGGATCACCGGCAAACAGGGCCAGGAGATCCTGCGCACCAACAATGCCTTCGAATACGCCGTCGGCGTCGGCGCGGCCTCCAACCCGAAACTGGTGCCGCTGAAAGATCTGGACGCGCCGAAGGTAGACGCCGCGCAGCTGAACAGTAAAAAGGTGGTCGAACTGATGACCGAAGCCGGCCTGCTGTAAGGCCCGCGGCAAACCGAGAGTTGTTGATCGTTATGTCAAACCTGAGTACCCACGCCGCGCAGACCGCGCGGCGTTATTCTGTTCTTCCCCGTCACCCGCGGCCGGGGGCGATCGTGGTGGCCAGCGCCGTGCTGCTGTCGCTGCTGGCGCTGTTACCGCTGGGATTCGTTATCGGCGTGGCGTTTGAAACCGGCTGGCAAACGGTCAACGCTCTGGTTTTCCGCCCGCGCGTGGCGGAACTGCTGTTGAACACCCTGCTGTTGGTGGTGCTGACGCTGCCGATCTGCGCCGTGCTGGGCGTGGCCCTGGCCTGGTTGACCGAACGCACCACGCTGCCGGGCCGCCGTCTCTGGGCGGTATTGGCCACCGCGCCGCTGGCGGTGCCGGCCTTTGTGCAAAGCTATGCCTGGATCAGCCTGGTGCCGTCGATGCACGGCCTGAGCGCCGGCGTCTTCATCTCGGTGCTCGCCTATTTCCCGTTCATTTACCTGCCGGCCGCCGCCGTGCTGCGCCGTCTGGATCCCGGCATCGAAGACGTCGCTACTTCGCTCGGTTCCCGGCCACCGGCGGTGTTTTTCCGCGTGGTGCTGCCGCAGCTGAAGCTGGCGGTCTGGGGCGGTTCCCTGCTGATCGCATTGCACCTGCTGGCGGAGTATGGCCTGTACGCCATGATCCGTTTCGATACCTTCACCACCGCGATCTTCGATCAGTTCCAGTCGACCTTCAACGGCCCGGCGGCCAACATGCTGGCCGGCGTATTGGTGCTGTGCTGCCTCGGGTTACTGCTGCTTGAGGCTCTCAGCCGCGGCCGCGCGCGCTATGCCCGCGTCGGTTCCGGCAGCGCCCGCAGCCAAACGCCGCGTCACCTTTCACTACCGCTCGCCGCGCTGGCGCTGCTGCTGCCGATTTCGCTGACCGCGCTGGCGCTGGGCGTGCCTTTCATCACCCTGGCCCGCTGGCTGTGGCTGGGGGGATTGGAGGCGTGGCGCAACGCCGAACTGTGGCCTGCGCTGTGGCAAACGCTGTCGCTGTCCGCCGCCGGCGCGCTGCTGATCACGCTGTGCGCCATTCCGATGGCCTGGCTGTCGGTGCGCTATCCGGCCCGGCTGTACCGCGTGCTGGAGGGCTGTAACTACGTGACCAGCTCGCTGCCCGGCATCGTGGTGGCACTGGCGCTGGTAACCATCACCATTCACAGCTTCCGGCCGATTTACCAAACCGAAATCACCCTGCTGCTGGCGTATCTGCTGATGTTTATGCCGCGGGCGCTGATCAATCTGCGCGCCGGCATCGCGCAGGCGCCGGTGGAATTGGAAAACGTGGCGCGCAGCCTCGGCAAATCGCCGGCGCAGGCGCTGTGGAGCACCACCTTGCGGCTGGCGGCGCCGGGTGCCGCGGCGGGCGCCGCGCTGGTGTTCCTGGCGATCGCCAATGAGCTGACCGCCACGCTGTTGCTGGCGCCGAACGGCACCCGCACGCTGGCCACCGGATTTTGGGCGTTGACCAGCGAGATAGACTACGTCGCCGCCGCGCCTTATGCGCTGATTATGGTGGCGCTGTCATTGCCGCTCACCTGGCTTCTTTATTCTCAATCTAAACGCACGGCGGGACTATGAGCACGCTCGAACTGCACGGTATCGAAAAATCTTATAACGCCATAAGGGTGCTGGAACACATCGACCTGCAGGTTGCCGCCGGCAGCCGCACGGCGATCGTCGGCCCTTCCGGCTCCGGCAAAACCACCCTGCTGCGCATCATCGCCGGCTTTGAAATCCCCGACGGCGGCCAGATCCTGCTGCAGGGGCAAGCCATGGGTAACAGTGGCGGCTGGGTGCCGGCGCATCTGCGCGGCATCGGCTTCGTCCCGCAGGATGGCGCGCTGTTCCCGCACTTTACCGTCGCCGGCAACATCGGTTTTGGCCTTACAGGCAGCAAGCGTGAGAAACAGCGGCGCATCGAGGTGCTGATGGAGATGGTGGCGCTGGATCGCCGTCTGGCCGCGCTGTGGCCGCACGAGCTGTCAGGCGGGCAGCAACAGCGGGTGGCGCTGGCGCGCGCCCTGTCGCAGCAACCCCGGTTGATGCTGCTGGACGAACCCTTCTCGGCGCTGGATACCGGCCTGCGCGCCGCCACCCGCAAAGCGGTCGCCGAACTGTTGACGGAGGCCAAGGTGGCGTCGATTCTGGTCACCCACGATCAGAGCGAAGCGCTGTCGTTCGCCGATCAGGTGGCGGTGATGCGCAGCGGCCGGCTGGCGCAAGTGGGCGCGCCGCAAGATCTCTATCTGCGGCCGGTCGATGAGCCGACCGCCAGCTTCCTTGGCGAAACGCTGGTGTTGACCGCCGAACTGGCGCACGGCTGGGCCGACTGCGCATTGGGGCGCATCGCCGTCGACGATCGGCAACGCAGCGGCCCGGCGCGTATTATGCTGCGCCCGGAGCAGATTCAAATTGGTTTGTCCGATCCGGCGCAGCGCGGCCAGGCGGTGATCACCAGCATCGATTTCGCCGGCTTCGTCTCTACGCTCAACCTGCAAATGGCCGCCGGCGGCGCGCAAATCGAGATCAAAACCGTCAGCCGCGAAGGCCTGCAGCCCGGCGCTCAGGTCAATCTCAACGTGATGGGCCAGGCGCATATTTTCGCCGGCTGACATTGGGGGGGAGCCTCTTGACGTCCCCCTCACCACCGCGCATTATCAACGCGATGAAACACTTCGTGCACGTCCTCGCTACCACCACCGCAACCGCCACACAATGGCGGGCTGCACGGGTGCGCATCAGCTAACGATGTATCCCTAAGCCCCGCCAGCCATGGACGGGGTTTTGTTTCTCCGTACTTGCCGGCAATTTCATGACGGAGAATCCCAATGACAACCCTCCCCGCCCCGCGCAGCGCCCTGCTGCTTATCGACATGCAGGTCGGCCTGTTTGCCTCGCCGAACGATCCGCCGTTCGCCGCCGAAACACTTCTGGCGAAGACCAATGCGTTAATACGCACCGCGCGCTTGGCAAATGCAACCGTGGTGTTTATCCGCCATACGGGGCCGGCAGGTTCCCCCATCGCCGCAAACAGCCCGCTATGGCAGGTTCACCCCAGCCTGGAAACCGCCGCGGGTGCCGACTGGTTCATCGATAAAACCCACCCCAGCTGTTTTTACCAGACTGGCCTGGCGGAACGGCTAAAGCACGCCGGCATCGGCCGGCTGGTGATTTCGGGAATGAAAACGCAATACTGCGTGGACACCGCGTGTCGTCGCGGCGCGGAATTGGGATTTGACATAGTGCTGGCCGCCGACGCTCATAGCTGTTCGGACACGGAGGCGCTCAGCGCCGAAGCCATTATCCGCCACCATAACCAGACCCTGTCGGGCCCATTCGTGACGCTGGCGTTGGCGGAAGAGGTGAAATTCTAAAACACGGGGCGACTTACTTACCGGTCAGGCCGGGCGGAAGCCCGGCCTCCTCAACGGCAAATCCTGTCGTGGCGCGGCTTTTTCGGCGCCAGCAGATAATCCACCACGCTTTCGTCAACGCAGCTGTCGATGCCGTTCAGCGCCAGCGTATGCCCGTCGCGTTCGCGGGTGATCAGCGGGCTTTTAAAGGCGGCGGCCATCACCTGCGCGTTGCGGTACGGCGTGGTCGGATCGTAGCGCTGCGCGACGAACAGCAGCGGCGGCAACGCGGCGGACGCCACCGGCGTGTGCGGCCGATCTTTGCCGCGGTACGGCCACAGATCGCACATTTCCAGCGGGTATTCGTGCAGCGGCAGATAGTGGGCATACAAAGCGGCGGTATTGATCTCCTGCCGCTGCCGGCGCAACAGCTGCGGATCGGCCGTCGGGTTGGCGACGTCGGCGCAGGTGATGACGTTCAGGGCGTCATCGGCATCCGGCGAATAGCTTTCGTCGATCAGATCGGAAACCTGTTGCCCGGCGATGCCGGCATCGAGCTGGCGCAGCACGGTCGCCAGCTCATGCCAGCGCTCCGGCCACAGCAGCAGCGAACGCGTGACCGTCAGCACGTCGTCGGCGGAGATCTCATAGCCCGCCGCGGTAACGAACGGCTGCTCATGCAGCTTGCGCAGCAAAGCGTGATAGCGCTGCAGCGCCTGATTGGCGCCGCCGCCCAGCTGGCAGCTGTCGGTTTTGCCGCAGTAGGCAGCGAAGCGCAGGAAGCTTTGCTGAAAGCCTCGCTCCTGATTCATGCGCTGGGTGAAATCGTCCTCTGCCAGATCCACCACCCCGTCGAGCACCAGCGCGCGCGTCTTCTTCGGAAAACGCTCGGCATACAGCGCCGCCACCTTGGTGCCGTAAGAGTACGCCACCGCCGTCAGCCCCGGTTCGCCCAGCGCGTGGCGGATCGCGTTCAGATCGTTGACCGCTTCGTCGGTGCCGATATGTTGCAGCACGTCCGCGCCGGTCTGTTTGATGCAGGCGGCAATCAGGGTGCGCGTCTGATTCTCCGCGCCGGCCACGTCGTTATCGTCCGGCGTCGGGGTTTCGTCGCCTTCGGCCAGCTGACAAGAAATTTTCGGCGTCGACTGACCGACGCCGCGCGGATCGTAACCGATGATGTCGTAGGATTTTCGCAGTCTGGCGACGTGGGCGTCGTTGCCCAAATAAGGATTGATGCCCGGCAGGCCCGGCCCGCCGCTGATCATCACCACGCTGCCCTTTTTCGGCCCGGTGGCGGGCAGCAGGGTCAGTGCCAAACGCACGGTCTGTTCGCCCGCCTGCGCCGCATGAGCGGGCGGCGTGGCGTAGGCCAGCGGCGCCTCAAGGTAACCGCAGCGCAGCCCCGCCGGCGGCGGCTCATCGAACCAGCGCTGAAAACCGCTGTTGAGACAAGATTGCCAACGAATGCCGTTCTCGGCCACCGCGCCGTGGAGCACAGGCTTGGCCTGGGCGGGCAACGCGGCGACGGTTGCGGCGAGCAGCGCCAGAATACGCAGTACTGACATGGGGAGTCCTTTCAACTCAACGAATCGGTCAAAGGTTAACGATACCCGGTTAAACCGCTAGCCAATAGAACACAAAAAGCCGCGCGGGTGAAGCCGTCACCGTGCACCCGGCAAGACGTTTCTCTGCTCGGATTGCTCTTATAACGCACAGAATGCTGCAAAAATTACCGTTCACCTGCTAGGCTTAGGGTTCGTTAACCCACAAGGAACAGGAGAGCAGCATGTTTGGTAAAGCGGAAGACAAAACCAATGAAGCCGCAGGCGCGGTAGAAGAAGCGTTCGGCAAAGCCGTCGATTCGCCTGAGCATCAGGTGCGCGGCGCGGCGCGCAAATACGCCTCCCAGGCCAGCTATGCCGCCCGAGACGCAGCGGACAGCGTAAGAACCCAGGTGGAAGCCAACCCGCTGGCCGGCGTGGCCGTTGCGGCAGCGGTCGGCATCGTTTTCGGCTTCTTGCTGGGACGCAAATAAGCGGCGAAGGCGCCGCTCGACAATAGGCCCGTTACGGGCCTTTTTTTTCACCCTTTTCTCCCCTGCGCGCAAACTTTCATCTATCACAGCCATCGCTTATAAAAACCAACGCCTTCAACTACGATTAGTTTGTGACCAGAGCGAGGCTCTGCGATCCGGCAGATAACCCTATGAGGATTATCACCATTATCCATGCTGTTTAAGCCGCTCTCCTTCACGCGGCTAAGAAAGGTTGATTATGGCTCGCACCACCCCTATCGAACGTTACCGCAATATCGGCATCTCCGCGCATATCGATGCCGGCAAGACCACCACCACCGAGCGGATTCTGTTTTACACCGGGGTCAGCCACAAGCTGGGCGAAGTGCATGACGGCGCGGCGACCATGGACTGGATGGCGCAGGAACAGGAGCGCGGCATCACCATCACCTCGGCGGCCACCACCTGCTTTTGGAACGGCATGCAGCATAATTATCCGCAGCACCGCATCAATATCATCGACACCCCCGGGCACGTCGATTTCACCATTGAAGTGGAGCGTTCGATGCGCGTGCTGGACGGCGCCGTGATGGTCTATGACTCGGTGGGCGGCGTGCAGCCGCAGTCGGAAACCGTCTGGCGCCAGGCCAATAAATACAAGGTGCCGCGGCTGGCATTCGTCAACAAGATGGACCGCATCGGCGCGGACTTTTTCCGCGTGCGCAAAATGATGATCGAGCGCCTAAAAGCCAATCCGGTGCCGATCGTTATTCCGATCGGTGCCGAAGATCACTTCAGCGGCGTGGTGGACCTGGTGCGGATGAAGGCCATCCTGTGGGACGAGGCCTCGCAGGGCATGAGCTTCAGCTTCGAAGAGATCCCGGCCGAGCTGCGCGATTCGGCGCAGGAGTGGCGCGAAAACATGATTGAGGCCGCCGCCGAAGCCTCGGAAGAGCTGATGGAGAAATACCTCAACCAGGTGCCGCTGAGCGAAGAGGAGATCGTCCACGGGCTGCGGGTGCGCACCGTCGCCGGCGAAATCCAGCCGATGCTGTGCGGCTCGGCGTTCCGCAACAAAGGAGTGCAGCGCATGCTGGATGCGGTGATCGAACTGATGCCCTCGCCGCTCGACGTGCCGCCGATGGAGGGCCACGGCGAACACGATGAAATCATCACCCGCAAAGCCGACGACAACGAAAAATTCTCGGCGCTGGCGTTCAAGCTGATGACCGACCCCTTCGTCGGCCAGCTGACCTTCGTGCGCGTCTACTCCGGGGTGCTGGCCAAAGGCAGCAGCGTTTACAACCCGATCAAGGGCAAAAAGGAGCGCATCGGCCGCATCGTGCAGATGCACGCCAACGATCGTAAGGACATCGACGAGCTGCACGCCGGCGACATCGCCGCCTGCGTCGGCCTGAAGGACGTCACCACGGGCGATACGCTGTGCGACCCCGGCGCCATCATCACGCTGGAACGCATGACCTTCCCCGAGCCGGTGATCGCCCAGGCGATCGAGCCGAAGACCAAGGGCGACCAGGAGAAAATGGGCATCGCGCTGCAGCGCCTCTCTTCGGAAGATCCGTCGTTCCGGGTACGCACCGATGAAGAATCCGGCCAGACCATCATCTACGGCATGGGCGAGCTGCACCTGGAGATCATCGTCGATCGCATGCGCCGCGAGTTCGGTGTGGAGACCACCACCGGCAAGCCGCAGGTGTCGTACCGCGAAACCATCCGCAAGCGGGTGGCCGACGTGGAAGGCAAATTCGTGCGCCAGTCCGGCGGTAAAGGGCAATACGGCCACGTGGTGCTGACCGTCGAACCGAACGAACCCGGCAAAGGCTTCGAGTTCTTCGATGAGATCAAGGGCGGCGTCATTCCGGGCGAGTTTATCCCGGCGGTGAAAAAAGGCGTGCTCGAGGCGCTGAACAACGGCGTACTGGCCGGTTATCAGGTGGTAGACGTCAAGGTGCACCTGACCTTCGGTTCTTACCATGATGTCGACTCGTCGGAACAGGCGTTCCGCATGGCGGCGATCTTCGGCTTCAAGGAAGCCTGCCGCCTGGCGGATCCGGTGATCCTTGAGCCGATCATGTCGGTGGAGGTGGAAACACCGGAGGATTACGCCGGCAACGTGATGGGCGACCTCTCCTCACGCCGCGGTCTGGTGCAGGGTATGGAAGAGATACCGGGCGGCGGCGGCAAGGAAATTCGCGCCAAGGTGCCGCTGTCCGAGATGTTCGGCTACTCGACGACCCTGCGCTCGATGTCGCAGGGCCGCGCCACCTATACCATGGAATTCAGCCACTACGCCGAAGCGCCACGCAACGTGGCCGAAGAGATCATTCACCACAGCAAGCGTTAACCCTCGCGCCCGCCTTCGCGGCGGGCGTCACCCCGGCTTGTCCTCCAACGCCACCACCACCGGCTGCGGCTTGATGCGCATGGCGTACACCACGCCGGCGATCAGGCAGACGATGCCGGCCAGCGTCAGCAGCGGCGGCCAGGCCTGGCGCAGCAGAAAGGTATAGGCCAACCCCGCCAGAATTTCGAACACGATGAGCGGCCCCACCAACACCGTCGGCAGGCGCTGGCTGGCTTCGTTCCAACACAGTGCCCCCAGCCAGGAGCAGAACACGCCGATGATCAGCATCAGCGGGATAAATACCTCAGGGCGCGGGCCGAACGGCAAGGCGAACGCCGGTTCGCTCAGCGCCAATTGGCCGCAGACCGCCAGATAGCCCAGCAGCGCCAGCGGCAGCGTCACCAGCCCCTGCGCCGTGGCCCAGGTGGCCGGCCGCTGCGTCGGGTTCTCCCGCAGCCAGCGCGAGTTGCGTAGCGGGAACCAGGTCCAGCACACCACCGCCAACAATGCCAACCCGAGGCCACTGAGATAGCGCCAGCCATCGACCGGCAGCGCATTGCCGCGCAGCTCGGCGACGTTCACGCACGCTAACCCGCAGACGATCAGCAACAGCGCCGGCGCCAGCTTGCCCCAGGCCAGCCGCCCGTCGTGCCGACCGTAAAACAGATTGGCGCAGAGGGCGATCACCACCGGCAAGGTGCCGATGATCATGGTCGATACCGGTGCGCCGGTACGCTGAATGGCGCTGGCCAGGCACAGGTAGTACAGCAGGTTACCGATGGCCGTCAGCTTGAGCGCCTCCAGCCAATCCTGGCGCCGCAGCTTGTGCAGGCGGCGGCGATCGAGCCAGGCCAGCGGCAAGGTGATCAGCCCGAAGGCCAGATAGCGCCCGGTGGACTGCAGTGCGGCGGGATAATCCGGCACCAGCAGCGGGCCGACGAAGATCAATCCCCACATCAGCCCGGCGGCCAGGGCAAACACAACGCCAATGAACATAACGACTCCGACAAACGGCCGGTGCGGCCAACCCGCCCGACGAGACAGCGGCAGAGTAGCGAAAACGCGGGAAGGAATTATTGTAGCAGGTTGCTGTTTTAGCCCAATTTCACCTGTTTCTGGAAACGCACTGGCGTGACGCCGTAACGGTTGGCGAAAGCGCGCGTCAGGTGCGCCTGATCGGTCAACCCCGCCGCCGCCGCCACCTGTGCGGCGGGCATGCCGCGCTCCAGCATGCGTTTGGCCTGTGACAGCCGGATCGCCATCAGCATCTGCTGCGGCGAGACGTGGTATTCGGCCTTGAACTTGCGCAGGAAATGGTATGGGCTGAGCGACACCAGCTCGGCCAGCTGATTGAGGGTCACCGCCTCGGCGAAGTTGTCGTGCAGGTAGCATTTCACCACCTCAAAACGGTGCACCGCCTCGGCTTTTTCCCGCTGCCCGGTGCGGATGTGCGGGTGCAACAGCTCGACCGCCTCCAACAGCAGGCCGTCGAGCGTGAGCGAATCGTCGGTTTGCCACAGCGTGGCGAGAATGGCGGACAGGCGCTGCGCCGCCCGCGGATCGTGGCGCACCGCATCGGTGAACCACTGGCTCCGATCGCCGGACAGCTGCTCCAGCGCCTCGGGCGCCAGATAGAGCATGCGGTAACACCAGCCGCCCGGCGTTTCGGCTTCGCCGGTATGCAGCTCGTCGGGGTTCATCAGCACCAGCGCGCCCGGCGCCGCCAGGTGCTGCGCGCCGCGATAGCGGAAACGCTCCGCCCCGGTGTCTACGGTGCCGATGGCGAAGGCGTCGTGGGTATGCGGCTCGAAGGCATAGCGTTCGATATGCGCCTGATAAAGTTCGACGCCCGGCAGATGCGACAAATGCCGGAACTGCGCGCAATCCTTCTCGAACGGAAACTGTTGTGGTACCCCTTGCACCCGACCTCCTCGTCCGTGCTGACAATCTGCTCAGCATAGCCAAAACATCGCCGGTTGAGTAGCCGCCCTGGCGCTTTCGTGCCCCTCGCCTGGACGATCGCCGCCATTCGGCGTAGGGTTAAGGTCCCTGTCCCTTTCAGGCGAGCCGCATCGCGAAGCTCATCGGCCCCTGACACTCCGCAAACAAGAGGCAACAATGTATCCGGATACTCAACTGTATATCGATGGACAATGGCGCAACGCACTGGCCGGGAAAACCTTGCCGGTCACCAACCCCGCCACCGACGAAGTAATCGGTCAGGTGGCGCACGCCGCCGCAGAGGATCTCGATCTGGCGCTGGCCGCCACCGAGCGCGGATTTAGCGTCTGGCGCGACACCGCTGCGCACCAGCGCGCCAACCTGATGCGCAAAGCGGCGGCGCTGCTGCGCGAACGCGCCAACGCCATCGCCGCCGTCATGACGCAGGAACAGGGCAAACCGGTGGCACAGGCCAAAGTCGAAATTCTCAACGCCGCCGACGTCATCGACTGGTTCGCCGGCGAAGCCACCCGCACCTACGGGCAGATCATTCCGTCCCGCGCCCGCGACGTGCAGCAGCAAACCCTCAAACTGCCGGTCGGCCCGGTGGCCGCCTTCACACCGTGGAACTTCCCGATCAACCAGATCGTGCGCAAGCTGTCCGCCGCGCTGGCCGCGGGGTGTTCCATCATCGTCAAAGGCCCGGAAGAAACGCCGGCCTCGCCGGCTGAGCTGATCAAAGCCTTCGCCGACGCTGGGATCCCGGCCGGGGTGATCGCGCTGGTGTACGGCACCCCGGCGGAAATCTCGGAATACCTGATCCCACATCCGACCATTCGCAAGATCTCCTTCACCGGCTCTACCCGCGTGGGCAAGCATCTGGCGGCGCTAGCCGGCCAGCATATGAAAAAGGCCACCATGGAGCTGGGCGGCCATGCCCCGGTGCTGATCTTCGACGACGCCGATCTCGACGCGGCGGCCAAAGAGCTGGCGCAGTCCAAGTTCCGCAACGCCGGCCAGGTCTGTATCGCCCCGACCCGCTTCCTGATCCAGCAAGGCGTTTATGAAGCCTTCGTGGAGAAATTCACCGCCGCCGTGCGTGAGCTCAAACTCGGCAACGGGCTGGAAGACGGCGTGACCATGGGGCCGATGGTGCTGGGCCGCAGCGTCGACAATATCGAGGCGCTGGTGCAGGATGCCGTCGCCCACGGGGCAAAAGCCTGCACCGGCGGCAAGCGCGTGGCGGGCAAAGGCAACTTCTTCGAGCCGACGGTGCTGCGCGACGTACCGCTGAGCGCCCGCGCCATGTCGGAAGAACCATTTGGCCCGGTCGCCCTGCTGCGCCCGTTCGCCACCTATGACGAGGCGATCGCCGAAGCCAACCGCCTGCCGTACGGGCTGGCCGCCTACGCTTACAGCCGCAACATCGCCACCGTCAATGCGCTGGGGCGCGACGTGGAGAGCGGCATGCTGAGCATCAACCACATCGGTTTCGGCCTGCCGGAAACGCCGTTTGGCGGCGTGAAAGACTCCGGTCACGGCACCGAAGGCGGCAGCGAAGCGATCGAGTCCTACCTGGAAACCCGCTTCGTCACCGTCGCCGGCCGTTAACCGCGTGTCGGATGAATGGCCAAAAGCCCCGCTGTGCGGGGCTTTTTTTTACTCGCGAGCCAGTTCGAACAGCCGCCGCGCCGCCGGGGTCAGCCCCAGCATGTGAATGCAGGCATGCACCATGCCCGGCAACCGTTCGCAGCGCACCGGCACGCCCGCCTCGCGCAGCCGCTGCGCATACTGCTCGGCCTCATCGCGCAGCGGATCATATTCGCAGCTCAGGATGGTGGCCGGCGGTAACCCGCGCAACGTGGCGGCGTGCAGCGGTTCGGCGCCGGGATCGCGCCGCTGGGCCAGATACTGCTGCCAACAAAATACCATCGCGTCGCGCGTCAGAAAGTGCCCCTCGGCAAACTCGCGATAACTGGTCGTCGCCATCTCGCGGCTGAGCGCCGGGTACAGCAGCAGCTGGCGCTCGATGTGCGGGCCGCCGCGATCCCGCGCCAGCAGCGCGACCGCCGCCGCCAGATTGCCCCCGGCGCTGTCGCCGCCCACCGCCAGGCGCTGCGCGTCGATCCCCAACTGCGGCGCCTGTTGCGCCACCCAGCAGAGCGCCTGATAGACATCTTCCAGCGGCTGCGGAAACGGGTATTCCGGCGCCAGACGGTAGTCGACCGACAGGATCACCCGGCCGGTGGCGTTGGCCAGCGCCTGACAGGGCCGATCGTACAGCGCCAGCGAACCGAGGCACCAACCGCCGCCGTGGGCGAACAGCATCGCCGGCTGCGCGGCGGCGCGGTTTTCCCCCGCTGGGAGATAGGCGCGCAGCGCGATCCGATACCCATCGGCGGCGACCACCGTAACGTCTCTGACGCCGCCGCTCGGTTCCGCCTCGCCCTGCAGCTGGCGTAAACCGGTTTCCGTGGCCGCGCGCATTTCCGCCAGCGACGCGGGAGGCGGCGCATCGGCCGATGCCGTCAAAAAAGCGGCAATGCGTTCATCGAGCGGCATGCGGCTCTCCTGCCAAGAACGGCGTAATCAGTGTGATAAACGCCTCGTGACACTCCTCGGTAATGAAATGCCCGCAGCCGGCGACCGTTTCGCCCCGCAGATCGTGCGCATTGCCCCGCAGCGTCGTCAGCGGCGCGTCGCCGGTGGCGTGCTCGGCCCCCACCGTCAACACCGGCATCGTCAGGGGCCTGGCGGCGCGCAGGCGGTTCTGCCGCACGGTCTCCGGGATCGCCCGGTAATAGTCGAACCCGGCGCGCAGGCCGCCAGGCGCTGAGTAAGCCGCGATATACACCTCCGCCGCCACCCGATCGCGCCGATAGGACCAGCGGTTGAAGATATAGCCAAGATACTCCCGCTCACGCCCCTGGGTCAGGGTCTCCGGCAAATCCGCCAGCTGATTGAACATGAAATGCCACAGGAAAATGTTCTCCTCCGGTGCGACGAAAATCGGCGGCGGCGGCGCCAGACCGGGGATCACCGCCTCCGTCAGCACCAGACGCTCCACCGCCTGCGGGAAATCGCTCGCCATGGCGTATCCGATCCACATGCCGATGTCGTGGCCAACCAGTCGGTAACGTTCATGGCCCAATTGCGCCATCATCGCGTGCAATGTCGCACCGATGCTGCCGGTGTCATAGCCGCCAGCGGGCTTGTCAGAATCGCCGATGCCCGGCGGATCGACGGCGATCGCCTGAAAACCAGCCGCCGCCAGTGCTTGCATCACATGGCGCCAGGTGTACCAGGTTTGCGGCCAACCGGGGATCAGCAGCACCGGCCGCCCTTCACCGGCCACCACGCAGTGAATGCGTCGGCCGTTGACCTGGAGATAGACGTGTTCCGCCGCGAGATCCGCCAACGGGACCTCGTTCTGTAGGTATTGCATGGGGTGACTCCCTGAAGGATTAGGCTCAGCGAATGCCGAGCAAGGCATTGATCTGTTGTGGGTTGACCGGCGCGCCGGCGAAGTCGTCGAACACTTTGTCGGTGACGCGGATAATGCGATCGCGAATGAAAGCTGCGCCTTCGCGCGCGCCGTCCTGCGGGTTTTTCAGGCAGCATTCCCACTCCAGCGCCGCCCACCCCGAATAGCCATACTGCGTCAGCCGTGAAAAGATGCCGTTGAAATCGACCTGGCCGTCACCCAGCGAGCGGAAGCGGCCGGCGCGATCGATCCAGGATTGATAGCCGCCGTAAATGCCCTGGCGACCGGTCGGATTGAACTCGGCGTCCTTGACGTGGAACATGCCGATAACCTCTTTATAGATATCGATAAACTCCAGATAGTTGAGCTGCTGCAGCACCATATGGCTCGGATCGAACAGCACCCGGCAGCGCGGATGATGGCCGACGCGCTCATGGAACATCTCGAACGTCACGCCGTCGTGCAGATCCTCGCTCGGGTGAATTTCATAACACAGGTTGATGCCCTGCTCGTCGCAGGCGTTGAGCACCGGCAGCCAGCGTTTGGCGAGCTCGTCGAACGCGGTATCGATCAGTCCTTCCGGGCGCTGCGGGAACGGGAACAGATAGGGCCAGGCCAGCGAACCGGAAAAGGTGCCCAGCTCGCTGAGCCCGAGCCGCGCCGACGCCTTCACCGCCAACAGCATTTGCTGCCGCGCCCACTCGCCGCGCGCCTGCGGATTGCCCTGCAGCGCCGGCGGCGCAAAGCTGTCAAACAGCGTATCGTAAGCCGGGTGTACCGCCATCAGCTGGCCGAAGATATGGCTGGTCAATTCGCTGACCACCAACCCCTGTTCCGCCAACATGCCGGTCAAATCATCGCAGTAGGTTTGGCTTTCCGCGGCGGTGGCCACGTCGAATAAACGCCGATCCCAGGCCGGGATCTGCAGCGCGCTAAAGCCGGTCTGCGCCGCCCACTCGGCGATGGCGGGCAGGCTGTTGAATGGCGCGTTCTCATCGCTGAACTGCGCGAGATGCAGGCTTGGACCTTTGAGGGTTTTCATCGTAAACTCCTATTGGTTGTCGATTGACAAACAATAGGAGCAAAGTGCGATGACCGCAAGCGAAATTTATAAAGACATTGGTATTCCCGCCGATTTAAGCGATCCTATGTCGCTGAATGGCCGGTAAATTGGAGCAGCGAATGGCAGGCAGACCGCGCGAGTTCGATCGCGAACAGGCGCTATTGAAGGCGCGAAACTTATTCTGGCGCCAGGGTTACGAAGGCACCTCGATGTCGGATCTGGTGGCGGAATTGGGCATTGCTTCCGCGCGCATCTACAAGGCGTTCGGTTCCAAAGAACAGCTGTTCCGCGAGGCGATAGCCAGTTATGAAACCGAGGAAGGCGGCTTCGCCGATCGCGCCTTCGCGCAGGAAAGCGGCATTCGCCCGGCGATCAAACGCCTGCTGGAAGACGCCGTGCGGCTCTACAGCCGGCCGGATCTGCCGCAGGGCTGCATGGTGGTCTCCTCCGCCGCCAGCGTCAGTGCGGAAAACGACGGGCTCAAAACCTGGCTGGCTGAGCATCGTTTGCAGCGCACCCAGCAGATCGTCGAACGGCTGCGGCAGGCGGTGCAAGCCGGCGAACTGCCGGCCGGCACCGACGCCGACAGCCTGGGGGACTTTTTCGCCGTCTTCCTGCACGGCCTGTCGATTCAGGCGCGTGACGGCGTCACTGAAGCGCGACTGTTGGCGGCGGTAAAGGTGGCGCTCACCGCCCTGGGCGACGCTTAATCTTCGGGCAGATCGAAAATCACCAGCGTGCCTTCGCTGCCCGGCAACACGCGGTGCGGTACGCCGGCCGCGGCCTGATACAGCTGGCCGGCCTGTACCACAATCGTTTCCCCCGCCACCTGCAGCCGCAGCTGCCCGCGGATCACCAGCAGCCCTTCGCTGTAATCATGCACTTCATCCGCTATGCTGCGCTCATCCATGCGCAGCACTTTGATATTGGCCGCACCGACGCGGCCCAGCACGGCAGAACGCCAGGCCTCAGGCAGTTCGGCCGCCTGCAGGTTTAAATCAAACAGCATCGTCATACCTTATCGCTACAGATGAACCGGCACTCTACTGCAAAGCCGTCAGGTGCTGAAAGACGCGTTGGTTGTAGATTATGCCCCGGCGTTCTGAGCCACCGCCTCACGCCGCAGCCATTGCCGCAGGTTTTCGCCCTCCTGCGACAATTCGCTATCCAGGCGGGCGCATAGGTAATAATCGCGGCCGTCGTCGATCGGCAGATCGAACATTTTGATTAACTCACCGCTCTCAAGGTACTGGGCGATTAACGGCTCGCGCATCAGCGCACACCCCAATCCCGCCTGCACCGCCGCCAGCGTCAGCAATCCGTCTTCGAACATCGGCCCGATGCTGCGCAGCGGGCGTTTAACGCCGGCCTGCTGAAACCATTGCATCCAGGTATTGCGCTCTTCGTCGTGCAGCAACGGCAGCGTCGTCAGCTGATCCGGCGTATCGAGCAGACCGTGCAGTTTGCTGAATGCCCGGCTGCACACCGGCACCATTTGGCCGGACATCAGCTTTTCGCTGCGATAGCCGCTCCACTGCCCAACCCCGAAGCGGATCGACAGATCGGCGGCGTCGCTCAGGTAATTGCGGTGGTTGGCGTAAACCACATTGATATCGATATCCGGATTCTCGCGCAGAAAGCCGCGCAGCCGCGGAATGAACCAACCCATGCCGAACAGCGGGATCAGGCTGATGGTGACCTGCCGCGACGCGGACTGCTCGCGCACGTGTTCGGTCGCCTGGCGCAGCACGTTAAACGCCGAGCGGATCGAGCGGTAATATTCCCGCCCCTCGCTGCGCAGCACCAGATGGCGCCCCTGCCTTTCGGTCAACGGCATCTGTAAAAATGCCTCCAGCGTTTTCAGCTGATGGCTGACCGCCGAAGGCGAAATCATCAGCTCCTTCGCCGCCGCGCTGATGCCGCCCAGGCGCGCGATGGCCTCGAACGCCCGCACGGCGCGCAGCGGCGGATCGTTCGGCAGCATCGGCAACGGCTCATCGTACTGTTCTGTTTTTTTCATATATCGATTGTTTTATAGAAAATTCGGAAGAAGGGTTTATTTAATATAAATAAAAATCAATACATTAAAATCACTCGTTTTTTGTATAAGAAAGTATTTTTCCGTATTTTACAATTTTTTTAAATTCTCTACTGTGAGCCTCCTGACTCATTATCTCCGGACTCTCCCTATGGATACGCTGGTACAGCAGACCGTCAACGGTTTGATGCTCGGCAGCATCTATGCGCTGATCGCGCTCGGCTACACCATGGTGTACGGCATCCTGCGCATCATCAACTTCGCGCACGGCGACGTGCTGATGGTCGGGGCGCTCAGCGCGCTGTCGGCGATCGGCGTGTTGCAGCATCATTTTCCCGCGCTTTCGCCCTACGCCACGCTGCTGCTGGCGGCCCTGTTCGCCATGGCCGTCTGCGCCATCACCTCGATGGCGATCGAACGTCTGGCCTATCGCCGGTTGCGCACTGCGCCGCGCCTGGCCCCGCTGATCAGCGGCATCGGCGTCTCGCTGCTGCTGCAAACCCTGGCGATGCTGATCTGGTCACGCAATCCCCTGATGTTTCCGCAGCTGTTGCCGATGACGCCCATCGCCCTGACCGCAGGCAGCGCCGAACATGCACCGGCGGTGATCACCGGCACCGCGATCGTCACGCTGACGGTGGCCGTGGCGGTCATGGCCGGCCTCTGGCTGCTGGTCGAACACAGCCGTTTCGGCCGCGCCATGCGCGCCACGGCGGAAAACCCGCAGGTCGCCGGCCTGATGGGCATCAGTCCTGACCGCATCATCGTTCTGACTTTTGCGCTCGGCGGCGCGCTGGCGGCGGTAGCCGGCATCATGATGGCCAGCAATTACGGCAACGCCGGTTTCTCGATGGGCTTTTTGCCCGGCATCAAAGCCTTTACCGCCGCCGTGCTCGGCGGCATCGGCAACCTGCGCGGCGCGATGCTCGGCGGATTGCTGCTGGGACTGTTCGAATCGCTGGGGACCGGCTATCTCGGCGAGCTGACCGGCGGCGTCTTCGGCAGCAACTACCAGGACGTATTCGCGTTTCTGGTGCTGATCGCCGTGCTGGTCTTCCGCCCCTCCGGGCTGTTGGGCGAACGCATCGCCACGCGCGCATAAGGACATCACAATGACCGTTTTAACTTCCACGCTTCCCCTGGCCACGCCTCGGCGCGCCAGGCTGGGGCTCACGCTGTTCATTCTCGCCCTGCTGCTGGCACCCTGGGTAGCGGGCGCCGCCGGCGGCAACTACTGGGTGCGCGTCGTCGACTTCGCGCTGCTGTACCTGATGCTGGCGCTCGGGCTGAACATCGTGGTAGGCATGACCGGATTGCTGGACATGGGCTTTATCGCTTTTTACGCCGTTGGTGCCTATCTGGCCGCGCTGCTGTCGTCACCGCATCTGACGCAGCAGTTCCCGCTGCTGCTGCAGGGGTTCCCCGACGGGCTGCACCTGTCGATGCTGTGGCTGATCCCGCTGGCGGCGCTGCTGGCGGCGGCGTGCGGCATTCTGCTTGGCGCGCCGACGCTGCGGCTGCGCGGCGACTATCTGGCGATCGTCACGCTCGGTTTCGGCGAGATCGTGCGTATTTTGATGCGCAATCTCGATCGCCCGGTCAACCTCACCAACGGCCCCAAAGGCATTTCCGGCATCGACCCGGTCAGCCTGTTCGGCCTGAAGTTTTCCGGCATGCATGAGTGGTTCGGCGTGCGCTTCTCCGGCCTGTACCTCTATTACTACCTGTTCGCCGCGCTGCTGCTGGCGATCCTGTTTATCAGCCTGCGGCTGCAAAACTCACGCATTGGCCGCGCGTGGACGGCGATCCGCGAAGACGAGGACGCCGCGCGGGCGATGGGCATCAACACCCGCAACTTCAAGCTGCTGGCCTTTGCCATCGGCGCCACCTTCGGCGGCGTGGCCGGCGCGCTGTTCGCCGCGTTTCAGGGCTTCGTGTCGCCGGAATCGTTCACCCTGCAAGAGTCGATCGCCGTGCTGGCGATGGTGGTGCTCGGCGGCATGGGGCACATCCCCGGCGTGATCTTGGGCGCGCTGCTGCTGGCCGCCCTGCCGGAGCTGCTGCGCAGCAGCATGGGGCCGCTGCAGCAGGCGCTGTTCGGCCAGGTGCTGATCGACCCGGAAATTATCCGCCAACTGTTTTACGGCCTGGCGCTGATCCTGGTGATGCTGTATCGCCCGGCGGGCCTGTGGCCGGCCCGTCACCTAAGAGGAAACGCCGCATGACGCCTTTGCTCGCTTTACACCACGTCAGCAAACGTTTCGGCGGCCTGACAGCGGTGGATGACGTCAGCATGAGCATCCGCCAGGGGGAGATCTACGGCCTGATCGGGCCGAACGGCGCCGGTAAAACCACTTGCTTCAATCTGATCACCGGCCTGTACCGTGCCGACGAGGGCGAGTTTCGCCTGTCGGGCCAGCGCTACAGGCCCCAGGCGATCGATAAAGTGGCGCAGGCCGGCATCGCCCGCACCTTCCAGAACCTGCGGCTGTTCAACGAAATGAGCGTGCTGGAAAACGTGATGGTCGGCTGCCACGTACGTACCCGCAACGGCCTGTGGGCGGCGATCGCCCGCCATCGCCGCGCCAGGGAGGAGGAACAGGCGGTGCGCGATAAATCCCATGCGCTGCTGGAGTATGTCGGCATCGGCCAATTCGCCCATTACCGCGCCGGCGATCTCGCCTACGGCCACCAGCGCCGTCTGGAGATCGCCCGCGCGCTGGCGACCGAGCCCCGGCTGCTGGCGCTGGACGAACCGGCGGCCGGCATGAACGCCGGAGAAAAAGTGGCGCTGCGCGAACTGCTGCTGCGCATTCGCGACAGCGGCAAAACGCTGCTGTTGATCGAACACGACGTCAAGCTGGTGATGGGCCTGTGCGATCGCCTGACGGTGCTGGATTACGGCAAAGCGATCGCCGAAGGCGAACCGGCGCAGGTTCGGCGTGAACCGGCGGTCATTCAGGCCTATCTGGGAGGCAGCGCGCATGTCTGAAGCCCTGCTGAGCGTTAAACAACTCAACGTGTCTTACGGCGGCATCCATGCGGTCAAAGGCATCGATTTTACGGTCAACGCCGGCGAACAGGTCACGCTGATCGGCGCCAATGGCGCGGGCAAGACCTCCAGCCTGCGGGCGCTGACCGGGCTGCAGCCGTTCGAGGGCGACATCCTGTTCGACGGCCGTTCGATTCGCGGCGTTCCGCCGCACCGCTTGCTGCAGCAAGGGCTGGTGATGGTGCCGGAAGGACGCGGCATTTTTACCCGCCTAACGGTGCGAGAAAACCTGCAGCTGGGCGCCTATGCGCGCCGTGACAAACCGGCGGTGCGGCACGATTTCGAACGGGTATGCGCCACCTTCCCACGCCTGAACGAGCGCCTGCATCAACCGGCCGGGCTGCTTTCGGGCGGCGAACAGCAGATGGTGGCGATGGGCCGCGCGCTGCTCAGCCGCCCGCGCCTGTTGATATTGGACGAACCGTCGATGGGACTGGCGCCGATTGTGGTGGAGGCCATTTTTTCGGTCATCAAACAGTTAGCCCGTGACGGCGTCACGCTATTGCTGGTCGAGCAGAACGCCCGCCTGGCGCTGGAGTCTACCGATCGCGCCTATGTGTTGGACAGCGGTAGCCTGAGCCACAGCGGCCGCTCCGCCGACATGCTGGACGATGAAAAAATCAAACAGATCTATTTGGGTGAATAACCGTTGTTACCTTTAACCGCACCAGGAGTATGACATGCAGCAGAACTTTCGCATCAAGCCGTTGGCGCTGGCCGCCGTGACGATGATCCTGAGCCTCTCGGCGCTGGCGGACGACACCGTGCTGATCGGCCTGGCCGGGCCGCTGACCGGCCCTTCCGCGCGCATCGGCAAAGATCTCGAAAACGGCGCGCGGCTGGCGATTGCCGACGCCAACGCGCAAAAGCCGACGCTGAACGGCAAACCGGTCACCTTCAAATTGCTGTCCGAGGACGATCAGTCCGATCCGCGCACCGCCGTGGCCGTCGCGCAGCGTTTGGTCGATGAAGGCGTGGCCGGCGTGGTCGGCCACTGGAATACCGGCACCAGCATCCCGGCGGCGCGCATCTACCACGACGCCGGCATCGCCCAGGTGGCACCGGTCGCCACCGGCCACGGCTACACGCAACAAGGCTTTGACACCAGCTTCCGCGTGATGGGCCACGACGACGACGGCGGCAACTATGCCGGGCAGTATGCGGTGAAAACGCTGAAAGCCCAGCGCATCGCGGTGATTGACGATCGCACCGCCTTCGGCCAGGGCCTGGCGGACGAGTTCATCAAATCGCTGCAGGCCCAGGGCATGCAGCCGGTCACCCGCGAGTATGTCGACGACAAGACCGTCGATTTCAGCGCCGTGCTGACCACCGTGCGCAGCAAAAACGCCGATCTGATCTTCTTCGGCGGCGTGGACTCCCAGGCGGCGCCGCTGGCGCGCAAACTGAAACAGCTGGGCATGAACGCGCAGCTGATGGGCGCCGGCGGCTTTGTCAGCCAGACCTTCCTGACGCTGGCGCAGCGAGAAGGCGAAGGCGTGGTGGCGCTGGAGCCAGGGCTGCCGCTGGAACAGATGCCGGGCGGCAAGGCGTTTGAACAAGCCTACCGCGATCGTTACCACACCCACATCGAACTGCATGCGCCCTTCGCCTACGACGCCACCCGGGTGCTGATCGCCGCCATCGAACAGGCCGGCTCGGCCAATCCGGCCGATTACCTGCCAACACTGCGCGCCATACATTACCAGGGCGTGACCGGCGCCATTGCCTTCGATGCGCAGGGCAACCTGCAACAGCCGAGCTTCACCCTGTACCGGGTAGTGGACGGCAAATGGCAGCCGCAAACCGTGTTGGGCGGCGCCAAACCACAATAAATCAAGAGGAGCAAGGCGATGAGCTGTGCAAACAACGAATTGGGCATTTTGGCCCGCAGAAAGATCGAAGCGGAGATCATCAAACCCATCTACCAGATTCTGGTGCGTGAAATCGGCAAGGCGCGCGCTCAGGCGGTGATCGGCGAAGCCATCGAGAATGCCGCCATCGCGGCAGGCAAGCAGTTCGCCGCGCAAGAGCCTGGCGGCGCGGATCTGCGCAGCTTCGCCGCCTTGCAGTACCTGTGGGAAAAAGATGATGCGCTGCGCGTCGAGGTGATCAACCAGGACGAACAGCACTTCGACTATAACGTCACCCGCTGCCGCTACGCCGAGATGTATCACGAGATGGGGTTGGGGGAAATCGGCCACCTGCTCTCCTGCGCGCGCGACAGCCAGTTTATCGTCGGCTATGCCCCGGAGGTCGAGCTGCAGCGCAGCCAAACCATCATGTCCGGCGCCCCCTGCTGCGATTTCCGCTACACCGCCAAAACGCCGGGAGAAGAGCAATGACGTATCGGGTCAACGGCGAGCGCCTGTGGCAAAGCCTGCACGCGATGGCGCAGTTCGGCGCCATCGCCGACAACGGCGTCACCCGGCTGGCGCTCAGCGAAGAGGACCGACAGGCGCGCGACCAGCTGCGTCTCTGGGCGCTGGAGGCCGGTTGCAGCGTGCGCGTCGATCGGATGGGCAACATGTTCCTGCGCCGCGAAGGCTCGCGGCCCGAGCTGGCGCCGGTGGTTACCGGTTCTCACGGCGACTCGCAGCCCCGCGGTGGCCGTTTCGACGGCATCTACGGCGTGCTGGCCGGGTTGGAGGTTATTCGCAGCCTTAACGATCGGCAGATCGTCACCGAACGCGCGATTGAAGTGATCAACTGGACCAACGAAGAAGGCGCGCGCTTCGCGCCGGCGATGATCGCCTCCGGGGTGTTCGCCGGGGTCTTCGATCTCGAGTACGGCCTGTCGCGCCGCGACGAGCATGGCGTCAGCCTCGGCGAGGCGCTGGAACGCATCGGCTACGCCGGCGAACACCCGGTGGGCGGCACGCCGATCCACGCCGCCTTCGAGCTACACATCGAACAGGGGCCGATTCTGGAAGCGGAACACCTCGACATAGGCGTCGTGACCGCCGCACAAGGGCAGCGCTGGTACGAGCTGGATGTCGTCGGCTTCAGCGCCCATGCCGGTACCACGCCGATGGATCGCCGCCGCGACGCCCTGCTGGGTTTCACCGAGCTGGTGACGGCGGTCAACCGCATCGGCTGGGATTTTGCGCCCGATGCGCGCGCCACGGTGGGCATGGCGCACATCACCCCCAATTCACGCAACGTGGTGCCGGGCCGGGTCTTTTTCAGCGTCGAATTCCGTCACCCTGAGGAGACTACCCTGGAGCAGATGGAGCAGAGCCTGCTGGCGGCGGTAAACCAAATCAACGACGGCGGCCTGACCGCTCGCGCCGAGCGCATCTTCCAATATCCCCCGGTCGCTTTCGATCGGGGCTGCATCGACAGCGTACGCCACGCCGCGCAAGCATTGGGCTATCGCCATCGCGACATGATTTCCGGCGCCGGCCACGATGCCTGTTATCTTAATCGCGTCGCCCCGACCGCCATGATTTTCATCCCCTGCGTGGACGGCATCAGCCACAACGAACGGGAAGACATTACCCCCGACTGGGCCGCCGCCGGTGCCGACGTCTTGCTGAACGCACTGCTGGCGCACACCGGCGCCTGATCCTCGCCCCGGTTTTTCGCCGGGGCAAAAAATATTCAACAAAACGGTTGAATATTAGCCCGCCTGTTCTATATTCAACCATATGGTTGAATTATCTTCCTCACAGCTGGACGCCATTTTTCATGCGCTGGCCGACCCGACCCGCCGCTCGATGTTACGCGCGCTGGCCGGCGGTGAACGCAGCATCGGCGAACTGGCCGCGCCGTTGCAGATGTCGTTCGCCGGCGCCTCCAAGCACGTGAAAGCACTGGAACATGCGGGCCTGGTGCAACGCACCGTGCAAGGAAGAAACCATATCTGCCGGCTCGAACCCGAGCCTATGGCGCAGGCCATGCACTGGCTGCAAACCTATGAACATTTCTGGACTGAACGGCTGGATGCGCTCGAACAGGCGCTGCTGCAGCCCGAACAGCTTCCTCCCAAGGAGTGAACCATGAATGATTACGGCATGATTATCGAACCCGGCACGCTGCGCATCCAGCGCTTGCTGCCCGGCCCCATCGAACGGGTGTGGGCTTACCTGACCGAATCCGACAAGCGCGCCACCTGGCTGGCGGCCGGCGCCATGAAGCTGGAGAACGGCGCGCCGCTGGAGCTGGAGTTTCGCAACTCCGATCTGGCGGGCGAGCACGAATCACCGCCGGCCAAGTACAAACAGCACGGCGGCTGCGTCAGCAACCGCGGCCACATCACCTGCCTGTTCCCGCCGCGTCTGCTGAGCTTTACCTGGGCCGAGCAGGATCAGGGCCGCCCTTCCGAAGTGACCTTCGAACTGACGGAACAGGGAAACGCGGTGCTGCTGACGGTCACCCACCGGCGCTTGGCCAACCGCGACGAGATGCTCAGCGTCGCCGGCGGCTGGCACACCCATCTGGATATCCTGCTGGATCGCCTGCACGATCGGGCGCCGCAGCCGTTCTGGAGCACCCATGCCCGGCTGGAAGAAGAGTACCGCGCCCGCCTGTAATTACGTCTCGTCCCTGCGCCTGAACGCCAGATAACCGGCGATCAGCGTAAAACTGCCGACCAGCAACACCAGCAGGATAAAACCGTGGTGATTGCTGGCCAGCGGGATCCCCCCCACGTTCATACCGAAGAAACCGGCGACGATATTGATCGGCAGCGCCAGCACGGTGATCACCGTCAACGTATAGAGCGTGCGGTTATTCTGCTCCATCAGCTTGGCGCCCAGCTCCTCCTGCAGCAGCCGGATGCGTTCGGTCAGGCTGGCGAGATCGTTCAACACCACGGTGAACTCTTCGGTAAACTGCCGCAGATCCTGCACCACCTCACGGCTCAGCCAGGTTGGCGGGCGGTTCAACAGGCGAAACAGCGCGGCCGGCTCCGGCGCCAGCAGGCGCTGAAAGCGCAGCAACATGCGGCGCATGCGCCCCAACTCGGCGCGGTTGCGTTTGACGCGGCGGGTCAACAGGCGATCCTCAATGGTATCGACATACTGGTTGGCCTGCCGCACCACCTGCTCCAGCACGTCCTCCTGCTCTTCCAGCAGGTGCGCCAGCAGTTCGGTGGACGAGGCCAACTGCAGCGCCGTCAGGCGGCCGAGCAGCCGTTCAATGAGTCGCACCGGTTTGTGACGCACGGTCACCACCAGCCCGCGGCAGCAATAGAGCCACAGCGTCGCCGTTTCCGGGTTGCTCTCCTCAGGGTGGAAGATCACATCGTTGAGCACCGCGAACAGATCGTCGCCCTGGCGCTCGATGCGTGTGGTGTGGGAGCCGTGGCGGATCTCGTGAAAGAAAAAATCGGAAATGGCGAAATGGTTTTTCAGCCACTTCTCCGCCGCCGCGTGGTTGAGATTGAGGTGCAGCCAGATAAAACCGTCGCCGGGCGGCAGTGCCTGATAGGCCTGACAGACCTGCTGCGAGTTCAGCCGCGCCGGCGGCTCACCGGAACGAAACACGTGGCCGTAGATCAGCCCGGTCACTTCATCATCAAAATCCAGCTTGTGCATCTTTTCTGCTAACATTTGCGCCATAACGCGTTATCTCGCTTACCGCCGTTAACCCAACACTCTCCGCTGTTATAGCAATCTTTAATTGCCTGCGTTAATTCTTTTCATCTTTCTCGATGATTAATATTTTCGTCATAAAAAAGCCACATTCATTCAGAATACTTTTCAGGCGAAAGATACCGCATTCAAACATCTCGGGAAGGTCATTATGAGCGATAACAGCGCCGTTCAAACGGGTGTGCCGGCCGCCTCCAGCCTGCCTAAACTGCATCAAAAGAACAGTCGACTCACTGTTCTTTTTTTTGTGTTCTTATTAATTCTGGGGATCGCGTTCGCCGGGGTGAACTTATTTAACGACGTCAGCGATGCCGGCGCCGTCTATACCAGTTACATTCCGTTTTTATTATTGGGGCTGGCGCTATTGATCGCGCTGGGCTTTGAATTCGTCAACGGCTTCCACGACACCGCCAATGCGGTCGCGACGGTGATTTACACTCATTCGCTCTCGCCGATGGTCGCCGTGGTGTGGTCCGGTTTCTTCAACTTTCTCGGCGTGTTGCTCTCCAGCGGCGTGGTGGCCTTCGGCATTATTTCGCTGCTGCCGGTCGAGCTGATCCTGCAGGCCGGCACCGGCAACGGTTTCGCCATGGTGTACGCCCTGCTGTTCTCCGCCATCATTTGGAACCTCGGCACCTGGTGGCTCGGGCTGCCCGCCTCGTCGTCGCATACGCTGATCGGCTCGATTATCGGCGTCGGCGTCGCCAACGCCCTGATCCACGGCCGCACCGGCACCAGCGGCGTGGACTGGGGCCAGGCGATCAAGGTGGGCTACGCGCTGCTGCTGTCGCCGGTGATCGGCTTCGTGTTTGCCGGCCTGCTGCTGCTGGCGCTGAAGCTGTTCGTCAAGAACCGCCAGCTGTACAGCGCCCCTAAAGGCAATACCCCGCCGCCGCTGTGGATCCGCGGGCTGCTGATCCTCACCTGCACCGGCGTTTCCTTCGCCCACGGCTCCAACGACGGGCAGAAAGGCATGGGCCTTATCATGCTGATCCTGGTGGGCACCATGCCGATCGCCTACGCCCTGAACCGTTCGATGCCGCCGGAGCAAATTCCCCGGGTGGCGGCATTGGCGGAGGTGACCAAAAACCAGCTGTTGCGCCAGTTCCCGGCCGGCGGCCAAACGCCACCGCGCGAGGTCCTGACCGGCTATGTGCGCACCAGCGAGCTGACGCCGGAGGTGGTGCCGGCGTTGGCGCAGCTGACCGGCGCGATCGGCGATCAAATCCGCCAATACGGATCGGTCGACAAGATCCCGGCGCAGGCGGTGTCAAACACCCGCAACGACATGTATCTGGCGTCCGAGACCATCAAGCACCTGAAGGCAGAGCAACAGCTGCAGATCAATCCTGACGCGCAGCGCAACCTCGACGCGCTGAAGGGCGAACTCGACAACGCCACCCGCTTCATTCCCTTCTGGGTGAAGGTGGTGGTGGCGATTGCGCTGGGGCTCGGCACCATGGTCGGCTGGCGCCGCATCGTGGTGACGGTGGGCGAAAAGATCGGTAAATCTCACCTGACCTACGCCCAGGGCGCCAGCGCCGAACTGGTGGCGATGACTACCATCGGCGCGGCCGACGCCTTCGGCTTGCCGGTTTCGACCACGCACGTCCTGTCGTCCGGCATCGCCGGCACCATGGCCGCCAACCGCTCCGGCCTGCAAATGGCCACCCTGCGCAATCTGCTGATGGCCTGGGTGCTGACGCTGCCGGCCTCGGTGCTGCTGTCGGCGGTGCTGTACTGGATTTTCAACCATTTCTAACACCGGACTGACACGGAGAAAATCTGATGACCATGCATGAATTCAACCGCGATGACGGTTTCAACCAGCGCCTGCTGCAAGAATTTTACGACAGCTACGACGAAGAGCTGGAAATGGAGCTGGACGATCTGCGCTTCGACGCGACGGAAGTGGACAGCGACCAGAAAAAGGCCTGGCGCAAGCATTACTTCCGCGAGCTGCTGCGCCTGCAGGGCGAGCTGGTGAAGCTGCAGGATTGGGTGATGCGCACCGGCCACCGGCTGGTGATCCTCTTTGAAGGCCGCGATGCCGCCGGCAAAGGTGGCGTGATCAAACGCATCACCCAGCGCCTCAACCCACGCACCTGCCGCGTAGCGGCACTGCCGGCGCCGAACGATCGCGAACGCACCCAATGGTATTTTCAGCGTTATATCGCACATCTGCCCGCCGCCGGCGAAATGGTGCTGTTCGACCGCAGCTGGTATAACCGCGCCGGCGTGGAGCGCGTGATGGGCTTTTGCAACGACGAAGAGTATGAGGAGTTTTTCCGCAGCGTGCCGGAATTTGAAAAAATGCTGACGCGCAGCGGCATCCAAATCGTCAAATACTGGTTTTCGATCACCGATGAGGAGCAGGAGCTGCGTTTCCTCAGCCGCATTCACGATCCGCTCAAGCAGTGGAAGCTCAGCCCGATGGATCTGGAAAGCCGCCGCCGCTGGGAAGACTACACCGAGGCCAAAGAAATCATGTTAGCACGCACTAACATTGCCGAAGCGCCCTGGTGGGTAGTTCAGGGCGTCGACAAGAAAAAAGCCCGTTTGAACTGCATCACCCACCTGCTGCAGCAGGTGCCTTATGAGGAAGCCGAAGGCAACGTCATCACGCTGCCGCAGCGCAAACGCAGCCCGGAGTACCACCGCAGCCCGGTGCCGGACAATATGGTGGTGCCGGAAATCTACTGACCTTAGCGCAGAGAGGCGGTTGCCGCTTCTCTGCGAAAATACAACGCCTTGATTTCTCTCATGCTAAGAGGGCAAACCCCATGTTAAAGTGGTTGCTTTCCATTTTGACCGGAGTCCTCCATGCGCCAACGCATCATTGTCTGCCCGCTGATTGAAAACGATAACGCCTTCCTGCTGTGCAAAATGGCGGCGCACAAGGGCGTGTTTCCCGGCCAGTGGGCGCTGTCCGGCGGCGGCGTCGAGCCGGGTGAACAAATAGAACAGGCGCTGCGGCGCGAAGTGCGCGAAGAGCTGGGCGCCGCGCTGATCCTCGACAGCATCACGCCCTGGACCTTCCGCGACGACGTGCGCATCAAAACCTACGCCGACGGCAGCCGGGAGCAAATCTACATGATTTACCTGATTTTCGACTGCCAGGCCGCCAACCGCGACGTGACGATCAACGACGAGTTCGACGACTACGCCTGGGTAACGCGCGAGCATCTCGCGGACTACGATCTGAACGAGGCCACCCGCTTCACGCTGCGACAAAAGGGATTGTTGTAACAGTTTGAGCGATTATCGCCCTATTTTCTTCACATTTGCCGGGCAGACTCTTTTGATATTTTTTAATCACTTAGGGTCACTATTGCCGCCGTTATGCTTTTATCTCACACTTTTCTTCGTCTTCCTGCCCGGCGTTTCGGCGCCGCACTTCTGTTCAGCCTGCTGTTCGTTTTGGCGCCCGTGCATGCCGCTGCGCCGCCGCTGGTACTGAATGCCAAATCAGTGCTGGTCGTCAATCAACGCACCGGAAAGACGCTCTATCAGAAGCAGCCAAACCGCGTGCTGCCGATTGCCTCGCTCACCAAGCTGATGACCGCCATGGTCGCCCTGGACAGCAAACGCCCGATGGGCAGCAGGCTGAAAGTCACCGCCGCCGATCGCGATCTGCTGAAAAAAACCCATTCGCGCCTGACCATCGGCTCGGTGCTCAGCCGCCGCGACATGCTGCACATCGCCCTGATGTCTTCGGAGAACCGCGCCGCCGCGGCGCTGAGCCGCAGCTATCCCGGCGGGCGCAAGGCCTTCGTGGCGAAAATGAACCAGAAAGCGCGCGCCATCGGCATGAAACGCGCCCGCTTCTACGATCCGACCGGGCTGACGCCGCGCAATGTGGCGACCGCCAACGATCTGCTGAAGATGGTCAATCACGCCTATCGTTATCAGTCAATTCGCCGCTTCAGCACCGACAAGCAGCAGATCGTGCGCCCTGGCCGCGGCCAGCTGGTCTACCGCAGCTCCAACGGCCTGATCAATAATCCGGCCTGGAAAATTCAGCTGCAGAAAACCGGCTTTACCGACGAGGCCGGCCACTGCCTGGTGATGCGCACCACCATCAAAGGGCAGCCGGTGGTGATGATCCTGCTCGGCGCGCAGCCGCGCTACGGCCACTACCGTGACGCCATTCGTCTGAAGGCCTGGCTCGAGGGATAACATCGCGGCGCTTTACCGTTCTGCGCATATCCAAATTCGTTTTGGATCAATGGAATATCCTATCGCCAATCAGTATTAAGGCGCACGCCGCCCGCATGGTATTTGTCAGGCATATCTGATGAGGAAAGGAGCGGGAAAATGGCTTATGCCTTGAGCATATTGGAAAAGAGTCCGATCGCCGACGGGGAAAGCGCCGCGCAGGCGCTGGCGCGCACGCTGCATCTGGCGCAGCAGGCGGAACGCTGGGGCTACCGACGTTTCTGGCTGGCGGAGCACCACAACACGCCGCAGCTCGCCTGCCCGTCGCCGGAAGTGCTGATCGGCTACCTGCTCGGCCAGACGTCGCGCATTCGCATCGGCTCCGGCGGCGTGATGCTGCAACACTACAGCGCCTACAAGGTGGCCGAAAACTTTAACCTGCTGGCGGCGTTGGCGCCGGGGCGCGTCGATCTCGGGGTGGGCAAAGCGCCCGGCGGGCTGCCGCTCGCCACCCAAGCGCTGCAGGCCGCCCATGACCGGCAACACAAACCGGCCTTTCCACAGCAGCTGTCGCAGCTGACCGCCTATCTGAACGACGACGCCGAACCGGGCCTGAGCGCCACGCCGCTGCCGCCGCATACCGCCCAGCGCTTCCTGCTCGGCGCCAGCAAAGAGAGCGCGACGCTGGCGGCCGAATCCGGCTGGGCCTTCGTGTTCGCCGCGCATCTGAACGGCAATCCGCAAGATATCCGGGAGGCACTGGCGCACTATGCCGCACTGAGCGGCGGCCGCAAGGCGCTGCTGGCGGTAGCGGCGATCGTGGCGCCAAGTGCGGAACAGGCCGCGGCGCTGGCGGCGGATATACAGCAATACCGCGTACATGTCGCCGGTGAGCAGAGCGTGACCGTCGGCAGCCTGGCGCAGGCGGAAAGTTTCGTGCAGCAGGCCGGCGCCACCGACTACCGCATCGAGCCGCGAGAAAACCATATCCTGCTCGGCACCGCGCAGCAGGTGCATCAGCAACTGGCGCAGCTGCAGCTGCAGTACGGCGTGGACGAGTTCATCATCGACACGCCGATCGCCGAACCGACCGCCCGGTTAACCTCACTACGACAGTTGGCGGAGGAGAACCTGACGCCGGCCTAGTTGATCGCCGCGCGGGTCCGCATGGCGTCGGCCAGATCCTGCGCCAACGACGCCAGCTGCGTCGGCACCACGTTGGCCAGGCTGACGCGGATCGCAGGATCGCCCTTCAGGCGGAAAGGCTCGCCGCCCTGCACCAACCACCCCCGCTGCGCCATCAGCTGCGTGGCGGCGGTTTCCGACCGCACCGGCAACCACAGATGCAGCCCTTCACCTACCGCCAGCACCGTATGATTCAGCGCATTGAGCCGCCGCACCAGTTCATCCCTTCTGGCCTGATACGCCTGTTGCGCCCGCTGCAGCTGCCCTTCCTGCAAGGCCTGCCCCCACAGTCTGGCGGCAATCTGCTGCAAGATATGGCTGACCCAGCGCTCGCTGATGTACTGATCGGCGCGCATCGCCTGCAGCAACGTCGGGTTGCCGCAGGCCAGCGCGATGCGCAGATCCGGGCTGAGAAACTTGCTCAGCGACAGCACGTACAGGCCGCCATCGCCGTCGAACGGCAGATGCAGCGGCTGTTGCGACAGCGGCCCCCAGAAGTCGTCGACGATCGCCAGACACTGCGGATTTTCGCTGAGAAAACGCCGCCACTGCTGCGCGCGCTGCGCAGAGAGCGAGGCGCCGGTCGGATTGTGGGCGCGCGGCGTCAGGATCACCGCGCCCGCCGCTCCGCTTTCCGGCAACCGGCACCCCTGTTCATCCATCGCCAGCGGCAGTGGCCGCAGACGCAGGTGGCGCAGCAGCGTCAATAGCGGCGGCCAGCAGGGATCTTCCACCCATACCGCCGCGCCCGGCTGCACATGGCAGCGCAGCGCCTTTTCCATCGCGTCCAGCGCGCCGGAGAACACCGCCGGTTCCCCCAGGCTAACGCCCTGGCGGCCGAGCCACTCACGCCCCAGACCGGTCAATACCGGCAGATCGCCGCTGATGTCATAGCCGTTTTGCTGCGGGAACACCTCCGTCGCACCCAGCGCCAACGCCGGCAACAGGGCGGCATCCAGGTTGCCGCTGGCCAGATCGCACATCCCCGCCGGCACCTGACGCGGCACATAGGCCGCACTCACCGCCGCCAGCGGCGGTTCCAGCACCACCGTTCCCGCCCGCCCGCGCGTCGCCACAAGGCCGGCATCACGCAATCGGGCATAAGCGCTGGCGACGGTATTCGGGTTGACCTCCAGCTCCGCCGCCAGTTGGCGTACCGGCGGCAACAGCTCGCCCGGCCGCAGTGCGCCGTCTTTGATGCGTGCGGCGATCTGCTCGGCAATCTGGACAGCGCCGCCGCCTTTTGCATACAATGAAGTCATACATAAATCCTTTTGTACTAGTTCAAAATAGATTACCCGTTTCCGCGGCCAAAAGTAAGGGGTTCCATGGATAAACATTACGTGCTCGACATTCAGTATGCAGGAAAAGCCTTTGCCCGCCTGCAGATGTTCACGCCCTGGGCGGCCGATCAGCTGGAGCAGGCGTGCGCGCTGTTTCCGGCCGCGCAGGGGTATCAGGTGCAGCTCAGCCAGATCAGCGAACGCCGCATCGTCTACCAGAGCGGCGCGCAAGGCATCACCGTACTGGGCGAGTCGCTGGCGCTGACGCCGTTCACCCACGCTCACGAGGTTAAACAATGAAAAAAGCCGTCGCTATTCGACACGTCAATTTCGAAAACCTGGGCATCCTCGGTTCCCTGCTCTCGCTGCGTGGCTATCAAATCGACTATTACGATGCCGGGCGTGATGATATTCGTGCTATCAATAATGAAGAGACCGATCTGTTGGTGGTGCTCGGCGGGCCGATCAGCGCCGCCCAGCACTTTTCCGGCGCGCTGCGCTATGATTTTCTCGACCATGAATTGGCGCTGGTCAAACAGCGCCTGGCACAGCGGCGCCCGACCCTCGGGGTGTGTCTTGGCGCCCAGGTGATCGCTCAGGCGCTGGGCGCCGACGTGATCTCGCTCGGCGTCAAAGAGATCGGCTTCGCCCCGCTGACCACGCTCACGGCACAAGACGACTCGGTGCTGGCGCCGCTGGCCGATACGCCGGTGCTGCACTGGCACGGCGATATGTTCATGATCCCGGAGGGCGCCCGCTGCTTGGCCGGCACGGCGGTTTGCCCGCATCAGGCCTTTGACTATCAGGGGTTCGCGCTCGGCCTGCAGTTCCATCTGGAGGCGGATCATCGCGATATCGAACGCTGGCTGATTGGCCATGCCTGCGAGCTGGAACTGGCCGACATCGCGCCCCAGAGCCTGCGCGAACAGGCGGCGCGCCACGGCGCACAGCTGGAACAGCGCGCGCGGCAGGTTTTCGCACGCTGGCTGGATAATAACGAACCAAGGATGTAACTCATGCAACAAACTGCTCCCTTGCGATCACCGTCCATCGATGTGATCAGCATTCAATCTCAGGTGGTCTACGGCAGCGTCGGCAACGGTATCGCCTACCGCGCCCTGTTGAAAAAGGGGCTGGAAGCGCTGCAGGTGCCTAGCGTACTGTTCGGCTGCCCGCCCTATTACGGCAAGCCGCACGGCGGCGTCATCTCCGGCGAGTGGTTCGGCGGCTTTCTCGACGATCTGATCGCCCGTGGCGTGATGAAGCGCACCCGGGCGGTGATTGTCGGCTACCTGGGCGACGCGATGCAGTGCCATATTCTGGCCAACTGGCTGCAGCGGGTGCGCTCGATCAATCCCCAAATAAAAATCTATATCGATCCGGTGATGGGCGATTACGGCGAAGGGATCTACGTGGATGAGCGCATCGTCAGCTGCTATCGCTCGCCGTTCCTGCGGCTGGCCAACGGCCTGACGCCGAACGGCTTCGAACTGGAACAGCTGTGCGGCCGGCAACTGAGCAGCCAAGAGCAGACGCAGCACGCCGCGCAGGCGCTGTTGAACGACACCACCGAATGGGTGCTGGTCACCAGCGCGCCGGGCGTCGCGCAGCACGAAGACGAGGTGGGATTGATGCTGGTCACCCGGCAGGAAACGCAGTGCTTTACCCATCCGAAGGTGAAATCGGCGGTCAAAGGCACCGGCGATCTGTTCGCCGCCTTGCTGGTCAGCCATCTGCTGCACGGCGCCGCGCTCGACGCAGCCGTGGTCGCCGCCGGCGGCGAAGTGTGCGACGTGCTGGCCGAAGCGGCGCATTTCGGTTGGGAAGAAATCGGCAGCCTGCGGGCGTTAAAACCGTAAGGCCTGTGGAGAGTCAGGGGCAGCGTGCCGCCCCTGATAAATATCAGCGTTTTTTCTTTTTGTTGAAATCCAGCTCGAAGGCGAACACCGCGCTCTGAATTTTGCGCTCCATCGCCAGCCCCAGCTTGAGGAAGCGGCACGACAGGCGCGAGAAGTGCACCACCTGGTCGTTATCGTCGGTTTCCTGATCGTCGTTGACCACCACCAGCTCCATGTTGACCTTGAAGCTGCCGTAGCTGCCCAGATCCAACTCCGCTTTCTTGAACTGCAGACCCGGCTGAAAGAAATCCGGCAGCGGGCCGTCGAAACGCAAACCGACGCCGCCGGCGGACAGATCGTGGATCCGCAGCTCATAAGGCGTGCCGTCCGGGTATTCGCCGGTACAGAAGAATTGGCGCCAGTGCGGTGTGGTGATGCGGAACTGGCGACGGCGCTGGATGTAGACCAACTCCTGCGGCAGCCGGGTCGAGCAGGCCTGGACGCCCTGATGTTCGGTCAGTTCCGCCTGGCCGACGGAAAACTCGATTTTGGCGTCGTTGCTTTCAATCACGATGGTGCAGGCGCCGTCGATGGCGTTTTCCGCCTCCTCACCGCTAAACACGATATTGTCCGGCCCGACGCTCAATAACAGACTTTGAAACCGGTGCTGCTGATTTTCTACGCGCAGCGGCGTGCGTTGTTTGCAAATTTCACGCAGAATCGCCAGAACTTCAAAACGCTCCCGTTTGATAAACAGTCCGTTATCGCTGTGCTCCACACGTCTCTCCTGACTTTTTTTCTAATGACGTATTACGTATTCCTTACGGTTATCATCTCTGGGAATATTCCTAAAGTCAAATTTGCCAACGCTGCCAAGCCTGCGGCAACAGGCGTGCGAAACGTTTCGCCCACGCCTGTTGCCCGCGTTCGTCGGCGATCAGATCCTGGCGGATTTCGATGCCGACATAAGGCAAACCGCGACGTTCTGCGTGGACCGGCAACGTGTAGTCAGTGGCGTCGGTCATCGCATAGGGTTCGTTGATCCCCACCTGCAAATCCCCCTCTTCGCGCAACAACTCGGCCAGCAGATGGGCAAATTCCGGGTAGCGGTTAAACAGCAGCCCCACCTGCCAGGGGCGCGATGCCCCTTTGAACACCGGCGTAAAACTGTGCATGGCGATCACCGCCGTCGGCAGTTCGCGCAGTTGGCGTTGCCCCAGATGATCGTCGATGGCGTGGTGATACGGCAAAAACACCTCGCGCTCGCGCGCCAGCGCGTGTTCGGCGTCGATACCGATATTGCCGGGGATCGGCGTCAGCTCGGACAAATGCGGGATCGAGCTGGCGATCCCGGGTGCCCGGTTGCAGTCGATCACCAGCCGTGAGTAACGCTGGTGGATCAGCGTGGCGTCCAGCTGACGGCTCAGATGGCGCGACACGCACAGCGCGCCGATATCCCAGCCGATGTGGCGTTCGATCTCCCCCGGCGGCAAACCGAGATCGCCGAGGGATTGCGGTATCGCCTTGCCGGCGTGATCGCACAGCAGCAAAAAGGGCGCTTTGCCGCGCGGGATTTCAACGGCAGCGGCAGAAGGTTCATCGGCGGACAATAACGGCGGGATAAACGAGTGAGGCATGACGGGCTCCGGCGGTGGAAAGCAAAGCGTTTATCGTAGCGCTATCCCGTCGCCGGCCCCAAGGTCGTGCTTAGATCAAAAAGGCATGAGTCAGACTGTAGTCATGCCGTCTCGGCTGGCTGCGGCTGGTGCACCGCGATATAACGCTGATACCGCGACGGCTTGAGCCGCGTGGTATCCACCAGCACCAGCCCGTCGATGCAGTTGTTGAACGCCGGATCGGTGCCGAAGTCGATAAACTGCACCCCGCCCGGCTCGCACAATTCGGTGTACTGCTTGTACAGCGTCGGGATCGAGCAGCCGATGTTGCTGAGCAGGCTCTTCAGCCGCACCAGATCTTCCTGGTAGTTGTCCCCGGCAAACTGCGCCAGCACCTGCGGCAGCGATGCCGGATAAGGCCGACGCGACTGCGCGAACGCGTGATCCGGCGAGAAATAGAGCCGATAGAAGGCGATCAGCAAATCGCGCGCCGCCAGCGGCATGCCGCCGGAGATCGACACCGGGCCGAACAGATAGCGATACTGCGGGTATTTCGACAGGTAGGCGCCGATGCCCAGCCACAAATAGTCCAGCCCGCGCTTGCCCCAATAGGCCGGCTGAATGAAGCTGCGCCCCAGCTCGATGCCCTGTGCCAGGATCGGTTCCATATCGCGGTCGTAGTGGAACAGGCTGTTGCTGTAGATGCTTTCCAGCCCTTTGCGTTCGATTTGTTCGGCGGTGGGGATAAAGCGATAGGCGCCGACGATCTCCAGCTCCTCCTCATCCCACAGCACCAGGTGATAATAGTCGTCGTCGTAGCTGTCCAGATCGCGGCGGCGACCGGAACCTTCCCCTACCGCGCGGAAGGCGATCTCGCGCAGACGCCCCAGCTCGCGCAGGATCGGCGTGCGCGCTTCGTCGCGGCGGCGATAGAGGTAGATGGTTTTACCGTCCGGCGTTACCCCCAACCGTTCGCAGTTCGCCAACGCCTTTTTCAGCTCCAGACGCTCTTCCGGCAGCGCGATCGGCGACTCGCTGGCGAACAGCCCCGGTTTGCCCTGGCCCAGGCGATACACGTGGCGGCGAAAACGCTCCGCCAGATCCTTGGCGCTGGTGTGGCCGTCGTGCCAGCTGGCGAACGGCACACGGCCGCCGACGCGGATCTTGATGCGTCCGCCCCGCTGCTGGAACATTTCACGCACCAGCAGCAGCGTCGACAGCGGCCGGTAAACCAGCGAGGTAAAGTAGAACAGGTTGCTGTTGCGCGCGCTGATGTGGATTGGCACGATCGGCGCGCGCGCCTTGGCGGCCAGGCGCAGAAAGCCGGTATGCCAGTGGCCGTCGCGTATACCCTTCGGGCTCATGCGCGACACTTCTCCGGCCGGGAACAGGATCAGCGCGCCCTGATTGTCCAGCTGCTGCTGCATGCCTTCAATCTGCTTGCGGCTGGTTTTATAAGCGACGTTATCCACCGGCACGAACAGGTTGCGCAGCGGTTCGATGTAGGTCAGCAGTTGGCTGGCCACCACTTTCACATCCGGACGCACCGCTGCGACGGCACGCAGCAGCACCAGGCCGTCGAGCGAGCCGATCGGGTGATTGGCGACGAGCACCACTGGCCCCTGGCTCGGAATGTTTTCCAGATCGCCGTCCACCAGCTCGCAGCTGAGGTTGAAGTAGTCCACCACCTGCTCGATCAGATCGAGCCCTTTCAGGTGGGGATAGTCGGCGGCGAACTGTTTGAATTCTTTTTCGAAGAGAAGGGTTCTTAGCAGGCTGCGCTGCCAGGCAGGGGTATTGCGGTGTGGAAATGCATCTTGCAACAGAGAATCCAGGCTGAACATCGCGTTATCTCCTGACGTAGTCGCTGCAAACTTAAGCCAGAGCCGTGACTCTGACGTGTCAGTTACATGACAATAAAATGAATCCATCGACTATCAGGTATAGCAAAGTAATGGCGATTTGGGGGCGAAAGACGCATTTTCGCCCCCACTTGCCCTCACATCGGCGCCAGCAACGCTTCGATGCGGCGGTTCACCGTTTCGCGCAGACGCAGCAGCGGCCCCGCCTGGTGCGGATAACGCCTGAAGGTGATGCGCATGCCCAGCTCGCGTTCGATCAGCGCCTCCACCGTCGCCCGGTCGGTCAGGCTCTCCAGCAGCTGCAGCGCGCGCATGTCCTGCAGCCCCTGGTGCAGCACCCGCAAACGCAGCGACTCCACCGGCTGCAGATCCTCGCCCGGATAGACCACGAACGGATCGCCGGAGGGAAACGCATGGCCGCTGTCGGTCACCGCGTACGGATTGATGCGCTCGCGCGAATGGGCGCTGTTATAGAAGTTGAATCCCCAATGCAGGAAGCCGGCGATGCGGTACAGATACAGCTGCACGCCCAATATGCGGTTGCGCGCCGAAGGCTGGGCGAAGAACCGATTGGCGACCTCGGTCTTCTGCACGCAGCAGTAATAGGCCCACAGGCCGGGCACCCGGTGTTCAATAAAGGGATCGATATGGTCGGTCGCGGCGACCGGGGTTTCCACCAGGCCTTGCTGATAGAAAGCGAAATCCGACAGCGCGTCGAAGGTGCGGAAGCCGTCCAGCAGCGGCCGCAGCGCGGCGGCGGCGCGCCGGTAGGCCGCCAGGTTGTCCAGCGTCGGCTCATCGGAAACATGGAACCATACCTGCCGTTCCAGCCCTCGTTCGCGGAACCAGGCGGTCAACGCCGGCAGCAGCGCCTGCAGAAAACGCTGATACGCTTCGCCCTGCGCATCGGTATGCCAGCCGAACAGCCGTTGTGGCTCACCCTGCTCTTCCACCTCGATCTTCGGTGCATACGCCGCGCCCCATTGGGTAAACAGCGGCGCGATTTCGAAGTGCTCGATGCCCTCTTCCTGCGCCAGCGCCACCCACTGCGCCAGGCGGCTGAAATCGAAGCCATACCCCTGCGCCGATCGCGTCACCCTCACCAGCTGCACCGTGGTGCGCTCACCGCCGACGGCGGTATCCAGCGGCGGCGTAAACAGCGGCGTCAGCAGCATATTGACCCCGGCCCGCACCGCACAGCGCACAAAGTGGCGCACCGCGCGCCAGTAATCCGGGCTGAACACCGCCAGACGGTAGTAATCCGCCAGGCAGTCGGTGTGCAACCACTCGGTGTGCAACAGCGTTTGCGGCGGCAACGCCACCGGCACCAGATGCAGCGTCAGCGTGGCCTCGGCCAGCGCCTCGCCGCTCTGGGCATCCAGCAGCCGCAGGGTCAACGGAAAGTCGCCGGCCAGTTGCGCGTCGGCCGGCGGCGTCAGGGTCAACCACAGGCTGCCATAATAGCGGCAGGCGGCGAAAAAACGCCGTTGCGGCAGCGGTATCAGCGGATCGGGAAATAAGCCCGGCTCGGTCGTCAGGTAATTCTCGTCGGTCTCGCGATAACAGGGAAACCCGCTCGGCACCGATTGCACCTGGCGCACGCTGATATACTCCGCCAGCGGCCCGTCGAGTTGATAACACAGCTCATGGCGGGTTTCGTTACCCGGCGTTTGCAAACAGTACACCGCCTGCCAGGAAAGCACCTCGTTATTTAACCCGCTCAGCCGTTCCTCCACGGAAATAGATGGCACGCTGTGGCGGTGAAATACTTTCTCCAGGCAATGGGTAAATACCAGAGACAGGTGCATAATGTTCTGCCCTCTTTATTTTGGACGAATAAACACGGTGAAATTCAGGCTAGCGCCTTTTATCGCCACAGACAATAGCCGGTAATAAAAATCGTTCCCACGCCCTTCTTTGACTGCCGCAACCCGATTTTTTTGTTTATTTGCATCACAAAAATGAAAGAAGCTGATACTTGCACAATAAAAATGTTTTTAATCCCCATTATGGTGCAAGGGTTATCAGTTATTCCTATGCCTGCGAGGGCCGCTAAATGCCGCGGCAGCAGGGAGAAAACCCACCAAAAGGTTAACGAAATGTGAATAAACCCACCTTTCACTTGACCGTAAAAGCCTTTCGATTTTAACAACAATGAAACATTAGCGCCCCATTTTTGGGCGTTCGGGGGTGTATTGACACATTGAAAGTTAAGGGATAGAAAGAATTTACGTTGCGAAAAACGTTATTCGTCGCTCACCGAGGGGAAAGCAATGTCACCGATAAAAAATACCGGACGCCTGCTGGCGCACTCTATTCTTGCCAGCGCATTATTATTACCCACCCTGCTTCACGCCGCAGACAAAATAACATTGCGCTATGCCGTTTGGGACAGGAACCAATTACCTGCCGAACAGGAAATCGCCAAACGCTTTGAACAGGCCAACCCGGATATAAAAATAGAAATAGAATTAACGCCCTCTGCGCAGTATTTCGTTAAATTGGATTCTGCTGCCGCCGGCGGCGTGGCGCCGGATATATTCTGGATCAATATGCCTTATTTTGTGCAATACGCCAAAAACGGCATTATGGAGCCGCTGGCGCCCTATATTAAGGACAGCGGCCTTAAACTGGACGACGTGGTCGCCAGTTCGGTGAAAGCCTACCAGTACGACGGCCAACAGATGGCCATTCCGCGCGACGTCGACTCCATCGCCGTGTGGTACAACAAAAAACTGTTCGATCAGGCCGGCGTCAGCTACCCCACCAGCGACTGGCGCTGGGACGATCTGAAAAGCAAGGCTACCGCGCTGAAAAACGGGTTGAAAGGCGCCGCCTTCCCGCTGGTGATGGATCTCAGCATCGACGGCCAGGACAGCTACATGAACCTGCTGTTCCAAAACGGCAATCACATCGTGCCGAAAGACGGCCAGCCCACCGACATCGCCAACGACAAATCCATCTGGGTCTACCAGCAGCTGCAGGGCATGATGAAAGACGGCCTGATGCCGAGCGCCCAGCAAATGAGCGAAGTCAAAACCGAGAACATCTTCCAGTCCAACCGCGCCGCGATGGTCTATGCCGGTTCCTGGCTGGCGGCGCCGTTCGCCAACAACCCGCTGATCAACGATCACATCGGCGTGGTGATGATGCCGAAAATCGAACGGCAGTCCGGCGTAGCGCACAGCCTGGCCTTCGCCATGTCGGCCAAAAGCGCCCACAAGCAGGCCGCCTGGAAATATATCGCCTTCATGAGCAGCGAAGCCTCGCAGGCGGAGCTGGCCAAGGTGGTGATCCCGGCCAACAAGACGGCGGCCAAGGTCTGGGCGCAGCAGATCCAGAAAGTCGACGTCTCGCCTTACATCCAGACCCTTGAAGTGACCCAGGCTTACCCCACCGCCGGCACCAATACGCCGAAATGGCAGAACATGTGGATCGCCAGCCTGAAGAAAATCTTTATGGGCGCGGACGCCAAGCAGGAAATGGACAAGTCGGTCAAGAAGATCGCGCGCGTCATGGAGCAGTAATCGCCCCGCTGCGGCGCGCTGCCCCGAGCGTGCGCCGCGGTGGACCCACGCTGAAAGTGATAGGTGAGGAATGGCAACATGTCGCTGGCAGAAACGGCTACGGTCACCCTGAAATCATCCCGGCGCACCGCCCGCCCCGCGCTCAATCGGCTCGAACGCGCCGAACGCTTCTGGGGCTGGGTGATGATCCTGCCGCTGCTGTTAGGGGTCACGGTGTTTTACCTGGTCCCCTTTTTGCAGAACATTTTTTACAGCTTTACCGATCTGAACCAGTTCATGCGCTGGAGCAGCATCAGCGTCGATAACTATCTCAACCTGTTCGAAGACGACGACTTCTACACCGCCGCCGCCAACACCCTGTTCTACGTGGTGGTGTGCGTACCGATCAGTCTGAGCCTGTCGCTGCTGCTGGCGATCGGCCTCAACCAGAACATCCGTGGCAAAGGCCTGCTGCGCACCCTGCTGTTCCTGCCGGCGGTCACCATGCCCGCGGCGGTGGCCATGGTGTGGCAATGGCTGTTCAACAAGGATTTCGGCCTGATCAACCAGGCGCTGGGCCTGCTGCACATTGCGCCGGTCGCCTGGCTGTCCGATCCGGACGTGGTGCGCATCAGCGTGTCCATCATCATCATCTGGTCGTCGCTGGCGCTGAAGATCATCATTTTGCTGGCCGGGCTGCAGAGCATTCCGCGCCAGCTGTATGAGGCGGCGGATATCGACGGTATCGGCACCCTGCGGCGCTTCTTCTGCATCACGCTGCCGATGATGGTACCGACGCTGTTTTTCGTGTCGGTGATGAGCTTTATCGAGATCCTGCAAATCTTCGACGTGGTGTTCCTGATGTTCGACCGCGCGCTGGTGGAAAACGACGTGATGACCGTCACCAACCTGTTCTACAAGTACGCGTTTTACCTGCAGGAAAAAGGCTACGCCTCCGCCATCACCGTGGTGCTGTTCGCCGTCACGCTGGTGATCACCCTGATTCAAATGGCGATCGGCAAGCGCCTGAAAGTCAGCTGAGGAGCTGCTCATGAACGCAAGCAAGAAAACGCTGGTGTACCTGTTTATGGGGCTGGCGGCGCTGGCCTCGGTCGTGCCTTTTATCTGGATGCTGGTGACCTCGTTGAAAACCCAGGCCGAAAGCATCCAGATCCCGCTGACGCTGCTGCCGGCGCACCCCAGCCTGCAGGCCTACGGCCGGGTGATGCACGAAATTCCGTTCGCCGGTTTTTATCTCAACTCGCTGCTGGCGACCTTCTTCACCGTCACCCTGCAGATGGCGATCGCCACCCTGGCCGCCTATGGCTTCTCGCGCCTGCATTTTCGCGGCCGCGACGCGGTGTTTCTGGTGTGCGTGTCGATCCTGATGGTGCCCGGCCAGGCGTTTCTGATCCCGCAATTCCTGGTGGTACAGAAGCTGGGGCTGGTCAACAGCATCACCGGCCTGGTGCTGCCGGGTATTTTCAGCGTCTACGCTACCTTCCTGCTGCGCCAGTTCTTTCTGGCGGTGCCGAAGGAGATGGAAGAAGCGGCCTTGATCGACGGCTACAGCTACTTCGCCATCTTCTGGCGCATCATGCTGCCGCTGATCCGGCCGGGCATTATCGCCTGCGTCATCATCAACGGTCTGTGGAGCTGGAACAACCTGATGTGGCCGCTGATCGTCAATACCACCACCGAGAAGCTGACGCTGCCGGTTGGCCTCGCCTCGCTCTCCAGCCGCGCCGGGGTGGAATACCCGTTGCTGATGGCCGGGGCGCTGATGGCGGTGATCCCGATGCTGATGCTGTTCATTATTTTCCAACGCTATTTCATCCAGGGCATCGCCAGCGCCGGGGTGAAAGGCTAACGCGCAGACAAGGTAAACGACATGGCCGGAATTCAGTTAAACAGCGTTAAAAAAGTCTACCCCAACGGTTTCCACGCGCTGCACGGCGTCAATCTGGACATTGAGGACGGGGAATTTATGGTGTTCGTCGGCCCGTCCGGCTGCGCCAAATCCACCCTGTTGCGGATGATCGCCGGGCTGGAGAGCGTCAGCGAGGGGCAGATCCTGATCCACGATCGCTGCGTCAACGACAGCATGCCGAAGGATCGCGGCGTCGCCATGGTGTTCCAGAACTATGCGCTGTACCCGCACATGACGGTGTACAAGAACATGGCGTTCGGCCTGATCGGCAAAGAGAGCAAGGCCGAGATCGACCGCCGGGTGCGCGACGCGGCGGAAAAACTGGAGATCACCAACCTGCTGCAGCGCAAGCCGGGCCAGCTCTCCGGCGGCCAGTGCCAGCGGGTGGCGGTCGGCCGCGCCATCGTGCGCAAGCCCAAAGTGTTCCTGTTCGATGAGCCGCTGTCCAACCTCGACGCCAAGCTGCGGGTGTCGATGCGCGTGCAGCTGATCGAACTGCACAACCAGCTGAAGCAGGAAGGCGCCGCCGCCACCATGGTGTACGTCACCCACGATCAGGTCGAGGCGATGACCATGGGCGATCGCATTTGCGTGATGAACCGCGGCGCCATCATGCAGGTGGATAAGCCGATCAACCTGTACCACCACCCCGCCAACCGTTTCGTTGCCGAGTTTATCGGCAGCCCGTCGATGAATTTGCACGATCTGGCGATCGTGCGCGACGGCCAAACGGTGCGGCTGCGCATCGGCCTGCAGCACCCGCTCGAGCTGCCGCCGGCGCTGCAACGGCAGTTGGCGGACTATCCGCATGCGCGGGTGTGCCTCGGTATCCGGCCGGAGTCCCTGCGGCTGTGCGCGCCCGGCAGCGCCAATTGCTTCCCGGCGCAGATCGTCACCATCGAGCGCATGGGCAACGAAGAACTGCTGCACTGTGAGCTGGCCGACCTGCGTTTCGTGCTGCGCATGGCGTCGTTGCCGGACTGGGAGCCGCGTCTCGGCGAAAGCGTTCATCTGGCATTCGATCTGACGCGTGCGCATTTGTTCGACGAGCTCAGCGGCCAAAACCTCAAATAACAACAGCGGAGTATCAGCAATGTCGTCAACACAACCCAACAACGTTGCCCAGCGCCCGGTGCGGGTGCTGGTGGTCGGCGCCGGCGCGCGCGGTGAAATCTACTCGCGCTATGCGCTGGCGCACCCCGATTTGATGCAGGTGGTGGCGGTGGCGGAACCGCGCGACGCCTACCGCGAGCCGTTCGTGGCGCAGCACGCCATCGCGCCGGAAAACGTCTTCACCGACTGGCGCCAGGCCGCCGATGCCGGCAAGCTGGCCGACGCGGTGCTGATCTGCACTCAGGATCAGATGCACCTGGAACCGGCGCTGGCCTTCGCCCGCCAGGGCTACGCCATGCTGCTGGAAAAGCCGCTGTCGCCGGACGCCGACGAGTGCCGCGCCATCGTCGCCGAGGTGGTGCGCCAAAAGCTGATCTTCTCGGTCGGCCACGTGCTGCGTTACACCCGCTATACCCAAAAGCTCAAGCAGTTGCTGCGCGACGGCGCGATCGGTGACATCGTCAGCCTGCAACACCTGGAGCCGGTCGGCTACTGGCATCAGGCGCACTCCTTCGTGCGAGGCAACTGGCGCAACGATCGGCAGGCCGCGTTTATGCTGTTGCAGAAATCCTGCCACGACATCGATTGGATCCGCTACGTGATGGAACAGCCCTGCGAGCAGGTCAGCTCCTTCGGTAACCTGCGCCACTTCCGCCGGGAAAACCAACCGGCCGGCGCGGCGGACAACTGCCTGGATTGCGCAGTGGAGGCGTCCTGCCCCTATTCCGCCAAACGCATCTATCTGGGCGACGACCACAAGGCCACGCCCGGCTTTCTGCGCGTGCTGACGCCGGAACCCGACCAGACGACGCTGCGGGCGGCGCTGCGCGACGGGCCCTACGGCCGCTGCGTCTACCGCTGCGACAATAACGTGGTCGATCATCAGGTGGTCAACATGCAGTTCGCCGGCGGCCGCACCGCGTCGTTCACCATGACGGCCTTTACCCGCCACGAAGATCGCCACACCCGCATCTTCGGCAGCCGCGGCTGCCTGGAGGGCGATGGCCGCCATATCCGCATCACCTCGTTCCTCGACGACGGCGAAACGCATTACGACACCGACGCCGGCCAGGATCTGCACGCCATGGCCGGCCACGGCGGCGGCGACTACTACCTGATGCAGCACTTTATCGCGGCCATTCGCGCCAACGATCCGAGCCAGGTGCTGGCCGGCCCGGCGGAAGCGCTGGAGAGCCACCTGATGGTGTTCGCCGCCGAACGCGCGCGCCGCGAAGCGGCGGTGATCGCCCTGAACGGAGCCTGACCATGAGCACGAGAGAGATGCGTTACGGTTTCGACATCGGCGGCACCAAGATCGAAATGGCCGCTTACGATCGCCGGCTCAATCAGGTACTGCTTCAGCGCGTGCGCACCCCAACCGGCGATTATGGCGAGTTCGTGGCCTGCATCGCCGGGCTGGTCGAGCAGGCGGACCGCGAGCTGCATACGCGCGGCAGCATCGGCATCGGCCTGCCGGGGATCACCGATCCCGTCAGCCGCCGCCAGCTGGCGGTCAACGTGCCCTGCCTGACCGGGCATTGCCTGGCGGATGATTTGACGCAGGCGCTGGCGCGGCCGATCGCCATCGAGAACGACTGCCGCTGTTTCGCGCTGTCGGAAGCCAGCACGCCGCAAACCGCCCATCTGCCGCTGGTGTTCGGCGCCATCATCGGCACCGGCGCCGGCGGTGGTCTGGTGGTGAACCGGCAATTGCACAAGGGGCGCAACGGGCTGGCGGGCGAATGGGGCCATATGCCGATCTCGGCCCAGCTGGCGCAGCGTTACGATCTGCCGCTGTTCGGTTGCAACTGCGGGCTGATCGGCTGCTTTGAACGCTACGTCTCCGGCAGCGGGCTGCTGGCGCTGAGCCGCCACGTTGCCCATCCCGCCGCCGACGTGCCGGCGCTGGTCGCCAGCTACCGCGCGGGGGATCCGCTCGCACAGTGGCTGATGACCGTCTACGTCGACATTCTGGCCAGCGCGCTGGCCGGTTTGCAGCTGCTGCTGGACGTCGATGCCTTCGTGTTGGGCGGTGGGTTGTCGAACGTCGGCGAGCTGTATCGGCTGCTGCCGACGGCGATGCGGCGCTGGCTGCTGCCGGGCGTGGAACCGGCAGCGGTATTCCCGCCAGTGCACGGTGACAGCAGCGGCGTGCGCGGCGCGGCGCTATTACAGGCGGCGGCATAAAAAAACAGTGAAAGCCCGGCGACTGCCGAATTATCGCTGCGGCTTTCGCCGCCGCAGGGCCGAATAAAGCCATCGCGATAATTGTCGACTGAAAAATAACGAATTTGCCGTTTTCACTTTGCGTTGACACCGCTTTCGGTTGCCGCTCAATCGAAAGCAAAATAAAATATAACCAACTGATAGATATAGATATTTTAAAATTAATCGATTGCATTTCAGTGTTTCGTTTGCTGTAATTCGCCACGAACAACTGAAAGCGCTCCGGTCGGTATCGCTGCGGCTTATTAAGCCGCGGTCGGGCACGGCTACAGGTAAATCAGGAGTCTGCGTTAATGATCAATACCGCAAAACGCCGGGAATTAATTATCGACCAGCTGTGCCGCGAAGGCTCGGTGCGCGTGGAACAGCTCAGCCAACAGTTTTCGGTGTCCAGCGTCACCATCCGCAGCGATCTGCGCCAGCTGGAAAAGCACGGCTGCGCGGTGCGCGCTTACGGCGGCGCCATGTTGAACAAACAGTTCGCCTTCGATCGCCCGCTGCAGGACAAGGGCCGCATCAATCGCGATGTAAAACACGCCATCGCCTGCGCGGCAGCGGCGCTGATTGAAGACGGCGACGCCGTCATCCTCGACTCCGGCTCCACCACCAGCCAGATGGCGCCGCAGCTGGCGGGGAAAAAGGATCTGGTGGTGATGACCAACGCGCTGAACATCGCCTTCGAGCTGGCCAACAACGAGCAGATCGATCTGATGGTGGTCGGCGGCAGCGTGCGCCGCAAGGCCTGGTCCCTGTACGGCCCCGCCGCCGAACAGCAGCTGCGCCAATACCGGTTCGACAAACTGTTTCTCGGCGTCGACGGTTTCGATCTGGCGGGCGGCATCACCACGCCGGATCCGGGCGAAGCGCAGCTGAACCGCGTGATGTGCGAGGTGGCGCGCGAAGTGATCGCCATCGCCGACGCCAGCAAATTCGGCCGCACCAGCTTTTGCATGATCCGCGAAATCGGCCAGATCCACCGCCTGGTCACCGACAGCCGCATTCCGCAACACTATCTGCAGGCGCTGCACCATTTAGGGATCGACGTGATTATCGCCGACCGTTAACCGAGGCTTTTAAGGAGTTGTCATCATGAACGCGTATTTCTCTTACGAGGCGGATTGGCTGAAGCAGCGCAACGCCTGGCACACCGCCGCAGAGATTTGGCAGCAGCCGGATCTGTGGGCCGCGCTGCACCGGCAATTGCAGGATCAACAGGCGCAGTGGCAGCCGTTCCTGGCGCCGCTGCTGGCCAATCCGCGCCTGCAAATCGTGCTGTGCGGCGCCGGCAGCTCGGCGTTCGCCGGCCGCGCCCTGGCACCCTGGCTGCGCGAACAAACCGGCCGCGACGTGGCGGCCTACGGCACCACCGATATTGTCGCCAACCCGCGGCAGTATCTCGATCCTGAGCGGCCGACGCTGCTGGTCTCCTTCGCCCGCTCGGGCAACAGCCCGGAAAGCGTGGCGACGGTGGAGCTGGCCGACCAACTGCTGCCGGAAAGCTACCACCTGATGCTGGTCTGCAACCCGGACAGCAAGCTGGCGCAGTATGCGCATCGGCGCGACAACGTCTGTTCGCTGGTGATGCCGCAAGGCTCCAACGATCAGAGCTTCGCCATGACCTCCAGCTTCAGCTGCATGATGCTGAGCGCCGCGCTGCTGCTCGGCCCGCTTTCGCTCGAGGCCGCTCAGGCGCCGTTAAACGCCATGGTGCAGCGCTGCCGCGCGCTGCGCGAAACGCTGCAGCCACAGGTAAAGGCGCTGGCCGCCAGCGGTTTCCGCCGCTATATCACCCTCGGCGGCAGCTGCTTTACCGGCCTGGCGGAAGAGGCCTCGCTCAAGATGCTGGAGCTGACCGCCGGGCGCATCGTTACGCGCTACGACTCGCCGCTCGGCCTGCGCCACGGTCCGAAATTCATGGTCGACGGCCAGACGTTGGTGGTGCTGATGTTCTCCCACGGCGACTATGCCCGCCAGTATGACCGCGATCTGTGGAACGAACTGCAGCGCGACGGGCTGGCGATGCAGTTGGTCGGTTTGACCGGCGAACGCCAACCCCTGTCCGATGCCCTGCTGCATATGCACGACGCGGCTGACGATATCTGGCTGCTGTTCCCGTACCTGCTGTTCACCCAGATGCTGGCCTTCGAGAGTTCGCTGGCGCTGGGGTTGACCCCGGACAACCCTTGCCCGACCGGCGAGGTCAACCGGGTGGTGAAAGGCGTGACGATTTACCGTTTTCCTTCCCCAGAGCTGTAAGGAGATCCCATGTATCTGATAGCCAACCGAGAAATGCTGCTCAAGGCGCAGCGCCAGGGTTACGCCGTCCCGGCGTTTAATGTCCACAATCTGGAAACCGTGCAGGTGGTGGCGGAAACCGCCGCCGAGCTGCGCTCACCAGTGATCATGGCCGGCACGCCCGGCACCTTCAGCTACGCCGGAACCGACTACCTGATCGGCATTTGCCAATCGGCCGCGCACCGCTACGATCTGCCGCTGGCGCTGCATCTGGATCATCACGAAGCGCTGGACGACATCGAGCACAAGGTGAAAAGCGGCATCCGCTCGGTGATGATCGACGGTTCCCATCTGCCGTTCGAGCAGAATATCGCCAAGGTGGCCGCCGCAGTGGCCCTGTGCCACCGCTATGGCGCCAGCGTGGAGGCAGAACTGGGCCGCCTGGGCGGGCAGGAAGACGATCTGATCGTCGATACGGCGGACAGCTTCTATACCGACCCGGTGGCGGCACGCGAGTTCGTCGCCGCCACCGGCATCGATTCGCTGGCGGTGGCGATCGGTTCCGCCCACGGCCTGTATCACGGCGAGCCGAAGCTGGACTTCGAGCGCCTGGCGCTGATCCGCGAACAGGTGGACGTGCCCCTGGTGCTGCACGGTGCCTCCGGCATTCCGGAAGCAATGGTCAAGCGCGCGATCTCGCTCGGCGTCTGCAAGGTCAACGTCGCCACCGAATTGAAAATCGCCTTCGCCGATGCGGTGAAAAGCTACTTTTCACAGCACCCGGATGCCAACGACCCGCGCAAATACATCGTCCCCGGCAAGCTGGCGATGAAAGAAGTGGTGGCGGAAAAGATCCGCATCTGTGGCAGCAGCGGCATGCTGTAAGCCCGCTCTCGCCCCCGGTTTCTGCGGCCGCACCACGGGGGCGAAAACATCCCGCCATGCCCTGCTTTCCTGAGAGAGCGATCACAGCCTTTTACCCTGCCCGCGCCGAAAACCATTAACCGCTCTTCACTATGATCCAAATCATGGTTTTGCTCACCCTACCTCCCTATTATCAAATTCATTGGATGCAGGCAGTAGGAATTTTGCCCATTCGTTTTTATTTCGCCAGGCGAAATAGCTTATTTGATGAAAACAAGCGTGCTTGTTTTTTAATTGGCAGTATTTTTCACTCTAAGAGGAACAGCGTATGAACCATTACTTAGCTGTATTAAGCGCATTGGTCATTCTGCCCTTCGCTCTGCAAGCAAAACCGCTTTCCGGCAGCCCGGTCTCCTCCGGTGTCGTGCGCTTCACCGGCGCCATTACCACCCCGGCCTGCACCATCACACATCAGGATGAACAGCTTATCTCCAACTGCTTCGGTAAAGTGACGGAATATCAGAACGGGTATATTTCCTCTTCGTTAAAAGCGATGCCAAAAGAATTAGTCTCTGCCGTCACTAGCGAAATAGTAAATAACGATCCCCATTTAAAGCGCGTGACCATCAGCTATAAGTGACGCCAAAGCGTTAATGTCTGATGAAATAATAAACAAGACACAACTTGCCTTGGTGACTTATAAATTTATTTTATAAATTTAACGTGCAATGACTCCCCGGCTTACCCTGAGCCGGCTATTAGGGCAGCCCTGCGGTTGCCCATCAGCATGTCCGAAATCCGCCATCGCTTCCCCCGCTTTCATGCGATAATCGCCACACCAAACCGAGGAGTGATCCAGATGCAGACTTTTTTGATTGATCGTACCGCCACGCCGGTGGGAGAACTGGTGCTGATTGCCGATGAACAGGGGCGCCTGCGGGCGATTGACTGGACCGATCACGAAGCGCGCCTGATGAAGCTGCTGAATACCCACTACCGCGCCGATCGCTTCACCCTGCGCGAGCAGCGCGATCCCAGCGGGCTGACCGACGCGATGCAACGCTATTTCGCCGGTGAACTGGGCATTATCGATCGGTTGCCGGTGATGACCGCCGGCACCGAGTTCCAACGCACCGTGTGGCAACAGCTGCGCCAAATCCCCTGCGGCGAGATCCTGACCTACGGCCAACTGGCGCAACGCATCGGTCGTCCGACCGCCTCGCGCGCAGTCGGCATGGCCAACGGTTCAAATCCGATCAGCATCGTGGTGCCCTGCCACCGGGTGATCGGTTCGCAGGGCGCGCTGACCGGCTATGCCGGCGGCGTACAGCGCAAGCAGTGGCTGCTGCAGCACGAAGGTTACCTACCGAAAAGTTTGCTGTAGCCGCGGCGATGAGCTCATCCAGCGCCATTGTTTGGCGCTGCTTAATAAAGCACGTTGCTCTACGCCGCGCTCGTGCCCGCTTTGGCACTATCAATAACCTGTGTGAATAAAACGCATAAGTCACAAATAATACTCATAACTTCAGTCCGATACAGAATAATCGGCGGCATGTGTGCGCAAAATTCGCACACAATACCCCTATTCATGCTAATGCCACCCTTATCAGCTGCAGCAAAAGATGTTAAAATTGACTCATATCAATTATTGAATGAGCGTAATCTATGATCCCGGAAAAACGCGTGATTCGTCGTATCCAGTCTGGTGGTTGTGCGATCCATTGCCAGGACTGCAGCATCAGCCAGCTGTGCATTCCTTTCACCCTTAATGCCCACGAGCTGGACCAGCTCGACAACATTATCGAGAGGAAAAAGCCCATCCAGAAAGGCCAGACCCTGTTCAAGGCCGGCGACGAGCTGAAGTCGCTGTACGCGATCCGTTCCGGGACCATCAAAAGCTACACCATCACCGAGCAAGGCGACGAGCAGATCACTGGCTTCCACCTGGCGGGCGATCTGGTGGGCTTCGACGCCATCGGCGGCCTGAAGCACCCGAGCTTCGCTCAGGCGCTGGAAACCTCGATGGTGTGCGAGATCCCGTTCGAAACCCTCGATGACCTGTCCGGCAAAATGCCTAATCTGCGTCAGCAGATCATGCGGCTGATGAGCGGCGAGATCAAAGGCGACCAGGACATGATCCTGCTGCTGTCGAAGAAAAACGCCGAAGAGCGCCTGGCGGCGTTCGTTTACAACCTGTCGCGCCGCTTTGCGGAGCGTGGCTTCTCGCCGCGCGAGTTCCGGTTGACCATGACCCGCGGCGACATCGGCAACTACCTCGGCCTGACGGTGGAAACCATCAGCCGCCTGCTGGGCCGCTTCCAGAAAAGCGAAATCCTCAGCGTGAAAGGCAAATACATCACCATCGAAAACGCCGACGCCCTGTCGGTGCTGGCCGGTACGCCACGCATCAACGTGACCGTCAACGCCTGATTCCCCTGCCGGATCAACATTTCACCGAAATTGTTGATCCGGCACGCTTCTGTTGTTGTTCTGTTTTTCAATGTTGGGTTACTCTGTAAATTAACAGACTGTTGATTTCAGCTGTAAGGAGGCCCTATGGCGAAGTATCAGAATCTTCTGGTGGCTATTGACCCCAATCAGGACGATCAGCCGGCATTGCGCCGCGCCGTGTACCTGGTGAAACGGAACGGCGGGCGCATCAAAGCCTTCCTGCCCATTTATGACTTCTCTTACGAAATGACGACCCTGCTCTCCCCGGACGAAAGAACGGCGATGCGGCAAGGTGTGATCAGCCAACGCGCCGCCTGGATCAACGAGCAGTGCCGCTTCTATCTCAACGACGGCGTGCCGATCGAAATCAAAGTGGTCTGGCATAACCGCCCCTTCGAAGCCATCATTCAGGAAGTGCTTTCAGGCCAGCATGACCTGCTGCTGAAAATGGCGCACCAGCACGATCGGCTGGAATCGGTGATCTTCACCCCCACCGACTGGCACCTGCTGCGCAAATGCCCTTGCCCGGTGTGGATGGTAAAAGACCAGCCCTGGCCGGAAGGCGGAAAAGCGCTGGTGGCGGTCAATCTGGCCAGCGAAGAACCCTATCACGACCCGCTCAATATCAAACTGGTGCAAGAAACCGTCGAACTGGCGGAAAACGTCAACCAGACCGAGGTTCACCTGGTTGGCGCCTATCCTGTCACCCCGATCAACATCGCCATCGAGCTACCCGATTTCGATCCGAGCGTCTACAACGACGCCATCCGCGGCCAGCATCTGATCGCCATGAAGGCGCTGCGGCAGAAATTCTGCATTAAGGAAGAGTTCACCCACGTGGAAAAAGGCCTGCCGGAAGAGGTGATCCCCGATCTGGCCGAACACCTGCAGGCCGGCGTGGTGGTTCTGGGCACCCTGGGCCGCACCGGCATTTCGGCGGCCTTTATCGGCAACACCGCGGAACATGTGATCGACCATCTGAAATGCGATCTGCTGGTGATTAAGCCGGAGAACTTCAACTGCCCGATCGAGGCGGATGAAGACGATGAGCACGACGACGAAGATTAACCCTCGCGCATAAAAAAACGGGCCGCTAATAAGCGGCCCGTTTTTTTGGTTGCTCAACTACTTCTGCAATGCCCGCAGAATCGCTTCCACGCTGTCTTTGGCGTCGCCGAACAGCATCTGGGTGTTCTCCTTGAAGAACAGCGGGTTCTGCACGCCGGCGTAGCCGGTGTTCATCGAGCGTTTAAACGCGATCACGTTCTGCGCCTTCCACACTTCCAATACCGGCATGCCGGCGATCGGGCTGCGCGGATCTTCCAGCGCCGCCGGGTTCACCGTGTCGTTGGCGCCAATCACCAGCACGGTGTCGGTATCCGGGAAATCTTCGTTGATTTCATCCATCTCCAGCACCACGTCGTACGGCACCTTCGCCTCCGCCAGCAGCACGTTCATGTGGCCCGGCAAACGCCCCGCGACCGGGTGAATGCCGAAGCGCACCTTCACGCCGCGCGCCCGCAGTTTCTCGGTGATTTCCGCCACCGGATATTGCGCCTGCGCCACCGCCATGCCGTAACCCGGGGTGATGATCACCGAGGTGGAGTTCTTCAGCTGCTCGGCCACCTCTTCCGCCGTGGTTTCACGGTATTCGCCCATCTCTTCGGCGTCGCCGGTGGACGAACCGTCACTGCCGAAACCGCCGGCGATCACGCTGATAAACGAGCGGTTCATCGCCTTGCACATGATGTAAGACAGGATCGCACCCGAAGAGCCCACCAGCGCGCCGGTGACGATCAGCAGATCGTTGCTCAGCATGAAGCCCGCCGCGGCCGCCGCCCACCCCGAATAGGAGTTGAGCATCGACACCACCACCGGCATGTCCGCGCCGCCGATCGAGGCCACCAGATGCCAGCCGAACGCCAGTGCGATCGCCGTCATCAGCAGCAGCGTCACCACCTGCCAGCCCACGCTGTCGGTACGCACGAACGCCACCAGCAGCAGGAACGAGATCACCAGCGCCGCCAAATTCAGCTTGTGGCGGTTCGGCAGCATCAGCGGCTTGGAAGAGATGATGCCGCGCAGCTTGCCGAAGGCGACGATCGAGCCGGTGAAGGTCACCGCACCGATAAAGATGCCGAGGAACACTTCGGTCAGATGGATATTCGCCATCACCGGCTCCATCGGTGCGCCGTGATCCAGGTAGCTGTTGAAGCCGACCAGCACCGCGGCCAGGCCAACGAAGCTGTGCAGCACCGCCACCAGTTCCGGCATTTCGGTCATCTCGACCTTCTTGGCCAGATAGACGCCGATCGAGCCGCCGATGATCATGGCGATGATGATCCAGCCGACGTTGCCGGAATCCGGCCCCAGAATGGTGGCGATCAGCGCGATCGCCATACCGGCGACGCCGAACAGGTTGCCCTGCTTCGACGTTTCATGGCGCGACAGGCCCGCCAGGCTGAAAATAAACAAAATAGCGGCAACAATGTATGCAGCTGTAACCAATCCTCCAGACATTTGTTACCCCTTAGTTCTTGCGGAACATCTTCAGCATGCGCTGAGTGACGGTGAACCCACCGAAAATATTGATGCTGGCGATCAGCACGGCGATAAAGGAGAGGAAACTCACCCAGCCACCATGGCCGATCTGCAACAGCGCACCGACCACGATAATCCCTGAGATCGCATTGGTGACCGACATCAACGGGGTATGCAGCGCATGGCTGACGTTCCAGACCACGTAGTAACCGACCACGCAGGCCAGCGCGAACACGGTAAAGTGCGACAGGAACTCTTTCGGCGCCGCATCCGCCAGCCAGCCGAACAGCAGGATCGCCAGGGCCATCAGGCCGTACTTCAGCCACGGCGAGGTCGGTTTGGCTTCAGGTTTGGCGACCGGTGCGGCGGCGGGCGCCGCTTTCGGCTGGGCGGAGACCTGGATCGGCGGCGCCGGCCAGGTGATTTCACCGCTGCGCACCACGGTAACGCCGCGGATTACCGTATCGTCGAAATCAATGTCGATCTCGCCGTTTTTCTCTTTCGACAGCAGCTTCAGCAGGTTGACCAGGTTGGTGCCGTAAAGCTGCGAAGATTGGGTCGGCAAGCGGCTCGGCAGGTCGGTATAGCCGATGATTTTCACGCCGTTGTCGGTCACGCTAATGGTGTCGGCCACCGTCAGTTCGCAGTTGCCGCCGGTTTGCGCCGCCAGATCGACGATCACGCTGCCCGGTTTCATCGATGCCACCATCTCTTTGGTGATCAGTTTCGGCGCCGGTTTACCCGGGATCAGCGCGGTGGTGACGATGATATCCACCTCCGCCGCCTGCGCGGCGAACAGCGCCATCTCGGCCTTGATAAAGGCTTCAGACATCACTTTGGCGTAACCGTCGCCGCTGCCCGCTTCCTCTTCAAAATCCAGCTCGAGGAATTCCGCGCCCATGCTCTGCACCTGCTCTTTCACTTCCGGGCGGGTATCGAAGGCGCGCACGATGGCACCGAGGCTGCCCGCCGCGCCGATCGCCGCCAGGCCGGCCACGCCGGCCCCGATAATCATCACCTTGGCCGGCGGCACTTTGCCGGCGGCAGTGATCTGGCCGGTGAAGAAACGGCCGAACTCATGCGCCGCTTCGACGATCGCGCGGTAGCCGGCGATGTTGGCCATCGAGCTCAGCGCATCCATCGACTGGGCGCGCGAGATGCGCGGCACCGAGTCCATCGCCAGCGCGGTGACGTTGCGCGCCGCCAGCTTGGCCATCAATTCGGGGTTTTGCGCCGGCCAGATAAAGCTGACCAGCGTGCTGCCTTCGCGCATCAAGGCGATCTCGTCGTCTTGCGGCGCATTGACTTTCAGGATCAAATCCGACTGCCACACTTCGCTTTCGTCGACCAGTGCCGCGCCTGCGGCTTCGTAGGCGACGTCCTCAAAACTGGCCAGTTTGCCCGCCCCGCGTTCAATCGCGACGGTAAAACCCAGCTTCAGCAGTTGTTCCACCGTTTTCGGCGTGGCTGCGACCCGGGCTTCATTGGCCAACCGCTCTCTTGGTACACCAATACGCATAATGTTCCCTTCTCACCTGTCTTGGATGATGTTTATTATTTTCCTGCCCATAGCATGACGCCGCCGGCGAGCGAGGGGTTAACTTGCCCACACTGATTTCAGACGCCAACTATAACCTACTGAAAATAAGGTCGATGATCCATAATTGCTTACGCATTCAGCTCTGTTTTTACATAAAAATGCCGCGCGTGATATGACAAATCGCAATTTACCGTGAAAAAATCCATACAGAACAGCATATTCTGCGTGACAAGAGGTTTACGCCCGGCGTAACGATTTATGGCCACGCGCGGCGAAGAAGCATAAAAGTTATCATTTTGTGAATAATTAACATTAATGACACCAGAGCCTTTATTATGGAAACTTATGACGATGGCGCCATCCGTGCGACCCGTGTCACCGTCGGCGATTTGTCGCACGGGATAACATAAAATGCTGAGACAGTTTTCAGAATTACATGTAATAATCGACGGCTGAATTACACTTAAACAGTTCAGTACGTTATAAACGTTAATGCGCTAGGCGAAAGGATTTTTTATGAAGCTGAAGACCACGATCATCGCGTCAGCCTTGTTATCACTCACCGCGCTGTCTGCTCATGCGGCGCAAGAGTTAACTCCTGAGAAAGCAGCGGCGCTGAAGCCGTTTGATCGCATCACGATTACCGGCCGCTTCAATGCCATCAATGAAGCCGTCGACGCCGTATCCCGCCGTGCAGACAAACTGGGTGCCGATTCCTTCTATATCCAGGACAGCAACAACAGCAACAACGGCGGCAACTGGCGCGTCACCGCAGACCTTTATCATAAAGATGCGCCAGAAGTGAGCAAAACACCAAAATACCGCGTATTTAACGGCGTGAACGAACTGCCTAAAGAGGAAGCCTATCTGCTGGAGCCTTACGATACCGTGAGCGTCAGCGGTTTCTACCGCAGCCAGCCGGACATCAACGACGCCATCTCCAAAGAAGCGAAGAAAAAAGGCGCGGCCTCGTTCTTCATCGTGCGCCAGGTTGACGCCAACTCCGGCGGCAACCAGTTCGTTACCGCCTACATCTATAAGGCCGATGCGCCAAAACGCCGCGTGCAGAGCCCGGATGCCATTCCGGCCGATTCTGACGCCGGCCGCGCCGCACTGGCCGCCGGCGGTGCCGCTGCAGCAAAAGTCGAAATTCCTGGCGTCGCGTCTTCCGGTTCGCCAAGCCGCGAAGTGGGCCGTTTCTTCGAAACCCAGTCCTCTACCGGCCAGCGCTATACCGTCACGCTGCCTAACGGCACCAAAATCCAGGAAGTGAACAACGTGACCGCCGCGCAGATGGTGCCGTTCGATTCCGTCACCTTCACCGGCCACTTCAACAGTATGACCGACGTGTCCACCGAAGTGGCGAAACGCGCGGCCGAGAAAGGCGCCAAGTACTATCACGTCACTCGCCAATGGCAGAACAAGAGCGGCGGCAACCTGACCGTCAGCGCCGATCTGTTCAAATAAAACCCGCTTTTCGGTTTACCATCGGGCAGCCCTTGAGCTGCCCGTTTTTATTGCCATTCTTTTCACCACTCGTTGAATAGTTTTTTGTAAATTCCGCATATTCAATCATTGCATCTCTAAGCATCCCTCCGTAGAATTTGCGCCAATTTTTAGGGCTATTGTCTATTCGCGCAGTGGTTGTTAATACATTGTTGCCGCCAAGCAGTTCCCTTCCAGTTGTTTATTCTGCTTTCAGGATCCGTCATTGGAAAAAAAACTCGGTCTTACCGCGCTAACCGCTTTGGTGCTCAGCTCAATGCTGGGCGCCGGCGTGTTCAGTCTGCCGCAAAACATGGCGCAGGTCGCCAGCCCCGCCGCGCTGCTGCTGGGTTGGGGGATCACTGGCGTCGGCATTCTGTTTTTGGCGTTCGCCATGCTGTTGCTTACGCGTTTGCGTCCGGATCTGGACGGTGGCATCTTCACCTACGCCAAAGAAGGGTTCGGCGAGCTGATGGGCTTCTGCTCCGCCTGGGGTTACTGGCTGTGCGCCGTGATCGCCAACGTCTCGTATCTGGTGATCGTGTTCGCGGCGCTGAGTATTTTCACCGATCGCGGCGGCAACGTTATTCTCGGTGACGGCAATACCTGGCAGGCGCTGATCGCCGAATCCGCCCTGCTGTGGATCGTGCATGCGCTGGTGCTGCGCGGCGTGCAAACTGCCGCCAGCATCAATCTGGCGGCCACCCTCGCCAAGCTGCTTCCATTGGGAATGTTCGCCGTTCTGGCGGCGATCGCCTTTAAAATGGACGTATTCACGCTGGATTTCAAAGGTATCGCCCTCGGCAAGCCGGTGTGGGAACAGGTCAAGGACACCATGCTGATCACCCTGTGGGTGTTTATCGGCGTGGAAGGCGCCGTGGTAGTTTCCGCCCGCGCCCGCAATAAGAAAGACGTAGGCCGCGCCACCATGCTGGCGGTGCTGTCGGCGCTGGCGGTGTATCTGATGGTCACGCTGCTGTCGCTGGGCGTGGTGCCGCGCAGCGAACTGGCCGACATGCGCAACCCGTCGATGGCGGTACTGATGGTGGAACTGATCGGCCCGTGGGGGGACGTGATCATTGCCGCCGGCCTGATCATTTCCGTGTGCGGCGCCTACCTGAGCTGGACCATCATGGCGGCGGAAGTGCCGCTGCTGGCCGCGCAGCACGGCGCGTTTCCGCGCGTGTTCGGCAAGCAGAACCGCCATCACGCCCCGTCCTCTTCGCTGTGGCTGACCAACATCGCGGTGCAGCTGGCGCTGGTGCTGATCTGGCTGACCGGCAGCAACTACAACTCGCTGTTGACCATCGCTTCAGAAATGATCCTGGTGCCTTACTTCCTGGTCGGCGCGTTTCTGTTCAAGGTGGCTTATCGCCGCCGCGACAAGCGCCTGATCTTCGCCGCGACCGGTGCCTGCGTCTATGGTTTGTGGCTGTTGTACGCGTCCGGGCTGATGCACCTGCTGATGTCAGTGCTGCTGTATGCGCCAGGGCTATTGGTGTTCATGTATGCCCGTCGCGGCCATCGGGATATCAATCTGCTCAACCGCCTGGAAAAGAGCAGCATCTTCTTGCTGCTGGTGGCCACGCTGCCTGCCGGCTGGTTTATGCTGCACTAACATCGCCTGCCAATGCGGCTGCCCGTCAGCCGCATTTCGCTTCCCCTCTTTCCACTTTTTACCTCTCTCCCCGCTGTTGATCGGTCAATTTCCACGCTTGCGATCTTAAATGCAATTAATTATCATTATCATCTAAGTATTAACGGTAAGACGCGAGTGCCCCTGGCGAAAAGCGTCAGGTGGCGGATGAAGACTGGCTGAAAATGGAAGGCATTTCATGGCTGAGAAACTGCTGCACGCATTACCCTTGTTTGCCGCCTGGGAAGCGTTGATCGCCGAGGGCAACACGGAATTCAATCAGCGGCGCGATCGCCTGGCAATGACGCACTATCAGCAGGCGCTGGATGTCGCTCAGGCGATCCTCGCCGAGAAACCCTGGCTGAATGCGGACTATGCCGCCAGATTTGAAGCACTGAATATTTTCGAGTCTGCCCTTGCCGCGCTGATCGTCACGTTCAACAACATGACCCATCTGCGCCTGCGGCAAAAGCCCCTGCGCGGCGTTGAGCCGCACGTGCATCAGGCCCGGCTCGCCATCGAGCAGGTGATGGACGATACCTCGCTGTGCGAACAGATGCAGCAGGTCGCCGAACGGCACCTGCTGCGTTTCCGAATAGAGACGCTGCAGGTGCTGCGCGAGCACCGGCTGCCGGAAACCAGCGTCTGCGCACCCTCGGCAAACCATTCCGCCACCGTGCATTAACAACGACACCACGACCTGAGGGACAATCTGCCAATGAATGAATTGAATGACGACATGAAGAAAATGCTGGCCAAACAGCTGCCTGTGCAGGCAACCAGCAGCCCGAGCGGCGTGCCCGATATCGGCCCCAAGCGTTCTCTGCGCCTCTATGATGACCGTACGCTGATTTACAACGAAAATACCGGTGGCCAGACGCTGCAAAATATCAGGGAAGGATCGAAAATGGCCGTCGTGGTCATCGATCGCGAGGCGCTGGACGGTTACCGCTTCGTCGGCACCCCGGAACTGTTCCTGGCGGGCAAGCCGTTTGACGATGCGCTGGCATTTGCAGAAAAAAATGGAATGAAGCCGCCGAAATACGCGGTGCTGATTCATATAGACAGTATTTATACCCTGCGCTCCGGCCCCAATGCCGGGACCCGGCTTTAGAGGCCGAGCGCTACGCGGCGCGGAATATCACGTTCATGGTTAGGCTATCGCGCGAGGTCAATTGCCTAACCATGAACGGGCGGCCGGGTTGATTCCCGGTCAGCTTTTAGAGGGAATGGTGACGGTCATACGCTCACCCACCAGGGCAATCGCGATGCCTTCCGCGCACTCTTTCTGAATGGCCGCCAGCTGTTGCGCTTCCAGCGCATAGGGCAGCTGAATATCAAACACCGTCAGGCCCTGCTGCTGCGCCAGGTCAATCAGGCGCACGATATTGGTTTCATCGCTGACCTGCGTCGACACTACCTGCAGCGCCAGCTCTTTCAACTGCTCTTTGCGCGTTTGTGACGTGGTCACGCGCGATTTCAACACCATGCCGAAGATCGGCATCACACCATAAATAGCATCAACAAAGCGCCAGTGCTTCCTGCACGATGCGGACAGAAAATCCATGTAGTCGAAACAGATTTTCTCACTGCGCGCGATGGATGCAAGGTGATTGCTGTTCATCCCCTTATTCCTCTCATGGCCAGTGTTAACCCGTGGTCTTTCAAGCCGCCGCCGGACGGCAACCTGAAATGCATTGGGGATCTTACATCCAGAAATGGATAATCATGCGAAGCTTTAACGACTTTCCGCCGTATGATGGCATAATTCCCCTATTGTTTGCCAGTCTGTCCAGGAGCTTTAATCAATGGAACACCCCAACTCTGCCCCGGTGCTGATTACCGGCGGCGCGCGGCGCATCGGGCTGGCGCTCGCCAGAGCGTTTCTCGAACGCGGCGTTCCCGTCATCATCGCCTACCGCAGCGAATATCCGGCGATGGCCGAGTTGAAAGCCTTGGGCGCCTGCTGCATTCAGGGCGACTTTTCCACGCACGAAGGCATCTACCGTTTCGCCGACCAGGTGCGGCAGGTGGCCCCCAAACTGCGCGCGATGATCCATAACGCCAGCGCCTGGCAGGCCGAGTCGCCGGAGGTCCCGCCGGAGCAGGTGATGGCGGCGATGCTGCAAATTCACGTCTACACGCCCTATTTGCTCAATCAGCTGCTCGAATCCTGCCTGACCGGCCAGGGCCAGGCCGGCGCCGATATCATCCATCTGACCGACTACGTGGTGGAAAAAGGCAGCGACAAACACATCGCCTACGCCGCCAGCAAGGCCGCGCTGGACAATATGACCCGATCGTTTGCCCGCAAGCTGGCGCCGGAGGTCAAGGTCAACGCCATTGCGCCGGCGCTGATCATCTTCAATGCGGGCGACGATGAAGCCTATCGCCAGCAGGCGCTGGCGAAGTCGCTGATGAAGGTCGCGCCGGGCGAGAGCGAAGTGGTGAATCTGGTGAACTACCTGCTGGAGAGCCGCTACGTGACCGGCCGCACCCACGGCGTCGACGGCGGGCGGCCGCTGCGCTGAGGCAAAGATCCGCATGGCGCATCCCTGCGGGCCGCGCTATGCTGAAATCCGCTTTTATTATTAAAACACGGGCATATGCATAAAATTGTTTTTGTGGAAGACGATCCTGAAGTCGGCAAGCTGATCGCCGCCTATCTGGGCAAACACGACATCGAGGTGCTGATCGAGCCGCGCGGCGACAGCGCGCAAGCGCGCATCGAGCGCGAGCAACCCGATTTGGTGCTGCTGGACATCATGCTGCCCGGCAAAGACGGCATGACGCTGTGCCGCGATCTGCGCCCCACCTTCCCCGGCCCGATCGTGCTGCTCACCTCGCTCGACAGCGACATGAACCATATCCTGTCGCTGGAGATGGGCGCCAACGACTATATCCTGAAAACCACGCCGCCGGCGGTGTTGCTGGCACGCCTGCGTTTACACCTGCGCCAACACAGCCAACAGCCGAAAGAAGAGTCGGTTCAGCCGCTCACCCAGCACAACGCGCTGCATTTCGGGCTATTGTGCATCGATCCGGTCAACCGGCAGGTCACGCTGGGCGAAGAAACTGTCACGCTGTCCACCTCGGATTTCGATCTGCTGTGGGAGCTGGCGACCCACGCCGGGCAGATCATGGATCGCGAGGCGCTGCTGCAAAACCTGCGCGGCGTGAGCTATGACGGCATGGACCGCAGCATCGACGTGGCGATCTCCCGCCTGCGTCGCAAGCTGTACGACAACGCGCTGGAGCCGTTCCGCATCAAGACCGTGCGCAATAAAGGCTATCTGTTCGCCCCTAACGCCTGGGCATCGGTGCAACAATGAGAAAACTTTTCGTCCAGTTCTTCCTGCTGCTGTTCGTCTGTTTTCTGGTGATGGCGATGCTGGTCGGCCTGGTGTACAAGGTGACCGCCGAGCGCGCCGGCCGCCAGTCGATGGACGATCTGATGAAAAGTTCGCTGTACCTGATGCGCAGCGAGCTGCGCGAAATCCCGCTGAAAGACTGGAACAAGACCATCGCCACGCTGGATCTCAACCTGTCGTTCAAGCTGCATATCGAACCGCTCGGCAAACAGGAGCTGAGCGAGGATTTGAAAAAACGGCTGCGGCTGGGGGAAATCATCGCCCTCGACGATCAGTACACCTTTATGCAGCGCATTCCGCGCAGCCACTACGTGTTGGTGGTCGGTCCCATTCCTTATCTGTTCTATCTGCACCAGATGCGCCTGCTGGATCTGGTGTTGCTGGTGTTTATCGGCATGTCGCTGGCGCTGCCGGTGTTTCTGTGGATGCGGCCGCACTGGCAAGACCTGCTCAAGCTGGAAAACGCCGCCCAGCGGCTCGGCGCCGGGCATCTGGATGAACGCACCCACTTCGATCCCACCTCCAGCCTGAGCCGGCTCGGCGTGGCGTTCAACCAGATGGCCGACAACGTCAACACCCTGATCGCCAGCAAGAAACAGCTGATCGACGGCATCGCGCACGAACTGCGCACGCCGCTGGTGCGCCTGCGTTACCGGCTCGAAATGAGCGATAACCTGTCTGAAAGCGAGCAGCAGGCGCTGAACCGCGATATTGGCCAGTTGGAGTCACTGATCGACGAGCTGCTGACCTATGCCCGTCTGGACCGTCCGCAGGTTGCGTTAAACATTGAACCCATCGATCTGCCAAAGTGGCTCGAGGACAAGGTCGATGATATCCGTCTTATTCATCAGGAACGCGACATCCAGCTCGATATCCCGCACGTCGGCGACTTTGGCGGCGTCGATCTGCGCCTGATGGAGCGCGTGCTCGACAACCTGGTCAACAACGCGCTGCGCTATTCCGAACAGCGCCTGCGCGTTGGCCTGTGGTTTGACGGCGACCTCGCCTGCTTGCAGGTCGAGGATGACGGGCCGGGTATTCCGCCGGAAGAACGCGAACGGGTGTTTGAACCTTTCGTCCGTCTCGACCCCAGCCGCGATCGCGCTACCGGCGGCTGCGGGTTGGGGCTGGCCATCGTCCATTCCATCGCCGTCGCCTACCAGGGACAGGTGTTCGTCGAAGGCAGTTCGCTCGGCGGCGCCAGCTTCCGTTTCTGCTGGCCGGTGAAGCCGACATTCAGTTTAAAAGCCGATCTGGCGTAATGCCGCCGGACCTTCTCATTGGAGCCGAATAATAATGACATCTGCACATTCCAACACGTCTGCTTACGATCACCTGCGCGCCCTGTTCAGCCGGCTGTCGCGTTTCGGCCACCTGTCCGCCATCGCCGGTTGGGACATGCAAACCATGATGCCGCCGGGCGGCAGCAAGGCGCGCTCCGAAGCGTTGGCCGAGCTGAGCGTGCTGCAGCACCAGATTTTAACGGCACAAAGCACCGGCGCGCTGTTGGATCGCGCGCAGCAAGAGACGCTGGACGAACTCGATCGCGCCAACCTGCGCGAAATGCGCCGCCAATATGAAGACGCCGTGCTGTTGCCGGCGTCGCTGGTCGAAGCCAAGTCGCTCGCCGGCGCGCGCTGCGAACACGCCTGGCGCGCCCAGCGCCCGGCCAACGACTGGGACGGCTTCGCCGAGAACCTGCGCGAGGTGGTCAAGCTGAGTCGGGAAGAAGCGCAGATCCGCGCACAGGCGGCCGGCACCAGCCGTTACGACGCCCTGCTCAACCTGTATGAACCGGGCATGCGCAGCAGCGATCTCGACCGCATCTTCGGCGATCTGAAAACCTGGCTGCCGGATCTGCTGCAGCGCGTGGTGGCCAAACAGGCCAATGAAGCTTGCCAGACGCCTCAGGGGCCGTTCAATGTGGACACCCAGCGCCAGCTGAGCCTCAGCGTGATGAAGCTGCTCGGTTTCAACTTCGACAACGGCCGCGTCGACGTCAGCGCCCACCCATTCTGCGGCGGCGTGCCGGAAGATGTGCGCATCACCACGCGCTACAACGAGAAAGAGTTTTTGACCGCGCTGCTCGGCATCGTGCACGAGACCGGCCACGCCCGCTACGAGCAGAATCTGCCGCGCGATCTGCTCGGCCAGCCGGTCGCCCTGGCCCGCTCCACCGCCATCCACGAATCGCAGAGCCTGCTGTTCGAAATGCAGCTGGCACGCGGCAATGAATTCCTGAAAATCTTGCGCCCGCTGGTCACTGCGCAGTTTGGTGAACAGCCGGCGCTGGAAGAAGCCAACTTCATTCGCCTCAACCAGCGCGTTAAACCGGGCCTGATCCGCGTCGACGCCGACGAGGTGAGCTATCCTGCCCACGTCATCCTGCGCTACGAGATTGAAAAAGCGCTGATCGAAGGCGAGGTCGAAGTGGAAGACATTCCGGCGCTGTGGAATGAGAAGATGCATGCTTACCTCGGCCTCGACACCATCGGCAATTACCGCAACGGCTGCATGCAGGATATTCACTGGACCGACGGCGCTTTCGGCTACTTCCCGACGTATACGCTCGGCGCGATGTACGCCGCGCAGCTGTTCCACAGCGTGCGTCAGGCGTTGCCTTCGCTGAACGAGGATATCGCCGCCGGCAACCTGCAGCCGCTGTTCCACTGGTTGCAGCACAACATCTGGCGCCACGGCAGCCGTTTCCCGACCGAGACGCTGATCGCCAACGCGACCGGCGAAGCGCTCAACCCACGCTACTTCCGTCAGCATTTGGAAAACCGTTACCTGTAATCTCCCCTGGCGCGGCTCTGCCGCGCCCTTTTCCCGCCTGTAAGACCGGATAATGCTTCATAACGCACGTTCTGTGCCGATATCGTCTTGGCCGCAGAGTGTCGGGTAGTCACTCACCATTAGTATGTTGTAACTAAAATAGTGAAAGACGCCGGCGACCCGATCTCTCATCCCAGCGCATGACGGGCGACCATCGCCGCCAGCTGCGGCCTCAACGGAGCAGGCAGGTCATGCCCCATGCCCGGCATAATATGCAATTTGGCGTTGACGACCGTGCGGGCGATCGCGACTCCCCCCGCCTTACGTACCAGCCGATCGCGATCGCCGTGAATGACCAGCGTCGGCGCGGCAATACGCCGGCTGTAGCGACGCAGATCGCCGCTGCCGAGCAACGCGGAAAGTTGCCGCTGCATGCCTTCCGGATCCACGCCCCGCTTCAACAGCCGATGCACCAACGCATCCAGTTCCGCCTCCTCCGGCGGGTAAAATCGGGTACCGAGCGCGCGCAGGAAGGTTTTCATCCCCTCGTGGCGCTGCTGCAGCGTCAAATCGGCCGCCGGTCGGCGCACCAACAGCCACAGCAGCGAAGGTGCCGGCGGCGGCAACAGCGGCTGATTGGTGCTGGAGAACAAGATGCATAACGAGGAGACGCGCTGCGGGTATTCGGCGGCCAACACCTGGGCGATCATCCCCCCCATCGAAGCACCCAGTACGTGAGCCCGCGGGATGCGCAAGTGATCGAGCAGATGCGCCGCGTCCGCCGCCATGTCCGCCAGGGTATAAGGCACCGGCGTTTGCCAACCGAGCTGGGCGCGCAGCATCAGCAGCCACAACGGCTGCGTGCGTTGCGCCTGCGTTTTGCCGGAAAGGCCAACATCGCGGTTGTCATAACGGATCACCCGAAACCCCTTGGCCACCAGTGCGCGGCAGAAGTCGTCAGGCCACAGCAACAGCTGCGCGCCGATGCCCATGATGAGCAGCAGCGGCGGGTGCGCCTCATCGCCCCAGTCCTCATAGGCCAGCGGCACCTCGCCCTGTTCGGTCACACCACAACGAATCGTTATCTCGTTCATTTTAAATCCCTTTTATCGCGCCTGGCGGTCATTATAGCAGCAATCCCCCTTGCCGCCGCCGCCCTGTACATTAGGTTACAAGCCGAAACCAATCACTCACGGAAAGCCGGGCGCCGTTTGCCTACTATCATCTCAACGGCCCCGCAGTGGGGTTGATACCCAAAAAGTCATGTTGAGGATTCTGCGATGAAAAAAGTATTAGCTCTGGTTGTTGCCGCTGCAATGGGTCTGTCTTCCGTGGCTTTCGCTGCCGAGGCGGCCACCACCGCACCTGCGGCTACCGCAACCACCGCCACCGCTGCGCCGGCTAAAGCTCAGGTGAAACACCACGGCAAGAAAGCTCCGGTTCAGAAAGCTCAGGCGGCCAAAAAGCATCACAAAAAAGCCGTTAAGAAAGCCCCGGCTCAAAAAGCCCAGGCGGCAAAAAAGCACCACAAAAAAGCCAGCCACAAAAAAGCATAATGACGTGAGGGTCCCCTCACCGCTTCAGGCTTGACGTTTACGACACCCGGTTCGCCGGGTGTTTTTTCATCGGGGGATTCTCATTGATGCTGCGCCGCTACCTGTTTGAGATCGTTCTGACCGCCCTGATCCTTTGCGGACTGATCGCCGTCTTTTTTTACCTGTAGCCCGCCGCGTTGACGGCGGGAAATTATTGAAAAATCAATTATTGCCCATCCACATGGCTGCTAAATCAGTCTATAGTTAGCATTCAGTGTGTTTATGGATGATCCGTATTTGTCAGGCAAGAGATCTATGCGCATATCCGTTTTACTGTTGCTGTGCTCACTCCCGCTCATCGCTGCTCAGGCGGCACGCGCCGACGGCCCGTCCAAGGCCGAGCAAACGCGTCTGTTTTTCGGCAAAGATGAACGAATCAAGGTCACGGATACCGCCGCCCAGCCGTGGCAGGCCATCGGCCAGGTCGAAACCGCCAGCGGCAATCTGTGTACCGCCACGCTGATCTCCCCGCACTTGGCGTTGACCGCCGGCCACTGCGTGCTGGCGCCGCCCGGACAACTGGATAAAGCCATCGCTCTGCGCTTCGTGGCAGGCGATAAATCCTGGCAGTATCAAACCGGCAATATCGAGACCCTGGTCGACAGCAAGCTGGGCAATAAGCTGAAGCCGGACGGTGATGGCTGGATCGTCCCGCCCGCCGCGGCCGCTTATGACTTTGCGCTGATCCGTCTGAAAGACAAAAAGCCGCTGCCGATCGCACCGTTGCCGCTGTGGCAAGGCGACAGCAAGGCGCTGACCCAGGCCCTGAAACAGGCCAAACGGCTGATAACTCAGGCGGGTTACCCGGAAGACCACCTGGATGACCTCTACAGCCACCAAAACTGCAAGGTCACCGGCTGGGCCCAGCAAGGCGTACTGTCGCACCAATGTGATACCCTGCCCGGCGACAGCGGCTCACCGCTGCTGTTGAAAACCGCCGACGGCTGGCAATTGATCGCCATCCAAAGTTCGGCGCCGGCGGCGAAAGATCGCTACCGCGCCGATAACCGCGCCCTGGCGGTGCCCGGCATCCGCGAAGCGCTGGACGCCCTGGCGGCAGGCAAATAACCCTCTCAACGGCGCATTATGCGCCGTTGTGCTTTATCGGCCCCCTTGCATATAGCGCCGTGGCGTGGTGCCGGTGAACTGGCGGAAAAAAGCGATAAATGCGCTGTCGCTGGAAAACCCCAACCGCTGCGCCACCGCGCTAACCGACGGCAACGTCGCCAGCAGTTCGATCGCGCGCATCAGCCGCCACTGCTGGCACCACTGCTGATAGCTCAGGCCGGTTTCCCGCACAAACAGCCGCGTCAACGTTTTGGCGTGCAGATTCAAGCACTGCGCCAACGCCGCCAACCCCGGCAATTCGTCACGCTCCGGCAGCGTCGCCAGCCAGGCGGCAAGACGCCTATCCTGCGGCAGCCGCAGCTGGGTATTCTCGCGCTGCGCCTCGCTCAGCTCATTGATCAGCACCGCCAGCAAATCGCGCGCCTGGGGCTGCGCCAACGCATAGTCCAGCGGCCAGTGCGCTATGCGCTCGACGATCGCCGCCAACAGCGGGTTCACCGCCAGCGCCGCAGCCTGTGGCGGCATGGCGGCCGTCAGCGCCGGATCGAAATACAGCGAGCGATACGCGACGCGGCCGCGCAGTTGCACCCGATGCGCAATGCCGCCCGGTATCCAGACGCTGCGCGTCGGCGGCAGAATCAACCACTGCTGCGCCAGCGTGACCGTCATGCACCCCTGCGGCGCATACAGCAGCTGCGAACGCTGATGCCAATGCAGCCCGGAGTCGTGCTCCGCCAGTTCAGCCGCAATGCCGAGCACCGGGGCCGGCAGCCGATCCGGGTCGAACGGGTGATGCTGTTGAATCAGCGCCATCAAATTGTCCTATATCTGTTATTTTTTGTCCTAATGATTGTAATCGCACAAAGCGCCGCTCCCTATACTGGCCGCATTAACTTTTAGGGAGAATGTGCATCATGCAACGCTTATCTTTACCGCTGCTCGTCACCGCCATCATGACGCCGCAGATCCTGGAAACGCTGTACAGCCCGGCGCTCACCGCCATCCGCAGCGATTTCGGCATCAGCGCCGCGCAGGCCGGGCAGACGTTATCCATCTATTTCTTCGCCTTCGCTCTCGGCGTCGCCTTTTGGGGAGCCTTCTGCGATCGATTCGGCCGCCGTCCGGCGATGCTGGCCGGCCTGGCGCTTTATCTCGCCGGCGCCGGCATCGCCCTACTGAGCGGCAGTTTCACGCTGTTGCTGGCCGCCCGTGCGCTGATCGCCTTCGGCGCAGCGGTCGGCTCAATCGTCACGCAAACCATGCTGCGTGATGTCTATCAAGGCCCGGCGCTGGGGCGCATGTTCGCGCTGGTCGGCGTCGCGCTCTCCGTCAGCCCGCTGCTGGGAATGTTTGCCGGCGGCGCGCTGGTCGCCTGGGGCGGCAGCGCGGCGATTTTCACCGCGCAGGCGGTCTGGGCGCTGGCGCTGCTGCTGTGGAGCTACGGCACATTGCCGGAAACGCGGCAGCGGCAAACCGCAACGGCCGCCGCACCGGGTATTGCCCTGATGACGATGCTGCGCGATCGGCACATCTGGTGTTCGGCGCTGCTGGTCGCCAGCTTCAATATCATGGTGTTCAGCTACTTCAGCCTGGCGCCGTTCATGTTCGAAAGGCTGGGGTTGAGCAGCCAGCAGTTTGGCTACTCGGGGGTGATGCTGGCTTTAGGCAGCATGGCGGGGGCGCTGTTGAACCGCCACCTGCTGGCGCGCAGCGTCAGCGCCAAACGTCAGATCCTGCTGGGCGGGTTGCTGGCGGTGGCCAGCGGCGTGGCATTGTTCTGGTGGCAACACAGCCTGTGGATGCTGCTTCCCTGCGCGCTGGTGATGCTGGCGTTCGGGTTGGCTATTCCGAATGTGCTGAGCCAGGCGCTGAGCCGCTACCGGCAGCAACTCGGCACCGCCGGCGCGTTATTCGGGCTGTTGTACTATCTGCTGATCGGCCTGGGGCTGACGATCGCGGCGCGCGGGCAGGATTTGGCCGCCACGCTGCTGCTGTGCGGCCTGTTGAGCCTGTGGTGCGCCGGCCGCTTGCCGGCCGGTGCGCCCGAGCTTAACCCGAAAGCTGCTCGATAGTTTGCAAAATGCGCTTGTCGGAGATCGGGTAAGGCGTGCCCAGCTGCTGCGCGAACAGGCTGACGCGCAGCTCTTCGATCATCCAGCGCACCGCTTTCACCTCTTCCTCCTGCTGTCGCTTCGGCGGCAGCTTGTTCAGCCACTGCTGCCAGGCCTGCTGCACCTGCTCCACCCGCAGCATCTGCGCGCGATCGCGGTGCGGATCGATAGCCAGTTTTTCCAACCGGCGCTCGATCGCCTGCAGGTAACGCAACGTGTCCGGCAGGCGTTTCCAGCCGTTGCCGGTCACGAAGCCGCGGTAAACCAGCCCGCCGAGCTGGGTCTTGATATCCGACAGCGCCAGCGCCAACGACATGTCCACCCGGCCTTTCAGTCTTTTGTTGATGTTGAAGACCGCCGTCAGGATCTGCTCAACCTGCTTGGCCACCTCGACGACCGTGTCGTTCAGCTCGGCGCGGATCTGCTCCTGCAGGCGGGCAAAGCCTTCCTCTTGCCAGACCGGGCCGCCGTGTTCGGCGATCAGCTTATCGATGCCACACGAAATGCAGTCGTCGATCAGCTCCAGCACCTTGCCGTACGGGTTGAAATAGAGCCCCAGCTTGGCCTTGTTCGGCAGCTTTTCATGCAGGTATTTGATCGGCGAAGGAATATTCAGCAACAGCAGGCGGCGAGTGCCCTGCCACATCGCCTGTTGCTGCTCGCTTTCGCTGTCGAACAGCCGGATCGCCACGCTGTCCTTTTCATCCACCAGCGCCGGGTACGCCTTCATCGAATAGCCACCGCGCTTCTGCTCGTAAAACGCCGGCAATTGGCCAAAGCTCCAGACATGCAGGTTGCTCTGCTCCAGCCCGTCGTCGGCCACCGCCGACAGCGTCTCCTGCACCTTCTCTTTCAGCTGCAGGCGCAAGGCCGCCAGGTCTTTGCCTTCGCGCAGCGTCTGGTTTTTCTCGCCCACTACGCGGAAGGTCATCTTCAGGTGATCGGGCACCTGATCCCACTGCCAGTCATCACGTGACACGGTCACGCCGGTCATGCGTCGCAGCTCGCGCTCCAGCGCGTCCAGCAGCGGCAATTCCAGCGCCGTTACGCGGCCAAGGAACGCTTCGGCGTAGTTCGGCGCCGGCACGAAGTTGCGGCGCACCGGCTTCGGCAGCGACTTGATCAGCGCAATCACCAGCTCGCGGCGGATGCCGGGGATCTGCCATTCGAAGCCCTGCTCCTCCACCTGGTTGAGGATCGGCAGCGGAATGTGCACCGTCACGCCGTCGGCGTCGGTGCCCGGTTCGAACTGGTAGCTCAGCCGCAGCTTGAGGTTGCCCTGATGCCAGAAGTTCGGGTAGTCGAGCGCGCTGATCTTGTTGGCGCCGTCTTTGATCAGCATCTCTTTTTCGAAGTTCAGCAGGTCTGGCTGCTGTTTGGCGGCGCTCTTCCACCAGCTGTCGAAATGACGGCCAGAAACCACGTCGTTGGGGATGCGGCGATCGTAGAAGCCGAACAGCGTTTCGTCGTCCACCAGAATGTCGCGGCGGCGCGATTTATGCTCCAGCTCTTCCACTTCGGCGCGCAGCTTTTGGTTTTCGCGGAAGAAGGCGTGGCGCGTCTGCCAGTCGCCCTCCACCAGCGCATGGCGGATAAACAGCTCGCGGCACAGCAGCGGATCGATGGCGCCGTAGTTGACCTGGCGCGCCGCGACGATCGGCAGACCGAACAGCGTGACCTTTTCGCTGGCCATCACCGCCCCCTGCGACTTCGACCAGTGCGGCTCGCTGTAGCTGTGTTTCACCAGGTGCTGAGCCAGCGGCTCGATCCATTCCGGTTCGATACGTGCGGCGATGCGCCCCCACAGGCGGCTGGTTTCCACCAGTTCGGCCACCATGGTCCACTTCGGCGGCTTCTTGAACAGGCCAGAGCCGGGGAAGATGGAGAAACGGGCGTTGCGCGCGCCGGTAAATTCCTGTTTGTCCGCATCCTTCTGGCCGATATGCGACAGCAAACCGGTCAGCAGCGCGGTGTGTACGCTGCGGTAGTCGGAAGGCGTGCTGTTGATCGGCAGCCCCAGCTCTTTCACCACCTGGCGCAGCTGGGTATAGATATCCTGCCACTCACGCACGCGCAGGTAGTTGAGGAAATCGTTGCGGCACAGCCGGCGGAACTGGCTGGAAGAGTTCGCCTTTTGCTGCTCCTGCAGATAATCCCACAGGTTGACGAACGCCAGGAAGTCCGAGTCTTTGTCGGCGAAGCGGCGGTGTTTCTCATCCGAGGCTTGCTGCTTGTCCATCGGGCGCTCACGCGGATCCTGAATCGACAGCGCGGCGGTGATGATCATCACTTCACGCACGCTGCCGCTCTTCTGCGCTTCCAGCACCATGCGCGCCAGACGCGGGTCGATCGGCAACTGCGCCAGCTGGCGGCCCTGCGGCGTCAGCTGGTAATGGCCGTTGTCGGCGGTGGTGATCGCCCCCAGCTCTTCCAGCAGGCGCACGCCATCCTGAATGTTGCGCTTGTCCGGCGCCTCGACGAACGGAAACGCGGCGATATCGCCCAGTCCCAGCGAGGTCATCTGCAAAATAACCGACGCCAGGTTGGTGCGCAGAATTTCAGGATCGGTAAACGCCGGCCGCGAGAGGAAATCCTGCTCGGAGTACAGACGGATGCACACCCCTTCCGACACGCGGCCGCAGCGCCCTTTACGCTGGTTGGCGGAGGCCTGCGACACCGGTTCGATCGGCAGGCGCTGCACCTTGGTGCGGAAGCTGTAGCGGCTGATGCGCGCGGTGCCCGGATCGATAACGTACTTGATGCCCGGCACCGTCAGCGAGGTTTCCGCCACGTTGGTGGCCAGCACGATGCGCCGGCCGTGGTGCGACTGGAACACCCGGTTCTGCTCGCTGTTCGACAGGCGCGCATACAGCGGCAGCACTTCGGTGTGCGGCAGATTGAGGCGGTTCAGGGCGTCGGCGGTATCGCGGATCTCGCGCTCGCCGCTCATGAAGATCAGAATGTCGCCCGGTCCTTCGCGCCCAAGCTCGTCCACCGCATCGAAAATCGCCTGCAGCTGGTCGCGATCGGTATCGTCGCCGTCGTCGACCACCGGGCGGTAGCGCACCTCTACCGGGTAAGTGCGGCCGGAAACCTCGATGATTGGCGCATTGTTGAAATGGCGCGAGAAGCGCTGCGGATCGATGGTCGCCGAGGTGATGATCACCTTGAGATCCGGGCGCTTCGGCAACAGTTCACGCAGGTAGCCGAGAATAAAGTCGATGTTGAGGCTGCGCTCGTGCGCTTCATCGATGATCAGCGTGTCGTACTGCATCAGCAGGCGGTCCTGCTGAATTTCGGCCAGCAAGATACCGTCGGTCATCAGCTTGACCAGGGTATTTTCTCCCACCTGATCGTTGAAGCGCACCTTGTAGCCGACGCTGCCGCCGAGCGGGGTTTCCAGCTCGTCGGCGATGCGGTTGGCGACGGTGCGCGCCGCCAGGCGGCGCGGTTGGGTATGGCCGATCAGCCCTTTCACCCCGCGCCCCAGTTCCAGGCAGATCTTCGGCAGCTGGGTGGTTTTCCCCGAGCCGGTCTCCCCGGCGACGATCACCACCTGGTGATCGCGAATGGCGTTTAAAATGTCCTGCTTTTTTTGGCTGACCGGCAGGCTTTCCGGATAGGTAATACGCGGGCAAGACGCGGCGCGCGCCTGCACTTTTTGCCGCGCCGCCGCGATGTCGCTTTCTACTTCGGCGGCAACCGCCAGCTGAGCATCGGGATTTTTGATTTTTCGTGCGCCCTGCAGGCGACGACGCAGGCGTTGTTGATCGCGGAGCATCAGCTCACCCAGTTGGGCCGGCAGTGCCTCGAGCGGAGATTTCACGTTCGGTGTTCCTTGTTTCTTCGCCGCCAAGGCCAGGCTTGGCAACGGTTTGGTGTTTTTTTAGCGATTTTTTTGCTTTAGCCGCACAGCCTACCACAAACGGCTTTCTCCCCCTACTTCCGCGAGTAAAGCGTCGCCATGTCATTCAATAAAATCGAACGAAGGTCTCGAAATATTGCGCTATCACTGTGGGGGGAATGTGAATAGCATGTAGTTCATGCAAGGGACGCTGAGTCCTGATGTCACTGTCACAACGTAAGGAATTATCGATGAGCAACGTATTGGTTCTGAAATCAAGCATCCTGGCGACCTACTCTCAGTCTAACCAACTGGCCGATTTCTTCGTAGAGCAATGGAGCAACGCCCACAGCGGCGACACCATCACCGTGCGCGATCTGGCCGCGCAGCCAATTCCGGTGCTGGACGGTGAACTGGTCGGCGCGCTGCGTCCTTCCGATGCGCCGTTGACTCCACGTCAACAAGAAGCGCTGGCCCTGTCGGACGAGCTGATCGCCGAGCTGCAGGCCAATGACGTCATCGTGATTGCCGCACCGATGTACAACTTCAACATCCCGACCCAGCTGAAAAACTATTTCGACCTGGTTGCCCGCGCCGGCGTGACCTTCCGTTATACCGAAAACGGTCCGGAAGGCCTGGTTAAAAACAAACGCGCCGTGATCCTGACCAGCCGCGGCGGCATCCATAAAGGCACCCCGACCGACCTGGTAGAACCTTACCTGCGTCTGTTCCTGGGCTTCATCGGCATCACCGACGTGGAGTTCGTCTTCGCGGAAGGTATCGCCTACGGTCCGGAAGTGGCGACCAAAGCACAGGAAGACGCGAAAGCGGCCCTGTCTCAGGTGGTTGCTGCCTAAGACTCTGCGCAGGGGCGCCAAGCCCCTGCCGGACAAGAGGCAAGTCCTGTCAAACCTGCACTACCCCCATAATAATCATCTATCCGTATCTTTTGGCGCGCCAGACGGCGCGCTTTTTTTATTTCTTCAGCCACTGGCCGTTGATGCCGCGCACATACTCGCCGCTCTGCGCGCGCGTCACCAGCTTCTGCCCGGCCATGCGCGCCACTTCGTCGACGGCGATATGGTTGCCGTCCGCCACTTCCTGATACTTCTCGGTGCGGCCGGCGTTGATGCGCTTCACCAGCGCCAGCGTTTCCGCGTCCTGCTTCACCGGCGCGATGTAGCCGCTCAGGGTTTCGCCCACCCGCCCTTGCTGCTTCGCCTCATCCAGCGTCAGCGCCATCGCCACGCTGCTGAACAACCAGGCGGCGCCGGCCAGCCACAAATAACGTTTTTTCATGTCGGCTCCTAGAACAGACCGCTTTGGGTTTTCAGCAGGTTTTCGACGTCCTTATCCACCTTGATATGAATTTCATGCTCGATCTTGACGTTCATATTGATGGTGATCGGATCCTTCGGCGTCGCCACCTCGATGCGCGGCACGCAGCCGCTCAGCAGCGAAACGCACAGCACCGCTGCCAGCGCCGACACACTCATGATTTTCATTGTTGCTCCCCAGGTTGTGAGAGGGCCTGCTCCAGCCACTCCTGTAAATTGTCGCCGAAGCGCAAACTGCGCCACAGCTGAAACACGTTTTCCTGATGGCGATAGTTCAGGATCACCTCACGCTTGGCGCTCTTCTGCGGGTTGATACCGTCGATGCGCGCGCTCAGCGTCAGCTCACCCAGGTTGTCGAGGTCGACCCGGGCGTGCGAACGGTTGATTTCCATATAGCGCAGCCAGTCGATCGCCGCGCCGGTCGCCAGGTTGTTGCTGCCGATGGCGTCGGCCATGTCTTTGTCCAGCCGCAGCGTCAACGTGCCGGCATTGGCGATCCAGCCGTTTTGCACCAGCCACTTGGGGTGGTTCAGGAACAGCGGCAGCTCGCCGTCGACGCGGCCGGACATGGCGAACTGCTTCGGTTTCAGGGCGGTGAACAGCGCGCTGAGATCGACCTTGTCCAGTTTCAGCACCGCAGCGTCATGCTGCGGCAACCGCAGCGCCGACAGGCTGATATGCCCGTTGAGCATGTCCACGCCGACGTTGCTCAACGTCAGCGGCTGCCTTTCGCTATAAGGATAGGTGCCCTGCAGATCGGCGGAAATGTTCTGCATCTCGAACAGGTTGCTGAAAGACTTGATGCGCAGCGACACCGGCTGTTTGGCACCCAGCAGCCACTGATGCTGCTTGAACCGGTACGACAGGATGAAGTCCAGGCCGCTCATCTCGCCGTCCTTCAGCCACATGCCGCCGTTTTTCACCACCCAGTGGCCGCCGGCCTCGAAGCCTTGTTCACGGGCAGCGGAAAACGCCGACTGCGCGTAAAACTCGCCGTCGCGCAGCGTGAGATTGAGATCCGGTGCCAGCAGCGGCTGGAAGACCTTCAGCGACTGTTTCGGCCACCAGGCTTCGCCGCGCAGGCGTTCGCCGTCCCAGCGGCCGCGCAGCGCGATCGGCCCGATCTGCTGCGCCTGCAGTTTGCCCTGCAGCTGGAAACTGTCCGGCGAACGGCCGCTCAGCTGCAGCGCCAGCACCGGCGCCGGTAGATGGCCGCCGTCGCTGAAGCTGACCTTATCCGCCGCCAGCTGGAGTTCGCCGTTGAGCTGCGGGCTTTGTTCATCACGCTGCCAGCGCAGCGGTTGGTTGAGGCTCAGGCGCGGCGCGGCGACCGTCACCAGACCGTACTTCAACTTGTCGAAGCCGGTGGAGAGCTTGTCGAGCACCAGCTCGCTGTCCTGCCAGCGCCCGCTGCCGGCGACGTCCCAGGCAGCCTGCAGCGGCGGCAACCGGCCGTTGCCCCAGTAACGCCACTGCCAGTCGCCCTTGTCCGGCCAGAAATCCTGCGCCTGGCCGTCCAGGTGCAGCTTGAAGCGCCCCCAATAACTGTCGCTGGCGCTCAAAATCGCCTGCAGGCGGCCGGTGATGCCGGCGGCGGTCACCTTCACGCCCGCCAGCGGCAAACGCGCCTCTTCCAGCGTCATTTCCGGCGTCACCTTGCCCCACAGACGGAGCAGCGAACCTGGCTGAAGCACCAGCGTCGGATTAAGAATGCTGCCGCCGATCACGCCCGGGATTGACGCGGTGGTGGAGAAGTCGGCCAGATTGGCCTGGCCGGTCAGTTGGAAGCGCAGATCGCTGTCGGTCAACCCTACCTTGCCCGGCCCGAGGGTGAGCACCGCATTGCCCTTGCCGTTGTGGCCGGCGGTGATCACGTTCAGCCGCGCGCTGATCTCCGTTTCATCCCACCCTTTGCTCCAGTCGTGCAGCGCGATGTTCAGGCCGCCGTTCAACGGCTGCCCGCTGTATGGCCAACGCCACTCGCCCTGCTTGATGCTGACCCGCTGCGGGGTCACTTCCCACGGCAACACCGCCAGCGGCCGATCGTCGCCTTTTTCGCTTACCGTCAACACGCCCTGCTGCTGTTGCCAGCGCATGTCCAGCAATACCGGTTTTTCCAGATAGGCGGTCTGCATTTCCCCCTGCAGCGCGCCCTGCGTCGGCAGGCTGGCCAAATCCAGCGGAAGAGTTATCTTGCCGGCGAGGTGCAGCGGTTGCGCGCTGTTGGGTGGGACGACGCTCAGGCTCTGCAACGTCAGCTGCTGTTTTTCATCCAGCTGTGCCTCGGCGCTGAGATTCGGCCCCCGATAATGCAGGCGTTGCCCGTCAGGGCCGGAGGAAAGCTGCAGCTTGCCGGCATAGCGCTGCCAGGGAATGAGCGTCAGATCATTAATGGTGAGATCCAGCGACGGCAGTTGCCGCTGCAATTGATCGAGCGCCAGCGGCGCGCTGTTGGCGTCGCCGCTCGGCAGTTTTGGCAAACAGGCGCTATCGACGCTGACCTTATCGCTCGACAGCTGCCAACGGCCCTGGCGGTAAGCCAGCCGCGTCGGCCCGACGTTGGCCAGCAGGCAATCTTGCGCGGTGAAACGCGCCCCCGCCAGCGCCAGGCCGCCCTGATGCCAATGCAATTTACCCTGCAACTCCAGGCGGCTCCCCGCCGGCAACCAATGCGATAACACCCCCGGCAGCCAGCGCGGCAAAGTTTGCCACAACGCCAGCACCAGAATTGCGCAGCCCGCCACCGTCCCTATGAATACTTTCAATCGCCTGGTCATTAAATGATTGCTTCGTTCCTGAGTTAGGCATCCATTAAGTCTATGCCTGAATTGACAATAATGATGGCACGAATTTGACATAGGGTGAAGCTGAGTGCGGTCGCAGAAGCGATTTGCACCTTTTTGGCGCAAACGTGTGCGGGTTGTAGATTTTCGTTACATATACATCACATAAATAGGACAGTTTTCAGACTTTTGTTATTGTCGTTACCGTTGATGATTAATAGTCTTGCAACCATTCTAATAAAAGTTCAGCTGCTAGCTAACTGTGTACTAGAGAAGCCATTCCCCACACCCCCGTGGGGATTTTTTTGCCGCTAATTTCAAATCACGGCCTCAATAAAAGCCTGTACTATGTGGCTGTCGCTCGCTTTACGCCAGATAGCATAAATATCGCTGCGCATTTCATTCCCGCACTCGATATACGCAACCTCTCGCTGTCGCGCCAGGCTTTCAGGGACAAACGCATACCCCAACCCCGCGGTGACGCAGGCGAATATCACGTCGTAGCATTCCACCTCCAGCAGCGCGGCGGGGATGATTTGCTGCTTCTGCAACCAGGCATCCACCAGATGGCGATAGTGGCATTGCCGCGAATAAACATAGAGATCGCTTTTTGCCAACAACGCTGGCTGATACGCCCCGCCAATGAAGACCAAACGCTCCTGAAAAGCACGCCGGCTCTGCAACTGCGGATGTTCTATCGGCCCATCAGAAAACACCACGTCCAGCGTCCCTTTTTGCAATTGAAACTCCAGATCCAGCGAATAGCCCTGCACCACACTCAACTGAACACGGCGGTTCTGCGCACGGTAATGCGCCAACTTTTGCGGCAGATGATGGCTCAAGGCGATATCCAGCGCGCCAAGCTTCAGTTCACCCTGCACCGGATCCTGTTCAAGCTGCGCTCGCGCCCGCTCTTCGATAGCCAAAAAGCGCTTGGCCTTATGGTAAAGCGCTCGGCCTTCCGGCGTAAGCGACAACCGATTGCGCTCACGATCAAATAGCGTAACGCCACACGCCGTTTCCAACTCTTTTAATTTCTTGGTCACGTTAGAGGGCACGCAAAACAGCCTCTCCGCCGCTGCCGTCAGACTCTCCGACTCCACCACCATGCAAAAGGTGGCTAACTGGGCACGTTTAAACATATCAAGCCTTCACCAAAAGTGAATAACTCACGAACTTTATTTCACTTTTAGTCAGTCATCAAGCCCGTAAAATCCTCGCTGTCAGCACAATGCTGCCCCCTGGAGATATCCAGTTTCATTCCCGACCGAGGAAATAAACCATGATCACGCTTAACGTCTTTTTTCAGGTCAACCCGGCCAAGCGACCCGCGTTTCTCAGCCTGCTCAACACCATGGTGCAGGAATCCAATAAAGAAACCGGCTGCTCTTTTTATCAGCTTTGGCAATGCCAGAACGATGAAAACAGCTATGCGCTGATTGAAAACTGGGACGATAAGGCGTCGCTTGCGGCGCACCAGAAAACACCGCATTGGATCGCCTTTAACGATGCCGTCAACGGGTATTTGACCCATGACTACGATGAGCATCATTACACGGAAATCGCTCGCTAACATCGCGTGAACCGGCCCAATGCGGGCCGGTTTCATTCCGCTGTCTGATCGAACAAACCCCGCACTGGACAAACTGCTAACCAATTGTCGAATTTACTAAAATCTGTTAAATTGATCACAAAATCACGGTGGAGAAACCACGATGAAATTGGCGATATACAGTACCAAACAGTATGACCGTAAATATCTCGAACTGGTGAATCAGCAGTTTGGCTATGAGCTGGAATTCTTCGACTTTTTACTCAGTAAAAAAACCGCCAAAACGGCCGCCGGTTGCAAGGCGGTGTGCCTCTTCGTCAACGACGACGGCAGCCGTGAAGTGCTCGAAGAACTGGCGGCGCTGGGCGTCGAAATTCTCGCCTTGCGCTGCGCCGGTTTTAATAACGTCGATCTGGACGCCGCCCAAGAACTGGGCATCAAGGTGGTGCGCGTGCCGGCCTACTCGCCGGAAGCTGTGGCAGAACACGCGGTAGGCATGATGATGTGCCTGAACCGCCGTATTCACCGCGCCTATCAACGCACGCGCGACGCCAACTTCTCGCTGGAAGGGCTGATCGGCTTTAACATGCACAACCGCACCGCCGGCGTGATCGGCACCGGTAAAATCGGCGTGGCGACGATGCGCATTCTGAAAGGCTTCGGCATGAAGCTGCTGGCCTACGATCCGTTCCCGAGCGAACAGGCGCTGGAACTGGGCGCGGAATATGTCGATCTGAAAACGCTGTACGCGCAGTCCGACGTGATCACCCTGCATTGCCCGCTGACGCCGGAAAACCACCATCTGCTGAATGCCGACGCCTTCGCGATGATGAAAAACGGCGTGATGGTGATCAACACCAGCCGCGGCGCGCTGATCGACTCCACCGCCGCCATCGATGCGCTGAAACAGCAGAAAATCGGCGCGCTGGGGATGGACGTTTACGAGAATGAACGCGATCTGTTCTTCGAAGACAAGTCGAACGACGTGATTCAGGATGACGTGTTCCGCCGCCTCTCGGCCTGCCACAACGTGCTGTTTACCGGCCATCAGGCTTTCCTGACCGAAGAGGCGCTGACCAGCATTTCGCAAACCACGCTGCAGAACATCAGCCAGTTGGATCGCGGCGAAACCTGCCCGAACCAGTTGAACGCCTGAGCGTAACCTCGGGGCGCCCTTGCGGCGCCCTGTTTATTTGAGAGCGCGCGATGAGAAAAACCACGGTAGCCGCCCTTGCGGCGCTGGCCTTAGCGGGGTGCAGCATGAAACCACACACGGCCGTCACGCCAGGCGATCTGTTGCATCACAACTTCGTGTTGCAAAGCGTGGATGGCGAAACGGCGATGTCACCGGCGGGCGGCGGCCTGCTCAATCTGGAGTTCGGCGAGAGCCTGCATGTCTCCGGCGCGATGTGCAACCGCTTCTTCGGCCAGGGGCAATTACGCGACGGCGTGCTGACGGTGAAACCGCTGGCCACGACCCGCAGGCTGTGCCCTGATGAACAGCGCAACCGCTGGGATCGGGTGATCGGCACCGTGCTGGAAAACGGCGCCGAAGTAACGCTAAACGCCCAGCAACTGACGCTCAACGGCAGCGGCCACACGCTTATCTATACCCTGCGCGATTGGGTGTATTGATCCTGCACGCCAGGCCTGGCGCCGCGGGCTTACCCGGCGCAGCTGCCCAGGCCCAGCGTGCGTTCTTCGCACTGCTTGCCGTTCGGCATCTGGCACATGCGCAGCGCTTCACCGTTCAGGTTGTGCGCGATGGTGGTGACGCCGCCGACCGCCGCGCAACCGGCGCTGGTCTGCAACGTATTGATTCTGGCACTGTTGCCCTGCTGTACTGGCTCTTCGTTATTGCTGCTGCACGCGGCTAAAAGCAGCACGGCGCTGGCAAGCAGCCATTTTGATGTCGTCATTATCCCACTCCTGAACCCGGAACTGCGCTGTGTAAAATCGCCATTGCTGATAACGCGCGTCACTTGGCGGACACGTTTCGCTATCTTTGATGCAAACTTGTTTAATCTAGCTCGATATATAAATAATGAAAATATATTCCAGCCATTATTTGTCATTTTTTTGCACCGGCCGAACATTTATTTTGTTTGCAGAATATTTCCGCACCGGCGCGCGGTGCCAAACGTGACGGCGCCACCCGCTGCCAGGCCCCTGCCGCACGCAGAAAGTGATAACGTCACCGCTGCCGATGAGGAAGTTTCTCTCGCGATATCGGTATTCATTATCTTCGCGTGCTTTGAGTAAGACGGCGCATTTTTTGCTACCGGAGAGAAGGATATTTACGTCTATGCTGGCGGCGCTAAGTAATTAGCATTCCACTATTTTCAGTGAATGATGGCTGAATTCTTCAACCGGCGCGACTTACTGTCACGCCGGCCTTTTTTTACATTAAAATAACACTCAGTGTACCGAGGCTTTGGACAGTAAATTAATCACCAGCACGCCGGCAATAATTAATCCCATGCCGACGATCGCCGGCCAATCCAATTTTTGCTGATAAACGAATACCGCGGCGATCGATACCAGCACAATCCCCATGCCCGACCAAATCGCATACACGATGCCCAGCGGCATGCTCTTGACCACCATCGACAGCCCCCAAAATGCCACGCCGTAGCCCAGCACCACCAGCAGCGACGGCCACAGGCGGGTAAAGCCCTCGGAGGCTTTCAACATGGTGGTGGCGATCACTTCCGCGACTATCGCCATCGTCAAATACATAAATGCGCTCATGGTTTTCTTCTGTCAGTTTGCTGATCCGCAATTATGACGCGCCGGAAATAAATTGTCTTTAAACGGTGAAAACAATTTATTGCCGCCGGTCCCCAATCGGCGAGGAAATACGCCCTTGGCGATTTATCACCCGCCACACAAACACGATAAAGCCACGTTCAAACCCTCTGTTAGACTTTTTCCCATTACTGCGGAAGTGCGCTTTCGCGGCTTTGTGAGCAATGAAAAGGTAATGTCGATGATAACTACAGATGGTAATAACGCAGTCGCTTCCGTGGCCTACCGCACCAACGAAGTGATTGCCATCTACCCTATCACGCCAAGTTCTACCATGGCGGAGCAGGCGGACGCCTGGTCCGGCGATGGCCGGCAAAACATCTGGGGCGACATCCCGCGGGTGGTGGAAATGCAGTCGGAAGGCGGCGCGATCGCCACCGTGCACGGCGCCTTGCAAACCGGCGCGCTGTCGACCTCGTTCACGTCATCGCAGGGTCTGCTGCTGATGATCCCGACGCTGTACAAACTGGCCGGCGAGCTGACGCCGTTCGTGCTGCACGTCGCCGCGCGCACCGTGGCCACGCACGCGCTGTCTATCTTCGGCGACCATTCTGACGTGATGGCGGTACGCCAGACCGGCTGCGCCATGCTGTGCGCCGGCAGCGTGCAGGAAGCGCAGGACTTCGCGCTGATCTCGCAGACCGCCACCCTCAACGCGCGCGTGCCGTTTATCCATTTCTTCGACGGCTTCCGCACCTCGCACGAGATCAACAAGATCGTGCCGCTCAGCGACGATACGCTGCGGCAAATGTTGCCGCAGGCGGCGATCGACGCTCACCGCAGCCGGGCGCTGTCGCCGGATCATCCGGTGGTGCGCGGCACTTCCGCCAACCCGGACACTTATTTCCAGTCGCGTGAAGCCACCAACCCGTGGTATGACGCCACCGGCCAGCACCTGATCGACGCCATGGCGGCCTTCGCCGCCCTCACCGGCCGCCACTATCGGCCGTTCGACTATTACGGCCATCCGCAGGCCGAACGCGTGGTGGTGGTGATGGGTTCCGCCGCCGGCACCTGCGAAGAGGTGATCGACACCCTGCTGACCCGCGGCGAGAAAGTCGGCGTGCTGAAAGTCCGGCTGTTCCGGCCGTTCTCCGCCAAATACCTGCTCGACGCCCTGCCGGACAGCGTGCGCAGCGTCGCGGTGCTCGATCGCACCAAAGAACCGGGCGCGCTGGCCGAGCCGTTGTATCTGGACGTGATGACCGCGCTGGCGGAAGCCTACAGCCGGGGTGAACGCGCCACGCTGCCGCGGGTGATCGGCGGCCGTTACGGCCTGTCGTCGAAAGAGTTCGGCCCCGACTGCGCGCTGGCGGTGTTCCGTGAGCTGGCCCAGCCGCAGCCGCGCCCGCGCTTTACCGTCGGCATCTTCGATGATGTCACCGGGCTTTCGCTGCCGCTGAGCGACGAAATCCTGCCGCAGCGCGCCTCGCTGGAAGCGCTTTTCTACGGTTTGGGCAGCGACGGCTCGGTCTCGGCCACCAAGAACAACATCAAGATCATCGGCAACGCCACGCCGCTGTATGCCCAGGGCTATTTCGTCTACGACTCCAAAAAGGCCGGCGGCCTGACGGTGTCGCACCTGCGCGTCAGCGAGCAGCCGATCAATTCGGCTTACCTGGTCAGCCGCGCGGACTTCGTCGGCTGCCACCAGCTGCAGTTTATCGATAAGTACCAAATGGTCGAACGCCTGAAGCCCGGCGGCACCTTCCTGCTCAATACCCCTTACGGCGCCGACGAGGTCTGGTCAAGCCTGCCGCAGGAGGTTCAGGCGCTGTTGCACCAACGCCAGGCGCGTTTCTATATCATCAACGCCGCCAAGCTGGCGCGCGAATGCCGGCTCGGCGCGCGTATCAACACCGTCATGCAGATGGCGTTTTTCCACCTGACGCAGATCCTGCCGAGCGACGTGGCGCTGCAACAGCTGCAGGACGCCATCGCCCGCAGCTACAGCAGCAAGGGCCAGGAGATCGTCGAACGCAACTGGCAGGCGCTGGGCGCCACCCGGGCCGCGCTGACCGAGATCCCGCTGCAGCCGATCGACGCCAGCAGCCCGATGCGCCCGCCGGTGGTCTCGGACGCCGCGCCGGACTTCGTCAAAACCGTTACCGCCGCGATGCTGGCCGGGCTGGGCGATGCGTTGCCGGTTTCCGCCTTCCCGCCGGACGGCACCTGGCCGGTGGGCACCACCCAATGGGAAAAGCGCAACATCGCCGAAGAGATCCCGATCTGGCAGCCCGACCTGTGCACCCAGTGCAACCACTGCGTCGCCGCCTGCCCGCACTCCGCCATTCGCGCCAAGGTAGTTCAGCCGGCGGAGATGGAGCACGCCCCCGCCTCCCTGCAGTCACTGGATGTCAAAGCGCGCGATATGCGCGGCCAGAAATACGTGCTGCAGGTAGCGCCGGAAGATTGCACCGGCTGTAACCTGTGCGTCGAGGTCTGCCCGGCGAAAGATCGCCAGAACCCGGAGATCAAGGCCATCAACATGGCTTCCCGCCTCGATAATCTGACGGCGGAGAAAGACAACTACGACTTCTTCCTGCAGCTGCCGGAAATCGATCCGACGCAGCTGGAGCGCATCGATATTCGCACCTCGCAGCTGATCACGCCGCTGTTCGAGTACTCCGGTGCCTGCTCCGGCTGCGGTGAAACGCCGTACATCAAGCTGTTGACCCAGCTCTATGGCGACCGCTTGCTGATCGCCAACGCCACCGGCTGTTCGTCGATCTACGGCGGCAATCTGCCGACCACGCCGTACACCACCAACGCCGAAGGGCGCGGCCCGGCGTGGGCCAACTCGCTGTTCGAAGACAACGCCGAATTTGGCCTGGGCTTCCGCCTGACGGTCGATCAACATCGCGCGCGGGTGCTGCGCCTGCTGAATTCGCTGGCACCGCAGCTGCCGGAGCAGTTGGTCAATGCCCTGCAGATGGAAGATGTGGCGCCGGAGCCGCGCCGTAAGCAGATCGCCGAACTACGCGCGCTGCTGGCAAGTCTCGAAGGCGAAGACGCACGCCAGCTGGCGGCCGACGCCGACTACCTGGTGGATAAATCCATCTGGCTGATCGGCGGGGACGGCTGGGCCTACGACATCGGCTTCGGCGGTTTGGATCACGTGCTCAGCCTGACGGAGAACGTCAACGTGCTGGTGCTCGACACCCAGTGCTACTCCAACACCGGCGGCCAGCAGTCGAAGGCCACGCCGCTCGGCGCGGTGACCAAGTTCGGTGAACACGGCAAGCGCAAGGCACGCAAGGATTTGGGCGTCAGCATGATGATGTACGGCCATGTCTACGTCGCGCAGATCTCGCTGGGGGCGCAGCTTAACCAAACGGTGAAAGCGATTCAGGAGGCCGAAGCCTATCCGGGCCCGTCGCTGATCATCGCCTACAGCCCGTGCGAAGAGCACGGCTACGATCTGGCGCTCAGTCACGATCAGATGAAACAGCTGACCGCCACCGGCTTCTGGCCGCTGTACCGCTTCGATCCGCGCCGCAGCGCCGAGGGCAAGGCCGCATTGGCGCTGGATTCACGGCCGCCAAACAGCAACCTGTCGGAAACGCTGCTGAAAGAACAGCGTTTCCGCCGCCTGAACTCGCAGCAGCCGGAGGTGGCCAGCGCGCTGTATCAGGCCGCCGAGAAAGAGCTGAAGGAGAAATACGACTTCCTCAGCCTGCTGGCCGGCAAGGCAGAAAAATCCGCCGCAGAGTAACGCCATCAGGGCGCGAGCAATTCGCGCCCTGTTCTTTTACCGTCGGCGTAAGCCGCAGCAATAAAACCTGCTGGCATTCCTGCGCGCAATCCGTACCATACAGGCCTCGCGTCGGGCGCGTGGCGGCAGGATGATGAATAATGATCAAAATCGACCGGTTGAATGGTAAACTCGCGGTCTACAACGCCATGCCCCTAGTGCCCCCCATTGAGAATGAGCACGATTTAAATGTCAGAAAAGCAATCCGTTAGCCAAAAAGAGCAGTACAACCTGAACAAATTGCAAAAGCGCCTGCGCCGCAACGTAGGTGAAGCGATCGCCGATTTCAATATGATTGAAGAAGGCGACCGCATCATGGTCTGCCTGTCCGGCGGTAAAGACAGCTACACGATGCTGGAGATCCTGCGCAACCTGCAGCAGAGTGCGCCGATCAACTTCTCGCTGATCGCGGTCAATCTCGATCAGAAACAGCCCGGCTTCCCGGAGCATATTCTGCCCGCCTACCTGGAAAGCCTGGGGGTAGAGTACAAGATCGTCGAAGAGAACACCTACAGCATCGTCAAAGACAAGATCCCGGAAGGCAAAACCACCTGTTCACTGTGCTCGCGCCTGCGCCGCGGCATTCTGTACCGCACCGCCACCGAACTGGGCGCCACCAAGATCGCGCTGGGCCACCACCGCGACGACATTTTGCAGACGCTGTTCCTCAACATGTTCTACGGCGGCAAGATGAAAGGCATGCCACCCAAGCTGATGAGCGACGACGGCAAGCACGTAGTCATTCGTCCGCTGGCCTATTGCCGCGAGAAAGACATCGAGCGTTTCTCGATCGCCAAAGCCTTCCCGATCATTCCGTGCAACCTGTGCGGCTCGCAGCCTAATCTGCAGCGCCAGGTGATCGGCGACATGCTGCGCGACTGGGACAAGCGTTACCCAGGCCGGTTGGAAACCATGTTCAGCGCCATGCAAAACGTGGTGCCTTCGCACCTGAGCGATATCAACCTGTTCGATTTCAAAGGCATTCACCACGGTAGCGCCGTGGTGGACGGCGGCGATTTGGCCTTCGATCGTGAAGACATCCCGATGCAGCCGGTCGGCTGGCAGCCGGAAGACTCGGACGACGCGCTGCCTGCGCCGGAGCGGTTGAACGTGCTGGAAATCAAATAAGCCCCCTCGCCGCTTGCCATCCTGCGAGCGGCGACATTTCCCTTTCTCGACGATCTCGATCCTGTTCACAGTTTGCGCAAAATTTACTGGGCGGTGCCGTTTTTACCCTATACTGTTTATTTATACAGTCACTTGGAGAGCGCGCAATGAATATTACCCCCTGCCTGTCCCACGTCTCGCTAGGCTCCAACGATTTCGAGGCCGCCGCGGCCTTTTACGATCGTGCGCTGGCCGCCTTGGGTTGCCGACGCGTGTTGGAACATCCCGGCGCCATCGGTTACGGCCGCGATTACCCGGAGTTTTGGCTGCAGGTGCCGATCGACGGCCGCCCGGCCTCGCCCGGCAACGGTACGCACGTCGGTTTTTTCGCCACCAGCAAGCAACAGGTGGATGAATTCCATCGTCAGGCGCTGCTGGCCGGCGCCGTCGATGAAGGCGCGCCCGGTTCGCGGCCGCACTACGGTGAGGCTTACTACGGCTGCTTTGTTCGGGATTTGGATGGGCACAAGATTGAAGCCAGCTTCTGGGATGAAAGCGCAGCCTGAAGAAGTGTGGAAGCCGAATAAAAAAATGCCGGTGATTAAACCGGCATTGTACGAATCAAATGTGCTATGCAGTAATTCAAAAATAAGAAAGTAAGACAATTATGGAGCGCAACGCCCATCGCTTGACGTTGCATTCACCTGCGAGAGAGATCATGCCCCATTTCCCCCAGCTAAATGTTGATATTGCTCAATGTTAACCGGGTTTTCGTCATTTTTGCCTACAGCCAGCGGCTGCGCTTCAACCACCAGGCGACGCCAAGCACCAACCCGACCAGCATCAGGCAAAATGCCGCAAATCCGAGGGGATTACCGCCGCCCGGAATACCACCAAGGTTGACCCCGAACAACCCGGTCAGAAAGGTGGTCGGCAGAAATACCATCGCCAACAATGACATGGTGTAAGTGCGGCGGTTCATCGCGTCGGCCATCACCGTGGTGATTTCGTCGGACAAGATGGCGGTGCGCGCGATGCTGCCGTCCAGATCGTCTAATCCCCGCCCCAGACGGTCGGCGATGTCCTGCATGCGGCGGCGATCGTCATCGCTCATCCACGGCAGGCGGTCGCTGGCCAACCGTGCGAAGACGTCACGCTGCGGCGCCATGTAACGGCGCAACACGATCAGCTGTTTACGGATCAACGCCAGCTGGCCGCGCTCCGGCACCTGCTGCTCCAGCAAGGCGTCCTCCAGATCGATAATCTTGTCGTGCAGATCCTCGATAAATTCGCTGGTGTGATCGGTCAACGCATCGGAAATCTCCACCAACCAGCTGCCGCTGTTGGTCGGCCCGGCGCCGCTTTGCAGATCGTTCACCACCTGATCGATGGAATACACCTTGCGGTGCCGCGTGGAAATAATCAGTTTATCGGTGATGTATACGCGGATGGTGACCAGCTGGTCCGGCCGTGAGTTGGCGTTGAAGTTGATGCTGCGCAGGGTGATCATCGTACCTTCGCCCTGGCGGCTGACTCGCGGCCGTGAGCTTTCGCCGGAGAGCGCTTCGCGCACGGAGTCCGGCAGCAGCGGCGTGGTACTCAGCCATTCAGCGCTGGCCGGGTGCGCATAATCGAGATGCAGCCAGCACGGCGCGTCGCAGGTGATCTTGTCATCCTGCCCGATCGGCGTTACGCCCCCCTTACCGTCCAGCTGATAAGCGTAAACCGCATCGGCGACCTGCAGCTCGCTCCCCTCAATCACATCCATTCATTTATCCCCTCAGTCTTGCTTATGTTGCTGAGTCTAGCGTTAACGCCTTGGAGATCAAAGGCCAAGCTGTAACGCCAGTTTTCACATTGTCCTATAAGCGTGGTCTATACTTCTGCCGCAAGGAACGCAAGACAGCCCGAGAGGAGACTCGCATGTTACAAATCAGCGCCGCAGATATCTTGAAAATCGTCTTACCGACCGTCATTACGCTGTTTATCGCCGTCGTCAAAACCCCTTTTCGCATTCGGCGGGAAAACCACGATAAGCTGCTAAACCTGCTCGAATCCGTCGAGAAGCCCCAAAGCGCTCCCATACGCCTGTTGCGCTTTCGCGACTATATCGGCAACAGCAGCGCCGGCCTTGTTGCGCTGCAGCTGCTGTTGGCGTTACCGGACAGCGTAGCGGCGCTGGAACGCTATCGCTTCACCGGTGGCCGCCAGCAAATCTTGCGCGCCACGTCCGCAGGCTTCGTTTTGCGGCCGAGCGCCAATAACGCTTTCAAGCGTTTCCTGCTTTCCTGCCGCTACTTTTTGCTGTATTTGGTGTTCGTTACGCTGCTGGTGCTGTTCCCCGCTTTGACTCAATGGGGACTCCAGCAGTTAGGGGTATTGATTACGCCCTATTCACTCAGCTATCTGCCTAATGCAGGCATAACCAACGGCTGGCAGCTGCTGTTCCCTGGCTTATTATTTATTATCATTATGCTCAGCCTGACATATCTGACCTTCAGGCAACTGGCACGCGCGGGTAACCTCAGCTCGGAACGCGCCTTTTATCGCTACTATCAACGAGCGCGTGAGGAACAACGATGCCGGGAGGTTCTGAAACAAATGCGCACTGCGCTGCGCCAGACCTGACGAGGATGCGCCGCCTGCGCTGCATCGCAATGGCCGCTCTGTTGTTGTTGAGCCAATCGGTTCGTGCAGAGCCGCTGTTGGAGCGTCTCGCCACGCCCTATCACGCGCCGACGGCGGCGGGTTCACTGCCTTATTTTGTCGCTCACGCTCAATCCCCCCAGCCACGCACCGCACTGGTGGTGATGCACGGGCATCCACGCGACGCCGCCAAGTCGTTGCAAGCGGCGATCGACGCCGCGCAGGGAGCGGGAGACAACGGCTTGCTGGTCGCCCCGCTGTTCCCGGTGCCGGAAAAACTCGCCGCCCACTGCCATTCCGCCGGTCTCCCCCAGCCGCAAGACGGCGACGCTCTGTGGCGCTGCGGCTCCTGGATCGCAGGCGGTTTGGATAATGACGGCAAAACCGGCTCGTTCAACGCCATGGATAGCCTGCTGGCCGACCTGAAACGGCGCTGGCCGTCGCTGCAGTCGATAACCGTGGCCGGTTTTTCCGCCGGCGCCCAGTTCGTGCAGCATTATGTCGGCTTTGCCCATCCGCCAGGCGGAGTGCGTCTGCGCTATGTGGTAGCCGACCCCGGCAGCTGGCTCTACTTTGATAATCTGCGCCCCCAGCCAACCAACGGGGAGCGCTGCAGCAGTGAAAAAACGTGTCGATTCCGCTGGCAAACGGTGAACGCCGGCCAGTGCCCACAGGCCAACCGATGGAAATACGGGCTGGAAGCGCTTCCCGCTCACCTGCAGCGCACCGCAAACGCGGCCCGCCTGCGCTATGTGGCGGCCGATATCACCTATCTGGCCGCCGCCGAGGATACCGGTACCGCGCCGGGCGCCTACTATCGAATACTCGACAAATCCTGCACCGCCCAGCTGCAGGGCCCCTACCGTTTACAACGCGCCCTGGCCTACGCCGACTACGATCGGCGTTATCTGGCGCCGGAGAAGCCGCATCGGTTAACGATCGTTCCCGGCTGCGGGCACAACGTCGCCTGCGTATTTCCCGCCCCGGCGGCCAGGCGGGCGCTTTTCCCCATTAATGCAGACTAATAATAACGGCAATGAAATAAACCCTTGCCGATAAATCAGACAATATCGCCGATAAAGCGCTGGCAATGCCGTTATTATTATGACTTAACATATTGCTATCAATTTTAATTCGAAATGATAATAATAAATCAACACAAAGCTGTTTCAGCGCAAATTTTAGGGGCATATACTTTTCTCACTACGAGGAGGTAGTTATGTTACGCGACCATTTAAAAATAAACGCCAGTGACACGCTGGAAAAAATCAGCAATATCCATTTGCAAAACCAGGGCCAGGAAGAGATCAGTGAGTTTGTGGTGAAAAACGCCGCCGGCCTGCAGATTGGCAAGGTCTCCGTCCACGATCGTTTCAGCACTCGCCGCTCTTATCCCACCAGCTATCGCATCACCCAAACCGACATGAGCGGCCGGGTGGTAGTGGATGCCATGCGGGACTGTCTCTAAGCGTAACCACTCTCTGAAATAGCGAAAAATAATGTGATGATGGCAACCCTGTTTATTATTAAACGGGGTTTATCGCGTGGTGAAATTAATTACCCTCTTCGTTGCACCGTCGAAAAAATAAAGCCCCCGCATTACGCGGGGGCGGAAAATAAGCCCAATCAGTGTTTGATAATATACATCGTTTGGCTATAGGCCACGTCTTCCGGATTGGTGATCGGGTAGCCTTTTACCCACGGTTTGATCAGGCGGCCGTTGGTGTACTGGTAAATCGGCGCGATCGGCGCCTGATCGGCAATGATCTGCTCCATCTTGTTGTAATCGGCGGTCACCGCCGCGGGATTGGTTTCCCGCCCCGCCTGCGCCAGCAGCTTGTCGTAGTCCGCATTCTTGAACTTGGCGATGTTGCCGCTGTGGGTGGAGGTCAGCAGCGACAGGAAGGTCGACGCTTCGTTATAGTCACCCACCCAGGAGGCGCGGATCACGTCGAAATTGCCGGTGTTGCGGCTATCGATATAGGTTTTCCACTCCTGGTTTTGCAGCTTGACGTCAATGCCGAGCTTCTTCTTCCACATCGAGGCCACGGCGATGGCGATCTTCTGGTGGCTTTCCGAGGTGTTATACAGCAGCGTCAGCTTCAGCGGGTTGTTCGGGCCGTAGCCGGCCGCCTGCAGTAACGCCTTGGCCTGCGCGTCCAGTTCCGCCTGCGATTGCTGTTGCAGCAAACTCGCCTCCGGTTTGAACCCGGCGGTCACGTCGGGCGTGAAGTGATAGGCCGGTTTTTCGCCGGTGCCCAACACTTTTTCCGCGATAATCTTGCGATCGATGGCGTAGGACAAGGCCTGGCGCACCCGCACGTCGTTGGTCGGCGCGCGCTGGGTGTTGAACGCGTAGTAATAGGTGCCGAGCTGGTCCGGCGTGTACACCTGCCCCGGAATGTCTTTCAGCAGCTTCTGATACATGTTTTTCGGGAAGGATTCGGTGATGTCGATGTCACCCGCCAGGTAACGCTTGGTGGCGTTGGATTCCTGGTTGATCGGCACGAAGGTCACTTTGGTCAGCACGGTATGCGCATGATCCCAGTAATGATCGTTAGGCGTCAGCACCAGCTTCTCGTTCACCACCCGCTCCTGCAGTTTGAACGCGCCGTTGCCCACCAGATTGCCGACCTTGGTCCAGTCGTTGCCGTATTTTTCCACCACCGCCTTATTCACCGGGAACAGACTGAAGTTAGCCGTCAGGCTGACGAAGTAAGGCACCGGTTTGTCCAACTGCACTTTAAGCGTGTAGTCGTCCGGCGCCGACACGCCCAGGCGATCGGCCGGCAATTTGCCGCTGATGATCTGTTCGGCGTTCTGGATCCCCGCCAGCTGTGCGAACCAGGCGAACGGCGACAGATTTTTCGGCTCTACCAGCCGCTGCCAGCTGTAGACGAAATCCTTCGCCGTGACAGGGTCACCGTTTGACCATCGCGCGTCTTTGCGCAGATGGAAAATGTAAGTCTGGTTGTCGCTGGTCTGCCAGCGTGTGGCGACGCCGGGGATCACTTTCCCGTTGGCGTCCTGATTGACCAGCCCTTCGAACAGATCGCGCGCCAGCTGGGCCTCCGGCAGGCCAACCGCTTTGATCGGATCGAGCGAGGCCGGTTCGTCTTTAATGTGGCGCACGATTTCCTGTTTGGCCGCCAGCGCGGTGCCCGGGGGAACCTGCGCCGCCATGGCGCTGCTCATACAGGCGCCGATCGCCGCCGCGCAAAGCGCCAAACGAAAACCCCGTTGCATTTTTCTTCCCGTCATTATGATGTTCCCCCGTTAACCATCTGAATTTTTTATCATATAGCACAAGATCCGTCCGGCCTAGCGCTCACGGCCGAGAAGTTGCCAAAAGTGCGATTCAGGCGATAAAAAAACCCGTGCGGCGCAGGGCGGCACGGGCGGTGTTTGCAGCAGCGACCGTCAGTCGTACAGGTGGATGCTGTCGATGCGGTAGCTGAACTCTTCGCCCTCTTCTTCATCGAACACGGTGAAAAAGCCTTTCTCAGCCAGCGGACGGGCCGAAATATCGGTTTTTTGCAGCTGACGCGCGTCGGCGTCGTCGTAGCCGTAATCAAGGTAGAAGACATCTTTCTGGTAATCGATATGCAGGGTGAACGGATAGTTCGATTCGTCCCCGCGCCCGTCGTCGTTTTTCACCACGCCGAACCACTCCCCCTGGCGGATCTGGTTTTCAGCGTCCACGCCGCACAGCAGCGTGATGGTATCATTTTCATTTTCGCTATAGCTGGCGATGATTCTGGCTACTGGCATGTTAAATCCTCTTGCGGGTGATTGGCTTAGCACTGCCGTTAGTATAACAACAGCGTCAGGCCAGGTGCGGTTTAATTGGCGTTTTCGCCGCCGCCGCGTCACAGATCGCGCAAACGCCGCACAATTGCGATGGGAAAGATGCCTCAAAGCGTAATACACTGAATAAAATGACAATGACTCTCGGCCTTTTACTCAGGGACAACACCATGACCGAACATCGACCGCGCAGTGAACGTGGCCAGTTGGCCGTCGCAGGAGAGAATTACGGCAGCTCGCTGCTGGGCGCGCCGCTGCTCTATTTCCCGGCGGCGGTCAGCGGCCCGGAGACTGGGCTTATCATCGCCGGCACCCACGGCGATGAGAGCGCCGCCATCGTGACCCTGTCCTGCGCGCTGCGCAGCATTGCGCCCGAGCAACTGCGTCACCACGTGGTGCTGGCGGTCAACCCCGACGGCTGCCAGCTGGGGCTGCGCGCCAATGCCAACGGCGTCGATCTGAACCGCAACTTCCCGGCCGCCAACTGGCGCTCCGGCGATACCGTCTACCGCTGGAACAGCGCGGCGCCGGTGCGCGACGTCAAGCTTTCCACCGGCGGGCGCCCCGGTTCCGAACCGGAAACTCAGGCGCTGTGTCACCTGATCCATCGCCTGAAGCCGCACTGGGTGGTGTCGTTCCATGAGCCGCTGGCCTGCATCGAAGATCCCGCCAGCTCGCGACTCGGCGTTTGGCTGGCGCATAAGTTCGAGCTGCCGCTGGTGACCAGCGTCGGTTATGAAACGCCCGGTTCGTTCGGCAGCTGGTGCGCGGATCTGTCGCTGCCGTGCATCACCGCCGAATTCCCGCCGATCTCCGCCGATGCCGCCAGCGAGCGCTACATCGACGCGATGACCGAGCTGCTGACCTACCCGAATTAATCCCTACGGGGCGATATCGACGATCGCCCCGCATTCGAACGCCAGGCCCGGTTCGACGTCCCGCGCCAGCCAGGTTGGGCCGTCCAGATCGACGAAGCGGGCCGCCGGCGCCAGCGGCAAGGCGGCGGATATCGCCCGCGACGTGCACAACATGCAGCCAAGCATGATAGCGAACCCTTGTTCGCGCGCGGCCTGCGCCAGCGCCAACGCCTCGGTCAAGCCGCCGGTTTTGTCCAGTTTGATATTGACCATCTGATAGCGCTGTGCCAACCGCGGCAGATCGGCGCGGGTGTGGCAGCTCTCATCGGCGCAGATCGGCAGCGGATGAATAAAGTGCTCCAGCGCGGCGTCGTCACCGGCCGGCAGCGGCTGCTCCAGCATCGCCACGCCAAGATCGGCCAGCAACTGACAGCGCGCCGCCAGCCCTTCTGCCTGCCAGGACTCATTGGCGTCGACAATCAGCGTCGCCTGCGGCACCGCAGCGCGGATCGCCACCAATCGTTCGCTGATATAGTGATCGTCGAGTTTGATCTTCAGCAGCGTGGCGCCCTGCTGCTCCAGTTCACGCGCGGCGAAGGCCATCGCTTCCGGCGTGCCGATGCTGACGGTCTGCGCCATACGGATATGCGCCGGGGCCGTCACGCCGCTGCGCTGCCACAGGCTCTGCCCGTGCAGGCGGCACTCCAGATCCCACAGCGCCGAATCCAGTGCGTTGCGGGCGGCGCCCGCCGGCATCTGCACCCGCAGCTGTTCGCGGGTCATGCCTTGTGCGATCGCCGGCGCCATCTCTGCCAGCTGTGCCATCACCGATTCCTCGCTCTCGTCGTAGCGCGGGTACGGCGTGCATTCACCGATGCCGCGCACGTCCTGCTGTTCGATTTCGACCACCACCACCCGGGCTTCGGTGCGGCTGCCGCGCGCAATCACGAAGGCGGTATGCAGCGGCCAGGCTTCCGGGTAAAAACGCATGTCTCTCATAACGGCTCCTGAGCGAAAACTGCGCATTCAGCCAGGCTGATGCGCCGGTGATGTTTTATAGAACAGCCTAATATATACAACTATTTAGCAAACTTTGATATCCAATCCGCCCCGGTTGTCATAAACTGGCGCCAGGGTGTGAACCTGATGTTAAATGCCGTTACCGGCGCACCGTTTCATCAGGTTCATACCCTTTGTATAAACACCTGTAAAAGGAATCTAGCAATGACTCAGACAGTACATTTTCAAGGCAATCCGGTCAGCGTAGCGGGCAAGCTGCCACAGCAGGGCGAACAGGCCAAGGCCTTCTCACTGGTTGCCAAAGACCTGTCAGACGTGGCGCTGAGCAGCTTCGCGGGTAAACGCAAAGTCCTGAACATCTTCCCTAGCATCGATACCGGCGTCTGCGCGACTTCGGTGCGTAAATTCAACCAGCTGGCCAGCGGCCTGGATAACACCGTGGTGCTGTGCATCTCCGCCGATCTGCCGTTCGCGCAGTCTCGCTTCTGCGGCGCGGAAGGCCTGAGCAACGTGGTTACCCTGTCCACCCTGCGCGGCACCGAATTCAAGCAGGCGTACGGCGTCGAAATCGCCGAAGGCCCGTTGGCAGGCCTGACCGCGCGTGCGGTCGTGGTGCTGGATGGCCAGGATAACGTGCTGTACAGCGAGCTGGTGAACGAAATCACCACCGAGCCGGACTACGACGCGGCGCTGGCTGCGCTGAAATAACAAAGCCGGCGTTCGCCGGCTTTGGATACCCATTAAAGGCGCCGCACGGCGCCTTTCTTATTCCTCGCCCTCAGCGCCGCCTTTACGGCTGCTCAGGCCATACTCGCGCAGCTTGTTGGCGATGGCGGTATGGGAAACGCCCAGTCGCTTCGCCAGCTTGCGGGTGCTGGGATAGGTGCGATACAGGCGCGTCAGCACCGAGCGCTCGAAACGCTTGCTGATGTCGTCCAGCGAGCCGTCCAGCACCTCGTCGCCCAATGACATCTCCACCTCGAACTCCGGCAATACGATATCCTGCGGCCGCAGCTCGTAGCCTTCGGTTTGCGTCAACGCGCGGTAGATGGCGTTTTTCAGTTGGCGTACGTTGCCCGGCCAGCCATATTTGCTGAGGAAGCCGCCCAGATCGTTCGCCAGCTTGGGCCGCGCCACGCCCTGTTCATCGGCGAAGCGCGCCACGAACAGCTCGGTCAGCGGCATGATGTCCTGCGGACGCTCGCGCAATGGCGGGATGGTGATGGTCAGCACGTTGAGGCGATAATAGAGATCTTCGCGGAATTCGCCGCGCTGCACCAGCTCGGTGAGGTTTTTCTGGGTAGCGCAGATCACGCGCACGTCGACGTGCACCTCATGCTCTTCGCCAACGCGTCGGAAGGTGCCGTCGTTGAGGAAACGCAGCAGTTTGGTCTGCATGCGCGGCGACATTTCACCGATCTCATCCAGCAGCACCGAGCCGCCGTTGGCCTGCTCGAAGAAGCCCTTTTTGCCTTCCAGCGCGTTGGGATAAGCGCCCGGCGCATGGCCGAACAGTTCGCTCTCCACCACGTCATCCGGCAGTGCGGCGCAGTTCAGCGCCAGGAACGGCTGTTTGCCGCGCGGGCTGCGCAAATGGCAGGCGCGGGCCAGAATATCCTTGCCGGTACCGGTATCGCCGACGATCAGCAGCGGCGCATCGAGCATCGCCAACTTGCGCGCCTGCTCCAGCACGTGACGCATCTTGGCGCTCACCGCGACGATGTGGTCGAATTCGGTATCGTCGTTCACCGACAAATTTTGCAGCTGGCGGCCCATGCGCGCGGTGGACTTCAGCATCACCACCGCGCCGACCGCGGCCGGCTGCTGCTGTTCGTCTTCCAGGTAGATAGGCGTGATGTCCATCAGGAAGTCCTGGCTGCGGATCACCACCCGCTCGGAATGCGGCGCCGTATGCTCGCTCTCCAGCCAGCGGCTGAAGTTATAGCCGCCGATCAGCGCCCCGGCGGTCTGGTTGCGGATCTTGTCTTCGTTCAGGCTGAACAGCGCCTGCGCCGCCGGGTTGGCCAGCTCGACCTTGCCCTTCATATCGATAGAGAACACCGGTTCCGGCATCGATTCCAGCAGCGCACGCAGCGCGCGATGCTCGCGTTCGGAAGGCATAAAGCTGACGGTGCGCACATCGGTCACGCCGGCGATGCGGCGGATCTCCGCCATCAGCGCGCGGAAAGTATCGAAATCCAGCTGGGAGAAATTGAGGTAAATGCGGCCGATGGGATCGATTTCGATGCCACGCAAGTCAATGCTGCGCGATACCAAAAGATCGAGTAATTCTCGAGTGAGACCGAGGCGGTCTTCGCAAAATACTTCCAAACGCATCAGTGTTGGCCTTATCTCTGCAGGTGCGGGGATCGTTGACGATGATGATACTCCCTCGCACCGGGCGGTAGAAGCAGTCTGTCAGCAAAAGTTGACAGAACTCCGATTTATTGCCGTGGTTGCTGATTTTAAACGCAAGCGGATAACAGCATCGGCGTCATTTTAGCCTACAAACAGAGAGTTATCACAACCAGAATTAATTTTGCAGAGATTTATCACGCACTCACAGGGGGATCGACTTTCGTCAAGTCTCGATTACGTCCGGCGTTGGCGCCGTTGAGAAAACGGCGCCCTGATAGCGCCGTCGTGGGGGTTATTTGGCCTTGCCGTCGCTCTTTTTCAGCGTGTCTTTCAACTGGCCGATCAGCTGGCTGCGGAAATCGCCAAGCTTCGGTTTTTCCCCTTCCAGCCACGGCAGCGGGCGGCACAGTTCCATCGCCTTGATGCCCAGCCTCGCGGTCAACAACCCGGCGCCGATGCCCTGCGCCGCGCGCGCCGACAGCCGCGCCGCCAGATCCTGCGACATCCAGTCCATGCCCACTTCGCGCACCAGCTCGGAGGCGCCGGCGAAAGCGATGTTCAACAGCACCAGTCGGAACAGACGAATGCGGCTGAAGTAGCCCAGTTCAATGCCGTACAGCGCGGCGATGCGGTTGATCAAACGGATGTTGCGCCAGGCGATGAACGCCATATCCACCAGCGCCAACGGGCTGACGGCGATCATCAGCGTCGATTCGGCGGCGGAGCGGCTGATTTCGCGCCGCGCCTGGTTGTCGAGCACCGGCTGCACCAGTTTGGCGTACAGCTCCACCACTTCACGATCGTTTTGCGTTTCATGCAACGAGGCCTGCCAACGCTGCAGCGCAGGATGCCCCTGATCCAGCCCGGCCTGGCGCGCCAGCTTCTCGCAGAATTCGCGCCCTTGCCCCAGCCCGTGGCTGTGCAACAGCTCGCGCGCCACGTCGCGCTCTTCTGCGCGCTGGCGCAACCGATACAAACGCCGCCACTCGGTGACCACCGAACCGACGCCGGCGAACACGATCAGGCCGCCGGCCACGCCGCCGCCCATGGCGATCCAGTCCTGCTGCACCCAGGCGGTATGCACCCACTGCACGCCCTGCGCCACCACGCTGACGCCGAACAGCGCCAGGCCGGCGGTGACCATTTTGCGCCACAGGCTGCGTTTAGGTTTCAGCGCGGCGTTGATGATGCCTTCGGCGCGCCCTTCTTCCTCTTCCTGCTGCAGCTCCGGCGCCGCCGGGAAAAAGCTTTCCGCCTGCTCGGCATCGAAAGCGACGCCGGCGCGCAACGCCGGTTCCTGCGGCGGTTGCAGCGGTTCGTCAAAATCGATACGCGGTTTGATCGGCTCGCTCATCGCAATTTGTCTCCCAGTAAAAACTCCATCACCGCATCCAGACGGATGTGCGGCAACGGGCTGTCCACGCTCATGGCGCGCGGACGAAACTCATCGAAGTGGAACCCCTGGCTCTGCCAGAACGCCGGCCCCGGCAGGCGGGCGGGCACTTCGCCGGGGAACACCGTCAGCGGTGCGCCGTCGCTCAGGCGGTTGCCCTTCAACGCCGGAATGCGTTGCCCCTGATGATCGACGATGCCGCTCTCGGTCGCCTGCACCGAGGCCAGGCCGACGCAATCCATGCTGATGCCCTCGAACGCCGCGTTTTGCCACGCCTCCTGTACCAGCTGTTGCAGCAAGGACACCAGATTGGCGTGCTGATCGGCGGTGATATGGTCCGCCTTGGTGGCGGCGAACATCAGTTTGTCGATGGTCGGCGAAAACAAGCGGCGAAACAGCGTGCGTTTGCCGTAATGGAAGCTCTGCATCAGCTGGGTCAGCGCCAGACGCATGTCGTTGAATGCCTGCGGGCCGCTGTTGAGCGGCTGCAGGCAGTCGACCAGCACGATTTGCCGATCGAAACGGACGAAATGTTCTTTGTAGAAGTTTTTGACGATCGACTGGCAGTAGTAGTTGAAGCGAGCGCGCAACATGCCGATGTTGCTGTGTTTGTCGGCCTGCGCCAGCTTCGATTCGCCGATCGTGGCCACGTCGGGCCACGGGAAAAACTGCAGCGCCGGCGCGCCGGCCATATCGCCCGGCAGCACGAAACGCCCCGGCTGAATGAAGTGCAGCCCTTCGCTTTTACAGCGCAGCAGATAATCGGTGTAAGCCTGGGCGATCGCCGCCAGGCGGTTTTCATCGGCCGGGGCCAGCGGATCGCAGGCCTTGCACAGCTCAAGCCAGGGCTTGGCCCATTCGGCGCGTTCGCCCTGCAGCAGCCCGGTCATCTGGCGCGACCAGGCCAGGTAATCCTGCTCGAGCATCGGCAGATCCAGCAACCATTCACCGGGATAATCGACGATCTCCAGGTACAGCGTGGAGGTGTCTTTGAAATGGCGCAGCAGCGAGTCATTGGAACGGTAACGCAGCGCCAGACGGATTTCGCTGACGCCGCGCGTCGGCGTCGGCCAGGCCGGCGGCGTGCCGTACAACTGCGCCAGCCCTTCGTCATAGGTGAAACGCTGGATGCCGAGATCGCGCTGCGGGATGCGTTTGACGCCCAGCAGGCGCTCTTCGCGCACCGGTGAAAACAGCGGCATACGCGCGCCGCTGTGCACATGCAGCAGTTGGTTGACGAAGGCGGTGATAAAGGCGGTTTTGCCGCTGCGGCTCAGGCCGGTCACCGCCAGGCGCAGATGGCGATCCATTCCGCGGTTGACCAGCGAGGTTAACTCATTTTGCAGTCGTTTCATTGCTCTCCTTGACGTAACGCCCGAATGCCTTGTTCAGGCCTTTACGGAACAACGGTTCCAGCACCAGCGCCAGCACGAAGCGCACCGGTTTGCGGCCGACGGTCTTCAACAGCCAGCCGGCGGCGCCCGCCGGGCCATAATTCAATAACGCTATGATGATGACTTTAGCCAATGTCTTCAACATTGCCGCCGCTCCTCGTTTAAATCCACCCGTTCTGGCGGTGTTCGCAACATCGATTTTATTCATGACAATGCCCTCCGGCACAAGACGATTAAGGTTACATTCACGGGATTACGGCGGCGAAGATGCCCGGCCTGCGCAGGCCGGGTCTCGCAAGAAGGGTTACAGCTTGCGGAAACGGCTCTGTACGCCGAAGGTATCGGACGTCACGTAGCGCTCGACCTGACGCAGCTGCTGCTCGCCGCTGCCCAGCTCATACTCCAGCTGATCGAGCAGCTGGCGCGGCGTCTTCTGATGCTCGCCTTCGAAGCGGCTGGCCGGCGCTTCGTCCAACACGAACACCAGCGCGATATAGGCCACCAGCGTGAAGAAGAACAGCCCGAAGAACAGCGACAGCACCACCATCACGCGGATCAGTCGCACCGGCACGTCGAAATAGTGGGCCAAACCGGCGCAGACACCTTTCACCATGCCTTCTTCGGGAACGCGATAAAGCTTTTTACTGCCCAGCGTCGTGCTCATCAGGACTGTCTCCAGTTCGGGTGTTCCGCATCGAGGATCTCTTCCAGCGCCTGAATGCGTTCACGCATGCGTTTGGCGTCTTCCGCCAGCTGCGCCAGGCGCTGCATTTCTTGCTGACTCAGCTGGATGCCGGTCTGTTGCCGATTGCTGTAATGCAGCCAAAGCCAAATCGGCGCGACAAACAGCACGAAAATTGTCAGCGGAATGGCAAGTAATAAAGCACTCATTGTTATTCCTTCTTATCGGGTCCTGAATTGGCGGCCACCTCCGCGTGTGGCCGCGGTTCGCCTTACTCGGAGCGGTTCATCTTAGCCTTCAGCGCCGCCAGTTGCTCACTGATGGCGTCGTCGGCCTTCAGCTCGGCAAACTCTTGGTCCAGCGACTTCTTTTTACCGATGCTGATGCTTTCCGCTTCGGCTTCCATGTGGTCGATACGGCGCTCGAACTGTTCGAAACGCGCCATCGCCTCATCCAGCTTGCCGCTGTCGAGCTGGCGGCGCACGTCACGGGAAGAAGACGCGGCCTGATGACGCAGCGCCAGCGCCTGCTGCCGCGCGCGGGTTTCGGTCAGCTTGTTTTCCAGCTCGCCGATTTCGCTCTTCATGCGCGCCAGCGTTTCTTCCACGGTCGCCACTTCCTGCGTCAGCGTGGCGATCAGATCGGCCACCTTTTGTTTTTCGATCAGCGCCGCACGGGCCAAGTCTTCTTTATCTTTGCGCAGCGCCAGTTCGGCTTTTTCCTGCCAGTCACTTACCTGGTTTTCACCCTGCTCGATGCGACGCAGCAGCTGCTTTTTCTCCGCCAGCGCGCGCGCCGACGTAGAGCGAACTTCAACCAGCGTGTCTTCCATCTCTTGGATCATCAAGCGCACCAGCTTCTGCGGATCTTCCGCCTTGTCCAGCAGGGTGTTGATGTTGGCGTTCACGATGTCGGCAAAACGAGAAAAAATACCCATAATTCACTTCCTCTTGGTTCTGATGGCGTCTGAAGCGCCGCGTTAAGTCGTACAGCTTGCCCAAAGATATAATCAAAACCCGTGCCAACTTTTATCTTACTGAAAAATAACAAATATTATTTTTTGACTCTCTGCATGCTTGCTGTAGAGTGATTATTTTAACCAAACATTGGCGAATTTCATCATGAACGAGCAGCCAGAGAATTTGTTGGGCGAGGCAAACGCCTTTGTCGAAGTCTTGGAGCAAGTCTCCCAGGTCGCCAAGCTGAACAAGCCGGTGCTGGTGATCGGCGAGCGCGGCACCGGCAAGGAGCTGATCGCGCACCGTCTGCACTACCTCTCCAACCGCTGGCAAGGGCCGTTCATCTCGCTTAACTGCGCGGCGCTGAATGAAAACCTGCTGGACTCCGAACTGTTCGGCCACGAGGCCGGCGCCTTTACCGGCGCCCAAAAGCGCCATCTGGGGCGTTTCGAGCGCGCCGACGGCGGTACGCTGTTCCTCGATGAGCTGGCGACCGCGCCGATGCTGGTGCAGGAGAAATTGCTGCGGGTGATCGAATACGGCCAGTTGGAGCGCGTGGGCGGCAGTCAGCCACTGCGGGTGGATGTTCGCCTGGTGTGCGCCACCAACGACGATCTGCCGGCGCTGGCGGCGGCGGGCAAATTCCGCGCCGATCTGCTGGATCGGCTGGCGTTCGACGTGGTGCAACTGCCGCCGCTGCGCCAACGGCGGCCCGATATCATGCTGTTGGCCGAGCATTTCGCCATTCAAATGTGCCGCGAGCTGGCGCTGCCGCTGTTTCCCGGCTTTACCGAGCGCGCCAGGCAAACGTTGCTCGAGTATGGCTGGCCGGGCAACGTGCGTGAACTGAAAAACGTGGTGGAGCGTTCCGTCTATCGCCACGGCGACAGCGACAGCCCGCTGGATGAGATCGTCATCAACCCGTTTGCGCCACGCGAGGCCGCGCCGGTCGCGCCCGTTCCTGAAGACGCCGGCGCGTTACCGCCGCTGCCGCTGGATTTGAAACACTGGCAGTTGGAGCAGGAGAAGGCATTAATCGAAGCGGCGCTGCAGCAGGGGCGGTTCAATCAGCGCAAGGCGGCGCAGCTGCTGGGGCTCACCTATCACCAGCTGCGCGGTATGCTGAAAAAGCATGCGCTGCTGCAAAACGGCGAAGCGGACGAGGAATAACAACGTGAAGATGGGGTGCCGGTCTTTCCCGGCCGTCAGCTATTAACCCCAGGTTGAGAGATGTGGCCTGAGAACGGCCGCCTGGAGATGTCGGTCTTTCCCGACGGTCACTTCACTGCGCGGGGATGTCCCGCCGATGAATCACCTTCTTGCAAGATCACTGCGGTATTTTTTCTGCCCGGTAAATGACGCCGAGCGACAACGCGACGCAGACCAGAAAGGCATAACGCAGACCGAAAGTTTCGGATAAGAACCCGATTAACGGCGGCCCGATCAGCGTGCCCAGAAAGCCGATGGTCAGCACCGCCGCGATGGCGGCGCTTGGTGCCATGGAAGAAGACCTTGCAGCCGCCCCCGCAACCAGCGGAATTATGGCGCAAATGCCCAGGCCGACCAGGAAAAAACCGATTATCGATGTCACCAACCCCGGTAACCAGGTCGTTAGCGTCATGCCGATGAACGCCAGCATCCCGCCCCACTGCAACGTTCTTCTCACTCCTATCCGATCAACGAACCGGTTCAACATGAGCCGGCCGATGGTCATGGCAGCCATAAATACCGTAAAACCCAGTCCGATGTATTTTCGATCGACCGAGACGACATCCTGAAAATAAACGACGCTCCAGTCGTACATGATGCCCTCACAAGCCATCGAGCAGAAAACGATCAGGCCATAGTTGAACAACGATCGGTCAGGAATGGCAAAAGCACGCCCGGTCTGTTCCAGCTCCGGTTTGTCGAACAACGCACGCCGGCACAGCAAGGCGGATATCAACGCCACCGCCGCTATTCCCACAAAGTGCAGCGGCAAGGCGACATCCCGGCCGATCATTAATGCCCCGATCCCTGCGCCGACAAACCCGGCCACGCCCCATATGCCGTGAAAAAAGGGCAACCTGGTTTTACCGCTGACCGCCTCGGCGATGCTGGCCTGCATATTGTTCGAGACATTGACCGCGCTATAAGCGAACCCGGAGAAAAACAGCAATGCCGCCAGTTGAGGGACCGTCGCGGCGAAGGGCACCAGAAGCAAAAGCATGGCGTTGATCAGAATGGCCGCGACGCCGACCACCCTGCTGCCAAGTTTGGCGATCGCCCATCCCGATATCGGCAGAGACAAGACCACCCCGGCCGACATGGCGAACAGTACGCTGCCGAATACGCCGTCAGACAACGCAAGCCCTCCTTTGATCGTCGCCATCCTTGAGCTCAAACTACCGAAACACAGCCCCAGCATGAAAAACATGCTGGATATCGCCAAGTTTTTTTCTTTCATCATCGACATCATGATCGCCCCCTTATCCGATTAGCGGCCTGGTCAGGCGAAAGCATCAATGCCGGTCAGCGATGCCGAAAGCGCCCACAAACGCTGCGCCTGTTCCGGGTCGATCGCGTATTCCTTCACGCCGACCAGCGCCTGGCTGTCGTGCGCGGCGATGCCGGCAATATCGCCATCCTCACAGTAAAGGCCCCCCAAACCTTGCAATTGCGGTGAAGTGGCGGCCCACACCTGAGTAGCGGCCCCCTGCTGAGGCGTTTTAAGAGCGTCGGGATCGGCCGGATTGCCGTCTTCGTCCATCCAGCCCAGGGCTATCATCTCTGCTCTCGATATGTGCCGCTGCAGCGGCGTGGCGATACTGCCAGGGTGAAGGCTAAATGCGCGGATCCCCCGCGAGCGGCCCAGAAGATCCAACCTGACGGCGAACAGGGCATTCGCCGTCTTCGACTGACCGTACGCCAGCCACTTGTCGTAACCGCGTTCGAACTGCACATCTTCCCAACGGATCGCCGAATGGTGATGCCCGGCGGAGGAGACGGTGACCACCCGCCCTCCATCGGCAATGGCCGGCCACAGCAAGTTGGTCAGCGCATAGTGGCCGAGGTGGTTGGTGGCGAACTGTCTTTCCCAACCTTGCCCCACCCGCGCCTCCAGGCATGCCATCACTCCGGCGTTGTTGATGACAATATCCGCCCGTAGGCTCGATGCGGAAAAGTCAGCGGCGAAGCGGCGCACGCTGTTCAAATCGGCGAGATCGAGTTCGGCGATCTCGACGCCGGCGCTCTGTCCTAACACCTCTTTGGCTGCCGCCGGTGCCCGGCAAGCAACGATGACACGTGCGCCGGCACCGGCCAGCGCCAGCGTCGTCTCCAGACCGAGACCTGAATGACCACCGGTGACGATGGCCTGCGAGCCTGACAGATCCAGGCCTGCGAGCACCTCGTCGGCGGTCGTTTTGGGCCCAAATCCTGACTTGATGGGGGTTTGTTGGGTAATCACAGGCATTCTCCTCACGGTTAACAGTGACCGGCCAAACGCAGCCAGCGCGTCGATGAGAAGAAGTATGAAATTCCGTCACGTGACTGTGAATGCATGAAACCCCGAACTTCTGTCGAGATCGTCCAGGTTACGCGGCGCAAAGAGAAGAGAAGTGGATCATGGCGGCTCGCCAAGCGAGATTTCCGGTCTTAGACAGGCAAAAAAAAAAGCCAGCACCCGAGCTGGCTTAAAAAACACTGGAAGCAATGTGAGCAATGTCGTGCCTTCCACATCAGAGCCGCAAACTGTGGCCTTCCGTGAACTGCCAGGCGATGATAATAGTTATCAGTATCGTCTGTAAAGCACTTTGTTGAGAATTTTTCTCATTTCCACACGAAGATTGCGCAATTACCACTCAGGGAACGGGTCTGCCATGTCCAGCCAATAGTCCACGCCGGCGGCCATTTCATCGTCGCTCAGTAGGCAGTCGTCCAGCAAACGTGCGATCGTCGCCTGCTGCAGATGCTGGCCGATAAACACCAGCTCCTGTCGCATGTCGCCGAACGGCTCTACCCATTTTTCCTGAATATGCGCCCGCGCTTCGGGATCCTGCGGCCAATTGTCTTGCGGGATAGCGCGCCAAAAGGTGCCCGCGAGACCGTAATGGGCGATGCCGCCGGCCTGGCTCCACTGCCCGGCCTGCCGCGGCCGCGTCGCCAGCCAGAAAAAGCCTTTCGAGCGCAGCAGCTTACCGCCGCCCCAGTCGCCGTTAATCACGCGGTAAAATTTGTCCGGCGCAAACGGCCGCCGCGCCTGATAGACGAAGCTGCTGATGCCGTAGTTTTCCGTTTCCGGCACGTGTTCGCCGCGCAGCTCTTTCAGCCAGCCGGGCGCCTGCTGCGCCTTTTCAAAGCTGAAGCTGCCGGTATTCAGCACCGCTTCCAGCGGCAGTTTGCCCGGCGCGATCGGCACTATGCGGGCATCGGGGTTCAGGCTGGCCAGCAGCGCCATCACTTCGCCCTGCTGAGCTGGCGTCAACAGATCGGTCTTGCTGACCAGGATCACGTCGCAGAATTCAATTTGCTCAATCAATAGATCCGCCACGCTGCGCAGATCGTCCTCGCCCAGGCTTTGGCCGGCCTCCTGCAGGCTTTGTGCCTGCTGGTACTGCTGGATGAAATTCACCCCGTCGACCACCGTCACCAGGGTATCCAGCCGGGCGAACTGCGACAGGCTTTCGCCCTTTTCGTCCTCAAAGGTAAAGGTTTCCGCCACCGGCAGCGGCTCGGAGATGCCGCTCGATTCGATCAGCAGGTAATCGAAACGCCCGTCCTGCGCCAGTTCACGCACCGAAACCAGCAGGTCTTCGCGCAGCGTGCAGCAAATGCAGCCGTTGCTCATCTCAACCAGCTTCTCTTCCTGGCGATCGAGATGCACTGCATTTTCAACCAATGCGGCGTCGATGTTGACTTCGCTCATGTCGTTGACGATCACCGCCACGCGCATGCCCTGCCGGTTGTTCAGGATGTGGTTCAGCACCGTGGTTTTGCCGGCGCCGAGAAAGCCGGAAAGCACGGTCACGGGAAGTTGTTTCATGGGAGCCTCATTAAAATTCATTGCGTAATGCCTGGTAACCGCGCACCAGTTCGACGTTGGTGGCGGCCACTTCTTCCGAAAACTGCAGCGCGCCGCGATCGACCTGGGAATAGCGCGACAGGTCGCTGTCCGGCCCTACGCGCTCGGTCGAGGGGATATAGCGATTTTCCGGCAGCGTCACGCCGTCCACCACCGCGTTGTAACGCACCACGCAGCCGGACTGGATGTGGCAGTTGAACAGCACGCTGTTGAAACCGATAAACACCCGATCGTCGATGCGACACGGGCCGTGGACGATGGCGCGATGGGCGATCGAACTGTAACGGCCAATGGTGACCGCCGCCCCGCTCTTGGAGTGGATCACCACGCCGTCCTGAATATTGGAGTGCGAGCCGATGACAATCGGCTCCATGTCGCCGGCGGCGTTCAATTCGTCGGCGCGGATCACCGCATAAGGGCCGACGTAGACGAAATCTTCGACGATCACCCGGCCGCAAATAATGGCGGTGGGGTCGATGTAGGCCAGCGGCGAGACCTGCGGCAGATGGCCGCTGGGATTTTTACGCAGCATGATTTTCTCCCCGCCAGCTCAGCTCCGCCACCGCATTGTGGGCATGCAGGCTCTCCTGATGCTCGACGCGCAGTGAAAAGGCGCGATAATCGCACTGGCTGCGCAGCATGCGATACAGACGGCGCGCCGCGTCTTCGCAAAACATCAGGTTCTGTCCGTTGGCCAGCGCGAAGGCCTGCTCGTCGCGGCGTTTCACCAGCGTTTGTACCGGCGTGCCCAGCGCGTGTTCGATGCGGTCGATCAATTTCACCGGTTCGAACGCCCGTTCATTCTCGGGCGTCACGGTGACCCAGGCCCAGCTGCGCTGGCTGTGAGGGGTGGCCGGCATTCCCTGCTCCAACAGCCACTCGCTCACCTGGCGTTGGCTGACCCGCTCCGCCGCCTGTTCGAAATCAAACTGAAACTGTTGCTGCGCCAACTGACGGCTGAGCGCCGCCGAACTCGGGCAGGTAGAGGAGTAAGGTACGCCGACGGTCAACGCCAGCGTCAGCGTGTTCGTCAGGGTCGCCTCGATGCGCAGCGGGTAAGCCTTCCAGCCGCGCTGCGGCGACAGCAAAGCCGGGCGCGACAGCAGCAGCTCGCCGCTGATCGCCAGGCTGGCGCGATCGCTGTGTTCCGGCTGCGAATCCAGAAAGGCTTGCAGCGTTCGGCCGATGCGCTGCGGCGTCAGCTCGCCCTGCGTCAATTCGTCCAGCGCCAGATACAGCCGCGACATGTGAATGCCGCGTTCGCCCGCCGCTTCGGCGCGCAGGTTGATGCCGGCGTCGACTTTGGCCATCAGTGGCTTGCCGGCCAACTCCAGCGGCAGTGCGATCCCTTGCATCCCGACCCAATCGAGCCCGACATCACTCATTTCGCCGCGCCATGCCTGAGCGTCCGGCAGCGAACGACGTGGTGGAAGTGCAACTTCGTTCATACATCCCCTTGCGTTATTGTGACTTTGCCGAGGAACGGTAACATGATTTTGTTATGTTATAACATATCAAATAAAATTTTTTTCACGCCGTTGGGCGACCTGATTAATCAAGTCGCAGAAAACTCAGCGATTTTGTTCAATGGATTGGGCTGTCGGTCAGAGTGCGATACACTAACGCTATTGCTGATTAACCCATGAGCCTCTATGCGTGGTTTACCCCTTTGGATAGTGTCGTTGTGCTTTACCGGTTCCGCCCTGGCCGCAACCACACCGCCCGCGCCCGCCGCGGCGCCGCTGCCGGACATTCGCCAGAGCGGCTTTGTCTATTGCGTCAGCGGCATACTGAATACCTTCAACCCGCAAATGGCCAGCAGCGGCCTGACGGTGGATACCCTGGCCGCCCAGCTGTACGATCGCCTGCTGGACGTCGACCCCTACACCTACCGGCTGATCCCCGAGCTGGCGCAAAGCTGGGAAGTGTTGGACAACGGCGCCACCTACCGCTTCCATCTGCGCAAGGACGTGCCGTTCCAGACCACCGCCTGGTTCACCCCCACCCGCAAGATGAACGCCGACGACGTGGTGTTCAGCTTCGCGCGCGTATTTGACCAAAAACACCCGTATCACGACGTCAACGGCGGCGAATACCCCTATTTCGACAGCCTGCAGTTCGGCGATTCGGTGCAGAGCGTGAGAAAGCTCGACGACTACACGGTGGAGATTCGCCTGCAGTCGCCGGACGCCTCGTTCCTGTGGCATCTGGCAACGCATTACGCGCCGGTGCTGTCCGCCGAATACGCCGACACGCTGACGCGCGAAGGCCATCAGGAGCTGATTGACCGAGAGCCGGTCGGCAGCGGCCCGTTCCTGCTCAACGAATACCGCTCGGGGCAATATATTCGCCTGGCGCGCAACGCCGCCTACTGGAAAGGCCTGCCGCGCATGCCGCAGGTGGTGATCGATCTGGGCGCCGGCGGCACCGGTCGCCTCTCCAAGCTGCTGACCGGCGAGTGCGACGTGCTGGCCTATCCGGCGGCGAGCCAGCTGTCTATCCTGCGCGACGATCCGCGCCTGCGCCTGACGCTGCGCCCGGGGATGAACATCGCCTATCTGGCGTTCAACACCCGCAAACCGCCGCTCGACAACCTCAACGTGCGCCAGGCGATCTCTCTGGCGATCAACAACCAGCGGTTGATGCAGTCGATCTATTACGGCACGGCGGAAACCGCCGCCTCGATCTTGCCGCGCGCCTCCTGGGCCTATGACAACGACGCGCACGTCACCGAGTACGATCCGGCCAAATCGCGCGAGATGCTGCGGCAGGCCGGCGTCGGCCATCTGAACCTGAAGCTGTGGGTGCCGACCGCCTCGCAGTCTTACAACCCGAGCCCGCTGAAGACCGCCGAGCTGATCCAGGCCGATCTCGGCCAGGTGGGCATCAACGTCACCATCGTTCCGGTAGAGGGCCGCTTCCAGGAGGCGCGCCTGATGGAGATGAACCACGATCTGACCCTGACCGGCTGGGCCACCGACAGCAACGACCCGGACAGCTTCTTCCGGCCGCTGCTGAGCTGCGCGGCAATCCGTTCGCAAACCAACTATGCTCACTGGTGTGACCCGGGCTTCGACGAGGTGCTGCAGAACGCACTGTTGTCGCAGCAGCTATCTCAACGCATCGACAGCTACCGCAAGGCGCAGAAGATCCTCGAGCAGCAACTGCCGGTGCTGCCGCTGGCCTCTTCCCTGCGGCTGCAGGCCTACCGCTACGACATCAAGGGATTGGTGCTGAGCCCGTTCGGCAACGCCTCGTTCGCCGGGGTGTACCGTGAATCCGCGCCGGAGGTGAATAAGTGATTATCTTTACCCTGCGCCGCATTCTGCTGCTGCTGATCACGCTGTTCTTCCTGACGCTGGTCAGCTTCAGCCTGAGCTATTTCACGCCGCGTGCGCCGCTGAACGGCGCCGCCCTGCTGGACGCCTATCAGTTCTACTTTGTCAGCCTGCTGCACTGGGACTTCGGCGTCTCCAGCATCAACGGCCAGGCGATCAGCGAACAGCTGCGCGAAGTGTTCCCGGCCACCATGGAACTGTGCCTGCTGGCCTTTGCTCTGGCGCTGTTTATCGGCATTCCGCTGGGCATCATCGCCGGCGTGCTGCGCGGCAAATGGCAGGACACCGCCATCAGCACCTTCGCGCTATTGGGCTTTTCGATGCCGGTGTTCTGGCTGGCGCTGCTGCTGATGCTGTTCTTCTCGCTACACCTGGGCTGGCTGCCGGTTTCCGGCCGTTTCGACCTGCTGTATCAGGTGAAGCCGATCACCGGTTTCGCGCTGATTGACGCCTGGCTGTCGGACTCGCCATACCGCGCCGAAATGATCGGCAGCGCCCTGCGCCACATGATCCTGCCGATCGCCGCGCTGGCGGTGGCGCCCACCACCGAAGTGGTGCGCCTGATGCGCATCAGCACCGACGACGTGCTGAGCCAAAACTACATCAAGGCCGCCGCCACCCGCGGCCTGTCGCGCTTCACCATCATTCGCCGCCACGTGTTGCACAATGCGCTGCCGCCGATCGTGCCCAAACTGGGGCTGCAGTTCTCCACCATGCTCACGCTGGCGATGATCACCGAAGTGGTGTTCAGCTGGCCGGGCCTCGGCCGGTGGCTGATCAACGCCATTCGCCAGCAGGATTATGCGGCGATCTCCGCCGGCGTCATGGTGGTCGGCACGCTGGTGATTACCATTAACGTCCTGGCCGACATTCTGGGTGCGGCAACCAACCCGCTGAAACATAAGGAATGGTATGCCCTTCGATAACGTATACCGCGAGAAAAAGATGCCGAGCCCGCTGCGCTACACCTGGCGGATTTTCTACGGCGACGCGCTGGCGATGATCGGTTTTTACGGCGTGATCGCCCTGCTGCTGCTGTCGCTGTTCGGCAGCCTGCTGGCGCCCTACGCGCTGGATCAGCAGTTCCTCGGTTATCAGCTGCTGCCGCCGTCCTGGTCGCGCTACGGCAACGTGTCGTTCTTTCTCGGCACCGACGATCTCGGGCGCGACATCCTCAGCCGCCTGTTGACCGGCACTGCCGCCACCTTCGGCTCGGCGCTGGCGGTGACGCTGGCCGCAGCGTTCTGCGGGGTGATCCTCGGCGTGTTCGCCGGCGTCACTCACGGGCTGCGTTCGGCGGTGCTCAACCACATCCTCGATACCCTGCTGTCCATTCCGTCGCTGCTGCTGGCGATCGTGGTGGTGGCGTTTATCGGCCCCAAACTTGAACACGCCATGCTGGCAGTGTGGCTCGCCTTGCTGCCGCGCATGGTCCGCACCATCTACAGCGCGGTGCACGACGAGCTGGAGAAAGAGTACGTGGTGGCGGCGCGGCTCGATGGCGCTTCCACGCTGCAGATCCTGTGGTACGCCGTCATGCCGAACATCGCCGCAGTGCTGGTGACCGAGTTCACCCGCGCGCTGTCGATGGCCATTTTGGACATCGCCGCGCTCGGCTTTCTCGATCTCGGCGCGCAGCTGCCTTCGCCGGAATGGGGAGCGATGCTCGGCGATTCGCTCGAGCTGGTGTACGTCGCACCCTGGACGGTGATGCTGCCCGGCGCGGCCATCCTCGTCAGCGTGCTGCTGGTTAACCTGTTAGGCGACGGTATGCGCCGCGCAATCAATGCCGGGGTGGAATAATGCCGTTACTCGATATCCGCAATCTGACGATTGAATTTATGACCGCCGAAGGGCCGGTCAAGGCGGTCGATCGCGTCAGCATGACGCTGACCGAGGGCGAGGTGCGCGGCCTGGTGGGCGAATCGGGCTCCGGCAAGAGCCTGATCGCCAAAGCCATCTGCGGCGTAACCAAAGACAACTGGCGCGTCACCGCCGACCGTTTCCGCTTCGACGACATCGATCTGCTGCAACTGAGCCCGCGCGAGCGGCGCAGGCTGGTGGGCCACAACGTTTCGATGATTTTCCAGGAGCCGCAGTCCTGTCTCGATCCTTCCGAGAGCATCGGCCGCCAGCTGGCGCAGGCGATCCCGGGCTGGACCTACAAGGGCCGCTGGTGGCAGCGCTTCAACTGGCGCAAACGCCGCGCCATCGAACTGCTGCACCGCGTCGGTATCAAGGATCACGACGACATCATGGGCAGCTTCCCGTACGAGTTGACCGAGGGCGAGTGCCAGAAGGTGATGATCGCCATCGCGCTGGCCAACCAACCGCGCCTGCTGATCGCCGATGAACCAACCAACGCCATGGAGCCGACCACCCAGGCGCAGATTTTCCGCCTGCTGGCGCGCCTCAATCAGAACAACAACACCACCATCCTGCTGATCAGCCACGATTTGCAGATGATGAGCAAATGGGCCGACCGGGTGAACGTGCTGTACTGCGGGCAAACGGTGGAAAGCGCCCAGTGCGAAGAGCTGCTGGCGGCGCCGCACCACCCTTACACCCAGGCGCTGATCCGCGCCATGCCGGACTTCGGCCGCTCGCTGCCGCACAAGAGCCGGTTGAACACGCTGCCGGGCGCCATTCCTTCGTTGGAACACCTGCCGATCGGTTGCCGCCTGGGGCCGCGCTGCCCTTACGCGCAGAAGAAGTGCATCGAAACGCCGCGCCTGCGCCCGGTCAAAAACCACTTCTTCGCCTGCCACTTCCCGCTGAACATGGAGGAGCAATAACATGGAAACGCTGTTGGAAGTGCGCAACCTGAGCAAAACCTACCGCTACCGCACCGGGCTGTTCCGCCGCCAGCACGTCGAGGCGGTGAAGTCGGTCAGCTTTACCCTGCGCGAAGGCCAGACGCTGGCAGTGATCGGCGAGAACGGCTCCGGCAAATCCACGCTGGCGAAGATGCTCTCCGGCATGGTGGAACCGACCGCCGGCGAACTGCTGATCGACGATCATCCGCTGGAATTCGGCGATTATCGCTATCGCAGCCAGCGCATTCGCATGATTTTTCAGGATCCGAGCACCTCGCTCAACCCACGCCAGCGCATCGGCCAACTGTTGGACGCGCCGCTGCGGCTAAACACCAGTCTGGAGCCCGCCGAGCGCGAACAGCGCATCAACCAGACGCTGCGTCAGGTCGGCATGCTGCCGGATCACGCCTACTACTATCCGCACATGCTGGCTTCCGGGCAAAAACAGCGCGTCGCGCTGGCGCGTGCGCTGATCCTGCAGCCGAAGGTGATCGTCGCCGATGAGGCGCTGGCCTCGCTGGACATGTCAATGCGCTCGCAAATCATCAACCTGATGCTGGAGCTGCAGGAAAAACACGGTATTTCCTATATCTACGTCACTCAGCACCTCGGCATGATGAAGCATATCAGCGACCAGGTGCTGGTGATGCACGAAGGGGAAATCGTCGAACGCGGCAGCACCGCCGAGGTATTGGCGGCGCCGCTGCACGAATTGACCAAGCGCCTTATCGCCAGCCACTTCGGTGAGGCGCTGACCGCCGACGCCTGGCGACGCGACGGCGGCCGTTTTTGATCCACGCCCTGGCCTGCAACAAACCCGCTGCGGCGGGTTTTTTATTGCCGTACACGCCTGCCGTTTAGCAAGAAAGCGCACATACAAATTACATTCTTGTTATATATCCTTATATTTTATTCCTTTCAGTTATTGATTAGTCCGTAACATTATTTTATCTCGCCTGGGCGATCGGTGAGGATATCCCCTACGTTGAGCCTCTCATACGACAGGATATCGCACTGATGAACAGCCTTCGCCATCGCCGCCTCACGCAGTTTCTGCTCACGCTGGCCGCCGGTTTCTCTGTTTACGGCCACGCGCTGTACTGCGATGAGCTGCGCTAAATCCGCCTTTCGCCCCGCCTGCGGGCATGTTGCCTCTTTGTCCAGCCGCCGTTGCCGCACGCAGCGGTGGCTGTTGATCATGATTAAGGATTGACCCTATGGAACGACTCCGTCGACAACATAACGCCCAGTGGTATCACGAAACCCAAAGCAGCGTGCGTGGCGATGCCCCGCTGGAGCCGCAGGCGGCTACCCTGCGCGATCGTTTTCTGCTGGGGCTGGGCGCCTTCGCCGATGAAGCGTTAAACAGCGCGCTCGGCGTCCGCGCCGGGGTATTTAACGCCTCGCTGGCCGGTTACCACGCCCTGTTTCCCGACCAGGTGTCGCTGTCACGATACGTGACATTGTCACCCTACGATCGTCTCAGCACCGCGCTGACCGTCGCTCAGGTAACGGGCGTGCAGTCCCTCTGTAGCCACTACGCCGCCCGCCTCGCCCCGCTGCACAGCCCGGACGCCTCCCGGGAAAGCAATATCCGTCTCGCCCAGATCACCCAATATGCCCGCCAGCTTGCCAGCCAACCCACGCTGATTTGCCGCAAGGCGCTGCAACAGCTTGTCGACGTCGGGCTGAGCCCAGCGGATATCGTCACCTTTTCGCAAATCATCGGTTTTGTCAGCTACCAAGCGCGCGTGGTGGCGGGCATCGCGGCGTTGGCCGGCCGACCGGCGGTGGTGGTGCCCGGTTTCCCGAACGTCGAAGACGCCGATGGCGTCGCTTTCAGTGCCGAAGAGTTGAGCTGGACTGCGCGTCTGCCGACAATCGACACGGAAGCCGCCGCCGCCGAACAGCTTGACGTGCTGGATCAGAGCCACCCGCAGGCGCGCGCCGAATCTTACTATCTGCTGCTGGCGCACGATGCCGCCGCACTGCGCGAGCGCAACGGGGTGTTCAACGGCATCAATGCCGAAGGGTATGGGTTATCGAGCCGCCTGAAAGCACTGGCGACCCTGGTGGTCTCGCGCATCAACGGCAGCCGCTACTGCGCGGCTACGGTGGCGCAAGAGCTACAGGACGACGAGCTGGCCCAGGCGCTGTTCACCGGGCTGGCTCAGGGGCTGGCATTGACCAAGGATGCCGTCAAACGCGCGGTGATCCACACCGCCGCTGAGCTGACGCGCGCACCGGAGAAATTTACCCCGCAGAGCGTGCAGCCGTTGTTCAACAGCGGCCTGAATCAGGCGCAGGCGCTGGAAGTGATCCTTACCGCTGCACTCTACGCCTGGGAAAATCGCCTGCGCCAAACGTTGGGCGATGCGGAACCGACACTGCCGGCGCTGTAACCTCTCACTGAGTTAACGGTTAACTTCGCCGTTAACTCACCCTCTTCTATTTTGGCTAAAAACTTCACCAAAAGATGAACCCGTAAACTAAAAATCCGAAAAATCAAAATTTATTAGAATTATGATTCATTTTATTCTGCCACCCGCGAAAATAACGGATCGTCAAAATTATGTCTGCAAACAACGCAATAGGCAGATTGCGCCATCGCTCAATTATGTAACCATTCTCATCGCAGAAGCAGTAAAACAAGGTTTTAACCCTGCTAATTAATAGGAAAACACATTAACACCTCTAACTTTTCAACAGTGGTCGCCTTGCTATTTAGTTTCTATGATTAAGCCGATAGCGACGTTGTGATTGCCCATTTAAAATATTCACAAAAAATAAACGTTCGCCGTCAACCCCATTATTTTTTATTTTCCATCACAGCAAAAAATATTGTGAGGTAACCGTATGTCTGAGCAAGAACTTAAATCCAGCAACAGTATCGTTAACGTGATTGTCGTCATCGATACCGATGCCCTGATAGAAGCATTCGAGAATAACAACCCCAGTCAGGACTCCGGCAACCCAACAGGTATTGGCCATCAATACGCCTATATGGTCGTCACCTCCGATCAGGTGATCGGCGGCTCCGGCACGGCAGACCTGAACTTTAAAGCCAATGTCGGCGACGTCATTCGCTGGACTGGCACCTCAGAATCCGCCAATTTCGACGCCAGTGTGCTGATCTACGGGCTGCCGCAGTTCGGCAGCGGTACCCAGGTCTTTTCCAACCCGACCTTCAAAATGTACACCCGCAGTTCGATGATGCCGGCGCAAAATACCGTGTTCCCCGTCACCTTCACCAACCAAACCTATTGGTTCATACAGGCGGACATCAGCAATACCGGCACGGAAAATTATTGCATCCAATTTGGCCTTTATTATCGGCCAAACGGCGGCGATCAAAAATTACTGGGTTATTTCTATTGGGATCCGACCATTACCATCAGCAATTAACCTTATTCCGTCGACCGTTAGACAACGAATGATTATGGCCCCGCGGGGCCATAATCATTGCGGAAACATCGGGTAAACTTAAACGTCTCTATTCATTTCGCCGACGCAGCCACTCGCTGGCGGCGTCAAAGAATTTTTGCGCCAACGGCGTGGCGCGCTCCGCCATATCGACCACTACCGCTGCATGCCGCGGCATGGCGCCGATAGCTACCGGACGGCGCTGCAACGCCGGCATCAGCGGCGATTGCAGCTGGCCGCGCGGGAACAGCCCACAGCCCAGGCCGACGAAAACCCCCTCCAGCAGTTGGAAGATCGAGGCGGTCTCCAGCCGTGTGTGCAGCGTCAACCCGGCGTCGCGGAAGTGTTGATCGAGATAGCGGCGAAAATAACGCGTCGGCTCGGCGAGGCACAGCGGCAAAGCGGCCACCGCTTCCAGCGGCATTGGCGTATCGCCCACCAGCTTCGGGAAGTGTTGCGGATGAAATACCAGCTCGACGCCGGTTTCCACCAGCGGTTGCGATTGGAAATGCAGCTCCTTTAAGGTCGACAGCTCGAAAAAGCCGATGCCGATGTCGACGGTATGCGCCGTCAGCGCCTCCAGCAGCTGATCGGCGCTCAGCACCGCCAGCCGGTAATCGAGATGCGGGTAACGCTCGCTGACCGCCTTGAGCATTTCCGATACCGAAATACTGCACTGCGGCACCACGCCAAGGCGCAGCGTGCCGTGCAAGCCGTGCTTGAGCGACTCCACCTCCAGCTTCAGCCCTTGGTAAACCGAGACGATCTCACGCGCCCACGCCAGCACCCGCTCGCCTTCGGCGGTAAAACCGCCGAAATGGTTGCCGCGGTTAATCAGCGATACGCCCAGCTCTTTTTCCAGATTTTTCAATCGCATGGATAGCGTCGGCTGGCTGACAAAGCTGGCCTCCGCCGCCCGGCCGAAGTGGCGTTCTCGTTCTAAATTACACAAATAAATCAGTTGTTTAATATCCATAGCGCGGCTCAATGATCGGCATTCGCACCAGTATACCACCGGGCGCCGTCGCCCGCCCGGCGAGTCAGAGCTTCAGCTTCACGTAATCCACCAGGCGCGAGAACACGCCGCCCTGCGGCACCGCCTGCAGCGCCACCAGCGGCAGGGTTTTCACCACCTGGCCATTGTCGCTGATGCGGATCTCGCCAACGGTCTGCCCTTTGCCAATCGGCGCTTCCAGCCGCGCGGCATTGATCACGTACTGCGCCTTCAGCTTGTCCGCTTCGTTTTTCGGCAGGCTAAGCGCCTGCTCTTGCGCGCTACCGACCGGTAACCGGTGATCCTCGCCGTACCAGACCGGCTCTTCCCCCAGGCTCTGGCCGGCGCTGAACAGGTGTACGGTGGTAAAGTCGCGCAGCCCCCAAGTCAACAGCTTACGCGCCTGCTCCTCACGCCCTTTGGCACTTTTGCCGCCCATCACCACGGCGATCAGGCGGCGATCCCCTTCGGTGGCGGAGGCGATGATGTTGAAGCCGGCCGAGGCGGTGTGCCCGGTTTTCAGCCCATCGACGTGCAGCGTCTTATCCCACAGCAGGCCATTGCGGTTCTGCTGCGTGATACCATTCCAGGTCAACGACTTCTCGCTGTACATATGGTATTCCGCCGGTTCACTCATGATGATGGCGCGCGCAATCACCGCCAGATCGCCGGCGGTGGTGAACTGCCCCGGCGCATCCAGCCCGTGTACCGTTTCGAAATGGGTGTTCTGCAGGCCCAGCTGCGCGCTCTTCTCGTTCATCAGCTTGACGAAGTTGGCCTGGCTGCCCGCCACATAATCCGCCATCGCTACGCAGGCGTCGTTACCGGAATCGATGATGATACCGCGGCTGAGATCGCGCACCGTGACCCTGTCACCTGGCTTCAGGAACATCAACGAAGATCCTTTGAACACCGGGTTGCCCTGCGCCCAGGCGTCTTTCCCCACGGTGACGACATCGTCGAGGCCAATCTTGTGCTGGTCGAGCGCGTGGTCGATCACCAACCCGGTCATGAGTTTAGTCAGGCTGGCCGGGTTGCGCCGTTCGTCGGCATTGCCGGCGGCCAACACCTGGCCGGTGGTGTAATCCATCAAAACGTAAGAGGCGGCGTCTATCGCCGGCGGGGTCATGGTAGGAAAATTGGGCGTCGTTTCCACCGCCTGCGCCGCTAAAGGCAGCAATATGCCGCCGATTACCACTGATACTGAACGCTTCACGCTGTGTTCCTCAGGCCCGCAGGCTGAATAAAATGCCAATATAATCCACGAGATAGACTGCATTAATTCACTTTCAGACGAAACCATTACTCTTTTGCAGCGGGTGTCTTTATGCAACCATTTGTTTACGGCACCGCTCGCCGGCGATAGATGCGCTCTATGCCGCCATTGCCCCATTCGATTAGACGCCAGCCCGCAGCGCCCCTAAACTTGTGACATAAATACGCAAGACGCATAAAAAAGCGTTTACTTTTTAGCTACAACCACCTGCGAAGTGTCACCATGAAATTCAAACCGTCAATCAAGCCTTATACCGGCCCGGCGGGCGGCTGGGGTTCGCTTGAAGCCACCACCCGCTTTGTCCTCGACAGTAAACAAACGCTAAAAAACATGCGCAACCTGATGCGCGTCAACAAGGCTCGCGGCTTCGACTGCCCCGGTTGCGCCTGGGGCGACGACAACCACAGCACCTTCAGCTTCTGCGAAAACGGCGCCAAAGCGGTCAGTTGGGAAGCGACGCGCAGTGCCGTGGAACCGGAGTTCTTCGCCGCCCACAGCGTCAGCACCCTGCAGCAGCAGAGCGACTATTTCCTCGAGTATCAGGGGCGCCTCACCCACCCGATGCGTTACAACGCCGAAACCGACCACTATGAACCCATCCATTGGCCGGATGCGCTGGCGCTGATCGCCAAACACATCAACGGCATGGACAACCCGAACCAGATCGAGCTGTATACCTCGGGCCGCGCCAGCAACGAAGCGTCGTATCTTTATCAGCTGTTCGGCCGCATGCTCGGCACCAGCAACTTCCCCGACTGCTCCAACATGTGTCACGAGGCGAGCGGCGTTGGGCTGAAACAGAGCATCGGCGTCGGCAAAGGCACCATCCGCATCGATGACTTCGAAAAGGCCGATGCCATCTTCGTGTTCGGTCAAAACCCCGGCACCAACCACCCGCGCATGCTGCACAGTCTGAAAAACGCCGCTCGACGCGGCGCGCGCATCGTCAGCTTCAACACCCTGCGCGAGCGCGGGCTGGAAAGGTTCGCCGATCCGCAGGATCCGGTGCAGATGCTGACGCCAAAATCCTCGCCGATCAGCTCTTCCTATTACCAACCGAATCTGGGCGGCGATATGGCGGCGGTGCGCGGCATGGTGAAAGCCCTGCTGGAAACCCACCGTCAGCGCCTGGCCGCCGGCGAGCCCGCCCTGTTCGACCTGGCGTTTATCGAACGGCACAGCGTCGGCGTAGAGGCTTACCTGGCGCAGGTAGACGCCACCGAGTGGCAGACCATTACTGCGCAGTCGGGCCTGAGCGAGGCGCAGCTGCGCCAGGCGGCGGCCACCTATCAGGGCGCCGAACGGGTGATCTGCACCTGGGCGATGGGCGTGACGCAGCATAAACACTCTATTGCGACGGTGCGTGAAATCACTAACCTGCAGCTGCTGTTCGGGCAGTTGGGCAAACCGGGCGCCGGCCTGTGCCCGGTACGCGGCCACAGCAACGTCCAGGGTAACCGCACCATGGGGATCGACGAGAAGTCGCCCAAAGCGCTGCTCGACAGCCTGGAACGCCACTTTAACTTCACCGCCAACCGCGCGCTGGGCCACAACACGGTGGAAGCGATCGAAGCGATGCTGCGCGGCGAAGTGAAAGTGCTGATCGCGCTGGGCGGCAACCTGGCCGCCGCGGCGCCGGACACCGAGCGCACCGCCCGCGCCCTGCGCAACTGCGATTTGACGGTGCATATCAGCACCAAGCTTAACCGCAGCCACCTGGTGACCGGCAAAGATGCGCTGATCCTGCCGACGCTCGGCCGCACCGAACTGGACATGCAGGCCAGCGGCTCGCAGTACATTACGGTCGAGGATTCGTTCAGCATGGTGCACGCCTCGGAAGGCATCGGCAAGCCGCTGGCGGAGACCCAACGTTCGGAGACGGCGATCGTCTGCGGCATCGCCGACGCGGTGCTGGGTACCCAACAGTTGGATTGGCTGGAATTGGCCGACGACTATTCGCTGATCCGCGATCACATCGCCGCCACCATTCCCGGCTTCGAAGATTTCAACCGGCGCTGCGACCAACCCGGCGGTTTCTACCTCGGCAATGCCGCCGCCGAACTGCGCTTCGCCACGCCGAGCGGCAAGGCAGAGTTCAGCGCCGCCGCGCTGCCGACCACCCTGTTCCCGCAGCTGGGCAGCGAGAAAGCGCCGTTCACCCTGCAAACGCTGCGCTCACACGATCAATACAACACCACCATCTATGGTCTGGATGACCGCTACCGCGGCGTTTACGGTCAGCGTGAAGTGTTGTTCATCCATCCGGAGGATCTGGCGGCGCTGGGCCTGCAGGATGGCGAACGGGTAGAGATAGAAACCCTGTGGAACGACGGCGTGGTGCGCAAAGTGGATGGGTTCAAGCTGGTGAGTTACGACATTCCGCGTGGCAACCTGGCGGCCTACTACCCGGAAACCAACCCGCTGGTACCGCTGGCCAGCTTCGGCGACGGTACCGGTACCCCGACCTCGAAATCGATCCCGGTAGTGATTCGCCGCAGCGAACAGCAACCTTCACTGCGCATCGCCTGAAAACGCGCGCCCGGTTCACGCCGGGCGCGCCAATATCGCCAGAATGGTCTGCAGCTCGTCCGACAGCTGATGCCGTCGCCAGACGAAATACAGGTCGCTCACCCCCTCCTCGCCCATTTCCACCACCTTCAGCCCCGGTGCCGGCAAGATCAGCGGCAGCAACGAACCGGGGACGCAGGCGACGCCACAACCGGCCTGCACGCAGGCCGCCATCGCGGCATAAGACTCCATTTCCAGCGTCATGCGCGGTTTCAGCCCGCGCGAGGCCAACCAGTGATCCACCTTCAGGCGAAACGAACATTCGCGACTGAAGGTGTAAAACTCCAGCGGTGCCAGCGTCGCGGCGTCGGGTTCCCCGGCATCGGCCGGCATCAGCAATACCAGCCGTTCATCGAATGCCTGTTGGCTGGCCAGCAGCGGATGTTCAATCGGGCCGTCGGTGATCGCCAGGTCAAGATCGCTGTCGATCAGCATGCGTTCCAGCACCAGCGAGTCGCGGCTCAGCACGTTGATGTGCAGATGAGGCTGTAAACGGCGCAGCCGGGCAATGCGCGCCGGCAAATGGCTGACCAGCGAGAAATCCAGCGCCCCGAGGTTCAGCAGCCCATGCTGATGCTCGCCGGCGAACAGCTGCTTGCTGCGCTCCGCCTGCGCCACAATGTCGCGCGCCTGCTGATAGAACAGCCGCCCTTTGGGATTGACGTACAGCCGGTTCTTGTCGCGGAAAAACAGCTCGCCGCCCAGCGACTCCTCCAGTTCGCGCAGACGCAGCGTGACGTTGGAAGGCACGCAGTGCAGCTCGCGCGCGGCCGCGGCGATGGTTTTGTGCTCCACCACGGTGCAGAAAAACTTCAGCTGGCTCAGCTTCATCTATCATTCACTTTTAGTTAGTGTTTTAGTTAAAAACAATCACTTTAGATTAGCATCGATTTCACCTACAGTCTGCTGACACCCTGAGGAGGATCTCTGATGCCACTGAATGATCTACTGACGCTGCCCGGCGTGGCGGCCCAACCGGACGCGGTAACCGACGGTTACGTGTTCAACCACACCATGATCCGCGTGAAGGATCTGACCAAAGCGCTGGATTTCTACACCCGCGTGCTGGGCTTTACCCCGGTCTATCTGGAAACGTTCGAAGAAGCCGCGTTTACCATCTGCTACCTGACGCGCAGCCCGCGTGAACAGATCCCGCTGGACGACGACGAGCGCAAACGCTGGGCGCTGAGCCAGCCGGGCATTCTCGAGCTGACCCATAACCACGGCACCGAAAATCAGGCCGATTTCCACTACCACAACGGCAACGGAGAGCCGCGCGGCTTTGGCCACCTGTGCGTCACGGTGCCAGACGTGCGCGCCGCCTGCGAGCGGTTTGAGCGCCTCGGCGTCACCTTCCAAAAGCGCCTGCATGAAGGCCGCATGAACTACGTGGCGTTCATTCGCGATCCGGACGATTACTGGATTGAAATCCTGCAGCCAACGCCGCTGCAGGATTGATAGTCTCCCGCCCCTCACCCCGGCCTTCGCGCCGGGGTTTTCCCTCGATAGCACTCCGATTGACCATTCTTGCGCAAAATCGCGCGGCAACGCGGGGTTCCGTGACGTTAGGCTTGCTCGCAGCGGGTGATTCGCGTAAAACTGTCAGCCGCAAATCTTGCCACTCACAACCCATTCACTGGACGATATGTTTCAAGATAACCCGCTGCTGGCGCAGCTTAAACAGCAACTTCACTCTCAGACCCCGCGCGTTGAAGGCGTCGTGAAAGGGACTGAGAAAGGCTTTGGCTTTCTTGAAGTAGACGGTCAAAAAAGTTACTTCATTCCGCCGCCGTACATGAAGAAAGTCATGCACGGGGATCGCATTATCGCCACCCTTCACACCGAGAAAGAGCGCGAAATCGCCGAGCCGGAAACCCTGGTCGAGCCGTTTCTGTCGCGCTTTGTCGGCCGCGTGCAAAAGCGCGACGACCGTCTGTCCATCGTGCCCGATCATCCGTTGCTGAAAGATGCGATTCCGTGCCGCCCGGTGCGTGAATTGACCCACAACTTCCAGGCCGGTGACTGGGCGGTGGCGGAAATGCGCCGTCATCCGCTGAAAGGCGATCGCGGCTTCAACGCCGATCTGACTCACTTTATCACTGAAGGTGAAGACCATTTCGCCCCGTGGTGGGTGACGCTCGCACGTCACAACCTGGAGAAAGAGGCGCCGGAGATGCAGGCTCTCAGCGAGCCGGCCGCTGGGCTGGTGCGTGAAGACCTGACCGCGCTCGAATTCGTCACCATCGACAGCGCCAGCACCGAAGACATGGACGATGCGCTGTATGTGACCGACAACGGTGACGGTTCGCTGCAGTTGACTATCGCCATCGCCGATCCGACCGCCTACGTCGAGCAAGGCAGCAAGCTGGACGATATCGCCCGCGTGCGCGCCTTCACTAACTACCTGCCGGGCTTCAACATCCCGATGCTGCCGCGCGATCTGTCGGACAACCTGTGCTCGCTGCGCCCTAACGAGCGCCGACAGGTGCTGGCTTGCCGCGTAACCATCGCCGCCGACGGCGCGCTGGGCGACGATATTCAGTTCTTCGCCGCCGAGATCGAATCCAAAGCCAAGCTGGTGTACGACGAAGTCTCCGACTGGCTGGAAGGCATTGCCGGCTGGCAGCCGCCGAGCGATGCCATCGCGCAACAAATCACCCTGCTGAAACGCGTTTGCGACGCGCGCAACGCCTGGCGCCATCAGCATGCGCTGGTGTTCAAAGATCGCCCGGACTACCGCTTCGTGCTGGGTGAAAAAGGCGACGTGCTGGAGATTGTTACCGAGCAGCGCCGCAGCGCCAACCGCATCGTTGAAGAGTGCATGATCGCCGCCAACGTCTGCGCCGCCATCGTGCTGCGCGATCGCCTGGGCTTCGGCGTGTACAACGTGCACACCGGTTTCGATCCTGCGCTGGTCGAGCAAGCGGTCACCGTATTGCAGGCCAACGGCGTGGAAGCCGAAGCCGACAAGTTGCTGACCCTCGACGGTTTCTGCGAACTGCGCCGCCACTTGGACGCGCAGCCGACCCAGTTCCTCGACAGCCGCATCCGCCGCTTCCAGACCTTCGCGGAGATCAGCACTACGCCGGGGCCACACTTCGGTCTGGGGCTGGAGGCTTACGCCACCTGGACATCGCCGATCCGTAAATACGGCGATATGGTCAACCATCGTCTGCTGAAGGCGATCATCAACCAGCAGCCGGCAGAAAAACCGCAGGATGACGTCACGGTGCAGCTGGCGGAACGCCGCCGCCTGAACCGCATGGCGGAACGCGACGTCGGCGACTGGCTGTACGCCCGTTTCCTGCAGGACAAGGCAGGTACTGACACCCGCTTCAACGCCGAGATCATCGACGTGACCCGCGGCGGCCTGCGCGTGCGCCTGCTGGACAACGGTGCGGTCGCCTTCATCCCGGCACCGTTTATTCACGCGGTGCGCGACGAGATGCAGTGCAGCCAGGAAACCGGCACCGTGCAGATCAAGGGTGAAGTGGTTTACCGCCAGAGCGACACCTTGCAGGTCACCATCGCCGAAGTGCGCATGGAAACCCGCAGCGTGATCGCCCGTCCGGCGGCCTGAACGCCAGCCTGAAACGGCAGCAACGCAAAACGCCGACGGTGAAAACCGCCGGCGTTTTTTTTCGGCTAGCGCAGCGGCTCGCCGCCGGTTTCACGCAGCAAGGGCAGCACCGCCAATGAAGCCAGCGTCGCCAGCATCAGATAGACGGCGGGCGCCAGCAGCGAGCCGCTCAGCGCGATCGACTGGGAGGCAATGTACTGGGCGAAGCCGCCGAAGATCGCCACCCCCAGGCTGTAGACCAAGGCAAACCCCAGCGCGCGAATGCGCTGCGGGAACAGCTCCGAAATCATCAGCATGGTCGGTACCGACCCGAGCGTGGTCAACCCGACCAGCACCGCGACAATCAGCAGCAGCACCGCCGGGTGCGGCATCGCGCTCAGCCACCAAAATGCCGGCAGGGCCACAATCAGAATCGCAATCCGCGAACCACGGATCAGCGGCAAACGGCCGTAACGATCGCACCAGTGCCCGACCAGCAGACTGCCGACGAAGGTGACGAGCCCCGCCAGCAGCATTGCGGCATAGCCGTAGGCCTGCACCATCCCCAAGTATTTCACCGCGTAGGTGCCGAGATAATACATCGAGATGTAAGTGGCGACGGTGGCGCCGATGGTCAACATCACGCCGAGCACAACCGCCCGCGAGTGCTTACGCAACTGCACAGGCGGCTCGTGAGCCCGCGACACCGATGGCCGATCGCTTTCCAACCCGAGACGTAGCCAGCAACCGAGCGGCGCCAGCGCCACGCCGATAAAGAAAGGAATCCGCCATCCCCACTCGGCCATGGCGTTCGGCTCGCCGGAAAGCACCGGCAAAGCCGCGCTGAGCGCCAGCGCGGTCACGCCGCCAACCACGGTGGCGATGCCCTGCGTCGCCAGCGACCAGCTGGAATAGAAGCCGCGCCGGTTGGGCGGCGCCGACTCCACCAGCAACGACATCGATGCCCCCACCTCGCCGCCCGCCGCCACGCCCTGGATCAGGCGCGCCGCCACCAGCGTGACGGTTCCCCAATAGCCGGCGCTGGCGTAGGTCGGCGCAAAGCCGATCATCGCCGTGCCCAGGCTCATCAAGGAAATCGTCAGGATCATCGCCGGCTTGCGGCCATGGCGATCGGCATAGGCGCCAATCAGAATGCCGCCCAGCGGCCGCATGAAGAAGCTGACGCCGAACGTGGCAAACGCCAACAGCAACGCCAGATGCGGATCGCTGGACGGCGGAAAGAACAATACGCTGATGTAAATAACGAAGAAGTTATAAATACCGAAATCGAAAAACTCCAGCGCATTGCCGAAGGAGGCGGCGAATATAACCTTTTTGCCACCGGCTCTCGGGGCCGATATTATTTCCGCCTGAGTTTCAGCCGTATTTTCACTCATCATTACCTTCCCTGTTATTATTTTCGAGTTTATTTCAAATACGCTTCCGCCAACGTTCCCCAATACTGGCTGCCGGTCGCCAGGCAGCCGTCGTTAAAGTCATATCCCGGGTTATGCACCATGCAGCTGCCTTCGCCATCGCCGTTGCCGATGATCAGGTAGCCGCCCTGCGGATGCGCATCGAGCATGAAGGCGAAATCTTCACTGCCCATCAGCGGCCGGGCGCCGTAGTGCGCGCGCGCGGCGCCGAACTGCTGTTCCGCCACGCAGTGGGCGAAACGGGTCATCGCTTCGTCGTTGACCAGCACCGGCGTGCCGTTAACGTGTTCCACCACCGCGTGCGCACCGAAGCTTGCCGCCTGTGCCTCGATCAGCGCCGGAATGCGCGCCAGCAAAGTGGCGCGCGCCTGGCGATCCAGCGAGCGCACGCTGAGCTTCATCTCCGCGCTGTCCGGGATCACGTTGGCCGCCTCACCGGCCTTGATGCTACCGACGGTGATCACCGCCGCCTCCAGCGGATCGATATTGCGCGAAACGATGCTCTGCAGCGCGACGGTGATATGCGAAGCCACCAGCACCGGATCGACCGTCAGCTGCGGGATGGCACCGTGGCCGCCGCGCCCCTGCACCCGGACGTTGAACTGATCCATCGAGGCCATAAACGGGCCGTGCTGGAAGAAGAACTCGCCGAGCGGCATCCCCGGCATGTTGTGCATGGCAAAGATGGCGTCGCAGGGGAAGCGCTCGAACAGCCCCTGTTCCACCATGCGCGCACCGCCGTTCAGCATCTCTTCCGCCGGTTGGAAAATCAGGTGCAGCGTGCCGTTGAAGTTGCGCGTTTGCGCCAGGTAACGGGCGGCACCGAGCAACATGGTGGTGTGACCATCATGGCCGCAGGCGTGCATGCGGTTGGCCACGCTGCTGCTCCAGGGCTTGCCGTTGTTCTCCTCGATCGGCAAGGCGTCCATATCGGCGCGCAGTCCGAGGCGTTTAACGCCGTCACCCACCCGCAGCGTGCCCACCACGCCGGTTCCCGCCAATCCGCGGTGCACCTCATAGCCCCACGAACTCAGATAATCCGCCACCAGATCGCTTGTGCGAAACTCTTCGAAACCCAATTCAGGGTGTTGATGAATATCGTGCCGAATGGCCGTAAGCTGCGGTAAATACCCTTCGATGATTTTATTTATCATAATTAAATTCCTTTCGTAGATTTATTATTTATTTGATGAATGATTAAACCTGCGGGTGAAAATAAAGGTATAACACGGCATGGATGATTTTATTTCGGCACGCCTCGACAGATAAAATAATAATCCGCCAGACACCGTACCCAGATAAAAAACGACGATGATTCGCTGTACGCAGCGTGAAAATGCAGAATGAATAACTGCCGGGGATTGCGTGGGCGACAGCCTGCGCCAACGCGGTTTCATCACGTTGTTTTTACACTAAAACCCCACCTGCTTCACATTTCTCATCCGACCTGCCGCGGTTCGGCGGCAAAACTTCTACTGTTAAAACGTCATTCCTAATAACAACGTCGATTTTTACCTCTGTACGCCAAGGAGTTGTTTCATGAAAAACATCAGGTCAGGACTTATCTGGCTGCTGGTGGCGTTGGTCGGCGCCTTCGCCTTCGCCATGCTGGCGCTCAGCCGCGGCGAACACGTCAACGCCGTCTGGCTGGTGGTCGCCGCCGTCGCCTGCTACAGCATCGCCTACCGCTTCTACAGCCGGTTCATTGCCGACAAGGTCTTTGAACTGGACGACCGCCGTCTGACCCCGGCAGAACGCCACAACGACGGCCTGGACTACGTGCCCACCAACAAATGGGTGCTGTTCGGCCACCACTTCGCCGCCATCGCCGGCGCCGGGCCGCTGGTGGGGCCGATTCTGGCCGCGCAGATGGGCTTCCTGCCGGGGACCATCTGGATCCTGGTCGGCGTCATGCTGGCCGGCGCGGTGCAGGATTTCCTGGTGCTGTTCATCTCCACGCGCCGCGACGGGCGTTCGCTGGGGGAAATGGCCAAGCAAGAACTGGGCGCATTCGCCGGGGTAATCACCATGCTTGGCGCGCTGGGGGTGATGATCATCATTCTGTCGGCGCTGGCGCTGGTGGTGGTAAAAGCCTTGGCCGACAGCCCGTGGGGACTGTTCACCATCGCCGCCACCATCCCGATCGCCCTGTTCATGGGCATCTACATGCGCTTTATCCGGCCGGGCAAGATCGCTGAAATTTCGGTGATTGGCTTCGTGCTGATGCTGCTGGCGATCATTTACGGCGGCAACGTGGCGCAAGATCCCTACTGGGGGCCGTTCTTCACGTTGCACGGCACCACCCTGACCTGGGTGCTGGTGATATACGGCTTCGTCGCTTCGGTGCTGCCGGTGTGGCTGCTGCTGGCGCCGCGCGACTACCTTTCCACCTTTATGAAAATCGGCGTCATCATCGGCCTGGCCATCGGCATCGTCTTCGCCATGCCGGAGATGAAAATGCCGGCGGTCTCGCGCTTCATCGACGGCAGCGGCCCGGTGTTCGCTGGCGCCCTGTTCCCGTTCCTGTTCATCACCATCGCCTGCGGCGCCATTTCCGGCTTCCACGCGCTGGTCTCCAGCGGCACCACGCCCAAGCTGGTGGAACGTGAAAGCCACATTCGCTTTATCGGTTACGGCGCCATGCTGATGGAGTCTTTCGTCGCCATCATGGCGTTGATCTGCGCCTCGGTGTTGGATCCGGGCGTTTACTTCGCCATGAACTCCCCGGCGGCGCTGATCGGCACCACGGTGGAAAATGCTTCGCAGGTCATCAATAGTTGGGGCTTTATCGTCACGCCGGAAACGCTGGCGCTGATAGCCAAAGAGGTAGGTGAGAACTCCATCCTGTCGCGCGCCGGCGGCGCCCCGACATTCGCCGTGGGCATGGCGCACATCATCAGCGAGGTCTTCAACAGCCGGGCGATGATGGCCTTCTGGTACCACTTCGCCATTCTGTTCGAAGCGCTGTTCATCCTGACCGCCGTCGACGCCGGCACCCGCGCCTGCCGCTTTATGGTGCAGGATCTGGTGGGCGTGGCGGTGCCGCAGCTGGCCAACAACCGTTCGTGGTTCGGCAATCTGGCGGGTACCACGGTGGCCGTGGCCGGCTGGGGCTTCTTCGTGTATCAGGGCGTGGTCGATCCGCTCGGCGGCATCAATACCCTGTGGCCGCTGTTCGGCATCGGCAACCAGATGCTGGCGTCGATGGCGCTGATCCTCGGCACCGTGGTGCTGTTCAAGATGAAAAAACAGCGTTACGCCTGGGTTACGATCCTGCCGACCGCCTGGCTGTTCGTGACTTCCATGACCGCCGGCTGGCAGAAAATCTTCCACGAGAAACCGAGCATCGGCTTCCTGGCGCAGGCGAAGAAATTCTCCACCGGCATCGAGCAAGGCACGATCATTGCGCCGGCCAAGTCGCTGAAAGACATGGAAACCATCGTGTTCAGCAACCAAATCAACGCCGCGCTGTGCGGGTTCTTTATGCTGGTGGCGGTAACCATGCTGATCGCCGCCTTCTTCGCGATCCGTCGGGCGCTGCGTGCCGAACACCCAACGGCGCATGAGGTCAGCGCCGCGCTTAGGGAAGAAACCGGCCGCAGCTAGCGTTTCGATCATCCAGCAAGGGCGCCGCGGCGCCCTTTTTACTGGCCAGGCTTTAACCCAGCAGCGTGGAGCCGAAAGCCCCCTGCCAATCCTGCTCGAACTTCTCGACCGCAGCCTGCACCGCCGGCGCGCCAAGGAACTGCTCCGCCACATCCACCGGCAGCGTGATGGCCTGGCAGCCCGCCAGCAGGCATTCCAGCGCCTGACGCGGCGTTTTGAAGCTGGCGGCCAGCACCTGCGCCGACGGCGCATGCAGGCTCAGCAACTGCTGCAGCTCGTGCACCATTTCGATACCGTCGCCGCCCTGCGCGTCTACCCGATTAACGTAAGGCGCCACATATTCCGCCCCGGCCAAGGCCGCCAGCAGCCCCTGCCCGGCGCCGTATACCGCCGTGCCCAGCGTCGGGATGGACATCGTTTTAAGCTTCTTGATCGCCGCCAGCCCTTCGGCGGTCGCCGGGATCTTGACCACCAGCCCCGGTACGCGCTGGCTGAGCAGCGCCGCCTCCGCCACCATGCGCTCGGCATCGGTCGCCATCACCTGCGCGAACAGCTTGCCGGTGCCGCCGAGGGCGTCACGCAGCGCGGGCAGCACTTCCCAGATCGGCTTGCCTTCTTTCGCCACGATGCTCGGGTTGGTGGTGACGCCGTGCAGCGGCAGAATGCGCGCCAAGCGTTTTACCGCAGTCACATCGGCGGTATCGAGATAAAGCTCCATCACGGACTCCTGTGTCATGTTGTGTGGGCGGATTCAAACTCTGATCATCATAGGGCAAAAACCCCGCTAACTTTTGATCAAAATCAATTCAACTTTCATTCGAAACATCTTTAATGGCGAAAGATTCAGCAACGTCAAACGGGTGACTAATGTACTTCAATCTGCAGCGCTACTCGACCCATGATGGCCCCGGCATCCGCAGCGTGGTCTTTCTAAAAGGGTGCCCGCTGAGCTGCCGCTGGTGTCAGAACCCGGAAAGCCGCTCGCGCCACGCAGATCTGCTGTTTGACGAGCGCCTGTGCCTGAGCGGCTGTACGCTGTGCACCGAGCGCTGCCCGCAAGGTCTGTGGCGTGACGAGGGAGCATTGACGCTGCGGCGCGACGTCATCAGCGCAGACGACTACGCGGCGCTGGCCGCCGCCTGCCCGACCGGCGCGCTCAGCCTGTGCGGCAGCGCGGTCAACCCCGACGATATCATGGCCGAGGTGATGCGGGATAAGCCTTTCTACCTGCGCAGCGGCGGCGGTTTAACGCTGTCCGGCGGCGAGCCCTTTATGCAGCCGGAAGTCGCGGCGGAGCTGCTGCGGCGCGGCCGGGAAGCCGGCATCCACACCGCCGTCGAATCCTGTCTGCACGTTCCCTGGCGCTACATCGCCCCTTCGTTGCCCTGGCTGGATCTGCTGTTGGCCGATCTCAAACACACCGATGAAGCGCGTTTCAAAACCTGGACCGGCGGCTCCGCCCGCCGGGTGATGAACAATTTCCGCCGGCTGGCGGCACACGGCGTGCCAATGACCGTGCGCGTGCCGCTGATCCCCGATTTCAACGCCGATCGCCACGCTGTCCGCGCGATTGTCGACTTCGCCGCCGACGAGATCGGCGTATCGGAGATCCATTTTCTGCCATACCACACGCTGGGCATCAACAAGTATCACCTGCTCGGCGAGCCCTACTGCGCCGCCAGCACGCCGCTGGACGCGCCCGATCTGCTGGCCTTCGCCGAAGCGTACGCTGGCGCCAAAGGCCTGACCGCCATTTTGCGAGGATAACGCCATGACCACATTGGATTTGACCACCCTCAGCGCCCGTATTCAGGCGCATAAGAATGCGCTGATCCACATCGTCAAACCGCCGGTGTGCACCGAACGCGCACAGCACTATACCGAAGCCTATCAACAGCATCAGGATCGGCCGCTGCCGGTGCGCCGTGCGCTGGCACTGTCCAACCACCTGGCGAAGCGCAGCATCTGGATCGCCAACGATGAGCTGATCGTCGGCAACCAGGCCAGCGAGCTGCGCGCCGCGCCAATCTTCCCCGAATACACCGTCGGCTGGATAGAAAATGAGATAGACCAGTTGGCCGACCGGCCGGGCGCCGGCTTCTCGGTCAGCGAAGAGAACAAAGCGATTTTGCACCGTCTTTGCCCCTGGTGGCGCGGCCAAACGGTGCAGGATCGCTGCTACGGCATGTTTACCGACGAACAAAAGGCGCTGCTCGCCACCGGCATCATCAAAGCCGAGGGCAACATGACCTCCGGCGACGCCCACCTGGCGGTCAACTTCCCGCTACTGCTGGCGCTTGGCCTCGACGGCCTGCGTGAAAAGGTGAACGCGCGCCGCAGCCGCCTGCACCTGACCGAATGGGAAGATCTGCACAAAGCGCAGTTTCTCAACGCCATCGACATCGTACTGGCGGCGCTGAGCGAGCACATCCTGCGCTTCGCTCGCCTGGCGCGCGACATGGCGCAACGCGAACCCCGCGACTGGCGGCGCACCGAGCTGCTGGCTATCGCAGACAACTGCGACCTGATCGCCCATCGCCCGCCGCACACCTTCTGGCAGGCGCTACAGCTGTGCTATTTCATCCAGCTGACGTTACAGATCGAATCCAACGGCCATTCGGTTTCCTTCGGCCGCCTCGACCAATATCTCTATCCCTGGTATCGGCGCGACGTCGAGCTGGAGCAAAACCTGGCGCGGGAAGACGCCATCGAGCTGCTGCACAGCTGCTGGCTGAAGCTGCTGGAGGTCAACAAGATCCGCTCCGGCTCACACTCCAAGGCCTCCGCCGGCAGCCCGCTGTACCAGAACGTCACCATCGGCGGCCAAAAACTGATCGACAGCAGGCCGTGCGACGCGGTCAACCCGCTGTCCTACGCCATTCTCGAATCCTGCGGCCGCCTGCGCTCCACCCAACCCAACCTCAGCGTGCGTTACCACGCCGGAATGAGCGCCGATTTCCTCGACGCCTGCGTGCAGGTGATCCGCTGCGGCTTCGGCATGCCGGCGTTCAACAACGACGAAATCGTCATTCCCGAGTTCATCAAGCTGGGGGTTGAGCCGCAGGACGCCTACGACTATGCCGCCATCGGCTGCATAGAGACCGCCGTCGGCGGCAAGTGGGGCTATCGCTGCACCGGCATGAGCTTCATCAACTTCGCCCGCGTGCTGCTGGCGGCGCTGGAACAGGGGCGCGACGCCACCTCCGGGCAGATTTTCCTGCCGCAGGAACAGGCGCTGTCCAAAGGAAACTTCGCCGATTTCGAGCAGGTAATGGCCGCATGGGATCGGCAAATCCGTTACTACACGCGCAAGTCAATTGAGATCGAATGCGTGGTGGACAGCGTGCTGGAGGAGAACGCCCACGATATCCTCTGCTCCGCGCTGGTGGATGACTGCATCGAACGCGGCAAAAGCATCAAGCAAGGCGGCGCCAAGTACGACTGGGTTTCCGGCCTGCAGGTCGGCATCGCCAACCTCGGCAACAGCCTGGCGGCGGTGCGCAAACTGGTGTTCGAGCAAGGGACAATCGGCCAGCAGCAGCTGGCGGCGGCGCTGGCCGACGACTTCGCCGGGTTAGATGGCGAACAGCTGCGCCAGCGGCTGCTCAACGCCGCGCCCAAATACGGCAACGACGTGGACGACGTCGATCGACTTCTGGTGCGCGCCTACCAAACCTACATTGAGGAACTGAAGCAATATCGCAACACCCGCTTCGGCCGCGGGCCGATCGGCGGCGGCTATTACGCCGGCACGTCGTCGATCTCGGCCAACGTGCCCTTCGGCGCTGCCACCCTGGCCACCCCGGATGGCCGTAAGGCGCATGCGCCATTGGCGGAAGGCGCCAGCCCGGCGTCCGGCACCGATCACCTGGGGCCGACGGCGGTGTTCAATTCGCTCGCCAAGTTGCCGACCGAGGCGATCCTCGGCGGCGTGCTGCTCAATCAAAAGCTGAACCCGACGACGCTGGACAACCCGCGCGATCGGGAAAAGCTGATGCTGATGTTGCGCACCTTCTTCGAGAGCTACCGCGGCTGGCATGTGCAGTACAACATCGTGTCGCGCGAAACGCTGCTGGCGGCGAAGCAACACCCTGACCAATATCGTGATTTAGTGGTTCGCGTAGCTGGCTATTCCGCCTTCTTTACCGCATTATCCCCTGAAGCGCAGGATGATATTATTGCGCGCACAGAACATACTCTTTAAACCTTTGACTCTTAGCGGCCGCGCCTTGGCGGCCGCATCATCAGGCCGATATGAATTTACGACAACAGACCATATTGCAGTTGGTTAACGATCGCCGGCGGATCAGCGTCAATGAGCTGGCGCGTGCCTCGGGCGTCTCGGAAGTCACCATCCGGCAGGATCTCAACCTGCTGGAAAAGCGCAGTTATCTGAAGCGGGTACATGGCTCCGCCGTGGCGCTGGAAAGCGATGACGTCGACGCCCGCATGATGTCCAATTTCACTCTCAAGCAACGGCTGGCGCAATACGCCGCCGCGCAGGTCAACGACGGCGAGACGATATTTATCGAGAGCGGCAGCGCCAACGCCCTGTTGGCGCGCTACATCGCCGAACGCAAGCGCATTACGCTGATCACCGTCAGCCACTACATCGCCAACCTGCTCAAAGAAACCGATTGTGATGTGATTGTGCTGGGCGGCATGTACCAGAAGAAAAGCGAGACCGTGGTCGGCCCGCTTACACGGCTGTGCATTCAGCAGGTGCATTTCAACAAGGCGTTTATCGGCATTGACGGCTTTCAGGCCGAAACCGGCTTTACCGGCCGCGACATGATGCGCGCCGACGTGGTCAGCGCGGTGCTGGCCAAGGGCGTGGAGAATATCGTGCTGACGGACTCCAGCAAATTCGGCCAGATCCAGCCCAATCCGCTGGCGCAGCCGGGCCAGATCAGCCGGGTGATCACCGATTCGCGTCTGGCGCTGGAGTATCAGCATCAGCTGAAACGCCAGGGCGTTCAGGTGGAGTTGGTCAACGAATAGCGCAGACCACCACCGCACCGCGCGGGCTACACCGCGCGTCTTTCCCCTTGCACCGCAGGATTTTAAGACTATTTACCTGTTTATCCCTCCCGAGAAACCTATACTCAGTTTTGGCGACTTTTGGGCCGTAACTTGCTAATTATTCGGCCGTTAACAAAAAATGCCATTTTTTATATCGATACTGTATGGGAATCAACAGCAGGCCTGATTTATGGTTAACGCCTATACTTATAGGGCACTTCCATATAGCCAATGCTAAGGAGAAGTCATTATGATGATTATCAATAAACGTTTCGCCACCGCGGCTCTGGCACTGACTCTGGCGTTTTCACTCAGTGCTTGTTCCAACATGTCCAAACGCGATCGCAACACCGCTATCGGTGCCGGCGCCGGTGCAGTCGGCGGCGCAGTGCTGACAGACGGCAGCGCGTTGGGCACGCTGGGTGGGGCTGCGGTAGGGGGCATCATCGGTCACCAGGTTGGCAAATAACCTGACCGAGAGACCTCAGCCGACAGGCTGGCAAAAGCGTTTCGGCGCTTTGACGTATTAACCAGAATAACGATGATTTCAGGTCTGTTTTACTTTAAGTCTATGGTTCTTTTGCCGTTAACGGGCTAACCCCCGGCAGCAACAACCTCAAGCCATGCCACGGCATTGCACCGCGGCATGGCGATTCACCTCATCCACCCGCCAGTTTGACCTTCATGCCTTTGGCTTCCAGCAGCTGCTTGAGCAGATCGCGTTTATCGCCCTGGATCTCGATGACCCCGTCTTTCACCGAACCGCCGCAGCCGCATTTCTTTTTCAGCTCTGCCGCCAGTTTGTCGAGCGCAGCATCATCCAGATCGACGCCGGCGATCAGGCATACGCCCTTCCCCTTGCGGCCACTGGTCTGACGCTGGATGCGCACGATGCCGTCGCCCTTGGCGCGTTGTGGTTTAGCCTCTTCCTGTTTGATACGGCCGGTGTCCGTGGAATACACCAGGCGGCTGTTGTCGTCATTCATCGGCGGTTCCTCAGGCCAAAGAGGCGCGGATCGCGCGCAGCGTCGCGGCCGGATCGGCAGATTGGGTGATCGGACGCCCAATCACCATATAGTCCACGCCGGCGGCCTGCGCCTGCACCGGCGTCATGATACGGCGCTGATCGCCCGCCGCGCTGCCTTCTGGGCGGATCCCCGGCGTAACCAGTTGGAAAGCCTGCCCGCAGGCCGCTTTCAGCCGCTGCGCTTCGTGTGCCGAACACACCACGCCGTCCAGCCCACAGTCGCGGGTCAGGCGCGCCAGCCGCTCGGCGTGTTCCGCCGGGCTGGCCTCAATGCCGATGCCGCGCAGGTCTTCCGCTTCCATGCTGGTGAGCACGGTTACGGCGATCAGCAGCGGCGCATCCGCCCCGAATGACGCCAGCGCTTCTTTAGCGGCGGTCATCATGCGCGCGCCGCCGCTGGCGTGGACGTTGACCATCCAAACGCCCAGCTCGGCCGCCGCCGCGACCGCATGCGCGGTGGTATTGGGAATATCGTGAAATTTCAGGTCGAGAAACACGTCGAAGCCGCGCCCATGCAGATCGCGCACCAGTTGCGGCCCAAACAGCGTGAACATTTCTTTGCCCACTTTCAGCCGGCAGTCTTGCGGATCGATACGGTCGGCGAACGCCAGCGCAGCGTTCTTATCGGCGTAATCTAACGCCACAACGAGTGGAGATGATTTTAAGTCATTGTTATTAGCGTTATTTTCAGACTTCATTTCTTCTACCTTCTGTAAAATAGACATAATCAGGGACTCACCCGCGAAACTGACCGCCGCATTCTACCTGTCGGGGGCCAGAAATCCCAGCCGCAGCGCACATCGGCGCTCCGTCATGTTACCTCTCACCTTTGTCATGGCGCGTCAACGAAAGCGCGTCAGCGATAAACCACGCAGCGTAAAACGCCGTAAAGATGCGTAAATCATTAATCAAATATTTTGAATGATTTGCTCAGCATTATCAGATTTTCAATCGGCGTAGATGCTTTATTATTCAACCCATCGGAAGCGAATGGCTTCCTTCCTAAATAAACAGACTGGAGTCACCTATGAAAACCATCAAATATTTTGCAACCGCTGCCGCTATCGCACTGACCTCTTTCGCCACTTTCGCCGCTGAACCGATCAACAGCCAGCAAGCCGATAACCTGACCGCCACCGGCATCGTTTCCGCAGGCCACGCGACCACCCTCAGCAGCCTGGAGAAAAAGCTGGCCGCTAAAGCCGACGCTCAGGGCGCCAGTAGCTACCGCATCATCTCCGCCGGTGGTAACAACATGCTGAGCGGCACCGCGATCATCTACAAATAATGTTTCCGGTACAGGGCCCGCACGCTCGGGCCCTGCCTCTGTTTCTCGCCTAAAAAACCCGCGTTTGCCTCGCCCTCATTTGTTACAGAAAAATTAAATTTTTATTACACACTAGACACCCGATCGCCAGTGGCTTAGCTTGAAGGCATCTTCCTGCAGAAAGGCTTTCAAAATGAGCGAGATATCGACACTTACCATTAAAATTCCTCTGGAACTCAAGGAAAAAATCCGCGCCGCCGCCGCTGAAAACGAATTTTCGTTGAGCGTGGAAGTGTGCCAGCGACTGGAAAGCAGCTTCAGCGCGCCCGCCACCAAAGCAGAAAAACCGGCCAAAAAGGCGGATGAGCTGCACCACGGCGAGATCGACAATCAAAGCACCGAAGAAGAAATTGAACAGCCGCTGAGCCAGAAAGAGCTGAAGAAACTCCGCCAGCTGTTGAAAACCGGCGCCAAAGGCGGCAAGAAAAAGTAAGCGACGAACAGACGAACATAAAAAACGGGGCGATAAATCGCCCCGTTTTGTTTTGTCGCGCCGCCGCGTTATTGGCCGTCCAGACCACGGATCGGTTTGACCGATGACCAGGCGCGGCACGACGGGCAATGCCAATAGAGCGAGTGCGCGGTGAAGCCGCATTTGTGACAGCGGTAACGCGGTTTGGTGCGAATTTGCTCGCCGACCATATCGCGCAACAGCAGCAGGCTCTCTTTCGCCCGGCCGTCTTCCGCGTCCGCCAGGTGATAATCCATCAGCCGGTAAAACACCCGCATGGTCGGATGGCGTTGCAGCTGGCGGTTGATATAGACCTGTACCACGTCGCGCCCTTCGTGCTGCTCGATGATCTCGGCCAGCATCAGATCGGCGGTGGCGCCGGTATTCTCCTCCACGCAGCGCTTCAGGAATTCAGCCCAGTTGTGCTGTTGTTCCGGCAGATGCGTGTAGCATTCCTGCAGCATCGGCAGCGTTTCGCTGACCAACTCTTTATCCTGGCTCAGTACGCGTTGCAGCGACTCTGCCGCTTTGGCGTAGTCGTTTTGCGCCATGTAGATGCGCCCGAACATGATGGATACGCGCGCACACTGTTTATCGGCTGCGTCCGCCCGCTTGAGCAGGCTCATCGCCCGATCGAGATCGTCGCTGCCCATCGCCTGCAGCGCCAGTTCACAATAGAAGTGTGCGATTTCGACGCGTTGTTTCTCTTTACCCAGCTTGACCAATTTTTCCGCCACGTCGATCGCTTTTTGCCAATCGCTGGTGGCCTGATGGATCACCAGCAGTTGCTGCAGCGCCGATACGCGAAAATCCGCTTCGTCAGTCAACTGGCTGAACATGTCTTCCGCGCGATCGTACAGCCCGGCCGCCATATAGTCGCGGCCCAACTGCTGTACCGCCAGCAGGCGCTGTTCGAAGGTCAGGGAGGCGCTTTCCATCAAGGCCTGATGGATGCGGATGGCTCGGTCGACTTCACCGCGCGAACGGAACAGGTTACCCAGCGTCAGGTGGGCTTCTACGGTGTTGCTGTCCTCTTTCAACATGTCGAGGAACAGATCGACCGCCTTGTCCTGCTGGTTGGAAAGCAGAAAGTTCACCCCTGCCACGTATTCGCGCGACAGGCGGTTGGCTTCTTGCTGTTTATCCTGCTGAGCGCTTCTGCGCCCCATGTACCAACCGTACGCGGCAGCCACGGGCAGCAACAGAAACAGCAGTTCTAACATAGAGGATTATTCCTTGCTGACAACGGGCTGAGCCGCCGGTTCAGCGGGCTGCTCAAGCTGCAGCTCCAGCCTTTTGATCTTGCGCTCGGCGCGGCCCAGCGCAATGCGCGTGCGCAGATAGAACAGACCGCAAATGATCCAACCGAGAACGAAACCGGCGCCAAACAGCGTGGCCAACAGGGTCGATACGCGATAATCGCCCTGCGCAACCAGATAGTTAAAATTGACCACCTGATCGTTATGCGCACCCAAGGTGACGGAAATCACGAAGATCACCAGAACCAACAAAAAAATCAGCAAATATTTCACATTCTTTCCCGCGATGCCGAGTGAATCGGATGAACGATGCCAAAACGTGGCGTCCCTAACCCTTAAGTTAGCATTTCCCGTTGCGGCAGGGAAACCCTGCGGCACGATAAAACCACATATCTGCTGGCATATTCGGCAGTAAACGGCCTTAGCGAACAAATTGATGAGAAAGCTTCTCAAAACGTCGAATTTATAAGGATATGGGGGCGACCGGGCGGATTGCAATGGCGGGAAAATGTAAGCGGTTAATGCGGCGCCAATCCGACGCCGCCTTTTTGTGACATAGTCACATAGCGATCATATCTCCGGCTTGCGTGCCGCGATTTCCTGCTGCTCTTGCGGCGGCGGCGTCAGCGGGCCGAACCAGCGCTGCGCCAACCAGCAGGTGACCACCACCAGCAGCCAGCTGATCAGCGTAGCCATCGCCAGATCGCGCGGCCAGTGCATGCCCAACAGCAGGCGGCTGCCCATCACGCCGGTCGCCCACACCATCAGCAACGCGACGGTTTTATAATGGCGGCGCGGCCACAGCAGCCCTACGCCCAACAGCGCCCAGGTGGCGGCGAACATGGTGTGCCCCGATGGGAAAGCGAAGCCGGTTTCAAACTGCCAGTGCTTGCGCAGCCAGTTCGGCACCAGCGTCTGATCCTGCAGTTGCTCGCGCACCAGCGCACTGCGCTCTTTGCGATGCAGCGAATAGAAGTATTTGCCGTCCACGCCGTGGGTTTGTTCCAGCCATACCACAAACGGCCGCGGTTCCTGCACCCGATCCTTGATTAACGACTTGACCCCCTGCCCGATCACCAGCGCGGCGAAAAGCAGGAGCGCCAGACCGATGGCCGCTTTCAGCCGAAAGCGCAGGCACCACAAAAACCAACCGCAGAGGATAGCGCTGGTCAGAATGCCCCACGGCGAGGTCACGGTTTCGGTCACCCAGTACAGCGCTTTGAGCAGCGGCTCATTGCCGCCGGGCTGCCAGTGCCAGCCGGATGCCCAGACGACCAGCGGCATCAACAGCAACAGCAGCGCGCCGCCCGCCGTACGTTTTGCTATCTCATACATTCCTGTTTTCCTCTGCGTGAATCAGGCTGCAGTGTAACAAGAGTGTAATCTTGATAACACGCGAAAAATTAAACAGATAGGCAACCTATCGCAATAATAGGCGGCCGGAAAACGCCATCTGCTGGTTTGCTGAGCACCGCCCGGCAAGAAGTTGTGGCAAAATAGCCGATAATTAACGAAATAGAGATCGGCGTAGCACGTTTTAGTCTTGGTCAATTTACCGAACCGGACTTAGGATGCGCGACAATGATTGGATCGTACGCTTTTGTGGAGAGTGACATGCAGCTTAAACGGGTGGCAGAGGCTAAACTGCCGACACCTTGGGGCGATTTCCTGATGGTCGGATTCGAAGAACTGGCGACCGGGCATGACCATCTGGCGCTGGTATTCGGTGATATTTCCGGCGAAGCGCCGGTGCTCGCGCGCGTGCATTCCGAATGTCTGACCGGCGATGCCCTGTTCAGCCTGCGCTGCGACTGCGGTTTTCAACTGGAAGCCGCGCTGGAGCAAATCGCCGAAGAAGGCCGCGGCATCCTGCTTTATCATCGCCAGGAGGGCCGCAATATCGGCCTGTTGAACAAGATCCGCGCCTATGCCCTGCAGGATAAGGGCGCAGACACCGTGGAAGCCAACCACCAGCTCGGCTTCGCCGCCGACGAGCGCGACTTCACCCTGTGCGCCGACATGTTCAAACTGCTGGGCGTCGACGCGGTGCGTTTGCTGACCAACAACCCGAAAAAGGTCGAGATCCTGACCGAAGCCGGCATCAACATCAGCGAGCGCGTGCCGCTGATCGTCGGCCGCAACCCGAAGAACGAGCACTACCTGGCGACCAAGGCCGCCAAAATGGGCCATTTGCTCGACCAGAAGTGATCGCCGCCGCGGAAACAATCAGGGCGCCTTGCGGCGCCCTTTTTATTGCTTAATTACAGCATTTTCCTGATCACATAGTGCAGGATGCCGTCGTTTTCGTAGTAGGTCAGCTCATTGCCGGTATCGATACGGCAACGGGTGTCGATCACTTCCTTGCGCCCGTCGGCATAGGTGATGTGCACCGGCACCGTCTGGCCCGGCTGCAGCTGCTGCAGGCCGCCGACGCTGATCTGCTCATCCCCGGTCAGCCCCAGGGTTTTGCGCGTCACCCCTTGCGGGAACTCCAGCGGCAAAATCCCCATGCCGATCAGGTTGGAGCGGTGGATACGCTCGAAGGACTCGGCAATCACCACCCGCACGCCCAGCAGGCGCGGCCCTTTCGCCGCCCAGTCGCGGCTGGAGCCGGAACCATACTCTTTACCGGCGATCACCGCCAGCGGCACCTTTTCCTGCTGATACTGCATGGCGGCGTCGTAGATAGACAGCTGCTGCTGCGACGGGATATGGCGGGTATAGCCGCCTTCCACGCCCGGCACCATTTCGTTGCGGATGCGGATATTGGCGAAGGTGCCGCGCATCATCACTTCGTGGTTGCCGCGGCGCGAGCCGTAGGAGTTGAAATCCTGCGGCGCCACGCCGTGCTCGCTCAGGTAACGCCCCGCCGGGCTGTCGCGCTTGATGTTACCCGCCGGCGAGATGTGGTCGGTGGTCACCGAATCGGCCAGAATCGCCAGAATACGCGCGTCTTTGATGTCCTGCACCGGGTCCGGCTTCACCTTCATGGTGCTGAAGAACGGCGGATGGCGGATATAGGTAGAATCCTCCTGCCACTGATAGGTTGCCGAACCGGTCACCTGGATCGCCTGCCAGTTGGCGTCGCCGTCGAACACTTCGCCGTATTCCTTGTGGAACATCTCGGTGCGCACTTCTTCCACCGCCCGAGCGATGTCCTGGCTGCTCGGCCAGATGTCCTTCAAATAGACCGGCTGACCGTCGTTGCCCTCGCCCAGCGGCTCTTTAGTCAGGTCAGTCTTCATGCTGCCCGCCAGCGCATAAGCCACCACCAGCGGCGGCGAGGCCAACCAGTTGGTTTTCACCAGCGGGTGGATGCGCCCTTCGAAGTTGCGGTTACCCGACAGCACGGCGCCCACGGTCAGATCGCCCTCTTTGATCGCCTGCTCGATCGGGTCCGGCAGCGGGCCGGAGTTACCGATGCAGGTGGTACAGCCATACCCCACCAGGTTGAACCCCAGCTCTTCCAGATAGGCGGTGAGTTTGGCGCTATCGAAGTAGTCGGTCACCACTTTGGATCCCGGCGCCAGCGAGGTTTTTACCCAGGGCTTGCTGCGCAGCCCTTTCTTGACGGCGTTTTTCGCCAGCAGGCCAGCCGCCATCATCACACTCGGGTTGGAGGTGTTGGTGCAGGAGGTGATCGCCGCGATCACCACCGCGCCGTCGCGCAGTTCGTGCTGCTGCCCGTCCAGCGTAAAGGTTTTGCTGTCGGTATTGGCCTTGTGCCCCCCGATGTCCAGCTCGGTGGCGGCCTTGAACGCCTGTGGCACATTCGGCAGCGCAACGCGATCCTGCGGGCGTTTCGGCCCGGCGAGGCTGGCTTCCACCGTCGACATGTCCAGCGCCAGCGAGCTGGTGAAGACCGGTTCATCACCCGGGTTACGCCACATGCCCTGCGCTTTGGCGTAGGCTTCCACCAGCGCGATTTGTTCGGCGCTGCGGCCGCTAAGCTTCATATAGCCGAGCGTAACGTCATCCACCGGGAAGAAACCACAGGTGGCGCCGAACTCCGGCGACATGTTGGCGATGGTTGCCCGGTCCGCCAGCGGCAGATCGGCCAGCCCATCGCCGTAAAACTCGACGAACTTGCCGACAACGCCGTGCTTGCGCAGCATTTGGGTAACGGTCAGCACCAGGTCGGTGGCGGTAATCCCCTCGCGGAGCTTGCCGGTCAGCTTGAAGCCGACCACGTCCGGGATCAGCATCGACACCGGCTGGCCCAGCATCGCCGCTTCCGCTTCGATGCCGCCGACGCCCCAGCCGAGGATGCCGAGACCGTTGATCATGGTGGTGTGGGAATCGGTGCCCACCAGGGTATCGGGATAAGCCACACGGCGGCCGCTTTCGTCGCTGTGCCAGACCGTTTGGCCAAGGTATTCGAGGTTAACCTGGTGACAGATGCCGGTGCCCGGTGGCACCACGCGGAAGCGGTTGAAGGCTTTCTGCCCCCAGCGCAGAAAGGTGTAGCGCTCGTGGTTGCGCTGCATTTCGATACGTACGTTGTCTTCAAAGGCGTTGTCATCGCCAAATTCATCAACGGTAACCGAGTGGTCAATCACCAGATCCACCGGCGACAGCGGGTTCACCTGGTCGACGTTGCCGCCCAGCCGCCGTACCGCTTCGCGCATCGCCGCCAGATCCACCACCGCTGGAACGCCGGTAAAATCCTGCATCAGCACGCGCGCCGGACGGTAGGCGATCTCACGATCAGCATGGCCGGTTTGCAGCCAGGCGACGATGGCCTTGAGGTCGTCAACCTGCACGGTGTCGCCATCCACATGGCGCAGCAGGTTTTCCAACAGCACTTTCATTGATTTCGGCAACCGGTCGATATCACCCAGCTGCTTCGCCGCCAGCGGCAGGCTGTAGTAGTAATACTCGCTATTCAGCGCAACCAGCTTATCCAGACTCGTTTCACGAAGATCGGACGACATAGCTCCTCCATTTCTTATTGTGACTAAAACAGGGTAATCAGTGAGGTCTTGTTTAAAGATACCACAAAGATAAGTTAACGTTTTGATAACAACACGATTTGATCACAACGATAGGCGGGAACAATCAGCAGGAAGGAAGTACGAGCGCCGCCAAGGGGTTAGGCAATGCGCCAACAAAAACGCCGCAACGAGGCGGCGTTTTGGCAGGGAAAATCCCGCGGCTTTAGCGGGGTTTACGCACTAAGCGTTTGACGACGGCCATTAAAATAAATGTCGCGAGCAACATATAGGTTATCACCACGGGGAGAAACGCTGGATCAAACTCTCCATCACTTTTCGCTATGTTAGCGGCATTCATCCAGTCACCAACCTGATTTACAGTAATATCAACCAGATTTTTAAGCACCGGGATTTTGTTAAGAATAAAAAACGACGCTATGAAACAAGTTGCAAACAGCATCAAATTCTTAAACATCGCAAGCCTCGTAGTTAGTTGAACCCGTAACATCTACCCTACCATAGGACATGATACCTACACGTGAGCCGGGGATTTTGAATTTTCTACGTTGGACGAGTGCGTGTCGAAATCGATTAAAATCAGCAATATGGTAGAAGGTAATGCAACCCCATGATTCTCCTTCGCCATTAGGTCTCAATGGATGAATGCGAAAGCCGCCTCGATCTTGTCCATTAATCCACAAATTATCGGTAAGCGTTTGGAAACTGAACAAACCAAGCCACGTAGAATGGTTTGTTCCATGCCATATGTCTTTACCTAATGATTCCAGCTGGTTTCGTATACTCCCATGAGGGCGATCAACAATCCAATACTGCCCCGGGGGTAGCGCCCCTTTGTCTCTGAAAGAGCAATCAGGACGATTTAGCATACTCGGCTTGCCTGAAAACACCGGAAACGTCCCCACCCCGTAGACGTGGAGTTTCAGCACGCGGCGGTCTGGAGAGGCATCGTTGTAGTTAAGTCTGCATATCTGCATAACGTTGAATTTCCCTATTCAATGATCCGAACGTTTGCACTCTACTCAGACGCTAACGGGTTGAAAAGAGGGCAGCGACTTTTCAGGATGATCCTGAGAAACAAGATGGCACGGATTTCCGGGCAAAAAAAACCGGTTAGGCAGGCACCTAACCGGGATTGACTTGATATCGTCAACGGTTACTTAATCGGCAGCTTGATGTCCTTGAACATCGCCTCGATTTCTTCGTTGGAGCGCAGCGCCACCGCGCTGTCGACCACGTCGCGCGTCAGGTGCGGCGCGAAGCGCTGAATGAAGTCGTACATGTAGCTACGCAGGAAGGTGCTGCGGCGGAAACCGATCTTGGTGGTGCTGTAGGTGAATATATCGCGCGCATCCACCGTCACCAGATCCGGATCCTGCACCGGATCCACCGCCATGCTGGCGATCACCCCCACCCCCAATCCCAAACGCACGTAGGTTTTGATCACGTCGGCGTCGGTAGCGGTAAAGACGATGCGAGGCGTGAGGCCGGCGCGATTGAAGGCGGTGTCCAGCTCCGAGCGGCCGGTAAAGCCGAAGGTGTAAGTGACGATCGGATAAGCTGCCAGCTCTTCAATGCTGATGCTGCTTTTGCCCGCCAAAGGATGATCGGGCTTCACTACCACCGCACGGTTCCAGTGGTAGCACGGCAGCATGATGAGATCGTCATACAGATGCAGCGCTTCAGTGGCGATGGCGAAATCGGCGGTGCCCTTGGAGACCGCTTCGGCGATCTGCGTCGGCGAGCCCTGATGCATGTGCAGCGAGACACGCGGGTAACGCTCGATAAAGCCCTTGATCACGTTGGGCAAGGCGTAGCGAGCCTGCGTATGCGTGGTGGCGACGTACAGCGAGCCTTTGTCCGGGTAGGTGTGTTCACCGGCAACGGCTTTGATGGCGTCCACTTTGGACAACACTTCACGCGCAATGCGAATGATTTCCTGGCCGGCCGGGGTGACCTGGGTCAGGTGTTTGCCGCTGCGGGCGAAAATCTGGATGCCCAGCTCATCTTCGAGCATACGCACCTGTTTACTGATGCCGGGTTGCGAGGTATAGAGCCCTTCTGCCGTCGAGGAGACATTCAGGTTGTGGTTAACCACTTCCACAATGTAACGAAGCTGCTGCAATTTCATATCTTATACCATCCTAGGTTAAACACTGCGGCTTACCCGCAGCCAGGTATATCGGTGTCGCCCCGGTATGCTGAAACTCACAAGCCATAAACACCGTGTTCTACCCTGATGGTGAAGAAAGCGCCGTTGTTAATAAGCTTTAATAATAAAAAAACTTTTTATATAACCACTATACCACGTTGCAGCTTCAAGTATAGATCCGCGTCACACTATGATAACGATTATTTTGCATTGGTATCAACGTGAAACGACGGTAGCGGAGGGATAAAAACAGCAAAGGATAGATCCGTTTGCCGCTTTTCACCAATAAAAAACCAGCCGCCAGGGCTGGTTTTTCATCTTGCAGGCAGGGCTGCGGCCTTACTTCTTGCCTTCGACCCACTTGCCGTCCACGTAAAACGCAGACCAACCGGTCGCCTTGCCGTCTTTTTCAGAGGAGACATACTGCTGTTTGGTTTTACGGCTGAAACGCACCAGCGTTTTATTGCCTTCGGCATCCGCCACCGGCGCATCGGCCAGATAGCGCAGCTTCTCCGGCAGGCGATCCTTGAAGCGAGCCAGCTCTTCCACCAGCGGCGCACGGGTCTCGCGCGATTTAGGGAAGGTGTTGGCCGCCAGGAACACGCCGGCAGCACCGTCACGCAGCACGAAATAGGCGTCGGACTTCTCGCACGGCAGCTCCGGCAACGGCACCGGATCTTCCTTCGGCGGTGCGACATCGCCGTTGCGCAGGATCTTGCGGGTGTTTTTGCAGTTCTCGTTGGTGCAACCCATGTACTTGCCGAAGCGCCCCATTTTCAGGTGCATTTCCGAGCCGCACTTGTCGCACTCCACCACCGGGCCATCGTAGCCTTTCAGGCGGAACTCGCCCTCTTCAATCTCATAGCCGTCGCACGCCGGGTTGTTACCGCAAACGTGCAGTTTGCGCTGGTTATCGATCAGATAGCTGTCCATCGCCGTACCGCATTTCTGGCAGCGGCGGCGGGCGCGCAGCGCGTTGGTTTCCGCGTCGTCGCCTTCGAGGATGTTGAGCACTTCCGCTTCCGGCACCAGGTTGATGGTGGTTTTGCAGCGCTCCTTCGGCGGCAGCGCGTAGCCGGAACAGCCGAGGAACACGCCGGTGCTGGCAGTACGGATACCCATCTTGCGGCCACAGGTCGGGCAGTCGATGCTGGTCATCACCATTTGGTTAGGCCGCATGCCGCCTTCTTCCGGATCCTTCTCCGCCGTTTCCAGCTGCTCGCTGAAGTCGACGAAGAACTCGTCCAGCACCGCTTTCCACTCGGCCTGGTTGTTGGCGACCTCATCGAGACCGTCTTCCATGCGCGCTGTGAAGTCATAGTTCATCAGCTCGCGGAAGTTTTCTTCCAGGCGATCGGTGACGATTTCGCCCATTTTCTCGGCATAGAAGCGGCGGCTTTCCACCCGCACATAACCGCGATCCTGAATGGTCGAGATGATGGAGGCGTAGGTGGACGGGCGGCCGATGCCGCGTTTTTCCAGCTCTTTCACCAGTGAGGCTTCGCTGTAGCGCGCCGGCGGCTTGGTGAAGTGCTGGCTCGGGATCAGTTTCTGCAGATCCAGCTCGCTGCCGATTTCGACGTATGGCAGGGTGCGATCTTCATCGCCCTTGCGCAACGCCGGCATCACCTTGGTCCAGCCGTCAAAGCGCAGCGTACGGCCCTTGGCGCGCAGCTGATAATCGCCGGCTTTCACCGTCAGCGTGGTGGAATCGTATTGCGCCGGCGTCATCTGGCAGGCGACGAACTGGCGCCAGATCAGCTGATACAGCTTCTGCGCGTCCGCTTCCATGTCTTTCAACTGCTCGGCGAGCACGTTCACGTCCGAAGGTCGGATCGCTTCGTGCGCTTCCTGCGAATTCTCTTTGCTGCTGTACTGATTCGGTGCCTTCGGCAGGTATTTGTCGCCGAAGTTGTCGCCGATGTAGCCACGCACCATGTTGAGCGCATCCTGGCTCAGGTTGGTGGAATCGGTACGCATATAGGTGATGTGGCCGGCTTCATACAGCCGTTGCGCCATCATCATGGTTTTCTTCACGCCGAAGCTCAGGCGGGTGCTGGCGGCCTGTTGCAGCGTGGAGGTAATGAAAGGCGCGCCCGGTTTGCTGCTGGTCGGTTTGTCTTCGCGATCCAGCACCGTGTAGCGGGCTTTTTCCAGCAGCTTGACCGCGGCGTGAGTCTGCTCGCGATTGACCGGCTTGAACGGTTTGTCGTGCGCGTGGGTCACTTCCATCTGCAGCGCGGTTTCACCCTTCGCCAGCAGATCGGCATGCAGCTCCCAGTACTCTTCCGGCACGAAGGCCTTGATGTCGCGCTCGCGCTCAACCACCAGGCGCACCGCCACCGACTGCACGCGGCCAGCGGACAGGCCGCGGGCGATTTTCTTCCACAGCAGCGGCGAGACCATATAGCCCACCACGCGGTCCATGAACCGGCGCGCCTGCTGCGCGTTGACGCGGTCAATGTTCAGCTCGCCCGGCTGTTTGAACGCCTGTTGGATCGCGTTTTTGGTGATTTCGTTAAACACCACGCGGCTAAAGCGTTTGTCATCCCCACCGATCACTTCCCGTAGGTGCCAGGCGATGGCTTCCCCTTCGCGGTCAAGGTCGGTTGCGAGATAAATGTGGTCGGCGTTTTCCGCCAACGATTTTAACTCGGCGACCACTTTTTCTTTACCCGGCAGGATTTCATAATGCGCTTTCCAGCCGTGGTAAGGGTCGACGCCCATGCGATTTACCAGCGCCGCCTTCTCATCTTTTTTAACTTTTTTCTTGGCTTTGTCTTCGGTTGAGTCAGCGCTCTTTTTGCTGGCTGAGCCACTGGTCGGCAAATCACGGATATGACCGACGCTGGACTTCACCACGTAGTCACTTCCTAAATATTTATTAATAGTTTTGGCTTTTGCCGGGGACTCAACTATTACGAGAGCTTTACCCATATTTACCTTTACCTAATTTATTTCTTCTAAAAAGAAGTCTTTTATCTCGCCGTGCCGCGGCAATTCGTGTCTCTTTTTTTATATTGCGGCAGTCTGGCAAGAGATCAACAGATTTTTTTCTTTTGGTTGCCCAACTGCTCAACCTGAACGCAAGTTGTTGATCCTGCCTGCTATTCACTCATGCCCCAGAAGTATGGCTGTGTGAGTTTTATTCATGGCGTAAACAAAACCTTCCACCCGACGCCGCAAAATCCCACACTGTACCTGATAAAAAGCGTCACGCAACCTAATTAGCACGGAAAGACCGATTTCGCCAACCGGCGGCCGCCCGTGGCCATCCAGACGGCAAATAAACCTTAGTCGGTTTGCGGATAAAAGCGAACCGGCGTTAGAATATGCGCAGAGTTTTTAGTTTGGAGTCTAATAAATGCACACGAATACTGCCCCTATCGGCCGCGAGGCCCTGCTGGCGGAAGCAAATAACATCATCCGCCAACACGAAGATTATCTGCACGGCATGATCGCCACTGATGTTGAACAAAAAAGCGGCGTTTTAGTTTTCCGCGGCGAATACTTTTTGGATGCCGACGGATTGCCCACCGCCAAAACCACCGCGGTATTTAATATGTTTAAACATTTGGCCCATCTGCTTTCGGAAAAATACCACCTGGTCGATTGAGAAAAGAAAACGGGGGCACCTGGCCCCCGTTGATTCACGCTATCGCCGCCGTTACAGCAGCGGCTTTTCTCCACGCTGCCACCAGCGCAACAGCAAGCGATCGACGCTTTCCGCCGCGCTGCCGGTGAAGCGATCCATCAAGCGTTTGCGGCGCGTATAGCGCACGGCGATCACTTCATGGTTATCCAGCTCGGCGATCAGCAAGTCATCGCTGGTGCCGATGGCGTCGATCAAGCCCTTCTCTTTCGCCTGTGAACCGAACCAGTGTTCACCGGTGGCGACGCTGTCGATATCCAGCGACGGGCGCTGCTCATGCACAAAGCGCTTGAACAGCTCGTGGGTTTCGTTCAGATCTTCGCGGAACTTCTCGCGCCCCTGTTCGGTGTTTTCACCGAACAGCGTCAGCGTGCGTTTGAACTGCCCGGCGGTGTGCAACTCTACGTCGATGTCATTCTTTTTCAGCAGGCGGTGGAAGTTCGGGATCTGCGCCACCACGCCGATGGAGCCGATGATGGCGAACGGCGCCGCCACGATGCGATCCGCGACGCAGGCCATCATGTAGCCGCCGCTGGCCGCCACTTTATCCACCGCTACCGTCAGGCGAATGCCGCCTTTGCGCAGGCGCTCCAGCTGCGAAGCCGCCAGGCCGTAGCCGTGCACCACTCCGCCAGGGCTTTCCAGACGCAGCAGGACTTCATCCTGCGCCGACGCCACCGCCAACACCGCCGAGATTTCTTCGCGCAGTGAGGTTACCTCGTGCGCGTCCATGCTGCCTTTGAAATCCAGCACATACAGACACGGCTTGGCCACTTCCACCGCGCCGGACTTGGCGCGCTGTTTCTTCAATTTGTCATCCGATTTGGTCTGCTTCTTGAACTGTTTCAGCCAAACCTTCTGTTCGGCGGCATCCATGCGCGCCAGGCGCATATCGCGTTGCATCTCACGATACTGTTCGCCGAGATCGGTCAGCTGCAGCTCCCCTTTCTGGCGGCTCTTGCGTTGCCCCAAACTGACCGCCAGGATGGCCAACGCGGCGATGGCGAGCACCACCGTGGCGACCTTGGCCAGAAACAGGCCATAAACAGATATAAACTCCACAGATTCCGCCTTTATTTACAGGTTGTTAGTATGCTTATTTCCATTTTAGCCAACCGCAGCGGCTGCTGTCGCGGCTAAATGAAAATTCATTGCGTACAGAGCATCACTATGGGGACGATTTACGGTCGAACCAAGGCGCCGCTGCCGCGCTTTTGTTACAAAAGAATGCCATTTCAGCCTGCTACGCATTGAAAATGCCCGCGGATTAAGGCATATAACACCCATTATTCATCAATATGATGAGACGGATTCGCTGCGCGGCCCGCATACGGTCGAGCCTTCGCTCCCGCCCCGGCCGCGCGTTTCACCCTTGCTCCCCGATATCTGCGGGAGAACAGCCACCCAGGCGAGGATTTATCGTGCATTACCAACCCAAACAAGATCTGCTCGAACAACGTATTATTTTGGTCACCGGCGCCGGCGACGGCATCGGCCGCGAAGCGGCGCTGACCTACGCGCGCTTCGGTGCCCAGTTGGTGCTGCTGGGGCGCACCGAGAGCAAACTGCTGGCGGTACAACAAGAGATCGCGGTCCAGGGCGGCGCCCCGGCCCGGGTAGTGACGCTGGACTTACTGCACGCCACTCAGGAGCAATGCCGGCAGATAGCCGACGATCTGGCGCGCCAGATCCCCCGCCTTGACGGCGTGCTGCACAACGCCGGCCTGCTCGGCGACATCGCGCCGATGGCCGACCTGTCGATGACCATGTGGCAAGAGGTGATGCAGGTTAACGTCAACGCTACCTTTATGCTGACTCAGGCGCTGCTGCCGCTGCTGCTGAAATCCCACGCCGGTTCGCTGGTGTTCACCAGTTCCAGCGTCGGGCGCACCGGCCGCGCAGACTGGGGTGCCTATGCGGTGTCGAAATTCGCCACCGAAGGCATGATGCAGGTGTTGGCCGACGAGTATAAAAACCGTAATCTGCGGGTGAACTGCATCAATCCTGGCGGCACCCGCACCAAAATGCGCGCATCCGCCTTCCCGCACGAAGACAAGAACAAGCTGAAGACCCCCGCCGATATCATGCCGCTGTACCTGTATCTGATGGGCGAAGACAGCCGCCGGAAAACCGGCATGAGCTTCGACGCGCAGCCGAACCGTAAACCCGGCGCGGCCGAATAATAAGGAGCGTTTCATGGCGGAAGATCGTCATCAACAGCGTCAGCAGCGCCTGAAAGAACAGGTCGATGCCCGCATCGCCGCGGCGCAGGACACGCGCGGCCTGCTGCTGGTGTTTACCGGCAACGGCAAGGGTAAAACCACCGCTGCCTTCGGCACCGTCACCCGGGCGGTTGGCCACGGCATGCGCGCCGGGGTGATCCAGTTCATCAAGGGCGAGTGGCCCAATGGCGAAAAAAATCTGCTGCAGCAACATGGCGTTGAATTTCAGGTGATGGCCACCGGCTTCACCTGGGAGACGCAGAACAAGGCCGGCGATACCGCCGCCTGCCAAGCGGTCTGGCAGCACGGCAAGCGCATGCTGGCCGACAGCAGCCTGGATCTGGTGCTGCTGGACGAAGTGACCTACATGCTGACCTACGGCTATCTGGAACTGGAAGAGCTGAAGGAAGCGCTCCTGCGGCGCCCTGCGCACCAAACGGTGATCCTGACCGGGCGCGGTTGCCATCGCGATCTGCTGGAACTGGCGGATACGGTCACGGAGATGCGGCCGGTGAAACACGCGTTCGATGCAGGCGTGAAGGCACAACAGGGGATCGATTGGTAACACAAAGTTCTGGCCCCGAACGGGGCCAGAATGAGAGATTAGCTGCGTTTGCTTGGCTTGCCCGGTTTACCCGGCTTGCTGCCTGGCGCACTGCGGCGGCCGCTGCCGGCCACCTGTGAGTGTCGCTTGACCGCACGGCGGATCTGGTTGGCCTTCACGCGGCGGCGCTCACGCTCCACCGGCATTTTGCTGACCGTTTCCGGTTTCAGTTCCACCAGCTCGCGCAGGTAGTTGATCGCCGGCAGATCCAGTTCGGCCCAGCCTCCGCGCGGCAGGCCTTTCGGCAGATCGATGTCACCGTAGCGCACGCGGATCAGGCGGCTCACTTGCACGCCCACCGCTTCCCACAGGCGACGTACTTCACGGTTGCGGCCTTCGGTCAGGGTCACGTTGTACCACTGGTTGAGGCCTTCCCCGCCCTGGAAGCTAATGGTGCGGAAGGCTGCCGGGCCGTCTTCCAGCTGCACGCCCTTGCTCAGCTGCTTCACTTTCGCATCGTCAACCTGGCCAAACACGCGTACCGCGTACTCGCGTTCCACTTCACGGCTCGGGTGCATCAGACGGTTGGCCAGTTCGCCATCAGTGGTGAACAGCAGCAGACCGGAGGTGTTGACGTCCAGGCGCCCTACCGCCACCCAGCGTGAACCGCGCAGCTTCGGCAGACGATCGAACACCGTCGGGCGGCCTTCAGGATCGCTGCGGGTACACAGCTCGCCTTCCGGTTTGTAGTAAGCCAGCACCCGGCAAACCACCTCTTCGGATTCTTTGATCGACAGGACATGACCGTCCAGACGAATTTTCATCGCCGGCGTCACTTCAACGCGATCGCCCAGCTTGGCGACCTTGCCGTCGACGCTGACGCGCCCGGCTTCAATCATGGTTTCGATTTCACGACGCGAGCCATGCCCGGCGCGCGCTAAAACTTTCTGTAACTTTTCGCTCATTGAGCAACCTCTAATGTCGCCTTCACAGGCGTCGGGGGGATACCGCCGCGGCCAAGCGCCACAACGGTCATAATACGTTTATCAGGATCGAACCGCGTATTATACAGGCTTTCTAAGGTGTTGAAACCCACTTTATCGGCGGTGGCCCCCTTCAGACGGCGTTCACGGCGCCAAAAAATCCTCCACCGCCCACAGCACCGCGTCAGGCCGTTCCAGAATGCCGAGGTGAGTGCGAGCCTCTCCTAGGCGCACCACGGAGAAAAACGGCTGCTCGGCGGCAAATGCCTGCTGCTGCCGCAGATAGTCGTCGCGGCGATCCAACGAGTAGATATGTCGGCACGGCGGCGGCGCGCTCATGCCCGCCAGGCGTTGCAGCGGCGAGCCGAATTGCCGGTAGGCCTGTTCGATGGCCACGCCGGCGGCACGCCAGAGCCGGTAATCCTCCTGCGCCATCTCGACCTCCAAATGGCGTTTGACCCGATCGTGGCGGATGCCGCCCTGCCAGAAGTCGAACAAGGCATCGCGCGCCGCCAGCCACTGCTGCGGCTGCTGCATGCGGCTCACCGCCGTAAAGAACGCCGGTTCCGGCTGCGTCATGATCCAGTCGAGAAACACCATGCCCCGCACCCGCTGCGGCAACGCTTCGGCCAACGCCACCGCCAGCCAGCTGGCGTGCGCCACCGACAGGGTGACCACGTTATCCAAACGCAGCGCCGTCAGTAGCTGACGCACATCTTCCAGCAAATCGTCCGCCGCCAGCGACATCTCCGCCGCTTTTGACGACAGGCCGTGGCCACGCCAGTCGATGCTGATCACCCGATAGCGTTCGGCCGCCAAGGCGATAAACGGTTCGAATACCGTTTTCGGTTCGCACCAGCCGGGCAGCAACACCAGCGTGAGTGGCCCTGAGCCGATATCCTGATAGTCGAGCATCATGTTGGCACTGTGAAATGCGGTCATATTACCTCCTGCGCGTCTCTCCCCGACCCGTTCGGGAAATACCGACGGGGATAAGGTGACAGCGCAGCAGGCATTGATCTATTGAAGTTCGTGCGGAAAGCGCCCCGAGCGCACCTTATGAAAAAATGCGCACTAATTGGAATGGGAACTTAATGGCGCACGCAGGGATAGGCGGCGCTTAACGCCAGCATGATCACCGACGGTGCGGAATAATGCAGTTGTTCAGGGTGCTCGTTCAAATACTGCATCACCGCGTCGGCGGCTACGCCGATGCTCATCCCGGCCGCCGGGCAGATATTGCGATTGCCCTGCATGGAATAGGTATCGAATACGCCGGCAACGTATCCCATGAACATGCCGCCATTCAGCGCTTCGGCCACGGTGGCTTCACCGCTTTTATTTTTTACGTAACCACCGGATTCGGCCAGCAAACCGCTGCCCGAATAAAACCCCGCATTTGCCATTGAGGAAAATAATAAGGCCGCTAAAAAAGAAACCTGTTTAATCATTGCTGCGCATCCTGCCCATTATCAATTCTGAAGTAATCAAGAATAGCGGCTTTCACGCGAAATAGCGTCGCTTCAGCCGATTTTCAGACAATGGGCAAGGTGGCAACCTTTGACATCAGCGGAAAGGCGCCGCGTCGCCCGCCCCTTCGCGCACCACTTCCGGCGAGGATTCGGTCAGATCGATAACCGTAGTCGGCTGTTGGCCGAGGAAGCCGCCGTGGATCACCAGATCGACCACCTTGCCCAGGTGATCGTTGATCTCTTCCGGATCGGATTCGGCAAAATCATTGCCCGGCAGCATCAGGGTGGTGGACATCATCGGCTCGTTCAGCACCTCCAGCAGCGCCAATGCGATCGGGTTCGACGGCACGCGCAGGCCAATGGTTTTTCGCTTTTCATTCATCAGGCGGCGCGGCACTTCTTTGGTCGCTTTCAGAATGAAGGTGTAGTTGCCCGGCGTATTGTTTTTGATCAGGCGGAACGCCGTATTATCGACGTGCGCATAGGTCGACAACTCGGACAGATCGCGGCACATCAGGGTAAAATTGTGGCTGCCGTCCAACTGACGGATACGGCAAATGCGCTCCATCGCCGCCTTCTCTTCCAGCATGCAACCCAGCGCATAGCCGGAATCGGTGGGATAAACGATCACCCCGCCCTTGCGTAGCACCTCGACCGCCTGGTTAATCAAACGCGGCTGCGGGTTGTCCGGGTGAATATAAAAAAGCTGACTCATGACTTGCTCCTAAATGATGCTCGCGCGCGTTGCCACGCGCGTAAAATCAGACCGCCTGGCCCGGCTGCGACCAATCGCGCCACACCGGCTCGACGCCGCCCGGTAGCCACAGCTTGCGCCCCAGTTCGATCCACGAACAAGGCTGATGAAAATCAGAACCTTGCGAGGCCAACAGGCGATAGTCCTGGGCGTATTTCGCCAATTGCGAGCGCTCATGCGGTGCCTGCTGACACTGCGCCACTTCCATGGCGTCGCCGCCGTGTTCGGCGAAATGCGCCAGCAAACGTTTCAACCACTTCGCGGTCAGATCGTAACGGCCGGGATGCGCTACCACCGCCTGGCCGCCCGATTGATGAATCGCATCAATGGCTTGTTCTATTGTACACCACTGCGGCGGCACGTAGCCGGTTTTGCCTTTGGCCAGGTATTTCTTGAACACCTGCGCCATGTTGTCCGCTACGCCAATCTCCACCAGGTAACGGGCGAAATGGCCGCGGGTTACCGCGCCGTCGCCCGCCAGCCGCTGGGCGCCGACATAGGCGTCGGGAATGCGCGCTTTACCCAGGCGCACGCCGATCTCCTGCGCCCGCCGATTGCGACGTTCGGTTTGTTCCGCCAATAGCGCCACCAGCGCCGGGTGCGCGACGTCCATGCCCAAGCCAACGATATGAATTTCATGATTTTCCCACAGCGTCGAGATTTCCACCCCGTTGACCAACCGCAGCGGCAACGCCTGCTCCGCAATGGCGGCGGCGGCCTCGGCCAAGCCTGCGGTGGTGTCGTGATCGGTGATCGCCAGCACGCCCACGCGCATCTCGACCGCCCGCAGCACCAGCTGCGTCGGCGTCAGATAGCCGTCGGAGGCGGTCGTGTGGCTGTGGAGATCGTACAGAGTAAAAGCGGTAGATGGGGAGTTACTGTCTGTCAAAACGGCTATCCGGCAATGGCTTGGTTTCCTATCATACCCGTTATCGGCGGCCGGACGGAAATCTATTCTGTCCTGGCCACAGGCGCCAGGTGGATGATGAATAGAATTCACGCTGACCGCTAAAACATTGTGCAAAAAGAGGGTTGACTTTGCCTTCGCGAACCAGTTAACTAGTACACAAGTTCACGGCAACGGCCGTGTCGGATGAGCGTTAACAGAGAGAGTCTGCAAATGAACAACTACATTTCTCTTCACGGTTGGTGGCGTACCTCCCTCTTGCGGGCGGTGTAATCGCGCATAGCTGTCATCTGACAATGCAGATTTCCTGAGCCCGCACCTGATGCGGGCTTTTTTATGGACAGAATTCACTGGAACCACCGATGATGAACACCAAACCACAACTGACATTGCTGAAGGCGCAAGCCAGCTACCGGGGCGACCCCACCACCATTTTCCACCAGCTGTGCGGCGCCCGTCCGGCCACTCTGCTGCTGGAATCGGCGGAAATCAACAGCAAACAGAATCTGCAGAGCCTGCTGGTGATCGACAGCGCGCTGCGCATTACCGCACTGGGCCACACCGTCAGCGTGCAGGCGCTGAGCGCCAACGGCGCGGCGCTGCTGCCGCTGCTGGACGAAGCGCTGCCGCCTGAGGTGCGCAATCAGGCACGCCCCAACGGCCGCGAGCTGACCTTCCCGGCGATCGACGCGGTGCAGGACGAAGACGCCCGCCTGCGTTCACTGTCGGTGTTCGACGCACTGCGCACGCTGCTGACCCTGGTGGACTCCCCGGCGGACGAGCGCGAAGCCGTGATGCTGGGCGGCCTGTTCGCCTACGATTTGGTCGCCGGTTTCGAAGACCTGCCGGCGCTGCGCCAGGATCAACGCTGCCCGGACTTCTGCTTCTATCTGGCAGAAACCCTGCTGGTGCTTGATCACCAACGCGGTACGGCCCGTCTGCAGGCCAGCGTCTTCAGTGAACAAGCGAGTGAAGCGCAGCGTTTGCAGCAACGTCTGGAACAACTTCAGGCCGAATTGCAACAAACCCCACAGCCGATCCCGCACCAAACGCTGGAAAACATGCAGCTGAGCTGCAACCAGAGCGACGAAGAGTACGGCGCGGTGGTCAGCGGGCTGCAGGACGCGATCCGCCAGGGCGAGATTTTCCAGGTGGTGCCGTCGCGCCGCTTCTCCCTGCCGTGTCCGGCGCCGCTGGCGGCCTACCAGACCTTGAAAGACAACAACCCCAGCCCGTACATGTTCTTCATGCAGGATGATGACTTCACTCTGTTCGGCGCTTCGCCGGAGAGCGCGCTGAAATACGACGCGGGCAATCGCCAAATCGAAATCTACCCGATCGCCGGCACTCGCCCGCGCGGTCGCCGTGCCGACGGTTCGCTGGATCTGGATCTCGACAGCCGCATCGAGCTGGAAATGCGCACCGATCACAAAGAGCTGGCCGAGCACCTGATGCTGGTCGATCTGGCACGCAACGATCTGGCACGCATCTGCCAGGCCGGCAGCCGCTACGTGGCCGATCTGACCAAGGTGGACCGCTATTCGTTCGTCATGCACCTGGTTTCCCGGGTGGTGGGCACGCTGCGTGCCGATCTCGACGTGCTGCACGCCTACCAGGCCTGCATGAACATGGGCACTCTGAGCGGCGCGCCGAAAGTGCGGGCTATGCAGCTAATCGCCGCCTCCGAAGGCGCGCGCCGCGGCAGCTACGGCGGCGCAGTAGGCTATTTCACCGCCACCGGCGATCTCGATACCTGCATCGTCATTCGTTCCGCCTACGTTGAAGACGGCATCGCCACCGTGCAGGCCGGTGCCGGCGTGGTGCTGGATTCCGTCCCGCAGGCGGAAGCCGACGAAACCCGCAACAAAGCCCGTGCCGTGCTGCGTGCCATCGCCACTGCGCACCATGCCAAGGAGGTGTTCTGATGGCCGATATCCTGCTGCTCGACAACGTCGACTCCTTTACCTATAACCTGGTCGATCAGCTGCGCGCCAGCGGCCACCAGGTGGTGATTTACCGTAACCAGATCGCCGCCGAGGTGATCATCGAACGCTTGGAACACATGGCCCAGCCGGTGCTGATGCTGTCGCCCGGCCCCGGCACGCCGTCCGAAGCGGGCTGCATGCCGGAGCTGCTGCAGCGCCTGCGCGGCCGGCTGCCGATCATCGGCATCTGCCTCGGCCACCAGGCGATCGTCGAAGCCTACGGCGGCCAGGTCGGCCAGGCGGGCGAGATCCTGCACGGCAAAGCCTCGGCGATCGTTCACGATGGCGAAGGCATGTTCGCCGGCATGGCCAACCCGCTGCCGGTGGCGCGCTACCACTCGCTGGTCGGCAGCAATATTCCGGCCGATCTCACCGTTAACGCCCGTTTCGGCGAGATGGTGATGGCGGTGCGCGACGACCAACGCCGCGTGTGCGGCTTCCAGTTCCATCCGGAATCGATTCTGACCACCCACGGCGCACGCCTGCTTGAGCAGACCCTCGCCTGGGCGCTGGCGAAGTAATATAAGGAACACGACGATGCAACCTATTCTTGAGAAACTGTACCGCGCCGAGTCGATGAGCCAGCAGGAAAGCCAACAGCTGTTCAGCGCCATCGTGCGCGGCGAACTGGAGCCGAGCCAACTGGCAGCGGCGTTGATCAGCATGAAAGTCCGTGGCGAGCGCCCGGAAGAGATCGCCGGCGCCGCCAAAGCGCTGTTGGAAGATGCTCAGCCGTTCCCGCGCCCTGACTACCCGTTCGCCGATATCGTCGGCACCGGCGGCGACGGCACCAACAGCATCAATATTTCCACCGCCAGCGCCTTTGTGGCGGCGGCCTGCGGTGCGAAGATCGCCAAACACGGCAACCGCAGCGTCTCCAGCCGTTCCGGCTCGTCGGATCTGCTGGCGGCGTTCGGTATCCGCCTGGATCTGCCGGCGGAAGAAGCGCGCAAGGCGCTGGACGATCTCGGCGTGTGCTTTCTGTTCGCACCGCAGTACCACACCGGTTTTCGTCACGCCATGCCGGTGCGCCAGCAGCTGAAAACCCGCACGCTGTTCAACGTGCTGGGTCCGCTGATCAACCCGGCGCGCCCGCCACTGGCGCTGATCGGCGTTTACAGCCCGGAACTGGTGCTGCCGATTGCCGAAACCCTGCGCGTGCTGGGTTATCAACGTGCGGCGGTGGTTCACGGCGGCGGCATGGACGAGGTGGCGATCCACGCCCCGACGCACGTAGCGGAATTGAACAACGGCGAAATCAGCAGCTACCAGCTCACGCCGCAGTCCTTCGGATTGGAAACCTATCCGCTGGAAGCCTTGCTGGGCGGCACGCCGGAAGAAAACCGTGACATTTTGGCGCGGCTGTTACAAGGTAAAGGCGAGCCGGCGCACGCTGCGGCGGTCGCGGCCAACGTCGCGTTGCTTCTGAAGTTATTCGGACATGAAGACCTGCGCCAAAATGCGCGGCAGGCACTGGATATGATCAACAGCGGGCAGGCCTATGAGCGTGTCATCGCACTGGCGGCAAGAGGATAAATGATGCAGGAAACCGTGCTACACAAGATTGTCCGCGACAAAGCGCAATGGATCGCGGCGCGACAACAGCAACAGCCCCTGGCCAGCTTTCAGAATGACATCGCGCCGAGCGAACGCAGCTTCTATCACGCGCTGCAGGGCACCCGGACGGCTTTCATTCTCGAATGCAAGAAGGCCTCGCCTTCCAAGGGACTGATTCGCGAGAACTTTGATCCGGTAGAAATCGCCACGGTGTATAAAGATTTCGCTTCGGCGATCTCGGTGCTGACCGACGAGAAATACTTTCAGGGCAGCTTCGATTTCCTGCCGCTGGTCAGTAAAACCGTCAGCCAACCGGTGTTGTGCAAAGACTTTATCATCGATCCCTATCAGATTTACCTGGCGCGCTACTATCAGGCCGATGCCATCCTGCTGATGCTGTCGGTGTTGACCGACGAGCAGTACCGCCAACTGGCCGCGGTGGCCCACAGCCTGAATATGGGCGTACTGACCGAAGTGATCAGTGAAGAAGAGCTGCAGCGCGCGATCGCGCTGGAAGCGCGCGTGGTCGGCATCAACAACCGCGATCTGCGCGATTTGAGCATCGATCTGAACCGCACCCGTCAGCTGGCGCCGCGCGTGCCGCATGGCGTGACGGTGATCAGCGAGTCAGGCATCAACAACTACGGGCAGATCCGCGAGCTGAGCCATTACGCCAACGGCTTCCTGATCGGCAGCGCGCTGATGTCGGAACCCGATCTGCGCGCCGCCGTGCGCCGCGTGGTCCTGGGCGACAACAAAGTGTGCGGTCTGACCCGTCCGCAAGACGCCGCCGCCGCCTATCAGGCCGGCGCCATCTACGGCGGGCTGATTTTCGTCGGCCGTTCGCCGCGCTATGTGGACATCACCCGCGCCCGCGAAGTGATCTCCGGCGCGCCGCTGAAATACGTCGGCGTGTTCTGCGACGCCCAGGTCGATACCGTGGCGTTGACCGTTGAGCGCCTCGGGCTGCATGCGGTGCAATTGCACGGCGCGGAAGACCAGGCCTATATCAGCGCCCTGCGCGCCCGCTTGCCGGCCGACTGCCGTATCTGGAAGGCGCTGAGCGTGAAAGATCGGGTGCCGGCGCGCGATCTGCAGCATGTTGACCGTTATCTGCTCGACAACGGTGCCGGCGGCACCGGCCAACGCTTCGACTGGTCGGTGTTGCAAGACGAAGATCTGACTAACGTGATGCTGGCGGGCGGCCTGCGCGCCGACAACTGCGTCGAAGCGGCCAAGCTCGGCTGCGCCGGGCTGGACTTCAACTCCGGCGTGGAAAGCGAACCGGGCATCAAAGATCCCGCGCGCCTGGCCTCGGTCTTCCAGACCCTGCGCGCCTACTGAATACGGCTCTATATTAATAACGGATAATAACGGGAACTCTCATGACGCTGCTTAACCCCTACTTCGGCGAATTTGGTGGCCAGTATGTGCCGCAAATTCTGATGCCGGCCCTGAAACAACTGGAAGAAGCCTTTGTCAGCGCTCAGCGCGATCCGGCATTTCAGGCTGAATTTATCGATCTGTTGAAGAACTACGCAGGCCGCCCGACGGCGCTGACGCTGTGCAAAAACCTCACCGCCGGCAGCAACACCAAGCTCTACCTGAAGCGCGAAGATCTGCTGCACGGCGGCGCGCACAAGACCAACCAGGTGCTGGGCCAGGCGTTGCTGGCCAAGCGCATGGGCAAAACCGAGATCATCGCGGAAACCGGCGCCGGCCAGCACGGCGTCGCGTCGGCGCTGGCCTGCGCGCTGCTCGGCCTGAAGTGCCGCATCTATATGGGCGCCAAAGACGTTGAGCGCCAGTCGCCGAACGTATTCCGCATGCGGCTGATGGGCGCGGAAGTGATCCCGGTGCACAGCGGCTCCGCCACCCTGAAAGACGCCTGCAACGAAGCGTTGCGCGACTGGTCCGGCAGCTATGAAACCGCCCACTATATGCTCGGTACCGCCGCCGGCCCGCACCCGTATCCCACCATCGTGCGTGAATTCCAGCGCATGATCGGCGAAGAAACCAAAGCGCAGATGCTGGAGCGCGAAGGCCGCCTGCCGGATGCGGTCATCGCCTGCGTCGGCGGCGGCTCCAACGCCATCGGCATGTTCGCCGACTTTATCGATGACGCTGACGTTGGGCTTATCGGCGTGGAACCCGCCGGCCTGGGCATCGAAACCGGCCAGCACGGCGCGCCGCTGAAGCACGGCCACGTCGGCATCTACTTCGGCATGAAAGCGCCGATGATGCAGACCGCCGAAGGCCAGATTGAAGAATCCTATTCAATTTCCGCCGGGCTGGACTTCCCGTCCGTCGGGCCGCAGCACGCCTACCTGAACAGCACCGGCCGCGCCGAATACGTGTCGATCACCGACGACGAAGCGCTGGAAGCGTTCAAGGCGCTGTCGCGCCATGAAGGCATCATCCCGGCGCTGGAATCCTCGCACGCCCTGGCGCACGCGCTGAAAATGATCCGTGAAACGCCGCAGAAAGAGCAGATCCTGGTGGTCAACCTGTCCGGCCGCGGCGACAAAGACATATTTACCGTTCACGACATTTTGAAAGCACGGGGAGAAATCTGATGGAACGTTATCAGCAACTGTTCACGCGTCTGGAAAGCAGCAAGGAAGGCGCCTTCGTCCCGTTCGTGACGCTAGGCGATCCTAATCCGGCGCTGTCGCTGCAGATTATCGACACCCTGATCGAAGCCGGCGCGGATGCGCTGGAGCTGGGTATCCCCTTCTCCGATCCGCTGGCGGACGGCCCAACCATCCAAAGCGCGACGCTGCGCGCCTTCGCCGCCGGCGTCACGCCGACCCAGTGCTTCGAGATGCTGGCGGCCATCCGCCAGAAGCACCCGACCATTCCCATCGGCCTGCTGATGTACGCCAACCTGGTGTTCCATAAAGGCATCGATGCGTTTTACCAACGCTGCGCCGAAGTGGGCGTGGATTCAGTGCTGGTCGCCGACGTGCCGTTTGAAGAGTCTGCGCCGTTCCGCGCCGCCGCCGCGCGCCACGGTATCGCACCGATCTTCATCTGCCCGCCGAACGCCGATGACGATCTGCTGCGTGAAATCGCGTCGCACGGCCGCGGCTACACCTACCTGCTGTCGCGCGCCGGGGTGACCGGCACCGAAAGCCGGGCGCAGCTGCCGTTGCATCACCTGGTGAACAAGCTGCGCGAGTATCACGCCGCGCCGCCGCTGCAGGGCTTCGGCATCTCCGAACCCGAGCAGGTGAAGGCCGCGCTGCAGGCCGGGGCCGCCGGCGCGATCTCCGGCTCGGCAATCGTCAAAATCATCGAACAGCACCATGCCAACCCGGCGGAGATGCTGACCAGGCTGGCGGCCTTCGTCAGCAATATGAAGCGCGCCACCCGGGCGTGATCCTCTTTAGCGAGCGCCCTGCCGGCGCTCGCTTTAACAGCTTGTTTCCCCTCAAAGTTTGTTCCATTTATTTACAGCAAAAATTTGAACAAACCCAGGTCTTGTCTCACAATGAACGTTGTTCGCTATGCATTTCTTCGTTTGATTTGGGGAATGCGCTCGCTGCGGCGATAAACCGTAGCGAATTTCAACCATAACATTGCATGGAGAGTAATTTATGAAGCTGTTTAAAACCCTTTCGGCCTTGTGCATGGCAGCCGTTGTGGCGGTCGCGGTGAGCGCTTGTGCGCCGACGGCAAAATCTGAGGGAACGGGCGGTTATATCGATGACACGGTGGTCACTACCAAAGTGAAATCGGCACTGCTGGCGGATAAAAACATCAAGTCACGCGAGATCAGCGTGGAAACCTTTAAAGGTCGCGTGCAGCTGAGCGGCTTCGTGACGTCCAGCGATGACGCTAACCGTGCGGTGCAGGTCACACGCGGCGTGGCCGGTGTGAAATCGGTTGAAAACGTAATGCAGATTAAATAATACCGACACAGGGAGGCGCAACGCCTCCCTGATTGCGGCCTTCATCAGAAGCGATAACCCGCCCCGAACATGAACACCCACGGATCCAGACGCGTATCGAAGCTGTGGTGCCCGCCATTCGCATCGTTGAAGCGAGTTTTGGTTTCGATGTTCATCCACCACACCGACATGTTCAGCATCCAGTGCTCATCCAGGTTGTAATCCAGGCCAGCCTGCGCCGCCACACCCCAAGAGTCTTTCAGATCGAGGTCGCTCAACCCGGCGCTTTTGCCGTAATCGTTGAACTTCTCGTCGAAGAAGGTGGTGTAGTTAACGCCGACGCCCAGGTAAGGACGCAGTTTGTCCTGCTTGTCGCCGAAGTAGTATTGCGCCATCAGCGTAGGCGGCAATTGGTGAACGGTCGCCAGATCGGTGCCGCCCAGCGTAACCTTATGGCGGAATGGCGTTGCGGCCAACAACTCAACGCCGATGTTGTCCGTCACCATGTAACCGAAGGTCAGACCGAGCTGGGTGTTGTTTTTCGCATCCAGCGACCCCAACCCCAACACGTTGTCCGAACCTGCATTTGGACGCACCGTCGCAGTTCCCGCGCGGAACAGGAAATCACCGGCCTGATGCGCACTTGCCAACATAGGCGCCATCATCGTCGCCAATACCATCAGAGTTGTCTTTTTCATTATCCATTCCATTTGTGTGGTTAATCGCTCGAGGGGGAATATACCTACTTTCGGGTATTTGTGATCCCATCGAGATCACATCTTATGTGTAAAAATTTAAAATCCTACTAAAAACAAGGTTACCTAACCGCCTAATAAATCAAGGATTGATCTGCATCAAAAAATCGATTTTGTTGCAAATTATCTACATGTTCAAATTTCGGTTGCGGAGAAAAATGCGGCTGAGGTAATTTCATTTTCCGTGTTGGTTTTGGTTGGTGCCGTGAGGAGTCGGTGGGCAATCAAGATGAGCGAAATCCTTAATCCCTGTGTCAGCTGCGGCGCATGCTGCGGTTATTTTCGAGTGTCATTCTATTGGGCCGAAGCCGAAGACGGCGGCGGCATCGTCCCCCTTTCCCTGACGGAGCCTTTAACCCCGTTCCTGCGCTGCATGCAGGGGACCAACAGCAAGTCCCCCCGCTGCAACGCGCTGGATGGCGAGATTGGCAAAGCCGTGTCCTGCTCGATCTACCTCAATCGGCCCAGCCCGTGCCGGGAGTTCGATCAGTCCGGTGAAAACGGCCTGCGCAACGAAGCCTGCGATCGCGCTCGCGAACGCTACGGCCTGCCGCCCTTGCCGGTGCCCCTGCCGCTCTCGCTGCCTGAGACGACGATCGTTGAAGAAATAGGCGTAGTGCAATTCGCGGGGTGCCACAGCGGCGTGGAACAGGGTACAATCACCCACTGATTTATCTCTGTTTTCCCGACGCCAAGGAGTCTGCATGCCTATCACGGCCAACACTTTGTACCGTGACAGTTTTAACTTTTTACGCAACCAACTGGCCAGCATCCTGATGCTGGCGCTGTTGACGGCGTTTATCTCCGTGCTGCTGAATCAGGCCTTCAGCCCCGATGCCGAACAGTTGGCGACGCTCGCTGCCACCACCAGCGATTTCGCTTCGTCTACCGGTATGGGCATTCAGGAAGTGATCCAGCAGATGACGCCGGAACAGCAGATGGTGTTGCTGAAAGTGTCGGCGGCCGCCACCTTCTCCGCGCTGGTCGGCAACGTGCTGCTGGTCGGCGGGATGCTGACGCTGATCCGTCTGGTGTCGCAAGGTGAACGCACCAGCGCCCTGCGCGCGCTCGGCGCCTCGGCGCCCGATCTGCCGCGTCTGTTGCTGCTGCTGTTTATCTGCACCCTGCTGATCCAGCTCGGCCTGACGCTGTTTGTGGTGCCGGGCGTGCTGATGGCTATCGCCTTCGCGCTGGCGCCGGTGATCGCCTCCGTCGACAAAAAAGGCGTGTTCGCTTCGCTCAAGCTGAGCAGCAAATTGGCCTTCGCCAATGCGCGCGTGCTTGTGCCGGCGATGATGCTGTGGCTGGCGGCCAAACTGCTGGTGCTGTTTTTGGTGAGCCATCTGTCGGTGCTGACGCCGAACGTCGCCAGCGTGGTGTTGACCGCGTTGAGCAACCTGGTATCTGCCCTGCTGCTGATCTACCTGTTCCGCCTGTACATGCTGTTGCGCGGCTAACGCCGACGCAACCAAAACCCAAGGGGCACGCTTCGGCGCGCCCCTTTTTTGTTTACCCCGCCGTGGCGGCTTCCGCCTGCTCCTTACTCTGAATCAGCTTCAGCGCCAGATACAGGTCCGGCACCAAAATCAGCTCTTTGTCGCGTCCTAAGCGGTTAATACGGAACCAGCGCGTCAGCTCGGTGCGGCGCCCCGCCAGCACCAGCTTAACGTTACGCTGTAACAAGTCACGTTTCAGTTCGTCGATGGCCGCCAGCACGCTGATATCGGCATGGGTAAAACTGGCTACCGCATCCACCACCACCCAGCGCGGCTGGAACGGCGTGCCGTCGACCAAATTGAGAATACGGCGTTTGAAGTACGCCACGTTGAAATAGGTCAGCGGCGAATTGAAGCGGTACATCATGACGCCAGGCACCGCCTTCACCCCATTGTTGTTGCCCATGGAATGGATCATGCCTTCGTCGTTGACGCCCAGCAGCTGTTCCGTCGGCCGGAAGACGGTGCGCAGAAATTGCATCAGCCCCAGCAACACCGCCAGCCCGATGCCGCTGATCACCCCCACCAGAAGCACGCTGAGGAAGGTAAACAGCGCCAGGCGGAACGCCTGCGCGTTGCGGCGGCGCAAGATCCAGATGCCACGGATGTCCAGCAGCGACCAGGCCGCATACATCAGCACCACGCCCAATCCTGCCACCGGGATAAACTGCAGCGGCGCCATCAGGAACAGCAAGACGAAGGCGATTACTGCGGCGGCGATGACCGACACCAGCTGGCTCTTGCCGCCGTTGGCGTCATTCACCGCAGTGCGCGAATCCGCACCGCTGATGGCGAAACCTTGCGACAGCGCGGAGACGATATTCACCAGCCCCAGCGCACGAAACTCGGCGTCGGCGTTCACCTCATAACCGTTCTTGGCGGCGAAGCTGCGGGCGGTGAGCATCATGCTGACAAAGCTCACCACCGCCAGGTTGAGCGCCGGGATCACCATGTCGCGCAGCAAACCGGGCTGGAAGTCCGGCCACTGGACGATCGGCAACACGCCGCTGAAACCGCCCACCGTCACCACGCCATGCTGCTGCAGACCGCCGGCCCAGGTCACGAACGCCGCCAGCACGATGGCGAACAGCGGCGCCGGCCAGTTAGGCCGCCATTTTTTAAATCCGAGCAGCGTCACCAGCGTCAACAACGACACCGCCATCGTCAGCCAGTCGCTGTGCAGCAGGTTACCGGGCAGCGCGTAGATGCGCTCGATCAGCTGCGCCGGGCGCACCGTGAATCCCAACACCTTGCCGATCTGATCGACGATAATGGTGATCGCCACCCCGTTCAGCAGCCCGCTGAGGATCGGCCTCGACAGCAGATCCGCCAGCGCCCCCAGCTTGAACCGGCTGGCCAGCAGGCACCAGCCGCCCATCATCGCGGTCATCATGATGGTCAGTTGCCAATGGCGCTCCATATTGCCCGCCGCCAGCGGCGTCACCACCGCGGCGATCACCGCACAGGTGGCGGCGTCGGGCCCGACGATCAGCTGGCGCGACGAGCCGAACAGCGCATAGGCCACCATCGGAAAAATACAGGAATAGAGCCCCACCACCGGGCTGACCCCGGCCAGTTCGGCGTAGGCGATGGCCACCGGCAAGGCGACGGCGGCGACGGAAAGGCCGGCGCGAATATCCGGCTTGAGCCAGCTGCGTTGATAGCCCAATAAATGCGTCAAACCCGGCGTTAGGGCCTGGAGAGATTTCCACTGCATGCTGTTTTCCGCGGTAAATTATCTGGTTATTATGATACTTACTATGCGGCCTGCGGCCCGCGCTGGCAATGCGCCCGCGCTTTCTCGCGTAAGTTTATGCAAATTCCTGCTTTCGCGGCAGAAATCCGCCGGCCAAACGCCGATAATCGGCAACGCCCGGCGGTACACAGAGCTCGCCGAATCCGGTATAGTCGGCCGATGAACAGATGATGGATTGATTTATGAAGCAGTTTCTTGATTTCCTCCCGTTAATTGTCTTTTTCGCTTTTTACAAGCTGTACGACATTTACGTCGCTTCCGGCGCGTTAATTGTCGCCACCGCGCTGGCACTGGTGTTCACCTGGGTGAAATACCGCAAGGTCGAGAAGATGACGCTGATCACCTTCCTGATGGTGCTGGTGTTCGGCACCCTGACGCTGGTGTTCCACAACGATTTGTTCATCAAATGGAAGGTCACGGTGATTTACGCGCTGTTCGCGCTGGCGCTGCTGATCAGTCAGTGGGTGCTCAAAAAACCGCTGGTCCAGCGCATGCTGGGCAAAGAGCTGACGCTGCCGGACAACGTGTGGAGCAACCTCAACCTCGCCTGGGCGGTCTTCTTCCTGGCCTGCGGCCTGGCGAACATCTATGTCGCCTTCTGGCTGCCGCAAAGCGTCTGGGTCAATTTCAAAGTCTTTGGCCTGACGGTACTGACATTGGTCTTCACCCTCCTCAGCGGTATCTATATTTACCGGCACATGCCGGAAGAACAGAAAAAATAGTTACAAAATTGTTAATGCCTGCGGCGCTTGCCGCGGGCAGTATGATGTTATTCCCTCCTTTTAAAAGCAGACTGCTATGACACAACAACGACCTTTACCCAGCGGCGAGCTGGTGCTGCGCACGCTGGCGATGCCGGCCGATACCAATGCCAACGGTGATATCTTCGGCGGCTGGCTGATGTCGCAAATGGATATCGGCGGCGCCATCCAGGCAAAAGAGATCGCCGAAGGGCGCGTGGTGACCGTGCGCGTGGACGGCATGACCTTCCTGAAACCGGTGGCGGTAGGCGATGTGGTTTGCTGCTATGCGCACTGCATCCGTACCGGGCGCAGCTCGATCACCATCAATATCGAAGTGTGGGTCAAGAAAGTCTCCTCCGCCCCGATCGGCCAGCGCTACCGGGCGACCGAAGCGGTGTTCACCTATGTGGCGGTCGATGCGGAAGGCAACTCGCGCGCGCTGCCTGAGGGCAAAATGAATTTCCGTGTCGGCTTCGAAGAATAAACTGACGCTACGCCGCAAATGCAAAAAGGGTCGCCGAGGCGACCCTTTTTTTTTGGTGGAGACCAAACTCAGTTCAATTCGGTCGTGCCGTTCAGCTTGAAGCGGATAGTGACGGTACGATCTTTCGCTTCTTTGGCCTCATAGCGCCATTTACGCATCGCCTGCTTCACTTCACGCTCAAACATGTTGCGCGGTTCGGCCGACAAGATACGCACGTTGCTGACGCGCCCATCGCTGTCGATATCGAACTGTACCCGCACGTTGCCTTCGATCTGCAAAGCCTGGGCCCGCGGCGGATAGAGCGGATTGGCGCGGCTGATCGGCCTTGGCCCGACCTCGCGCGAGTTGCCCTGCACCGGCGCGGCAGGCGCCTGTTTCACCGGCGCTTTATCGATCGGTTTGGCCGGCGAATCATTGTTGAACGGCGAAGGCTCGCGCGGCTCAACCTTCTTCGGCTCCGGTTTAACCTGTTTTTCGACCTTTGGCTTCGGCTTAGGTTTCGGTTTCGGCTTGACCGGCTCCGGCTTCACGATCGCCTTCGGCGGCGGCTCCACGATAGGTTCCGGTTCTGGCTCCGGCTCAGGTTCGACCTGTGGCGGCTCCGGCTCGGCCGGCGCCGGTGGCGGCGGTTCGGCCATCGCGGCGGTGTTGACCATCATGACGCTGATCGGCGCGTCCTCTGGCTTCGGCAACTCCACCACTTCTTTTACCGAAGCGTAAAGCAATCCCGCCACCAGGGCGCTGTGCAGGCCTACGGACAAGACGAAAGGCACGGATATACGGCGATTAAGGAACATCTTTTTTAGCGGCATAATGATTCTGTTTCCTCTGGTTCGCCAAGTTTAAATGCAAATAGCAATCATATTCAATAACGAAAGGCAAACTATCGCTTTAATCGTCAGTATGCGCGGCTAAAACCAGCAAACTCATAAGGATATTAACCTGGCCGTTGCTTTTTTATCGCCAGGACGACACGCTTGATTAACGTTTGGCCGGGCGTCAAAAAATAAAAAACCCGCCGTAGCGGGTTGATTGCGGTGATTAAGCGTTATTCTTCATCGCCATAGTAAAGCACGCCCAGCTTAATAAGCGGCCGACCTTGCGCCTTGCGGTGCAGGTTGGTGTCGCGCAACGAATAGACGCAGCCGCAGTATTCCTGCTGATAGAAACGTTCGCGTTTGCTGATCTCTATCATGCGCGACGAACCGCCCTTCTTGCGCCAGTTGTAATCCCAGTACACCAGATCGGGATATTTTTCCGCCGCCCGGATGCCGCAGTCGGTGATCTGCTGCATGTTCTTCCAGCGCGAAATGCCCAGCGAGCTGGAGATAGTGTCGTAACCGTGCTCATGCGCATACAGCGCCGTGCGCTCGAAACGCATGTCAAAACACATGGTGCAACGAATGCCGCGCTCCGGTTCATTCTCCATCCCCTTGGCGCGGGCGAACCAGTTGTCGGTGTCATAATCGGCATCAATGATCGGCACCCCGTGCTGCTCGGCGAAACGGATGTTCTCTTCCTTGCGCAGCAGATACTCTTTTTGTGGGTGAATGTTGGGGTTATAGAAGAAAATGGCGTACTCGATCCCGGAGGCCTGGATCGCTTCCATCACCTCGCCGGAACAGGGCGCGCAGCAAGAGTGCAGCAGCAGTTTACTTTTGCCCGCCGGCAAATCGAGTTTTTCCCTTACCAGTTCCGTCATATCCTCACCTCAATGGCATATCAGTTTAAGCGCGCCGCACTATACGAATAAAAAGTAGCGGCTTCAAGGCATAAGCGCCAATCAGCCGGGAAATTCGCCGCGCACCGTTCCCCTGCCGCGCCTTTTGCGCTACCTTGGTAGCACCGTTTTATAGCCATGATTTTAAAGGTGAAACATGCTTTATCTGATCTACGCGCAAGACGTCCCCCACTCGCTGGAAAACCGTCTGGCGGTGCGCCCGGCACACCTGGCGCGCCTGCAGGCGCTGCGCGACGCCGGCCGCCTGGTGGTCGCCGGCCCTAACCCGGCCATCGACAGCAACGATCCCGGCGCGGCCGGCTTTACCGGTTCGACGGTGATCGCCGAATTCGAGTCGCTGGCGGAAGCTCAGGCCTGGGCGCAGCAGGATCCTTATATCGCCGCCGGCGTCTACGCCGACGTGACGGTGAAACCGTTCAAACAGGTGTTCTGATCTCCAGCCCGCCCAATACCGGGAACGCCCGTCCGCGCGCCGTTCCCGGATCAATGCGTGCTCTCATCCTAACCCGTCGGTAGAAAAAATGCCCTCCCGCCAGGGGCTGCCGCGTCGCCCGCCTATACTCTCCTGAACCCGCGGCATCGCCGCGAACTCCGGAGATCGACCGATGCGACTCGACGTACACGCTCACCTGTGGAGCACAGAGTATCTGGATCTTTTGCAAGCGCATGGCGTGCACGAAGTCGCCGCCTATCGGCAATTGGGCGCCGGCCGCAGCGAGCGTGAACTCAACGCGCGCTTCGCCCTGCTGGACAGCGCCGGCATCGACATGCAAATCCTGTCGGCGACGCCGCTGTCGCCGCATCTGGAAGACGAACAGGCGGCCGTTGATGCCGCGCGCCGGATCAATGATGAATATGCGGAACTGGTAGCGCGTTATCCCACCCGCTTTCGGGCTATCGCTTCCTTGCCGCTGCCGCATATCGACGCTGCGTTACGCGAGCTTGAAAGGGCCCTTACCCAGCTCAATATGCTGGGCGCCTGCATCACCACCTCAGTGCTCGGGCTGTCTATCGCCAACCCGCTGTTTGAGCCGCTCTATCAGGAACTCAATCGCCGCCACAGCGTGTTGGCCATTCATCCCGCCGGCCGCGGCGCGCACTCGCCGCTCATCGCCGATTACGCCTTGACCTGGTCGATCGGCGCGCCGATCGAAGACACGGTCGCCGCCATGCACTTTATCCTCAATGGCATCCCCCAACGCTTTCCGGAGATGAAAATCATTGTGCCGCATCTGGGCGGCCTGCTACCGATGACGCTGGAACGCCTCGACCAAACCGTCGCGTGGGAGGCGCCGAATACGCCGGAACCCCCAAGCCGCGCCGCCCTGCGCATGTGGTACGACACGGTAGGCCACGATCAGGTGCCCGCGTTGCAAGCGGCGGCAGCGACTTTCGGCACTGAGCGGCTGCTGTTCGGCACCGATTTCCCGTTCCAACCGGGCGAACTGTTTCAAACCACGGTGGACTACATCCGGCGCGCGGGTTTGCCGGAGGAAGATGTGAACGCCATTTTGGATCGCAATGCGGCTGCGCTGTTTGGGCTGGGCGCTGACTGAAGATCCGTCCTCATTCAGTAACAGGCAGGAGACCCCATTCCGGCCCCGGATTTCGGCTAGCCCAAGTGGGTTTTATGCGGTTCTTTCACGTTGCGCTTCACGCAGGCCAGCGACAGCCGCGCAAAACGCTGCGTCCTCAATGTCGCACCCCCCTCGTAATAACGGGATGTGCGACATGTCGTGAACCGGTCAATGTTGGGAAACTGCGTCAGACCTGTCGCAGGTAAACATCCGTAATGCGCAGGTCAAAGTTGCTTTTCATTTCGGTGACGTCAATAAGCAAGAAAGCGTGCGTAGCCCAGTCTGGCGCTCGCTCGAAGGCGGGAGGCTGCGTAGGATAGCCCTGCATTTGGCCTGGGATGATAACGCTCTTCAGATCAGATTCATTGCCGCTAAATTGATAGGTGTAAACGTGACCGGTTTGCTGCTTGAGAATTTGGGGTTCAACGTCTTGTTGCGGACCATATTCGCGCAGTTTCGCCCATAGGATTTTGACCTGGCAGCGTTGCCCATCACCCGCGTAAGTGTTGGCGCGAACATGGTGAATAACGCTGCCATAGCCTTTCAGGCTGACGGTTCCCAGCACCGCCTGGAACACACCATTACCAGCCGCCGCGTTGCGCCCCAATGAAACGAAATCGGCCTGGCGGATAAGGCTGAAATTGGTGCTGTTAGTCGTACCCCACCCGTAGCGAGATTTGCGTACCGTATTAACGCCTCCCGGCGGCAGAACCCAAACTTCCTCAGTCCATTTGTCGCTACCGTTGCTATACGTCGTGCCATCCAGCCAATTGTCCTGTACAGCGGTATCGGTTCGCACCTGAGTTAACAGATAAGGCCAGGCGATAGGCAATTGCGTATTACGCAAAGAGACAGAACCCGTGCCATCAATCCAACCACTGACGTTGGTGTCACCACCTTGTTGCATCTGACCGATATTGACTTTATCAAATACCACTCGCGCCAAATCACCCACATAGAATGGGTTAGAGGTTGTCGGATAGGCCGTTGGGCTACCGCCGGCTTTGAAGGTAAACAGACCGCCGATAATGTTGACCTTGCACCGTTTAGCATCCGGAATGTTCAGGATGTAATTTTGTGGGCCATAGCCTTCAACGTGACAATCGCGGAAAATATGTTGCCCACCCTCGATATGCATATACTTTCCGACATGGCTGGAGGAGGCTTGCGGCCCGTTCTTACCGTAAATGTAATCAAAGGAACAGTTTAAGAAATAGCTGTAGCCCCCCTGTAGTTTCACACCGCAATTGCTCTGAGCGAAAATACAGCTGTGGAAATTCATCTCTTCACCGGAATTGGAAGTATTGTCGGGGAAGTAATAGCAAATGTCGCAGTGATTGAAACTAAAGCCATACATACGCAGGAAGTAGAAATCGGTAGTGCCGGTTATGCCATAGGCAAAACCTTCGATCCCACCGCCGATAAAGGTCAGCGAATTGCGGCCATAGCTAGCCGAGAGCGAAGTAGAAAACGTCATGCCATCGACAAATGAATTGGCGCCAGGGCCAATCATACGCAAATTTTTCACGCTGAGATTGCCCTGGGTATAACCGGCGTTGTTTTGCCATTGAATCGCGACTTTACGGTCGGTGGCGTTGCCCTGTGTCATGGCGCTAAAATCCAGCAAGGCGCCGGAGAAATCGTAATCGACGGTTTTCAAATCCAGCTTCAGCGTTTCTGTACATTTAAATTGCCCGCTCCCGAACTGCAGATTCCCGTTTTTCAATACGCGTGAACCGCTGGATACAGCCTGCGAACTGGCATAATCGTGAGCGGCTTGAATGGCAGCGGCATCCTCTGAAATACCGTCACCTTTCGCGCCGAACATATAAGGCGACACCGTGCCGGCAACGTCCAAGACGCGCACCCACAACCAAGCAGCGTTGGGGCGGATGAACATCCCGCCATCATCCATCGGTGTCGATTGTGCTTTGGCGACGAAGATACCGCCGCCGATGGGTTGACGATTGCCGGCATTCCAATCGCCGTAGTATGCGGTCACGGCGATCAATTCGCCGACTGCGCCAGGAAGAGTGTTTCGTAACGTAGCGATATCAGGGCAGGTATTCATCATATTATCCTCACAGAGTTACTGTATTTATATACAGCCATATAACTCTATGAACGAATGAACCCTGCATCAATAGCGGGAGTGTTGTTCTATTGCCCACCGAACATACCGGCCTATTGGATGTAACGCCTCCTTCTGCTCCTTTTATCCCCCATACAAAAGCAGAGAGATGCCGTTACGCGGCGAGTTTTCCCCGCAACACCACCTTGCCCGGCTTGATCTCGGGATCGGCAATACGGCGGATCGCCAGATTCAACGCTTACCACGCGATCTCTTGCAAATCGTGTGACACGCAGGGGAAATGAAAACCGTAGATCTCGGCATGCGAAACCTCATCGATGCTGAACAGCGACACGTCCTGCATCAACGGCAGCCGATGTTCGATACAGGCCTTGATGATGCCCAGGGAGATCTGGTTATTGCAGACAACGAAAAAGTCCGGGACGCGGTTATTGGCCAGCCAACGGCTCGTCTCTTGCCAGGCGACGTCCATTAAGAAACTGCTGTTCGGCACCGATTTCCCGTTCCAACCGGGCGAACTGTTTCAAACCACGCTGGACTACATCCGGCGCGCGGGTTTGCCGGAGGAAGACGTGAACGCTATTTTGGCTCGCAATGCGGCTACGCTGTTTGGGCTGCAGGATGTGAAGCGGCCCACATAGGTTTGGCCGCGTTTACTGCACGATGTGTTCACCGCCCTGAAAATACTCGCCGATGACTTTCTCCAGCATCGCCGTCGCGGGCTCGCCGTCGGCGGCGACAGATCGCAGCAGTTGCACCTCATACGGCGCGACCGGTGGCAACGCTTCGAGTATCCGCATCGCACCAGAGAGTCGTGCCCGATCGAGCAACGTGACGGCTAGCCCCGCCTCTACGCAAGCGGCCACCACGCTGGCCGAGGGACTGCTTAAAATGACCCGCCATTGTCGCCCCGCCGACGTCAACGCCTCGAGCATCGCTTCGCGATAAGGGCAGTCGGCGGCATGCAACGCCAGCGGCAGCGGCCGGTTAGCCTGCAGCGCCAGCGAACGGCCTCCGGCCCACACGGGTACTGTCACCGCGACCGGTGTCTGACAGTGTCTCCCCGAGGGTTGAACCACCAGCGCGAGATGCAGCCGATTACGACCAATTTGGTCCACCAGCGCCTGACTGGCAGCGGTAGAGACCTCCAACTCCACCGCGGGAAAACTGTCGGCAAACCGCGGCAAAATATGACGTATCACATGAGAGGCGTACTCATCAGGCAATCCCAATTTGATATGGCCGCTTAGCGGCGCGCCCTGCAGTTCCCGCAGAATATCGTCATGAGCGCTCAGCAGCCCGAGCGTCGAGGCCAGCAGCTTGCTTCCCAGCGGCGTCAGCACCACGGACTGATTGTCACGCTCCAGCAGGCGCCCGCCCACCACCTGTTCCAGGCGCTGGATATGCACGCTCACGGCGGCGGGGCTGCGATTGACAAATGCCGCCGCCGCGCGGAATTGCCCCAAACGTGCAATGGCATGAAAAGTGCGCAAGAGATCGATATCCAATGTCGGTCGCATGATTTAACTCCATTAAACAACGGAACGAAAATTATTCGATTTATTAAACTATAGCCACACACTACCATCGGGCGGAAAGGAGGTGACCATCATGTCCCTGCCATCATTTCGCCCCTCTTCCCACTGCGGCAAACATCACGGCAAAGCCGCCCTCTGGCTGGCTGTGGCCGAGGTCCTGCTGATCGTGGCCTGGAGCTCCGGCTTCGTCGGCATTCGCTTCGCCGCCGATTACGCGCCGGTGTTGCTGGTGGCGTTTTGGCGCTGCGTGGTGGTCACGTTCGCGTTGCTGCCGTTTAGTCTGAGCGCCATCAGGCGCGCATCTCCGCTGACGATAGCTGTTCACGCCGGGATTGGGTTGCTCGCCATGACCGGTTACCTGACCGGCGTCAGCAAAGGCATCGAATATGGCGTGCCGGCCGGGTTGGCCGCACTCATCGCCGATTTGCTCCCTCTCGGCACGGCACTGCTGAGCATGTTGTTGCAACGCCGCCTGCCCGATGGTCGCGTTTGGTCCGGTTTAACCTTGGGGGTTAGCGGGGTAACGCTGGCGACCGGCAGCGCCATCTCATGGGGAGACGCCCCATTGTGGAGTTACCTGTTGCCGCTGGCGGGGATGCTATCGCTCGCGCTGGCAACGCTGTGGCAGGAACGGCTGCCGCGGGCGCACGTAATGAGTTTGCCGGCCACGCTGGGGATACAAAGCGCGGTTTCCGCGCTGGCTTTCGCCGCGCTGGCCGGCAATGAAGGCCCGCTGCTGCCAACGGTAACGACGGGGTTTGTGTGCGGCGTGCTTTGGACCGCGCTACTGGCGACGCTGGCCGGTTACGGCCTGTACTGGTTGTGTCTACGGCTCACTTCTGCGCTGCGCGTGACGAGCCTGCTGTTTCTCAGTCCCTTCGTCACCTTCTGCTGGGCGGGGTTAATGTTCAATGAACCCCTTTCCTGGCCCATGCTGCTAGGCGCGGCGACGGCAGGAAGCGGTTTGTGGCTGCTCATCCGTCCCGCCGGGCGGAATGAGCCAAAAATAGTGCAACGCGCTGAAAAATGACGGATAAGGCGAACGGCGGCGCCGTTACGCGACGAGTTTTCCCCGCACCACCACCTTGCCCGGTTTGATCTCGGGGTCGGCAATACGACGAATCGCCAGATTCAACGCTTGCCAGGCGATCTCTTGCAAATCGTGCGACACGCAGGGGAAATGAAAACCGTAGATCTCGGCATGCGAAACCTCATCGATGCTGAACAGCGCTACGTCCTGCATCAACGGCAGCCGATGTTCAATGCAGGCCTTGATAATGCCCAGAGAGATCTGGTTATTGCAGCCGACGAAAAAGTCCGGCGCGCGGTTATTGGCCAGCCATCGGCTCGTCTCTTGCCAGGCGACATCCATAAAGAAATCGGCATACAGCACTTCAAGCGACGCCACTTTCCCTTGCAGTGCCGCCTGCAGCCCTGTGACCCTGTCCCGTGCCACGTTGGAGTTCTCCGGCCCGGATACCACCACCACCCGCTGCGCTTTCTGTTCCAGCAGCCAGCGCCCCGCCTGGAGGCCGCAGTCCAGGTTATCGATGTACACCCCGCTGCAGTGGCGATTATCCAGCTCCCGATCGATCAGTACCACCGGGATATTCAATGTTTCCAACCGTTTTAGATAGGAAGGCTGGTACAGATGATCGTTGGAAATAACCGAGAGAATGATCGCATCGACGTTGTAGCCAATCAGTTTGTCGATGATTCTGTCTTCGCTTTCCTGAGACTCATAGGAGTCGAACACCAGGGTGTCATACCCCATTTTTTGCGCTTCAAGCGTCATCAAGCGTGTCAGGCCGCCAAAGAACGGGTTGGCCATATCAGGGTTGACGATGCCGATGGTTCTGCTGCTTTTCGCACGCAGGTTACGCGCCGCGGCATTGACCACATAACCGAGTTCGGCAGCGGTCTCCCGAATGCGGCGCAGCGTTTCCGGATGAACCTTGTCCGGCTGTGAAAATGCCCGCGACGCGGTGATTTTACTGACGTTTGCCTGTGCGGCCACGCTAGCCAGCGTCGCTTTCCGTCCTCGACCCACTGCCAAATGCAGCTCCTTAGCTTAGAGTATCATTTTGTACCATTAACAACATCATGACAGAACTTTCATCGTGGCGCTAATGGTTTACGCCTGCCAGGCGGTTAATCCGGGGATCGGTAAAGATATCCAACTCATCACGGCTCTCGGAAGAGAACTCGGACACCACCGCCCCGCGCTTTCCAGCCTGAAACCAGTGCCGGGTATTGGGCGCGATGGTGTATTGTTCGCCAGGCCGCAGGAGGATATAGCGATTGCAGGTATACCAAGGCTCCGCCCCCTCTGGCACCCGGCATACCGGTTCGCCGCCGGCGTCATTAAGCGTCAGGTTTTCATCATCGACAAACAGAAACACCTCGCCCCAGCGGCAGCGGAACGTCTCTTGCTTGCCGGGCGTGCCGGCGAAAGGAGGATGCAAATGTTCCGGGCAGGTTTGCCCCGGAAACAGCACCAACTCTTTCGCACAATACCGAGGTGAGTTGACATAGGTCAGCAGCTGCAGCCCTGAGACGGGATAGTCAGCCAGGCCAAATGTCGCAATTTCAATACGTTGCTGTTCTTCTTCGGTCAAAACAATGTCCGCCTCGCGCAAATATTCCAGCGTAGCGGCTATGGCACCTTGTTGTTTTTTCATCACTTCCCCTGCAAAGTAACGGTATCGATATCAGCATGCTGATATTAAAACCGTCATTGCCCCGCCGGTTTTGTGATCTTCATCCCTATATTGAATAACAACCCACCAGCAAAATTAACTCCCGTCGAGTAATTCCAACATCGATCACAGTTTAACCACCCGCTTTAGCTCACTATCGCCGCATTGAAATGATACCGTTACCATAAAAATGATTCACCAGGAGGCAATATGAAAGCATTAGTGTTGGCCAAAGCGGGGGAAATCGCTATCGAGGACGTCCAGCTTGCCGAAACGCTGGGGCCCGATGATGTGCAGATAAAAATTCATTCCGTGGGCATCTGCGGCAGTGATGTTCACTATTATCAGCATGGACGCATTGGCCCGTTCGTGGTCAATGCTCCGATGGTACTCGGCCATGAGGCCTCCGGGGTGGTGCTCGCGACAGGTAAAAACGTCACTCACCTCAGCATCGGCGATCGCGTTTGCATGGAGCCCGGCATTCCCGATCTCAACTCGGCGCAGACGCGCGCCGGTATTTACAACCTTGACCCGGCCGTTCGCTTCTGGGCAACGCCGCCGGTGCACGGCTGCCTGCGCGAAACCGTCATCCACCCTGCCGCCTTCACGTTCAAATTGCCGGACAACGTCAGTTTCGCTGAAGGCGCCATGGTGGAACCCTTAGCTATCGGCATGCAAGCGGCCACCAAAGCCGGGATCAAACCCGGCGATATCGCGCTGGTGATCGGCGCCGGGCCGATCGGCGTGGTCACCGCCCTCGCGGCGCTGGCGGGCGGCTGCTCGGACGTCATTATTTGCGATCTGTTCGACGAAAAACTCGCCGTGGCGGCCAGTTACGAGGGGCTGCACGCCATCAATATCAAAACCGGCGACCTGGCGGGGAAAGTGGCCGCGCTCACCAGCGGCAATGGCGCCGATGTCGTGTTTGAATGCAGCGGCGCAAAACCGGCTATTGCAACGCTGGCCGAACATGCGGCGCCAGGGGCGACCGCCGTGCTGGTCGGCATGCCGATAGATGCTGCGCCGCTGGATATCGTCGCCGCACAGGCCAAGGAAATCACCTTCAAGACCATTTTCCGCTACGCCAACATGTACCCGCGCACGCTGCGGCTGTTGAGCAGCGGCAAGTTGCGCGTCCAGCCGTTGATAAGCCAAACCTACAAGTTCTCCGACAGCGTAGCCGCCTTCGAGCGCGCGGCGGCGGGACATGCCTCAGACATCAAAATCATGCTGGAAATGGAGTGATCCTATGGCGCTCTATGCTGGCATAGACTGCGGTACGCAAGGCACGAAAGTCGTGATTGTCGACAGCGCACAGGGCGTGATCCTCGGTGAGGGCAATGCCCCTCACCGCCTCATCAGCCAAGCCAATGGCCGGCGCGAACAAGAGGCCGACTGGTGGATAGAGGCGTTAGTCATCGCTTTTCGCCAAGCCGTGACTAACGCCGGCGTTGATGCACGGGAGATTCATGCTCTGGGGGTCTCTGGCCAACAACATGGGTTTGTGCCGCTGGACGCAGACGGCAACGTGCTGCACAGCGTCAAGCTGTGGTGCGATACCGAAACCGCAGAGGAAAACGAACGGCTCCTGCAACAGCTCGGCGGGGCCAACGGCTCGCTGGAAACACTCGGCCTGCGGATCGCCACCGGTTATACCGCGTCAAAAATCCTTTGGTTCAAGACGCACCATCCGGCGTTGTGGGCACAACTGCATACCGTGTTGTTGCCCCATGACTACTTGAACTTCTGGCTGACCGGGGAGCGCGTAGCGGAGTATGGCGACGCTTCCGGCACCGGGTTGTTCGATGTGCGCACCCGTCGTTGGAGCAAAACCGCCGTCGATCTCATCGACGACAGCGGCCGCCTGTGGCATGCCCTGCCGCCGCTCAAAAGCGCGGACTGCTGCATCGGCACGGTGCGCCCCGCTGCCGCGGAGAAGCTCGGCCTCGGCCCGGCAGTTCGGGTCTCGACCGGCGGCGGCGACAACATGATGGCGGCCATCGGTTCCGGCAACATCGAGGCCGGCACCCTCACCCTGAGCCTGGGCACCTCCGGCACGCTATTCGCCTGGTCCGCCGCCCCCGTCACGGCGGAATCGGACATGATTGCCGGCTTCTGCTCCAGCACCAACGGGTGGCTGCCATTGATTTGCACCATGAATGTCACCTCGGCCACCACTGCGGTACAAACGCTGCTGGACGAAGACCTTGCCGGCTTTAACGGTTTATTGGCGCAGGCTTCGCCCGGCGCAGGCGGTGTTGAGATGCTGCCGTTCTTCAACGGCGAACGCGTTCCACCATTGCCCCACGCGCGCGCCAGCCTGCATAACCTCGATAGCGACAACTTTACCCGCGCCAATCTCTGCCTGGCGGTGGTCGAAAGCGCCACCTACGGCCTGCGCTACGGCATCGAGCTGTTTCGCCGTCAGGGCATCGAAGCACGCGAGATCCGCCTCACCGGCGGCGGCGCCCGCAGCACCGCCTGGCGACACATCGTCGCGGACGTAATGGGGTGCCCGGTGGTCTGTCTGAAAGCCAAAGAGACCGCCGCGCTGGGCGGCGCCGTTCAGGCGATGTGGGCGACGATGTTGGCCGACGATCCGCGCCGGAACGCCGGCGCGCTGCTGGCCGAACTGTGCCAACGCTTCGTTGCGCTGGATGAAGCCACGCGCACACGGCCAAACGCCGACAGACAGGCGCAATACGAAACGCTTTATCAACGTTACCTGCAACGCTTGCAGCAGACCTACCCGGAGGTGCAACTGTGACGCGAGATCCCCATACGCCAGCGCCCGCCTATCTGCTGGAGGTCAGCGGCGTCAGGAAAGCCTTTGGCCCGGTCGTGGCGCTGAAGAATGCGGAGTTTTGCCTGCGGCGTGGATCCATTCATGCCCTGTGCGGCGGCAACGGCGCGGGTAAATCCACCTTTCTCAGCATTCTGATGGGCTTTATTCAACCCGATGGCGGCGACATTTTTATCAATGGCGAACGCTGCGAATTTCATCATCCTCGGGAAGCCCTCAATGCCGGCATCGCCATCGTGCAGCAGGAACTGAGCGCGATCCCGGATTTGACGGTGGCCGAAAACATTTGGCTGGGCCGTGAGCCGCGACGCCTGGGATTCGTCGACTTCACAACGCTCAACCAGCGCACGACCCGCCTGCTCAAAGAACTTGATTTCAAGATCGACGCCCGAGAAAAAATGCGCAACCTGAGCGTCGCCGAGCAGCAGCTGGTCGAGATCGCCAAGGCGCTGTCGCATGCCAATGCCGACATCATCATCATGGATGAACCCACCTCGGCGATTGGCGAAGAGGATGCGCAAAAAATCTTTCAGACGCTTCAGCAACTGGCGGCGAAAGGTAAAGGCATTATCTATGTCTCCCACCGTTTGTCAGAGATATTCCAAATCGCGGACAGCTACACCATCTTCCGCGACGGCGCCTATATCCATGAAGGTTATATCGCCGACATTACCCGTGAACAGCTGATCGAACACATTATTGGCGGCGAGTACGACAGCGAGTTCGCCAAATTCAATCAGCCCGGCGAAGAGATCTTGCTGGAGATCAACAACCTGTGTTGGCGCAGCAAGATAAAAGATATCAGCCTGCAACTGAAGCACGGTGAGATCCTGGGCATCTATGGGCTGGTGGGATCGGGCCGCAGCGAGTTTCTCGATCTTATCTTCGGCGTTCAGCATGCCGACAGCGGCACGATCCGCGTGGGCGACAAGACGCTGAACCGCCATTCTCCGCGCAAGGCCATCGACAGCGGTATTGCCTACGTGACGGAAGATCGCAAGGAAACCGGTCTGGTGCTGTGCCGCTCCGTCAGTGAAAACATCAATATCGCCTCTTTTGCCACCATCAGCCGGATGGGGTTTGTCAGCGAGAAACGGGAGCAGGCGCGAACCCGCGACATGATCCAGCGCTTCAACGTTAAAACCCACGATGGCGAACAGCCCGTGGGCAACCTGAGCGGCGGCAACCAGCAAAAGGTCGTGCTGGGCCGTTGGGCGCTGCTGGATCCGGAGGTTTTGCTGCTCGACGAGCCGACGCGCGGTATCGACGTCGGGGCCAAGAAAGAGATCTATCGATTTATGTCGGAGTTCGCCCTGCAAAACAAAGGGATCATTATGGTTTCCTCCGAGCTTTCGGAAATTATCGGCATGAGCGATCGCATATTGGTGTTTCGTGACGGGCAGTTGGCCGGCGAGCTTTCGGCAGCCGATGCGACCCAGGCAGCACTGATGAAACTTGCGGTTTAACAGAGAGAGAAAAAAAATGAGCAGCGCCCACTCCTTATCACCAGGAATTTCATTTTTCACCCGCAATAAGCGCCGTATGCACAAATACGGCATTATCATCGCCTTTTTCGCACTGTGCCTGATCGTGGCGCTGATTGGCGAATATCAGGTCGCTCAGGGGGCCTGGAGCAGCAACTATTTTCTCAGCAATGAAAACACCCTGATCGTCCTGCGCCAAGTCTCGATCAACGGCATTCTGGCCATCGGCATGACCTTTGTCATCATTACGGCCGGTGTCGATCTCTCCGTGGGCTCGGTGCTGGCCTTAAGCGGGATCGTCGCCGCCCGCTTCGCCACCAACAACAGCGGATTGGCTATCGGCGACACCGCGACCGCCGTCATGGCGCCGCTGATTGTGGCGCTGGGTATCGGCATCGTTTGCGGCCTGGTGAACGGCACCGTGTTGGCGCGCTACCGGCTGCAGCCGTTTATCGTCACCATGGGCATGCTCTCCGCGGCGCGCGGTTTAACCATGTTGACCACCAACGGCAATCCGGTATCGCAATTGAACAGCGATTTCCGCTGGTTAGGCAATGGCTATGTCGGCGGCGTTCCTGTGCCCGTCATCATCTTCATCGTGCTGTTCGCCCTCGCCTGGCTCGTGCTGAATAAAACCCTCTTCGGGCGCTACATCTACGCCGTCGGCGGCAACCCGAAAAGCGCGCGCACCTCGGGGATTAACGTGACCCGCATCAAAATACTGGTGTATACGCTGTGCGGCGCGCTGGCCGGTATCGCCGGCCTGATCCTCACGGCGCGCACCGGTTCGGCGCAGACCAACGCCGGCGCAGGGTATGAGCTGGACGCCATCGCGGCGGTAGTGATCGGCGGCACCAGCATGGCCGGCGGCGTCGGTACGCTGGTCGGCACCTTCTTCGGCGTGCTGATTATCGGGGTGATGAATAACGGCCTCGATCTGCTCGGCGTGCAATCGTATTACCAACAAATTATCAAAGGCGCATTGATCGTCCTTGCCGTATTGCTCGACCCCTCGCGTAAGCAACAGCGCGATTAATAACATCAGACCCAACTCTACCAGGAGAAAACCATGAATAAGACCAAGATAGCGTTGTTTGCCTCTGCCCTGATGCTGGGCAGCCTGTCGGCAGCTCAGGCCGCCCCGGTTAAAATCGCGGTATTGATGTACGGCAACAAAGCCGAGTTCGTGCAATTGATGGAAAGGTTCGGGAAGGAACACCCGGCGGTGAAAAGCGGCGAAGCCGTGCTGACGTTCTACGATGGGCGTTATGATGCATCGGTGCAAAACGATCAGGCCGCCACCGCTATCCAAACGCGCGCCGATGCCATTATCGTCAACCCTATGGATTTTGAAGCCAATATCGATATCGTCACTAATGCCAACGAAGCCAAAATCCCGGTGGTGGTCACCAACGCGCGCCTGAACACGGACGCGATGACGTCTGAAGTGGTGTCTAATGACGAGTTGGGGGGGTATCTGGAAGCCAAAGCCGTACTGGACAAACTCGACTGCAAGAACCAGAAGGTGAACGTAGTGATTATCGAAGGCCCGAAAGGCGGCAGCGGCGAGATCCAGCGCGGCAAGGGTAACGATAAAGCGATTGCCGAGTGCGGCGCCGGCCAGGTCACGGTACTTGAGCGCAAAACGGCCAACTGGTCACGCGCGGAAGCGCAGCCGTTGATGGAAAACTGGCTGCAGAAACACCGGGGTAAAATCAACGGCGTGATTGGCCAAAACGACGAGATGGCGCTGGGCGCTATCGAGGCAATTAAAGGCGCCGGCCTGAATGTGAAGGACTTCGCAATTGCCGGCGTTGACGGCGTTTCCGACGCGATTCATGCGGTACAGGCCGGTGAAATGGTCTCTATTCTGCAAGATGCCAAAGGCCAGATGCAGGGTTCCATTGACGTCGCGCTGCGCGCCGTGAAAGGTGAAAGCTATCAACCACAGTCGGACATCTGGAAGCAGTACGCCAAGGATCTGAAATGGGAGGGTGGCACGCAGAAGCATTACTACATTCCGTGGACCGTCGTTACCGCAGAAAACGCCCAAGCGCTGTTGGACGCCCGTAAATAACCCCCCCGCCCCCTGGCTCCAGGGGGCCCTGCCTGGGCGCTTGCCTGCAAAAAAAAAAGCCAGCACGGAGTGGCTGGCTTAAAAGTTCTTCGAGGGAATATCTTGTTCGATAAACATACGCCTTTCACTGCGGGCTTTGCTAGCTATCAGTGCGATAGGCACCCTCAGTTAAAATCAACGCCTGCATATCGGTAAACATCGTTTCCCATTCCGCCTGGCTGATATCCATCAAACCAAAGTAACGCAGCATAAAGGCGCCTTCGGTGGCGAGAAACGCCAGGCGCGCGCGCTTGCCTTCTTCCGTCGTCAAATCCAAACCGGCGATGCGGCTGCGATACCATTCGCGCGTACTCGCCAGATGCTCCGGCGTTTGGATCAGCGTCGCCATCAGCCCGGCGGCCTTGGCGCTGGCGGTCTGATCCGAACTGTGGGTGGCCAGCATATGCGCCCGCACGGCGGTCTGCGGCGAAGGATCGTCGCCGGCGATAGCGGCGAACAGCGCCTCGTAGGCACTGCCCCAGCGATCGAACATGGCATCGATAAGCGCGTCTTTGCTGCCGAAGCAATACTGCACCCCGCCCTTGGAGATCCCCATCGCTTTGGCGACAGCGTCGATGGTCAAGCCGGCGGCACCCTGGGTGGCGACGATCTCTTCGGCGGTGTCCAAAACCTTGTCGCGATCGATGCTGCGTTGACGTCCCATTAAGAAACCCTTCTTTTCAATACGAACGTATGGATATATATTATCATCAGTATACCACCCGGCGTCGCCGGTGGCTTACCCGAATGGCGGCGCCTCCGCGCCGCCCACGTTAACTGGATATGAATTATGTACGCCAAGAACCGCTGGTTGATCCTGACGATGGTCGCCAGCGCCCTGTTCCTGATCGTCATCGATATGACGGTGTTATATACCGCCCTGCCGCGCTTAACCCAGGCGCTGGACGCCAGCGCCTCGCAAAAACTCTGGATCGTCAACGCCTATCCGCTGGTGGTGGCCGGCCTGCTGCCCGGTGCCGGCATGCTGAGCGATCGCATCGGCCATAAACGGCTGTTTCTCGCCGGGCTACCGGTGTTTGCCGTCGCGTCGCTGTGCGCCGCGTTCTCGCCCACCGCCGAGTGGCTGATCGCCGCCCGGGTGTTCCTCGCCGTTGGCGCGGCGATGATGATGCCCGCCACGTTGTCCATCGTGCGCCACGTCTTTACCGACGAACGCGAGCGCGCGCTGGCGATCGGCATCTGGGCCTCGGTGGCCTCCGGCGGCGCGGCCATCGGCCCGGTGGTCGGCGGCCTGCTGCTGGAGTATTTCTGGTGGGGTTCAGTGTTCCTGATCAATGTGCCGGTCGTGCTGCTGGTCTGGCCGCTGGCGTGGAAACTGATCCCGCGCTGCGGTGGCGATAACCCGCGCCCTTCGGACATCGTCGGCTCGGTGCAGATCATGATTGGCCTGGTCGGCGCTATCTATGCGCTGAAGGAGCTGAGCAAGCCGACGCCTGATGCGATCGCCCTCCTCGTGGCGGCCACGATCGGCGTGTTGTTCCTGGTGCTGTTCGTGCGTCGTCAGCAGCGCAGCGCCCACCCGATGATCGATTTCTCCCTGTTCCGCAACCGGTTGTTCGCGGGCGGCATCGGCGTGGCGTTGCTGTCGATGGTGGCGCTGATCGGCGTCGAGCTGGTGCTCAGCCAACGCCTGCAGCTGGTGCTCGGCCTCAGCCCGCTGCAGGCGGCGCTGTTTATTTTGCCGATCCCGCTGGCCTCGGCGCTGGCGGGGCCCGTAGCCGGCCTGCTGTTGCCGCGCTACGGCGAACGCAGCATCATCCTCGGCGGCTTTGTCCTGACTACCCTCGGCATCGCCGGTCTTGCCGCGTGGTACCAGAGCGGCATGGCGCCGCAATTGGTCAGCCTGGCGCTGGTGGGCTTTGGCCTCGGCGGCGTGATCACCGCCGCCTCCACCGCCATCATGCTGAACGCGCCGGAAGAGAAATCCGGCATGGCGGCATCTATCGAAGACGTCTCCTACGAGCTGGGCGGCGTGCTGGGCGTGACGTTGCTCGGCGGGTTGATGACCGCGGTTTACAGCCACAGCCTGGCGCTGCCGGCGGAGTTGCCGGTCAGCGATTTGGCCTACGACAGCATCGACGAAGCTTTGCGGCTGGCGGCCGGGCTGGCGGCCGATCGCGCGCAGCAGCTGACACAGCTGGCGCGCTTGGCCTTTGATCGCGCCTTTATTACGGTGCTGATCGCCGCCGCGCTGTTAATGGCGCTGGGCGCCGGCGCGGTAAAACTGGCGCTGCGCAAGTAACCGATAAAAGCGGCTTTTTTCGCCTGCGGAACCTGCGTAAACTGATTCGGCAATTTGCTCGACGGATTTATCGTCATCGGTTTGAGCGATGGCAATAATGCCTGTTATCGTGTTTAACCCTGCGATAAATCCGGTTACTGTAACAGCTATGGAAATTGATTCTGTCTACTATCGGAACAAATAATCAGGAGAAGATTATTATGGCAACGGCAAAGAAAGCAGCGAAAACCCATATCGGCCTCGACAGTAAACAATCGGCAAAACTCGCCGAGGCGCTGAATGCGCTGTTGGCGAACTATCAGGTGCTGTATATGAATGTGCGCGGCTATCACTGGAATATTACCGGCCCGCAGTTCTTTGAACTGCACGCGAAATTCGAAGAGACATATAACGATCTGCTGACCAAGGTGGATGAGCTGGCGGAACGTATTCTGACGCTGGGCTCGCAGCCGCGCCACGCTTTCAGCGACTATCTGAAAACCGCCGACATCAAGGAACACACCAACGTGACCGATGATAAAGGCACGCTGCGCGGCCTGTTGGAAGGGTATTCAGTCTTGCTGCAACAGCAGCGTGAGCTGCTCGCGGTCGCGGCAGATGCCGGTGACGAAGGCACCGCGTCGCTGATGAGCGATTACATCAAAGAGCAGGAAAAACAGGTCTGGATGCTCAACGCCTATCTGGGCAAATAACCCAGGCGCCATAACAAAACAGTCCCTCACGGGACTGTTTTCGTTTTACCACTCGCAGGATACCGCAAACAGCAGCGCGCGCCGATGCTGATCGTCCAGGCGGCGGCGCACCCGGATAATATGGCGATTGCTGCACGACTGGCGTTCCAGCCAGCGATGCCGGCGGCGTTGGCTCTGCCGCAACATGCGCCAGCGACCCACTTCATTTCTACTGCGTCTCATAATTCCGTCACTCGTTCGTCTAATGCCAACCGCGGGCATTATAGCCCTTTCCGCCCGTGATCCAAGCCGCAGTTATCGGCGGCACAGCGGGCGCCGTGCGGGAAAAAACCGCCCTTTCATTTTCAGCAAGTGCCTTAACTTCATCATATTTATGTAACATAAGCGCCGATAAAAGGTTTCGCCTTGCCCGATCTGTGCGTACACTCATCATTGGTGGTTTGCGAACGGGATTTTTCGCCTTTATGACAACATTTTATACCGTAATCAGTTGGCTCATGGTGTTCGGCTACTGGCTGCTGATCGCCGGCGTGACGATGCGCATTTTGATGAAACGCCGTGCGGTTCCCTCAGCAATGGCCTGGCTGCTGGTTATCTACATTCTGCCGCTGTTCGGCATCGTGGCCTATTTATCGTTCGGCGAGCTGCATCTGGGCAAACGCCGGGCCGAGCGCGCCAAGGCCATGTGGCCGTCGACCGCCCGTTGGCTGAAGGAGCTGAAAGAGAGCCGCCGCATCTTCGCCACCGAGTACAGTGAGGTCGCCGAACCGCTGTTCCAGCTTTGCAACCGCCGCCAGGGCATCGACGGCGTCAAGGGCAACCAGCTGCAGCTGCTCACCACCACCGACGACACGCTGAAAGCGCTGATCCGTGACATCGAGCTGGCGCGCCACAACATTGAAATGGTGTTCTATATCTGGCAGCCCGGCGGCCTGGTCGATCAGGTGGCCGAATCGCTGATGGCCGCCGCCCGGCGCGGCGTACACTGCCGCCTGATGCTCGACTCCGCCGGCAGCCTGCAATTTTTCCGCAGCCCCTACCCGGCGATGATGCGCAACGCCGGCATCGAAGTGGTCGAAGCGCTGAAGGTCAACCTGTTGCGCGTGTTCCTGCGCCGCATGGACCTGCGCCAGCACCGCAAAGTGGTGCTGATCGACAACTACATCGCCTATACCGGCAGCATGAACATGGTCGATCCGCGCTACTTCAAGCAGGATGCGGGCGTCGGCCAGTGGATCGACCTGATGGCGCGCATGGAAGGCCCGGTGGCCACCACCATGGGCATCGTCTATGCCTGCGACTGGGAGATTGAAACCGGCAAGCGCATTCTGCCGCCGCCGCCGGACGTCAACATCATGCCGTTCGAACAGGAGAGCGGCCATACCATTCAGGTGATCGCCTCCGGCCCCGGTTTCCCCGAGGAAATGATCCACCAAGCGCTGCTGACCGCGGTTTATTCCGCGCGCGAGCAGCTGATCATGACCACGCCGTACTTCGTGCCGAGCGACGATCTGCTGCACGCCATCTGCACCGCCGCCCTGCGCGGCGTCGAGGTCAGCATCATCGTGCCGCGCGACAACGATTCGATGATGGTGCGCTGGGCCAGCCGCGCGTTCTTCTCCGAGCTGCTGGAGGCCGGCGTCAAGATCTATCAGTTCGAAGGCGGACTGCTGCACACCAAGAGCGTGCTGGTGGACGGCCAGCTCAGCCTGGTCGGCACCGTCAATCTGGATATGCGCAGCCTGTGGCTGAATTTCGAGATCACGCTGGTGATCGATGATGACGGCTTCGGCAGCGATTTGGCCTGCGTGCAGGAAGATTACATCGCCCGTTCCCAGCTGCTGAACGCCAAAGAGTGGCTGAAGCGGCCGTTCTGGCATCGCCTGGTCGAGCGCCTGTTCTACTTTTTCAGCCCGCTGCTGTAAAAGCCGCGGCGAGCGTGCTTTAATAGCGCCAAATCATTTGTTATCAGGATTTTTTTATGGATTTGAATAACCGCCTTACCGAAGACGAAACGCTGGAACAGGCCTACGACATTTTCCTCGAATTGGCCGGCGACAATCTGGATCCGGCGGATATTCTGCTGTTCAATCTGCAGTTTGAAGAGCGCGGCGGCGCCGAACTGTACGATCCCTCCGAAGACTGGCGCGAGCACGTGGATTACGACCTGAACCCGGACTTCTTCGCCGAGGTGGTGATCGGTCTGGCGGACAGCGACGGCGAGCCGATCAACGACGTGTTCGCCCGCGTGCTGATCTGCCGCGAGAAAGACCACAAGCTGTGCCATATTCTGTGGAAAGAGTGATTCGCCGATAGCATATCGGATAAAAAAAGCCCCGCTCATCCAGCGGGGCTTTTTGTTGCCGGCTAGCGGCGGATTACAGCGGATCGACCTTCAGGCAGGACACTGCGTGGCGGAAACTGCCCTCCAGCAGCGGGCGCGTCTTGGCGCACTCCGGCCCGGCGATTGGGCAACGGGTGCGGAACACGCAGCCGGTCGGCGGGTTGATCGGCGAAGGCAGCTCCCCTTCCAACAGCTGGATCTGCTTTTCCTTCTCCTTGTCCGGATCCGGGATCGGCACCGCCGACATCAGCGCTTTGGTGTAAGGGTGCTGCGGATTGTGGTACACCTCGTCATAGGTGCCCAGCTCCACCGCATGGCCCAGGTACATCACCAGCACGCGATCGGAAATGTGCTTCACCACCGCCAAGTCGTGGGCGATAAAGATCAGTGACAGGCCCATTTCGCGCTGCAGCTGCTGCAACAGGTTCACCACCTGCGCCTGAATCGACACGTCCAGCGCGGAGACCGGCTCGTCGCAGATTACCAGCTTCGGCTCGAGGATCAGCGCGCGCGCGATGCCGATACGCTGGCACTGGCCGCCGGAGAACTCATGCGGGTAGCGGTTGATCAGGTTAGGCAGCAGGCCGACCTTCAGCATCATCGCCTTGACCTTGTCCTTCACTTCCTGACGCGGCATTTTCGGGTAGTAGGTGCGCAGCGGCTCGGCGATGATCTCGCCGATGGTCATGCGCGGGTTGAGCGACGCCAGAGGATCCTGGAAGATCATCTGGATATCACTGCGGGTTTTCCGCCAGTCGGCGTCGCTCATGCCCAGCAAATCTTTCCCCAGCCAGGCGACGCGCCCGCTGGTGGCCTTCACCAGGCCGATGATGGCGCGCGCGAAGGTGGATTTGCCGCAGCCGGATTCGCCGACCACGCCCAGGGTTTCCCCCTCGAACAGCCGCAGCGTGACGCCATCGACCGCTTTCAGGGTTTTCGGCGGCTGCCAGAACCACTGTTTATCGTCATGAATGTCGAAGTGCACTTTCAGATCGGCCACTTCGAGCAGCACTTTCTTGTCGGTTACCGCTGTCATACCAACGCCTCCACCGGTTTAAAGCAGGCGCGCAGGCGCCCTTCCCCAAATTGCTCCAACGGCGGAGCGCTCGCGCACTGCTCCATGGCGTACGGGCAGCGCGGCTGGAACGGGCAACCTTTCGGCAACCGCAGCAGGTTCGGCGGATTGCCGGGAATGGTCAGCAACGCTTCGCCTTCGGCGTCGAGACGTGGCACCGCGTTTAACAGACCGATAGAGTACGGATGGCTCGGCTGGTAGAACACCTCGCGCGCGCTGCCGTATTCCATGGTGCGGCCGGCGTACATCACCAGCACCTTGTTGCAGATGCCGGCCACCACGCCCAGGTCGTGGGTGATCATGATGATAGCGGTGTTGAACTCACGCTTCAGCTCATTGAGCAGCGTCATGATCTGCGCCTGGACGGTCACGTCCAGCGCGGTGGTCGGCTCGTCGGCGATCAGCAGCTTCGGCCGGCACAGCAGCGCCATGGCGATCATCACGCGCTGGCGCATGCCGCCGGAAAACTCGTGCGGATACATGCGCATGCGCTTGCGCGCTTCCGGCATTTTCACCGCATCGAGCATGCGTACCGACTCTTCGAAGGCTTCGCTTTTGCTCATTTTCTTATGCAGCATCAGCACCTCCATCAGCTGTTCGCCAACGCGCATATAAGGGTTGAGCGAGGTCATCGGGTCCTGGAAGATCATCGAGATCTCTTCGGCCCGCAGCTTGTTGAGCTGATTTTCCGGCAGATTGAGGATTTCGCGGCCGTTGAATTTGGCCGAGCCGCCGATGCGGCCATTGCTGGCCAGCAGCCCCATCAGAGCGAACGCGGTCTGCGATTTACCGGAACCGGATTCACCGACGATGCCCAGCGTTTCGCCGGCGCGCAGGTCGAAGTTCAGATCGTTCACCGCCGTCACGTCGCCGTCCGGGGTGGAGAACGTGACGCGCAGGTCTTTCACGTCCAGCAGCGGCGACGTTTTGACCCCGGCGCCGGTTTGCAGTTGAGGATGTTCAATGGTGCTCATGATTGCACTCCTTAACGATCTTTCGGGTCGAGGGCGTCACGCAGGCCATCGCCGATAAAGTTGAAACAGAACAGAGTGACAACCAGGAAACCCGCCGGGAACAGCAGTAACCACGGTGAAACTTCCATTGAGTTGGCGCCGTCGCTGAGCAATGCGCCCCAGCTGCTGAGCGGCTCCTGCGTGCCCAACCCCAGGAAGCTGAGGAAGGATTCGAACAGGATCATGCTCGGCACCAGCAGCGACGCGTACACCACCACCACGCCGAGCACGTTCGGCACGATATGCCGCAGCACGATATTGCGCGTGGAGACGCCGCACACCAGCGCGGCCTCGATGAACTCCTTACGCTTGAGACCGAGGGTTTGGCCGCGCACGATACGCGCCATATCCAGCCACGACACCATGCCGATCGCCACGAAGATCAACAGGATATTCTGGCCGAAGAAGGTCACCAGCAGGATCACGAAGAACATGAACGGGAAGGAGTTGAGGATCTCCAGCAGACGCATCATCACCGAGTCGATCTTGCCGCCCAGATAGCCGGACATCGCGCCGTACAGCGTGCCGACCACCACCGCCACCAGCGCCGCCGCCACGCCGACCATCAGCGAGATGCGCCCGCCGATCGCCACGCGCACCAGCAGATCGCGCCCGGAGGAGTCGGTACCGAAATAGTGCCCCGATTCCAGGCTTGGGGCGGCGGACATCATCGCCCAGTCGGTATCGTCGTAGGCAAACTGCGACAGCATCGGCGCCAGCACCACAAACAGCGTGATCAACACCAGAATGAACAGGCTGCTGACCGCCGCACGGTTGTGCATAAAGCGCCGGCGCGCGTCTTGCCACAGGCTGCGTCCTTCCACTTCCAGCTTCTCGCTGAAGTGTTCCAGAGCTTCGCTGTTCTTTTTAGTCAACATCATTCGCGTGCTCCAGATTAATAACGGATTTTCGGATCGATGACCGCATACAGCACATCGACGATTGCGTTGAACAGAATGGTCAGAGCGCCCACCAGAATGGTCAGGCTCAACACCAGGGAGTAGTCGCGGTTCAGCGCGCCGTTAACGAACAGCTGGCCGATCCCCGGCAGACCGTAGATGGTTTCGATCACCATCGAACCGGTGATGATACCGACGAACGCCGGCCCCATGTAGGACAGCACCGGCAGCAGCGCCGGCTTCAGCGCGTGGCGGAAAATGATGCGACGCATCGGCAAGCCTTTGGCGCGCGCGGTGCGGATGAAGTTGGAGTGCAGCACTTCAATCATCGAACCACGCGTAATACGGGCGATGCTGGCGATATAGGCCAGCGACAGCGCCACCATCGGCAGGATGATGAACTTAGGCGCGCCGCCGTTCCAGCCGCCGCCCGGCAGCCATTTCAGCGTGATGGCGAAGATCAGCACCAGCAGCGGCGCCACCACGAAACTGGGTATCACCACCCCGGTCATGGCAAACCCCATCACCGTGTAGTCCCATTTGGTGTTCTGATTCAGCGCGGCGATCACGCCGGCGCTCACCCCCAGCACCACCGCCAGCAGAAACGCGGCCAGGCCGAGTTTGGCGGAAACCGGGAAAGAGCTGGCGACCAGATCGTTCACCGAATAGTCCTTGTATTTAAAGGACGGGCCGAAGTCTCCCTGCGCAAGCTGCGCCAGATAATGACCATACTGTTTCCAGATCGGGTCGTTCAAATGATATTTGGCTTCGATATTCGCCATAACTTCCGGCGGCAATGCGCGTTCCCCGGTAAATGGACTGCCGGGCGCCAGGCGCATCATGAAGAATGAGATGGTGATAAGGATAAATAGTGTCGGGATCGCTTCCAACAAGCGACGAAGTATAAATTTAAGCATTGCCCTAACCCTGTGCGACAGCCTGATGACGGCTTATTATTCTCAACATGGGCCGGCGGCCTACGCCGCCGGCTCTTACCGTATCAATGCTTGATGATGTACAGGTTTTTGTCGTACACGTTATCAAGCGGGTCTTTGCCGGTGTAGCCACCGACGTAAGGTTTCACCAAACGGGCGTTCACGTAGTAATACAGCGGAACGATGGCGGAATCTTTATCCAGCTGAACTTCCGCTTTCTGATACAGATCGGCGCGCTCGTCTTTGCTCTTCGCGGTCAACACGTTGGCCATCAGCTTGTCGAACTCGGCGCTCTTATAGTGCGGGGTGTTACTGCTGCTGTCGGACAGCATCATGTTCAGGAACGAGCTCGGCTCGTTGTAGTCGGCGCACCAGCCGGCGCGCGCCACGTCATAGGTACCCTGATGGCGGGTATCCAGGAAGGTTTTCCACTCCTGGTTCACCAGCTTCACGTCCACGCCCAGGTTTTTCTTCCAGATGGAGGCGGCGGCGATCGCCAGCTTCTTGTGCAGGTCTGAAGTGTTGTACAGCAGGGAGAAGGTCAGCGGTTTACCCGGGCCATAGCCGGCTTCCGCCAGCAGTTTCTTCGCCACTTCGTTGCGTTTTTCCTGCGTCCAGCCAAACCACTCCGGCGGGGTCAGCTTGGCGCCGTCGGTGTATGGCGGCGTAAAGCTGTAGGCCGGCAGATCGCCCTGGTTTTTCACCTTGTTGACGATGATGTCGCGGTCCATGCCCAGCTTCAGCGCTTCACGCACGCGCGCATCGGTGAACGGCGCCTTCTGGTTGTTGATTTCGTAGTAATAGGTGCACAGGTAAGGATCAACATGCACCTCTTTCGGGATCTCTTTTTTCAGCTTCTGGAACAGTTCGATCGGCATGTTGTTGTAAGTCATGTCGATTTCACCGGTGCGGTAGCGGTTGACGTCGGTCACTTCCGACGAAATAGGCAGGAACGTCACTTTATTGATGATGGTTTTGGCGTTATCCCAATATTCCGGGTTGCGTTCCAGTACGATGCGCTCGTTGACAATCCAGTCTTTCAGTTTGTAGGCGCCGTTGCTGACGTAGTTGGCCGGCAGCGTCCACTTCTCGCCAAACTTCTCCACCGCGTCTTTGTAAACCGGCTTCATGGCGTAGTGCGGGGTCATTTCAACCAGATAAGGCACCGGCTCGCTCAGGGTCACCTGGAAGGTGTGGTCGTCGATGGCCTTCACGCCCAGCGTCGACTTGTCTTTTTTACCGGCGATGATGTCATCGACGTTTTCCACATGGGCATACTGCAGGTAGCTGGCGTAAGGCGACGCGGTTTTCGGATCCACCACGCGCTGCCAGCTGTAGACGAAATCTTGCGCCGTCACCGGCTTGCCGTTGGACCATTTTGCGTCTTTACGCAGGTGGAAGGTCCAGACTTTGAAATCCTTGTTATCCCAGCTTTCCGCGACGCCCGGCACGATGGAACCGTCCGGGCTGTTGTTCGCCAGGCCTTCCATCAGATCGCGCGTGACGTTGTTTTCCGGCACGCCCTCGATTTTGTGCGGATCCAGCGACTGCACTTCGGAACCGTTGTTTTTGACGATTTCTTGCTTGTCGGCCAGCTGCACGCCCGCCGGGACGTCAGCGGCGAAAGCGCTGGTGGTTGCTGTGATACCCAGCGCGGCGATAACGCCGGCGGCAATGAGCGTTTTCTTCGTGATGTTGGTCATACTTATCGACTCCAGTTTTTTATTATCACAGGCTCTTCGTGGAACCTGCGTTGCCCGTAAGCGGACTCTGTTTTCCCGCCGCCGCGGAACGAATGCGGCGGCCGGCCTTCCCTATATTCCCCAGCGCCTCGGCGTGAGGAATACCCCTTTACTGCTTGATAATGTAAAGATTTTTAACGTCGGTATAGTCCAGCGGATCTTTGCCGGTGAACCCGCCCACCGTCGGCTTGATCAACCGCGCGCTGACGCGGTAATAAACCGGGACCAACGCGGAGTCTTTGTCCAGCTGCGCTTCCGCCTGCAGATAAAGAGCGGCGCGCGCGGCCTCATCCGGCGCCTTCAGCGTGGCGGCCATGATGGCGTCGAACGCAGGGCTCTTATAGAACACGGTATTGATGCTGCTGTTGGACAGGACCAGGTTCAGGAACGCGCTGGGCTCGTTGTAATCCCCGCACCAGGTGGCACGCGCCACGTCGTATTGCCCCTGATGGCGGCTCTCCAGCGACGTTTTCCATTCCTGGTTGCGCAACGTGACCTCGGCACCCAGGTTCTTCTTCCACATCGACGCGGCGGCGATCGCCTGCTGTTTGTTTTGATCGGAGGTGTTGTACAGCAGCGAGAATTTCAGCGGCTTGGCATCGCTGTAGCCCGCTTCCGCCAGCAGCTTCCTGGCTTCGGCGTTGCGCTGTTCCTGGCTCCAGCCGGCCCACGCCGGCTGCGTGAAGTTGGCGCCTTCCGTGAAGGTCGGCGTGAAGCTGTAGGCCGGGATCTGCCCCTGGCCCATGATCTTGTTGGCGATGATGTCGCGATCCAGCGTCATCTTCACCGCCGTACGCACGCGCGGATCGGTGAACGGCGCCTGTTTGTTATTGAGCTCGTAATAGAAGGTGCACAGATAAGGGTTCACGTGCAGCTGTTCAGGCATTTCACGCTTCATCTTGACGTACAGATACGGCGGAATGGCGCTGTTGGTGATGTCGATCTCGCCGCTGCGGAAGCGGTTAACGTCGCTGACTTCCGAGGTAATCGGCAGGAAGGTCGCCTGATTGATCACCGTCTGCTTGTTGTTCCAATAGCTTGGGCTGCGCTCCAGCACGATGCGCTCGTTCACCACCCACTCTTTCAGGCGGTAAGCGCCGTTGCCGACGTAGTTGGCGGGCAGCGTCCATTTGTCGCCGAATTTCTCCACCACCGCCCGTTTGACCGGTTTGAGCGACGTGTGGCTCAGCATGCTGATGAAATACGGCACCGGCTCGCTCAGCGTCACCTGCAGCGTCTGGTCGTCCAGCGCCTTGACGCCGAGGGTCTGCGGAGGCTTCTTACCGGTCAGGATGTCGTCGATATTTTCAACTTTGGTGTATTGCAGGTAGCTGGCATAGGGCGAGGCGATTTTCGGATCGGCCAGACGCTGCCAGCTGTAGACGAAATCTTGCGCGGTCACAGGGCTGCCGTCGCTCCACACCGCGCCGGGACGCAGGTGGAAGGTCCATTGCTGATAATTCTGGTTTTCCCAGCTCGCCGCCGCCGCCGGCACCACATGCCCGTTGGCGTCGGTACTCACCAGCCCTTCCAGCAGGTTAAGAATGATATTGCTTTCCGGTACGCCCTCGACCTTATGCGGATCCAATGAAGCCACTTCACTGCCGTTGTTGATCACAATATTTTGCTGCTGCGCCAATTGGACGCCGGCCGGAACCTCTGCCGCCAAACTGCTATTTACGGCGCCGGCGCCCAACGCGCCGCTAATCAACAAGGTCAAAGAAGTACGCTTCAGGGTTTGCTGCATAATCGAGGCTCCTTTTCACCGACAAGCACCGCTTATCGAAGTTTGTGAAGTGTTTATAAGAATTCTAAATAAACGGATACCAGCAAAAATCATTCCCGTTTTTATGGCGCATTTCAGTTAATTGACCACGGGAAAGTTGCTCGGAAATTAGCAGAAGCCAAATTCCATAGCCAATAAATTTTACGAAAATGTTAAGCAATTCTCTTTTATCGCACGAAGCCCGATCCGTCCCCCGAGGTCGGGGCCACAGAAAAGCAAAATCATCACTTTGATTTTAAAGATAAAAAAACAGAAATCATTTCGTTTGAAACCCTCGGCGCAATCTCATCGCCGCACAAAGAAACATTCAGTTAACAATCCAGCCATTCAAAGAACAAACACCTGCCTATAGTCGGTTAATCACTAATAACACCTGGATGAAAGTGAGACAAGCCCCACAGAATGATGTGATTAATTTAACAACAGCTTTACCGTTGAACGGGGACAAAATGCGCGGAAATGGGGGAGGAAAAGTGATTGAAATAACGCTTAGCGTTTTTTTTGCACAGCAACATGAGATTTATGCAACATAAGAGTGCAACCGCATAAATTTTATTCATCCTCTGCACTATAATAATGCGAACCAATAAATAATTTAAACTTTAAAATTAATTTTAGCCGCGCTAACGCGAAAGGTGCGCGGCTAAACAAAGAGTATTACAACAGGCCGGGGAATATCGCCTTAATGCCGGTAACGATAAACTCGATCCCGAGCGCCATCAGCAACAGGCCCATGATTCGGGTGATCACGTTGATGCCGGTCTGCCCAAGCAAACGCACCAACAGCGGCGCGGCGCGGAACAACAGCCAGCAGCAAAAGGCGAACAAGGCGATAGCCACCGTAAAGCCGAGCAGGCTTTGCCAGTTGTGATAACGTGAACTCCACACGATGGTAGAACTGATCGCCCCCGGCCCCGCCATCAGCGGCAGCGCTAACGGCACCACGCCGATGCTTTCGCGGATCGCGCTCTCCGATTTCTCCTGTTTGTTCTGTTTGTCTTCCCCCAGCTTGCCGCTGATCATCGACATGGCGATGGTCACCACCAAAATACCGCCGGCGATGCGGAACGAATCGATAGAGATGCCGAACATCCGCAAGATCCCTTCGCCCAGAAATAGCGACGTCCACAGAATGATGGCGACCGACAGGTTGGCGGTCAGGTTGGTTTTGTTGCGCCCCGCTTCCGCCTGGTAGCTGGTCATGCTGATAAACACCGGCAAGATGCCCACCGGGTTGACCAGCGCAAACAGACCGACAAAGAACTTGATAAAGCCGGAAAGATCCAACAGAGATTGGCCCACAGATGGCTCCGCGTTAAGTGCTATAAAAGGTGTGCTGCCTATGCGCGCTAATGTAATGGAATTGCCGCGGGTAATCCATCCGGCCAGAGCAGCATTTTTGACTGTCAGCAGGTTATGCAACAAAACAAATGTCCTTTGTTAAAGTGATGTGTGGCCTTTTGATTTTTTATGTTGAAAAAAGAGTCTTTGCTCACAGTTATCGAGAATGATTCCCAACACCAGCGAGCTGAAAGGTGTCAGCTTGCAGTTTTCATGATTTAGATCACAAATCAACTACCCAACAGTAGGTAAGCTCTTAGTCGTAGTCAGGGAGTAGAACAAAATCGGCAGCAGCATCGCCGGTTCCTTTCTCCTCACTGCCTGCCCCTCCGGTTGGCGTAGGGTGAAGCTCTTTAAGCAAATCAGCAGCATGCGCAGAAATAACGCGGGAAAGCCCCGGTATTCGAATCACCGTTTATCCCCGTTACGACTATACTAGTGGCTCGCACGGCTTATTTACTGAAAGAGTTTAACATTATCAGGAGAGCATTATGGCTGTAACGAATGTCGCTGAACTGAACGAGCTTGTCGCACGTGTCAAAAAAGCCCAGCGCGAATATGCCAACTTCACTCAAGAGCAGGTGGATAAAATCTTCCGCGCTGCCGCCCTCGCCGCTGCTGATGCCCGTATCCCGTTGGCCAAAATGGCCGTGGAAGAATCCGGAATGGGTATCATCGAAGACAAAGTGATCAAAAACCACTTCGCTTCCGAGTACATCTACAACGCCTATAAAGATGAAAAAACCTGTGGCATCCTGTCTGAAGATGACACCTTCGGTACCATCACCATCGCCGAACCTATCGGCCTGATTTGCGGTATCGTTCCTACCACCAACCCAACTTCTACCGCGATCTTCAAAGCGCTGATCAGCCTGAAAACCCGTAACGGCATCATCTTCTCGCCGCACCCGCGTGCGAAGAATGCCACCAATAAAGCCGCCGATATCGTGCTGCAGGCCGCTATCGCCGCCGGCGCGCCGAAAGACATCATCGGTTGGATCGACCAACCGACCGTCGAGCTGTCCAACCAGCTGATGCACCACCCGGACATCAACCTGATCCTGGCCACCGGTGGCCCGGGCATGGTGAAGGCTGCCTACAGCTCCGGCAAGCCGGCCATCGGCGTCGGTGCCGGTAATACGCCAGTGGTGGTAGACGAAACCGCAGACATCAAGCGCGTGGTCGCCTCTATCCTGATGTCCAAAACCTTCGACAGCGGCGTTATCTGCGCTTCCGAACAGTCGGTTATCGTCGTCGACTCTATTTATGATGCGGTACGCGAACGCTTCGCTTCCCACGGCGGCTATCTGCTGCAGGGTAAAGAACTGAAAGCGGTTCAGGACATCATCCTGAAAAACGGCGGCCTGAACGCGGCCATCGTCGGCCAATCCGCACCGAAAATCGCCGAGATGGCAGGCATCAAAGTGCCGGCCAACACCAAAGTGCTGATCGGCGAAGTGAAGCTGGTCGACGAGTCCGAACCTTTCGCCCATGAAAAACTGTCGCCTACCCTGGCGATGTACCGTGCCAAAGACTTCGAAGACGCCGTCGCCAAAGCTGAAAAACTGGTCGCCATGGGCGGTATCGGCCACACCTCCTGCCTGTATACCGACCAGGACAACCAAACGGCTCGCATCGCCTACTTCGGCGATAAAATGAAAACGGCTCGCATCCTGATCAACACCCCGGCGTCTCAGGGCGGTATCGGCGACCTGTATAACTTCAAACTCGCGCCTTCGCTGACGCTGGGTTGCGGCTCCTGGGGTGGTAACTCCATCTCTGAAAACGTCGGACCTAAACACCTGATCAACAAGAAAACTGTAGCGAAGCGAGCAGAAAACATGTTGTGGCATAAACTTCCGAAATCGATCTACTTCCGCCGGGGCTCGCTGCCTATCGCGCTGGAAGAAGTGGCGACCGACGGGGCGAAACGCGCCTTCATCGTGACCGACCGTTTCCTGTTCAACAACGGCTATGCCGACCAGATCACCAAGGTTCTGAAGTCTCACGGCATCGAAACCGAAGTGTTCTTCGAAGTGGAAGCCGACCCGACGCTGAGCATCGTGCGCAAGGGCGCAGAGCAGATGAACTCCTTCAAACCGGACGTCATCATCGCGCTGGGCGGCGGCTCGCCGATGGACGCCGCGAAAATCATGTGGGTGCTGTACGAACATCCTGAAACCCACTTCGAGGATCTGGCGCTGCGCTTCATGGACATCCGCAAGCGTATCTACAAGTTCCCGAAAATGGGCGTGAAAGCGAAAATGATCGCCATCACCACCACGTCAGGCACCGGTTCGGAAGTCACGCCGTTTGCCGTCGTAACCGACGACACCACCGGACAGAAATACCCGCTGGCCGACTATGCGCTGACCCCGGACATGGCAATTGTTGATGCCAACCTGGTGATGAACATGCCGAAATCCCTGTGCGCCTTCGGCGGTCTGGATGCGGTCACCCACGCGCTGGAAGCCTACGTCTCGGTGCTGGCGAACGAATACTCCGACGGCCAGGCGCTGCAGGCGCTGAAACTGTTGAAAGAGTATCTGCCGGCCAGCTATAAAGAAGGCGCGAAAAATCCGGTTGCCCGCGAACGCGTGCACAACGCCGCCACCATTGCCGGTATCGCTTTCGCCAACGCCTTCCTCGGGGTTTGTCACTCCATGGCGCACAAGCTGGGTTCGGAGTTCCACATTCCGCATGGCCTGGCCAACGCGATGCTGATTTCCAACGTCATTCGCTACAACGCGAACGACAATCCGACCAAGCAGACGGCCTTCAGCCAGTACGACCGCCCTCAGGCGCGCCGCCGCTACGCTGAAATCGCCGACCACCTCGGCCTGAGCGCACCGGGCGACCGCACTGCGCAGAAGATTGAGAAACTGCTGGCCTGGCTGGACGAGCTGAAAACCGAGTTGGGCATCCCAACCTCCATCCGTGAGGCGGGTGTGCAGGAAGCGGACTTCCTGGCGAAAGTCGACAAGCTGTCGGAAGACGCGTTCGACGACCAATGCACCGGCGCCAACCCGCGCTATCCGCTGATTGCCGAGCTGAAGCAAATCATGCTGGATACCTTCTACGGCCGCGAATTCAGCGAAGCGGTCGAAGAGGAAGCGGCGGCTCCGGCTGCCGCCAAAGCCGCGGTAAAGAAGCCCAAGAAATAACGGTTCCGTGAACCGATAAAAAAACCCGCCAAACGGCGGGTTTTTTATTGCGCCTGCGGCGCTGCATTTCGACTCATGCCGCCAAAACGCCCCAGCGGGCTTTGGCGGCGTTTTCTCCCCTACTCCAGGGAGTGAATCGCCTCTTTATAATGTTTGCGGCAGACAGAGACATAGCTCTCGTTACCGCCAATCACCACCTGCTCACCGGCATGCATCGCTTTGCCATTCTCGTCCAACCGCAACACCATATTGGCTTTGCGCCCACAGTGACAGATGGTTTTCAATTCCACCAGCTTATCGGCCCAGGCCAGCAAATATTGGCTGCCGATGAACAACTCACCGAGAAAATCGGTACGCAGGCCGTAGCACAATACGGGAATGTCCAGTTGGTCCACCACATCGCACAATTGCTCAACCTGCGCCTTGGTCAGGAACTGGCTTTCATCCAGCAGCACACAATGCACCGGCTGCTGTTGATGCTCTTGCTGAATCATGGCGTATAGCATCGAGTCGTTGTTATAGAGCTGGGCCTGCGAGGATAAACCGATGCGCGAGCTGACTTTACCCACGCCAAAACGGTGATCGATCTCCGCGGTGAACACCAGCGTGCGCATACCACGTTCTTGATAGTTATATGAAGACTGTAGCAACGCGGTGGACTTGCCGGCATTCATCGCAGAGTAATAAAAATAAAGTTGAGCCATGGCCCCGCAACTCCGATGGTATAAGAAATATTCAAATGTTGATTAGGACGGCAAGTGTACCATAAGCCGCCCCCCGGCTCAGCCCAAAGCGAACGAATATTGCGTTCGCGGTAATAATGCGCTTTCAAGCGAAACATATCGTTCTGTCGGCCCGTTCTTTTTACAGCTATTTACAGGATAATGTATGCCTGTCATCACTATTAATTCTTGCTAATGGTTAACCGCGATCATTTGCCCATTAATGCATAGTCACCCTTTCACCGCGGCAGGTGCCGCAGCCGCAGCGGTGCGCTAGTCTATTATACACGGGGCCAACACAGGGCATTTAATCACCTTCGCTGTCCCCGACGTTTACTGACGCAATCTTTACCTATATACCCCTATTGTTTACAATGTCTGCCTTGCCATGACGTGATTAAGCCCACAGAACCCATTGTAATATTGATATAAATTACGTCGATAACTTATCGATGAAAGCCTTGCGACGCGCGCCTTTTAAAGCATGCCTGCTGAAATTTTGACTTAAGTGCAGCGAGGGTAATAGTTAACAGCCCTTCCTATATTAGTCGGACAGATCCGATTAACGGTTTTTTAAAAGGTAAATTTGAGTATTCAAGTCAATTTGGCTATTGCAGAAAAGAAAATAGCACTCTATTATTATCGAGACGCCCCCCACCAATATAATTTGAGACTAGGACAATGAGCGAAGCATTAAAGATTTTGAACAACATCCGTACTCTGCGCGCCCAGGCAAGAGAATGCACACTGGAAACGCTGGAAGAAATGCTCGAGAAACTGGAAGTTGTTGTGAACGAACGTCGCGAAGAAGACAGCCAGGCTCAAGCAGAAATCGAAGAACGCACCCGTAAACTGCAGCAATACCGCGAAATGCTGATTGCTGACGGTATCGATCCGAATGAACTGCTGCAAACCATGGCTGCCAACAAGGCTGCCGGTAAAGCAAAACGTGCAGCACGTCCTGCTAAATACCAATATAAAGACGAAAACGGCGAGCTGAAAACCTGGACCGGCCAAGGCCGTACTCCTGCGGTGATTAAGAAAGCTATCGAAGAGCAAGGTAAATCTCTGGATGATTTCCTGCTGTAATAGCGATTCAGCCCGTATCTGAAAGGCTCCCTACGGGGGGCCTTTTCATTTTAAAGCTTATAGCCGTGCTCCGCCTCATCCCTTTCCTTTTAGTAAATATCCTAATTCGCATTTTCCTCCTTGCATGAAGTTCCAGCGAAAAAAAGGGCCCTAAGGCCCCTTTATCGCATATACCTCGTTCAATTATTGAACCCGGTAGAATGCCTTATACCAATCAACAAAGCGCTTCACACCCTCTTCAACGCTGGTTTCCGGCTTAAAACCAATGTCACGATAAAGCTCTGCGGTATCCGCGCTGGTATCCATCACGTCGCCAGGTTGCATCGGCAGCATATTCTTGCGGGCAGTTACCCCCAAAGCCTGCTCCAACGCCGTGATATATTCCATCAGTTTAACGGGGGTGTTATTGCCGATATTATAAACATGATACGGCGCGGAACTGGTCGCCGGCGATCCCTGTTCAACGGTCCATGACGGATCAGCCTGCGGAATAACCGCCTGCAGCCGCACAATCGCCTCGGTGATATCATCGATGTAAGTAAAGTCGCGGTGCATTTCACCGTGGTTATATACATCGATACTCTCCCCCGCCAATATGGCCTTGGTAAACTTGAACAGCGCCATATCCGGACGCCCCCAAGGACCATATACGGTAAAGAAGCGTAGCCCCGTCGTCGGGAGACCGTATAAATGCGAATAGCTGTGTGACATCAGCTCATTGGCTTTTTTGGTGGCCGCATACAGTGACACAGGGTGGTCGACAGAATCTTCGGTAGCAAACGGCAGCTTACGATTGAGGCCATAAACAGAGCTGGAGGAAGCGTAAAGTAAATGCTCGACCTTATTATGACGGCAGCCTTCCAGAACGTTCAAATGGCCGATCAGATTGGCGTCCGCATAAGCCAACGGGTTAACCAGCGAATATCGCACGCCGGCTTGTGCACCCAAATGAATGACTCGTTGGAACTGATGCTCGGCGAACAATGCCGCCATACCTTCACGATCGGCCAAATCCAGCTTGATGAAGCGGAATCCCGGCTTATCCGCCAGCCTGTCCAGACGGGCCATTTTCAGGCCCACGTCATAATAGTCATTCAGGTTATCGATGCCGACAACCTGATGCCCGGCGGTCAACAAACGCTCTGCAACGTGATAACCAATAAACCCTGCGGCGCCTGTAACCAGGAATTTCATGCCCACTCCTTAAATAACCGGTTTAATCGAGGCACCGCGGCCAATCGCATAGTAGGTAAAGCCACGATTCGCCAAACGCTCCGGATCGTACAGGTTACGTCCATCGAAGATCACCGGCTGTTTCAACGCACTCTTGATCACGTCGAAGTCCGGCGCGCGGAAATTCTGCCATTCGGTGCAGATCACCAGAGCATCGGCGCCATGCAACGCAGCCTCTTTGGTCCCCATCAGCTTCAGATCGTCACGCTGGCCATAGATGCGCTGAACTTCGTTCATCGCTTCCGGATCGTAGGCTTGAACGGTGGCGCCGGCAGCCCACAGATGTTCCATCAGCACGCGGCTGGACGCTTCACGCATGTCATCGGTATTCGGCTTAAACGCCAGCCCCCACAGCGCGAAGGTTTTGCCCTTCAAATCGCTGCCGAAATAGTCTTTGATAAAGCTGCTCAGCTTGTCTTTCTGTTGATAGTTGACCTGCTCTACCGCCTGCAACAGCTTCGGTTGGTAACCGATCTGCTCCGCCGTGCGGATCAAGGCCTGGACATCTTTCGGGAAGCAAGAACCACCGTAGCCGCAGCCAGGATAGATGAAGTGATAACCGATACGTGAATCGGAACCGATGCCCTGGCGCACTTTCTCGATGTCCGCGCCCAGCATTTCCGCCAGGTTGGACATTTCGTTCATAAAGCTGATTTTGGTCGCCAGCATGCAGTTGGCGGCATATTTGGTCAGCTCCGCGCTGCGGATATCCATCATGATCATACGATCGTGATTGCGGTTAAACGGCTCGTACAGTTCGCGAATCGGTTCGATTACCTCTTTATTATCGGTACCGATCACGATGCGCTCGGGGCGCATGCAGTCAGCCACCGCAGCGCCCTCCTTCAGGAATTCCGGGTTGGACACCACGTCGAACGCCACGTTGCTGCCGCGTTTCGCCAGCGTTTCCGCCATCACCTGACGCACCTTGTCAGCCGTACCGACCGGCACAGTAGATTTGTCGATCACCACTTTGCGATCGGTCATGTGCTCAGCGATGGTGCGCGCCACCGCGGTGACATATTTAAGATCGGCGGAACCGTCCTCATCCGGCGGCGTGCCGACGGCGATAAACTGGATATTCCCGTGCGCCACACCCGCTTTGGCATCGGTGGTGAAATGCAGGCGCCCAGCCTCATAGTTTTGCTGTACCAGCGGCGTCAGGCCCGGTTCAAAAATCGGGATATTCCCTTTTTTCAGGTTTTCGACTTTTCGCTCATCAACATCAATGCACATAACGTCATGGCCAACTTCAGCCAGCACGGCGGCCTGTACCAGCCCCACATAACCAATACCAAAAACTGTTACTTTCATGTGAAAATCCTAGTTTTTCAAATTAAGACGAAAGATCAAATTACTTCTTGTCAGCGGCAACAACCTGTTGCAGCCACTGAGAAAATTCTTTGCCCAAGCTGGCATGACGCATGCTGTACTCCACAAAAGCCTGCATGTACCCCAGTTTGTTACCGCAGTCATGGCTCACGCCTTTCAGGTGATACGCTTCCACCGTTTCCTGCTGCATCAGCATTTCGATGCTGTCAGTCAGCTGAATTTCATCGCCGGCGCCAGGAGGCGTTTTGGCCAATAGCGGCCAAATATCGGCGGACAACACGTAACGACCGACAATCGCCAGGTTGGAAGGGGCTTTATCCGGCGACGGTTTCTCGACCACGCTGACCATCGGCGCGCTTTCGCCGGGTTGCAAAGCAACGCCCTTACAGTCGGCTACGCCGTAGTTTCCGACATCTTTATGTGGCACGGGTTCAACCATGATCTGGCTGACGCCGGTGGCTTCGAAGCGCTGCAACATGTCGTGGAGGTTGTCTTTTTTCGGATCGGCGCTGTATTCGTCGAGGATCACGTCCGGAAGCACCACCGCGACCGGCTCGTCGCCCACCATCGGGTAGGCACACATGATAGCGTGCCCCAGGCCTTTGGCATTACCCTGGCGGACTTGCATCACGGTAACGCCTTTCGGGCAGATCGACTGCACTTCATCCAGCAATTGGCGCTTGACGCGTTTTTCCAGCATCGCTTCGAGTTCGAAACTGGTATCAAAATGGTTTTCGATCGAGTTCTTGGAGGAGTGAGTGACCAGCACAATCTCGTTAATCCCCGCCGCAATGCACTCATTGACGACGTATTGGATCAGCGGTTTATCAACCAGCGGCAGCATTTCTTTCGGAATGGCTTTGGTGGCCGGCAACATCCGCGTACCCAAGCCTGCAACCGGGATCACGGCTTTTCTGACTTTGCGATTTACAGCAGGCATTATTTCCTCTCTTAAAGCTAAAGCGCTCATTTTATGAGCTTGGGCTCGATATAAAAAAACCTTCGGAGTATACCAGCTTATACGCGCCGAGCATTAGCCGGAACACAAATAGAAAACATTTAGGACTATTACCCGTTCGGATAATCCGGAGAATAAATAAACGGTTTAATTGCAGATAAGTGAATAGCTTAAGATCTCGCCGATCGCTGCCTGTTATTCAGCGCTGAGCATCAGTCGCAAGCGGCCACCGCTACCCCATACCTGACACTGCCAGGCGGTACAGCGCTGGCTGATCTGATTCATGTAGGTAGCCCCCAGCGTCCCCAGTGGCACGCCGTTGCTCAGCTGGATTTGATTGTCACCGGTATTGACGTTGGCATGCAGCCCGGCGGAAACCAGAATCAGGTTCTTATTTTCAGCATGATAATATCCCAACAGCAGCGGGAATTGGCCGTCTAATTTCCCCTGCCGCAATAATTGATTAACCTGCTTTAACAATGCCGACATTTGCGGCAGGCGATGCTGTTGATTAGCCAGATGGTCTTGCAGCAAGCCATTAAATAATGCGCGCAACAGCAATGCCGCCAATACGCCATTATCGCCGGCGCGCGTGACGTCCAGGCAATAGAATGCCAGGTCTTTTTCTGACAACGCGGCAATATCCAGCACCAGGCCGGGATTTTCACCGGTGGTTAACTGCCGATAGTTGATCCGGCAATGCGCAATGGTCTGCTGTACCGGCGGTTGCAGTTGTTTAAGCAGTTTGACGGCTTCGGAAGGGTTTTTGCTCAGCGCATCCCAATCCTGAAACAGCTCAACCTCTTCAATCGCCTGGGAGGTGAACATATTGGGGTATAAGCACGCCAGCACCGCTTCACGCAGGCGATTGAGATCGGTCAGCGGCTTGAGCAGCACATCCTGCACGCCCAAGCGCAACACCTTGGCGATGTCAGCCATTTTGTCGGTGGCCGAGATCACCAGCACCGGGATCTGTATCCCCTGCAAACGCAGGTGTTCAACGAATTCGATACCGCCCATTTCCGGCATCGCGAGATCGCACAGGATGAGATCCGGCTTGAAGTCGTCGACGGCACTCAACGCCTGTAAACCGTTGGTCGCCTCGCCGGTTTCAGCACCCAGCGAGGCCAAATAACCGACCAGCACTGAACGAAAAACCTGTTCGTCCTCAACGATCAAGATGCGCTTGTGAGTAAGTGGTAATGCCATCAGCCGAGCCTCGTCCCTTTCCATAGTGTAATAGTGGCTCAAAAAGGTCACTTATGCTCGTCTGAAACAGACTGACCACGCATTGCCAACCGAGAACCGAGAATTATCTATTTTTTATCAACGGCAACAACCGATCCAGTTGTTTTTCCACCGCCAGTAACCCTGCCTCGATCGCTTCATCGGCACGGTGGAAATCCAGCGTCGAGATTTGCGGGCAAAAAGGTTGGATCAACACATCCGGCGGATCGCTCGCCATGCGGTTGCGCTTCAGGCGATTTTCCAGCATTTGAATCGAGGTACCCATGATCTCCATCGCCGTCGGCGCCGTCGCCGGTTTGCGCTGCCGCATTCTGCCGATGCGCTCCCGCAAACGCCCGCGCCAGGTGGCGGCAGGCGCATCGTCCGGGTTTTCTTCCTCAATGCGTATCGAGAACAGATCCTGCTGCATCAGGTGCGCGTCATGCTGCAGATCGACCGCGATGACGATATCGGCGCCCATAGCGCGGCAGAGCGACACCGGCACCGGATTGACCACCGCGCCATCCACCAGCCAATAGCCGTCGGCCCATACCGGCGCCAACAGGCCAGGCATGCTGCAGGAAGCGCGTATCGCCTGATGAATATCGCCTTCGGTCAGCCACAGCTCGCGCCCGGTGCTGAGATTGGTCGTCACGGCGCCGAACTTCAACGCGCACTCGGCGATATCATTGATCTTCAACAGCTGTCCGACAGCGTTAAACACCCGTTCTCCGCGCAACAGGCCACCGCGCTGCCAGGAAAAATCCATCAGACGAATCACGTCCCAATAGCTGAACGACCGCACCCACTGCTCCATCGCCGGCAGGCGATGGCTGGCGAACGCCGCGCCCACCAACGCGCCGACAGAGCAGCCAGCAACGATATCGACCTCAATTCCCAGTTTCTTTAACGCATTGATCACGCCGATGTGCGCCCAGCCTTTGGCCGATCCCGCCCCCAGCGCCAGTCCGATCTTGATTTGCCGCATAGCGCCATCCTCTCGGTGAAAGGTATTCACTGCTTTCAGGGTAGATTGTCACTGACGAATATTGTTAGGTAACATATGCGCTAAATTCATTTTCTGCCTCGTGTTCTCAGGAGTTATTTTGCCCGAATCATGCCCATGCGGCAGCGGACTGGCGTATAACGCGTGCTGCGCCCCCTTTATCAGCGGCAATCAGCCGGCGCCGACGCCCGGCCAGCTGATGCGTTCACGCTTCACCGCCTACGTAAATCATAACGTCGACTATCTGATCGCCACCTGGCACCCCGACTGCGGCGCCGAAGCGTGGCGCAATGCAATCGTCGACAGCTTTAAAAATACCGAATGGCTGGGCCTGACGATCGTGGAAGAGAAAGCCGGTCATGAGCCGGATGAAGGCTTCGTCGAATTCATCGCCCGCTTTATCGATGGCGAAAGCGGCGAACCGCAGGCGATGCATGAGCGCTCGCGCTTCCTTCGTCGCGATCAACGTTGGTATTATATCGACGGCACCAAACCCCAGCCCGGCAGAAATGCGATTTGTCCCTGTGGCTCAGGGAAAAAATACAAGAAGTGCTGCGGGCGCTAGCCGGCCGGCGCTTCACGTTTACGCCTGCGAAGACAGGCCGTTCAGTATCAGACAGGATCCTCAAACCCATGCCACACCAAAATGTACAACGAAAAGTGTTACGCACCATCTGCCCGGACGCCAAAGGGCTGATCGCCAAGATCACCAACATCTGTTACAAGCACGAACTCAATATCGTTCAGAATAATGAGTTCGTCGATCACCGCACCGGGCGTTTCTTCATGCGCACCGAGCTGGAAGGCATTTTCAACGACAACACGCTGCTGGCCGATCTGGACAGCGCGCTGCCGGAAGGTTCGTTGCGTGAGCTGCACAGCACCGGGCGCCGTCGCATCGTGGTGCTGGTCACCAAAGAGGCCCACTGCCTGGGCGATCTGTTGATGAAAAGCGCCTATGGCGGCCTCGACGTTGAAATCGCCGCCGTGATCGGCAACCACGACACGCTGCAATCGCTGGTGGAGCGTTTCGATATTCCTTTCCATCTGGTGAGCCACGAAGGCTTGACGCGTGAACAGCATGACCGCGAAATGACGGCCAAGATCGATCAATATCAGCCGGATTACGTAGTGCTGGCCAAATATATGCGCGTGCTGACCCCGGCCTTCGTGCAACATTATCCGAATCAGGTGATCAACATTCACCATTCGTTCCTGCCGGCGTTTATCGGCGCGCGCCCTTATCACCAGGCCTACGAGCGCGGGGTAAAAATCATCGGCGCCACCGCCCACTACGTTAACGACAATCTCGACGAAGGCCCGATCATCATGCAGGACGTGATCCATGTCGATCACACCTATTCCGCCGAGGATATGATGCGCGCCGGCCGCGACGTGGAGAAAAATGTGCTCAGCCGCGCGCTGTATCAGGTGCTGGCGCAGCGCGTCTTCGTCTACGGCAACCGCACCGTTATTCTGTAATCGCTCAATAAATCGGTGCATTTCGTTCAGGGATGCACCGCCAAGAATAAAAAAACGGCAAACGATTCATTTTCTTCATTTCAATGCTTTACACATCCGCTTCATTTGGTATGATGCGCCCCGCTTACCGAGACAGCGCTCTCGCAAGCAAGGCCAGTTAAATAGCCATATATATGGTGGGGTTCCCGAGCGGCCAAAGGGAGCAGACTGTAAATCTGCCGTCACTGACTTCGAAGGTTCGAATCCTTCCCCCACCACCATCTTCTCTTTGTTGATGAACTTGAAGCGAAAGCTGAAATATCATTTAACGCCGAGGGGAGGATGAGAAGCTTTGACAAGGTTCGAGCCGAGCGCAGCGAGACAACGCGCTTTAGCGCGGTAATCCTTAGAAGCACACAACAGGAATTTAGCCCATTCCTTAAAAAATCAGTAAATCCATGAATACCATGGTGGGGTTCCCGAGCGGCCAAAGGGAGCAGACTGTAAATCTGCCGTCACAGACTTCGAAGGTTCGAATCCTTCCCCCACCACCATCTCTTTATAGAAAATCCCAAACCGACTTAAAGCACATCGCATCCATATTGCTCCGCACTGGGGAGGATGAGAAGCTTCGACAAGGTTCGAGTCTCACGCAGTGAGACAACGCGCTTCAGCGCGGCCCGCAGGGTGAGTCGCACAGCGACGAATCATCCTTCCCCCACCACCCTCTCTTTATAGAAAATCCCAAACCGACTTAAAGTACATCGCATCCATATTGCTCCGCACTGGGGAGGATGAGAAGCTTCGACAAGGTTCGAGTCTCACGCAGTGAGACCACGCGCTTCAGCGCGGCCCGCTGGGTGAGTCGCACAGCGACGAATCATCCTTCCCCCACCACCCTCTCTTTATAGAAAATCCCAAACCGACTTAAAGTACATCCTTAAAACACATCGCATCCCTAATGCTCTCGTATCAATAAAACTCAATTTATCTCCCCTTATTCCCCGCTTTCACCTCGATGTTTTATTTCCTCACTCCCAGCCGTAACTTGAACTCCGGCCGACAATTCGCTATACCACTGGCTTCTTTAGTGCAGTAAGGAACAGGTGGATGCGAAACAATATTTGCGTTTTTTGTGGCGCCAGCGAAGGCGTCAATCCCGCTTATGCCGAGCAGGCTCGTCAACTGGGGCAGCTGCTGGCCGCACAGGGGCGCCGTTTAATCTACGGCGGCGGCAAAAAAGGATTGATGGGGATCGTGGCGGACGCGGTGTTGGCAGCGGGCGGTGAAGCTGTCGGCATTATCCCCGAGCGCCTGGTTGAAGCGGAAACGGCGCATCGCGGCCTGACTGAATTGGAAGTGGTGCCAGACATGCATACGCGTAAAGCCCGTATGGCGACGCTGGCGGACAGTTTTATCGCCCTGCCCGGCGGCATCGGCACGCTGGAAGAGCTGTTTGAAATCTGGACCTGGGGGCAGATCGGCTATCACAACAAACCGGTCGGCCTGCTGAACGTCAACGGATTCTACCGCCCGCTGAGCCAGTTCCTCGAGCACGTCGCCGATCAGGGCTTTATGCGCCACGACTATCTCGGTACCCTGCACATCAGTGAATCGGCACAAACGCTGCTGCAACAGTTTGACGACTATCAACCTAAAAATTACGACCGCTGGGCGAAATAAACCCGCTGCGCAGTCAGCGGTCCCTCCGCTGTCTGCGTTACATTCCCCGCCAAACTCTGCTACTATCACAGCACATTTTTCTCGTGAAAACGGCACCGCTCATGAAGTTTGTCTCTTTTAATATCAATGGACTGCGCGCGCGTCCGCATCAGCTGGCGGCAATTATCGAACAGCACCAGCCCGACGTGATCGGTCTGCAGGAAACTAAAGTTCACGACGACATGTTCCCGCTGGAAGAAGTCAGCCAGCACGGCTATCACGTGTTCTATCACGGGCAAAAAGGCCATTACGGCGTTGCGCTGCTGACCAAAGCGGAGCCTCTGGCCGTGCGCCGCGGTTTCCCGACCGATGAAGAAGACGCGCAGCGTCGCATCATCATGGCCGATCTGGCTACGCCACAGGGCACGCTGACGGTGATCAACGGCTACTTCCCACAAGGTGAAAGCCGCGACCATCCGATCAAATTCCCGGCTAAAACGCGCTTTTATCAGGATCTGCAAAACTACCTGGAGCAACAACTGTCGGCAGAATCCCCAGTGTTGATCATGGGGGACATGAACATCAGCCCGAGCGATTATGACATTGGCATCGGCGAAGACAGCCGTAAACGCTGGCTGCGCACCGGCAAGTGTTCCTTCCTGCCGGAAGAGCGCGAATGGATGGACCGCCTGCTGAACTGGGGCCTGGTGGACACCTATCGCCACGCCAACCCGGGGCGCAACGACGAATTCTCGTGGTTCGACTACCGTTCCAAAGGGTTCGACGACAACCGCGGCCTGCGTATCGATCTGCTGCTGGCCAGCACCCCGCTGGCTTCGCGCTGCGTCGCCACTGGCATCGATTACCAAACCCGCGGTATGGAGAAACCTTCCGACCATGCGCCGGTCTGGGCGGAATTTACGCTGTAACCCCATCACCCCGGCGCTCGCCGGGGTTTTACTCTGTGAAGCCAATGAAAATTATCGACGTGGTAGCCGCTATTCTGGAACAAAATGGCCGCATTTTGCTGGCTCAGCGCGGCGCAGGCAGCGATCAAGCCGGTCTGTGGGAGTTTCCCGGCGGCAAAGTTGAAGCCGGCGAAAGCCAGCCAGAAGCGCTGGCGCGTGAGTTGGATGAGGAGTTGGGGATCTGCGTCCGTATCGGCGACTATGTGGGCAGCAATCAGTGGCAGCAAGGCGAACGCATCATCCGGCTGCACGCCTGGCGAGTCGCGGAGTTCTCCGGTGAATTGCAGCTGCATTGTCACTCGGCCCTGGTCTGGGTCACGCCGCAACAGGCGCAGGAATACGCCCTGGCGCCCGCCGACGTTCCACTGCTGGCGGACTATATCGCCGCGCAAGGCGATGCGCGCTAAGCGCGGCGATAGGTTACATCGTCACTTCTTCAATCGCACCCAAATCAAGGGGTTGGTGCCGATGGTGTTAGGCTCACGCACGCACTGCAGCACTTCCCCTTCCACTTTAAGCACCGCGCCCTCGGAATAGTTTTGATTCTGGTAGACGCAACAGCGGTTGCAGGGCTGCGCCGGCGGCGGGTTGACGCCGCTTTTGGCCGTGCCCCAAATCTCCGGCGAAACCGGTAACACCACGTCCACATCGCCGCGATTGGCGGCTGCCAGGCTGGAAAACATCAAGGCAGCGGCAGCCAATACCCCACTGAGTCCACGCTTCATTCACTCTTCTCCTGCGCCTTGCCGGCGCTTTTCCTGCGTTTTTTGCCTCCGCTGGAAGGCGGCGGCGGCAATCCACGAAACGCCATGCTCGCCCGGCTCTGCTTGGCCTGATAAATCAGCTCTTGCAGCGTGCCGACCAACGGCTGCATAAAATCCTGATAGCGGCAGGATTTCTCGCTGATTTGCGTCAGCGTGGCTTCCCAGTTGGCCGTCATATCAGGGCGCGCAGCTAGATCCGGCAGCGAGTGAATCAACGCGCGCCCGGTTTCGCTGGAGTGAATATAGCGTCCCTTCTTGTACAGAAACGCCCGTTTGAACAGCAATTCGATGATCCCCGCTCGCGTCGCTTCCGTTCCTAAACCATCGGTCGCTCGCAGGATTTTCTTTAACGCTTTATCTTGTACGAACCGCGCGATGCCGGTCATGGCCGACAACAGGCTGGCGTCAGTAAACGGCCGCGGGGGCTGCGTCTGGCGCTCCACCACTTCACCGCGCTCACACAGCAACTCATCGTCCTTAGCTACCACCGGCAACGGTGCGCCTTCATTTTCCTCGTCGCGTTCCTTGCTGCCCAGCAGCGTACGCCAACCGGCCTCCGCCAGGAAACGCGCCTTGGCGATGAATTTGCCGCCGGCGATATCCAGCTCGATCACGCATTTGCGGAACACCGCATCCGGACAAAACTGCATCAGGTACTGGCGCGCCACCAGCCCATACACGTTCCGTTCATCCTGCGTCAGATTAATCTTGCCGGCGCGGGCGGTGGGGATGATGGCATGGTGCGCATCGACCTTTTTATCGTCCCAGCAGCGGTTGCGGCGATCGCTGTCGATCACCGGCTGCGGGTACAGTTCAGGCTGGTGCACACTGATGGCGTTCAGCACCGCGTGGCGGCCGGCAAAATGCTCTTCCGGCAGATAGCGACAGTCGGAACGCGGATAGGTAATCAATTTGTGGGTTTCGTACAGCCGCTGGCAAACGTCCAACACCTGTTGGGCGCTGAGGTTATAACGCCGGGCCGCTTCGATTTGCAGCGTGGAGAGCGAAAACGGCAGCGGCGCGGTATCTGACTCCCGTTTATCGTTATAAGACGTGACCAGGGCCGGCTGGCCCTCGATGCGCTTGACCACGTGCTCCGCCAACGGCCGGTGCAGCAAACGCCCTTCTTCATCCTGATAAGGTTCGCAGGAGTCGCTGGGTTGCCATAGCGCCACAAAGCGTTCTTCTTTCGGCGTGACGATGTGTGCCTTGACCTCAAAGAAGTCTTTTGGCACGAAGTTTTCGATCTCTTCGTCGCGACGCACCACCAATCCGAGCACCGGCGTCTGCACCCTGCCCACCGACAGCACGCCGTCGTAACCGGCGTTGCGGCCCAGCAGCGTATAGGCACGGGTCATATTGATGCCGTACAGCCAGTCGGCGCGCGAACGCGCCAGCGCGGACACGCACAACGGGATAAAGTCCCGGTTGTCGCGCAGGCGCTCGACCGCACGCTCCACCGCCTGCGGGTTGAGATCGTTGATCAGACAGCGGCGCACGTTCTGGCGCTTCTCCGCCGTCAAATCCAGGTAGTCCAGCACCTCATCCACCAGCAGTTGCCCTTCGCGATCCGGGTCACCGGCGTGAACCACTTCATCGGCTTCGAGCAGCAGCTTTTTAATGGCGTTGAGCTGTTTGCTGACCGAAGGCCGCGGCTGCAAGCGCCATTTTTCGGGGATGATCGGCAGATCTGCCAACGACCAGCGCGCATAGCGGCTGTCATAGGCGTCAGGCTGAGCCTGCTCCAACAGGTGGCCGACGCACCAGGTCACCACGTCGTTGTTGCCACAGGCGATATAGCCGTCGCCGCGGCGATGCGGCTTGGGCAAGACGTCGGCAATGGCGCGCGCCAAACTCGGTTTCTCGGCTATGAACAGTCGCATTAATCACCGTTTTTCTGGCTGAACGTCATCAAGAATTCTCTTACTTCTGCATAGTTTCCACGGAAGACGATCCGTTGGGCTTTCTTTTCCAACTGATAGCAATACATCGGATCGTAGTACTGCTGCAACAGGGGCGCCAACCATTCGCGGTGCGCGTCGCCCTGGCCGCTGAGGCGCTGCGCCCGCAGCGCCGCCTCCAACCGCTGCGTCAGCTGCTGGAAGCGCTCCAGGCCCAAACGGCGGCGGATGGCGAACAGGCCGTGATGCAAATAGTCGTCGTACTGCCGCCAGCCTTCTTCCACGCCATAGGCCTGTTCGAACTGTTCGCGCATACCGTCGATATATTCGGCCTGCAGGCGTGCCAGGCGAATATCGAACGGATCGTCGATCACCGCCACCGGCGCCTGTTGCATGCCGTTGAACAACGGCAACGGCAGATTGTTGCTACCGATGATCCGCCCTTCGTCTTCCAGCACCCAACGGCGGCTGCCACCATGCTGTTTTTTCAGCAATAACACAGCCAGACGATTCTCAAAATCTATCTGCGAGCTCTGTCCCGCCAGCGTTCGGCCAAAAGATGAACCGCGATGGCGCGCTGCGCCTTCCAGATCGACGCCGTCGGCCAGTTCGTTGACCAGCAGCGTCTTGCCGCTGCCGGTATTGCCGCCCACGAGGGCCATCGGCAATGCCGCGCTTTGCGTTAGTACACCGAGCAGATAATGGCGCAGTGCCTTATAACCGCCAATGATACGCGGGTAATCCACGCCGGCCTCATGCAGCCATTGCTGCACCAGCTGCGAGCGCAGCCCGCCGCGGAAGCAGTAAATATAGCCTTCGGGCCGCTCTGCGCAGGCCGCCAGCCAGGCGGCGGTGCGCTGTTCGCGCAGCTTGCCGTTCACCAGGCTGTGGCCGAGCGCGATCGCCGCTTGCTGCCCATGCTGCTTATAGCAGGTGCCGACCGCCTGGCGTTCGCTGTCGACCATCAGCGGCAGGTTCAACGCCTGGGCGAAGGCGCCCTGTTGAAACTCGATCGGCGCGCGCACGTCAATCAGCGGCACGTCCTGCAGGAAAATGCGTGGGTAATCGTCGCTGTCCGGCCTTCCTTGCATGTTGGACACTACACGACCTCGATCAGCGGCTTACCGGCCGATGCCACATGCAGCTCCCCGATGGCGTTGAGCGTGATACCGTGCTGCCCGGCAATCGCCAGCACCTGCGCCTCCGACTCAGGCATTACCGCCAACAGCAAGCCGCCGGAGGTTTGCGGATCGCACAGCAGCTGGCGCTGCAAATCGCTCATCTCGCCTACCAGATGGCCATAGCTGTCAAAGTTGCGCCCGGTGCCGCCCGGCACACAGCCTGCGGCAATATACGCCTCGACGTCCGGCAGCTTCGGCACCCAATCGAACCAGACCGTCGCCTGCAGACCGGAGCCCTGGCACACCTCGCTCAGGTGGCCCAGCAGGCCAAAGCCGGTGATATCGGTCATCGCCGTGACGCCCGCCACCTCGGCAAAGTCGGCGCCCGGCTTGTTCAGGCGGCACATCACTTCCGTCGCCAGGCCCTGATGCTCAGGGCGCAGCTTGCTTTGCTTCTCGGCGGTCGTCAGCACGCCGATGCCCAGCGGCTTGGTCAGATAGAGTTTCGCCCCGGCCTGCGCGGCGCTGTTTTTCTTCACCCGCTCGGTATTGACCACGCCGGTGACCGCCAGGCCAAAAATAGGTTCCGGCGCATCGATGGAATGGCCGCCGGCCAGCGCGATCCCCGCCTGCTGGCAGGCGAAACGACCACCGTCGATCACCTGCTGCGCCACTTCCGGCGGCAGTTTGGCGATCGGCCAGCCGAGAATGGCGATCGCCATGATCGGTTTACCGCCCATGGCGTACACGTCGCTGATGGCGTTGGCGGCCGCAATGCGGCCGAAATCGAACGGATCGTCGACGATCGGCATGAAGAAGTCGGTGGTGCTGATGATGCCGACGCCGTTGCCGATGTCGTACACCGCCGCGTCGTCGCGGGTTTCATTGCCGACCAGCAGGCGCGGATCGACAAACTTTTCCCGCTCGCTGTGCAAGATGGTTTCGAGAACTTTCGGTGAGATTTTGCAGCCGCAGCCAGCGCCATGGCTGTACTGGGTTAAACGGATCGCTGGCGATGTCATAGTCCACTCCCTTCGGTAACGGCACTCAAGATAACATAGGGTAGCGCTTGCCGAGGGGATTGATAAGAGCGGGCCGCCGATAAGCGAGCGGCCTGCTCAGAAACCATGCAATTCTGCGGGGTTTGGCGCATTTTCGCCGCGCCCCATTGGAAAAAACTTAGAAATAGCTGACGAAAGGCGTGCTGTCCGGCGGCGTCACCTTGGTGGCGGCCTTCAGCTGCGGCGTCCCCAGATAAAGGAAGCCGACGATCTCGTCCTGCTCGCGGCAGCCGAAGGCTTCACGCACCAGCGCATGCTCGGTCCAGGCGCCGGTACGCCAGATGCCGTTAAAGCCCTGCGCCAACGCCGCCATTTGCATTGCCTGTACCGCGCAGCCGGCAGAAACCACCTGCTCCCAGCGCGGCACCTTGGTTTCTTCAGTGCAGTGCGCGATGACGGTAATGATCAGCGGTGCGCGGAACGGCGCCTTAGTGGCCTTTTCGATCGCCGCTTCGTCCAGTTGATCCTGCTTCGCCGCCGCCTGCAGCAGCTGGCTGAAGCGCTCAAGACCCTGATTTTCGATCATCACGAAACGCCACGGCTGCAGCGCGCCGTGATCGGGCGCACGCAGGCCCGCGTTGATGATATTTTGGCGTACTTCCCCCGCCGGCGCCGGTTCCGCCAGGCGCGAAGCCGAGCGGCGATTCAATAAAAGATCCAGAGCATCCATCGTAAACTCCTGATAACAATTTTCATTCCGGCCACGTTAACATAGCTAAACGACGAGTTACAGCCTCGGCGATAGCGTCTGAGTGCCACGATTTAAAGCTGACATTTACCCGGCCGCTCATTAGGATAGCGGAACATTCTCGACTCTTGTTGGAGAGCACATGCGCACATTGTGGCAAATTATTGCCGGCATTTTCCGGTGGACATGGCGTCTGCTGAATTTTATCAGGGAACTGATCCTTAACCTGTTCCTGGTCTTGCTGATCCTGGTTGGGGTCGGCATCTATCTGTCCTTCCAAAGTTCCTCCACCTCGACGGCCCCGGCGCGCGGTGCGCTGCTGGTCGATTTAAGCGGCGTGGTGGTCGATCAGCCTTCGGTAAACAACCGGGTGCGGCAATGGGGCCGCGAGCTGTTGGGTGCCTCCAGCAGCCGTCTGCAGGAAAACTCGCTGTTCGACGTGGTGGACAGCATCCGCAAGGCCAAAGACGACAAAAACATTACCGGCATGGTGTTGCAGCTGAATGACTTCGCCGGCGCCGATCAGCCGTCGCTGCGCTACATCGGCAAAGCGCTGCGCGAGTTCCGCGACAGCGGCAAACCGATCTTCGCCATCGGCGACAGCTACAACCAGACGCAATACTATCTGGCCAGCTACGCCAACAAGGTCTACCTGTCGCCACAGGGCGCGGTCGATCTGCACGGTTTCGCCACCAACAACCTGTACTACAAGTCGTTGCTGGACATGCTCAAGGTCACCACCAATATCTTCCGCGTCGGCACCTATAAATCGGCGGTCGAACCGCTGATCCGCGACGATATGTCCCCGGCGGCACGCGAAGCGGACAGCCGTTGGATCGGCGGTCTGTGGCAGAACTACCTGGAGACCGTCGCGGCCAACCGCCAACTGACACCGCAGCAGCTGTTCCCGGGCGCCGCCGGCGTACTGAGCGGCCTGCAGGCGGCCGGTGGCGACACCGCTCGCTATGCGCTGGACAATAAGCTGGTGGACGAACTGGCGTCGCGCACCGCGATCGAAAATCAGCTGGTCAAGACCTTCGGCTGGGACAAACAGGCGAACGATTTCAACGCCATCAGCATCTACGACTATCAGCCGAAGCCGGACGCCAACCAGGGCGGCAAGATCGCCGTCGTCTTCGCCAACGGCGCCATCATGGACGGCCCGCAGACGCCGGGTAACGTCGGGGGGGATACCACCGCCGCCAAGCTGCGTCAGGCACGTCTGGATCCCGCCATCAAAGCCGTGGTGTTCCGCGTCAACAGCCCGGGCGGCAGCGTCAGCGCATCCGAAGTGATCCGCGCCGAACTGGCCGCCGTGCGCGCCGCCGGCAAACCGGTGGTGGTCTCGATGGGCGGCATGGCCGCATCGGGCGGCTACTGGGTTTCAACGCCGGCCGACTACATCATCGCCAGCCCGAGCACCCTGACCGGTTCCATCGGCATTTTCGGCATCATCAATACCTACGAGAAAACCCTGGATACGCTGGGCGTGCACACCGACGGCGTGGCGACTTCGCCGCTGGCCGATATTGCGGTCACCAAGGCGTTGCCGCAGGAGTTCTCGCAGATGATGCAGCTGAATATCGAAAACGGGTATAAGAACTTCCTCGATCTGGTTGCCAAATCGCGCAAGATGACCCCGCAACAGGTTGACCAAATCGCCCAGGGCCACGTCTGGCTCGGCAGCGACGCCAAGGCCAACGGCCTGGTCGATCAATTGGGCGATTTCGACGACGCGGTGAAGAAAGCCGCCGAGCTGGCGAAGCTGCAGCAGTGGCAGCTCGACTGGTTCGTCGATACCCCAAGCCTGAGCGATATGGTGCTCAGCCAGTTCGGCGTGTCCATTCACGCCATGTTGCCGGCGGCAATTCAGGCCATGTTGCCCGCCCCGCTGGCTTCGGTCGCCAACGCGGTGAAAGAGCAGCCGGGCTTGTTCAATAACCTGAACGATCCGCAGAACCGTTATGCTATCTGTCTGACCTGCGGAGAAGTCCGCTAACAAATAATTCTGCAGCCCGGCCATCGCCGGGCTTTTTTTCTGCCGCTATGCCCCTATAATTCAGCCCATCTTATCTTTGTTAAAATCATGACCATGCAAAAGAAATCCATTTACGTCGCCTACACCGGCGGCACCATCGGCATGCAGCGTTCCGATCACGGCTATATCCCGGTTTCTGGCCACCTGCAGCGCCAGCTGGCGCTGATGCCCGAATTCCACCGCCCGGAAATGCCGGATTTCACCATTCACGAATACGCGCCACTGATTGACTCTTCGGACATGACGCCGGAAGACTGGCAGCACATCGCCGACGACATCAAGCAGAACTACGATCGCTACGACGGCTTCGTGATCCTGCACGGCACCGACACCATGGCGTTCACCGCGTCAGCGCTTTCCTTCATGCTGGAAAACCTGGCCAAACCGGTGATCGTCACAGGCTCGCAGATTCCGCTGGCTGAGCTGCGCTCCGATGGCCAGACCAACCTGCTCAACGCGCTGTATCTGGCGGCCAACCATCCGATGAACGAAGTCAGCCTGTTTTTCAACAACAAACTATTCCGCGGCAACCGCACCACCAAAGCGCACGCCGACGGTTTCGACGCCTTCGCCTCCCCGAATCTGCCGCCGCTGCTGGAAGCCGGCATCCACATTCGCCGCCAGCACGGCATCGACAGCCCGGCTTGCAACGGCGCGCTGCGTGTGCACGACATCACGCCGCAGCCGATCGGCGTGGTCACCATCTATCCGGGCATTTCCGGCGCGGTGGTGCGTAACTTCCTGCTGCAGCCGGTCAAGGCGCTGATCCTGCGCTCCTACGGCGTCGGTAATGCGCCGCAGAAAGCCGAGTTGATCGACGAGTTGCGTGCGGCCTCCGAACGCGGCATCGTGGTGGTCAACCTGACGCAGTGCATCTCCGGGCGCGTCAATATGGAAGGCTACGCCACCGGCAACGCATTGGCGCACGCCGGGGTGATCAGCGGTTTCGACATGACGGTGGAAGCCGCCCTGACCAAGCTGCACTACCTGCTGAGCCAGCCGCTGACGCCGGAACAAATCCGCGCCCTGATGCAGCAAGATCTGCGCGGCGAACTGAGCATCAACGGTTAACCTACTGAACTCTGGAGCGGCGATGAAAACGGCCCTGTTGTTGATCGATCTGCAAAACGATTTCTGCCCCGGCGGCGCGCTGGCGGTCACGGCGGGCGACGCCGTCATCCCGGTTGCCAATCAGGCGATCGCCGCCTGTTTGGCGCGTGGCGAGCCGATCGTGGCCAGCCAGGACTGGCATCCCGCCAATCACCGCAGCTTTGCGGTGAACTCTCATGCGCAGGTCGGTACCCTCGGCGAGCTGGAAGGCCTGCCGCAGGTATGGTGGCCGGTACACTGCGTGCAAGGGAGCCACGGCGCCGATTTTCACCCCCAGTTGCAGCGGCAACACATCAATGCCGTTTTTCGCAAAGGGCAGGAGACGGACATCGACAGCTACAGCGCGTTCTTCGATAACGGCCACCGTGCGCAGACCGAGCTGCACGGCTGGCTGCAATCGCAGGGCGTCCGGCGGCTGGCAATCATGGGCCTGGCGACTGACTACTGCGTGAAGTTCAGCGTGCTGGATGCGCTGGCTGCCGGCTATCCAACGCAGGTGCTCGTCGACGGCTGCCGCGGCGTGAATCTGCAGCCAGGCGACAGCGAGCGGGCGCTGCAGGACATGGCGCGCGCCGGTGCGCAACTGGTTACCCTGTCACAATTTCTCGCCAACTAAATCCTCCAGGGCGCCACCGGCGCCCTCTCTGCGCGGCGGCGAAAATATCGACGCCGCTCACAATACCGCCCTTCTTCTTCCCCAACGGCTTGTGACCAGCAGGCGCTTTTGCTGTTATGGCTGCGACGCTTTTGGCGTCAATCGGTTATACGCATCCGGGGCCCGCTGAGCCCGGCTTTATTGTAACCGCCTATGGCGGTACGGTCGGCCTTGCCGACCCAAGGAGACAGACATGAAAATAACCCGAAAACTGCTGCCATTGCTGGCGGCGGTGCAGTTGGCTATGGCCGGCGCAGGCACGGCCCAGGCGGCTTATCTCTCCGTCGGCTACTTCAACGGCGGCGGAGACGTCACCGCCGGCCCCGGTGGCGACATCGACAAACTGGACGTCACGCAAATCACCCACCTCAACTATTCGTTCGGCCTGATCTACAACGGCGAGAAAGACGAAACCAACGCGGCGCTGAAAGACCCCGCTCGCCGCCACCAGATCTACCTGTCGCCGAAAGTCACGGCCGATCTGCAACGGCTGCCGGAGCTGCGCAAACAGAACCCCGAGCTGAAAGTACTGCTGTCGGTCGGCGGCTGGGGCGCACGGGGCTTCTCCGCCGCCGCCGCTACCGAGGAAAACCGGGCAATATTCATTCGCTCCGCGCTGCAGGTGATCGCGAAGTATCGGCTGGATGGCATCGATCTGGACTGGGAATATCCGGTGAACGGCGCCTGGGGGCTGGTGGAAAGCCAACCGGCGGATCGCGACAACTTCACCCTGCTACTGAAAGAGCTTCACCAAGCGCTGGGGCAAGGCAAGCTGTTAACCATCGCCGTCGGGGCCAACGTCAAAAGCCCGCAAGAATGGGTCGATGTGAAAAGCATTGCCCCTTACCTCGACTACATCAATCTGATGACTTACGACATGGCTTACGGCACACAGTACTTCAATGCCAACCTGTACGATTCAAAGCGTTGGCCAACCGTGGCGGCCGCCGACCGCTACAGCGCCGATTTCGTGGTAAAGAATTATCTGGCTGCCGGACTGAAACCAGCACAGATGAACCTGGGTATCGGTTTTTACGGCCGGGTACCGAAACGGGCGACCGAGGCGGGCATCGACTGGGACAAACCGAATGCCGCCAAGCATCCGGTGACGCAGCCTGACTTCAGCATGCGAGAAACCGCCCTGTTCAACGCGCTGGGGCTGGATCTCAGCAAAGACACTTACGTGAAATACCACGATATCGTCAGCAAATTGCTCAACGATCCGCAGCATCGTTTTCGCGAGCACTGGGATGACGACGCCAAGGTGCCTTACCTGACGCTGCAATCTGCCGAAGGCAAATCGCTGTTCGCTATCTCCTACGAGAACCCGCGTTCGGTGGCTCTCAAAGCCGAGTACATCAAAAACCAGGGATTGGGAGGGGCGATGTTCTGGGAGTACGGCGCAGACGACAACAACCGGCTGGCGCAGCAACTGGCGGAATCGCTGGGGATTAAGGGCGAAAAACGGTAAATCGACGGGGCGATGGCGGCATCGCCCCGCTTTAGGGCAGCCTTACTGCGGTTTGAGTTTGGCCAGCGGCTCGGCAACGAACTGCTGTTTCAGCTCTTGCTTGCTCTTCATCACGATTTGCCCGTCGGTGCCGATGCTCATGTGCTGCGGATCGACGTTGTTCATCGACTGCCACAGCATCACCGCCTGCAGGCTGTTTTCTTTCTGCTCCGGCGTCAGCGCCACGCCGTCCGGCCATTTGCCCAGCTCAACCGCCTGTACCAAACGCTGGTATATCTCGGGCGTCATCGCCGCAATCAGATCTTTCACGTCCATCAGAGCCCTTCTCGCTTACGGATGAATAATTAGCTGAATCGATTTTGTTGGTTAAATTACCACTTAGCCGGCCGTTTGGTCGCCATTTTCGCCATCGGTGAAACTCAGCGAGGCGGAGTTGACACAATAGCGGTCGCCGGTCGGCTGCGGGCCATCGGGGAAAACATGCCCCAGGTGCGCATCGCAGTGGCCGCAGCGGATTTCAATACGATGCATATTATGTGAATTATCATCAAGATAACGGATTGCATCGGCGGAAACCGGCTCATAAAAGCTCGGCCAGCCGCAGCCGGAATCGTATTTGGTTTCGGAGTAGAACAGCGGCTGGTTACAGCACAGGCAATGGTACACGCCTTCGCGTTTGTTGTGCAGCAATTTGCCGCTGAACGGCGCTTCGGTACCGCGCTGTTGCGTCACATAACGTTGGATTTCATTCAGTTCCGTGACCGGATGACCGGGGGTTGTCTCTTTAGCCATTTGTGCTTATCTCTGAATGTGGATAATGTCAACGAAAACAATGATTAATAATAACAAAAAATTAACACCGCTGCAGGGATTTTTGGCCTAAACTGTAGCCCATAAAGGCCACGTCACGATGATATGTGATAGCGATCACACATCTTGCGTATGCTGACTTTATACTTGGCGGCTTGTCCCCATATAACGGATGAGGCCGAGCGCAAATGGACTGTGCAATAAGCGTGCAAAACCACCCTTCCGGTTTGACTTGCCGCAAGAATTGACACGATTCCGCTTGACGCTGGGTAAGGTTTTTGTAATTTTACAACCAACCTTTTATTCACTAACAAATAGCTGGTGGAATATATGACTATCAAAGTAGGTATCAACGGTTTTGGCCGTATCGGTCGCATTGTTTTCCGTGCTGCTCAAGAGCGTTCTGACATCGAGATCGTTGCAATCAACGACCTGTTGGACGCGGAGTACATGGCCTACATGCTGAAGTATGACTCTACTCATGGCCGTTTCAACGGTACGGTAGAAGTTAAAGACGGCCATCTGGTTGTTAACGGCAAAACCATCCGTGTTACCGCAGAGAAAGACCCGGCTAACCTGAAGTGGAACGAAGTGGGTGTTGACGTGGTTGCTGAAGCGACCGGTATCTTCCTGACCGACGAAACCGCACGTAAACACATCACCGCTGGCGCTAAAAAAGTCGTTCTGACTGGCCCATCCAAAGATGCGACCCCAATGTTCGTGCGTGGCGCCAACTTTGATAAATATGCCGGCCAGGACATCGTGTCCAACGCCTCTTGCACCACCAACTGCCTGGCGCCACTGGCTAAAGTCATCAACGACAACTTCGGTATCGTTGAAGGCCTGATGACCACCGTTCACGCGACCACCGCCACGCAGAAAACCGTTGATGGCCCGTCCCACAAAGACTGGCGCGGCGGCCGCGGCGCATCCCAGAACATCATCCCTTCTTCTACCGGCGCAGCGAAAGCGGTTGGCGTTGTTCTGCCAGAGCTGAAAGGCAAACTGACCGGTATGGCGTTCCGCGTACCGACGCCAAACGTATCCGTTGTTGACCTGACCGTGCGTCTGGAAAAAGCGGCGACCTACGAAGAAATCAAGAAAGCCATCAAAGATGCCGCTGAAGGTTCTATGAAAGGCGTTCTGGGCTACGTTGAAGACGACGTGGTGTCCACCGATTTCAACGGCGAAGTGCTGACTTCCGTGTTCGATGCCAAAGCCGGTATCGCACTGAACGACAACTTCGTGAAACTGGTTTCCTGGTACGACAACGAAACCGGTTATTCCAACAAGGTTCTGGATCTGATCGCTCACATCTCCAAGTAATGGCATGATGTTAAGCTGATAATGGGGGCGACATTTTTGTCGCCCTTTTTTATTTGTATCTCCGGCAAACAATAGGTCATGAAATGAACGAGAAAATTTTCACCCTGCCCGTTTCCGAACAGATTTCGCCTTACATCAGCCAGCGTCAACTCGATGAGCTGGGCGTGGTTGTGGTGTCGCACCCGAAAGTGCGCGCGGCCGTCGCGCTGCAAGGTGCCCATCTGCTGGCCTGGCAGCCCAGCGGTGAGCAACCGGTGATTTGGCTCAGCAGCAATACCCCCTTCGCCAAAGGCAAGGCCATCCGCGGCGGCGTGCCAATCTGCTGGCCGTGGTTCGGCCCGGTGGCGCAACCCTCCCACGGTTTTGCCCGCAACCAACCCTGGAGCCTGACGGCGCACGATGAAGATGACAACGGCGTCATCCTGACCTTTACGCTGAAAGACAATGAGCAGACCCGCAAACTGTGGCCGCACGCCTTCACGCTGATTGCCCGCTTCAAGCTGGGTGCGGAGTGCGAGATCGAACTGGAATCGCACGGCGATTATCAGGCCACGGCGGCGCTGCACAGCTACTTCCAGGTCGGCGATATCGATCGGGTCAGCGTGGCGGGCCTGGGCGAGCCTTATATCGACAAGGTGGCGGGCGGCGCAGAGGCGCGCCAGGCGGGCGAAGTGACCTTCATAGGCCAAACTGACCGCGTCTATACCCGCCCGGAAGCCTTTAGCCAGATCCGCGATTCGGCGCTCGCACGCACCATCGAGGTTCACCACCATCATATGAGCGACGTCATCGCGTGGAACCCCGGCGTGGAGCTTTCCTGCAGCATGGGGGATATGCCGAACGACGGTTACAAGACCATGGTCTGCATCGAGACTGGGCGCGTCAGCAAACCGCTGGTCGCCGCCGGCGAGCAACCTGCCCGTTTGGGTGTGACCTTCCGCAGCCGTAAGAAGGCCTGAGGAGCCGTGCGCGAAAGCGCACTGCAGATGTGCAAAAGGGGCGCCAGCGCCCCTTTTTGATGCACGTCACGCACGATAATCGTGCAATGCGTGATTAGAAGGTGTAGCTCACACCCGTCATCAACAAACCGGTGTAGGATTTATCCACCATCGGGCTGTCTTTCACTTCATCCGACAACTTCACATAGCGGCCGACGAAGAAGGCGTTCCAGCTTTTGTTGATCTGGTAATTGGCGCTCAGCTCAAGATACGGTGCCCAGCTATCACCTGGGGTGTAGCTGTCCAGGCCGCTGCGGCGCGATTCATTGGCGCTGACGCCGTAGTAATATTTGTTCTGGTTCTTGCTGTTCCACATCACGCCCACGCCCGGGACCAGCGTCAGCGCGTCCAGATCAAACTTGTACAGATAAGCCACATCGCCCACCAGCCCGTTGCTGTTGTTCAGCGTGTCGCCGGTGAAAGTGGTACGGATAGTGCCCCACTGGGCGTTGTGCGAATAGGCCAGGCCGGCCATCAGCGTGCCGCGACGCTTGTCGAGGCGCTTCATGCGGTCGTCGTCGCTGTCGCCCGGACGGTAGCCCCATGGCGTGTAGTAACCCATGATGCTCAGCTGGTTTTCTTGATCTTTCCACAGGTAGTAACCGGCGGTCAGAGTACGGAAGTAGAAGTCGTCACCTTCATAGTCGATGACGGGCACCGGATAAACGCGGTCCTGATAACCGCGATACGCGTCCGGGCTAACCAGCGCGGCAGCGCCAAGTGACCAGGTTCCCGCCTGAGCACTTTGCGCACAAACCATTGCGGAAGCGATAATTGCTAGCGTTTTGAGTTTTGAAATCTTCACTGGTTCTTTTTCCATAAATTACAGGGTTAATAGCCGCAATAGTTTATGTGAAAATTTAGTTGCGCGCCTAATCTTTACAATAGAAAACGACCAAGATCGAATAACTTATAGCGGAATTATGAATTAATCATGGCGGAACGATGACGTTTCATCCCGCAGGCCGCGCCCGACAAGGCATTTGGCTTACACAGTAATAACTGAGTCATTGATATGACTTAAAAAAAGCTTTTTCTGCGGCAGGAAATTTTCCGGCAAGCAAACTAAGCTTAAATCAGAAGGCGAATTTATCCTGGGCCCAGTGGCATACAGCGCAACTCGCGATAATAAGCGCACCAAGTTGGCATACGGGTTGCTGTACTCAGGCGTATTCTCATCTTCCGGGGGCCAGAACACTATCACACGCTCTCTTTAACCTGTGCTAATAACGAAAGGACGGGCATCATGAACATATTTGACCACTATCGCCAGCGCTACGAAGCTGCCAAGGACGAAGAGTTCACACTGCAGGAATTTCTTACCATTTGCCGGCAAGATCGCAGTGCCTATGCCAACGCGGCCGAACGTCTGCTGATGGCTATCGGTGAACCTGTGATGGTCGACACTGCGCTAGAGTCACGCCTGTCGCGCCTGTTCTCAAACCGCGTGATCGCACGCTATCCGGCCTTCGAAGAATTCTACGGCATGGAAGAGGCCATCGAACAGATCGTCTCTTACCTGAAACACGCCGCGCAGGGCCTGGAAGAGAAGAAACAGATCTTGTACCTGCTGGGCCCGGTGGGCGGCGGTAAATCCTCGCTGGCGGAACGTCTCAAGGCGTTGATGCAGCGCGTGCCCATCTACACCCTCAGCGCCAACGGCGAACGCAGCCCGGTCAACGATCATCCGCTGTGCCTGTTCAACCCGCAGGAAGATGCCTCGATCCTGGAGAAAGAGTTCAACATCCCGAGTCGCTATCTCGGCACCATCATGTCGCCGTGGGCGGCGAAGCGCCTGCATGAGTTCGGCGGCGACATCACCAAGTTTAAAGTCGTGAAAGTGCGCCCTTCCATCCTGGAGCAGATCGCCATCGCCAAAACCGAACCAGGCGATGAGAACAACCAGGACATCTCGGCGCTGGTCGGTAAAGTGGATATCCGCAAACTGGAAAACCACGCGCAGAACGATCCGGACGCCTACGGCTACTCCGGCGCCCTGTGCCGCGCCAACCAGGGGATTATGGAGTTCGTCGAGATGTTCAAAGCGCCGATCAAGGTGCTGCATCCGCTGCTGACCGCGACCCAGGAAGGCAACTACAACGGCACCGAAGGCATCTCCGCCCTGCCGTTCAGCGGCATTATTCTGGCGCACTCCAACGAATCCGAGTGGGTGACCTTCCGTAACAACAAGAACAACGAAGCGTTCCTCGACCGCGTGTACATCGTCAAGGTGCCTTACTGCCTGCGCGTATCAGAAGAGATCAAGATTTACGACAAGCTGCTGGATCACAGCGAACTGACCCATGCGCCCTGCGCGCCGGGCACCCTTGAAACGCTGGCGCGGTTTAGCGTGCTGTCGCGGTTGAAAGAGCCGGAAAACTCGAGCATTTACTCGAAAATGCGCGTGTATGACGGCGAAAGCCTTAAGGATACCGATCCGAAAGCCAAGTCCTATCAGGAGTACCGCGACTACGCCGGGGTTGACGAAGGCATGAACGGCCTCTCCACCCGTTTCGCCTTTAAAATCCTCTCGCGGGTATTCAACTTCGATCACGCCGAGGTGGCGGCCAACCCGGTACACCTGTTCTATGTGCTGGAGCAGCAGATCGAACGCGAACAGTTCCCGCAGGATTTGGCTGAGAAATACCTGGAACACCTGAAAGGCTATCTGATCCCGAAATACGCCGAGTTTATCGGCAAAGAGATCCAGACCGCCTATCTGGAATCCTACTCGGAATACGGACAGAACATTTTTGACCGTTACGTGACCTACGCGGACTTCTGGATCCAGGATCAGGAATATCGCGATCCCGACACCGGTCAGTTGTTCGACCGCGAGTCTTTGAACGCCGAACTGGAGAAAATTGAAAAACCGGCCGGTATCAGCAACCCGAAAGATTTCCGTAACGAAATCGTGAACTTCGTGCTGCGTGCCCGCGCCAACAACAACGGCCGCAATCCGAACTGGACCAGCTACGAGAAGCTGCGTACCGTGATCGAGAAGAAAATGTTCTCCAATACCGAAGAGCTGTTGCCGGTCATCTCGTTTAACGCCAAAACGTCGACGGACGAGCAGAAAAAACACGACGATTTCGTCGACCGCATGATGGAGAAAGGCTATACCCGCAAGCAGGTGCGCCTGCTGTGTGAATGGTATCTGCGGGTAAGAAAATCCTCATAACGCCTCAGGTAAGCGGCATTATCAGGGCCATGTCCACAGTCATGGACGTTGCAGCGAAGCCCACGGAGGGGCTGGCTTATTGCGCTGCCGCGGCCGGGACATGAAGAGTTGGCAACGTCGTTTGGGGGAAGTATGGCCTATTTCATTGACCGACGGCTGAACGGCAAAAACAAGAGCATGGTGAACCGCCAGCGCTTCTTGCGCCGTTATAAGTCGCAAATCAAACAGTCGATTGCCGAAGCCATTAACAAGCGTTCGGTCACCGACGTGGACAGCGGGGAGTCGGTCTCCATCCCCACTGACGATATCAACGAACCGATGTTTCATCAGGGGCGCGGCGGCACTCGCCATCGCGTTCACCCAGGCAATGACCACTTCGTGCAGAACGATCGCGTTGAGCGGCCTCAGGGCGGCGCAGGCGGTGGAGGTGGCCAGGGCAACGCCAGCCAGGACGGTGAAGGCCAGGATGAATTCGTCTTCCAGATCTCCAAAGACGAATACCTCGATCTGTTGTTCGAGGATCTCGCCCTGCCCAACCTGAAAAAGAACCAATACAAGCAGTTGACCGAGTTCAAAACCCACCGCGCCGGCTATACCGCCAACGGCGTGCCGGCCAACATCAGCGTCGTGCGTTCGCTGCAGAATTCGCTGGCGCGGCGTACCGCCATGACCGCCGGTAAAAGACGTGCATTGCACGAGCTGGAAGATGCGCTGACCCAGTTGGAAAACACCGAACCCGTGCAATTGCTGGAAGAGGAGCGGCTGCGCAAGGAAATTGCCGAACTGCGCAAAAAAATCGAAAGCGTACCCTTTATCGATACCTTCGACCTGCGCTACAAAAACTATGAGCGCCGGCCGGAGCCCTCCAGCCAGGCGGTGATGTTCTGCCTGATGGACGTGTCCGGCTCGATGGACCAGGCGACCAAAGACATGGCCAAGCGTTTTTACATTCTGCTCTATTTGTTCCTGAGCCGAACCTACAAAAACGTTGAGGTAGTCTATATTCGCCATCACACCCAAGCGAAAGAGGTGGACGAACAGGAGTTCTTCTATTCGCAGGAAACCGGCGGCACCATCGTCTCCAGCGCGCTGAAGTTAATGAATGACGTGGTCGAAGAGCGTTATGACCCGGCGCAATGGAATATCTACGCCGCGCAAGCGTCGGACGGCGACAACTGGGCCGACGATTCACCGCTGTGTCATGAGCTGTTGGCGAAGAAGATCTTACCGATGGTACGTTATTACAGCTACATAGAAATCACTCGCCGCGCTCACCAAACGCTGTGGCGTGAATACGAGGATCTGCAGGCGAAATTCGACAACTTCGCCATGCAGCATATCCGCGAACCGGACGATATCTATCCGGTATTCCGCGAACTGTTCCGCAAGCAGACCGTGTGAATAACATCGCGTAAATGTCACCACAGCCGGAAAACGCCGTTTTCCGGCTGTTTCTTTTTCGCATTATATATTTACATCACGTATGTTTGATTTTTAAACAATAGCAACACAAATAATAAGTCAGATTCCCCAGAACGGTCCTCTCTATTATTTGTTCTTCTGAGGTTATTCCTAAACATTCGCCGCTACGCCCACACGGCTTGATAGGAATATTCCCATTCAGTTATCGTTACTCCATCGCTTAAGTCTCTTCCTAAGCGAAATTTGCCTCACTTTATTTTTCTATGGCTTCTCAGCCCGCTGCGGCGGGCATTTACCTGTCAGCAGGTTAGACATCATGATCGACTACACCCTCTATGGCCTCAACAAGCACGATGTTGATGAATACCATAAGCAAATATGCTGCCTGCTCGGCAAAAACGTGCTGCTGGTACTGACCGCCAACAAGCCGATAACCAAACAGAACCTGCTCGCCAGCCTTATCCAGGAGATAGAAAAACAGCCCGACGATTATTTTCAGCGGTTGCATCGTGCGGCAATAGAAATGATCGGCGTTAACGGGCGCTAAGGCGATATGCGTAAGGCAGACTATTGCCGCCCTTATTGCTGCCCTCGTGGTGTTAATGATGCTGTTAATCATTAATATCGATAGCGATATCAGCGCTTATCCCTAATGCGCTCCTATTATGCCGGCTCTTTAGTCCGCCGTAATAGGCAGCGAAGGGATAATCTGTCGCAGAATGCCCCCCTTTAGTCCGGCAAACCTTCCTGCCCCTGCTTTATTTCAAACCGGCCGCTTCGTCAATCAAACCCGCCACCTCATCGGCATGGGAAACCAGCGAGGCATGGCTGGCATTCAGCACCATGATTTTCTTGGCCTGCAGCCGCTGCGCCATTCGCCGCTGATTCTCCGGCGCTATCATGCGATCGTCGCTGGAAAGTTGATACCATGACGGTTTATGTTTCCATGCCGGTTCGCCGATGGTGTTACCGAAGGTATCGGCCTGCGGGGCCTTCTGCGCCACCGCCATCACCAGCGCCTCGTCGGGGGTAAGATCCTGGCAAAAACTCTCGTGAAACTTGTCGGCTTTGATCCACAGATAGCCGTCGCTGTCCGGCGCCAGATTCGCGACTGCCGCAGGAGGATGCGCTTGCGTAATGCCGCCGGGGCTTTCGCCGACATCCGGCGCAAAGGCGGCGATGTAGACCAGACCGACCACGTTAGGCTGGTTGCCCATTGCCGTGATCACGGCACCACCGTAAGAGTGCCCCACCAACAATACCGGTCCCGCTTGCTGTGCGACCATCTTGCGCGTGCGCTCAGCATCCTCAGCCAGCGATGTCAACGGCATTTCCACCGCATGAATCGCCGTATATCCCCTGCGCGACAACTCGAGGATGACCTTACTCCAGTGCGCCGCGCCGCCCCAGAATCCGTGTACCAGCACGATAGTGGGTTTTGTGCTCATTGCCGACTCCTTCACCTCATAGTAAAGCACCGCAGGCAGATGAACAGCCCCGATTAAGGAACGTGCCTGGCTGCCTTCGACGCCACGCAGTCCCCATTTTATATAGTCAGCCCCATGGCGTTCAGCAATAGCTACGACGGGTTAACCGCCCCGATTCTCCGGCGTCGCCACGGCGTTATCGAAGCGGCTTACGCCGTAAGGCCAGAGAAAAAAAGGGATTAAAACTAGGATTTTTACCCATACCGATCTAAAATTTCGCGCAAAAACAAAGAGAAGTAAATTTAGCTCACCGGGAAAAGGAATGAAGTTGTGAAGGAAATGATCTCCATCGTTTTTATGGCATGCCTGCTGGCGCTGCTGTTTTCGTGGCTGTTCGTCTACGGTCTTAACATTCATTAAACCTGCGGCGGCAATAAATACCCCTCCCCGACTGGCAAGCAGCGCATCGGGACGATGCGCTAAAACCGGCCCCCAAAGCGCCAATGAAAGCGAAATCTGACGCCATCTCGCCTTAACCTTTCCGCCCACAGATACATCAATAATATTTACGGATAATAGTCCTATCCCCTTTCTGCATCCCTCGTCGACTTTTTCTGACCTGGCGCAGCCCACCCAAAGAGAGGGCTTGCCCGACGCAAAATGTTACCGGTAACTATGTTGTTGATTTCTTTTTGTAATAACCGGAAAGCCGTTAATAACCCTACGTTCTTTATAGAAATAAATTATGCATTCTTATGGATAAAGGTATGAATAAACGGCCTTTGGTCATTGATTATCACCCGCCAAGCTCCTAGAATTCGCGCGTAAAAATACAACTGGGATCGGGTTTCATGTCGTCGCTGTGGGTTGCAACGCAATACTGTTATTTTATTGGTCTGTTAGTTTCAATGGTTTTCACCTACCTGGTTAGCCGGGACACCGTCAAAATTCGCTGTATCAGCGCACTGACCATCGGGTTAACCTGGCCGCTGAGTCTGCCGGTCGTGTTGCTGTTTTCGCTGTTCTAATCCCCCCAACAGACCTCGCGGCGGGCTTGGGTTTTTAAACAGTCATGCTAATGAAAAGAGACTGACCACCGACGTCAGGGTTTTTGGCGTGGGATAAAAAAAGCCAGCGCAAGGCTGGCATGAAAATTGGAAGCAATGTGAGCAATGTCGTACCGGATCGGGGGGCACAGAAGGAGACAACCCTTTTCCCCTCACCGGTGCCGCGAATGATAATACGTCTCATTATTGAATGTAAAGTCATTTCCCTACGCAACTTCTCTCCTTTGGGAAAATATCAGCCGCGCGGCGCTCGCCAGCGCTGATACCCTCTCCCCGCTCCCCACACCAGCAGCCAGAGCAAAACATTCAACCCCAACCATAGCATCAGCAAATAAAAGAAAGTCTGATAACCGGGTATGCCCCGATCGGCCAAAAACGGGTTAAAGTGAAAAAATTTAACGATAGCGAACGGATTAAGATTGAAACGGTTGAACACGGCCGTCGTCAGTAACGGTGGCAACAGCGTGTAAAATGCCAGGCTGAACAGCAGCAGAATTTTTGTGCCTGAAGAGTTTTTATAATCTTTCATATCAATACATTACGTTTTTCATTATGGTGCAGAAACCGCCAGGCGCTCGCACGCCAATCGACCCCGCGAGCGCAAAAGAGTTCCAGGCTAACGCGGAAATAAAGCCGATCCTGCGTTTAATTGTCATTTAGCGCGCGGGTGATATATACCCTGTGGATTTTAAATTACGATGTCGCCGCGCCGTCTTCAACCACAGCGTTTGCATGGCATCATCAGGAGGCATTAATGAAACCGGACGCACTCTCCCTGCCGCCGAACCCGAAAAAGCTCAAAATCATCTACGGCTGGTATATTTATGTGATCTATATCCTGCTGGTTTTCAACATTTACATGGCGGTCTACAACGTCTGCGTACGGCATCCGATCGAGGCTCCGCTACTGTCGCTGTTTCACAGCCTGTTCCTCGCGCTGATGCTGCAACAGGTGCTCAAGAAGAACGTCGTTTTCGCCTGGATCTTGCTGAGCTATTTTATTCTGATGCGCCTGTATTACGCCAATGTGCTGCATGTCGAGTTCACGCTGGTGAGCCGCGGCCTGGTGCTGCTGATACTGACGCTGCTGCTTACCGGCGCCGTGGCCGTCGGGCAACTGGCCACGCCGCCGCAGCGGCATGACTGGCTGGCGCGGCTGGGCTGGCGGCAATGGGGGGCGCTCACGGCGCTGGCGGCCATCCTGACGCCGCTGATTACCACCGACTATCTGGGATAAACAGAGGGCTATTAAGGGATATGAGGTTCGGAAATGTCTACGATGCGGCATATTTTAGTGTAGTTACCCGCCTTCTCACAGATCTTGTCCGTGACGAACATGCTAAGGTAGCCCAGCAACAGCAAGTAGCCGACCATGCACAGAATAAAGATAAGCGTTCTCACCGATAGCGACCAACCTGACAAGAGTATCCCGAGCATCATAACCTGAATGAGGCGCTTTAAAAGGATTTCATGCGCGCATCGACCGCATCGGCGCACGTTCTGTAGTAACATTAAGCCACTACGCCCACCACCGGAAACGCCGATGCACCATCTGATGTTAGACATTGAAACCCTGGATATAAAACCCAGCGCCGTCATTCTGGTGGTTGCGGCGGTGTTTTTCGATCCCCGAACCGGGGAACTGGGCGCCGAATTCGAAGCCGCCGTCAGCTGCCAGAAAGACCAACCGGGCCGTACCATCAGCCTGGACACGGTCGCCTGGTGGGCGAAACAGTCCGATGAAGCGCGCAAACAGGCCTTCGGCGGCACCGAGAGCCTGAAGCGCGTGCTGAGCAGCCTTAGCCGCTTCATCCATATGAACAGCACTGACACGGTGAAAGTCTGGGGCAACGGCAAAGAGTTCGACTGCGCGATCCTCGAACACGCCTTCCAGCAGTTGGAAATGCCCTGCCCGTGGAAATTCTGGGATACCCAGGACGTGCGCACGGTGATCACGCTGGCGGAACTCCACGGCTTTAACCCGAAAAAGGCCCGCCCGTTCGAAGGTATGCCGCATCGGGCGCTGGATGATGCTCGCCACCAGGCCCGTTATGTGGCCGATACCGTCTCGGCGCTCTATTACCGCCAAGGGGCGCAGCGCTGACCCGCTTTGCCCCTTTTCATTTGCCGCCAGAGTCTCTACTCTAGCCCTCTTTGTCACTCGGACGTGCCTTTCCTGTTATGCAAAAGTTTCTGTTTATGCTTCTCAGCCTGGTGCTGCTCGGCCCATTAGGCATAGATCTTTATCTGCCGACCATTCCCGCCATTGCCGTCGGTTTGGGCAGCAGCGAAGCGCTGATCCAATCCACCATATCGCTGTTTATTCTGGTGCTCGGCCTCGGCCAGGTTATCGCCGGCCCGCTGGTGGATAACTATGGCCGCAAGCCGGTGGCGCTGGCCGGCATTATCCTCTACATGATCGGCGCCGCGATGGCGGCGCTGGCCACCAGTCCAACGGTTTTCATCGCTTCGCGTCTGCTGCAAGGCGTGGCGGTTTGCTGCACCGCCGTCGTCGCCTTCAGCGGCGTGCGCGATCGCCTGAACGGCGACGACGCCGCCCGCGCTTTCGGCTTTCTCAACGGCACGCTGAACATCATCCCGGCGCTGGCGCCGCTGCTCGGCGGCCTGCTCGCCGAAGCCTTCGGCTGGCGTGCCCCCTTCTGGTTCCTGGTCGGCTACGCGCTGCTGGTGTTGGTGCTCATCGCGCTGCGCCTGCCGGAAACCCGCCCTGCCGACACCGTGCCGGTCAAGGGGCTGCCGGTGCGCCAATACGCGCGCATCCTCAGCGAACGCCGTTTTCTCTCCTTTGCAGTGGTGAACTCTGGGGCGATGGGCATGGCGCTGACCTACGTTTCTCTGGCACCGAACGTGCTGATGGGCACCGCCGGCCTGACTCCGCTGCAATTCTCGCTGGTGTTCGGCGCCAACGGTTTCTGGATCATGCTGGTCAGCTTCTTCGCCAACCGCATCATCCACAAGGTCGGCCGTCCGGTTTGCCTGGCGACCGGCGGCATGTTGATGGGGCTGGGCTGTTTGGGCCTGCTGCTGGGCGTCATGCTGCTGCCCGCGGCGGCGCAAGCGCACTGGCTGGCGTATATGCTGCCGGTCGCCAGCGCCTGCGCCGGGTTGGCGTTCGTGATGGGCCCGGCTACCAGTTACGCGTTGGAACCGTACTCCAATGAGGCCGGCGTCGCGTCCGCGCTGGTCGGTTTCGTGCAGATGGCGGGCGGTGCCGCGTTGGGTCTGGTGGCAATGGCGTTGCCGCTGCAACCGAAGCTGTCGCTGGCGCTGGTGATGCTGGCAGGCTGCCTGCTGGCGCTGCACGCGCGGCGGCTCAGCAAGCAGATTAAAGGGCAGATAAAAAAAGTCGCCTGAGCCGCGGCTCAGGCTTCAATGGCGACCGGCACCCGCGCCGCTAACGCTGACAGCAGCTCATAGCCTAACGTTCCTGCCGCCGTGGCCACCTCGTCCACCGGCAGGCGTTTCCCCCACAGCTCCACTTCGGCGCCCAGGTCGACTTGCGGACAGGGCGTCAGATCCACCGCCAGCATATCCATCGATACCGTTCCCAGGGTGCGCGTCAGCACGCCGTCAACCCATACCGGCGTACCGGTCGGCGCATGACGCGGATAGCCGTCGGCGTAACCGCAGGCCACCACGCCGATGCGCTGCGCGCCGGCGGCGCTGTAACGGCCGCCGTACCCCACGCGATCGCCAGACTTCAGCTGCTGAATGCCAATGATCTCGCTGCTCAGCGTCATCGCCGGCTGCAGCCCCGTCGTCGCAACATCCTCCCAGCAACCGCTCGGCGAAGCGCCATACAGAATGATCCCAGGGCGGACCCAGCTACCGTGGGTCGAAGGGTGCCACAGCGTGGCGGCCGAGTTGGCCAGGCAGCGCGGCAACGGTATATCGGCTGCCGCCGCCTCGATAGTGGCCATCTGCTGGGTCACGCCTTCCGGGCCGTCGGCGGTGGCGAAATGGCTCATCAGCGTAAGCTCGCCGATATTGGCAACCGCCTGCGCCCTGCGCCACACCTCATGCAGCCGATCGGGTGCGAACCCTAACCGATTCATGCCGCTGTTCACTTTCAGATAGACATTGAGCGGCGCGTTCAGCGTGGCGTCGGCGATCGCCGCCAGTTGCCAGTCGCTGTGCACCGCCGTCGTCAGGCGATAACGGTCGAGCAACGCCAGATCCTGCGGCTGGAAAAAACCCTCCAGCAGTAGAATCGGCCCTTGCCAACCCGACTCGCGCAACAGCACCGCTTCGGCCAGATCCAGCATGGCGAAGCCGTCGGTTTGCGCCATGCTGCGCCAAACGTGTTTGATGCCGTGGCCATAGGCGTTGGCCTTGACCACCGCCCAGACTTTGGCGCCGGCGGCGAAACGGCGCACCACCTGCAGGTTATTTTCAATCGCGCCGAGATGCATCGTGGCGGTTATGGGACGGGGCATCGCTTCTCCTTGGGGCAGCGTACAGCGGCCACGCGCGCCTGCGCGTGGCCGGTAAAGTCTATGACAGCGTCGACGATTAACGTGCGGGATGCACGTCGTTCAGCGGAACCGCGTGTTGCTGGCGAAACCCGGCGCTGTAACGCGCCACCGCCAGATCATCGGAAGGGATCGCCGGCGTAATGCCGGACATCAGATCGGACAACAACTGCCCGGAACCGCAGGCCATCGTCCAGCCCAACGTGCCATGCCCGGTATTGAGATACAGATTCTTCAGCGAAGTGCGGCCGACAATTGGCGTGCCGTCCGGCGTCATCGGCCGCAGGCCGGTCCAGAACGTCGCCTCTTCCACTCTGCCACCGTTCGGGTAGAGATCGCGCACCACCATCTCCAGCGTTTCGCGCCGTTTTTGCTCCAGCTGCGTATTGAAACCGACGATCTCCGCCATGCCGCCAACGCGAATACGCTGGTCGAAGCGCGTGATGGCGATTTTATACGTCTCATCCAATACCGTAGAGAACGGCGCCGCCGCTTCGTCGGTGATAGGTATGGTCAACGAATAGCCTTTCAGCGGGTAAACCGGAATGGACACCAGGCCGCGTAGCAGCGCCGTGGAATACGAGCCGAACGCCACCACATAGCTGTCGGCCTTGAACACGTCCTCGCCACACTGCACGCCAGCGATCTTGTCGCCTTCCACCAGCAGACGATCGACGCTGCGGTTGAACAGGAAGGTTACGCCCGCCTGCTCTGCCATCTTCGCCAACTGTTGCGTAAACAGCTGGCAATCGCCGGTTTCGTCATTCGGCAGCTGCAGGCCACCGGTCAGCTTGTGCGCCACCTGCGCCAGCGCCGGCTCGACGCTGCCGAGCTGGCTGGCCTCCAGCAGTTTGTAAGGCACACCGGCATCTTCCAATACCGCAATGTCTTTCGCTGCGTTTTCGAACTGTTGTTGGGTGCGAAACAGCTGCAGCGTGCCGCCCTGGCGACCTTCGTACTGGATGCCGGTTTCCTGACGCAGCGCCTTGATACAATCGCGGCTGTATTCCGCCAAGCGCACCATGCGGCCTTTGTTGGTCATGTAGTGTTCGGTGTTGCAGTTTTTCAGCATCTGCCACATCCAGTTCAACTGGAAGCTGCTGCCGTCGAGGCGGATCGCTAACGGCGCATGGCGCTGGAACATCCACTTGATGGCCTTCAGCGGCACGCCCGGTGCCGCCCAGGGTGCGGCATAACCCGGTGAAATCTGCCCGGCGTTCGCCGCGCTGGTTTCCAATGCAGGACCTGGCTGACGATCGATCACCGTCACCTCATGCCCCGCCTTCGCCAAATACCAGGCACTGGCTACGCCCACCACTCCACTACCTAAAATTACCACTCGCATCACTGACTCCAGCCCAAGGCTTCACAAAGCATAATCTTCTGCTCACAGGAAATTAACTCAGTGAAAAAATCCGTCCAACAACTTCGTCATCAAACGTGACAATATTCACAATTAATTTATCGTCGATGGGGCGTACATTTGCAATAGTCGCCCGAAAATAGCGATAAGATGCGGTTTAGAGGGGATTATGGCGTCATACCGCCACTGAATTGATAGCAACGCTATCAATGATAGCACTCAAAAAAGGCGTAATAAGCAACATTGATTTAACAGAATATAAAAATACCAGCCATCATATAGACAGAATAAAAACCCAACAAAATAAAAAATACCAACATAACAAACAAAGAGAGCCTCCTCCCTCCGCAGCAGAAAAATCGCGCAAAATTTCAGCTGCCGTTAACCTTATTTTCACTACTGGATTAAAACAGCCGAGCCCTGAGCCCCGCCCGTTTAAGTTGAACGCTGCAGCACGATATGAACGTTGAAGCCAGAAGCCGATCCTAAAGTTCATATTGTCGCTTTTCTGGAGAACCCTTTATGTTCATCGCCATCTACCAGTTCTCAGTCAAAACCGGACACGAACACGCCTTTCGCCTGGCCTGGCTTGAGTTGACCCAAGGGATCTATCTGCAGCGCGGCAGCCTTGGCTCGCGCCTGCATCGAGATATGAGCGGGAAGTTTATCGGCTATGCGCAGTGGCCAAGCCGAGCCGCATGGGAAAACGCCGGTGATATTCAGTTGGATGAACGCTACCGGCAAGCCCGGGAACGAATGCGTGCGACCCTGTTGGCGGATGAAACGCTATTTGAAATGGCAGTGACGGATGATTACCTGCAAATCAGAGCGTTTGACTGAGCACAAGCCCACATAAGCGGGCTTGTGGTGGACGGGAGGGAGCGGCATCAATGATGCAGCATCTCGTCCACGACTTCTTTGGTCTGCAGTTGGAATGGGTAGTAAGTCGGCCAGTTATCCATTTCTTTCAGCAACGCTTCCTGCGACGTGTTGCCCATAAAGATATGGAAATGCGCCGATTTGCGCGGGCCGATAATGTGATCGCTGAACTGCACGAATTTCGGCGCCAGGCTGCCGGCATCCTGGCATTCGAACAGATAACGCACGCCCTTCTTACCAGAGACATACGTCAGGATCTTATGCCCGGCGTACTTATACTGACAAGCGCTGGATTGGTCGCCGCGGTGAAACTCCATGACGCCGTTTTCAATGCCGATGGTATCCACATCGGTGGCGTACCCTTTGCGGTAATACGCCTTCACTTCTGCGAAGGTCTTGCTCTTATCCTGCGCCGCTTTCTTCTTGAACACCGGGTCGAGCTCCCCATTGAGCAGGTAAGGGTACACGGATTGCCACACGCCCTCCCAATCCGCCAGGTTGCGATCTTTGACGTCTTTATCGTCGAACACGCCCGCCTCGGCCTTTTTTTCCACTTCCGTAAGTGGTTTGCCATGTGAATGATGCCCGTGGGCAAAAGCCTGCCCGCTGATAAACAACGCGGCCAGCGCCACCGCCACTTTACCCAAATGCCTCGCCAAAATGCGCTCCTTGTCTGTTATTGAGAAAATTAAAAGTTACAATATAACATAACAATTTTCAATCCCTGTCGTACAACAGGCATGTGTTGCACGCCCTTGCCGCAGGGCTATACTCGGAGAAGACGCGCGGTGCTGTGCCGCCCTCTGCCGGGACGGGCGTCGAATTGACCGCCGTTTGCTCCTTTGCGTGCCGGCATTTTTATTTCACTGATTTGCAATGGTTAATTATGACTTGAACTATGCTTGTTACAGGGTCTGCCGTTCGAGCAAGACCCGTGAATAATGAGGGTGCGCTGATGACTACTTCAACACATGAAAAGGTTAAGGATGATAAACGTCTGAGCGATGGACCGGACTGGACGTTCGAACTGCTGCAGGTGTATTTGGAGCAGATCGACCGCGTCGCCAAGCATTACCGGCTCGACACCTACCCCCATCAGATCGAGGTGATCACCTCCGAGCAGATGATGGACGCCTATTCGAGCGTCGGCATGCCGATCAACTATACCCATTGGTCCTTCGGTAAGAAGTTCATCGAAACCGAACAGCGCTACAAACAGGGCCAGCAAGGGCTGGCGTATGAAATCGTCATCAACTCCAATCCCTGCATTGCCTACCTGATGGAGGAGAACACCATCACCATGCAGGCGCTGGTGATGGCGCACGCCTGCTATGGCCACAACTCGTTCTTCAAGAATAACTACCTGTTCCGCAGCTGGACCGACGCCAGCTCCATCGTCGATTATCTGCTGTTCGCCCGCCACTACATCAGCCAGTGCGAAGAACGCTACGGCGTCGATGAAGTGGAGCGGTTGCTGGACTCCTGCCACGCGCTGATGAGCTATGGGGTCGACAGGTACAAACGCCCGCAGAAGATCTCACTGGTGGAAGAGAAAGCGCGCCAGAAAAGCCGCGAAGAGTATCTGCAAAGCCAAGTGAACACGCTATGGAAGACCTTGCCGCGCGTCGAGCGCGAAGAGTCGCCGGAGCAGGCGCGTCGCTATCCAAGCGAACCGCAGGAAAATATCCTCTATTTTATCGAGAAGAATGCGCCGTTGCTGGAACCCTGGCAGCGTGAGGTGCTGCGCATCGTGCGCAAAGTCAGCCAGTATTTCTACCCGCAAAAACAGACTCAGGTGATGAACGAGGGTTGGGCCACCTTCTGGCACTACACCATCCTCAACCATTTGTACGACGAGGGCCGCGTGACCGAGCGGTTTATGCTGGAGTTTTTGCACAGTCACACCAACGTGGTGTATCAGCCGCCATACAACAGCCCGTACTATAACGGCATCAACCCTTATGCGCTGGGCTTCGCCATGTTCCAGGACATCAAGCGCATCTGCCAATCGCCGACCGAAGAAGACCGCTACTGGTTCCCGGACATCGCCGGCAAAGACTGGCTGGACACCTTGCACTTCGCCATGCGCGATTTCAAGGACGAGAGCTTTATCAGCCAGTTCCTGTCGCCCAAAGTGATGCGCGATTTCCGGTTGTTCACCGTGCTGGACGACGATCGCAACAACTATCTGGAGATTGCCGCGATCCATAACGAAGCCGGTTACCGGGCAATCCGCCAGGAACTGTCGGCACAATACAACCTGAGCAACCATGAGCCGAATATTCAGATCTGGAACGTGGATCTGCGCGGCGACCGCTCGCTGACGTTGCGCTATATCCCGCAGGAGCGCGCGCCGCTGGACAAGAGCCGCCGCGACGTGTTGAAGCACCTGCATCGCCTGTGGGGCTTCGACGTGATCCTCGAGCAGCAAAACGAAGACGGCAGCGTGGAGTTGCTCGACCGTTGCCCGCCGCGGCCGACGCCGCTGTAACTGCCACAACGAAAAAGGGCGCCGCATGGCGCCCTTTCTTATTCATTACACGCGATCAGCGGCGCGCTTCGGTCAGATCGCTTGGCATAGTGCCCTGCATGCTCTGCCAAATCGCCCCGCTGTCTTTACCGTAGTTGCGCACGGTATCCATCACCTGGTCGTACAGCTTCTCATGGCACAGCGTGGACAGCTTACTGTAGAAGGTCAGCGCCAGCTTGCGCGCTTCCGGGTTAGAGAAGTAGTAACGGCCCACGCGGGTGTACAGCCCTTTCAGACCGTTGAAAATCAGGCCGTAGATCGGGTTGCCGGAAGCGAACGCCAGGCCGCGGAAGATCTCATAATCGAGCAGGTTGAAAGCATCCGCCTGATCTTCTACCTCGGCGGCCTTCGCCAGCACTTCCTGGGCCTGTTCCGGATGATTGCGCACCGCGGCGCGAATAAAGATCGACGCGATATTGGTGCGCACGGACAACAGGTTATCGATCAACTGCGGGACGCTTTTGTGATCGAGACGGGCTACGGTCTCAAGAATATTGAGGCCGGACGTTTCCCAGAAATTGTTCACTTTGGTCGGTTTGCCATGTTGAATGGTCAACCAGCCATCGCGGGCCAGACGTTGCAACACTTCACGTAACGTGGTGCGCGTGACGCCAATCAACTCCGAAAGCTCACGCTCCGCGGGCAAAATAGAGCCAGGGGGGAAGCGATTATTCCAAATACTCTCAATAATGTACTCTTCCGCGAAACCGGCAGGACTCTGCGCCTTTATGACCATGTGTTTGACGTTCCGTTGCGACGATAAAATCAGTAAAAGTAATCAGCTCATCATACCAGATCGTGCTGACATGACATAGCGTGAGCGAAAAACAATAAACGAAAGTGTGCATAACGTGGCAAAAAACGAGCAAAAATACCGGTCGGAGGAATTTTCCTACCGTAAAACAAGCTCAGGTTGCGCACGCCCCCGCCGCATTGTTAGGGTACGTGCTACGACTGATTTAAGGATGCATAAAGGACAATGGAAACAACCCTGCGCAGCGCCCTGCTCAAAAATTTTCTGGGGCAATCTCCCGACTGGTACAAACTGACCATTCTCATTTTTCTGGCGATCAACCCCCTGGTGTTCTTTTTCGCCAGCCCGTTTATCGCGGGTTGGCTGCTGGTGGTCGAGTTCATCTTTACCCTGGCGATGGCTTTGAAATGCTACCCGCTGCTGCCGGGCGGCCTGCTGGCGCTGGAAGCCGTGGCCATCGGCATGACCAGCCCGGCGCAAGTTTCGCAGGAAATCGAACATAATCTGGAAGTGTTACTGCTGCTGATCTTTATGGTGGCCGGCATCTACTTTATGAAGCAGCTGCTGCTGTTCGTGTTCACCAAGCTGCTGCTCAATATCCGTTCGAAAACGCTGCTGTCGCTGGCGTTCTGCCTGGCCGCCGCCTTCCTTTCCGCCTTCCTCGATGCGCTGACGGTCGTGGCGGTAGTGATCAGCGTGGCCACCGGCTTTTATTCCATCTATCACAACGTGACCTCAAATCGCCCCGATGGCGACATCGGCGATGACAGCAATTTCGCCGGTGAAGAGCGTAAACAGACACTGGAGCAATTCCGTGCCTTTCTGCGCAGCCTGCTGATGCACGCCGGCGTCGGCACCGCGCTCGGCGGGGTCATGACCATGGTGGGCGAGCCGCAAAACCTGATCATCGCCAAAAACGCAGGCTGGGGCTTTATCGATTTCTTCCTGCGTATGGCGCCGGTCACGCTGCCGGTGTTGGTGTGTGGCCTGCTGGTTTGTTGGCTGGTAGAACGTTTTCGCCTGTTTGGCTACGGCGCGCAATTGCCGGGAGCGGTGCGCGACGTGCTGAAAGAGTATGACCGCAAGGCCACCGCAGGCCGTAGCAAGCAAGAACGGCTCAAACTGGTGATGCAGGCGCTGATCGGCGTTTGGCTGGTGCTGGCGCTGGCCTTCCACCTGGCAGAAGTGGGGCTGATCGGCCTGTCGGTCATCGTCCTCGCCACCTCCCTGTGCGGCGTGAACGACGAGCACGCCATCGGCAAAGCGTTCCAGGAAGCTCTGCCGTTCACCGCCCTGCTGACGGTATTTTTCACCGTGGTCGCGGTGATCATCGAACAGCACCTGTTCAGCCCGGTGATCCAGTTTGTGCTGCGCGCCGACCCCGCTTCTCAGCTTTCGCTGTTCTACCTGTTCAACGGCCTGCTGTCGTCGGTTTCCGACAACGTGTTCGTCGGTACGGTTTACATCAACGAGGCGCGCACCGCGCTGGAAACCGGCGCTATCGGGCTGAAGCAGTTCGAGCTGCTGGCGGTCGCCATCAATACCGGCACTAACCTGCCTTCGGTCGCCACCCCTAACGGCCAGGCGGCGTTTCTGTTCCTGCTGACGTCGGCATTGGCGCCGCTGGTACGTCTGTCGTATGGACGCATGGTGTGGATGGCCCTGCCTTATACGGTGGTGCTGACGGTAGTTGGCCTGCTGTGCGTCCAGCTCACCCTGGAGCCGGCGACCGAGCTGTTGACGCAGTGGCATTGGCTGACGCTGCCGCCCATCGACGCCGTCGGCCACTGAGACGGCGCCGGCAGGGTGAACCGACTATTTTTACGCTGAATCCGGCCCAGGTGGCTGGCAGCGAGGGTGAATTGGTTTACACTGCCGGTTCAATTGCTTACTGCATGGAAGAATCTAGATATGTTGCAATTCTTTAACCGCTGTTCACAAGGACGCGGCGCCTGGCTGCTGATGGCCCTGACAGCGTTGGTGTTGGAACTGGTCGCGCTCTATTTCCAGCACGTTATGCTGCTACAGCCGTGCGTGATGTGCATTTATGAGCGTTGCGCGCTGTTCGGCATCCTCGGTGCCTCGCTGGTGGGCGCCATCGCGCCGAAAACCCCGCTGCGCTATGTGGCGATCTTGCTGTGGATCTACAGCGCCTGGGAAGGCGTACAGCTGGCGTGGAAGCACACCATGATCCAGTTGCATCCTTCGCCGTTCAATACCTGTGACTTCTTCGTCAGCTTCCCTTCGTGGCTGCCGCTGGACAAATGGCTGCCTGCAGTGTTCCACGCTTCCGGCGACTGCTCCGTGCGCCAATGGCAATTCCTGACGCTGGAAATGCCACAGTGGCTGGTCGGCATCTTCGGTGCCTATCTGCTGGTGGCGCTGATTGTGCTGATCGCACAATTTGTTCGCCCACGACGCCGCGATCTGTTCGGCCGCTGATCGGCAGACAAACAAGGAACGGCGCCTTCCGGCGCCGTTTTTTTTAGGTATTGCTGTCACATTCCGAGATAAAGCCTTCTCAGGTATGTGTAAGGAAGTAAACGAGCACGATCAGCGCTCCAGCCACGGCAAACAGACGGATCATTTTCATTGTTATACTCTCGAACTTGCGGGAGAGCGGCCAAATTACCCAACTTGTCGTTTAAAAAGAAGCATCCCGGCTCGGTTAAGCGCGTAATTTACATAACATTAAACTTCTGCGGTGCCGGCGGGTAAAAACAGGCTGCGCCGGCACTGCCCTCCCAACCTTCAGGCATCAATAAATTACCGTTACTCATGAACGACGGCACCTTTGTCACATTCAGAGCACAATATTTTGGTGAAGTTTACCCATAAAATCCTTATAGTATCGGCAAAGTAAGTACTACCGATTTCCCTGGTGTTGTTGTGTGTCTTGCCCCTCATCTTTGCAGGGGCTTTTTTCTCCTAGCCCCCATCACGCCCCCCTTACCATCCTTAAATAAATTGTTGGAATTTCCCTCTATCCGGCACCAAGTATCAACGCCATTCGTGCACTAATGATTAAAATCGTTAGCTCAATAACGCAGAGGGCGGCGTGTCTGAACACGCCGCCCTCTTGCATTAGAACCCGTCTTGCCCTGCAGGCGCCCGCCTTTATCTGGCCCAGTCCGGCTTGTTGAGGATAGGCAGCCGTAAAAGCGGAAATTGATTGGAAGTAGCAAGGAATCACGGTTATTGACAAAGCATTACCGCAAGTCGAGCCACTACTTAGCAGGTAGTTGTATCGTTTTGCGGTAATTTTTTGCCCCATACATGCCCCATAAATTCAACACTCCCCTTCCATAGGCTACCATTACTGCACACCAACCAGTGGAGCAGTCAAATGGGCAGCATCACCCTAGCCGGCCGGCAGATCTTCATTCTCAACGAAAACGACAGATACCCAGAGCCACAGCAAAACAGCCCACCGATGTTCGCGATACGCGAAGACGAGGAAGGCCAGCACTGGCTTTATGTGTGGCACAAGAGCCGCTGGCCGCTCGTATCAGAAACGCCATTCGAAACAGAGGGCAAAGCCGTTGATGCAGCACTCGCATTCGACTTTGCCACGCTTTACAAATAGTCGGGTTCCCTCCCGGCACGTGTTACGCGATGCGAGACAAAATCAGCGCATCAGCGGATTGAGCAGAGCTCAGAATTGTGAAATCTCGGAACGAGCCATCACAGTTTTGCATCACAGAACCTGTGAATGCCGGGTTTCCGATGACCACTGGCGTAGCAGAACGCATCGCATAAAGCGCGCCGGTTGTCGCCGTTGCCGGTGTCCCAATGCGGCCGTTGTCGAACGGCGTCACAACACCCGCGCTGACATCGAAAAATGCAGCAGACGGCTGATAATCGATGTACGGAGTTTTAACGGCACTGACCGCGCCGCCGGCGCTGCTGGGACTCGTATACGCGCTATCGCGTGTTCCATAGCGATACGCCTCATCCTGAGTCGGTGTTTTTTGGATACGGCAATAGGCCATCGGCAAATTACCAATCACTGCCCCCAACGTCAGACCAACCGCGTCAGTCGGATCAGTGTCTTTACCCACACAACTGACAACGTATGAATTGCCAACCTGAACCGTGATATTACTGGCAGACTGGAGATAGCCTGCCGCCGACGAATTCACCTGCACGCGAACAGAGCCAGTTGCCGAATTCCATTGCGGCAGCCAGCTACCAGATTGAGATACGCTGATAAAATCCGGGCCGGAGAGGTTATAAATTTTCTGTACAGAAACACCATCACCGGCCAGCTTTAGGCCAAATCTAGGCGTTAATGAAACGGCGACATTTTCATACATGCCGTTATCAACCAGCAATTTGAAACGCGCAAGGCATCCCGCTTCGTCGGGGATAATACCGCCATCGGCAAGAACACGGGCTTTATGAGTATTAAAAAGCGTCGTCGCATTCAGAATAAGCCCACTCAGATCAATCGGTGACCAGCGGCTAGTGTTGAATGCTACGCCGGTATTAATGCCTGTTGCCATGTTAAAACTCCCCAGTTAATGGAATGCGATCGAGGGTTGCCCAGTTATAGAGCGGAACCGGATTACTGTTTTTCGTTATATAACGTGATACCCAAGGCGACGAGTCGTGTACACATACCAGCGGGTAGGTGTTTCCGTTATTCGCCTGTGTCGTGTTTGTGAACCCGATTAGCACGTGGTCTGTGGTCGCTGGCGCCTGGTCGAGCGTTAGACGGACAGTATCACCGCCGACAACCGCTACCGACACTACCGAAGCGCTCCCGGCTTCCAGGGAGTACCCTTTCCCAGCGCAGTCGCCAAGGAAATCGGTGTCGATGACCAGGGGCGGGAACGGAACGTAATACTTAACGTCAATCAAGTTGCCGTTGACAGCGATACTCTGCACCCGTGTTCCCTTCCATGTTCCCTTTTTAGCAGGGTCATAAAGATGCCAATAAACTACTTTTTCAATAGCTTCGCCCTGCAACACTTTGCCATATTGGTTCAAGTGAGAAAGGGAACCATCATTGTATAGCCAGTTGAGCCAGTATTTCGTGCCACACATAATAGAGTTGCTATGCTGACGCACATATGTGAGTTGATCTGTTGCGGTAACAGAATACGGCTGCACCACGATCGGATCGCCAATGGGGTTACCCTCGTCATCAACATCGTTGGCTTTTGTATTGATGCGGCTGCCAACCTGGTCAATCACGATAATTGGGCCGGTTGTGGCGCCAGTGATGCCGTTGAAGTCCGTGAGGCAGTCATTAAAATACGGGCCAAGCAATGACAGATAGCTACCCGGCGTTGGGCAATTTCCGTTGTCGTTATCGGTCTCACCGTGCTCAAACAAGATGAAGTCGTTGCGGAGAGGCTTACCGATTGACAGTGACAGCTCAGTAATGCGTGACAACATTGCCAGGCTCTTCGTGTAGGCGAACGTTCCCTTAGAAATACCTGATAGCGGCTGGCCGCCAGCATTACATGGCGCATTAATAATCGTCGGCAGATTCATGCCTGCATCACGCATTTCATACATCAGGCCGTTTGCGAGCGGGATGTTGTGTCCTTGCCGGTCAATGTTGTAGCCCATGTCCGTGATACGGTCTAAATCGGCCTGGTTAACTGGCGCGCTGTTCCCGTCAGCGCGGCCTGACGGAGACAAACAGCGACCGCGTAGCAATGGGTCAGCGCCGACAACGCGAATATTTTGGCCTGGCTTGTCAAATGCTGCACCGAGGCTTTGCCCTAAACAGATGTAGCAAAGAATAAATGCAGCAGTTACTGGAATTTCACGAATGCTTGGGATGAACAGCAAACCTGAACCATTGGTGCCGTCTTCCTTTTCATACGTGAATAGTGCTGCGCTTTCTGATATTGGCCTGGCACTAGTAGCATAGTAATCATCCCATACCTTTGTACCTTTCCAGTACAAAGCCGGTTTACCATTTACCATCTCAATAGTTGCACTTGTTTTGCCTATCGCATCCTGCAAGGGGCCATCAACCCCAGGAATAAACCATTCCCCCTTCTTGTTGATTCTCCCAAAACCTGCCTTGCCAGTCTCATCTGTAAATACATGTGCGGTATCACGATACTTAACGGCGTGGCCGCGTGGGATTAACTGGCTGACGTGCGCCTGTAGTGACTCGCTTAATCCTGCAAAGTACACACCGTTATCAGCATCAAAGCATTGCAGCGCTTTTTTACCAGTGATGTCTGTAATTACATGGGTTAATCCCTTGTAATACGCACCAACAGCCCTAGGAATTAACTGATTGACATAGTCTTGAATTGCGGCCTGTAGCCCGGCAAGCCATAACCCGCGATCTTTGTCTATCGCTAATGCACCATCAGTACCGTTACCTAAATAAAATGGGAATTTTTCACTACCTTTTAGCGTGTAATACATTCGTAAAATATTGAATTCATCAACACCTGACATTGCACTCTCGGCAACATCATTAACCTCTTTAACAAATTCGGTGCTTGGATAACTTTTCCCTGTTTTTGTTGGCACTCCTCCAACATTCTGCCAAACATCAGCGATACTATTTACATTGTCAGACCATACAAAATAAAATGCATCAAGTGGAATCTCACCAGATGCAATAGCTGCATTTGCTTCAGACTCAGTCCAAGGATGGCCGAGCGGAGCAATATTTGCTAATGCCCCTGCCCATGTATATCTTTCAATTCCAAACCTATCAACATAAGTGTTAGCATTTGAATTTACTATCTGGTCTACTTTTCCGGCGTTGAATTTAAAATCTTGTACCGATTCACTAGGGATTGGATTTGTAGTTGGTGTGGTAGCCATTTATTCAGTTACCTCGTAATTATACATTTCATCGTTGTATTCAGACATGGTTAACGAAGTTGTCCCGTCGCCATTCGGTTTCTTTTCTGTTATCGTCCATTTCGTTGCATCCATCTCCACCTGAGAGGCGATGACGTAACGAGACGGCGATTGGACGTTGTAGCCGTCAAATATGTTGAGGTTTATTGCTGGCACTGCAGCGGTAAAACCGAATGTAGTATCGCTGCGTGGGAATGCCTGAACGCGCGCCGTTGGAGTGCCACTTGCATCAGTGATAACGACAAACATATCCCCAGCCCATTCGATACGTTCGCTTGTGTCAAAGTTGTTACCGTTGCGCGCTACGATATAACCATCCTGCTGGTTAGCGTCGTAGATATCGGCTACCTGCACCATCTGCCCGACGTTCACCCATTCACCATCGGCCAGCGCGCGAATAGCCATGGTTTGACGTGAATAAAGCAGCCGGCGAACTTCTTTCAATGCCCGATCCCGTGCCTGGAAAGAATTGCGGATAAACAGCATGTCGAATTTCTTCGCCTTTACTGGCTCCCCCTCTTCAATCGTGTTGCCGACGATCCGGTAGCGGATGAATGCCTGTTTATTCGTGACCGGGTTGCGATATTTGACCTCTACCCCATCAAAACCACCGGGTAGCGTCATGTCGTAGGAAAGGCTGTAATCCTCTGCTTTCATATTGGCGCGGTTGAATACCGTCGTTGCGCTTGGTTTCCGTTCATCGCGAGTGAATGACAGCACCCCACCATCCCAAAACGCGGTGACAGTAGCTGCATCACAGATCGTCTGCACCCTGGAACCCAGCGAGATATCCTCATCATCGAAGGTGTAATCGAAGTAGCCCAGGCGCGGATCAGGAAGCGATGCCGCGATAGAATAAAGCTCGTATATGTCGATGCTTGACTCCGACTGTCCGCCCATCTTTAGCCAGGTGTGCAATACAGCGTCTGCAAACGAACGTGAAGGCCTTTCTGTGTAATCGACTGTCTGCGTAGCCAGGTTGTAGCTGATTACGTGACGAGTGATTAGAGCGTTATATTTGCGCTCCCGCGCGCTGGTTGCCCTCTCCGTTGCTGTGACAGTGACGGTTACAAGCGTGTCATTTGGGTAAGCTACGTTGGTGCGTGTCCTGACGATGTGAACGGCTTCAACCTTGAGAATTGAATGGTCATTGCTGTTATTCGATCGGATGAAAGAAATAGCATAACGACCATTGCCCGCTGCAGGGGTGAATTTAAACGTCTGATATTTTGTATCGGCGTTCTCATCATCATTGTTTAGCCCGACGTTGTAGCTCTCTAACGTGCCTGGGATCTGGTTGTTATCATCATCGACCTTGTAGAAGGTGACATTGGTGCGGGCATAATCGCCATGCCCTAACTGCGCCTGCAAGTGAACCCAAAGTTGAGTCCCTTCAACGGGGGAAAACGACGGGCCGATTACCAACGGTTCATTGTCGTTAAGCGTGAATATCGACGTGTTGATCACCGCGTCATCGGGTATCTGGCTGATGTCGTTGCCGCTCAGATTTACAAACGTGAACTCGTAAAAATACTGCGGATTCACTGGGGCGCCATCGTCGGTTGTCGTAGCGTTGAAGAGATCGGCGAATACCGTTATATCCCGTGTTACCGGCCCTGATACTGTGTTGTATGTGACATTGACAACGAACGACACCGAGTGGGGCTTAGGCAGGTCATAGAAGTAATCAAAGTCGCTGTTTTGCTTAATTTTGACGAGTGCCTGACCTGCTATGAACTCACCCGAAACCATATCGGTGGTTGTCGTCGCCGTTTCTGCAGGAAAATCACCGCTCTCGTTCGGCCCAGGAAGCTCCTGCCCGTCGATGTCGTCGAAAGCAAACCCCTCATTGATCAGCGGGATGTTCTCGCCTGGCTGGTAGATACGGTAAGAGGCGCCGGCCAGCGCGCCGAGGTTAGACTCCGAGTACCGAACAGACGTGACGTCATATCGGCCAAGCCCGAAATTCATCCACTCGGTTACTTTCTTGATGTTGTTTTCGTACTCGAACATCGACTCCTGAATCAGATCAGGGAACGCACGCACCTGGCCGTAGTTGTCAGGCTTTGCCTCGCCATTGCGAGCGATGTTGGTTTGTCCTTTCAGACTGTTGTTTGGTGACGTTTTAGCATTACTTCCTGCTGCGACGCTGGCACTTGGTTGCCCGATGAGAGAGGAAAGAATTTTTTGAGTAAATTTTATCGGGTTAAAGTGCTCTAAAGGGTTGAGGATTGTTCCAAGCGTGCCGCTTTTCGGCTGATCGAACACGTTGATCACGTCGCCATCGCTGAGAGGAAAATTTAACTCATCATCTGGCTGCAGCTTCACGCCGTTACGCAAAATTTCAACATCACAGTGAAGGTTGGCCGATTTTAGCCAGGGATAGAACATGCTGCCGACGGGAAGATTATGACGTTCTTTCGGCAACCCCGGCACACGCTGAACTTCGATCAACGGCATAGTCGTAAAACTCCAATTTTGTGAAAACTCGCTCCATCGTCCGCAGCTTGTCAAAACGCACATACCCGGCTTCGCCTCGGCTATGGAATGCCTGCCCATCTATGACCAACCCGACGTGGACTGGCTGAGCGCCGTAATACGCGATAAAAATGCTACTGGCGGACGCTTTCTCGACCTGACTCCAGAACACAACATCACCGGTAAAACACGTCAGGAAGTCGCTGCCGGTTTCGTAATCCGGCGTCTGGTGTATCTCTATGCCGAGCACATGCCGGTAATACAAAACAACCAATCCCCAGCAATCAGCCGCATCAAATGAGCACGCCCGATCCCGCCATGGCCTGCCCTCCATGGCGCAGATAAAGTCAGGTTTATGCATTGGCAAGTCCTGGGAAGTCGGTGGTGTTGTAGAGGAATGCGATGTTGTTGTTTAGTGGATTCTGTAGCGTTAGGGAGCAAGTAACATCGCTCTCATCCATTGATGCGTCCTTCACATAGAGCGTCCACGACTTCAGAGGCGTATTCATGTCCGCCGCATCGAAACGCTGATATGTGGCAGAGATCGGCGTTATGCGTGAGTGCGCGCGCCACTGCTTCAGTTGCTGTTTAAAGTCCTGAGCCAGGCGCCCAAACTTAGCCGTAGAGTTGATCACCGGAGTGCTGCTCTGCTGGCTCTCTGCGACCTCCATTCGACACGGTGAAAAAACCTGGCCGGCGAACGTCTTTGGGTATATCTGGTTAGCCACCAGCCGGATAGCGCCAAACGCCGAATGACTAAACGTCATCGTGTCGTAGATGATCCGGTTGGGCCGCTGTGACTGAAATTCTCGTAAGGTAGGCATTCAATACTCCGGCATGTCGCGGTTAACCACTTCATCAATGATCCCCCACTGATACGGCGGCAGCTCAACAATGACGTCTGAGAACTCATCATCCGGGTTGAAGACCTTCCGGGTGATTACGCTCGCTGTCCACGTCGTAGTGTTGCCGTTGATGCTCGTTTGAACCGGTGGCGCCGCGAAATGCAGTTCCTGCAGTTGCAGGCCAGAGCCCCCCAGGTTGCACAGCATCGTGAACCACTGATTGCCGTTATCAAGGTAACGAGGGCTGCGATACCACTGTTCGAATGCCCGATCCTCTTGCAGCGTGAAAATCCACGTCAGCGACCAGGTAGTTTTGAGGTCATCTGTCAGGCGCTGAAAGATAGGCGCGCCCACTGCCGGCTGATCGGTGCGAAATCCGGCATCAATCGTGCGGCTCTTGTTGGCCTTCTGGGGAAGTGATAGCCAGTCGGGATAAGGTATTGCCACGGTTTTCTCCCGGTAATAAAAAACCCGCCGTAGCGGGTTATTGGGTTGCCCTACGAGGGGCCTGATGATTTCGACTTATGGCTTGGCTCATCGGGCCGCCGTTGTCCATGTCAGCGATAAATATCTCCATCGATACACCGCCATTGCCATCACTGCTTACCTGGTGATCTACATATGAACCGTTGGTGTTGTTGATACTGACATTCACGTTGATACCACCACCGCCTTGCATGTCCTTGTTGCTGATCACCTTACCGTTGTCACCGGGGATCATGTACTGCTTACCGGTGCTGGCTTGGTAAATTTCAGGTAGACCGCCCTCGCCAACTTGGTACATGCTGCCCGACCTTACAGGGCCGCCATTCTTACGCTTCCCTGCCAGGCTGCTAGACAACGCCATAGCCGCAACAACTGCGCCGATACCAATCGCTGCGGCACCACCGAATGAACCGATAGAGGCAACGATAGCCGCCGGCGTCCAGGCTGTTGTGGTTGCAGCAGCAGCAGTTGTGCTCGCTGCTGTCGTCGTCGCCGTTCCCGCAACTTGCGCGGCCGTGGTGGCGGCAATAGCTGATGTTTGCGCTGTTGAGCCCATAACTGCCGATTTAACCCAATCAACCCCCATCTGCACGAAGGCATTCACCAGACTATTAAGGACGGTTGAACCAAGCGAGCGCGCTGCCTCTTCCGCACTCATGCTGCCGGTGATAATGCCAGTGAAGGCATTGGACGCGTTGCCGGCGAATGCATCAAATGACGCAGCTAGCGCCTCATTGCCTGCGTTTTGATTGCGGAATATCTCCCACTGTGCCGCGATCCGCTGTTGTTCGTACTGAGTATTCGCCGCCCTCATCAACTCAAGGCCGCGCTGGGTAATCACACCCTTCTCAGTTTCGAACTGTTGGATAAGCGCCAACTTCTGCGCATTCTCGTTGGCAAGCTGCTGCACTGGGTCAACCATGCCGGCGGCTTGCTGTTTAGGGCTTACCACCGCCTCCGACCGGATTTTTGCCAAGTTAACCTGATGCTGCTGCTCCAGTTGCTCAGCCGTAGTGTTGTACTGCTCCTGGCTGATTTTCTTAGCCGCCAACGCCGTGTTTAAATCCTTCACATCCTGCGCGTAGCTGGAGTTTTCTTTGGCTTCTGGGAGTAGCTTCTCTGCGGCCGCCTGCGCCTTGATAGCGTTGGCCGTGTCCCACCTTTTGGCAGCGTAAGCACCAGCCTCAGCGATCTGAGCCTGTGTAGCTCCTTTCCCCAGTGATTGCTGTGCGGTCAGGATCGCCTGCTCTCGGCTAAGCTCACTTGTTGAGTCCGCAGCAAGCTCTGACTGCTGCTTCAGGTTTGCCAGCTTCTGAGCAACGCTTTCCGCCTGGTTGGCTGATTTTTTACCCTCCGCATTGCTTTCTTTCTGGGCTTTGGTATTCCGCTCTATCTCGGCATACTGATCTTGGAGTTTCTTCACTCGCGGATCATTCTTAGATATACCAGCATCTTCAGCGTCATACACTGCCTGTAGCCTGGCTCTTGCTTCCCCTTCTAGTTTCGATAGTTCTATGCGACGCTGAGAACGCTTCACCAATGCATCTTGCTTAGGGTTTGCAGTGCCTGAGTTATTGAAATTAATCGTTCCATTAGCTGCGTTTTCTGAAGCTTTTGCCACCGAATTCATATCGCCGATCAGCGTGGCTGCTTTGTTGCTGAGAGCTGCTAAAGCCTGATTTTGTTCTGACCAGCCATCAAGTCCAAGCCATGACCACGTTCTTGCTCTACGTGCATACATTTCGCCAGTTGACGTGAGATCTGCAATCTTCTGTGATGCCGTCTCAGTTTTGCCACTTAGCCTATCTATTGCTGCGCTAATAGAGTCAATAACCTTCACCATGGTTGCGCTAGCGCCCATAGCTTCGTTCATTTTCCCAATTAGATTTTGAAGGGAAATCGTAAGGGAGTTGCTCGCCTGATCCATCGTCCTTGGGAGCTTCGAGAATTCATCGTTAACTGCCGATGACTGCTTCATGATTGCATTAAGTGCATCCTGAGCACTCAACTTCCCCTCGAGCATTGCTTGTCGCAACTGCCCCATTGATAGTCCCATCCCTGCGCCAATCTGCCTAGCAAGTTCAGGCATTTGTTCAAGGATGGAGTTAAATTCTTCGGCTCTTACTGTGCCGGAGGAAATAGACTGGCCGAATTGTCTTAATGCATTTGCCATCTCTTCTGTCGAAGAGCCGCCAACTCGCCCTATTTTCTGAAGCGTATCGGTTAATGCAAGTATTTGGGTGTTGGTTGCTCCAGTCCCTTTTAGCGCGGAGGTCATTGCCTCCCACAGCTTGGCCGTATCCCTGAGGCTAGCGCCAGTAGTCGATGCTATGGCCGTCAACGTTTCAAACGTAGACATTGCTGTTGCGGCATCAGTTGATAGCCTGAGGATCCGAGACTGAAGTTGCGTAATGTTATCGGCGACTGTCAAAAAAGCCTTGCCGTAATCGATAATCAAAGCAACTGATATTGCGCTTGCAACACCGCTCAACACTGATTTAAACCCAGACATAGACCTACCAGCACTATCGGCAGAGGATGTCAGTCCATCAACGGCTTTAGATGAACGATTGGCTTGTTTTTCCATCTCCCCTAACACGACAGCTGCTTGACGGCTACCTGTGACCATCTTTGCAGTTTCAATATCAACTTGGTAAACCAAGCTCCCACCGTCCTGCTCCGCCATTTACTGATCTCCGGGCATAAAAAAACCCCGGTTGAACGGGGTTTATTTTCTAATGGTTAATATTTTACTTGCAGGCTTCATTACCTACATAATCAGCGATTGATTGGGGAACAATATCGCTCATATTCGGGTCAGCGCGGGATAACTTCATTTGCTCTAGGGTCTCGCCATCACCCAGGTACTTTACTGTGCGATTAACGCAGTCGTAAGCACGCTCAGAGTATGACACCCCGGAACTACCCTCTCGTTTAGTAATAATGGTTTTCAGGCCATCACGCTCACCCTTACCTAACACTGTATACACAGCCTTGGAATCTGTAGGTATTGAAATTCTATACTCAGCAGAAAAAACTAACGGAGAAGCAAGTAACATAATTAAAAATAAAGACTTTTTCATACTGTCCTCTATTTGACATCTACCAGCACGGATTTTCCTTTGTACGTTGCAAAAACATCACCATTAGGCTCGAGAACGTCAAGGCTGGAATAGTATATTTTGTCGCTTTTCACCACCGACATTTTTACCTCACCAGTACTTAGATCAATGACCTCTAACCGCCTAGAGTACGGGTCAGTTTTATCTTTACCCATGGCAAACGAAAGTGCGATGTATTGGCCGAACTCAGATATGGCAGCACTTATCAGGTGACAAGATGTCTCGACCCTAAATAGTTCTTTATGTGAACTGTTCATGACGATAAGTCCTTTCATGCGATTGTCTGGAACGCCATGAATACTGAAGATGAAAGTGCCATTTAGAGAAACACAGTGCGCCTTACCATAACTGCCATTTCCTAGCTTTACAGAGAATTGAACTTCATTCCCCTTAAGCAAGGCGATTGTATCGTCCCACCGGGATTCTTCTCGCTTAAAGCTACATACATGCCAGTTCCCTCTTTGGCTAGGCACGCAAGTTAAGCACAGGTGATCTAGCCAAAATAGCGTCTTACCATCAGATAAGTCAGCAACCCTTTCTGCCTTCACATCCCTTTCCCATAGACAAGTAACAAGTCGTTACATGGTAGCAGAGGTGTCGGCGGTGGCAACGAAAAAAACCCGCAGCTAAGCGGGCTTATCTTTACTCAGCAGGAGCATCAGGTAGAGGCATCCAGTGGGTTACTTTTAGGCTTGAATACTGTTTATTGCCCGTCACAGTAACTCTACTGAACTCTCTGAGTCCATCGTAGGTGGCAAAGCCAATTCCCTTGTCAGTAGCAACAAGAACCAGATCAAACTGGCCGGTGGTTTGAGGAAGCCTTTCGTCTACGGATATCCATTTCATAGCAATCACCATTGTTAAGGATGATTGAGCACTATAGCACCCGCAGAAAGCAAAAACCCACCTCTTGGGTGGGTTCTATGCTGACGTTAGCTTCTATCCCTAATGATTCGCTGCCTAGATCTACGCTGCCTCTTCTCATCCCTTTCTTCCTGCATCTTAAATTGGTTATAAGTCTGGAAGTCAAAGAATGAAAGGTTCTCGATTTCTGACACAGGACAAACTACCCTGAAGTCGTTAAGAGTCAAATGGCTGTTAATTCTAGGCGGCCCCTCAACATCAGTTATATTCCCCAAAAGCCCTATGCTCTCATAATGGGTATCGTAGTTAGTGGTTACGATAATCTTCAAGGTATCCTTATCCCTGTATCCACTGAGAAGAGGGATGAAGGCCATGTGCTCGATTTTCCCATGCTCTAGTGGTGGACGAATTACCCATCCAACATAAAACTTTTTGGACTTAAGCGTAAAGATGACAGGAGCCAAAGTGGCAGATGCCTCGATCGCCAATGTTTCTAAAGGGTGGTTTCTCGCGGCCTTAGCAAGCGCTTTAAACTTATGGTCTCCGCATGCGTGCCATATCTTGTTTATCAATCCACACAAGGTAGCAAGTATGACCGTTCCGACGATCCACATCGCAATCTTCAAGCTTTTGCCCGTAGCGACAGCATCGGCAGAAAGAGGGATTAACAATTTTGCATTATCTTTGTTTAACCCTGCGACCTGGGCCATAAAGTCGATCAGTCCAACAAAACCCATGATCGAGCAAATAACCCAACTTAAGATGCAAAAGCCAGTACCCCACGTTGCTACATAAAAGTAAGCGCCCCAACCGTCGGAGCGCTTAAACTTATATCTTGAGGATACTGACGTTACTGCGAAGATGTAGCCACTAACAAGAATGGCTGATAACAACAGTGTTCCCATCGATTACCTGACTTTTACAGGTTCTACTTGCGCTAGGTGTTGAAGTTGACGCTTCATCTCCTTGCGAACTTTTTCGTTATCCAGGTTGATGCTGATAACTCCATCGCGATCGATGGTCAGCCTATCCCGGTTATCGATAAGAATGCTTGCAAGTCTGTCGACAGACTCGTTTTTGTGCGACCGTCCTTTGAACGAGAAACCAAACATAGCTCCTCCTTATCCGCTTCGTTGGGGTGCAAAAAGAGCTTAGCGAATCCATCCTTCACCAAGCCCTAAGTAGAAAACTTCAACAGATTTTTTTGTTGTGCTTGAAGATTAAGTTATGTTGATCCTACGGTCAAGCGTGACTCCAACAAACTTTGTGTTGTGACATGTCACACATCTACCCTAGTTTTGCGCAGATTTTCGGTTATCTCATCGCTGATTTTACCATCATCGCTTGCCAGCGCTTCTCGTCTTCGTCCATAACCTGATCGTACTCTTCTCGCGTGAAGCCTTTCTGTTCCGGGTACTTGTCCGCCAGCAGCAACTGAAACTCGGTCATAGAAAGGCGCTCTGCTTCGGCGCGAGGCATGTTGAAGTGGTTTCGCGCTGCGCTGATGTACTCGAAGGCGTTGAACTCGTTCACGTAGCTGTTCGACTCGTGTCGCTGCAGTTTGCGTATCTTTGCCTTACCGATGATGCCGTGGGTTATCAGCGATTGGCCGATTACGATGATATCGCTCGCCGGCATCTTGCCGCGGCGAAACACGAAAGCTCTCTTACCTCGCTTACTTGGCCGCAACTCTCCCACCAGCTCGCTAAGGTCATCATCACAGCATGCCTGCATGACGATCATCCCGGCGAATATTGCAGAGCTACTGAATGACGGTGCATTGATGTATGCCAGCAACCACCCAGGAACTCCACCGTATGCCTCAGTAGCAGCTTCAAGTAACCGTGGCGCCTCACTTGTATGGAGTTCAGCAAAACGCTCTACAATCTCCGCTGGCGAGCCTATGCGGGTCATGTTTGCGAACGAAGGTCGCAGGAAGTAATCGCGATCGGCATCGGTGATGACCATCTCGCCTAATTCAGTTATTGGTGTCATTTAAACCTCAAAACGATGGCATCCCTGCCAATCTTCAGTCAAAAGCCAGGAAGGTACATCTGCACTTCATCAGCAACACGCTCTCGGGCAGTGTGAAGAAGGCGCTTTCGACCGCCGACACCCCACTTCGCCATTTTGCTGGCGCACTGGCTGATCGCTTTGGTTTCGGTATTGATAATATGGTCGATTTTATTCAGGCGGTTCATGGCGCTAATACCATGGCGAACAATTGCTCTGAAAATCTCATACACTTCGATTTCAAACTCTGGCTTAATCCACGCCGCATAACGAATGGCCAGTAATTCAACACCCCACACACCAGGCTCATCACCACCTTTAACAACCTTAAGTGGTTGAATTTGTTCCAAAGCACTTTTTAGTGCTTTGGCATGAAGGGCTTTTACAAAGCGTTTTATCTGAGCGCTTCTGAGAAATACGCTCGGCCGTTGTGATTCAGTAGCCTCCCCGCTGGCAACAGCTGCTGCGTGAAGATCATTGAGGCTATAGCGCCCTTCCTCATCGACTCGTACCGATACACCATTTACAGATACCGTTGGAAAGTTCATTCGGATTACCTTTTAGTGATGAACCTTGTCGCACAGGAAACGGCCCCAAGAAGGCTCCGACAGCCAGCCGGTTCCTCAAGGGTCATCCTGAAAGGTTCTTGGTTTGATTACTGCGCGTGCGGTGCGCGATGAATTTCAGGTACAAAAAAGCCCCGCATGTGCAGGGCTAGTCTTTTTCAGATCAACGGTCGGTTTCCCGACCATTTGCTATGCGGTGACGGTGATCGCGCTGGTTGAAGTTTTAGCGCCATCGTTGGTGGTAAACGTGATTGTGGCCGCGCCGGCAGAAACGCCAGTAACGAGACCTGACTGATTGACGGTGGCCTTACCGGTTGCCGAGGATGACCAGGTGCCGGTTTTGTCGCTTGCATCAGCCGGCGCCACGGTGGCGGTAAGCTGTTGAGTAGCCCCTACAGCAATGCTTGCTGTTGCTGGCGCCACTGTCACACCGGTAACCGGTACATCCGCAGCGACTTCAAACACCACGGTATCGGCATCAGCAACTTTCCACTCGCCAGAGAAAGTGGAGATGTCGCTCGTACCAAAATCACCAGACCACGACGTGGTGTTGAAGTAGCCCATGATATAGGTGCCGGAATCTTCGCCGACGAAATCGAATCGCACCCAGATCGACGGCTGCCGGCCAGCCTGCACTTCATCGAAAATGTACTTGGAGATGTTGAGGGCGCCGATCTCGGTGGTTTTGTCTTTACGGCGGAATTCACCTTCACCGGAAATGGTGAAATCCATGTTGGTTACCAGGTTCTCCACCAGCCCTTTCGCGTCGTCCGCTTCAGACGTCACGGAGTTTGGCGAAAAGTCGAAGCCCTTGGTGGTCAGCGCACCGAGGCGCTTCCAGTCACTCAGTGCCGGCAGCGTGTCAGCACAGCCGAAAGCCATACGCAGCACCGCGACTTTACCGATCAGCTTGCCTGTATCATTTGCACAACCTTGCATGTGTTACCTCTTCAAATAAAAAAGGCCGCCCAGAGGCAGCCTGATGGATAGATATGTGCGTTATTCGCCGTAGGTGCAGCAGACTAAAAGTCGGTAGATTAATCGCCCCTCTGCTGATGGGATTGGCGTTGGAGAGCCTCCGAGCAGACGCATGGCGCCAACACAGCTATCAGCGCTCTGTTGGCTGCTGATGTAGCCGGCGATTTTGTTCGCCGCGGCATCTGCTTCTGCGTTCTTCCCTTTGGCCCCGACAACATCGACCATTACGAAGAAATCTCCGCCGCGGTCGTATTGAATATCTGAACCACCGCCAGGCCGGAACACGATGAAGGCGTCGGATAACTTACCCGTGTCGTTCCACATCAGCGTTTGGATGGTGAGTCCCGCGGTTAGGCCTGCACTCTCGAAAAGATTTCGTAGGCGGAGATACATTGGAGGCGTCACAGCATCATCTCCTTCCTGATTATCTCGTCCACCTGCCGGCGGGTTTTCTCTGCAGCCTTGGTGAGGAATTTAGGTTCACCAGCAGGATCCCAGTAATTGCCACGGTTGTTTGGCCGCGGGAGCCCCTTCATGATGCCACTGGCGTTATGTACATAAACCGCATAATTCGCTGAGTAACCGATACGGCCAGTAATCCGCGTACCGTTGATCATTGTCTCCTGATACTGCGAATTTATCAGGTTACCGATGTTAACCGGGGTTATCAGCGCTGCTTCATTAGCGATTATCATCACGGCCGATTTGATAGCCCTGATCGCCTTTCTCGTCCTGACATCCTCAACCACGGCATCAAGGCGCCGCTGGGCCCCTTTGATACCTTTTATCTTTACGCCCATCGCTATGCTCCCGTCAGAATGGCTATATCCTCTGCCAGGCGGTCAAACGTGTCGGCATAGCGGATCACCTGTACCACCTCATCGGCACCCGCGGCGATCGGGTCTACCATGGTAGACCCGCCGATAAGCAGATAGTCGCCTTTCTTGGCTTCGGTGAATTCAGTCCACACAGTGTTTTTAACGGTTATTTCCGAACCGATGTTATTCAGCTTCGCCGAGAGTCCGCCCTGGTAATCGCACATGAAAATTTCAGGCGGAGCCCAGCCAAGGGGATCGCCCGCTTCGCTATTGCCGAGATTGCGCCATATCGTGGCCTCAGCCGTGTATGACCAGTTGGCTAATGATGACATGTCACTCTCTCCAGCTAATCACCGCAGGCCGTTCTGCCGCGATTTTCGGGCAATTAAATTTCCACTCACCGCGGTCGTTAACGAATCCCGTGGTTTGCCTGGCCGTGTCAGTCTTCACCCAGACGCGTTCAAAAGGCTTTGGTAACCGTTCGGCGACAGGTATCCATGCCATCAACCACCACCGCACATGCAGCCGCCCTTGCCGATCCAGACACCGGCAAAAGCCTTGTTTGTTGGGTCAGGTGGAATCAGGCCTGTAGCGCACCCTTTTTTATCCAACCCGCGCAGCAGATTCAGCGCCCCTTTCCAGCGATCGCTAAATGACTGATACCGAAACGAACGCGATGCCCCGCTTGGCGCCGTTTGAGAGCTGATGTATTTATCGCCCTGGCCTAATCCCATGAGCCCGAGAAGATAGAGTTGGATGAGTAACGCTGTTGATGCTGGGTAATTCGCATCCAGACATTCCTGAATGCTGTTCACCTGCTCCACCAGCGCATCAAGGACGAAATCAGGCAAGGTGATACCCTGTGACTCCAGATATTCCTTGGCCTTTTCTTTAGTCACCATGGCTGATTCCTGTAAGAAGAAGCCCCGCCGAAACGGGGCATAAAAAAACCGCCTTGGCGGCGGCTGTTATTCAGCAGGGAACAGATTTTCGAGCTCGCCTTCCGGCAACAGTTCAGCGAGCTTTTCTTCGCCGAGGTTGCCTTTGAACTCAATCCCCAGATCAGTTAGCCGCGCCTTGATAGCATCCTTGCGCGACTTGGTTTCGTTGCCGGCATCCGGGGTGGCCGGAGTCAGTTCACCGCCGGCCGCGCCACGCATCAACCGAACGTTAGATTTCAGCGCTGGGTGAAGGTTTTCCAGTTCCAACACATCCCCGATCTCTACGCCATTCCAGGGGCGAATAACTTCGTATTTAGCCATGTTTCCCCCTTATGCCAGATTGGCGCCGTAGACAACGCCGGATAGCCCCTGATCGTCCGCAGTGATTTGCAGACCTTCAGCAGACATGATCTGGAAGTTGTAGTTAACGTTCGGTAGTGGGCGTGGCAAAGGAATAACGCCCTGAGCCATGCCAACAAGAGGGGAAATCACATCTTTGCGGCGAACGTATGCGATGAACTCGTTGCCTTTCAGCGCGAACGTCTGGCGAATTTCTTTCACCGGTGCAAATGGCATTACCGCTTGCAATACATTGCCGCTCACTACACCGTTGACCACGTATGGCTGCGCCAGGTTAGCCCAAATTTCCGGGGATACCCACATCACGTCGTACTGCGAAACTTTGTTAACGCGAGCCAACGTACCGAAATCCCCCTTACCGAAGAACTCGAACAACTGAGTCATCGTCGCGGCGGTCAGATCGATGTTAGCGCCGCCGGCACCGGCTCCCAGATTGAGCTTTTTGCTGTTGCGGTGGTTCTTCAGGCCTTGAGCCGGGTGGCCCTGAACCTGAATTTTTTCATCGCCGCCAAGGTAATAGGCCACCCGGCGCTTATTGACTTTACGCAACTTAGCAGACTGAGAATCCAGAACCAGATCAACACCCACGGAATTAAGACCGGCAGCGTGACGCCAGTTAACCCCATAACCTGCAGTGAATACAGGGATCGGGTCACCGTCGCTATCGTACTCAGTGTGATCGAATGAGAACGGCGCTTGGCCGTCAATGCTTACTGAGACATCATCAGCAATATCACCAACAACGTTATAGAGTTTTGCAGTTTTACCAACAGAAAGAATAGTCTGGACACCCATCAAATCATTGATGATTTCCATACCGTCTTCCTGGTCGCGCAGCTGCAGGATCTGGTTATCGATTTCAGCCCAGAATTCGCGAGCGAACCCACCTACCGCATTACATGCCAGCATTTCAGGCGTCATATGCGCACGGTTTGCGGCGAGCATTGCATTATGCTGGGCGTTCCAGATGTTTCGGTTCGCCCACAGCTCATTCCAGTGACCGCCGAGGCGGCTGTTTGCAGCCAATGTCTCTTTGGAGAAATACATGTGCTTTTATCCTTCTTTTAAGCGCCAGCGGCGACAGTGCCAACGCGCATACGCACGCGGATGAAATCGGTAGCGCCGGCGGCGATGGTAGCTTCGTCCTGGCTGTAACCGATCACTGAGTCAGTATCAGCAGTTGCCAGGGTGAATTGGCCGTTAGAGCCAAGCTTGATCGGGCTGTCTTTCTTGTAGGTACCAGGTACGCAGAGCAGCGCAAATTCACGGCCTTCTTCCACGTAGTTGCCTACAGCAGAGTCGCCAGCAGGAACCGCCTCGGTGATTTTCAGCCCTTGATGGTAGGCAACGTCGATAATGTAGATTCGGCCCTTTAGCGCGGTAGCCTGAGCGAATTCATCGCTGGCGTTGATGACGGCAGCAGTGCCTGGCAAAAGTGCCGCGGCAGTGGTGCGGGTTTCGGTCTTATACAGCGACTTTCCGTCGATGTTTACGCGACGATAACGTGGCATTGGATAGCCCCCTTATTTGAAGTATGCATCTGCGGCGGGTGCGCCGGATTCTTGCTGATGCTGGCCTGAGTTACCTGCCAGCGGCGCCGATTCGCCCAGCGTTTTAAACATCGCTTCCAGCGCTTCGCCTTGCAGCGCGTTTGCCACGATTTCGCCGTGAACTTTCGCCACCGCTTCACGCTTAGTTTTCTCTTCTGCGCGGGAGTTGGCGGTCAAGGTTTCGGCCAGTTGGTTATGGTTGGCCTGCAGCGCATCAACTTTATCGGTGATAGGCTTGAGCGCCTCGGCGAAGTTGGCGGCCAGGCCTTTGCCGATTTCGGTGATCAGCTCTTGTTTCTCTTCAGTGGTTAAAGGCATGTCGCCCTCCGTTTGGTGGTTGGTTGCAGGTTGCCCCTGCGGATTGAAAAGGGATTTAACTTTGTTGGCGACGACCGTCACCCAGGATTCCTGGCGCGCAACCGGCGTTCCGGTTTCATCAAAGGTGATTTTTCCGCCCTCCGATGTGTAGCCATAAACCTGGGCAGCGCCGCCGTTGCGGATAATCACCACCTGTGAGTCGGTGAAGTCTGCCACCCAGGCATATTCATTTTCACCGGGAGCAAATTTATCTTTTGCAGCGCGGTCTAGGCGTTGCTCACGATCCCGGTAGGATTCGCCAATCAGCGCGCCAGAGTTGGCCTTTAACGGCGTAGCAAGGTCAGCGTTAACCATCAGACCAACACCCTGCTCAGGTGTCGCTGCGCCCACTTCATGCAGCAAGATTGCGTCATGATCCATGACGTGAATCTTCGCCACCCACTTGGCACCTGTGGCCTTCTGTTGCTCATTTGGCTCAAGCTGGTCGAGAAACACCGCAACGCTGGTGTGAATAGGTGGAACATCTTCACCGCGCTCAATGGCTTCTACGCGGGAGATAAGCTCCCTGCCGCCCTCGCTCTGGTTGGCGATCTGGGTATCAACCCACTTCTCCAGGTAGATCCGGTTGCCCGATTTCTTCACATTGCGATTCCAGGCGCCGATATGGCCCTGGTTGATGCCCTCCGGCGAAAAGGCAGAGATGAATGCGCCATTTAGCTGAGGATGCCCCAGAGGCGCTAGCGTGCCTTCAAGCCCTTGATAGTGAGCATCGATTTCGCTGGCCGTATACAGCCCATCATTCATGACCACGTTTGCCGGTAGTGTGTAGCTCGGCAAAACAAGATGCTCGCGGCCGTTGTATGACTCCCGGCGAATTGCCTGGCTGTTGACCTTCGTTGTGACGTTAACTTGAACTTTCATGGATTAACCCTCTGCCCATTTGTAGCCTCTCTCCTTCATGTCGTTGAACGTCTGCTTGGCCTTGTCGATAACCGAAGGAGTGAGAGGGTTCCCCTTGTCATCCACCAGCACGGAAAGCTGCGAGCATTTGCAGTTGATGGCGTTGCCATTCTTCGTGTACCACTCCCTCACCTCATCCTGCGTGTATAGGTGAGCATGCCTGGCGGCGTGTGTTGCTCGGGTGGTAGGACTTAACGCAGAGATGTGAAGCAACTTTGTTTTGATGCCGTAGCGGTCTTGCGCATCCTGAGCTTCATCCCAGCGCGCGCGCCTCAGTGCGGTAGTGATTTCCGTCCTGGCGATGCGATTCGCGCGCCGGGTTTCAATGCCGGTTTGCTCGTTGAGGTTTTTGGCTACGTCACGCGGATTGAGCCCCCTGGCAATGCCATCAGTCAGAATTCGCGCCATATCGCTCTTAACCTGAGCGCTGAGTCCTTTCATCTCTTCGAATTCACGCGCTCTGACCAGAATCAGCCGCAGCTGATAGGGATCACTCAACAAGATGTTGGGAACATCCTGCTGGCCGGCGGCGTAAGCGGAGGATTGCTGGGAGAGGTTGTAATACTCCTGCGCCGTTCCTCGCTGGTAAGCAACAGACACATAGCGGCCAAAGAACCACAGATTGAACTCCCCGCCCTCCAGCAGAATTTCGTCCACCAGCGCTTCACCGTTCTGAAGCAGCATCGACAGAAGCCCCTGATCAAGACGGAAGGTGTAGCGCTCGTTTACGACGGGTTCGGCGGGGATGCGGTTGAGGATGTCGATATAGCCTTTCGTTATCAGCTTCATGCGCTTTGCAAACTCACGCATGGCACCACGCTCTAACTTATCAACTCCTGTGGGATCTTTGATGTTGCTCGGCAGGATTGGAGGCTTAGGTTTCGTCGTCATCCCCTGCCTCTCCGAGCGGATCTCCGCCTTCAGTTTCAAATCCTGCAGCAGTGCGAATTTCCTCACCGCTGAATGGCGCCGTGTCACCGCTTTCAACCATAGCCTTGTTCACTTCTGCCATGGCCTTGGAGTCCGCCAGGCGCTCTGCGCGCGTCTGTTGATTGAGGTCGTCCCAGATGACCGTTTTCTGGCCGACAGAATCGATAATTCTCAGGTCGATCAGCTTGTCGCAGAAGTCTTCAATTTCGAACGATAGATCACCGCGGCGACTCTGGCAGCGTCCGTTCATGTACTTCTGATCTTCGGTGCTTGAGCGCTCAGCCTGCTGGTTGCCTACCAGTATCCGCGAAGGAATATCAACGCCGGCAGAAGCCGTTTGCAGGTTCACGCTATAGGTTGGGCTTGGATCAGACACAGGGGAAACAAGGGAGGTAACAGCTGCACCCTGTAGGCTCATCAGCACATCGTTGCCGCGGTTCATCTCGCGCGCGGCTTCGTTGAACTTGTCCTGCAATTCATCAACGCTGACGCCATACATAGATGCCAGACTGCCGAAGTCGATATCTTTGTCGAAGCTAAGCGCCAACTGCCGCGCTGCGTTCTTCAAGAATGACTCACCGGAACCGCCCTCTACCTTCTCCAGACTGACGAATGCATTGTATGCTGGCTCAAGGAACCCGATGGCGTCAGGGGAGTAATCTCCGAGGATGAAAACACGGTCAGGATGAACCCTCACACGACGCGATGCTCCATTAGCTAGCGTCTCAACGTACTGCCACATTTTTGGTTTGCCGTAGTTTTCAGAGTTTATGCTCTCCTCCCACTCGGCAACCTTTATCGCTCCTGCCCATGCGATCGTAACTTTCTCTAACGTCTTACCTCTAGTTACTGAATCGTGCCATTTTCCGCTGTCTTTGATATGCAGCAAAATGCCAGAGTAACGCCCGACAAGCCGTCGGCGGTCAGCTTCTGCAAAAGCGCGCCATAACCGGTTCGTGAATACCGGTTTGAGTTTTTTCTCCCAGGCAGTTTCCGCGCGCTTCTCGTCAGCCTTATCACCCTCGATGATCTCCGGGTTGGTCTGCCAGCATTTGCTCACCAGCTTTTCCACAGCGCCATGTGCAATACCACCGCGGCGATACAGTGAATAAAGATTGTCGTAAGTGATCTGCTCAGGAAAGCCGTATTCGCACCAGGCGGAGCCGCGTTTATTATCCAGGCCCATAGATGGCCCAAGCATCGCCATACGAGCACGCTCAATCCTGGCGTCGTTCAACGCGTGGTTGACGGCCAGTTGGAGATTTTTGTTCATGTGGTTTCCGTTTGGAGTGGTTTACTGTAGCCGCTTAGGGAGCATCATCCCTCTCGGTTGAGAGCCGTTAATTTCAGTCAGCGCATAAACCATGGCATCAAGGCGGTCTGGTGACTTTTTGGCAGTGGTCGGTATGTACTCCATCAGCTGATTTTCCAGCACGTAGAGATTTCCCTGATTCAACACCCTGCCTTGCTCGTACAGGGCTGATATTGGTTCCGCTCGGGCATACTTCCCCTTACTGGCGTGAACTCGAATAATGCGCCCTTTAAATCCTGCATTGCGTAGAGTCTCCTCCGCCATGTCACCACCCTGGTTTGTCTCTATGACGATCGCATCTGCCTGATGATGTTCATACGCCCATATAGCTTTTTTAGCCCATCCTGCTGGGGAATATTTACCGCTGTAATCCCCATCAACTGAGAATTGCTTTTTGTCTCCAGCGCCATAGGAACTCGCAGCAACTATCCCTGTTTCATCACTCTCATCGCTGTTGGTTGCTTGTGGGTCAATCGCCACGACTGTGCGAACCTTGTCATGCTTGATTTGTAGTTCATGAGCAGCGCTTATCATCTGCTCGTTCCACAGCGCCCCCTCAGCATTGAAGCGGCGAGGTTTCTGCATGTACTGAGCTTCCGCAGTTCGGCGATGAGAAAACAGAGATGTTCGATGCGATTCGTTGTGTTTGAATGGCCACAGCCAACCATCAGGCAATCCGTGGTCAATCGGTATAGCGTGGGTATTTTCTGGATACTGCGCAGCGTATGACTGACTGTTGTCGATAATCACCGGCAAGTTCAGATGATGCCATTTCTCACCACTACCTCCGCGCAGAAGATAACCGCTCAGATCGTGGTAGTGGATGCGCTGCATAATCACAATCATCGGCGTCGTCTCGATCGCCAGTCGTGATTTTATTGTCTCGTTAAAGCGGTTATTTACGCCATCGCGGACGATCTCAGAGTAAGCGTCGTCAGGTTTTACTGGGTCATCTATAACCAGAGCGCCTTGCCAGCCTGGCTCCATGTGCCCGGCTCGAAATCCGGTTACCTGGCCTGCTGCTGATGACGCATACACGCCGCCGCCAAACTCATTCCACCACATCGCCTTGCTATCAGCATCATCGCGAAGCTCCATAGGCCACATGGATTGATAAGTACGAGACTTTATTATTCCTCGCGCTGTAGATGAGTTAAGAAGAGCAAGGTTGTGCGAATACGACAGATGCATGAACCTGGCACGCCTATTTAGCGCCAGTCCTCTCCCCATCATATTGATGGTCGCCAGTTCTGTTTTTGTATAGCCTGGAGGGACGTTAATAATCAGGCGCTGAATCTCGCCATCGATCACGCGATCCAGCGTCTCCTGGATCACCTTGTGATGTGGTGCGACGATCATCTTGCCGCCGGTTCTCTGCTTGAAGAAGTAGCGGGAGAAATACATCCCATCCTCTTCACACTCTATCTTGCGGGCATAATTCCGCTGCTCAACAGTCGTCATCCTCCAACATCTCCCGCCGAGCCTGCTTGTATTCTTCTTTCGTCAACGTGGCCGACTCGATGGGGCCGCCGTCTTTACCTGTGTGCTCTACCTTCTGTCGATTCGTATACGCATCGCCGCACTCTTTCGCGGCCTGCTCGACGATCTGAGCGGCCAATGCGTAGTTCTTCATGGTTTCAGTGCGCGTCGCCATACGGTCAAGAACGCGCAGCCGGTAGGCCTTGTTGGCGATCGGAATGTCTGAAATTTCTGTCTTGAATCTCTCCCGCGTCGTGTAGAACAGGTCTACCCACTTTTTAGCCAGCGACTTGCCGCTAACCTTTGTCGGATCGTGAGATTCAACCTGCTGACGCGTGATTTTTAGCCCAAATTCTTTTTGGACGGACTCCACGACCAACGTAGGAGTGTCAAAGCACGCAAGCGACTGAATGATGAAGGCTTTTACATCTGGTTTTAATGCAGCCATAAATCACCATCCGTCCAATACAGTCCAATATTTACGCCAGCCTCAACATGCAGTTACCGCACGCCCTGGCAATGTTTAGTTGTGCCACCTCCGCAGGCCTGTTGGCCGCATCAACCAGTTCCTGAACTTCCACGCTGGCGCCATACCGGCGAACTACGCCAACAAACTCTTCAACATCGTGACCGCGCAGCTTCAGCACCGGCTGGCCTTCCTTGTTGAATTTTGGTGCGCCGAAATCGTCTGTTGCCTGCGAGATGTGGTAAAGCTCATGCTCGACCAGGGCGCAAAACTCAGCATCAGAACACTGTGAGCAGTAGTCGGCAGCAAGCGTGATGATGAATTTCGGCACCTCGCCGAACCACTCACACATCTGCTGTTCCATTCTGGCCTTCTGCCAGCCGCCAGCTCGCATCGCCACCTCTTCAGCTTGGCCGAGCACATGGCGCCCTTTCTTCTCAAACGCTGACGATGCCCACATGAAGCGCAGGTCGGCGTCTGCAAGGTGTCCGTGGTCTGGGTTAAACAGATTGCCGGTATCGTCGATGATTTGGCGCTGCATCCACTCCTGCACCTCGTTCGCAGGAACTAGGCCGATGTAAGGCGTCAGCTGATGGTCTTCGATAAACCTTAACGGTGGGTATGGGCGCCTCTCATGGCTCTCATCCTGTGCTGTTTTAGCCATGATTTTCTCCCAATAAAAAACCCGCCGTAGCGGGTTAAGTCATTTCTTGCCGTTGGCCTCCGCCATCTGCTGGTATCGCAGGTCGTTTGGCCCTGGGAATTTGTGGCTCTGGCTGCGGTAGTGCTGCAGACGCTCGCGGAAAAGTTCACGAAGGTGCTCAGGCTGCTCCGCCTCCACCTGCGCCGGTACGATCGGCATATTCATGCGCTCTTTGTACGCCACGCCAGAGGCCGCAAGGTCTACGTTCACCTTGTCCATTTCTTCTTTTGGTAAATTGCCGAGATTGTATGACATGAAATCCTCCTGGTTCAGAGGATGATACGCCAGCCTCCAGCTGTATGTAAGCAATTGCGACTCACTATAGTCAGAGCGCCTCACAACAGGTAAACCCTGACTATAGGGCCATCGATGAGCTGGATTTCTAATCGCCGACACAATAGATAATCAGCACAACCATCTGGCCACGCCTGATTAGCTACCCTCGCAGCAACTGAGCGAATCAATCATTCATAGGAGGAATTAAATATGAGCTTATCACCCGAGTTTTATCAGGCAGCGGCGGCATTTTTCGTGCTACTAACACCTTTAACGCGAGCCATCTTCCATCTCATCCAATACCATTTCCCCATCCAGAAATAACCGCAGCATCAGCCACACCTCTCGGCGTTGCATCGCCACTTCCGTCTTTCCGGCTGTCAAGACGTGATCACCTCCTGCAGGGCTTCACCGTCTTATTCCTTGTCGGGGGAATTCATTCTCCAATAGAATCCAGCCTCTCCATATCAAGAAACCAATAATGCTCATCTCTTGGTTCTTTCCTTGGTATTGGCGATGGTGGTGCCGAAGTCGGTGGCGGTTTAACCATTCCAGTCGGCGGGGATGGATTTCGACCGAACTTATTCATCGTGTAATACCGATATTCGCCATTGGTTCAGCGTGGCCACCTGGCCGGCGCAGATTGATAGGGCTGTTTGCAGCGTCAGCGTGTAGCTCACTGCGTCGCCCCACGTATTGCCCTGCAACTCTGGCTGCTGGCATGGCGTGAACACTGTTTCAGGGGGTAGGCTTATTAACTGCTCTGGCGCCGGAGGTGGAGTTTTGCTGCAGGAGCTCAACGACAGCATCAGGCATACGCTCAGCAGCGCAGGGATTATCTTTAATCGCTTCACGGAAATTCCTCTGCAAGATGTCGTACTGCTGGCGTAGCTGCTGTTCATGCTGCTGTTGTGATGCCACCAGCGCGCGGTTTACTTCATCCTGTGCCTGCAGCGTAGCTATCAACCCCGCCTGCTTGCTGTTTTTCAACTGCTCTGTTGAAAGCCTCTGGTCGGTCAGCCGCAGCTCTTTTCGGTAGCCCCAGTTGCTGACGGCCAGCCATGCGAGCAATCCGAGAGCTACTGCCACCAGCATTGCTTTCCTATTTGGCAATGGGAACCAATTCATAGCAGCACCTTACGCGCCATGTCGTACCGTGCCTGGCGATCAGATAATCCGTTGATGCCACCATTGATACGTTGGGTTACCCATTCGATATCGTTGGCGTTGCGGCCACAATCACGAGATTTCCAGAACCAGCCGGCAGAACGCATCGCGTTACCGTCGCTCTCCAGCAGTTGAGGATTGCCAACTAGGTCGAGTTTCAGCGCCATACCGCACGCTCGGTAGTTGTCCTGGCCGGTAACCTGAATCAGCCCACGCCCACGATATTTCCAGCCATCACCGCGTGATTTATTCCCCAGGCGATCGGCGTATACCAGGTTTGCAATCGCCGGCTGGTTTGCCAGGTGTGCCGTTGTACGCCCAAGCATGTCAGCCTGATATGTAGTGATGCGTTTCCCAAAGGTTGAAATCAATCCCTGTGGCGTGTAGTTCAGGCTCTCTGCTGTGCGGGTAAAGCCCGCTGATTCATGCCCAACCTGAGCAATAAACATTGCCTGTGCCGCTGGCTTCTCGATTGAGAACTCAGCAAAGGTGGCGTTCAGATGTGGATACCAGCGCGCAGCTAACCCGGCGCTAATACCAGCCGCCCGTTGAAATTCGTTTTGTGTCATTGTGGCCTCAAGGGGTGTAGCAGTTTCGCGATGTTCCCCTTAACCCGGTACAGCGCGATGCAGATGATGAGATTCGCCGCGATTACGCCCCAGTGTGTTTCCTGGTACTGCTGAGCAATGAAGCGAAACGGGATCCATGAATAGGCGCAGATAACCAACCATGCCAGCCAGGCTATCCATGCCCGGTGCCGGTAACCTGTTTTTCTGAAGCATGCCAGGCGGCAGACAATCGCCGAGCACAGCAACACATTCAGCACAACAAGTGGATCACTAGTAGTTACTGTGTGAATGAGGTTTAACCACATCACAGAGATATCGTTACTTGCCATTCGCGCCTCCCCGGAATCTGGAAAACAGCGATGTCGGATCCTCCATCTTCTCACTGACGAAGGTAAGCAGCTTGACCGCGACAGCAGAGATGATCAGCGCACCTAACGGCTCTAGCGGGGTGTCGTTGTAATTCAGCCATGCCGAAAGTTTGGCGCCGGCAACACTCGCGCCGAGTACGCCAGTGCCAAATGAGACAACGAACGAGAAAGCCTGTCTGATTCGCGGAATGTCTTTGGCTTGGGTGACGTAGAACATCGCACCGATGAACGCGCCAAAGATAACCCCGTAATCAATGCCAACTGCAGGCGCCGCAATCGTGGCCGACACCAGCGCAGTGGTGCCAGTCGCAGTTAATGGATCGGACATCGTTACTCCTCATTGCTGTAATTGTCCTCTCCATACCGAGGGCATACAAAAGCCGCAGTCTACGCCACGGCTAATAGGGTTCAGCCACCAGCCGTAAACGATTTGGCGATACGGGGTGTGCCAGGTGTGTGTCGGATGTTGGCTGGGGCTGAAAACAAGAAAACCCCGCCGAAGCGAGGTTTTTTAAAAGTCTATAAGCTACGTCACTGCGTAACCACTCTTATCACAATAGCCAGTAAAATTCGTAACGAAAAGCGGAAATTTACGCGACAGCCGAAATTTCTGATCTGCTCGTCCAGGCGTCCATCTCAAGCGTCGCCCCGGTCATAGCTAAACAGCCTTCTATAAAGCTTTCCGCCATCATCAGCTTTTGCCTTATGTTCCCTTCTGAAACCTTCCATCTACGGGCTATCTCCGACTTTGATACCCCGTATCGGTAGTGAAGCATGATTACTCCGAGCTCTCTTTCGTCGCGCACCTTCTTCAATCTCCCCACGGCGCCGTCAACAATCAGGCCGTCATTATCGCAGCATGAAGGCTTACTCTTGCTCGTGTTTGGTAGAAGCCCCTTGAAACCAGCAGCGATCGGAGAGTAGTCCACGCCGCTGTTGTCTTTCGCCCACTGCCCCCAACGCTCTAAGACCAACTGGATATCTCTCATATAATTTCCTTGATGATTATCTCGCCGGCATTACCCCAGCGTTTGGTTACGCGGACATCCCAAACGGCACAATCTTCAGAGTAAATTGCGTCCATCAGGGCTTTTAGTAAGTTGTCTGCATCTGGCTTCTGCTGATGTGGTTTTCCGGCCATCTCAGCGCGTTTATTCTTGCTCCAGCCATCTGGCATGGGTAAAACAAACGTCACGTGATAGCCGCTCTCAGGCAGCGAGATTCGATTCAATTTGACCTCGTCGCAGAATGCCCGGTAGCGGAGAACTGGCGGGCGCTTGGCCCACCGGTCTTTTTGTGTCATGCGTGGTTTAGGGATTGGTGTTATCTGGTACGTCTTCATGCGATAGCCCCGATGCCAAAGGAGAAATCCAGGAACTGCGCCAGCAAGTCAGTTTGGCTACCATGTTCCGCTTCCCACGCCGCTGGGTCGTCATGCAGTTTGCGGTGACAGGTACGACACAGCGGGATTGTCAGGTAGTCGCTGGGCTTGGTTCCCATTCCGCCCAGGCCGTGGCCGATAATGTGATGAGGGTCATCAGCTCGGGCGCCGCAACCGCAGCAGGGTCGAGTCTTAACCCATCGGGTATATTTGCTGTCCTCTACGCGGGTGAGCTTCGGACGCAGCATGAAAGCCTTTTGTGGTGCTGGGTCTACGGTGAAACACTTAGCCGCCTGCTTGGAAATAATCGCAGTGGCCGCCGGCGTGCAGTCCATTTCGGACTCCTTGCGTGTGCCTGAGATTACCTTTGGTTCTGGCAAGTCGGTTACTGTGCGGGCGACTTCATCGGGGATCAGGTCGAATACGCCGGACAGCATGGCCCACAGCATCAGCTCAGGGATTGTCAGCTGTCCCTCAGACTTCAGGCGGTGTTTTGCCGTCGCCACCACCCAGCGAGCTGTATTGCGGGCTGCGATTTTTTCCAGCTTCGGCGATACACCCAGGCTTTTTTTGTAGCAACCGGGGCAGATGCGAACGGCCGAATTGCCTACGCGCTCTGTGTCCAGAATTGCCTCCGGCAGGTCATGTTTGCTGTACTGGCATTTCGTGAACTGCGTCGCCCAGGCTTCAATAGCGTTAACCCCGCCACAGGAGTTTGTGACGCGCTCATGGGCGAAGAAACCCTGTAACCGTGGGTCGTTGGCGATCTCATGCTCCACCGCCGGTAGGATGCCTTCAGGCACGTCCTTGAACTCTTTCGGCAGCGTGGAAACCATCACGCGGCCCGTCATGTGAAACGCCAGCTTTTCGTCAACCGGGATCAGGGCAATACCCAGATCACGCTGTACCGCTGCTTTGACTATCGCTCTCATCAGGCAATCCTCGCTAAATCGTTCTCACTGGCCTTGGCTACTGCCTGAGCCCAAATCCCCGTCCAGGCTCGGCGGGCGTCATAATCGGTCATGCGACCAAGGGATCCGGCCATCTCCTTCGCAAGCTTCTCCACCTCGTTCCGTGGCTGCTGGCGCTGGGATACCAGGCGGACATAGGCCTCTTCGCGAGCCGCGCTATCCTGGCGTTGTACTTTCGGGAGGTCATCAGCCCGCTCTTCCTTGACCTTCAGGTAGCATTTCTCAGTGATCAGGTAGTCGAAGTCCTTTTTGCGCCAGGTCTTGCCGCTGTTCGTGTCTGGGCGGTCTTCCAACATCCAGCGGCATTTCTTCGAGATGTACCGCAGGTAAGCGCCCCAGCGCTCCATGTTCATCTCGTAGTCCTTCCAGAGCTTGCGCAGTGCCTTGCGGCGCCCGTCGGTCATCTTCAGGACGTCTGGCAGTTCTGGCAGCGTGGTGCGGAATATCCGCAGCACTTCGTCGTAATCGATTTTCAAAGATTCTTCTTGCGGTTGGTCTGTCGGCGCAGCCGGCGGACGTACAGGTTTTTTCTCTGCTGTAATCTCTGAAGTAATCTCTGTGTAATCTCCTGTATGAATGTCTGCGGGATTCCCGCAATCTGGCGCGCTGCTTTCCCGCAAACTTGTCTGAGGGTTTTCCGCATTCTTGTCTGCGGCATTACCGCACTCTTGAATGCGGGATTCCCGCATGCTGGAATGAGGGTTTCCCGCATTCTGGGTTTTCTCTTTGATTTTCTTCAGAAGAAGCAACTCAAGAGCATCGGCTTTAACCCGAAAATAGAGCTTTGCTGGTACACCACGGCGATCCTCTTCAAGCACCCCAGCGGAGATAAGGCGACGGCGTGCCGTTTCCTGCTCCTCACGCGTAAGGCCTGTTTCATCGCGGATCTCTTTCTGGGTTTTGTAGAACCAGCCGGCATCCATTCGGTTATGCCAGTAAACCAACTGCGATAGCAGAACGGCGCCGGTCACCCCAACCCCCAGACCGACGAAAGACGGCTGGTAAGCTATGGGCCGATCAAGAAGCTGCATTAAGGCGCTCATATGTCCACTCGCTTAAATTTCTCTTTAAATCTTTCAAGAGGTTGCATGCATTCATGCGGGTAACCCTCTCTCATAAAAATCACCTGACGCTCAACACGATCCCAGAGGATGACCTTCACGGGGTTGCCGTGGTCATCGAGATATGTCCTATCAACGGGAACGTATTGGATCATGGTTAGCTCGCCATCAGCTCTGAGGCGTAACGTTCCGCGATCCACTGAATGCCGCGTGGTGTTACCCTGGTTTGCGTGAAGGCGTGGCCAAAATCAGACGTGCCAGTTTTGACGGTGAATAGCCCGTCGCGCTGGCGTAGAGCGTGGGGAAGGAGATTCCCGGACTGGCGGAATAGAACCTTGTCGCGGATCAGCGCGTCAATCATCGCTTTCTCCGGCATGTTCAAAACCTTGGCCGTGGCGCGCAGGCTTTTTGAACCCGATGCATCTACGTAGTGATCGACAAATGCCACCTTCGGTGCGTCGGCTTGAACCTTTTGCTCCAGCACTGCCTTCTGTTCCGCCATATCAGCAGCCAGGCGCAGCGCTTCAGGCAGCGTCTGCGGTACTAGAGAGTTTTGCTCTTCCAGTTCGTGCAGGCGCTTGATCACCCTCATGCGCAGGCTGGCGCTGTATCCGGTCACCAAACATTCGGTGTGCTCTCTGTCGAGTGCGTATTCCCGGTATTGCTGGCCGTTCTGGGGGTGTCTCCAAATCTGGATATACCCATCCAGGCCTTCGCCCAGCTGTTCCAGCATGATTTCGATGTCGCGCATGACGTGGCCGTGCTGCTTGCCAGTCAGCTCGGCAATTTCACGGCTCGTCATTTTCGGGCTGTTGCCACCGATCGCTACGTTTGCCATAATGAATCGACCTCTCAGGTTAGGTTTTAGAAAAGTGATGGCCGCACAGCTGCAACTGTTCGGCTTTTTTCTTCCCTGATTCCGAAGCCATAATCCCCTTCTACTCCGTCTTTGGTTCCCGGATGTGCTCCAGCATCGCCATTAACCCGCGCGCCAGTTCTGCGGTTTCCTCGCCCCTGAACGTCAGCATGGTTTCCGAACGCTTGAAGCCGGTAGCGGCCAGCAGCAGGCTCGCCTTCTCCACCAGCCCCCCTTTGCTCTGCCAGCGGCTCACCTGCGATTTATCAACACCGATCGCGCCGGCCAGGCTTGTCACCCCGATAGCTGCAATGCGGCTCATGATGTCGCTCTGAATCGCCTGAGCTTCGTTGCGTGTTGTTGCGGTTTGCATCTGTAATAATCTTCCTTGTTAAAAATCAGTTTGTTGTAATCAGATCCGACAGGTCTGGACGAATCTCTACGGCCTTAACCTTTCCGCCTGTAGCGTTTTCGATTCGCTTAACGTAAAGGGCGTCAATGCCGCCACCATGCAGCCAGCGCCAAACTGTCGGTTGGGCAACCCCACACAATGAGGCGAGCTTTTGCTGGCTACCGACGATGCTTACAGCTTTTTGAATAGCTTTGTTCATCTTTTAATCCTTAAACGTATTATTCAAGGTTGATAATAGCAATGCGTATTACCACTTGCAATAGCAATACGAATTTGACGCTTAATACGCTTGGCTATAAATTTGCTGGCATGAAAACGACACTTGCAGAACGCCTTAACATGGCGATGGCCAAACGCAACAACATGACCCAAGCAGCTCTTGCTGAGGCGTCAGGCGTTGCGCAGCCAACCATCTGGCGATTAACTAAAGGAAAGGCAAAAACTTCGGGGCGTCTCGTCGATATTGCTAATGCCCTGGGTGTGAATGTTGATTGGCTGGCTAATGGCGTTGGCGAGATGGAGGGGGATACTCCGCCCATTACCCCTCGGCTAGAGCGATACAGTCAGATCCCAGTATGGGATGAAAATGGGGTTACTGACGATTTTGTCATTTCTCCAAAAGGAAAAGCATCTCCATCTTGGAAAGCCTTTATTCTAAAAAGAAATAGCGGATGTGCTGAAGCGCCTGCCGGTTCCATTGTTATTGTTGACGCAGACTCTACACCGGGTTCTGGTGATTTAGTCGTCGCAAAAGTGAACAACTCAGTTTCAGCTTATCGCTTTGTTGATGGCGGGTCGCATGGATACTTATCCGTTGACGATGCCAGGGTTCCACTGATTGAACTAGCGCCGGAATCATTGATCGGCGTTGTAGTTCTACTGCTACGCGACTTCAGAATGTAATCCCCCAAACCCTGCTCTGGCAGGGTTTCTTTTTCGTACACTCCCGCCGCACGACGCACTAACATCTCGATCATATGAAACCCCGGGTGTAAAAGTGACACTCTAAAATACTGTTTATATATACAGTTATTTTCAAACTTTAATCCTTTCTCAAGAATTTGCAAAGCCTTAATCCCTACCAGAAATCACACAACAGACCTTATCCAAGCCCCTTAGCGCAAATTTTTACCAACTAAATTTACTTTCAAAACAGATGATTATAGCAATTGCTATTAATCCATTCTTAATACGTATTGCTATTGATAATACTCATAGCTATTATCAATTCCATCGACAGCAACAACGTCACCGGCAGGAAGCCACACAAGTAAGACGCCCAGGGGTGAGCGATGAAATCACTCCCCGGCCCCGAGAGGGATCGACCGGAGACGTTCTTTAGGGAGAAAGACTTTTAACCCCGCTTGCTCTTATCAGCTTCGGCTATGACGGGTGCAAGGGGACATAAGCGCGGGAGCCTGACCCAGCAACGTGAACAGGCAGACAACTGGAGGGCTGGAAAATGTAACGGTTACGGAGTGCTTTTACCCTGCCGCTGCCAGTGTGGGGCGGCATGTATAAAACCACTGAGGATTAGCGATGAACACTACCCACGACATGGGCAACAACGAAACAGTGAAGACCGGCGTTTTCCCCAACGGAAACGGCACGTTTACCGCGATGACGTTCACCAAAAGCCGGGATTTTAAAACCGCAGCAGGCGCGCAACGCTGGTTTGCTCGTCAGATGGCCGACTAACAGCAGAGGGTTACACGATGATCGACATAATCAACGCAGCGGAAAAAATTAGAGCCGAAAACGCCACCTTCGGATACGAGGCGGGCAAGCTTGAAATCGCAAACGATATTTGGAATGGCTGCCTAAACCCATCTGAGCGTCTTGAAGTCATGAACGCAACCAAACTTGAAGGGTTGAGCACATTGGAGAAACTAAGAGCATGTGTAAAAACCCTGGCCGAGATGTTTTAAGGCTCGAAGCAATAGAGGCTCTTATGAGAGCCGAACAAATAGACATTAAAGACAAAAACGCAGTGATTAGCTCATTAAAAGGGACTGTGGCAGCAAAGGCAAATATCGAATGTTATCTGCGAATGATTGATGCAGAAAAACAGTGATGAGTTAACACCCACCGCGCCCTACGGGGCGCACTGAGGCAATCATGAGTTTAAACGGATGGAAGGCGCTGGTTTACAGCGTCGCTGTTGGCCTTTGCCTGTGGGCCGTAACCATAGCGGGCTGCGTTTATATCGCCGGTTAACGCCGGCGTCTCACCTATCTGGTGGCGTATCGTTTCGGTTCCTAATTTATATCTACACAGTATAAATCCCCGGTTCGATGCGCCACCAGGTGCGTGAGAAATCACAAGCCTGCTCAGTTCCCTTGTCACATCCTTTGCCCCGCTCGCCGGGGCTCTTTTTTTCACATCAGCAAAGGCGCTGCCCTGCTCCAGTGTGCTGGAACCGTAGGGAAACCGAGCGCGTGCATCAACTCAGGCAGCGCCTTTGCCCATGTGAATTTCATTGAGAGGACATGTTATGCAAACCACCACCCAACGCTGTGAGCACTGCGGCCAGACGCGCGACGTAGCAAAACAGGCCGTGAGCATTCAGCGCTATGAAGACGGCAGATATAAGGCCGTGAGAATCCTCGTCTGCTCCGATACCTGCGCGCCGGTGTACGTCGTCCGTCAGAACATAAGAACACTGCAGCGCCGCCTGTACACCCAACAGCGGAGGCCAACATGGTAAGCCTCAACGCCCGCATACAGCACAAGTACGACCTGACCGGGGGCGATTTCGCCACTAAGCGCCACCACGGAAAACACCTCTTCTACCTTCTCATTTTTACCCTGTGCCTGCTCACCACCGGCGCGGTCTGGAGTTGATGCATGGCCAAGAACTCTACTGAAGCCTACGGCGCCAGCGGTAAAACCAACGTGCTGATGTTCGAGCCGGAAAATCTGCACCTGGTATCCGATAAAGCGCACCCGCTTTACGACGAACGCATCCATCTGCCTCTCCATGAACCAACGGTGCTTAGCATCATGAAGTTGGGGGTGATTGAGCCGATCGTTATCTGGAAAGACCCAGAGACAGGCCGCTCCTGCGTCGTTGAAGGTCGCCAGCGGGTTAAAAACACCCTCGAAGCCAATAAACGCCTGCTGGAAGAAGGCAAAAAACCTCTTCTGGTGCCAGCAGTGGTCAGACGCGGATCGCCGTTTAGCGTTGCTGAGGTGATGATTAGTGCAAATGAAATCTTTCAGGCAGACACGCCGCTTGGACGAGCTAAAAAAATGGCTGATGCGCTTACGCGGGGCCACGACGAAAAAGATTTAGCGCTGATGTTTGGCGTCGGTGTGCAGACGATCCGCGCCACACTCGCCCTACTCGATGCCACTCAGGCCGTTAAAGATGCGGTTGAATCTGGCGACATTACCGTTACACAGGCGCGCCAGCTGGCGAACCTCACACCCGACGAACAGCGCGAAAAAGTGAAAGAGGTTGAAGCGGCAACCGCCGGCACCAAAGGCCACGAAAAGGCACGCCGGCAGCGCCAGGTGATCGGCGATGCCAAACCCCGCCTGAAGTCACGAAAAGAAATAACGAAAGCCCTGGAAGGTGCGAGCGGTGATTACGCTCAGGCGCTCCGCTGGGTGCTGGGAGAAGAAGCATGACAACCATCAAGCGTTTTAACCCTGACTACATCATGCATGCGGCTCGCTTTGAGCCGTTCGCCAGAGAAACTGAACACGGTGAATTTGTTCGGTTTGAAGACCACCAGCAGGTAGTGAGCGCGTTGGAGGCTGAGCGCGATGCGCTGGCTGTGGAGAATCAGGCGCTGAAGGATGTGGTTGGTGAGTGTCAGGCATATTTCATTGCTGGAATACGCAACACCATCAGGCCAGTAAACGAGGGTTATTTGCTTATGCGATGCGACACCGTCGATGACGAAACCCCGGCCACTGACGCAGCACTTGCAGCTATCCAGGCGCAGGGGGTTGAGAAGCTGGCTGACAAACTCGACGCGGAAATCGAACAAATTATGAGGGGTGCGTTTTTCTACGATGAGATTTCCAGTCGTGAGGCTATCTCAAAAATGGTTCGCGCATTCGCCACCGAGCTGCGGGAGGCCAAATGAAAGAGCGCGACATAGAAAAGCTTAACGACCACCAGCTGGTAGACCTGAAAAACGATATCGAAAGAGAGCAGAAGCGGCGGGAAGATGGCCCTAAGGTGACCACGTATTACGTCGTTACCTGCATCACTGAAGCTGAGCACTTTTCCGATATGGATTGCGCCATGCGCTGCTTGCAGATCAGAACGAAAGAGCTTCAGGAATGGATGGCTGAAGACCAGGAAAACCGTGATTACGTAAACCGATGCACTGGCATTGTTAGCGTGAAATTGCAGGTTAAAGAAATGAACCTCGACCATTTCAACATGCGCGTGGCAGAGAACTACTTCGATGACATCTGCTACCCGGAGGCCAAATGAAAGAGCGCCCAGTGATTTTCAACTCAGAAATGGTTCGCGCCATTCTCGACGGCCGCAAGACCCAGACGCGGCGGGTTATCAATCCGCAACCAACACTAAGTGAGCGGACAGGGTTTAACTGGAAGGGTGCCGCATACGGCATTGGCTCAACATACCGCGACACGGTAAGAAATTTTGCCAACTGCTTTAAAACCTGCCCATTCGGCCATGTAGGCGATCGGCTGTGGGTGCGCGAGACGTTCGCGACTCTCGGTAACGAGGACGGCTGCGCCATCGACTGGAATGAAAATCTGGTCAAAGGCGGCGGCCCGGAAGCGGCCAGAATTTACCGCGCTAGTTGCGAGCAGAAAGCCGGGAACTATGGACTATGGTCTATCCCTGATATCGCTGATTGGAAGCCCCACACCTGGAACGTGCAATACGAAGGTTCATGGGTTCCCTCTATCCACATGCCGCGCTGGGCCAGCAGAATCACGCTGGAAATCACCGCAGTGCGCGTTGAGCGCCTGAACGATATCAGCCACGACGATGCAAAAGCTGAAGGTTGTTGCTACGGCCGTGGTGGTGGTGTTCCTGACTTTGCGGTTAATCCGGCAGACCATTTCCCGACGCTGTGGGCATCCATCTACGGCGAAGAAAGCTGGAGCGCCAATCCCTGGGTGTGGGTTATCGAGTTTCGTCGCGTGGAGGTGCGTGATGCCAGCAAATGAACTGAGCCTCGAAGGCAAAAGCATTCTCGACATGTGCTGCGGCTCCCGCATGTTCTGGTTCGACAAAGAAGACGATCGCGCTGTATTCAGCGACAAGCGGAGCGAGAGCCACACCCTGTGCGATGGTCGGAAACTGGTTATCTCCCCTGACCTGATCGCCGACTTCACAGCGCTACCGTTTGCAGACGGTAGTTTTCCTGTCGTCGTGTTCGATCCGCCGCACCTGGAGCGCGTCGGCCCCAACGGCTGGCAGGGCAAAAAGTACGGGAAGCTCGACCGCGAAACATGGCGCGATGAGCTGCGTGCTGGGTTCGCCGAAGCTTTCCGCGTGCTGCGGCCACACGGCGTGCTGATCTTCAAATGGAACGAAACCCAGATACCAGTTAGCCAAATCATCGCCCTCACAGACGAGAAGCCGGCTATCTGGCAGCGCACCGGGAAAAGCGACAAAACGCACTGGATCATCTTCGTCAAATCGGGTGACAGCGCTAGGGAGGCGGAGCGTGGCAAAGCTGACTAAAGCGCAGCGCGCAGAATTGCGGGAGAAGTTCGGCGGCCGGTGCGCGTACTGCGGTTGCGTACTGCCAGAAAAAGGCTGGCACGCTGACCACGTCGAACCGGTAATGCGTGAGTCTGAGCAGGACATGGCGGCAGCGGCTAAAGGCTTATTCAAACTGAAGGCCACCGGAAAGGTCTGGCACGAAAACCGCGACTGCATAGAGAACCTCAACCCGGCTTGTGCGCCGTGCAATCTGTTCAAAACAACATACAGCCTCGAAACGTTCCGCGAGCAGATAGCAGCACAGGCGGAAAGAGCGCGGGCGTATAGCGTCAACTTCCGCACAGCTGAGCGCTTCGGTCTAGTTGAAGTGAAAGACACTCCGGTTGTTTTTTGGTTTGAGCGGGCAGAGGCCCAGGAGAAAGCATTATGAGCAAGCTGAAAATCGTCAAGTTTGGCGATGAGCGCGGAGTCGGCGCAGTAGTTGAGGTAATCAACTTCTTCGGCATCGTTCGCACCTGGACGCTGGTGCCAGATAAATATTCCGACGGTAGCATCCGTGAAAGCTGGACTGCCGACAGGTGGGTATGCCGTGAAACTGGAAGCTGGGATTATCGTGGCTGCTGCAATGTTTGTCTGTTCTACACCGCTCAATTCAACACGAGTTCCGGAGATGCAGATGGACAATAAGCTGAGCGAACTGAGCAAGCCGGTGGCATATTCACTGCGATTTCGGAATATGAATGGCGAGCCTGATAAAACCATCAACGCCAACACCACTTTCTCTACGTTGGAGAAGGCCAAGGCGTATGGGCTGGGGAGCCGGTATGTAACGCAAGAAGGCGGCAAGATAGTTAGCGTTCGTGACCCGTCACAAGACCCTATTGTTGAGCCCCTCTACTCGCAAGATTACGTCTCCGCCCTGCTGGCAGAGCTGGAAGCGTCAAAGAAAAGCAATGCGTTCCTCAAGGAGCAGCTGGCGCAATTGGCAAACTTCAATCCCGATTGGGACATGCTTGAAGCGTGCAGAGAAAGCTGGCGTGAAGTGGCGGCTGCACTTAAGGAAGCCGAGGCCAAACTGGAGGCGAAGGATAAGCGCATCGCAGAGCTGGAATCCATACGGGTAGACGCCTCCCAGGTGTTCAAGGAAATCGGCAACGAGTTGGGCTGCAATCCCGACAACGAGTCGATCATGATGGCTATCGATGAGCTGAAAGCAACGCAGGTGACGGGCCCGCTAGCGCTGATTATTAAGCGCGCCGAAGAGATGGAACGCATTCTCGAAGGAATAACGCCAGAGATGATCGCCGGAGGCTGGACGGCGAAAGGAATCAGCGATTATGCAAAATCACTGGAAGCCAAGCTGTCTACGCCGGTGCGGTTACTGGGTGAGATGCTACCACACGAGTGGGAGCGCGCCGAACGGCAGGCCGCTTTCGAGCACAGGAAAATAGCGTGGGACGCCCGCCTTGCAGAAGACAAGAAAGCAATCCTGGCCGCTGGCTTCACCTTCACCGTAGAGGGGGATGAGTAGGATGACTGAGCTAATCACGATTAAAACAGCGGAAGGCGACTGGGAAGAAAACGTCATTACGCATTTACCTGCCGTTGATGGGCAAGGCGACTACGCCACTCTGTGCGGGCTGGCGCTGGACGGTGATGAGGACAGCGGGACGATGGTAACTACACCGACAAAGCGGCGTGTAACCTGCGCAACGTGTTATTCGATGTGGCTACTGTGCCGTAGTTTCAGCGCAAAGCATTTTTGAATGGGGGATGCATGACACTAACGACTGAGCAGATACAGGACATTTATGAAGCCGCGGTGCATGTAGAGGCTGTTGGCGATGATCAGGATGCAGGCTTTGAATTGCTCTGCAAACTGGATGAAGTTGGCGGCACAGGCGCAACAATCCGCAAGCTGATCGACATGTTGCGAGCAGCTAACCGGGAGGCGCAGCCGGCTGGGTTCTACACCACCGTATCAGGCCGCAAAGGTATGGTTTGGCATAACGGCGCACCTGAAGATGACACCGCCATTTACACCGCCCCGCCAGCGCCAGCAGTGCCGGAGCTAATCACTGAAGACGAACAAGAGGAGGCCGTCAACCAGGGATATGCCAACTCATTCCGTGGGGGCTGGAACGCCTGCCGCGCCGCAATGCTGGCTCAACCTGTAAGTAGCGGTTACAAGTTGGTACCAGCAGAGCCAACCGAAGACATGATCGCCGCCGCAATGAACTGTGACGACGTGTCATTCAATGCCGACGAAACTTTCTGCGTTAACTTCGGCAACATCTACGCCGCAATGCTGCCAGCAGCGCCGGAGGGTGGGAATGATCACGATACCCGACGATAACGAAATCATCTCTCGGCTCAGCATCGCCGGTTCTACGCCGGATTCTGTCGCAAGCCTCCTCCGCTGTGCCGGCTACAATGGCATGACCGGGAAAGCCATCCGCCAGCGCCTGATCAAGCTGGAAAAAGAAAAAGCCGTCGAGAAAGTCCGCCGCTCTGGCATCCGCTCTGCTTGCTGGGCGCCAATTACCAAATAACCCACCGGTAAAAATGAAACCACGAATTCCGCAACGAATCAGCGCCAAAGCTGAGGGGGTTCTATGCGCCTACAGGGAGGGCAAAAAGAAACCCAACCGGACATACCAACATAAGCATTTAACGCTGCCAGTGGCCCGCTGCTGGCGATTGCTGTCAAAAGATAACGGCAACTCATGGGAGGTTATGTCCCACGAGCGCTACAACAACCAGATAAGGATCTGACATGACCAATTATGAGATGCTGCAATTCCTCATCGAAGACGGGGGCTGCTACACAGCAGCAGGCCATTTCGATTTGCTGAAATCCAAGTTCCCAGAAATTACCGAGAATCACATAAAGTCATTGCGTAGCGCGATCCAACGCTCCCCTCTGGTCGTTTCAAAAAGCAAATTTGCCGAAGGGAAAAAAGCCTTCAAGGTTGTCTCTATCGACCCAAGCTACATCACATACGCCAGGGCAAGACCGCCGACTACGCCAGGTAAAATTACAGACAGCTATATCCGCAGTGAACCGCCGGAAGTAGTGAGAATGATTCTGCTTGTCCAGCAATTCAACCAGCTGATCACCCCTGTAACCCACCAGCGCGCCTACTGATACCGGAGTAACCATGTCATTCAAATACAAATCTTTGGCCCATCAGGCGGCCGAGGCAGAGCGTCGCGCGCATTTTGCAGATGCTGCAGAGCTGTGGCGCCAAGCGATCAATGCAGCGCGGGCGGTGGATGTTGTCTGGGTTAACGTCCGCATAGAGTTTTGCGTCAACGCGGCCGCACGCTGCTGGGGTAACGCTCAATGACCTATCAACTCATCTATGCAGATCCGCCCTGGAGTTACGGCAACATAATCAGCAATGGCGCCGCCGGCAATCACTACAGCACGATGAGCATGGCAGACCTGAAGCGCCTGCCGGTATGGGCTGTTGCTGCGCCAGATAGCGTGCTCGCGATGTGGTACACCGGAAACCATAGCCAGGAAGCGATTGAGCTGGCAGAGGCTTGGGGATTCAGCGTCAGAACGATGAAGGCTTTCACCTGGGTGAAGCTCAACCAGCAGGCCGAAATTCGGTTTAATAAGGCGCTGCTGCAGCAAACCATCTTCGACTTCACCGACCTGCTCGACATGATCAACGCCGAAACCCGGATGAACGGCGGAAATTACACTCGCGCCAATTCCGAAGACGTGTTGATCGCCGTTCGCGGCCAGGGCATCGAGCGCGCCAGCGCATCAGTAAAACAGGTTGTGTTCAGCTGCCTCGGCGAGCACAGCGCGAAACCCTGGGAAGTCCGCCGGCGCCTTGAGCTGCTCTACGGCGACGTGTCACGAATCGAACTATTCAGCCGGGGCGATGCGCCAGGCTGGGATCATTGGGGGAATCAATGCCCAGTAAACAGCCTGCAATTGCTGCCGGCAGCGTTCAGCAAAACGCACTCAGATCAGTAGCAAAACGCTGTAACGACGAACTCCACGCCGCAATTAAGCAACACCCGAAAACCCCTTTCGACACCCTATCCCGCCCTATCATCATGAAGCATTTCGCACAGGTCGAACTGCTCGGCATTTCTTTGCCGCGATTCAACTACACGATCGGCATGCTGAATGGGCGTTTTACAGAGAGATGACTATGAGCGAAGTGATCAACCTTACGCCCAACAAGTGGGTTTCTGAAGATATATTGATAACGCTTACCGGTATGACAACGCACATGATCCAACATGCCAGGCGTACATCTTGGATGGAGGGCCGTGAATATCGGCATGTATCCGCAGACATGAATCCGGCACCGAACAGCACAATCATGTACAACCGAATCGAGGTTGATAATTGGGTAGAGAGACAAAGCCCCGCGAAACGCCGCAGAATTTCTGCTTAAATGCCCTTCCCTATCAACTAACGAGGATTCGTTATGTCAACCTATCCAACTGGAGTAGAGAGCCACGGAGGCTCTCTGCGTTTGTGGTTCATCTATCGAGGGAGGCGGGTAAGAGAAAACCTAGGCGTCCCTGACACAGCAAAGAACAGAAAGCTAGCCGGGGAGCTTCGCTCCTCAGTCTGCTATGCAATAAAGACTGGCTCCTTTAACTATGCCGCACAGTTCCCGCAGTCAAACAACCTAGCTAAATTTGGTTTCGTCGCTCCTGGTATAACTCTGGGCGAGGTTGCCAAGCGGTGGCTGGAGCTGAAACGCATGGAGATCAGCTTAAACGCTATAAACCGCTATACCTCCAATATTAAGGTTGCCACTGAGATATTGGGGCCAGAGCGGCTTATTTCGTCAATAACACACGAGGACATTTTAACTACAAGGAAGGAATTGCTCACTGGTCATCAAATCTGCGGAAAATACCAGAAGACGCGATGTGCGAAGAAGGGGCGGACGGCTAGGACGGTAAACGTTTATATGGCATGTCTTTCAGGTCTCTTCGAGTTTGCAGCCAGAAACGGTTATGTTGAAAAGTCGCCATTTGCTGGGGTGGAGCCGCTGCGCAAAAGCAAGTCTGAGCCAGATCCTCTTACACGCGATGAGTACCGTAGGCTGCTCGAAGCTGTTCCCTCAGAGCAGATAAGAAATTTGTGGGTGCTCGCCGTTAATACAGGGATGAGGCATGGCGAGATCAGCGCGCTTGCATGGGAGGATATCGACACAAAAAATTGGACAATCACGATAAGCCGGAACATCGCGATGAAAGGCCATTTCACTCCGCCAAAAACAGACAGCAGCATTAGGACAATAAACCTTACTGATGCAGCGATACAAGCACTCAAAAGCCAAATGGAATACACCAGACTTGGGAAGCAGCACAAGGTTAGTGTCCATCTGCGCGAGTTTGGCAGAACCCGTATTGATGAATGCACTTTTGTGTTTGTTCCCAGACTGACGGCGAGGAATGGAAAAGGAGGAGATTGGTATGGGCCAGGCTCTTTTGGTTCTACCTGGAACTTCATTTTAAAGAGAGCGGGGATACGACACCGCAAGGCGTATGAGTCGAGACACACATACGCATGCTGGGCATTGAGCGCCGGAGTGAATCCAAACTTCATCGCGGCGCAAATGGGCCACTCGTCAGCACAGATGCTTTACACAGTGTATGGCAAGTGGATGAGCGACAATAACCAGGATCAACTGAGCATTTTAAACGCAAACTTTAAGAGCAATGCCCCACAGATGCCCCAAGCATCTTTTAAGTGACAGACTTGCCATTCTAATTCAGATGCTTACCTAGCCCATTCCGGCTTGTTGAGGATATGGTCCTGCCAGTCCACCACTTCGCTCTCGCGCACCGCGATATGCCGCACCGTGATGCGCTCGCCGTGCATCGCCGCCTTGGAGCCACTCAGCAGCGGGTGCCAGGGGAACAGCGGTTTGCCTTCACCGATCAGGCGATAGGCGCAGGTCGGCGGCAACCAATCGAAGGTGGTGAGGTTCTCGCGCGTCAGTTTGATGCAGTCCTCTTCCAGCTCGAAGCGCCGCTCATAGTTACGGCATTGGCAGGATTTGATGTTGAGCTGGTTGCAGGCTACGTTGGTAAAATAAATCTCGTCGGTATCTTCGTCGATCAGCTTATTCAAACAGCATTGCCCGCACCCGTCGCACAGCGATTCCCACTCTTGTTCTGACATTTCCGCCAGCGTTTTCTGTTGCCAAAAAGCGAGTTGTGACATGTTAGCGTCCGGTTTCGGTAAATGGATAAGTCACCTGCGCACAGGTTCGAGGGGGGACTATATAGACATTTTAGCCACAAGATGCAAGCTTTGCCGCCGACGGCGCCGGCGGCAAGAGAGATCAGATCACGCGGGTGCTGAGCGTTTTGCCGTTCAGACTGATTTTCAGCATGTCGCCGGAGGTCATCGGGCCCACGCCCTGCGGCGTGCCGGTCAGGATGATGTCGCCGGCGCGCAGCGTGAAGAAACGGCTCATGTAGCTGATAAGCGGCAGGATCGGCGTGATCATGTCACGCGTATTGCCCTGCTGACGCAGTTGATCGTTGACGGTCAACGACAGCTCGGCGTTTTGCGGATCGCCGAATTCCGCCACCGGGATAAACCCCGACATCGGGCAGGAACCGTCGAAAGCCTTGGCCTTTTCCCACGGCTGACCGGCTTTTTTAAAGCCCGCCTGCAGATCGCGCAGCGTCAGATCGAGCGCCACGCCGTAGCCGGCGATCGCCCGTGCAACGCGGTCTTCGTTGGCCTGTTTCAACGGCGTGCCGATCAGCACCGCCAGCTCCACCTCATGGTGCACCGAGCCGAACTCTTTGGGGATGGCCACCGGCTGGCGAATATCGCACAGCGCCGTTTCCGGTTTGATGAACACCACCGGCTCGACGGAAACCGCACTGCCCATTTCCTTGATGTGATCGGCGTAGTTGCTGCCGACGCAGACCACCTTGTTCACCGGGAAATCGAGCAGCGAACCCTGCCAGTCTCTATGTTGATACATACCGCTTCTCCCAAACTGTAGAGGCTTGGCGCGCCAAGCCGATTATTGGTGTGCCGGATCAATGCCCGATAGCGTCCGCCATCATACCCACGGCGAGGGCGAAATAGTAAGAGCGATTCCAATGCATGAGGGTGCGAAAATTATCATAGACCAGGAACGTCCGCCCCTGCAGATCATCCGGCGCAATGATCCAACCACGCTGAACGGCATGCGGCAACGCACGGCCATCCGCACGACGCACCCCGCGTTGCTGCCAGGCGTTGACGCTGCGCGCCTGCGCGTCTTTCAAGCCCAACTCGGCCCGATTGAAACCGGCGGGCAGTTTGACCTCGCGCCCCCAGCCGATGCCGGGCTGCCAGCCTTCTTTGGACAAATAACTGGCCGTAGACGCGAAGACATCATCAATGTTGTTCCAGATATCGATGCGCCCGTCACCGTCGCCGTCCGCCGCGTAGCGCAAGAAGGAGCTCGGCATAAACTGGCACTGCCCCATCGCGCCGGCCCAGGAGCCTTTCAGCGGCGTATCGCCGACGTGCCCCTGCTCAACTATCTGCAACGCCGCCATCAGTTCCTGGCTGAAAAAGGCCTCGCGGCGTCCTTCAAACGCCAGCGTCGCCAGCGCAGACACCACGTCTTCCCGCCCCTGGATCTTGCCGTAGGCGCTCTCCATGCCCCATAGCGCGATGATATAGCGCCCTGGCACCCGGTAGCGCTCGCTGGCGCGCGTCCATTGCGCCTGGCGCTGCCGGTACAGCTCGCGCCCTTGGCGCACCTTGGCGGGCGATATCACACGCCTCAGGTAGTCATCCAGGGTGACCTTTTGCTCCGGCTGATTCCGATCGGCCTTGATCACCCGATCAACGAAATGGATTTGCGCAAAAGCGCGGCCAAGGGTGCTCTGGCTGATGCCCTGCTCCCGAGCCCGGCGCTTGAGTTGCTCGACATACGCCGGGAACTGCGCCGGATCCCGGCCGCTCGCCGCCAGCGTCGTCTCCTGTGCCGCCTGCGGTGAGCCCGGCATCAGCACTCCGCCCAGCGCCAGCCAAGCGGCCAATACGGTTCTTCTCGCCGAACGTGTCATCGCGCCTCCCCTGGCCGTGGCGACTGTCTCAGGCCTTGTCGCCGGCCAGATGCTGATTGAGCAGGTTTTCGACCGGCGGCGGGAACTGCAGGTAATAGCCTTCATCTTTCAACGCCTGCTTCACCTTTTCGATATCCGCCGAGGCCAATTTCTTGCGCTCATCGAGCGAAAGCATCATGGCGAATTGCGGCACGCCGAAACTTTTCATCAGCGCTTCCGGCACACGAGAGAAATCGTCTTTTTTTTCGACATAAAGATAAGTTTGATCGCGTTTCGGGCTTCTATAGATCACACAAAGCATTTTTTTAACTCTATTTAATTGAGGGAGCGTCTTGCCTGGATATAACTCTGACTATAACATGCTTATAGTACATCGGAATATCGCACCCCGAGTGGTATTCCGGGGATTTAAAGTTGCTGAGACTGAGTCAGGATAGATGTCACAATCGCCAATTGAGCTAAAAGGCAGCAGTTTTACCCTATCGGTTGTTCATTTGCATAATTCGCAGCCCGAGGTAATACGTCAGGCGTTACAGGAAAAAGTTGAGCAAGCGCCCGCTTTTCTGAAAAACGCCCCTGTTGTTATCAACGTCGCAACGCTGGAAGGCGATGCGAACTGGAAAGAACTTCAACAGGCTGTCGCGGCAGCAGGTCTGCGCGTTGTGGGTATCAGCGGTTGCAGAGATGAGCGTCAAAAGCGCGCGATAGCCCGTGCCGGGCTGCCGCTGCTGAGCGAAGGCAAAGGCCAGAAAATGGCGACGCCGGAGCCTGCGCCTGCGCCCGTGGTGGCGGATAACGCCCCCGCCAAAACGCGCATCATCAGTACGCCTGTCCGTTCCGGCCAACAGATTTACGCCCGCAACTGCGATCTTATCGTGACCAGCAGCGTCAGCGCCGGCGCCGAATTGATTGCCGACGGCAATATTCATGTCTACGGCATGATGCGCGGTCGCGCACTGGCAGGCGCGTCAGGCGACACGCAATGTCAGATTTTTTGCACCCACCTGGCGGCTGAGCTAGTCTCTATCGCAGGGCAGTACTGGTTGAGCGACCAAATCCCGTCCGATTACGTCGGGCAGGCCGTACGACTCAGCCTGTTGGATAACGCTTTAACCATACAACCTTTAAATTAAGCCCTTTTGACAAGGAATCCATTTCATGGCACGCATTATTGTTGTTACATCGGGTAAAGGGGGCGTTGGCAAGACCACTTCGAGCGCGGCCATCGCTACCGGCCTGGCCCAGAAAGGCAAGAAAACCGTCGTGATCGATTTCGATATCGGTCTGCGTAATCTTGACCTGATCATGGGCTGCGAACGTCGGGTAGTGTATGATTTCGTGAACGTGATTCAGGGCGATGCCACGCTGAATCAGGCGTTGATCAAAGACAAACGCACTGAAAACCTCTATATCCTGCCTGCTTCGCAGACGCGCGACAAAGACGCGTTGACCCGCGAAGGCGTTGAAAAAATTCTCAACGATCTCGGCGAGATGGATTTTGACTTCGTGGTGTGCGATTCACCGGCCGGTATCGAAACCGGTGCGCTGATGGCGCTGTATTTCGCCGACGAAGCTATCATCACCACCAACCCGGAAGTGTCTTCGGTACGCGACTCCGACCGTATCCTGGGCATCCTCTCCTCCAAGTCACGCCGCGCCGAGAAAGGTGAATCGCCAATCAAGGAACACCTGCTGCTGACCCGTTACAACCCGGGCCGCGTCAGCCGTGGCGACATGCTGAGCATGGAAGACGTGCTGGAAATCCTGCGTATTCCACTGGTGGGTGTGATTCCGGAAGACCAGTCCGTGCTGCGCGCTTCCAACCAGGGTGAGCCTGTCATTCTGGATGCCGAGTCAGACGCCGGTAAGGCGTACGACGATACCGTTTGCCGCTTGTTGGGGGAAGAACGCCCATTCCGCTTCATTGAAGAAGAGAAGAAGGGTTTCCTGAAACGCCTTTTTGGGGGATAAACCATGGCCTTATTAGACTTCTTTCTGTCCCGCAAAAAACAGACAGCCAATATAGCCAAGGAACGGCTGCAGATTATCGTCGCAGAGCGTCGTCGCGGGGACAGTGAGCCCCCGTATCTGCCTGATCTGAAACGCGATATTCTGGCGGTTATTTGCAAATACATTCAGATCGATCCTGAAATGCTGCACGTGCAGTTCGAGCAGAAAGGGGACGACATTTCGGTACTTGAACTTAACGTGACATTACCGGAATCGGAAGAAGCAGCTAAATGATTGCGACGCATTAATTACCCCCTGTATATTTTATGCAGGGGGTAACTGTATGTGCATCCAGTTATTAAGCTTTATCGGCAGCAAAAAAGCCATTTTTTCCTTTGGGACTATTCCCAATTAACTTTGCCGCCGCCTCGTTTAAAGTAAATTCTGGCCAGATTTACCTTCAACGCATTATTTCCTGCCTATATTCACCCGAGCAGAGTTTCCCTACCCTGCCCTGGTGATAATCAGCGATTAATAATCTTTCAGGATGTCCTGCAACGGTGCCATTAATAAATCGCCGCGCCAGCCACTGATTAATTCAGGGCGATTTTCGCCGTCCTTCAGTTTCCAATGCCAGTTCAGCAATTGGTTAATTTGGCGACGGGATGCCAGCAGCTCGCTACTCAACCCACTTTGCTCACTGACGGTAGCGATCGCCGCCTTGATGTCTTTGAACACCTTCTTGTAACCCGGCTGATCGATAAGGTTGGCCAGCGGCGCCGGCAACTCGGATTCCTCCAGCGCTTCGGCTTCCGCCACCAGCGCCAACAGCGTTTTACCGTGATAACGGATCTCCGGCCCGCTCAGACCAAGCAAATCCAGTTCTCCCAGCGAAGACGGCATATAGCGCGCCACCTGCCACAGGTTTTCCTCACGCACCACGAAGTTCACCGCCAGATCGCGCTCGCGCGCCTGGCGCAGCCGCCATTCCGCCAACTTCTGCAGACAACCGAGCTGACGCGGGCGCAGCTGCCACGCGTTGTTGATTTCGCGGTAGGCCAATTCCGGCGCCAGCGTCTCGCTACGGCGCTGGCACAGCAGCAGGCACTCGTTATTGGCTGCCGCGGTCCAACCGGCCTCTTCGGTCTCCTGCACCAGCTGTTTGGCCATCGGCAGCAGATAGAACACGTCGGCGGCCGCGTACACGCACTGCCTTTCGGTCAGCGGACGCGCCAGCCAGTCGGTGCGCGACTCGCTCTTGTCCAGCTCAACCTTCATGTACTCCGCCACCAGCGTCGCGAAGCCACAGGAGAGCGGCCGGCCGATAAAGGCCGCCAGGATCTGAGTATCGACCATCGGCGTCGGCAGCGTTTTAAAGGCGTTGAGAAACACTTCGAGATCTTCACTGCCGGCATGCAGGAACTTCACCACGGCGGTGTCGGCCAGCAAGTCGACAAACGGCTGCCATTCCTTGATCGGCAGAGGATCGATGAGGGAGAGTTGTTCACCGTCGTAGAGCTGGATCAGGCCCAGCTGCGGATAGTAGGTGCGCGTTCTGACAAACTCGGTGTCCAGCGCAATCTGAGCATGCTTTCTCGCCTGCTCGCAGACTTGCTGCAATCCGGCATCGGTAGTGATCAACTGATAATTCAAAACATCATTCTCTTGTAGGATTCAAACACAACAACGCCGGCATTCACCGGCGTTGTTGATAGTCAGGCGCGAAAGCCAGACCTAGGCGGCATCGGCCGGCTTCGGTGTTTTTAGCTCATCGCGCAGTTCTCGCCGCAAAATCTTGCCGACGTTCGACTTCGGCAGTTCATCGCGGAACTCAACAATTTTAGGCACTTTATACCCGGTCAGGTGGCGGCGGCAATGGGTCAACAGCTCTTCCTTGGTCAGCGAGGCGTCTTTCTTCACCACGCAGATCTTCACCGTTTCGCCGGAGGCCTCGCTGGGCACGCCGATCGCCGCACATTCCAGCACTTTCGGATGCTGGCTGACCACGTCCTCGATTTCGTTCGGGTAAACGTTGAAACCGGAGACCAGGATCATGTCTTTCTTACGGTCGACGATGCGCACAAACCCCTGCTCGTCTACGGTCACCACATCACCGGTCGCCAGCCAGCCGTCTTTCAGCACTTCGTCGGTAGCGTCCGGGCGCTGCCAATAGCCTAACATAACTTGCGGCCCTTTGACCCACAGTTCGCCCGGTTCGCCCGGCGGCACATCGTGACCGTTGTCGTCCACCAGCCGAATGTCCGTCGACGGCACCGGCAAACCGATACTGCCGCTGTAGTGTTTCAGATCGTAAGGGTTACCGGCCACCAGCGGCGCGCACTCCGTCAGGCCATAGCCTTCCAGCAGGTGTTTGCCGGTGGTTTTCTCCCACTTCTCGGCCACCGCTTTTTGCACCGACATGCCGCCGCCGACCGAGAAACGCAGCGTAGAAAAATCGAGTTTGTGGAACTCTTCGTTGTTCAGCAATGCGTTGAACAACGTATTCACCCCGCTCATGGCGGTGAACGGGTATTTGCCCAGTTCCTTCACCAGCCCTGGAATATCGCGCGGGTTGGTGATCAACAAATTGCGCCCGCCCAGATCGATAAACAGCAGGCAGTTCACCGTCAGCGCAAAAATGTGGTACAGCGGCAACGCCGTCACCACCAGTTCCTGCCCTTCGCGGAACAGCGGCGAATAGGCGGCCTTGGCCTGCTCGAGGTTGGCCTGCATGTTGCGGTGCGTCAGCATCGCGCCCTTCGCCACGCCGGTGGTACCGCCGGTGTATTGCAGGAAGGCTAAATCGGCATTAATGATGTCCGGTTTTACATATTGCAGGCGCCGGCCGCGCTGCAGCGCGCTGCGGAATGAAATGGCATCCGGTAGGTTGTATTTCGGTACCAGGCGCTTAACGTACTTGACCACGAAGTTGACCAGCGTGCCTTTGGCGGCAGAAAGCTGATCGCCCATGCGCGTCAGGATCACGTGCTTGACCTGGGTGTTGAACACCACTTTTTCCAACGTATGGGCAAAGTTGGAGACGATGACGATGGCGCTGGCGCCGCTGTCGTTCAACTGGTGCTCCAGCTCGCGCGGGGTGTACAGCGGGTTGACGTTGACCACCACCATACCGGCGCGCAGAATGCCGAACAGGGCGATAGGGTATTGCAACAGGTTAGGCATCATCAGCGCGACGCGGTCGCCCTTCTTCAGGCCCAGTTCATTTTGCAGGTAAGCCGCGAAAGCCCGGCTGCGTTCTTCCAGTTTGCGGAAGGTCATCACCTCGCCCATGTTGATAAAGGCGGGCTGATCGGCATAGCGCTGCACGGCATGCTCAAACATTTCGATCAACGACGAATAGCGATCGGCATCAATCTCTGCGGGCACATCTGCCGGATACCGTTTTAACCAGACCTTATCCAAGGTATTACTCCTGAAATCATTACTAATTATCATCGCAGCCCTCAAACTCGCAGCCTAACCATAACAATATTTTAACTCAGCGGACCAGTTCGGGTTTTAAACATTATTCAGGTTGCGATGTACGTCACTAATTGTCGGATATTCCTTATCCAAAAAAGCAAAAGGGCGGCCTGAGCCGCCCTGTCAAATTTGTTCACATCAAGCGTATGTTACTCGGTTACGATGGTTTGCACCTGTGCCGGGCCGGCGTTGTACCAACCATAGCCTGCGCCCCAACCGGGTCCCCACGGGCCACCGCGCCAGCCCCAGGGCCCCATCGGCGCCGGCGGCATCACTACCTGCTGCACCAGATGCCAACGTTTGAAACCGGTCACGTTCATCGTTACGAAACGATACGGCGTCATGCCGATCCGCCCTTCTTTCAGGCCGGTAATGGGGCCGACGACGGTCACCAACTGGCCTTTAAAATCGACCGGTTCGAGGAAGCCGTTCACCGTGGCCAGCAAGCGGCCGCGCGACGGCTCGCCCAATATCGGCCGCGCACCGCTGTCGAGCGGCACCGCCGCAATCTCCAGCACCGTGCGCCCTTGCTCGTTGGCGACGTTCACCACGGTGCCGCCGAAGCGGGCTTCCGCGCCGGTAAACAGGTTGGGCGCATTTTGTACCGAGGAAAGCTGAGTCACCGGTGAGGGGCTTGACCCCTTGATCGCATCAGGTACGGTGACGCACCCGGACAGAACCAGCGTGCCGCAGGCGACGGCCAGCAGCGACAGCTTTTTACTTGCAGTGCGGATTAACATGGTCGCAATCTCCTGAAATGCCTGTAACTTTGACCGCGTTTCATCGTTCAAGTTGCAGGCTTTCATCGCCCGGCATCAACAACAGCACAATACGCCGCGCTTACTCGCGGCCCGGCAGTTTTTTCCAGGTGACTTCATTGCGCAAATAGGTCGGCTCAGCGTTTTCTACCGCCACTGCCAACCCCTGTTGCCAGGCGTGCAGCGCCAGCGGCAGCATGTCTTGCGCTTGCGGCAACAGCATCTGCCCGTCACGCACGCTCAGCGTAGAACCCTTGACCAGATCGGGATAGGTTTGCCAGCCGGTGCCGACGTGGGCCCATTCGCCCTGCAGGCGCTGCGCACGCTCCAGCGCCTGCGCCGGCGACAGCACCGCCTCGCCTTCGCTTTCCAACCAGTTGCCGTCCACCTGGCGTTCGAACTGCCCCCAGTAGACCTCGCCCATGCGCGCATCGATCGCCGCCAGCACGCGCTCTGCACCGCTGACGCGCCAAGCGCCCTGCGCCATGGTTCGCAGCGTGGAAACGCCAATCATCGGCAGATCGGCGCCCAGCGCCAGGCCCTGAGCGATGCCGATGCCGATGCGCACCCCGGTAAAGCTGCCGGGGCCGCGACCGAAGGCCAGCGCATCGAGCTGGTTGAGCGCCAGACCGGATTCCGCCAGCACCTGCTGCACCATAGGTAAAATACGTTGCGTATGCTCGCGTGGGCACAGCTCAAACAGGGCGTGGATTTCGCCTTGATTCCAGACGGCGACGGAACAGGCTTCCGTCGCGGTATCGATCGCTAAAATTCGCGTGGACATGCCAACCTCTGGCGGGAATAAAACTGGGTTTTTCATACAGGGCGCGCATTGTAGCACAGCCCCGTAAGCCCTTCATCTTTCACGTGGCCGACGTATCGGCGGCCTGCAGGAAGGCGATGGCCTGCTTCAGATCGCGGGTGCGCGGCGTGGGCGGCAGGCTATTGAGGAACACCTCGCCGTAAGGCCGCATCACCAGACGATTATCGCAAATCACCAACACGCCGCGGTCGTCGGTATCGCGGATCAAGCGGCCGACGCCCTGTTTCAGGGTGATGACCGCATCCGGCAACTGCACATCATTGAACGGATCGCCGCCGCGCAGGCGGCAATCTTCAATGCGCGCCTTCAGCAACGGATCGTCCGGTGACGTAAACGGCAGTTTATCGATGATGACGCAGGACAGCGCATCGCCGCGCACGTCCACCCCTTCCCAGAAGCTGCTGGTCGCCACCAGCAGCGCGTTACCGGCGGCGACGAACTGCGCGAGCAGCTGCCCTTTGCTGGTTTCCCCTTGCAATAGCACCGGCAGCGTCATCGTGGCGCGGAACTCTTCCGCCAACTCTCGCATCATCTGGTGTGAGGTGCATAAGAAGAAGCAGCGGCCGTTGTTGGCTTCGATTAATGGCCGCAGCATGCGCGCCAGCTGGCGCGCCCCGCCGCGCTGGTTCGGCGAAGGCAAAAAGCGCGGCACACACAGCAACGCCTGTTTGGCATAGTCGAACGGGCTCGGCAACAGCAGCGTTTTGGCCTTGGTCAGCCCCAGCCGTTCGGTGAAGTGGCCCAACTGATCGTTGACCGACAGCGTGGCCGAGGTAAAGATCCAACTGCCCGGCTTGTCGTCCAGCATTTCGCGGAACCGATCGGCCACCGTCAGCGGCGTCAGCGCCAGCACGAAGTGACGCGAGTTGCATTCATACCAATAGCTGTAGCCCGGCTCCGTCACCGCCTTCAGCCGTTTGAGCCGCGCGCGGTACAGCGTGGCGCGCTCAAAGGCGGCATCCAACAGCGCCGAACGCCCCAGCGACAGCTTCATCACGTCATAACACAGCTCCAGCGCATCATCGAGCAGCAACAGAGCGCGCTGCACGTTGGGTTCGCCGAGCACGTCACGCAGATTGCCGCGAAAACCCGGTTCCCCCAGGTTCAGGCGAAAATCTTGCGTACTCAGGCTGAGACGGTCGGCGCTTTTTTGCAGTTGAGCGGAGTCGCGCACCTCGGTGCGGTAGGCGATGGTGATGTCCTTCGCCAGATCCAACAGTTGGCGGCTGGTGAGCTGCTGGCCGAAATACTGGCTGGCGATGTCGGGGATTTGGTGCGCCTCGTCGAAAATCATCACCTCGGCTTCCGGGATCAACTCAGCGAAACCACCCTCTTTCACCACCATATCTGCCAGGAACAGGTGATGGTTCACCACCACCACATCCGCATCCATCGCACGGCGGCGCGCCTTGACCACGAAGCAATCCTGATACAGCGGGCAGTCGCTGCCCAGGCAGTTGTCATTGGTGCTGGTCACCAATGGCCAGACGAAGCTGTCTTCCGCCACTTCGCTGCAGGTGCTGATATCGCCCTCTTTGGTCTGCGACGACCACTTGCGCAGCTGCACCAGATCGATCAGCGTCTGCCCCGCCAGCTCCCCGCCGGCCATCGACTGCTGCTCCAGCCGCTCGAGACACAAATAGTTGGAGCGCCCCTTCAGCAGCGCCAGCTTGCCTTTGTACTTCAACGCCTTGGCGACGGTGGGCAGATCGCGCGCATACAGCTGATCTTGCAGCGCTTTCGAACCGGTAGAGATGATCACTTTGCGATCGGCGCGCAGCGCCGGCGCCAGATAAGCGAAGGTTTTGCCGGTGCCGGTACCGGCTTCCACCACCAGCTCCTGCTTGAAATTGATCGCCTCGGTGACGGCTTGCGCCATCTGCCGTTGCGGCTCACGCGGTTTGAATCCCTTGATAGCCTGCGCCAAGGCGCCGTCTGTTGCAAAATCGTCTGTCACGCTGTCTCTCTGCCGGTGTCATTCAGCGGTGATTATGCCAAGCCTGCCGCCCGGCTACCACCCACTTTATCGCCGCGCTTTTTCATCGTCGGCTGTGCTACCCTTAGCGCGACTATGATATGGAGATAAGCAAATGAATATCGAAAGAATTGATCCCGATCAGCGCTGGTCCGAAGCCGTAGTGCACAACGAGACCGTTTACTACACCAGCGTGCCGGAAAACCTGGATGACGACGCGACCGCGCAGACCGCCAACGCCCTCGCCGCCATCGACGTCCTGCTGGCGCGTGTCGGTTCGGATAAAAGCCGTATTCTGGATGCCACCATTTTCCTGGCCAACAGCGCCGACTTCGCCGCGATGAACGCCGCCTGGGACGCCTGGGTGGTCGCCGGCAGCGCGCCGGTGCGCTGCACCGTGCAGGCGCAGTTGATGAATCCGAAGTACAAGGTGGAAATCAAAATCATCGCCGCGCTGTAAGCCTGAGCGCAGACGAAAAAAAACCGCAGACGGCGACGCCTGCGGTTTTTTATTGCCCGCTATCAGGACAGTTTGAGGATCACCATCCCCGTCAGCAGCAGCGCCAGGCCAATCCAGCCTTTGGCGTTCAGCCGCTGGCCGAACATGATCCAGCCTGCGGCGATGGTGGCGGCGATACCGAAACCGCCCCACAGTGCATAAGCGATCGACAGATCGATGCCCTTCACCGCCTGTGCCAGGGCGCTGAACGCGCCGAGCACCGACAGCAGCGACAACAGCCCCAGCCAAACTTTACGGAAGCCGTCCGACATCTTCAGGAAGATGTTGGCGATAATTTCCAGCACGATCGCCAGTCCCAGGAACCCAATGTGGTACAACTCAAACTGTTGCATGGTTGTCACCTCGCGGGCTGACCTGTTTTCGCTCTTTGCGGGTGCCGGATTTCACCAGCATGATGCCGGCGATCAGCGTCGCCAGGCCCAGCACCTTCAGCGCCGAGATCGGCTCGTCGAACCACAGCACGCTGAACAGGGTAATGAACAGAATGCCGATGCCTTCCCACAGCGCATAAGCTACGCCCAGCGCCACGCGTTTTACCGCCACCGACAGCAACACATAAGACGCGGTGATCATCACGTACATCACGATGTGCCCGATCATGCCGCCATTGACGCTGGCGTATTTCATCGACAAGGTGCCGATGATTTCGGTCATGATGGCCAAGCCTAAAAAGATCCAATAAATCATAATTTTTCTCCCAAACGGCGAATAACGCGCGCCAAGGCATATTTATCCCGATTTATCTCGTCGAACGGCCGCAGTGCGGCGCGCAAGACGCAGAGATCCCTGGGGATAAACTGACCCAAACGCAAAAAGAATGTTTGCCCGGCTGAACGGTAGCGTGAAGGCCTAAGCCCGCCACCCGCACCGGTTAAGGGAGAAAGACGCTATAGCTCGCTGCACCAGTGATGCTCACTGGCAAGGATCGCAGACAGGAAGAGTTGGCACGTAGAGGTTCTGAGGGTAGTTCCGTTAATAGTCATCATAATAGTTCTCTATTATCAGCCGCACACCGTGCGATTTGCCCAATATCCTCATAAAAGTAAAATTTTTGACTGAGATATTTTTACCACAGCCAAAATAAGAAAGCAAACTGCCGTTTTCATAAAAAGCGGAAAAAAATGGGTTAAAAATAAGAAAGTTAATCACGATAAAAATCAAAAAAGGCTCAACGAAGCGTTGAGCCTTGCGATATTCGCGGGTGCGCAAATAAGCGCCAACATCAGGCGCGGCGCGGGTTACAACGCGGCGCCGCTGACGGCGCTGCGCGCCAGTTCAGTGATGCGCGCATAGTCGCCGCTTTCGAGCGCATCCGCCGGCACCAGCCAGGAACCGCCGATACAAAGCACGCTTTTCAGCGCCAGATAGTCGCGGTAGTTGTTCGGCGTAATGCCGCCGGTCGGGCAAAAACGCACCTGCGGGAACGGGCCGCCGATCGCTTGCAGTGCCTTCACGCCGCCGTTGGCTTCCGCCGGGAAGAATTTGAATTCGCGCAGGCCGTGATCCATACCCTGCATCAGCTCCGAAACGGTGCTGATGCCCGGGATCAGCGGGATTGGCCCCGCCGTCGCCGCCTGCAGCAAGGCTTCGGTCAGCCCCGGGCTGATGGCGAACTGCGCCCCCGCCTCGGTCACCTCCCGCAGCTGCTGCGGATTGATCACCGTACCGGCGCCGATAATGGCCTCCGGCACCTCTTTGGCGATAGCGCGGATAGCCTCCAGCCCGCAGGCGGTGCGCAGCGTCACCTCCAATACCCGCACGCCGCCGGCAACCAGCGCTTTCGCCAGCGGCACCGCCTGCTCCAGCTTGTTGATCACGATAACAGGCACCACCGGTCCCGCCGTCAGGATCTGCTTGGCGCTGGTTTTCCAGTTTTTCATCGTTATTTCTCCATTACTCGCGGTTAACAATGGCACGCCCCTGCCACAGGGCTCCGCGCAAATGCGCGGACGTCCGGCCGTACCGTAAGTGATGTGGCCCACGCGCAGATCGCAGGCAAAAAAAAGCCGGCAGACAGGCTGCCGGCATTGCGCATTACTCGAACTCGTTCCAGGAACGGCCGTCGCGGGTGATCATCGCCACCGAGGCCACCGGCCCCCAGGTGCCCGCCTGATAAGGCTTCGGTGCCTCGTTGTCGGCTTTCCATGCGTCCATGATGGAGTCGACCCACTTCCAGGCTTCTTCCACTTCATCGCGGCGCACGAACAGCGCCTGAATGCCGCGCATGGTCTCCAGCAGCAGGCGCTCGTAGGCGTCCGCCACGTGCTCCTGGTTGAAGGTTTCCGAGAAGCTCAGGTCCAGCTTGGTGGTCTGCAGACGGTGCTTGTGATCCAGCCCCGGCACCTTGTTCAGCACCTGAATTTCGATGCCTTCGTCCGGCTGCAGGCGGATGGTCAGCTTGTTCTGCGGCAGCTGCTGGTAAGAATCGCTGAACAGGTTAAGCGGCGGGTTTTTGAAGTACACCACCACTTCCGAGCATTTGGTCGGCAGGCGTTTACCGGTACGCAGGTAGAACGGCACCCCGGCCCACTGCCAGTTGTCGATATCCACGCGGATGGAGACGAAAGTTTCGGTGCTGCTGCTCTTGTTCGCCCCTTCCTCTTCCAGATAACCCGGCACTTTCTTGCCCTGGACGAAACCGGCGGTGTACTGACCGCGCACGGTGGTTTCCCGTACATTGGTCTGATTGATACGGCGCAGCGAACGCAGTACCTTCACCTTCTCGTCGCGGATACGGTCGGTGGTCAGATCCGCCGGCGGCGACATGGCGATCATGGTCAGGATCTGCAGCAGGTGGTTCTGGATCATGTCACGCATCTGGCCGGCCTGGTCGAAGTAACCCCAGCGTCCTTCGATGCCCACCTCTTCCGCCACGGTGATCTGCACCGAATCGATGGTGCGGTTATCCCAGTTGGAGGCGAACAGCGAGTTGGCGAAACGCAGCGCCAACAGGTTCAGCACCGTCTCTTTGCCGAGATAGTGGTCGATACGGTAAACCTGGGATTCGTTGAAGTACTCCGCCACCTGATCGTTGATCACGCGGGAAGACGCCAGATCGGTGCCCAGCGGTTTTTCCATCACCACGCGTGCCGGCTCATGGTTCAGCTTGGCTTCGCCCAACCCTTTGCAGATGGCGCCGAAAGTGCTTGGCGGCATGGCGAAGTAGTTGATGGTGGTGCGGTGTTTCTGATCCAGCATTTTACCCAGTTTGGTAAAGTTCTTGCTGTCGTTGACGTCCAGGTTGCAGAAGTCCAGGCGCGCGCTCAGCGTGGCCCAGAGTTCGTCATCCAGTTTTTCCTTCATGAAGGTGCCAAGCGCTTCCTTGACCACTTCGGTATAAGCTTTTTTATCCCACTCCGCGCGGCCAACGCCGATGATCCGCGTATCCGGGTGGATGTGTCCGGCTTTCTCTAACTGGTACAGGGAAGGCAGCAGCTTACGGCGCGCCAAATCACCTTTCGCGCCGAAAATAACCAGGTCACACGCCTGGGCTGTAGAGGTTACCGCCATGTTCATCTCCTCGTTGCAGGATATTTGTAATTTTCTTACATTACTAATGTACTCTGTTTGACTACGGCCAGCAAACCCGGTGCAAAAGCAGGAAAAAGACCTCAAGATTCCAGTGGTAGCGCCAATGCGCGCCAGCGCCCTCACAGCGGGCAAAACTGTAACTTTTCGTCTTTTTTGACGCTCTGTTACCATTATGAAAGTTAGACACAGGTCATATTCTGGTGAAAAAAGCCTGCATACGCCCTGTCGAGACTGCCAACGGTTACCAGCACGTAGTATATTTTCACTAAACCGGCATTGATTTCTCCTTTGTTTGAAATCGACATACCCTATCGATTCCAGGTTACAGCCGCTCGTTTGGCGTCAGCTTGCACGGCGAACACGGGCGAAATTCGACGCTGTTGCTTGAAAGCCACAGGGATAAAACCATGAGTGACTCTCGTTATATGAATACGCTGGACAAAATCCAGAGCCATCTGGAACGCCTGAGCAAATCTGAAAGGAAAGTCGCCGAGGTGATCCTGGCCTCCCCACAGACCGCCATTCACTCCAGCATTGCCACGCTGGCCCGCATGGCAGACGTCAGCGAACCCACCGTCAACCGTTTTTGCCGCCGCCTTGATACCAAAGGCTTTCCCGACTTCAAACTGCATCTCGCCCAAAGCCTGGCTAACGGCACGCCCTACGTAAACCGTAACGTAGAGGAAGACGACAGCGTCGATTCCTATACCAGCAAGATCTTCGAATCGGTCATGGCCAGCCTGGATACAGTAAAGGCAAATTTGGATATTGCCGCAATCAATCGTGCGGTTGACCTGCTCACCCAGGCAAAAAAGATCTCTTTCTTCGGCCTCGGCGCCTCCGCGGCGGTGGCGCACGACGCGATGAACAAATTTTTCCGCTTCAATATCCCGGTGGTCTACTTCGATGACATCGTCATGCAGCGCATGAGCTGCATGAACTCCGGCGAAGGCGACGTGGTGGTGTTGATCTCACACACCGGCCGCACCAAAAATCTGGTGGAGATGGCCCACCTGGCGCGAGAAAACGACGCCACGGTACTGGCTATCACCTCCCGCGACACCCCGCTCGCCCAAGCGGCGACTCTCGCTTTGCTGCTCGACGTGCCCGAAGACACCGACGTTTACATGCCGATGGTGTCGCGGATCGCGCAATTAACGCTCATTGACGTGCTCGCCACCGGATTTACCTTGCGCCGAGGGGCTAAATTCAGAGATAACTTGAAGCGGGTCAAAGAAGCGCTCAAAGAATCGCGCTTTGATAAAGGGGTGGTCATTCCCAACAGTTTTGACTCGTGACCTGACGAAGAAAAAAATCGCCGTTCAACAGACATTTGAATGACGGCATCAGAGGCTGTACCCTGTTAATATGCTCATGCGGGTAACCCGGGTGAAATATCAGTGTTGTAAAATTACATTTCACGCCTGGTTTCGTTATCCGACGTTATCGCAACACCAATATTTGCTTCACCAGTCAACGGAGTAATACATGTCCAGACGGCTCAGAAGAACCAAAATCGTTACCACCCTGGGTCCGGCTACAGACCGCGACAATAATCTGGAAAAGATCATTGCCGCCGGCGCCAACGTAGTTCGGCTTAACTTCTCCCACGGCAGCCCGGAAGATCACCAGGCTCGCGCTGACAAAGTGCGCGAAATCGCCGCCAAGCTGGGACGTCACGTCGCTATCCTCGGCGATCTGCAAGGGCCGAAAATCCGCGTTTCCACCTTCAAGGAAGGCAAAATCTTCCTCAACGTGGGCGATAAATTCCTGCTGGACGCCAACCTGTCAAAAGGCGAAGGCGATAAAGAAAAAGTCGGTATCGACTACAAAGGCCTGCCTGCCGACGTGGTGCCGGGCGATGTCCTGCTGCTCGACGACGGCCGCGTTCAGTTGAAAGTGCTCGAAGTTCAGGGCATGAAAGTGTTTACCGAAGTCACCGTCGGCGGCCCGCTGTCCAACAACAAGGGCATCAACAAGCTCGGCGGCGGCCTGTCGGCCGAAGCGCTGACCGAGAAAGACAAGGCAGACATCGTGACCGCCGCCAAGATTGGCGTCGACTACCTGGCGGTCTCCTTCCCGCGTACCGGTGAAGACCTGAACTATGCTCGCCGCCTGGCGCGCGACGCCGGCTGCAACGCCAAGATCGTGTCCAAGGTTGAGCGCGCCGAAGCAGTCTGCAGCGACGAAGCGATGGACGACATTATTCTGGCCTCCGACGTGGTGATGGTTGCTCGTGGCGACCTCGGCGTCGAAATCGGCGATCCGGAACTGGTCGGCATTCAGAAGAAACTGATCCGCCGCGCCCGCACCCTGAACCGCGCGGTGATCACCGCGACCCAGATGATGGAGTCGATGATCACCAACCCGATGCCGACCCGCGCCGAAGTCATGGACGTGGCCAACGCCGTGCTGGACGGCACCGACGCCGTTATGCTGTCGGCGGAAACCGCCGCCGGCCAATACCCGGCGGAAACCGTGGCGGCGATGGCGCGTGTTTGTCTGGGCGCCGAGAAAATCCCAAGCATCAACGTTTCCAAACACCGTCTGGACGTGCAATTCGACAACATCGAAGAGGCGATCGCCATGTCTTCGATGTATGCCGCCAACCACCTGAAAGGCGTTACCGCACTGATCGCCATGACCGAATCCGGCCGCACCGCGCTGATGATGTCGCGCATCAGCTCCGGCCTGCCGATCTTCGCCATGTCGCGCCATGAGCACACGCTGAACCTGACCGCGCTGTATCGCGGCGTGACGCCGGTGTATTTCGACAGCCACAAAGACGGCGTGATCGCCGCCAATGAAGCCGTCAATCGCCTGCGCGACAAAGGCTTCCTGGTCTCCGGCGATCTGGTGATCGTCACCCAGGGCGACGTGATGGAAACCGTCGGCACCACCAATACCAGCCGTATCCTGCGCGTCGAGTAATTCACGCCGCAGACGAAATGCCGGCCGGCTCTCGCAGGCCGGCATTTTTTTTGCCCTGACACCGCCATAAACGACGGAGAACGCCATGCTCCACCAACACAATCCCGCAGCGAGCGGTGATGAGCTCGATCTCGACGGCCACGGCCTGACGCAGCTCGACGAGTCGCCGTTAGCCGGCCATGCGCTGCGCAAGATTAGCCTGTACAACAATCAGCTGACGGTCTTCCCCGCCTCGATCTTCCGGCACCGAAATCTGCGGGTGCTGAATATCTCCTGCAATCAGCTCGGCCACCTGCCGCCGGAGATTGGCCAGTTGCAACAGCTCGAGATGTTCGACTTTGGCCACAATCGCGCAAGCGAACTCCCCGAAGAACTGGGGCAGCTGCATCGGCTGAAATACCTCTATCTGAGCGATAACGGCTTTAGCGAGCTGCCGCGCTCGCTGGCGCAGCTGCAGCAGTTGGTTTACCTCAACGCGACCGACAACCATTTAACCGTTTTGCCACAGGCAATACCGGGGCTTGCGGCATTGCAGGAGCTGCGTTTATACAACAACCGCATCAGCAGCCTGCCCATCGAAATCGGGCAACTGCGCGCGCTACGCGAACTGCATATCATGAAAAATGCCCTGACCTCGCTGCCGGCGGAAATGGCTCAGCTCGGTGAGCTGGAGATACTCGACGCGGCTAACAATGCCATCGCCGAGCTGCCGCAGACCTTCTGTCGGTTGCCGCGGTTGAGCGAGCTGAACCTGCGTTTCAATCAGCTAACGCGCCTGCCAGAAAATATCGGTGAGCTGACGACGCTGAGAAGTCTGGATCTGCGCGCCAACCTCCTGAGCGACCTGCCGGAAAGCCTCGGCGAACTGAGCCGCCTGCGCAAGCTGGACCTGCGCTGGAATGATTTCACCCGCACGCCTAAAGTCGTCGACATCCTGCGGGCTCGCGGCTGTATGGTGCACATCTGAAGAGACGCCGGCCGGGTTGTGGCCCAGCCGGCGTTAGCGTTAGACAGGATTAACGATACAGATCGTCGCGCGAGTAAGGTTCAATCTCCCCCTCTTTACGCGTCTTCAGCAGTTTGAGGATCCAGGTGTACTGTTCCGGGTTCGGGCCCACCAGATTTTCCACCTCTTCGTTCATGCGGCGGGCAATGCGCGGATCGTCGGCTTCGGCCAGATCGTCCATCGGCTCGCGAATATAAATATCCAGCATGCTGGTTTTGCCGTCGTACACCGGGAACAAAGGCACGATCGCCGCACGACACACCTTCATCAACCGACCTACCGCCGGCAGCGTCGCCTTATAGGTCGCGAAGAAATCGACGAACTCGCTGTGCTCGGCGCCGTGATCCTGATCGGGCAGATAGTAGCCCCAATACCCCTGCCGCACCGAACTGATAAACGGTTTGATACCGTCGTTGCGCGCGTGCATGCGGCCGCCGAATTTACGACGTACGGCGTTCCACAGGTAGTCGATCAGCTGATTGCGCTGATTGTGGAACATCGCGGCCATCGGTTGGCCGCGCGCGGCCATCAACATCGCTGGCACATCGACAGCCCAGCCGTGAGGCACCAGGAAAATCACGTTGCGCCCTTCCGCCCGGATCTTGTCCAACACCTCTTCACCGTGCCAACGCACGCGCTTGAGCACTTTCTCGGGCTTGGTGCAGGCCAGTTCCGCCATCAGCACCATCGACTGCGGCGCGCAGGCGAACATCTGGTCGATGATGTGCTCGCGTTCGCTTTCCGGCAGCTCCGGCAGGCAATACAGCAAATTGATGCGGGCACGACGTCGCGCGCCCTTCGCCAGCTTGCCGGCCAGTTTGCCGACCGCACCCAGCACCGGATCGCGCAGGCGCGCAGGCACCAGCGAAATGCCGGCCATCAGGCCGGTTCCCAACCACACGCCCCAGTAGCGCGGATATAAAAAGGCTTTTTGAAACTGCGGAATGAACTCTACGTTCGATTTCTTCTCGTTTTGCATGCACATGCTCTTCGCTTAGCGATTCGGCTAATCATAATTGCCATCACCGATTTTGCAATTAACAACCGCGAACCACCCAGATAAAACAGCATCGGCCCGCAATCAGGCCGATGAAATTAACGGCGCCGGAGCGCCGGAAAAAGGGGGACGTTAATCCAACTGCAGTTGAGGAACCACTTCCTTCACCTGTGCCAGATAATCGCTGCGGTCTTTGCCGCCCAACCCTTCGGAACGCGGCAGCTTGGCCGTCAGCGGGTTCACCGCCTGTTGGCCGGTCCACAGTTCAAAGTGCAGGTGTGGCCCGGTGGAACGGCCGGTGTTGCCGGAGAGCGCAATGCGATCGCCGCGTTTCACCTTCTGGCCCGGTTTCACCAGCAGTTTTTTCAGGTGCATATAACGTGTGGTGTACTGGCGACCGTGGCGGATCGCCACATAGTTGCCCGCCGCGCCGCTGCGCTTGGCGATCACCACCTCACCGTCGCCGACCGCCAGCACCGGCGTGCCGACAGGCATGGCGAAATCGACGCCCTTGTGCGGCGCCACGCGGCCGGTCACCGGGTTCACGCGGCGCGGGTTGAAGTTGGAGGAGATGCGGAACTGTTTCATGGTCGGGAAACGCATGAAGCCACGCGCCAGGCCAGAGCCCTGACGATCGTAGAATTTGCCGTCTTCGGCGCGGATCGCATAGTAATCTTTGCCGCCGGTGCGCAGACGCACGCCCAGCAGCTGGCTTTGCGATTTCTTACCGTCGAAATGTTCGCGCGACATCAGTACGGAGAACTGGTCGCCTTTGCGCAGCTTGCGGAAATCGAGCTGCCACTGCAGCGCCTTGATCACCGCATTGATTTCGTTTCGGCTCAGCCCGGCGTCGCCGGCGCTGCTGACGAAACTGCCGTTGACCCGGCCGCTGATCACGTTGTTGCGCCATTCACCCTGCTGTGCCTCTTTCGACTCTTTGAAGCTATTGCCGACGCGGTCATAGGTGCGGGTTTCGCGGCGAGAAACTTCCCAGGTCAACTGCTGCAGATCGCCCGCATCATTGACGGTCCACGACAGCTGTTGGCCGATCTTCAGATTACGCAGATCGCGGTTTTGCGAAGCCAGCAAGGTGACATCCGACATATCAATGCCGTACTGCGTCAGAATGCTGCCGAGGGTGTCGCCGGTGGAAACCACATATTCATGCACGCCATCGTCGCCGGCATCTTTCTGATCCAGCTCATCCTGCGGGATTTCGTCATCAGGGGTGGGTTGGTCGGCATCAATCGGCTCACTGGCTTCGGGGAGCAATGACCGCATCTGGCTGGATTCTAACTCGACGCTCTTGGCGATGGGATTGTGTTCTGGGTGGTAAACAAAAGGCCGCCAAACAGCGACGGCCAATGTGACGACTGTCAGCGACCCCAGCATGACGCGGTGGGGCCGTGGCAGGTTGTTATACGCCAGAGCGATAGTTCGGACTATCTGCTGCACTCGATATTATCCTCATAAGCTTTACTTCAGGCAGCTCACGTACTGGTTTGACAGCTGAGTCAGGAATTTCCCATAGCTGTCCTTCCCCAGCGCGATGCCGATGCCCAGCGGGTCCAGCGTTCCGGAACGCACTTTGGTACCCTTGGCAACGGCATTGATTACGGCCGGCCTGAATTGTGGCTCAGCAAAAACGCATACCGCTTTCTGCTCAACCAACTGTGTTCGAATTTGGTGTAGGCGCTGTGCTCCAGGCTGAATTTCGGGATTGACGGTGAAATGGCCCAGCGGACTCAAACCGTAGTGTTTCTCAAAGTAGCCGTAAGCATCATGAAAAACAAAATAACCCTTACCTTGCACAGGCGTAAGCATGTTACCAACATTTTTGTCAGTTTGCGTCAGCAGATTCTCGAACTGGCGCAGGTTTGCGTCTAATTTGTCCTTATTTTGCGGCATAAGTTCCAACAATCTGTCGTGAATCGCGATCGCGGTCACTTTTGCTATCTCCGGCGACAGCCAAACGTGCATATTGTACTCGCCGTGATGATGCCCATGATCGTCATCGGCATGGTTATGCGCTTCGCCTGCATGTTCATGATCGTCGTCATCTTCGCCTTTCATCAGCAACGGCTTCACCGCAGGCAGTTCGCTGATGGCCAGCTTGCGGGTTGCCGAGATCGGCACCAGCGCCTTGTTCAGGAACGCTTCCATGTCCGGCCCGACCCACAGCACCAGGTCCGCAGAGCGCAAACGCTGAATATCGGAAGGACGCAGCGCAAAATCGTGCGGCGAAGCGCCGTCCGGCAGCAACACCTCGGTCGGCGTCACGCCGTCGGCGATCGCCGATGCGATAAAGCCTAACGGACGAATCGAGGTCACCACCGCAGCGGAAGCGCTGCTCAGCGGGCCGGCCATCAACAGTGCGCTGGCCAACAGCGTGCGCTGCAACCATTTATTTTTCGTTGCCATCATCAGTAATCCCATCGTTTTCATCAACAAGGCGTGATATTATAACATTCGCTTCGTTCTGCAACCTGTAATCTCGAGATGTCTACACTGATAACGCTAAAAAATATCTCCGTCGCCTTCGGCAGCCGCAAGGTGCTGTCGAACATTTCCCTCAGCCTGCAACCCGGCCGTATTCTCACGCTGCTGGGCCCGAACGGCGCGGGCAAGTCTACGCTGGTGCGCGTGGTGCTGGGATTGGTCAAACCGACTGCCGGCACGCTGGAGCGTGAGCCCGGTCTGCGCATTGGCTACGTGCCGCAAAAGCTGCACCTCGACGCCACCCTGCCGCTGACCGTCAACCGCTTTATGCGTCTCAAGCCCGGCGTAAAGAAAGCCGACATTCTGCCGGCGCTCAAGCGCGTGCACGCCGCCCACCTGCTCGACCAGCCGATGCAAAAGCTCTCCGGGGGCGAAAACCAACGCGTGCTGCTGGCACGAGCGCTGCTGAACAAACCGCAGTTGCTGGTGCTGGACGAACCCACGCAGGGAGTGGACGTCAACGGCCAGCTGGCGCTGTACGATCTCATCGATCAGCTGCGTAAAGAGCTGGGCTGCGCCGTGCTGATGGTGTCGCACGATCTGCATCTGGTGATGGCGAAAACCGACGAGGTCTTGTGCCTCAATCAGCACATCTGCTGCTCCGGGGCACCGGAGGTGGTATCGATGCATCCCGAATTTATCGCCATGTTCGGCAACCGCGGCGCAGAGCAACTGGCGGTGTATCGCCACCATCACAACCACCGCCACGACCTGCAGGGAAGAATTGTTTTGAAGAAAACCGGGAGCCGCGAAGCATGATTGAACTGTTACTTCCCGGCTGGCTGGCCGGCGTGTTGTTGGCTGGCGCCGCCGGGCCACTGGGTTCCTTCGTAGTCTGGCGCCGCATGTCCTACTTTGGCGATACCCTGGCGCATGCCTCGTTGCTCGGCGTCGCCTTTGGCCTGCTGCTGGACATCAATCCCTTCTATGCGGTGATCGCCATTACGCTGCTGCTGGCCCTGGCCCTGGTGTGGCTGGAACGCCGCCCGCAGCTTTCAGTGGATACCCTGCTCGGCATTCTGGCCCACAGCGCCCTGTCGCTGGGCCTGGTAGTGGTGGCGTTGATGTCTAACGTGCGGGTCGATCTGATGGCCTACCTGTTCGGCGATCTGCTGTCGGTCACGCTGAGCGATATCGTGATGATCGCCGGCGGCGTCGCCGTGGTGCTGCTGGTGCTGTGGTGGCAGTGGCGCGATCTGCTGTCGATGACCATCAGCCCGGAGCTGGCGCACGTCGACGGCGTTAACCTGGTGCGCGCACGCACCGTGTTGATGCTGGTTACCGCGTTGACCATCGGTCTGGCGATGAAATTCGTCGGCGCGCTGATCATCACCTCGCTGCTGATCATTCCGGCAGCCACCGCTCGCCGCTTCGCGCGCACGCCGGAACAAATGGCCGGCGTCGCAGTGCTGCTCGGCATGGTAGCCGTCACCGGCGGCCTGGCCTTCTCGGCGTTTTACGATACGCCGGCCGGCCCTTCGGTGGTGCTCTGCGCCGCCGTGCTGTTCGTGCTGAGCCTGTTCAAAAAACAGCAGGCTTAATTAACGCCGGGATATGACAAGGGCCGCATATGCGGCCCTTTTTATGGCGGATTGAAGCCTTACCCTTCTCGCTCGAGTCCGAAATGCCGGTAGGCATGCTGCGTCGCCAGACGGCCGCGCGGCGTTCGCTGGATAAAGCCCTGCTGGATCAGGAACGGCTCAATCACGTCTTCGATAGTCTCACGCTCTTCGCCGATCGCCGCCGCCAGGTTGTCCAGTCCGACCGGGCCGCCGGTAAACTTGTCGATAATCGCTAACAGCAGCTTGCGATCCATATAGTCGAAACCTTCGGCATCGACGTTGAGCATATCGAGCGCCTGCGCCGCCACCGAACCGCTGATCACGCCGTTGGCGCGCACCTCGGCAAAGTCGCGCACCCGGCGCAACAGGCGGTTAGCGATACGCGGCGTCCCCCGCGCGCGGCGGGCCACTTCATGGGCACCCTCGTCGGACAGCTCCAGCCCCAGACAGCCGGCACTGCGCGAGACGATGTGCTGCAGATCCGCCACCTGATAAAACTCCAGCCGCTGAACAATGCCGAAGCGATCGCGCAGCGGCGAGGTCAGCGAGCCGGCGCGGGTGGTAGCGCCCACCAAGGTAAACGGCGGCAGATCGAGCTTAATCGAACGCGCCGCCGGCCCTTCGCCGATCATGATATCCAGCTGATAGTCTTCCATCGCCGGATACAGCACTTCTTCCACCACCGGTGACAAACGGTGGATTTCGTCAATGAACAACACGTCGTGCGGTTCAAGGTTGGTCAGCATCGCCGCCAAATCGCCCGCCTTCTCCAGCACCGGGCCGGAGGTGGTGCGCAGATTCACGCCCATTTCGTTGGCCACGATGTTGGCCAGGGTGGTTTTCCCCAGGCCCGGCGGGCCGAAGATCAGCAGATGGTCGAGCGCGTCGCCGCGCTGCTTGGCCGCCTGGATGAAGATCTCCATCTGCTCGCGTACGTGCGGCTGGCCAACGTATTCGGTCAACAGCTTGGGACGAATGGCGCGATCGAGGACTTCTTCCTCGTTGATCGGTTCGGCGGAGATCAGACGATCGGCTTCAATCATTATCTACCTCTTAGCGGCCTTACAAAGCAGCGCGCAGCGCGTCGCGGATCAGCGTCTCGCAGTCGGCGCCCGGTTTGGCAATTTTGCTGATCATGCGGCTGGCTTCCTGCGGCTTATAGCCCAACGCCACCAGCGCCGAAACAGCTTCGGCTTCGGCGTCCGCTTCAGGCGCTTTGGCGGCGGCGGACGGCAGACTGATCTCGCTGCTGCTGTTGAACAGGTCGCCGTTCAGCCCTTTGAAGCGGTCTTTCATCTCCACCACCAGGCGCTCGGCAGTTTTCTTGCCTACGCCCGGCAGCTTGACCAGTGCAGTGATCTCTTCACGCTCCACCGCGCTGACGAACTGCTGCGCGGACATGCCGGACAGGATCGCCAGCGCCAGTTTTGGCCCGACGCCGTTGACCTTGATCAGCTCGCGGAACAGCGCACGCTCCTGCTTGTCGTTGAAACCGTACAGCAGCTGCGCGTCTTCACGCACCACGAAGTGGGTAAACACGATGGCCTCTTGCCCCAGTTCCGGCAGCTCGTAAAAGCAGGTCATCGGCATGTGTACCTCATAGCCCACGCCGTTCGCCTCCAGTAACACCAGCGGCGGCTGCTTTTCCAGAATATTTCCTCTGAGACGACCTATCATTTACCCTCCTGCAGAATGACCGGGCATGGCGCCCTGCCATGCCGTTGCTGGTAAAGCTTATAACATAAAAAAGGCTGGATGAATATCCAGCCTGAGCAATCATCGCTTTGCGTCAGCGCAAACGCCCGCGCGCCAGGTTCAGCCGCCCTTCGCTCATCCGCAGCACGTTCTGGCTGAGGTGGCAGTGGGTGATGGCGATGGCCAGGGCATCGGCGGCGTCCGCCTGCGGGTTGGCCGAGAGTTTGAGCAGCGAGCGCACCATGTGCTGTACCTGCGCCTTTTCGGCCGCGCCGGTGCCGACCACGGTCTGTTTGACCTGCCGCGCCGCATACTCGAACACTTCCAGATTCTGATTCACCGCCGCCACGATCGCGACGCCGCGCGCCTGACCGAGCTTGAGCGCCGAATCCGGGTTCTTGGCCATAAACACCTGTTCGATGGCGAAGAAGTCGGGCTGAAACTGGGTGATGATCTCACTGACGCCGGCGTAAATCAGCTTCAGCCGCGTCGGCATGTCGTCCACCACCGTGCGGATGCAGCCGCTGGCGATATAGCTCAACTGACGCCCCTGCTGACGGATAAGGCCATAGCCGGTGACGCGTGAGCCGGGATCGATACCGAGTATGATCGCCATATCTACATCCACCTTGCATGCACGGCGCCGCCGAACGGCGGCGCCCGTTTTACCGGATTACAGCGTCGCCGCCACTTCGTCGGAGATTTCACCGTTATGGTAAACTTCCTGCACGTCGTCGCAGTCTTCCAGCATATCGATCAGGCGCAACAGCTTAGGCGCGGTTTCCGCATCCATGTCAGCCTTGGTCGATGGGATCATCGATACTTCCGCCGCTTCGGCTTCGAAACCCGCCGCGGTCAGCGCGTCTTTCACCGCGCCCAGACTTTCCCAGGCGGTGAACACGTCGATGGCGCCATCGTCATAGGTCACGATGTCTTCCGCACCGGCTTCCAGCGCCGCTTCCATCACGGTGTCTTCATCCAGGCCCGGTGCGTAGGTGATCACGCCTTTCTTGGTGAACAGGTAAGCCACGGAACCGTCGGTGCCGAGGTTGCCGCCGCATTTGGTGAAGGCGTGGCGCACTTCCGCCACGGTGCGGTTGCGGTTGTCGCTCAGGCATTCGATCATGACGGCGGTGCCACCAGGGCCGTAACCTTCATAGATGATGGTTTCCATGTTGGTATCATCATCGCCGCCCACCCCGCGCGCGATCGCACGGTTCATGGTGTCGCGCGTCATGTTGTTCGACAGCGCCTTGTCCATCGCCGCGCGCAGACGCGGGTTGGAATCCGGATCGCCGCCGCCCAGCTTGGCGGCCGTGACCAGCTCACGAATAATCTTGGTGAAAATTTTACCGCGCTTGGCGTCCTGCGCCGCTTTACGGTGCTTTGTGTTGGCCCACTTACTATGACCTGCCATAAAAAAATCTCCGAAAAAAACTACTGGACTGAATTGATCACGAACTCTTCAATCGCCTGCTGATTGCTCCATGACTTGGTCAACTTCACGGCCTCGGCCGCCTCAAGCCATTGGTAAGCGTGATGCTCGGTAATCACCGGATCGCGCTCCTCGGGCAACGCCAGACAGAACCAGTGCTCTTTATTGCGCGTGGTTCCCGGCGCATAGCGATGTCGCAAATGGACAAAGAGTTCAAACTCCACGCAGCGCTGGCAATCGAACAACGGCAGGTGCTCTGCTTCGATATCGATACCGACTTCTTCCATGACTTCACGCTGCGCGGCATGCGGCGGCGACTCATCCTGTTCCAGGCTGCCGGTGACCGACTGCCAGAACTCGGTATCGTCGCGCCGCTGTAACATCAGCACCCGACCACTGGATTTCGCGTAAATCACTACCAGGATAGATTCAGGGCGCTTGTAACTCATCACTCGCTCTCTTGTTCCGCACCGGCTTTCTTTACCACGCTGATCGCCAGCTCCTGCAGCGACGCCGGGTTGGCGAAGCTCGGTGCGTCGGTCATCAGACAGGCCGCCGCGGTGGTTTTCGGGAAGGCGATGACGTCGCGGATGTTGTCGGTGCCGGTCAGCAGCATCACCAGACGATCCAGGCCGAAAGCCAGGCCGGCGTGCGGCGGCGTACCGTACTTCAACGCGTCCAGCAGGAAGCCGAACTTCTCGCGCTGTTCGTGTTCGTTAATGCCCAGAATGCTGAATACCGTCTGCTGCATTTCGCTGCGGTGAATACGCACCGAACCGCCGCCCACTTCGTAACCGTTGATCACCATGTCATAGGCATTGGCGATGGCGTTGACCGGCGCTGCCGCCAGCTCTTCCGGGCTCATGTCGCGCGGCGAGGTGAAAGGGTGGTGCATGGCCGCCAGGCCACCCTCTTCGTCTTCTTCGAACATCGGGAAGTCAACCACCCACAGCGGTGCCCAGCTGTCGAGTTGCGTCAGCGCCAGATCGCGCCCCAGCTTCAGACGCAGCGCGCCCATCGCATCGGTGACAATCTTGAAGCTGTCAGCGCCAAAGAACAGGATATCGCCGGTCTGCGCATCGGTGCGCGTCAGGATGCTTTCCAGCACGTCCGCGCTGAGGAATTTGGCGATCGGGCTCTGCACGCCTTCCATGCCGGCGGCACGGTCGTTGACCTTCAGCCACGCCAGGCCTTTGGCGCCGTAGATGTTGACGAAAGCGCCGTACTCGTCGATCTGCTTGCGGGTCAGCTGTGCGCCGCCCGGTACGCGGATCGCCGCCACGCGGCCTTTGGCGTCGTTGGCCGGGCCGGAGAACACCTTAAACTCGACGTCCTTGACCAGGTCAGCCACGTCCACCAGCTCCAGCGGGTTACGCAGGTCCGGCTTATCGGAGCCAAAGCGACGCATCGCTTCGGCGAAGGTCATGACCGGGAAATCGCCCAGATCCACGCCCTTCACGTCCAGCCACAGCTCGCGCGCCAGCTTCTCCATCACTTCACGTACCTGATCGGCGGTCATGAAAGAGGTTTCGACGTCGATCTGGGTGAATTCAGGCTGACGGTCCGCACGCAGGTCTTCGTCACGGAAGCATTTGACGATCTGGTAGTAACGATCGAAGCCGGACATCATCAGCAGCTGTTTGAACAGCTGCGGGGACTGCGGCAGCGCGTAGAATTTGCCCTTGTGCACGCGGCTCGGCACCAGGTAATCGCGGGCACCTTCCGGCGTCGCCTTGGTCAGCATCGGCGTTTCGATATCGAGGAAGCCGTGGCTGTCCATAAAGCGGCGCACGAAGCTGGTGATTTTGGCGCGGGTCTTCAGACGCTCGGCCATTTCCGGGCGACGCAGATCCAGGTAGCGGTATTTCAGGCGCGCTTCTTCGCTGTTGACCTGGTTGGAGTCCAGCGGCAGCGGCTCGGAGCGGTTGATGATTTCCAGCGCGTGGGCGAATACTTCCACTTCGCCGGTGGCCATATCTTTATTGATCTGGCTGTCCGGACGCGCACGCACGGTGCCGACGATCTGGATGCAGAACTCATTGCGCAGGTCGTAGGCCTTGTCGAACGCCACTTTCTGGTCCGGATCGAAGAACACCTGCACGATGCCTTCGCGGTCGCGCATATCAATAAAGATCAGGCCGCCGAGATCGCGACGACGATTGACCCAACCACACAGAGTGACTTCCTGGCCCACGTGGGACAGATTCAACTGCCCGCAATATTCAGTACGCATACGCTATCCTTTTACACAGCCGATGCCGCGCCGGGCTACTGTGCCCCTGTCGCGCGGCTGTTATCTGATAAATTCTACTTGTTACCCGGTTTAAAATCCGTCGCATACCAGCCGGTGCCCTTAAGCTGGAAACCGGAGGACGAGATCAACTTGGTCAACGCGGGCTGCCCACACGCCGGGCAGTCTGCCAGCGGCGCATCGGAAAATTTTTGCAATTTCTCTAACCGATGGTTGCAAGCACCACATGCATATTCATAAATCGGCATAGGTCGTTGGATTAAAGAGTGTTGAAAAAAGGGAGTCATTATAAAGGAAATTCATCCGCCCGATAAGTGCGAACACAGCATTGTTACTGCACTAAATGGCACGTTTTTGCTCGAATCAACACATCGGTTAACAAATTTCCCATTAACCTGCGACAGTTTTTTCACGTAGCCTGATTCTCCCCCGGTTTTGCGCCGTACGCTGCTCGCCTGGCGAACCGAACAGTTTTTATCCACTTCGCAACGAGATGAAATCCATGCTGAAACTTGACGCCCAAACCACCGCTCTGGTGCTGATCGATTTGCAAAACGGCATTCTGCCCTACGCCGGCGGCCCGCACAGCGCCGACCAGGTGGTGGCGAACGCCGCCCTGCTGGCCGCCCGTTTTCGCCTGCTGGGCGCGCCGGTGCTGCTGGTGCGCGTCGGCTGGTCCGACTCCTTCGCCGAAGCGCTGAAACAGCCGGTGGACAAACCGGCTCCCGCGCCCGCCGGCGGCTTGCCGGCCAGTTGGTGGGAGTTCCCCGCACCGCTGGCGGTCAATGACAGCGATATTCGGGTGACCAAGCGCCAATGGGGCGCCTTCTACGGCACCGATCTGGATTTACAGCTGCGCCGCCGCGGCATCAAATCCGTGGTGCTGGGCGGCATCTCCACCAATATCGGCGTGGAATCCACCGCCCGCGCCGCCTGGGAACACGGCTATGAGCTGGTGATCGCCGAGGACGTCTGCAGCGCACAGAACGCGGAAATGCATCGTTTCGCGTTCGAACACATCTTTCCGCGTTTGGCGCGGGTGCGCGACACCGGCGAAATTCTTGCCGCGCTCGACCGGTAACGTTAAGTTGTAGCCTGATAAGCCAAGGATAAGTAAAGGAAGACGACGCCGTGCTCTACATCGGACTGCCACAGTGGCAACATTCAGCCTGGAACCGTATCGGGCTGCGTGACTTGGCGGATTACAGCCGCTACTTCAACTGCGTGGAAGGCAACACCACCTTCTACGCGCTACCGAAGCTGGAAATCGTGCAACGCTGGCGCGACATGACCTGTGACGATTTTCGCTTCTGCTTCAAATTCCCGTCGGACATCAGCCACAAGGCCGCCCTGCGCAACTGTGCCGCCGAACTGCAGGCGTTTTACCACTGCCTGAGCCCGGTGCATCAGCGCATCGGCCAACTGTGGCTGCAGCTGCCCGCCGCCTTCGGCCCAGACGAGCTGCCGCGCATGTGGCAGTTTTTCGAAAACCTGCCGAAGGAATTCACCTACGGCGTAGAAGTGCGTCATCCGGCGTTTTTCGCCAAGGGCGAGGCAGAGCGTGCGCTGAATCAAGGGTTGCATCAGCGCGGCATCAATCGGGTGATCCTCGACAGCCGCCCGGTGCATCACGCCGCCCCCAACACCGCCGCCGTACGCGATGCCCAGCAGAAAAAACCGAAGCTGCCGGTACACGCTCTGGTCACCGCCGGCCAACCGCTGGTGCGCTTTATCGGCGGCGACCAGCTGGCCGATAACCTGCGCTGGTTCGACGCCTGGCAGCAAAAACTGCCGCTGTGGCAGCAACAGCATCAGCCCTATCTGTTTATTCATACGCCGGACAACGGCGATTCGCCCCAACAGGCGCAAAAAATTTGGCAGCAGCTGCGCCTGGCGATCCCCGATTTGCCTGCGCCACCTGACTGGCCAGAGCAAGATGCACTGTTTTGACCTATTAATCTGACCAATAACATCAAATATTTCCCCGCGACAGTGAATACAATGACGGCTATGATGCTGGCTGCCAGTTTTGGTTAGGGAACGGAGTTAAAAATGGTAAGCGCGCTTTATGTGGTGCTCGGCGCATTGTTGTTGATCAAACTCTCTTATGACGTCGTCAGATTAAGGATGCAGTACCGCGTAGCCTACGGTGACGGCGGTTTTTACGAATTGCAGACTGCCATCCGCGTGCATGGCAACGCCGTTGAATACATTCCTATCGCTGCCGTATTGCTGGTGATCATGGAAATGAACGGCGCGGAAATCTGGATGATTCACCTTTGCGGCCTGATGCTGATGGCCGGGCGACTGGTGCATTACTATGGTTTGCGCAACCGCGAGGTTCGCTGGCGCCGTTCAGGCATGGCCGCGACCTATATCTCTTTGTTGTTGATGGTTCTGGCAAATATCTTCTATCTGCCTTGGGATCTGATTTTCAGCCTGCATTGATCCCGTTTTTATCATCAGGCGGCCGCGCCGCCTGCTTCCGCTCCGCTTTTTTGCGCTTTTCTGTTAGACTACGCAGCTTCGAATTCTGAACTGATTTGCCGCTATGCCAAACCGCGATACCCTTTTCTCCGCCCCCATCGCCAAATTGGGCGACTGGACCTTCGACGAACGCGTCGCCGAAGTGTTCCCCGACATGATCCAACGCTCCGTTCCCGGCTATTCCAACATCATCTCGATGATCGGCATGCTGGCCGAACGCTTTGTGCAACCCGACAGCCGGGTGTATGACCTGGGCTGCTCGCTGGGCGCGGCGACGCTGTCGATGCGGCGGAATATCAAGGTGCCCGGCTGCAATATCGTCGCCGTCGACAATTCGCCGGCGATGGTGGAACGTTGCCGCCGCCATATCGATGCCTTCCGCGCCGAGACGCCGGTTGACGTCATCGAAGCCGACATTCGCGATATCGACATCGAGAACGCCTCGATGGTGGTGCTGAACTTTACGCTGCAGTTCCTCGAACCGGCCGATCGCCTGCGCCTGCTGGAGAAAATCTATCGCGGCCTGCGTCCGGGCGGCGCGCTGGTGCTGTCGGAGAAATTCAGCTTTGAAGACGCCGAAGTCGGCGAGCTGCTGTTCAACATGCATCACGATTTCAAACGCGCCAACGGGTACAGCGAGTTGGAGATCAGCCAAAAACGCAGCATGCTGGAAAACGTGATGCTCACCGACTCGGTGGAAGCGCACAAGACACGTCTGCATCAAGCCGGGTTCGAGCATGCCGAAGTGTGGTTCCAATGCTTCAACTTCGGTTCGCTGATCGCCCTGAAAGCGGGGGATGCGCAATGATCGAGTTCGGTGATTTCTACCAGCGCATCGCCAAAAGCCCCCTCAGCCATTGGCTGGACACCCTGCCTGCACAGTTGAGCGCCTGGCAACGCGAATCGCTGCACGGTAAATTCAAACAGTGGTTCAACTCGGTCGAGCATTTGCCGACGCTGACTCCCACCCGTCTCGAGCTGCTGCACGGCGTGCGCGCCGAGATGGAACCGGACCTGTCGCCGGGCCAGCTTGAAGGCATCGAGAAAATGCTGCGCACCCTGATGCCGTGGCGTAAAGGGCCGTTCTCGCTGTATGGCATTGATATCGATACCGAATGGCATTCCGACTGGAAGTGGGATCGCGTGCTGCCACACATTTCTCCGTTGGCCGGCCGCACCATTCTCGACGTCGGCTGCGGCAGCGGTTATCACCTGTGGCGCATGATCGGCGCCGGCGCACACTTCGCCGTCGGCATCGATCCGATGCAACTGTTCCTGTGCCAATTTGAAGCCGTGCGCAAACTGTTGGGCGGCGATCAGCGTGCCCACCTGCTGCCGCTCGGCATCGAGCAATTGCCGGAGTTGGCAGCGTTCGACACCGTGTTCTCGATGGGAGTGCTATATCACCGCCGCTCGCCGCTCGATCATCTGTATCAGCTGAAAAATCAGCTGGTGGCTGAAGGTGAACTGGTGTTGGAAACGCTGGTGGTGGAAGGCGATCGCCACCAGGTGCTGGTGCCGGGCGATCGTTATGCGCAGATGCGCAACGTGTATTTCATCCCTTCCGCCGAGGCGCTGAAATGCTGGCTGGAGAAGTGCGGCTTCGTCGACGTGAAAATCGCCGACCTGTGCGTCACCAGCCTCGACGAGCAGCGCCGCACCGACTGGATGACCAGCGAGTCGCTGGCCGAATTCCTTGATCCGAACGATCGCAGCAAAACGATCGAAGGCTATCCGGCGCCGCTGCGCGCCGTGCTTACCGCCAGAAAACCCTAGCGCTCGCTAATTCGGGCCGGCCTGCGCCGGCCCGACCTTACCCGTTACTGACATCGACAATCCGCAGCTCATACACCATTGTCGCATTCGGCGGGATCTGCGGCGCATAGCCCGTTTCACCGTACGCCAACGCCGGCGGCACCACCATCGTCAGCGAACCGTGGTTTTTCAGATGGCCGATCGCCTCGCGGAACAACGGCGGATAGGCGGAGAGCGGCTGTGACATCACCTTCCCACTGCGATCCATATCCTGAATCACGCTGCCGTCGGTTAAACTCTCTTTCACCACGATGTCTACCCGCGCGTTTTCCTTAATGGCTTCATCACCCGCATAATCGATGCGATACCAAAAACCGGCAGGCGACTTCTGCGTGCCCTTCTTCTTTTTAAACTCGGCGACGAACGCCTCGCCCTTGCCGGTCTGCGTCTTTGCCACCTGGTTTCTGGCATCGTTCACCGCTTTTTCCGACTCCGCCAGCGCGCGGGTCAACTGTGCATCGCTCAACTGGTAATGGCCGTTAAAGGTATCGATCACGCCCGCCAGCAGCACGGTTTTATCGGGATTGATGCCCCAATTTTTACGCTCCGCCAGCATTGTTTGAATATCGCGCCCCAAAGCAACACCGGCAGCATAGCTCTGCTGCTCCGGCTTTTTCTTGAGCACCTGCGCATCCGGCAGCCATTTGGCCCGCGATCTCAGCCCGCTCAGCTCGTCTTGCAAAGCTTGCTGCGCTTGATTGGCGTCCACCAGCTCCGTTGCAGTTTTTTTCGCCTGCTCCGTCGTTTTCGCCAGTTGCAGTGTTGATTTATCGCTTTCCGCCATCGCCATTGCCAGTCGCTGCTCCAATGCCTTCGCCTGCTCGGTTTGCGTCTTGTTTTTTTCCTGTAACTGCGCCAGCTGTTGCTGAAGTTCGCCCGTCGCCTTGGCGGCTTCAGCCTTTTGCTGTTCCAGCGCAATCTTCAGGTTGTTCTCTTGCCGCTCGGCCTGTTGGCGTTGGTCATCCTGCTCTTTCTGCCGCTGCGCCAGCTGCTGCTGAAGCTCGCCCATCATCTTGGCGGCTTCGGCCTTTTGCTGTTCCAGCGCAATCTTCAGGTTTTTCTCTTGCCGCTCGGCCTGTTGGCGTTGGTCATCCTGCTCTTTCTGCCGCTGCGCCAGCTGCTGTTGAAGCTCGCCCATCGCCTTGGCAGCTTCGGCCTTTTGCCGCGCCAGCGCGGCCTTCAGGCTTTTCTCTTGCTGCCCACACTGCTGCCGTTGGCCCTCCTGCTCCTTTTGCAGCTGCGCCAGCTGCTGCTGCAGTTCGCCCGTCAGCCTGGCAGCCTCGGCCTTCTGCTGTTCCAGCTCAGCGGCGGCTGTTTTTTTTCCCTGCTCATAACGCTGGCGCGCTTTATCGTTGGCGGTCTGGGCCGCCGCCAGTTTCTCCTGCCAAGCGCTATCCGTCTGTTCAGGCAACGCCGCCAGCCGTTGTTCCAGCAAGGCAATACGCCGATCGCGCTCCTCGGTTTGCTGCTTTTGCCGCGCTAACGCCGCCTGCGCTTCGGCGATCTGCGCCTGAGCCTTGCGCTCCTGCGGGGTCAGGTTTAGCGCCTGCCGAACGCCGCTGGCGAAGTCGCTCAACGCGCTCAAATCAGGCGCCGGTGCCGGTTTATCGGCAGCGGCCAGGGACGACGCAACCCGCAACGCGGTCAGCTCCTGCTGCAGTGATTGAATAGCGGTTTGCTGTTGCTCCAATCGAGCCTCTTTCTCGCGCAGCGTCTTTTGCAACTGCGCCAGTTGCTTTCTCTGCGGGCTCGTTTCACGAGTTTGAACCGGCCGGGACGCCGGCTTTTGGGTTTCTTGGGATGGGGTCACCACGGTATCCGCCGCCAGTGCGTCCTGCCGCTGGTAACGCTCGGCAAACTGCAATAATGCCGGCACATCGTCATCCGCCACGGCCACCGCTGGCGCAAACGCCAGCGGTATCATCAGGCTCAGTAAGGCCTTTCTCGCACGGGGGGTCATTGGGCGCGTTCTCCGCGCTCAGCCAGGCCGGTCATCATGGCAGAACTGATGTCTGCGCAGAGGCGGCTGGTGCGATAACGATATAGAGCGTCGACGGTTTCCTGCGTGCCCGTGTTGACCCGTTGGCGTACCCCGGCATACTGCGCTGCGCCGCCCATCAAGGTATCGAATTCACGTTTGAATTTTTGGTATTTTTCGTTATCCATGCCGCGCATGGCATCCAACTCACGCTGGCACTGCTGTATACGCTCGGCCTCACGCTGCCGTTTGTCTTGTTCCGCAATGTCCTCTGCGCTGGGCGGCTTACTTAATGTAGAAACGGGCCGCTTGGCGGTCTGGCAGCCGGTCAGGGCCAACGTCAGTAAAAGCGCCGCGGTCAAACAGTGTGCCGTTCGGGTCATTATCGTTATCTCCTTGTTTAGTCCGCCATCAACGTGCCCTGCGGCTGCGCCGACGGCTCTCCTCAATTGATGCTGTGATGTTCCAGCCATATGGCCGGCGATGAACAGGTAAAAATACAGACGCGGTGATGAGCGGCAGAACGCAAATCATTCACCGTGACAATACATACCAAAAAATCATTTAATATTATGATATTTAAAAGATTTTAACTCACAAAGTTATCAGCAGGGCATGACGAGCGCAAGAAGAGATGAGGGGCTGACCGAGAAACAGCGTATGAACTGGGACAGCGTCTTTACAAGGTACTGACCCAATTCGTGATCCAAATACCGCGGCCTGACCTTGATGATGTATCACTGCTGAGTAAACCTCATCGGCTTTTTCAAACGTCCAGTCTGATTGAGAATCATGTTGCCAACTAACAGGAGAGATATCATGAGCAATATGATTAGTGTGCGTAACATCAGTGAATTGCGTAATCTGACACCCGCTACAGACGATCAGATCGTCTTTCTAGTTTCTCACACCCCCGGACGTTTCGCCGGTGGCGGCGAATTCTATTATGAGAAAACGGATACAACCAGTACGGACAATAACGGTACCGTAGTGGTTACGGCGGGTGGTGCCCGCTGGAAACGGCTGGACAATAAGCTTACCTTCGATCACTTCGGCGCCGATCCCAATGGTACGTTCGCCTCTGACGCAGCAATCAGCGCCACATTAAACTATGTCGCAAGTCTAAAAAATAAAGTGGTCTATGCTTCTGAAAACGCTCAATACCTACTGACCAGTGCTCAACCCATCAGCGTCGCTAGCGGCATTACGGTGAAAGGAACTCGCTGCGGCATCGCTCAAGGCCCCGCAAGCCTAACAAGCAATGGTCCTAATCGAGCTGGCCTTTCGGACGATAGCGGTTTCATCATCAAAAAGCCGGCAGGTACGGTTTGTTTCGCCTGCGATAAGAACGTTGTCTTTGATGGTTGGTCGTTCCTCTATCCGGATCAAAAATATACTGCCACCCAGCCGGAGGCATTTGTTCAATACGGTGCCACCATTACTGCAGCCGGCGCTCTGTCAGTAGCCAACTGCCGTTATGTAGGCGCCTATGACTTTGTTGAAGCTCGAGGAGAAGCCAACAACTTTGAGAATATCTACGGTTGGGCAGTCCGCTGCGACTACAGGATTTATGAAAGCAGGGACATCAACAGATTTACCAATGTTCACGTCAATGCCAACGTCGTGCGTCCGACAGAAAATGCGGTTTCTGCTTCTATCGCCGTGGCCGGTTCTTGTGCTTTCAATCTCGATCGCCACGACAATACGTTTATGGTGAATGTGTTCTCTTATGGCAAGAAGACCTTTATCAAAACCACAACGCAAGGAACCTCCTATTTAGGCGGTCTCAGCCTAAGCAATTTCATGGCAGACAGAAATGGAACCGGAATTGATATCGACTCGGATTCCTCCGCCAATATTCAAATCGCCAACGGTTCTTATATTAATGACTATGGTGATGCCGTTGGGGGGTTCCTGGTATTAAGAAAAACTACTGGCCAATCAAATATCACCCCGGTGCAAATCAGCAATGTTAACTTCGCTACCGCCAATGGACCGAAGGGCTCACTCTCTCCTCAGGCTATTCGCTTCGAAGCGAACGCTGGGTATCAACTCTCATTCAGCAACACCGTCATGCCAATGTGGACAAACGGCAGCCTGAACAATGACGCTGGTTACAACATTCTCAGAGGTACACTGAGCATTGCGCAACGTAGCTATCAACTACATGCGGCTCCGCTAAATTATTTAGCCAACAGCAATCTGATCGCCACCGGTGCTGACAATCAGCCTACAGGCTGGTTTATTGATGGGAAACTGGCGGTAGACAGGAATCTTCTGACGGCCACTGGCGACAACCCGGCTTACAAAGGTTTGGGTCAACGTATTCATCGGAGCATGGGACTGAGGACATTCTGGGCGATCGCATCCTCTATCGGCGATCAATCTACCGCGCAAGCATCGACTGGCATTTGGGCTCGCTCGTTCAACGATAACTATACTGACACTGTCGAGAGCAATGAGGCTATTCCCTGGATACGCATCGGCAACCTCTACTACGCACGTTTTGTTATGAACAACAATCGCACTATCCACGATATTCTGGTCAATCCCGGCAATGGCAATAATACGGTGCGCATTTTAAGCTGCGGCATTACCCCGGGCGAAGTCTTCAACCTCTCGCCTGATGCACTGCAATAATCACCAGCGAAATAAAAAAAGCCCCGGCAAAACGCCGGGGCCTGGTACTTGCGTGATCGCCGAGGGCTCAGTGACACGCAAAGGGGTCTTACGGCCCGGAAACCGGTTGTCAAACGCGGTTAGCTGCGTGTTTATGCGCTTTGCGCCAGGGGATCAACCAAGGCCAGCGCGTTTTTCATCGCCTCCACCATTTCGCCATCCACGCAATAATGGCTAAATTCGTCAAACTCGTTATCGGAGCACATGGTGACGCCCGCCTTGCGATAACGCATGGTCGACGGCACCAGATGGCCGGAAGAGCTGTGCAGTTCATGCAGGCCGATATCGACAAACTTGTGCAGATTACTGAGGCGCACGCCGGCACCCGCCATGATCACCGGGCCCTGACTGGCCTGGCGCAAATCGCGCAGCAACGGCAGGCCCAGTTCAGCGCTCTGCTGTTGACCGGAGGTCAGAATGCGCGCCACGCCCAGCTCGGTCAGTTGCTCCAACGCTACCATCGGATTCTGGCACATGTCGAACGCGCGATGGAACGTCACCGCCATGCCTTCGCACAGCGTCATCACTTCACGCATGCGCGGCAGATCGATATGCCCTTCTTCGTCCAGCATGCCGACGACTACGCCGGGGAACCCCATCTCGCGGATCTGGCGGAGATCCTGTTTGATCACCTCGAAATCCACCGCGCCGTAGCAGAAATCGCCACCGCGAGGACGAACAATCGGATGCACCGGGATCGCAACCCGCTCGCGCGCCAGACGCAGCGTGCCATAGCTCGGCGTCAATCCCCCCTCGCTCTGGCTGGCGCACAACTCGATGCGATCGGCGCCTGCCCGTTCGGCCGTCAGCGCACAGTCGACGCTAAAGCAACAAACTTCCAGTTTTATCATTGTCACCCCCAGATAACGGCCAACATACGGCGGCAATTGTTCATTTCTTCATTTCTCACGTAGGCTCATGCATAGGCATAAACCGGCTCAGGGTTGTAACTATGGCATTCAATTTTGATCAATGGGTAGACCGCAGTCACAGTGACAGCGTTAAGTGGGATAAATATCGCGGCAGCGACATCATCCCGCTTTGGGTCGCCGACAGCGATTTCACCTCACCGCCGGCGGTGATAGAAGCCTTGCAGCGCCGCGTAGCACACGGCGTATTCGGCTACAGCCACCCATCCCCTGATCTTATTGAGGTTTTTACCCGCCGCATGGTAGAGCGCTACGGCTGGCACATCAAGCCTGAATGGATCATTTTCCTGCCTGGCCTGGTGTGCGGCCTGAACCTGTGCGTGCGTGCCTGCACCGAAGAACATCAGAGCACGCTGGCCCCCTCGCTCATTTATCCGCCGTTTCGCAAGGCGGCCAAATTCGCCGGGCGTGAACACCTTGCGGTGCCGCTAACGGTGGCCGACCAACGTTGGGGGCTGGATTTTTCCTCGATGCCTGATCGGCTCAACGGCAGCGAGAAACTCCTGTTGCTGTGCAACCCGCAGAACCCCGGTGGCACCGTTTATCGCCGGGACGAACTGTTACAGCACCATCAGTTCGCTCGCGAGCACGATTTAATCGTCTGTTCCGATGAAATCCACTGCGAGCTGCTGCTTGAACCCGGCGTGCGGCATATCCCTTTCGCCACCCTGAATGACGATGCAGCCCAACGCAGCGTGACGCTGATGTCCCCGTCAAAGACGTTTAATCTCGCCGGACTGGGCGCGTCAATGGCGATCGTCCCCAACGAAGCGCTGCGACAAAGGCTGAAACGCGCGCGCAGCGGTATCGTGCCGGAGGTCAATCTGTTGGCGCTGGTGGCGGCGCAGGCGGCTTATCAATACGGGCAACCCTGGCTGGATGAGCAGCTGATTTACCTGCGCGCCAATCGCGATCGGCTGGCAGAGCGTATCAACGCCATGCCGGGATTGACGTTGCTGCCTATCGAGGCCACCTACCTGGCCTGGATAGACTGCAGCGCGTTGCCGGTAGATAACCCGCATCAGTTCTTCGAACGTGCGGGCGTTGGGCTAAGCGCCGGTTTGGACTTTGGCGATCGGCGCTTTGTGCGGCTTAACTTTGGTTGCCGATGGGCCCTGCTCGATGAAGCGCTCGATCGCATGGCGCGAGCCTGTGCGGCACTGCGTGGCTAACCTTGTTCGCTGGCGACGATGTCTCGAATGGAATAAGGATGAAACTTGATCGTCACCGTTCCGTCGGTGATGGCCAGCGTCGGGTTCGGCAGCCGTTCGCCCTCGCCCTTTGGCGAGCTTTGCTTCAGCTTGATCCCCGGTGCCAGCAACGCTTCATCGGCGAGGTGGCTCAACGCCCGGGCGTGCAGCGTCTGCGGATCGCCACTGAGCACTAATTCAACGTGTTCCCAACCTTCGTGCGGATAGCGCTTCTCCCCGGGATACGGCAATTCGATGCAGTCTATCCGCCACGGCCCTACGGCCAGCGGCTGAGACAAATCGAACAGACAGATAGGTCGCCCGTTGATCATCGATTCGGACAGCAGTGTCCCGCACTGCATCAGCCCCTGGCGCCAGCGTTCGGCGGTGGCATTCTGGTGACAGCGCAGGGAGATGTGATCGGCGCTAAACGCGGCCAGATCAAGCCGTAATTTGGCGGCAAATTGATGCAACGCCTGCTCAAAACGCGGCAGGTCGAGCTTCAGATCGTCAAGCTCGGCAATGGCCTGCAAGGGAGTGGTCATAGAAACCTCAAAACAACGGAGCGCAAAGTTAAACGCCGTAATTTACACGCTGGCGGCAGCGCTCGCCACCGTTGCGAGGTTTTTCGGCGGCCGTTCAGAATGATTTTTGGTTGCGGACAGGCAGAATAAAAAACCAGATTTTTATTAAGATGACAGCTTATTAAATCAACGAAAAAATAAAAAATAAGATTTTTCGCATGCCATTATACCTTTTTTTCATGACGCTATGATTTAAGTTATTTTGCACAAAACCATTCGCGATTCACGGGTTAAACCGATTGAATCTTTTCACTTAATCACACTTTACTCACTTATCAAAGTCACAAAAAGGAAACAATCAACCCATTGTAAACAAAGATAATAAAATTCAATAATTAATGAAAAACTAAGGATTATCTTAATTTAGCCCCGGGCAATTGATTCATCAAGACAACTCGGCTACTTTGGAGGAAATTTCAATTCGAGATGATCATTATGTTATTGCTGACGATATCCTTGGTGTTGATAATTATCGCCGTATACGCCATCTACCGTCATTTCAAATCACGCCGCACCAACACGCTGGATGCCGGTCGCCGCAATAAAAAGCGCTAGTTTCGCCACTCTCCCCTTCGTACATTCTGTTCAGGCCATTCTGCGTTCACTTTCCGGTAATCAACGCGCCGCCTCCGACAACTGTTTCATCGCAGCGGCCGCGCCAACTGCTGACGGGCTCCGTCAGATCGGTTACAATTGCAGGCTGTTTTGTGGAGGCCGCCCATCGCGCCCGCCACCGTTGAATCCCGCAGGGGCTGGCTTCAGCCCCTCGTTCGTCATTAAGGTAACCCGGTGAATATTCAGGTTCTTCTTTCAGATAAAGTCAGCCAGGCGCTGATCGCCGCTGGCGCGCCAGCCGATTGCGAAGCGCAGGTCCGCCCTTCCGCCAAGGCGCAGTTTGGTGATTACCAGGCCAACGGCGTGATGTCCGTCGCCAAAAAGCTGGGCATGCCGCCCCGTCAGTTGGCGGAAAAAGTGGTGCAACTGCTGGATCTCGGCGACGTCGCCGGCAAAGTGGAAATCGCCGGTCCCGGCTTTATCAACATTTTCCTGAACAGCGACTGGGTCGCCCGCCAGGCCGATCAGGTGCTGAACGCACCGAAGCTGGGCATTGCGCCGGTTGAGCCGCAAACCATCGTTATCGACTACTCCGCGCCGAACGTGGCGAAAGAGATGCACGTCGGCCACCTGCGCTCCACCATCATCGGCGACGCCGCGGCGCGTACCCAGGCGTTTCTGGGCCATAAAGTGATCCGCGCCAACCACGTCGGCGACTGGGGCACCCAGTTCGGCATGCTGATTGCCTACCTGGAAAAAATGCAGAACGAAAACGCCAGCGATATGGGCCTGTCCGATCTCGAGCAGTTTTACCGCGAAGCCAAGAAACATTACGACGAAGACGCCGAGTTCGCCGAGCGCGCGCGCGCGTACGTCGTGAAGCTGCAGGGCGGCGATCAGTACTGCCTGAAAATGTGGCGTAAGCTGGTCGATATCACCATGGCGCAAAACCAGCTGACCTATAACCGCCTGAACGTCACGCTGACCGAAGACGACGTGATGGGCGAAAGCCTGTATAACGCGATGCTGCCGGGCATCGTCGCCGATCTGAAAACCAAGGGGCTGGCGGTGGAAAGCGAAGGCGCCACCGTGGTGTTCCTCGACGAATACAAGAACAAGGACGGCGACCCGATGGGCGTCATCATCCAGAAAAAGGATGGCGGCTACCTCTACACCACCACCGACATCGCCTGCGCCAAGTATCGCTACGAAACCCTGGGTGCCAATCGCGTCCTGTATTACATCGACTCCCGTCAGCATCAGCACCTGATGCAGGCCTGGACCATCGTGCGCAAGGCCGGTTACGTGCCGGAGTCCGTCTCGCTGGAACACCACATGTTCGGCATGATGCTGGGCAAAGACGGTAAGCCGTTCAAAACCCGCTCGGGAGGTACGGTGAAGCTCTCCGATCTGCTGGATGAGGCCATCGAACGCGCCGAACAGCTGATCGCCGGCAAAAACCCGGACATGCCGCAAGACGAAATGAAGACCGTGGCCCGCGTGGTCGGCATCGGCGCGGTGAAATACGCCGATCTGTCGAAAAGCCGCACCACCGACTATGTTTTCGACTGGGATAACATGTTGGCCTTCGAAGGCAATACCGCGCCTTACATGCAATACGCCTATACCCGTGTGGCATCGGTATTCAAACGCGCCGGGATCGACGAAAGCAGCCTGACGCTGCCGCTGACGCTGACCGAAGAGCGTGAAATTGCGCTGGCCACCCGCCTGCTGCAGTTCGAAGAGGTGCTCACCACCGTCGCGCGTGAAGGCACACCTCACGTCATGTGCAGCTACCTGTACGATCTGGCCGGCTTGTTCTCCGGTTTCTACGAGCACTGCCAGATCCTGAACGCCGACAGCGAAGAAGCGCGTCAGAGCCGCCTGAAGCTGGCGCTGCTGACCTCGAAAACGCTGAAAACCGGTCTGGATACGCTGGGCATCGAAACCGTCGAACGTATGTAAGCCGCACCGCGCAGAAAGTAAAAAGGTCGCCCAGGCGACCTTTTTTTGTTCTTGCCTTCGGCTCAGGCGACGCGGCGCGCAAAATCGCGCGGGCGGAAGCCCAACCCGGCCAGCACGCCAAAGTACGCCACCACACCGGCCACGACCACCGCCGCCAAGCGCAGCAAACGTTCCAGCATATTGCCCTGATCCCAGGCCGGCATCAGCCACATCGCGCCAATCAACACTGCCGACATCACCAGCACGGCGATCACCAGCTTGGTGAGGAACAACGCCCAACCCGGCTGTGGCTGGAAGATCTTCTGCTTGCGCAGCTGCCAATACAGCAGCGCGGCGTTCAGGCAGGCCGCCAAACCGATCGACAGCGCCAGGCCGGCATGCTTCAGCGGACCAATAAACGCCAGGTTCATCACCTGCGTCATGATCAGCGTGATGATGGCGATCTTGACCGGCGTTTTGATGTCCTGCCGTGAATAGAAGCCCGGCGCCAGCACTTTAACCACGATCAGCCCCATCAGCCCTACCGAGTAAGCCACCAGCGCGCGTTGCGTCATCGCCGCGTCAAAGGCGCTGAACTTGCCGTACTGGAACAGCGAAACGGTCAACGGCTTGGCCAAAATGCCCAGCGCAATGGCGCTCGGCAACGCCAGCAAGAAGCACAGGCGCAGCCCCCAATCCATCAGGCGCGAATACTCGTCGTGGTTGCCGCTCGAGAAGCTTTTGGCCAGCGACGGCAGCAGGATGGTGCCCAAGGCCACGCCCAGCACGCCGGAAGGAAACTCCATCAGGCGGTCGGCGTAGTACATCCAAGACACCGAGCCGGACACCAGGAACGAAGCGAAAATGGTGTTGATGATCAGCGAGATTTGGCTGACCGACACCCCGAGGATCGCCGGCCCCATCTGGCGCATCACGCGCCAAACCCCGGCATCGCCCAGCTTGAGGCGCGGCAATACCAGCATGCCTATCTTGCGCAGGTGCGGCAGCTGATACCCCAGCTGCAGCACGCCGCCCACCACCACCGCCCAGGCCAACGCCAGCACCGGCGGGTGGAAATACGGGGCGGCAAACAGCGCGAAGCCGATCATGCTGACGTTAAGCAACGTGGGCGCAAAGGCCGGAATCGAGAAGCGGTTCCAGGTATTGAGGATCGCCCCCACCAGTGACGCCAGTGAGATCAACAGAATATAGGGGAATGTGATGCGCAGCAGCGCCGACGTCAGAGCAAACTTGTCGGGCGTATCGGTAAAGCCCGGCGCAGTAATGTAAATCACCCAGGGCGCGGCCAGCATGCCCAGCACCGTCACCACCGCCAGCACCAGCGTCAACAGCCCGGAGACATAGGCGATAAAGGTGCGCGTCGCCTCTTCACCCTGTTGGCTCTTGTACTCGGCCAGGATCGGCACGAAGGCCTGCGAAAATGCCCCTTCGGCAAAGATACGGCGTAACAGATTAGGGAGTTTGAACGCCACGAAAAAGGCGTCCGTTGCCATGCCGGCCCCGAACACGCGCGCGACGATCGCATCACGGGCAAAGCCCAACACCCGCGAAAACATCGTCATCGAGCTGACGGCAGCCAAGGATTTGAGTAGGTTCATGTGGTTGTCTGATAGGTACCGTAAATATCAACGCCTGCAACAGCAGGCGTCAGTGAAACAATCGGCTCAGTTTACGCATCCGGAAAAGAATAGCTACCGCCATATGTTACATAGAGTTATCCCGCAGCAGACGCTCGACCACCCGCTGGGCAAGCAGCGCCTGTTCGCCGCCGGTTTCCGGCGCGCTCTGATTGGCAACGGCATTAAGGAAATGCCGCACCGCACCGTCGAAGCCGCGTTGCACCAGCGTGCTTTGCCAGCCCGGCACCGGCTGTTCCAACTCGCCCTGCGCATCTTCACGCAGCCAGTGGCGCATATCGGTCAACTGATACAGCGCGCCGTCGGTCACCGCCAGCACGCTTTCGCGCTGGCTGCCGCCGCGGCGATGCATGCTGGTCGTCACCTGCGTGCCCCCGCAGGCGAAGTGGTGCTCGGCGTACAGCATTTCGCCTGCGGCGTTGGCGCACAAGCTGCCGCTCAGCAGTTGTTCGCTTCCGCCCGCCAGCCACAGCGCAGTGTCCACCACGTGCAGGTAATCATCCAACAGGGTAAAACGCAGATCGTGCGGGCCGACGCTGTCCGCCCGATGTTTATCCATGCGAATGGAGGCCGGCTGATTCATTTGCTGTTTGAGCTGCCGGTAAAGCGGCGCGAAACGGCGGTTGAACCCCACCATCAGCGTTTTGCCTCGCCGCTCGGCCAACTCAAGCAACTGCTCGCCCTGCTCCAGCGTTTCCGCCAGCGGTTTATCGACGTAAACGTGCACGCCGCGGTTCAGCAGCTCGCCGATTACCGAGAAATGGCTGGCGGTGCTGCTGTGAACAAAGACCGCGTCACACTGTTCGGCCAGGCTGTCCAGACGGGAGAAACAGGCCATGCGATAGCTGTCGCACAGCGGTTGCGCTTTTTGCTGATTGGGCGAAAAACCGCCCACCAGCGTCCAATCCGCCGCCTGGCCGAGTATTGGCAGGTAAGCCTTCTGCGCAATACTGCCCAATCCCACCACGCCCACACGCAATTTAGTCATTCGCATCCCTCACCAACAAGTGTTGCAACTGCCGTTTCAGCTCCGCCACTTCGCTTTCCAATGCGCTAACCCTGGCGCTCAGTTCGCCGTCGTCCTCAGATTCGAACGCCGCCGGCGGCGCTTCATCAATCTGGCCGCTGAACAGATGCATGAACCGGCTTTCACGCTTGCCCGGTTCACGCGCCAGGCGCACCACGAACGGGCCATCTTCGCGCGTGGCGAGCTGCTGCAGCACCTGTTCGACCTCGCTGACATCGTTGAACTCGTGCATCCGGTTGGTGCGGGTGCGCAGCTCGCCCGGCGTTTGCGCGCCGCGCAGCAATAAGGTGGCGATCACCGCCAGTTCGGCGGGCGAGAGTTTCAGTTGGCCGAACTCGGAGTTGCAAAACCGCTGTTCGTACTTCACCACCCGGTTGCCAAACCCGCTGAGGGTGCGCAGGAAATGTTTGCGCAGCAACAGATCGAGCAGTTGCTGCACCTCGCTTTCGCTCAGATCCATCACCGGCTCGCGGTTGGTTTTTTGATTGCATGCCAGGGTAATGGCGTTAAGCGAAAGTGGGTATTGGTCCGGGGTCGTGACCTGTTTTTCCAACAGGCAGCCGATGACCCGCGCCTCTCTGGCGTTCAATTCATATTTCATCGTTTGGCCTCAACGTGGGGGTAGCCACTCTTTATTGGTGTATGCCGTCAAAACGTGGTCTTGCCACTGGCCGTCGATCAGCAGGTAATCCTTGGCGTAACCTTCGCGTTCGAATCCCAGACGCGTCAGCAGTGCGCCGCTGCGCTGGTTGTGCGGCATATAGTTGGCCATGATGCGGTGCATGCGCTGTTGGCGTAGCATATAGCGCATGGCGGACTGCAGGGCTTCGAACATCAGCCCTTGCCCCTGCCATTTCTCCCCCAGCGAATAGCCGAGGAAACAGGCATGAAACGAACCGCGCAGCACGTTGCTGAAGTTCGCCACGCCGCGCACTTCCTGTTCTTCCGGATCGAGCAGAATAAAATAGTAGGCGCTGCCCTGCTTTTGCATTTCGGTGATCATGCCCAGGCGCGCCTGCCAGCCGGAAGGATAACAATGGCTTTCGTCGCGCACCGGCTCCCAGGGTTTGAGAAAGGTCCGGTTCTCGGCATAATAGTCCGCCAGGCGATAGGCATCCCGTTCATGCACTAAACGGACCACCATCCGGTCGGTAGTAAGACGTACTTTTGGCGATGCAGAGCGATAGCCGAACATCATTTCCCCCGCAGTCAAAACGGTTCGATAAGAAGTATTTATTAGGAAGCCGAGCGGATCATTATCCTGTGCCGATCTTTTGCCATGGTTTTATTTTGCCAATAGCACCGCAGAACTGCACTTCCCTGCATTCAATATAACCGTAGCCCGCCCCCGAGGTAAAATACCGGCCGCTCAGTAAATCGCCGAATACGCGTTTTACGGCGTTTTTCCGCCAATTTTGCTGCTTAGGTAACACCTTGACGATAAAAAAATATTATCTATGCCGCCCCTGTCGCCGTACGGGAATTGGGTAGAGAATGGAACGGCTGTCTCTCCTTCTTTCTTGATTGCTCATGGTGAAGCATGTCTCTGGTGTCGCAAGCGCGCAGCTTGGGTAAATATTTTCTGTTGCTCGATAACCTGCTGGTGGTTTTAGGCTTCTTTGTCGTTTTTCCGCTTATTTCGATCCGCTTTGTCGATCAATTAGGATGGGCGGCGCTGATCGTCGGCATCGCGCTGGGTTTGCGCCAGCTGTTGCAACAAGGGCTCGGCATCTTTGGCGGCGCCATCGCCGATCGCTTCGGCGCCAAGCCGATGATCGTCACCGGCATGTTGCTGCGCGCCGCCGGTTTCGCCACCATGGCGATGGCCGATGAACCCTGGATCCTGTGGTTCTCTTGTGCCCTGTCCGCACTCGGCGGCACGTTATTCGATCCGCCGCGCACCGCTTTGGTGATCAAGCTGACCCGCCCGCACGAACGCGGCCGTTTTTTCTCGCTGCTGATGATGCAGGATAGCGCCGGAGCGGTAATCGGCGCGCTGATCGGCAGTTGGCTACTGCAGTACGATTTCCACTTTGTCTGCTGGGTTGGGGCGGCGATCTTCGTGCTGGCCGCCGGCTGGAACGCCTGGCTACTGCCGGCTTACCGCATCTCTACCGTGCGCATACCGATGAAGGAAGGCATGTTGCGGGTCCTGCGCGATCGCCGCTTCCTCACCTATGTCCTGACGCTGACCGGTTATTACATGTTAGCGGTACAGGTGATGCTGATGATGCCGATCGTGGTCAACGAAATCGCCGGTTCACCGGCGGCGGTGAAATGGATGTATGCGATTGAAGCGGCGCTGTCGTTGTCGCTGCTCTATCCGTTGGCGCGTTGGGGAGAAAAACACTTCCGGCTTGAGCAGCGCCTGATGGCGGGCCTGTTGCTGATGACGCTCAGCCTGCTGCCGATCGGTCTCGCCACCAGTTTGCAGGGCGTGTTCACGCTGATCTGTTGCTTCTATCTGGGATCGATCATCGCCGAACCGGCGCGCGAAACGCTGAGCGCTTCGCTGGCCGATCCACGTGCGCGCGGCAGCTATATGGGCTTTAGTCGCCTGGGTCTGGCGCTGGGCGGCGCGTTGGGTTATACCGGCGGCGGTTGGATGTACGATACCGGGCGGACGATGAACATGCCGGAGCTACCCTGGTTGCTGCTGGGGGCAGTGGGCTTCGCTACGTTGCTGGCGCTGTACTGGCAGTTCAGCCCGCGGCGCAGTGCGTCGATGCTGCTTCCCGGCGGTTAACGCCATAGAAATCCGGCCGAATCGGCAACAGCTGCTATCCTGTTAGTAAAAACACCCACAGGAGCCCGTCGGCATGAGCGAAGAAGCAAAATTACCGCAACTACTCGAACATATGATACTGAACTTGCGTATGATTTATGCGCGTTCCACCCTGGTGGAAAAGGCACTGGCCCATATCCTCGCCAGCGACGCCGGCCTGAAAAACGATATTATCAAACAGCTGCAGGTCGTCACCGCCACCAACGAACGTGACAGAATCGACCTCGAAGAAGCTCGCAATCACCTGATCGATGTGCTCAACTCAGTACCGGCCAAGAAATAACGCCCCCTAGCCCGCGCCGGCGCGCGGGCAATATCGCAATAACGCACCATCCAACACACGCACGTCAAGACAGCCTCGATAAGCTGTGGTAACTATTGCTGTTAAAACCTGACAACCCGGAGCAAGCATGAAACTGTTCATTTACGATCATTGCCCATTCTGCGTTAAAGCCCGCATGATTTTTGGCCTGAAACGTCTGCCGATTCGCCTGGTCACATTGCTCAACGACGATGAGGCGACCCCGTTCAACCTGATCGGCCAAAAAATGGTGCCTATCCTGGTCAAAGACAACGGCGATGCGGTGCCGGAAAGCCTGGATATCGTGCACTATGTCGACAACCTTGACGGCAAGCCGGTGCTGACCGGCCGCATCAACCCGGCCATTGCCGAGTGGCTGCAGCGGGTCGGCGGTTACAGCGCAAAATTGCTGTTGCCGCGTATTGCGCATGCCGATTTCGAAGAGTTTGCCACCGACAGCGCCCGCCGTTACTTTATCGATAAAAAGCAGGCGTCTATCGGCGATTTTGCCGAGCATCTCGCCAACAGTGCCGATCTGATCGCCGAACTGGAAGCCGACCTGCAAACGCTGTCGCCGCTGATCGCCTCCGCCGACGCGGTGAACGGCGAACTGTCCGAGGACGATATCCACCTGTTCCCGCTGCTGCGCTCATTGTCGATCGTCGCCGGCGTTGCGCTGCCGGATAACGTGGAGGCCTACCGCAACCGCATGGCACAGCGCAGCGAGGTGCCGTTGCTGCTGGATATGGAACAATAACGTTCAAGAATGACAAATAAGGATATGGCGTACTGATGTTGAAAATGGTGCTCGCCACCGCTCGCGATCGGGCGCGGCTGAAGGAAATTACCTCCGTTCTGATTCGTTATGGCCTGCAAGACGTTCTGCGTCTGCTGGGCTTGGGGGCTTTGCTGCGCGGCGCCCGCGCTGAATCCGCCCAACAGGACGCACAAACCCTGCCTGAGCGGCTGCGCGAAGCGCTCGAGGCGCTGGGCCCTACCTTCGTCAAATTCGGTCAGATCCTGGCCACGCGTTCCGACCTGCTGGATCCGGCCTGGACCGACGAACTGGATCGCCTGCACAGCCAGGCAGCGGTGTTGCCATGGGAAACGCTGGCGCCGCAGATCGTTGCCGACCTGGGCGGCGAGCCCGAGCGACTGTTCGCAGAATTCGATCGTACGCCGCTGGCGGCGGCGTCGATGGCGCAAATCTACCGCGCACGCCTGCGCAGCGGCGAACAGGTCGTGGTCAAAGTGCTGCGGCCCGGCCTGGCGAAAACCATCCACGCCGATCTGCGGCTGCTGGCCTCGCTGGCGGAAACCGTGGAGCAGCAGAGCCCCGCGCTGGCGCGCTATCGGCCGCGGCAGATGGTCAGAGCGCTGGCGACGGCGCTCAATCATGAACTGGATTTGACCCACGAAGGGCATAACTGCGACCGCGTCGCCGGGATGTTTGCGCGTCAACCTGACGTCGTCGTGCCGAAAATCTATTGGCAATGGTCTTCCCCACGCCTGCTAGTGCAGGAATACTTGCCCGGCACCGCGCCGGAAAACCCTCAGCAGCTGGCGGCAGCGGGCTTTGACGGACCGCTGCTGGCGCAACGCGGCGCCCGCGCCTTTATGAGCATGGTGCTGGAACATCGGCTGTATCACGCCGACCCACATCCCGGCAACGTCATGGCGCTGAGCGATGACCGCGTCGGCTTTATCGACTTCGGCATGGTGGGCCAGCTGTCCGAGCGGCGACGCAATCAGTTGCTCCTGCTGCTGCAGGCCATCGCCGATCGTCAGTCCGAAGGTATCGTCAACACGCTGATCGCCTGGTCGGACAGCGAACCGCTGGATCTGATGGATCTGGAGCTGGCGGCGCAAAACTTTCTCGACAAACAGGCCGCTGCCACCCTGACGTTGGGCAAGGCCCTGACCGATCTGCTGGTGATGGCACGTGAACACCAGCTGGCGCTGCCGCCCGATCTGGTGTTGCTGTTCAAGGCGTTAATCACCGCCGACGGCGTGCTGCACCGATTGGATCCGGCCTTCGACATCGTCGCCACGCTCAAACCGATGCTGCAACACACGGTGCTGCAACGCTATGCCCCCGCTGCCGTGCGCCAGCGGTTATTGGCCTTAGGCGGGGAAGCGCTCGACGCCGGAGAAGAGCTGCCGCAAACCCTGCGGCTATTGGTTCGCCGCCTAAAACGCGGGCAGCTCAATGCCGATATCAACGTCAGTAATCTTGGCCAGTTGAGCAAAGCGCTGGAACGCGCCGCCGTCACCCTGGCTATCGCCATCGTCACCGCCGCTTTTGCCCTGGGGCTGGCGCCTTATCTGATGCATTCGTCGCTGCGGCTGTGGGGCATTCCGCTGTTCCCGCTGTTGGGGAGCGCGGCCTGCCTGGCCGGCGTGGTGCTCTTGGCGCTGCGATTGCGGCGCTGACGCTTTCGGCGTTATCCGATAGGTGTCGCCCGCTTTTGCGCGCACTATCCTCAGCACATCGCCTTCTGCCGTTTTCACGCACAGGTGGAACGTTTATAATGATTAATCAATTATCTGCAGCACTTTTCGCCAGCAGTCGCAATGAGGCATTAATGAAGAAGATCCTGATGGGCGCAGCCGCCCTGCTGTTCGCCGGCGTATTGGCCGGTTGCAATCAACTGACCCAGTACACTCTGAGCGAGCAGGAAGTGAATGATTACCTGCAAAAGCACAACGACTATCAGAAGCAGATCGGCGTGCCCGGCCTGGTGGACGCCAACATCGTGCTGACGCAGCTGCAAAGCCAGATCGGCCGCAGCGAGCCGGGTAAAGTCACCCTTTCCGGCGACGCCAAGGTCAACATCACGTCGATTCTCGGCCCGCAGGCGGCGGATCTGAAACTGACGCTGAAAGCGCAGCCGGTGTACGACCGTGCACAGGGCGCCATTTACCTGAAAGACATGGAACTGACCGATTACAGCGTGCAGCCGGAAAAAATGCAGACGGTGATGAAAGCGCTGACGCCATATCTGAACCAGTCGCTGAAGTCTTATTTCGACCAAAAGCCGGCTTATGTGCTGAATCCTGACAACAGCAAAACCGAAGCGCTGGCGAAAAAACTGGCGAAGGGATTGGAAGTGAAACCGGGTGAGTTGGTGATACCGTTTAGCGACTGACCGCGTCTTGATGCATCAAGCCCGCCGCCAGGCGGGCTTTTTATTGCGGAAAACGATTACTGCGGCGCGCTGTAGGCGATCTCGCCCGTGTTGCAGTTGAGCGTCACATTGTAGGTTTTATCCACTTTGGTGCCACGCACCGTCAGCGGCACCTGCCATACCTGATCCTTGCCGGTGATGGCATCCGGGCTGACCCAGGCGATCGGGGTAGCGGTGCCCAGCAGTTTTTTGTCCGCCTCCCAGCGCGTAATGCGGTTCTGCAAGAAATCACGCTTGACCTGGGCGGCAATATCCGCCGGCTGCAGACCGGCACACTGCCCCACCTTGGCGGTGCGTTGCTCTTGATCCTGCGCCCACACCGCAGTCGATGCTCCCATCATGGCCAACAAGGCGATAGCCAAACCCGTTTTTTTCATCTCTCCTCCCGTTGTGATTAGCGCTATCCGGGCGCCCATCCCTGGCTCACAACAGGGTTTCGGCAACGGGTTTACCGTTTGACAAACTCGATGACAAACAGCGCATCCAAGCCCGGATAGATTTCCTTGATCACCTGCTTCAGTTCGCCGAGCGACATGTTCTCCTGCTGTGCGTGGCGTTCGGTCAGCGCATCCAGACGCACCGGCGTTACCGACAGCACTTCGATAAAGCAGAAAAATACGCCGTCTTCATTGCGGCTTACGCGCAATACCTCGCCCGGTTCGAAGTGCGATTCACTGGCATCCCGAATGGTGATGGTTTTACGCCCGGCCAGAATGTCTTGCTCAAAGCGGCTGAAGAAAGTTATTTCACGGCTCATTTTAGATCCTTTTTCATCACAACACCGCAACATAAGTCATTATGCCGCTTGCTTTTCTGACGCAGATCCCTCTTTTGAGTTAGAGACCGTTTTTTTGGCTTTGTTTTCCGCCGGTTTTTTAGCGGTTTCCGCCGGCGATGCGCCGCGCAGAATCAGACCCAGCGCATCCTTATTCTCTGCCAGGAAGAAACTCAGCCCTTCGCGCTGTTCGTCGTCCAGGTTCAGCGGCGCCTGTTGCAGCCACTCTCCGAGGTTATCCGCCAAATCCAGCATTTTGTCGTAGGCGTCGGCTTCTTTCTTGCTCGCGAAAGTCATTTTTTCCTCACCGTTTCTCACCACCACATATTTAACTTCAACCGCCATGCGTGCGTCCTCAAATACTCAAATTACTGTAAATATATACAGTATAAATAGATAGTGGCGGGAAGGCAAACCGCCGCCCGCCTTCGGCTTATTTCAGCAGCCGCACCTTGCAGCTCTTGCCTTTGATTTTGCCCTGTTGCAGCTGTTGCAGCGCCTTGCGCGCGCTGGCTTTACGGATCGCGACGTAGGCGTGCACCGGGAACATGTCGATCTTGCCCACTTCCGCCGCCGTCAGCCCGGCATCGCCGGTCAGCGCACCAAGGATATCGCCGGGGCGGATCTTCGCCTTGCGGCCGCCGTCGATGCACAGCGTTACCATCTCCGCCTCCAGCGAGCCGTTGGCCGCCCCGCTCAGCTCGGACACCGGTGCCCAATCGACGGCCATCTGCAGGTAGTCTTCAATCGCATGCGCCCGCGCCATTTCCTGCGGCGTGCACAGGCTGATCGCCAGCCCGCTCATGCCGGCGCGCCCGGTACGACCGATACGGTGCACATGCACTTCGGGATCGAACGCCAGTTCGTAGTTAACCACCAGCTCCAGTTCTTTGATGTCCAGCCCGCGAGCGGCGACATCGGTCGCCACCAGCACCCGGCAACTGCGGTTGGCGAAGCGCACCAACACCTGGTCGCGATCGCGCTGCTCCAGATCGCCATGCAGCGCCAGTGCGCTGATGCCGCGGGCCTCCAGGGCCTCAAGCACCGTTTGACAATCGCGTTTGGTATTGCAGAACACTACGCAGGACGCGGGTTGATGATAACGAATGGCCGACACCAGCAGCGCCGGGCGCTGATCGCGCGTGGTTTCATAGAAGCGTTGTTCGATGGCGGTCTGCGCTTCGTCATCGTCCACTTCGACGCTCAACGGCTGGCGCTGAACGCGATCGCTGATGCGTTCGATGCCTGTCGGGTAGGTGGCGGAAAACAGCAGCGTCTGACGCTGCGGCGGCGTATAGCTGATCACATCGTCGATGTCGTCAGCGAAGCCCATGTCCAGCATGCGGTCGGCCTCATCCAGCACCAGCACCTTCAGCTCGTCCAGCAGCAGCGTTTTCTTGCGCAGATGCTCCTGAATGCGTCCCGGTGTCCCCACCACGATGTGTGGCGCGTGCACCAGCGAATCGAGCTGTGGCCCCATCGGTTGACCGCCGCACAGCGTCAGGATTTTGATGTTTTGCGTGAAACGCGCCAGGCGACGCAGCTCTTTGCTCACCTGATCGGCCAACTCACGGGTGGGACAGAGCACCAGCGCCTGCGTGGCGACCTGAGCGACGACGATATTATTCAGCAGACCAATGCCGAATGCCGCCGTTTTACCGCTGCCGGTTTTCGCCTTTGCGCGCACGTCTCTCCCTTGCAGGATGGCGGGCAACGCGGCGGCCTGTACCGGCGTCATTTTGGCGTACCCCAGTTCGTTGAGGTTGGCCAACTGTTCGGCTGGCAGCGGCAGGGAAGAAAAAGAAACTGTGCTCACGGCGATAACTCTTATATGACGAATGGAATGGCGGCGCGCCCGCAGGTTGGCGCCGAATCAGCGCTAAATGATAACAGAGATGGGCGGCGTTACGGGGTGCGAGCATAAAAAAACCCGCCGGCGGCGGGTTTCTCGGCGGCTCAGTCGTTAAATAGCAACGACGTTGGCGGCGGCAGGGCCACGTTGGCTGTCCTGGATGGAGAACTCAACCTGCTGGCCTTCAGCCAGGGTCTTGAAACCATCGCTAACGATAGCGGAAAAATGAACGAAAACGTCTTTAGAACCGTCGGCAGGCGTGATGAAGCCGAAGCCTTTGCTTTCGTTGAACCATTTTACGTGACCGGTGATCTTGCTCATTTGTGTTTCCTTTACTTGATAAACCTGCCTTGACGGCACGAGACGCGAAAACCTTGCTATATGTAGGCCTTCTTTCGCCGTCGCTTATTAACGCACAATCGTCCATACAGGGCAAATATTTCTGCTTGTCATAAAAACAGTAAGTTAGCAACAAACTTGGCGCGGCGGCTGTGCACGCAATCGTTTTCGTATATACTGCCCGCCGATCATCAATCCGCTTACTTTCACCGATCCAGGTACGAAACTATGTTAACGATTGGAACCGCCCTGCGCCCTTCCGCCACCCGCGTTATGTTGCTCGGCTCCGGGGAGCTGGGTAAAGAAGTCGCCATTGAATGCCAGCGCCTCGGCCTGGAAGTGATCGCCGTCGATCGCTACCCCGACGCCCCCGCCATGCATGTGGCGCACCGCAGCCACGTCATCAATATGCTGGACGGAGACGCGCTGAAAGCCGTTATCGAACAAGAGCGGCCGGACTATATCGTTCCCGAAATCGAAGCGATCGCTACCGCCATGCTGGTCGAACTTGAACGCCAGGGTCACCGCGTAGTGCCCTGCGCCGAAGCCACGCGCCTGACCATGAACCGTGAAGGCATCCGCCGTCTGGCGGCGGAAGAACTTGGCCTGCCCACCTCCAGCTACCGCTTTGCCGACAGCGAGGCGACTTTCCGGCAGGCGGTCGAGCACATCGGCTACCCGTGCATCGTCAAACCGGTGATGAGTTCTTCCGGCAAAGGACAAAGCCTGATCCGCACGCCTGAGCAGCTGCAAAGCGCCTGGGATTACGCCCAACAGGGCGGCCGCGCCGGCGGCGGTCGGGTGATCGTCGAAGGGCTGGTAAGATTCGATTTTGAAATTACGTTGCTGACCATCAGCGCCGTGGACGGCGTGCATTTCTGCGAGCCGATCGGCCATCGTCAGGAGGATGGGGACTACCGCGAATCCTGGCAGCCGCAGCGCATGTCAGCCGCGGCGTTGAGCCGTGCTCAGGCTATCGCGGAGAAGGTGGTGAAAGCCCTGGGCGGTTTCGGCCTGTTCGGCGTGGAGCTGTTCGTCTGTGGCGACGAAGTGATCTTCAGCGAGGTGTCACCGCGCCCGCACGATACCGGCATGGTCACGTTGATCTCACAGGATCTGTCCGAGTTCGCTCTGCACGTTCGCGCCTTTCTCGGGTTGCCGATTGGCGCCATCCGCCAGTTCGGCCCTTCCGCTTCGGCGGTGATCCTGCCACAGCTTACCAGCAGCGATGTGCGCTTCAGCGGCCTGGAAAACGCGCTGCGCGGGCACAACCAGCTGCGCCTGTTCGGCAAACCGGAGATCGCCGGGCAGCGTCGCCTGGGCGTAGCACTGGCGACGGCGAGCACGACGGAACAGGCGGTGGAGCAAGCAAAACAAGCCGCCGCCGCCGTGGCGGTCAACGGCTGATACTCACGGGGCCGCTTACGCGGCCCCGATAACGTCAATAGTCTTCGTCATCTTCAGCATCGTCATCCCGCGACGCCTCCGGTGCGGCCTCATGCTGCTCGTCTTCATCATCCTCATCGAACAGTACCGCAACCTGAGCGCCCTGATGCTTCTCGCGAATTTCCTGCGCAACGCGAGCAATGGCTTCACCGCTGCTCATGCCCTGCTCCATCAGTTGATGGATACGATCCGCCGCTTCCTGCTGCTCCGCGTGACTCAGTAATGGCATACCTGCATGCATGTGTCGTTCTCTCCGGCAAAAGGGAGAAGGAGTATACGCGCTAACGCGGCGGATCCCAACGTCTTGTGCCTCAGACCGGTTGCGAACAGCCGCTTTCGCTGCGCCACTGCTTCAGCCGATGCCGCCACAGCATGACATGCCACCCCTGTTTCAGGCCGCGCGCATTAGCGAACATCGCTCTGTCGATGCCGCGCTGATAGAACTCTTCGGTGATTTGACTCTGGGCAGCCGGATCCGGTTCACGACGAATGCTGTGGCAAATGCCCAGCGCTTCGCGGGTGATTTGCCAATGGAAAGCCGGGCGAATGGCGACAGTGCCCGCATAGCGCCGGTTGAGCCGCTCCAACATTTCGACGATTTTCATATAGTGGCGTTGATAATCTACGTTCGCCTGGCCGGTGCGACGACGGTTGCTGATCGATTTGTCGTGTACCCGTTGGCGGTACAGCGGCGTACTTAAATATTTGACCCGTTGGGCATTAAACATGACTTCCGTCGTCCAGGGAATATCCTGATGATGTAACCCCGGCTCGAAATAAAGCCGATGCTGGCGAATAAAGTCAAGGCGATATATTGCCAGCCATACAACGTGAATAAACTTTCGCGATTTCAGCGCACGTTCAAACCACTGTACGCCGGTGATAACGTCGGTGGTCTGTAAGCGACCCTGTGGAAAAATCGGCTGCAATTCGTCTTGGCTGGTGAAATAGCGCTCGCCATTACATTGCATTACGTCTAATTGGTGGTGCTCCGCCTGTTCCAGCAGCGTAGAATACATGTCCGGCGCCAGCAAATCGTCGGCATCGGGAAACGCCACGTATTTACCCCGGGCAACGGCGAGCCCGGCATTACGCGCGTTAGAAACGCCGGCGTTAGCCTGATCGATCACACGAATATGCGGATGCACCGCCGCGTAACGGTGCGCTATTTCCCCCGAACCATCGGTGGAACCATCGTTGACGATGATCACCTCCAACCGTTGCTCGCGCTGGGCCAGCAGCGAAGCCAGGAAAGGCTCCAATAACTCCCCCGCATTGTGCATCGGGACGATCACGCTCAGCATTAACGACATAGGCAGCTCTTCAATGATAATGTAACAAAATAATAATTTTATTTTTCTAAAAGACCCATTCGGTTCGGCGCACGCTTGAAATAGGCGTGAAACCTCTAAATTGCCGCAGTGGCAATGGGGCCGAACTTGGCTTTCTTTTTCAAACCAGCGCCAGAAAAGCGCTGAGTAATTAATCCATTAATTCCAAAGGGCGGCGACGCTGGTTAAAATCAGGCAACGCCACGCCGCTCCCGCATCTAATAACAAGCAGAAATAATAAATTTATGAAATCAACGAATCTTTTTTATATCTCTCGGGTCTTGCGCCCTCGATAAATAGGCTTCCAGTGCATTTGACGTTAAATTTTTAACATATCGAAGTATAATCAATGGCGCAAAAAATGCCTTATTTCAGGTTTATTGAACTGCCGTTTATGTGAACTGTGCTTCATGTCGCGCATGGCAAAACATGCATGACGTGACCGTCTATGGCACACTAGCTGCCAGATATCTATCGCCGTCCTCACAGCCAGGTTTATTGACGTTCATGAGCGTAACCGCCCCAAACATAAAATCTTTGCCCTACAGCCGCGGTGCCCTGATGAAGCTCTTCGCCCCGCTTTCAGCCCACCCGTGGGCGATGCTGCTGCATTCGGGCTTCGCCGACCATTCGCATAACCGCTTCGACATCCTGGTCGCGCAGCCGCGCGTTACGCTCACCACTCAGGGTGCCAGCACGAAAATCGAAAGTGACGGCGTCACTATTCAGTCGCAGGAAGATCCGTTCTCCCTGCTGCAGCAACAATTGGCGGCGCAAGGCTGGCAGCCGGCGTTTAACCCGGATCTGCCGTTTCAGGGCGGTGCCCTGGGGCTGTTCGGCTACGATCTCGGGCGCCGGGTGGAAACCTTGCCGCAGTTGGCCGAAGCCGACCTCGCTTTGCCGGACATGGCGGTCGGCATTTATGACTGGGCAGCGATCGCCGACCACCATTTGCAGACCCTGACGCTGATCAGCTATGGCGACGTAGAACAGCGCTGGCGTTGGCTCAATAGCCAAACCGCGCCGACGGAACGCCCTTTCACGCTGCTGAGCGGCTGGCGCGCCAATATGAGCCGGCGGCAATACGGCGAGAAGTTCCAACGTATTCAGCGCTACATGCGCAGCGGCGACTGTTACCAAATTAATCTGGCGCAACGGTTCTCCGCCAACTATCAGGGAGATGAATGGGAGGCGTTCTGTCGATTGAGCGCCTGCAACCGCGCGCCGTTCTCGGCCTTCCTGCGCCTGCCGCACAACAGCGTACTGAGCGTCTCTCCCGAGCGCTTCCTCTGGCTGGAGCAGCAGCGTATCCAAACCCGCCCGATTAAGGGCACGCTGCCGCGGCTGGCGGACACGGAACAGGACGCCGCGCAGGCTCGCCGTTTGGCCGATTCACCCAAGGATCGCGCTGAAAACCTGATGATCGTCGATCTGCTGCGCAACGATATCGGCCGCGTCGCCCAACCTGGCAGCGTACGAGTGCCGGAACTGTTTGCCGTGGAACCGTTTCCCGCCGTACATCACCTGGTGAGCACCATCACCGCGACCCTGCCGGCGCATACCTCGGCGGCCGAACTGCTGCGCGCCTGCTTCCCCGGTGGGTCGATCACCGGCGCGCCCAAGGTGCGAGCGATGGAAATCATCGAAGAGCTGGAGCCGCAGCGCCGCAATGCCTATTGCGGCAGCATCGGTTACCTGAGCGCCTGCGGCACGATGGACACCAATATCACCATCCGCACGCTCGTCACCGAAAACGGCCGCATCCACTGCTCCGCCGGCGGTGGCATCGTGGCGGACAGCCAGGAGCAGGCGGAATACCAGGAAACCTTCGACAAGGTTGGTCGTATTTTGCCGCAGCTTGGGGAGTATGCCCTGTCGTGATCCCATCGAACTCACCGGCCTCACTGCACGCCTTTATCAGCCGTTTTCAACTGCAGCTGCCGCAGGCGGCGCAGATCTCGCACAATGTGCGCCCGGCGGCGGTGCTGATCCCAATCGTCTGCCGCGCCGAGCCGACGCTGCTGTTGACCCGGCGCGCCGACTCGCTGCGCAAACATGCCGGCCAGGTGGCCTTCCCCGGCGGTAAAACCGATGCCGAAGACGGATCGGCGATCGTCACGGCGCTGCGAGAAGCGCAGGAAGAAGTGGCGATACCGCCGCACGCGGTGACCGTCCTCGGCCAAATGGCGCCGCTCGACAGCAGCACCGGATTTCAGGTCACGCCAATCGTCGGCCTCATCTCGCCGGACGTGCAGTTCCACGCCAATGAGGGCGAAGTGGCGGACGTGTTCGAGATGCCCCTGCGGGAAGCGCTGACCCTGTCGCGTTACTACCCGCTGGATATTCATCGCGCCGGCCATACGCACCGCATTTACCTCTCCTGGTATCACAGCCAATTTATCTGGGGGCTGACCGCCGCCATCATTCGCCGCCTGGCGCAGCAGGTCAGTATTTAACCCGTATTGCGTGATCTGACTCGCAATCTGGCATGGCCGTCGGCGTCCACTGCAGGTAAAGCGATCGAAATCACTTCATTTGATCGCTTTTTCAACTACCGTTCCGGTTGAATGGTTTTAAAAAAACTGTAAACCCTCTCTTAAACCTTACGAAATACCTGTAAAATACCACCGTCCGAGATAAACCACTGTAGAAACAGGGATTAAGCCGGCGGCGTTCAGCACGGAAGGCTGGCGCGATTACCGTTAATGGAGCTTGGGCGAAAGCGGATACCCCGCTTAAGGGTTCGCCCCGGGTAATCAGTAAAAAAAGCGACACCACGGATTATTTAATTTCATGCGAAAAAGGCAGCCGAACCCGCACGGCCCTTTTACAATATCGCTGTTCCCTGCGCGGTTTTTAACCGCTGCAGCCATAACAATACGTCTCTTTAAGGAGTTTTAGCGTGATTAGCGTTTTCGACATGTTTAAGATCGGCATCGGCCCGTCCAGCTCTCATACGGTTGGACCGATGAAAGCCGGCAAACAGTTTGTCGACGATCTGGTAAATAAAGGCCTGATGCCTTCTATCACGCGTGTTGCCGTAGACGTTTACGGCTCACTCTCATTGACCGGTAAAGGTCACCATACCGATATCGCCATCATTCTCGGCCTGGCCGGCAACATGCCGGACACCGTCGATATCGATAGCATTCCGGGTTTTATTCGCGATGTAGAACAACGTCAACGCCTGATGCTGGCCAACGGCCTGCATGAAGTCGATTTCCCACGCGACGGCGGCATGGTCTTCCGCAGCGACAACCTGCCGCTGCACGAAAACGGCATGCAGATCCACGCCTTCGCCGGCGATAAAGAAGTGTACAGCAAGACCTATTACTCTATCGGCGGCGGTTTTATCGTCGACGAGGAGAACTTCGGTAAGGACGCCGAGCAAGAGCTGCAAATGCCCTATCCGTTCAACTCCGCGCGCGAAATGCTCGATCACTGCCGCGAGACCGGGCTGTCGCTGTCCGGCATGGTGATGCAGAACGAACTGGCGCTGCACAGCAAGCAAGAGATCGAGACCTACTTCGGCAACGTCTGGCAAACCATGCGCGCCTGTATCGATCGCGGTCTGAACACCGAAGGCGTGCTCCCGGGGCCGCTGCGCGTACCGCGCCGTGCCTCCGCGTTGCGCCGCATGCTGGTGGCGTCGGACAAACTGTCCAACGATCCGATGAACGTGATCGACTGGGTCAACATGTTCGCGCTGGCGGTTAACGAAGAGAACGCCGCCGGTGGCCGCGTGGTCACCGCACCGACCAACGGCGCCTGCGGCATCGTCCCTGCGGTGCTGGCTTACTACGATCACTTCATCGAGTCCGTTAGCCCGGATATCTACATCCGTTACTTTATGGCGGCAGGCGCCATCGGCGCGTTGTACAAGATGAACGCTTCCATTTCCGGCGCCGAAGTCGGCTGTCAGGGCGAAGTCGGCGTGGCCTGCTCCATGGCGGCAGCCGGCCTGGCCGAACTGCTGGGCGGCAGCCCTGAGCAGGTATGCGTGGCGGCGGAAATCGGCATGGAACACAACCTGGGGCTGACCTGCGACCCGGTCGCGGGCCAGGTACAGGTGCCGTGCATCGAGCGCAACGCCATCGCCTCGGTCAAGGCGATCAACGCCGCCCGCATGGCGCTGCGCCGCACCAGCGAACCGCGCGTTTCGCTGGATAAGGTGATCGAGACCATGTACGAAACCGGCAAAGACATGAACGCCAAGTACCGGGAAACGTCACGCGGTGGCCTGGCAATCAAGGTGCAATGCGACTGACAGACAACCCCGCCGCCCGGCGGGGTTTTTTATGGATAATCAATTCATTGCCCCTCTTTAGTGACAATGTCACCAGAAAATATCCTGCATTTTTCTCATCGATCCGACGGTTAACCTGCAAATTGGCCTTCTGTTTTACCAAACTGAAATAATTTACTGAGTTACCATCAATCTTGTATAACCTCAGGCTAGAATTAGCCGAGCGCAACTTAAGGAGCTATGGCCTGACTGTGACTCGGAGCTGGATTACCGAACAAGGATTTACCGGATGTTGATGACCCACCTCGCCGCGTCCCGATATCGTTACTACCGTTGGCTGCTGGCCGGAGCGGTGGGCGCGGCTATTCTGTTGGTATCGCTGTATACCCGTTACTATCAAGAGGTCAAAAGCATCGAGCTGAGCCAACAGACATTGGCCACCCGAACCGTCGGCAAGCTCAACCAGTTGCTGACGCCGGCGCAGCTGCAGGCGGAACGCAGCATGGACATGCTGGACCAACCCTGCGAGAACGTCTCATCGACCCTGCGCTTTCGCGCCGCGCAAAATCAGGCGTTGCGCGCCATGCTGCTGGTAAAAAACGGCATTATTTACTGCTCCAGCCTATTTGGCGCCCGTCATTATCAGTTGGCCGCGGTGATGCCCACCTTCGTCAACAGCGACGCCAGGCTGGCGCTGCGCCCCTCGCTGGCGGTCAGCAAAGGTCTGCCCACGCTGGTGATGTGGACGCCATCCCCCCGCGATAACACCAGCGGCGTGCTGCACGTATTCAATATCGAGCTGCTGTCCAACTTTTTACTCGAGCCGCAGGAGCCTTACGTTCAGCGCGTGGTGCTGAACGTAGCCGACAGCAGCCTGGAATACGGCCGACGCGAAATCCTGAGCCGTGACACCCTGACCAACGATCTGCGCTACACCGCCGGCTCTGCGCTGTATCCGTTCTCGATTTCTCTGTTCGGCCCGCAGATCGGCATGCTGGCACTTTCCGCACTGCCGCGCCATATTCCGCTGGCGCTGCTGATCAGTCTGTTGGCGGCCTATGTGGTCTATCTGCTCACCGCCAACCGCATGAGCCTGTCTTACCACATCGGCCATGCCATCACTCATCGCGAGTTCCGCGTCTACTGCCAGCCGATCATCCACAGCGACACCGGGCGCTGCGCCGGCGTCGAGATGCTGCTGCGTTGGAAAAAGAAGCGACAAGGATGGATCTCGCCTGACGTGTTTATTCCGTTGGCCGAGCAGCATGACCTCATCATTCCGCTCACCCGCTATTTGATGAACACCGTGGCGGAAAATCTGCAGCTGTTCCCGCCACGACCGTCGTTCTACATCAGCATTAACGTCGCCGCCGAGCATTTTAAAACGCTCAACATCATCGACGATATCCGCCAGATTTGGCTGCCGGCGCACCCGATGCCCTCGCTGATGCTGGAGCTGACCGAACGCACCGCGCTGTCGGCGATCCAGTATGACCAGATTCGCACGCTGAAAGACATGGGGATCATGCTGGCCATTGACGATTTCGGCACCGGCCACAGCTCGCTGAGCTACCTGAAAAACCTCAGCCCGGACGTGTTGAAGATCGATCGCGGGTTTACCGCCGCCATCGGCACCGACGCGGTCAACGCCACGGTGACCGACACCATCATTACGCTGGCGCAGCGGCTGAAGCTGAAACTGGTGGCAGAGGGGGTGGAAACGGAGGAACAGGCCGACTATCTGCGCGCACGCGAGGTCAATGCCCTGCAGGGGTATTATTTCGCCAAGCCGATGCCGATCCACGTTTTCCCGCTGTGGTTGCAGCAGTACGAATCGCGCGTCAGGAAAGCGGAAGAGGATCCGCCGGAGGCCTGAGCCCCCGGCGGGAGGGTTACGAATGCGTCGGTTCGTCGAAGACGACGCGGGTGACACGCACCAACTCGATGCGATAGTCGGAGACATCGACGATATCGAAACGCAGGTGGTTCAGTTCGATGGTGTCCCCCACCACCGGCATCTGGCCATAGTGAGCCAACAGCAGCCCCGCCAGGGTAGCGTAATCGGCGGTGGGGCTGACCAGGTCATCGCAGGCCAGCGCCTGTTCCAGCGAGTGCAGATCGGTTCCGCCCTTCACCAGCCAGCCGTCGCCTTCCGCCACGATGTCCGGCGTTTCATCCTCGTCCGGGAACTCACCGGCAATCGCTTCCAGCACGTCCAGCGGCGTCACCAGCCCCTGCACGACGCCGAACTCGTTGGTGACCACCACCAAACGTCCTTTGGCGCGGCGCAGCACCGCCAGCAGCTTGATGACGTCCATGGTTTCCGGCACCACGATCGGCGGCGTACGGGCGGCGAACTCGGCGATATCCTCCCCTTGCTCCAGCGCCACCAGCAGATCCTTGGCGCGTACCACGCCGACGATCTCATCCACCGAGTCGCGACACACCGGGAACAGGCTGTGCGGCGTATCCAGCAGCTGTGCGCGCACCTCCTCTCGGGAGCGCTCGCAGTCGACCCAGGAGATGTCGGTGCGCGGTGTCATCACGCTGCGCAATGAGCGCGAGGCCAGTGTCAACACGCCGCTGATCATATAACGCTCTTCCGCCGCGAAGGTTTCGTCCCTTGGCAAGGCGACCTCATCGTCCGTCTGCTGCGCACGTTGCTGCCCCATCAGGCGCATGATCGCTTCCGCAGTGCGCTCGCGCATCGGGCGGCGCGCTTGATGCTTGATGAAGTTGCGGCGCGCGATCTGGTTGAACAATTCAATCAGGATCGAGAAGCCGATCGCGGCGTACAGATAGCCTTTAGGAATGTGCAAGCCGAAGCCTTCGGCGATCAGGCTCAAACCGATCATCAACAGGAAGCTCAGGCACAGCACCACGATGGTCGGATGCGCGTTGACGAAGTTGGTCAACGGCTTCGACGCCAACAGCATCACCGCCATCGCGATCACCACCGCCGCCATCATCACCGGCAGATCGTTCACCATACCCACGGCGGTAATCACCGCATCGAGCGAGAACACGGCGTCAAGGATCACGATCTGCACCACCACCGCCCAGAACTTGGCGTAACCGCGATTGGCGCCGTCCTGGTGCGTCTGCCCTTCCAGTCGTTCATGCAGCTCCATGGTGGCCTTGAACAGCAGGAACACCCCACCGAACAGCAGGATCAAATCGCGGCCGGAGAAGCTGAAATCGCCGACGCTGAACAGCGGCGTGGTCAGGGTCACCATCCAGGAGATAACAGACAGCAGGCCCAAACGCATCAGCAATGCCAGCGACAGGCCAATGATGCGCGCCTTATCGCGCTGCTTCGGCGGCAGTTTGTCGGCCAGAATGGCAATGAACACCAGGTTGTCGATGCCCAGCACGATTTCCAGCACCACCAGCGTAAGCAACCCCGCCCAAATAGAGGGGTCCATTAAAAATTCCATATCAGACTCCAGCGAAAAGTGGGAATGCGCGCACGCCGCGCAGACGTGACGATGCCGCCGCTGCGTGGGCGCAGTCGACACTAGCAAAGTGACGGAATGGGGTTACCGGGAGATGGCCGAAGGGCCGAACAGCATATGCAACGCCAGCAGGTGGCGGATGAAACCTGGAAAAACAGTAACTTCGGTGACAGTCCATAGGGAGGGCTGAGGCCCTTCACTCCTTAGTGATGAAAGAAGAAATTACTGTATCAGGATTTTTCTGGGGGACAAAGCGCCTTTTTCAACGGCGGTTTAGCATGGCGCTACGACATATCGTCTGCGACAGCTAAGATTTCTCCGAGCATTCAATAGCAGAGCAGCGTCACAAAAAATATTTTTTCACTCACTAAAATAAATCTCGCGTTCGTGAAGCATCACGCACAGGCACTTGAAACTGCGTGAGAAATGTTAGGCGTGCGTTTCTTTTTTTCTACCATAATGTATCTGAACCGCGGAAGTGACTGCCAAGACGGCGCGGAGAAACGACACAAACCGCGTCTGGAGTTCAACGAGGAGGTAGCGAGTGGCAATAGCTATTATCATCGGCACACACGGGGCTGCAGCGGAACAACTGCTGAAAACGGCGGAGATGCTATTGGGCGAGCAGGACAACGTCGCCTTTATAGACTTCGTTCCCGGTGAGAATGCCGAAACGTTAATCGTCAAGTACAACGAAAAAATCAGTGGGTTGGATACCAGCGGCGGCGTGCTGTTTCTGGTGGATACCTGGGGCGGCAGCCCGTTCAACGCCGCCAGCCGCATTGCGGTCGACAAAGAAAACTATGAGGTCGTCACCGGGGTCAACATCCCGATGCTGGTGGAAACCTTCATGGCGCGGGACGATAACCCCGCTTTCGATGAACTGGTGGCGCTGGCGTTGGAAACCGGCCGAGAAGGCGTGAAGGCGCTGAAAAAACCGCAGGAAGAACCCGCAAAACCCGCAGCACCCGTCGCCAAAGCCGCTGCCCCTCAGGCGCCGCTGGGGCCGAACGACCACATGAAAATCGGCCTGGCGCGCATCGATGACCGTTTGATTCACGGCCAGGTCGCCACCCGCTGGACCAAAGAGACCAACGTCAGCCGCATTATCGTCGTCAGCGATGAAGTCGCCGCCGACCATGTGCGCAAAACCCTGCTGACCCAGGTCGCCCCGCCGGGCGTCACCGCTCACGTGGTGGACGTGGCGAAGGCCATCCGCGTGTGGAACAACCCGAAATATGCCAACGACCGCGTGATGCTGCTGTTTACCAACCCGACCGACGTCTTGCGCCTGGTGGAAGGCGGCGTGGATATTCAATCCGTCAATATCGGCGGCATGGCGTTCCGTCAGGGGAAAACCCAGGTGAACAACGCCGTTTCCGTCGATGAAAAAGATATCGAAGCGTTTAAGAAACTGAACGATCGCGGTATCGAGCTGGAGGTGCGTAAGGTCTCGTCCGACAGCCGGCTCAAAATGATGGACCTGATTAACAAACTCAATTAGTGGCGCCAGCCGCTGATTATTTTACTCAGAGCTTTTTTGGTCATAGGAGAAGTGCAATGGAGATCACCACTCTTCAGATTGTGCTGATATTTATCGTTGCCTGTATCGCCGGGATGGGTTCCGTCCTCGACGAGTTCCAATTCCACCGTCCGCTGGTCGCCTGTACCCTGATCGGCTTCATTCTCGGCGATATGAAAACCGGCATCATTATCGGCGGTACGCTGGAAATGATCGCCCTGGGCTGGATGAACATCGGTGCGGCAGTCGCGCCGGATGCCGCCCTGGCGTCCATCATCTCGACCATTCTGGTCATCGCCGGCGGGCAAAGCGTCGGCGCCGGTATCGCCCTGGCCATTCCGCTGGCGGCGGCCGGCCAGGTGTTGACCATCATCGTGCGTACCCTCACCGTGGCCTTCCAGCACGCGGCGGACAGCGCGGCGGAGCGCGGCAGCCTGCGCGCCATCACCTGGATCCACATCGGCGCCCTGCTGCTGCAGGCGATGCGCATCGCCATCCCGGCGGTCATCGTCGCCATCTCGGTTGGCACCGCCGGGGTACACGCCCTGCTCAACTCGATCCCGGAAGTGGTCACCAGCGGCCTGAACATCGCCGGCGGCATGATCGTGGTGGTCGGTTACGCGATGGTGATTAACATGATGCGTGCCGGCTACCTGATGCCGTTCTTCTACCTGGGTTTCGTGACCGCCGCCTTCACCAACTTCAACCTGGTGGCGCTCGGCGTCATCGGCGTGGTGATGGCCGTGCTGTACATCCAGCTTAGCCCGAAATACAACAAGTCTCAGGTTGTCCAGGCCGGCCCGGCTAATGCGAACGATCTCGATAACGAACTCGACTAGGAATAGGTGAGAGAAATGGTTGATACAACTGCTCAAAAGAAACTCACGCCGGCCGATATTCGCGGCGTATTCCTGCGCTCGAACCTGTTCCAGGGTTCGTGGAACTTCGAGCGCATGCAGGCGCTGGGTTTTTGCTTCTCGATGGTCCCGGTGATCCGTCGCCTGTATCCGGAAAACAATGACGATCGCAAACAGGCGATCAAGCGCCACCTCGAGTTCTTCAACACCCACCCTTACGTGGCGGCGCCGGTGCTCGGCGTAACCATGGCGATGGAAGAGCAACGCGCCAACGGCGCGCCGATCGACGACGGCGCGATCAACGGCATCAAGGTCGGTCTGATGGGGCCTTTGGCGGGCGTCGGTGACCCGATCTTCTGGGGCACCGTGCGGCCGGTATTCGCCGCGCTCGGCGCCGGCATCGCCATGAGCGGCAGCCTGCTCGGGCCGATCCTGTTCTTCGTGCTGTTCAACCTGGTGCGCCTGTTGACCCGCTACTACGGCGTGGCCTACGGTTACCGTAAAGGGGTGGATATCGTCAACGACATGGGCGGCGGCTTCCTGCAGAAATTGACGGAAGGGGCGTCCATTCTCGGCCTGTTTGTCATGGGCGCGTTGGTCAACAAGTGGACGCACGTGAATATCCCGCTGGTGGTGTCCAAGATCACCGACCAGACCGGGCATACCAACGTCACCACGGTGCAGACCATCCTCGACCAGCTGATGCCGGGCCTGGTGCCGTTGCTGCTGACCTTCGCCTGTATGTGGCTGCTGCGTAAAAAAGTCAATGCGCTGTGGATCATCATCGGCTTCTTCGTCATCGGTATCTTTGGCTATTGGATTGGCCTGCTGGGCCTGTAATCGTTCGAAACGGCCGGGGGGCAACCCCCGGCTTTTTTATGTGTGGAGCAAGAGATGTCACTGACCGACGCCGTACTGATGCTGTTTATCGCCCTGCTGTTGCTGTATTCGCTGTACGACGAATTCGGCATGGATCTGCTGAAAGGCAAAACGCGGCTCAAAGTGCCGCTCAAACGCCGTAACCGCCTCGACAGCCTGATTTTCGTCGGCCTGATCGTCATTCTGATTTACCGCAATGTCACCGACAGTGGTGCGGTATTAACCACCTATCTGCTTATTTCTTTGGCGCTGCTCGCTATCTATGTTTCTTATATTCGCACGCCCAAGATGGTGTTTAAAACACACGGATTTTTCTTCGCCAATGTGTTTGTCGAATATAACCGTATTAAAGCCATGAATTTATCGGAGGATGGCATTCTGGCCGTCGACCTGGAACAGCGCCGGCTGTTGGTTCAGGTGACTCACCTGGACGACCTGGAGAGGATTTACCACTTTTTCATTTATAATCAATAAATAAAGAAAAAATCATTTTACTTTCGCTCAAACCTTGCGCTGCTTGTGGATAATTAATCGGCAGCGCCATTTCCTTTCTGACTATTATTTCTGCAACATTGTTACCCACGTCTACATTATATTCCCATATCAACTTGGATTAATGAAAACGAGTCTCAATTAAGAGCGAACATAACTCCAGAATAAAGTTGTCGGTGGCAGAAATAATATGGTATGGTTGCGCCGTCATTGGGGAGTAGCCGGTTTCTGGAGAATAAAATGCCAGAAACGCCCGTATCAACATACTCGTTTCGCCGTATGAAACGTGGTGCGGGCAGCCAGGTAAGGTTGGCGAGACCATAGACACGTAACTCCGTCGTTAGGTTGGGGGTGGGTTACGTGTATATGGAGCCACCCGGCCGAGGCTATTTCACATGAACCTTTCAGCTACACTCATTCTCGCTTTCGGCATGTCCATGGATGCTTTCGCCGCTTCGATCGGCAAAGGTGCCAGCCTGCATCAACCCCGTTTCCGCGAAGCGATCCGTACCGGCCTGATCTTCGGCGTGGTTGAAGCGATCACCCCGCTCATCGGTTGGGCCATCGGTCTGTTCGCCAGCCAATACATCATGGAATGGGACCACTGGGTCGCCTTTTCCCTGCTGTTCATTCTCGGCATGCGCATGATCGTCGAAGGGGTGCGCAACAGGCCCGATGAGGAAGAGAAGGTCAAACGCCACGGCTTCTGGATCTTGGTGGCCACCGCTATCGCCACCAGCCTCGACGCCATGGCTATCGGCGTCGGTCTGGCCTTCCTGCAGGTCAATATCGTGCATACCGCCATGGCCATCGGCTGTGCCACCATGATCATGGCGACGCTGGGCATGATGATTGGCCGCTTTATCGGCCCGCTGCTGGGCAAACGCGCCGAGATCCTCGGCGGCGTGGTGCTGATAGGTATCGGCTTCAACATTCTGCTGGAGCATCTCGGCTACCTGGCCTGAGGCGCTCGCTCTGCAAAAAAACCTGCCGCGGCAGGTTTTTTTGTTTCTGGGCTCAGTGCGCCCGTTAAGCGCGGCGTCGGTACAGCGCCAACACGAAATCCGTTTCGCACACGAACTCGGCGCCATCCGCCAACCCCTGTTGCACCTCCGGCGTAGCGCGCCAGGCGAACGGCGTCATCTGCAGCAGGTTGGCAGCCTGCGCGCCCGGCAGGGTCATCGTGTAGGCTAACGCCTCTTTACGCTCACACTCAAATCCGGCGAACTGCTCGTCCTGTTCGGCATGCAGCTGCACCTGCTGGTAGACCTGTTCTTTCAACTGGTACAGATGACGCGGGCCCGGCGAGACCGTCACCACTACGCCACCCGGCTTCACCACCCGCGCCAGCTCCTGCGCCTTGCAAGGCGCATAAATGCGCAAGACTGCATCCAGCGCCCCATCGGCGAACGGCAGACGGTGGCTGGAGGCGACGCAGAACGAGACCGCAGGATAACGTTTGGCGGCGTAGCGGATCGCTACCTTGGCGACGTCCAGCCCATAGACTGCCATATTGCGTGCCTGCGCCAGCCGTGCGGCCACGGCGGCGGTGTAATACCCTTCCCCACAGCCTATATCCAACAACGCGCCTGCATCGGCCGCCAGCGCCAAATCCAGCCACTCGGCCACCTGCTGCTGCAGCGGCTGATAATAACCGCCGTCGAGAAACGCGCGCCGTGCCTGCATCATTTCCGCGCTGTCTCCCGGCTGCTTCGATCGTTTGTGCTGCACCGGCAGCAGATTGACGTAGCCTTCTTTGGCTTGATCGAACTGATGATTGCCGTCGCAACGCCAGTGTTGCGATGAAAAATGCAGCGGTTGATGACACAGAGGGCATTGATAAGACATGAATGGGCTTCCAAAGAGACAGGGCGCGGCTAGTCTAAAGAAGGCGTCGGCTCGATGCAAGGCGCATCCCCGCTCGCTTTCTCCGCCAACAACGCCTGGCCAAGCGGGGAAAAAGCTGGCTACACTGAGAGTCTGTTTTCTCACGCAGGTGAACATAACTTATGAGCGATCGTTCCGCGCTGCTCGATGCGGTGCCCCACATTCAGCACGGCTTCGGCAGCAAACTCGCGCTGCTGCCCGGGCATCTGCTGCCCTACAGCGCCACGCTGCCGGAAAAAAAACAGGTGCACGGCACCCGCATTGTCGACGTGCTGCAACCGGCGCAGGCGTGCGGCGAGGCCGATGGTTTCTATACTCGCCAGCCCGGCATTCTGCTCAGCGTACTGACGGCGGACTGTCTGCCGGTGCTGTTCAGCCGCCGTGACGGCGGCGCTATCGCGGCGGTACACGCCGGCTGGCGCGGGTTGCTGGACGGCATTCTGGAACAGATGGCAGCGCGCATTCGCCAGGACGGCGATGCCGCCGACTGGGTGGCCTCTATCGGCCCTGCCGCCGGCCCGTGCTGCTACGAAGTCGATGAAGCGCTGGTGGAAAATTTTAAACAACGCCTGCCGCTGCCCGCCACGCTGATCAGCCCGCATTACCGTCATCTCGATTTGGCCGCAATTGCCGAATACAAGCTGACGGCGCTCGGCTTCGCCGCCGTTGACCGCGCCGGCAGTTGCACCATCTGCACGCCGGACGTCGACCCACAGCGGCCACAGCGCTTCAAATACACCAGCTATCGCCGCAACAGCCACCGACGCGCGCAGGATCCGACGCATCCGGGGATCAAAGGCCGCAACCAGTACGCCGGTATCATCATCGCCGCCGGATGACGGAAACGAAAAAGCCCGCTCGAAGGCGGGCTTTTTGTACAGCTGACGCTGATTAGATAGCAGTAACGTTTACTGCAGATGGACCTTTCTGGCCATCTTGGATTTCGAACTCAACGTTCTGGCCTTCAGCCAGGGTTTTGAAGCCGTTACCCTGGATTGCAGAGAAGTGTACGAACACGTCTTTGCTGCCGTCAGCCGGGGTGATGAAACCGAAACCTTTAGACTCGTTGAACCACTTAACTTGACCTTTGATCTTTGCCATCTTGAGTATTTCCTTTGGATTGTTTAAACCGCCCGAGGGCGTTACATAGACAAACTAGAGTCGTTACTGCTTGAGGCACTAAGATAAGGATCGGCAGAGAAGCGGTATTCAACGCTAACGTCTTTACTCAGAACTTCTTTACTGAAAATGCCACACATATACAGAACTGTACCTCGTTTTACCCAGATGCGTTATCACATACTCTGTATGCGATGGCAAGCCATTTTTAATCACTGAACGACATGTCGCACATATTTGAAACGGTCGAGCGCCACATTTGCTTAAATAGGCCAAAAGATGTTGAAGCATCGGCTATTTTCTGCTTGCCAAACTCACTGCGCCAGACCCCGCATTCTGATAGCGTTTTAACAAAACTTTCATCGTTTTGACGCATCTCCTTCTCGGCATTTTCGCTTTTTCGTCGCTTATAGCGTTAAAAAATTTGAATCTTTATGGAATGTCATATGCAACATTTGAATATCGATGAACGGGGGCCAATTTATTCAATGCTTCTCCGCCCCTTTACCGCCGGAAAGCGCATTCATCGTCGGCTTTCAGCCCTGCCCCCTCGGGGCGCGAACCCCATCGCGTCGGAAGCCGGAGGTGACGCGGGTACAACAGGCAACGGTTGCATAAGCATGCAACGTCCTGGCGCCGCTCCCGCTGGCCGGTTGTTTCATCCTAAATAATCCGAAAGCCATGACTCTGAATAGCCGGAATAACCTTGTGAATAGCAAAAGAGCAGCGCTGAATTAAATCCTGAAAATCGGGTGGTTATTTGAATCGCCACCCGTACTTATCAATTTTGCTAATTACTGCCACGCTTTCAAACCGTTGCTCTTATTCTTTCCCCTGCCCCACAGGGCGAAGAGAGAACGCTTGCGGTGAGTCCTGCAACGCGATGCGCTCGCCAATCTTCAGCGGGTGGAATTGATGCTGCTCCAACCCCGCCTCGTTCAGCGCCAGGTTCAGCTGCTGCGGCGGTTCGTCGAGCGATTCGTCTGCCAGTTCGAATACCCCCCAATGGATGGGAATGGCTCGCGGCTGATTCAGCTCGCGATACAGCGTCACCGACTGCTGCGGATCCATATGCTGTTCCTGCATGAACCAGCGCGGCGCATAGGCGCCAATGGGCAACGCCGCCACGTCGAACGGTCCCAACCGTTGACCGATTTCCGCCAGCTGCGCCGAATAGCCGCTGTCGCCGGAAAAATAGAACCGCAGCGCCGGATGATGGATCACCCAACCGCACCACAGCGAGCGATTGCGATCCCACAGCGTGCGCATGCTCCAGTGCCGCGCCGGCGTGGCGTAGACCGTCAGTTCGCCCAGCGGCAGGCTCTGCCACCAGTCCAGTTCATGCACCTTCAGCCGATAGCGGCGGAACCAGCGCTTCAAGCCGAGCGGCACGATAAACTCGGCCTGTGGGAAGCGCCGCGCCAGCTGCCGTACCGTGCGCCTGTCGAGATGGTCATAGTGATTATGGGAGATCAGCACCACATCCACCGCCGGCAGTTGCCCCACCGTCAGCGGCGTCGGCGTTCTGCGCTTCGGACCGTAGAAACTCAGCGGCGAGGCGCGTTCGGACAACACTGGGTCGATCAGAATATAGCGGCCGCCCAGCCGCAACAGCATTGACGCATGCCCCAGCCACCAGATGCTGTCATCGCTGCCGCTGAGATCGGCGGGTTGCCACCAGCGTTCGGTAAATTGCGCATAGCCGTGCTGCGGCGGCCTGGGCAGCCCCTGCCGCTTGCGCTCATCCTGCCAACGCTGCAGGTCGCCCTCCTGGCGCAGCGAGGGCTCCGGGTTGCGAAATCCCTCCGGCGTGTGATGCGCCTTGGCCGCGTCGTAATAACGGTTGATTCTTTTCATCCAGCCTTTTCTCCCGACCACTGCGCCCTGCACGGGCATGACTTTCAGTGTAACAAACCCGATGAAGCTCGCACTTTGTCAGCCGTGCGCTGCATCTCGGGACCTTTTGCCTTATGCTGTTGTCTCACTCCGGTGAGACAGCCAGGGCCGCCAAGAGCCCGTTAAGACTCTCTTAAGATCTTTGTGATTGACTTGTAGGGCATACAGAAAAGGAGAAGTTATGAGTCGTTCTACATCCCGCAAATCAGGCTCAAGCCTGGGGCGCCGTATTCGCAGCGCGCTGCTGGCGCAGAAGCAATACTGGAAAATGTATTTCGCCATGAAGTTGCGCCGTCTGCGCGTACCTGCACCGCTGGTGGTGCTGGGCGGTTCGCTGCTCGGATTCTTCATGTTGACCCTGCTGATGCTCAGCGTGGTGGTCATCGATGTGATCAGCACCCTGCTGCTGCTGTGCCGGAAACTGCTGGGGCGGGGTCACGGTGAGGGGCGCGCTTTTATGCCGCGCGGCTGACGAGAAGAGAAGCGGAGGCGCGCCATACGCCTCCGCAGCACACAGATTAACGCTTGGCGCCTTTGCGGCGCGTCAGCATAAACCCGCACCACAGCACCGCAATCCACACCGGCATCAGCAACACCGAAATGCGGATCCCTTCGCTGAAATACATAATCACCAGAATCAGGCCGAGGAACGCCAGACACAGGTAGTTGCCGAACGGATACCACAGCGCCTTAAAGCTGGGGATGACGCCCTGGCGGTTCTTGGCCGCACGGAATTTCAGGTGCGCCAGGCATATCATCACCCAGTTGATCACCAGCGTTGACACCACCAGCGCCATCAGCAGCTCAAACGCCTTACCGGGCATCAGGTAGTTAATCAGCACGCCAATCGAGGTAATCAACGCCGACAGCGCGATGGACAGCACCGGCACGCCGCGTTTATTCACGCGCGTCAGCGCCTGCGGCGCATTGCCCTGGCTGGCCAGCCCGAACAGCATGCGGCTGTTGGCGTAAACGCCGCTGTTGTAGACCGACAGCGCGGCGGTCAACACCACCACGTTGAGCACGGTCGCCACCAGATTGCTGTTCAGCGCATGGAAGATCAGCACGAACGGACTGCCGCCCTCCACCACTTGCCCCCAAGGATAGAGCGACAGCAGCACGGTCAGTGAGCCGATATAGAAGATCAGAATGCGGTACACCACCTGATTGGTGGCTTTGGGAATGCTGCGACGCGGATCGGCGGCTTCCGCCGCGGTGATGCCGACCATTTCCAGCCCGCCGAACGAGAACATGATGACCGCCATCGCCATCACCAGTCCGGAGAAGCCGTGCGGCATAAAGCCGCCCTGCTGCCACAGGTTGGTGATGCTGGCCTGCGGGCCGCCGTTGCCGCTGGCCAACAGCCAGGCGCCGAACACGATCATGCCGACAATCGCCACCACTTTGATGATGGCGAACCAGAATTCGGTTTCGCCGTACAGACGCACATTCACCAGGTTAATCAGGTTGATCAGCACGAAGAACAGCGCGGCGGAGGCCCAGGTGGGGATCTCCGGCCACCAGTACTGAATGTAGATGCCGACGGCGGTCAATTCCGCCATGCCGACCAGAATGAACATCGCCCAGTAGTTCCAGCCGGAAAGGAAGCCGGCGAAGTCGCCCCAATATTTATAGGCAAAGTGGCTGAAAGAGCCGGCGACCGGTTCTTCCACCACCATTTCGCCCAGCTGGCGCATGATTAAAAACGCGATAAAACCGCCGATAGCGTAGCCCAACAGCACGGCGGGGCCGGCCATTTTAATGGTTTGCGCAATGCCGAGAAATAAACCGGTTCCGATGGCGCCCCCGAGGGCAATAAGCTGTATGTGTCTGTTTTTTAAACCGCGTTTTAGCGGAGTATCCTGATGCTGACCGCCCATCTTATCCTCATATGGCGTACACCCCTGCCGCTATCGGCCAAGATTTCACCAATCAATAAATGTATCTGCGGGCGGCTTTTTAACACTTAACCCCGTGAGCATCAAGGAGAAGCGCCCCGAGACGGCAGGCCGGAGCGCGATTTTTTTACCGAGAGAAAGCGGATAAGGGCAGCGTTTAGCCAGGCATTCCGCACAGTTTGGTCAGGTTGCGCGCGCCGATCATCAGCGTGGCGACATAAGATTGGCTACGCGTGACCACTTCCACCGCCACGCGATCGTTTTGATATTTTATCAGGTAGGTCGAGGGCCAGCCCTGACGGCGCTGGCCGAAGCTTTCGGCATGACGATCGATCGCCGCATGGGCAATCACCAGATGAGACAAGTTTTTATCACCTTTGATAATGCGCTTCATAAACAGCCTCCGCCAACGACAGTTCTGTTATTAGAAAAAGGAGAAACTCTTACCAATCACCGGTATTGTTCGACTCAGTTAGCCTGTCGGCTCATCAGGAAGCAGATCATCGCCGCGCGCAGCGGGCTGGCGCTGTCCGCCTGCCATTCACCGCCCTGGGTGCTCATGCGTGCCTGCCACTGCGGGCTGTCGCTTTGGTTGTCGGGGTTCAGACTGATTTTGTTGGCGCAAATGATCGGCCAGGCATCGGAGGGATTCTTGCAGTAATCTTTACCTTTCACACCACCGTAGGGATACCACTTGTCCGGGTTCTCCCCGGTTAGCAGCGCGATGCTGCGGTTCACTTCGGCATCGCTTTCTTCGTACCATTTAATCATCGGCTTTATCCATCTTTCGTAAGGTTCGCGCTACATTACGATGTCTGTACGACAGTTTTATGACAGCGCCGCCGGTTTTCACATTATCTCTACTAATGCTTTGTCCCCTTTATCTTTCCTTAACGCCTGCGTACACTTTTCTCTCTGTTCAGCGCCCAGGAAATGCATGCATGTTGACCGGCCTCAATCACTTGACGCTTGCCGTCAGCGATCTCGATCGCAGCGTCGAATTTTATCGCCATCTGTTGGGGTTTACCCCGCACGCCCGCTGGCAAGGCGGCGCCTATCTCTCGTTGGGGGCGTTGTGGCTGTGCCTGTCGCTGGATGAATCGCGTACGCAACAACGCGAGCGTGATTACACTCATTACGCTTTCAGCGTAGCGCCGGAACACATTGAGCGGGTCAGCGAGCGGCTGCGCCAGAACGGCGTCAAAGAGTGGAAAAGCAATCGCAGCGAAGGCGAATCGCTCTATTTTCTCGATCCTGACGGGCATCAATTGGAGATCCATGCCGGCGATCTGGCCAGCCGCCTGGCGGCATGCCGGGAAAAACCGTATCAGGGCATGGTGTTTTACTGAGGCGCCCCGGCGGCGCTGCCGCCGGCCGGAGCATCATGCTCAACGTTCGGGGATAAAACCTTTGAAATCCAGCGCGGGGCTGAGATCGTCATCGTCAGCAGCATCGCCGCCATCAGCGCCAGCGCGATGCGCCAGGCGTTTCAACAGCGCCGTTTGTTGGCGTTGTTGCTCGGCAATCTCCTGCAGCAGGCGAATCTGCTCGTTGGCGCGCACGCTGGCGCGGTTCACCAGGAACCAAACCCACAGCCCAACCAGCAACGCCACGGCGGCGAGAGCCAGCGACAACAGGCCGTTCTGGCCAAAACCTAAATCGTACATGGACAACCCTATCTACTGCGACATTCAGGCCGCCATCTTAACACTCGCGGCGACCGTGCGAACATCCCCGCCCAAAATTGCTTACCAGGGCACGAAGCGGGTCACCGAACAGATGCCCAACGCAAAATTTCCACCATCGTCGCAATAGCTGTCCAGCGCCAGCAGGTAGAAAAACAGGCAGGCAGCGACGGCCGTCATTATCACGAGGATTTTTTTTCGCAACAAATTTAGCAGCCTCATTGTTATCTGGGTAATCTATCGCGCATGTTATCACAACGAAGTTAAACGAAGTTTAACTTGTCGTTTAGATTTCTGGCTATCGCCCGGTTTTCAGACTGTTACCCTTGTTCTCGCAGGGGGGGCCGTGGCTAGATGCCCTCTCAGGGATAACGAGGAAGCACAATGAGCAGATTGATTAAGTGGGTACTGGTGTTGGCGGTCATTTACGGCGGCTTTTTGATCTCGGGCTACGGCGTGCTGATCGGTAGCAACAAAAACGTTGGCGGGTTGGGATTGCAATGCAAATACCTGACGGCGCGCAACGTGGCGATCGCCCAGTATGTGAATGGCGACAACGGTTTCATCGGCGTAGCCGACTGCCCGCTGTTCAAGAAAATCGAAACGGTGGTGGATTAACCGCCACCGCCCGACGCCGCCGCTCTGCGGCGGCCCCGCCTCAGTTACGGGTAAACTTCATTTCGATCAGCGCAATCGCCTTGTCAATCGCTCGGCGGGTCACCGGATCGGCGCCTGCAGGGTGCGTGGAGAAATCGATGCTTTTGAGCTGACCCGCCATCTTGTCGCGCACTTCGGTCGGCGCAATCACGTCGATAACGTCCAGAATCTGTTTGATGACCAGTTGGCAAGCGACCAGATCGGAAGCCAGTTCCTGCTCGTTGCTCAGCATGTCAGACATAATAACTTTCCCTCTTGATTCAAACGCCGCACAGAATAGCATGACGTCCGCGCCATTACCCGCTCTCCCCATTTTTTTCCCCCTTCTGCGCACCGCCGGGCAAAAGCCTGCGGCGGATTAGCCTATACTTGCAGCAAGACGGTGATAAAACCCCCCGCAGCCACAACCAACAGGAGAAAGTTATGGCGAATCACAATGTGAAATCCTGGGCGACAGTGCGTGAAACTTCGGTGGAAATCGCCGAAGCCATTTTTGAGCTGGCAGGAAACGACGAAGTGTTGGCGCAGAAAATCTGGGAAGAAGGCAGCGACGAAGCGCTGGAGAAGGCCTTTGCCAAAACCACCGCCGACCAGCTTTATTGGGGAGAGGAAACCGTCGAGCGGAAAAACGTTTGAGCGGTTACACAACAAAAAGCCCGGGTTTCTGACCCAGGCTTTCCCGGTTCGCGATCGCCCCGCTCAGCGGCGTGCAATGTCTTTTGCTCTCACGGTTCTTCACCTCCTACACCTTCCGCATTTTTCATGTTCATCACCGGCATCGCCATAAAAGCGCCGACGCCCACGATTACAACCAGAGTAATAATCACTGTCATTAACATGCGATCACCCCATCAACGTTGAGTTGTTACGGCTGACTCTGTTTTGGCGGTTACTTGCTGCGGCCTTCTTTGCGTCCCCCACCGCGGCGGCGACAGTCTCAGATTAGCCGTTTTTCCTTTCGGCTGACAAGCGGCGGTTAAACGGTTTTTCCGAATAATTTCCCCCCCGTCACCGGCGGCGTTTTTGTCCACGGCGGCAAGTTGTGTATACTTCACCGCTATGTAGGTCTCACACTGACGCACTGATGATACAAGAACACCACCTCTCGTTGGTCTGCGCCCTCAGCAAATGGGTCGAAACTCACCTCGGACGAGTGATCCATCTCGAAGAGCTGGCCGAATACTCCGGCTACTCGCTGTGGCACATGCAGAAGTTGTTCAAAGAAGCGACAGGGATTTCGCTCGGCAAATACATTCGCGAACGCCGTCTGGCCGGCGCGGTCTATCAACTGCGCAGCAGTGAAGCGTCGATCTTCGATATCGCCCTGGACTTTGGCTTCGGTTCACAGTCCCACTTCACCTACATGTTCAGAAAGCGTTTTAATATCACGCCCTATGATTTCCGCCAGGACTTGAGCGTCGATCTGCACATCGCTCCACCTTTGCACGTCATTCACCAAAAATCCGCCTGACGCCCGCCGCAAACCGACGGGTTAACGCGCCCCCCAAACCGCCAGTATCGCGATCGCGGCCGGCAGCGCCTGCACCCACAGAATTTTGCGGCTGGCGGTCAACCCGCCGAACACCCCGGCCGCCAACACACACCCGAGAAAGAACAGCTGCAGTGCCATATCCCCACGCCAATAGCTCCATACCAACCCCAACGCCAGAAAGCCGTTGTACAACCCTTGATTAGCGGCCAACACCCGCGTGGCTGCGGCGAACTCCGCCGTCGTGCCGAATGCGCGCCTGCCGAGTGGCGTACGCCACAGGAACATCTCCAGCACCAGGATATAAAGATGGAGCGCTGCGATGAGCAGCAGCAAGATATCGGCAAACAGCTTCATGAAGGTCCCTGTCATTTATTGAAGATGTCATTAATTATAAACGCTACCTCTCATCTCCCCATCGGCGGAGATAAAAAAAAACCCGCCGAAGCGGGTTTATGCAGGAGTCATTTTCTGAGGTTAGTTTAATACGGCGACCAACAATGCCGCGACAGAGACCCAAAACAGCGCCGTGGCAACCACGACATGGGACAGTCTTGCACGATAAAGTACCTGGCTCATAATGACCTCACTGACATCTGACTAACGGGAGACAACTTGACTTCCTGAGGATTATCCTAAACTTCTTCTCGTTGTCATTATTTGCGCCAGATCACTTTTCCGCCGAGAAACCTTATATTGTCGTAAAGCTGGAGCCGCGATCACATTAATTACGCCTTATTAGAGCGAAATAAGCCGAATAATCGCGGCGATTATAGCCGAACGCTATCAAACATCGCTCCAGGGCAGGCGCGGTGCGGTCATGCGCTCACCAGAATAACCGCTAACCGCCGGGAAACGCGGCGCCCCTTGTTCCCAATCATGCTGAGCCCGAGTAATTTCAGCCTTGGTATGGCCAACGAAATTCCACCAGATAAGGATCTCTTCGTTTAATGGCGCCCCACCGATTAATAATCCCCGGCTGCCCTTCTGTGCATTTAACTCAATAGAGTTATTCTTCATGCCCAAATAGGCGAACTCATCAGGTGAAAAGGTTTCACCATTAAGTTCAAATGCACCAATAAGGGGCAAAAAGCCGACTTCATCATCATCGCGCAACGGCAATTCGATTCTCGCCGCTTCCTCCCATTCCAGATCAATGGCGATTAATGGCGAAAGAGTAAACACCGGTGAACGGTAAGCGCCAAATTCCCCAACCAACAAACGGTGATTCACGCCGTTATTCTGCCATTGCGGTAAGTCAGGATAATGATCGAAGCGTGGCGCCATATTGGCATGTTCGGCCGGCAGCGCGATCCATAATTGCGCAGCATGCAATCGCCGTTGCTCACCCACCGACTGTTCCGTATGCGCAATGCCGTGCCCTGCGGTCATCAGGTTAACCTGACCCGGGCGAATCACCTGCTCACTGCCGAGGCTGTCTCGGTGCAGCACCTCCCCCTCTATCATCCAGGTGAACGTTTGCAGCCCGATGTGCGGATGCGGCCCCACATCCATGCCGGGCGAGGCGCCGTTGAATACCGTCGGCCCGGCGTGATCGAGAAAACACCAGGCGCCAACGGTGCGCCGCTCCCGAGTTGGCAACGCACGGTTGATCGGAATGCCTCCCACTTCGGCGTTACGCACGGCAATACGTTGTATCTGGCGCACGCCGTCAACGACAGGGCACTCGCGTGAAGGTGAAGAGAGCGTAGGGCGTGACTGACTCATCGCAAAGACCTCCTGAATGGCGCCGATTGGCCAAGGGTAACCGCCCAAGCTTAACACAGGACAGTTCCCCGACAGAGCGGCGACGCTCAGGCGCGTTCGCGCGGATCAGGACGCTTTGATATAGCAGCTCTTGATGTCTATATCGTCGTGCGCGTGCCTGAGATCGGAGAAATAGGTCACGCCAAAGAGAATTGATACCACCAGCAGCACGGACACCAACAGGCCGATGATCGCCAGCAGTTTGGTTTCATCATGGAGATTAGGCTCCATTTTATCTCCCCTAGTTAATCGCGTCAGGTCACCCACAGCGTGACCGCCAGCGTAAAGATAATCAGTGAGCAGGACGCCACCGCCAACACGACGATCGCAAATTGCGCATCACCCAAGGTTTCTCGATAATTTTTATCCGTTGAGGCGTTACGCTGTTGTTTCACTAAATCGGTTTTCACTCGTTCAACTGCTGCATTGCTGTTTGACGGGGCAAAACATCCCCTCAGAATAAGGCGCCAACGTTGCCGCCTGGGTCGTTCCGGCCTCAACCGGGGGATGACGCTATCAATTTTCCCTATCAGGGTCAACACCGCCCCTGCCGGCGAGCGAGCAGGGACACAGGGGAGATGTAACTGGCATAGGGAGCGCAGGGAAATAAGAGACGCCTATTACAGAGGACAAAAAAAAAGCCCGGTACGTAACCGGGCTATGGCAGGCCAACGCGTTATTGCGGGATACGCAACACCTGCCCCGGATAAATCTTGTCCGGGCTCGACAGCATCGGCTTGTTGGCTTCGAAAATCTTGTTGTACAGATTGGCGTTGCCGTACATCTCTTTAGAGATCGCGCTCAGCGTATCGCCCTTCTTCACGGTATAGAAGCGGCTCTCGGCATCGGATTGCGCCACCGCCACCTTGTCTTCCACGCCGCTGATACCCGCCACGTTGCCAATCGCCACCAGAATCTTCTCTTTTAACTCCTGGCTGACGGCGTCGCCGGTCACTACGGCTTTACCATCGATCACCTGCACCTCGACTTTGTCGGTGCCCGGCAAGCCGCTCTTATCGAGATGCTCCTTGAGTTTGGCGCCTTGATCTTCGGCGGAGGCATTGCCGGTGACTGTGTCCCACAGTTTTTCTCCCGCTTCTTTGACGAAGTTAAACAAGCCCATATTCACTCCTTTTGATGGTTGCACTAATGCGTTTAAGTAAGGCTTGTTAAGCTTAGCATCGACAAAAGGATATGCCATCCGCTCACGGCGTCAGAAACGGTTAGAGTATTCCGAAAGTGTCGTCCGCGGCGTTTCAACGGTGATTAATCGTGCAATGATGCTGAAAAATCGCGCTTTTTTACCTACACTGTTGCAGACAAGGCAACTCGACGAAGGAGGCGTGCAACGATGTACGCATTGGTGATGTTTGTCTGTTATCTGGATGGTGGCTGCAGTGAAATGGTGGTCGACATATTGCGTGACGAGCCGCAATGCCTGGTCGCGATGAAGGAACAGAACTTGCGACACGCCGGCTGTTATCCCATGGAAGAGTTTATCGACGGTTTCTGGTTGCCAGCCAGCGAATATTCGGATTTTTAATTCCCTCCCCGCGCGATGCTGAGGAATTTCTGATTTCCTCGGAAACTTCGTCTTCCTCCGAGGCATAAGGCCGCTGTTTTGCTAAATTGCGTCTCCCGAAGAAGAGAGAGGCAGAGAAAGGTCATGCCAGCATCGGCTCATTCCAACGAGCAATATGAAACTCTGCTGCGCGACGTCAGCCTGGCGTTAGGCGACGCAGTGTTGCAGTTAATCCAAAACCATAAAAAAGTATCCGGTGGCAATATTCTTTCACAGCTGGTGAACGAAATAGAGCGTGAGCAGGATCAGCAACGTTTCGCCGCGCTGCGTTCCGCCATTGAGCTGGTCGGGTTGGCGCCCAAAAGCTGAGATCCCGATAAAACAAAGGCGGGACCTGCGTCCTGCCTGAGGTTAATGACAAACCTGATGGCATTGCCAGGTTTAGCGAAGAGAACATTTAAAAAAGAAAAATCAATTCATTGATTTTCGGCGGCTCACCACAAAGAAGGAAAAAACACGCTTTCCCTCCTTTGTCAGCAAGCTAAGGCAGGGCTTACGCCCTGCCTGATTACCAATCCCGACACAGGATGAAGGTAATGAAATTGCCGCTTAGAAGCGATACGTCAAGCTGACGGCAACGATATCATCGTTGGCCAGTTTCAGTTTGTTATCGTCGCTCAGCTGGTTGATTTGATAATCGACGTAGGTGTACATATTTTTGTTGAAGTAGTAAGTCGCCCCCACTTCCACGTATTTCACCAGGTCGGCATCACCGATCCCTTCGATATCCTTGCCTTTGGACTGCACGTAGGCCACGGAAGGACGCAGGCCGTTCTCGAATTGATACTGGGCCACAACTTCGAAGTTTTGCGTTTTATTGGCGAAGCCGGAAGTGCCATTGACGCTGATCGGCGTCATGTTACGGGTTTCGGCATACATCGCAGCCAGGTAAACCTGGTTGGCGTCGTATTTCACCGCGGTGGTCCAGGCAGTGGCGCTGTCGCCCTTACCATACTGCAGCTCTTTCTGCTTGCTGGTGCGGTTGGAGTCAGAGAACGCCGCCGCTACGCCGATGCCGGAACCGCCGATGTCCTGGTAGTCCAGAGACAGGCCGTAACCGTCGCCGTTTTGCTTGGTCACGCTGCGGCCGTCGCCGTCGTTTTTACCCTGGTACTGCACCGCCAGGTTCAGGCCTTCCACCAAGCCGAAGAAATCACGGTTACGGTAGGTGGCCAAACCGTTGGAACGGGCGGTCATAAAGTTATCGGTATAGCTGTAGGAGTCGCCGCCGAACTCCGGCAGCATGTCGGTGTAAGCCTCGGCATCATAGACCACACCGTAGTTACGGCCGTAGTCGAAAGAACCGTAGTTGCCGAACTTCAGCCCCGCGAAGCCCAGACGCGTTTTGGTGCCGGCGGTGCCCTGCGCTTCGTCGTGATTGGCCTGGACGTTATATTCCCACTGGCCGTAACCGGTCAACTGGTCATTGATTTGCGTTTCGCCTTTGAAGCCCAGACGAACATAGGTCATATCGCCGTCGTTGGATTTACTGTCGCTGAAATAATGCTTGGCGTTAACACGGCCGTACAGGTCGAGTTTATTGCCATCCTTATTGTAGATTTCAGCCGCGTTGGCGAAGGAGGTGATCGCCCCGAGGGCGACAGCTAAGGCTAATACACTGCGTTTCATCATTTATTTTCCTAGATATTATAATTAGAACCCTGCCCGTCACGCCCAATTTATAATTTGGGCTGTGATTTTATCTTTTGGTATTTTATGAGCTCCCCTAATGCGGGGGTGATGTGACATTAGCATCATGAATCAAAACTTAAAATCAAAAAGTTCATGAAACAACGAGGAGAAAGCATGTTTATTTGTAACCAAATATTACAAAAAAGAAATCACCCAACCCATTGAATATAAGAATATTTTATCACATAAGTTATAACCAAAATGGTGCATCGCACCAAAATAGTGCATTTGGGTTTCGTTTTGCGTGCTTTCTGCGCGATTCAAAAGTAACAACAAAATTAGCATGGTTATTAAAAACGTTACTTATTTCACATTTTTATCTTAACAAACTCACCAGGCAATTAAGGCCTTCAGCTAATCATCTGACGCTGCCTTTTATTCATTCGCATAAATGAATATCTTCGGAACGAATAAAATTCGCCTTACTGCAATTAAAATAGCGGGAAATAGCAGAGTAAAATAATGAAGGGAATAACGGCGGCGCGCTGACGGCGCCGCCGTGGATAAATCAATACAGCGTAGAGCGGGAAACCTCGTTCAACAACATACCGGCGCGCAGGCCCAGCGCCACATTGGGGTTAGGGAACAGTATCCACGCCCCCTCTGGGCCAACGCGATAGTCCTCCTGAGGCTGCTCGCACAGCAACATGCCCGGCTTCAGTTCGGTAAAATTGGCCGTGTCATCATCCAGGTACAGCTTGAAATCTTCGCTGTGCTTGATCAACGAGTGCATCACGCGGAAAACTCGAATCTCGTCGCCCGCACGCGCCGGCAATGCCCCCTCGCTGACCGCCGCCCGCAGAGCGCGATCGATGGCGGCGAACTGCTGCAGATCGTTGCTGCCGAACGGCCGCGCTTTGCCCAGCTCGAGCGTACAGCTCGCCGCATTGAGATGTTCACTGGAGTAATGGCTAAAAGTCCCGCCCGGTGCGCTGTGCACCACCAGCGCATCCAAATCGGCGGCATCCAACAGCTTTAACATCGGCTCACTGTACGGGCGTTTCTGGAAGGGCAAAATGCCGAAGCGTGGCAACCGCGATTCACGGATGGCGGTGTGCAAATCGTAATGGAAGCGCGCCGCCTGTTCCCCATCGAAAAAGGCGGCAAGCGCACGCTCCAGCTGCTGCGCGCGCACGGTTTCGCCGCTGGCGGCGAAGTTGCGGTAGCGGCCGCCGAACATGCGGTTCATATCGCTGTGCAGATAACGCTTGCCGGCCCGCATCGCCGCCGGGTTGCCCAGCACCACCAACAGCCGCACCCTCAGCGGCAACCGGCCGGCCAGCAGATCACCGACCAACTGATTGAGCAGTTCGATCGGCGCGGTTTCGTTGCCGTGCACGCCCGCCGACATCACCATCGCCTGGCGGTAAGGCTGCCGCGGCGTGAGCTCCAGCACCCCTTCCCCCTGCCAGCGCCAGCGCAGCAATGGCGTTTCACCCTGCCATTCGACAGGTTCGTTCCCTTCCAGCGTCAGGGGCAGTAGATCGATCATGCCGCCTCCCTTAGCGTTGGAATGGATAGATGGAACCAAGTCCGAGGATCGACGTCAGCGAATCCAGCGCCTCGCGCCCTTCGCGCAGCAGCAGCGGATCGGCCAGGTCATCCTGCGTCAGGCGATCGCGGTAATGGCGATCGACCCACTCGTTCAACGTTGTGAACAGCCGATCGTTCATCATCACGCGCGGATTCACCGCCCGCAGCTCCTGCTCGTTAAGCGCCACCCGCAGCCGCAGGCAGGCCGGGCCGCCGCCGTTGCGCATGCTTTCGCGCAGGTCAAACACGCGGATTTCATCGATCGGGCCACCGCTGCCGACCATGTCGTTCAGATAACGCCACACGCCGGCGTGCTGGCGCGACTCTTCCGGCACCACGATCATCATCTTGCCGTTCGGCTTGGTAAGAATTTGGCTGTTGAACAGGTAGGTCGCCACCGCGTCCGCCACCGAGACGCGCTCCGTCGGCACTTCTATCGCCACCAGCTCGCTGTCCAGCGTCGCCATCTTGCGGCGCACTTCATCCAGCGCCTGTTGCTGGCGGTAAAACGCCTGCTGATGGTGGAACAGCACGTTCTGGTTGCTGACCGCAATCACGTCGTTATGGAACACGCCCTGATCGATCACCGCCGGGTTTTGCTGCACAAAGACCGTATGCTGCTCGTCCAACTGGTGCAGGCGAGCGATCGCCTCGCCGGCTTCGCGCGTCTGGCGCGCCGGATAACGCGCCGGTGCCGTTTCGCCGCCGAACTCCTGCCGACCGTAGACAAACACCTGCACGCTGCGCCTGGCGTAGTCGCCGCCCAAACGGTTGTGGTTGGCCGCCCCTTCGTCACCGAACAACGCCACCTGCGGCAGCGCCTCGTGGTGGGCGAAATGCCGATCGTCGCTGAACATCGCCCGCAATACGGCGGTGGTGGTTTCCGCTTCAATGGCGCGGTGGAATTTGTTATTCAGGTTGGCGGCGGTGAAATGCACCTTGCCGTCGGCGCTGTCCGCCGAGGGCGACACGGTGGCCGCATTGGCGGTCCACATGCACGACGCCGAGCTGAGCGCCGACAGCAGGCGCGGCGACTGACGCATCGCCTGTGCCAGCACCGCCTCATCGCTGCCGCTGAAGCCCAGGCGACGCAGCATCGGCAAATGCGGCCGTTCCTGCGGCGGCAATACCCCTTGCTGGAAACCGAGATCGGCCAGCGCCTTCATTTTCAGCAAGCCTTGTTTCGCCGCCAGCTTCGGGTTCGATACGCTGTTTTGATGCTGCGTCGACGCCTCGTTGCCGAACGACAGCCCGGCATAGTGGTGCGTCAGCCCCACCAAACCGTCGAAATTGACTTCATATCCTGACATGTTCATCCCCTGGGGATAGCGTGCGGCGGCGCCATCGCGCCGCCGCAGACGATTAACGGAACGACAAGCCCGGCGAGAGCGTCGCCGGCAGCGACAGGCTTTCGCTTTCCAGCGACGCCATCGGCCAGGCGCAATAGTCCGCCGCATAGAAGGCGCTTGGGCGATGGTTGCCGGAGGCGCCCACGCCACCAAACGGCGCCGCGCTGGACGCCCCGGTCAGCGGCTTATTCCAGTTGACGATGCCGGCGCGCGCTTCCAGCAGCAGTCGCTCGAACAGCTCGCGCTGCGGCGATACCAGCCCCACCGACAGGCCGTAGCGCGTCCGGTTGGCCAGCTGCAGCGCCTCGTCGAAATCGCGGTAACGCACGATGGTGGTCAACGGCCCGAAGTACTCTTCGTCCGGTACGCCGGCCACGCCGGTCAGATCGACGATGCCCGGGCTGAGCAGCGAGCTGCCCGGCTCCAGCAGGCGCAGGGTCAGCAGTGACTTGCCGCCCAGCGCCAGCAAGTGCTGCTGCGCTTTCAGCATGTTTTCCGCCGCGGCTGCCGACACCACCCCGCCCATGAACGGCTGCGGTTCGGCATCCCAGCGGCCGACCCGCAGTTCACCCGCCACCTGGACCAGACGCGCGATAAAGGCATCGCCTTCCGCCCCCTGCTTCACCAGAATGCGACGCGAACAGGTGCAGCGTTGGCCAGCGGAGATAAACGCCGATTGGATAGCCAGGTTGACCGCCGCATCGCGATCGTCGAAACCGTCGACGATCAGCGCATTGTTGCCGCCCATCTCCAGCGCCAGGATCTTTTCCGGCTGCCCGGCCAATTGGCGATGCAGGTGATAGCCGGTGCCGGCGCTGCCGGTGAACAGCAGGCCATCGATATCCGCACTGGCCGCCAGCGCTTCGCCGGTTTCGCGGCCGCCTTGCACCAGATTGATCACCCCGTCCGGCAGGCCGGCCTGCAGCCACAGCTTCAGGGTCTCCTCGGCGGTCAGCGGCGTCAGCTCGCTCGGTTTGAATACCACGCAGTTACCGGCCAACAGCGCCGGCACGATATGGCCGTTCGGCAGGTGGCCAGGGAAGTTGTAAGGCCCGAACACCGCCAGCACGCCGTGCGGGCGATGGCGCAGCACCGAAGCGCCGTCGGCCATCGCCGTCTGGCTAAAGCCGGTACGCGTCTGATAGGCCTGCAGCGAAATACCCACCTTGCCGATCATCGCCTGAATTTCGGTCAGCGTTTCCCAGCGCGGTTTGCCGGTTTCGCGGCTGATGTTTTCCGCCAGCGACTGCTTGTGTTCTTCCAGCAAAGCGGCGAAGCGTTTTACCAGCTGTTCGCGCTGCTCGAACGGCGTACGTGCCCAGGCCGGGAACGCGGCGCGTGCGGCCTCGCAGGCGGCGGCGACGTCGTCGGTATCGGCGGCGTTAGCGCGCCACAGCGGCTGGTTACCAACCGGATCGGCCTTGCCGAACTCGGCGCCGCGGCCTTGCCGCCAGACGCCGTTAATCAACAGTGCAGGATGGGACATCATGCTTTCTCCTGTGCAATAAGGGGGAGCACCCGCACCGGGCTGCCCTGCTCGACGCCCAGCGCCGCAGCGGTGGCGGCATTGAGATGCAGGCGGTCATCATACAGTTCGGCATTGACCAACAGTGCGCGGTAGTGCTGATAGTTGTCGTTGGCCACCAGATGCACCGGCGCATCGGCGCACATCGGCGTGTCATCCAGTACCACTTTCACCAGGCGGCTCTGCTTCACCGCGCGGATGTGGTCGATCTCGGCTTCCAGCGTCGGGCCGCCGTCGAAAATATCGACGTAGCCCTGATAGCTCAGGCCTTCCGCCTCAAGCAACCGGCGCGCCGGCAGGGTTTGCGGATGCACCTCGCCGATCACTTTCTGCGCGTCTTCGGCCAGGAAATCGACATATAGCGGGTGTTTCGGCATCAGCTCGGCGATAAACGCCTTTTGCCCGGTGCCGCTCAGGTAGTCCGCCTTGGCGAACTCGATGGAGAAGAAATGACGCCCGACGCTCTCCCAGAACGGCGATCGGCCGTTTTCATCGGAGAAACCGCGCATCTCGGCGATCAGGCGCCGGGAGAAACGCTCACGGAACGCGGCAATAAACAGGAAACGCACTTTCGACAGCAGCTTGCCGTTCTCGCCGTGACGATAATCCGGATCGAGGAACAGCGTGCACAGCTCCGAATGGCCGGTGTGGTCGTTGCTGAGGAACAGCGTCGGCACCGATTTATAGACGTTCAGCTGTTTGGAAGCGTGCACCTGCGTGCCGACGCGGAAACTGTACCAGGGTTCCGCCAGGCCGACGGCCACTTCGATCGCGCAGACCCCGACCACCTGACGGCGCTCGCTGTCTTCCAACACGAACAAATAACACTGGTCACTTTGCGGAAGTTCGCCTTGCCAGGTTTTTAACGCCCGCTCAATGCGTGCCGACAGGGTATCTTCATTTTGCGGCAGTGAAGTGAGACCGATGCCGGATTTACCGGCCAGCGTCAATAAATCCGCCAGATCGCGACGCTCTATAGGGCGAATAATCATCATAATGCGAACCTCTTCTGAATCAGGCTGCGCCGGTGAAGGCGCAGCCCGCTGATTAGCTGCAAATGCGCGCCACGGCGCGCGCGAATCGCGCCAGCCCCTCTTTCACATCCTGCTCAGGGATGATCAGCGACGGCGTGAAACGCACCACGTCCGGACCGGCGATCAGCGCGATAACGCCTTCTTCGTTCGCCAGTTGGGTGATCTGCTTCGCTTTGCCGGCATAGTCTTTCGTCAATTGGCAGCCGATCAGCAAACCGCCGCCGCGGATCTCGGCGAAGATCGGGTACTGGCGGTTGATGTCGTTCAATCCGTCGATAAACCACTGGTGACGCTGTTTGACGCCTTCCAGCACTTCCGGGGTGTTGATGATGGAGAACACTTCCCCCGCCACCGCCGTCGCCAGTGGGTTGCCGCCGTAGGTAGTGCCATGGGTGCCGACGCCCAGCGTTTTCGCCAGCGCATCGGTGGTCAGCATGGCACCGATAGGGAAGCCGCCGCCCAGCGCTTTGGCGGTGGTCAGCACGTCCGGCACCACGCCGTACTGCATGTAGGCATACAGATGGCCGGTGCGGCCGACGCCGGTTTGCACTTCATCGAAGATCAGCAGCGCATTATGACGATCGCACAGCTCACGCAGCCCCTGCAGGAAACTGGCTTCCGCCGGCAGCACGCCGCCTTCGCCCTGGATCGGCTCGACGATCACCGCACAGGTGCGATCGTTGATAAGCTCGGCCGCCGCGGCCAGATCGTTATACGGCGTATGGGTGATCCCGCCCGGCAGCGGCGCAAAATCCTGCGAATATTTTGGCTGGCCGCCGGCGGACACGGTAAACAGCGTGCGGCCGTGGAACGCGTTGTTGAACGCCACAATCTGATCTTTACCGGCGCCGTGCTGGTCGTGCGCATGTTTGCGCGCCAGTTTCAGCGCCGCTTCGTTGGCTTCAGCGCCCGAGTTACAGAAGAACACCTTGTCGGCGAAGGTGGCGTCGATCAGCTTTTTAGCCAGGCGCAGCACCGGTTCGTTGGTATAGCCATTGCCCAGATGCCACAGTTTGCCCGCCTGCTCCACCAGCGCCGCCTTGACCGCCGGGTGCGCATGCCCCAACGCGTTAACCGCGATGCCGCCGGCGAAATCGATGTAAGACTTACCCTGCTGATCCCACACCTGCGAGCCTTCTCCCCGCACCAGAATAAAATCGGCAGGGGCATAAACCGGGACCATCCAGTCATCGAAAGACTGGCGGGTAACTGCGATTGGCTGTTCCATAGTGACCTCATAATCTCAGCAAAGGCTGAATTTTGACTGTAAGGGCCGTTCAAGCCCGGTTAGGCCGCCACAATGCAAAAAAACCGTTGTTCAAAACCGACTTTTGCGGCGGAGAAAATGCTGTCCCTTACCGCTGATTTAGAAACAAATCTGTTACATAAAATCGGTTTTTCACTATTTATGGCGTATATCCGGTCCCTGAGCGGGAAGTAAATGTTAACGAGCAGTTAAAATACATGTCGTTTGATAAAGAGTGTAGAGCAGCTATCGTGCCAAAACGGGATTTTTGCCGGATTTTGCCATTTTTTTCGTTAAAACAACGGCTTATAATGAATATTTATTCATTTTCTATGCATTGGTAATGCATAAATTAAAAAATAAGGCCTAAAATCATCATTGCGCGCGAAATCCTATTCAATTACGAAAAACTTCAGGATTTCTGATCGGGCTCGCAAAAAAAATTTCACTCCATTTGCTCGCTATCACACTTTTTGCCCCTATCGGGTGCAGCGGTGCGCCAGAAAGGTGCAACGCGGCAGCGACGCAGAGATCTCCCCCGCCATGCTCTCGAAAAAGGACCGCGCTAACCGCGGCTCCTGCTTTGTGCGCCAGCGACTACACTGTGATCCTGACCGCCCCTTCTCTTCTGCGCACAAGGAGTTACCATGTCCAAGAAAACCGTCGATCTCAGCCAGCCGCACGCCCAGCACGACATCCGCGCGTTTCTCGACGCGCTGAATGCCGGCGGCGGTAAACCCATGGAGCAGATGAAGCCCAAAGAAGCGCGCCGGGTTTTGGAGGACGCGCAACGCAGCGTCGAGGTGCCGCTGCGCGAGGTCGAGATCAGCGAGAAGAGCATTCACGTAGAAGGTCAGGATATTCTGCTGCAGCTGGTGCGGCCGGCCAGGGTCAAAGAGGCGCTGCCGGTATTCATGTTCTTCCACGGCGGTGGCTGGGTGCTGGGCGATTTTCCCACCCATGAACGGTTGGTGCGCGATCTGGTGCACAGTTCAGGCGCGGCGGCGGTGTTCGTCAACTATCCCCGCTCACCGGAGGTGCGCTACCCTGAGGCGATCAATCTGGCTTACGCCGCCACCGAATGGGTGGCCGAGTACGGCGAGAAGATCAACGTCGATGGTTCACGGCTGGCAGTGGTCGGCAACAGCGCCGGCGGCAATATGGCGGCGGTGGTCAGCCTGATGGCCAAAGAGAAAGGCATACCGGTGCTGCGTTGCCAGATCCTGCTGTGGCCCGTCACCCGCGCCCAGTTTGATACCGACTCCTATCATCAGTTCGCCGAAGGCCATTTCCTGACCCGCAACATGATGAAGTGGTTTTGGGACAGCTACGCGCCCGATAAGGCGCAGCGCAAAGACATCTACGCTTCGCCGCTCAACGCCACGCCGGAACAGCTGCGGGGTTTGCCGCCGGCGCTGGTGCAAACCGCCGAGCTGGACGTGCTGCGCGATGAGGGCGAAGCCTACGCGCGTCTGCTCGATGCCGCCGGCGTCGAGGTCACCGCCACCCGCTATAACGGGCTGATCCACGACTACGGCCTGTTGAATCCGCTCGCCCACGTCCCGGCGGTGCATTCGGCGATCCATCAGGCCGGACGCGCGTTGAAGCATTACCTGTCCTGACGCTAGCCGACCACGTGGCACGCCACCTGATGACCGGGCGCCACGCTGCGCAGGTGCGGCGCCTGTTCGCGGCACTGCACCGTGGCCAGCGGGCAGCGAGGATGGAAACGGCAGCCGTGCGGCGGGTTGGCGGGATTCGGCGGTTCGCCGCTTGCCGCCCGCGGCGGCAAGCGATACGCATCCAGCGTCGGCACCGCCGCCAGCAAGGCCTGCGTGTAGGGATGCAGCGGCCGGCGAAATAACGCATCGCGGTCGGCGCTCTCGACGATTTGCCCCAGGTACATCACCGCCACGTCCTGACACAGATGCTCTACCACGCCGAGATCGTGCGAAATAAACAGCAGCGTCACCCCCTGCCGTTCCTGCAAATCGGAAAACAGATTGATGATCTGCGCCTGAATCGACACGTCGAGCGCCGATATCGGTTCGTCGGCGACGATAAACTCCGGCTGCAGGATCAGCGCGCGCGCGATGCCGATACGCTGGCGCTGGCCGCCGGAAAACTCATGCGGAAACCGCCCGTAATGCTGTGGAGACAGCCCGCAGATCGACAGGGTATCGAGCACCCGCTCGCGCAGTTCCGCCTTGCTCGCCAGGCCGTGCTGCAACAGCGCTTCGCCGATGGCGTCGCCCACGCGCAGACGCGGATTCAGCGAGCTGTACGGATCCTGAAACACCAGCTGCATTTTCGGCCGCAGGGCGCGCAACGCCTCTTTGCTCAGGCTATCCAACGCCTGCCCTTTGAACATCACCTCACCGGCGGTTTTGTCGTGCAGGCCAAGCAGCGTGCGGCCGACGGTGGTTTTGCCGCTGCCGGACTCGCCCACCAGCCCGAAAATGCGGCCCTTGCGAATGCTGAAGCTGACGTCGTCCACCGCCTTCAGCTGGCCGGTGGTTCGCCCGAACAGCCCATCGCGCAGCGGGAAATATTTCTTTAATCCTTTCACTTCCACCAGAGGTTCAGTCGACATGGGGGCGCCCTCCGGCGTTGAGGAAACAGGCGGACTGGCGCTGTGGTGTGCCGTACAGCGGCGGGATGCCATCGCGGCAGCGAGCGGAGGCCTGCGCACAACGCTCGGCAAACGCACAGTGTTCAGGCAAGCGCGCCAGATCCGGCACCTGGCCGGGAATGGAATACAGGCGGCGGAGCCGCTGGCCCGGCACCGGCCGCGAGGCGATCAGCCCCTGAGTATAAGGATGCCGCGGCTCGGCCAACACTTCCCGCGTCGTGCCCTGCTCGACGACGCGCCCGGCGTACATCACCGCCAACCGATCCGCCATCTGGGCGATCACTCCAAGATCGTGGGTGATCAAAATCATCGCCATGTTGTGTCGCCGGCTCTGCTCGCGCAGCAACGCCAGGATCTGCGCCTGTACCGTGACGTCGAGCGCCGTGGTCGGCTCATCGGCGATCAGCAGCGCCGGACGGCATCCGATCGCCATGGCGATCATCACACGCTGCAGCATGCCACCAGACAGTTGATGCGGGTAGCAGCGCATCAGCGCCTCCGCACGCGCCAACCCCACTTCCGCCAGCCGTTGCACCGCCTGACCCCAGGCCGCTTTCGGCGACAGGGCCAGGTGGCGAATCAGCGGCTCCACCAACTGTTCGCCGAGGGTCAACACCGGATTGAGCGCGCTCATCGGTTCCTGAAAGATCATCGCCAGCCGGTTGCCGCGCAGATCGGCCATCTTTGATGCCCGCAGCGACAGCAGGTTCTGCCCTTCAAAGCGAATTTCACCGCCGTCTACCTGCGCGAGCGGCTGCGGCAACAGCCCCATCAGCGCCATGGCGGTCACGCTTTTGCCGCAGCCCGACTCGCCGACGATCCCCAGCGTTTGCCCGGCCAGCAGTTCCAGGCTGACCTGCTGCACCGCCCGCACCGGCCCTTGCTCTCCCTGAAACGACACCGACAGTCGATCGAACGCCACCAGCGGTTGACTCATCGTGTTACCCCGTTCATTTTCGGATCGAGCGCGTCCCGCAGGCCGTCGCCCAAGATATTGATCGCCACCACGGTGACGAAAATCGCCAGCCCCGGCGGCATCCACAGCCAGGGGCGGCGCTGAAAGTCGATCAGGCTGTTGGCGGCATCCATCATGTTGCCCCACGATGGCGTCGGCGGCACCACGCCCAGCCCGAGGTAGCTCAACGCCGATTCGCTGAGGATGGCGTTAGCCACCGCCATGGTGGCCACCACCACCAAAATCGGCACGGTGTTGGGCAGCAGATGGCCGAAAAGACGCCGACGGGTGGAGAGCCCCAGCACCTCGGTGGCCAGCATGAAATCCCGCTCGCGCAGCGACAGGATCTGGCCGCGCACCAGCCGCGCCAGCGACGGCCAGCCCAGCAGGCTCAGCATGATCATCACCATGTAGATGCGGTAGTCCGGCGAGACATCGAGCTCGGTCAGCATCGCCCCCATGATGATCAGCAGCGGCAGGCCGGGAATGGTCATCAGCAGATCGGCGAAGCGCATGATCAGCCGATCCGCCACGCCGCCCAGATAACCGGCAAGCGCACCCAGCACATAGCCCAGCGTCACCGACAGCAGCATCGACACCAGGCCGATGGTCAGCGATATCCGCCCCGCCAGCAGCAGCCGGGTGCAGATATCGCGGCCGAGAAAGTCGGTGCCCAACCAGTGCGCGCCGCTCGGTGCCTGATTGATATTCAGCACATCGCCGGCGTCGTCGCGCCACGGCGACAGCGACGGCCCAATCAGGCACAGCAGCGCCAACAGCGCCAGCAATGCCAGCGACATCATCGCCGGCCGGTGGCGGCGCAGCCGTCGCCAGGCCTGCGCGGCGGGCGGCGGCGACAGTTGCGCCAGCGCCGGCAACTGCGCCTGGCGCCAGCGGCGACGGCGACCGAAAAACAACGTGGCCAACATAGCGTTACCTCAAGCGAATGCGCGGATCGGCGTAGGCGTACAGAATGTCCGCCAGCAGATTGCCGAGGATGGTCAGGGCCGCCAGAAACAGCGTGAACCCCATCAGTACCGGGTAATCACGCGCCGCCAGCGAATCGATATGGATATGCCCGGCGCCCGGCCAATTGAAGATTTTTTCGGTGATCAGCGCGCCGGAGAACAATCCCGGCAGCTCGAACCCCAGCAGGGTGACGATCGGCAGCAGCGCATTGCGCAGCGCGTGTTTGAGGATCACCGTTTTCTCCCTGAGCCCCTTGGCGCGCGCGGTGCGGATATAGTCCATGCGGATCACGTCCAGCATGCTGGCGCGGAAATAGCGCGTCAGGCTGCCGGCCTGCAACATCACCAGCGCCAGCACCGGCAGCAGCAGATGCGCCGCCACTTCCAGCGCCCAGGCCAGCCCGCTCGCCTCGCTGCCGGTGCGCAGCATGCCGCCCGCCGGTAACCAGTGCAGATCGACGGCGAACCATTTGATCAGCAGCAGACACAGAAAGAACGTCGGAAACGACATGGCGGCGAACACCGCCACGGTGATCAGATGATCGAACAGCGAATAGGGTTTCATCGCCGAGATCACCCCCACCGCCAGCGCAATGCCCCAATACAGCACCATCGCCACCGCCGCCAGCAGGAACGAGTTCCAGATGTATTGGTTAAGCAGCGTGCTGACCGGGATCTGATACTGCAGCGAAAAACCGAGATCGCCCTGCAGCAGCCGGCCGAGCCAGTGCAGGTAGCGGCTGAACAACGGCTGATCCAACCCGTACAGCGCCCGCAGCTCGGCAGCGCGTTGCGCGGTCAGGTTGATGTTGCCGTCGATAAAGTCGCCGGGCGCCAAGGCGAAGATGCAAAAAATCAGCAAGGAAGCCAACAGCAGCATCGGGATAGTCTGCAACAGACGGCGCAGGATAAAATTTCTCATCGCGATTTCCATCGCCGCCGCCCGGAGTGGCGCGGCGGCGTCAGGGCGTTACGGCGCCGGTTTGACGTTCGGCAGGCTGCCGACCAAGCCGTTGTAGATATCCGGTTTAAAGCCGGTGACGCGCGCGCTGCTGGCGCTCAAAATCTCGCGGTTGCCGAGCAGGATCACCGGCGGATCGTCCGCCAGCGCTTGATACAGCTGGTGGTACAGCGGCTTGCGCTGCGCGATATCCAGCGTGGCGTTGGCCCTGGCGATCAGCGCGTCTACCTGCGGGTTGTGATAACCGGTTTCGCTCTCGCTGCTGATGAAATCGCGCACGCCATCGTGCGGATCGTTCAGCGTACTGGTGCTGAGGGACGCCAGGTCGTAATTGCTCGCCTTGCGTTGCGCCAGCAGCGCATTGAAATCCAGTACCTGTGGCTTGAGCACCACGCCGAGTCGGCGATAGTTATCCTTGGCGATCGGCACCAGTGCATCGTTGATCAGCTTTTTGGTCACCAGTAGCGTCAGCTCCAGCTTTTTACCGTCTTTTTGCCGAATGCCGTCCGCGCCCACTCGCCAACCGGCCTCGTCCAACAGCTTCCCGGCCTTGTCGAGATCGTAAGCGTAGGGATTGATGCCGTTCGCGTCATAAGCCCAAGAGATCGGCGAGATCGGTTGGTTGGCGACCTTGCCGTAACCCTGGTACACCACGGCGATCAGCCTTTGCCGATCCAGGCCGTAGATCAGCGCCTGACGCACCCGTTTGTCCTGCAGCGCCGGACGTCTGAGGTTGAAGTCGATGCGGCTGTAATCGCTTGAGCTGTAAAGGTTGATATTGGCGAAGCCGAGCAGTTTGAGCTGTTCGATATCGTCCGGCTTGGCGGTAAAAGCGTCGTAGTCGGTCTCACCGGTCTGGAACAGCTGGAAGTTGGTGGCCGGGTTGGTGACGCGGTAGATAAAGCGCGCCATCGGCGGCGCACCGAGGTAGAAGTTCGGGTTGGCGTGGAAGCGGATCTCCTGCCCCGGCACGTACTTGTCGTAAATATAGGGGCCGTTGCCGAGCGGCTTGCCGTTGAAGGCGCGTACGCCGTCAAGCTTGCCGCGCTGATAGTCTTTGCCGTAGTAAGCCCGCGACAGCACCGGGCCGCCGATCAGCTGCAGCGTAGTCGCGCCCGGTTGGGTGGTGACGATCTGAATGGTGCGATCGTCGATCACCTTCAGGCCGCTGATGCCGGCGGCGGTGCCGTTTTTATACTCGGCGCCACCCTGGATGTGCGCCGGCGTAATGTCGGTGTCGCCGTCATAGGCCGGATCGTGCAGCAGCGTCAGGGTAAAGGCGATATCGTCGGCCTTCAGCGGCGAGCCGTCGCTGTAGACCAGATTCGGCCGCAGCTTGATGGTGTAGGTCAGATTATCGGGGCTGACCTGCCAGGACTCCGCCAATCGCCCTTCCGGCTTGCCCTGGCTGTCCAGGCCGATCAGGCGGCTGAAGATCACGTCGGTCACGTTCTCGTCCCAGCCGTTGGTGAACAGATACGGGTTGAAAATCCCCTGCGGCTCTGAGATGCCTGCCACCACGGTGTCTTTGCGCAGCTTGGCGGCGGCCGGTACCTGAGCGGCGTCGCTGGCCGGCGTGATGCCTTCGCCCAGCGTTTCCGCCTGCGCGCCGGCGCTCAGCCCCAGCGCGCAGACCAACGCCAGCGGCGTCAGCCGATATCGCAACAGTTTGTTTAACCTATTTTTTATTCTGCTCACCCACAGCCCCTCGTCTTCCCGTTGATAAAAATGTGACAAAATTTATCGCAGAGTAATGGGCGGCTGGAGGGCTGTCTAACAACGAAACCGGCATTCCATTGCCGAAAAAAGCATTATGAATTTTTCTGGGGCGAAGCGCCGCGCAAAACGCGGTTCAGCCTGCCGCCGCCAGCCCCCGGATAAGTTTGGCTAAGGTTTTGATCGCCTCTTCAAAGCGGTCGTTCCATTCAAAAGAGGCGTTGAGGCGGAAGCAGTGGTTGAAATGGTCGCCGGTGGTGAACATGCGCCCCGGCGCGATGCTGATGCCCCGGGAAAGGGCCCGCCGGTACAGTTCCATCGACGACAGCGCCGGATCCAGCTCCAGCCACAGGAAGTAACCGCCGTCGGGCTGGCTGACCTTCACCGTCGGCGGGAAATGATGGGCAATCGCCTGACGCATCGCGCTTTGGCGCTGGGCCAGCAGGCGCCGCAGCCGCCGCAGATGGGTATCGTAGCCACCGTGCAGCAGATAATCCGCCAGCGCCATCTGGGTCGGCACGCTGGTGGAAACGGTGCTCATCAGCTGCAAACGCTGGATCTGCTGCGCATAACGCCCCGCCGCCACCCAGCCGACGCGAAAACCCGGCGCCAGGCATTTGGAAAACGACGAGCAGTGCAGGATCTGGCCGCCGCTGTCGAGCGCCTTGGCCGGCAGCGGCCGTTCCGCGCTGAAGTACAGCTCACCGTAAACGTCATCTTCAATCAGCGAAATCTGTCGGTCGCGCAACAGCGTCACCAGACGCTGCTTGTTGGCCTCCGGCAGGGTGGCGCCCTGCGGGTTTTGGAAGTGAGTCATCAGCCAGCAGGCTTTGATCGGATACTGTTCCACCGCCTGCTGCAGCGCGTCCAGATCGATACCGTCCTGCGGATGCGTGGCGATCGCCACCGCCTTTAACCGCAGGCGTTCCAGCGCCTGCAGCGCGCCGTAAAACGCCGGCGACTCGATCGCCACATAGTCGCCCGGCTGGGTCACCGCCTGCAGGCTGAGGCTGAGCGACTCCATCGCCCCGGCGGTGATGACGATTTCGTCCGGCGCGACCTGCATGCCGCTCAGCGCATAGCGTTGGGCGATGTGCCGCCGCAGCGCGTCGTTGCCCGGCGGCAGGTTGGCCAGCGAACTGTGCGGCGTGAACTTGCGCGCTACGCTGCTCAGCGCCCGCGCCAGCTTCGGCTGGGCGAACAGCGTGGCGTCGGGAAAGGCCGAACCGAAAGGCACGATATCCGGATCCTTGCAGGCCTGCAGCACGTCGAAAATAAAGGCGTTGATGTCCACCTGCTCGCTCAGCAACAGCTTCTCGCCACGCGAAGGCTGGGGCAGCGGCTGCGGACGCGCCGCCACGTAGTAGCCCGACTGCGGGCGGGCGACGATCCACCCCTGGCTCTCCAGCAGTTGATAGGACTGCACCACCGTCATCAGGCTCAGTCCGGCGCGTTTGCCGCTCTCGCGCAGCGAAGGCAGTTTGTCGCCCGCCCGCCACACCCGGTTCTGGATCTGTTCTCTAATCTGCTGCGCAAGCTGCTCGTATCGGGTCATAACCATTAACTGTTATATGAAAAAGTAAAATAACTGTCACTATTATAGTCACTGTACTCCGTGCTTAACTTAACGCCAAGTATTTCACATAAAAATGACAGCTATACTCAAGAGGTTAATTTATGTTCAACCCTAGGAGGCGCCATGCTGGGTCTTGATGCACTGGAACTCGCCAGAATACAGTTCGCCTTCACCGTGTCTTTCCATATCATCTTCCCCGCCATCACCATCGGTTTAGCCAGCTATCTGGCGGTGCTGGAAGGGTTATGGTTGAAAACGCACAATGAAGCCTACCGTGAGCTTTACCACTTCTGGTCAAAGATTTTCGCCGTTAACTTCGGTATGGGCGTGGTGTCCGGGCTGGTGATGGCCTATCAGTTCGGCACCAATTGGAGCTTCTTCTCCGAGTTCGCCGGCAGCATTACCGGGCCGCTGCTGACCTATGAAGTGCTGACCGCCTTCTTCCTCGAAGCCGGTTTCCTCGGCGTGATGCTGTTCGGCTGGAACCGCGTCGGCCCCGGCCTGCACTTCTTCGCTACCTGCATGGTGGCGCTCGGCACGCTGATCTCCACCTTCTGGATCCTGGCCTCCAACAGCTGGATGCAGACGCCGCAGGGGCATGAAATCATCAACGGCCAGGTGGTACCGGTCGACTGGCTGAAGGTCATCTTTAACCCGTCCTTCCCGTACCGCCTGTTGCACATGTCCACCGCCGCCTTCCTCTCCTCGGCGTTCTTCGTCGGCGCGTCGGCCGCCTGGCATCTGCTGCGCGGCCGCGACACCCCGGCAATGCGCAAGATGCTGTCGATGGCGATGTGGATGGCGCTGATCGTCGCGCCGGTGCAGGCGCTGATCGGCGATGCGCACGGCCTGAATACGCTGAAACACCAGCCGGCGAAGATCGCCGCCATCGAAGGTCACTGGGAAAACCCGCCGGGCGAAGCCACGCCGCTGATCCTGGTCGGTTGGCCGGACATGCAGCGCGAAGAGACCCGCTTCAAGCTGGAGGTGCCGTACCTCGGCAGCCTGATCCTAACCCACAGCCTGACCGAGCAGGTGCCGGCGCTCAAATCCTTCCCGCCGGAAGATCGCCCCAACTCCACCGTGGTGTTCTGGTCGTTCCGCATCATGGTCGGGCTGGGCATGCTGATGATTCTGGCCGGGGTGTGGAGCCTGTGGCTGCGCTGGCGCGGCGGGCTGTATCAGTCGCGTCCGTTCCTGTACTTCATTTTGTGGATGGGTCCTTCCGGATTGCTGGCGCTGCTGGCGGGCTGGTTCACCACTGAGATCGGCCGCCAGCCGTGGGTGGTGTACGGCCTGCTGCGCACCAAGGACGCGGTCTCCGCGCACGGCGACCTGCACATGAGCATCAGCCTGCTGGCGTTCATCATCGTCTACTGCTCGGTGTTCGGCGTGGGGTATTCCTACATGATGCGCCTGATCCGCAAAGGGCCACAGCCGCATGAACACCAAGAAGACAATACCGAGGGCCGGCCGGCGCGTCCGCTGTCCGCGGTCAACGACACTCTGGACGACAGGAGCTGAACATGGGTATCGATCTTCCGCTGATTTGGTTTGTCATCATCGTGTTCAGCACCATGATGTACGTGGTGATGGACGGTTTCGACCTGGGCATCGGCATCCTGTTTCCGTGGGTGAAAGAGAGCGGCGACCGCGATCTGATGATGAATACCGTCGCCCCGGTGTGGGACGGCAATGAAACCTGGCTGGTGCTGGGCGGCGCCGCGCTGTTCGGCGCCTTCCCGCTGGCCTACTCGGTGATCCTCGACGCGCTGGCGATCCCGCTGACGCTGATGCTGATCGGGCTGATTTTCCGCGGCGTGGCCTTCGAGTTTCGCTTCAAGGCGAAGCCGGAGAAACGCCATATCTGGGACAAGGCGTTCATCTGGGGCTCAATCTTCGCCACCTTCAGCCAGGGTGTGGTGGTAGGCGCCGTGATCAATGGATTCCCGGTCGAAGGCCGCACCTACGCAGGCGGCGCGCTGGACTGGCTGACGCCGTTCGCGCTGTTCTGCGGGCTGGGGCTGGTAGTGACCTACGCCCTGCTCGGCTGTACCTGGCTGGTGATGAAAACCGCCGGTGATCTGCAGGCGCGCATGTATCACCTGGCGACGCCGCTGCTGGCGATCCTGTTGCTGGTGCTGGCCGCGGTCAGTATCTGGACGCCGATCGCGCATCCGGAAATCGCCGCCCGCTGGTTTACGCTGCCGAACCTGTTCTGGCTGCTGCCGGTGCCGGTGCTGGTGCTGCTCAGCGCCTGGGGGATTCAACGCGGGGTAAAACGCGGCGCGCACTACTCGCCGTTCATGCTGACGCTGCTGCTGGTGTTCCTTGGCCTTAGCGGGCTTGGCATCAGCATCTGGCCGCACCTGATCCCGCCGGCCATCAGCCTGTGGGACGCCGCCGCCCCGCCGCAGAGCCTCGGTTTTATGCTGGTGGGCGCGCTGTTCATCATCCCGATCATTCTGGTCTACACCTTCTGGAGCTACTACGTGTTCCGCGGCAAGATCAGCCATGAACACGGCTATCACTGAGGAGGGAGGACGCTATGCAAGATAAAACGGCAACCGCTGCGCCGGCGCCCTGGTGGAAACGCATCGGTTGGCTGGTGATCATCTGGAGCGCCAGCGTGCTGGGGCTGTTCGTGGTCGCCTCGCTGTTCCGCCTGCTGATGACCGCGGCGGGCATGAAGTCGCATTGACGCGGCGCCTTATCTGGCCGCGCTGTTGGGAAAGTAGAAGGAAACCACCAGCGTGACCAGCGGCAAGGCGCCGATCTTCACCAGCTCGAACGCTTGTCTCAGCGCTTCATTTTTCTCCCAATACGCGTGGGCGGCGAATACGCCCACGCTGACCGCAAATATCCCGCACAGCACCTGGCGCGCCAGGCGCAGCCGCTCCATTTCGTCGAAGACCAAGACCTGCTCCAGATAAACCTGGCTGGCCTCATCGTGCAAATTACGGCTTTCGATGTTCATGGGAAGATCTCCACGACCCGCCCCACCGCTTCAAGCTGTTCACCCTTCTCCCGTACAATGCCAAGAGAAGTACCATCCTGTTTCATCCAGTACTTATCGGCAAGGGTAATCAGTGCAAACGCCATTTTGATTACCTCGGTTTTTTCCATCCCGTGACGCCGGGCAATATCGTTCAGATCATCATCAATTTTGTTCGATAACCGAATCGGCAAGCTGCGCATAGTCCACCTCCTGTGGCCGTTGATTCACAGGGGGAAAGTCTACTGGAAGGGCAAATATCGTTCAATTAGTGAACTGTGTAACGCCTCGCACAATCCACATGCAACGCTAATGCGGTTTGCGCCCCATCGCGCTGAGGAAGCGCTGCTGCAGGCGCAACAGCTCCTCCAGCTCCAGCAGGCGGTAATCGATGCCGAAACGCGGCGCCACCTCGCCGATGATGCGGCTCAGCGCCGGGTAATGGCGGTGGCTCCAGTGCGGGAACAGATGATGCGTCAAATGCAGGTTCGCCCCGCCGAGCCAGTATCCCAGCCAGCGCGGCCGGGTCAGCCAGTCGAAGGTCGTGGCGAACACATGGTGATACCAGCCGTGCGGCATCGCACCCTGCGCCGGCGCCTGATAAAAATTGGCTTTGGCCCAGTGGGTGCCGATGATCAACATTACGAACAGCAATGAAGAAAGCATCTGGCTCAGCAAATAGACCAGCAGAATTTGCCCGATGCCGATGGCCGGCGGCAGCAGCCAGCACGGGATCGCCAGCGCCAGCAGCAGGTGCGCCGCCTTGCCCGCCAGAAATCCGCACCAGCCGCGCACGCCCTGCTGCGCCATGCGCGCCGCCACGCGGGTGCGGCCCGCCCGGTCCAGCCAGTCGAACAGCCAGATGTAGTACGGGAACGTCAGCGCCGCCACCAGCGGCCAATAGTAACGCTGGGCGCGCATAAAGGGCCGCCAGCGCTGGAACGGCGTTTGCCGCAGCACGCCATTGGCGTCGATGTCAGGGTCGTAATGTTCGATATTGTTATGGGCATGGTGAAACAACACGTGGCGCACGCGCCAGCAGTCGGGATCCAGCCCCAGCGGGACGCTCACCAGGGCGTTCAGCCAGCGGTTGGCCCAGGGCCGACGGAAAAACGCGTTATGCGAGGCGTCGTGCACCACGTTCACCGTCAGGAACATGCCAATAAAGATAAAGCCGAAATAACAGGCGAAAAACGCCCAGCCGTTTTGCTGCTGCAGGCTCAACCCGTAACACAGGCCGCACAGCGCCAACAGCAGCGCCACCTTCGCCAGCATGCCGCCGTCGGCGAAGCGGTGATCGCCGTTGGCCGCCAAATAATGCTGGGCGGCCTGCATCAGCGCGCGATGTAGCCCGCCGTCATCGCGCCGATAGGCTAACGGGCGCAGCGGTTTCATGGCTGCCCCATAAGGCGCAAGAAGCGCTGTTGCTGCGCCAGCAGTTCGCGATAGCCGATGCAGCGATATGCCATGCCGTGCCGCTGAGCCACTTCCGCCACCGCGGCGGCCAGTGCCGGATAGTGGCGGTGATTCCAGCCGGGAAACAGGTGGTGGGTGAGGTGATAGTTCAGCCCGCCGGTCAGGTGTTCCAGCCAGCGCGGCTCAGGCTGCCAATCGCAGGCGGTGGCGAAATTGTGCCGGTACCAACCGTGCGGCATGCTGTCGCCCGCCGGCGCCGGGTAAAACTCGGCCTGCGCCCAGTGGGTGCCCAGCAGCAGGAACACCACCAGCAGCGAGGCAAACATCTGGCTGAGCGCGTAAGCCAACAGCACCCAGCCCCAACCGATGCCGTGCAGATGGCACAGGATCAGCGGCACCACCAGCACCAGCGCCACATGGAGCAATTTGCACAGCACGAACAGCGCCCAACCGCCGCGCCCCGCCAGCACGCGTTTTTCCCGCAGCGGCGTTTTATTGAGCCGATCGGACCAATCGAAAATCCACGCGATGTAGGGTAGCGAGAGCGCGGCGATCAGCGGCCAGTACAGATGCTGATAGCGCATATGCGGCCGCCAGCGCTGGAACGGCGTCTGGCGGAAAAAGCCGTTCTCTTCGGTGTCCAGATCGTAGTGTTCGACGTTGGCGTAAACGTGGTGGTAATCCACGTGCCGCGTGCGCCAATAGTCCGGATCGACGCCCAGCGGCAGCGTCACCAACCGCCCCACCAGGCGATTGGCCCAGGGCGCGCGCAAGAAGGCGTTATGCGAAGCATCGTGATTGACGTTGACGTTGAGCAGCATGCCCATAGCCACGAACAGGAAATAGCAGAGGAAAAACGCCCAGGGTTGATGCTGCATCAGGCTCAGTGCATAAAACCCGATGCACAGCGCCAGCAACAGCGCGGCCTTGGCCAACCGCGCGGTATCGGCATAGCGATGATCGCCCGCCAGGCAGGCGTGCGCCGCGCGCTTGAGATCGCGATGAAACGCCTGCTCGCCATCGGTGGGGAAACGCAGCGGCGGTAATGAGTCAGCCATGCGGTTCCTCCACGGCGGCCGGTGCGGCCACTCGCCCCCAGCCCAGCGCGACGCACAGGGCATGCAGCGCCACGGCGGCCATGGCGATATGCCAATAGCGCTGCGGCCAGCCAAGGTAGCCGATAAACAGCAGCGGCATGCCCAGCGCGATCAGCAGCCAGACGGCGCTCGCCCACGGTCGCCCTTCCGTCATGCCGCCCAGCGCCACCGATCCCAACGCCAACAGCACCAGCAGCGCCATTTGCGGCCAGCTGATGTCGCCGTAACCGTAACCGTATTGGTAGACGTAGCCGACCACCAGCGAGAACAACAGCATGGCGCCGCTGAAGACGCAGAGCGCCGAACGGCGGTCGCGCAGCCTGCCCTGCGCCGGGCGCCATGTCAGGCGCAAATAGCGCAGGAACGGCAGATTACTCGCCCAGAAAGGGTTGGCGGACGGCCGATCGCCGCTGACGCCGTAGCTGAACGGCGTGGTCGGTAACGCCGGGCAGAACGTGCCGAACAGTTTGTCCCAGAAGATAAAGCTGCCGCCGAAGTTCTTATTGGAATACGCCATGTCCTTGACGTGGTGCACCCGGTGGTGCGCCGGCGTGACCAGGATTTTTTCCAGCACGCCGAGCTTCGGCGTCAGCGCATTGTGGTTAAACAGCTGAATGCTGTAGTGAAAAATCGACACCGTGACGAACACAGACAGCGGCACGCCCGCCAGCGCCAGCAGCAAAAAGAACGGGATCGACGTCAGCGACGAATACCAGGAGTTGCGCACCCCCAGCGACAGATTGAAGTGCTCGCCCTGATGGTGCACCACGTGTACCGCCCACAACACGCGAAAGCGGTGGTGCAGGCGGTGCAGCCAGTAGAAACCGAAGTCCCACGCCAGCAGGGCGAACAGCCACATCAGCAGCGGCGGCCAGGCGTCCAGCAGCCCCAGGCTGAAATGCGCGGCCACATAGCCATAACAGGTGATCTCCAGCCCGCGGAACAGCCACAGCATGATATGGCCGGAGTTCAGATTGAACACCAGATCGTGCCAGTTGACCGGCTCACGGCGCCCCCACTGCAGCGCCACCGCCTCGGCCACCACGATGAACAGCATGAACACTATCGGCAACGCCAGATCGCTCATCCCATTTCTCCTTTAACTACGCGCCTGCGCAGAGTCTTGATGCGCAGGGCCAGCCCGCCGGCGCAAAGCGCCAGCAAGGCGCCACCTGCCAAATCGACAAACAAATGGCGACGCAGCTGCAGAATGGAGAACGCGATCGCCACACCCCACAGCATCCACAGCGCCGTCCGCATTTTGCGCTCGCCGTCGCTCAGCGCCCACACCGCCAGCACCGTCAGCGCCATGTGCAACGAAGGCAGGCAGTTCTGCGGCGAATCCACCTGCGTTAACGCCGCCAGCAGCTGCGCGCTGATCCCAACGCCCTCGTTCTGCGGATAGGCCATGGTGGTCGGCCACAGCAGGTAAACGGCCCCGGCGCCCAGCGCCGTCAGCTGCATCGCCAGCGTCAGCCATTTGATTCGCCGCAGCGGCGCCAGCAAATAGCCCGCCGGGACGATGAGGAAGAACGACAGGTAGAGCCAAATGGCCGCCGGGTTGAACGGGATCGCCCGGTCAAGCGCCGACGGCGGCAACAGGGTTCCCGCCCCCTGCAGGCGATCGGTCACGCTATACACCACCCCGACCGTCCCCCAGCCGAGCAACATGTGCCCTAGCCTGAACAGCGTATTTTTCATGCTTCCTCCGCCTGGCGCACGATGCGCCGCCGCTTGCGATCGAACTGCGGCAAAACCGCCTGCGCCGTCAACCGCCATTCGAGCCGATCGGTGGCGATGCCCTGGCGAGCGAACAGCGCGATCAGCTGCGCCTGGCAGTGCGCCAACGCCGCCGGGCTGCAATCGGCGATCAGCTCCAGCCGGTGCTCGCCGCGCTGGATCAGGCGGTAATCGCTGGCCAGCGGCAACGCATTGGCGATCGTCCGGCTGCAGGCATCGGCGAATACCGCCTGCGGCTGCCGCTGCGCATCGGGCAGCATCAGCTGATCGTCGCGCCGCCCTTCGATACGCGCAATCGCCCGCGTCGGCTGCCCGCACGGACAGGGTTCCTTGCGCAGCACCAGCACATCGTCCAGCCGATAACGCACGATCGGCTGCGTGCTGCGGGTGAAATCAGTGATCAACGGCGTGAAACGCTGCTCGTCGATCCACTGCGGTTCGATATGCAAAAACTCTTCGTTCAGATGCAGCGTACCGTGCGCGCAGGTCGCGGCCAGGAACCCCTCGGTAGCCTGATACACTTCGCCAACCGCCGGAAATACCTGCATCAGCAGGCGGCGATCCTGTTCTTCCAACACCTCGGCGACCGAAATCACTTTTTTGACCGGCAGCGTCACCTGCCCGGCCAGCACCGCCAGCGCCAAGGCGCGCAGCACCTGCGCCGGCGCCACGATGATGCTGGGCGCCTGCCGTTCCAGCGCGGGCAGATGCTCGCTGAACGGCGCCAGCAAATCGTAAAACGCCAGGCTCAGCCAACGGTTGTTCACGCTGTGATAGAGGTTATTGTCCGCCCGCAGAAACAGTGCGACACGCTCACCGGCCAGCAGCCCGTCCGGCAGCATCTTCGCCAGCATGCCACCGGCCCACACCTGCTGTTCGCGCGGGCTGACGACAAACACGCCGCGCTGCCCGGAAGTGCCGGACGACAACCCGACGCTGTAGCGGCCGATCTTCGGCGTGAAATCGCGATCCGCCTCGCTACGCTGCGCGCAGGCCAGCACCGCCTCCCGGCTCAGGCCGGCGGTATTCATCCGGTCGAACTGCGCCATCATCAGCGCCTTGTCCATCTGCGGCCATTCGGCGAACGGCCGGCGGCTGAACCGCTGAAAATAGGGGCTCTGGCTCAGCACCCGACGGGCAAAGCCCGCGAGCTGCCGGGCCTGATGCGCCTCCAGCGCCGCACGATCGCCAAAGCGCAGGCGCCGGGCGCGGAAATAGTGCCAAAGGGTCATGAAGGGGATCACAGGTCCCCCTCGTGGCACAGCAAAATGTTGACCTGCCCGCCCGCCCACAGCTGGTTGAGCCGTTCCAGCGTGCGGGTATACGCCGCCGCGTCGTCCATTACCAGATTGGCCAGGCGCGAAGGCCCGCGCAGCGTCTGGTAACTCTGCGGCGACCAGGCGGCGTCGCTGGCCAACAGCGTCCAGCCGGTGTCGGTGAGGATAAAGGCGCCGATATGGCCGGCCGCATGCCCCGGTAGCGGCACCAGCACAATCTGCCCTTCACTGCCCGGCAGCGCGTAACCGCGATCGAACGGCGCCAGCAGCGCGGGCAACGCCACCGAGGGAAAAGCTTCCATAAACTGCAGATGGCTCTCGAAATCCGCCGGGATCAGGCCGGGAATAAAGGCGCGTTTCAGCGCCGCGAAACCGCGCAGCCCACGGGTTTGCTGCCAGCCTTCGCCGGAGCAAATAAAATCGAGGTGGCTGAAATCCTGCAGCCCGGCGATGTGGTCCGCGTGAAAATGCGAGACGATCAGCGCCTGAATGTCGCCTTCGGCGTAACCGGCGTCGCGCAGCTGATGCACCAACGACTCAGCGGGGTCGAAGTAGACCGGCGTCATGCGGCGGTAAAGGCTGAACAGCCCCGATTGCGTGTGCTGCTGAAAATAATGCGCGTAGCCGGTATCCCACAGCCAGCGGCGCTCCCCCACCTCCAGCAGATAGGCGCGCGCCGGGAATTTGCACACCCGGAACCCGGCGCCGCGCAGCGCCATGCAGCCGATATGCGTGCAATAGCCCACTTCAAAAACGGTAACCTTAGCCATGCGGTATGCCTCCTTGCCGCCGCAGCCACTCGCCGGTCAGGCGGATCCCCTCCTCCATCGAGTAACGCGGCCGATAGCCCAGCTCTTCGATCGCGCGGGTCTGGCTCAGGGTCATGTCGAAATGCACCGCCGCCACGCTGTAGCGCGTCAGCAGCGGTTCCTTGCCGCTCAGGCTTGCCCACAGCTCCATGCCGCCGGCCAGCGCCTGCAGCAGCGGATACGGCACGGCCTGCAGCCGGTAACGCAGCCCCAGTTCCTGGCGCAGCAGCGCATCCAGCATCTCCGCCAGCCGCTGCGGTTGGTGGTTGGTAATGTTGTACACGGCGCCGGACGGCAATCCGCGCTGCCGGCTGGCCAGTTCCATGGCGTGCACCACGTTGGGAGCAAAGGTCAGATCCAGCAACGCCTGCCCGCCGCCGGGCAGCCGCAGCACGCCGCGATCGCGTTCGAGCTGTTGCAACAACCGCGGCACGATCACCCGATCGTGCGGGCCAAACAGGCCGCGCGGCCGCAGAATAATATAGGTGGTTTGCGGGTAGATCTTCGCCTGCGCCAACAGCCGCTGCTCGGCAGCGTGTTTGCTGGCGGCATAGTGGTTGGCGAAGCGCCGGGCGCGATAACCCTCATCAAGATCGTAATGCGGCTGAAAATCGAAGTAGATTGCCGGCGTGGAGATATGCACGAAGCGCCGCACGCCGCAGCGCCCGGCCGCCTCCGCCAGCTTGTCCGTCGCTGCGGCGTTGATGCGGTGAAATTCCGCTTTGCTGCCCCAGGGCGAAGACTTGGCCGCACAGTGCCATACCCACTCGCAGTCGGTCACCAGCTCCCGGCACTGCTGCGACGTAGCCTGCGCCAGATCGAGCGAGTAAAACTCGGCGCCCAGCTGACGCAACGCTTCGCCGGCCCGCTCATCGCGGCCGGTGGCGCGCACCTGATGCCCGGCCTCCAGCAACCACTCCGCCGCGTTGCGCCCCAGCCCGCTGGTCGCGCCGGTCACCAACACCCTCATGGCAGCAACACCATGCCGGCCAGCGCCAGCCCGGCGGCGGTGCCGATCAGCATCACCGGCTGGCCGGGATTGAAGCGCCCGGTAGTCACGGCGGCATGCAGCGCGGTCGGGATAGAGGCCGCCACCTGGTTGCCGTGATGGCGGTAGATGTCCACCAGCGCCTCGCTGGAGACGTGCAGCCGTTTGCGCATATGTTCGAGCGACAAATGGCTGGCCTGGTGCGGCACCACGGTGGCGATCTGCGCCAGGGTCAAGCCGCTGGCGCTCAGCAGCCGGTCGAGGTAGCCCTCAATCAGCGCCGACGCCTGACGGAACAGCGGCTTGCCCTGCATATGAAACAGGAAGTCTTGCTCGCACATGCCGGCGCGCGGGTTGCGGCGCGTGCCACCGGCGCGGATCTCGCACAGCTCGCTGCCGGCGGGATAGGTTTCCACCAGGCTGGCGAGGATGCCGCCGGTGCCGTCACCGCGCTCCACGATGGCGCAGGCGGCGCCGTCGCCGAAGATCAGCGACGACTCTTCGTGCTGCCAATCGATGCCCCGCGAAGCGAGATCCGCCGAGACGATGGCGATACGCCGATACGTCCCGGCGTTCAACAGCCCCGCCGCCACCTGCAGCGCAGAGATGAAGCTGACGCAGCTGCTGTTGATATCGAAGCCCGGCGTACCCGGTGCCAGCCCGGCGACCTTGAGAATATGCGCAGCGGTGCACGGCAGCGCCTGCACAGATATCGCCGAGGCGGAGATCAAAAGGTCAATGGAGGCTGCCGGCATGACGCTGCGGGCCAGCGCGTCTTGCAGCGCGGCAGCGGCGAGCTCGGCCTGGCTGGCGTCGTCGGCGGCGTGATAGCGGTAAACGATGCCCGAGCGTTTTTCAACGTAGCCGGCCGGTTTCCCCAGGCGAGCATCGAGCGTAGAGGAGGCCACGCGGTTGGGCGGCAACGCGGCCCCGGTGGCGATGATTTTCAGAGGCAACAGCTCGGGTGAGCGACATTGTGTGGTCATTATTGTTATTGATTAACCTGACTATCCATAAAGCGATTCTCCCGCACGGCGTAAAGGCCATGCGGATCATCCCCGGTTTTTATGTCCCAAAAGGCCTTTCATCAAGGCGGTATCTCTTGTTATCGGCTACCACGGGCCGACATCCGTCGGCGGAAGCATAAGCGTAACATTACTGAGATATTCAGTTTACGGCAAGGCGGCGAGAATGGGCAGGTGGCGGGAGAATTATCGGAATAGCGCCGCCGCTGGCGATCGGCGGCGGCGGGGTCAGGCTCAGCGGCGGTTGCGCACCAGCTGGTAACGGCGGGTCAGGTACTCGACCGGCGCACTCCAGATATGCACCAGGCGGCAGAACGGGAACAGCACGAACAGCGTCATGCCCAGCACCATGTGCAGTTTGAAGATAATCGCCACGCCCTCCAGGTGCGCAGAGGCGCCGGCGTGGAAGGTCACCACCGCCTGCGCCCAGGCCACCAGTTTCATCATTTCGCTGCCGTCCATATGCTGGGCGGAGAACGGAATGGTCAGCAGGCCGAGGCACACCTGCACCACCAGCAACGTCAGGATCATGATGTCGGCGAAGCTGCTGGTGGCGCGCACCCGCGGGTTGGTCAACCGGCGCTTCAGCAACAGCGCGCCGCCGATCAGCGTCATCAGGCCGCAGGCGCCGCCGGCGATCATCGCCAGCTTCTGCTTCACATCGATCGGCAGGAAGGCCTCATACATCCAGTGCGGCGTCAGCATGCCGAGGAAGTGGCCTGCGAAGATGCCGATAATGCCGATGTGAAACAGGTTGGACGCCAGCCGCATGCCCTTTTTATCCAGCATCTGGCTGGAGCCGGCGCGCCAGCTGTACTGCCCGTAGTCATAACGCAGCCAACTGCCGATCAGGAACACCGCGCCGGCCAGATAAGGGTAGATATCGAAGAAGAACTGATTCAAAAATTGCATGATTAGCGTCCTTTGGTTCCGGTTAACGCATCCGTCAAGTCCAGATACTGTGGCGCCACCGCGCCGGCGAAGCGCCGCTGGTGCGCCGTCTGCTGGGCGGAGGCGCAGCCCTGTTCGCCGAGAAACTTGACCTGCTCCTCTTCCCACACCGCATCCAGCGCCTGCGGCGTATCGTCGCGCGCCTCCTGCGCCACCTGGGTCTCCAGCGTCTGGGCCTGCACCTCGCTGCCGGACAGCGCCAACAGCAGATCGAACAGCACCGCGTACGGGCTTTCGCGCTGTTGCAGGCGCGCGCCCAGCAGCGCCAGGATCGGCGCGATGTCCTGCAGCCCTTCCCGTGCCTGCGCCGCGCTGCGGCTGGCCAGATATTCCAGGTACAGCGGCAGGAAATCCGGCAGCTCGCGGCTGTCGATCTCGAGCCCGGCGGCGCGGTACTGTGCCATCAGATCGACCATCGCCTGGCCGCGATCGCGCGACTCGCCGTGCACGTGCTCAAACAGCAGCAGCGAGGTGGCGCGGCCGCGATCGAACAGCTCGCAATAGTCGGCCTGCACGTCCAGCAGCGGGCGTGCACACAGGCGGCGGATAAACAGAATCAGCTGCGCGCTGTGGTGCAGATCCAGCTCGCTGGCCGGCTCCAGCGCCTCGATCAGCGCCTGCTGATGGTCAAACAGGACCTGCTCCGGGTAATCCAGCAGGCGGGCGATCACTTTCAGGCTGATCATGAGGCGTCCTCCGGCCGCGCGGTTTTCGCGGTCACGTCGATGGCGTCGATGCGGCGGCTGTTGAACAGGTTGAACTTGCCGTCGCTGCCGTGGCAGCCGTCGCCGAAGCTGAAGCCGCAACCCTTGCTTTCCGGGAAGGCTTCGCGCGCCAGCTCGCGGTGGCTCGACGGCACCACAAAGCGATCTTCATAGTTGGCGATCGCCAGGTAGCGGTACATCTCCTGCGCCTGCGCTTCGCTCAGGCCAACCTGCTCCAGCGCGCTGGTGTCCACCACGCCGTCGACGGTTTCCGCCCGTTTGTAATGGCGCATCGCCAGCATGCGTTTCAGCGCCAGCAACACCGGTTCGGTATCGCCGGCGGTCAGCAGGTTCGCCAGATACTGCACCGGAATGCGCAGGCTCTCGACGTCCGGCAGTACGCCGCTGTGCGCCAACTCGCCGGCGTCGGCGGCGGACTGAATCGGCGACAACGGCGGCACGTACCACACCATCGGCAGCGTGCGGTATTCCGGGTGCAGCGGCAGCGCCAGCTTCCAATCCATCGCCATTTTGTACACCGGCGACTGCTGGGCAGCTTCAATGACGCCCTGCGGCACGCCGTCCGCCAGCGCCTGAGCAATCACCTTGGGATCATGCGGATCGAGGAAGATATCGAGCTGGCTCTGGTACAGATCCTTGTCGTTCTCCACCGCCGCCGCCTGCTCGATGCGGTCGGCATCGTACAGCAGCACGCCGAGGTAGCGAATGCGGCCCACGCAGGTCTCCGAACACACCGTCGGCTGCCCGGCTTCGATGCGCGGGTAGCAGAAGATGCACTTCTCGGACTTGCCGCTCTTCCAGTTGAAGTAGATTTTCTTGTACGGGCAGCCGGTCAGGCACATGCGCCAACCGCGGCACTTGTCCTGGTCGATCAGCACGATGCCGTCTTCGCCGCGCTTGTAGATCGCCCCGCTCGGGCAGGTGGCGACACAGGCCGGGTTGAGGCAGTGCTCGCACAGGCGCGGCAGGTACATCATGAAGGTGTTTTCGAATTGGCCGTACATCGCCTTCTGCAGGTTGTCGAAATTCTTGTCCTGCGAGCGTTTTTCGAATTCCCCGCCGAGGATCTCCTCCCAGTTCGGGCCGCTTTCGATCTTGTTCATGCGCTGGCCGGTGATCAGCGAGCGCGGGCGCGCCACCGGCTGGTGCTTGCCCTGTTTGGCGGTGTGCAGATGCTGGTAGTCGTAATCGAACGGCTCGTAGTAGTCGTCCAGCGCCGGCACGTCCGGGTTGGCGAAGATTTTCGACAGCACGCCGACGCGGTTGCCCATGCGCGGCTCCAGCTTGCCGTTGATTTTACGGATCCAGCCGCCCTTCCATTTTTCCTGATCTTCCCAGGCGTGCGGATACCCGACGCCGGGCTTGCTTTCCACGTTATTGAACCAGGCGTATTCCATACCCTCGCGGCTGGTCCAGACGTTTTTGCAGGTGACCGAACAGGTGTGGCAACCGATGCACTTGTCCAGATTCAGCACCATGCCGACTTGCGAACGAATTTTCATTTGCTGTTCTCCTGCTGACTGCCCTGCGCGTAGTCGTTGCCTTCGTCGTCCAACCAATCAATGCGGTTCATCTTGCGCACCACCACGAACTCGTCGCGGTTGGAGCCGACGGTGCCGTAGTAGTTGAAGCCGTAGGCCAGCTGCGCATAGCCGCCGATCATGTGGGTCGGCTTCGGACAGGCGCGGGTCACCGAGTTGTGGATGCCGCCACGCTGGCTGGTGATCTCCGAGCCCGGCAGGTTCACGATGCGCTCCTGCGCGTGGTACATCATGGTCATGCCGGCCGGGATACGCTGGCTGACCACCGCGCGCGCCGTCAGCGCGCCGTTGGCGTTGAAGGCCTCGATCCAGTCGTTGTCCGCGATGCCCAGATCTTTGGCGTCGTCTTCGCTCAGCCAGACGATCGGGCCGCCGCGCGACAGCGTCAGCATCAACAGGTTGTCGCTGTAGGTGGAGTGAATCCCCCACTTCTGGTGCGGCGTCAGGAAGTTCAGCGCCTTCTCCTTGTTGCCGTTCGGCTTGCTGTTGAGCAACGGCTGGGCGGCGCGGGTGTCGATCGGCGGCCGGTATACCAGCAGGCTTTCACCGAAGGCGCGCATCCACTCGTGGTCCTGATACAGCTGTTGACGGCCGCTGAGGGTGCGCCACGGGATCAGCTCGTGCACGTTGGTGTAACAGGCGTTGTAGGAAACGTGTTCGTCTTCCAGACCGGACCAGGTCGGGCTGGAGATGATTTTGCGCGGCTGCGCCTGAATATCGCGGAAGCGAATTTTCTCGTCTTCCTTGTTCAGCGCCAGATGCCGGTGATCGCGGCCGGTGACGTTGCTCAGGGCCTCCCAGGCTTTTACCGCCACCTGGCCGTTGGTTTCCGGCGCCAGCGACAGGATCACTTCCGCCGCGTCTATTGCGCTCTCAATCTTCGGCCGCCCCGCCGCCGGGCCGTCGGCCTTGACGTAGTTAAGCTGCTTGAGGAAGTCGACCTCGGTTTGGGTGTTCCAGCTGATGCCCTTGCCGCCGTTGCCCAGTTTGTCCAGCAGCGGCCCCAGCGAGGTAAAGCGCTCGTAGGTGGCCGGGTAATCGCGTTCCACCGCGATGATGTGTGGCGCGGTTTTGCCCGGGATCAGATCGCACTCGCCTTTCTTCCAGTCCTGCACGCCGTAAGGCTGTGCCAGTTCGGCGGCGGAATCGTGCTGGATAGGCAGCGTCACCACGTCGGTTTCCTGGCCCAGATGGCCAACGCACACCTCGGAGAAGGCCTTGGCGATGCCCTTGTAGATCTCCCAGTCGCTCTTCGAATCCCAGGCCGGATCGACCGCCGCCGACAGCGGATGGATGAACGGGTGCATGTCGGAGGTGTTCATGTCGTCTTTTTCGTACCAGGTGGCGGTCGGCAGCACCACGTCGGAGTACAGGCAGGTGCTCGACATGCGGAAATCGAGCGTCACCACCAGATCCAGCTTGCCTTCGCCGCCCTGCTCGCGCCATTCCACTTCCTGCGGCTTCACGCCGCCCTGCTGGCCGAGATCTTTCCCCTGGATGCCGTTTTCGGTGCCCAACAGGTATTTGAGCATGTACTCATGGCCCTTGCCGGAGGAGCCCAGCAGGTTGGAGCGCCAGACGAACAGGTTGCGCGGGAAGTTCTGCGGATTGTCCGGCTGCTCGGCGGCGAAGCCCAGCGTGCCGTTCTTCAGGCTGTCGACGGTGAACTCGACCGGCGACTGGCCGGCGGCGCGGGCCTGCTCCGCCAGGCGCAGCGGGTTGGTGCCCAGCTGCGGCGCCGACGGCAGCCAGCCCATGCGCTCGGCGCGCACGTTGAAGTCGATCAGGCTGCCGCCGAAGCGCGACTTGTCCGCCAGCGGCGACAGCAGCTCGTCGGTGCCGACGGTTTCATAGCGCCATTGGCTGGAATGGTTGTAGAAGAACGAGGTGCTGTTCATGTGGCGCGGCGGGCGCTGCCAATCGAGGCCGAACGCCAGCGGCAGCCAGCCGGTTTGCGGCCGCAGTTTTTCCTGGCCGACGTAGTGCGCCCAGCCGCCGCCGCTCTGGCCGACGCAACCGCAGAAGATCAGCATGTTGATCAAGCCGCGGTAGGTCATGTCCATGTGATACCAGTGGTTGACGCCGGCGCCGACGATGATCATCGAACGGCCGTGAGTCTTCTCGGCGTTTTCCGCGAACTCGCGGGCAATGCGGATGATGTTGTGGCGCGACACACCGGTGATCTGCTCGGCCCAGGCCGGGCTGTAGGCCTTGACCTCGTCATAGTCGGCGGCGCAGTTGGCGTCGCCCAGCCCGCGCTCGAGGCCGTAATTAGCCAGCGTCAGGTCGTACACGCTGGTCACCAGCGCTTCGCTGCCATCCGCCAGCTGCAGGCGTTTCACCGGCAGTTTGTGCAGCAGGATCTCGTCCAGCGCCACGCTGTTGAAATGCTCACTGTCGGCGCCGCCGAAGTACGGGAAGCCCACCTCGGCAACGTCGTCATGCATGCCCAACAGGCTGAGCTGCAGCTCGACTTCCTGTTGCGACTTGCCCTCGCGCTGTTCCAGGTTCCACTTGCCCTTCTCGCCCCAGCGGAAGCCGATGGAGCCCTGCGGCGCCACCAGATCGCCGCTGCGGCTGTCGATAGCGACGGTTTTCCACTCGGGGTTGTTTTCCTGGCCCAGTCCGTCCACCAGATCGGCGGCGCGCAGCAGGCGGCCGGCGGCGTAATGGCCGCCTTCACGCGCTTCCAGCAGCACCAGCATCGGCATATCGGTATAGCGGCGCACATAGTCGCGGAAGTAGCCGACTTCGCGATCGAGATGGAACTCTTTCAGCATCACGTGGCCCATCGCCAGCGCCATCGCGCTGTCGGTGCCCTGCTTCGGATTCAGCCAGTGGTCACACAGCTTGGCGACTTCGGCATAGTCCGGCGTCACCGCCACGGTTTTGGTGCCCTTGTAACGCACTTCGGTAAAGAAGTGGGCGTCCGGAGTGCGCGTCTGCGGCACGTTGGAGCCCCAGGCGATAATGTAGGAGGAGTTGTACCAGTCGGCGGATTCCGGCACGTCGGTCTGCTCGCCCCAGGTCATCGGCGAGGCCGGCGGCAGATCGCAATACCAGTCGTAGAAGCTCAGGCAGGCGCCGCCGATCAGCGACAGATAGCGGGCGCCGGCGGCGTAGGACACCATCGACATTGCCGGGATCGGCGAGAAGCCGATGATACGGTCCGGGCCGAAGGTTTTGGCGGTATAGACGTTGGCGGCGGCGATCAGTTCATTGACCTCCTGCCAGCTGGATCGGACGAAGCCGCCGCGGCCGCGCGCCACCTTGTAGCTTTTGGCTTTTTCCGCATCGCCGACGATAGAACCCCAGGCCGCGACCGGATCGCTGTGCTGCGCTTTCGCCTCGCGCCACAGCTTGAGCAGACGCTTGCGCATCAGCGGGTATTTCAGCCGGTTGGCGCTGTACAGGTACCAGGAGTAGCTGGCGCCGCGCGGGCAGCCGCGCGGTTCATGGTTGGGCAGATCGGGCCGGGTGCGCGGGTAGTCGGTTTGCTGGGTTTCCCAGGTCACCAGACCATTCTTCACGTAAATCTTCCAACTGCAGGAACCGGTACAGTTTACGCCGTGGGTGGAACGCACCACTTTGTCGTGCTGCCAACGGCTGCGGTAGCCGTCTTCCCAGTCGCGGTTGGTGTTCAAGGTCTGGCCGTGCTCGCCAGAAAAAGGCTCCGCCAACTGCTTGAAATAGCGGAAACGGTCTAAAAATTTGCTCATCCGGAATGCTCCTGAAGGCTCTTGTCGTTATAAGAAGACATGCTCAATCTGCCGCCAGCCTACTGACGGCCAACCGGCGGCAAATTGATTGCGATCAAGAGAAAGCGGGAGGCGACGCGCGCGCCGGGTGAGAAATACCACCAAAGTATAGGTGCGGAAAATTAATTTAATCTATTGAATTATATCGAATAAAAAAGGAAATCAAGAGGAGAGCGGGCAGGTAGGAGACAAGACGGGGTATTTGGGGGTAGGACGCGGGAGAAACCTCCCGCGTGACGATAACTCGGCGCTTTCAGCGTTGGAGCCACAGCGTCGCGGTGCCCACGGCGGGCAACGCCAGCGTGATCTCCGCCCCCCCTTCCTGCTGCCGCCAGCCCGCCGGAAGGCGCAATCGGGTGCTTCCCTTTCGATAGTAAGGATTGGCTACCAGCAGCAAGGCGCGATCGCCCAGAATAAACATCCGCGCCGACATTTGCGGATCGCTTCCCGCCAGCGGCATCGATTTTCCCGTCAGCAGATACGGGGTGAAAGCGGCGATTTGCTGAGACACGGCAGCCACACCACGCCAGGCGGCGTCAAACTCCCGTTGGTCGAAGCGGCCGGTTTTGCGCTTGTAAAACAGATCGGTATAAGAATAAAACAGCAGCCCCTTGGCGCCGCCGATCAACGCCTGCCAGGCCTGATTGCGGATTTCTGCCTCTGACGGCGGATGTGGCCTGCGGCGGGCGTCATAAGCGGCGTGATCCATGATTTGCATCACCACCCAGGCCCCGCGCGCCTGGCGGGCGGCCTGCACCGTGAGTTCGGTATAACGCGTGGTGCGCGTCAGATCGCTATCGTTCCCCACCGGGTAAGGATCGGTCGCCAAAATGTCGCTGCTGTTAAAGTAGGCGTCCAACTCCCCGGTTTTGTTCAACACCTGGAAGGTGGGATGATCGCCATCAAGCCGCTTTATTTGCAGGTTTTTTTCCTCGATCTTATCGAGATATTCCGGCCCCAGCTCATCGTTGATGTACCAGGCGAGCAGGTTGGGCTGAGCGCGCAAGCGCTGCACGTACCAGGCCGTCATCGCCGCGTAGTCGCCACCGCGGACGGCCGGCGCGAAACGGCTGCCGCGGTACTGATCTTTGACGGAGTAAATGACCAGCAGCCCGCGCTTGCGTGCGTTGCGGAAAAAGGCGTAAGGATCTTTCTTTTCCCCGTAATCATAGTTCAGCACCGTGTTGAATCCCGCCGATGCGATGCGCGCCAAATGCTCATCGGTCGCCACGTTGGCGTAAATGCCCAACGGGAAAAGCCGTTGACCGTCGCGCAGGGTAAAGCCTTCGCTGTCGATCGCCACTTTGGCCGCAGGCTGCCCGACGCGAAAAGACAGCTCGCTGCCCTGTGCCGGCTGGGATTGCTGCCCGGTGACCTGCTGACGCAGGCGGTATTCCCCCTGGGCCAGGCCGGTCGGCAGTGGGTATTCGATACGGCGCTGCCCTTCAACCTGATAACGGTCGCGGCTACGGTGAACAACCTGCCCCTCGGCATTGAGCAATTCGCTGTCGACCTGCAAACGCTGCGGCTGCGAAGTGACGACCAGCGTGTCGACCCTCCCCTGCGCCGACGCGCCGAGCTGATACAACGCCGGCGTAGGCGCTCGAGCACACGCATAGGCGTCGTCAAACCAGACGGTACCGGTGCTCCCCTTACGCAGATAAACGCCAAAAGTGATTCGCGCCGCCTGCGGCGGTACGGTATAGCTGGCGCTCACCTGCCGCCAGCCGCTGTCGCCGGTCACCCCAGCCGGATAGCTGCCTTCCAGAAAGCGCCCCTGCGCATCAAAGCTCTGCAAATAGACCCCGGCGCCGCCGTCGCGGCTTTGCCCGCGTACGTCCTGGGTCTTGAGCCAGACGCCGAAATCGATCGTCTGCCCAGGCACAACCTGCAGCGCCTGGTTGAAGGTACGGTACTGCGCGGCATCTGCATTGTCATAACGCAGACTGCCACTGCCGCTGTGCGCATCGCCGTCGGCCTGCGCGCCCTGCGCTCGCCAGCCGCTGAGACCCTGCTCAAAGCCGGGGTTGGTCAACAGATTGGGTTGGCAGCTCTGCGCCAGAGCCGAAACGCCCCACAAGGCGCAACAGCCCAGAGCCACCCTCTGATACATTCCCCTCATGGTCATTTCCTTTTCACCACGGCATTGAACAGATAGGTGGCGAACAGATAGCAGGATTTCTGGTAAGACAGCCCCAAATGCTGACGGTAAATCCGCCATTGCCAGTCCGCGGCGCGGATTTTGTTGCCCGACAGCGAATGGGTAGACAATCGGTAACAGGCCAGCGGTTCGGGAATGCAGTAGGCCAGGCCGTTACGCGCCTTCTGCAGCACCGCCAGCCACATCAAATAGTCCTCATGGCCCACTTTTTGCTGATACACCTTACCGATGCGCTTTTGGTTGTAGATACCGGTGAGATTGCCGATCCAGTTGCTTTTCAACATGTCCTGATAGCCGATAAGCTCATCCGCGCCACGGGTGTTTTTGATCAATTTCAGATCGTCTTCGAAGGTGTAATAATGGGAACACACCACGTCGTAGCGGCGGGTTTGCAAAATGCTCGCCTGGCGCGACAGCTTGTTGGGCAGCCATACGTCATCGCTGTCGCAGAAGGCGATATAGTCGCCGCTCGCCGCCTCAATGCCGATGTTGCGCGTTTCCGCCACGCCCTGGTTGTGCTCATTGCGTATGTAGGTGAGACGATCGTGGATAAACGGCCGCACCACCTCGGCAGTATCGTCGGTGGACGCATCATCGATCACATACAGGTGATAATCGGTAAATCGCTGGTTCAGCACGCCTAGAATCGACTCTTTAATAGAGTTCGCCGCATTGTAGGCCGGCATGATTACGGATATCTTTTCCATTTTGTCCTCACTCGGTGAGCTGTTGCCACTGGGGATAAATACGTTCGGGAGAAAAACGACGAGACTTTTCTAACGCGGCGATAGAAAAGTGCTCACGCAAACCCGGATCGAGCATCAGTTTGATCACCCCTTCGCTGAAGGCGGCGGCGTCGTCATCGGGCACCAGATAGCCGTTGACGCCATCGTCTATCAACTCGGCCGGGCCGGTCTTGCAGTCGTAGGCCACCAGCGGCAGGCCAAAACTCATGGCTTCGATCAGCACCATCGGTAGTCCCTCATAGCGAGAAGTCATCAGATACAGGCTGGCCTGGCGATAATAGGCCGCCACGTCGGCGGTGGCCGGCAGCAGGCTCACCTGCCGCTCCAACCCGGCGTCTTCAATCTGTCGCTGCAATGCGTCGCGCTCCGGACCGTCGCCAATAATCAGCAGTCGCCAATCCGGCACCTGCGCCACCACGCCTCGCCACAACGCGATCAGACGATCGAAGCCTTTCTGATTGCTCAATCGCCCCACCGCCAGCGCCACCTTTTTCTGCAGCGCCGGCGTCGGCGCCTGCGCGCCGAACGGCGAAACGTTCTCGATCACCCGACACTTCCCGGTCCCCACCCAGCGAGCGATGGCGTCGCTATCTTGCCGCGTCAGGAAAATCACGCGATCGCCCAGCCGGTAAACCAGCAACTTCAACCACTTAAATACGCGCGGATACTGGTGAAAGCTGACGTGCTCACTCAACAGCAGCCGGCTGCGGGCACAGAACAAACGCAGAAAAGGCGTCATCACCACCGACAGTTTCCCCATGGAAACGGTAATGATCACGTCCGCGCGTTCACGCCGCAGCGCCAACGCCAACCGCCATGGCCAGAACAGCGAATCGCCGCCGCCGCAGCGCAGCCGGACGTCGCTCGCCAGCGGAAAGAAACTCCGCTCGCCAAACAGCGAAAATACCGCCACCTCGTAACCCGGCAGATGCGCCAGCGCATTGGCCAAACCGCTGGCGACCCGTTCAGTGCCGCCCTTGCCCGCCATATTTTCGATAACGATGATTACCTTGCGTGGTTGCATATCATCTCCTGAATCCCTGGCGCACATTGCGCAGCAGCCGGCCGCCAACCGAGAACAACCCCAGTCGCGCCAGACAATCGCCATACCATTTGATCACCTTGAACTTGCCGCTCAGGCTGTGCCGCACGATGCGCGACGAGTAATAATTGAACGCCTGGGCATTTTCCGAATACAGCGAGGCCAGCAGGTGCTTGCAGGCGAATCCGCTGATATGGCGATCGCTGGGGCTGAGGAAGGTATTGATAAAGCGGTCGCTGGCCTCCAGATTAAGCTTCGCCGTCATGCGTCCGTAGCGCCCCACGTCGAGAAACACCCCGCCGCCGGCGTCATGCGCCACTTGCGCGCCCAAATTGGTGGCGTTGACCAGAAAGCCCCAATCCTGATGCTTGTTGAGAAACTCGGGAAATAAAAAGCGCCGATCGCTTTTTTTACGCATGCTGATGGTGGATGACCGAATATCGCCCATTTCCAGAAAAAGAAAATCCTCGCCGGAAGAACCGGATTTGTAGTGGAAGTTGAAGTCGCGTACCGAATCGCCGCTCACCTCTGCATAGTTACCGAAGATAATATCAATATGGCGATCTTCATGCTTCTTCATGCGGCGAATAATATAGTTGGTCGTGAAATAATCATCCGAATCGAGAAAAAACACGATCTCCGATTGCGCTAACTTGGTACCTAAGTTGCGCGATACCGCCGCATTGCTCTTCTGTTTTTTCTCATGCAGCATCACGTTGCTATTAGTTGCCGCTATCTGGCGAATATATTTGATGTCATCCTCGTCAGAGCAATCATCAACCAAAATCACCTGATAGTCGAACCCTTGGCAAGCGTTGAAAATCCGCTTCAGCGTTTTCGGCAGGTAGCGCGCACTATTATAAATAGGGATCACGATCGAGAAATCCATTTCTTAACCCTCCAAATTAGAATTTATCATTTCTTTTCCACGGCAAAGCAACAATAATGACACGTTAAATACCGGGACCAAAAAATAGGTTTCCGTAAAGGTTGTCAGCAGGAAAACAACCACCACCCAGCGCATGAATCGACTCAGCCTGCGCATATTGCCCAACAAGTGAAAATAACAAAAAAGCATGACGACAGAAGCGATGCCACCGGCCGAATAAAACATGGCGATGAAGAAGAAATCGACTGGCTTATAAGGCTCTATATTCATGCCGAACAGCGGATTGGGTAGCCCCACCGCCTGAAACATCTGCCAGGAGAACCAGATCCGCCCGGTCAACGCCTGGTTCAAGAGGACGTCCAGCGCCGGATTACTCCCCCAGCGTATAACGCTGGCGAATTGAAAGCCGACAATGACCAACGTCAGCGCGATGCAGACTTTTCTATTGGGCGCGACACGCAGCAGCGGCGCCAGCCAAAACAGCAGCAACATCAACAACGCCAGCATAAAACAGGTGCGTGAATAGGAATACATCAGCACCGGGAGAATGATCGCCGATACTGCCAACGAAGCGATATTTTTCATTCCACGCGTTAATTTCGCATGGTCGATCAGGCACAGCAGTGTGGCGAACAGGGCAAAAGAATAATACGCCAGGGTATTCGGATTATCGAACCCCAGCGTTAATCGGTTGCCGTAACGTTCATCAAGGTAAACAAATCCCTCGGTGTAAAAGGTATAAGGAATAACCACCAGCAACCCTGCCACCACAAAGGCGATGGCAAACATTTCAGCACCACGCCCCATTTCGATGCGACGAAATAAAATTATCACCGCCGTGCTGAATACCGCACCAAACAGATAATCACCATGCCCGGTGGCAATATTAAGAAGAAACAGCAGAACCAAAAAACCCGCAACCGCTTTTTCCGCCAGCGTAGCGATAAAAAATGCATAGCCGACATAGAGCAACATCAGGCCATTAAGCCCCAGCACGGCTTTATTAATCAGCTCGCTGTTGAACGATCCCGAGGTCAGGAACGTTTTCACGAAAAACATCAGCAAGAAGGTCAATACGATTGATTGATTGACTAAATCTCGAGACTGATGATAACCCGCATTGGCATGCATTTGAAAATTGGAGGCGACTCTTAGCATAAGCGTTTACTCAGTAAAATAACTGCCCCATTCCTGCTCAATGTTTTTCGGCTTCAGCTTGCTTAACCCCGCGCCAGGCGTAAACGTCAGCTCACCGAAATACACCTTCTCGCCGACCTGGTAGAAATCCACACGGACATAAGAGAACTGCTGCGCGGTCTGGCGAGCCAAACGTATCATTTCATCCAGCCGCGTAGGGCGCGGCATCGGTTCGTCGGCATTCGGCAAGCTGATACGGATTTCAGTGCGGTTCCAGTCGATATCAAAAATATCGCGCCGATGGGTGCCGAAACGCTGGTAATCCACCTGGATGAACATACGAATTTCATGATTGTCGTTGAAACAATGAAACTTGATATCATTCGGCACCTGTTCGCCATCCAGCAACATGCGCTCCACCATGATGCAGGGTTCGATATCCAGATAATGCTTTTCGCGACTCTGCTCGTAAAAGTTGCTGCGCATCCACGCGTTGCTGAGATCGTACAACTCCGCGTAGCTAACCTGCCGCTTGTCGAACACCAACCGGTTATAACCGCTGCCGTGGTTGGCCTTCAGCACAAAGGCATTGGGCAATTGCCTGAACATCTCGTAACTGAGTTCAGTGCCATGCGCATACAGCTCCACCAGATACTCCTCGCCCCACAGACCGGCGATAAATTCACGGACTTTGAACTTGTCCGACAAGGTGGTGTAGATGCTGCGCGGATAAATTTTGCGGCGCATGATCTTTTCGCTGAAGCCGGTCGGTTTTGACAGGTGCGGCAGCTTCTTGAAATAGAGCGCGTATTTAACCTGATGGTGCCAGGCATCGGGCAGGCGCTTGGAAATGTTTTTAACCAGGATGTTTAACATGCTCTCTCCTTAATTTGCTGACAAGACGCGGCAAGCAGTAAAAACAGGTCAGCTGCAGTCGGGTAATTTTTCCGCCACGGAATAAACTGTTCAGCACGAAGAACGAAATGAATTCCGCCAGCAGCGTAGATACCGCCGCACCGATCAGGCCGTAGCGCGGGATCAGCAGCAGATTCATCACCACGTTCGCCACAGCCACCAACGGCATCTTGATGGCGATAAAGCGATAGCCGGCGAACAGCACGATGCTGCGGTACGAAACCGTCCCCATGACCGAGAACAGCGAGGTCAACGTACAAATAGCCAGGATGCTGGCGGCCGGTTGGAAAGCGGCACCGTACAGCAGCGCAATGGCCGGGTGGGCAAACCACCACAGGCCCAGCAACACCGGCAACGACAGGCCCAGAACCACCAGATAAAGCACCCGGATACGGTACTCCTGCTCCAACGGATCGCGACAGCTGGCAATGCCCGGCATCAACGAAGTGATCAGCGCCATCGGCACGAAAACCCAGCCTTGGCTGAGGGTGGTGGCGGCACTGAACCAGCCTACCGCCTGCTCGCCGATCAGATTGCCCAGCATGATTTGATCGATGCGGGTATAGATCACTATCGACAGGCTGGAGATGGCCAACGGCAGGCCCACCTTGAGCAAATAACGGCCGTAGCGCCCGGCCTGGCGCGGCGTAACCCGCGGCGAGGCCGCAGCTTCCCCACGGAATAACCAGAGGCGCGCCAGGTAAGGTACGGCGCTGCTGAGGATGTAGGGTACCGCGAACCACACCAGCGGCAGCGCGGCGCTCACCAGCGCCAGCCGTAGCCCGATCGACAGCAGCAGCGCCAGGTTGTTGATCAGCGTATTGCGTTTCGACTGCAGGCGGGCATCGTAATAAATTTTGTACACGTCCTGAATCGAGAAATAGGCGCTGATCAGTAGCAACAGCGTCATCAGTTGGCTGGCGGGCGATTGGCTGAAATAGCTCCATATCAGTATCGGCAGTGCCACCACCAGGAACAGCCGACGACGCAGGCGTATTGACGCCAGCATCAGGCGAATGCCGCTCGGCTGTCGGCGGGCGACGCGGTTGAAAATGATGCTGTCGGCGCCCAACTGCACCAGTGGCACCACGATGGCGATCGTCGCCAACAGATAGTTGAGCGTGCCAAACTGCGCGGGCCCCAGATAGCGCGCAACGTAAATGGAGACGAAGATGCCGGACAGGCTGAGCGAAACGCGTTCGAGCATCAGCCACAGGGCATTGGTGATAATGGCCTTCACCCGCTTATTCCCCTGCCTGCGGGCGATCTTCCCGGTGGCTTGGATAGGCGAAGTTGTAGTAGCTCATGTCGGTTGCCGCCTTCTTCACCATGCCGTTGAGGATCACGCCCTTGATCGTCACCCCATTCTGTTCGAAACGGCGCATGCTGGTTTCGATCTGCTTGACGGTATTGACCTCAAAACGCACCACCAGCAGCGAGGTGCCCGCGTGGTTGCCGACGATCGCCGCGTCCGTCACCGCCAGAATCGGCGGCGTATCGATCAGCACCAGATCGTAGTTTTGCCCGGCCCAGCGCAGAAAATCGGCGAAACGGCGATGCATCAGCAGTTCGGACGGGTTCGGCGGCACCTGGCCGCGCGGCACGAAGTCCAGATTGGCGATGGCGGTTTTCCGCACCGCCTGTTCCGTCATCACGTTGCCCACCAGCAGATCGGACAGGCCCTGATGCCCATCATCCGCCAGCCAGCGGTGCAGGAAACCTTTGCGCATATCGGCGTCGATCAACAGCACCCGCTGCCCGGCCTGTGCCACCACCACCGCCAGGTTGGTGCTGGTAAAGCTCTTGCCGCTTTCCGGGCTGGCACCGGAGACCATCAGAATGTTGTTTTTGGCCTCCATCATGGCGAAATGCAGGCTGGTGCGCAGGCTGCGGATCGCTTCCACAGACAGATCCGTCGGTTCGGCCACCGCCAGGATCGGCAAACGCCGGCCGCCGGATTTAGGCAGCAAATGACGCTGCTCGCGGTTGCGTTTCACCTGCCACGGCGACAGCGGCACGGTGGCGTAGACGTTGATGCCCCGCTTCTCCAGGGTATCGATATCATTGATGCCGCGATGGAAAGCCGCGCGCAGCAGCACCACCGAGGCGGCGCCCGCCGCGCCCAGCAACAGCGCCAACAGCACGATCAACCCCTTTTGCGGCTTAATCGGCCGGATAGCGGTTTCCGCCTCGTCGATGATGCGCACATTGCCTACCGTGCCGGCCTTGCTGATGCTCAGCTCCTGCTGCTTATTCATCAGCTGCATGTAAACCTGCTGATCCACCTGCACGTCGCGGGTAAGGCGCAGGATCTCCTGCTGCATTTTCGGCAGCGTCTGCACCTGTTTACCCAGACGCGCTTTTTCCACCTCCAGCGTGGCGCGCTTTTCCAGCAGCGCGCGGTAGGCCGGGTGCGCGCGGGTGTAGAGTTTGGAGATTTCCGCTTCCTTGAAGGTCAGCTCGTTGAGCTGGGCTTCGAGCTGCACTTGGGTATCCAGCACCGATTTGGCTTCAAGCGACAGATCTACCGAGTCGTTTTGCTGGCGGAACTGATTGAGTTGGGTTTCGGCGTTATTCAACGCGGTTTGCGTTTGCGGCAACTGCTCTTGCAAGAACGCCAGCATGCGCTGCGCCTCTTCCGTTTTGCGATCCACATTCTGCTGCAGGTAATTGTCGGTGATGCTTTTCAGCACCGCCTCGGCGCGCTGCGGATCTTCGCTCGGCAGCGTAAAGGTTATGATGCCACTGTCCTTGCCACCCGGTGTCACATCCAGGTATTTACGCAGATCGTCCACCGCTTCCTGACGCGCGACTTTGACCACGGTAAAGCTGGCGCCCGGCGCCGCGTCCAGCGCCGAGACGGCCATGTTCCATCCGCCTTGTGCTACCGGCTGACCGACCACGCCGCTGAACAGTTTGTCGCCGTCATGGCTCAATTCGTAATGCTGCCCCTCGCGCACCGTCAGCGTCAGCGCTTCGCCTTCCATTTCCGGCGGCGTCGTCAGCGTGGTGATGTCCAGCACCGGCGGCTTTTCGGCGCTCAGCCGGGCAAAGCCTTTGCCGAAGACCGGGAAATAGTCCGGGCTGACGCGCACCGTCAAGCCGAGGGCGTCCACCGTTTTGCCGAGCACGTAGCGTGACTTGACCAGCGTCACCTCATCCTGCGTCGCCGAATTTTGCCCCATCGAGCTGTCCAGCGTTTCACGCAGCAGCGACTCGCCAGACAGCTGCTTCTCCACCTGCACCACCGCCGTGGCTTGATACACCGGGGTCGCCAACAGGGCATAGGCGACGCCCAGCACGCCGGCCAAACCGGTCACGACGGCGATCCGCCAACGGTTATCCCACAGCGGCCCGATCAGACGCTCCCACTCCAGCTTTTCATCTTGTTCGGCCACCATCACGGACAGCGCATTGTTTTTCATCTTCTGTTCCTTATTCACTCTGCGGAGTTACCAATTGCGCACGCGCAAGGTCGCCTCGCTGAGATCGTTAAAGCTGCTGATGGTCGGCACCAGCTGACCGATCAAACGGTTCCAGCGCGCGACCGGCGCCGCAGTGACGTACACGACGTCGTACGGCTGCAGTTGAAATTCTGCGCCCATCGCCAGCGCGCTGGCGTCGGAGAGATCGAACTGATACAGCGTCGCCAGCCGCTGCGGCGTTTTACCGCCGCTCGGCCGGATCACGAACACCCCGGTCGCATCCGCCACCGTCTGGCTGATCCCTTCGGACGATCCGAGGGCTTCGGTCAGGGTCATGCCGCTGCGATCCATCTTCAGCGTCGCTTGCTTGCCCACCTCGCCCATCACGAACACTTTCAGTTCGTCATTGCGCGGGATGTAGAGGATGTCGCCCGGCTGCAGCAGCGCGTTCTGGCTGATGTCGCCGCGCTGCATCAGCGCCTGCAGCGAGATAACCCGCTCTTTGCCCTGATGGGTCAGCACCACGTTGCGCCAGTCGGCATTGTCCGTCAGGCCGCCGGCGGCGTTGATCGCGTCCAGAATGGTCAACGGCACGTTGGTGATCGCCTGCTGGCCGGAGGTTTTCACTTCGCCGGTCACGTAAGCCTTCTGCGAACGGAAAGCGGCGATGCTGACGTCCACCTGCGGGCTTTCCACGTACTGCGCGAGACGGCCGGCGATCAGGCTGCGCACTTCGGTGACGGTCTTGCCCACCACCGCCACTCGCCCGATATAGGGATAGAAGATCGTGCCATCCGCATGCACCCAGTTACCGGTGTCGCTGGCGCTGCGGTACTGGCCGGCCGGCGTGGTCAACTCGGGGTGGTCCCAGACGGTGACATTCAACACGTCGCCGACGCCGATGCGGTATTGATAGCTCTGCAACCGCTGATCCAGCGCCGGATTCGGTCGGGCGACCGGTTCTACGCGCCGCATTTTCTGCAGCAGCATCGGCGACATACGGTAGACCTGTACCTGGTCATTCAAATCGAAGTCGTCGTCCTGCTGCACGACGATGGCTTTTCCGCTGGTCGGTAAATGTGAGCCGGGGACCACCGTACACCCGCTCAACAGCGCGGAGGTGAAGGCCAACGGCATCAAAAGAGGCAAATGAAAATTCATGGAAGTACCGTGATAAACGGGCTGCCGCCGCAGCCCGTGGGGGGATTAACGGCCGACGGTCGGATTATCGCTGAACACCGTCGCCTGACGCGGTTCGCGCAACATGACGAAATAACCGCAAAAACAGAACAAAAAGGCCACCAGCATCTGGCTTTCCCGCAGCTGCAACACTTCACTGCAAATGCCGATGCAGGCCAGCGTTACCGCCAGCATGGTGCTCATCGCCAGTGCCTGACGCGCATTGAGCCCGCGACGCATCAGAATATGGTGCAAATGATCGCGGCCCGCTTTGAAGGGGCTTTGGCGGCGCAACAGGCGGCGCACCATCACGGTTACCATGTCCATCAGCGGAATGGCGATCAGCCACAGCGCGGTGACCGGGCGCATTACCGCCTGCTGCCCCTGCGTCGCCAGCAACACCAGCCACAGCACGCTGAAGCCGATCACCATGCTGCCGGCGTCGCCCATAAAGATCTTGTTACGCACGCCGAACAAGCTCAGGTTGAACAGCAGATAAGCCGCCAGCGCGACGATCATGCCCAGACACCACAGCGCCAGGTCTTCCCGGCCGCCCAATCCGAACACGATAGCCAACGCGACGAAGGTAACGCAGGACAAGGCGCCCAGTTGCCCGTCGATGCCATCCACCATGTTGTAGGCGTTGATCGCTCCCCATACCGCCAGCGGCGTGAGTAACAACGCGCCATAACCGAGCATCACTTCCTGATGCCCCCAAACATAGCCCAATGAGGAAAGCTGCATCCCTGCCGCCAGCATCATCGCCAGCGCGATCCCTCCCTGCACCATGACGCGCGGCGCCACGGGCAGATCAAAGCGGTCATCCAGCACGCCCAACACCACCAGCGCCGTGATGCACAGCAGATAGACGGTGCTGTCGGGCAGCCAGGCGGGTTGCCACAGCGTCATCAGCATCAGCGTCAGGTACACGGCGATGCCGCCGACCAGCGGAATATGTCCCAGATGTTGCTTGCGCGCATTGGGCTTATCCACTAATCCCACCGTCAAGGCGGCCCGGCGGGCAATAAGGACCCACGCGACCGCCAGTACAAATATCACGCTCAGTTGATATAACATCGTTCCTCCAGCGAATAAGCACGCTACCGCCCTTGAGTTACAGCTCCCAATGCGCTATTAACAAAAACAAAATTGATCCTGCCAGGATATAAGTCAGCATGAATTAATCCTGAAAAATACAGATTTATCCGCTTGTCGGCGGAAATAATTAAATAACGTCAGCGTGCGGTTAAGTTATCTATCAGAAAACTCATGTTTAATGGTTCTTTCGATTGCCGAATCAAGGTCAACCGGCGCCACGAAATTATTTTGCACATTACTTTTAAATTGCGTTCTGGCGCAGAATTTCTGCACCCTGACGCGACTGATTGGGAATTTCTTGCGACTTATTTTACTCACGACATCCAATGCGGTTGCACCGCATATGCCTACGGCATAGGGAATGCGAATCGTCTTATTTTCCCTCCCCAATGAAGAGGAAATAACGTCGACCAGTTGATTCATCGTAAAGTCCGGTTTATCGACGTAGTTGCTGACCTGATAACTTGACTGTTGATCCAACGCATGTTCCAGCCGCGCGGCAATATTTTCAACGTAAGCCATCGACTTCATATTATTTCCGCTGCCAATCATCACGAAACGTCCGCTGGCGATCTGGCGGAACAGGTTATACACGTTGCCACGGTTGCCTTCGCCGAACACCACCGTCGGGCGGATGATGGTCAATTTATTTTCGGCGTCGGCCTTGCGCCAGGCTTCATAGACGTATTCCGCCTCGAGCTTGGACTTGCCGTAATGGTTGAAAGGCTCGAAACGTCCTTCTTCGCCGGTTTCCTGCTTGACGAACCCATAAACGGCAACCGACGACGTGAAAATGACTTGGTGGATATTCAATGCGGAGGCGGTCATGCAGACATGGCGTGCGCCTTCGACATTGACCTGGTAATAGAGCGAAATGGGATCGACGTTGTCCTGATGCTCCGCCGCCAGATTAATGATGGCGTCGCAGCCCGCCAGCGGTTCTTGCAAGGTCTGGGGTTGCGTCACGTCGCCATACTGATAGAGCGCCGGAAAATGTGCGCTGGGTTGCTTATCCACGATGACCAACGTCAGATCATCGCGCGCACTGAGACGTTTCGCCAGGCGTGTTCCGATAAAACCGGAACCCCCGATAATAGCTACTTTACGCTTATCCATAATTTGTCACTCAGCAGGTTCTCATTATTCCTGTCACCGCGATGGAAACAGGACGCTAATATGCGTTAGGTAATGAGTTCCAGACTGGACAAATCGAACCTGGCTTTCAAATAACAAATAATGAAATAAAAGATTTCATCAAATGTAAAATTATCGCTAAAGATAAAACCTCATTCAGCACTAATTTTTAACATCGTAAGCAACTTGATATTGCAAGGCTTTATTCGGCAATATGAGATTAATCCGACCTTTGCCCGGCGTCGAAGAGGTCTCATATTTTACCGGCAATTTAAGCTGCCCTTGCTTAGGGTCGACACATTCGATGGTCGCCTGCTCCATGCTCTCGCCCTGGTACAGGCAGAACAGGGTTTGCGGGCTGTTGGTATGAGGATTATTCAGCGTCAGCGTCAACACCACGCGCGTGTTGTTCTGAATGTCATTGATCACTGGCGGACGAGTTTGGTTGCCGAGCACATATGAAAAATGTGAAATAACCAGCAATGAAGCGAATACCGTCAGGTATTTCACTATGCGACTGGCGGGCATGCTGAAAAAGCGACGCACCGTCGTCGGTTTTTTTTCACGAGTGGGTTCATGGGATGACGCTACCGTAGCAACAGGCGCAGCAACCAGCGTCGATTTACGCGGCTTATCTATTTTTTCATCGTTTGTTTCAGACGACTCATTTTCACTTTCAGAAAGTTCCGCTTGAATATCAACGCTAATATCTTCACCGCCATTTAATATATCATCATCAGCGTAGTCTTCATCCTCGGATATAAAGTGAAAAGCCGCTTGATTTTCCACCTTGTAACCCAAGCGAGGAATGGTTCTGATAAGCGTATGTTCCGTGTCGCTAATTTTTTGGCGAATAGATTTAATTGTTTGATTTATCGTTGAATCTGAGCAGTAAGTTCCTTTCCAGATATTTTCTATAATTTCCGTTCGGGTAACCAGTTCTGGTGATCTGGCGACAAGCAGCGAAAGAATTTGATACTCCTTCCAACGCAGACGAAATTTCTCCCCGGCAGGAGTCAGAACATCGAGATTCCTAATCTTTATTCTTTTATCAAGATTCACTTTTAATTTCCTTAGCGTGCCTGTCCTGCACACTTTGTATAGAAATATCAAAAAATGTTCAAGAAATTAAATGTAAACTCAACAGGTTGCATTCATCGGATATTGGCCTTTATAAAAATTTTCTGATTTCATTTTTTACATTAGGCCTTATTAAGGATGTTCCGTTTATCCAAATGACTCTTTTTCCCTGTTGGCAACATGGATTTCTTTCATGGCTACCGTAAAGCTCAAATGACCACCTCATTGATTTAAAAAGAAAAAATTAGCGGCATCGTTCAATTGTTAATCGAATGAAATTGTGAAATTTCATTCTTATCCGTGAATTCATTGTGTTTTTCCACCTAATCTGATTGTCAGATAGACTACAAAAAGCCGAAAAAAACAGAATGAGAGTTATCTGATTTAACCCCGTGACACATTCCACTCGGTGTGTGCAGCATCTAAGACAAAAGCCTATTACTGATTTTATAACAATCGCACTAATTATGCCTTCCCCTCCCGAAAATTTCATTTAATCTTCGGAAAGACATTAGCGCCTTAATGTAAGAATACTCTCAATAAAACGGAAAAAGCGTGCAAATAATATAATCCGTTTTGGCGAAAATATTCCCACATTGAGAGATAGTGCTATAAAAAAAGAAAAAAACGGCAAGCGGAGATGAGAATTTTACCTAAAGACAGAAAATTTCACTGAGGAAGCAAGGAGAGATGACTCGGAATGAGCGAAATATCCCTCCCCTGTCGGGAGGGATTGAGAAAGCAGTGTGATACTCAGGCCTTTTTCTTGCGGCCATACACCGCCCAGGTGATGACCACACACAGGATATAAAACACCAGGAATACTTTCATTGCCCCCGCCGGCGAACCGGTCAGCGCCAGCGAGGTACCGAATGCCTGGGGAATAAAGAAGCCGCCGGCAGCGCCGATCGCCGAGATAAAGCCCAATGCGGCGGCGGAGTCCGTCACCGCTTCACGCTGCGCGCTCTCATCACTGCCGCCGGCCGCTTTCACGCGATCGACCGTGATTTTACGGAAAATGACGGCGATCATTTGGAAAGTCGACCCGCTGCCCAGCCCCGCCGTGAGGAACAACACCATAAAGATGCCGTAGAAGGCGATGAAAGAACCGCCCTCACCCGCCGTCGGTAAGGTCAGGAACAACAACGCGGCGAACACGGCCATCACCACAAAGTTGATCAACGTCACCCGCACGCCGCCGAAACGGTCAGACAGCGCGCCGCCGACCGGCCGTGCCAGCGCACCGAGGAACGGCCCGAAGAATGCGTAATGCAGGATCACGATGTCCGGAAATTGCGTCTTCGACAGCATGGCGAAACCGGCGGAGAAACCGATGAAAGAACCGAAGGTCGCGAGATACAGCAAACTCAGCATCCACAAATGCCCACGCTTGAGCACCGGCAGCTGCTGGCGCAGCGATGCCTTGGCCGCCGCCAGATCGTTCATGCCGAACCAGGCCGCGAGGGTGGCAACCAGCAGGAACGGCACCCAGATCCAGGCGGCGTTTTCCAGCCACAGCTGCCCCCCCTCTGCCTGATTTTGCGCCGTGCCACCAAACAGGCCGAACAGGCTGAAAGAAATCGCCAGCGGCGCGACCAGCTGCATAACGCTGACGCCCAGATTTCCCAACCCGCCGTTGAGCCCCAACGCACCGCCCTGGCGCGCTTTCGGGAAGAAGAAGCTGATGTTGGCCATGCTGGAGGCAAAGTTGGCGCCGGCGAAACCGCACAGCAGAGAAATGATGACGAACACGCTGTACGGCGTGCTGCTGTCCTGCACCGCAAACCCTAGCCACAGGCACGGCACCAGCAGGAAGCAGGTGCTGATGGCGGTCCAGCGGCGGCCACCAAACAGCGGGATCACGAATGAATACGGCACGCGTAAAATAGCGCCCGACACCGACGGCAACGCCGTCAGGAGGAACAGCTGGTCGGTGGTGAAGTTGAAGCCCACCTTGTTCAGGTTGACCGCGACGGCGCTGAACAGCATCCAGACGCAGAAGGCCAGCAGCAGGCAGGGAATGGAAATCCACAGGTTGCGGGTGGCGATGCGATGGCCACGCTGCTGCCAAAAGGCGCTGTCTTCAGGACGCCAGTCCTGAATCAGCGCACCGGTTTTCTTTGATGAAGGCGTTGCAAGTTGCGACATAAAAAACCTCAGACACGGGGGATCATTCCGCACACCCTAGGGGGCGGCCCCGGCGGCAAAGTTGATGTATATCAACCCGAATGCAAGTAGTTGGCGGCGCAAATAGCGCCCTCATCCCCTTAGGGGTACGCCACAATTAAAAATTAAATACATTCAAATCAACGGATTAAAAATAAAATCCGCATCACTTTTATCGTCCTGCCCCCCCGTCGGAAACTAATGGGTACTTCATTCGAGGTATGGGGTTATGCTCAGGGATAATCAAAAATACAGCTGAATCGTTACTTGTTTATCCCGTCGCCGCCTTCGCCCCTGAGCTTCAGCGGCGCCAAACGCCAGGAATCCGTGCTTATGAAACGCCTGTTGGCCCCGCTTTCGATCGTGAATCAGGTCGCCCTGTTGATGTTGCTGTCGGGCATTCTGGGCGTGGCCGGCATGGGGATTTCCGCCTGGATGTCGCAAAGCATTCAGGGCAACGCGCACGCCATCAACAAGGCCGGCTCGCTGCGTATGCAAAGCTACCGTCTGCTGGCGCAGGTGCCGCTGGATGAACGGCATGAAGCGTTGATCCGCGAACTGGAGCGCGACGAAAACAGCCCCGATCTGCAGCGTTCGGTGGAACAGGAAGGGTTGACGCAACCTTTCGACGCCCTGCGCGACTATTGGCAACAGACTCTGCAACCGCGCCTGCGCAGCGCGCAACGCCCGGCCGACGCCGCGCCACAGGTGGCGCACTTCGTGCAACTGCTGGATAAGCTGGTCTCGGATATCGACAGGCAAACCGAGCGCCGCCTGCTGATGGTAACGCTGGTGCAGGCCGGCTTCATCGCGCTGACCCTGCTGCTGCTGATCGGCACCACCTGCTACCTGCGCCGCCGGTTGCTGCATCCGTGGCGACAGCTGGTGGAGATGGCGTTGGCGGTGGGCCGCGGCGACTTTAGCCGGCGCTTCGCGCAGCGCGGCCACCAGGATGAAATGGCGTCGCTCGGCGGCGCGTTGAACACCATGTCCGACGAACTGTCGGCCACCTACAGCGGGCTGGAGCAGCGCGTGGCCGAGAAAACCGCCGACCTGCAGCAGAAAAATCAGGTGCTGAGCTTCCTCTATCGCGCCAGCCGCCTGCTGCACGCCAGCGAGCCGCTGTGCAGCCGCCTGACGCCGCTGCTCAACCAACTGCAAACCCTGACGCCGCTGCGCGCCATTCAGGTGCGGTTGTATGAAAACGACAGCCGGGAACCGCTGCTGCAGTTGAGCGGCAACCAGCCGTTGCGGCCGGAGCATTGCCATAATCCGGTGTGCAGCGCCTGTCTGAACGACAGCGACCGACAGCATCCCGACAATCCGTCGCTGAGCTGGAGCCTGAGCGACAAGCTTGGCGACTACGGCGTGATCGTGGCGCAGCATGCGCCGCAACAGCCGCTGAACGATGAGCACCGCCAGCTGATCAACACCCTGGTGGAGCAGCTGACCAGCGTGCTGGCCATCGAGCGTCAGGTCGACCACCAGCAGCAGCTGATGCTGATGGAAGAACGGGCGGCGATCGCCCGCGAGCTGCACGACTCCATCGCCCAATCGCTTTCCTGCCTGAAAATGCAAATCGCCTGCCTGCAGATGCAGGGCGAAACGCTCTCCTCCGCCAGCCAGGCGCTGGTCCAACAGATGCGCGAAGAGCTGAACGGCGCTTATCGCCAGCTGCGCGAGCTGCTGACCACCTTCCGCCTGCAACTGACCGAACCGGGCCTGCTGGCGGCACTGCAATCGACGGTAGCGGAGTTCAATCCCAAACTGGGCCTGAACATCAGCCTCGATTACCAGTTGGGGCCACGCACGGTGCCGGCCTACCAGGCCATTCACCTGCTGCAGATCGCCCGCGAGGCGCTCAGCAATATCCTTAAGCACGCCGCCGCCAGCGAGGTGAGCATTCAGGTCATCAATAAACGGGGCGAAGTGACCCTGAGCGTATGCGACAACGGACGCGGCCTGCCGCCCGAGACGTCTCGCCCCGATCATTACGGCTTGATCATCATGCGCGATCGCGCCAAGAGCCTGCACGGCCGCTGCGACATTTTACCGCGCAGCGGCGGCGGCACCGAGGTGCGGGTCAGCTTCACGCCGGATAACCACGCCATCGACTAACGGAGACACCATGACGACAGAAACCGCCGCCACAATCTTACTGATCGACGACCACCCGATGCTGCGCAACGGCGTAAAACAGCTGATTGGCATGGACGCTCGCCTGCAGGTCATCGCCGAAGCCAGCAACGGTGAACAAGGGGTCACGCTCGCGGAGCAGCACGATCCGGATCTGATCCTGCTCGACCTGAACATGCCCGGCATCAACGGGCTGGAAACGCTGGATCGCCTGCGCCAAACCGACCTGTCGGGGCGCGTCGTGGTGTTCAGCGTGTCCAACCATGAAGACGACGTCGTCAGCGCGCTCAAACGCGGCGCCGACGGCTATCTGTTGAAAGACATGGAGCCGGAGGATCTGCTGAAGGCGCTGCATCAGGCGGCGGCCGGGCAGATGGTGCTGAGCGAAACGCTGACGCCGATCCTCGCCGCCAGCCTGCGGGAAAACCGCCCCAGCGCCGATCGCGATATTCAGCAACTGACGCCGCGCGAACGGGATATCCTGAAGCTGATCGCCCAAGGGCTGCCGAACAAGCTGATCGCCCGCCGCCTGACCATCACCGAAAGCACCGTCAAGGTACACGTCAAACACCTACTGAAAAAGATGAAGCTAAAATCCCGCGTCGAGGCCGCCGTATGGGTACTGCAGGGTAAAAACGGTTAATCGCCGTCGTACAGCGGCCCGGTTTGCGCCGGGATCGGCGGCGGCGTCAGGGTTTTGATCGGCGGCAGGCCCGCATCATCACCGGCGGTCGCCGTCAGCGGCGGCGCCACTTTCAGCTCTATCCAGTTGGACGTCACGCGCTGCTGTTTATCGTCTTCCAGCGTGACCGATAGCCGGTAGCTGTTGGCGGCACCCGGCGCGTCGTCCCACGGCGGCACGATCGCCGTCCAGCCCTGCGGATCGTTGGCGTTATGCGGCGGCGTCAGGCTCAGCGCCTGCGTATCCCCCTGCCAACTGACGTGAGCGATACCGTTCAACGCCTTGATTTCCAGCACCAGCGGCACGGTTTCCCCCGCCTGCAGGCTCCACGGCGGCGTGGCCAGGAACACCTGCAGCGTCTTGCGCTGACGGAACTCCAGCACCGGTACGTTCTTGCGTTCGATAGGATCGTAGCGGCTGCCGCGCAGCGACTTGGCTTGCGCTACATACTCCGGCGAAATCTGCTTCACCAGCGGCACCCCGAGCCGATAGCTCAGCGCCAGTTCGACCTGATCCTGACTCTGCCCGCCCGCGCCGATCTTATGCAGCGCCTTCATCGTCACCAGCGGCACCGGCGTGTAATTGAGCCCCAGCTGCATCGCGCGCGGATCGTTTTGTTTTTTGCCGCTGCCGAACAGATCGACATTATCGCCCAGATACTGCTCATAGCTGAGCGAACCGCCGATCTGGCGATAAAACGGCAGGTAGCCTTGCGTCGTGATGTCGTAACCGCGCGCCGGACGGCTGAAAAATACCCCATCGCCGGGCTGTTGCGACAGCGCCGACAGCGGGTAGTAATAGTTGGTGGAGAAACGCAGGTAATCACCCCAGGCTTCCGCACCGACGCTGCCACGATTGCGCTGCCGAGCGAAATCGCTGTCGAGCGCCGTGTTGTACCCCAGCAGCCAGTCGCCGGCGATCCAGCGTTGCCCCAGCGCAAAATTGCCGAGCGCCCCGGCGCTTTGCTGCAGCCAGCCGATCTGGCTGTAGGTCAGCAATCCGTCGACGTCGTACAACGGACTGAATAACTGCCCGTTACTGCCGGTAAAGTCACCCTCCCCGGTCATTTTCAGCGATAGCCGCGCGGTGCCCAGCGGCGACAACAGTTCCTGCGCCTGCTGCTGCAGCGTGTCGGTCGCCTGGCCCAACAAATAATCCTCGGCGCGGCTGCGCATCTGCTGACGTGAAACGTTGTTCAACTCTTTTTCACCCAGCTGTTTGGCCATCTCGGCCCACTGCTTCTCGCGCGCGGCATCGTCGGACGCACCGCCCAGCTCCGGCAAGTTCTCGGCCGGATCTGCGGCTTGCTGCTGAGAAACGATAACGGCGTCCGGCGCCGGCGGGGATTCGGCGCGCACGGGCGCTGCACCGGCCAGCCACATCAGCGGCCCGGCCAGCCACACCGTTTGGCGACGGCGCCAAAATCGTTTTTGAGTCTTGATAAATTCAGCCTGAATCACGTCTTTCATGACACCGTTGGCTTTTCTCCCTCCTGGATCTCGCCAACCCACTGCTTTGCTATCGCCTTTCCCGCGACAGTTCTGAAAAACCTTACGTCCCGCCCTGGCGGGGACGCCTCTTTCTTAAAGCCTAACGGCTTGACGAGCAGAAACAATAGGATAAACCCCAATCAGCCTGAGTGACGTCGTCACTTACGCCATTTACCGATCCCTTCCGGCCGCCAGGTGAATTCACATCTTTTTAGCACCGATTTTGCCGATAAAAAGCACGGCAACCTGCTGCTGCGCGCCACCGCGCATGGCAGTGTATCACTCTGCAACACGTAAAGTGGCGATGCGTACGACTGCGCATTCCTCACAACCCCCCGCATTTCACCCCGATGAAATACGCATTTTGCCGTTATTTTAACCCTCTGTTTCACAACTGACGGAGTCTTGATGTTTCTTTCCTCACTCTGGCACGCGCTGTTTTTCACCGCGCTGATTTCGGCAGGTGTGGTCGCCTTCGCGCTCATCACCCGGTTGGAGCGAACGGCGGCCGTGCGCGCCAGCCCGCCGAGATTGCGCCGTCGCAGCCTGCTGCTGACGGCCCTGGGTTTGGCGTTGGCGGCGCTGCCCTTTGACCTGCCGACAGCACATCGGCTGTGGTTACCGCCGGCCGCGGCGCTGCTGATCGCCCTGGCCTGGCTAGACTGGCGCCACCGGTGGCTGCCGGACCGGCTAACCCAGCCGCTGCTGTGGGGCGGGCTGCTGTGCAATCTTGACGCTCGCTGGGCGCCGCTGGACGACGCAGTTATCGGCGCTGCGGCCGGTTACGGGGCGCTGTGGCTACTCAACGCGCTTTATCGTCAGGTGCGGCGGCGTGACGGCATCGGCCAGGGCGATTTCAAACTGCTGGCGGCGCTGGGCGCCTGGCTCGGTTGGACGCTGTTGCCGCTGTTGGTCTGTCTGGCGGCAGCGTTCGGGTTAGGCATGGCATTGGCGCGCGGCGCTCGCCAGCGCCGCGGCTGGCGAGCGCCGCAACCTTTCGGTATCGCCCTGGCGGCGGCCGGCTGGCTGCTGCTGTTGACAGACGCCGGCCAGAATGCGCAGACGTTGTTCGGTTAGGTCTTCAGCGTCTCGATCAGCCGATTGAGCAACCCGGCTACTTCTGCCGTGCTGGCCGTTGCCGGATTGGCCAGTGGCTGGATCACCGCGAGTCTGGTCGTGGATAACACCTCATCGCTGCGAATTTCCAACGCATCGGAGGGGGGCGCGCTCAACGAAGCGCCGTCCGGCCGCCAGTAGCTGCCGCGCGTAGTCTGCACCTGATAACTGCCAAAACCGAAATCTTTCTCGACGCGGTAATATATTTCGCAGCTCAACGGCCCGGTGCGCCGCAACATAAAGGCGCTTTTCGCGCTATAGCTGCCTTTATTGACGACAAAGGCGGTCGCCTGCGAAGACAGATCGAACGTGATATATAAATCGCACGCCAGCACCTTGGTGCTTACGCCCTGTTGAAGCGTAATGTGCGTTGTGGGTTGCCGATCCGGCGCGGTCAGGGTGCCTAAAAAAGTCCACGATGGCTGCTTCGAGATGTTGCGCGGCAAATGATTGCTGGTGGAATAAGGGGCAATTCCTCGCTCGCCCAGGCTGTACATCGCTTCGACACCGCTTAAAAACGACGTAACGTCGACGGTGCTTTTGCCGGCCACCGGGACGCCGCCGTTATAGACGTTACTGAAGGTTACCTCGGTATTGTTGTTGCAGGTGGCAATCGCCACCGGGAAAGGCGTCTTGGAACCGCTGTAAAGATTCAACTGACCGATATCCCAACGGGATTCGTTGATAAATCGGCACAGCGCACCTCCGCTTTCCACATTCTGCGCGTCCTGGATATTGATATTGCCTATCGTGCCCTGGGCAAAGTTGGTGGACAACACGCTGACATTGGCGGCGCGCTGCGTGTTGCGGTTCTCGCAGCCCAACGAATTGATCGTGCCGTTAAAATCTTTGAAATAGTAGATATCGCCGATGCAGTCATCCGCGGCCAATGAGCCGACCGTAGAGTAGAACCCTGAAATTCTGAACGCAGTGCCTTTGGCGCGAGCGGCGTAGAGCCCGTCGATAAAATTGGTGGTGCCGGACTTGTTCATCCACAGCACCCCATCGCCCGGGCGATTGGCGTTAGCTTCCATCTGCACGTTCACCAGCCAGTTAATGAACATGTCGCCCGAGACAAACAGCGAATAACCGCCAACCTTGGTGTAGATGTCACGGATATCAAACTTCGTCATATTGAGATCGCTGAACCACACGCCGTGGGTATCGTCTGCGCCGGTATCATCCCGCAACGTCAAGCCGTGCAGCGTCAGATTGGCGAAGCCTTTCACCACGATCACCGCTTTCTTGGTTTCGCCTTGTTCATTGGTATAACTGCTGTCCGCGGTCTTGACGATTTTGGTCGCCCGCCCCAATCCGACCACCCGCAAACCGATGCCGCCGTAGATGTCCGTTGTCGTCTGAATCAGTACGTGCCCGGCGACCGTATACACCCGTTTGCCCAGGGACAACGTACCGCCGGCTTGCAGCGCCGCCGCCGCCGCTTTGTTGATCGCCGGCCCCCAGTTGCTTCCGTCGCTGTCCTGATAAAACTGTTCCGGCGTCACAACCTCACCGGTGGCGAGCAAGGTTGCGGCGCGCTCCACTGAAGCGTTTCCGTTATTGTCCATAATATCTCCTGACGTGATGTGTCCGCATCATTGCGAACGACCGCGCTGAAAGGCGTAAACAACGCCGCCTTTCAGCGCCAATCTATCACCGTCACATGAGCACGTTATGAAATTTCATTTTATTTCACCTTGATACAACATCTCGCGCTTCGTGGTTGCAACAGCATGCGATTTCACACGCTGTCGGCCTTTGGCGCGCCAGAAACCCCGGCCAGGCGCGGGGCGCTGCCGCTACTTACTCACCCGGTCCAGATACAGCATGCTGTTGGCGATATCCAGCCGGGCGCCTTCAACGTTGTCGCGCAATGCCACCAGCGTTTGCCCCTGCAGCGCGACCACATAGGGCGAACTGGCCTGCAGTTCCCGTTGCAACGTGACGTAACGAGCGCTGCGCGCGGCGCTGTTGCCCTCTGCGGCCGCGGCACGCGTTTCCGCGCTGATGGCGGGAATGCCCCACTGGGTGCGCCAGGCCAGGGTTTTCGGCCCACCGGGCACGTTGTAGGCAAAGGCGCTGGCGTTGGTGTTCGGATCCAGGTAGTCGGCGCCCCAGTAGGTGAAGATCGCCTGAAAATCGCGGCCGCGCATCTTGCCCCACAGATCGCTTTCCACCACCGGATGGATATCCAACCGCAGCCCGGCCTGCGCAAAGCTGGCCTGCAACGCCTGCGCGATATCGGTGTACGGCGGCTGGTTGATGACGATAAGATCGATGCGAGTACCTTCAGCAATGCCGGCCTCGCGCAGGATCTGTTTGGCTTTGTCCACGTCGAGCTTAAACGGCCGATCGTCGAGCGCACCGTCCAATCCCTCCGGCAAGAAGGCCTGATGCACGCGATATTGCCCTTTCAGCAACTGCTCGGCGATGCTCTGATAATCCACCAGCCAACGCGCCGCCTGCCACAGCGCCGGATTGCCCAACGCCGGGTTGTCTTTGCTGCCGGTGTTGAAACCGAGGTAATAGATTCGGGGCGCATCGGCCTGCTCGATGCGCACACCAGACGCATTGCGCAGCGAGTCGAACTGATCGGCGCCCAGATCGTAGGCCACGTCGGCATCCCCTTTCAGCAACAGCAAGCGGCGGGTACCGGCGTCACTGACGTTCTTGAACAACACCGTTTTCAGCCGGGCCGGCGACGGCGCATAGTCGTTGCGGCCAAACAGCAGCGCCTCGTGCGGCACATAGTTGTTTACCCGATACGGACCGCCGCCGGCGGAATGGCTGCGCAGCCAGGCATTGCCGTAGTCCCCCTGCTGTGCGTGCTCGTGCAGCAGCTTCTCATCCACGATCGAGGCCACGTTCGCCGTCAGCAGCCGCAGCGCCAGCTCGCTGCCGATGTTGGCGGGCCAACGAAGTTGCACCTGGTTATCCCCCACCTTCTTCAACTGCTGCTCAACGTTATCCGGCGTCCAGCCAAACTCACCGAGAATAAACGACGGCGCCTTGTTCAGCTTCACCGCGCGAACCAGCGAGAAAATGACGTCTTCGGGCCGTAGCGGATTGCCGGAAGCGAAGCGTTGCTGCGCTTTCAGGGTAAAGGTCAGGCTGCGGCCATCGGCGCCCGCTTGCCAACTGCCTGCGGCGTCCGGCGCCAGCTTTTGCGGCGCGGCGCGATCCGGCGCCACCAGGCGCTGATAGAGGTTGACCAGGTTGGCCGAGCTGACGGTTTCAAAGCTCTCCGCCGGATCGAGGCTGATAATGCCCTCCAGCGAACTGACCACCACCAAGGTATCCTGCGGGGTAGCGGCCTGCGCACCGGAAGCGGCCGCCAGCGCGCCATATAATAAGGTTGGGATTAACCGTTTCATCGCTACACTCTCCACAATCACGCGGTTGCGCTGTTTGTCGAGTGTAGGGGGTAAGAATTAACGGAAGAACGACGATAAATTGCTTTATTTATTACCACGATGGATATGCCCGCCGCGTTGGCGGGCATAGGGTCAAACGATGATGCGGCCGTGCGCCATCGCCACCGAACGATCGCACATGTGGTCGATCACGTCCGCATCGTGGCTGACCAGCACCATAGTCAGATCGCCCGCCTGTTTCAGCTCGTTGAGCAGGTTGAGGATCTCCGCCTGCACCGACATGTCCAACGCCGAAGTCGGTTCATCCAGCAACAGCAGCTTCGGCCGCAGCAACAATGCGCGCACGATCGCCACGCGCTGCCGCTGGCCGCCCGACAGCTGATGCGGGTAGCGATCCAGCAGGCGCGGATCCAACCCCACCTGGTGAAAGCCCGCGCTGATTTTACGTTCGATGTCGCTTTCCTTCAGCAGTTTGAGCGGCTCCGACAGCGTACGCAAAAGCCGGTGTTTCGGGTGTAGCGAAGCATAGGGATCTTGAAACACCATTTGCACCTCGCGCCGCAGTTCGCCGGTAAACGCCTGCCCCGGCTGCAGCCGCCGCCCCAGCAACTCAAAGCCACCCTGCCAGCTGCCATTCAGCCCGGCCAGCACCCACAGCAACGAGGACTTGCCGCAGCCGGAAGGCCCCACCAGCCCGAAACACTCGCCCGGTTCGATGCGCAGGTTAACCTCATGCACCACGGTGCGCAGTTCATAACCCTGGCGGTGACTGACGCTCAGGTTTTTCAGTGCAATCACGCTCATTTCAAGGTCTCCAACAGCGCGCGATCCAGCACCGGCAACGGTTTGCCGCGCGTCTCGCGGCTCGGCCGGCACGCCCACAGCGTGCGGGTATAAGGGTGCGTGGCCTGCGCCAGCGCTGCCGCCGGCAGTTGATCCAACAGCTCGCCTTTGTACATCACCAGTACCCGCTCGCAGTGGCGCGCCACCTGCTGCAAATCGTGGCTGATCAGGATCAGGCCCATATTGCGTTGCGCCACCAGGTTGTCTATCAGCTGCAGCACCTGATCGCGCATCTGGTGATCCAGTGCCGAAGTCGGTTCGTCGGCAATCAGCAACTGCGGATCGTTGATCAATGCAATGGCCAGCATCACCCGTTGCCCCATGCCGCCGGAGAGCTGATGCGGATAGCGGCGGCACAGCGCCGCCGGCTCGGGCAAGCCCACCGCCGCCAACATATCCAGCACTTTTTCACGCCGCTCGGCGCGACTCAGCTTGGCATGCAGCACCAGCGGCTCCTCCACCTGACGGCCGATAGGCTGATTGGGATTCAGCGCATGCTTGGGATCTTGCATCACCATCGCCACCCGGTCGCCGCGCAGCCGGCTCCACTGGCGCTCGCTCAGGCGCGTTAAGTCTTCATCGCCCAGCGTCAGGCGCTGCGCCTGCAGCTGCAACGGCGGCGGCAATAGCCCCATCAGCGCACGCGCGGTCAACGATTTGCCGGAGCCGGACTCACCGACCAGCGCCAGCCGCTCCCGCCCCATGCTGAACGAAATATTCTTCACCAGCGCCACCGGCTGTGGCCCTGGCACGCCGATCGCCAGCTGTTCGATGGTCAATAAGGTGTTATCAGTGCCCATGACGAGGATCCATTTTGTCGCGCAGGCCATCGCCCAGCAGGTTAAACGCCAGGCTGGCGAACAGGATCGCCCCGCCCGGCGCGGCGGCGACCCACCATTGGTCGAAAATGACTTTACTGCCTTCGGCCACCATCGAGCCCCATTCGGCGGTCGGCGGCGCGACGCCCATGCCGAGGAACCCCAGACCAGCGGCGGACAGGATGATGCCGCCCAGACTCAGCGCCGCGCGCACCACCGCGCTCGGCAGGCATAAAGGCAAAATGTGGCCGACCATCAGCCGCAGCCCGTTGATGCCCTGCATACGCGCCGCCGCCAGGTAGTCGCTGCGGCGCAGCGCCAGGGTTTCGGCCCGCGCCTGGCGGGCAAAGGCCGGCCAACTGGTCAATGCCAGCGCCAGCGCGCCGTTCATCAGCCCTGGCCCCATGACCGCCACGAACGCCAGCGCGATCACCAGGCTCGGCAGCGACAGGAAAATGTCGGTCAGGCGCATCAAAATGCGCTCTACCCAGCCGCCGAGATAACCGGCGCCAATGCCGACCAGCAGACCGATGGGAATGGTCAACACCAGAATCAGCGACACCAGAATCAGCGTCGGCCGCGCGCCGTAAATCACGCGGGAGAGCAAATCGCGGCCAAAGCCATCGGTGCCCAGCCAATGTACGGCGGAAGGCGGCAATAACCGCAGCTCGATATGCTGCAGATTGGGATCGAAAGGCGCCAGCCACGGGGCCAGCAGCGCGGTGACGATCAGAATCGCCACCAGCGCCGCGCCCAGCGTCAGCGTGGTCAGGCGCCGACCGCGGCGGTAACCGACGGCCGGTTCGCTTTGCGGTTCGTGTTCAGAGAGATATTGGCTCATCGGGTTCGCGGATCCACTAAATAGGTCAAGGCGTCGGCCAGCGCATTCAACAGCACGAAACAGCTGCCGATCAGCAGCGTGGCGCCGAGGATCGCCGGCGTGTCGGCGGCAAACAGCGCCGAGGTCAGGTAACGCCCGACGCCGGGCCAGGCGAACACCGTTTCGGTCAATACCGCCCCCTCCAGCAGGCTGGCGTAGGAGAGAGACAGCACGGTGATCAGCGTGCCCAGCACGTTGGGAAACACATGGCGCAGCAGAATGCGCAGGCGTCCGGCGCCCTTGGAACGCGCCAGCGTCACGTATTCCTTGTTGCATTCTTCCAGCATCGCCGCCCGCAGCAGCCGGGTGATGCCCGCCATCGACAGCAACGCCAACGCCACCACCGGTAGCCACAGGTGGCTGATGGCGTTGTAGAACATCTCGCGATCGCCGGACAGCCAGCTGTCGATCAACACGAAACCGCTGCGCGGCTCCATGCTGTACAAGTAGATGTCGTCAAGCCGCCCCGGCCCCGACGACCAGTGCAGCGTGGCGTAGAACAGCAGCAGCCCGAGCAGGCTCAGCCAGAAAATCGGCACCGAATAACCGATCAGCGACAGCAGACGCGCCGCGTTATCCAGCCAACTGCCCGGTTTGAGCACCGCCAGAAACGCCAGCGTAATGCCGCCGAGGGCGCCGAGGATAATGGCGCAGGTGGCCAGCTCCACCGTCGCCGGGAAGGTACGCAGCAGATCGCTCAACACCGGCTGGGCGGTGATGCGCGAAATGCCCAAATCGCCGTGCGCCAGGTGCACCAGGTAACGCCAAAACTGCACCGGCAACGGTTGATCCAACCCCAGCTCGTGCCGCACCTGCGCATAGGTGGCTTCACTGGCGTGATCGCCCGCCACCTGCAGCGCCGGATCGATCGGCGCCAGGTGCGACAGCATGAAGGTGAACAGCAGCAGGCCAAGCAACGTCAGCGCCAGCGACAGCGCGCCACCGAGCAGCCGCCCGCCCCAGCGCCAATACCGCCGGGCAGCCCCGGCGCTGGCGGACACTTCAGCGGCCATTACTTGCTGACCTTGCTGTAGAACACCATGTCAGGGTTGATGCCCTGCACATAGCCCTTGAGGTTGTCACGCACCGCAATCAGGCTGCGCGCCTGCAGGCCGATGACGAACGGCGAGCTTTGCTGCACCTGTTTCTGCAGTTGCTGGTAATCGGCCACCCGTTTGGCGGTGTCGTTTTCCGCAGTGGCGGCCAGCGTCAGCTTGCTCAGCGCCGGGATCTGCCAGTTGGCGCGCCAGGCCAGCGTCTTGCTGCCGTCTTCCGGGTTGTAGGCGAAGGCTGCGGCATTAGTGTTAGGGTCGAAATAATCCGGCCCCCAGGAAGTCAGCGTCGCATCGTAGTTAAGCGCTTTCACCTTGGTAGAGACCTGCGAACTGATGCCCGGCACCAGTTCGACCTTCACGCCGCCCTGGGCAAAGCTGGCCTGCAGCGCCTGGGCGATATCCAGGTACGGCGGCTGGTTGTTGACGTCCAGACGGAAACTGACGTTGCTGAGCCCCGCTTTGGCCAGTATTTCTTTGGCTTTCTGTGGATTGAAGCTGTACGGCTGATCCTTGAGCGCGCCCAGATAACCGTCCGGCAGGAATGCCTGATGGCTCTGGAACTGCCCTTTGAGCAGATCGTCGGCGATGCCTTTGTAATCGAACAGCCAGCGCGCCGCCTCCCAGAACGCCGGATTGCCGAGCGCCGGCGACGCCTTGGCGTTGAACTGCAGGAAATAAAGTGAGGCGTAAGGAATGGCCAACGGTTTGACGCCCGGCTTGCCCTTCAAGGCCGCCATCTGGTCTGCCCCCAGGTTGCGCGCGATATCGGCATCGCCCTGTTCGATCAGCAAGCGGCGCGCGGCCGGATCGGGCACGTTTTTGATCAGGATGGTTTTCAGCGTCGGCGCCCCTTCCGGCGAACCGGGGTTGGCGTCCAGCACCACCACTTCGTGCGGCACATAGGTGCGGATTTTATAAGGGCCGCTGCCGGCGGAGTGGCTGTTCAACCATTGGTGCCCCAGATCGTCGCCCTGCTGGTGCGCCAGCGCCTCTTTGGCGTCGACGATCGACGATACCGGCGCCGACAGCAGGCTGAGCACGAAGGCCGGGCTGACGTTTTCACTCCAGCTGATTTTCACCTGGTGGTCATCCACCTTGCTCAGGTGTTGCTCCACGTTCTTCGCGTTCCAACCCAGCTGCGTCAGGATAAACGACGGTTCCAGATTGAGTTTTACCACCCGTGAAAGCGAGAAGATCACGTCTTCCGGCCGCAGTGGATTGCCACTGGCGAATTTGGCATCCGGGCGCAGGCTGAAAGTCAGGCTGCGATTGTCGGCGCCGGCCTGCCAGCTGCTGGCCAGGGTCGGCTTGAGATCGATAGGGTTGTGCGGATCGGACTGGATCAGACGTTGATACAGGCTGTTGAACGACTGCACCGTGGTTAACTCAAATCCCTGGGCCGGGTCAAAGCTGACCACGTCATCGATAGACTGCGCGATCACCAGCGTGTTGGCCGGCGTCGCCGCCTGCGCGTTAACGCCGGCCGCCACGGCCAAAAACAGTAAAGAAGGAACGAGCGCTTTCATCTGAAACTCTCCAAGCGGATGGAATTTATAATAATTTCGCGAGTGTATGCGAGCACGATCGGCAGCTGAAGGTACTTAAATCACTATAGATATTCTTTTTATGTATATAGATGGGATTTTGATTATTAGGGGGGGCGATGCAGAATGCGCGGCAGGCGTTGCCTGCCGCTTATCGATTAAATCTGGTAGTCAATCACCGCATCCAACTGCGACGAGAAGACCTTGTCCTTGATTTCGGTCAGCGACAGCGTCGGGTTGCACAGTTGGATAAAGCGCCAGGCATAGTTACGCTGCAGCTGACTGCGTTTCAGGCCCAGCCATACCGTATTGGGTTCAAACAGGTGCTCGGCGTTGAGGCTCACCAACCCGCGATCGCGCTCTTTTTCATACGACATGTCCGCCAGCACGCCCACGCCCAATCCCAGTTCGACGTAGGTTTTAATTACGTCGGAATCCTGCGCGCTAAGCGCGATGTCCGGCGTCAGGCCCGCCGCTTTGAACGCCGCATCCAGCTTCGCGCGCCCGGTAATGCCCTGGCGGTAAGTGATCAGCGGCAAGGTGCTGAGCATCTCCAGCGTCACCTGCGGCTGGCGCGTCAACTCGTGCCCTTCCGGCACCAAAATGGTGTGATGCCAGCGATAGTAAGGGAACGCCGCCAGCGATTCGTCGCTCATCAGCCGTTCGCTGGCGATACCGATATCGGCTTCGCCGGAGGCCAGCATCGAGACGATCTCCTCCGGGCTGCCCTGATTGAGCACCACCCGCACCCGCGGGTAAAGCGCGCGAAACTCTTTGATGACCCCCGGCAGGCTGTAGCGCGCCTGGGTGTGCGTCGTCGCGATATGCAGCTGCCCCGAATCGTTGCTGCTGAAGACGTCCGCCAGGCGACGGATGTTGTTGGCGTCGTTGAGAATGCGTTCCGCCACCACCAGCAGCTCTTTGCCGGGTTCGGTCATGCCCAGCAGCCGCTTACCGCGGCGAATGAATATTTCAATGCCAAGCTCTTCTTCCAGCTCGCGAATATGCCGACTGACGCCGGACTGCGAAGTAAATAAGGTATTGGCGACCTCGGTCAGGTTGTAGTTGCAGCGCGCCGATTCGCGAATAATTTTTAATTGTTGAAAGTTCATCCCCGTCTCCCTGTTTCTTGCGGTAGCGTTTGCCCTATTGATACGGAGTCCCACGGGGCTGAACAAATAAGAAATAACCTTTAGTTATGCAATTTAATACTAAGTGAATTATTTATCGTGACTCTCGGGGTGGGAAGACGGAGGAAAATGATGAATGACTTTAAAAATAACGAGATAAATAACCATACAAAAAAGAAGCCTTAAATAATCATGCAGTATAAAGTTATTAAATAGAGGTATTAGATATATGAAAAAGGGCTCAACATGCTGAGCCCTTTGCTGCCTGCCACATTACCAACGCCTCAGGCCGTGGCCTCGGCTCCGAAAGCGCCGGGGCGGTTCTGCTGCAACCATTGCTGTACATAGCGCACCAGATCGCCAATGCAATCATCCTGCATGCCGTGGTGCTTCAGCTCGTTATCCAGCGCAAACAGGTATTGCGCGTTGGTGCCCAGCGGGCCGCTGGCGCTGGCGATCAATGGCGCGATCACCTGGTGGCTGGTGTCTGCTTCAAACAGCGGATGCTGCGCGTTCATCACGAACACCAGCGCCGTAACGGTCTCTCCGCCATCCAACTGCAGTTCACACCAGGTCGGCACATAGCAATCGGTGATCATCTCGCGCTTCCACAGCAGCTCCAGCTCTTCGCGCAGCTTGCCTTCCGGCAGACGAAACGCCAATCCGGTGGTCTGGCCGCCCTCTTTCAGCGCCAGCATGCGCCCCGGCTGATGCAGCGTGCCACGCCCGGCGGTCAAACGCATGCAGAACGCTCTATGCCAGCCCTGCAGCATGGCAGGCCGCACTTCTTCCGATTCGAAAACCGGATTCCACATCAGCGAACCGTAACCAAACACCCATACCGGGCTGTGATTCGGCCTACGCGATAACGTGCACTCCAACGAGGCTGCGCGCTGCTCAGGCGTCAGCAACAGCGATTCCTCAATAGCGCCAAAGGCGGTTTTGCAATCCGCTTTTTGCAGAAAATCTCGCGTTAACACTGTTACAACCTCCCGGGAATACGATTTCTCGTCCTCCCTCGCCACTACTGAACCTTTGCAATTTTATTTTTTGGTGCGGAATTTTATTAATTCAATAACCGCGCCGATTAATAATGACCATATTCTTTTCCCACCGCGCAATCAAGTTGCAAAGCGGCGTTAACGTGGAAAAGTATTTGTACTGAGCAGCAATAATATTAATTGCCGAGGTCAGCATAACGTCTGCGCGATTTTAGCAGGCCATAAAGGCGTTACTTTTTGTGCCAACGCTCATCGTCGCCCTTGCGATAGCTTTGCTTGACCGCCGCCCAGGCCACCTTGTGCGCCGTCTCCTCCCGGCTGTCGTCACCGCGTCGGTCTTCAGGATCCCGGTATTGTTCCCAGGCGCTGTTGAACGCCTCTTTATAGATCGCCTGCGCATGGGCCGGCAGCACATGCTTCACATTGTCCGGCAAGTCGTTCGTGTCTTGATAGGGCATCACGTCCTCCCGTGCGTATTCCGTGAACCTTAAGCCTAGCTCACACGCAGTTGCGCCTCAATGAGCAAACAATTCTCATTATCAAACGGCATGATATACTCACCGCCAAACGAACTATAAGGAGATCCCCGTGACTACCGAAGCCCCTCGCTCACGCGCCCCCTACCTGATCGCCGTCAGCGCCGTACAGGACATTACGCCGCACCTGCGCCGCATCACCTTTACCGCGCCCGATCTGCGCTACTACCCGGCCAACGCCGCCGCTGCGCACATCAAGGTCTTTTTGCCGCTCGCCGGCCAAACCCAGCCGGATCTGCCGACGCTGACCGAAAACGGTCCGCGCTGGGCCGCGGACGCCGTGCGCCCGATCGTACGCACCTATTCTATTCGCGCGGTGCGCCCGGAACAGGCGGAAGTGGACATCGAATTCGCGATTCACGATCACCAGGGACCGGCGGTCGACTTTGCGCGCCAGGCGAAAGCCGGCGATAAAATCGGCATCAGCAACCCGGGCGGCCCCAAACCGATGCTGCCGGCGGCCGATTTCTACTGCCTGGCGGGCGATCCTTCCTCGCTGCCTGCGTTGGCCGCGCTGCTGGAAAACCTGCCGCCGCACAGCGCCGGACGCGCTTTCGTCCGCGTCGACAGCACCGCTGACGTGATTGACCTGAAAAAACCCGCCGATGTTGAAGTCAATTGGATCGTCGGCAGCACGGAGAAAACCGAGGAACTGATCGCTCAGTTCCGCGCGCAGTCCCTGCCGCAGGGCGAAGCGCACTTCTGGCTCGCCGGTGAAGATCGCCTGGTGGTGGGGTTGCGTCGATATCTGCGCCGTGAACGCCAATGCGATCGCAATCGCCTTTATGCCGTACCTTACTGGCGTGAAGGGCTAAATGAAGAGGGTTACCACAATAAACGGCATGAAATCATGGATAACATTGATGACTGACGGTCTCATTTTCCTTGATTAACCAAGTGGTAAATGAGTAAACACGACTTTTCTCAAATCTAACGTTAAAAATTGGCGTTACTGCGTAAAAGTAAGTAAATAAAACCGCACCCCGTGCGGTTTTTTTGTTACCCTGATCACATAAAGCAAGCAATTGCTTTCTCAGATAAAAACAACATCACACCGGCGCCGTGGGTGTATCCTAATATAAAATACCTACTGGAAACGCAGAGTTGCCGCATCACGGCGACCGGCGCTGACGGGCTACGCTGTTTGAGAAGGAGTGCCACCCTCATGAAGTCGCAACACGATCCTGGCCGATCCACCAAGTCTCGCCATACCGAATACTCGCTGATCTTCCCCATCGCCGCGCTGGTGGTGTTGAATCTGTGGAGCAGCACCACTCACTTTCCGCTGATCGTCGGCATCAACATTCTCGCGCTGGTGGGGATCCTCAGCAGCGCCTTCAGCGTGGTGCGCCACGCCGACGTGCTCGCCCACCGGTTGGGCGAACCCTACGGCTCGCTGATCCTCAGCCTGTCGGTGGTGATCCTCGAGGTCAGCCTGATCTCGGCGCTGATGGCCACCGGCGACGCCGCACCGGCGCTGATGCGCGACACGCTGTACTCCATCATCATGATCGTTTCCGCCGGCCTGGTCGGGTTCGCGCTGCTGCTCGGCGGGCGCAAGTTCGCCACCCAGTACGTCAACCTGGGCGGCATCAAACAGTATCTGATGGCGATTTTCCCGCTGGCGGTGATCGTGCTGGTGTTCCCGAGCGCGCTGCCGGGCGGCAACTTCAGCACCGGGCAAGCGCTGTTGGTCGCGCTGATCTCCGCCGCCATGTATGGCGTGTTCCTGGTGATCCAGACCAAAACTCACCAGAGTCTGTTCGTGTACGAGCATGAAGACGACGATGGCGACCCGCATCACGGCAAGCCCTCTTCCCACAGCAGTGCCTGGCATGCCGCCTGGCTCGTCGTACACCTGATCGCGGTTATCGCCGTCACCAAGTTCAACGCCAATCCGCTGGAAGGCCTGCTGACCAAGATGAACGCGCCAGCGCAGTTCACCGGTTTCCTGGTGGCGCTGCTGATCCTGTCGCCTGAAGGCCTGGGGGCGCTGCGCGCCGTGTTGAACAACCAGGTGCAACGCGCCATGAACCTGTTCTTCGGCTCGGTGCTGGCGACCATCTCCCTGACGGTACCGGCGGTCACCATCATCGCCACCCTGACCGGGCAAACGCTGATCTTCGGCCTGCAGACGCCGCATATCGTGGTGATGCTGACGGTGCTGCTGCTGTGCCAGCTGTCGTTCTCGACCGGCCGTACCAACGTGCTGAACGGCACCGCCCACCTGGCGCTGTTCGCCGCCTACATGATGACTATCTTCGCCTGATCAAAAAGGGGCGCACACCGTGCGCCCCTGTCTTCGTTTATACCGAGAAGAATATCGCCGCGGCGATCCCCCCGAACAAAATCCACTTGATGATGTAATAGCCGGTGCGGTTCCAGGCCTTCAGGCGTTTCCCCACCCGGCGTATCGCATAGATGTATTTGAACATCTTGTTGACGCCGCCGGTGCGATCGCCCTCTTCGTTCGGCGCGGTGGCGGCGCTCATCAGATTACGCCCCAGCCAGTGGTTAACCGCCTGCGCCCAGCGATAACGCATCGGCCGTTCGATGTCGCAGAACAGGATCAGACGGTTCTGCCCACTCTGGTTTTCCGCGTAGTGCAGATAGGTTTCATCGAACATCACGCCTTCCCCATCGCGCCAGCTGTAGCGCTCGCCGTCCACTTCAATAAAGCAGCGGTCATCGTTGGGGGTCATCAGCCCCAGGTGATAACGCAGCGAACCGGCGTAAGGATCGCGGTGGCGCGGCAAACGGCTGCCGTCCGGCAGTTCGGCGAACATCGCCGCCTTGACCGAAGGCAGGCGGCGCAGCAGTTCCGTGGTCTGCGGGCACAGGGTCATGGCCGAAGGATGGCTGTCCTCATACCATTTCAGGTAAAAGCGCTTCCAACCGGTCTTGAAAAACGAGTTGAAACCGGCGTCGTTGAATTGATCGGACGCCTTGATCTGCTGGATCTCCATCAGCTTCTGTCCTTCGTCGCGGATGGTCTCCCAGTTATCTCTCAACACCGCCAGCTCAGGAAACTGCTCCGGCCTCAGATACGGCGTGGTCGGCACACGGGAAAACAGATACATGAAAACGTTCAACGGTGCGGTAAAGGTGGAATGGTCAGACAGCTGCCGCCACACGTTGTAGCGCACCCGTCCGCGGTAATGCACATAGACGACGCATAAAATAAGCAAAATCAGAATGATGTATTTCATGTTTGAATCGCATCAAAGAACCTACACGCTATGCGCCGCGCGGCGCACACCCCAGATAATGTCCTTTTGGCGCCGCAGGCAAATTGCACGCCAATCTGGAACCCATTAATCATTAACGCTAACTCAACGAAAATCTATACAAAAAACCACAATAATTTACACAAAGGTTAAACGAGAGGGGAAATTGCGGAGATAAAAAAGGCCGCCGAAGCGGCCTTTCCATTAGCGGATAGGTTAACTGTAAGCGTTGAGCGTGCGCTGGCACAAAGCGGAACGCACGCAGTCCTGTTTTTCAAAGCGGATAACGCCGATCATCTCGTCCTCTTCGAAGCGCTCCAGCGCGTCGCTGAGACCGGATTTCACGCCGCGTGGCAAGTCGCACTGGGTCACGTCGCCGTTAACGATAACCGTCACGTTTTCGCCCAGACGGGTCAGGAACATTTTCATTTGGCTGGCGGTCACGTTCTGGGCTTCATCCAGGATAACGACCGCATTTTCGAAGGTGCGTCCGCGCATATAAGCGAACGGCGCAATTTCTACCTTACCGATTTCCGGGCGCAGGCAGTACTGCATAAAGGAAGAGCCTAAACGACGTACCAGAATGTCATACACCGGGCGGAAATAAGGGGCGAACTTCTCGGAGATATCCCCCGGCAAGAAACCGAGGTCTTCGTCCGCCTGCAAAACAGGACGGGTAACGATAATCCGATCCACCTCTTTATGGATCAGCGCCTCCGCCGCCTTGGCGGCGCTGATGAATGTTTTGCCACAGCCGGCTTCGCCGGTGGCGAAAATCAGCTGCTTATTCTCTATGGCTGATAAGTAATGACCCTGAGCTTCGGTTCTAGCCTCGATGGGTGAGCTATCGCGCTTGTCTCGCGCCATGCCGATAGACTCGACTCCCCCCATTTGCACCAGCGAGGTCACAGACTCTTCTTCCAGCTGGCGATGACTACGAGCGTCACGACGAATAACGCGTTTCGCTTCACGACGTGCTTTGATCACTGCTTTCTGTCTACCCATAGTGGCACCTTACAGTTTGTTTCACCTACCGCAACGGCCAGGCCGCGCGATTATGTTTCACACACGTATTAGGTTTTGGCCTCCTCCGAGCCAATAAGAGCCAAGGGACAACGTGAATCGACGGCAACGCTTAAGCGCCGTTTTTTCACGGGACAACGCGGACTGCATCAATAAACGTGGAGTAAAAAGTGATGAGATTCGGTAGCGATAAGGGTGCGGAGTTGCCGGTAAAAGAGAGTCGGAGAGAGAACCCTCGTTACAACGAGAAATCAGGGGAGATGTGTTATTTTTTCTTTCCAGCCCAGCCAAGGACTTTACCATTAGCGATCCCCGCAGTGATATTTACAGCTTCAAGCTGTGCACCGTGTGAAAACTACCGCCAGATGATTACAGTATAATGACATTCAATCCTGTCGCGTTACTAAAATGTAAAAAAATTTTATATCTTTTGTTTTCAGTTAGCACAAAAACACTATATCACGCTCGTCACGTCATTCCATAAAAATTTTATTCCTATAAATATCAATAAATTAAAATTAAAAACCGTGAATGACACTTTGGTTTCCCGATTAAAATTTACACAACTCAAAGTCGGCGGGCCGTTCAGATTTTTTAATCTGCAGGCGAAGGATTGAATTGAACTCCGTCGCTTAATGTCCCGCGCAATAGGCAAGCCAAAGTAAAACGAGGCGGAAGATCCCGCCTCGTCATTGCGCACTCAGGCCTTGAGCAGGCCGCTGGCCAGATAGTCGCCGCCCTCTTTCACGCCCGGCAATACGAAGAAATATCCGCCGCCGATCGGCTTGATGTATTCTTCCAGCGCTTCGCCGTTGAGCCTTTTTTGCACCGTCAGGAAGCCTTTTTCCAGATCGGCCTGATAGCAGACGAACAACAGCCCCATTTCCAGCTGCCCGGCATTGGAAACGCCAAGGGAATAGCTATAACCCCGCCGCAGCATCAGGTTGCTTTGGCTTTCCGGCGTGCGGGGGTTAGCCAACCGGATGTGCGCGTCCATCGGTATCACCTTGCCGTCGGGATCGTTCGCGTAGTTCGGCTCGTCATGTTCATGCTTCATGCCTAACGGCGCGCCGCTGTGCTTTTCGCGACCGAAAATAGTTTCCTGCTCCTGCAGCGGCGTGCGATCCCAAAACTCCACGCGGAAGCGAATAATGCGCGCCGCCTGGTAGCTGCCGCCGGCCGTCCACGCAGGTTCACCCACGTTGTCACCGACCCACACCACTTTATCCATCAGCGGTTTGTCGTCGGTTTTCGGGTTGGCGGTGCCGTCTTTGAAGCCCAGCAGATTAATCGGCGTCTCTTTGCCTTTGCTGCGTGCCGCATGCGCGGAGATAAACCCTTCCCGCTTCCAGCGCACGCTGAGCAGATCCGGCGAGTGCTTGATGATATCGCGCAGCGCATGGAGAGCGGTTTCATTGGTGTTGGCGCAAATCTGCAGCAACAGGTCGCCGTGGCACAGCGCGGCGTCCAACGCATCGTTGGGGAAGCGGGTCATTTTCTGCAACCGCAGCGGCTTTTGCGCCTGCAGGCCAAAGCGTTCGTCGAACAGCGATGCGCCGACCGAGACGGTGATGGTCAGGTTGTCCGGGTAAATCTCCGGCCCCATGATGCCGGAATCGAGCGGCGGTAGCTTGGCATCCACCTCCGGCGCCTTGCCGCCGTGGGTCAGGAAGGCGATGCGATCGGTCAATAGCCGGAACAGCCGCTCCAGCTCCGCTTTATTGGTCGCCAGCACGTCGAACGCCACCAGCATCATCGCCGCCTGTTGCGGCGTCAGCACCCCGGCCTGATGGCGGCCATAAAACGGCTGTTTCTGCCAGCGCTCATCCTGCGGCGTCGCCAACGGCTCCGCTGTGTTGCCCGCCGCCTGCGCCAGGCGGCTGCCGCCCAGCGCCAGTGCGCCCAGCCCCAGCCCCTGCAGCAAACGGCGCCGCGAAGGCGATGCCGCCCCCTGCGATTGCGGATGCGGCCCGCTGTGCGGGCCTGCCTTGTTGCTCATAACCGTATGCCTCAGTCCAGGCCCAACACGCCGCGCAGTTGGGAAAGGTCTTCCGCCAGCGTGGTGATCGGCCCTTTCAACGCGTTGCGATCGGCATCGCTCAGCTTCTCGTAGGACTCATAGCCTTCTTTGGTTTGGTACTTCGCCAAAATGGTGTCCACGGTTTTGAAGTTAGCGTCAATCTTGTCCAGCAGCGGCTTGTTGGCTTTGACCAGCAGCGGGCGCAGCAGATTGACGATCTTCTGCGCGCCGTCGACGTTGGCCTGGAAATCCCACAGGTCAGTGCGGCTGTAACGGTCTTCTTCACCGCTGATCTTGCTGGCCGCCACTTCTTCGATTAACCCGGCGGCGCCGCCCACCACCTTGCTCGGCGGGAAGGTCAGTTCACCCACGCGTTTTTGCAGTTCAACGGTGTCGTGATACAGACGATCGGCATATTTGCCCATGTCCTTGGTCGAGTTGTCGGCAAACAGCGCCTTCTCCAGACGGTGGAAACCGGTGAAGTTCGGATCCGCCGATTTCTTCTCGTAGTCGTCTTCACGGGCGTCGATGCTGCCGTCCAGATCGGAGAACAGCTCGGCGATCGGCTCGATGCGCTCATAGTGCTGGCGGGTCGGCGCGTACAGCTTGCGCGCTTGCTCCACGTTGCCGGCCTTCACCGCGTCGGTGAACAGCTTGGTCTGTTTCACCAGCCCATCGACTTCTTTAGTGACGTAGACTTTGTACTCGGCAATCGGGCCAACCAGATCCAGCGCGCTCGGTTTGCCGTCGGTAGCGCCGTTGTCCGCCGCGATGACGGTCAGTTTGCCTTTCGGATTGCTCAGCAGCCCGCAGGTCATGTCATATTCGCCCGCTTCCAGCGTGGCGGTCATTTTCTGGGTAAAGCCCGGCGCGATGTTCTCGCGCTCTTCCACCACCATCACCCCTTTCAGGATTTCCCATTCGACGTTTTTCTGGCTGGTGTTGTGCACCACAAACTGCGTCTTGCCGGCCGGCACCGTCAGCTGCATCGGTTCACACTGCTTGTCGTTGACCGTGACCTTGACCTGCGGCACGTCCGCCGCCAACGCGTCGATGCTCAGCGCAAACGCCGGGATAGCCAGTAATGCTGCGTGCAACGCCTTGCGGCGAAATAACGGAGTAGACATACGAGATTCCCTATTAAACATTAATGATTGATTTTACGTTGCGCCGGGGCCGCTGCCGGCTCCGCGCGCTGCGGCAGGAAAAAGAAAATCAGCGCCGGGATCAGATACAGGAAGTAGACCGCCACTTCGCTGACCGTCGGGGCTTCCTGATAACCGAGAATACCTTCCAGCAGGGTGCCGAACAGCGAATGGGTCGACAGGGTGCTGCTGAAATCGAAGGCGATAGCCTGGAAGTGGTTCCACAGACCGGCTTCGTGGAAGGCGCGGATCGCCCCGGCGGCCAGGCCGGCGGCGACGAACAGAATGAACAGGCTGGTCCATTTGAAGAACTTGGCCAGGTGCAGCTTCACCCCGCCCCAGTAAATCATCATGCCCAGCACGATGGCGGCCACCAGGCCGAGCACCGCGCCGATCGGCGCCGCGGCGCCCACGTCTTGCTGAAACGCCGCCAGCAGGAAGAACACCGACTCCAGCCCTTCGCGCGCTACGGCGAAGAACACCATCGCCACCAGCGCCCAACCCTGCCCTTTACCGGCGTTGAGCGCGTGATCGATCGCGCCTTCCAAATGCACCTTGACCGATTTGGACACCTTACGCATCCAAAACACCATATAGGTGAGGATCAGTACCGCCACCACCGCGACGATGCCTTCGAACAGCTCCTGCTGTTTCTGCGGGAACTCGCCGGTGGTCTCATTGATGAAGATGCCGAGCGCCAGACACAGCGCCGCGGCGACAATCACGCCGATCCACACCGCACCGAGCCATTGGCTGCGCTGCGTGCGTTTCAGGTAGCTGGCGATCAGGCTGACGATCAGCGCAGCCTCCAGCCCCTCGCGGAACATGATAAGAAAGGGAACGAACATAAATAATCACCCCTGAAAAGACCGCGGCGGCAGAGAAAACTGACTCGAAATGAGCGGCGGCAACTCTGTAAAGAAACGTAAAATACAACGAGAGTGATTATCATTCTGCCAAGAAGAAATACAAGAGGCGCAAGCGTGATTTTTTCTAATCAAATGTCGCCAGGTGTTACAGCCGGATGACGGTGGTAAACAGGAAAAAAGAAGGGGCGCTCTGCGCGCCCCTTGCTGACTGACATCGAACGGCGTTATACCGTTTTGTACTCGGCTTCCGCCTGATCGAAACGCTCGGTCATGGTGGAGGAAGGCTGGCGGCCCATCAGGCTCACTACCACGATCGCGAGGCAGCCCAGGATGAAGCCTGGGATGATTTCATACAGGCCCAGCCATTCGTACTGTTTCCAGACGATCACCGTCACCGCACCGACCAGCATGCCGGCCAGCGCGCCGTTGCGGGTCATGCGCGACCACAGCACCGAGATCAGCACAACCGGGCCGAAGGCGGCGCCGAAACCGGCCCAAGCATAGCTCACCAGGCCCAGCACGCGGTTCTCCGGGTTGGCCGCCAGCGCGATGGCGATCAGCGCCACCACCAGCACCATCACACGGCCGACCCACACCAGCTCACGCTGGCTGGCGCCTTTGCGCAGGAACGCCTTGTACAGGTCTTCGGTGATCGCGCTGGAACACACCAGCAGCTGGCAGCTCAGGGTACTCATGACCGCCGCCAGAATCGCCGACAGCAGCACGCCCGCCACCCATGGGTTGAACAGCAACATCGCCAGCTCGATGAACACGCGTTCGCCGTTCTGCGACACGTTACCGGCTTGATCCGGGTTATTGGCGAAGTAAGCGATGCCGAAGAAACCGACGGCGATGGTGCCGGCCAGGCACAGGATCATCCAGGTCATGCTGATGCGACGCGCGCTGCGGATGGTGCGGTGGGAGTCCGCCGCCATGAAACGCGCCAGGATGTGCGGCTGGCCGAAGTAGCCCAGGCCCCAACCCAGCAGCGACAGGATGGCGACGAAGTTCAGCCCCTTAAGCATGTCGAGGTTGGCCGGGTTCTGCGCCTGGATCACCAGCATCGAGGTATCGATGCCGCCGACGGCGAAAATCACGATCACCGGCGTCAGGATCAGCGCGAAAATCATCAGGCTGGCCTGCACGGTGTCGGTCCAGCTCACCGCCAGGAAACCACCGATAAAGGTATAGAGGATGGTCGCCGCGGCACCGGCCCACAGGGCGGTTTCGTAGCTCATGCCGAAGGTGCTTTCGAACAGGCGTGCGCCGGCTACGATACCCGAGGCGCAGTAAATGGTGAAGAACACCAGGATGACGATGGCCGAGATCACCCGCAGCAGCTTGCTGTTGTCTTCAAAGCGGCTGGTGAAATAGTCCGGCAGCGTCAGGGCGTTGTTGTTGGCTTCGGTATGAACGCGCAGCCTTCCTGCCACCAGTTTCCAGTTCAGGTAAGCGCCGATGGTCAGGCCGATGGCGATCCAGCTTTCGGAAATGCCGGAGAGGAAGATGGCGCCCGGCAGGCCCATCAGCAACCAGCCGCTCATGTCGGAAGCGCCGGCGGACAGCGCGGTCACCACGCTGCCCAAACTGCGGCCGCCGAGAATATAGTCATCAAAGTTGTTGGTTGCCCGGTAGGCAAGCAGGCCGATCAGCACCATCCCGAAAATGTACACCAGGAAGGTCACCAGCATAGGTGTGCTCATTGTCATTTAATTCTCCACTTTCATTATTATTCGCGTTTCGCTCCGGCCAAGCCGGCGCCGGTAAACCCACGCGCAATGCATTTTACTGGCCGCCGCGCCGGAACGTGGCGCAGCCTGCAAGCAAGTGCAGGTAAAATAGTTTCTGCCCGTAATTGTTGACCGTCGGTTATCCTAGATGAGCCTTTCATCAACCAACAAGATATTTAACAACAAAGTTACACAAAGTTTACCCTGCGTCACATTTACCGGGCCCGAAGGTTGCACTCACGACAAGTAAAATGAGTTGCACCCTCTTATTACCCTTATATACCGCAAGGTATAACGCCTGCGGCATCATAACCCCCGCCGCATTCGCTCAATAACGCAACATTCGTGCCAACTGCCGATGTTAAAAAATCGATGAAACTCACACTTCGCTCATCAGCCTGATTTAACAAGGTTGCACAAAGTTGCAACATGCAGGATATTGTCTGCATTCTTGACACCACACATCTCACGAACCTATCCCAACAGGCTTTCCGGCCTGCTGTTTGTCTAGCCTGATGGGATAGGTTCTAAACACAGGAGTTGGATTGGCATGGGCACTACCACAATGGGCGTGAAACTCGACGAGGCAACACGCGACCGGATCAAGAGCGCCGCACAGCGTATCGATCGCACGCCGCACTGGCTCATCAAGCAGGCCATCTTTAATTACCTCGAGCGTCTCGAGAGCGGTTCCGATATTCCTGAAATTCCCGCGCTGGCCGCTGCGGGCCAGCCTGAAGCGGACGACATTATGCCGCAAGCGCAGGAAGAGTCACACCAGCCATTCCTCGATTTCGCCGAACAAATTCTGCCGCAGTCGGTCACCCGCGCCGCCATCACCGCCGCCTATCGTCGCCCGGAGACCGAAGCGGTGCCGATGTTGCTTGAACAGGCGCGATTACCCGCCGATCTTGCTCAGGCCACTCACAAAATGGCCTATGGCATCGCCGAGAAGTTGCGTAACCAAAAAAGTGCAAACGGCCGCGCCGGCATGGTGCAAGGTCTGCTGCAAGAGTTCTCCCTCTCTTCGCAAGAAGGCGTGGCGCTGATGTGCCTGGCGGAAGCGCTACTGCGCATTCCGGACAAACCGACCCGCGATGCCCTGATCCGCGACAAGATCAGCAACGGCAACTGGCACTCGCACCTGGGGCGCAGCCCATCGCTGTTCGTCAACGCCGCGACCTGGGGCCTGCTGTTCACCGGCAAACTGGTGTCCACGCATAACGAAGCCAATCTGTCCCGCTCGCTGAACCGCATTATCGGCAAGAGCGGCGAACCGCTGATCCGCAAAGGCGTGGACATGGCGATGCGCCTGATGGGCGAACAGTTCGTAACCGGTGAAACCATCGCCGAAGCGCTGGCCAACGCGCGCAAGCTCGAAGAAAAAGGCTTCCGCTACTCCTACGACATGCTGGGCGAAGCCGCCCTGACCGAAGCCGACGCGCAGGCCTACCTGGTTTCCTACCAGCAGGCGATCCACGCCATCGGCAAAGCTTCCAACGGCCGCGGCATCTATGAAGGCCCCGGCATCTCCATCAAGCTGTCCGCCCTGCACCCGCGCTACAGCCGCGCGCAGTACGAACGCGTCATGGAAGAACTCTACCCGCGCCTGCTGTCGCTGACCCTGCAGGCACGCCAATACGATATCGGCATCAACATCGACGCCGAAGAGGCCGACCGCCTGGAGATCTCGCTCGATCTGCTGGAGAAACTGTGCTTCGAGCCGCAGTTGGCCGGCTGGAACGGCATCGGCTTCGTGATCCAGGCCTACCAAAAACGCTGTCCGTTCGCCATCGACGCCGTGATCGACATGGCGCAACGCAGCCGCCGTCGCCTGATGATCCGTCTGGTGAAGGGCGCCTACTGGGACAGCGAAATCAAACGCGCCCAGATGGACGGCCTGGAAGGCTACCCGGTCTACACCCGCAAGGTCTATACCGACGTTTCCTACCTGGCCTGCGCCCGCAAGCTGCTGTCGGTGCCGAACCTGATTTATCCGCAGTTCGCGACCCACAACGCCCATACCCTGAGCGCCATCTATCACCTGGCCGGCAACAACTACTACCCTGGCCAGTATGAGTTCCAGTGCCTGCACGGCATGGGTGAGCCGCTGTATGAGCAGGTGGTGGGTAAAGTGGCCGACGGCAAACTGAACCGCCCTTGCCGCATCTATGCGCCGGTCGGCACCCATGAAACGCTGCTGGCTTACCTAGTGCGCCGCCTGCTGGAAAACGGCGCCAACACCTCGTTCGTCAACCGCATCGCCGACGCCACCCTGCCGCTCGACGAGCTGGTGGCCGATCCGGTCAGCGCCGTGGAAGCGCTGGCGGCCAGCGAAGGTCAGATTGGCCTGCCGCACCCGCGCATTCCGCTGCCGCGCGAGCTGTACGGCGAGAAGCGCACCAACTCCAGCGGTCTGGATCTGTCCAACGAACAGCGTCTGGCCTCGCTCTCCAGCGCCCTGCTCACCAGCGCCAGCCATCCGTGGCGCGCGGACCCTATCATCGACGCCGAATTGGATCAGGGCGTAGAGCAACCGGTGATCAACCCGGCCGAGCCGGGCGATGTGGTCGGCTACGTGCGTGAAGCCACCGAAGACGAAGTCAGCCGTGCGCTCGACGCCGCCGCGGCCGCCGGCCCAATCTGGTTCGCGACACCGCCGACGGAGCGCGCCGCGATCCTCGAACGCGCCGCCGAGCTGATGGAAAGCCAGCTGCAAAGCCTGCTGGGTATTCTGGTGCGCGAAGCGGGTAAAACCTTCAACAACGCCATCGCCGAAGTGCGTGAAGCGGTCGATTTCCTGCACTACTACGCCGGCCAGGTACGCGACGATTTCGCCAACGACAGCCACCGCCCGCTGGGCCCAGTGGTCTGTATCAGCCCGTGGAACTTCCCGCTGGCGATCTTCACCGGCCAAATCGCCGCCGCGCTGGCGGCGGGCAACAGCGTGCTGGCCAAACCGGCCGAGCAAACGCCGCTGGTGGCCGCGCAGGCGGTGCGTATCCTGCTGGAAGCCGGCATTCCGCAAGGCGTGCTGCAGCTGCTGCCGGGCCAGGGGGAAACTGTCGGCTCAACGCTGGTCAACGACGCCCGCGTACGCGGCGTGATGTTTACCGGCTCCACCGACGTCGCCGGTATTCTGCAGCGCAGCATCGCCGGTCGTCTGGATCCGCAGGGCCGCCCGACGCCGCTGATCGCCGAAACCGGCGGCCTGAACGCCATGATCGTCGACTCTTCCGCCCTGACCGAACAGGTCGTGACCGACGTGGTGGCCTCCGCCTTCGACAGCGCCGGCCAGCGCTGCTCCGCGCTGCGTATCCTGTGCATTCAGGAAGACGTGGCCGAACACACGCTGCAAATGCTGCGCGGCGCGATGGCCGAATGCCGCATGGGCAATCCGGAGCGCCTGTCTACCGACGTGGGCCCGGTGATCGACGCCGAAGCCAAAACCGGCATCGAACGCCACATCCAGGCGATGCGCGCCAAAGGCCGCAAGGTGTACCAGGCCGCCAAAGGCAGCGCGCAGGATGAGAAGGAGTGGGCGCGTGGCACCTTCATCAAGCCGACGCTGATCGAACTCGACAGCTTCGACGAGCTGCAAAAAGAGATCTTCGGCCCGGTGCTGCACGTGGTGCGCTTCCAGCGCAACAATCTGGACGCGCTGGTCGATCAGATCAACGCCGCCGGTTATGGCCTGACGCTGGGTATTCACACCCGTATCGATGAAACCATCGCCCGGGTGACCGAACGCGCCAAGGTCGGCAACCTGTACGTCAACCGCAATATGGTCGGCGCGGTGGTCGGCGTGCAGCCGTTCGGCGGCGAAGGCCTGTCGGGCACCGGCCCGAAAGCCGGTGGCCCGCTGTACCTGTACCGTCTGCTGGCCAACCGTCCGGACGACGCACTGCAGCGTACGCTGCACCGTCAGGACGAAGAGCGCCCGATGGAAGCCACCGCGCGGCCGCAACTGCTGGGCGCACTGCAATCGCTGGAGAAATGGGCGGTCACCAGCCAACAAGGCGAACTGGCGGCATTGGCGCAGCGCTATGCGGAACTGGGCCAGGGCGGCACCGTACGTCCGCTACCGGGCCCGACCGGCGAGCGCAATACCTATGCCCTGCTGCCGCGTGAACGCGTGCTGTGCCTGGCGGATAACGAAGCCGACGCGCTGATCCAACTGGCCGCCGTGCTGGCGGTTGGCAGCTGTGTGCTGTGGCCGGAAGCGGAACTGCAGCGCAATCTGTTCCGCCGCTTGCCGAACGATGTGCAGGCGCGCATTGCCTTCAGCAAAGACTGGCAGCAGGACAAGGTCGAGTTCGACGCCGCCATCTATCACGGCGATGCCGACCAGCTGCGTACCCTGTGCGAACAGATCGCGCAGCGCGGCGGCGCCATCGTTTCGGTGCAGGGCTTCGCTCACGGTGAAACCAACATCCTGTTGGAACGCCTGCTGATCGAGCGTTCGCTGAGCGTCAACACCGCTGCCGCCGGCGGTAACGCCAGCCTGATGACCATCGGTTAACGCATCGTCAAGGCGGCCATGCATTGCCGCCTGATTGGCTCACCGCGACGCAAACCCTGCACTTGTGCAGGGTTTTTTATTGCCCGCAGCCCGGTCAGCCGTTAGCGTCTTGTTATTCTTGCATGAGGATGTGGCGCCTCTATGGGCGATAACAACAGGGTGAGCTCAGAACGAATTAACCTGCTTGCAAGCCGCGGCAGAACGCTACGAGTCGCATTGACTCTCGGGTTCGGCAATATCAGGGATACGGTAGCCGCAGCGGATTTCTCGCCGCCGCCGCGCGAAACGCATTGTTGGAAACGGAGTGAATGCGGACGGGGGAAGCTCCCCCGTCGCCTTATTGATTCAGGAATTTGTCGAGGAATTGCTGGGTACGCTGGTGCTGCGGGTTGGCGAACAGCGCTTTGGCCGGCCCCTGTTCAACGATGCGGCCGTGGTCCATAAAGATAACCCGGTCGGCCACGTCGCGGGCAAAGCTCATCTCATGGGTGACGATCACCATGGTGCGTTTCTCTTCCGCCAGTGAGCGCATGGTATTGAGCACTTCCCCCACCAGCTCGGGATCGAGCGCCGACGTCGGCTCATCGAACAGAATCACCTCCGGCTGCATCGCCAGCGCGCGCGCAATAGCCACCCGCTGCTGTTGGCCGCCGGACAGCCGGCGTGGATAAGCCTGCTCTTTGCCGCTCAGGCCCACCTTGGCCAGCAACGCGCGGGCGCGCTGTTCCGCGCTGGCCTTCGCCTCGCCCTTGACAACCACCGGCCCTTCGATGATGTTTTCCAACACCGAACGGTGCGGGAACAGGTTAAAGTTCTGGAATACGAAACCGACCTGCTGACGCAGCGCCCGCACCTGATTTTTCTGCTTGCTCAGTGGCTTGCTGCCGTCGATCAGGATATCGCCGACGCGAATGGTGCCGGAATCCGGCTCCTCCAGCAGGTTAATGCAGCGCAATAAGGTGGTTTTCCCCGAGCCGCTCGGCCCGATGATCGCCACCACTTCGCCGGCGTCCACCGCCAGATCGATCCCATGCAGCACCGTCTGACCCTTGAACTGCTTGGTCAATTGCTTAACTTCGATGGCACTCATGCGTTACTCCTGATCCTGGCGATTAACGTGGGCTTCCAGACGGTTTTGCAGTGCGGAAAGCAGGGTCGCCATCACCCAGTAAATCAGCGATGCCGCCAGGTACATGGTAAACACTTCCAGCGTGCGCGAGGTGATCAGCTGCGCCTGGCGGAACAGTTCCGGCACCTGAATGGTGGCGGCCAGCGAGGTGTCTTTCACCAGGCCGATGAAGCTGTTGCCCAGCGGCGGCAAGGCGGTGCGCGCCGCCTGCGGCAGGATCACCCGGCGCAGGGTTTGCCAGCGGGTCATCCCGATGCTGGCGGCGGCTTCCCACTGGCCTTTGTCGATCGACGAAATCGCCGCGCGCAGCGTTTCCGAGGTGTAGGCGGCGGTATTGAGCGACAGGCCAATCAGCGCCGCCGGGAAAGGATCGAACTCGATGCCGAACTGCGGCAGACCGTAATAGATCATAAACAGCTGGGCGATCAACGGCGTGCCGCGGAACAGCGACACGTAAATGCGCGACAGCCACGCCAGCGGCCACAGCGGCGAAAGGCGCATCAGCGCCAGTAGAAATCCGAGCAGCAACCCCAGCGCCATGCCGCCCAGGCTGAGCTGAAGCGTCAGTATTGCGCCCTTCAATAAAAATGGCGCTGAATCCAGCGCCAGTTGAATACTTTCGTGCATTATTTAGTTACGTCCGCGCCAAACCATTTCTCGGAGATCTTCGCCATCGTGCCGTCTTTTTGCATCTCGGCGATCGCCTGGTCAATCGCGGCCAGCAGCTCTGGGTTGTTCTTGCGCAGCGCCACGCCGGACTCCTGACGAGAGAATGCCGGGCCGGCTACCGCCAGCGTATCGCCGGTTTTCTTCACCAGATCCAGCGCCGCCAGGCGATCCACCAGAATGGCGTTGATACGGCCAACGCGCAGATCCTGATACTTGGTCGGGTCGTCGTCGTAGGTACGCACGTCCACGCCCTGCACATTCTCGCGCAGCCATTGCTCATAGTTGGTGCCCAGCCCAACGCCGACCTTCTTGCCCTTCAGATCTTCCGGCTTGGTGATGGTGCCTTCGTTGCCTTTTTTCACCAGCGCCTGAATCCCGGAAACGGTGTAAGGGGTGGAGAAATCATATTTCTTCTTGCGCTCATCGGAGAGCGTCACCTGATTGATGACCACGTCGATGCGCTTCGAATCCAGCGAAGCCAGCATGCCGTCCCATTTGGTCGGGTTCAGCTTGGCTTTCACGCCCAGATGTTCCGCCAGTGCGTTGGCGAAATCCACTTCGAAACCGGTCAGCTTGCCGTCTTCCCCCTGGAAGCTGAACGGCGGATAGGTGCCTTCCAGCCCGACGATCAGCGTGCCGCGCTGTTTCACCTGCTGCAGCAGATTGTCGGCGGCATAGGTTTGAGTCGTCACACCGGCGGCCAACGCAATACCCACCACGCCCAACAGCCATTGACGACGAACTTTCGCAAACATCATAAACACCCCTGTGTGTTATTTATCTTTTTTGATATCAGCACTTTAACAGTGCGACCGCCCGCATAAAGGAATATAACCTTATAAATATAGTTCAAAATGGAATAACAAGCGGTATTTACACCTGCGGATGGTAGGCGAACAGCGCCGGCGCACCGCCGGTGTGAACGAACAGAATAGGGCCTTCATCGCGGAAGCGCCGCTGGGCGATGCCGTCGATCAAACCGGCCATCGCTTTGCCGGTGTATACCGGATCCAGCAACACGCCTTCTTGCTGCGCCAGCAGTTGCACCGCCGCCATGCCCTCTTCGTTCGGCATGCCGTACTGCGGCGCGAAATAATCATCCCACAGCGCGATCGGCGCCAGTTCATCGATATTCAGCGAACAGGCCAGGGCTTTTTGGATCTGCTCCACCTTCGGCAGCTGATCGATCACGGTACGCGAGACCGTCACGCCGATCAGCTCAGTCTCCGGCAACAGCTGCTGCAACCCCACCGCCAGCCCGGCGTGGGTGCCGGCGCTGCCGGACGCCACCACCACCGAACTGAACGCCACGTTGCTACGTTGGCTCTGCTCGGCGATTTCCAATGCGCACTGCACATATCCCAGCGCGCCCAGGGCATTGGAGCCACCCACCGGCACCACGTAAGGCCGGAAGCCCTGCGCCTCGAGGCGCATCGCCAGTTCCGCCAGCTGCTGCTGCGGATCGTGCAGCGCTTCGCACATCACCACCTCGGCGTTGAACAGGCCGAGCAACAGGCGGTTGCCGTTGGTCAGGTAGTTTTCCGCACGGGTATCGATAGGGTTTTCCAGCAGCGCGACGCAGTGCAGGCCCAGTTTCGCCGCCACCGCCGCCGTCTGGCGCACGTGGTTGGATTGAATGGCGCCGGCGGTGACCAGCGTATCGGCGCCTTGGCGCAGCGCATCGGCGGCCAGAAACTCAAGCTTTCTCAGCTTGTTGCCGCCCATAGCCATAGGGGTGACATCGTCACGTTTAAGGTAAATATCGCGGCCGAGGTAATCGGAGAGACGGGACAGCTTTTCCAGCGGTGTGGCGGTGCCAACCAGGTCCAGACGCGGAAATTGCGCCAGTTGTTGTTGCAGGTTCACTTCTTCCCCCCAGGGAATCGAATATCGACATCAGATAAGCGATAGATTTATCAGATGTGAACTGAATAATCATCCTTTATCACGGGGGAAACAGCGGGCCCCGGCCCAACGGCCGGGGAAAGTCTCAGTAGCTGCGCTGCCAGGCGAGGTACTGATCGTATTTGCGCAGCGCTATGCGGTAGTTGTTGTGCGCCGCGCTAGGCAGATCGTCGATGATACGCTGGTGACTGGCGCAGTTGGCGAACTTGTCCGCTGGGTAGTTGCGCGCCACCAACATTTCGTCCAGCCGGCGCAGCCGCACCACATACTCGCGGATGGTGCTGTGGCTCATCTCGGTCTGTTCGAACAGATACTGTTTGAACGCCATAATATCGAAATAGCTCGGGTGGCTGTTGCAGGAGATCTCGCTGCAAAAGCGGCACAGCGCGGTCAGCTCATGCTGCACGTTTTGCCAGACCGTATCGTCGATCGGTTGATCCATGCGCGCGATGGCTTCTTTATTGATGATTTTGCCGCGAAACACCAGCGCCATGCGGTCCAACAGTTTGCCGCACTGGGAGCAATGGGTCTGGCTGTGCTTGTAGTCTTTCAGGTAACGGCTAAGCGGCCGTTTCTTCAACAGTATTCCTGGCATAAGGGGCAGTCCGGTTGTCGCATGAGTCATCGAGTTGAGGGGCGGCGGGCCGCCGTCAGGTATCGTTCGCCAGCCGCGCGCGCAGCCGTTTGATCGCCTGACTGTGCAGTTGGCTAACGCGGGATTCCCCGACGTCCAGCACGGCGCCGATCTCTTTGAGATTCAACTCTTCCTGGTAATACAGCGTCAGCACCATTTTTTCGCGCTCCGGCAACGCCTCGATGGCGTCGATCACCCGCTGGCGCAGGCTGCCTTCCAACAGATGATGCAGCGGGTTGGCCTCTTCATGCCCTTCCAGCATCGGTTCCGCGTTCTCGCCATGCTCCTCGCGCCATTCGTCGTAGGAGAAAAGCTGGCTGTTATTGGTGTCCAACAGAATTTGACGGTACTCATCCAGCGAGATATTCAGCGTCTGCGCCACTTCCGTCTCGCTCGCCGGGCGGCCGTAACGCTGTTCCAGTTGCCGCATCACCTGCGCGACCTCGCGCGCGTGGCGCCGCACGCTGCGCGGCACCCAGTCGCGGCTGCGCAGCTCGTCGAGCATCGCGCCGCGAATGCGCTGCACCGCATAGGTGGTAAAGGCGGTTCCCTGTAGGGCGTCATAACGCTCAACGGCGTTCAATAGCCCGATTCCCCCGGCCTGCAGCAAGTCGTCAAGCTCCACGCTGGCGGGCAGCCTGACCTGCAGGCGCAGCGCCTCGTGGCGCACTAACGGGACGTAGCGCAGCCAGAGAGAATTTTTGTCCATCACGCCTTCGGCGGTATACAGATCGCTCACTATGTCTTAAACCTGCGGATAAGAGAGTCAGCGCTATTATGCGTAGGGGGCGGAATGCCAATCGGCTGAACAGTCGCACAAAACGGGCTTTATTTGCGCCATGTAATAACCGCGCGGTGCGCGAGCATAAAAAAACCCCGCCGAGGCGGGGTTTCTTTGCGACAGTTAATCGGGAGAGACGATTAACGCAGCAGGGACAGAACGTTCTGAGTAGACTGGTTAGCCTGTGCCAGAACAGAGGTGCCAGCCTGTTGCAGGATGTTGGCACGGCTCATGTTGGACACTTCGGTCGCGTAGTCAGCATCCTGGATACGGGACTGAGAAGCAGCCAGGTTGTTAACGGTGCTGTTCAGGTTGTTGATAACAGAATCGAAACGGTTCTGTACCGCACCCAGGGAAGAACGCAGGCCGTCAACCTGTGCCAGCGCTTTGTCCAGGGTATCCAGTGGGTTTTTGATGGTAACGTCAGCGCCTGCGGTCACTTTGCCGTCATCAGCAATGGTAGCTGCTTTGTAGGTTTTAGTACCGTCTGCAGCGGTGGTCTGCACGTAGTTAACCGCATTACCGTCTTTGTCTTTACCAGAAACCAGTGCTTCGCCTTTAGCAGCATCCAAACCCGACGCAGCTGCGTTATAAGCAACATCTTTAGTGGCACCTTTCACCATAGTACCGTCAGCGACTGCTGCACCAACAGATGGACCTTTGTCGGTCACGTTGAAGGTATCCAGACCCAGTTGCTTAGCGTCGATTTTTTTCAGGTTGATATCGATGGTTTCGCCGTCGTTAGCGCCAACCTGAATGGTCAGTTTCTGATCGCTGCTCAGCACTTTCACGCCGTTGAAGTCAGTCTGCGCGGAGATACGGTTGATTTCCGACATACGCTCGGTGATTTCGTCCTGGATGGACTTCAGGTCGCTGGTAGAGTTGGAACCGTTCTGCGCCTGTACGGTCAGACGACGGATGTTTTGCAGGTTGTCGTTAACTTCGTTCAGTGCGCCTTCAGTGGTCTGCGCCAGGGAGATACCGTCGTTGGCGTTGCGGGAAGCCTGAGTCAGGCCTTTGATGTTCGCGGTAAAACGGTTGGAGATCGCCTGACCCGCAGCATCGTCTTTCGCGCTGTTGATACGCAGACCGGAAGACAGACGCTCAATCGCAGTGCCCAGAGAAGACTGAGATTTGTTCAGGTTGTTCTGCGCCATCAGCGACAGGCTGTTAGTGTTGATTACTTGTGCCATTGTTTGCTTTCCTTACGAGTCAGTTGCGTTCTTCGCAACACAGTTAAAAAGGTTCGGGCTTATTTGCCCACGGCGTCAACCACCGTCCCCTCAGGTATCGGCCCTCTCCTACCAACCTTTAGCAATTTTTTAAAATTTTTTGCGCTTTCGGCAATGGCGGAAATAACGCGTTTTTTCCCTCTTCTATTGCGCCATCGGTTTTTTGTTTTTTTCGGTAAACTTTTTCATCACTGGGCCGATAACGCGTAAAGCGAATAAAGTCATAATCAAGGAGAATTACTCATGGCAACGATCAGTTCATTAGGTCTCGGCTCAGGACTCGACCTCAACGGCTTGCTGGATAAGCTGACCAAAGCGGAACAGCAGCGCCTGACCCCTTACACCACCAAACAGTCGAGCTATAACGCGCAGCTGACCGGTTACGGCACCCTGAAAGGCGCACTGGAAAAGTTCGACAACCTCAGCAAAGAGATGGCGAAAGAAGACTTTTTCAAGGCGACGACCGCCACCGAACACGACGCTTTCAAGATCACCACCAACGCCAAAGCGGTGCCGGGTAACTACGTGGTGGAAGTGAAGCAGCTGGCGCAGGCGCAAACCCTGACCACTCAGGCGAAAGTCAGCGATCAGGGCGCCAAGTTAGGCACCGAAAGCGCCACCGACCGCGCTCTGACCATCACCGCCGGCAACCCGCCGAAAGCCACCAAAATCCCGCTCAGCGACGATCAAACCTCGCTGCTGGAGCTGCGCGACGCCATCAACGGCGCCAAGGCCGGCGTTACCGCCAGCATCATGCGCGTCGGCGACAACGACTATCAGCTGGCGATCAGCTCCTCCACCACCGGCGAGAACAACAAGATTTCCCTCCAGGTCGACAATGACGACAAACTGGGCGACATCCTGAACTACAACGCCACCCGCGGCACCACCACCGCCATGAAGCAGACCGTTGAGCCGCAAGATGCGCTGTTGAAAGTGAACGGCACGGATATCAAGCGCAGCACCAACTCGATCAGCGATGCCCTGCAGGGCGTTACCATCGATCTGAAAACCAAAACCAAAGACACCGAGCCACAAAACCTGGTGATCAGCACCAACACCGCCGGCACCACCGACAAGATCAAAGAATGGGTCGACAGCTATAACTCACTGCTGGACACCTTCAACGCATTGTCCAAGTACACCCCGGTGAAAACCGGCGAAGCGCCAAACCCGAGCAACGGTCCGCTGCTCGGCGACAACACCCTGCGCGGCGTTCAGTCGTCGATCAAAAGCGCCCTCAGTGCCGCGCAAGACAACCCGGATTTGAAAGGCTTGGGCAACCTCGGCATCTCCACCAACACCAAGACCGGCAAACTGGAAATCGACAGCACCAAGCTGAAGAAAGCGATGGATGAAAAACCGGATCAGGTCAGTAACTTCTTCGTCGGCAACGGCAAAGACACCGGCATGGCCACCGAGATCCACAACGAGATCCAAAGCTACATCAAATCCGGCGGCATCATCGAGAACTCGACCAAAAGCATCAACACCAACCTCGATCGCCTGAACAGCCAAATCACCACGGTCACCGCCAGCATTCAGAACACCATCGATCGTTATAAACAACAGTTCGTTCAGCTGGATACCATGATGTCGAAAATGAACGGCACCAGTAACTATTTGGCTCAACAGTTCAAGTAACCCTTTAACAAGGTAAAGAAAACAGCATGTATAACCGTAGCGGCACTCAGGCCTATGCACAGGTCAGTCTGGAAAGCGGCGCCATGAGCGCCAGCCCGCACCAGTTAATCGTGATGTTGTTCGACGGGGCGCTCAGCGCCCTGCTTCGCGCACGCATCCTGATGAACCAGGGCGATATCGCCGGCAAAGGTATGGCGCTGTCCAAAGCCATCAATATCATCGATAACGGCCTGAAAAGCGGCCTCGACCCTCAGCAGGGCGGCGAGATCGCCGAAAACCTGGCGGCGCTGTACGACTATATGAAGCGGCGTCTGATGCAGGCCAACCTGCACAACGACGAAGCGGCGATCGCCGAAGTGGTCAAACTGCTGGAAAACATCGCCGACGCCTGGCGCCAGATCGGCCCCAACTACCAACCTTCGCAGGACGCCATGTAATGGAACGTCAACAGCAGCTGTTAGCCGCTTATCAACAAATTTACAGCCTGAGCAGCCAGATGATCGCGCTGGCGCAAACCGGGCGCTGGGAAGAGCTCGTCGAGCTCGAGTTCGCTTACGTGACGGCGGTGGAAAAAACCGCCGCCTTTACCGGGCAAGCCGGCCCTTCCATGGCGTTGCAGGAGATGTTGCGCAATAAGCTGCAACAGATCCTCGACAACGAAACCGAGCTCAAACGCCTGTTACAACAGCGCATGGATGAGCTGAAAATGCTGATCGAACAGTCCACGCGCCAGAACGTGGTCAACAATACCTACGGCCAGTTTCATGACCGTGCGCTGTTACTGGGGGAACCGCAGGTCCGATAAGATCGACAATACTGACGAAAATGGATTAAATAGCACTATGCGCTATTACTCTCGGGTTACGTTAGGATATTAATCTATGGCATTTGAATTATTCAGTTTATGGGTAATTGGTAAAATGCGCGCTTCGAGCCTGGCTCTCACTTTAATGGATAAACATTATCCCGACACGGACGTTTTCTGTTCAGCAGGAAATTGATTTTTGATAGATACAACACGCCGCTGTGTTTCACGGCCCATGGAAAAATGTTGCTCCAACGCGGATCAAAGCGTAAAGATATTCTCAGATAATGGCTGCGAAATGAATATCGATGGAACGTACAATTAATCTCTGTCCAGGAATTGGCGCCTCAGCGCACATCATTCAGCATACTGAATTATTATTCCCTTCAGTCTATTTTGAGCAACCACACCTGTATCTGATACAACAAGGCCATAAGCGCGTACGCTGGCAACAACACGAGGTGGTGGCTCATGCCGGCGAACTGTTGATTATCGACGGGGGGCAAACGGTGGATATTATTAACGGCCCCTCCGAAGAGGGGGTGTTCAGCTGCCAGTTGCTGACCTGCGACCCATTGCTGCTCACTATTCAGCCTCCAGCCGAGGAAGCGCCGGCGCCGATGCCGTTTGATGCCGTTCTGGCGCTGCGCAGCCTGCCCTGCGCGTTGAAACACAGTTTTGAGACCACCAGCCTGGCGCTGGCGCTCCGGCAGCGTTTTCCCACCATCATCGTGCGGCACAAAATGCTGGAAATTCTGCTGTGGCTGGCCCAATTCGGCATTCGCTTCATCCACAACGAAGCCAAGGACCTGACGCAGCGCGTGCGTCGCTGCCTGGCAACCGATCCACACAGCATTTGGACGGCCGCCAAAGTGGCGGAAAGCCTGTCGATGAGCGAAGTGATGCTGCGCCGCAAACTCTCGATGGAAAATACCGCGTTGCGCAACCTGATGATCGACGTGCGCATGAGCAGTGCGTTGGCCCTGCTGCAGTCGACCGACTGGCCGATCTCCGCCATCGCGCAACATGTCGGCTATGAAAGCGCATCACGTTTCGCCGAACGTTTTCGCAAACGCTTCGGTTTCGCCCCTACCGCTATTCGCGGTCATCAAAGGATTATGGAACCTGGCCCCGTGGGAACCGAAACGATAGCCGCCGGAGAAACATAACTGGACGCGCAACAAAATGGCTTTATTTGGCACAGGTCCCTAACCGTTGTCACAACGCTGAGATAGGCTACGCAACGTCAAATCGCCGAAGAGCAAATTAAACGATGCGTAATGAAAAGCGATTATTTTCTCTGGCAACAATGTTGTTGGGGCTGTGGCTGTTAGCATTGCCGTATGAAGAAGACATGATGCGCTTACTTGCCGCACAATAAAATGGCCAGGCTTTTATCGCCTGGTCAGACTTCAATCCAGTTTAACCAGAATGCCAATTAATACGACGAGTACCGTCAGCATTAAAATACTGATCAGGCGCCATCTGGATTCGCTTTTCGTGCTCATTGACCTGCCTCGAATAATAACCCTACTAATCAGGCCATAATAAACGGCCGCCTGCGCAGTCAATGAGCCTGACAGCGCCGTTTTCGTCCCTCTATTCGGAACATTAGCGCCCATTTCCTGTTGATTGTGGCACCAGCCATTACCGGTGCGATACCGCCGGCGCCACAAGCGCCAATTTCCCCGGCAGCTCCGCCACCAATTTGTCCACCGCCAGCCGTACCTTAAGCGGCTGGTAAGGCATATACGGCCATACCACATTCACCGGAAAACTGGGGCTGGACTCACCACGCATGAGCTCCACCAACGCCCCCGCCACCAGCCGATCGCGTACCAGCCACTCCGGCAGCCAGGCAATACCGGCGCCGGCGGAAACGGCATCGACGATCCCCTGCATATCGTCCATCATCATCTTGGCCGGTGGCCTGAACGGCCGCAGCTCGCCGTTTTCGCCGCGAAGTTGCCAGGGCAACACGGCGCCGGCGTGCAGATACCCCACCGCCTGATGTCGGCTTAAGGCGTCTACCGTGCGCGGTTCGCCGCAGCGCTGCAGATAATCGGGCGAAGCGCACAGGAGCATGCCGTGTTCACCCAGACGCCGGGCAACCAGACTGCCGCTGTCCGCCAGCTCGCCGATGCGTACCGCCAGATCGAACCCCTCGTCGACCAGATCGATCCTGCGGTCGCTGAACGAGATTTCCAACGCCAGCAACGGATGCTCATTCGCCAGCGCCGTCAGCAAGGGGGCGATGCACAGGTGGCCGAACAACACCGGCACTGAGACCCTGAGCCGGCCGCTGACCTGCATCTTGCCGCTGTCCAGCTGATTTTCCGCCGCCTGAATGTTCGCCAACGCCTGCCGACAGTGCTCGTAGTACAGCACCCCTTCATCCGTCAGGCTCAGGCTGCGCGTAGTGCGCATAAACAACATCACACCGAGTCGCGCCTCGAGCCGCGACACGATTTTGCTGACCGCGGAGCGCGTCAGATGCAGTTTTTCTGCGGCGGCGGCAAAACTGCCGCCTTCCGCCACGGCGACAAAAGCCGGCAGCGCGCTGAGATCGCTTTTCATTTTACCGTTTCCAAATTGGAATCAATTAAGTGAAAACCTATCACCACTGGTGAACATCAAGCAATGATAACCTGCAGTCATTCCGGAATTCCCGGTGAAAACCACAGATGACCGTCAGAGGACAACCGTATGAAAAAAATACTGGTGCTCAAATCCAGCATTATGGGAAACGACTCGCAGACCAATAACCTGATTGATCGCTATCTGGCGGAACGTCGGGCCAACGGGCACGAAGACCAGATCATCGAGCACGATCTGACGGCGTTGGACCTGCCGGTATTGGACGGCGAGCTGTTCAGTGCGCTGCGCGGCGCGGAAAACACCAGCCCACGCGCCAAAGCGGCGCTGGCGCTTTCCGATCGGCTGATTGCCGAACTGAAAGGGAGCGATCTGCTGCTGATCGGGGCGCCGATGTACAACCTCAACGTCCCGACCCAGCTGAAAAACTGGTTCGATCTGGTGGCCCGCGCCCGGGTAACGTTCAACTATACCGCCACCTATCCGGTCGGGTTGGTCGACGGCGTCAATGCGCTGGTATTCAGTTCACGCGGCGGCGTACACGCCGGCCAGCCGACCGACGCCGTGACGCCCTATCTGCGGTCGGTGCTGGGGCTGATGGGGATCGGCGACGTGCAATTTATCTATGCCGAAGGGCTGGATATGAAACCGCACGGCCTCGCGCAGGGGCTGGCGAACGCCCACCAGCGGATTGCGGAATTGGCGGACTGAGGCAAACGCACGGCAGCATTGATTTGTTATAACATAACAAATATGATAACCGCGTTGACGTCACCCAGAACGGGCGTCGACGCACCTACATCATATAAAGTTTTATCGCACTTTGAGCCAGCTATTTCGATAGCTGGTTTTTTTTGTTCATCGGCTGGGGTCTCGGCGTCAATATTGCCGGGCGACGCGTTTCATTTCTCGCTCACCGGGTGACTGCGTTTTCACGGACAGCGGCGCGACAAACGCTTTCCATTCCTTGCCGGCTTCCTGATGAGCCGCGTTTTTTTGGGCCGATGAATCATCATCGTTTTGCCCGGCGCATCCTGACAGCGCCATGATGCCCAGAGCAAGACACAGCGATTTGCACATCATCCTATCCTGATAAATAACCGTCGCTATAGGGTAACAGCGCCGGCCCAAATGTCACTGCAAAATGAGCGGCATGCTCATCACACCGGCATATTCATGATGTCCTGGTAGGCCGCCACCAGCTTGTTGCGCACCTGCACGCCCAGCTGCAGCGAGACCGACGATTTCTGCAGATCGACCATCACATCGTTCAGGCTGATGCCCGGCGCGCCCAGTTCAAAATCCTGCGCCTGTTTGCGCGCCGTTTGCTGGGTCTCGCTGATCTTGCCGAGCGCCGCGGTCAGTTCGCTGGCGAAGCTGACGCCCTGCGGCGCCGCATTTTGCCCCATCTTGCCGGCCTGAACCGCCATGGTCTGCATCTGCTGCAGTACCCCTTCAATGCCCTGAATCGCCATCTGATCCTCAATCATCTCGTCTCGCCGGGTGACGTTTCACCCTGCACTTCTCCAATGATGCACACCCTAGCACAGCGTTTTCAGACCTAAAGCGGCTAATTAACTGCAAAAAACCCGGCTTATCGGGCAATCGGAATCGTCTGATAAGGCGAATAATGGCCTGCCCAGAAATGGGAGCGCCGCTATTTAGAAGATATGTGTATCAGGGAGTCTGTTTTGTCACACAACGCTAACCATACCGTTCATCAGCCTGGCAGGGAGCTGCTCAGCGGCCCGTACGGGATCGTGAGCGCCATTGAAGGACGAGACCTAAAATGAGTGCTTCGATAACCGCCGGCGAAAGCCGCGACAACGGCCTGCAGGCCATCTGGAATCGTCTGCGCGCCAACCCGAAAATTCCGTTGCTGGTCGCCGCTTCCGCCGCGATCGCGATCGTCGTCGCGCTGCTATTGTGGGTGAAAAGCCCCGACTACCGCGTGCTGTACAGCAATCTGAACGACCGCGACGGTGGTGCCATCGTCACTCAACTGACGCAGATGAACATCCCTTACCGCTTTGCCGAAAATGGCGCGGCGCTGCTGATCCCGGCGGAAAAAGTGCATGAAACCCGTCTGCGTCTGGCGCAGCAAGGGCTGCCGAAGGGTGGCGCCGTCGGCTTCGAACTGCTGGATCAGGAAAAATTCGGCATCAGCCAGTTCAGCGAGCAGATCAACTACCAGCGCGCCCTTGAAGGCGAGCTGTCGCGCACTATCGAATCGCTGGGGCCGGTGCAAAACGCCCGCGTTCACCTGGCGCTGCCTAAACCTTCGCTGTTCGTGCGCGAACAGAAATCCCCTTCCGCGTCGGTGACGCTGACCCTGCAACCCGGCCGTGCGCTGGATGATGGCCAGATCAACGCCATCGTTTATATGGTGTCGAGCAGCGTCGCCGGCCTGCCGCCGGGCAACGTGACCGTGGTCGATCAGGCCGGTCGCCTGCTGACGCAGTCCGACGGCACCGGGCGCGATCTCAACGCCTCGCAGCTGAAATACGCCAACGAAGTGGAAAACGGCTTCCAGCGCCGCATCGAAGCGATCCTCGCCCCGGTGGTCGGCAGCGCCAACGTGCGTGCGCAGGTCACGGCGCAGATTGACTTCGCCACTCGCGAACAAACCGATGAACAGTACCAACCGAACCAACAGCCGGACAAAGCCGCTATCCGCTCTCAGCAAACCAGCCTGAGCGAGCAGATCGGCGGGCCACAGGTAGGCGGCGTGCCGGGCGCACTGTCCAACCAACCAAGCGCGCCTGCCACGGCGCCGATTGAGACCGCCAAGCCAGCCACCGCGGCAGGCAACAATGCCAACGCCACCGCGCAAAACGCCGCGACCACCCGCAGCGCGGCGGCCAACGGCGTACCGCAAAATACCCGTCGCGACGCGACCACCAACTACGAGCTCGACCGCACCATTCGCCATACCCAGCAAAAAGCCGGCACCGTGCAGCGTTTGTCGGTCGCCGTGGTGGTCAACTATCTGGGCACCGATAAAGACGGCAAACCGCAGCCGATGAGCAAAGAGCAGCTGGCGCAGATCGAAGCGCTGGTGCGTGAAGCGATGGGCTACTCCAGCAGCCGTGGCGATACCCTGAACGTGGTCAACACGCCGTTTACTGACAGTCAGGTGACCGGTGGCGAACTGCCGTTCTGGCAAAGCCAGTCGTTTATCGATCGCCTGATCGACGCGGGCCGCTATCTGCTGGTGCTGCTGGTGGCCTGGTTGCTGTGGCGCAAACTGGTGCGGCCGCAGCTGCAACAGCGCCAGGCGGCACAACAGGCCGCCGTCGCCGCCGCCAACGCCCCTGCCGCCAAAGCGGTCGACAGCAGCAAACCGAGCAACGAGGAGCTGGCGCAGCGTCGTAAATCGCAGCAGCGCGTCAGCGCAGAAGTCCAGAGCCAGCGGATCCGCGATCTGGCTGACAAAGACCCACGCGTGGTCGCTCTGGTAATCCGCCAATGGATGAGTAACGAGATATGAGCCTGACCGGAACCGACAAAAGCGCCATCCTGCTGATGACGCTGGGTGAAGATCGTGCGGCGGAGGTGTTCAAGCACCTCTCCTCGCGCGAAGTACAGCTGCTGAGCGGCACCATGGCCGGCATGAGCCAGGTTTCGCACAAACAGCTCGGCGAAGTACTGACCGAGTTTGAAGACGACGCCGAGCAATACGCGGCGCTGAGCGTCAACGCCAGCGACTATCTGCGCTCGGTGCTGGTCAAGGCGCTGGGCGAAGAGCGCGCCGCCAGCCTGCTGGAAGACATTCTCGAATCGCGCGAGACCACTACCGGCATGGAAACGCTCAACTTTATGGAGCCGCAGAGCGCCGCCGATCTGATCCGCGACGAACACCCGCAGATCATCGCCACCATCCTGGTGCACCTCAAACGCGGCCAGGCGGCGGATATCCTGGCCCTGTTCGACGAACGCCTGCGCAACGACGTGATGCTGCGTATCGCCACCTTCGGCGGCGTGCAGCCGGCGGCGTTGGCGGAGCTGACCGAAGTGCTGAACAACCTGCTCGACGGCCAGAACCTCAAACGCAGCAAAATGGGCGGGGTGCGTACTGCCGCCGAGATCATCAACCTGATGAAAACCCAGCAGGAAGAGGCGGTCATCGACGCGATGCGCGAATACGACGGCGAGCTGGCGCAGAAGATCATCGACGAGATGTTCCTGTTCGAAAACCTGGTGGAAGTCGACGATCGCAGTATCCAACGCCTGCTGCAGGAAGTGGAAGGCGAGTCGCTGCTGATCGCGTTGAAAGGCGCCGAGCAGCCGCTGCGCGAGAAGTTCCTCAAGAACATGTCGCAACGCGCCGCCGACATCCTGCGCGACGATCTGGCCAACCGTGGGCCGGTGCGCATGTCGCAGGTGGAGAACGAGCAGAAAGCCATCCTGCTGGTGGTGAGACGCCTGGCGGAAAGCGGCGAAATGATCATCGGCGGCGGCGAGGACACCTATGTCTGATCGCATTAACACCCTGCCCTGGCAGCCCTGGTCGCTCAACGATTTGGGCGAACAGAAACCGGCGTTCGAACTGCCGCAGTTGCCGGATCTCGAACTTGACGATCCGTCGCCGGACGCACAGGCCGAATTGCAGCAGCAGTTGGCGACGCTGCGCCTGCAGGCGGAACAACAGGGCCAGCAACTGGGCTATGCCGACGGCCAGCAAAAAGGCTATGAGGCCGGTTTCCAGTCCGGACTGGAGGAAGGCCGCCAGCAAGGGCTGCTGGAAGCACAGCAGCAGCAGCAGCCGCTGACTGCCCACTGGCAGCAGCTGGTCACCGAATTCCAGCACACGCTGGATGCGCTCGACAGCGTGATCGCCTCCCGACTGATGCAGCTGGCGCTGACCGCCGCCAAGCAGGTGCTGGGCCAACCGCCGGTGTGCGACGGCACCGCCCTGCTGGCGCAGATCCAACAGCTGATCCAGCAGGAGCCGATGTTCAACGGCAAGCCGCAGCTGCGGGTGCACCCGGACGACTACCCACGCGTCGAGCAACAGTTGGGGGTCACCCTCAGCCTGCACGGCTGGCGTCTGCTGGCGGACGGCGAACTGCATCCGGGCGGCTGCAAGGTCAGCGCCGAGGAAGGCGATCTCGACGCCAGCCTGGCAACGCGCTGGCATGAACTGTGCCGCCTGGCAGCACCGGGAGAAGTCTGATGACCGCGCGTCTCGGCCGCTGGCTGAGCTCTCTGGATACGCTGGAAAAGCGCATCGCCCGCGCGCCGACGGTGCGCCGCTACGGTCGCCTGACCCGCGCCACCGGACTGGTGCTGGAGGCCACCGGGCTGCAGCTGCCGCTCGGCGCGACCTGCCTCATCGAACGGCACGACGCCGGTGAGGTGCAGGAAGTGGAAAGCGAAGTGGTCGGCTTCAACGGCCAGCGGCTGTTCCTGATGCCGCTGGAAGAAGTGGAAGGCATCGTGCCGGGCGCACGGGTTTACGCCCGCATCGCGCCGGAAGGCCAAAGCGCCGGCAAACAGCTGCCGCTCGGCCCGGCGCTGTTGGGACGGGTGCTGGACGGCAGCGCCAAACCGCTCGACGGCCTGCCTTCACCGGAAACCGGTTACCGGGCGCCGCTGATCACCGCGCCGTTCAATCCCTTACAGCGCACGCCGATCGAGCAGGTGCTGGACGTGGGGGTGCGCACCATCAACGGCCTGCTGACCGTCGGTCGCGGCCAGCGCATGGGCCTGTTCGCCGGTTCCGGCGTCGGCAAGAGCGTGCTGCTCGGCATGATGGCCCGCTATACCCAGGCAGATGTGATCGTCGTTGGCCTGATCGGCGAGCGTGGCCGCGAGGTCAAAGACTTTATCGAGAACATTCTCGGCGCCGAAGGCCGGGCGCGATCGGTGGTGATCGCCGCGCCGGCCGACGTGTCGCCGCTGCTGCGCATGCAGGGAGCGGCCTACGCCACACGCATCGCCGAAGATTTCCGCGATCGCGGGCAGCATGTGTTGCTGATCATGGACTCCCTCACCCGCTACGCCATGGCGCAGCGTGAGATCGCCCTGGCCATCGGCGAGCCGCCGGCGACCAAAGGCTATCCGCCGTCGGTCTTCGCCAAGCTGCCTGCGCTGGTGGAACGCGCAGGCAACGGCATCAGCGGCGGCGGTTCCATCACCGCCTTCTACACCGTGTTGACCGAAGGGGACGATCAGCAAGACCCGATCGCCGACTCGGCGCGCGCGATTCTCGATGGCCACGTGGTGCTGTCCCGGCGCCTGGCGGAGGCCGGCCACTACCCGGCGATCGACATCGAAGCGTCGATCAGCCGCGCCATGACGTCGCTGATCGACGAAGAGCATTACCGCCGGGTGCGCACCTTCAAACAGATGCTGGCCAGCTATCAGCGCAACCGCGATCTGATCAGCGTCGGCGCCTACGCGGCAGGCAGCGATCCGTTGCTGGACAAAGCGATGACGCTGTATCCGCAGATGGAAGCCTACCTGCAGCAGGGCATCTTTGAACGCAGCGGCTATGACGAAGCCTGTCAACAGCTGCAGCAGTTGATTGTTTAACGTCACCAGAGGCGCAGAGCGATGAAATCACAATCCCCCCTGATTACCCTGCGCGATCTGGCGCAGGATGCGGTGGAACAGGCCGCGCAACAGCTGGGCCAGGTACGGCAGGCGCAGCAGGCGGCAGAACAGCAGCTGTCGATGCTGCTCAACTATCAGGACGAATACCGCCAGAAGCTGAATCATACGCTCTGCGACGGCATGGACAGCTCACGCTGGCAAAACTACCAGCAGTTTATCGGCACGCTGGAACAGGCCATCGACCAGCACCGCCAGCAGCTGCTGCAGTGGGGGCAGAAAGTGGATCATGCGGTGAAGCAATGGCAAGACAAACAACAGCGGCTGAACGCTTTCGAGACCCTGCATACCCGCGCCATGACGGCGGAGCAGCAGCAGGAGAACAAACGGGATCAAAAACTGATGGATGAGTTCGCTCAACGCAGTGCACAAAGGAATATCAACCCATGAATCTGAACGCCCTGCCCGGTCTGGTCTTACCCGGCGACGCCGGCGGCCTGGCCGAACTGACGTCGGCGCTGGATGAGAGCCAGCTGTCGTCCGCTTTCGCCCAGCTGCTCGGCGCCCGTTTCGCGCCCGCGATCGACGGCAAACAGCCACCGGTCGCGCTGAACACAGACGATGAACACGCCCCGGCCCTGAGCCGCAACCAGCTCAATCAACTGCTGGCCACCTTCGGCGAGCGCGGCGGTCTGCTGCAGAACCCGACAACCTCAGCCGACGCGCTTTCACCTGAAGATACCGAGGGCGAAGCGCCCGTCGCCGGCGATAAACCGGCGCAGACGCCGATCGCCGCCGCCAAAGAGCTGGATGCCGCAACGCTGCAGGCGCTTTACGCCATGCTGCCGGCCGCGATCGTCGCCCAGGCGCAACCGGCGGACGGGCAACGGCCGCTGCCGGAGGAAAGCGCTGACGAGGCGACTGCGCTGCAGCCCGGCAACGGCCTGCTGAACATCGCGGCGGCCGGTGATAAAACCGCTGCGCGCGCGTCGGCCTCTCCTGCTCCGTCGTTGACGGGCGCGAAATCGCCGGCTACCGACGGCGATAATGCCAAGGCGGCGCTACCGCAACCAACCAACGGCGAACGCGCAAGCACCGCACAACCGCTGCCGGCAAGCGATACGCAGCAGCCACCGACGTTCAACCACGCCGTCGCCCTGGCCGCCGCCAGCCCGACGCAAACGGCCGCCCCGGCCAGCGCACTGGTGACCGCACCGCCTGCGCCGCAGCTCAACGCGCAGCTGGGCAGCCCGGAGTGGCAGCAGGCGTTGAACCAACAGGTGCTGATGTTCCACCGCAACGGCCAGCAGAGCGCCGAGCTGCGCCTGCACCCACAGGAGTTGGGCGCCCTGCAGATCACGCTAAAACTGGACGATCAGCAGGCGCAACTGCACATCGCCTCCGCTCACGGCCAGGTGCGTGCGGCGGTGGAAGCGGCGATGCCGCAGCTGCGTCACGCGTTGGCGGAGAGCGGTATCAACCTGGGGCAAAGCAGCGTGGGCGGCGAGTCCACCCCGCAATGGCAGCAGCAGGCTTCCAACGGCCAGGGTCGTTCCAACTATGCTGAACATCATGGCGGTGATGGCGCAGCCGCCGAGGGCGTCAGCGCACCGGTGACGCTGCAGCGTATGGCCAGTGCGGTCAACGGCGTCGATATTTTCGCCTGAGCCGCCGCAAACGCCCAAGCTGGCACCCATTTGCGCGTCTATTCAGGCTATTGCACGCCGCAATAGACGCGATAATACCTTTACATGTCATGCGTGCGGCTTTGCCGCGCGCTATGCCCGCCGCCTCGCCGGCCGCGGGTGGAACAACAGGAATTAGATTTCGCTATGTCTCAGAACTCCCTTCCGGCAGCACCGAAACGCCCCCTTCTGGTCATCCTGCTGGTCTTGATCAGCGTCGTCGCCTGTGGCGCCGCGGGCTACAGCTGGTGGCTGCTGCAACAGCATAAAAACGGCGCCGAACCGGCCGCCGCCAAACAGCAACCGCCGGCCGCGCCGGTGTTCATGCCGCTCGACACCTTTACCGTCAACCTGGTGACGCCGGACAACAACCCGGATCGCGTGCTGTACATCGGCCTCACGCTGCGTCTGCCGGACGAAAGTACCCGCCGCCAGCTGAACGATTTTCTGCCGGAAGTGCGCAGCCGTCTGCTGATGCTGCTCTCCCGCCAGGAAGCGAGCCAGCTGGCCAATGAGCAAGGGAAGCAACAGTTGGTGGCGCAGATTAAGGACGTGCTCAGCCCACCACTGGTTAAGGGACAACCGAAGCAGGTGGTCAGCGACGTGCTGTTCACCGCCTTCATACTGCGGTAATCACTATGGGCGATAGCATTCTTTCACAGGCAGAGATCGACGCCTTGCTCAACGGCGACAGCGCGGGTGATGAACCCGAAGCGATAGTCGGCAAAGAGAGCGAGGTCAAGCCTTACGATCCGAACACCCAGCGCCGCGTGGTGCGCGAGCGTCTGCACGCGCTGGAAATCATCAACGAACGTTTTGCCCGGCAGTTCCGCATGGGATTGTTCAACCTGCTGCGCCGCAGCCCGGACATTACCGTCGGCCCGATCAAAATCCAGCCGTATCACGAGTTCGCCCGCAACCTGCCGGTGCCGACCAACCTGAACCTGGTGCATCTGAACCCGCTGCGCGGCACCGCCCTGTTCGTGTTCGCGCCGAGCCTGGTGTTCATCGCCGTCGATAACCTGTTCGGCGGCGACGGCCGCTTCCCGACCAAGGTCGAAGGCCGCGAGTTCACCCCGACCGAACAGCGGGTGATCAAGCGCATGCTGCGCCTGGCGCTGGACGCCTACGGCGACGCCTGGAGCGCCATCTACAAGATCGACGTAGAGTACGTGCGCGCCGAAATGCAGGTGAAATTTACCAACATCACCACTTCGCCGAACGACATCGTGGTCACCACGCCGTTCCAGGTGGAGATCGGCGCGCTGACCGGCGAGTTCAACATCTGCATTCCGTTCGCGATGATTGAGCCGCTGCGCGAGCTGCTGACCAACCCGCCGCTGGAAAACTCGCGGCAGGAAGACAGCCATTGGCGCGAAACCCTGGTGAAGCAGGTGCAACACTCCGAACTGGAGCTGATCGCCAACTTCGTCGATATCCCGATGCGGCTGTCGAAAGTCCTGAAGCTGCAGCCGGGCGATGTATTACCGATAGACAAGCCGGAACGCCTGATCGCCCATGTGGACGGCGTACCGGTTCTGACCAGCCAATACGGCACGTTGAATGGGCAATATGCCCTGCGTGTTGAACATTTGATTAACCCTATTTTGAATGCTCTGAGTGAGGAACAGCCCAATGAGTGATCCTAAGCAACCGTCTGGCGAAGGAAAGGAATCCGTAGACGATCTGTGGGCTGATGCGTTTAACGAGCAGCAGTCGACAGAGAAATCCGGCGCGAGCACCGAAGGGGTGTTCAAGTCGCTGGAAGCTCAGGATGCGCTCGGCAGCCTGCAGGATATCGACCTGATCCTGGATATTCCGGTCAAGCTGACCGTGGAACTGGGGCGCACCAAGATGACCATCAAAGAGCTGTTGCGCCTGTCGCAAGGCTCGGTGGTGGCGCTGGACGGCCTGGCCGGCGAGCCGCTGGACATCCTGATCAACGGTTACCTGATCGCACAAGGTGAAGTGGTGGTGGTGGCCGACAAGTTCGGCGTGCGCATCACCGACATCATCACCCCGTCCGAACGCATGCGTCGACTGAGCCGCTGATGACCGTCGCGGCGCCCGTTACCGTCCAAAGCAGCCAACCACCCGCCGCGCCGGCCTTGCCGGCCGGTTCGGTGTTGATGCAGGTCAGCAGCGCGCTCGGCGGCATTCTGCTGCTGATCCTGCTGGCCGGTTGGTTGTTCCGCCGGCTGGGCTTCGCCCCGCAGGCGCGCAACCACAAGCTGCTCAACCTGCGCGCCAGTTGCCAGGTCGGGCAGCGCGAGCGCGTGGTGGTGGTGGAAGTCGACGACACCTTGCTGGTATTGGGTGTCACCGCCCAGCAGATCACCCCGCTGCACACCCTGCCCGCCCCGCCGAAAGACGAGGGCGCGACCGACGCGGCGACGCCGGCGGACTTCCGCCAACTGATGCAAAAAGTTCTGAAACGCCCGGAAAAATCGGCATGACCTCGACTCTTCATACCCTCGTCCGCCGTCCGGCGGTTTGGCTCCCTGCCGCCCTGCTGTTCATCAGCCCGGCGGCTTTGGCGCAACTGCCGGGGCTGATCAGTCAGCCGCTGGCCAACGGCGGCCAAAGCTGGTCGCTACCGGTGCAGACGCTGGTGCTGTTAACCTCGCTGACCTTCCTGCCGGCCATGCTGCTGATGATGACCAGCTTCACCCGCATCATCATCGTGCTCGGCCTGCTGCGCAACGCGCTGGGCACGCCGTCGGCGCCGCCGAACCAAGTGATGCTGGGGCTGGCGCTGTTCCTGACCTTCTTTATCATGTCGCCGGTGTTCGACAAGGTTTATCAGGACGCCTATCTGCCGTTCAGCCAGGACAAGATCGGGCTGGAGGTCGCGCTGGATAAAGGCGCGCAGCCGCTGCGCGAATTCATGCTGCGCCAAACGCGCGAAACCGATTTGGCGCTGTACGCCAGGCTGGCCAATCAGCCGCCGCTGGCCGGCCCGGAGGCGGTGCCGATGCGCATCCTGCTGCCCGCCTACGTCACCAGCGAACTGAAAACCGCCTTCCAGATCGGTTTTACGGTGTTCATTCCGTTCCTGATTATCGACCTGGTGGTCGCCAGCGTGCTGATGGCGCTGGGGATGATGATGGTGCCGCCGGCCACCATCTCGCTGCCGTTCAAGCTGATGCTGTTTGTGCTGGTCGATGGCTGGCAGCTGCTGCTCGGCTCGCTGGCGCAGAGCTTCTATTCGTAACCCCCGACCGGAGAACGCGAGATGACACCTGAATCGGTTATGGCGCTCGGCACCGAGGCGATGAAAGTGGCGCTGGCGCTGGCCGCCCCGCTGCTGCTGGCGGCGCTGATTAGCGGCCTGGTGGTCAGCCTGCTGCAGGCCGCCACCCAGATCAACGAAATGACGCTGTCGTTCATCCCCAAAATTCTGGCGGTGGTGGCCACCATCATCATCGCCGGCCCCTGGATGTTGAACCTGCTGCTGGACTACATGCGCACCCTGTTCAGCAACCTGCCCACCCTGATCGGCTAACCGTGCTCACCTTCGACAGCGCCCAGCTCACCGTCTGGCTCAGCCACTATTTTTGGCCGCTGCTGCGCATTCTGGCGCTGATCAGCACCGCGCCGATATTCAGCGAAAAGCAAATCAGCAAAAAGGTCAAAATCGGCCTTGGCGGGCTGATCGTCATTCTGATCGCGCCAACGCTGCCCGCCAGCAATATCCCGATCTTCTCCGCCGCCGGCCTGTGGCTGGCGATTCAACAGATTCTGATCGGCGTGGCGCTGGGATTGACCATGCAGTTTGCCTTCGCGGCGGTGCGCCTGGCGGGCGAAGTGATCGGCATGCAGATGGGCCTGTCGTTCGCCACCTTCTTCGATCCCAGCGGCGGCCCGAACATGCCGGTGCTGGCGCGCCTGCTCAACCTGCTGGCGATGCTGCTGTTCCTCAGCTTCGACGGCCATCTGTGGCTGATTTCGCTGCTGGCGGACAGCTTCCACACCCTGCCTGTCCAAACGCAGCCTCTGAACGGCAATGGCTTCCTGGTGCTGACCCAGGTCGGCTCGCTGATCTTCATCAACGGCATGATGCTGGCGCTGCCGCTGATCTGCCTGCTGTTGACGCTGAACATGGCGCTCGGCTTGCTCAACCGCATGACGCCGCAGCTGTCGGTCTTTGTGATCGGCTTCCCGGTCACCATGACCTTCGGCATTATGACGCTGGGCATGATGATGCCGATGCTGGCGCCGTTCTGCGAGCATCTGTTCGGTGAAATCTTCGACCGGCTGGCGGCGGTGATCGGCGGCATGACCTTCTAAGCCCCTTCCTTTCCCCCTTTTCCCCTGAGACAAAATGGCAATAAAAACGCTTTCCTGGGATAAAAGCCTGAGAAACGTCTTTTATCCGGATTAAGGTTCAAATGTCTCCGGCGGCTTGAATAAATAAAACCCCGACCTAGAATAGACCCGGTAACAAAAAATATCGCCTGCATCTCCTTATTTTCCCGCAGCGATAAAGTACGTTTATCTTGAGTAAAAAATAAAAATAACGCAGTCACGCAGGGTTAAATGCGCGACAGATAACTTATACCTTGAATAAATGCGTCCGGCGCCTGCCGGCTGCAGGGCGCAGCATCGACCTTTACTAACCACAGGAGCGAGAAAATGATTAAAGCGAAAAGCAACCGCAAGGCGCGCCGGTTATTCGGTTTGACCCACTGGAAAAGCAACAAATTTAGCGTTTCTTTTACCGAGACGGCCGACGGCGGAAAATGGAAAGTGGTGAAGAAAAAGAAATAATACCGCTATTGATCATCAGGGAAATAATATCCCCTCACGATTTTTCCGCCGCTGAGTTCAATCATGCCGTTGCGCATTAAGCAGGGGTGACAATCTTATTATTTCTTTCCTGATGAAAAAAAGGCGCGTCGCCCAGTCAGTAGTGGGAGAACGAGCGACGCGCCAAACGAGTGCGCCCGGTTTCAAGAAGCCTCCCTCCCCGCGGGGCGGAGAGGGTATTTTCTAAGCGCACTAAAGGGAAACCCGTCGCGGTCAGGCAACGGGGTATTGCTCTTAACGATTCATCTGGAACAGCGACATGCCCTGCATATCGCTGAAGGTTTTATACGACGCCTGCAGCGCCGCCTGCTGCATGAAATAAGACGAGATAGACTCGGCCAGGTCGGCATCCGTCAACGCGCTCATCTGGACCTGGTTGGTCATGTCTCGCTCTTTGCCGATGCTGTCCAGCTGATCCATTTCCTGCAGCTGGCTGCCCAGCTCGGCGCGCACGCTCAGCACGTTGTTGTAAGAGTTGTCCAGGCCGCGGTTGGCTTTCGCCAGCGCATCGTTCACCTGCTGCTTGGTGGCCTCATCGGCGCCCTGCAGCGGGATTTTCAGCGCGTTCAGCGCGATATCGATACTCTCGAACACGTTGCTGACCGGCGCGCTGCCGTCCGGCTCGGGCTTCGGGTTGCTGGTCAACGACATGAACACCGCGTTGCCGGTATGGCCGATGGTCATGGTGCGGTTGGCGTCCACTTTCTGCTGAACCGTCTTGTCCCCGCCCTGATAACTGACGGTGCCGCCGTTGTCGACGAATGGCGCCTTGTCGTTCACATATCCGCCGAACATATAGCGGCCGTTGCCGTCGGTGCTGTTGGCCTGGTTCAGCAGCTGATCTTTCAGCCCCTGCAGCTGGGTGGCCAACGACTGACGGTCGTTATCGCTTTCCGTGCCGCCGGCGTTGACGATCAACGCCTTCATGTCCGCGATAGTGGACGTCGCGCCGGCCAAGACCGTTTCTTCCATCGACACGTTTTGGCGAGCGAAGGTGCGCGCCAGCGTGTATTGGCTGTTTTCCGCCTGCGACTGCGACAACATCACCGCGCGCGACGCCGCCAGCGGATCGTCGGACGGGTTGATCACCCGCTTGCCGGAGGAAAGCTGCTCGGCCGCCTTCATGAACAGCGACTGGTTGCCCGTGATGCCGTTCATGTTCTGTTGGTACATCATGCTGGTGCTCATGCGCATGCTGTGGGTTCCTTACTCTGAGCGACCGGCGCCGTTATCGGTGCCGGTTAACAATAAAATCAACGAATATTCAGCAGCGCGTCGAACAGCGAGCTGGCGGTCTGAATCACCTGCGCGTTGGCCATGTAGTACTGTTGGAAACGCAACAGTTCACCGTACTCTTCGTCAAGGTTGACGCCGGACATCGACTGCTGTTGCGCGCCCAGTTGCGTCACGATCTTGGCCTGCGACGTGGCAATGGCCTTGGCGGCAGCGGTCTGGTTGCCGACGCCGCTGACGATGCCGGCGTAAGCGCCGCTCAGGGTCGCCTTGCCGTCCACCAGGTTTTTGGTTTGCAGATCCAGCAGCTTCTTGGCGTTTTCGTTATCGCCGCGGCCGCTGTCGTCTTTACCGGCGGCGGCGATCTTGGACGAATCGGTGATGGCCACTTTCAGGTTACCCGCCACGTCGCTGACCGGCTTCACGGTGAAGCTGTCTTTGGCCTGCGCATTGCCGTCGATGCTCACTTCCAACCCGTCGAAGTTCAGCGTCGGTTTGCCGTCCGCGCTGGTGCCCGGCGTGGCGTTGACTTTCACGTTGTCCGGCAGGCGGCTGACCTGCCAGTTGCTGCCGTCGAACTCGACGCGGTAATCGTTGGCCTTCACCTTGCCGGTGTCGGTGTAAGCGACCGACAGCGACGCGTCGCCGGTGTTACGGGTGTTATCCACCACCCGGCCGCCGCTGAAGCTGAAGAAGTCGCCGCCCGCATCACCGTTCAGATCGAAACCGGCGCGATGCTGCTGATTGAAGCTGTCCGCCATCGCCAGCGCCAACTGGCCCAGCTGATTGCGCACGCCATCCAGCGTTTCGCTGCGGAATTTCAGCACGCCGCTCAGCGTGCCGCTGGTGATCTGGCCTTCCGGCACTTCGCTGGCGCCATTGCCGCGGTTATAACCGATGGTCAGACGGGAAGGATCGCTGCTGGAAGGCACGGCTTCTACCTGATAGGTGTTGCTGCCCTGCACCAGGGTCAAACCGTTGGCGAAGGAGACGGTATACGCATCGCCGTCCTGTTGCGTGACCTGTACGCCCACCAGTTGGTTCAGCTCGGTGACCAGCTGATCGCGCTGATCCAGCAACGCATTCGGCTCGCCGCCGGCGCTGCCGCGCAAACGGGTGATCTCGTCGTTCAGCTTGGCGATCTGTTGGCCGTAGCTGTTAATCTGCTGCGCCGTATCGCTGATCTGCTGATTAACGCCGTTGTCCATGTCGCGCAGGAATTTGTCGGTGTTGTTGAACTGGTTCACCAGGCCGTTGGCCTTGCCCAGCACCGTCTGGCGCGCGGCGTCGTCACCGGCGTTGCTCACCAGGTTCTGCAGGTTGGTGAAGAAATCCTGCATGTTGGTCGACAGCGGGTTGGTTTTGCTCGCCAGCAGGTTATCGATCTGCGAAATCTTCTCGTAATAGGCGTTTTGCGCCCCGAACGCGCTTTGCGCGCCGCGCAGCTGGTTGGTGATGAACTGGTTGTACTCGCGGTTGACGCTGGTGACGGTCACGCCGTTGCCGATAAATCCGCTCATGGTGGCCATGCCGCCGTTCTGCGCCAGGATCGCGGTCTGGCGGTTGTAGCCCGCCACGTTGTAGTTGGAGATGTTGTTGCTGACGGTACTGAGCGCCACCTGAGCCGCATTCAGCCCGCTCATCGCGGTATTGATTAAGCTATTGGACATCGGAATTCCTTATGCTGCGGCGCCGGTGGCCCACAGGGTTCTAATTGAGCTGCTGAGCCTGTTCGCTCAGCCTGTTTCGGTTATCGGCCAAAATGGGAAGAACTTGAGGAAAAAAAGCGGCAATGCGGTCAGCATTCATTACCGCCTATCCCCTAAATAATTGGCGCCGCAGAAAGGCGATAAGCAAAGGCGTCCCCGGGAGCCTGGTTAAGCCAAGTGACCGGGGCGAGCTTGTGCAATCAACGCCGCAGCGGCGTCAAGAATGACGGGGATTTAGAACAAATCTTTCAGATCGTGAGTGTAAGCTTTCACCGCCTGTTCCCCCGCGTTCTTCATCTGCTGAATCACGCTGACCAGTTTGCTGGCGTACTGCGGGTCGGTGGCGTACCCGGCGCGTTGCAGCGCATGCGCCGCCTGCTCCGGGCTGCGCGCGGCGGCCACGTCGGCGTAGCGCGGGTTGTTGGTCAGCAGCTTGACGTAATCGGCGATCGCCTCGACGTACGAGCCGTAGACGCGGAACTTCGCCTTCACCTTCTTCGCCGCGCCCTGTTCGAACTCGGTGGTGGTGATCTCCGTCACCGGCCCGTTCCAGCTGCCGCCGGCCTTGATGCCGAACAGGTTGTAGCTCGGCGTGCCGTCTGAGGTCGGGATCTCGCGCTGCCCCCAGCCAGACTCCAGCGCCGCCTGCGCGACGATCAGCTGATGCGGAATGCCGCTCTGCTGGCTGGCGACCTTCGCCGGTATCGACAGGCGAGCGACGAAGTTGCCGTTGTTGAGCGATAGCGGCGCGGCGGCAGGCGGGGCTTTCGGCATCGCGCGGCGCACCATCAGCTCCAGCGCCTGGTTCGGCAACGTTTGCAGCACCTCGTTGTCCAGCGCCATCGGCGACAGGCCCGCCGTTTCGCTCGGCACCGTGTTGGCGTTGCTCATCTGCTTGACCATCATGTCGGCCAGCCCCAGCCCTTTTTGCGACATCTGCTGGGCGATTTGCTGGTCGTACATCGAGGTATAGAGCCGCGTTTGATCGCTGCTCAATACCCCGTCCTGCGGCAAGGCGGAACGCATGCTTTTCAGCATCATCTGCACGAACATGCCTTCTACCTGCTGGGCCACCTGCTTGAGGTTGCCCTGCGGGTCGGCCGCCGCATCGCGCTTGAGGCCATTCAGCGCCTGGGCGTCATAGGCCGCGCCCGACATCGCCATCAGATCGCCGGCCATCAGATGATTTCCAGCTTGGCGCGCAGACAGCCGGCGCTCTGCATCGCCTGCAGGATCGACATCAGATCGATAGGCGTGGCACCCAGCGCGTTCAGCGCGCGGATCACGTTGTTCAGGTTGGCGCTGGCGTTCACCTTCTGCAGCGATCCGCCCTGCTGTTGCACCGAAATCTGGGTGTTTGGCGTCACCACCGTCTGGCCGCCGCCGAACGGCGTCGTCGGCTGGCTGACGGTGTTCTGCCGATCGACCACCACCGACAGATTACCTTGGGCGACGGCGCAAGAGTCGAGGATCACATCGCGGTTCATCACCACCGAACCGGTGCGCGAGTTGATGATCACTTTGGCGTCCATCGCCCCGACGTTGACGGTGATGTTTTGAATCTCCGCCAGGAAGCGCACCTGAGAGCTGTTGCCCTGCGGCACCAGCACCTGGATCGTGCGGGCGTCGAGCGGCGTCGCGGTGCCGCCGCCGCGTTGGCGGTTGATGGCGTCGCTGATCTGCTGCGCCAGCGTGAAATCTTCGTCGTTTAGCTGCAGGTTGAGAACGCCACCGCTGCCGAAGGTGGTCGGCAGCTCACGCTCGATGGTAGCCCCGTTGCTGATGCGCCCGCCCGCCAGCTGGTTGACCTGCACGCTGCTGCCGCCGGCCGCCGCGCCTGCGCCGCCGACCAGCACGTTGCCCTGCGCCAGCGCATAAACCTGGTTATCCACGCCTTTGAGCGGCGTCATCAGCAGGGTGCCGCCACGCAGGCTCTTGGCGTTGCCCATCGAAGAAACCACCACGTCGATGTTCTGCCCAGCGCGTGAGAACGGCGGCAGTTTGGCGGTCACCATGACCGCCGCCACGTTTTTCAACTGCATGTTGGTGCCCGGCGGCACGGTGATGCCCAGCTGCGACAGCATGTTGCTCAGGCTTTGGGTGGTGAACGGCGTCTGCATGGTCTGGTCGCCGGAGCCGTCCAGCCCCACCACCAGGCCGTAGCCGATCAGGGCGTTGTCTCGCACGCCCTGCACCGTCACCAGATCGCGGATGCGCTCCGCCGCCGCCGGCAGACTCATCGTTCCGATCAGCAAAGCCATCAGGATTTTTTTTGTCATTAGAACCTCATTCGCCTTAGCCAAAAGGCGTTATTGTCGCAGGCAGTTTGAGGGCGGACAGCGCGCAGGAAACGGAGCGTACACGCAGTACGTGACGTTTCCGAGCACTGCCCAACCTCAAAATGGCAAGTAAAATAGCCTGTACTCAAAACGGTGAAACATTTAAGAAGAAGCGCTGCAGCCAGCCCATGGTCTGCGCTTCGTTAATATAGCCATTGCCGACGTATTCGATACGTGCGTCCGCCACCTGCGTCGAAGTGACCGAGTTGTTGCCGCTGATGGTGCGCGGGTTGACGACGCCGGAGAAGCGGATGAATTCGGTGCCCTGGTTGATGGCGATCTGCTTTTCCCCCACCACGTGCAGGTTGCCGTTGGCCAGCACCTGGTTGACCGTCACCGTAATGGTGCCGTTAAAGGTGTTGTTGGCGTTGGCGCCGCCCTTGCCGCCGAAGGTACTGTCACCGGAAATGTCCATATCGGCGCGCGCATTGCCCAACAGGCCGTCGAGGTAACGCGGCGAGGTGGCGACGCCGAACTTGCTGGCGCCGTTGCGGCTGGCGTTGGCGGAGGAGCTTTTGCTGGCGCTGACGTTTTCCTGCAGCACGATGGTCAGGGTGTCGCCGACGTTGCGCGGACGGCGGTCTTCGAACAGCGGCTGGTAGCCGTAGTTCATCGGCTGCACCGTCTGGAAGATCGAGCCGTTCGGCATCGGCGCGCTGGCCGGCGCGGGCTGCGCCGTGGTCGCGCCGTCCACCAGCGATTTGTGCGGGATATAGGCGCAGCCGCTCAGCGTCAGCATCACCATTCCTGCCAGCCAGCGTTGTCCCTGCCGCGGCAGGATTGCCATCGAATATGTGGTTACCACGGGTATCGCCTTTGTTTCACGAAAGAGAATGACGGGCGCGGCAAGCCGGGCCCGTCAATGACAGATTACAGTTGCGTCAGCTTTTGCAGCATCTGATCGGAGGTCGATACCGCTTTGCTGTTGATCTCGTAAGCGCGCTGAGTCTGGATCATGTTGACCAGCTCTTCCGCCACGTTGACGTTGGAGGTTTCCACGTAACCCTGATACAGCAAGCCGGCGCCGTTCAGCCCCGGGGTGCTCTCGTTCGGCGCGCCCGAGCTTTCGGTTTCCTGATACAGGTTCTCGCCCACGCTCTCCAGACCGCTGTCGTTGACGAACGTGGTCAGCGTCAGTTGGCCCACCTGCTGGGCGGCGGTTTGCCCCTGCTGGGTGACGCTGACGATGCCGTCGCGGCCGACGGTGATGGACAGCGCGTTCGCCGGAATGGTGATCGCCGGCTGCACCTGGAAACCGCTGGAGGTCACCAGTTGGCCGTTCTGATCGATCTGGAACGACCCGTCGCGGGTATAGGCCTGGGTGCCGTCCGGCAGCATCACCTGGAAGAATCCCTGCCCCTTGATGGCGACGTCTTTGCTGTTGTTGGTCTGCGACAGGTTGCCCTGGCTGTGCAGGCGCTCGGTCGCCACCGGACGCACGCCGGTACCGATCTGCAAACCGGAAGGCAGCGTGGTCTGCTCGGAGGACTGCGCCCCCGGCTGACGCATGGTCTGGTACAGCAGATCTTCAAATACCGCACGCTGGCGTTTGAAGCCATTGGTGCTGACGTTCGCCAGGTTGTTGGCGATCACGTCCATGTTGGTCTGCTGCGCATCCAGACCGGTTTTGGCAATCCATAAGGATGGAATCATCGGTTATTTCCTTGCTGCTTAACTCATTGAGAGCAGTGAGTTGGCACGCTGTTCGTTTTCATCCACGCTGTGGATGACCTTCATTTGCATTTCAAAACGGCGGGCGTTGGCGATCATGTCGACCATAGTCTCCATCGGCTTGACGTTGCTGCCCTCCAGCACGCCCGGCATCACCCGCACCTGCGGGTCGTTTTGCAACTGATTGCCGCGCTGCTGTTGAGTTTCCGGCGTCAGGCGGAACAGCCCGTCGTCACCGCGCATCACTTCGCGTGCATCGGCTTTCACCAGCTTCAGGCGGCCGATCTGCGCGATGGTGTTCGGCGGATCGCCGGCGTTCAGCGCCGAAATGGTGCCGTCGGCCGCGATGGTGATCTCCGCCGACGGCGGCACCTCGATCGGGCCACCGTCACCCATCACCGGCAATCCCTGCACCGTCAACTGCCCGGTGGAGGAAATCTGAATGTTGCCGTTGCGGGTATAGGCCTCACCGCCACCCGGCAGGCTCACCGCCAGGAAACCGTCCTGCTGCAGCGCCACGTCCAGCGGACGCGCGGTGTAGTTCAGCGCCCCCTGGCTCATGTCGGCGCCCGGCGTCGAGGCGGTCACCAACGTGCGCGTTGCCAGGCTCGGCCCGTCGACCGGCACCGCGCGCAATGCGGCGAGCTGGGCGCGAAAACCCGGCGTCGACGCGTTGGCCAGGTTGTTGGCGGTGATGGACTGCTGCTCCAGCGTTTGGCGCGCCGCGCCCATCGCGGTATAAATCGCGTGATCCATAACTTGGCCCTATTAGCGCAGGCTAACCAGCGTCTGCAGTATGGAGTCCTGCGTCTTGATGGTCTGGGCGTTGGACTGGTAGTTACGCTGCGCGACGATCATGTTCACCAGCTCCTGGCTCAGATCGACGTTGGAAGATTCCAGCGCGCCACTGGTCAGCTTTCCTAAGCCGCCGCCGCCCGCAAGACCGACACGCGGCTGGCCGGACGCGCCGGTTTCCTGCCAAACGTTATCGCCCTGCGACGCCAGCCCTTCCGGGTTGGAGAAGTTAGCCATGACGATCTGGCCCAACAGCTGGGTCTGCTGGTTGGAATAGACCCCCATGATGGTGCCGTCGTTGTTGATCTGATAGCCCGTGTATTCACCGGCGGCATAACCGTCCTGCGATACTTTGCTCACCGAGTCGCTGCTCACGTTCTGCTGCATGCTGCCAGCGAAGCTCAGGGTAAAGTTTTGCGCCGGCGCACCGTCTTTGGCGGTCATCGGGATCACCATGCTGAACTCGCCCGGCGCACCGTTGGTGCTGGTGGTTTTCACCAGGCTGCCGCTGGTGTTGAACTCCATGGTGCCGGCGTTCACTGGCGCGGCGCTACCATCCTGGGTATAGACCTGCCACTTGTTGTCTTCAGTCTTCACGAAGTAGGCGTTGATGTTGTGCGCGTTACCCAGAGAATCGTAGGCGGTGATGGTATTGGTATAGTTGTAGCTGTCCTGTTTGGTCGGATCGAAGGTCTTGTTTTTCGGCACTTCATGGGTCGACATCAGGTTGGCGACCATCTGGCCGGAGGTGGACGCCTTGGCGTTCATCATGCCTTCAGGAATGCTCAACGGCACCGGGTTGGCGCCCTGCTGAATGGTCGGTGGGGAGCCGGCCGCCGGGTAACCGGTCAGCTGCAGGCCCTGCATGTTGGTCAGATTGCGATTTTCGTCCAGCTTGAACTGGCCGTTGCGGGTATAGAAGATGCCGCCGTCTTTATCCTGCATGCGGAAAAAGCCGTTGCCGTTGATGGCCACATCCAATGAACGGCTGGTGCCGGTGGTGGTGCCGCCCTTGAAGTTCTGGGTGATGCCGGACACTTTAACGCCCAGCCCGACCTGCGAACCGGCGAACATGTCGGCGAAGGACACGCTGCCGGATTTGAAGCCCGCGGTCGCGGAGTTGGCGATGTTGTTACCGATCACATCAAGGTTGGTTGCTGCCGCGTTCAAGCCGCTGACTGCCTGAGAAAAAGCCATGTTATTCTCCGAATAGTGGTCAGGCTATCGTCCGATTGAGCCTGATGCTTGGGGTTATAAGATCTGTCGCACGTCTTCCAGGGTGGCGTTGCCCGCCAGGCCAAGATCCAGCTTGGCGCCGTTGCCGTCGCGGATCACGCCGTTGACCAGCCCGAAGTGCAGGCTACGCGCCACCAACTGCTCGCCGTTGCCTTTGGCGTTAATCGCCACTTTGTAGGCGCCGTCTGGCGCGGTAGAGCCGTCATCCAGCGAACCGTCCCAGGTGAAGGCATGCACGCCGGCGGTCAGGCCGCCGATTTCGATGGTGCGCACCACCTGCCCGCTGGCGTTGGTGATGGTGGCAGTCACCTGATCGGCGGCGCGCTCCAGTTCCACGCCGAACGGCGTGGTGCTGACCTTGCCGTCCTTGCTGCCGACCAGAATGTTGTTGCCCGGCACCATTACGCCGTGACCGATCAGCGCAGTCGCCTGCAGCGACTGGTTGCTGTTGATCTGACCGGAGATCGATCCCAGCGTGGTGTTGAGTTTTTCGATACCCTGAACGGTGTTGATCTGCGCCAGCTGCGAAGTCAGTTCGTTGTTCTGCATCGGATTGGTCGGATCCTGGTTTTTCAACTGCGCCACCAGCAGCGTCAGGAAGCTGTTGTGCAGATCCTGGCTGTTGGTATTTTTGCTGTTGTTACCGATGACGGTGTTGTCCAACGACTCGTTCGTGGTTGCGGCAATAGCCATGGGAACCTCCGGTTACTGACCCAGCGTCAGGGTTTTCATCATCATCGACTTGGTGGTGTTGAGCACCTCGACGTTGGCCTGGTAGCTGCGGGAAGCGGAGATGGTGTTGACCATTTCCCCCACTACGTCGACGTTCGGCATGCGCACGTAGCCCTTGGCGTCCGCCAGCGGGTTGCCCGGCTGGTACACCAGACGCTCGGGCGCCGGATCGTCCACCACCTGGGCGACGCGCACGCCGCCGGTCGGCTGCCCAGGCGCCGCCGCGACCTGGAACACCACCTGTTTGGCGCGGTAAGGCTCGCCGTCCGGGCCGGTCACGCTGTCGGCGTTGGCCATGTTGCTGGCGCTGACGTTCATGCGCTGGGATTGCGCCGATAGCGCCGAGCCGGAGATATCAAAAATGTTCAGTAAAGACATGCGCCTTATCCTTGTTGCAGCACGGACATCATCCCTTTGATCTGCCCGTTGAGCAGCGTCAGATCGGTCTGATATTTCAGGCTGTTATCGGCAAAGTTGGTGCGTTCGCGATCCATGTCCACCGTGTTGCCGTCCATCGACGGCTGGTCCGGTACCCGGTACAACAGATCGAGCTGCGGCGGCTGCAGGGTTTGCGCCGGGATGTGGCGCGCCGCCGTCAGGTTCAGCGACATGCCGTTGCCGTTGACGCGCCCTTGTTCCAGCACTTTGTTCAATTGGCTGGCGAAATCGATATCCCGCGCCTGATAACCCGGTGTGTCTGCGTTGGCGATGTTGGCGGCCAGAATTTCCTGCCGCTGGGCGCGCAAGTTCAGCGCCTCTTGGCCAAAGCGCAGAGCCGCGTCCAGTTTGTCGAGCATGCTCCCTCCGCGAGGTTAGAATTTGGAGTCGACAGGATAAACGCCCCCTGCGCCACCCTATCGCGGGAATAGACGCAAAATGGGGCGCTATTTATCTGCTTAGCCTGCGCGCGCTGCGGGTACACTTACGCGTATCCCGATGAAGCTTGAGAAGATGACGATGAAAGGTAAAATGCTGCTGCTTATCGGCCTGCTGTGCAGTCTGAACGCGCGCGCCGACGATCTGGCGACGCAAATCGAAAGCTTCATCCAAGGCAAGTTCACCGGTGAGCCGGTGCAGGTGAAAGTGCGGGTGCGCACGCCGCCGGCCCAGTGGCCCGCCTGCGAACTGCCCCAGCTGTCGCTGCCGCCCAACGCGCGGATCGGCGGCAACGTCAGTATTTCGGCGCGCTGTGGCCAGGAGCGGCGTTTTATCCAGACTCAGGTGCAGGTGTTCGGCCGCTATTTGGTTTCGGCGCGCGGCATCAGCGCCGGCAGCCGGTTGACCGCGGCGGATCTGACGTTGAAAGAAGGCCGGCTCGATACCCTGCCGCCGCGCGCGCTGACCGAAACGGGCAAAGCGTTGGGCGCCGTCAGCCTGCGCAACATCAGCCCTGGCCAACCGCTGACCCTCGCCATGCTGCGCCGCGCCTGGATTATCAAGGCGGGGCAATCGGTGCAGGTCAACGCGCAGGGCGAAGGATTCAACATCAGCGGGTCGGGCAAGGCGATGAACAACGCCGCCGCCGAAGACAGCGTGCGCGTGCGCATGGCGTCCGGACAGATCGTCAGCGGCGTGGTCGGAGACGACGGCGCGATTCGCATTACGTTATAAAAAAGTAAAGGTTCCGCAAACCTTGCCGATAAGACAAATCAAGCAGCATTTTATTGGCCACCAGGGCCGCAAAAATTTCATTGCAGCGTCGTCGCCCGCCAGCGGTCACGGCGTAAACGGAGATGGACCATGAGTATCGATCGCACCCAGCGGTTACAGCCGGTTTCCACTGTGCAACCACGTGAAACCCCGGCCGACAACCCGCTCCAACCGCGCAAGGCCGCCGTGGCAGAAACGGCCGTCAGCGGCACGCAGGTCAAACTGAGCGAGGCGCAGGCGCGTCTGATGCAACCGGGTTCCCAGGATATCGATATGGGCCGGGTCGAGGCCATCAAGCAGGCGATCCGCAGCGGCGAACTGAAGATGGACGCCGGTAAAATCGCCGACGCGCTGCTGCAAGACGCACAGAGCGATATTCAATGGATCGCCGGACGCGACTGACAGCGCGCGGCGAGTAGCGGTAAAGGATAAGTCATCACTATGGAAAACCTGGCACAACTGCTGGACAAACTGTTGGAAACGCTGCGGGCGCTCAATGGCGTGCTGGAGGAAGAGCACGACTTGCTGTGTTCCGGCCAGTTGCCCGGCGTGGCATTGCAGCGCGTCACCGATGCCAAAAGCCAACTGCTGGCGACGGTCGCCTACCTCGAGCAACAGCGTCTGGGGCAGGAAAAAGCCTGCGGGCAACGCGCGCCCTATTCCAGCCATGCGTCTCTGGCCGATCGCTGGCAGCGCATTCAATTGCTGAGCCAAACGCTGCGCGAAAAGAATCAGCACAATGGCTTGCTGCTCAATCAACAGATCGACCATAACGCGCAGGCGCTGGCCATCCTCAGCAAGAACAACAAATCGCTGTATGGCCCGGACGGCCAGTCGCACGCCGGCAGCCTGCTCGGCAGAAAAATCGGCGTCTAACCCCCTGATTTCGCCCGGTGTGCGCAGCGCCGGGCGCGGGTTTCCCCGGTTATGCGCGCCCTCTCGCATTTTCTTCTTTTTGCTTTCTGAATTCCCTTAACGTTATGCGCCAGGCTGCGCAGAACGGATATTTGCCTGTTCCCCATCACTCTCTATTTCGTCATCTTAGCTCGGTCGTTAAACATCTTGATCTGTACCCATTAAGGGTATATTTTCACACGGAGAGTGAATGACCGACATTTATCTCACAAAAGCCTTCCAGACATTTGCCGGCGACGAACGCATTAGTGACGCCACGATAGTGAAAGCGGCACGAGAGATGCAAAATCAGTTGTACGACGCCAATCTCGGTGGTTGCGTTTACAAAAAACGCATCGCCCGGATGGGGAGTGGAAAACGGCGCGGGTATCGGGTATTAATCGCAACGGCAGATGAAGGCAGGATCTTTTTCATGTATGGCTTTGCCAAAAACGAAAGAGACAACATCAATCAGGAGGAGTTAATTTCCTGGCGGCATTTGGCGGCGCTGTATCTGGATTATTCACCATTCAGACTGTATCAGCTGGTCAACTGCGGGGAATTAATAAGGTTACAACTATGAGCAAGATGCTGAAATCGATCCACCAGGAAGTTCAGGGCCTGCACCGCGCCGGTTTCGTCGACGACGTGACCATGCGCACCTTCGACATGCTGTGTCTGCGGCCGGTGAAACAGTTCGGGCCGGCCGAGATCCGCGCGCTGCGCGAACGGGAAAACGTCAGTCAGCCGGTATTTGCGCTGTATCTTAACGTCAGTAAAAAGGCGGTGCAGAAATGGGAGCGCGGCGAAGCGCAACCGAACTCCGCCGCGATGAAGCTGCTGACGCTGGTGGAACGCAACGGCCTGCAAATTCTGGCCTGATCCTACTGATAATTAACGATGACCTGATTGCCAATCACCCGCAGCGGCGGGTTCAGCCCGCCTTGCGACTGCACGTAATAGACAAAGCGCAATTCCGCATTGGCCGGTTCGCCCTGCAAACCGTTGCTGCTGCCGCTGCCGCCGCCGAGCGGAATGCAGCGGTTCACCGTACACAGCTGGGCCTGCAGCCCGGCCGGCTCCGGCCCCAGTAAACGATAGCGCCAGCTGACGCTGATGATGCGCGCATTGGCATCCGGCAACGCGTTCGGCGGCCGCAAACCGGCGGACTCATCGCGCATGCCGCCCTGTTCCAACGTCACGCCCGCCCCTTCGGCCACCCAGGAGCCGGACACCGCGCCGGCGGTTAACGGCACCAGCAAACACAACACGAACAGACAACGTTTCATCAGGCGGCTCCAATGGTCGACGTCATGCGAATCTGGCGATCGTCGTTGATTTCGAGGTTGGACAACACCACGATCTGCGGCAGGCTGCGGCGCAGGAAGCGCGCCAGCAAGGCCCGCAGCGCATGGTTGACCAGCAGCACCGGCGGCGCGCTGAGCATCTCTTGCCGCTGCAGCGCCTGGCGCGCCTGATCCAGCAGGCGATCGGCCAGCCCCGGCTCCAGACCGCCACCGCCCTGCAACGCCTGCAGCAACAAACGCTCCAGTTGGGTATCCAGACCGATGACCTGAATCTCGCCGTTGCCCGGGAACCACTGCTGCGTGATCGCCCGGCCCAGCGCCACCCGCACCACGGTGGTCAGCTCATAAGGATCGCTTTGCGCCGGGGCATGCTCCGCCAGCGTTTCGACGATGGTGCGCATATCGCGGATAGAGACGCGCTCGGCCAGCAGGTTTTGCAGCACCTTGTGCAGCGTGGTCAGTGATACCACGCCCGGCACGAAGTCTTCGGTCAGTTTCGGCATCTCCTGCGACACGCGATCCAGCAATTGTTGGGTTTCCTGGCGGCCAAACAGCTCGCTGGCGAACTGGCCGATCAGGTGATTAAGATGCGTCGCCACTACGGTGCTGGCTTCCACCACGGTAAAGCCCTGGATCTGCGCCTGCTCGCGCAATGCGCTGTCGATCCACACCGCCTCGAGCCCAAAGGCCGGATCGACGGTTTTGTCTCCCGCCAGCTCCCCCACGGCATTGCCGGGGTTGATCGCCAGCCAGCGGCCCGGCTGCGCTTCACCGCTGCCGATCTCGACGCCTTTCATCAGGATGCGGTAGCTGGCAGGCGGCAGTTCCAGGTTGTCGCGAATGTGTACTACCGGCGGCAGATAGCCCATGTCCTGCGCAAATTTCTTGCGAATACCGCGGATACGCCCCAGCAGCTCACCGTTTTGTTGAAAATCGACCATCGGAATCAACCGATAGCCCACCTCCATCCCCAGCGGGTCTTCCAACTGCACGTCGGCCCAGCTGGCTTCGGCGGCCTGCGGGTTCTCCGGCATCACCGGCGCCTCCACCGTTTTCGGTGCCTGTTGTTCACGGCCGCGCAGCCACCAGGCCAGGCCCAGCAAAGCGGCGGTAAACAGCAGGAACACCAGGTTCGGCATGCCCGGTACCAGGCCCAACAGCCCCAGCACCCCGGCGCTCAGCAGCATCACGCGCGGATTGTTGAACAGCTGGCCCACCATCTGCTCGCCGACGTCCTGATCGGTCGCGACGCGGGTGACGATAACGCCGGCGGCGGTGGAGATCACCAACGCCGGGATCTGCGCCACCAGGCCGTCGCCGATGGTCAGCAGCGTATAGCTTTCCGCCGCCGCCCCCAGCTCCATGCCGTGTTGCACCACGCCGACCAACAGGCCGCCGACCACGTTCAGCACCATAATCATCAGGCCGGCGATGGCGTCGCCGCGCACGAATTTACTGGCGCCGTCCATTGAGCCGTAGAAATCGGCCTCTTGAGTGACTTCGGCGCGGCGTTTCTTCGCTTCGTCCTCGCCGATCAACCCGGCGTTCAGGTCGGCGTCGATCGCCATCTGCTTGCCCGGCATGCCGTCCAGGACAAAACGCGCGCCCACTTCGGCGATACGCCCGGCCCCCTTGGTGATGACCATGAAGTTGATCAACACCAGGATGATGAACACCACGATACCGATGGCGAAGTTGCCGCCCACCAGGAAATGGCCGAAGGCCTCCACCACGCGGCCGGCGGCGGCGGAACCGGTGTGCCCTTCCAGCAAGATGATGCGCGTCGACGCGACGTTGAGCGACAAACGCAGCAGCGTGGAGAACAGCAGGATGGTCGGGAAGGCGGCGAATTCGAGCGTGCGCTGGGTGAACATCGCCACCAGCAGCACCATGATCGACAGCGCGATGTTGAAGGTAAACAGCAGGTCGAGGATAAACGCCGGCAACGGCAACACCATCATCGACAGGATCAGCAGGATCAACACCGGGCCGGCCAACACCTGCCACTGCGTATCTTTAAAATTGCCCGGCAAACGAAGCAGGGAGGCCAAATTAGCCATCAGAGTCACTCTCTTTTGCAAAATCCAGTGCTTCCGGCACCGGTAAACGTTCAGGTTTTTTCGGGATCAGGCCGCCCTCGCGCCGCCAGCGGCGCAGTTGGTACACCCAGGCCAGCACTTCGGCGACCGCGGCATACAGGGTGGCCGGGATATGTTGTCCAATCTCGCTGTGTCGATACAGCGCACGCGCCAGCGGCGGCGCTTCCAGCATCGGGATGCGGTGCTCCGCACCGAGCTCGCGAATGCGCAAAGCGATTTCACCGGCCCCTTTGGCCAGCACTTTCGGCGCACTCATTTTTTTGTCGTTGTACTGCAACGCGACGGCGTAGTGCGTCGGGTTGGTGACGATCACGTCCGCCTTGGGCACATCGGCCATCATGCGGCGCCGGGCGATCGCCCGCTGTTGCTGACGAATGCGCCCCTTGACGTGCGGGTCCCCTTCCTGGTCTTTGAATTCGTCGCGAATATCCTGCTTGGTCATCTTCAGCTTTTTGAAGTGGCTCCACAGCTGGTAGAACACGTCGAACGCCACCATCGGCGTCAATCCCAGCACCACCAGAAAACCGCAGAACAGAATCATCTGCAGCGCATTGCCCAACGCGTCGAGCGGCTGCTGGGTCATCAGATGCAGCATTGCCGCCCAGTTATGCCAGAGATAGAGGCCGGTCACCCAGCCGACCAGCGTCGCTTTCAGGATCCCTTTCAGCAGCTCGGCCAGCACCTGGCTGGAAAAGATACGCTTCAACCCGGACAACGGGTTCAGCCGCTTCAAATCGAATTTGATCGACTTGCCGCTGAACAGAATACCCCCCAACAGCATCGGCGCGGCGAGCGCCACCAGCACCAGCCCCGCCATGATTGGCAACAGCGCCAGTACGGCCTGGCGCAGCAACATGCCCAGCTGGCGCAGCATCTGTTTATCGTTGCTGACCATGCCGTGGTCAAAGTTCAAACCCTGCGTGAGCATCGCCGCCAGCTGTTGCGCCATGTTGCTGCCGGACATCAGGATGATCGCGAGGCCCGAGAGCAGCATCAGTACCGAGGTCAGTTCGCGGGAACGCGGGATCTGGCCGTCTTCACGCGCCTTCTCCAGCCTGTGGGGCGTGGGGGCCTCGCTTTTTTCCAGATCGCTGTCTTCAGCCACGAAACGCCGTTCCTGTGTCGGGAGGGTAAAGAATGGCGGTCAGCATGCCAAAAAATTGGCGATGTCATTGACGGAACAACGGGGGAAAAGGCGGGTTATTTAGGGGATGAGACCATCAGGGAGACGTTACAACCAATTTTCCAGCCGCAAACCCTCAACGCGCTCAAATTCGCGTCGATTATTGCTCACCAGGATCAATCCTTCGCTGCGCGCATGCCCGGCGATATGTAGATCGTTTACGCCAATAGGCGTTCCCTGGCGTTCCAGCGCAGCCCGGATGTTGCCGTAGTGCGATGCCGCTTTGGCGCTGTAATCGAGAATGTCCAATCGGGAGACAAAATCCTCAACGACTCTGGCGTTCACCGCTGGCCGAGCGCTTTTCTCCACCCCGTGAACCAATTCGCCATAGGTGATCGACGAAATGACCATTTTACCTGCATAGCGATTGAATGCCTCCAGCACTTCCAGCGGCCGGCGCTTAATGACATAGATAACAATGTTGGTGTCCAGCATATGGCTGAACATCAAAAATCTTCCCGCTCGCGTTGGTGCTGTCCGGCACGTTCATTAAGGAAATCATCGCTCACCTCATTTTCCGCACAGAAGAAGCTGTCCCAGGTATTCTCCAGGGGGGCAAGAATGCGCTCTTTGCCCACTACGCGGACGGTCACTTTAGAAACGGTATCAGGGAAACGCACCTCTGCAGGCAAGCGTACAGCCTGTGTCCGATTATTGGTAAAGACAGAACCTAACGTCATGGCGACCTCCTTTAACTGGAGTACAAATTATAACCGCCATGATGTATATAGCAATACTATATACATTAATCTTTGCGGGACACCGCGCAACTTTCGGGGCGCGCCGTCGCGCGCCCCGAAAAGCCTTAGAAACCGAGGCTGTCGAGCAGATCGTCGACCTGCGCCTGGTTGGCGATCACGCCGACGCCGTTCTGGTCGAGCTGCGGGCCGTTCAGCAGGCTGTCGTTCGGCCGTTTTTCCTTCACCGGTTGCTCCGGCATGTTTTCCATCAGCACCATCAGCAGCTGCTTTTCGATCTCCTGCACCACGTCCATCATGCGCTTGATCACCTGACCGGTCAGATCCTGGAAGTCCTGCGCCATCATGATTTCCAGCAGCTGGGCATTGGTGAAGGCCGTATGGCCCGGCACCTGATCCAGATACTGGCGTGTGTCGTTAACCAGAGAACGCGCGTCGTCCAGTTCGATAGGATTGGCGAACCACTCGTCCCAGCGCCCTTTCAACGCGTTCGCGCCGGATTCCAGCTCCGCCTGGCGCGGTTGCGCCGCCTCCACGCAGTTCAACGCCCGTTCCGCCGCCTGCGCCGTCATGGTTACGACATAGTCAAGACGGTCGCGCGCATCCGGGATCGCTTCTGCCGCCTGGGCGATCGCCTGATCGAGCCCCAGTTCACGCATGCTGTCGCGCAGCATTCGGGTCAGTTGGCCGATGCGGGAGATGATCTCTCCCGCGGTCGCTGCATCGCTGGCAGGCATTGGAATGTCTCTCATCGCCCTCTCCTTACATGCCCAATTTTTCAAAAATCTTGTTGAGCTTTTCTTCCAGCGTCGCCGCCGTAAATGGTTTCACTACATAACCGCTGGCGCCGGCCTGCGCCGCCGCGATGATATTCTCTTTCTTGGCTTCCGCCGTCACCATCAGTACCGGCATCGCGGCCAGCGCGCTGTCGGCGCGAATGGTCTGTAACAGTTCGAGCCCGTCCATGTTCGGCATGTTCCAGTCGGACACCACAAAGTCGAAACCGCCGGCGCGCAGCTTGTTCAGCGCATCCGCGCCGTCTTCAGCTTCTTCGACGTTGTTGAAGCCCAGCTCTTTGAGCAGATTTCTGACGATGCGGCGCATGGTGGAAAAGTCGTCCACAACCAGAAATCTGAGGTTCTTGTCTGCCATTGTTACTCCTGAAATAGTTAACCGTTTAATGATGCAAAACCGCAGGCCGCCGCGCGGCGAACCTGGGTCATATCGCCGCCGGGTAAACCCTGCGGACTAAAATCAAATGCGCAATGCCTGGCCGCCGGAAATCTGCGCCAACATGCGCTGGCTCATCCTGTCCAACTCGACCACTTCGCTGACGCCGCCGCTGGCGATCGCCTCGCGCGGCATGCCGAACACCACACAGCTCGCCTCGTTCTGCGCCAGGGTATACGCCCCGGCGCGGTGCATCTCCAGCATCCCTGCCGCGCCGTCGTTGCCCATGCCGGTGAGGATCACCCCCACCGCATTGCGGCCGGCATATTGCGCCACCGAACGGAACAACACATCGACAGACGGACGATGGCGGTTGACCGCCGGGCCGTCATGCAGCTTCACCTGATAGTTGGCGCCGCTGCGCGCCAGCTCCAGGTGGCGGTCCCCCGGCGCGATGTAGGCGTGGCCCGGCAGCACGCGCTCGCCGTCCTCCGCTTCTTTCACCGTGATCTGACACAGCTTGTTCAGCCGCTCGGCGAACGAACGGGTGAAACCGGGCGGCATGTGCTGGGTGATCAGCAGCGCCGGGCTGGTCGCCGGCAGCGGCTGCAGCACCTGGCGGATCGCTTCGGTGCCGCCGGTGGAAGCGCCGATGGCGATCAGTTTTTCACTGCTCAGCAGCGGCGCGTGGCTGAGGATCGCCGGCGCAGGGCTGTTGGAACGCTGCGGCAGGCGCGCCTTGGCAGCGGTGCGGATCTTCTCGGCAATCAGCTCGCTGTAGGCCAACATGCCTTCGCGAATGCCGAGCTGCGGTTTGGTCACAAAGTCCACCGCGCCCAGCTCCAGCGCACGCAGCGTGATCTCAGACCCTTTGCCGGTCAGCGAAGAAACCATCACCACCGGCATCGGCCGCAGACGCATCAGCTTCTCGAGGAAATCCAGCCCGTCCATGCGTGGCATCTCGACGTCCAGCGTCAGCACCTGAGGATTAAATTTTTTGATCAGATCGCGCGCCACCAACGGATCCGGCGCGGTCGCCACCATCTCCATGTCGGCGTGGCCGTTCACGATTTCCGTCATCAGCTGGCGCATCAGTGCCGAATCGTCTACGCATAACACTCTGATTTTACTCATTACCTCTCCTTGGTCAGCCCATACACGGTCTGCCCACGCAAGTAGAAATCCCGGCTGATTTGGCTGAAATTCTCGGAGTGGCCGGCGAACATCAGCCCCCCCGGCTTAAGTAAGGGAACGAAGCGGCGCAGGATGCGCTCCTGCGTCGCCTTATCGAAATAGATCATGACGTTGCGGCAAAAAATGGCGTCGAATTGCCCCGGCAGCGCCCACTCCGGCGCCAGCAGGTTCAGCGGCTGGAAGTTCACCTGCGCCGCCAGTTCCGGCCGCACGCGCACCAGCCCCTGATGCGGCCCGGTGCCGCGCAGGAAATAGCGCTGCATTTGGGTCGGCGTCAGGGTGCGCAGATCTTCCTGGCGGTAAACGCCCGCCTCCGCCTTTTCCAGCACCTGCGTATCGATGTCGCTGGCCCAGACCTGGCAACTGCCGGCCCGCTGGCCCAATGCATCGCTCAACGTGATGGCGATCGAATACGGTTCTTCGCCGGTCGAGGCCGCGGTGCTCCAGACGCTGTAGCCGTTCGGCCGCGAGCGCGCGTGTTCCGCCAGGATCGGGAAGTGATGCGCCTCGCGGAAAAAGGCCGTCAGGTTGGTGGTCAGCGCGTTGATGAACGCCTGCCACTCCGCGCTGTTCGGGTCGCTTTCCAGCAGCGCCAGATAGTCGCCGAAATCGTGCAATCCCAACAGCCGCAAACGGCGCACCAGGCGGTTGTAAACCATCTCGCGCTTATGCTCCGCCAGCACGATGCCGGCGCGTTGATAAATCAACTGGCTGATACGGCGAAAATGCACGTCCGACAGCGGCAGGCGCTGCACCATTTGCGTCAACATCGACGCAGTATCCCGGTTAGAAGTTGACGGCGCCTGTTTCATGCCACCTCACCGGGGAAAAACGTGCTGCTTATGCGGTTTAACAATCTTGGGCTTCCTTTACCACAGGTGAAACTGCGTTGCTGCTGTTACCTGGCGCGACGAAGTTATCGTCCGCCAGACGGAATACCGCGACCGCGTCGGCCAGGGTAATAGCCTGCTCTTCCAGCGCGGTGGCGGCAGAAGCGGACTCTTCCACCAGCGCGGCGTTCTGCTGGGTGACCTGATCCATCTGGGTCACCGCCTGCGTCACCTGCTCGATGCCGCGGCTCTGTTCATCCGAAGCCGACGCGATCTCGCCCATGATGTCGGTCACGCGGGTCACCGAACGCACGATGTCCTGCATGGTGGCGCCGGAGTTTTCCACCAGCACCGAGCCGTGTTTGACGCGGCTGACCGATTCATCGATCAGCCCCTTGATCTCTTTCGCCGCCTGCGCGCTGCGGCTCGCCAGGTTGCGCACTTCGCCGGCAACCACGGCGAAACCGCGCCCCTGTTCGCCGGCGCGCGCCGCTTCCACCGCCGCATTGAGCGCCAGAATGTTGGTCTGGAAGGCGATGCCGTCAATCACGCTGGTGATAGCGCCGATTTTCTGCGAACTGTTGGCGATGTCGTGCATGGTGGTCACCACGTCGCCGGCCAGTTCGCCGCCCTTGGCCGCGGTGGCCGAGGCGTCACGCGCCAGCTGAGAAGCCTGCCGCGCATTGTCGGCGTTCTGTTTCACCGTGGCGGTCAGCTGTTCCATGCTGGCGGCGGTTTCTTCCAGCGAAGCGGCCTGCTGCTCGGTGCGGGAAGAGAGATCGTTATTGCCTTCGGAGATCTCCTGCAGGCCGATCAGAATCGACTCCGCGCCGTCGCGCACGGCGCCGACGGTGCCGATCAGCGACTGCTGCGTGCGTTGCAGGCTGGCGAACAGCATGCTGATTTCATTGCGGCCATACACCTGAATCGGCGTCGCCAAATCGCCGGCGGCGATGCGTTCAAAGTGGCTGCGAATTTGGTTCAGCGGCTGTACCAGCATGGTGCGTAACCACCACATGGCGCTGCCGGTTACCACGATCAGCATCAAGACCGCCCCCGCCAGCATCAGGCCCGCCAGCGTGAAGGAGAACTGGTTGGCGTCTCTGGCTTCGCTGATGTCGCCGTTGACCAACTGCAGGTACTGCACGAAGTCGGCTTCGAACAGGTCCTGGGTTTTCTGCGTCGGCTGGTCCATAAACGCCTGCAGCTCCCCTTTCTCCAGGAAGTCGATCAGCTCACGCAGCGCGCCGCGCAGCCGCTCGTAGCTGGCCTTGGTGGTTGCCGTCTGCTGACGCTGTTGCTCACTGCTGCGCTCAACCGCCATGAACTGATTGAAATAGAGATCGGCCTTCTGCAGCGAACTGCGGGCGCTACTCATCAATTCGTTCACCTGCTCCTGTGGCAGTTTCAGCGCCGCACGGGTGCCGGCGCGGTTCAGCGTATTGCGCGCCTGCAACAGCGACACCCAGCTCAGGCTGAGCGAATCGCGCTGCTGGCTGCCAAGGGTGATGATGTCGAGGTTATGGTTATCGGAACGAAACGCGGAATACGACAGGCCGCTGCTAGCCAACTGCAGAACGCAGAAGGTCATCAACAACAGGAACAAGCTGGTAGAGATACGGATTCGGTTAAACACTGTGAACCTCCTTGCAGCCGGCCGGCGACCGGCCTACGTAGGGAAAAGGGCCTCTGCGAGAGAGGCCCGATACCGGTCAGAACGTTTCCCAGTTATCCTGCAGATCGCTGGCGTTCATTTTCTTATGATTGATTACCGGTGTTACCGTCGCCTTGCTGGTGACAGGCGCTTTAAACTCTTCCTGGCCTTCCGGCCTCAGGCGGAATACCGCCACCGACTGGGTCAGCATGCTGGCCTGTTCTTCCAGCGCCGCCGCCGCCGAGGCGGATTCTTCCACCAACGAGGCGTTCTGCTGGGTCACGCGGTCCATTTCCGCTACCGCCTGGCCAACCTGATCGATACCGCGGCTCTGTTCGTCAGAAGCCGAGGCGATTTCGCCCATGATGTCGGTCACGCGGGTAACGGCATTGACGATGTCGCCCATGGTTTCGCCGGCGCTCTCGACCAATACGGAACCCATATCGACGCGGCTGACCGAGTCTTCGATCAAGCCTTTGATCTCTTTGGCCGCCTGTGCGCTGCGCTGCGCCAGGTTGCGCACTTCACCGGCCACCACCGCGAAGCCGCGGCCCTGCTCGCCGGCACGCGCCGCTTCCACCGCGGCGTTCAACGCCAGGATGTTGGTCTGGAAGGCGATGCCGTCGATCACGCCGGTGATATCGGCGATTTTCTGCGAGCTGCCGGCGATGTCGTGCATGGTCTGCACCACGTTGGCCACGACTTTGCCGCCTTTCTGCGCGGTTTCGGAGGCGCTCAGCGCCAGCTGTGAAGCCTGACGGGCGTTTTCGGCGTTCTGTTTTACCGTGGCGGTCAGTTGCTCCATGCTGGCGGCGGTCTCTTCCAGCGAAGCGGCCTGCTGCTCGGTGCGGGAGGAGAGATCGTTGTTGCCCGCGGCGATTTCCGACGCGCCGCTGTAGATGGCGTCCGCGCCCTGACGCACGCCGCTGACGGTTTCGATCAGTTCGCTTTGCATGTGTTTCAGGCTGGCCGCCAGCACGCCCATTTCGTTGCGGCTGGTGACGACGATCTGCTGAGTCAGGTCGCCGGCGGCGATCTGTTTGATGTGGTCAATCATGCGGTTCAGCGGACGCACCAGGATATGATGGATGCCGGTCCAAACGAGCACGATCACGGCCAACACGACCAGCAACACGATCACCAGCGTCCAAATGGCCGAGGAGAACGACTTGTTGCTGTCTTCTACCGCGCCTTGGTACAGCTTGTCGTTTTGTGCCAGGTAGGTGTTGTAGATCTGCTCGAAGCCGTCCTGATAGCTTTGTGTCGGTTGATCGAAGAAAGCATTGATTTTGCCTTCGCCCAACAGCTGAATCAGTTCAGTCAAAGCACCGTGCAAGATGTCATACTGTTGCTTGAGCTTTTCCGCGGACTGCGCGTCCTGACGCGGATCGAGAGGAATTTTTTCATAGGCGGCGTAATGCTGTTCCGCAACCGTCAGCATGCTCTTCGCCGAAGTCAACAGATCGGTGACGCTGGCACCGCTGCCGATTTTGTTGGTATCCATCATGTAACGAATACCCGCTCGGTTCAGGGTATTACGAGTCTGCAGCAGGTTGACCCAGCTTTCGTTCAGTTCAGACTGCTGCTGACGAATCGTCTGCAGTACGGCAAAGTTCTCTTTATCATTCTTGAGCGAGGAGAAAAAGAGTCCGCCCGAAATCAACTGCAAGGCGCCAAACAACACCAACACCAGCAACAGGCTGGTGACCACCTTCATACGATTTAACATGATTTCCCTTGTTGAAGCCCGCGCAGACAGGCTCTGATGACGTTGAATGTGAGAGTTATCGGCGCCGTGCGGCAAAACTTTATGCGGGAAAGTAACTATTTTTAGTGGGGGTTCCGGGCGCGGCCTGCGGCGTCGCAACAGGTCAGGAAGAGTGATGGATGAAGGGGGCAGCGCCCTGCCCCCTGGGGTCATGAATCAGACGCTTTTCGCCACGCTGTCGACCAGCGACATCTCTTCGCTGCTCAGCAGCTTTTCGATATCCACCAGGATCAGCATGCGCTCGCCCAGCGAACCGAGACCGGTGAGGTATTCGGTCGCCAGCGTCACCGCGAACTCCGGCGCCGGGCGGATCTGCTCGGCAGTCAGCGACAACACGTCCGAAACGCCATCGACCACGATGCCCACCACGCGCTGGCCAAAGTTCAGCACGATCACCACGGTGTTTTCATCGTAAGACACGCTTTGCTGCGAGAATTTCACCCGCAGATCGATGATCGGGACAATCACGCCGCGCAGGTTGGTAACACCCTTGATGAACGCCGGCGTGTTGGCGATGCGGGTCACCTGATCGTAGCCGCGAATTTCCTGCACCTTGAGGATATCGATGCCGTACTCCTCGTTGCCCAGGGTAAAAATCAGAAACTCTTGCCCTACCGTTTCGCCAGCCAATTTGCTGACGGCTGCCAATCCTGCCATATCATTCACCTTTTAAATCAATAAACTCATTATTATGCGGCGGCGTCCGTCAGACGCTTTTCACGGTTCAAGGTTTGCAACGCCGAGACATCGACGATCAAGGCCACGCTGCCGTCGCCCAAAATGGTCGCGGCGGAGATGCCCGGCACTTTGCGGTAGTTGCTTTCCAGATTCTTCACCACCACCTGATGCTGGCCAATCAGCTGATCCACCAGCAACGCATAGCGGCGGCCGGCGCTTTGCAGGATAACGACGATGCCCTGCGTGGCGTCGGTTTTGGCGCCGTCCACTTCAAATACCCGATACAGCTCCACCAGCGGCAGGTATTCGCCGCGTACCTGCAGCACGCGTTCGCCCCCGGCCAACGGATGCAGATCTTCCGCCTGCGGCTGCAGCGATTCCATCACCGCGTTCAGCGGCAGGATAAAGACTTCGTCGTTCACCTTGACCGACATGCCGTCGAGGATCGCCAGCGTCAGCGGCAGCAGGATGCGGATGGTGGTGCCTTTACCGGCCTGCGAACGGATCTCGACGTGGCCGCCCATCTCCTGAATATTCCGTTTCACCACGTCCATGCCGACGCCGCGGCCGGAAACGTCGGTCACCTGCTCGGCGGTGGAGAAGCCCGGCGCGAAGATCAGCATGCCGACCTCTTCGTCGCTCATGCTCTCGCTCACCGCCAGCCCTTGCGATGCGGCCTTGGCGAGAATTTTTTCGCGGTTCAGACCGGCGCCGTCGTCGATGACTTCAATACAGATGTTGCCGCCCTGGTGTTCGGCCGACAGCACCAGATTGCCCACCGCCGACTTGCCGGCGGCGATGCGGGTGGCCGGCTCTTCGATACCGTGATCGAGGCTGTTGCGCACCAGGTGCGTCAACGGATCGATAATGCGTTCGATCAGGCTCTTGTCCAGTTCGGTGGAACTGCCTTGCAGCGTCAGCTCCACCTGTTTGTTCAGCTTGCCGGCCAGATCGCGCACCAGACGCGGATAGCGGCTGAAGACGTATTCCATCGGCATCATGCGGATCGACATCACCGATTCCTGCAGATCGCGCGCGTTACGCTCCAGCTGGCTCATGCTGTTCAGCAGATCGCCGTGGTTCACCGGATCGAGCGTGCCGGAGCGCTGCGCCAGCATCGACTGGGTGATCACCAGCTCGCCCACCAGGTTGATCAGCTGATCCACTTTTTCCACCGCCACGCGAATGCTGGTGGACTCGCTCGCCTTGGCGCGCGCTTTTGGCGCTTCCGCCGCTGCGGCGGCCGGTTTGGCGGCAGGCGGCGCGGCGACCGCTGCCGGTAAGCTCGCTTCTGCAATGGCCGGTTCGCTTTGCGTCGGCGTCGAGAAGCTGATTTGTTCCGGTTCCAGCACGAAGCACAAAACGGCGCTGATGTCGTCTTCGCTGGCGGAGGTGAGCAACGTCACGTCCAGACTGTGTTCCGTCTGATGAGGATCTTTAACCTCGCCCAGGTTGCCCAGCTCTTCCAACATCAAGGGGATTTCACTGGCTTTCAGCCCGTTCAGGCTGATGCGCATGCCGCCTTCGATCGCCGCCGGCGCAGCAGCCGGCTTCTCGACAGGCAGCTGAACGGCCGGTTGAGCCGCAGGCGCCTCCTGCTGCTGTTGCGCCTCCAACGCCAGCTGGCGCAGCGCCTGGCAAATGTATTCAAAGCTTTCGGCGTCAGGCTGTTGCGAGGTTTTATAGGCGTCCAGTTGCTCCTGCATAATGTCTTTGGTTTCCAGAAACAGGTTGATAATCTCGGTGCTCAGGCTCATTTCCTGGCGTCTTGCACCGTCCAGCAGGTTCTCCAGCAGGTGGGTGGTTTCCTGCAGCACCGAAAAGCCAAAGGTCGCCGCACCGCCCTTGATCGAGTGCGCCGCACGGAAGATGGCGTTCAACGGCTCGATATCGGGGGCCAGCGGATCCAGCTCCAGCAGGTGTTGCTCCATGTCGGCCAGCAACTCGTCCGCCTCATCAAAGAAGGTCTGATAAAAATCGCTAATGTCCATGCTCACGGGGTCACCTCTGGCTGTGAGTCGCGGTTAGTCGGTGCGGGTGCGGCCGCCGGTTGCTCCGGCGCTTGGCCGGTCGGGGCTATCGCCGGGGATGCCTGCGATTGGGAGACGGGATCCGTCGCCGGCGGCATAGCTTGATCGGTCGGCGTTACCGCCTGGGGTTCCGGCGTTTGGCTGGCCGGCGCAGTCGCCGACGGCGCCAGCTGTTTCAGGCTGTCCGGCTGGGCGATATCCATCGCGTTGCTTTCGGCATTTTCATGTTCGATGCCTTCTTGCGTTTGCTTATTCAGCACCAGCACGGTGATGCGACGGTTAATCGCGTCATCGGCGCCGTGCTGTTTCAGGCTCATGGTGGCCGCCATGCCCACCACCCGCAACACCTTGCCTTCCGCCAGGCCGCCGGCGATCAGCTCGCGTCGGGAGGCGTTGGCGCGATCGGCCGACAGTTCCCAGTTGCTGTAGCCGCGCTCGCCGGTGGCGTAAGGGATATCATCGGTGTGGCCGGACAGGCTGATCTTGTTCGGCAAATCGTTGAGGATCGGCGCTATCGCCCGCAGAATATCGCGCATATAGCTCTCGACCTGCGCGCTGCCGGTTTTGAACATCGGCCGGTTTTGGCTATCGATAATCTGAATGCGCAACCCCTCGTCCATCATGTTGATCAGCAGATGCGGGCGCAGCGCCTTCAGGCGCGGATCGGACTCAATCAACTCATCCAGCTTTTCGCGCAGCTTGTTCAGGCGCAGCTCTTCGGCGCGCTTGTCCGGCGAATCGACCTGCTTTCTCACCAGGCCGTGCTGTTGCGTAGGATCGTCGCCGCCGCCCGGGATCGGGCTGCTTTCGGAACTGCTCTTGTCGCCGCTGGTCAGAGCGACCTTGAGCGGCGTGCGGAAATATTCGGCGATTTGCGTCAGCTCCTGCGGGCTGGCGATCGCCAGCAGCCACATCACCAGGAAGAACGCCATCATCGCCGTCATAAAGTCGGCATAAGCGATCTTCCAGGAGCCGCCGTGATGGGCGGCATGATGCGACTTGCGCTTTCTGACCAGAACGACCGGATGATTCTGTTTCATGCTTCTTCTTCTTCCGTCGCCTGCTGCGCCGGCGCTTTCACGCGACGCACGTGTTCTTCCAGCTCAACGAAAGAAGGACGTTCGGTGGTATACAGCGTTTTACGGCCAAACTCGACGGCGATCTGCGGCGCGTAACCGTTCAGGCTCGACAGCAGCGTGACCTTGATGCACTGCATCATCTTGACGTTTTCGGCGCTCTTCTGGCGCAGCAACGTGGCCAGCGGCGAGATGAAGCCGTAGGCCAGCAGAATACCGAGGAAAGTACCGACCATGGCGTTAGCGATCAGCGCGCCCAGTTCCGCAGCCGGCCGATCGGCCGAAGCCAGGGCGTGCACCACCCCCATCACCGCCGCGACGATACCGAACGCAGGCAAGGAGTCGCCCACCATCGCCAGGCTGCCGGCGGGCACTTCACTTTCCTGCTCGTAGGTTTCGATCTCTTCGTCCATCAACGCTTCGATCTCGAACGCATTCATATTGCCGCTCACCATCAGCCGTAAATAGTCGGTAATGAACTCCACCAGGGTGTTATCGGCAAGGATGCGCGGATAATTAGAGAAAATTTCACTTTCTTGCGGATTATCAATATCGAATTCGAGCGACAGCATGCCCTGCTGGCGCGATTTGGCCAGCAGGCGGAACAACAGCGCCATCAGATCCATATACAGATCTTTGTTGTATTTGGAACGGCGCATCAGCCGCGGCAGCGCGCGCAGCGTGGCTTTGATCGCCTTGCCGTTGTTGCCGACGATGAAGGCCCCGACCCCCGCCCCGCCGATAATCAGAAATTCCGCCGGCTGATACAACGCACCGAGATGACCGCCCACGATCAGGTAGCCGCCAAACACCGCACCCAATACCACGAGATAACCCAAAATAACTAGCACACGCATTCCTTAAATTAACAATGTGGATGGAAGGTGGGGCAAACGCGCCCTGGCGCGACAGACCAGGCTGCATGTCTGGGGGCGGCATGCCGCCCCTGCGTATCACACGTCGGTATTCATTGCCGAGAGCCGGCAATGTGGCGGCTCAAATGGCGCGTTTGACCTGCTCGTCCAGCAGTTGAGGAATAATATCGGCCAGTTGCGGCGAAAGTTTACGTCTTTTTACGGCGCGGGATGGGGGTTGGCATAAACTGCAGATGAAACCATTCAGCGGCTGATGCGCATGAGTGATAAATGCGCCGCCACAGCAGCTGCAGGCAGAGAGCTGCAACATGCCGCTATCGACGAAGCGCACCAGCGTCCAGGCACGGGTCAGCGCCAGCAACGGCGCCTCGCCGGCCTGCTGCGGACACTGCTCGAGATAGAGGCGATAGGCTTTGATCACGGCCTCCACCCCGCTGCACTGCCCGCTTTTCATCAGAAACAGGTAGGCGTTGTAAAACATCGACGAGTGAATATTTTGTTCCCAGGTCATAAACCAGTCGGTTGAGAACGGTAACATTCCTTTTGGCGGCGGGCTGCCGCGTAACTCCTTGTAAAGTTTAATCAAGCGCCCACGGCTGAGCTGAGTTTCGCTCTCCAGCATCTGCAATCGGGCTCCCAGCGAAATCAGCTCCATGGCGAGCTGAATGTCCTTGGCTTCTTGAACGATACTTTTCTCAACCATCATCAGGCTCTTTTCTTCGTCGGGCTAGCGTCTTTACTCGATAGCTCTTGCAGTAAATGGCTTGATAGCAAAATGCCGGTATGGATTTGTTGCAGATCGTCGACGCGCGACTCTTTGGTCAGGCGTTCGATGGTCTGGCTTTCGTTAAAGCGGAAGTGGCAAACCAGCTGGTTGGTCTCGGCCAGCTTAACCATTTGCGGCAAAGTCAGCTGTGCCAGCGCATCGGCCATGGTTTCATCAATACCAAGGCGGAACATCGCGGACGCTTTTTCATCGTTAATCAAACGCTGTGCTAAAAGTAAATATGACAGATTGATGTCATAAATATGCTTAAGTAATTCAGACGTACCCATATTCCCCATCCCGACAGACTATGTTTAAAAACATACGCTGGGTGATAAATTTTATCGCCCGTGACTTGGGTTGTTTCCCAAAGTTGGCAAATTAATCGCTCAAAAACGACTGCTATAATTTTCGACAATCGCTAAATTCGACCACTGTTCAGTATTTGCTACGAGCGTAAACCAACGTGTATGGATGTACAGCATTCTGCTTCGATAGTGTTTAGTCACCATGAAACTATTTTTACAAATTTAATAAGATTATTCCTAAAGCAGCGCAACTCTACCCCCGAACCATTAGCACACACAATGTAAGTGAGAGGCAATTTTAAATACAATGTGACATAGATCACAAAAATAAAAAATAATTAAGCCAAATACACCCAAATACGCTCACTTATTGACCGTCATTTTGCTTATAAAATAACCATAGGTAAAAAAACGTCTTAAAAACAATGTTTATGCGCCAAAAAATTATCTTTTTTAGATCAATTCGAACAAAAGCATCACCAAACCAAAATAACAGAACAAAAATCTGCATATAGGCAACAAACTCAGTATAAATAACCATTTGAGTTACTGAAAAATATCCAAGCTGAAAAATAACCAATGTAAACTATGAGGTTATTAGCTATCGGATTTGACTTAAGCCCTCAGCCTGAGGCTGTTCTAATTTTCAACATCAGGTGATTAAGGCTTATCAATGATTCGTAGGCGTAGTGAACAAGCTAACAGACGTAACGATATGTTTCTGTATTAGCACGATGCAAGAATATTTTTTCTGAGTTAAATTCCCCCAAAACGCCATATCGGCAGAAATCCATAAAACTTTAATGCTTTTTATTTCTTTTTCTGTTGCCGTTATAATTATTCCCCAGGTGAATAAATTATTAACCAGCCCCCCATTCCCCTCCCTTCATCGCGATAAAATAAAACGCAGTTTTGTTTTACTCTTCATATTTCTCCATCGAGAAAAACGGCTTTTCAACGCAAGCGGCGGCAACAAACACCGCGTAATGCCGTTGCGCCTCTTAGGGCAGGTGAAGAAAACGCCGCAAAACGACGGCGCGAACTTGCGCGCAGTAGGAACCGCGGTGCTTCTGCCGCCATCCCGTGCAGCCTCGCTCTGAGACTTTCCCTATTTCTTCATTTATCAGCAGGATGAGATTGCTGACGGCGCACGGGCATATTATGATTTATCAAAGCGCCGCCACGGGCGGCGCGACATCATTACCCAGTGCAATTTATCTACTTGAAATGATTTTTGTCAGGTCGTACATCGCTGCCTCGACGGCGCCGCCGTGAGCCGCCGATGTGTTATTCACCCGGCTTTAACTATTAACAGGCTATATTTTAATCATGACTGATACGCTCGAATATCTGCTGACATTCCGTAAATGCTCCTCTTTGGACAGCCTGGAGAAGGTGTACGACAAACTGAACTACTCCATTGAAAACGATACGGAAATGAGCAATATGTACCGTGCCGCCGACCACCGTCGCGCCGAGTTGGTGGCCGGTAAACTGTTCGATCTGGGCAAGGTGCCGAAAACGCTGTGGGCGCAGGTGCTTTAATTCAGTGAAATTACGTGCGGCAACGGTTTTATCTTTTATTGCTATATAACCGGGGCAAATTCGGCTTTTATTGCCGCGCGTGATGCGAAACACATTTATTACCCTCGCCAGGTTCTACCCTTTATCCGACGCAGTACTTCCACCAAGGCCGCCGATGCGGCAGCCTGAAACACGATGGATACAACAAGGAGTAGGATATGGGGTATCAAAACGTTCTGGTCACCGTCGCCGTTGCCCCTGACAGCCACCGCCTGGTGGAAAAGGCCGTCTCCATCGTTCGCCCTTACGGCGGCAGCATCACCTTGTTAAGCACCCTCGCCAACCCGGAAATGTACAATAATTTCGCCGGGCCGATGCTGGGCGATTTACGCTCGTTGATGGAGGAGGAAACCCGGTTGTTTATGGAAGAACTGCGTCAACGCGCCGGTTACCCGATCGCCAATACGTTGATCGTGCACGGCGAGCTGGGTGACAGCCTGGAATACGCCAGCCGCCGTCAGCCGTTCGACCTCCTGCTGTGCGGCAATCATCGTGACGGCATGATGAATAAGGTCTCCTGTTCCGCCGCCCGCTTTATCAATATCAGCCATATCGACGTGCTGATCGTTCCGCTCTAAGGCTAAGCACATTCGGTAACGTTGCCTTGCCGCCCCTGAACTAGGCTTAACGAATCTTGTTTGTCGCAACGCAAAGGAGCTTTCGATGTCCCCTTCTCAACAGAACCGCCGCTTCCTGCTGGCTTCGCGTCCGCACGGTGAACCGACGGCGGCGAACTTCCGTCTCGACACTGTCCCCGTGCCACAGCCCGGCGCCGGGCAGCTGGTGCTGCGTACCGTTTATCTGTCGCTGGATCCTTATATGCGCGGGCGCATGAGCGATGCCCCTTCCTACGCGCCGCCGGTCGAGATCGGTCAGGTGATGGTGGGCGGCACGGTATCGCGCGTCGCGGTCTCACAGCATCCCGACTTCAACGTCGGCGATTGGGTGTTGGGTTATGACGGCTGGCAAGATTATGCCCTGTCCGACGGTAGCGGCCTGCGCAACCTCGGCCCGCACCTGCCGCATCCTTCCCGCCTGCTGGGCGTGCTGGGCATGCCGGGGTTTACCGCTTACATGGGGCTGCTCGATATCGGTCAACCGCAGGCGGGTGAAACGCTGGTGGTGGCTGCCGCCAGCGGTGCAGTCGGTTCAGTGGTCGGCCAAATCGGGAAGCTGAAAGGCTGCCGCGTCGTCGGCGTTGCCGGCGGGGCGGAAAAATGCCGCTATGTGGTGGAAGAGTTGGGTTTCGACGCCTGTATCGATCACCGCGCCCCTGACTTTGCCGAACAGCTGGCGTCCGCCTGCCCTAAAGGCATCGACATCTATTACGAAAACGTCGGTGGGGCGGTGTTCGACGCCGTACTGCCGCTGTTGAACGCCAAAGCCCGCATTCCGGTATGCGGCATCATCGCCCATTACAATGCCACCGGGTTACCTGCGGGGCCGGACCGCTTGCCGCTGCTGGAAGGGCTGATCCTGCGCAAACGCATCCGTATGCAGGGCTTTATCATCTTCGACGACTACGGCTCGCGCTTTGATGAGTTCCTGCAACAAATGAGCATCTGGGTCGAACAGGGGAAAATCAAGTTCCGCGAGGACATCGTCGACGGACTGGAGCAGGCGCCGCAGGCGTTTATCGGCCTGCTGCAGGGCAAAAACTTCGGCAAACTGGTGATCCGCGTCGCCGATGAATAACCCGTAGCAGGGCGTGGCGTACCACGCCCTGCTGTTAATGTACGGCGCCGTCGCCGAATCGCACATCTTCCTCGACCGTCAGCGTCACCTGCACAATAGTGCGCACCGCTTCCACCATCGTCGCCAGCGCCATACTCGGCTTGCCCGGATGCGCTGCCGCCAGTGCATGGCTGTACGGAATATGCACGAATCCGCCCCTGACCCTCGCGTGCTGCGTCTCGAGATAGTGCCGCAGACCGTAAAAAATATGGTTGCAGTTATAGGTACCTGCCGTATAAGAGACCGCCGCCGGGATCCCCTGTCGGCGCAGCTGCTGCACTGCGGCCTTGACCGGCAACGTGCTGAAATACCCCACCGGCCCGCCGGCCACCACCGGTATGTCGACCGGCTGTTTACCGGCATTGTCGGGAATGCGGGCATCGATCAAATTGATGGCCACCCGTTCCAACGATATCTCGGCCCGGCCGGCGGCCAGGCCCAGACAAATCACCGCCAGCGGCTGCAGCGCCTCAATCGCCGCGATCAATTGCTGATTGGCCTCGCCCAACACGCAAGGTAGCTCGAGCACCGCGATCTCCGCGCCGGCGATACGCTCACCGGCCAACGCCTGCGCAATCTGCCAGGAAGGATTCACCGCATCGCCATCGAACGGCTCAATGCCGGTGATCAAGACTTTGTTCATCATTTCCCCTGATTGAAGGCTAAATTCGTGTGCTACCAGCCTAAAGAACGCAGTATGATTCCGGAAATGGATTATCTGTATATAGAGTATTCATAAAATGAATTTAGCCAACGTCGATCTCAACTTGCTGGTGGTGTTCGAGGCGCTATATCAGACGCGCAACGTCACCGCCGCAGGCCGGCGTCTTAACCGCGCCCAGCCCTCCGTCAGCAATGCCTTGGCACGGCTGCGCACGCTGCTGAACGATCCGCTGTTTGTTCGCAGCGGCGGCGGCATGGCGCCTACGCCACGCGCCCATCAGCTTATGCCGCAGATACAGCAGGTGCTTGAACAGATCCATCTGGCGTTGGCGCCCCCTGCCCGTTTCGATCCGGCCACCGCCGGGCAGCGGCGCTTTACGCTGGCGGCCGGCGACTATGCCGATATCCTGCTGCTGCCCGCTATCATCAGTCGGTTACGTCAGACAGCACCCGGCATCGATATTCGCGTTTCGCGCCTGGATCGCCACAATATTTACCGGCAACTGGATCGCGGCGAGGTGGATATCGCGCTGGGAGGGCACCTTTCCGGAGCGGAAAGCCACTATGTGCGCACGTTGTTTGAAGAACATCTGGTGTGTATCGCCAGCCGTTCACACCCACAGTTGGCGGATGGCCGCTGGGATCTGGCACGCTACCTCAGCCTGCCGCATGGGCTGTACGCACCCGCAGACGACGGCTCTGCCAGGGGATTGGTCGACCGGCGCCTGGCGGAAATCGGCGGTCAACGGCGCGTCGCCGTGACCTTTTCACATATTGCCGCTCTGCCGGCCGTGGTCGCCGACAGCGATCTGATCGCCACCCTGGCCGCCAGCGCGGCCCGGCATTTTTCCGATCCACAACGCGTACGCATTCTCCCGCTGCCTGACGAGTTGGCCATCGCGCCTTTCCCCATTGAGCTGATCGCCGGCCGGCAGGCGCAACGCGACCCGGCGTTAATCTGGCTCTGTGAGCTGATAGGCCAACTCCCCTTCGCCGCCTCCTCACGTTAACGACGGCATACGCTGCATTTTCAACCGTTCAAACGCCTGTTCCCGGGCCCGTCGGTGGGCGCTGGGACGCCCACCAAATAGGAATCATCCGAATTAACATTCGCCAAATTTATATATTTGATCATCTTTAACTGGCAAATGGTAAGGATAAAAAACAGTCAGTGACTTTTTTTACGTAAAAAAAGAGTTGTTTTATAAACACGTTGACTTAAGTGTTACATATTTATTTTTTGGTATTACCAATTTTCCAATAATTTGAGATAAAAAACGATCTACCCGTATCTATATGTTTTAGGTGATAAAAAACAAGATCGTGAGCAAGTTAACGAATTGAGCATTGATCCACAAGGCTATTTTGCAAATGCAGAGCTCTATTGTAGACTGCACAAATCGTGCCTTTGTGTAAACTTTGTTAAATCTTTCGTCAGTTCCTGTCTCCATTCGTGACAGATACGCCATCGGGATCGCGCGTCAATTCTCGTGCGGTAGCTATGCCTAAAGCGGGGAATAGTATGGATCGTCTTATCATTGCGCACACACCTTTGCCCTCCCATCAGCTGTTGTTCAGAAGCCTTTCCGGCGAGGAAAAACTGGCCGGATTGTTCGAATTCGACGTCGAACTGCTCAGTCCTGACAATCGGCTCGATCTGAAAGCGCTGCTGGGACAAAAAATCACGCTGGAGCTGCGGGGCAATCCGCTGGCACCGCGTTATCTCAACGGCAATATCACGCGCATGACCCTCTCCGGACGAGAAGCCGGCGGCAACCGTTACTATATCTACCGCGCCGTGCTGCGCCCCACGCTGTGGTATCTAACGCAAAACCGCGATTTTCGCATCTACCAGGAAAAGACCGTTCCCGACATCCTGACTCAGGTGCTGGGGCAGTATCAGGTGAAAATCGATAACCGCCTGAGTTACGACTACCGTATCTGGGGGTACTGCGTGCAGTACCAGGAGAGCGATTTCGATTTCATCAGTCGCCTGATGGAACACGAAGGCATCTATTACTATTTCACGCACCAACAAGACGGCCATACGCTGGTGCTGGCTGACGCGCCGTCGGCACATCAGGAACTCGCCGGCTACGCCAGCATTCCCTATCAGCTCGCGGAAGGCGGCCTGGTGGAAAACAAAGACAGCATCAACAGCTGGAGCGTTTCTGACGCCATCACGCCCAGCCTCTATAGCCTGGATGACTACGATTTTCGCAAGCCGCGCGCGCGGTTGTTGGAGGCCCGGCAAAATCCCGCCTCGTTCGCGCAGGACAAAGCCGAGGTGTTCGACTGGCCCGGCCGTTATACCGATCACGCCCACGGCCAGTTTTACGTCAAGGTTCGCCAGCAGGAGTTCGAAGCGCAGCACGAGCAGATGAGCGGCGAAGGCAATTCGCAGGGCATTGCACCCGGCTACCGTTTTCAACTGACCCAGGCGCCGCGTATGGAAGACAACCGCACCTACCTGGTGGTCAGCGCGCATTACTTCATGCAGGAAAACAGCTACGCCAGCAACGATAACGATGTTGGCGAGCAGCGAACCGAATTTCAGGTCGTTCCGGCGGACATCAATTGGCGCCCGGCGCGCACCACGCCCTGGCCGAAAACCCATGGCCCGCAAACTGCCGAAGTGGTAGGACCGGAAGGGGAAAGCATCTGGACCGATAAATATGGCCGGGTGAAACTCAAATTCCGTTGGGATCGCCACGGCAGCGGCAATGAAACCAGCTCCTGCTGGGTGCGCGTCTCCAGCGCCTGGGCCGGCTGGAAATACGGCGGGATCCAGATCCCGCGCGTGGGTGAGGAAGTGGTGGTCGACTTTATCAACGGCGATCCGGATCGCCCTATCATCACCGGCCGCGTTTACAACGAAGACAGCATGCCGCCGTGGGATCTGCCTGGCGACGCCACTAAAATGGGCTTTATGAGCCGCAGTAAAGGCGGCGGTGCCGACAACGCCAGCTTTCTGTTCCTGGAAGACTCGCCCGGCAACGAATCGTTCGACATGCATGCCGAACGCAACATGAACATGACGGTGGAGAACGACAAGAACGTCAATATTGACGGCAGTCGCACCACCACCATCGGGCGCCAGCAGGACGACACCGTCACCGGCGACGCCACGTTCCTGTACAAAGCGAAACGCACGACTACCGTCAATGGGCTGGAAACCGCCAACCTGAACGCTCACCAGACGGTGAACATCAAAGGCGGCCGCGACCTGACGATTATCGACGGCGGCGATAAAATCGACATCACCGGCAATCAGACCTTCAAGCTTGACGGCGCGCAGACGCAAAACATTACGCAAACCCAGCATGTCACGGTGAAAGGCAACCAGACCCTCGACATTACCGAAGGGCAACAGACCAGCACCATCAAGCAGGGGCAGACGGTCAACATCACCTCCGGCGGCCAGCACACCACCATCACCGCCGGCGGGCAAATTCTGACGATTGAAGCGGGCGGTCAGACGGCCACCGTGACCGGGGATGTCACCGAAACCTACAACAACAACCAGAACACGACAATAACCGGCACGCTGACCATCAAGGCGAAAACCATCGATATCACCAGCGCGGACGGCGTCTCGGTGCAAACACCGAGCTGGAAAGATAACTGCCACGGTTGGAAATGGGTGGCGACCGGGGCCAACTTTGCCTTCTACGGATCCAATCTTTCGTTGACGGCAACCAGCCTGAAACACACGATGCTGGATATCTCGCACAACCCGCTGTCGATCAGCAAAACCAATTTCAAGCTCAGTAATGATCCCATGACGTTCACTCAGCTTGGCGCGCTGGTCACCAACGGCGCCTTACGGTTGAGCACCAAGGCGCTGGCGATCTTCTTGTAAAGGGACTCCCATGTCGAAGGCCAAAAATGTTTTCACCGTTATCGGTTTGATTTTATTGGCTCCCATCCTCAGCCTGGTGGGCTTTTTCAAATTTATCACGGTCGATATCTGGGGCTATTTCAAACATATCGGTTCGTCCCTCAGCGTGATGGAGAACGGTATTTCCGCCTCAGGGCAAATCGTCAGCATTCGCCAGACCAACCTGTGGGATGGGAATCGACCGGTCTGCGAAGTCGAAGTCAAGTACATCGCCCAAGACGGAAAAAACCATACGGCGGTGGCGAAAGGCCCGATCAGCGTCGTGGATTTGCCGCGTTATCAGCCGGGCCATTTCATCGCGATAAAGTACGACCCGAAGAACCCAAAAAAAGCGGTGATCGAAGAGCTTTCGCGACTTTGAGCGAAAACGATCCCTTCAACCACGCGATCCGATTTCAACGTTCCGCAAACGGCTTACCGTTCATCAGTTCGCTAAATCACCTTGCATAAGGAAGTGTCACGATGGGCGCGTTCATTGCCTTTTCGACGCAGGACAGCCTCTGGGGGCAAATCCTGTTTACCTTCTTTGGCATCCTGGTTGGCTGCGTATTGCTCGCCGCGATCGGCAAAACCTTTTTGTCGGCAAGCCGAGCGGCCGCGTTGCCTGTACGGTTGCTGATCTTTGTCGCGCTGATGCTGGCGCTGCTGAAATACAACCAGCAGGTGATGTCTGCGGTGAATGCCCCCGCAGAACTGATCGGTTTCCTGATTTTGCCCGGTTTTTTGATGGGTTACCTGGGTGCGGCGCCCACCGGCAGACTGGCGCTGGCGATAGAGCTGCCCTGTTTTGCAGCGCTCGCCGCGCTGTTGATTCTGGGCACCGCCGGCGTCGGTTTTTTTGCGCCCTATCATCTGGAGAGCGTCGGCCAATTTACCGCCAAGGCGATCGCCGCGGCGTTATCCGTGGCCGCCGTGCTGTTGGTTCGCGGAATAAACGGGAAGGACAGCGCACTGTCCTCTTGATCATCCATTTCGAAGCGGGGCTCTCCCCGCATTAGCGATCGGCGCTTAACGCCGCATCGTTTTCTTCATCTGTTGTGACATAGCCTGATATCTATTAAACCGAAAAACGGATTGTTTTTGAGCAAGCAGCCTGGCTGCCAGCTGATATCCACAGGAAGCTTTACACACACAATGAAAGTCGTAAAACCTCTGCGCCTCAGCGCGCTTCATCGCCCCTTCTCTTGGCAAGGGCAAAACTATCTGGGCGTTTCCGTTTTGGCCTTGGCCGACATGGGGGCCTCCCCGCGCCTGCGTCCCGAACCGGAGCTGTGGCAGTTGGCCGCCGACGAACTCGCGTTGAGCGGCGGCGTGCTCGATCTGGCTATCCCGAAAGCCTGCGCGGAGTTTCTCGCTACCGGCAACGCCTACACCCACCATCAACAAGACAAAACCGCTTGCGCCGTGAAGATCCAGCTGGATTCTCTGGAAAAAACGCTGGTGGTTTTCGGCGATCGCCACTGGATCAACGATCGTCCCTCCACTCCCCTCCCTTTTGCAGAAATGCGTCTGGACTGGCGCCGGGCTTACGGCGGCACCCAGTTCGCCGATAATCCGCACGGCATCGGCGCCACTCCAGAAACATTTCCGCAAGGCCGTATCCATCGCCTACCCAATGTTGAACCGCTGCAGGGGCGCCTCGCGTCTCCTCGGCAAAGCGCGCAACCGGCAAGCTTTGACGCGTTGGATATCACCTGGCCACGCCGCTTCTCCCGCATCGGTAAAAACTACGACGCCGACTGGTTGAAAAACGGCTTTCCCGGCTTCGCCAACGATATCGACTGGCGCCTGTTCAACATGGCGGACAGCGATCAGCAGTTTCCTCAACGCGACAGCTTGCCGCCCCGGGCTGCCTATCGGATTTGGAACATGCACCCTTCAGAACCGGTACAGCAAGGGCATTTGCCGCCGTGGCGCGCGCGCTGCTTCATCAACCGACTGCGCGGCGGCGAAACGCATTTCGAAGAGATTGCGATGCGCCATACCACCGTCTGGTTCTTCCCGCATCGGGAACAAATGCTGTTGATCTATCAGGGTAGCGCGCGCATCAATGAGGACGATGCCGCCGACGTGATGCAGCTGATGCCGGCCCTGGAAACCGATGGCGAGCCCCGCTCCATCGCGCATTATCGGCAGGTGTTGGCCCAGCGGCTGGATAAAGAACGGGGGGCTTTACACGCTTTTCGTGAACAAGAGTTACTGCCGGAAGCGTGCATCGGCGCCTGGCTGGATACGGAAACGCCGACGCAGCAAAGCCCGATGGCGGAAAATATCGCCGCCTACGAACACCAACAACGCGAAGAGCATCGCCTGCGTCTGCTGCGTGAAGGTCAGGACATCGATGAACTGTTCCCGCTGCCGTCGCAAGAAGCGCCGCCGAAGCTGGACGAGCTCGCCGAATTCGTCGAGCGTCTGGAAAACCAGGCCGAGGCGCAGTATCAGGACATGCTCAAGCTGGCGCAAGCCGAGGGTATCGATCCGCTCAACCCCGGTGGGGATCACGTGCCGCCATCCGGTGCGGAAAGCTACCAGCAGCAGCGCGATCTGCTGTTCCAGGAGGCGCGCCAGCATCCCGACGCGTTTAGCGACAAACAGCTGGGGGAAAGCGAGCGCGCGCTGCACCAAATGTATTTAATGTCGGCACAGGCGCAAAGCCCTGCACTGCGTTTAAGCGGCGATCTGGCGCAAATCATTCGCCAACGCGTCGCCGCCGCCATGCTGCGCGATAAGGATCTCAGCGGTCTTGATCTCACCGGCGCCGATCTGTCCGGCATGGATCTCTGCCAGGCTAACTTGCGCGGCGCTTTGCTGGAAAACGCCAATCTGCGCCAAACCCAACTGGTGGGTTGCGATCTTCGCGAGGCGATGTTGGCGCGCGCCGATCTCAGCGGCGCCGTCTTGCAGCAGGCCGATCTGAGCCACGCCTCTTTGGCCCTGGCGAAATGCGAAGCGACGAATTTCGGCGGCGCGCAGCTGCACGAAACCAACATTCAGCAAACGTTGTTTCAACGCTGCGATTTCACGATGGCGTCATTACGCGATTTGCTGGGATACGAAACCTTGCTCGGGCTGTGTGATTTCAGCCGCGCCACGCTGGCCAACATTACGCTGATGGAGCTGCAGTTGGAGCAACTGACATTCAGCCACGCCCGGCTCGACAAAGTCAGCTTCGTCAAATGCCGGCTGCAGGCGGTGAACTTCGATCGGGCGCGGCTGGAAAGCTGCGCCTGGGTTGATACCGAGACGCAAAGCCTCAGCTTCCGCGCCGCACGCCTCACGGCCTGCGCCTTTGCGGCAAAGACGCTGTTGCCGCAGGCGGATTTCAGCGACGCGACGCTAAACCAGTGCAATTTGCGCCAGATGCCGTTGCAGCGGGCTAATTTCAGCCGGGCGCGCCTCGACAACTGCGACCTGTCGGAAACCCGGCTGAACGAGGCCGATTTCCGTCAGGCCAACGGCAGCGGCAGCCTGTTCATCCGCAGCGATCTGTCTCGCGCCAACCTGCGCGACGCCAGTTTCATTGCGGCTATCCTGCAAAAATGCGTGCTGTCAGGCGCCGACCTGCAGGGCGCCAATCTGTTCCGGGCAGACCTGTCGCAATCCCAAGTGGATCAGGCGACCCGGCTCGACGGTGCCTATACCGCCAGGGTGAAAACATTGCCTCGCCACAACGGGAAGGAAGTATGACCTCAAAACCTGAGCAGATACGCCAGCGCGTGAAACGCGGCGAGCTGATTGCCGGTGAGGATTTGCACGGCCTGTCATTCGCCGGTATGGATTTGGCCGGTGGCATGTTCAACGAACTGAACCTGAACGGCGTGAACTTCTCCGATTGCGATCTGCGCGACAGCGTCTTCAGCGATTGCCGGCTCGAGCATGCGCAATTTGCACGGGCGAACCTGAAGCAAACGGCCTTCAATCAGTGCGCCATGTCGGGCGGCCGCTTCAACGAGAGCCATATCGAACTGACGATGTTCAACGACTGCCGGCTTGAACAGAGCGACTTCAGCCGGCTGTCGCTCAACCAAAGCCACTGGATGTCATGCCAATTGGCCGGCGCGAACTTTTCCGCCACTCAGCACGATCGCACCACCTTCTACGAAAGCCCGCTCAGCGGCGCTGCGTTGAATCAGGCGCGGTTATCCCTTGTCACGTTCTTTCGCTTAAACCTCTGTGAGACAGGGCTTGATGGGGTAGATTTCGACCGCGTCACGTTTTTCGAATGTGACCATCGAGGCAAAAGTTACGCCGGGCAGCGCCTGATCGCCTGCCAGTTTACCGATAACCAATTGGACGACGTCGATTTTAGCCAGGCGACGCTGCGCCAGAGCAATTTCAAGGGCGCTTCGCTGCGGCGCGCCAACCTGGCGGGCGTGCAGGCGCAACAGTCGCTGTGGTTGGAGGCCAACCTGACTCAGGCGCAGTGCCGTGGCGGGCAGTTCGATCAGGCGATCTTCAGCGAAGCGACGTTGGACGCCGCCAACTTCAGCCAGGCGCGCCTGTATCAATGCGTGTTCCAGCGCAGCCGTGCAGCACGCTGTGATTTCAGCGACAGCGACCTGACCTACGCCGATTTCTGTTATGCCGACATCGGTGCCGCCGATTTCCGGCGCGCGCGCTTTATGCGCACCAGCATGCATCGTGCCCACCAGCAGCAAACGCGCTGGGGCGATCGCAACGGGATCCTCGAGCGCGACGAAGAGCTGTACGCCGCCGAAACCTGGAGCGCACAGCGCCAGAGCCGAATCTGAATGCATTGACCACTTCACGAGGGGATCACCATGAGCGTTGCCAACACAACTCGCGCCGTCAACATCGCACCGCCCCAACAGGCCGCCGGCCAGGTCGTCAACCTGTTGCCGGACGGCAGCCTGATAGTGGAATGTGAAGGCCGCGGCTGGCATTGCCGCCGGGCGGCGAGCTGCCTGCTGACGCCGGCCCTCGGCGATAGCGTGCTGGTCGCCGGCTGCGGCCACCAGCTGTGGGCGATCGCCGTCCTCGAGCGCGCAGAACCGCAAAGCGCGGCGCGGCTCTGCGTCGCAGGCGACCTGCAAATTGAAACGCCAAACGGTTCGCTGTCGCTGCACAGCGCGCAGGCGCTGAAACTGAGCGGCGACGCCATGACGCTGCAGGCCAACAGCGGCGACTGCCACGTCGACAAAATGAAATACAGCGGCGAGGAGCTGTCGGCCTTCGTCAGCATCAGCCGCCTGGTCGGTAAACGCTGCGAGTCGCTGTGGCATTCGGTCAGCCAGATCAGCCATTCGCTGTTCCGCAAAGTGCGCCAAACCGAGCACGTGCGCGCCGGGCAGCTGGATTATCAAGCGGAAGATTACGCCCGCATTCATGCCCGCAACACGCTCATTACCTCAAAAGACATCACCAAACTGGATTCGGAACAAATCCACGTCGGATAACCTGCGGAGGCCTTTTATGTTTGCCAACAGCCAAATGATCGGCGTGGACCTGGCGTTTCCCGACGTCTGTCTGACGCCAAGCCCGGCGCCGGTGCCCGTGCCCTACCCGGATATCGCCCTGGCGCCGACCGCCATCCCGAACGCGTTCAACATTCTGTTCGTCGGCACCCCGGCGCACAACATGGCGACGGTGACGCCGCTGACCAACGGCGACAACCCCGGCGTGGCCACCGGCGTCGCTTCCGGGACGGTAATGGGGCCGTCCCGCCACCTGACCGGCGCCTTTACCGTGCTGCTCAAAGGCACCCCGGCCACCCGGCTGACCAGCCTCAGCCTGCAGAATTCCACCAACGCGCTCGGCATGCGCATCGTGCCGAGCCAATTAAAAGTGTTGCTGCTTGCGCCCTGATGACGGCGCCTTATTACACAGCCATTCAAACAAGAAAAGAGGATATTGTGAAAACACGGATTACCCTGACGCTGCTGACCGCCCTGACGCTTGCCGGTTGTTCCACCCCGCCGCCGCCGCCGCCGGCACTCAATAACGACGCCCTCGTCAGCAGTGAAGTCAACGGCGTCACGCTGCAGCACCGCGCCGCGGTAAGCGCGCCGAAACAGTTCAAGCCGATCGGTGAGGAGTACCGCAGTCTGTATGCCGCCAGCATCATGAGCAGCCCGAATTATACCGGCACCGCCGTCGGCAGCCTGGACAACGCCGCCGCGTTCTACGCGCTGGGCGAAGTGGAAAACAACTGGCTGGCGATCTCCGCCATCCGCGGGGGCGACCTGATGGGTTATATCCAGGCCAACGCCGGCGTGCCGGAAGCGCGCTACAAATCGACGCTGCGCAAAGATCTGCCGCGCCGCGCGCGCGCCGCCAAACAGGACTGCGTCAAAGTCGGCGGCGACAGCAAGGCGTGTAAAAACGCCGGCTCAGCCACCTGGATCCTCCAGTAGTCAGCACGCCTGCGGGCGACGAGATTCCCATTATGACGACCCCTATCGCTTCCCGCTGGTGCGGGATGTTGTTTCTGCTGCTGGGCGCGCTGGCGCTCGGCGGTTGCATGTCTTCCGCCAAAAGCGTGCCGTCGCGTTATAGCCTGGTGTTCGATGCCGATCGCCAGGTCAACGCCGCCGCCGGCGCACAACCGGCGCCGATAAAAATTCGCGTGCTGCTGCTGCGTTCGGATGCGGAATTCATGGATGCCGACTTCTTCAGTCTGCAAAACGACGCCAAAAGCGTGCTCGGCAACAGCCTGCTGGACAGCGATCAGTTCTTCCTGACGCCGGGCCAGACCGGCAAGAAGCTCGGTGGGCAAAGCGCGTTGGACGCGCGTTACATCGGCGTGATCGCCGAGTATCAAAATCTGGACGGCAAGACCTGGCGCATTTCACTGCCGCTGCCGGAACCTACCGAAACCAATTTCTACAAGGTATGGCAATTCTCGCCGGATGAGCTGGAAGCGCATATCGTCGCGGGCGTGAGTGGCCTGCGCCCCGTAAAAAAGGTCGACTGACCTACCGCTGCGCTGAAGCGAAGTAACTATAGGTGTGATGATGAAAGATGCTCATAAGGTTGTCTGGACTGAGGGGATGTTTTTGCGCCCTCACCATTTCCAGCAGGCGGAAAACTATCTCGAAGGCTATATGCGCAACTGGGGCCAGGCCCACAGCGGCTGTTTCTGGGGGTTCCTCACCCTGGATCTGGACCAAACGCTGCTGCGCCAGGGCAAGATTGCGCTCAACGCCGCCAGCGGCATCATGCCGGACGGCACGCCGTTTCGCTTCTCCGGCGCCCAGCAGGCGCCCGCGCCGCTGACCATCGCCGAAAACAAGACCGGTGAAAACGTGGTGCTGGCCCTGCCGACCTACCGCGCGGGGCGTGAAGACGTGATCTTTCAGGAAAGCCCGGAGGCGCTGGCGCGCTATCTGGCTTACGAGAACGAAGTCGACGATCTCAACGCCGTCTCGGTGGGCAGCGCGGCGCTGCAGTTCGGCCGCCTGCGCCTGCGGCTGATGCTGGAGAGCGAACTCAACGCCGAATGGACGGCGCTCGGCGTGACCCGCGTGCTGGAAAAACGCGGCGACAACAGCCTGCGTCTCGATACCGCGCAGATCCCGCCGATGCTGAACTGCCAGGGCAACCCGGTACTGAAAACCTTCATCAACGATCTGCAGGGCCTGCTGCAACAGCGCAGCCAGCAGATGAGCCAGCGTCTGCTGCAGCCGGGCCGCGGCGGCAGTTCCGAAATGGTCGATTTCATGCTGCTGCAGCTGATCAACCGCCATCTCGGCCAGGTGAGCCACGCCTACCATCTCGACCATCTGCACCCGGAGCGCCTGTTCGCCGATTGGCTGCAGTTCGCGACAGAGCTCGCCAGCTTCTCGGCGCAGCGCACCCCGGAAGGCCGCCTGCCGGTGTATGACCACGACAACCTGGCGCTGTGCTTCGGCAAGCTGATGCTGTTGCTGCGTCAGGGGCTGTCGGTGGTGCTGGAAGACAACGCCATTCAGCTGACGCTGGTCGAACGCTCCCACGGACTGAACGTCGCCACCGTGCAGGACGCCAAAATGATGCGCGACTTCGGTTTCGTGCTGGCGGTGCGCGCCGACGTGGCCGCCGAGGTGTTGCTGACCCATTTCCCGGCGCAGATGAAGATCGCCCCGGTCACGCGCATCCGCGATTTGGTGCAGCTGCAGCTGCCGGGCATCGGTTTGCGCACCATGCCCGCCGCGCCGCGCCAGATCCCCTATCACGCCGGCTACACCTACTTCGAGCTGGAAAAAGGCGGCGACCTGTGGAAACAGATGGAAAAATCCAGCGCCTTCGCCCTGCACCTGGCCGGCGAATTCCCGGGGCTGGACATGGAATTTTGGGCGATTCGCAGCCATACGGACCGGTAACCTATGACTCAGGAAAATAGCACGGCGCCGGCGGCCAACCCGCTGGTAGATGCCGCCAACCCGCTGCTGAACGCCATTTCGCAGATCCGCCAGTCGGCCACGCACGCCAACCCGGCGCAGCTGCGCCAACAGCTGATCGACGAAATGCGCCGCTTCGAGATCCGCGGCCAACGCGCCAACCTGCCGTACGAAGTGATCATCGGCGCGCGTTATTGCCTGTGCACCGCGCTGGATGAAGCGGCGGCGCTGACCCCGTGGGGCAGCAACAGCGTGTGGTCCGGCAGCGGGCTGCTGGTGACCTTCCATAACGAAACCTGGGGCGGCGAGAAGTTTTTCCAACTGCTGGCCAAGCTGTCGCAAAGCCCGCGCGAGCACATCAACCTGCTGGAGCTGATCAATTATTGCCTGCTGCTGGGCTTTGAAGGCCGCTACCGGGTGATGGAAAACGGCCGCTCGCAGCTAGAAACCATGAAGCAGCGCCTGCTGCAGCTGATCCGGTCGGTGCGCGGCGGCTATGCCCCGCCGCTGTCGCCTCATGCGCTGGATCTGCCGGTACAGCAGAAACTGTGGCGCCCGCTGGTGCCGCTGTGGGCCTGCGTGGCGCTGACCGGCTTCCTGGCTTCGCTGCTGTTCATCGCCCTCAACTGGCGGCTGGGCGACAACACCAGCCCGGTGCTGGCGGCGATTTACCAAACCAATCTGCCGCAGGTGGCGATCGGTAACCCGGCGCCGGCCGCGCCGCCGACGCTGAGCCTGAAAAGCTTCCTGCGCAAAGAGATCGCCGAAGGGCTGGTGGTGGTGCGCGACGAAGCGCAGCAAAGCGTGGTGATCCTCAAAGGCGACGGGCTGTTCGACTCCGCCGCCACCACGGTGCGCGCCAACTATATTCCGGTCATCGACCGCATCGCCGCCGCCATGAACGGCGTCAGCGGCAAGATCCTCGTCACCGGCTACAGCGACAACGTGCCGATCCGCAGCGCCCGTTTCGCCTCCAACTGGGAGCTGTCGCTGGCGCGCGCCGAAGCGGTCAGCGCCCGTTTGCAAAAGCACCTCGCCAACCCGCAGCGGGTCAAGGCCGAGGGCCGCGGCGAAAGCAACCCCGTCGCGCCGAACGATAACAAAGTGAACCGCGCGTTGAACCGCCGGGTAGAAATTACGCTGTTGGTCGCCCCGGAAAATACCCAGGCGGAAATCAACGGCTTGCCGCAAGGAACCGGAAAGTAATGCTCAGTACGTTATTCTCCATCATCACCAGCCGCCTGCTGTGGGGCTTTGTCGGCATCACCGCGCTGGCGTTCATCATCTGGATGATCGGCCCGCTGGTGGCCATCGGCGACTATCGCCCGCTGGAGCCGGAACTCAACCGCCAGATCGCCATCGGCGTTATCTACCTGATCTGGTTCCTGTGCCGCCTGATCCCGCGCCTCTACAGCGCCTGGTTCAACAGCCGCCTGTTGAGCAACCTGCGCGCCGCCGAAGCGGTGCCGGCGGAAGACGGCAAGCCCGAAGTTAAGCAAGACGAACAGCTGGCGCAGCGCTTCGACGAAGCGGCGCAGCTGCTGAAAAAGGCGCGCTTCGCACCGGGCCAGGAGGGCGGCAAACACCGCTGGATGACCCGCTTCAGCCGCCAATACCTGTACCAGCTGCCGTGGTATGTGATCATCGGCGCGCCCGGCGCCGGCAAGACCACCGCGCTGGTCAATTCCGGCCTGCACTTCCCGCTGGCGGATCGCTTCGGCAAAGCCGCGCTGCGCGGCGTGGGCGGCACCCGCAACTGCGACTGGTGGTTTACCAACGACGCCGTGCTGCTCGACACCGCCGGCCGCTACACCACGCAGGAAAGCCAGCGCGAAGAAGACGCCGGCGAATGGCAAAGCTTCGTCGCGCTGCTGAAAAAATACCGCACCCGCCAGCCGATCAACGGCGTGATGGTGACCATCAGCGTGGCCGATCTGCTGAGTGACAGCGCCGAAGCGCGCGCCGCCCAGGCCAGTGCGCTGCGCAAACGCCTGATCGAACTGCACGAGCAGCTGGGCATTCACTTCCCGGTCTATGTGCTGGTGACCAAAACCGACCTGCTCAACGGCTTTATGGCCTACTTCGGCAGCTTCGACAAAGCGCAGCGTGACCAGATCTGGGGGTTCACCTTCCCTTACGAGCGCTCGCGGCAGCCGGACTTCAATCTGAACGCCGCTTTCGAACAGCAATACGCCCTGCTGCAACAGCGGCTGGACGCGGCGCTGCCGGATACGCTGCTGATGGAGCACGACGCGCGCCAGCGCGCCGAAAGTTATCTGTTCCCGCAGGAGTTCGCGGCCCTGCGCCCGCTGCTCAGCCAATACCTGGAACAGGTGTTCGCCACCTCCAGTTTTGAAACCCGCTTTACCCCGCGCGGCATCTATTTCACCAGCGGCACACAGGAAGGTCTGCCGTTCGACCGGGTGATGGGCGAGCTGAACCGCTACCTGCAGCTGCCGACGGCAAACTCAGGGGCGCAGGCCAACGCGGCCTGGGACAGCGTGGGCCAGGAAGCGCCGATCCCGGCGGCCAAGGGCCAAAGCTTCTTCCTGAAAGAGACGCTGGAATCGGTGGTCTTCCAGGAATCCGGGCTGGCGGGCAGCAACCGCTGGTGGGAATACCGCAACCGCGCCCTGCACTGGGCGGGTTACATCGCGCTGGCGGCAATCCTGGCGGTGCTGGCGATGCTCTGGTTCACCAGCTACGGCAACAACAAGGCCTATCTGGCGGAAGTGGCCGCCAAGGTGCCCGGCGTCGAGCGCCAGGGGCAAAACCTGACGCAGTTGGGCAACGGCGACATGTTCTCGCTGCTGCCGTTCCTCAATAGCCTGCTGCACCTGCCGGACAGCCAGAACTTTTCGCTGGACGATCCGCCGTTCACCTACCGCATGGGGCTGTTCCGCGGCGATCAGGTGAGCGACGCCGGCAATGCGCTGTACCAAAAAGCGCTGAAAGAGCTGCTGCTGCCGCAGGTGGCGCAACAGATCGCCACCACGCTGCGCAACGACAACCACGGCGACGCGGACTTCAGCTACGAAGCGCTGAAGGCCTATCAGATGCTGTATCTGCCGAAGCAGTACGACGGCAAATTCCTGCGCGCCTGGGTGATGCTCAACCTGCAGCGCAACCTGCCGCAGGGCAGCACGCAGAAACAGCTGCAGCAGATCGAATGGCACCTGAGCCAGCTGCTGGATACGCAGATCCAGGCCTCGCCTTACGCCAAAGACGAACAGCTGGTGGCACAGGCGCAGGCCGCCATCAATCGGGCGCCGCTGTCGCAGCGCGTCTATGGCCGCCTCAAGCGCCTGCTGCTGAAACAGACCGACATCAAGCCGGTCAGCCTGGTCGATTTGGCCGGCCCGCAGACCGAGCTGGCGTTCAGTCGCAAAAGCGGCAAACCGGTCACCGACGGCGTGCCGGGCCTGTTCACCCCGCAGGGGTACTGGAAAGCGTTCAACGACAACATCGACCCGGTGACCGACACCCTGCGCAAGGAAGACGTCTGGGTGTTGAACAGCCAGACGCCGGAGCAGAAAAGCGCCGATCTGACCAAGACCATCCGCCAGCTGTACATGCAGGATTTCATCGGCGCCTGGGATGAGCTGCTGGGGGATATCCAGCTGGCCAACATCGGCAACCTGACCCAGCGCATCAGCAGCGCGCGGCTGCTCTCCGGCAACCCGTCGCCGATGCGCAACCTGCTGGTCAACGTCAGCAAAAACGTCACCCTGCGCGACGAGAAAAGCGACGCCGACTCCCGCTCGCTGCTGGCCAAAACCGAAGACAGGCTGAATCAAAACGCCAACCGCACGCTGGAAGCGCTGTTCACCAACCGGCCGGCCAACGCCGACGGCGACGTGTCGGTCCAGCCGGAACAGCTGGTGATGGCGCACTTCGCGCCGCTGCTGGAGCTGGCGCAAAGCCAGGGCGAAGGCAATAAGGCGATCCCTTTCGACAGCGTGCTGAAGCAGGTCGATGAGCTGTACAGCTATCTGACTGCGGTGCAGGGCGCGGCCAACAGCGGCATGTCGGCGCCACCGAGCGACATCATCCCGCGCCTGCAGGCCGAGTCCGGCCGCTTGCCGGTGCCGTTCAAACAGATGCTACTGTCGCTGGCGATCGGCGCCAGCAGCGACACCCAGCGCAAAGAGATGGAGAACGTGAAAAAGCGCATCAGCTTCGAGGTCGGCAGCTTCTGCCGCCAGGCGATCGCCGGCCGTTATCCGCTGGTGGCCCGGGCGCGCCAGGACGTGACGCCGGACGATCTGGCGCGCATGTTCGCGCCGAACAGCGGGCTGATGGACAGCTTCTTCCGCGACAATCTGCAGGGCAAGGTCGATACCACCCGCGCCAACTGGCGCTTTACCCCCGGCGTGGACGGCAAGACGCTGCCCGGTGGCGAAGGCATCCTGCGTTCATTCCAGCAGGCGCAGCGCATCCGCGACGCCTTTTTCGCCAACGGTACCGCGACGCCCTCCTACCGCGTGACCGTACGGCCGGTGCGGATGGATAACGATATCCTCAACCTGACGCTGGATATCGACGGCCAGCTGTTCAAATACAGCCACGGCCCACAGGTGCCGCTGGTGGTCAGTTGGCCGGGCACCCGCAATACCAACCAGGTGCATTTGCAGCTGGCGCTGGCCAACGGCACCACCGCCAGCCTGGTGACCAGCGGGCCGTGGGCGCTGAACCGCCTGGTGGATATGGCGCAATCTTCGGGCACCGGCGGCCTCGGCCGCCAGGCGACCTTCAATCTCGACGGCCACCGTGTCACGCTGGAGTTCACGCCCAACAGCATCCGTAATCCGTTCCAACTGCCGGCCTTCTCGTGCCCGTAGCCCCGAAAGGACATGACCATGAGCACTGATTCAAGCGCCCCGACGAGCCTCGGCTGGTACGGCAAACTTCCTTCCGCCGGCGACTTCCTGCAGCGCCGCCTGCCCGATCCGGTGGTCAACAACTGGGCCCACTGGTTCCATAACGGGCTGGTGAATTTGCAGCGCGATGCGCAGGGGCCGAACGGCCATCCGTTCAGCAATGCACCGGTGTGGAACTTCGTGATCCCCGCCACGCTCGGCAGCCCGTACGTGCAGATGGGTTGCCTGTTGCCGGCGCGCGATCGCGTCGGGCGACGCTACCCGATCTGCGCGCTGCGCCTGTTCAGCCAACAGGATTGGCGACCGCAACAGCTGAACATGGCGGCGAGCTGGTACCAACAGCTCGGTCATACCCTGCTGAACGGCGTGCGCAACGGTTTCTCCGCCGAGCAGATCGACCGCACGTTGCAGGCTATTCCGGCGCTGCCCAGCCCGCCGGCGGAAGCGGATTCAGAGATATTGTCGATTATCGGTTTTCAGCATCCGGACGTGCCGGGCCTCGGCTGGCAACAGGCCGCCGACTGTTTCGACCCGGCGCAGTACACCAGTTTCTGGTGGACCAATCAGGCCGACGGACACCCGCTCTACACCCACGTGCACAGCGGCAACCTCACCGTGCAGCTATTTTCACTGCTGTTCGAGCCCAACGGCTGGGCGCGCCCCGGTCGCGGCGGCCAGTACCCGCAAATGTTTGATTAACATCGCTCGTTGAAGGAAATTTTATGGCTATCGACACCGATACCCTGCTGGCCCCGGTCGACGCGGACAATCCCTGCGGCGACAACCTGGAATACGACGCCGACTTTCTGGCGATGGAACAAGCCGCCACCGGCAAGGCCGAACAGCAGTTCGGCAGCACCATCATTCCGGAAGAAGCACCGGACTGGGTGCAGGTCGAGCGCCTCGCGACCTCGCTGTTGGCACGAACCAAGGACCTGCGCGTCATGCTGTATCTCACCCGCGCCTGGACCCAACTGCGCGGGTTGCCGGGCTACGCCGACGGGCTGACGCTGATCCACCAGTCGATACTCCGCTACTGGGACACCCTGCAGCCGCCTCTGGAGTTCGATGGGGAAGCCGACCCGCTGTTTCGCATCAATGCGCTGGCCGACCTTGGCGACAAGGCCGCGCTGGCCGCCAGCGTCCGCGCTGCGCCGCTGCTGAAAAGCGCCGCCGGAGAAATCTCGCTGCGCGATGCCGGCGCCCTGCTCGACGGCAGCAAGCAGGAGTGCCCCAACTTTCCCGGCGGCCGTGCGCGGCTGCAGGATGAACTGGCGCAGCAGGATCGCCCCGAAGGCGCCCTGGTGACGCGCATCGCCAACACCCTGAGCGCCATTCGCGGCGAAGTGACCCGCCATCTGGGAGAAAGCGCACTGCCGGAAATGAGCGCGCTCACCAAGGTCTTTTCTCTGGTGGCGCTCGCCGGCCAAAGCGATGCCCCGGCAGCCGCCGAACCGGACGCCTTGCCGGACACCGCCGCCGTGCCCCCGCCGCCGTGCAAGCGCCACCGCCCCGCTCAACTGGCGCAGCGCGCAGATCCAGTCGCGCGACGATGCCCAGCTGATGCTGGACAAGGTGAAAAACTATTTTCGTCTTCATGAGCCGAGCCACCCGGCGCCGCTGATGATCGATCGGGTCCAGCGGTTGATTACGCTGGACTTTATGCAAATCGTCCGCGATTTGGCGCCCGATGGGCTTAACCAACTGGAGACCATTCTCGGTCGCCCCGACAACGAGGAGAACAGCTAGCCGCCGACCTTTGTTCTCTTGACGCATCCGATACCGTCTGCTCCCGCGCAGACCCGAATCAGAACCTGACTCTCCCAGCCGGACGAGGCGCGTTCCCAATCGCCATTAGATGGAGTAAATCATGTCAAACTCGAAATCCCGCAGCGGGCAGAAATTCATCGCCCGCAACCGCGCGCCGCGCGTACAGATTGAATACGATGTCGAAATTTATGGCGCAGAGCGCAAAATCCAGCTGCCGTTCGTGATGGGCGTGATGGCGGATCTGGTGGGGAAAGCGGTCGATCCGCAAGCCAGCGTGGAAGAGCGCAAGTTCATGGAAATCGACGTCGACAACTTCGACGAGCGCATGAAATCGCTGAAGCCGCGCGTCGCCTACCAGGTCGACAACACGCTGACCGGCGAAGGCAAGCTGAACATCGATCTGACCTTCGAAAGCATGGAAGACTTCTCCCCTGCCGCCATCGCCCGCAAGGTCGACGCGCTGGACAATCTGCTGGACGCCCGCACCCAGCTTTCCAACCTGCTGTCCTACATGGACGGCAAGAACGGCGCCGAAGAGCTGATCTCCAAGATCCTGCAAAATCCGGCGCTGCTGCAATCCCTGACCGACGCGCCGAAGCCGGCGGTTAACGACGAAAACAACGAGCGTGAGGATTAATCGATGAGCAACTCGCCTCAGCAACAAAATGCGTTGCAGACCACCGAGACTTTTTCCAGCGATGAATTCAGCGCGCTGCTGAATAAAGAGTTCCGGCCGAAGACCGATCAGGCCAAAGAAGCGGTCGAGAACGCGGTGAAAACCCTGGCGCAGCAGGCGCTGGAAAACACCGTCACCGTCTCTTCCGACGCCTACCGCACCATTCAGGCGCTGATTGCGGAAATCGACGAAAAGCTGTCGCAGCAGATCAACCAGATCATTCACCACGACGACTTCCAGAAGCTGGAAGGCGCCTGGCACGGCCTGCATTATCTGGTCAACAACTCCGAAACCGACGAGATGCTGAAGATCCGCTTCATGAGCATTTCCAAGCAGGAGCTGGGCCGCACGCTGAAGCGTTATAAGGGCGTGGGCTGGGACCAGAGCCCGATCTTCAAGAAAGTCTATGAAGAAGAGTATGGCCAGTTCGGCGGCGAGCCGTTCGGCTGCCTGGTGGGCGACTACTACTTCGATCACAGCCCGCAGGACGTGGAGCTGCTGGGCGAAATGGCCAAGATCGGCGCTGCCTCGCACTGCCCGTTCATCGCCGGCACCGCGCCAAGCGTGATGCAGATGGAGTCCTGGCAGGAGCTGTCCAACCCGCGCGATCTGACCAAGATTTTCCAGAACACCGAGTACGCCGCCTGGCGCAGCCTGCGTGAGTCGGAAGACGCGCGCTACCTGGGCCTGGTGATGCCGCGTTTCCTGGCGCGCCTGCCATACGGCATCCGCACCAACCCGGTGGACGAGTTTGACTTCGAAGAAGACACCGACGGCGCGACCCACGGCAATTACACCTGGACCAACGCCGCCTACGCCATGGCCGCCAACATCAACCGTTCGTTCAAAGAGTTCGGCTGGTGCACCGCCATTCGCGGGGTGGAATCCGGCGGCGCGGTGGAAAACCTGCCGTGCCACACCTTCCCGAGCGACGACGGCGGCGTAGACATGAAGTGCCCGACCGAGATCGCCATCAGCGATCGCCGCGAAGCCGAGCTGGCTAAAAACGGCTTTATGCCGCTGGTGCACCGCAAAAACTCCGACTTCGCCGCCTTTATCGGCGCGCAGTCGCTGCAGAAACCGGCGGAATACTACGACGCCGACGCCTCCGCCAACGCCCAGCTTTCCGCGCGCCTGCCGTACCTGTTCGCCTGCTGCCGCTTCGCGCACTACCTGAAGTGCATCGTGCGCGACAAAATTGGCTCCTTCCGCGAGCGCGACGACATGGAACGCTGGCTGAACGACTGGATCATGAACTACGTGGACGGCGATCCGGCCAACTCCTCGCAGGAAACCAAGTCGCGCAAACCGCTGGCCGCGGCGGAAGTGCAGGTGGAAGAGATCGAAGACAACCCGGGCTATTACAGCGCCAAGTTCTTCCTGCGCCCGCACTACCAGCTGGAAGGCCTGACCGTCTCCCTGCGCCTGGTGTCGAAGCTGCCTTCGCTGAAGCAAAACGACGCGTCTTGATGGACTGAAGTCAGGCCGCGGTAGTGCGGCCTGGCTGATACATCAACCTCATCACAGGGAAAGAAAGATGAAGACAAAACGGTTTTATCTGGCATCGCTGTTGGCTGTCGTCTGCTCGCTCTCCGCCGTGCCGCCAGCTTTCGCAGAGCAGACATCGATAGCGCATTTGACGTCCGATGATGTCAATCTGCCAGGCAGTGACTTTTTCCGTTTCTATCGCAGTGCAGATAAACAGGAAAAAGAGAAAGCGCGGATTTATTTGCTGGGCGTGCTGGACGCGACGGAAGGAAAAAGCTGGTGCCAATACAGCCAGCTACAAACCGTCACTCTGCAGGAGTTTGTGTTCGAATTCTTTAATAAACTTCCCGCTGCGCGCCTGCACGAAAGGGCTGCCCCCCTGATTGAAGAGGCTCTGGTGACTCGCTTCCCCTGCAAAGGAGGCAAAGCATGAAACCTTTATATCATCAGCTTATCGTAGGCAATCCAGATCGCACGTGGAATCAAGATAACGCGAAATAATGAAGCATTGAGCCATTAGCACTTAATAGTGGCTCGGTAACCCGTACCGATAGTTTTCGGTATTTAAGAAGGTGCATGGCACAAGGATATAAATTGGTAATGCATTACCACACTTGCAATTCCTGCTGCTATTACCTGAGTTTTTCAACGTAACGTTAATACTACTGTTAACCCTTAATAAAGAGTGAAGAAACTATGGCTATTGATATGTTCCTGAAAGTTGAAGGTGCCAGCGGCGAATCTAAAGATTCGAATCACAAAGGCTGGACCGACATTACTTCTTTCTCCTGGGGCGCTTCTCAACCGGGCAATATGGGCGTTGGCGGCGGCGGTGGCGCCGGTAAAGTGTGCTTCAACGATCTGCACGTTAACGCGCTGGTCGACAAGTCAACCCCGGCGCTGCTGAAGCACTGCTCCAGCGGTAAGCACCTGACCAAGGTTGAGTTGTCTGTCTGCAAGGCGGGCGGTACTCAGGTTGAGTACGTTAAAATCACCCTGGACGACGTGCTGGTCACCGCCGTGCAGTACACCGGCGCAGGCGGTGAAGACACCGTGGGCGTCACCTACTCCTTCCAGGCGGCGAAAGTGAAACAGCAATACTGGGAGCAGAGCGACAAAGGCGGCAAAGGCGCCGAAAGCAGCGCAGGTTGGAACATTAAGGAAAACCGCGAAGCTTAATTTGCCTGCCCCCGGCTACGGCCGGGGGTTCATAACATGGATACAATGGAGAGTCAGGATGAAAAAACCTCTATTTGGGCCCGCATGGATTCGTTTCTCTGAAGTCAATATCAATGTAAAAAAAGTGGGTGCATTGATTGGTGGAAAAGTAGAAAGCAATATTGAAAGCGGTATTTTTGAAAATGCTTGTCCTATACGAATGAGTTATGTACTCAACTATACAGGCATACCAATTCCCTCTAACTCCGGTTATGCGACTGTGTCTGGTAAAGATAAAAAATGGTATCTTTATCGTGTTAACGATATGATTCTCTTTTTAGAAAAGAACTTCGGCAAGCCTGATATCACGGTGAAATCCCCTACCCCAGCTAAATTTTCAGGTAAAAAAGGGATAATGGTTATACAAGGAAATGGCTGGCGAAATGCCAGAGGACATGTCACATTATGGAACGGTGACATTTGCTCTGACTCTTGTCATTTCATGGGGGATCCTGAGAATGGATCTTTTGTTCCTGAAGTCGCATCACTTTGGATATTAAAATGAAGACTACCCACATCGCCCTTGCTCTTCTTCTCGTTTCTCCTATATTGCTGGCGGAAGATATAAAAATAGAAAACTTACCTCAAAGCGAAATTTATGAAAATTGGCTGGTTAGCCGCTGTATTGGGAAGTCTACTGACTCAGAAAAAACCAAGCAAGATGCCTTCCGTTCCGCTTCCGCTTATTTAGAATTCAGTAAACTCCCCATGGATGCATTCGAACAAGGCGAAAAACTGGCTGAACAGTACGCAAATAAAAATAGTCAAGGCTCAGTTAAAGGAAGTTATCATACTTTAGATTGCCTTTCGCTGCAGAGTTCCAGTGAGGCTAAAGCCATCTTCGAACGTTACTCTAACTAATAATTAATGTTGTAGGTTGCAATTTTATAAAACCATCAACTTAAGCAAATTAGAGTTTTATTAATTATTTTCACTGGGTATTAGCCATCAAGCATTGAGATACTCATGCGCTGGTTATCTACCACTCTGCACAAACCATACGGATTTTGGAGTGTTGAGATGAAAAAAATCCTTATCTCTTTTCTTTGTATATATGCTACTTGTGCTATAGCACAGAAAAATCAAGAAGAACCTATTGAAAAGTGGCCACCGCAAGCGGCGTACAGAAACTATTTGCAAAACTACAAGGATATTGCTCTAACCTACTGCATTTCCGTCGCTTATAAGACATCACCAGAAGCCAGCAAAGATGCAGTTGCCTCATCGAATGGAATCGATGCGTGGTCATACTATGCAATTCGTGATGAAGAATCCCCTATCATTGCGCTGACAAAGCAGTACTTGCAAAAGAATTACAATGCTAAGGATGGGAAAAGCCGCTTAGACTTAATGAAGTGCATGGATATGTACCATAGTAAAGATCTTGACAAACTTGCGAAAGACTATGTACAGCGCCCTAATGATAATTGGGTGAAAGACAATCCGGATAGAGTAAATGAAAATCCTCCTCGGAAATAATCAGTGAAAAGAATCTTACTGACTGTGGCCATCGCCGCAACGTTGAACGCTAATGCAGCGACAAAAATTGACTACTCCCCTGCCGAGTACCTCAAAAACTACGCGCTTAGCGTTTGTATCGCCGAGGGATACTCAGCAAAAGAAGTCAAAAACGATGCCGCCGCCGCTGCTCGGGGTTACACGGAATTCGGCGAATATTCTCTGGAAGCGCATACCGCTGTCAGGGCGCTGGCAAAAGAATTTCTGGCAAAGCACTATGACAGCATGTCTGGGGAGCCGATGACGATGGCAAAGTGCATCGATCTTGTACATAGCCAAGCATTGCAAGCCATCATCAAGAAGTACCAAGGGAAAGACGACAACTGATATCAGAATTAGTTATGAGAGAGCCGTTACCCTTGAGATGTTCAACGGAATTTTATTTCACCTTCTTATTCCATAATTCTTTCAATTAATAATAAAAGCATTTAGTAAAATTAAGACTACAACAAGCCTTAGTGAACGAGTTAAGAAACAACTTAACGGCTTGCCAAAATACCCGCAAATTTTGGCAAGCCATAGATCGAATCATTAATTATTGCACTACCTCCTAATCAGCAGGAATGCCTTATGCGATTTTCCATTGTAAAAAATAAAAGCGGCCAGGTTCCGCCGCAGAGCAGTTGCGATTTTCTGCCGCCGGGCGGCACCATCGGCCGCAGCGTGGACAACAACCTGGTGCTGCCGGACGAAGAGCGCGCCATTTCCCGCCTGCAGGCGATCGTGCATATTTCCGCTGACGGCGAATGCCGCATCACCAACCGCGGCAACGTTACCCGCGTGCTGCTGAACGACATTCCGCTGGAACGTGGCCGCCAGGTTGAACTGCAGGACGGCGACGTGCTCGGCATCGACGATTACCAGATTGAAGTCAGCGCGCTGCACCAGCACGCCGCGCCACAGGCTCAACCGGTGGCCAAGGCCGCCGCCGTTGCCGCTGCGGCGGCCCCAACAGCCGCCGCCAAAGAAAAATCCGCCGCGCCCATCCCCAACGAAATCTGGGACAGCCTGGTGGAAGAATTTACCCCGAATGCGCCGGCCGCCGTCACGCCGCCGCCGGTCGCCAATCCTGGCAACCACCCGCTGCTGGATACCCCCGCTCGCGAGCTGAACCCGGCCGATCCGCTGGCGCAGCTGGCGGGCGATGTCGATCTGCGCCAGCTGCAGCAGCAGCAAACCGATCCGGCGGCGCTGTTCAACACCGACACCACCTTTGAGCGCGAACACATCCTGGCCGATACCACCCCCAGCGCGCTGTTGGCGGAACAGGCTGCGCCAGCGCGGCCGGTAACCCCGGCTCAGAATGCGCAGCAACCGGAGCAAGAGCTGGATCCGCTGGCGCTGTTCGGCGGTTCATCCGCTCCCGCGTCGCCCGAGACGCTAAACAGCAACGATCCGCTGGGGCTGCTGATGGGCGGCGCCGTGCCGCTGGCTCAGCCGGAGGAGCCGGTACAGCCGCCCGCACCGCCGCCGATCGCCGCACAACCGCAAGCGCCACGCCCAGAGCGGACGCCGCCACCCGTGCAGACGCCTGAGCCACAGCCCCAACCTGCACCGCAGTTCAGCCGGCAGGAACCGCCCGTGCAGCCGCCGCGCCCGCGCCAGGGCAACCGCCTGGGCATCGATCCGGTCGCCTACCAGTCCGCTCAGCGGCAGCACGCCGCCGCGCCGAATGGCGACACCTTAGAGGGGCCGCTGCTGGCGGCGCTGCTGCAAGGCATTGGTCTCGACGATCTGCAGCCGCAGCCGCATTTCGACGAACAACAGATCCGCCAGGCCGGTCGCCTGCTGAGCCTGTTCTCGCAAGGCACCGTCGCCCTGCTCTCATCCCGCTCGATCCTCAAGCGAGGCGTGAAGGCCGAGATGACCATGATCCTCGACGAGGCCAACAACCCGTTCAAGCTGCTGCCTTCGGGCAAAACGGTGCTGATGCAGATGTTCGGCAGCCAGATGCCGGGCTTTATGCCGCCGGAGCAGGCGGTGCGCGACGCGCTGATCGACCTGCAGGCGCACCAGCTGGGAATGATCGCCGGTATTCGCGCCATCATCGCCGCCATGCTGCAGTCGTTTAACCCGGAGCGCCTCGAAGAGGAAGCGCGCAAGGAAGGCGTGGCGCCGCGCCTGTCGCTGCCCGCCAACCGCAAGGCTGCGCTGTGGGACTACTTCGTGAAGAACTATCAGCAAACCTCCGGCGAGATCGAGGACGATTTCCACACCCTGTTCGGCGAAGCCTTCCTGCACGCCTATGACGTTGAAGTGAATCAATACAAAGACTCACAGACCAAACCGGACGCGTAATGAATATCACCATAGCCTCTACCTCCAACCAGGGCGGCCGCGCCTCCAACCAGGATCAGACCGGCGAGGTGCTCGGCAACCGCGCCGCCTGCTTCGTGGTGTGCGACGGCATCGCCGGCTTTCCGGGCGGCGATATCGCCGCCAAACTGGCGCGCGACACCATTTTGCAAAACTTCGACGGCGAAAAGCACCTGAACGCCCAGAGCATTCGTCAGCACATCACGCGCGCCAACGCCGCCATCCACCAGCAGCAGCGACAGTCGGACGAATACAGCAAGATGGGCACCACGCTGGTCAGCCTGTTTATCGATCGCGATTACCAGCTGGCCTACTGGGCGCACGCCGGCGACAGCCGCCTGTACCTGTTCCGCCGCGGCTACCTGCATGCCGTCACCACCGACCACAGCCTGATCCAGCAGATGCAGGACGCCGGTTATCAGACCAACGGCATCAACAGCAACCTGCTGTATTTCGCGCTGGGGCTGAACGAAGAGCGCGACGCCACCTACAGCGACGTGCTGCAGCTGGAAGACGGCGACGTTTTCCTGCTGTGCACCGACGGCTTCTGGCACAGCTTCAGCCAGGCCGAGCTGGAACAGTCGCTGCACATGGTCAACTCCCCCAGCGAGTGGATCGCCCTGATGCAGCAGGCATGGAAGAAAAACAATAACAGCGATAACTACAGCGCTATCGCCGTCTGGATTGGCTCACCGCAGGAAACCACCCTGCTGCATTCGCTGGCGGATGCGGAGCGGTTTCTGAGCCGCGACTGAGCAGCGCACATTCACAGCAAGGTTCACTATGAAATATTGGATGCCGGGGCTCGTCGCCCTGATGGCGGTACCGACCGCGCAGGCGATGAACTATCGCCTGGTTTACTCCCCCAGCCAGAAGCTGGAAGTGTTTATCGATGACGTCAAAAACAGCAATCCGGCAAGCTGGTGCGGCAAGAGCATCCCGCTGCGCATCGTCTCGGCGCAAAGCCAAGATCCGGCGGTGCTGAACGACTTTCTGCCGCGCGTCGGCAATCTGCTGGAAAAGCAGTGCCCCAAAGCCGGCCACCTGCCCTGGACGCTGACCGACAAGCGCGGTGAAAAGCTGGCCAGCGGCGAAGCCGCCAAAGCGCGCGGCTGGAAACCGGTGGTCAAACAGGAATCCGCCGAGCAGCCGGAAACCCCGCCGCCGCCGGCGATCCCTGCGGCGGTAGCCGTGACCTCTCCGCAGGCGGACACCGCGCCGCCTCAGCGTTTCAACCTGCCGCAGGGCTGCCACTTCCGCACCTTCTGGCATGACGACGCCAACGGCGGCGCGCTGTTCATTCCCGCCGGCGACGCGCTGCGCTGCGGCGAGGACGGCTGGCTGCAGGGCAGCGGCGCGGTCACGCTGCAACAGGGCGGCCAAACCCTCTCGCCGACATTGTGGTTCCTGCAGGGCTATCCGCTGGCGCAGATCAACGGCGGCGATCGCGCGCTGACCGTCGTCAGCGCCAACGCCCAACGGCTGGTTCTGGGCGGTAACCCGCAGGCGCCGGGCAGCTTCCTGCTGCTGAGATTCGAACCGAAGCTGCACGCCTGGGCGTTCAACGGCGAAGCGATCGTTGAAATGCCGCGCATCGACGCCGCTGACGAGAACAAGGTCAAACAGCGCCTGCAGCAGGCGCAAACCGCCTGGCAACCGCTGCTGAACGCCCCCGCTCCGCTGACCTTCAAGCTGGTGGAAAAGCTGGCCGCAGACCGGGTCGATCCCGCCAGCGGCAGCTACCTGTCGGTTAACGGCGCCACTCACTGATTATAAGGAAAGCCTGTGAAATCATTAGCAAGCATGCTGCAAGGCCAGTCGATTGGCGCGGCCATCACCGCCGTCGAAAACGAGATCAAGGCGAAACCGGCGGATGCCGACCTGCGCGCCGCGCTGGTGCAACTGCTGTGCCTGAGCGGCAACTGGACGCGCGCCAACGCGCAGCTGAAATCCTGGCAGGCGCTGAAACCGATCGCCCAACCAACCACCTTGCTGCTGGCGCAGTCGATTAACGCCGAGCTGCAACGCCAGGCGGTGTTCGCCGGCACGGCCGCGCCGGCGCTGCTGCGGCAGGATCAGCCCTGGCTGAAACTGATGGTGCAGGCGCTGCAGCAGGATGCGCAAGGCGCGGCCGAGCAGGCCCAGGCGCTGCGCGATGAAGCGCTGGAAGCCGCCCCGGCCGGCGCCGGGCGGTTAACGCTGGCCGAAGGCGACCAAGAACGGCAGCTGCGTTTCGACTGGCTGACCGACGGTGACGGCCGCCTCGGGCCGGTATGCGAGCTGGCGCTGAACGGCGTTTACTACTGGCTGCCGTTCGCCGATATCGCCGCGATCCAGTTCCAGGCGCCGCAGAGCGCCATCGATCTGGTGTGGAGCCATGCGCTGGTGCGCCTCACCGACGGCCGCGAACAGGTGTGCCAACTGCCCGCCCGTTATCCGCTGGCCGAAGGCAGCGACGACGCGCTGCTGCTGGGCAAGCGCACCGAATGGCAACCGCTGGGCGACGGCACCCACTATGCGGGGCTGGGCCTGAAGACCTGGCTCAGCGAAAGCGACGAATTCCCGCTGCACAGCCTGCGGCAGCTGAGCTTCGACGCGAGCGCCTGAACATGAACGATAAGCGCCCCCCCCATTACGACGGCGGCGATCTGCGCCGCCAGGGCTATCGCTATCGTCAGGACAGCGAGCGCCTGACGTCGCGCGACAAAATGCAGCCGGTGCTGCTCGACATGCTGACCGACGACGAACCGCAGAAAAAGCAGGAGGCGCAGGTGCGCAACCTGGTGTCGCACAGCGAGCTGCGCCGCCGGGTGCTGCGCGATCTGCAGTGGCTGTTCAACTGCGTCAACAGCGAATCCAATCTGGATCTGGGCGATTTTCCGCAGGTGCGGCGCTCCACCCTGAATTACGGCATCGCCTCGCTGGCGGGCAAGCGCATGTCGGACATCGAATGGCTCGACATTCAGCGCGCGCTGACCGAGTCCATTCTTCATTTCGAACCGCGCATTTTGCCCGAGGGGCTGCAGGTGCGCTGCATCTCGGACACCGGCTCGCTGGAGCTGCACAACGTGCTGTCGATCGAAATCAAGGGCCGCCTGTGGTGCGTGCCCTATCCGCTGGAGTTTCTGTTCCGTACCGACGTGGATCTGGAAAACGGCCACTTCGATCTGAAAGACATAGGGTAAGGCGATGGACAGTAAACTTTTAGATTATTACAACCGCGAGCTGGCCTATCTGCGTGAGATGGGCGCCGAGTTCGCCGAACAGTACCCGAAGGTCGCGGGCCGTCTCGGCATGCGCGGCATCGACGTGGCGGATCCCTATATCGAGCGTCTGATGGAGGGCTTCGCCTTCCTCACCTCGCGCGTGCAGCTGAAAATGGACGCCGAGTTCCCGCGCTTTTCTCAGCGCTTGCTGGAGATCATCTACCCCAACTACCTGTCGCCGACGCCGTCGATGGCGATCGCCGAGCTGCAGCCGGACAGCAGCAAAGGCGACATCAGCAACGGCTTCGTGGTGCCGCGCGGCACCATGATGGACAGCCAGACGCTGAAGAAAAGCGGCATCACCTGCAGCTACACCACGGCGCATGACGTCACGCTGCAGCCGGTGCGCATCGCCGGCGTCGAGCTGGGCGGCATTCCGGCCGATATTCCGCTGGCCTCGCTGGGGCTGCAGCACAGCGGCTGCGTCAGCGCGCTGCGCATTCGCCTCGAGTGCTACGAAAGCGTGACGCTCAACAACCTGCAGCTGGACCAGTTGATGTTTTACCTGGCCGGGCCGGACATACAGGCGCAGCAGCTGCTGGAACTGCTGATGCAGCACAGCGTCGGGCTTGTCTGCCAAACGGTGGAGGCGCAGCCGCAGCGGCGCGCGCTGGCGCTGGACGGGCTGCGGCAGGAGGGCTTCGCCGCCGAACAGGCGCTGCTGCCCAACGACCTGCGCAACTTCGAAGGCTACCGGCTGCTGCAGGAGTACTTCGCCTTCCCGGCGCGCTTCCAGTTCTTCAGCGTCAACGGCCTGCGCCCGCTGCTGCAAAGCGTGCGCGAAGGGAAAAAGGCGCTGCGCCAGTTCGAGATCGTGGTGCTGCTGGATCGGCACGATGCCGCGCTGGAACGGGTGGTCGACGCCGCCCATTTGGCGCTGCACTGCACGCCGGTGATCAACCTGTTTCCGAAGGTCGCCGAACGCATCGCGATCAACGAAAAAAACCACGAATACCATCTGGTGGTCGACAATATCCGGCCGCTGGATTACGAAGTGTTCTCGGTGCAGCGGCTCGGCGGCAGCGCCAGCGAAAAACGCTACGAGCAAGAGTTTCGGCCGTTTTACAGCACCCTGAGCGCGGACGACGGCAACTATGGCGCCTACTTCTCGCTGCGGCGCGAACAGCGCACGCTGTCGGAGCACGCCCGCCGCTACGGCACCCGCACCGGCTATGCCGGTTCGGAAGTGTTCGTGTCGCTGGTGGACGAGCGGCAATCGCCGTGGCACAGCGATCTGAAATACCTCACCGCCGACGTATTGTGCACCAGCCGCGACCTGCCGTTGATGCTGCTGCAACAGGATCAGGGCAACTTCGTGATGCCCGACTCGATCCCGATCAAACAGGTCTCTCTGCGCAAAGGCCCCACTCCGCCGCGCCCGGCGCTGGCCGAAGGGATGATCACCTGGCGGTTGATCAGCCAGCTGCAGCTGAACTACCTCAGCATGATGGACGGCGATCCGGAACAGGGCGCCGCCAGCCTGCGCCAGTTGCTGGGGCTGTACGGCAACCTGAGCGAACCGGCGATCGCCAAACAGATCCAGGGCGTGCGCCACTGCAACCTGCGGCCGGTCTACCGGCGAGTGCCGGAGCCGGGCCCCATCGTGTTCGCGCGCGGCATCGCCATCGATCTGACGGTCGATGAGCAGGCGTTCTCCGGCAACAGCCCCTATCTGCTCGGCAGCGTGCTGGAGCGCCTGTTCTCGCGCCTGGTGGCGATGAACACCTTCACCGAGATGACGCTCTCCAGTCAGCAGCGCGGCGAAATCGCCCACTGGCAGGCGCGCATGGGCAAAAGGACGCTGATATGAACGCGGAGATGATTGCCACCGAACTGGCGCCGCCGCAGATCAACGCGCTGTATCGCCTGCCGGACGACTTCTGGCCGCGGTTGCGCAGCGCGCCTTACCAGCACGATCTGTTTCAGCTGCTGCGCCGCATCGACGCCCAGGGCGGTCAACCCTACCTGCTGGGGCGCGCGCCGCTGCCGCGCCACGAGATGCTGCGCCTGGGCCAGGAGCCGTCGCTGTCGTTCGCGCCCTCCACGCTGGCGCAGGTGGCGCCGCGCGCCAACAGCACGCTGCACGACGTCTCGATCTTCAGCTTCGGTCTGTTCGGCCCCAACGGGCCGCTGCCGCTACACCTGACCGAATACGTGCGCGAACGGGTGTACCACCATCAGGACACCACCCTGCTGGCGTTCACCAACCTGTTCCATCACCGGCTCACGCTGCTGTTTTACCGCGCCTGGGCCGATGCGCAGCCGACGGTGTCGCTGGATCGTCCAGACAACCGACGCTTCGACGAGTACCTGTCGAGCCTGATCGGCATCGGCCAGCCGGCGCAGCAGGAACGCGACAGCATCAACGCCCACGCCAAACATTTTATGGCCGGTCATCTGATTCGCCACAGCCGCGATCCGGAAGGCCTGAGCAAGATTTTGCAGCAGTATTTCAAGGTGCCGGTGCGCATCGTCGAAAACGTGCCGCACTGGCTGCGGGTGGAGCCGCGCGAGCAAGCTCGGCTCAAGGCCGGGCGCGGTGCGCCGCGGCTCGGCGAGTCGGCCTTTCTCGGCATCGCGGTGCGCGATATTCAGCACAAATTCCGCATCGAGCTGGGGCCGATGCCGCAGCGGGACTATGACCGCTTCCTGCCGGGCGCCGACCTGTGCCGGCAGCTGCGCGACTGGGTGCGCCAATACCTGGGCATCGAGTTCGTCTGGGAAGTCCGCCTGATCCTGGCGAAGGAGCAGGCGCACGGCCTCCAGCTCGGCGGCGCGCAACGACTGGGCCTGAGCAGCTGGCTGGCCGACGCTCGGCGGCAACGCGATCTCGACGATCTGATCTTCAGCCCTGAACCGCTGGAAAATCCGTTCTGACCCTATTTCGGCCGGCGCCCTGCGGCGCCAGGCCACTCTGAGACCTGAGGAAAACCATGTCTGAAATCAGCCGCTCGGTATTATTTGGCAAACTGGATAGCCTGTTATTCACCTCTCTGGAAAGTGCGACGGCGTTTTGCAAGCTGCGCGGTAACCCCTACGTCGAACTGGCGCACTGGCTACATCAGCTGATGCAATCGCCGGACGGCGATCTGCAACAGATCGTCCGCCACTTCGCGCTGGACGAGGCGCAGTTGGCGCGCGACATCGTCGAGGCGCTCGATCGCCTGCCGCGCGGCGCCAGCGCCATCTCCGATCTGTCCGAGCACATCGACAGCGCGGTAGAACGCGCCTGGGTCTATGGCTCATTGAAATTCGGCGCGGCGCGCATCCGCGGCGGCCACCTGCTGCTCGGCATCCTGAAAACCTACAGCCTGCGCCATCTGCTGAAGGCCATTTCCCCGCAGTTCGAGCGCATCAACGCCGATCTGTTGATGGAGCAGTTCGCCGCCATCACCGCTCACTCGGCGGAAAACGCCCAGGATGCGCTGGCGGAAAGCAACGCCGAGAACGTATCCGGCGCGCCGCGCAGCGGTGAAAGCGTGCTGGCGCAGTATGCCCAGGACCTGACCGCCAGAGCGCGCAACGGCGAGATCGATCCAGTGGCCGGCCGCGATGAAGAGATCCGGCAAATCATCGATATCCTGATGCGCCGCCGCCAGAACAACCCGCTGCTGACCGGCGAGGCCGGCGTCGGGAAAACCGCGGTGGTGGAAGGCCTGGCGCTGCGCATCGTGGCCGGCGACGTGCCGCCGCAGCTGCGCGACGTGAAGCTGTGCCTGCTGGACATCGGCATGCTGCAGGCCGGCGCCGGCGTCAAAGGCGAGTTTGAAAAACGGTTGCAGGCGGTGATCGACGAAGTGCAGTCCAGCCCGACGCCGCTCATCCTGTTTATCGACGAAATTCACACCCTGATCGGCGCCGGCGGCGCCCAGGGCACCGGCGACGCCGCCAACCTGCTGAAACCGGCGCTGGCGCGCGGCCAGCTGCGCACCCTCGGCGCCACCACCTGGTCGGAATACAAGAAATACATCGAGAAGGATCCGGCGCTCACCCGCCGTTTCCAGGTGGTGCAGGTACACGAGCCGAGCGAAGACAAAGCGCTGCTGATGCTGCGCAGCACCGTCAGCCCGCTGGAACAACACCACCGCGTGCTGCTGCTGGATGAAGCGGTAGACGCCGCGGTGCGGCTGTCGCATCGCTATATTCCTGCCCGCCAGTTGCCGGACAAAGCGGTGGCGCTGCTGGATACCGCTTGCGCGCGCGTGGCGGTCAGCCAACACGCCGAGCCTGCCCAGGTCGAAGACTGCCGCCACCGCATCGATGCGCTGCAGATAGAGTGGGATATCGCACGTCGCGAGGCCAAGGTGGGCATCGGCGATCCCCTGCGCCCGCAGGAGATTGAAGCCCAGCTGACCGCGCTGCGCCAGGAGTTGGAACAGTTGACCGACCGCTGGCAGCAGGAGCTGGCGCTGATCCAAGAGATCATCACACTGCGCGCCCAGCTGCACCGGCAGGAAGAAGAGTCTACTGAAGAAGAGACGCAGGCGCGCCCTGACGCCGACGCGCTGCGCGCCCAGTTGGGCGAACTGCAGCAGCAGTTAAGCGCGCTGCAAGGTGAAGCGCCGCTGATCTTCGCCGCCGTCGACGCCAATATCGTGGCGGCGGTAGTGGCCGACTGGACCGGCATCCCGCTGGGGCGCATGGTGAAAAACGAGATTGAGGCGGTGCTGCAACTCTCCGACACCCTGAACCAGCGCGTGATCGGCCAACGCCATGCGCTGGATCTGATCGCCCGCCGGGTGCGCACTTCGCGGGCGCGCCTGGACGATCCGAACAAGCCGGTCGGGGTGTTCCTGCTGGCTGGGCCATCCGGCGTCGGCAAGACCGAAACCGCGCTGGCACTGGCGGAAACCCTGTACGGCGGCGAGCAGAACGTCATCACCATCAACATGAGCGAATTCCAGGAGTCGCACACCGTTTCGACGCTGAAAGGCGCGCCTCCCGGCTATGTCGGCTACGGCGAAGGCGGCGTGCTGACCGAGGCGGTGCGCCGCCGTCCTTACAGCGTGGTGCTGTTGGACGAAATCGAGAAGGCGCACCCGGACGTGCATGAAATCTTCTTCCAGGTGTTCGACAAGGGCTGGATGGAGGACGGCGAAGGTCGCCATATCGATTTCCGCAACACCATCATCATCCTGACCTCCAACGTCGGCACCGATCTGATCGCCGGGCTGTGCAGCGATCCGGAGCTGCTGCCGGAGCCGGAGGCGCTGAGCGGCGCGCTGCGCCAGCCGCTGTTGTCGGTATTCCCGGCGGCGCTGCTCGGCCGCCTGCTGGTGGTGCCGTATTACCCGCTGACCGACGCCACGCTGGGCAACATCGTGCGCCTGCAGCTGGGGCGCATCCAGCGTCGCCTGGCGGAGAATCACGACATCGTCTGCACCTTCGACGACGCGGTCATCGAGCAGATCGTCAGCCGCTGCACCGAGGTAGAGTCCGGCGGCCGCATGGTCGACGCCATCCTGACCAACACCCTGCTGCCGCAGATCAGCCACACCCTGCTGACCGGCAGCGCCAACGACCAGCGCTATCGCCAGCTGCATATCGCGCTGCAGAACCACGAATTCATTTGTCAATTTCAGGCATAACGCCACGGCCGCCGAGACGGCGGCCTTTTGAACACAGAGAGTCATCACTATGTCGGGAACCGGGATAACCAAACCGAATTCGAACAGCCTGCCAAGCGGCTATCGATTCAACGAATTCGAGATCCAGGAAGCGATCGGCGAAGGCGGCTTCGGCATCGTCTACCGCGCCTACGATCATCAACTGGAACGCACCATCGCCATCAAGGAGTACATGCCGACCTCGCTGGCGAAACGCAACGACGATCTCAGCATCGGGCTGCGCGGCGAGCGCTTCGGCAAAACCTTCCAGGCCGGGCTGAACAGCTTTATTCAGGAGGCGCGCCTGCTGGCCCGCTTCTCGCACCCCGGCCTGCTGCACGTGCTGCGCTTCTGGGAAGAGAACGGCACCGCCTACATGGGCACCCAGTTCTACAGCGGCACCACGCTGAAGAACCTGCAGGCGCAGCAGCCGGAGAAAATCGACGAAGCGTGGATCCGGCGGCTGCTGCCGCCGCTGTTCAGCGCCATCAACACCATCCATCAGGAAGGCTACCTGCACCGCGACATCTCGCTGGATAACATCCAGATCCAGGAGAGCCAGCTGCCGGTGCTGCTGGACTTTGGATCGGCGCGCAAAGAGATCGGCAACCTGTCGGACGAAACGGAGATCATGCTGAAGCCAGGCTTCGCGCCGATCGAGCAGTACACCGAGAACAGCGACGGCGAACAGGGGCCCTGGACCGATATCTACGCGCTGGGCGCCGTGCTGCATACGCTGATCGTCGGTTCGCCGCCGCCGGTCAGCGTGGTGCGCAGCATCGAAGACAGCTATCAACCGCTGGCCGAGCGCCGCCCCGCCGGCTACTCGCCGGAGCTGCTGCGCACCGTCGACCGCGCGCTGGCGCTGAAGCCGGAAGACCGGCCGCAGACCATCGATGAAATGGCCGAGCTGTTGCATCTGCCGATCGCCGATGAGAACGAAATCATCAGCACCCCGGCCGCCGCGCCGGAGAACCTGCTGGTGGCCGCCAACCCGGCTGCCGCCGCCGCAGCCGCCGGCGCCGTTACCGCGCGCAGCACCCAATTCTCGCGGCCGATGATGGCCGGTGCCGGCGTCGCAGCGCTGCTGGTGATTGGCACCGTCGCCTGGCTGAGCGGCGGCAAGGACGATGCCCAGGCCGTAGCGCAAAACACCGAGGCGTCACCGGCGCAGAAAACCCTGACGGAGCAGCCGAGCGCGCCGCAAACCGCGCCATCTGCGCCGGTGGAACCTGAAAAGGCGGCGCCGCCACCGCAGCCAGTGGCGCTGGTGTATTTCAAACTGCAGCCGGGCGAACAGGTCAGCCTCGACGGCAAGCCGCAGCAGGTGACGCCGGGCGAAAACGGCTTCGCCAGCCTGAATCTGGCGCCGGGCCGTTATCAGTTGGAGATCCGTCACAACGATCGGCGTCGCCAGCAGCAACTCAGCATCGACACCGCCGGCACCTGGCTGGTCAATCCGGCCAGCGCCGGTTAATTCCGTTCTGAAGCCCCGTCGCGGCGGGGTTTCCCCTATTTCATGAGACTGACGCACCACTGCCCACCCTCATTGGCCGCGCGGCAAGGCCGCTGCAACGCCGGGGTATGCAGGGCAAGACGTCAATCACAGAGGACGTCCTCATGTTGGATCGCATTATTGCGCACACGCCGCTGGGCCAGGAGCAGCTGCTGTTCCGCTCACTGGACGGCATCGAAGCGCTTTCCACCCCTTTCAACTTCTCTATTGAATTGCTGAGCACCGACGCGCGGCTCGATCGCAAAGCGCTGCTCGGCCAACCGCTGACGCTGGAGATCCCGACCCAGGGCTTTCTCAGCGCCCCGCGCTACCTGAACGGCAAGATCACCGCCATCGCCGTCAGCAGCGAAGAGATCGGCGGCACCCGCTACGCGCTGTATAACCTGCACGTGCAGCCGGATCTGTGGCCGATGACCAAGGACCGCAACTTCCGCATCTTCCAGGAACAGACGGTACCGCAGATCGTCAAGACCCTGCTGGCGGAGCACAACGTGCAGCTGGAAGATCAGCTGACCGGCGACTATCGCCTGTGGGGCTACTGCGTGCAGTACAACGAAAGCAGCTTCAACTTCATCAGCCGCCTGATGGAGCTGGAGGGCATCTATTACTATTTCAAACACGAGATGGGCAAACACACGCTGGTGCTCGGGGATGCGCCCCACCACCACCAGCCCTATCCCGGCTACGAGATGATCCCCTATCACCTGACGCCGTCCGGCGGCAGCACCAGCGAGGAAGGCATCAGCCAGTGGACGTTGTCCGATCGCGTCACACCGGGCATCTACAGCCTGGACGACTACGATTTCCGCAAGCCGAACGCCTGGCTGTTCCAGGCGCGGCAAAACCCGGTCTCGCCGACGCCGGGGCAGATCGACGTCTACGACTGGCCGGGCCGCTACACCGAACATCAACAGGGGGAGTTTTACGCCCGCGTGCGCCAGGAGGCCTGGCAGGCCGAGCATCAGCAGATCCGGGGCACCGCCACCGCGTTGGGCATCGCTCCCGGCAGCACCTTTACGCTGTATAACGCCCCGCACGCCGACGACAACCGCGAGTACCTGACGCTGCAGGCCAACTACCATTTAAAAGAGAACCGCTATGCCAGCGGCGACGATCAAAGCAGCGAACACCGTATCGACTTCATCGTGCTGCCGGCGAACGTGCCCTGGCACCCGCCGCAGCAGGCCACCTGGCCGAAAACCCACGGGCCGCAGACCGCCCGGGTGGTCGGCCCGGCCGGCGAATCAATTTGGACCGACAAATACGGCCGCATCAAGGTGAAATTCCACTGGGACCGCTTCGGGCCGAAGGACGACGGCAGCTCCTGCTGGGTGCGCGTCTCCAGCGCCTGGGCCGGCCAGGGCTACGGCGGCGTGCAGATCCCGCGTGTCAACGACGAAGTGGTGGTGGACTTTATCAACGGCGATCCGGATCGGCCGATCGTCACCGGGCGCGTCTATAACGAAGCCAGCATGCCGCCGTGGGCGCTGCCGGCCGCCGCCACCCAAATGGGCTTTATGAGCCGCACCAAGGACGGCACCGCCGACAACGCCAACGCCCTGCGCTTCGAAGACAAGGCCGGCGCCGAACAGGTGTGGATCCAGGCGGAACGCAACATGGACACCCAGGTCAAAAACGATGAGAGCCACACCATCGATAACGACCACACCCATCTGGTGGGCGGCAACCAGATCAAACGGGTGGTGCTCAATCAGGCCACCGGCGTCAAAGGCGATGCCTCCGCGCTGACCGGCAAAACGCGCAGCGACGCCGTGGTCAACGCCTTTACCCTCGGCTCCGGCGAATCGCTGCGGCTGGAGTGCGGCGAAAGCGTGATCGAGCTGCTGGCGAACGGCCAAATCAACATCACCGGCACCAGCTTCAATATCACGGTGAAAGAGGACGGAGAGATCAATACCGGCGGCCAGCTGGATCTCAACCAGCCCGGCGGCGCCGCACGCACCGCCGCACCGGGCGGCGGCCATCAGGCGGCGATCCAGAGCGCCGTCGATCAGCTGTTCCCGAAATCCTGATGCCGACGCGGCCCTGCGCCGCGCCCTTTCCCCCTGATTACTTGCAAGGACATCCATGGATTACCTTTTCCAGGAAGGCTATTTCACCCTCCCCGCCATCGCCTGGCAGGACTGCACGGTCAATATTCTCAAAAACCCGCAAACCGGCGCCTCGCTGGTCATCACCCGCGGCATCATTCCGCAAGGTGCCACGCTGGAGGACGAATTCGAGAAGCAGTGGCAAGCTCTGCTGCCACAGATCAGCGATTTGCAACAGTCGCCGCGCCGGCGCATCAGCGCCGGGCCGCAGGGCCATCTCAAGGCGATTGAAGTCACCAGTCTCTTTATCCGCGCCGGACACCACCATCATCAGCATCAGTTGGCGGTGCAGCCGGACGAGAGCCAGACGTTACTGATCGTCACCTATGCCGCCATGCGCCCCTTCACCCCCGAGGATGACGCTCACTGGCAGCAGGTGAAAGCGTCGCTGGTCTTGAACACAGTGAACAATAGCCATGGCTGAGATCTGGGCAGCAAGAAAGGATGACGAACTGATCCACACCAGCGCGTTGGCGGACATCGCCAGCGCCGTCGCCGAAGTCGCGGTGTATGCGGTGGCGACCGCCGCCGTGTCCGCCGCCGCGGCAGCCGCAGCGCCGGCATTGGCAGGGGTGGCGGTGCTCGGCGCAGCGGCGACGGCGGCCTCCGGTTGCGTTGGCGCCGGGCTGATCGTCGGTTTTGCCACCAGCCTGACCGGCGTCGGGGAACATATCAGCAACGGCTGCGACGCCGTGGCCAACTGGCTCTTCCCGCCTTCCGTCTCCGGCGTCATTCTCACGGGTTCCCCCAATGTCTTCACCAACGCCAAACCGGCGGCACGCGCCGCCGGTCGCTTACTCACGCCCGCAGAGATCAAAGCGTTACCGGCGCCACAGCCGCCACAAAGCTTCTGGGATTATGGCGCCGAGCTGCTGGCCACCGGCGGTAATATCCTCTCGCAGCTGTGGCAGCCCAGCGTCGCCGGCCCCAGCCAGCCCAGCCAACCGCTGGAAGAAGATAAAATCAGCTGTGACAAACATCCGCTTCCGCAATACCTGGCGGAAGGCTCCAGTAAAGTATTTATCAACGGCCAACCGGCCGTACGCAGTAATGACCGTTCAACCTGCGAGGCGAAAGTCTCGACCGACGCCTCCAAAAATGTGCAGATCGGCGGCGGAGCGGTGGTGGTACGCGACATCAAGAGCGGCAAGCTGCCGGGTATCGGTTTAGCGTTGACCGTACTGCCGCTGCTGCTCGGTAATCCGGCCAAACTGGTTAAGAACCTGCCTTGCATGATCGGCGGCGGGCTGGCGGCGGCGGGCGTTAACGCCCTCGGTGAAGCGATCCACGCCGCCTTTAACCCGGTGCATGCCGCCACCGGCGCCAAGGTGTTGAACGGCGAAGAAGATCTGGACCTGTTGCTGCCGGCACGCTTTCCGCTGGTCTGGCAGCGCAATTACAACAGCCGCAATGACTATCAGGGACTGTTTGGCCACGGCTGGCGCACGCCTTTTGAAACCTGGGTCGATCTTGGCGACCGGGACGGCGGCGTTGAGTGTTGCCTGCATGATGAAACCGGTCGTGAGCTACGCTTCCCGCTGCCTGAGGTGAACCAGCCGAGCTTCAGCGCCGGTGAAGGGCTGATGTTCCGCCGCGGTGAAGAGGGACAGCTGCTGATCGCCGACACCGACGGCAGCGTCTGGCGGCTGTTCGTGCCGCTGCCGCAGAACCCTTCCCGCCTGCGGCTGGTGTCGTTGAGCGATGAGTACGATAACGCGCTGCTGCTGAACTACGACGAACGACAGCGCCTGAGCCGCATCGTCGACAGCGCCGGCGCCATGACATTGCGGCTGGAATACGGCGATCCGCGCTTTGACGATCGCGTCACCGCCTTGCGGCATAACGACGAACCACGCGTGCGCTACCGTTATGACGACGGCGGCAATCTGCATCAGGTGATCGACGCCGGCGGCTTGGTCACGCGTGAATTTCACTATAACGCCCAACATCTGTTGACCCGCCACCAACAGGCCGGTGGGCCCAGCTTCGAGTATCGATGGGCGATGTTCGACGACTGGCGCGTGGTGGAACACCGCGACAGCGCCGGCGGCGGCTGTACAATCGACTACGATTTGGCCGCCGGGTTAACGACGGTCACCGAGTACGACGGCTTGCGGCACCAGCACCGCTGGAACGCCCAACGGCTGATCGTCGAATATACCGACGAGCGTGGTGAGGTCTGGCATTACCAATGGAATGACGAGGACATGCTGATCGCCACGCGCGATCCGCTCGGCCACGGCTGGCATTTCCGCTACGATGAAGTCGGCAATCTGGTCGAGGAAGAAGATCCGCTCGGCCATATCCGCCTCACCGGTTGGCTACCACAGCGCGCGCTGCCGATCAGCGTCAAGGAGCCCAACGGCGCCACGCAGCATTTCTACTACGACGAGCGCCATGCCTTGATTGCCGAGATCGGTGCGCTCGGCCATAGCCAGCGCTACCTGCGCGATGGCTATGGTCAGGTGGTGCAAGCCGTCGACGCCAACGGCGGCATCAGCCATTTCGCTTATGATGAGCACGGGCAATTATTGCGCGCCCGCGATTGCTCCGGCAAACAAACCCTCTACAAATATACGGCTCAAGGCTGGCTCCGCGAGGTGACCGACGCCTCCGGCGAACGCGTTCATTACCGCTACGATGCCGCCGGCCGCCTGACACAGCTGCAGCGCGCCGAGGGCTGGCAGGAGACGCTGAGCTGGAACGCGCAGGGCCAGCTGGATCGCTATCAGGGGGCCGATGGGCGCTTGACACATTATCGCTATGACGCAGCCGGCCGCCTGCTGGCCACGCGCAATCCGCTCGATGGCGAAGTGGTGCGCCACTACGACGCCCGCGGCCGATTAACGGCGCTGTGCAACGAGAATGCGGAAAGCTACCTGTTCCATTGGACGGCCTGCAACCTGTTGCAGGAAGAAATCGGGTTGGACGGCGTCAGCACCCGCTATCGTTACGACGAATGCCGCCGGGTCGTCGAGCGCCGCTTCGCCGCCAATACCTCCGCCGCCTTCTCGCACTATTTCAGCCATGACGGCGCCGGCCAACTGGTGAGCAAACAGACGCCCGATGGAGAAACCCGCTACCGCTACAGTCCGCTCGGCCAACTGCTGCATGCCGCCAGCTACCGCGGCAACGCTTGGCATGACGAGCCGACAGCGGCTCAGAACGAGGTCAGTTTTGATTATGACTTGCTGGGGCGGGTGACCCGTGAGCAAGGTGCCAACGGTACGCTACGCTATGATTACGATCCGATGGGTAACCGCACGCAAACCACCTTGCCCGACGGACGCACGCTGCGCGCACTGTACTACGGCAGCGGCCACCTGCTGCAGCTGGCGCTGGACGATATCACCCTCAGCGAGTTCGAGCGCGACAATCTGCACCGCGAACTGAGCCGTACGCAGGGTCGCCTGACCAGCCGAGTGCATTATGATCGGCTGGGGCGCAAAGACCGGCGGGAGATCTTCAATGACAACCGCCAGCGCCCGGCGCCGGCCAGCAGCTCGCGCCAGTGGTCTTACGACTATCAAAACAACCTGACGCGCGAAGAACACAACGCCAACCCGTTCTCCTACCAGCGTTATCAGTACGATGCCACCGGTCGATTGCTGAGCCGGGACGGCACGCTGCCGGATACCGAGCGCTACCGGTACGATCCGGCATCCAACCTGCTGGATGAGGGGCAATTCCGCCAGCGGCACAACCGCGTACTGCATTATCAGGGAATTGATTACCGGTACGATGTCTTTGGCCGCACGGTGGAAAAACGCAAAGGCCACTACCGTTGGCAATATCTCTACGACGCCGATCATCGCCTCTGCGAGGTGGTGCGCTACAGCCAGCATCGCAGCGAAGCCCAGCAGCATGTGCATTTCCACTATGATCCGCTCGGGCGGCGCACGCAAAAGCGGGTGTGGCAGCAAAGTCAGGATCTGCGCCAACCGGCCGGCAAATGCCAAACCACCACGTTTTTGTGGGAAGGTTTCCGGCTGCTGCAGGAAACTCGCGACGGCATGCCCCTCACCTATGTCTATGCCGATCAGGGCAGCTATGAACCTTTGGCGCGCATCGACGGCCACGCGCCGGCCCAGGTATTTTACTTCCACACGGCGCCGAACGGCGAACCGGAAAGCCTGACCGACAGCGACGGAACGCTGCGCTGGCAGAGCCACAGCAGCGCCTGGGGCCGCATAAAGTATGAGGGAAATCAGCAAGATCTGGATTACTCCCAAAACCTGCGCCTGCATGGTCAATACCTGGATCGGGAAACGGGATTGCACTACAATTTGTTCCGCTATTACGATCCGGATATCGGCAGATTTACCCAGCACGATCCGATAGGTTTGGCCGGCGGGATCAACCTGTACCAATACGCGCCGAATCCGCTGGGTTGGGTGGATCCGTTGGGGTTGAGTTGCGGCAATTCCTGGAATAATTTTCAATCGAAGTCGAAAGGTGTTTTTGCATCCAGAAGCCAGGCATCTAAAGCTTATAATCTGTGGAAAAAACAAGATTGGGCGGCCTTAGAAAAATTCATGGGGCATGGCTCATGGCCTCCCAATAGAGGTTTTGTACAAGCAACTCCTACTACTCTTATGCCTGGAGCAAAAATTGATAGATACGGTGGCTGGACAAATAATGGCGTATTCAACGACCGAGGTACCTTTGTCTCTCCTGCTGGAGCCTCTTTTGGCAGCCGGGCATTACCGTTAGATACTCTGGAAAAACCGTATCGAGTATACGAGGTGGTTAAACCAATCCAAGCAGATATGGGGCCTGCTATACCGTGGTTTAACCAAGCTGGTGGAGGAACACAATTTGAACTGTCCAAATCCATCAGTCAACTTCTTGCAGAAGGCCGAATCCGGCCAATTTGAGGAATTATGAGCGAAAAATACTTTAGCGTGAAGAAAGATAAGCAACTATTTGATGGTAACGAAGAGCAGTTTCGTTTATTTAAAAAAGAAGTATCCATCCCTAACTCTAACGAAAAAGTACTTTATGATAACAGCTCTGCGATACCCATATGGGATATAGATGAAAACATCAGGAAGGCGATCGCAGAAAAAATAAGCGGGATAAAAGTCATAGAGTACCCATATGACCCAATACCTTCATATAAAAATGAAAATCTGGATATCTACATTCAGAAAGTAGAGTCGGAAATGCACAAAAACAGAATAACAATAATCACGGCGACGGGTGAGTCACAACCAGCAAGATATAAGATAAAGTTGCTGGGTTTCATTTTTCACTAGCGCTCTCTTAGAGGCGATCCCACTGAAATCTTTATAACACTCTGAGGTAACAGATGATGAATATTTCCTGGGATATCGCCAACTTTAATATATCAATGAAAAGCCAGTACAGTGATATCTATGAGTTAGAAAATGATATCAGTAATTTCTTTGGAAGCAGTAATTTTAGTGAAATGGACTCCCTTGACTGGTTTTTAATCAACAAGAAAACAAACGAGCTTTCTTTTTTGTTGTTGAGCGTTCCTTCTTTTTTTAAAGCATCAAGCGAGCGTCATGCCCTTGATGTTGACTCATTACGAGAAATAAAATTATCAGAATGTATCGATAGCTTCGTATCTCACGTCACTATTCAAGACGAAACAGTTTTCCAATCCAAAGAGAACATTTTAATTGTCGCATCGGATACATCGGCCATCGTTTATAAGGCACCAATCAAAGAGGGTCTTTATTTCTTGTTGGGCTGTGATTTTTCGTATCATGGTTTTTTATTGCTCAGTGCGACCCATCATATCCCCGGGGGAACACCACCATCAGATGAGACAATTTCCGATTCGTTATTCTTAAGAATGCTAGATTTGTGCAACCAAGATTTTTATGATGCCATGGACGAGCAAGATGAAAGATGTTTATCCATAATAAACCAGTTAGAGAAGGATTGTTTGGCATATCAAAAGATAGACGTTCGCTTACTGCAAATAATAGATTTTATAAAAAACCTTAAATATACATTCTATGATATAGACATGGAATAATTATCTTATGACTGTTCCTCTTTTAAATGAATCTTTAAATACCCTATCAAAAGGCTCCCAAAGAGCCTTTTGATACGCTACCGCGCCGTCTCACCACTTCTTCACCGTCTGGTAAATATCGAGGTCGAAATAGCCGTCGGCTTCGCAGTCGTTGAGATAGTGTTCGTAGCTCACCCCCTCAACCGGCTGGTAGCCGCTGGCCGGCAGCAGCTTCTGGTAGAACTCGCCCCACACCCGCTCGAAGTCGCCATCGCTGATGCGCACGTGGTAGACCGCATACTGCCCGGCGGGCAGCGTCTGCACGGTAACGCCCTCGCTGCCCACCGGCAGCGCGAAATCGTCCGCGACGCTCATCACCACGTCGGCGCGCAGCTTTTCCGGCGCCACTTCCGCCGGATCGTCCCAATACAGCACCAGCCATTTGCCGAACGGCACGCCGTGGCGCTGCCGCCATGCCAGCAGTTGCTGCGAGCCCTGCGGGATCGTCTGCGGATACGGCCCCACGACTCTCACTCCCGCCACCTTCTCCGCTGCTTTATCGATAATCCTCACGCTCATCGCCCTTATCCTCTCTCGTTATTTCAGGCGCCGATTTCGGTGCGCACGTCCAGCAGCTCGGGGAAAAAGGTCAGATCCAACGCCTTTTTCAGGAAGCTGACGCCGCTGGAACCGCCGGTGCCCGACTTGAAGCCGATGATCCGCTCCACCGTTTTCATATGGCGGAAGCGCCACAGGTGGAAGCTCTCTTCGATATCCACCAGCTTCTCCGCCATTTCATAGGCTTCCCAGTAGGTTTGCGGGTTGTCGTAGATCACTTTGAACGCCGGCAGCAGATCCGGGTTGCGCTGGTAGGGCTGCGTCCAGTCGCGCTCGAGGCACTCCTGCGGGATCGGCAGGACGTGGCGCGCCAGGTACAGCAAGTATTCGTCGTACAGGCTCGGCGCTTCGAGGATCGCCTTCAGCGCCGCGTGTTTTTCCGCATCGCTGCTGAACACCGCCAGCATCGCCGCATTCTTGTTGCCGAGCAGGAACTCGATCGAGCGGTATTGGTGCGACTGGAAGCCCGACGAGCTACCCAGCACGTCGCGAAACTCGACGTACTCCGACGGCGTCAGCGTTTCCAGCACCGCCCACTGTTCGAACAGCAGCCGCTGGATCTGTTTGACGCGCGCAAGGATTTTGAAGCAGTGGCTGAGTTTGTCCTGCTGCACCAGCCGCACCGCCGCTTGCAGCTCGTGCAGCATCAGCTTCATCCACAGTTCGGAGGTTTGGTGCTGTATCACGAACAGCATTTCGTCATGATGCGGCGGATTGGAGAGCGGGTGCTGGCAGTCCAGCAACGAGTCCAGGCACAGGTAGTCGCCGTAGCTCATGCGTTTGGAAAAATCGGTGACAATCGCGCTTTCTAATTCCCGTTTGTTCATCTGTGATCTCCGTTGCGCCCAGCGCCCCATCGGCCTGGAACGTGCCGCAAAGAGAAAACAATAGTACAGAACCCGCCGCCCCGAAGGGCGATAAACGAGAGGTGCTTCGCAGATCTCACTCATCTGCGCCGCCCCTCTCGCCCCGCTTTACCCTATCAACCCAAACAGGTCGTTGAGCGACTCGCTCATGGTCGGGTGAGTGAACAGCTGATCGCGCAGCCGGGTATAGGGCAGCCCGGCGTCCATCGCCGTTTTGACGATGTTGATCATCTCGTGGGCATCGCGGCACAGCAGCGCCACGCCGAGGATCTGGCCGGTCTGCGCATCGACCACCGCCTTCAGCAGGCCGCGCGTGTCGCCCAGCACGCGGGCGCGCGGGATCGCCGCCGCCGGCAGCGTGGCAACCTTAATATTGCGCCCCTGCTGCCGGGCCTGATCTTCGCTGAGACCGATGCGCGAGAAGCTCGGGGTGATGAACACCGAGTAAGGCACCGCGCCGCGATCGGTCGTGCTGCGTTTACCCGCGCCGAACAGGCTGTCGCGCACAATGCGGAAATCGTCCAGCGAGATATAGGTAAACTGCGGCCCGCCGTTGACGTCCCCCAGCGCCCAGATATGCGGCACGCTGCTGCGCAGCTGCGCGTCCACCCGCACGGCGCCGCGCTCATCCGTCTCAACACCGGCGCGCGCCAGCTGCAAGCCGGCGGTGTTCGGCGCGCGCCCGGCCGCCACCAGCAGCGCATCGAACGACTGCATGCCGCCCTGATGCACCACCTCAACGCCCCCTTCCACATCGCGCACCTGCTTCACGCCGGCGTTAAACGTGAAGCTCACCCCGGCGTCGCTCAGGATTTGCTGTATCGCCTGCGCCATATCGCGGTCTTCCCGGCCGAGCAACGCGCCCGCCTCTTCGAATACCGTCACGGCGCTGCCGAACTGCGCGAACATCGAAGCGAACTCCAGCCCGATATAACCGCCGCCGATAATGCCCAACCGCGCGGGCCGCTGCGTCAACTGCAGCAGGCCGGTGCTGTCGTAACTCCGCTGCGAACGATCCAACCCGTCGATCGCCGGCCGGCGGCTGACGGCCCCGGTGTTGATGAAGATGCGCTCGCCGCTCAGCACCTGCGTTCCCGCGGCGCCCTGCACGCTGATGCGGTGCGGATCGATAAACTCCGCCCGTCCGTCGATCACCGTGACCTGTTCAAGCCCCGCCAGGTTTTGGTAGTTTTTCTCCCGCAGCAGGCCGGTCACCTGCCGCTTGCGCGCCATCGCCTGGCTGAACGCCTGTTCGCCCGGCCCGTGAAGCTCGGCATCGTGCACCAGCGTTTTGGTCGGGATGCAGCCGATGTTGATGCAGGTGCCGCCATACATCTGCGCCGACGCCTCCACCATCGCCACGCGCCATCCCTGCCCGGCCAGAAAGGCCGCCAGCGTTTTGCCGGCCTTGCCAAAACCGATGATAATCGCTTGATAATCGTACATTGTGTCGCCTCGTCTCGTGATGTTCATCGCCGGTCAATCAGCGTATTGCGGCCTCAACTAACCGCTCCAGCGGCCTCAGCGCCGCGATCTGTCGTTCGTCGGCCCCGGCGCTCCGCTTCAGACTTTCCGCCGGGTGGTAGCTGACCTGCGTTTTGCCCCGTTCGTCTTGCGCAATCAGCACCCTGAACGGCAGATCCAGCGCCAACGCCGGCCGCGCCAGCATCAGCGGCGTGCCCGCCAGCGGGTTGCCCAGCACCAGCACCGTGGTGGGCGGCATCGCCAGATGATGCTCACGCGCCGCCCTGGCGTGATCGAACTCGGCAAACAGCGTCACGCCCTTCTGCTCGGCCGTGCTGATAATGCGCTGACGCGTTTCCTGATAAGCGTAGGCGCTCTCTACCGTTCGGGTTTCTTGCCCCGGCGTCCCCTCCGCCACTGCAGAACAGGCCAGCATCATCAGGCTACCGGCCACAGCTCGGTTCATGACGCTCATGCGGCCTTCCCCCGCCACTGTTTCTCGAGCAAGCTGCGCGCCGAATCCGCCATGATCATCACCGCGCCCGCCAGCATCAGCGTGTCCTTCAGCACCAGGCGCCCGGCGCCGGAGAGATAAGGGAAGCCGTGATGCGCATCGCCCAGCGCCGGCACCCAGGCCTCCGGGGTGGTGATTAAAAAGGTCAGCGTCACCAGCGGCGTGCAAAAGGAGAGCATGCCGCCCAACAGCCCCAGCCATTTGGAGAACGGGTTGGCCAGCACCAGCAGCGCGATCGCCACCTCCACCACGCCCAGGCCGTTGGAGAAGCCATAGGTATTGTTGGCCTGCTGCCAGGCGCGCGCGGCGAGGTTCAGTTCGCCTTCGTGCGTCAGATGCGCCTGATAGTCCTGCGGCATGTCATAGAAAAACGACATCAGCGGGCTGTTGGCGACGAACGGCGTGATGCTGTCCGCTTCGTAAGGGATGAATTTGAGCAGGCCAATCCATAAGAAGACGATGGCGATGCTGAGGCGAATCAGCGTTAATCCCAGCTTGTCGCCCTTGCTCAGAAAGAATAGTATTTTCATTACCGGCTCCATGTCATTGATAACTCATGCATCGCAGCGACGCCCTCCGCATCGCTGCACTATCGAACCGATCTTAGTGCTTCGCATTACGCCGGCCCATTGCCGAAACAATCAGCTTCTTAGCCAGGAGTCTCAAAATGGATCCGCTCAGCCAACTGTTGATGCTTAACGACATGCGCGGTTACGTGGCGCGCGATTGCCATTTCAGCGGCGAGTGGCGCTCGCCGCATGCCGCCGGGGAGTGGAGCCAGATCCGCTGGCACATGGTGCTGGCAGGCAGCTGTCGGCTGGAGATCCCCGGCGGCTGCCCGGTACCGCTGGAGCAAGGCAGCCTGCTGTTCTTGCCGCACAACTCCGCCCACCGCCTGCTGCCGGAGGGGGCCGACAGCGCTACGCACCTGCTGTGCGGCGTGCAAATCTTGCCGCACAGCGCATCGCCACTGCTGGCGAGCCTGCCGGAATGTTTGCTGTTCAACAGCCGCCAGCAGGGGCGGCTGGCGCTATTGCAGGCGACCGGCCAGCTGCTGAGCGATGAGTTCAGCCAACAGGGCCAGGGGCACAACGCCATTGTCAGCCAGACCATGGCGCTGCTGTTCGCGCTGGCGATCCGCGCCTGGCTGGCCCAGCCGAACCAGAGCGGCAATCTGGTCGCCGCGTTGCTGCATCCGCAGTTGGGCAACGTGGTTGAACAGATGCTGCGCCGCCCGCAACACCCCTGGACGCTGGTGGAACTGAGCGAACGGGCCCATATGTCGCGCGCCAACTTCGCCCGCGTCTTTCGTCAGGTCACGCAGCAAACGCCGCTGCAGGCCCTTACCGCCATCCGCATGCAGCTGGCGGCCCGGCTGCTGGCGCGCCAGGCGTTGCCGCTGAGCCGTATCGCCGAACAGGCCGGCTATTCGTCGGAAGTGGCGCTGCATAAAGCCTTCACCCGCCACTTCGGCCTGACGCCGGGAAAATTCCGCCAGCAGGCCGCCGAGACACCGCCGGACGCTTGCCCGATCTTGGCCTAACCTCCTGCCCCGCCTTACTGTTTAGTAAACAATCCGGCCGCCGCCTGACGACTCTCACAAATGCGCAATCCCATGCGTGCGGCGCCCCGGTTACGGCTTGCCTGCGGCCGGCTTCCCTTATAGATTGCAGGCTAACGGCAGGCAGCAAGGTATCGGCAAATGGCAAATATTCGTGATGTCGCACGGTTGGCCGGCGTCTCCATCAGCAGCGTGTCGAACCTGCTGAACAACCGCAGCCACCAGATGAGCGCGCAGACCCGTGAACGCATCGAACAAGCGATGGCGACCCTGGGGTATCGGCCGGCCCGGGCGGCGGCGGTGCCCGCACCGCAGGCCAAGATCATCGGCCTGCTGCTGCCGTCGATCGTCAACCCGAGCTTTTCGGCGCTGGCGCATGCGGTCGACGGCGCGGCGCGGGCCCACTGCTACCGCGTCTTGCTCGGCAACGCCTACCGCCAGGAACAGGAAGAGGCCGCGTTTATCGACGATATGTTCCTGCATGGCGTGCGCGGCATCATCGTGGCGGCAAGCGACGTTCGCCAGACCCATTTTGTCCGGGCCGCCGAACGGGGCATGAAGATCGTCAGCTATGACAATCCGTTTCCCGAGCGGGCGGCCATCGATACCCCGCTGTTCGACAGCGTCTCGATGGACAATGTCGCCGCCGGGCGCCTGGCCGCGCAGCACCTGCTCGAACGCGGCTGCCGACACATTGTGTTCGCCACCGAAGCGACGCTGACCGTCGGGCGCAGCCACAAGATCGACGGTTTTCTGAGTGCGCTGGGGCACAGCCTGAGCGAACGCCAACGGGTGATCGAAGGCAAGGCCAACAGCGCCTACGGCGACACGGAAATGTTCGAATTGGGGCTGACGCTGGCGCCGCGCGTACTCGCGCTGACGCCGCGCCCGGACGGTATCGTGGCGATTAACGATGCGCTGGGCATCGGGCTGATGGTGGGGGTGCGCGCCGCCGGCGTCCAGGTACCCGCAGACATCTCGGTGATCGGCATCGACAATATCGCGCTGGCCGGCCTGGCCGAACCGGGGCTGACGTCCGTCAGGCCGCCGCTGGCGGAGATGGCGCAGCTGATGGTCGAGCGCCTGATCGGCCGCATCAACAGTGATTCACCACCGCCCGGTGAGTTTCTCTTCCCGCCGACGGTCATCAGCCGGCGTTCGGTTAAAGCCGCCGGCTAACTGAAATAACAGCGTCTTACCCAGGCGATGCGCAGCGGCATCGTCCGGATCGGTGTCAGCCAAAAACAAAGGAACAGGCCGTCGCGCTTAAGGGATGCCCGCGCCTCAATGAATCAGTGTCGTGCCGTTATTTAACGTTCAGCTCAGGGTTATGGGCCGGGCCTCTATTATTCCGATTAACCACATTGGAAATATCAAAATGAAAATAAGCAAGCCGCAGGATATTGAACGCAGCGCTATCAGGAAATTGACGCTGCATATTGTCCCCCTCATGATTTTATTGTATTTCCTGGCCTTTCTCGATCGCAATAACATGGCCTACGCCGCCAAGGCGTTGGAGGATAACCTGGGCCTGACCGCCTCGGCCTTCGGCTTCGCCTCCGGGATTTTCTTTATCGGCTATTTTCTGTTTGAAATACCCAGCAATGCCGGCACCATTAAATTCGGCCCGCGCATCTGGTTCGCCAGAATATTAATTTCCTGGGGCATCTTCGCGACCCTGCTCGGTTTTGTACGCACGCCGCTGGAGCTGTATATATGCCGTTTTATGCTGGGCGTGTGCGAAGCCGGGTTCTTTCCCTCGGTGGTGTATTACTTCACGGTATTTTTCCCGGAAAAATACCGCACCAAAATTCTCGGCATGTTCATCATCGTCCAGCCGCTGTCCAACGCCGTCGGCTCGCCGATTTCCGGCTTTATTCTCAATATTCAGCATGACTGGTTCGGGTTCGCCCCCTGGCAGCTGCTGTTTATCCTCGAAGGGCTGCCGCCGATCGTCATCGGCCTGCTGATCCCGTTCCTGATCAAGAACTCGCCCAAGGACGTCGGCTATCTGAACGTGGAGGAAAAGGCCTGGCTGATGAGCAACGCCGGCCGCTCCAAATCCGGCTCTAAAATCACGCTGGGCGACTTCCTGAAAGGGATTAAAAACAAGAAATACCTGCTCTACGCGCTGCTCAACTTCGGCATGGTGTGCGGCATTTATGGCTTTGGCACCTGGCTGCCGTCGATCATTACCGCCCTCTCCGGCAGCGATATCTTCCGCGTCAGCCTGCTGGCACTCATTCCCTACGGCCTGGCCGCGCTGCTGGTGTACCCGTGGAGCCTGTGGGCCAGCAAAACCAAAAAGCTTGGCCTGTTCGCCGGCCTCAGCATGGTGGTCGCCGCTATCGGCCTGATGGGGGCGGTAACGTTTTTTAAATACGATCCGCTCGTCGCGCTGTCGTTCCTGTGCATCGCCGCCATCGGCATCTACACCGCCGTACCGCCGTTTTTATCCATGCCCGCCAACATTTCCACCGGCGCGGCCGCGGCCGCCGGGCTGGCGGTGGTCAGCTGCATCGGCAATATCGGCGGCTTCGTCGCGCCTTATGCGGTGGGCGTATTGAACGATCTGACCGGCAACAGCGCGCCGGGGCTGTTTTTCCTGGCCTCGTGCCTGCTGGCCACCGGGTTGATCTGCATTTTCTACTGCGCGAAACAGCGCGAAGGCGTCATCAATGCTTAACGAACCAATAAGGAGTCAATCATGGGCGATCTTGCGGGCAAAAAGGTCTTTATCACCGGGGCGGAACAGGGCATCGGCCGCGCGACTGCGGAGCGGCTGATCAAGGCCGGTTGCGACATCTATTTTCACTATCACAGCGACGAAAGCGGCCCCAAAGCGCTGGTGGCGCTGGCCCATTCATTGGGGCAAAAGGCCGCTTACGGCTACGCCGATCTCATCGATACCGACGAAACGCTGCGCTGCGTTTCGGCCGGCGCCGAGTTTCTCGGCGGCATCGACATTCTGGTCAATAACGTCGGCGGCATCGTCGGGCGCAAATGGCTGGGCGAGATCGACCGCGCCTTTTGGCAAACCGTGATCGACGTGAACATGACCACCATGCTGAACGTGACCCAAAGCGCGCTGCCGTTCCTGAAGGCGGCAAACGGCGCCAGCATCGTCAACCTGGCCTCGCAGGCCGGCCGCGCCGGCGGGCATTCCGGCTCGCTGGTCTATTCCGCCACCAAGGGTGCGGTGCTCACCTGGACGCGCTCGCTGGCGGCGGAGCTGGGCGAGCACGGCATCCGGGTGAATGCGGTGGCGCCCGGTCTGATCCTCGGCACCCGTTTCCATAATCGCCACACCACCCAAGCATCGGCGGAGGAAACCGTTCGCGCCATCCCGCTGGGCCGCGCAGGCACGCCGGACGACGTGGCACGCGCCATCGCCTTCCTGGCGGCGGAGTACGACGGCTTCATCTCCGGCGCCACCCTCGACATCAACGGCGGCATCTACCGCATGTAATTCAGCTGCGGGCGGCACGGCTGCCGCCCCCTATTCAGGTATCGCCTTATGATTAAATCCGCCATCACCCACCCGCCGCTGCTCGCCGCGCTGGCGCAATGCGGGCATAAAACCCAGGTGCTGATCGCCGACGGCAACTACGCCTGCGTGACCCACGCGCCGAAAGACGCCACCGTGGTCTATCTGAACCTGGCGCCCGGCACGCTCGCCGCCCCGCCGATCCTGGAAAAGCTGCTGGCCTGCATCAACGTGGAAAGCGCCACGCTGATGGCTTGCCCGCCGGACTTCACCAACACCATCGAAGCCGAATATCGGCAGCTGCTGCCGGCGCAGTGCCCGGTCGAACACCTGCCGCGCGAGGCGTTCTACGCCGCGGTCAAATCAGATCGGACGCTGCTGGTGATCGCCTCCGGCGAACAGCGCCGCTTCGCCAACCTGCTGCTAACGGTGGCGCCGGTGGTGTGAAAGGCGCGAGGGGGATGCCCCCCTCATACTTCGCCGCCTCACACTTACGATGCGATTTCCCCAAAGAAAGCCGTTGGCACACGCATTGAATTGCAATTACAATCGTTGCATTTGCAATTCAAAGAGAGAGCTGTGCATGTCGCCTCAACCTATAACAATGCCCGCAGCAGCAGCCGGTACCCTAACGCTGGCCGAGGCCTGTATCCGCAGGATGGCCACCGCCTATCAGCAAACCGGCGCCGCGTGTCCCTCTTCCACCGCCTGGACGGCGCAAGCCCTGGGCGAACTTAACGCCAGCGGCGACATCTGGCTTATCGACGGCAGAAGGCGCGCTGAGCCGCCGAGTTCCCATTACGCCACGGCCTGGCCGCTCTGGTTTGGCCATCAATCCGGACGCTATGAAAAACCGCTGTTTTACGTCGTCAACACGCCCTCGGTGGACATGCTCCGCGGGCTTGAGCCGGAAACCAATCGCAAGGGGATTTTCATCAGCGATGCGGATACCGGCAGTGCCGATTTGCCGAAAGGCGTGCAGGCCTGGTTCCCGCTTCAGCTCACGGCCATGCCGGGCTGGTTGCCCTTCGATCCGGCCAATGCCCGGGAAACCGGCGCGATACTCCACCATGCCCTGCGCGCGCTCTATCTGGAGGGAGCGAGGAAGATGGTGTATCTCGCGACCAACGCAGACAATGGCACCCTCTCTTCAGGGGAACCGTTTGTCGCAGAACAGGCGTTCAAGGGAATGTATCGCGTCGCCGCCGCGGCAGACTCGCCGTTGCAGATTCGCTTGTGCGGTGCCGGCCGAGCGCTCGCCCGCGTTCAGCAGGCGGCCGAGATGTTGAAAAACTGGGGGATTGCATCTGAAATCTGGAGCTGCCCCAGCTACACGCGGTTGGCGCAGGACGCCGAACTCGCCGACATGCAGCGCCAGGACAGCGGCGGCGAATGCCATCTGAAAGCGTGCCTGGGTGCCGGGAATGTCCCCGTCGTTGCCGTCACTGACTATTCGCACCTGATTGCCAACCAGCTCAGGCGATTCATTCCCGCGCGCTTTGCCGCGGTGGGCTCAGATTCACGGGTGCGCGGCGAAATCCACTACCCGCAGGCGGAATGGATTGCGCTCTGCGCCCTCAAACTGCTGGCCGACGAGCAGAAAATCCCTTCGGCGCTGATCGCCGATGCGCTACGCGTTCTGCACATCACCACACCCGATGCCTGATCACTCTCTGGCCAGCTGCATCGCGTTGTCCAACGCGTCGGAGAAGCGTGCGATCTCTTCTTCGCTGAACTGGTTGAGAAAGTGGGTTTTGACCACCGTGCGGTAGATCTCCCACATCTTTTTCCGCAGGGCCTTGCCTTCCTCGGTGATGGTGGCGAAGGAGGCCCGGCGATCGTCGTCGGAGCGAAAGCGCGTAACCAGCCGCTCTTTTTCCAGGCGATCCATCAGGCGGGTCAGGTTGTAACGCTCAATCACCAACACGTCCGCCAGCTCATGCATGCGGCGCGTGCCGTTTTCCCCGCTTTCCAATCCCCATAACACGTCATACCAGGCGTAAACCGGCAGCCCCGCTTCCGACAACTTCGTCTCTATCTTTCTGATAATCGCCCGATGCGCGCGCACAAAGGAGAACCACAGGTCGGGTTGTTTATCTTTCATGTCATTTTTCTCGTCAAAACCGGTGAGTTGCAATTGCAATTGTAAAGGGATAGAGTGGCTTTCGCCATTGTTGCATTTGCAATTCTTGCACTTGCAATTCACTGAATTCCTGTATCGCTCAGCGCCTTATCAGGTAAGTACATTTGGAGCTTTTATGAACCAACCCGCGGTAAAAGCAGATCTTGACCCACAAGAGACGGCTGAATGGCTTGAGGCATTTGAAGGTGTCGCTGACATCGACGGCCGTGAACGCGCGCATTTTTTGTTGGCAAGAATGGCCGAAGCCGATCAGCGCAAGCACGGTGATTTCTTCAGCCTGGTCACCACGCCCTACGTGAATACGATCCCGGCCTATAAGCAACCGACGTATCCCGGCGATCTGGCCGCTGAAGCACGCATCAATGCGTTTATTCGCTGGAACGCCATGGCGATGGTGCTGCGCGCCGGCAAACACTCCAACGTCGGCGGACATATCGCCACCTACCAGTCGGCCGCAGTGCTTTACGATGTGGGGTTCACGCATTTCTTCCGCGGGCGCACCGATGATTTCGCCGGCGACATGGTGTATATCCAGGGCCATTCCGCCCCCGGCATTTATGGCCGCGCCTATCTCGAAGGCCGCATCGACGAGGAGTTGCTCGACAACTTTCGCCGCGAATCCACACGCCGCGGCCTCTCCTCCTACCCGCACCCGCGGCTGATGCCGGATTTCTGGCAATATCCCACCGTGTCAATGGGGCTGGGGCCGCTGACCGCCGCCTACCAGGCGCGCTACATGCGCTATCTGGAATACCGCGAACTGAAACCGCACCAGGGGAGAAAGGTGTGGGCCTTTCTCGGCGACGGCGAGATGGATCAGCCGGAATCGCTGGCGGCGATTGCGCTGGGCGGGCGAGAAAAACTCGATAACCTGATCTTCGTCGTGAACTGCAACCTGCAGCGGCTGGATGGCCCCGTGCGCGGCAACGGCAAGATCATTCAAGAGCTGGAAGGCACTTTCAAAGCCGCCGGCTGGCAGGTGATCAAGGTGATCTGGGGCAGCGGCTGGGACAAGCTGCTGCAAAAAGACCGCTCCGGGCTGCTGATGCAGCGCATGATGGAGTGCGTCGACGGCGATTACCAAACCTTCAAGTCGCAAAGCGGCGCCTATGTGCGGGAGCATTTCTTCGGCAAGTACCCGGAATTGCTCGAGCTGGTCGCCGACCTGAGCGACGATGAGATCTGGGCGCTGCACCGCGGCGGCCACGATCCGCAAAAGGTGTACGCCGCCTACCATCAGGCGGTGCATACCACGGGCAGGCCGACGGTGGTGCTGGCCAAGACCGTCAAAGGGTTTGGCATGGGGGAAGCCGGTGAAGGGCAGAACATCAACCACCAGCTGAAAAAAATGAGCCAGGATGCGGTGAAGGCCTTCCGCGACCGTTTAGGGCTGACAATCTCCGACGCCCAACTGGCAGAGATCCCTTACCTGAAGCCCGAGCCCGACAGCGCGGCGGCGAAGTACATCACCGCGACGCGCACCGCGCTGGGCGGCTACATCCCTGCCCGCTTCGGCCAATCCGCTCCGCTGGCGATACCGGAACTATCGCGCTTCGACGGCCTCCTGAAGGGCAGCGGCGAACGCAACATGTCGACCACCATGGCTTTCGTCAATATCCTCGGCGCGCTGCTCAAAGACGCCAACATCGGCAAACTGATTGTGCCCATCGTGCCGGACGAGTCGCGCACGTTCGGCATGGAAGGCCTGTTCCGCCAGATTGGCATCCATTCCTGGCTCGGCCAGCTGTATACCCCGCAAGACGCCGGGCAGCTCAGCTACTATAAAGAGGCCAAAGACGGCCAGATTTTGCAGGAGGGCATCAACGAATCCGGTGCGATATCGACCTGGATCGCCGCCGGCACCGCCTACAGCAACCACGATGTCACGACGATCCCGTTTTATATCTTCTACTCGATGTTCGGGCTGCAACGGGTGGGCGATCTCGCCTGGGCGGCCGCCGACGCACGCACCAAGGGTTTCTTGCTCGGTGCCACCTCCGGCAGAACCACCCTGATGGGCGAAGGCTTGCAGCATGACGATGGCCACAGCCACGTGCTGTCTTCCGTCATTCCCAGCTGCGTCTCCTACGATCCGACCTATGCCTATGAACTCGCGGTGATCGTCCAGAGCGGCATGCGCAGGATGTTCGTTGAACAAGAGGATATTTACTACTACATCACCTTGCTCAACGAGGGCTACCCGCAGCCGCCGATGCCGGCTGGCGTTGAGGACGGGATTATCCAAGGGGCGTATTTGCTCAAACAGAACGAAACGGCAAACCAAGAGGGCCCGCGCGCTCAGCTGGTCGCCAGCGGCGCCATCATGCGCGAGGCGCTGGCGGCGGCGGAGCTGCTGGCAGCGGACTTTGGCGTCGCCAGCGATATCTGGAGCGCCACCAGCCTGAGCGAGCTACGCCGCAACGGCATGGCGGCCGAACGCTGGAACCTGCTGCATCCGGAAGATCCGCCGAAAGTTCCTTATATCCAGAGCCTGCTGGCGGCACATCCCGGCCCGGTGGTGGTGGTGACGGACTATATGAAGATCGTCGGCGATCAGATCAAGCCGTTCTTGCCCGACCGTCCCTTTATCGCCTTGGGCACCGACGGCTTTGGCCGATCGGACACCCGCGAGGCGCTGCGTGAGTTCTTCGAGGTCAACCGCCATTTCATCGCGCTCGCCGCGTTGAAACTGCTGGCTGACGAAGGCCGTATCGCCCGCAGCGAGGTCAACCGCGCCATGGTGCTGTATGGCATCGCCCCCGATAAGCCGGACCCGGCGGCGGTGAAGTAACGCGCAGCCTACCCGCGCCGCCGGTTGTCACCTGCGGCGTTTTTCTTCCTTCGATTCGGCGGTGCGCGGCGCCCGCTCCCCCAACCGCACCACCGGGATATCCGCCAGCCGGGTGGTGTAGGCCGGCGACAGCATGTCGCGCTTCATTTGCCACGGCTTGACGATCCCCTGCCCGGCGAACCATACGCGCCCGCGCCCCTCCTGATTCAGGCGATCGAGGGTCGCCATCAGCCGCTCGCTGTTGCGGCGCGGCGGGCAGTCGTCGAACAGATCGATCTGCGCCATGGCGGCGGCGCTGAAATCCCCCAACACCACGCCGCCCTTCAGGTAACGCCGCCCTTCCTGCCAGATGCTCTCCAGCGCGCGCACCGCCATGGCGATGATGTCGCGGCTGTCGTTGCTCGGCGTTTGCAGCCGGGCGGTGCCCATATTGCTGTAATACCCCTCACCCGCCGAATGCGGGCTGGTTTTGATAAACACCGACACGTTGCGACAGTAGCGCTTTTCCTGCCGCAGCTTTTCGGCGGCGCGTTCGGCGTAGCTGCAGATCGCCTCGCGCATGTGCGGGTAGTGCGTCAACCGCTGGCCGAACGAGCGGGAGCAGATGATCTGCTCTTTGGCGGCCGCCTCATCTTCCCACCGCAGGCACGATTCGCCGCGCAGCTCGCGTATCGTGCGCTCCAGCACCACGCTGAAGGTTTTACGCGCCAGCCGGGTATCGCAGTCCGCCAGCTGCAGCGCGGTGTGAATGCCCATCGCCTGCAGCTGACGAGTCAGGCGGCGACCCACGCCCCACACCTCCTCCACCGGGATCAACGCCAGCAGCTTGCGCTGGCGCGCCGGATCGGATAAATCCACCACGCCGCCGGTGCCGCGCCATTTCTTGGCGGCGAAGTTGGCCAGTTTGGCCAGCGTTTTGCTCGGCGCAATGCCGACCCCGACCGTCAAATGCAGCTCGCGCCGGATGCGATCGCGCACCCGCTGGCCGAACGGCTCCAGCGCTTCGCAATGCGCCACGCCGTCCAGCCGCAGAAAGGCTTCGTCCAGCGAGTAGATCTCCACCGCCGGCGCCATCTCTTCCAGCGTATCCATCACCCGGCGGGACATATCGGCGTACAGCGCGTAGTTGGAGGAGAACACCGCGACGTTGCGGCGGCGCATCTCCTCTTTGATTTTGAAATAAGGCGCGCCCATCGGCACGCCCAGCGCCTTCGCCTCGGCACTGCGGGCGATCACGCAGCCGTCGTTGTTGGACAGCACGATCACCGGCTGCCCGCGCAGATCGGGCCGAAAGATGGTCTCGCAGGAGGCGTAGAAGCTGTTGACGTCCACCAGAGCGAACATGGTTACCGACCTTTCATCGTCAGTGGGTTGTTATTCATAACGGCACCAATTTACTGTTTATATATACAGTATTTGTATTTTTCTGGTGACGATCAAGTAGAAACCACCCCATCTCTGCTATCCGCTTGATGCACTTTGGCTTTTAACTCAGCCTCCGTTTACCTGGAGCCGAGTTTTTCATTAACGGCGAACTTCACGCAGATCGAAACGAATCGGAATGGTCACGCTGAATTCCGCCTGCCCCGCTGCGATCTCGTTGCCGGGTGTGGGCAGTGGAGAAGCGCGCTGCGGTAACTGAAGCGCCTCCCGATCCAGCGAAGCAACCCCACTCGATCGCAATAGCTTCACGCCCAGCACGTTCCCCTGCCGATCCAACGTCACGGCAACCTGAACAACCCCCTGGCGCTGTTGGCGTACCGCCAGGACCGGGTAGCGTTTGAAACGGCTCAAATGCGCCAACAGCAGGCCGCTCCAGACCGAGGCATCCTGGCTCGGCTGTGACGCCACGCTGGTTTGCGGCGCGGCAACACGCTTTCGGTCCAGAGACGGCGGCGCGCTGGTGCTTGATGCTCTTGAGCTTGCAGACGCTATTTTTTCCTGTTCCGCTTGCCTTGGGCGCGGCGGTTCCGTCTTCGGTCTGATGGGGTCGTTCCGTTGCCCTTTAGCCTTGCTCTGCCGCTCTGTCGCACGCGGCGCATGAATCAGCGGAGGCATCGCCGCCTCCGGTTCCCGATTGGCCTGCCGTTGCGCCACCGCCTGCACCTGGCGCACGCCGGTCGGCATCGGCTCCGCGCTGGGGGTCGATTCAGCCTGCTCGGCAACCATCATCAACACCATCGGTTGCGCCGCGGGCAGCAGCGGTGGCATCAGGTGATAACCGAGCCCAAGCCACAACGCACCATGCAGACCCAACGCCAACACATTGGCGGTAGCCCAGCGCCATCGCCCGCCTGTTGGTGGTAAAGAGAAATCGCCAGATAATACGTTGTGATTGAACATAGGAAACGGTACTCAGGTTAAGCGTAAAACAGACCAACGTACGCGGCGGTCAACGGCAGTCGGGGTATGTCAGAAAGGTCGTTTAGGCACGCGGTACCGGGCAGGGAACGAGAAAGAACAGGTCAATCGAAAAGGAAATACCCTAATGGCAGAGTAAAAAACTTTAGGATACGGTAATGAAGTATTTTGACAGCATATTTACCCTAACCGGCAGCGCGCCGGGCAGTGCCGCAATGACGCGCTCGGGGTCAGCCAGCGGGAACGCGCCGGAGAGCCGCAGGCCGGCGACCTCCGGCCGGCAGCGAATAATACCCTGGCGATAACGCCCCAGCTCCATCAGGAAGTCGTCCAGCCGCATGTTGTCGGCCAGCAGCATGCCCTGCCGCCAACCGGGCTCTTGCGTCACGCGATACGGTTCGCCAATGCCTTGCCGGCTTAATCTGCCGCCCTGACCGGCGTTGAGCACCGCGTTCCGATGCGCCGGCGAAAGGATCGTGACGCGGCCAAGATAAACGGCGATCTCACTGTAGGTTTCCCACAGGCGAACGCTGAAGCGAGCAGCCTGCGTCACGATCTCACCCTGCGGCAGCCTCACCGTCAACGCGCCGCTTTCCGGCGGCAGATTCACCATCATTTCGCCCTCCAGCAATGCGGCCTGCTGACGGCTGACGTTGACCGCCGTTTGCGTGTTCAACATCAACTGCGCGCCATCCGCCAACGCGACGGTTTGCTGCTCCCCCACCGCCGTGCGGTAATCCGCCAGCCAGGGGCGCCAGGGCAGCGCGCCAGAACCGATGCCAACCGTCCCCACCACGCCGATGGCCGCCAGGCTTCTCAGCAACCGGCGGCGTTGCGGGTTCGGCAACTGCGACAGACTACGCTGCGCCGCCGCCCCGTTAAGCAGAGAAAAACGGGATGAAAACGCGGCGATATGCCGCCAGGCGCGTTCATTTTCCGGTTTCGCCTGATACCAACGCCGCCAGTTTTCCCTATCCGCATCGCTTGCCTCTTCCGACATCAGCTGGGTTAACCAGGCGGCGGCCTCACGCGCGCTCTGCCGATCGATATCCGATTCCATCATGGGTTCCGCACTTGCCGTTACGCCGCCAATGCAAAGAAACAGTGCAAATTGGCGCGCTGCAGATATTGTTTCACCGAGCTGGTCGACACCCGCAAACGTTCAGCGATGTCGCAATAACGCATGCCCTGCAGGTGCGCCAACAGGAAAGCCTCGCGGACGTGCGCCGGCAATCCGTCCAACGCCTGATCCAACTGTTCGAGCATTTCGAGGGTTTGTTGACGGACTTCCGGCGAGGGCGCCTCGATCGTCGGCAGCTCGCTCAAGGCCTGCAGATAGCTCTCTTCGATTGTTTTACGCCGGTAATAATTCGCCACCAGCCGGCGCGCCACGGTCGCCAGGAAGGGGCGTGGTTGCCGAATGGCAAGCAACTGCGGGCTCAGTAAAATACTGATGAACGTATCCTGCGCCAGGTCTTCGGCGTGATGCGCGCACCCGACCTTCTGTCTCAGCCAATGGCATAGCCAACTGTGATGCTCAAGGTAAAGCTGTTGAGCAAACCCGTTGGCTGCCGCGGCCTCTTTCCTTGCCATTCGGTGACACCAATTGATAATGAGATTGAAAATGATAATTATTATTATTTTAAAATTGTAACTTCTGTGTCAAGCGATTGCTGATGATTTATAAACGGCGAAAAAGTAGGGAAATACGGGAGAGAAAACGTGAAAAGGGGCCGAAATGGCCCCTGTCAGCAGGATATTCAGAAACGTTGACTAACGCTAAACTTGATGTTGCGCCCTACGCCGGACACCGATTCGCCCAGGTAAGGGTAATAATCGCGGTTGAACAGGTTGTCCACCGCGACGCGAGCTTCGAAGCCCTGCAAACCGCTGGGTTGCCACGAGGCGAACAGGCCGTGCAATGCATAACCCGACGTTTTCGGCAGCGCCCAGACAACGGCCATCGGATCGCCGTCGGCCGGTGAACGATCCTGTTTACGCACGAAATCGCCGGTCCAGCCGAAGGCCATGTCCCACTGCGGCACTTTCATGCCCAGCATCGCGTGTGCCGTAACGGGTGGAATTTCGGCAATCCAGGTTTCGTTGCCCCACGGATCGCGCGGTGAAGCGTCGCGTTTGCCGCGAATCGAGGAGAACGACAGGCTGCCGAACAGGCTTTCGCTGTCATAAAACGATTCGAGCTCCACGCCCTCAATGGTATAACCCGGCAAATTGCGATAGTTCGACAACGGTTGCCCACATTGGCCCCCGTGCCGTGCGGCGTCGCACACTACGCCGCGACGATAGAAAATCTCGTCCTTGCCGCGATTGCGGAACAGCGTAGTGCGGATCTGCAGACTGTCTCGCGCCATCAACACATCGTTGAAGTCCAGCACCGCGCCGAGACGAACGCCCGTCATGCGTTCCACCTGCAGGCCGCGGCTGGTGCCGGGCACGCTGGAAGCGGCGTATTGCACTTCGTACTGTTCGTCGATCACCGGGGCGCGCCAGGTGCGGCTAACGTCGGCAAACAGGGACAGATTCGACGTCGCTTTCCACATCACGCCCAAATGCGGCGACCAGCCGGTATAGGTCACGCTGCTGTAATCATGGCCCACAAGCGGATCGCTGTCGTTATAGCGCGGCGCCCGGTTCGGTTGCCCGGTATTGGTCACATGATCGTAACGCACGCCCGGCGTCACGGTCAGGCTGCCGAAGCTGACCGCATCCTGCAGATAAACGCTGCGGGTTTCCTGTTCGCCCGCCGGCATATAATACGGTTGGAAATAGCCGTAGTTGTAACTGGCGTTTTTCACCTGCGAGGGGTAATACATCAGGGTATCGCGCTGATGTTTATGCCAACGCGCGCCGAGCAACAGCTTGTGCTCCAGCGGCCCGCTGGCGAAACGGCTTTCATTGCTGACGTCAAACTGCCGATCGGTATAGTTCACCCAGCTTTCATTGCCCAGCGTACCGAGATAGCTGAACTTTGACGCGGAATCCGGCCGCTTGTCATGCTGCTCTGTCTTCGAATAGGCATAAGACAGCGTCAGATTCAGCAACGGCTGCGCTTCCGGCGCCAGATTCCATTTCACCGAGTAATTAGTGTCCGTCTGGTCGCGATACACCAGAATGCGGCGCCACGCTTCTTCCCGGCCATATTTATCGATATCCGCCTGGCTGGGCGCAGCGATATCGTCCCGCTTGGCGGCAAAAGGCTGCCAGCCATCGGAGTCCGAACGCATCGCCGACAGCGTCAGGGTTTGCGCCTCGCTCAGATAAATATTGGTTTTTAACAGGTAGGAAGCCTGATCGTTGGCGGAATAGGCAAAGCGCGTGCCGTCAGGTCGCTTCAGATTACCGCCGTCACGCTTGCTCATGTAGATCAAACCGTCGGCGAATCCTTCCGGCGTACGGCCGTACAACGCACCGCTGTAAATGCCCTGGCGATCGTTGGTGTGGTAGCTGTACTTCAGCAAGCCGCCAAAATCTTCGCCCGGCAGCAGCATATCCCCGGCATCTTTGGTCTCCAGCGTAATGGTCCCGCCAAAGCCGCCATTGCCGTTCAACAGATTGTGCGGCCCCTTATCGACCTCAACCTTTTTCAGCAATTCGGGTTCAATGAATACCGAACCCTGCCGATATTTCTCAAATCCCTTCGGCGCGCCGTCCAGCACCACCTTCACATCTTCCATGTCGCCCATGCCCCAGATATTCAGGCTTTGGCCCCCCGGGCGCGGCGATCCCGCCATCCCTACCCCGGGCAGACGATCGAGCAGGCTGGCGATGTTATCGGCCTGTACGCGTTCGATGTCTTCTTTATCCAGCACCGAACGGCCGGCGGCGACGCTGTCGGACAAACCGCCGACCACCGACAGTTCCGGTATCGTCAACGGCTGAACCGGCCCGGCGTCGACCAACCGATATCCCTGCGCAGTTTGCTGAGCGCGCAATCCGCTGCCCGCCAACAGCGTATCGAACGCGTCGGTGAGACGATAATGTCCCTGCAGGCCCGCGGTGCTTTTTCCACGCGTCTGTTCGGGCGTGAAAATCACTATCACGGCGGCCTTAGCGGCCGCCGTCTGCAAGGCGGGCGCCAGATCACCGGCGGGAATGGCGAAGGAAAGGATAGCGGGCTGTTCGACCGCCGAGGGTGGTGCCGACGCACCGGGTGCTGCCATCGCGGAGGTGAGCATGCCCGATAGTGCGCATCCTATCCCGATAGCTACGCGTTTCCCGGTAATGCGTTTGGCTGATGTGAACGTACGCCCTGCGCCGTTCTTGTTTTTTATGGCCATGAAGGATTCCCCTGAGTGTATTGAACTGGAAACTCAGTAGAGAGGTCACGCCAACGAAAAGATCGGGCAGAAAAAAAATGAAAAAAAGGGCCGAAGTCACCGCGCCGCGTAGACGATAAAGGTCACCACGCCGAAAATCTCCAGCTGCGCCTCGTCGTCGAACACGATCGGCGCGTAGGCGGGATTCATCGGCAACAGCCGCACGTCGGGGTGGCGCTGCAGTTTTTTGACGGTGAATTCGCCGTCCACCGCGGCGATCACGATATTGCCGTGCTCCGGCGTCAGGGCGCTGTCGACGATCAGCAGATCGCCGTCCTGGATATTGCCGTCGATCATCGATTCGCCGCTGGCGCGCACGAAATAGGTGGCGTTGGGGTGCCGCACCAGCAGCTTGCCGATGTCCAGCCTGCTCTCGACATAGTCCTGCGCCGGGGAAGGAAAGCCGCAGGCCACGCGATCGGCAAACAGCGGTAACGTCAGGGGTTCACCTGGTGAAAAAGCATACAACCTTGAATTGCTCAGCATAATCATAACCAAACTGTATATTTATACAGTAAAGCATAAACAAAACGCGAACGCGTGCAACCCCCAATCCCCCTGCAGATCGCGCTTTCCCGCGTAATATAATAATTTTCTGAGCGATTTTTCCTGCAGCTTTTGGCATTCTTCGCGTGTGTTTACACACATGATACCCACCAAAACTGTGGATAATGCGGCACTCAGACCGTTGGCGTATCGATGGGCAGGATGAGTGAGGGATTGTCATTGCGAACGGCGCCGACGGCGGGCGATACCGGTTGCCAGACGAAATCCTCTGCCTGCAGGCTGTACACGTCAGCCTGCATTTGACCAGAGGGCGGGACTAAGCGGGTGTCGAGCCAGTCGCGCGCGGCCCTCGGTCTCTGCTGCGTACAGCGCCGCAAAGAACAGCGGCAGGCCTTGCCTCACGGGAGGAACGGCGGACGGCCTTACAAAATGACGCCAATAAAATTGCGACTGGCAATGGCATCAATGGGACGGCCAGAGACGAAAGTCAGTACGTTATGCCAGGAGCTTGGGATAACCCGACAAACGCTGTACCGCCACATTTCCCCTGATGGTCCACTGCGAGCTGACGGTATAAAGCTGCTCAACCGAGGATAATTTTAGCGGACGGAAAAATCTGGAGTTCCGGCGTAGAACCCCGAATAAGGAATAATCCTTAATTCATTTCAGGATTATTAATTCCATCTAAAACCTCTCGGCAATATTCTTTTTTATAGGCTTCATCATTACTTAATGACTTAACCAAAAAATCAGCATTTTTCCAACCATTATCCCAATGCGTATCGAATCCTGACTGTTCATACTTTAATGTTCTAGTTAATGAGTCTTTTATTTGTTTTTTATATTTATCAATTTTCTCATTGGTTGCCCCACAAACATCATGTGCAACACGAGCATTTGAGCCAGAAAAACCTATTGCTGAAATTGCCATCGCTTCGTTTGATTTGTCGAAATCATTCGCATATGCCACAGCATTAGATAAAGCGAATATGACAAGAGCAGGTATGGTTTTTTTGTATGAAATCATCTTTTACCTCTAACTCATTGATTGTTCATGGGGTCAGTTTGGATATCGAAAATTATTGTACATTAAGGCTGCTTTTTAATCAGTCTCAACTTCTTTATAGAAGGCCTGAATGCGACAAACTTGGGAAGTACTGTAGCCTGTCGCGTCTGCTGTTTCTCGGATACTCAGTTTCTTAATCTGTCGGTAGTGCCTGATCCATCCTGCACGCTCCATCTCGCCGCTGGCGCGCACGAAGTAGGTGGCGTTGGGGTGCCGCACCAGCAGCTTGCCGATGTCCAGCCTGCTCTCGACATAGTCCTGCGCCGGGGAAGGAAAGCCGCAGGCCACGCGATCGGCAAACAGCGGTAACGTCAGGGGTTCACCTGGTGAAAAAGCATACAACCTTGAATTGCTCAGCATAATCATAACCAAACTGTATATTTATACAGTAAAGCATAAACAAAACGCGAACGCGTGCAACCCCCAATCCCCCTGCAGATCGCGCTTTCCCGCGTAATATAATAATTTTCTGAGCGATTTTTTTTTACGCCTGCTAAGCGTTTCACCGCCCCTTGCACACACGTTATCCACCAAAACTGTGGATAACCTGGTGGGGTCGCCGGCAGGGTGTCATTCCCTACGCGAGCGGGATCAGGATCCTGTATAATCCCCACACCTGCTAATAAGAATTCACTCCCGTCGGCGCCTCGTCACCGACGGTCACGAGAACGTTATGAATAAGCACCTACTCCTCGCAGAAACCGACGATATCAAACAGGAATGCCTGTCGCGCCACGCGGTCTGGCAGCGCAACGATCTGGCTCAGGCGCAGCAGGATTGGCTGGCGGAAGAAGTGCCGGTCGCCCTGGTGTACAACGGCATTTCCCACGTGGTGATGATGGCGACGCCGAAAGATCTGGCGGCCTTCGCCATCGGTTTTTCGCTGTCCGAAGGCATCATCGCCTCCCCCGACGATATCTACGATATCCGTCAACAGCCGGCCTGCAACGGCATTGAAGTGCATGTGGAACTCTCGAGCCGCCGCTTTATGCAGCTGAAAGAGAAGCGCCGCAGCCTGGCCGGCCGCACCGGCTGCGGCGTCTGCGGGGTGGAGCAGCTGCAGGAGGTCGCCCAACCCATCGCGCCGCTGCCCTTCACGCAACGCTTCGATTTGGCCCTGCTCGACCGAGCGTTGGCGCAGCTGCAGGAGGTGCAAACGGTGGGGAAATTGACCGGCTGCACCCACGCGGCGGCCTGGATCCAGCCGGACGGCGCGCTCAGCGGCGGATGTGAAGACGTTGGGCGCCACGTGGCGCTCGACAAACTGCTGGGTTACCGCAGCCAACAGGCCTGGTCACAAGGGGCAGCGCTGGTGTCGAGCCGCGCCAGCTATGAAATGGTGCAAAAATCCGCCATGTGTGGCGTCGAGATCCTGTTCGCCGTTTCCGCCGCCACCCGCCTGGCGGTGGAAGTAGCCGAACGCAGCAACCTGACGCTGGTGGGCTTCAGCAAGCCGGGGCGCGCCACCGTCTATACGCACCCGCAGCGGCTCTGGCCATCGACGACGGCGGCCTAACGCCGCCGGATAAGAATCGACTATTCTCAATAGCAGGACACCAGGAAGCACCCACGTCATGATCATTCGCCCGAATCAGAACTGGTTTTTTCGCCTGTTCGCCTGGCACGGTTCCGTGCTGTCAAAGATCACCTTTCGCCTGTCGCTGAACGTGCTGATGTCGATAGTGGCGGTGATCAGCTATCAATGGTACGAACAGCTCGGCGTGCATTTAACCATCGCGCCGTTCAGCCTGCTGGGTATCGCCATCGCCATTTTTCTCGGCTTTCGCAATAACGCCGGCTACAGCCGCTTTGTCGAAGCGCGCAACCTGTGGGGCTCGCTGCTGATTACCGAGCGCTCCCTGCTGCGTCAGATCAAAAGCCTGCTGCCGGACGAACCGGCGGTGCATCAGAAGGTCGCCAAGCTGCTGATCGCCTTCAGCTGGAGCCTGAAGCATCAGCTGCGCGCCACCGACCCGACCGCCGATCTGTACCACAATCTCAGCAGTAAAGAGCTGGCGGAGGTGATCGCCAGCCCGATGCCGACCAACCGCATCCTGCTGATGTTGGGCCAGGAGATCGGCAAGCTGCGCCGACGGGGGCTGTTGAGCGACATCACCTTCGAGCTGCTCGACAACAAGCTGAGCGAGCTGTCCCACGCCCTCGGCGGCTGCGAACGGCTCGCCAGCACGCCGGTGCCGTTCGCCTATACCCTGATCCTGCAGCGCACCGTTTACCTGTTCTGCAGCCTGCTGCCTTTTGCCCTGGTGACCGATCTGCATTACATGACACCGTTTGTTTCGGTGTTCATTTCCTATACCTTCTTATCCTGGGACTCGCTGGCCGAAGAGCTGGAAGATCCATTCGGCGTGTCGGCCAACCATCTGCCGTTAAACGCCATGTGCAACACCATCGAGCGCAACCTGCTGGAAATGAACGACCAAAGCCCGCTGCCGCCGCCGATGAAACCCGACGAGCACTTTAATTTGATCTGATTGATTTCACCCGAACACACTGGAGCCGAATGCAATGAATGCAAATAACAATCCGCCGCAAGCCGTATTCACGCCGGTGACGCGCCATGCCATCTTCATCGTCGCCACCCTGTCGCCCGTTCCCGCCCATCTGGCGGCGGTGCGCGCCTGGTGCGGCGACATCGCCGCCGTGGTACGTTCGGTCGGCAAACGCGCGCCGGCGGGCAACCTCACCTGCGTCTGCGGCTTCGGCTCCGAAGCCTGGGATACGCTGTTTGGCGCGCCGCGCCCTCGCCAGTTGCATCCGTTCAGCCCGATCGGCAGCGGGGAACGCGTCGCCGTCGCCACGCCCGGCGACATCCTGCTGCATATCCGCGCTGATGAAATGGATCTGTGTTTCGAACTGGCCTCGCAGCTGGTCGGCAAGCTCGGCGACGCCGTGACGGTGGTCGAAGAGGTACACGGCTTCCGTTACTTCGATCAGCGCGCCATGATTGGCTTCGTCGACGGCACGGAGAATCCGGAGGGACACGAAGCCTACGACTATACGGTTATCGGCGACGAAGACGCGGCGTTCAGCGGCGGCAGCTATGTGCTGGTGCAAAAATACCTGCACGATATGCAGGGCTGGAATTCGCTCAGCGTGGAAACGCAGGAGAAGATCATCGGCCGCCATAAGCAGTCCAACATCGAGCTGGATGAAGCGGTCAAACCGTCGTCATCGCACAGTTCGCTGACCACCATCACCGACGAGCAAGGCAACGAGGTGAAAATTCTGCGCGACAACATGCCGTTCGGTCGCCCCGGCCTGCGCGAATTCGGCACCTACTTTATCGGCTATGCGCGCTCCCCGCAGCCGATCGAGCAGATGCTGGAAAACATGTTCATCGGCCGCCCGGCCGGCAACTACGATCGGCTGCTCGATTTCAGCCACGCGGTGAGCGGCACCCTGTTCTTCGTGCCTTCCGCCCCGCTGCTGGAAGCGCTGGCCGATCGCAGCGGCGCCGAACTGCACTGATTTTGCCAGGGCGCAGGGCCGCAGCGATCAGCCTTTGGTTATCCTGCGGCCCTGCGCATCGATCACCGGCTCCCCATCCTCTTTGCTGAAGGCCCCGCGCTGCGGATCCGGCAGAATATCCAACACCGCCTCCGATGGCCGGCACAGACGCGTGCCGAGCGGTGTCACCACAATGGGTCGATTGATCAGGATCGGCTGTTGCAGCATGAAGTCGATCAGTTGCTCATCGTTCCAACCGGTCTCGTCCAGTTTCAACTCGGCGTAAGGCTCGACGTTTTTACGCAGCAGCGCGCGCGGTGTCATGCCCATCTCGGCCAGTAGCGCAACCAACCGTTCGCGGCTGGGAGGCGTTTCCAGATACAAAATCACCTCAGGCTCAGCGCCGCTGTTGCGGATCAGCGCCAACGTGTTGCGCGACGTGCCGCAAGCCGGGTTGTGATAAATCTTGATACTGCTCATGACAGTTTCTCCGGTTAGGGTAAAACGGACAGCCGCAGCGCCAGCGCGGCCAGGGTGACGAACAGGATCGGCAGCGTCATCACCAGCCCCACGCGGAAATAATAGCCCCAGGTAATGACGATGTTCTTCCTTGCCAACACATGCAGCCACAGCAACGTGGCCAGGCTGCCGATCGGGGTGATTTTGGGGCCGAGATCGCTGCCGATGACGTTGGCGTAAATCATCGCCTGCTTGATGACGCCTTCCGCACTGCTGCCGTCGATTGACAACGCCCCCACCAGCACCGTTGGCATGTTATTCATGACGGAAGAGAGAAACGCGCTCAGGAAGCCGGTGCCGAGCGTCGCCGTCCATAGCCCCTGCCGCGCCAGCACGTCCAACACGCCTGAAAGCAGTTCGGTCAAGCCGGCGTTGCGCAGCCCGTAGACCACCAGATACATGCCCAGCGAGAAAATCACGATCTGCCAGGGTGCCCCGCGCAGCACTTTACCGGTATTGATCGTCCGTCCACGTTTCGCCACCGCCAACAGAATCAGCGCGCCGCAAGCAGCGACCAAACTTACCGGCACACCGAGCGGCTCCAGGGCGAAGAAGCCAATCAGCAACAGTGCCAATACCGCCCAGCCGGTTCGGAAAGTCGCACGATCGCGAATCGCTTCTTGGGGTATGGGTAAACGCGTCAACGCGTAGCGCCGCGGAATATCCTTGCGAAAGAACAGATGCAACATCACCAGGGTCGCCGCCACAGCGGCAAGGTTGACCGGCACCATCACCGCCGCATACTCCGTAAAGCCCAGCCGGAAGAAATCCGCCGAAACGATATTCACCAGATTGGACACCACCAGCGGCAGGCTGGCGGTATCGGCGATAAAGCCCGCCGCCATGACGAAAGCCAGCACCGCCGCAGGGCGAAAGCCGAGCGCCGACAGCATGGCGATCACGATCGGCGTAAGGATTAACGCGGCGCCGTCGTTCGCGAACAGCGCCGCCACCACGGCCCCCAGCAGCAGCATGTAGGTAAACAGCCATCGGCCTTTGCCGTTGCCCCAGCGCGCGACGTGCAAGGCGGTCCAGGCAAAGAAGCCGCTCTCATCCAGCAGCAGGCTGATGATGATGACGGCGATAAAGGTTGCAGTCGCATTCCAGACTATCTGCCACACCACGGGAATATCGCCGACGTGCACCACGCCGCTCAGTAATGCCAATCCCGCGCCGAACGCTGCGCTCCAGCCGATGCCCAGCCCTCTCGGTTGCCAGATCACCAAGGCCAACGTCAGAATAAAGATCGCCCCTGCCACTATCATCGCCGTCTCACTGCCTCTTCAAATTTACATATATGTTTTTTCAAATGTGTTTGCGCAAATTTTTTACCGTTACGGGCAGCCTCTCGCTACGCGTTGCGCCAACGCCATCATCTGTTCTGGCCGGCACTGATAAGCCTGCTCAATAATCCCCGCCGTCCAGGCAGGCATATGCGGTGACAGGCGATAATGTATCCACTTGCCATCGCGCCGATCGAGCAATAGCCCGCTTTCACGCAACATCGCCAGATGCCTTGAAATTTTGGGTTGCGGCAGCGCCAATGCGCCCGACAACTCGCACACGCACAGCTCGCCGGCGTGTCGCAGCAACAGCACCAGCGTCAGACGCGTCTCGTCCGACAGGTTTTTAAACAACTTCAGCGGCGTCAATGACGTCATGTCGCACTCCCGTTAACCTTATCTTCTTCACAAATCGCTCGTGAAGATACCACCTTCATATTCGAAAAAACAAATATAAAACACAAAGCGTTGTCCCCCTCGCCGAGGCATATACTTATCTTTATGCCGTTCTTGCAGGAAGGAGGCACCATGCCGCTCACATTCAAACGTTCGCAAAGGCTCTCCATCGGCACTGAAATAGAGCTGCAGCTGGTCGATGACGAGCACTACGATCTTACGGATCGGGCCGATCGGGTGATCAGCGCGGTCGGCGACCGCCGGCGCGTCAAACATGAGCTCACCAAATCGATGGTGGAGCTGAACAGCTCGGTGCACCGCGATCTCGGTGAGCTGCACGCCGAACTGCGCGCCCTGACCCATACCGTCCGGCGCAGCGCGCAGCACCTGGGCTGTGACGTCTGCGGCGGTGGCCGCCACCTGAGCAACGACTGGCGCAAGCAGGTCATCAGCGACAGCGCGCGCTACAGGCAGTTGGCCAGCCGCTTTGGCTACCTCTCCAAGCTGGCCTGCGTGTTCGGCCAACACATTCACCTCGGCGTCAACGACGGGGACGAGGCGATGTACCTGTGCCATGCGCTGACGCCCTATTTTCCGCAGCTGATCGCGCTCAGCGCCTCGTCGCCGCTGTATCAGGGCGTCGACACGCACTTTGCCAGCTCCCGTTTCAGCGCGCAGAATTCCTTCCCCAACTACGGATGCCTGGAACACATCTACAGCTGGCGCGAATTCAACGCCTACTACGAACGGCTGAACGCCGCCGGCGTGATTGAAAGCGTCAAGGATATTTACTGGGATGCGCGGCCAAAACCGGAGCTGGGCACGGTGGAGATCCGCATCTGCGATACGCCGCTGCGCCTCGCGCACGCCGTGCTGCTGGTCGGTTACTGCCGCCTGCTGGCTGATTTTCTGTTGCAACACCGCTCGCCGATCGCGCCGGAATACGATGCCTTCACCCATTACAACAAGATCAACGCCTATCGCAGCGGTTTCGCCGCCGAATACGTCGATCCCGCGACGCTGCGCCGCAGCAGCCTGACCGCTCACATCCTGCACACGCTCGAAGCGCTGAGCGGTTTCGCCGAGCGACAGGAGGATCGGGCCGTGCTGCAGGCGGTCGAGCGTCATGTCCGCCAGGGCATCAGCGATTCGGAGCATATCCGCCAGATGTTGCACAACGGCCTGCCGCAGGCTCAGGTGATCAAGCGCCTGTGCGACGAGCTATTGCAACCGGCAAGTTAAGTTTCAGCTATCGATTCCATACGCTAAAGCCACTGTTCATTATGTGCTCTTTCGCTACAATCGTGAGCACAGACATTCACCGTATCGAGGACACCATGTACAACTTCTCCCGCTATCAGGCAAAAGAACTGGCGCTGGCTTACATGAGCGGCAAAAAACACGATCTGTCGCCGCAGGAATTTTTGCAGCAGCTGAAAAGCAGCGAACGTTCGTTTGAGCACCTGCTGAAACACGGCAGCGAAATGCCGCGTGACGTTCTGGTTAAAAGCTTCTGAACGGCCGGTCGCCGGCCATTTTCCCTCTACGCCGCCGGTGGCGAGCCTGACAGGCCCGCGCATTCCCGGCCGTTCATCCCCCACTCCTCGCCCTGCCTCGTTTCGTCTTCACAGGCGAAAATCTGATAAATTCGCATCCACAGGCGAATTATTGACATATTCGTATCCAGGTGCGAATTTATAGCCATCCCTCTGCACACAACGGAACACGCCATGCCGATGCCAATCAGCGTTATCAGCGGCGATCTGGTCGATTCTCGCCGGTCAGACACCGTCAACTACCTCAATGGGCTGCATCGCCTGCTCGATCGGCTGCAGCGCGACGGGCGGCTGCATCAGGTGGAAATCTTTCGCGGCGATGCCTTCCAGGCACAGGCCGCCCCGGAGGACGGGCTGTTGCTGGCGGTGTACATTCGCCTCGCGCTGCGGGCGATGGGCGCCGCACACTGGGATGCGCGCATCGCCATCGGGCTGGGCAGCCAACGGCCCGACGCCACCGGTTACGGCAGTGCCTTTATCAACTCCGGCAGCGCGCTGGACGCCATGGTAAAAAATTGTCGGCTGGCTCTGAAAACCGACAACGATCGGACAAACGCCATTGTCAGCGATCTGCTGCCAATGTTAGATCATGTGATTGGCCACCTGTCACAGGCCGAAGCGCGCATCGTCCAGACGAGAATGTTCGCCGACAGCGGCGCCGCCGTGGCGGACCAACTGCAGAAAGCCGCCTCCACGGTTTCCGCCGCGCTAAAACGCGCGGCCTACGAGGAAATCATGCGGTTTATTCACGCCATTAACAGGATCGTCTGACTATGGATCTGACCTATGCGCCCTTGCTGGCCTGGCTGTTGCTCGTCCACCTGCTGGCGGATTTTCCGCTGCAGCCGCTGAGTTGGGTGGAAGATAAAATCCAGCATCGCGCACGTTCACGTTTTCTGGTGTTGCACGCATTGCTGCACGGGGTGCTGGCCGCCTGGGTGGTGGCCGGTTTCGGCCTGCTGCACGGCGGGCTTTCTTCACTTCAGGTGCTGGCCAGCCTGCTGGTCATCGCCGTCAGCCACTACCTGATCGATTTGCTGAAAGTCACCGCGATGAACCGCCTGAGCCCGGCCCGCAGTTTCCTGCTCGATCAGGGATTGCATCTGGCGGTGATCGCCTTGCTGTGGCTGGGGCTGACGCCGAATGCCGGTGAACTGATCGCCGCGCTGGGGCGGCAACTGGGGCGTTGGCAAACCGGCCTGGTGCTGGTGGCCTACAGCCTGATTTATCTGCCGATGAGCCTGCTGATCGGGCAACTGCTGGCGCACTGGACGCCGCAAATGCCGCCTTCGGCCAAGGCCGACAACGACTCACTGCTGCGCGCGGGCAAACAGATTGGCTATCTGGAGAGAACGCTGATCCTGACCTTTGTGCTGCTGGGGCAAATCCCGGCGATCGGTTTTTTGCTGGCGGCCAAATCTATCTTCCGTTTCGGCGATCTGCGCCAGAGCGACGATAAGATGCGCACCGAGTATGTGCTGCTCGGCACGCTTTTTTCCTTCACGCTGACCATCATGCTCGGCCTGCTGGTCAACAAACTGCTGTAGCGGTGCGGGGGCGAAGAATTTCGCCCCCGAAGTGAATACCGAGACGGCTTAGAGCCACTCGCCGAAGCGGCGGATGTAGAAACGCTTCATCAACTGCGCGACCACGCAGTAGCTGACCAGCGTAGCGGCCAACCACGGGAAGTATTCCCACGGCAGCGGCTGCAGGCCAACCAAGGCGCCGAGCGGCGAGAACGGAATGTAGATGCCGAGCGCCATCACCAACCCGGTGGTCAGCAATACCGGCAGCGCCGCGGTGCTCTGAATGAACGGGATCTTCTGGGTGCGCAGCATATGCACCACCAGCGTTTGCGACAGCAACCCCTCAATGAACCAACCGGACTGGAACAGCGCCTGGTGTTCCACGCTGTTGGCGGCGAACACGTACCACATCAGCGCATACGTCGTGATATCGAAGATTGACGAGGTCGGCCCAATCCACAGCATAAAGCGCCCGATGTTTTTGGAGTCCCACTTGCGCGGCTTGCGCAGGAACTCTTTGTCCATCTTGTCCCACGGCAGCGACAGCTGGGAAATATCGTACATCAGGTTTTGAATCAACAGGTGGATCGCCAGCATCGGCAGGAACGGGATGAAGGCGCTGGCCACCAGCACCGAGAACACGTTGCCGAAGTTGGAGCTGGCGGTCATGTTCAGGTACTTGATGATATTGCCGAAGGTCTCGCGCCCTTTGATCACCCCCTCTTCCAGCACCATCAGGTTCTTTTCCAACAGGATGATGTCCGCCGACTCCTTGGCGATATCGGTGCCGGTGTCGACCGAAATGCCGACGTCGGCATCGCGCAGCGCCGGCGCATCGTTGATGCCGTCGCCGAGGAAGCCGACGGTATGGCCGTTGGCCTGCAGCATTTTCAGCACCCGCGATTTTTGCAGCGGCGTCAGCTTGGTGAAGACCGTGCGCTGTTCCACTTCGCGCGCCAGCTCTTCGTCATCCATCTGTTCAATCTGCAGCCCGGAGAGCGGTTCACCCGGCTCCAGCCCGACGTCGCGGCAAATCTTGCAGGTGATCACCGGGTTGTCGCCGGTCAGCACCTTCACCGTCACGCCATTTTCCTGCAGCGCGGCGATCGCTTGCTGCGCACTCTCCTTCGGCGGATCGAGGAAGGTCAGCAGCCCTTGCACCACCATGTCGCGCTCGTCGGCCACGCTCAGCGGGTCGGCCGGGCGTTGCGCGTCCAGCTCGCGCGTCGCCAGCACCAGCACGCGGAAACCGTCTTCGTTATACTCGCGGGCCAGCGCCTGCAACGCCGCACGGCGCGCGTCGTCCAGTTCCAGCGTTTTGTCGCCTTCACGCACGTGAGTGGCGATCTCCAGCATCTCCTCTACCGCGCCCTTACAGATCAGCTGCTGCTTGCCATTTTCGTCCGCCACCACGATCGACAAACGGCGGCGCACGAAGTCGAACGGCAGCTCATCCACCTTGCTGAAACGCCCCAGGGCTTCGATCCCCGGTTTGCCGCGCCCGAAGCGGATCACCGCCTGGTCCATCAGGTTCTTCATGCCGCTCTGATGGAAGCTGTTCAGCCAGGCCAGGTGCAGCACCTCGTTATCCCTCGCGCCAGTGACGTCGATGTGATGCTCGAGAATGATGCGGTCCTGGGTCAGCGTGCCGGTCTTGTCGGTGCAGAGCACGTCCATGGCGCCGAAGTTCTGAATGGCGTTCAGGCGCTTCACCACCACCTTGCGGCGCGACATGGCGATCGCCCCTTTCGCCAGGTTGGAGCTGACGATCATCGGCAGCATTTCCGGCGTCAGGCCGACCGCCACCGCCAGGGCGAACAGCGCCGCCTCGCTCCAGTCGCCTTTGGTGAAACCGTTGATCAGCAACACCACCGGCACCATCACCAACATGAAGCGAATCAGCAGCCAGCTAACGCTGTTCACCCCGCGATCGAACGCGGTTTGCGCCCGCGAACCGACGATCGATTTAGCCAACGAGCCGAAGTAGGTGCGCCCGCCGGTTGCCACCACCACCGCCGTAGCGGTGCCGCTGGCGACGTTGGTGCCCATCAGGCAGATGTTGGAGAGCTCAAGCAGCGCGTTCTCGCTGGACACTTCCCCTTCGCTCGACTTCTGCGCCACGTTGCCCATCGCATCGTATTTCTCAATCGGGATCGCTTCGCCGGTCAGAATCGCCTGGCTGATGAACAGATCGCGCGAAGCGATAAGACGCACGTCGGCCGGCACCATGTCACCGGCGGAGAGCTGGATGATATCTCCCGGCACCAGTTCGCGGATCGGCACTTCCAGCGTCAACGGATGCGCACTGTAGCTGCTGCGGCGCAGCACCGTGGCGGTGGTGCGCACCATCGACTTCAGCGCTTCCGCCGCCTTGTTGGTGCGGTACTCTTGCCAAAAACGCAGCAGCCCGCTCAACGTGACCATGGTCAGAATGATAATAACGCCGGTGAGTTCAGTTTCTTCACCGCTCTGGCGCGGCAGCCAATAATCGGTAAAGAAACTGATCGCAGCCAGCACCATCAGCACGAAGATAAACGGGTTGTTGAAAGCCTTGATCAGCTGAATCAAGGCATGCGGCGCCTTATCGTGGGCGACCTGGTTGGCGCCGAACTGCTCCAACCGTTCATCGGCGTCGTCCTGGGTCAAGCCGTTGCGGTTGCACTTCAGGTTCGCCAGCGTTTGGGCTATGCTGTTGGTCGCCTCTTGCGCAATGGCGTAGGTCACCGCGTCTTTATCACGGCGACGCGTTCTTTCATTAATCTGAGTCATAACGCTATTCTCTTATTTTCGTTCTGCGCACAGGGAGATCCCGCCCGATAAACAGGTGACTCTGCGCAGAGTGGAATTTTTTAATTAGCGTGACTGAATAACGTGATTACCCTGTCAGCCACGCAGAAATCATTTCCCTTCCGGGGTCATCGTCCATAACGCCTCCTTAATGCTCCGCGTTATTCAGGCGTGCCTGAATAAACCTGAACATATAATCAAGTTAGTAAATATTTATATCATTAATCAGACCGGTAATTCGGACGCGACGCGCCAGCGAACGGCACTCACGCTTTTTTCCAGACTGACACGGCAGACAATACCTTCAATTTCTTTTTGCGCAGCCGGTGTAGCGGTAATTTCCGCGCACACTTCCAATTGACCCGGGCTGGAAATATCGGCGCTGCGCAAGGATTGCAACCGCAAGGCGACGCCGTTCAGCGCCTGCAGAATCAGGGTGCGCACCAGAATTTCATCCTGTTCGCCGCAGGTCACCTGAATGCGATAGCACAGTTCCAGATCGGTCGCCTGCTGATGCGGCTGCAGGTTGATGCGCTGCGCGGCCTCGCGCAGCAGGATATTGGCGCACAGGATCACCAGCGTGGCGACCACCGCATCCCAATGCTGGCCCAGGCCGCACAGGACGCCGATCCCCGCCGAACACCACAGCGTGGCGGCGGTGTTGAGGCCGCGAATGTTCAGCCCTTCACGCATGATAACGCCGGCGCCGAGGAAGCCGATACCCGAGACGATCTGCGCGGCCACGCGGCCGGCGCTGGCCGGATCGGTGGACATGGAGCTGAGAATAAAGACTGCCGCGCCGGTCGCCACCAGCGCATTGGTGCGCAGGCCGGCCATACGTTGGCGCCACTGGCGCTCGGCGCCAATCACCGCGCCCAGGCACATTGCCAGCAATAAATTTAAAACGAAAGGAGTCATAGCCATGACTGTCCCCTTAATTAACCGCAGGAGATAAAATCATGTGCTGTTTAGCACACGCAAAATCGCGCCGAAAATAAATCAGCGAATCAGCGTGCTGTGCCTGGAGGGAAAAGGCTGTGGCTGCAGAATACCATAATAACGTCCAACTCAATTCACCTGAAACCATCAGGCCTCAGGAAACGTTTTTATTCGGGTATGCACAGCTCAGGAATAACTGGAGAGGGGTGCTGCCCGCCGATAACGGCAAGCAACAAATCAGAAGAGAATTGGTCAGCTTGCCTTATTTATTTTATTACAACTACAACTGTCCAATTGGGTTTCTCCACCGAAATTTTGGCTGAGTATAGTGACGTCGGGTAATGAAGTAAAGGCTAATTTATTAAACGAAAAATAAACTGAAATACCGCAATGATATTCCGATGTCACAAATAGAAGACGGCAACATTGGGCGGCAGTGCGCTTATCGGTAAACTGCCCTCCTTCATCTTTCAAGGACGCCCCCGATGAAACACCGACTTTCCCCGCTCGCGCTCGCGCTGCTCGTCAGCTTTCCCGCCGATGCCCTGTTGCTGCAGCAAGGTGACGCGCAGTTTGAACTCGATCCCGCCACGCTGCGCATTGCCGCCGGCGCTGTGCCGGTCAATCTGGCGCAGCCCGCGCAACCGGTGGCGGATCTCACCGCGTCGCCACAACGCGCCAGCTGGCGCTGGCCGCAGAGTGCGGTCAAGGTTAGCGCCAGGTTGGAGGACGGCGATCTGCGCCTGAGCTTCAGCAGCGAGCGGCCACAGCTTCTGACCTGGTATCGTCTGCCGCCGCAGGCGGAAACGCTGTTGCTGCCGATCGGCGAAGGCAGCCGCATTCCGCTCGACAACGCGGTCTGGCGCCATTACCTGACGACGGAAATGACGCCGCTGGATACCAACTGGGATCTGAAGCTGCCGCTGTGGAGCCAGCAATTCCAGGGCAAGGTCTACAGCTGGCTGATGTTGACGCCGTTCAGCAACCGGGTCACCTTCACCGCCGCGCAGGAAAAGCTGGAGATGCGCGCCGGGCATCAGTTCAACCGCTTCAATCAACAGCAGACATTCGAGGTGCTGCTGCACGTCGGCGGCACGCCGCTGTCCGGCGCGCGCCGCTACCGCGACTATTTGCAACAAAACGGCCAGTTCAGCAGCCTGCGCGAGAAGATAAAGCAGGCGCCCGAAGGCGAAAAGCTGATCGGCGCCACCCATGTCTACCTGTGGGGCGATAAATTGCTGGCGGCGGAAGACGTCAAAGATTGGCCGGGGTTGCTGCACTACCTCGCCTCTCCCGCCGCCGAAGGGCTGCGGCAGAAGATGGATGCCGAGAGCAGAAGGCGCCTGCTGCAGCTGGCGGGCAAAACACCGGAGGGCTGGCAGCAACAGCCCCTGATCGACGGCATCAACCAGGCGTTGACGGCGCAAATCCCGCTGGGCGCCACGCCGGATGACGCCGATTTTCTGCAGGCGCAGCAGCGCCAGGCCGCTGCGGTTCAGGAGCGGGCGCAACAGGAACTGGGGCGCTGGTTAACCCCGGCGGACCGTTGGGGGCAAGGGCTGGCCAAACCGGTGATCGACGCGCTGCGCCAGGCCGGCTTACCGCGCCTGTGGTTGGGCACCGATAACTGGACCGCCGCCTTCCTGCACCCGCAGGCGGTGGCCGCCGCCAAGGCGGCCGGCTATCTGATCGCCAGCTACGACTCCTACGATACCGCCATTCCACGCGGCGTGAACGACAGCTGGCTCACCGCGCAACTGCCGACGGCGCTGCGGGAAAGTTGCGCCATCGTGCGCGCCGACGGCAGCAAGAAACCCGGATTCGGCAAACAGGGTTACTACCTCAACCCGGGCTGCGTCCTGCCCTATTCTCAACAGCGCATGCGCGAGCTGGTGCAACTGGCCGGGTTGAACAGCCTGTTTCTCGACGTGGACGGCACCGGCATGGTCTCCGACGACTATCAGCCCAACCACCCGACCGGCGCGGCGCAGATGGCCGAAGCGCGCAACGCCAGGCTGGCCTGGTTCAGCACCACTCTTAAGCTGCCGCTCGGCTCGGAGGACGGCAATGCGGTGACCGCCCGCAGCCTGATGTTCGCCCACGGCATGGAAACCTGGGGATTCGGCTGGGGCGATAAACAGATGAATCAGGATAAATCCTCGCCCTATTATCTCGGCGCCTGGTGGCCCAACGCCCAACCGGCGTTTTTCTTCCGCCCCGCCAAGGTGAAGCAGCCTTACCGCACCGTCGAATTCGATCCGCGTTACCGCCTGCCGCTGTACCAGGCCGTTTTCCACGATGCAATCGTCAGCAGCCACCACTGGAATTACGACAACCTGAAGTTCAGCGACGTTCAGACCACCCGCAGCCTGCTCAGCCAGCTGTATAACACTGCGCCGATGTTCCATCTGAGCCGCGCCACCCTGGCGGCCCGCCTGCCGGCAATCAAACGCGCCGACGCCGCCTTCCGGCCGCTGCATCAGGCCCTGTGGGACAAAGCGCTGACCGACTTCCGCTGGCTCGATCGGGACGGCTGGGTGCAACAGACGACGTTCAGCGACGGGTCGACGCTGACCGCCAACTTCAGCGCGCAGCCGGTCGCCGGCATCGCAGCCCACAGCCTGCGCGCCAAACTGGCCGACGGTCGCACGTTCGACGTTGCGCCTTAGCAAGGTCGCCGGCGGTGGGCTACGCTAGGCTATATTTCCGACGACCCGCAAGGAGTGGCCGATGACGCCTCTGACTCACACTCTGCTCGACGAGATTTGGCAAAGCCTGGGGCAACGGCCCGCCCCCGCCGACCGGTTAACCGTAAGCGGCGTCGGCGCATTGCCTTCGGCTTTTCCCGTCACCGAATTGGCGACCGCCGCCTGGAGCGCCGCCGGTTTGGCCTGCGCCGAATTGCTTCGCCGCGAAGCAACCGAAGCACCGCAGGTCTGGATCGATCAACGCCTGGCCTCGCTCTGGTTCGGCTGGACGCTGCGTCCGCTGGGTTGGACGCTGCCTGCGGCCTGGGACGCGCTGGCCGGCGACTACGAGACGGCGGATGGCTGGATACGCCTGCATACCAATGCGCCGCATCATCGGAGAGCCGTGGAACAGGTGATGGGCCCGGCATCGGATAAAGGCACGCTGGCGGCGCGCGTGCTGAGCTGGAAAAAAAGCGAGCTGGAACAGGCAGTGATCGAGGCCGGCGGCTGCGCGGCCCAAATGCGCTCGGCGGCCGCGTGGCGACAACATATTCAGGGCAAGAGCGTGGCGCTCGAACCCTTGATCCACACCTCGCTGCAGCCGGAAGCGCCGCCGCCGGGCTGGGCGCTGCCCGTCGCCCGGCCGCTGCACGGCGTTCGGGTGCTGGATCTGACGCGCATTCTCGCCGGGCCGATCGCCACCCGTTTTCTCGCCGGTTTGGGCGCCGACGTGCTGCGCATCGATCCCTACGGTTGGGATGAACCCGGCGTCGAGCACGAGGTGATGCTGGGCAAGCGCAGCGCGCGCCTCAACCTGACCAATGCGCACGATCGCCATACGTTTGAACATCTGCTGAGAAACACCGACGTGATCGTGCATGGCTACCGTGCCGGTGCGTTGGAGAAATTGGGCTATGGCGCGGAGGAAAGACGCGCGCTGGCGCCGGGCCTGATCGACGTCTGCCTGAATGCCTACGGCTGGAGCGGGCCGTGGCGCACCCGGCGCGGTTTCGACAGCCTGGTGCAGATGAGCTGCGGGTTGGCGGAGGCGGGCATGGTTTGGCGCAGCGCCAGTTTGCCAGTGCCGCTGCCGGTACAGGCTCTGGACCACGCCACCGGCTATTTGATGGCGACGGCGGTGCTGACCGGTATGGCACAACGCCTGAGCCGCGGCACCGGCTACCACGCGCGGCTGTCGTTGGCGCGCACGGCACAACTGCTGCTGGCGCATCCCTGTTCGGCAGATTATCGGCCGGAACCGCTGGCGCCGGCCGCCCCCGCCGACGAGGATCCGGAAACAGAACTGACTTTCTGGGGCGCCGCGCAACGCCTGCGCGCTCCGTTAAGCCTGCAGGGCACGGCGCTGCAATGGGCGCTGCCGGCGACCACGCTCGGCACCTCGCAGCCGGCGTGGCTGCGCCGTTAAACCGCCGCCAACTGCTGCTGCAGCCACTGCAGCAACCGTAAGACCGCCGTCGTCAGCCCGGCGGTCTGCGGCCACACCAGATAAACGTCGTCCTCGCTCAGGCGGCAGGGCGCGGCCAATGCCACCAACCTCCCCGCGTCGATCGCATCCTGCACCAGCAGCTTTTTCGCCAGCGCAATGCCGAACCCCTGCTCGGCCGCGCGAATCAACAATCCGGCATCGTTGAACACCGCCTGTTGCCGCCCACACCGCGTGCGCCCTTGTGCATTGAACCAGTCGCGCCACGGGCTGACGTCGTGCTCCAGCAAGGGAACGTCGCCACCGTTCTCGAATGCCGTTCCCCACTGCCGCGCCATGTCCGGCGAGGCGACCGGCAGCACGTCACCCGACGCGATGCGCTGGGCCTGCAGCCCCGCCCACTGGCCGTTGCCGATGCGGATCGCCGCATCGAACCCGCGCTGCGACAGATCCTGCAGCGCCAGCGACGCATCGATATCCAGCGCAATATCGGCGCAGGCTTCATGGAAGGCCGGCAGACGCGGCAGCAGCCAATAATGAGCAAAAGACGGCAGCACGCTGATGCGCAGCGTCTGGCTTGCCGCAGCGCGCCGGGCGCGGGCAACGCCCTGTTGCAACGCCTGCAGCGCCGGCTCTACCGCCGCCAGCATCTCTTTCCCGGCCGCATTCAGACGCACACCGCGCCCGCGCCGTTCAAACAGCGGGTGGCCGACCGCCTGCTCCAGCAGCTGAATTTGCTGGCTGACCGCGCCGTGCGTTAAATGCACCTGCTGCGCCGTGGCGCGCAGATTCTCCAACCTGGCGGCGATAACAAAGGTCGGCAAGACATGCAGGGGAAGGCGCTCACTCATCACTGGTTAACCATGCTATCCAAAACGGTTATTTTTCATCGATTTTGACCCGCCCGCAACTGTTCTATGTTTATGCCATCTATCCCTGATGCTTTCGGAGCCGCCATGCACCCACGTTTACAACAGGATCTTACACAGTTTCCGCAGATCCTCGACCACACCCGCCAGTTGGCGGAAGATTTTCTGGCCGGGCTGCGTGAGCGCTCGGTCTGCCCACCGCTCACGCAACAGCAACTGCAACCCGGTGACGATCGGCTGGCGGAAAACGGCGAAGGCGCCCTGGCGGCGCTGGATGATTTTTGGCAACGTTATCAGACGGGCATTTCCGCCAGCGCCGGCCCGCGTTATTTCGGCTTCGTCACCGGCGGCGGTACCCCAGCGGCGGTCGCGGCGGACTGGCTGGTTAGCGTGACAGACCAAAATAGCCAACTCAGCCATGATACGATCGCTGCGGCGATCGAGCTGGCCGCCGTGACGCAGTTGAAATCCCTGCTGGGCCTGCCGGAAGCGTTCAGCGGCAGCCTGGTCAGCGGTGCCACCATGGCCAATTTCGCCGGACTGGCCATTGGCCGGCAGTGGCTGGGGCAACAGCACGGCGTGGATATCGCCCAACGGGGCCTGGCGGCGCTGGGCCCGATCCGGGTGCTGGCGGCCAACCCGCATTCCAGCAGCGTGAAGGCGCTCAGCATGCTCGGCATCGGCCGCGACGCGCTGACGACCGTCGCCAGCCTGCCGGACTCGGAAGCCATGGATATGGCAGCGCTGGAGCGACAGCTCGCCGCCGGTGAAGGCCGCCCCACGTTGGTGCTGGCCAGCGCCGGCACGGTCAACACCGTCGCCTTCGACGATCTGCCGCGTCTGCTGGCGCTGCGGGAGCGCTATCCGTTCTGGCTGCATGTCGATGCGGCTTTCGGCGGCGTGGCGGCCTGCTCGCCGCTGTACGCCCCAAGGCTCGAGGGCTGGCAGCATGCCGATTCCATCACCGTCGATGCGCACAAATGGCTGAACGTACCTTATGACAGCGCGATCCAATTTACCCGCCACCTGAATCTGCAGATGCAGGTATTTCAGAACCATTCAGCCTACCTGGAAGCGCCGACGCCGCGGCCGGACAACTATCTGCACCTGACACCGGAAAATTCGCGCCGCTTTCGCGCCCTGCCGCTCTGGCTGACGTTGAAAGCCTATGGCCGCAGCGGCATACGGGATATCGTCGAGCGCAACGTCCGATTGGCGCAGGCGCTGGGTGCGGCGCTGGCAGCCGACGACGGTTTCCAGCTGCTGGCGCCGGTGAATATGAACGTGGTGTGTTTCGCGCTCAGCCACCCGCAGGGCGACAGCGAAGCGGCGCGCGATCGCTTTCTCGAGCGCCTTAACCGGCACGGCGTGGTGCGTTGCACCCCGACGACCTATAACCGTCAGCCAGGGATCCGCGCCGCACTGGTCAACTGGATGACGGAGGAACGGGACATCCGGCTGGCGCTGGACTCGCTGCGCCATTGCCTGGCGGAAACGGCCTAACGCGCGCGGCGCACTAGCCGAGTTGGAAAGCCTGCAAACGCCGCTCTTGCCGCCCGTCATCGCTGATGTTATCCGGCGACAGCCAGGCGGCAAACGCCGCGCACCGCGCCGGCCACTCCCCGTCGACAATCGACAGCCAGTCGGTGTCGCGCGTGCGTCCTTTGACGACGACCGCCTGGCGGAACGTGCCTTCATAGCGGAAACCCAAGCGCTCGGCGGCCTGGCGCGAAGGCAGATTGAGGCTATCGCATTTCCATTCGCAGCGCCGGTAGCCAAGATCGTCGAACAGATGCCGCAGCATCAGGAAAATCGCCTCGCTGCCCAGCGCGCTGCGCTTCATCAGCGGCGACCAGTTGATGGTGCCCAATTCGGCCACGCCGTTGCCAGGATCGATGCGCAAAAAGGCGCAGGTTCCTACCGCGCGCCCATTCGCCCGATCGATCACCACCATCGTGTTTCTGTCTGCGTTGGACGTCTGCGCCTGGAGATAATGCTGGAAATCTGCGCGCGACTGCGGCCGTTCCCAAAACAAATAGGTCCAGTCGCGATCGTCCTCGGCGGTTTGATAAGCCTGATAAAGCGCATCCCCCCAGCGCTCGAGGTTAAGCGGTTCGAGGCGGCAAAACCGCCCTTGCAACGATGTGTGCCCGGGCATGCCTGCCGGCTGCCAATGAGGGAGGGCTTCACCTATCGGCTGCCCATACTGATTCCGTCTCACCGCGGCATCCTGTTTTTTGAAAGGTGGAGAGGCAAGTTAAAACCAACGCGGGCCAGAGACAACTCCGACCTGCCATTCCTGCCCCGCGGATCGGGCAGCAGGATGATAGTTTAGAAAAATCACTGAATCACCGTTAAACATTCACGAAAACTATTCCACGTGAAATAAATATCCAGATAACTCATTGTAAAACGGTGACTTATAGCAACAATTAAGCTACACATTCCGGCCATAATGTTAACTTTTGTTTGTTGTTATGATAAAAAAAGAAATGCTTATCATTAGCTTGAGAAGAAAAAAGCACCGCAACATAATGATTTTTATATGTAAAAAACAAAGACCTTCGGGGGAGGCGTTTTTTGACCACTCAAAAAATGCGCTGAAACACTTCAAAAAAACGACACATGAATTTTTTTTAAGACTTTTCCTAGCAAACTAAAATTTTGTTTCGTGACATGATGAACAGATTCGCGGCAAGCAATGCAGACAGGCACGGGCGCCAAGCGCAAATCAGGCTCAACATGCCGAAGCTGGACGGGCAGCAGATCGTTCTGACTTAAGCCAAACTTATAGATTCATGCAATTAATAAGTTTAGTATGAAAATATCATTGAGTGACGCCGTGTTTATTGATAGAACACTCGCTACACTGAATTATTGCTCCATTTTGCCTTTCGGCTTTTTAGGCTTTTTCTCATATTACCGCAGTAAAACGGATTTAAGTGGGGGTGCGATATGCCAACGATCATCATGGATTCATGTAGCTATACCAGATTGGGTTTAACCGACTATCTGACTTCGCATGGTGTGAAGAAACGCCATATTAATGCCATCGAGGACATTGACAGCCTGCACGAAAAATGCAGTAAGTTGAATCCCAGCCTGGTGTTTATTAACGAGGACTGCTTCATCCACGAAGCAAACGCCACCGAGCGAATAAAACGGGTGATTTCACTGCACCCGGATACGTTATTCTTCATCTTCATGGCCATTACCAACGTACATTTCGACGATTATTTATATGTTCGCAAGAACGTCATCATATCGTCAAAATCCATCAAACCAGAGACTATGAATCAGCTACTTAGTCACTATCTCGAGAGAACGTCCCTCCGAACGGAGAAATCTTCTCTGGATCAAACGCCGGTAACGCTGAGCCAGACTGAATCGAACATGTTACGCATGTGGATGTCCGGTCAAGGCACCATCCAGATATCAGACCAGATGCAAATAAAGGCCAAAACGGTCTCTTCCCACAAAGGAAACATCAAGCGGAAAATAAAAACGCACAACAAGCAGATCATTTACCACGTTGTTCGTTTGACCGATACCTTGACCAGTGGAATATTTGTCAATAGCCGTTGAACCACAGAGAACGCCCCCACTCTGTTTTGCCGGCCGTTAAATACCCGGTGATAATGTCATCTGGATATCAGGCGCCGAGACCCTTAAAAGAATACCTGCTGCGTTATCCCCCGCTAGCGCAGCGGGTATTTTTTTGCCGTCGATAAAAATAATCTTACCGCCATGAAATAATCTCAAAATGGACAATTTCATTAGCAAATTAATGAGATTAGCCGAAGTTACTGCCCATCGTGCTCGCGACAGAGCTCCACAAACGTGCCGTCACGGCTGTCGATTTCATTAAAAAACCATACGCCCGCCGGATAGTCGTCAAGAGAAACCAGATACATGGTGCCTTCGTTGAACACCTCTACGGCCAGAATGACGCCTTCACGCCGCGGGCCGCCGTCTGTTTTTACCGTCACTCGATCGTTAACCTGCATACCGTTCCCCATTATTTGCGATTGCCGTCAGTGTATTACAAAAGCGAGGGTAATGGACACCGCTCTAGCCCCGCCGGCCTCTGCTATCAGCGTAGCAGCCGCCTGGATTTTCACTTTCTTAACGGTTTGGCCGCAGAATCTTAAGCCGGCCTCGCGTAGCCTGTCTTCAGGCGTTTCCCCCCCAGAGAAGCGCTCGCAAATGAAGAAGTAACAAGGAACTTTTGCCCGCAGACTTGCGGGCTTTTTTTTGCGCGCTGCCAAATGGCAGGCATAAAAAAACCCGCCGCGGCGGGTTTTTTTCAATCAGCGCTAGACGCCAATTAGATAGCGGTAACGTTAGCCGCAGATGGACCTTTCGCACCGTTCTCGATAGAGAACTGTACGTTCTGGCCTTCAGCCAGGGTCTTGAAGCCTTGATCCTGGATAGCAGAGAAGTGTACGAATACGTCTTTGCTGCCGTCTGCTGGGGTGATGAAACCAAAACCTTTAGCTTCGTTGAACCACTTCACTTGACCTTTGATCATGTTAGACATGTCTAATTTCCTTCAATAATAAATGTAAGCCGCCATGGGCGAGGTAGCCGGTCATCAGTTACTTATGGAGGCACTGGAAAGGAAATTCGTCAGAGAAGGGCTATCCGGGATAACGCTTTAAATTTGAACTACTTTACTCAAAATGTCGTGCATAAATAGGTCTGTACCACAGGCCGACATCATTAACTCATGAGCGAGCGGCAATAGCAACCTTTTTCGCCGTGACGGGACGCTAATCTCGGCTAAACGCGCAGGATTTGACCCTGTCTACCGTTCGAGGCGCCGCCTGGCTCACCCGTAACGCCCAAGGCAAATGATAGTAATTCTCGTTCTGCTGTTTTATAGTTGCCTGACGAAATCATTCAGGGAGATTCACCATGCCGAGATGGCTTACATTACCGGCTGCCAGCGCCGCCGCCCTGCTGGCCTTTGCCGCTTACAGCGCTCCCCAGAGTGCACTGGAACTCAATTATCAAGCCCCCGAGCCCAGCGTGGCTCCCGCGCCCAAACCGCCAGCCCCTTCAGGGCCGGCCCCCAAAGCGGAAAAACCGCCGATTGCCTGGGCAGAGGCGAGAGATAAAAGCGGTTTTCGCGTCGATATCGAGTGCGATCATCCAGGCTGCAGCAAACCGCGCGCCAAACCTTATCCCGCATATGAAGGCCCGGTGAAGAAAACCGATCGCCGCCGTCAGTCTGATCCTTATTCCACCAATCAGGATCCCGATTACAACATTCAGCTGGGCTATGAGTGGTAGTGGCGCTTTCGGAGTAATACCTATATCAGCCTCCTTTGCCGCTGCATAGAATATGCCTTAGTTCACCACTCCTCCTGGTGTTGAACACAACAAGCTGTGTTGCAAATCTTTATGCGCCTCCCTATAGGCGCTTTTTTTTGGTCCCTCCCTCAACGCGTCTTCCGATTACAGATTGCTCTCATTGCCCCACAAAGTGATGAATGTCACAAATACGCCTCCTTGCCATTCTTATTCGGAGGTAACGTTCATGGCCACAGGATCCCTTGCCCTCCTGGCCGTCTTGGCCGGCATTGCGGGTTTCGCCCTCTACAAACATTTAAAATCTCAGAAAAAAAGCACACTCGTCCGCCCGTACGATCGGTAACCGGCAACGCGCTTTCACCGCGAGGGCCCGGCACATCGCGCGCCGTGCCTTTGCGGACTGTCATGCTTTCATCACAAAATTGTCACATTATGGCCATATGATAATTCGCGTTTATCCGCTCTGGCTTAACACCAAGGATTTCGCCCATGACCATAATTAAAGCTGCAAACCATCAGGAAGCAGAAAAACTCATCCGCGCCGGCACCGCCAAGAAAATCGAACTGGCCTACGACATCGGCAGCGACGACTTCTTCCAGCTTGCCAGCCTGTGGTGCGATAAAGGCGCCAAGATTTCCAAAGGAAAAGAACACTTCATCGTCTCGTTGAAAGGGTTCCGCATCCCGCCTAACGATTGATACCCTGCCGCCCATCGCGGCGGCTTCGCCCCTTCCTCGTAAAACCGCTCTATTCGACCACGCGCGCCTCATTCGATTTCGCTAAGCTAAGAGCAGACTTTATTGCGGACGTTTTGCCCGATCGCCACGTCCGCCACGATGAGGAGAGTAACCATGTCAACAAATGCAGCGCTGCCCGGTACGATGAAAGCGATTGAAATCAGCCAGCCGGGCGCCCCCGAAGTTCTGGTCGTTACCGAACGTCCGGTACCCGTACCACAGGCAGGCGAACTGCTGGTGAAAATCGCCGCCGCCGGCGTTAACCGCCCCGACGTGCTGCAGCGCCAGGGAAACTATGCGCCGCCGCCCGGCGCCTCGGATATCCCCGGCCTGGAAATCGCCGGCGAAGTGGTGGCTATCGGTGAAGGGGTGACCCACTTCGCGCCCGGCGATCGGGTTTGTGCCCTCATCGCCGGCGGTGGTTATGCGCAATACTGCACTGTGCATGAAAGCAATGCACTGCCGGTACCGGCAGGTCTGAGCCTGACCGAAGCCGCCGCGCTGCCGGAAACCTTCTTTACCGTCTGGGTCAACGTGTTCCAGCGCGGTCACCTCAAGGCCGGCGAGACCGTGTTGATCCATGGCGGCACCTCCGGTATCGGCACGGTCGCCACCATGCTGGCGAAGGCCTTCTGCGCCCAGGTGATCACCACCGTCGGATCCGAAGAGAAACGTCAGGCCAGCCTGGCGCTGGGCGCCGACGTGGCGATTAACTACCGCAGCGAAGACTTTGTCGCACGCACCAAAGACGCCACCAACGGCAAAGGTGCCGACGTGATCGTCGACCTGATCGCCGGCGATTATGTAGCCAAAAACTATCAGGCTGCGGCGATGGAAGGCCGCATCGTGCAAATCGGCACGCAAAACGGCGTGGTGAAAGAGCTCAATCTGATGCCGCTGCTGTTGAAACGCCTGACCCATACCGGTTCGACGCTACGTTCGCGCAGCGTGGCGGACAAAGCGCAGATTGCCGCCGAGCTGCGCGAGAAGGTTTGGCCGCTGCTGGAACGCGGCGTGCTGAAACCGCAAATTTTTAAAACCTTCCCGCTTGAGCAGGCCGCCGCCGCGCATACGCTGATGGAGTCCAGCGAGCACATCGGCAAGATCATGCTGACGTTCTGAGGCCATTCCCCGCGGTCTGCGCTGCGGGGAAACCGATGCCACGCTCAGGGGATGATGCCGCGACGGCGGAACTCATCGAACAGCGAGAAAAGCATGGCTTCGGTTTCGACGAACTGATGGAAACCGAAGCGCCGCGCCTTGCTGCCGTCCGCGAACATGTCATAGTCCCAGGAAAAGACGAAATCGGCGAAACGCCAGCCGGCCACCGCGCGATAGTCCGGCTCGGCCAATTGGTGCCGTTGCACCAGCTCCCGCCACAGCGGCGCTTTGTCCGCCATCATGCTCTCTAGCGGCATCGGCAGCGGCGGTGCACATTCCAGCCCAAAGTAAGCGGCGATTTTCGGCCACATCTCGCTCCAGCGAAACAGATCGCCGTTATTGATATTAAACGCCTGATTGGCCGCCGCCGGTTCGGTCGCCGCCCACAGCGTGGCACGCGCCAACAGCCCGGCGTCGGTCATTTCCAGCAGGCTGTGATAAGCGCCCGGCTTGCCGGGGAAACGCAACGGCAGCCCAAGCGCTTTACTGATCGATGCATAAACCGCGATACTTAACGCCAGGTTCATCGGATTGCCAAGGGAGAAGCCTCCCACCACGCTCGGGCGAATGGCGCTCCAACGCCAACGTTTGCCGGCCTGCCGCTGCGCCAGATACTGCTGCTGCGCCACGTTAAACTCCGGTGGCATATGCCCGGCGTCGCTTTCGCGCGCCGGCGTTTTAAACGGCCCCAAATGTGCGCCATACACCTTATAGCCCTGCATCAAACTGATGTGCTCCAACGCCGGTGCGGTCGGCTCCAGCCCCTCGACGACGTGCTGCAACATCTGCAGATTCGGCGCCACCAGCCCCGCCCAGTCCGGCGCATCCTGATAGGCGGCATAGAAAACGTGACTCACCGCGCTCAGCGGCCGCAGCGCGTCGCGCGTCGCCGCCGCATCCAGCAGATCAACCTGAAGGTGGCGCACTCCCGGTGCCGGTTCCCCACCCCGACGCGAGACGCCCACCACTTGCCAGCCCTGGCCGGTCAGCTCCTCAATCAATCGGCGCCCAATCACGCCATTGGCGCCGATCACCAATGCCTGTCGCTTTGTATTCATCTTGCCACTCCTCAGGTTGTCGATGCCCTGAGTGTTATTGATTAGTGATACTTGCGGTAGAAGAGGCTTTCCACTAACACTTATAAGAAAAATCTATAGGCAAGATCGACATGGATAAGCTGAACGCAATGAAAACCTTTATGCGGGTGGCGGAACTGGGCAGCCTGTCGGCCGCCGCTCGCGATCTGCGTTTGACGCAGCCGGCGGTCAGTCAGCAAATCGCCGGCCTGGAGCAGCAACTGGGGGCCCAACTGCTGTTTCGCAGCACACGGGCGGTCACCCTGACCGATGCCGGCAGCGGTTATTATCAGCGCCTCAAACCGATTCTGACGGCGGTCGACGAAGCGGAAGATGCACTGCACGGCCTGCACCACCAGTTGCAGGGCAATCTGCGCATTCACGCCCCGACCGGGTTCGGGCAGTTGCACGTCACACCGCTGGCCATCGCTTTCCAGCAACGTCATCCGAACCTCGTCATCGAGCTGCTGCTGGACGATCGGCGCGCCGACGTGATCGGCGAAGGCATCGACGTGGCGCTGCGCTTCGGTGAACTGCATGCGCCCGGCATGGTGGCGAAACGTTTGGGCGAGCTGCAACGCCTGCTGGTGGCGTCTCCGGCCTATCTGGCCAAGCATGGCGAGCCACGTTCGCCGGCGGAGCTGGCTAAACATGCGCACATTCGTTACAGCGGTTTGAACGACGGCGATACGCTTACCCTGTTCGGCCCACACGGCCTCGAGGTGGTGGCGCTGCGGCCCACGTTCCGCGCCAACAATACGCTATCGCTGCTGGCCGCCATTGAGGCTGGGGCCGGTATCGGCGGCGCTCAACGGCCTTTAATCGCCGAGCAGCTGGCGACGGGGGCGCTGGTGCCCGTCTTGCCGGAATACCGCTACCCGCCCATGGCGCTGCACGCGGTCTATCCCGCCTTACGATTTATTCCGGAGAAAGTGCGCGCCTGGGTGGCGCATCTGCAGCAGGCGTTGACGGCGATCGAGGGAATTAGCGGAGTGAATGCCCCCGGCCAGACGCCGGGAGCATGAACGTTATTTGAACAGCTTACCGACCATGTCGCCCAGTTCGTTGCTGTCTTGCTGCACTTCACCGTTTGGCGAGGCGGCATCCGCGACCGATGGCAAGAACTGTGCAATGGTGCTGGACGCCTGCGCAGGATCGATGCCCAGTTTTTCAGCCAGTTGATTGATCGCGTCGCTACCCAACGCCTGCTGCACATGATCGCCGGTAATCGGCTGATTTTCGCCATTGCCGAGCCAGGAACCAACGATATCACCGAACTGCCCCTGACGGAATTTGTCCAAAATGGCCTGCAGGCCGCCTTGTTGCTCGACCCACTGCATAATGGCGATGTAGTCGATGCCTTTACCATTGGCGCCGCCGCCCAGAATGTTACCCAATACGCTATCGAACAGACCCATGATATTCCCCTTTCAGCAGGTACGGTCTGTGCCGCACCGCCGGATTGATTTCACGAAAAAGGGCCGCCGCGGCGACCCTGTTGAGCAACGGCTGCTTAGCCTTTGATCTTCCTGTAGACAAAAAGCACCACCAGGGCACCGATTACCGCCACCACAAAGCTGCCCAGGTTAAAACCGTCAACGCGGCCCATACCGAAGAAGGTGCTGATATAGCCGCCGACGACGGCGCCCACGATCCCCAATATAGCGGTCACAATAAAGCCGCCGCCGTCTTTGCCCGGCATAATCCACTTGGCCAAGATACCGGCGATTAAACCAAAAATGATCCAGGAAATGATGCCCATCTTTACTCTCCCTATTACCTTTTGCCTAACAGAAATCCTATTACCAGGCCCACGACGGCACCGGCGCCTATCCCCGCCCAAGGGTGATCCTTGAGGCAGGCACATGATTGCTCGAGCGCTGCTTTTACACCGCTGCTCACTTCGCAGGCGGTGGTTTTCACGTAGTCGCTCGGTTGCTCAACACCGTTTAGATCGTCATTTTCATATGACATGTCAAATCCTTACAGACCAACCCTCTGAGAATCTCGTCACATGTTTCGCGCCAGGCGTCGTCCGCTCCGCGATCTTGCTCTGGGCAACCTGCCCGCTGCCGCTCAATGCGGAGGCGTCCGGCGGCAAACGCACAACTTCACACTATGACTATAGTAAAAAATCAGCGGTTTACCCATTTCCGTCCGTCTGAATTTCACCGTGCAAAAAATGATCTGTTTTCATCGCGCTGTCATCTCACAAGGCTAAACTTTAAACATATCCTCCTGGAGGAAACGCCGATGTTCAATGCACCTTTTGTCTTGATTCTCGAGCTACTGTACGCACTGGCCGCCGTTTGGGACGGTTCCGCCGCGTTACTGTTTCATTAAGGTTACATAGCAGTTGTCACTTTTGCGATGTGCTTAATTGTGTCTTTATTTTTCAATTTCGTCAGCCGGTTGAAATAGCGGGAAATACCCTCCCTTTCCTCGGTAAAAATCCTATCTCACTCCGTTTTTCGCCTGCGCTTAAATAAAGTGTAAGAAAAGCATTAATGGAAAATCCTATTTAGCACAAAATGCTCTATCATTCGCCTTATAACAACGTGGGTTAAGGTCCCATTGGGAAAGAAAAGGAATCACAGGAAAAATGTTTTCTAACCAACGCTTTGAGCGCGAATTCTTGCGCCCTCGTTATTGGTTGCTCTGGATAGGGCTGGGAATACTCTATCTCTTGGTATTACTGCCTTACCCGCTCATTTATCGACTCGGACACGGCCTTGGCAGAATAGCCATGCGCCTGATGAAACGCCGGGTAAAAATAGCGCGCCGCAATTTAGCACTCTGCTTCCCCGCAATGCCCGCCGCCGAGCGCGAGGCGCTGATCGTCAAAAATTTTGAGTCCGTCGGCATGGGCCTGTTCGAAGTCGGCATGGCTTGGTTCTGGCCCGACTGGCGCATCGCCCGCTGGTTCAAAGTGAGCGGCATGGAAAACATGCGGCTGGCGCGCCAGGACGGCAAAGGCGTTCTGCTGATCGGTCTGCATTTCCTGACGCTGGAACTGGGCGCACGCATTTTCGGCATGCAAAACCCCGGCATCGGCGTGCATCGCCCGCACAACAACAGGCTGATGGAGTGGGTACAGACCCGCGGCCGGCTGCGCTCGAATAAATTCATGATCGATCGTAAAGATATCAAAGGCATGATCCGCAACCTGAAACAGGGCGAAATCCTGTGGTACGCGCCGGATCACGATTATGGGCCGCAAAGCAGCGTGTTCGCACCGTTCTTCGCGGTGGAAAACGCTGCCACGACCACCGGTACCGTTATCCTGGCGCGCCTGGGGCGGCCGTCGATCGTGCCTTTCGTGCCGCGCCGCCTGCCAAATGCGCAGGGCTATGAGCTGATCGTGCAGCCGCCGCTGACGGACTTCCCGCTGGATGATGAAACGCGCGCGGCGGCCAAGATGAACCGCGTGGTGGAAGAACAGGTGCTGCTGGCCCCCGACCAATATATGTGGCTGCACCGCCGCTTTAAAACCCGCCCACCCGGCGAACCTTCGCTGTATTAACCGCCTTCGCGCCTTCGCCCGTCACGCCGCCGGCGAAGGCGCTCGCCTCGCACAAGCATTCTGCGTCAGGGGAACTACACTAATAAGTCACCGACGGCAATTATTGCCGCCAGCAACCATTTCTTCCTGCTCGAGGGCCGGTCGTTGCCTGTCGGGCCACAACCGAGGTCAATGTCATGCTGGTACAACCCTATCTGTTTTTCAGCGGTAACTGTGAGCAAGCGATTAACTTCTACGTACAGCAGTTGAATGCCAAAATTGAAATGGTCATGCGTTATAAAGACATGCCCGAAGAGGCCCGGCAAGGCGGGCCGCAGGACGCCAATCCGGAAGCGATCATGCATGCGCGCCTGCTGATCGGCGACGGCGTACTAATGGCCTCCGACGGCTGTCCGCAAGATGACAGCGGCGGCGCTTCTCACAAAGGTTTCTCGCTGTCGCTGAACCCCAGCGATGCGGAACAAGGACGCAGACTGTTCGACAATCTGGCGCAGGGCGGCCAGGTAACGATGCCGTACCAAGCTACCTTCTGGGCCAAAGGCTTTGGCATGCTGACCGACAAATTCGGCGTCAACTGGATGATCAACGTGGAATAACCCGTCATGGCGCCGCTAGCCATAGCGGTGCCAGTCATACGCCGCCTTGGCGAACAGCAGGAACAGCAGCGCCAACAGCGCCAATCCCAACCGCCAATAGGGCGACCGGCGCCGCCGCCAGGCGAAGTACATCATCACCGCCAGCGTTCCCAGCGTAAGGGGGTAATACACCGCCAGCGTCAGTAAAGCGATAATGATGTAATCCGACATGGCTCTTTCACTCCAACGTGTTCACACCGCCGCTGATGCGGGTTGCGATCGGCCTTTCGCCCTATCGCCTCGTTAAAGGCTAGAGGTCTAACGCATTTATGCATAAAATATAAGATTGCTCTTAACTCAAATTGAATAGTAATCAAACAACAAGGGTGACATGACTCAGCAGCAACCCATACAGGATGCCGTGCCGGCGCGCAGCGTTAAAAGCTCCCCATTATTATTTCAGGCCGGCGTGTTTGTCATCATCGTTGCCGCCACGCTGATCCTCTTTAACAGCTGGCAAATCTGGAACGCGCACCAGCGCGATCTGCGCAGCGCTGAACATGAATCCGCCAACCTCGCCCGCTCGCTGGCGCAGCATGCCGACGATACTTTCTTGCAGGTGGACGGCAACCTGCTCGATCTGACCGAACGTCTCCAAACCGACGGGTTGGGCCCATCGCAGCTGACGCGGCTGCAGCGCGTCATGCAGACGCAGGTCGGCAACCTGCCGCAGCTGCACGGGCTATTTCTCTACGATGCGCGCGGCCGCTGGCTGGCGACCTCCTCGGGCAAATTCATCAAGAACGCCAACAACGCCGATCGCGATTACTTCAAATACCATCAAAACCGCGACGGCGGCGGCCTGTACATCGGCAAGGTGATCCGCAGCCGCACCACCGGCGATCTGATCATTCCCGTTTCGCGGCGTTTCAACAATCCGGACGGCAGCTTTGGCGGCGTGGTGCTGGCGACGCTGTACGTCGATTATTTCCGCCAGTTTTACGACAGCTTCGCCCTCAACACCGACGCCTCCCTGAATCTGCTGCTGGCGGACGGCACCATCCTTTACCGCCGCCCATACTCGGCGGCGTCGATCGGTAAAAACATCGCCAAGGGCGTGCTGTTCAGCGAAATTTTGCCGCATTCGGAATTCGGTAACGCCACCATCACCTCGCTGTACGACAAAGTGGAGCGTATCTACGGCTATTCGCGGGTCAACCGCTTTCCGTTGGTGATCGCCGCCGGGTTGTCGAAACGCGACGCGCTGGCGGACTGGCGCACCGACGCCGGTCTGTTCGCCGCCGGCGGCCTCTCTCTGCTGATGATCCTGTTGGCGATGGGCATGGTGCTGCTGCGGCAAATCAAGCACAGCATGCAAACCGAAGCCGAGCTGATGCGCACCCGCGATCAGCTGACCAGCATCAACCAGATGCTCGAAGAGCTGGCGCTGCTGGACGGCCTGACCGGGCTGGCCAACCGCCGCCAGTTTGATATCGCGCTGAAGAACGAGCTGGCGCGGGCTTCGCGCAACTACCGCAGCGTGGCGCTGCTGATGCTGGATATCGACTATTTCAAACAGTACAACGACAGCTATGGCCACGTCGCCGGTGACCAGTGCCTGCAGCAGATCGGCCAAACGCTCAAAGGATTGGCATGCCGAAGCAACGACGTGCTGGCGCGTTACGGCGGCGAAGAGATGGGGATTATCCTGCCGGATACCGACGTTCAGGGCGCGCTGATTTTCGCCGAACGCGTCATCCAGGCGGTGCGCGATCTGAAAATTCCGCATCAGGGCAACCCGCACGGCATCGTCACTATCAGCATCGGCATCTGCGCCAAAGTGCCGCATATGTATAACGATACGCCGATCAGCTTTATCAATGAGGCGGACAGTGCGTTATATCAGGCCAAGAAAAAAGGCAAAAACTGCATTTACGGCGCTTAATCATTACTCGGGTCACCAAAATTTGGCGGCCCGATTTATTCTACCGACAAAATGAAATAATTCCCCTCCGCAACATTATTTCCCCGGTTTACCCTGCACGTTGAATAGAATAACGCCAATAAATAAGCAGAATATTTATTTTCATTATAATTCAATAAGATAAAAACTCGCCATTCCGCAGACAATTCGTGCCATTTTTGATTATTCGTGCCCACGCACAGCCCCGTTTAGCCCTCGTTTACTTTTCATTGGTATTGCCGGTGATACCCTTATTGGGACTATTCTCTATATCAGGAAGCCATCGCACGCTTCGGCGCACTGCTCCCTGCTGATACATCCATAATAGAACCCACAAATTTCACGTTGCAATTGGGCGGCCTGTTGACGCCGCTCCAGCCAGCCACTGCGCAAGCCAGTGCAGCCAATCACGCGGCAACCTGAAAGGCGGGAATAAAGCGATATAGATTTGCGAGGAGATCTCATGCCTACTGGCGATATTATACGTGAACAAGCCGTCCTGACGCTGCCGTTACGACAATGGGCGGCGCAAGAAGCATCCAGCGCGGTCAGCGAACTGGAACAGGGCAAGGTGCTGTTTCTGCCCGAACTGGCCTTCACCCTGTCTGAACAGGAAATGCCGCTGCTGGATCCGTCGTTGGTCGATCCGAAGCGCAAAAACATTAGCTATCAACCGCTGTCCGGCAAGCTGAGCGGCGTCGCCGTCGCGGAACGCCGCCAGCAGGTTCAGCAACTGCTGGAGCGCTATTACCAATCCTGCCGCCAGCTGATCGCCGGGCTGTTGCCTGAGTATCAGGAGGGGCTGCACCACCCGACCGGCAGCCTGCGCTTGCATCCGGTCTCCGCCTGGCGGGCGACCAGTTCCTGGCGCAAAGACGATAGCCGGCTGCACGTCGACGCTTTCCCGTCGCGCCCGAACTACGGTGAACGCATTCTGCGCATTTTCACCAACATCAATCCGCACGGCGAGCATCGCCAATGGCGGGTCGGCGAGCCGTTCCCTGAGCTGGCAACACGCTTTATGCCGCGCCTCGCACGCTACTCCGCCTTCAGCAGCTGGTTGCAGCATCAGGTGCGCATCACCAAAACCCGCCGCAGCCATTATGACCACCTGATGCTGCAGTTGCATGACGCCATGAAGGCCGACGGCGATTATCAGCAACAGGGGCCGCAGCTGGCGCTGGCGTTCCCGCCGGGCAGCAGTTGGATTTGCTTCTCGGACCAAACGCCGCACGCCGCGATGGGCGGCCAGTTTATGCTGGAACAGACTTTCCTGCTGCCGGTCAATAAAATGCAGGATCCGCAGCGTTCACCGCTGAAAGTGCTGGAACAGCTGCGCGGCCAGCCGTTGATCTGACTGATTCGCCGCCGCCGGGGATGCCGGCGGCGGCCAACGCGCATCACGCCTCGAAGTCCCCCTGTTGGCGCGCCACCAGCGTCAGAATGCTGTACAGCGCCACCGGCTGCTGTTCCTGATTCAACACCTGCACATCCCACACCACCACGCCGTGCGGGCGATCTTCGGCGGTTTTCTGCGGCTTGCGGATTTTCTTTTTACAGGTCAATCGCACCTGAATGGTGTCGCCGATCTTCACCGGTTCGATAAAGCGCAGATTCTCCATGCCGTAGTTGGCGATCACCGGCCCGACGGCGGCGTCGACAAACAGCCCGGCCGCGGCGGACACCACAAAGTAACCGTGCGCCACCCGCTCGCCGAACAGCGAGTCGGCGGCGCCGATCTTGTCCATGTGCGCGTAAAAATGGTCGCCGCTCAGGCAGGCGAAGTTGACGATATCCGCTTCGGTCACGGTGCGGCGCGCGGTCAACAGGCTGTCGCCCAGCTGCAGCTGCTCGAAGTATTTCCGGAACGGATGCACCGGATGCTCGGCGACCGGCGCGCCGCGCACCCATTCGCCGCCGATGGCCGCCAGCATCGCCGGGCTGCCCTGGATCGCCGTGCGCTGCATATAGTGTTTCACCGCGCGCAGCCCGCCCAGCTCTTCACCGCCGCCGGCGCGCCCCGGGCCGCCGTGCACCAGCATCGGCAGCGGCGAACCGTGGCCGGTGGACTCCGCCGCCGCCTGCTCATCTAAAATCAACATGCGGCCGTGGGCGCAGGCCGCCGCGCGAATGAAGCGCGTGGCCAATGCCGGATCGGCGGTCACCAGCGATCCCGCCAGGCTGCCCTGCCCCAGCAACGCCAACGCGATCGCCTGCTCGGTATCCGCATACGGCATCAGGGTCGCCACCGGGCCGAAGGCCTCGGTGCCGTGCACCGCCTGATGGGTCAACGGATCGGCGCAATACAGCAGGGTCGGCGGATAAAACGCCCCGCCGCGCGCGCCGTCGCCCAGCACGTCCAGCTTATCCAGCGCCGCGCCACAGAGCGGTTCGCAGCCGTTGCGCAGCAGGAACTCCACCTTGCTTTGCACATCTTCACGCTGCTCGTGGCTGACCAATGCCCCCATGCGCACCTGCTCCAGCTGCGGGTCGCCCACCGTCACCCCCGCCAGACGCTGCAACAGGGCCTGACGCACCGCCGCCACCTGCGCCGCCGGCACGATGATGCGGCGGATCGCGGTGCATTTCTGCCCTGCCTTGGCGGTCATTTCACGGCACACTTCTTTGATAAACAGCGCAAACTCGGGCATTTCCGGCGTCACGTCTTCCGCCAGCACGCAGCAGTTGAGCGAATCCGCCTCCATGGTGAACGCGACCGATTTTTCCAACAGACGCGGGTGTGCCCGCAGTCGCTGTCCGGTCTGCGCCGAGCCGGTAAAGGTCACCGCATCCTGGTAATCCAGGTGCGCAAACATGTCGCCGACACCGCCGCAAACCAGCTGCAGCGCCCCTTCCGGCACCATCCCGCTGTCGACGATCAGCCTGACCATCGCCTGCGTCAGCTGCGCGGTGGCGGTGGCCGGCTTGATAATGGCCGGCATGCCCGCCAGCCAGGTCGGCGCCAGTTTTTCCAGCATGCCCCAGCAGGGGAAGTTGAAGGCGTTGATGTGCAGCGCCACGCCGGGGCGCGAGGTCAGCACGTGGCGGGCGGCGAACTGCGCCTGTTTCGACAATGGGATCAACTCGTCTTCCGGCCACAGGGTATCGTCCGGCAGATCGCGGCCGGCCATGCCGGCATAGGCGAACAGCGTGGCGATGCCGCCCTCGATATCGACCCAGCCGTCGCTGCGCGTCGCGCCGGTTTGATAGGAAATCTGATACAGCGCCTCTTTATGCGCCAGCAGGTGTTTCGCCACCGCTTTCAGCATCTGGGCGCGCTGCTGGAATGTCATGTGCGCCAGCGCCGGCCCGCCGTGGCTGCGCGCATAGCTCAGGCTCGCCGCCAACGGCAGGCCGTCGGAGCAGACCTGGTACAGCGCTTCGCCGGTCACGGCGTGGCGGATCTGGCGCCCCTCTCCCTGCCCGTACACCCAGGCCCCAGAAAGATAACTGTGTAACTGCTGCATGTGCCCTCCGGAATTCATAAATTTTCACCTTATAGCTTAATTACGTATCACATAAACGCCAGCCCGCGCCAAACCAAATTTTAACAAAAATAAAACAAAAGGCGCTTTCAGAGCGTTTCATCTGTCATAAACCAGGCATCAATCACTTTATTTATCAAATAAAATCAAAATTATAACAAAACACCCTGTGAGTCACCTCGCAAAACCACATGAATTACGTTTGATCTTTTTGTTATCAGTTTGTAGCCTTATGGTTAGTTAAAGTGATTCACATTTTTACCATTTATGTGAAAAATACGAATCATCAAGAGGAAAGCATGATAACTGAAGCACAGTATCAGCAGCATTTCGACGACAAGATCGCGGCGGATATCGCCATTGAGGCCAAAGACTGGATGCCGGACGCCTACCGTCAGAATCTGATTCGGCAGATCGGCCAACACGCCCACTCGGAAGTCATCGGCATGCTGCCGGAAGCCAACTGGCTGACGCGCGCCCCCACGCTGCGCCGCAAGGCGGTGCTGCTGGCCAAAGTGCAGGACGAAGCCGGCCACGGTCTGTATCTCTACAGCGCCGCCGAGACCCTCGGCTGTTCGCGCCAGGACATCTACCAAAAGATGCTCGACGGCAAGATGAAGTACTCCTCTATCTTCAATTACCCCACGCTCAACTGGGCGGATATCGGCGTGATCGGCTGGCTGGTCGACGGCGCCGCCATCGTCAACCAGGTGGCGCTGTGCCGCGCGTCCTACGGCCCCTATGCGCGGGCGATGGTGAAGATTTGCAAAGAGGAAAGTTTCCACCAGCGCCAGGGCTACGAGGCGGTCATGGCGATGGCCAACGGCAGCGACACGCAGCGCGCCATGCTGCAGGACGCCATCGATCGCTTCTGGTGGCCGGTGCTGATGATGTTCGGCCCGAGCGACGCCGACTCCCCCCACAGCGCCCAAAGCATGGCGTGGAAGATCAAACGCCACAGCAACGATGAGCTGCGGCAGAAGTTCGTCGACAACACCGTGCCGCAGCTTGAAGCGCTGGGTATGACGGCGCCGGATCCTGATCTGCACTGGGACGCCGCTGCGGGCCACTATCGTTTCGGCGAAATCGACTGGAGCGAGCTGCATGAGGTGATAAAAGGGCGCGGCCAATGCAACCACGAACGCCTGCAGGCCAAACGCCGCGCCTGGGAAGACGGCGCCTGGGTGCGCGACGGCGCCATGGCCCACGCCGCGAAAAACGCCGCCTCCGCCGCATAGCCAACATAAGGAACCGAGATCATGAGCCACGTTGAATGGCCGCTGTATGAAGTGTTTATCCGCAGCAAACAAGGGCTGGCGCATCGCCACGTCGGCAGCCTGCACGCTGCCGACGATCAAATGGCGCTGGAAAATGCCCGCGACGCCTATACGCGCCGCAACGAAGGCTGCTCGATCTGGGTGGTACAGTCGCGCCACCTGATCGCCTCGCAGCCGGAAGATCGCGGCGCGTTCTTCGATCCGTCCGAAGACAAGATCTACCGTCATCCGACGTTTTACACCATTCCCGACGGCATCAAGAACATGTAGAGGCGACCATGACGGTTAACGATCCGCGCATCAGCTATTTGCTCCGCCAGGGCGACACGCCTTTGATCCTCGCCCAGCGCCTGTGCGCCTGGTGCGGCCACGCGCCCGAGCTGGAAATCGATCTGGCGTTGGCCAACATCGGGCTCGATCTGCTCGGCCAGGCGCGCAACTTTCTGGGTTACGCCGCCGAACTGGCCGGCCCGCCCTGCAGCGAAGACAGCCTGGCCTTCGGCCGCGACGAGCGCCAGTTTCATAACCTGCTGTTGGCGGAGCAGCCGAACGGCGGTTTCAACGACACGCTGGTGCGTCAGTTCCTGCTCGATGCCTACCATGTACAGCTGCACCAGGCGCTGAGCCGCAGCCGCGATGCGCAGATCGCCGCCATCGCCGCCAAGTCATTGAAGGAGGCCGATTATCACCTGCGCTTCAGCCACGGCTGGATGATCCGCCTGGGCGACGGCAACGACGTCAGCCACCGCAAGATCCAGCAATCGCTGGATAACCTGTGGCGCTTCACCGCCGAGCTGTTCCACGCCGACGCGCTGGAGCTGGAACTGGCGCAACAAGGCATCGCCGTCGATCCGCGCGAACTGCAGGCCCCCTGGCAAGCGCAGGTGGAAGAGACGCTGCGCCAGGCGACGCTGGCGCTGCCTGCCGAACAGGCGTTCCGGCACGGCGGCAAGCAAGGCCGGCACAGCGAACACCTCGGCCCGCTGCTGGCGGAAATGCAGTTCCTGCAGCGCGCCTATCCAAACGGTCAATGGTAGGAGGCCGCGATGAACGTCACCCGTTTGCAACCCGCCGAAATCCCGCAGATTTGGCACTGCCTGCAGCAGATCAGCGATCCCGAACTGCCGGTGCTGTCGATCACTGATTTGGGCATGGTGCGCGACGTGGCGCGCGACGGCGCGGGCTGGCGCGTGACCTTCACCCCGACATACTCCGGCTGCCCGGCCACCGAATTTCTGCTCAACGCCATCGAACAGCGGCTGGCGGCCGCCGGCTTCAGCCCGGTGCAGGTGGACATTCGCCTCAGCCCGGCCTGGACCACCGACTGGATGAACGCCGACGCCCGCGAGCGGCTGCGGCAATACGGCGTAGCGCCACCGCAGGGGCACACCTGCGATCGGCCGCACGCCCACGGCCCGGTAGCCTGCCCGCGCTGCGGCAGCACCCACAGCGAGAAGATCAGCGAGTTCGGCTCCACCGCCTGTAAAGCGCTGTACCGCTGCTGCGACTGCCGGGAACCGTTCGATTATTTCAAATGCATATAGGAGCGCTGACACCATGACGGTCTTTCATCGCCTGAATGTCGCCGCCATCGAGCGCGAAACGCCGGACGCCGTAGCCATCACCCTGCGGGTGCCCGAAGAGCTGCAAAACCAATACCGCTATACCCCCGGCCAGCACCTGACGCTCAAGGCGTTGGTCAACGGCGAAGAGCTGCGGCGTTGCTACTCCATCTGCAGTTCGCCGCAGGAAGGCCTGCTGCAGATCGGCGTGAAGGCGATTGACCAGGGGCGCTTCTCCGGCTTCGTCAACCGCATGCTGAAGGTCGGCGACGCGCTGGAGGTGATGGTGCCTCAGGGGCGCTTCGGCTACCAGCCGCAGGCAGAGCGCCACGGCAACTACCTGGCGATCGCCGCCGGCTCCGGCATCACGCCGATGCTGTCGATCATCAAGGCGACGCTGCTGCTCGAACCGGGCAGCAGCTTCACCCTGATCTACGGCAACCGCAACAGCCGTTCGATGATGTTCAAAGAGGCGCTGTCGGATCTGAAAAACCGCTACCCGCAACGTTTTCAGCCGCTGTATCTGTTCAGCCAGGAAAGTCTCGACAGCCCGTTGCTCAGCGGCCGCATCGACCGTGAACGCCTGACGGCGATCGGCGGCGCGCTGCTGGATTTCCGCGACTATGACCACGCCTTTATCTGCGGGCCGGAATCGATGATGGACGACGCGCAAACCGTACTGGAACAGGCCGGCGTCCCGGCCGACCACATCCACAGCGAACGCTTCAACACCAGTGGCCTGGTCGCCCGCCCGCGAAGCAGCGGCGATCGCAACGCCACCCGGGTGGCGATCCTGCTTGACGGCCGCCGGTTGGATATCGAGGTCGGCGAACAGGACGACAGCATTCTCGACGCCGCGCTGCGCCAGGGAGCCGACCTGCCCTACGCCTGCAAAGGCGGCGTATGCGCCACCTGCAAATGCCGTCTGAAGGCCGGCCAGGTGGAGATGGGCGTCAACTACAGCCTGGAGCCGGATCAGTTGGCGGCGGGTTACGTATTGAGCTGCCAGTCGTGGCCGAAAGGCGACGGCGTGGTATTGGACTTCGACGTCTAGGAGCCGCGATGGACACCCCCTTTATTTTGCATCAGCAGCAGCACCGCGTGGTCACGCTGACGCTGCATCGCCCGGAGGCGCGTAACGCCCTGAGCACGCCGTGCCTGGAACAGCTGGTTGCCCGACTGGAGCAGGCCGACGCCGACAGCGGCGTGGGCGCCGTGGTGATCGCCGGCGCGGCGCGCTTCTTCGCCGCCGGTGCCGATCTGCGCGAACTGCAACAGCAGGATCTGGCGGCCGCGCTGGCGGATCGCCGTCCGCAGCTGTGGCAGCGTCTGGCGCAGTTCAGCAAGCCGCTGCTGGCGGCGGTGAACGGTTATGCCCTGGGCGCCGGCTGCGAGCTGGCGCTGGCCTGCGACATCGTCATCGGCGGCGAAAGCGCCCGCTTCGGCCTGCCGGAGATCACCCTCGGCCTGATGCCGGGCGCCGGAGGCACCCAGCGCCTGATCCGCTGCGTCGGCAAGTCGCGCGCCAGCCAGATGGTGCTGACCGGTGAGCCCATCGATGCCCGCACCGCGCTGCAGGCCGGCCTGATCAGCGAAGTGTGCGTCGATGCCCTGACGCTGGAACGCACACAGCAGATGGCCGATCGCATCAGCCGTCAAGCGCCGTTGGCGCTGCGCGCCGCCAAACAGGCGCTGAAACAGGCCGAGGAAACCGGCCTTAGCCAGGGGCTGGCGATGGAGCGTCAGCAGTTCGTCACCCTGGCCGCCACCGACGATCGCCGCGAAGGCATCGCCGCCTTTTTCGAAAAACGTACGCCAAACTATCAGGGGCGCTGATTTATGGATAACGCATTGATTCTCAGCCATCTCGACGCCGGCGTGTTGACGCTGACCCTCAACCGGCCGGATCGGCTCAACAGCTTTAACGATGAGATGCATCGCCAGCTGAGCGAAGCGCTGACGCAAGCCGAGCGCGACGACAGCGTACGCTGCCTGCTGATCGCCGGTGCCGGGCGCGGTTTCTGCGCCGGGCAGGATCTCAACGATCGCAACGTCAGCGCCGATCAGCAGGCGCCGGATCTCGGCCTGTCGGTCGAACGTTTTTACAACCCCCTGATCCGTCGCCTGACCGCCCTGCCGAAGCCGGTGGTATGCGCAGTCAACGGCGTGGCGGCCGGCGCCGGCGCCGCGCTGGCCCTGGCGTGCGATATCGTCATCGCCGCCGACAATGCCAGCTTCATTCAGTCGTTCTGCCGTCTGGGGCTGGTGCCTGACTCCGGCGGCAGCTGGTTCCTGCCGCGGCTGGCCGGCCACGCCCGCGCGATGGGCATGGCCTTACTGGGTGACAAAATCAGCGCCCAACAGGCGCTGGCGTGGGGCATGATCTGGCAGGTGGTGCCGGCGGATGAATTGGCCGACCGCACGCAAACGCTGGCACGCCATCTGGCCACCCAGCCGACCTACGGCCTGGGGCTGATCAAGAAAGCCCTCTACAGCTCGGCCACCAACAGCCTCGATCAGCAGCTCGATCTGGAGCGCGATCTGCAACGCCTGGGCGGCCGCAGCGACGACTATCGCGAAGGCGTCAGCGCGTTCTTTGCCAAACGCACGCCAAACTTCAGCGGGAAATAGCCATGAACGCGCCCCTTCTTAACGGCCAGGTGGCGGTGATCGGCGCCGGCACCATGGGCATCGGCATCGCCCAGGTGGCCGCCGCCGCCGGTCACCCGGTGCGGCTGTTCGACATCGCGCCCGCCGCCGCCCAGCGCGCGATCGACGATCTCGCTCGCCGCCTGCGCCAGCGGGTTAACGGCGGCAAGGCCGACGCCGCGATCACCGAAGCCCTGCTGGCGCGTCTCGAGCGCGCCGACTCGCTCGATCAACTGGCCGACTGCACGCTGGTGATTGAAGCGGTGGCGGAAAATCTGGCGATCAAACAGGGCCTGTTCCGCGATCTGGAGGCGCTCTGCTCGCCCACGGCGCTGTTCGCCAGCAATACCTCGTCGCTGTCGATCACCGCCATCGCCGGGGCACTGCAGCACCCGGCACGCATGGCCGGGCTGCACTTCTTCAACCCGGCGCCGCTGATGAAGCTGGTGGAGATCGTCAGCGGTCTGGAGACCGGCGCCGAGACCCTCGCCGCGCTGCAGGCCCTGGCGCAGCGCTGGGGTAAGCAAAGCGTCGTGTGCCGCTCGACGCCGGGGTTTATCGTCAACCGCGTGGCGCGGCCGTTCTATGCCGAAACCCTGCGCGCGCTGGAGGAACGGGTGGCCGACGCCGCCACGCTGGACGCTGTCTTGCGCGACGCCGGCGGTTTCGCCATGGGCCCGCTGCAGTTGACCGATCTGATCGGCCAGGACGTCAATTACGCCGTGACCGACTCGGTGTATCAGGCCTTCTATCAGGATCCGCGCTTCACTCCCTCACTGGTGCAACAGGAGCTGGTGGCCGCCGGGCGCCTCGGCCGCAAGTCCGGCCGCGGTTTCTACCACTACGACGCACCGCGATCCGCTACCGAGATCGCCTTTGCGTCACCGGCGCAGGCCGCGCTGCCGCAACACGTTACGCTGCACGGCGACTGGTCTTCGCTGGCCGATTTGGCGGAACTGTTGATCGAAAATGCGGGGGCGATCAAACAACCCGGCCAGACCAGCCCGCACGTCACGATCGACGACGTTACACTGATGTTAACTAATGGTAAAACCGCCGGCCAACTGGCCGACGAACGTGGAACACCCGTGGTGCTGTTCGATCTCTGTGCCGACTATGCGCACGCCCCCGCCATCGCCATCAGCTGCGCGGCGCAAAACGATGCGCAACACAATGCCAAAGCGATTCGCCTGCTGCAGTCCCTCGGCAAGCAGGTCATTCCGTTGCCGGATTACCCCGGCCTGCTGACGATGCGCACCCTGGCCATGCTGGCCAACGAAGCGCTCGACGTGGTGAACAAAGGCGTCGCCAGCGCCGAAGATACCGATCTGGCGATGCTGCGCGGCGTCAACTATCCGCGCGGGCCGCTGGCCTGGGGCGCCGCGCTCGGCTGGCACCACATTCTGACGACGCTGGAAAACCTGCAACGCTATTACGGCGAAGCGCGCTATCGCCCGATGCCGCTGCTGCGCCGCTACGCTTCCCCCGCCTCTTTCCCAGGAGCCGAACGATGAACGCCAATACGCCGCGCGCGCTGGCTCAGCGCTGCGCCGAACAGATGTTTCAGCAAGATACCTGCGCTCAGGCGATGGGGATGCACATCGACGCCGTCGATGCCGGGTACGCTCAGGTCAGCATGACCGTCGGCCCGCAGATGCTCAACGGCCACCAGACCTGCCACGGCGGCCAGCTGTTCAGCCTGGCGGACACCGCCTTCGCCTACGCCTGCAACAGCCAGGGGCTGGCGGCGGTGGCCTCCGGCTGCAGCATCGACTTCGTCCGCCCGGCGCTGGCCGGCGACCGCCTCACCGCCAGCGCGGAGATGCGCCATCAGGGCAAAGCCACCGGGCTGTATGACGTCGAGATCGTTAACCAACTGGGCAAAACCGTCGCCTGGTTCCGCGGCCGCGCGCACCGCCTCGGTCACAGCATTTTAGGAGATCAGGCATGAATCAGGCATTTATCTGCGACGGCGTGCGCACCCCGATCGGCCGCTATGGCGGCGCGCTGGCCCAGGTGCGCGCCGACGACCTCGCCGCCCTGCCGCTGCGCGTGCTGTTGGAACGCCATCCGCAGGTGGATTGGGCGCAGCTGGACGACGTGATCCTCGGCTGCGCCAACCAGGCCGGGGAAGACAACCGCAATCTGGCACGCATGGCGCTGCTGCTGGCCGGCGTGCCGATCGGCGTGTCCGGCACCACGGTGAACCGCCTGTGCGGTTCGGGCCTGGATGCGCTGGCAATGGCGGCGCGCAGCATCAAAGCCGGCGACGCCGGGCTGCTGCTGGCGGGCGGCGCGGAATCGATGACCCGTGCGCCGCTGGTGATGGGCAAGGCCGACAGCGCCTTCAGCCGCCAGGCGCAGCTGTACGACACCACCCTCGGCTGGCGCTTCGTCAATCCGCGGATGCAGGCCGAGTTCGGCACCGATTCGATGCCGGAGACCGCCGAAAACGTCGCGGCGCAGTTCAACATCAGCCGTGCCGATCAGGACGCCTTTGCGCTGCGCAGCCAGCAGCGCGCCGCCCGGGCGCAGGCGCTGGGCCACCTGGCGCAGGAGATAGCGCCCGTCAGTCTCACCGGTAAAAAAGGCGCGGTGACGCTGTTTAGCCAGGATGAACACCCGCGCGCCGACACCACCTTTGATCAGCTGCAGGCGCTGAAACCCCCGTTCCGTCAGCCCGGCAGCGTCACCGCCGGCAACGCCTCGGGCCTGAACGACGGTGCGGCGGCCCTGATCGTCGCCTCCGAAGCGATGGCCGCGCGCCAGGGGCTGACGCCGCGCGCGCGCATCGTTGCCACCGCCACCTGCGGCGTGGAGCCACGGCTGATGGGTATTGGTCCGCTGCCGGCCACCCGCAAGGTGCTGGAAATCGCCGGGCTGAGCCTGGCGCAGATGGATGTTATCGAACTGAACGAAGCGTTCGCCGCCCAGGCGTTGGCGGTGATGCGCCAGCTTGGCTTGCCGGACGATGCCCCGCAGGTCAACCCCAACGGCGGCGCGATCGCTCTGGGGCATCCGCTGGGCATGAGCGGCGCGCGCCTGGCGCTGGCCGCCCTGTTTGAACTGGAACGGCGAGCCGGCCGCTACGCGCTTTGCACCATGTGCATCGGCGTCGGCCAAGGCATCGCCATGATCATTGAGCGTGTCTGACCCCTGAGGCTAACCATGACAATAAATCCACAGCCCCTCGAAACGATCGAATTCGCCTCGCGCGATGAGATTGAAGCGTTGCAGTTGGCGCGTCTGAAGTGGACGCTGCACCACGCCTACGACAATGTACCGATGTACAAACGCAAATTCGACCAGGCCGGCGTGCACCCCGACGATCTCAAACAGCTGAGCGATCTGGCGCGCTTCCCCTACACCACCAAGCAGGATCTGCGCGACAACTACCCGTTCGACACCTTCGCGGTGCCGATGGAACAGGTGGTGCGCATCCACGCCTCCTCGGGCACCACCGGCCGCCCGACGGTGGTGGGTTACACCCAGCGCGACATCGATAACTGGGCCGATATCGTCGCCCGATGCCTGCGCGCCGGCGGCGCCACCGCCAAAGACAAGGTGCACGTCGCCTACGGTTACGGCCTGTTCACCGGCGGCCTGGGTGCGCACTACGGCGCGGAGCGGCTCGGCGCGACGGTGATCCCGATGTCCGGCGGCCAGACGGAACGCCAGGCGCAGCTGATCCTCGATTTCAAACCCGACATTATCATGGTGACGCCGTCCTATTGCCTGACGCTGATCGACGAGTTGGAGCGCAAGATGGGCGGCGACGCGCGCGGCTGCTCGCTGCGGCTCGGCGTGTTCGGCGCCGAACCCTGGACTGAAGCCCTGCGCCACGAGATCGAAACCCGCATGGGCATCAAGGCGCTGGATATTTACGGCCTGTCGGAAGTGATGGGGCCGGGCGTGGCGATGGAGTGTCTGGAAAGCGGCGGCGGCCCTACCATTTGGGAAGACCACTTCCTGCCGGAGATCATCTGCCCGGAAACCGGCGTCGCCCTGCCGGACGGCGAGCACGGCGAACTGGTGTTCACCACCCTGACCAAAGAGGCGCTGCCGGTGATCCGCTACCGCACCCGCGATCTCACCCGGCTGCTGCCGGGCGACGCGCGCCAGATGCGCCGCATGGGCAAGATCACCGGCCGCTCCGACGACATGCTGATCATCCGCGGCGTCAACGTCTTCCCGTCGCAGGTGGAAGAGCAGATCATGCAGTTCGAGCAGCTGTCGCCGCACTACCAGCTGCAAGTCAGCCGCAGCGGGCACCTGGACACGCTGGCAGTGCGCGTCGAGCTCAAGGAGTCGGCGCTCAGCCTCAGTCACCAGCAGCGTTGCGACATCTGCCACCAGCTGCGCCACCACATCAAATCGATCGTGGGCGTCAGCACCGACGTCAGCATCGCCAACTGCGGCGATATTCCGCGCTCGGAAGGCAAAGCGCAGCGCGTGGTCGATTTGCGGCCGCGCTGAAGCGCACGGCGTCACGGATGACGCCGCCCCAAATTAGGCGTAATGTTATGGCTCATCGAAGGCTAACCCATGGAAAAATATGGAACATAAACTGGATGAGTTCATTCGCCATGCCATCGACGCGCAGCCGATCAGCGGCACCTCGCTGATCATTTCGCTGTACGGCGACGCGCTCAGCCACCGCGGCGGCGAAGTGTGGCTCGGCAGCCTGAGCGCGCTGCTGGAGGCCTTCGGCTTCGGCGATCGCTTCGTGCGCACCTCGGTGTTCCGCCTGCAGAAAGAGGGGTGGCTGGCGGTGGAGAAAATAGGCCGCCGCAGCTTCTACCGCGTGACCGAGCAGGGAATGCGCCAGTTCCGCCATGCCGAATCGAAAATCTATCTGCGCGAGCAGCCCGCCTGGGACGGCAAGTGGGAGCTGTTGCTGCTGGAAACCGCCGAAAAAAACGCGCGCGCGCGGCTGAAAAAAGAGCTGGGCTGGCTCGGGTTCGGGCAAATCGCCAGCAACCTGATGGCCGCCCCCACCCATGCGCAAACCGACGTGACGGCGCTGCTCGGCGAGCTGAACGCCAGCGAGCAGGTGATTTATTTCCGCGCCGATTATCCCTACAACCGCTCCGAGCAAACCCTGCAGAAATTGGTGGCCGACTGCTGGTCGCTAAGCGAAGTGGCGGCCGGCTATCACGAGTTTATCGTCTCATTCCGGCCGCTGATGGCGCTGCTGCGCGAAGTCGACCCGGCGGCGCTGACGCCGCTGCGCTGTTTCCAGATTAAGCTATTATTGATTCACTTCTTCCGTCGCGTAGTGTTGAAAGATCCGCTGCTGCCGGACGCGCTGCTGCCCACGCAGTGGGAGGGCCAGATCGCCCGCAACCTGTGCATCAACCTTTATCAGCAGGTCGATCGCGCCGCGACGGAGTACGTCAGCGCGATGGCGGAAACCACCATCGGCGCCCTGCCCGCGCCGGCCGCCGGCTACTATCGGCGCTTCGGCGGCCTGCCGCGCGACCCTACATTTTAAGGAACTCACGCTATGCCTGTGTATCAGATTGACGGCCTGACGCCGGTCGTCGACCCCAGCAGTTATGTGCACCCGACGGCGGTGCTGATCGGCGACGTGATCGTCGGTAAACACGTGTACATCGGCCCGAATGCCAGCCTGCGCGGCGATTTTGGCCGCCTGGTGATCTGCGACGGCGCCAACATTCAGGACAACTGCGTGATGCACGGCTTCCCGCAGCAGGACACGGTGGTGGAAGAAGACGGCCATATCGGCCACGGCGCCATCCTGCACGGCTGCCGCATTCGCCGCAATGCGATGGTGGGCATGAACGCGGTGGTGATGGACGGCGCGGAGATCGGCGAGAACACCATCATCGGCGCAATGGCGTTCGTCAAAGCCGCGGCGGTGATCGAAGCCAACAAGCTGGTGGTCGGCAGCCCGGCGCGCGTGCTGCGCGATCTGACCGAACAGGAGCTGGCCTGGAAGATCGCCGGCACCCGCGAGTATCAGGATCTGGTACAGCGCTGCAAATCCTCGCTGCACGAAGTGGCGCCGCTGACCGAAATCGAACCGGGCCGCCAACGCCTGAGCTTCGGCGACCACCTGATCCCGAAAAGCCAGCTGTAATCTCAGGAAATGACGCGGGCCTTCCGACCGCTAACTTGATTCAGATAGCCTGAAACAGGCTATCTGATCTGCTCAACTTTCAAGACCCCCGATTCACGGTATAACCGGAATGACGAGCTAAAGTTCCGTCCACCTGATTGACCTTCCCCTTTAAAGAAAGTCTCAGTCAGGAACCCGTAGGTATGTCCTTCCTTGAACGGATAACCGAAATCAGGCACGCACAAGTCTTGTGATAAAAGGAGAGGTTGGCTTTCATTTACATCAAAATATTTTCTAAACGCTTCATTCTCTTTATCCGCTTCTACGATCTGGATCCCATTTAGATACTCATGACTTTTCGCGGGCACCTGCAGGCATACCTTATCATCGACCACACTCACCTTTGCGGCCTGAATATCGAGAATCCTTGACTCACACGCTGACAACATCAGAATGGAACAAAGCGTCGCCAGGTATTTCCTCTTTTCCATTATCATTTCACTCCTTGCAGAAAGCGGAACAGCGTTTTGCGATACCTTGTCGCTAACGTATTTTGATCTGAAACACCTTGATAAGTGACCACCGGCCAAGCCTTACGCCGCTGGATATTCCATTCACGGTAGCCATAGGCCTGCAAAACATAGTAATCAGCAATAATCTGAGCCTGCTGCTCAAGCCCATAGTCCAATAACGCTCTGTCATCCAATCGATAGGTATAATCAGCTGCCCAACTGAACATTCCCCGAGCTCTTACCCACATACCTTTCTGATGCTGCCATACGTGCATCATTTCATGAATAAATAGATGCCTGATATCAACGGTTGATTCAGCGCCAAAATCCGGGGAATACAGCTCTTTTCTGAAAAACAATTCGCCATTAGGCGTCATAGCCGTTCCACGCCTTTGTAAGCCAAAAGGAAGATAGCTAGCGCAATGTATCCACACACGCGGATAAGCTATCTCCCCACCAAAAACCGTTCTTGCTAAAGCAATCTCTTTCAACGTTAGCTGTCTGAGCGATCCTTCTTCCTTTTGCATGCGCTATTCTTTATCCCTGTACGCTAAAACCACAAACCTCATGTTAAAAAACCGCCTTTTCAGACTAACAGTACATTACCCCTCCGTTTTGAGCACGCCATAACCGTATCAGCCTATCGATTACTCCACCTCAGGCGCTTTGAACGGCGACGGCGCAGCCGCACGGCGGCTCTGGAAGTGATAAGCAACCACCAGCAGTAAAGTGAACGGAATACCGAACCACAGCGTCATGCGGAAGAATTCGGTAAACGCCGTCGAGATCATCAACGCCGCCATCAGCCCGGCGCCCAGCAAGGTGGTATAGGGGAATCCCCACATGCGGAACTTCAGGTGGGTCTGCCGATGCCGGCGGCGGAAGAACAGGTGGGTGACGAAAATCATCAGCCAGGTAAAGCAGGCGCCATACACTGAAATAGACATCATGGCGGCGAACGACGTGTCCGGTGCCACCAGGCTCAGCACGATAGACACCACGATGCCGATGCACGACATCGCCAGCGCATTGACCGGAATGCCGCGCCGGCTGACGCGCCCCAACGCTGCAGGTGCCTGCCCGGCGCGCGACAGCGAGAACATCATGCGGGTGGTGATATACAGCTGGCTGTTCATCGCCGACAGCGCCGCCACCAGCACGATAAAGTTGAAAATACCGGCGGCGGCGGGTAGATGGATCACGTTCATCGCCATCAGGAACGGACTCTCGCCGGTGCCGGACTGGCGCCAGGGCACGATGGCCAGCATCAGGGCGATCGACAGCATGTAGAAGATGAACAGCCGCACGATGGTGCCCTTGAACGCCGCCTTCACCGCAATCACCGGATTTTTCGCCTCGCCGGCGGCCACCGCGATCATTTCAATGCTCAGGTAGCTGAAGATAGAAACGATCACCGCGAACCACATGCCCTTGACGCCAAACGGCATAAAACCGCCGGCGGTCAGGTTGCGCAAGCCGTAGGCCGGGTTGCCCGAGAACGCCAGAATGCCGATGCCGATCAGAATGAACGCCACGATCGCCGTCACTTTGACGGTGGACAGCGCGTATTCCACCTGGCCGAACGACTTCACGCCGATCACATTGACGACGATCACCGCCGCCGAGAACAGCAGTACCCACGGCCAGGTCGGCGTCGCCGGGAACCAGAACTGCATGTACATGCCGATGGCGGTAACTTCGGTGCCCACCGCCAGCACCACGCAAGACCAGTAGGAGTAACGCACCAGAAAACCGAACAGCGGGCCGAGATAGAATTCGGCGTAGTCGCCGAACGAGCCGGGCGTCGGGTGTTCAGAGGTCATTTCCGCCAGACTGCCCATCAACAACAGCGCAATAACGCCGCCGATCAGGTAGCTCAGCAATACCGACGGCCCCGCCATCTGAATGGCGTAGGCACTGCCGAGAAACAGCCCGGTGCCGATGGCGCCGCCGATCGCCAGCATCGACATCTGCCCGGCGGTAAGATGCTTGTTCAACCCGCCCTGACGGCGGGCGATATGCTCAAAATCATTCATCTGTAGCATGGCTGTGTTCCCGAGCGGAGTTAGGCGGAACGGGTGACGTCGAGAATGGCGGCGGTCACGTAGTCGATATTGCCGGGGTTGAGCCCCGGCAGGCACATGCGGCCGGGCGAAACCAGATAGATGGCGTAGCGCTGTCGCAGGGTCTGCAGCTGCGCTTCGTTCAGGCCGGTATAGCTGAACATGCCGCGCTGATCGCGTATGCGCCGGTGATCCAGCGAAGAACCGCCCCGCGCCAGGCTGGCGGCCAGCTGCTCACGCATCTGCTTGATGCGCACGCGCATTTCCGCCAGCTCATTGCGCCAAAGCTCACCGAGTTCGGCGTCGCCGAGCAGGGTTTCCACGATCTGGCTGCCGTGCGTCGGCGGGCAGGAGTAGCTGCGACGGATCAGCGTTTTTAACGCGCCTTTGACGTTGGCGGCGTTTTCCGCATCGGCGCAGCGCACCGACAGCGCACCCAACCGCTGGCCGTATAGCGCCACGTTTTTGGAAAACGAGTTGCAGACCAAAAACGGCAGCTCGGTTTTCAGCGCTTCGCGCAACGCAAAGCAGTCTTCCTCCAGCCCGTCGCCAAAGCCCTGATAGGCAATATCGAACAGCGGCAACAGGTTACGCCGTTGCAGCACGGCGAGCGTGGCGCGCCACTGCTCCGCCGTCAGATCGGTGCCGGTCGGGTTATGGCAGCAAGGATGCAACAGGACGACGCTGCCCGGCGGCAGGCTGTCCAGCGCGTCGAGCATGGCGGCAAAACGCAGGCCGCCCGCCGCTTCGTCAAAGTAGGGATAGGTATTCACCCGCAGCCCGGCCCCTTCGAAAATCGCCCAATGATTGGCCCAGGTGGGATCGGACACCCAAATGTCACTGCGCGCCAGAAAGTGGCGCAAAAAATCCGCCGCCAACTTTAGCGCACCGGAGCCGCCGACGGTCTGCACCGTGGCGATCTCGGCCGCCTGCCGCTCACCGAACAGCAGCGCCTGCACCTGGCGAGCGAACTGCGGCGAACCTTCGATCGGCGGATAGCCGTGCGGACGGCGCAGCGCCAGCAACCGCTGCTCGGCGGCCTCGACCACCCGCATCAACGGAATATTTCCCTGTTGGTCGTAATAGAGCCCAATGCCTAAATTCACTTTTTTCGGATTGGGGTCCTGTAAATAGGCTTCCATCAGCGACATAATAGGATCGGCTGCGGAAGGTGCAATCTGTTTAAACATGACGCATCCTTAACTCGTTATTGAATTAATATGAAGACGGACTTAATGAGAAATTAAATCAAGCGATGGCGCTTACGGTAATTTCTATTTTCATTCCCGGCACCACCAACTTTTCGACAATAACCGTGGAGCGATTGGGATAAGGATAACTAAAGTATTTCCGGTAAATATCATCGAGCAATTTAACGTCGTTGACGTCGGTGAGATAAACGATCACCTGCAGCACCTTATCGCTGTGGCTGCCCGCCGCCTTCAGCGTCTGCGCCAGATTGTCAAAGGTTAACGTAATCTGTTGCTCAGGCGCGCCGGTCTCGATGCTGCCGTCCGCCCGCACCGGGCCGTGTGCGGTGAACAGCATGCCGCCACCCCGGGTAGCCCAGGAAAAAGGCTGGCCGATGTTCGGCAGCCCGGTCTCTACGATCTCGCGCATGTCAGTGGTTCCCGTGCTGGTCAAGTTGGCGAAGCAGCGCGCCGTCGGCGGCGAACAACGCATCCAGAATAGTGAAATGATTGGCGCCGGGCACCGCGACCAGATCGGCCCGCAGCCCGCGTTGGCACAGCGCCGCGTGATAGTGCTGCGACTGGCCGATCAGCTCCGGCAGCTCCAATGCGCCGTAATACAGCGTGAGCGGCTTACTGCACGCCGGCAGGTGGCGCGCCGGACTGAGCGTTTCAATCTGCCGCGCGGTCAGCTGCAGCGCCCGATTGACATAGCTCTCTTGCAGCGGCGCCAGTTCGAACAGGCCGCTGATGGGAAAGACCGCATCCACCAACGCATGCTGCTGCCAAAATGCCGCCAGATGCCCACCGGCGGAATGGCCGCACAGATGCACTGGATGGGCATAGTGCAGCGGCAGACGGCGCTGAATGGCATCAAGCGCCGCCCCCACCTGGCGACAAATGGCGTCAAGATTAACCGCCGGCGCCAGCGCATACTCCACCAGCACCACGTCAAAACCCAACGCCAACGGCCCGGCGGCGATAAAGGCGAAATCCGCCTTATCGCAGAATTGCCAATAGCCGCCGTGAATAAAAATTAACGTCCCCTGGTGCTGTTTTGCAGAATAGATCCAATCAACCGTCTCGCGTTCGCTTTCGCCATACGCAATATTTTTTTCATGTTTTGCCTGATGATAAATAGCCGCACTGCGGGTTTGGAATGAAGCTAAAATAGCGTCTTCATTATTCACCGTGGCGCCGTTGTCATAACTCCCCACAAGTTGTTTCATATATTAAACTTCGTTTATTATTTAAGATATGAATTAACTATTAGCACCCGCAACATTATTGTCAAGACGAGCACATCAGCAATGCGCGCCCGGTAAAATAAAACAACACGGGCGGCGAAAAAGTTTAACCCATGAAACTTTTTGCGCTTATTTTCCCCGCCCGTCCGGCTGAATTTGCGGCAATACGCTGAGCCGCTCAAACGCATAATCCCAAAAGGCGCGCACCTTCAGCGGCATGCGCTGCGCCTGCTGCGCCACCAGCTGTACCGGCATCGGCAACGGCTCATGATCCGCCAGCAGCCGCACCAGCGTGCCGGCGGCCACATCGTCCGCCACCTGATACGAGAGCAGCCGGGCGATACCCTTGCCGGCGCGCACCGCCAGCAGTTGCGCTTCCACGTCGTTGAGCAACAGCCGGGGAGCCAAGCGCACCCGCTCGCCGTTTTCCTGCGGGCCGAAACGCCATTCGCGCAGCGACGGCCGCTGGGTGCCGACGATGGTGGCATGCTCCGCCAGCTGCGCCGGCGAGCGCGGCTCGCCGCAGCGCGCCAGGTAGGCCGGGCTGGCGACCGTCACCCGGCTGACCTGCCCCAGCCGCCGCGCTACGCGCGAAGAGTCTTGCAGATGGCCGATGCGCACCGCGATATCCAACCCTTCGTCAATCAGATCGAGATTGCGATCGTTCAACACCATTTCGATCTGCATCTGCGGGTAGTCATCAAGAAACGCCATCACCACCGGCGCCACGTAGCGGCGGCCGAACTGCACCGGCGAGGTGACGCGCAGCAAGCCGCTCAGCTGCGCTTCGGCGGTATCCTGTACCACCGCCTGATAATCCTGCAGCAGCTGTTGCGCGCGCTCCAGCAGCCGCACGCCCGCCTCGGTAGGCGCCAGCCGCCGGGTGGTGCGTTCCACCAGTCGGGTGCCGAACCGCTGTTCCAGCGCGGCGATCGCCCGGGTGATCGCCGGCGCCGAACGCCGCAGTTTGCGCCCGGCCCCCGCCAGGCTGCCCTGCTGCACCACCGCCACGAAGATGGCCAACTCGTCTAACCGATCCATAGACTCTTCCGAGAAGTGAAATTATCAATTTCCACATTGCCGGATTCCGCTCATTCACCGCAAGAGTATGCTGGAAAAAAAGCACTGAGGAGAAACGCCATGTCCACCATCACCCTCTACGGCACCCCGCTTTCCGGCCACGTTCACCGCGTGGCGTTGCTGCTGCGCATGCTGGCGCTGCCCTATGAATGGGTAGAAGCCTCGGCGGCGGTGCGGCAGAGCGCGGCCTTTCGCCGGCTCAACCCGTTCGGCCAGATCCCGGTTTTGCAGGACGGCGAGCTGACGCTGGCCGACAGCAACGCCATTCTGGTCTATCTGGTGAAACGCTATGCGCCGGACAGCCACTGGCTACCGGAACAGCCGGTAGCGGCGGCGCAGGTGCAGGCCTGGCTTTCCAAAGCCGCCGGCGAAGTCCGCTACGGCCCAGCCTCCTGCCGACTGATCGCCCAGTTCGCGGTGCCGGAGGATTATCAGGTGGCGCGGGCAATCAGCGATCGTTTTCTGCCGCAGATGGAGCAGCACCTGAGCGAGCGCACCTATCTGGCCGGCGAACAGGCGACCATCGCCGATTTGGCCTGCTACAGCTATGTGGCGGTCGCGGCCGAAGGCGGCATTTCGCTGGCGCCTTACCCCGCCATACGCCGCTGGGTGGCGAGCATCGTGGCGCTTCCCGGCTTCTTCGCCATGCCCCCACTGCCGGCACCTGCGGTGAGCTGACGCCATGATCCCGCAACGGTTTCACCCCGATGAGCTGCGCGCGCAGACGCTGGCCGGTTTCGAGCGCGTGGGCGGCGGCATCTACCCCGCAATGCCGGATCAGCACCGCGCGTTTTTCGCCGCGTTGCCCTACCTGTTCGTCGCCACGCTGGATGACCAGGGCTGGCCCATCGCCACCCTGTTCAGCGGCCCGCCCGGATTTTTACGCTCGCCGGACGACACACACCTGCGCATCAGCGCACCGCGCCGCAACGACGATCCCGCTCAGGCGCTGTTGCTGCCCGGCAAACCGGTCGGCGCGCTGGGGCTCGACTTCAGCAACCGGCGGCGCAATCGCGCCAACGGCACCGTCGGCCGCACCGACAAAAACCGGGTGGAGATCGTCGTTCACCAAAGCTTCGGCAACTGCCCGCAGTACATTCAGCGCCGCGAACTCTACCCGGTGGAGAGCCGGCCACAGCCGGTTGAGCATTTAGCGTCGCTCGATCCGGCGGCGCAGGCGCTGATCCGCACCGCGGATACCAGCTTCGTCGCCAGCGGCGCGCACCTGGAACTGGCGCAGGGCGGCGTCGATATTTCCCATCGCGGTGGGCGGCCCGGCTTTATCCATCTGGAAGGCGACACGCTGTGGATGCCGGACTTTCGCGGCAACCGCTATATGAATACGCTGGGCAACCTGCTGGCCGAACCGCGGGCGGCGCTGCTGTTCATCGATTTCGATCGCGGTGACGTGCTGCATCTGCAAGGAAAAACGCAGATCCTCTGGCGGGCGGAAGGAGATCCCGGCGTTGAAGGGGCGGAACGCTATTGGCGGTTTGACGTTCACCGCGCCTGGCGCTTTGCGGCGGCGCTGCCGTGGCGGGGACGCGATCTGGAGTATTCGCCGGCGACGCTGGCGACTGGAGTGTGGCACCGCTGAAATGAAAAGCCCCGCTGCGGCGGGGCTGAATCGGGAAATTACAGGCTGTGTTCGGCCGCCGCTGCGGCCTGATAAAGCTGACGAAAATAACTCAACCGCGCAAAGAACAGGCGGCTTTGCTGTTCCGACATATTGCCGGCCACCTGCCCGGCGTCAATCTGCCGCCCTTGCCATTCCATCAGGGCGATACTCGACGCCAAAAAATCCATTTCGCTGCCGTAGGCTGCGAGATGTCTGTCCACTGATTTCATCATTCGCACACTCCTTTTAATCACATCGAAAAGGGTCATATGCCTGCTCTTTCAGTATCGGCCCGACGGCGGATATTTTTTGTACAGAAGGTGCGCATGAAGAAAACGCTCATCTTGTCGCCACGCTGGCAAACGGCGACGGCAAAGTTTGCTAGGGTAAAGGGTAGCCGTATGGGATAGACCATTCTGTTGAACTCAGCAAAGGAAGAGACCAATGAGCACCAGCATCAGCGCTACCCTCAAGGATCCCACGCTGTTCCGCGAGGCCAATTACATCGACGGGCAATGGTTGCCGGCCACAGCAGGCAACACGATCGCCATCCATAATCCCGCCAACGGCGAGTTGGTTGGCCACGTACCGGCCTTCGGTGCCGAAGAAACCGCACGCGCCATCGCCGCCGCCAAAAAAGCGCTGCCCGCCTGGCGTGCGCTGACCGCCAAAGAGCGCGCCGGCAAGCTGCGGCGGCTGTTTGAACTGATGATGGAAAATCAGGAAGATCTGGCGCGCATCATGACGGCGGAACAGGGGAAACCGCTGGCCGAAAGCCGCGGTGAGATCGCCTATGCCGCCTCCTTTATCGAATGGTTCGCCGAGGAAGGCAAGCGGGTCTACGGCGACACCATTCCGCAGCCCCAGGCCGGTCGCCGCATCATCGTGCAGAAAGAGCCGATCGGCGTGTTCGCCGCCATCACCCCGTGGAACTTTCCGGCGGCGATGATCACCCGCAAAGCCGGCCCCGGCTGGGCGGCGGGCTGTACCGGGGTGATCCGCCCCGCCAGCCAGACCCCGTTCTCGGCGCTGGCGATCGCCGTGCTGGCGGAGCGCGCCGGGCTGCCCGCCGGGGTATGCAACGTGATCACCGGCCCCAGCAAAGGCATCGGCGGCGAACTCACCGCCAACCCGGATGTGCGTAAACTCTCCTTCACCGGCAGCACCGAAGTCGGTGCGCAGCTGCTGGCCCAGTGTGCGCCCACCATCAAGAAAACCAGCATGGAGCTGGGCGGCAACGCGCCGTTTATCGTGTTCGACGACGCCGATCTGGACGCCGCCGTGGCCGGCGCGGTCGCTTCGAAATACCGCAATGCCGGCCAGACCTGCGTCTGTACCAACCGTTTTCTGGTGCAGGACGGCGTGTACGACGCCTTCGCCACCAAACTGAAAGCCGCCGTCGCCAAGCTGAAAGTCGGCAACGGCCTGGATGACGGCGTCACCATCGGCCCGTTGATTAACCCGGACGCAGTGGAAAAAGTGCGCGAGCATATCGCCGACGCCGTCGAGCACGGCGCCTCGGTACTGCTGGGCGGGCAACCCGACGTGCTGGGCGGCAATTTCTTCACCCCGACCATTCTGACCGACGTACCGCGCACGGCGAAAATCTTCCGCGAGGAAACGTTCGGCCCGGTGGCCCCCCTGATCCGCTTCAATCAGGAAGCGGAAGCCATCGAACTGGCCAACGACACGCCGTTCGGCCTGGCCGCTTACTTCTACAGCCGCGACATCGGCCGGGTGATGCGCGTGGCCGAAGCGCTGGAGTACGGCATCGTCGGCATCAACGAAGGGCTGATTTCCACCGAGGTGGCACCGTTCGGCGGCATGAAGCACTCCGGTTTGGGCCGCGAAGGCTCGAAGTATGGCATCGAAGACTATCTCGAGATCAAATACCTCTGCCTTGGCGGTTTGGGCGCCTGATACGAGTGGCCCCCGCACCTGCGGGGGCCGCTATCTGGCGGATCCGGAAAGCCTTTGCGACCTTTAGGCCTCTCGTTCGAACGGTTAGTTAAAAGGAATTTCCAGTATGCAACCTCTCGTGGTACAGCTACCCGGCTTTTACGTCGCCGGCCAAACGGTCAGAACCACCAATCAGGACGAAACCCGGCCCGAGACGGCTAAAATCCCCGCGCTGTGGTCAGACTTTTTCGCCACCTCGCCCACCACGCCGGTCTATGGGGTCTACTCTAACTACGCCTCCGACGCCGGCGGGCCGTTTGACGTTACCGCCGGCAGCGCGGCAGAGAACGGTCTACACATCCAACCCGGCCGCTATCTGGTGTTCCAGGCCCGTGGCGCCATGCCGGCGGCGGTCATCGCAGGCTGGCAAGCCATCTGGACCTACTTTGAGCAACACCCGGAAATCGAACGCCGCTTCCTGACCGACTTCGAAGCCTATACCGGCCCCGAGGCGGTCAATATCCATATCGGCTGCCGCTAACGTAACAGTGAGATCGACGATGATCACTTTCTCCCCCGCCATTCCGATCCTGCGCATTTTTGCGGTCGACAAGGCCAAAGAGTTTTATCTGGACTTTCTCGGTTTCACGCTGGAGTGGGAGCACCGTTTCAGCGAAGATCTGCCGCTGTACATGCAGGTGAGCCGCGCCGGATTGACGCTGCACCTGAGCGAACACTATGGCGACAGCACGCCCGGCGCCGCTATTTTTATCCCGGTGCACGATATCGATGCGCTGCACCGGGAGCTCACGGCCAAAAACTACCGCTATGCCCGGCCGGGGTTGGAGGTTGTCGACTGGGGCAAAGAGCTGAACCTGACCGATCCGTTCGGCAACCGCCTGCGGTTTTACGAGCAGAGTGGATCGGAATGAATGTGATAACGTTCATGAGTCCGTTCTACCGGATGAGAATACTATTTTCAATCTCGTAAAATTGAAAAACGTTCATTACATTCATTTAGTCAAAAATATTCACCGCTGTGCTTAAAAAAAGTTACTTTCGGCAGGAAATGGGCTTTGCTATAAATTCCCCACCCGATGTAAGCACCTCGTTATAACAACATCGTGATCTCCCTTAAACATTGCCGGAGTGCACTTATGAAAAGTCACATTTTAATATCCACAATAGTCCTTCTGACGTCCGTTTCCGCATTTTCCAAAGATCAAAATACGGCTTCTGCTAAAGTAGAGCAGCTGGTGGAAAGTACGTCAGCCTGGGATGGCACACCCTACAAAAGTTATCCATCCGGCCAACCTGATCTAAGAGTCATCAGAATGACGATTCCTGCCAACACGGCACTTCCCTGGCATACACACCCCTATCCAAACGCAGGTTATGTTTTAAAAGGCCAGCTTACTATCGAAGACAGAGACTCTGGTAAAAAACAAACGTTTAAAACCGGTGAGGCCTTTCCTGAAACGGTCGGAGGCGTACATCGTGGTATCAGTGGGAATACCGAGACAGTGCTGATATTGACTTATTCTGCAGTCAAGGGTGTTCCGACATTTACATCAGAGCCAGGCGAAGTGGATGAGTATTGATAACTGAAACTGAACCGCATGCTTTTTCAATTTAGATATCCAATGCCACTTTGCATTAAATACCCTGTTAGTTAAAATCCCTTGCATGGACAGCCCAGCTTTAGAAGGGCTGTCCCGCCAAACGCCCTCCTAACTCACCGATATAATGGAATTAAGAATAAGGTCTAGCAGAACACACCTGATACAAAGTCAGAGACCAGCATTGATGCGTCATCACTCTTTCTCCATACAAAAAATAAATCATTCCTTTCAAGCTCAGGAATCTCCATGGCCTGTATTTTACTCTGAGTTGGAAAGCACTTTTCTAAAATACTTTCCGGTACAAAGGAAAACCCCAAACCGGCACTTACGCAGGCGGTGATAACATCATACGACTCCATCTCCAATATCATATTAGGTCTGATTTTTTTACTCGAAAGTAGGTATTCAATCAGGTGTCGATAGCTACAGCTTTTTCTAAATGTATAAAGATCCAGTGTTTCCAAAAAGCCAAGATCGATGGTTGCCGGCAAGGACGGGGGCACAATCAACATTAATCGCTCTCTAAACGCCAACGTGCTGGAAAGCAACGGATGCTCTATGGGACCATCGGTAATGATGAGATCGAGTGCCCCTTCGAGTAACTCTCGCTCCAGATTGAGAGAGTTATCAGACCTGATATGCAATTCTATATTGGGGTATTTCATTCGATGATTGACGATGTATGAAGGCATGTGAGAGGACAGCACCCCCTCCAGAGCACCGACAAGAAAAACACCGTTCGCTGCAGTATTTCTATTGAATAAATGTTCAATATTGACAGCACGCAACAATAAGTCTTTAGCACTGCGGTAAAGTATGCGCCCCTGTGGCGTTATCAATAAGCGGTTCTTTTCTCGATTGAATAGCTTCGCCCCCAACTGCTCTTCAAGCTGTTTCAACCGAATAGTGATATTGGATGGAACACAATTCAGCTTCTTGGCCGCAGCGGCAATGGTTCCATTTTCAACAATTGCACAGAATAAGCTTAACTGATGTAGCTTCATTTTATCGCTTGATTCCTTTCTTCTTACTATAAAACAGACTAATAATCTGCAGTTAAAATAAAACTCTCAGAAAACCTGCCGCCTCTAATCGATAAAAACCCCAGACAACGCTATTGTTGCAAGGCAGCAAGGCGTTCGCGAGTCGCCATATCATTTGGAAAATAGACGACCAGGCGCAATAAAGGATTTTGGTTAAGCGTAAAGGTCTCGTAAGAAGTTTCAAGCCGTGTGCCATCCGGATAAAACAACGGCCGATACCCGTTGGTTTTTTCCAGGACGCGATGCTGATTCCAGAGCAGGCGAAACAGATCGCTTCGTTCATAAAGCTCCGCATGCAGTTCAAAAAGATACGTGTCCTGCGGGAAAAGAGCTATCGCAAAACGCAACATAGCCGCCGTATCTTCAGCCTTCTCACGCCAGGTGGCGTAGCGGTTCTTTGCCTCATCATCCAGAAAAACCACTCGCGCCAGATTCAATTCATGTACACTTTCATCTGTGCCGGTAATCAGCTTTCTGGCTAAAAAATTCGGACTTATGATGTCAAGCCGTACATCCAGAAAATAGGCAGGCGTCAACACAAAGGACTCAATATAAAACTGCAGCGTTGCTGCGTCAGAATATATTTCCGCAGATGAAAGAGGGCGTTCTCGGTTAAACAACAAGTACAAATATTGCCGTTCCGACGCGTCTAACCTGAGTACATCCGCCAGAACGGACAGCGTCTGCAACGAAGGATTGCTCACTCGCCCCTGCTCCAACTTGGTATAATATTCTACGCTCAACCCCGCCTGTTCGGCCAACTCCTCTCTACGTAATCCTTTGACTCGTCTATTCTTTCCATCATCCAAAATGCCAAAATCAGTGGGTTTCAAGCGACATCTTCGGCTGTAAAAAAAACTGCGAATCTGCTCGATCAACATATTCATACAACATCCTGTTTCGTTGGGTCCGACGTTATCACGGGGCGTGAAATAACGTTATTCATTATTAATTAATAACACCTCATGACCTCTCCCGCCATTTTTATTTTCTGTCATATCGCCGAAGCAGAACGCCCGCCCTCGCTTGGAAACAATTATAACAAACTGGTACTGTCAGAGACTGTTTGGACAACGAGTAAAACGGTAAAGTTATGTCACCCACTGTTTTAACAAGAACACATTTATACACCTGCGGAGATGATCATGTATCAATTTAATCATTACACGGCCAAAGAGTTGGCGCTAGCCTATTTAGCGGGAATTAATCATAAACTGACTCCGGATGAGTTTATATTGGAAGTGAAACGGCAAGAGCAATGCTTCAGCAAAATATTAAACAAACAATATCAATCAGATGTTGTTATAACCAGCTGATAAACATAGCCATACCATTCATCTCTTCATACTTGTAACAAGGTGGCTCTGCCAGAGACTGGTTGGGCGCAATTTTGCGTTGCTATTATCCCTATGGCCCTCATGTTTGAAGGAAATCTGTATGTCTACGTTAAATAAACGAATCCTTTTCATTACCTATAACATCGGTGTGGAAAAAGATGAACTGCTTATCCCATTACGTCGCCTTGCCGCTAAAGGTGCAGAGGTTGTGCATGCGGCGGCGGAAAGCTTACGCGTGCAGACTTTTGTCAACGATACCGATAAAGACGAAATTGTTAATGCCGATCGACTGCTCAGCGATGAAATTAAAACCGCTGATTTCGATGCATTAGTCATCCCGGGCGGGACGGTCAACGCCGATAATATTCGTATCGACACGCACGCCATCAGGTTGGTCAACGAATTCATCACCGCCGGCAAACCCGTAGCGGCGGTTTGCCATGCCCCCTGGCTACTGGTCGAAGCCGACCGCCTGGCGGGCAAAAAACTGACTTCCTACCATACGATGAAAAAAGACCTGACCAATGCAGGCGCCCGCTGGAGCGACGCTCCCGTGGTCCGTTCGGACGAAAATGGCTGGGTATTGATCACTTCAAGAAACCCAGGGGACCTGGAACCTTTCTCCCTGGCAATCGCAAAAGAATTAGGCTTATAAGGAACACAATGATGAATGAAGCATTCAAAGCGCAACATGCCGGTTCCGAACCCGGTTTTCTTACCAGAAACAACGTGGGTGAATTTAAAACCCAGGACTGGGATGAGAATGCTCGTCTGCAGGTCACTGATTATGTTGTTGAACGCATCACCTTTGATAGCCAAGGGGTGGAAATTGTCGGCAATCTCTTTTCACCGGCAAAATCAGCTTACCGCACCCCCGCAATCGCCGTGATGGGGCCGATCAGTTACGTGAAGGAACAGGCACCGTTGCAATACGCCAGCCGCTTGGTCAAACACGGTTTTACCGTACTGACCTTTGATCCTCGCGGTTTTGGCGAATCGTCAGGCGAACCGCGCGGCTATGACTGGGGCGCCAATAAAACCGAAGATTTGAACGCAGCGGTCGCTTATCTTTCGCAGTTGGACAGTGTGGATGAAGAAAGCATTTACGCGCTTGGGCTGTGCCAAGGCGTTAACTGGACCATTGATGCGGTCAATTCCAATCCGTTAATCCGTGCCACTGCCCTGATCGCAGGGCAGTATTTGGTGCCGGCAACCTGGATGCTTTACCTTCAGTCGCAAGAGGCGATCGACAATCGCGTTGGCATGGCGCTTAAAGCCCGTGAACGCTTTGAGAAAGCCGGTGAAATAGAATACATCCCGGTGGTCAGCACTGAAGATAAATCGGCTTATCTGACTGCGGAAGCCATATACAATTTCTACGCTCCCTGGGCGCAGCATGACGTCTTGGCCAACCACCGTGGCCGCTGGGAGAATAAAATGACTCGCATGAGCGAAGCGGGGATCTGGGCACGAGACAGCAGTAAAGCGATCGCCGATCTGCAAAAACCCGTGCTAATGATCCACAGTGAACGCGCCGCGAGCGGAGAACAAATCCCGCGGCAGCTGTTTGACAGCATTGGCAGCAGCAATAAACAGCTGGTCTGGTTTGGCGGCAGAAACCAACTCCAGTTCTATCAGGATCCGCTCACCGTTGATGCAGCAGTACCGCACGTCGCCAATTTCTTTAACAAGTTTTAATTCCACATCAGGCGTTCGCCGTTATCGAGCGGACGCCCCTCACGAGCAGGATTTCACCATGTCCCACCCACGCAAAACAAACCAGGAAACACTGGCGCCGCTGGCCACCCTTTATCAGGAAACCAAAAGATTACAGCGTAAACGCGGCAACTGGTCATACGTATTCGAAGACGCTGTCGGGCTCTACGACACCGTTAGCAATCTGTGTCCCACCAAGATACTGGAGCTAGGCACGGCCATCGGCTTTACCTCATGCGTTATGGCGCTCGCAGCTCCTCAGGCAGCGATCGACACTATAGATAAAGATGACGTGAACGTTGAACTTGCCCGACACAATACCGCCTGGCTTAGCCTCTCATCGCGGATAACTGTGCACCACGGCGATTTCAACACCGTCATCGATACGTTAGACACAGAATACGATTTTGCCTTCTTCGACGGTTTTGCACCGGAAATCACGCTGCTCAAGAAGATACATCATCGTCTCGCATCGCAGGGCGTTCTGGCCTGTTCCAATTTATCTCTCTGCAACGATGCCAGAGTCATGGCGTTTTTGACCTCTGCCGAAATCTGGCGCGAACTGTCGCCTATCGAGCAAGCCAACACGCGCATCTTCAGAAAACGCGCCGGATGAAGATCACACGCGGAAATTGCCTGTAGCAGAACTCGCCCGGACAAAATCATCCGCTTCACCAAACTAAACGCCGCGGCGTTCTATTCGCATCATTCCCTATTTCCCCCACTGACACTCTTGCCAGAGCGGTATCGTTGAATTCACTGACAAGGATAATTTCATGCAAAAAGTTATTATTCATAAAATGCTGGAGTGGCTCGAATCCAGCCTGCAGAGTGACCTGACGCTGAATGCGGTTTCTCAGCGCAGTGGTTATTCCAAATGGCACCTGCAGCGAGAGTTCAAGAAAGTCACCGGCAAAGATTTAGGGCATTACATTCGCGTTCGCCGACTGTCAAAAGCCGCACTGGCGCTGCGCTTAACCCGTAACTCTATCTATAATATCGCCAAGCGATACGGATTCGACAGTCAGCAAGCTTTCACTCGTGCTTTCACGCGGCAGTTCGGCCTCTCCCCCAGCCGTTACCGCCAGAACGAAAAATGGGACATGAGCACGCTGCATCCCCCATTGCAAATCGACAGCAGCATAGTGCCGCAAACTGAATTTATGTACCTTACCCACCGGCGCCTAAGCGACCTGGCCAGGCGTTATTCCTTGCTTCCATGGCGCGTTCATCCTCCGGCACTCGACGCACCTCATATACGGATGATGTTGTCATGCTTCTGCAGCGAAAAATCCGCTGTAACACCGGGAAAATATGCCGTGTTCCGTTACGCTGGGCCCCACAATAAGCTACTCGATTTCGTCTTCTCGCTGTATGACTCAATTCTGCCCCTCAACAGGTTAAGTCGCCGGGAAGGTTCAGATCTCCAACTGGTTTATGCTGAACAGGCGACAACGAGCGATCCCGGCACTTTTCGCTGCGATTATCTGATCCCGATCATCAGGTTGGGATAGGGGCATCGCCGCGACATCGATTGAGTCTCACCATCGAGCGATTATCGGTACTCCGCCTCGCTGACCGGCTCCAGCCAGGTCACCGGGCTGCCGTCCACCGCTTCGGCGATGGCGATATGGGTCATGGCGGTGTCCGGCGTTGCACCGTGCCAATGTTTGACGTCAGCCGGGATCCAGACGATATCGCCGGGATACATTTCCTGCGTGGTCTCGCCCCACATCTGGATCCAACCGCGACCCTGGGTGACGATCAGCGTCTGGCCGAGCGGATGCGTATGCCAGGCCGTGCGCGCGCCGGGTTCGAAGGTGACAGTCGCGCCGCCCACCCTGGCCGGCGCGTCACCGGCGAACGGCGCGTCAATGCGCACCTGCCCGGTAAAGTAATCCGCCGAACCGCGCTGTGAGGGGATAGAACCGCTGCGTTGTATTTTCATCTGTCGTGTCCTCCACGTCGGCTTTCCAACCTACGCTGATAGTTATGAGTCAGTGATGCCAAGATAGCGCCATGCTTTTCCGGCGACTAGCGGGTAAAATGTGCAAGGAGCTATGAGTTAAATTCATAAATCTACGCGCGACAGTGCGCTCACCTTCCTCTTCGGTACCGGTATGTTGAAAGAAAACTTTAACGATCTGATCGCTTTCCTGATGGTGGCCAGGGAGCGCAGCTTCACCAAAGCGGCAGCGCAGCTTGGGGTTTCCCAATCGGCGCTCAGCCACGCCATTCGCGGGCTGGAAGAGCGCCTGGCGCTGCGCTTGCTCACGCGCACCACCCGCAGCGTCGCCCCCACCGAGGCCGGCGAACGGCTGCTCAACAGCATCGGTCCACGCTTTGCGGAGATAGAAAACGAGCTGAACGCGCTGGGTGAAATGCGCGATCGGCCCGCCGGCAACATCCGCATCACCGCCGGCGAACACGCGGTGGATGCGGTGCTGTGGCCGGTGCTGCGCACTTTTCTCGTCGATTACCCGGATATCAACGTGGAAATCACCGTCGATAACAGCCTGACCGACATCGTCGCCGGGCGTTTCGACGCCGGCATCCGGCTGGGAGAACAGGTGGCGAAGGACATGGTCGCGGTGCGCATCGGGCCGGACATGCGCATGGTACCCATCGCCTCGCCCGCCTATTTCGCCCGTTACGGCCTCCCCGCCACGCCGCAAGCGCTGCAAAACCATCGCTGCATCAACATGCGTTTACCTACCCTCGGCGGGCTGTACGCCTGGGAATTTGCCCGCGATGGCCGGGAGATCAAAGTGCGGGTGGAGGGGCAACTGACCTTCAACAGCCTGCGCCAGCGGATCGACGCCGCGCAGCTCGGCCTCGGCATCGCCTTTGTGCCGGAAGATACCGTCGCCGAGCCGCTGGCCGACGGGCGGTTGCAGATGGCGCTGGACGACTGGTGCCCGCCGTTTCCCGGCTATTACCTCTATTATCCGAGCCGCAGGCAGCACACCACCGCCTTTGCCCTGCTGATTGAGGCGCTGCGGCGCGGGGCTTAACGCCCGACGTTTTTCTGCAGATGCGCCGGGTAACGATCGCCGATCACATCAATCGCGGAGAGCGCGCGCTCAATCTCGCCCAGTTCGTCCGCCGCCAACACCACCGACGCCGCCGCGAGGTTTTCTTCCAGCCGATGGCGCTTGGTGGTTCCCGGGATCGGCACGATCCACGGCTGCTGCGCCAACAGCCAGGCCAGGGCGATCTGCGCCGGCGTCACGCCCTTGCGCTGCGCTATCTGCCCCAGCACGCTCACCAGCGTCTGATTGGCCCGGCGCGCTTCGGCACTGAAGCGCGGCACCACGTTGCGAAAATCGCCGCTGTCAAAGGTAGTGTCTTCGGTGATGGCGCCGGTGAGAAAGCCCTTGCCGAGCGGGCTGAACGGCACCAGACCGATGCCCAGTTCCACCAGCGTCGGCAAGATTTCACGCTCCGGTTCACGCCACCATAGCGAATATTCGCTTTGCAGCGCCGTGACCGGCTGCACCGCGTGGGCACGCCGAATGGTTTGCGCACCCGCTTCCGACAGGCCGAAGTACTTCACTTTCCCTTCGCGAATCAGTTGCTGCACCGTACCGGCCACCTCCTCGATAGGCACATCGGGATCGACGCGGTGCTGATACAGCAAATCGATCGTCTCTACCCGCAGGCGCTTCAGCGAACCTTCCACCGCCCGGCGAATATGCTCCGGGCGGCTGTTCAACACCTGTTGCCCCGCCGGTTGCGACAGGTCGAAACCGAATTTGGTAGCGATGACGACCCGATCGCGCACCGGCGCCAGCGCTTCGCCCAACAATTCCTCGTTCGTGAACGGGCCGTAAATCTCCGCGGTATCGAAGAACGTCACGCCTTCATCGACCGCGGCGCGGATCAGATCGATCGCCTGCCGTTTGTCGGTGGCCGGGCCGTAGCCAAAACTCAACCCCATGCAGCCCAGGCCCAACGCCGATACTTCCAGTCCTTCACGCCCCAACTTGCGTGTTTGCATCTTCACTCTCCCGCTGATTGATACCGGCCCCGCCTGACGCGGAGCCGCTCCGGTGTGATGACTGTAAAACGCAACTGCCGCCATGACTATGGGGCGAAATACGCTTGGGCTTATGAGCCAGGCTCATGAATCCGTTAACCGTCGCTGGGACCGGAGTTTTTGCGGGAACGTTCCTGCCCGAGATACTCTATACTGATGTCAGGATGCCTTACCCTTTTCGTTTAGCGTCATGTAGATGGAGCGACAGATGGCTAACTCTGAATCGACCTGCGATTCCCTTTCAATACCAGTGGCAGATTTATTCCATGACCAATAAGAAAAGCGCCGTGCTTACCCCGGCTGCAATGCTATTGCTACAGCCTATGTTCGCCAGCCAGGCGCTGGCGGCAGAAAATAATGAAGAAAAAAGCGACACCCTGGTGGTGATGGCGCAACCCACCGGATTGACCGAGCTGGGGTCGCCGGTGTCCGTCAGCGTGATCGACGGCCAGGACCTGCGCAACGCCGCCCCGCAGATTAACCTGTCGGAAAACCTCGGCAGCGTGCCGGGCCTGCAGCTTCAAAACCGGCAAAACTATGCGCAGGATCTGCAGCTGTCGATACGCGGGTTCGGCAGCCGCTCGATGTTCGGCGTGCGCGGGGTGCGCATGTACGTCGACGGCATTCCCGCCACCATGCCCGACGGGCAGGGGCAAACCTCCAATATCGACATCAATTCCGTCGAACGCATCGAGGTGCTGCGCGGCCCCTATTCCGCGCTGTACGGCAACGCCTCGGGCGGGGTAATCAATGTTGATACTATTACCGGCACCCAGCCGCCGACGCTGGAGGCCGGCGGCTATTTCGGCAGCGACAACACCTGGCGCTATGGAGTGAAAGCGACCGGCGCCACCGGCGACGGCACCCAGGCCGGCGACGTCAACTACGCCATCTCCGGCACCCGCTTTACCACCCAGGGCTACCGCGATCACAGCGCCGCGCGGAAAAACCTCGGCAACGGCAAGCTCGGCGTGCGGCTCGACGACGTCAGCACCCTGACGCTGATGTTCAACAGCGTCTCGATTGACGCCGGCGATCCGGGCGGCCTGACCGAGGCAGAGTGGAAGGAAAACCCGCGCCAGGCGCCACGCGCGGATCAATACAACACCCGCAAATCGCTCGACCAGACCCAGGCCGGCCTGCGCTATCAGCGCCAGATGAGCGAGCGCGACGAACTGACGCTGACCGCCTACCACGGCGAGCGCCACACCACGCAGTATCAATCGATCCCGATGGGGCCGCAGCTCAACCCCACCCACGCCGGCGGGGTGATCGTGCTGGAAAGAAAATATCAGGGCATTGACACTCGCTGGAAGCATGAGGATACTCTCGCATCGTTACCGGTAACACTGATCGGCGGTCTGGATTATGAAACCATGACGGAACGCCGCCAGGGGTTCGAAAACTTTATTCTGCGAGACGGCACAGTGGACTACGGCGAGAAAGGCGACCAGCGGCGCAACGAGAAGAACCGCATCTGGAACCTGGATCCTTACCTGCAAACCTCCTGGCAACTGACGCCGCACTGGACGCTGGACGCCGGCCTGCGCTACAGCACGGTCAGCTTCGACTCGACCGACTATTACATCACGCCGCGCAACGGCGACGACAGCGGCAGCAAACGCTACCACCAGTGGCTGCCGATGGGCTCGCTCAACTACAAGATCAATCCGGCGTGGAACGTCTATCTCTCCGCCGGCCGCGGCTTTGAAACCCCGACCATCAACGAACTCTCCTACCGCCCCGACGGCCAGACGGGCCTCAATATCGGCCTGCAGCCGTCCACCAGCGACACCGTTGAACTCGGTAGCAAGCTGCGCCTCGGCAACGGGTTGGTGAGCGCCGCCCTGTTCCAGACCGATACCGACAACGAGTTGGTGGTGGCGGAAAGCAGCGGCGGACGCACCAGCTACGCCAATGCCGGCAAAACCCGGCGGCGCGGCCTGGAGCTGGCGCTGGATCAGGAGTTTGCGCTGGACTGGCGCCTGCATATGGCCTGGACGCTGCTGGACGCCACCTACCGCAGCGATATGTGCGGCAAAGCCGCTTGTACCCCGGCCCAGACCATTCCCGCTGGCAATCGCCTGCCGGGCATCGCACGCAACATGGGCTACGCCTCGCTGGCGTTTGCGCCGCCGGAAGGCTGGCACGCCGGCGCGGAGCTGCGCTACATGAGCGACATTCAGGCCAACGACGCCAACAGCGCGCAGGCCCCCTCTTACACCGTGGCCGGCGTAAACGCCGGCTATCGCTTTACCTGGAATCGCTGGGCGCTGGACGTGTTCAGCCGGGTGGACAATATTTTCGATCGCCGTTACGTCGGTTCGGTGATCGTCAATGAAGGCAACGGCCGCTATTTCGAGCCGGCGCCGGGTCGCAACTGGGGTGGCGGCGCCACCTTGTCTTACCGCTTTGAATAAGGCAAAGCACCTTAAGGTTAAAAGACGGGATGGGTTTTACGTCACCCTAGCGGCTTCCCGCTGAAATATTAGGGAGAAACCGCGTGTTTTTTCCGATTTGGCTTAATCTCTAAATCGGGGACTTTCATTTTTGGTAAGGGTATTGCTATGCAAAATAAAGCGTCACTATCGCCGCTTATCGTCATAACGGCGCTGTTTGCCGCCCTGAGCGGGCTTTATCTGCTCGGCGGCGGCATTTGGCTGGCCAAATTGGGCGGTTCGCTGTATTACATCATCGCCGGGCTGGTGCTGCTGGCGACCTCTTGGCTGCTGTTCCGCCGCCGCGCCACCGCGCTGCTGCTGTACGCGGTGTTCCTGCTGGGCACCACCGTTTGGGCCCTGTGGGAAGTCGGCCCGGACTTCTGGGCGTTGACGCCGCGCCTGGACGTCACCTTCTTCTTCGGCCTGTGGCTGGTGCTGCCGTTTATCTACCGTAAGCTGGTCGCCAACGGCAAGTTCGCCTATGGTGCGCTGAGCGCGGCGCTGGTCATCACCGTCATCGCGCTGGCCTATGCCGTATTCAACGATCCGCAAGAGATCAACGGCACCCTCGACGCCGCACAGGTACAGCCGAAAGACGCCACCGGCGCCGACTGGCCGGCCTATGGCCGCACCCAGGAAGGCACCCGTTACTCGCCGCTGAGCCAGATCAACGACAAAAACGTTGGCCAGCTGCAAGAGGTTTGGCGTTTCCAGACCGGCGATCTGAAGACCGCCAACGATCCGGGTGAGATCACCAACGAAGTCACGCCGATCAAGATCCGCGATACCCTTTACATGTGTACGCCGCACCAGAAGCTGTTTGCGCTGGATGCCGCCACCGGTAAAGAAAAATGGAAGTTTGATCCGCAGCTGAAGTACAACCCGACCTTCCAGCACATCACCTGCCGCGGCGTGTCTTACCACGAAACCGCTGCCGCCGCAGAGGCTGCCGGCAACGCCGCAGAGGCTGCCGGCAACGCCGCACCGGCGATGTGCGCACGCCGCATCATTCTGCCGGTCAACGACGGCCGCCTGTTCGCGCTGGACGCCGAAACCGGTAAACCGTGCCCGGACTTCGCCAACAACGGCGAGCTGAACCTGCAGAGCAACATGCCGTATGCGACGCCGGGCCACTACGAGCCGACTTCACCGCCGGTGATCACCGATAACGTGATCGTCGTCGCCGGTGCCGTGACCGACAACTACTCCAACCGTGAGCCTTCCGGCGTGATCCGCGGCTTCGACGTCAACAGCGGCAAGCTGCTGTGGGCCTTCGATCCGGGTGCGAAAGATCCGAACGCCATCCCGGCGGACGAGCATCACTTCGTGCCGAACTCGCCGAACTCCTGGGCGCCGGCCGCCTATGACGCCAAGCTGAATATCGTCTATCTGCCGATGGGCGTCGCCACGCCGGACATCTGGGGCGGCAACCGCACCCCGGAAATGGAGCGCTACGCCAGCGGCCTGCTGGCGCTGAACGCCTCCACCGGCAAACTGGTCTGGTTCTATCAGACGGTCCACCACGACCTGTGGGATATGGACGTGCCTGCACAGCCGACCCTGGCGGACATTACCGACAAGAGCGGTAAAAAAGTGCCGGTCATCTACGTACCGACCAAAACCGGCAACATCTTCGTGCTGAACCGCACCAACGGCGAACTGGTGGTGCCGGCGCCGGAGAAACCGGTACCGCAGGGCCCGGCCAAAGGCGATCGCCTGTCGCCGACCCAACCGTTCTCCGAGCTGACCTTCCGTCCTGAGAAAAAACTGACCGGTGCGGACATGTGGGGCGCGACCATCTATGACCAACTGGTCTGCCGCGTGATGTTCCACAGCCTGCGCTATGAAGGCACCTTCACCCCGCCATCCGAGCAGGGCACGCTGGTGTTCCCGGGTAACCTGGGCATGTTCGAATGGGGCGGCCTGGCCGTCGATACCGATCGCGAAATCGCCATCGCCAACCCGATCGCGCTGCCGTTCGTGTCCAAACTGATCCCGCGCGGCCCAGGCAACCCGATTGAGCCGCCGGAAGGCGACAAAGGCGGCAGCGGCACCGAATCCGGTGTACAGCCGCAATATGGCGTACCGTTCGGCGTTACCCTGAACCCGTTCTTGTCACCGTTCGGCCTGCCGTGCAAACAGCCGGCCTGGGGTTACATTTCCGCCGTGGATCTGAAAACCAACGACATCGTGTGGAAAAAACGCATCGGCACCGTGCGCGACAGCTCACCGCTGCCGTTGCCGTTCAAAATGGGCATGCCGATGCTGGGCGGTCCGGTGACCACCGCCGGTAACGTGTTCTTCATCGGCGCCACCGCTGACAACTATCTGCGCGCCTTCAGCGTGACCAACGGTGAAAAACTGTGGGAAGCGCGCTTGCCGGCCGGCGGCCAGGCGACGCCGATGACCTATGAGGCCAACGGCAAGCAGTACGTGCTGATCTACGCCGGCGGCCACGGTTCCTTCGGCACCAAGCTGGGCGACTACGTGGTCGCTTACGCGCTGCCCGATCAGAAGTAACCACCGCCGTTAGTACCCCGCAAAGCACGCCGCAAGGCGTGCTTTTTCTTTTTACGCCCCGCCTAATGCGCCGCCCGCAATACCCTTAATTTTTTCATTTTCATTATTGATAATAATTATCATTCGCAATATTATAAGTGCGTGGCCCCGGCAGTGGCCCGCAATCCTTCTCCACCTTAATGGGCAATACGGCAGTCGGCCGCCTGCGGGCGGCCCTATTCGGAGGCGCATGGTCGACCACACGCAAAGACACCAAAAGAAGATCCTGCAAGCGGCGGTGAAGACGCGGCGCGCCGGCCTGCCGTTCGAGCCGCCTGCCCTCGTCAATTCGCCCTTTGTCGGGCTTCCCCTTCAAACAGAGGCCGTGCTGGTACACCTGATCGGCCAAGATGACTCACAGGAGCCACCGGAATGAATGTGCAGCCTTTTACCGCCATGCTGATGTTCGCCTACGTGCTGCTGATGGTGCCGCTGCTCTACGTCATCGACAGCCGGCTGAGCGCCAGCAGGTTGGTGCGCAAAGCCACGCAAAACGTCATCATCATCGCGTTGACGCTGTTGTTTTTCAGCGCGATGACCCTGCTGTATTGACGCCGCAGCGGCTCAGGCGCCTGAGCCGCGCCCTCACGGCCGCTCTACGGTTTTCAACCCGCCCATTCGCAGCCAGTGGTAGAGATCCACGTTGCGTTTGAAACCCAGTTTTCTCATCGCCGCCTGTTTGTGATTGCTGACGGTTTTCACGCTCAGGTGCAGGTTGCGCGCGATGGTGGTCTGCGGCAATTCGCAGGCCAGATAGCGCATCACGTCCTGCTCACGACGGGTAATGCGCTGCCGTTCACACCAATGACACCGGCGCGCTTCACCGCCGTACGCTCGCGCCGCCATCCCCGTCAGTGCGAGGTCCAGCTGTCCGACTACGCTGCCAGGTGAGTCATTGCGGAAGATCACCCCCGCTTCGCTGATGCATCGCGGCTTATCGCGCCAGCGAGTATCGCCCGGCTCACGCAGCGCAAAGTTGATCGGTCGGCTGCCGCTCACTGAACACAGGCAGAAACGCGCCTGCCAGTCTCGCTCCACGGACTGGAACACCATATCCGCCCGGTGCGCCTGTGCGGCGTCCAGCAGTTGAACCCGCATACCTCGGCGCGAAAAATACGCCAGCAGCAGCCGCTGCAATCCTTCGATAAAGAAACGGTCATTATCGATAAACGCCAGAGTGATGGTGCTTTCCATCGGCACACTCCCTTTGAAATAATCCTTCCCGGCCGCCGCCGAGCGTGAGTCATCCCCCCGATGGCGGGCGACTCAACGGCATAACGCGGTATCGCGACGGCGCGCGGCGCGGGTAATGCGGCTACGGCAGCGCCAGAATGGCGACCGATTGGCCCGAGTAATCACCCGCTTTGACCGTTCCGGTCACGCCGAGCGTTGAAGTGACCGGCAACGTGATGCCGCTCGTGTCGGCAGTGAACGGATACCCCTGATTGCCCAACACGCCATTGATGCGCAGCGTGCTGTAGACGCCCGAGTTGTTGCCCAGATCCAAACGGCCGTTGCTACCGGTGCGGATATACATGACGATATTCATCTTCTGCGAACACACCACCCGCAGACTGCCGCGCGCGGTATTGCCCGCCAGTTCAGTGTCCTGCAGCACCCCATGGTTCAAATCGAGCTGCTGCTCATCAATGCCGCACACCCCGACCGGCGGCGGCGCGATGCCGCAGACGCTGCTGGGCATCAGGCGCGCATTGCTTCCCGTTACCGCGGAACCGGAGCGCGTGTTGTAAAACAACCCGACGCACTCCTGAGTGATCGACTCCCCCACGTGCGAAGTGCTCCCCTGTATCGGCAACGGATAGATGCTTTGATAAAAACGGCTGAGCTCGCCCATCGTCGCCAATTGAGTAATTTGCGGATAACGCGTCGAGCCGACAACGTAGGCAGACGGTGACACCGAAGATGTGCCCCCGGTGTTGGTGCTGGTATGCCGGTGGTTAATGCCGATGGCGCAATTTGCCTGCTGATAGCAGGGATTGGGCGACAGGTCGTCCATATCCCAGCTTTCAAGCACGAACTTATAGCTAGCGTTGGAGGGAGAGCCGGTGCTTTGGGTGACGTACGAATAGATTTGTGCCGAGCACAGCCCCGGCACCAGGCCAAGCAGTAGAGACATCCATCTGAAGTGAGCACGCTGCATCGCGTCAGGTCCTTATTCTGTTTTGCCAAATACCGGGCCGGCCCGGCGTTTATTGATAGTCCAGGTTGAAAGTCGCAATGGCGTTGAACGCGCCCCGACCAATGGTCTTCTTCGCCAGCGCCTCCGGTTCGCCCCGCACGTAAGCCTGCACAGCGATTACCGTACTGCCGTTCTGCAACGGGTACTTGCCGCCGGCGCTGTTGAGCGGCAATGGCTGCCCTTGCGCGGTTTCCATACCGATGGCGATCCCGCTGGCCTCGCTGCTCGCCGCCAGCGCCAACAGCCCCGGCAACTGCGGGTTTTCCTCGCCCTTGAAGGTGATCGACACCGTTTTTCCCAGGCTCAGATCGCATTCGGACAGCCGCAGCGCGAACGGTTGGCTCAACGTGCGCTGGTTCAAGTACAGGTATTTGTCGACCACGGTGCCGAAATCCAGTTGGATATCTTCGTCGCCCGGCTGAATGACACAGGGCTCCGCCACCAGCGCGCCGTGCATATACAGATTGTCCGCCGCACGCGCCATGCCGCTCGCGCCCAGTGAAAACAGCAACAGCCCCGCCGTCGCCCAGCGGCGTCTTGGCGTCATTTTCATACGTGTTCCCTCCTTCACTGGTAGTCAGCCTGCAGGGTCGCAGTGGCGTCGAACGCCCCTTCCGTCAAGGTTTCCCCCGCCTTGCTGACCGGCACCGCTTCCAGCACCGGCGGCTTGAGCGGATCGATGGGCAGCGAACTGCCCACTTTGAATGGCGCGGCATTTTGGTAAATGCGAATGCCCAGATAACGGTGGTTGGTTTGCACCGCCGCCTCATCGAAAGACGTCGCCGTGCCGTTCAGGCTCAACATCATGTCCCACTTGCCGATCCCCGGCTCGCAGGTAATGCGATAGCCGATGGTTTGCCGGTAATTCACGCCGTCGACCTTATTGATACCGACGCGATCGCCGAAATCCACATCGATCACGCCATCATCGTTGATGGTGCAGGGCGGCGGCTCAATCAGCGTGCCGCGGAACTGCATATCGACCGTTTTATCCGCCCATGCGAAGTGGCACACCACGCCGGCGCACAGCAGCACGCTCGCCGTTAAACGCTGTTTCATGCTCTCGCTCCTGCGTTACTGATAGTCCACTTTCATCGTCGCGCCGGCGGTGAATTCGCCCGCCGTCAGTTTGGCAGCGGCCGATTTCACCGGCACCGCCTCAAGCGTCGGCGTGACGGGATAGGTAAAATTCAACCACTGATTGATCGGCCAGCGGCCTCCCCCGTGAAGCAGCGCGATACCCAGTCCGTCCTGGCTGGTGCGCAACAATTGACCGTCGAAACCGGCAGCCGCCCCCTGAACCTGCAATTTGAGAGCGTTGCTGCTCTGCCCGTTGCACGTCAGCGTATAGTTCACCGGCCGCCGATAGTTGTTGCCGTCGATCCGGGTGGTCATCACTTCATCGCCGAAATTCACCTCGATTGGCTGCCCACCGTTGATGATGCAGGGGGGCGAAAGCACGGTGACCCGGACGTTTACCAGGGTGTTCGCCTTAGCCGACAGTTGAATCAGCGCCAACAGCCCCACCAGCCAGATCGCCGTTCGGCTTCGTTTCATCTTCTGCGCCATCTCGCCGCCTCAGTCATAACTCAGCCTAAAATCCACCGCCGCCCGATAAGCGCCGGCCATCAACGGTGCCGCGGTTCGCTCCGGCGCGACGGTGTAGCTCAAGGTATTCTGCCCCGGCGTCAGCATCAGCGGCTCACCGCGGCTGCCCAGGCGAACGTCGCGGCCGCGGCCGTCCAGCAGGCGCAGCCCCAGACCAGAAACGCCCTGCGCTTTCACCAACTGTGGATTGTCCATATCCGTCGGCGCGCCGAAGCTGACCGTCACCGCCGGCTGGTTCGGCGCCCAGGTCAGCGCGCCGGTGCGCGCATCGCGCTGGCTGGTCGAGGCGCGCAGACAATCCTGCAAGCGCAGCTCGAACGCCACCGGCAGCCCGCGATCGCCGGCCTGCCGCAAGCGTGCGGTGCCGGTTTCCCCCAGCCAAATATCCTGCCGCGCGCTGGTCATCTCCAACCGACAGGCACTCTCCGTCAGCGCGCCGCGCACCTGCAACACGCCGTTGGCGCCTTCCACCTGCCAGTTGTCGGCCGCGACGGCTTTCGGCAATAGCAGCGGCAACATCAGCGCCAGGCCGCCCATCGCGGCGTAATAGCGCCATTCGCAGCGCTGCGGCAGGCTGTCCTTTTTCAGTTTTCGTTTCATCCTTTGCACCTGAGTCACTCTCCCGTCGATAACGGCCTGAACAGAGGGTTATGAAGCCGGTTTCTTTTCCGGCACCACTTTGCAACTGCCGCCGCTGCAGCTGAAACTGAGCTGCGGCCGGCCGCCGTAGTCGTTGATATAGGTCAGCACCGGGCTGCCGCCCAGGGCCGCCGCGCTCACGGTCAGCCGCGCATTGCTCTTGGGCGCGATCATGAAGGGCTCGAAACCCTGCGCGCCTTCGCCGTGCTTTTTGCTCCCGGCATCGACAATGGTGATGTAATAAGGGGTCGGGTTATTGACCTGATAGCCGTCTCCCTGGCGCGTCAGTGTCAGTTGCTCTTGCCACGGCGTCGCCATGTCGGCGCGGCTCGGCACAATCGCCGTCGGCCGGTAAAACAGCTTGATACGCGTTTGCAGCGCGATCTGCAGCGTGTTCGGTTTGTCGCTCTTCGGCGGGATCTCGCGCAAATTGAAGTAGTACAGACTCTCGCGATCCTGTGGCAGCTGCTTGGCCGCCGGCAGCGCCTGAATCTTTATCTGGCTAGGTTTGCCCGGCTCGATGCGCTGCACCGGCGGCAGCACTACCAGCGGGCTCTGAATCTTGTTGCCCTGCTCGTCCTCCAGCCACCCCTGCGCCAGATACGGCAGCTGTTTGTTCTGGTTGCTGAGGTTCAGGCTGACCGAGCTCTGGCCGCCGTCAAAGATCACCCGGGTGCGATCGAGCGCGATCGCCGCCGATGCCTGCTGCGACATCGCTGTGCTCAACAGGGCGATCGCCGCCGCGGTCTTCAGGGAAATGTTCTGCATGTTGTCGATTACTCCAGATTCAGAATGATGAATTTATTCAGCCGGGGCGAGCGGCCGGCAAGGCAGCAGCAATGTGCGCATCAGCATGTCGGTCGGCAGCGAAGACGGCAGCTGTATTTGGCACTGTGCGGCGCCATTCCAGTGGACCGTCATGGTTTCACCGGCGTTGATGCCGCTCAGGTAGACGCTGCCGCCGTCGTTGACGATGCCGGTTTCCTGTTTGCGGGCGTTCAGCACCGTAGCGCCGAACGGCGGCGTACTGCCGTCCGCCAGTTTGACGATCGCCATTGCCTTCTCACCGGCTATCACATCGAACTTGCGGTAGCCAATCGCCCCTTCGGTCAGGGTGGCCTGCACCACCGATCGGGTGGCCTCGGCGTTGTCTCCCAGCTTGTTCAGATCGATGCTGGCCTTGTTGCGGTAATAGCTATTGACGTCCGCCACCACCGCCTTGCCGAAGCGGTTGGTGCTCACGGTGCTGCCGTAGCCGCGCACCGGTACCCCGGCTACGCCGTTGGTGTCCAGCAACAAGCGCGTACCGCCCATAACGGTAGAGCGATGCAGCGCGCCGCCTTCCTGCGTGACGGTCATCCCTCCCTGCGCGGACAGGCCAACGGCGCTGTAGCGACCGGCCTGATAGCTGGCGTTGGCGCTCAGACGCGCCACGTCGCCCTCGTGGTTGTAGTAGCCGTTCAAATTGGCGCCGCTACGCGCGCTGCCGGCGCTCACCTGATAGTTGTTGTGTTCGTCGACGCGGTTGTAGTACCCCACGCGATGAGTGTTGTCGTTGCGATTCACCGTGGTGTTGTAGCTGAGAGTGGCACCATTGCCCCACGGCATTGACAGCGACAGATACATGCCGTCGTCGTTGGTCTCGTTGTAACGGTTGCGATAAGCCGACAACGACAGGCTTAGGTTTTTGAAGTCGCCGATGTCGAAATAGCGCGACGCCGTCAGGCTGTAACGGTCATTGGCCGGGCGATCCCAATAAGTCTGATGGTTGTAGTTGAGGTAAGTGCTCAACCCCCAGTCGCGGAACTGCTTGTTAAAGGTGATGGTGTACATCTCCTTGTTGTTGCCGACCCGATTACCGTAATAACGCGCGTCGAGGTATTCGCTCATGCTCATGTAGTCTTCTTCCGAGAAACGGTAGCCGGCGAAGGTGACCTGGCTGTCCAACTCATCGAAGGTTTTCGAATAGCTCACCCGGTAAGAACCGCCGCTCAGCGTTTTTTCCTGCTGCGGCAGGCGCGCCCGCGATTGAGTGGCGTCGAACGACAGCGCGCCGAACATCATCAGATCGCGCCCCACGCCCAGCGAAAGGGCGTTATAATCGCCGCCCGCCAACGCGCCGCCATACAACGACCAGCCGTTGCTGATGCCCCATGAGAATTCGCCGGTGCCAAACAGCGGCCCGCGAGAGTGGTGTTGCCAGTCGGACGGCTTGCCCGCCGCCAGTTTGAAACGCCACGAGCCCGGGCGGGTCAGATACGGAATGCTGGCGGTGTTCATCTTGAACGCCTGTATGCTGCCGTCTTGTTCTTCCACCCTCACATCCAACTCGCCGGAGATGGCGTCATTGATGTCCTGAATACGGAACGGCCCCGCCGCCACCTGGGTTTCATAGATCACCCGCCCCTGCTGACTGATGGTCACCTTGGCGTTGGTTTTGGCCACGCCGACCACCTCTGGCGCATAGCCGCGCAGGTTGGGCGGCAGCATATTGTCGTCGGAGACCAGACTCGCGCCTGAAAAACGGAAGCTCTCGAAAATGCCCGAATCCAAATAATCTTCACCCAGCGTCAGGCGCGAACGCAGCGCGGGGATGGCGCGATAGGCGTAATAGCGGCTCCAGTCCAACTTCTTATCGGTAGGCTGCCCGACACCGGTTTGATGGTTGAGCTGCCCCTGCCAGTCGGCGCGCAGACGCCAGGCGCCGAGGTTGGCGCCGGCGGTACCGTTGCCGCTGACGCTATACTCGCGAGTGCCCTCCTTTTGCTGATGCCGGCTTTGAGCATTGAGGTTGTAGTCGAACAACAACCCCGGAATACCCTCATCCCAGCGCGACGGCGGATCCCAGTCTTCCGAGCTGTACTCCATGTAAGCCTGCGGCACGCTCAGATAGATCGCAGCCGTCGCAAGATCGCCGCGCGACTCCATGCCCTTAAGGCTGGATTCGTCCAGACACTCACCCTGATGCCACCAGCTGAGCGATCGCATCATCTCTTGCTTCAGCCCCAATTGTTCGACCAACGCTTTGGTGATGCAGGCCCGGCTGCCGTCCGGATCGTTGTCCGGCGGATAAAACGATATTTTTTGCTCCGGTAGTTCGTTTTTATTGATATGAACCACCATGCTGTAACTCCCCGGCATAATGTAGCCGCTGCGGGAAAATTGGCTTAGGTCGATATTTTTCCGATCGTTAACATCCAGAATGTCAGTATTAAATTGAATACCGTCTTCAGCGTAAACACGCGTTGATGAACTTCCCAGCGCTAGCGTGATACATAACCCCAAAACCTGAAATCGAAATAGCTTCCCAGCAGGTGATAACATCATATCCCTAACCTTTATCGTATATTTCCGTCGTTGCGGCCCACCGTAAGCCGTAATAAAAAATTCAGTAATAATCCAGCTTGAAGCGCACCGCAGAAAAATAGCTCCCGGCATGTAGCGGTTGATTATTGGCAACCAGCTTGATGGAATAGTTGAGCGACATGCTTCCTGGTGAAATATCGCCACGCGGCAAAGGCACACCGGGCGCCACGATATTCCCTTGGCCATCGGATATTTGCAGCGCCACACCCTTCGCGTCTCCGCGCACGCCGAATAACTCGCCATCGGCATCGCCGTCAAAAACAACCTGGAATTGCTTCCAGTCAGGCAAGTTGGGCTTTGGCCGTTCAAACGTGCAGTTGATTAATTCGATGGTGAATGGGCGCGTATTGCCCTGTCCATCGCGCGCGATATTTCCCAGCGGCAACACATCCATATCGATAGTCTGATCGCGACTGCCGGCGGCAATGGCGCAAGCGGTATCGATAATGGCTCCTTGCATATTCACTCGCCCCCATCCCTGAACCTTGGGAGCAGCCTGAGTGGCCGGAATAACTAGCATGGTCATCAATATGCAAGGAGACACTAAATGGTAAATAAACCGGTTCATTAAATACCCCTGACAAATACCCTTCATCCTGGGAAAATGCATGCGGGGTATCCCGCATGCATAAAAGACGTCACGCCAATGGCGATGAGACTTATTGGTAAGCCAGTTTGAAATCGGCTACGGCGGTAAAATCACCTGGAACCACGGTGGCGGAAGCGCCGTCACCCTGCAGGTAAGCCGCGAAGCGCAGCGTGTTGTTGCCGTCGTTCAACGTCTGAGGAGCCGTTGCGGTGCCCAGTTTGATCGGATTGCTCGCCATGTCGGTAATGGCGATGCTGGCGCCGCTGGCGGTACCGATGATGCCCAGCAGATCTGGGTTCGCGGCGGAAGCCTTGCCGTCAAAAGTGGTGGTGACGGTTTTCAGCGTGGAGGTGTCGCACTGTTCCAGTTTAATATCGAACTGACGCGGCGCTGATTTGCCGCCATTTTTCAGCGCGACATTGGAAATCTGCCCCATTTCCACAGTTTGATCGACCGACTCAGGCGCAATAGAGCAAGGAGCATCAATAATAGAACCGGTAAAAGTCACTTTGCCATGACCCTGATCGGCGGCATTCGCCAGAGAAGACACGCCAAACGCCAGAACAGTTGCCAGCATGATTTTGTTCAGTTTCATAATTCACTTATTCCTTTAATATTGTGTAAAAAGCGCAGGATTGCTCCCGTTCCTTTAACAGCCATTTATACATTCCAGAATGAATAACGGTATTACTCATCGCCAAAAAGAAAGACGTCGCAATTGTGAAATCGCGACTATCAATTCATTGCCACCCAATCAGGGTTATAAACGAATAGCTAAGCAGGAAAAAGAAAAACACGCTTAAATAAAGATCGTCTAAAAACTTACCCTTCAGAGATATTTAAAATAAGTTCCCTCTTACCCGCTCATTTTGGCCTGGTTATTCTTACAAAAACACTCACACCTTGGAAAGTCATTTTAATCAAAACCAATAAATACAAAATATAAGCCCAAAAACCACGAGACGAATATATTTTTGCGAGACAACAGATCGTAAAATCAATAACACCAGTCAATTGTATCGAAAAACATATTTTCCACGACATTAATGATCGCCATTTTGCCGTTTGCGTTATAATGCGTCGGAAAAGAGAAGGAAGACTTAACAATCCGAACAGGTGAAACCAGGCTCGGAAGTACACCATGGAGAAAAACAATGAAATACAGCCAATACACACAGCCGGCCGGGACCCCGGTAACAGAATTCTCCATCCAGTCCCTTGCGCGCCACCGGGTTATAGCGGCGGAAATATCAGGTTCAGACGGCCGTCTGGGAATAGCTCAGGAGCGTCTTGTCGGCAACCAGCGCTATTCTCTGACCCATCTTTTACCGCTATATCAAAACTCACCTGAAGTTTAAGGGAGGCTTACATGGCAAAACGGACTTCAAAACAACAAGAATTGCAAAACCTGCAGCAACATTTACTCACGACGCTACACAACCTGTGCCCTTCAGCCATGGAAACGCCGCCGCCGCCCCCCGGCGAATGGCCCACCACGCGCCAATTGGCCGAGTCCAACGACTTGACGATTTATCAGGCGCGCAATTTGCTGCTGAGCCTGGCGAGCAAGGGAAAAGTGCTGGTCACCCAAGGCCCTGTCAATAACTCACTGCGCTGGTATCCTTCGACTCACCACTCCTGACGACGCCATTTTCTTGCCGGCGGCCGTTCAATCGGCGCCGGTAGTTCCCCGATAATACACGGTTAACCTTTCCCCTCTCGCCTCACCCGCGGATATTTCCACAGCCAGCGCCCGCTGACCATGCGCCAGTAAAACAAAGCGCCACGCACCGCCCAATCGAGGAACATCCCCAGCCAGACGCCCACCACGCCCATGCCCAGTTCGATGCCCAGCACATAGCCGGCCACCACTCGGCATCCCCACATGCCCAGCATCGTCACCCACATGGCAAAGCGGGCGTCGCGCGCCCCTTTCAGCCCGGCGGGCAATACCCAGGAAGCGGCCCAGATCGGCATAAAGGCGGCGTTGAGCCAAATCAGGGTTTTCACCACCGTTTTTACGTCATCCTGCGAGGTATAGAACGCGGCGAAGACGCCGGCCAGCGGCGCCGTGCCCCAGGCGATGGCGGTCAACCCGAGGGTCGACAACCAGAAAATATGGCGCAGCTGCCGCTCCGCCTGACCGATCTCGCCTTTACCGAGCCGCCGGCCTACGATGATGGTCGAGGCCGAGCCCAGCGCGTTGCCCGGCAAATTGATCAGCGAAGCGATAGAAAAAGCGATGAAATTGCCGGCGATCACGTTGGTGCCCATGCCGGCGACGAACACTTGCGTCAACAGCTTGCCACCGTTGAACAGCACCGATTCGACGCTGGCGGGAATGCCGATCCCCAGCACCTCCCACAGGATGCTCATCTTCAGCGGCGTGAAATAGCTTTTCAGCGTGATGTGCAGTGCCGGGTTAAAACCGATCGACAGCACATAGAGAATGGCGATGGCGCCGATATAGCGTGAAATCGTCAGCCCCAGCCCGGCGCCGATGAAGCCCAGCCCGTGCCAGCCCAGCATGCCGTAAATCAGGATGCTACTGATGATGATATTGAGGATATTCATGCCGCCGTTGATCAGCAGCGGGATCTTAGTATTGCCCGCGCCGCGCAGGGCGCCGCTGCCGATCAGCGCAATTGCCGCCGCCGGGTAGCTCCACACCGTGGTCTGCAGGTAAGAGAGCGCCAGCGCTTTCACCTCCGGTGAGGCCTCGCCGGCGATCACATCGATGATCGGCTCACCCGCCAGATGAATGCCCGCCGCCAACAGCACCGCCACGCCGGTCATCAAGACCAGCGACTGGCGCGCCGCCGCCCTCGCCCGCCGGCGATCGCGCTTGCCGAGGCTGAAGGCCACCACCACGGTGGTGCCGAGATCTATCGCGGCGAAAAAGGCGATGATCACCATGTTAAAGCTGTCCGCCAGCCCCACCCCGGCCATCGCCTCTTTGCCTAGCCAGCTCACCAGAAAGGTGCTCACCACCCCCATCAACAGAACGCAAGCGTTCTCCAGAAAGATCGGCACCGCCAGCGGCGTGATTTCGCGCCAGAACAACACGCGGTAGCTTTTCCGTTTGGCGTACCAGGGCGTATTTTCCACGCGCTGACGCAGTGCGGCATACAGGTTCAAGGTGGGCTCGATGGATGAAAGTGAAACATCATTTCAAATGATGAGCGATAAATCGTTATCCTGCAAAGAATTTTTGGGCGCCCGCGGCGAGCGCCCGACAGGCTTACCGCAACGCTACTCCATGTAGTCTTCCTGATCGGCCTGCGCCGCCGCGATAAAGCGCGCGGTGCTGCGGCTGAGCGTGGTGCATTTGTCCGTCAGCAGCTGATTATCCTGTTGCAAAGTCAGGTAACGCGCCTGGGTGAGTGCCGGCAACTGCCGATACCCTGCCGCATGCGTATCCCAGCCGCGATACTGCGCCGCACGCATCGCGGTGCGTTGCAATTTCACATCGTCCGGCACTTCACTGCGCCCGCAGTCCACGCGCAGGAAGTGCCCGCCGGCCAACATCAGCGTGATGTGATCCAACTGCGCCTGCAGGGGCGGCGCCGGTTGATGCGCCGTCTGCTGACAACCCGCAAGCAGCAACGCCACCGCGCCGCAAAGAGACGTGCGAAACAGAGTAGACATGGGTGCTCCCGGAAACCTGTGGGTGATGCAATGATCTTAGGTGAGCGGATGCCAGGCGGCAAGGCGGGCAGCACGCTTAGCGCCGGCCGCTGCTGACCTTGGTGGCGCGGGCAGGGTTGCCGGCGACGAATTCCAACGTGGGGGAATAGTAAAACGGCAGCCAAGCGTTATAGCCGCTCTCCCACTCCCATTTGACCGGGCAGGGCCACAGCATGTCTTCATGCAGGATGTAATAAATCCACCGCCCGGGCGGACGGCGCGGTTTGCGCATTTTCATAGCGAGTACGGCGGCCTGATGGCGTGCGATAAGGTGAACTGCTGCATTTTACCGCGATTTGAGTCGCGGGGACAGCCTGCGTTGCCGCGCGAAGCGCCCGCTAAACCTCACCCGGTAATTCGGCGTAAAGCCCGCCGTTTTACTGATCCAGGACATCTTTCGCATTCACCTGGCTGGTACATTGATTGAAAATCATTCCTATTCAGGAGAAAAGGCCATGGTTAAATCACTGAATGCGGCATTCACTCGTCTTTTTGATCGCCCGGACGCCGGCAAGTTGGCGCTCAGATTGACCTTCGGCGGGCTGATGCTGTTTCACGGCGTGGCGAAAATTCAGCATGGCGTCGGCTGGATCGCCGGCGCGCTGCAGGAACAGGGGCTGCCCGCCTTCATCGCCTATGGCGTGTACGTGGGCGAGATCCTGGCGCCGATACTGATCATTTTGGGGCTGTTCACCCGCCCCGCCGCGCTGGTTTACGCCTTGACGCTGGTGGTGGCGTTTCTGATGGTCGGTACCGGTAAGGTGTTCAGCGTCACTGACGTCGGCGCCTGGGGCATTGAAAACGAACTGGTGTTCTTTATGGGCGGGCTTGCCATCCTGCTGCTGGGCAGCGGGAAATACGCGATTGCGCGCAATGAAGCCTATCGATAAGCGGTACCATTATTAAGGAGGTTCCTGATGTGAACCTCCTCTCTGCTGAAACGACAACTAACTCTCGGCCAGGCGGTACACCGGGACCTTGCGCGTGGTGCCGGTCAGGGTGTCGAAGATCTCCGTTTCCGCCGTCACGATCGCCATGCCGGTTTTTCTTAGCCTGCGCACCTCGGCGGCAATGCGCTGGATGCCGAACCAGAACAATCCGTCCAGCGCCGTTACCGGCAGCCCTTGCTCCAGCGCCAGTCTGAGTCGCTCACGCGGCGCCTTGAGCGCTTTGGCGATTTCCCGGTAAGGCAGCGCATCCACGCCCGACGCAGATGTTCGGTGAATACGGGTCGACAGGCCGTATTGGAAAGCCTCAGGTACGCCGCTCAAATCGCTTTTCAGGCTGTAGACACAGCCGAAACGCTTGCCGTTGAACACCACATTCTTCTGGCTGAGCGGCATCTCATCGCGTATTCCGGCGATCAGCTGCGGCGCCCGCACCAGCAATAAGCGAAACGGCAGTTCAAAACTGGTCACGTAGTCCACGTTGAGCAGCGCAATGCGCAGACGCTCTTCCGCCCCGGCCTGCGTCTCGCGGCACTCGTTCAGCACCTCGCTCCACTGGTGCGCGAGCCTGGGGGCCTCATCCAACGGCGCGAAATGGTATTTCTCGATGTGATAGTCGATTCTTTCGTTCATGTCCGTTGGTCCCCGCGTCAGTCATCATTGCCATCAGCAAATTACCTTACCCGCGGGCAACAGTACACTATCACCGCATTCACTTTCCTGAGGAAAGCCGGGGCGAATCATCAAGCATGAGGGAAAAAAGCCAAATATCTCGCTGGGTGAAAACGATGAGCATCATGACGGCGCGCCACTCATCGATGGGACCACCTGCCCCGATTCCAGCTTGATGATGCGATCCGCAAGGTAGAAATAGCGATCATCGTGAGTAATCGCAATGACCGTTTTGCCTTCGGCCTTCAGCATCGGCAAGAGTTCAAGGTAAAACACCGCCTTAAACTCAGGATCCTGATCGGCGGCCCACTCATCAAACAGATAAACCGGGCGCTCTTCCAACCACGCCTGCAGTAAAGCCAGCCGTTTTCTCTGCCCCTGAGAGAGCGCAATTGTTGAAAAACGGCCGTGGGCAAAACTGACTTTATGACTTAACTTCAGCAGGCGCAGTAGATGTTCGACCTGCTTTTGTGTGCGCTCAGTGACGAACACCACATCGTCAAAAAGAAAGAAGTCGTTGAACACCACCGAAAAATGCCGACGGTACATCTCCAAAAGATCGTCGCTGATCGGCTCGCCGTTAAGCAAAATCGCGCCGTTATCGGGAGGATAAATTCCCACCAGTAGATTCGCCAACGTCGTCTTGCCGCTGCCGTTGCCGCCGACGATAAAAATGAGTTCACCGGGTGCAATGTGCATATTCAGCGGGCCAAGGGTGAAATGTTCCCCTTCTTCGTTCTGATATTGGTAATGGACATTATCCAACGCCAACGAAGCAAAAGGGGGAGGCGTAAAATGGCGCTGCGGAACGTCGGGCCTGAGTTGCTCGCGCAGCGACTGTACCCGCTGCATGGCCACTCTCGCGCCAGCCAGGGTGGGCAAGGCGGATAACAGCCCTTCGACCGGCACAATCATATACAGAAACACCATGATATAGCCGGTAAGCGCCCGCTCGTCCAAAGCCAGTCCGTCGCGCAAGCTAAACAGCACCAGGCCGATGAAAGCGAAAAACAGCGCGCTTCCCCAACTACTCGCCAAACCGTACAACACGTAACCGCGGGTTCTCTCCCGGCGAACCGCGTCAATATTTTGCGCCAGTTCACCGCTGACGAATTGACGGCGGCGCACCGCGTTAAGTCGAAACTCTCTCGCACCGTCAAACAATTTTTTGCATTGCTGAATCAGCGTATCTTCGCGCTGACGCGATCGGCGCAACAAACGCATCGCGGGGCCGTGCGCGGCGCGGTAGCCCAGGCTGCCGCAGACAATCACCGCCAATGCCAGCGCCAGTACGCTCAATGACAGGCTGCCAAGGTAAACCAGACAGCCAACGATAACGGCACCGAAAATCAGCAGATTGGGCAGGTTGACGAAAAACACCACCAGCGTATCGAGATCTTGTGTCAGCACCGACAGCGTTTTTGCCATCCCCGCTTTTTCCAACAGCAGCCAGCGCGTTTCGCTGACGTCTTGCACCAGTTCGCTGCGCAAGCGTGCCTTCACCTTTTGTCCCAGCGCCATAAACGTGGTTTGAGAAACCACGCGCGTCGCCAACATCAACAGCGTCAGTAACGCAAAATCGCCTCCCGGACTCAGCCATGACGTCTCATTGGATTGCGCCAGACCATGATTGATCATCGCCAGCAAAGAGGCATTGCACAGCCCGCTGGCGACACCGGCGACCACGGCGAGCAGTAGCCAACCGCGCACCATACGAAACAACATCATCAATACCGACATGCTGAATTCCTTGCTCATACTCACACTTTTTATGGTTTTGACTGGAAAGTCTTATTACGAATTAACGGCCATACCAGTAGGGGGACGCCGATCAGCGATGCCACCAACCCGACCGGCAGCTGGCGCGGGTAGAGGGCATTGCGCCCCAGCCAGTCGGCAACGGTCATGATGGCGGATGACAACAGCGCGGCGGTGTAAAGCTGCATCAGCGGCCCTTTCGCACCCATCTTGCGCGCCAGATGCGGCCCCAGCAGACCGATGAAAGACACCGGGCCGACCAGCAACGTCGCCAGCCCGGTCATGACTGCCGCCATAGCCAGCACGCTGAAACGTGCGCGCGGCAATGGCACACCGAGCGCGCCAGCGACGTTGCCCATCGGCAACAGCACCAGCCAGCGGCGGAACAGCGGCATCAGCGCCAGGAGAACCAGCGTGATGACAAACACGCCTTCGGCCAACGACGCGCCGACGTAATAGGTACTGCCCGTCATCAGCGGCAACAACACCGCACTTGCGGCAAGATTGTTGAGCATCACGATGCTGACCGCTGCCTGGCATAGCGCATTCAGCGCCAAACCATTGAGCAATACCCGCTGCGGATTAAAGTCGCTTCGACGGCTGTTCCACAACGTCAGCAACAGGCTTATCAGCGCGCCCCCCAGGCTACTCGCCAACAGCCAGCCACTGCCGCCAGCGGGAAGCAAAAACACAAAGGCCGTAACGCCCATGGCCGCACCACCGCCGATACCCAGCACTTCCGGGCTGGCGAGCGGATTCCCGCTCACCCGCTGCATCAACACGCCGGCCCCTGCCAGCAGCGCACCGGCGCTCACCGCCGCCAGCAGGCGTGGCAATCGCAATGGCAGCAGGTTCGCCAGTTCCCCTCTTTCCACCCAGTGCCAATGCTGCAATCCGTGGCCGAAACATAAAGAGACCACGATCCCCACAGCCAGAACGCCGGCCGACAACCAGATGAACCGTCGTTGATGCGAGCCCTGCGACACCGGCAACGGCGGCGCAAGATCGATGCTTTGCTGCCGTGCAAAACGCGCCAGCAGCATCAGCAACGGGCCGCCGGTCAGGGCGGTCAGCATACCGACGGGCAGCAGTTGGCCGCTCTCCAGCGACACGCGAGAGACGCAAAGATCGGTCAGCCATAGGAGGCCCGCACCGATGAGTGCCGTATGCAACACCATTTGCCGGGATGTTCGCGCGCCGCCAAAGCGCGCCAGATGAGGCGCTGCGAGCCCCAAAAAACCGATGACGCCGACCGCGTTAATGATGAGGGCGCTCATGGTCAGCGCCAGCAGCACCGCGGCGGCACGGATGCGCACCGGCGATGCGCCGAGGCTGCTGACCACGGTTTCCGGCAGTTGCAGCAGTTCAAGCGGGCGCAGCAAGAACAACAGGCTCACTACGCAGACGGCGAGCCACGGCAACATCCGCAGCAGAATTTGCCCGTCTTCCACCGCCAGCGAACCGCCTCCCCACATCAGCACCTGAAGTAAAAAGCGATCGTTGATAATGGCGATCAGCAAGGTCAGCGCCCCGCACCACAAATTGATCATGATGCCCGCCTGCACCATCGCCAGCGGCGACATACGCTGACGCCAGCTGAGCGCCAGCGCGCACGCCAGCGCCGCAATCTCACCGGCAATCACCACGGCGGTGCGCGCGCCGACCAGCAGCGACGGCAACCACAACGATGCCAGCCCCATCGCCAACGTCGCCCCGGCGGTCATGCCGAGCGTCATCGGCTCCGCCAACGGATTGCGCAGCGCACGCTGCATTAACCAGCCGCACAGCCCCAGCGTCGCGCCCCCCACCATCGCCATACCCTGACGCGGCAACCACATGCTATGCAGGATAATGGCCGCCGGGTCGAGATTATGATCGGAGAACAACGCGACAATGCCGCCCTGCCGATGAATATCGGCCAGCGCCAACGGCAACGACGTCAGCCACAACGCGGCGATTACCCCCCAGGAAAGACGGCGGGAGAAAGACTCATGCATCACGCCACCTCATCATCATCCCGGTAAAAATATCGGCAAAGCGCCCGGCGGTTATCAGGGCGCCGGCATCGCTGATGTTTTCTTCTATCAGGTTCAGGTTGTGCGCAGCAGTCAGCGGCAGACGTTGCCACAGCGGGCTTTGGCGCCATTGAGACACCGACTCCCGCTGATCGTCAGGCGTCAACAGCATCAGCCGCGCATTCAGATCGGCGATGCGGGTCAGCTCCACCAGTACGCTGCCTTCCGCTCCCGCGCCGCCATGCCATCCGTTGCGCAGCCCGCAGAGGGCCAATACGTCGCCGGGAAGGCTGGCTGCGGTGTATACCCGCAGGTGCAGCGCATCTACCGGGGCGGCGAGCAGCGTCGGCCGTTCAACCTGCCGCGCCAGCAGCGAGGCGCGGCTCAGCTTGCCGTTCAGACTGGTCAATATCTGCGCGGCCTGAGGCTGCCGCTGAAGCCGTTCGCCCAATTGCCGGGCAGCGCTGATGAATTCTGCCAGCCCATGAGCCGGCAGCGTGATCGTCGGGGCGATGCGTTCCAGCGCCGGCTTCAGCAACGCATGCTGCGGCGTGATGACAATCGCGTCCGGCCGCAGTGCGTACAGCGTTTCCAGATTGGGCTGGAACAGCAGGCCGAGATCCAACGCCGACGCAGGTAGCACAGGCGTCGGGATCAGCTTACGATACCAATCCGGCGCCGAGACGCCCGCCGGAGTCACCCCCAGCGCCAACAGAATTTCCGTCAGTCCCCAATCCAACACGGCCAGCTTTTGCGGCGGCTGGCCGACGTCGGCCCGCGCGTAAAGCGGGGCCAACAGGAGAGCGGTCAACAACCTGCGTCGCGACAGCATCGGTCACCACTTATAGCTGAGGGTCGCGATGTACTGGCGTTTCAGCGCATACTCGCAGCCATTGTTGGAGCAGGAAGCCAGGTAGGTTTTGTTGCCGAGATTGGCGGCATTGAGCGCCAGCTGCCATTGGCGCCACTGATAGCCGACGCGCGCATCGTAGACCGTGGCCGCCGGCACCTTCAGGCCGTTGTCCGAGGTGGCGTAGCTGGTGCCGACATAGCGCACGCCGCCGCCCAGCGTCACGCCGTCAAGCGCGCCGTCGAAGGCATACTGGCTCCAGAGCTTGGCGGTATTGCGCGCAATGCCCACCGGACGCTTGCCCTGCGTATCGTCGTTGGCGCTCAGCACTTTCGGATCGGTCAGGTTGTACGACGCTAGCACCGACCACGCCGGCGTGATATTGATGCGGCCATCAAGCTCAACCCCGCGCGAGCGCACTTCGCCGGTCTGCACGCTGAAATTCGGGTGATCGGGATCGGCGGTCGCCACGTTGGTTTCACGCAAGTCGTACAACGCCAGGGTAAACAAGGCATCCAGCCCGACCGGATCGTATTTCAACCCCACTTCCGTCTGCTTGCCTTCGGTCGGTTTAAAGGCGTGGCCGTAAAAGTCATTGCTGCTGCTCGGCACAAACGACGTGGAATAGCTGATGTAAGGCGCCAATCCGTTATCGAAGTGGTACAGCAGCCCGGCGCGCCCGGTCGTTGCATAATCGTTGCGCTCGGTGCGAGTGTCGTTCAGCAGGTCGATACTTTTGGTTTTCGCCGCGTCGTAACGGCCGGCCAGGTTCAGGATCCAGCCTCCCAGTTCGAGCTGGTCCTGGAGATAGAGCCCGGTTTGATCGAGCGTATTGTGCGTACTGCTATCGAGCGGCGGTATGGCCACCGGCACGCTATAGTCCGGGTTGAGGAAGTTAATCGGGCTGGCGTCACCGTAGCCCGACTGGCTGCGCACCGAGGTGTGCATGCGGTCGATCCCAGTCAGCAGCGTATGTTTCACCCGACCGGTATCAAAGTGGAATTCAGCCTGGTTATCCACCGCGAAGTTGGTCATGCTCTCCTTCAGGTTCATCGAATAGCGATCGATGAGCGGCGCATCCGCATGCACACCCCATGGATAGACCATCAGATAGTCGCCGGTGCTGCTGAGGTAACGCAGATTCTGGCGGAAAGTCACCGTATCGTTGAAATCGTGCCGGAACTGGTAACCGATGCTGCCCTGCTGGCGTTCGTACTTGTCGAAGCCCGGCTGGCCGCCGTAAAAACGGGTCGAGATGTGGCCGTACGGGTTAGGCGTCAAGGTGCCGGAAAGCGGCATCTGGTTGTAGAACCCGCTGTCCGGATCTTTGCGCAGCTGCGAAATAATCGTCAGGCTAGTGTGCGCATTCGGCTGCCACGTCAGCGACGGCGCGATGTCATAATGCCGATAGTGGGTATGATCGACCTGGGTTTCGGTATCAAAAAAGGTCCCCGCCACGCGCCCCAACAGCGTGCCGTTATCGTTCAGCGGCCCGGTGGCGTCGACGCCGGTGCCAAACTGATTTTCGTTGCCCGTGCTGACATAAACCTCACCGGACGGGGTCGCCTGCGGCGTTTTGCTGATCAGGTTGACGATCCCGCCGGGATTCGCCTGGCCATACAGTACCGAGGAAGGGCCTTTGACCACTTCGATACGCGACAACAGAAACGGATCCCACGCCGGGCGGCTCCACCACGCTTCACGGGGCAGCCGCAGACCGTCCAGGTACTCGTCGGCTTCAAAACCGCGCACGATGATGGTGTCAAAACGGGTATCCGGCCCGGCGCTCTCCGAGTTGACGCCGGAAACATAGCGCAGCGCCTGCGGGACGTTTTTCGCCGCTTGCGCGTCAATCTCCGCTTGCGTCACCACCGAGATACTCTGTGAAGTACGGCTAATCGGCTGGTTTGACTTCGTCGCAGAGGCGGCACCGTGCGCCACCAGCGTGCTCCCGTCATCCTGATCCTGAGACGCTGCCGCGCTCACCACCAGCGTCTCTTCTTTTGTGGTATTCTGCCCGCCATCCGCGGTAAACGCTTGCCCGCTATAGCCTGCGATTATCGTATATACCAGCACTTTCAACGGTTTTTCCCTGAAAAATTTGCCCATCTGTCTCATCGCCTTTCCGACTGTTAGTAGAATTTTATCGAAATGATAATTATTCAACTTTAAAAGAGAAGCCCGTTCATGGCAGAATGGCGCTACCGACAGTCAGGATGTCGCCAGACGGACAAACGTTGTCCGTTATCGCAGCAATAGACACAAATGGTGAGAACCGGACAGAGGCGGGTAAATATGACATCCCATCACGGTATTGAAGGCCTGCGTCAGCTGCGTTACAGCCCCGGCAGCCAAGAGCCCGTCCATCAGCATGAGCAGGGGCAGCTGATTTTGCCGCTGCGCGGCGTGGCGAAAATCGCCACCGCGCAGCATATCTGGCTGCTCTCGCCGGGCCGCGCCATTTGGCTCCCCAGCGGCACACCGCACGGTTTGGAAGCCATCAATGACGTTGTGACGCACAACATCTACTTTACGCCACCCTTTTCTCGCCGCTATGGCGCACGGCCCCAGGGGCTGAGCGCCACTCCCCTGTTGCATCCCCTGATTGCCGCCGGGCTTGAAAACGCCATTTCCGCCGAACGGCTTACGCTCATTCAAAATCTGCTGAGCGATGAGTTTCAACGCATGCAAAGTGGCCAACTGTGTCACGTGGCCCTGCCGAACGACCGGCGCCTGCGCCAGGTATGCGATGTTTTGTGCCGCGAATTGGGCCATGGCGAAACGCTCGCCTGGTGGGGGAAAAAGGTCGGCGCCAGCGAACGCACCCTGGCGAGGCTGTTTCGCGAAGAGACGCAGCTGAGCTTTTCCGAATGGCGCCAGCAAATTCGCTTGCTGGAGGCGGTATGCAATCTGGCGCGCGGCGTGGCCGTGGGTCAGCTGGCCCACGAACTGGGTTACGCCAGCCCTAGCGCATTCATCGCCATGTTTCGCAAAAAACTGGGCGTGTCGCCGCAACGCTATATTCAAAGTGCGCTGGAAGCGTGAAAGTCGGGCGAGCTTAAGATGACGGAATACCAATATGACGATGACGCGCGAATACCCGATGAAGATCAGCAGCAGGCAGTGGATTGACGTTCAGTGATTTGGCGCCAGGCCAGCGCTATTGTGATGGGGATCGTTGAAAGATTTATTCGTAAGTGATTGAATAGTGGCGGAGAGAGGGGGATTTGAACCCCCGGTAGAGTTGCCCCTACTCCAGTTTTCGAGACTGGTCCGTTCAGCCGCTCCGGCATCTCTCCTAACAACGCTTGCTATCATGCCCGCTTTTACGGCATTTTTACAGCATTAGCATACCGCTGAACGTTCAAGTGATGAGTTTACGAGCAACCTGATGATTAAATGGCCGTGGAAAGCGACTCAACCCTCTCAACCCCAGGCAGACACTCAGGCCCAGTGGCAGGACGCGTTGGCGATCCCGCTGCTCTCGCCGCTGAATGAGCAGGAGCAGCAGCGGCTGGTGGCCGTTGCCGGGCAGATCTTGCAGCAAAAGCGCATCGTGCCGCTGCAGGGGCTGCAGCTCACCTCGCAAATGCAGGCGCGCATCGCCCTGCTGTTCGCCCTGCCGGTGCTGGAACTCGGCGCGGAGTGCCTCGACGGCTTCAACGAAATTCTGCTCTACCCCACCCCGTTCGTGGTGGAAGACGAATGGCAGGACGAAATTGGCCTGGTGCACTCGGGGCCGGTGGTGCAGTCCGGCCAAAGCTGGGAACAGGGGCCGATCGTGCTCAACTGGCAAGACGTGCAGGACTCTTTCGATCTTTCCGGTTTCAATCTGGTGATCCACGAAGCGGTGCACAAACTGGATATGCGCAACGGCGGTGTCGCCACCGGCGTACCGCCGATCCCGCTGCGCGAAGTGGCCGCCTGGGAGCACGATCTGCACGCCGCGATGGAAAGCCTGCAGGATGAAATCGACATGGTCGGTGAAGAGGCCGCCAGCATGGATGCCTACGCCGCCACCGATGCGGCCGAGTGCTTCGCCGTGCTGTCGGAGTATTTTTTCAGCGCCCCCGAGCTGCTGGCCGAACGCTTCCCGGCGCTGTATCAGCACTTTTGCCGCTTCTACCGCCAGGATCCGCTGGCGCGTCTGCTGCGCGCCCAGGCAGAAAACGACGCACAATGGGCTGATTGACGGGCGCATTGCTCAGATACCGAGCAGTCGCACCACTCGAGGCAATTTAGCGTTGACACACCCAGGGCCGCTGGATATGATGCGCCCCGTTCACACGATTCCTCTGTAGTTCAGTCGGTAGAACGGCGGACTGTTAATCCGTATGTCACTGGTTCGAGTCCAGTCAGAGGAGCCATATTTAGAGAAGCCCGCTTAAGGAAACTTAAGCGGGCTTTTTGCTATCGGGCATTTACAGCCCGCGTTTTTCCATCAGCAGCGCCAGATCGACCAAGCGGTTGGAGAAGCCCCACTCGTTGTCATACCAGGCGAGCACTTTCACCAGGTTACCGCCGATGACCAGCGTGGACAGGCCGTCGATGATCGACGAGCGCGCGTCGCCGCGGTAGTCGCTCGACACCAGCGGTTCATCGCTGTACCCCAAAATCCCTTTCAGCGGGCCGGACGCCGCCGCCGCGCGGAAAGCGGCGTTAATCTCCTCCACCGTCGCCGGGCGTTTCAGCGTCACCGTCAGATCGACGATCGAGACGACCGGCACCGGCACCCGCAGCGAGTAACCGGTCAACCTGCCGTCGAGATCCGGGATCACCTTGCCGAGCGCCTTGGCCGCGCCGCTGGAGTAAGGCACGATCGATTCCGCCGCCGCCCGCGCGCCGCGCAGATCTTTTTCCGGCTGATCGTGCAGCGCCTGGCTGTTGGTATAGGCGTGAGTGGTGTTCATCAGCCCGTATTCGATGCCGAAGGCCTGATGCAGCACCTGAGCGGCGGGCGCCAGCCCGTTGGTGGTGCAGCTGCCGTTGCTGACCACGTTATGCAGCGCCGGATCGTAGAGCTGGTCGTTAACGCCCATGACGATGGTGATGTCGTCGTTCTTGGCCGGCGCCGAGATAATCACCCGCTTGGCGCCGCCGTGCGTGATGTGCACTTCCGCCTTGGCTTTATCGGTAAAGAAGCCCGTCGCTTCGATCACCACGTCCACGCCCACGCTGCTCCAGGGAATCTCGGCGGGATCGCGCTGCGAAAACACCTGGATAGGCCGGCCGTCCAGCAACAGCTGGTTGTCGCCGGCTTCCACCCTGGCCGCCAGCGTGCCGGAAAGCGTGTCGTATTTCAGCAGGTGCGCCAGCGTTTTGCTGTCCGTCAGATCGTTGATCGCCACCACTTCAAAATCGCTGCGCCCCAGCGCCGCGCGCAGCACGTTGCGCCCGATCCTGCCGAAGCCGTTAATGCCTACTTTCACCATGATGCTCTCCTCGTTTTGGGCTTTGCCTCAAATCTAGCCTTGCCCCGAGGCGGCGTAAATGACGTTTACCGATCAATTTACGCCAAATTGCGCGCGTGGAAGCGTTCGCGGTATTCGCTCGGGGTCAGCTGCAGTTTGCGCTCAAACACCCGCCGCAGGTTAAGGCCGTTGCCGAAGCCGGTGGCCAGCGCGATCTGTTCGATGCCCTCCGCACTCTGCTCGAGGCGCTGCCTGGCGGTATGCAACCGCCCTTCTTCGACGAATTTGGCGGGAGAAATGCCCGTCTCACGGCTGAATACGCGGGTAAAGTTGCGCGGGCTCATCGCCACGCGTTCGGCCAACCGATCGACGCTGAGATCGTCGGCGAGGTTTTCCAGGATCCAGGACTGCAGGTCGCGGATCGGGCCCGGCGATTTGGCCTGGTTGAGCGGGTAGCGGCTGAACTGCGCCTGTCCGCCGGGGCGACGCAGAAACATCACCAGATCCTGCGCCACTTCGCGCGCCTGCACGAAGCCGTAGTCGTCCTCCACCAACGCCAGCGTCAGGTCGAAACCTGAGCTGACGCCGCCGGAGGTCCAAATCGGCCCATCCTGCACGTAGATCGGGCCGTTCTCGACCTGCACCCGCGGGAAGCGCGCCTGCAGCGTTTCCGCCAGCCGCCAGTGGGTCGTCGCCCGCCGCCCGTCCAGCAATCCGGCTTCGGCCAGCAGCAGAGCCCCGCCGCAGACCGACGCGATACGGCGCGCCTGTGGCGCGGCGCGGCGCAGCCAATCCGCCACCAGGGCGCCCTCTTCTTCGGTCGCCCCTTTACCGGCGACAATGACGGTATCGCGCGGCAGGGCCGGATCGAGATCCGCCAGGCGATGGTCGGCCAACAGGCTCAGCCCGGACAGGCCGTGTACCACCCGATGGGATTGCGTGGTGGCGACCGCGATCTGATACAGCGGCGCCTCGGCAGGGCTCAGGCGGTTAGCCTGCATCAGGATATCGGCGATGCCCGCCGCCTCGAACAGCATGCCCCCTTCAGGGACGATAATCAGGAATGTATGCATGGCGATAATAAGAAGAACGAGCAAAACAGGTCAGACAGCCACTGTATAAGAAAAGCCTCGCCGGTTCACCCTGCGGGCATAAAAAAGCCCGCCGACAAGCACCGACGGGCCAACAAAGCACTGCCCTCAAGCCTGCGGCAGGCTCACCCCGCCGGCGCGCGCCAACTGCGCCAGCAGCGCCGATTGAAACGCCTCGTCGTGCACCGCGGCGTGGGGATCGAACCGTTGCTGATGGTGCCAATAGCCGCCGGACGCCAGGGCCTGCGGCTCATCGCTGGTCACCAACCACGCCTGCGTCACATGCCCCAGCGCCAGATCGTCGGGCGCATCCGCGCCGCCCATTTTGGTCGGCACCCAGCCGGGATCGACCGCGCTGCTGATCACGTCAGGCCACAGGCGCGCCACAGCGGCGGCCAGCGCGGTGACGAACAGCTTGCTGTCCGAATAGGAGCCCGCAGCGCCGCCGAGCCAGTCTACGCCGTTCAGTTCCGGCGCTCCGTCAAAGTGCATGCTGCTGCTCAGGTAGACGATGCGCTTGGGGCGCTCGATCAGGGCCGTCAGCAGGTAGGGCGCAACGACGTTCACCGGCATCACCTGCGGCCCGGTAAACATACCGGCGTTGTGGATCACCGCGTCCGGGCGGCCGAGGCGATTGACCTGCTCGGCAAGCTGCCGGATCTGCTGCACATCGGACAGATCGCCAATCGCCGCCTGCGCACCGCGATCCAGCAGATCGCGCACCGCGTCCAGACGGCCGGGCTCACGCGCATGCAAAATCACCTGATGCCCTTCGTCCAACAGCCTTTGCGCGGCGGCGCGGCCCAGCCCGTCTACCGAGCCGGTAATGAAAATGCGTGACATGCCATTCCTCCGTTTAGCGCCAGCCGAGCGCCGGCGCGACATGGGTTAAAATCGATTCGATGACGTGGGCGTTGTAATCCACGCCCAGCTGGTTAGGTACGGTCAGCAGCAGCGTATCCGCTTCGGCGATGGCCTCGTCCTGCGCCAGCTGCTTGATCAGCACGTCCGGCTCGGCGGCATAGCTGCGGCCGAAGATCGCCCGGGTCTGCGCGTCGATATATCCGAGCTGATCGCCCTCCTTGCCACCGCCGCCGAAGTAGTTGCGATCCCGCTGATCCACCAGCGCGAAGATGCTGCGGCTCACGGAAACCCGCGGCTCATGCGTGTGGCCGGCCTCTTGCCAGGCGGCGCGGTAGGCGCGGATCTGCTTGGCCTGCTGGATGTGGAAGGGTTCGCCGGTCTCGTCGTTCTTGAGCGTCGAGCTTTGCAGGTGCATGCCCAGCTTCGCCGCCCAGACAGCGGTGGCGTTCGAACCGGCGCCCCACCAGATGCGATCGCGCAGCCCGGCGGAAAACGGCTCCGGCCGCAGCAGCCCAGGCGGATTCGGGAACATCGGCTGCGGATTGGGTTCGGCGAACCCTTCGCCGCGCAGCGCTTCCAGGAACACTTCGGTATGGCGGCGGGCCATGTCCGCGTCGGTCTCGCCGTCGGCCGGGGCATAGCCGAAATAGCGCCAGCCGTCGATCACTTGCTCCGGCGAGCCACGGCTGATACCGAGCTGCAGCCGCCCGCCGGCGATCAGATCCGCCGCGCCGGCGTCTTCCACCATGTACAGCGGGTTTTCATAACGCATGTCGATCACGCCGGTGCCGATCTCGATGCGTTGGGTTTTGGCGCCGATGGCGGCCAGCAGCGGGAACGGCGACCCCAGCTGGCGTGCAAAGTGGTGTACGCGAAAATAGGCGCCGTCCGCCCCCAGATCTTCGGCGGCGACCGCCAGATCGATGGACTGCAGCAGCGCATCCGCTGCGGAACGGGTGCCGGACTGGGCGGAAGGCGACCAGTGGCCAAACGAGAGAAAACCAATCTTTTTCATCGGGAATCGTCCTCAAAGGCAAAATCATCGGCCTACAGTGACAAAAATCGCGCGCTCTGCGCCAGCAAAATCGCCCCCGATCGCACTAAACGAACCGATTGCCGCCGCGCCGCCCGGCGATTGTAATCAAAAAACAAATGTCGTATAACAAGCAGCTCCGAGGGGTGTCCTGTTACGGGCTGAGATGGCGCAAGCCGAACCCTTTGAACCTGATCTGGGTCATGCCAGCGAAGGGACGGTTAGGCAACAACGCTCTCACCCGTTGCCTGTTCATACCCCAGCGTGCCCGGATCTCCACTGACTCAAGGAGGTCCCATGTCCATCACCACCCTGTTCGAAAGCGGTCTTTACGGCCGGTTGCGCCAGCATGCCGGCAGCCACTGGCAAGATTACGTCGATCACCCATTTCTGCAGCAGCTGGCCGCCGGCACCTTGCCCGAACGCGCTTTTCGCCGCTACCTGACCCAGGACTACCTGTTCCTGCTGCACTTCGCCCGCGCCTACGCGCTGCTGGTCAGCAAGCTGCGCACCCTGCCGGAGATGCGCGCCGCCACCGCGTCGCTCAACGGCATCGTCGCCGAACTGCCGCTGCACGTCGCCTACTGCGCCGAATGGGGACTGAGCGAAGCGCAGATCGCCGCCCAGCCGGAAGCGGCGGAGACCATGAACTACACCCGCTACGTACTGGATATCGGCCATGCCGGCGACGCCCTCGATCTGCTGGCCGGCTTGCTGCCCTGCGTGGCCGGCTATGCCGAAATCGGCCTGCGGCTGCTGCACGATCCCGCCACCCAAATGGAGGGCAATCCTTACGCCTCCTGGATCCGCAACTACGGCGACGAGGGCTATCTGGCCGGCGTGCGTGCCGCCATCGAGCTGCTCGAGACCGTCGGCCACCAGCGCGGCGCACAAGGCCGCCTCACCGAGCTGGCGCAGATTTTCACCACCGCCACCCAGTTGGAATCGGCATTTTGGCAGATGGGGCTGAACGCCTCATGACCTCCCCGCTTCGCCCGCCCGGCATCCAGGTGCGGGATCTCAGCCTGCGTTTCGGTCAGCAAATCGTCTTCGACCGGCTGAGCTTCGACATCGCCGGCGGCAGCTTCGTCGCCCTGCTCGGCGCCAGCGGCGCCGGCAAAACCAGCCTGCTGAAGATCATCGCCGGCCTGGAACGGGCTACCTCGGGCACGGTGACCGGCAGCGACGGCCTGCCGGTCACCGGGCGCATCGCCTACATGGGGCAAAAAGACCTGCTCTACCCGTGGCTGACCGTCGAGGAGAACGTCGCCCTCGGCTCGCGGCTGCGCGGCGAAACGCCGGACCGGGCGTGGGCGGCGCACCTGCTGGAGCGCGTGGGCCTGGCCTCTCATGGCCGCAGCCTGCCTGCCGCGCTGTCCGGCGGCATGCGCCAGCGCGCCGCCATCGCCCGCACGCTCTACGAACGCCAGCCGATCGTGCTGATGGACGAACCCTTTTCCGCACTGGACGCCATTACCCGCGCCGAGATCCAGAGCCTGGCCGCCGAACTGCTGGCGCAAAACACCGTGCTGCTGATCACCCACGATCCGATGGAGGCCTGCCGCCTGAGCCACCGGCTGCTGGTGCTGTCGCCCTGGCCGCTGGGCCTCGACGACACCCACCGCATCAGCGGGCAACCGCCGCGCGCGCCGGATGACGCCGACCTGCTGAGAAGCCAGGCCGAACTGCTGCAACAGCTGGTGAGGGCCGCGCAATGAATATTGCCAAAGAGCGTGGGCTTACCCGCCTGCGGCGTGGGCTGACGGTGTTTGCCGGCCTGCTGCTGCTGTGGTGGCTGGCGGCGCAAAGCGGCATTCCGGCCTTTCTGCTGCCCACGCCGAGCGCGGTGGCGCAGGCGCTGTGGGACGGGCGCGGCTACCTCGCCTGGCACACGCTGGTCACCGCTTCGGAGATCGTCAGCGGGCTGGCGCTGGGCGTGCTGCTCGGCGCGGCGCTGGCGCTGTGTATGATCTTCTCGCCGCGCCTGCAACGCTGGCTGATGCCGCTAGTGCTCACCAGCCAGGCGATACCGGTGTTCGCCCTGGCCCCGCTGCTGGTGCTGTGGTTCGGCTTCGGCATGAGCGCCAAGGTGGCGATGGCGGTGCTGGTGATTTTCTTCCCGGTGGTGTCGGCCTTTTTCGACGGGCTGCGGCGGGTCAACAACGACTATCTCGATCTGGCGCGCACGATGCGCGCTTCCCGCTGGGCGCAGCTGCGGCACGTGCGGCTGATGGCAGCGCTGCCGGCCTTCGGCTCCGGCCTGCGCATGGCCGCCGCCGTCGCGCCGATCGGCGCCATCATCGGCGAATGGGTCGGCTCGGCCGAAGGGCTGGGCTACGTGATGCTGAACGCCAACGCGCGCATGCAGACCGACGTCTGCTTCGCCGCGCTGTTTATTTTGGTGCTGATGACCGTGCTGCTGTGGGCTGCGGTGGATGCGCTGCTGCGGCGCCTGATCGCCTGGGCGCCGGAAAACGACTGATGATTGCAACCATAACCAGGGATAAAGGAACGACCATGATCAAACAAACCGTTTGCGGGCTGCTGCTCGGCGCCGCCATCACCGGCCAGGCCGGCGCGGCCGAAAAGCTGACGCTGGTGCTCGACTGGTATATCAACCCCGATCACGCGCCGATTATGGTGGCCGAGCAAATCGGTGCCTTCAAGGCCGAAGGGCTGGACGTCAAGATCGTGCCGCCGTCCGATCCGGCGCTGCCGCCGCGGCTGGTGGCCGCCAAACAGGCCGACCTCGCCATTACCTATCAGCCGCAGCTGCATTTCTTCGCCGATCAGGGCCTGCCGCTGATGCGCGTCGGCACGCTGATCAACACGCCGCTGAATACGGTGATCGCGCTGGATAAAAACATCACGTCGCCGGCGGATCTCAAGGGCAAAACGGTGGGTTACTCGGTCAGCGGCATCGAACAGGCGACGCTGGCCACCATGGTCGAACACGAGCACCTCAAGCCGCAGGACATCAAGCTCATCAACGTCAACTTCCAGCTAACCAGCGCCCTGCTGGCGGGCCAGGTCGATGCGGTGATCGGCGGCTACCGCAACATCGAAGCGCTGGAACTGAAGCTGCAGGGCAAGACGCCGGTGGTGTTCAACGTCGAAGATTACGGCGTGCCGGCCTACGACGAGCTGATCATCGTCACCCACCGCGATGCGGTGAACGAACCGAAAATCCGCAAGTTCCTCGCCGCGTTGAAGCAAGGTAGCGACTACCTGCATGCGCACCCGCAGGACACCTGGCTGGCGTTCGCCAAGGCGCACCCGGAGCTGAATACCGAGCTGAACAAACAGGCGTGGCAAGCCAGCCTGCCGCTGTTCGCGCGCGATCCGGCCAAGCTGGATCGGGCCCGCTACCAGGCTTACGAACAGTTCTTGTTCGACAACAAGCTGATCAAGAAAATCACCCCGGTGGAACAGTACGCGGTGGAGCTCGACTGATCACGCCGAGGCGGCCGGCGGTGCCACCGTCACCTCGCCCTGGCCGCTGCGCTGCAAGGCCGCCTTCACCAGCCCGTTGGCTTTGCAGCGCGCGATAAAATCGTTCACGTAGGCGGCGCCCTGCGTTTTTTGCCGCGGCACTGCCATCGCCTGGCGGATAGCGGTGAAATGCCCCTCCAGCACCCGGTAGCCGGGATGGGCGGCCGCGGCGGCCAGCAGCGGTTGACGCACGCCGGCCGCCGCCTCCAGCCCCCGTTCGAAAAACAGCGCGATCGCCTCGGCGGAGGTTGCCGCCCGCACCAGCTGCGCCTGCTGCAGCGTGCGCGATAAAAACAGATCGTACGCCGCCCCCTGGCCGACCGCGATGCGCACCTCCGGCCTGTCGAGCTGCGCCACCTCAAAGTAAGGCGCGTCGTTCGCCACCAGATAGGTTCCCTCGATGATCACGTAGGGCTCGCTGAAGGCGATCTGCGCCGCGCGCACCGGCTCGATGGCCATAAACGCCAGGTTCCAGGCGCCGCTGTCCAGGTCGGCGAACACCTTGCCCGCCGCGTCATAGGTGACCAGTTCGAGCGCCACACCCAGCTCCTGGGCCAGCGCGGCGGCCAGTTCCACCGAAGCGCCTTGCGGTTTGCCACCGGCCCCGGCCTGCGCCAGCACCGGATTGCCGTAGTTGATCGCCGCGCGCAACACGCCTTGCGGGGCCAGATCGTCGAGTACCGCGGCGGGAATCGTCTGCATACTTCCTCCTGAATGGCTGATGGGCGCACCGTCGTGGCGCTCATTAAGCGTAGAGCGAAACCTCCGACCAGCAAGCTTTCGCCGCCGAGGCCACCGTCGGCGTGATTAACGTCACACTATTGTCATAAAAATGTACAATAGCCGCCGCTCGTCGGCCGTAGCGGGAGATCGCGCGTTGTTCCGCCGCCGGCAATAGGCTATACCCTTCACTTTTCGCGCTGCGGCACGCTCGGCGGCGCAAACCAGGGCAGCAACGGTTTTATTTCAATCAGACAAGGTTTGGCGGATGGTTTTAGCAGTCGTTTCGTTTGTTCTCTTTTTGGCGTCGATTTTGATTTATCGCACCCGGGCCGCCGCCAACCGCTGGTGGTTCGCCATTCTGCTGACGCTGCTCGGCAGCTATCTGGTGCTGAACGTCATCCTGATCGCCAGCAACTACTTCACCGGCGACGGCATCACCGACGCGGTGATTTACACCGTCACCAGCAGCCTTAAAGGCGCGGGCATCAGCAAATACGTGCTGCCGTTTATCGGCCTGCTGGCGGCGTTGGGGCTTATCTTCGCGGTGCTGGCCCGCAGCCTGCTGCGCCGCAAGGCCAAAGGCAGCAGCGTGGCCTACAGCGTCGTCGCCGTGCTGCTGGCGCTGTTCTCGGTCGGCACCACCCCGGCGTTTCAGGACATCTCGCTGCTGGTCAAGAGCCAGATCGTCGGCGATACCGCCGATTTCACCACCTACTACAAGGCGCCGAAAAAAACCGTACAGGGCAAGCGCCCGAACCTGGTGTACATCTATGCCGAGAGCCTGGAGCGCACCTACTTCGATACCGAGCTGTTTCCCGGCCTGGCCGACGAGCTGAACGCCCTGCGCACGGACAGCATCGATTTCAGCAACACCCAGCAGCTGCCGGGCACCGGTTACACCATCGCCGGCATGGTCGCCTCGCAGTGCGGCATTCCGCTGTTCGCACCTTTCGACGGCAACGCCTCGAGCGCGGTCTCCACCTTCTACCCGGAGAACGTCTGCCTGGGCGACGTGCTTAAGGCCGCCGGCTACAGCAACTATTTCTATCAGGGCGCCGAGCTGGCGTTCGCCGGTAAAGACACCTTCCTGAAATCCCACGGCTTCGACCACGTTTACGGCTTCAAAGAGCTGCGCGAACAGGTCGCCGATCCAAGCTACAAAAACGACTGGGGCTGGTACGACGACAGCGTGCTGGACGTGGTGTACGGCAAGTTCGTCGAGCTGTCCAAGCAGCGCCAACCCTTCTCGCTGTTTACCCTGACCGTCGACACCCATCACCCGGACGGCTTCATCTCCGCCGGCTGCAGCAAGAAAAGTTACGCCTGGCAGAATAAAGAAAACCGCTCGCTGAGCGCGGTGGCCTGCAGCCAGCAACACATCGCCGCGCTGATCGACAAGATCAAACGCTCGCCCTATTTCAGCAATACCGTGATCGTGGTGTCCTCCGATCATCTGGCGATGAACAACACCGCCTACGATATCCTGACCAAACAGAAGCGCCGCAACCTGTTCTTCATCATCGACGGCACCCGGCCGCTGGCGGAACAGCGCAACGAGAAGCGCAGCACGCTGGACAACGGCGCCACGGTGCTGGACGTGATGGGCGGCGACAACTACATCGGCCTCGGCCGCAGCAGCCTGTCGGCGCCGTCGCTGTCTACGGTGTTCCTGAACATCGAAGAGAAGATCAACGGCTGGAAACCGGCGGTGATCAACCAGTGGGGCCTGCCGAACCGCATTAGCGACTACAGCGTGGATACGCGCCAGCGCAGCTTCAGCTTCTCCGGCGTCACCTACAAGGTGCCGTTCATTCTGCGGGTGGGCGATAACCGCATCGAACCGATGTTCAACGTCTACCTTTCCACCCCGCTGCGCAAGCAGCTGGCCGGGCTGGGGGCGGGGGAGAAATTCGTCTGGGTCGATAAATGCTACGAGATCGGCCGGGTCTGGGCGCCGCAGCTGGCGTTGAGCACCGACATCTGCGTGGCCTCCGGCACCCTGGCCTCGCCGCCGCAGATCGTGCAGGCCAGCGGCGAACGCTTCCGCGGCAAGGTGAGCTTTACCGCCCCGGCGGCGGACAGCGTCGCCGATTACCAAAACGCCGTCGCCCGCCTGCAGGTGGACGACGCGGCGATGAAGTACCGGGCGGACAGCATCGAGTTCATGCTGCCCGGCCTGCCGGAGCAGGTGAAAGCCATCACCGGCGTTTCCGGCGTCGAGGAGTGGGGCCGCTGGTCCGACGCCAATCTGGCGCCGGCGGTCGACATCGACTACGTCGATCCGCTGCCGAAGCGCTTCGATCTGGTGCTGCGCGCCCGCGCCTACGGCAATAACGTCGGCGAACCGATTTCGGTGCGCGTCGGCGACGAAGAGCGTTTCGTGTCGCTCGGCGAACAGGACAGCACCGTCACCCTGCGCTTCGACAACCCGCGCGGCGCGCAGAAGATCAGCATTACCCCGCCGGCACCGACCGAGCCGAAAGAGAGCGCCAGCGGCGGCTTCACGCCGAAGAAGCTGGGCATCGGCCTGGTGTCGCTGAAGGTCGAAGCGGCAAGCCCCGCCTCCTGATCCCCACGCCTTCACGGGTGCGGTATTTTCTTTGCCGCGCCCGTCATTTCGACCAAGCTTTTACGCCCTTCTTCGGCTAACCTGTGACGGTAAAACGCCGCCCCCCGCCACAGAGCCGGGACATCCAAGGAGAAAGTATGAGCTATGCCCCACCTCGCAGCGGCCTCAGCGCCGATCAGGCACTCGATCAACTGGAAGCCCTGTATGACGCCGCGGTAGACGCGCTGCGTCAGGCGGTCAGCGACTTTATCAACCACGGCGCGCTGCCGGATGCGCAGGCGCGCGCCGCCGGGCTGTTCGTGTATCCCGAGCTGCGCGTCAGCTGGGACGGACAACAATCCGGCCCGAACAAAACCCGCGCCTTCGGCCGCTTTACTCATCCCGGCAGCTACAGCACCACCGTGACCCGGCCACAGCTGTTCCGCCACTATCTGGCCGAACAGCTGGCGATGCTGGAGCACGATTACGCCGCCCATATCGAAGTGGCGCCGTCGCAGCAGGAGATCCCGTTCCCTTACGTGATCGACGGCTCCAGCCTGGCGCTCGATCGCTCGATGAGCGCCGGCATCGCGCAGCATTTCCCCACCACCGAGCTGGCGCAGATCGGTGACGAAACCGCCGACGGCCTGTATCACACCACCGACAACCATTTCCCGCTGTCGCATTTCGATGCGCTGCGCGCGGATTTCTCGCTGGCGCGGCTGCGGCACTACACCGGCACGCCGGTGGAACACTTCCAGCCGTTCGTGCTGTTCACCAACTACACCCGCTATGTGGATGAGTTCGTGCGCTGGGCCTGCGCGCAAATCGCCGATCCGGCTAGCCCGTACATCGCGCTCTCCAGCGCCGGCGGCACCTATATCACGCCGGAAACCAGCGCCCCGGAACAGGCGGTGTCCGATCTGGCGTGGAAAAACCACCAGATGCCGGCCTATCACCTGATTTCGCGCACCGGCCAGGGCATCACGCTGATTAACATCGGCGTCGGCCCGTCCAACGCCAAGACCATCTGCGATCACCTGGCGGTGCTGCGCCCAAGCGCCTGGCTGATGATCGGCCACTGCGGCGGCTTGCGCGAAAGCCAAAAGATTGGCGATTACGTGCTGGCCCACGCCTATCTGCGCGACGATCACGTGCTGGATGCGGTGCTGCCGCCGGATATCCCGATCCCGAGCATCGCCGAGGTGCAGCGCGCCCTGTACGACGCCACCAAGATGGTCAGCGGCATGCCCGGCGAAGAGGTCAAACAGCGCCTGCGCACCGGCACCGTGGTCACCACCGACGATCGCAACTGGGAGCTGCGCTATTCCGCTTCGGCGCGGCGCTTCAACCTCAGCCGCGCGGTGGCGGTCGACATGGAGAGCGCCACCATCGCCGCTCAGGGATACCGCTTCCGGGTGCCGTACGGCACGCTGCTGTGCGTCTCCGACAAACCGCTACACGGCGAAATAAAACTGCCGGGCCAGGCCAACCGCTTCTACGAAGGGGCGATCTCCGAGCACCTGCAGATCGGCATCTGCGCCATCGATCTGCTGCGCGCCGAGGGCGATCGCCTGCACTCGCGCAAGCTGCGCACCTTCAACGAACCGCCGTTCCGGTAACGGTGCTCAGGCCCGTTGCGGCGGGCCGTTTTTTCCTCAACGCACCAGCGCCAGCGCGCGTTTCTCCTGGCTGCGGCCGCCGGCGATCGACAGCAACATGTCTTTGACCAGCAACGCCGGGGCGGACAACGCCTGTTGGCCCGACATGCACAGCGCCAGCGGCACCGACATCGTCGGCGCATTGATGCGCGCCATCCAGGCCTTGGCCGGGCCGATCATCGCGCGCGCCACCGATTCCGGCAGCACGGTCGCCCCCAGCCCGCCGGCGATCGCGGCGCTCAGCGCGCCCGAGGATTCGATCTCTCCCACCACGTTGATCGCCAATTTACGCAGCGCCATCGCCTCTTCCAGCTGATTGCGCACCGCATCGCCCTCGCGCGGCAGGAACAGGTTCAGCCGCGCCACGTCCAGCAGTTCGACGCTGTTGCCGGGATGCGGCACCGCGCGCGTCGCCACCAGATAGAGATCTTCCCGCATCAGTGCGATGGCGTGCAGCCCGGCGGGCATCTTGGCGCCGTAGACCATCGCCATGTCCAGCGTCTGGTTGGCCACCTGCCCGGCCAGCGCCGCGCCGCTGTTTTCATGCAGGCTGAGCAGGATGCCCGGTTGCTGATCGCGCAGGGTCTGCAGCAGCGGCAGCGCCAGCTGCGCCGCGGTGCTGCCCGACGCCAACCCGAGAGACACCTGGCCGCTCATCGCCTGCCCGGCGCTGTTGACCGCGCTCTGCGCCTGCTCACACTGGCGCAGAATGGTCTGCGCGTGGGCATAGAGAATATTGCCGGCTTCGGTCGGCTGTACGCCCCGCTTGGTGCGGATCAGCAGTTGTTGCTTCAGCTCCCCTTCCAGCGTCGCCAGCTGCTGGCTGAGCGCCGGTTGGGCGATGTGCAACACCTCCGCTGCCTGGGTCAGGCTGCCGATATCAACGATTTTCACGAAGTACTTCAGACGTCTGAAATTCATAGAGCCTCCAGCGAGCCGCTAAATTGAGAATGCCGAAATCCGGTCAGGCACCGCAGCAAGATCCGGGCCAGAGTCGGTAAACGGCCAAGGAGGCGGGATATCAGGTGGTCAACGACCGTTCGCCGGGCGGCGAGCGCCACACCGCAGGGCAGGCGTTGCACCACAGGCAGGCAACTGCGGCGCTCAACGGGCAATTCGGCGACGCTGCGCGCGGGATAAGCGACAAAAGCGAGAAAAAGCAGCAGGTTGGGCAATCTTGCAGCAAACGAACGCATCGGGCGTTTTCACGCTTTACAAGCCACAACCGCCCCGCTATTATTCGCCCCGTTCACACGATTCCTCTGTAGTTCAGTCGGTAGAACGGCGGACTGTTAATCCGTATGTCACTGGTTCGAGTCCAGTCAGAGGAGCCATATTTAGAGAAGCCCGCTCAGGGAAACCCGAGCGGGCTTTTTGCCTTTCAGCCGCCGTCAAAAGCTGCGTTTCGCCACCAGCAGCAAGGCGCCGAACAGCGCCGCATATACGCCTAAGTGCGCCACAATTGGCCCGGTGACCACAAAGGTCAACATGGTGCCGACTGTTCCACTGGTCAGAATGAAACTCACCAGATTGGGTGAGGAAACACTCACTTGCTGTGAGCCGAGCGTAATCACCGTGATATAAATCGCGCTGGAAACAAAACCAGGCCCGAAGATGAAATACTTTAAGATGTGAATTTCATCGCCGCTAACAAACAGGAACATGGCCAACGTGGCTAAGGCTGCGAGCACCGGTGGCTATAACAGCATGACCGTGCAGGACATGATGCTGAGAGCCGTGGAGAAGCGCTTCGGAGTGACGCTCCCGGACAAACCGGTGCAGTGGCTGACGGACAATGGTTCGGCGTATACGACGCATGGCACGCGCAAGTTCGCCACAGAGCTGAATCTGGAAGCCTACACAACGGCAGCGAGCAGCCCACGAGTAACGGCATGGCCGAGCGGTTCGTGAAGACGATGAAGGAAGACTACATCGCGTTCATGCCAAAACCGAATGTGCGAACGGCGCTGCAGAACCTTGCTGAGGCGTTCAATCATTACAATGAAAACCATCCGCACAGCGCACTGGGATATCACTCCCCGAGAGAATACCGGCGCCTGCGGGCAATGTTAACTTAAGATACAAAAGCTGTCTGGAGATAGCGGGTCAAGATCATCTTCAGTGTTAATGCCCAGAGCGAGGAATACGGCTTTGTTAATCACGCTGCCAGCCTGACGAACCCCCACCACGATACAGTCAAGATAAACAATGGGATACCGTGCATCAAGAGACCTATTTTACCACTTTGTCACCTGTTCTTTAACTGCATCGGTGACCTTAGATATCAGCGTGGGAGACACGTCCGTATCGTACATTTCCTTGAACGTGGCGACGATTTCGCGGTGGTCATGCCTTTGGCATAGAGGGACCAAATCTGGATGTCCATCTGCGTAATACGCGTCTGTTAACTGAGGTTCAAAGGTATTTTCACGGTCACGCGGGGTGTTCAGCTCGCTCTCGCCGTCATCACTCAGCAGCGTTTTTGACGCGTAGCCATTGCGGGTATTTGAGCCTTTTTTGGGCGCGTTTTTCTTATGTCCGAGGTGCTCGCTCAGTTCTGCATTGAGCGCCGTTTCGACGGTAAGCTTCGTCAGCATCTGGAAAAACTGGTTGAGGTCGGCTTCAGTTTTAAGGCCTTTGCCAGTTCAGCAGCCAGCGCTTTGAGTTTATTTTCGTCCATAACTGCCTGTCTCGGTTGTGGGAATGAACATATCAAAAACAGGCAGATACACAATTTAAATTACAGTCTCTATTCGCACGGCTTTGGTCGAGAAATTCTACGGCGACCGAGTTGTATTATATTTCATCTTCTTGCTCCACGCCTATACCACTATGGTTTACAGAGTTATTTTATCGCATAGCACATATAACCCTCTTCCCTTTAACACTATATCCTTTAAGCATTCAAATATAGCCAATAAATGGATGAACTCGCTTTTGTCTGACGGGATGAGAATAGCTTAAATATGAATTACCCGGTGTAGCCTCCACTGTTAAAGATGTACACAACCCTTTAACTGTCTCAAGCGTAATTTGCCATAGAAATATCGATCTCATATTAGATATCCGAGTAATCTCCATTGATGCAACGACAAAGGGATCTTTCGATTTTTTTTGGTATGTAGACACCCAGTGATTAAGCCTTTTGTTTTTCAACTCGCCATTCAAAAGATCGTAGTCGAACGTAACATAGTATTCAGTTGGATAAGCATCCGAAAGCCCATCATACATAAACATCTGAACAATATTATATGCATAGCCATTGATCCGGTTCGTTGCGTGTTTTCTCCATATTGGCATTTGCCTGCTAAGACCCCAGTCTTTTTCAATAAAACTAGCCAAATAAATAATCTTATTAGCAGACTGGAAATCGAGAATACCTTTATTATTGGTCGTGATCCACGACTCAAGGCCATAAGGTCGTGGATATGGGCAGCCGTTTTCCTGTAAAAATTCGTTACCTGATTCAGGGTGTAAAAGAGGTGGAATTGGTGATTGCCACATTGAGCGCCAGAGCAGCGTAGAAAAATTCAGAGGTGGCAGCTCAGCACGAGCAATGACTCTGCCAGCAACCGCACGGAGATGTTGTGCACTATATACAGCTAGAAGTTGATAACGTGGGTCAGATGTTAGCATAGCATAAATATCCATCACTACAGTCGTATAGTTAGATAATAGTACATGCTCTAAAATTACAATACCATAGTATATATTGTGTAACGTAACGACAGGTACAGATTCATGAATGCTCTGGCCTGTTTTTCGTTATCTTTTCAAAAACGGATGACCTGTTGGCCAGGCTGGCAAAAAGTTGCGATATATGGCAATACGTAGATATAATCATACAACATCAATGTGCTATGACATGGAGTGTTCACTTTGAAAAAATCAATGTTGCTCTTTTTGCCGCTTATTTATTCATGCAATGTATATGCAAATAAACATCTCTGTTCTGAAAAAACATCAGCCAACAACGCCTTTAACAATGCCATCTTGGCTCAAGAGTGGTCAGCTAAGAAAACGCCTAAAAAAATCAGCATGCATATAACCAGCAAGGATGACTATATTTCGGCTGATTCCCAGGTAGAGTTTGATGACTGCGGTACCCTGCTGCATTCACGCGCTAAAAAAACCGTCAGGTCACAAATTAACAAGAGTATTTTAGTGATCCAGTTCAGCAGCACGCTTGATAAAAACCATAACAACTGGGATTACAGCTCAACATTCAACATGTCTATGATTGAGAATGGCAATGCCCGCCATGAGCTGATGGCGCAAGAGATCAGCGGTACCGTGCTCACCGATGACAGTGGCCGAATCGTCCGATCGGAAGAGGCATCCGACCTGCTCATCAAGCAAAAGCACCAGTCAAGCAAGGCGGTAACAACATTTTTAGCCGATGACGCCGGGAGGCTATCCAAGGCAAAACGCATTAGTACGCTGGGCAATGACAGTGGCAACACCGTTTATAGTTATGGCGCTAAAAATCGTTTAATAAGATCAACATCAGGTACAACCACCGCAGATTTTACTTATGATAGTGACGATAGAGAGTTAGCCAGCAAAGAAGTGATGAAGTCCTTCACCACAGAAACGACCATAACCACCTGTAAAAGCTGGGATAAGTTTGGAAGATGCATTAATGCTCAGCAAAATATTTCAATTTTGATTAAAGACGTGAAGAAAAACCGGGATAACATCTACGACCACGTTGCAGAAATAAAGTATGACTATGTTTACTAGTTTGTTATCGGGGGAATCATTTCCCCCGATAACATGCGGCGTAGCTCAAGGCGCAGAAACAATCCCGGCGGCGGCAAACCGCTCCCTCAAAAACTGCGTTTCGCCACCAGATAGGCGCCCGCCACCAGCAGCAAAGCGCCGAACAGCGCCGGCAGATTCTCGCGCAGCGCCGCCGGGCCGGCGCGGTAGACGTCCACCAGCAGCCCCATGCACAGCTGGCTGGCGACCAGGATCGAGATGGTGGCCGCCGCCCCCAGTTTTTGGTAGCCCAGGATACCGGCAAACACGAACAGCGATCCCAGCAGCCCCGGCAGCAGCATCCACCACCTGGCGGCGCCGGTCACTTCCGCCACCGCGCCGAGGCCGTTTTTGGCCAGCAACAACCCCACCAACAGCAGCAAACCGACGCTGGAGTTGATCACCAGCGTGATAAGGATGGTCGAGACGCTTTCGGTAATGCGCACCATCAGCAGATTCTGCACCACCAGTCCCATTCCCGCCGCGATCAGCAGCAATAGCATATTCATCGCCCTGTCTCCCGGGATCAGCGCGCCGGCGGTGCCGCCCGCTCGTCGAGCGTCAGCTGCAGGAAAGTCAGATCCAGCCATTGGCCAAATTTGGCGCCCACCTGCTCCATGCGCCCCACCTCGCGGAACCCGAGCGCCAGATGCAGCTGAATAGAGGCCTGATTGCCGGATTCGATGCCGGCCACCATCACATGCTTGCCGATCTCCCGCGCCCGTGCGATCAGGGCGATCAACAGCGTTTTGCCAATCCCTTCACCGCGATGCGCCTGATGGACATACACCGAGTGTTCTACGGTATGGCGATAGCCGTCCCAGGCGCGCCAGTCGCCGAACGACGCGTAGCCGATCGCCTCGTCCGCGCCGTTCACCGCCACCAGCACCGGGTAGCCGGCCGCCTGCCGTTCGCCGATCCACGCCGCGCGGTTGGCCGCATCCACGGTTTGTTCATTCCAGATGGCGGTGCTGTTCAACACCGCGTCGTTATAGATGGCGGCAATCGCCGCGCTATCGCTGAGCGTCGCATTTCGTATAATCATGGTTTACCCCGGCCAATTGTCCACTATAATACTACGATATGAATATTAAATTAGACAATCTAAATCAGCTGATCGGCGCACGCATTCGCATTGAACGCGAGGCGCGCCACTGGTCGCTGTCCGATCTGGCCGAGCAGGCGGGCGTTTCACGGGCGATGGTGCATAAGATCGAGCGCGGCGAGAGCAGCCCGACGGCGATGCTGCTGGGCAGGCTGGCGGGGGCGTTCGGCCTCAGCATGTCCAAGCTGATCGCCCGGGCGGAAACGCAGGAAGGCCGGCTGCTGCGCCGGGAAGATCAGCCGGTCTGGGTCGATCCGGAGAGCGGCTACGTGCGGCGCCACGTGTCGCCACGCACCGATCTGCCGCTCGATCTGGTGCGTATCGAACTGCCGGCCGGCGCGACGATCCCGATGCCGGCTTCGGTGTATGCCTTCAAACGCCAGCTGATCTGGGTCTTATCCGGTGAGTTGGTCTTTCTTGAGGGTGAGGCACGCCATGACATGGCCGAGGGAGACTGCCTGGAGCTCGGCCCACCGGCGGACTGCCGCTTTGAAAACCAGAGCGACCAACCGTGCGTGTATATGGTGGCGGTGCTGAGCGCCGCCTGACGCCCCGCCCGCGCTAGCCCTGCGTCGGCCGGTTATAGCCGGCGCGGAAAAACTTCTCCGCCAGCCGGCTGTCGCCGCCGGAAAAGAACTCGCTCATCGGCTCACTGCCGAGGCCATAGGCGCGGCTCAGCTGTCCGGCTTCGAACGCCGCCCGGTTTTCGTCGCCGCAACGCTGCGCCAAATGGTGCGCATAGCCGAGCACAAAGCCGCGCTTGTAGTCGGAGCAAAAGCGCGACAGCTCCGTCTCCGGCTTCAGGTTCTCCGCCTTTAGCCCCGCCAACAGCCCTTTGCCAAAATGGTCACCCACGCTTTCCTCCTCATCACGCCATCGCTATATAACAAAATATACAGCGAATAAGCGAACGAGAACATACTCCCTAAGTTTTACTCGCCGCATAAAAAAGGCCCGCCAAGCGGGCCTGAGGGAAAGCGGGCAATCACAGCGTGAAATTCAGCCCTTCGCTGACGGTCTTGCCCAGCGGCAGGCGGCCCGACGGCGCCTCTTTTTCCTGCAGGAAATCCGGCAGGCGGGCCTTGTCGCCCGGTTTGCCGATCGCCACCATGGCGTGCACCGCATAGTCGTCCGGCAGCTGCAGCGCCGTCTTAATCTTGTCGTGGTGAATGCCGCTCATGCAGTGGGTCAGCCAGCCTTTCAGGTGCGCCTGATGCGCCAGGCTGGCCCAGGCAGCGCCGGTGTCGAACGCGTGGGTCGGGTTGTCCACCCACCGTTCGCCGTTCAGGCTGGTGGTTTTGGAAACGATCACTACCAGCGCCGAGGCGTGCTGCGCCCAGCCGCGGTTGAAGTCGATCAGGAATTCCAGGTATTTCTCCCAGCTGTCGGAACCGTGCTTGCTGTAGGCAAAGCGCCACGGCTGAATGTTGTAGGCCGATGGCGACCAGCGCGCCGCTTCAAAAAAGCTCAGCAGCGTTTGATCGTCGATGGCGTCGTTGGCCATCGCGCGCGGCGACCAGCGTTCGATAAATTGCGCATCAATCGGGTAATCGGAGGTTCTTGGCTGGCTCATGATAGGTTCTCGCAGTGAAGTAAAAACAAAAGTTCGCTGATATTCCCACAGCTTAGGACGATAAAACTTTTATTTCGTGCCATTACCCTGCGGCAGCTCCTGCTGCAGCCAGGCGAGAAACGCCCTGACCGGCGGATGCCGCTCGCGCCCCGGCGCGCACAGCACGCTGTAGGCGGCGCCCGGTACGCGCACCTCCGGCCGGTACGCCACCAGCAGGCCGTTGTCCACCATATCGGACACCATCACCGAGCTGGCGAGCACCAGCCCCTGCCCGGCCACCGCCGCCTGCAGAGCGTAATGCTCCTCGTGATAGCTGCGCATCGCCGCATGGCGCTGCCACCAGTCTACGCCGGCGGCCCGGCACCAGTCATGCCAGCCGCTGTCGTACAGCGCCGAATCCCCCCACTTGACGGTGATCAGCACCGGGTTTTCCGGCTCGGCGGCGGCCAGCCCCGGCGCAGCGTAAACGCCAAAGCTTTCCTCCAGCCGCGCCGTCTGATGCAGCGCGGGATACTGCGCGCGGCTGTAACGCACCGCCACGTCCACGCTGGCGTCCTGCTGCAGATCGATCACCTCGGCGCAGGCCTCCAGGCGCACCAGATAGTGCGGGTACGCCTGATAGAAACGCCCCAGACGCGGCACCAGCCACAGCGCCGCAAAAGAGTGCGTGACCGAGACGCACAGCGATCCGGTGCTGGGCTGCGGCCGCAGGCCCTCGAGCGTGGCGGCGATGTCCAGCAGCGCGCCGTGCACCCCGGCAAACAGCGTTTCGCCTTTCGGCGTCAGCCGCACGCCGCGCGGCACCCGCTCGAACAGCGCAAACCCCAACTGCTGTTCCAGCGCTTTGATCTGGTGCGAAATCGCCGTCGGCGTCACCGCCAGCTCGGCCGCCGCCAGCTTGAAGCTGCACAGGCGAGCGGCGGATTCAAAGGTGCGTAATGCGTTGACGGGCAGCGTGGCGAACATGACGAAGCCTCTTGAGATGAGTTGAGATCATCCTGGCAGAAAAGCCGTCATTTGTCGCCTGCCGGTGCTTGTTTCTAGAGTAGGACTGAATCCACTTCATACCGAGGAACATGACATGAATACAACTCATCAATCCAAACGTTTGGTGGTGCTGGTCGGCAGCCCGCGCCGCGACGGCAACAGCGCCACGCTGGCGCAGGCGATCCTGGCGGGCGCCGCCGAAGCCGGCACATCCGCCAGCCTGCATTTTCTCGATGATTACCTGAGCGGTTTTCTGAGCGATGAACGCCACACGCCGCCGCCGGCCGATCGCTACGCCGAGCTGTTCCTTGAGCACTTCCTGCCGGCTGACGGCGCGGTATTTTGCACGCCGATTTACTGGTACGGCATGTCGGCGCAAACCAAAGCCTTTTTCGATCGCTCGTTCAGCTTCTATTCCAACGCCTACCCTCAGGCGGAACAGGTGCACCAGCGCATGAGCGGCAAGCGCATCGGGCTGGCGGTGGCGTCGGAAGAAACCTACCCCGGCGCGGCGCTGGGCATCGTGCATCAGATCCAGGAGTTCAGCCGCTACACCCATTCCGCGTTCGTCGGCGTGGTGCACGGCGCCGGCAACCAGCGCGGCGAGATCGCCCGCGATCCGCGCAACCCGCTGCAGGCCGCCCGCGAACTGGGGCGCGAGTTCTTCACCCGCCCCTACTCGGATTATCAGATGGACAGCCCGCGCAGCACGCAGGTCTGGGAGGAGTAAGCGCGGCACCCGAAGGCAATTGCAAGCATAACGTTAGCATCTGTCGCAATCTGTTGCGGGCCATTGGCCCGCCGTTGCCGCACTTGTATGATACGACGCGGCGCCAGACGGTGGCCGCCGATCTCAAGCGGAAGCGAACTGCAATGTCTAAACAGTGGAAAATAGCGGCGGCCAACGCCGGTTTGCGTCTCTATACCCGCATCGCGGGCAATTTCCGGCCCGCAGCGAGCTTCGATTCGCAGCAATCCTTTGAGCGCATCGTGATTTTCTCCACCAGCGCCCTCGGCGATCTGATGTTCAATACGCCCGCCATTCGCGCACTGTGCGAACGCTACCCCGGCGCGCAAATCACGTTGGTCTCCAGCCACAAAAACCGGCAGTTGGTCGAAGGCAGCCCCTGCTTTCATGACGTGATTTACTGGGACCACAAGGCCAAAGACATGTTGGGCGTTATCCGGCGCCTGCGAAAAAATCGGCCACAGCTGGCGGTCATCCTGCACTCGAAGGCGCCTTACGACGTGCTGGTCGCCATCGCCACCGGTTGCCAATACCTGTTCAAAGACGTTTACGGCAACAAACCGAGCGGCATGGAGCGCTGGTTGACCGGCGTCAGCCACAGCACCGGCGGCCATTTGATTCAGCGCAAGCTGGATATGGTGGGGCAACTGGGATGCCGTACCGATAATCCCGACATGTTCATCCCGATCGCTTTTCCCTCGCTGGCGAAACCGGCGGGCAAGATCCTGATCGGCTTTCAGATGGGCGCCTCCGAAACGCTGCGCCGCTGGCCGGTCGACCGCTTTGTTGAGCTGGCGCAACGGCTGCTGGCGCACTCCCCCGACTGTCAGATCGCGTTGATTGGCAGTAAGGCGGAGCGCAGCCTCGAGCGGGAATTTATGGCGGGTTTGAGCGAGGAACAGCAACAGCGGGTGGTAAGCCATATCGGCGCGACCACGTTACCGCAACTGCTGGCAACCATCGCCAATCTGCAGGTGCTGGTGACCGGCGATACCGGCCCGCTCCACCTCGCCGTGGCGTTGAAAACTGCCACCGTCAGCCTGTTCGTCACCGCTAACCCGCGCCATACCGGCCCCTATCAGGACAGCGAGCGGCATCAGGTGATGCACGTGCCGGTTGACAGCGCCGCGCTGAGTGCCGCCCAGCGCCACCAACCGCTCAGCATCATCGCGGCGGAACAGGTGCTGGAGAAAACCCTGGCGGCGTTACCGCCTGTACACGCCTGATCGGCGACCGCTTTGGCTGCGACAGCAGCAGCGCCAGCGGCAGCCAAAACAGGTACCAAAACTCCGCCGGATTGGCGATCACAAACATGCCCTGCGAACTGTAGAACACCAGCATAAACAGAAACAGGCCCGCCTCCCAGCGCCGCCCTGCGCACCAGTGTGCGATGGCGAGCCGCGCGCCATATCCCAGCAGCGCCAGCAACAACAGGAACCCCACGCAGCCGCCCTTCAGCAACGCGCCAAGGTACAGGCTGTGCGTAGTGTGATTCAGCTCGCCGGTGTAATTGAGGAAATTAAGCTGCTTATCAAAGCCGTAGCCGAAGAACGGCGCCTGTTCAATCAGCGCCAGGCTGTGGTGCCAGATGCTGATGCGAACAAAGCTCTGTTGATACAGCTCGCCAAAGCGCGTCAGCAGCATTTCGCCGATCGCGCTGTAAACGACGGCGAGAACCACAGCCAGCGCGCCGGGCAACAGAAACCACAGCCACCGTCCCGGCCGGTGTCGATAAGGCATCGCCACCACCACCGCGAGCGCCAGCGCGATCAGCGGGCCGCGGCTTTGCGTCAGCACCATGAACGCCAGCAGCGGCGGGATAAAGCACAGCGCCGCTTTTTGCCCGGTATCGCGGAAAATCATCAGGCTCAACAAAATGGCGATGGCGGCGTAACCGGCCAGATCGATCACGTTGCTCGGCCCCGGATTGCGGGCGGTGGTTTCCCGCAGATGATAAATCGACGGGGCATCGACCAGCGTCAGATACAGGCACAGCGCCGTCATGCCGGCCAGCATCGCCCACAGCAGCTGATGACGCCGCTCACCGTCGAGCAGCGTCACCAGCCAGGCGAGATAGAGCAGGATATAGGCGCTGTGGGTCAGGGCCGACGGCATGTCGCCCGGCGTCTCGCCCCACAGCGCGCTGAGGGAATAATAAAGCAAAAACATCAGCGCCAGCCCGCCGCCCCACCGCGCCTGACGATTGGCCCACAGTTGCCGCCGCAGCGGCGGCCAGGTGAACACGGCGGCCAGCCACAGCAGCGCTGCCAGATGAAACAGGTTGTTGACGCGGGTCTGCCCGCAAAAGATCGCGCTGAAAAACGCGAAGGCTAAAAACAACGCGCTGCCGACGCGATAACACCGCTCAGGCTTGCTGAAAGTAAACATTGCCGTCCACCTTCTCGAAGATATCGCTGCCGATAGCGCTGTGCAGGGAGAGGTTTTTTATCGCGATCTGCTGCTTTTTCATGATCGCGCCGGCGTGTCGAAAAGCGGGGATCACCAGCGACTCCACCTTGTCCGCCAGAAACGTCGGCAACCGATCCTGCTCGGTTTCGTAAAAGCGCGGTTGGTGGAAATTGTTCATGTCCAGCCCGGCGATAAACAGCTGCCTGAAGCCAAGATAGGCGATGATTTGCAGCGCCCAATAGGCCACGGTGCCGGCATCGAAAATGCCGCAGCGGATATCCTGGCTGAAGCCGAGCATGCGGCTCTCGGCGGCAAAGACCACGCCGTTTTCCCGGCAGTAGTGATCCCACAGCGCGCCGCTGTCGATCCGGGGGCGATAAATCTTGCAGGCCGCGTCTTCGACGATCGCCAATCGGCAACCGATCGCCGCCGGGCCAAAGCGATCGAGAATGCGCGCCACGCCGTGCACGGTGGTGAACAGCGTCAGCTCAGTCCGTTGAATGACGTCGCGCACGATCTCCGGGCGGTTATCGATAAACCCCATGTCCACGATGACGTAGAAGCGAAAATCCACCTGCCGATGCAGGCAATAGGCGCCGTTGACCCCGATGGCGGGCATGGCGGGAATATTTTCGAAGCGCAGCGCCTTCACCGACGGGCCGGTAGCCGTCAGCAACGCCGGCCCCCGGCAGCTGTTGCGCAGTTCGCTCAATGTGACGATCGGCACCGGCCGGTGCTTGTACCATAAGGCGGCGATTTCACCGCCTTCGCCGCGCGCGATCTTCACGTAGGGCCAGAGGTTTTCGTTATGCCGATAAGGGCGCGCGTGGGAATAGCGGTAGATCTGCTTAAAAAAAGAGCCCATGGTGGCGATGTCCTGTCCAGAGTGCGTGACGATACCTACAGAGGCATCTTTCTGTATGCTCAGAATTTAAAAACGAGTCAGCACTGGCCAGGCCGCACAGCGAGTATCTAAATATTCGTTTAGCGAGGCAATTTTTGTAATTTGAATTATTAGTCAGCGCATCGGCAAGAAATGTGTCGAAGTGTTATTTGAATGAGGAACTGTTGCAGTGCGTAAAAATACCGTGAATGGCCGCAGCGCCGCCGCTTGGCATTGATGGGGTTTTGTTATAACGTATCAGAACTTAAGCCAAAGGAAGACGACGATGAAAATCCAGCTGTCGCTGCTGTTTCTCAGCCTGCTGGCCGGCAAGGCCGCGGCGTTTCAGTCAAAAGTGTCCGAACCGCGCCCGGAACAGGCGCGCGCGGCGGAACAAAACATCGAAAATCTGTTTTACGGCTTTCACGCCATGGACGCCCAGCCGGTGAACATCGGCAGCTGCGCGGCAGTGCCGGTAGCGGGATGCCAATGCGCGTTCTGCACCCAGCTGCGGCAGGCCGGGCGTTGAAGCCCCTTATTCAACTCAGCTCATACTGCACAATCAGCTGCCCTTTCTTCATCTTTACGCCGGTGATCGCAATTGCCCCCACCTCCGCCAGCGTGGCGACATGGGTGCCGCCGCAGCCGTAGGCGGGCAGTTCGCCGAAACCGACCTGGCGCATACCGCCCACCGCCTGTTGGCGGCGCGGTAAATCGGCGGCGATCAAGCGCGCCAGCTCCGCCTGCAAAAAGTCCGCTTCTACCGTCTGCGCATCCGGGCCTGGCGTAAACGTGATGCGCCCTTCCCCCGGCCAATGATGCGCCTTGACCGGCCGCCAGCCTCGTGTTTCGCCCAGCCAGCCGATCAGATGCCCGCCGGAGTGCCAGCGGGCGTGCAGGCGGCGCTGCGCTTCATCGATTTGCATCGTAACCGGCCCGAGCGGCAGCGGCGCAGCGGTAAAGTGCAGCACGGTATCCCCTTGCTGCTGCACCCGTAGCACGGCGACGCCGCCTAACGTCCCCACGTCGGACGGCTGGCCACCGCCCTGCGGGTGGAACAGCGTGGCATCGAGCTCTACGGCGTAAGCGCCCGCCTCGGCCGGCGCGCAGCTCAACACCTGCGCCTGGCCCTGTACATCGTCGCTGTAGTAATAACGTCGTTCGATCATCATTTTTCTCCTCGGTTCGAAGAGCCATTATATTCATGTCATAATCGAGGGATAATCCACCGCCATCACAATGGACCTTTGCGTCATGAGCACAAATCTTTCTTACGCCCTGCTGCCCGAAATGGCCGTTTTCGTTCAGGTGGTAGAGAGCGGCAGTTTTTCCGCCGCCGCCCGTAAACTGGGCACTTCGCCTTCCGCCGTCAGCCGCAGCGTGGCGAAGCTCGAGCAGGCGCTGGCGCTGCAGCTGTTGCACCGCACCACCCGCAAACTGCGGCTGAGCGAAAACGGCGAAGAGGCGTTTGCGCACTGCCGCACCCTGCTGGCGGCGGCCGACGCGGTCATGGCGATCGGCGGGCGCGGCGCCGTGGAGCCCGAAGGGCTGGTCAGCGTCAGCGTGCCCAAGGCGGTGGGCCGCTTCGTGCTGCATCCGCACATGCCGGAGTTCCTGCGCCGCTACCCGAAGGTGGACGTGAGGCTGCGGCTGGAAGATCGCTACATGGATTTGATCGACGATCGGGTCGATCTGGCGCTGCGCATCACCGATCGCCCGTCGCCCGGGTTGATCGGCCGCCAGTTGATGAGAATAGACCATCTGCTGTGCGCCACGCCGCACTACCTGGCGCAGCACGGCACGCCGCAGCACCCGCACGATCTGGCGGCGCACAGCTGCATCTATCTGGGCGAAACGCCGAGCGACGCGCAATGGAAGTTCCGCCGCAGCGGCAAAACGGTGACGGTCAACGTGCGCGGCCGCTACGCCGCCAACCACACCGGCGTGCGGCTGGACGCGGTGAAACAGCATATCGGCATCGGCAGCCTGCCGTATTTTACCGCCCGCCAGGCGCTCGACGACGGCGAGATCGTGCAGGTGTTGCCGGAGTGGGATTTCCTCAGCAGCTATCACGGCGGCCTGTGGTTGCTTTACGCGCCTAACCAGTATCTGCCGCCCAAACTGCGGGTGTTTATCGACTATCTCGTCGCCTGCCTGGCGCAGGAGCCGCAGCTAAAGCGCCTTGCGTAGCGTGATGTTGATGCGGTGCGGCCCCACCAGCGAGTGGTAACCTTCCTTGACCGGCAGGATGCCGTGAAAACAGAGCCGCGCCGGGCCGCCCCATACCACCACATCGCCGTGCGCCAATGGGATGCGCCGCGCCCGGTCGCTGCGTTGCAGCCCGCCGAACTGAAACACCGCCGGCAGCCCGAGCGACACCGAGACGATCGGCGCACCGAAGTCGTGCTCGTCTTTATCCTGATGCAGCGACAGCTTGCTGCCCGGATCGTAACGGTTCATCAGACAAGAATCCGGCACGAAGGGGCCGAATCCCGCCTGCTGCGCGGCTTCGTCCGCCAGCGCCATCAGGATGGGGGGAATGGCCGGCCAGCGTTTGCCGCTGCGCGCGTCGCGTTCCGAATAGCGGTAGCCGCGGCTGTCGCTGGTCCAGCCGTTGCCGCACCAGCTCATCGCCACCGACATCACGTGCCCGCCGGGCGTGGTCAAATGCCGCCACGGCACCTGGACGACTACGCCCTGCACCGCCGCCAGCAGTTCCGGCCCGTGATCGCGCACGAAGCCGTGCATCACCACCGCGCCGGGGGCGATCTCTTCGCGCCACGGCGGCGGCAGCGCGTCTTCAAAAAGATCGATTGTCATCGCCAAAACCTGTATGAATACACAGTACTCATTGTAAACCGCCGCCGCCGATTGTCCAGCGCCCGGCAACGCCATTGTCGTTGGCGGCAAATTTCTCTACAGTAGCCGCCATAAAATCAATCACTCACCAGGAATGCGTGTGATTAAGGGCATCACTCTTTCGGTCGTCGCCTCCATCTTTTTCGGCGCGATGTATTACTTCACCTCTACCCTCACCCCGCTGAACGGCGAGCAGGTCTACGGCTGGCGCACGCTGCTGACGCTGCCGTTCCTGACGCTGTTTATGGCGCTGTCCGGCGATTGGCGCAAAGTGGGCGACACGCTGGCCTGGATCGGCCAACGGCCGCAGCGCCTGCTGGGCCTGCTGCTCACCTCGGCGCTGCTGGGGGTGCAGCTGTGGCTGTTCCTGTGGGCGCCGCTGCACGGCAAGGCGCTCGACGTGTCGCTCGGCTATTTTCTGCTGCCGCTGACCATGGTGCTGGCGGGCCGTTTTTTCTACCGCGATCGGCTGTCGCTGCTGCAAAAACTGGCGGTGGCGTGCGCCATGGTGGGGGTGGGCAATGAGCTGTATCAGGCGGGCGGCGTCTCGTGGCCGACGCTGGTGGTGGCGCTGGGCTATCCGTTCTACTTTATTTTGCGGCGGCGTTTCGGCACCGACAATCTCGGCGGGCTGTGGTGCGAGCTGGCGCTGATGCTGCCTGCGGCGGCCTGGTTCGCCTTCGGCGACGGCGGCGCGGCGGCGCTGAAAATTAATGCCGAGCTGTATTGGCGCATTCCGCTGCTCGGCATCATCAGCGCCGTGGCGCTGGTGTGTTACATCCTCGCCAGCCGCCTGCTGCCGTTCAGCCTGTTCGGCCTGCTGAGCTATGTGGAACCGGTGCTGCTGGTGATCGTCGCACTGCTGCTCGGCGAAAGCATCGGCCAAAGCGAATGGCCGACCTATCTGGCGATCTGGCTGGCGGTGCTGCTGCTGGCGGCGGAAGGCGCGCAGCACCTGCTGCGCCGCCAGCGGGTCTGACTCAGGCGGCCAGCGTGGCGCCGCCGTCGATCACGATGTCCTGCATGGTGATGTGGCTGGCCAAATCGGAGGCCAGGAACAACACCGCGTTGGCGATCTCATCCGGGCGGGCGATTTTGCCCAGCGGGATCCCCAGCTTGAACATTTCGGGGAAGCCGGCGATGGTGCGTTGTTGCGCATCGTCGGTCTGCCACATGCCGCGCTGCATCGGCGTGTCGGTCGAGCCCGGCGACACCAGATTGCAGCGCACGCCGAACGGCGCCATCTCCAGCCCCACACAGTGGTTCAGGCTGGTCAGCGCCGCCTTGGAGGCGCAGTAAGCCGCCATCTGCGCGCGCGGCACGTGCGCGGCATTGGAGCCGATGCTGACGATCGCCCCGCTGCGCTGCGCCTTGAAGTGCGGCAGCACGGCGCGGAACAGGTAAAACGCCCCCGAAGCGTTGACGTTGATGCACTGATGCCAGTCATCCACGCTCAGATCTTCGGTATTGCCCATGCGCAGAATGCCGGCGGCGTTGACCAACACGTCCAGTCGCGGGTTCTCCGCCAGCTGTTGGCGGCACACCGCCTCCACCTGCTCCGGCCGGCTGATGTCCAACGTCACGCAAGGATAAGGCAGATCCGGATTGGCGAACTCGCGGTCAAATCCCACCACCTCGGCGCCCTGCGTCAAAAAATGGCGGGCGATCTGCTCGCCGATGCCGCGCGCCGCGCCGGTCACCCACACGCGTTTACCGGTGAAATCCATCTGAATGCTCATGCGCACACCGCCATCCGGGCACGCTGCCGGGTCATGTTGTTGTTCATCGTTATCTCCTGCGAAAGCGTATGACGCGGCGCGCACTGCGCCGCAAAGAGGCCTACAGCGCGCCGCTGTTCAGGCCGAAAGCGTTGAGCATGGTGCCCAGTTTGGCGGCGGTTTCCAGCCACTCGGACTGCGGCGTTGAGGCGGCGACGATGCCCGCGCCGGCGAACAGCCGCACCCGGTTGCCGCGCAGCAGGCCGCTGCGGATGACGATCGCCCACTCGCCGTCGCCGTTGGCGTCGCACCAGCCGACAATGCCGCTGAACAGGCCGCGATCGTGCGGTTCCAGATCGGCGATCAGCTGGCGGGCGCTCTCGGTCGGGAAGCCGCACAGCGCCGGCGTCGGATGCAGTAGGCAAGCCAGCTGCATCACGTTGAGATTCGGGTTCAGCAACTCGCCGCGAATGCGGGTGGACAGGTGCCACATGGTACCGGTGCTGAGCAGCGATGGGCCGCTGGGCACGCTCAGGCTGGCGCACAGCGGCGCCAGGTGGCGGCGAATGTCGTCGATCACCAGCTTGTGTTCGTATTTGTCTTTGGTCGAGCGCATCAGGCGCTCGCTGCCGAGGCGATCCTGCTGCGGATCGTCCTGACGGCGCGCCGAGCCCGCCAGCGGATTGGTGTGGATCTCGCCGCCCTGCTTGCGGATCAGCAGCTCCGGGCTGGCGCCGATCAGCACGCCGCCATCGGCCAGCGGCAGGGAAAAGTGGTAACCGGTCGGGTTCTGCACCATCAGGTTATTGAGGATCTGATGGCCCGCCACCGGCTGCTCCAGCTCAATGTCGAGGATGCGCGACAGCACCGCCTTGTCCAGCTTGCCCTGTTTAAAGCGGCTGACCGCTTCCGCCACCGCGTGCTTGAAGCGCGGCTCGTCCGGAATGCTGGTGCAGGCGGCCAGGCGATGCGGCTGTTGCAGCATCGGGCGCGCGGCGCGGGTAAAGCTGTCGTTGGCGACAAACTGGCAGTTTTCAGGCACGTACAGGCTGGAAGGCCGGCGCGTATCGAACGGAATGGCGCCCACCACCACCGGCGTCTCCTGGCCGGCGGTTTTGGCGCGCGCCAGCGCCTGGCGGATATGCTGCGTCAGCGCGCTGCCTTCCTGCTCGCCGCCGAACGCCGGCGTCTCGATACGCTCGAACACGCCGTCGGCGGAGAGGGAACGGAATTCAGACCGGTACAAAAAGGTCGATTGTTCGGCGTACACAAACCCGAGGAAGGTTTGGTTTTCTGTCGTCAGTGTCGCCACAAGACCACTCCTTTGTTGCGCCTTACCAATGATAATGTTTATGCGAATAATTATCATTAGCCATAAAAGGAGGATAAATTACACCGGATCCCCACCGTGGGTCAATCTCCGATGAATGAATCTTTCCACCCGCCGCGGCAAATCCGATTTACGGCGCAGCAAGAAATAACACACTGTTATTATTGTGTTTTAACAGAAAATAAAAGTCGTGACGCCGTCACCTTCACGCCAAAAACGCCCGTTAAACCGGCGGCCGGCGGGGCAATTTGGCGTCAACGTCTTAAGCAACGCTAATACAAACGTCTGCCGCTGCGTATCCACGGCGACCATGCGCGCATCGAGAAAATCGAAGTAACAGCGCACCTGCGGATAAAGCGCCTTGAACAGGCTCTCTTTGGCGGAAAACGTCAGCGTCAGCAGTTCATTGAACGGCAGCGCCTCGCGCAGCAACGCCTCGCGCTCCCCCGCCGAAACGATCGCCCCCCACAGCTCCTCCGCCCGCACGTCGGAGAGCAGCGTCTCCACATCCAGCCCAACGCCGCCCAGCCCGCTCTCGCGGTGCACAGCGCACAGCGCGGTATCCGAATTATGGCTCAGCGCCCCGGCGATGCCCGGCGGCCACTGCGGCGCGCGATCTTCGCCGCGCGCCAGGGTGAAATCGGCAAAACCGAGCGGCGCCAACAGTTGCCGCGCCAGAAAACGCCCGGCCAGATACTCCGCGCGGCGCTTCGGCACCGCGCGCGCCAGATGATCCGGCAGCGCAAAGCCCGCCTCGGGAAAACTCTCGTCACGATACTCCGCCAGCGCAAAATGGCAGCGCGCCACCTGGCCCGGATAGCCGTCCGGCGTGAAAAATTCGATATTGCGGATAAAAGTGGGCAACGGCGGTATCCATGATAAGCAGGCAGGCTGATGATGTTAGCCCCCGAAACGGCCTGCAACAATGACCCTGGGCAAAATAAATGGCGTTAAGGCCCGCACGGCGGCGCGTTAGCCGGGATGGGGAGAGGCCTCTCCCCCGCGGTCGGGAGAGAGGCTGGGCATTACAAGATGCCTTTCATGGTCTTCTCGAAATCGCTCCAGGCGCAGAAACCGTCTTTGTCGATCGGGCAGCCTTTCAGCGCCAGCGTTACCCGCTGCGGCGGGGTTTGCAGCGTCAGCGGCATCGCCTTGCGCAGCTGTTCGGTGGACTGATAGACGTACTCGATCTTCAGCAATTCACGGTCGTTCTGCGCGTCGCGCCAGCGCTGGAACACCAGTTTGCCGCCGATCGGCGTTTTCTCGTATTGCTGCGGCAGCTGATACGGCTGGAACTGCATGGCCGACAACAGCGAGGCAATATTGGAATCGTGGCCGACCAGCACCGTCAGCTTCGGCGCGTCCGGTTTGCGCTCGCCGAGCAGCGCGTTGTTGATATAGGTCAGCAGCGGCTTGGCGACGTTCTGCGCCACCACCGGCGAGGTGAACAGCGAGTCCTGATAGCCGTCTTTCAGCTGCGCCAGCTGCTGCCACTGGTGCGGGGTGGCGATTTTGCCCCAGGCCACCTCTTTCATCGGGAAACCTTCGTAATACTGCAGCATAAAGGCGTCCACCAGCGAGTTGCCCACCCGCAGCGGGCCGGAGACGCCCGGCTCTTTGCCCGGCACCGCGCTCATCACGCTGGCTTCTTTGGTCAAGTCACAGTGTTTGTCGGTCTTGCAGGCGGCGGAATCCTTGTAGTCGATGATCTTCGCCAGCTGTTGGTAAGCCGCGTCCAGCTTCAGCGAGCCCAGCGCGGCGTTCATCGCCGCCAGCGCCTGCTGGTTGAAGGCCTCGCTGGTGTCGGTGATGATCGGGTTGAAGGTCGGATCCATCTCGCCCATCTTGTCCTGATGGTGCACGCTGACGTCACAGCCGGGGAACGCGCCGTTGCTGAAGAACTGCGCCGTGGCCACCGTGCGCTGCAGGCTGTTGGCGTAGACATACACGCTGCTGGCAGTCGGGCAGCCCTCTTGCGGCAACAGGCCGGTCTGTTTCAGCCAGGCGTTGAAGTAGTGCCCCATATACACTTCCAGCACCCCGCCCTTGGTGGTCAGCTGGCCGCCCGGCGTTTCCCAGGCCGGCCAGGCCTTCGGCGTAGACTGCGCCAGCACGCTGCCGTTGTTGGCCAGCGGCGCGCGCAGGTTATGGCGGCTCATGACCAGCACCTGTTCCAGCTGATAACCGCCGGCGTCTGCCAGCGCGCTCCCGGTGAATAACAAAGGCAGGCACAGTAATAACGTTTTTTTTCTCATCCGCAGAGGCTCCCGGAAAATGATTATTTTTAAGGTGTTAGCGTTTGCCCGAGTATGATGGCGGGGTTAGTGTGACAAGTGTGTGACAGGGTTCACGGGAAAGGATCGTAACCGCGGCCACCGGGCGGTGGCCGCGTGGCTTCAACTCAGTACCACAGGCTCATGATCGGCCAGCCGATCAGCAGCAGCGCGGCAATGTACACCACGCCGAGAATGCCGCCCAGGCGCCAGTAGTCTTTCGACTTCACGTAGCCGCAGCCGTAGATGATCACCCCCGGCCCGGTGGCGTACGGCGTCAGCACGCCCATGATACCGATCGACAGCACCAGCAGCATCGACAGCTGCTCCATCGGCACGCCCGGCAGCCCTTTGCCGACCGCCAGGATCACCGGCAGCATAGTGGCGGTGTGCGCCGACAGGCTGGCGAACAGGTAGTGGGCGAAGTAGAACACCAGCACCAGCGCCACCACCGTCATGTTCGGCGAGAAGCCGTCCAGGTGGGTGCTCATGGTCTGGGCGAACCAGTCGATAAAGCCGGAGCGCGTCAGGCCGTTGGCCATCACCACCAGCGTCGCCAGGTTAACCAGCGTGTTCCAGGCGCTGGAATATTTGGTGATCTCTTTCCACGACACCACGTGCAGCGCCAGCATCAGCGACACCGCCAACAGACACACCGCGGTGGCGTCCAGCATTTTGCCGCCGAACACCCACAGGCACAGGCTGAGCAGCACCAGGCCGATCAGGGTGTATTCCTTGCGCGTCAGCTTGCCCATTTCCCCCAGCGCGGTATCCGCCCAGGCGGCCACTTCGCTGCTGTGGGTCACGCCCGGTTTGTACAGGTAGTAGGAGATCAGCGGCGCGATGATCAGCAGCAGCAGGCCGACCGGCAGGAACGCCAGGAACCACTGCATCCAGCTGATGTGCACCCCGGCGATCTTGCCGACGAACTCGATGCCCAGCACGTTCGGCGCGGCGCCGGTGACGAACATCGAGGAGCTGATGCTGGTGCCGACCACCATCATCCACATCAGGTAACCGCCGATGCGGCGTGAGGAGGGATCGTTGGGGAAGGAATCGAACAGCGGCGGCAGGTTTTTCACCACCGGGAATACCGTGCCGCCGGTGCGCGCGGTGTTGGACGGCGTGAACGGCGCCAGCAGGATATCGATGATCACCACCGCATAGCCCAGCGTCAGCGTGCGCTTGCCCATGAACTTCACCAGGAACAGCGCGATGCGCCGCCCCAGCCCGGTGGCCTCGTAGCCCAGCGCGAAGATAAAGGCGCCGAACACCAGCCAGACGGTGGTGCTGGAGAAGCCCGCCAGCCCCCATTTCAGCGCCTCTTTACCGGCCTTGAAGCCCGGCTCCGCCAGCTCCTGCGCGCCGAACAGCACCCAGTTGGCGCTCAGCACGCTGACGGTCACTGCGATAAAGCTGATGGCGGTGGCCGGGATCGGCTCCAGAATCATGCCGACGATCATCGCCACGAAGATGGCGAAGTAGTGCCAGGCCTGCGGCGGCATGCCGTCGGGAACCGGTATCAATAACAGGATCGCGAGCACCGCCAGCGGCGCTATCGCTTTCCAGATCTTTTCCTGGGTTTGGGACATAGGGACTCTCCTGAAGGCTTGGTTATTATTCTTGGGCACCCAGCTGCGCCAGCAGCCAGGTCACTATCAACAGGTCGGCGCTGCCGCCGGGGCTGAGGTTGCGGGCGATGCAGTCGGCATCGAAGCGCCGCAGGCGCGCCAGACCCGCCTCCCCCGCCGAGCCGCCCTGCGCCAGCAGCAATGCCGCCCGGCGCCGCAGCCAGCGCAGCCCGTGCAGGCCGCCGCGCGAGGCGACGTTGGTGTCGTCGTTGTGGGCCATCAGCCACAGCAGGCTGTCCAGCAGCGCCCGCTGTTCGTCGCCATCGGCGGCCAGCCGTTGCCGATACAGCGGCAGCGCGCCGTCAATGACCAGCCGGAAACCGGCCTCCGCCTCGCCGCGTGCGCCGCTCAACCCGTGCGCGGCGAACAGCCGCTGGCCGGCGGTCTGCCCAGCGTTGTTGCGCCGCAGCTCGCGATCCACCAGCCCCCGGCACATCGCCGCCACCTCGGCGCACAGCGCTTCGGCGCCGATGGCGCGGCCCTGCTGCTGCAGGCGGCCGAAGGCGGTGCACAGCAACCCGAGCGAGAACACGCTGCCCTTGTGGGTGTTAATGCCGCCGGTGGCGCGGAACATCTGGTTTTCGCAGGCCAGGCCGAGCGGCCGCAGCCGCGCCAGCTGCTGCTCTGCCGGCAAAGCGGCGTCCTCGCGCCCGCGTTGGATAAAGCGCGGCAGCCACACGCCGATGGCGCGGGCGCTGCGATAGAAGTGCCCGAGATCCATGTCGCGGTGGGCGCCGGTGTTATGGCGATCCACCAGCCCCGGCTTGGGCGTGAGGTTGACTTCCACCAGCAGCGCGCGGAAAGCGGCGCGGGCGAAATCGCAGGCCGGTTCGGCACGGTGGGCGGGCAGGTTAATCGGCAGAGATCGCATCGTTGAACATCCTTTCCATTTCATGCAGCAGCTGCTCGCTGCTGTGCCGCCGCTGGCGGACGCAGATCTTGGCCGGTTGGCCGCACAGCAGGCAGCGCCGTTCCGGCAGGCCGATGTCACGGCGCGACAAAATGCGCCCCTGCGTATCCAGCACGTCGATATCCCACAGCCGGCCGATCGGGCGGCTCACCTCCAGCTGCATGGCGCAGTCCTTCACCCGCTGGGCATCGGCGCGCAGCGCGACAAACCCTTCGCAGCCGGTGGCGAGCGCCAGCGCCTCGGCCTGCGGGCTGGGCCAACCCTGTTCGGCGCACAGCCGCAGCAACGCCGCCCACCCCAGATTGAAGATGCCGCGCGTCAGCGCGCTGTCCTTCACCGGGCCGGGCACCACCAGCGTCAGCACCAGCAGCGTGCACTGGTGCTGCGCCAGCCACGCCTGCTGCCGCGCCTGGCGGCATTCGCGGCTGGTGAGCAGCGCCGGCAGGCTGACCGCACGTTCGGCGGCCAGTTGGGGATCGACGGCGGCCATCGTTTACTCCGCCACCTGATGCACCACGTCGATCACCGAGCCGTCGCGGTAGCGCACCACCGCCACCACCTTGTCGGTAAAGGCGATCGGCTGCGGTTCGCCGGTCAGTTGCAGCGCGCGGGCGCGCAGCCAATCGATGCTCACCACCTCGAGCCCGGCCTCCCGCAGGCGCTGCGCCAGCTCCGGCCGCGCCGGGTTGACGGCGATGCCGTGGTCGGTCACCAGAATGTCGATGCTGGAGCCCGGCGTGACGCAGGTGGTCACCTGCTCCACCAGCGTCGGGATACGCCCGCGCACCAACGGCGCAACGATGATCGCCAGCCGTGCGGCGGCGGCGGTGTCGCAGTGGCCGCCGGACGCGCCGCGCAGCACGCCGTCGGAGCCGGTCAGCACGTTAACGTTGAAGCCGGTGTCGATTTCCAGCGCGCTCAGCACCACCACGTCGAGCCGATCGACCGACGCGCCCTTGGAACTGAAGTTGGCGTACTGGTTGGCGCTGATTTCGATATGGCGCGGGTTGCGCGCCAGCGAGGTCGCCGCCGCCCGATCGAAGCTCTGCACGTCCAGCAGCTTGCCGATCAGCCCTTTCTCGTGCAGATCCACCATGGTCGAGGTGATGCCGCCAAGGGCGAACGCGGCGCGAATGCCGCGGGCGCGCATCTTGTCCTCCAGGAACCGGGTCACCGCCAGCGAGGCGCCGCCGGTGCCGGTTTGCAGCGAGAAGCCTTCGGTGAAGTAGCCGGAACCGGCGATCACCTCGGCGGCGCGGCGGGCGATCAGCAGCTCGCGCGGGTTCGAGGTCATGCGCGTGGCGTCGGCGCCGATCTTGTCGGCGTCGCCCACCCGCTCCAGCTGCACGATCAGATCCACCCGATCCTGCGCCAGGCTGGCGGGATGATGCGGATACGGCACCAGCTGCTCGGTCAGCAGCACCACGGTGCCCGCCGCCTCGGCGTCCACCCGCGCATAGCCGAGCGAGCCGCAGCAGGCTTCACCGCTGTAGCCGTTGGCGTTGCCGAACTCATCGCAGGCCGGCACGCCGAGGAAGGCCACGTCTATCTTCAGCTCGCCGGATTCGATCAGGTTGACCCGGCCGCCGTGCGAGTGAATTTGCACCGGCTCCGCCAGCAGGCCGCGCGAAACGGCGTCCGCCAGCGGGCCGCGCAGCCCGGAGGTGTAAATGCGGCTCACCACGCCGTGGCGGATATGCTCAACCAGCGGCGCATGGCAGTCGGTCAGCGAGCTGGAGGCCAGCGTCAGGTTGCGGAACCCCATCGCCGCCAGCGTCTCCATCACCTGGTTGAGGGTCAAATCGCCGCCGCGAAACGCATGGTGGAAGGAAATGGTCATGCCGTCCTGCAGCCCGCTGCGGCGCACCGCTTCCTGCAAGGAGTCGCACAGCTTGAGATCGCGCGGTTTGCGCGCCTGCAGATTGGCTTTGGACACGTCCTGATAGCCCGGCAGATCCGCCGGGTTGGCGAAGGTCATCAATCGTTGTTGGCGGTTCATCATGCTTCCTCCCCGTGCTGCGCCGGTTCTTCCCGTAAGCCGGACAGCGCGGCGCGCTCCAGCACCAGCCGGGCGCGTTCAATCACCGGGCTGTCGACCATTTTTCCGTTGAGCGACACCACGCCGCGCCCATCCCGCTCCGCCGCTTCGGCGGCGTCCACCACCCGCTGCGCGTGCGCCACCTCTTTGGCGGTCGGCGCGTACAGGTTGTGCAGCAGCTCAATCTGGCGCGGGTTGATCAGCGATTTGCCGTCGAAGCCGAGCTGTTTGATCAGCGCCGCTTCCTGCAGGAAGCCGGCCTCGTTATTGGCGTCGGAATAGACGGTGTCGAACGCCTGAATGCCGGCGGCGCGCGCCGCCTGCAGCAGCGAACAACGAGCGAACAGCAGCTCGATGCCCTCCGGCGAGCGTTCGGTGCGCAGGTTGCGCACGTAGTCCTCCGCCCCCAGCGCGATGCCGATAAGCCGCGGCGAAGCGTGCGCGATCGCTACCGCGTTGGTGATGCCCTGCGCCGATTCGATCGCCGCCAGCAGCCCGGTGCTGCCGACCGGCCGGCCGCAGGCCGCTTCGATGGCGGCGATCTCGCGTTCCATGTCGATAACGTCCTGCGCGCTGTCGGTCTTCGGCAGGCGCACGATGTCCGCGCCGCCGCGCACCACCGCCTGCAGGTCCGCCAGGCCGTAGGCGGAGTCGAGCGCATTGACGCGCACGATGGTTTCCACCTCCTGGTACAGCGGGTGCTGCAGCGCGTGGTACACCAGCCGGCGCGCCGCGTCTTTTTCACGCAGGATCACCGAGTCTTCCAGATCGAACATCAGGGCATCGGCCTGGTAGATAAAGGCGTTGCTGACCATCGCCGCGTTGGCGCCGGGGACGAACAGCATGCTGCGGCGCAGCCGGGTTTTATTCAGCGTTTTCATCTTTCGCCTCCCACGGCAGTTGGCCGCCCTCGCAGGCGCGCATCAGCGCGGTTTCCAGCCGGGCGCGCAGCACGCAGTCCAGCGCGCCTTTGTCATCGACGATCACCTGCACCGGCTCCACCTCATAACGCTGCAGCACCTCCAGCAGGGTGTGGCGGATCGCCGCGCCGAACTGTTTTTCCACGCTGCTGGCGATCAACAGATCGTGCTGCGGCCCCTCGGCGGGCGCGATGCGCACCATGACATCGCTGGATTCCAGCGTGCCGGCCATTGCTTCTCGGATAATTTTCATCATTCACCTGATTGTGCGGACTCAAAAGGATGCGGGGCCGCCTTGGCCCGGCGCTGCGTTTGCAGATCCTGCAGGTAGTACAGGGTGTCCGGCGGCACCAGCGGCGCGGCGGCGTGGAAGTCCCCCGCCGCCAGCAGCTTGCGCACCCAGGAGGCGGAGATCGCCGTGCCCTGATATTGCAAACGCTCGATTTCCACCAGCGCGATCGGCGGGCTGGGCAGCGCCGGCGTTTCCAGCCAGTAGCGCATGTCGCGGTTGTATTTCGCGGTCACCGCGCAGAACGGCTCGTTGCCGACGAAGCGGTGCGTAATGCCCAGCGCGGGCGCCAGATACTGGCGGAAGATCTTCAGATCGATTTCGGTGTAACAGTCGTCGGCCACGCCCTGATCCTTGATGAAGTAACAGGGGAAGGTGGCGCGCGAGATCACGTACTGCGAGCCTTCGTGTACCGTGAGGTTGGGGATATCGGAAGTGCCGGCCAGCACCAGCCGACGGCGGTCTTCATAGCTGAAGCGCGAGGTGTTTTCCTTCACCAGAAACAGGTGCAGCCAGTCGCAGCGTTTGGCCGCCTGACGCACCAGATACTGATGCCCGCGGGTGAAGGGGTTGGCGTTCATCACGATGCTGCCGATGGTGTCACCCGGCCGGCGCTGGCTCGCCAGCTGGGCGGCGTAGCGCTTCAGGCGACACGGGCTGTTTTCCATCAGCACCACGATGCCCGGCACAGTGGCGATCGGGTAGAAACCGCACTGGCGGAACAGCGGTTCGTTCTGCACCTTGGTGTAGATAAACAGCTGGGTGTGGTGGCGCTCGTAGGCCAGGTTCACCAGCTCGGTCGCCAGCGCCAGCGCCAACCCTTCGCCGCGCATCAGCGGGCTGATGGCGACGCATTTGATAATATTGTCGGCGATGCCGCCGCAGGCGACCAATTTGTCGTGCTGGGTAACGGTAATAAATATTTCAACCGTGGTGTCGATATTCAGATCGTTACTGCGCAAGAAGGCGCTTATTTCCGAAATCGCTTTATGATCCGATCGCTTTACCCGATTAAATACGGCATCGCCTAACATAACACGCTCTCTGGGTTAACTGGCAAACAACAAATTAAATACAAAAATGCATTTTAATTAACATTAAGCAAGATAATTAAAACCTTAAAAACCATGAAGATAAACGCCGATTCGCGTTCGATAAATCAATGGTAAACAGAAAAAAAACGCCGATTATTGACCTATTTCACAAACCGATTCCGGTTAATAAGTTATTTAATGTTCTTTATTTGCTTAATTAATCTTATGGTGTTTATTATTGAGATAATCTTTATTTGGCGCCGCAATTTACTTACATTCATTTAGCATCTTGATTGCAATAGTAGGTTTCATTATGGAATGGCTGAACATCCTGATCGTTGAAGACGAAACGCCGCTGGCGGAAATGCACGCGGAGTTTATCCGCCAGAACGGCGGCTGCCGCCAGATTTGGCTGGCCGGCACCCTGGCGCAGGCGCGCGCCATGACCGAGCGCTTCAAGCCGGACCTGATCCTGCTGGACAACTTTCTGCCCGACGGCCAGGGCATCACCCTGCTGCGCGAACTGACGCTAAGCGGGTATCGCGGCGGCATCGTGTTCATCACCGCCGCCAGCGACATGGCCACCGTGGCCGAGGCGTTGCGTTACGGCGTGTTCGACTACCTGATCAAACCGCTGGCCTATGACCGGCTGAGCCAGACCCTGCAGCGCTTCAGCCAGCGCCGCGAAGCGCTGAAGGACAAAGCGCGCCTCAACCAGCGCCGCATCGACGAGATGTTCAACACCTACGCCCGCGGCGAACAGCAGGCGGCGCTGCCCGCCGGCATCGACGAGCTGACGCTGGGCAAGGTCCGCGCGCTGTTTGCCGAACCCGCCGCGCGCCACACCGCTGAAAGCGTTGCGCAAAAAATGGGGCTCAGCCGCACCACCGCGCGCCGTTATCTGGAGTTTTGCACCGCCGCGCAGCAGCTGCGCGCCGAGATCATTTACGGCAAGGTCGGCCGCCCGCAGCGGATCTACCGCGCCGGCGAACCGCATTAACGGTTATTTGATCGCCCTTGCAAGGTTGCGTGTAACCGCTTTACTTTTTATGCGCCGGTCAGCATCTTGGTGAGCATCACCTAGCCGACTGGACGATCGCCGATGCCCGCTGCGCCCCTTGCTTCCCTGACCGAGATCCTCGCCCGCCGTGACTGGCAAAACCCGGCCTGCACCCACTCCCGCCGGCTGGACGCCCACCCGCCGTTCGCCAGCTGGCGCACGCTGGAAGACGCGCGCGACGATGCCCCCAGCGCCAGCCGCAGGTCGCTGAACGGCGAGTGGCGCTTCAGCTATTTCCCGCGCCCAGAGGCGACGCCGGAAGGCTGGCTGCAGCAGGATCTGCCGGACGCCGCCCCGCTGGCGGTGCCGGGCAACTGGCAGCTCGCCGGCTACGATGCGCCGATCTATACCAACGTGCGCTACCCGTTCCCGGTCGATCCGCCGCGCGTGCCGGAAGACAACCCGACCGGCTGCTACTCGCGCACCTTCAGCGTCGATCCGGCCTGGCTGGCCGCCGGCCAGACGCGCGTCATCTTCGACGGCGTCAACTCGGCGTTCTATTTGTGGTGCAACGGCCACTGGGTCGGCTATTCGCAGGACAGCCGCCTGCCGGCGGAGTTCGATCTCAGCCCGTGGCTGCAGCCGGGAGAAAACCGGCTGGCGGTGATGGTGCTGCGCTGGTGCGACGGCAGCTATCTCGAAGATCAGGACATGTGGCGCATGAGCGGCATCTTCCGCGACGTCAGCCTGCTGCACAAACCCGCCGCGCACCTGAGCGATGTGCGCATCACCACGCCGCTGCATGACCGCTTTACCCGCGGCGAACTGGTGGTGACGGCGCGCGCCAGCCGGCCCGGCCCGCTGCAGGTGCAGATTCAGCTGTGGCGCGATGGCGCGCGGGTGGCCGAACGCACCCAGCCACTCGGCAGCGAGATCGTGGACGAGCGTGGCGCCTATGACGATCGCGTCACGCTGCGTCTGCCGGTAGAACGCCCGGCGCTGTGGAGCGCCGAAACGCCCACGCTGTATCGCGCTACCGTCGCCCTGCTCTCACCCGAGGGGGAGATTATCGAGGTGGAGGCCTATGACGTCGGCTTCCGCCAGGTGGACATCAGCGGCGGGTTGCTGAGGCTCAACGGGCAGCCGCTGCTGATCCGCGGCGTTAACCGCCACGAGCATCATCCGCGCCACGGCCAGGTGATGGACGAGGCGACGATGCGCCACGACATCCTGCTGATGAAACAGCACAACTTCAACGCGGTGCGCTGCTCGCACTATCCCAACCACCCGCTATGGTATCGGCTGTGCGACCGCTATGGGCTGTACGTGGTAGACGAAGCCAATATCGAGACCCACGGCATGCAGCCGATGAACCGCCTGGCTGACGATCCGCTGTGGCTGCCGGCGATGAGCGAGCGCGTTACCCGCATGGTGCAGCGCGATCGCAACCACCCCTGCATCATTATCTGGTCTCTGGGCAACGAGTCCGGCCACGGCGTGAACCACGACGCGCTGTACCGCTGGGTGAAAAGCCAGGATCCGACCCGCCCGGTGCAATATGAAGGCGGCGGCGCCGACACTGCCGCTACCGACATCATCTGCCCGATGTATGCGCGGGTGGATCAGGATCAGCCGTTCCCGGCGGTGCCCAAATGGGCGATCGGCAAGTGGATCGGCCTGCCGGAGGAGCAGCGGCCGCTGATCCTGTGCGAATACGCCCATGCGATGGGCAACAGCTTCGGCGGCTTTGAGCGCTACTGGCGCGCGTTCCACCACTATCCGCGCCTGCAGGGCGGCTTTGTCTGGGACTGGGTCGATCAGGCGCTGATCAAGCGCGACGCCCAGGGCGAAGAGTACTGGGCCTACGGCGGCGACTTCGGCGATACCCCCAACGATCGCCAGTTCTGCCTGAACGGGCTGGTGTTCGCGGATCGCACTCCGCACCCAGCGCTGTTCGAAGCGCAGCGGGCGCAGCAGCTGTTCCGCTTCGCCTTCGACGCCGCCGCGCTGACGCTGACCGTCACCAGCGATTACCTGTTCCGCCACACCGACAACGAGCAGCTCAACTGGCGGCTGGAGCTGGACGGCGTGGAGCGCGCCAGCGGCAGCTTCGATCTGGCGCTGCCGCCGCAGGGCAGCGCTAGCTTCACCCTGCTCGATCGCCTGCCGATGCTGCATCAGCCCGGCGAGCTGTGGTTGAACGTAGAGGTGGTACAGCCGCAGGCCACCGACTGGTCCGAAGCGCACCACCGCTGCGCCTGGGATCAGTGGCGGGTGCCGCGCGCGCTGCATCCCGTGCCGCCGCCGCCGCAGGGCGTGCCGCCCACGCTGATTGAAGACGATCGGGGGCTGACCCTGACCCACGGCGACCAGCGCTGGCGCTTCGAGCGCAGCAGCGGCCACCTGACGCAGTGGTGGCAGAATGAGCAGCCGCAGCTGCTGACGCCGCTGCGCGACGGCTTTGCGCGCGCGCCGATCGATAACGACATCGGCGTCAGCGAGGCGGACCATATCGATCCCAACGCCTGGGTCGAACGCTGGAAGCTGGCGGGCCTGTACCGGCTGGAGGAACGCTGCACGCGGCTGCAGGCCGACGCGCTGCAAAACGGCGTGCAGGTGGTGAGCGAACACCAGTTCGGCGTGGACGGACAGATTTTGCTGATCAGCCGCAAACAGTGGCTGTTCGATGCGCTGGGCGCGGTGAGCGTAAACGTGGAGGTCGAGGTGGCCGATACTCTGCCGCCGCCGGCACGCATCGGCCTGCACTGCCAACTGGCGACGGTGCAACCGCAGGTGGAATGGCTGGGCCTGGGCCCGCACGAGAACTACCCGGATCGCCGCCTGGCCGCGCAGCACGGGCGCTGGCGCCTGCCGCTGGCGGATCTGCACACGCCGTATCTTTTCCCCGGCGAGAACGGCCTGCGCTGCGACACCCGTAGCCTGCGCTACGGCGGCTGGCGCATCGACGGCCGCTTCCACTTCTCGCTCAGCCGCTACGGCCTGCAACAGCTGATGGCCTGCAGCCACCAGCATCTGCTGCAGCCGGAAGCAGGCACCTGGCTGCATCTGGACGGCTTCCACATGGGGGTGGGCGGCGACGATTCCTGGAGCCCGAGCGTGCACCGGGATGACCTGCTCACCGCCGGCGTTTACCGCTATCAGCTGCGCCTGCAGCGGGCGCCCGAGGGCTAAATCTGCCAAAAAACTCAACGGGTTGCGCATTCTGTAAGCAAACAGTCACAGAATGTGTAATCCGCCTTTGACATGCCGACGGTGCCTCGCTATTATTCGCCCCGTTCACACGATTCCTCTGTAGTTCAGTCGGTAGAACGGCGGACTGTTAATCCGTATGTCACTGGTTCGAGTCCAGTCAGAGGAGCCATATTTAGAGAAGCCCGCTCAGGGAAACCTGAGCGGGCTTTTTGCTGTTGGACGGTCATCATCGATGATCCCCGACACTCTCTACCCGAAACCGGTCAGCCATCCGTTGAACGGGTGAGTTTCTCCCATTGTTCAATTTCCTGACCTAACGCCTCGAGCTTTTGCCGCACTAAACTTAATGCGTCGCTGCCTAACAACAGATGCGTTGGCGGGTTCCGGCTCTCGATCAATGCCAGCATGGCGTGAGCCGCCTTAACCGGATCGCCGAGTTGCTTACCGCTTTTTTCCTGACGCGCCTGACGAACAGGTTCAAATAACGCGTCATAGTCAGGGAGACGGCGAGGGCTGCGCACCATTGAACGCCCGGCCCAGTCCGTTCGAAACGAGCCGGGCGCCACGGCGGTCACGTGTAGGTTGAACGGGGCAAGCTCTTTACTTAACGTTTCTGATATCCCTTCCAGTGCAAATTTGCTGCCGCAGTAATAGCTGATACCGGGCAAGGTAATGAAACTGCCCATTGAGGTGATATTGATAATGTGGCCGCGACGGCGCTGGCGCATGCCCGGCAGCACGGCTTTGATCATCGCCACCGCGCCAAACACATTGACGTCAAACTGGCGGCGCAGCTCTGCAAGCGGGGATTCTTCCAGAATGCCTTCATGGCCGTAACCGGCATTGTTCACCAGCACATCTATCGGACCGACGGCGGACTCTATCTCTCCAACCACCTCATCAATACGCTCAACGTCCGTGACATCAAGCAGATAGCCAAAAGCCCGCTGCGTATCGAGCGCGCCGAAAGCCTGCAGCGCTTCGCTGTTGCGCACCGTCCCTATAACACGATGCCCGACGGCGAGGGCTTCGCGCGCCAGCGCCTGACCAAAGCCACTGCTGACGCCGGTGATTAAAATCGTTTTTGCAGATGCCATAAAAAGAACTCCCATGAACCATGAAGATTGCATGGTATTCTCTGATCTGCCGCATTTTTAGGCCGTATCTTCTCTTTTTCTTGCCTGATTTTATGAGGTGGTGGGATGTCCGACATGATTGCCCTGATGAATAGACTTGCGGTGCAAGAGGGATACAACCTCACTGCCCTACCTGATGTGCGAATTTTGCGTTCCGATCGCCCGCTTGCCAGAACGCCGGTGCTTTACGATCCGGGGATCGTGATTGTCTGCCAGGGCAGCAAACGCGGCTATTTCGGTCAACAGACCTATTTATATGATGAGCAGCACTACCTGGCGGTTTCGGTGCCGGTGCCGTTTGTGATGGAAACCGATGCGTCGGCAGCACATCCGCTGCTGGCGATTTATATGCATCTGGATTTTCGGCTTGCCGCGGAACTGATGTTGCAGATTGAACAGCATGGCGCCCCGCATCCTCCCGTCGCGCCGCAAAGCATGATGTCGAGCCCCATGGACGGCGCGGTAAAAATGGCCGTTCTTCGCTTACTTGACGTCCTGACCAACCCGCTTGAGGCGGCGATCCTCGGCCCGGCGCGGGTGCGTGAACTCTACTTCCGCGTGCTGACAGGCGCACAGGGCAACGCAATGCGTGCCGCGCTGGCCTTGCAGGGCCAGTTTGGCAAAATCGGTAAAGCACTGCAGCACATCCATGCCGCTTACGCGGAGCCGTTAACGCTGACGCAGCTGGCGATGATGGCCGGCATGAGCGTGCCGACCTTTCATAGCCATTTCAAGGCGATAACGCAGATGCCCCCGATGCAGTATGTGAAATCGGTACGCCTGCACCAGGCACGGATGCTGATGGTGCGCCAACAAATCACCGCCGCCGCCGCGAGTTACGCCGTTGGCTATGAAAGCCCCTCGCAATTTAACCGTGAATTCAAGCGTCTGTTTGGCCTGCCACCGGCAGAGGAGATAAAACGCATGCAGCGTCACTTCGCCATTCCGCCCGCGCAGCCTGCATCGGTATTTGTTTCATCGCACTGAGGCTTATTTGGTATGGCGAAACTTTAGTTCGCTATGCGCGAAAAGCGGACGCTTCTAAAAGTAAGTATGCTGACTGATATCCGTTAGCCCAGACGTCCAGCGTCTGGTTCGGAACCTGCTCAAAATTTCGCATATTGATAGCCGCGTATCTTTCGGACTACAGTTGCGCACGCTCGGCAATTTTTTGGCGCGTATCCTCATCGAGGATTTCGCGCATTAACGTAAACAAGGGATGGGTGCTTGTGTACTCCTGACCATAGGTCAGATTGAATTCGTAATTGAAGTCTGGTGGATTAATCCCCTGGTTGTGCTGGAGGATAGTTTCGAGTTTATCGAGTGCCTTGACGACCCTGGCTTCCGGCGAGGCGGCATGCTCGTATTCTTGCCAAAGTGACAGAATTTCCTCCCGTTGCTTTTCACCAAGAGAATGTGTGAGATGCAACAGAGTGGCTTTCTCTTGTTCGCTCTTATCCGGATGCAGTTCTCGTTCTACAGCAGGAATGTCACCATGGATTGCTTCTCCCAGGTCGTGAACGAGACATATCTTAAGGATCCTGAGCATATCCATACCAGCGAGCTCGTTTTCAAAGATCATAGCCATCAGGCACAGGCGCCATGAGTGCTCGGCTGTACTTTCCGCTCTACCCGTAGATGAGTGCGCACTGCGTAGCACGCTTTTGAGTTTTTCTGCTTTCTGAAGGAAGGTCAGACGCCCTTTAATTTTCACGATATCCATGACTTGTCTCTCGTTATCCTATTTTGAATACGGAAATTCTATAGCCAGAGTGGTCCTGTATGATATGACTCGTCAACCCAGTATTGGCAGGAATTATACAAGAATTTGTAATATTAATAGGGAGGGGGTAGAGGCGGCCTTGAGCGAGGCACGTTAGCGCTAAGGTTCGCATTTAGCACGGAACGGACCGCCTGTAGCGCCGAAAGCGGACATCTAAGAATTGGTGCAGAGTAGAACATATTCATGTAATAAATAAATTTGACTGAAATAACATGATTACCGACCCGAAGGCCGGTCATTGTTAATACGGATAACGGTTACCATGCGTAGGCTTCAGGGGCTTCCCCGCCCGGTCCCGGCCAGATGGTATCCAGCCTTTTGAGCGTATCGCCTGAAAGGGACAACGTCAGGGCATTGAGATTCTGACGGAGCTGTTCAGCAGTGCGCGGGCCACTGAGCACAGCGGTAACCACGGGGTTCTGCAACAGCCAGGCCAACGCGACGTCTGACGGCGCCTCCCCCAACTCATCACACAGCGTTTCCCAGGCCTCCAGCTGCGGCCGCAAGCGATTGATCTGTGCCTGCAGCTGCGGTGTTGCCCGGCGGCCATCGGCAATTTTTTTCAGCACGCCACCTAGCATCCCCATCCCGACCGGGCTCCAGGGGATCAGGCCAATGCCGTAATGACGCAGTGCCGGAATGACTTCAAGCTCAACCGTTCGCTGGGTCAGGTTGTAAAGGCTCTGTTCCGATGCCAGCCCCAGCAGGTTGCGCGCATCAGCCGTGCACTGTGCGGTGGCAATATCCCAGCCGGCAAAGTTACTGCTGCCCACGTAGCTGATTTTACCCTCACGGATCAGCTGTTCCATGGCCTGCCAGATCTCCTCCCAGGGGGTGTTCCGGTCGATATGGTGCATCTGGTAGAGATCGATATGGTCCGTTTTCAGTCTTTTCAGGCTGGCCTCACAGGCCCGGCGAATATGGTAGGCGGACAGGTATTTGTCATTCGGGCCCGTGTCCATCGGCTGGTAAACTTTCGTGGCCAACACGATTCGGTCACGCTGGCCACTGAGCGCCAACCAGTTACCGATGATTTCTTCAGATGTCCCGTACCCCTTTGCCATATCCGGCGACTGCGGCCCGCCATAGACGTCAGCGGTATCGAAAAAGTTGATACCCGCATCCACGGCTTCATCCATGATCCTGAAGCTGGCCGGCTCATCCGTCAGCTCACCGAAATTCATGGTACCGAGACCGATGCGGCTCACCCGCAGGCCGGTACGACCCAGATGTTTATAGTTCATGTCAGATGCTCCTTAACTGAACGTGTTATTGCAGGTTCTTACGGAAAAAGTCTGTCAGTTTGTCAAAAGGGATCACGTCGGTACGATCATAGAGATCGACATGCCCTGCGCCCGGTACAACATAAAGCTCTTTAGGCTGACCGGCGCGTTTGAATGCATCCTCGCTGAACTCTTTTGAGTGAGCCCGATCGCCGGTGATAAACAACATCGGGCGCGGTGAAATGGTTTCAATATCGTTGAACGGATAGAAGTTCATAAACTTGCCGATACTGCTCAACATCGGTTTCGTCGTCAGTGCTTCTTTCTCACCCTTTGGGGTGTAACCACCGCGTTCGGTGCGGTAGAAATCAAAGAACTCACGCTGAATATCCGGCGTAGAAGCGTTCAATTTATTCACGGTGCCGGGAATATACGCGGCCTCTCCCCCTTTGAACTCAGCAAAACGCTGCTCAATGGCTGACTGGATAAAGGACTTCCGCTGTTCAAGCGTCTGCGAACGATTAAGGCCGTGACGGAACGCAGCCCCCATGTCATACATGCTGACGGTAGCGATGGCTTTCATACGCGGGTCAATCTTCGCGGCACTGATAACGAAACTTCCGCTACCACAGATACCCAGCACTCCGATTTTTTCCGAATCAACAAACGGCTGTGTACTCAGATAATCAACCGCCGCGCTGAAATCATCCGCGTAGATTTCCGGTGAAATCAGGTGCCCCGGTTTGCCTTCGCTTTCCCCCCAAAATGAAAGATCGATAGCCAGCGTGATAAAACCCTGCTCCGCTAGCTTTTGAGCATACAGCGTTGAGCTTTGTTCCTTGACAGCCCCCATTGGGTGGCCAACGACGATCGCCGGCTTTTTGGCGTTCTGATTCATCGATTTTGGGATAAACAGGTTGCCGATCACGTTCATCTGATACTGGTTTTTAAAGGTCACTTTTTGCTGCGTCACCTTATCGCTTTTATAAAAATTATCGGCTCCACCGGACATATCCGCCGCAGAGGCGGCAAATGAACTGATGAGCAGCCCCAGAACTACCGTAAATTTCTTCATGATGGTCTCCTTATAATTAAGCCAGGGTGGCGTTATCCGAATGGCAGACACCGCAGAACGCGAAATCAATCTGCGCATCATGGATGCCGCGGGCGCCATACGCTTTAACTGTCATGACATAACTCCTGGGTTTATGAATGGTCTCTGGCAGAGGTGTCTGCACGTGAGGTCAGGAAAATCAGCCCGGTCGCGATAAGCAGCATCGTGACGCTGGCCAGGAAAGTGCTCTGGTAGCCGTGGTGATCGAAAAGCAGCCCCCCTACCGTTGAACCTAGCGCAATGGATAACTGGACCATCGCCACCATCAACCCGCCGCCGGCTTCGGCATTCTGCGGAAAGGTACGCGGTACCCAAGCCCACCACCCCACCGGTGCACCGGTGGAAATCAGCCCCCACAACCCGAGCAGCACCATCACGATGGCCACCTGACTGCCAAAAGCGATCAGTGCCAACGCGGTGATGGCCATCAGCACCGGAATGGCTATCAGGGTCGAGTAGAAGCCGCGTTTCAGCACCCTGCCAATCAGCGTGGTGCCGATGAAACCCGCGACACCGATAACCAGCAGGATCAGGGTGACCACTGAAGCATCCACCTTCGTCACCGTTTCAAGGAAAGGCCGAATGTAGGTAAATAGCGTGAACTGCCCCATAAAGAAGATGCCGACGCCCAGCATGCCTAATGTGACCACTCGACGGCGAAACAGCGTGAAGACATTGCTGGCACCGGTACTCTGCCGGGTGACCTGCATGGAGGGCAGGCTGAACAACTGCCAGATAAACGCGACGATCGCGACCGGCACCAGACAAAAGAAGGCTCCGCGCCAGCCGATCACCGAACCGAGCCAACTGCCCAAAGGGGCCGCGATGACCGTGGCCAGTGCATTGCCGCTGTTAAAAATGGCCAACGCGAGCGGAACTCGGTGCACCGGAACCAAACGCATCGCCGTGGCAGCCGACATCGACCAAAATCCGCCGACCACGATGCCAATCAGGGCTCGACCGACCATATAGATCAGATAATTAGGAGCCATGGCAATGATTGCGCCGGAAACCGCCATAATGCAGGTCAGACCGAGCAGCAGGATTTTCCGGTTAAGCGTACCTGCCAGTACGGAAATAAACAGGCTGGTTACCACCGCAAATGCCCCGGAAATGGCAATCCCTTGGCCGGCCATCCCTTCGGTGACATTCAGAGTCTGCGCCATCGGCGTCAGCAGGCTGACGGGCATAAATTCGGAGGCGATCAGTGCGAAGACGCACAGTGTCATGGCAAAGACGCCGCTCCAGTGCGCGGGATGTTTTCCGCTTCCTGTGATGTTTTTTCTGTTCTCGTCTGTCTGGTTACTCATTGATGAATTTCTTTTCAGTGGTTAACACGATGTCAGCTTCCCCGCGCCCTCAGCTTTCCAAAAGGCGCTGATACGGCATAAGGGGATGGGACGGTGATAAGGGAAAAGCGCGGTGCGGAAGATGTTGCAGGTCAGTCTGCGGCCCTAATCTGTACCGCTAGCGGTCCGCGACGCTCCAGGGCTGGCAGTCCGGAATCGATTTTCCCTAGCGGGATCAGTGAACGGGCGTAAGGTCTGCCCTGGACAAAAATCGCCAGATTGCCCCACGGCGTATAGAAAGTGATATCCCCGGCTTCCGGCGTCATGCCGTCCGGTGCGTGTGCCGTGGAAAGCCTGCGTGGCAGATTGCTGATGCGCTCAATATCGGCATAGTCTTCCAGCGTCAGGCTGAGGGGAAGCAGTGACGCAAAATCCCGTCCCGTTGGCGTGTCAAAAAGGGTAGCGGTGGCGGTTTCTCCATCCACAATGATCTCAATTTTCATAAGCGTCTCCCGTGCTCCTCCTCGGTCATGGCCATCCGCCATAACGGACTGCGTGACGAAAAGCAGGCCGGCAAGGAGGGTCAGCAACAGTGACGTTCTGCGGTGGGCGTTTTGCATAAAGGTTAACGTTGACTTTTTCATTCCGTTATTGTTACCAATATGCAGCGGGTTAACTAGCTAATGAATACTTAATGCCCTTATAAGTAAAATTTATAAATAGACTGGAAATGAACATGGCCAGACGTAATCTCAACGATTTACTCTCTTTCATCACCGTGGCGCGGGAAGGCAGCTTTACACGCGCGGCCGCGCAGCTTGGTGTGACCCAGCCCGCACTGAGCCAGGCGATTTCCGGATTGGAAGAACGGATGCAAATCCGCCTGCTGACGCGAACCACGCGCAGCGTGTCAGTGACTGCTGCAGGGGAACGCCTGCTGCAGTCTGTGGGCCATCGCATTGATGAGATTGAGGCCGAGTTGGACATGCTGACGGCACTGCGGGATAAGCCTGCTGGGATCGTTCGGATTACCTGCGGGCCGAACGTGCTGAAAACCACCCTGCTGCCCAAACTGACACCGCTGTTACGCGAATATCCGGATATCCAAATTGAGTTCGACGCCAACCACGGGTTCCGGGACATCGTGGCGGACCGTTTTGACGCAGGTGTGCGGCTCGGAGACACCATCGACAAGGATATGATAGCCGTACCTATCGGTCCGAAAATGCGCATGGCAGCGGTGGCCGCCCCTGAATATTTCGCTCTTCATCCTGCCCCTCAAACACCACGCGATCTCACGCAACACATCTGTATCAATGAACGGATGGTGCGTTCCGGGAAAATATATGCCTGGGAATTTGAGCAGGCGAGCGGCAAGTTCAATGTCCGGGTTCAAGGACAATTAACTTTTAATACATCGGATCATGTTGTTGATGCTGCGCTGGCCGGGCTCGGGATTGCCTTTTTACCTGAAGAGGAATTTGGTTCGCATATTAGCGAGGGGCGTCTGATTCGAGTACTTGAACCCTGGTGCCTGCCATTTCCGGGTTACTATCTGTATTATCCCAGCCGTAAGCAACCGTCTCCGGCGTTTTCTCTCGTTGTTGATGCATTACGGATTAACCGAAAACTCTGATGCTGAAATTATCTGAATAATATCCCCACAAACACCAACAGGCCCGCCCCGCCCCCCAAGCAGGCCTTTGTCCCTCCGCAATGTCTCAGCCTCGATCCCGCTCTGCAACCCGCGCCATCAACGCCCCCAGCAACGCCAAATCGACCAGCAACGCCAGCGCGAAACAGCTCCCTCTCACGCCCGGCGCGGCGTAGGTTTGAATCAGCAAAGCGGCAACCCCCACGGCCACGATGGTCACCACCGTCGTCAGCCGGCACGCCACGGCGAACGCCGTTTTCTCCCCCACCGCCGTGCGGTAGGCTACGCCCTGCCCCAGGCCGCCGAGGGCGATGCCCGCCAGCAGAACCGGCCAGTCGTGGCCACCGAACAGTATCAGCAGCGTCAATAGCCATCCCGCCGCCGCCAGCAAAAAGCCGTAGCGGAGCATAGCCAGCGCAGGCCGGTTCCGCAGCGGCTGCCAGCGGGCCAGCGCGGCGCCGCCGAGAAACGCCAGCGCCAATGCCGTCAGCAGCATCAGCGTTGCGCCGATGCCCAGCAGGCTTTCGGTCTTCAGCAGCAAGGCGCCCGCGGCCACCGGCACGCTGAGCGCCAAGGCGCTCGCCGCCGTTCCCGTGTGTTCCATGGCGCCTAAGGCGCCGTTGTTGATATAGAGGCTCATCGTTCACTCCCGACATGATAGAAATGATGAAATAAATTCATTTCCCTGTTCACATGTCAGTAGCCTATCTCTTGTATAATCGGTCAGACAAACTCATAGTTTTCAGCCTTAGATGAGAATAACTCAGCCATGAGAAAAACCCGTTTGCCGCCGCTGGGCGCGCTGCGCGCCTTCCACGCCGTGGCCGGCTGCCGCAGCTTCAAACTGGCCGCCGAGGCGCTGGGCGTCAGCGCGACGGCGGTCAGCCATCAGATCAAGCTGCTGGAATCGGTGTTGGAGTGCCGGGTGTGCGAGCGCAGCGCGCAGGGCGTCAGCCTGACCGAGACCGGCGAGATCCTGTATGCCGGTACCCAGCGCGCCTTTGCCGCGCTGGAGCAGTCCGTTGCCCAAATCACCCGCGCCCAGCAGCCGCCGGCGCTGACCGTCACCACCACCTCCAATTTTCTCACCCACTGGCTGGTGCCGCGCCTGGCGGATTTCAAGGCGGAGTTTCCCGCCATCGATCTTCGCCTGCACACCAGCGTCGAGCGGGTGGATCTCAACCAGCGCACCGTGGACGTCGCCATTCGCTACCGTGAAACGCCGGAAAGCGATCTGCACTGCACCCTGCTGCATGAGGACCGCTTTATCGTGGTGGCCAGCCCGGCGCTGGCGCTGGAGCGCAGCGAGGATTTGCAGCGGGTAACGCTGTTTCACGTGGCGCATCGGCAGGTGCCCGCCGACTCGCCGACCTGGGAAAACTGGCGGCGGCGCTACGGGCCGGAAGGGTTGAACGTGGAAGCCGGGCTGACCTTCAGCGATGAGACGCATGCGCTGCAGGCGGCGGTGGCCGGCCAGGGAGTGGTGATCGCCAGCCGGCTGCTGGCGCGCGATTTATTGCAGCGCGGCGTGCTGGCCGCGCCGTTCGAGACGGCGTTACCCGGCGCCAACTATTATCTGGTGGCCACCGAAGAAACCGCGCAGCGCCCCGATATCATTGCGCTGCGCGAGTGGTTGCTGCGGCAAATGGCGGCGGGCTAACGGCTCTCGGGGGCGATTTCCCCCAGGCGGATCGCCACGCTGATCGCCTGCGCGGTGGTGGCGGCGCCAAGGCGCTGGCGAATGCGCCGCAGGTGGTTTTCCACCGTGCGTTCAGACAGGCCGAGCATCGCGGCGATATCCGCCTGCCGCCGGCCGATGGCGGTCCAGCTCAGCACCTCGCGCTCGCGCGCCGACAACCGCCCCTCTCCCTCGCCGGCCGCCGGTGCGAACAGCCGCCGCGCCGCCTGAAAGGCCGCCGAGCCTACGAGCGACAGCGCCAGCCGCACCGGCGGCGAGGCATCGATGCGCTCGCCCCCCAGGCTGACGGCGCCCTCCAAACCGGCCGGGCCAAATATCGGGATCTGCACGCCGTGCAGGCCCGCGCCGCGCGGCGTGCGCACAATCCGGTAGCGCTCGCCCTGCTCCGCCCAGGTTTTGGTCCAGAAAAACGGCTCGCTGACCCGCAGCATATGCCGGGTCACCGGGCAGTGCCGCACGTAGGTCAACGCATCGACGGCCTCGCCGTCGCCGAACCAGTCGCCCTCGACCCAATAGATATGCTCGATCCCCGCCTCCGCCGCGGCGGAAGCGGAAAACAGCACAAAGCGATCGAAGCCGAACGGCGCGGCGAAGGCGCGAACCCGCCCCTGAATGGCGGACAGGGTTCGCTCGTGGTCCATCGCCAGCGCCGCCTGGAAAGCGCGCTGTGCGATCTCGTCGCTCATCGCGCGGCGACGTCGGCCAACAGCGTCTCCGCCGCCAGCTTGCCGAGGTTGTTGGAGGCCAGCGGGCTGTCGCCGGTCAGCAGGCGCCGATCTTTATGCACCTTGCCGGTGATGTCGGCGTTGACGATCTTCACGCCCCGCTCGCGCAGGCGTTCGCCCACCAGCCAGGGCATCGGGCCGGGGATGTAGCCGATGTCGATGTTGGCGCCGGTATCGAGCGAGTCCGGGAACACGCACATTTCATAACCGCGATAGAGGAAATCGTCTTTGCTCTCGCCGATACCCGCCGCCAGCAGGCCCGCCGGCCCGTGGCACAGCGAGATCACGTAGCGATCGTTGTCGTGCGCCCAGTGCAGGGTCTTTTTCACCTCTTCGCTGAACGGGATATCATTGAGCACGCCGTGGCCGCCGGGGATGAAAACGCCGAGGTAGTTGCCGCCGTCCAGATCCTTCACCACCTCCGTCAGCTTTTTCGGCTGCTTGAGTTGGCTGCGGTACTTCTCGTAGGTGGCCTTGACCGCGTCGTCTTCCTGCGGGAACGCCCACATCTCCAGCTTCACCGGATCGCCGGACGGCGTGGCGATGTCGATCTCGAAACCGGCCAGATCCAGGTGATACATCGGTAACAGCATCTCGACCGGGTGGTTGCCGGTAGAGAAGAACTTGCCGTTTTGCATCAGCAGGTAGCGCTCCTGCGAGGCGATCATCAGCACCTTCCACTTGCCGCCGCGATAGGCGTTCGGGTAGCTGGCGCCCGCGAAGTCGGTTTTGGACGAGGTGTACTGGCTGAGGGAGTAAGGCGATGGGAAGAACGCGTTGTCTTCCGCCACATCCGGGGTGGGATTACGATCGTTGGACACTGAATCAGTCATGATTATCTCCATATTCACCGTTACGTTGCCCTTTCAGCTTAAATAACCGCCGGCGGGGCCGCAATGAGGGATATCCCTCAAGCAATCTTTGCAGCCGAAACTCAGGCGAGATTGCGCAGAGCGATAATAAAGGTTTCTTCGCCGGCGCCCTGGTGTTCATAGTGGCACTTTCTTACCGGCACCCGAAAATAGCGCTCCAGGATATCTTCCCGCAGCACAGCGCTTTTAACGCCAAACAACGACTGCCGTTTTGTCATCAGTAAACACTTGTCGGAGATGCGTTCGGCGTAATTGAGGAAATGCGTATTCAGCACGATCGTCATCTGCCGCTCTTTGGCGAGGCGCCAGAGCATCTCGATCATTTTTGCCTGATTGTAAAAATCCAGGTTCGACTCCGGTTCATCAAGGATCATGACGTCAGGATCTGCCATCAGCGCCTTGGCGAAATAACACATCTGCAGTTCACCGCCGCTGATCTGATCGATGCTTTTCTGCGCCAACGGGCCGATTTCCAGGGATTGCAGCACCGCCTGCGCCCTGGCGAAATCGCGCTTTCCCGGCCGGGCGAACAGTCCGGCCTGACGAACGCAGCCGAAAGTGACAAACTCGAGTACGCCATAGGAAAAATGTGGCGCCTTCGCCTGCGGCACATAGGCCAGGCGTGCCTCTCGATTATCGACGCGGCCGATCTCGCACCAGCCGGCGCTGGGCCGACACAGGCCCGCAATATTTCTCAGCAGCGTCGTTTTGCCGGCGCCGTTCGGGCCCAGCACGCTGAGGATCTCGCCGCGCTTAAGCTCGAAGCTGACGTTGTCGAAAATGGGCTCCCGCCCTTTGAAACCAAAGGATAGCCGGCTAGCGGTGATCATATCGATTACCCATAATAAAAAGCGTGGCGAAAAGCGGCGCACCGATCAGCGCGGTCAGGATGCCGATCGGGATTTCTGCGTAGGTGGCGCCTCTGGCGATATTGTCTATCACCAGCAAAAACAACGCCCCGCTCAGCGCCGAGGCCGGGATCAGGCGGCCGTGGTTATACCCCAGCACGCTTCTCACCAGATGCGGGATCACCAAGCCGACCCATCCCACCACGCCGGCCAAACTCACCGAGGCGGAAACCAGCAAGGAGGCGGCGATCAGCAGCAGGATCTTCAACCGGGGCGGATTCAGGCCGGCAATGCGCGCCTCGTCATCCCCCAGCGAGAGAATGTTCATTTTCCATCTGAGCCGATAGATTGTCAGGTAACACGCCGCAAACAGCGGGATTAGCCAATAGACCTGCGCTTTCGCTACCGAAGCGAAGCTGCCCATCAGCCAGAAGACGATCGCCGGCAAGGTATCCTGCGGATCGGCGACATATTTTATGACCGAGACAAACGCGATAAACAACGACGCGATAATCATGCCGGACAGGATCGTCGTCAGCGCATCCTGCCGGCGTTTCAGGCGGCAGATGCCGAGCACCAGCAGCAGGCTCACCACGCCGAAAAGAAACGACAGCATGGCACTCAGGGCAAAAGGCAAACTCAATAAAATGCCCAGCGCAGCGCCAAAGGCGGAGGCGGAAGACGTGCCCAGCACATCCGGGCTGGCCAACGCGTTTTTCAGCACCGCCTGAAAGGTCGCGCCGGCGACCGCCAACCCACCGCCCACCAGCATCACCGCCACCACCCGCGGCGCACGCAGGTTAAAAATCACCGAATAGCGGGCCTGGTTTTCCCCCGGCATGTTCCCCTGCCATAAAATCTGCACCACATCATGGGCCGACAAGGCGTAGCGGCCGGCAAACAGTGATGCGACGGCGACTACACACAAGGCCAAAAACAGCCCCACCAGGATCGCCACATATTTTCCTCTGCCCGGCATCCCCAAGCTCCCCCCATTAAATGAATGCTATTCAACCGTGGCACTAGCGCTGTGCCAGCACCTCATCCAGCAACCGGTCCGGGATGGCATAGGAGAACATCGTCTGATAATAGCGGCGCGTCTCCTCCCGCAGCGTCTTGTCGCTAATGTCTTCAGGGGCATAGCGGTTGATCATAAACAGCGGTAGCAGTGACGTTTCCGCCGACAGGCCCCCCCAGTTGTGAATGCCCACCGGCGTCGAGAAAACCTTGCCGTTTTTTACCGCCCTGAGCGTTTCCCAGGCCTGACCGGGGATCCCCCCGTGCAGCAGCGCTTTGGCGCTGCCGAAAACCACGAAAATCACATCCGGGTCCCAGGCCATGATCTGCTCCATCGAAACGTTGATGTACCTGCCGGCATCCCCTTTCACCGGCAAATCCCCGGCGACGTTGTCCATGCCGGCCATTTTCAGGTAGGTGTCGCCGTAGGTATGCGGGCCACTCACCTTCAGCTGCCTGCCGTCACTTTCTTCGAGATACAACGCCCTGACGTGCTGCGCATGGATGGCTGCGGCATAGGGGCGGATCTGCTTCAGGGTCTTTTCCCAGGCGTCTTTGAATTTATGCGTGCGCGGCAGGCCGAGCGTGTCGGCGAACGTGTTCTCCCAATATACCTGGGTGGCCATCGGCTGGTATTTTGTCTCCCCGCCGGCATCCAGATCGACGGTCATCACGCCCGCCCTTTCCAGCCGATCGTCCTGGCTTTTGCCGTAGTAATAAATAATGTCGGGCCGTAGATTCATTAACGACTCCATGTTGACCCGGTAGTCCTTATTGATGAAGGCGGAGGTTATCCTGCCGATGTCAGGCTTCATGTCCTTCAACACATGCCTATCGGCATGCATGAACGCCCAGGGCCCCACGCCGACGACGTGCCGGTAGGCCGCCTCGTTCGCCAGGATCACGCCGAAGGGGCAGTTGCCGGTGATGACGATCCGCGGGTAGCTGCCGGGCAGCGTTTGCGCCGCCACGCTTTGTGGCGGTTCGGCCGCCGCCGGCTGGCCGGCGGTGGCGCAAGGCGCCGTCGGCAAGGCGAATATTGCCAGCAGAGCAGTGGCGATAAATTTCACTGTGACGCACATGGTGCCTCCTGTGCGCACGCTCGGCGGCGTGCGTCGATGGGCTGCTTTAGGCCGACGCGGCGATGCCGGCGGCCATGATGGTGATCCCGGCCACAAACACGATTGCCGTGGTGGCGACCGCGCCGCCGCCGACCAACGCGGCGGTTTTTCCTGTGGAAAGGTCTTTGCGTTGCAGGAAAGAGAGCTGCGACAGGGGAATGATTTTTCCGCTGTCGGCAACCAAGTCTTTCGGTTCAACCTTCGCCACCGTCAGCTCGCCGCCGCTGCCGTCCTTCAGACCATATTTCAATTGGTCGCCGACATAGACCGGCGGCTGCAGCAGGTAATATTGGCTATTGAGCCCCGTCTCTTTTTGTTGCAACGCCACGTCGTGGTAGGTCGTGCAGCCGGCAAGGGAAAACGCCGCCATCCCGATAATCAACGGCACTAATGGGATAAATCGCATGGGAAACCTCGTGCTTCTATTTGCTGGTTTTTAACGTAACGGCGGACTTGAAGCGCATATAGCTCACCACCAGAGAAAGGAACGAGAATGCCGCCCCCGCCATTAAACTGATATTCGTCGCTTGCGCGCCCCGCATATTGAAGAAAATCGCCACTAACGCCGAACCGACGATTTGCCCAATCAGCCGGGAGCTGCCCAGCAGGCCGCTGGCGATGCTGCTGTTTTCATGGGAGACCGACGTCATGATCAGCAGGTTGTTCGGTGATTGAAACAGGCCAAAACCGATGCCGCACAGCGCCACGCGCCATACGATCGCCCCATTCGACGGATCGCTGGGCAGATTGGCCATCAGCAGCATGCCTGCCAGCAGACAGGCAAGGCCCGAGAGGGCAACAAGATTGGGATCGTACTTCTTGGCCAAATCGCCGGAAATTAGCGAAGACGCCATGGTGGCCAGCGGCCAGGCGGTCAGCAACAGACCGATATCCACCACGTTTCTTTGCAGGACATTGTGGAAATAGAAAGGCAGCGATACAAAAGCCAAAAGCTGGGTGCTGTAGGACAGCATCGACATCAGCAAAGACAATGACAGCGTCGGGTTATGCAGCATCGCGATCGGGATCAGCGCGGCGTTGGCCTTTCTTTTCTGATTGATATACAGCAACCCGGCCAGCCCGGCGAATACCGCAAAGCTGAGCGCCGCCGCCGGCAGATGGTGGGTGGTCATGCTCATGGTGCTGAGCGAGAAAGCGATGAACAGCACAAACACCAACAGGGCGCCCCCGCGGTCGAATCCAACGCTGCGCCGCTCGCGGGGGGCCAGGAAGATCAGGCTCAGCAGCAGCGACAGGCAGGCGATGGGAACATTGATGGTAAACAGCCAGTTCCAGCTCGTTTGCGAAAGTATCGCCGAGGCGATGGACGGCCCGGCGGCGGCGGAAACCGACACCACCATCACGTTTATGCCCAGGCCGCGCCCCAGCAGCCTTTCCGGGTATATCTCCTTGATCAGCGCCGCATTGACGCTGAGCACCGCCGCCGCGCCGAAGCCCTGTATTACCCTGAATGCCGTCAGCATCGACAGCGTCGTGGACAGCGCGCAGCCCAAGGATGAAAAAGCGAACAGCACCACCCCGGCTATAAAGATCTTTTTATTGCCCACCGCGCGGCCCAGCGCCGCGAAGGGCATCAAAGAGGCAACGACGGCAAACTGGTAGGCATTAATAATCATGATGGAGGCCGATTCGGAAACGCCGAAATCTTTGGCGATCACCGGCAGCGCCACGTTGGCGATGGTACTGTCGAGCATGGCGATGACCGTGCTTAACGAGACGGCGAGAACGGCGAATATATTTAATGTCTCTTTTTCCTGGTGTTTAAAAGTCATGTTAACGCTCCAAAAACGTGAGTGGCTTCATGCCGGCGGCAAAGACCCCGTTTTTTATCCGTTTTAGTAATTACGTTATAACATATCAATTAAAGAGGAGAATAAATCTCATTTGAAATATTGGATTAAATAGTGTGTCAAAATAAGAATTAACAAATACAAAACAAATAAATATCAATACGAACATTCAATAAACAAAATAAATGCAGTATAAAAAACCAGTTGATTTAAGGAATGACATTAAAAGTAACAGCCGCTAACAGACAACCTCGCCGGCGCGTAAATTTGTTATGTTATAACAATAACACCCTTCCCTTTTATGCTGGTTACCCTTATGGCTAAGACGGACTTTTTGAACACCCGGTTATCTCGCCGCAGAATGATGTTGGCAGGGCTGGCAACCTTGGCGCTGAACGGCGCCATTTCCCCGCTGGCTCACGCCCACGGTTTGCCGCGCCCCACACCTCACGGGGCGCGAAAAAGATTCCTGGTCATGTTGGATCCCGGTCATGGCGGCATCGACTCCGGTGCCATTGGCCACACCGGTTCACTGGAAAAACATGTCGTTCTGGAGATCGCCAGAAATGTGCGTGCACAGCTCGATCGACACGGCATCGATGCCCGCCTGACGCGCGACAGCGACGTTTTTATTCCACTTTACGATCGGGTGGAGATCGCGCACCGGCATGGCGCGGATCTTTTCATGTCCATCCACGCCGACGGTTTTACCTGCCCCAGCGCCTGCGGCGCTTCGGTTTTTGCGCTTTCCAATAAAGGTGCCAGCAGCGCGATGGCAAAATACTTATCGAACAGTGAAAACGCGGCGGACGATCTCGCCGGCCCTAACGTCATCAAGAAAGACCGCTATTTGCAGAAGATACTGTTTGATTTAGAGCAGACGGAAACGATCAAAGAAAGCCTGGCGCTGGGCTCACACCTGATTCAACATATTGCGCCCATCCATCATTTGCATGCCAAAAATACCGAACAGGCGGCCTTCGTGGTCTTAAAGTCCCCGTATATTCCTTCCGTTTTGGTGGAAACCTCTTTCATCACCAACCCTGAGGAAGAAAAGCTGCTCGGCACTCCCGCCTTCCGAAATAAAATTGCCACGGCGATCGCTCAGGGGATCGTCAGCTACTTTAAACGCGAAACGCACGCTTAAGCTTCGCCGGGGCGGCAAGCTCACGGGCTTGCCGCGCACAGGGACGGTGCCATCATGATAAAACGCAATCCTCGTTATTTTTCGGCGGGCATGCTTTTCCCCCTGCTGGCCTTGTTACCGCGCGGCGCCTTCGCCGTGTCGTTGACGGGATCGCAGCAAAACAGCCTGAATTTCTACGGCACGATTATCGCCAGACGCTACAGCGGCCACAACGAACGCGACGACGGCGACCGCAGCTACCTCTATTTCGGCCTGATAGGCAAAAAAAAGATCGCGCCGCGCTGGCGGGCCTACGCCCACTGGGAATATACCGTCAGCTTCGCCGACGCGACGCGCAACAGCACCCGGCTCGCCTATATCGGCGTGCAAAACGCCGCCCTGGGCAGCCTCGATATCGGCCGCAACTGGGGCGTGCTTTATGATGTGACCGCCCTGACCGATCGCTCTCCGCTGTTTAGAGAGATGGCCTACAACTACATCGACAACTTTATGCGCGGCCGGGCGCATAACCTGCTCACTTACCGCCAACCTTTCAGCCTGTTTCAGCGGCGCGCCGCCATCGCGCTGCAATACCAGTTCAAAGACGGCGACGAACGGCAAGCACCGGGCAAACAAAACGGCAACGGATTCGGCGCCTCGTTCCGTTATGCGCTGACGCCGACGCTCAGCCTCATCGCCGCCGCCTCGGCGTCTCAAACCACGCAGCGGCAGCAACACGCCGCCGGTTATCGCCGGCGCATCGACACGCTGGCCGAAGGGGTTCTCTATGCGTCGAAAAAAATCTATCTTGCAGCCGTGTTCACCCAAAGCGACAACGCCATCAGCCCGCAACAAACCGCTAACCGCGGTTCGGCGTCAAGTTACGAAGCGCTCGCCAAATATCGGCTGACGGACCATATCCAACCCAACATCGGCTACACCCGTTTGATACAGGCCCGAGCAGGCCGGAACACGGACTTATTGAACTATGAGGAGTTGGGGGTCACCTGGTTGCTCAACGGCAATATGCAGGTGTTCATTAACTATGAATTCAATAACCTTTCGCAGCACGCGCCCGGCGTCGATGCGTCAGACAAGCTCGATATGGGCATCAGCTATCATTGGTGATCCGCTCGCCCGCAGCCAATAAAAAGCCCCGCCCGGTAAGGGGCGAGGCTCGCGAGCGTTGAGTCTTTAACTGTTCACGAACGCCAGCAGATCGGCGTTGACCTGATCGGCATGGGTGGTCGGGATGCCGTGCGGCGCGCCCTTATAGGTATGGAGCGTGCCGTTTTGCACCAGCTTGGCCGACAGCACGCCGGAGTCCTGATAAGGCACCACCTGGTCGTCGTCGCCGTGGATCACCAGCACCGGAATGGCGATCTTCTTGAGATCCTCGGTGAAATCGGTCTGCGAGAAGGCGACGATGCCGTCGTAGTGCGCCTTGGCGCCGCCCATCATGCCCTGGCGCCACCAGTTCCAGATGATCGCCTCAGACGGTTTGGCGCCCGGGCGGTTATAGCCGTAGAACGGGCCGGCCGGCACGTCGTAATAGAACTGCGCCCGGTTGGCGGCCAGCTGCGCCTGGAAATCATCGAACACCGCTTTGGGGGTACCCTGCGGATTGGCGTCGGTTTTTACCATCAGCGGCGGCACCGCGCTGATCAGCACCGCTTTGGACACCTTGTCCTCGCCGTGGCGCACGATATAGCGCACCACCTCGCCGCCGCCCGTCGAGTGGCCCACGTGCATCGCGCCCTGCACGCCCAGGTGTTTTACCACCGCGGCGACATCATCGGCGTAGTGGTCCATGTCGTGCCCTTCCGACACCTGGCTGGAGCGGCCGTGGCCGCGGCGATCGTGCGCGACGACCCGGAATCCTTTGTTCACGAAGAACAGCATCTGGGCATCCCAGTCATCGCTGGACAACGGCCAGCCGTGGTGGAAGTAGATAACCTTGCCGTTTTTGGGGCCCCAATCCTTATAGAAAATCTCGACGCCATCGCTGGTCGTTACGTAACCCATGTTGTTTCTCCCATTTACACTATGGTTAAAAAAGAAGGTATATACTGCGCGCGGCGCCGGGATCTCTGGCTCCCTCATCCCGGTTGGCCGACGATCTTGCGTTGATCGTTTAACGAGTATAGGTTTAAAGCTCACTTTAAGGTCAAACCGGGTTAGGCAAACCGCATTCCCGCTTTCACTCGGCATCAGGAGAATTCAAGTGCAGGGAGATGACATCCTCATGACGCTGGAGCAACGGCTTGCCGCCCAACGTCATGCCTTCCTGCGCGACGGCGCACCGACGATCGCTCAGCGCAAAACCGCCCTGCGCCGCCTGCGGAGCGCCATTTTGGCCGAGCGCGGCGCGCTGACGGCGGCCGTCAGCGCAGACTTCGGCCACCGCTCGCCTTACGAAACCGACATCCTGGAGATCCTGGTCACCGTGCAGGCGATCGATTATCTGCTGCGCCACCTGAAGCGCTTTATGCAGCCGGAACGCCGCCACGTCGCCCTGCCGTACCAGGCCGGGCGCGCCTATGTGCAATACCAACCTAAAGGCGTGATTGGCGTCATGGCGCCGTGGAACTACCCGTTTTCGTTGACCTTCATCCCGCTGGCCACCGCCCTGGCCGCCGGCAACCGCGTGATGCTGAAACCTTCGGAGCTCACGCCGCGCACCAGCCAACTCATCGAAACGATGCTGGCGGCGCTGTTTCCCGCCGATGAGGTCGCGGTGGTGACCGGCGGGCCGGACGTCGGGGCCGGGTTCAGCACGCTGGCGTTCGATCACCTGGTGTTCACCGGCAGCACGGCGATCGGCCGCCAGATCATGCAGGCGGCCGGTAAAAATCTGGTGCCCTTGACGCTCGAGCTGGGCGGCAAAAGCCCCGCCGTCGTGGCGCCCGGCGCGCTCACCGCCAGAACCGTTAACAGCCTGGCGTTCGGCAAGCTGTCGAACGCGGGCCAAACCTGCATCGCACCCGATTACCTGTTGATCCATCAGGACGATGTGGAAAACTTTATCGCGCTCTACGACGCGGCGGTCAAAGCGTTTTACCCCGACGGGCCGACGAGCCATGACTACGGCGCCATCATCAACGACAGGCACTACCACCGTTTGCAGGATCTGCTCACCGACGCCCAGGCGCGGGGCGCGCGGATCGTTCCGGTGGGCCACCGCCCGGACTCGGCGGCGGAACGGCCGAAAACCCTCGCCCCCACGCTGATCGTCAGCGCCCCCGACGACAGCCGAATCATGCAAGAGGAGATCTTCGGGCCGCTGCTGCCGATACGCACCTACGCCGCCTTTGATGAAGCGATCGACGTTATCAACGCCGGACCGCGCCCGCTGGCGCTGTACTACTTTGGCCCAGGCGGCCCCCTGCAGGACAGGCTGCTGACGCGCACCACCTCCGGCAACGTCAGCGTCAACGCCACCCTGCTGCATTTTGCCCAGGACGATCTGCCGTTCGGCGGCATCGGCCCCAGCGGTATGGGGGCCTATCACGGCATCGAAGGATTCCGGGCGCTGAGCCACGCCAAGGGCGTCTTCATCCAAAGCCGCTGGCACTTCACCGATCTGCTGCGCGCACCGTTCGGCAAGCTGGCGGACACGGTGCTCAAGGTGATGCTGCGGCGCCGATAAGGCGGCGTGCTAGCTATCGATAACACAGCCATGAATCGCCGCAAGCTATCACAGTATTCAATCATTCCTATTTTATCTCTCCGCCGCCGCTGACTAAGCTTAGCCATGAGTCGCCCTGTGCCCGTTAGCGGCCAAGGCGATGTGATTTCATTGAGTTCAGTCATTTAGCGCAACACCCGACGCAAGCCTGACCCGCATGCCTTGTTAACCGCTCCACGCCCGGCGGCTGGAGCACCTTTACGGAAGCAGAGAGCGCATCATGACAACTGAAAGCAAATGCCCGTTTTCGGGCGGCAAGCAGCCCGCACCGCAAGACGGCCCCACCAATCAGGATTGGTGGCCTAATCAGCTCAGCCTGAAACCGCTGCATCAGCACTCCCCCCTGTCCGATCCGATGGATAAAGACTTCAACTACGCCGATGCCTTCAACAGCCTCGACCTGGCGGCGGTCAAACAGGATCTGCACGCCCTGATGACCGACTCGCAGGCATGGTGGCCGGCGGACTTCGGCCACTACGGCGGCCTGTTCATCCGCATGGCCTGGCACAGCGCCGGCACCTACCGCATCGGCGACGGCCGCGGCGGCGCGGGCGAAGGCCAGCAGCGCTTCGCCCCGCTCAACAGCTGGCCGGACAACGTCAGCCTCGACAAGGCGCGCCGCCTGCTGTGGCCAATCAAACAGAAATACGGCCGCAACATCTCCTGGGCCGACCTGATTATCCTGACCGGCAACGTGGCGCTGGAATCGATGGGCTTCAAAACCTTCGGCTACGCCGGCGGCCGCGCCGACACCTGGGAGCCGGACGACGTCTACTGGGGTTCGGAGAAGATCTGGCTAGAACTGAGCGGCGGGCCAAACAGCCGTTACTCGGGCGACCGTGACCTGGAAGACCCGCTGGCGGCGGTGCAGATGGGCCTGATCTACGTCAACCCGGAAGGCCCGGACGGCAACCCCGATCCGGTGGCCGCCGCGCGCGACATCCGTGAAACCTTCGCCCGCATGGCGATGAACGACGAAGAAACCGTGGCGCTGATCGCCGGCGGCCACACCTTCGGCAAGACCCACGGCGCCGGCCCGGCGTCTAACGTCGGCGCCGATCCGGAAGCGGCCGGGCTGGAGTCGCAGGGCCTCGGCTGGCACAGCACCTTCGGCACCGGCGTTGGCAAAGACGCCATCACCAGCGGCCTGGAAGTCACCTGGACCACCACCCCAACCCAGTGGAACCACGACTTCTTCCGCCACCTGTTCGAATACGAATGGGAGCTGAGCCAAAGCCCGGCCGGCGCGCATCAGTGGGTAGCAAAAGACATCGGTGAAACCATTCCCGACGCCTTCGATCCGAACAAAAAACGCCGCCCGACCATGCTGACCACCGACCTGTCGCTGCGCTTCGATCCGGCCTACGAGAAGATTTCGCGCCGCTTCTATGAGCACCCGGAAGAGCTGGCCGACGCCTTCGCCCGCGCCTGGTTCAAGCTGACCCACCGCGATATGGGGCCGCGCCCTCGCTACCTCGGCCCGGAAGTGCCGCAGGAAGAGCTGATTTGGCAGGATCCGATCCCGGCGGTCGATCATCCGCTGATCGACGAGCAGGACATCGCCGCGCTGAAAAACGCCGTGCTGGCTTCCGGCCTGCCGGTGTCGGCGCTGGTCTCCACCGCCTGGGCTTCCGCTTCGAGCTTCCGCGGTTCCGACAAACGCGGCGGTGCCAACGGTGCGCGCATTCGCCTGGCGCCGCAAAAAGACTGGGCGGTCAATCAGCCTGCGCAGCTCGCCGCGACGCTGGCCAAGCTGGAAAGCATCCAACGCGCCTTCAACGATGCGCAGACCGGCGGTAAGCGCGTCTCGCTGGCGGATCTGATCGTGCTGGCCGGCGCCGCGGGCGTGGAACAGGCGGCGAAGCACGCCGGCTTGACCCTGACGGTGCCGTTCGCGCCGGGCCGGATGGACGCTTCGCAGGAACAGACCGACGTGGACTCTTTCGAGGCGATGGAGCCGCTCGCCGACGGTTTCCGCAACTTCCTGAAGGGCAAATACCGCGTGCCGGCCGAAACGCTGCTGGTCGACAAGGCGCAGCTGCTGACCCTGACCGCGCCGGAAATGACGGTGCTGGTCGGCGGGCTGCGGGTGCTCGGCGCCAACGTCGGCGGCACGCAGCACGGCGTGTTCACCCAGCGGCCGCAGGCGCTGACCAACGACTTCTTCGTCAACCTGCTCGACATGGGCACCACCTGGCACCCGGTCGGTGAAGACGGCCTGTTCGAAGGGCGCGATCGCCGCAGCGGCGCGGTCAAGTGGACCGGCACCCGCGTCGATCTGGTGTTCGGTTCGCACGCGCAGCTGCGCGCGCTGGCCGAAGTCTACGGCAGCGCCGACGCGCAGGAGAAGTTCGTCCACGACTTCGTCGCCGCCTGGAACAAAGTGATGAACCTCGATCGTTTCGATCTGGCCTAACTAAGCGACAGCACAAAGCCCGCCACGGTAAGTCGGCGGGCTTTTTAATCATTGATGCATATCTTTATCGCAATCTCGTGCTGACGTTGGCTAACCGCAGCCAAGGAGATGGCATGATAAAGACATCGGACAGCGCTCACCCGCTCTTCAGCAGTTACAAAAAGACCTTCACTTACTCAGGCCGCGAAAGCCGTGGGCCTTACTCAATGCTGCTTTTGTGCCAGCACGTTTGGTTTCTGCTTTATCTCGCCGTTATCGCCAGCAAGATGAATGAGATTTCCATTTTCGCGCTTGCGGCGTTTTTGCTGCCTATGCTAGCGGCCAATGTGCGCCGTTTGCATGATGCGGGTTACTCCGGTGGTTGGTGCCTGACATGGTTCTGCTTCACACCCTATGTAATGCTGATCTTCGCGCTGTTCCTTCCCGCTAAGAACATCAATAACCCTTACGACGATCGCCCAAACCTGGCGTAAGCCCCCTCAACGGCCTGCTTCGGCGAGCCATGGCTGGCGCCGCGATATTCTCTTTACCCGCTTATTCGTATTTACTCAACAAGTCATATAAAAATTTGATGGGCAGCAATTCTTTTAATGCTGTATTTATATTTAGACGGCAATGAAGACCGTAAACTCAGCTGGCTAATGCGATATATCCTATCCAGGAGAAGACCGTTATGGATTATTATCGATTCGCCTCAACATGCGCCAAGGCGGGCCTTATTCTCATCGCCGCCCCTTAGCGGCTGCGGGCGCGGCCGCCAAAGGCGCTCACCGTTTTTATGCCAATAAAAAAAGAGGTTCTGCACCTGGGTGATATTTTCCTGGGCGCCAGACGCTCGCCCTTCTTTAATGCTTCACCCCGCGCGCTGCGCTTTTCTTTTTTATTTTTCAACCGCCGGGAAAGGTCATAGGAAATCACACTTTACTCAGGAAAATAACCGCGACCTGGAGGTCATCATGCAACATATTATCGGTATTTCTTCTCGTCGGCTGAGGATATCGGCCCTTGCGCTGCTGCTCCCGGCGATGTCCTGGGCGGCCGATACGGCGTCTCTCGCCGTGGGGCCGCAATATGACACCACCCACGTCTACGTCGAACGCGGCAAGATGGATGCCTTTGTCGACAGCATCCTGAAAACCTTCGGCGGCACCCGCACCGAACGCGTGCTGGTCAACGTCACGCCCACGCCGAGCGAAACTTACTCCCAGCTGATACTGACGCCGGCCGGCAGCTTCTCGGTGTTCGATTTCAAAACGCCGATCCCGCACCCGTTCGGCACCGAGCGCAACGGTTTCCTGGTCAGGGATATGGACGCCGCCATCCGCCAGGCCAGGGCCGCCGGCGCCGATGTGCAGGTTGCGCCTTTCGACGATCCGATCGGCCGCGACGCAGTGATCCAGTGGCCCGGCGGCGTCAACATGCAGCTCTATTGGCACACCAAGGCGCCCAACTATAAGCCGCTGCTGAGCGTGCCGGAAAACCGCCTGTATCTCTCCGCCTACCGCGTCGACGATTTCCTGAAAAGCTACCAGGCGTTCTCGCACGGCAAGGTCGTGAGCGACGAACTGGTCAGCGATACGGCGATCGGTCGCAGCGACAACGGCAAGATCCGCCAGATCGCGCTGGACTCCCACTTCGGCAAAACGCGCATTTTCGTCACCGACGGGCATCTGCCTTATCCGTTCGGCCATGAGCGCACCGGCTATGGCGTCGACGATCTGCCGGCCACGCTGGCCAAAGCGACGGCCAGCGGCGCGCAGGTGCTGTGGCGCTCGACGGCGGCGGAGCGGCGCGCCTCGGCGCTGGTGCGTTTCCCCGGCGGCTACATCGCCGAAATTCACCAGACGGCTAAATAAACCCAAGGCGCGCTGCGGCGCGCTTTTTTCTTCGGATATCCATGATGAAACGCACGCTTCCCGCACTGTTGCTGTTCTCCACGCTCCCCGCCCTGGCGGCGGAGCCCGCCGCGTCTCCCTGGAAAAATATCCCCCTGGGCGATGCGGCCACCCTGTCTTTCGACGGTTCACTGCGCGAGCGCTATGAATGGACGGATCAACGCGATCTGAGCGGCGGACGCGACGACACCTTCATGCAGCGCCTGCTGATTGGCGCGCGCCTCGACTACGGCGACAACTTTGGCGCCTATGTTCAGTTGGGATCGTCACTGGCCACGCCGCGCGATCGCGGGCGCAAGCCGACCGACGAAGATCATGCCTATCTCGGCCAGGGCTATGTGGACTTAAAACTGCCCACCGCCTACGGCCTCGGCACCCTGCGAGTCGGCCGCCAGGAGATTGCGCTGGGTTCGCTGCACCTGATGGGCACCCGCGACGGCCCCAACGTGCGCCGCGCTTTCGACGCCGTCCGCGCCAGCTGGGCCAAGGATAAAAACCGCCTCGACGCCTTTATCGGCCACCCCGTCACCCTCAAAACCGGCAGTTTCGACGACGATACCGACAACAGCCAAAAGGTGTGGGGGCTGTACGGCACCACGCCGCTGGCCGCGCTGGCTTCCTCGCTCGATCTCTACACCTTCGGCTTTGAGGATAGCGATGCCCACTACGCGCAGCTCAGCGGGCAAGAGCGGCGCTATACCGTCGGCGCGCGCATTTTCGGCGCAGCGCAGGGATTCGACTGGGACAACGAGGCCGCCTGGCAGTTCGGCAGCGCAGAACAGCGCGACATCCGCGCCTGGTCGGCGTCGGCGCACGCCGGGTATACGGTGAGCGACTGGCGCTGGCAGCCGCGCTTTGGCGGCAAAATTGGCATCGCCAGCGGCGATAAAAACGGTCACGATGGGCAGCTCAACACCTTCAACGCCATGTACCCCAAGCTGCCCTACCTGACCGAGAACGGGCTGGTGGCGCCGGCTAACCTGATCGCCATCCATCCTTCGGTCACGATTACGCCGTGGCAAACCCTGTCCATCGATTTCAGTTGGGACGCGTTATGGCGGCAACGCCGCGAGGATGCCTTCTACCTCGGGCCGATGCGCCCGGTGAAAGGCAGTACGCAGGGCTCGCGCTTTATCGGCAATCAGTACCAGGTCGAAACCACCTGGACGCCGAGAAGCGATCTTCAGTTCAAGGTGGCCTATGTCTACTTCGACGTCGGCCACAGCCTGCAGCAGCATGCCGGGCTGAAAAACATGAATTTCGTGCTGGCGCAGGGCACCTACCGTTTTTAAGTATCAGGCAAGTTAATCGGTGTACGCGGGTGCCCTTAATAATCCCGAACTCAATAATGACGTTCGCCGGCGAGTAGCCACCTCTATGCATTGCGGCAATGGCGGCCACTCGCCGCTATTCAAAGATAAAAGTTAAAGAAAAGCAAAAAGATATATCAGCCACCTAAACTTCGCGAGCCAATTACAGAGTAATATTAAATAAAGGTTTAATTCCACCTGGTCATTTAAGAACGCCTTTTACGCATATCTTATGTAAAAGATTCATATAAGAATAACTCATTAATAAAATAATTATGCCTATACTGCTTTCAGCCAACCATTGCGCGCCATTAATTCCTCACCGTGATTAATGATAAGGACATATCCCGCTTGAGTGCGATATTCAAGCCAGACCAAGGAGGCAATCTAATGATAACCCACTAATTACCCCCTATTTTCAAACCTGTGTACGAGCATATAGAGCGTTAGGTGCAATATTGTCAACGTCCAAAGGAGTTTGATATGTCATTAGCGACCGATAAAATCTCAGATTATTTAACCGATTATGAAAGAGGCGATCACGCAGGGAGCAGCAAACCGTCATACGCCACAGAGGAGGTTTCAGATCTGTTGCTGAGGAGCCATTATTCCGCCAATGGCAAAGGCGTGACTGACCATGCGGCAACAATAACCTACTCTTTCCCCGTGTATACCGACAGCGATAAGCCAGGATCCGCACAGCTTAACGCCGCCCAACAGGCCCAAACCAAGCTTTCATTGCAGTCCTGGTCAGACGTCGCCAACGTCACGTTTACCGAAGTCACAGGCAACGATGTGAAAAATGCAGATATAAAATTTGGTTTTTATAAAGCGGCCAGCGGGGGCAATTACACCTCTTATGAAAGTACGCAAAACGATCTCAAAAGCACCATTTGGATCAGCGGTAACAATGGCTACGACGCCTCTAACCCACAAACCAATAACTATGCCAGGGATACGCTGACCCACGAAATAGGGCATGCGCTGGGACTCTCGCACCCAGGGAACTACGATGCTTCCAACGCGACTTACCCCACCTACACCAACTCGGCGAAATATTATGAGGACGACCATCAATATTCTTTGATGAGCTATTTTAGTGAACAAAACACCGGTGCCGACTATAAAGGCGTTTGGCCATCGGGGCCGCAGCTGGATGATATTACCGCCATACAGAAACTGTACGGCGCGAATACCACCACGCGCACCGGCGATACCACCTATGGTTTCAACTCGAATACCGACAGAGACTTTTTGAGCGTTAAGGCGTCCACGGACAAAATCGTGGCGGCTATCTGGGATGCCGGCGGCAACGACACGCTGGATTTTTCAGGCTACAGCCAGGATCAGCGCATCAACATTAACGAAGGCGCATTCTCAGATGTGGGCGGATTGAAGGCGAATATCGCCGTCGCCTACGGCGCGCAGATTGAAAACATCATCGGCGGCAGCGGCGCCGATATCTTAGTGGGCAACGCACTGAACAATACGCTCAAAGGCGGCGCAGGCAACGATATCATTTACGGTGCCGGCGGCGCCGATCAGCTCTGGGGCAATGCAGGCGCCGACACCTTCGTCTTCAGTGCAGCCGGCGACAGCCAAGCCGCCGCACCGGACTGGATCCGCGATTTCCAGACAGCAGTGGATAAAATCGATCTGTCGTGGATCAACCAGACGGTTAAAGCCGAGGGGGGCGAGTTGCACTTCGTCGATAGCTTAAGCGGCTCGCTGTATGAAGCGGCGCTGAATTATGATTCGCAGCAGAATGTGACCGATCTGGCGATCAATCTCTCCGGTCATAACCAGCCTGATTTTCTGGTTAAAATCGTTGGGCAGGTCGACGCTTCCGCCGATATTCTCGTCTAGCCAAGACAAACTCGCAGTCCGGCGCGAACGCCGGACTGTTCATCTCTTTTCAGGCCTGCCGCTGGCGTTTTTTGCGCGGTTCCCACATCGCCAAAGCAGTAAATCGCGCAGACGAGCTCACACCGCTTCCAGCTCCGCCGCCAGGGTGGCGACCAGCTCCGCCGCCGGCATCGGCCGCGCCAGGCCCACGCCCTGCCCGGCCCACAGCGACATAAACTCTCCGCGACCGGCCTTGGCCGCCGCCTGGCGAATATCGCCGGTGAGCACATTCTGCACCGGATAAGGCAGGATCTGCGCCTCTTCCACGCGCATCTGGCGCATGAAATCATTGACGATGCCGCGCGCCGGGCGGCCGCTGAAGGCGCGCGTCAGGCGCGTGCTGTCATCACCGGCGTTGCTCAGCGCCGCCCGCCAGGCTTCGGCGATGCCCGACTCCGGGCAGCACAGGAACGCGGTGCCCAGCTGCGCCGCCTGCGCGCCCAGCAAGCGCGCCGCCGCGATGCCGCGCCCGTTCATGATGCCGCCCGCGGCGATCACCGGGATCTTCACCGCCGCCACTACCTGCGGCAGCAGGGCCATCAGGCCGACGCAGGATTGTTCGATGTCGCCGAGGAAGGTCGGGCGGTGGCCGCCCGCCTCCGAGCCCGAGACGCAAACGAAGTCGGCGCCCGCCTCTTCCCAGGCGCGGGCTTCCGCCACCGTGGTAGCGGTGCCGATCACCCGCGAGCCGGCCTTCTTGAACTGCGTGACCGTGGCGCGCGGCAGCACGCCGAAGGTGAAACTGGCCACCGGCGGCGCCGCCTCCAGCAAGGCCGCGATCTGGTCACGGTTGTTTTCGGCGAATTGAGTGGGAATCGGCGGCTCGCTCAGCCCCAGCGCTTCGCGGAACGGCCGCAACAGGTGCTGGGCGCGCTTCAGCTCGGCGAGATCCGGGTGCTGCTCATCGAGCAGAAACAGATTGATGTTGAACGGCGCGGCGGTCTGCGCGCGGATCTGCTGCACCCGTTCGAGGATCACCGCCGGTGAAAACAGCGCCGCCGCGCACGAGCCCAGCGCCCCGGCATTGCTCACCGCTACCGCCAACGCCGGCGGCGACGCGCCGTTCATCGGCCCCTGAACGATCGGATAGCGCAGCCCAAGTTCGCGGGCAAAAGCAGAAGGTGCCGTCATCAATGTGTCTCCCTGTGCTGACTACATTCGTCTTACGGCGGCCGCGCCGCCGAACCGACCAAAAGCATAGCACCTTCTCACCGCCTGGCCGTGCAGTTAGTGCTTCACCTGCCGCCTGTCCAGCGACAGGAAGTGATGCACCACCGGTTTCTCCGGCCCGATATGGAAGCGCAGCGCCTCCTGCTGCAGATCGGCGTCGGCGTGCGACACCCGCTGGTGCTGGCGCAGGTGCTCTGCCCAGGACTCCACCAGGAACCACTCCATGATGCATTCCGGATCGCCGGTGTGCTCGGTGATGCCCCAGGCGTAAGCGCCATCGCGGCGACGCGCGTGCTCCAGCATCAACAGCGTGCGCAAGAACTGCGGCCGATCCTGTTCGCGGATGCGGTACTCCACCTGAATCATTACCGGGCCGCGATCGTTCTCGACCGGCGTGTTGACCAACGGCTCCGGCCAATGGTTCGACGGCTGCAGATCGGCTTCGCCGGTCGGCAGACGCAGGCGGTGGAACAGCAGCCCCGCCGCCAGCAGGCCGACGCCGCCGACCAGCAGCGTGGCGGCCACGCCCAGCTCCTGCGCCACCAGCCCCCACAGCAGGCTGCCCGCCGCCATCGCGCCGTTGAACACCATCAGGTAGATGGCCAGGCCGCGGCCGCGCACCCAGTTGGGCAGCACGCCCTGCGCCGCGCCGTTGAGCGTGGTCAGCGCGATAATCCAGCCGGCGCCCAGCACCAACAACAGCACCACCGCCAACCACTGCGGCGGCGCCAGCGACAGAGCCGCCATCACCACGGCGGTCAGCACCGCCGCCAGCAACACCAGCCCGTCGGCATTCAGCCGCTGACGCAGGCGCGGCAGCGCGATCGCGCCGAGGATCGCCCCGGCGCCTACCGCCCCCAGCAAAACGCCGTAAAAACCGGCGCTGCCGCCCAGCATGCGGCGCGCCACCAGCGGCAGCAGCGCCCAGACCGAGCTGGAGAAAGCGAAGAACACCGCCGCCCGCAGCAGCACCACGTGCAGCTCGCGGCTGGAACGGGCATAGCGCAGGCCGGCGCGGAAGGCGCCGAAGAAATGTTCCGACAGGCCGCTGTCCTCAACCTTCGGCCGCTTCCACCACAGCAGCGCCGCGATCACCAGCACATAGCTCATCACGTCCGCGCCGTAAGCCGCGCCGGCGCCGAAGCTGGCCAGCAGCAGGCCGCCGGCCGCCGGGCCGATGGAGCGGGCGATGTTGATGCCGAGCGAGTTCAGCGCCACGGCGTTTTTCAGCTCGGTGCGCGGCACCAGCTCCGGCACGATCGCCTGCCAGGTCGGCCCCATCAGCGCCGCGCCGATGCCGCCGACGAAGGTCAGCGCCAGCAGGTATTCCACCGTCAACGCGCCGGTTTGCGACAGCAGCAACAGGCTGCCGCTGACGCAGGCCAGCAGAATTTGCACGAAGATCAGAAAGCGCCGCCGATCGAGGATGTCCGACAATACCCCGGCCGGGATCGCCAGCAGGAATACCGGCAGCGTGGCGGCGGTCTGCATCAGCGCCACCGCCGAGGGGTTGCTCGACAGATCGGTGATCAGCCACGAGCTGGCGACGTCGCGCATAAAGCTACCGACGTTGCCGAGCACCGTGGCGCCCCACAGCACCGCAAATAATGGGATTTTCAGCGGCGCGAAGCCGCCCGCCGCCGCCTTGTTTTCCGTCTGTTCAGCCATCCGTTCGCTCCTTCAAATCGTTAAATGCCACCAGCAACAGCGCGCCGGCCAGCCCAAGGTGTTCAAAAAATCCATTCATCATCTGGCCGCGTTCCGCCCCGTCGAACTGCCAGAACGGATTGGCCATCAGCGTCGCCATCAGGGTAAAACCGGCCAGCGCCAACGCGCCGAGCCAGCGATAAAAGCCGCTCAGGATCAGCGCCGACGCCGCCAGTTCCAGCAGCGTCACCAGCGCGGCGAACAGCGCCGCCGGCTGCAAACCGAAGTGGGTCATCTCGGCAACCGCGCCTTCGACGTTCAGCGCCTTGACCAACCCGCCCTGGATGTAGGCGGCGCAAATCGCGAGCAGCAGCAGCCAGCGCACCGCGGGTGCATGCAGCCGCTGCGCGCAGCGGGCGGCGATAACAGTCAGGTTCATCGCGCCCCCTTAGAACGGCGAATTCTGGATAAAGGCCAGCAGATCGGCGTTGAAGCGATCGGGATCGACCTGCGCCAAGCCGTGAGCGCCGCCGGCGTAAACGTTCAGCTCCGCCTGTTGCATAAGCTTAGCGGCTTTCAGCGCCGAGGCGCCGATCGGCACGATCTGATCGGCGTCGCCATGCACCAGCAGCGTCGGCTTGTCGATCGCCAGCAGATCGGCGGTGTAATCCACTTCGGAGAACGCGCTCACGCCGTCGTACTGCCCTTTCACGCCGCCCTGCATGGCCATCAGCCAGAAGTGGTCGATCAGCCCCGCATTGCTCTCCACCTCGTCGCAGTGGAAGCCATAGAACGGCACCGCCAGATCTTTGAAGAACTGCGAGCGGTTGCCCGCCACGCCGCTGCGAATGCCGTCGAAGGCCGCCATGGGCACACCTTCCGGGTTGGCCGGCGTTTGCAGCATCAGCGGCGGCACGGCGCCCACCAGCACCACCTTCGCCACCCGATCGCTGCCGTGACGGCCGATGTAGCGTGCCACTTCACCGCCGCCGATGGCGTGGCCGACCAGGATCAGATCGCGCAGATCCAGCGTTTCAATCAGCAGAGCCAGATCGTCGGCGTATTGGTTGATATCGTTGCCGTGCCAGGTCTGATCCGAACGGCCGTGGCCGCGGCGATCGTGGGCGATCACCCGGAATCCGCTCTGGCCGAAAAACAGCAGCTGGTTGTCCCAGGCGTCGGCGGACAGCGGCCAACCGTGGGAGAACAGGATCGGCTGGCCGCGGCCCCAATCCTTATAGAAAATGCGCGCGCCATCGGGCGCGGTGAGGATGCTCATGACGTGTTCCCCGCTCGGTATTGAATTGGATTTTGTACCGGGTAACAGTACGGCAGGCGCAAAGGCAGTGATAACGGAATAATTTTCGCATGATCGCGAGTTTTTTTGCTGAAGAGGCCGGCGTCGCCGCCGGCGTTAAACGTCAGATGTTTTCCAGATCGATGCCGCGCGTTTTCGGGCCGAACAGCCCAATCACCAGCATCACGATCAGCATGCTGGCGACGATAAACGCGATCACCCCCAGCGAGCCGCCGTACTGCAAGATAATGCCGATGATGATGCTGCTGAACACCGTCGACAGCCGGCTGAAGGAGTAGCAGAAACCGACGGCGCGGGCGCGGATGTGGGTCGGGAAAATCTCGGATTGATACGAGTGGTAGCTGTAGGTCAGCCAGGCGTTGGACCAGGTGATGAAGAAGCCGCACAGGATCAGCCACAGCGGGTTGTTCTGCAGCGCGAACAGCGAACCGAAGATCACCGTCACCAGGCAAGACAACACGATCTGCCACTTGTTCTCCATCTTGTCGGCGTAGAAGCTGCACAGCAGCGAGCCCAGCGGGTAGGCCAGCGTGATGAAGAAAGCGTACAGCAGGCTGTGGGTGACCGAAGCGCCCTTGCCCGACAGCAGCGCCGGCAGCCAGTTGCCGAAGCCGAAGAAGCCGATGGCCTGAAAGAAGTTCATCACCACCAGCATCAGCGTGCGATCGCGGTACTGCGGCGCCCAGATATCGCGAAAGCGGCCGCGCGGCGGCGCCCCCTCGGCATCATCCACCGGGCGCGACGGGAAGTCCGCGGCCGCCACGCCGCAGCGCCGCTCCATATCCCGCATCACCTGCCGGGCCTGCGCATAGCGCCGCTGCTGCACCAGCCAGCGCGGCGACTCCGGTAGCCCCTTGCGCACCAGCCAGATCACCAGCGAGGCCAGCGCGCCGGCGATCACCACGTAGCGCCAACCGCTCAGGCCCCAAATCGTCTGCGGCACCAACCACCAGGACATCAGCGCCACCGCCGGCACCGACAGGAACTGCACGAAGAACGCGAAGGCGAAAGCCCGGGTGCGCAGATGCGCGGGCACCCACTCCGTCAGGTAAGTATCGATGGTCACCAGCTCAATGCCGAGCCCGACGCCCACCAGAAAGCGCAGAAAGATCACCCATTCCGCCTGCTGTTGAAACGCCAGCAGCAGCGAGAAGACGCCATACCAGATCAGGGCGAACATGAAGGTGGCGCGGCGGCCGAAGCGATCGGCGTACGGGCTCAGCAAGCTGGCGCCGACGAACAGGCCAAGAAAGGTGGCGGAGGCGAAGGCCGCCTGGTCCGACACGCCGAAGACGCCCTGTGCGCCGGTGTGGAAAATGCCGTCGGCGATAAGGCCGGTGCTGATATAGCCGGTCTGGAACAGATCGTAGAGTTCGAAAAAGCCGCCCAGCGACAGCAGAATGATAAAGCGCCACAGACCGGCCGACGCGGGCAAGGCGTCGATTCTGGTCGCCAAATCCCGCGCATGGATCGGCGACGCCGCTACAGAGTCACTCACCGTTAACCTCGCATTAACATTTTTGATGACTTTCTATGCTAGCGAAGCGGCGTCGGAGTTAAATTTTTAATTAGCAGACTATGAAAAAAAGTTAAGCATAAAACGCTGCAGCAGCCTGTTTTATAGCAGGAAAATGCAACGCGGGATGCCGCAGCGGCATCCCGAATCGGCGGCTTAACGGCTGGGGTGCTGCTGCAGCCGTTCGCTGCGGTAGACGCTCAGCAGGCACCAACCGAGGGCGATCAGCGCCAGCGGCGCGGCGACGAAGCCGATGTTGCCCATCCCAAGATGCAGGCTCACCTGGTTGCCCAGCAGCGCACCGCTGCCGATGCCGAAGTTGTACAGGCCGGAGAAGATCGCCATCGCCACGTCGGTGGCGTCCGGCGCCAGGCTCAGCACTTTGGCCTGCATCGACAGGCCGATGGCCATGATCGCCATGCCCCAGAAGATACACAGCACCGTCAGGTGGCTTTCGCTGCCGGCGGCCGGCAGCAGCAGCAGCAGGCTCAAGACCAGCAGCGCGATGGCGCCGATAAAGAAGCCGGAAGGAAAACGCTCGCTGTAACGGCTGAACAGCAGGCTGCCGACGATGCCGGCGGCGCCGAACAACAGCAGCATCAGCGTGGTGAAGTTCTCCGACAGCCTGGCCACGGTCTGGATAAACGGCTCGATGTAGCTATAAGCGGTGAAGTGCGCCGTCACCACGATGACGGTCAGCATATACAGCGCCAGCAGCGCCGGGCGTTTGAACAGCAGCGGCACGCTGGCCAGCGAACCGGAGTGCTCGCTTTTCAGCACCGGCAGCAGGCGCCACAGCAACACCAGCGCCAGGGTGGCGCACACCGCGATGCCGATAAAGGTCATGCGCCAGCCGAGCAGCTGCCCCACCACCCGCCCGAGCGGCAACCCGAGCACCATCGCCAGCGCGGTGCCGCCCGCCAGCAGGCTCAGCGCCTGGGCTTTCTTGCCCGGCGGCGCCACGCGGATCGCCAGCGAGGCGGTGATCGACCAGAACACCGAGTGCGCCAGCGCCACGCCGGCGCGCGAAATGACCAGCGTGGTGAAGTTCCAGGCCACGGCGGTCAGCACGTGGCTGGCGATAAACAGCATGAACACGCCGATCAGCAGCTTGCGGCGCTCGATTTTGCTGGTCAGCAGCATGCACGCCAATGAGGCGGCGGCGACGATCCAGGCGTAGATGGTGATGATCAGGCCGACCTGTTCGGTTTGCATCGAGAAGCTGGCAGCAATGTCGCTCAGCAGACCAACCGGAATAAATTCGGTGGTGTTGAAGATAAAGGCCGAGACGGCGAGGATAACCACGCGCAACCAGGCGGTTGAGCGCGAAACGGCAGCGTGTTCCATGGTAAACAAAATCCGGACAGGTGCGGGCAAGTCGCGATATTTTAACCAACCGGCCCGCTAAATGCGATACGCGTCACACTTTAATTGTGTGGTTTTTTTCGCCGCATTTCGACACATTCGCAGACACACGGTTGCACAAATGCTGTGCTAATCTCTTGAAGCGTACCAATTTTTCCTGCCGCTCTTCCCCCCCGGCCGCCGCAGACGACGCGCCGCGCCGAAGAACCGCGCGCAGTGTCCATTTGGCGTTTTCTGAGGCGAGGTCATTATGTCCGCGATTTATGATTGGTCCGTGCTCGCATTGCGCAATGTTTACGATCGCCGCATTCAGGGCAAGCCGGTGCTCGACAGCGCCGCGCTGTTCCCCGACGCCGAGCGTTTCACCGCCCAATGGCGGCAGATCCGCGAAGAGGCGCTGACCGTCGCCCACGATCTGCACAATATTCCCCGTTTTCACGAGATCATGATCCAGCAGGAATCGATCTCCGCCAACGACGCGCGCGACTGGCGCATGTTCATCATGAAGGCCTACGGCCAGCCGATCGCCCGCAACCTGGCGCGCTGCCCGACGCTGGCGGCGCTGATCGCCTCGTCGCCGGACGTGCTGTCCGCCTCGCTCTCCTTCCTGGCGCCCGGCAAACAGGTGCCGCCCCACCGCGGGCCGTTCCGCGGCATTCTGCGCGGCTATCTGGTGCTGGACATGCCTAAACGCGCCGACGGGGTGCCGGCGGCGGTGCTGAAAGTGGACGGCCGCGAATACCGGCTGCACGAGGGGGAGTTCATGCTGTGGGACGATACCTTCGAACACGAGGTGTGGAACGACAGCGCGCAGGTGCGCACCGTGCTGCTGCTGGACATCCGCCGCCGCGACATGCCCGCCGGGCTGCGGCTGCTCTCCAGCGCCATCGTCGCCCTGGTGCGGCTGAACGTGCGCTGGATGCAGCGCCATTTCTGAGTCCGGCGCTCAGGCGACTAACCGTCCTGAGAGGTCGGGCATTGCTGCGCCAGCCACTGCTCGGCGGTGGTGGTGGCTATGCCCTGGCGCGCATTGAAGGTTTTCGCCTTATCCCAGGCCACGCCGTCGGGCCGGGCGAAAGCCAGCCGGTATTTGGCGCCGACGTCACGCGGATGGTTCCGCACCTCCTCCTGCAGCCGCTCGTTGTCCAACAGGACTCTGTTGACCTCAACGCCCCAGTGCGCCTGCATGACATCGGCAAGCTCGCGGTAGGTCAGCGTGTCCCCGGCGATATAGACCACCTGGTTGCGAAACGCGGGCCGATGGAAAAAAATCGCGGCCGTCAGCCGGCCAATGTCCTCGGGGGTGGTCAGCGTCACCGCGTAGCGCCAGTCGCCCAGCGCGCGCACCGTTTTGGTGGCCGCGTCCACCACGCCAAAACCCGAGTCAAACAGGTAGCTGGTGAAAATGCCCGTGGAAACAATCACCCACGCCGTCGCCTTCTGCGCACGCAGCAGGTGGCGCACCTCGAGCTGTTCATCCCACACCTGTTGCCCGCTGCCTTTGCCGACAACATCGTAGTCCACGCCGAACTGCCACGGGAAATAACGCGCCACGCCCGCCTGCAAAACGGCCTGGGTGATCTTTATCTGCGTGCCCGCCCCGCCGACAAAGCCGCTGCAGTTGATCACCGCGTCAAAGCCACGCAGCAGCGCGCTCAGCTCATCCACGCTGTTTTGCTGCAGGTCGCCTTCCACCACGGCGATGCCGAGCCGCGTCAGCGCATCCCGCCGCGCGCGATGCGGGCCGGTGACGGCGCGGGCGGCCTCCGGCCGCAGCAGCACGCTGATGTTTAAAGCGTGGTGTAACCGGGCCTGCCGGCTCATCGCGCGCAATACCGGCAGCCCCAGTTCACCGGCGCCGAGTATCAGCACGGTATTGATGGATGGATTTGTGGATTTCATTCTTGCCTCCTGTCTTAACACTGCGCCATCCTGACAGCTGACAAAAACGGGTTCAATTAGGTACACGCGTGATACCGGAGAGGAATATGACGAACGATCGGGAAGCGCTGCTGCAATTTTCGCAGGCGTTCTGTGAAGAATTGAGCAACGACGATGAAGGGTTGAAGCGTGAGATCCTCGCACATGCGGGCAACCGTTGGTCGCTGGGGGTATTGCATATCCTGGGCACCCACGGGCCGCTGCGCCACGGCGAGATAGGCCGCCAATTAGCGGGCGTGACGCAGAGAATGCTGACGCGGACGCTGCGCCATCTCGAGCGGGACGGGTTGATATCGCGCTGCGATTATCAGGAAAAGCTGCCCCGCGTGGTTTACACCATCACCGACGCGGGGGAAGAGATGCTGCTCAACATGCTGCCACTCTGGTCGTGGATTATCGCCTCCGCCGATGCCTTCAGGGCGGCCCGCTCACGCTACGATGATCAAGATCGAAGCGCCGCCGAGGGATGAACGCGGGCCTCCCTGCCCAAAGGGCGGCGCTCAGCCACCGCCCAGATAGGCCTTTCTCACCGCCGGATCGTTCAACAGCTCCGGTCCGCTGCCGGTGAGGCGGATCTGGCCGTTGACCATCACATAGCCGCGATCGGACAGCTTCAGCGCGTGGTTGGCGTTCTGCTCCACCAGAAACAGCGTCATGCCGCTGCGGGTCAGCTCGCGCAGCACGCCGAAGATCTGCCGCACCACGATCGGCGCCAGCCCCAGGCTCGGTTCGTCCAACAGCAGCAGCTTCGGCCGGCTCATCAGCGCGCGGGCGATCGCCAGCATCTGCTGCTCGCCGCCGGACAGGGTCATCGCCCGCTGGTTGCGCCGCTCCTTGAGACGCGGAAACAGCTCGAACATACGCGGCAAATCCTCCGCCAGATAGCGGTTGCCGACGGTGATGGTGCCCATCAGCAGGTTCTCCTCCACGCTCATGTCCGGGAAAATGCGCCGCCCTTCCGGCGCCTGCGCGATGCCGCCGGCCGCCACGTAGTGCGTGGAGCGGCGGCTGATGTCCTCGCCGCCAAACAGGATCTGCCCGCCGGCGATGCGCGGCTGGCCGAAGATTGACATCAACAGCGTGGATTTGCCCGCGCCATTGGCGCCGATCAGCGCCACCGTCTCCCCGGCGTTGACCTGCAGCGACACCTTGCGCAGCGCCTGGATCGGCCCATAAAACACGTCCACTTCGCGAAATTCCAGCATCGCTTCGCTCATCCCGCCAGCTCCTCTTCGTCCGCGCCCAGGTAGGCGGCGATCACCGCCTCGTTGTGCTGGATCTCCTGCGGCGTGCCGCGGGCGATCACGTCGCCGTGATCGAGCACGATCACCCGGTCGGAGATCTCCATCACCATGCCCATGTCATGCTCGATCAGCAGCACCGTGATGCCGTGATGCTGGCGCAGGAAGCGGATGATACGGCTCAGCGTCGCCGTTTCCACTGGGTTCAGCCCGGCGGCCGGCTCGTCGAGACAGATCATCTCCGGCGCGGTGCACATGGCGCGCGCGATCTCCAGCCGCCGCTGTTGGCCGTAGGACATTTCCCCCGCCAGCCGGTTGGCGCAGTCCACCAGATCCACCACCTCCAGCCAGTAGAAGGCGTGATCCAGCGCGGCGCTCTCCGCCCGGCGGTAGCCCGGCGTGTTCAGCACCCCGGCGATCAGGTTGCGGTTGCTCTGCATGTGCTGCGCCACCAGCAGGTTCTCCACCACCGACATTTCGCGGAACAGGCGGATATTCTGGAAAGTGCGCGCCAGCCCGGCGCGGTTGACCAGGTGGGTGCCGCCGAACATCTTGTAATAGAGGCGCGAGCCGAGCCGCTTCGGGCGTATCCAGTCGCCGGCGCGAAACTTCTGCCCCAGCACCTGGATCACGTCGGTCGGCCGCTTATGGGTATTGAGCAGGATCGCACCGCCGCTGGCGCGGTAAAAGCCGGTCAGGCAGTTGAACACTGTGGTCTTGCCGGCGCCGTTGGGGCCAATCAGGGCGGTGATGGAGCCGCGTTCCACCTCCAGATTGACGTCGTTCAGCGCCTTGATGCCGCCAAAGCGCATCATCAGGTGCTCCACCCGCAAAATGGCGTCGCTCATGGCGCCACCCCCTTGCGTTCGGCGAAGCTGGCGCGGCTGATGCGCACCAGCCCGCGCGGCCGCCAGATCATCATCGCCACCATCAGCACGCCGAACAGCAGCACCCGGTATTCGGCGAAACTGCGCAGCAGCTCCGGCGCCACCGTCAGCACGAAGGCCGCCAGCACCACGCCGAGGGTGGAGCCCATGCCGCCCAGCACCACGATCGCCAGGATCAGCGCCGACTCGAAGAAGGTGAACGAGGTCGGGTTGACGAAGCCCTGATAGGTGGCGAAAAACACCCCCGCCAACCCGGCGGTGGAGGCGCCCAGCATAAACGCCGACAGCTTCACCAGTACGTGATTGAGCCCGAGAGAGCGGCAGGCGATCTCATCCTCGCGCAGCGCCTCCCAGGCGCGGCCGATCGGCATGCGCGTCAGCCGGTGCTTGATGTACAGCACCAGCAGCACCACCAAAAACAGCACCGCGTAGATGAAAATGAACTTGAGGTTGGGGTTGTAATCGATGCCGAGAAACTCGTGGATCGGCACCCCGCCGTCTTTGGCACGCCGGCCGAACTCCAGGCCGAACACCGTCGGCGCCGGCACCGAGACGCCGTTCGGCCCGCCGGTGAGCGACATCCAGTTGTTCAGCACCAGCCGGATGATCTCGCCGAACCCCAGCGTGACGATCGCCAGGTAGTCACCGTGCATGCGCAGCACCGGGAAACCCAGCAGCGCGCCGGCCAGCGCCGCCATCAGCGCCCCCAGCGGCAGCATCGCCCAAAACCCCAGCCCGAGGTACTGATAGCCCAGCGCCAGCCCGTAAGCGCCGATGGCGTAAAACGCCACGTACCCCAGATCGAGCAGCCCCGCCAGCCCGACCACGATATTCAGCCCCAGGCCGAGCAGCACGTAGATCAGGCCGAGGATCGCCACCGTCAGCAGGTATTTGGTGGCGACGAACGGGAACAGCAGCGCGATCGCCGCCATCAGCGGCAAGATCCAGCGCAGGTTGGATTTATAGCCCAGCGGCCGTACGTAGACGCCGTCGTTGCCGCCGTCGAAGCGCGCCAGCACCCTGCGCCCCGGCGCGGTTTGCAGGAACAGGCTCAGCAGCAGCCGTCCGGCCATCACCGCGACGATAATCCACACCAGCCGGTGCGGTTCGACGTTGAAGCTGTAGCCGTTCAGCACGATGCCGACGATCGGCCCGAACACGATCAGGGCGATCAGCCCGGCCAAGACGGCGTCCAGCAGGCTGCGTTTAACGTCCAGCCCGCCGTTGATCACGGATTGCGACATGACGTTCTCCTTAAACCTTGGCGATCAGCGGCCGGCCAAGCAGGCCCTGCGGACGGAAGATCAGGATCGCCACCAGCAACCCGAAGGAGAACACGTCCTTGTAATCCGAGTTCACCATGCCGGCGAACTGCGCCTCCGCCACCCCGAGCAGCAGCCCGCCCAGCATGGCGCCCGGCAGCGAGCCGATACCGCCCAGCACCGCGGCGGTGAAGGCCTTGATGCCGATGATAAAGCCGACGTAAAAATCGAAGGTGCCGTAGTTCATGGTGATCAGCACCCCGGCCAGCCCGGCCATGGCAGCGCCGATCACGAACACCAGCGAGATCACCCGATCGGTATTGATGCCGAGAATCGAGGCCATTTTGCGATCCTGCTGAGTGGCGCGGCAGATGCGCCCCAGCCGGGTACGCTGAATGAGGTAGGTGAGGATCGCCATGCCGAGCAGCGATGCCACCAGGATAAACACCTTGGTGTAGGTGATCTGCACCACGCCGCCGTCGAACTCCAGGCGGAACACGCCGCTCAGCAGCGTCGGGATGCCCTGCTGGCGTGGCCCTTGGCTGATCTGCGCGTAGTTTTGCAGGATTAACGACATGCCGATGGCGGAGATCAGCGGCGCCAGGCGGGTGGAGTTGCGCAGCGGCTTGTAGGCGATGCGCTCGATCACCCAGCCGTACACCCCGGTGATAACGATGGTGAACACCAGCGTGCCGAGGATCAGCAGCGGGAACGAGTGCAGCCCGAAGAACGACAGCAGCGCCAAACCGATGGCGCACAGGTAGGCGGAGATCATGTACACCTCGCCGTGGGCGAAGTTGATCATGCCGATGATGCCGTAAACCATGGTGTAGCCGATGGCGATCAGGCCATATACCGCACCGAGGGTCAGGCCGTTGATCAGCTGTTGCAAAAAGAATACATCCATAATGAGCAGTCTCGCCTGGTAAGGCCGCCAACGCAGTCCGACGCGGCCCAAAGGTCATCGCGGAACGGGCTCGCCAGAGCGGCGAGCCCGTCGGTCATAGGGTTACAACTTCAAGGTTCGGCCGTTTACAGCTGGTGATATTTGCCCTTGTCATCCCATTGGTAGACCACATAGTCCGAGACCTTCAGGTCGCCCTTCTGGTCCCAGGCTTTTTTGCCCATCACGGTATCCACATCGTGCGACTTCAGCCATTCGGCGGCCTTGGCGCTGTCTTTGCCGCCGGTGGCGTTGAAGGCGGCGGCGATCGCCTGGATCGAGGCGTAGGAATAGAGGGTGTACCCTTCCGGCTCAAAGCCGCTGGCGCGGAACTTGGCGATCACCGCCTTGCCCTCCGGGATCTGACGCGGATCGTTGCCGAAGGTCATCAGCACGCCGTTGGTGTACTGCGGCCCGCCGGCGGCGGTCACCAGCTCTTCGGTCACCACGCAGTCGCCGGAGAAGAACTTGGCGGTCACGCCCTGCTCGCGCATCTGGCGCACCAGCGGCCCGGCTTCCGGATGGCAGCCGCCGAAATAGACCACGTCCGGCTTGACCGAGGCGATTTTGGTCACCAGCGCGTTGAAGTCTTTCTCACCGCGCGACAACCCCTCATACAGCACCTCTTTGACTCCGCGCTTGTTCATCGCCGCCTTCGCCGCGTCCGCCAACCCCTGGCCGTAGGTGTCTTTATCGTGGATCACCGCGATGCGCTTGGCCTTCAGGGTATCCAGCATGTAGTTGGTGGCGATCACCCCCTGCTGATCGTCGCGCCCGCACATGCGGAACATGGTCTTCATGCCGCGCTCGGTGATCTGCGGGTTGGTGGAGCCGGGGGTGATGGCGATGATGCCGGCCTCGTCATACACCTCGGAGGCGGGCATGGTGGAAGAGGAGCAGAAGTGGCCGACCACCGCCGAGACCTTGTCCTGATCCACCAACCGGTTGGCCACCGCGACCGCCTGTTTCGGTTCGCAGGCGTCATCCCCCTGCACCAGCTTGATTTTTTCCCCTTTGATGCCGCCGGCGGCGTTGATGTCCGCCGCCGCCTGCGAAGCGCCGCGCCAATACTGATCGCCATAGGTGGCGTTCGGCCCGGAGAACGGCCCGGCGACGCCGATGACGATGTCGGCCTGCGCGGAAAACGCCGTACCTAAACAACCGATGAGCAAAGCAGCGAGCGGACTTTTTATCAATTTCGATGACATTGTTATCTTCCTCAGCACTGGTATAGCGAAACGCCCTAGGGCGCGGATCAGTCACTTTATGTGTAGACGGGGAAAATAATTTTCTTGAGAGCGCAGTCGCATTCCCCAAAAATGGGTAAGCAAAAATCTAGCCATTGTGACGACGAATACATATTGCTTGCTTATTCATCCTACATATCAGTTGCGGCGCGGCATGTGGCGGCATTAACCAGGAGCCTGGGCAGTACGGTTAGCGTGAGAGGAAGATGAAAGGGAAAACGGCTGTGCACCATCGCCGTGCAAGGGCTTGTGCAAGCGACGCGATAACGAGACAGGCGGCAAACATCACCGCCTGCCGGTGAAAAATGCCGAAAAACAGCGCAAGGTGCTCATTCCCTCAGCAAACGCACCTTTTTTGCAGTTTAGCGCTTTGACAAACCCCAGGCGCCCCGCTATTATTCGCCCCGTTCACACGATTCCTCTGTAGTTCAGTCGGTAGAACGGCGGACTGTTAATCCGTATGTCACTGGTTCGAGTCCAGTCAGAGGAGCCATATTTAGAGAAGCCCGCTCAGGGAAACCCGAGCGGGCTTTTTGTTTTTTAGCGCTTAACAAGGCGCAAGGACGCGCTACTCTTTGGCTATCGGCACGGCATTCTCATCGATTTTTACCTTGCCCTGAATATCAGCAATCTTCTGCTCCAGATCCGCCACCTGCGCCTTGCTGTGCAGCAAGGTATAGGTCAGATCAAACTGCGCACTGGCGCCAGGCTGCAACTGTTTAACGCGTTTTTGTTCGCGCTCGATGGTGACCGGGTAGGCATAGCTGGTGCCCGGCTCAATCCCCGTTACATACCCCTGTTTTAACGTATCGGTATTCTTCCACAGCGTCAGGACGGGCAATTGACGGGTATCGAACTGAATAGCCACCCCTTTGTCGCCCGCGTTATTGACCAGCGCCGCCAGTGTCTGATGATTCGGATCCGATAATGGCTTAATGTTAAAGACCATTTCATCAAACCCTTTGGTGGGGCCGGCATAGGTTCCCCAGGTCTTCAGCCCGGCTTTGGCATAGTCGTTAAACGGGCTGATGCTGGTCATCGGCGCCAGGAAGCGGGCGCCATTTTCCAGAATCGGCGCACCGAAATTGCTGTGATAAATAATCTGGTAGTCATGGGGGTAATCCGCCCGGTTGGTTAACACATCATGCAGGCTGAAACTGTTGCTGCCGGGCACGTAGCGCAGTTCGGTCAGGGTTTGCAGATCGGCTTTTTTGAATGTGCTCTCTTTGAGCAGGCCGCGAATACGAATTTCATACGGCGCCGTATCCGCTACCTCAACCTCAACCCGCGAGGCCGGCGTATTGCCCGCTTTACCGTGCAACGTGTAAATTTGCCCTCCTTCGCTCACCGGATGACCGGTCCACTCATAGCCACAACGCACCATCATCTCATTGAAACCTTCCAGCCAACCCAGCCCATTGCGGCTTTCCAGGTTGATAAAGGCGGGGTTGACCACCTCTTTGACCGGGGAATCCCATCCCATTTTCGCGCCAAATCCTTCTGCCCTCAGGAGGTTCATGCCGCGCGTGGGGCTGAGGGTGATGGTCAGGCCATCCTGGCTGCGGATAATCACGACCTTGCTGCCTTCCTGCTTGCCGCCGTGCAGCACTTTCTGCTCAATGCTGAACGTTTTATCCTTAATCTTCAGCGCCTCACTCGAAATCTTCCAGTTTCCTTTCTCTACGCCATCTTCAGCGCTGGTCAGCACCCAACTCTGTGCCGCCGCCTGCCCTGAAATCAGAGCCGAAAACATCGCTATAGCCCACGTTTTCTTCATTTCCCTTCCCCTTTAGCTGAATCGATTTTCTATTAACGAGAAAAATCTACTGTTAAGCAGGTTAAAGAAATGTGATGAACTTCACCGGGTGAATATTTGAATAAATAGTGCGATAAAAATACGAATATCATCGCAATTTTAATGAAATTCATTCATTTTTTTGCACGTTAAATGAGCGATTCATCAACATAAGTCGTATCGTTTCAGCTTTGAGCCAGGGGGATGATTTATCGCGAAGGTACGACGGGTGACCTGCTTAACGCTATCTGGCCCAAACGGAAGCGCCCATACAGCCTGGCCTCTTTGCTTTCACGACTGCCTCTTGACATCGGAGGCGCCATATTGCGAAAAGCCCGCTCGGGGGAACCTGAGCGGGCTTTTTGCTTTCTGCCGTTAACCGAGCAACGGCGTCTACAGCACCACTTCGTAGTGAGAGCCGTCCGGCAGTTCAACATCCAGGCGCAATTTGCCACCGGCCGCCTCAACGTAGCGTTTTAGCGAAGACAGTTTCAGATCGCGGCCCGGTTTTTCCATCACGGCCACGGTCGGCTGCCGGATCCCCAGCGCCTGCGCCATTTCAACCTGCGTTTTCTGGACTTTTTCGCGCAGCTCGGCAAGGTGAATGTTCAGCATGATGTCCGCCGCCAGCGCCTGCGCGTTGGCCACGACCTCGGGTTTTTCATCCGCAATAAGCTGTTCCAGCGTTCTGCCCATCGCGTCACTCCTTCTCGTTTAATGTGTTCAGCCAACAGGTGAATTCCCGATCGGCAATCTGAAGCATTCGATCGTAAAAGCGTTTTTCATTGCCGGCTTTATTGCCCGCGCAAAGAACAATGCCAATACGGTACGGATCGAAAGCGAAGAATGCCCGCAACGGTTCGCCACGGCTCTGAATGCGCAACTCTTTCATATTGCTGTAACGTGAGCCTTTCACCGTATCGGCATAGGGTCTGGGCAGCCCGGGTCCCTTTTCCCGTAGGACCATCAATGCGGCAAGCACGCCGGCCCGATCGGCATCGTTGAGTGAGCTAAACCAGTCATCAAACACATCCGTTGTTTTAATTTCCCACACGGGACCTCTCTGCAATATAGATCAAAAACTATATAGATGTAAAGCTATAGCAGAGAGGTGCCGGGATGACATGCAAAGGCGTGCGTTGTTACTGCAAGGCTGAACGTACATCCACGCATTTTGCAAACGCAGTGCGAGGCATTCACCTTTTTACGAGCGGTATCGAACAATCGTTCAGAGGCACGGGGCGTTTCTTCGCCACCCCTTTATGAACCCTGTCACAAAACGCGCATGCCGTTTTCGACGCGCGCCGCCGCAGGCAACAGCCCCCAAACTTGTTAACGGTGCGTTACAACTGGTCGCGCAAAATTGTTAACGCCGATTGATGCGCCAAACGCATCGCGCCATGCGTTTATTGCGCTTATTTAGTTTATTTTCCTGAGCGAGTCTTCAGCAACAGGCGCGGCGTAGGCGCCAATAGCAAACTGGAGATAAAGATGCATTCCTCTACCTCACCCATGACCACCCGAACCCGAGCCGGCGCGATCCTGCGCGTCACCTCCGGCAACTTTCTGGAACAGTTCGACTTCTTTCTGTTCGGCTTTTACGCCACCTACATCGCACACACCTTTTTCCCGGCCAGCAGCGAATTTGCCTCGCTGATGATGACCTTCGCAGTATTCGGCGCAGGTTTTCTGATGCGCCCCATTGGCGCCATCGTGCTGGGCGCTTACATCGATAAAGTCGGCCGCCGCAAAGGGCTGATCGTCACCCTGTCGATCATGGCTACGGGCACCTTCCTGATCGTATTGATCCCCTCTTACCAGAGCATCGGGCTTTGGGCGCCGCTGCTGGTGCTGTGCGGGCGCCTGCTGCAAGGCTTCTCGGCGGGCGCGGAGCTGGGCGGCGTGTCCGTCTATCTGGCCGAAATCGCCACGCCGGGCCGTAAGGGCTTCTATACCAGCTGGCAGTCCGGCAGCCAGCAGGTGGCGATCATGGTGGCGGCGGCAATGGGCTTCGCGCTCAACGCGGCGCTGGAGGAAAGCGCTATTCGCGAGTGGGGATGGCGCCTGCCTTTCCTGTTCGGCTGCCTGATCGTTCCCTTCATCTTCATCCTGCGCCGCAAGCTGGAAGAAACACAGGAATTTACCGCCCGGCGCCACCACCTGGCGATGCGCGACGTGTTTAAAACCCTGCTGAAAAACTGGCCGGTGGTGATCGCCGGCATGCTGATGGTCGCCATGACCACCACCGCGTTTTACCTGATCACCGTGTATGCGCCAACCTTCGGCAAAAAGGTGCTGCTGCTCAGCGCCTCCGACAGCTTGCTGGTCACTTTACTGGTCGCGATTTCCAACTTCATCTGGCTGCCCATCGGCGGTGCGCTGTCGGATCGCTTCGGCCGCAAACCGGTGCTGATCGCCATGGCGCTGCTGACGCTGGCCACCGCCTACCCGGCGCTCAGCCTGCTCGCCGCCGCCCCCAGCTTCAGCATGATGCTGGCCGTGCTGCTGTGGCTGTCCTTCATTTATGGCCTCTACAACGGCGCGATGATCCCGGCCTTAACCGAGATCATGCCAACGGAAGTGCGGGTGGCCGGGTTCTCGCTGGCCTACAGCCTGGCGACGGCGGTATTCGGCGGCTTTACGCCGGTGATCTCCACCGCGTTGATCGAATACACCGGCGATAAGGCTTCACCGGGCTACTGGATGAGCTTCGCCGCGCTGTGCGCCTTGCTGGCGACGCTGTATCTGTATCGCCGCATCGCCATGCCGCTGCAAACCGCACGCTAACGCGCCATCGCCATAAGGAATCATGTCATGCAGAAACTCACTCGTTCGATCATCACCCTGCTCGTGTGCGCCTCCTTCAGTACGGCGGCGCTGGCCAAAGACCTGACCGTGATGATCTCCGGCGGCTTCAAAGCCGCGCTGGAGAAACTGGCCCCGGAATATGAAGCCCAAAGCGGCGACAAAATCATTCTGGTGTCCGGCCCTTCCATGGGGAAAACGCCGCAGGCGATCCCAGCGCGGCTGGCGCGCGGAGAGAAAGCCGATGTGGTGATCATGGTGGGCGACGCGCTGACCCAACTGGACAAAAGTGGCTGGCTCCAGCCGGGTTCACGCGTGGAGCTGGCCGATTCGCCGATCGGCATGGTGGTGAAACAGGGCGCGCCCAAGCCGGCGATAAAAACGGATGCCGACCTGCGCAATACCTTGCTGCAAGCCGACTCTTTCGCCTATTCCGACAGCGCCAGCGGCCGCTACGTCAGCGGCCAACTGTTCAAAAAACTGGGCATCGAGGAACAGGTGAAAGGAAAGGCGCATATAATTGAGCGCATTCCGGTGGCTTCTGAAGTGGCGCAAGGAAAATACGCGCTGGGCTTCCAGCAGGTCAGCGAATTGTTGCCCGTGGCGGGCGTCACCTTTATCGGCGAGCTGCCGGAAAACGTGCAGTACATCACCCGCTTCGCCGGCGCGGTAACCGCCAAGGCGGAGCACCGCCGCGAAGGCAAAGCGCTGCTGGACTTCCTCGCCTCCTCTCAGGCACAGCCGACCATTCGCGCGACCGGCATGCGAACCGTGCCGGCGCAGCAGCCGGTCAGGCAGAGTGATACTGTTCAGTAATCAGCTTTTCCAGCTCGGCGGCGACGAAAGACTGCATGCGGCCGCCGCGTCTGATGAGGCCCACGCTGCGTTTCACCACCGGTTCGACCAGCGGCACCGACGTCAACACCGAATGTTCTGAAGCGGGCATCGACATGGCGGGCACGGCGGCAATGCCGATGCCCGCCTCAACCATGCCCAGCATGGTCGTCACATGGCGAGTTTCGCACACGCTGGGGCGCTCCGGCATGAGGTGTTCCAGACGCTGATCGAGCAGATTGCGATTGCCGGAGGTTTTATCCAGCGACACGTAGTCTTGCTGATAAAATTCCCGCCAGGTGAGGCTCTTTTTAGCGGCGAGCGGATGGTCGCGCCGGCAAGCGGCCACGTAAACGTCCCCCACCAACGGCACAAATTCAAGATTAGGCTGCAGGCGCCCGGCAAAGCAGATGCCGAAATCGGCCTGGCCGCCGGTGACCGCCTCGATGACATTGCCTGCGCTGCCGTCGATCAGCTTAACGCGCACGCGCGGATAGCGAAGCCGGAAACGGCGTATCACGTCGGGCATGAAATAGTAGGCCGCCGACGGCACCGTGGCGACGGTGACCAGCCCGGTACGCTCCTGGCTGACCTTATCGATATCGGCCAACACCGCTTCGACATTCATCAGCAGATGATCCGAACGCTCGGCAAAAGCCTGCCCGTACAGCGTCAAAGTCACGCGCCGGGTGGTGCGATCGAACAGTTTGCTGCCCAGCGCGTTTTCCAGCTTTTCAATCCTGCGGCTCAGCGCCGACTGCGACAGGCAGATGGACTCTGCGGCCAGCCGAAAATTGCCGTACTCCACCAGCGCGCGGAAGGCATAAAGATCGTTGAGATCAAAATTCACGGGCATAGCGGCCTACTCTCCTTGCTGAACGCAAAACAACGATGATAACCGCTTATATCGCCACGGCAACCGGCCTGGTGGTTGAACCACCCAAGCCCCTATCGGCCCAGCAGCACCGTTGCCCAAACAACGATAGTCAGCACCACCGCCACCAGCTGCGCTGCGCCGCCCAAATCTTTGGCGCGTTTGGATAACGGATGTAATTCCAGCGAAATGCGATCGACCACGGTTTCAATCGCCGTATTAAGCAACTCAACCACCAATAGCAGGAAACTGCAGATGATTAATAACAGCCGCTCCATTTTTGTAATATCTAAACCAAATGTAACAACCAGTAAAATGGCGTTAATAACCAATAATTGGCGGAACGCATCTTCGGTAAGCACGGCGTCAATAAACCCGGCCCAGGAATTCCTTATGCTGTAGGTTAATCGGCTTATTCCTTTTTTCTTTTCCACAGGCATACCATCTGCTCTCATCAACACTGCGACAATCACTCGCGAATAAATAACGCGGCGTGAATTTATCTCGAGTTTATTAATTAAAGACCTTAACTGTTCTCTTCCAGGAGGCGATGCATTCCCTCACGCGCCGTCACCCTGCCCCTGAAACGACACCGCCCGAAAATGCCCTGGCGCGGTTATTATTCTGAGAACGTGAAAAGGCGATGCGTTATCAGCCGGTTAAAGCGTTTTCTCGTACAAGCGGTAGCGCTTATAGGGCACTGCGCCGATGCGTTCTAAAATCGTCCGCATGCCGGTATTGGTTTCCAGGATCCACGACATTTCCAGCGCGTCGATATTGCGCTTCGCGAAAGGCTCGCGCAGCGCCTCAATCAGCAACAGCGCAATAATCGGCCCGATGCGGCTGAATTGATATTCCTGGCGCACGCCCATCAACGGCACGCGCGCGGTGCGCACGCCGCTGACTTTCAGCCGCCACAAGAGTTTCGCCCAGCCGAACGGCAATAACCGCCCCTGCAGATCGGCAATCGCTTCGTTGATGTTCGGCAGACCGACGATAAAGGCGCAGGGAGCGCCATCCACCTCGGCGATATGGATCATATCGTCGGGCACCAGAAACTTCAGCTGATCCCCCATGGTGGCGAACTCGTGCTCGGTGAACGGGACAAACCCCCAGTTATGCTGCCATCCGGAGTTGAACACCTCGCGCAGCACCTGCATCTCCTCGCGAAAGCGCTTGCGGTTGAGGCGGCGAACGGTCACTTTTTTGCGCACCTGATCCATCATCCGGGTTAACGACGGCGAAAAGTGCAGGTCGGTTCTTTTCATCCAATAGGCAAGCAAATCAATCCCTTCGCTGTAGCCCTGTTGCGCTATTTGCGCCGCGTAGTAGGGTTTGGCATGCGTCATCAGGGCCGATGGCGGGGTGTCAAACCCCTCGACCAACAGGCCGCTTTCCTGATTGATATTAAGGCTGAACGGCCCGGTGATTCTACGCGCGCCTTTCGACCTCAGCCACTCCTCCGCCACCGTGAATAAGGTGCTGAAAACGGCGGGATCGTCAACGGCGTCAATCATGCCGAAGTGGCCGGTATCCTCGCCATGCAGCTCCCGGTGCAGAGAATCGATTTGCGCCGTGATGCGCCCAACGACTTTGCCCTGTTTTTTGGCCACCCATGCCTGCCATTCAATGTGGTCGGTGCCGGGATTCTTCTTTGACAGGTGCTCTTCGCGCTCTATATGCAGCGGCTCAATCCAGTTCGGATCATCGCGAAACAGTTGCGAGGGGAAAGCAATAAATTCTTTAAGTTCGCGTTTACTCAGAACTTTCTCAATACGGATCATAAATAGCCTTACGTTTTAATAAAATAATTAAATAAGCGCGCGACAACGCCTTTAGCATTTTTTATGCTGTTCTCATTTATTGGATTGTGTATTGCCTCCGGTTCAATGATAAGAAAAACCGAATATTACCCCCTGTGAATCAGCGCATTATTGCGCCCGACATTCACCCTGTGATGTCCGTAATTGATAAAAAAAGGAAACAGAAAGCGGCGCAGCCAGGCTACGCTAATGGTGCTCTTTTATTATTTCGTGCTATTACGGCAAAAGAAACTCGCCGCTTTTAGTGTACCGACTTTAATCAGGAGGTGTGCCGCCATCTTTACCACTTAATGCTCTTTTTAAGATTAGCCTTAAATGAATCGTTCACTTTTGGATTTCTTGCGGCATACTGTTTAGGAAGTGTTTAAGTTCCAAGATAGCCATGCATGAGGTCATAACCTATGAGCCGACAGTTATTTCCTGCCCGACAGATGCAGACTAAGGAACGGCGCAGCCCGGATATTACAATAGTCTCTCGTATATCGCCAGGGTGCCGCTCAAGGCTGATAACACGGGCGACTCACGCTCTGACCGGTTAATAACCGGCGTGCCCTCAAGCACGGCAATATACGCTGTTCGCGGAATGAAGATGGTTGAATAACAAACTTATTCAAAACCTATTCATAGTAAAACATCAATTACCTCGCCAAGAGTGATTTTCTCTTTTGGTGATTTTTAATCTATGGCTAAGTTTGTCTATGTCTGAAACAAGTTCCGTTCATTCTCTTCCCATGCGCTATGCGGACTTCCCCACTTTAGTGGACGCGTTGGATTACGCGGCGCTGGGCAATACGGGAATGAATTTTTACGACCGTCGCAATCAACTCGTGACCGTTCTCGAATATCGCACGCTACAGCAAAAAGCGATCTCGGGCGCGCGGCGTTTATTGTCCCTGAAACTCAAGAAAGGCGATCGCGTGGCGCTTATCGCCGAAACCAGTGCGGGATTCGTCGAAGCCTTTTTCGCTTGCCAATACGCCGGCCTGGTGGCGGTGCCGTTGGCGATCCCGATGGGCGTGGGCCAACGCGACTCCTACACCGCCAAACTGAAAGGGCTGATCGCCAGCTGCAACCCCGCGGCGATCGTCAGCAGCGAAGAGTGGACGCCGCTGATCGCGTCGGCCACGGAAAACACCTCGGCGCTGCACATCCTCAGCGACGAGGATTTTAACGCCTTGCCAGAGCCGGAGATCGCGTTGCCCGCGCCTTCGCCCGACGATATCGCCTATCTCCAATACACCTCGGGCAGCACCCGCTTTCCACGCGGCGTGATCATCACCCAGCGGGCGGCGATGGCGAACCTGAACGCGATCAGCCGCAACGGGATCAAGCTGCGCGCGGGCGACCGCTGCGTTTCGTGGCTGCCCTTCTATCACGATATGGGCCTGGTCGGTTTCCTGCTCACGCCGGTGGCGACCCAGCTGTCCGTCGATTATCTGCGCACGCAAGATTTCGCCATGCGCCCGATGCAGTGGCTGAAACTGATCGCCAAGAATCGCGGTACGGTGTCCGTCGCCCCGCCGTTCGGCTACGATCTGTGCCTGCGCCGCAGCAACGCCAAAGAGCTGGCCGATCTGGATCTTTCCAGCTGGCGGGTTGCGGGCGTAGGCGCCGAGCCGATCCCGGCCGAGCTGCTCGGCCAGTTCGGCGAACACTTCAGCAGCATCAACTTCGACAGCAAAGCCTTCATGCCGTGCTACGGCCTGGCCGAGAACACCTTGGCGGTGAGTTTTTCCGATCCCTGCTCCGGCCCGCAAACCAACGCGGTCGACCGCGATATTTTGGAGTACGAGGGTAAAGCGGTCGCGCCCGGCAAGAAGACCCGTGCCATCTCGACCTTCGTCAACTGCGGCCGAGCGCTGCCCGGCCACCGCATTGAGATCCGCAGCGAAACCGGGCAACCGTTGCCGGAACGCCAGGTCGGCCATATCACGATCTCCGGCCCCAGCCTGATGAACGGTTATTTCTGCGACGATGAGTCCCAGCAGCAAATTCAGGTGACCGGCTGGATGGACACCGGCGATCTGGGCTACCTGCTGGACGGCTATCTGTACGTCACCGGCCGCAAGAAGGATTTGATCATCATTCGCGGCCGCAATATCTGGCCGCAGGATATCGAGTACGTCGCGGAATCCGAACCGGAAATCCGTTCCGGCGATGCGATTGCCTTCGTAGCCGAAGAGCACGACGAAGCGGCCAGGATCATTTTGCAAATCCAGTGCCGAGTCAGCTCGGAAGAACGCCGGGAACAAATCGTGCATTCGCTGAGCGCCCGCATTCAAAGCGAGTTCGGCATTGCGGTGGACATCGAGCTGCTGCCGCCGCACAGCATTCCCCGCACGTCGTCGGGCAAACCCGCGCGCGCGGAGGCCAAAAAACGCTGGCTGAGCGCTTCGCTCTACCCGCAAATGCCGCAGCTGGCCGGTTTCGCGCAATGAGCGGCACCGTCGCAGTGACGGGCGCGACCGGCTTTATCGGCCGGCATATCGTCAAGGAACTGCTGGCGCAAGGGTTCAACGTGCGCGCCCTGACGCGGCAAGCCGGAAAAGCCGCCATCGACAACCTGCAGTGGATACCCGGCGCGTTGGAAGATCGGCCCTCGCTCACCGAGCTGGTGCGCGGCGCGGAGTGCGTCGTGCATTGTGCGGGCCAGGTGCGCGGGCATGCGGAAGCGGTGTTCACCCGCTGCAACGTCACCGGCAGCCTTAACCTGATGCAGGCGGCCAAACAGAACGGCCGCTGCAATCGCTTTTTGTTCATGTCGTCGCTGGCGGCCCGCCATCCGGCGCTGTCCTGGTACGCCCATTCAAAACAGGCCGCCGAACAGCAACTCATCGCCGCCACGGGCGATATCGCGCTGGGGATTTTCCGCCCAACGGCGGTTTACGGTCCCGGCGATAAAGAGCTGAAACCGCTGTTCAACGGCCTGCTGCGCGGCGTACTGCCCCGGCTGGGTGCGCCCGATGCCAGGCTCTCTTTTCTGCACGTGAGCGATTTGGCAAAGGCGGTCAGCCAATGGGTACAGGCCGAACCCGCACAGCCAAATATTTACGAACTGTGCGACGGCGTGGCCGACGGCTATAACTGGCTGCGCCTGCGGGACATCGGCGCCGCCGTGCGTCACGGGCCGGTGCGCCTGGTGGGCATTCCGCTGCCGCTGCTGAAAGCCCTGGCGGATATCAGCGTGGTGTGGAACCGCCTGGTCAAACAAGAGCCGATGCTGACGCGCAGCAAAATACGCGAATTAACCCATCACGACTGGTCCGCCAGTAATCACGCGCTGTCGCAACAGATTAATTGGTTTCCACAGGTAAGTTTGGAGCGCGCGCTGCGCGAAGGGCTGTTTTAATTATTCCCAATAGAGGTGTGTCAACGTTCTTATGCTAAATCGCGATGCTGTAATGGATTATATCCTGACGTGTTTGCAAGGTATCGTCGAAGGCGGAGTGGAAATAAAACCTGATAGCGATCTCGTCAATGATCTTGGCCTGGAATCCATCAGAGTCCTGGATCTGCTGATGATGCTGGAAGATGAATTGGATATCTCCATTCCTATCAATATATTGCTTGATGTCAGAACGCCTGAGCAACTGCTTGACGCGCTGCGCCCTTACCTGGAGAAAAACCATGGGACTGTATGATAAGTTTGCGCGGCTTGCCAATGACCGTGAACAATTTCAAACGTCCGGTCTGAATCCGTTCGGCACCTGCATCGACGAAGTCTATTCCGCCACCCAGGGCCGCATCGGCGATCAAAAGATTGTCCTCGCCGGCACCAATAATTACCTTGGCCTGACGTTCGATGCGCAGGCGATCGCCGCCGGCCAGGCGGCCCTGGCCGCGCTCGGCACCGGCACCACCGGCTCGCGCATGGCGAACGGCAGCTACGGATCGCACCTGACGCTGGAACGGGAGCTGGCGGAATTCTTCGATCGCCCGAGCGCCATCGTGTTCTCCACCGGCTACACCGCCAACCTGGGCGTCATCAGCACGCTGGCGGGGCCGGGCGCCGTGGTGTTGATCGACGCGGACAGCCACGCGAGCATTTACGATGCCTGCGCCCTCGGCGGCGCGGAGATTATTCGCTTCCGCCACAATGACGCTGCCGATCTGGAGCGCCGCATGGTGCGCCTGGGCGAGCGGGCCCGCGAGGCGATCATTATCGTGGAAGGCATCTACAGCATGCTGGGCGACGTCGCCCCGCTGGTGGAAATCGTCGACATCAAGCGGCGGCTCGGCGGGTATTTGCTGGTGGACGAAGCGCACTCCTTCGGCGTGATGGGCGAGCACGGCCGCGGCCTGGCCGAAGCGCTGGGCGTCGAGCAAGACGTGGATATCATCCTGGGCACCTTCAGCAAAAGCCTGGCTTCGATCGGCGGTTTCGCCGTCGGCGGCAAGGGGATGGACGTGCTGCGCTACAGCAGCCGGCCGTATATCTTTACCGCGTCGCCGTCGCCGTCCAGCATCGCGTCGGTGCGTACAGCGCTGCAAAAAATCGCGCGCCATCCCGAGCTGCGGGAAAAGCTGTGGAGCAACGCGCACCGCCTGTACCACGGCCTCGCCGAACTGGGGTATACCCTGGGGCCGCGCATCAGCCCGGTGGTGCCGGTGATGATCGGCTCAAAGGAAGAAGGGTTGCGTTTCTGGCGCGAGCTGATCGCCCACGGCGTATATGTAAACCTGGTGCTGCCACCGGCCGCGCCGGCGGGCGTCACCCTGCTGCGCTGCAGCGTCAATGCCGCGCACAGCGATGAAGAGATAGACACCATCGTGCGCGCCTTTGCGGCGCTGAAAAAATAAAGCCTTTCCCTCTCGGCCGCGGCGGCGGTGCTGAACATGGCATCGCCGCCCCGCCGAACGAATGCGCACCTCAGTGCGCAGCCGTTGATACGCCATCAGCCGAATAGCGATAACCCTGCGCCTCCATAAATTCCGCGATGGCTTTTTCCGCCGCCGAAAGCACCTCCCCGATCGGCCGATCGGCATCGAGATCCACGATGTCGGCGCCTCCGAACGTCAATAACGGCGTGACGGCGATCTTCTTCTCCAGCGCCGCTTTGCGATGATCGGGTTTGCGCGCGCAGGCCACGTCCAGACTGACATTCAGCTTGAGCACCAGATCCGGTTTTTGCCCCGCCATCCATTGAAACGCCGCCCGCTCGCGCGCCGCCAGCCAACGGACGAAACGGCTCCCTTCAACGTCGACGGGAAAAACCGTGCCGTCGTAAGCGCCGGGGATTTGCGCCTGCGGAAAACGGTCGGTCAACACGATGAACCCTTGCCGACGATACGCCAGCATGCGGCGAAAACGCAGCAGCCGCCGCCCCACAAAAGCGATGATCACCGCAGACGGCAGCAGGCCAATCCGGGATTTTTTCGTTTTGACTTTTTTGGTATTGCTCTCGATAGCCTTGCCCACCGAACGCCCGAGCAGCGGCAATTTCGCCGCCGCGCGGCCGACGTTGCCCGCCTGCTTACCCAGATGCACCTGTACCGCCGGGCCATAATGTTTCATATACGCGATCAGATGTTCACAAACGGTGGACTTACCCGATCCGTCGCTGCCGATAACCGCAATCAGCGGCGGAAATTTTGCACTCATAATCAGACTCTCTTTCAATACACCAGAAACGGCGTGCCATATTTGAAGCGAACTACCGCTTATCATTGCCGTGGCGGCCGCGTGGAAAAAAATTTGCCGTAACGCGACGCCCAAAAAGCACAAAATATTAAGCGAAAATTGAAAAACCCTGCCTTTTTCTCGCCGTGATCCCGGCCGGAAATTAACATAAAAAGCGAAACCGGCCCACGCACCAACAATTAGCACAAAATAACAAGAACGAACGCCATAAATATCAATTCAAATAACGAACTGGAATAGCAATCTCATTATTTTATCGCAGCAAAGCACAATAAATATCTTGAACCCAAGGCGTATTGGAATACAATAGTTTTTTTCGCATTGGATCAATTATTGTGAGTCAGCAGATAAGACCTTCATCTGATCGCTCGCCCGTGCGCGTAATAGCGATAACCGGCTGTGACGGCTCAGGAAAATCCACGTTAGCCGCCAGCCTGGTCAACGCCTTATCGCCACAAGAACCTGCCGAACTGCTTTATCTCGGCCAGTCCTCCGGGCGTATCGGCGAATGGATCAGTTCGCTGCCGATTATTGGCGCGCCTTTCGGGCGTTATTTGCTGAAGAAGTCGGAGCGCGTGCATGAGCGCCCTTCCACGCCGCCGGATAATGCCACGGCGCTGGTGATTTTTTTACTCTCCTATTGGCGCGTTTATAAATTCCGTCGCATGCTGAAGAAAAGCCGCAGCGGCGCATTGCTGATCACCGATCGTTATCCACAGGCCGAAGTGGCGGGATTTCGTTTCGATGGCCCGCAGCTGGCGAAAACCGCCGGCGGCAATCGCTGGATCCGCTGGCTGAGAAAGCGCGAACAAAACCTGTACCAATGGATGGCGTCTTATCAGCCCTTATTATTAATTCGGCTGGATATTGACGAACAAACGGCCTATTCACGCAAACCCGATCACTCGCTGGCGGCGTTGCGTGAAAAGATCGCCGTCATCCCGCACCTGACGTTTAACGGCGCTAACATATTGGATTTAGACGGTCGCGAGCCGGCCAACCGTATTTTCGATGCCTCGCTGCGCGCCGTTAAAATATCGCTGAGGGCTGCCAATGCCTAGCCGACAAATAACCTTTTCGTACCGAAACAGATGAAAAAAAATAAACTCACTGCCGAACAGGATACCTCTTCCTCCTGCATCACCGGACTGATTGCCGTGGTGGGCAGCGATGGCACCGGCAAGTCTACGCTGACCGCCGATCTGGTAAAAAACCTGCAGCAGCATCGCCCCACGCAGCGGCGCTATTTGGGGCTGATCTCCGGCGAAGACGGCGACAAAATCAAGAAATTGCCGTTTATCGGCGTGTGGCTGGAACGGCGCCTGGCGGCCAAATCCGATAAAACTCAGCGCATGAGCAACAGGCCGCCGGCGCTGTGGGCGGCGCTGATCATGTACGGCTTTTCGCTGTGGCGCGCCTCCAACCTGCGCAAGGTGCGGCAGCTGGCGCAAAGCGGCGTGCTGGTGATCAGCGATCGCTACCCGCAGGCGGAAATTTCAGGTTTTTACTACGACGGGCCCGGTATCGGCGTGGAACGCGCAAAAGGCTGGTTATTGAGCCGCCTGGCGGTGCGCGAACGCCGTTTATATCAACGCATGGCCGTCTATCGGCCGGCGCTGATCATTCGCCTCGATATCGACGTCGATACGGCGTTTTCCCGCAAGCCCGATCACAGCTATGAAGAGCTGAAAGACAAGATTTCCGCCATGGTGCGCCTGCAGTACAACGGCGCGCGCATCATCGAGCTGGACGCCAGAGCCCCTTACGACGAGGTGCTGAGCAACGCGCTCAACGCCATTTCCGCCGTAGTGAACCCCGCGAAGCGCCCACAGAGCGATATCGGGCAACCCGGCGAAAACGCCGGCGAAGAAACTCAGGTTTATTAAACGCATACAGGGCAAGCGCATGACGGCAGAACACAAGATGCAAAAAAACAATGGTAACGGCTGGTTTAGGTTATGAAACGGTGGTTTTCCGATGGCGCGTTTCGCTCCATTTTACGTAATGCCGCCTACTTAGGCTCCGGCAGCGTCGCCAGTGCGCTGCTCGGCCTGCTGGCGCTCTCCTGCGCCGGTAAAGGCATGTCGCCTGAAATGTTCGGCGTGCTGGTGGTGATCCAGGCTTACACCAAAGCGGTCAGCGATTTCATCAAATTCCAGACCTGGCAGTTTGTGGTGCAATTCGGCACCCCGGCGCTGGAGCATCAAAACACCGGGCGCTTCCGCGACGTCGTCGCCTTCTCCTTCGGGCTGGATATCGCCAGCGGCGTCATCGCCGTGCTGGGCGGCATGATCATGCTGCCGTTCTTGTCCCACGCCCTGGGGCTGGACAGCGAAAGTTTCTGGCTCGCCATGCTGTACTGCACCCTGATCCCGTCGATGACGTCGTCCACGCCGACCGGCGTGCTGCGCGCCTTCAACCGCTTCGATCTCATCGCCATCCAGCAGGCGATCAAACCGTTCCTGCAGGCGGTGGGCAGCGTCATCTCCTATTATTTCGATCTGGGGTTCCCCGGCTTTATCGTCACCTGGTACGCCTCTAACCTGATCGGCGGCACGCTGTTTTGGTGGTTCACCGCGCGCGAACTGCGCCGCCGCGATATCCACGGCGCGCTGAGGCCACGGCTGTTCAACGTCGCGCGCCGCATCGAGGGCGCCTGGAACTTCGTCTGGACCACCAACATCGCCCATACCATCTGGGCCGCGCGCAACTCCTGCACCACCGTGCTGGTGGGCGTGGTGCTCGGGCCGGCCGCCGCCGGGTTGTTCAAGATCGCCATGACCTTCTTCGATGCGACGGGCACCCCGGCCAAGCTGCTGGAGAAAAGCTTCTATCCGGAGATCATGCGCCTGGATCCGCGCACCAAGACCCCGTGGCTGCTGGGCCTGCGCTCCTCGCTGCTGGCCGGCGGCATCGGCCTTGCCGTTGCGGTGTTGATGTTGCTGGTGGGCAAACCGCTCATTTCCGCGGTGTTCGGGCAGCAATACCTGGAAGCCTATGACCTGATTCAAATCATGCTGGGCGCGATCATCGTTTCCATGATGGGCTTCCCGCAGGAATCCTTACTGTTTATGGCAGGCAAACAGCGCGCTTTCCTGATCGCGCAGGCGACGGCCTCGGCGGCCTACATTGCGCTGCTGGTGTCGATGGCATATGCCTTCGGCGTGCAGGGCGCCGCCTTCGCTTATTTACTGGGGCAATGTTTAGACGTTCTGTTATCCCTGATACCGACGATCGGCGCCTACCGCAATCGCTTTATGTTGGGGCTGAATGTGCCCAAAGAGAGTAATCAATGACCGCTCACGATAATTGGAAGAAGTTCTCCACCGAAACCACCCAGGCGCTGTTTGTCGCCGTGGAAGAGGACGACCTGGTTGAGGCGAATATCAGCCTGCCGCAGCAGATCGATCTGGAATGCTCCCCCGAGAGCATTCGGGACAACTACGCGCTGTGCCTGCAGTTTTGGGAAGACGGCTTTTCCCGCCGCGAGCTGCTGCAACTGGTGAACGGTTTCCTGCAAGACCCGCAGTTGGCGGCGGCTACCCGCATGCGCTACAAATATATCCGCGCCCGCTACAAGCACCTGCGCTTCGCCCAGCAGCTGTACGGCGCCCCCCACCGCGCCAACCGCCTGTTTCATACCACCACCGTGGTGCTCGGCCATTTTCAGGATGCGTTTCGCAACGGCAACCAGAAGAACCTGACGCTGTACGGCAACCTGCTGCGGCTGCTGCTCAGCAAGCCGGTATGGTCGTACGTGCGCTATGCGCTGCGCCACACCCGCCTGGAAAGCGCACAGGGCTTTATCACCTACCGCCAAGAGCAGATGCGCCAGCTGCAAACGCTGATCGCCGGCCCGGCGCTGACCGGGCACCAGTTCCACGACGTGCGCAAAATCGTCAGCCGCCAAGTCTCGTTTTACGACACGCTGAGATCGATCGATCCCGACAACCGCGAGGCCCGGCAGATCTCGCGCTTCCTGGCGGCGATTAACGGCCTGATGGGCGACCGGCATGACGTGATGGTGGCGGACAAGCTGGCCGGCGGCGATATCTATGATCGGCCGGCGATCCTGGATATCGACATCCGCCAGCGCCTGGAGTTGCTGCTGGCGCGCTTTCCGCTGTCGTTTTCCCAGCCGGCCATCGCGGCGGGCAGATAAGCGCGTTGCGCGGAGCCATGATGACGTTACGCCGCTTGCTGATCCTCGCGCTGCTGCTGTCGCCGCTGGCGGCATCCGCGCATAACTTCGTGCATGGCCAGCCGGTGGCGCCAATAGCCATCGCCGATCGCGGCGAGCTGCTGCTGCGCAACGGCGATTTCAGCTACCGGCCGTGGAACAGCGCAAAGCTGGCGGGCAAGGTGCGGGTGATCCAGTACATCGCCGGGCGCACCTCCGCTAAAAAGAAGAACTCGCTGCTGATCAACGCCGTCAAGGACGCGAACCTGCCGGGCGATCGCTTCCAGCCCACCACCATCGTCAACACCGACGATGCGATACCGGGCTCCGGCTTCTTCGTGCGCGGCAAGATCGAGAAAAACAAGCGCCATTATCCCTGGGCACAGTTCATCGTCGACAGCGACGGGCTGGGGCGCATGGCCTGGCGGCTGCCGGAGGAGAGCTCCACCATCGTGGTGCTGGACCAGGCCGGGCGCGTGCAGTGGGCGAAGGATGGCGCACTCACCCCACAGGAAGTTGACCAAGTGATCGCCCTGCTGCGCACCCTGATCGACCGGGAGACGCCATGACGCGCACACCGCCGGGAGCCGATGACGCATGTCTTTGATTGAACGCTATATCACGGTTGAGATCCGCCGCCTGGTGATGATGATCGCCGGGTTTCTGATCTTCATGTTCGCCAGCTACTCCGCCCAGCGCTACCTGACCGACGCCGCCAACGGCACGCTGGCGCTGCGGGTGGTAGCCGACGTGGTTTTCTATAAATCGCTGATCGCGCTGGAGATGATATTGCCCGTCGCGCTGTATGTTTCGGTGGCGGTGGCGCTGAGCCAGCTGTACAGCGATGCGGAGATCACCGCCATGCTGGCCGCCGGCGCCAGCCCGCTGCGGCTGTATAAGGCGGTGCTGATACTGGCCGTGCCGCTGGCGATAGCGGTTACGCTGCTGTCGCTGTATGGCAGGCCCTGGGCGTACGCCAATATTTATCAGCTGCAGCAAGAGTCGCAGTCGGTGCTGGACGTGAGCCACCTGCAGGCCGACAAATTCAACGTCAGCGGCAACGGCCGCATGATCCTCGCCAATCACGTCGACAAAACGGCCAACCACCTGACGGACGCCCTGATTTATGTGCGCGGCGGCCATCACACCAACCTGTACCGCGCGCAGTCGGTGGAGGTGCTCGACGCCTCCCCCGCCAGCCCCGCCGTGCGGCTGAAAACCGGCACCGCCTATGTGCTGGATCGCCAGGGCACCGACGACAACGGGCAGAACTACGACAACTTCGACATCGCGCTCAAGCCGTTCATGCCCAGCGCCGAGAGCCGGCACAAATCGGCCTCGCCGGCGGAGCTGGCGCGCTCCGCCGATCCGGGTGACGCCGCCGAACTGCAATGGCGCGAGAGCCGCGGGCTGACCACCGTGCTGATGGTGCTGCTGGCGATCCCCTTTAGCCGCATCAAGCCGCGACAAGGGCGCTACGCCGCGCTGCTGCCCCTGACGGTGCTGTTTACCGCGATTTTCTATGGCGGCAACATTTGCCGCACGCTGGTCGCCAACGGCTCTCTGCCGACGATCCCCGGCGTTTGGCTGGTGCCGCTGGCGATGGCTGCCGGCATCGCCCTGCTGCTGGCACGCGACTTATCCCTGCTGCGGAAACCCTCCCGATGACTATTTTTAGCCGTTACCTGATCCGCAACGTGTTCATCGGCTTCGCCGCCGCGGCCGGGCTGCTCATTCCGCTGTTCACCACCTTTACGCTGATCAACGAGCTGGAGGACGTGACCCCGGGCGGCTACCGCTGGCAGCAGGCGCTGCTGGTGACCGTGCTGACCCTGCCGCGCAGCCTGGTCGATCTGGGGCCGTTTATCGCGCTGCTCGGCGGCATCGTCGGGCTGGGGCAGCTATCTAAAACCCTGGAACTGACCGCGATCCGCTCCGCCGGGATGTCGATATTCCGCATCGCGCTGGTGATGCTCGCCGCCGGGCTGCTGATGAACCTGTCGCTCGGCGCCCTCGATGAATGGGCCGCCTCGCCGCTGCAGCAACGCGCGCTGCAGATGAAGAACAACGCCCTGGCGCAGTCGAACGATAACGACGTGACCGTGAACCCGCTGTGGGCGCGGCGCGGCAACGAGTTTGTGACAGTGAAGACCGTCGATGAGAACGACCAGCCCCACGGCATCGAGATCTTCCGTTATCAGGCCAACCGCGCGCTGGAATCTTATATCTACGCCGACAGCGCCAGCACCGCCGCCGACGGCAGCTGGCTGCTGCACAACGTAATGCAGAAACGCTGGCAAGGCAGAAAAGAGACGATTGAGCGGCATAGCAGCCTGCCGTGGCGCTCGCTGTTCGCCGTGCCGAGCCTGAAAGAGCTGACTCTGCCGGCCGGCAGCTTCTCGCTGCAACAGCTGGAGCGCTATATCGATTACCTGCAGGGCTCGGGGCAGCCGAGCACCGAATACCGCCTGGCGCTGTGGAAAAAACTCGGCCAGCCCCTGCTGGTGCTGGCGATGATTTTGCTGGCCATCCCGTTTACCTTCACCGCTCCACGCGCCCCCGGCATGGGCAGCCGGTTAGCGCTTGGCGTCATCATCGGGCTGCTGACCTACATCGCTTACCAGATCGTTCTCAACCTGGGGTTGCTGTTCGCCCTCAACGCGCCCTTCACCGCCCTCGCCCCGCCGCTGCTGCTCCTGGCGCTGGCGTTAGTGCTGGTTTATCGGTTTGATCGGCGGGGTTAGGGTTTAGACTCGCCGACGGCGTGCACAGCACAATAGCTTGCCGTCAAAGAAGCGAATTCAGAGAAAGTCGAACGTTTTTGCCTTCGCCACCAAAAGAGCGGCAAGCGACCTAACGGCTTTGATAGGATCGAGACAGGTTATTATCCCTATCTACTGCAACATCCCCCACATTATTGACTTCGCCTGAATGTGATAAAACGCATTATATATGTTGATGGATGCGAATTTAGCATATTTTTCACAATTAACCATCATGCGAATAACCATTCAATATCAAACCTGATTCTATTTTAAATAAACATGCCTTTCATTTTTTCGATAAAAATTGCCCCACATCAAGGAAAATCAGTGAAACAATCCCGCCATTACGCCATTGCTTGGTAAAAAATTCTCCAATATCTTTGTGATGCAAATCACAACATTTTCACAAAAATCCAATAAAACAAATATAAATCAATACGTTATAATAAAAACACCAAGACATAAAGAAAGAATAAAAGAGAAAAAAATTCCATTTACCCATAAAATTAATGATAAAAAAGGTAAGCTTTTCTCCAATGCCAGTAATATCCTAAAAAAAATATTAAAACGAGTCTCCGCCATGATAGAAAACATAAGTCCCTCTCACTCTCTTCTCGCCTGGCTCAAGCGGGAAGTCAGGCCAGCCTTGGGTTGTACAGAACCTATCGCCATCGCCTTTGCCGCCGCCACCGCTGCCCAACATGCCGAAGGGAATATTGTTGAAATATTCGGTAAAATATCCAAAAACCTCTATAAAAATGCTGACGGCGTCCGCCTGCCAAATATATCAGGCCACGGCGTGCGGCTTGCGGCGGCCATTGGTGCAGTAGGCGGCAATGCGTCACTGGCGTTGGAGTTATTACGCGACGTCAACCCTGAACATATTACTCTCGCCAAAAAATTAATCGATGAAAACAAAGTATGCATTCAAACACGGGACAGCGATTCGCTTATTTACGTCGAGATTACCGTCGTTACTGATATAAAGCGTTGCCGGGTAGTTATCGAAGATAACCATACCCAGATTACTCATTTATCTGTCGACGGCGTGGCAGGGAATCTGGCGCCGCAAACTCGTGTTGGCCATCGCCATTCAACCACGCCGCCGCGATTTTCAATTCAGGAGGCGGTGGATTTTATTCAGAACGTCGCCTATGACGATATCGCCTTTATGCTTGAAGCCGTCCAACTCAATAGCGCGTTGTCCGCAGAGGGGCAGAACACGCCGTACGGGTTGAATGTCAATGGCGCGCTGCGCCTGGCCGGGGCCGAGATCTTTCGTCAAACCACCCTTAAGGATCGCATCGTCATCGATACGGTCGCCGCTTCCGACGCCAGAATGGGCGGCGCCGCCATGCCGGCCATGACCAATTTCGGCTCCGGCAATCAAGGCATCGCCGCCACGATACCGGTCGTGACGCTGGCCAAACACCTGCAGCGGAGCGAAGAAGAACTGGTGCGCGCCGTCACCCTATCCCATCTGGTCGCGATTTCCATTCATTCTCGTTACGCGCGCCTGTCGGCCCTGTGCGCAGCATCCACTGCCGCAATGGGCGCCGCCGCCGGCATGGCCTGGCTGCTGAGCAAAGATTACGCCATCATCAGCGGCGCCATTAAAAACATGATTGGCGACATCAGCGGCATTATCTGCGACGGGGCATCTGCCACCTGCGCCATGAAGGTTTCCAGCACGACCGAAAGCGCCGTCAAATCAGTGCTGATGGCCAAACAGCATTGGGTGGCGAATCAGCATGACGGCATCGTGCATGAAGATGTCGAAGCCACGATCGACGCCCTGTGCCGGCTGGCCGCCTCAGCCATGCAACACACCGACAGACAGATTATTCAAATCATGTCGGATAAAACATTCCAAAAAACGCACTCTCTATAATCAGACCAAAAAAGGCTAATTTATGAAACCCGTACCCTCTATTGCGACATTGGCCGTACATGCCGGCAATCAAACCGACCCAGGGCATAACGCCATATTTCCTCCCATCGTCACCGCCAGTTCGTTTATTCAACCCAACCTCGGTGAAGGCGGCGATTTCTGTTACTCCAGAGTGGCAAACCCAACGCGAAACGCCTATGAAAGCGCGTTGGCCGAGCTTGAGGACGGTATCTATTGCACGGCGACCGCCTCCGGAATGGCGGCGACGTCGCTGATCCTCGAATTACTGCCCCGCGATTCACACGTCATCGCGATGTGCGGCGTTTACGGCGGCACCTGGCGGCTCTTTGAAAAGCTGCGGAAAATGACGTCGGGAATGACATTCACCTATGTCGATCTCAACGATCCGCAGGCGGTCAACACCGCCATTCAGGCGAATACGCGCCTGATCTGGATCGAAACGCCGACCAATCCGCTGCTGGAACTGGTCGACATTCAGGAGGTCTGTCGGATCGCCAAAGCGCGGGACATCGCTACCTGCGTGGACAACACCTTCGCCAGCGCCTGGAATCAACGCCCACTGACACTGGGGGCCGATATCGTGATGCTTTCCACCAGCAAATATATTGGCGGGCACTCCGATCTGATCGGCGGCGCGGTGATCACTAACCGGCAACATCTGGCCGAACAGCTGGATTTCATCAAAACGACCGTCGGCGCCATCGCCTCGCCGTTCGATGCTTACCTGGCGCTGCGTGGCCTGAAAACCCTGGATGTGCGCATGCAGCGGCAATGCCAAAATGCGCAAACCATCGCCGAATTCCTCGAAAACCATCCCGCCATTGTCGGCGTCTGCTACCCGGGGCTTAAATCACATCCTCAATACGCCCTGTGTCAAAAGCAAATGCGTTCGGGGGCCGCCGTAGTCACCGTCCGTTTGAAAGGCGACATTCAGAGTGTGAAAGCCTTTCTGCCACGCCTGAAGTATTTCGTGTTGGCCGAATCCCTTGGCGGCGTCGAAAGCATGGTTAACCATTCCGCCTCAATGTCGCATGGCGCCATGAGCCGCGAAGAACGGGAATCCATCGGCATCTATGACACCACGCTTCGCTTGTCGATCGGCATCGAAGACGCCGGCGATCTGATCGGCGATCTCGACCATGCTCTCTCCTGCATTTCTTGACGATTATAAGGAAGACGAAAAATGCACGATTACGGGATATGGACCGTCATCACACCTTTGGTGACTATTTTTCTGGCGATTTTTACCCGGCAAGTGATCCTGTCGCTGCTGGCCGGTATTTTTGTCGGCTTCGTCGTTATCAATCACAGCCTGCTCGGCGGGATTGGCGCCACGCTGAACGGCATCATTGATACCTTCGCCTCTGCGGGCAATGCCCGAACCGTCGTTTTTATGGTGATGATCGGCGGCATTATGCGGCTCATTGTGGTTACCGGCGGGGTCAGAAGGCTGGTGCAGTTTTTAACCGAGAAGAACGACTACGTCACCAATAAACGCTCCGTGCAGTTATTGGCGATGATCGTCACCGCACTGATCTTTATTGAAAGCTCCATCAATCAGCTGATTGCCGGCGCCTCCACCAAAGACCTGGCCAAACGCTACCGGGTGTCTCCCGAGAAAATGTCTTACATTATCCAGACATCCTGCGTTTCGGTCTGCTCCTCGGTCATGATCAACGGTTGGGGCGCCGCAATGATGGGGGTTATTGGCGTGCAGATCGCCAAGGGATATATCGACGGGGAACCTTTTGAAATTTTAGCGGGCGCCATGGTGTGGAATATCATGGCCTGGTTCTCGCTTGCCTCTGTGCTGTTTTATATCCTTTCCGGCTTTTCATGGGGGCCGATGAAAAAGGCGGAGCTCCGCTTTGAGGCCAACGCCGACGCTCTCACCGATGACGACAGCGAGCAGGAGGATGACGTGATCGATCATCCGGCATGCAATTCGTTGCTTAATTTTTTCATCCCTATCCTCTCCACCGTACTGATGGTGCCCATCGCGCTCTATATTACCGGTGACGGCCAGTTCTCCCGGGGCAGCGGCTCCATGTCCGTTTATTCCGGCGTGATGTTCGGCACCGCGGTTTCATTCATCTGGTTTACCCTGCGTGGCGTTCTGAATATCGAAAACTTTTTCAAAGAGTTATATATCGGTTACGCCAGCATGGTGAAAATAAGCTCCATCATGATTTTGGCTTTCTTGATGGGGCACATTTCCGCAGAGCTCAACACCGGGCAATATATTGCCGCCGTCACTTCCGGCGTGATCCCCTCCGGCTACTCGATCGGCTTCATCTTCCTGATCAGCGCCGTGATGTCGCTGGCCACCGGCACCTCGTGGGGCACCTTCGCGATCATGATCCCTATCGGCGTGCAGTTGGGCGTCTCCCTGGGTATTCCGGCGGAATATATGATCGGCGCAGCCATTGCCGGTTCGATCTTCGGCGACATGACCTCCCCGATATCCAGCGATGCCATCGTGGCCTCCATGGCGACCAACTGTGAGCATATCGAGCATATCAGGACGCAGTTCCCCTACGCGTTAGTGACTGGCGGGCTGTCGCTGCTGGTTTACCTGGCGCTCGGCTTCTCGCTTTAAGCCCGCCAATCATGCTCAATCTGGGGCCGGCCTCAAACATGGCCCCAGTGACAGGCCTGCGTGACAGGAGGTGGCCAAATTCGGCGTTTAACGTTTTGCAAGCCAGGCCATTAACGGCATCGCATCGCGGAATAGCGAACCTATTCCATTACAAACGGAGAAGTTTATGGAAAAAGATCGGTTGTTTTTACTCAATATGGGATTTCACGATGGCCACTATCCGGGGGAGCCGTTTTTCTGCCCCGACTGCACGCTGCTGGAAGGGCTGCTGGCGAAAAATCCGGAATTGGCAAACGCCATAGAAGTGACCTACGTCCGTTTTGAGAAACCCAGACAGGCCGTTATCGAGCTGGCCGGCGAGCAAAATCAATCGCTGCCGCTATTGGTTTTGCCTCACGGAGAACGCTCGGGATTTCCGGCGGCGGAATATCACGGCAGAGAGTGCCTGTCTGCGCTGAACGACATTCTCGCCACATTATCGGCGCGGCACGCTTTCCCTAAAAAGCACCCTTAATACGTTCTGAACGCTGTCCATTCAGAGGATAGCGACAGAGGCGGGCCGCAAGGAAGTGGCCCGCAGGTTGCACCCTATCCGCTAAGGTTGAGGGGGTACCTACGCTGCCACTCATCGACGACATCACCTAATGTCTTTGGCACGTCATTGCGTATCCATGCCATAAATTCACGATCGAAGCGAAAATCTTCTCCGCACGCCTCAACCATGAAACGACGGACATTTTGCGTATTTTTGTAGCTTTTATCCACGATCGTGGCGCGTGTTAGCAATGCGCTATGCCAATCGATTTTCAATTTAGCCACTCCTGTGAAGAGCCGTTCGATAAAGAGCTTCAACCGGGCCTGACCTATCGCACTTTTGTCACGCCCGTTTCGGCGCAAAATGGATGTGGTGAAAAGCATAGCCCAGACCGCCGTTTCCGCGCTGTTATATGCACGGGCGGAATGGCAACCGCCCCTGCTCGCTCCGTGGAATTAACGCAATGCCTTCGCTATCGCGCTAAACATCAGCGAAGCCTCCAGCGGTTGTGCGCTGAAAGAAGGCTCTGCCTGCGGCCAAGTAGACCACTGGACGATCACCAGATTCTCCGCCTGATTGACCATAATCATCTGGCCGAAGATCCCCAGCGCCCACAGGGAATGTTTCAGGGAGGCCTGCGGAGTAGGCTCAACGTTGGCCGCATTCACCGGCACTTCGTTGTTCCACCATTGGTAGCCGTAAATGCCGTTGGGGTGCGCTGCCGACACCGAGCCTGTCGCCCGCGTCCAGTTGGACGACTGGGCTACCCAATCTTCCGGCAAGATCTGTTTGCCGTTCGGCAACGTCCCGTTATGCAGAATGAACTCACCGAAGCGCCCCCAGTCTTCCAGCGTGGCGTTGAACCCGTGCGCGCCCACGTCATGCTGGCCTTTGGCGTAGGCATGCCACACGCCGTCGCTCGCCATGCCGTAGGGCTGCCAGATGCTTTGCTGCAGATAGGCCGCCAGCGGCATGCCGGTGGCGCGTTCCAGCACGTCACCCAACAGCCACGCGCCGCCGGAGGAGTAAGACCAGTTCTGCCCGGTCGGATGCGCACGCTGCAAACCGGCTACCAGCTTGCGCACGCAGGCGTAGGTGCCGGGCCTGGCTTCACACTCGGTCAGCTGCGCGAAGTCCGATTTCGGGTTGGTGTAATCCTCATTCCACGCCACGCCGGAGGTGTGGGTGATCAACTGCCTGAGGGTCACGCCGTCCCACGCGGTACCTTTCAGATCGGGTTCGTATTGCGTGATGAGATCGTCGAGCGAGCGGATCTTGCCCTGTTTAATCGCCACGCCCACCAGCGTGGCGACCACCGATTTGCCCACGGAGCGCGACGTCCACAGCGTGGCGTCGGTATTGCCCTGCCCCAGATATTTCCAGGCGATTTTGCCGTCCTTCAATACCAGCATGCCGCTGACGTTCTGGCGCTGCAGATAGTCCTGCAGGTAGTAGGTTTTGCCATTCACCCGATAGCTGGCATTCGTTAGCTGTTTAGCGGCAGCCACCAGCGGCGTGGCATTGCCGTGGTGAAACACATCCCCGGCATAGTTGCGGTAGTCGTTACGAAAACCGATCACCCGGTCGCTCTGGCTCCAGGTGAGCATCTTGTGCGTGTCCGGCAATTGCGCATCGAAAGGCGCGGGACAGGCGCTGAGTTCGGTGCCCGCACAGGCGGCCAGCGCGGCGGGCGCCAACAGGCCGCTGCAGAGACTGATGACAACGCCCGCCAGCAGGCTGCGGTTAAACACTTTGCTTTTCATATTTTTTCTCGCTTAGCTCAGGAAGGCGCTCAGCTTAAAAAAACGCGGCCTATAATAAAAAACGCCTGATGGGGGAAAATCCCCCGCAAAATCGACGGGAGAACCGCGTGCCGAGCCTGATTTATTCCTTTGCCCAACTGGAAGCCTTCACCGCCGTGGCCGAGCACGGCAGCCTGGCGAAAGCCGCGCTCAAGCTGGGCAAAGACCGCACGACGCTGCGCGATTTGATTGATTTTCTCGAGGATGGCTTGGGCTATGCGCTGTTCCTGCGCGGGGGGCGCAGCCTGCACCTGACGCCGGAAGGCGAACAGCTGCAACGCCAGGCGCACCTGCTGATGCGCCAGGTGAAAGCGTTTGAGGCGTTTGCCAAAGACGTGCCGAAGAGCGCGTCGCAGGAAATCTCGCTGGTCTACGATCCCTTTACACCCCGCGCGCTGTTGCAAGCGCTGATTGCCGCGATGGCCCAGCGCAACACGCGCCTGAGCCTGATTAACGCCTCGCGCGACGAAACGGAAAGCCTGCTGGCAAGCGGTGCGATCCACATTCCAGTGTAGATGAGCGGCCATAACCCCAGCTCGTCGCATTCGGCCTCGATGCGTATCCCCGGCAAATACACGGGCATAGACAGCTTTTCATCACTCAGCGTCAGCGCGATAAACTGTTTTGCCGTCAGTCTGGGACCTTGCCCGGGCTTAGCGTCAGATTTTTTCTTTCTAAAGAATCCGAATATGCCTTTTCCTTATAAGTGGTAAATAAGAGAGACAATCAGCAATCTCGTAATACTTAACACTCAGTGCTATCTGACACTAAAATAACTCCAGCCCCTATCTTTTGCGATACCTCTCTTCTCTCCGGTACTTTTACACACTTAATACCCTCTATAACAAGTGTGGGTTAACGTTTTCTCTTGTCAGATAACCCATTGAGGCTAAACAAATTGATGCAGTGCCGATTGTTAATGAATTTGCTAACCAAAAGTGTCATTCATCAGTTGAACTTGTGCTAAATGACGTGCCTTTAGTGGTCTATAGCGAATACTGGTTAAACGCTATTTATACTTCTTATTTACCTTAATCGGCGACTCTTGGGCATCGTATTTACCTACAATACCTTCTAGCGTTAGTCTCTCAAGCAGTTCCAGATCTGCCGGAGTATTTGGAATTCGGGGTTTGTCATAACCAACATTTGTCAGGTTAGGGTAACCCCCATCAAGTAATCGCAGCACAGAAAACAGTTGTTGGCGGCTAATCGATCTCAGATGCGGTTGTAGGAGAAGGATAACCAGCTCCGCCGTCCCCCCCTCCTCTGCCATCTTCTGAACTACTGACAGATCACAGACATAACCATGGTGTGTTGCATATTTTGCCAGTTGATTAATACCAGCAAAATCCGCTAATGCAACGTATGAAGTTGCTTCATTAACTATTTTTGATTTTATCGAAGCATTGATAACATCGCTGGCCAAAATCTCAACCAAGTCAGAGCAAACAAGTTCAGGCGTCATATACTCTTCAAATTCCGCTGACTCAATAATGAACGCCTGCCGGGTCGGCCAGTCAGTCCCAGCTAGATGTTCGTACGATTCCGAATCATCCTTAATGAGGTTGTGCCTGAGAAGTAACGCGAAAAGATCCCCTACTTCCGCATTTACATCGCTGATATCAAGGCAATGGCCGAGATTTAAACTGTTCACCAGCTCTACTCGCAGAGATGCAGGAGAAAGATATTCTCTGGCTGCGAGGATTGCTGTCGCTAAGGAAGTCTTTAGTTCGTCTTCCGCTGGTTCAGTCTCAACAATCTTGCCGCATGTAGAAAGCACTTGGGACAGGTGCGCATCGACTGCACCAAAGACTGCAATATAGCGAATGACATTATTAAATGTTGCGGGGAACCGGCAAACTTCAGCGAGTGGCTGCCAGGCAGCCTCTGACACCTGCGCAAGATCCCTTACATGACAATCAGTATGAGCATGCTTAATTACGTCATTAAGATGAGATGCATCTTGAGCAAGCACCTCTTCGATTATGGTGATAAAGGAATCGGGGACATCAATTGTTAAAGATTTGCCTTCTATAGCCTTAAGGTACGTGCCCAGATTTGTAAGAACATAGCTAAAGACTGTCTTACTCGCAGTGTTTATTATGTCCAGCGCTACACTTTTTGCACTATCGATAGCAGTTAACAGGTTCTCATAGGTGATCTCATAAATGCTTTGGGACTGGAAAGCTCGACGAACCTGTCTACCCAAAGGCTGCAAACGAGGCACAATAATATGCGCTTCCTTGAAAAGTGTTCCAATACGTTCTGCTTGAGATGTAGAAATGGCATCTGAGGTGAGGGCGGTAAGCTTAGCGTAATGAGTTAAGAGGTACACAGATGAAACTGAATCAGTCCGTTGTTTAAGTTTTGGAAGATGGGTCAGGGCAATATTTACAAATTGCAAGCGGGAGGCGTCATCTAAAGCCGTCAGGTTTACAATATACGGAATGATCCTGGTAAATACATTTGTTAATCGCTCAATGAAATGCGGACGCTGTTCCCCGGAAGAAAGGTATGCTTGCATGAACTTTTCAGCATTCTCGCTAAAATCTAATAAAGAATGGATCATAACATCAGCTAACTCGCTATCTTTAACGAGTAAATGGTCCAGAATATCGATGTTGTACAAGGCGGAATCTTTGAGCGACTCTTTACCACGCTCACGAACGATGGCATCAACATCTTCTGGCGTTAACTTGAAATAGATATCCATCAGATCACGCTCAACATGATGAATAATATAGTTAGTAGCCGTCGGGCTCACACGTGTACCATGGAACGTTGACGTGTAAAGTGTAAAATTACGATTAATATATCCGGCACGAATCAATTGGTAAGCCAGACCTGTTTTCAGCAGAGACCGTGCAATTGTTTCGAGAGGTAGATTATTATTCTCGTACGCTACCAGAAATTCCGAATGTCTAATAAGATCATGGAAATCTGCACTTCTCAGAAACTGAATATCGGAATTTCCATCCCCAATCTCATCAGTAATAGATTCCATTTCTTGATTTTCCCATAAATCTACATCTAATGGCTCACCGAGGACTTCAGCAAGACTATCCCGAGTAAAATTCATAGTATAGTTTTGCCGAGTACGAACCTGGAATACAGTATCACCGTCAGCTAATACTAAGTCTTGCCAGAATGACTCTCCTTTCAGCTCCTCTTGAGAAAATGTCACGCCCTTGAAGGTGAAAGTTGCGTTCGGTAATTTATAATCAACGGCCTCTGCTGTTCTCTTTACATGGGCAAGCAATTCCTCACCTAATCGTTCACACTTTGAGGCTATTGTGTTGATATGCTCAAGTCTATAACGAAGACCAGCGTACTCCCCCTCAAGCCTTTTAATATTACTGGCCACCAACTCACGGCTAATTTTATATAAAACATCCAATTTACTCTTGCCAATTCTAATTGTCTCAAAATCGGTAAGATGGGTATTTTTATAAAGCATCATCGCAAACAAATCGGTTTTATTAAGATTAAGCTGTTCTCCATCACCAGAAAAAATCCTTTCACGGAAAACCATATACTCGTTGCGAATATTTTTGAGCAACCTCATATCCGGGACATATTGAGATGCCAAGTCGATGAGTTCAGGTGCTATCTGGTTCTTCATGTTCCCAAGCTGTTTCAGCACGAGATTACGTGCACTTCTGTGAGTAATGAAGGGAACAACCGGGATGATGAGGTCGAAGAACTTTGTCCGGTTCGCACGAACTACCTCAGCGAGCGCTGGGTCGCCGTTTTCAAGTATCGCCGTTTCAATCTTACGTCCTTCCTCATTCAGGGCAATATTGTCGAAGATACTGTCTTTGACGGCATAAATGAAACAGACCGTCCTTTTGATCTGAGGCGATGCATTGAGTAATGTATTCAGTGCACGTAGCGTTTCAAATATGTGCGAATCGTTAAAACGGTCAATATCCTCAAAAATGACGATATTGCGTTCAGAAACTTCAAAAAAATATACGATCTCATCTAAATACTGGTCAAAGTACGATACAGAATTATCATCAAGTGTGACCGTCGCGGCACCAGCTGAAAATTGCTTAATATGAAGCTTGCCGTAGAACCGCCAGCGAATCAGAAAGGCAATACCTGATGCCACACTAAAGGTCCCCGCATGTATCCAGGCACCAAGAGCTTTCAATGAAGGGATCGCTGATACAACTTGGGCCGTCCACCCCGACAAGAGAAAAATGACAGCGACAGCGAATCCCAGCAAGCAAGCAGACACTGTTTCCCATTTCCATCGAAATCGCTCAATTCGTTTAAAGCGAGAGCCCGGTGTTTTACTCGGTTCTTCGCGGTAAAGCAGTTGTTTCACGATTTCCTGCTGAATGCGATTCGTTGGCGTCGTTGCCTGCTTTGGTACCGAATTGTCCAGCTTTGATACTTCAATAGGTGACAGGGTTGATAAAGAAATTTCGACTACATGATCATCCTTTCTTCGAGCAACTTCTTGCAAGATGCTACTCTTACCCACTCCGTAGTTACCCGATAAAGCGATGTTACGGATCTGCTTATCAGCAAGAGCAGCTTCAATTGCCAGAACATACCCAACATGTTCTTCCTCGATATACTCCGGCGTAAGCGATACGAGTCTCGAGTGCTCATCAACATCAATAGGCTGATTTTCTATCATATGGATATATTCTCTCCCTGTAAAAATAGTGTTGTACTACTGTCTTGATCCACAGCACTATCATAGCGCGTCGTCAACAATGATTCATTGTAGCTCAGTTGATATCTGCATAAAATATTGTCCCATGATAATAATTTTTTATACATAGTAAAAGGATGTATATTTCATAGTTGTCTTTTTCGATCTGAAAATAAAATATCTCTTTCAGGTACAATCCATAGACTAATGAGTTGAGGCAACGAGACAAAAAAGGATACAACAAGCCATTCCACTTAAGGCATTGTTGGCGTAAACGCCTACTGTCAGATTCTGTTAGTTAGTAATGCTCACCTCTTTACTTTACCAAACTCTCCGTCTACAAAATATTTACACATGAAATTATCTATCCTGACGTTAATAAAAAATGAAATTATTACTGAGTATCTCTATTTTCCCTCCCCACTCAATCCCATTCCCCCTAGCACCGCCCCCGCCCTTCCCTACAATAAGGGATCTGTTGAGGCATAACGCAAGGAAAGACGGTGTCGAAAGCCAATCCCAATGCCACTATCGTGGATATCGCCCGCCGCGCCAGGGTGACCAATATCACCGTTTCCCGCGCCTTCAATAAGCCCGAGCTGGTCAAGCCGGAAACCCGCGAGCGCATTCACGCCATCGCCAAAGAGCTGAACTATGTGCCCAACGCCTTCGCGCAGGGGCTGAAAAGCAGCAGCAGCCAGATTATCGGCATCGTCACCAGCAGCATGTACAACCCGTTCTATTCCGGCCTGATCAAGACCGTGTCGCGCATTGCGCGCCAGCAGGGCTACCAGATCATGCTGTTCGACACCGACGGCAGCGAAGAGGCGGAAATGCGCGCTATTCAGGCGCTGTTCGGCTACAAGGCGCGCGGCATCCTGCTGTCGGCGGTGCGCGACGACAAGCGCTACCGCCCCGCCTATCTCGAGCTGGCCGAGGTGTACGGCGTGCCACTGATCCTGATCGACCGCGATCTCTACGATCAGCAGCTGAGCGGCGTGTTCCTCGATAACCGCGAGATCGGCGTGCTGGCCGGGCGCTATCTGGCGGAGCAGCCGGAGCAGAAGCTGCTGATTATCGGCGGCCCGGCGGATTCGGAAATTACGCTAACGCGCACCGCCGGCATCGTCGCGGCGCTGCAGGGCAGCGGCCGTGAGATTCATATCATCAACGGCGACTACGATTTCACCTCACAGGAAAGCGAGGTGCGCGCCTATCTGACGCAGCCGGAGAACCGCCCGGATTGCATCATCGGCCTGAACGGCATCATCACGCTGGGCGCCATCGCCATCTGCCACGAGATGGGGCTCTATCAGCAGGTGAAATTCTTCTCGATAGACGAGCCACCGCGCGCCGGCGCTTACGGCCTGCACATTCCGGGGGTGTATCACGATACGCAGAAACTGGGGGAGATCGCCGCGGAGCTGCTGTTCAGCGCCATTAACAGCCCGCGCGGCGAGCTGCCGGTGCGCAGAGAATTCTTCACCGGCTCGCTGTTGAATCGCTGACGGGCGTTATTGCCCGTAGTAGGCGTGTTTGCCGTGCTTGCGCAGGAAATGTTTGTCCAATAGCTCCGGCTGCATCGGGGCGATGGCCGGCGCCAGCTGGCGCGTCGCCATCGCCATGATCGCCACCTCTTCCAGCACCACCGCGTTGTGCACCGCATCCGCCGCGCTCTTGCCCCAGGCGAACGGGCCGTGGGAATAGACCAGCACTCCCGGCACCTGCTGCGGATCGCGCCCCGCCTGCTTGAAGGTCTCGATAATCACCTTACCGGTTTCCCCCTCGTAATCCCCGGCGATCTCCGCCTCGCTCATCGGCCGGGTGCAGGGGATGTCGCCGTAAAAGTAGTCGGCGTGGGTGGTGCCCAGCGCCGGGATCGGCTGCCCGGCCTGCGCCCAGATGGTGGCGTTGCGGCTGTGGGTGTGCACCACGCCGCCGATATCGGCGAAGGCGCGGTACAGCGCCAGGTGGGTGGCGGTGTCGGACGAGGGTTTGCGGTGCCCTTCGCACACCTTGCCCTCCAGATCCACCACCACCAAATCCTCCAGCGTCATTGCCTCGTAGGCGATGCCCGAAGGCTTGATCACCACCAGCCCGCTCTGGCGGTCGATCGCCGAGACGTTGCCCCAGGTAAAGGTCACCAGCCCGTATGCCGGCAGGCTGAGGTTAGCGGCCAGCACCTGCCGCTTGAGTTCGTTCAGCATGCGATGCCTCCCTCGATCATCTGTTGTTCGATCCAGGTCTTGGCCTGGGCGATACGTTGCTTGTCCTGCCCGTCTTCGCGCGCCCACATCTCCAGCAGGTAGGGGCCGCGATAGCCGAGCGCATTGAGCACGGAAAAGGCGTGGGCGAAATCCACGCAGCCTTCGCCGAACGGCACGTCGCGGAACTGCCCGGCGCTGCCCGGCCCCACCGCCACGGTGTCTTTGAGGTGCACGGCGGTGATGCTGCCGATGCCCAGCGCCAGCTCGGCGGCGACGTCGTTGCCCCAGGCGCTGAGGTTGCCGAGATCGGGATACACCGTGAACCACGGGCTGTTAACGTAGCGGGCGATGTCGCGCCATTTGCTGATGCTGTTGATGAACGGCGTGTCCATCACCTCCACCGACAGCATCACCTGCGCCCTGGCGGCCTGCGCCGCCGCCCACTGCATGCCCTCGATAAAGCGTTCGCGGCTGTGGCGATCGGCGGGTTCGTAATAGACGTCGTAGCCCGCCAGCTGGATATTGCGGATGCCAAGATCCGTCGCCAGTTCCAGCGCCTTGCTCATCAGCACCCGCGCCCGCTCACGGGTGGCGGCGTCATGGCTGCCGAACGGGTCACGCCGGTGCGCCGACAGGCACAGGCTCGGCACCGTCACCCCGCTGTCGAGCCGCGCCTGGATAAACGCCAGCCGCTGGCGGCGATCCCAGTCCAGCCGCTGCTGGCGCGCCGGCTGTTCGTCGATCGACATCTCCACAAATTCAAAACCCAGCTCGGCGGCGGTGGCCAGCCGCTGCGGCCAGCTCAGATCGGCGGGCAGCGCCTTTTCATACAGCCCCAGACAGGCGGCGTTAGTCGTTTGCATCAGTCACCTCACTCAAAGCCTGAGCGACCGCCAGATAGCGCGCCTGCTGGGCGCGCAGGCGCCGGTGGGCGGCGGTCGCGGGATAATAACAGCGCAGTTTGGGCGGCGCGGCGGCGATCGCTTCGGCGAACCCAGCGTACTCCCCGGCGCCGACGGCGGCGCACAGGGCGGCGGCGCGGCAGCCGCTCTGGCGCGTTTCCACCACCTCAAGCGGCAGGTTGCCGGCGTCGGCGTACATCTGCATCCACACCTCGGACTGCGTCGGCCCGCCGGTCATGCGCACCCGCTCGATGCGCGGGTTCAGCTGCACCATGCGCTCCTGATGGATCAGGTGCGAGAACACGATGCCCTGGTAGATCGCCTGCACCACGTCGGCCATCTCGTGGTGGGCGCTCAGGCCGATCAGCCCGCCCGGCGTGTTGCCGCCGAGGTTGGAACCGTACAGATAAGGCAGGAACAGCAGCCCGCTGGGCTGCTCGCGGCGCTCGGCCACCCAGGCATTGAACTGGGCGTAGCGCTGCCGGTCGTCGGCGCAGAACTGGCGCAGGAACCAGGCCAGGTTGCCGGCCGAGGTCGGGCTGCCTTCGTGCACGAAATAGCGGCCGTCGATGCAGTAGCGCCCCCAGGCGTAGGGGTAATCGGCGGGAATGATGCGCTCGGTCACGCAGGTGGCGATCGACCAGGTGCCCGCCACCGCGCTGAGCGTGCGATCGTCGGCCACGCCGGAGCTGAGCGCCGCGCCCACCACGTCAAACAGGCCGCCGTACACCGCAGTGCCTGCCCGCAGGCCGCATTGCGCCGCCGCCGCGGCCGTCACCCGCCCGGCCAGCTGCGCCGAGCCGATCACCGGCGCGGTTTTCTCCTGCGCCTCTTCGATGCCGAAGGCCGCCATCAGCGCCGGATCGTAAGCGCCGCTGTGCTGGTTAAACAGGTTGCTGCCGGAGATGTTGGTCACCTCGGCCGTCGCCTCGCCGGTGAGACGAAAGCGCAGGTAGTCGTGCGCCATCAGGATGCGATCGACGGCGGCGTACTGCGCCGGTTGCTGCTGCTTCAGCCAGCGCAGCAGCAGCGCCGGGTGGCTGGGCCACAGCGGCTGCAGGCTGAGCGGGTAGGTCTGCGCGTCCACGCCGGCGCGGCGCAGCTCAGCCGCCGTGGTCGCCGCGCGGTTGTCCGAAGAGAGGATGCCGTTGCCGACCGGCTTGCCGTGGCGGTCGATGGCGTACAGCCCTTTGCCGTGCGCCGAGAAGCTGACGCCGCGCACCTGCCCGGCCTCCAGCCCCGCCGCGTGCAGCGTCTGGCGGATCGCCGCGCAAACGTCATCCCACAGCGCGTCCATATTGCGTTCGCTGAAGCCCGGCTGGGCGGCAATCGCCGCGCCGTCGCGCTCGGCGATTGCCAGCTCTTCACCGCTTGCCCGGTACAGCCCGGCCTTGATCACCGTGCCGCCGACGTCTATGCCAAGAAAGACTGACATCGCGCCTCCTATTTGCGCCGCACAGAGCTGAGGTAGATGGCGGCCAGGATGATGCCGCCCTTCACCACGTTCTGGATATATGGCGACACGTTCATCAGATTGAGGCCGTTGTTGAGCACCCCGAGCATCATCGCCCCCACCAGCGTGCCGACGATGGCTCCGCGCCCGCCGGAGATCGCCGCCCCGCCCAGCACCACCGCAGCGATGGCGTCCAACTCGAAGCCTTCGCCGGCGTTGGGCTGCCCGCTCATCAGGCGCGAGGTCAGCACCAGCCCGGCCAGCGCGGCGGTCAGGCCGCTGATCACGTACACCAGCATCTTGTAGCGCGGCACGCGGATGCCGCTCAGGCGCGCCGCCTCTTCGTTGCCGCCCATCGCATAGACGTAGCGGCCGAACGGCAGCTGGTTGAGCATCAGCCAGGCCAACACGTACACGCCGAGCATGATCAGGATCGGCACCTGGATGCCCAGCACCGTGCCACGGCCGAAGAAGGAGAAGACGTCGGGCAGGCCGGAGATCGGGTAGCCGCCGGTATAGAGCAGCGCCAGGCCGCGGGCGATGCCCATCGACGCCAGGGTGACGATGATCGGCGGCATGCGCAGGTAGGCGATGCAGGCGCCGTTGGCCAGGCCGAACAGCGCGCCGACCGCCAGCGCCGCCACCATCGCCAGCGGAATGGGCACCGCCGCCAGCATCAGCCCGGCGGCGACCGAACCGGCCAGCGCCATCACCGGCCCCACCGAGAGATCGATGCCGCCGGTCAGGATGGCACAGGTCATGCCCACCGCGATGATGGCGTTGATCGACACCTGGCGCGCCACGTTGGTCAGGTTGTTGACGCTGAGGAAGCTGTCGTTCAGCAGGCTCATCAATACGAACAGGACAGCGAAGCCGATAAACGGCAAGACCGCCGGGTGATGCAGCAGTTTTTCCCAGCGCTTGCCGAGGCTGGGGCCGGCGGCGCGGCGCGCCACGGCGGGTTGTTCAATTCCGATCATAAGGCACTCCCGGTCGCGTGAAGCATAATGTGGTTGGATTCGATGTCGTCGCCGGTCAGCTCGGCGACGATGTGGCCGCCGCGAAACACCAGCACGCGGTCGCACACGCCGATGATCTCCGGCAGTTCGGAGGAAATCATGATGATGGAGATGCCCTGCTGGGTCAGTTGCTGCATCAACTGGTAGATCTCGGCCTTGGCGCCCACGTCGATGCCGCGCGTCGGCTCGTCGAAGATCAGGATGTTGCAGTCGTTGTTGAGCCAGCGGGCGATCACCACCTTCTGCTGGTTGCCGCCGCTCAGGGTGCTGACGGCGGTCTCGGCATCCGGGGTTTTCACCCCCACGGCGCGGATCAGCCGCTGCACCACGTCGCGATCCTTGCGGGCGCTGACGAAGATCTTGCCGCGCCGGTGGTGCCGATTGAGGGTGATGTTCTGCGCCACCGAGAACGGCAGCACCAGGCCCTCGGTTTTGCGGCTCTCCGGCAGCAGGCCGATACCCTGCGCCAGCGCCTGCGCCGGGGAGCGCAGCGCCGCCGGTTGGCCGCCGAGGCTGACGCGTTTGCGGTGGCAGCGGCTGGCGCCGATCAGCGCCGAGACGGTCTCGGTGCGCCCGGAGCCCACCAGCCCGGCGAAGCCGAGGATCTCGCCCTTGTACAGGTGGAAGCGGTCGGTCGCGCCGTGCTTCTCGCGCTGGATCTCCGCCTTCAGCAGCACCGTCGCGGTATCGACCGGGTGCTGTTTCACCGGGAAGGCGTTCTCGATTTTGCGCCCGACCATCAGCCGCACCAGCTCTTCCACGTTGGTGTCGCCGGTGGCCAGCGTTTCGATGTAGGCGCCGTCACGCAGCACGGTAATGCGATCGCAGATGGTGAAAATCTCGTCCAGGTGGTGCGAGATAAACACCATGCCGACGCCCAGCAGCCGCAGATCGTTCATCACGCTGAACAGGTGCTCGGCCTCGCCCGGCGTCAGCGTGGCGGTCGGTTCATCCAGCACCAGCACCCGCGCCTCCAGCGACAGCGCCTTGGCGATCTCAACGAACTGCTGCTGCGCCACGCTCAGCTGTTCCACCGGGCAATCGAGATCGATAGCCACCGTCAGCCGCTTGAAAATGGCCTCGGCCTTGCGCCGCATCGCCCGGCGATCCAGCAGGCCCCAGCGGTTCCTGATCTCCCGGTTGAGGAAGATGTTGTCGATGGCGCTCATGTAGGGAATCAACGAGAATTCCTGAAAAATAATGCCGACCCCGGCCTCGATCGCCTGGCGATAGTTGTTAAAGCGGCGCTGCTCGCCGTCGATAAAAATATCGCCCTCGTCCGGCTGATAGATGCCGCACATGATTTTTACCAGCGTCGATTTGCCGGCGCCGTTTTCGCCCAGCAGGGCGTGCACTTCACCGCGTTGAATGGCCAGATCGATGCCGTCCAGCGCCTTCACGCCGGGAAAGCTCTTTTTTATTCGCTTCAGTTCCAATAAAGGTGTCACCGCATTGCCCTCCGCGCCGAACGCCCCGCCGCAGCGGGGCGAACCTGGCCACTGTTACCAGCTAAAGCCGGCCGCATTGCTGCGGTCGATCAGCTTCACTTTGACCGGCACGGTTTTCGGCACCGTGGCGCCCCAGTAGCGGGCCAGCGCAATGCCGAGCGCGATGCGCAGCTGGTCGCGCGGGAACTGCGCCGAAGTGGCGATAAACGGCGAGTTCGGTTTGAGGATCTCTTTGATGGCTTCCGGCTGGCCGTCGACGCTCACCAGCTTGACCTTGGCGCCGTTGCTTTCGATCGCCGCCAGGGCACCGAGCGCGCCGACGTCGTTGACGCTGAAGATGCCCGCCAGATCCGGCGCCGACTGCAGCATGTTTTCGGTCACGGTCAGCGCGGTGTCGCGTTCCTGCTTGCCGTTTTGCTTGGTGACGATCTTGATGTCGGGGTATTTCTTCATCGCCGCTTCAAAGCCGCGCACGCGCTCCAGGATCGGCACCACCGGAATGCCGTCGAGGATCGCCACCTTGCCTTTGCCGCCCAGCGCTTTCGCCAGGTACTCGCCCGCCTGGAAGCCGGCGTCGTAGTTTTCCGAGCCGACGAACGAGTCCAGCGGCCCTTCCGCCTGCGCGTCGATCGCCACCACCACCGCACCGGCCTTATGGGCGGAGATCACCGCCGACTGCACCCCTACCGAATCGGTCGGGTTGATCAGCAGGATATCCACCTTCTTCTGCAGCATGTCTTCCACGTCGCCGATTTGTTTGGCAACGTCATGGCGCGCATCGGCCACGTATACCTTGGCGCCGATATCCGCCGCCGCCTGATCCAGCGCCTGCTTCATGGTGACGAAGTAGTCGTTGTTCATTTCCTGGAACGACATACCGATAGTGATTTGCTTGGCCAGCGCCCCATGGCTGGCCGCCAACATTCCACCGGCGACGATAAAAGGCAGGGTCTTTTTGAATAATGAAAACATAGCCAATTCTCCTGTAGGGAAGCTTCTTGTTGTGGTTATCAGAGCAACAGCATGTCTTTACGTTTGGCCGACCGGCCGGCCCCCCCATTGCGGGCGGGCCGGCGATCGTGACTGCAACAGCGGTACAGCGGGAGGGTCAGGGAACCAGGATCACCTTGATGGAGTCGGTCGAGTCCGCCAGGGCGAAGGCTTCGTCCCAGTCGTTCAATGAATAGCTGTGGGTAACCACGCCATTGGAGGTCACCAGCCCGCGCTCAAACAGATCGATGGCGATTTCGTAGCTGTAGGGCGCCAGGTGCGCGCCGCGAATGTCCAGCTCTTTGCGATCGCCGATGATGGACCAGTCGACGGTGGTTTCCTTGCCGAACACGCTGAACTCCACGAAGCGGCCCAGCTTGCGGATCATCTGCAGCCCCTGGGTGACGCCGATCGGCGCGCCGGTGGCCTCGATGTACACGTCGCAGCCGTAGCCGCCGGTCAGCGATTTGACGATCTGGTCGGCGTCTTCCTTCAGCGGGTTGATCACCACGTCGGCGCCAAATTCTTTCGCCAGCGCCAGCCGCTCGTCGATGGCGTCGATCACGATCAGTTTCTTCGGCGTCTTCAGGCGCGCCACCTGCACCATGCACAGCCCGAGCGGCCCGGCGCCGGCCAACACCACCACGTCGTCCAGCTGGATATCGCCGCGCGCCACGGTGTGAATGGCGCAGGCCATCGGCTCAATCAATACCGCGTCTTCATGGCTCAGGCTTTCCGGGATCTTGTGCACGATGGCGTTCTCGGAAAAGCGCATGTACTCCGCCATGCCGCCCTCCGCCACGTCTTTTTGGAAACCGTAAATGTTATGCGTCTCACACATCCAATAACTGCCGGATTTGCAGTAGCGACACTCCCAGCACGGCACGATCTGCTCGGCGATCACCCGCTCGCCGAGCCGGTATTTGCCTTCCGCGCCCTCGCCCAGCGCGGCGATGCGGCCGTAAAACTCATGCCCCGGCACCACTGGCGGTTTGACCCACGGGTTCTCCCCCCAAAACATCTGTGCGCCGTTCTTGCACTTGCAGTCGCCGGCGCAGATGCCGCAGCCTTCCACCTTGATCACCAACTCGCGCGCCTTCGGCAACGGCGTGGGCACCTGTTCGAAACGATAGTCCTGCGGGCCGTGGCAAACGACCGCGCGCATTTTTTCCGGCAACTGGCTCATCTCTTCCTCCAATACACTCGTTAAACGCTTGAATTTTCTTAATGTTGACGTTGTCATTTTTATCCAACAAAAAACAACAAACGTTATAAAGTGATAAATTTCAATTGATTAATCATCAAATACCCAGGAAAACTCAAAATGACAACGTGAACATAGAGCAACATATAACCAAAGCCGCAAAAATAATTATTTGAGCGAAGTCACATATCGTTAACATTACGACGGAAAATGCTACAAATGCGGATCGCGATCCCATTTACGGGATCGTCGATCCGGGGGGATCCGCTAAATCAGCAGGCGCACGCGATCGTAGATCTGGCGATCTTCCGGCCGCGACGATCGCGTCTGCTGGCGCAGGGTGCGCACCAGCGTGTCGATAAACGCATGGGCGGCGGCGCTCAGAATGCTGTTGCGCCGGGTGACGATATTCAGCTGCGCCGGCTGGCAGCTCTCCCGCAGCGCCAGCGGCTGCACGCGGGAGGCGAACTGCGGCAGCGCGACGATCGGCCGCGGGCACCAGGTGCACATCTCGGCGGACTCCACCAGCGCCTGCAGCATGCCGAACGAATGCGCCTGGATAATGCGCTGGCGCGGCAGGCGCGCGCCGTGGCGGTGAAACACCTCGTCGAGCAGCGCATCGAAACTTTCCGGGGTATAGCTCATCACCCAATCCTGCTCCAGCAGCTGATGCAGCGAGGTACTGTGCGCCAGCGGGTGGCCGCGCCGCACCATGTACGCCGTTTCATACTCCAGCAGCGGCTCGCAGTGGAATTCCTGCGGCGCCGACGACGCCGGCAGCGGCGTGATGGCGAAATCCATCGTGCCCTCGCGCAGCTGAGACTGGGCGTTGGCCATCAGGCTTTCCGACAGTTCCAGCCGCACCGCCGGCACCTTGCTGCGAAACGCCATCACCGCCGGCGGCAGCACCGTCAGCATCAGCCAGGGGGTGATCGCCGCCTTGACCAGATCCGCCGTTCGCCCGCGCAGCGCCGCCATTTCACCTTGCGCTTGCTCCAGCTGATTCAACACCAGCCGGGCGTGTGCCAGCAGGGTTTTGCCGTAGGGGGTAAAGCCCAGTCCGGTCGGGGTGCGGATCAGCAGCGGCAGCGCCTGCTCCTGCTCCAGTTCGCGCAGCGCGCGGGTCACCGCCGCCTGCGACAGCCCCAGATGCCGCGCCGCCGCGCGAATGCTGCCGCTGTCGGCGCTGGCCACCAGCGCCTGCAGTTGGTGCAGTTTCATGTTCACCTCCTGACAATCATCGGTTGTCAGCATAACCGAACGGCGGCTACCCGGCAAAAACGGAGTTTGCTAGTCTCGATACCTACTCCTCTGCCCCATTCCCCGCCCGTTGGCCGGGACCCTTTGCCGGAGACCGTGATGAGCCCTTCACTCGTACTGCCTGAGATCGCCGCCGTTCATGATGAGATGGTCGCGCTTCGCCGCCACATTCACGCCCACCCGGAGCTGGGCTTCCAGGAGTTCGCGACCTCGGATCTGGTGGCGCAGCGGCTGGCGGAATGGGGTTACCGCGTCACGCGCGGCGTAGGACAAACCGGTGTTGTCGCCACACTGCAGCGCGGGCCGGGAAAATCGCTCGGCATCCGCGCCGACATGGACGCCCTGCCGATTGCCGAAACGACCGGTTTGCCGCACGCCAGCACCCATTCCGGGGTGATGCACGCCTGCGGCCACGACGGGCACACCGCCATGCTGCTGGCGGCGGCGCGCTATCTGGCGCGGCAGCCAAACTTCAGCGGCACCCTGCACCTGATCTTTCAGCCGGCGGAAGAAGGCGGCGGCGGCGCCAAAGTGATGATTGAAGACGGCCTGTTTGAGCGCTTCCCCTGCGACGCGGTGTTCGCCATGCACAACGTGCCCGGTTTCCCCACCGGCCACCTGGGTTTCGCCAGCGGCCCCTTCATGTGCTCGGCCGATACGGTACACATTACCCTGCATGGGCACGGCGGCCACGCCGCGGTGCCGCAGAGCACCGTCGATCCGGTGGTGGCCTGCGCGGCCATCGTCATGAGTCTGCAAACCATCGTGGCGCGCAATATCGATCCGCAGGAAACGGCGATCGTCACCGTGGGGGCGATGCAGGCCGGCCAGGCCGCCAACGTGATCCCGGCGACCGCCACCCTGACGCTCAGCGTGCGCGCGCTGACGGCAGCGGTGCGTGAGCGGCTGGAGCAGCGCATCACCGAGCTGGTCACGGCGCAGGCCGCCAGCTTCGGCGCCCGCGCGGAGATCGACTATCAGCACGGCTACCCGGTGCTGGTGAACCACCCGGCAGAAACCGAGCTGGCGCGCGCGGTGGCGTTGGAATGGGCCGGAGAGAGCCGGGTTATCCCCACGCTGCGGCCGTTTACCGCCAGCGAAGATTTTGCCTTTATGCTGGAGAAATGCCCAGGCAGCTACATCTCGATCGGCAACGGCCCCGCCACGCCGGGCAATTCCCTGCACAACCCCGGTTATGACTTCAACGACGACAGTCTGTCGCTGGGCGCCACCTACTGGATCAAATTGGTCGAGCGCTTTTTGGCTCGCCCCGCGGTTTAATCGCCAACGCTGAGGAAATGACATGAAAACCATCAAAGGGCTGTTGTTGTTACTGCCGCTGGCCGCGAGTTTTCCCGCGTTGAGCGGTGAATTCAGCGGCAAAGTGATCAAACTGGGCATCGATCCCACCTTTCCACCGCTGGAGTATAAAACCCCGCAGGGCAAGCTGACCGGCTTCGGCGTCGATATCGCCCAAGCGCTGTGCGACCAGATGCAGGCCAAATGCGTGTGGGTGGAAAGCAGCTGGGACGGCATGATCCCCGGCCTGCAGGCGAAAAAATTCGACGCCATCGCCTCGTCGATGACCATCACGCCGCAGCGCCAGCAGCAGATCGCCTTCTCCAGCAAGGTCTCCAACGCCCCGGCGCGGCTGGTGGCGCATAAAGGCAGCAATCTGCAGCCAACCATCGCCTCGCTGAAGGGCAAATCGGTCGGCGTGCAGCAAGGCTCCAGCCAGGAGGCCTACGCCAACGCGCTGTGGCGCCCGGCTGGCGTCAACGTGGTCGCCTACCAAAGCCAACAGGAAGTGAACGAAGATCTGGCCAACGGCCGGCTGGATGCGTCGCTGCTGGCCAGCGTCAGCGCCAGCGAGTTCTTCAAAACGCCCGGCGGCAAAGATTTCGCCTTTATCGGCGCCGAACTGAACGACAGCAAATACTTCGGCATCGGCGACGGCATCGGGGTGCGCAAAGACGATACCGCGCTGCTTAACGCCTTCAACGACGCGCTGCAGGCGATCCGCGCCAACGGCACTTACAAGAAAATCAACGACAGGTATTTCGACTTCGACATGTACGGATCGGAGCAGTAATAAGCGTTCCCCGGCGGTCACCTGCAGATCCTGCAGGATGGGGAGGCGCCTTCGGCCGCCGGGGAACGCCCCAACGGAAACGGCAGTGTCGGCAAGAAGGGAAAATTAGGCGGGCCAGGCAGGACGCCCGGCCCGCTAAAGCGGGTTACTTCACTTCGCCCATCGCTTTCAGCTTTTTGGACAGCTCGCGGCGCTCTTTGGACAGATCGGCATTTTTGATGATGTAGTCATCAACGCGATCTTCGTAGTCGCTGCGCATGTTGGCGATGATGCCCTGAATGTCTTCAATGCTCATGCCGGGCTTGATGTACTCACTCAGGTTGTCGAGCAGCAGCACGCGCTTCTGGTTATCACGAATTTTCTTTTCGTTGTCGACGATCTCGCGTTGCAGTTTGTTTTTGCGGCGGAACATACGCACAAACTCCAGCACGTCCTGGAAACTCGGCTTATTTGCATTATCCATCTTTATACCCTTGCTTTAGTAATACACAGATTCATTTGCTTACGGCCACATGGCACCAAGATACAGGTTTGTGGCGGTCCGGCACAACAGTGATTGCCTTATCTTACCCACTTTGCCCCGGTGGCCAAAACCCAAAGCGCCGCCTTCATGATCTGACCCCTTATTCGCGCCCGGCGGCGGTGCAGACCTGGAGCAGATCCCCCAGCTCTTCCAGCTGCTGCGCCAGCTCCATGCTGAGCCAGACATAGCCGTAAATCGGCGCTTCGCCGTGCTGGCCGAGGCTCACCTCCTGCATCAGCGTTTTCAGCTCGCCGGCGATCTCCGCCAGCTGCCCCGCCGCCGCCTGCCGCTGCGCCTGCGGCCCTTCGCGCATCAGCACCGCCAGCGATTCCAGCGAGCTCAGCGTCAGCAGCTGGGTGCTGCGCAGCGTGCGGGCGTTCAACATGATGAAGTGCGTTTCGCGCGAGGCCCAGTAGGCGTCGGCCATCAGCTCCAGCGTGCACACCAGATTGCGGCTGAGGGTTTGCACCGCCTCGAACACCGCTTTGGGGATGCGGGTTTCCTTGCTGGCGGGCACGATCAGGCTGCGTAGCTTCACCACCTGATTCAACAGATCCTTGAGCTGCGGCTCCAGCCGCGGCCGCTCAATGACGTTCGGTGAAAAATACGCGCCGTAGAGGCGGGCGGCGGTTTGCAGGCAGTCCGCCATCTGCATGCGCCACAGAATATAGGCGCGTTGTGGGTAAATGCTGGTGAACAGCAGCGCCAGCAGCGAGCCGAAGATCACGTCGCCGCTACGCCACAGCGCGGTATGCATGTCGCCGGCGCCCGCGCCGCACACCACCGCCAGCGTGATCCCCACCAGCAGCGCCATATACGGCCGTTTGCCGAGCGTCAGGTAACCGCAGACGAACATCACCACGCCGCACCAAACCAGCATCAGCGGCAGCGAATAGAGTTCCAGATACAGGGCGATCAGGCCGGACGCGGCGCCGAATACCGTGCCGGCAATGCGTTGCAGCGCCCGCTGCAGCACGTTGCCCCAAAACGAGATCGGCCCCATCACCACCACCAGGGTGATCAGCGGCCAGGTGCCTTCGGGCACCGCCAGCAAGCGGATCAGCAGAAAGGTCAGAATAAACGCCAGCCCGATGCGCACGCCGTGAACGATGCGATAGTGGCGATAGGTCAGCAATTCAAGTGAAGAGATTTTTCGATCGAGGCGCACGCTGCCTCCGATAAAGACCAGCCAGGCCGCTATTTTAGCGGAGGAAGCCCGGCAAGGAAAAGGCGAATGAGGCGTCCCCCATTCGCGGTCAGGCTCAGGCGGCGTACTTGTCGACCAGCGCGCGCAGAACGGCGGCGGTTTCGACATCCATCACGCCGTCATACTTCTGCTGGCGGAAGTGCAGCTGGAACGCCCGCACCAGCTGGCGATAGCCTTCTGCGGTGTTCGCCGCAGAGGTGTCGTAGCCGTATTGGGCGAACAGTTTCAGCAGCTCGGCCTGTGCCGGCAGCCCCTGGCGGCAGTATTCCTGCTGGCGCTGCTGCTTGGTGGCTTCGTCATACCAGGCGCCGACGCCGGCCTGATACAGCTGCTGCCACGGGAACTGCGGGCCCGGATCGCTCTTGCGGCCCGGCGCGATGTCGGAGTGCGCCACCACGTTCACCGGCGAGATGTCTGGGTAACGCTGCAGGATGTTCTGCGCCAGCTGGGTAACCGCCTCGATCTGCTGCGGGTTGAACGGCGGGAAGGTGATGTTTTCCCCGTCGCCGCTCGCCAGGTTGACGATCTCGATGCCGATCGAGGTGTCGTTGATATTGCTGCGGGTGCCCCACTGGCTGGTGCCGGCATGCCAGGCGCGCTCGTTCTCGTCCACCAGGTTAAAAATGCGCACGCCGCTGAAGCCGGCGGCCTGGTAGGTGGCCTCGGTCGGATCCGGCACCAGATAGTGCGCGCTGACCGATTTTCCGGTCAACGACGTCACCGAGTCGGCGAAGTTTTGCGCCGTGTAGTGCAGCACCAGAAAGCGCACGCGGTGGCCGAAGCTGGCGACCGATCGGTAGCTATTGTAATCAATCTTGTACATCGTAAAGTCCCTCTCTCGTTTGATTTCACTGAGCGGCCTCTCATCATGACAGGCCACTCCGCACAGGTGAACCTTTGGCTCACCCTTTTTGTTTTAGCTAATTGCTAAATTATGCGCAAGCGTTTTTTAGCAAAACCGTTATTTACCTTTTTGCTAAAGAGTGCGATCATTGCACGATGGAAACTAAAGAAATCAGGCGCAACAATCTGCGCGAATTGATGGCCCGCTACGCCCGGCAAGGCGTCAACCAGAATGAGTTCGCCACGCTGGTTGAGTCTTCCGCGCCGACGCTGAGCCAAATCATCGGGGAGAAATCCTCCCGCAATCTTGGCGACAATCTGGCCAGGCGGATCGAGGCCAGGCTGAATTTGCCCAAGGGCTGGTTCGACGTGTTTCATGAAAAGCAGCTGGTGCGCCCGTTTGACAACGTGGCGGCGGAGTCGGACTTCCAGCCCGCCCGTTTGAAACCGGTGGTATGGGAAGATACCGAACAAGACAAGGAAGAGTTTGTGGAGATCCCGCTGCTGGATATTGATTTTTCCGCCGGCGACGGCTGCTACGAAATCGTCGATCGCGAGGAGTTTTCGCTGATTTTCCGCCGTTACTATCTGCACAAGATGGGGGTGGCGGTCAACGCCGCGCGCATTATCCGCATCTCCGGCTCCAGCATGGAACCGCGTCTGCAGGACGGCGACGTGGTCGGCATCAACACCGACGACACGCGCATCCGCGAAGGCAAGACTTATGCCATCCGCCACGGCAATTTGCTGCGGGTGAAGGTGCTGATCGAGCAGCCGGACGGCGGCGTCGTCATCCGCTCCCTCAACCGGGAAGAGTACCAGGACGAACACCTAAGCTATCAGCAGCGCAAGGAGCAACTGGTGGTGCTCGGCCGCGTCTTCTGGTCCTCTTCGTCCTGGTAACGGACAATAATCTCGGGCGCCCGCTGCGCCCGGCGGTTATTTGAAGTCCACCACCATCTGCTGCTGGATAGACAGCCCGCGGGTCGACTGCACGCAGCCGGCAATGTAGTCGGTGAAGCGCGGCGGTTTCGGCATGCCCAGCTTGAGGATCTTCTCGTTGCTGAAACGCACGTTGAGCATGGCGAACGATCCGTACAGGCGCATCGCTTTCAGCATCAGCCGCTCGTTGCACGGGCCGAAAATGTCTTTCAGCTGGCGGCGCATTTTCACCAGCGCGTCATACGTCACCTGCGCATACTCATCGCCCACCGGCGCCTTTTCCAGCGCCGCCGCCATGGCGTTGTCGATCTCGGCAAAGCTGACGCTGCTCTCCACGCCGGCGGAGATGTGATACACGTCGTTCTCCAGCGTTTCGCTGTTCATCAGCATCACCAACGCATCCGCGCAGTAGTCCGCCGGGATCACGTCGATATTGTCCTCCAACGAGCACATGAATTTGCGCAGCATCAGCGCCATGCCAAACACCCAGAAAATGCTGCTGGAAGGCTGGCAGCCCAGGCGGGTGTGCCCCACCACGATCGACGGGCGAGCGATGGTCAGCGGCAGTTGCGGGCAGCGTTGGCGCATCAGCTGTTCGATGGTGGATTTGGAACGCGTATATTCCACCAGATGCTCGGCGTCTTCCTCAAACTCGCCGCTCTCCGCCACCAGCGAACCCGGCTCCGGTGAACAGGACATGGCGGTACCGACGTGCAGGAAACGTTTTAGTCCCGGCACCTGCGCCATTTTTTCGGCAAAGGCCAAAGTGCCTTCTACGTTTACCTTCCAAATGAGCGGGTTATTACCAAATGAAGCAACGGCCGCACAGTTAATAACGTGCGTGACATTGTTAATACGTGCGTCAGTTAAAAAGTTGGCCGGCTCGGAAAGGTCGCCCAACAATATATTTTCTATCGTAATTTTAGACAGCAGGTTCGCGTCGATATTAAACTTTTCCATATTCGCACGAATACGGGCCAGCCCTTGCTGTGCATCGTCGGCACGCACCAGCAAAAGATAATTAACAGACTGATTTTCAATCAATAATTTTTCGAGAACCGCACCACCAAGAAAGCCGGTAGCGCCGGTCAACAGTAGCGTTTTCATAATTGTCACCCACATTGGTATTGAATGTGGAAGATTGTATCTGCGGATATTTAAACAAATATTAAATAGATTTACGGCGCCCTCACTCATTTTTCTTAATATTATCTTAAGGAATCTTTTGAAACATCCATCGTGGCTTTAGTAACAAAAGAACCGCATAGATTCCATGATTAATCTCCGCCGTTTAAATACCATTGATGTAGCGCCTGATTTAATTTAACGGTCAATGTTATTTCTCTTCTCGTCCGTGGAGGACTTATGACCTATAACCAAAAAATCTGGTTGGGGGTTTTACTGCTGTGCACCCTGTTTTGGGGGGCGGTGATAAGCGGCGCCTGTTCGCTGTATAACCGGGCGGATCGCCTCAATGCGCACCAGGCGCAGAGCGAGTTCGCCGCGCGCCACAGTCAGGCCCCCCGCTCGCAGCAAAGCGCTCAGGCGTCCATCGCCCCCCGGAATGGGTAGGGACAAGACCCGCTAACGATCCTATTATACCCTAAGGTTAACAGGGAGATAACGATGGCTCGAAAGCTGGATAGCTTACCGCAGGCACAACGCGAGAAAATAGAAACCGATTTGCTGGCCATCAGCGTGATCTACAACGAGCGCTACGGCATCGCCTCGACCCAGGCGGAAACAGAACGACAGATCCCCGACCACCTGCTCCCCTACTTTCACCAGCGGCTGGATTACTATCGCCGTGCGTAATTGCGCGCATTTCGCTAACCGCCGCTTGGCATCGCTCCCCACGCCGTTACAATAGGGGCATATTGTATCCGCCACTGAAGAGACGCGATTTTGAGCAGCAAGGCAACGGCCACATTTTACATTCACGATTACGAGACCTTCGGCAAGAGCCCGTCGCTGGACCGCCCGGCGCAGTTCGCCGGCGTGCGCACCGATATGGATTTCAACATTATCGAAGAGCCGCTGGTCATCTACTGCGCCCCCGCCGACGACTACCTGCCGGAACCCGAGGCGGTGATGATCACCGGCATCACGCCGCAGGTGGCGCGCGCCAAAGGCGTTAACGAGGCCGAGTTCACCCGCCAAATCCATCAGGCCTTCAGCGTGGCCGGCACCTGCATTCTCGGTTACAACAACATCCGCTTCGATGACGAAGTGAGCCGCAATATCTTCTATCGCAACTTCTACGATCCCTATGCCTACAGCTGGCAAAACGGCAACTCACGTTGGGATCTGCTGGATGTGATGCGCGCCTGCTACGCCCTGCGCCCGGACGGCATCGTCTGGCCTGAAAACGAAGACGGTTTCCCCAGTTTCCGCCTCGAACACCTCACGCGCGCCAACGGCGTCGAACACACGCAGGCTCACGACGCGATGTCGGACGTTTACGCCACCATCGCCATGGCCAAGCTGGTCAAGCAGGCGCAGCCGCGGCTGTTCGATTTCCTGCTGCAGCACCGCAACAAGCACAAGCTGAACGCCCTGATCGACGTCGCCGACATGACGCCGCTGGTGCACGTCTCCGGCATGTTCGGCGCGGCGCGCGGCAACACCAGTTGGGTGTCGCCGTTGGCCTGGCACCCGGACAACAAGAACGCGGTGATCATGTGCGATCTCGCCGGCGACATGACGCCGTTGCTGACGCTGAGCGCCGATCAACTGCGTGAACGGCTGTACACCCGCCGCGACGATCTGGCGCCGGATCAGGCGCCGGTGCCGATCAAGCTGGTGCACATCAACAAATGCCCGGTGCTGGCGCCGGCCAAAACCCTGCTGCCGGAGAACGCCGAGCGGCTGGGCATCGATCGCCAGGCCTGCCTGCAAAACCTGCAACTGCTGAAACAGCACCCGGAAGTGCGCGAGAAAGTGGTGGCGCTGTTCGCCGAAGCCGAGCCGTTCAAAGGCTCCAACGACGTCGACGCCCGGCTGTACGATGGCTTCTTCAGCGATGCCGACAAGGCGGCGATGAGGATTATCCAGCAGACCAAGCCGCAGAACCTGCCGGCGCTGGATCTGGCCTTCAGCGACGGCCGCATGAAAGAGCTGCTGTTCCGTTTCCGCGCGCGCAACTACCCGAATACGCTGGACGACGCCGAGCAGCGCCGCTGGCTGCAACACCGCCAGGAAGCGCTGAGCGCGGAGCGCGTGCAGAGTTACCTGCTGCAGCTCGAATCGCTGTATAACCTGCACGAAGGCGACAAAGAGAAAACTGCCCTGCTGAAAGCGCTGTTCGATTACGGCAAAGAGTTGGTGGGGTAAAACCTGCTGCAAGCAGAAAAGGAAAAGGCCGCGAACGCGGCCTTTTTTGTGGCTGAGGAGACGTCTCGCGCTTAGGCGGCGTCTTCGCTCGCTTGCGGCACCGGCAGACGGAAGCTGCGGGTGACGAAGGCCAGGTAGATCAGGCCGACAGCCGCCCAGACCAGGCCCAGCGTCATCGAGCTGGCTTCCAGGTTGATCCACAGCGCGCCGACGGTCAGTGCGCCCATCACCGGCAGGATCAGGTAGTTAAACGTGTCCTTCACGGTGCGGTTCATCTTGTCGCGAATGTAGAACTGCGAAATCACCGACAGGTTGACGAAGGTGAAGGCCACCAGCGCACCGAAGTTGATCAGCGCGGTCGCGGTCACCAGGTCAAACGATACCGCGGACAGCGCGATGGCGCCAACCAGCAGCACGTTCAGCGCCGGAGTACGCCATTTCGGATGCACATAGCCGAAGAAGCGAGTCGGGAACACGCCGTCGCGGCCCATCACGTACATCAGACGCGAAACGCCCGCGTGCGCCGCCATGCCAGACGCCAATACCGTCACGCAGGAGAATACCAGGATCACCGACTGGAAGAACTTGCCCGCCACGTACAGCATGATTTCAGGCTGCGATGCGTCAGGATCCTTGAAGCGCGAGATGTCCGGGAAGTACAGCTGCACGAAGTAAGACACCACGATAAAGATGATGCCGCCGATCAGCGCCGTCAGGAAGATAGCTTTCGGGATCACTTTTTCCGCGTCTTTGGTCTCTTCAGACAGCGAGCTGATGCCGTCGAAGCCCAGGAACGAGAAGCACAGGATGGTCGCGCCGGTAATCATCGGCACCACGTGAGCATTATCGGACCAGAACGGGCGGCTGCTGACCAGCGTACCGGCGCCTTCGCCGTGGTAAATACCGTTGATCACCAGGCCGAGGAACACGATCATGATCGCCACCTGCACCACCACGATGATGGAGTTCAGGTTAGCCACCAGCTTGATGCCGCGCAGGTTGAAAATCGTCATCAAGCCGACCAGCACCGCCACGAAGATCCAGGACGGGACGCCCGGGAAAATCGCTTCCAGGTAAATCTTGGCCAGCAAAATGTTGATCATCGGCATGAACAGGTAGTCCAGCAGCGATGACCAGCCCACCATAAAGCCGACGTGCGGGCTGATGGCTTTCTGGGCGTAAGTGTAGGCAGAACCGGCGGAAGGGAACTTCTTCACCAGCTTGCCGTAGCTCAGGGCGGTAAACAGGATCGCCAGCAGAGCGAAGGCGTACGCGGTCGCGACGTGACCATCGGTCAGGCCGGATACGATGCCGAAGGTATCGAAGATGGTCATTGGCTGCAGGTAAGCCAGGCCCATCATCACTACCGGAACCAAAGTCAGGGTTTTACGCAGCTGGGTGCGCTGAGCCGGAGCGGCGTTGAGGGTATTATCGGACATTGTTCAGCCCCCCCTTACCTTGAGCCTTGCGGATGGCGGACACGCCAAGACTTAAGGTTGCGGGGAAACTTCGCAACGAGCGACTTAATTCTAAAAGAAGGGGATTGTAAGCTGGATAACGGGTCGAGGTAACCTCGGCTGCTCCATAGTCGCTGCGGCCACAGCGGAAACCGGCGGGCACCGGTGCTAAAGTGAAAAATTGCCCCATCTTTCTAATCCTCATGAGTCACGACCATAAAGTTTTGTTTGATCGTGCACGAAACTATTTATCTATCCGGATCGGTGTCCGGCCTCGCTTGGTGTATGAAACGCTACGTTGGTAAAACTTAATGCAAAAAAAATAACCGACGCTTTCAAAACGTCGGCTATCTGCATTTGAGATATTTTGCACCAGAATGCCTCCGGATGACAAGATCCGGAAACCCTCAAATACAAATTCTTTTTGTCGATCGAACGGAAAACCAGCCCGGTAGGCGAATTAATCCGCTACCGGCAGGCCGGTTGCCCGCACGTACTTCTTACTTATACGCCCATTCAGGCATTTTTCAACATCCAGTCGATCTCGGTTTCCGTCACCCGCCGTTCAAACTGCAGCAGTTCGTCCGTCTTGCAGGCGTGATAAACCTGGGTGAAACGCTCGCCCAGATAATGGGTCAGTGCGTGCTGGTGTTCAAACTCGTACAGCGCGTCGCTCTGGCGGATCGGCAGCGGCAACCCCTCCTGCTCCAGCCCGTTGCCGGTCACCGGTTCAGGCAGCGGCAGCACGTTGTCCAGCCCGTACAGCATGCCGGCCAGGATCGCCGCCATCACCAGATAGGGATTGGCATCCGCGCCAGCCACGCGGTACTCCACCCGGTGGTTCTCCGGTTCGCCGCAGGGAATGCGCAGCGCCACGGTGCGATTGTTGTGGCCCCAGGCGGCCTGGATCGGCACATACATCCCCGGCTGGAAGCGCCGGTAGGCGTTGACGTTCGGCGCCAGCAGCGCCATCGACGCCGGCATCAGGGTGATCATCCCGGCCAACGCCTGTTTCAATAGCGGTGAATCCTCGCCTTCGGCGTCGGCGAACAGGTTGTTGCCCGCCCCGTCCTGCATGCTGACATGCACGTGCATGCCGCTGCCGGCGTAATCCTCATAGGGTTTGGCCATAAAGGTGGCGTGCATGTCGTGGTTTTCGGCCACCAGCCGCACCAGCCGCTTCAGCGCCAGCGCGTGGTCGCAGGCCAGCAAGATATCGTCGGTATGACGCAGGTTGACCTCGAACTGCCCCGGCGATGCCTCCGCCACCGCACCGTCCGCCGGCAGCCCCTGCAGCTTCGCCAGTGCATCGATGTCGTTCAGCACCTCGGCGAAATGGTTCAGGTTATCGACGGAGTACACCTGGCTTTGGGTGTTGCGCTCCTGGGTGCCGGGCGCACACGGCGGCTGGAGATCGCCTTCCGCGTCGCGCAGCCTATCGATGAGATAAAACTCCAGCTCTACCGCTGCCACCGGGAACAAGCCGCGCTGTCGCAGCGCCTGCCACACGCGGTTCAGCACATTACGGGGTTCAACGTCAAAGGGAGTGCCATCTTCATCCAGCATGGTCAGCAACACCTGGCCGATATGCTCCGGATCGGCGGCCGACGGCGTCAGCGAACCGGGCACCGGCAGGCATACGCGGTCCGGCTCGCCGAGATCTTGCCCAAGACCGGTCTCCTCCACCACGTTGCCGAGAATGTCCATGGCGAACACCGACGCGGGGAAGTAGCTGCCTTTTTCCAGTTTTTTCAACCCTGAGACGGGTATGCGTTTGCCGCGGAAGGAACCATTGAGATCGGTGAGAAGGATATCGACATACTGCGTGGCGGGATGGCGTTCCAAATAATGAGCAACCTCATTTTGGAACGCGCTACTTCGCCTCTCTTCATGATGCTGTGCAAAATGTTCAACTGCTGCGCTATTGGTTTGCATACGTCACCCGCCATTATGCTCTTAAGGCGCGTTAGCGCCCGTCCGCCGTTCGATTCAACACATGATTGGATTTCTCGCCAGGTCGCGCCGCTGCCGGGCGCTCAAAATAACATCCACACTATGAAACATAGTCTTAACAGAATGGGTTTGCAAATGTTACAATCCTGTTTGATTATTCATCACCGACTGCTAAATTGATAAAATATTGACCGAAAAGACCTTGCTGCCATTTTTACGTCAACTATTTCGTCCAACGCACCGAGAGTGAATATGGGCAATATATTTTCCAAACCCACCCTAACTACCGATATCATGCAGCATCGTTATCGACCAGACAGGCACCCGATAGCGATCTTCATTTCTACCTGTCGCCCTTACCAGAAGGAAGTACCGCTATGAGCGAAGCCAGCTTGGCACCGGGCAAACGCCTGTCACAGATCCGTCAGCAATTGGGTTTGTCGCAGCGCCGGGTCGCCGAACTGTCCGGGTTAACCCACAGTGCGATCAGCACCATCGAACAGGATAAGGTCAGCCCGGCCATCAGCACGCTGCAAAAGCTGCTGAAGGTGTATGGCCTGTCGCTGTCTGAATTCTTTGCCGAACCGGAAGCCGCCGACGAACCGCGCGTGGTGATCGACGCGGAGGATCTGATTGAGATCGGCAGCCAGGGGGTGTCGATGAAGCTGGTGCACAACGGCAGTCCGACGCGCAACCTGGCGATGATGCTGGAAACCTACCAGCCCGGCACCACCACCGGCGAAAAGATCAAGCACCAGGGCGAAGAGATCGGTACCCTGCTGGAGGGCGAGATCGTGCTGACCATCAACGGCCAAAGCTACTGCCTGACCGCCGGCCAGAGTTATGCCATCAACACCGGCATCCCGCACAGCTTCAGCAATACCTCGGCGCGCATCTGCCGCATCGTCAGCGCACACACCCCCACCACCTTCTGACCGCTTCTCGCACCGGCGCAACCTGACGCGGGCTGCGCCCCAGCCTCCCCACGTTTTTCATCACCGTTATGCCATTTTGTTGGTTGCCAACGGCGCAATCTGTGTTACAACAGAGCAAAACAGCCATCTAAACATCTAAACGGCCTTATTACGCAATGTCAACCGCAACGCCTTCACGCCTCGAGATGCGCAATATCTCGATCGCCTTCGCCGGCTTCAACGCGCTGCAGGACGTGGACTTCACGCTGCAGGGCGGCTCAATCCACGCGCTGGTCGGCGCCAACGGCGCGGGCAAATCGACGCTGATGGCGATCCTCTCCGGCGCCCACGATCATTATCGCGGCGAGATCCTGATAGACGGCCAGGCGGTGGCGATTCACTCCCCGCTGCAGGCGCGCCGTCACGGTATTCACGTGGTGCAGCAGGAGGTCGACGTCGCACTGATCCCCACGCTGTCGGTGGCGGAGAATATCATGCTGGACTGGCTGAACGAGCCGGGCCACTGGCTGAACTGGGCGGAGCTGCACCGCCGCGCTGCGCAGTTGCTGCAGCAATGGGCGCTGCCGCTCAACCCGCGCAGGCGGCTGGCAGACTGCACGCTGGCGGAAAAACAGCAGGTGCTGCTGGCGCGCGCGCTGTCGCACCGCTGCCGTTTTCTGGTGCTCGACGAACCGACCGCGCCGCTCGATCGCGCCGAGAGCGAGCGCCTGTTTAACGTGGTGCGCCGCCTGCAATCCGAAGGCATCGGCATCGTGTTCATTTCCCACCGCATCCACGAACTGAGCGACATTTGCGATCGGCTGACGGTGCTGCGCGACGGCCGATGCGTCAGCGAGGACGCCATGCGCGGGCTGAGCGGCGAACAGATCGTCGAAAAGATGCTCGGCCATCGGCTGGACGACATTTTCCCGCCGCCGCGCCCGCCGCACGCCGAGCGAACGCTGCTGCAGGTGCAAGGCTTGCGCGATCGCCACAAGCTGCGCGACGTTTCGCTGCGGTTGCATGAGGGCGAGATCCTCGGCATCGCCGGGCTGGCCGGGGCCGGCAAAACCGAGCTGTGCAAGGCATTGTTCGGCGCCAGCGCCGTGCAGCTCGAGCGCGGCGAACTGCGCGGGCAGCCCTGGGCGCCGCGCGCGCCGCATCTCTCGGTCGAACAGGGGCTGGCGCTGGTACCGGAGGAACGCCGCAAAGAAGGCATTTTCATCGATGAGGCGATCCCGATGAACCTGAGCGTCAGCGCCGACGACAGCTTTTCGCGCTGGAGCCTGTTCAGCCGGCGGCAAGAGCTGCGCTGGGCGCGCGAGATCATGCAGCGCCTGAACATTCGCGCCTCGGGCCCGCAACAGCGGCTGGCGCGCCTGTCCGGCGGCAATCAACAAAAAGTGGCGATCGGCAAATGGCTGCGCGGCGACGCCGAGGTGCTGATCTTCGATGAACCGACCAAGGGCGTGGACATCAAGGCCAAGCAGGAGCTGTTTGGCCTGATCGACGGCCTGGCGCGCGCCGGCAAAGGCGTGATTTACGCCTCCGGCGAGTTCGCCGAGCTGATTGGCCTGTGCGATCGCATCTGCGTGCTGTGGGACGGCCGCATCGTGGCGGAGTTGAACGCCGCCAACATCGACGAAGAAACCTTATTGCTCTATTCCACCGGAGGAACCCCTGCGTGAGTAAAGAATTAGCCCTGCGGCCTGCGCTGCCCTGGCGTCAACAGCTGTTCGATTTCCTCTACAAATGGGGCATGCTGCTGACCGTCGCGGCGCTGATCGCCCTGTTCGGCCTGGCGTCGGACAACTTCCTCGATGCCAACAACATCATCAATATCCTGCGTTCGATCGCCATCGTGACGGTGATCGCTATCGGCGTCTCTGTCTCGCTGTCGGTCGGCGGTTTCGATCTGTCGGTCGGCTCGACCGCCTCGCTGGCCAACGCGCTGGTGATTTCGCTGTTCGTCTGGCACGGTTTCGACACCACCGGCGCCATCGTGGTGACGCTGCTGCTGTGCACGCTGGTCGGTCTGTTCAACGCCCTGCTGATCGTGGTGCTAAAAATCCCCGATATGCTGGCGACGCTGGCCAGCCTGTTCGTGATCCAGGGCGTGGCGATGACCTACAGCTACGGCGGTTCCATCACCCAAAACATGGTGCTGCCGAATGGCGACATGGCGGAAGGCCTGATCACGGAAGTGTTTTCCGCCCTCGGCCAGGTGCCGGTGATCGTGCTGATTATGCTGGCGGTCACCGTGACGGTGCAGCTGTTCCTGTCGTTGACCAAGCATGGCCGCCGCATGTATGCCATCGGCGGCAACCCTGAAGCGGCGCGCCTGTCGGGCATCCGCACCGTGCGTTACAGGGTTGCCGCTTACGTCATTTCTTCTTGGCTGGCAGCGCTTGGCGGCATTTTGCTGGCGTCACGTATCGGCTCTTCGCAGGTCAACGCCGGCGGCGGCTATCTGATGGATGCGGTGGCGGCGGCCTATATCGGCTTCTCGCTGGCCGGGGCCGGTAAACCCAATGCGCTCGGCACCCTGATCGGCGCGGTGATCCTCGGCGTGCTGCAAAACGGCCTGGTGATGCTGTCGGTGCCCTACTATGCCATGGACATTATCAAAGGTCTGGTGCTGGCACTGGCGCTGGCCATCACCTACATCCAGAAACGCTGATTATCCCCGGCGCACGCTCGCTGCGCCGCTTTTCCCTTTAATTCATCCGGTTACCCTTTCACGTCAGTAAAACCAGCATACAAATGATATGAATTATCATTAGCGTTTACATTCAGTAAAAAATCCTTACAATACCCTCACGCAACGCTGACGAAGCGAAGTATTTCTCAGCGAACGATGAATAATTTCATTAGAAATTCAATTGGTTAATTACTTTCACTTCAATCCAGGAAAGGTTTACCTCATGGAAACGCCACGTTACAGCAAGCTCGCCGCTCTGGTGATCGCCTCACTCAGCGCCACCGCCGCGCTGGCCGCGCCGCAGGACGACACCCAGGACACCATGGTCGTCACCGCCTCCGGTTTCCAGCAAAAAATTCAGGACTCCGCCGCTTCCATCTCGGTGATACCGCGCCAGCAGATCGAAGACAAGGCCTATCGCGACGTGACCGACGCACTGAAAGACGTGCCGGGCGTGGTGGTCACCGGCGGCGCCAGCAGCAGTGACATCAGCATCCGCGGCATGTCTTCCAAGTACACGCTGATCCTGGTGGACGGCAAGCGCGTCGACACCCGCGGTACCCGTCCGAACAGCGACAACGCCGGCATCGAACAGGGCTGGTTGCCGCCGATGGAAGCCATCGAGCGCATCGAAGTGGTGCGCGGGCCGATGTCTTCGCTGTACGGTTCCGACGCCATGGGCGGCGTGATCAACGTCATCACCCGCAAGACTTCCCGCACCGAGTGGAAAGGCTCGCTGCACGGCGACGCCACCCTTCAGGAAAACCGCGATTCCGGCGATCTGTTCCAGACCAACGCCTACGCCTCCGGCCCGCTGATTGAAGGCCTGCTCGGCGTGCGGGTCAACGGCCTGCTGTCGCGCCGCGCGGAAGATAAAATCGTCAACGGTTACAACGAACAGCGCATGCGCAGCGGCACCGCGGTGTTCACCCTGACGCCGGACGAGAAAAACGAATTCGACTTCGAAATCGGCCGTTCGCTGCAGGATCGCAACAGCACGCCGGGCAAATCGGTGGTGGCGGAGCGCTGCAGCAAAGGCAAATGCTCGCCGACGTCCCGCAGCGAAAGCCTGTATACGCGCACCAACTACTCGCTGACCCACAACGGCTATTATGACTTCGGCAACTCCACCAGCTACGTGCAGCGCGAAGAAACCGGTAACCCGGGCCGTAACATGAAGGCCTACAACACCATCTTCAACACCCAGAACCAGTTCGAGCTGGGTTCCCACATGCTGAACCTCGGCGGCCAATACCGCTATGAAAAACTGGGCGACGGCGGCAACCAGCTTGAATCGGCTCAAGGTCTCAGCAAGCTGACGCGCTGGAGCTGGGCATTGTTCGCTGAAGACGAATGGGCGCTGACCAACGACTTCAGCCTGACCAGCGGCATCCGCATGGATCAGGATGAAAACTTCGGCAGCCACTGGACCCCGCGCATGTACGGTGTCTGGCACCTGACCGAACAGTGGACGCTGAAAGGCGGCGTCTCCGCCGGTTACAAATCGCCGGATCTGCGCCAATCCTCCCCTAACTGGGGGCAGGTCACCGGCGGCGGCGTGCGTAAAGGCATCATCGTCGGTAACCCGGATTTGCAGCCAGAGAAGAGCCTGAGCGAAGAAATCGGCCTGATGTGGGATAGCCTGAAAGGCGTTAACGCCGGCGTGACGGTCTTCAACACCGACTTTAAAGACAAAATCACCGAAGTGCGCCGCTGCGAAGACACGCCGGATTGCACCATCGGCGGCACGTCCTACGACTTTATCAGCGATCGCGTCAACGTCGACAAAGCCAATATGCGCGGCGTAGAAGCCACCTTCGGCTGGCAGATCAACAAAGACTGGAAGTGGAACACCAACTACACCTACACCGCTTCCGAACAGAAGAGCGGCGAGTTCCAGGGCAAGGCGCTCAACCAGATGCCGAAGCACATGCTGAACACCGTGCTCGACTGGCGCGCCACGCAGGACCTCAGCCTGTGGTCGCGCGTTAACTTCCGCAGCCGTACCTCTGACTACCTGAGCCGCACCTCGATGGCCAAGAGCACGCCGTCCTACACCTTCGTCGATGCGGGCCTGAGCTATCAGGCGGCGAAAAACCTGCAGCTGACCGGCGGGGTCTACAACATCCTCGACAAGACCGTGGATTACGACCACTACAACACCACGCTGGACGGCCGCCGTTACACCGTCGGCATGACCTATAACTTCTGATGCCCCCGGGCGCGCGCTGCGCGCCCTTTTCATTCCATCTTCGTGAGGAAGCTTCATGAAATTACGCCGCTCCCCCCTGATGATCGCCCTGCTGGCCGCGATGGCGCTGGCGGGTTGCCACAGCAAAACCGATACGCCGGTAGCCGCTACCCCGGCCACCGTCAACGTCCAGCACCTGAACGGCAGCACCGAGGTGAAGAAGCACCCGCAGCGCATCGTGGTGCTGGATTACGCCTCGCTGGAAACGCTGCAGCTCCTGGGCGTCGAGCCGCTGGCGCTGCCCGGCAACCGCAAGAACTTGCCGGATAGCCTGAAGCGCTATCAGGATGACAAATACCTCAATGCCGGCACCCTGTTCGAGCCGGATATGGCCGTGCTGCGCGCCGCCAAGCCGGATCTGATCCTGATCGCCGGCCGGGCGTCCAAAGCCTATGACGAGCTGAACGCGCTGGCGCCAACGCTGAACATGTCCGTCGATCCGCAGGATCAGTTGGGCAGCCTGAAACAGCGCACGCTGCAGCTGGGCGAGCTGTTCGATAAGCAGCAGCAGGCGCAGGCGGCGATCGATAAGCTGGATGCGCAGATCGCGGCGGTCAAACCGCAGGCCGCTCAGGCCGGGCGCGGGCTGGTGGTGCTGTTCTCCGGCGGCAAGATCAGCGCTTATGCGCCCAAGAGCCGTTTCAGCTTCGTCTATGACGCTCTCGGCTTCTCGTCCGCGCTGCAGTCCGACGAAAAAGACGTACGCGGCAACAAGCTGACGCCTGAGCAGGTGGCCAAACTGAACCCGGACTGGCTGTTCGTTATCGACAGAGACGCCGCGACCGGACGGCCGAACGCGGTGGCACCGCAGAAGATCCTCACCGGCACCGCGCTGAAGAAAACCACGGCGGTGAAAAAAGGCCAGGTGGTTTACCTGCCGGCGGCCGAGGTTTACCTGTCCGGCGGCATCGTCACCGCCCAGCACGTCGTCGAACGCGTGAGCGAGGCGCTGAATCACGCAGCACGATAAAGAAAGCCCGGCGATGCCGTAATGCTGGTCAGTTAGCGTTTTTATGCAGGCTTTCGTGAAATTTTCGGTCGATAAAAGTGAGATGCCCCAGGTGGCTCACGCACCTCGACCGAGCCAGAGGCCGAAGGCGCGGCCCCTGGCAACCCGCGCCTTTGCCCTGTCAGACGGTTGGCTTTGCCAACGTTACTCAGCCCATCCCTGGGCCTCGCCCCTTCGGGGCCGCTGCAAGCAGCGTTCAAATCTGCTCCAGGCAGATTTGTCCTCTCTCCGCCATACCGCATTGAGGCCGGTTGCGACAGGCGTCCCTGCCTGTCTCACCTGAAACCGCCGTCCATGGCGGTTTCGCCTAATGCGCTATGCCTGCGTTCGGCGTCTTCGAGGGCACCCAACACCGTGCTCATCTCCAACTTCTCTACCACAACCTCATAAGCGACAGATTTCCCGGTAGCTGCCCGCACGGGTGTTGACCTTTGGCGCGCATCACCGGCTGCCGAGCAAGACAGCGTTGTCAGGGGCAACCGGCCAGGGAAGGCCGGTTGAGGCGAGACTAACAGGGATGTTTGTCGCAGCCGACCCGCCCGACAATGCAGACGCGGCGAGGGTATCCGCACAGCGGACAGTCGGTGTTAAGCGAAGGCGCGGGTGGAGGGGCCGTGCCTTCGGCCCCTCCAATTGCCGTTCATTGTGGTAACAGAGAAATTCGGGGCATTTACGGCAATTCCCCTGCACAGAACGCCCAGAGGCTGGATAAAAAAATGCCACTCGGGCTTAAGTGAGCGGCATTATGTGAAAAAGAAACTTTTTCTTGGATTAAATCGTCGGCTGGTTCACCAGACCGTCTATCAGCACCTGCGGCGTGCCCTGCGAGCAGCGTTCGATACGCCCGCGCACGCCGTAGACCCGCGCCAGGCTCTGTGGCGTAATCACCTGATCCGGCGCACCGTCGGCGATCAGATCGCCATCCTGCAGCATCAGCACGTGGTCGCCGTGACGCAGCGCGATGTTGATGTCATGCACCACCACCACCGTCACGATATTGCGCTTGCGGGTTTCGCGGCGCACCAAATCCATCACGTGGAACTGGTAGTTAAGATCGAGCGCGCTCAGCGGCTCATCCAGCAACAGCAGCGAGGGCTGACGGATCAGCGACTGCGCCAATCCCACCAACTGTTTCTGGCCGCCGGACAGCTGATCGAGATAGCTCAGCGCCAGGTGGGCGATGCCCAGTTGCTCCAGCAAGGCCATCACTTCGGCTTCGCTGCCGGCGTTGCTGCGGCCGCCCGAGGCGCGCTGCGCCACGATGATCGACTCCAGCACGTGCAGATGCACCCCGGCGGGCAGCGACTGCGGCAGGTACACCACTTTCTCCGCCCGACGGGCGAACGGCATCTGCATCAGATCGCCGTCGTCCAGCCACAGCTTGCCCTGCGCCGGGTTCAGCCCGGCCAGCGAGCGCAGCAGCGTCGATTTTCCGCTGCCGTTCGGCCCCAGCAGCACGGTGATTTGCCCGCGCGGCAGCATCGGCACCGAGAGATCGTCGATCACCTGGCGCTTCGGGTAGCCCGCCGAGAAGTGTTCTATTCGCAAGCCCTGACTCATACGTTCCCCCGGTGGCGCAGAATAATACTCAGGAAGAACGGCACCCCGACCAGCGACGTGACGATGCCCACCGGAATGATCACCCCAGGCACCAGATTTTTCGACGCCACCGAGGCCATCGACAGCACCAGCGCGCCAATCAGCGCGCTGGCCGGCAGATAGAAACGGTGATCTTCGCCGAAGATCATGCGCGCGATGTGCGGCGCCACCAGGCCGATAAAACCGATCGGCCCGACAAAGGCCACCGCCAGCGCCGAGAGAATGCTGATGCGCAGCAGCGTGGTCAGCCGCAGACGGCGCACGTCGATGCCGAAGCTCACCGCCCGGTCTTCACCCAGACGCAGCGCGGTCAGTTTCCACGAGCTCATCATCGACAGCGGCAGCAGCACGGCGAACACCCCGAACAAAATGCCCAACTTGTCCCACGAGGCGCGCGCCAGGCTGCCCATGGTCCAGAACACCAGCCCCTGCAGCGTGTCCTCGCTGGCGATGAACTGCATCATCGATACCAGCGCGTTGAAGGTAAACACCAGCGCAATGCCGAACAGCACCACACCGGAGGTGGCGACCCGCGTCCAGCGCGTGATGCCGTCGAGCATCAGCGCGGCGAACAGCGCAAAGATAAAGGCGTTGGCGGAGATGAACCATTGATCGGGAATGCCCGGAATGCCGATGCCGAGCACGATCGCCAGCGCGGCGCCAAAGGCCGCGGCGGATGACACGCCGAGGGTGAAGGGGCTGGCCAGCGGGTTATTCAGGATGGTCTGCATTTCCGCCCCGGCCAGGCCGAGCGCAAAACCCACCACCACCGCCATCAGCGCGTAAGGCAAGCGGATGTCCCAGACGATGACCCGCGTGCCGGCATCGGCCGCGGCGGGGTCAAGCAGCGTTTGCCATAAGGACGACAGCGACAGCCCGGACGGCCCCATGGTGAAATCCAGCAGCAGCGAGCCCAGGATCGCCAGTGCCAACACGCCCATCATCAACAGGCGATGGCGAAGAATATGCTGATAACGCCCCATCACGCCGGCGTTGGGTTGCCCCTTGGCGTCGGTCATGGGATCGGTGGATACGCTCATTCGTTAAGATACCTGTTACAACCATCATGACAGCGGCGCGAAGGCGTCCGCCGTAAACCGGAAAGCGCGCGGCGACAGCCTGCGCGCAGCCGTCCACAATAAAGCAAACGATAATACTTATCAATCATATCAATAGGTGAAAACAGCGTTATAGAAATGTAACAATTTGTTTTTACACGCCATTTTTCAAAGCACCACGCTTACCCCCGCCAGCGGCCATAAGGTTCATTATTCTGAAAGTTATTCCTGATCCGACCAGACTCTGACAAATAACGACAAAACCACATAGAATCCAAACCACAGCACCGCGCGTGCAAAAAACCTTCAGGCCGCCGCAAGAGCGGCCTTATTGACGAGGCTGTAATGAGAAGTCCATCTCCGGCGGTAACGCCCAAACGCCCGGCGCTGCTGAACTGGCTGTTGCACAGCCCACTGCACGCCGACGACGAGCCGTTTCAACGCCAGCTGCGGCTCACGCTGACGCCCTCTCCTCTCACTCCCTGGCTGAATGCCGTGGGGCCGGCGGCGCTGTTGGTAGGGTACGCCTGGCTGAACCAGCGGCTGGTCGGTATCGTTCTGCTGCTGCTGTTGCTGCTGTTGACCGCCGGGCGCGCCGGGTTGGCGCAGCGGCAACAATCCGCCTGGCCGAACGCCATGCTGGTGACGGTGTTGCTGTGGGCGCTGCTGGTTGGCGCCAGCGCCGCGCTGGCGATGCTGTCGGGCCGCTTCGTGCTGATCCTGTTCGCCGGTCTGACGATAACCGCCCTGGCCTGCTGGCTGATGCAGCGCCATGCCGCCGCGCCGCGCTTCGCGCTGCTTGAGGTGATCGCGCTGACGCTGCCCTACCTGCTGGCGGCGCCGCTGTCGCGCGTGCAAAACCTGTTTGTCCTGGCGGACCTCGCGCCGCTGTGGCTGGTGCTGGCCCATGGCATGATCGCGCGCTACCACCGTCAGCGGGTACAGCACGTCACGCTGGCCTGGGAGAAGCAGCAGGCGTCCCACCGCGATCGCCTGACCGGCTTCCTCAACCGCGCGGGCGGCGAGGTAGTGATGCGCAGCATCTGCCGCCCCGCAGCAGCACAGACGATCTCCCATCTGTTCATTCTTGAATTCGGCCCGCTGGCGGCGCTTTACCAAAGCCACGGCGTCCAGATCGGCGATGACGTGCTGCGCACCGTCGGTGAGCGCCTCAAGACGCTGCTCCGCCCCAGTGACTACGTCTGCCGCTACACCGGCGGCCTGTTTCTGATTCTGGTGCACGATCTGCCTTACGGCGCGGAAAGCGAGTTCCTGGCGCGCATCGTGCCGCCGCTGGAGGCGCCCTACGACTTTGGCGCGTTCGGCGAGGTGAACATGCAGCTCAACGCCGGTATTTTGGCGCTGACGCAGGATTATGCGACGGTGGAAGATTTGATGAGTTCGGCGCAGCAGGCGCTGGCGGAAGCCAAAGGCGGGAAAAAGTAAACCACACGCGGCGGGAGCCCCCCGCCGCGTCTCACTCTCCGAAAATTACTTCACGTCCATCTTCGGGAATTCCATTTCGCTGTACTTCACGACGCGGGTGCCGCGCGACAGCTTGTAACCGAACCAAATCAGCAGGAACAGCGGAATGCCGATGTAGGTCGCGGTCACGCCGTACCAGTCGATCTTGTCTTGCAGGAAGGCCTGGTAGTTCTGGCCCAGGGTAATGATCAGACACAGCACGAAGGCGAAGATCGGCCCCAGCGGGAAGAACCCGGAACGGTACGGCAAATCGTTCAGATCGCGGCCCTGCAGCATGTAACCGCGGCGGAAACGGTAGTGGCTGATGGCGATGCCCAACCAGGCGATGAAACCGGTCATGCCCGAGGTATTCAACAGCCACAGATAAACCGACTGGTTGCCGAACATTGACGTCAGGAAGCACAGGCCGGCCACCACGCAGGTCGCATACAGCGCGTTACGCGGCACGCCGCCTTTCGACAGCTTGGCGAAAATGCGCGGCGCCTTGCCTTCCGAAGCCAGGGTGTACAACATGCGGGTCGATGCATACATGCCCGAGTTACCGGCCGACAGCACCGCCGTCAGGATCACCGCGTTCATCACCGCCGCCGCCGACAGCAGGCCGGCATGCTGGAACACCAGGGTGAACGGGCTGACGCTGATATCTTTCACGTCGTTGCGCAGCAGGCTCGGATCGGTGTATGGAATGATCAGGCTGATGATCAGAATGGCGAAGATATAGAACAGCAGGATACGCCAGAACACCTGGCGCACCGCGCGCGGGATGTTTTTACCCGGATTCTCCGATTCGCCGGCCGCGATGCCGATGAGCTCGGTGCCCTGGAACGAGAAGCCGACGATCATCGCCACGCCAATCATCGCCGAGAAGCCACCGGCGAACGGCGCGTCTCCTACCGTCCAGTTCTGCCAGCCGGCGTGCTCGCCGCCCTTCAGAATACCGACGATCATCAGCACGCCGACGGCGATGAAGATAATCACGGTGCTGACCTTGATCAACGCGAACCAGTATTCTGCCTCGCCGAACCCTTTCACCGAAATGTAGTTCAGCAGGAACATCAGGCCGAGGAACAGTGCGCTCCAGATCCAGCCGGGGGTGTCCGGGAACCAGTAGTTCATCACCAACTGCGAGGCCACCAGGTCAACGGCGATGGTCACCGCCCAGTTGTACCAGTAGTTCCAGCCCAGCGCGAAGCCGAAGCCTTCTTCTACGTATTTGGCGCCGTAAGTGGAGAATGAACCGGAGACCGGCATAAAAGCCGCCAGTTCGCCCAGGCTGGTCATCAGGAAGTACACCATCAAACCGATCAGAGCGTATGACAGCAGCGCCCCACCGGGGCCTGCCTGAGAAACCGTGGCGCCCGAGGCAACGAACAGGCCGGTGCCGATGGAGCCGCCGATGGCGATCATGGTCAAATGCCGGGCTTTCAGCTCACGGCGCAATCCGGGTGCTTGCTGCCCCGATGTTTTTATATCCTGCTGAGCCATTCGTACCCTATCTGCTCTTTAAAAAATGAGGGCGGATTGTAACAAATACCCGCCGGTGAACTAGCAACATTGCACTGATATAAGATAGCTTCATAATTCAGAGGCAATTATTAGCCGCGGCCCTTATGGCCTTACTTACTCTCATTAATGTGAGCGCGCGCAGGTTTTTATGCTTTTTCCTGCCTGCGCGGCAGCAGAGGACGTGACGCGCTGTCGATTACAACGCGCAATAGCTGAGAAAACGCTGCAACGCGTTGGAAATGTGCTTTTGCCGATGGCGGATCAGGTACAGGGTGCGCCGCAGCGGCGGCAGCGGCACCGCCAGTTCCACCAGCGCGCCGCTGGCCAACTGTTCCGCCACCACCCGCCGCGACAGGCAGCTGATGCCGATACCATGCCGCACCGCGTGCTTGATCGCCTCCGAGTTGCCGAGCTCCATCACCAGTTGGAAGTGCGGCAGGTGCGCCAACAGCAGATGATCCAGCACCTCGCGGGTGCCCGAACCGCGCTCACGCAGGATCCACGGCGCATTGGCCAGCGCCTCCAGCGTTGGCGGCTCGCGGGTCAGCGGGTTGTCCGGCGCGGCGAACACCACCAGCTCGTCCTCCAGCCACGGCTGAGTCACCAGCTCCGGCATATGGCAAGGCCCTTCGATCAGCCCCAGATCGACGCGAAAATCCGCCACCGCCACGATCACGTCCTGGCTGTTGCCGACGTTCAGCTCCAGCGGCGTAGCCGGAAAATCCCGGCGGTAACGGGCGATCATCTCCGGCAGCATGTAGTTGCCGATGGTGCTGCTGGCGGCGATGCGCAGCGCCCCGCCGTCATGACGAAACAGCTGCTCGATCTCCCCCGCCTGCTCCAGCAGCGCCAGCGCCTTGGGATACAGCAACCGGCCGTGCTCGTTGATCACCAGCCGTTTGCCGACACGATCGAACAGCTGCACGCCCAGCTGCCCTTCCAGATCCGCCAGCGCCGCACTGACCGCCGACTGCGACAGCGCCAGTACCACCGAGGCCTGAGTGGTCGAACCGCTTTTCAGCACTTCGGTGAAGACTTCCAGTTGACGCAACGTGATATGCATAGCTGTCCCGGTATTGAAAGACGGTTCTGCCAGAGAACCGCAACATATGTGGTGGGTAGCCCGGCGAGGCTACCTCGTTTACGGCCAATTCAGCGCGCTACTTGCCCAAGGCGATCAGCTGCGCCGCCTCAGCCAGCGCCGCCTCGCGCGGCGTGCCGGTTTCGTCCCGCTGTATTAATTGCAGCATCGCCACCAGGTGGTCGCGATCGACCACCTTGTTTTCTTCAATCAAACGCCGCACCGCGCGCCCCACTTCCTGGTCTATCTGCTCTCTGCGTTGATCGTCGGTATCCATCGCCTGCTCCTGTTCAGTTGGAAAGTTGACGGCGGCTCGCCGCTCCTCCTCACCCTAGCCGCAATGCGGCTGTATGCCAATGCCTGACTCAATACCACTTATTCAGATAGGTTATAAATATATAATCAATTTCTCTTTTATTCAGCCCAAACGTACTCTTAGCAGCAAGAAACAGACTGAAGGACTGACTTTTATGGCGACTGATACCACTCACACTTATCCCGAGCGACGCTTTCCGCTGTTCGGCCTGCCGCGGCTGGTGCCGGGGCTGGCGCTGACCGGCGCGCTCACCGCGCTGGCCGTCTGGGCCGGCGATATTCCCTGGGTGGCGGAGCTGGGCCTGGGGGCGCTGACGCTGGCGATCCTGTTCGGCATTCTGGTGGGCAACACGCTGTATCCCCGCTGGCAAACCGTTTGTCACGGCGGCGTACAGCTGGCCAAACAACGCCTGCTGCGTCTGGGCATTATCCTTTACGGCTTCCGCCTGACCTTTCAGCAGATCGCCGACGTGGGCGCCAGCGGCATCATTATCGATGCGCTGACCCTGACCACCACCTTCCTGCTGGCCTGTTGGCTCGGCAAGAAGGTGTTCGGCATCGACAGCCAGACCGCGATGCTGATCGGCGCCGGCAGCAGCATTTGCGGCGCGGCGGCGGTGATGGCCACCGAGCCGGTGCTGAAGGCCGACTCCAGCAAAGTGGCGGTGGCGGTCTCGACCGTGGTGGTGTTCGGCACCCTGGCAATCTTCGCCTACCCGTGGCTGTACCAGTTGAATGAACACTTCCAATGGCTGCCGTTCAGCCAGGAAACTTTCGGCATCTACGCCGGCTCCACCATCCACGAAGTGGCTCAGGTGGTCGCTGCCGGGCATGCCATCGGGCCGGACGCCGAAAATGCGGCGGTGATCGCCAAGATGATCCGCGTGATGATGCTGGCGCCGTTCCTGCTGCTGCTGTCGGGCTACATCAGCCGCGGCAGCGCAGGCAAGGCGGAAAAATCCGCGATTACCATTCCGTGGTTTGCCGTGCTGTTTATCGCCGTCGCCGGGCTGAACTCCTTCAACCTGCTGCCGGCCACGCTGGTGCGCCACCTGATCACCGCCGACACCTGGATGCTGGCGATGGCGATGGCGGCATTGGGGTTGACCACCCACATCAGCGCCGTGCGCCAGGCCGGGGTGAAACCGATTCTGCTGGCCACGCTGCTGTTCGTCTGGCTACTGGTCGGCGGCGGCGCGATCAACCAGCTGGTGCAACACTGGCTCTAATCATTCCCTTCTGCGGCCCGCTTCGGCGGGCCGCATTTATTCCGCCCGCCATCAATGCCATAATGTCACCGATAACACAGGAGAATGAAGATGAAGTTTGTCGGTGCACATGTCAGCGCGTCAGGCGGCGTGGATCAGGCGGTTATCCGCGCGCACGAATTGGAGGCGACCGCGTTCGCCCTGTTCACCAAAAATCAGCGTCAATGGAAGGCCGCGCCGCTGGCTGCCGACGTGATCGATAAGTTCAAGAGCGCCTGCGCCCAGTACGGCTTCGGGCCGGGGCAGATCCTGCCGCACGACAGCTACCTGATCAACCTGGGCCACCCGGTGGCCGAGGCGTTGGAAAAATCGCGCGAGGCGTTCATCGACGAGCTACAGCGCTGCGAACAGCTGGGGCTGACGCTGTTGAACTTCCACCCCGGCAGCCACCTGCTGCAAATCGATGAAGACAAGTGCCTGGCGCGCATCGCCGAATCGATCAACATCGCGCTGGATAAAACCGCCGGTGTGACGGCGGTGATCGAAAACACCGCCGGCCAGGGCAGCAACCTGGGCTTCAAGTTCGAGCACCTGGCGGCGATCATCGACGGAGTGGAAGACAAAAGCCGCGTCGGCGTTTGCATCGACACCTGCCACGCCTTCGCCGCCGGCTACGATCTGCGTACCGAAGAAGAGTGCGAGCGTACTTTTAAGCAGCTTGGCGACATCGTCGGTTTCAACTACCTGCGCGGCATGCACCTGAACGATGCCAAGAGCGAGTTCAACAGCCGCGTCGACCGTCACCACAGCCTGGGGGAAGGCAACATCGGCAAAACGGTGTTCAGCTACATCATGCGCGATCCGCGTTTCGACAATATCCCGCTGATTTTGGAGACGGTAAACCCGGATATCTGGGCGGAAGAGATTGCCTGGCTGAAGGCGCAGCAGTAACTCTTCCCTGGCCGCTCGCCTAAGCGCGAGCGGTTTCCCCCACCGCGTGCTCCGCCGCCAGCATGGCGCTGAACTGGCGCAGCGTTTCTTCATCCAAACCCGCAGCCCTGAACACACCGGCGGTAAAACTGACCGGCGCCGATCCCGGTGCCGTAATGACACGGTCATCCACGACGGCGGTGGCGCTCGCAACGAAATGGCGCTGGCCGGTGTAGCCCTCAGCATGGCGCGTCAAAAACCCGGCATCGTTGGAAGTATGCGCCCTGCCGTTCAACAGGCCGGCCCGCGCCAACGCCAGCGTTCCACCGCAAATGCCCGCCAGGGTTGCGCCGCGTTGAAACTGCTCGTTGAGCAACGCGCTGATGTCCGGCGCCCGTTCGGTTTCCCACAGGGTGCCGCCGACCACCACCAGCACCTCGGGGCGCCAATCCGCCAATTCGGCCACGCTTTTTTCAACCTCTACCGTCAGCCCGCCCTGTGAACGAAGCTTTCCGGCCTGCGGCGCAAAAAACGCCACCTCCAGCCCATAAAACGGGCCGCCAACGCCGGCAATCAGCGCGTATTCCCAATCGGCAAAACCGGATGTCAGTACGATCGCCACTTTTTTAGCCACGGATGAATCTCCTTGAGTCATTGCTTGCTCGCAGGAACAAGGTCGCGCCATCAGCTTAGAAAGCGCTGTGATTTTTGGCCAGGGGTAAATCGTGCTGACTGCCTAAGGCACAAACAAAAACGCGCAGCTCGGGGCTGCGCGTTTTGCGGTATCGACGAGGCTTACGCCGCGGCGGTAACCGGCACTTCAGCACGTTTCAGCAGGGCATAAGCCACACCCGCCAACAGCGTACCGGCGGCGATCGCCACCAGGTACAGCAACACCGGCGAAATCGCGCCCGGGATCAGCAGCACGAACAGCCCGCCGTGCGGCGCCATCAGCTTGGCGCCGAAGGCCATCGACAGCGCGCCGGTCAGCGCCCCGCCGGCAATGCAGCACGGCAACACGCGCATCGGGTCGCGGGCGGCGAACGGAATCGCCCCTTCGGTGATGAAGCACAGCCCCAGCACCAGCGCTGCCTTGCCGCCTTCCTGTTCGGATTTCGGGAACTTGCGGCGCGCCAGCAGCGTCGCCAGCCCCATCGCCAACGGGGGCACCATGCCCGCCGCCATGATCGCCGCCATCGGCGCATACACCGAGGAACTGAGCAGCGCGACGCCGAAGGCGTAGGCCGCTTTGTTCACCGGGCCGCCCATGTCGGTACACATCATGCCGCCCAGGATAGCCCCCAGCAGTACGGCATTGGCGGTGCCCAGCGATTGCAGCCAATGCGTCAGACCTTCCATGATTTTCGCTACCGGCGTGCCGACCACGTAAATCATGATGAGGCCGGTGATCAGGCTGGCCACCAGCGGAATGATCAAGATTGGCTTCAGCGCTTCCATACTCTGCGGCAGGCGCAGTTTGCTGCTGATCGCCCTGGCGACGTAACCCGCCAGGAAGCCGGCGATGATGCCGCCGAGGAACCCGGCGCCGGTGCTCACCGCCAGCATGCCGCCGATCAGGCCCGGCGTCAGGCCCGGACGATCCGCGATGGAGAAGGCGATGAAACCGGCCAATACCGGCACCATCAGCGCAAAGGCGGAGCCGCCGCCGATCTGCATCAGCGCCGCCGCCAACGTGCCTTTGACTTCAAACGCCTTGATGCCGAACACGAACGACAGCGCGATGCACAGGCCGCCGGCCACCACCATCGGCAGCATGTAGGACACGCCGGTCAGCAGGTGGCGATACGGGCCTGTGCCCTCTTTCTTTTTCGCCGCCGGCGCTGCGCCGCCGCGCTGCTGCGGCTGGAACACCTCCGCTTCGGCCAGCGCCTTGTCCAGTTCCTGGGCGGTTTTCTTCAGCGCCAGCCCGGTGGAAGTGCGGTACATCGGCTTACCGGCAAACTTGTCCAGATCCACTTCGATGTCCGCCGCAACGATCACCAGATCCGCCGCCGCCACCTCTTCCGGGGTGATGGCGTTGCCGGCACCGACGGAGCCGCGCGTTTCCACCTTCACCCACCAGCCGCGTTTTTTCGCTTCACTTTCAATGGCTTCGGCCGCCATAAAGGTGTGCGCCACGCCGGTTGGGCAAGCGGTGATCGCCACGATGCGTTTTTGCCCATCGGCTTTCACCGGCGCCGCCACCTGCGGCGCCTGATAGGATTCAGCTTCGGTCTTGGCGCGCGCCAGAAAAGCGTCCGGTTCCCGCACCGCCTGTTCTACGTCGCCCACATACACCAATTTGCCGTTCAGCCCGGCGTCAGCGGGGGCAGACTGCCCCGCCACCGCCACCAGTTCGGCGTCCTGCACCGACTCGACCAGCGTCAGGCCGGCTTTGGCCGCGGCGGCCTCCAGCATGCGTTTCGCCAGGTGGCCACGGGCCTGCCCCAACGAACTGTCTACCATCAGCAGCGTTTTCATTCTGCCTCCTGCTATTGATTGAAAGGTTTCAGATCGACGCGCGCCATCATCGCGGCCAACTGGGGACGATCGGTCACGCCGACGTTGCTCTGGCTGACCGCCAGCGCCGCTACCGCCGTGGCCAGACGCAGAGTGTGCTCGCTGGATTCGCGCATCAGCAGGCCGTAAATCAGGCCGCCGACCATCGAATCGCCGGCGCCCACGGTGCTGACCACCTCACAGGACGGCGGTTTGGCGATCCAGGCGCCCGAGGCGTTAACCCACAGCGCGCCTTCCGCGCCGAGGGAGATCACCACGTGGGCGATGCCCTGTTCGCGCAGCGCATGCGCGGCCTCGACCACGTCCGCCAGCGTCGGCAGCGGACGGCCGGCCCAGATTTCCAGCTCGCGGCGGTTCGGTTTCACCAGCCACGGCGAGGCCTTCAGCCCGGCGACCAGCGCTTCGCGGCTGCTGTCGAAAATGATGCACGGGCACTTGGCGCGCAGCTGGGTCATCCAGTCGGTAAAGGCTTCGGGATCGACGCCGGCCGGCAGGCTGCCGCTCACCGCCACCATGTCGAACTGGCCCAGCCAGCTCAGCGAGTCGCTGACGAAGCGATCCCAGTCCTGCGGCGTCACTTCAAAACCGGAGAAGTTGAAGTCGGTCACTTCACCGTCTTTTTCCGTCAGCTTGACGTTGATGCGGGTGCGGCCCGGCACCACTTGGAAGCGGTTGGCGATCCCCAGATCGCTGAACAGCAGCTGGAAACCGTCCTGATTGTCTTTACCCAGGAAACCGCCGACGGTGACGTCGATGCCCAAATCCTTCAACACTTTGGCGACGTTGATGCCCTTGCCGGCGGCGTGCAGGCCGGCGGTTTTTACCCGGTTGACTTCCCCGCGCTCGATCTGCGGGCAGAAGCCCACCAGATCGTACGCCGGGTTCAGGGTGATCGTTGCTACTCTTCTGCTCATGCTGCGCCCTCGCCCAGTCCTTCATTAATCGCTTCGCCGATCGCCTTCAGCGCGGCTTCAGCATCTTCTCCATTGGCGGTAAAGCGCAGGTGATGCCCTTTTTTCACCCCCAGCGCCACCACCTTCATCAGGCTGCGCCCGTTGGCCGGCTTACCGCTGCCGTCCAGGTTGGTGACGGTGATGTCACTGTTGAAACTTTTGATCACGTTGACCAGCGCCGTGCCCGGCCGTGCGTGCAGGCCGTGCTCGTTGCGGATCACGAATTCGGCGCTCAGCACGCTGCTCTCCTCGGCCACTTCGCTGGTCAGCAGCGCCAGCACCCCGGCGGCATCCGCCTTCAGCAGGCGTTCAGCTTTGTTGGCCAGCAGCAGATCGCTGAGGTAGTTGAGCACCGCCAGCGGCTGCGCATCGGCGACCGACACCGTCAGCAGCAGCGCCACCGGCTCGCCGTCTTCCACGAAAGCCTGCGCCGGGCGGCTGACGGTGGCCGCGCTGGCCAGGTTGCCTTCGACGCTGTCGCTCAGCCAGATGCCCTGCCCCAGGTTCAGCGGCTTGCGGGTGATGGCATCGCTGACGAACTGCGCGTTGACTGCGCCAACCTTTTGCAGCCGGCCGGCGTTCAGCGCCTGCAGCGTCATCAGGCTGTCGGCCGCGACGTCGAGCGCAATCAGCGAAACGTCGAACTGGAATTCGGCGCTCTGCTGTTCGCCCATCAGCAGGCCGCGCAGCTCTTCCGCGGAGGTGGTTTTCGCCAGCCGTTCCGCCACGCCGTCATCGCTCAGCACGTGAGTGAGCTGGCGCAGCAGCGCCAAATGCTCGTCGGAGCGGGCGGCGATACCGATCGCCACATAGGCGGTCTGGCCTTCGCCCCAGGCGATGCCCTGCGGGAACTGGAACACCTGCACGCCGGTTTTCAGCACCAGATCGCGGGTATCGGTGGTGCCGTGCGGAATGGCAATGCCGTTGCCCAGGTAGGTGGACGTCTGCAGTTCGCGCTGCAGCATGCCGTCCACGTAACCGGCGCTGACGCAGCCGGCTTCGGTCAGGGCGGCAGCCACCTGGCGGATGGCCTCTTGCTTACCGTCGGCAGCGGCGCCCAGATGAATGTCTTGCGGTGACAACTGGAACATGATTCTCCTCTCCTGCTGAATTGAATCGTTTCAGCTTCATTGAGAAAAAGGAGCGTGACCCGTTCGCCACAAGCGGTCGGATAACGCTGAAACGTTTCAAGGAGTGTGTAAGCAGCGCAAGTCGAAAGCAAGCTTTCTCCCTTTTGCCATTACAGATTTTTGAGCTTACGCACACTTTCGCCGGCGTATTGGCCCACACCGGGGGCAAAATGACATACTGTGCTGAAACTTTGCTGACGGAGAAAAGCATGAACGTAGTGACGGGCGTCGGGGTGATCATCGTCAACCCGCAGGGCGAGATTTTGTTGGGCAAACGCTGCGGTCCGCACGCACCCTTTTGGTCGATCCCCGGCGGGCATCTGGAGGCCGGTGAAACCTTCGAGCAGTGCGCCCAGCGCGAAATCGCCGAAGAGACCGGGTTGCTCATCGCTCCGCCGCGCTTCGTGGGCGTCAGCAACAATCTGCAAACCTGGCGCGCCGAAGGCAAACACACGGTGTCTGTCTGCCTGCAGGTGGATCATCCCGGCGGCGACGCCGAGCTGAAAGAACCTGAAAAGTGCGCCGAATGGCGCTGGTGCGCGCCAGACGCCCTGCCGGAACCGCATTTCGAAGCCAGCCGCACCGCGATCCGCCTGTGGCTGAGCGGCCAAGCCTATTTGCCCACGGCCTGACCCATCGCGAGCGCGTGTTGCGCTCGCTTCCCCTGCCGCACAACCCCATCGCTATATAAATTAGAATATAACGCTATTTTTTGCGATATATGCCCTTTTTTTGACTACGGATAACCCTATGGGGTTAACCCTCTTCTATTATTACCCCTGCAATCGACGTGGCATTCTGACCTCCGGTCGGCGGCCTTTTGGCAAGATTTTATTTTAAATTCATAATTATAAGCGGGTTTACCATGAGCAAAAAACTGACTGGCTTTGAAAAAAAGCGCCGGTGGGGATGGCTATGGCTTTTGCTGCTGGGGATTATCCTCGGCGCGGCGCTGTTGGCCGGGACCGCCACCGTATTCCATAAAACCAGCGATACCGCCTTCTGCGTTTCCTGCCATACCATGCAACAGCCGCTGGCCGAATATCAGGGCAGCGTCCACTTCCAGAACACCAAGGGCATCCGCGCCGAGTGCGCCGACTGCCACGTGCCGCATCAACCGATCGATTACCTGTGGACCAAAATCCGCGCGGTAAAAGACATTTACGGCGAGATGGTCGGCACCATCGATACGCCGGAAAAATACGAAGCGCACAAGCTGGCGATGGCGCAGTCGGTCTGGAAAACGCTGAAAGAGAACGACTCGGCCACCTGCCGCTCCTGCCACAGCTACGACGCCATGGACATCACCGCCCAGCGCCCTGAGGCGCGCCTGCAGCACCCGGTGGCGATCAAACAGGGCGAGACCTGCATCGACTGCCATAAGGGCGTAGCCCACATCCTGCCGGACATGAGCGGCGAAACCCAGGCCGGCGCCGCCGAGCTGGCGAAGGCCGCGGCGCTGACCGCGCCCGACGCCACCACTCTCTACACCATCGCCACTGAACCGTTCTTCCTCAGCGCGGACGACAGCCATAACGCCGGCAACCTGATGCCGTCCACCGAAGTGCAGGTGGTGAAGCAGGATGGCGACAAGGTGCTGGCCACCGTGAGCGGCTGGCAGCAGGACGGGGTCAGCGAAGTGTTCTACGCCGCGCAGGGCAAACGTATCCTCAGCGTGCTGCTGGGTGAAGACGCGCGCCAACAGCTGAAGACCGCGGCCACCCAGACCGATGCGGAAACCGGCCTGGTCTGGCATCAGGTCTCTTTGCAGGTGTGGCTGCCGCGTAAACAATTGATCGACGATCAGCAAAAAATCTGGCGCTACGCCGCGGACATGATGTCGGCCAACTGCACCGGCTGCCACGGGCTGACCGCGCTCGATCGCTTCAACGCCAACCAATGGATCGGCGTCATCAAAGGCATGGCGCCGCGCACCTCGCTGACGCAGGAACAACTGCGCGTGCTGACGCAATACGTACAAAAACACGCCAGCGACATGCCACCTGCCGCACCGGCCAAGCTTTAAAGGGAGAAGCGCAATGAGCAACCAACAACCGTTAACAATGAGCCGCCGCCGCTTCCTGACCGGCGCCGCCGCGCTGGCCGCTGCCCCGCTGCTGGCAGGCTTATGGCCCAAAGCGGCGCTGGCGCAGGCCATCAGCGAAGCGCTGCCGCAGTTCATCGCCTTGCGTCAGGCGCAAAAAGGCATCCTGACCGGCGCCCACTGGGGCGCGTTCGAGGCCATCGTGCAGGACGGCAAGATGGTCGGCGTGCAGCCGGTGCAGGACGATCCGTACCCCAATGAGCTGATCACCATGGCGCCTTATCAGGTGCACGCCGAGAACCGCATCAAATACCCGATGGTGCGTAAAAGCTGGCTGGAGGGCGGCCCCGGCAGCCGCACCGAGCTGCGCGGCCGCGACGAGTGGGTGCGCGTCAGCTGGGACAAAGCGACCGAGCTGGTGTGCAATGAGATCGTTCGCCTGCAAAAAGATCACGGGCCGCAGTCGATCTACGCCGGTTCCTACGGCTGGAAAAGCGTCGGCATGCTGCACAACAGCCGCACGCTCCTGCAGCGCCTGATGAACCTGACCGGCGGTTTCCTCGGCTACGCCGGCGACTACTCCACCGGCGCGGCGCAGGTGATCATGTCGCACGTGGTCGGTTCGATGGAGGTCTACGAACAGCAGACCGCCTGGCCAAACGTGATCGAGAACAGCGAGCTGGTGATCCTGTGGGGCTGCAACCCGATGGTCACGCTGAAAAACAGCTGGAACGTGCCGGATCACGTCGGCCAGACCGGCTTTGAGGCGTTGAAGAAGAAAGGCACCCGGGTGATCAGCATCGATCCGGTGCACAGCGACAGCGCCAAGTTCGTCAATGCGCAGTGGATCGCCCCGCGTCCTTATACCGACGGCGCCATGCTGATCGGCATCGCCCATACGCTGCTGACCGAGAAGCTGCATAACCCGGACTTCCTGAAAACCTACACCGTCGGCTTCGACAAGTTCCAGGCCTACCTGCTGGGCGAGCGCGACGGCGTGGCGAAAACCGCCGAATGGGCGGCCGACATCAGCGGCGTCGATGCCGACACGCTGCGCGCACTGGCGCGCGAGATGGCGAAGCATCGCACCATGATCATGGGCGGCTGGGGCATTCAGCGCCAGCACCACGGCGAACAGCAGCACTGGCTGCTGGTGACGGTGGCGGCGATGCTCGGCCAGATCGGCCTGCCGGGCGGCGGCTTCGGCTTCAGCTACCACTATTCCTCCGGCGGCAGCCCGACCGCCAAGGGCGGCATCATCGCCGGCATCTCCGCCGGCAACGCGCCGAAGAACTCGCCGGCGCCGATCCCGGTGGCGCGCATCGCCGAATGCCTGAGCAACCCGGGAAAAACCATCGACTTCAACGGCGCCAAGGTCACCTACCCCGAGGTGAAAATGGTGTATGTGGCGGGCGGCAACACCTTCCACCAGCATCAGGACACCAATAACCTGGTCAAAGCCTGGCAGCGGCCGGACACCATCGTGGTCAACGAGCCTTACTGGACTGCCACCGCCAAGCATGCCGATATCGTGCTGCCGGCCACCACCAGCTACGAGCGCAACGATCTGGAAATGGGCGGCGACTATTCGCAGCTCTACGTGTTCCCGATGCACCAATGCGTGCCGCCGCAGCACGAGTCGCGCAGCGACTTCGACATCTTCTCGGCGATGGCGGCCAGACTGGGCGTGCAGGAAGCCTTTACCGAAGGCAAGGACGAAACCCAGTGGCTGAAAGGCATGTACGACGACATGAAGAACCAGGCGCGCGCGGCCCGGGTGGCGCTGCCGCCGTTCGACATGTTCTGGCAATCCAACAACTACGTGCGCTTCCCGGTGCCGGAGGCCAACAAGCAGTGGGTGCGCTTCGCCGACTATCGCGACAACCCGCTGCTGAACCCGCTGGGCACGCCGTCGGGCAAGATCGAGATCTACTCCGACGCCATCGCCAAAATGCATTATGAGGATTGCCCCGGCATCCCGACCTGGATGCCACCGCACGAGTGGTATCGCGGGCCGGAAGCGGCCAAATATCCGCTGTCGCTCAATACCGCGCACCCGACCAACCGGCTGCACTCCCAGCTCGACAACACGCCGCTGCGCGAGAAATACGCGGTGGCGGATCGTGAAGCGATCCTGATCCACCCGCAGGACGCGCAGCCGCGCGGCATCAGCGGCGGCGATCTGGTGCGGGCGTTCAACGATCGTGGCCAGATCCTGGTGGGCGCGGTGGTCAGCGAAGACGTGCGGCCCGGCGTGGTGCGCATCAGCGAAGGCGCCTGGTTCGATCCGGCCGATCCGGCGCAGCCCGGCTCGCTGTGCAAGAACGGCAACGTCAACTGCCTGACCTTCGACATCGGCTCTTCCAGCCTGGCGCAGGGCAACTGCGGGCAGATGGCGCAGTTGCAGATCGAGAAGTATCGGGGGCCGGTATTGAAAAATACCGCGCACACGGTGCCGCAAGGCGCCTGATTTACCCGCAAGCAAGGGGCGTAACGCGTAATGCTGGTCAGTTAGCGTTTTTCTGAACGTATTTGTGCAGTTTTCGGTCGATAAAGGTGAGATGCGCCATGAGGCTCATACGCCTCGACCGAGCCAGGGGCCGAAGGCGCGGCCCCTGGCAACCCGCGCCTTTGCCCTATCAGACGGTTGGCTTTGCCAACGTTACTCAGCCCATCCCTGGGCCTCGCCCCTTCGGGGCCGCTGCAAGCAGCGTTCAAATCTGCTCCAGGCAGATTTGTCCTCTCTCCGCCATACCGCATTGAGGCCGGTTGCGACAGGCGTCCCTGCCTGTCTCACCTGAAACCGCCGTCCATGGCGGTTTCTCCTAATGCGCTATGCCTGCGTTCGGCGTCTTCAAGGGCGTCCAACCCTGTGTTCATCTCCGACTTCTCTGCCATAACGTCATAAAGAACAGGTTGCCCGGTAGCTGCCAGCACGGGTGTTGACCTTTGGCGCGCATCACCGGCTGCCGAGCAAGACGGCGTTGTCAGGGGCAACCGGCCAGGGAAGGCCGGTTGAGGCGAGACTAACAGGGACGTTTGTCGCAGCCGACCCGCCCGACAATGCAGACGCGGCGAGGGTATCCGCACAGCGGACAGACGGTGTTAAGCGAAGGCGCGGGTGGAGGGGCCGCGCCTTCGGCCCCTCCAATTGCCGTTCATTGTAGTAACAGAGAAATTCTGGGCATTTAGGGCAATTCATCCTGCACGACACGTAAAGAGACTGGATAAAAAATACCAGTCAGGTTCAAGTGACCAGCATTAGGCGCAACGCGCCCCTTTTTTCTCGTCGCCGTGCGACATATCCGTTTACCCTTCGCCGCAAGGGAGCGGTTTGCGTTTCATTTCAACGGGCGTATGATGCGCGCGACCTTCCTTTTTCGACGAATTCTCAACCACCATGCCGACTTCATCCGCAGTAACGCGACGCACGCCCGATCTCACTTCGCTGGCCTTTTTGGCGGTGGCGTTCCTGACCGGCATCGCCGGCGCCCTGCAAACCCCGACGCTGAGCCTGTTTCTGGAAACCGAGGTCAAGGTACGGCCGGCGCTGGTCGGGCTGTTCTTTACCGGCAGCGCGGTGATTGGCATTCTGGTCAGCCAGTTTCTCGCCGGCCGTTCGGATAAACAAGGCGACCGCAAGTCACTTATTTTCCTCTGCTGCATGCTGGGTGCGCTGGGGTTCACGCTGTTCGCCTGGAACCGCGACTATTACCTGCTGCTGATCGTCGGCGTGGTGCTCACCAGCTTCGGCTCCACCGCCAACCCGCAGATGTTTGCGCTGGCGCGTGAGCATGCCGACCGTACCGGCCGCGAGGCGGTGATGTTCACCTCCATCATGCGCGCCCAGGTCTCCCTGGCCTGGGTCATTGGCCCGCCGATCGCCTTCGCGCTGGCGCTGGGCTTCGGCTTTAAGGTCATGTATCTGGCGGGCGCGGCGGCCTTTGTGCTGTGCGGCCTGCTGGTGTGGAAACGGCTGCCCTCGATGCCGAAAACCGCGGCGACGAACGCGCCCCTGGCCGCACCGCGGCAGCACCGCCGCGATTCGCTGCTGCTGTTCGTCGCCTGCACCCTGATGTGGACCGCCAACAGCATGTACCTGATCAACATGCCGCTGTATGTGGTGCACGAGCTGCGGCTGCCGGAGCGGCTGGCCGGGATATTGATGGGCGCCGCCGCCGGGCTGGAGATCCCGATCATGCTGCTCGCCGGCCTGGCGGCGAAGCGCTGCGGCAAACGCCGCCTGATGCGCGGGGCAGTGGTCGCCGGCGTGCTGTTCTACTGCGGCCTGCTGTTTATCACCGGCAGCTGGCAGCTCATCGCCCTGCAGCTGCTGAATGCGGCGTTTATCGGCGTGCTGGCGGGGATCGGCATGCTCTACTTCCAGGATTTGATGCCCGGCCAGGCCGGCGCGGCCACCACGCTGTTCACCAACACCACCCGGGTGGGCTGGATCATCGCCGGCTCGATCGCCGGTGCGGTAGCGGAAATCTGGAACTACCATGCGGTGTTTTACGCCGCGCTCGCGATGACGGTGGGAGCCACGCTGTGCCTGTGGCGGTTGAAAGACGCTTAGGGCGCGGTGTCCGCTTCCAGCCTGGCGAGATAAATCAGCGCCTGATCGCGGTGATCGTGGCACATGTCGCGGCTCGGCTGCAGGCTGCCGCACACTTTCGGCCGCAGCGGCGAATGAAACAGGCCGCAGCGCAGCTGTTCATCCAGGTGAATGCAGCGGGTATTGGCGGGCTTGCCGTTCGGCATACCGGGGATCGGGCTGGATATTGACGGCGCGATACAGCAGGCGCCGCAGTCACTGCGACAGTCCATCAGCGCTACTCCTGGTGGGCTGGGGGAAAAGAAGCGCGACAATAGCAGCCGCGCGCGGCGGCCGCCAGCAGAATCCCTGCGCCCCGGCGATCTTTACACTCATCGCCCTGCGCCGGCCGGCGTCATCCTATGGCGAATAAACGCCCAATAAACCTTTATTTAAAGATAAAAACGCGTGAAACGTGCAACTCCCCCGCTTTACATGCGCCATGCGCCCATGTACCATTGAGCTAGTACAAAAGAACCTCTTCCACCAGGAGCACGCATGTCTACGGACACCATCCAGAAGCTGGCCCGCCCTTCGATCCTCGGCGGCGCGATGATCATTGCCGGAACCGCCGTTGGCGCCGGTATGTTTTCCATTCCGATCGTCACTTCCGGTGTCTGGTTCAGCGGTTCCGTCGCGCTGCTGGTGTATACCTGGGCCTGCATGCTGCTTTCCGGCCTGATGATCCTCGAAGCCACGCTGCACTACCCGAGCGGCGCCAGCTTCAACACCATGGTCAAGGATCTGCTGGGTAAAGGCTGGAACGCCGTGAACGGCCTGTCGGTGGCGTTCGTGCTGTATATCCTGACCTACGCCTATATCTCCGCCGGCGGCTCGATCATCGCCCACACACTGGAAGGCATCGTCGGCGTCGGCCAGACCACCGCCGGCCTGGTGTTCGCGCTGGTCGTGGCGTTTATCGTCTGGCTCTCCACCCGCGCGGTCGATCGCCTGAGCACCATTCTGATCGGCGGTATGGTGATCACCTTCGTGATGTCGGTGGGCGACATGTTCACCCACGTGCAACCCGCGGTGCTGTTCAACACCGGCGATGACCAGGCCAGCTATTTGCCTTACGCCCTGGCGGCGTTGCCTTACCTGCTGACCTCGTTCGGCTACCACGGCAACATTCCCGGGCTGGTGAAGTACTACCACAAGGACAGCGGCTCCGTGGTGCGCAGCCTGGTGTACGGCACCCTGCTGGCATTGGCTATCTATATCCTGTGGCAGTATGTGATTCAGGGCAATATCGCGCGCGACGCTTTTAAGCAGGTGATCGCCGAAGGCGGCAATATCGGCAGCCTGCTCAAGCAAATGGGCAACGTCTCCAGCAGCCAGACCGTTAGCCAACTGCTGAACGCCTTCTCCTATATGGCGCTGGCCAGCTCGTTCCTCGGCGTATCGCTGGGCCTGTTCGACTACCTGGCGGACTTCTGCAAGTTCAAGGACGACGGCATCGGGCGCAGCAAGACCGCGCTGGTGACCTTTGTGCCGCCGACCCTGGCCGCGCTGCTGTTCCCGAACGGTTTCCTGTACGCCATCGGCTTCGCCGGGCTGGCGGCCACCATCTGGGCAGTGATCGTGCCGGCGCTGATGGCGCGCGCCAGCCGCCGCCGCTATCCGCAGGCGGGATACCGCGCACCGGGCGGCAACGGCGTGATCCTGTTCGTCATCCTGTTCGGCTTGATCAACGCCGCCGCGCATATTCTGTCGCTGTTCGGTCTGCTGCCGGTCTTCCACTAATCCTCGAAGGGAGAGCGCCTGCTCTCCCCTTCTCACACTGTTTTTACGCCGGGCTATTGCCTGAAATCGGCGGCGCGAGTACCTTGTCGCAACTTCTCTCATACTCCTCATTGCGGATAAATTGAAATGGCAAGAGCTAACGAAATTAAGCGCGGCATGGCGATCAGCTACAACGGCAAGCTGCTGCTGGTAAAAGATATCGACGTGCAGAGCCCGAGCGCCCGCGGCGCCAGCACCCTGTACAAAATGCGCTTCTCCGACGTGCGTACCGGCCTGAAAGTGGAAGAACGCTTCAAGGGCGACGATATCCTGGACACCATTTCCCTGTCGCGCCGCAAGGTGAACTTCTCCTATATCGACGGCGAAGAATACGTGTTCATGGATGATGAGGATTATACCCCGTACATCTTCAAGAAAGACCAGATCGAAGACGAGCTGCTGTTCATTCCGGAAGGCGGCCTGCCGGGCATGCAGGTGCTGACGCTGGATGGCCAGGTGCTGGCGCTGGAGCTGCCGCAGACCGTGGATATGGAAATCGTCGAGACCGCGCCGGGCATCAAAGGCGCTTCCGCCAGCGCCCGCAACAAACCGGCCACCATGGCGACCGGCCTGGTGATCCACGTGCCGGAATACCTCAGCGCCGGCGACAAGATCCGCATTCATATCGCCGAACGCCGCTACATGAGCCGCGCCGACTAGTCGCGCCAGCGGGGCCGAGTCTCGGCCCCGTTTCATTTTCCTCTATGGCAGTTCCGGGAAAAAACGCCGCTTGAGCGCCAGCTCGACGCCACGCAGCTCCGCCAGCCCTTTCAACCGCCCGATGGCCGAATAGCCCGGATTGGTTTTCTTTTTCAAATCATCCAGCATCTGATGCCCATGATCGGGGCGCATCGGAATCGGCCGCCGATCGCCCGCTCGTTGCCGACGCAGCTCTTCGGCCAGGATCGCTTCGATCACCGCCACCATGTCCACATCGCCCTGCAGGTGCGCCCCTTCGTGGAAGCTTTTCGGGTTCTCCTCGCGGCAGGTGGCACGCAGGTGGGTAAAGTGAATGCGATCGCCGAAGGTTTCAATCATCCGCACCAGATCGTTATCGGCACGCACGCCGTATGAACCGGTGCACATGGTGAAACCGTTATGAATGCTGTCAACGGTCTGTTTCAGCCACTGCATGTCTTCAATCGTGGAGACGATGCGCGGCAGGCCGAGGATCGGCCGCGGCGGATCGTCGGGGTGCACCGCCAGCCGGATGCCGGCCTCTTCCGCCACCGGCACGATGGCGCGCAAAAAGACCGCCATGTTTTCGCGCAGCCGCGCCTTGTCGATACCGTCGTATTCCGCCAACCGGCGGCGGAACTGTTCCAGCGTGTAGCCCTCTTCCGCCCCCGGCAGCCCGGCGATGATGTTGCCGGTCAGCCGGTTTTTTTCTTCCTCGCTCATGGCGGCGAAACGGGCTGCCGCCTGGCTGCGTTCCTGCGGCGTATAGTCCGCCTCGGCGCCGGCGCGCTGCAGGATATGCAGCTCGAACGCGGCGAAGGCGATTTGATCGAAACGCAGCGCTTTGGAACCGTCCGGCAGCGGATAGGCCAGATCGGTGCGCGTCCAGTCGAGGATCGGCATGAAGTTGTAGCAGACGGTGTCGATGCCGCAGGCCGCCAGGTTGCGCAGCGACTGCTGGTAATTGGCGATGTACCGCCGCCAGTCGCCGCTGTGGGTTTTGATCTCCTCATGTACCGGCACGCTCTCCACCACCGACCACACCAGCCCCTTTTCCGCCAACAGCGCCTGCCGCGCGCGGATTTCGTCGATCGGCCAGACGTCACCGTTCGCGATATGGTGCAGCGCCGTCACCACCCCGGTCGCCCCGGCCTGACGCACATCGTCCAAAGAAACCGGATCGTTCGGGCCATACCAACGCCATGTTTGTTCCATGTTTTATCCTTATGCCTGTCTCGCACTGCGATGCTGTTATACCAGTTTAATTTAGATGTCAGTTATCTTTAACTTACTCTTTCGCCCTGCGCTGTCAAAACCGAACCCCTCATTGGTTGATCCACTTCACGATTCTGGCTTATTTTGGACTGACCAATTCCTTTAACTGGCCGACATCCCTACACTGGTCGCAGTTTTTTATCACCGGCGCCACCCTGCCTATGCGGCGGAAAACTGGTCTGCTAACTTGGCGCAAGTGGCCCGCCAGCTGTCTTACACGCTTTGGAGATAAGATGAAAACGATCGCCAACACCCCGCTACCGGGCGCCGTCCGGCAGCCGGGCTATGACCGCCGGGCCCTGCGCAGCCGCATCGTGCACCTTGGCTTCGGCGCGTTCCACCGCGCGCACCAGGCGCTGCTGACCGATCGGGTGCTGAACGCCCACGGCGGCGACTGGGGCATTTGCGAAATCAGCCTTTCCGGCGGCGTGCCGCTGTTTGAGGCGCTGCGGCAACAGGATCATCTGTACAGCGTGCTGGAGAAAGGCGCGGACGGTCATCAGGCCATCGTGGTCGGTGCGGTGCATGAGAGCCTGCACCGCAAGCTGGAGGGCATCGCCGCGGTGCTGGAGAAGCTGGCCGAGCCACAGGTGGCGATCGTTTCGATGACCATCACCGAAAAAGGCTACTGCATCGAGCCCGGCAGCGGGCGGCTGGATCGACAGCATCCGGGGATCGTCGCCGATCTGGCGTGGCCGCATCAGCCGCAGACCGTGCCCGGCATTTTGGTGGAAGCGCTGCGGCTGCGGCGCGAACGCGGCCTGCCCGCCTTCTCCCTGCTCTCCTGCGACAATATTCCGGAGAACGGCCACGTGCTGCGCCGGGCGGTGCTCGATCTGGCGCAGGCGCGGGATCCGTCGCTCGCCGATTGGATCGCCACCGCCGCCACCTTCCCCTGCACCATGGTGGATCGCATCGTGCCGGCCGCCACGCCGGCCACGCTGGATGAGATTGCCGCCGCGCTGGGCGGCGTGCGCGACGAATGCGCCATCGCCTGCGAGCCCTTCATTCAATGGGTGGTGGAAGACAACTTCGCCGCCGGACGCCCGGCGTGGGAGCTGGCCGGCGCCCAACTGGTCAGCGATGTGCTGCCGTTTGAACACATGAAGCTGCGCATGCTGAACGGCAGTCACTCGTTCCTGGCTTATCTCGGCTACCTGGGCGGCTACCGCTATATCAACGAGTGCATGGCGGATGAACACTACCGCCGCGCCGCCCTGCGGTTGATGCTGGACGAACAGGCCCCGACGCTGAGCGTCACCGGCATCAGTCTGGCCGACTACGCCGCACAGTTAATCGCGCGCTTCAGCAATCCGGCGCTGCAACACCTCACCTGGCAGATCGCCATGGACGGTTCGCAGAAGCTGCCGCAACGTCTGCTGGACGCGGTACGCTGGCATCTGCGGCACGGCGGCGACTATAGCGGGCTGGCGCTGGGCGTGGCGGGCTGGATGCGTTACGTCGGCGGCGTCGATGACGCCGGTCAGCCGATCGACATTCGCGATCCGCTGGCAGACGTGCTGCAACAGACGATCGCCGCCACAACGGACGATCGGCGGCGCGTGACGGCGCTGTTGGCGCTGAAAGCGGTGTTCGGCGAAACGCTGGCGACGCATGCGGCGTTTACCGACGCGGTGACGCAAGCCTATTTGTCGCTGCGCGATCGCGGTGCGCGTGAAACGGTGAAGGAGTGGGTGATGCGGTGAGAAGCCTGCAAGGCCGAGAATAACCATGCCGGCGTAACGTTACGCCGGCATGGCGGAACGACTTAACGATAAACGACCGTCATAACAGCGAGTTTCTTCTGTTGGTCCACCCACTTCATTTCGGTTGTGCCTAGATTTAGCGGAAGTTCTTTGCGTGTAGCATCAAAACCTGACAACGCTTGCTGGGCCTGATAATGCTGGCCGTTGCGGTAACATTGCGTATTCGCCTTAGAATCTGCAATCTTGACCGTGCAAGGACTTTCAACAATAGAACCGACGAAGCGAATTACCCCGCCGGCCACGCCTGCATGACTCACTGCCGTCCATGAAAACAACATTCCTACGATCAAAAATAACCGAAAGGTATTCATGGCAACCTCATTTTTAGTTAAGCCAATTTAACCATAGAGGATCTTGTTAGGAATAATCGCAAGGAAAGGGACGAGATTTGATCGTTAATCGCGTCATTAACAATGTAAAAACAAGCTACTAACAAAAGTTAACCGCATCTAATACAGGGTTTTATCTAAGAATTTTCTTGCAAAGAAAGGTGGATTTTACCGGTTGAAAAGCGCAGGGTGACGTGCAAAATTTGCGAGATAGAGCACAAATTAAATCGCGGCCGTTTCACCGATACGACTGCGTAACTCATTTATTAAGCAGGTTAATTTTTGCGCCAGGAATTATTAATGACCAAAACCAATTTGATTACCGGTTTCCTCGGCAGCGGTAAAACCACCACTATCCGCCATTTGCTGGCTCATAAGCCCGAACATGAACGCTGGGCGGTATTGGTCAATGAATTCGGCGAGATCGGCATCGACGGCGCGCTGCTGGCGGACAGTGGCGCGGTGCTCAAAGAGATCCCCGGCGGTTGCATGTGCTGCGTCAACGGTCTGCCGATGCAGGTAGGCCTGAATATGCTGTTGCAGCAGGCCAAACCGGACCGGCTGCTGATCGAGCCGACCGGGCTCGGGCATCCGAAACAAATCCTGTCGCTGCTGACCCAGGAAAGCTATGCCGGCTGGATCGACCTGCAGGCCACCCTGTGCCTGTTGGATGCCCGCCAGCTCAGCCAGCCGCGCTACCGCGACAACGAAAACTTCCGCGATCAGCTGGCCGCGGCCGACGTTATTTTGGCCAGCAAAAGCGACACCTATCAGCCGGAAGACAGGCGGGCGCTGGCGGCCTGGAAGACGCAAGATGCGCTGCAGCGGCCCTGCTACGCCATCGCGCAAGGCGAAGCGGATGTCGCGCTGTTGTCACTTCCGCGCACGAATCGTACAGAATTGCCGGACGCACAGCATCATCATGGTCAGGCGAAAAAGCAGGGGCTGGCGGCGCTGCGGCTGCCGGAGCACGCCCGCTGGCGGCGAGCGTTGAATGAAGGCCAAGGCTTCACCAGCTGCGGCTGGATTTTTGACGGCGACACCCGGTTCGATACCGTCGGCTTTATGGAATGGGTACGGCTGGCACCGGTCGAACGCGCCAAAGGCGTGGTACGCATTCCCGAAGGCACGTTACTGATCAACCGTCAGGGGCAGGATCTTAACATCGAAACCCGCCCGGTCGCGCCGCTCGACAGCCGAATTGAGCTTATCCACAGCGAAAATGCCGATTGGAACGCCCTGCAATCCGCCTTGTTTAAGATTCGTTTAAGTTAAACCCCGTACCGTTGCCCCCCGGTTGCCGCAGGGCGGCCGGGTTTTATTTCGTTTTCATTTTTCCAACAGGTTTATGTCATGACACGCCGCAATTTACCCTTCATTCTCTTCTTCAACTTACTGGGCGTTGCGCTGTTCCTGTCCTGGTTCCTGCCGGCCAATCACGGCGGCTGGTTTACTCTGGATTCGGCGATTTTCTTCTTCTTTAACCGCCATCTGGCCACCGACCCGGCGTTTTTGCACCTGGTCGCCATCACCAATAACCGTGCGTTTGATGTCATTTCGCTGCTCGCCATGGGGCTGCTGTATCTGTACTTCTACCTGAAGCAGGACGCCGCCGGCCGCCGCCGCCTGGTGATCACCGGCGTGGTGATGCTGCTGACTGCCGTGGTGCTGAACCAGCTTGGCCATCTGCTGCCGGTGAAACATCCGAGCCCCACCCTGACCTTCGACAATATCCATCGTGTCAGCGAGCTGACCGGCATCCCCACCAAGGACGCTTCCGGCGACAGTTTCCCCGGCGACCACGGCATGATGCTGATTATTTTTTCCTGCTTTATGCTGCGCTATTTCGGCCGCGGCGCCTTCGCCATCGCCCTGCTGATTACGCTGGTCTTCTCATTGCCACGCGTGATGATTGGCGCCCACTGGTTTACCGATATCGCCGTCGGCTCACTGTCCGTGGTGCTGGTTGGCGCCAGCTGGGTACTGATGACGCCTTGCAGCGACTGGATCGTCGATCGGTTGAACCGCCTGTTGCCCGGCAAGCACCGCCCCGGCCAACCATAACTTGCGTCTATGACTCATGCCGGGAGGCGTCCGCCTCCCGGCCTTTATCCCTTCACCGAACGCAAAATATCGCCGCCCCGTCGTTAACGCTTTTGCAACCTGATTTCACACCAGATTCATACATCGGACAATTGGCGTTTTTTATATGAAGATTTACATTATGTTACATCACAAATTCATATAAAAAAGACGGGAAAAAGGCTCGCAATCCCCTATTTGTTCCGGTAATCTCAAATGCGTTTGTGCCTGGTTTAAGTCGAATCAGTATGGAATCCGATAAAAATGTGCGTTCTCGCACGTTTTCAACGGTAACTGGTTGTCGATGCAACAGGTGCGGACTAGGCTCGTTCCGTTTGGCATTTTTCAGGTAGCGACTTTCGTCGTTAAGGACTTCAAGGGAAAACAACAACAATGGTCAAATCTCAACCGTTTCTGAGATATTTTTTGCGGGTAGTCCCTGCAATTGCCGCTGCGGTTATGCTGTCAGCGTGCAGCTCGACTCACACTTCGAACTTGAATAACGCACAAACTGAGATGCGTGCAGTTAATGACAAAGACGGTCTTTTACTGCAAGCCTCTCAGGATGAATTCGAAGCGATGGTCCGCAACGTTGACGTCAAGTCAAAGATTATGGATCAGTACGCGGACTGGAAAGGCGTTCGCTACCGCTTAGGCGGTGACACCAAGCGCGGCATCGATTGCTCGGCGTTTGTACAGCGCACCTTCCGCGAACAGTTCGGCATGGATTTACCGCGCTCTACCTATGAACAGGAAGATCTCGGTAAGAAAATCCAGCGCACCAAGCTGCGCGCCGGCGATTTGGTGCTGTTCCGCGCCGGTTCTACCGGGCGCCATGTCGGCATCTATTTGGGTAACGATCAGTTCGTTCACGCCTCCACCAGCAGTGGGGTCATGATTTCCAAGCTGACCGATAACTATTGGAATAAACGTTATCGAGAGGCGCGCAGGGTGCTGACCAACGGTTAACGACGCAACGCCCTGAAGACCCTGAATACCAAACGAGCGATAAGCGCCGCCTACGGGTGGCGTTTTTTTTGGCTGTCGAACGGGTATCATCAAGATTGATCCCGGCCTTATCGCCCCCTTTCCCCGCTTTACGCCGCCGCACGCCATTATTTTGATAAACTGTCGGCAGGAAATCGCACCGTCGAGGAAAAACTCGCCTATTATCGTCAAATGACGACAACGACGCCCCGGCGTTATTTAAAACGTTTCCGCTTAAAATAGGCGCATTATATTTCTGTCGGCGACGCCGCATATTTAAACGGCGCCGCCGGTTGGTACGGGATAAAAAGGCAAAAATGAAAAAAAAGCCGTTGGCACAATCCATTGACTGGCTGCGCGACACCCCTGACGCCCTGTTGCAGAGGACTCGGTTATGGGCTTGAAAAGAGCTTTCGCCCGCAGCGTGTCTCACCGACAGCGCAGCCTGGCTAAAAGCGGCGTCGCCGCCCTGGTATTTTTTACGCTCTTCACTGCGGTCACGCTTTCTTTGATCAACCACCAGCGCACGCAATACCAACATAAAGTCGAAGCGCGCACGCAAAAGTTCACGCTGGGTTATATCTCGCACCTGACGGCGGTGATGCAGCAAATGATGCCGCTGCTGGACAAGCCTTGCCTCTCCAGCCAGTCGGACATTACCTACCAGGCGGCCTTTACCAGCGGCGTGCGCACCTTCCTGTTGGTCAAGGACGGCTACGCCTATTGCTCCTCCGCCACGGGCGACATGATGTTGCCGATGAAAAATCTCTACCAGGACATCGACTGGGATCTGCCTCTGGATCTCAAGCTGCAGCAGGGCACGCCGATCGTACCGAACAAACCGGCGGTTGCGGTTTGGCTGCGGCATCCCAGCGAAACGGCCACCGGCATCCTCGCTACGCTGGACATCGATCTGATGCCCTACCTGCTGTTCACCTCGCACGACGAACAGGCGCCGGGCATCGCCATCGTGATGGGCAACCGCGCGCTGACCACTTTCAGCCCGAACCTGATGCCGGTCGATCAGCTGCCGAAGGGCAAGGCGGATACCCTGACGCTGCCCAATCTGCCGCTGACCATCCTGTTCTACAACGAGAAACTGACCCCCAACGACATTCGCCTGACGCTGCTGGGCAGCCTGGTGCTGTCATTGATGATCGGCGTACTCTGCTACTACATGCTGCTGCTGCGGCAAAGCCCGGAACGCGCGCTGTTGCGTGGCATCAAGCGCAACGAGTTCTTTATCGAATACCAGCCGGTGTTCCATACCGACAGCAACAGCATCGGCGGGCTGGAAGCGCTGATTCGCTGGCAGCATCCGATCGAGGGCCGCATTCCACCCGATGTCTTTATCCCCTATGCCGAAAGCAACGGGCTGATCGTGCCGCTTACCCGCCACCTGTTCAGGCTGATCGCCGAAGATGTGCCGCAGCTCGCCAAAGCGCTGCCACGCGGAGGCAAGGTCGGCCTCAACATCTCCCCCGCCCATCTTAGCGCACCGTCTTTCCACCAGGACGTGTATGAACTGTTGACGCAGCTGCCGGGCGATTACTTTACGCTGGTGTTTGAAATCACCGAACGCGGCATGGTGGAAGAAGAGAGCGCGCTGGCGGAATTTGACTGGCTGCACAAGCAGGGCATCGAGATCGCGGTGGACGATTTTGGCACCGGGCACAGCGCGTTGATCTATCTTGAGCGCTTCACCATGGATTATCTGAAGATTGATCGTGGCTTCGTCAACACCATCGGCCAGGACACGGTCACCGCGCCGGTGCTGGATGCGGTGATCTCGCTGGCGAAAAAGCTGAAAATGCTGACGGTGGCCGAAGGCGTGGAAACTGCCGAGCAGATGCAGTTCTTGCAAGAACACGGCGTCAACTTCATGCAGGGGTACTACTTCAGCAAACCGCTGAGTATCGACAATTTCGTCGCTTACTGCAATGCTCATCAGGTCTTTGATTATCAGGAAAAAAATAGTTAGTCTTTAAGCATCTTTACCCTGCGCCCGCCCGAAGAATGTTATGCTGGGCGCAGGTTGTACCTTATTTCACAGCAGGAGCTTACCGTCTGATGTCCGTGCGCATTTTCGCTGCTCTGGTGCTCTCGGCACTGAGCTTCGGTCTGCAGGCCGAAGCCCTTAACGAAAGCTACGCTTTCGCCCTTCTCGGTGAACCGAAATACGCCACCGACTTCAGCCATTTCGACTACGTCAACCCGGCGGCGCCCAAGGGCGGCGACGTGCGGCTGGCGGCCATCGGCACCTACGACAACTTCAACCGCTTCGCCACCCGCGGCGTGCCCGGCGAACGTACGATGGAACTGTACGATACGCTGTTCACCAACTCCGACGACGAACCCGGCAGCTATTACCCGCTGATTGCCGAATCGGCCCGTTTCCCGGCCGACATGCGCTGGATGGAGTTGGATATCAACGCCCGCGCCCGCTTCCAGGACGGCAGCCCGATCACCGCCCCCGATGTGGCCTTTACCTTCAATAAATTCATGACCGAAGGCGTACCGCAGTTTCGCTCCTATTACAAAGGCGTCACGGTCAAGGCCATTTCCCGGCTGACGGTGCGCATCGAGCTGCCTAAAGCCAACCGTGAGCAAATCCTCAGCCTGCTCAGCCTGCGCGTATTGCCGGAAAGCTTCTGGAAAAACCATAAGCTCAACGAACCCCTCAGTACCCCGCCGCTCGCCAGCGGTCCGTATAAAATCGGCGATTACCGCCTCGGCCAGTACATCACCTACCGGCGAGTGCGCGACTACTGGGCCGCCAACCTGCCGGTGAACCGCGGCCGCTACAACTTCGACAGCATTCGCTACGATTATTATCTGGACGATAAAGTATCGCTGGAAGCCTTCAAGGCCGGCGCTTACGATTTCCGCATCGAGCCATCGCCCAAAAGCTGGGCCACCCAGTATCAGGGCGGCAACTTCGCGCGCAACTACATCATCAAGCAGGACGAGACCAACCAGGCGGCGCAGAATACCCGCTGGCTGGCGTTCAACCTGCAAAAACCGCTGTTTGCCGATCGCCGGGTACGGGAAGCAATCGGCCTGGCTTTCGATTTTAACTGGATGAACAAGGCGCTGTATTACAACGCCTATCAGCGCGCCGACAGCTATTTCCAAAACACCGCCTACGCCGCCCGCGGCTACCCGGACGCCGCTGAATTGGCCTTGCTGGCGCCGCTCAAAGGCCAGATACCGCCGGAGGTGTTTACCAGCATCTATCAGCCGCCCTCCTCCGACGGCAGCGGCAACGATCGGCAAAACCTGCTGAAAGCGACCCAACTGCTGAAAGAAGCCGGTTGGGTGGTCAAGAATCAAAAGCTGGTCAACGCCAAAACCGGCCAGCCGTTCACCTTCGAACTGATGCTGCTGAGCGGCAGCAACTTCCAGTACGTATTACCATTCCGCCACAACCTGCAGCGGCTGGGCATCGAGATGCAAATTCGCGAGGTCGACGCCTCGCAGTACACCCGTCGCATGCGCGAGCGCGATTTCGACATGATGTCGACGGTGTACATGGCGATGCCGTTCCCCAGCGCCGATCTGCAAATCCTGTGGGATTCACAGTACATCGATTCCAGCTACAACACGGCCGGCGTCAAAGATCCGGCGGTCGACAGCCTGGTCAGGCAGATCGCCGCCCATCAGGGCGACGAAAAAGCCCTGCTGCCGCTCGGCCGCGCGCTGGACCGGGTGCTGACCTGGAACAACTACATGCTGCCGATGTGGTACTCCAACCACGATCGCTACGCCTATTGGGACAAGTTCTCCACGCCGCCGATCCGCCCGGCCTATGCGATCGGCTTCGACAACTGGTGGTACGACGTCAACAAGGCGGCGCGTTTACCGGCTCAACGGCAATAAGGAGTCGGAATGGCGGCCTATCTGATACGCAGACTGTTATTGGTGATCCCCACGCTGTGGGCGATCATCACCATCAACTTTTTTATCGTGCAAATTGCGCCCGGCGGCCCGGTCGATCAGGCCATCGCCGCCATTGAGCTGGGGCATGGCAGCGGTTTTGGCAGCGGTGGCACAGGTGAAGGCCTGGGCCATGCCCGGGCAGGCATCGCGGCTGGCGACGGCCAATACCGCGGTTCGCGAGGCCTGGATCCGGAGGTGATCGCCGAGATCACCCAACGTTACGGCTTCGACAAACCGCTGCACGAACGCTACTTCACCATGTTGTGGAACTATATGCGCTTCGACTTCGGCGACAGCCTGTTTCGCGGCGCCTCGGTGATGCAGCTGATCGGCCAGAGCCTGCCGGTCTCCATCACGCTGGGCCTTTGGAGCACGCTGATCATTTACCTGGTGTCGATCCCGCTCGGCATCCGCAAGGCCGTCCACAACGGCAGCGCGTTCGATACCTGGAGCAGCACGCTGATCATCATCGGCTACGCCATTCCGGCTTTCCTGTTCGCCATCCTGATGATCGTGCTGTTCGCCGGCGGCAGCTACCTCGACTGGTTCCCGCTGCGCGGCCTGGTGTCCAGCAACTTCGACACCCTCTCGTGGCCGGCGAAGATCGCCGACTACCTGTGGCACATCACGTTGCCGGTGCTGGCGACGGTGATCGGCGGCTTCGCCACCCTGACCATGCTGACCAAAAACTCATTCCTCGACGAGATCCGCAAGCAGTACGTCACCACCGCCCGTGCCAAAGGGCTGGATGAGAAAAAAATCCTCTACCGCCACGTGTTCCGCAACGCCATGCTGCTGGTGATCGCCGGTTTTCCGGCCACCTTTATCAGCATGTTCTTCACCGGCTCGCTGCTGATAGAAGTCATGTTCTCGCTCAACGGCCTGGGGCTGCTCGGCTACGACGCCACGCTGCAGCGCGACTACCCGGTGATGTTCGGCACGCTGTATATCTTCACCCTGATCGGCCTGCTGTTGAATATCCTCAGCGATATCACCTACACCCTGGTCGATCCGCGCATTGACTTCGAGGCCCGCCAATGAGCCGCCTTAGCCCGATCAACCAGGCGCGCTGGGCGCGTTTTCGTCGCAACCGCCGCGGCTACTGGTCGCTGTGGATTTTTTTGGTGTTGTTCACCCTGAGCCTGGCCGCCGATCTGATCGCCAACGACAAACCGCTGTTGGTGCGTTATGAAGGCCGGCTGTACCTGCCCTTTATGATTAACTACAGCGAAACCGCCTTTGGCGGCGAGCTGAACACCGAAGCCGACTATCAGGATCCGTTCGTACAGCGACAGATCGAACGACACGGCTGGGCGCTTTGGGCGCCGATCCGCTTCAGTTACGACACCATCAACTTCGCCACCGAGGTGCCCTTCCCCTCGCCGCCTTCGCGTCACAACCTGCTGGGCACCGACAGCAACGGCGGCGACGTGCTCGCTCGTGTTCTGTACGGCTTTCGCATCTCGATGCTGTTCGGCCTGGCGCTGACGCTGTTTTCCAGCCTGATCGGCGTGTGCGTCGGCGCGACGCAAGGGTATTACGGCGGGCGTTTCGATCTGTGGGGGCAGCGCTTTATCGAAGTGTGGTCGGGCATGCCGACGCTGTTTCTGATCATTCTGCTGTCGAGCATCGTCCAGCCCAATTTCTGGTGGCTGCTCGGCATTACCATCCTGTTCGGCTGGATGAGCCTGGTGGGCGTGGTGCGCGCCGAATTCCTGCGCACCCGCAATTTTGACTACATCCGTGCCGCACGCGCCATGGGCGTGCCGGATCGGGTGATTATGTCCCGCCATATGCTGCCCAACGCCATGGTGGCGACGCTGACCTTCCTGCCGTTTATCCTTTGCGGCTCGATCACCACCCTGACGTCGCTCGATTTCCTCGGTTTCGGTCTGCCGATAGGCTCGCCATCGCTCGGCGAATTGCTGCTGCAAGGCAAAAACAATCTGCAGGCGCCGTGGCTCGGCATCACCGCCTTCCTGGTCTTGGCGGTGCTGCTGTCGTTATTAATCTTTATCGGCGAAGCGGTGCGCGACGCCTTTGACCCCAGCAAGGCGCATTGATATGGCCACTCCTTTGCTCGCTATTCAGGATCTCAGCATTGCCTTCCGTCAGGGCGACACCGTCACGCCGGTGGTCAACGAACTCTCGCTGCAAATCGCGCCGGCGGAAACGCTGGCGCTGGTAGGGGAATCCGGCTCCGGCAAAAGCGTCACCGCCCTGTCGATACTGCGCCTGCTGCCCGCGCCGCCGGTGGTTTACCCTGCCGGCGATATCCTGTTCAACGGCGACTCGTTGCTGCATGCGCCGGAAGCGGCGCTGCGCAAGGTGCGCGGCAATCAGATCGCGATGATCTTTCAGGAACCGATGGTGTCGCTTAACCCGCTGCACACCATCGAAAAACAGCTCGCAGAAGTGCTGATGCTGCACCGCGGCCTGCGGCGCGAAGCCGCGCGTGCAGAGATCGTCGAATGCCTGGAGCGCGTCGGCATCCGTCAGGCCAAAAGCCGGCTGCAGGATTACCCGCATCAGCTGTCCGGCGGCGAACGCCAGCGGGTAATGATCGCCATGGCGGTGTTGACCCGTCCGAAACTGCTGATCGCCGACGAGCCCACCACCGCGCTCGATGTCACTATCCAGGCGCAGATCCTGACGCTGCTGCAAGAATTGAAACAAGAGATGGACATGGGTCTGTTGTTCATCACCCATAACCTGAATATCGTGCGCCGCCTGGCGGACAACGTGGCGGTGATGCGCCAAGGGCGCTGCGTGGAGCAAAACGGCCGCGCGCAGCTGTTCAGCCGGCCGCAGCATCCCTACACGCAGCAGTTGCTGGCCGCCGAGGACGTCGGTGAACCGCTGCCGCTGCCTGCCGCCGCCAACGAGCGCCCCGGCGACGAGCGGCCGCTGCTCAAGGTGGAGAATCTGCAGGTGCGCTTCCCCATTCGCCGCGGCCTGCTGCGCCGCACGGTGGATTATCACTATGCATTGAAATCATTGAGTTTCGAGCTGCGCGCCGGGGAAAGCGTGGGGCTGGTGGGGGAATCCGGCTCGGGAAAAAGCACCACCGGGCTGGCGCTGCTGCGCCTGTTGGCCTCACAAGGCGCCATCTGGTTCGACGGCGAACCGCTGCACCCGCTCACAATGAAGCAGATGCTGCCCTACCGCAGCCGGATGCAAATCGTCTTCCAGGATCCCTATTCCGCCCTGAACCCGCGCCTGAACGTGCAGCAGATCATCGCCGAGGGGCTGGAAGTGCACCAGCGGCTTAGCGCCGAGCAGCGGGAACAGCGCGTGATCGAGGTATTGCAGGAAGTCGGCCTGGATCCGCAACTGCGCCATCGCTACCCCACCGAATTTTCCGGCGGGCAGCGCCAGCGTATCGCCATCGCGCGCGCGCTGATCCTGCAGCCGCAGCTGCTGATCCTCGACGAGCCGACCTCTTCGCTGGATAAATCGGTGCAGGCGCAGATCCTGACGCTGCTGAAATCGCTGCAGCAACGTCACCGGTTGGCTTATCTGTTCATCAGCCATGACCTGCAGGTGGTGCGTTCGCTATGCCACCAGGTCATCGTGTTGCGACAGGGAGAAGTGGTTGAACAGGGAGACTGCCGGGCGATTTTCGCGGCGCCCGCCGCCGACTATACCCGTCAACTGCTGCAGTTGGCGGATTAGCGGCGAATTCAGAAAGGGTATTGTGCGCTCAGCGGTTCGGCGATCGCGGCGCCGACGTTTTTCAGGCGGCACATGGTGGCGCTCTCGTCGCTGCGCTGCACGAACAGGCAAGGCTCGCCTTCCCATTCGACGATCGCGCAGTCGACCTGAATCTCCTGCAGCGACAGATTGAGCTGTTGCATTACCTGCCAGGCCTCGGCCCCTTCATGGCTGAGTAACTTCAGCCCAATCAGGTTGTTATCTTCGTCTATTCCGTTAAACGGAATCGGTTCGACCTTCACGCCGGTGAAACCGGATAGCCAACGATAACTTTGCGGCAAGCGATGCACTACCGAAAGTTGGATACTCTCCACATGAAATCCCTAGTTTGAAAAGGTGAAACACTTTTACCTGACAGGGTTACTAAGTTATAGCCGTTGACTCCCGACTCTGCCGCGCACAAATGTTATTTAAATGTAAATTTTGCCGCTAGCCATTAACCAGACCCCGTGCTTGCCGATGCCGTGCCATTTTTTGGCGCGCCGTGCGGTGTTATTTCACGGCATTTTGCGACTCAGCTCGCATTTTTGCGTTATATGTAACCCTTTCCTGCAGCGATCTCAACTCTTTTTTCTTGCAATGCAACTACTTTTCCGTCGCCATATTTTTACATTGAAGAAACATTTCACCCGCCGCGTTAGCGCCGATTTCCCTGCTAATGCCTTGATTTACATCAACCCTAACACAAACCACCCGCTGCGCTCAGCCGGCAGAACGCCGCGCCTCCCGGGGAATATTGGGCGGTGCGGCGGCGGGATTTTTTAACAAAAAGCACACAGAGGGGAAAACGGCCAATTAATTAGCTTGCGTGTATTTAGCAACAAAATTTCCATTGCCAGTTGCACCCTGAAATGGCAGGGCGCAACCCCATGACGATGCGGGGTGACACGCCCCGCATCGGGAGTACGTCAGGCTGCGCGATCGCGCGGCCGGCTGGCGTAAACATAGAACAGCACCGCCACGATGCTGCACAGCGCCATCGAGGTGACCATTGGCCAGGCGCTTTTGCCCGGTGCCATCGACAGTACCGCCCCCACCAGCGCGCCGATGCTGAAGCGCAACGTGCCGGCCAGAGAAGATGCGGTGCCCGCCATATGCGGGAAGTCATCCAGGATCACCGCCATGGCGTTGGAAGAGATCATCGCGATGCACCCCAGATAGACCGCAACGCCGATCACCAGCGCCCAGAAGCCCAAGCCGACGGCGCTCACCGCCACCAGCCACAACCCCATCGCCAGCTGTACCAACAGCCCCAGCTTGAACATCTTGACCGCGCCGAACCGCCGCACGTTGCGGCTGTTGATCAGCGTCGTCAGGAACAGGAAGACGATGTTCAGCGCAAAATAGTAGCCGAAATGCTGCGGCGAAACGTGGTTCAGTTCGATGTAGACGAACGGCCCGGCGCTGAGGAACGAGAACATGCCCGCAAACGAGAAGGCGCTGGCCAGCATGTAGCTCAGCACCCGTTTGTGGCGGAACAGCGAACCGAAGTTGCCCAGCGTGGTGCGCAGGTGGAACCGTTGTCGCCGCTCTTTCGGCAGCGTCTCCTTGATGAACAGGGCCACCAGCAGTGAACCGATCAGCGCCGCGGCGCCCATGGTCCAGAAGATGGCGTGCCAGCTGAACCACAGCAACAGCGCACCGCCGATCATCGGCGCCAGCAGCGGCGCAATGGTCATCACCAGAATGACGAACGACATCATGCGCGAGAACTCATCCTTGGTGAACATATCGCGCATCAGGGCGTTGATCACCACGCTGGCGGCGGCGGCGGCCAAACCGTGCAGGAAACGCAGCCCGATCAGCTGATCGATCGACTGCGCCATGGCACAGGCGCAGCCGGCGATGGCGAAGATCAGCGTACCCCACAGGATCACCGGCTTGCGGCCGATGCTGTCCGACATCGGCCCATAGAACAGTTGCCCGAAGGCAAAGCCGAGCATATAGGCGCTGAGCGTCATCTGCACGCTGCCGGACTCGACCCCAAACTGGGCGGCGATCACCGGCATACTGGGCAGGTACATGTCGATGGCCAACGGCATCAACATGGACAACAGGCCCAGAATGAAAATCAAACCGAGATGAGAGGTTCGGTTCTGTTGCACGTTCCACGACTCCTTAATCGGCCGCAATCGATGATCGGTTATCAGTCCTGCAGGTGCGGCGCGCCCACGCTGGCGATCTCTTCTTCGGTCAGTGGGCGGTATTCGCCCGGCGCCAGATCGTCATCCAGCACGATGGCGCCGATGCGCTCGCGGTGCAACTCGATCACCCGGTTGCCGACGGCAGCGAACATCCGCTTCACCTGGTGGTAGCGCCCTTCGCTGAGAGTCAGGCGCACCACGTGCTCGTCGACCTGTTCCAGCGTCGCCGGCCGCGTCAGGTCTTTCTCGTTGTGCAGTTGCACCCCTTCGGCGAAACGCTGCGCGGTGTCTTCCGCCAGCGGGTGCTCCAGCGTCACCAGATAGGTTTTCTCGCAGTGGTGGCGCGGCGACGTGACGCGGTGCGACCACTGGCCGTCGTCGGTCATCAACACCAGCCCGGTGGTGTCGATATCCAGCCGCCCGGCGGCGTGCAGCTTGTACGCGACCGGCTCATCGAGAAAATACAGCACCGTCGGATGATCGGGATCGTCGGTGGAGCAGACGTAACCCTGAGGTTTATTGAGCATGAAATAGCGCGGGCCGTTCTGCTGCTGCAGCGGATTGCCGTCGAACGCTACTTCTTGCTCCGGGGTCAGTTTGATCGCCCCGCTCTTCACTACCTCACCGTCCACGGTGACGCGTTTAGCCCGAAGTTCGCGCGCGACCAGCGCACGGCTGATGCCTAACTGCTGAGATAAAAACTTGTCCAATCGCATGGGATCTGCTTTGCCTGTCGTTGTTATGATCGCATTGATCGTATTGCCAAAATATGACGCCCGCCGTTGCACCGGGTGCAAATGGCAGGCTCAGGGGGGAAATCGCGTGGGGGCACAGCGATTGCTGTCACACGAGTATAGCGGCACAACGCGTTGCCCGACAGGGGTAATTTTCACGCTTCTCGCACCGCGCGCGCGCAGAAGGCATAATAATAGAAATTTTTCGGCCGCCCGGCGCGTAAAATGTCACGGTTTCTGTGGGAACAGCGGTGACAAAACCGCGTCCCGACGGCCCATCTCAACCCACGGCGTTCATTTATGGCCTTTATCCTACGCCCCTACCAACTGGAAGCGGTCGAAGCCACCATCAATCATTTCCGGCGGCATCCCGAACCGGCGCTGATCGTGCTGCCGACCGGCGCCGGCAAAAGCCTGGTGATCGCCGAGCTGGCGAAGCGCGCCCGCGGGCGGGTGCTGGTACTGGCGCACGTCAAGGAACTGGTGGCGCAAAACCACGCCAAATACTGCGCCTACGGCCTGGAAGCGGATATCTTCGCCGCCGGCCTGCAACAAAAAGAGAGCGCCGGTAAGGTGGTGTTCGGCAGCGTGCAGTCGGTGGCGCGCAACCTGCCGCTGTTCGACGGCGCTTTCTCGCTGTTGATCGTCGATGAATGCCACCGCATCAGCGACGACGACGACAGCCAGTACCAGCAAATCATCCAGCATTTGCAGAAAACCAACCCGCAGCTGCGGCTGCTGGGGCTGACCGCCACGCCCTATCGCCTGGGCAAGGGTTGGATTTACCAGTATCACTACCACGGCTTCACCCGCGGCGACGGCACCAGCCTGTTTCGCGACTGCATCTACGAGCTGCCGCTGCGCTATATGATTAAGAACGGCTTCCTGGTACCGCCGGAGCGGCTGGATATGCCGATCGTGCAGTACGATTTCAGCCGGCTGGAAGCCAGAAGCAACGGCCTGTTCAGCGAAGCGGATCTGAACCGCGAACTGAAGCGGCAAAACCGCGTCACGCCGCACATCATCAGCCAGATTGTGGAGTACGCCGAAGACCGCAAAGGGGTGATGATCTTCGCCGCCACCGTCGAGCATGCCCGCGAGATCCACGGCCTGCTGCCGAACGGCGAGGCCGCGCTGGTCAGCGCCGAAACGCCGCCCGCCGAGCGCGATGCGCTGATCGAGGCGTTCAAACAGCAGCAGCTGCGCTATCTGGTCAACGTCGCGGTGTTGACCACCGGCTTCGACGCGCCGCACGTCGATCTGATCGCGATCCTGCGCCCGACCGAGTCCGTCAGCCTGTATCAGCAGATCGTCGGCCGCGGGCTACGGCTGGCACCCGGCAAGGAGGATTGCCTGATCCTCGACTACGCCGGCAACCCGCACGACTTGTTCACGCCGGAGGTCGGCGTCAGCAAGCCGCACGGCGACAGCCAACCGGTGCAGGTGTTCTGCCCAGCCTGCGGCTTCGCCAACCTGTTCTGGGGCAAGTGCACCGAGACTGGCGACATCATCGAGCACTACGGCCGCCGCTGTCAGGGCTGGCTGGAGGACGACGACGGCCACCGCGAGCAGTGCGACTACCGCTTCCGGTTCAAGAGCTGCCCGCACTGCGGCGCGGAGAACGATATCGCCGCGCGCCGCTGCCATCAGTGCCAGGAAGTGCTGGTCGATCCCGACGACATGCTGAAGGCGGCGCTGAAGCTGAAAGACGCGCTGGTGCTGCGCTGCGGCGGCATGGAACTGCAGAGCGGGCGCGACGACAAGGGCGAATGGCTGAAGGCCACTTATTACGACGAGGACGGCACCAGCACCAGCGAGCGTTTCCGCCTGCAGACGCCGGCGCAGCGCAAAGCGTTCGAAATGCTGTTCCTGCGCCCGCATCAGCGCGCGCCGGGCGTGCCGTTCGCCTGGCACACCGCCGCCGACGTGCTGGCGCAGCAGCAGGCGCTGCGCCATCCGGATTTCGTGGTGGCGCGCAAACGCGGGCAGTTCTGGCAGGTGCGCGAGAAAGTGTTCGATTATCAAGGCCGTTTCCGCCGCGCCAATCAATTGGCCTGAGCGAACTGTCCCCAACCTGGGCAGGTTTTCGTTGCCCTGCGGGCGGCTTTCCGTTAAAATACCGCGCGCTTTACCTGGGCCTGCCCAGCGTTAAAGCGGGTTTCCGAACTTGCTACTTGGGTCGCCTGTAGCAGGGTAAATTTTCTTTTAAGAGAAAAAACAATGTTCACTATCAATGTAGAAGTACGTAAAGACCAGGGTAAAGGTGCGAGCCGCCGCCTGCGTGCAGCAAACAAATTCCCAGCTATCGTTTACGGTGGCAAAGAAGCTGCAGTTTCCATCGAATTGGACCATGATTCTGTTAAGAACATGGAAGCTAAACCAGAATTCTACAGCGAAGCAGTAACTCTGGTTATCGACGGTAAAGAAACCAAAGTTAAGGTTCAGGCTGTACAGCGTCACCCGTTCAAGCCAAAACTGGCTCACATCGACTTCGTTCGCGTTTAATCGCTACGATTTCGAACCTTTCGGGACGCCGAAATAAAGAACGCCGCAATTGCGGCGTTTTTTATTGTCTGCGATTCGGTACGCTTACTTGCCGCTGCCGGTCCGGCGCTGCAGCTGATCGCGCAGGTTCGGCGGCGTGCCTCTGATGGTCAGCGTGTCGGTGGCCGCATCCCAGAAAATACGCTCGCCCAGCAGCATGGCGTCAAAGTTCAGGCTGATGCCGCCGCCGCTGCCGGCAAATTTGGTTAGCTGGCGCAGCGTGCCGCGATCCGCCGGGAAGCTGTCTTCCAGCTCATACCCTTGCTCGCTGGAGAATTGCATGAAGTCTTTCTCGCCGACCGGCGACAACTCCTGCGACAGAGCCTGCAGTTCAATCTCTTCGCCCGCCTGCAGCTGTTCGTTGCAGTAGCTGTACACCTGCTGGCGCACCGACTGGCGTTCGTTCTTGTCCAGCTGCGCATCAGCGCAATAGTCGTCTACCGCCTGCAGCAGCCCGCGGTTTTGCGCCTTGGTGTCCAACCCTTCGGACGCCGCCAGGAAGTCCATGAAGAAGTCGGCGACCTTGCGGCCCACGCGCCCGCGCAGGAAGGTCAGGTAGCGGGTCGATTCCGGGTTGGTTTCCCATTCGGTCAGATCGATGCGCGCGACGATATCGGCGTTGTTGATGTCCAGATAGTGCGTGGTGTTGATATCCAGCTCTTCGTTGACGCGCATGCTGTTACGGCTGTTCAGCACCGCGATCAGCAGATACTCCACCGCCAGATAACGGTATTGACCAAACAGCACCACGCCGCCTTCAGCGAACGGATACTTCGCCAGTTCGTCGCGCAGGCGGCCGGTCGCCGCGCGGCTAAAGGCCAGAAAGTCCTTATCGTCCTTGCGGCAGGTGCGCAGCGCTTCCGCCAGCTCGCTGCCTTCGTTGAACAGGCCCAAGGCCTTGCTCTTGGCACTGTAGACGCGATGCAGTTCCGTCATCATTTCTTCCACCGCCGCGTTGGTGGGAAGCAAGGAATCGCGCAGCACCACGTCCAGCGTTTGCTCGTCGCGTTTCACCAACTGGTGCAGAGCGATCTGGTCGATATCCAGACTCATGGTAAATCCTCCTGTTCTTTAGGCGCGTATTCAAACACTGAAGGCCCCGCCCTGCAATACTAAAAAACCGCGGCAAACCGGAAAGGCGCAGCGAGGGCCCGCCCCGGCGCGGGCGAACAATTTCCCGAATGACAGGAAGTGATAAAAGAGCGGAAAATCACTGTCCTATACGGTAAGATAGGGCACTTTGCAGATTACTAAGCGCAATTTTATGCCACAATCATCCCGTTACAGTGACGAACACGTTGAACAACTGCTCTCAGAGCTGGTCAATGTTCTGGAAAAACACCATACCCCCACCGATCTTTCCCTGATGGTGCTGGGCAACATGGTCACTAATTTGATCAACACCAGCGTTGCTCCCGCGCAGCGGAAAACCCTGGCGAGATCGTTCGCGGAAGCCCTGCAGGCTTCTGTCCGTGAAGATAAAGCACATTAATATTGACTTATGGTGACAAACCGTCAGCGTTATCGTGAAAAAGTCTCCCAGATGATCAGCTGGGGGCACTGGTTCGCCTTATTCAACATTCTGCTCGCCCTTGGGTTGGGCAGCCGCTACCTGTTTGTCACCGACTGGCCCGCATCCCTGCTGGGCCGGGTCTATGCCTTTGTCAGCCTGCTGGGGCATTTCAGCTTTATCGTGTTCGCTGGCTATTTGCTGGTGATCTTCCCGCTCACCTTCGTGGTGATGTCGCAGCGGCTGTTGCGATTTATTTCCGCCGCGCTGGCCACCATCGGGCTCACGCTGTTGCTGGTCGACAGCGAAGTGTTCTCCCATTTCCACCTGCACCTCAATCCGGTGGTGTGGGATCTGGTGGTCAACCCGGACCAAAGCGAGCTTTCGCGCGACTGGCAGCTGATGTTTATCTGCGTGCCGGTGATCTTCCTGGTGGAGATGCTGTTCGGCACCTGGAGCTGGCAGAAGCTGCGCAGCCTGAATCGCCGCCGTTTCGGCAAACCGCTGGCGACGCTGTTTATCAGCGCCTTTTTCGCGTCACACCTGATTTATATCTGGGCCGACGCCAACTTCTATCGCCCGATCACCATGCAGCGGGCCAACCTGCCGCTCTCGTACCCGATGACCGCGCGCAAGTTCCTCGAAAAACACGGCCTGCTCGATCAGCAAGCGTATGAGCGCCGCCTGATGCAACAGGGCAATCCGGAAGCGGTGGCAGTGGAGTATCCGCTCAGCGATCTCAGCTACGGCGAGAAAGGCAGCAGCTATAACCTGCTGATGATCGTGGTGGACGGCATTCGCGCAAAAGACATGGCGCAGGACATGCCGGCGCTAACGCGCTTCGCCCAGGAAAACGTGCGTTTCAGCGATCACTACAGTTCGGGCAACCATGCCGATACTGGGCTGTTCGGCCTGTTCTACGGCATTTCCCCGACCTATCTGGACAGCGTGCTCGCCGGCCGCAAGCCGTCGGCGCTGATCACTGCGCTCGGCGATCGGGGCTACCAGCTGGGGCTGTTCTCCTCCGATGGCTTCAATGCCAGCCTGTACCGCCAGGCCCTGTTGACCGACTTCTCGCTGCCGACGCCGGCGCCGCAAAGCGATGCGCAAACCACGCAGCAATGGCAGCGTTGGCTGACGGATCAGGGCAGCAAAGAGCCGTGGTTCTCCTATATCAACTTCAGCGGCGCCGAGCCGGCCGAAGGCGACAAAACCCCGACTCCGGCCGACTTTATTCGGCGCTATCGCACCGGTGCGCAAGACGTGGATACCCAGATAGCCCAGGTGCTGGACACTCTGAAACAGCGCGGCCTGTTGGATAAAACCGTGGTGGTGATCACCGCCGAGCACGGCGTCGAGTTCAACGACAGCGGCAAAGGCCAATGGGGCGCCGGCTCCGCCTTCAACCAGGCGCAGCTGCAGGTGCCATTGGTGATCCACTGGCCGGGCACCCCGGCGCAGACCATCAGCAAGCTGACCGGCCATAACGACGTGATGCGCACCTTGATGCAACGATTGCTGCACGTGAAGACCGCGCCGAAAGACTATTCGCAGGGCGAAGATCTGTTCACCGCCCAGCGCCGCAACGACTGGATCGCCACCGGCGATGGCAATCAGCTGGTGATCACCACGCCGACGCAGACGCTGATGCTGGACAACAGCGGCAACTATCGCGTCTACGATCAGAACGGCGAAGAAATAAAAGACGAGAAACCGCAGCTTGCTCTGCTGCTGCAGGTGCTGACCGATGTAAAACGCTTTATCGCCAACTAACTGCTTAAAACTAAAGCAATCAAGTAGCGAGGTGCTTGCATTAACATCGGGAATCGGTAGTATGATTTTTCATAGCGTCGGCATGTAGCGCAGCCTGGTAGCGCACCGTCATGGGGTGTCGGGGGTCGGAGGTTCGAATCCTCTCATGCCGACCAAATTCAAGAAAACCTGCTGTAACAGCAGGTTTTTTTTCGTCTGCACACTGAGAGAATGAGAATCTCCGAAGGAGGTTTGAGCCGAACGTAGTGAGACCACGTTGCTTTAGCAACGGCCCGCAGGGCAAGCATCGAAGATGCGCATAATCCTCTCATGCCGACCAAATTCAAGAAAACCTGCTGTTACAGCAGGTTTTTTTTCGTCTGTCGTTTACGCGGAGAGTTTGACGATCGCCGCCGGAATGCCCTGACGCACCGCCGCACCGGTCACCCAATCCAGCCAAGTGTTCGGTACTTCGCGCGTCGGATCGGCAAAGCCCAAATCGTTGAGGTTGATGCCGGCAGCGATGCGCTCATCCATCGCCAGTGGCTCGCCGTCCAGGTAGTGCTGGCTGGCCCCCATCTCCCGGTGGCCGTAGCCGTGCTCAACCGCGATCACGCCGGGCATCACCCCCGCCAGCAAACTGATCTGCGCCTCCCGGCTACCGCCCGGCGTACTGATGCTCACCCAATCACCGTGTTGAATGCCGAAACGCACCCCGTCCGCCGGGTTCAGGGCCACCAGGTTCACCGGCTTCACGTCGTGCAGGCGCCGGATCACTGCGGTGGAGCTGCTCATCACATTGGATTTGAAGGACATCAGCCGCAGCGGCCACTGCCGCTCAGGGTAGAGCTCTTCCACCGCGCGGCCGTCCGACAAACGCGCCGGGTAGCAGGTGGGGCAGCCGCTGAAACGCTCGCCGGTAATCGCATGCCTGTGCTTCGCCACTTCCGCATTCCAGATCTGCAGAGGCTTCTCCCAGCGGTTGCCCACGCTGCCGTCGCGACGGCCGCTGTCATGCTCGGCAAACCGGCCGCCGCGGCTGTAGATAAACGCCACGCGGTCGACTTCATCGGCGCGCAGCGTCTGCGCAAGCTGCGGCAACAAGCGATCGACGCCGGTCAGCGCCAGCTCTTCCGCTTGCACGCCCGGCACCGGCGCTTTGCCGGCAAACGCCACGTTGGCGGCGGCGCGCAGATAATAATCCTCGGCGCGGTTGAGCGGCAGCAGCCCGCCCTGGCCGTCGCCGATTGCGCGGTAGCCAAACCCCGGCAGCGCCAGGCGTTTGGCTACCGCGATGCAAAACGCCTCCATGGAGATCGGCTGCCCTTGCGCCGTTTTCGCGGTCGCCGGCGTCACTATCGGCCAGCGTGCAGTGGTGGCCTTGCTGGCGACACCCCCCCAGGGGGCGCTGAACCCCCAGCTCTCAAAGTTATGGGTATCCGGGACGATATAGTCGGCCAGCGCCGTCGTTTCGTTGATAAACGCATCGATGGCGATAAACAGCGGCAAACGCGCCGGATCTTTCAGCCGCTCTTCCGCCACGCCGCGCAACCCGGCGATACCGTACAAGGGATTAGTCATGTTCGAGATCCAGGCTTTCAGCCCGTACGGATACCCCGCCAGCGCCGACGTCAGCAGCTCGGTCAACTGCCCGGCGACGAACGGATACCAGGGCGCCCTGGCAGGCCAGGGTGAAACACCCGCCGCCACTTTTTCCCGGTATTCGTCGGAGGTTTCATAAGCGGCCTTGCTGCGCGCGATATTCAATCCCTTCGGTTTTACCAGGCCGGGAAACTCGACCAGGTTATAGCGCGGCCCCTCGGCGAAGCCGTTGAATTTTCCGCCGCCGACAAACACCCCGCCCGCCAGGCTCAGGTTACCGATCAACACGTTGAGCATCATCACCGACCAGGTATTGTAAAACCCGTTTGCCGCCATCATCCCGCCATGGGCGATCACCGCCGCCTTGCGCCCGTGGGCGGTAAAGGCTTCGGCCAGCGCCGCGATACGCGCCACCGGCACGCCGCATTCCCGGCTGTACGCCTCCGGCGACAGTTTGTCGGCGGCCTCTTTCAGACACTGGAAACCGCTTTTCACCGCCACCTGCGCGCCGTCGTGCAGCGTCACCGTGCGGGTTACCCACAGTTCGGCGCGGTCGCACGCCTCGGCCGGCACCAGTTCCCCCGCGCCGTTGACTACCAGCGGCGACGCCGACTCGGCGCCGTTCAGATGAGCGAGCGTCAGATGCTGCCCCGCCAGCGGGTGCCCGCTCTCGGCGATCACCAGATGCGTGGCGTTGGTCCAGCTCTTCTCGCCGGCGCGTTGCATGGCGGCCTCCGACGGGATGGCGAGATAGCCGGCCTGATAACGCCGGTTGTCGAGGATCCAACGGATCATCGCCATCGCCAGCGCCGAGTCGGTGCCCGGCAGCACCGGGATCCAATGGCCATGATCGTCCGCCAGCGTGGTGGTCAGCGGCAGCGCCGGCGCCACTACCGCATAGCGGAACTCGCTGCGCAATCTGGCGCTGGCCAACTGCCGGGCCTGGCGCTTGAACGGGTTGCCGGACTGCGCCGGCGAGGTGCCCATAAACAGCGCGAATTCGACCTGTTCCCAATCCGGTTTCACGTGCGGGTTCTTGTCCAGATCGTTCATCAACGCGCCGGAACCGGCACGGTAGGCCAGCCCGCAGTATGCGCCGTGCGCGCCGAAGTTTTTGCTGCCGAAACTGTTCTGAGCGAAGCGCCGCAGGAAGCTGTCGCGCCCGTCGTCACCGGCGTTGGTCACCAGCAGCTGGTTGGCTTTCGGCCCCAGCCCCGGCCGCCGAGCGTCGATCGGCGTTTCCAGATCGCGGATCGCCCGCAGGCCGTCCACATGCCCCTCGCCGAACAGATCGCCGCCCTCTACCACTTCAGCGATCAACTGTTCGAAGCTGATGCGTTGCCACTTGCCCTCGCCGCGCTTGCCGACGCGCTTCATCGGCTCCAGTACGCGCAGCGGGCTGTAAAGCCCCTCCAGTAGCGTGGCGCCGCGCGCGCAGGCGGTCGAACGGGCATCGAGGCCGCTTTCGCCGCCCAGCTGCGCCAACGCGTCCTGCAGCGGCAAGGCAGAGTCGACGTGCCGTTCCTGAGACAGCGGATGATAAGGGTTGCCGGCGATACGCAGTACCCGGTCGGTCTGCCTGTCCACCCGTACCCGCACGCCGCATTGCGTCCAGCAACCGAAACACTGGGTCATCGAGATGGCCTGCTGCGAATTGCCTTGCCATTCCGGCACCGCCCGCCCTTCGGGCGGCAGAGAGTTGCCGTTGATGCGATCCAACGTCACCCGCCCTGAGGTGCCGTGAATCAAACCGTCGATCGCCCGTTTGGCGACTTCCCGGTAACTCAGGCCGAAAGCGGACAATCCGCCGAAGGCCAGGCCCACTTTCAACCACTGACGCCGGGTGAGTTTAGCCATGTTGTTTTCTCCGCAGTAAAAACGCCTGTGCTTCACGCACCATGATCATTAACGCCAGCCACAGCCCGAAAGTGCCGACGATCGCCAGCAAGCCATCGGTACCAAGCGGCAGGCTATAGGGGGAATAAGACGCGTTGTATTTCGGGATGGTTTGCACCTCGATCAACAGCGTCCAGCGCATCAGCCAGCTCAGCCCCAGCGCGCCTGCCACCAGCAGCGGCGCGCCGCCGCGCGGTAAACGTCGATAGGCAGCCCAAGCGGCGCACGCCAGCGCCAGCCCCCACAGTGCGATCCATCCCGCGGCATACCGGCGCGCCGTCGCCTGCGTCTGCAGCCAGTGGCGTACCGCCGAGCCGGATAACGTATCGCCGCACACCCACAGCAGGATCGCCCCGCCAAGCAGCAGCAACGTCAACAGCATCCCGCGCGCCAGTGGCGCTTGCAGGCCGGGCCGTTCGCGCAATGTCAGCAGCAGCAAGGCCAAGAGCGCCTGCAGCGCGCTGAGGAACATCACGATCGGAAATGCGTAGCTGAACCAGATTGGGCGGGCGCGCACGACGGAAACCTCACGCCCGGTGTACAACAGCAGGCCGATAGCCACCAGCGCGCAGGCAGGCGCGATCCCACGCAGCAGCGCCACTCGCCTGCCCGTCAGCCGTGTAAATTCGATCGCGAGAAACCACAGGCCGATCAGCAGGGTAAACAGCGGCAAGAACAGCGCACCCCACGGCATCCACGACCAGGGCGTCGGGTAGGCGTAGAAATGCCAAAAGCGAGCGGTTTGATGCAGGTCGGCGGTCAGCGCCAGCGGCGCGGTGATGGCGCACGTCAGCCCGATAAACAGCGCCGTGCGCTCCAAATGTGCGGCGTTGTCTCCACCGCGCCAGCGCCACACGCAGGCCAGCAGCGCGGCGCAGGCGGCAATGCCGATAAAGAAGAAATATTGTACGGCCCACGGCAGCCAGCTCACCGCCTGCGGCTGGCTCAGAACTTCTGCGATCATCAGTTGGCGGCTCATCGTCCCTCCCCCCATAAAGCGACCTGCGCCCGCCCCGGCAGCGGCGTGACGAAGGCGTCATCCAGCCCCAGATAAAACACATGGGGCGCAGTTTGGTTCTCCGGCTTGAGGACTTTGATCTCGGCCTCGTGGCGCCGCAGCAGCTTGCTCAACGTACTGTGCGGATCGCGCATATCGCCGATGATCCGCGCCCCGCCCACGCACGACTCCACGCACGCCGGCAACAGTCCCGCCTCCAGCCGGTGCACGCAGAAGGTACATTTGTCCGCCGTTTGGGTAGCGTGATTGATAAAACGGGCATCGTACGGACAGGCCTGCACGCAATAGGCGCACCCCACGCAGCGTTTGTTGTCGATCACCACGATCCCGTCCTCGCGCTGGAAGGTGGCCTGTACCGGGCATACCGGCACGCAGGGCGGGTTGTCGCAGTGGTTGCACAGCCTGGGCAGCAGCACGTTGGTCGCCACCTCTTCGCCTTCGAGGCTGACCTGGTACTGGTTTACCGTCGTGCGGAACTCGCCGTGCGGCGTCTGGTTTTCAATGGCGCAGCTCACGGTACAGGCCTGGCACCCGACGCAGCGCCGCAGATCGATCAGCATCGCGTAACGGCGGCTCGCATCTCCCTCGCGCCGCGTCGGTGCTAACGTCAGCCCGGCCTCCGCCACGGGGATCAGCGAAGCCCCCGCCGTCAACACGCCCAGCCGCTGCAAAAACTGCCGTTTACCGAAATCCATGCGCCTCTCCCACGTCCTGGGCATCACCCCGATCACGCTATTGATGCCCGTTAGATGAATAAACAATGTCGATGATTTACAGTGTAAAAATGACATTGGGCTCAGCTCTATTGTGGTTAACCACATACCGAACCTAACGTTGATCTAAAACAAGTGACGGCAGGCAGATTGCCCATCAGGAGGGGCCGTGAAGGTCGTGTTATTACTGTTCAGTCTCGGCTGGGGGATGGCGGCACAGGCGGGCGAGTGGTCGGTCGGCGTGCTGGCGATGCGCGGCGATGCGGCGACCGCGCGTGACTGGCAGCCGCTGATCGACAGTCTCAACGGCAGCGTCGGCAGTGAACGCTTCCGCCTGCAGCCGCTCGATCTGGCGCAGATGCGCGAAGCGGTCAATCGGGGCAGCGTGCAGTTCGTGGTCACTAATCCGGCGCAGTTCGTGCAGTTGAACAGCCACTATCATCTGCGCTGGCTGGCGTCGTTGCGCGCCGCCAACGGCGATCGGGCAACGGGCAACATCATCGGCAGCGTGATTTTGGTGCGGCGCGACAGCGGCATTACGACGCCGCAGGCGCTGATGGGCAAAACGGTGGGCGCCATCGATCCGCAGGCCTTCGGCGGCTATCTGACCGGTTATAAGGCGCTCAGCGACGCCGGCATACGGCCCGAGCGCGATTTTCACCTGCGCTTTACCGGCTTCCCTGCCGACGCCCTGATCTATCTGTTGCGCGAACGCGCCATTCAGGCCGCCATCGTCCCGGTCTGCCTGCTGGAGAAAATGGATAAGGAAGGCCTGATCAATCCGGCGGATTTTCGCCCGCTGTTGCAACAGGCCACGTCGGTTCCCTGCGTCACCAGCACGCCGCTTTACCCCAACTGGTCGTTCGCCGCCCTGCCCGGTCTGGATAACTCACTGGTGGATGCGGTGGCAAGAGCCTTGCTGACCGCACCGCCGCAGTCTCCCTTTCAGTGGGGCGCACCGGCCTCGACCAGCGAGGTGGAAGCGCTGCTGCGCGCCGTCAATCGACACCCGGAACAGCGGCGGCTATGGCTGGATATCAAGAGCTGGCTGATCCAGCATCAGACGGCCGTCGGACTGTCGCTGGCGGTGCTGTCGCTGTTGATCGTCAACCATATCTGGATCGCGCTGCTGGTACGCCGGCGCGGGCGGCAACTGCTCCATGCCGGAGAGCAACTGCGGCGACAGGAGCAGGCGCTGGAGAATGCCAGGCAGCTGAACGTGCTGGGGGAAATGGCCTCCGGCTTCGCACACGAGCTCAATCAACCGCTGGCGGCTATTCGCCACTATGCGCAGGGATGCCTGATCCAACTGCGTAAAACGGACACCGGGCATCCGCTGCTGGGGCCGCTGGAAAATATCGACCGGCAGGCGCAGCGCGGCGGCGAGACGATTCATAACCTGCGCCAGTGGGTGCGGCCCACCGATGAGGCGATAGATCAAACGAGCTGGCGGCCCACTGCGGTAAGCGAAACCGCCGAGCGGGTGTGGATACTGCTGCGCCTGACGCAGCGCTATCCCGACCTGACGTTGTTCAACAATGTGGTACCTTCGCTGACGCTAACCCTGCCGCCGGCGCTGCTGGAACAGCTGCTGGTGAACCTGCTGCTGAATGCGGCGCAGGCCGGGGCCAATGCCGTCTGGCTTTCCGCCGCCGCGGGCGAACGGGCGATCGAGTTGCATCTGCAGGACAACGCGGGAGGCATGACAACGGCCGGGCTGGAACAGGCTTTTCACCCCTTCAACACCACCAAAGCCGGCGGCATGGGGTTGGGGTTAGCCATTTGCCGGCGCCTGGCCCGCTATGGCGGCGGCGAAATCCGCCTGGCTAATCGCCCGGCCCCCGACAGCCGCAATGGGCTGTGCGTAACGCTGCATTTCATATTGAACGATGAGGAAAACCATGTCGCTAATTCATCTGGTGGATGATGACGTCGCCGTCACCGACGCCTGCCATTTTTTGCTGAGCAGCCTCGGCCACAACGTGCACTGCTGGAATGACAGCGCCGGCTTTTTGGCGCAGGCCGACCTGTTTCAGACCGGGATCGTCTTGCTGGACATGCGGATGCCGAAGTTCGATGGCCACCAGGTTTACGGGGAACTGCGCCGCCAGGGCAGCACACTGGCGGTGGTGTTCCTGTCCGGCCATGGCGACGTGCCGATGGCGGTGGAACAGATGAAGCACGGCGCGGTGGATTTCCTGCAAAAACCGATCGCCGCTGAACCGCTGATCGCCGCCCTCGAACGGGCGCAGCAGGCCTCCGCCGAGGCCTGGCAATGCCATGAAACTTGCGGCCGCTACCGCACGCTCACGCCGAAAGAACGCGACATCGCGCATCTGGTGGTGCGAGGCATGATGAACAGGGAAATGGCGGAACGGCTGAATATCGCCCTGCGCACCGTGGAGGTTCACCGGGCGAAAGTGATGGAGAAAATGCAGGCCGCCAGCCTGGCGGAATTGGTGATTCAGCTGCAGGCTTTACCGCACGCCGCGCACGAATGAACGCATCGTGCAAAATTCCGCGCCCCCTCTTGCCAACCGACCTTCCTCAGGCCAGAATACTGTACATTAAATCAGTATTTACAGGTGAGTCATGTTTGTAGAATTGGTGTACGACAAACGCAACGTCGCTGGGCTGCCCAACGCCGCCGAGATTATTCGCAACGAGCTGGAAAAACGCGTGCATGCGCTGTTCCCGGGAGCGGACGTGCGCGTGAAGCCGATGCAGGCCAACGGCCTGAACTCCGACGCCAGCAAAAGCGATCGTGAGAAGTTGAACCGAATGTTGGAAGAGATGTTCGAAGAAGCGGATCAGTGGCTGGTCACTGAGATTTGAACCCTACCTGATAGCCGGCTCATCCTCCGGCTATATTTCTGCCAGAATAAGCCATCGGCTCCTTCCCCTCCGTGATGAATGTCCAAGCTCCATGCGGCAGATGAAAGCCCGCCTAATAGGTTAATTTGATCCTCCGGTGTCAGCATGCAGCGCATAACAAAAAGCCCCAGCATCTCTGCTGGGGCCTCTGTCATGGTGCCGGCTACCGGAATCGAACTGGTGACCTACTGATTACAAGTCAGTTGCTCTACCTACTGAGCTAAGCCGGCTGAATTTGGCGGAAGGACAGAGATTCGAACTCTGGGAGCTGTTACACTCGACGGTTTTCAAGACCGTTGCCTTAAACCACTCGGCCATCCTTCCAATGGGCGCTGATATTAGCGATACCGTTATGAAATGTCTATCGTTTTCATGCAAAAAAATGGGATTGGCGGCGCAGTTGCCTAAACTTCAGGCCTTAAACGCTTAAAAAATGAAAAGCCCCGCGCAAGCGAGGCTTTTTGGGCCGGCCGAAACGCGATTACTTCGGCTGCGAATCGTAGTCTGAACAGGTTTGATAGCCCTTGTTCATGACATGGCCCGTGTCGTTGTAGCTGACAAAGTACGTCTGCACCTTGCCGTCGCGCGGCGCCACCGCATAGGTGTCGCAGGTGCCCTGCGCATGAACCAGCGTGGCAGTGGTCGACGGCGGACCGGCGATAGCCCGCACCTGCTGCTTGGTCATCCCTACTTTGACATCGCTGACCACCGGCTCATTGACATAACTGGCTGCACGATCATAGGTGGTGCAACCGGCAAGAATGGAAAATACCGCCGCAGTGCCGACGGCCAAAACCAACTTCTTCGTCATAGTTTGTCCTCTTGGAGTGCATTTGTTGTCCCCTAAGTCTAGAAGCAGGAAGGCTTTTCTACAAATTCCCCTTTGTCGATCGGTGCGCTTTTGCCCTCAGGAGGCCATCGCCAACACGCCATCAGATTCAAAAACCGAAATCGCTCAGCGCCGGAACAGCGTCCGGGCGCCGACCGAGCGGCCAATAAAAACGCCGATCCTGTTCGCGGATCGGCATGTCATTGATGCAGGCATGGCGGTTGATCATCAGCCCCTCCTGATTGAACTCCCAATTCTCATTGCCGAAACTGCGATACCAGTTGCCGGAATCGTCGCGCCATTCATAGGCGAAACGCACCGCGATGCGGGCGCCATCAAACGCCCACAGCTCCTTAATCAGCCGATACTCCAGTTCTTTCGCCCATTTGCGTTGCAAAAAGCCGACCACCGCTGCGCGGCCATCGACAAACTCCGCGCGGTTACGCCAGTGGGTATCGAGGGAATACACCTGCGATACGCGTTCAGGATCGCGGCTGTTCCAGGCATCCTCCGCCAACCGCACCTTCTCGATGGCGGATTGGCGGGTAAAAGGTGGCAATGGGGGTTTAATGCTCATGTTCATCTCCTGGGTGAAAGCAAGTAGACAACTCTGTCTACGACATTACGCTAGCGCAAGTAGACAGAGTTGTCTACAATCACTCAAAAATAGCCTGGGAGAAAATGATGACCGCCGATCTCGACGCCTTGCCCGCCCGCCAGCGCATCCTGCTGACGGCGCACGATCTGTTTTATCAAGAAGGGATCCGAGCCACCGGTATCGATCGGATCATCAAGGAATCGGGCGTGACCAAGGTGACGTTTTACCGCCACTTTCCCAGCAAGAACGACTTGATTACGGCGTTTTTGACCTATCGCCATCAGCAGTGGTTAGCCTGGTTCAGCACAGCGTTGACCAGGCATGTGGCGCAGAGCGGCGGATTGCTGCCGGCCCTGGCGCCCTGCCTGGCGGAATGGTTCGACGATCCGCGCTTTCGCGGCTGCGCGTTTATCAATACGGCGGTGGAGCTTGCCGACCTGCTGCCGGAAAGCCTGCACATCGCCGGCCAGCATAAGCGGCGGATGGCGGACGAGCTGGCACGTCACCTGCCCGCCGGCCCACAGCGGGAACAGCACGCAGCGATGTTGGCGATGCTGATCGACGGTGCCATCGTCAGAGTGCAGATAGAGCGGCAACCGCAGGCCGCGCTGCAGGTGCTGAATGCCGCGTTGGACATGTTAGCGCAAGGCGGGTTCGATCAGTAATTGGCCCAAATGCCCGGCGTCACCAGTTCCAACAGGTGGGCGTCGGGATCGCGAAAATAAATGCTCTCCCCGCCGTGTTCCCAGCGCATCCGCCCCTCAATCTCCACGCCGTTGGCCATCAGATGCCGCTCCCAGTGCGGCAATTGCTCTTTCGCCACCGCCAGCCCGATATGCGCCGGCCCCACGCCATCGTGCGCGGGAATAAACCCGGTCGGATAGTGCGCCCCGCTTAGCGAATCGCCCTCGATAAACAGCAACAGTACGCTCCGATCGCCGACGTTATAGGCGCGAAACCGTTCGTTGGCGACCATCGTCGGCAGCTTCAGCACCTCCCGGTAAAAAACGTCCGCGCATTCAATATCGCTGACGTACAACACCGTTTCGATCACCTTATCGATCTTGAGTTCCATATCACCTCCGCTCTGTTTGCTGTACTGACAGCGTAGGCCGGATGGAGGCGATCGGAAGCGCTTCCCGTGCCGGCAACGGCTCAATTCGTGCTTTTTACCGGCAAAAAAAACGCGGCCCGAAGGCCGCGCTGTGTCATTCACACGCTGGTGCTTAGAACTGGTAAACCAGGCCCACGGCAACTACGTTGTCGGTGTTGATGCCGGCAGCGTCGGTGAAATCGTTGTTGTCCACCAGGTTGATTTTGTAATCAACATAAGTAGACATGTTTTTGTTGAAGAAGTAGGTCGCACCCAGGTCGACGAATTTGACCAGATCTTGATCGCCGTAGTCCTTGCCGTTGCCGGCACGGCCCAGGTCTTTACCTTTGGTCTGGTTATAACCCACGAACGGACGCAGACCGAAGTCGAACTGGTAGTGCGCGTAGGCTTCGAAGCTCTGCGCCTTGTTAGCGTAGCCATAAACGCTGCTATCGGAACTACCGAAACGCGCCGCGTTGTAGGACTGGGTGAACATCACCGCCAGGTAAACATCGTTGGCGTCATATTTCAGACCGCCGGAGTACCCTTCAGCCTTGTCGCCGCGGCCCATGATGTTCTGGTGACCGTTACCGCCATTCTGCTCGCTGGTGCGGCGAGAGTTGAAGAAGGCGCCCGCGGCGCTGATGCCGTAGCCCATGTCATAGCTCATGGACATACCGTAGCCTTCGCCGTTTTGACCCAGAACGTCACGACCGTTGTTGGTCTCTTCGCCGTTGCCGTTTTTACCCTGGTACTGCAGGGCGAAGTTCAGGCCGTCAACCAGACCGAAGAAGTCGTTGTTACGGTAGGTCGCCAGGCCACTGGAGCGCTGGAACATGAACTGGTCGGCGCCATAGGTCATACCGTCGAACTCAGGCTGCAAGTCGGTATACGCCGCGACGTCGTACAGCACGCCGGTGTTACGGCCGTAGTCGAAGGAGCCGTAGTCGCCGAATTTCAGACCGGCGAAGCCGTAACGGGTGAAGTTTTTGTTGTCCTGGCTTTCAGCGTGGTTCAGGTTCGCCTGATATTCCCACTGGCCGTAACCGGTCAGTTGATCGCTGATTTGCGTTTCGCCGCGCAGGCCAAAACGCATATAAGACTGATCGCCGTCCACGCCGTTGTTGCTGGAGAAATAGTGAAGACCGTCGACTTTACCGTACAAATCCAGTTTATTACCGTCTTTGTTGTAGATTTCCGCCGCGCCTGCTGTGCCTGCAACCAGCAGTGCGGGTACCATCAGAGAGAGTACTCGAAGTTTCATCGTTATTATCCTCGTTAATTATGTCGAGCTACGGCCACTGCCCTTTTCGAGCATTATTAGCACGACTGTGCATTACCATTCTGGTAACAAGGGTTATATTAATCCAGAAAGAAAATGATACCAAGTATCCGATAGTGTTTCATTGTAATTAATAAAGGTTTCAAAATGTAAATACGCGCGAACTTTCACAAAACCTTACAGACAAACAAAATAAAGCACTTAAAGACAAAGAATAGATTAATTGATAAAAAATCATGTAGTTATACATATCTTTAAGAAAAAAAAGCCAACCATACAATCGAGCCAACCAATAAGCACATTGTGCCAAAACGTTGCCCGCACGCAGCCGCTATAATCACCTCGCTATCATCATTATTTTCATTATTACCTTCATTATCCGAGATCCGAGGATAATTTCTGCATTCCTTTAACCGGCTTCTGGCCGGTTTTTTATTTCCCTCCACACGTCCCTCACCATTTCGACTCGTACAAATAGCACGCAAATAAATAACCTTATGATATAGTTTCATTAATTTACTTTCGCACTAATTGCTAATCTCTTCCCTTATTTTAGTCTACAAATTGTAATTGCTTTTCATTTCATGCTTTATCTCGCCGATTATTTCCCGCCGCAGGCATAATTAGCCGCAGAGTTTCCGTTCTGGTAATCTGAAAAAAACGCACCCTCAGCGAGTAAAATTCATGATGCCCTTTCAACCCGACGCGCTATGGCGGCGGCTACAAACCTCTCCCTTCCGCGCTCGCTTCCGTTTAAATGCCAAAGACCAAACGTATCTCGACGGCAAGGGATTGCCGCTGATACTCAGCCATGCCCGCGATTTTATCGACCGCCGCCTGGCCGCCGCCCATCCTAAAAATGACGGCAAGCAAACGCCGATGCGTGGCCACCCGGTGTTCGTCGCCCAGCACGCTACCGCCACCTGTTGCCGAGGTTGTCTGGAAAAGTGGCACGGCATACCGCAGGGCGTCGCACTGGACGAGCAGCAAAAGGACTATATTGTCCAGGCTATCGCGCTGTGGCTGGTGCGCAGAGGCGGTGCCAGGAACCTGTCAGGCGCGAATATTTTCGACCCGGATCGCGGATTGTGATAAAAACTGTCAGTAACTTTCACCATTCTTTTGACCCAAGATCCTGACGCTTACATGACAGCCACCTTGTGCAATGAACAGCAAACGCCCGGCGTTCCTCAACAGATCGCCACCCGTCTGGCCTTTTTCGTCGCCGGTCTCGGCATGGCCGCCTGGGCGCCGCTGGTCCCCTTCGCCAAAGCGCGCATCGGTATCGATGACGGCTCGCTCGGCCTATTGCTGCTCTGTATCGGCGCCGGCTCCATGCTGGCGATGCCGCTGACCGGTTTCCTGACCGGCAAACTGGGCTGTCGCGCGGTGATCCTGATGGCGGGACTCGGGTTATGCATCGATCTGCCGCTGCTGGCGCTGATGGACTCCCTCGGCGGCATGGCCGTGGCACTGCTGCTGTTCGGTGCGGCGATCGGCATGATCGACGTGGCGATGAACGTTCAGGCGGTGATCGTCGAACGCGCCAGCGGCAAGGCGATGATGTCCGGCTTTCACGGTTTCTTCAGCATCGGCGGCATTGCCGGCGCCGGCGGCGTCAGCGCGTTGCTGTGGCTGGGGTTGACGCCGCTGCAATCCACCCTGCTCACCGTGCTGGCGGTGATAGGCCTGCTGGCGCTTGCCAGCCGCCATCTGCTGCGTGAGAGCGGCGCCGACGACGGCGGGCCGATGTTCGTCTTGCCGCGCGGCTGGGTGATGTTCATCGGCATTCTGTGCTTTATCATGTTTTTGGCGGAAGGATCGATGCTCGACTGGAGCGCACTGTTCCTCACCACCTTGCGGGGCGTCGAGCATAGCCAGGCCGGCCTGGGCTACGCGCTGTTTTCCATCACCATGACGCTCGGCCGCCTCAATGGCGATCGGGTGGTGAACTCGCTGGGCCGCTACCGAGTGCTGCTGCTGGGCAGCCTGTGTGCCGCTTTCGGTCTGAGCCTGGCCATCGCCTTCAACCACGCCACCGTGTCGCTGGTCGGCTTCATGCTGGTCGGCCTCGGTGCCTCGAACGTCGTGCCGATCCTGTTCAGCGCCGCAGGCAACCAGCGTGACATGCCGGCCAATTTGGCGATCGCCTCCGTGACCACCGTCGGCTATGCCGGTATTCTGGCCGGCCCGGCGCTGATCGGCTTCATCGCTCAGTTTTCCAGCCTGACGGTGGCCTTCGCCTGCGTAGCCGCTCTGCTGTTGGCGGTGACCGCCAGCGCCAGGGCCGTCACTCGCTGATTCAGGAATGCGCAGCCACTATGCAAAATAAACAACTGACCATAAGCTCCAGCAACATTACCCGCTGCTTCCTGCTATTTATCGTGCTGCTGACGATCGGCATCGGCCTGTATGGTTACAATTACACCAATGCCTGGCTGGCGGAAAAGAAGTACGCGCTGAACGGCATCGCCGGTTCGCTGCAAAAGCGTATCGATACCTACCGCTATATGACCTATCAGGTCTATGACAAATTCGGCAATGCGCCGGCGCAGAATGTCGATCCCGGTTTGCAGGAAACTCGCCTGCGGCCCGACGTCTATTATGTCGAGAAGCCGCACAAGAAAACGGACGCGGTGATCTTCGGCAGCCATGACGAAAACACGCTGGCGATGATCGCCAACATCTCGGACTACCTGGACACCCGCTGGGGCGCCAAAACCGAGAACTACGCCATGTATTACCTCAATGGTCAGGACAACAGCCTCAGCCTGATCACCACCCAGCCGCTCAAAGAGCTGGCTTCGCGCTTTCGGGAAAGCTACCTGACCACCTCGGCGGACGAACGCCGCGCCGAGATGCTACAGCAGGCCAACATGCTCGACGAGCGCGAGAGCTTTTCCGATCTGCGCAAGCAGCGCTTCCAGAACGCCTATTCGTTCTCAATTCGCACCACTTTCAATCAGCCAGGGCATCTGGCGACGGTGATCGCCTTCGATTTGCCAATCAACGACATCATTCCGGCCAATCTGGCCCGCGCCAGTTTCCTGCTGCTGCCGGACGATGTCGATCTCGACGACAGCGTCATCCCGGCGGAAACCGTCCTCGGCACCCATGCGACGATGAGCGGCGGTTGGGTGGAGTTCAGCGCCGCCCTGCCCAATGCGCCGCTGAAGGTGGTGTATCGCGTTTCGGCCATCAATCTGGCCATCGATCTGCTGCGTAACAACATCTGGCTGATCGCGGTCAACCTGCTGCTGCTGGCGCTGTCGATGCTGAGCATCTACTTTATCCGTCGCCAGTATATTCGCCCGAGCGAAAACATGGCGGTGGAACTGGAAGCCGAGCGCGCGCTGAATCAGGAGATCGTCTCCAGCCTGCCCTCCGGCCTGCTGGTCTACAGCTTCGCCAACAATACGGTGATCGCCAGCAACAAAATCGCCGAGCACCTGTTACCACACCTCAGTCTGCAGAAGATCGCCCATATGGCCGAACAGCATCACGGGGTGATCCAGGCGACGGTCAACAACGAGGTGTATGAAATCCGCATCTTCCGCAGCCAGCTGTCGCCGGACACCTACCTGTTCCTGATGCACGATCAGGATAAAGAGGTGATGGTGAACAAGCGGCTGCAGCAGGCGCGGCGCGAATACGACAAAAACGTTCAGGCGCGCAAGCTGATGCTGCACAATCTGGGCATCGAGCTGAATCAGCCGGTACGCCAGATGCACGATCTGGTCGACCGTCTGCACAGCCGGCCGGATGAGGAACAACAGCAGGCGTTGCTGGGCCAACTGACGGCGGCGTCGGCTTCGGTGCTGGAGTTGATCGATAACATCACCCTGCTGACCCGGCTGGAAACCCAGGATTGGCAACCCACGCGCGAGCCGTTCAACCCGACGGCGATGATCGACGAGTTGCTGCAGGAGGCCCTGCCCGCCCTTAACCAGAAGGGGCTGGCGCTGTTCAAGCATTTCCAGCTGGACGTCGAGCAGAACTATATCGGCGACGCCAACGCGCTGCGTAAGGTGATCTCGCTGCTGGTGCATTACGCCATTATCACCACCGCCTGCGGCAAGATATCTCTGGTTGTCGACCATGAGCCCGAGCACCCGGATCGCCTGATTTTCCAAATCAACGACACCGGCTCCGGCATCTCCAACGAAGAGATCAGCAACCTCAACTATCCGTTCCTCAGCCAGACGCTGGTGGACCGCTTCAACCACGGTTCCGGGCTCACCTTCTTCCTGTGCAACCAACTGTGCAAAAAGCTTAATGGCCAGTTGGACATTCGCAGCAAGGTGGATATCGGCACTCGCTACACCATTCGCGTCGCCATGGAGATGGAGAAAAAAGAGCCGCAGGAGCAGGAAAAGCTGCTCGACGGCGTCACCGCCCTGCTGGACGTCACGTCGGATGAAGTGCGCGGCATCGTGACCCGTCTGCTGCAGGCCTACGGCGCCGACTGTCTCGTCGCCGAAGATCGCGCGGTCAACCGCGATTATGACGTGCTGCTGACCGATAACCCACAGCGCGCCGATGATTACACCCTGTTGTTGGCGAGCGATGAGCCGGGCTGGCAAGCACTGGATAAACGCTACATTCGGGTGAACTATAATCTGAACGGCGCATTAATCGACGCCGTGCTGATGCTGATCGAACAGCAAATGGCCGCGCTGGAACAGGAAGAAAGCCCGCTTTCATTGAGCTCAGAAGATATCCAACTCTATGAAAAACAATTGAAATCAAGTGATTACTATGGACTGTTTGTCGATACAGTACCCGACGATGTCAAAAAACTGTATACTGAGGCGGGCAGCAGTGATTTCAATGCGCTGTCACAAACCGCACACCGCCTAAAAGGCGTGTTTGCCATGTTAAATCTGCTTCCCGGCAAGCAGCTGTGCGAATCGTTAGAACAGCGCATCGCAGAAGGTGATGCGCCCGAGATCGAGAATAACATCAGTCAGATTGATTTTTTCGTCAGCAGACTGCTGAAGCAAGGTAGCCAACAACATGAATAACCTGAACGTAATTATTGCTGATGACCATCCTATCGTACTGTTTGGCATCCGGAAGTCACTTGAGCAAATTGAATGGGTGAATGTCGTTGGGGAGTTCGAAGACTCAACCGCACTGATCAACAATCTGTCCAAGCTGGACGCCAACGTGCTGATCACCGATCTATCGATGCCGGGTGACAAGTATGGCGACGGCATCACGCTGATTAAATACATCAAGCGCCACTATCCGCAGTTGTCGATCATCGTGCTGACCATGAACAACAACCCGGCGATCCTGAGCGCGGTATTGGATCTGGATATCGAAGGCATCGTGCTGAAACAAGGCGCGCCGACCGATCTGCCGAAGGCGCTGGCCGCCCTGCAGAAAGGCAAGAAGTTCACGCCGGAAAGCGTCTCTAAACTGCTGGAGAAGATCAGCGCCAGCGGCTATGGCGACAAACGCCTGTCGCCGAAAGAGAGCGAAGTGCTGCGTCTGTTCGCCGAAGGTTTCCTGGTAACCGAAATCGCCAAGAAGCTCAACCGCAGCATCAAAACCATCAGCAGCCAGAAGAAATCGGCCATGATGAAGCTGGGCGTCGAAAACGACATCGCCCTGCTCAACTATCTCTCGTCCGTCAGCATGACGCCGTTGGACAAAGACTAAAGCCCGCCTCACGGCAGGTTAACGCCAAACAGGCACGGCATCCGCCGTGCCTGTTTGCTTTTCAAGCCTCGCTGCGGCTGTAGCGCACCTGTTGGCTGTAGTAAGCCAGCGTCTGCTCCAACGTCTCCAGCGTGACCGGTTTCGACAGGCAATTATCCATACCCGCCTCGAGGCAGCGCTGCTTCTCTTCCGCCAACGCGTTCGCCGTCACGCCGATCACCGGCGCGCTGAACTGCATCTGCCGCAGCTCCTGCGTCAGACGATAGCCGTCCATATTCGGCATATTGACGTCGGTCAGCACAATATCGACGTGGTGCTGTTTCAGCACGCCGAGCGCGTCGACGCCATCGTTGGCGGTCACCACCTGATACCCCAGCGATCCCAGCTGATCGGACAGCAGACGACGGTTGATCGGATGATCGTCAACCACCAGCAGATGAATATCGCCGTTGTCCGCCGCGCTGGCCTTGGCAGGCACCGGCAGCTGCACCAGCGCCTCTGCCGCGCCGCTGCCGACGCCGAACAACCGGTTGAGCAAGCTCAGCGTTTCACGCGGCGTGGAGGTGCTGTGCATCCAATAACCCGGCCGTGTTTCCTGCGATGGGCCGATATGCTCGGTGGAGAATTGGATCTGAGCCAGCAGCGGCGTGTCCAGCATCAGCGGATGATCGCTGAGCATCACCTCTCCGGCGGCGGTCTCTTGGCCATCATAGCGCTGGATATCGGCGCCGTAGCCCCCCAGAATCGCCATCAGGTAGCTTTCCAGCCGCTGATTGCGGATATCCAGCCACAGTCGGCGGCCCTGCCAGGTATCGCTGGCCTGCGGGATGGGGAACTGAGCGTTGAACAGCGGAATGCGGATGCTGAACAAGCTGCCCAGGCCCGGTTCGGATTCCACGGCGATATCGCCGTCCATCAGGTTGATCAGTTTCTCACAGATCGCCAACCCCAGGCCGGTTCCCTGGAAATGGCGCTGCACGCCGGTGCCCACCTGGAAGAACGGATCGAACAGGCGCGAGATCTCCTTCTCCGGGATGCCGACACCGGTATCGCGCACGCTGAACTCCAGGTAGCTGCCGCGGGTGCAGACCTGCAGCACGATACAGCCGGTATCGGTGAACTTGATGGCGTTGTTCACCAGATTGGAAAGCACCTGCTGCAGCCGCACCGGATCGCCGAAAATGCGCTCCGGCACGTTCTGTTCGATAAAGCAGTACAGCCCCAGACGTTTCTTGACCACCAGCGGCAAATAGTTGCCGGCGATATGGGTGATCACCTCCAGGCAGGAAAACTCGCGCGGTTCTATCTTCAGCTGCTCGGACTCAATTTTGGAGAAGTCGAGAATATCGCTGATGATTTTCAACAGCAGACCGGAGGAGTTGTTCATCGCATTGACCAGCCGATCGACCCCTTGCGGCAGCGCCTTGGTCTGCAGCAGATCGAGGTTGCCGATAATGCCGTACAGCGGCGTGCGCAGCTCATGGCTGACGGTGGCCAGGAACATCGATTTGGACTGGCTGGCTTGCTCCGCCGCCGCCGCCATCTCCTGCAACGACTCTTCCATCTTCACGCGGGCGCTGACGTCCACCAGCACGCAAATCGCCACCTCTTCGTTACGGTAGCGCGAGTGGACAAAGCTGATCTGCAGGTTGTTGTTGTTGCTTGTCATCACATCGACGAAATTCGCCTGCTGTTCGCAAATGATGCGCGTAATGCGATCGCGATCTTCGTGGGTCAACAGGTTGATGTAGTTGTGCGCCAGTTCGTTACTCAGGATATTGGTGCCGTCGCTGATGCGCAGGATACAGATGCCCACCGGCGCCGAAGCGACGATCTTGCGGTTGAACTGCTCGTGCTCTTCCAGGCGAAACGCATTGTCCTCCGCGGGCAGGAACATCTTGCGCTCAAACAGCCACGCCAGCGTGAACAGCACGATGGCCGACAACAGGTTCAGCAACAGCGCGTTGAGGATCAACATTTTGAAGCGTTCCACCACGCTTTTCACCGGCAGCGCATAGACGATGCTCAGCGAAGAAGGCGGCAGCGCTTTCTTCAGGATCAGGTCGCGATAATTGTCGACATAGCCGAAGTAGGCATGCTCTGCGGGATAGCTGTTGAGCGAAGCGGCATAGCGATCGCCGTCCGCCAGGCGCAGCACCGGCTCGTTGTTCTCATCCAGCAGCGTGACGCCAATCGGCAGGTTGCCGGCGGTGACGAAATCTTCCAGCCGAACGGTTTGTTCGATGCCCAGCAACGCCTCCAGCTTATTACCGATATAGATCGGCGTCAGCACATACAGATAGCCGACGTCCGGCCGCTGCGCGCTGGGGCTAACCCAATACAGGTTGTTGTCTTTGTCCAGATTCTTGGCATTGCGGTATTTCAGAATGCGCTCGTGCAGCGACTTCAGCACGTTTTCCCGATTGGCGCTCGCGTTGCCGCCGCCGAACTCCGCCATACACAGGCTGTCACCGCCGATGAAGAACACCCGGTTGAGGTCGTAGGCCGCCACGAAGTTCTCTTTCCAATACTGGATCAGGCCGCTCAGCGAATCGAGCGAACTGCGGTAGGTGGTGCTCAGCGCGCAGTTGGACTCCGGGTACAGCGGAAAGAATTGCGGCGGGCTGCCCTTGCCGGGAAACACGCCGCTGAACATGTCCAGGCTACTGACCGATCCGTTGAGACGGTTCTCCGCCATATACTTGATGTCGCGGATGATGTCGGCCGAATGACGGATGTAGCCCTGCGCCTGATCGAAGTTGAGGTTGTAGTCCTGCCGGATATCCGATTCTTTCTGATGCAGGATATTCAGAATATAAAAGGTGGTGAGCAGCGCTCCCAACGACCACAGCAAAATCGCCAGCACCCGGAACAGATAGCGGGATATCTTCAGCGTAGTTCGAAAAGAGGCTAAGTATTTCAATCGGATACCATACGAAAGTCAGTGGCGGCGCGCGTTGTCGCCGGCGCGGCGGCCGGCGGCTCGGTGCGCCAATTAAACCATATAACTGAAAAAGGGCCTAGCATCGCTGCCAGGCCCTTTTGTCTCAGTGCATTACGGTGTCGGCATGCCGACGCCCTCACCTTGCTTTAAACGTTGTCGTCGTCCATCGGCTCAGCCGCGTCGTCGCCATCGTCCAGCGGCGTGGTGTCTTCTTCCACCGCTTCCGCGCCCGGTTCCAGGCTGTCCAGCTCTTCGTCTTCCACCGGTTCGGCCACGCGCTGCAGACCGACGACGTTTTCGTCCTCTGCCGTGCGGATCAACGTCACGCCCTGGGTGTTACGGCCCACCACGCTGACTTCCGAAACGCGGGTACGCACCAGCGTGCCGGCATCGGTGATCATCATGATCTGGTCGCTGGTTTCCACCTGCACGGCACCGACCACCTGGCCATTACGCTCGCTCACCTTGATGGAGATAACCCCCTGAGTGGCGCGTGACTTGGTCGGGTACTCGGTCACGGCGGTACGTTTACCGAAGCCGTTCTGCGTGACGGTCAGGATGTCGCCTTCGCCGCGCGGCACGATCAGGGAGATCACGCTGTCGCCTTCACCGAGGTTGATGCCGCGCACGCCGGTTGCGGTACGGCCCATCGAACGCACTTGCGTTTCCGGGAAGCGCACCACTTTACCGTTGGCGGAGAACAGCATCACTTCGTTGCTGCCGTCGGTCAGATCGACACCGATCAGCTCGTCGCCCTCGTTGAGGTTAACGGCGATGATGCCGGCGCTGCGCGGACGGCTGAACTCGGTCAGCGCGGTTTTCTTCACGGTACCGCTGGCGGTGGCCATGAACACGTGGCGCCCTTCTTCATACTCGCGCACCGGCAGGATGGCGGTGATACGCTCATCGGCTTCCAGCGGCAACAGGTTGACGATTGGGCGACCGCGTGCGCCACGGCTGGCTTCAGGCAGTTGGTACACCTTCATCCAGTACAGGCGGCCACGGCTGGAGAAGCACAGGATCGTATCGTGGGTGTTGGCCACCAGCAGGCGATCGATAAAGTCTTCTTCTTTAATACGCGCGGCGGACTTGCCTTTGCCGCCGCGGCGCTGAGCTTCATAGTCGGACAGCGGCTGATACTTCACGTAGCCCTGATGAGACAGAGTCACCACCACGTCTTCCTGGTTGATCAGGTCTTCGATGTTGATGTCGGAAGTATTGGCGGTGATCTCGGTACGGCGGCCGTCGTTGTACAGCTCTTTGACTGCCACCAACTCTTCGCGGATCACTTCCATCAGGCGCTCTGGGCTTTCCAGAATAAAGATCAGCTCGGCGATAAAGTTGAGCAGCTCTTTATATTCTTCCAGCAGCTTTTCGTGCTCCAGGCCGGTCAGTTTCTGCAGACGCAGATCCAGAATCGCCTGAGCCTGCTGCTCGGTCAGGTAGTACTTGCCGTCACGGATGCCGAACTCCGGCTCCAGCCACTCAGGGCGGGCGGCGTCGTCACCGGCGCGTTCCAGCATGGCGCTGACGTTGCCCAGATCCCACGGCTGCGCCACCAGCGCGACTTTCGCTTCCGCCGGCGTCGGCGCACGGCGAATCAGCTCGATGATCGGATCGATGTTGGCCAGCGCGATGGCCAGCGCTTCCAGGATATGGGCGCGGTCGCGGGCCTTGCGCAGTTCGAAGATGGTGCGGCGGGTGACCACTTCGCGGCGGTGACGCACGAAGGCTTCGAGGATGTCTTTCAGGTTCAGCAGCTTAGGCTGGCCCTGATGCAGCGCGACCATGTTGATGCCGAAGGTGACCTGCAGTTGCGTCAGCGCATACAGGTTGTTCAGCACCACTTCGCCGACCGCGTCGCGTTTGACTTCGATCACGATGCGCATGCCGTCTTTATCAGACTCGTCGCGCAGCGCGCTGATGCCTTCCACGCGCTTTTCTTTCACCAGCTCGGCGATCTTCTCGATCAGACGCGCCTTGTTCACCTGATACGGGATCTCGTGAACGATGATGGTTTCGCGGCCGGTTTTAGCATCGGCTTCCACTTCCGCGCGCGCGCGCAGGTAGATTTTGCCGCGCCCGGTGCGATAGGCCTCTTCAATGCCGCGACGGCCGTTGATGATCGCCGCCGTCGGGAAGTCTGGCCCCGGAATGTGCTCCATCAGCCCTTCGATGCTGATGTTTTCATCATCGATATAGGCCAGGCAACCGTTGACGACTTCAGCGAGGTTGTGCGGTGGAATATTGGTGGCCATGCCCACGGCGATGCCCGACGAGCCGTTGACCAGCAGGTTCGGGATCTTGGTCGGCATGACGGCCGGGATCTGCTCTGTGCCATCATAGTTAGGCACGAAGTCGACGGTTTCTTTTTCCAGGTCCGCCAACAGTTCGTGAGCAATCTTGGACATGCGCACTTCGGTATAACGCATCGCCGCGGCGGAGTCGCCGTCGACGGAACCGAAGTTACCCTGGCCGTCCACCAGCATGTAGCGCAGTGAAAACGGCTGAGCCATACGCACGATAGTGTCGTAAACCGCGCTGTCACCGTGCGGGTGATATTTACCGATCACGTCCCCGACGACACGGGCCGATTTCTTGTATGGTTTATTCCAGTCGTTACCCAATACGCTCATCGCGTACAGAACGCGGCGGTGAACCGGTTTCAGTCCATCACGAACATCTGGCAGCGCACGTCCGACAATAACGGACATCGCATAGTCCAGATACGAGTTTTTCAACTCGTCTTCGATGTTTACCGGTGTGATTTCTCTGGCAAGGTCGCTCATGGAGCTGCTATCCCTCTACTAATGATTCATCTGCCCGCTGCCATAGTGGCAAAGGTGTAAAACTATATCACAAAGCACGCTTTACGGGAAAATAACCGCCGCTGTTTCACGGAAATTGTGCAGATAAGTGCGCTAAAAACGCATCGGCGCAGACGATGCCGCGCCGGAACATGTATAATCCGCGCAACGAGAACAAGGAGCCAGACCAGCCCATGAACGCAGAATCATCCAGCCGAGTGCAAAACGTTGACCACCAGGAAATCGCCAAGTTCGAGGCCGTCGCCTCTCGCTGGTGGGATCTGGAAGGCGAGTTCAAACCGCTGCACCGCATCAACCCGCTGCGCCTGAACTACATCATGCAGCGCGCCGGCGGCATTTTTGACAAGCAGGTGCTCGATGTAGGCTGCGGCGGCGGCATTCTGGCAGAAAGCATGGCGCGCGAAGGCGCCAAGGTGACCGGGTTGGACATGGGCGCGGAGCCGCTGCAGGTCGCCCGGCTGCACGCGCTGGAAAGCGGCATGGACGTCACCTATGTGCAGGAGACGGTGGAAAGCCACGCCCAGGCCAACCCGCAACGCTACGACGTGGTCACCTGCATGGAGATGCTGGAGCACGTGCCGGATCCGGCCTCGGTGGTGCGCGCCTGCGCCCATCTGGTGAAACCGGGCGGCCACGTATTCTTCTCCACCATCAACCGCAACACCAAAGCCTGGCTGATGGCGGTGATCGGCGCAGAGTACGTGCTGAAGATGGTGCCGCAGGGCACCCACGATCATAAGAAGTTCATTCGCCCTTCCGAACTGATCGGCTGGGTCGACGGCACGCCGCTGCGCGAAAAGCACATGATCGGCCTGCATTACAACCCAATCACCGATCATTTCAAGCTTGGGCGCAACGTTGACGTGAACTACATGGTGCACACCCAGCACGAAGGCTAAGCGTTGTAAACCGCGCCGGCCCTGCATTACCGGGGGGCGGCGCCATTGGCACATTCGGAAAAATACCTAATTTCCACGACTTCGATCAAAATAGCCGTTGTAAACAGTTTTTTAGAATATTAAATCAGATCAATATGCCGTTTTTTTCTAACGTTTAATAAAGCGCCAAACGATCGGTTTTTTCAGTTTTTCAGTAAAATCTGATCGCGCTTATTGACAAGCTTGTCGCGCCAGTCACGGCGCGCACTGCGAACGGCAAGTTACATTTCACCCCCAAGTTATCCACAAATTAGGCCAGTTTTGTTCACTTGCAAACGCCGTTTTTTCTCACTATCTTGTTACCTCACCGACATACAACCCCTATATATAGTGTTTACATACTGAGCAGAGCGACTACACTTCTGCTTAGGGGCACCATACGGACAGGTAAAACACCACATGAACCAAAGTCTGCTTGTAACTAAACGCGATGGCCGTAAAGAGCGCATCAATCTCGACAAAATCCACCGGGTCATTGATTGGGCCGCAGAGGGATTACACAACGTCTCGGTTTCTCAAGTAGAGTTGCGTTCACACATTCAGTTTTATGACGGCATCAAAACCGCCGACATTCATGAAACCATCATCAAAGCCGCAGCCGACCTGATCTCCCGCGATGCGCCGGACTATCAGTACCTGGCCGCTCGCCTGGCGATCTTCCACCTGCGCAAAAAGGCTTATGGCCAGTTCGAGCCGCCGAAGCTGCACGCCCACGTCACTCGCATGGTCGAGATGGGCAAATACGATAAGCATCTGCTGGAAGACTACAGCGCTGAAGAGTTCGAGCAGATGGATTCCTTTATCGATCATTGGCGCGACATGAACTTCTCCTATGCCGCCGTCAAGCAGCTGGAAGGCAAGTACCTGGTGCAGAACCGCGTCAGCGGCGAGATCTACGAAAGCGCCCAGTTCCTGTACTTACTGGTGTCCGCGTGCCTGTTCTCCAACTACCCGCGTGAAACCCGTCTGGACTACGTAAAGCGTTTCTACGACGCGATTTCCACCTTCAAGATTTCGCTGCCTACGCCGATCATGTCCGGCGTGCGCACGCCAACCCGCCAGTTCAGCTCCTGCGTGCTGATCGAGTGCGGCGACAGCCTGGACTCCATCAACGCCACCTCCAGCGCCATTGTGAAATACGTTTCTCAGCGCGCCGGCATCGGCATCAACGCCGGCCGCATCCGCGCACTGGGCAGCCCGATCCGTGGCGGTGAAGCCTTCCATACCGGCTGTATCCCGTTCTACAAACATTTCCAGACCGCCGTCAAATCCTGCTCTCAGGGCGGCGTGCGCGGTGGCGCGGCAACGCTGTTCTACCCGATGTGGCACCTGGAAGTGGAAAGCCTGCTGGTGTTGAAAAACAACCGCGGCGTTGAAGGTAACCGCGTGCGTCACATGGACTACGGCGTGCAGTTGAACCGCCTGATGTACCAGCGTCTGATCAAGGGCGAAGACATCACCCTGTTCAGCCCGTCCGATGTGCCGGGGCTGTACGACGCATTCTTCGCCGATCAGGACGAATTCGAGCGCCTGTACACTCAGTACGAGAAAGACGACAGCATTCGCCAGAAGCGTGTGAAAGCGGTTGAGCTGTTCTCGCTGATGATGCAAGAGCGCGCCTCTACCGGCCGCATCTACATCCAGAACGTCGACCACTGCAACACCCACAGCCCGTTCGATCCGCAGATCGCGCCGGTGCGTCAGTCCAACCTGTGCCTGGAAATCGCGCTGCCGACCAAGCCGCTGGAAGACGTCAACGACGAAAACGGCGAGATTGCGCTGTGCACCCTGTCCGCTTTCAACCTGGGCGCGATCGACAGCCTGGACGATCTGGAAGAATTGGCGACCCTGGCGGTGCGTTCACTCGACGCCCTGCTGGATTATCAGGATTATCCGATCAAGGCTGCGCACCGTGGCGCGATGGGCCGCCGCACCCTGGGCATCGGCGTCATCAACTTCGCTTATTACCTGGCGAAGAACGGCGTGCGCTACTCCGACGGCAGCGCCAACAACCTGACGCACAAAACGTTCGAAGCCATTCAGTACTACCTGCTGAAAGCCTCCAACCGTCTGGCTCAGGAGCAAGGCGCTTGCCCGTGGTTCAAAGAAACCACCTATTCGCAGGGCATCCTGCCGATCGACACCTACAAGAAAGATTTGGATGCGGTCTGCAACGAGCCGCTGCACTACGACTGGGAAACCCTGCGTAAAGAGATCCAGGAAACCGGCCTGCGCAACTCGACCCTGTCTGCGCTGATGCCATCGGAAACCTCTTCGCAGATTTCCAACGCCACCAACGGCATCGAGCCGCCGCGCGGCCACATCAGCATCAAGGCGTCGAAAGACGGCATCCTGCGCCAGGTGGTGCCGGAGTATGAGCGTCTGAAAGACAACTACGAGCTGCTGTGGGAAATGCCGAGCAACGACGGCTATCTGCAGCTGGTGGGGCTGATGCAGAAATTCATCGACCAGTCGATTTCGGCCAACACCAACTACGATCCGACCCGCTTCCCGGGCGGCAAGGTGCCGATGAAGCAGCTGTTGAAAGACCTGCTCACCACCTACAAGTTCGGCGTGAAAACGCTGTACTACCAAAACACCCGCGACGGCGCGGAAGACGCCCAGGAAGATTTGCAGCCTGCCAAGGCCGGCGATGACGACTGCGAAAGCGGCGCCTGCAAGATCTAAAGTTTGACCTAGCGGGCCGGAATTTTCCGGCCCCTTCATTTAGCCACGTTACGATGGATTCAGGCTTATGGCTTACACCACTTTTTCTCAGACCAAAAACGACCAGCTGCAAGAGCCGATGTTCTTCGGCCAGTCGGTAAACGTTGCGCGTTTCGACCAGCAAAAGCATGAAATCTTCGAAAAACTGATCGAAAAACAGCTCTCCTTCTTCTGGCGCCCGGAAGAAGTTGACGTCTCCCGCGATCGCATCGATTACCAGGCGCTGCCGGAGCACGAGAAGCACATCTTCATCAGCAACCTGAAGTATCAGACGCTGCTGGATTCCATCCAGGGCCGCAGCCCGAACGTCGCGCTGCTGCCGCTGATCTCGATCCCTGAGCTGGAAACCTGGGTGGAAACCTGGTCGTTCTCCGAGACCATCCACTCCCGTTCCTACACCCATATCATCCGCAATATCGTCAACGATCCGGCGCTGGTGTTCGACGATATCGTCACCAACGAAGAGATCAAAAAGCGCGCGAAAGACATTTCCGGTTACTACGACGACCTGATCGAGATGACCAGCTACTATCACCTGCTGGGTGAAGGCACCCACCAGGTGAACGGTAAAACCGTCACCGTCAATCTGCGTGCGCTGAAAAAGCAGCTGTACCTGTGCCTGATGAGCGTGAACGCGCTGGAAGCGATCCGCTTCTACGTCAGCTTTGCCTGCTCCTTCGCGTTCGCCGAGCGCGAACTGATGGAAGGCAACGCCAAAATCATCAAGCTGATCGCCCGCGACGAAGCGTTGCATCTGACCGGCACCCAGCACATGCTGAACCTGATGCGTTCCGGCGCCGACGATCCGGAAATGGCAGAGATCGCCGAAGAATGCCAGCAACAGTGCTACGATCTGTTCGTGCTGGCCGCCCAACAGGAAAAAGAGTGGGCGGAATACCTGTTCCGCGACGGTTCGATGATCGGCCTGAACAAAGACATCCTGTGCCAGTATGTGGAGTACATCACCAATATCCGCATGCAGGCGGTCGGCCTCGGTCTGCCGTTCGAAACCCGCTCCAACCCGATCCCGTGGATCAACGCCTGGTTGGTGTCCGACAACGTACAGGTGGCGCCGCAGGAAGTGGAAGTGAGCTCCTACCTGGTTGGCCAGATCGACTCGGAGATCAACGCCGACGACCTGAGCGACTTCGAACTGTAAGCGATGGCGACGCCAATCGTAACGCTGCGCGCCGCCGGCACGCAGCTCTCCTGCCCCAATAGTGAAAACTGCCTGCTCGACGTGCTGGAACTGCACGACGTGCAGGTGGAGTACCAGTGCCGATCCGGCTATTGCGGCGCCTGCCGTCTGAAACTGGTGAAAGGCGAAGTGGCCTATCGCCAACAGCCGCTGGCGTTTATCAACGCCGGTGAGATCCTGCCCTGCTGCTGCATGCCGCTGACGGATATCGAACTGGAAATGTAAAGTCGGGTGCCGGAAACCGCGCCTGGAGACCAGAAGGCGGGGTTGCCCCCGCCCTATGATTACCGCTTCACCTCACACGCCAACCTGATCAGGATAGTGATATTTTCCTGGTAGATTTTCAGCTCGCACAGCGAGTCTCTTATCATCCAGATAAATAACAAAACCGTAATACATACAACGGTTAGCGAGTGAAACACATGCTTTAAGCGCATGCTTGCCTCCTTGCTGTGAAGGGGCTACCATAACGGTGTCTAGGCGTTAGGGCAGCCCCATTCTGATTGAGAGTCAGTCTGGGGCTTTCATCTATCCGCCTTGTCACACAATGCCCAAGACGAACAGTCTCAAGCACCCGCCAAAAGAGTAACAGCATTCGCTCGCCGCGAATATCCCCTGTAAGATTATGATTAACCAGGGATATATAACTATCTTCAAAGTATTTCGCTTAGCGCCCCTTTCCTGCCGAGGCGGAAAAATAACGCGCCGGAGAATCGCCAAAGGCTTTACGAAACATGGCGATAAAATTGCTCGGCGAGGCATATCCCAGCGTTTCCGCAATCTGCAGCACCGTTTCGCCTTCGGCCAGCTTCGCCAATGCATATGACAACCGGGCCTGCTGACGCCACTGGGCAAAACTCAACCCCGTCTCGCCGATCATCAGCCGCCGCAGAGTGCGTGGCGACATCGCTCCCCACTCGGCCCAGGCTTCCAGCGAACGCTCGCTCCCCGGCTGCGCCAGCAAGGCTTGCAGAACGCCGGCCAGGCGCGGATGGGACGACATCGGCAAATGCAGCGGTTCCGTCGGCGCCAGACGTATCTCATCCCGCATCACTTGCGCCATGCGATCCTGCTCCAGGGTGAGCGCACTGTGCTTATCCCAGCCTTCTGCTCGCAGAGCCAGCGCCTGCAGCACGGCGCTAATGCCGACGACGCAGGGTTTATTCGACAGATCGTTGCAGGCCTCCGGCGCCAGCAGCAAACTCCAGCCGCTCAGCGCGCCGCAGACCTGCACCCGGTGCTCCGTCGCCGGCGGGATCCACCCCGCTCGCTGCGGCGGCAGCACCCAATCGCCGCGCGCCGTGCGTACATGCAGCAAACCGCTTTCGACGCACAGCAACTGCCCGCGCACATGCTGATGCCAGTCGTATTCGCGCGTGCCCAACCGATACTCCTGGCCTACCGCGTCGCGGCCACCAAGGGCGATCAGCCAGGGGCCCGCCGACCATTCGCTGCAGTCAGCGTCGGCGAAGTGAGGGTTATCGTTCATATTGGCCACTTATCACTATTTTTAGTCCAAATGCCGTTATACCAACCTTTCCCTGCGCCGACATAATGAAATGCTTCCGGCCGCTCCCGTCTGTGGCCACTGACTCACGAGGGAACATGATGACAACACTCAGCATTGGCATTATCGGCGCCGGGCCAGGCGGTCTGTGTCTGGCCCAGGGGCTGCGCCGCTTCGGCATCCACGCCACGGTGTTTGAACGCGACACCACGCCGCAGGCGCGCGATCAGGGCTACCGGCTGCGCATCGATCCGACGGGCCAGCAGGCACTGGCCGCCTGCCTGCCGCCGGCGCACTACCGGTTGCTCTGCGCCGGCAGCGCGCAAAACAGCGGCGAGAGCAATCTGTGGGATCCACAGTTTGCCCCGCTCAACGCCCGACGCCCCGAGCACTGGCTGCCCTCCAGCCCGCCGCAGGCGCAGGAACCGAGCGGCGACCTCGGCGTTCATCGGCAAACGCTGCGCGAAATCCTGCTCGCCGGTCTGCAAGAGCAGGTGCGTTTCGGTTATACCCTGCGTGAATTTGCACAAACGCCGCAGGGCGTGGAACTTCAGTTCGCCAACGGCGAGCAAGTGCGGGTCGATGTGCTGATCGCCGCCGACGGCGTCAACTCGCTGGTGCGGCGGCGCTGCCTGCCGGAGGCTACGCCCGAAGACAGCGGTGCGGTCACCCTTTACGGCAAAACGCCGCTCGATGCGGCGACCCGTGCCCGATTGGCCCCCGAACTGCTGCACGGCGTGTCGGTCGTCTTCGCCGATGGCTTATCGCTGGTGATTGAACCGATGCGCTTTCAGGCGCCCATGGCGCAGCTGGCAGCCGACTATGCGCCGGATTGCCACCTCACGCCGGTCGGCGACTATCTCTATTGGGCCTGTATCGGATCGGCTGCACGGCTCGGCGGGCCGGTGCGGACGGAGGGAAGCGCGGCGCTGCAGGCGCGCGTACGGCATATCTCGCAGGGATGGGCGCCCGCCTTGCAAACGGCGCTAACTCTGGCGGATCCCCTGTCGCTCAGCGTGCGGGCGGTGCAGGTCACGAAGGCGATGCCGGTGTGGCACAGCGAACGCATCGCCTTTCTCGGCGACGCCGTGCACGCCATGAGCCCGGCGGGAGGGCTCGGCGCCAACACCGCATTGGCGGACGCCGCCAGCCTGGCGATGCATCTGGCGCAGGCCGGCAGCGCCGCGCAGGCGCTCAAGGACTATGGTGCAGATCTGCAAACGCGGGGCGCGGCGGCGATACGCCTTTCACATCTGGCGTCCGAACGGCTGCAGCAAAACAGTGACGCCGGCGACTCAGCGCCATGACCGTCACTCGATAATTTCCACCACCTCCAGCCAGGCGTTTTTACCGCATGCCTGGCCCCCATTCAGCCAACGGCGCAGCATATCCAGCGCCAGCATTGCCACCGACTCCTGCCGCAGTCGCAGGCCGTGGCGCGACGCACGATAACGCACGGTCTGGCCAATCCCGCCGCGCGGCGTGTGCAGCGCAATGCTCACCTGCTCGTCACGCATGGCGCTGACCGCCAACGCCAACGGCGCACCGGTCAATTCCGCCAGCGAGCGGGCGCGCGCCAGCGTCGTTTCCAGCGTTTCGATGCAATGCGCCGGCAGCAGCTCGCCCCCCGCCAGCGGCGCCCCTTCGCTTTGCATCTGCAGATTGATCAACCCAGCGCTGAACTGCTCGCTCAACGCCAGCTTAAGCCCTTGCTGATTCAGGCGCTGCGTCAGCGTCGCCGGCAACCCGGCGGTGCCTTCAAAGATGCAGTTGTCCCCCGCCACCTCGCGCACGCGTCGCCAGGCCTGCTCCATTTCCGCACGCCGGCTTTCCGGCCCGGTCAGTTTCAGCTCGATGATCGGGCTGGAGGAACGGTAACCCAGCACCACTTCCGGCGGCAGCGGCATACTGTCCAGCTCGGCGGCCAGATCGCTCTCGGAGGTGCCGAACGTCGTCAGGCGCAAACACAGCGGCGGCGCCGGCAAGGTGAAGCGCTGCCGCAGGCGCGGCACGATCTGCTGTTCGACCATCACTTTGAATTCCGACGGCACGCCGGGGGTGAAGAACATCTGACACTTGTTCAGCTGCAGCGCGAACCCACAGGCGGTGCCCACCGGGTTATCCAGTATTTCCGCGTTGGCCGGGATCTGCGCCTGCTTGCGGTTGGAAGGGGCCATCGGCCGCCCGCGTCCGGCGAAATAGGCTTCCATGCGCGCCAGCCAGTCGGCCCGTTCAACCAGTTCGACGCCACAGGCTTTCGCGGCGGCCAGCGCGCTGAGATCGTCGCTGGTCGGCCCCAGGCCGCCGTTGACGATCAGCACATCGGCGATATGGCTTCGTTCCTGCAGGATCTCGATCAACGCAGAGAGGCTGTCCCCGACCGTTTCCCGCCCGCTCATCGGCACGCCCTGCTGGAACAGGTAGTCCGCCAGCCAGGCGGCGTTGGTATCAATAATTTGCCCGTGCAGCACTTCATCGCCGGTGCTGAGCATCTCCACTCTTAACATTGATCTCTCCCACATTTTTTGGTCATTCCACTATAGAAGCCCGTAAATAACTTTTCACTAGCCGCCTGCGGATAATTTCAGCCATGGGCCCGTTCCTCATGCGCCATGCAGCCCGCCGCAATGTAAACATTAATGTACATTATGCGTAACGCCGGTTTGACACAAATTAGGGCTTCCACTATCCTGCCATCCTCATAAATCGTTACCTATAATTTTCAAAATCTTTCGGCTGGTAGAGAAAAAACGTGAAGAATCGCACTCTTGGCAGTGTTTTTATCGTGGCGGGCACCACCATTGGCGCCGGGATGCTGGCGATGCCGCTGGCAGCGGCCGGCGTAGGCTTCGGCGTCACGCTGGCCTTACTGGTCGGGCTGTGGCTGTTGATGTGTTACACCGCGCTGCTGCTGGTAGAGGTCTACCAGCATGAGCAGGCGGATACCGGTCTGGGCACCCTCGCCAAACGTTATCTCGGCGGCGGCGGCCAGTGGCTGACCAGCTTCAGCATGATGTTTCTGATGTACGCCCTCACCGCCGCCTATATCAGCGGCGCCGGCGAATTGCTCGCCACCAGCATCAGCCAATGGACATCCCAGGACTTCCCGGTGTCGCTCGGCGTTCTGTTGTTTACTCTGGTGGCCGGCGGCGTGGTGTGCATCGGCACCCACTCGGTCGATTTGTTCAACCGCATCCTGTTCAGCGCCAAAGTGGTGTTCCTGGTGGTGATGCTCGGCCTGATGTTGCCGAATATCCACCAGACCAACCTGATGACGTTGCCGCTGGAGCAAGGCCTGGCGCTGTCGGCCATTCCGGTGATTTTCACCTCCTTCGGCTTCCACGGCAGCGTGCCGAGCATCGTCAACTACATGGGCGGCAACATTCGCAAACTGCGGTGGGTGTTTATCATCGGCAGCGCGATCCCGCTGATCGCCTATATTTTCTGGCAGTTGGCGACACTGGGCAGCATCAGCTCCGACACCTTCGTCGGCATCCTGGCGCAGCAGGCCGGGCTGAACGGCCTGTTGCAGGCGGTGCGCGACGCGGTCGCTTCGCCGCACGTTGAACTGGCGGTGCACCTGTTCGCCGATCTGGCGCTGGCAACCTCGTTCCTCGGCGTGGCGCTCGGGCTGTTCGATTTCCTGGCCGACCTGTTCAAGCGGCAAGACAACGTGCGTGGCCGCCTGCAAACCGGCGCCATCACCTTCCTGCCGCCGCTGGCCTTCGCGCTGTTCTACCCGCGCGGCTTCGTGCTGGCGTTGGGATTCGCCGCCATCGCTCTGTCGGTGCTGGCCCTGCTGTTGCCTTCACTGCTGGTGTGGAAAACGCGCCAAACACATCAGGCGCAGTATCGCGTCTGGGGCGGTACGCCTGCGTTGGCATTGGTGTTTGTCTGCGGGGTAACGGTAATCGCCATTCAACTGGGCATCGCCAGCGGCATGCTGCCCGCGGTAGGGTAAGCGGAACAGAAAGAACAAAGGGGCCTGAATGGCCCCTTTTTCGTAGCGTCAGAAGCTCAGACCTACGCCAACGTAAGGGCCATCGGCCAGCGTATTGTCGCGACGCCCGTCTTTGCCTTCCATCTGCATGTAACGGTAGCCCACGTCCACGCTCAGCGGGCGGAACTTCCAGCGCAGACCGCCGCTGGCTTCGTTATAGGCCTTCACGCCGCTGGTGAAAGAGTCAGGGGCAAAGTAACCTTCGCCGTGCAGGCTGAAGTAGCGGTTGATCTCCCACTCCAGGCCGCCGCCCAGCGCCACCGCCCCGCCGCTCTTCCCGTCTTTCGGGCTGAGGTACAGCGCTTTGGCGCCCACGGTCGCCGTCAACGGCCCCAGCGGCACCCCGAAGTTCAGCCCCACGCTGCCGACGTTGCCGTCGTGGTCGCTGCGCGCCCAGTTGCCGGTCAGGCCCAGACCAGAAGAGCCGGTGCTCATGCCAACGCCCAGGTTGGTGTAGTGTTGCCCGGCTTCGCCCGACACGCTGATGGCGTTCGCCGCGCCGGTCACCAACAGCAATCCTGCCGCGCACGCGACCCAAGTCTTTTTCATCATCTTTCCCTCTGGTTTGTCATCCGTACCGAATGATCGAATCAACGCATAATAATAACGTCACGAGTCTATACCAAAGCGCAATGAGTATTTAAGGGATAAAAGCGAAAAAATTCGTCAATAATCAAATAAATGTAAATATTTGCAAACAACAATCCATATTCGTCAAGGCAATGCCAACGATAACCGAGACCTATTTGCCGCCGCTCGGCAATAGAGCTACAACTAGTAGTGGCTTTGACCAAGGTCAGGGGAAGAAGCCCCGACAAAGGACTATGCTGATGAACGCTTAAACCGCCCGAGTCTTTACTTAACTGCACTACGATAAGGAGCAAGTGATGAGCAAGAAAGGACTGACCACCGCAGCCGGCGCCCCGGTTGTCGATAACAATAACGTGATCACCGCAGGCAAACGCGGCCCGATGCTGTTGCAGGACGTGTGGTTCCTGGAAAAACTGGCCCACTTCGACCGTGAAGTTATCCCCGAGCGCCGCATGCACGCCAAAGGATCCGGCGCCTATGGCACCTTTACCGTCACCCACGACATCACCCGCTACACGCGCGCCAAGATCTTCTCCGAAGTCGGCAAACAGACCGACATGTTTATCCGCTTCTCCACCGTCGCCGGTGAGCGCGGCGCCGCCGATGCCGAACGCGACATTCGCGGCTTCGCCATGAAGTTCTATACCGAAGAAGGCAACTGGGATTTGGTGGGTAACGATACGCCGGTGTTCTATCTGCGCGATCCGCTGAAATTCCCCGATCTCAACCACGTGGTGAAACGCGATCCGCATACCAACCTGCGCAACCCCGTCTACAAGTGGGACTTCTTCTCCCACCTGCCAGAATCGCTGCACCAGTTGACCATCGACTTCAGCGATCGCGGCATTCCGAAATCTTACCGTCATATGCACGGTTTCGGCAGCCACACCTTCAGCTTTATCAATGCCGCCAACGAACGTTTCTGGGTGAAATTCCACTTCCGCTGCGAGCAAGGCATTGAAAACCTGATGGATGACGAAGCGGAAGCGATCATCGCCAAGGATCGCGAAAGCTCACAGCGCGATCTGTTCGACGCGATCAAACGCGGTGACTTCCCGCGCTGGAAGCTGCAAATTCAGATCATGCCGGAACACGAAGCCTCGCAGACGCCGTATAACCCGTTCGATCTGACCAAGGTGTGGCCGCACGGCGACTATCCGCTGATCGACGTCGGCTATTTCGAGCTGAACCGCAACCCCGACAACTACTTCTCAGAGGTTGAACAGGTGGCGATGAACCCCGCCAACGTGGTGCCGGGCATCAGTTTCTCGCCGGATAAAATGCTGCAGGGCCGTCTGTTCTCCTATGGCGATGCGCACCGCTACCGCTTGGGCGTCAACCACCACCAGATCCCGGTGAACGGCGCCAAATGCCCGTTCCACAACTATCATCGCGACGGCGCGATGCGCGTGGACGGCAACAGCGGCAACGGTGCCACCTACGAACCGAACAGCTTCGGCCTGTTCCAGGAGCAGCCGGACTTCAGCGAACCGCCGCTGAGCATTGAGGGCGCGGCCGACCACTGGAATCATCGTGAAGACGACGATTACTACAGCCAGCCGCGCGCGCTGTTCAACCTGCTGAGCGCCGAAGAGCACCAGCGCATGTTCACCCGCATCGCCGGCGAACTGTCGCAGGTGCCGGAACACATCCAGCGCCGTCAGGTCGAGCTGTTCACCAAGGTGCACCCGGACTACGGCGCTGGCGTCGCCAGGGCGTTGGGGTTGAAATAACCCCCTGCTGCCATCCACTCAGCCGCCCTTCGGGCGGCTTTTTTATGCCTGAGAGAGACGCTGCGCCACCCACTGCTGCAACTGGCGGCGCGAAATTTTGATGCCGCCGTTTTTCAGCTCGTCAGGCAGCGGGAGCAACGCCGCCGGGCGTTGGAAATTGGCCAGCTTATCCTGCGACCAGGCGAGCAACGCCGCCAGCGACAGTGACGGTTCGCCGTCGATCACCGCCACCGGCCGCTGGCCGAACTCGGCGTCCGCCACCGGCACCACAAACACCTGCGTGATCTGCGGATGCGCCGCCAGCACGCGTTCGATATCCTCCGGCTGCACCCCTTCACCGCCGCTGAAAAACAGGTTGTCCAACCGGCCGAGAATACGCAGTTCTCCCTCGGCCATCGCGCCGCGATCGCGGGTCGCAAACCAGCCCTGTTCATCGGCCAGCGGCTGCAGATGGCCATGACGCCAGTAGCCGAGCGCCAGGCTGTCGGCGCGGATCCAGACTTCTTCGTCCACCAGTTTTACCTCACGGCCGCCGAGCGGCAGGCCGACGCCTGGCCGCGCATCGGCGCGCTTGGCGCACACCGTGGAAGCCAGTTCGGTCAGCCCGTAGCCGCACCAGCAGCGGATCCCCGCCGCCTCCGCCCGTTCGGTCAGCGCCACCGGGATCATTGCGCCGCCGAGCAGCACCTCTTTCAGCGTCATGCCCGTCAGCGGTTGCGCCAGCAGCCGCCAGAGCTGTGTCGGCACCAGCGAGGCGTGCGTGCAGCCCGCCAATGCCTCGGCCAACGGATGCATCTCGCGCACCGCCAGCCGTGCGCCCGCCGCCAGCCAGCGCCAGACAATGCCCTGGCCGGAGACGTGAAACAGCGGCAATGACAGCAGCCAGCAATCCTCGCGCTGAAAATCCATCAGCCGCAACACCCCGGCGGCGCTGGCCAAATGGTTGGCGTAGCTGTGTGCCGCCGCTTTCGGCATACCGCTGGAGCCCGAGGTCAGCGTCAGCGTCGCCAGACGCCGCACATCCCACGTCGGCAGGTTCGACCAACTCGGCTCGGTCGAGGGCGGCGTCAATCGAATCACCTCTTCCGGCAGTGCCGGCAACGGATCCGGGCCGAAGGCAAAGGTGATGTCCAATTCGGGCAACAGCTGCGTCAGCAGCGGCGTCGGCAAGGCGGGATTGAGCGGCAACAGGCGCGCACCGCATTGCAGCAGCGCCAGGTAGGCCAACAGCAGCGGATAGCTGTTTTTACCGCACAGCGCCACGCCGCAACCCGGCTCCACGCCCTGGTGCTGAAAATCCGCCGCCAGCTCATCCACCTGGCTTTGCAACGCCAGCCAGCTCAGCGGCCGTTCGCCGAGCAGCAGCGCCGTCGCCTGCGGTTGAAGGCGTGCCCAGTACCGCCACGGCCAATCGCTTAACGGCGCCATAGGCACTCCAGCGCCGAAATATCCAACAGCGGCAATGCGCTGCCGGGCCACGGCCGCAGCACCTGTGCCTGCATCAGCCCCAGCGTGTCCAGCCCCGGCACGGTGTCCGGCGTCAGCCAGCGGGCGATGCGCGCCAGCTGGGTCAACCCCAGGCTGGACTCGATGCTGGAGCTGATCACCGCCGTCAGCCCCGCCGCATGCGCCTGCGCCACCAGCGCCTGGCAGCACGTCAGGCTACCGACCAGCGTCGGCTTGATCACGATGGCCGCCACACCCGGCTCGGCCTGCACCACAAAATCCGCCTCACGCACGCTCTCATCCCAGGCAATGGCAATGCCGGTCGCCTGGGCGAAATCGCGCGATTCATCACGGGTCTTGCAGGGCTCTTCCAAAAAGGCGATGCGATCGCGCCACGCCGGGTTGACGTATTTGGCGAAGCCGTCGGCTTTGGCGCGGGTCCAGCTGCGGTTGGCATCCAGCCGCAGCCGCAGATCCGGCAGCGCCTCCAGCAGCACGTTGACGATCATGCCGTCGCGCACCGCTTCATACAGCCCCACCTTCACTTTCGCGACTTTCTCGCCCGGCAAGGCGCTCAATATCTCGAACAGCTCGTCCGGATCGCCGGTGCACAGCGGCGCCTTGCGGAAATCCGCCTGCGTCGGCAAGCGCTGCTCCAGCTCGGCCTGCGCGCAGCTAATCCCAAAGGCCACCGAGGGCAGCGTGCTGTCATCCGGTTCGTTGCCCGCCAACCAGGCCTGCAGCCAGTCCAACGCGGCCTGTTCGGCCTGCGCCAACGTTTCTCGGCTGAATTCCGGCAGCGGCGCGATCTCGCCCCAGCCTTCACGCTCGCCCTGACGCAGCTGCAGCACCCATCCGTCACGCGTTTTCAACCGCTGATTGCGCAGCACCACGCCCGCCTCCATCGGCAGGCTGTAACGGTAAAGCGCCGCGCTGCGGTTTACCCCGCTCATTACGGGTTACGCTTGAATTTGCTGAAGTCCGGCTGACGCTTCTCGTTGAACGCGTTGCGCCCTTCCTGCCCTTCGTCGGTCATGTAGAACAGCATGGTGGCGTTGCCCGCCAGCTCCTGCAAACCAGCCTGGCCGTCGCAGTCGGCGTTCAGCGCCGCCTTCAGGCAGCGCAGCGCCATCGGGCTGTTCTGCAACATTTCTCGGCACCAGCGCACCGTCTCTTTTTCCAGATCGGCCAACGGCACCACGGTATTGACCAGGCCCATGTCCAACGCGGCAGCGGCATCGTACTGGCGGCACAGGAACCAGATTTCACGCGCCTTCTTCTGGCCGACGATGCGCGCCATGTAAGACGCGCCCCAGCCGCCGTCGAACGAGCCCACTTTCGGGCCAGTCTGGCCGAAGATGGCGTTATCCGCCGCGATGGTCAGATCGCACATCATGTGCAGCACGTGGCCGCCGCCGATCGAATAACCGGCCACCATCGCCACTACCGGTTTCGGGCAGGTGCGGATCTGGCGCTGGAAGTCCAGCACGTTGAGGTGATGCACGCCGCTGTCGTCGCGATAGCCGCCGTAGTCGCCGCGTACTTTCTGATCGCCGCCGGAGCAGAAGGCCTTATCGCCGGCGCCGGTCAGAATAATGACGCCGATACCGTCGTCGTAACGGGCGTTGGCCAGCGCGTCGATCATCTCTTTAACCGTTTGCGGGCGAAACGCATTGCGCACCTGCGGCCGGTTAATGGTGATTTTGGCGATGCCGTCGGCGGACTTGTGATACAGAATATCGTCGAAATCGCCGGTGCAATCCTGCCAGGCGATGGCGGCATACAGCTGTTCTTCATTCGGATAAAGCATGTTCGGTTCCTTTAACCAGGGTTAACGAGAAAGGTCTGCAGCTCGGCGACGAAATCCTGCGGATTGGCCAGATGCGCGTTGTGCCCAGCCTGCGGCACGATGCGCAACGGCAACCCGGCGTCGCGCGCCAGCCGTTGAAATTTGGGGTCGTTCTCACCGCACAGCACCTGCAGCGGCACGCTCAGTTGGCGCAGCTGCGGCGCCAGATAGGGCTGCCGCCCGAGCGAGGTGGCTTCGAGCATGTCGGCGATCGCCGGGCCGTTATTGACCGAGCGCGCGGCGATCAGCGCCTGGCGGTGCACGTGGCTGAGCTCTTTGAACACCGGCTGCTGGTACCAGTCCGCCAGGACCTCGGCGATCGGCTCACTGCGAAAACGCGCCGCCCACAGCGCATCCTGCTCGCAGCGCCGGCGGCGCTGTTCTTCGTCCTTCAGCCCCGGGTTGCCACCCTCGACGATCACCCCTTGCAGGCCGGCATGGCGGCCGTGGCAAGCGTGATACATGGCGATGCGCCCGCCGAGCGAATAGCCCACCAGCCAATAACGTTCGATATTGCGCAGTTGCAGCGTAGCGGCGATTTGCGCACTGATGTCGTCGAAACCGCGGCAGGTCACCGCCACGGAATCGCCGTGGCCGGGCAGATCGATGGCCAACGACGGCCATTCCGGGCAGCGCGCGGCGATCACGCGCCATTCATTGTTGTTGCCGAGCAGGCCGTGCAGCCACACCAGCCACGGGCGGCCCGCTTCGCCCTGTTGCAAAATTCGCGTCGCCAGCATCATTGCACCGCCATCTGTTGCACCAGGTATTGCAGGCTTTCGGCCCCCGCACTCGGCGGCACCTGCAGCTCTATCAGCGTGGCGCCGCCGCGCCGCCAGCCTTGCTCAACTGCCTGTTGCAGCTGGCTCCAGTTCTCTGGCCGCGCGTAGTCAAGCTGGAACATCGCCGCCGCGTGGCTGAACTCGACGTTCTGCGGCATGCAGTAAAAGCGCTGACGATCCTCTTCCGGCGTCGGCAGCAGCGAGAAAATTTGGCCGCCGTTATTATTGACGACGATCAGCACCGTCGGCGCCGAACAGTGGCGTAGCAGCGCCAGCGCATTGAGGTCATACAGTGCGGAAAGGTCGCCCACCACCGCCAACGTCGGCCTGGCAGTGGCGCGCTGCACGCCGGCGGCGGTGGAAATCAGACCGTCGATACCGCTGGCGCCGCGGTTGCTGAATACCGGGTAAGCGGCAGGCAGCGTCGTTAACGCGTCGATCAGCCGCACCACCAGGCTGTTGCCGAGAAACAGCTGGCCGTTCTCCGGCAGCAGTTCCGGCAGGCGGTGCGCCAGCTGCGCTTCGCCAAAGTTATCGTGCAGATGCGTGGACGCCGCCGTCAGCGCCTTATCCGCCAGCGCGGCCAACCCGGCAGCCCACGGCGCGCGCGGTTGCGCCGGATGCTGCGTCAACCACTGCACCACGCCGGCGCGCAGGCGCCGTCCCCGGTGCTGGGCCGGATCGAGCCGCCCCGGCAGCTCGTCAATGATCCAATACTCTTCCGGCCGGCACTGCGCCTGCCACTGCAGCAGGCGTTTGCCGGTCAGGCTGCCGCCGAACTGCACCACCAGCTGCGCATCTTGCAGTACGCGTTGCGCCTGCGGATCAGCGAGCCACAAATCGGCGCAGGGCAGCGGTTGCCCGGTCTGCGACAGCACGTCGCCGATCAGCGGCCAGCCCAGCGTTGCGGCCCATTCGGCCACCTGTGCGCCCTCTTGCGCGCTCATGCGGCCGGCGAGCACCACGCCGCGCTTTTGCCGCCAGAAGAACCAGTCCGGCTGCGGCAATGGCGCCGCATGTGTCTCGCTTTCCTGCAGCCACGGACGATCGCTCTGCCACCAGTCGCCCAGCGCGGCGGACCAATCGGCATAGTGACGTTCGTCGCCGCCGTACAGCGGTTCAGCGAACGGGCAGTTGATATGCAAAGCGCCGTGCTGCAAGCGCGCCATCGCGCTGTCGACGCTGGAGGCCAGCCACGCGGCCGGAATATCCGGCGTTGGGCGCGGCAGCTCGATCGCCAGCGTCGGGTGGCTGCTGTAGAGGCCGTTTTGACGGATCGCCTGATTGGCGCCGCAGTCGATCAACTCCGGCGGCCGATCGGCGGTGAGAAACACCAGCCGCTCACCGGTCAGGCCGGCTTCGATCAACGCGGGATAAAGGTTCGCCGCCGCGGTGCCGGACGTGACGATCACCGCCACCGGTTCACGCGCCGCCTTCGCCAGCCCAAGCGCCAGATGGCCGAGCCCGCGCTCATCAAAATGGGTATGACAGATAAACGATCGGTTGGCTGCGGCGGCCAACGTCAGCGGCGTGGAGCGCGATCCCGGAGCGATACAAACATGCCGCACCCCATGGCGGGCCAGCGCCTCGAGCAGCACAGCCGCCCACCGGCGATTAAAAACACTTGTCGACATAGTTCGCTCACAAGTCAGTTAGCAGAGATCGTCTCCGGCGCAGCCGACGGACACCGCGCCTGTAGTTACGCTCTGTATTATATGAGGTGTTATTTTCACGGCTTTTGCGCCAGCGCAAGAACGCCGTATATCCCTGGGTGTTTACACCAGATAATTATTTGATTTAGAACAAAAAATAAACAATAAACACACAAACACTTTACACTTGAGGCGGCGCCAGCTCAATCCGTCCATACAAAAACAAGGGAAATAGAGACGCTCCGACGGCGGCTTGCGGGAAGTATAGGCGGGATCAGGGAAAGCTAGCGGGGAAACGGCGAGATGAACAACACTGCCTGCAGAAAAGCACGAGGCGGCCTGCGCCGCCCCGATGCCGTGATTTATTTACGGGCCAGCAGCAGCCCCAGCACCAGCCCGACGGTGGCGCCGATACCTACGCTGTGCCAGGGTTTATCCCGCACGTAGTCGTCGGTGCGGTGCACCGCTTCTTTGGCGCGCGCGTAGTAGGATTCACCGGTGTTCGCCCAGCGCGCCTTGACCTCACTCAGCGCCTGCTCGGCGTGCGACTTGATGTCGACGTAAGCCTGATCCGCGCGATCGCCAGTGTATTGCAGCACTTCTTCCAGCGTCTCGGTCAGCATTCTCAGATCGTCATCCAGCGTAGTTTGCTCAGCATCCGTATGTCTTGCCATCGTGAGATCTCCGTGGTTGAAAAATTAAGCGTTCCTACACTATAGACAAGGATCGCCGCCTGCGGCCATCGGACTTTTACCCTAAAACACCAATTGCACCTTGGCGGCCTGGCGCTTATCGCCGGCAAACTCCAGCGCCTGCGCCAGCTGCCCGCAGGCAAACTCCGCCGACAGCAACGGCAGCGGATCGACCACGCCGTCGGCCAGCCACGCCACCGCCAACGCAAACTCCGCCACGAAGCGGAAGGATCCGAGCAGGTTCAACTCCTTGGCGATCAACAACATCAGCGGGAAATCGGGAAAGCTGCCACCCATGCCCACCTGCACCACGGTGCCTTTGGCGCGGGTGATCTCCAGGCAGCGCTGCAGCGACTGCGGGTGCCCCGCCACTTCGAAGGCGACGTCGAAATACCCCTTGTCCTGCTGATAATCGCTCACATCGTCGTCCGCGGCATGCAGGCACCGATCGGCCCCCATTTGCCTGGCGATCGCCAGGCAGCGCGGGCTGAGATCGGCACAGACAATCTCGGCGGCGCCCAGCGCTTTCAGCGCCGCCACCAGCAAGCAGCCGATCGGGCCGACGCCGGACACGAAGATCTTTTTCCCCGCCACGTCGCCGGGCTGCTTCGCCGCGTGGACAGCCACCGCCAGCGGCTCGGCAAACACCATCACCCTGTCGTCGCGATCGGCACCGTAAGGGACACACTGCGCGCTATCCACCACTTTGTATTGGGTAAAAGCCCCGTCAACGTGCGGAAAATACATCGCGCTGCCGAAAAAACGCATCTCGACGCATTGATTGCTTTGCTGCGCCAGACAGTATTTGCACTGCCCGCAGGGTTTGCTGGGATTGAGCGCCACCTTCTGCCCGACCGGCAGCCGCGGTGAATCGCTGGCGACCACCTCGCCGATCACCTCATGGCCCAGCACCATCGGCTGACGCACCTGAAAATTGCCGACCTTGCCTTCCTGGAAGTAATGCAGATCCGAGCCGCAGATGCCGCCGCGGCTGATTTTCACCAGCGTTCCCTGCCCCCGGTAATCCACTTCTTGCGCGATCACCGCCACATCTCGCTTGCCGTTGACCACGCAGGACTGGGTTTGAATTTTCATCTCAAGACTCCACGAAAAAAGATTACACCGCCGCCGACATGCCGCCATCGACAAACAGCAGCTGCCCGTTGACGAAGGCGGAGGCGTCGGCGGCCAGGAACACCGCCGCGCCGATCAGCTCCTGCGGATCCCCCCAGCGCGCGGCGGGCGTACGCTGGGTCAGCCAGGCGGTGAAAGCCGGATCGTCGGCCAGCGCCTGCGTCATCTCGGTTTTGAAGTAGCCGGGGGCAATGCCGTTAACCTGAATGTTGTAGCGCGCCAGCTCCACGCACATGCCGCGCGTCAACATTTTCACCGCGCCCTTGGACGCCGCATAAGGGGTGATGGTGTCGCGGCCCAGCTCGCTTTGCATCGAACCGATATTGACTATCTTGCCGCGCCGGCGCGGCACCATGTAACGGGCCACGGTCTGTGACACGATGAAGACCGCTTTCTGGTTGACGGCGATGATGTCGTCCCAGTCTTGCTCCGGGAACTCGGTGAAGGGATGACGGCGCTGGATGCCGGCGTTGTTGATCAAGACGTCTATCGCGCCGATGTCCGCTTCGATACGGTCGATGGCGGCATGCACCGCCTGGGAATCGGTGACGTCGAACGCCGCCGCATCCGCACGCAGCCCCTCTTCGCGCAGGCGATCGGCGGCATGCCGGGCATGTTCTTCGGTGGTGGCGTTGACCAGAATATGTGCGCCTTGCTGCGCCAGGCCGCGCGCCAGCAGAAAACCGATGCCGCGCGAGGCGCCGGTGATCAAGACGGTTTTGTTATCCAGAGAAAATAGATTGTTCATGGTGATTCCCGGCCATCAGGCCTCCAATCGGACAGGCCTCTATCTCAGCCGATTGTTACCGGTAAAAACGTGATGGGAATCACTGAAAATCATGTTACGAAACCCTGTTACCCTTAACGTGATCTCACGCAGGCAGTTCGCGGGTAAAAATCATCTATCCAATTGAAAAATAGCTATTTTCAATAGAAGCGCATTCGTTGTTATCGCCAAATCGATTTGTTAACATACCGCTATCCGCCCTTGCCGCACCGCCCGTGAAGGCCACCGAATGAAACACCCTCGCGTTACGCTACAGGACATCGCACAATTGGCCGGCGTGACCAAAATGACCGTCAGCCGTTTTCTGCGCACGCCGGAAAAAGTGGCGGCCGACACCGCCGAACGCATTGCGCAGGTCATGCGGGAGCTGAACGTCACAGATGCCGATACCGCACAGGCCGGCAGAAAACCGCGCATCGGCGTACTGATCCCCTCCTTCAACAACCAGATCTTCGCCGACCTGCTGGCCGGCATCGAATCCGTTACCCAAGCGCGGGGTTACCAAACGCTGGTGGTGAACTACGATTACAGCCCGCAGCGGGAAGAAGAGCAGATCGCACAGCTGCTGAGCTACCCGATCGCCGGGCTTATCCTCACCGACTCTGCGCATACCTTGCGCGCAGAGACCTACCTCGGCGCCGCCAAAATCCCCCTCGCACAGGTGATGGATCTCGACGCGCCGCCAGGGCGGATTGCGGTGGGGTTCGATAATGAACAGGCGGGGTATGACATGACCGAAGCGCTGCTCGCCAGCGGCAAACGGCATATCGTTTACTTTGGCGCCATGTCGGACGCCCGCGACAATAAACGCTATCGGGGTTACTGCCGCGCCATGGCGTCTCAGGGGCAAACGCCGCGTCAGATCACGCCGCATCGGGTCTCTTCGGTTTCGATCGGCGCCGACATGCTGGCGATGGCGTTCGAACGCTACCCGCAGCTCGACGGTATCCTGTGCACCAACGACGATCTGGCGGTGGGCGTGTTGCAGGTCTGCCTGCGCCTCGGCGTGCGCGTGCCGCAAGAGGTTGCGTTATCGGGTTTTCACGGCCTGGATATTGGCCAGGCGACCACGCCGGGCATCGCCAGCGTGATCACGCCGCGCTTTGAGATGGGGAAAACCGCCGCCGAAATGCTGCTGCTGCGGATCGCGGGCGAACCCTGCGCCGAGCGCCACGATCTGCACTACCGCCTCTCACTCGGCGGCACCGTTTGAGCCGGCATTCGGGCTGACCGGCTGTGCGGCACGGGCTTTTTCGCTGCGCGCCGCCCACCACAACCCGCTGTTTTTCATCGCATAGCCGAACAGCAGGCCGACCAGCAGGGACAGCGTCACCAGCGGCCAATCGCCGCCGCCGGCGAAGGTCGCACAGGCGCCGATAAAGGTGCCGGGCACGAACCCCAGCCACTGCTGTTTGGCCTGAATGCACATCAGGAACGCCACGACGCCGGTCAGCAGATACCCCAAGAGATTCCACTGCGGCGCCAGTTCGCTGCCGTGGATGATCGCCATTGCCCAGAAGACACCGCTGCAGCAGGTCAACGCGCCGATCAACAGCCCTTTCAGCCCGCCCTGCGGGCAGGCGAAATATGCCGTGCAGCCGAGAAAACCGGCCCAACCGATCAGCCCCAGGCTGACGGCAACCCATCCCCACACGCCGGACAGGATCCCGGTCGTAACGGCAATGGCGAAAAGAACGTTCATAAAGTGACCCGCGGCAAAAATAAAGCGCGCAGTTTACCCGAAGCGCGTTATTTTTTCGTGATTAAAATCACGATAAAAATGCAAATGTGGAAATGAAAATACCGTAAAAGTGAGATTTATCACAAAAAAAAGCCAGCGTGACGAGCACGCTGGAATAACACAACACCAGGGAAATCACGATCTCAAATGAAATGCCAACATGCGACGCCAGTCGCCCCCTCCCGAACGCAGGTTTCAGCGTGGGAAGCCCGCACGCGTTACCATGACGCTCAACATCAAACAAATCACGGCGCTGCTCAGGAATAACAAGTGGGTCGCCAAATGCAAATCGGCATGGTCGATCACAACGCCCAACAGAATCGGCACCCAGTTAGCGATATAAGCGATCACGTAGAACAGGGAGATCAAACGCGCATGACTGGCTTTCGGTGAAATCAGATTCACCAGCGTGGCGCTGCCGACGAAGATCGCGCCATAGGCGTAACCGGCGATCACCATGCCTGCGGCGGCCAGCGCCAGCGAATGGATCTGAATCGCCACGGCGAACACGCCGACCGACAAAGCCTGGGCCAGGCAACCGAACAACAGCGAATGGCGGGCGTTGATGCGACGACTCAAAATCTGGCTGATGCCGGCAATCACCAGATAGACAGCGACCACATAGCCAAAGACGCCACGGTTCTGCATATTCAACAGTTTTTCGGCGACGCTCGGCCCTATCGCCAGAATGCTGGCGGCGACCGCCCAGCAAATAAACAGCGCCCCGGCACACAAGAAGAATTTACCGCCGGTCGCGCGCAGGCCATCTGCCAGAGAACGCTTCGCCATCGGCGCGTTTTCCGCCGCTGCGCTACCGGCCTGCACCGCCACCGCTTCTCGCGGCCAGCGCAGCATCACGCCCAATGCGGCGACGGCGGCAATGGCCATGATGATGATGAACGGCAACGACGTGGTATGAAAACCGGTCTGCAGTGCGACGCCGCTAAAGATAGGGCCCAGGGCCAATCCGGTGGTAAAGGACAGCGTCGCGATCAACGCCGCATTTTTTCCGCCGTCCTGCGGCCCGAATCGCACCAACGCGATATTCGCCGCACCGGTCAGGGCGCCGGTGCCGACGCCGGCCAGCAGCCGTGCCATAAACATCATGAAGAATGACGACGCCACCGAAAACAGCAGCGCACCAAGCAACACCACCAATAGCGCCGGCACGATCATGCTGCGCAGGTCTTTTACTTTCCCCGCCATATTGCCTACGCCGAACAGCGAAATCAGCACGCCGGCGGCATAAGCGCCGTAGATGATCGTCAGGCTGACCGAACTCAACGCCAGCTCATGTTGATAAAGCGGATAAAGCGGCGTCGGCGCACTGCTGTTCAACAGCGCTGACATCAATGCCAACGCCAGAAACAGCAAAATAGCGAAATGCGATGTTCCCGACTTCGCTTTAGCCGTTTCTTCAACGGCGATACTTTCTGACATGTTCAACTCCCGAATCGATCAGGCATTCGCCCTAAATAAATGCGCCTTCCCGCTTGCCACGCGGCTTCAGGAAGCGCGCTTATCATAGCGTTGGGCTATTACGCCCAAAATAGCCAAGAATGCATCATCGTGATTCATTAATGCAGCATCGCAGCGTCGGGCATGCATTTCTGCAGCATGCGACGGCGCCAAACGATGGCGCAACCGCCCAATGCCACGCCATACACCGCATGGTTGGCCAGGCTGGCGATCAGCAAAGCCGGATTTTTACCGGCCATTCCCCAAAGACCCAAACCCACCGAGGGGTAAATGAAGCACAGCGAGATCAGCGAACAGGCCAGGCCATACGTCAGCGCCCCGACCAACAGGACGCCCCCCGGCTTAAGGCGCGGGCAGACCAGGCAATAGAACGGGATCGCCAGGCTAATGCCGGCAAAATAGTGCGCGCCGTAGCCCATCACCAGAGCCGCAGGCGCATCGGGGATGTCGCCTGGCCGCAAAAACCAAAATTGCCCCTGCAGCCATTGATTCATCAGTTTGCCGATGAAGGCCAGGTTGAGCTTGCCGATGAGACCGGCGCTGGAGGCGACACTGTTCACCCCATCCATCGCCAGCGTCGCCACCATGCCAAACAAGACCGCCATCGCCATGACGCCAACCGGACGCATGTTCATTGTTTCGTTCCTTATCACGTTATGCCACCGCCTGCTCAGGCTTGGCCGAGGCACGCTTGCGCACCGCCAACGCGCCGGACAACACGATCAGCGCCATACCGGCGGCGGCGATATAAGACAGCTGCTCGCCAAATATCAGATAACCAAGCAGCGTAGAGAAAATAATGGTGCTGTAAGAGAGGGTGCTGACAATCACCGCATTGCCGCCTCCGTAAGCGCGGGTCATGGCGATCTGCCCCAGACTGCCGAAGACGCCGATGGCGCAGACGCACAGCAGCATTGCTCCGTCCAGCAAGGAAAAACCCAGCAACGCAGTCATCAGGCCGCCAACCAACGTTCCCACCAGCGAGAAATAGAACACCACGCGCAGTTCCGGCTCGCCGCGCCGCACCAGCTTGCCGACGTTAAAGTAAGCCAGCGCGGTCAACAGACCGGCCGCCAGCCCGACCAGCGTGGCTACGTACTCTCCGTTGGGGGAGTCGGGGCGCAGCAATATCAAAATGCCGGCAAAGCCCAACAGCACGGAAAACAACAGCCGACCGGTCAGCTGCCCTCGGGTCGTGATGAACGCGATCGCCGACTGAAAGAGGGGATTGGTGTAACCCAGCGTGGTGGCGGTGGCGATCGGCAGATGTATCAGCGAATAAAAACCGCAGTACATCGCAGCATTGCCTATCGCCGCCCGCTTCATATGCAATCCGAGATGACGGGTGCGAAAACCGAGGCGCTGGATCTTGATCAGCGCTGCGACGATCAGCACATTGATGAGAGAACGATAAAAAATGATGTCGAAAAATCCGACTGTCGTCGATGCCAACTTGATGCAAGCACCCATCAGCGCAAAGAACCCGCTGGCGACGACCATCCACAAAGCTACCATGATCTTCTCTTATTAACGGCCTTTGGTCAGGGCCGTATCAACACTACCCGGCGGCTTTCACCGTCAACGGTTTATCGTCCGCACAAGCGAAGAACACCAGCATTTCGGCGCCCTGATCGCCGGAAACGCCCTGGTGCACGATATCCACGGTATCGGTAAACGAATCCCCCTGCCGGAACGTGCGGCGTTCACCGGTTTTCCGGACCGTGAGCGAAACGCTGCCGCCGCTCATATACACAGCGCTGATGCAAGGATGGGTATGCCAGGCCAGCACCTTGTTCGGCTCTACCGTCACCTTCAGCATGGTGATCTGCGGTGCGCCGGCGGGATACTGACGATATGCCGAGCCCTCCCATGCACTTTCGGTCTTGAGCAACGTCGTTTTGACGATGCCTTCGCCATGCCCCTCGGCAGCGTGAACCGGCCCCTGAAATACGGCCAACAATGCCAAAATGCCCCATTTAACCATCTGATCGCTCCATGACTACCGCAAGTAAAAATGCCAGGCGCCACGCGCGGTGAACCTGGCGGGTTGAAAAAACAGCGTTGCCCTACAGTTCGTTGATGCGCTGCTCGTATTCCGCGATGCTCTCGGCGTAGTAGCGGTTAGGCGCCGCAAAGTTGCCTACCATCACTTCGATGAGGTACGGCCCCGGATGTTTCGCCGCGGCGCCGAGGGCCTCGTCCAGATCCTCCAGCGTCTCCGCCTTCGCGGAGGCGACCCCCAGGCTGTTGGCAAACGCTTTCCAGTCATGGTTGGGCAAGGCGGTATAGTCAGCTGAAATGCCACGGTTTTGCAGCGTGTCGATATGCATGGCGCCGTGCGCGCTGTTGTTCATCACCACGAACACCACCTTCACGCCATAACGCGCGGCGGTCTGAATTTCGATGCCGTGCATCAACATGCAACCGTCGCCGGTCACCACGACGCAATCCCGCTGCGGTGCCGCCAGCTTGATACCGATGCCCGCGCAAATGGCCCACCCCATCGGCGCCAGGGAGCTGGAGGTGTGGTAATCCCCCCGCCCGGCCGCCAGCCAGTGATGCGCCATGAAAATGCGGTGTGCGCCCGAATCGACCACGACGTTGGTATCCGGGTTCATGCGGCTGCGAATGAGTTTAATCGCCTCGCCGGGGTACAGCCGGCTTTCGCCCTGGGCGATGCGCGCCTGCAACGTCGGCTGCGGCTGTTCCAGCGGCAGTGCGCGAACCGCGTCCAACCAGGCGTCGCGTAAGCGTGCCGCGTCGCCAAGCCGCGCGTCCTCATCGCCAACCGCGGCCAACAAACAGTGCAACGTACCGCTCAGGCTGGAAAATATCTGCAGATCCGGCTGGAAATGCGAGCTCACCTTGTCGAAGTCTTCGTCGATCGCCACCAGCGTTTTATTGCCGTGCAGTCTCGGGTTCCAGTTCAGGCTGTCGCGCTGGCTGAGATCGCAGCCCAGCACCAGCAACACGTCGACGCCTTCACCGTTGAGGGTTTCTACCGCGCGGGCATGCCCGGCAAAACCGTAGACCCCTAATGCCAGAGCGTGCCCTTCGGGAAACGCGCCCTTGCCCGACAACGTCGTGGCGACAGGCAAGCGGTATTTTTCCGCCAGCCGCAACAACAGCGCGGCATCCTGCGGATTGTTCATCCGGTTACCCACCAGGCAGGCGACGTTGAGGCCACGCAGCAGGTAATCATGCAGCAGTTGTTCCACTGCCTGCACGTCCACGGCCGCTTCACGGTGCTGCGACACGCGTTCAGGCCGATCGCGACGATCGCCGAGCGCGGTTTTCTTCTGCATGTCGACCGGCACGCTCAGGTAGGCGCGCCCTTTCCGCTGTGGGTTCAGGCTGGAGAGGCTGCGGCGCAGCTCATGCTGCAAGGTCAGGTTGTTTTTCGTTTCTATCGCGGCGCAAAGCAGCGGTTTGACGATGGTCAGCTCATCGATACCGCTGTTGCTGCCGTCTTGAAAAGCGCCCTGCGCCTCATGATAGGTGGCGATGCTGCCGGCCAGGTAAAGCACGGGGATCTTATCGGCTTGCGCAGCGGCCATCGCCGGCAGGAAATTCATGGTGCCGGGGCCGGAAATGCCCAGACAAACGCCAAACTTTCGGCTGGCGCGGGCATAGCCATCGGCCATAAATCCACATGCGGTTTCATGGGCACCGACGATGCCGACAATCTCGGAACGGTCAATAGAAGTGATTAACGGGTAAACCAGTTTGCCAGGGACCAAAAAGATATGTTGAATGCCGCGCGCTGCAAGGCCTTGAATAATAACATCGGCGTTGTTGCGTTCCATCTTCTCGGCGCCTGGCGCCACGGTAACTCTGACTCCGTCCTCCGTCGCCAGCGCAACGGGGGGCACAGCATCTCTGCGTGAGACTCCATTTTTTTATATCCAGTCATATCATCGTGAGCTAACTTGATTCAGAGTCGATCCCACTCGGCGGTCGCCCAGAAATAATGGGAACCGGCTCTTATTCGTATTGCTTATGCATTAGGGTAGCCTTGGTGTAAAATGTGCGTCGGGTCGCAGCATAAGCGCCGATAAGAATAAGCATTGCCAGACAAAAATAAAGGTGCAAAACCGCTTCACGGTGATGCATTTATACATATCCTGAAACATTATAAATAATGATGATACGAAGCCTTTTTTTCGGTCTCCACACCAGAATAAACACCGCATCACACCGTGTCCTTCCTCCTCTCGCCAGTCTGTACAGAGGAGGTGCGCAATGAACTGGGACGACGCCCGATTTTTTCTCGCCGTCGCACGCTGCGGCACGCTACGCAAAGCCGCCAGCCAGCTGCATGTCGATCAGGCGACCGTCGGTCGACGGCTGTCCGCTTTCGAAGATGCGCTCGGCTCCAAGCTGTTTATCCGCACGCCGAAATCCTTCGCCCTCAGCCCGCTGGGGGAGGAAATGCTGGCGGACGTGATGAAGATGGAAAATGCGGTGCAGGCGATCAACCGTAAAGCCGCCAGCGGTGACGAAAGCCTGTGCGGCAACGTGCGCATCGCCACCACCGATACCCTGGCCGAAGCCTTCGTGATGCCGGCGCTGCAAGATCTGCGGGAACGCTATCCGGCCATCACCGTCACACTGCTGACGGCGGTCAACATCGCCGATATTTCTTACCACGGCGCAGATCTGGCGATCCGCGGCGCCCGTCCCGATGACGATGAGCTGATCATCAAACGGTTAGCCACCATCGAAATGGGCCTGTATGCCACCCAGCACTATTTGGCGCGGCGCGGCATGCCGGTCAGGGGTGAGCAGCTGCGCGGCCACGATCTGCTGATGTTCCCGCGCGAGCTGGTGCCGCGCCACTGGAACAATTTCTGCGGCGAAGCCCTGCACGAGCCCAACGTCGTGCTGCAATGCAATTCGCAGCTGCTGCTGCGCTCCGCCACCCGCAGCGGGCTGGGCATCGGCCTGCTCTCCGCTTTTTTGGCGGACAAAGACCCGGAGCTGGTGCGCCTGTTCCCGGAGAATAAAGACTGGGTGGATATCTGGCTGGTGCTGCATCCCGATTTGCAACGCGCCGCCCGCGTGCGCGCGGTGGTGCAGGCGCTGGAAACCTCGTTTAGCGCCCATTACGGCTGAGTGCCGTTTACCCATAAAAAAAGGTCGCCGAAGCGACCTTTTTACCGTCTGAAGCGTTATCAGAACGTCGGCTGCGCCATCTGCACCAGCGAAATCAGCGGCTGCGGATAGACACCCAACAGCAGTACCAGCGCGGCTGAGATCAGCACCACGACGCCACCGGCGGTCAACGCCCAGTTGTTCGGGGTATCGCGCTGCAGCGATTCCGGCGCGCTGAGGAACAGGCTGACAGTCACGCGCAGGTAGTAGTACAGGCCGATGGCGCTGCCTACCACGACTGCGCCGGTCAGCCACCACAGGTGTGCGCTGACGCCCATCGCGATCACGAAGAACTTACCGATAAAGCCCAGCGTCATCGGGATACCAGCCAGCGACAGCATCATCACCGTCATCACCGCGGACAAGATTGGCTTATGCCAGAACAGACCACGGTAAGAGAACAGCGAATCCGCATCCGGGCCGCGGTACGGGCTGGACATCAGGCTGACCACGCCGAAGGCGCCCAGGCTGCTGAACAGGTAACCGGCCAGGTAAACGCCGGCGGTTTCCAGCGACAGCTGATGGGTTTGCACCGCAATCAGCGCCACCAGCAGGTAGCCCAGGTGGGCGATCGACGAGTAACCCAGCAGACGCTTGATGTTGGTCTGGCTGATGGCCATCAGGTTGCCGAACAAGATAGAGCAGAACGCGATGATCGACAGCACCATGCGCAGCGCTTCGTTGTCGGCGGCCGGGGCATACAGGAACAGACGCATCACGACCGCGAAGATCGCGATCTTGCTGGCGGTCGCCAGGAAGGTCGAGACCGGCGCAGGTGCGCCCTGATACACGTCCGGCGTCCACAGTTGGAACGGCACCAGCGACAGCTTGAAGCCCAGACCGACGATCATCATGCCCATACCGGCCAGGATCAGCGGCTGGTGCATCATGTTTTCCTGCAGGCTCTTACCGAGGCCGGCCAGCGACAGATCGCCGGACTCGGCATACAGCAGCGCCATGCCGAACAGCAGGAACGACGAGGCGGCGGCGGACAGCAGCATGTACTTGATGGCGGCTTCCAGCGGGCGCTTCTGGCGGTAGGCATAGCCCACCAGGCCGAACAGCGGCAGCGAGATCAGCTCGATACCGATGAACAGCGAAGCCAGATGGTTGGCGCTCGCCAGCAGGATGCCACCCATGGCGGCGATCAGCACCAGCAGGTAGAACTCTTCGCGGTTATCCGGATAGCCGACCAGCCACGGATACGCGAAGGTGCAGGTTGCCAGACTCGCCAGCAGCACCAGCCCGGTGTAGAACATCGAGTAACCGTCAACCCGCAGCAGCGGGGTGACGTCCATTGGGCCTGCCTGGCCGACAAAGTACAGCGAAAGCAGCGCCAGGTTGAGACCGATCACGGTCAGGGTGGCGTTGATAAAGTGGTCGCGTCGCCACGCAATGCCTAGCATCACAACCACCACCGTCAATCCGACGATCAACAGCGGCAGCAGTGCGATCAGTTGTTGAGGAGTTATTGTCATGGCGAATTACGGCCTTGTTGTTGAAATTGCTGAAACTGACGAACCAAACCAATGTTGCACGTTGCTCATCGCCGCGTTGGAAGTATCCAGAATCGGCTGCGGGTAAACCCCCAGCAGAACCAGCAACACCACCAGCAGCAGAATGATGAACAGCTCGCGCGCGGTCATGCCCTGCAGCGGCTGGTCGGACTTAGGCGCACCGTAATAAGCGCGCTGCATCATGATCAGCGAGTAAACCGAAGCGAACACCAGACCGAAGGTAGAAATCACGGTGATCACCGGCACCACCTGGTAGCTGCCGAACAGAATCATGAATTCGCCGACGAAGTTACCGGTACCCGGCATCCCCAGCGTAGCCACGGCGAAGAACAGCGACAGTGCAGGGATGAATTTGATACGCCCCCACAGGCCGCCCATCTGACGCATGTCGCGGGTATGCAGACGCTCATACAGCTGGCCGCAGATGATAAACATACCGGCGGCAGACAGGCCGTGCGCGATCATCTGGATCACCGCGCCCTGGTAAGCCAGCTGGCTGCCGGTGTAGATGGCGATCAGCACGAAGCCCATGTGCGATACCGAGGTGTAGGCGATAAGACGCTTGATGTCGGTTTGCGCGAACGCCATCCAGGCGCCGTAGAAGATGCCGATCACGCCCAGCCACATGGCGATTGGCGCAAACTCGTGCGAAGCCTCAGGGAACAGCGGCAGGCTGAAACGCAGCAGGCCGTAGGCCGCGGTTTTCAGCAAGATGCCCGCCAGGTCGACGGAACCTGCGGTCGGTGCCTGGCTGTGCGCGTCCGGCAACCAGCCGTGCAGCGGCACCACCGGCATTTTCACCGCGAAGGCGATGAAGAAGCCCAGCATCAACAGATATTGCACGTTGTGGGACATCGGCGTTTGCAGCAGGTCTTCGTAATCGAAGGTCCACACGCCGGTCGCGTTGTAGTGCACGAACACCAGGCCCAGGATCGCAATCAGCATCACCAGACCGCTGGCCTGGGTGTAGATGAAGAACTTGGTCGCCGCGGTGATACGGGTTTTACCGTCCGACGCCTTGTGGCCCCACAGCGCGATCAGGAAGTACATCGGCACCAACATCATTTCCCAGAAGAAGAAGAACAGGAACATGTCGATGGCGAGGAACACGCCGATAACGCCGCCCAAGATCCACAGCAGGTTGAGGTGGAAGAAGCCCTGATACTTCTGGATTTCACGCCAGGAACAGAGGATCGCCAGCACGCCCAGCAGACCGGTCAACACCACCATCAGCAGCGACAGGCCGTCCAGCGCCAGGTGGATGGAGATGCCGAAGCGCGGGATCCACGGCAGCAGGAATTCGCTCTGCCACTGCGGAATGCCTTTCGGCGTAGTCAAGGTATAGCCGCCCTGCATCCACAGCTGCAGAGAGAGCGCCAACGTCAGCCCCATTGCGATCAGCGCTATCCAGCGCGGCACCTTAGTACCGAAGCGCTCAAGCTGCCAGCACAGCAGACCGCCGATAAAGGGGATAAGAATTAGCCAAGGTAATAGCATGGCGTTTTGTGTCCCTTATACGAATAATTTCAAACTTTGTACGTAGCGCCTGCCCGGCGCTACGCCCGAAAAATGCGTCTGTTTAAATTATTCAATTAAACCAAAATCAACAGAGCCAATACGACCACTGCACCCACACCCATAGACGCTATATACCAACGCACCTGACCGTTCTCGCTCACCGTCAGACCGCGGTTCCCCCAGCGGGAGAAGACGGCCGGCAGGTTCATCAGCGAGTTCAGCGGATCGCGCTGCAGCAGCTTCGCAATGCCCAGGTACGGCTTGACGAACACTTTGTCATACAGCCAGTCGAAGCCCCAGGCATGGAACCACCAGGTCGAGAAGAAACGCCCCGGCGCGCTGTTGGCGATGCTGTTGACCAGGCTGCGTTTGCCCAGCCACAGCGCGGCCGCCAGCAGAATGCCGACGATAGCCACCACGCCGGAGGTGATTTCAAGCGTCAGCACGCTGCCGTGCGCCAGCTCGGTCGTCTCCGGCAGCACGTCCTGCAACGGCGGCACGATCATCGCGCCGACGAAGGTGGACAGCACCAGCAGAACCAACAGCGGCAGGTGGTGAGTGATGCCTTTACCGGCATGCGCTTTGATTTTCTCTTCGCCATGGAACACGATGAAAATCATACGGAAGGTGTACAGCGAGGTCATGAACGCGCCGACCAGGCCGGCCACCATCAGGTTGATGTGGCCGTTGGCCATCGCGCCCGCCAGGATCTCGTCCTTACTGAAGAAGCCGGCCGTGACCAGCGGCAACGCAGACAGCGCCGCGCCACCCACCAGGAAGCAGACATACACCAGTGGGATGCTCTTGCGCAGGCCGCCCATCTTGAAGATGTTTTGCTCGTGGTGGCAAGCCAGGATCACCGAACCGGACGACAGGAACAGCAGCGCCTTGAAGAACGCGTGGGTCATCAGGTGGAAGATCGCCGCGTCCCATGCCTGCACGCCCAGCGCCAGGAACATGTAACCGATCTGGCTCATGGTGGAGTAAGCGAGCACGCGCTTGATGTCGGTCTGCACCAGCGCGGCGAAGCCGGCCAGCAGCAGAGTGACCGCACCGACGATGCCCACCAGGTGCAGCACTTCCGGCGCCATCAGGAACAGGCCGTGCGTACGGGCGATCAGATAGACGCCCGCGGTCACCATGGTCGCCGCGTGGATCAGTGCGGAAACCGGGGTTGGGCCCGCCATCGCGTCCGCCAACCAGGTTTGCAACGGCAGCTGCGCCGATTTACCGACCGCACCGCCCAGCAGCATCAGGGTCGCCCAGGTGATGGCCGTGTCACCCACCGCCAGTTTCTGCGGCGCCAGGATCATCAGCTCGCGGATGTTCAGCGTGCCCAGCTCGTTGTAGAGGATGAACAGCGCGAACGCCAGGAACACGTCGCCCACGCGGGTCACGATGAAGGCTTTCATCGCCGCCGCGCCGTTGGCTGGGTCTTTGTAGTAGAAACCGATCAACAGGTAGCTGCACAGGCCCACGCCTTCCCAACCCAGATACATCAGCAGCAGGTTGTCTGCCAGCACCAAGACCACCATGCTGGCGATAAACAGGTTGGTGTAAGCGAAGAAGCGCGAATAGCCCTCTTCACCGCGCATGTACCAAGAAGCGAACATGTGGATGAAGAAGCCGACGCCGGTGACCACCGACAGCATGGTCAGCGACAGGCCGTCCAGCACCAGGGTCACGCCGATATTGAAGTTACCGACGGCCATCCAGGTCCACAGGCTTTGTTCGAACAGCTGCACGCCGGCGGCTTTCTGGGCGAGGAAATCCATCGCCACATACACCGTGACCAGCGCAGCCAGGCCGATAGAGCCCACGCCGACGGTGGCCGCCGTGTTCTCAGACCAACGACCGCGGGAAAATGCCAACAGCAGGAACCCGATCAGCGGTAGCAGAATTGTTAAATATAATAGGTTCATCCGCGCATCTCACTGACAGTATCAATATTCAGGGTATGACGACGACGGTAGAGCTGCAGCAACAGCGCCAGGCCGATACTGGCCTCGGCTGCCGCCAGGCTGATCGCCAGGATGTACATCACCTGCCCGTCCGCCTGGCCCCAGTAGCTTCCCGCCACGATAAACGCCAACGCCGCAGCGTTGATCATCACTTCCAGGCTGATCAGCATAAACAGCAGGTTGCGGCGCACCAGCAGCCCGGTCAGCCCGAGCACAAACAGGATAGCCGCCAGGATCAGGCCGTGTTGAAGAGGGATCATGCTTGCTCCTCCGATTTTCTTCTCGCCATTTCGCCACTCGCCGGCGCGTTGCTCAGCACCTCGCCAGGCTTGTGCTCGCGGCCGATATGGAAGGCGACAACCAGACCCGCCAACAGCAGCATTGAAGCCAGCTCAACCGCCAGTACGTAAGGCCCGAACAGGCTGATGCCCACCGCCTTCGCGTCGACCATCTCGCCGCTGATACCCTGGTCGGATACGCTGCGGATCGCGACGATCAATACCACCAGCAGCGCCAGCGACAACAGGCCAGGTCCGATCCACACCGTCGGCTTCATCCAGTCGCGCTCTTGCTGCTGCACGTTGCCGAGGTTCAGCATCATCACCACGAACACGAACAGCACCATGATGGCGCCCGCATAGACGATGATTTCCAACGCGGCGGCAAAGTAGGCGCCGAGCGAGAAGAAGACTGCCGAGATCGCCAATAACGAGACGATCAGATACAGCAGCGCATGTACAGGGTTGGTATGGGTGATCACGCGAATCGTCGCGGCCACCGCAATCAAACCTGCCAGGTAAAATGCAATTTCCATGCTTGCTGGCTCCTTAGGGCAACAGACCTTTGACGTCGATCGGTTTGGCTTCGTTTTCGGCTTCGCCTTTGGCTTTGCCGTCAATCGCCATACCGGCCATCCGGTAGAAGTTATATTCCGGATATTTACCCGGCCCCGAGATCAACAGATCTTCTTTTTCGTACACCAGATCCTGACGCTTGTACTCACCCAGTTCGAAATCCGGCGTCAGCTGGATAGCGGTAGTCGGGCAAGCCTCTTCGCACAGGCCACAGAAAATGCAGCGCGAGAAGTTGATGCGGAAGAACTCCGGATACCAACGGCCGTCTTTCTGCTCCGCTTTTTGCAGCGAGATACAGCCGACCGGGCAGGCAACCGCACACAGGTTACAGGCGACGCAGCGCTCTTCGCCGTCCGGATCGCGCGTCAGCACGATGCGGCCGCGGTAGCGCGGCGGCAGGTAAACCGGTTCTTCCGGATACATCTGGGTTTCGCGCTTGGCGAAGGCATGCAGGCCAATCATCCAAATGCTGCGCACCTGGGTGCCGAAACCAACCACTAACTCTTTCAATGTCATGGTTTATTCACCCCTTATTGAGCGTTGTACAAAATGACCGCGGCGGTTGCCAGCAGGTTCAGCAGCGTCAGCGGCAGGCACACTTTCCAGCCGAAGGACATCACCTGGTCATAACGCGGACGCGGCAGCGCGGCACGGATCAGGATGAACATCATCATGAAGAAGGCCGTTTTCAACGCGAACCAGATGAATGGCGGCAGGAACGGACCCTGCCAGCCGCCGAAGAACAACGTCACAATCAGGGCGGACACGGTGACGATACCGATGTATTCCCCCACGAAGAACAGACCGAACTTCATGCCGGAATATTCGATGTGGTAACCGTCGGCCAGTTCCTGCTCGGCTTCCGGCTGGTCAAACGGGTGACGGTGACACACCGCCACGCCGGCGATCGCGAAGGTCACGAAGCCAAAGAACTGCGGGATGACGTTCCAGACGTGCGCCTGGGATTCAACGATGGCCTGCATGTTGAACGAATCCGCCTGCATCACCACGCCCATCAGCGACAGGCCGATGAACACTTCGTAGCTCAGGGTTTGCGCGGAGGCGCGCATCGCGCCCAACAGCGAGTATTTGTTGTTGCTCGACCATCCGGCGAACAGCACGGCGTACACCGCCAGGCCGGCCATCATCAGGAAGAACAGAATACCGATGTTGAGATCGGACACCGCCCAGGTCGGGCTGACCGGAACGATGGCAAATGCCAGCAACAGGGAAGTAAAGGCGATCATCGGCGCCAGGGTGAAGATCACCCGGTCGGAGAATCTCGGAACCCAGTCTTCCTTGAAGAACATTTTGATCATGTCGGCGACCAGCTGCAGCGAGCCGCCCCAGCCTACGCGGTTCGGTCCGTAGCGGTTCTGGAACAGGCCGAGCAGGCGGCGTTCGCCGAAGCTCATGAATGCCCCGCACGCCACGACCACCAACAGGATCACGACCGCTTTAAGAATGGCGATCAGAATGTCGATCACCTCAGGGGTAAACCAGCTCATCGTGCCGCCTCCCGCAGATTGTCTACCTTAGCACCCACCAAGATCGGCGGGATCCCTGGCAAGCCGAGCGGCAAACCAACCTGGCCCTGGGTCAGGGTTTCACTCAGACGCACCGGCAGACGCAGGGTCTGGCCCGCACAGCTGAACTCCACCAGGCTGCCCGCGTTGACGCCAAGCGTCGCCGCGTCGGCCGGGTTGACCATCACGTAGGCTTCCGGCATGCGCTGCTGGATCACGTGAGAGCGCTGCGACATTTCGTCGCTGCCGAACAGGTGGTAGTAAGGCGCGACACGCCAGCCGTCGACCGGATTGAACGCGGCAGGCACGCGGTCGAAGTAACCGAGGCTGCCCTCCCCCGCTTCGATCAGGCGCACGCCCGGATCGCCGTGGCGCAGTTTGCCACCCACTTCGGCCTGGAACTTGTTCCATGCCTGCGGTGAGTTCCAGCCTGGCGCCCAGGCAAACGGGATCTGTTGACGATCGGCCAGCGGGCTGTTGTTCCCTTCCATCGAGAAGGCGAACATGGTGTCTTTATCCTGCGGCTGACGCGGCTCGTGCACGCTGATGTTGGCGCGCATGGCGGTACGGCCGCTGGAGCGGTGCGGCGAACGCGCCAGCTTCTGACCGCGAATGCGGAAAGTCGCGTCTGGCGCGGCGTCGACGATGCCCTGCAGCTGCGGCAACGCAGCGACGCAAGCGGCGATCACGTCATCAAGCTGGGTCCAATCCACGTGGCGGCTGGTGTAGGTGGAGTGCAGCGAGTGCATCCAGCGCCAGCTTTCCAGCATCACGGTGAACTGATTCTTCTTGGCGTCGTCGTAGTAAGCCGGATCGTATACCTGGAAGAAGCGCTGCGCGCGGCCTTCCTGGTTGATCAGCGTACCGTCGCTCTCGGCAAAGCTGGCCGAGGAGAGGATCAGGTTGGCTTTGTCCATGATCGCGGTGCGCTGGTGGTCGGCGACGATCAGGTTGTTGACCTTGGTCAACGCTGCGTCCACCTGCGCCGCCGGCGCATGACGATAGAGATCGTTTTCCATCACGATGGCGGTGTCTGCTGCGCCGCTCGCCAGCTGTTCCAGCGCCTGATCGAGCGAGCCGCCGCCGATCATCGCCAGGCCCATGCTGTTGGCTGCGCCCGCCACGAAGGTGATGCCGACATCGGAACCGCGGCCCTTCAACGCTTTGGCGATGTTGGCCGCCGCTTCGATGATGGCTTCGCTGCCAGCGTTGCTGCCGGTCACGATCAGCGGTTTGCGTGCGCCGGTCAGCGCCTGCACGATGATATCGACTTTCTTGTTCAGGCCGTCAGCCAGATCGTTCACCGCCGGCGCCGCGCTGTCCAGCGCGTGAGCGATGGCGAAGCCGAAGCGCGCCTGCTCGTCCACCGGCGCGCGGTAGTTCCAGGCGGCGATGTCGTCCAGACGGGTGTTGTCGACGTTGGTGGTGAACAGCGGGTACTTGGCGTGCTGACCGATGTTCTGCACCGCCGCGATCTGCCAGTCGGCCACGCGTTGCGCCGCCGCCATCGCGCGGGCTTTCCCCTTGACGGCCTGGCGCACGGACAGCGCGATGCGCGCGCCGGTTTGCGTCAGGTCTTCGCCCAGCACCAGCACCGCGTCGTAATCTTCGATCTCACGCAGCGCCGGCGTATGGACGCCGCCGTTTTTCAGCACGTTCAGCATCAGCGCCAGGCGTGATTGCTCCGCCTGAGCGATACCGGTGTAGTAGTTCTCGGCGCCGACCAGTTCGCGCAGCGCGAAGTTGCTTTCCAGGCTGGCGCGCGGGGAGCCGATGCCGATGGTTTTCTTCGCCTGACGCAGGATGTCCGCCGCGCCCTGCATCGCCTGCTCGGCGTTCAGGGTGATCCAGTCATCACCGCGCAGCTGCTGCGGTTGACGCGGACGATCTTTCTGGTTGACGTAGCCGTAACCGAAACGGCCGCGGTCGCACAGGAAGTAGTGGTTCACGCTGCCGTTGTAACGGTTTTCGATACGGCGCAATTCGCCATAGCGCTCGCCCGGGCTGGTATTACAGCCGATGCTGCACTGCTGGCAAATGCTCGGCGCAAACTGCATGTCCCATTTACGGTTGTAGCGTTCGGAGTGCGTTTTGTCGGTGAATACGCCGGTCGGGCACACTTCCACCAGGTTGCCGGAGAACTCGCTTTCCAGCGTGCCGCTTTCCGGACGACCGAAGTAGACGTTGTCGTGCGCGCCGTACACGCCGAAGTCGGTGCCGTCCGCATAGTCTTTGTAGTAACGCACGCAGCGGTAGCAGGCGATGCAGCGGTTCATCTCGTGCGAGATAAACGGCCCCAGCTCCTGGTTATTGTGGGTGCGCTTGGTGAAGCGGTAGCGGCGGAAGCTGTGGCCGGTCATTACCGTCATATCCTGCAGGTGACAGTTACCGCCTTCTTCACAGACCGGGCAATCGTGCGGGTGGTTGGTCATCAACCACTCGACCACGCTTTCACGGAACTGCTTCGCTTCGCCGTCATCGATGGAGATGAAGGTACCATCGGATGCCGGGGTCATACAGGACATCACCAAACGGCCGCGCGTATCTTCCGCGTTTTGGTATTGCTTTACCGCACATTGGCGGCAAGCGCCGACGCTTCCCAGCGCCGGATGCCAGCAAAAGTAAGGAATATCAAGGCCGAGGGAGAGACAAGCCTGCAGCAGGTTGTCCGCCCCGTCTACCTCATACTCTTTGCCGTCTACATGAATCGTAGCCATAGTCAGCATGCTTCCAAGTGGCCTGCCTTGCGGCAGGCGTTAATCAAAAATTCTGGCCGTGTTCGGGCAAGTTCGGCTTACCAGCGCTGCTTCAGCAGATTGTTCGGCTGAATGCCGCCAATCGCATGGGCGTTGCCGAAGTGTTGCACGGCGATACCCGCCTCGAACTCTTCACGGAAATATTTAATCGCGCTTTGCAGTGGCTCTACGGCACCTGGCGCGTGGGCGCAGAAGGTTTTGCCCGGGCCGAGGGAACGGCACAGCTGTTCGAGGGTTTCGATATCCCCCGGCTGCCCTTCGCCGTTTTCCAACGCACGCAGGATCTTCACGCTCCACGGCAGGCCGTCGCGGCATGGCGTACACCAGCCGCAGGACTCGCGGGCGAAGAACTCTTCCAGGTTACGCACCAGCGGCACCATGCCGATCTCGTGGTCTACCGCCATCGCCAGCGCGGTGCCGAGACGGCTGCCGGCTTTGCCGATCGCGCCGTATTCCATCGGCAGATCGAGATGATCGGCGGTCAGGAAGTCGGTCCCCGCGCCGCCCGGCTGCCAGGCTTTGAAGCGCAGACCGTCACGCATGCCGCCGGCGTAGTCTTCCAGGATCTCGCGCGCGGTAGTGCCGAACGGCAGCTCCCAGACGCCCGGATTTTTCACCCGGCCGGAGAAGCCCATCAGCTTGGTGCCTTTGTCTTCACTGCCGGAGATGCCGGTGTACCACTCCACGCCGTTCGCCAAAATGGCCGGCACGTTGCACAACGTTTCGACGTTGTTGACGCAGGTCGGCTTGCCCCACACGCCGGCGCTGGCCGGGAATGGCGGCTTGGAACGCGGATTGGCGCGGCGGCCTTCCAGCGAGTTGATCAGCGCGGTTTCTTCGCCGCAGATATAACGGCCGGCGCCGGTGTGCACGATCAGCTCGAAATCGAACCCGGTGCCGAGAATGTTCTTGCCCAGATAGCCGGCTTCGGTGGCTTCCGCGATGGCGCGACGCAGATGCGCCGCCGCTTCGATGTACTCACCGCGCAGGAAGATGTACCCACGGTAGGCTTTCAGCGCGAACGCGGAGATCAGCATGCCTTCCACCAGCAGGTGCGGCAGCTGCTCCATCAGCAGGCGGTCTTTGTAGGTGCCCGGCTCCATCTCATCGGCGTTACACAGCAGGTAACGGATGTTCATGGATTCGTCCTTCGGCATCAGGCTCCACTTCAAACCGGTGGAGAAGCCCGCGCCGCCGCGGCCCTTCAGCCCGGAGTCTTTCACCAGGCCGACGATCTCATCCGGTGCCAGGCCTTTGAGGGCCTTTTCCGCGCCGGCATAGCCGTTTTTGCTGCGGTACTCGTCCAGCCACAGCGGCTGCTTGTCATCGCGCAGACGCCAGGTCAGCGGATGCGTTTCGGGAGTGCGTACAATGTGCTTGGTCATTGATACTGCTCCAGTAGCGTCTCGATATCTTCGGGCTTCAGCTGACTGTGAGTGTCGTCATCAATCATCATGGTCGGCCCTTTATCGCAGTTGCCCAGACAGCAGGTCGGCAACAGCGTGAAGCGGCCATCAAAGGTGGTTTGACCCGGCTTGATGTTCAGCTTCTTCTCGATAGCGGCCTGAATGCCCTGGTAACCGGTGATGTGACAAACAACGCTGTCACAATAACGGATCACGTGACGTCCTACTGGCTGACGGAAAATCTGGCTGTAGAACGTGGCCACGCCTTCTACATCGCTGGCGGGGATGCCCAGCACTTCCGCGATGGCGTAAATCGCACCGTCCGGAACCCAGCCGCGCTGCTTCTGCACAATTTTCAGTGCTTCGATGGAAGCGGCGCGCGGATCCTCGTAATGGTGTTTTTCGTGCTCGATCGCATCACGTTCTTCCGCGCTCAGTACAAATGCATCAACGCCGCTCTGAGGAGCGGCTGCATTGATGGGCTCGAGCGCATCGTTGACTGCGTGATTGTCTTTTTGAGAGTGCATAGTTAGCGGTCCACATCTGACATTACAAAATCGATACTACCCAGATAGACGATCAGGTCGGAAACCAGGCTGCCTCGGATGACCGATGGGATCTGCTGCAGGTGCGCAAAGCTCGGCGTACGGACCCGGGTGCGGTAGCTCATGGTGCTGCCGTCGCTGGTCAGGTAGTAGCTGTTGATCCCTTTGGTGGCTTCAATCATCTGGAATGATTCGTTGGCTGGCATCACCGGGCCCCAGGAAACCTGCAGGAAGTGGGTGATCAGCGTTTCAATGTGCTGCAGCGTGCGCTCTTTCGGCGGCGGCGTGGTCAGCGGGTGATCGGCCTTGAACGGGCCTTCCGGCATGTTGTTCAGGCACTGTTCGAGGATGCGCAGGCTCTGACGCAGCTCTTCCACCTTCAGCATCACGCGGGTGTAGCAGTCGCTGTTGCCGTCGCCCACCGGCACTTCAAAGTCGAAGTTCTCGTAGCCGGAGTACGGACGCCATTTGCGCACGTCGAACTCCACGCCGGTGGCGCGCAGGCCTGCGCCGGTCACGCCCCACTCCAGCGCTTCTTTGGCGTTGTAAGACGCTACGCCGATGGAACGGCCTTTCAGGATGCTGTTCTTCAGCGCCGCTTTCACGTAGGAATCCAAACGCTTCGGCATCCAGTCGAGGAATTCACGCAGCAGGCGATCCCAGCCGCGCGGCAGATCGTGCGCGACGCCGCCGATGCGGAACCAGGCCGGGTGCATACGGAAACCGGTGATCGCCTCCACCAGATCATAGATTTTCTGACGGTCGGTAAAGGCGAAGAACACCGGGGTCATCGCGCCGACGTCCTGAATGAAGGTGGAGATGTACAGCAGGTGGCTGTTGATGCGGAACAGTTCGGACAGCATCACACGGATGGTGTCGACGCGCTCCGGCACCTTGATGCCGGCCAGCTTTTCAACCGCCAGCACGTAAGGCATTTCGTTCACGCAGCCGCCGAGGTACTCGATGCGGTCGGTGTACGGAATGTAGCTGTGCCAGGATTGACGCTCGCCCATCTTCTCGGCGCCGCGGTGGTGATAGCCGATGTCCGGCACGCAGTCGACGATCTCTTCGCCGTCCAACTGCAGAATGATGCGGAACGCACCGTGCGCGGACGGGTGGTTCGGGCCGAGGTTGAGGAACATGAAGTCTTCGTTCTCGGTGCCGCGCTTCATGCCCCAGTCTTCCGGCTTGAAGGTCAGCGCTTCCATCTCCAGATCTTCTTTCTGCTTGGTCAGCACGAAAGGATCGAATTCGGTGGCGCGCGCCGGGTAGTCCTTACGCAGCGGGTGCCCTTCCCAGGTCTGCGGCATCATGATGCGCGACAGGTGCGGGTGGCCGTCGAAGGTGATGCCGAACATTTCCCAGGTTTCGCGCTCGTACCAGTTGGCGTTCGGGAACACCTTGGTCGCCGTCGGCACGTGCAGGTCTTTTTCAGACAGCGCCACCTTCAGCATGATGTCGCGGTTGCGTTCGATGGAAATCAGATGGTAGAAAACGGAGAAATCCGCAGCGGGCAGGCCGTCGCGGTGGGTGCGAAGACGTTCGTCCACGCCATGCAGATCGAACAGCATGACATACGGCTTCGGCTGTTTTCTCAGGAACGTCATTACTTCCAGCAACTGGTCAGGTTTAACCCATACCACGGGCATGCCGGTACGGGTGGCCTGAACAGTAAAGGCTTCCGGCCCAAAACGGTTGCGCAGTTCGCCGATCACCGGGTCGTCAAGGTGATCTCGGGTCTGCCAGGCAGGCAAGGCGTCGTGCGTCGTCAAATCTGTCATAATTTTTTTTCACCACACTAAAGGGTTATTCGCCGCAAGTTTCACTTTTCGCTGTGTTAACCAATAGCGCACTAAGATGGACGTTAAATGAACGTCTTAAATCTCGTCAGGCGTCCGGAGGTTGGTCACCGCGATGCGCTCGCCGTGTTTACGCTCTCTTTCAGACTGCATATTGGCGCGGTAAACGCCCTGATCGCCGACAACCCACGACAGCGGGCGACGTTCTTTGCCGATGGATTCCTGCAGCAGCATCAGCGCTTGCATGTAGGCTTCTGGACGCGGCGGGCAGCCGGGAATGTACACATCGACCGGCAGGAACTTGTCCACGCCCTGCACCACGGAATAGATGTCGTACATGCCGCCGGAGTTGGCGCAGGCGCCCATCGAGATCACCCACTTAGGTTCCAGCATCTGCTCGTACAAGCGTTGAATGACCGGGGCCATTTTGGTGAAGCAGGTACCGGCCACCACCATCAGGTCAGCCTGACGCGGGGAGGCGCGCAGTACTTCCGCACCGAAACGCGCCACGTCGTGAACGGCGGTAAACGACGTCACCATCTCCACGTAACAGCACGAAAGGCCGAAGTTATACGGCCAAATAGAGTTTTTACGCCCCCAGTTCACCATGTCATGCAGCGCATGTTCGAGTTTACCCATGTAAACCGTGCGGTGGACCTGTTGTTCCAGGGGATCGGCGACGATCTCCTGTTTTTGCAGGGGATAACGGTCGTTCTCACCGTTCGGGTCTATGCGGGTGAGCGTATAGTCCATCTTAATGCCTCGCTGTTACTGCGGATGACTGTTGGTGTTAGTGATCGTGCTCGGTTTGCTGCGGCGTTGGGAACGCGCCGGAGTCCAATCCAACGCGCCAATGCGCACCAGATAAACCAGACCGGCCAATAGCACCAAAATGAAAATGGCGGCTTCGATAAAGCCTACCCAACCGCTCTCGCGAACCGAGACCGACCAGGCATACAGGTATAAGGCTTCAACGTCGAAAATAACGAAGAACATGGCCACCAGGTAGAACTTGGCGGACAAGCGCATGCGCGCCGTGCCGACCGAGTCGATGCCTGATTCAAACGGGGTGTGTTTGGCGCGCGCCCGGGCTCTCCCGCCCAAGAAGAACGCACCCAGCAGCATTAAGCCGCAAAGCCCGATAGCCACGACGAGAAATACGGCGAGCGCCCAGTGATGAGCGATAACTTCAGTGGTTGTTGACATACTCTATGCTTACTCATCAAAAGTGGCGTCGATCGCACTGCTCTTGTCACCGGCAGTTAGTGCGCCACATCGATTTAAGGGAAGGATAAATAACCACACAAACAAACTGCTTTTACAGCGAGTTAGGCAGCGTTTTTCTGTGGGCTTTTTACTCCTTTCTATAACCTTTTGTCAACTTTGACAAAAGTATCTACACACTAGTTTACATACGTATCATTTAATTAACATTTGATGCGCCAGGGACAGGCTAAATCGTGTCAGTTAATTTTTGTGTAGAAACAGATAGATATAAACCAACATGCACATTTCAGTTTTACTATACCATTGTCTCAGGAATTCCCTGTTCTTCCACTCACTACCTAGGGGTATTTTTTTGATCCAGGACACGTTTTCAGCATAAATCCTCAAAAAAAGTGTGGCCCTTTAACAATTTTCCTCAAATTAAGCCGCAAAAACGGCCGCTATAAGCTAACAAAATAACCCTGCTATTACCATGCCTTTAACCCATTCAATCTTATTGCTCAAAAAACAAACTCCGCATCTTAAACCCGGCCAAACTCTCTTTTCAGTAACGCTTAAAAGTTATTAAAACAGCCAACTCATAACAAAATTGCACTTAAACCTATATAACAGTAAATATCACCAAAAAACGGCCAAAAAAAACCTCCGCCGAAGCAGAGGTTTTTCATCAGATATCACACCGCGGCGTTATTCTTCTTCGTCCACCAGGCTGGCGTCATCCTGATCGCCCTGGAGACCGGCTTCCGCGCCGTTGAAGCCATAGCCGTCATTGCCGCCCTGCATCGCGCTGAAGATAGCCATTGCCAGCTCGTTGCTGCACTGCGCATTTTTGCACAGCGCATACTGGGTATCCGGCAGCGGCGGCAAACCTTCCACCGCGCCCAGCACCCGCAGATCGGGGCTCATCATCTCGATCGGCCGCGCGGTCACGCCCAGGCCGGCCTTACAGGCCGCCCGCACCGCGGACAGCGTGGAGGCGACGTAGGCGATACGCCACGGGATACCGGCTTCATCCAACTGTTTGATCGCCAGCGCGCGGAACGGGCTTGGCTCATCCATCACCACCAACGGGATCGGTTCGCCGGCCTGATAGTGGTAATCGGCGGCGCAGTACCACAGCGTCGGCGACGTGCGCAGTACGATATGCGGGTGCCCGGCCGGATCGGCCGTGGTCACCGCCAGATCGATCTCGCCCTCTTCCAGCAGATCGACCATCGTCGTGCTGCGCTTTACGCGCACGTCAATGGCCAGCTTGGGATAGATGGCGGTCACGCGGTTCAACAGGAAAGGCAAAATGGTATCGGCGGTGTCGTCGGAAGCGCCGATGGTCAGAACACCTTTAATATTGTTGTACATCAGCGAGGTACAGGCTTCGTCGTTAAAGCGCAGGATTTTCCTGGCATAACCGAGAAGCTGAATACCATGCTCAGTCAGGAGTTTGTTGCGCCCATGGCGGGCAAACAGTTCTTTGCCGACCAGTTGCTCTAATCGCTGCATTTGTTGACTGACGGCTGATTGAGTACGGCAAACGGCAACAGCCGCCGCTGCGAAGGTATTCAAATCAGCAACCGCAACAAAGGTTCTTAGCAGATCGAGGTCGAGATTAAGTATCGGACGATTTGCAGTTGTCATAGTGTATTCTTCACTTTTTTAAATTCTAATTTACGAACTACTACCCTGGTGTGTTTCTCAGACGCCGTTGAAAAGGACGGAGCCTGTTATGACAGTACCCCACTCATAAGTGGAGGGCAAAAAAATTACTTATGATTCGTTACCTCTATCGCTTTTTAAAATGCGATCTATCGATGATGCTTATAGAACGCGGGGGGCTGAATACCGGTGGAAAGGGAAAACCCCCACCGAACCTGAGATTTTACTCATTCATACTGCCTAATTTCCACTCCATTCGTGCTACTGAGAACCCTTATCAACCGGTGTTCAGACTGCATTACAGAGCAAAAAAGATAAATAATTAATGACACCAACTTCGTGTTAATACTCAATGAATTTAATAAATTCAATCAGTAAGATTTTTACTTTAAATAATAATCCTACAACCACATAAACAATGCTTAAGCTAAAATATAAAGTAAAGCTAATGTAAATATGCCATTTTCTTAGTGTGGTGCGCTTACCGACACCCCGCTATCAGACAACTCCGGTATTATCGTTCCTTTACAGTTTATTGAAGCCCATTCTCACTTTCGGCTTATCAGTTCACTGCTGCCGGCCGCGATCGCCGGCACGTCCCGTTTATCGACGCGTGATTTCACAGAACAAAACCCTAGTAAAATTATAGTTCATGAAATTATGAACCACAAAATAACTTTACCTTTGCTTATCATAACTAAAATCCCCCGTTACGACATGCATTTGCACCAAAGGCGTGCAAAACCCTTCAAAAGCAACTACGCCAGGAGTACATTGGGCGGGTTGCGGCGTCCCACGGTAGGAGCGCCCCTATCCCAGCAAAAGGCTCAACTTTTTATGTCCCCCATTGAGAAATCCAGCAAACTGGACAACGTCTGCTATGACATTCGCGGCCCGGTGCTTAAAGAAGCTAAACGTCTTGAAGAAGAAGGCAACAAAGTCCTGAAACTGAACATCGGCAACCCTGCCCCGTTCGGTTTCGACGCCCCGGACGAAATCCTGGTCGACGTGATCCGCAATCTGCCCACGGCGCAAGGCTACTCCGACTCCAAGGGCCTCTTCTCGGCGCGTAAAGCGATCATGCAGCACTATCAGGCGCGCAACATGCGTGACGTGACCGTTGAGGATATCTACATTGGCAATGGCGTCTCTGAGCTGATCGTCCAATCCATGCAAGCGCTGCTCAACAGCGGCGACGAAATGCTGGTGCCGGCGCCGGACTACCCGCTGTGGACCGCCGCGGTATCGCTGTCCGGCGGCAAGGCCGTGCACTACCTGTGTGATGAGCAGGCCGGCTGGTTCCCGGATCTGGACGACATCATCAGCAAGATCACCCCGCGCACCCGCGGCATTGTGATCATCAACCCGAACAACCCGACCGGCGCGGTTTACAGCAAAGCGCTGCTGGAACAGATCGTCGAGATCGCCCGTCAACACAATCTGATCATCTTCGCCGACGAGATCTACGACAAGATCCTGTATGACGAAGCCGAGCATCATTCGATCGCCGCGCTGGCGCCGGATCTGCTGACCGTGACCTTCAACGGCCTGTCGAAAACCTACCGCGTGGCGGGCTTCCGCCAGGGCTGGATGGTACTGAACGGGCCGAAGAAGCACGCCAAAGGCTATATCGAAGGGCTGGAGATGCTGGCTTCGATGCGCCTGTGCGCCAACGTGCCGATGCAACACGCCATTCAGACCGCGCTGGGCGGTTATCAGAGCATCAGCGAATTCATTCAGCCCGGCGGCCGCCTGTACGAACAGCGCAACCGCACCTGGGAACTGCTCAACGACATTCCGGGCGTCTCTTGCGTGAAGCCGCAGGGCGCGCTGTACATGTTCCCGCGCATCGACGCCAAGCGCTTCAACATCCACGACGACCAGAAACTGGTGCTGGATCTGCTGCTGCAGGAAAAAGTGCTGCTGGTGCAGGGCACCGCGTTCAACTGGCCTTACCCGGATCACGTGCGCATCGTCACCCTGCCGCGCGTAGACGAACTGGAAATGGCGGTCGGCAAGCTGGGCCGCTTCCTGGAAGGTTACCACCAGTAATCGCCTGGGGCGCAGCGCCTTGCTGCGCCCTTCTCTCATTGCCCGGTTGCAAAATTCGCCGTCACTGCTTCACAATGGTGCCCTCACTTGCCGTTAAAGAGAGCACCATGAGCCAGAGCCATTTCTTCGCCCATCTGTCCCGCCTGAAACTGATCAACCGCTGGCCGCTGATGCGCAACGTGCGTACCGAAAACGTCTCCGAACACAGTCTGCAGGTGGCTTTCGTCGCCCATGCGTTGGCGGTGATCAAGAACCGCAAATTCAACGGCAACCTCAACGCCGACCGCGTTGCGCTACTGGCGATGTATCACGACGCCAGCGAAGTGATCACCGGTGACATGCCGACGCCGATCAAGTACTACAATCCGCAGATCGCCCATGAATACAAGAAGATCGAAAAGATCGCCCAGCAAAAGCTGCTGGACATGATCCCCGCTGAGCTGCGCAACGATTTCCGCACCATTCTCGATGAGCACTACTACAGCGAAGATGAAAAGCAGGTGGTAAAGCAGGCAGACGCGCTGTGCGCCTACCTGAAATGCCTGGAAGAACTCTCTGCCGGCAACAACGAATTCACCCTGGCCAAGGCGCGGCTGGATAAAACCCTGGAACAGCGCCGCAGCCCGGAAATGGACTACTTCATGGACGTATTCATTCCCAGCTTCAGCCTGTCATTGGACGAAATCAGCCTCGACAGTTCGCTGTAACCCCGCCGGCGCAGCCCCGCTGCGCCGTTAAAAACCGTAAAGCCACGGCACCACAATCACGCTGACCACCATCACCAGCAGGGTAAACGGCACGCCGAGACGTACGAAATCGCCGAATTTGTAATTGCCCGGCCCCAGCACCAGCGTGTTGACCGGTGAAGAGACCGGCGTCATAAAGGCGGCGGACGCGGCGATGGCGATAATCATCGCGAACGGGTATGGCGAGACGCCCATTTCGCGCGCGGCGGCAATGGCAATCGGCGCCATCAGCACCGCCGTCGCGGTGTTGGAAATAAACAGGCCGATGGCGGCGCACAAGACGAACAGACACAGCAGCATCACGCGCGGCCCCGCGCTGCCGGCGACGTCCATCAGCCCGCTGACGATCAGATCCACCCCGCCGGTCTTTTGCAGCGCCTGCGCGAACGGCATCATCCCGACGATCAAAATAATGCTCGGCCAATGGATCGATTTATAGGCGCTCTCCATGTCGATACAGCGGAACTTGCCCATCAGCAGGCAGGCGATCAGCGCCGCGATCGGGTTGGGGATTTCGTCGGTCAACATCATCGCCACCATCAACGCCAGGCAAAACAGCGCGTGCGGCGCCTGCGTGATGGCCGGCGCCACTTCGTCCACCTCGGCCGGCAGATTGAGCACGATAAAGTCGTGGGTTTTGGCCTGCAGCTGACGGATCGCCTTCCAGTCGCCGATCACCAGCAAAATGTCGCCCAGCTCCAGCGGCTCGTCCACCAGCTTGCCGCCCAGCGTCTCGCCGTGGCGGCGGATGCCCACCACGTTCAGATCGTAGCGGCTGCGGAACGCCGCTTCGCGCAGGCTTTTGCCCAGCAGCGCCGAGTCCGGGATCAGCGACACTTCGGCCATGCCGACGTTGCGCGACTGTTCCGAGAAGTAATCGCCGCGCAGCACCATCGGCTCCAGCCGCTGCTCGCCGCAGAATTCGCGCAGATCGACCTGACTGTCCGACATGTCGATCAAGAGGACATCGCCCTCGCGCAGCTCGGTGCTGCCGGAGGCGCTGACCATCACCCGCCGGAAGCGTTTCCAGCGCTCGATGCCCACCACGTTGGCGCCATAGCGCGCACGCAGATGCAGTTCATCCAGCGAACGCCCGATCAGCGGCGAAGCGTTGCGGACAGCCAGCCGCCGCGCGCGGCCAGTCAGCTTGTAGTCGCGGATCAAATCGCGGAAGGTGCGGCGCTGCCAGTCGTCACCGGCTTTGCCCGTTTCACCGCTGCCCAGCCAACGCCGGGCGATCAGCATGTAGCCGACACCCAGCGCCAGCACCACCAGGCCAATGGGCGTCACGCTGAAGAAACCGAAACCATGGATGCCTTCACGCACCAGTTCGCTGTTGACCACCATGTTGGGCGGCGTGGCCACCAGCGTCATCATGCCGCTGATCAGCCCGGCAAAGCTGAGCGGCATCATCAGCCGCCCCGGCGCGATCTTCATTCTGGCCGTCACGCTGAGCACCACCGGGATAAAGATCGCCACCACGCCGGTCGAGCTCATGAACGCGCCCAGCCCGGCGACTGTCACCATCAGCAGCATCAACATTTTGGTTTCGCTGCTGCCGGCCACTTTCACCAGCCAGTCACCCACCTGGTAAGCCACGCCGGTGCGTACCAGCCCTTCACCGATCACGAACAGCGCCGCAATCAAAATCACGTTGGGATCGCTGAAACCGACCGTCGCCTCCTGCAGGCTGAGCGTGCCGCTCAGCACGAAGGCGATGATCACCAACAGCGCCACCACGTCCATGCGCAGCTTATTGGTGATAAACAGCACGATGGCAATCAGCAGTAAACTCAGCACCCACAGTAATTCGCTGTTCAAAACGGCCTCATCCGACAAATGTCCAAGGGTCTAAAAAATAGCATAAAAAAACCCCGCCGAAGCGGGGTCTAATCAATTAGGGTGAAGATAATGCCGCTCAGGCCAGCCGGCGAACGATCGCGCCCTGCGCCGTTTTATCGACGGCGATCTGCGCCAGCGAATCCAGCCGCAGGTCGACCTGCTCCAACTTCGGCGCATCGGCCGGCGCGTTGACCGCGATCACCTGACAGCCCGCCGCCAGGCCGGAGAGAATACCGGCCGGCGCGTCTTCAACCACCACGCACTCGTGCGGTGCCAGCCCCAGGCGCTCGGCGCCCAGCAGGTAGGCGTCGGGCTGTGGCTTACCGTGTTTAACCTGCTCGGCGGTGATGAACACCTCCGGCTGCGGCAAATCGCCGGCCTGGCGGCGAGCGCCGGCCACCGGCACCGAACCGGAGGTGACGATCGCCCAAGGGACGCCGAGCGCGTTCAGGCGCTCCAGCAGCGCAATCGCACCCGGCAGCGCGCGAACGCCGTCGGTATCCTGCGCTTCGGCCTGCTCCAGCAACTCGAACTCGCGCTGAATTTCCGCTTCGCTTTCGCCCGGCATAAAGTGGCGCAGAGAAGTAATGGCCTGTTTACCGTGAATGAAGTCCAGCACCGCTTGCGGGTTAACGCCGCGGCGCTCGGCCCAGTGCGTCCAGGCGCGCTCTACCGCCGGCAATGAATCCACCAGGGTGCCATCAAGATCGAACAGAAAACCCTTACACTCCACAGAAAACCTCTTCTTAATCAAGCATTGATGATTTGCGCTATCTCAACGGCGCTCAAGTGATACTGGCGCGGACAGGCCAGCCAGATCGCCAGCATGCGCTGGTATTTTTCCCACATTTTGGTCTGGGCGTTGAAACCGTGGCTGCCGGAATCGAAGTGAGTATAACGCCCCTCGGTGCTGACCAGGAAACGCACGTAGCTCAGGTAGCGCGCTTCGGTGGCGGCGTCGAAGCCGAGAAACGCCAGGCGGCGCTCGTCCAGCTCCTGCTTCTCTTTCAGGTTGCCCCAGGAAACCTGCAGCGCATGGTGCATCTCCATCACGTTGATGATGGTGCGGCACACCTCTTCGCTCAGTTCACCGAAGTCGCGATCCAGTTCGCGCATTTGCAAACCGAAGCCGCGTTCGACGATGGTTTGCAACCGGCGATAACGGTCGCCGTTGTCCGGATCGAGCAGGGTCATCATCTTGTACTGGTTCGACAGGATCAGCCGCTGGGCATTGGTCATTTCCATCAGGATTTCCTCATTTCTGTGTGATGGCGGGAGCATCGCACAGCGCAAGAACGCAGGAAATCACAACTCGACCGTTCTTTGATTTAAACCGGGGTTATTGGCGCTTTGACGAGAAAGGCCGCACAACGCGGCCTGTCTTCATTTACAGATCGTCGAGGAAGGTTTTGTCCAGCTGCTTGAAAGCGCGCTTGAGCAAATCGGCCAACGTCTGATAGGTCGGCGTGCCCTCCAGCGGGGCCACCGCCTGCCCGGCTTCCGTCAGCTTGTTACGCACCTCATGGAACCATTGCAACAGCGTCGGCGGCAGCGGCGTGACCGAACGGCGCCCCAGCCACCACAGCCCCTGCATTGGCAGGCTGCAGGCGAACAGCGCGGTGGCAATCGCCGGGCCGAGCTGACCGCCGAGCGCGATCTGCCAGGTCAGCGTGAAAATCGCCAACGGCGGCATGAAACGGATAGCGAAACGGGTGGCACGCGCAACGCGGTTCTCCGGAAAGACCGGTGCCAGACGTTTGTCCGACGGCCAGGTTTTCATATAATGCTGCCCGCGCTGGAAGACCTGAAACCAGCTTACGGAACCGGACGGTTTGCTCGTCATTGCGTACCTCAACGTCACGTAAAGAAACTAAAAGCGTGCTGCCAGAGACCATACTAAAAAATTTGAAGCTTTAAATTTATTTTGTGTTTACACCGGGCTATCGGTATCCTAAGCCGGCCTTGTGGCCGGTAGAAGATGACGTAATTTTTGTCAACTTTTAGCCCTATAAAAATCAAGATTATTTAAACCGCAGAGAAATCATCGGTTTTTCCATCATCCTGTGATTTGTGCACTTCACATGATGTTAATCATAAATGTCATCGGCACTATGCGCTACGCTTGTTGTCTGATTGACGATTAATTCACCACGTGTTTTCGATTTATTTTTAACAACACGACTATTTAAGTAGGTACTTCCATGTCGAGTAAGCTAGTACTGGTTCTTAACTGCGGCAGTTCTTCTCTGAAATTCGCCATCATCGATGCCGTTAACGGCGACGAATTCCTCTCCGGTTTGGCCGAGTGTTTCCACCTGCCTGAAGCTCGCATCAAGTGGAAAATGGACGGCGCCAAACACGAAGCTGCCCTGGGGGCCGGCGCTGCACACAGCGAAGCGCTGAACTTCATTGTTAATACTATTCTGGCACAAAAACCAGAGCTTTCCGCGCAGCTGACCGCCATCGGCCACCGCATCGTGCACGGCGGCGAGAAGTTCACCGCTTCCGCCGTGATCAACGACGAAGTTCTGCAGGGTATCAAAGATTCCGTGCCGTTTGCACCACTGCACAACCCGGCTCACCTGATCGGCATCGCGGAAGCGCTGAAATCCTTCCCTAACCTGGCCGACAAGAACGTTGCCGTGTTCGATACCGCGTTCCACCAGACCATGCCGGAAGAATCTTACCTGTACGCCCTGCCGTACAGCCTGTACCGCGACCACGGCGTTCGCCGCTACGGCGCACACGGCACCAGCCACTTCTACGTGACTCAGGAAGCCGCGAAGATGCTGAACAAGCCGGTAGAAGAAGTGAACGTGATCACTTGCCACCTGGGCAACGGCGGTTCCGTTACCGCAGTGCGCAACGGCCAGTGCGTTGATACCTCCATGGGTCTGACCCCGCTGGAAGGCCTGGTGATGGGCACCCGCAGCGGTGACATCGATCCGGCTATCATCTTCCACCTGCACGATTCTCTGGGCATGAGCGTTGACCAGATCAACAAGATGCTGACCAAAGAATCCGGCCTGCTGGGCCTGACCGAAGTCACCAGCGACTGCCGTTACGTTGAAGACAACTACGACAGCAAAGCCGACGCCAAACGCGCCATGGACGTGTTCTGCCACCGTCTGGCCAAATACATCGGCGCATACAGCGCCCTGATGGAAGGCCGTCTGGACGCGGTGATCTTCACCGGCGGCATCGGCGAGAACGCCGGCATGGTGCGTGAGCTGACCCTGAACAAACTGGGCCTGCTGGGCTTCGAAATCGACCACGACCGCAACATGGCCGCTCGCTTCGGCAAATCCGGCGCCATCACCAAAGACGGCAGCCGCCTGGCGCTGGTGATCCCGACCAACGAAGAGTTGGTCATCGCGCAGGACGCATCCCGCCTGACCGCGTAATGCTCTCAAAACACCGTCAGCCCAGGCTGACGGTGTTGTTTTAGCCTCATGTTAATCGTGAAGAGGACTATTCTGTGTCACGTACTATTATGTTGATCCCCACCGGCACCAGCGTCGGCCTGACCAGCGTCAGCCTGGGTGTCATCCGCTCCATGGAGCAAAAAGGCGTTCGTCTGAGCGTGTTCAAGCCTATCGCTCAACCGCGCACCGGCGACAACGCGCTCGACCAGACCACCACCATCATCCGCAGCAACTCCACCATTCCGGCGGCCGAACCGCTGCGCATGGACTACGTTGAGGGCCTGCTGAGCTCCAACCAGCAAGACGTGCTGATGGAAGAGATCGTGGCGCGTTACCACGAGAACACCAAAGACGCGGAAGTGGTGCTGATCGAAGGCCTGGTGCCAACCCGTAAGCATCAGTTCGCCAACGCGCTGAACTACGAGATCGCCAAAACCCTGAACGCCGAGATCGTCTTCGTGCTGGCGCTGGGCAACGACTCCCCGGCGCAGCTGAAAGAGCGCATCGAACTGGCGCGCACCAGCTTCGGCGGCAGCAAGAACAAAAACATCACCGGCGTGATCATCAACAAGCTGAACGCACCGGTCGACGATCAGGGCCGCACCCGTCCTGACCTGTCCGAAATCTTCGACGACTCCACCAAAGCCAGCATCGCCCACGTCGATCCTGCGCAGCTGTTCGCCAACAGCCCGCTGCCGGTTCTGGGCTGCGTGCCGTGGAGCTTCGATCTGATCGCCACCCGCGCCATCGACATGGCTCGCCACCTGAAGGCCCGCGTGGTCAACGAAGGCGACATCATGACTCGCCGCGTGAAGTCCGTGACCTTCTGTGCGCGCAGCATCCCGCACATGCTGGAACACTTCCGCCCGGGCTCTCTGCTGGTGACCTCCGCGGACCGTCCTGACGTGCTGGTCTCCGCCTGCCTGGCGGCGATGAACGGCGTAGAAATCGGCGCCATCCTGCTGACCGGCGGCTACGCCATCGACGAGCCGATCAAGAAGCTGTGCGAACGCGCCTTCCAGACCGGCCTGCCGGTGTTCATGGTCGACACCAACACCTGGCAGACCTCGCTGAGCCTGCAGAGCTTCAACCTCGAAGTGCCGGCGGACGACCACCAGCGCATCGAGAAAGTGCAGAACTACGTGGCCAGCCACATCAACACCGAGTGGATCGACTCGCTGACCGCCACCTCCGAGCGTTCACGCCGCCTGTCTCCACCGGCGTTCCGTTACGAGCTGACCGAGCTGGCGCGTAAAGCCGGCAAACGCATCGTGCTGCCGGAAGGCGACGAGCCGCGCACCGTGAAAGCGGCGGCCATCTGCGCCGAACGCGGCATCGCGGAATGCGTGCTGCTCGGCAACCCGGACGAGATCCAGCGCGTCGCGGCAGCGCAAGGCGTTGAGCTGGGCAAAGGCATCGAAATCGTCGATCCGGTCGCCGTGCGTGAAAACTACGTGCCGCGCCTGGTTGAGCTGCGCAAGAGCAAAGGCATGACCGAAGTGGTCGCGCGCGAACAGCTGGAAGACAACGTGGTGCTCGGCACCCTGATGCTGGAACAAGGCGAAGTCGACGGTCTGGTCTCCGGCGCGGTTCACACCACCGCCAACACCATCCGTCCGCCGTTACAGCTGATCAAAACCGCGCCGGGCAGCTCGCTGGTGTCCTCCGTGTTCTTCATGCTGCTGCCTGACCAGGTACTGGTCTACGGCGACTGCGCGATCAACCCGGATCCAACCGCCGAGCAGCTGTCTGAAATCGCCATCCAGTCTGCGGATTCCGCCGCGGCCTTCGGCATCGAGCCGCGCGTAGCGATGATCTCCTACTCCACCGGCAACTCCGGTGCGGGCAGCGACGTCGAGAAAGTGCGCGAAGCGACCCGTCTGGCGCAGGAAAAACGCCCGGACCTGATCATCGACGGCCCGCTGCAGTACGACGCCGCCATCATGGCCGACGTTGCCAAGTCCAAGGCGCCGAACTCACCGGTAGCCGGCCAGGCGACCGTGTTCATCTTCCCGGATCTGAACACCGGCAACACCACCTACAAAGCGGTACAGCGTTCCGCTGACCTGGTCTCCATCGGGCCGATGCTGCAAGGCATGCGCAAGCCGGTGAACGACCTGTCGCGCGGCGCACTGGTTGACGATATCGTCTATACCGTTGCGCTGACGGCGATCCAGTCTTCCCAGGCTGACGCCGCCGCCAAGGCGTAATAAACCGTTAAAAAAAGCCAGTCAGGTGATCCTGACTGGCTTTTTTATGCCTGATACTTTTGGTGATGAGGTTGTCTTAGACAATACCCGCCAAATCCGCTGCACCCACCATCATCGCCAGGCACTGACGCCTCTTGCAGAAAAATCAATGGTAGGCATGATGGGTGTTTGGCTGTTCGTGGCATAGAAAAATGCCGAATTCGTAAAAGAATACACCTTTCCGGAAAAATTGATGGTGACGCGGTTGCCCTCGCCACGGATAGTTGCATCAGCCCGATCCGCCGTCAAAACTGGCGTGCTTTGACTCAGTACGTTGATAGGGTCCCCATCCAGGCTTCCGTTCAAATAGTAACGATACACATCCGTGTCGGTGGCCCCCGCATTCTGGTACTCGGTGACATAGAGCCAAATTTCGTCGGTCAACTGCTTTTTGCTATAGAGCTTATCGTCATAAGTATCGCGGGTGGCATACCAGTACCCCGCCAATCCGACGACCATAACCAACAAAATTGCCGTCAGCAGCCGATGAGCCCATTTAGTAACCATGCCGATTTGCATAATCAATTCCTTGCTTGATCCAATATTGATCCTGAGGGTCATCACCATACGGCGGGCGTTGATACCAATGACTCCATTCTGGCCGCGATGTTCCTGCTTTTGACTGAGCAAATCCAGCGCCCATCAACAAAATATCTGCGAGAATTCCAGCCGCGGTACCGGTCGCACCATAATTGAAATTACCAAAGTTAGCCAATGCGCGATTTTGCTGCTTGTAATCCCAAGGGCCCCGATTTTTTACCTGATGGTAGAACCAATAGTAAGTACCTGGCAACGCCATGTTGCGCGGTTACCCCTGCCTGCGCGCCTCACGCAAGTTTCTGGCAAGAACAGTAAAACCGCCTGGCGGCAGTAATGGAATCACGGCCATAATCTCCTCCTTGAGAGCCGAATGTAATTTATGGTGCAGAAACCCAACGGCACTCTCTCAAGCGTTATGCCTATCACTTCGCTTCACACACATTGCCGTTCTTGTCATTTCATTCATCCCTCTTTGGCTTTATTACTCCGCGCTGGCAATAACCTGCAAAATCTTGCCGTCGCTGATTTTCAGCGAGAAACTGCGCTGCCAAAAACGTTTGGAATCTGCATCCTGAGGATCTACGGTGCTGATTGCCACGGTGTAGGGCACATCGCTCTCAAATGCCTTGAACGAGTATGGGATACATTGGCCGGGCGTTATCGTCTCAACGGGCTTCGGTGGTAGAGTGGTCCTGCGCCAGAGCTCATGCGTTTGACTATCCAACCGTTGTTCAATAGCAATGCTGACCAGACTGACCCTGCCACTCTGTGTTGAGTAGGCTTGCGGTAAAGAGAAACAGAGATCATTTCCCCGCAGCGTAATGTCCGCAGCGTAAAAACGTTGCTTTTCAAGCATACAGCCACTGAGCAACATCATCATGATGAGGGTATAGAAAGAGCGGGATAGCGTGATCTCGCCTAGCGTCAGCCTTCTGAACGAGCCTCTTGTTGTTATCATTATTCACTCCATGAATATAACTTATTGTATTTATTATCTCTTTTTACCCAAGCATTGGCCATCTATTATCCATTAAAAACAAAAAGCCCCCTAAGGGGCTTCTCAGTTGATAACGTGTGAGTCATAACTCAGATACTGGGCAGGAAGGTATGTGTTTTATCCAGAGCACCAGACCTCATTCGTTACAGCAGTTGTTATTGACTCGAGAACTATTTTTGCAGCAACTGCCCAACAGCCTCCAGAATATGCTCGGCGGTCAGACCGTACTCCTGCTGTAGAAATGCCTGGGTGCCCACCTGGCCGTAACGCTCCTTCACCCCCACGCGCCGCATCGGTGTCGGGCACTCTTCCGCCAGCACCTCCGCCACCGCCGACCCCAGCCCGTTATGAATGCTGTGGTTTTCACAGGTGACGATGCGCCCGGTTTTGGCCGCATAGGTTTTGATCAGTTCACGGTCGATAGGCTTGAGGGTGAACATATCGATCACCGCCGCGCTGACGCCCTGCTGCGCCAGCATCTGCGCCGCCTTCAGCGCCTCCGCCACCATGATGCCATTGGCAATCAGCGTAATGTCGTCGCCGTCGCGCAGCAGGTTGCCCTTGCCGATGGTAAAGCGCGAGCCCTCCTGGTAGATGCGCGTCGCCTGCTTGCGAATGGTGCGCACCCAGTAGAAGCCGCGCAGATCCATCAGCTGGCGCAGAATGTCGGCGAACATGGTGGCGTCGGTCACCTCCAGCACCACCGAATGCGCCAGCCCGCGCACGATGCCCATATCCTCGAACGACATGTGGGTGCCACCGTTGTGGCAGGCGCTCACCCCTGCGTCGGAGGCGATCACCTTGACGTTGTTGCGCTGATAATCCAGCGACATGAACAGCTGATCGAAACAGCGGCGGCTGGCGAAGGCGGTAAAGGTATGCACAAACGGCACCCGGCCGGTGAGCGACAGCCCGGCGGCGACGCCGATCACGTTGGCCTCCATGATGCCGCAGTTGATCACGTGCTGCGGGTGATCCTTGTGCACGCCGTCCATCGCCATCGAGCTCATCAGATCCGCCTCCAGCGCGATGATCGGCGCGCCCGCCTCAATCTGCCGACGCACCGCGCCGGCGTAGACTTTGCGCATTTCGACGGCGTCGTTTTCCAACTGCGTCACTACGTTAAACATGGGCGGCCTCCAGTTCGGCGATGGCTTTTTCGATTTCCTGCTGCACGTCCGGCGTCAGGCGCAGGTGGTGAGAGTTCGACAGGTTTTCCAGATAGGCCACGCCCTGCCCTTTGATGCTGTCGAGCACGATCGCCAGCGGCCGCTGTTCGCCGCCGCGCACCGGCGCTACCGCCGCCAGCAGCGCCGCGATGTCATCGCCCTTGATGGTCTGCACCTCAAAGCCGAAGGCGCGGAACTTGGCGGCCAGATCGAACGGTTGGATCACCTCGTCCAGCGCGCCGTCCAACTGTTGCTTGTTGTAATCGATGAACAGCGTCAGGTTGTTCAGATTGTGGTGGGCGATAAACTGGAACGCCTCCCAGCACTGCCCTTCATTCAGTTCCCCATCGCCGAGGATGCTGAACACCCGATTGCGGCGCCCCGCCAGCCGATGGGATAACGCCATGCCGGCGGCGATCGACACGCCCTGTCCCAGCGAACCTGTGGTGGCGTCCACGCCGCGCGTTCGCAGCCGGTCCGGGTGGCTTGGCAGACGCGTGCCGTTCTGGTTGAGGGTCTTCAGCTCCGCCAGCGGGAAGTAGCCCTTGATCGCCAGCGTGCTGTACAGCGCCGGGCCGGCGTGCCCTTTCGACAGCACGAAATCATCGCGCTCCGGCCAGTCCGGATCCGCCGGATCGATGCGCATCACGCTGCCGTACAGCACCGCCAGCGTCTCCACCACCGACATGCAGCCGCCGTAGTGGCCGAAGCCCAGCCCGGTCAGCGCTTTCAGCGTTTCCAGGCGGATCGCCCGCGCCAGGATATGCAGCTCTTCAATTTCCGTTTCGCTCGTTGTGTAGTTCATCAGTCTGCCCTCGTTATTTCTCGACGCGGTCAGCGGCCGGCGCGCCTTTGCGTTTTCCCAGGAAGTTATGCGCCACCAACAGCGCGAACACGGCGACGATCGCCAGCATGATCATCTCCTTCGACATAAAGCGCGCCATGTTGCCCAGCAGGATGCCGATCACGCCGAAGTCGGCGTCGGAGAAGGTGGTGTTGGCAAAGCCCAACGCCCCCAGCACCGGCAGCAGCAATACCGGCAGGAAGGTGATCAGCAGCCCGTTGGCGAAGGCGCCCAGCATCGCGCCGCGCCGCCCGCCGGTCGCGTTGCCGAACACCCCGGCGGTAGCGCCGGTGAAGAAGTGCGGCACCACGCCGGGCAGGATCAGCACCATCTTCAGCTGCCCCAGCAGGAACAGCCCGGCCAATCCGCCAAGGAAGCTGAACAGGAAGCCGATCAGCACCGCGTTGGGGGCATAGGGATAGACCACCGGGCAATCCAGCGCCGGCCGCGCGTTAGGCACCAGCTTTTCCGAGAAGCCGGTGAACGCCGGCACGATCTCCGCCAGAATCAAACGCACGCCTTGCAGGATGATGAACACCCCGGCGGCGAAGGTGATGGCCTGAATAATCGAATACACCAGGTAGTTCTGGCCGCCGCTGAGCTCGCTTTCCACATAGGCCCGGCCGGCGCAGATCGCCAGGATCAGGTAGATGACGATCATGGTCATCGAGATCGAAATGGAGCTGTCGCGCAGGAAGCTGAGGTTTTTCGGCAGGTTCATCTCTTCGGTCGAGCGCGAGTTTTTACCCACCTTCGAGCCGATCCAGCCGGACAGCACGTAGCCCAGGGTGCCGAAGTGGCCGAAGGCGATATCGTCATTGCCGGTGATGCGGCGCATATAGCGCTGGGCGATCGCCGGGAAGAACGCCATCACCAGCCCCAGGGTCAGCGCGCCGGTAAACACCAGCTGCACGCCCTCGAAGCCCGCCACCGTCAGGATGATGCCGATCATGCAGGCCATGTAGAAGGTGTGGTGGCCGGTCAGGAAGATGTATTTCAGCCGGGTGAAGCGCGCCACCACGATATTCGCCACCATGCCGAATGCCATGATCAGCGCGGTGGAGGCGCCGTATTTCTCCAGCGCGATGGAGACGATCGCTTCGTTATTCGGAATGATGCCCTGAATATTGAACGCATGTTCGAACATGCCGCCTAGCGGATTGAGCGACCCGACCAATACCGTGGCGCCGCCGCCCAAAACGATAAAGCCGAGAATGGTTTTTACCGTGCCTTTCACCACGTCGGAAAACGATTTCTTTTGCGCCAGCAAACCGATCAGCGCAATAAGCCCGACCAGCACCGAAGGCACCTTTAATATATCCACCACAAACTTAAGCGTTTCCTGGATAAACATATCCACCTCGCCAATCGTTTTATTCAGATGATTGAGTGGGCTTCGAAGTAAGCGCGCAGCTTGGCTTCCAGCTCATTAATGTCGATGATGTTGCTGATCACCACCAGCTGCTGGGCCGGTACGCTGGCGCTGTCGGCGATGTCTTTCGCCATCACGAACACGTCGGCGGCGCCGGGGGTGGCGGACGACAGATCGGAATGTTCGACCTCGGCCTCCACGCCCATCTTTTTCAGCACCTTTTTAATGTTCATTTCCACCATAAAACTGCTGCCGAGACCGGAACCGCAAATCGCCATGATTTTCATAATATCCACCTGTTGAATTTAGCGTGTAGGGTAGCGCCGCCGGTCATATTCCCGGCGTTGTTAGCATTAATAGTGTTCCTGGTGATTAAGCGTTAATAGCGGGCGATAATATCCTCGATTTGCCGTTTATCTTTGGCGTGAAATAACGCCTCCATGGCCTGATTGTCTGAAAATAATTCCGCCAGTTGCGAAATCAACTCGATGTGGCTGTCGCCGTCGGGCGCCGAAAGCATCACCACCACCTGAACCGGATCGTTATCTGCGGAATGAAAGTTCACCCCCTGATGGATCTTCAACAGCGATAATCCCAGCGCGTTGGCGCCCTCTTCGGGCCGGGCGTGCGGCATGGCGATGCCCGGCGCCAGAACAAAGTAAGGGCCGAGCTTCTCCTGCTGATGAAAGATGGCCGTCAGGTAATTCGGCGTAATCACGCCGTCTTGCAGCAGCGGCTGCGCACTCAGCGTTACCGCCTGGCGCCAGTCCTCCACCCGTTCGCACAGCTGTATATGATCGGCGGTCAGCCACTCTTTCAGCACGTTACCCTCCTAAAGGTTGATGGTTTCGGCCGGTGATTAATTCACCGACGACGCTAAAACTTTAATCAACCCCTCCCGGCCACACAGTGATGGATATCACAAAGATAGCGCTACCAAAGCGCTATCATGCAGATCTGTGATAGCGCTATCAAAACGCCGCGCCGCGGCATAGCGTTAACCACAATTTTTTCTCGCTCTTTCGGGTAACGGGGTAGAATGTGCCGCATACGGGGATCGTCGAAGCCGCGCCGTCGGCTTCCCGCCCTCACCATTTTTATGCGCCGCGCGCGCATTTCAGTCGGGATTAGGCATGTCGATCGGTAAAAAACGACGCAGCACGGGCAGGGTGACGTTGGCTGACGTAGCGCAGCTGGCAGGCGTCGGCACCATGACGGTGTCGCGCGCGCTGCGCACGCCGGAGCAGGTTTCAGACAAACTGCGCGAGAAGATTGAAGCCGCGGTAAGCGAACTGGGGTATCTGCCCAACCTGGCCGCCAGTTCGCTGGCGTCGGCCTCGTCCTACACCATCGCCATGGTGGTGCCCAGCCTGTCCGAATCCGGCTGCGCCGAGATGTTCGCCGGCCTGCAGAAAGTGCTGCAGCCGGCCGGCTATCACATCATGCTGGCGGAATCGCAACATCACCTCGAACGCGAAGAGAAATTGCTGGAGACCCTGCTCTCTTACAACCTGGCGGCGGCGGTGCTGCTCAGCGTCGAGCATTCGCAAAACGCCCGCAACGCGCTGATCGCCGCCAACATTCCGGTGGTGGAGATCGGCGCCGTGCGCGCCGACCCGATCGACATGAGCATCGGCATCGACTACGTGGCGGCCATGTACCAGCTGACGCAAACGGTGATCGCCAGCGGCTATCAGAACATCGGGCTGCTGTGCGCCAACCAGGAACAGTGGATTTTCCAGCAGCACCTGCAGGGCTGGCACAAGGCGCTGCTGCGCAACCATATGTCGCCGCATCGGGTGATCAACGCCGCGCAGCCCGCCAGCTTCAGCACCGGCGCGCAGCAGCTGCCGGAATTCTTGCTGGCCTGGCCGGAGCTGGACGCGCTGGTGTGCGCCTCGGACGAACTGGCCGGCGGCGCGCTGTATGAATGCCACCGGCGGCGCATCAAGGTGCCGGACAATCTGGCGGTGGTGGGGTTCGGCAACAGCGAGTTCAGCCGGGTCTGCCAGCCGCCGCTGACCACCATGACCATTCCGCATCGCGACATCGGCATTCAGGCCGGCCAGGCGCTGCTGGCGCGGCTGAACGAGCAGCCCTGGCTGCCGGCAGGCTCCCTGCCCGCCACGCTGTGCCGCCGCGACAGCTGCTGAATCCGCGCCATAAAAAAAGCCGGTCGATGACCGGCTTTCTCACGCGTTGGCGTCTCAGTGGTTGTCGAGCGGCTTACCGTAATCCTGCTCGTTGTTGCGCGTCAGCCACAGCGACAGCGCCTTCAGCGAATCCGGGGTAAACTCGTCGCAGCGCGCGGTGATCTCTTCCGGCGTCAGCCAGCACACCTCGGCCACTTCTTCTTCCTGCAGCGCGAACGGGCCGTGCGAAACGCAGCTGAACAGCGCGCCCCACACCCGGCACTGCTCTTCTTCGAAGTAGAACAGACCGTGTTCGGCGAAAGGCACGCCGGCGATACCCAGCTCTTCTTCCGCCTCGCGGCGCGCCGAGTCCAGCACATTTTCACCGCTTTGCACTACGCCACCCGCCGTCGCGTCCAACCAGCCCGGGTAGAAGTCCTTGATCTCGGTGCGACGCTGCACCAGAATTTTTCCCATCCCATCATGCACCACAATATAGGTAGCACGATGACGCAGCCGCTCCGCCCGCATCTGTTGACGACTGGATTGCGCGATCACCTCGTTTTGCTCGTCGACGATATCAACCCATTCGGTATCTGCAGCCTGACCCTGTTCCGCCATCCTCTAAAACCTTCTATTTTGGCGCGATGCATCCCGCGCGCTGGTTAATCAATGAGTGTTTTTCAAAGATTTTTATTGTGTGTGTATAAATTAGTGCGTTTAGCGTGTTAACGCCACCTCCGCGACGACCTTGCCGTCGTCGAGCGTCAGCACGCGCAAAGTGCCCCGATCCAACATGCCGTAGCTGGCCGGAAAGCCCCTTTTGGGGATGCTGACCGAGCCCGGATTGAAGCAATAGATCTCACCCTGCCGCTCCGCCTGCGGCAGATGCGTATGGCCGTAGGCCAGGACGTCACCGCGGGATAACGGCGGCAGTGCCGAGGGATGATAAAGGTGACCGTGGGTCAAAAACAATCGTCTTTTTTGCAGTAAAACCTGTTGCCAGGGCGCCTCGATGGGAAATGTCAGCAGCATCTGATCGACCTCGCTGTCGCAATTGCCGCGAACGGCGATGATCTTGTCGCTATAGCGATTCAATCGTTCGGCAACCTGAGCGGGCTGATACCCGGCCGGCAGCGCGTTGCGCGGGCCGTGATTCAGCAAATCACCCAGAAGAATCAGCCAGTCGGCGCCGTTTTGTTCAAACAATTCCAGCACGCGTTCGGTGGCCGGCAGCGATCCGTGAATATCCGAGGCGAACATCAGCTTCATAACCTTGTCCTATAGAGGGAAATAAGCGCCATTTTACCGCGACGGCGCCGTGCGGCAAACCGCCGCCCGCCCCGGTGGAGAATTGTGATCCAACCGCGCAGATAGCATCGGACGAATCCCACATAGCCTGCTATCCTTAGCTGCTATTGTTGGATCTCTGATATACCTTTGTGCGCGGCGAAGACCGCAGCAACGTGTAATGAATTACAGATCACCTTACCGCAGGAGGCAACATGATTGACCTGTATTACGCGCCTACTCCCAATGGTCACAAGATCACCTTGTTTTTGGAAGAGGTCGGCTTACCCTACCGTATCCATCGCGTAAACATCAGCGCCGGCGAGCAGTACAAACCGGACTTTCTGAGCATTTCTCCCAACAACAAAATCCCGGCGATCGTCGATCAGCAACCGGTGGACGGCGGCGCGCCAATCAGCCTGTTCGAGTCCGGGGAAATCCTGCTGTATCTGGCGGAGAAAACCGGCAAGCTGTTGAGCAAGGGCCTGCGCGAGCGTGCCGCCACCCTGCAGTGGCTGTTCTGGCAGGTGGCCGGGTTCGGGCCGATGCTCGGGCAGAATCACCACTTCAACCACTACGCGCCGCAGCCGGTGCCTTACGCCATCGAGCGCTACCAGCTGGAAACCAAACGGCTGTATGGCGTGCTGGAAGCCGAGCTGCAAAAGCACCCGTACCTGGGCGGCGACAACTACAGCATCGCCGATATCGCCACCTACCCGTGGGTGGTGTCGCATCCGCGCCAGCGCATCGATCTGGCGGATTACCCGGCGGTGCGCAACTGGTTCGAGCGCATCAACAACCGCCCGGCGACCGAGCGCGCCTATAAGCTGGCCGAACAGGGCTAACCCCGCTCCCCGACTCCCCGCCGCCGGGGAGTCACATCGCCCCTGCGTTATCATTTCCCTACTTTCCGTGTATTCTGAACGCCAATAATCAGATCTATGGAGAATCTCTGATGTCTTTCAGTCAACCCGACGCCGTTATTCGCATTAAAAATCTGCGGTTGCGCACGTTCATCGGTATCAAGGAAGAGGAAATCAACAACCGACAGGACGTCCTGATCAACGTGGCGATCCACTACCCGGCGGACAAGGCGCGCAACAGCGAAGACATCGCCGACGCGCTCAACTACCGCACCATCACCAAAGCGATCATCCGCCATGTGGAAGATAACCGCTTCGCGCTGCTGGAAAAATTAACGCAGGATGTGCTCGATATCGTAAAAGAACACGCCTGGGTGACCTATGCTGAAGTGGAGATAGATAAACTTCTGGCCCTGCGCTACGCCGATTCGGTCTCCATGACCATGAGCTACCGCCGGGACTAACTCAGGGAGGTCGACCATGCGGATCCTGATCACCGGCGCAACGGGATTGATAGGCAGCAGCCTGACGGCCAGGCTGCTGGCGCTTTCTCACCACATTACGGTGCTGACACGAGACGAACGACGAGCCCGGACCCGGCTGGGCGACCAGCCGAGCTATTGGCAAACGCTGGACGACCGGCAGTCGCTGGATGACTTCGATGCGGTGATCAATTTGGCCGGCGAACCTATCGCCGACAAGCGCTGGAGCGCGCAGCAGAAAGAGCGGCTGTGCCGCAGCCGCTGGGATCTGACCGAACGGTTGGCGCAGCTTATCAAGGCCGGCAGCACGCCGCCCGGCGTGCTGATTTCCGGTTCCGCCGTCGGCTACTATGGCGACCAGGGGCAGGCGGTGGTCACCGAAGAGGAGCCGCCGCACGACGAATTCACCCACCAACTGTGCCAACGCTGGGAAGCGCTGGCGCTGCAAGCGCAGAGCGACGCCACCCGCGTCTGCCTGCTGCGCACCGGCGTAGTGCTGGCGCCACAGGGCGGCGCGCTGGCTAAAATGCTGCCGCCGTTCCGCTTCGGGCTGGGCGGCCCGATCGGCGACGGCCGCCAATACCTGCCGTGGATCCATCTCGAAGACATGATCAACGGCATTCTTTATCTGCTGGATCACACCACTCTGACCGGCCCGTTCAACATGGTCGCTCCCTACCCGGTGCATAACGAGCAGTTCGCCGCCCAATTGGCCAACGTGCTCGATCGCCCGGCGTTTCTGCGGGTGCCGGCGTTCGTCATGCGTTTGTTGATGGGGGAAGCGGCGGTACTGGTGCTCGGCGGCCAGCGGGCGGTGCCGAAGCGGCTGGAGGAGGCAGGCTTCCACTTCCGCTATCTGGAGTTGGAACAGGCACTGGATGACGTGATTAATCAGCGGGCCGAAGCCCGCTGACCTGAAGTTACTTCAACGCGCCGGACAGGAACTGTTGCAGGCGCGGGCTTTTGGGGTTGCCGAACAGCTCGGCAGGCGGCCCCTGCTCTTCAATCAATCCTTTGTGCAGGAAAATCACGTGGTTGGAAACGTGGCGCGCAAACTCCATTTCGTGCGTCACCACCACCATGGTTTTCCCCTCCTCCGCCAGCTTCTGCATGATGCGCAGCACCTCGCCCACCAGCTCGGGATCCAGCGCCGACGTCGGTTCGTCAAACAGCAGCACTTCCGGCTCCATCGCCAACGCGCGGGCGATAGAAACGCGCTGCTGCTGGCCGCCCGACAGGTGCACCGGGTATTTGCCGCGCGCCCGCTCATCGATGCCCACCTTATCCAGATAGCGAACCGCGCGATCGTGCGCTTCGGCCTTGCTCAGCCCCAGCACCTGCACCGGCGCCTCCATCACGTTCTCCAGCACCGTCATGTGGCTCCACAGGTTGAAATGCTGGAACACCATGGTCAGGCGGGTGCGCAGCAGCTGCAGCTGCTTCTTGTCGAACACCTTCAGCTGGCCGTCTTTGTCGCGCACCATGCGAATGTCTTCGTTGTTCAGGCTGATCGAGCCTTCGCTCGGCTTCTCGAGGAAGTTGATGCAGCGCAGAAAGGTGCTTTTACCGGAGCCGGAGGAGCCGATGATGCTGATCACATCCCCGGCGTTGGCAGCCAGCGAGACGCCCTTCAGCACTTCGTGGTCGCCATAGCGTTTGTGCAGTTCGGTGACGGCTAATTTATTCTCAGACATGGTTTTTCTTCCCGTCATTTATCAGTGACTAACGTGTGCCATCCAGCGTTTTTCAGCTTTGCGGAACAGGCTGATTAACACGTAGGAGATGATCAGGTACAGCACCGCCGCGATGCCGAAAGCGTAGAACGGCTGATAGGTCGCGGCGTTGATGTCGCGCGCGATCTTCAGCAGATCCGGCACGGTGGCGGTAAACGCCAGCGCGGTGGAGTGCAGCATCAGGATCACTTCGTTGCTGTAAGCCGGCAGCGCGGTGCGCAGCGCCGAAGGCAAAATGATGCAGCGATACATCTTGAAGCGCGAGAAACCGTAGGCGTTGGCGGCCTCGATTTCACCGTGCGGCACCGAGCGGATCGCCCCGGCGAAGATCTCGGTGGTATAGGCGCAGGTGTTGAGCGTCAGTGCCAGGATGGTGCAGTTGAGCCCGCTGCGGAAAAACGCATTGAGAAACTCGCTGCCGCGCACGATCTCAAGGCTGTACATGCCGGAGTAGAACACCAGCAGCTGCACGTACAGCGGCGTACCGCGAAACACATAGGTGTAGAGCCACACCGGGAAACGCACCCAGCGGATGGAAGAGACGCGCGCCACCGCCATCGGGATTGCCAGCAGCCCGCCCATCACCACCGAGGCGATCAGCAGCCACAGCGTTACCGCCACGCCGGTGAAGCGGTAGCCGTCGCTCCACAGCAGCGACTGCCAATACTGTTGCAGGATCTCAATCATAGCTCGGCCCTCTTGACGCCCAGTGAGTAACGCCGTTCAAGCCACAGCAGCACGCCGTTGGAAACGGTAGTGAAGATCAGGTAAACCACGCCGGCTACGATGGCGAAGAAGAACGGCTGATAGGTGCCTTTCCCCGCCAGCTGCGTGGCTTTTACCACGTCGTTCAGGCCGAGGATCGACACCAGCGCCGTCGCCTTCAGGATTACCTGCCAGTTGTTGCCGATGCCCGGCAAAGCGAAGCGCATCATCGCCGGGAACAGAATGCGCCGGAAGATCTGCGCGCCGCTGAAGCCGTAGGCCGTCGCCGCTTCGATCTGCCCTTTCGGCACCGCCAGATAGGCGCCGCGGAAGGTCTCGGTAAAATAAGCGCCGTAGATAAAGCCGAGGGTAATGATGCCTGCGCCGAGCGGATCGATATCGATCTGCGAGAAGCCCAGCAGCGTAGTGATGTTGTTCAGCGCGATTTGCAGACCGTAAAAGATCAGCAGCATCAGCACCAGATCGGGCACGCCGCGGATCAGCGTGGTATAGGCGCCGAACAGACCGGAGATAAAGGGGTTATGGGACAGTTTGCCACCGGCGCCGATCAGGCCGATCACCACCGCCAGCACCACGGAACTGAGGGCCAGCTCCAACGTCACCAGAGCCCCCTCGAAAATCAGTTGGGAATAGCCTTGCAGCATCTACTTCACCCTGTGGTCTAGGATCCGAACCATCGGGGCCGGCGCACCGGCCCCGCAGTCACAGCATGGAACGGGAAGCGGATTACCCGCCGTAGACGTCAAAGTCGAAGTACTTTTTCGCGTATTTGTCGTAGGTGCCGTCTTTACGCATCTCGGCGAAGGCTTTGTCCAGCGCCGCTTTCAGCTCGGTATCGGTCTTGCGCAGCCCCATGCCGGTGCCGACGCCGAAGAACTTGTCATCCTTCACCGATTCGCCGGCGAACGCATAGTCTTTGCCCGGCGGCTGTTTCAGGAAGCCGTCGCTGCCCGCCACTTCATCCTGGAAGGCGGCGTCGATACGGCCGGAAGCCAGATCGGCGTAAACCAGATCCTGGTTCTGGTAAGGCACCACGGTGATGCCCTTCGGCTGCCACATGGCGTTGGCGTAGGCTTCCTGGGTAGTGCCCTGCAACACGCCCACACTCTTGCCTTTCAGGGCGTCCACGGTAGGCAACAGCTTGGAGCCCTTCGGCGCGATCAGACGCGCGTTGGCAGCATACAGCTTGTCGGTAAAGGCGATTTCCTGCTGGCGTTTTTCAGTGATGGACAGCGAAGAGATGATGGCGTCGATTTTCTTCGCCTTGAGGGATGGGATCAGCGCGTCGAAGTCGCTCTCCACGAAGGTGCATTGGGTATTGATGCGTTTGCACAGCTCTTTGGCCAAATCGATGTCAAAGCCGACCAATTCGCCTTTGGCGTTTTTGGATTCAAACGGTGCGTAAGTCGGATCGGTGCCAATCTTCAGCGTAGAAGGAATGGCGGCAAAGGCGCTGCTGGCGGCGCTCAAAGCCAGAACTAACGGCAAAATCAAAACCCGCTTTTTCATAAATTACCCTCAAATTGATTTTTTTGATGCCACTACGGGCATTACTTTCCCCACCAAATCAATTTGCAGTAATCGTGCCACATTCGATGCTACGGGCGGAGGGAACGGCTCCGGCCTACACAATACTGTTTCCTGGGACGATAACCGCAAAATTAAATCGGCCGGTCGGGGCCGCGCCACTGGCAGCCGCGACAAGGCGGCGCCATGAAACAGTGAGCGTGATGAAGTGGGATCATTATGGTGCATACTCCGCCCCAATTCAGTGCGGTGTTGCACAAATGTGCCAATTTAGGGATAAAACTGTTAATTGACACCCTGCCAGCGGGTGAACAGATCGGTCGGCAGTTCGATATCAAACTGATCGATCACCCGATTGACGGTCTGATCGATGATGTCTTCCACGCTTTTCGGCTGGTGGTAAAACGCCGGCACCGGCGGCATGATCACCGCGCCCATCTCCGCCGCCTGGGTCATCAACCGCAGGTGCCCCAGATGCAGCGGCGTTTCCCGCACGCACAGCACCAAACGACGGCGCTCTTTGAGCACCACGTCGGCGGCGCGGGTCAGCAGCCCGTCGCTGTAGCTGTTGACGATGCCGGACAGGGTTTTGATCGAGCAGGGCAGGATCGCCATACCCAGGGTTTTGAAGGAGCCGGAGGAGATGCCGGCGGCGATGTCGCGCGCATCGTGCACTACGTCGGCCAGCGCCTGCACTTCCCGCAGGCTGTACGGCGTTTCCAGCGCCAGCGTCTGCCTTGCTGCGTTGCTCATCACCAAATGGGTTTCCACCTCTGCGACGTCGCGCAAAACCTGTAACAGGCGCACGCCGTAGATAGCGCCGCTGGCGCCGGAAATGCCGATGATGAGTCGTTTCATGGAAAATGGCCTCTGCCGTAAAAAGTAAGATCAGGCAGACTTTGCCGCAATGGCGAGGGATAAGCAAGTCAGAGGAGCAAGGCGCACCGCCGCAGACGCGGCGATGCACCTTGAGGGATCAACGCAGGGGGTTAGCCTTCGTTGTGCAGTTCCAGATTTTCCGCTTCGGTTTGCACCCGCAGCGCCTTGGCGTCGTCGCTGCGCAGCGACTCCAGGTATTCCAGATAGCTTTGGTCGACGTCTTTGGTCACGTAGATGCCGTTGAACACCGAGCATTCGAACTGGGTGATGTCCGGATTCTCTTCACGCACCGCTTCGATCAGGTCGTCCAGGTCCTGGAAAATCAGCCCGTCGGCGCCGATGATCTGGCGGATCTCATCCACTTCACGCCCGTGGGCAATCAGTTCGTTGGCGCTTGGCATGTCGATGCCGTAGACGTTCGGGAAACGCACTTCCGGCGCGGCGGAAGCCAGGTACACGCGCTTGGCGCCCGCTTCGCGCGCCATTTCGACGATCTGTTCCGACGTGGTGCCGCGCACGATGGAGTCATCCACCAGCAGCACGTTCTTGTCGCGGAACTCGGCGCGGTTGGCGTTCAGCTTGCGGCGCACCGACTGACGACGCGCCTGCTGGCCCGGCATGATAAAGGTGCGGCCGACGTAGCGGTTCTTCACGAAGCCCTGGCGGTATGGCTTCTCGAGAATGCGTGCGATCTCCAGCGCGATGTCGCAGGAGGTTTCCGGAATCGGGATCACCACGTCGATGTCCAGATCTTCCCACTCGCGGGCGATCTTCTCGCCCAGCTTCTGGCCCATGCGCACACGGGCGCTGTAGACCGAGATCTTGTCCATAAAGGAGTCCGGGCGCGCGAAATAAACGTATTCGAACAGGCACGGGTTGGTTTTCGGGTTCTCTGCGCACTGGCGAGTGAACAGCTGGCCCTTGGTGGTGATGTACACCGCTTCACCCGGCGCCACGTCGCGCAGGAATTCAAAGCCCAGGGTATCCAGCGCCACGCTCTCGGAAGCCACCATGTACTCGCTGCGGCCATCTTCCAGCGTGCGCTTGCCGATCACCAGCGGGCGAATGCCGTTCGGATCGCGGAACGCCAGCAGGCCGTGGCCGATGATCATCGCTACGCAGGCGTAAGCGCCGCGCAGTTGCTGATGCATGGCGGCGACCGCGGTAAAGATGTTGTCAGCCTCCAGCGGGTAATGCGGGAAACGGTCCAGCTCGCTGGCCAGCACGTTCAGCAGGATTTCCGAGTCGGAGGTGGTGTTGACATGGCGGCGGCCGCTTTCGAACAGCTTTTGGCGCAGCTCATGGGCGTTGGTCAGATTACCGTTGTGGGCCAGCGTAATGCCGAACGGCGAGTTGACGTAGAAAGGCTGGGCCTCAGAGGCGCTCGAGCTGCCGGCCGTCGGGTAACGCACATGGCCAATGCCCATGTTGCCCTGCAAGCGTTGCATATGGCGCGCCTCAAACACATCCTTCACCAGGCCGTTGGCTTTACGCAAACGGAACCCGTTGTGGGCGTCAATGGTGACGATGCCTGCGGCATCCTGGCCCCGGTGCTGAAGCACCGTCAGCGCATCATAAATCGACTGGTTTACCGGCATGAAACCGGCGATACCGACAATACCGCACATGTTGTCTTTTCCTCATCAGCGCTACCGCCCCGGCAATTGGGTCGGCAAGAAACTCGACGTGCTCTGCAGGTAGTCAAAGAACCACCTGATGACGTAACTGAACTGGGGAATGAGCTGCGACTGTTTCCAGTCGGCACTCTGTGAAAAGCCGGTAAAGGTATCCAGGAAGAACAGGATCGCCGCGACGATCAACACTCCGCGCAGCGCGCCGAAGCAGATGCCCAACACCCGGTCGGTGCCCGACAACCCGGTTTTCTCTACCAGAGAGCTAATCACATAGTTAACAATAGCCCCTACGATCAAGGTCGCGATGAACAAAATCGCGATCGCGATACCGTTTCGCACCAGTTCATCTTCAAAACGAGTGAAATAGACCGCAAGGTAAGAGTAGAAATGGCTGGCAACAAAAAACGCACATCCCCATGTCACAAGTGACAATGCTTCGCGAACAAACCCTCGGATCAGGCTCACCAGAGCCGAAAATCCAATCACCGCTATAATGACGTAATCAATCCAGACCATGAACTATTCCAATGATGAATCGCCCCTGCATCCAATTCGCGGCGAATTCTAACAGAAAAAGAAAACGTTTGCGTAGGGGATTTCCTACCACGTTACAAATAAAAAGCGGCGATCAAAAAATTCCCAATCGCCGCGCCTACATAGGTGATTTCGCCTGTAAAAGGCGCGGTTTTTCTTGCGATCTCTCCACCACTCCTTAATTCAGGGGCGCATCCTGCTGCGCCCCTGCGGGGTTTTAACGGCCGTACGGTTTCACCTGCCCGCTCAGCCCGCTGATCGAGTTCAGCGACGGCAGCGCCGCCTGCAGCTTCTGCCTGGAGGCATCCGGGCCAACGTAGATGCGGGTGATCTGCCCCTGCACCGGCGTTGACGGCACGGTAAAGGCGCGATAGCCCGAGAGGCGCAGCGAGGCGACAATCTCGTTCGCCTTGGCGGCGTTTTTCAACGCCCCGAGCTGCACGACATAGGCTTGCCCTGCCGGCGCTTTTTCTTCCGTCGGTTTCGGCTGCGGCGCCGGTTCAGGCTTCGGCGTCGGTTCAGGTTTCGGCGTCGGTTCAGGTTTCGGCGCCGGCTTCACTTCCACCGGCTTCGGTTGCGGTGTCGGTTTCGGCTTCACTTCTACCGGTTTGGTTTCCACCGGTTTCGGCTTAGGCTGTGGCACCGGCTGAGGACGCGTTTCGACCGGCGGCGGCGCCACCTGCGTCGGTTGCTGAGCGCTCTGCCGCACTGCCTGTTGCGCCGCCGCTTCGTTGGCCGCCTGCTGCTCGACCAGCGCGCCCGCCCCTTCCGGCGGCTGCGCCGGCAGCGGTTGCGTCACCGGCGGCAGCACGTCGTTCTCCTCGACGTCGCCCGCCTTCGGCACCAACGGAATGGCCGCGAATTCATCCTCGTAATGCTTCTTTTTGCCGTCCAGCAGCCCTGGCAGGATGATTACCCCCAGCGCCACCAGAATCACGGTTCCGACCAGTCGGTTCTGAAATTTACTCGCCACTCACACTCCCCGCATCTCGTCTAACGCCGCCATCACCTGCGCCACGGTGTGGAACGATCCACAGACGATCACAATATCCTGTTTATCAGCATCCTGCATAGCCTGCCGCCAGGCAGTTTCGACATCATTAAAGCGGCGCGGTTCCGTCAGATGTTGCGCCAGCTGTTCGACGCTGGCGCCGCGCGGCCCGTCGAGCGGCGCGCAGTACCATTCATCCACCTGCTCGCTGAGGCAGTCCAGCGTGCCGGCGATGTCCTTGTCCGACAGCATGCCCACCACCGCGCGCACCTTGCCGCCGTCGCGCGGCAGTTTGGCCAGGCGCCCGGCCAGATAGCCGGCGGCGTGCGGGTTGTGCGCCACGTCGAGGATCAGCATCGGCTCCCGCCGCACGATCTGGAAACGCCCCGGCAGCGTCGCCTGCTGCAGCCCGGTGAAAATCGCGCGTTCGTCGATTTCCAGCGGGGAGCAGTTCAGCGCCGCCAGCGCGGTAGCGGCGTTGGCCAGCGGTACGTTCGGCGTCGGCAGATCGGTCAGCAGCGTGTCGCCACCCTGCCACTGCCAGCGATCGCCCTGCTCGCTGAAGCGCCAGGCTTCACCGCGGCGATACAGCGGCGCGCTCAGCGTTTCGGCAACCTGACGAATGCTCTCCGGCATGTCGGGTTCGCCCACCACCGCCGGCTTGCCGCTGCGGAAAATGCCGGCCTTTTCACGGCCGATGCTTTCGCGATCGTTGCCCAGCCAGTCGGTATGATCGAGCGCGATGCTGGTGATCACCGCCACGCTCGGATCGACGATGTTGGTCGCGTCGAGACGCCCGCCCAGGCCCACTTCCAGGATCACCACGTCGAGCCGCGCCTGTTTGAACAGCTGCAGCGCCGACAGGGTGCCGAATTCGAAATAGGTCAGCGACGTTTCGCCGCGGCCGGCCTCAATGGCGGCGAACGAGCGGCTGTGCTCCGCTTCGCTCAACTCTTCCCCCTGAATGCGCACGCGTTCGGTATAGCGCACCAGATGCGGCGAACTGTAGACGCCGACGCGCAGGCCGGCGGCCAGCAGAATGGCTTCGAGGGTGCGACAGGTGGTGCCTTTGCCGTTGGTGCCGGCAACGGTGAACACCGTGGGAGCAGGGGTCAGTAAATCCAGATGCGCCGCGACGCGCTGTACGCGCTCAAGGCCGAGTTCGATCGCCTGGCTGTGCAGACGTTCCAGATAGTAAAGCCACGAGCTCAATGGCGACGTGGCTTGGGGAATTTGGTGGTTTTGCATGAGTCCCGTCACTGAACTTGGGTTCATTAATCCATCAGGGCACCACCCTCACCGCGGTAAAGGCGATGCGCTTCGTTACCGCCGCCAATCCGCAAGCCATGGCGCGATAGGCCACGGCCGGCAGGGAACGGGTTCAGCCGTCACTTAGCCACAAAGTGGCGGCTGAACCCGGGCGGGATCTGTCTTTGCCTCAGGCGTCGGCCTGCGGCTCCGGCTCAACGACCGGCGCGGCCTCATCGAAATGCGGCTGCGGCTGATTGGTCAGCTTGGACAGAATGCTCGCCAACGTCTGGCGCATTTCCGGACGGCGAACGATCATGTCGATCGCGCCTTTTTCGATCAGGAACTCGCTGCGCTGGAAGCCCGGCGGCAGTTTCTCGCGCACGGTCTGCTCGATGACGCGCGGGCCGGCAAAACCGATCAGCGCTTTCGGCTCGGCGATGTTGATGTCGCCCAGCATCGCCAGGCTGGCGGAGACGCCGCCCATGGTCGGGTCGGTCAGCACGGAGATGTACGGCAAGCCGCGCTCCTGCATTTTGGCCAACGCCGCGCTGGTTTTCGCCATCTGCATCAGCGACATCAGCGCTTCCTGCATGCGCGCGCCGCCGCTGGCGGAGAAGCACACCAGCGGACAGTTGTCCTCCAGCGCCTGCTCAACCGCACGCACGAAACGCGCGCCGACCACGGAAGACATCGAGCCGCCGATGAAGGCGAATTCGAAGGACGCAGCGACGATCGGCATGCCGTACAGCGTGCCCTTCATCACTACCAGCGCGTCTTTCTCGCCGGTCGCTTTCTGTGCGGCGACCAGACGATCTTTATAGCGCTTGGAATCCTTGAATTTCAGAACGTCCTTCGGCTCCAGATCGCTGCCCAGCTCCACTTCGCTGCCTTCGTCCAGCAGGGTATGCAGACGCGCGCGCGCGCCCATACGCATGTGGTGGTCGCACTTCGGACACACTTCCAGATTACGCTCCAGCTCGGCGCGGTAGAGAACCTGGCCGCAGCTGTCGCATTTGGTCCAGACCCCTTCAGGAATGCTCGCCTTACGGGTTTGTGTGATATTGCTCTTGTTAAGAATTCGTTCAATCCAGCTCATCGATGACCTTTCTGTTTGAACCTGGCACACGCCAGTCCGCTGTTCATGCTTTAACAATCCCCCCGAAAACACCCCAATGAAAAAATGCCCGTTCGCGGCGCGGCAAGCGCGGCGACTGAGGCATCGGCTTCAGGGTTGTTCGCAGGAACAGACCATAATGTCGCTCATTAAACCATATCGGCCCGACGCTGTGGACAAAAAACTGGTCGAACCGACAGGTTAAGCGATGTTTTTACTGTTTTTGCTGGCGGGCGGCCGCGCGCTTGTGGCGCCAAATTTCAATCACGCCCGGCAGAATCGAAACGATGATGATCCCGACGATCAACAGTTTCAGGTTCTCCTGCACCACCGGCAGATCGCCGAACAGGTAGCCAGCATAAGTGAAGAGCAGCACCCAAACCAGTGCGCCAATCACGTTATAGGCGGCGAAGTGGCGATAGGACATATGCCCCATACCGGCGACGAACGGCGCAAAAGTACGCACGATCGGCACGAATCGCGCCAGAATGATCGTTTTCCCGCCGTGCTTCTCATAGAACTGGTGCGTCTTGTCCAGATAGCTACGGCGGAAAATTTTCGAATTCGGGTTGCTGAACAGCTTCTCGCCGAACAACCGCCCGATAGTGTAGTTCACCGCATCACCGAGGATCGCCGCCACCACCATCAACGCCACCATGGTGTGCACGTTCAGATCGTTGGTCGGCAACGCCGCCAGCGCGCCGGCGACAAACAGCAAAGAATCCCCCGGCAGGAACGGCGTCACCACCAGACCGGTTTCGCAAAACAGGATCAGGAACAGAATAGCGTAGACCCACATGCCGTATTGTGCGACCAGTTCGGCCAGATGCACATCAATATGCAGAATGAAATCAATAATAAACTTGATGATGTCCATAAATTCTCTCATTGATACCGGGTGTTTCAATCACCCGGCAGAAGCACAAGGGAGCGACGCTTTCAGGCGTGCCGGCGTTTAATCGTCGGGCAAAAACAGCGGCCCCATCGGCGGCCGCGGTAGACCAAAGTGGTCGGGATAATCCACGGCAACCAGATACAGCCCCTCGGCTCGCGCCGTCGCCGCCGCCAGATTGCGATCTTTCAGCGCCAGCAACTCGGCCATCCAGTTCTCATCCTGATTGCCGCAGCCGATCTCCATCAGGCTGCCGACGATGTTGCGAACCATGTGATGCACAAAGGCATTCGCCTTGATATCTACCACAATATATTCGCCGTAGCGCGTAACCTTAACGTGTTTTACGCAGCGCCACGGGGTGCGCGACTGACACTGCACCGCGCGGAACGAAGTGAAGTCGTTCTCGCCCAGCAGCGCCTGCGCCGCCCGATGCATGCGATCGGCGTCCAGCGGGTGATAAAAATGCGTCACTCCCTGTTGCAGCACCGCCGGCCGGTAGCGATGGTTGAAAATAATATAGCGGTAGCGGCGCGCGATGGCGCTGAAACGCGCGTGAAAATCGTCGGCGACGGGGCTCACCCAACGCACCGCGATATCCGGCGGCAGATGGGTGTTTACCCCCATCGTCCAGGCGGCGTCCTTGCGGCGCGCGGAGGTTTCGAAATGCACCACCTGCCCGGTAGCGTGCACCCCGGCGTCGGTACGCCCGGCGCACAGCACGGTAATCGGCGCATCCGCCACCTTGCTCAACGCCTGCTCCAGGCGTTGCTGCACGCTGGCCACTTCTTGCTGCCGCTGCCAGCCGTAGTACCGGCTGCCGTCATATTCGATGCCCAGCGCGATCTTCAGCGTCGGCTGAGCGGGCGAGACCACCTCAGACATCAGTACATCTGCTCCTGCACCAGACGCTCGGCGGTTTCGACAGCCATCAACGCGCCGCCGAAGCGCACGTTGTCCGCCACCGTCCAGAACTGGAGCAGCTCGGGGATACCGTAATCGTTACGCAGACAACCGATGCTGAGCGCATCGCTGCCGGAGGCATCGGTGACCTGAGTCGGGTAATCGTCCTCTTCGCTCAGTTGAATGTCTTCAACCTCTTCGAGTTCGCTGCGCGCCTCTTCGGCGGACAGCGGGCGCAGCGCTTCCAGGTGCACCACCTGCGCGTGGCCGTAAAACACCGGCGACTGAACGCAGCTCACCGAAATCGGCAGCCCTTCATCCTGCAACACCTTGCGCACCTGATCGACGATCAGGCGTTCTTCGCGCACGCTGCCCTGCTCGTCGGCAATCAGCGGCAACAGGTTGAACGCCAGCTGCTTACCGAAAATGCCTTCTTCGGCCGGAATACCGTTCAGCAGGCGCGCGCTCTGGCCTGCCAAATCGTCCACCGCCGCCTTGCCGCGCGACGATACCGACATCAGCGTGGTGACATGCAGACGCGACAGCCCCGCCTGTTCGGTCAGCGGTTTGATCGCCGTCAGCAGCTGGCTGACCATGCTGTCGGCCACCGCCACGATATTGCGGTTGCGGTAATCCGCCAGCACCTGCGGGTTGACGCCCGGCACCACCAGCGGCACATCCGGCTCCATGGCGAACAGGCCGCTGGTGTCGATCACCAGGCAGCCCATGTTGCCGGCTTCTTCGGCATAGCGCGCGGAAGCTTCGCTGCCGGCGACGAAGAAGGCCAGCTGGGCCTGCGACCAGTCGAACTCTTCGGCGTTTTGCACCAGAAGAGACTTGCCGTTGAAGCGCACATTGGCGCCCGCGCCGCGTTCGCTTGCCAGAGGATAGAGCTCACCCACCGGGAACTGGCGTTCCTGCAACAATTCCAGCAACGCTTCACCTACCGCGCCAGTGGCGCCGAGCAGCGCGATATTCCAGCCGTCAGACATCGGGTTTTCTCCAGAGTATTTCATTCATAAATGCAGACGGGCAGTGCAGCCACCGCCCGATAATCTTTGCCGCTCACTGTAGCGGCGTTGGCTTAAGACAACCTTATGCGCTACGCCACGCTGAAGCCCAGCTTGCCGAGCAGCTCGGCGCTGGCGCTGTCATCGCATTGCACGGCCAGCGAAGACCACTCGCGGCGTTCCTGGTAGTGCTTGCGCAGGCGATCGAATTCGCCCGGTTGCCCGGCGACTTTGCGCAGCGGCGCATCATCGCGGCGCACATCATACACCAAGTGCATCAATCGTTTTAACCGCGCTTCATCCAGCGGCCCGTTGAGGCGGATCTGGCTGAACTCCGGCACCGGCAGCAGCGAGGCCAGCGCCACCTGCTGCGGCTGTCCCAGATGGCGGCTGAACGCTTCGAACACCTGAGTGGTGCCGCGCGCCTTGCCTTCCAGCGTATACCCGGCGATGTGCGCAGTGCCGATATCCACCCGCGCCAGCAGCGGCAAGGAGAGGTCCGGCTCCGGTTCCCACACGTCCAGCACCGTGCTCAGCTTTTTGCCTTTTTCCAGCGCCTGCAGCAGTGCGGCGTTATCCACCACCGGCCCGCGGCAGGCGTTGATCAGAATGCGGTTGTCCGGCAGCGCCGCCAACAGCTCGGCGTCCGCCAGATGCAGCGAATGGTATTGGCCGGATTTATTCAGCGGCGTATGGAAGGTCAGCACGTCGGCCTCGGCTACCAGCTTCGCCAATGGCCAAAACTCCCCGGCGTCGCCGCGATCGGCGCGCGGCGGATCGCACAGCAGCGTGCGCACGCCCAACGCTTTGAGGCGCGCGTCCAGGCGCGAACCGACGTTGCCCACGCCGACGATGCCGACGGTTTTATCCCGCAGATGGAAGCCATCGCGTTCGGCCAGCAGCATCAAGGCGGAGAACACATACTCGACCACCGCGATGGCGTTGCAGCCCGGCGCGGCGGAAAATCCGATGCCCTGCCCTTGCAGCCAGGCGTCATCGACGTGATCGGTGCCGGCGGTGGCGGTGCCGACAAAACCGATGCGGCTGCCGGCCAACAAGGCTTCATTGACCTTGGTGACCGAACGCACCATCAGCGCATCGGCATCTGCCAGCGCCTCGCGCGGGATCGGGCGACCCGGCACCGCCTGCACGTCGCCCAGGCGGCTGAACAGCTCGGCCGCGTACGGCATATTTTCATCAACCAGAATCTTCACTGCGTTCTCCGACGGTTTACGGCTATTTGTCTGCGAAATAGTGTGCCACTGAATCAGGCACGGCGAAAGCGCTCAGGGGTGGTGCCGGCGATCTGCTGGAACATGACGATAAACGCCGACGCGGAGCTGTAGCCGACGTCCAGCGCCACGTCCTGCACGGTCTTGCCCTGCTCGAGCAGCGACACGGCGTGCAGAAAACGCAGGCGCTGGCGCCATTCGCTGAACGACATGCCCAGATCCTGTTGGCAGCGGCGCGACAGCGTGCGCTCGGTGGTGTAAACCCGAGCCGCCCACGCCGCCAGCGAGGTGTTGTCCGCCGGGCAATGCTCCAGCGCTTCCAGCACCGGCGCCAAAAACTTGTCGTCCGACGACGGCAGATAGGTTTGCTGGCGCGGCGACAGGCGCAGCTGATCGATCAACACCTGACACAGGCGCAAATCCTCCTCCGCCTGCGGAATGTACTGCTTGCGCGCATAGAAATCCTCGGCGATGGCGCGGAAGATTGGTGTCACGCTCACCAGACAAGGGTCGGCCGGCATGCCGGCACACAGCGCCGGCGTGATGTCCACCATGCGGCACTGCGCCAGCCGCTGGTTATAGCAGGAGTGTTCGATGCCGGCCGGCGCCCACAGCACGAACTCCGGCGGCGCCAGAAAGCGCTGCCCGCCGATACGCAGCACCATCACCCCGGCTTTGACCCACATCAACTGGCCCCAGGTGTGGCTGTGCGGCTGGAATTCGGTGCGCGCGTTGAACTCCTCGCAGCGGAACTGCACCGGCTTCGGCGCCGGGATCAGCGACTCGGGGAAATGGCGGATTTCTGGCATGGTTTCGTCCCGTGATTTGTCTTGTTTACGCCGATTTTTGTCTGAATATCGCTATATATGATAAACCGGACACGCGTAGACTAGCCAGCATGTTGGACGTTATTGAGAATAATTATCATGAATATGCTCTTCCCGCTGTTGGCCGTGCTGATATGGTCGATTAACGCCGTCGTCAGTAAACTCTCCGCCACCGCCATCGATCCGGCGGCCATCTCGCTCTACCGCTGGCTGCTGGCGCTGATTGCCCTGACGCCGTTCGTGCTGCCGGGCGTGCTGCGCAACTGGGCGCAGGTGCGCGCCAACTGGTGGAAGCTGATGATCCTCGGTTTGCTGGGCATGGTGCTGTACCAAAGCCTGGCCTATTACGCGGCGCACAGCGTCAGCGCGCTGTTTATGGGCATCATCGTGTCGCTGATCCCGCTGCTGACCATCCTGATCAGCATCGTACTGCTGCGCATTGCGCCGACCGTCGGCGTGCTGCTCGGCAGCATACTCTCCTTCTGCGGCTTGATCTGGCTGGTCAGCGGCGGTCAGCCCGGCGTGCTGCTGCAGCACGGTATCGGCAAGGGGGAATTGATGATGCTGCTCGCCACCGCCTCTTACGCGCTGTATGGCGTATTGACCAAACGCTGGGCTATCGCGCTACCGAACTGGCAATCGCTGTACGTGCAGATCCTGTTCGGCGTGCTGTTGCTGCTGCCTAATTTCCTGATGGCGGAGGATGTCGGCTTGAACGGCCATAACCTGCCGCTGGTGCTGTTCGCCGGCATTCCGGCTTCGATTATCGCTCCGTTCCTGTGGATCCAGGGCGTGATGCGTCTGGGCGCCAACACCGCCTCGATCTTCATGAACCTGGCGCCGGTGTTTACCGCCGCTATCGCCGTGCTGTTCCTGCATGAGCAACTGCACGGTTACCACCTGATCGGCGGCGGCATCACCTTGCTGGGCGTGATCCTGTCGCAGCGGCTGCGCACGCCGCTGACGCGTAAAGCCAAGGCCCCGGCGGCCGACGTCGAATCCTGCAAAGAACAGGCTTAAGGCAGCAGCCTGAAACGCACCCGCACCAACAGGCCGCCCAGCGCGGCGGAGCTCAACAGCTCCGGGCGGGTGCCGTGATACGCGGTGATATCCTTCACCAGCGCCAGCCCCAGGCCGGCGCCCGGCTGATCGCCCACGTTGTCCAGCCGGTGAAACGGCTGCAGCGCCAGCGCCTTGTCCTGCAAAGCAATGCCGGGGCCGCTGTCTTCTATCTCCAGCACACCTTCCCCCGCCGCCTTATCCTGAGTGAGGCGGGCGGTGACCACGCCCTGACGCGGCGTGTATTTCAGCGCGTTGTCCAGCAGGTTGGCGCACAGCTCGGCCAACAGCAGCGGTTCCCCTGCCACCTGGCACACCGCCTCACCTTCAAACCCGAGATCGATCTGTTTACTGCGCGCCTGCGGCAAGCGGGAAAAGCAGGCGTCGCGCAGCACCTGCGCCAGATTGACCGGCTGCAGCTGGCGCTCGGCCTGGTGCTCGCTGGCCTTCAGGCGTGAGAGATGCAGCAGGCGGTCGGTCAGCGCCACGGTATTATCCAGCGTCGCGCTCATCGCCTGCAGACTTTCGCGCCACTGCTGCGGCCGGTCACTGGCCAACGCGACCCCAACCTGGGTCTTCAACACCGCCAGCGGCGTGCGCAGTTGGTGCGAAGCGTCGGCGCTGAAACGCTCCTGGCGCGCCACCATCAGCCGCAACCGTTCGATGTAGCGATTGAACGCCACCAGCAACGGCTGCATCTCCGACCACGGCAATACCCGCGGCAAGGGCGTCAATTCGCCCGGATCGCGCCTCAACATGATGCCGGAGAGTTTACGCATCGGCTTCAACACCCGCTTGAGCAGCGCGAACGCCAGGATCAGGGTCAACACCACCACCGTGCCCTGGCTCAGCAGCGCCGCGATCATCATCTGCCGCGCCAGGTAACGGCGCGACTCCAGGGTTTCTGCCACCAAAATGGTCGCCATGCCGCTCACGCCCGACTCGTTGATCGGTTGAAACAGCGCCGCCACGCGGATCGGCCGGCCGAGGTATTCCGCATCGTAAAAATGCACCAGCGCCGGGTAGAGCGTGGAACGCGGGATATGGGGCGGCAACGACGGCAAATCGTCATAGCCCGAGATGCTTTTTCCCTGCGGCGAAATCACCTCGTAATACAACTGATCGTTCATGTTGCGCTCGAAGCTGTCGAGCACCACATAGGGCACATCGACCGCCAGCTTGCCTTCGCGCACCACCAGCCGCTCCGCCACGGTGCGCGCCGACGCCAGCAGCGTGCGATCGTAAGCCAGGGTGGCGGCGCTCATGGCGCTGAAATAGTGGGTGTAGATCGAGATACCGCCCAACGCCACCAGCGGCAGGCCAAAAAACAGCAGCAGTTGATAGAACAACGAACGCGGCGCGTTAAACCACCGCATTGCACCGCTCCAGGCTGTAACCCAGACCGCGCAGCGTGATGATTGCCACGTCGCTGCCCTGCAGCTTTTTCCGCAAACGATGCACGTAAAGCTCGATGCTCTCCGGATTGGCCTCGTCGGACAGCGTAAACACCTGCTCGAACAGCTGCTGCTTGGCCACCGGGCGGCCGCGCCGGTGCATCAACGCGGTCAACACCGCCAGTTCGCGCGGCGTCAGCGCCAGCGGCTTGCCCTCCAACAGGAAATAGCCTTCGTCGTGATAGGTCAACGCGCCATACTGCAACGCCGGCTGCGCGGCGCCGACGCTGCGGCGCAGCAGCGCCCGAATACGCGCTTCCAGCTCGTCCAATTCGAACGGCTTGGTGAGATAATCGTCCGCCCCCAGATTCAGGCCCTTTACCCGATCGGCCACGTCGGTGCGCGCCGTCAGCAGCAGCACAGGCAGATCCTGCCCGCGCTTGCGCAGGCGCGCCAGCAAATCCAGGCCGTTCAAACGCGGCAGCGCCACATCCAGCACCGCCAACGCATAGCGTTCGTTGAGCAACAGATGATCGGCGGCCACGCCGTCCGGGGCGACGTCGACGGCAAACCCGGCGCCGGTCAGCGCCTTTTGCAACCAGTGAGACAGCTCGGGGTGATCTTCAACCAATAACAGTCGCATGTTCCCATTCCATTGATTTACCTGAACAACCTGGCGCCGACACGGCGTCCGTTAACAGGCTGATAACAGAGAATGGCATGGAAAATAAGGGGATAAAAGAGCGCCGCGCCGCCCGTTTTGGGAGCTGGCACACAATTATGCGTATATGCGTATGGGGGACGATCGCAGGACGGTATCAGATCAGCGGAATGGGGCTATCGGCAACGGCAATGTCCAGCACCGGGCGCAGCTTGTCGGCGGTAAACGGCGAAGAAACCAGCACGGAGCGATTGTTGGCGGCAAACACCAGATCGATGCCGGTCACGCAGGCGGTCATCTGGCAGGCATACTTTTCACCGTCGGCATTGACGAAATGCAGCTCAAATACGCCAATATCAGCACGCAGTCGCTTCAAACGGCACTGCCCGCTTTCACCGGTCATCTCCGCATAGACCTCCGGCAGCCGTTTAATCGCGCACACTTTGGCGCTGTCCCTGCCACCAAACAATTTCCCTAACAAAAACATATTGCTGCGTCTCTATTCATTTCACTGATCATGATTTTATCGCAGAAGCAGAACGGCAAACCTGATATTACGCAGTATTTTGGCCGGTTTTGCGCCCTGTTCTTGCCTTCATTTCTATGGTAGCGCCCCCGCCATTCGCTCGCAACGAGCGACCCCAATCACAGACTGGAAACTTTTCCGTCCGCTGAAAGGTAAATGAAAGGTTGTTGTTTTAACAATTCTGCAACCGCACCTGGCGGGATTCATAACCAGAACAATACCGAGGGCAAGCCACAATGAAAAAAATAATGACCCGTACCTTTACCGCCGCCGCCCTGCTGCTGGCGGCCAATCAGGCCTTTGCCGTGGAAGCGCCCAAACGCACCGAATGCATCGCGCCGGCCAAGCCCGGTGGCGGCTTCGATCTGACCTGCAAGCTGATTCAGGTGTCGCTGCAGGACACCAAGGCCATCGATAAGCCGATGCGCGTCACCTATATGCCCGGCGGCGTCGGCGCGGTGGCCTACAACGCCATCGTCGCGCAGCGCCCGGCGGAGTTCGGCACCGTGGTGGCCTTCTCCGGCGGCTCGCTGCTCAACCTGGCCCAGGGCAAGTTCGGCCGCTATAACGTGGACGACGTCAAATGGCTGGCGGCGGTCGGTACCGACTACGGCATGATCGCGGTGCGCGCCGACTCGCCATACAAAACCCTGAAAGACCTGATGGACGCCTTCCAAAAAGATCCCAATAGCGTGGTGTTCGGCGCCGGCGCCTCCATCGGCAGCCAGGATTGGATGAAAACCGCGCTGCTGGCACGCGAAGTCGGTGTGGATCCGCGCAAGATGCGCTACGTGGCGTTCGAAGGCGGCGGCGAACCGGTCACCGCGCTGCTGGGCAACCATATCCAGGCGGTTTCCGGTGACCTGAGCGAGATGGTGCCTTATTTGCAGGGCGACAAGATCCGCGTGCTGGCGGTGTATGCCGAGCAACGTTTGCCGGGCCAACTGGCCGACATTCCGACCGCCAAAGAGCAGGGATACAGCCTGGTGTGGCCGATCATTCGCGGCTTCTACGTCGGGCCGAAAGTCAGCGATGAAGAGTATCAGTGGTGGATTGACACCTTCCAGAAAATGATGGCGACCGACGAATTCAAGCAGCAGCGCGATCTGCGCGGCCTGTTCGAATTCAACATGACCGGCAAAGAGCTGGACGCCTACGTGAAGAATCAGGTTGCTCAATACCGTGAGCAGGCAAAAGTGTTCGGCCTGGCCAAATAACCGCAGGGGAAAACCATGAGCGATCGTATTTTTGCCGGCTTCTGGCTGCTGCTGTGCATCGGTGGGCTGTTCATCGGCTGGGGCATCCAAAGCGAATACAGCTATGAACCGCTGGGGCCGCGCCCGTTCCCGCTGGCGATCCTCAGCCTGATGGCGCTGTGCGCGGCCCTGCTGCTGCTGCGCCGCCCGCAGGCGGTGGAGTGGCCGCATCACAAGGTGCTGCAACGGCTGCTGGTATTGGTGATCACCCTGGTGCTGTATGCCTGGGGCTTTGAATGGCTGGGCTTTCCGCTGGCCACCGCGCTGCTGACGTTCAGCATCGGCCTGCTGTTTCAGGCCAGCCTGCCGGCGGCGGCCATCTCCGGCGTCGTCATGGGCGCAGCGCTGTATTACGCCTTTGACCAACTTCTCGATGTCACACTGCCGCTCGGCACCTGGCTGAGCTAACGGGAGCGATGATGGATACCTGGATGTATTTGACTCAAGGGTTCGAAGTGGCGCTGGTGCCGCAGAACCTGATTATCGCCCTGATAGGCTGCTTCGTCGGCACCATCGTCGGCCTGCTGCCGGGCCTCGGGCCGATCAACGGCGTGGCGATCCTGCTGCCGTTGGCGTTTGCCCTCAAGCTGCCGGCCGAATCGGCGCTGATCCTGCTGGCGACGGTGTATATCGGCTGCGAGTACGGCGGACGCATCTCGTCGATTCTGCTCAACGTACCGGGCGACGCGGCGGCGATCATGACCGCGCTGGACGGCTACCCGATGGCGCAGCAGGGGCGCGCCGGCGTGGCGCTGTCCATCTCGGCGGTCAGCTCGTTCGTCGGATCGATGATCGCCATCGGCGGCATCATCCTGTTCGCGCCGCTGTTGGCCCGCTGGTCGTTGGCCTTCGGCCCGGCGGAGTATTTCGCCCTGATGGTGTTCGCCATCGCCTGCCTCGGCAGCATGATGAGCCAGAACCCGCTGAAATCGCTGCTGGCGGCGCTGATCGGCCTGGGACTGGCGACGGTGGGCGTCGACGCCAACACCGGCGTTTACCGCTTTACCTTCGACAGCGTGCACCTCTCCGACGGCGTGCAGTTTATCGTGGTGGTGATCGGCCTGTTCTCGGTCAGCGAAATCCTGCTGATGCTGGAAAGCACCAGCGCCGGGCAAAAACTGGTGCGTAAAACCGGCCGGTTGCTGTTCAACCGCAAAGAGGCGGCGCAGTGCGCAGGCCCAACCCTGCGTTCGTCGGTGATCGGCTTCTTCGTCGGCATTCTGCCGGGCGCCGGCGCCACTATCGCCAGTGCGCTGACCTACATGACCGAGAAGAAAATCAGCGGCAACAGCGACACCTTCGGCAAGGGTGACATCCGCGGCGTAGCGGCGCCGGAAGCGGCCAACAACGCCTCGGCCTGCGGTTCGTTCATTCCGATGCTGACGCTGGGGGTGCCGGGCTCCGGCACCACAGCGGTGATGATGGGTGCGCTGACGCTGTACAACATCACCCCCGGCCCGGCGATGTTCACCGAACAGCCGGATATCGTCTGGGGGCTGATCGCCGCGCTGCTGATCGCCAACGTCATTTTGCTGATCATGAACCTGCCGCTGGTCGGCCTGTTCACCCGCATGCTGACCATCCCGCTGTGGTTCCTGGTGCCGGCGATCGCCGCGGTTTCGGCGGTGGGGGTTTATGCGGTACACAGCACCACCTTCGACCTGCTGCTGATGGTCGGGTTGGGCGTGTTCGGCTACATCCTGCGCAAAATGCACTTCCCGATGTCGCCGCTGATTCTGGGCTTCGTGCTGGGTGAGATGCTGGAGCAAAATCTGCGGCGCGCGCTGTCGATCAGCAACGGCGAGTTCGGCATTCTGTGGAGCAGCAGCATCGCGCAAACGCTGCTGGTACTGGCGGTTGCGGTACTGGCGCTGCCGCCGCTGCTGCGCCTGATGCGCAAACGCCGCCAACCGGCGGCCGAGGTCAAAGCCGAGTAACGCGAAACGGGCGGGGATCCTCCGCCCGTTATGTTTAACGACGCAAGGTCGCAATGCCCCTTTCCAACGCATCGATATCGTCATCGGCGAGCAGCGGTTGAATCACCGCAAAGTCCGCCTCGGACAAGTCATAGAGGCGTAAGGCAAGCAACCGCGCAATGACCTCCGGCGCGAACCGCCAACGGATAAACCGCGCGGGATTACCGCCAACGATGGCATAAGGCTCAACATCGCCGGCCACCACGCTGCCGGCGGCGACGATCGCCCCCTCTCCTATCGATACCCCTGGCATCAGCATCGCCCGCATGCCGATCCAGCAACCATCGCCCAGTCGCGTATCGCCTTTGGGGCGGTACGCCTGCTTGATGGTTGCCATAAACGGATACAGGCTCAGCCAGTCGATGCGATGGGTGTGATTGCCGCCCATCAGGATCACCGCTTCGGCTGCGATGCACACATAATCGCCGATCAACAGGCGGTCTATTTCGCCCAGCGGCTGCCATTGCCGGCTGACCGCGTCGCCATGCAGATAACGCACCGCCGAGCGTTCGAAGCTGTTATCCCAACAGTCGCTGTAGTAGCTGTGGGTGCCTTTGACGATAATATTCGGATTGGTCACCGTCTGATGCAGCAGCTCGGTGTTGGACCAGTGTTTTTCGGACATGGCGTATTCTCTTGTTACGGGAATAAAAGCCACGGAACGGAATGTCTGTGGCCGTGTTGTCGTTCACTCAACACGGCCATTCAAGCGATAAGCGCTCGCTTCAATCTCGGGTTATTCATCATGACGGCCTCTCTTGCGAGGCGTAATGGTAGCCGATCACGCCTCGGCGGTCTTGCTTTTCAACAGCAGCACCCCGCCCATCACCAGCGCGCTGCCCAGCAGCTGCAGCTGATTCATGCTTTCCCCCAGCAGGAAATAAGCGATCACCGCGGTGAACACCAGCTCCAGCGACAGGATCAGGTTGGCCACCGCCAGCGGCAGCGTTTTCAGGCTGATATTGTACAGCCCGAAGCCCAGCAGCGTCGGCCCGGCGGCCAGCGCCAGCAACAACAGCCAGCCGCTCCACTGAATGCCCTGCGCACCGTACGACAGGAACCACAGAGAGCCGGCCATGCCGTGGAACGCCGCCAGCGGGAACGCCGTCAGCGCCGCGTTGAACGCCAACTGGTACAGCGCCGAAAAACCGAACACATACAGGATAGTGTTCCACACCGGATAGCCGCGTTCGCTGGCCACCCGCCCGCCGAGGGTATACAGGGTATAGCCGATGCCCGACAACATCCCGACCAGCAGCCCCAGCAGATCGAAGTGGCTGTTCCCCATGCTGTCGCCGTTGCTGACCAGGAAGCAACCGCCCAGGCTGATGGCGATCACCAGCAATTGGCGCAGCGTCAGGCGTTCGCTGTACATCACCCAGCCGAGGAACACGGTAAATCCCACCGAGCAGTAGGTCAGAATGGTCGCCACCGACGCGCCGTTCAGCGCCACCGACAGTGTCCACAGGCTGTTGAACAGTGCCAGCAGCAGCCCGTAAAGCGCGTAGAACACCACCTGTTCACGGCGCAGGCGCGCCCACTGCGGTTTCACCAGCAACAGCAGCGGCAACAGCACCAGCGCCACCAGCGCCGCACGCCAGAACGCCAGCACGAAGGTCGGCAGGTGGTAGTACTCGGTCAGCGCGCGGATGATGATGGCGGTAAAGGCCAGCAGCATGGCGCTGATAATGGCGATGACGTAACCCTGGCTGCTGCCCTGAAAAAGGCGCGCGCCGGGCAGCGCCGGCCGGGCGGAAACGCCTGACGGTAATGACATGAGATCCTCGGAGAAATGGCGACGTAAATGCTCAAGCACAGAGTGTAACGCAGCCATTTTTTCTCACTATAGCCACTTTGCGGTGTTGTCATGCAGGCCACTTTTCTGCGCTTGAAGCCCTGTTGACATGGGGTATAGTAAAAATCACTCTCCATAACCGGGCCAATTTCGCATGCATATCCCGTTGGATCGCGAGCAGGACGTTCCGCTCTATTTACAGATCGAAGAAGCGCTGCGGCGCGCCATCCTCACCGGCGTGTTCGTCGATGGTGACAAACTGCCCTCGACGCGCACGCTGGCGGCCGAGCTGGCGGTCAGCCGTTTAACGGTGGATAACGCCTACGCCGAACTGTCGGCCAAGGGCTTTTTGCATCAGCGGCGCGGCAGCGGCGCCTATGTCGCGCACCCGCAAGCGCAGGCGCGCCCGGCCCGGCCGAGCAGCGATGCCCCATTCCCGCTGGAGAGCTTCACCACCCTCACCTCGCGGCTGGACGGCTACGCCGACGCCCCGCTGCCGGAGGGGCTGATCAACTTCGCCGCCGGCGTCGGCAGCCCTAAGGTGTTTCCGCTGGAGGCGTTTCGCAAAGTGCTGCTGTCGGTGCTCAGCCGCCATGCGGAAGAGGCCTTCAGCTACGGGGAATACTGCGGCTACTACCCGCTGCGCGATACGCTGAGCCGCATACTCAGCGCACAGGGCATCCCCACGCAGGCGGAACAGGTGCTGATCACCAACGGTTCGCAGCACGCCATCAGTCTGGTGGTGCAAAGCCTGCTGGCGCCGGGCGATACGGTGATCGTCGAAGAGCCGACCTACGCCGAAGCGCTGGGCCTGCTGCGCCAGCACCGCGTCAATATCGTCACCGTACCGGGCGACCGCCACGGTATGCTGGTCGAGCGGTTGCCCGAGCTGCTGGCGCGCCACCGCCCTAAACTGATCTACACCATCCCCAATTTCCACAACCCGACCGGCCGTTGCCTGAGTGAAGCACGGCGGCGACGCCTGCTGGCGATCGCCCAACAGGCCGGCGTGGTGATCCTGGAAGACGATTTCGTCGGCGATCTGCGTTATCAGGGCAAACAGCTGCCGTCGCTGCGCGCGCTGGCGCCGCCGGGCGCGGTGATCTACGTCAGCACCTTCTCCAAAATGCTGCTGCCCAGCATGCGCATCGGCTATCTGGTGGCGGACAGCGAACATTATCAGCGTTTCGCACGATTGAAACACGTCGACAGCTTCACCAGTTCCAGCCTGATCCAGCGAGCGCTGGACGCGTTCGTCACCGTCGGCCGTTACGACAAGCAGCTGCGGCGCGCCGGGCGCGTCTACCGCCGCCATCTCGAGGTGATGATTGATGCCTTGCAACGGCGGCTACCACCGGGGTGCCGCTTTGAAACGCCGCAGGGAGGTTTGTTTATCTGGCTGACGCTGCCGGCGGCGGTGACCACCGCCGAGCTGATGCCGGTCGCCTGGCGATACGGAGTGACTTTCGCACGTGGCGAATGCTTTTATGCGCAGGAACAGCTGGGCGCGCACGGCCTGCGGCTGAACTTCGCCGCCAACTCACCGCCGCAGATTGAAGAAGGTATCGCCCGGCTGTGCCGGGCGATTGAGGAGGTGTTAAAGTAGTGAAATAAAATATTAAAATCACTTTAATAAAAACTTTGATTTAATATTGCTAGGTTTTACCTTCAGCTCGATGTAGCAATACATCATTATTATCCATTGTGGTTTTATCAAAGCTCGACACATTGGCAATAATAGGCTGTCTTAAATTTGCAGATGCTATTAAAAGCTCTTGACCAACTCGAGCTTTATTGATGGCATATCCTAACTCAATAATGTTTATCCCTGACTTGGAGTAAAACCTATGAACAAGTGGATGGTCATCATAGGAAAGTAACCAATGTGCTTTTTTTCGCTTCAAAGAGCTAGCAAATCGTTGGTGTTGAACTTCAGAAAAGCAGAAGGCATTATAAATATTCTTACCTTCTTTAACATATGGAGGATCGGCATATATAAAGTCATTAGCAGACAGTCGAGATATAGCATCAATAGCATCTTTATTTGTGACTATCAGCTTATCAGATACAGCTACAATTTTTTTTATCCGATTAATTAGTGTTGAGCGAGTGAAGCGGCAATTAAGTAAATAATCGCCTAATTGTGCCCGCCCACCAATAGGGCCCGCATGAAACATGCCAGAACGGTTTGTTCTATTTAGAAACAGAGCGGAAAAACCTTTTTCCTCTTGAGAAACATTATTTCTCTCAAAATAGACTTCCCTCCAATGATGCCATCTGTTTATGCTTATTTCTTCTTTTTCCACCCGATTGATTAAAGCGTCAGGATTAAGCTTGAGCGTCTCCCAAAAAGCAGAAACAGCTGGGTTGGCATCATTAAGAACAAGTTTATCGACTAAACCTGTAAGCAACAGAGGCAAAGTTCCTCCAGCCCCACCGCAAAAAGGTTCAACCAATTTACATCCTTGAAGTTGATTTGTGATGATAAATAAGGCAAGAAACTTTGAGAGCTTGCCTTTTCCACCAGGATAGCGAAATGGTGAAACATCAGAAGGAATGACAGGCATCCCTAGGCTACGCCTAATAGACTGTTTATTAAGCATTTCTAATGTTTCTTTCTCATATACCTGCATAAATCATCACCATTTTTAAAAATCCTTATACATTATACAGCTAAAACTTCATTTTTTGAATCTATAAATACTTTTAAAAAATGATCAGCAAGAATTTGTAGCTTAGCTTGGATATGCTTTACTTCTAACTCAGTAAGAATATCTTTATCACTGTGTGTTGCCAAATTCGCAATATTCTTGCCATCGTTTTTGAAATTTTTAATTGCTTCTTTTATTAACTTTACATCATCCTGGATCAGCTTGCTTGTGTTAGAAATATAATATTCAAGCAAACTATCGAGCTCTAAATATTTGTGTTTTGCATTTTTCTTATAATCATCATGTAACTCCGTCGATTTAATATGAATAGTCAACATAACTTGTATAATAGTACGACTAAGTAGCACAGAGGCATGTTTATATGTCATGCAATTGATTTTCTTTGCCTCTTCTATGAGTGAATTTAGCTTATAATAATCAGTAATTAACAGCGTTTTTTTGTTCAAAAGTTTGTAACTTACCCTTATTCTTTTTGTATTCCCATCGTCAGGTTTTGGTTGCGTTGAGTTATTATCATTATTACTTTCTAACAAATCATCACTATCATCATCTTCATTACTAAAAAGCCCAAGGTCAATATCCTCTGAAGTTCCAGGCTCGTCAGAATAAACATCTGGCTTGTCAAAGCTTGATATTAAAGACTCCAACTCTAACAGGTAATCTTGCATCTCTTTAGAGTTCTCTTGACGTGTAGTAAGAGTTTTTTCAAAATTGGAATCTCTAGCCAATTTGGCCAATATCACATCAAATGCATCATGACTGATTCCATTTAAAACCATCCCTCCCCTATCATCTATTTTTACCCTCGCTATCTTTTCTTTAAAATCAGAGCGTTGCATCAACCTAAGAATGGCTTCAACTTTAATATTATCAATATCTTCAAGTATTAATGCCTTCTCATCTAGAGACAAGTCATTGAGATCTACAATATAATCTGCAATACGAGAAAAAAGTATTACAGTTTTTATTCTAGAGATGGAAACAGTGTTGTTTATCATACCCCTTAGTTCTTGAACAGAACTGCATTCATTCAAGAGGTCAATATAATATGCACCCTGCGTATAAACACTCCATCTTTTTATCGACTCTTTTGTATGTTTTGATGCTATGTACGACCTAGCTGAAGCACGATTATTAAGCTCAACAATATTTATCTTCTTTATCGTATCAATTACATACAAATAGTTCTTATGTTTCTTTATTCTGTTTATTTGACCTTCATAATTGGTCCCCTTTAATAATTCGGGTTTTTTCAGTATTTTACAAGCAGATAGCCTTCTATTTCCTTCAACGACTATTCTTTTTGAGGAGCCAGAATCGTCCGGAATAGCAATTAACACTTCATCCGGCTGAAACCCATTCTGCAATATAGATCTACACAGACTCATAACATCATAATGATTAACCAACGTGGATATTATATTTTTCTCGGTACCAATCTTCCCTCTTTTTCTATATCCAATAAGCCTAGGATTGAGCTCATCCAATTTCAAACTAGATAAAGAACGAGAGCCAAGCTTTATTTTACCAAACATTCCATCCTCACATTTAACTATAATTTCACAACGATAGAATACAAAAAAAAACTTGTGCAATCAAAAGTGATTGCACAAAATAGAACACAAATCACTTTAATTATTTCTATTGAAATAATTAAATATTAATTTAATCCTATTGTGCGGCCCACCACAGCCGCCGCTTCATCCCCCAGTAGCTGGTCCAGCCGGTGGTGCTCTGCACCACCTTGCCCTGCGAGACCACCACGAAGGTCGGCGTCACGCCAATCTGCCACTGCGCCGAGAGCGTACCGGCCGGATCGTTGACCACCGGCAGCGCCAGCCGCTTGCGTGTCAGCCAGTGTTTCACCTGGGTATCGTCGCCCGAGCGCAGCGCGACGGTCAGCACGTTGCCGCCCGCCGCCTGCAAGCGGGCGACGTCCGGCGTAGTGAAACGGCAGACGCCACACCAACTGGCCCAGAAGTAAACCAGCAGTGGCCGCTCATGGCTGAGCTGCGCCAACGACACTCTCTCGCCGTCCAGCGTGGTCAGGGTCTGAGCATCGAAGGCCGGCGGCGCCTGCGGCGCGTTCAGCCAATCCATCACCGTCATCACCGCCAGCGCGATCAGCGCCAGCAGCAGCAACTCGCGCCCCCAGCGCTTGAGCTTAGCCATTGGTGGCCTTCGCCAGCTGCTGCTTCACCATCGCTTCCAGCTCTTCATACGACACCGCCCCCGGCAGCATCCGATCGCCGATCAGCGTCGCCGGCGTCCCCTGCACGCCCAATTGTTCCGCCAGCTCCATATTGGTGCGCAGCGTGGTCATGCTCTGTTCGCTGGGCGCCACCGCCTTGACGCCGGTTTTCTCTTGCGCGGCGGCGATGCTGGCGTTGTCGTGGAAGCCCTTTTTCGCCATCAGCCGCTGGTGCAAAGCCCAGAATTGATCCGGGTGCTGTTGCCAGGTGGTGAGCGCCACGCGCGCCGAACTGACCGAGCTTTCGCCCTTGAACGGCAGCAGCTTCACCACCAGCGCCACGTCCGGGTATTGCTTGACGATCTTCTCCAGCATCGGATCAAAACGCTTGCAGTACGGGCAGTTATAGTCGGTAAAGGTCACCAGCGTCAGTTTGGCGTTGGCGGCGCCGAGGCGCGGGCTGGCCGGATCCTGGTACAGCGTTTTGGCGTTCTGCTTGATAGCCTGGCTGATTTGCTGGCCGGCGGTTTGCTGCTGCCAGGCGTCCACCGCCTGCGCCAGAATGTCCGGGTTGGACACCAGCGTTTCGCGGATCATCTCTTTGATACGCGCCTCTTGTGCCGGGGTGAAAGGCTCGGCGGCCCACACTGGGGCGGCGATGATCATCAGTAAAATCAGTAGCTTTTTCATTGTTCGGTTCCTTTGGCATGGGAAAGCGTTTGCAGCACGGCGTCACGGGTCAACAGCGGGGATAACACCTCGCCGTCCGGGCTGCCGGGGCCATAGATTTGGTTGAAAGGCACGGCGACGCTGCCGCGCTTTTGCAGGAAGGCGCTGATGTCGGCCGACGGGCGGCTCCAGTCGCCGCGCAGCGCAACCACGTCGTCGGCGCTCAGCGCGCGCTGTACGTCATCGCGCAGCAGCACATTGAATTTGTTGGCTTTACAGGTCACGCACCAGTCTGCGGTCACGTCGACGAACACCCGCTTATGCTGAGCCAGCGCCTCGGCAATCGCCTGTTCGCTCAGCGGTTGCCACTGCACCCGATCCTGCAACGGCTGGCGCCACAGGCCGGCGGTCAGCGATCCGGCCAGCAAGGCCACGCCCGCCAGCACCAACGTGCCCGCCGCCAGCTTGGCCGCCAACCGTGCACCCTGCTGACGCCACACCGCCAACAGCAACGCCAGCAGCGCCAACGCCCCCAGCCACAGCGTGGCCTGCACGCCGATATGATTGCTCAACAGGCTCAGCAACCACAGCGACGACGCCAGCATCAGCATCCCCATCGCCAGCTTGACGGTATTCATCCAGCGGCCGGGGCGCGGCAAGCGCAGCGCCAGCGATGGCCAGGCGGCGATCAGCAGCCACGGCAGGCTCATGCCGATGCCGAGCGCGATGAACATGCCCCACAGCACCGGCAGCGACGCCGCCAGCGCGAAGGCCACCGCCGTGCCGAGAAACGGCGCCGAGCACGGCGTCGCCAGCAGCGTGGCAAACGCGCCCTGCCAGAAATGGCCGCTCAGACCGTGCCCGTTATGGGTCGCCAGCGACGTGTTCAGATCGGACGAAAGGCGCAGATGGAACAGGCCAAACAGGTTGGCGCTGAACAGCAGCGTCACTAGCACCATAAAACCGATAAACCACGGATTCTGGAACTGAATGCCCCAGCCGAGCGCATGGTTGCCGAGCCGCAGTAACGTCATCAGCAAAGCCAACGCCATAAACGAGGCGACGATACCCAGCGACGACGCCAGGAACTGCAAACGCACGCTGCGCCGATCGCGCCGTTCCACCTGCAGGACGGAGCCGAGCTTAATGCCCAGCACCGGCAGTACGCACGGCATCAGGTTGAGGATCAACCCGCCCGCCAGCGCCATCAATACCGCCTGCCATAACGAGAACGCCGCACCGGCGGGCGCGGCCAGCGGATCGCCAATCGGCAGCGTAATCTGCTGCGCCATGCCGCCGTCGTCGATCACCAGCGTCAGCGTTTTGCCGCGCAGATCCGGCGCCGCATCGCCCCAACCGTCGCTGACCGGCACTCGCGCCAACAGCTGAGCGCCGTCGGTCTCGACCTTCGGCTTGCCGAGATCGGCATCCGCCAGCGTATCGAAGAACAGCGAGGGCTGCTGCCAGCCAGCGGCACGTTCGGCGGCGATCTGCAGCTCGCCGTTGCGGTAACCGGCCTTGACGCTCTCCGCCACCCCGGCGGCGATCGGCACCTGCCCCATCGCCTGCGCGAAGTCGTGGTTAAACTGCGGATCGTTCGGCGTCGTCAGATCCAGGCTGAACGGGTAGTCGGTCAGAATGCAGACGTTGCTGCAGGTGGATAGCGTCAGGGTGCCCGCCAGCGGGCCGGATACGTGGGCTGACATCACGATCGGCAGCGTGACCCGATCGTGATAGCCCTGGGTGGAAATGCCGGCCACCTCGAAACGCTGCGGCGTCGGCCAGTGCCAGGTCGCCGGCGGCGGATTGCCCTGCCAGACGATAGCCGGCGCGATGCCGCCTTCGCCTGGGGAACGCCAGTAGGTTTTCCAGCCCTTTTGCAGCTCGACCGACAGCAGCAGGCGAGTCTCCCCCGGCTGTGACGTGTCGGCGCGCAGCCGCACCTTGGCATGATCGTTGGCCGGGTTTTGCAGCCAGCCGCTGTCCGCCGCCTGCAAGGCAGGCAGCCACAGCATAAACAGGCAAGCGCAGGCCAGCCTGATAATTTTCAACATGTTAATTCTCCATAAATGATTAATTCACCGCGAAAAACGGGCGATTAACTCATTCACGGAATACGCATAATCGAAGGTGCACCCTGAGGGTGGGCGGTGAAATGGCGCGAGGAGGAGGAATGTGCAGGCGCGCGGCGATGGTCGGCGCCAACAGCGCCAGCAGCAGGCCCAGCCCGAACAGTACGGTTTCGAACATCACCGGCGGCGCGGCCAGCAATGACTTGGCGCTCAGCTCACAGGGCGTCGGCTGCGCTTCGGCGGCGGTGTCACTGGACTGAACGGCGGTGGCTGCCGGGATCCCGAGCGTTTGCTGCAGCGCATGCAGGCCCGCCATGCGCTGGGTCATGCACGTCAGCACCACCAGGCAAGCCAGGCATAAAAACCATTTTGCAATCCGCTGCCGTTTAACCATGCCATCCTCATGTTCGGGTCTGGGGTTATCTTAGCGGCGCGGGCGCGATTAGCAACGTTTTGTCGGTAAAGAAATGTCTGAGCGGCGGTATTGATGGCGGCGATTTACAGGTATCATAGAGGGTAAGCCTGCGCTTTTCGCCGGGTACGATGATGATTCTCTCCTCCAGGCATTCTGCGGGGATACACAGCGAAGGACTGGTGATATGCAACCTTTGAGTGGGCCGGGCACCCCAATCGCCGGCGAACGCCCTCCCTCCCCGGGCAAAACGGCGGCCACTGACGATCAGCCCCTCTCTCCGGCGCAGCGCACGACGCTGGAAAAGCTGATCGTGAAAATCATGGCGCTCAGCCCGGCAAAGTCGGCGGAGATCTGGGCATCTCTGCGTCACGATCTCGGCGCCGACAACGGCGGCGAACTGCTCGCGCGCCATTTTCAACCGGCGGAACAGCTGCTGCAAACGCGCCTGACGCAGGCGCAGCAAAACCATGCCGGGCGCCAGCTGTTGCAACAGCTGGCCGAATTGCTGCCGCAGGGCAACAACCGCCAGGCCGTCAGCGACTTTATTCGCCAGCAGTTCGGCCACACGGTGCTGAGCCAGTTGAGCCCGCCGCAGTTGCAGCAGGTGCTGAATCTGTTGCAGACCGGCGGCCTGGCCATTCCCCAGCCGCAGCAAACCGCCACCAGCGATCGCCCGCTGCTGCCCGCAGAGCATCAGAGCCTGCAGCAGCAGATAACCAAACTCAGCGCCGCCACCGGCGAAGCGCCGGCTAAAATCTGGCAAACGCTGTTTGATCTCGCGGGCGTGAAAACCAACGATCCGCTGCCGGCGCGCCACTTCCAGCTGCTGAACCAGTTTTTGCAAGTGAAGGTGGCGCTCAGCCCGCAGAGCGCGCCGACGCTGAACAATCTGTTGGCGGCGCTCAAACAGCCGGCGGATGAGCAAGAGCTGCAGCAGATGAACGACTACTGCCAAGCCCGCTTCAACTGCGGCGCCAATGCGCCGCTGACGCATCCGCAAATGAACGACGCCATTCATCAGCTGTTTGCCCGCCGCCTGGAAAAAGCCGGCCAGGCCCAGCCTATCGTCAGCCACCCTGTCGATCCGCAGCCGCTGCTCAACCCGCTGATCGCCGCCCTGCCTCTGCCGCTGCAAAAAGCGCTCAGCAAGCCGGCCGTGGCGCTGATCCTGCTGCTGATGGCGCTGGCCGTCGTGCTAGCGCTGGTGTTTTAACGCCTCAGGCGCAGCCGCAGTCCGCAACAGCCGCCCGATCGCGCAACGATCCCGGCTGTTCGCCGATGGCCAACGGATGGCCGTCGCGCAGCCAGAAGTCCAGCCCGCCGATCAGCTCCTTCACCCGGAATCCCAGCTTCGCCAGCTTGTAAGCGCCTTTGGTGGAACCGTTGCAGCCGATGCCGTCGCAGTACGTCACATACACTTTTCGGCGATCCAGCTGCGCCGTGCCGGCTTCATCCATCAGGCGATGCGGCAAACTGAGCGCACCGGGAATATGCCCGGCGGCATACAGCGCCTCCGCGCGGGTGTCGATCACTACCATCTCTTCCACGCCATTGCGCAGATCTTCCGCCACGTCCCAGGCATCCGCATAGCGGCTCAGCTTGGTCGCCAGGTAGGCCTGGCTCTCTTCCGGCGCCGCCGGCGGAAAAGCCAGCACCAATGATTCTTTCAACATACCACTCACTCCCGTGCATCAAGACAGATGACAATAGTGCCCCATTTTGGTCTTATGATTGATACCCATTTCCCAACCGTGATAAGGCCCATTATGCGGCACTCGCTGGTCACATTGTTTCAGCAATCGCCCCACGCCGCCGGCACGCTGCGCGATCGCCTGTGCGGCGCATTGCGGCAGGCCATCCACCAGGGTGCATTGAGCGTTGGGCAACGCCTGCCTTCCAGCCGGGTGCTGGCCAGCGATCTGGGCCTCTCGCGGGTAACCGTCGAAGCGGCCTACGGTCAGCTGGAGGCGGAGGGATATCTGCAGCGCCGCGTCGGCCAGGGCACCTTTGTGGCGATTATCATCGCCAAATCGCCGGCGCCGGCGACCGGCGCCGGCATACCGCGCCTTTCGCAGCGCGGCCAACAGATCGTTCAAACCGGCGGCTGCCGCGATCCGCAGCATCCTCAGGCCTTCGCTGCCGGCTCGCCGGATCTGCGTGCGTTTCCGCTGGCCTTGTGGAAGCAACTGACCGCACAGCGCCTGCGGCTACAGGGAGAAAGCCTGCTGCGCTACGGCGACCCGCAGGGTTATTTGCCGCTGCGCGAAGCGATTGCCGCTCACGTCAACCAAACGCGCGGCGTGATCTGCGATGCTCGCCAGGTTATCGTGCTGACCAGTTCGCAGCAGGCGCTGCAGCTGATCGCCACGTTGCTGCTGGACAGCGGCGACAGCGTCTGGATGGAAGAACCGGGTTACACCGGGGCAAGAAACGCCTTTATCAGCGCAGGAGCCGCCCTGACACCGGTCGCGGTGGACAGCGACGGCCTGTGTGCTGACCCCTCCTTGCCCGACCCTCGTTTGCTTTATCTGACGCCCTCGCACCAATATCCAACCGGCGCAGCGCTCAGCCTGGCACGCCGATTGGCGTTGCTGGCGCTGGCGGAGAGGCATCAGGCCTGGATCATCGAGGACGATTACGACAGCGAGTTTCATTACGACGGCCTGCCGATACCGGCGATGCAGGGCCTGGATCGCCGTGGCCGGGTGCTGTACCTCGGCACCTTCTCCAAGTCGCTGTTCCCTTCGCTGCGGTTGGCGTACCTGATCGCCCCACCCGCGCTGGTTGAAGCGTTCGTCACCGCGCGCACGGTGTATGACGGCCACAGCGCGCAGCTGATGCAGGCAGTCACCGCCGAATTCATCCGCCAAGGGCACTTCGCCGCGCATATCCGCTACATGCGCCAGCTCTACCGCAGCCGGCGCGATGTGTTGCTGGCGGAAGTACACGAAAAACTCGGCCACTTCGCCACGCCCGCTCCCGCCGCCGGTGGCCTGCAGCTCAGCGTCTGGCTGCCGCCCGGCCAGGAGGCGGCGCTCAGCCAGCGGGCGCAGCGGCTCGGCATCCTCACGCCCGGGCTGAAGGCGCAATACCTGACGGCACAGGCACAGCGCGACGGCTGGCTGCTGGGTTTTTCGGCCCTGGCGCCGGGCGAGATCCGCAGCGCCGTCGAGCGGCTGGCGCAGATCGCCGTGGCTTAGCGCGGCCCCAATGGAACGCCCACCCGCTTATTGCTCGGTCAGGCGCATCTCCGCCACCAGCGGCAGGTGGTCGCTTACCGCCGGCCAATGCACGCCGTTCCAGTCGCCGCTGGCGTTCGGCACCGTCAGGCTGTCCAGATGCCAGCGCTGCGCGTTGCCGGTGAAGAGGTAATCCACCTTGATCTCGGCATTTTCTGCCGGCCAGCTGCGGCCGTCCTGCCCGTTCGGCATGATGTCGTTCCAATAGCGGCTCAGCTCCAGCCAGGTCACGCTGCCCGGCACATCGTTCATGTCGCCGAACAGCAGCTTGATGCCACGCACTTCGATGGCGCGATCGTTCAGCTCCCGCACCTGATCCAGACGCATCGTCGGATCTTCCTTGGTATCGAGGTGGGCGTTGAACAGGGTGATCGGCGCCGGGAACTCCGGCACGTCAACCTTGGCGCTGAAGGCGATGCGCTGTTCGCGCTGGCCGGACGGCAGCGGATAGATCACGGCATCGTGCAACGGATACTTCGAGAGAAACGCCAGGCCATATTCGCCGCCATCGTAATCGATCGCCCGGCCGAACACCGCCTGCATACCGGTCAGCTTCGCCAGCTCCGCCGCCTGATCGACCCGGCCGCTGCGGGCGGTGAGTTTATCCACCTCCTGCAGCGCCACCACGTCGACGTTCATCGCGCGAATCGCCTTGGCAATGGCGGTCATGTCGCTGACCTTGCCGGCGGCGATATTGAAGCTGGCGACGCGGATCTTCGGCGCCTGCTCCAGCTCGTAGGTTTTGTTCTTCAGGCCGCCTAACGCGCTGGCCACTTCGCGGCTGTTGGCGTTGCTGTTGGCGTGCCCGGTATCGGCAGACGACCAGGCGCTGTGAGAGATGCCCAGGGACAGTAAAGTGATAAGCAGAGCGTGACCGGTGTGCATGAATTCTCCTTGAGGGACAGATAAGTGTTATGTAGGCGCTTCCCGGCCCACAGCTAACACCGATTTTGCCGCAGAAACCTGCGACTATTTCCTAGTTGCACCGCTATTTTTCGTTTCTGCGCGATGCTTCGCATTCTGGCAGTTTACGCATTGCACCGTTGGACAAACAGCTGATTTCGTTTTAAAACCGGTAGATTGCCAACCGCGAGGAATTCCGATGACCAGCCCGATTGCCGAACAGCTTACCGAACGTTTCTTCCGCTACCTGGCGGTCACCAGCCAGAGCAATGCCGCCGCAACCACCCTGCCCAGCACGCCGGGGCAGCATGAGATGGCGCAGCTGCTGGCGGAAGAGCTGCGCCATCTCGGCCTGGCCGACGTGCAGATAGACGAACACGCCACCGTCACCGCCCGCAAGCCTGGCACCCACCCCGGCGCGCCGCGCATCGGCTTCATCACCCATATCGACACCGTGGACGTCGGCCTGTCGCCCGAGATTCGGCCGCAGCGCCTGCGCTTCACCGGCGAAGATTTATGCCTGAACGCCGAGCAAGACATCTGGCTGCGGGTCGCCGAGCACCCGGAGATCCTACCCTACCGAAACGAAGAGATCCTGTTCAGCGACGGCACCAGCGTGCTGGGCGCCGACAACAAGGCGGCGGTCACCGTGGTGATGACACTGCTGGCCAACCTGGCCGTCGCCGATCGCCACGGCGATATCGTGGTGGCGTTCGTGCCGGATGAAGAGATCGGCCTGCGCGGCGCCAAGGCGCTGGATCTGCAGCGTTTCCCCGTCGATTTCGCCTACACCATCGACTGCTGCGAACTGGGTGAAGTGGTGTACGAAAATTTCAACGCGGCGTCGGCGGAGATCCGCATCGAGGGGGTGACTGCCCACCCTATGTCGGCGAAAAACGTGTTAATCAACCCGATACGCATCGCCAACGACATCATCAACCAATTCGACGAGCAGGATACTCCGGAACACACCGACGGGCGCGAGGGCTATTTCTGGTTCACGGATCTGGCCGCCAATGCCAATCAGGCGACGCTGAAGGTGTCGATTCGCGACTTCGATCGCGCAACCTTCGAGGCGCGCAAAGCTCGCCTTGAGGAGACGGTGCGTCAGGTGGCGGCCGGCTATCCGCGCGCCAACGTCAGCTGCAGCATCAGCGACATCTACAGCAACATCAGCAACGCCATCGGCGAAGATCGGCGCGCCATCGATCTGATCTTCGGCGCCCTTGCCGCCCACGGCATCCCGCCGAAGGTGATCCCGATGCGCGGCGGCACCGACGGAGCGGTGCTCTCGAGCCGCGGCATCCTGACGCCCAATTACTTCACCGGCGCGCATAACTTCCACTCGCGCTTCGAATTTTTACCCGTCAGCGCCTTCGTGAAATCCTACCAAGTGACCCGAAGCATTTGCTTGTTGGCCGCCCGGCAGAGCGGTAATCAGAGTTAGCTCAACAGCCAGCCGACCAGCGCGGCCCACGCCAGCAGCGGCAGCGAGTAATAGTGGAAGCGCAACCAGATCTTGCGCTCCCCCGCCATGCGCAGCGCAATCAGGTTGGCGAGCGATCCGATCGCCAACCCGAAGCCGCCGGCATTGACCGCATAAGCCAACTGCGCGCTGGAAGGCACATAGTTGAGCAGCAAAATAGTGGCCGGCACGTTGCTGACGATCTGCGACAGCCCGACGCCCAGCGCGTACACCCCGCCGTCGCTCAGCCCGGCGATGGCGGCAAACGCCGGCTGAAGCGGCGGCAGGCGGGTAAACAGGCCGACATCGATAAACATGGCGGCGAACACGAAAATCAGGCTCCAGTCGATCAGCAACAGCACCCGGCGCGCCAGCAACAAAAAGCCGGCGAACACCGCCAGCAGCCCATACAGCGGCAGACCGATATCCAGGCACAGCAGGAAGATCGCATACAGCCCCACGCAGCTCAGCAACAGCGGCCGTTGATAGGGGTAGCCCTCGGTATTCGGCGTTTTCACGATGTCGCGCGCCGGGAAGCTGAACCAGGTCAACACCAACAGGCTCAGCATCATCGCGGCGCCAAACGGCGCCATCTGGCCGATGAAACCGAGGAAAGAGAGGCCGGAGCGGCTCCACAGCAGGATATTTTGCGGGTTGCCTATCGGCGTCAGCAGCGAACCGGCGTTCACCGCCAGCGCCTGAAAGATGATCAAACGGCCAACCGGCAGCGCCGACAGCTTTTTCAGCGTGATGGTGAGCGGAATGACGATAAACAGCGCCACGTCGTTGGTCAGAAACGACGACAGCAGCGCGGCGGAAAACACCAGGAACAGCGCCAGCCGCCGTTCGCTGTGCAACCGATTGATAATCTTGCGGCCAACGAAGTCGAAGTAGCCGCTGACCTCAACGCCTTTGGTCAGCAGCATCAGCCCCAACAGAGTAATGAGGGTGCGGCCGTCGATGAAACCGCCCAGCGCCGCCAGTGGCTGCGGATGAAAGGCGAACATCGCTGCGCCGGCCAGCAACAGCACATGCAGGAAGCGGTCTTTGACAAAGGGATGGATAAGCCGGGAAATGGCGGTTGAACTCATGGCGGCAGCTTGAAACCTCAGCGAAAAGCATGAGCGAGACGTTAGCTCAGGCGCAGCCGCAACGCCAGCAAAATGCTATTTTACCTTTATCCACTTTCCATTTGCCGCGCTTTACTTTATTTGTAGCGGCTTTCTCGTTTTCAAAGGACATGTTATGGCTTCCCTGTTCGCCAAAGGGGCATTGCTCAGCGCCTTATGCGCCCTGCTCGCCGCCTGCGACGATGCCTCCTCCCGCCCGCAAATCGATATCGACGGCAAGACCATGGGCACCTTCTACAGCGTTAAAGTCAGCGGTGACGTCGCGATCGGCAAGCAAGCATTGCAGCGGCAGATTGACGCAGTGCTCGAACGGGCCAACGACGATATCTCCACCTACCGCGCCGACTCGGTGCTGTCGCAATTTAACCGTAGCACCAGCCTCGAACCGCAGCCGATCCCGCGCGGCATGGCGGACATCGTGCTGATGGCTCAGCGCATCGGCCGCGATACCGGCGGCGCCATGGACATCACCGTCGGCCCACTGGTGAACCTGTGGGGGTTCGGCCCCGACAAGCATCCGGTCAAGGTGCCGGAACAGGCGCAGATCGACGCGGCGAAGCAGCGCATCGGCCTGCAGCACCTGAAGCTGATCAGCGACAATCGCGGGGAGTGGCTGCAAAAAGATCTGCCGGACATGTATGTCGATCTCTCGACGCTGGGCGAAGGCTACGGCGCCGATGAACTGGTGCGCCTGATGAACCGCAACGGCATTACCAACTACCTGGTATCGGTCGGTGGCGCGGTCTCTTCACGCGGCGTCAACGGCCAGGGCAAACCCTGGCGGGTGGCGATCCAAAAGCCGACCGACCGTGAAAATGCGGTGCAGGCGCTGGTGGATCTGCACGGTTACGGCATCAGCACCGCGGGCAGCTACCGCAACTACTTTGAAGAAAACGGCCAGCGCTACTCCCATGTCATCGATCCGACCACCGGCAGGCCGATCAACCACCGGCTGGTTTCCGCCACGGTGATCGCCCCCACCGCGCTCGAGGCCGACGGCTGGGATACCGGCCTGATGGTGCTGGGCACGGAGAAAGCGTTGAAGCTTGCCGAAGAGAAAGGGTTGGCGGTCTACCTGATCAGCAAAACCGACGACGGTTTCAGCGCCGTGATGACGCCGCAGTTCAAGGCGTTTTTGGTGCAGTGAAATAAAAAAGCCCGGCACGCAATGGCCGGGCTGGTTGCATGCGCCCGCAGGCGCCGCGCCGATCACTTGGTCAGCGCGATGATGCCGAGGGTCAGACCGGCCACTGCCGCCGCGCCGCCGGCGATCGCGCCCGCGGTTTCCCAGTTATCTTGGGTGGTGCCCTTCATGCAGGTGTTGGTGTGCACCAGACGTCCCTGATCATCGTAGACCGGAACGCAGGGGGAATCGGTGGCGCATCCGGCCAGCACGGCCGACAGTAACCCAACCGCAATTAACTTTTTCATACTTCTTGCCTCAATGTTCGATCACTTTAGAAAGCTACGCCGAGCGATAATCACGCTACCTGGCTATTGTATGCCCAACGCATGTAATGGCGAGGTAATGATGTGTCAGGGGATGTTATTTGGGAAAACTCCGAGCGCCCAGCCGGCGGGGTTCGGGCAGTAAAAAGCCCGCGAAAACGCGGGCTTGATGGCGAGGTGAGGCTCAGGCGGAATTATTTCGCCAGTTTGCGCATCACCAGGGTGGCGTTGGTGCCGCCGAAGCCGAAGCTGTTGGACATCACGGTGGTCAGCTCACGCTGAGTCGGCTGAGTCACGATATTCATGCCGGCCGCCTGCTCATCCAGGGTGTCGATGTTGATGCTCGGCGCGATAAAGCCGTGCTCCAGCATCAGCAGGCTGTAGATCGCTTCCTGCACGCCTGCGGCGCCCAGCGAGTGACCGGTCATCGCCTTGGTGGAGGAGATAGCCGGGGTATTGTCGCCGAACACTTCGCGAATCGCGCCCAGCTCTTTCACGTCGCCTACCGGTGTGGAGGTGCCGTGCACGTTGATGTAGTCGATCGGCGCATCCAGATCCTGCATCGCCATCTTCATGCAGCGCACCGCGCCTTCGCCCGATGGCGCAACCATGTCGGCGCCGTCAGACGTTGCGCCGTAGCCAACGATTTCTGCGTAAATGTGCGCACCGCGCGCCAGCGCGTGCTCCAGTTCTTCAACCACCACCATGCCGCCGCCACCGGCGATGACGAAACCGTCACGATCGGCGTCGTAGGTGCGGGAGGCTTTTTCCGGCGTGTCGTTGTACTTGGTGGACAGCGCGCCCATCGCGTCGAACTCGCAGGCCATTTCCCAGCACAGCTCTTCGCCGCCGCCGGCAAACACGATGTCCTGTTTGCCCAGTTGGATTTGCTCAACCGCGTTACCGATGCAGTGTGCGGAGGTCGCGCAAGCGGAGCTGATGGAGTAGTTTACGCCGTGGATTTTGAACGGCGTCGCCAGGCAGGCGGAAACGCCGGAAGCCATGGCTTTGGTGACCACATATGGGCCAACCGCTTTCAGGCCGCGCGGGCTGCGCATCGCATCGGCGCCGAACACCTGGAAGCGCGGAGAACCACCGCCGGAACCGGCGATCAGGCCCACGCGCGGGTTGTTTTGATACTCTTCTTCCTTCAGGCCGGAAGAAGCGATCGCTTCTTGCATCGCCAGGAAGGCATAGATGGAAGCATCGCTCATGAAACGCACCGCCTTGCGGTCGATCAGGCCGGTTGTGTCGAGCTTAACTTGCCCCCATACGTGACTACGCATGCCGGAATCTTTCAGTTCCTGGGAGAAAGTGATCCCAGAACGTCCTTCCTGCAGGCTCGCCAGGACCTCCTGCTGGTTATTACCAATGCTGGAGACAACTCCCAGGCCAGTAATCACTGCACGTTTCATTCAATACCTCTTCCACTATTTACCTACGGGATTTTGCATCGCACTTTAGCGTACAGATGTAAGCCGAACAAGTCCGATCAGCGTTTTTCAGCTTTATTGTTGTCCAGTTTGCGCCAGGGCGCCAGCGCCGTTAGAATTCGCGACATCCCTTGAATTTCGAGCTATTGACCGTGAACCACGCCCCCATCCAAACCGCAACGCTAACCTGGAACGAACAGGGTACACCTGTTTCGAAACAGTTTGATGACGTCTATTTTTCCAATCAGGATGGGCTGGAAGAAACCCGCTATGTCTTCCTGCACGGCAACCGGCTGCCGCAGCGTTTCGCCACTCACCCGCGCCCGCTGTTGGTGGTGGCGGAAACCGGATTCGGCACCGGGCTCAATTTCCTTACGCTGTGGCAGGCCTTCGCAGACTTCCGCCAGGGCGAGCCGGACGCCGCGCTGCAGCGCCTGCACTTTATCAGCTTCGAAAAATTCCCCCTGCAGCAGGCCGATCTGGCGGCGGCGCATGCACGCTGGCCGGAGCTGGCACCCTATGCCGACGAGCTGCGCGCCCAATGGCCGCTGCCGCTGCCGGGCTGTCATCGCCTGCTGTTGGCCGAAGGCCGTATTACGCTCGATCTGTGGTTCGGCGACGTCAACGAACTGCTGCCTCAGTTCGACGCCAGCATGAATAACCAGGTCGATGCCTGGTTCCTCGACGGCTTCGCGCCGGCCAAAAATCCCGACATGTGGACCGAGCAACTGTTCGCCGCCATGGCGCGTTTCGCCCGGCCGGAAGGCAGCTTCGCCACCTTTACCGCCGCCGGCTTCGTGCGCCGCGGCTTGCAGCAGGCCGGTTTTCAGGTCAACCGTTGCAAAGGCTTCGGCCAAAAACGTGAGATGCTCGCCGGCGGTCTGCCGGCCGATGCGCAGCCCACGCCCCACCCGGCGCCCTGGTATCGGCGTCCGGCGGCGGACAACACCGCCGACATCGCCCTGATCGGCGGCGGCGTCGCCAGCGCGCTTACCGCGCTGGCCTTATTGCGGCGCGGCGCCACCGTCACGCTGTACTGCGCCGACGAACAGGCGGCCGAGGGCGCTTCCGGCAACCGCCAGGGGGCGATTTATCCTCTGCTGAACGGCAGCGGCGACGCGCTGGAGAGTTTCTTCAGCGCCGCGTTTCCCTTCGCCCGTCGCCAATACGACACCCTGTTGCAACTAGGCGTCATCTTTGATCACCAGTGGTGCGGCGTCAGCCAGCTGGCCTACGACGAAAAGAGCGGCGACAAGATCGCCAATATGCTGAAAACCGACTGGCCGCCAGCGCTGGCGGCGGCAGCCGACCGCGAGACGCTCAGCGAACTGTGCGGCGTCGATACCGGCTTTGGCGGCATCACCTACCCGCAGGGCGGCTGGCTCTGCCCGGCCGAGCTGACGCGCGGCGCTATCGCGCTGGCGCAGCGTCAGGGTCTGGTCTGCCACTACCGGCACGATGCGCAGGCGCTGGCGCGTGAAGAAAACGGCTGGCGTATCGACTTCGCCCACGGTGAATGCCGCCGCCATGCGACGGTGATCCTGGCCAACGGCCACCGGTTGGCCGAGCTGGCACCGACGCAAGCCCTGCCGCTGTATGCGGTACGCGGGCAGGTGTCGCACATCCCAACCTCGCCGGCCCTCGGTCAGTTGAAACAGGTCTTGTGCTACGACGGCTACCTGACGCCGGTCAACGCCAACAACGGCCAACACTGCATCGGCGCCAGCTACCAGCGTGGCGACACCGCCACCGACTACCGCGAGCAGGAGCAACAGGAAAACCGCGAGCGCCTGCTGCGCTGCCTGCCGGAACAAGCCTGGCCGCAGCAGGTGGACGTCAGCGCTCATCAGGCGCGCTGCGGCGTGCGCAGCGCCACCCGCGATCATCTGCCGATGGTCGGCGCGCTGCCGGACTATCAGGCCACGGTGACGCAGTATCAGGATTTGCAGCGGCAAAACCAGCGCGGTGAAACCGTCGCCGATGCGCCGGTCTATCCCGGCCTGTTCGCTATCGGCGGATTGGGATCGCGCGGCCTGTGCTCGGCGCCGCTGGCGGCGGAAATTCTGGCGGCGCAGCTGTTCGGCGAACCGTTGCCGGGCGACGCGCGCCTGCTGGCGGCGTTGAATCCGAATCGGATGTGGGTACGGAAGCTGCTGAAAGGACGTGCGGTTTAATTCATGAATGAGGGGCGCTATGATGCGCCCCGGCATGGCGGTCAAGCGGCAGGCGTGGCGGCCTGATAGAGGTTTTCCCACATGCCGCGCACCAGGATCTGATCCGGCGGCGAAAGTTCCCCGGCGGCGATCGCTTTATGCAGGCTCTCTTCCACCCGCGCTTTCAGCGCTTCGGCAGTGTGCTCACCCTGCTCTTCCGCTTCGGCCACCGCCAGCGTCAGATGACCGCGCAGGTAGCCACCGGCAAACAGTTCATCATCGCTGGCGTGCTCTACCATGTCATCAATCAGCGCCAAAATGCGCGCTTCGAATTCTGCGATCATCAAATTTCCTCATTAAATAGCGGGCTGTGGCGTCAGTTGAGATCTTCCGGATACGGAAAATGTTCGGCCGCCAACGGTGGCGTATTGTAGAACGATTGCAACGCCTGAATAAAGCGCGCAGGCCGTGTGGGTATTCCCTGCTCCAGCAGCGCCAATACCCGGGCGCGCACCTTGCGCTGGAACGCGATGCGATCCGGCTCGCAGTCGCCGTTCAGGTTGTCGCAGCTGACGTTGAACGGGAAACCGGCCGCCACGCAAAACATCCATTCCAGCGCCTGCGGTTTGATCTCTACCGCTTCGAATTCACTCTGGGTTTGCGCGTCGCGTCCGTCCGGGCAATACCAGTAACCGAAGTCCACCAATTGTCGGCGCGCTTCGCCGGCGATGCACCAGTGCGAGATTTCGTGCAGGCCGCTGGCGTAGAAGCCATGGGCAAACACGATGCGGTGATACGGCAGTTCGTCGTCGGCCGGCAGGTAGATCGGCTCGTCGTCGCCCTTCACCAGGCGGGTGTTGTAGTCATCGCTGAAGCACTGATTGAAGATCTCGATCAGCTGTTCATAGCGATGACGGGTCTGCATGTCTGACATAAAAACTCTATAACCACAGAAATAAAGAGGCCATTATACTCAATAAGACAGGGCGCGTAAGCCGCGCCCACTTTTCATCTTTAGCCGTGCACCAGGGCGGTCAACCACTGCTGAATTTCCGCGCCGTGATTGTCGTACAGCAGCTTGAGGCTCATCACCAGCGAGACGATCACGATCATCGGCCGAATCAGCTTCTGCCCGCGGGTCAGCACCATGTGGGCGCCCAGACGCGCGCCCAGCACCTGCCCCACCAGCATCACCAGACCGATGCTCCACACCACCTTGCCGCCGATGATGAACAGCGCCAATCCGCCGACGTTGGAGGTGAAGTTCAGCACCTTGGCGTGTGCCGTGGACTTGGCGAGGTTAAAACCGCACAGCGTCACATAGGCCAACGCGTAGAACGATCCGGCGCCGGGGCCGAAGAAGCCGTCGTAAAACCCGACGCAGCCGCCGGCCACCAGCCCGAACGGCAAGGCGCCGAGGCGACGTTGACGATCTTCCTCACCCAGCCGCGGCATCAGCAGGAAATAGAGGCCGATGCCGATCACCAGCAGCGGCAACATCTGCCGCAACACATCGGCGCGCATATGCTGCACCAGAATGGCGCCGATGATCGAACCGATCAGCGTCAGAAATATCGTCAGCTTTTGATCGTTGAGGTTCACCGCACGCCGACGAATAAAGTACAGGCTGGCGGAGAAGGAGCCGCCGACCGACTGCAGTTTGTTGGTGGCCAACGCCTGGGCCGGGGGAACCCCCACCGCCAGCAAGGCCGGTACCGTCAGCAACCCGCCACCGCCGGCGATGGAGTCGATAAACCCCGCCAGCAGCGCTACTGCAAACAACACCCCGAGCATCTCGGGGCCGATGACGAACCAGTCCATGTATTATTCCGCTGCGAAGTGATTATCCAGCAATGCCTGACAGGTCGGCGGTAACGGCGGCGGCACCGGTTTACCCGGTTTGGCGCTCGGTTGATGCGGCACGAACCAACTCGCCAGTTCGGCGCCGCAGCCGTCGCCCGGCGGCGGCGTATCCTGCTCTTTACATTCAAGGCTGCCCGCCGGGCAACGCAGGCGCACGTGCATGTGCGCGCGGTGACCGAACCACGGCCGCACCTTGTGCAACCAGGCGCGATCGGCGCCGGCATCCAGACACAGACGCTGTTTGATGGCCGGATTGACGAAGATGCGCGTCACGTCCGCATCCTGCGCCGCCAGCTTGATCAGCGACTCGATCTGCGGCTGCCATTGGCGCGCCACTACCTGCTTGCCGTCACTTGACACCAGATCGATAGGCTGCGGCTTCAGCAGCTGCTGTGCGCTCCAGCGTTGGCGCGGCAGCTGCAGCCAGATGTCGACGTCGAGCCCCGACTGGTGGCTGGCGTGGCCGCTGCTGAAGCGCCCGCCGGCCGGCATCGCCATGTCGCCGATCAGCACCGTGCCCAGCGCTTTCTGGTTCGCCTGGCTGCTGAGGCGCTGAATAAACGCCAGCAAATCCGGATGGCCGAAATAGCGGCGCTGGTCGGTACGCATCACCTGGTAGTTCGGTGAGTTCAGCGGTAACGGCTGGGCGCCGATGACGCAGCCGTTGGCGAAACCGCCCACCGCCTGCGGCGCGCCGGCCACCGGGTGATCAATTTTCTGCCACGGCGTCAGCGCCATGGCGGAGGCGGAGGCCGTCAGGGCCATCAGGCCCAACATCCAGTTTCTCATGGCGATTACCAGCGAGGCACGTCGGAAACCACATCACCGTTTTGCGCACGCTGGCGCAGCAGGTGATCCATCAGCACGATCGCCATCATCGCTTCGGCGATCGGCACGGCGCGGATGCCCACACACGGATCGTGGCGGCCGCGGGTGACCATTTCCACCGCTTCGCCCTGGCGATTGATGGTACGGCCCGGCACCATGATGCTGGAGGTCGGCTTCAGCGCCAGATGTGCAACCACCGGTTGGCCGCTGCTGATGCCGCCGAGAATGCCGCCGGCATGGTTGCTCTGGAAGCCTTCCGGGGTGATTTCATCGCGGTTTTCGCTGCCGCGCTTGGTCACCACGGCAAACCCGTCGCCGATCTCCACGCCTTTCACCGCGTTGATGCTCATCAGCGCGTGCGCCAGATCGGCGTCGAGGCGGTCAAACACCGGCTCGCCCAGGCCAACCGGCACGTTTTCAGCAATCACACTGACCTTGGCGCCGATGGAGTCGCCCTCTTTTTTCAGCGCGCGCATCAGTTCGTCCAGCGCTTCCAGCTTGTCCGGATCCGGGCAGAAGAACGGGTTCTGTTCGACCTGATCCCAATCTTTCAGCTCGCAGGTCACGTCGCCGATCTGCGCCAGATAGCCACGCACCTGCACGCCGAACTTCTGCTGCAGGTATTTCTTGGCGATAGCACCCGCCGCAACGCGCATGGCGGTTTCACGCGCCGAAGAGCGGCCGCCGCCGCGATAGTCGCGCAGGCCGTATTTCTGCTCGTAGGTGTAGTCGGCATGCCCCGGGCGGAACACGTCTTTGATCGCGCTGTAGTCTTGCGAGCGCTGATCGGTGTTTTCAATGATCAGACCGATGCTGGTGCCGGTGGTCACGCCTTCGAATACGCCGGAGAGAATGCGCACCTGATCCGGTTCGCGACGCTGGGTGGTGTAACGCGAGGTGCCCGGACGACGGCGGTCCAGATCGTGTTGCAAATCGGCTTCGGTGAGCGGGATACCGGGCGGCACGCCGTCGACGATACAACCCAGCGCCACCCCGTGAGATTCACCGAAGGTGGTGACGCGGAAAATCTGCCCAATACTGTTTCCTGCCATCACGGCTCCTTACCGTTAGTCTTTTATCGTTATGAGGCCCGCCTTGCGGGCCCTGAAAATGCGGCTTAGCTGCGATAGAGGCTGAAGTGTTCCTTGCAATCCACCAACTGCTGCTTGGTCAGCATGAACACGCCGTCGCCGCCGTTTTCGAACTCCAGCCAGGTGAACGGAATATCCGGATATTGTTCCATCAGATGTACCATGCTGTTACCCACTTCACAAATCAGCACGCCGTCGTCGGTCAGGTAGTCCGGCGCGCAGGCCAGGATGCGGCGCACCAGCTTCAGGCCGTCGCTGCCCGCCGCCAGGCCCAGCTCCGGCTCAAAGCGGAACTCCTGCGGCAGATCGGACATGTCTTCCGCATCGACGTACGGCGGGTTGGTGACGATCAGATCGTACTGGATCGCGGGAACGTCGCGGAACAGATCGGAACGGATCGGGATCACCTGGTGTTCGACGCCGTGCGCCTGAATGTTGCGCTCGGTCACCGCCAGCACCTCGCTGGAGATGTCCACCGCGTCCACTTCCGCTTCCGGGAAAGCGTAGCCGCAGGCGATGGCGATGCAGCCGCTGCCGGTGCACATGTCGAGGATATGGCGTGGCGGGTGCGGGATCAGCGCGCTGAAGCGATCGTTGATCAGCTCGCCGATCGGCGAACGCGGCACCAGCACGCGTTCATCGACGTAGAATTCCATGCCGCAGAACCAGGCCTTGTTGGTCAGGTAAGCGACCGGGATGCGTTCGTTGACGCGGCGGATCACGCGCTCAACGATGCGATGGCGCTCGCTGGAGGTCAGGCGGGCGGTGTGCATGTCCTCCGGAATGTCCAACGGCAGGAACAGGCTTGGCAGCACCAATTGCACCGCTTCGTCCCACGGATTATCGGTTCCGTGACCATAGTAGATATTGGCGGCGTTGAAGCGGCTTACCGTCCAGCGCAGCATATCTTGAATGGTGTGCAGTTCGTTCACTGCTTCGTCGACGAAAATTTTGTCCAATTTGCCCTCCGGCAGGCGCTGTGTTTCATGATTTAGCCGCATAGTTTGCCATGAAGCCCGCGACAAATCACGCTTGCCCCTCGCGCTTTTCACTCTGGCCCGAGTTTTGCGTCGACAGCGCTCATTCACAAGGTAAACTAGCGAAATAAACGATTTCCGGTGAATGAAGCATGAAGAACAAGCCCCCTCTGAGCAAAGACGAACAACAGCTCTTCAGAGAGTCGGTGGCGGGCGCGAAAAAGCTGCGCCAGGACACCATCGTCCACCGTCCGCCGAAGCCCAAGGTCAAACAGATTGCCCCGCAGCGGCTGCTGCAGGAGCAGGTCGATGCCAGCTATTATTTTTCAGATGAATACCAGCCGCAACTGGAAGAGGAAGGCCCGACGCGCTACGTGCGCCCCGGCAGCAGCCCGTATGAGCTGAAGAAGCTACGACGCGGCGATTATTCGCCGGAGCTGTTTCTCGATTTGCACGGCCTGACCCAGCTGCAGGCCAAGCAGGAGTTGGGGGCGCTGATCGCCGCCTGCAAACGCGAGCACGTGCACTGCGCCTGCGTGATGCACGGGCACGGCAAGCACATTCTCAAACAGCAAACGCCGCTGTGGTTGGCGCAGCATCCCGACGTGCTGGCATTCCACCAGGCGCCGAAGGAATGGGGCGGCAATGCCGCCATCCTGCTGTTGGTGGAGCTGGCCGAGTAGACCTGCAGAAACGACTCGGGGCGATGTCAGACATCGCCCCGAGTTTATTCCGCACCGCATCCGCGGCTCACACCTTGGCCATCACCTGCGATGGGCTGACCTGCCATTCAAACTTGCCGTAACTGCCGTCTGCCGGCAGATCGACGTTGGCAATCGCCGAGGTCGCGAACATCGGCGGGCACTCGCCCGGGCACAGTTCGGCCACCAGATACCCCACCAGCGGCAGGTGCGACACGATCAGCACCGAGCTCACCCCTTGCATCGCCAGCGCCTGCAGATAGCTGCCGACCTGTTCGGCGTTGCCGCCCGGCGTCAGCTCGGGCAGCACTTCTTCGCCCTCCGGCAGCGTCAAGGCTTCACGCACCGTCGCCAGCGTCTGTTCGGCCCGCAGATAGGGGCTGACCAGCACGCGTTCAATATCCACAGACTTGGTGTTCAACCAGGCCGCCATCTGACGGGACTCGTCGCGGCCGCACAGGGTAAGGGGCCTTACCGCATCGCTGGCTGCCTCGAGCGCCGCCTCTCCGTGACGCATAATCAAAACTTGCATATTGCACCGCTGTTGTTGACAAAGTAACGCTATACAGAAACGCCGTGCGTGCTGTACCGCCGAGTTTTACAACCCAAAGCCAAAGCTTTAAAACGATAACGCGCCGTCTCTTTATGGCGGCCGGGCATTTTGCCTGAAAGTTTGCCTAAAGAAAATGCTGTTTTTTACAGCAACCCTCCCCTGGCAAACCTCGGTTGCTCACAGAACAATCAATTCAACGGGTTAAATTTTAACCTTGCCGCCATGAAATTTATTGATGGCGGTCAAGCTAACTTACCGCTGCCTGCGCCTTGCTGTACAGCCTCACCGGCTGACGCTGTTGCAAGGAGTGATGGCGATCACAACGCGGCCCTGTTGCAACTATAGTGCAAATCGGGCCGCCCTGCGTTCAGCTCCCCAGCGGGTAAAAGCGCTCGCCCTGCTGCGCCATGCGCTGCAAGCGCTCGCACGGGGCGAAATGCTCGCCGTGCTGCTGACGCAGGTAGTCCAGCGTCTTCACCACTTTCTCGGCGCCGAGCTCGTCCATATAGCGGAACGGGCCGCCGAGGAACGGCGGGAAGCCGATGCCGAACACCGCACCGATATCCCCGTCGCGCGCGCTGCGGATCACGCCTTCATCCAGGCAGCGCGCCGCTTCGTTCAGCATCATCATCACGCAGCGCTGAGCGACGGTCGCCGGCAGCATGTGCGCCTTCGGCGTGACGCCGAGCAGCGTATACAATGAGGTATCCGCACGTTTGCGCCGCTGCCGCTGCTGCCCTTCGCTCGGGTAGAGATAGAAGCCGCGGCCGTTCTTGCGCCCTTTGCGCCCGTCTTTCAGCACCGCATCGAACGCAGCCGGCGCGGCGAAACGCGGCCCCAGCGCCTCGACCAGCACGGGAATGATTTTGGTGCCGACGTCGATGCCCACTTCATCCAGCAGAGTGATGGGGCCGACCGGGAAACCGAAGTCCACCAGCGCCTTGTCCAGCGACTCAATCGGCTCACCTTCCAGCAGGCAGCGCGCCGCTTCGTTGATGTACGGCGCCAGGATGCGGTTGACATAAAAACCGGCGCTGTCGCCCACCACGATGGCGGTCTTGCCCTGCTTGTGCGCCAGCGCCACGGTCGTCGCGATGGTCTCTTCGCTGGTGCCGGCGTGCGGGATCACTTCCACCAGCGGCATTTTATCCACCGGGCTGAAGTAGTGCAGGCCGATCACCTGCTCCGGCCGCTGGGCCTGTTCGGCGATATGACCGATAGGCAACGAGGAAGTATTGGAAGCGAACACGGTATGCGGCGCACAGTTCGCTTCAACCTCAGCCACCATCTTCTGCTTCAGCGCCAGATCTTCAAACACCGCCTCGACCACGATATCCACCTGCTCAAAGCCGGTGTAATCGGTAGAACCGGAGATCAGCATCATCTGCTTTTGCCGTTCCGCCGGGCGCATGCGCTTGCTGCGCACCCGTTTGCCGAGCACGTCCCAGCTGTATTTAAGCGCGTGATTGATGCCGGTTTCATTAATGTCTTTGATGCGAACCGGCAAACCGCCGCGCGTGGCGGTGACGCAGGCGATCCCGCCGCCCATCAGACCGCCACCGAGAATGCCGACGCGATGCAGGGCATGCGGCTTGGCATTACCGCCCCGCTCTTTTTTCAGCGCGGTGGAGGCGAAGAACAGGCTGCGCAGCGCCGCCGACTGCGGCGTCATCGCCAGTTCGCCAAAGGCGCGCGCTTCGGCCTCATAGCCACTGGCGCTGCCGTGATCCAACCCGGTGCGCACCACCTGAATGATGCGCTCCGCCGCCGGGTAGTTGCCGTGGGTTTTCGCCAACGTTTTCTTGCGCACGATGCTGAACAGCAGACTTCTGCCCAGCGGGCCGTTGAGCAGGCGATCCTGCCACGGCAGCTCGCGCTGATGCTTCCAGCCTTGTTTCACCCGCTCGATGGCGGTCTGCAACAGGATCGACTGCGGCACGGCGTCGTCCACCAGCCCCATGCGCAGCGCCTGGCGGGCGCGAATGTGCTTGCCGGTCAGGATCATGTCCAGCGCCTTGGCGGCGCCGATCAGGCGCGGCAAGCGCTGCGTACCGCCGGAGCCCGGCAGCAGGCCCAGCTGCACTTCCGGCAGACCGAGTGCGGTTTTGTCATCCAATGAACAGACGCGGCCGTGGCAGGCCAGCGCCAATTCCAGGCCGCCGCCCAGGCAGGCGCCGTGAATGGCAGCCACCACCGGCACCGGGAAGGCGGCGATCTGCGCCAGCGTGCTCTGCCCTTTCTTGGCCAGCGTTTCCGCCTCTTTGGCGCTGGTGCAGGCGGCAATCATAGTGATGTCGGCGCCGGCGATAAACGAGTCCGGCTTGCCGGAAACGATCACCAGCCCTTCCAGCGCGGTATGCTGCTGCGCCCGGATCAGCACATCGTTCACCTGTTCGACGAACTCGGCCTTGAGCGTATTGACCTTATCGCCCGGCACATCGATGGTGATCACGCCGATGTTGTCGGGGCGAATCGTCAGCTGAAAGGCCGACGGTTTGGCGCGCTGTTCATGCAATGCGTTTTCAAAGCTCATCATTCCACCTCCACGATCATCGCGGCCCCTAATCCGCCGGCGGCGCAGGCGGTGGTCAGGCCCAGCCCGCCGCCGCGGCGTTTCAGCTCACGCAGCGTCTGGGTGATCATGCGCGCGCCGGTGGCGGCGAACGGATGGCCATAGGCGATGGAACCGCCCAAGACGTTGAATTTGTCCATGTCCACCTCGCCGATCGCCTGGCTGCGGCCAAGCTTCTCGCGGGCGAACTCTTCGCTGGCGAACATCTTCAGGTTGGCCAGCGTTTGCGCGGCGAAAGCTTCATGCATGTCGATGAGCGTCAGATCGGCCAGACCGATGCCGGCGCGATCCAGCGCCAGCGGCGTGGCGTAGGAAGGCCCCAGCAGCATGTCCTCCCACACGTCAATAGCGGCGAAAGCGAAGCTGCGCAAATAGCCCAGCGGCTGCAACCCCAGTTCTTTGGCGCGCGATTCGCTCATCATCAATACCGCCGCCGCACCGTCGGTCAGCGGCGTGCTGTTGGCCGCGGTGACGCTGCCATGCTTGCGATCGAACGCCGGTTTCAGCTTGGCGTAGGAGGCCAGGCTGGAATCTTTACGGATGTTGTTGTCTTCAGAAAGCTGCGCGCGGTAAGGCGGCACATAGGCGGTCATCACCTCATCGCGCAGCCACCCCTGCTGCCAGGCCTTGGCCGCCAGCTCGTGGGAACGGTGCGCCAGCGCATCCTGCGCCTCGCGGGTGATGCCGTGGCTCTTCGCCATCTGCTCGGCGGTATCGCCCATGCGCAGGCCGGTGGAATACTCCGCCACCGCCGGCGGCACCGGCATCAGATCGCGGAATTTCAGCCGGCTGAACAGCTTGAGACGCTGCGACAGCGTGCGCGCCTTGTTGACGTCCACCAACGTGCGCGCCAACGCTTTGCTGACGCCGATCGGCAAGACGGAAGAAGAGTCCGCCCCGCCGGCAATGCCGATACTGATGCTGCCGGCCATGATGCTCTCCGCCACGTTGGCAATCGCCTGGAAGCTGGTGGCGCAGGCGCGCGACACGCTGTAGGCGTCGGTATGGACGCTCATGCCAGTACCGAGCACGATTTCACGCGCGATGTTCGGTGCTTCGGGCATTTGCACCACCTGGCCGAACACCAGCTGTTCGATAAGCTGCGGATCGATGCCGCTGCGCGCCAACAGCTCACTCACCGCCGTTTTCCCTAAATCCACCGCCGGAATGCCGTGATAGGCAGTCGCCTGTTTGGCAAAGGGGGTACGCAGTCCATCCACAATCGCAATGCGGTCACCATGACGGGTCACCAAAGGCAGTGCCTTACTCATAAATGCTCCTGAAGAAAATAACGTCAGCGCAATGGGCAGAAAGAGGTCTGACCTGATGAGGTCATTGTTAACCAAACGGTTACATTTGGCAAACCGGCAGAGATCAAAACTGCGAGCAGGCGCACTTTCTATCGGGGGGGTGTGGGGAAAGCAATCCCCGGCGCGCAGCAGGCGGCACCGGGGGATAAAGCGAGGATTAACGCAGGCCGAGCTGGAAGATCAGGGTTTCCGCCTGGCAGGCGAAGGTGAAATCGGCCTCCAACTGCACGCCGCCGTCAACCGGTTTAATGCTACTGCTGATGTCACAAGGGTCGGATTCTACCGCGCGCGCCTTTTCGCTCAGTGCGGCCAGCATCGCCTCCGCATCTTGTTGATTGCTGAACACCTGGCTGTAGGACGCGGTGCAATCGGTGTTATCCATCACGGTGCCGACATCCACACAGCAACACGCGGCGGTTTCCTGGGCGCTGCATTTATTAATTGCATCTGACATGATTGGTTCTCCTCAAGGGCCTCGGTTATCAGCCCAAATTGCCGTTTTACTCACCGGCACAAAGCCACAAAATTCTGCGGTTATTTTACGCTTCCACGCCGTCAATCACTAGCACTTACTTTTACTGGGTGTTTTAAGTGATGGAAATCACAAATAAAAATGAGCGTCTGCTAAGGAATGGTAAGAATTTTGTTATTTACCGCTGGCTTTTTGTTAAGCAGATCTCTTTTTTGATATCAGATTGGAAATATTTCAAAAACAAACTTGCAACATTTTCACAGGTCAGACCTATACTTCAGCCACTGGTCTGATTTGTCTGAACGATAACGGACCCTACAATCCCGCGCTCCTTGTTACCTCGTGTAACAATAGTTTAAATAATAAACACATAATGAGGTTTTGGTCATGAGCCAGAAAAACCTATTGACTAAATCAGCTCTCGCAGCTGCAGTGGCAATTATTTCTTCAAACGTGTCTGCCGCAGGATTCCAGCTGAATGAGTTCTCATCAGCTGGTTTAGGACGTTCGTATTCTGGCGAAGGCGCCATGGCGGATACGGCGGCCTCGGCGAGCCGCAACCCGGCATTGTTGATGATGTATACCCGCCCGGAACTCTCCATCGGCGCAGTCTTCATCGACCCAGACGTTGACATCACCGGTAAATCGCCTTCCGGTGCCAGCCTGGACTCAAAAAATATCGCCCCTGTCGCCTGGGTGCCGAACCTGCATTATGTTCACCCGATTAACGATCAGTTCGCCGTAGGCGGCTCGGTCACCAGCAACTACGGTCTGGCGACCGAATTCAACGACGGCTATACCGCCGGCGCTTACGGCGGCAAGACCGATCTGACTACCGTTAACCTCAACCTGAGCGGCGCCTACCGTCTGAACCAACACTTCAGCTTCGGTCTGGGCTTCGATGCGGTGTACGCCAAAGCCAAACTGGAACGCTACGCCGGTGAATTGCCGAAGCTGATCGCAGGTTCTGGCCAATTACCGCCGCAGCTAGCCGGCCCGGTATCACAGATCCCGGCTGATACCCAAATTTCGCATCTGAAAGGCGATAAATGGGGTTACGGCTGGAACGCCGGCATCCTGTACGAAGTGGACGAAAATAACCGCTACGGTTTCACCTATCGCTCCGAAGTCAAAATCAAGTTTGACGGCGATTACAAAAGCAGCCTGCCATCGGCCTATAACCCAATTCTGGGTTCCCTCGGCCTGCCTTTGGGCACCAACGGCAGCACCATCCCCGGCTCTCTGGATCTGAACCTGCCAGAGATGTGGGAACTGTCCGGCTACAACAAAGTTGCGCCGCAGTGGGCCATCCACTACAGCCTGGCGTACACCAGCTGGAGCCAGTTCCAGGAGCTGAGAGCCACCGGCAACAACGGCCAGACGCTGTTCGAAAAGCATGAAGGCTTCAAAGACGCTTACCGCATCGCGCTGGGTACCACCTACTTCTACGACGACAACTGGACCTTCCGCGGCGGTGTCGCCTTCGATGACAGCCCGGTGCCGGCACAGAACCGTTCCATCTCCATTCCGGATCAGGATCGCTTCTGGATCAGCGCAGGTACCTCTTACGCGTTCAACAAAGACGCGTCGGTTGACGTCGGCATTTCCTACATGCACGGCCAGAAAGTCACCATCAAAGAAGGCCCTTACACCTTTAACTCTGAAGGTAAAGCCTGGCTGTACGGCGCCAACTTCAACTACCGCTTCTAATCTCGCTTGAGAAAGAAGCCAAAGCGCCCCGCGGGGCGCTTTTTTTTGCCCGTCGCTTGCCGCCGACATAAAAAAAACCCGCCTGACGGCGGGTTTTCATTGGCGTAACGCCCGTGATTACTGCGAGTCGATCTCGTCCAGCTCGCCCTGAATCGCCTTGGCGTTCGGGTTCTCTTCCGGCTTGAGCGAGCCGCCGTTGGCGATGAAATCGTGGCGCTGGAAGTAAGCTTCGCGCACCATGATGTAAGGATCGGAAGAGTTGCGCAGCAGGCCGTCGGAATCCAGCAGTTGGGCGCGGGTTTCGATGCCCTCGACCACCCATTTGCCCGCCGACATCCAGAAGGTCAGGTAGCTCAGCATCGGATACAGCGTATCCGCAAAATCGCCGCCTTCGTCACGCAGCGTGAAGCTGCCGTAGCCCGGCAGCATCACGTACGGGCCGTAACCCACATCGTAATGGCCCAGCGTGCTGCCGAAGCGGTTCGGTTCTTCGCGCGCCAGTTTCGGGTTGGCCATGCCGGCCACGTCGATCAGGCCGCCCATCCCGAGCAGGGTGTTCAGGAAGAAACGGTTGAAGTGGATCATCCCGCGGTAAGGGTCGCCCTTCAGGAAGGCGTTGACCATGCTGGCCGGCTCTTCCAGGTTGGAGGTGAAGTTGCTGATGCCGTTACGCGCCGGCATCGGCACGTAGTCGCGCCAGGCCACCGCGACCGGGCGCAGGATATAAGGATCCAGGACGTTGTAGTTGAAGTCGAACATCGTCCGGTTAAATCCTTCCAGAGGATCGGAACGCCCTTGCGGATCGTTGTCTGGCGCGCTGGCACAGCCCACCAGTAATACCGTTGCGAATGCCACCCCAGTCAGGCGAAAGTTCATATTTTTCTCCATAAAAACACGTTCGGTCTTATTTTTCAGGGACCTGCTTGTTTATCTGAACGCTAACCTGCTCTTTACCGCTGAATGTCTGCAGCGAGCTTTCGCCGAACCAGTCTCCCGGCTGCGGCGTGGCCAATCCGTCCTGTGAGAGGCGCACACGCACCTGCACCTGATGCTGCGCCGAGAGTAGACGCTCGGGCATCATGGCGTTGCTGTCATCCAGAGAGAAAGACAGCGGAAAACGGCTCAGCGGCAATTGTTTTACCGCCACCGGTACCGGGCTAGCGCCGTCGGTAACCGAGATGACCAGCGTCCCCTGCGGCGGCAGGGCTTTCGCCGCCTGCGGTGACAGCGAAACGGTCACATTCAGTTTAACAGTTTCTCCGCCGGCCTGGGCTTTTGCTTGTGCAATGCTGCGCTTTATCACTTCCGCGCGCGGATCGTTGGCCGGCAGCAGCTGCAGCATCACCTGCCAGGCGCCGATCGCCTGCTTGAAGTCGCCCTGTTCGAAGGCATTGAACGCCAGCAGGCTCAGCACCCGCGGATCGCCGTGATTTTCTGCGATCATGCGCCGCAACAGCTGCGTCGCCCGCTTGTTATCCTCCGGATCGTTGGAGCGCGTCAAGACCTCGGCATAGCCGAGCCGCACTTCCAGACTATTCGGATCCAATTGATAAGCATGGGCAAACGCCTGCGTGGCGGTGGTAGCGTTGTTCAGCGCCATGCCAACCCGCCCCAGCATCATCCAGTCGTTGATGTTGCGATCGTCCTGCTGCAGCGCGGTGCGCAGCCCCAGCCCGAGACGGGCGATCTCTTCCATGCTCAGCGGTTTGGCGCGCTCATTGGCGACGCGCTCACGCAATTCCGGCATTTGCGCCTGCACCAGACGCCAGTCCAGCACCTGCGCCAACCCGCCGGTTTTCAGATAAAAGCCAACGGTCACCGCCAGCAATAACAGCACGCCCGGCACCAGCGCCCAGCGGTTGATCGGCTGCGCCTGCACCGCCTGCTCGACGGGAATGTCGTTCAACAGGTTCTGTTGCAGCTCTTTGACCAGCTCCGGGCGCTCGGCCACCACGCCCTGCTGCTCGTCCTGCTCCAGCTCGCTGAGGCGATCCTGATAAAAAGCCTTGTTCAATGCATCGCGCGTGGCGGCGCTCTGCTTGCCGTGGCGCATCGCCGGCACCACCAGCAACGCGGCGGCGCCGGCCAGCAACACGCAAATAATCAGCCAAAAAGCCATTAGGGTTTCTTCCTGTCAGTCTCTTGCAACAGCGCCGCCAGGCGCTGCCGTTCCCGTTCGGAGAATGCGTCGTCCACCGCCGCGTCGGGCCGCCGACGGGCGCGCAGGATCACTACCGCCCCGCCAATCAGCACGAACAGCAGCGGGCCGATCCACAAGATCAGCGTCGCCGGCGTTACCGGCGGCTCGTAGGTGACGAAGTTGCCGTAGCGCGCCACCATGTAATCGATGATCTGCTGCTTGCTTTGCCCCTGCATCATCAGCTCGTACACCTTGGTGCGCATGTCGGCGGCGATGATGGCGTTGGAATCGGCAATGCTGTTGTTTTGGCATTTCGGGCAGCGCAGCTGTTCGGTCAACTCGCGATACTGCTGTTCCTGCTCGACGGAGTTGAAGCGATAGGTATCGATCGCCGCGACGGCGCTCCAGCTCAGCAGCGCGGCGCACAGCAGGACAATCAGCCTCATGCCTCACCCCCGTACTTTTTATACAGCGGCAGCACTTCCTGCTGCCAGACGCGCTCATTCATGTCGCCGGCGTGGCGATAGCGAATAATCCCCTGGCCGTCGATAAGGAAGGTCTCAGGCGCGCCGTACACCCCAAGATCCAACCCCAGCATGCCGTCGCCGTCGTACAGGCTGAGGGCATAGGGATTGCCGAGGGAATTCAGCCAGGTCACCGCCTTGGCGCGGTCGTCTTTATAGTTCAGGCCGACCACCCGCACGCCGCGCGCCGCCAGCGTATTGAGATACTGGTGTTCCGCGCGGCAGGTCGGGCACCAGGTGGCCCAGACGTTGAGCAATATCGGCTTGCCGTCGCGCAGCACCGCCTGATCGTAGGTTTTTCCGGGCTGATCCAGCGATTCCAGCCTGAAGGTCGGCACCGGTTTGCCGATCAGCGCCGATTCCAGCATGGTCGGATCTTCACCGCCGGCGTTGCGCGTCAGTTGCACCATCAGTGCCGCCACCAGCAACAGGAAGAGGACCAACGGGATAAACAGCAGCTTACGATTCATGGTTGCGCCTCCAGCTTGCCTTCGCGCTTGAGTTTTTTGCTCATGCGGTAACGCGGGTCGAGGATGCACAGCAGGCCGCCGATCGCCATAAAGACGCCGCCGAACCAAATCCAGCGCACGAAGGGTTTGTAATACAGGCGCACTGCCCAGGAACCGTCCTCCAGCTCCTCGCCCAGCGCCGCGTACAGATCGCGGCTGAAACCGCCGTCGATCGCCGCTTCGGTCATCATGCTGCGCGCCACGCTGTAGTAGCGTTTTTCCGCGTGCAGCGTCGCCTCCGGCTTGCCGTTGCGCGTGACGTCGATGATGCCGACGCCGCCGCTGTAGTTCGGACCGCGAATGTCGTGCACGTCGCGGAACACGAAGTGATAGTTGTGGATATCCACGCTGTCGCCGGCCTTCATCCGCACGTCGCGTTCCACGCTGTAGTTCTGGCTGAAGGCGATGCCGATCACCGTCACCGCCACGCCGAGGTGGCCGAGTACCATGCCCCAGTGGCTGCGGGACAGCTGGCGCAGCCCGCGCCAGAAACCGTGACGGTGGGTGGCGCGCTCATGCAGCTCCATCAGCGTCAGGATGATCACCCACAGCGCCATGATCAGGCCCACCACCGTCATGCCGGCGATGCTGTCCTGCAGCAGCCACGGCAGCAGGATTGACAACACCAGCGTCGCCAGCAGCGCCACGCCAAGGCGCCGCCACAGCTTGCCCGGCTCATCGCGGCGCCAGCGCACCAGCGGCCCGATGCCCAACAGCAGCGCCAGCGGCGCCATCAGCCAGGTGAACATGGTGTTGAAGAACGGCTCGCCAATCGAGATGCTGCCCAGCCCCAGCTGTTTGTGCACCAATGGCAGCAGCGTGCCCAACAGCACCACCAGCATGGCGGCGATCAGCAGCACGTTGTTGCCCAACAGGAAGGTCTCGCGCGAGAAGGTCTCGTGCTGCACCCGGCTGCGCACCTGGCCGCCCTTGACCGCGTACAGCAGCAGCGAACCGCCGATCACGATCACCAGATAGGCGAGGATGAACATGCCACGCGCCGGATCGGAGGCGAAGGAGTGCACCGAGACCAGCACGCCGGAGCGCACCAGGAAGGTGCCCAGCAGGCACAGCGAGAAGGCGGTGATCGCCAGCAACACCGTCCAGGCTTTGAACGTGCCGCGTTTTTCGGTCACCGCCAGCGAATGCATCAGCGCGGTGCCGGCCAACCACGGCATAAAGGAGGCATTCTCCACCGGATCCCAGAACCACCAGCCGCCCCAGCCCAGCTCATAGTAGGCCCAGGCCGATCCGAGCACGATACCGAGCGTGAGGAACACCCAGGCGGCGGTAGTCCACGGGCGTGACCAGCGCGCCCAGGCGGTGTCGAGCCGGCCGGCCATCAGCGAGGCGATGGCGAAGGCGAAGGCGACCGAGAAACCGACATAGCCCATATACAGCAGCGGCGGGTGGAAGATCAGGCCGATATCCTGCAGCAGCGGGTTGAGATCGCTGCCGTCGATCGGGAAATTCGGCAGCGTGCGGGTGAACGGATTGGAGGTCATGATGATGAACAACAGGAAACCGGCGGTGATCATCCCCATCACCGACAACACCCGCGCCACCGCATCCTGCGGCATCGCCCGGCTGCACAACGCCACCGCCAGCGACCAACAACTCAGCAGAAGTACCCACAGCAGCAGCGAACCTTCATGCGCCCCCCAGGTGGCGGCGATACGGTAATACACTGGCAGTTGGGTATTGGAGTTGGTGGCCACGTAGGCGACGGTAAAATCGTTGACCACGAAGGCGTGCACCAGGCACAGGAACGCCAGCGCAATCGCGGCGAACATGCCGTAGGTCAGCGGGCGGGCTACCGCCATCATGCGGCTGTCTTGCCGCGCCGCGCCCCACTGCGGGTAAATGCTCAGCAGCAGCGCGATCGCCAACGCCAGGCACAGCAGAAAACTGCCCAGTTCCGGCATCATGACTTGACGCCCTCCGCCTGCGGCGCGTTATACGCTTCCGCCGGGCCTTTGTGGTTCTCTTTCATTGCGTCTGCCACTTCAGGCGGCGTGTATTTTTCATCGTGTTTGGCCAGCACTTCGCGCGCATTGACCACGTTGCCCTCACCCAGCACGCCCTGTGCCACCACGCCCTGCCCTTCGCGGAACAGGTCCGGCAGAATGCCGGTGTAGGTCACGCCGATCGCGCCGCGCGCGTCGTAAATCTTGAAGCTGACCTGCAGCGTATTGGGATCGCGTTTCACCGAACCCGGCATCACCATGCCGCCGATGCGCAGCCGCTGGCCGACCTCGGGCTTCTCATGATTTTCGCCCTTGCCCTGCAGGATTTCACCCGGGGTATAGAACAGATCGATGTTGGAGCGCAGCGCGTACAGCATCAGGGTCGCGGTCAGCGCGATGCCGATCAGCACAACGATCGCCAGATAAAGGCGGCTTTTACGACGTGGATTCACAATGATTTCTCCCGCGGTGCGGCGGATTTTTGTTTTGATTGTTGCGCATGGCGAATGCGCCGCTCGCGCGCCTGACGGCGGCCGATCTCGGCGAGCAACTGCCGCCGTTGCCAGACGGTGTGCGCCACCAGCCCCAACAGCGAAATCAGCGTGGCGGCGACCGCCAGCCAAACATAGAAGGCGTAACCGCCCATGGCGAAAAACGCCGACCAGGAATCGAACGCGGCATTCATGACTGACGCTCCTTATTCACCAACCCGGCGACCCACGGGCGCTGGCGCTCCTGGAACAGGATCAAATTGCGCAGGCGCATCAGCGTCAGCGTGACGAACAGCAGCAGGTAAGCGAGGATCGCCCAGCGCAGCGGGGTGCGCATGCTTGGCGCGATAGACTGCTGCATATTGGTCGAGCCCTGATGCAGCGTATTCCACCATTCGACCGAAAAATGGATGATCGGGATATTCACCACGCCCACCAGCACCAGAATCCCGGCGGCGCGGCCCGCCAGACGGCGGTCTTCAAAGGCGTTGTACAGCGCGATGACGCCCATATAAAGGAACAGCAGCACCAGCTCGGAGGTCAGACGCGCATCCCACACCCACCAGGTGCCCCACATCGGCTTGCCCCAGGCGGAGCCGGTCACCAGCGCGATAAAGGTGAACACCGCACCGATCGGCGCCATCGCCGCTACCACGGTATCGGACATTTTCATCTGCCACACCAGGCCGATAAACGCCGCCACCGCCATCGAGGCGTAGATACCCATCGACCACATGGCCGCCGGCACGTGAATATAAATGATGCGGAAGCTGTCGCCCTGCTGATAATCCTTCGGCGCGAAACCAAAGCCCCATGCCCAGCCCAGCAGCAGGCAAGCCGCCGCCGCTAGCCCCAGCCAGGGGATAAAGCGGCCGCAGACGTGATACAGCCGTTCAGGCCGCGCCAGTTGATGTAACCATTTCCACATTGTCGTCAGTGCTCACGGTAATTTTTATGCGTCGGCCGCCCCGAGCGATCGAAACGGCGAAAATCTTCTGCGGGGTACGCTCTTGTCGGCCTTGCCCCGTCTGTTCATTCAATCAGTTAGCTAGTGCACGCTCACTCGCAGCGCCGCCGCGGTGGCAAACGGTGCCAATGTCACGCTGCCCGCCAGCATCGCGCCGAGTATCGCCAGGTAACCGTCGATCGGCATGCCCATCGAGGCGGCGTCGATCGCGCCGGTGGCGAAGATCAGCACCGGGATATACAGCGGCAACACCAGCAGGCTGAGCAGCACACCCCCTTTGCGCAGGCCGACTGTCAGCCCCACGCCGATAGCGCCGATCAGGCTCAGCGTCGGCGTGCCGAGCAGCAGCGTCCCCGCCACCGCCAGCCAGGTCTGCATATCGAGCGACAGCAGCAACGCCACCAGCGGCGACAGGATCAGCAGCGGCAGCCCCGTCACGACCCAGTGAGCACACACTTTGCCCAGCACCGTCATCGGCAGCGGCGTCGGCAGCAGCAACAGCTGCTCCAGCGAGCCGTCGAGGAAATCGTCGCGAAACAGCCGCTCCAGCGACAGCAGCGAGGCCAGCAGCGCCGCCACCCACACGATGCCCGGCGCAATCCGCGCCAGCAGCTGCGGCTCCGGGCCAATCCCCAACGGGAACAGCGTGATCACAATCAGGAAAAACCACAGCGGGTTGACGATCTCCGAACCTTTACGGCAGGCGATCTTCAGTTCACGGCGCACCAGGGTCAAAAACATCACAGGCTCCCCGCGTCATGTTCCGCCAAACGAACTTTACCCACCGTTTGGCTGACACCGGCCAAATCCTGATGGGTGGTCAACAATACCATGCCGCCCCGCTGCGCATGTTGTTCAAAAAGGCTAATCAACTCGGCTACGCCCTGCTTGTCGATCGCCGTCAGCGGCTCATCGAGGATCCACAGCGGCGCCGCGCTGAGCCACAGCCGCGCCAGCGCCACGCGCCGCTGCTGCCCGGCGGAAAGCTGCGCCAACGGCAGATCCTCGTAACCCACCAGCCCCACCTGCTCCAGGGCGCGCCAGATGGCCTGATGCTCGGTTGTGCCGCGCACCGCCTGATAAAACTGCAGGTTTTCGAAGGGCGTCAATACGGCTTTGATGCCGGGCTGATGGCCGATAAACAGCAAATCTTGCTGGTAACCCGCACGATCGCGCAGCGTGTTGCGCCCCCGCCAGCAGACCTCGCCGCCGTCCGGCCGCGCCAGGCCGGCGAGAATGCGCAGTAAACTGGTTTTGCCCGCGCCGTTCGGCCCTTCTACCTGAATGATATCGCCCGGATGAACTGAAAAGCTTAGCTCGCTAAACAGGATGCGCTCATCGCGCACGCAACTCAGACTTTTGGCTTCCAGCATCGGGGAACTCATATTTTTCTTTGGGATAGCGAATCATAGCATAAGCCTTTCCCCGCACGCAGCCCGCGGCGGGCGCGCCGACGGGCCAATATGGCGAGCAGGATCAAGAATGCGTGGAAAAAATCGGCGGATTTTAACTCTTGTTACCTTTTTCTGTATTTCGCCGCATTTAGGTCGGGCAACTACGCTTAATAACGTGAACTCACCCTTATTGAGCAGGAGCGACAGCATGAGCGAACAGCAACGCCAGGAACACGAGCCGGATGAAACAATGCAGGTAGAGAGCGAAGAACAGGAACAGGGCAAGCGCGAAATCGAAGTCAGGGAAGAGAATTTGCCGTCGCGCGCGGCGGCGGTGCATGAACAGATCCGGATGGAAGGCGAAAAAGAGCTGGAGCGCGACGGGCTGGCGCTGCTGTGGTCGGCGATCGCCGCCGGGCTGTCGATGGGCGCCTCGCTGGCGGCAAAAGGCATTTTCCACGCCCGTTTGCCGGACGATCCCAGCCGCTTTTTCATCGAGAACCTCGGCTACACCTTCGGTTTCATCATTGTCATCATGGCGCGCCAGCAGTTGTTTACCGAAAACACCGTCACGGCGGTATTGCCAATCATGCATAAACCCACCCCGCGCAACCTGCTGATCCTGCTGCGCCTGTGGGGCGTGGTGCTGCTCGGCAACCTGATCGGCACCGGACTGGCGGCGCTGGCGTTTACCCATATGCCGCTGTTCGACGCCGAAACGCGCGGCGCCTTCATCAGCCTGGGCGAAGAGGTGATGCGCCATACGCCGGGAGAGATGTTCGCCAACGGCATCCTGGCCGGCTGGATCATCGCCACCATGGTGTGGATGATCCCGGCCGCCGGCGCGGCGAAAATTTGGGTGATCGTGCTGATGACCTACCTGGTGGCGATTTGCGATTTGACCCATATCGTGGTCGGCTCGGTCGAGATCCTGTATCTGGTGTTCAACGGCGCGATTGGCTGGCCAGAATTCATTTACCCGTTCGCCCTGCCGACGCTGGCGGGCAACATCATCGGCGGCACCTTTATCTTTGCGCTGATCAGCCACGCGCAGATCCGCAACGATTTGAGCGCCAAAAACCAGGCCGCGCATCGGCAAGAGGAAAAGCGGCGCCACGGCGGGGAAAAACCGTGATCGCCGTCGGTTAGCCGAGGAAATTTCGGCGTGAACTGGCGAGGTATTGAGCAAACGCGCCGCTAAGCGCTTATTCTGCGGGTAAAAAAAGGTATAATGCCCCGGCAGCGTCGGTTGCCGGCCCGCAGCGTCCCCGTAGTTAAACGGATATAACAAGCCCCTCCTAAGGGCTAGTTACTGGTTCGATTCCAGTCGGGGACACCATTCTTTCTAATCCAGCCATTCCCCATCCTCCGCACCTGCGATCACTCTTTCCCCTGTTCAGACCCAATTTCCCCCACGCGTTATAATTGGCATTAATTAAAAAACTTAATATCCGTCGGCGTTGAAATCGTCGCCGCCTGCCCTCTGGCCTGCAACTCACCCTTTTCATCATCGAAATCGAACAGCGTCACGCTATTGGTGAATACATTCGTCACATAGAGATGGTTACCACCGGCATCGAAAGCGAGCGCACGCGGCTCAATGCCGCCGGCCTCATAGCGCGTCGGCACGCCCGGCAGCCCATCCCTGCCTATTTTCAATACCAGCAGGTGGTTATCGGCGCCGCGATTGGTGGCAATAAGATATCTGCCGCTCGGGCTCAGGATGATGGCCCCACCGCTTTTCGCCTCCGCTGAATCCTGCCCGCCATTCAGTTTCACTTTCCCTTGCCGCGTCAATCGATGATCGCTGACGGCAAACGCCTCGATTTCACTCGCCATTTCAGTGATGACATAGGCGTATTCCCCTTGCGGTGAGAACACCATGTGCCTTGGGCCGGCGCCGGGCGCAAAGGCGACATCGCGCGAAGCGTCCGCCTGCAAAGGCTGCGCGTTATCCGAGCGATAGCGGTAGGCATGCAGCTTGTCGCCGCCGAGATCCGCCGCGTACAGGTATTGGCCATCGCGGCTGAAGGTAGTGGAGTGTGCATGGCCCCCGTCCTGGCGCCCCTGCACGGCACCTGAACCGGGCGTAAACGGATAATGCTGCACCCGCTCACCCAGTTTGCCGTCGCTGCCAATCGGCAGCGCCGTCACGCCTGCCCCGCCTTTGGCGACGGAGTAGTTGGCGACAAACAGAAACTTGCCATCCGGACTGAGGGTGGCATGCGTCGGCTGCTGGCCCGCGCTGCTCACCGTATTCAGCACCCGCACGCTGCCGCCTTTGTCTATTGCCAAGGCGGTCACCGTTCCCGCGTCCTCCTCATTGGTGGCATAGGCAAAACGGCCATCGCGGGATGTGACGATCCATGACGGGCTTTTCATCTTAATCACATTGAGCAGCGTTAACGTGCCGTCGCCATTTACCGCCAGATGATAGAGCCCTTCACTGGGGTGCGCCGGTTTCTGCACGGCCGGCGCATCCGGAATATGGGTCCAGGTGCCGACTAACGCTATTTGCTGATGCTCCCGATTATTTGCCATCGCATTTCCTGAAAACATAAAGAGCGTTAATGCCATTGTTAATTGAATGACCTGCCAGCCTAAACCGGCCGCGTTCACTCTGCCAAGCACAGACAACGTTAAAGGTAGCATACATAAAGCGTAATGACGTTCATTCATCGAATCGGGGGATTTCTCTACACTCATGACATCTCCTTTTCTCAACGCTACGCCACAGGAATAAGTATGTCGACATTGACGACTCGACTATTTAAATGTTCGTTTCTATATAGCTCGATAAAAAAACTTTCTCTCACTTTGACATTAATAGCCGGCAAATAGGCATCATAAATGCCTGCAAAAAAATCAATGTACTCAGGCAGCTCTCCCATAAAGGGGATGACAATATATTTCCCTCTGGGTATGTAGAAATTGAAGATAGAATGAAAAACTTCTTGTTCCTTACCGTTTGAATGCCATTTTCCCGATCTGTTTTTTTCCGCGCTATAAACCTTTCCATGCTTGCTTAACCATTTCTCATTAGTCTGCGTAATGTCACCGGCATCTCTGCATTTTCTTATGGAATGGAAAATCAATGCTTTGTACTGTTTTAATAACTCGATATCATCCGGCATGACCGTGTGATAAAAATAGGGTTTCTTGTCATTGCCATACGGTGGGATCTGGATGGAAAAATCCCATCCCCGGCTGTTTCTAAAGCTGTTGGGCGTTTCGCCAAAGAAACGTTTGAATGCCCGCGTGTAACATTGCTGAGAGGCAAAGCCCGATGCCAAGGCGACATCCAATATGTTCCCTTGGTGTTGTTTAAGCAAGATTGCGGATCGGCTCAGCTTTCTGTGCCTGATATAAGTCCCGAGCGTCATGCCAAAATAATGCTTAAATAACCGTTGCAAATGCCATTTGGAGTACCCTGAGATAATGGACACTTTCTCAACGGATAGCCCCTCTATAATATTCTTCTCCATATACTCTAATACCTGTAAGAGAATATCTTTTCGATAGTCCATATGCGCTCCTTGCTTTTATAAAAATCGTGTCCTTTTCATTAAAATCGTTAACCAACCCAATCAAGTCATTAAGATTAATCCTAAAAAAGTTCACCCTGACAACGCCATTTTCGCGGCATAGGAAAAGCCATTACTTAAATAACTGAAAATGATCATGTTATATAAATCCACCCGCGAAAAATGCGCAGAACAAAAACAATCAACATAAAATGCTTCCGTCAAAGATGCATTTACATCACCAGGGTGAATCACACTTTTTGTTAATTGTTTTATCTTAACGTGTTTTTTTACACCCCACAGACATGGCTGAATAGGAATTTCATCATCGCAAATTAAATCGTATTTTATTGTTTGGCCAGCTGATAAAATTATTGGGCCTAATACGAAAAAGTATGAACGGTGGCGAAGGAAGATACGGTGGATAAGCGCAAGACCTTAACCTCGGGCCCGATAATCGTAGATCGTCATTGAGAGTTTCTTTTTTATCTTTTCCCGCACAGTAAAGAATCGACGTTTCAACAAACCTTGTTCAATGCCCTATTCCCTCCATGCCAATTGGAGCGCCACTTATGCCCTGGTGAACCGCCTCCCCTTTTCTCGTAAGAGTGCCCTGTCTGCTTACGCAGTGCTTTATTGCCAAAGCACGGCAAAAAGCCCGGCGCGCAAAGCCGGGCTTTTCATTCACGGGCTGATCAATCAGCCAGGTTGTCGATCTCTGCGGACCTGTGCTTGCGCAACAGATACAGCAGTAAAGACACCCGCCGCTCGGTGCGTTCCGGGGTATCCGGCGGCAGGTTGTAGCGCAGGGTATAGCGCTCATTATTCTCGTTGCAAAAATCGATGACGAGCACGGGAGCAGAGGCCCCGACTACTTTTCGATAATTCAGCGAGATGCACGACAGGTTTTTTTTCATCTCAACTCACCGCGACAGTGCGGCGGGTTGATTCGGCAATCCGCCCCACGCCAGCGCTCAGCGCGGCGCCCAACAGCAGCACCAACAGCGACCCCCACGCGGCACGCGACAGCTGTTTGGCCGCTTCATCGGCCGCTTCACGCGCTTTCTGCTCGGCCTCGGCCTTGAGTTTTTCCACTTTCTGCACCGCCTGCTGGTAAGCCTGAGCGTAGTTATCGACGATTTGGCTCGCTTCATCGCGGCTCTTGCCGGTGCGCGCCGCAACGATATTCACCAACGCATCCTTGTCGGCGGCGCTCAACGTCGGCTCACCGGACTGCTTGACACGGTCGAACCACTGTTTGAGCTCGGAGGCGGCCTGTGCCGGATCGGCAGCCGCGTCCATGGCCGATTGCTTGCCATCGGCGGTCGCCCTGTCGGCCTTCTGTTCTAATCGAGCCGGATCCAGTTCCGGCTTACCGGTCTGCTTGAGCGTGGCGTTCAACTGATTTTCCAGGCTTCCCCAGTCGAGGCTGATGCCCTTTTTATCCAGCTGTTGCTTGATGCCTTCGCCCACGTTTGGCGCTGCCGCCGCCAGGCCGTTGCCCGCCAGCGAAAGCCCTTTACCCACCGCGCTGCCCGCCAGCCCCACCACGCCGCTAGCCAATGAAGCTACCAGCCAGGTGGTCAACAAGGTGGTGATCGCCCAGCTCAGCAATCCATGCAAACTGCCGCGGTTCGGCGCGGTGCGGCCGGCGACGAACGCGCCGGCGGCCAGCGACGCCAGCGTTGAAACCAGCAGCCAAATCCCGGTGCCGGTGCCAAAGCCGCTCAGCGGGTTGCCCTTTTGCATCATATCCACGGCCTGGGCACCGATAGCCGTACCCAGCACGCTGAAGATCAGATAAGTCACCAGCGCCACGGCACTCCCGGCCAATATCGAGCCCCATGACACCTGAAACGCAAAGCGATTTGATTCATAGACAGTGGTCATCGTTGTTCCTTATATTTTCTGGACAAGTGATTGCACACACGGCGGATAACCGCGCAGACAAATCCAGTCTGCCGCGCGGCGTCGTCGGCCGTCCCGGTTCATTTGCGCCAGAATGACTAGTGCATTCACACCCTGCGAATACGCACGTTATGCACTAAGCTGCTCAGCGAGTAGCGTAACCCGCGGCCCCGTCAGAGGCCGCTCCCCCTTCTGTCTAGCGGAGAGCACATGAACCCATCCGTCCTGGCCAGCGAAACCGACCGCGGCCACCTGCAGCAAATCATCTCCGGCTTGTCCGACGGCGTGATCCTGACGGATACCGATCAAACGCTGCTCTGGGCCAACGAAGCCGCGTTGGCCATGCATGGCGTGAGCCACCAGAAAGCCCTGGGGGCCAATGCCGCCGAGTACGCGGCGCGGTTTGCCCTGCGCTATCGCAACAATCACCCGCTGGCGCTGGAACAGTACCCGCTGAACCGGGTTGCCGATGGCGAGACCTTCACCGATGTGGTGGTGGAAGTTCGGCAGGTCGACGATCCGGAGAGTTTCTGGGTACACCGCTTGCGGAGCCTGATTATCACCGATGCGCAGGGGCAGCCGGAGCTGCTGGCGCTGATCCTGAGCGACGCGACGGAGTGGGCCAGCGCCGAACAGCGCTTTGAAAAAACCTTCAACGCCAATCCGGCACCGGCGGTCATTTGTCGGCTAAGCGACCTGCGTTATGTCAAGGTCAATCAGGGGTTCCTCGATATGACCGGTTACCAGCGTGAACAGGTCATGGGGCGTTCGGTTTATGAACTCGACGTTTTAGAACAGGCGGAGCACAAAGAGCTGGCGATTCAGCGCCTGGGGGAAGGCGCCACCATTCCGCAGATGGAGGCCGAGCTGAAACTGCCCGGCGGAGGAAGCAAGCTGGTGGTGGTTGCCGGCCAACCGCTGGACTTCAATGAAGACGACTGCATGCTGTTCACTTTTACCGATCTCGAACCCCGGCGCCAGGCGGAATCGGCGCTGCGGGAAAGTGAAGAGCGGTTCGCCAAGGCATTTCGCCTGAGCCCGGTGCCGACGTTGTTGTGTACGGCGCACGAGCGGCGCGTGCTGGACGTCAACGAAGCCTTCACCCGCACCACCGAGTACGACGCCGAAGCCTTGATCGGCAAGACGGTCGATGAGATCCAATTTATTGACGATCCCGAGGCGAACCGCCGTTTGTTTGCCGCGCTGGAAAAAAGCGGTAACGTCGAAGGGCTGGACATCCGGGTGCGCAAGAAAGGGAGCGAGTCGATCGACTGCGTGGCCTCGGCGGATGCCGTCAGCATTCACAATGCGCCCTGTTACCTGCTGGTGCTCATGGACATTACCGAACGCAAACGCTCGGAGCTGGAACTGGTGAGCGCCATCGAAGAAGTGATGCAGGACGCGTCCTGGTTCAGCCAAACCTTGATTGAAAAACTGGCCAACGTGAAAAGCATCAACCGGCCCGATCAGACCGGATTTAACGCCAGCGATCTCACGCCGCGCGAGCGCGATGTGCTGGAATTGATTTGCGAGGGGCTGCCGGACAAGAAAATCGCGGCGCGTCTCAATCTGGCGCTCAACACCATTCGCAATCATGTCGCGACGGTCTATTCCAAACTTGGCGTGCACAGCCGCAGCGAAGCCATCGTCTGGGCCAGAGAGCGCGGGCTGTTTACCGGCGGGCCGGCCACCAGGAACGGCAAGTAGCCTGCAAATGCACTATCTGCACCGATGCAAACGCCCCTTATCGGCACAAAGTGAAGTGCATAACATGGAGGTGCAAATGCAGGCTTTCGCTCTGTGCGGAAGCCAAACGGATCGAACCTTAGGAGCGCATCATAATGAACAGCGAAAAAGCCAATGGCATGATGGAAAAAGTGGCGGGCAAAGCGCAGGAAATAGCGGGCGACGTCACCGGAAACGAACGTTTGCAGGCCGAAGGCGTCACGCGCTATGCAGCGGGCGCGCTGCAAGAAAAATACGGTGACGCCCTGAGCTGCGCCGGCAGCATGATGAAGAAAAACCCCCTCGCCGCGTTAGCCCTCATTGCTGGTGCAGGCCTGTTGGCCGGCCTGCTGCTGCGCCGCCGTTGATGCGCGCCGACAAGCATACCGTTTTTCCCTGAATGCCGCGCCCGGAGGGTAACCACCGGGCGCGGTTCTTTTCGGCCAAAGAGCAAACATAGCGAACATACGGTCTTATCAATTTATTCAATCAATATTTATAGAAATCCATGGCTCGCCTTTGTTTGAATACAGGGAAATATTTCTTCCATACCCTATCTATCACAGCGTCAGAAAATTATGACCTCGGCCATTTCACCCCACGCTCTATTATCATTTTTCTGATGGTCAGACATTCGTCGTTATACTCTCCGCCTTCCTTGCTGTTTTTTATTTCTTTACTGACCATCTCAACTAAGGAAACACCTTTCTTATTTATGGGGTTAGGATTAGCGCCGTTATTGAGAAGATACTTAACATTATCAAATGATGAATACCTAAAAGCATCCATCACCACGGTTTGGCCAAGAACATCTCTTGCTTCTAAGTTCGCACCATATGCAACCAGAACCTTCAGGGTTTCTGCGTTACTGGCTTTTGAAGTTTGAAATATGATAGGTAACTCGTCTACCTTACCCCGAGCATCTGGAGACAACCCCCCATCAAGCAATGCCTTTAACCAAATACCGTTGTCTAATTTTGCCATCCATTCAGCAGGACTGGCACCGCCATTGGGGCGAGGTTGCAGTGGATCGGCTCCGGCCTTTACCAACTCGGTCGCAATCTGCAGCCGTTCCGGCGTAGCATTATCATGAGTCGACGTCGCCAGGGCAAAAAACAATAATGTCATATCATGTTCACCGGGGCTGTTCAGATCCGTCTCTTTCGCCAGCCGTTTGATGTCACCGATATTCCCATCGCGGATCGCCTTAGCCAATACAAGCTGTTGACCTGTAAAGTAACCTTCTGGCGGCAAGTCCATTCCTTTCTCCTTACATCCGGTTGTAAGCACCAATCCAATCGCGATGAACAACGCTGCGAACACATTAAAAACTTGTCTCATCGAGTTTCTATATCCTGTGGCCGATTGTGGCGATATCGTCGTCTTTTTCCTGTTCGATGCAGTCTATCACTTGTTGGATGCCATGTCGGTCACCCATATTGCCCACACCGCCATCAAGCGTGTGTTTAACACCAACGGCATCCGGCAAATGCGATGATAATTTTTCCTTCGCGGCCAATAACGCAAGGTTGCCATTAACGTCGATAAAATCTTGCCTGAGATCGAATTCCTGTATCCTCGTCAAAACTTCGCCCTTCACCCGGTAGGCGTTGATAATATCTTCACTGCCCACCAAGGAACCGCCATATTTCTCCACGGTACTCGAATTCAATCCCGCAGCATTAAATGTCCACCCTGGCTTACCACTAGCAATGGATGCAGCAGAAGCCAAACCGCCCCCCAATGAATGCCCTGAAATATCGATTTTTGTTGTAGAGCCATCTAACCGTTTACCTATAGCAACAGCCTTTTTATAATATTCAGACTCAGCCCCCCGACCTTGATTGAAATTATTCGTCCAGTCTTCCAGATTTTTTATCTCCGGCAGTTCACGATCAATAAATATCTTCTTCGCCGCATTCAATTTGCCGTTAGGGAGCGCAGGCATTCTTGATCCGCGAAAGACGACTGTCGGATTCATGTCATCGCCAAACACGGCTCTATCCGGTGCATAAATTCTCGACAAAAAGTTTGCTTCGGTCTCATTATCAAAAAGCATGTCCCTGCGAAGCTCCAATTTTTCTAAAAAACCGCCGTCATTACTCACATCCCGCCATCCTTCAGGCACGCCAGGCGTAGCCGCCAACGGGTTGGTCGTGTTATAGACATTCTGCGCCAGCTTGGCCTTTTCCACCGCGACGTTATTTTGCGCCAGGCGTTGCGCCGCAATCCGCGCATCCGGATAGATACTTCGCTCCCCTCGACCAATCAGATATTTTCTCGCCTGCCAACGCGCCTGTTTGCTCATTGGGCGAACAACCTCTTTGATGACGGTAAGGCTTGAGCCAACGGCGGTGGCCACCGCCTGCATCATCGGCGGATTTTTAGCGGTGTTTTGTCTCGGGGGCAAGGAAGTTGGTTTAGGCCTGGCGGCGTATCGGCTGATCATCTCTTCATAACGTTGAATTATACGTTCGACGGGGTACTGCGGCGGTAATACAGTGCCGGGATAGCGCTGCAGGCGCCCTTGCGCATTGATGAAAAACGGATATTTGACGGGGCTCCAGGCGCCGATACTGGCATCAACGGCCAGCAAACTGCCGCGTTTTAGTTCGTCAAACACGCCGCGCTTCATGCCGCTATCTTCCCGGTAACTCGATACGCCAATACCGGACTGCGTATTGCGTGTGATAGTGTGCCTGCTCGATATCGACGACATGGACGAACCGCCGAACAGGTAATGCCGCTCCAGCTCATAACGCGCATCGGCGGGATTGAGGATGCGGGCAAATTTCTCCGGCGCCAACGATTCCGACATAAAATAAATCAACTGCACAATGGCCTCCCTTCGGCTTGCTACTGGCTTTCCCTTCGTCTGTCAGTGAACGTCACTGGACGAGCCCGTTTTTCATCATACCTACAGCTCAACTTGACCGATACGTGCGTAAGAAATAACGGCCTTATTTTTCACCGTTTCTCCTTCTACGTCACATTTATCTTTAACAGGTTTATGTCAGACCTCGTCAATTTCTAATTTCAGTCTGCCAGCAGACAAGTCATTTATCGGTTCATGTTATCTCATCATCTTAATCCTTAAAATCTATGACGGTAATCAGTAAACAGGGCCCTGATATATAACCTGAACATATTAATCAACTTGGGTTTATCACTCATGCCATTAAGTGTTAATATTAGCGCATTGCGCGCACGGAGAAATAGCATGTTCCCCAGTAAAAAACATTCACAGCGGGCCACCCCGCTGACCAGCTATCAATTTTCCCGGCTGCATACTTTCGAATGCGTCGCCCGTCATTTATCTTTTGCGCTGGCGGCACAAGAATTGTCGATCACCCCCAGCGCCGTAAGCCACCGCATTAATCTGCTCGAAAAGGAGTTGGGTTTTCTGCTATTCCAGCGCTTTCATCGCAGAATTACCCTGACGCCGGAGGGCGAGCGCATGCAATGGGCGCTGGACAGCTCCTTCAACACGCTGAATCAGGAAATTCTGGACATCAAAAATCGCGAGCTGACGGGGACGTTGACCCTCTATTCGCACCCTTCTCTGGTGCAATGCCTGCTGCTGCCGCGCATCGGCGACTTTATCGCCCAGCACCCCACCATTCATCTCAACATTCTGACCGGGCAGGAGATCATCAACCTGGCCAACCGCGGCGTGGACTTGGCGATGTACTTCGGCAAACTGCCCTCGGGGCGGCATCTGGACGAGGCCTTTATGCAGGAATCGATGGTGCCGATCTGTACGCCGCAGTACGCCGCCGCACATAGCCTGTACGATGCGCCGGAAAACCTGGCCCGCTGCACGCTACTGCACGATCGCTACAACTCCGGCGAAGATGAGTGGCAAACCTGGTCGCAACACTTTGCGCTGGGGCTGGATACCGACAGCAAAAGCATGGAGTTCGACCGCTCCGATCTCGCGGTGCTGGCCGCCACGCGGCACCTTGGCGTCGCCATGGGGCGGCTCAATCTGGTGCAGGATTGGATCAAAAGCGGCGAGCTGATCATTCCGTTCACCAACATGACCGTGCCCTGCGAGCACTGCTATTTTACCTCGACCATCTCCGAGCGGCAGTGGCCGAAAATCCTCGCGTTCAAGCAGTGGATCATGAAAATCGTCCCTCTGGTTTGATGGCCAGAGGGTTAGCGCTCTATTTTGGGGGAATAAGAAAAATTCAGCGCGCAGGCATAGAGCCGGCCGGCCTTTGAATAAGAGATATATTTGCGGTTTTTATCCCAGGTAAGCAGGGAATTATTGGCAAAATAATAAACCTCCAATTGCATCCCATTAGCCAACCTCGACCAGCCTCGGCTTCGTATCACAGTAAAATCACCGTTATCGCTGAGCGTAATCAGCGGTACGCCCCAGGCATAGCGGGATATTTGCAGCTGAATAATGAATTGGCTTTCGCAGCTTATTTGGTAGTTTTGTACATCAACATCCATAATTTATATTTTTGGTGCCACCCTTCGGTCAAAATAAATAAGATAAGAACAACTCACCACGATTAACCCCAGTACGATCAGTACAGCACCCAATACAAATTCAATTTGTAGCGGTTCGCCGAGAATGACGCCCCCCGCCAGGATGCCGAATACCGGCGTCATAAAGGTGAGAATGCCCAGCGAGGAAGCCTGATAACGGCGCAGCAGCGAAAACCAGATCAGGTAGCTGAAAAATGACACCACCACGGTCTGGAACAGCAGGCTGTACCAGGCCACCGGGCTCAGGGTGAAATGCAGGTTTCCCGTCGCCAGCGCCGGCAACGACAACAGCACACAGGCGCCCGTCAACTGAAACAGCAGCGTCTGTTTGGCCGAGCACTCCGCCAGGCGCGTGGTGCGGATCACCAGGGTAGAGCCCCCCCAGGCGATCCCCGCCAGTAAGCCATAGAGATCGCCTTTCAGCCGATCGGCCCCGCCGCTTCCCTCAGCCATACCCGATATGGCCAGCACCACGCCACCAAAGGCGATGAGCATGCCCAGCCACTGCACCGGCGACAGACGCTCCTGAGGAAGGAGAAAATGCAGGCCGAGGGCGGAAAACAGCGGCGCGGTGTACAAAAACACCGCCATATGCGAGGCGCTGGTGTAACGCAGCCCTGCGGAGACAAAAAAGAACTCCAGCGCGAACAATACCCCCACGCTCAAACCGGCGCTCAGCGTGGCGCGATCCCAGGTAAAGCGCTCGCCGCGCCAGCGCGCCAGCAGGTATACCCCCAGTGCGGCGAGGCCTGAGCGAATGGCAATTTGCAGCACCGCCGACACATCCGGCTCGACGGCCTTGATCGCCACCTGTTGCATTCCCCAGATGGCGCATAGCATCACCATCGCGGCGGCAGCCCTGCCGTCGATTCCGATTCTCGCATTCATAATAGGGTTCTCGCCGCCGTGAGAATAATAACGGGCTACCGTCGCGTTATTCTTTATACACCACGATTTCCTGGTAAAGCTTAATAACCTCACCGTCGCTGTCGACGGAGTCGGTATATTCGGTTTGCTGCGCCAAATGAATCACCCTCCATCCTTTTCGCGCCAGTTCAGGGATCGTCAGGCGCCCCACGCCGCGGCAGGAAAACAGGGTATCATCAGACAATCTGAGCTTGCTAACCTCTGCATAATCATAAGCTTGAGAATGACAAACGTGCGACTCCGCCGCCATCGCCGGTAATGAAAATAACCCCACTAACAACATGAACAGATTTCTCATGGCGACCTCCCAATCGCTTATTCCTGCCGACCGATTACGCAGAAAAAGGCTAACGTTAATACGCCGGTGACAGGCTGAAATTAATTATCTCTTGCACGACTAAAATTACAGGCTGACGCCAATGACTGACAAATGAAAAATATAAACCTTGGCGTTAGATGAATTCATCCGAATCGAGAGGCATGAAAAACGGCCCTTCTCACCGCACGAAATGGTCAAAAACCGGCCAATAATTAGCAAGAAAAGTAATTCTTTATCCCACCGTTTATGTTACAAATGCGGCCCGCCGCTAAAACACCAAAAAAAACCGTCAAAATGCGTGAAAACGCAGCGTTCTGCGCAAAACATCGGCATGGCGGCGCTGATGGGGGCGGTCATACATAAAACAGGGATAACACATGGCAATGAAATTGCGCGTATTGACTCAAGCGGTGGCGCTGGGTCTGGCGATCGGCAGCGCGTCGTTCGCCGCTCAGGCAGAAATCACCCTGCTGAAGCAGGATCCGCAGGCCGGCGATCCGCTCAGCCGCCTGAACTTCACCGTTGGCGGCAGTATCCGTCCGCAGTTCAACAACATGACGGGCGACGGTGACAAGGGCTCCTACAAGCGTAACGGCTTCGACGGCGGCACCCGCTTCCGTTTCGCGGCGGACTACTACCTGTTCGACGATATCAGCTGGATCAGCTACTACGAGCTGGGCGTAAACATTCCTGCGCTGTTCGACTGGGATCATCACTATGCCGACGGCGCGAGAAACACCAGCCGCCGCATGCTGTACACCGGCCTGAAAAGCAACACCTGGGGCCAGATGACCTTCGGCCAGCAGAACAGCGTTTACTATGACGTGGTGGGCGCCAAGACCGATATCTGGGACTACGACATGTTGGCCCAGGCGCCGGGCAACGGCATCAACGGCGACTACGACGGCTCTTACCGTTCACGCAAAATGCTGAAGTACAAGAACCGCTTCGGCGATGCGGACGTTTATGCGTCGTACCTGTTCAGCGACAGCGACTACCTGCCGGGCAACGGCCTGCGCTATAAGCGCAAAGGCGGCGGCTCACTGGGCGTGGATTACCACATCACGCAGGATCTGACCTGGGGCACCGCCTGGAACTACACCCGCGCCGAAATGCGCAACCCGTCCACCAGCGGCAGCAAGAGCTATGACCAGAACATTTTCGGCACCGCCATCAGCTGGAAACCGAACAACTGGACCCTCACCTTCGGCGGCGGTTACTACAACGACTTCCTGACCACCAAGAAAGCCGACGTCAATAATTACTTTGCCGGCGATGCGTGGGGTATCGAATACCTGGCCGGTTATACCGTGCCGGTGGGCCAGTACGCGGTGAAATCGGTGATGCCGTACTTTATGGGCGACCGCCTGGAATACATCAGCGGCCGCAACTACCAGCGCATCGACAACGGCCTCGGGGTTACCGTGCAGTTTGACTACGGCTTCCGCGTTGACGTAGAGCACGTGCTGACATCGAGCACCGACAACCTCGGCGATATGACCGTGGTGCGTCTGCGCTACGATTTCTGATTGCTCAGAACGTAAAAAAGGCCGCGCAAGCGGCCTTTTTCGTTGATAGAAGCAGCGGTCAGAAGCCGCCGCGCGCCGCGCGCCCTACCGCTTCGCCCAGCTGCCATACCGCCATGGCGTAATGGGTGCTGTGGTTATAGCGGGTGATAGTGTAGAAGTTCGGCAGGCCGTACCAATACTGGTAGCCGGTGCCGACGTCCAGCCGCAGCAGGCTGGCTTCCTGATTATCGCCGAGCGAACCCTGCGGGCTTAGGCCGGCTTCCGCCAGCGCGGCGACCGAGTAGCGGGTCTTGAAGCCGTTTTCCAACCCCGGCGCCTGACCGTTGGCCTGAATCGCGACCGGCTCGCCTTTGGACCAACCGTGCGCCTTGAAGTAATTGGCCACGCTGCCGATGGCATCGACCGGATCCCACAGGTTGATATGACCATCACCGTTGAAGTCGACCGCATAGCTCTTGAAGGAAGATGGCATGAACTGCCCATAGCCCATCGCGCCGGCGAAGGAGCCGCGCAGTTCGAGCGGATCGTCGCCTTCGGTGCGCGACATCAGCAGGAAGGTTTCCAGCTCACCGGCGAAGTAATCGGCGCGGCGTGGGTAGTCAAAGGCCAGCGTCGCCAGCGCATCGATAATGCGGGTTTTACCCATTACGCGGCCCCAGCGGGTCTCCACGCCGATAATCCCCACGATGATCTCCGGCGGCACGCCGTATACCTGCCAGGCACGCTGCAGCGCATCCTGATATTGATTCCAGAACACCACGCCGTTTTGCACGTTATCCGGCGTGATGAACTTGTTGCGGTAGCGCAGCCAGGAACCGTTCGGCCCGGTTGGCCCCTGGGTAGACGGCGTCGGCGCCTGCCTGTCCATCAGCCGCAGCACCGAATCCAGGCGCCGTGCCTGCGCCAGCACATCGTGCAGCTGCTGCCGATCAAAGCCGTGTTCCTGTACCATCTTATCGATAAAGCGGGCGGTATTCGGGTTATTGGCGAAGTCTCCACCCAGCGGCGCGCCGCTGTGCGCCGGGCTCAGCAAAAAGCCGCCCTTTACCGGGGTGCCCTGCGGCGTAGCGGTGGGACTGGGTTTCGGCGTGCTGCTACAGGCAGCAAGCAAGGTAATCAGCGGTAAAAGCGCAACCAGGTGACGCATCGGATATCCATATAGCCATGCAAGAGATAAGTGGGAGTTATGTTAATGCATTGTTCAACGCGAACAAACAGGATTATGCCGCCAATTACCGCGTCAGGTAGCCAAACGTGCCAAATTGTGACGTTTTGCACGGAGAAAGGACACCCGGTGCGGCCGCGCGGAATCTCAACCGCGACTAAATGAGAAAAACTATCACCTTGACGTCCCCTTTTACCCCGATAAAATGCCCGGCTGCTTGCCATTCGGCCACCGCCGGGCGGCCAATGATGACGACAACGGACTGTGATGGAATCTCTCGGACAACTCGCCAAAGACCTTTATCGTGGGCGCATCTCGCGCAAACCCTTTGTTTTCTCGCTGGCGATCTTCGCCGTTGGCATCGTGCTGCTGTCGTTTCTGTCGACCTATCTGGATAAAAACCATTTTCGCGCCCATGCGCACGGCGATACCGAGGAATTTGTCTCGGTGTTGCTGTATCTACTGTGCATCATGGTGTGGGCGCTGTTCTGTTTTGGCCTGGTGGCGTGGTTTATGGCCAAAACCGCGTTTCGGCTCAACGATATCGGCCTGCCGGGTTGGGCGCTGGCCGTGGCGTGCTATGTTTGCTCGGTGCTCAACAACTACTCCCCCGGCCCGGTGGCGCACTGGCTGCCGCTGTTCAGCCTGGCCGTCATGATCTGCGCCCTGCTGTTGCCACCCGACGGGCTGCGCCGCAAGCCGCGTGAACATGCCGATTGAGCGCCATTCCGCTCAAAGCTATGGCTATCCGCCGGCCGCGCCGTCACAATAGCGCCTCATTCAGGCTTCAATCAGGGATTGCCATGTACAGCCACTACCCCGCCCATTACACCTTCGATAGCGACAGCGACGCCTGGCAGATCGGTTTCCACGACTTCCCCGAGTGGCAATCGGCCTGCTATAAACGCGAAGACGTCGAGCTGGAAGCGCAGGAAAGCCTGCTGGCCGCCATTGCCACCGCGATGGACGAAGGGCTGCCTCTGCCAGCCCCTTCCCCTCTGCAAACCGATGACTTGAGGGTACACCTGCCGGCGCTGGTGGCACTGAAGATCGAACTGCACAACGCCATGCTGCGCAAAAACACCGGCAAAGCGGAGCTGGCACGCAAGCTGGGATTCAACGGCGGGCAAATGGAGCGGTTGCTGGATCTCGGCTACGCCTCAAAGGTTGAGGCGTTGGAGCAGGCGCTGTATCTGCTGGGCTACGAAGTGCGCGTGACAATAAGCGAATTTTGCCAATAAGTTAGCGGCAGGTAAGCGAAATATTATCCGATGGGGCTAAATTTTCCCCATTGTGCGCCGATATGATCGTTACCTAATCACTTGTCGCAACAACGAAGGCTAAAAATGGAGTGGAGTCGCCGTCATATTTGGGCCGTTATTCTGCTGTCTTGTCTCGTTTTTTGGGCCATTTTGGTGACCGGCATCAACGCCGTCGCTTGAGCACCGGCTACCGCATTGCAATACCCCGATTTTAAAACCCGCAGCGGCAGGCTACTTCCTGTCGCTTGCCCATAAAAAGCGTTATTAAACAGTCTGCACTGTGCAAAAAACAGCCGAAAATTGTGATCAAAAACACAGTATTGAAATCAGACCAGTATTGAGAGTACATTAGCGCCGATCCTGTCGCGGTTCGGATTTTACCTCACGGAGCATGAGGCGCGACAACCGGACAACCCGCGCTCGAGGACGTTGTTCTTTCGCTTGGAAGAATCCGCCCGACAAGCAGGTTGCCCATAAAATACTCAGCACAACAATCGGGATCATTGCTGGCGAGGACTCCAGACAGGAGTTGTTCAGTGAAATATTTTTTGATGGGCGTGTCATTCATGCTGGTTGCCTGGGTTGGCACCTTCATGTTGATGGTTGCCTGACAGCAGCCTGACCAGGAACACAGCCAAAGGGACGCGCAAGCGTCCCTTTGGCGTTTCGGCTAGCGATCATTTGCCCGGCATCATGCGGCGCAGGGTGTCGTCCTTGCGCAGATAGTGGTGATACAGCGCCGCCAGCGCATGCGCGCCAATGATAAAGTAGCCAACGTTTGCCAGCGTCTCATGAACCGTTTTGACCAGCCGGCGCATCACCGGATCCGGCGTCACCCACTGCGGCACCGGCCAGCCCAGCAAAGACCACGATTTGCCGCCATAGGCCAGGGTTAACATGCCCAGCAGCGGCAACATCAGGAAGACCACGTACAGCAGCCAATGGAAAATCTTGGCGCCTACCTCCTGCCATTCTTCCAGCGGGGGCGTGGTCGGCGGCGTCGCGTGGAAAGAACGCACCGCCAACCGAATTAGCATCAAGACAAAGACCGATACCCCAAAATTAAAGTGCAAATTTTTGACCATCGGCACCCACGCCTCCGGCACCGAATCCTTCAGCAACATCGCCGAATAAGTGAGGATCACCATCAGCAAAGTCAGCCAATGTAAAACGATCTGCGATCGCGCGTAGCGGTTGCTCATACACTCTGTCCAAAAATAAAACCCAGCGTAGTCGAGCATAATGGGGAAATAATGAAGAAAACCTTGGGACGGCAAAAATAAGGCCGGGCGAACGCCCGGCCTGACAGGATTATTTGGCGCTGCCCGCCTTGCCCGGCTTCAGCAGCCCATCCGCGCGGAACATCGCCTTGATGCCGCGCACCGCCTGGCGGATACGGTCCTGGTTCTCGATCAGCGCGAAGCGCACGTGGGTATCGCCGTAGTCACCGAAGCCGATGCCCGGCGAGACGCAGACCTTGGCTTCCGCCAGCAGGCGCTTGGCGAACTCCAGCGAACCGAGGTGGGCATAAGGCTCGGGAATTTTAGCCCACACGTACATCGACGCCTTCGGGTTTTCCACCATCCAGCCGGCCTCATGCAGCCCCTTCACCAACACGTTGCGGCGCTGCCGATACTGCTCGGCGATATCGCGCACGCACTGCTGATCGCCTTCCAGCGCGGCGATGGCCGCCACCTGCAGCGGCGTAAAGGTGCCGTAGTCGTGATAGCTCTTGATGCGCGCCAGCGCGCTGACCAATTCGGGGTTGCCGACCATGAACCCGATGCGCCAACCGGCCATGTTGTAACTTTTCGACAGGGTGAAGAACTCCACCGCAATGTCTTTTGCCCCCGGCACCTGCATGATCGACGGCGCTTGCCAGCCGTCATAGACGATATCGGCATAGGCCAGATCGTGGATCACCAGCACGTTGTACTGCTTGGCCAGCGCCACCACCCGCTCGAAGAAATCCAGCTCCACGCACTGCGCGGTCGGGTTGGACGGGAAGCCGAGGATCATCATTTTCGGACGCGGAATGGTTTCCCGAATGGCACGCTCCAGCTCACCGAAGAAATCCACGCCGTCCACCAGCGGCACCGAACGCACCTGAGCGCCGGCGATCACCGCGCCGTAAATGTGGATCGGATAGCTGGGGTTCGGCACCAGTACGGTATCGCCGTGATCGAGGGTCGCCAGCATCAGGTGTGCCAGCCCCTCTTTCGAACCGATAGTGACGATGGCTTCGCTTTCCGGATCGATATCCACCTGATAACGATCGGCATACCAGCGCGAAATGGCGCGGCGCAGGCGCGGAATGCCGCGCGAGGTGGAATAACCGTGGGTGTCGTCGCGCTGGGCGACGGCGCACAGTTTTTCCACGATGTGCGGCGGCGTCGGGCCGTCGGGGTTACCCATGCTGAAGTCGATAATATCCTCGCCGCGACGGCGTGCGGCCATCTTCAGTTCGGCGGTGATGTTGAATACGTAAGGGGGAAGACGTTCAATGCGCGTAAAACGGCGCTGTGGACTGTTATCAGCCATAGGGGATTCCTCGATAGACGTTAGCGCCCGGACCGTCCGAGCGACGCTGGCCAGCGAACTGACCGAATATCGAACATAGCGCAGCGCCGACGAGCTTGTCGATACCCGGCGCGATATTTTTATTTGCCGCCCTGAAACTCCGCCGCCAGCAGCCCGAACAGCCAGTCGTCGCACCACTGCCCCGCCAGACGGAAGTTATCGCGCAGCGTGCCTTCCAGCTGAAAGCCGCACGACTCCAGCAGGCCGCGCGAGGCGAGATTGCCCGCGGTCACGGTGGCGGTCAGCTTGTGAAAGCCGCAGGCGTTCACCGCAAAATCCAGCACCGCCCGCAGCGACTCCTTGCCATAGCCCTTGCCCTGCCCGGCAGGCAAGCTCCCGTATCCCACTTCCGCCTGCCGATACGGCACCCACTGCGGGCGAAAACCGGTAATGCCCACCGCCTCTCCGCTGTGCTTCTCACGCATCACCAGGCACAGCCACTGCTCGCCGTGTTTGTCCCAGGCCGGCAGCCGCTCCTCGAACCGGGCGCGGATCTCCGCTTCGCTGCGCGGATCGGAGATGTAACGGATCACCTCGGGATCTTGGTACAGGCGCAGAAACAGCGGCCAATCCTCGGCGGTTATCGACTGTAAGTGCAGACGTTCAGTGACCAGCTTCATAAAATCTCCGAAAAACGAAAAAGAGGAACTTACGAATGAAAGATATCTCTTTATTTTCCCTGATTGGTTGCCGATAATCATTCACGTTAAAACCACAAAACCATAACGTCTTGCCCGATTCCCTACAACCGCTCGCCGCAGTCACTCACGCGGCACGAGGAGAACACCATGGCCTCTTTAGTCATCGACGATATTCCGCAGACGATCGCTAACGTCAAACGCCAGCTGCGCCAGGCATTGCCGAACTACCGCGACGTGTTTCTGGCGCTGGAAGAGAACATCCGCGGCCAGGTCGAACAGATCCGCCGCGAGCTGGCCGCCGGCCACAATCCGGTGCCGCAGATCGACGCGGAAGATATCCTGCAGCAGCGCGTCAACGAGCAGCAGATAGCGCTGATCAAACAGCGCGGTGCCTGCGCCATTCGCGGCGTGTTTCCCCGCGCCAAGGCCGAGGGCTGGAACCGGGAAATCGGCGACTACCTTGAGCGCAACAACTTCGTCGAGCGGTTGAAAAATGCCGCCGAAGACAACTATTTCGGTAAGCTGGCTGCAAGCAAACCGCAGATCTACGGCATCTATTGGTCGAAACCGCAGGTCGAAGCGCGGCAGGACGCGCGCATGCATGCGGTGCAGGTGTTTCTCAACAGCCTGTGGGCTACCGAGAGCAACGGCAAACAGCATTTCGATCCGACCCGCGTCGCCACCTACGCCGATCGCACCCGCCGCCGCCCGCCAAACTCCTCGTCGCTGGGCCTGTCGCCGCACGTCGACAGCGGCACCATCGAGCGCTGGCTGGACGAAAACTTCCGCTATGTGTATCGCCACGTTTTCTCCGGCGACTGGCAGCAGTACGACCCCTTCGCCGCCGACGGCCGCACCGAGGTGCGCGAGATAGCCTCCCCGGCGGTCTGCTCGATGTTCCGCACCTTCCAGGGCTGGACGGCGCTGACGCCGCAGCGCACCAACGCCGGCACGCTGAACCTGGTGCCGATCGCCAACGCCATGGCCTATGTGCTGCTGCGCGCGCTGCAGGACGACGTCGCCGACGACGATCTGTGCGATGCGGCGCCGGGCCGCGCGCTGTCGATATCGGAAAAATGGCATCCCCTTTTGTTAAGTGGGATTTCCCCTATTCCCGATCTGGAGCCGGGCGACACGGTCTTTTGGCACTGCGACGTGATCCACGCGGTGGAGAACGAGCATAACGGCGAGTTCGACAGCAACGTGATGTACATCGCCGCCGCGCCGGGCTGCGAGAAAAACGATGCCTATCTGCAGCGCCAGCTGCCGAGCTTTATCGACGGCAGAACGCCGCCGGACTTCGCCCCCGACGACTTCGAGGTGGATTTCGACGGCCGCGCCACCGCCGGCCTGCTGACGCCGCTGGGCAAAACGCAGCTCGGCATGGGCTGATCCCCCGCCCGTGGCGCACGCCACGGGCCCCTTTCGCTGTGGTATACTGCCGCCATCCGTAGGCCGCAGCGAGAACCCGTCGTGCACCCTTTTTTTGAAATGCTGTTGGCGGTGTTTGATCGCGCCGCGCTGATGTTGATCTGTCTGTTTTTCCTGACCCGCACCCGGCTGTTCCGCCAATTGCTGCAAAAAGAAGACCATACGCCGCTCGAGCTCGGCATCGTCACGGCGATCTTCTCGCTGTTCGCGCTGTTCAGCACCTACTCCGGCATCAACGTCGAAGGGTCTCTGGTTAACGTGCGCGTCATTGCCATCATGGCCGGCGGTATCCTGTTCGGCCCCTGGGTGGGAATCGTCACCGGCATCGTCGCCGGGCTGCACCGCTATCTGATCGACATCGGCGGCATCACCTCGGTGCCTTGTCTTATCACCAGCATCATCGCCGGCATCAGCGCCGGTTACATCAACCTCAAGGTGAAAAAAGAGCAGCGCTGGCGCGCCGGCATCGTCGGCGGCATGCTGTGCGAATCCCTCACCATGCTGCTGATCGTGCTGTGGGCCAAGCCGACCGAGCTCGGGCTGGACATCGTGTCGCAGATCGCCCTGCCGATGATCCTCGGCACGGTGTGCATCGGCCTGATCGTGCTGCTGGTACAGAGCGTCGAGGATGAAAAAGAGGTGATCGCCGCGCGCCAGGCCAAGCTGGCGCTGGATATCGCCCACAAGACGCTGCCCTATTTCCGCAACATCAACAGCGAATCGCTGGCCACCATCTGCGATATCATCCGCCAGGACATCCGTGCCGACGCGGTGGCGATCACCGATACCCATCAGGTGCTGGCTTACGTGGGCGTAGGGCGCGAAGCTTACCCGATCGGCCGCGAAGGGCTGAGCCGCGTCACCCGCGAAAGCATTCGCCACGGCAAAATCATCATCAAGAACAACCTGGAAAACCCGGCCGCGCCGCAGATCCACTCGCAGCTGGTGGTGCCGCTGTGGGAAAAAGGCGAAGTGACCGGCGCGCTGAAAATCTACTACTGCCACGCTCACCAGATCACCAACACGCTGAAGGTGATGGCGGTCGGGCTGTCGCAGATCATCTCCACGCAGATGGAGGTTTCCCGCATCGAGCACCTGCGCCAGATGGCGGACAAGGCCGAAATGCGCGCGCTGCAGAGCAAGATTAACCCGCACTTCCTGTTCAACGCGCTGAACGCCATCTCTTCCTCTATTCGCCTGAATCCGGACACCGCGCGCCAGTTGATCATTAACCTGTCGCGCTACCTGCGCTACAACCTGGAGCTGAACGACGAACTGATCGATATCCGCAAGGAGCTGCATCAGATTCAGGACTATATCGCCATCGAACAGGCACGCTTCGGTGCCAAGCTGACGGTGATTTACGACATCGATGACGACGTCTCGGTGCGTATTCCCAGCCTGCTGATCCAGCCGCTGGTGGAGAACGCCATCGTGCACGGCATCCAGCCCTGCAAGGGGAAAGGGGTGGTGGTGATCGCGGTGAAAGATCAGGGCGACCGAGTGAAGATTTCGGTAAAGGATACCGGTAACGGCATCAACCAGGACATCATCGACCGGGTGGCACGCAACGAAATGCCAGGCCACAATATCGGCCTGCTCAACGTGCATCACCGCGTGTCGCTGCTGTACGGTGAAGGGCTGCATATCCGCCGCCTGGAGCCGGGCACCGAAATCGCGTTCTACATCAGCAAAAACGGCGGCAAGCTGCATCAGGAACCGAGCGCGCCACCGGTCGGGGAGGCCTCATGAAAGCCATCATCGTGGAAGACGAATTCCTCGCGCAGGAAGAACTCAGCTACCTGATCAAGAAACACAGCAATATCGATATCGTCGCCACCTTCGAGGACGGCCTCGACGTCCTGAAATACCTGCAAACCCACCAGGTCGACGCCATTTTCCTCGACATCAACATCCCGTCGCTGGACGGCGTGCTGCTGGCGCAAAACATCAGCAAGTTCGCGCATCGCCCGTCGATCGTGTTCATCACCGCCTATAAAGAGCACGCGGTGGAAGCGTTCGAGATCGAGGCGTTCGACTACATCCTCAAGCCCTATCACGAGGCGCGCATCGTCACCATGCTGCAAAAGCTGGAGGCGCTGCATCATCGCCCCGCCGGCGCGGCGGAACCGACCAGCGCGCCGGGCCGCGGCAGCCACAGCATCAACCTGATCAAAGACGAGCGGATCATCGTTACCGACATCAACGACATCTACTACGCCGCCGCCGATGAAAAGGTGACGCGGGTCTATACCCGTCGGGAAGAGTTCGTGATGCCGATGAACATCACCGAGTTTTACAGCCGGCTGCCGGAAGCGCATTTCTTCCGCTGCCACCGCTCCTACTGCGTTAACCTGGCGAAGATCCGCGAGATCGTGCCCTGGTTCAACAATACCTACATTCTGCGGCTGAGCGATCTTGAGTTTGAAGTGCCGGTCAGCCGCAGCAAGGTGAAAGAGTTTCGCAAGCTGATGCGCCTGTAAGCGCTTACCAGCGCGGGCCCGGACGGTAGTAATAGCCGGGCGGCGGCGGTGGCAGCATACGGTAATGCGGCCGATCTCGCCAGTCACGCCGCGGCGGCCCGTAGTAAATTACCCGTGGCGGCGGGCCATAATAGTACCCGCGCGGGCGTTCATACCGCTGATGATCGGCCCACCAGCGCGGATCGCGCCAACGATAGCCGTCCCAGTAGTGGCCACGATTATCGCGATCGCCGATATGCAACGACAGGCCCGGCACGTTCACGCCGATGGACACGTCGGCCTGGCTCGCCAGCGGCAGCGCCAGCAGCGCGGCCAGTAACAACAGCGTTTTTTTCATTTCATGGACTCCTGCAGAGCGGACCTCGTCCGATCGCAGATAACATAGTCCCGCGCTTGCCGCCGCTCTATAGGCGCAATGCCGATTTACGCCTTTCAGACGCATCCTTCACAATTTCACCACAATCGTTCACCGGCAGTTAACAATAAATCGTTGATATCTTTGATGTAGATCACGTGCTACCCCCGGCATTTCACGCGCTTTTCGGCGCTAAAACGGCAACTCACGCCGTATAACATGCATTTCATTCCTTCCGTCGTGCAACTCATTCCCGATCCGCCGCCCGCCGGGGGTGCCGGCCATATAATAAGCCCATACCGCGGGAACACAGCTTCACCCCGCAAATTTCAGCCAGCGGCTCACGCCCGGCAACGCACACACAGGAAGGAGACCGGCCATGAACACCAAACCGGCAAATCGCAGCTTAATCGTTCTCGGCACCATCATCTGTCAGATGGGTCTGGGCACCATCTACACCTGGAGCCTGTTCAACCAGCCGCTGGTCGACAAGTTCCACTGGGGGCTGGCGGACGTCGCCACCACCTTCTCCATCACCAGTTTCTTCCTGGCCTTCGCCACGCTGTTCGCCGGCAAGCTGCAAGAGCGCTTCGGCATCCGCAACCTGACGCTGTGTTCCGGCATTCTGGTCGGCCTGGGCCTTATCGCCAGCGCCCACGTCAGCTCGCTCGACATGATCTACCTGCTGGCCGGCGTGGTGGTGGGCTTTGCGGTCGGTATCGCCTACATCTCCACCCTGTCCAACCTGATTAAGTGGTTCCCGGCCAACAAAGGCCTGATTTCCGGCATCTCCGTCGGCGCCTTCGGCAGCGGCAGCCTGCTGTTCAAATACGTCAACGCCGCCCTGATCGCCGACGTCGGCGTTTCCGGCGCCTTCTTCTACTGGGGCGCCATCGTGATGGGCCTGATCGTCGTCGGCTCCCTGTTGCTGAAAGAGCCGGTGCTGGCGACCAATGCCGCACAGCAAGGCGCCAACGGGCTGGGCAACGACTACAGTGTGCGTCAGATGCTGGCCACCAAAGAAGCCTATCTGCTGTTCACCATCTTCTTCGCTGCCTGCATGAGCGGCCTGTACCTGATTGGCATCGTGAAAGACATGGGCGTTCAGCTGGCCGGGATGGATTTGGCCACTGCCGCCAACACCGTGTCCGCCGTCGCCATCTTCAACACCGCCGGCCGCATCATCCTGGGCACGCTGTCCGATAAAGTGGGCCGTATGCGCGTCATCAGCTTCACCATGCTGGTTACCGTGCTGGCGATTGTCGCGCTGAGCTTCATGACCCTGAACCACACGCTGTTCTTCATCTGCGTCGGCGCGGTGGCCTTCTGCTTCGGCGGCAACATCACCGTGTTCCCGGCGATTGTCGGCGACTTCTTCGGCCTGAAGAACCACAGCAAGAACTACGGCATCATCTACCAGGGCTTCGGCCTGGGTGCGCTGGCCGGTTCGTTCGTCGCCAAATACTTCGGCGGCTTCCACGCCACCTTCATGGTGATTGGCGTTCTGTCCGCCGCCTCTCTGCTGATTACGCTGTTCATCAAAGCGCCGAAAGCGGTAGAAACGGAAACAGCGGAAACCGCCCAGACGGCGGAGCTGGCCAAAGCCTGATACCCCGCGAAAACGACAAGGGGCGCAACCTGTGGGTTGCGCCCCTTTTTTATTGCCCCGCTCCTGAGCTTACAGGTGCATGCCCAGCGTCTGGCGCAGATGCGCACCGGCACCCAGCAGGCCCGGCTGGCCGTGCGTTATCATGAACACCGGGATTTCGCGCACATAATCGCGGAAGCGCCCCTTGTCTTCGAAAGCGGCGCGGAAACCCGAGGCCTTGAAGAATTCCATAAAGCGCGGCACGATGCCGCCGGCGATGTACACGCCGCCGAAGGTGCCCAGATTCAGCGCCAGGTTGCCACCGAAGCGCCCCATGATCACGCAAAACAGCGACAGCGCGCGGCGGCAGTCGATGCAGCTGTCTGCCAGCGCCCGCTCGGTGATGTCCTTCGGCTCCCATTTTTCCGGCAGGCGGTTATCCGCCTTGACGATGGCGCGATACAGGTTGACCAGGCCAGGCCCGGACAGCACGCGCTCGGCGGAAACGTGCCCCACTTCCGCGCGCAGCACCTCCAGAATGATGTCTTCTTCTTCGCTGTTCGGCGCGAAATCGACATGGCCGCCCTCGCCCGGCAGGCTGACCCAGCGGCGACCGACGTGCACCAGGTGGGCAACGCCCAGCCCAGTGCCGGCGCCGTACACCGCGATCGGCTTGCCCGGTTGCGCATCGCCGCCGCCAAACTGCAACACGTCGTCCGACGAGAGCATCGGGATCGCCATCGAGACGGCGGTGAAATCGTTGATCACTTCCAGATGGCTCAGCCCCAGGCTGGCCTTCATCGCTTGGATCGAGAACGCCCAGCTGTGGTTGGTCATCGCCACCCAGTCTTCCGTCACCGGGCAGGCAATTGCGATACAGGCGTCCTGCACCTCGATATCGCACGCTTTCAGGTAGTGGCGGATCACCGCCTCCAGGCTGTCGAACTCCAGGCCGGAATAGGTTTTCGCCTGGGTAATTTCACCCGTCGCAACAGTGCACAACGCCAGGCGGGCATTGGTGCCGCCAACATCACCCACGAGGGCATAGGTCATTGATTTCGTCTCCGCAAAATGAAAAATAAAAAGCTGCCCACACTGTAAAATCCTGCTGCAAAAACAACAATCACCCGCCTCGGATCTGCACCCCAATAGCGATCCGGATCACAAAAAACGTTTCAGCTGGCCTGCGACGCCGCGATTTGAAACAAATTGCGGCAAAAAACGCCCCCCGACAACTGTTAACCGTCATCGGCGCCGGGCAATATCAATGCGTGCCTGCACGCCGATAGTCTGGCAAGCTGTGGCCACTGCCCAACCACCCGCTCTCCCAGCCCTGCCGGGAGGCATCGACAAAGGATTATCCATGCTGCATCCGCGCGCCAATGCCATGTTGGCCTTTGCTTTGCCTGCGCTGATTATCGGTTCCGCCTCCAGTCTGGTGCTGCTGCTGGTGATGAAAGTCGCCGCCGCGCTGCAGCAATGGCTGTGGGTAACGCTGCCCGATGCGCTGAGCCTGGACGCCCAGTCGCCCTGGTGGTCGGTCGCGATGCTGACGCTGACCGGCGTGGCGGTCGGCCTTATCGTGCGCTATATGCCGGGCCACGCCGGGCCGGACCCGGCGACGGAATCGCTGATCGGTATGCCGCTGCCGCTCTCCGCCCTGCCGGGGCTGGGGTTGGCGCTGATCGTCGGCCTGGCCGGCGGCGTCAGCCTGGGGCCGGAGAACCCAATCACCGCCATCAATATCGCGCTGGTAGCGGCCGCCGGTGCGCGCCTGCTGCCGAAGGTGCCGCGCATGGACTGGATCATCCTGGCGGCTGCGGGCACCATCGGCGCGATGTTCGGCACGCCGGTCGCCGCCGCGCTGATCTTCTCGCAAACCCTGGCAGGCAATAACGAAACGCCGTTGTGGGATCGGCTGTTCGCCCCGCTGGTCGCCGCAGCCGCCGGCGCAGTCACCACCCAGATGTTCTTCGTGCCCAATTTCGCCCTGCAGCTCGACGCCTATGACGTGACGCGGCTGCCGGACATCTTCAGCGGCGCCATCGTAGCGCTGATCGCCATCGCGCTCGGCATGGTGGCGCTGTGGTGCTTCCCGCACGTTCACCGCCTGTTCCATTCGATGAAGAATCCGGTGTTGATGTTAGGGCTGGGTGGCTTTGTGCTAGGCCTGCTGGCGCTGGTGGGCGGAGAGATTACCCTGTTTAAAGGGCTGGATGAGATGAAGCGCCTCGCGGCAGACGACGGCTATTCCGTGCCGGCGCTGTTGACCATTACCCTGACCAAGCTGGCGGCGCTGGTGATCGCCGCCGCCAGCGGCTTTCGCGGCGGGCGCATCTTCCCGGCGGTGTTCGTCGGCGTGGCGCTGGGGCTGATGCTGCACCAGCACGTTCCCGCAGTGCCGGCGGCGATCACCGTCTCCTGCGCCATCATGGGGCTGGTGCTGGTGGTCACGCGCGACGGCTGGCTCAGCCTGTTCATGGCGGTGGCGGTGGTGCCGGATCTGCACCTGCTGCCGGTGCTGTGCATCGTGATGCTGCCCGCCTGGCTGGCGCTGGCGGGCAAACCGCTGATGCTGGTGAATCGCCGGCAGCCGCCGCACGACGATTAGGCCAACGCGAACGCCGCGGCGGCGCGGGCGTGGATCGCGGTGGTGTCGAACACCGGCACCGACGCATCCCGCTCGCTCACCAGCAAGCCTATTTCGGTGCAGCCGAAAATAATCCCCTGCGCGCCCTGCTGCTCCAAATCGCTGATGATCCGGCGATACTCGTCGCGCGAGGCGTCGCGAATTTTACCCAGGCACAGTTCGTCATAGATGATGCGGTGTACGATGTCGCGATCGGCGCTGACCGGCGTCACCACGTCGATGCCGTGCAATTCCTGCAGGCGGCCGCGATAGAAGGTCTGCTCCATGGTAAAGCGTGTGCCCAGCAGCCCGACGCGGCGTATGTTTTTTTCCCGCACCTGCAGCGCCGTGGCATCGGCGATGTGAATCAGCGGCAGGCCGCTGGCCTGCTCGACCGCCTCCGCCACCTTGTGCATGGTGTTGGTGCAGATCACGATAGCTTCGGCGCCGGCGGCGCGCAAAGCCACCGCGGCGGCGGCCAGCAATCGGCCGGCACCGTCCCAATCGCCCTGGTGCTGCAAGCGTTCAACCTCTTGAAAATCGACGCTGTAGAGCACGATTTTGGCCGAATGCAGCCCACCGAGGCGCACCTTTACCTGTTCGTTGATGGTGCGGTAATAAGGAATGGTGGATTCCCAGCTCATGCCACCCAGCAAGCCCAACACTTTCATCATTCGTTCCTCAGCATTTCCGACGATCCTCTGACCTTACCTGAGAATCGCCGGGCTGACGACGCCTTATTTGGCGCCGGAATTGATCGGCTGGCGCGCTTCGAACCAGCGCTGGCGCAGCGTGTCGTACAGCCAGTTATAGGCCATGGTGTACGGCAGGAAAAACAGGAAGAAACCGATTTCCAGCATAAACGCCTGCGTCCAGGAGATGCTCAGCATCCAGGCGGCGATCGGCACGCCGATCAGGATAAAACCGGCTTCAAAGCCGACGGCGTGCAGCGCACGTACTTTCAGGTTACGCACCACCCGGCTGACCGGCCACAGGCGGTCGAACACCGTGTTGTAAACCATGTTCCACAACATAGCGACGGTGGAGAGCATCACCGCCAACGCACCGACCTGCACCATTGAGCGGTTCAGCAGCCACGCGCCCAGCGGGGCGCAAACCATCACGGCGATGGCCTCGAAACCGACGGCGTGGACGATACGTTCAATGAGAGACTTGTTTTGCAGTTGCATACATCACCTTTTTTTCGACAGTTGTTGCGAAAGCCTGGTGATTATCATCGCTTTTTTGGGTAGATTAAAAATAGATTCCATCGATAAAGTAGATAGGTTATGCACTATTCCCCGGAAGCGCTGCACGCATTTGTCGAAGCCGCCGCCCTCGGCTCGTTTTCCGCCGCCGCGCGCAAGCTGCGCAAAAGCCAATCCACCATCAGCACCGCCATCGCCAATCTGGAGGCCGACCTGGCGCTGACGCTGTTCGATCGCGGCGCGCGCCAGCCGGTGCTCACCGCCGCCGGCCGCAAGGTACTGGGGCATGTGCAGGCGATCCTCGCGGCCAGCGAACGGCTCGATGCCCTGAGCATTCAGCTGGCGGGCGAGGTTGAACCCCGCCTGAGCATGGTGTTTTCCGATACCTACCAGCCCAAGCATCACGATCGGTTGATGCAGCTGTTCGAACAGCGCTACCCGGAGATTGAGCTGGAATGGATGATCGCCGAGGAAGGCGACGTTATCGATCTGCTGCAAAGCGGCCGCGCGCATTTGGGCATGGTGGAAGTGCAAAAAAGTTATCCGCCGGATATCGCTTTCTCCCGCTTGCCGGAACAGACCGAAATGGGGCTATTCGTCGCCCATCAGCATCCCCTGGCGCAGGTCGCCGCGCCGACGCCGGAGCAGTTGTCCAGCACCCGTCAGCTGATCCTGAATACCTACACTGGCGCCGAGGCGGCCAGACAGGGTGGCCTGGTCTGGTCGGCGCCCAGCTATCTGCTGTTGCTAGAGATGGCGGAACAAGGATTCGGTTGGGCGGTGTTGCCGCACTGGCTGGTGCAGCAATACGGCCACGGCAGGCTCACCCAGCTGCGGCCGCGCGGCTGGCCAAAACTGATTTCGGTGGATGCGGTATGGTCCAAACTGACCCCGCCGGGCCCGGCGGGGTTCTGGATGCTGGAGCGCCTGCTGGGCGATACCCTGCCTTAAGCGGCGGCGTTGCGCGCCTGAATGGCGCGTGAGACGGTATCGAGCAGTTCCGGCATGTCCATCTTCGGCAGCATCACTTCGATGAAGGCCAGCCGATCGTCGTCCGCTACCTCGCGCAGCGCCTGGCGCAATCCGTCCGGTTCGCTGACCCGCAATGCCCTCACCGGCCGCTCGCCCGCCAACGCCGACGGCAACTGCGTCCAGTTCCAGCGCGCGATGTCGTTATAACGTTGCTCCGGCCCGTGGATGGCGCGCTCGACGGTATATCCCTGATTGTTCAACACGAAGATCACCGGTTTAAGCCCGTCGCGCAGTATCGAGCCCAGTTCCTGCACGGTCAGCTGCGCGGCGCCGTCGCCGATCAGCAATACTGCCCGGCGCAGCGGTTCGGCAGTCTGCACGCCGAACGTCGCCGGCAGGGTATAGCCGATCGACCCCCAGAGCGACTGCACGATCAGGCGGCAACCGCGCGGTAACGTCAGCGCCGCCGCGCCGAAACAGGCGGTGCCCTGATCGGCCAGCACGATATCCCCGGGCCGCAGGAAATCCTGCATCTGCCGCCAGAAGGCGTGCTGATCCAACCCTTTCCCATCGCCTTCCGGCAGCGCCGGGCGGACGATCGGCGGCAACGGCCAACGCGACGCCATCGACAGGCTCAGGCGATGCAGCGCCTGCACCGCCTCGCGCATCGGAATGCGGCAAAAGCGCTGCCGCCCGACCCAGGCTTCGAACGGTTGAATGTCGATGCATTTTTCCACCGGCAGATGATGCGTGAAACCGGCGGTAATGGTGTCGGTCAAACGCACGCCGACGTTGATCACCACATCGGCGTTTTCGATAAGCTGTTTCACCGCCGGATCGCTGGCGCCGCCGCAGTAAGTCCCGACAAAGCCGGCGCGGTTCTCATCCAGCACGCCTTTGCCGAGCAGCAGCGTAGCGTGCGGAATGTCGACCTCCTGCAGCCACTCGTCCAGCGCCGCTTCGGCGCCGAAGCGATCGGCCAGGAAGTCCGCCAGCAGCGATACTCGCCGCGCCGACAGCAGCTTTTCGCGCGCCGCGGCGATAAACGCCTGCAATGCGCTCTGCGACAGTTTGGCCTGACGCAGCATCAGCGGCGCCGGTTTACTCGGCAGCGGCGCTTGTGCGACGTCGCTGGGCAACATCAGGTAAACCGGGCGATGTTCCAGCAAAGCAACGCCGATCAGGCGGTCTATCTCCATCGCGGCGTTGTCGGCGGTCAGGTCGGCCTGCGCGACGGTCACCTCTTTGGCTATCCGGGCGAAGTGGGTGAAGTCGCCATCCCCCAGCGAATGGTGCAGTAAATCACCGGCGCGCTGGGCGCGCAGTGCCGGCGTGCCGACCACGTGGATCACCGGCAGGTATTCGGCGTAGCTGCCGGCCACCCCGTTCAACGCACTCAGCTCCCCCACGCCAAAGGTGGTGAGCAGCGCGGCCGCCGGTTTGCAGCGCGCATAGCCGTCGGCGGCGTAGGCGGCGTTCAATTCGTTGGCGCAGCCTACCCAGGTGATTTGCGGATGAGCGAGGACGTGATCGAGAAATTGCAGGTTGTAATCCCCCGGCACACCGAAGAAATGACGGATGCCGATTTGGGCCAGACGATCGAGCAGATAATCGGCCACCGTATAGATCTGAGTCATGATCATCACCTGTCTGCAGCTGGAGCGATTATCTTTAAGTATCGAAGATGCCGCTCAAATTTCGAACAATCATTCCTGCCTCGATCGGCAACCTGGCGTTACATGCCGGCGCTGTGATCGCTCCCCCGGCAGCGCGGTGTGAAAACGTATACACTCAGAGCACTTCACCTCTCGCCGACAAGGATAACTATGTCCTACCAAGCCTCCCCCTCGCGTTATCAAGATATGGAATACCGGCGCTGCGGCCGCAGCGGGCTGAAGCTGCCCGCCGTCTCACTCGGGCTGTGGCACAACTTCGGCGACGCCACGCTGTACGACAACGCCCGCGCTCTGATCCGCTGCGCCTTCGATCGCGGCATTACCCATTTCGATCTGGCCAACAACTACGGCCCGCCGCCCGGCGCCGCCGAGGAGAACTTTGGCCGCATACTCAACGCCGATCTGCGGGCCTGGCGTGATGAGCTGATCATCTCATCCAAAGCCGGTTACACCATGTGGCCCGGCCCCTACGGCGATTGGGGCTCGAAAAAGTACCTGGTCGCCAGCCTCGATCAGAGCCTGAAGCGCATGGGGCTGGACTATGTGGATATCTTTTATCACCACCGGCCGGATCCGGACACGCCGCTGGAAGAAACCATGGCGGCGCTGGATCTGCTGGTGCGCCAGGGCAAAGCGTTGTACGTCGGCCTGTCCAATTACCCGGCCGAGCGCGCACGGCAGGCGTTCGACATTCTGCAGCGGCTCGGCACGCCGTGCGTGATCCACCAACCCAAGTATTCGATGTTGGAACGCACGCCGGAGGTGGGATTGCTGGATACATTGGCGGAGCATGGCGTTGGATCGATCGCCTTCTCGCCGCTGGCGGGCGGGTTGCTGACCGACCGCTACCTGCACGGCATTCCGCAAGATTCCCGCGCCGCTAGCGGCAGCCGCTTCCTGCAGCCGGAACAACTGACCGCCGAGCGGCTGGACAAGGTGCGCCGCCTCGATGCGCTGGCGCGGCAACGCGGGCAGAAGCTGTCGCAGATGGCGCTGGCCTGGGTGCTGCGCGGCGATCGCGTTACCTCTGTGTTGATCGGCGCCAGCAAGGATGCGCAGATAGAAGACGCGGTAGGCATGCTGGCCAATCGTCATTTCAGTGAAGAAGAGCTCGCGCAGATCGAGCAAATCCTACTGTAATCGTTTACAAATACCGCCGCTCAATCGAGCGGCGATACTCCAGAAAAATCTCAAATCTTGGTCTTCGTCGCCGTTTTCAGAATGGCTCTCAGATTCAACCCTATGCGCCAGCGCTATGATGCCGATATTGCAGCAAAAATAACGATAAGGCCGCTTTTTTAAACTGATGAACGCGCTTCATAAAGTGACAAACGGCCAGGCCGCGCAAGCGGAAAGGAGAAGTCATGTTTAAACCTCTGCTCTTGGCCGCCATCTTGGCGGCGACGGTACTGCCCGCCGCACAGCAAGCACACGCCGAAGGGATCAGCATCGATCTGATGCCGGGCGTTTCACTGCGCATCGGCGATCAGGACAATCGCGGCCGTTACTGGGACGGTTACGACTGGCGCGATCGCGACTGGTGGCAGGGTCATCAGGGGCGCTATCTCGGCGACCGCAGCCGTCGCGGTTACTACTGGGACGGCTATCGCTGGCGCGACCGCGACTACTGGCGCAAACACTATTACTATCATGAAGGGCGCTATCGTAAATACGACAAGCATTACGATAAGCACCATTGGAAGAAAGAGAAAAAGCACCACCACGATCATGACCGCGATCGCTGGCGCCGCCACGGCGATGACGACCGCGATTAACGGCGACGGGCCGGCACCATGCCGGCCCGCGTTTTTTTTCCTACAGCACGCTACCGATCAGCAGATAGCCGTTCAATCCCACCACCACCAGCACGATCAGCTTGCCCAGGTTTTGCACCACTGGGCCGTTGACCATTTCCCCCATCAGCGCCCGATTGCCGGTGAAAGCCAGCAGCGGCACCAGCGCCAGCGCAATGCCGAAGCTGAGCAGCACCTGGCTTAGCACCAGAATGCGCGTCGCGTCCATCCCCAGCATGATGACGATAAACGATGGCAGCATGGTCACCGCGCGCCGCAGCCACAGCGGAATATGGAAATGCACGAACCCCTGCATAACCACCTGCCCCGCCAGCGTGCCCACCACGGTGGAAGAGAGGCCGGCGGCCACCAGGCTCAGGCCGAACACGGTGGCAGCGGCTTGCCCGAGCAGCGGTTGCAGCGTCAGGTAAGCCACGTCGAGATCGGCGATGCCGCTGTGGCCGCTGAAATGAAACGCGGCAGCGGCGGTGGCCATCATCGCCAGGTTGACGAAACCGGCAACGGTCATGGCCACGGCGACGTCGACCTTGGTGGCGGCATAGCGCTCCGCCTTGTCGTGCTCGCCGCCGATTTGGGTGAGCGACGAATGCAGGTAGATCACGTGCGGCATGATGGTGGCGCCCAATACCCCGGCGGCCAGAAATACCGCATCGCCGTTAGGCAGATCGGGCAGCGCCATGCCCTTCAGCAGCGGCGCGAGCTGCGGCTGGGAGAATGCCAACTCGACGATATAAGCGGCGGCGACGAACAGCAGCAGGCCGCCAATCACCCGCTCCAGCGGCTTTTGACCGCGTTTTTGCAGCATCAAAATTAAAAAGGTGGCGATACCGGTCAGCACCGCGCCCTGCAACAGGGACACGCCGAGCAGCAGCTTGAAGCCGATCGCCGCACCGATAAATTCGGCCAGATCGGTCGCCATGGCGATGATCTCCGCCTGCACCCAATAGGCCCACACCGCCGGCCGCGGAAAGCGATCGCGAATATGCTCGGCCAGGTTTTTTCCGGTGGCGATGCCCAGCTTGGCGGACAACAGTTGGATCAGCATCGCCATCACGTTGGCCCAGACGACCACCCACAGCAGGCTGTAGCCGAACGAGGCGCCGGCCTGGATGTTGGTGGCGAAGTTACCGGGATCGATATAGCCGATAGCGGCGATGAAGGCGGGCCCCATCAGCGAGAGTTTGATTTTTCTGGCGGAGCGCCCGGAGGTGGTTTCAACCACGCGACTGTTCAGCATATGTTGAACCCTTACTGAAATTACGTTTATCTCCACTCTATATAAATGATAATAATTATCAAGCGCATTTAGAGCGGTAAAACTTATCTCTGTAATAGCCAACATTAACGGTTTTATCGAAGGGTTCAGCGCTGAGCTTACCGATTTCCGTGCTTTTCTGATGAGATTTTGGCTGCAATACCCCTGAAAGACAGGTTAGCACAAGAATACGAATTTCCTATTGCTGCTTTAACGTCTTGATTTTTTATGCTTTTGCGTAACACTTTAGGAGAACTCCCGCTATGATTTTCCATATTTGCAATAGAAGTCTCGTTTTTAAACGTAGCGTTACATAAAATGACAGCCGAAATTCAGCCTGCCTCAAATTTGGAGCAAACATGTCCCATATTGCGCACTTTGCGTTGGCGATAGTGGTGGTGGCGATCCTGGCCCTGTTGGTGTGCCGCGATCGTAAAAGCATCCGCATTCGCTATGTTATTCAACTACTGGTTATCGAAGTACTGCTGGCCTACTTTTTCCTGCATTCGGAAGCGGGTTTGGGCTTCGTAAAAGGATTTGCCGCGCTGTTTGACAAACTGCTCGGGTTTGCGGGACAAGGGACTGATTTCGTATTCGGCGGCATGGGCGACAAAGGCCTGGCGTTCTTCTTCCTGAAGGTGCTGTGCCCGATCGTCTTCATTTCGGCGCTGATCGGTATTCTGCAGTACATCAAGGTGCTGCCGTTCATCATCCGCATTATCGGTACCGTGCTGTCGAAAGTGAACGGCATGGGCAAGCTGGAGTCGTTCAACGCCGTCAGCTCGCTGATCCTGGGCCAATCCGAAAACTTCATCGCCTACAAGGATATCCTGGGCAAGATGTCGGAAAAGCGCATGTACACCATGGCGGCGACCGCGATGTCTACGGTTTCCATGTCCATCGTCGGCGCCTACATGACCATGCTGGACGCCAAGTTCGTGGTGGCGGCGCTGGTATTGAACATGTTCAGCACCTTTATCGTGCTGTCGCTGGTCAACCCGTACGACACCAATAAAGAAGAAGAGCTGCACCTCGGCAACCTGCATGAAGGCCAGAGCTTCTTCGAAATGCTGGGTGAATATATCCTGGCCGGCTTCAAAGTAGCGATTATCGTTGCCGCGATGCTGATCGGCTTCATCGCCCTGATCGCCGCGCTCAACGGTGTGTTCAGCGCCATCTTCGGCCTGAGTTTCCAGGAAATCCTCGGCTACTTCTTCTATCCGTTCGCCTGGATTATGGGGATTCCTAAACACGAAGCCCTGCAGGTTGGCAGCATCATGGCCACCAAGCTGGTTTCCAACGAGTTCGTGGCAATGATGGAGCTGCAGAAAGTGTCTGCCGAGCTGTCGCCGCGCAGCCTGGGGATCCTGTCGGTGTTCCTGGTGTCCTTCGCCAACTTCTCCTCCATCGGCATCGTGGCCGGTGCGATCAAGGGCTTGAACGAACACCAGGGCAACGTGGTGTCGCGCTTTGGCCTGAAGCTGGTGTACGGCTCTACGCTGGTCAGCATCCTGTCCGCTTCCATCGCGGGTCTGGTACTGGGCTAAGCCTCGAACCGACTGCGATAACAAGGCGCCTGCGGGCGCCTTTTTTGTTGGCTGGCATTCGGCGAAGATGAAAAAAGAAAAGCAAAAAGCCGACCCTAAGGTCGGCTTTTCAAATGGTGGTGGAGCTAGACGGGATCGAACCGTCGACCTCTTGCATGCCATGCAAGCGCTCTCCCAGCTGAGCTATAGCCCCACAAAAGTGGTACGCTTTGACCGGCGTTACGGTATTCCCCAACCTCTCTGAGAAGAAGGTTGGTGGAGCTAGACGGGATCGAACCGTCGACCTCTTGCATGCCATGCAAGCGCTCTCCCAGCTGAGCTATAGCCCCATTCCACAATCACTTTGTGCTGTGAACGGGGCGCATAATATGAAACCCACTCAAAGCTGTCAACGGCTAAATTGAATTACTGAATCAAGCGTTGAAAAAGCCGCCAAATCAGCATGTTTGGCACCAAAAAATCATCACTTTGCGCAGAGTTCATCCATTTTGCGTGCTACATCTCAAAATGGCAAAAGACCCTGCATATCACGTTGATTTTTAATTAACGGAATGTTAGCGAAATGCGCTTGAGTCGGACTCCCGAGCGGCATAGACTGCCCGCGCCATAAACTTCATTACTATAAACCGAGTCCGTCATGTCTTTGCATTCACCAAAAGAAATCGCCGCCCTCGCCGTTCAGGCCGGGGTAAACAAAAGCCGCGCCCCTCTCGCTAATCTGTTGATTCTGGGCTTTCTCGCCGGCGCCTTTATCGCCACCGGTTTTCTGCTGGATATTCACGTCATCGGCACCCTGCCGGCCGAATGGGGCTCTTTCGGCGCCCTGTTGGGTGCCGCGGTCTTTCCTATCGGTTTGATCCTGACTATTCTGGCCGGCGGCGAACTGCTGACCGGCAACATGATGACCTTGCCGATGGCCTGGTTTGCCCGCGAAATCCCCGCCATCGCCGTGCTGCGCAACTGGTTTTGGGTCACCCTGGCCAACCTGGCCGGCAGCCTGGCCGTCGCCTACTTCTTCGGTCATTTGCTGGGCCTGACCGAAGGCGCGTTCTTGCATAAGACGCTGGCGATCGCGCAGGCCAAAGTGGATGCAGACTTCCTGCACGCCTTCATTTCCGGCGTCGGCTGCAACTGGCTGGTGTGCCTGGCGGTGTGGTTAGCCTTCGCCAGCAAGGATGTGCCGGGCAAAGTGATCGGCATGTGGTTCCCGGTCATGGCTTTTGTCGCCATCGGCTTCCAGCACGTGGTGGCGAATATGTTCATCATCCCGGCGGCCATCTTTGCCGGCGGCATGGGCTGGGAGCAGTATTTACCCAATTTCGTCGCGGTATTTCTCGGCAACGCGCTGGGCGGCGCCGGTTTTGTCGGGCTGATGTATTTCCTCGCCTACCGCCCGGGTTTGCCGGCCGGCGAGCAAGCCTGACACACCGCCATGAAAAAAGCCCCGGGATCGCTCCACGGGGCTTTTTCATTTATGGCGTCTCAGCCAAATCAGGCTTGCGCTTCGCGCTCGGCGATGTAAGCCAGCGCCATGTCGATACGCTGCAGCGAACGCTTCTGGCCGATCGCATGCACGGTCACGTCCATGCCCGGCGACTGGCCGGCGCCGGTCACCGCGACGCGCAGCGGCATGCCGACTTTACCCATGCCGACGCCCAGCTCATCCGCCGTGCCCTGAATGGCGTCGTGCACATTTTCCGGCGTCCAGACGGTGATGGCGGCCAGCTTGGCGCGCACGGTTTCCAACGGCTGACGCGCCACCGGGCGCAGGTGCTTCTTGGCCGCGTCTGCGTCGAACTCGCTGAAGTCTTCGTAGAAGTAACGGCAAGACTCCGCCATCTCTTTCAGCGTCTTGCAACGCTCGCCCAGCAGCTTGACGAGGTCTTTCAGTTCCGGGCCGTTGCGGGTTTCAAGGCCCAGTTGCTCAACGTGCCATGCCAGATGCACCGCCACTTCTTCCGCCGGCATATGGTTGATGTAGTGGTGGTTCAGCCACTGCAGCTTCTCGGTGTTGAACGCGCTGGCGGATTTGTTGATCGCTTCCAGCGTGAAGAACTCTTTCATCTCATCGATGGAGAAGATCTCCTGATCGCCGTGGGACCAGCCCAGACGCACCAGGTAGTTCAGCAGCGCCTGCGGCAGATAGCCGTCGTCGCGGTACTGCATAACGCCCACCGCGCCGTGACGCTTGGACAGCTTTTTGCCGTCGTCGCCGAGGATCATCGACACGTGCGCGTATTCCGGCACCGGCGCGCCCAGCGCTTTGAGAATGTTGATCTGGCGCGGGGTGTTGTTGATGTGGTCTTCGCCGCGGATCACATGGGTGATTTCCATGTCCCAGTCATCGACGACGACGCAGAAGTTATAGGTTGGCGAACCGTCGGTGCGGCGGATGATCAGATCGTCCAGCTCCTGGTTGCTGAATTCGATCGGGCCGCGAATTTTGTCGTCGAAGATCACCGAGCCTTCCTGCGGGTTGCGGAAGCGCACCACGTGCGGCTCGTCGTCGGTGTGGCTGCACTGGCTGTCGCGGCAGTGGCCGTCGTAACGCGGCTTCTCGCCGTTTTCCATCTGCTTCTCGCGCAGCGCTTCCAGACGTTCCTTGGAGCAATAGCATTTATAGGCCGTGCCCTGCTCCAGCATCTCGTCGATGACCGCGTTGTAACGATCGAAACGCTTGGTCTGGAAATACGGGCCTTCATCCCAATCCAGGTTCAACCAGTTCATGCCATCCATAATTGCGTCGATCGCGTCCTGGGTAGAGCGTTCCAAATCGGTATCTTCGATACGCAGAACGAACTCACCGCCCGCATGGCGGCTGAACAACCAAGAGTAAAGTGCGGTACGCGCGCCGCCGACGTGAAGATAGCCGGTCGGGCTCGGTGCAAAACGGGTTTTGATTTTCATTGGGTTCACTGCCTTATTACGCAACGCGTGTCGGCGGTTGCCGACGATTGCTCGGAATTGAAAAAAGAGTGGGCGACATTGTATCACCACGCGCTAATTCCTCAACGCCGACACGATATTGCGCCGGTCGATTTCGCCCGTTTTGCGGCGAGTTTCGCATAGCGTTGCGCAAAGAATCGGCGCCGTTGCCGATAATTATCGCGCCCTGCCTAAATTTGCGGCGAACGATTGAAATCATTTTAAAAACCGTTGACTCACTTTCAACTATCCCTATAATGCGACTCCAACAAGACGGGGCGATTAGCTCAGTTGGTAGAGCATCTCCTTTACACGGAGGGGGTCGGCGGTTCGAGCCCGTCATCGCCCACCATCTTGTTGAGAAAAAATGAGAACGAATGAGGGTGATTAGCTCAGTTGGTAGAGCATCTCCTTTACACGGAGGGGGTCGGCGGTTCGAGCCCGTCATCACCCACCATCATTCTCTCGTTTAGCAGTACCTGGAAGTCCTGAAGTGGGTGATTAGCTCAGTTGGTAGAGCATCTCCTTTACACGGAGGGGGTCGGCGGTTCGAGCCCGTCATCACCCACCACTTCTGCGGGTCGTTAGCTCAGTTGGTAGAGCAGTTGACTTTTAATCAATTGGTCGCAGGTTCGAATCCTGCACGACCCACCAATTCAGAAAAAAGCGCCTTTTGGCGCTTTTTTCGTTTCTGCGCCATCCGATTCTGACTTCATCTCTCGCCGGCATAGTTTACCGAGTCGTGCAGGATGAAGAACCGGAGAGGTTCGAGCATCGCGCAGCGATACGACAACGCGCAGCGTTGCCCGCAGGGTGAGGCCACTGGCCGAATCAATCCTGCACGACCCACCCATTCAGAAAAAAGCGCCTTTGGGCGCTTTTTTCGTTTCTGCCGCACTCACTTTCCCTTTCGCCTTATTCTCACTTTATTCGCCACGCGCTGAGATACGAATGGTTATCATTTTGGCGGCTTGAATGGTAAATTAGCGGGCATCCACCACGCAGCCAATCCGCCGCCGGATTGATACGCCTTAGTTCAAGGAAAGAAAGAGCCCGCTCATGACCCTATCCTTACGCCAGCTGTTCATTGCATTTATCGCCACTTCAAGCCTGCTGCTCAGCGGCTGCGGCCCGGACGACAAGAACGACGGGCAGAAACCGTCCCCCCCCGCTGCCGACAGCAGTTGGCCGCGCACCATCGACAGCGCCAAAGGGAAGTTCACGCTGGAAAAACCGCCGCAGCGCATCGTGTCCACCAGCGTCACCATCACCGGCACGCTGCTGGCGATCGACGCCCCGGTGGTCGCCAGCGCCGCTACCAGCCCAAATCCCCTGGTGGCCGATAAACAAGGCTTCTTTACCCAGTGGAGCGAGGTGGCCAAACAGCGCCACGTCGAACGGCTGTACCAGGTGGAGCCCAATGCCGAAGCCGTCGCCGCCGCCGCGCCCGACTTGATCGTCGTCGCCGCCACCGGCGGGGATTCGGCGCTGAAACTGTATGACCAGCTGTCCGCCATTGCGCCGACGCTGGTGCTCGATTATGGCGACAAGAGCTGGCAGCAGCTGGCCAGCGAGCTCGGCGAGATCACCGGCCATGAAGCCGGCGCCAAACAGGCGGAGGATCGTTTCGAACAGCGCGTGGAGCAAGTGAAGCAGGCGATCACGCTGCCGCCGCAGCCGACCACCCCGCTGGTGTATGCCGACAACGGCCGCGAGGCCATGCTGTGGACGCCGGGGTCCGCCCAGGGCAAGCTGCTGACCCAGCTCGGCTTCCAACTGGCTACCCCGCCGGAAAGCGCCAAAGGCAACGCCAGCATGGGTAAACGCCATGACATCATCCAGATCTCCGGCGAAAAAATGGCCGAAGGCCTGAACGGCAAAACGCTGATCCTGTTCGCCACCAATGAGCGCAAAGTGCAAGAGGTGCTGGCCAACCCGTTCCTCAAACATCTGGAACCGGTGGAACAGCGGCACGTCTACGCCGTCGGCAACGACACCTTCCGTCTCGATTACTACAGCGCCACCAACATGCTGAACCAAATCGAACGGCTGTTCAAAAAGCCCTGAACCACGCCGTCGGCAGGTCAGCCGCCTGCCGACGTTTGCCATAAACAGGGCAATCGTTCACATTCAATCAATTGAAATATCAATAGTTATTAACATCGTCAACGCACCTGCGCCACCAACCGGCGGGTGCATGCGGGCGTAAACTCGTGCTACTATTAGCGCCCGCATGAACGCAAATAACAATGAGAATAAAAATCATACAGGAGTTACCGGTGTGAACGTACCCACTCCGACTGAGCGGACGCTTTCGTCCGCACCGCACGCAGCTTACGCCAGTGGCTTCAAACGCATCGCCGGGTTCGGTATCGGCTTGGCGCTGTTGCTGCTGTGCATCATTGCCAGCCTGATGCTGGGTTCCAAAGCCATCCCCTTCCATACCGTCTGGCTCAGCCTGCAGGGCGCCGCGAGCGGTTCCGACAGCACCATCATTCTCAACGCCCGGGTGCCCCGTACGCTGGCAGGCATTTTGGCCGGCATGGCGCTCGGCGCCGCCGGCGCGCTGATTCAGGCGTTGACGCGTAATCCGCTGGCCGATCCCGGCGTGCTCGGCATCAACGCCGGCGCCAGCTTCGCCGTGGTCATCGGCATCATGTTTTTCGGCGCGGCCACCACTGAAAGCTATATGGCCTATGCCTTCGTCGGCGCTGCCCTCACCACCCTGCTGGTCTACCTGATCGGCACGCTGGCGGGCGGGCGCATCAACCCGGTGCGGCTGACGCTGGCCGGCGTGGCGATCGGCGCGGTGCTGATCGGCATCACCACCGGGCTGTCGCTGATCGATCCGCAAACCTTCGACCAACTGCGCTTCTGGCAGGCCGGCACGCTGGATATCCGCACGCTGTCCACGCTGCCGGTTACCGCCCCCGCCATTTTGCTCGGCTGCCTGCTGACGCTGCTCATCGCCCGGCCGCTGAATACCATCGGTATGGGAGAAGATCTGGCTATCGCGCTCGGCGCGCGCGTGGTGCTGACTCAGGTCATCGCGGTGATCGCCATCACGCTGCTGTGCGGCGCGGCAACCGCCACCGTCGGTCCAATCAGTTTCATCGGCCTGATGGTGCCGCATATCGCCCGCTGGTGGGTCGGCCCCGATCAGCGCTGGATCCTGCCCTACTCCATGCTGCTGGCGCCGATTTTACTGTTGTGCGCCGACGTGGTCGGCCGTCTGCTGGCGGCCGGTGAACTGCGGGTTTCCATCGTGGCGGCCTTCATCGGCGCGCCGGTGCTGATCTGGCTGGTGCGCCGCAAGAAAACGCTGGGGGGTCTGTGATGAGTCTGCCGCACACGCTGCATATCGGCCGCCCGGACGGCGTCATCAACTGGCGCGTGCCGCTGCGCCTGCTGTTGGTCAATCTTTCGTTGCTGGCGTTGTGCCTGGCGATGGCCGTTGCCGCGCTGTGCTACGGCACGCTGCAGCTTTCGCTGGAACAGGTCTTTGCCGCGCTTAGCGGCGAGGCGCCGAAAAACCTGGTCACCGTGGTCACCCAATGGCGCCTGCCGCGTATCGCCATGGCGCTGTTGTTAGGTGCCGCGCTCGGCATGAGCGGCGCCATCTTCCAGTCGATTATCCGCAACCCGCTCGGCAGCCCAGACGTGATTGGCTTTAACATGGGGGCTTATACCGGCGCGCTGATCGCCATCACCCTGTTCAACGGCGGCTATTACTACATCGCCGGCGGTGCGCTGGCCGGCGGCATTCTCGCCGCGCTGGCCATCTATCTGCTGGCCTGGCGGCAAGGCATCGCCGGCTTCCGGCTGATCATCGTCGGCATCGCCATCAGCGCGGTGCTGGTCTCCACCAATACCTGGCTGATCATCACCGCCTCGCTCGAGCGCGCCATGGACGCCGCCATGTGGCAGGCCGGTTCGCTCAACGGCATGACCTGGCAGAAAGCCCAGCCCGCCACGGCGTTCATCGTGCTGGCGGCCGCGGCCGCGCTGCTGATGGGCAAACGGCTGCAGCTGTTGGAAATGGGCGATGATACGGCGCGCGCACTGGGCGTGAACGCCGAAGGCAGCCGGCTGTGGCTGATGCTGTTCGGCGTCACCCTCACCGCCGCCGTCACCGCCACCGCCGGGCCGATTTCCTTTATCGCGCTGGCGGCACCGCAGATCGCCCGCCGCCTGGCCGGACAATCCTCGGTCACCCTGACGTCCTCGGCGCTGATGGGCGCGACGCTGCTGCTCGGCGCCGACGTGGTGTCCCAACATCTTTTTGCGCCGATCCAACTGCCGGTCGGGGTCGTGACCGTCTGCATCGGCGGCCTGTACCTGATTTGGCTGCTCATCCGTGAGGCCCGCAGATAATGAAAAGTGATAACGCCATGAGCCACCGCCTGCACGCCTCGCACCTGAAGCTGGGCTACGACAATAAAATCATCGCTGACGATCTGAGCGTGGCGATCCCCGACGGCGCCTTCACGGTGATCGTCGGGCCGAACGCCTGCGGCAAATCGACGCTGCTGCGCGCCCTGTGCCGCCTGCTGAAGCCCAGCGCCGGCGAGGTGATGCTGGACGGCAAGAATATCAGCAACTTCGCCACCAAGGCGCTGGCGCGCGAGCTTGGCCTGCTGCCGCAAACCTCGATCGCACCGGACAGCATTACCGTGGCAGACCTGGTGTCGCGCGGCCGCTATCCGCACCAAAGCCTGCTGAAACAGTGGACGCAGGCCGACAAACAGGCGGTGGAAGCCGCCATGGCGGCCACCAACGTCAGCCAGTTGGCGGATCGCAGCGTCGACGAGCTGTCCGGCGGGCAGCGCCAGCGCGTCTGGGTGGCGATGGCGTTGGCGCAGCAAACGCCGCTGCTGCTGCTGGATGAACCGACCACCTATCTGGACATCGCGCACCAAATCGAGCTGCTGGATCTGTTCCGCCAGCTCAACCGCGAGCACGGCCAAACCCTCATCGCGGTGCTGCACGATCTCAACCACGCCTGCCGCTATGCCGATCACATCATCGCCATGCGCGACGGCAAGATCGTGGCGGAGGGGAACCCGGCGGAAATCATCACCGCCGAGCTGGTGGAACGGGTGTTCGGCATGCCGTGTATGATCATCGACGATCCGCTGTCCCACACGCCGCTGGTGATCCCGCGCGGCCGCTACCACTGCGACGCGCCGCAGGCATGAAAAAGGCCGGGGTAACCCGGCCTTTTCGTTACTTCTCCAGCGACACCTGCTTGAAGATGTGTTTGCCGAACGGGTCTATTTCGTAGCCTTTCACTTCCTTGCGCACCGGTTCGAAAATGGTCGAGTGCGCGATCATCAGCGCCGGCATCTGATCGTGCATCATCACCTGCGCCTGCTGGTACATCGCCACCCGCTTGGCGTGATCGTTCTCCTCGCGCGCCTGCAGGATCAGCTGGTCGAACGGTTTGTAGCACCATTTCGCCGAGTTGGAGCCGCCGAGCGAAGCGCAGGTGAACAGCGGGCCGAAGAAGTTGTCCGGATCGCCGTTGGCGGTGGTCCAGCCCATCAGCGCGGTCTGGTGCTCGCCGTTTTTAATCCGCTGCAAATATTCGCCCCACTCGAAGGTGACGATTTTGGCACGCACGCCGATTTTAGCCCAGTCGGCCTGGATCATCTCCGCCATGCGTTTGGCGTTGGGGTTGTAAGGCCGCTGCACCGGCATCGCCCACAGATCGATGTCAAACCCCTGCCCCAGCCCGGCCTCCTGCAACAGCTGCTTCGCCCGCTCCGGCGAATACGGGTAGTCTTCAAGCTGCGCGTTGCTGCCCCACTGGGTCGGCGGCAGCAGATTCTTGGCCGGCTGGCCGGCGCCGTGGAACACCGCCTCGATGATCGCCGGCTTGTTGACCGCCAGCGCCAACGCCTGGCGTACCTTGACGTTATCCAACGGTTTTTTCTGGGTATTGAACGCCAGGAAGCCGATATTCAAGCCGGATTTTTCCATCACCTGAAGGTTGCCGTCCTGCCGCATGCGCGCCAGATCCGCCGGGTTGGGGAACGGCATCACCTGGCACTCGTTCTTTTGCAGCTTGGCGTAACGCACCGTCGCATCCGGCGTGATCGAAAACACCAGCCGGTCGATCTTCGGTTTGCCTTCCCAGTAACGATCGAACGCCTTGTAGAGGATTTTCGCGTCCTTCTGGTACTGCACCAGTTGGAACGGCCCGGTGCCGATCGGATCGTTGTCCACCCGCTGCGGCGTGCCGGCCTTCAGCATCGCCTCGGCATATTCCGCCGATAATAGGGTGGCGAAGTACATGCCCAGATCGGCGACGAACGGCGCCTCGGCGCGGGAGAGCTCAAAGCGCACGGTGTAATCGTCCACCTTGACGATCCGGTCGATCAGCGTGCCGAACTCCATCGACTCGAAGTTGGTGTAGGCGCCGTTGGAGACCTTGTGATACGGGTTGTTGGCGTCCTTCTGCCGCATAAACGAGAAGATGACGTCATCGGCGTTGAAATCGCGGGTGGGCGTGAAATATTTATTGCTCTGGAATGCCACGCCCTTGCGCAGGTGGAAGGTATAGCGCTTGCCGTCTTCACTCACCTCCCAGCTTTCCGCCAGGCTGGGTTGCAGCTCGACGGTGCCGGGTTTGAAGTCCACCAGCCGGTTGTAGATCGCCGCCGAACTGGCGTCCACCGTGGTGCCGGAGGTGAACAGCTGCGGGTTGAAGCCTTCCGGCGAGCCTTCGGAACAGTAGACCAGCGTCTTGGCACGCGCGCCGCCGGCAATCGCCAACGCCAGCAGCCCGATCGTTATTGCTTTTCTTTTCATTGCGCTATCCCCAGTGGTGAAAAAACAGCCCAACGGATAGCAATAAATCATGCAGTTAGCGATGTAAAGGACAAAATCCGCGCATAAAAACGGGCAGGCGCGCAAGCGGCCTGCCCCGGTGAAATCGCGCGATGATGAAATTAAATCATCTGGCTGAAGTTCATCTGCGCCATCAGCTTATAGTTGTCGGCATAGTCGACCGGAATGGCCACCACCACCGGCCCCTGGATCGCCATCGCCTTGCGCAGCATCGGCCGCAGATCGTCCACCGACTGCACGGCGAAACCGACCGCACCGCAGGATTCCGCGTAAGCCTTGAAGTCAATCGGCCCAAACTCCACGCCGGATTTACGCTGGTATTTGTTCACTTCCTGCATCTCCACCATGTTGTAGGCATTATCGACCCAGATGACGTGCACGATGTTGTTTTTCAGCCGCACCGCAGTCTCCAGCTCCATGCTCGACTGCATGAATCCGCCGTCGCCGGAGATAGACACCACTTTATCGCCGGGGCGCACCAGCGCCGCGCCGATGGCCCACGGCAGCGCCACCCCCATGGTTTGCTGGCCGTTGGAGATCAACAGCTGGCGGGCGCGGAAGCTGTACAGGTAGCGGGCGATCCAGATATGGAAGCTGCCCATGTCCACGCACAGGGTCACGTCGTCGCTGACGATGTCCTGCAGCTCCTTGACGATGCGCAGCGGGTGGATCGGCATGCCGCCGCGGCGGGCGGCGCGCTCCGCCAGTTCAGTGCGCTGGCGGCCGAGATCGGTGAGGATCAGCTCCACCTCCGGCGGCACGCAGACCGCCTCAGTGAACGTTTCGGTCATCATGTTCAACGTGGCGCTGATGTTGCCCACCAGCTCGACATCCGGCCGATAGCAGGTATCGATATCCGCCGGCAGCACGTCGATGTGCACCAGTTTCAGCCGCCCGTGGCTGTTCCACATGCAGGGATCGTATTCGATCGGATCATAACCGACGCTCACCACCAGATCGGCCTTCTGCAACAGCTGATCGGCTGGCTGGTTGTTGAACAGGCCGACGCGGCCGGCAAAACGGGCGAAGTGGTTGACGTCGATCACCCCGGCCGCCTGATAGGTGCCGACCACCGGCATATGGGTGCGATACAGCAGATGGCGCACCGCTTCGCTGTTCTCCGGCCGGCTGGCCTGCAAACCGAGCAGCAATACCGGGCATTTGGCCTGCCGGATCAGTTTCACCGCCGCCTGAATGTCGTCCGCCGCCGCGGCCCCCATACGCGGCAAGCGGCAGCCGGCCAGCACCGGCGCGCTGACCGGTTCATTGACGATATCCATCGGCAGGCTGACGAACGAGGCCCCCGGCCGGCCGAACTCGGCGCGGCGAAAGGCGTTGGCGATCACCTCGGAAATCGCCGAACCGGCATGCACTTCGGCGCAATACTTGGTCACCGGCCGGAACATGCTGACGGTATCCATGCTCTGGTGCGTCTGTTTCAGGCTGTCGGCACGCTTCACCGCCCCGCCGAAGGCCACCACCGCGTCCCCTTCCGATGTGGCGGTGGCCAGCCCGGTGATCAGGTTGGAGCTGCCCGGCCCGGAGGTGACCAGTGCCACCCCGGCCTTACCGGTCAAGCGGCCGACCGCCGCCGCCATAAAGGCTGCGTTGGCCTCATGCCGCACCACCACCGTTTCGATCGATGGCGCGTCCTCCAGCGAGTCGAACACCCGGTCGATCTTGGCGCCCGGAATGCCGAAAACGTGTTTGACGCCCTGCGCTTCCAGATTTTTCACCACCAAATCGGCGCCGCATTGCCAGTCATTGCCTGTTTTTTCCTGTGCCATGGTTCCACCTCCTAAGAAAACGATCGCCGGGGTTAGCCCTCGGCGGAACGAATCGCGCGATCCAAATCCTCTGGACAGAGGTTGGCGCGCAAGAAATCCGCATCATGCGGTAACTGAAGATTGAGACGCGTGATGACGCCGAACTGCAGGCGGCCATGATCGAGCTGGTAGTCCAGCACGTGGCCGCCGCCGCTGCGGTCGTCGGTAACGAAGTGTTCGTGATAGCCGGCCACGCCGATGCCCTGCATGTAATCCGGCGAGCGGAAACCAACCAGCGTGCCGCGCCGCTGATGGAACGAGAAGGTCGGCTGCTCTTCTATCGCCTCCAGCATCGGGCGATAGGGCCGCTCCTGGCGCGGCACGGTACGGGTTTCCACGTGGCTGAACTCGCCGTCGACCCGCACCGCGCAAAACAGGTTCGGCGAGGCGACCTGCTCGTCGATGCACTGGTGCAGCTGCGCCTTGGTGATCGGCCGGTCGAACTGCTGGCTGACGCTGGGCTGGAAAAAGGTGACGACGGCGAAGGGGGTTTGCTGTTGCAGGCCGGCCGGCCGGGCGCTGCCGTCGGCGCGCAGCTGGTGTATTTCCTGGTCGAAAGCGATCAATTCGCCGTCCAGATGATTGAAGGTGCCGAGGCCGAAATCGCCGTGCTTGAGCAGTTCGGCAATGGTGGTCTCCCCCTCGTAAACCCCGTCGATGAGCGCGCTCATCAGCGAGATTTGATAGATTTCGCCCTCCCCGGCATTGATCGACTGCCTGGCAAAACCCTGCGCCAAATGGCGCGCACAGGAACACCCGTGTTTTTCGTTCATGACTGACTCCTCCACCAGCGCGGAACCGCGGTTCCGCGCGTTCAAAAGACCCACCGACGGTGGGCCAAGATGCCCCCCAAGGCGCGTTCATCAGTTGGAACGATTCAGCCTGAGGCGACAAAAAAACCGGCACGGCTGGCCGGCAGATATCCAGAGTCAACAGCATGATGATTGAAAGTAAAGACTTACTAATCATTAATGCTGACTCGAATATCAAATTGAACGGTTAATCTGGTGTTGGAGCGACAATCAACTCCGCAGGCGGCTCGCGCGGCCTGGGAAAAACATCTGTTATTTAGAACTAAGCGCCGCGAGGTTTATGCGTTTTCTCTCTATGCGGCCGGGATGAGACGGCGCTGAGGCGCGTCGTCAACCCGCAGCCAGAGTAGCCGCCGCGCCGTCGGCAGAGAAGCAGGTATTCATAAGAAACGCTTTTGCATATAATGCAAAAATGAATGACGCACGCTATGTTGAACACCTGCCAATTTTTCTCGACGTCGCCCGCCTGGGCAGCTTTTCCGCCGCCGCGCGCCGGCTGGGCATGGTGCCCTCTTCGCTGGTGCGCCACATCGACGCCTTGGAAAGCGCGCTCGGCGCCGCGCTGTTCGTGCGCTCCACCCGTGGCCTGCTGCTGACCGACGCCGGCGAGCTGCTGCTGACGCGCGCCGCCGCGCTGATGACGGACATTACCGGCCTTCGCGCCGAGCTGAGCGCGCTGAACGAAACGCCGCAGGGCACGCTGCGCATCAGCTGCCTGCCGACCTTCGGCAAAACCTATGTGCTGCCGCTGCTGCCGACGCTGGCGGAACGCTACCCGCAGCTGTCGGTCGACCTCGATCTGACCGAACGCCTGACCGATCCGACGCAGGAACGGCTCGACGCCGCCCTCCGCATCGGCGAGCAGAAGGACAGCGCGCTGTATGCCAGTCGCATCGCCACCCAACGCTGGGTGATGTGCGCCAGCCCCGCCTACGTCGCCCGCTATGGCCTGCCGGCCGATCTGGAGGCGCTGCCGCAGCATCGGCTGATCGCCCGTTATCACAAGCAGCAGCCGGCCTGCTGGGCCCAGATCCTCGACGCAGCGCTGATGAGCCGCTGCACCATGGCGCTGCGCTGCGACGACTTCACCGCACAGCGCCAGGCCGCGCTGCTCGGCCTCGGCATCGCCTTTCTGCCCAACTGGGTGGTGGGGCCGGACGTGCAGCACGGGCAACTGGTGCAAATGCTGGAAGATCCGCGCCATGAGCAGCAAGGTATCTATCTGCTGCGCCCGATGGCGAAGGTGTCCGCCCGGCTGGCGGCCTTCACCGCCCTGCTGCAGCAAACTATCGGTCAACCGCCCAGCTGGGGATAAAGCGGCGTCACCCGGCCGTGCAGCGCCGGGTTGTCGCTCTCGTCCTTCAGCTCGATGCCGCTCAGCCGCCGCAGGAACGCCTGCTCCAGCAGCCAGGCCAGGCGGAACGCCGCCTGCGGGTAATCCAACCCCTCGGGGCGCACGTTGGAGATACAGTTGCGCTGGGCGTCCGTTCTGCGCGCATTCGGCCCCCAGGTCAAATAGACGCCCAGGCTGTCCGGCGACGACAGCCCCGGCCGTTCGCCGATCAAAACCGCCACCGCCCTGGCCTGCAGGCATTCGCCGATCTCATCCCCCAGCGCCACCCGCGCCTGATGCGCCAGCACCACCGGCGCAACGGTCAGCCCCAGCGTATCGAGATAGGGCCGCAGCGCCTGCAGCAGCGGCAGTGCCTGGCGGTGCACCGCCTTGGAGGAAAGGCCGTCCGCCACTATCAGCAGCAGATCGACGCGGTGCGATGGCACGCCGAGCAGCAGGCTGCGGCTGTCCAGCGCTAATCGCCGCCCCAGATCCGGTCGGCGCAGATAGGCGGCGCGGTCGGCGGCCTGGCTATGTACCGCCAGCGTGGGCCAACCGGCATCGTGGAGATCCGCCGCCAGCCGCTCGCTGTCGAAAGGCTGATGCACCGCGTCGCGCGCCTGGGCATGGGCCAGCCCGAAGCGCAGCAGCTCGTCGGTCGGCAGGCTGGCGCCGGTGCGCCCCAGCGCGATACGCGCATCGGTAAAGGCGCGCAGCGCGTCCCAGCTGTTGGCGTGAACCGGTTTGCTCATGTGCGTTCTCCCTGCAGCGCCAGCAACAGCGGATGATTGGCAGCGGCGTCGCGCAGCCGCCCGCGTTCGTCGGTGATGTTCATCGCCGCCAGCCAGGCGGCGAACTCCGGCGCGTGCTTCAGCCCCAGCAGCTCGCGGATATAGAGCGCGTCATGGAACGACGTGCTTTGGTAGTTGAGCATGATGTCGTCCGCGCCCGGCACGCCGATCAGGAACGTCAAGCCAGCGGCGGCCAACAGCGTCAGCAGCGTATCCATGTCGTCCTGATCGGCTTCGGCATGGTTGGTGTAGCAGACGTCGCAGCCCAGCGGCAGGCCGAGCAGCTTGCCGCAGAAATGGTCCTCCAGCCCGGCGCGGATAATTTGCTTGCCGTCATACAGGTATTCGGGGCCGATAAACCCCACCACGGTGTTGATCAGCAGCGGCGAGAAATGGCGCGCCACCGCATAGGCGCGCGCCTCGCAGGTTTGCTGATCGACGCCGTGATGGGCGTTGGCCGACAGGCAGCTGCCCTGCCCGGTTTCGAAATACATCACGTTGTCGCCCAGCGTGCCCCGCCTAAGGCTCAGCGCCGCCTGCTGCGCTTCCGCCAGCAGCGCCAAGCTGATACCGAAACCGCGATTGGCCGCTTCAGTACCGGCGATCGACTGGAACACCAGATCCACCGGCGCGCCGCGCTCCATCAGCCGCAGCGTGTTGGTCACGTGGGTCAGCACGCAGGATTGGGTGGGAATGGCGAAGCGCTGGATCACGTCGTCCAGCATGTAGTTGAGCTTTTCCAGCAGCGGCAGGCTGTCGCTGGCCGGATTGATGCCGACCACCGCGTCGCCGCTGCCGTACAGCAGGCCGTCCAGCATGCTGGCGGCGATGCCCTGCAGGCTGTCGGTCGGGTGATTGGGCTGCAGCCGCACGCTGAGGTGGCCCGGCAGGCCAATCGTATTGCGAAAGCGCGTCACCACCCGGCACTTCTTCGCCACCAGGATCAGATCCTGATTGCGCATGATCTTGCTCACTGCCGCCGCCATCTCCGGCGTGATGCCGGCCGCCACCTGCGCCAGCATGGCGCTGTCCGCCTGCTCGCTCAGCAGCCAGTCGCGAAAATCGCCGACCGTGAGGTGCGAGATGGGTTCAAAGGCCGCACCATCGTGGCCGTCGATAATCAGGCGCGTCACCTCGTCCTGTTCGTAGGGCACCAGCGCCTGCTGCAGGAACGCCTTGAGCGGCAAGTCCGCCAGCACAATGCGCGCCGCCATACGCTCTTCGGCGCTTTGCGCCGCCACCTCCGCCAGATAATCGCCGGAACGCGCCGGCGAAGCCTTCGCCATCAGCTGACGCAGATCGCCAAAGCGATAGCCGCGTTGGCCCACCGTTGCCTGATACATAGCCCCCTCCCTTGCCCCGAGTGACGTGATAAAAGCCCTGCACCAAGTGTAGTCAGTGGGAAAAGAAAATTATTTTGCACGCGATCGCCGCCATCGCGCTTTCCCCCATTTCACCCGCCGCCGCTTCGGGTTACAGTAGCCGCGAAAAAAGGAGGGGTGATGGATCCGCAACGGCAAATTATCGACTGGCTGCAACAAGATGACGCGCGCATGGCCGCCCTGCGCACCGTGCGCCGGCTCGGCCTGAATGACTGGTGCCTCGGCGCCGGCTTCGTACGCAACCTGGTGTGGGATCGGCGCCACGGCTATAAGGAGCCCACGCCACTCAACGATATCGACGTGATCCACTTCGATGCGCAGCGTGCGGACGCCGAGCGCGATCGCATGCTGGAGGTGCGGCTGCACCAATGGCTGCCGCAGCCGTGGTCGGTCAAGAATCAGGCGCGCATGCACCTGCGCGGCGGCCGGGAACCCTATCGCGACAGCGAAGAGGCCATCAGCTTCTGGACCGAAGTGGAAACGGCGATCGGCGCGCGCCTGAACGCCGACGACAGCATCACGCTGGTGGCCCCCTTCGGCCTCGCGGCGCTGTTCGACGACACCATCACCTTCAACGTGAAAAACGGCGATCGCACGGCCTATGCCCAGCGCGTGCTCGACAAAGGCTGGCTGCAGCGCTGGCCTCACCTGCGGCAGGTAAAGATTTAGCCACCGCTGCCGATACCCTGAACAGCGATAGCCAGACTCAGGGAGAGCATCCATGTCGACCACCATCACCATGATCGTACCGATCAAAAATACCGTTCCCGGCGTCAGCAACGTCTTCAGCGCGCCGGGCCATCAGGGCGAATTGCTGATGGCCAAACCAGTCAACAACCAGCCGCAAGGCGGCAAGATGGAGAAAAACGAACGCGCCAACGGCAATGACGAACCGGTTAATCTCAACGAAAGCCGCGCCTCGGTGCGCATCAAGGCGCTGAACCGGCAGATTCAGGCTCTGCAGCAAAAGCTGGTGGAACTGAAAGACTCCAGCGCCGATCCCAAAGAGATCGAGAAGCAAAAGCAGCTGATCGAAGCGCAGATCAAGATGTTGCAGGCCGAGATCGCGCGCATCCAGAAAGAAGAGATGGAAAAGCAACAGCAGGAGCAAATGAAGAAAGCCGCAGCGCAAGCCGGCGACGGCGTAAACCGCCCGACGCCGCTCAACGCGGTGGACGTCTATATCTGACTCAATATGCCGCGTTTTCCTGCCGGCGCTGGTGCAGCAGCGCCGCCTGCTGACGCGCGACCTGCCAGATGGCCTCCGCCGCCGGCGTCAGCGAGCGATTCTTGCGCCGCACCAGCATCAGCGCGCGGTTGATCTCCGGCACCAGCCGCCGCACCCGGAGCCGCCCCCCTTCCGGTAGCGGCAGCGCCAACGCCGGGAAGATACTGATGCCAATCCCTTCCGCCACCATCGGGAACAGCGTGGCCGGATGGCCGATTTCCTGCACCACCTGCGCCTCGACGCCCTGCTGCCTCAGCGCGCTGTCGATCAGCGGCCGGCTGCCCGACGCATAATCCTGTAACACCAGGCGGCAGCCGTTTAACGCCGACCAACGCACCTCTTGCTGCGCAGCAAACGGGTGGTCGTCTCGGCACAGCAGCAGGAACGGTTCATGCAGCACCGCTTCGCACTCCAGGTCCACCGCCTGCACCGGATCGACCACGATGCCGAAATCCACCTCGGCGTTGCGCACGCTGTGCAGTACCTGCTGCTGCGCCTGATCGCGCAGCATGATGCGGATCTCCGGGTATTCACGCTCGCCGGCGGCGATGCACTGCGGCATCAGATGGGCGGAAATGGTCTGGCTGGTCGCCACCCGCACCGTGCCGCTGCGCTGTACGCCAAAGCTGCGCGCATCCAGCAACGCGGCCTGCAGCTCGTCCAGCAGCCGTTCGACCCGGTTGGCCAGCCGCAGGCCGGCGTCGGTCAACACCACTTCACGCGTGGTGCGATCCAGCAGGCGCACGCCGATCTCCGCCTCCAGCTCTTTCACGCTGTGGCTGACCGCCGATTGCGTCAGGCCAATCGCCTCACCGGCGCGGCTGAAGCTGCCGTGGCGGGCGACAGTGACGAACACCCGCAGCTGTTTGAGTGAGTAATTCATGTTTTTTATTCATAGATAAATTAAATAAATCAATTTAATTATTATATGCCCACGCGGGAGAATAGCCCCATCGATTTTCTACCCGAGCGCATCGCCATGAGATTCCTGCCCGATCGTTTTACCCTGACGCTGATCGCCACCGTGCTGCTGGCGTCGTTCCTGCCGGCGCGCGGCGAGTTCGTCGGCTGGCTCAATGCCCTGACCATCGCCGCCATCGCCCTGCTGTTCTTCATGCACGGCGCCAAGCTGTCGCGCGAGGCCATCCTGGCCGGCAGCAATAACTGGCGGCTGCATTTGTGGGTGATGTTCAGCACCTTCATCATTTTTCCGGCGCTGGGGATGTTGTTCGCCTGGTGGGCGCCGATCGACGTCAGCCCCGAGCTGCACGCCGGTTTCATCTACCTGTGCATCCTGCCCGCCACCGTGCAGTCGGCCATCGCCTTCACCTCGCTGGCGGGCGGCAACGTGGCGGCGGCGGTGTGCAGCGCTTCCGCCTCCAGCCTGCTGGGGATCTTCGTGTCACCGCTGTTGGTCGGCCTGCTGATGAACGTGCACGGCGATACCGGCAGCCTGCGGCAGGTGGGCTCGATCGTGCTGCAGCTGCTGGTGCCGTTCGTCGCCGGCCACCTGCTGCGGCCGCTGATCGGCGGCTGGATCGAGCGCCATCGCCCGCTGATCGGTAAAACCGACCAGACCTCGATTCTGCTGGTGGTGTACGCCGCCTTCAGCGAGGCGGTCACGCACGGCATCTGGCATCAGGTGGGGATCGGTTCGCTGGCGTTTATCGTCGGCGGCAGCATCGTGCTGCTGGCGATCGTGCTGGTGGTGAACACCTACATGGCGCGCTGGCTGGGGTTCAGCAAGGCGGACGAGATCACCATCGTGTTCTGCGGTTCGAAGAAAAGCCTGGCGAACGGCATTCCGATGGCCAATATCCTGTTCCCGGCGGCAACGGTGGGGATCATGGTGCTGCCGCTGATGGTGTTCCATCAGGTGCAGCTGATGACCTGTGCGGTGCTGGCGAAAAGGTATCAGCGCAAGCAGCGGGCGCAACAGGCGGTGCCCAACGCCAACGCGCAGGCGTCACGCGGGTAAAAAAAGACGGGCCAAGGCCCGTCAGTTCAGCTTTTCTTCAGCGGCTTGACCAGGTGGTCAAGCCCTTCGATTTTAATCGCCAGCGTCATCTCCATCAGCATGCCGAGCTTGCCTTTGGGGAATTCGCCCTTGCGGGCGAACCACAGCAAGTACTCTTCGGGCAGGTCGATCAGCACCCGCCCCTGGTACTTGCCGAACGGCATCACGGTATTGGCGATCTCCAGCAGGTTTTCCTTTTCCATCAGTCACCCAGCAGGCGGATCATCTCCGCTTCGTCGATCACGGCGATACCCAGCTCCTGCGCCTTCGCCAGCTTGGAGCCGGCCGCCTCGCCGGCGATCACCAGATCGGTTTTCTTCGACACGCTGCCGCTGACCTTGGCGCCCAGCGCCGTCAGGCGATCTTTGGCCTCGTCGCGCGACAGCTGGCTCAGCGAGCCGGTCAGCACCACGGTTTTGCCGGCGAACGGGCTGTCTATCTCTTCGGCCACCACCATCACCGGCGCCGGCCAGTGGATGCCGATTTCGGCGCCCACCAGCTCGTTGATCACCTGCTGATTGAGCGCTTCATCGAGGAAATTGCGGGTGTGTTTGGCCACCACTTCGCCGACGTCCGGCACCTCTTTCAGCGCTTCGATATCGGCGGCGAACAGCTTCTCGAGCGATCCGAAATGCGCCGCCAGGTTGGCGGCGGTCGCTTCGCCAACCTCGCGAATGCCCAGCGCATACAGGAAGCGAGCAAAGGTGGTCTGTTTGGATTTTTCCAGCGCATTGACCAGATTCTGCGCCGATTTCGGCCCCATGCGATCCAGGCCGGTCAGAATGCCGGCGGACAAGCGGAACAGATCGGCCGGGTTCTTCACGTACTCTTTGTCCACCAGTTGCTCGATGATCTTGTCGCCCATGCCTTCAACGTCCAGCGCGCGGCGGGAAACAAAGTGCTTCAACGCCTCTTTGCGCTGCGCGCCGCAGATAAGACCGCCGGTGCAGCGCGCCACGGCTTCGCCTTCCACGCGCTCAACGTCGGAGCCGCACACCGGGCAGTGCAGCGGGAACACCACTTCGCGCGCATCCTGTGGCCGACGATCTTCCAGCACCCCCACCACCTGCGGGATGACGTCGCCGGCGCGGCGCACGATCACCGTATCGCCGATGCGCAGCCCCAGGCGCTCAATTTCATCGGCGTTGTGCAAGGTGGCATTGCTGACGGTCACCCCGGCCACCAGCACCGGCTCAAGGCGCGCCACCGGCGTAATCGCGCCGGTGCGGCCAACCTGAAACTCCACTTCGCGCACCACGGTGATCTGCTCCTGCGCCGGGAATTTGAACGCCGTCGCCCAGCGCGGCGCACGCGCCACAAATCCCAGCGTTTCCTGCAGATCGATATCGTCAATCTTGATCACCACGCCGTCGATGTCGAAACCGAGCTGCGCGCGGTCCTGCTCGACCTGGCGATAAAACGCCAGCACTTCCTCGCTGCCGGTGCGGCGTTGGGCGCGATCGCTGACCGGCAGGCCCCAGGCCTTGAACTGCATCAGGCGCTCAAAGTGGCTGCGCGGCAGCTCGCCGCCTTCCAGCAGGCCGACGCCGTAGCAGAAGAAGGTCAGCGGGCGTTTGGCGGTAATGCGCGGATCGAGCTGGCGCAACGAGCCGGCGGCAGCGTTGCGCGGGTTGGCGAACACCTTGCCGTCTTTGCGCCTCGCTTCGTCGTTCATCTGTTCAAAACCGGCCTGCGGCATGAACACTTCGCCGCGCACTTCCAGCCGGCGAGGAATGTTGTCGCCGGTCAGGCGCAGCGGGATGGCGCGGATGGTGCGCACGTTGGTGGTGATGTTCTCGCCGGTAGTGCCGTCGCCGCGCGTCGCCGCGCGCACCAGCTCGCCGTCTTCGTACAGCAGGCTGACCGCCAGGCCGTCCAGCTTCAGTTCGCAGCAGAAAGTCAGCGGTTCGCTGCTCTTGAGCCTATCCTGCACGCGCTTGTAAAACGCCAGAAAGCTTTCTTCGTCGAACACGTTGTCCAGCGACAGCATCGGCACTTCATGACGCACCTGGTCGAACGCCGCAAGCGGCGCCGCGCCCACGCGCTGGGTCGGTGAATCGGCGGTGACCCACTCCGGATGCGCGCTCTCCAGCTCGCGCAGTTCGCGCATCAGGCGGTCATACTCCGCATCCGGCACTTCCGGCGCATCCAGCACATGGTACTGGTATTCATGATGGCGCAGTGTGGCTCGTAGTTGATTGATTTGTTGGATTATCGATTCCATGGCTCACCATCAAAGATAAAAAACCCCCGGCTAGCGGGGGCTTTGTTGTTACGGATGTTCAGTGCGCGCGGCAACCCGGTCAGGCGTTGTTTTCCAACACTTCACGGATACGCGCTTTGTAGGTTTCCAGCTTCTGCGGCGTCATCATGCGGCGCTCGTCGTCCAGCACCACGCCGCCCACGTCGTCGGCGATGCGCTGTGCCGACTGCAGCATCAGCTTGAAGTTCTGATTGGCGTCGCCGTAAGACGGCACCATCATGAACATCGACACGCCCGGCGTGGAGAAGTCGGACATCATGTCAGGATCGAACGACCCCGGCTTGACCATGTTCGCCAGGCTGAACAGCACCGGGCCGCTGCCGGCCGGGCTGATATGACGGTGGAAGATGCCCATCTCGCCAAACTGGAAGCCCGCCTGCAACACGCTCTGCAGCAGCACTTCGCCGCCGATTACGCCGCCCTGATGGGCCGCGACGTGCAGCACCAGCACGGTCTCTTTCAGTTTAGCCTGAATGGGCGCAGCCGCCGGTTGCGGTGCAGGTTCCTGCGCCGGCTTCACTTCCGGCGCTTGCTGCACAGGGGCCGGCTCGGCGTGGAATGCCGGTTCCGCCCCCTGCGGCGCCTCATGTTCATGCGGCAGATCGTCGACGCGCGGCTCACGGCGCGCGGCCGGTTGCGGTTGCTGCGGCTCGGCCTGTTCTTCGTCCGGCGCGTAGTTGTTCAGCAGGATGTCATCATACTCCGGCCGCTGAGACAGCGGAGGCGGCGTCTGATGGGCAGCCGGTTGAACGGCGCGGGGCGCTGGCGCAGCCGCCGGAGCAGGCTTCGTCGCGGCCACGGGTTCTTCGCGTGCGGCATCGAAATGGCCGAATGACGGCTCGTCTTGCGGGTGAGCGGCGCGTACGCGCACCTCACCGACGCCTTCTTCGAGATCGTCGATCGGAGTTTGTTCACGTTCCTTTTGGGAACGTTTGGCTGGGCGATCGCGGAAGAGCGCTGACCGTTCTTTGCGACTGGTCCACAGACCGTGCAATAACAGCGCTATTATGGCGATCGCGCCAACAACGATTAATATCAGACGCAAATCCTGCATCATTGCTATCTCTGTTGTTCCAATACATTGCCACCGCGGCAAACATTCACTCTTTAACTCTATTTGCCCGCGCACACAAGTGCAAGTCCGTGCTGAACTTTATGCCAATAAAGATGATTATACTGCCTTTTTCTGCTGGTTTTTCAGCCAACCCTACCCTAGCCAGTGGAAAATCATCCCTATATGATAATGATGCCTGTTCAGACAACGAGATAACTTAAGATATGTCCTATACGCAGCCCCCTTCCCGTTCGACCAGCGGCATTCACTATTTCGCCGAAGGTTGGCGCCTGATTTCGCGCCCGGGGATTAAACGCTATGTGGTCTTGCCGTTGCTGGTCAACGTGCTGCTGATGGGTTCCGCTTTCTGGTGGCTGTTCAGCCGGCTCGGCGACTGGATCCCGACGATGATGAGCCACGTTCCCGACTGGCTGCAATGGTTGAGCTACCTGCTGTGGCCGCTGGCGGTCATTTCGGTGCTGCTGGTGTTCAGCTATCTGTTCAGCACCCTCACCAACCTGATCGCCGCGCCGTTCTGCGGCCTGCTGGCCGAGCAGCTCGAAGGCAGCCTGACCGGCAAACCGCTGCCGGACACCGGCCTGCTCGGCATCGCCAAAGATCTGCCGCGCATCATGGCGCGCGAATGGCGCAAGCTAATGTATTACCTGCCGCGCGCGCTGCTGCTGCTGGCGCTCTACTTCGTGCCCGGCATCGGCCAGACGGTGGCGCCGGTGCTGTGGTTCCTGTTCAGCGCCTGGATGTTGGCGATTCAGTATTGCGACTACCCGTTCGACAACCACAAGGTGAGCTTTGCCGACATGCGTCGCGCCTTGCGCCAGCACAAAACCGACAACCTGCAGTTCGGCGCGCTGGTCAGCCTGTTCACCATGATCCCGATCCTCAACCTGGTGATCCTGCCGGTCGCCGTCTGCGGCGCCACCGCGATGTGGGTCGATCGCTATCGCTCGCAATTCGTCCGATAACCGCCGTTTTTTACCGCCGATAGCGCGGAAATTTTCTACAGGGCGCGCATTTCGCGCCCTTATCATTGTGCTTAAAACTTATTTCCTAATAACATATAGATATACCAATTCTTTACTTCCCTGCCGGTACTGTTAGCGTATGCTTTCGATGTTCCCCACATTTTCATAGAGTTAAAGGACGGGCTATGAGCAAGATATATGAAGACAACTCATTAACAATCGGCCATACGCCGCTGGTTCGTCTGAACCGTATCGGCAACGGACGCATTCTGGCCAAGGTTGAATCACGCAACCCGAGCTTCAGCGTCAAATGCCGCATCGGTGCCAATATGATTTGGGATGCGGAACAACGCGGCGTACTGACCGCCGGTAAAGAGCTGGTGGAGCCGACCAGCGGCAACACCGGCATCGCGCTGGCCTTCGTGGCCGCCGCGCGCGGTTACAAGCTGACGCTGACCATGCCGGAAACCATGAGCATCGAGCGCCGCAAGCTGCTCAAGGCGCTGGGCGCCAATCTGGTGCTGACCGAAGGGGCGAAAGGCATGAAAGGCGCTATCGCCAAAGCCGAAGAGATCGTCGCCACCGACCCGAACCGTTACCTGATCCTGCAACAGTTCAGCAACCCGGCCAACCCGGCCATCCATGAAAAAACCACCGGCCCGGAAATCTGGGAAGACACCGACGGCGACGTCGACGTGTTCATCTCCGGCGTCGGCACCGGCGGCACGCTGACCGGCGTCAGCCGCTACATCAAGAACACCAAAGGCAAGGCCATCACCACCGTGGCGGTCGAGCCGACCGACTCGCCGGTCATCAGCCAGGCGCTGGCCGGTGAAGAGCTGAAACCGGGCCCGCACAAGATCCAGGGCATCGGCGCCGGCTTCATTCCGGGCAACCTCGATCTGGACCTGGTGGATCGCGTCGAGAAAGTCTCCAATGACGAAGCCATCAGCATGGCGCGTCGCCTGATGGACGAAGAAGGCATTCTGGCGGGCATCTCCTCCGGCGCAGCGGTTGCGGCGGCGGTGAAACTGGCCGAAGAACCGGCGTTCGCCGACAAGACCATCGTGGTGATCCTGCCCTCTTCCGGCGAACGTTACCTGAGCACCGCGCTGTTTGCCGATCTGTTCACCGAGCAGGAATTGCAGCAGTAATTCCGCCACTGCACAAATCGCTAAAAAAGCACCCTGCGGGGTGCTTTTTTGTGGACTGGATCAAACTTTATAGCAGTCCAAGATTGCTTTTGCCCGTCGGCTTTAGTATTTAACGGTGCATTATTTCGATGCGCAAAATTAATCACCCCCCGAGCCCGGCCAAGGCTGAATCGATTTACTCATCTGTCGCCGACGCGTCGAATCGGGCATAATGGGGAGCGGATTGGAACGACGTCTAAAGCCGAGTTTTTTGATCTGAAGTGCCTAACGCGTCGTTTTCTGTTGCATCAACGTTCGCCCCTGTCCATAGTCAGGCGCTATAACCAGACAAGCTAAAGTCAGGCCCCTGGGCTAAACTTTAGCTCCACAACATTAATCCAATAAGTTGGGGAAACATCAATGTTCCAGCAAGAAGTTACTATTACCGCTCCGAATGGTCTGCATACTCGCCCTGCCGCTCAGTTCGTTAAAGAAGCCAAAGGCTTCGCGTCTGACATCACCGTGACTTCCAACGGCAAAAGCGCCAGCGCTAAAAGCCTGTTCAAACTGCAAACTCTGGGGCTGACTCAAGGGACCGTAGTGACCATCTCAGCTGAAGGTGAAGACGAGCAGAAAGCCGTTGAGCACTTGGTAAAACTGATGGCAGAGCTTGAGTAATCGGCCCGTCTTTTTAGTTAACACCAGTCAAGAGTAAGGTAGGGTTATGATTTCAGGCATTTTAGTATCACCGGGCATCGCTTTTGGTAAGGCTCTCTTGCTGAAAGAAGACGACATCGTCATCAACCGGAAGAAAATCTCTGCTGATCAAGTAGAGCAGGAAGTCTCGCGTTTTCTGGCCGGCCGCGCGAAAGCGTCCGAACAGCTGGAAGCGATCAAGACCAAAGCTGGCGAAACCTTCGGCGAAGAGAAGGAAGCTATCTTCGAAGGCCACATCATGTTGCTGGAAGACGAAGAGCTTGAGCAGGAAATCATAGCCCTAATCAAAGACGATCTGGCCTCCGCAGACGCCGCCGCCTACACCGTGATCGAAGGTCAGGCGAAAGCGCTGGAAGAGCTGGACGACGAATACCTGAAAGAACGCGCCGCCGACGTGCGCGACATCGGTAAGCGCCTGCTGCAGAACATCCTGGGCATGCCGATCGTCGATCTGGGCTCCATTCAGGACGAAGTGATCCTGGTGGCCACCGATCTGACCCCGTCCGAGACCGCGCAGTTGAACCTGGACAAAGTGCTGGGCTTCATTACCGATCTCGGCGGCCGGACTTCCCACACCTCTATCATGGCGCGCTCCCTGGAGCTGCCGGCGATCGTCGGTACCAGCGACGTGACCAAGCAGGTGAAAAACGACGACTACCTGATTCTGGATGCGGTTAACAACAAAATTTACGTTAACCCGACTGCTGACGTTATCGATCAGCTGAAAGCCGCCCAGAACCAATACATCACCGAGAAAAACGATCTGGCCAAGCTGAAGGACCTGCCGGCGATTACGCTGGACGGCCATCAGGTTGAAGTCTGCGCCAACATCGGCACCGTGCGCGACGTCGCGGGTGCAGAGCGCAACGGCGCGGAAGGCGTCGGCCTGTATCGTACCGAATTCCTGTTCATGGACCGCGACTCGCTGCCGACCGAAGACGAGCAGTTCCAGGCTTATAAAGCCGTGGCGGAAGCCATGGGCTCGCAGGCCGTGATCGTCCGCACCATGGACATCGGCGGCGACAAAGACCTGCCGTACATGAACCTGCCGAAGGAAGAGAACCCGTTCCTCGGCTGGCGCGCCATCCGCATCGCGATGGACCGCCGTGAAATCCTGCACGCCCAGCTGCGCGCCATCCTGCGCGCTTCGGCGTTCGGCAAACTGCGCATCATGTTCCCGATGATCATCTCCGTGGAAGAAGTGCGCGATCTGAAAGGCGAAATCGAGACGCTGAAAGCGCAGCTGCGCGAAGAAGGCAAGGCGTTTGACGAGAGCATCGAAGTGGGCGTGATGGTGGAAACACCGGCTGCGGCGGTCATCGCTCACCACCTGGCGAAAGAAGTCGACTTCTTTAGTATTGGGACAAACGATCTAACCCAGTATACTCTGGCGGTAGATCGCGGCAACGAGCTGATTTCTCATCTCTATAACCCGATGTCCCCATCAGTGCTTGGCCTGATCAAACAGGTTATTGATGCATCTCACGCGGAAGGCAAGTGGACCGGCATGTGCGGCGAACTGGCTGGCGATGAGCGTGCTACACTGTTGTTATTGGGCATGGGGCTGGATGAGTTCAGCATGAGTGCGATTTCAATCCCGCGCATCAAGAAAATTATTCGTAACACGAATTTCGAAGATGTGAAGGCGTTGGCAGCGCAGGCCTTGGCACAGCCAACGGCACAAGACCTGATGAATTGCGTCAATAAATTCATCGAAGAAAAAACGCTCTGCTAAACTTCCACGACACTGGAACGCCGCCCAATTTAATGCTTAGGAGAAGATCATGGGTTTGTTCGATAAACTGAAATCTCTGGTTTCTGATGACAAGAAAGACACGGGCACTATCGAGATCGTCGCTCCCCTTTCTGGCGAAATCGTCAATATCGAAGATGTGCCGGACGTAGTGTTCGCTGAAAAAATCGTTGGCGACGGTATCGCTATTAAACCGGCCGGCAACAAAATGGTTGCTCCGGTTGACGGCACCATCGGCAAGATTTTCGAAACCAACCATGCATTCTCTATCGAATCCGACAGCGGCATTGAGCTGTTCGTCCACTTCGGCATCGATACCGTAGAACTGAAAGGCGAAGGCTTCAAACGCATCGCCGAAGAAGGTCAGCGCGTCAAGAAAGGTGACGTGGTTATCGAGTTCAACCTGCCACTGCTGGAAGAGAAAGCCAAGTCTACCCTGACGCCGGTCGTTATCTCCAACATGGACGAGATCAAAGAGCTGATCAAACTGTCCGGCAGCGTGACCGTTGGCGAAACCCCGATCATCCGCATCAAGAAGTAAGCGCGGATGAGCAAGAAAAACGGCGCCCTCGGCGCCGTTTTTTTATCCCCTTCGTCTTTCGAACCGCAGCGTTGTTGGCCGCACGTGTTCACCCCGGTCACTTACTGGAGTAAGCTCCCGGGGATTCCCCCGCTTGCCGCCTAGCTGCAATTCGAAACCCTTTGGGTATACCGCGGATAATAGACGTTATCGGCGCAGGCAGTTTGAACATGGACAGCGCGCAACCTTCGGAGCGTACACGCAGTACGTGACGAAGGCGAGCACTGACCTAGTTCAAAATGGCAAGTAAGATAGTCTATTATTGCCAGCGCGGGATGCGCAGGGTAATGACCAACCCCTCTTTATCGCCGTTGCGCGCCTCAACCTGGCCGCCGTGCGCCAGTACCACCTTGCGGGTGATCGCCAGCCCCAGACCGTAGCCCTTGCCCGACAGCGCCGACTTCACGCGCACGAACGGATCGAAGATGCTCGACAGCTTCGCCTCCTCGACTCCCGGCCCCTGATCGCTGACCGCGATCTGGAACTGATTATCGACGCGCGTCAGCGCCACCGTCACCCGCTGGCCGTGGCTGGAAAAGCGCAGCGCATTGCGCACGATGTTGTCCACCGCTCGCCGCATCAGCTCCGCATTGCCCTTGACGGTGTACTCCACGTCCGACTCGGCCTGCAGCACGATATCCACGCCGGGCACCTGCGCCTCATAGCGCGCATCGCTCACCACCGCATCCACCAGGCCGTACAGATCGAAATACTCCTCGTCCGGCAGGCTGCTGTGTTCGGTTCGCGACAACGCCAGCAGCTCGCCGATCATTTTGTCCAGCCGCCCCGATTCGTGTTCGATGCGCTTGAGCGAGGTTTCGACGTTGCCGGCATTCTGCCGTGCCAGGCCGATCGCCAACTGCAGGCGCGCCAGCGGCGAACGCAGCTCGTGCGAAACGTCGTGCAACAGCTGCTCGCGGGCGCTGACCAGCAGTTCCAGCCGCTCGGCCATGGTGTCGAAATCGCGCGCCACGTCGGACAGCTCGTCATGGCGGCGCCGCATCTTCGGGAACAGCCGCACCGACAGATCGCCCTGCGCCACCCGATCCAGACCGCCGCGCAGCTGACGCATCGGCCGGGTCAGGTTCCAGGCCAGCACGGCGCTGAACAGCAAACCGCCCAGCCCGCCGACCCACAGCATCGGCGCAGGAATGTTGAAGAAATGGGAGCGCCGCTCCGGCCGATACTCTTCCCGCAACCCGCGCACGTTATAACTCAGCCAGTATCCCTGTCCTTCCCCGGTCTGCACCCAGGCAGAGATCTCTTTCGGCATCCGCCGCCCTTCAAATACCGGTTCTTCCGGCGTGGGCGGCGGTGGTTGAGTCATTGGCGTCACGGACAGCAAACGTCTGTCGTCCTCGGGCCAGTCGCGCATCAAGGCTTCCAGCGCCGGCATGCCGCCGCTGCGCAACTGGGTGGCGGCCGAGGTCAGCTGCAGGCCGATGACCCGCCGCGCCATGGCGTTCTCCGGCGGCACATAGCGATCGCCATAGAGAGAAAACGCCACCCACAGCGCCTGCGTCATGATGAGAAAGGTCAGCCAAAAGCCGAGCAAAATTTTCCAGAACAGTCTTCCGCGCATGTCAGATTACCGAATGCGATAGCCGATGCTACGCACCGTCTCAATGCTGAGCTTACTGCCGGCCAACGCGCTCAGCTTCTGGCGGATATTGCTGATGTGCACGTCCACGCTGCGATCATAGGCCTCACGCGGGCGCCCCAGCCCCTTCTCGGACAGCTCGTCCTTCGACACCACGCGATCCGGCGCGCGCAGCAACAGCTCCAACAGATTGAACTCCGAAGCGGTCAGATCAAACGCCTTACCGCGCCATTCGCTGCTGCGGGTTGAAGGGTTCAGCGTCAGCTCGCCGAAGCTGATGGCGGCCTCGTCGTCCGCCTCTTGCGGCCGCTCTTCGAAACGGCGCAGCACCGCACGCAGACGCGCCACCAATTCGCGCGGATAGCACGGTTTGGGCATGTAATCGTCGGCGCCCATCTCCAGGCCAATCACCCGATCGATGTTGTCGCCTTTGGCAGTCAGCATGATGATCGGCAGCCGGCTCTTTTTACGCACGTCGCGCAGCACGTCGATGCCGCTCATGTCCGGCAGCATGATGTCGAGGATCATCGCGGTATAGTCGCCCGACAGCGCGCCCTCTACCCCCGCCTTGCCGGTCAGCACCAGCGTGGCGTCGAAGCCTTCGCCCGTCAGGTATTCGCTCAGCATGGTGCCAAGCTCCAGGTCATCGTCGACCAGTAAAATTTTCATGCCTTGCTCCTTCACCGATTTTCGTTATTTTCCCGCCAATTCCGCCGGCCCGCAGCCGGTTTTACTCAATCCTTACACATCGCGGTTCGCGTCTCGCCATCGTTAGTGTGGCTGCTGTCGCGCAATTTCTCTACTTCTGTCAGGGTATTGGCATGCCGACAGGCGCCGGCCACCGCGCAGGCGGGCCGGCTATACCGTCGGTCAAAAGGGAAGTGAGAAGGGTTTTCCCGGCGGAACGCACCGCCGGGAGGGCACATTCAGTCGAACACGCCGGTGGAGAGGTAACGGTCACCGCGATCGCAGACGATCGCCACCACGACGCTGCCGGGATGGGCCGCCGCGACGCGCAGGGCGCCGGCTACCGCGCCGCCGGAGCTGACGCCGCAGAAGATGCCTTCACGCTGCGCCAGCTGGCGCATGGTCTGCTCGGCATCGCGCTGCTCGATATCCAGCACCTGCTCCACCAGCTCCGGGCGGAAAATGCCCGGCAGGTAAGCGGGCGCCCAACGGCGAATGCCGGGGATGCTGCTGCCTTCTGCCGGCTGCAGGCCGATGATCTGTACCTGCGGATTCTGGCTCTTCAGGTAACCGCCCACGCCGGTAATGGTGCCGGTGGTGCCCATGCTGGAAACAAAGTGGGTGATGCGCCCTTCGGTCTGGCGCCAGATCTCCGGGCCGGTGGTGGTGAAATGGGCATAGGGATTGTCGAGATTATTGAACTGATCCAGCACCTTACCCTGCCCCTGGCGCTGCATCTCCAGCGCCAGATCGCGCGCCCCTTCCATTCCCTGTTCACGGCTGACCAGGATCAGCTCGGCACCGTAGGCGCGCATCGCCGCCTGCCGCTCCAGGCTCATGTTCTCTGGCATCAGTAGCTTCAGCGTATAGCCTTTCAATGCAGCAATCATCGCCAGCGCAATGCCGGTGTTGCCGCTGGTGGCCTCAATCAGCACGTCGCCGGGCTTGATCTCGCCGCGCAGCTCCGCCTGCTGGATCATCGCCAACGCAGCGCGATCCTTCACCGATCCCGCCGGGTTATTGCCTTCCAGTTTGACCCATACCTCGCTGCCCGCCTGGGCGGCCAGCCGTTGCAGTTGTACCAGCGGGGTGTTCCCGATGCATTGTTCGAGCGTTGTCACGATCTTTGCCTGTGTTGGTGTGCGTAAAGTAAAAAGGCAACCCGGGGGTTGCCTTGAAGAAAAGGGCTGCTAAAACCTATCAGGCGCTTTTGGCTAACGCAACAGGTTGCAGCAGTTGATCGCCGGCATACAGCCGCGCATTGAGGCTGCCAACGTAGTAACGGCCGCCGCGCACCGGCGTGGCGTTGCCCTCCGGCAGCACTAGGCTTATCGGTTCCTGATGCCAGCCGATCGGCTGCACCGTCAACTGCCAGAAATGGCCGCGCGGGCTGACTTCCAGCACCTGAACCGGCAGCGGGCAGCGCTCGCTGCTTTCGGTCGCCACTTCCATTTCCCACGGGCGCAGGAACAGATCGACGCTGCCCTGGTGCATCGGCTGGAACGACAGCGGCCACTGGTGCGCGCCGACGAACAGCTGAGAGCCGCGAATTTCGCCGTTCAGGCGGTTCACTTCCCCCATGAATTCCAGCACGAAACGGCTCGCCGGTTCGCGCATGATTTCGACCGGCGACCCGACCTGTTCGATATTGCCCTGGCTCATCACCACGATGCGGTCGGCCACTTCCATCGCCTCTTCCTGATCGTGGGTAACGAATACGCTGGTGAACTTCAGCTCTTCGTGCAGTTGACGCAGCCAACGGCGCAGCTCTTTGCGCACCTGTGCATCCAGCGCGCCGAACGGTTCGTCCAGCAGCAGGATTTGCGGTTCCACCGCCAGGGCACGCGCCAGCGCCACGCGCTGTTTCTGGCCGCCGGACAGCTGCGACGGATAGCGGTTGGCCAGGTGGCCCAGCTGCACCATCTCCAGCAGTTGGGTGACTTTCTGTTTGATCGCCGCAGCGTTCGGCCGCTCGCGGCGCGGCAGCACGGTCAGGCCGAAAGCGATGTTGTCGAACACCGTCATGTGGCGGAACAGCGCATAGTGCTGAAACACGAAGCCCACGCGCCTGTCGCGCGCGTGCATGTGGCTGACGTCGGTGCCGTGGAAGCCCAGCTTGCCGCCGCTCTGACTTTCCAGCCCGGCGATGATGCGCAGCAGCGTGGTCTTGCCGGAACCGGACGGCCCGAGCAGCGCCACCATCTCGCCGGAAGCAATATCGAGCGAGATATCGTTCAATACCTTGGTGCGACCGAAGTACTTGTTGATGCCGTTAATCTCAATGCTCATGATTTTCCTCCCGCTCGAGACGCGCGTTTTGACGTTCCAGACGCCACTGCAGCGCGCTCTTCAAAAATAGGGTAACGATCGCCATCAGGGTCAACAGGGCGGCGGCGGTAAAGGAGCCGACGGTGTTGTAATCCTGCTGCAACAGCTCGACCTGCAGCGGCAGGCTGTAGGTTTCGCCGCGAATCGAACCGGACACCACCGACACCGCGCCGAACTCGCCGATGGCGCGCGCGTTGGTCAGCACCACGCCATACAGTAGCGCCCAGCGAATGTTGGGCAGCGTCACGCGGCGGAACATCTGCCAGCCGGACGCCCCCAGCAAAATGGCGGCCTCGTCTTCCTGGCTGCCCTGGCTGAGCATCATCGGCACCAGCTCGCGCACCACGAAGGGGCAGGTGACGAAAATGGTCACCAGCACCATGCCTGGCCAGGAGAACATGATCTGGATGTTATGCGCATCCAACCAGCCGCCCAGCAGGCCGTTGCTGCCGTAAAACAGCAGGTAAATCAGCCCCGCCACCACCGGTGAAACGGCGAACGGGATATCGATCAGCGTCAGCAGCAGCTGGCGGCCGGGGAAGGTGAAGCGCGTCACCAGCCACGCCAGCAACGTGCCGAACACCAGGTTGAACGGCACGGTGATCAGCGCGATCAAGACCGTCAGCCAAATGGCGTGCAGCATGTCCGGATCGAGCAAGTTGCTCCACATCGCGCCGAATCCTTTGGAAAAGGCCTCGGCGAAAATCGACATCATCGGCACTACCAGCAGCAGCACCGAGAACAGCGCGCCGATGGCGATCAGCGTCCACTTGCCCCAGTTGACGCGCGGACGCTCGGCGCCGTTGAAGGCGGAAACATCAGCCATCAGTGCCCTCCTCCCAAGCGTCTGCCGAAGCGGCTTTGCAATACGTTAATGCTGAACAGCAGCAGCAGCGACGCCGCCAGGATCACCGAGGCGATGGCGCTGGCCGCCGGGTAATCGAACTCCTGCAAACGCACGAAAATCATCAGCGAGGTCACTTCCGTCTTCCAGGCGATGTTGCCGGCGATGAAAATCACCGCGCCGAACTCGCCCAGGCTGCGGGTAAAGGAGATGGCGGTGCCGGCCAACAATGCCGGCGCCACCTCGGGCAGCACCACGCGGCGGAAGCTCTGCCAGCGCGTGGCGCCCAGCGTCTCGGCCGCCTCTTCGTATTCCGGCCCCAGCTCTTCCAGAACTGGCTGCACGGTGCGCACCACAAACGGCAGGCTGGTGAACGCCATCGCTACCGCGATCCCAAGCCAGGTAAAGGTGACCTTGATATCGAAGTGCGCCAGCCACTGACCATACCAGCCGGTGGTGGAAAACAGGCCGGCCAGCGTCAGGCCGGCCACCGCGGTCGGCAGCGCGAACGGCAGATCGATCAGGCCATCCAGCAGCGAGCGGCCGGGAAAACGGTAGCGCGTCAGGATCCAGGCCATCAGCATACCGAACACCGAATTGAACAGGCTGGCGACGCCGGCCGCCAGCAGCGTCACTTTATACGCCGCCACCACCTGCGGGTTGGAAATCACTTCCCAGTATTGTGCCAGGCTCATCTGCGCCAGCTGCATCACCAACGCGGTGAGCGGCAGCAGCAGGATCAAACAGGTATAAAACAGGCTGCTGCCGAGGCTGAGGCCAAATCCGGGCAGCACCCGCTTACTGGACGACAACGCCAACATTTACTTGCGCCCTGCCGCTAACAGCTGATCCAGCTCGCCGCCGGTGGCGAAGTGGGTTTTCATCACCTGCGGCCAGCCGCCGAATTGATCTTCCACGCGGAACAGTTGGGTGTCCGGAAATTGCCCCTTCGCGGCAGTCATCGCTTTCTGGTCATACACGCGGTAGTAGAAGCTGGTGATCACCTGCTGCGCCGCCGGGCTGTAGAGATAGTTCAGATAAGCTTTGGCCGCCTGTTCGGTGCCGTTACGCTCGACGTTTTTGTCGACCCAGGCCACCGGGAATTCCGCCAGAATATCGACCGGCGGCACGATCACTTCGTACTTGTCTTCACCGTATTGCTTACGGATGTTGTTCACTTCGGACTCGAAGCTGATCAGCACGTCGCCCAAGCCGCGTTCGACGAAGGTGGTGGTCGCGCCGCGGCCGCCGGTATCGAACACCAGCACGTTTTTCAGGAAGCGGGTCATGAAGGCGCGGGTCTTGGCCGCGTCGTTGCCGTCGGCCTGGCTGGCGGCGCCCCAGGCGGCCAGATAGGTGTAACGGCCGTTGCCGGAGGTTTTCGGGTTCGGGAACACCAGCTTCACGTCGTCGCGCACCAGATCGTTCCAGGTGTGGATGCCCTTCGGGTTGTCCTTGCGCACCAGAAACGCCATGGTGGAATAGAACGGCGAGCTGTTGTTTGGCAGGCGCGCCTGCCAGTCCGCTGGGATCAGCTGCCCGCGATCGTGCAGGATCTGCACGTCGGTGACCTGGTTGTACGTCACCACGTCGGCGCGCAAACCCTGCAGGATCGCCAGCGCCTGCTTCGACGAGCCGGCATGCGATTGTTTGATGGTCAGCTTGTCGTTCGGATGCTGTTGATTCCACTGCTGTTCAAAGCCGGGATTCAGCGCGACGAACAATTCACGGGAAACGTCATAAGAGCTGTTCAGCAATTCCGTCGCCGACGCGGCGCCGCTCGCCAACAGCGCAGCCGCCAGCCAACCTTTCAGCACGAGATTTTTAACCCGGTTTTGTTTCATTCTGCACCTTATCACTGAGTCATTCCTTCAGGCTTTCGCCTTATTGACGACCAGTGTATTTATAACTCGGTGCGGAGCTGTAACGCTTTTATATACCGTTTAGTGATTTACAAGCATCAAACGCTATAAGGCAGGGGGCACATGGCGTTTTCGGGGCGGGAAAACGGGCCGAAGCCGGGCGTGCCGGCTTCGGCAACGGCGTCAAAGTGACAGCAGGCGCGTCAGCGATGGCGCAAAGTAGTAGCTGCCGGTGACCGCGCGGCTGAAACGCAGCATCGCGTCGCGTTTGCCGTCCAGATCGCCGAACATGCTCAGCAGCTGCTGCTCGATATTGTGCAGGCGCGCGCAATACGCGATGAAGAACAGGCCGTGTTTGCCGCTGGCGGTGCCGTAAGGCAGGCTCTGGCGCAGAATTTTCAGGCCTTTGCCATCCTCTTTCAGATCGACGCGGCTGACGTGCGAGGTATCCGGGCGCTGATCGGCCGGCAGCTCTTCGCTGTCGTGCTTGGTGCGGCCAATGATCTGCTCCTGCTGTTCGGTGGTAAAGCGCTGCCACTGTCGCAGGTTGTGCTCGTAACGTTGCACCAGCACGTAGCTGCCGCCTGCGTCCTCTTCGCCTTCGGCGATCGTCGCCACTGCCGCGCGCTGCTCGCCCTGCGGGTTTTCGGTGCCGTCGATGAAGCCGCTCAGATCGCGCTCTTCCACCCAGCGGAAACCGTGGGTTTCTTCTTCAATCTTGATGACGTTGCCGAACGCCGCCAGCGCGGCCTGCGCCAGCGTGAAATTGACGTCGTGGCGCAGCGACTGGATGTGGATCAGCATGTCGCGCTGGGTGGCCGGCGCCAGCCCTTTGCCGAGCGGCGTGAACGGCTTCAGCTCTTGCGCGCCCTGGCCGCTGGAGAGATCGTGCCAGACGTCGTAGCCGAAAGCGATCACCGCGCCGAGGCGCGCATCGGGAAACTGCTGCTGCAGCTCGCTCAGCGTCTGACAAAACTGCTTGCAGCCCTGGCGCAAGTCGGCGAATTCGCCCTGTACGCTGGCTTCCATAAAAATGGCGAAACGGCAGTGCTCCAGCAGAATGCCGCTCTGAACCTGTGTCATGTTGTTATCCTCAATACCAGAATCCGGCAACAGGTAAGGTATGGCGGTTGACGCGCGGGTTCCCTGTTACAAACGCGCGCTATCATACCGCAAGCACGGGCGATTGCCTTGCAGCAGCGCAAAGAAAATAGGGGTAATGGCTTGAAAAGGCAGGCGCCGTGAACCGGCGCCCGTTGAACATATTACTGCTGCGGCTTGGCGTGCCAGATGATTTTGCTGACCGTCCAGCTTTTCAGGGTGTCGTCCGGCGGGATGATGTCCTGCGCCCCGGCCCACTTGCCGCTGAAGATGTAGGTAACGTACTTGCTCTGCTCCGCCACGCACTCCACTTTGCCGGCGTCTTCGCCGCTGCCCGGTTTACAGGAGCCGAACGCCTTGCTGTACATATCGCCGAACGGCGTGCCGAGCTTGTTGCCCCACTCCGTCGCCACTTTCGGATCCAGCACGTCCACCCGCTGTAGGCGCCCTTTCGGTTCACCGGTAATCACCAGCTTCACCTCGTCGCCGGACAGCGCCTGATAATAAGAGACGATCTGACCGTTGCTGGTCGCCATGCCGCCGCGCAGGCGGTAGTTGCCGTCCAGCCCGTCGTTGATGGCGCTTTCCGACATCGGCGTGCCGGCGTTGAGCTTGCCGACGCCCTTGGCGCCGACCTCCAGGCTGCTGCCGAACCAGTTGAACGGCGACAGGCTGGACCAGGAGAAATTGGACATGCTCGAACAGCCGGTCAGTAACAGCGGAAGCCCTAACAACAGGGGGCGAATATTCATCTCTAGCTCCTTAAACATCAATGGCGCGGGGCGGTAGCCCGCCCTTGCCGCACTCGGCGTTTTGCTGCGTGCCAGCCTCTCACAACGACCCGCACTACGCCAACGGTTGCCAGCTTGGAGTACGGAAAATGCGAAAAGTGCCGCACTTCTCGGCAATTAGTCGGCGTGCTCCGCCGGCGTAAAGCAGGCTTTCAGGCGCGCATTCAACAGCAGATAGCTCAGCGCCAGCGCATCGAGCAGCGCCAACGCCAGCTCCAGCCCCGGCGCATCGCCGTCCTGGCGCCACAGGCTGAACAGCGAGCCGCCGAGCGACGCCAGCACGGAGACAACCAGCCCCCAGCGCCAGCCGCGCCACAGCCGCGGCCATTGGTGGCGGCGGCCGCTCAGCAAAAACGCCAGCGCCGCCGGCAGACCGAGCAGCATGCCGTACCAAAAGCGTTGGGTATCCGGATAAAACAGCGCCAGCAAGCTTTCGCCCTGCTCACGCGAAGCGCCGGCCATCACGAACAGCAGCCAGGTGCGCGCCTGCAGAATCAGCACGGCCCAAAATCCCAGCGGCAGCCGCAGCGCGCCGTGCTGGTCGTAATCATCCGGGGAAAACTGGGGTGAGAATGGCTTCAACGATCGTTCCTTGCCAACAGAATAAAGACTATGGCTACAGATGGGCGCCGGCGATGGGAATTTCAATGCGTCGGCTTAAGAAGCTCTTAAGATCGGCGTGTTTTAATGCTTATCACTCAGCAAGCAACCCGATATCAGCGGGATGTAATTTTCGATAACGATAAGGAAGCGCAACATGAAAAAACTGACTCTGGCCGCTCTGATCGCGCTGTGCAGCGCACCGGTACTGGCGCAACAAGGCGGGTTCCTCGATCCGGCCGCGCCGCAGGCTCAAACGCAAACCACCGCACAAGGCGGTTTCTCCGGCCCCAGCGCGGCGCTGACCACCGTGGACAAGGTGAAATCGCTGAGCGACGACACCTGGGTGATGCTGCAGGGCAACATCGAGCAGCGCATCGGCGACGAAACCTATACCTTCCGCGACGCCACCGGCACCTTGACGGTCGATATCGACCGCAAACGCTGGAACGGCCAAACCGTGACGCCGAAAGACAAGGTACAGTTGGAAGGCAAAGTGGATAAAGACTGGAGCAGCGTCGAAGTGGACGTGAAAACCGTCAAAAAGCTGCCGTAATGCACTGCGGCGGGCGGTGCAACGCCGCCGCCCGCCGCTCGATCAATATTCCTGATCTTCGATCAGCCGCTTGCCCAGGCTGGTGATGCCCTGGATCTCATAGCCGAGCTTCTCGTACATCTCGACCACCGTGTCGTTGTCTTCGCGCACCATAATCTGGATTTTCGGGCAGCCGCGGGCGATCAACTTCTTCTCCAGACGGTTGATCAACGCATTGGCGATGCCGCGCCCGCGATAGTCGGGATGCACCCCGAGGTAATACGCCGAGCCGCGGTGGCCGTCATAGCCGCCCATCACCGAACCGACCACTTCGCCGCCGACTTCCGCCACCAGGAACAGCTCCGGATCGTGGTTCAGCTTGCGCTCGATGTCCATTTCCGGATCGTTCCAGGGCCGCAGCAGATCGCAGCGCTCCCACAGGGTAATGACCTCTTCAAAGTCGTCTTGTCGAAATACGCGAATTTCCATCGATGTTGGCCGCTGTTAATTAAGGTGTTTATCTGATTATCGCGTGATTATTCACTTACGCAATATCAAACTGTGATTTACCGCGCTATTTGCCCGGAAATCGCGGTAACAAGCGTAATAAATGGAAATAGTTATCGGGTCGATTAATGATTATCAATACGATATAACGTCGCAAAATAGAATCGTCGATGGAGCGTTGCGTAATGAAAAAGCAGGGTAAACAATTCCTCAATTTTAAGCCGCTTGCCGTTTCCCCGACGCGACGCCAACTTTTGCTTTCCGGCCTGGCGGTGGCGCTGTTCGGCGTGAAAAACCACAGCGCCAGGGCGGAAGGCCTGCTGCGCAATCAGCACAGCAAGCCGGCGGCGAAACCGGCCGGCGGCAAAAAACGGGTGATGATCGATCCCGGCCACGGCGGCATCGACTCCGGCGCGGTCGGCCACGAAGGCTCGCAGGAAAAACACATCGTGCTGGAAATCGCCAACCACGTACGCCGTTTTCTGCATGAGCACGACCACGTCGAGGCGCGCCTGACGCGCGAAGAAGACGAGTTCATTCCGCTGTTCCAGCGGGTGGAGATCGCCCACCAGCACCAGGCCGACCTGTTCATTTCGATCCACGCCGACGGCTTTACCAGCCCATCGGCCTCCGGCGCTTCGGTGTTCGCCCTGTCCAACCGCGGCGCCAGCAGCGCCATGGCGCGCTACCTGTCCAACCGTGAAAACGCCGCCGACGACGTGGCAGGCGGCAAGTACAAGGATCAGGACAACTACCTGCAACAGGTGCTGTTCGATCTGGTGCAAACCGACACCATCAACAACAGCCTGACGCTCGGCCGCCACGTGCTCGGCCAAATTCGCCCGGTACACCACCTGCACAGCGACAGCACCGAACAGGCGGCGTTCGCGGTGTTGAAATCCCCGTCCATTCCCTCGGTGCTGGTGGAAACCTCGTTCATCACCAACCCGAACGAAGAGCGGCTGCTGGGCACCACCGCGTTTCGCGAGAAAATAGCCCGCGCCATCGCGGACGGCATCGTTAATTTCTTCGACTACTTCGACGCCCACCAGCGCAAACCCCGCTGATGCCGCGGGCGGCGAATAAGAGTATACTCAGCGCCTTGTTCAGCCAGACGCTATAAAGACCCCGCATGAGTTTACCTAACATCGCTGAAGTAAAATCCTTCCTGCTGGCGCTGCAGGATCACATCTGCGCGCAGCTCGCCCAGGCCGACGGCGGCGCCGTGTTCACCGAAGACCAATGGACGCGTGAAGAAGGCGGCGGTGGCCGCAGCCGCGTGCTGACCAACGGCGCGGTGTTCGAACAGGCGGGGGTCAACTTCTCGCACGTCTCCGGCGCCACCTTGCCGGCCTCGGCGACCGCGCACCGTCCGGAACTGGCTGGGCGCAGCTTCCAGGCGATGGGCGTTTCATTGGTTATCCACCCGCTCAGCCCCTACGTGCCCACCAGCCACGCTAACGTGCGTTTCTTCATCGCCGAAAAACCGGGCGAAGCGCCGGTGTGGTGGTTCGGCGGCGGCTTTGATCTGACGCCGTTCTACGGCTTCGAAGAGGACGCCGTGCACTGGCACCGCACCGCGGCCGATCTGTGTGCGCCGTTCGGCGACGAGGTCTACCCGAAATACAAACAGTGGTGCGACGATTACTTCTTCATCAAGCATCGTAACGAAGCACGCGGCATCGGCGGCCTGTTCTACGACGATCTGAACACCCCGGACTTCGACCACTGCTTCGCCTTCACCCGCGCGGTGGGCCAGGGCTTCCTCGATGCCTATCTGCCGATCGTCGAAAAACGCAAGGCCTTGACCTGGGGCGAGCGCGAGCGCCAGTTCCAGCTGTACCGCCGCGGCCGCTATGTGGAGTTCAACCTGGTGTGGGATCGCGGCACGCTGTTCGGGCTGCAAACCGGCGGGCGCACCGAGTCCATTCTGATGTCGATGCCGCCGCTGGTGCGTTGGGAATATAACTACCAGCCGGAAGGCGACAGCCCGGAAGCGGCGCTGGCGCGCGATTTCCTGCCGGTGCGCGACTGGCTGCAGGAGGCGAAATGATGCAGATTTGGGTCGATGCGGACGCCTGTCCGAACGTGATCAAAGAGGTGTTGTTCCGCGCCGCCGATCGTACCGCCATCACCGTGACGCTGGTGGCGAATCAGCCATTGCGCACGCCGCCCTCGAAGTACATTCGTTCGCTGCAGGTGGCGGCCGGCTTCGACGTGGCCGACAACGAGATCGTGCGCCGCTGCGAAGCGGGCGATCTGGTGATCACCGCCGATATCCCGCTGGCGGCGGAGGTTATAGAGAAAGGTGCGGTAGCGCTGAACCCGCGCGGCGAACGCTATACGCCGGACACCATCCGCGAGCGCCTCAACATGCGCGATTTTATGGATACCCTGCGCGCCAGCGGCATTCAGACCGGCGGCCCGAACGCCCTGAACCAGCGCGACCGCCAGCAGTTCGCCAACGAGCTGGATAAATGGCTGCTGCAGGCGAAACGGGCGCAGTGACTGCGCCCTGCTCTGCTGCGGTTTAGAAGCGTACCTCCCCGCCGAAGATATAAGTCCGCCCACGGGCGGTGTTGGTCGGCGTCTCATACTGCGACTGCGACGGCAGCGAGTTCATCTTGTTCAGCGCGTCCGAATAGTCTCTGTCCATCAGGTTTTGCACGCTGAGCTTCAGCAACAGATTGCGATTCACCTGATAGGTGCCGTATAGATCGATAATGGTCGGAATATGCGGCGCCGGCTCTTTCAGCAACTGCTCATTCTCATCGTAATCAGAGTCCGGCGACAGGCGCACCGATTTGCCGGTGTATTTCACCACCCCGCCCAGCGTCAGTTTCTCGTCCAGCAAGCGTACCCCGCTGTCCAGCGTGAAGTAGAATTCCGGCAGTTCGCTGACATCGCCCGCGCCGAACACGTTGCTGGCCTGGTTGGTCGGCTGGGAGGTATGCTCCTTGCTTAACGACAGCTTGGTGAAGGCGAAACCGGCGTCGTACAGCGCTTCGAGCTCCACCCCGCGCATTTTGACCGGTTCGGGGGCGTTGCTGTACATGGTCATGCTGACGTTGGCGTCCGCGTTATCCCACTCTTCCTGCGTCGCCTGCGAACGGTTGCACTTCTGGCGGTTTTTACACACCAGGTAGGTTTGGCTGGATATGTAGTTTTTGATTCTGGTTTCGAAATAGACCGCTTTCAGCTGGAAACTGTCCTGCTTGAACAACAGATCGTGGGCATTGGCATTGAAACCGCCCTGCCAGGTCTCCGCTTTTTCGCCCTTCAGGAACGGGTTCATCGACTGGCCGCCGCTGTTGGCGAAGAACACCTCCTGGATATTCGGCCCGCGCATCGACTTGCTGTAGCTGACGAACGGCTGCAGCCACGGCGTCACCTGCGCCGACAGCATGACCGACGGGTTGAAGCCGTGTTCATTGCGGTTGATATTGCCGGCGCCCTGCGGGAAGCACTCTACGCGCTCGTCACAGGCCGGCTTATAGCCGGAGAGGCGATAGGCGGTGTAGTTCAGATCGAAATTCCCCTGCCAGATGCCGTAGTTGGCCTGCAACCCGCTGTACAGGCTGGAAATATCTTGCTTGCCCGACATTCCCACCGGCGAACTTTCCGCCTGATTGTCATCCGTCACCAAACCGGAGGCCTTTTTCTTATACTCGTTGCGCACCAGCTTGCCGCCGTAGCTGAAGGCGAAATCGACGTCCTGCAGGCTGAAACGGCTGGTGTTGTTGATATCCAGCGCATCGGAGATGTTTTTCGCCGTGCTGTCGCTGAAGCCCGCCATGTTGTTGGACATAAATTGCTGCTTGCCGCGGCTGGTGCTGGCGGTCAGGTTGAAATCGATCAGTTCCGAGAACGGCGCGTAGTGATATTTAAGGTAGAAATCGTCGCTGTCGATGTGGCGGCGGGTGATTTTATTCTGGTAGCTGCGCGCCGACAGTTCGATGCTGTTGAAGGCATCCGGCTTGATGTCCACCTTAAACAGCTGGGATTTCGGGTTCTGGCGGTAGGTTTTATCGACGTTGAACATCTCGCTGTCGAAACCGGCGCCGTTTTTGTAGTTGGAGGTGATGGAACTGCCGCTGATCGCCGCCATCGCCCCCAGGCTGCCGCCGTCGGCAAAGGCGGCGGTTTTGGCGCCCACGGCGATCATGCCGCTGCGGCCGATGCCGTTATTGCCCACCGAGAATTTGGTGCGCACGCCGAACGGGTTATCGGAAAACACCACGTCGTCCACGCCGATAGTGCGGAAGTTGGCGCTGCCCGCCAGGGCGTTCACTCCAGCGGAGCCGGTGGCATTGCCGCGCGCCACGTCAACGCCGACGATAAAGTTAGGATCGATCAGCGCCCCGAACTGGCTGGTGGGCAATCCCCCGTGCGCTGCGTCGCTCGGCGAGTTGCCGTAGTAGTTTTGGGTGATGCCGTCGACCATGGTGTTGACCCGGCCAAAGCCGCTCAGGCCGCGGATATTGACGCTGACCGAACCCTGGCCGGGATCGATCTGGGTATAGGTGCCCGGCATGCTGCGCAGAATGCTGTCCACTGACTCCAGATTCTTGTTTTCATCGCGCGAGCTGAACGCGCCCGGCCTCGCCAACGCGTCTTTTTCGCTGCTTTTGCCGCTGTCGGCGGCCGAGACGTTGAGCGGGCTGAACGCCACGCTGCCTTTATTATTTTCCGCCTGTTCCTGCGCGGCCGCAGCCTGCCCGTACAGCGCCAGTCCCGCGCCGATCAGGCTCGCTATCATTTTGATTTTCATATATCCCCAGAAATAGCCAATAAGGTTTGATGGCCGACAATGCCCAGCAAAAAGCCCGCCGAAACGCGCGGTAAAAGATTGTTATTGTTTTATTGCGCCGCAGCGTGCCGCGGCGCTGAAGGTTATTTCTGCGCCTGCCGATCCGCCGCCAGAATAAAGGCGTACTCCAGCGCGCCGTTTTCCAGCCGCGCCAGGCGGCCCGACTTGCCGCCGTGGCCGGCGGTCATGTCGGTGGAGAGCAGCAGCAGCGAATCACCCTGCTTGAAGCGCCGCAGCTTCGCCACCCATTTGGCCGGTTCCCAATACTGCACCTGCGAGTCGTACAAGCCGCTGGTAACCAGCAGGTTCGGATAACGCTGCTTGCGCACGTTGTCGTACGGGCTGTAGGACTTCATCAGCGCATAGGCGGCCGGCTGGTGCGGGTTGCCCCACTCCTCGTATTCGCCGGTGGTGAGTGGAATGCTGTCGTCCAGCATGGTGGTCACCACGTCGACGAACGGCACCTGCGCCACTACCGCGTTGTACAGCTGCGGCGCCTGATTGATCACCGCTCCCATCAGCAAGCCGCCGGCGCTGCCGCCCATGGCGTAGATGCGCCCCGGTTGGCCGTAGCCGTCTTTGATCAGCGCCTGGGTGGCGTCGATGAAGTCGTTGAAGCTGTTCGGTTTGTGCGTCAGCTTGCCCTGTTTGTACCAGCTCTGCCCCAGCTCGCCGCCGCCGCGCACGTGGATCAGCGCATAGACGAAGCCGCGATCCAGCAGGCTGATGCGGTTGGCGCTGAACGCCGGATCCATGCTCATGCCGTAAGCGCCGTAGCCGTACACCAGCAGCGGGTTATGCCCGTTTTTGAACAGCGATGTGCGGTACACCAGCGAGACCGGCACCTTCACGCCGTCGCGCGCCGTGACCCAGATGCGCTCGCTGTGATACAAGCTGGGATCGACGCCTTTCACTTCCTGCTGCTTCAGCAAGGTGCGCTCGCCCTTGTTCAGATCCCACTCATAGGTGCGGGTCGGCGTGGTCATCGCCGAATAGCCGTAGCGCAACCGATCGCTGTCCGGCTCCGGGTTATAACCCAGCCAGGCCATGTAGCTGGCGTCGTCGAACGGGATGGCGCGCTCGGTTTTGCCGTCCCAGCTGATTTGCCGCAGCTGCACCAGCCCGTTGGCGCGCTCCTGCACCACCAGCCAGTCGCGGAACAGGCTGAAGTTCTCCACCTCGTGCTGCGCCTGCGGTGCGATCAGCGTCTGCCAGGGTTTGCCCACCGCCGCGGTGCGGTACAGGCCAAAGTTCGGATCCTGATGGTTGGAACGCAGATAGAACTCGCCGCGGTAGTGATCGAGATAGTACTCGCGGCCGTTCTGTCGGGCGGCAAACAGCTGCGGCTCGCGCTGCGGCTGGTTGGCGTCGATCAGGTGCACCTCGGAGGTGGTGTTACCGCTGATGGTCAGAATCAGATAATCACGCGAGGACGAGCGGCCAAGGCTGAGGTAGAACGCCGGGTCGTTTTCCTGGTACACCAGCTTATCTTCCGCCGTCGGTGTCCCGTACTGATGGCGATAGACCTGGTACGGCAACAGCGTTTGCGGGTGGTTGCGCACGTAGAACAGGGTTTGGTTGTCGTTGGCCCACACCATGTTGCCGGAGGTGTTTTCCAGCGTTTCCGGCGACCAGCGTTCGCTGCCTATCTCGCGCAGGGAGATGCGGTATTGGCGGCGGCCCTGCAGATCTTCGGCCACCGCCAGGCGGCGGTTGTCCTGGCTGACGTCCATCGCCCCCAGGCGATAGTAGGCGTGGCCGGCCGCGCGCCGATTGGCGTCCAGCAAGGTTTGCCACGGCGCGTCGGCGGTGAGCGCCTGGCGCTGATACAGCGCGAAATCTTTACCGGCGGCGTAGCTTTCCTGATAGCGATAGCCGTTGAGCTGATACGGCACCGAACGATCGTCAGGGTTCATGCGGCCCAACATCTCCTGATACAGCGTGGCGCGCAGCTTCTGGTACGGCGCCATCATCTGCTCGGTATAGCGGTTCTCCGCCTTCAGGTAGTCCAGCACCTTCGGCTCTTTTCGGCTGTCGTCGCGCAGCCAGTAGTAATCGTCGGTGCGCGTCTCGCCGTGCGCCGTCAGCGCTTTCGGCGCGCGTTCCGCCAACGGCGGCTGCGGTTGCGCCAGCGCGGCGCCAGCGATGCCTAAAGAAAGCCAGAGCGCGGCCGCGATGCGACGGCGCGGGGTGAATAACAGCGGATTCATAATCCCTCACGAAGTTTGAAGAGGCGCACGACGGCGATGCGGCGCCTGCGGGCATTAACGGCGGGCGTTCAGCTCCGCCAGATTGAAATCGATCGGCATCGTCACCTTGACGGCCCCCTGCTGCAGCATCTCCGGCGGCGGCGGCGGCAACGGCTGGGCGCGCGATACCACCGCCACCGCTTCCCGATCCAGCGACGCGGTGCCGGAACGCACCTGCAGCATGACGTTCGAGACCCGTCCCTGCGCGTCAACGCTGAAGCTGACCTGCGGCATGCCGCTGCGCCGGCGGCTGCGGGCATCCAAAGGGTAATCCTTGATGCGGTTCAGTTTGCCTTTCACCAGGCTCTCCCACGACAGTTTGGCCTGCGCGTTGCTGTTGGCGTCGCTGTTGATCGGTGCGGCGGTCTGGTGGGAAAGCGTCTGCGCCTGCGGTGCGGCGGCGCTGGACGCGGCGGCATTGCGCGTCTCTTTGGCCTGTTCCTGCGGCTTCGGCTGCGATTTTTGCGGGGGTCGGTGTTCGGCGCGCTTCTTCTGCGCCGTCACGATTTTCGCTTTCTCGGCGTGCGCCAGCTTGGGCAGATCCGGCTGTTGCTGCTGCTCCGCCGGCTGCGCCGCGGCGGACTCCGCCTGCTGCACGCCCAGCGGCAGCGGCTTGCTTTCCGGCGCTTCAATCTGCGCCGCCCAGCTCATCATCACCGCCGGCGGTGGCAACACCACCGGCTCCAGCGCCGTCTGCGGCCAGTAAAACAACAGCACCAACGCCGCGTGCGCCGCCAGAGCGAGCAGCAGGCCGCGCGCCCAGCGCGGCTGCGGCAGTTCAAAGGCCAGGAGGGAGTAAGACTGACTTAACATAGGGGCATTAGCTTTGCTTAATTGCGAATGATTGCAGATAACATTTACTAATGATAATCATTTGCAAATATAATTAACACCCCTTTTCACTGTCTTAACGTATTCATTTCACTGATGGTGTGAGCCACAGGTAGTCTGCGGTGTTCGCATCGACCTGTACGCCCTGCTCCGCCAGCATCAGCACCGTCGGCGCCGCCGCTGGTTGCAGATCCCGCACGTGCAGCGGCACCCCCACCGATTTGGCGGCGTGATAGCCGCCGGCGATCAGCAGCGCGGGCGTGGGCGCCGCCAGCAGACGTTCCGCCATGCGCCGGTCGCGCTGCTGCTGGATCGCCAGCATCGCATGCAGCTGGTCGGCCTCAATCTTGCCGCCGTGCGAAGTGCGGATGGTCTCTTCCAGCGCCTTGCGCACCGCCGGCTGCGCCGATAGTTGCCCCGCCGGGAATTGCGGCTGCTGATAGAACGCCGTAATCTCGCTGCGATCCAGATTGGCCGACCACAGCGGGTAAGGCGCGCGCATCGCCGCCATCGTCACCCCGCCATACAGCGCCCACTTCCAGCCCGGCTGCCAGGCGATCAGCTCCGCTACGCGGCCGTCGCGCACCGTCGGATCGCTCTGCAACCACTGCTTCACCTTGTCGACCTGCGCCTGCTGGTTCGGGTTGATCATCTCCATCAGCACGCTGCCCTGCGGCCGCCGCAGCGGTAACTGCTGCACCAGCCATTCCTCAATCTGATGGTGGTAAGGATTGTCATGCTTCTCCCCCAGGATCACCCGCGGCTGCTGCGCCAGTCGCGTCAACAGCTGCTCCGGCGTCAGGGTCGCGCCGCTGTGCAGATCGGTGATACTCCCCAAACTCGCGACGTCGCTGGCCGGCGCCTTCACCGGCGTTTGGCTGCAGGCGCCGAGCGCCAACGCCGCCAATAAAATCAGGTATCTCATCATGTTGCCCCATTATCGAAAATGGCGACATTATAGATAATAATTATCATTTGCATATAGATCCGGCTTAACGATTTTTTTACGCGGCGATCGCCGGCTGCGCATTGCGTTGAAAAAGCATTGCGGGTATAACCAATAGCCATTCAGATATTTAGACGTCTATACGGATAGATTATTATGCAACCATCGGCACCCGCCGCAGGACAGTTCAAACGCAGCATGAAGGCCCGGCACCTGGTGATGCTGTCGCTGGGCGGCGTGATCGGCACCGGGCTGTTTTTCAACACCGGCTACATCATCTCCACCACCGGGGCGCTCGGCACGCTGCTGGCCTACCTGATCGGCGCGCTGGTGGTGTATCTGGTGATGCTGTGCCTGGGCGAGCTGTCGGTGGCGATGCCGGAAACCGGCGCTTTTCACGTCTATGCTTCGCGCTATCTGGGGCCGGCCACCGGCTATGCCGTCGCCTGGCTGTATTGGCTCACCTGGACGGTGGCGCTCGGCTCCAGCCTGACCGCCGCCGGATTCTGCATGCAGTACTGGTTCCCGCAGTCGCCGGTGTGGCTGTGGTGCCTGATCTTCTGCGCGGCCATTTTTCTGCTCAACGTGGTGACCACCCGTTTTTTCGCCGAAAGCGAATTCTGGTTTTCGCTGATCAAAGTGGTGACCATTCTGGCGTTTATCATTCTGGGCGGCGCCGCCATGTTCGGCCTGCTGCCGATGAAAGACGGCACGCCGGCGCCGTTCCTGCATAACCTGACCGCTTCCGGCTGGCTGCCGCACGGCACGCTGCCGATCCTGATGACCATGGTGGCGGTGAACTTCGCCTTCTCCGGCACGGAACTGATCGGCATCGCCGCCGGTGAAACCGAAAACCCGGAAAAAGTCGTGCCGCTGGCGATCCGCACCACGGTGATCCGCCTGATGCTGTTCTTTATCGGCACGGTCTTCGTGCTGGCGGCGTTGATCCCGATGGATCAGGCGGGGATCGTCAAAAGCCCGTTCGTGCTGGTGTTTGAACGCATCGGCGTGCCTTACGCCGCCGATATCTTCAACTTCGTGATCCTGACCGCCATCCTGTCGGCGGCCAACTCCGGCCTGTACGCCTCGGGGCGCATGCTGTGGTCGCTGGCCCACCAGCGCACCCTGCCGGCCTACTTTGCGCGCGTCAATGCACGTGGCATTCCGATCAACGCCCTGACCTTCAGCATGCTCGGCGGCGTGCTGGCGCTGCTGACCAGCGTGATCGCGCCGGACACGGTGTTTGTCGCCCTGTCGGCGATCTCCGGTTTTGCGGTGGTGGCGGTGTGGCTGAGCATCTGCGCGGCCCACTTTGCTTTCCGCCGCGCCTACCTGCGCAGCGGCCAGCCGATAAGCGGCCTGAAATACCGCGCCCCCGGTTACCCGCTGACGCCGATCCTCGGCTTTGCGCTGTGCCTGCTGGCCTGCATCGGGCTGGCGTTCGATCCGGAGCAGCGCATTGCGCTCTACTGCGGGCTGCCGTTCGTCGCCCTGTGCTACCTCACCTATTTCCTGACCCGGCGCGCCGGGCAAAAAACCGCTTTGGGAGAACAACATGTCGGTTAATAACCCCGTCGCCCGCCTGCTGGCCGAACACCCCACGCTGATCCTGGACGGCGCGCTGGCCACCGAGCTGGAAGCGCGCGGCTGCGATCTGACCGATCCGCTCTGGTCGGCCAAAGTGCTGATTGAAAATCCCGAGCTTATCTATCAGGTGCATCTCGATTATTTCAACGCCGGCGCCCACTGCGCCATCACCGCCAGCTATCAGGCCACGCCGCAGGGCTTCTTACGCCGCGGCCTGGATCAGGATCGGTCGCTGGCGCTGATCGCCAAAAGCGTGCAGCTGGCGCAACGCGCGCGCCGCGATTATCTGGCCGGGCACCCGCAGGCCGCGCCGCTGCTGATCGCTGGTTCGGTGGGCCCGTACGGCGCCTATCTGGCCGACGGCTCGGAATACCGCGGCGACTACCGGCTGGCGCAGGATGACATGATCGCCTTCCACCGCCCGCGTATTGCAGCCCTGGCCGCCGCCGGCGTCGATCTGCTGGCCTGCGAAACGCTGCCGTCGTTCGCCGAACTGCAGGCGCTGCTGACGCTGCTGCAGGAATTCCCGACGCTCGGCGCCTGGTTCGCCTTCACCCTGCGCGACAGCCAACACCTCAGCGACGGCACGCCGCTGACGGAGGTCCTGTCCGCGCTGCGCGGCAACCCACAGGTGTTGGCCATCGGCATCAACTGCATCGCGCTGGACAAGGTCGCCCCGGCGCTGCGCCAACTGGGTGCGCTGGCCGACAAACCGCTGCTGGTTTACCCGAACTCCGGCGAGCACTACGATGCGGTGAGCAAAACCTGGCACGCCTGCGGCGGCGAGCACGGCAGCCTGGCCGATCAGGCGACGGAGTGGCGCACGCTCGGCGCACAATTGATCGGCGGCTGTTGCCGCACCACCCCGCAGGATATCCGCGCCATCGCCGCACGCTGCAAGGCATAAAAAAGCCCCCGGCGCCAGCGGCGCAGGGGGCCAGTCACTCAACCTGGGCTTACAGCGGTTCGGTCTGGGCTTCCACTACCGCCAGCGCCACCATGTTGACGATGCGACGCACCGAGGCGATCGGCGTCAGGATGTGCACCGGCTTGGCGACCCCCATCAGCACCGGCCCGACGGTCACCCCTTCCGAGCAGGAGACGCGCAGCAGGTTGTAGCTGATGCGCGCTGCTTCCATGTTCGGCATGATCAGCAGGTTGGCCGAGCCTTTCAGCGGGCTGTCCGGCATCAGATCGTGACGGATGCTTTCCACCAGCGCGGCGTCGCCGTGCATTTCGCCGTCGATCTCCAGCTCCGGCGCCAGCTCGTTCACCAGCTCCAGCGTTTTGCGCATCTTGCGCGCCGCCGGGCAGTCGGAAGACCCGAAGCTGGAGTGAGACAGCAGTGCCACCTTCGGCTCGATACCGAAGCGGCGCACGGTTTCCGCCGCCATCAGAGTGATCTCCGCCAGCTGCTCCGGCGTCGGATCGTCGTTGACGTAGGTGTCGGCGATAAAGGTGTTGCCGCTCGGCAACAGCAGCGCGTTCATCGCACCGGCGACGTGCGCGCCTTCACGGAAGCCGAACACGTTCTTCACCACGTCGTAATGCTCATGGTAGCTGCCGATGGTGCCGCAGATCATCGCATCCGCTTCGCCGCGGTGCAGCATGATGGCGGCGATCAGCGTCGGGTTGCCGATCACCGCGCGGCGCGCCTGTTCCTGCGAGACGCCGCGACGTTTCATGATCTGGTAGTACTCGCCCCAGTATTCGTTAAAGCGCGGATCCGACTCGTTGTTTACCACTTCGAAATCTTTGCCCGGCGTCAGCTGCAGACCCAATTTTTTCAGGCGCATCTCGATCACGCTCGGGCGTCCGACCAGGATCGGGAAGGCCAGCCCCTGCGACACCAGCTCCTGCGTGGCGTGCAGCACGCGCTCTTCCTCGCCTTCCGCCAGCACCACCCGCTTCACCTCTTTGCGCGCCTGCGAGAAGATCGGCTTCATGAACAGGTTGGTTTTGTAGACGAACTCCGCCAGCTTCTCGACGTAGGCGTCGAAGTCTTCGATCGGGCGCGTCGCCACGCCGGAATCCATCGCCGCCTTGGCTACCGCCGGCGCGATCTTGACGATCAGGCGCGGATCGAACGGTTTCGGAATGATGTATTCCGGCCCGAAGGAGAGATCCTGGTCGTCATAGGCAGAAGCCACCACGTCGCTCTGCTCCGCCAGCGCCAGATCGGCGATGGCATGCACGCAGGCCAGCTTCATCTCTTCGTTGATGGTGGTGGCACCCACGTCCAGCGCGCCGCGGAAGATGAACGGGAAGCACAGGACGTTGTTCACCTGGTTCGGGTAGTCGGAACGGCCGGTACAGATGATGGCGTCCGGGCGCACCGCTTTGGCCAGCGGCGGCAGAATTTCCGGTTCCGGGTTGGCCAGCGCCATGATCAGCGGATCGCGCGCCATGGTTTTCACCATATCCTGCGTCAGGACGCCCGGGCCGGAGCAGCCGAGGAAGATGTCGGCGTTCGGGATGGCGTCGCCCAGCGTGCGCTGGCCGTTATCCTCGATGGCGTAGGCGGCTTTGGTCTGCTCCATGTTGGCGTCGCGGCCTTTATAGATGACGCCCTTGGAGTCGCAAACGGTGATGTTCTGTTGCCGCAGCCCCAGCGCCACCAGCAGGTTCAGGCAGGCGATGGAGGCCGCGCCGGCGCCGGACACCACCAGGCGTACGTCGGAGATATTCTTCTTCACCACGCGCAGGCCGTTGAGCACCGCCGCAGTGGTGATGATCGCCGTGCCGTGCTGGTCGTCGTGGAACACCGGGATCTTCATGCGCTCGCGCAGTTTCTGTTCGATGTAGAAACACTCTGGCGCCTTGATGTCTTCCAGGTTGATGCCGCCGAAGGTCGGTTCCAGCGCGGCGATAATATCGATTAACTTGTCAGGGTTATGCTCATCCACTTCGATATCAAACACATCAATACCGGAAAACTTCTTGAACAAAACGCCCTTGCCTTCCATCACCGGCTTACCGGCCAACGCGCCGATATTGCCCAGACCCAGTACCGCCGTGCCGTTGGAAATCACCGCCACCAGATTGCCACGTGCGGTGTATTTGTAGGCCGCCAGCGGATCTTCGGCGATCTCGAGGCAAGGCGCGGCGACGCCCGGCGAATAGGCCAACGCCAGATCGCGCTGGGTCGCCAACGGTTTGGTAGGGGAAACCTGGATCTTCCCTGGGACAGGAAACTGATGGAAATCAAGGGCACTCTGTTTGAGCTGTTCGTCCATTATGGATTCCTTTGTTTTTTGCTTTTATGTTGAGGTAAGGCTTTGAGGCTGCGCCCTGCCGTGGGCCGTGGCGCCCAAGTACAATGACAGGGCACAGCCTTGAAGTATAGTGAGAGAAACATCACAAACTTTGAAGCGCGCCATAACCTGGGTCGAAAGACCGTTTTAAAAGTAAAAAAAGAAGGTCTGCGGGACGCGCAAAGAAACGCCGCCGTCAGTGCGACGGCAGCGTGGCGCGCCAGGCGTTGAGCGTCTCCACCTGACCGGCGCAAATGTGTAACGAGGTTTGTAACGCCAGGGTATAGCTTACCGCATCGCCCCAGGTCTCGCCTTGCAGCTGCGGTTGCTCACAGAGCGCAAACACCGACTCAGGGGGCAACAGCGGCACGGCCTGGGGCGCCGGCGGCCGGGCGCAGGAGCTCAAGCACAGCGCCAGGCAGAGGCTGAGCAGCGCAGGGATCGTTTTTAATCGCTTCACGGTATTTCCTCTGATAAGCCTCGTGCTGTTGGCGCAGCTGCCGTTCCTGCCGCTGCTGCGCCGCCATCAGCACACGGTTTTGCGCATCCTGGGTCTGCAGGGTGGCGATCAGCCCGGCCTGCTGCGCCAGGCTTTTTTGCAGTTCCTCCGCCTGTTGCCGCGCAGACGCCAACTGGTGCGACAACAGCGAGCTGTAGCTACCAAGGCAGATAGCCGCCAGCAGCAACAGCAACAACCCGCCCTGCATCAGTTTTTGCAGCCAGCCGCTCATGCCGGGTAATCCCGAAACGGCAGTTGGAAGTGCGGGCCATCCTTGAGGGTTTTCCACTCGCCGCCCCATTCGACGTTGATGCCGCATTCGCGCGCCGCGCGCCGCACCGCCACCGCAATCTGCGCGTAGTAATCCCACTCCCAGGAGACCACGCCCGCCGGCATCGCCACCACGTCCACCGCGTGGCCGGTCAGGTGGCGGCTGCGCAACGTTTGGCTGCTGCCGGCGCGCACCATTTCCCGCTGGCGCGACATGCTGCGCAGCCCCTCGCTGACGGAGAACGGCACCAGCGAATAACGCAGCGCCAGACGAATAACGCGCACCAGATCCGGGTGCACGCCACGCAGGTTCTCTTCACTGCGGGCGGTAAAGCGAATATCTTCGATGTCATTTAACATTTTTAAACCCCGTTTTTTTACCAATGAATTTCTTAATTAAGGCGTTGATGTAATCCGCCCCCATAAAGCCAATCAGCACGCTGGCTAAATTCGCCCACTTTAATTCCAGACCCATCAGTGCCAGCGCATCGCGCACCGTCCAGGCCAATAACGCGCACATCGCCGCATTCAATAAACGGCGCCGAATGCCCACGTTGCGATAGGCGCCGTGCAATAACGCCATTACGCCGGCCAGAATGGCGTTCAATACCGGCTGCAGATATTCACATACTCGCTGGACTATTAAGCCAACAGCGTCAGGCTCTATGCTGGACATAGCTCATCTCCTTTTTTTATTTTTAATTAAATGCCAATCACGGCCGGTGGGACATCGGATAATCAGAATCTAGTTAAGGATGCTATGACAAAGCAAATGAATAAATACAGGCCCTACGGTCGAATTCATTCATGCTGAACGCTGGCACAACACCTAGACGCTAATGCAGGCGGCGGTAAATAAAAATTCATTGTTATCGTGATTTATTTCGACTTTTGTTTTCACCAAAAATAAACATTAATGGCTGTGGGAAATAGTTCCCCACCCTAAAAACATCCACTCTGGAGAAATGCCATGTCCACACGCAAAGCCGTTATTGGGTATTATTTTATTCCGACCAACCAAATCAATAATTACACCGAGTCCGATACCTCCGTCGTGCCGTTCCCGGTTTCCAACATCACGCCGGCCAAAGCCAAACAGCTGACGCACATCAACTTCTCGTTCCTGGATATCAACAGCAATCTGGAATGCGCCTGGGATCCGGCCACCAACGACGCCAAGGCGCGTGATGTCGTCAATCGCCTGACCGCGCTCAAAGCGCACAACCCCAGTCTGCGCATCATGTTCTCCATCGGCGGCTGGTACTACTCCAACGATTTGGGCGTGTCGCACGCCAACTACGTCAACGCGGTGAAGACCCCGGCATCGCGCACCAAGTTTGCCCAATCCTGCGTGCGCATCATGAAGGATTACGGCTTCGACGGCGTGGACATCGACTGGGAGTACCCGCAGGCCTCAGAAGTGGACGGTTTCATCGCCGCGCTGCAAGAGATCCGCACCCTGCTGAATCAGCAAACCGTCGCCGACGGCCGCCAGGCGCTGCCGTATCAGTTGACCATCGCCGGCGCCGGCGGCGCCTTCTTCCTGTCGCGCTATTACAGCAAGCTGGCGCAGATCGTCGCGCCGCTCGATTACATCAACCTGATGACCTACGATCTGGCCGGCCCCTGGGAGAAGATCACCAACCACCAGGCGGCGCTGTTCGGCGACGCGGCCGGGCCGACCTTCTACAACGCGCTGCGCGAAGCCAATCTGGGCTGGAGCTGGGAAGAGCTGACCCGCGCCTTCCCCAGCCCGTTCAGCCTGACGGTCGACGCCGCAGTGCAGCAACACCTGATGATGGAAGGCGTGCCGAGCGCCAAGATCGTGATGGGCGTCCCCTTCTACGGCCGCGCCTTCAAAGGCGTCAGCGGCAGCAACGGCGGCCAGTACAGCAGCCACAGCACGCCGGGCGAAGATCCGTATCCGAGCACCGACTACTGGCTGGTGGGCTGCGAAGAGTGCGTGCGCGACAAAGATCCGCGCATCGCCTCCTATCGTCAGCTGGAGCAGATGCTGCAGGGCAACTACGGCTATCAGCGGTTGTGGAACGACAAGACCAAAACCCCTTACCTGTATCATGCGCAGAACGGGCTGTTCGTCACCTATGACGATGCCGAAAGCTTCAAATACAAAGCGAAGTACATCAAGCAGCAGCAGCTGGGCGGCGTGATGTTCTGGCATCTGGGGCAAGACAACCGCAACGGCGATCTGCTGGCCGCGCTGGATCGCTATTTCAACGCCGCAGACTACGACGACAGCCAGCTGGATATGGGCACCGGCCTGCGCTACACCGGCGTCGGCCCCGGCAACCTGCCGATCATGACGGCACCGGCCTACGTGCCGGGCACCACTTACGCGCAAGGCGCGCTGGTGTCCTATCAGGGTTACGTCTGGCAGACCAAATGGGGCTATATCACCTCGGCACCCGGTTCCGACAGCGCCTGGTTGAAGGTGGGCCGCGTGGCGTAAGCCATAAAAAAACCCCGTAGCCGAGCGCTGCGGGGTTTTCATTGAGTTAACCGTTTGATTTTCGCGTCCCTTCGTCTCTATCCCTTCAGTTGTGGCACCAAGGATAGCCGCCATCCCGCACCACTTCCCGGCCCATCAGGCTGTAAACATCGCTTTTGCGCGTCAGCCGCTCATGCCACCAGTTAAACCCGGCGCCCTTGCTGGCCGGATGCCACGCCAGCCAAATCATTTCGTCGCCCTTCTGCATCTCCACCGGCACCGTCACCAGTTCGCCGCTGGCCAGCTCCTTTTCAATCAGCGACGGCGGCAGAAAAGCGTGGCCGATGCCGCGTTTGAGCAGCGCCAGGTTGCTTTCCACGTCGCACACCACCAGTTGGCGCTGCAGAGGCAGCGTACCATGATTGCGTTTGGGCAGCTCATGGCTGCTGTCGGCGATCGCGACCACGATGTCGTTCAAGCGCTGCTTCTTGCACACCGGCTTTCTCTGCGCCGCGAACGGGTGCGAAGGCGACACGCACAGCACGAAGTTGAGCTTGCCGAGCATCAGGGTTTTGGCCTGTACGCTGTCGGGAATTTGGCCAATGGCGATAATCAGGTCCGCCCGGTTGTTCTTCAACGCATCCCAGGTGCCGTTCAAGGCTTCCCGCTGCACCGAGATATTGGCGTTCGGGCAATGCTGAATATAGTCGCGGATATCCTGCGTCAGGGTCTCCAGCGGGAAGAAGGTGTCCACCGCCAGGCGGATATTATTGTCCAGCTTGGGGATGTTTCTTACCCGACTTTCCAGATCCTGCACCGCATTTAATATCCAGCTGCCCTCCTGCAGGAGAAACTCCCCTTCATCCGTCAGGGTAATCATGGGGCCATTGCGATGAAAAAGTTTCACGCAGAGTTTGCTTTCAATATTGGAAACCCGATAAGAGATCGCCGAAGGCGTTTTATGCAGCGCCTCCGCCGCCATAGAGAAAGAGCCGGTGCTCTTGATGGTGCTGATTATTTTAATCGCGTCCAGGGATAATCTAGTCATACAAATTCCTCTTTAAAATAAAATAAGAAAAATGACACTAAATTCCCAAGGTGGTGGCGCACAAAAATCGATCAAGTCGAACAAGGGTACTCAAGGCAACAAGCAATATACTTCATAAATGAGAGCGCTATCTTAAATACTATTCATCACTAGCTGATATAAATTTCATCATAGCGCCGTGCTTTTACATTGTGAAAGTTAAATAAATTCGGCCTAACGATCAAAGTTCGTCATCATAATATTTTTCGTTAATAGCCGGTAAAACATTCCGATCTACGGCCAAGCCAGAATGATAAAAATAAAACAAGCCGACAGAAATGGTTATTTCCAATTACGTTATTAGCCTCTCATTTTGTCGGTGAAATACGCTCAACTTACAACATAATTTCAGTCAGGAGTGACTTATGAACAAATCTTCCCGTACCCTGCTCTCTCTGGGCCTGCTGAGCGCGGCCATGTTCGGCGTTTCGCAACAGGCGAATGCCCACGGTTATGTCGAATCGCCGGCCAGCCGCGCCTATCAGTGCAAACTGCAGCTCAACACCCAGTGCGGCAGCGTTCAGTATGAACCGCAGAGCGTCGAAGGCCTGAAAGGCTTCCCGCAGGCCGGTCCAGCTGACGGCCATATCGCCAGCGCCGACAAATCCACCTTCTTCGAACTGGATCAGCAAACGCCGACGCGCTGGAACAAGCTCAACCTGAAAACCGGCCCCAACTCCTTTACCTGGAAGCTGACCGCGCGTCACAGCACTACCAGCTGGCGCTATTTCATCACCAAGCCGAACTGGGACGCTTCGCAACCGCTGACCCGCGCCTCCTTTGATCTGACGCCGTTCTGCCAGTTCAACGACGGCGGCGCCATTCCTGCCGCGCAGGTGACCCACCAGTGCAACATACCGGCAGATCGCAGCGGTTCGCACGTGATCCTTGCCGTGTGGGATATAGCCGACACCGCCAACGCCTTCTACCAGGCGATCGATGTCAACCTGAGCAAATAATCGGCCAAATGAGGCGATCTTTGAGGGTTCAGCCTGGCGCTGAACCCTTCTTTTTTGGCTCTCGCGCTACCGCCTCCTTCGCCTGCCACCGCCGCAAGCCGCGCCCCGCCTGGGTTTATTCGGCATTCATTGTTATTATCCATCGCAACAATCAGAAAAAGCGCATTTTCATTCCCGACCCGATGATGCAGTGTGTTTCCCCTACGATGCAAAAGGTTCTCATTTCCCTACGTTGAGCTTGGTCAAGGAGCTTATCAATGAATCAATTAGACGCACTCAAGCAGCTGACCACGGTGGTCGCCGACAGCGGCGATATCGAATCCATCCGCCAGTTCGAACCCCAGGATGCCACCACCAACCCTTCGCTGATCCTGAAAGCCGCCGCGCTGCCGCAGTACAAGGCGCTGATCACCGAAGCGCTGGAGTATGCCCGCCGCCAGGGCGGCAGCAAGGAAACCCAGCTGATCAACGCCAGCGATAAGCTGGCGGTCAATATCGGCGTCGAGATCCTCAAAAGCGTGCCGGGCCGCATCTCCACCGAAGTAGACGCCCGCCTGTCGTTCGATCGCGGCATGTGCGTCGCCAAAGCGCGCAAGCTGATCGCCATGTATCAGGAACAGGGCATCGACAAATCGCGCATTCTGATCAAACTGGCTTCCACCTGGGAAGGCATCAAAGCCGCCGAAGAGCTGGAAAAAGAAGGCATCAACACCAACCTGACGCTGCTGTTCTCCTTCGCTCAGGCTCGCGCCTGCGCCGAAGCCGGCGTGTATCTGATCTCGCCGTTCGTCGGCCGCATCTATGACTGGTATCAAGCCAAACAGCCTGCCGCCGACTACGATGCCGATCAGGATCCGGGCGTGAAGTCGGTGCGTACCATCTATGAATACTACAAGCGTCATCGTTACCAGACGGTGATCATGGGCGCCAGCTTCCGTAAGGTTGAGCAGATTTTGGCGCTGGCCGGCTGCGATCGCCTGACCATCGCGCCGAACCTGCTTGAACAGCTGAAAAACAGCGACCAGCCGGTCGAGCGCAAGCTGACCCCGTCTACCGAGGGCTTCCACCAACCTGCCCCGCTGGCCGAAGCGGAATTCCGCTGGCTGCACAATCAGGACGCCATGGCGGTGGAGAAACTCGCCGAAGGCATTCGCCTGTTCGCCGTCGACCAGCAGAAGCTGGAAGACATGTTGGCCGCTCAACTGTAACCGCACTGGAGTAAAACATGTCCTCTCGTAAAGCGCTTGCCAACGCCATCCGCGCACTCAGCATGGACGCCGTACAAAAAGCAAATTCCGGCCACCCGGGGGCCCCTATGGGCATGGCGGACATCGCCGAAGTCCTGTGGCGTGACTACCTCAACCACAACCCGACTAACCCGCACTGGGCTGACCGCGACCGTTTCGTGCTCTCCAACGGCCACGGCTCCATGTTGATTTACAGCCTCCTGCACCTCACCGGCTACGACCTGCCGATGCGCGAGCTGGAAAACTTCCGTCAGCTGCACTCCAAAACCCCTGGGCACCCGGAGTACGGCTACACCCCGGGCGTTGAAACCACCACCGGCCCGCTGGGCCAGGGTATCGCCAACGCCGTCGGCTTCGCCATCGCCGAACGCACCCTGGCGGCGCAGTTCAACCGCCCTGGCCACGACATCGTTGACCACCACACCTACGCCTTCATGGGCGACGGCTGCATGATGGAAGGCATCTCGCACGAAGTCTGCTCCCTGGCCGGTACCCTCAAGCTCGGCAAGCTGACCGCTTTCTACGATGACAACGGCATCTCCATCGACGGCCACGTCGACGGCTGGTTCACCGACGACACCGCCCTGCGCTTCGAAGCCTACGGCTGGCACGTGGTGCGCAACGTCGACGGCCACAATCCGGACGCCATCAAGGCCGCGATTGAAGCAGCCCGCAAGGTGACCGACAAGCCGTCGCTGCTGATGTGCAAGACCGTTATCGGCTTCGGTTCGCCGAACAAGGCCGGCACCCATGACGTGCACGGCGCCGCGCTGGGCGCAGCCGAAGTGGCCGCCACCCGCGAAGCGCTGGGCTGGAAATACGCCGCCTTTGAAATCCCGCAGGACATCTACGCCCAGTGGGACGCCAAGGAAGCCGGTCAGGCCAAAGAAGCGGCCTGGAACGACAAATTCGCCGCCTACGCCAGGGCCTTCCCGGAGCAGGCTGCCGAGTTCAAGCGCCGCATGAACGGCGAGCTGCCGGCCGACTGGAAAGCCGACGCCAAGGCGTTCGTGGAAAAACTGCAGGCCAACCCGGCCAACATCGCCAGCCGCAAGGCGTCGCAGAACGCGCTGGAAGCGTTCGGCAAGGTGCTGCCGGAGTTCCTGGGCGGCTCCGCCGACCTGGCGCCGAGCAACCTGACCATGTGGTCCGGCTCGAAAGCGCTGAACGTTGACCCGGCGGGCAACTACATTCATTACGGCGTGCGCGAGTTCGGCATGACCGCCATCACCAACGGCATCGCGCTGCACGGCGGCTTCCTGCCGTACTCGGCGACCTTCCTGATGTTCGTGGAATACGCCCGCAACGCGGTGCGCATGGCGGCGCTGATGAAGCTGCGCAACGTGTTCGTCTACACCCACGACTCCATCGGTCTGGGCGAAGACGGCCCGACCCACCAGCCGGTGGAGCAGTTGGCAAGCCTGCGCGTGACCCCGAACATGAGCACCTGGCGCCCGTGTGACCAGGTAGAATCGGCGGTGGCGTGGCAGTACGGCATCGAGCGCAACGACGGCCCGACCACGCTGGTGTTCTCGCGCCAGAACCTGACCCAGCAGCCGCGCACCGCAGAGCAGCTGGCGAACGTGTACCGCGGCGGCTACGTGCTGAAAGACTGCGCGGGCACGCCGGACGTCATCCTGATTGCCACCGGCTCCGAAGTGGGCATCACGGTGGAAGCGGCGGACAAGCTGACCGCGGCGGGCCGCCAGGTGCGCGTGGTGTCGATGCCGTCGACCGACGCGTTCGACAAGCAGGATGCGGCATACCGCGAGTCGGTGCTGCCGGCGGCAGTGACGGCGCGCGTGGCGGTGGAAGCGGGTATCGCGGACTACTGGTACAAGTACGTGGGCCTGAACGGCGCCATCGTGGGCATGACCACCTTCGGTGAGTCGGCGCCGGCGGAGCAGCTGTTCGCCGAGTTCGGCTTCACCGTGGACAACGTGGTGGCCAAGGCGCAGGCGCTGCTGAAATAAGCAACCCGGCGCCAGCCGATAAAAAAGCCGGTCATCGTGACCGGCTTTTTTTATGCCATCACCCGATGAATCTGCAAATATTGCAGCAGCATGATGGTCTTGCCGTCTTTAATACGGCCATCGGCGATCATCGCCACCGCTTCGCTGAACGGCAGTTCGATCACTTCAATATCTTCATCTTCAATGCCACCGCCGGCCGCGCGTCGCTCATCGTCATGGTATTCGGCGATAAAGAAGTGCACGATCTCGGTCACGCCGCCCGGCGACATGTAGGCTTCGAAGATTTTCTTGACCTCACCCACCTGAAAACCGGTCTCTTCCACCGCTTCGCGGCGCGCACACTGCTCCGGAGAGTCGGCATCCAGCAGGCCGGCGCAGGCCTCAAGCAGCATGCCGCTTTCGTTGCCGTTGACATAGGTCGGCATGCGGAATTGATTGGTCAGCACCACCGTGCCCTTGGCGCGGTTGTACAGCAAAATGGTGGCGCCGTTGCCGCGATCGTAGACCTCGCGCATCTGTTGCACCGAACCGCCGTTTTTGCGTTTCAGATCGAACGTGTACTTGTGCAGCACATACCAGTTGTCCGACAACAGCTCTTTCTTCACATTCTCAATTTTCGACGACATGACCCTTTTCCCTTGAGTTGCAACCTGAAGATCATACCGCGATTACGCCGCGCCGCGGCAGACGATTTGCAACAAAAATCACACCGTACCCCGCCGGACAAGCCGGGACTTAACATTGCTTAAAATAATGGAAAATAAGTCGCGCTCAGGCGCATGACATTGCATAAAACCCAGTGCGATTCGCCCCCCAAAGACAAATCACCAGAGGAAACCGGCCCGCCGCTGAACATCGGTGGGCATTTCGCTATTCATTTGATTACACAACGACAATTGTTCCCGTTTTGTTGACAACTTGATACAAATCGCGGTGCAATTTAGTTGCAAAAGTTATAGTTTTGCTTTCGAATGAAACTGGCGAAGCGCCTCACCTGAGAGAAAAGGATTCCGTGATTGCTTGTTAAACGTTCCGTGACCGGCAGCCTGGCCAGAGCGCTGTTCGGCATCGTGATACTGTCGGTGCTCGCCACCGGGTTGGCGTTGACGACCGTCGCCGGCAGCCAAAGCGATGCCGAGGCGATCAACATTGCCGGTTCGCTGCGCATGCAAAGCTACCGCTTGGCCTTTGATCTTGACCGGCAGAGCCCGGAGCTGGAGCTGCACCTGCAGCAGTACCGACAATCTTTACAGGCGCCGGCACTGCAAAAGCTGGCGCGCTTTTACGTTCCGGCTGAGGTGCGCAACCACTATCTGGCGCTGCAACGAACATGGCAAACGATGGAGCGGCAGATCCGTGACGGGCAGGCGGCCGCCTACCGGGCGGAGGTCGCCGGCCATGTCAATCGCGTCGATCATTTCGTTTCCGCTCTGCAGCGTTATTCCGAGTTGAAACTCACCCTGGTGGCCGCCGTCAGCGTACTGGGCTACGCCGCCATCATCGGCCTGGTGCTGTTCTGCATTCGTTTTATGCGCCGCCAGGTGGTCACGCCGCTGCAGCATCTGGTCTATGCCAGCCAGCGCGTGCAACAGCGCGATTTTCGCCACCCGCAGCTGGACGTGGCGCTGCCGAACGAACTCGGCGTGCTGTCGCAAACCTTCAGCGCCATGTCGGACGAGCTGGCCCGGCTCTATCAGTCGCTGGAGCTGAAAGTGCAGGAAAAGACCCGCCGCCTGCAGCAGGCCAACGAAACGCTGGAGGTGCTGTATCGCTGCTCGCAGGCGCTGAGCGTGCGCCAGATCGATCAGCAAGCGTTCGAAAATGTGCTGCGCATCGTGCGCCAAAGCGAACGACTGCGCTGCATCCGGTTGAACGTGGCGGACGATCATGGCCAGTGGCAACTGAACGAAGGAGAGCCGGCGCCGGCGCAAACCTGGAGCGCGCTGCCGATCACCCAAGGCGATAAACTGCTGGGCGAGTTGCGATGGCAGCCAGAAGCGCAGCCGCCGCATCCTCACCTGATGCAGAGCCTGGCCAACATGCTGGGGCGCGGCGTCTACTTCAACCGGGCGCAAAAGCAGTACCAATATCTGCTGTTGATGGAAGAGCGTGGGACCATCGCGCGCGAGCTGCACGATTCGCTGGCGCAGACGCTGTCGTTCCTGCGCATCCAGCTGACGCTGCTCAGGCGCGCCGCCGACGATCCGGCGGCGCAGACGATTATCGACGATTTCGATCGCACGCTGGCCGATGCCTATCGCCAGCTGAGAGAATTACTGGCCACCTTCCGCCTCAACATTCAGGAGGCGGATCTGAATGCCGCGCTGGAGCAACTGTTGCAGCCATTAAAGGCGCTAACCCCCGCGCGGATTCAGTTACACTGTCGGCTGCCCTCGCAGGCGCTCAACGCCCAGCAGCAGGTGCACGCGCTGCAGATCGTGCGCGAAGCGGTGCTCAATGCCGTCAAGCACGCCGGAGCAAGCGAGATCGCGGTGTGTTGCGAGGTCAACGCCGCAGGCGACAACGTATTCAGTATTACCGACGACGGTTGCGGCATCGCCAGTCTGGAAGAACCGGAAGGGCATTACGGCTTGACCATCATGAGCGAACGCGCGGCGCGACTGGGAGGAACGCTGCGCATCCGGCGCAGAAGCGGCGGCGGCACGGCGGTCTGCCTGACATTCTCGCCCTGACCTTGCGGCTGTTCACCCTGCGTTACGGTTACCGCCGGGCAGAAGACCGCCCGGAGAGGTTTGCGGTGCAGATTGCCGCTATTTTTGAAGAGACAGTCCCACTGTGAAGCACGCCTCCGGGCGCGTTTGAGTGGCTTTACTTGCTACAGGGAGCATATTTCATGGTGATGAAGCAATACCGAGTCATGATCGTTGACGATCATCCGTTGATGCGGCGCGGCATCAAACAACTGCTGGGACTGGATGCGCGATTTGGCGTGGTGGCAGAGGCCGGCAACGGCAGCGAGGCGGTTGCGCTGGCGCTGCAGCACGCTCCGGACGTGATCTTGTTGGATCTGAACATGAAGGGCATGTCCGGGCTGGATACGCTGCGGGCCCTGCGCGACGAAGGCGTGGACGCGCGCATCATCGTGCTGACGGTCTCCGACGCGCGCAGCGATCTGTACGCGCTGATCGACGCCGGCGCCGACGGCTATCTGCTGAAAGACAGTGAGCCGGAGCAACTGCTGGAACACATCAGCGCCGCCGCCGAGGGGCAGAACGTGATCAGCGATGCCATGGCCGACTATTTGCTGGCGCGCAGCGAGCAGCGCGATCCCTTCACCGCCTTGACCGAACGCGAACTGGACGTCTTGCAAGAGGTGGCGCGCGGCCTGTCCAACAAACAGGTGGCGGCGCAGTTGCATATCTCTGAGGAAACCGTGAAGGTGCACATCCGCAACATACTGCGCAAGCTGGACGTGCGTTCTCGCGTGGCGGCGACGGTGATGTACCTGGAGTACAAAAGCCACTGATCGCCCCGCCCCGGCCAATACGCCGGGGCCACTTACTCGATGGCGCTGAGCAGCGCCTGATGATGCTGATGCACCCAACTCTTGTTGAACGGCCCCCAGCTTTCCAGCTGATAGAAACCGTCGTTGTTGCGCACGCCCTGCTGCACGAACTGCAACTCGACGCCCATGCCGGGCAACGCCTTCAGCACATCCTGCAACGTGCGGCGCGGCCAGCCGGTCAACGCCATCAACCGCGGCACATTGGGCCGCTCACTGTGGCTAATCAGCCAGCATAAATAAAGCCGACGGGCAAATACCGGGTTAATTCCCATGCCAAGCTCCTGCTGTAAGGTGAGTCCAGTTTTTTACTTTCCTGTTCCCTGCGGCGAAGACATGCGCAAGGCCTTTGATAGTAATAAAAATGTCTTAATAGCGTACAATTATCGACGCCGGTGCATCCACGCCGTTTTCCGCTACCGTTATTTACACTATCTCCTTTTTTTCTCCACGCTTTCCTCGACTATCCCGAGTAAAGTGCAATAGCGCCGGAATCCTTCCCTGCCGCTGAAATGCATATTTCCGATGCGTTTTAAAGATAGAACAAGTCATAACGAGGTTCGCGCTGCATGGCCAATTTTTTTATTGATCGCCCGATTTTCGCCTGGGTGCTGGCAATTATTCTTTGCCTGACCGGGGCATTGGCGATTTTTTCTTTACCGGTGGAACAATACCCGAATTTGGCGCCGCCGAACGTGCGCATCAGCGCAACTTACCCAGGTGCTTCGGCGCAAACGCTGGAAAACACCGTCACGCAGATCATTGAACAGAATATGACCGGCCTCGACAACATGATGTATATGTCGTCGCAGAGCACCAATACCGGCCAGGCGACCGTCACGCTGACGTTCGAAGCCGGCACCGATCCCAACGAGGCGATGCAGCAGGTACAAAACCAGCTGCAGGCGGCGATCAAGCGCCTGCCGCAGGCGGTGCAGAATCAGGGGGTCACGGTGTCGAAATCCGGCGACACCACGCTGATGATGGTGGCGTTCGTCTCCACCGACAACAGCATGGACAAGCAGGACATCGCCGATTACATCGTCTCCAACCTGCAGGATCCGCTTAGCCGCATCAACGGCGTCGGCAGCATGGACGTGTACGGCTCGCAATACGCCATGCGCATCTGGCTCGATCCCAACAAGCTCAACAGTTACCAGCTCACGACCCAGGACGTGGTCAATGCCATTCAATCGCAGAACGCCCAGGTGGCGGTCGGCCAACTGGGCGGCACGCCATCGGTCGATAAACAGGCGTTGAACGCCACCATCAACGCCCAGTCGCAGCTCCAGACGCCGGAACAGTTCCGTCAGATCACCCTGCGGGTCAATCAGGACGGATCGCTGGTGACGCTGGGCAACGTCGCCACCGTCGAACTGGGCGGCGAGAACTACAACTACCTCAGCCGCTACAACGGCATGCAGGCCGCGGGCATGAATATCAAGCTGGCCTCCGGCGCCAACGAACTGCAGACCGACCAGTTGGTGAAGGACAAGATCGCCGAGCTGTCGCAGTACTTCCCGCACGGGCTGGAGGCCAAAGTGGCCTATGAAACCACCCCGTTCGTCAAAGCCTCGATCAAAGACGTGGTGAAAACGCTGCTGGAAGCCATCCTGCTGGTGTTCCTGGTGATGTACCTGTTTCTGCAGAACTTCCGCGCCACGCTGATCCCCACCATCGCCGTGCCAGTGGTGTTGATGGGCACCTTCGCCATCCTTTCCGCCTGCGGCTTCAGCATCAACACCCTCACCATGTTCGCCATGGTGCTGGCGATCGGCCTGCTGGTGGACGACGCCATCGTGGTGGTGGAAAACGTCGAGCGCGTGATGAGCGAAGAAGGCCTGCCGCCGCGCGAGGCCACGCGCAAATCCATGGGGCAGATCCAGAGCGCGCTGGTCGGCATCGCGCTGGTGCTGTCGGCGGTGTTCGTGCCGATGGCGTTCTTCGGCGGCACCACCGGCGCCATCTATCGCCAGTTCTCCATCACCATCGTCTCCGCCATGGTGCTGTCGGTACTGGTGGCGATGATCCTGACCCCGGCCCTGTGCGCCACGCTGCTCAAACCGATCGCCAAGGGGCACCACCACGGCAAGCGCGGCTTCTTCGGCTGGTTCAACCGCATGTTCAACCGCAACACCGAACGCTATGAGCGCGGCGTGGGGCGCATCCTGCACGCCAGCGGCCGCTACATGGTGATTTATCTGCTGTTGCTGGGCGGCATGGCGCTGCTGTTCATCAAGCTGCCGACCTCGTTCCTGCCGCAGGAAGACCGCGGCATCTTCACCGTACAGGTGCAGCTGCCGGCAGGTTCGACCCTGCAGCAAACGTCCAAAGTGGTGGAAAAGGTCGAACAGTACTTCCTCACCGAAGAGAAACAGGACGTGGTGTCGGTGTTCGCCATCATCGGCTCCGGGCCGGGGGGCAACGGCCAAAACGTGGCGCGTCTGTTCATTCGGCTGAAAGACTGGGACCTGCGCACGGCGGGCGCCAACAGCTCATTCGACATCATCGATCGCGCCACGCTGGCATTCAGCAAGATTAACGAAGCCCGGGTGATCGCCAGCAGTCCGCCGGCGATCACCGGCCTCGGCAACTCCTCCGGCTTCGATATGGAGTTGGAGGACCACGCCGGGCTCGGCCACGCCAAGCTGATGGCGGCGCGCGATCAGCTGCTGCAGCTGGCCGCGCAAAACCCGCTGCTGTCGCGCGTGCGTCACAACGGCCTGGACGACAGCCCGCAGCTGCAAATCGACATCGATCAACGCAAGGCGCAAGCGCTGGGCGTGTCGATCGACGACATCAACAATACCCTCTCCACCGCCTGGGGCTCGACCTACGTCAACGACTTCGTCGACCGCGGGCGGGTGAAAAAAGTTTACGTGCAGGCCGCGGCGCCGTTCCGCATGTTGCCGGATGACATCAACAAATGGTATGTGCGCAACGACGCGGGCGGCATGGTGCCGTTCTCGGCCTTCGCCAGCTCGCACTGGGAGTACGGTTCGCCGCGGCTGGAACGCTATAACGGCAGCTCGGCGCTGGAGATCGTCGGCGAAGCGGCTAACGGCGTCAGTTCCGGCACCGCCATGATGGAAATGGAAAAACTGGTCAGCCAACTGCCGACCGGTTTTGGCCTCGAGTGGACGGCGATGTCCTATCAGGAACGGCTGTCCGGCTCGCAGGCGCCGGCGCTGTACGCCATCTCGCTGCTGGTGGTGTTCCTGTGTCTGGCGGCGCTGTACGAGAGCTGGTCGATTCCGTTCTCGGTGATGCTGGTGGTGCCGCTGGGGGTGATCGGCGCGGTCGCCGCTACCTGGCTGCGCGGGCTGGAGAACGACGTTTATTTCCAGGTCGGCCTGTTGACCATCATTGGGCTGTCGGCGAAAAACGCCATTCTGATCGTCGAATTCGCCAATGAACTGAATCAGAAAGGGCAGGATCTGATGTCGGCGACGCTCGAAGCTTCACGCATGCGTCTGCGCCCGATCCTGATGACCTCGCTGGCGTTTATCTTCGGCGTGCTGCCGATGACCATCAGCAGCGGCGCCGGCTCAGGCAGCCAGCATGCGGTCGGCACCGGGGTGATGGGCGGCATGATCTCCGCCACCCTGCTGGCCATTTTCTTCGTGCCGCTGTTCTTCGTGCTGGTGCGCCGCCGCTTCCCGGGGAAACCGCATCCGGCAGCCACGCCGACCACCGAGGAGTAACAGACAGCGCATAAAAAAAGCAGCGTCGGGTTACCGATGCTGCTTTATTTCGAACGATAATCTCGTTCCCAAGGTGTTTCAGTGACGCTCCAATGACTCAACCTTGCCATCTGCTTCAACGCTGTGTCAGTTGCCCAACATCTCATCAATGAAGTCTTTCCAGTTTCCTAATTCACGATCAACCATAATACTTTACAACCTCAATTATTTGACGAAGCGGATTCTACGCCTGTTTTTTGACCATGTGAAGGGAAACGGGAACGATGCCGGGCCCGGAAACCGGGCTTAGCGCACATTTTCGTATTTATCTCATCAATGTGTTGTGCAGCTATTCCCTTGTGATATCAATTTCTCCACGGTAGCGTGTAAAAGGTATAAAAATACGCCAATGGAGCGCCGATCATGTCCACCTCTTTGTCTCTCTCGCAGTTGAAAACGCAGGGCCGCTATCAGGAAGCGACTGCGCTGGCGTTACGGCAACTGGCGGCCGAACCGGAAGCGGCGATATTGCACCTTCAGCTGGCCTGCCTGTATGACGTGCAGGGCCTGGAGCAACAGGCCATTCCCTGCTACCTCGCGGCGCTGGCCCGCGATTTGCCGCCCGCCCAGCGCCGCGAGGCCTGGCTGGGCCTCGGCAGCACCTACCGCGCCCTGGGAGAATATCCGGCTTCGTTACGGGCTTTCGACGACGGTCTGACCGAGTTCCCGCAGGCCTACGAGCTGATGTTGTTTCGCGCCATGGCGCTGTACAACCTGGGTGAAAATAAACGGGCCGTGGCCGATCTGTTGTTGCTGTTGGCGGACACCTCGTCAGACCCCGACATCCGCGGCTATCAGCGCGCCATTCGGCACTATGCCGCCGATCTCAATCTTATTGGTTAGAGGAAAACGATGGAAATTGTCACCGATCTGAACCGCCGCGCCATCGACTGGCAGCGGCTGTGCGAATTGCTGGAGGCCGCCGGGCTGGGCAAACGCGATCCGCACACCCTGCGGCGCGTTTACCAACACAGCCAGTTTTGCTATTGGGGGTTTATCGGCGACGAACTGATCGCCACCGCGCACGCCATCAGCGATCTGACCTCGGTCGCCTACCTGGCCGACGTGGCGATCGATCCGCGCTTTCAGGGGCAAGGGCTGGGACGCAGGTTGATGGATCGGGTAATGCAAGATTTGGCGCCGCTCGGCAAGATTTTCATCTATTCCGTGCCGGAAAAGCGGACCTTCTATAAAAAGTACGGCTTTCACGATTTGGCCACCGGCATGGTGTATGCGGACGGCGCCTCTCTGCAGCGCCTGCAACAGGGAGGCTACGTGCGTTAAACGCGCTTCACAAAGTTTTGCTCATAAAGACGCGGCTGGTTCCCGGCGGCAAGCAAGGCACCTCCCCCATACGCTGCCAGCCATGCCGTTGATAAAAGTCCGGCGCCTGAAAGCTGATGGTGTACAACACGGCCGAAAGGCAACCGCGCCGGCGGCCTTCCTGTTCGAAACGGCGCAACAGTTCGCTGCCCAACCCCGCGCCGCGCAGCGCTTCCGGCAGATAAAAGAGATCGAGAAACAGCAGCCCTAATGATGAACGTCCGGTAATTCCCCCCAGAACGTCCCCACTGTCGGGATCTTTTACCACCACCGCCAGCGGCAGACGATCGCCGTAGCCGATCTGTTGATCATTAAAACGGTCCAACCCCTCCGCAATACAAGACGTTATTTCCGGTGTTACCCGATCGGAAATTTCGATATGACATTCTTTCACGCCAGCTCTCCGTATCAATCGCCCACATTACGCGCTGTTCGTCGCTCAAAACATCGCATTTTCTTTGTTTAGATTTATCTTTATCTCAATTTCAAACCGAATTTCCGCATAAACTCATAGACTGTCTTTCCACCGTTCAAAATAAAACCGCCATCACGGCAAGAAAACAAGAAATATCTTAGTTATTAACTCATTAACGAAATCAGCCACGCTAAAGCTATCGATAAAAACGATCGAATTTAATTTTGCGATAGGTGACATCTATGTTAATTCCTTTTAATAACCTGAGTATTAATAGAGGATTTCTATTCTATTAAACCGCCTCCGGCCAAAGGGCCGGCTAAAAAGCAGATTTACTCTTTATAAATCATGTTAGTATATGAGACTTTCCTTATTTTCCGCTGCCGAGAGAGGGCCTCCGTCTACGCGACAAGATAAGTTCAATGTGAAATTATTTAGATTGTTTCTTTTTTTATGTTTTAAGATATCGATCCTCACCGGGAAATAGAAAGTAAAGGACTATAATAAAATGGAAATTGATATTTTCAGCGAGTGTGCCTATACCACCGTCGGCATCCGACAACTCTTTAAGCAAACCTGGGCGGAAAAACGTGCACCGGCCGGCTTTAGCCGCAAAAGAGTCTGCTTTATCGATGTCACCATCGCCAATTTTGAAGCGCGTTACCGCGATGAATATGCCAACCCCAACACCTACAAAATAGTCATTATCACCGACTGCCCGCATGAAATGGTGATTGTCGACAATAAGACCATTATATTATCAAACCTTATATCATTGAGCCGTTTCAGCCACCTGATCGGCGACTTATATAAGCGTTACAGTCACTATACCGAGCCGCCGCAACTCTCCCAGCGCGAGTCCCTTTTCCTCTCGGAGTGGTCGACGGGAAAATCGCTGACCGATATCAGCAATGCCATGAATATCAGAAATAAAACCGCCAATCATTACAAGTCGCGAATAATGAAAAAATTCGGCACCAGCAGGATAAAACCGCTGTTGCATATTACCCGCGTACGGTGTTTAACCGATCGTTTAAACATAAGAATAAATAAAGAATAGCGTTTTCTTTCCCAGAACCGCAGGGGTAGCTGAACGCATTCGCCGGCGTCTTTTAACAGCACTGCCGGCGAAGGTCGCCGTTTCATCGCTTTGACAGCCTCTTTCCCTGGCCCCCAATCGCATCTCACGCGCATCGTTGTCTGGATCTCGCCGCCGCTTTACTGGCATTATCTCTGCTATCGCCGGGCGGCGAGAAGGCCTAAGATCGCGTCCGCCGCCCAGTATCGACTCGACGAGACAGGTAGCTTTACGCCATGGCAAACAAACCGCAACAGACAACGCTGACGATGTACGGCATCAAAAACTGCGACACCATCAAAAAAGCCCGCCGCTGGCTGGAAGATCAGGGCGTGACCTATCATTTTCACGACTATCGCGCCGACGGCCTGACCGAACAGCAGTTGCGCGGCTTCGTCGCGCAACTGGGTTGGGAGCCGCTGCTCAATACCCGCGGCACCACCTGGCGCAAGCTGGATGAAGCGCAGCGCAATGCCTGCGATAACGCCGACGCCGCCATCGCGCTGATGCTGGCGCAGCCGGCAATCATTAAACGTCCGCTGCTGGACGACGGCAACGGCCACGCGCTGCTCGGTTTCAACGCCGACGCTTACCAACAATTTATCGCCGAGGTTGCCGTATGACTTGCCCGGTTATCGAACTGGCCCAGCAGTTGATCAAACGCCCTTCCCTCAGCCCGAATGACGAAGGCTGCCAGCAGCTGATGATCGAACGTTTGCAGGCGATCGGCTTCACCGTCGAAGCCATGGACTTCGAAGACACCCAAAACTTCTGGGCCTGGCGCGGCGAAGGGCAAACCCTGGCGTTTGCCGGGCACACCGACGTGGTGCCGACCGGCGATGAAAAACGCTGGGACAATCCGCCGTTTGAACCGGCAATCCGCGACGGCATGCTGTATGGCCGCGGTGCGGCAGACATGAAAGGCTCGTTGGCCGCGATGGTGGTAGCTGCGGAACGCTTTGTCGCCGCCAACCCGAATCATCAGGGCCGCCTGGCATTTCTGATCACTTCAGATGAAGAGGCCAGCGCCACCCACGGCACGGTTAAAGTGGTCGAAACGCTGATGGCGCGCAACGAGCGGCTTGATTACTGCCTGGTCGGCGAGCCGTCCAGCACCGAGCGCGTCGGCGACGTGGTGAAAAACGGCCGTCGCGGCTCCATCACCGCCAACCTGCATATCCACGGCGTACAGGGGCACGTCGCCTATCCGCACCTGGCGGACAACCCGGTGCACCGCGCCATGCCGGCGCTGAATGAACTGGTGGCGATCGAATGGGATCGCGGCAACGAGTTCTTCCCGCCGACCAGCATGCAGATCGCCAACGTGCAGGCAGGCACTGGCAGCAACAACGTGATCCCGGGCGATCTCTACGTGCAATTCAACTTCCGTTTCAGCACCGAACTCACCGACGCGATGATCAAGCAGCGCGTGGAAGAGCTGCTGGAACGCCACCAGTTGAATTACAGCATCGAGTGGCGGCTGTCCGGCCAGCCGTTCCTCACCTCGCGCGGCGCGCTGGTGGATGCGGTGGTCAACGCCGTCGAGCACTATTCTGAATTGACGCCGCAGCTGCTGACCACCGGCGGCACCTCCGACGGCCGCTTCATCGCGCAGATGGGCGCGCAGGTGGTAGAACTGGGGCCGGTCAACGCCACCATCCACAAGGTCAACGAATGTGTCAACGCCGCGGATCTGCAGCTGCTGAGCCGCATGTATCAACGCATCATGGAGCAATTGGTCGCATGATCAACGCAGAGATGCTCACCGGCCGCTCAACCGAACACCTGGCGCCGCTGAGCGGGAACCATCGGCTGCAGCCGCAGGCGGTCAACGCCTTCCTGGCGATGCAGCAGGCCGCGCGTGAGGCGGGATTCGATCTCCAGCCCGCCAGCACCTTCCGCGATTTCGACCGGCAACTGGCTATCTGGAATGGCAAATTCTGCGGCCAGCGGCCAGTATTAGATAAGGACAGCCGCCCGATAGACGTTGCGCCGCTGTCCGCCGCCGAGCGCTGTGAGGCGATCCTGCGCTGGTCGGCCCTGCCGGGCGCCAGCCGCCATCACTGGGGCAGCGATCTGGACGTTTACGATCCGTCGCTGCTGCCGGAAGGGCAAAAGCTGCAGCTGGAGCCGTGGGAATATGAAGAAGGCGGTTACTTTGCGCCGCTCAACCAATGGCTGACGGCGCATATGGCCGAGTTCGGTTTCTATCGCCCCTTTACCGAAGACAGCGGTGGCGTGGCGGTGGAGCCGTGGCATCTGAGCTACCGGCCGCTGGCGCAAGAAGCCGAACATTTGCTGACCCCGGCGCTGTTGCTGGCGGCCTGGCAAGATAAGGAGGTCGCCGGTGTTGAATGGCTCGAACGCCATCTGCCCTCGATTTTTTCGCGTTTTATACGCAGTGAAGGAAAGGAGTAGCTATGCAATGGTTAGCTGATTACTGGTGGATTATCCTGCTGATCCTGGTGGGAATGGTCGTCAGCGGCATTAAGGAACTGCGCCGCGTCGACGTGAAAAGCTATCTGGCCAACAAGCCGGAGATACCGCCGCACCGCGACAACAACGCCCAGTGGGATGACGAAGACGACTGGCCGAAAAAGAAATGACATCAGGGCGCTCATCGGCGCCCTGAATTTTTAGCGAAAGGCGATCAGCTCGCCGCGCTTGCCGGACAATGCCTCGTCCCAGTAGCGCTGCGGCACATAATAATGCAGCCTTTCCAGCGCGGCGTTCATCATGCCCTGGTTGATTGCGTGCCCGACGTTTTCCTCCACGTCCAGCGTAAAATCGGCGCCGCCGGCCCGTAGCGCTTCTGCCGCCGCGTGAGCGTGTTGCACCGCGATCACCGCGTCCTCTTCACCGTGGATCAAATGCACCACGCTGTCGCCGAAAGCCTGCTCGGGCAGCTGAGCGAAACGCCCGCTGAACGCGACCACGCGCCCGGCCAGCCGGGTTTCCGCTTTCAACGCCTCAAGCGCCATGATCGCCCCCTGCGAGAACCCCACCAGCGCCGTGCCAGCATAGCCTACGCCGCTCAGCTGCTGCCAATGGCGCACCACCGCCACAAACTGCGGCATTACGTCTGCGATGCGTGCCGCGCGATTTTCGTCGGTCACGTCCTGCACCGAAAACCACTGGCGCCCGGCGCCGTTGCCGAACGCTTCGGGGCCACCGATGCTCACCACCTGTGCCTGAGGAAAGTCTTTGGCGAAATAGCTGCCGATCTCCCCCATCGCCACCGGGTTGTCGCCGACACCGTGAAACAGCAAGATCAGCTGCGCCGCCGGGGTCGCCGGGCTTTGGACAACGAAATGCTCATGTTTCATCGATGACTCCTTAATAGTAACCAAACCTGGTGCGGCGACAGTCGCCGCCACACCGCTGACAGTGACTATACGCCGTTGAGAAATCGGGAAAATCGGGTTTTATTGAGCGAGTTATTCAATTTATTGCAACGACTGCGTCCAGTCGCGCCAGTAGCGACAGTGCTGCGCATTCAGCTGTTCCAGCGCCTGCGCCGCTTCGTGCCGCCAGTGGCGCAGCAAGGCTTTCTGGCCGCTGACGCCCGCCAGCTCCGCGCAGGCCGCCGGGGATTGCCGCCGTTGCAGATGGCCGCGCAGCGCGGGCAGCGGCAGATTGCTGGCCAACAGCAAACGCTGCAATGCCCCCAGGCTGGCCTCCAGCGGCCGATGGGCGAAAGCGAACCCGGCCAGCTCGCGCCAATCCTCTTCGCCCAGCGGCGTATCGCCGTCGTCGCCCGGGATCGCCAGCGCGAGTTCAATACGCTGCCGCAGCCAGGGCCAGTCGCGCGCCAGATGCTTGTGCGCCGCGTGCCGCAGCGCCTCTCCTTGCTCGCTCAGGGGCAAGATAGCCATCGCGGTATAGCAGCCGCTGCTGGCCTCCGGCTTGCTGCCGATGCGCACCAGCTCGAAACCGCAGGATTGCCAAAAGCGCCACAGCGGCTCGGTATAGCCGAAGCTGACCGACAGAAAATCCAGCCCCTGCGCCTGACGGCGTTGCCGCTCGACCAGCTGACGCGCGATACCCTGCCGCCTCAGTGCCGGCAGCGTCGCGATGCGGGTAATGCGGCGTGACCGCAGCGTCGGCGCCCACCACTGGCCGCCATGCGCCGCCAGCGACTGCGCCACCAGGTTGCCGCGCGGCCGGCGGCGGCCGGCCCACACGTCGTGCGCCAACTCGGCGCTCAAGCCGCCCTCGTCCACCAGCCACACGGCACCAACTACCTCCTGCCCGGCCTGCGCCAGCCCGAAATGCATGCCGGGCGCATCCATCAGCCTGCGCAAATCCAGCGGCGAGGTACGGTAATGCGCGCTGCTCAGCAGGGCATAGAAACGCGCCAGCCGCTGCGGATCGGCGCACAGCTCACGCTGCTCCGCCTGACTGTAATCGATCGCCTGGCCATCCGCCGGCCAGGCGGGCAGCTCATTAAACAACAGCGCATTGTCCGTTATCCGTTCCAGCGCATCCCCCTGCGCCCAGCGCATCGGCTGTTGCAGGCTCAACGCCTGATAGGAAGGCAGCCCGGCGCAAAACTTCAGCAGAAAACCGCGGCCGGTACCCTCATACCCCTGTACCGTGGTGGTCAACAACACGCGAGGGAAATAACCGATCAACTGCTGCAACAGCGGCGCGGGGATCGCCGCCGCTTCATCCACCAGCAGCCAGCCGACGGCGCTGACGTCCCCCTCCCGGCACTGCGCCAGCAAGGCATCCGGCGCCCAAAACTGCGCGCGCCCCTGCGCCCACTCCCCGGCCACCTCAGTGGCGGCGCGGCTCGGCCCGGTTATCCAACAGGTCAGCGGCGACTGCGCCACCAGCATGCCGGCCAGCGTCGATTTGCCACGACCGCGCGCGGCGGTCAGCACCCACACGCCGGATTCGGCCTGCAGCAGCGTCGTCAAGATAGCCTGCTGTTCCCCGGTCGGCCGGCCATCCGGCGGTTGCCAACCCTCGCGCGCCGGCAGCGCGGCCAGCGTCAGGGGCTCATCCTGCCGCCAGATCGTCACTTCGCGGTCATCGGCCAGATGCTGCTGCAAATGGTGGATGAAATGCGGAGTGGTAATCGGCTGCGGGCAATCGCTCCAGCGCAGGCTGTCGCCGTCCGGCTGCTGAGGCCATTGCCGCCAGGGCGGCGTCAGCAACAGCAGCCAACTGCCGGCGCGCAATGCGCCGCACAGCGCCGCCAACGCCTCCACGTCCAGCGACTGACTGGCATCGAACACCGCGTGCAGCCGCTCCTGCCCCAGCAATTGGCGCACGGCGCCACTCGCCAACGCCGTCGGGCCGGGCGGCGGGTTTTCCCCCACCCACGGCCAGTCACCCGGCAGGGTCGCCGCCAGCCGCTGTGCCTGTTCGCGACACCAGTCGGGTTCGCCGCTGAGCACCAGCAGGCGCCGGATGCCCTGTCGCCGCATGAGTTGTTGCGCTGCCTGTAACATAAGGCTGTGTCTCAATCCGAAAAAAATGCCGGAGTCAGGCTCCGGCACTTGAGGCGTTAACGGGATGCAAAGGTGTTGCAGGTATTGGGATCGCCGCTGTCGAAGCCCTGTTTAAACCAGGTGTAACGCTGCTGCGAGGTGCCGTGAGTGAAGCTGTCCGGCACGACGCGGCCCTGACTCTGCTGCTGCAACCGATCGTCGCCAATCGCCTGCGCGGCGTTCAGCGCCGCCTGCAGGTCGCCCTCTTCCAGCATCTGCTGCTTCTCGGCATATTTGCCCCACACGCCGGCGAAGCAGTCCGCCTGCAGCTCCATTTTCACCGACAGGCGGTTCACTTCCGCCTGGCTGGCGCCCTGCTGCATCTGGCGGACCTTGGGCTCGATGCCCAACAGGTTCTGCACGTGGTGGCCGACTTCGTGCGCCACCACATAGGCCTGGGCGAAATCACCGCCGGCACCCAGCTTGGTTTTCATGTCCTGATAGAAAGACAGATCGATATACACCGTTTTGTCACCCGGGCAGTAGAACGGCCCCATCGCCGCCTGACCGGTGCCGCAGCTGGTGCGCGTCACGCCGCGATACATCACCAGCTTCGGCGGTTGATAGGTTTTGCCCATGCGCTGGAAAATCTCTTTCCAGTTATCCTCGGTCGAGGCCAGCACCACCGAGGTGAATTTGGCCAGCTCATCGTCTTTCGGACTGATGTTGGCGCTCTGTTGTTGACCCTGCGGTGCGACGTTACCGCCGTTCAATAGCGGCGACAGATCGATGCCGTAATAGCCGGCCACCAGCACCACCACCAGAATGACGATGCCGCCCTTGCCGCGCACCGGCACGCGGAAACCGCCGCCACCGCCGCCCAAACCTGAAGACTGCCCGCGACGATCCTCAACATTGTCACTTTCCCGACGCCCTTGCCAACGCATAAATATACTCCAGATATTTCCCCTGCTCGTTGAAGTTGCGCCGCGATCGTAAGCGCAAAGGCAGCTTCAAGCCTGAGTGGGATAGGTTTTAGTCATCTCGCATCCATCATTATAAATGGTCTGCCGCGGAGGAAATGTAGAAATTTTCTGGAAAAACGCAGAATAGCGGGACGATCCGGCCGGATCGCCCCGAATGGCGGTGCCGACGCTTAGTCGAGTTTCACGCCGATGCGGCGCGCTACTTCTTCGTAGGCTTCGATCAGGCCGCCCAGGCTTTGACGGAAACGGTCTTTGTCCATCTTGTCCAGAGTGTTTTTGTCCCACAGGCGGCTGCCGTCCGGCGAGAACTCATCGCCCAGCACCACTTCGCCGTTGAACAGGCCGAACTCCAGTTTGAAGTCGACCAGGATCAGGCCCGCGTCGTCGAACAGCTGGGTCAACACGTCGTTAGCGCGGTAACTCAGCTCACGCATGCGCGCCAGATGTTCTTTGCTCACCCAGCCGAAGGTTTCGCAGTAGGATTCGTTGACCATCGGATCGTGCATGGCGTCGTTTTTCAGGAACAGATCGAACAGCGGCGGGTTCAGCACCAGGCCTTCTTCGATGCCCAGACGCTTCACCAGCGAACCGGCGGCGCGGTTGCGGATCACGCATTCCACCGGCACCATGTCCAGCTTCTTCACCAGCACTTCGTTGTCGGACAGCAGACGCTCCATCTGGGTCGGGATGCCGGCTTCTTCCAGTTTGCTCATGATGAAATGGTTGAACTTGTTGTTCACCATGCCTTTGCGATCGAACTGCTCAATGCGCTGACCATCCAGTGCTGACGTATCGTTGCGGAACTCCAACACCAACAGATCGGGATTCTCGGTGGTGTAAACGGTTTTTGCCTTTCCGCGATACAGCTCAGCTAGCTTTTGCATCTTACTTACTCCAGTGATGTATCCCCGATGTCTCCCGAGCGCGGCCCGAAATTAGGGGGTATAGAATTGACCTAATGAATTCTTTGGCGTGCCGGACACTATTGTGCCAAACCTGCGACGCAAACGATACCGTATAGACAAAACAAAAAGGGGCCGAAGCCCCTTTTTGATTAGTTAACGCTGGTTTTACTGAAGGCAGACTGGAATGCCGCCACCAGTGCGTCGTTTTTCGACTGGGTCAGCGGTTTGCCTTTCGGATCGATAAATTGCAGGCTGGTGCGGTTGTTAAGATCGCCGACCTGCAGCTTGTAATCGCCTTCCGCCAGTTCAGGATCCTTGACGCCCAACGCATCCCAATCGCTGCTGCTCAGGGACTTGTAGGTCACGGCGACGGTGCCCTGCGGACGGCTGCGGTCACCCACTTTCATCCCCAGTTTTTCGAGCGCCGGCGGCAGGCGATCCCACACGACGGTGTACGGGCCGCGCACCACCAGCATCGGCAGGCCGGTGTCATCGGCGCCGCTCTGCACATCCAGCGCGCCGAAGCGGCTGGCGCTCTGGCTGCTCGCCAGGTTGTCCTGCTTGTCCAGGCCTTCGATCAGGGTGTTGATCATCATGCCGTTGTAGCGCTGGATCTCAGACTGATCGGTCACCTGCTCGGTCTTGCCCTGCTGCTGCAGGCCAACGCTTTTCACCACCAGCGCCTGCTGGTAGCCCTGCTGCTGCACGCTGATCTGATAACGGCCTTCGTACTGGTTGTCTTCGTCCAGACGGTTCCACTTCACCCAGTCGGTGGTCAGGGTCTGACCGGCGTCCTGGCGGGAAGCGATCGCGATGTTCTTCGCCTGCAGCAGGCTGACCACGCGCGACCACAGGTTCTGGTTCTGCGGGCTGTTTTCCAGCAGCAGCGTGCCGCTGTCGCCAGCGTATTGCGCGCGTGAACCGCTCAGCAGCGCCAGCGGCTGCACCGGCGGACGAATGTCCAGCTGCTTGCCGACGTTGCCTTGCAGCGTCGTGGCGGGAACGTCATAGTTGCCGCTCTGCACCGGCAGGATCATGCCGGACGGCGCGTTCAGCGCTTTGAGCGGAGCCGCGTCGAGGTAGGCCTCGTCGCCGCTGACCTGGCGCTTGTAGCGCTGATCGCTGCTGCAGGCTGCCAGCATCATCACCAAAGAGATGCCCACTACTTTTGCTACCGTCGACTTTTGCAATGAATAAGCCATCAAATTTCCCTTAGAGTTACAGCAAACCGACGCTTTTCAGCGCGCGCTCCACCACCGGGCGGGCGGCTTCGCTCAACGGCGTCATCGGCAGACGCAGCGTATCGGTTGCCATCAATCCCAACGCCTTACAGGCCCACTTCACCGGAATTGGGTTTGCTTCTACAAATAGATCCTGATGCAACGGCATCAAGCGCTGATTTAAGCGGCGCGCGTCGGCAAACTTGCCCTGCGCCGCCAGCGCGCAAAGTTCCGCCATTTCGCGCGCGGCCACGTTGGCCGTCACGGAAATCACCCCTTTGCCGCCCAGTTGCATGAAGTCCAGCCCGCTGGCGTCGTCGCCGCTCAGCAAGATGAAGTCTTCATCGTCAACCAGCACTTGGATCTGACTAACGCGACTTAAGTTCCCCGTCGCTTCTTTTACAGCAACAATATTCTTGATTTTTGCCAGCCGAGCGATGGTCGGCGGCAGCATGTCGCAGCCGGTGCGCGAAGGCACGTTGTACAGGATCTGCGGCAGCTCGGTGCTCTCGGCGATCGCCTTGAAGTGCTGATACAGCCCTTCCTGCGTCGGCTTATTGTAGTACGGCGTCACCGTCAGGCAGCCCACTACGCCGGTATTGGCGAAGCGGGTGGTGAGCGCGATGGCTTCGGCGGTGGCGTTGGCGCCGGTGCCGGCGATCACCGGAATGCGGCCGTCGGCCAGCTCCAGCGTCTGCAGCACCACGTCAACGTGCTCGTCATGGGCAAGCGTTGCGGACTCGCCGGTGGTCCCTACGGAAACGATCGCCGCGGTGCCACTGGCTACATGATAATCGATCAATTTTTTCAGGCTCGCGCGATCGACAGCACCTTTGTCGTCCATCGGCGTCACCAGTGCAACAATACTTCCCGTAAACATTGGCCGTCCCCTCCACAAACAAGTCACTCATGGTACTTTTGCTGCCTATCCAAAAGCAAGCGCACAACCGCGTTGTAAGCGCTTGGCAGGCGGTTTTTTTTATGTTTACCATGGTAACCCCATTAAGCACGACAGGAAGCGCTATTTTGCCTCAGTCAGACGAACACTATCTCGTGATTACCGCGCTCGGCGCCGACCGCCCCGGAATCGTCAATACCATCACCCGCCACGTCAGCAGTTGCGGATGCAATATCGAAGATAGCCGTCTGGCCATGCTGGGAGAGGAGTTCACGTTCATCATGCTGCTGTCCGGCAGTTGGAACGCCATCACCCTGATCGAATCCACCCTGCCGCAAAAAGGCGCGGAGCTGGATCTGCTGATCGTGATGAAGCGCACAAACTCGCACGAAAGGCCGCCGATGCCGGCCACGGTGTGGGTGCAGGTGGAAGTGAAGGACTCGCCGCACATCATCGAACGCTTTACCGATCTGTTCGACTCCAGCCAGATGAATATCGCCGAACTGGTCTCGCGCACGCAGCCAGCGGAGGGCGACCTGCCGCCGCAGCTGTATATCCAAATCACCGCCCACAGCTCCGGCGATCGGGACGCCTCAAATATTGAGCAAGCCTTCCATCGCCTATGTACAGAATTGAACGCGCAAGGCAGTATTAGCGTGGTGAACTATCCACAGCATGACGAGAAAGATGGAGAGTAGTGATGAGCCCATTGAAAGCCGGTGACACAGCGCCGAAATTTAGTTTGCCTGACCAGGACGGTGAGGAAATTAATTTGGCCGACTTCCAGGGACAGCGAGTATTGGTCTATTTCTATCCGAAGGCGATGACGCCGGGCTGCACCGTGCAAGCCTGCGGCCTGCGGGACAACATGGACGAATTGAAAAAGGTCGGCGTCGAAGTGCTGGGCATCAGCACCGACAAGCCGGAAAAACTGTCGCGCTTCGCCGAAAAGGAGCTGCTCAACTTCACGCTGTTGTCTGATGAAGATCATCAGGTGTCGCAACAGTTTGGCGTGTGGGGCGAGAAAACCTTCATGGGCAAGACCTACGACGGCATTCACCGCATCAGCTTCCTGATCGATGGCAAAGGCAAGATTGAAAAAGTGTTTGATGATTTCAAAACCACCAATCACCACGACATCGTTCTGAGCTACCTGCAGCAGTAATTCTCACGAAGCGCAGCGGCCTGCTGCGCTTCGTTTCTTCCCTGTCAACCGGCCTTGTCTTCCACTTCGACCCGCAGTTCATCCGGCCAGGCGTGGATCACCGCCTTCACCAGCGTCGCCAGCGGTATGGCGAAAAACACGCCCCAAAAGCCCCACATCCCGCCGAACACGATCACCGACAGGATAATCACCAGCGGATGCAGGTTGACCGCTTCGGAGAACAAAATGGGCACCAGCAGGTTGCCGTCCAGCCCCTGCACCACCAGATAGGCGACGATCAGCGTCCAGAAATCGGCGCCGACGCCCCACTGGAACAGCGCCACCACCACCACCGGTATAGTGACCAGCACCGCGCCGATGTAAGGGATCAACACCGAGAAGCCCACCAGCACCGCCAGCAGCAGCGAGTAGCGCATGTCCAGCACGGCGAACACCAGGTAGGTCGCCACGCCGACAATCACCATCTCCAGCACCTTGCCGCGAATGTAGTTGGTGATCTGCTGATTCATTTCGTTCCAGACCTGCCCCGCCAGGCCGCGATTGCGCGGCAGCACGCGGCGCACCGCGTTCAGCAGCTGCTCTTTGTCCTTCAACAGGAAGAACATCATCATCGGCACCAGGATCAGGTAAATAGCCAGCGTCAGCAGGCCGACCAGCGACGCCAGCGAGAATTTCACCACCGATTCGCCCATGCCGGACAGCCGGCTGCGCAGATTTTCCGCCATCATGTCGATGATGCCGGCATCTACCAGCGCCGGATAACGCTTCGGCAGCGTCGCGGCGAAGTTATAGAACTGGTTGAGCATACCCGGCAGATCGCTCATCAGATTGATGCCCTGTTGCCAGGCGGTCGGTGCGACGACGAACACCAGCAGCATGGCGATGCCCGCGAACACCAGCAGCATGATGCTCGCCGCCCAGGTGCGCGAACAGCCGATGCGCTGCAGGCGTGCGGTCGGCCACTCCAGCAGATAGGCCAACACGATGGCGACCAGCAACGGGGTCAGAATGCCGTGCAGAAAATAGAGAATAAGGAACCCGGCGACCAGGATCACCAGCAGCGCGATAGCCTGCGGATCGGTGAAGCGGCGGCGGTACCACTGTAATAACATCTCCAGCATCAGAGCGGGCTCCTCGAGATTTGGCGGGCGGGCATGGCGATTCCTGTGATGGGCCTGATTAAAGCATAGATACAACGGACGCACGCGAGGTGTGCAAAGCACTCAGAGTACTCAAAGTTCGCCATACATCAACAGCGATTTGGCTGATTTTATCGCGCGGGCAGGCGATCGACGCAAAAATCCGCAGACGCGGCGACAGGCGCGGTGAGCGGCCCCGAGCGGGGCCGCGGAAGATTACAGCGAGGTACCGATGGAAAGGGGCGAACCGACCGCCAATGCGAACAACAACACACAGCCAATCGCGATCGCCGCCGCCAGATCATTTTTCATTGTCCCGTCCCCTGATGCTTAAACTGGTTATCGTCACGAACTCTGTCGGTTCTACGTTGAAAGCCTTTGCCGATGCACGTCATTAAAAACCCCCGCCTAAGCGGGGGAGAAAACGTTCTGGTGCATCAAGTGTTACAAGGAGGTCATGAGGGATTGCTAACCCTAAATGACTATTTCAAGCTAGGATTATTCTCAGAGCATGGCAAGCGATCGCGTCGAGGTTATCCGCACTTTGAGATAAACCTCATAAAAAAATCCCGCACGGCAGCGGGATGAAGGGATGATAACGTCATGAATTTTTTATGCGGACAATGAGGCGGTATTGTCGTCATTTGGCGACAATACCGCGCCGACACGGTGGTCACAAGGGAAATTTGGCCACGGTCAGGAAATCAGAATTTCGCCAATGTCCGCGATCGTACGCCAGTCAGCATCAACGAAAAAATGGGATTTTCGTCAGACAGTCGCCGGGCAAAAACCGGTAGCATGGCCGATAAAATCCCAAACGCCGTAGGGGAAAAAAGATGAACAGCAAACCGTGTGAATTTGATGAGGCAATCTGCGAGGCAATTGGGCGTGGCGTCTGCGAAGTCGTGAAGATAGGGGAGGAGATCAGCGTTTTCTCCCTGCTGGAAGCCATTGAGAGTTTCATCGAGCGACAGGCGCTCAGCGAAAGCGAAATCGCGGCGGCGGACGACGCGCTGGATTTGATCACCGGTTTGGTCCACCGCCAGTGCTGACGCCTGTTACGAGGCGCAGCCGATAAGCCGTCGCTCTACCGTGGCGCCGGGCATCATTTGCTGTAAACCGGCAATCAATTCGTCGCCCGCCGCGTGCAGCGCCGCCAACGGCATTGCCGGCAGGCTCTCCAGGATGAACCACATCCGTTCGGCCTCGGCGCTCAGCCGGGTTCTGACGCCCTGACGCCAGTTCCAGCGGCGGCAGGTCACGCTGCGATCGTCGCGCCAGACCACCTCCCCCGCCTCCGGCGATTCATGGATCACCGCGCCCTCCTTGACGGTATCGAACAGCTCGCTGCCATCCGCGACGATCAGCCGCGGCTCGCCGATATAGGCCGCAATATTCTCGCCCCCCACCGGCACGGCAAAACGAATGCTGACGGCGTTGTAGAGATCAACCACCGGATCGATGCTCGGCATCGTGCCGTCGCGCAGCGCGCGCTTGCGCAAGGCGTCGGCGGAACAGGGCGTACGCTTGGGTTTGGCGCCAAACTGCATGAAGACATCGCGCCAGGCCGAGAGATGCGCCTCTGCCCAGGGCGCGTCTCCCTCGCCGAGGGCGCGACAGGCTTGCGCCAACGCCAGCGCCCCCACGTCTGGGTTGGTTATGGGAGCCGCGGCCACGGTAATGCTTAACGCCCGGAAACCGGGTGCCAGCGCAGCGACGGCCGGATCGATTGACGGATCGACTAAAATCATTGAATAATCCTATATTGACCATTTTATTCCATGATATTGACCGATGAGCGAAAAAGTCAACAGACCGACCGAGTTCGGTGCCGACGTGCAAACCGTCAGCGAAGCGGTGTCGCACCGCATCAAACAGCAGCGTAAAAGCCAAAAGCTGTCGCTGGACGAGCTGTCGCGCCGGGCGGGCGTCAGCAAGGGCATGCTGGTAGAGATCGAGAAAGGGAGCGCCAATCCCAGCATCGCCATCCTGTGCAAACTCGCGGCAGCACTGGGCCTGTCGGTGGCGGACATCGTCAACGTGACCCGCGCCCCCGCCGCCTACCTGATTGAAAGCCAAGATATTCCCACGCTATGGCATGGCGATCGCGGCGGCTCGGCCCGCTTGCTGGCGGGCACCCGCGGCCCGAACATGATAGAACTGTGGCGGTGGGAAATGGCGCCGGGGGAAGCCTATGCATCGGGCGGCCACCCGGTGGGCACCTTCGAATTGCTGCACGTTGAACAAGGCGTCTTGAGCCTTGCCGTCGAGCAGACCGAGCTCAGAATTACGCCAGGCTGTTCGGCGGTCGCCAGAACGGACGGCCCGCACCGGTACGCCAACGAGGGCGAAGACACGCTGATTTTCACCATGGCGGTTGCCGAACTGCACGCCTGAACGGCGGCACCGACCTGAACGCTTGCACAGGAGAAGAACCCTCATGACAACGCCTGCCCCACGGGAGTGGCAGCGTGCGGACTATCTCGTCAGCACCGATCCCGCCCTGCTGGATCTCGATGCCATTCATGCGTTTCTGACCCGTTCATCCTGGGCGGAAGGCATTGATAAAGAGACCGTTCGCCAGTCCCTCGCCCACAGCCTGTGTTTCGGTTTGTATCACGATGCCAGGCAAATCGGTTTCGCCCGGCTGGTCACCGATTACGCCACCTTCGGCTATCTGTGCGACGTGTACGTGCTGGAGACGCATCAAAAAAGCGGACTGGGCCTGTGGCTGGCAGAATGTTGCCAGGCCCATCCGCTGATGGCGACGCTGCGGCGAGTCATGCTGGTCACCAGCACCGCCCCTTGGCTCTATGAAAAAGTGGGCTATAGCGCCATTAACCGTCCCGATTTTGTCTGGCAGATCACCCGGCCGGACATCTATCGGCGTTAATTTTTAAGTAAGCTCGCTCTGCTCACACTCTTTCCCCGCGGCATTGGCAATCGCGGCGGTTAGGGTTCATGCTGGCGAAAAATTTTACCGTTTGCCCCTTTCAAGGAGAGTCTATGCCCGTTTCAGCCCGTAACCAGTTAGCCGGTACCGTGTCCGCCGTCGCTAAAGGCGCCGTCAATGACGAAGTGGAGATCACCCTGCAGGGCGGTGAAAAACTGGTGGCCATCGTCACGGTACAAAGCCAGCAGTCGCTGGGTTTAAGCGTCGGCAAAGAGGCCGTCGCGCTGATTAAAGCGCCGTGGGTGATCCTGGCGACGGAGGATTGCGGTTTGCGTTTTTCCGCCCGCAACCAGTTTGCCGGGGAAGTGATTGCGGTTGAGCACGGCGCGGTCAACAGCACCGTACACCTCAAAGCGGATGCCGGTTTTGTGCTGACGTCGGTAATCACCAATGAAAGCCTGCAGGAGATGGCGCTGAAGAACGGTTCGCGCGCCATCGCCCTGATCAAAGCCTCATCGGTGCTGCTCGCCGTCAGAGCCTGATACCGCTTGGCCCGCGCAGGCGGGCCTTCCGTGCCCTATTTCAGCGCCTGTTCGGCCAGCAGCCCGAGGGCGATGACGATCATCGCCGCGCCGGAGATGCGCCCCACGACCTTCGCAGCCTGTGGGCGCGTGCGCAGCACCGACTGCGAACCGAACCCCACCAGCAGATACACCAGGCCACAGCTGATCAAATGCACGACGCCCAACGCCAGCATCTGCATCGGCACCGACCATTCGGCCCGGGCGTCGGTAAACTGCGGCAACAGCGCCAAAAACAGCAGAAACACCTTGGGGTTCAGCCCGCTGACGCACACGCCCTTGCCGGCCCAGCGCAGCCAGGAATCGGAACGCTGATCTTCACCGGCGCCAGGCACCGGCGGGTGCAGCAGCATGTTGAAACCGATCCACAAGAGGTAAGCCGCCCCCAACAGGGTGAGCGCCGTCAGCGCCAGCGGGTTGCCGACCAGCAGCGCGCCGACGCCCGCCACCACGATCGCAATCATCAGCAGGTGGCCAAACAGCAAGCCGGCGACGGCGGGCACCACCACCCGGCCGCGAATGCCCGCCGAGATCACATAGGCCCAATCCATACCCGGCGTGATCACCAACAAAATCGACACCGCCCAAAAAGCGGCGAACAGAGCGAGCGTCATGCCGGCGCCCTCTCAAACGCACCGCGCCACACCGAACAGAGAACCATTGCGCTTTCCTCGTGGAAGAAGAACGGCCTCCGCCTGCCGCGGCGGCCGTCAAAACCGTTCAACAGATGGCAAGAATATCCTCAAGACGTTAAAATGTGCTTTCAATTACTTGCCTGAAATCGGCATAAGCGGGGAAATTTTTCTAAATGGATAAGATTGATCGCAAGATTCTTGCTGAACTACAGGTCGACGGCCGTTTGTCGGTGACCGAGCTGGCCGATCGTATCGGGTTGAGCGTTTCTCCCTGCCACCGCCGGGTGCGGGCGTTAGAGGAGTCCGGGGTGATCAGGGGTTATCGCGCCCAGCTCGATCCCGGCAGCCTGGGCTATAACTTCTCCGCCCTGGTGTTCGTCACCATGCGCGAAGGCGATCGCCGCGCCGTTGAAACTTTCGAAAACGCCATGATGGATATTCCCCAGGTGGTGCAGGCGCAGCGGCTGTTTGGCGATCCCGACTACCTGTTGCACGTGATCGCCCGCGATCTGCCCGCCTTTCAACAGCTTTACGACGAGAAACTCTCCGCTTTGCCGGGCGTGCAGCGCCTGAGCTCCACGCTGGTGATGAAAACCGTAGTGCCGGAGCGCTCGTTCCTGCCGCTGGGAAAATGACGACGGGAGCGTTGCCGCTCCCGTTTTGACTTCCTTAAGGCACAATCACGAAATCCGGATTGGCGACGGCAAACAGCGCCTCGCGATCCGCCGCCGGTGGATAAATCCACTGCGTGTTGATTTCCTGCTTAATCTTTTTGCCTTCCTGACGGGTAAAGCGCACCTGGCGCTCCCAGCCTTCGGTATATAGCGCCCCCCACGGCCCCAGATCCAAACAGGTCACATACTTCGGCTGGCTGTACGGGTGCGTCGGCAAGCCCACGAGTTCCGCCGCCGCATTGTGACCGGCGACGCGGCCGAGGCTCATCGCATGCTGGCAGGTCATCAGGTTATGATTGCCGAGATCGTCGGTAGCGGCTTTCACCGTGTCACCGGTCACGAAAATGCCCGTCGCCGCCGGCGCGCGCAGGAAGGCGTCGCCGATCACCCGGCCGCTGCCGTCGCGCTCGCCAGGGATCTGCTCGGTCAGCGGATGCGCCCGCACGCCCGCCGCCAGGATCACCGTGTTGGCGGCGATGCGCTCACCGTTCGACAGCATGACCCCCTCGGCGTCGATGGCCGAGACGCGTAGGCCGGCCCGCGCTTCCACACCGCACTCCGCCAACGCCTGGCGTATCACCGCCCCCGGCTCCGCCCCCATCCCGGCGCCCACTTCCGGCGCGGTATCGACGATCACCACGCGCACGTTCTCGTCTTTACCCAGCGCATCCCGCAGCCGCTGCGGCATCTCCGCCGCGCTCTCCAGCCCGGTCAGCCCTGCGCCCACCACCACGGCAGTGTTGCGCGCCGGCGTCGACGGTTTGGCCGCCAGCGCTTTGATATGGGCATCCAAACGCTGCGCGCTTTCCAGCGTATCGACGTTGAAACCGTATTCGGCAAAGCCCGGCACCGCAGGTACGGAGAGCCGACTGCCGGTGGCCCACACCAGGCGGTCATAGGCCAATTCAAGGGTTTCCCCCGTCGCCTGCGCCACCGTGAGCGTCTTGGCGGCGGCATCGATGCGCTCTACCGCCCCGGCCAGGTGCCGCACGCCGACGGCGGCAAGCTGCGCGGAAATGTCCGGATTCATGTTTTCCAACACCGCTTCATACAGGCGCGGCCGGATGGTGACCGTTGGCGTCGGCGAAACCATCAGCACCTCGATGTCGTCATGCTTACCGGCAAGGGTAATGGCGCGCATAGCGGACACGGCGGCCCAAAAACCGGCAAAACCGGAACCGGCAATCACTATTTTCTGCGTCATGGGATGACTCCTTCATACAGGGTTAACCGGGCGATAAGACTGCCCGCAGTTTTTTCGGATGAACGATGCCGTTCCGCTCCCGTAACAGGGTGCAGAAGGCCCGCCCGCCCCTTCCGAAGAGGCGGGAAAAGTGTGTTTCGCTTTAAGGAAAAGTGGCGCTTAGGTCTTGGCGCGCGCCGTTTTGCCGCTGCGCGCGGTGCGTTCCGTCATGCGCTCGTCGAGCCAGAGGTTGACCTCGCCGAAGAAGCCTTGCGGCGCTTTGCGGCCAAAGCGGGCCGCGACGGCGCCGAGGGTCTGCGCCGCCAGCGCATCGCGCATCGCCTTCTCCGCCTGCAGCATCACCGCATGGATAGCGCATTTGCCGGAGACTGCCCAGTCCGGTGGGGAGTCATCAAACACCGCACAGCGCCCGCGCACCTCCTGGCAATCGAACAGCGGTTTGTGCCCTTCGATGGCGTCGATGATCGCCAGAAAACTGATCTCATCCGCCGGGCGCGCCAGCCGGTAGCCGCCGCGCACCCCTTCGCTGGCGGCGACGATCCCCGCCTTTTCCAGCTTGGGGAAAATCTTGGCCAGAAAGCTGGGAGAGATCCCCTGTAGTTCGGCGAGCTCGCGGCTGCTGAGCGCGCGTTGGTTATCGCCGACCAGCCACAGCAGGCAGTGGATGCCATATTCAACGCTGGTTGTGATGTACGCCATATGTCCGTTTTCGACCGTCAATGAATCTTCAATAACGCAGACTATATGAGTCTGCGTTTATCTTGTCAATAAAACACGGATCAACTTTGTCCGCGTTTTATTCGAAATGCATATCGCCAGCGACGAAAAAACGCCCTTCAAAATGAAAAATAAAACTTTTTTGCCCGATCCGCGCCCGGCTAACGTTTCCTTGTCGCCTGCGGCTGACTATGATGTGATGGGTGCCGCCGCCGCGGTTTGTGAGCCGCCGCACTTTCACGCGGATTGCGCTGCGGGAATAAAGAACTCTTGTCTGCTGCTGACGTCTTAGAAATGATTATTTAAGGGAAACGCCTGACTATGACCAACCGGTTGACCAAAACCGCGTTAGCGGTGCTGCTGCTCGGCACGCTGAACGCCACCGCCCTGGCGCCAGCACAGGCGGAAAGCCAGGACCAGTTGCCGGATATGGGCACCTCGGCCGGCGGCACCCTGAGCATTGGACAAGAACTGGCGATGGGCGATTTCTACGTGCGCCAACTGCGCGCCAGCGCCCCGCTGATCAACGATCCGCTGCTGAGCCAGTACATCAACCAACTGGGCAACCGGCTGGTGGCCAGCGCTTATTCGGTGCGCACGCCGTTCCATTTCTATCTGGTGCGCAACGACGAGATCAACGCCTTCGCCTTCTTCGGCGGCAACGTGGTGCTGCACTCGGCGCTGTTCCGCGTCAGCGACAACGAAAGCCAGCTGGCTTCAGTGCTGGCGCACGAAATCTCGCACGTCACCCAACGCCACCTGGCGCGCGCAATGGAAGATCAACAGCGCAACGCCCCGCTGACCTGGGTGGGCGCGCTCGGCTCGATCCTGCTGGCGATGGCCAACCCGACCATGGGCATGGCGGCGCTGAGCGGCACCCTGGCCGGTACCCAGCAGGGCATGATCAGCTTTACCCAGTCGAACGAACAGGAAGCCGACCGCATCGGCATTCAGGTGCTGCAGCGCGCCGGTTTCGATCCGGAAGCGATGCCTGACTTCCTGCAAAAACTCTCGGATCAATCGCGCTACGCCTCCAAACCACCGGAAATGCTGCTGACGCACCCGTTGCCGGACAGCCGCCTTTCCGACGCGCGCAACCGCGCCAACCAAATGCCGAAACACATCGTGCAGTCCTCGCAGGATTACCTGATGGCCAAGGTGCGCGCACTGGGCATGTACAGTTCGGAAGGCTATGGCCTGAACGAAGAACTGCTCGGCTCGCTCAGCAAGGGCAACGTGCGCGAACAGGCGGCCGCCAAATACGGCCGCGCCATCCTGTTCTATGAAGCGAAAAAATACGACGACGCGCGCAACATCATTCAACCGATGCTGGCGCAGGATGCGAAAAACGTCTGGCTGATCGACCTGATGACCGACATCGATCTCGGCCAGAAACGCGCGCCGCAGGCCATCGCCCGCCTGCAGGCGGCCAACGCCGCCCAGAACAACAACCCGGTGCTGCAGCTCAACCTGGCCAACGCCTATGTCGAAGGCAACCAGCCGGCGCAAGCCTCGAAGATCCTGAACCGCTATACCTTTGCCCATCCGGACGATCCGAACGGCTGGGATCTGCTGGCGCAGGCCAGCGCCGCCCAAGGGCTGCGCGATGAAGAGCTGTCGGCCCGCGCCGAAAGCCTGGCGCTGACCGGCCGGCTCGATCAGGCCATCGGCCTGCTCAGCAATGCCAGCTCGCTGCAGAAACTCGGCAGCCTGAAACAGGCGCGCTACGATGCGCGCATCGACCAGCTGCGCCAACTGCAACAGCGTTTCCGCCAATACCAGCGCAGCTGATTCAACAAGGAATGAACGCCATGAAAAACGTCACGATTTACCACAACCCTCGCTGCTCCAAGAGCCGTGAAACCCTGGCGCTGCTGGAGCAGCACGGTGTCGATCCCAAGGTGGTGCTGTATCTTGAAACGCCCCCGTCGGCCGATGAGCTGAAAAAGCTGTTGAAGGAACTGGGCTTCACATCAGCGCGCGATCTGATGCGCAAAAAAGAAGATCTGTACAAGGAGTTGAAGCTGGCGGACGACAACCTGAGCGAAGAACAGCTGCTGGCGGCGATGACGGCGAACCCGAAACTGATCGAACGCCCGATCGTGGTAAAAGGCAGCAAAGCGCGTATCGGCCGGCCGCCGGAGCAGGTGCTGGAGATTTTGTAATCGTCCGGCAAGTCTCTTATTGAACCGCAAAATACCAATAGCCCTGAACAGGGCTATTTTTAATTGTTTGTTATACAAATACTTTTCATCATCTCCCTCTTCTCCTGCTGCTATGCTGCACAAATGCCGAGCCTCACGGCAAGACAAGCGTTGACAACCGTCAACACCCCATCTACTCTGATCGCATCACTGGACGAGCGATGAAAAAACACCCAGACAAGCACATCCAGGCGGCGTTAGATTACGCCCTTTCTCAGGGCTGGCATTTTCGTCCCAGCAAGGGGCATGCTTTTAGCCGACTGCATTGCGCCTTTGTCGGGCATCAAGAACATATGATGAGCATCTGGAGCACGCCGAAAAATCCCGAGCTGCATGCCAAACAGATCCGACGCAAAGTCGATCACTGCCTGGCGCTGTCGCAGAAAAAATAACCGGAGAATCACCATGACGCTCTATCATTTCTCATTGACGCTGGATGGGGTGACCGCCGATACCGCCGGGTTGGAGGATGCGCTGTATGCGGCGGGATGCGATGACGCGCTGATCTGTTTCTACGGTAAAGCCGCCTACCTGGAGTTCGATAGAGAAAGCGATAACTTTGCGCACGCGATTTGCAGCGCCATCAGTGATATTGAGTCTGCAAATATTGGCGCCAAGGTGATATCGGTAGACTCCAGCCTGGTGGGATTAAGCGATATTGCCGAGCTCACTGAACTGTCGCGTCAGGCGATCGCCATGCTAAAAGACGGGACTCGCGGCCCCGGCGGCTTCCCTTCCCCTATTCAACGGCTCGGCGGCACCTCACCGTTATGGCGCTGGGCTGACGTGGCGGCCTGGTTGGCACAGCAGGGGAAAATCGACCTGCACCTTGCAGACAATGCGCAGTGTCTGGAACATATCAATCTCGCTTTGCAACTGCGAAGCGATCGGCAACGCCAGCAGGTTGAGCACTACTGCTCCCTGCTGGAACACGCGGAAAAACAGGCTTGATGGCTCGCTACAGCCCCAGGATCTCTTTAACGAACGGAATGGTCAGCTTGCGCTGGGCGGTGATCGAGGCGCGATCGAGCTGATCGAGGGTCATAAACAGCGTGCGCATCTCGCGATCCAACCGTTTCAACAGGAAGCGGCCCACGTCTTCCGGCAGCTCGAAACCGCGCAGTTTGCCGCGCAGCTGCAGCGCCAGCAGTTTCTCTTCGTCCGACAGCGGCTGCAGCTTGTATATCTGACCCCAGTCCAGGCGCGAAGCCAGATCCGGTAAACGCAGGTTCAGCTGGCGCGGCGGACGATCTCCGGTGATGAACAAGCGGGTGCGGCCGGTTTCCAGGATGCGGTTGTAGAGGTTGAAGATCGCCATCTCCCACTCTTCGTCGCCGGCGATGCATTCGATATTGTCGATGCAAACCAGCGCCAGCTGCTCCATGCCGTCCAACACTTCGGGCACGAAGTAAGCGCGCTTGTCGAGCGGCACATAGCCCACCGCTTCCCCCTTCTGCGAAAGCTCGGCGCAGGCCGCATGCAGCAGATGGCTGCGCCCGCCGCCTTCACGCGACCAAAAATAGATATAGCTGCCATGTTCCTGACGGACGGCGGATTGGATCGCGGCTAATAGGGATGGGTTCTCGCCCGGATAAAAACTGGCGAAAGTTTCATCATCGGGAAGATAAAGTGGCAGTGAAAGCTGTGCCGGCGTATTCAGAGAAGCACCTCAACCAAAACTGGCAGAAAAACGCGGGCAGTTTAACACAGAAAACGGGCGCTGTTGAACCGGCAGGATCTTATGCCGCAATAGTGAGCAATGCCTTAGCACCGTTTAATCGATTGCGGCTCCCTAACCGGCAAGAATAGTCTGATATCAAACCCTAACCCCATGCCCACGCAGGTTAAATTTGTAATTTAAGTAAAATCTGACCTAGTATAGGTAGGCAAAACGCAATCACCATCAACAAGGTTTCTGCAAGGATATAGACGATGAAAGTATGGAATAAAGTGCTGTTAGCCTCCTTTATCGGGTTGTTGGTTGCCGGCTGTGATGACTCTTCCAAGGTTGACGCCAACCTGGATAAAGCCAAAGACAGTGCCGAGCAGATGAAAGACGCCGCCCAGAAAAAAGCGGACGATCTGACGGACAAAGCGAAAGCGACGGCAGATGACATCAAAAAAGAGGCCGCCACGCAGGCAGACCAGCTGAAGGACAAAGCCTCGGCGATTAAAGATGAAGCCGCCAAGCAAGCCGACGCCATCACCAACGACGCCAAGGCCAAGGCCGCCGCGATTAAGGATGACGCCGGCAAACAAAGCCAGCAGTTGGTGGATCAGGCCAAGGCCATCAAGAACGACGCCATCAACGGTGCCAACGATCTGACCGAGCAGGCCAAGGCGAAGACCGAAGCCATCAAGAACAGCGCCGAAAACAAAGCGCAAGAGTTGAAACAAGAGACCGATGCGGCGGTGAACGGCAATACGCAGCCGGCCACCCAGCAGTAAGCTATTCTCAGCCACAAAAGAAAGGAGCAGTAAATGGGGATTATTTCCTGGATTATCTTCGGCCTGATCGCCGGTATTTTGGCTAAGTGGATCATGCCCGGCAAAGACGGCGGCGGCTTTATTCTGACCGTCGTGCTGGGGATCATCGGCGCCGTGGTCGGCGGCTATATCAGCACCTTCTTCGGCTACGGCAAGGTTGACGGCTTCAACTTCGGCAGCTTCGTGGTAGCGGTTATCGGCGCCATCGTGGTGCTGTTCGTGTACCGCAAAATTCGCAGCTAATATGACATTGGGGAGCTGAGGCTCCCCTTTTTCACTATTTAACTATACGTCCGTCATTAAGAATGAATGCTGTCCTACCGTCCCAAAACTCAGCAATAAAAATATCTTTCGGTTCTATGCCATGTTCACGGATAGTTTGGTTCAACCACTCCTCATCTTTACTAATCTCCTGCAGCTCATAAGGCCTGGCCCTGCCATTTTTCATAATGATAACTGAAGGCAGTTCATTTCCCTCACATACCGCAGTGATCTGACCGCCCGGCTCAATTTGCGCATAGACAATCTCCTGAAAGGCGTGAATCCCCTGCGCATGCAGCTGTGAGGAAACGTTCAAGATGTCGATTTTATTTTTCTTGGCTAAAATATTTTCCATCAAAAAGCGGCCGTTTTTTATAATTGGTATCGGGTTGCCTATAGTGACCGAACGAAAGAAGTTGCAGTGTTTACTGATTGCATTCAACAGAGAAATTAGTCCTACTCCGATAAGTAATACAACGACATACTGGTACAAGGGGATGCTGTCGCTATAGATAACGCCCCCAATAATGCCCCCGAGCACAAAGTTACCGATAAAATCTACTGGGGTCATCTGCGATAGCTGGGTCTTTCCCGACAGGTTCAGGTGGGTGATAACAATGACAAAGCCAATCACAAATTTGAGCAAAATATATCCGTAGTACTCCATACCCTCTTTCCTTTTAACCGATGTTGTTAATGCTATCAGCTACTTTATCCCAACGGATATAAATGCAAAAACACGAATAAAAAGGGCAGCCCCTGGGCTGCCCTTTTCGTTACTTCTGCTCCGCCGGTTCGTCCGGCGCGTCAAGCACCTCTTCTTCCTTGCGGAACAGGCTGATGACCTTGAACAGCAGGCTCAGGCCAATGCCGACGATGGTCGCCAGCGCCATGCCTTTCAGCTCCGCCGCGCCGATATGCACCTTGGCGCCGCTCACGCCGATGATCAGGATCACCGAGGTCAAAATCAGGTTTTGCGCCTTGTTGTAATCCACTTTGGACTCGATCAGCACGCGAATGCCCGAGGCGCCGATCACGCCGTACAGCAGCAGGGAAACGCCCCCCATTACCGGCACCGGCACCGCCTGGATCGCCGCCGCCAGCTTGCCGATGCAGGACAGCAGGATCGCCAGCACCGCCGCGCCGCCGATCACCCAGGTGCTGTAGACCTTGGTGATAGCCATCACGCCGATATTCTCGCCGTAGGTGGTGTTCGGCGTAGAGCCGAAGAAGCCGGAGAACACCGTCGAGATACCGTTGGCGAACATCGAGCGGTGCAGGCCCGGATCGCGGATCAGGTCTTTTTTCACGATGTTGGCGGTCACCACCAGGTGGCCCACGTGCTCGGCAATCACCACCAGCGCCGCCGGAAGAATGGTGAAGATGGCGAACCACTCAAAGCGCGGGGTGTAGAAGGTCGGCAGCGCGAACCAGTGCGCCTCGCGGATCGGGGTCAAATCCACCACGCCCATGAAGAACGACAGCGCATAGCCCACCAGCACGCCGATCAGGATCGGGATAATAGCCAGGAAGCCGCGGAACAGCACCGAGCCGAGCACCGTGACCCCCAGCGTCACCAGCGAAATGGTGATGGTGGTCGAGTCGGCGCTGGTGCCTTCCGCCGGCAGCAGCCCCGCCATGTTGGCCGCCACGCCCGCCAGCTCCAGCCCGATGACGGCGACGATCGCCCCCATCGCCGCCGGCGGGAACATCACGTCCAGCCAGCCGGTGCCGGCTTTTTTCACGATCAGCGCCACCAGGCAGAACAGCACGCCGCACATGATGAAACCGCCCAACGCCACTTCATAACCGAGCGGCAACAGCAGCAGCACCGGCGAGATAAACGCGAAGCTGGAACCGAGGTAGGCCGGGATTTTGCCTTTACAGATGAACAGATACAGCAGCGTGCCGATGCCGTTGAACAGCAGCACGGTCGCCGGGTTGATCTTGAACAGGATAGGCACCAGCACCGTAGCGCCGAACATGGCGAACAGGTGCTGGAAGCTGAGCGGAATGGTCTGGAGCAGCGGCGGGCGCTCGCTGACGCCGATGGCGCGACGGGTCATGTGTGCTTTTCCTCGGTTTATTGGTTTTATAGGTTTTAGTCAAAAAAAAGCCGACTCGTTAAGTCGGCTTAAATGTTTACTTGGTACCAAATATCTTGTCGCCCGCATCACCCAGGCCAGGCACGATGTAACCCTTGTCGTTCAGGCACTGATCGATGGAGGCGGTGTACAGCTCGACGTCCGGGTGCGCTTTCTCCAGCGCGGCGATGCCTTCCGGCGCCGCCACCAGAACCAGCACCTTGATGCTGTGGCAGCCGGCTTTCTTCAGCAGATCGATAGTGGCGATCATCGAACCGCCGGTGGCCAGCATTGGGTCGACGACCAGCGCCATGCGCTCTTCGATGTTGGAAACCAGCTTCTGGAAGTACGGCACCGGCTCCAGAGTTTCTTCGTCGCGGTATACGCCCACCACGCTGATGCGCGCACTCGGCACGTGCTCCAGCACCCCTTCCATCATGCCCAGGCCTGCGCGCAGGATCGGTACTACGGTAATCTTTTTCCCTTTGATCTGCTCCACTTCAACTGGCCCGCACCAGCCTTCGATGGTGACTTTTTCCGTCTCCAGATCGGCGGTCGCTTCATAGGTCAGTAAACTACCCACTTCTGAGGCCAGCTCACGGAAGCGTTTGGTGCTGATGTCATTTTCGCGCATCAGGCCAAGCTTGTGTTTTACCAGCGGGTGTTTCACCTCAACGATCTTCATCATTTTTCTCCTATTAAGGTGGTTGCGGCCAAAAAAATCGCGGGATTATACCGCCTTTTTTTCGCCGCGCCACCCACAATAGCCCGATCGGGATCAACAAAAGTTTGAATATCAGTATAGATGACGAAAAAGCAGAGCCGGTTCACAAGCCGCTCGCAAACGTTTGCCTGCGCTGTTAGAATTGCCGCGCCTTATTCCGGAATCAACATCGGAAGCACAGTTTTCAAACCGCAAACCGTCGTGGGGAATCGCGCAGTGACCGACAAAACCTCTCTCAGCTATAAAGACGCAGGTGTCGATATCGATGCAGGCAACGCATTGGTAGATCGCATCAAAGGTGTAGTTAAACAGACCCGTCGCCCGGAAGTGATGGGCGGTCTGGGCGGGTTTGGCGCCCTGTGTGCGTTGCCGCAGAAATACCGCGAGCCGGTGCTGGTTTCCGGTACCGACGGCGTGGGCACCAAGCTGCGTCTGGCGATGGATCTGAAACGCCACGACACCATCGGCATCGATCTGGTGGCGATGTGCGTCAACGATCTGGTGGTTCAGGGCGCCGAGCCATTGTTCTTCCTCGACTACTACGCGACCGGCAAGCTGGATGTAGACACCGCGGCCAGCGTGATCACCGGCATCGCCGAGGGCTGCAAACAGTCCGGCTGTGCGCTGGTGGGCGGCGAAACCGCTGAAATGCCGGGCATGTACCACGGCGAAGATTACGACGTGGCCGGTTTCTGCGTCGGCGTGGTCGAAAAATCCGAGATCATCGACGGCAGCAAAGTGCAGTCCGGCGACGCGCTGATCGCTCTGGGCGCTTCCGGCCCGCACTCCAACGGCTACTCGCTGGTGCGCAAAATCCTGGAAGTGAGCAACACCGATCCGACCGCCACCCAGCTGGAAGGCAAACCGCTGGCCGACCACCTGCTGGCGCCGACCAAGATTTACGTGAAGTCCGTGCTGGAGCTGATCGAGAAGGCGGACGTACACGCCATCGCTCACCTCACCGGCGGCGGCTTCTGGGAAAACATTCCACGCGTGCTGCCGGAAGGCATGCAGGCAGTGATCGACGAAGCCAGCTGGCAGTGGCCGGCGGTGTTCACCTGGCTGCAGCAGGCCGGCAACGTCAGCCGTCATGAAATGTACCGCACCTTCAACTGCGGCGTAGGCATGGTCATCGCCCTGCCGGAAGCCGAAGTGGAAGCGGCCATCGCGCTGCTGACCGCGGCAGGTGAAAAAGCGTGGAAAATCGGTAAACTGACCGCCTCTTCCGACGAACAACAAGTGGTCATCAACTGATGAAAAAGATCGTGGTGTTGGTCTCCGGCCAGGGGAGCAATCTCCAGGCGCTGATTGACGCCTGCCAGCAGGGCCGCATCGCCGCCGAGATCGTGGCGGTGTTCAGCAACAAGGCGCAGGCTTACGGCCTGCAGCGCGCCGAGGCGGCGGGCATCGCCGCCCAGGCGCTGGATGCCAAGGCTTACGCCGATCGCGCGGCGTTCGACGCCGCGTTGGCGGACGCCATCGACCAGTACCAGCCCGATCTGGTGGTGCTGGCCGGCTACATGCGCATCCTCAGCCCGCAGTTCGTGCAGCGCTATGCCGGCCGCATGCTGAACATCCACCCTTCCCTGCTGCCGAAATACCCGGGGCTGCATACGCATCGTCAGGCCATCGACAACGGCGACAGCGAACACGGCACCTCGGTACACTTCGTGACCGAACAGCTCGACGGCGGCCCGGTGATTTTGCAGGCCAAGGTGCCGATTTTCGCTGACGACGAAGAAGATGACGTGGTTGAACGGGTGCAAACCCAGGAACACACGATCTATCCACTGGTGGTGAGCTGGTTCGTCGACGGCCGCCTGGCGATGCGCGATGGCGCCGCCTGGCTGGACGGCGAACGCCTGCCTGAGCAGGGTCACGCCGCCGACTGATGCGCGCAGCCTGAACCTTGCCTAAACGGCGCCCACGCGGCGCCGTTTTTTTTCGCCTTCATCCATTCTGTGAAGTTATACTTTGCACAATTTCACGGCACAGAGGAGCCCACATGTCCAGCACTGCCAGCGTCAGGTTACGCCCATTGGAACGGGACGATCTGTCGTTCGTCCACCAGATGGACAACAACGCCAGCGTTATGCGCTATTGGTTTGAAGAACCCTACGAAGCCTTTGTCGAGCTTTCCGATCTCTACGATAAACACATCCACGATCAGAGCGAGCGCCGCTTCATCATCGAACACGAAGGCGCCAAGGTCGGCCTGGTGGAGCTGGTGGAGATCGATCACATCCATCGCCGCGCAGAGTTCCAGATCATCATCGACCCTGCCCACCAGGGCAAAGGTTACGCCAGCACCGCCGCCCGCTTGGCAATGGACTACGGCTTCTCGGTGTTGAACCTGTACAAGCTGTACCTGATCGTCGACAAGGAGAACCCGAAGGCGATCCACATCTACAGCAAGCTGGGCTTCAACGTGGAAGGCGAGCTGATCGACGAGTTCTTCGTCAACGGCGAATACCGCACCGTGCTGCGCATGTGCATCTTCCAGCCGCAATACCTGGCGAAGTTCAAAACGCCCAATGATAAACCGCTGGTGAAGTGACGCTGAGCGAGAAAAAAGAGAAAACCCGCCCAGGCGGGTTTTTTATTGGGAAATAAGTGGCTAGTATAAAGGCATGCTATTTTATCGTCAGGAAATAGCCTGATGAATGCGGAAATAAATAATATTAATCCGCGATAATTAATCGAACAATAATTAATAGTGATAGTAAGAGTTACCCTCTGCCTCTACAAAGGAAAAAAACCATGATGACCGTCTCAAACCTGCTGATTTTTATCGGTCTGGTCATGTTCGCCATAACCGCCGGCCTAAATACCTATAGCGGCTACGCCTCCGCAGATCCCAATAGCACCCCGCTATTTTCCCCGCTCTGGTGGACACGCTGGTTCCCGCTCTATGCCTCGGGGGCTGCGTTGCTGCTGGTGGGGGGCGTGTTGAGGCTAGCCGATAAAACACGTTAAGAGTCATGTGATGATATGACGCTTAGAGGTTAATTATCTTTCTTGCCCAGCCTACGCATCAGCCATCCACGCAGTGGCTTTTCGGCCGGTGACAAATCGGCAGCGGTGTCCGAAGCGATATCCGGTACGTTTTCCTGCGCCGCAACATTGCGCGCATGCTGACAATGCGCCTGATACTCCGCTTCGGTTTGATACAGGTGGGGCTGCCACTTCAGCCAGAAAGCCTTGGCATGCCGCAGGGACTCCCATTCATTAATCGACCAGGCCACGACGAAAATCGCCATCATCAGATAGGCAAAGAAGAAGAATACTCCCCACAAGGGGCTGTTATCTGTCGCGCTGGCTCCGCTTTCCGCCAATGGAAACACGCTGATGTAGAATCCCCAAGTGATAGCCAACGCGCTAATGATTAGGAACACAAACAGCGAAACACGCTGGTGTAGCAGCCGGCAGCCATCCAAGGAAAAAACGTCGTTTTTGTTCGAAGTGAGGGAGGTGCGGCGCAAGAAACAGTTCAGCGCAAGATCGCTCAATGCCACTGGTGCACGACCCAGATAATCTACCAGTTGGTGCGCCACCCAGACTGGTAAACGGATGCCGATACTTTCATAGAGTGCTTTGGTTCGCAGCGGCACCATTCCGTTCTGTGGCCCATCCCGCAACCCCTGAATGCGTGACAGAACAGACTGACGTTTAACATCGCTGACTCGGTCAAACTGGTTATTGCGGCGACTGTCGTAATTCTTTGACCAGCGTGAATACCACCATTTTACCACTGAAATAAAAACAGGAAATAATAACGTTAGCGTGGGAATAACAATATCTTTGATATAATTCGTATCAATAGTCATGCATATATGTCCTTATATATAAATTGCAGATCATTTATTAGGGATAATGTAATCAATAATGAATGATTGGATAAAGCAAGCTCGCAGACTGTGAGATTTATGCCAAAAATGTAATCTATATCGTCTCAATGCGTCTGTAAATCCAGATGGAATAAAAAGTCATAGACACGGCATAACAACGCCGGCATATCGATGCGACGGAGAACAAAAACCTCCGTCGCTCATCCCTCACCCATACCGCCCGGTAATATAATCCTCGGTGCGGCGCTGGCGCGGCGAGGTGAAAATCGCGTCGGTGTCGTTGTACTCCACCAGCCGCCCCTGATGAATAAAGGCGGTGTAGTCGGAGACGCGCGCCGCCTGCTGCATGTTGTGCGTCACCAGCACCACGCTATAGCGCTGCTTCAGGGCGGAAATCAGCTCTTCGATGGTCAGCGTGGAGATCGGATCGAGCGCCGAGGTCGGCTCGTCGAGCAGCAATACCTCCGGCTCGATGGCGATGGCGCGCGCGATCACCAGGCGCTGCTGCTGGCCGCTGGACAAGCGGAACGCATTTTCGCGCAGCCGATCCTTCACCTCATGCCACAGCGCGGCGGCGCGCAGCGAACGTTCCACCGCTTCATCCAGCAAACGCCGGTCGCGCACGCCCTGCAGCCGCAGACCGTACACCACGTTTTCATAGATCGATTTCGGGAACGGGTTCGGCCGCTGGAACACCATGCCCACCCGCCGCCGCAGCGCCGCCACGTCGATCTGCGCGCCGGAGATCGGCGCGCCGTTCAGCTGCAGCTCGCCCTCGATGCGGCAGTTGTCCACCAGATCGTTCATGCGGTTGAAACAGCGCAGCAGCGTCGATTTACCGCAGCCCGAGGGGCCGATCAGGGCCGTCACCCGGTGCTTCGGAATGCGCAGCGAAATATCGTGCAGCACCTGTTTGTCACCATAAAACAGGTTCAGTCCGTTGACCGCCAGCGCGGTCTGTTCATCGTCGAGATGCTGGACATCCAGCCGGGGCAAACTGCCTGGCGTCATCAAACCCATTACGCACTCCCCAAAAATAGCGTCATTGTTACTGCGACCATGCTCGGTACCGCTCCCTCAACGAATGGCGGATACCCATCGCCGCCAGATTCAAACTCACCACGATCGTCACCAGCAGGAAGGCGGTGGCGAACACCAGCGGCCGGGCCGCCTCTACGCTCGGGCTCTGGAATGCCATATCGTAGATCTGGAAGCTCAAATGCATAAACTTCCGTTCCAGGTGCAGATACGGGAAAATCTCGTCCACCGGCAGCACCGGCACCGACTTCACTACCCCCACCAGCATCAGCGGCGCGGTCTCCCCGGCGGCGCGCGCCACCGCCAGAATCAGGCCGGTCATCATCGCCGGCGCCGCCATCGGCAGCACGATGCGCCACAGCGTCTCGGCCCGGCTGGCACCCAGCGCCATCGAACCCTGCCGCAGCGAGGTGGGAATGCGCGACAGCCCTTCCTCGGTGGCGACGATCACCACCGGCAGCGTCAGCAGCGCCAGCGTCAGCGCCGCCCACAGCACGCCAGGCGTGCCGAAGGTCGGGTTGGGCAAGGATTCAGGATAGAACAGCTGATCGAGCGTGCCGCCTATCATATAAACGAAAAAGCCGAGGCCGAAGACGCCGTAGACGATCGAGGGCACGCCGGCCAGGTTGACCACCGCGATGCGAATCACCCGCGTCAGCAGATTGTTGCCGGCATACTCGTGCAGATACACCGCCGCGATCACGCCAAACGGCATCACCACGATCGACATCAGGATCACCATCAATACCGTGCCGAAAATGGCCGGGAACACCCCGCCTTCGGTATTCGCTTCGCGCGGGCTGTCGGTGAGGAATTTCTTCACCTGTTCGCCCCAGTGTGCCAGCTTCTCGGTGGTGTTCATGGCGTTCGGGTACCAGGCATCGCGCACCTGGCTGAGCGGAATGGTCAACGTCTGGCCGTGCATGTCGCGCAGCAGCAGCGCATCGCGCTGGCGATCGCGGTTTAGCCCCGCCAGGCGTTCGGACAGCAGCTGGTATTGCCGCTGCAACTCCAGCCGCTCGGCCTTGATGGCGTCCTGCGCGCGGGCATCCAGCTTATCGTCGCGCTGCAGGCGCTTTTCCCGCAGCCGCAGCGCGTCAAACTGCTGATTGATGCGCGCCATATCGAGGAATTGAATGTCGTGCGCCTGGCGCGAGAGCGCGGCGATTTGTGGCAGCCGCTGCTGCAACGCCTGCCCCAGATTGCGGCCGGTCAGCGGTTGCCCATCCTCCAGCAGCCCCGCCAGATAGCCGTAGGCGGTACCGTGGCTGTCGCGCTCCAGCACCAGCAGGCTGCGCGGCGTGCTTTGGCTGCGGATGTCGCTGGCCAGCAGCGTGCGAAAATCCTGCCCCTCGCGCTCGCGGTTACCGACCTTGATCAGATAGCGTTCGACGCTCTGCGCCTCGCCCGGCGGCGCCACGCCCGCCTCCGTCAGCTGGCGGCGCGAAATGCTTTGCTGCTGGTACAGCTCGCCGATCACCGTCACCGGCCCGGCGCCGTTCTGATTCAACTCAAACTGATAAACCGGGCTCGGCCAGAAATAACGCATCCCTTGTCCGGCCAGCAGCAACAGAATGCCGATCAGCGCCAACAGGCTGACGGCCACCGAACCGGCGGTCAGCCAAATCCACGGCGACCCGCTCTTCACCCAGTTCTTCATGGCGCCTCCTGATTCGGCGTGTAGCGCTTGCGCAGCCGCAGGCGCACCGCCTCCGCCAGCGTGTTGAACACGAAGGTGAAGACAAACAACACCAGCGCGGTCAGGAACAGCACGCGGTAATGGCTGCTGCCGGAGACCGCCTCCGGCATTTCAATGGCGATATTGGCCGCCAACGCCCGCAGCCCCTGGAACAGGCTGCCGTCGATAATCGGCGTGTTGCCGGTGGCCATCAGCACGATCATGGTTTCCCCCACCGCGCGGCCAAAGCCGATCATCAGCGCGGAGAAAATGCCGGCGCTGGCGGAAGGCAGCACCACCTTGATCACCGTCTGCCATTGGGTGGCGCCCAGCGCCAAAGAGCCCTGGCTCAGGGTGGCCGGCACGCTGAACAGCGCGTCCTCCGCCAGCGAGAAGATGATCGGCACCAGCGCGAAGCCCATCGCCACGCCCACCACCAGCGCATTGCGCTGGTCGTAATTATCCCCCAGCCAGAAATGCAGCGGCTCACCGAACAGCGCCACCTCCAGCTGCGGCCCCAGGCCAAGCGCCAGCCACACCGTCAACGCCAGCAGCGGCAACAGCAACAGCAGATCGACACCCGACCGGCAGCGCGGCATAAAGCGATGGGTCAACGCGCCGCACAGCAGCACCGCCGCCGCCAGCAGCAGCGGTAACGCCAGCACCGCCAACAGATACTGCTCGATGATCGGCGCCAGCCAAATGCCGGCCACCAACCCGATCACCACCGTCGGCAGCGCGCCCATCACTTCGATAGCCGGTTTGATCACCCGCCGCAGCCCCGGCGTCATAAAGTAAGCCGTGTAAATGGCGCCGGCCAGCGCCAAGGGAATGGCGAACAGCATCGCGTAAGCCGCCGCCTTGAAGGTGCCGAAGATCACCGGCATCAAACTGAATTTGGGTTGGTAGCTGTCTTCGCCGGAGGTGGACTGCCAGACGTAGGCCGGCTGCGGGTAGTTCTCATACCACACCTTGCCCCACAGCGAACGCCAGGTGACGTCCGGATACGGGTTGTCGAGCGCATAGCGCTGCCAGCCCTGTGCGCTCTCCAGCAGCAGGCCATCGCCACGCGGCGCGAACGCCATCTGCTGCACCTCGGCGCCCAAACGGGTATTCAGCAGCGGCTGCGGTTGAATGGTAGAAAACAGCGAGAAGCCGCCATCGGGCCGCAGGGTGGCGAACACCCGGCGATAGGGCTCAGCCACCGTCAGCTCCTGCCCGTCGGCACCATGGTCGAAATGCTGCACCGGCGTCAGGCGCCAGCGCTGCTCTTTTTCTACTTCGAACCACTCGCGCAGATTGCCGTCGGCGCCCTTGATCAGCAGCGCGCTGCCGCCGGGCAGCGCCGTCATCTGATACGGGGCATGTTCGCCAAGGGTACGCGTTTCACGCAGCTGCAGCTGCACGCCGTCGATTTCATAACGCGCCAGCCGGTTGCCGGTCAGCAGGTAAAGCTGGCGGCCATCCGGCGTCAGCACCTGTTGCTCTGCATCCTGTTCCAGCGGCCGCTCGCTGAACTGCGGCGGCCGGTCAGGGCTGAAACGGCCGAACACCAGCCGCCGATCGTCGGTCACTCCAGCCAGCAAATACTGCCCGCGATGCGCATCCGCCAGCGACAGCAGTTTCAGCGGCTTGCGCTGTGGATCCAACGCCAATGGCTGCTGCCCGAGCGGGAACAACCACTGCGGCCGGCCGTTTTCCGCCGTCGCGAAATCCGCACGCGCCACCACCAACCGGCCGTCGGCCTGCGCCAGCGCAAACAGATCGCGCTCTCCGGCAGCCTGCGCGAGCAGCGCGGGTTTGGCCAGCAGCGTCTGCTGCGCCAGCGGCGTCTGGGCCTGGCCGCTCGGCGCCGGCGTCAGACGATAAAATTGCCCCGCGCCCTGCGCGTCGATGCGATAACCTACGCGCTGCTGCACGTCCATACCCAGCGCCAGCGCCGGGGCCGACGCCGCGATCGGCAACGGCTGCTCCTGCCCAAGCGAGGCCGGTTTGAACAGCGGCAGCACCGCAAACAGCAGATAAACGAAGATCAGCATCAACGTCATCAGCACCATCAGCCCGGTGGCGGTTACTGCCGCCTGCACGCCGCGGTCGATGCGCCCGCGCAGGCGATCTCGGGGATGTTGGTTTGCTGTCGTCTGTGTCATGTGTCTCGCTGTCGCTGATGTAATCGGACTTGCGCCGTAAGATAACCGGGCATCTTATGTCAGTTTTATGACGTTTGCATGACAAAGTTACCCGCCACAGCCCAGGTTTTTTACACTGCAAAAAGACAATATGGCGTGGGTATATTGCTGAAAAATGAACGTAAACACGCTTGATATCTCCAAAAATGAGCCCGCCAATCGTCATTTCACGCTACTCATTCCACTGCCGGGCATCCCGCCTCGGCGAAAATTTATTGCCGCCGAAAAACGTCGCGCGCCAACGCAATGGATATGTTGGACTTTCCTGTCAATCTCTCGCAATAATGATGAAGGACACTAGAGCGGCATCCGGGCGCTGCGTCCCGGATCCTATTCTAAATTTGAACTGGAGTGGCAATGGGTCAGGAAAAGCTCTACATCGAAAAAGAACTAAGCTGGTTATCCTTTAATGAACGCGTGTTGCAGGAAGCCGCAGATAAGAGCAATCCCCTGATTGAACGCATGCGTTTTCTGGGCATTTACTCCAACAACCTCGACGAGTTCTATAAAGTCCGCTTCGCCGATCTCAAACGGCGCATCCTGATCAGCGAAGAGCAAGGCTCCGCCGGCGCCTCGCGCCACCTGCTGAAAAAGATCCAGGCCAAGGTGCTGAAAACCGATCAGGAGTTCGACAGCCTGTACAACGATCTGCTGCTTGAAATGGCGCGTAACCAGATCTTCCTGATCAACGAACGCCAGGTGTCCGAGAACCAGCAAATCTGGCTGCGGCAATATTTCAAACAGCATCTGCGCCAGCACATCACACCGATCCTGATCAACCACGACACCAACCTGGTGCAGTTCTTGAAAGACGATTACACCTATCTGGCGGTGGAGATCATTCGCGGCGCGCGCATCGACTATGCGCTGCTGGAGATCCCGTCCGACAAGGTGCCGCGCTTCGTCAATCTGCCGCCGGAAGCGCCGCGCCGCCGTAAACCGATGATCCTGCTGGATAACATTCTGCGTTACTGCCTGGACGATATCTTCAAGGGCTTCTTCGACTACGACGCGCTCAACGCCTATTCGATGAAAATGACCCGCGACGCGGAGTACGATCTGGTCACCGAAATGGAATCCAGCCTGTTGGAACTGATGTCCTCCAGCCTGAAACAGCGCCTGACCGCCGAGCCGGTGCGCTTCGTGTATCAGCGCGACATGCCGAACGAAATGGTGGAACTGCTGCGCGGCAAACTGGGCATCTCCAACTACGATTCGGTGATCGCCGGCGGCCGCTACCACAACTTCAAAGATTTCATCAGTTTCCCGAACGTCGGCAAGGCCAATCTGGTCAACAAGCCGCTGCCGCGCCTGCGCCACATTTGGTTCGACGGTTTCCGCAACGGCTTCGACGCCATTCGCGAAAAAGACGTGCTGCTCTACTACCCGTACCACACCTTCGAGCACGTACTGGAATTGCTGCGCCAGGCGTCGTTCGATCCGAGCGTGTTGGCGATCAAGATCAACATCTACCGGGTGGCGAAAGATTCGCGCATCATCGAATCGATGATCCACGCCGCGCACAACGGCAAAAAGGTCACGGTGGTGGTCGAGCTGCAGGCACGCTTCGACGAAGAGGCCAACATTCACTGGGCGAAGCGCCTGACCGAGGCCGGCGTGCACGTGATCTTCTCGGCGCCGGGCCTGAAAATCCACGCCAAACTGTTCCTGATTTCGCGCCGTGAAGGCGATGAAATTGTGCGCTATGCTCATATCGGTACCGGCAACTTTAACGAAAAAACCGCGCGCATCTACACCGACTATTCGCTGTTGACCGCCGACTCACGCATCACCAACGAGGTGCGCCGGGTATTCAACTTTATCGAGAACCCCTACCGGCCGGTCACCTTCGACAACCTGATGGTGTCGCCGCAGAACTCGCGCCTGAAGCTGTATGAGCTGATCGACAACGAAATCGCCAACGCCCAGGCCGGGGAACAGGCCGGCATTATGTTGAAAATTAATAATCTGGTGGATAAAGGGCTGGTAGATCGGTTATATACCGCGTCCGGCGCCGGCGTGAAGATCCGCCTGCTGGTGCGGGGCATGTGTTCCCTGATTCCCAACCTGCCGGGGATCAGCGACAATATTCAGGTGATCAGCATCGTCGATCGCTTTTTGGAACACGATCGGGTTTACGTTTTCGACAACAAAGGTGACAAACGGGTGTATCTGTCCTCCGCCGACTGGATGACCCGCAACATAGATTACCGTATCGAAGTGGCGGTATCGCTGCTGGATCCGGCGCTGAAACAGCGCGTTCTGGACATTCTGGAGATCCTGTTCAGCGATACGGTCAAGGCCCGTTATGTGGATAAAGAACTGAGCAACCAGTACGTGCCGCGCGGCAACCGCCGCAAAGTGCGTGCCCAGGTGGCTATTTACGAGTATTTAAAAGCTCTGGAACAACCAGGACAGTAGGCCAGCAACTATGCCGCTAAAAAACACTGCAACGAACAAACCGCAGGAAATCGCCGCCATCGACCTCGGGTCGAACAGTTTCCACATGGTGATCGCCCGCGTCGTCAACGGCGCCTTACAGGTATTGGGCCGTTTAAAACAGCGAGTGCATCTCGCCGACGGATTGGACAGCAACAACGTACTCAGTGAAGAGGCGATAGAGCGCGGCCTGGCCTGCCTGGCCCTGTTTGCCGAACGGCTGCAGGGCTTCCCGGCGGATAACGTCACCATCGTTGGGACTCACACCCTGCGTCAGGCGGTGAACGCCGAAGTGTTCCTCAAGCGCGCCGCCAAAGTGATCCCCTACCCGATCGAAATCATCGCCGGCCAGGAAGAAGCGCGTCTGATCTTCATGGGCGTGGAGCACACTCAGCCGGAGAAAGGCCGCAAGCTGGTGATCGACATCGGCGGCGGCTCTACCGAACTGGTGATCGGCGAAGACTTCGAGCCGCTGCTGGCGGAAAGCCGCCGCATGGGCTGCGTCAGCTTCGCCCAGCTGTTCTTCCCGGGCGGCGAGATCAGCAAAAACAACTTCCGCCGCGCGCGGCTGGCGGCGGCGCAGAAGCTGGAAACGCTGGCCTGGCAGTACCGCATTCAAGGCTGGCAGTACGCGCTGGGCGCCTCGGGCACCATCAAAGCCGCCCACGAAGTGCTGGTGGCGATGGGAGAAAAAGACGGCCTCATCACCCTGGATCGCCTGGAAATGCTCGCCGAACAGGTGCTGCAGTTCAAAAGCTTCGGCTCGCTGAGCCTGCCGGGGCTGTCGGAAGACCGCCAATCGGTGTTCGTGCCGGGGCTGGCTATTCTGTGCGGCGTGTTCGACGCGCTGGCGATCCGCGATCTGCGCCTGTCCGATGGCGCGCTGCGCGAAGGCGTGCTGTATGAAATGGAAGGCCGTTTCCGCCACCAGGACATCCGCAGCCGCACCGCCAAAAGCCTGGCCGATCACTACAACATCGACCGCGAACAGGCCAAGCGGGTGCTGGAAACCACCGAGCTGCTCTACTCGCAGTGGATGGCGCAAAACACCAAGCTGGTGCATCCACAGCTGGAGGCCCTGCTGAAATGGGCCGCCATGCTGCACGAAGTGGGGCTGAGCATCAACCACAGCGGCATGCACCGCCATTCGGCCTACATTCTGCAAAACTCCAATCTGCCTGGCTTCAACCAGGAACAGCAGCTGCTGCTGTCGGCGCTGGTGCGTTTCCACCGCAAGGCGATCAAGCTTGAAGAGCTGCCGCGCCTCAACCTGTTCAAGAAGAAACACTACCTGCCGCTGATCCAGCTGCTACGCCTGAGCACCCTGCTCAACAACCAGCGTCAGTCGACCACCACGCCGGAAACGCTGCGCCTGACCACCGACGACAATCACTGGACGCTGCGCTTCCCGGCCGGCTACCTGGCGCAGAACAACCTGGTGCAGCTCGATTTCGAACGCGAGCAGGCCTACTGGAACGACGTCGTCGGCTGGAAGCTGCTGATCGACGAAGAAGGCTCGCAAGACGAACAACGCTCCGCCTGATCCCCCGCCCCCTGCCTGCCAGGGGGTTTTTCTTTCCGCCCTCACCCCGTCAACCTAAACGAAACCCTAATGTGCCGTGCCGCACGCCGGAAAAAAATGGACAACTTTTGTCATCAGCGCCTAAAATCCGGTTACAAATTCTCGAGCGAATAACACAGGACACCGGCATACCGGGTGATATATGCGCAAGAAAACCACCGGACAGATGACGAAGATAGTGTTGTTTATCAGCTTTATCATTTTAGTCGGCCGACTGCTGTACGCCGCCGTGGTGGCGGTGCCTCATCATCAGGAAAAAAAGCAGGCCGCTGCGCAAAACGCCGCCGAAGTCAGCGCGCCGCAACAGGACGCCTCCTCTGAATAACCGCTGCGCCCCGTCCGTTTCATAAAAATGACTCCGGCACTCGCTATGCTCTATCTTTTAATGAGCCTGCGTCAGGAACGCCGAGCGCCCGTTAAGGAACACCATGTCAGCCGCAACCCATAACGTCAAAAAAGTCGCTGAACACCGCCAGCGCATTCTCACTCTGCTGTTGAACAATAAGGAATTGGTCGATGGCATTCTCGGCCGACCAGGCGATGAACACGCCCTCAGCCAAAGCGAACGGCTGAACCAGACGGCGGAAATCACCGGCCTGTTGGACGACATGCACGCCGCCGACCTGGCGGACCTGCTGGAAGCGCTGCCACAGGACGAACGTATGGCGCTGTGGCGGCTGGTGGGCAACAGCAAGCGCGGCCAGACGCTGGTGGAGGTCGCCGAGCCGGTCTGGGACAGCCTGATCGAGGAAATGAGCGACAAAGACCTGCTCAAGGCGATCAAAACGCTGGACGTCGACGAACAGGCCTACCTGGCGCAATACCTGCCGCGAAATCTGATGGGCCGGTTGCTGACCTCGCTGGAGCCGGAGCAGCGTGCCCAGGTGCGCGAGATGAGCCAGTACGCCAAAGACAGCGTCGGCTGGATGATGGATTTCGAACTGGTGACGGTGCGGCCGGACGTCACGCTCGGCGCGGTGCACCGCTTCTTGCGCATGCGCAAAGCCATTCCCGATGCCACCGATAAACTGTTCGTCACCGACCGCAAAAACACCCTGCTGGGCGAGCTGCCGCTGACCGCAGTGCTGCTGAACGATCCGGAAATCCCGGTGCGTGACGTGATGGACAGCGATCCCGCCACCTTTCAACCCGAAGACAAGGCCGATGATGCGGCCGGCGCGTTCGAACGTTACGACCTGATCAGCGCCCCGGTGGTCGATGCCAAAGGCAAACTAATGGGCCGCCTGACCATCGAAGAGATCGTCGACGCCGTCAACGAAGAGAGCGACACCAACCTGCGCCGCATGGGCGGTTTGAGCCCGGAAGAAGACGTGTTCGCCCCGGTCAGCAAGGCGGTCAAAACCCGCTGGGCCTGGCTGGCGATCAACCTCTGCACCGCATTCATCGCCTCCCGAGTGATCGGTCTGTTCGAACACACCATTTCCCAGTTGGTGGCGCTGGCGGCGCTGATGCCGATCGTCGCCGGCATCGGCGGCAACACCGGCAACCAGACCATCACCATGATCGTGCGCGCGCTGGCGCTGCACCAGATTGAAGTCGGCAACATCTCGCGCCTGATGCTCAGGGAGCTGGGGGTGGCCATCATCAACGGCGTGGTGTGGGGCGGCATCATGGGCGTGATCACCTGGCTGCTGTACGGCGACGCGGCGATGGGCGGGGTGATGACGCTGGCGATGCTGCTCAACCTGCTGCTGGCGGCGCTGATGGGCGTAGTGATCCCGATGACCATGCTCAAACTGGGTCGCGATCCAGCGGTCGGCTCCAGCGTGCTCATCACCGCGCTGACCGATACCGGCGGCTTTTTCATCTTCCTCGGCCTTGCCACCCTGTTCCTGCTGTAATACGCCAAAAGCCGGCCCCGCGCCGGCTTTTTCGTCATTCTGTCGCCGGGCTTGCGTTAACGCAGTAAAGTCGGCCTTCCCGGTAGGTTTTCCTCTCGCGCTGTACTACCCTTTGCCAATAAATCGTCTTAATTCATCCACGTCATGAATCCAATCACTGACAGAGGCCATCGGTAAGGGTGTCTATGGAGATCAGCGCGCCGAACACGTTCGGCACCCACAAAGGCGTCGTGCTGACGCATTCCCTGTTAGTGGCCCTGGCGACGTTTCTGCTCGCCTTGCTGAGCCTGTCGCTGTCCAGCGAAGCCCGCCACTTCACGCCGCTGTGGTTCCCGACCGCCGCCGCGATCGCGGTACTGTACCGCCACGCCCCGCGCCACTGGGGCCTGCCGATGTTGGCCAGCGGCCTCGGCATCGTACTCGCCAGCTTCTTGCTGTTCGGCATCAGTGCCACTCCCGTCAAGCTGGCCGCCATCAACCTGCTGGAAGCGGCGGTTTGCGCCCTGCTGCTGCGCCGCATGCTACACCCGTACGATCCGTTGAATGATCTCGCCAGTTGGTTGCGTTTTGTGGTCTGCGCAGTGATTTTTACCCCGCTGTTCAGCGCGCTGCTGGCCGCCGGCCTGGTGCCCGCGCCAGACCAGCCTTTTTGGCAGCCGTTCGGTACCTGGTTCATTTCCGAAGCGATAGGGGTGCTGTCGCTGGCGCCGATCGGCCTCTCTTACAATCGTCGCACCCTGACGGCGCTGAATCCGTTTCCATTATTGCTGACGCTGATGGTTACGCTGGCTTTCAGCTTTATGGCGCTGACCTATCTGCCTTTTCCATTCACGTTCGTGATTTTGCCGCTGCTATGGGCCGCCATCGCACTGCCGCGTTTTGAGGCATTCACCGTTTGTTTCTGCACCCTCTTGCTGATCACCGTGATGATTTCGCTGGGGTTGCTGCATTTTCAGGCTTCCGGCAAGCACCTTGGCGATCTCGGTCTGTACTTGCCAATGCTGCTGATTTTAATCCCGGCGCACGCGATGGCGGTGGTAATGCACGCCTTCCGGGTGGAGAAACAGCACATCGTCGAAAGTGAAAGCCGCTTTCGCAGCGCGCTGGAATATTCCGCCATCGGCATGGCGCTGGTGTCGCCGCAGGGGAAGTGGCTGCAGGTCAATCAGGCGCTGTGCACGCTGCTCGGCTATCCCCCTGAGGCGCTGCACAAGCTGACCTTTCAAGAAATTACGCATCCCGACGATCTCAACGCCGATCTCAGCCAGTTGCACGATCTGCTCGACGGCCATATCAGCAGCTACACCCTGGAGAAACGCTACATCCGCAGCGACGGCCAGACCGTCTGGGCGCTGCTGGCGGTCTCGCTGGTGCGCGACGCCGAAGGGCTGCCGCTGTACTTCATCTCGCAGGTGGAGGACATCAGCGATTTGAAGCGCAGCCAGGCGGAAAACAACCGGCTGGTGGAGCGCATTACGCTGGCCAATCAGGTGGGCGGCGTCGGCATCTGGGAATGGGTGATGAGCCAGGAAAACTTCACCTGGGATCAGCGCATGTTCGAACTCTACGATCTCAATCCCGACCAAACGCCGACGCTGGCGCTGTGGCGCACGCTGTTGGTGCCGGAAGATCGCGACCGCACCGATCGCGAGCTGGCCGAGATTCTGGCGCAGCCACGGCCGTTCGTCATGGAATTTCGCATCATCACGCGCGGCGGTAAATTGCGCCATATTCGCGGCCAGGGCAACGTGATCCTCGACGACCAGGGCCAGCCGCTGCGCATGATCGGCACCAATATCGACATGACCGAGCTCAAGATCCTCGCCGAGGCGCTGCACGAGGAGAAAGAGCGTTTGCACATCACCCTCGACGCCATCGGCGAAGGGGTGATCTCCACCGACGGCCATCTGCGCATTACCTTTATGAATCCGGTGGCCGAGCAGATGTGCGGCTGGCCGCTCGAGCTGGCGATCGGTATGCCCATCGCCGGCGTGGTGCGCCTGACCAACGGCAAAGACGGCCCGGAAATCGAAAACCTCACGCAATACCCGCGGCAGTGGCCGGCGGATTACGCACTGGTGCTGCACAGCCGCGACGGGCGCTATTTCGACGTGCAGCAGTCGGTCTCACCGCTGAAAACCCTCGACGGCGAAACCATGGGCGCGGTGATGGTGCTGCAGGACGTCACCGCCTCGCGCGAACTGATGAAAAAGCTCAGCTACAGCGCCTCACACGACGCGCTGACCGGCCTGCCGAACCGTACCCGCTTCGAGAAGCAGCTGAAAGCGGCAATCGCCGCCGCCGGGGAACCGTCGCCGCCGCATTCGCTGGTGTTCCTCGATCTGGATCGGTTCAAGGCGGTGAACGACACCGCCGGCCACGCGGCGGGCGATGCCTTGCTGCGGGACATCGCCCAACTGATGCGTCACCATCTGCGCAACAGCGACTGCCTGGCCCGGCTGGGCGGCGACGAGTTCGGCCTGATCCTGTTCGACTGCCGGCTGGAGCAGGCCAAATCGCTGATGCAACAGGTGGTCAACCAAATCAGCCAACACCCGTTCTACTGGGAAGGGAAAATTTACCGCGTCGGCGCCAGCGCCGGCATCACGCGCATCGGCGGCGACGCCAAAAGCAGCGAACTGCTGGCCCAGGCCGACATCGCCTGCTACACCGCCAAGCACCACGGGCGCGGCCAGGTGTATCTGTATGAAGCACGGCAAAAACAGCTGTTGGAGCGGCAGCATGAATTACTGAGCCCACAGGAGGTACAGACGATCATCGGCGAGGGGCAGCTGCGGCTGCTGACCCGCGCGGTCGCGCCGCCGGCGACGCCGCTGTCGGCCGCTTTCCACCAGGTGAAACTGCAGGTGATGGCGCCGGACGATCGGCCGCTGCCGCACGAGGCGTTCATCGCCGCCGCGCAGCTGTATGGCCTGATGCCGGACATCGACCGGTGGATGGTGACGCAGCTGCTGGTACGCTGCGCCGACGACATCAAACGCAAGGGGCTGTCGCTCGCGTTGCCGCTGGCCACCGACAGCCTGCTGAACACCGACTTCCAGCGCGAGCTAACGGAAACGGTGCGCGCTTCCTCGCTGCCGCCACGGGCACTGCTGTTTAGCGTCGATGAGACCGTGGTGCTGGAACACGCCGCGCAGTGCCGGGCGTGTCTTCGCGAACTGCAGCAGTTGGGCTGCCGGCTGATCGTCAATGGCTTCGGGCATAACATCAATGCCTTCGATGAGTTGGGCGATCAGAAAATAGACATCATTCGCGTCGATGAACGCTTTATCACCAACGTGCACTGCAACCAGATGGATGAATTGATGGTCTCGATGCTCAACGGCGCGGCGCATCGGATCAAGGCGCAGACGCTCGCCGGGCCGGCACACCAGCCGGTGACGCTGCAGGCGCTGCGCGATATCGGCATCGATCTGGCGGATGGCGATCAGGTAGCGCTGGAGCAACCGCTGGCGGTATTGCTCAGCGACGGCTACTTCGGCATTCGCTAACCCCTCCCCCTTACCGGCGCCGTCTCGCGGGCGGCGCCGCACTCCCGTTATTCACATTGTGTTAACCCATACGAGATTAGTGATATAAATAACACCTGAAGCTTAAACGATTAAGTAAGATGAAACTCCCATGCGAACATCAGCGTATACGTTGATTTTCCTCGACATGTGATGGCTCAGGGATAAGGGACTATGGAAAAGAAATGGTTTTCCGCCAGGGAACTGATGGGCAAGGCGGGGTTGCCTTCAACCCCGCAAGGGGTCAATTTGATGGCCCGACGCGAAGGCTGGCTCAGCCGCCGTCGCAGCGGCGTGCAGGGCAAAGCGCTGGAATACCATATCGACAGCTTGCCGTACGGCGCGCGCAGCCTGTCGGCCTTGCGCGAGGCAGACCATCCGGACTACGACGTCAAACGCCAGGATCCGATACGGGTCTGGATCGAGTATTACTACCACCTGACGCCGGCCGAGCGGGAAAAGCTGCTGGCGTTCCTGATGCGCGAGGGCATGAGCCGCCTGTTGCAGCTGATCGAGTCTCCCCGCTAGGCCGAATGCTCAAATCTCCCCTTCCGGCGCCCAGCCGCCGTTGTGCCACAGATGCAGCGTGGCGTAAGAACGCCACGGGCGCCAACGTTCGGCGTAGCGTTCGATCTGGCGCGGCGTCATGCCGGGAAAACGCTGTTTGATCAGGTAGTCGCCGGCCAGGAACACATCCGGCCACGACCAGGCGCGCATCGCGATATAGCTGGCGGTCCAGTTGCCGATACCCGGCAGCGCGGTCAGCGCCTTGATGCCCTGTTCGATATCCAGCACGTTATCGAGCTGCAGCCGCCCTTCGCCCAGCGCCCGGGCGATCTCGATCAGCGCCGCCGCGCGCTTCAGCTGCACCCCGAGCGGGCGCAGTGCTTCGGGCTGCAGCTGTGCCACCCGTTCTGCGGTGGGGAAAACATGGGTGATGCCCTCGTGCGGCGCCGCCAGCGGTTCTCCCCAACGTTCGGCCATCCGCCCGGCGAAGGTTGCCGCCATTTTCACGCTGACCAACTGGCCCAGCACCGCACGCGCCGCCTGCTCGAAGCTGTTCACGCAGCCCGGCAGGCGCAGCCCCGGCGCATCGGCCGCCAGCGAACCCAGCGCCTCATTGATGCGATCCGGCGCGGCGTCCAAATCGAACAGCAAGCGTACGCGGCGCAGCACCTCCGTCGTCACCAAACTGAGCGCCGGCGCGATCTCGACCCTGACCCGGTTGCGCGCTTCTTCCGGCTGCACGCTGAGCCAGCCGCAATACTCCATACCGCCCTGGTTGACGGCGATCGAACGCAGATAGCACCGGCCCTCGACCCGCTCGACGCCCTGCACGGCGCGCGCCTGCAAGAAGTTCAGCATGCGATCCCAGTCATAGGGCGGCCGATAACCCAGGTGAAACACCAGGCCGCTGGCGGCCGCCCGTTCACCGCGCGCGCCGCCGCTGCGCAGCGCCGACGGAATCAGGCGATAGCGCGCCTTGAACAGCTCGTTGAAACGCCGCAGGCTGCCGAAACCGGCGGCGAACGCCACCTCGCTGAGCGGCAGGTCGGTATCCGCCAGCAGGCGTTTGGCCTGCAGCAGCCGATGCGACTGCGCGTAATCGATCGGCGAAGCGCCAAACTGTTCGGCGAAGATGCGCCGCAGGTGGCGATCGGAAATGCCCAGCCGCGCCGCCAGCGCTTCGCAGCTGTGTTCGGACAGATAACCCTGCTCAATGAGCTGTACCGCCACCTGCGCATAGCGGTTGCCCAGATCGATCAGCGCCAGGCCGGGTGCCAGTTCCGGCCGACATTTAAGGCAGGGGCGAAAGCCCGCCAGCTCGGCTGCCGCCGCGCTCGGATAGAAGGTGCAGTTTTCCAGCTTCGGCGTGCGGGCGCTGCACACCGGGCGGCAATAAATGCCGGTGGAAGAGACGCCGACGAAAAAGCGGCCGTCGAATTTGCGGTCACGCGCGCGCAGCGCGTCGTACAACGCTTGCTGTTGGGTATTCATGGCAACGCTCGGGTTCGGTTTTTTCTGCATTATGGGGCTCGGCTGGCGCGCTGACGTGCGGAATTCGGACATTAAGTTAAGCACGCCGCCGCCGCGCCCGCTAAATTTTTCGACACTCGCGCATCGGCGCATTGCCCGCCGGCTCCGTCTCGGGTAAAGTCGCCCCCCTTCATTGGCATGGGGACAAAAAAGAGATGTTTATTGGATTCGACTACGGGACAGCCAACTGTTCCGTCGCGGTGATGCGCGACCACGGCCCCGAGCTGTTGACGCTGGAAAACAACGAACCGTATCTGCCTTCGATGCTGTGCGCGCCGACCCGCGAAGCGGTGAGCGAATGCCTGCACCGCCACTGGCAGGTGCCGACCGGCAGCGAAGAAAACCAGCAGCTGCTGCGCCGCGCCATCAGTTACAACCGCGAAGAAGACATTCCGGTCAACGGCGACAGCGTGCTGTTCGGCCTGCAGGCGCTGGCGCACTACATGGAAGATCCGGAAGAGGTGTACTTCGTGCGCTCGCCGAAATCCTTCCTCGGCGCCAACGGCCTGAAGCCGCAGCAGATCGCCCTGTTCGAAGACCTGGTGTGCGCCATGATGTTCCACATCAAACGCCAGGCGGAAAACGTGCTGCAGACCGGTATCGAGCAGGCGGTGATCGGCCGGCCGATCAACTTCCAGGGCATCGGCGGCGAAGAGGCCAACCGGCAGGCGCAGGGCATTTTGCAGCGCGCCGCCGAACGCGCCGGTTTCAAAGCCATTGAATTCCAGTTCGAGCCGGTCGCGGCTGGGCTGGACTTCGAGGCAACGCTGAACGAAGAGCAAACCGTGCTGGTGGTAGACATCGGCGGCGGCACCACCGACTGCTCGGTACTGCTGATGGGGCCGCAGTGGCGCGACCGCGCCGATCGCCAGCAGAGCCTGCTGGGCCACAGCGGCTGCCGGGTCGGCGGTAACGATCTGGACATCATGCTGGCCTTCAAACAGCTGATGCCCCTGTTCGGCCTGGGCGGTGAAACCGCGAAAGGCATCGCCCTGCCGGCGCTGCCTTACTGGAACGCGGTGGCGACCAACGACGTGCCGGCGCAAAACGACTTCTACAGCGCCGCCAACGGCCGCGTGCTACGCGATCTGATCCTCGACGCGGCGGAGCCGGAAAAGGTCAAACGCCTGCTGAAAGTGTATCAGCAGCGCCTGAGCTACCGACTGGTGCGTGCGGCCGAAGAGAGTAAGATAGCCCTGTCCGGTCAAACGGCCATCAGCGCGCCGCTCAATTTCGTGCAGGCCGATCTGGCGGAGAGCATTAGCCAGGCTCAGCTCGCCGACGCCATCTCGCAGCCGTTGATGCGCATTCAGGAGCAGGTCAGCGCCGCGCTGGCCAGCAGCCAGACCGCGCCGCAGGTGATCTACCTGACCGGCGGCAGCGCGCGCTCCCCCCTGCTGCGCGCCGCGCTGCAACAGCAGTTGCCGGGCATTCCGATCGTCGGCGGCAACGACTTCGGCTCGGTCACCGCCGGGCTGGCGCGCTGGGCGCAAACGCTGTTCCGTTGACGGCCCAAGGGCGCGGCTCGCCGCGCCCTTGTTCATTGGAGGCTATGCATCATGTCAACCATCCTTACCCTCGACAGCGCCAGGCTGCGGCTGCGCCTCTGGCGCGACGACGACCTGCCGGCCTTCGCCGCGCTTAACGCCGATCCGCAGGTGATGCGTTATTTCCCGGCGACGATGACGGCCGAGGAAAGTCGCGCGCAGGCCGAACGCATCCGCGCATTCATGGAACAACACGGCTGGGGGCTGTGGGCGGTGGAAGTGAAAAACGGTGCGCCCTTTATCGGGTTTGTCGGGCTGGCGCGGCCGGGCGACGATCTGCCTTGCTCCCCCTGCGTGGAGATTGGCTGGCGGCTGGCGGCGGCCCACTGGGGCAACGGCTACGCCGCTGAAGCGGCGCGCGCGGCGCTGGCGTGCGCCTTCGACACGCTTCACTTGCCGGAAGTGGTGTCCTTCACCACCGAAGAGAATCAGCCGTCGCGCCGGGTGATGACGCGCATCGGCATGCAGTTTGACGGCGAAACCTTCATGCATCCACGGCTGCCGGCGGGCCATCCGCTGCAAAAGCACGTCTTGTACCGGCTGAACCGACAAAGGTGGCGCGAACGCCACGGCGATTAATACAGCGTATCCTTCAGTCGCTGCGGCAGCGCGCTGTCGTACTCCTCACCGTCGAAGCGCGTTTGGCTCACCGCGGCCAAAATATGGCCGGGGCTGGGCAGCGCCGAACGTTCGAGGCGGCTACCCTCTTCCCAGAGTCCCGAACGCAAGATCGCCCGGCTGCACTGAAAGAACACCGCCTCTACCCGAATGCGCAGCACCGAACGCGGCAGCTGGTTGCGGTGGGCGAAGCGCTGCAGCACCGCCGGCGCCACCACGATATCCGCCCGCCCGTTAATCCGCAGCGTTTCGCCGATGCCGGGGATCAGCAGCAGCAGCGCCACCCGGTTGTCGTGCAGGATATTGCGCAGGCTGTCGATGCGGTTATTGCCGCGCCGGTCCGGCAGCAGCAGGGTTTTCTCGTCTTCGATATGGATAAAACCGGCCGGATCGCCGCGCGGGGAGACATCCATGCCGTCCGGGCCGACCGTCGAGAGGGCGGCAAACGGCGCCGCCTCGATAAACGGGCGGTACGCCGGGTGGATATAGCTGACTTCTTTAAAAACCGAGGGCGCGGCGGGTTTGCCGTAAAGCTGTTCCAGCGTCGCGAGGTCGTTAATGATATCACCAGACATTGCGGGTTCCTGAATGGGCCATGTTGACCCCTTCAGCATAGAGCAAAATCGCCGCCGGGTAACATCCCCTACTCGGCGCTGGCGTGGTTCAGCGCCTGGATGTCGTCCGCATCCAGCGTCAGGCGGGTGGCGCTGACCAACTCATCCAGCTGCGGCAACGAGGTAGCACTGACGATCGGCGCGGTGATGCTCGGGCGCGCAATCAGCCAGGCCAGCGAGACCTGTGCCGGGGAGGTGCCGTGCTTGCCGGCCACCTGATCCAGCGCCGCCAGAATGCGGAAACCGCGCGGGTTAAGGTAGCGTTCGACGATGCGATCGCCGCGCTGGCTTTTGCCCTCGTCCGCTTTGCTGCGGTATTTGCCGGTCAGGAAGCCGCTGGCCAGCGCGAAGAAGTTGATCACCCCGAGCCCATGGCGCTGCGCCACGCCTTCCAACTCGGCTTCATAGCCTTCACGCGCGTACAGGTTATATTCCGGCTGCAGGGTTTCGTAACGCGCCAGCCCGTTGCTTTCGCTCACCCGCAGCGCCTCTTCCAGACGGTCCGCCTGATAGTTGGAGGCGCCGATCGCCCGCACCTTGCCGGCCTTAATCAGCGCATCGAACGCCGCCAACGTCTCTTCCAACGGCGTATCGCGGTCGTCGTCGTGCGACTGATAGAGGTCGATGTAGTCGGTTTGCAGGCGGCGCAGCGAGTCCTCCACCGCCTGCTGAATATAGCGCGGCGACAGCCCCTGTTTGCCTTCGCCCATCGGTTTGCCCACCTTGGTGGCGATGATCACCTGGTCGCGCTTGCCGCTCTTCTTGAGCCATTCGCCGATGACGGTTTCCGATTCGCCGCCCCGGTTGCCCGGCACCCAGCTGGAATAGACATCGGCGGTATCGATAAAGTTAAGTTGATTGTCCACCAGCGCATCCAGCAGGCTGAAAGAGGTCGCCTGATCCGCCGTCCAGCCGAACACGTTGCCGCCAAAGGTCAACGCCGGCACCTGAATGCCCGAACGGCCCAGTTGTTTCTTGCTCATGACAAAGACTCCATGGGTTAAATGATTTGCCTGTTAATTATTAGCGCCAAATACAGGAAATCGTTAAAACGTATTGGCTATAAGTCGGAATAAATCACTTATAAACATAGCACGCTCAAATCACCCACTTATTAAGACAATGCTGACGGTTCCTCCATATTTCCTTCATTTTTATGCCGTCTTCGCTGGCTAAACTAGTATCCTGTAAGGAGTGTCATTTTTGTGGCAATGAGTGCCCGCGCCCCTGCCTTTTGGAGAGAATTTTCACCACCATGAATGCAAAACCCCAACGTCGTTCCCTGCTGCTGCGCCTGCTGGTTGCGGCGATTGCGATCATCGTCGCCGTTCTGGCCTGGCGCCATTTCAGCGCCGCCCAACCGACCGCCGGGACGACGCCGGGTGCGCACCAGGCCGCCGGTAAAACGGGAGCCGGCCGCGCCGCGGGCGGCAGACGCGGCGCGCCGATGTCGCCGGTGCAGGTGGCGACCGCCACCCGCCAGACGGTGCCACGCTATCTTTCCGGCTTGGGCACCGCCACCGCCGCCAATACCGTGACCGTCACCAGCCGGGTCGATGGCCAACTGATGGCGATCCACTTTACCGAAGGCCAGCAGGTCAAAGCCGGCGATCTGCTGGCGGAAATCGATCCCCGGCCGTTCCAGGTTCAGTTGACCCAGGCTCAGGGGCAGTTGGCAAAAGATCAGGCCACGCTGGCCAACGCCCGGCGCGACCTGGCGCGCTATCAACAACTGGTGAAAACCAATCTGGTTTCCCGCCAGGAGCTGGATACGCAGGCCTCGCTGGTGCAGCAGACCGAAGGCGCGATCAAGGCCGATCAGGGCGCGGTCGACAGCGCCAAACTGCAGATCACCTACAGCCGCATCACTGCGCCAATCGACGGCCGCGTCGGCCTGAAACTGGTCGACGTCGGCAACTATGTCACCAGCGGCAGCACCACCGGTCTGGTGGTGATCACGCAGACGCACCCGATCGACGTGGTGTTCACGCTGCCCGAAGGCAACATCGCCGATCTGCTCAAGGCGCAAAAAGCCGGGCCGGTGAGCGTCGAAGCCTGGGACCGCACCAACCAGAACAAGCTGACGACCGGTTCGCTGCTGAGCCTGGACAACCAAATTGATACCACCACCGGCACCATCAAGCTGAAAGCGCGCTTCACCAACGAAGATGACGCGCTGTTCCCCAACCAGTTCGTCAACGCGCGGCTGCAGGTGGATACCCTGCACGATGCGGTGGTGATCCCGACCGCCGCGCTGCAGATGGGCAACGAGGGCAACTTCGTCTGGACGCTCGGTGAAGACAACAAGGTCAGCAAACATCGGGTCACCGCCGGCGTGCAGGACAGCCGGCAGGTGGTGATCAGCGCCGGCCTCAACGCCGGCGATCGGGTGGTGACCGACGGCATCGATCGCCTGACCGATGGCATGCAGGTAGAAGTGCTCGCGCCGAGCGAAGCGCCGGCGGCGGCCAACGCCAAGCGCGAACCTGACGTTCAGAGGAAGTCCTGATGCAGGTGATGCCTCCCAACGCCGGCGGCGGTCCGTCCCGCCTGTTTATTCTGCGTCCGGTCGCCACCACGTTGCTGATGATGGCGATATTGCTGGCGGGGATTATCGGCTATCGCGCGCTGCCAGTGTCCGCCCTGCCGGAGGTGGATTACCCCACCATCCAGGTGGTGACGCTGTACCCCGGCGCCAGCCCGGACGTGGTGACCTCCGCCATTACCGCGCCGCTGGAACGCCAGTTCGGCCAGATGTCCGGCCTGAAGCAAATGGCGTCGCAAAGCTCCGGCGGCGCCTCGGTGGTCACCCTGCAGTTCCAGTTGGCGCTGCCGCTCGACGTCGCGGAGCAGGAAGTGCAGGCGGCGATTAACTCCGCCACCAACCTGCTGCCGACCGATCTGCCCTACCCGCCGATCTACAGCAAGGTTAACCCCGCCGATCCGCCGATCCTGACGCTGGCCGTGACCTCCACCGCCATGCCGATGACGCAGGTGGAAGACATGGTGGAAACCCGCGTGGCGCAAAAAATTTCTCAGGTGACCGGCGTCGGCCTGGTGACGCTGGCCGGCGGCCAACGCCCGGCGGTGCGCGTAAAATTGAACGCCGCGGCGGTCGCCGCCTATGGCCTGAACAGTGAAAACATCCGCGCCGCCATCAGCAACGCCAACGTCAACTCGGCGAAAGGCAGCCTTGACGGCCCGACCCGATCGGTCACCCTGTCCGCCAACGACCAAATGAAATCTGCCGACGACTATCGTCAGCTGATCGTCGCCTATCAGAACGGCGCGGCGATCCGCCTGCAGGATATCGCCACCATTGAACAAGGGGCGGAAAACACCCGGCTGGCGGCCTGGGCCAACAAGCAACAGGCGATCGTGCTGAACATCCAACGCCAGCCCGGCGTCAACGTCATCACCACCGCCGACAGCATCCGCGAAATGCTGCCGACGCTGATTAAAAGCCTGCCCAAGTCGGTCGACGTCAAGGTGTTGACCGATCGCACCACCACCATCCGCGCCTCGGTCAGCGACGTGCAGTTCGAGCTGCTGCTGGCGATCGCGCTGGTGGTGATGGTGATCTACGTGTTCCTGCGCAACGTGCCGGCGACCATTATCCCCAGCGTGGCGGTGCCGCTGTCGCTGGTCGGCACCTTCGCCGCCATGTACTTCCTCGGCTTCTCCATCAACAACCTGACGCTGATGGCGCTGACCATCGCCACCGGCTTCGTGGTGGACGACGCCATCGTGGTGATCGAGAACATCTCGCGCTATATCGAGAAAGGGGAAAAACCGCTCGACGCCGCACTGAAAGGCGCCGGCGAGATCGGCTTCACCATCATCTCGCTGACCTTCTCGCTGGTGGCGGTGCTGATCCCGCTGCTGTTCATGGGCGACATCGTCGGCCGCCTGTTCCGCGAGTTCGCCGTCACGCTGGCGGTGGCGATATTGATCTCCGCCGTGGTGTCGCTGACGCTGACGCCGATGATGTGCGCACGCATGCTCAGCCACGAATCGCTGCGCAAGCAGAACCGTTTTTCCGCCGCCTCCGAACGCTTTTTCGACCGGGTGATCGCGCAATACGGCAAGTGGTTGAAAACGGTGCTTAACCATCCCTGGCTGACGCTCGGCGTGGCCGTGGGCACCCTGGCGCTGACGGTATTGCTGTACCTGCTGATCCCGAAAGGTTTCTTCCCGGTGCAGGACAACGGCATCATTCAGGGCACGCTGGAGGCGCCGCAGAGCGTCTCGTTCAGCAATATGGCCGAGCGCCAGCAGCAGGTCGCGGCGCAGATCCTCAAAGATCCGGCGGTGGAGAGCCTGACGTCGTTCGTCGGCATCGACGGCAGCAACGCCACGCTCAACAGCGGCCGGCTGCAGATCAACCTGAAGCCGCTGAGCGAACGCAGCGACCGCATTCCGGCGATCATCAACCGCCTGCAGCAGCAAACGGCGCAGTTCCCCGGCGTGAAGCTGTATCTGCAGCCGGTGCAGGATCTGACCATCGATACCCAAGTCAGCCGCACCCAGTACCAATTCACCCTGCAGGCGATGTCGCTGGACGATCTCAGCCTGTGGGTGCCGCAGCTGATGGATGAGCTGAAGCAAACCCCGCAGTTGGCGGACGTCACCAGCGACTGGCAGGATCAGGGGCTGGTGGCCTACGTCAACGTCGATCGCGATTCGGCCTCCCGCCTTGGCGTCACCATGAGCGACGTGGACAATGCGCTGTACAACGCGTTCGGCCAGCGCCTGATCTCCACCATCTACACTCAGGCCAACCAATACCGCGTGGTGCTGGAGCACGACGTCAGCGCGACGCCGGGGCTGGCGGCGCTCAATGAGATCCGTCTGAGCGGCAACGACGGCGCCGTGGTACCGCTGAGCGCCATCGCCAAAATCGAAGAGCGCTTCGGCCCGCTGTCGGTCAACCATCTCGATCAGTTCCCGTCAGCCACCGTTTCGTTCAACGTCGCCGACGGCTACTCGCTCGGCGAGGCGGTGGACGCGGTCACCCAGGCGGAAAAAAATCTCAACATGCCAAGGGACATCACCACCCAATTCCAGGGAGCGACCCTGGCCTTCCAGGCGGCGCTCGGCAGCACGCTGTGGCTGATTTTGGCGGCGGTGGTGGCGATGTACATCGTGCTGGGCGTGCTGTATGAAAGCTTCATTCATCCGGTCACCATCCTCTCTACCCTGCCGACCGCCGGGGTCGGCGCGCTGCTCGCGCTCATGATGGCCGGCAGCGAGCTGGACGTGATCGCCATCATCGGCATCATCCTGCTGATCGGCATCGTGAAGAAGAACGCCATCATGATGATCGACTTCGCGCTGGCGGCAGAACGCGAACAGGGTTTATCGCCGCGCGACGCCATCTATCAGGCCTGCCTGCTGCGTTTTAGGCCGATCCTGATGACCACGCTGGCGGCCTTGCTCGGCGCGCTGCCGCTGATGCTGAGCACCGGCGTCGGCGCGGAGCTGCGGCATCCGCTTGGCGTCTGTATGGTCGGCGGTTTGATCATGAGCCAGATCCTGACGCTGTTCACCACGCCGGTGATCTACCTGCTGTTTGACAAACTGGCGCGCAACACGCATCGCCAGCCGGATACGCAGGAGCTGCCGTGAAATTCTTCGCCCTGTTCATTCACCGGCCGGTGGCCACCACCCTGCTGACGCTGGCCATCGCCATCAGCGGCGCGATCGGCTTTCGCCTGCTGCCGGTGTCGCCGCTGCCGCAGGTGGACTTTCCGGTGATTTCGATCAGCGCGTCGCTGCCGGGCGCCTCGCCGGAAACCATGGCATCCTCGGTGGCGACGCCACTGGAGCGCGCGCTGGGCCGCATCGCCGGGGTTAACGAAATGACCTCGATGAGTTCGCTCGGCAGTACCCGGGTCATTTTGCAGTTCGATCTCGATCGCGACATCAACGGCGCCGCGCGCGATGTGCAGGCGGCGATCAACGCCGCACAAAGCCTGCTGCCGACCGGCATGCCGAGCCGCCCCAGCTACCGCAAGGTCAACCCTTCCGACGCGCCGATCATGATCCTGACGCTGACCTCGGACACCTACAGCCAGGGGCAGCTGTACGATTTCGCCTCCACCCAGTTGGCGCAGAAGATCAGCCAGACCGAGGGCGTCGGCGACGTTTCCGTGGGCGGCAGCTCGCTGCCGGCGGTGCGGGTCGAGCTGAACCCTTCGGCGCTGTTCAATCAGGGCGTGTCGCTGGATACCGTACGGCAAGCCATCGCCAACGCCAACGTGCGCCGCCCGCAGGGCGCCGTGGAAAACCCGCAGCAGCGCTGGCAGATCCAGGCCAACGATGCGCTGAAAACCGCCGATGCCTACCGTCCACTGATCATTCATTACAACAACGGCTCGGCGGTGCGTTTAGCCGACGTGGCCGAGGTTAAAGACTCGGTGCAAGACGTGCGCAACGCCGGGATGACCGACGCCAAACCGGCGATCATTCTGGCCATCAGCCGTGCGCCGGACGCCAACATCATCGAAACCGTCGATCGCATTCGCGCCGAGCTGCCCGCCCTGCAGGAAAATATCCCGGCCTCGATAAAACTCAACGTCGCGCAGGATCGTTCGCCGACCATTCGCGCGTCGCTGGCCGAGGTCGAACAGTCGCTGGCGATCGCCATCGGGTTGGTGATCCTGGTGGTGTTCATCTTCCTGCGCTCCGGGCGCGCCACGCTAATCCCGGCGGTCGCCGTGCCGGTGTCGCTGATCGGCTCGTTCGCCGCCATGTATCTGTGCGGGTTCAGCCTCAATAACCTGTCGCTGATGGCGCTGACCATCGCCACCGGCTTTGTGGTGGACGACGCCATCGTGGTGCTGGAAAACATTTCCCGCCACGTCGAGGCCGGCATGAAACCGATCAACGCCGCGCTGCTGGGCGCGCGGGAAGTCGGCTTCACCGTGCTGTCGATGAGCGTTTCGCTGGTGGCGGTGTTTATCCCACTGCTGTTGATGGAAGGCCTGCCGGGGCGCCTGTTCCGCGAGTTCGCCGTCACCCTGTCGGTATCGATCGGGCTGTCGCTCATCGTCTCGCTGACGCTCACGCCGATGATGTGCGCCTACCTGCTGCGCCACCAGCCGCCGCGTTCGCAGCGGCGGGCGCGCGGCTTCGGCAAAATGCTGCTGGCGCTGCAGCAGGGCTACGGACGCTCGCTGAACTGGGTGCTCGGCCACTCGCGCTGGGTGCTGGCGGTGTTCCTCGCCACCCTTGCGCTCAACGTCTGGCTGTATATCAGCATCCCGAAAACCTTCTTCCCGGAACAGGATACCGGGCGCCTGATGGGCTTTATCCAGGCCGACCAAAGCATTTCGTTCCAGGCGATGCGCGGCAAACTGGAAGACTTCATGAAAATCGTGCGCGAAGATCCGGACGTGGAAAACGTCACCGGTTTTACCGGCGGCTCGCGCACCAACAGTGGTTCGATGTTCATCTCACTGAAACCCCTGTCGGTACGCAGCGACGACGCGCAGAAAGTGATCGCCCGCCTGCGCGCTCGCCTGGCCAAAGAACCGGGTGCCAGCCTGTTTCTGATGGCGGTGCAGGATATCCGCGTCGGCGGCCGGCAGGCCAACGCCAGCTACCAATATACGCTGCTGGCGGACGATCTCGCCGCGCTGCGCGAATGGGAGCCGAAGATCCGCACCGCGCTGGCCGCATTGCCCGAGCTGGCGGACGTCAACTCGGATCAGCAGGATAAAGGCTCGGAAATGGATTTGGTCTACGATCGCGAAACCATGGCGCGCCTCGGCATTTCGGTATCCGACGCTAACAACCTGCTGAACAACGCCTTCGGCCAGCGGCAGATTTCGACCATCTATCAACCGCTCAACCAATACAAAGTCGTGATGGAAGTGGCGCCGCCCTACACCCAGGACGTGAGCTCGCTGGACAAAATGTTCATCATCAACAACGAAGGCAAGGCGATACCGCTCTCCTACTTCGCCAGTTGGCGGCCGGCCAACGCGCCGCTGTCGGTCAACCATCAGGGGCTGTCCGCCGCCTCGACCATCTCCTTTAACCTGCCGGACGGCGGCAGCCTGTCGGACGCCACCGCTGCGGTAGAGCGCACCATGACTCAGCTCGGCGTGCCGTCCACGGTGCGCGGCGCGTTCGCCGGCACCGCCCAGGTGTTCCAGGACACCCTGAAGTCGCAGCTCATCCTGATCCTGGCGGCGATCGCCACGGTGTATATCGTGCTCGGCGTGCTGTATGAGAGCTATATCCATCCGCTGACCATCCTTTCCACGCTGCCTTCCGCCGGCGTGGGGGCGCTGCTGGCGCTCGAGCTGTTCGGCGCGCCGTTCAGCCTGATCGCGCTGATAGGCATCATGCTGTTGATCGGCATCGTGAAGAAAAACGCCATCATGATGGTCGACTTCGCGCTCGAGGCGCAGCGCAACGGCGGCATCAGCGCCCGCGAGGCGATTTTCCAGGCCAGCCTGCTGCGGTTCCGGCCGATCATGATGACCACGCTGGCGGCGTTGTTCGGCGCGCTGCCGCTGGTGCTGACCAGCGGCGACGGCGCGGAGCTGCGCCAGCCGCTCGGCATCACCATCGCCGGTGGCCTGGTGATGAGCCAGCTGCTGACGCTGTACACCACCCCGGTGGTCTACCTTTACTTCGACCGGCTGCAGGCGAAGTTCCGCCGCAACAAGCAACTGGCCCCGCTGCCCCATTAATGGCCGACCGATGCTGATGAAACACGCCGCCACGGTACGCTGGCAACTCTGGATAGTGGCATTCGGCTTCTTTATGCAGACGCTGGATACCACTATCGTCAACACCGCCCTGCCCTCGATGGCCGCCAGCCTGGGGGAGAACCCGCTGCGCATGCAGTCGGTGATCGTCTCCTATGTGCTGACGGTGGCGGTGACGCTGCCGGCCAGCGGCTGGCTGGCGGACAAGGTCGGCGTACAGCGGGTGTTTTTCAGCGCCATCCTGCTGTTCACCCTCGGCTCCCTCCTCTGCGCCCGTTCGGAAACCCTGAACGAGCTGATCGCCTCGCGCGTGATTCAGGGCATCGGCGGCGCGATGATGGTGCCGGTCGGGCGCCTGACGGTGATGAAGATCGTGCCGCGCGAGCAGTACATGGCGGCGATGACCTTCGTGACGCTGCCGGGCCAGATCGGCCCGCTGATGGGGCCGGCGCTGGGTGGCTTTCTGGTGCAATACGCCAGCTGGCATTGGATTTTCCTGATCAACATTCCGGTGGGCATCGTGGGCGCCATCGCCACGCTGCTGCTGATGCCCAACTACCAAATGCAGACCCGCCGCTTCGATCTCAGCGGCTTTATCCTGCTGGCGATCGGCATGGCGTCGCTGACGCTGGCGCTCGACGGCCACAAAGGCATGGGGCTCTCCGGCGGCGCCATCGCCGGTCTGGTGGCGCTGGGCGTGGCGGCGCTGTTGGGGTATGTTTGGCATGCCTACGGCAATAGCCGCGCCCTGTTCTCACTGCGGCTGCTGCGCACCCCGACTTACAAGATCGGGCTGCTGGCCAGCCTGCTGGGGCGCATCGGCAGCGGCATGCTGCCGTTCATGACGCCGCTGTTTCTGCAGGTGGGCATGGGCTTTACGCCGTTCCACGCCGGGCTGATGATGATCCCGATGATCATCGGCAGCATGGGCATGAAGCGCATCGTGGTGCAGGTGGTCAACCGCTTCGGCTATCGCAACGTGCTGGTGGCCGCCACGCTGCTGCTGGCGCTGGTCAGCCTGAGCTTCCTGCTGGCGGCGATGCTCGGCTGGCTGTGGCTGCTGCCGGTGGTTCTGTTTTTACAGGGGATGGTCAACTCACTGCGCTTCTCGGCGATGAACACCCTGACGCTGAAAGATCTGCCGGACCGGCTGGCCAGCAGCGGCAACAGCCTGTTGTCGATGGTCATGCAGCTGTCGATGAGCCTTGGCGTCAGCGTCGCCGGCATCTTGATCGGCAGCTTCGCCCATCATCAGGTGGTGGCCGATAGCCCGGCCATTCACGGCGCATTTATTTACAGTTACTGCTGTATGGCGTTGATTATCGCTCTGCCCGCGCTGGCCTTCGCGCGCGTGCCGGCCGATAGCGCGCCCAACCGCACGCTGACCAAAGAGCCGGGTACCGGCTCAACGAGGTTGCAATGAGGATAGGCATTACCGGGAAACTGTTCCTGGCCATTTTCGCTACCTGCATGCTGGTGTTGATCACCATGCATTGGGGGGTGCGCGTCAGCTTTGAGCGCGGCTTTATCGATTACATCAAGAGCAGCAACGAGCAGCGCATCAACATGCTGAGCGAAGCGCTGGAGGAACAGTACAGCCATCATGGCAACTGGATATTCCTGCGCAACAACGATCAGGTGGTCTACCAAATCATGCGTTCGTTCGAGCAAAATAGCGACAGCAGTCACAATCTGCCGCCCAAGGGCTGGCGCACCCAGTTTTGGGTGGTGGACAGCCAGTTCAATCGCTTGGTCGGGCATTCGGGCCCCTTGCCGAAGGAGGGGCCACGCCACCCAATCCGCTACAACAACGAGATCGTCGGCTGGGTGCTCACCACCCCGGTCGAGCGTCTGACGCGCAATACCGACATCAACTTCGATCGCCAGCAGCGGCGCACCAGTTGGATTATCGTCGCGCTCTCCACCCTGTTGGCGGCGGCGGTGACCTGGTTGCTGTCGCGCGGCATGCTGGCTCCGGTCAAGCGCCTGGTGGCCGGCACCCACCGCCTGGCGGCGGGCGATTTCACCACCCGCGTGGCGGTCAGCAGCCAGGATGAACTGGGCCGGCTGGCGCACGACTTCAACCAGTTGGCCACCTCGCTGGAAAAAAACGAACAGATGCGCCGCGCCTTTATGGCCGACGTATCGCATGAGTTGCGCACGCCGCTGGCGGTGCTGCGCGGCGAACTGGAAGCGCTGCAGGACGGCGTGCGCCAGCCGACGCCGGCGTCGCTCAGCTCGCTACAGGCCGAGGTATCCACCTTGACCAAACTGGTCGACGATCTGCATCAGCTGTCGCTCTCCGATCTCGGCGCGCTGGCCTATCGCAAGTCGTCGGTGGACTGCGTGCACCTGGTGCAGATCGCCGTCGCCGCCTTCCGCGAACGCTTCCGCGCCAAAGGGCTGGAGATCGTCACCCATCTGCCGGCCCAGGCGCCGCTGTTCGGCGATCCCGATCGCCTGAACCAGCTGTTCAATAACCTGTTGGAAAACAGCCTGCGTTACACCGACGCCGGCGGCCGGCTGGAGATCGGCGCCGAGCTGCAGCCGGGGCGCCAGATCCTCTACTGGCAGGACAGCGCGCCGGGCATCAGCGATCAGCAGCTGAAGCGCATTTTCGAACGTTTCTACCGGGCGGAGGGTTCACGCAACCGCGCCAGCGGCGGTTCCGGGCTGGGGCTGGCGATCTGCCACAACATCGTGGAAGCGCACGACGGGAAAATCCGCGCCGAGCATTCGCCTTTAGGCGGCGTGCGCATTACAGTAGAATTTGCTACCCCGATAAAAAATAAGGCGCCCTGATGGACATTCAGAATCAACCCGTGCAGATCATGATTGTTGAAGATGAGCCCAAGCTGGGCCAGCTGCTGGTGGATTATCTGCAGGCGGCGGGCTACGCCACCCGCTGGCTGACCAACGGCAACGAGGTGGTGCCGACCGTGCACCAGCATCCACCGGCGCTGATCTTGCTCGACCTGATGTTGCCGGGCGCCGACGGGCTGACGGTGTGCCGCGAGCTGCGCCGCTTCAGCGATGTGCCCATCGTGATGGTGACGGCGAAAATCGAAGAGATTGACCGCCTGTTAGGGCTGGAGATCGGCGCCGACGATTACATCTGCAAACCCTACAGCCCGCGCGAAGTGGTGGCACGGGTGAAAACCATTCTGCGCCGCAGCTATCGGCCGCAGGAGAACGCGCGGGAAGATGACCTGCTGCACATCGATGAACCGCGCTTCCAGGCCAGCTATCAGGGGCAGTTGCTGGATCTGACGCCGGCGGAATTCCGCCTGCTGAAAACGCTGGCCAGCCAGCCGGGCAACGTATTTTCTCGCGAGCAGCTGCTGAACAACCTGTACGACGACTACCGGGTGGTCACCGATCGCACCATTGACAGCCACATCAAAAACCTGCGCCGCAAGCTGGAACTGATCGACGGGGAAAAATCCTTTATCCGCTCGGTATACGGCGTGGGCTACCGCTGGGAAGCCGAGCCCTGCCGGCTGATGAATGGGATTTAGAGGATAATTAGCGCGTCCAGTCTTCAACCGCCAACCCGGGCACCAGGGTAAAAGCGCGATCGTTGGTCACCAGCGTCGCGCCACGGCTCTGCGCGTGAGCGGCGATCAGTTGATCCAGCGCGCCCATGATTTTGCCCCTTCTCTCCATGTTTGCCCGCATTTCACCGTAGCAGCGGGCGGCCTCGCTATCCCATGCATAGACCGTCACCGCGGCAAGAAAGGCCTCGACCGCGCTTTGCAACGCCTTGTTCCGCCGTTTAGCGACACCGTAAAGCAGTTCCGCCTCCGTTACGCTGGAAATGCATACTGCAGAAGGCGGGTGCTTTTCCATGATGTTAAGCACCTGCGGATGCTGCCGAAACAAGTGGCTGACGGTATTGGTATCAAACATGTACATCGCCTACTCTTCCTCTGAGAATGGATCGCGGCCTGCAACCCCTTGCTGACGATCCTCCACGCCAAGAAACTCTTGCGGCACCGGCGTTTGAGCGATAATGCTCAGCAGCGGTGCCCAGCTGTCCGGCTTTGCCGGATATTTGGATAAAATCACGTTGCCCTCCCGATCGCGACGGATATAGACACGATCCGTATCAAATTCAAATTCCACCGGTAACCTCACCGCCTGATTTCTGCCGTTTTTAAACAGCTTTGCGATTCTTTCCATCCAGACACCTCCACAGCAGGCATAGGCCAAAGCATATGCCTGTAGCGTGTCGATGCCAAGATGTACCGCTCATTTTTTATCCACATTCACGAAACGGCCAAACAGTAACGTGCTATCTCACGGGTTGAAACCCTGTTCCCCTCGTTATGCGGCGCACTGCGCAATCATCGCGCCTTTCCTTAGCTTCCCGTGCGGCGGCGGGCTCACCGAATGAAAACTCCGCGCCGGCGCAAAAAAACTGCGCATTTTTTCGACTAAGCTGCTGTGAGGTTTAGCCGCCGATTTTCAAGCGATTGGCTACACTTACATCACGAATCGGAACCTACAGGAGAAGAACCATGGCAATCGGTCATTACGAGCTGAAAAAAGCAAAGAACGGACAGTACCACTTCAACCTGAAAGCCAGTAACGGCGAGATCATTCTGGCCAGCGAGATGTATGCCAGCAAAGCCTCGGCGGAGAACGGCATCGCCTCGGTGCAGACCAACTCGCCGCATGAAGCGCAGTACGAACTGAAGCACAGCGCCAGCAATCAGCCCTATTTTGTGCTGAAAGCCAAGAACCATCAGGTAATCGGCGTCAGCGAAATGTACAGCTCCGAAAGCGCGGCCAAAAACGGTATCCAGTCGGTGACGAAAAACGGCCCGACCACCGATATCCGCGATTTGAGCGCCTGATCCCCGTTTCGCCCGCGCGGTGGCGGCCACCGCGCGTTTTCCGTTTGACCGGGATCAATCTCCCCTGAATAAATCCGGTTAACTGCTGATTTCTTGCCGCGCTGCGGCTACAATCCCCCGCTTTTACTGCGCCATCTGGGGCGCGATATACCCACTGGCTTTCATACGGCAGCTAGGCGGCAAGTTCGTGAGTCTTCAGGCACTTGGTCAATCAAGTGACTGGAGTGAGCGAATGCAGCCAACAACGCTGCAATTCGAAAGACAGAGGTATACTGACCTGAAATCAGACCGAGACACACTATGTTTACACCGGAACTTCTCTCCCCGGCCGGAACGCTGAAAAACATGCGTTACGCCTTCGCCTACGGCGCCGATGCGGTTTACGCCGGCCAGCCGCGCTACAGCCTGCGGGTGCGCAACAACGAGTTCAACCACGAGAATCTGGCGCAGGGCATCAACGAAGCCCATGCGCTGGGCAAAAAATTCTACGTGGTGGTGAACATCGCCCCGCACAACGCCAAGTTGAAAACCTTCCTACGCGATCTGAAGCCGGTTATCGATATGGGTCCGGATGCGCTGATCATGTCCGATCCTGGCCTTATCATGATGGTGCGCGAGGCCTTCCCGCAGATGGACATCCACCTGTCGGTGCAGGCCAACGCCGTTAACTGGGCGACGGTGAAGTTCTGGAAGCAAATGGGCCTGACCCGCGTGATCCTCTCGCGCGAGCTGTCGCTGGAAGAGATTGCCGAAATCCGCGCCGAAGTGCCGGACATGGAGCTTGAGATCTTCGTCCACGGCGCGCTGTGCATGGCCTACTCCGGCCGCTGCCTGCTGTCCGGCTACATCAACAAGCGCGATCCTAACCAGGGTACCTGCACCAATGCTTGCCGCTGGCAGTACAAAGCGGAGGAAGGCAAAGAGGACGACACCGGCAATATCGTGCACCTGCACGAACCGATCCCGGTGCAGACCGTCGAACCGACGTTGGGCATCGGCGCGCCGACCGACAAGGTGTTCATGCTGTCTGAAGCGCAAAAGCCAGGCGAATATATGAGCGCCTTCGAAGACGAACACGGCACCTACATCATGAATTCCAAGGATCTGCGCGCCATCCAGCACGTGGAGCGCCTGACGCAGCTCGGCGTGCACTCGCTGAAGATCGAAGGCCGCACCAAGTCCTTCTACTACTGCGCACGCACCGCCCAGGTCTACCGCCGCGCCATCGACGACGCGGCCGCCGGCAAACCCTTCGATCCGACCCTGCTCACCACGCTGGAAGGCCTGGCGCACCGCGGCTATACCGAGGGTTTCCTGCGCCGCCACGTGCACGAAGCGCAGCAGAATTACGACTACGGCTCCTCGCTCTCCGAACGCCAGCAGTTCGTCGGCGAATTCACCGGCGTGCGCCGCGATGGCTGGGCGGAAGTTGACGTGAAGAATAAGTTCGCGCTCGGCGACAGCGTCGAGATGATGACGCCCGGCGGCAACGTGGTGTTCACCCTCGAAAGCATGCAAAATAAGAAAGGCGAACCGATTGAGGTAGCGCCAGGCAACGGCCATATCGTTTATTTGCCGATCCCGCAGGATATCGATCTCAATTATGCGTTGCTGATCCGCAATTTGGCGGAAGAAAATAGCGCCGGGGCATAAAAATGAATCGCCGCCATTCGGCGGCGATTTTTAGCAAATATTAGAATTGGATCACATCAATGTGCGCGCAGCTTGGTTACTATCACGCTGCTTAAAACGAACAACGAAAATATTTGCATAGCAATACTAGGAACCACCTCCTTAGCCGGCCCAATCTCCCTTGGGCTGGCTTTTTCTTTATGGGCACGCCTATTTTTTTGCCGCGCCTATTTCCATAACTTATTCCCGTTATCCGTTTTAATAATAATAATCACGCCGCTTCGATATATAAATAACGCTACAGCGATTAATCCTCCCGTCTTTAAAACCTGGCTTATTTCCGCGTAAGATTCAGATAAATTCGCCTTGCTTCATATTCACTGAACGCCGGGAAATAACCGGAATTAGTTGAATATTCTGATGGCCTGGTGGCGGCGGCTGGTTTATCTTGAGGCATTCTTGGTTTTCCGCCGGAGGAGATCGGCAATGCCTCAACACTCACATGCCCCAGCCCTGCTTATCATCAACGGCAAAGGCGCCGGTAACGAAGAGCTGCGTCAGGCGGTCAAACGCCTGCGCGCAGAGCAAATCACGCTGCACGTGCGCGTGACCTGGGAGCACGGCGACGCCGCGCGCTATGTCGCGGAAGCTGCACAGCTCGGCGTCGGCACCGTCGTCGCCGGCGGCGGTGACGGCACCATCAACGAAGTGGCCGCCGCGTTGGTGCAGTTGCCGGCGCACGGCCGGCCGGCGCTCGGTATTCTGCCGCTCGGCACCGCCAACGACTTCGCCATGGCCTGCAACATTCCCCCTTCGCCGGAACAGGCGCTGCAGCTGGCGATCAAGGGCCGCTCGGTGCCTATCGATCTGGCGAAGGTCAACGGCGAACGCTACTTCATCAACATGGCCACCGGCGGCTTCGGCACCCGCATCACCACCGAAACGCCGGAGAAGCTGAAGGCGGCACTGGGCGGCGTATCCTACTTCGTGCATGGCTTGCTGCGCATGGATACGCTGCAGGCCGACCGCTGTGAAATCCGCGGGCCGGACTTCCGCTGGGCGGGCGAGGCGCTGGTGATCGGTATCGGCAACGGCAAACAGGCCGGCGGCGGCCAGGAACTGTGTCCCAGCGCGCTGATCAACGACGGTCTGCTGCAGCTGCGCCTGCTGATCGCCGATGAACTGCTGCCGGCGCTGGTCGCCGCCCTGTTCAACGACGAAGAGAGCAACAGCATCCTCAGCGCGGCGCTGCCGTGGCTCGAGATCGACGCGCCGCATGAGATGACCTTCAACCTCGACGGCGAGCCGCTCAAAGGCCGCCATTTCCGCATCGAAGTGTTACCGCAGGCCATCGAATGCCGCCTGCCGCCTAACTGCGCCCTGCTGGGCTGACCTTGTCGGGCGCAGCCGCTGCGCCCCGCTTTTCCCCCCTCCGCTTATCCGCTTCCACTCGCGATCAAATGTGATCCTCTCCGGCAAAATCATTAATTCATACTTGTATGGTAGTTAGTTCATGACGTATTTTCGCGCTATCTCTCCGCAGCTACAGGATGTGAAGGTTATGAAAATCGTCAACGCCGAGGTGTTCGTCACCTGCCCGGGGCGCAACTTTGTCACGCTGAAGATCACCACCGATGACGGCATCGTCGGCCTCGGTGACGCCACGCTGAACGGGCGTGAACTGTCGGTGGCTTCTTACCTGAAAGATCACCTCTGCCCGCAGCTGATCGGCCGCGACGCGCAGCGGATCGAAGACCTCTGGCAATTCTTCTACAAAGGCGCTTACTGGCGGCGCGGCCCGGTGACCATGTCGGCCATTTCCGCCGTCGACATGGCGCTGTGGGACATCAAGGCCAAGGCCGCCAACATGCCGCTGTATCAGCTGTTGGGCGGCGCGTCGCGCTCGGGAGTGATGGTGTATTGCCACACCACCGGCCACTCGATCGACGAGGTGCTCGACGACTACGCCAAACATAAAGAGCAAGGCTTCAAGGCGATCCGCGTTCAATGCGGCGTACCGGGCATGAAAACCACCTACGGCATGGCCAAGGGCAAAGGCCTGGCCTATGAGCCGGCCACCAAGGGCGACTGGCCGGAAGAGCAGCTGTGGTCGACGGAAAAATACCTCGATTTCACCCCCAAATTGTTCGACGCGGTGCGCAACAGGTTCGGCTTCAACGAGCACCTGCTGCACGACATGCACCACCGCCTGACGCCGATCGAAGCGGCGCGCTTCGGCAAAAGCGCCGAACCGTATCGCCTGTTCTGGATGGAAGATCCGACGCCGGCGGAAAACCAGGCCTGTTTCCGCCTGATCCGCCAGCATACCGTCACGCCGATCGCCGTCGGCGAGGTGTTCAACAGCATCTGGGACTGCAAACAGCTGATTGAGGAGCAGCTGATCGACTATATCCGCACCACCCTGACGCACGCGGGCGGCATTACCGGCATGCGGCGCATCGCCGACTTCGCCTCGCTGTATCAGGTGCGCACCGGCTCCCACGGCCCTTCCGATCTGTCGCCGATCTGCATGGCAGCGGCGCTGCATTTCGATCTGTGGGTGCCGAACTTCGGCGTGCAGGAATACATGGGCTATTCCGAGCAGATGCTCGAGGTGTTCCCGCACAGCTGGACGTTCGACGACGGCTATATGCATCCGGGCGACAAGCCGGGCATCGGCATCGAGTTCGATGAGAAGCTGGCGGCCCGTTACCCGTATGAACCGGCCTACCTGCCGGTCGCGCGTCTGGAGGATGGCACCTTATGGAACTGGTAAACACTATGCGCAGCGTCGTGATCGAACAGCCCGGGCGCCTGACGCTGCAGACGCGCGCGCTGCCGCAGCCGGCGGCCGGCGAAGTGCGGGTCAAGGTGAAATTCGCCGGCATCTGCGGCTCCGACGTCCATATCTATCACGGCCATAACCCGTTCGCCCGCTACCCACGGGTGATCGGCCACGAGTTCTTCGGCCTGATCGAGGCGCTGGGCGAAGGCGTCGATCCGGCGCGCCTCGGCGAACGCGTCTCGGTAGACCCGGTGGTGAGCTGCGGCCACTGCTATCCCTGTTCGGTCGGCCGCCCTAACGTCTGCACCTCGCTGCAGGTGATCGGCGTACACCGCGACGGCGGCTTCAGCGACTACGCCTGCGTGCCGGCGCGCAACGCCTATCCGGTTCCGCCCGCCATCAGCGATCGCCACGCCGCGATGATCGAACCCTTCACCATCGCCGCCAACATCACCGCCCATCTGCAACCGCGCCCCGACGACATCGCGCTGATCTACGGCGCCGGGCCGATGGGGCTCACGGTGATCCAGACGCTGAAAGGCGTGTACGGCGTCAAGCAGGTGTGGGTCGTCGATCGCATCGCCGAGCGGCTGGACATGGCGCGCGCCAACGGCGCCGACGAGACGTTCAACAACGCCGAAGCCGCATTGCCGCAGGCGCTGCAGCAGCGTGGCATTCAGCCGACGCTGATCGTCGATGCCGCCTGTCACCCCACCATTTTGCCGGAGGCGATCAATCTTGCCTCGCCGGCGGCGCGCATCGGCATCATGGGCTTTTCCGGCGACGCCTGCACCCTGACCCAGCAGAGTATCACCAGCAAGGAGCTGTCGATCTTCTCCTCGCGCCTGAACAGCGCGCGCTTCCCGCAGGTGATCGGCTGGATGGCGGACGGCAAGCTAGACCCGCAGCGGCTGCTCACCCACTGCGTGCCCGCCGACGACGTCGAACGGGCGATGCTGATGTTCGAGCGGGATCAGCGCACCTGCTGCAAGGTGCTGCTGCAGTTCGAGTAACGCCAAGGCCGCATCGGGGCATTGGGCGGCACCCGCCGCCCGTGCAAACAACGAAGCATCACGATTAAAACGACACCCAGTGGAGTGCTTTATGTTTAAAAACCTGCGTTGGACCATCGTGTTCCTGCTGTTCATGGTCTACATGATCAACTACCTCGATCGCGTAGCGCTGTCGATCACCGTGCCGATGATCGAACAGGATCTGATGCTGAACGCCGAACAGTTCGGCCTGATCTTCGGCAGCTTCTTTTTCGGCTACGCCATCTTCAACTTCATCGGCGGGCTGGCGGTCGATCGTTTCGGCCCGACGCTGGTGCTGGGCGTAGCGGTCGGTCTGTGGTCCATTTTCTGCGGCATGACGGCGATCGCCACCGGTTTTTACTCGATGCTGATCCTGCGCGTCCTGTTCGGCATGGCCGAAGGGCCGATCTGCGCCTCGGCCAACAAGATGATCAACGGCTGGTTCCCGAAGAAGCAGGCGGCGACCGCCATGGGCCTGCTCAGCGCCGGTTCGCCGTTGGGCGGCGCGGTGGCCGGGCCGATCGTCGGCTATCTGGCGCTGGCGTTCGGCTGGCGGCCGGCGTTTATGATCATCTGCGCCATCGGCATCGTCTGGATGCTGGTGTGGTTCTTCGTGGTGGCGGATAACCCGGCGAAGAGCCAGCGCGTCAGCGCCGAAGAACGGGCGCTGATCGCGCGGTTGAAACAGGAAAACCTCGGCGAGGAAAGCGCGCTGAGCGACGCCGCCCACGGGCTGGGTTACTACCTGAAGCAGCCGATCATTCTGGTCACCGCCTTCGCTTTCTTCTGCTACAACTACATTCTGTTCTTCTTCCTGAGCTGGTTCCCCTCGTATCTGGTGCAGGCGCACAACCTGAACATCAAGGAGATGAGCCTGACCACAATGATCCCGTGGATCGTCGGCTTCGTCGGGCTGGCGCTCGGCGGCTATATTTCCGACAAAATCTTCAACATCACCGGAAAATTGCTGCTGTCGCGCAAGATCGTGCTGGTCACCAGCCTGCTGGCGGCGGCGGTGTGCGTAGCGTTAGCAGGCACTGTCAGCAGCGTGGTGCCGGCGGTGATGCTGATGTCAGTGTCGATCTTCTTCCTCTACATTACCGGCGCCCTCTACTGGGCGATCATCCAGGACGTGGTGCATAAATCCCGGGTCGGCGGCGCCAGCGGGTTCATTCATTTGATCGGCAGCGTCTCCGGCATCATCGGGCCGATCGTCACCGGCTACATCGTGCAGAACACCGGCAAATTCGACAGCGCCTTTATGCTGGCGGGCGGCGTCGCCGCGCTGGGTGCGCTACGTCGGCGGCCGCGATGAGCAAGGCGCGCCGATCGACATCAGCGATCCACTGCGCGACCCCATCGCCGCGTTGGTCGCCGGCAGCGAGGAAGGCCGGCCCCGCGTTCTGGCGCTGCTGCAGCTCGACAGCGTCTTCGGCCAGGATCTGCCCGACTCGCCTGACTTCGTCCGCGCCGTCAGCCACGCTTATCATCAACTGCTGAGCCTGGGGGCCAAAGCCGCCGTCGCCGCTCTGCCGCTTACCGACCGGGAGGTTTCCGATGACCGTCACCACGCATAACGCCGTCAATACCGGCAATCAACCGCTGCTGCGGCGCGTCGCCAGCGCTTCGGCCATCGGCACCGCCGCCGAATACTATGATTTCTTCGCCTACGGCACCGCCGCGGTGCTGTTCTTCGGCCAGCTGTTTTTCCCCAGCGCCGATCCGCTGATCAGCACGCTGGCGGCCTTCGCCACCTACGCGGTCGGTTTCCTGGCGCGTCCGCTGGGCGGCATCGTGTTCGGCCACATCGGCGACAAGGTCGGCCGCAAAAAGGCGCTGGTGATCACCATCCTGATCGTCGGCCTCGGCACCTTCTGCATCGGCCTGCTGCCCACCTATGAGCAGATCGGCATCTGGGCGCCGCTCGCGCTGATCTTTATCCGCGTGCTGCAGGGTTTTGGCGTCGGCGGCGAGCAGGCCGGCGCGGTGCTGATGACCGCCGAATACGCGCCGCCGCCACGGCGCGGCTTCTACGCCAGCTGGGTACAGATCGGCGCGCCCGCCGGTTTCCTGCTGCCATCGGGGTTGTTCGCGCTGCTGACCGCCGTGCTGTCGCCGGCGCAAATGCTGGACTGGGGCTGGCGCATTCCGTTCCTGCTCAGCCTGCTGCTGGTGATCGTCGGGCTGTTTATTCGCCTGAAGATCGACGAGTCGCCGGTGTTTACCCAAATCCGCGCCACCAAGGCGGTGGAGAGCCGGCCGGTGGTGGAAGTGGCCCGCCGCTACCCCGGCCTTATCGGCAAAGGGGTGTGCGCCAAGCTGATTGAAGCCTGCGCCTTCGCCATGTTCACGGTGATCGTGCTGGCCTACGGCAAAGCCAACCACCTCAACGAGACCATTCTTCTGGAGGCGATGATCGTGGCGGTGCTGCTGGAGATTTTCGCCATTCCGCTGATGGGCCGCCTCTCCGATCGGCTGGGGCGCAAACCGGTATACATCGCCGGCGCGCTGCTGCAGGTGGTGTGCATCGTGCCGTTCTTTATGGCGATCAACCTCGATAATTTCTGGGTGACGCAGATCGCCATGATCGTGGTGCTGACCTTCGGCCACAGCATGTGCTATGCGCCGCAGGCCTCCTACTTCCCGGAGCTGTTCCCCACCCGTGTGCGCTGCAGCGGCATCGCGCTGATCTGGCAGATCGGCTCGCTGATCGGCAGCGGCATTCTCGGGCTGTTGGCGGTGAAGATCCTGCAGGTGACCGGCGGCCACTACTACGGGCTGGCGGGTTACATGATGGTGCTGGGCGTGGTGTCGGCCATCGGCCTGAGCCTGATGCCGGAAACCGCGCCTGGGCGGCGCAAGCAGGAATATCAGGATTGGCATCACTGAGTTACCCTACCCGGCGGGTGGATTTATCCCCCCGCCCTCAACCAATAATCTGCTAGTATGGTGGCATTCGAATTCCAGCCAGATGCCTGATTGTCGCCATGTCTGAAACGTACAGTCTCACCAACAACGTCCCGGTCAACCAGCAGATCTATCGCTTCCTGCGCAAGGATATCGTCGACTGCACCATCCCCCCCGGCACCCTGTTGTCCGAGAAAGAGATTTCCACGCGCTTTTGCGTTTCGCGCCAGCCGGTGCGCGAAGCCTTTATCAAGCTGGCGGAGGCCGGCCTGGTGCAGATCCTGCCGCAGCGCGGCACCTTCGTGATGAAAATCTCCGCCAAGCGCGTGGCCGACGGGCGCTTTATCCGCCAGGCGGTGGAATGCGCCATCGTGCGCCGCGCGGCGGAGCGCACCACCCCGGCGCAGCTGATGACGCTGGAGCATAACCTGCACCGCCAGGCGCTGGCGGCGCAGAACGGACAGACACGCGAATTTCTGGCGCTGGACGACGAATTCCACCAGCTGCTGACCCAGTTCGCCGACTGCCCGCTGGCGTGGGAGACCATCGAAACCATCAAGGCCACCATGGATCGGGTGCGTTTCCTCAGCCTGAGCGAAGTCTCGCCGCCGGAGAGCCTGATCAAGCAGCACTACCGCATCTACAAGGCGCTGAAAGCGCGCGATGCCGAGGCGGCGGAGCGCGCCATCCACGATCACCTGCAGGAGATGATCTACTCCATCACCCCGATCGCCCTGCAAAACACCGAGTGGTTCGAGATCGAATAATCAATCGTTTAGCACGCCGGGGGCGATCGTCCCCGCGTATTTGGCCTCGCCAATGGCATTTCCTCTCAATCGCATCTATTGTTTGTCCTTGCCGGATCCAGTTCGGTAGTATCGCTTTACAGCTTCAATCACCGCTTTTTTACTGCGCCGGTGGTCAAAAACCCTTGCATTGCCGGTGTATGAAGAAGCTTAATCGGGAGTGAATCATGACTGATATTGTGCAGTTGCTAGGAAAGGAAGCGGAAGATCTGCTGCAACACCGCTGTACCACTATCCCCGCCGAGAATCTCTACCTGCCGGGCGACGACTTCGTCGACCGCGTAATGATCGATAACAACCGCCCCAACAGCGTACTGCGCTCGATGCAAACCCTGTTCAACCACGGCCGCCTGGCCGGCACCGGCTACCTGTCGATCCTGCCGGTCGATCAGGGCATCGAGCACTCCGCCGCCGCCTCGTTTGCCGCCAACCCGCTGTATTTCGATCCGAAGAACATCGTCGAGTTGGCGATTGAAGCCGGCTGTAACTGCGTCGCCTCCACCTACGGCGTGCTGGCGTCGGTATCGCGCCGCTACGCGCATAAAATTCCGTTCCTGGTCAAACTCAACCACAACGAAACGCTGAGCTACCCGACCCAGTACGACCAGACCCTGTATGCCAGCGTCGAGCAGGCGTTCAACATGGGTGCGGTAGCGGTCGGCGCCACCATTTACTTCGGCTCCGAGCAGTCACGCCGCCAGATCGAAGAGATCTCGATCGCCTTCGAGCGCGCGCATGAGTTGGGCATGGTCACCGTGTTGTGGGCCTATCTGCGCAACCCGGCATTCAACAAGGACGGCGTGGACTACCACTCCAGCGCCGATCTGACCGGCCAGGCCAACCACATCGCCGCCACCATCGGCGCCGACATCGTCAAACAGAAAATGGCGGAAAACAACGGCGGCTACCGCGCGGTGAAATTCGGCTATACCGACGATCGCGTCTACACCAAGCTGACCACCGATCACCCGATCGATCTGGTGCGCTACCAGTTGGCCAACTGCTATATGGGCCGCGCCGGGCTGATCAACTCCGGCGGCGCCGCCGGTGAGAACGATCTGCAGGAATCGGTGCGCACCGCGGTGATCAACAAGCGCGCCGGCGGCATGGGTCTGATCCTGGGGCGCAAGGCGTTCAAGAAATCGATGAAAGACGGCGTGGCGCTGATCAACGCCGTGCAAGACGCCTACCTGGACAAGAAGGTCACCATCGCCTGATGTGACGGACCACCTGTCCCAAAGCCCGGCTCGCCGGGCTTTTTTGTGCATCAAGGGAGGTCTTGACAAGGAAATAATGCAACCGAATGTATTTTATAAGCAAAAATAAGAATTAGTTTTTATTTAATATCCCTGGGCTTTTTTTATTCCAAATATGCGAAAGAGAACGACATAAATCATTAAAGATTGAAAGTTAGCCTTATCAAATTTCAAATTTCCCACCTTTTCCGAAAACACAAAAGGTTAGCGCATTAATAATTATTATAGTCTATTGTTATTTATGGACTTTTGACTAAGTTTTACGCTAATTAATCCACGTTTTTATGGTGGTGCTGTCATGAAAGTCAATATTCTCATCATCTCCCTGCTCATCCTTTCGCTATCGTCTTGCGCGCTCTTTAAATCTCCGGCCTCTAAGCATGAGTTGAAACCTGGAGAAACGTATTGGTTTGACTATGACTCAACAAGAAGCAGCGCCATTTATATTCCCGCAGACTCAAATATCAAGTACTGCGTGGCTCCACCGCCTGATGTCGCGCAGTCCGTTATTGCCGCGCTGAAAGCTGAAATGAGCACGGAACAAATTCAAAAAGTCAGTGGAGATGCAGGGTTCAGCACCGCCGTAGTCGATCTGGCTCGGCGCACCACCACGGTAAACTTTATCCGCGATACGTTGTATCGCGTCTGCGAAGCCAGACTACAAGGCCCGCTCACCGCTGCGGAAAAAGAAATTTTCCTGGCCGCGATAGCCGCCGCCAAAGATATGGCAATCGCTGAAAAAGACAAACAAAAGCAAGAACTGGCCCAAACGGCCGAAAGAAACGGTGCTTCCGTACAGACAATACAAAAGATTCTCGAGCAGTAACAGAAACAAACTAACAACGGCGATTTCCGTCAATCACCCTACCCAAAGCCCGGTTCGCCGGGCTTTTTTATGCCCGCCCCCCTAAAACCCGACGCCGACAACCTTCTCTTTCTTTCACTTTAAACTTTCAAAATAAAATATTTATCTTTCAAATTGTGATCTATTTAAAACAAATGGCCCAACAAAGTGACTACTGTAAGGCCCATGGCGACAGAGCCGCCGTTCGCTCCAGGCCATATCAGTCCATTACAGGAGAACATAATGATTGAGCTAATCACCCACGGCGCCGAGTGGTTTATCGGCCTGTTTCAGAAAGGCGGTGAAGTGTTTGTCGGCATGGTGACCGGCATTTTACCTTTGTTGATCAGCCTGTTGGTTATCATGAACGCGCTGATCAAATTTGTTGGCCAGGAACGTATCGAACGATTGGCGCAGCGCTGCGCGGGCAACCCCGTGTCGCGTTATCTGCTGCTGCCGCTGATCGGCACCTTTGTCTTCTGCAACCCGATGACCCTCAGCCTGGGGCGCTTCATGCCGGAGAAATACAAGCCGAGCTATTACGCGGCGGCCTCCTACAGCTGCCACTCGATGAACGGCCTGTTCCCGCACATCAATCCCGGCGAGCTGTTCGTTTACCTCGGCATCGCCAGCGGCCTGACCACCCTCGGCCTGCCGCTCGGCCCGCTGGCGGTGAGCTATTTCCTGGTGGGGCTGTTCACCAACTTCTTCCGCGGCTGGGTCACCGATCTGACCACCAGCCTGTTCGAACGCAAGATGGGCATCCGTCTGGATCGCCAGGTGCAACTTTAATTCGTGGAGTGCAGCATGAGTGCTTATATCCGTATTGAAAAAGGCGCCAGCGGCTGGGGCGGCCCCCTGGAGCTGCCGATAGAGCCCGGCAAGAAAGTGGTGTACATCACCGCCGGCACCCGGCCTTCCATCGTCGATCGCCTCAGCGAATTGACCGGCTGGCCGGCCGTCGACGGCTTCAAAGAGGGTGAGCCGCCGCCGGAAGAGATCGGGGTGGCGGTGATCGACTGCGGCGGCACCCTGCGCTGCGGCCTGTATCCGAAACGCCGCATTCCGACGGTCAACATCCACGCCACCGGCCAGTCCGGCCCGCTGGCGCAGTTTATCCTCGAAGACATCTATGTCTCCGGCGTACGCGACCACAACATCAGTCGAATCGAAGCGGCAGATAGCCAACCCGCCGCCACCGTTGCAGCGCCGCCCAAGGCGCGCGACTACGACACCAGCAAGAAGATTACCGAGCAAAGCGACGGGCTGCTGGCGAAGGTCGGCATGGGCATGGGATCGGTAGTGGCGGTGTTCTTCCAGGCCGGGCGCGACACCATCGACACCGTGCTGAAGACCATCCTGCCGTTTATGGCGTTCGTCTCGGCCTTGATCGGCATCATCATGGCCTCCGGCCTCGGGGACTTTATCGCTCACGGCCTGACGCCGCTCGCCAACAGCCCGATCGGCCTGGTGACGCTGGCGCTGATCTGCTCATTCCCGCTGCTGTCGCCGTTCCTCGGCCCCGGCGCGGTTATCGCCCAGGTGATCGGCGTGCTGGTCGGGGTGCAGATCGGCCTCGGCCATATTCCGCCGCAGCTGGCGCTGCCCGCGCTGTTCGCCATCAACGCGCAGGCCGCCTGCGACTTCATTCCGGTCGGCCTGTCGCTGGCGGAAGCCAAGCAGGACACCGTGCGGGTCGGCGTGCCCTCGGTGCTGGTCGGCCGCTTCCTGACCGGCGCGCCGACGGTGTTGATCGCCTGGGCCGCCTCGGCCTTCATTTATCAATAAGCTGATTTCCAGGGAGACGTTTATGCACACCATTTTTCACACCACCATCACGCAGATCGGTGGCTGCGCCCGCGACGCGCTGCTGGACAACATGCTGATCACCTTCCGTGAAGGCGCGCCGGCGGATATCGAAGAGTTCTGCTTCATCCACCGCCACGGCGCGACCGCCGGTGAGCTGCAGGTCGGCGGCGTGATGGAGCTGGCGCAGCAGCGCTACGCCATCACCGCCGTTGGCAGCGTCGCCACGCAGAACCTGCGCGAGCTGGGCCACATCACCGTACGCTTCGACGGCGAAGCCGAAGCCGAATTCCCCGGCTCGATCCATGTATCCGGCCCGACGCCGACCGATATCCCGTTGGGCAGCACGCTGTCATTTTTCGCATAAGGAGTAGACCATGTCTGAAGTAGCTGTAGTGATTGGCGGCGGCCAAACGTTAGGCGCCTTTTTGTCCCACGGGCTGGCGCAGGCCGGTTATCGGGTAGCGGTGGCCGATCTGAACGCCGACAATGCCAATCAGGTGGCACAGCAGATCAACGAAGCGTTTGGCGCAGGCAGCGCCTGCGGTTTTCAGGCCGACGCCACCGACGAGCAGAGCGTGATCGCGCTGGCGGCGGCGGTTGACCGGGCGTTCGGCCAGGCTAATCTGCTGGTGTACAGCGCCGGCATCGCCAAGGCGGCGCCAATCACCGATTTCCCGCTGGGCGACTTCGATCGCTCGCTGCAGGTGAACCTGGTGGGTTATTTCCTCTGCGCCCGCGAGTTTTCGCGCCTGATGATCCGCGACGGCATCGCCGGGCGCATCATTCAGATCAACTCCAAGTCCGGCAAGGTCGGCAGCAAGCACAACTCCGGTTACAGCGCCGCCAAGTTCGGCGGTGTGGGGCTGACCCAGTCGCTGGCGCTCGATCTGGCGGAGTACGGCATTACCGTGCATTCGCTGATGCTCGGCAACCTGCTGAAGTCGCCGATGTTCCAGTCGCTGCTGCCGCAGTACGCGCAAAAACTGGGCATCGCGCCGGACCAGGTGGAGCAGTACTACATCGACAAGGTGCCGCTGAAGCGCGGCTGCGACTACCAGGACGTGCTGAACACCCTGCTGTTCTACGCCAGCGACAAGGCCTCTTACTGCACCGGCCAGTCGATCAATATCACCGGCGGTCAGGTGATGTTCTGACGCCATCGACGCCCCCTTCGGCGGAAGGGGGCCTAAGGAGAACCCCATGACTCAAGCTCTGATCGCCTTCGCGCTGCTGGCCTGGCTGCTGCAAATCGCCTTTGGCTGGTGGCAACTGCAGCGCTTCAACCGTGCCTTCGATGGCCTGTGCCGGCTGGGCGCCGTCGGCGTCGGCCGTTCCGGCGGCCGTTTCCGCCCGCGAGTGGTGCTGGCGCTGGCCTTCGACGCCGATCGGCGGGTGTGCGGCAGCCTGTTGCTGCGCGGCCTGACCGTCTTCGCCCGGCCCCGCCCACTGCCTCGATTGCACGGTTTGCATCAGCGGGATTTGCGCCCGGATGTGATCTTCCCCGAGGATCGCGCATGCCAGTCTGCACTATCGTTAGCGATTGAACCCAAATCGTGATATTTTCACATTAAAAGACATTACCTTTCATAGTGAATTATTCAGCGAGGGGAAATGCCCAACTCTTGTGAACGGGAATCGCGATGAAACCAAAGCAGCGGCAGGCCGCTATCCTTGAATATCTGCAGCGGCATGGCAAAACGGCAGTGGACGCCCTGGCCGAGCATTTCTCCACCACCGGCACCACCATCCGCAAGGATCTCACCCTGCTGGAAGAAGAAGGCGAGGTGATCCGTACCTACGGCGGCGTGGTGCTCAGCCGCGACGACGGCGATCAGCCGATCGACCGCAAAACCCATATCAATACCGAGAAAAAACGCCACATTGCCAGCGCCGCCGTGGCGCTGATCGCCGACGGCGACTCGCTGATCTTCGATGCCGGCAGCACGGTGCTGCAGATGGTGCCGCATCTGGCGCAGTTCAATAACATCACGGTGATGACCAACAGCCTGACCATCGTCAACGCGCTGGTGGAGCTGGACAACGATCAGACCATCCTGATGCCCGGCGGCACCTACCGCAAAAAATCGGCCTCGTTCCACGGCAGCCTGGCCGAATCGGCGTTTCAGCAGTTCAGCTTCGACAAGCTGTTTATCGGCGCGGACGGCGTCGATCTCAACGCCGGCGTCACCACCTTCAACGAAGTGCACAACGTCAGCAAAGCGATGTGCGAAGCCGCCGGCCGCATTATTCTGTTGGTAGACTCCTCGAAATTCGGCCGCAAGAGCCCGAACGTGGTGTGCGAACTCAGCGCCGTCGACACGCTGATCACCGACCGAGACATCAACCCCGATTACCTCGCCGCCCTGCAGGCGAAAGGCATCAATATCCTTCTGGTAGGAGACCCCGATGAGTAACGCCAACGCCCTGCTCGCCTTCGCCCGCGAAACGCTGGAGATCGAGCTAACCGAAGCGCAACGCCTGCTGGCGCGCCTGGACGACAACTTCGTCTGCGCCTGCGAACTGCTGCTGAACTGCCGTGGCAAAGCGGTGATTTCCGGCATCGGCAAATCCGGTCATATCGGCAAGAAAATCGCCGCATCGCTGGCCAGCACCGGCACGCCGTCGTTCTTCGTGCACCCGGCGGAAGCGCTGCACGGCGATCTCGGCATGATCGGCGCCGACGACGTGGTGGTGTTCATCTCCTACTCCGGCCGCGCCAAAGAGCTGGATCTGATCCTGCCGCTGCTGGCGGAGAACGGCATTCCGGTGATCGCCATCACCGGCGGCAAGGAGTCACCGCTGGCGCTGGCCGCGGCCTGCATGTTGGATATCGGCGTCGAGCGCGAAGCCTGCCCGATGGGGCTGGCGCCGACCTCCAGCGCGGTCAACACCCTGATGATGGGCGATGCCCTGGCGATGGCGCTGATGCGCCAGCGCGGTTTCAACGCGGAAGATTTCGCCCGCTCGCACCCGGGCGGCAGCCTGGGGGCGCGCCTGTTGAACCGCGTGCATCACCTGATGCGCACCGGCGATCGCCTGCCGCGCGTGAGCGAAAGCGCCAACGTGATGGAAGCGATGCTGGAGCTGAGCCGCACCGGGCTCGGGTTAGTGGCGGTCTGCGACGCGCAGCAGCGGGTGGTAGGCGTGTTTACCGACGGCGACCTGCGCCGCTGGCTGGTGAAGGGCAACAGCCTGCAGGATCCGCTCAGCCCGGCGATCACCCGCCCCGGCTATCGGCTGCCGGAGCAGTGGCGCGCCGGCGAGGCGCTGGAAGCGCTGCACGAACAGCACATCAGCGCGGCCCCGGTGGTCGATATGGACGGCGTGCTGGTGGGGGCGCTCAACCTGCACGATCTGCATCAGGCCGGCATCGGCTGATCAACGCCGGGGGCGCCATCACCGGCGCCCCCGGTCAGATCATTTCCAGTCAGGATTGTTCTCGAACTGCTGCTTCAGCAGCGCCTTCATGTCGTCATCCGGCTTGCCGAGCCACTGATACTTGGCGTATTTCTTCGGATGATCGACGGCTTCCGGCCGGTCTTCCACCGCCACCCGCACGCCCCAGGCCTGGGATTTGTCCGCGCTGAACGCCACGATCAAAAAGTTGTTGCCGCAGTCGTGCGGTTTGCACAGGTTGCCGACCAGATACTCTTTGCCCTTCCAGTTCAGATTCTGCGCCGGCGTTGAGGTGCCGACGCCCTTACGCGCCCAGCCCGGCATCCGCGCCTGGCCTTTCACCATGTTTTGCCAGCTGGCCTGATACCCCGGCTGCTGAATCAAATCCGACGTGGTGACGATCTGCTGGGCAAAGCTGCCCGCGCTGAAGCTGAGCAGTGCGCCGAAGAGGGCGCAACGCAGCGCCTGGTGTCCCGTCATAGTCCTTCTCCCTAGGTTAAATCAGGTTTCGCCCGTCAAACCGGGCCTGAACTAGTCAGACCACGGCTGCGGCAAAAAGTTGACTCACCACCAGGCGTGAAAATGATGCACCGGCCCGATGCCATGCCCCACCTCCAGCGTGTCCGCCTGTTGCAGCGCTTGTTGCAGGTAGTCCTTGGCGGCGGCCACCGTGGCCGCCCAATCGGCATGGCGCGGGCGCAGCGCCGCCAGCGCGGCCGAGAGCGTGCAACCTGTGCCGTGGGTGTGGCGGGTGGCGACGCGCGGCGCGGTAAAGCGCTGCTCGCCTTCTGCGGTAAACAGCCAGTCCGGGCTCTCGCTTTCGCTCAGGTGGCCGCCCTTCATCAGCACCGCCCGGCAGCCCATCGCCAGCAGCGCCCGCCCCTGCTCGCGCATCTGCGCTTCATCTTCCGCCGGCGCGCACGCCAGCAGCGCCGCCGCTTCCGGCAGGTTCGGCGTAATGATCGATACCAGCGGCAACAGCTCGCGCCGGATAGACGCCACCGCCTCCGGCGCCAGCAACGGATCGCCGCTTTTCGCCAGCATCACGGTGTCCAGCACCACGAACTCCGGCCGGTAATGGTGCAGCCGTTCGGCCACCGCCTGCACGATGTCGGCGTTGGCCAGCATGCCGATCTTGACGCTGTCGATGCGCACGTCGCTGAACACCGAGTCCAGCTGCGCGGCGACGAACGCCGGATCGATGTAATACACCGACTGCACGCCGCGGGTATTCTGCGCCACCAGCGCGGTGATCACCGAGGTGCCGTAGGCGCCAAGCGCCGAGAAAGCCTTCAGATCGGCCTGAATGCCGGCCCCGCCGCTGGGATCGGTGCCGGCGATGGTCAGGGCGTTAATGCGTTTCATCACAGATCCTCCCCGCGCAGCTGATACAGGGCATCGAGGAACGCCGGCGTAAAGCTGCCCGGCCCGCCGGCCTGTCTGGCCGCGAGACCGCCGCAGTGGGACATCACCCGGCAGGCAGTCGCCACGTTGTCCAGGCGATCGCCCGGCAGGGCGCAAAACGCCGCCACGACCGCCGACAGCGCGCAGCCGGTGCCCACCACCCGCGTCATCAGCGGGGAACCGCCTTCGATCGCCCAGTCACGTTGGCCGTCGGTGACGTAATCCACCGCGCCGGTGACCGCCACCACCGCGCCGCTGCGCTGCGCCAGCTCACGCGCGGCGGGCAATGCCGCCAGCGAATCGTCGCCGCTGTCCACGCCGCGGCCGCTGGCCAGCAACCCGCTGAGCGCCATGATTTCCGAGGCGTTGCCGCGTATCGCCGCCGGTTTCTCGTCCAGCAGCTGTTTGGCGAAGGCGGTGCGGTAGGAGAGCGCGCCGACCGCCACCGGATCCAGCGTCCAGGGCTTGCCGGCCTGATTGGCGGCGGCCACCGCCGCCCGCATCGATTCGGCGCGCAGCGCATTGAGGGTGCCGACGTTGATCAGCAGGCCGTCGGCCAGCGCGCTGAACTGCGCCGCCTCTTGCGGCTCCACCACCATCGCCGGGGAGGCGCCGAGCGCCAGCAGCACGTTGGCGGTCAGCGATTGCACCACTTCGTTGGTCAGGCAGTGGATCAGCGGAGGCCGCTGTTGGAATTGGGTCAGACAGGCCGCGGCGCGCGCGCCGGGTAGTGCATCAGGTCGAGCGATCATATTCCTCCCAACCGGCGTTCAAGAAGGCGGCGCCGGCTGGGCGGCCGTGACTTCCCTACGCTGGCATTATCCAGATCAGGTAATACGGGTATTTCTCAGCCTTCACGTAGAAGGGCACCCCGAGTCATGAAAATCAATAGGTTGTGATCAACGTTGAGTTAATCCCTGCAGGGGATCATGCCAGCGGCGGCGTGGACAAACAAGCGAATAAATTGCCCGGCGGGCATACGCCGCGCAATGCGCTATAGTGAGCACAAACCACCGGGAGATGCCATGCAGATAAGACCCTACCAAGAGGCCGATCGCCCCTTCCTGCGCACGCTGTACCTGGCGTCGCGCAAGGCGGCGTTCGGCTGGCGCGATACCTCAAACTATCAGTTGGAAGATTTCGACGGCGCGACGCTGGGCGAAGCGATTTGGGTGGCGGAAGACGGCGGCACGCTGCTGGGATTCGTCTCCGTCTACCGCGAAGATAACTTCATTCATAACCTGTATGTCGATCCCCATCAGCCACCGCGCGGCGTCGGCAGTGCGCTGCTGCAGGCAGCGGAAGCTACCTTCACCGCCACCGGCTCGCTGAAATGCCTGGTGAAGAATGAAAAGGCGCTGGCGTTCTACCGCAAACACGGCTGGCGCATCATCTCTACCGGCAACGACGGCGAAGAAGATTATTACCTGATGCATTCGCCGGCCCGCTAACGCCGCCTTTCCCGTCACAGAACTCATTAATGATAATGGATTTCATTATCAGTTAAGCATACCCTTCTTTGTCTCTCTCGATGAACTCTGCAAGGAAGGTTATGCAACATCAAACGGATACTCGCTTCCCCGATGCCGCGGCGGCGGACTACGATCGCCGTATTCTGACCCTGGTGCCCGGCTATCAGTTTGCTCAGGCGCTGCTGACGGCGACGCTCGCGCAGACGCTGCCGAATGACGCCACGCTGTTGCTGGCCGGTTGCGGCACCGGCAGCGAACTGTCGGCGCTGGCCGCCGCCAACGCCAGCTGGCGTTTCAGCGCCGTGGAACCCTCCGCAGGCATGCTGGCGGCCGCGCGCGCCAAGGCTGAAGCCGCGGATTACGCACAACGGGTGAGCTTCCAGCCCACCTTGCTGCAACAAGCGCCGCAAACCCGCCACGACGCGGCGGTGTGCTCATTGGTGCTGCACTTTATCGCCGACGATGGCGCCAAACTGGAATTCCTGCAGCAGCTGGCGCAGCGCCTCTCCCCCGCCGCACCGCTGCTGCTGTTCGACTATCAACCGGAGGGCCTGCCCGCCAGCCACTACCAACACTGGCTGCAAAGCGCCGGGCATTCGGCGGCGCAGGCGCAGGAGGTGATCGAACGCACACGCCGCAACTGGCACCCGATGGCGGCGGCGCGCAGCCGTCTCCTCCTGGCGGAAAGCGGCTTCACCGCGCCTCAGCAGTTGTGCGGTGCGCTGGGCTTCCAGCTTTCACTGCTCCACCGCCGTCGATGAGCCCGGCATGCCGCGCAGCGTCAGCCGCCAAAACAGCAGCGCGCTCAGGCTGACGCCTGCCCCCAGCCAGCAGACGCCGCTCCAGCCCGCCCAGGCGTACATATGGGTGCCGGCAAAGGCACCCAGCCCGCTGCCGACGGCGTAAAACAGCATGTAGCAGCCCACCAGCCGGCTGTGCGACTGCGGGTGCGCGCTGAAGATCATGCTCTGGTTCAGCACGTGGATCGCCTGGCCCGCCAGATCCAGCAGCACGATGCCCGCCACCAGCCAAACCAGGCCGCTGCCGAGCAAACCGAGTGGCAGCCAGGCCAGCGTCAACAGCAGCAGACACACGCCGCTGGCCGCCTGCCCCAGCCCGCGATCCGCCAGATGCCCGGCGCGCACCGCCGCCAGTGCGCCCACCGCGCCGACCAGGCCGAACGCCCCCACCGCGGCATGGCTGAAGTTGAACGGTGCCTGGCTCAGCGGCAACACCAGCGAACTCCAAAAGAGGCTGAAAGCGCCGAACATCAGCAACGCCAGCATGCCGCGAATTTGCAGCGTGCGGTCATGCAACAACAGGCTCAACATCGAACGCAGCAGCGCGGGATAACTCAGCGCGCTGGGAGCGGTACGCGGCGCAGGCAGCAGGCGCGACAAGATCGGCAGCAATACCAGCGTCACTCCGGCAGAGAAGAAGTACACCGTGCGCCAGCCGCCAACGTCAGCCAGCGTGCCGGACAGGGTGCGCGCCAGCAGCAGCCCCAACACCACTCCGCCCTGCGCCGCGCCGACCACCCGCCCGCGCTCCTGCGGCGCCGCCAGGGCGGCGGCGAAAGCGATCAGCCCCTGCGTCATGGCGGTGCCCAATAAGCCTACCAGCAACATCCCCGCCAGCAGCCAGGGCGCGCTGTGCGCCCAGCCCACCAGCAGCAACGCGCCGATCAGCCCCAGCTGTTGCCCCGCCAGCAACCAATGCCGGTTCAGCCGATCCCCCAACGGCACCACCAACAGCAGCGCCAGCGCGCAGCCCAGTTGGGTCACGGTGATTACCATGCCGACCGCCGCCAGGCTGATGGAAAAATCATGGGCGATGGCGTCCAGCAGCGGCTGCGCATAGTAAACGTTGGCCACGCTAAAGGCGCTGGCGGCGGCCAACAGCAGCACCAGGGGGGCCGGCAGGCGCCCCAGCACCACACAGGAGGGATCCAGCAGTTTGTCGCTCATTGCACACCTCAATCTGGTTTCATTATTAAACCCAATGAACTTTAGGTGTAGAGGTTTTATAATGCAACCAGAATATGCAGCTGGAGATAACCGTCGTGAAACGTAAAAGCCTGGAAGACGCGCCGTGCCCGGTGGCGCGCACGCTGGATGTGATTGGCGACTGGTGGTCGCTGCTGATCGTGCGCGACGCCTTCGACGGCGTCACCCGCTTCAGCGAATTTCAAAAAGGGCTGGGGATGGCGAAGAACATCCTTGCCACCCGGCTGCGCGCGCTGGTGACGCACGGCGTGCTGGAGATCGTGCCCGCCGCCGACGGCAGCGCCTATCAAGAATATGTGCTGACCGAGAAAGGCCGCGCGCTGTTTCCGGTGATCGTCGGCCTGCGCCAGTGGGGGGAAGATCATCTGTTCGCCGAGGGAGAGGCGCACTCAACGCTGGTGGAAAGCGACAGCGGCCGCCCCGTCCCGCGCCTGACGCCGATCGGCAGCGCCGGGCAGACGCTCACCCCGCTGAATACCCGGGTGGTGAAGGTGGAGGAACGGTGATGAGAGTTAGTGGCGGTACCCGCAGCTCACCCGCTGAAAAACCTGGCGGATAAAGAGCCATTCCAGACACCCGGCCAGCAGATAAACCGCGCCAAAAACGAGCGCACCAAACCATTCCGTATCGTTAAAATGGAAAAACCCACTGGCGTCAATCAGCCAAGCGGTTTGGTTCTGGTTTAGCCTGGGTACAGGAAAAAGCTTTATTGTCAGCACAGCCAGCCCAACAACAGCCAATGCGTTAGCGAGCAACAGGGCAAATTTTTTCATAGCCTTTCATTCTACAACCTAACGCAGTCCAACAAACTGAACCTAAGAACATGCGTTAATGGTTAACCCTCAGGTTGCCCCGTTCGTCGGAGACAACCATAAATACGGCGGTAATCAAATGCGAACCTTCGGGTGTCTGTATATCGTAGGCGACGGAATAGCGCTTCCCTGGCCGAAAAGCATAGTCGAATACCGGCATGCACCTCCCCGGCTCAACGAAGAAAACGTCATTATCGATAGCTTTAATGAGCTTAACGCCTGATTCGCTATAAATCTGAACGAAGCGGATATTATCCCCCGCCTTCATAGAAGAAAGAATGCAGACATGGTTATCTTTGGCAGTGACGACGGCGGGGAAGCGCGGAATCAGCTTATCGCCAGGCCCCGGACAGCCGACCAGGAAGCAGGCCGTGAATAGAACCACATATTTTTTCATGCTACCCATTCCTTATACGCGGCTCTGTATATCGCAGAGGCTCCCTACCGACTAATGCTCACTCATCGCTGTCTGAATTGTTTTATTATCCTAACCCGCTTAAAAAAAGAATCTATACCTTAACGTCTAACGTGAATCACGGCCGGAAGCCTTAACGATTCGCTTCGCAGCGTCATCCGGGTAATGTATAGTCCGCGTTTTACGGAGATCCCATGCTGACTAACTCATCCATTCGTCTGAACAAATACATTAGCGAGAGCGGTATCTGCTCACGCCGCGACGCCGATCGATACATCGAACAGGGCAACGTTTTCATCAACGGTAAACGCGCCACCGTTGGCGCTCAGGTATTTGCCGGGGATGTGGTGAAGGTTAACGGTCAGTTGATCGAACCGCGCAATGAAGAAGATCTGGTGCTGATCGCGCTGAACAAGCCGGTCGGCATCGTCACCACCACCGAAGACGGCGAGCGCGACAACATCGCTGACTTCGTCAACCACAGCAAACGCATCTTCCCGATCGGCCGTTTGGACAAGGATTCACAGGGGCTGATCTTTCTGACCAACCACGGTGACCTGGTCAACAAGATCCTGCGCGCCGGCAACAATCACGAGAAAGAGTATCTGGTGACGGTCAACAAGCCGGTGACCGACGAGTTTATTCGCGGCATGGGCGCCGGCGTGCCGATGCTGGGCACCGTGACCAAAAAGTGCAAGGTGAAGAAAGAGGCGCCTTTCGTGTTCCGCATCACGCTGGTGCAGGGGCTGAACCGCCAGATCCGCCGCATGTGCGAACACTTCGGCTACGAGGTCACCAAGCTGGAACGCACGCGCATCATGAACGTCAGCCTGAAAGGCTTGCCGCTGGGCGAATGGCGCGATCTGACCGATGACGAGCTGATTGAACTGTTCAAACTGATTGAAGGCTCCTCGTCCGAGGCCAAGCCGGCGAAGAAGGCCCCAGCCAAACCTGCCGCGGCGAAAAAGCCGAGTGCCGGCGGCCCGAAAGGCGCCGACAAAGCCGCTGCGCCGGCCGGCCGCAAGCGCTTTACCCAGCCAGGGCGCAAGAAAAAAGGGCGTTAACCCCCGCTCGTTCTTCTCGCCAAGCCCGCCATTGCGCGCAATGCTGATCAGTTAGCGTTTTTCTGCAGGCGTTCGTGACATTTTCGGTCGATAAAAGTGAGATGCCCCATGTGGCTCACGCACCTCGACCGAGCCAGGGGCCGAAGGCGCGCCCCCTGGCAACCCGCGCCTTTGCCCTATCAGACGGTTGGCTTTGCCAACGTTACTCAGCCCATCCCTGGGCCTCGCCCCTTCGGGGCCGCTGCAAGCAGCGTTCAAATCTGCTCCAGGCAGATTTGTCCTCTCTCCGCCATACCGCATTGAGGCCGGTTGCGACAGGCGTCCCTGCCTGTCTCACCTGAAACCGCCATCCATGGCGGTTTCGCCTAATGCGCTATGCCTGCGTTCGGCGTCTTCAAGGGCGCCCAACACCGCGCTCATCTCCAACTTCTCTACCACAACCTCATAAGCGACAGATTTCCCGGTAGCAGCCAGCTCAGGTGTTGACCTTGGGCGCGCATCACCGGCTGCCGAGCAAGACTGCGTTGTCAGGGGCAACCGGCCAGGGAAGGCCGGTTGAGGCGAGACTAACAGGGACGTTTGTCGCAGCCGACCCGCCCGACAACGCAGACGCGGCGAGGGTATCCGCGTAGCGGACAGATGGTGTTAAGCGAAGGCGCGGGTGGAGGGGCCGCGCCATCGGCCCCTCCAATTGCCGTTCATATTGGCCGCAGAGAAATGCGGGACATTTACGGCAATTCCCCTGCACAGAACGCCCAAAGGCTGGATAAAAAAATGCCACTCAGGCTTAAGTGAGCGGCATTGCGCGGGCTTTCTCATCATAAAAGTCAGTCGCAGGCCGCCACTGAGTTCTCACCATAAAAAAGGCCCGCATCAAGCGGGCCTACAAGTACCAGAGAAGTCTAGAGGAAAAATCAGAACGACCAGCGCAGGTTGGCGTTGACCGAATTAACGCGGGTATCGGCGCCGAATTGCCCCTGATAGCCGACATCCAGCGTCGCGGCGCGCGACAGTTTCACGCTCACGCCGATATCGCCCACCATCACGTTGTCATCCACGGCCTGACCCTGAGTGACGAACGCGTCGCTGCCGGCAAACGCCATGCGCGATGAGGTGTTCTTATCGCCGTAGGCGTGCTGCCAGCCGAGCGAGCCGTAGAGGCTGACATTCTTCGGCAGTTCGGTCACGCCGCGCACTCCGAGTGTGGAGTAGAAGGTGTTCATCGTTTCATTGCGCACGCTCAGCGCCGCCGCGCCACCCGACTCCTGGAAGCTGTCGGTATGCAGGCGGATATAGCTCAGGTTAATGAACGGTTCGACGTTCATCTCCGGCTGGCCGAAACGGTAACCCGCTTCGGTGAACGCCAGCAGCGAGTTCGCGTCGTAATCCGACTTCAGCCGATCCGAGAAGCCGTTGAAATCGACGTTACGCTTGCCTTCAATCTTGTGCCAGGTGTAACCCAGCGCGCCGCGCAGCGAGAACGCATCCTGCTGCCCCGCCGCATACAGGCCGAGGTGGTAGTTGTCGGTATCGGCCTTGGAACGGCGGCTGTCGACGTCGTAGTCGCCACGGCTGTAACCGAAGTAGCCGCCGATGCGTACGTTATGATCAGTCAGCTTGCGATCCGCGCCCAACAGGAAGCCGGTGGTGTTGCCATCCAGCTTGCCCACGTTGCCGTTGCCGCTGTTTTTGCCCCAGGAACTGAAGGTCTGCCCCCAGACGCCGCTGTTTTGCGCCTGCGCCGGTTGCACCAGCGACATCGCCAACGGCGGTATCGGCAGGCTGTCGTTGTCGAACAGGCGCAGCATGCGCTGGTTCAGCACGTTGAACAGCTGGGTGCTGCCGGCGATCAGGTTAGACTGCATCGACGGATAGACTTCGCCGGACAGCTGATTGAACGCCTCGCGCGCTTCCGGCGCACTCAGCAGCAGCAGCGAGTTGTACAGCGCCAGCGAAGGACCGCTCTGCGTCAGCGTCGAGAGCGCGCCAGCGGTATTCCACTGGTTGCCGCTTTCGGCCACCGTTTGGAAAATGCCCGGCTTGCCGCCGCCTGGATTCTCGCCCCCCGGATTTTCACCGCCTGGGTTTTCCCCGCCCGGATTCTCGCCCCCTGGATTCTCACCGCCTGGGTTTTCTCCACCCGGATTTTCGCCGCCTGGATTTTCACCGCCCGTGTCTTTCTGCGCGATGGTCAGATCCACGGCGTTGGCGCTGTGGTTCAACGCCACATCGAGGAAGGCAGACTTGGAGACCGCCGCCGCGAACTGGCCGTCAATGCCGCCGTCCGAGGTCAGAATGCGGTAGCTTTGGCCGGTTTTATAGCTGGTTTGCGGATCCAGCGCCGTCACCTGCACCTTGGCCCGATCGCTGATGGTGGTCTTGCCCGCCACCAGCAGCTGGTCGCTGCGGCCGTCACCGGCGATATCGACGTCATAGAAGGATTCGCCGATAAAATTCAGGTAGCGTTTTAGCGTCAGCGTGCCGATATTGCCGTCACCGGGCGAGATATGGCCGCCGGACTGGATCTCGGTCTGGCCCAGCGTGCCGTTGCCGCCCAGCGTGCCGCCGGCCTTGATCGACGCGGCGCTGCTGTAGCCCTGCCCGTTATTGACGTCGGAACCCGCCGTCGCGTTGAGGATCAGCGTGCCGCCGTTCTCGGCGCTGAGGGTTTGGATCTCGAAGATATCGTCTTCTTTCTGGGTATTGATGTCGCTGGCGATGATGAGCTTACCGCCGCGCGCGGTGACGTTGGCCTGCAACTCAGTGAGATCGCCGTTCAGCGTCGTCTGCCCGGCGGTGTTGATCACCTCACCTTCGCCGCTCATCTTGTTGCTGAAGACGTAATTGCCGTCGGTATGGTTAAAGTACACATAGCTGCCGAACAGCCCGCCCCGCAGGGCGATCGCCGTCTGGGCATCGATAGTGCCTGCGGCACCCGCCGCGCCGAGCGTCGGCTCGGTCAACCCGGTGCCGGTGTCCATGTTGCCGCGGCTGCCAATAATCAGCGCGCCGCGGTTCGAGCCGGAGCCGGTCTCACCCAGCACCACTTCGTTGCCGCCGGCGGAGAATGTCCCGCCGTCCATGACCGCCAACACGCCATTGCCGTAATCGCCGACGTTGACGCTGCTGCCGCTGGTCACGCGTGAACCGTTGCCGGCGATCGTCAACTCGGCAGTTTTACGCGCGCCGGAGACGCCCGCCACCTGAATGCCGCCGACGTTGACCGCCCCGCCGTTCAGCACGTCCAGATCGCCGTAAAGCGTGAGCGCGCGGCCGACGTTCCACTGGGAATTGGCCCCCGTGACCGTGGCTTTCGGGCTCAGCGTATCGGTCTCGCCCGGCCCGCTGCCATTGCCGATACGTGCGTCAAAGGCGGTGTTCAGCACCGCGCCGTCTTCAATCGCCAGCGTGGATCGCGCCCCTAAGTCGGTGCCGACGCTGAGAAAATTGCTGGTGACGCGAGAACCGGCGCCGGTGGCGATAAGGTGGCTGTCGTAGCCGCGGGTGGTGCCGACCACGATCTCTTTCGCGCTGGCCAGCGCACCGTCTTCAACGCGCAAGGTGCCCCGCCCCAGATTCAGGCCGCCGCGCAGCACGAACTGATCGTTCACCGCATTCAGCTCGGCATTCGGCCCGCGGACCGTGACTACGCTCTCATGAATTTGGCCGTTGAACATCCGGCCGATATTGATGTTATAGGCGCTGATCTTGCCATTCTCGATCAGCAGGTTGCCGCTTTGATTACGGCCGACGTAAACGTCCCCGGTGTAGGCCAATGATTCGGTAATTTTTGAGTCGCCATCAAAAATGGCATCGTCTGCGCGAGCGATATCGGCGGGCGCTAGCATCAGCAGCGGCGCAGAAAATAGAGCGAGGTAAAGTTTGGAAAGCGGTGTTTTAACCGCTAAAGGGTGCGATGTCTTGTCATTCACGGGCTATCTCCGTACTCGTTAGCGTGATGGCGCGAAATTTATTGTTATAGGAAAACTCAATACACTAGAGGAGGTGTGAGGCGTTATTTCGCGCACGCCGGTTTAGTGATCGTCGAAGCAAAAGCTTATTGCCCCCCGGCGCTGACGCTCCGACGATGGAAAACCAGGAAGCGGCAATGCCGCCCCCCAAAGCGAATTATTTATGCGTGACCACCGGCGTACAGGTCGGCGCGCTCAGCGACGGCGACGAACCTAAAATTCCCGGCATCATCAGCGATGAACAATCGAAAATACGGCCTTTTTCCGTGGTGGCGCGATAAGAAAGTTTTTGGCCGCCCAGCGCATCTGGCTGTGCGCCATTGACATTGGTCACGGTAATTTCGTCCGATGAGCCCAGGCCCAGCATTTTGGCGGTTTCCGCCTGCAGTAATGGAATGGCCTGATCGGTTTTCAGGGTGGAACAACCGGCTATCATCATCGTAACGGTTAAAGCGATAAGTGGTTTCTTCATAAATTATCCTTTATAACCAATCAGTTAAAATTATCGATTGGCTTTATGTTTTCTCTTATCCAAATCCTCGAATAATATATTTCCCTTTCCTAAACGAAAAAACCCTCCTAAAGTAGGGAGGGTTGATAATAATTCATCAGACCTATCTGAACTGTGAAAGCGAAAGGAGAATCCTTTGGGGCAGGATTATGCGTTGGTCGTTGATGACCATCCATTGGTAGCAAGCGGCATCGCCAATTTTCTCAGCACGCATTGCCGATTCAAACAGGCGCATGTGGTGACCAATGAAGAGAATTGCTACCGCCATATTAGGGAAAATGGCCCGCCGCGTTTACTGGTGATTGATTTTTGGCTCTCTTCCGGTACGGCGTTGAAATTACTCAAAGAAGTAAAACAACGTTATCCGCAGGTGCGGATTTTGGTGGTCAGCGGCGACGAGAATAACGATATCTGGCAGAAAGTGCACAATGCCGGCGGGCACGGTTTCGTATTAAAAAACGAGCCACCTGAATTATTCGCCAGGGCGGTTTTTGCGCTAAATAATAATCAGGAGTGGTTCCCGGAAGGAAATGAATCCGCCATTAAAAACAACCATGACCATTTAAATAAGTTCAATTTAACGCCAAGGCAAATCGACGTATTAACTATGATGTTGCGCGGTCTGCCAAATAAAAGAATCGCAACGCAACTGTCTATTTCCGAGCCGACCGTGAAAGAGCATATCAGCAATATCTTGAAAAAGATCGGCGTCAACAGCCGGGTGGAAGCCATCACGCTGCTGCACGGCAAACGGGATCCGTCGCCATGAGGTTTTTCCAGAATTTACAAAATGATGGCATCTCCCCACGCGCACAGATCCGCCTGCTGGACAACACCTTCATGCGGTTGGTGTTCAGTTTCACCGCCGTGCCTTTCGTCGGCATCCCGTTCGCCATCTGGATTTATTTGCTGGGCGACAAACTCGGCCCAACCATTACCTGGATCATCGTTTACCTGCTATGTGCCGTGGCGATCCGAATAGAACATCGTCGCTACCTGCGTGAGGCCAAGGAAAATGATGAAGACACCGTGCTGCGCCGCTGGCTGCCGCTCATTAATAAGGTGGCCTTTATTCACGGGTTGGGGATCTCATCACTCTATTTAATTACCCCGCAGACCCATAACTTTGACTTTTTTCTGCTGCTCAATATCAGCATCGCCGCGATCGTTGCTGCCAACGCAACGCATCTGACGCCGGTTATCAGCACCTTTACCCGCTTTTTCTTCGCCTCCTGGGGGCTGCTGAACCTTGGCATCATCTGGCGGCTGGAAGACGTGATGTTCATCGTGCTGATGCTGAACTTGCTGTACGGCTTCGCCATTTACCGCCACGCGTTAACCTCGCATGCGTTCTTTATCCAGCAGGCGTTGCTCGAAGAACAAAGCTCGCGCCTGGCGGAGCAGTTCCGCCAGGCTAAAGAGGAGGCGGAACAGGCGCTGCTGGACAAGAACCAGTTCCTGACCACCGCCAGCCACGATCTGCGCCAACCAGTGCACGCCATGGGCTTTCTGATCGAAGCCATCATCCACAAAAACCGCGACGACAGCCTGACGCCGCAGCTGCTGGATCTGCAGCAGAGCGTGCGTTCGGTGCATTTGATGTTCAATTCATTGCTCGATCTCAGCAAGATCGAGTCCGGCAACGTGCGCACCGCCGCCACCCATGTGGATATCGGCGCCCTGCTCGACTCGGTGATCACCCTGTTCCGCGAAGAGGCCAACAGCCGTGCCCTGGCGCTGCGCACCTGGCGGCCTAAACGGCGCATCAGCGTGATGGGCGATCCGCTGCTGGTGCGGCAATCGTTGATCAACCTGATCCAAAACGCCTTGCGCTACACGCAACGGGGCGGCGTGCTGATCGCCATCCGCCCGCGCGGCGCCGAGTGCCTGGTAGAGGTGTGGGACACCGGCGTGGGCATCGCCGACGAAGAGAAAAGCAAAATCTTCTCCCCTTACTACCGCCCCGAGCTGGCGTGGAAAATCGACAGCGCCGGCCACGGGCTGGGGCTGGCGGTGGTGGCGCGCTGCGCCAAGCTGATGAAGGTGAAGTACGGCATGCACTCCGTCGAAGGCAAAGGCTCGCGCTTCTGGATGCGCTTCACGCAATACGTCGGCGAAGACAAAGCGCCGGAAACCGCGGCCGTCTACGACAACACCGCCACGCCTACCCGCTATGCACCGCTGCGCGGCGCCTGCCTGGTGGTGGACGACGATCCTTTGGTGACCTCTGCCTGGGAGAGCCTGATGAGCACCTGGGGCATCACCGTGCGCTGCGCGGCCTCCGCCGAGGAAGCCTTCGCCATCGTCGACGACGGTTTTACGCCATTCGCCGTGCTGTGCGACCAGCGCCTGCGTTCCGGCGAGAGCGGTTTCGACATCCTGAAAGCGCTGTTCGAACGCCTGCCGGACGTGAGCGGCGCGATGGTCAGCGGCGAGTTCAACTCGCAGATATTGCAAGAGGCCGAACAGGAAGGCTATCTGGTGCTGCGCAAACCGCTGGAGCCGGCCAGGCTGCATGCGCTGCTGACGCAGTGGGGGGCCGGCTAAGTGTGGTGCTGACAACATGATGGTGCCAAGGATCATGCGGAGAAGCTCTCTGCGAGAAACTGTGCATCCGTCTGCTTGTTCAGGCGCTATGATTCAAACACCTTATATCCCGTCGATGTAACAAGATTGTATGTATGGTGGAAACGATCCCCCTCATAATTTTTCCCCTGGAGTGCGCGGACTCATCAGATTTATCTTTCATTGAAAATGGCGGCAATCTCAACAAGACAACGGTCTTCTCTCACCACCATCTTGTTCGTAGGATTCTGAAACATGGAAAAGATATATCTAAGGTTTCCGCGTTATTACCGTAGCAATTGCTCTGTTTTCATCCTCACTCCTCTTGGCGTTTCCTATGAGCTGTCGGCTTTCATATGAACCATAAACATGTTCTTCATCGTCCATAACTTGGCTGGAGCCTAAACTTGAAAAACAATACAAAACATAGAATTACCCACACTAATGAACTATTAAGCAATGAGAATGTTTAGAACCTTTTCGATTAAAACAAAAAAAACAACCATTAATCTATTTTTTTCAAAATAAAGAAACGTTTTTTAATTAAAAATGGATTTTTATTCCAAAAAAAGAGACTCATGATTAATTTTTGCACTTACAAACTCACAGACTTTACAAACTGTATTTTTATGTAAAAATAGTATGACAAAATCTAAGCAACTGAAAAATACTTGCAAGGTTAATTATGTGCACAGCTAAGGAATCAATTGAGCGTGATGGCTTTGTCGTCATTCGTAACCTTTTCACCCCAGAAGAAATGGCTCGGATGAACTCTTCCATACACACCTTTTTTCAAAAAAAGGGTGTAACTTACCGTTACGGACTGACTCAGCCAAACATTGCTGTTGAAGAGCCTGATTTCTCATGGGTAATTAGTCATCCAAAGGTATTAGAAGCCTACCGTTCTGTATTTGGCCAGGACGAATTTGTTTTTACATCCCATGCAGATATTCATCACAACATGGGATTCGGTTGGCATAAAGACGACGCCAAAGGTGCATATTTTTCCGAGCCATATTTCACGCCCGATTGCCGAGTGTACAAAATGGGGATCTACATGAATGATCACTCCTCTGATGGAAATGGCATGTCGGTAAGGATAGGTTCTCATCTTAAAAACAACCTAACGGAAGGAGAGGCGATCTCGTTAGCCACTAAGCCCGGAGATGTTGTAATTTTTGATGTAAGAATTACGCACGCAGGTAAAGAATATGATGTTATTGAGAAAGGATTGCTGAAGATAGGCAGGATGCTTGGCGATATGAATGGCAAGTCAAAAATTGGCCGTAAAGTACGTGACTTTTATTGCAGTTTGAAATCTGGAAAGCCAAAGCGTAGCTTCTTCTTTACATTCGGTGCACCAAACACTTTCACTTACGACTTCTCCCGCACAAATATGCGCAGGCAGCTAGAACAGTCTGGAGGCAACGAATATATTTTATCAGAAAAGCTGTCTAATGAACTGCATAACAATGGCGTTAGAACTCTGAAATTTGAAGATGGTTTGTAACTTAGCTGACCGAGGCAACTCGGTCAGACGTTATCATAACGATATTTTTAAGCAATTTTAGCACGCACAGACAAGAGAATTTCAATGAAAAATAACCGCGTTGAATCACTTGATTATCTCCGTGGATTAATGGCCTTATCCGTTGTAATCTATCATTATACTTCATGGTCAATGTCGACCGGTTCGTCAGTTGACGTTATCGGCAGTCAGTTCGTTTTAGGGAAGCTGGGTATATATGCAGTTTCTATTTTTTATATTCTTAGTGGTGTTAGCCTAGCGTATATCTATGAAGGAAAAATAACATCCACACGTCAAGTTGCAGCATTCGCCATAAAACGTATCTTTAGGATATTCCCTTTATTTTGGATAGCCGTAACCGGGATGATAATTTTTAGCTGGATTTTGGCAACGGTCAATGGCCTAGTATATGATTTTCCCTATTACAAGGCATTTTTAAATTACACACTATTATTTGGATTTATTGAACCAACGGCTTATTTATCTACTGGCGCCTGGTCAATCGGCAATGAGCTTGTTTTTTATTTCATACTCTGCCTTACTTATTTTTTATCCTCATCGTATAGATATACCTTCCCGGCAGTAATGACGTTAAGTATCATTTCTGGATTTTACTTCTCTTTTAGCGTTCTCGACCCTTCCTCACCTCTTTCCGAACAGTGGGCTAACTACATAAACCCCTTTAATCAACTATTCCTCTTTATGTGCGGTGCTGCAATTGGTAAATATGCACCGAAGTTAACAATGCGCAACAGTTCTCTTTTATCAATTTGCTTATTATCAACTTTGGCATTCATTTTTTATCCTGTTTCCGGAGATAAAATAAACCTGGTTTCAGGTATCAATAGAATTGTCATCTCCACTTTATGCGTAGCATTTGTTTTCTCACTTTACAAATTAAACCCAAGCTATAATAACGTATTGACTAATGCCCTGGGGAAACTGGGTGAAATATCATACTCAATTTACTTAATGCACCCCATAGTGGCAATACCCGTGACATTTATAGCAAAGAAAATGGGAATTCCGATCGGCTTTGGATACGCCACATCGTTCATTATTGTCATCATTATTGGGTTTGCTACCTATAATCTTGTGGAAAAACCCATGATGCGCGTGGGAGCAAACATAGCCTCTTGGTTAAAAAAGGATGCCGCCATCACGCAAAATCTAGTCAAATAATCTTACCAGGCTATATTGAATAGTCCGTCTCGTGAACAACTGGCTCTTCCAGTTGTTCACCCTTATTACCGACTCGTTGCTATCTAGCGTTCTTACGCCAGTAGCGTAGATATGCCAATACATGACAAATCAATAGCTGACCAATAACACAAAGTAGCAGCAACTTTGTATGGCGCAGTTCGGAATAACGAGCTCAGTGGGTAGCGAACCAGAGCAAGCACAGCTGCTCACAGCACAACCAAGATCCTAAAAGAGAAAACCCCCGAACAGCTAAGCCGCAGCGGGGGTTTTTAAATAATCACTGATAGTCAGTAATTAGCTGTTCATCATTCCCACTCAATCGTCGCCGGCGGCTTGCCGCTGATGTCGTACACCACGCGGGAGATGCCGTCCACTTCGTTGATGATGCGGTTGGAGACGCGGCCGAGGAAGTCATACGGCAGGTGCGCCCAGTGCGCGGTCATGAAGTCGATGGTTTCTACCGCACGCAGGGAGACCACCCAGTCGTATTTGCGGCCGTCGCCCATCACGCCGACCGAACGCACCGGCAGGAACACGGTGAACGCCTGGCTGACTTTGTTGTACAGGTCGGCTTTGTGCAGCTCTTCGATGAAGATGGCGTCGGCGCGGCGCAGCAGATCGCAGTACTCTTTCTTCACTTCGCCCAGCACGCGCACGCCCAGACCCGGGCCCGGGAACGGGTGACGGAACAGCATGTCGTACGGCAGGCCCAGCTCCAGGCCGATCTTGCGCACTTCGTCTTTGAACAGCTCTTTCAGCGGCTCGACCAGGCCCAGCTTCATCTCTTTCGGCAGGCCGCCCACATTGTGGTGCGACTTGATCACGTGCGCTTTGCCGGTGGCGGAAGCGGCGGATTCGATCACGTCCGGGTAGATGGTGCCCTGCGCCAGCCATTTCACCTGCTCTTGCTTGCAGGCTTCTTCGTCGAACACTTCAACGAACACGCGGCCGATGATCTTGCGCTTGGCTTCCGGCTCGTCCACGCCCGCCAGTGCGGTCAGGAAGCGGTTTTCCGCCTCGACGTGCACGATGTTCAGGCCGAAGTGGTCGCCGAACATTTCCATCACCTGGTTGGCTTCGTTCAGGCGCAGCAGGCCGTTATCGACGAATACGCAGGTCAGGCGTTTGCCAATGGCGCGGTGCAGCAGCATCGCGGTCACGGAGGAGTCTACGCCGCCGGACAGGCCGAGGATCACGTGGTCTTCACCCACCTGCTCGCGGATGCGCTCGACCGCATCTTCGATGATGGTGGCCGGGGTCCACAGGGCTTCACACTGGCAGATGTCCAGCACGAAGCGCTCCAGCATGCGCTGGCCCTGGCGGGTGTGGGTCACTTCCGGGTGGAACTGCACGCCGTAGAAGCGTTTTTCTTCGTTGGCCATAATGGCGAACGGGCAGGTGTCGGTGCTGGCGACGGTCACGAAGTCGGACGGGATCGCGGTCACTTTGTCGCCGTGGCTCATCCACACGTCCAGCAGCGGTTTGCCGGCCGGGCTGATGGCGTCTTCGATATCACGCAGCAGCGCGCTCTCTTTGACGATTTCCACCTGCGCGTAGCCGAACTCGCGTTCGTTGGAGCCCTGCACATGGCCACCCAGCTGCATCGCCATGGTCTGCATGCCGTAGCACACGCCCAGCACCGGCACGCCGGCGTTGAACACGTAGTCAGGGGCGCGCGGGCTACCGGCTTCGGTGGTGCTTTCCGGGCCGCCGGAGAGGATGATGCCGCTTGGGTTGAATTCGCGGATCTGCTCTTCGCTAACGTCCCAGGCCCACAGTTCGCAGTAAACGCCGATTTCGCGCACGCGGCGGGCGACCAGTTGGGTGTATTGCGAACCGAAGTCCAGTATCAGGATGCGATGCTTATGGATATTTTGTGTCATGTGAGGCGAATTCCAGCAACAAGAGAAAAAGAGCGAAAATGTGTGTTTCGGGATGGGGCTTGGCGCCCCACCCCGGCCTCTCACTCAGGAGAGGTTAAGGCATTAGCCCATGCGGTAGTTCGGCGACTCTTTGGTGATGGTCACGTCGTGCACGTGGCTTTCCTGAATGCCGGCGCCGCTAATGCGCACGAACTCCGCCTTGGTGCGCAGATCGTCGATGGTGGCGCAGCCGGTCAGGCCCATGCAGGAGCGCAGGCCGCCCATCTGCTGGTGGACGATGGCTTTCAGCATGCCTTTATAGGCGACGCGGCCTTCGATACCTTCCGGCACCAGTTTGTCGGCGGCGTTATCGGTCTGGAAGTAACGGTCGGAAGAGCCTTTGGACATCGCGCCCAGCGAGCCCATGCCGCGGTAAGACTTGAACGAACGGCCCTGATACAGCTCGATTTCGCCCGGGGATTCTTCGGTGCCCGCCAGCATGGAGCCGACCATCACGCAGGATGCGCCTGCGGCGATCGCTTTGGCGATGTCGCCGGAGAAGCGGATGCCGCCGTCGGCGATAACCGGAATGCCGGTGCCTTCCAGCGCTTCCACCGCGTCGGCGATGGCGGTGATCTGCGGTACGCCCACGCCGGTCACGATGCGGGTGGTGCAGATGGAGCCAGGGCCGATACCCACTTTCACCGCGCTCACGCCGGCTTCAGCCAGCGCTTTGGCGCCCGCTGCGGTCGCGACGTTGCCGCCGACGATCTGCAGATCCGGGTATTTGGCGCGGGTTTCGCGGATGCGCTGCAGCACGCCTTCGGAGTGGCCGTGCGAGGAGTCGATCAGCAGGACGTCAACGCCTGCCGCCACCAGCGCGTCAACGCGCTCTTCGTTGCCGGCGCCGGCGCCGACCGCCGCGCCTACGCGCAGACGGCCGTGCTCGTCTTTACAGGCGTTCGGCTTACGTTCCGCTTTCTGGAAGTCTTTAACGGTGATCATGCCCAACAGGTGGAAGCTGTCGTCCACCACCAGCGCTTTTTCTACGCGCTTTTCGTGCATCTTCTGCAGCACCACGTCGCGCGCTTCACCTTCTTTCACGGTGACCAGGCGATCTTTTGGCGTCATGACTGCGGTGACCGGCTGGGTCAGATCGGTCACGAAGCGCACGTCGCGGCCGGTGATGATGCCGACCAGCTCGTTGTCTTCGGTCACGACCGGATAACCGGCGAAGCCGTTGCGGGCGGTCAGCTCTTTCACTTCCTGCAGCGTGGTGGATGGGGTAACGGTCTGCGGGTCGGTAACTACGCCGCTTTCATGCTTCTTCACGCGGCTGACTTCTTCAGCCTGGCGCTCGATGGACATGTTTTTGTGGATGAAGCCCAGGCCGCCTTCCTGCGCCAGCGCGATGGCCAGGCCGGATTCGGTAACGGTATCCATGGCTGCGGACAGCATAGGGATGTTCAGGCGGATGGTTTTGGTCAGTTGAGTGCCGAGCTCTGCGGTGTTAGGCAGAACCGTGGAGTGGGCTGGAACCAGGAGGACGTCATCAAACGTCAGAGCTTCTTTAGCGATACGTAGCATGGGCAATATCTCACCAGGGTGGGCTGTGAAAAAGATAAAATATTGCCGCGGCATTATACAGAGCGGAATCGGTTGCCTCCAGCACTTTCTTGCAAAAAGTCTTGATTACCTTTTTCAGCCATGTAGTATCGACCAATTAAGTGATTGTTTTGAAATTTGATCTGGGTCACATGTCGCTACCTGTTTCGCCTTCCATTTTTACCGTAAGCCGCCTCAATCAGACGGTTCGCCAACTGCTGGAAATGGAAATGGGGCAGATTTGGCTCTCCGCCGAGATCTCCAACCTCTCCCAGCCCGCCTCCGGCCACTGGTATTTCACGCTGAAAGACGACCGCGCTCAGGTGCGCTGCGCGATGTTCCGCAACAGCAACCGCCGCGTCACCTTCCGGCCGCAAAACGGCCAGCAGGTTTTGGTGCGCGCCAGCATCACGCTGTATGAACCGCGCGGCGACTACCAGCTGATCGCCGAGAGCATGCAGCCCGCCGGCGACGGCCTGCTGCAGCAACAGTTCGAGCAGCTGAAACAGCGCCTGAGCGCCGAAGGGCTGTTCGATCAGCAGTTCAAGCAGCCGCTGCCCGCCCCGGCCAAACGCGTCGGGGTGATCACCTCCGCCAGCGGCGCGGCGCTGCACGATATTCTGCAGGTCTTGCAGCGCCGCGATCCGTCGCTGCCGATCGTCATCTACCCCACCTCGGTGCAGGGCGCGGAAGCGCCGATGCAGATCGTGCGCGCCATCGAGACTGCCAACCGCCGCGACGAATGCGACGTGCTGATCGTCGGCCGCGGCGGCGGTTCGCTGGAAGATCTGTGGAGCTTCAACGACGAACGCGTGGCGCGGGCAATCTTCGCCAGCCGCATTCCGATCGTCAGCGCCGTCGGCCATGAAACCGACGTCACCATCGCCGATTTCGTCGCCGATCTGCGCGCGCCGACCCCATCCGCCGCCGCCGAACTGGTCAGCCGCAATCAGCTTGAGCTGTTGCGCCAGCTGCAGTCGCAGCAGCAGCGGCTGGAGATGGCGATGGATTACTACCTGGCGCAGCGCCAGCAGCAGTTCACCCGCATTCACCACCGTTTACAGCAGCAGCATCCGCATCTGCGCCTGGCGCGCCAGCAGACGCTGCTGTTCAAGCTGCAGCGCCGTATGGAAGACGGCATGCAGCAACAGCTGCGCCTGGCCGCCCGCCGCAGCGAACGCGCCCAGCAGCGGCTGGCGCAGGTGCAGCCGCAGGGCCGCATTCACCGCTACCAACAGCGCGTGCAGCAGCAGGAATACCGCCTGCAGCAGGCGATGGAGCGGCAGCTCAACGCCTACCGCCAGCGCTTCGGCGTGGCCTGCAGCCAACTGGAAACCGTCAGCCCGCTGGCGACGCTGGCGCGCGGCTACAGCGTGACGCAAACCCCGCGCGGCGAGCTGCTGAAAACCACCAAACAGGCGCAGGTCGGCGAACTGCTGAAAACCCGCCTGCAGGATGGCTGGGTGGAAAGCGAGGTGAAAACCATCACCGTCGCCAAGAAGCCGCGCAAGAAACGCGCGGCCGAGTAGCCCCTACTCCAGCGTAAAACGCTCGCCCGGTTCGCCGTTCACCCACAGCGCGCGCGTCTCGCCTTCCGGCAGGCTGAGCGTCAGCGTGCGCCAGGCCGGGCGGAAACGCCCTTCCGTCGTGATATCCAGCATGATGCGCTGAGGGTCGCAGCGCATTTCCCAGCGCAGCCACAGCGCATCGCCCTGCCGCCAGCCTTCGCTTTCACCGTCGTCCTCAAACAGCAGCCCGCTACTTGCGCCGCAGCCCTTGAGCGGAAACAGCCGCAGCTCGCGCCGATCATCGGCGGCCACGTCCACATGCGCCAACCGCTGCGACAGCGGCAGCGCCGCCCCGGCGCGCACCAGCAGCGGCAGACGCTCCAGCGGCGCCGCCAGCGTTACCGTTTGGCCGCCGCCGAACCACTGGCCGCTGTAGAAGCAGTACCAGCCTTCGCCGTTGTCCGGCAGATACACCGAACGCCGGCGCTGCCCCGGTTCCACTACGCTGGCCACCAGCAGATCGCGGCCGATCAGAAAATCGTCGTTCTCGTCGAAGGTGCGCGCATCCTGTTCATGATCGAGGAAGGTCGGGCGCAGCATCGGCTCGTCGTCCGCGCAGGCCTGCCAGAACAGGGTGTAGAAATACGGCAGCAGCCGGTAACGCAAGTTGATCGCCTCGCGCACCGCCGGGGTGGCGGCCGGGTACATCCAGGGCTCGTTGACCGTGGCGTCGTCGTTCCAGGAGTGAATGGTGAAACGCGGATGCATCACGCCGTTTTGCACCCAGCGCACCAGCAGCTCCGCGTCCGGCTTGTCGCCGGAGAAGCCGCCGACGTCGTGGCCGAGGTTATACAGCCCGGACAGGCTCATGCCCAGCCCCATGCGGATGTTGTAGCGCAGCGTCTGCCAGCTGGTGCGGTTGTCGCCGCTCCAGGTCTGCACGTAGCGCTGCATGCCGGCGCAGCCGGAGCGCGAGATTAGGTACGGCCGCTTCTGCGGCGCGAAACGCTGCTGGGCCTCCATCGAAGCGCGCATCATCAGCAGCGGCATCACCGGGCGGATGTGTTTGATGGCGATCGGCCGCCCAAAGCCGTGGCAGCGCGCTTCGCCGTCCCACACTTCGTACTCGTTGTTGTCGTTCCAAGTCGAATCGATGCCCATCTCCAGCAGCTGCTGCGTGACGCCCTGCTGCCACCAGCGCACCGTCGCCGGGTTGGTGAAGTCGAGGTGCGATCCCTCGTCATCCCAGAAACTGGAGCGCTCGGGCGCGTCGCTTTGCGAATCGCGGATAAACAGCCCCTGCACCGCCACCGCCTGATACTGCGGATGATCCTGCAGCAGGCACGGCTTGATGTTGGCCGCCAGCCTGAGACCGGCGTCGTGAAACGCCTGGCTCAATTGCTTGGGCTGCGGCACCTTGTCGTAATTCCAGTTGAACACGTAGCGCTTGTTGTTGATTGAGGTGTAGCCCGACGACAGCTGGAAGGAGTCGCAGGGAATGGCGTGTTGGCGACACAGCGCGATGAACTGCTGCAGCTGCTGCTGGGCATCCGGCGCGTCGGTGTAGTGCATGGTCGAGCCGCTGTAGCCCAGGCTCCACTTCGGCCCGAAGTGGGTGCGGCCGGTCAGGCGCACGAAGGCCTTGGTGACGTCCACTACCTTCGGCCCGAGGAACAGGTAGTAATCCAGATCGCCCGCTTCGGCCTGATAGCGGCGATAGGCCGTATGGTAGTTGTCGATCTCGTTGCCCAGATCCAGCCAGCAGCTGCTCAGGTTATCGTAAAACAGGCCGAAGCTCGCCTCCGGCCCGCGGGTGATGGTAAACGGAATGTGCTTGTACAGCGGATCGGTGCTGGCGGCGTTGTAGCCCATCGCGTCCAGGTTACGCATCTCAAAGCGGCGGCCGGTGCGCTCCAGATCGCCGGCTTTTTCCCCCAGGCCGTAATAGCGCTCATCGGCGAAACGCCGCTGGTAGTGCGCCACACCGTCGCCGTGCGCATTGAGCAGGTAGGCGCTGGTCGGCCGATCCGCCGCCAAGGGCCGCCACTCGCCGGCGGTATTGCAATACTCCCACGCCAACCACAGCGGCTGATGCACCGTCACGCGCAGCCGCGGCGTGCTGACCACCAGCCGATCGCCCTCCTGGCGCAGCTGATAGCCCGGCAGGCTGAAACCGGCGACGCTGAGCCGATCGCGCCCCTCCCAGGGCACATCCTCTTGCGGCGCGATGCTCCAGGTGCGATCCAGCGCCAGCTCGCCCTCACGTTTGATCAGCACGCGGAACAGATCGTTTTCCAGCACGTACAGGCAGAAACGGTGGCGTTCATCGACCAGCAGCTCGACGTGGTCCGCATGCTGCGCCGCCAGCGCCCAGTTTTTCAAGGTTTTCATAAATATCTCACTTAGCTGTGTGAAGGTGTTTTCTTACCGCCGCGCTCGGCGATCAGGGCAATCAGGAACACAGCGCCGATCAGATCGAAGAAGCCCATGGCGATAAACAGCGGGTTGAAGCCAATGGTGTCGGATACCGCGCCGATCAGCAGCGTGAACAGGAAGCTGGCGATCCAGGCGCTGGAACCGCGCATGCCGTTGACCGTCGCCATCTGGTTTTTATCGAACGATTCCACCACCAAGGCGCTAAGCATGCAGGAGATCACCTGGTGGCCGAAGCCGCCGATCGAGATCAGCGCGATCGCCACATAGGGATCTTGAGTGATCGCCACGAACGCCAGCGACACCATCAGGAAAGCGCCGGTCACCGAGCTGGCGACCACCGAGTTGACGCGGCTGCAGCCGAACCATTTGCGGTACAGGGTGGTGAGATAGCCGCTGGCGACGCTGCCGATATCCGCCGCCAGGAACGGCAGCCAGGCAAACATCGCGATCTGTTTCAGATCCATGCCGCGTTCGGTGGCCAGATACAGCGGCACCCAGAAGCTGAAGACCGCCCAGGCCGGCTCGGCGAGAAAAGCCGGGATGGCGATGCCGTAGAACTTCTTGTTCTTGCACAGGCTGGCCAGCGAGGTGAGGAACGGCAGCTTCGGCAGCACCGGCTCGTTGTCTTCGCGGATCAGATCCAACTCTTGCTGGCTGAGGTTCGGGTGCTGCTGCGGCGAGTGGTAGAACAGCCACCACAGCACCACCCAGATCAGCGCCAGCCCGCCGGAGAACAGGAAGGCGCCCTGCCAGCCGAAGGAGACGTGAGCAATGACGATGATCGGCGGCGCCAGCATGGCGCCGATGGAGAAACCGACGCCCGCCCAGCCGGCGGCGATCGGCCGCTCCTTCTTCGGGAACCAGTCGGAGATCGCCTTGGCGTTGGCCGGGGTGGCCGCCGCCTCCGCGCCCCCCATGAAGAAGCGCAGAATGGCCAGTTGCAGCCAGCTGCCGGCGCCGGCGTGCAGCATACATACCACCGCCCAAATGCCGGCGCAGATCAGAAAGCCCATCTTCAGGCCGATAACATCGATCAGCCAGCCGCAGATCGGCTGAAACACCGTGTAGGCCAGCTGGAACGACGCCACCACCCAGGCATATTGCTCGGTGCTCATGTTCAGGCTGGTTTTCAGCTCCGGCGCCAGAATGCCCAGCGAGTTACGGGTGATGTAGTTGACCGTGACGCCCAGCAAGAACAGCGCCAGCATCCACCAGCGCAGCGATTTGAACTTGCGCCGGCCGCTCTGCGCGACCGCCTGATTGATCTCCACACTCATCGGTTCTCTCCCCGCGGCCGCCGGCGACGGCGACGCGCGTTTTGGTAGGGTACGTTGTGCTATCAAACACGGGGCGGTGAAAACGGGTCGGCGCGGTAGCATTGGCCGACAGACAATCACAACTCCATGATTTATTTTTTGTTTTCTTTTTGGCACACCGTTAAAATTGGACTGACAGGTCGCTAAAATTGGTGTACCAATGCAGACTACCCAGCGAGAGCGCGCAGCGAAACGGGGTTTTTTGCAAAGATTTTCACAGGCGGGTGAAAAAATAGTCATAATGGGCATAAAAGCCGGTCAAGACGCTGAAAATCCGCGGTGAAAATATTCTCATGGACGAATTTGAAGGAGATCACAGAATGAACGGAAAGCTGAGAATTCAGGAGATCGCTCGCCAAACCGGGTTGTCGATCAGCACCGTTTCCCGCGTGCTGGCGGGCAAGGCCAACACCAGCGCCGAGGCGCGCCGCAAGGTGCTGGACTGTGCGCAGCAAAACGGCATTCTGCAGGGGATTTCCAGCGGCCGGCTGATGCTGAACAACGTGATGGTGTTCGCGCCGCAGCGCGCGTTCGACGTGCGCACCGACATCTTCTACTACAAGGTCATTCAGGGTATCGCCGCCGCGCTGATGGAGCACGAGGTGCGCATCCGCTACTGCGGGCTGGAAGAGCAACACAGCGACGGCGCGCTGTTTCTGGAAAAGATGAGCGACCCGCACACCGAAGCGGCGCTGATCATCGGCATCGACGACGAGCATATCCACACCCTGGCCGCCGATCTGCACAAGCCCTGCGTGCTGATCAACTGCAGCGATCGGCAGATGCGGCTGGACAGCGTCTCACCGGATCATCAGCTGATCGGTGATTACTCCGCCAGCTACCTGTTCCAGCAGGGGCACAGCCATATCCTCAATTTGCAGTGTCTGCGCCGCCACACCATGGAGCTGCGGCTGGCGGGCATCCGGCAGGCCTACGCCCGGCATCATTTGCCGTTCGACGACGGCCGCCATCTGGTCACCACCTCGGGCTTCGGCGGCGAAGAGGCCGAGCAGGCGCTGACCACCTATCTCGACGGCCTCCACGGCCACTCCCCGCTGCCGACGGCGATCCTGGCCGGCGGCGACTACATGGCGGTCGGGGCGGTCAAGGCGCTCAACAAGCGGGGGCTGAGCGTGCCGGGCGACGTCTCGGTGATGAGTACCGACGGCTTCAACCTGGCGGAAATCCACGATGTGCCGCTGACCTCGGTGCAGGTGCCGCGCGACGAGCTGGGCTACGAGGCGATCCAACTGCTGCAGCGGCGCATGCTGCGCGCCGACGCGCCGCCGTGCAACCTGCTGCTGCACGGCCGGCTGGCGGTGCGCGCCTCGGTGCGGCGCATCAGCCCGCACAAGACCGCGCCGGCGGTGAGCACGCATGACCACAGGCTTTATGACGAGTAGGCTACACTTAGGCACAGTGCATTCATTCGATGAGGTAAAATTTTTGCCTAAGGAGAGCCACTATGCCAGCCCAGCGCATGCGTTCCGTCATTCCTCCCTACATGCTGCGCCGCATCATTGAACACGGCAATGCCCCGCAGCGCGACTGCGCGCTGCACACGCTGAACCACGTGCAAAGCCTGCTCGGCAACAAGCCGCTGCGTTCGCCGACCGAGAAAAACGCCCGATCCGGCGAAGCGCTCCGCGATATCTACGACGCCCAGAACGGCACCCAGTTGCCCGGCAAACAGGTACGCAAAGAAGGCCAGCCCAGCAACCACGACGTGACGGTGGACGAGGCCTACGACTATCTCGGCGTCACCTACGATTTCTTCTGGCAGGCCTACCGCCGCAATTCACTGGATAACCAGGGGCTGCCGCTGGTCGGCAGCGTACACTACGGCAAGGAGTACCAGAACGCCTTCTGGAACGGCCAGCAGATGGTGTTCGGCGACGGCGACGGCGAGATTTTCAACCGTTTCACCATCGCCATCGACGTGGTCGGCCACGAGCTGGCGCACGGCGTGACCGAGAGCGAAGCCGGGCTGATCTACTACCAGCAGTCGGGGGCGCTCAACGAGTCGTTGTCCGACGTGTTCGGCTCGTTGGTCAAGCAGTTCCACCTGCAGCAAACCGCCGATAAAGCCGACTGGCTGATCGGTGCCGGGCTGCTCGCCAAGGGCATCAAAGGCAAAGGGCTGCGCTCGATGTCGGCACCCGGCACCGCCTACGACGATCCGCTGCTGGGCAAAGACCCCCAGCCCGCCAGCATGAAGGATTATATCCAAACCAAGGAAGACAACGGCGGCGTGCACCTCAACTCCGGCATCCCCAACCGCGCCTTCTACCTGGCGGCGACGGCGCTGGGCGGCTTCGCCTGGGAGAAAGCCGGCTATGTCTGGTATGACACGGTGTGCGACAAAGCGCTGCCGCAAAACGCCGACTTCGCCACCTTCGCCCGCACCACGGTGAAACATGCGCTAGCGCGTTTCGACCAGAGCGTAGCGGACAAGGTGCAGCAAGCCTGGCATCAGGTGGGGGTGGAATAATGAAACCGCTGCCGACGCTCAATCAGGATACGGTCATTGAGCTGGCGCGCGAGGGAGGCTTCGCCTACATTCCCAAACTGGCGGGCCAGCGCCGCATCGCGCTGGCCGATATCACGCCGGAGCAGCGGCAGCGCCTGAATCAGTTGCTGAACCAGACGCTGCCCTATGCGCAGGAAGAAGGCCAGCCCACCTCCCCCGGCTGCGGCGACCAGCGCTACTACCGCGTGCAAATCAACTACACCAGCCCCACCCTGAGCACTGAGATCGTGCTGTTAATCCCGGAAAGCAGCGCGCCGCAGGCGCTGGTGGATCTGTGGAAAACCGGACAGGTGGATGAATGAGGGCTTACAGCGGCTGATAGCTGAAATTCACCCGTTTCTTGGAGATCAGCCCGTGCCCGTTCTGGCACAGGTAATCCACCGCCCCGCAGGCTTTCAATTCTTGCAGCGGCTGCCCGCACTCCGGGCAGCTCGCCAGCTGCAGATAATCGCGCTGGCAGGTTTCACAATGGTAGTGACCCGCTACCCACTTCATGGTCTGACGGCATTGCGGACAGTGCGCTTCCATAACGACTCCAGGTTAAATCGCGCCCCATGAGCGCAAGAAATAGATCCCCAACGCGGTGGTGAAGAACGAACCGACGGTGGTGATGGCGATAATGTTGGCCGCCAGCGTGGCGTTGCCGCCCATGGCGCGCGTCATTACATAGCTGCCCGAAGCAGTCGGCGTGGCGGAAAACAGGAAGATAATGCCCAGCGCCGCCCCCTGAAACCCGCACAGCCAGCCGGCCAGCGTCATCAGGCACGGCACCAGAAACAGCTTGGCCGCCGACGACAGCGCCGCCACGTTGGACGAGCGGAACATGGCGCGAAAATCCAGGCTGGCGCCGGTGCACAGCAGCGCCAGCGGCAGCGACAGCGCGGAAATATAGCTGCCGGTCTGGCGGATCACGGTCGGGATGCCCAGCCCGGTTTGCGCATACAGCAGCCCGCACACCAGGCCAATGATCAGCGGGTTGGTAACGATGCTACGCAGCAGCGACAGGTGGCTGATTTTCTTGCCCTGCCCGCCCTGCAGGCTGCGCGTGAGGGTGATGACCGACAGCACGTTGAACAGGATCACCGTCACCGTCAGGTACAGCGAGGCGAGCGCAATGCCTTCGCTGCCGTAGGCGGTCATGGCGTAGGCCAGGCCGACGATGGCGGTATTGGCGCGGAAACCGCCCTGCACGAACACCCCGCGCTCACGCGGTTCTTTCACCAGCCACTTGGCGGCCAGCTCCAAGAGCAGGAAGGTCGCCAGCGTGCCGACCGCACCGAACAGCACCAACGGCAGGTTGCCGAGCAGCTGCGGGTGGTTGGTGGCGATGCTGAAAAACAGCAGGCACGGCAGCGCCAGATTGAACACCAGCCGAGTCGCGCCGTCGACGAAGCGGTCATCCATCAGGCGCCAATGGCGCAGCAGGATCCCCAGCAGCATCATCAGCAGATTCGGCACGGTGACGTTAAATGCAAAACTCCAGGTTTCCCAGGACATGGTGTTCCTTCAGGCAGGCGAGGTAATCTTCAGATAATAAAACGATTTCGGGCCAATAAAAAAGGGCGCGGCATCACTGCCGCGCCCCTCATGAGCGATTACTTGCTCTTTTTCAGGTGGCTCATCAGGCGCTTGCGCTTACGCATCTGGGTCGGCGTCAGCAGGTTGCGTTTGCCGGCGAACGGGTTGTCACCCTCTTTGAACTGGATGCGGATCGGCGTCCCCATTACGTTCAGCGAGCGGCGGAAGTAGTTCATCAGGTAGCGCTTGTACGAATCAGCGAGATCGCTGACCTGGTTGCCGTGGATCACCACGATCGGCGGGTTGTAACCGCCGGCGTGAGCATATTTCAGCTTCACGCGGCGGCCGCGCACCAACGGCGGCTGGTGATCGTCAACCGCCATCTGCATGATTTTGGTCAGCATCGAGGTGTTTACGCGGCGGGTTGCGCACTCGTAGGCTTCCTGTACCGATTCGAACAGGTTGCCGACGCCGCTGCCGTGCAGCGCGGAAATGAAGTGCACGCGCGCGAAGTCGACGAAGCCCAGACGCAGGTCGAGCATCTCTTTCACGTGCTCGCGATCTTCTTCGCTCATGCCGTCCCACTTGTTGACCGCAATCACCAGTGAGCGCCCACTATTGAGGATAAAGCCGAGCAGCGAGAGATCCTGATCGGAGATGCCTTCACGCGCGTCGATCACCAGCAGCACGACGTTGGCGTCTTCAATCGCCTGCAGGGTTTTGATCACCGAGAACTTCTCGACGGTTTCGGTCACCTTGCCGCGTTTGCGCACCCCGGCGGTGTCGATCAGCACGTATTCGCGTTCGTCGCGCACCATCGGAATGTAGATGCTGTCGCGGGTGGTGCCCGGCATGTCGTACACCACCACACGCTCCTCGCCGAGGATGCGGTTAGTGAGCGTAGACTTACCAACGTTAGGACGACCGACGATCGCCAGTTTGATCGGCAGATCCTGCGGGTTGAACTCTTCTTCCGGCTCTTCGTCTTCTTCGCCTTCCAGCGTTTCGCCGTTTTGCTCGGCCCAGTAAGCGGCGTTGGCCTCTTCCTCGGTCAGTTCGACGTCTTCCGGTTTTTCCGGCACGAACGGCACCAGCACGTGTTCGATCAGCTGGGTCACGCCACGGCCGTGGGAAGCGGCGATAGCGAACACTTCACCCAGGCCGAGCGAGTAGAAATCGGCGGTAGCGGTGTCCGGATCCAGGCCGTCGGTCTTGTTGGCCACCAGGAAGGTTGCCTTCTGACGGCTGCGCAGGTGCTGGGCGATGCCCTGATCCGCCGGCATCAGGCCGGCGCGGGCGTCGACCATGAACAGCACGATGTCCGCTTCTTCGATCGCCAGCAGCGACTGACCGGCCATGCGCGTTTCGACGCCGTCTTCGGTGCCGTCGATACCGCCGGTATCGACGATGATGAATTCATTGCCTTCGATTTCAGCACGACCATACTTGCGGTCACGCGTCAGCCCCGGGAAATCCGCCACCAGCGCATCGCGCGTATGGGTTAAACGGTTGAACAAGGTGGATTTACCCACATTCGGGCGCCCGACCAGCGCGACGACAGGTATCATTGTTGAAGCCTCATTACTTAATAATCAATGTGTTACTGCACTGTGGATAGACACCAGCGGTGCAGCTTATAAAATACGAAACGGCCCCTGAACATTCAGGAGCCGTTTTCAAGCCTTGCGACGAGCGGCGTTAGCGGGTGAAAGCGTAAACTTTCCCGCCGCGAGCCTGGATGATCAGCTTGTCGCCGGCCACCATCGGCGCAGACAGGAAGCCGGAGCTGTCCACTTCCTGCTGGGCGACAAAACGGCCATCGGTGGTGTTGATCCAGTGCAGATAGCCTTCGGCGTCACCGGTCACCAGATAACCATTATACATCACCGGCGGCGTCAGGTTGCGGTGCAGCAGATCGCTCTGCGTCCACACGGTCACGCCGCCTTCGGTGCTGAGTGCCACCACGCGATCGTTCTGGTCGATCAGGTAGATGCGGCCCGCGTCGACGATGAAATCGTTCACCGAACCCAGCTCGCGTTTCCAGATGATCTGGCCGGAACGCAGATCCAGCGCCGTCAGGTTGCCGTTGTAACCCAGTGCGTAGACTACGCCGTCAACGATCACCGGCGTCGTATCCACGTCGTTCAGGCGATCGATTTCGGTCGCGCCGCTCGGCTGAGAAATACGCTGTTGCCAGATCAGTTGGCCCTGCTGCATCAGCACGGCGCTGACGCGGCCGTTGTCACCGCCGACGATGGCGGCGCCAAAGGCGACAGCCGGCGCAGATTCACCGCGCAGCGACAGCGAAGGCATGTCCAGGTTAACCGTCCACTTCACCGCGCCGTCGGCTTCGTTCAGCGCCTGCAGCATGCCGTTGGAGGTGTGCACCAACACCATGCCGTCGCTGACAACCGGACGGGAGATCGCTTCGCCGGCCACTTTGGTCTGCCAGGCGATGGCGCCGTCGGCGGTGTTCAATGCGTAAACCACCGCTTTTTCGCTGCCGACGTAAACCTTGTCACCCGCGACCGTCAGGCCGCCCGACAGCAGCGCAGACAGGTTGCTGGAGAAGAAACCGGTCTTCTCGGAGAGATTGACCTTCCACTTCTCGTTGCCGCTGTCGGCGTCCATCGCTTTCACGATGCCGAAGCGATCGGCGGCGTAAATGGTGCTGTCCTGATAGGCCGGACGCAGGTGGGAGTAATACTCACCGATGCCGTCGCCTACCGAGGTGCTCCACGCCTTGCTCGGCGTAAACTGATTTTCAACTTTCGGCAACGGCGACATGGTAACCACGTCTTCTTCGCTGTTAAACAGCGAGCAACCACTCAGCAAGGCAGCGGAAACCAGTCCGACCAAGAGTGTTTTACGCAATTGCATGGGAATTCCCCTTAGCTGGACAAGTTATTCAATTTCATGCGCAGCAGAACCTGCAGCGCCTGAGAAGCGTTGGACTCAATGCCTTTGCTGTAAGCTTCGCGCGCGCCCTTGGCGTCACCCTTGGCCAGCAACACATCGCCGCGCACATCCTGCATCATCGCCGCCCAGCCTTCGCCTTTCACGCCATCCAGCGTTTTCAGCGCTTCATCCAGCTTTTTCTCCTGCAGCTGGACGCGCGCCAGACGCAGGTCGATCATCGCCAACAGGTTGTCGTCTTTGGTCTGGCCCTGCGCCAGCGCCAATTGCTGTTCCGCCTTGGCGAAATCATTCTGTTCGACAAAGTGCTTGGCCAACTGCAGCGCGGCCAATACGCCGTAGCTGTTGCCGTTAGCCTGGACAAATTTCTCCGCGGCAGCCACGTCATCCGGCTTGCCGGCCGCCAGACGATCGCTGGCTTCCTGATAGGATTGCGATGCCGCCATCATGTTGGAGTTTTCATGGCTCTGCCAGTAACGCCAGCCAACCAGGGCACCAATTCCGAGCACCACGCCCACCGCCAGCGCTTTGCCGTTCTCGGCAAAGAACCGACGCAGTGCGTCGACTTGTTCGTTTTCAGTGGTATAGACTTCCACGGTGTCCTTCTCCTTAACCTAACATCAAAGCCAGACGCGCAGCGACTTCGCTTTGCGCCAGCGTTTCTTGTTCACCACTGCGCAGGTCTTTCACCACCACCTGCTGCGCCGCCACTTCGCTCTCACCCAGGATCAGCGCGATGCGCGCGCCCCATTTGTCCGCACGGGTGATCTGCTTCTTGAAGTTGCCGCCGCCGTAATTGGTCATCAGCTTCAGCTGAGGCGCCGCATCGCGCACCTGTTCAGCCAACTGCATCGCCGCGCTCTGGGTGCCCGCGCCGGAAGAGATGACGTACACGTCGATAGCCGACGGCGCCTTGAATTCCGGGTTAACCGCCTGCACCAGCAACACCAGACGCTCGAGGCCCATGGCGAAACCGACCGCCGGGGTGGCACGGCCGCCCAATTGCTCGACCAGGCCGTCGTAACGGCCGCCCGCGCAGACGGTGCCCTGCGCGCCCAGGCTGGTGGTCACCCACTCAAACACGGTGCGGTTGTAGTAATCCAGACCGCGCACCAGGCGCTCGTTAACGGTATATGGGATACCTGCCTGCGCCAAAAGTTCACACAGACCGGCGAAGTGAGCACGGGATTCTTCATCCAGGTACTCGGACAGGCGCGGCGCGTCGTTCAGCAGCGCCTGCACCTCAGGATTCTTGGAGTCCAGCACGCGCAGCGGGTTGCTGTACATGCGGCGTTTGCAGTCTTCGTCCAGCACCTCGACGTGCTGCTCCAGGAACGCCACCAGCGCGTCGCGGTAGTTGGCACGCGCCTCCAGCGAACCGATGGAGTTCAGCTCCAGCTTGACGTGCTCGGCGATGCCCAGCGCTTTCCACCAGCGGGCCGTCAGCAGGATCAGCTCGGCGTCGATGTCCGGGCCTTGCAGGCCGAACACTTCCGCGCCCAGCTGATGGAACTGACGGTAGCGGCCCTTCTGCGGGCGCTCGTAGCGGAACATCGGGCCGATGTACCACAGACGCTGTTCCTGATTGTACAGCAGACCATGTTCGATGCCGGCGCGCACGCAGCCAGCCGTCCCTTCCGGACGCAGCGTCAGGCTTTCGCCGTTGCGGTCTTCGAAGGTATACATCTCTTTTTCCACGACGTCGGTCACTTCGCCGATCGCGCGTTTGAATAACGGGGTCTGCTCTACAATCGGCAACCGGATTTCGCTGTAACCGTAGCTGCCCAGCACCTGCTTGAGGGTGCCTTCAATACGCTGCCATAATGCCGTTTCTTCCGGCAGGTAGTCGTTCATGCCGCGAATGGCTTGAATGTTCTTTGCCACGTGAGTTCTCTGTCCGTTGTCTGTAAAAATGAACCTGATTATAGGGACTTTGCCGCCCGGTATTCAACGCGGATGCGGTTTTCTGCCCTTCAGGCTCATAAACAAGCGGGCCAACAGGCCCGCCATGTAGCAATAACGCTTATTTTTCCAGCAGGTTGACCGTGATGCGGTTGCTTTCATCCATCATCGCGGCCTTGGCGCGAATTTTCGCTTCCAGCTGGTCGATCATCTGTTCGTTGTCGAAACGCTCTTTCTGGCGCACGCCGTCTTCATAGAAGCCGCTCTTCTTGTGGCCGCCGGTCACGCCCATGGTGGACACCAGCGCTTCGCCCGGACCGTTCACCACGCAGCCGATGATCGAAACGTCCATCGGCGTGATGATATCTTCCAGACGCTGCTCCAGCGCGTTCACCGTGCCGATCACGTCGAACTCCTGACGCGAACAGGTCGGGCAGGCGATAAAGTTGATGCCGCGCGCGCGGATGCGCAGCGACTTCAGGATATCGAAACCGACCTTCACTTCTTCGACCGGATCCGCCGCCAGCGAGATGCGCAGGGTATCGCCGATGCCTTCAGACAGCAACATGCCCAGGCCGATGGCCGATTTGACCGACCCGCTGCGCGCGCCGCCGGCTTCGGTGATGCCCAGATGCAGCGGCTGATCGATGCGCGACGCCAGCAGGCGGTAAGATTGCACCGCCAGAAACACGTCCGACGCCTTGACGCTGACCTTGAACTGGTCGAAGTTGAGGCGATCGAGGATGTCCACGTGGCGCATGGCGGATTCCAGCAGCGCTTCCGGCGTAGGTTCACCGTACTTTTCCTGCAGGTCTTTCTCCAGCGAGCCGCCGTTGACGCCGATGCGAATCGGGATGTTCTTATCGCGGGCGCAGTCCACCACCGAGCGAATGCGCGATTCGTTGCCGATGTTGCCCGGGTTGATGCGCAGGCAGTCTACGCCGTATTCGGCAACCTGCAGCGCGATGCGATAATCGAAGTGGATATCGGCGACCAGCGGCACGTTGACCTGCTGCTTGATCAGCTTGAACGCCTCTGCGGCGTCCATGGTAGGAACCGAAACGCGGACGATGTCGACGCCCACGCGCTCCAGCGCTTTAATCTGATTAACCGTTGCTTCAACATCGGTGGTACGGGTGTTGGTCATCGACTGCACGGCAATCGGCGCACCATCACCAATAGGCACCTTGCCGACGTAAATGCGTGTAGATTTTCGACGGTTGATGGGCGCTTGGTTATGCATTACTTACTCTCCATTGCTGCTCTGACATCACGACCAGCCGCGCGATTACTGCGCGGCGACGGTCAGGCGAGCAACACGGTTTGACTTAACGAACCGGCTTAAATCAACCGGCTTACCCTGATACTGGATCTGTACTGCCGCCGGCGCGCCGATGGTCAGTTTATACGGCGCAGTGCCGGCCAGGTTCAGCTTGCCACCCTGCTTCTGGGTGCCGCTGAACAGCGTCTTACCGCTCGCGTCGGTCACCTGCAGCCAGCAGTCGGCGGAGAAATCCATCACCAGCGCATTCGGATCGGCCACCGGCGCAGCCACGCCCGCATCGGCGGTCGGCAACGGCGCTTGTGCCGCCGGCGCGGTTTCCGGCAGGGTTGTCTGGCTTGGCGACACCACGGCAGGCTGCTGCTGAGCCGCACTCGGCGCCTGAGCGGTAGCCGCCGGCGCCTGAGCCGCAGCGCCGGCATCGGCCGGCGCTGCGCTGTTGTCGGTCAACGGCACGTTAGTGCCGGCGTCGGCGTTGCCGTCGGTCAGCGGCACGGACTGCCCTTCGTTATTCTGCGAAAGCTGCGCGGAAGACTGATCGGCCATGGTGGCGATCTCTTCCTGCTGGGCCTTGTGGTTTTGCCACCACCAGGCGCCGGTCAGGCCGATCACCACGAACACGATAAGCCAGGTGAAGCTCATCAGCCAGCCGTCGCGTTTCTTGCGGCGCTTGCCCAGCGAGAAGCTTTGCATCGGCGCCACTTTCGCCATCTTCAACGGCGCCTGCTTGGCCAACATCGGCAACAGTTCGTCTTCCGGCAAATGCACCAGCTTGGCGTAGGAACGGATGTAGCCGCGCACGAAGGTGGACGCGAGGTCAGCAGACACGCTGTCTTCCTCGATATCGCGCACGGTGGACATTTTGAGACACAGGCGTTCTGCAACGGTCTGTTGGCTCAGCCCGAGTTGCTCACGGGCCTGACGCAGGCGCTGGCCTGTCGTCATGGATTCGGTTTTATCTTGGGAGGCTTCAGTATTCATTAGCTAAGAACTGCTGGTACTGTTTGGATTGTGGAAAACTTCGCGCTAGCTGCTTGCCATAGCGTTGAACGCTATCCTGACGGCCGGCTAACGCGGCGAAACGAATCTGTAACCATAAGCTGCTGGCGCTGGCCGGCAGAACATGCTGATAAACATCCAATAAAAGTTGCGACTGGGCGCGCTTCCCTTCTCCAAATTGCTTTTCGGCCTCCGCCAACAGCGGAGTGCCTTTGTCCGGATCGACCTTCAGCGCGCGGCTCAACAGCGTGCGCGCCTCATCGTTTTGTCCGGCCTTGAGAAAACAGTAACCTGCGTTTTCCAGGCTGTCGGCGACCTGGCCATAATCGGGCGCCAGCGCCGCAGCGCTAAACTGCTGTTGCGCCGGTACATACTGCCCTAAACCGCAAAGAAACGCACCGTAATTATTCAACACGGTGCCATTGCCTGGCGCAAGTTTGAGCGCTTGCCGATAACGCTGTTCGGCTGCGGCATTTTCACCGATCCGCTGCGCGTAGAGCGCCATGCCCAACTGCGTGCGGTAATCCTGCGGGGCCGCATCCAGCGCCTTTTCCAGGTTCTGGCGCGCGGCATCCATGTCGCCTTGCTGCAGGTACTCCAGGCCCAGCTGCAACCGCGTCTGGCCCGCCTCAGAGACTTGTGCTTCCTTTTCCGGCGCTGAACCGGAACACCCGGCCAACAACCCGGCCGCCAGCCACACCCCCCACAGTTTCAGCTTCATGCCCGCATTCATTTCCTTATCGGCCGTCAGCTAACGCCCATCAGCGACACGCTTTCGCATAACAGGCTGTTAGATAACAAAAAATGGTGCTATAGGATTCAGACCGCCCGTACGTTGATAGGTTCCCCGGCCATTTTCTTCTTCAGGGTACGCTTGGTACGATCGATCACTTCACCCGCCAGTTGCCCGCAGGCGGCGTCGATATCGTCACCACGGGTTTTACGAACAATAGTCGTAAAGCCGTATTCCATCAACACCTTGGAGAAACGATCCACCCGGCTGTTGGAGCTGCGGCCGTAAGGGGCGCCCGGGAACGGGTTCCATGGGATCAGGTTGATCTTGCACGGCGTGTCTTTCAGCACTTCCGCCAGCTGATGCGCATCGTCGGTGCTGTCGTTGATATGATCCAGCATCACGTACTCGACGGTCACGCGGCCCTGATTGGCGTTGGATTTCTCCAGATAGCGACGCACCGCGGACAGGAAGGTCTCGATGTTGTACTTGCGGTTGATCGGCACGATCTCATCGCGGATGGTGTCGTTCGGCGCATGCAGCGAGATCGCCAGCGCCACGTCGATCATGTCGCCCAGTTTGTCCAGCGCCGGCACTACGCCGGAGGTAGACAGGGTCACGCGGCGTTTGGACAGGCCAAAGCCGAAGTCGTCCAGCATGATTTCCATCGCCGGCACCACGTTGTTCAGGTTGAGCAGCGGCTCGCCCATGCCCATCATCACCACGTTGGTGATCGGACGTTGGCCGGTCACTTTCAGCGCGCCGATGATTTTCGCCGCGCGCCACACCTGGCCGATGATTTCCGACACGCGCAGGTTACGGTTGAAGCCCTGCTGCGCCGTCGAACAGAATTTGCACTCCAGCGCGCAGCCTACCTGTGAGGAGACGCACAGCGTCGCGCGGTCGGCTTCCGGGATGTACACGGTTTCGACCTGCTGATCGCCGACCTTAATCGCCCACTTGATGGTGCCGTCGGCCGAGCGCTGTTCTTCCGCCACTTCCGGCGCGCGAATTTCCGCCACGCGCTGCAGCTTGCCGCGCAGGACTTTGTTGATGTCGGTCATCTGCTCGAAATCGTCGCAGCAGTAGTGGTACATCCACTTCATCACCTGATCGGCGCGGAACGGTTTCTCGCCCATTTCGGCAAAGAATTCACGCATTTGCTGGCGGTTCAGGTCCAGCAGGTTGATTTTGGCCGCAGCCGGTTGCTCCACGTTAACGGAGGGGGTAGTCAGCGAATTATTTTCAGACACGGTGTGCTCGGACGTGATGGGTTCTAACATAATGATCTCTGGCCTCGTTATTACACGTTATGGCGCTAAAGAATGGACAGTAAGTTGTGCATTTCAGCCCGCATGATTCGGGTGGCGGCACTAAAAACGCGCCCCTGACAAGTCGTCTTATCAGGGGCGCGGCATTGTACAAATTTTAGTAGCGGGTGGCTACGGCTGAAAGGCATTCAGGGCATTTTTATTGTTTCAGCCGGTGAATGCCGGGCTATCAGCCAAGAAACGGCACGATTAACGTGCGCAGATTTCGCTTTCGTTGAAGAAGTAAGCGATTTCACGCTGTGCGGATTCAACGGAGTCGGAACCGTGAACGGCGTTAGCGGTGAAGCTGTCCGCGTAGTCGGCACGCAGGGTACCGGCCAGCGCGTTGTCCGGGTTGGTTGCGCCCATGATGTCGCGGTTGCGCTGCACGGCGTTTTCAGATTCCAGAACCTGCACCATGATTGGGCCAGAGGTCATGAACTCAACCAGACCGTCGAAGAATGGACGGCCTTTGTGCTCAGCGTAGAAGCCTTCAGCTTGTTCGCGAGTCAGACGCAGCATTTTAGCGGCGATGATTTTGAAACCGGCGCGCTCGAAACGCGCATAGATAGCGCCGATGTCGTTGTTGGCTACAGCGTTTGGTTTAACGATGGAAAAGGTACGTTCTACGGTCATGATGGCCTCTGTATAACTTCCAAAACAGGCCGGTCTGCAATGTTGCCGGCCTTCTCAAGTGGCGCAGATTATATGTGCGCCGTTAACGCTTGCCTACGGGAAAATCAACATTTCATTAAAAAAATATGATCTTCATAGGCCATTTTCGACAACGTGGCGGCGCTACTGGGTCTTGTCGGTAGACGGGATCAAATTGCGTAGCCAGCTGCCCCAGCGGCGCTGATAAAACGGCTGCGTATGGGAGATCAGATAGTGGCTGATGCCGCGCTCGTTCTCCGACACCAGGCAGAAATCCACCGGTTCGTCGTTCGGCGCCGTTTCGCTGGCGACGCTGCCGGCCTCGTTGATCAACGCCTCGATCTCCGCCGGCTCGGCGTCCACTTCCAGCCCGATCAGCAAATTCGGCTTCTCGTCCGCCGCCTGGTCGTGCATCAGCGCCAGAAACGCGCGGCGCACCGGCTTGCGCTGGCTGAACAGCGTGGTCAACGCGTCCACCATCGCCGACGGATACGTTTCGGGCTGCCCCAGCAGGATTTGGGTCTCTTTATCGACGTAATGCTCCACCGGTTTGACGACGCCGCCGGTCGCCAGCAGCATCGCCACCTCTTCCGGGTAGAACTCCTTGCCGTACTCCGCCTTCGGGTTGAGGAACAGATCCGCGCCCTGGGTAATTTCGAACAACACCCGCGCCGGCATGGCGATAAATGGCTGTTCGTCCTCAACGGCCTTCTGCAGCGCTTCCAGCGAGGTGAAGAACGGAATGATGCTGCCGCCGTCCTGCTTCTCCCAATGCTGGATATTGACCGGCGTATCCGCGTTGAGCGCGATGTCGCCGTCCTGCTGCACCTGCTCGCTGTCGCCGAGGATCAGCACCGTGGCGTCGAGCAGTTCACGGAAGAACGCCGGGCGATGGGCCGGCTCCGTCACCGCCAGCTTCAGCAGGCGTTCAAGTTCGTTCTCGCTCGGGGCGGCATCGTGATGATGGGCACTCATGGCAAACTCCAGGGATCAAATAGCGAGGCCCAGCATGCTGGGCCCCGAAGATAATGCGCATTCTAGCGCCCGACGCGGCGGGCGTTCAATTATTTGGCTTTGCTCAGCAGCAGGTTGGCCAGGGCGCGCACGCCCAGACCGGTCGCACCGGCCGACCACTGCTCCACCGCGCCTTTGCGGTAGGTGGCGGAACAGTCGATGTGCAGCCAGCCTTGCTGGTAGTTCTTGACGAAGTGCGACAGGAAGGCCGCCGCGGTGCTGGCGCCGGCGGTGTAGGCCGGGCCGGCCACGTTGTTCAGCTCGGCGAAGTTGGACGGCAGCTGGCTGCGGTGGAACTCGGCCAGCGGCAGACGCCAGAACGGCTCGTGCTCGGCGGCGGCACTGCTCAGCAGCTCCTGCGCCAGCGCATCGTCGAAGCTGAACAGCGCATGGTAGTCATTGCCGACCGCGGTTTTGGCCGCGCCGGTCAGGGTGGCGCAGTCGATAATCAGCTGCGGGTTCTGCTGAGAAGCGTCGATCAGGCCGTCGGCCAGCACCAGGCGCCCTTCCGCATCGGTGTTCATCACCTCAACGGTTTTGCCGTTGCGGTAGCGAATGATGTCGCCCAGTTTGAAAGCGTTGCCGCTGACCATGTTGTCGGCGCAGCACAGGTACAGCTTCACGCGCTGCTTCAGGCCGCGCGCCGCCGCCAGCGCCAGAGCACCGGTGATGGTCGCCGCGCCGCCCATGTCAGCCTTCATCGAGTCCATAAAGGCGCTCTGCTTCAGGCTATAACCGCCGGTATCGAAGGTGATGCCCTTGCCGACCAGGCAGGCGAACACCGGCGCGTCCGGGTTACCGGTCGGGTTGAAGTCGAGCGCCAGCAGCACCGGTGGGCGCTCGGAGCCGCGGCCGACGGTGTGGATGCCGGCATAGTTCTGCTCGCGCAGATCTTCGCCCTTGGTGATGCGGTAGCTGACGGCATCGCAGCCGACGTCGCACATCAGATCGACGGCGCGGGTCGCCAGCTGCTCCGGCCCCAGCTCTTCCGCCGGCATATTGATGGTGTCACGCACCCAATCTACGATCTTCAGGCGCTTATCCAGCTCCTGACGTGCGGCTTCCGGCAGTTCGGCCCATTCGACGTTGCGTTGCCCTTTCGGCCCGCGGTAGCCCTGCCAAAACGCCCAGCTGTTTTCCAAGTCCCAACCGTCACCGGCGAGTTTGACGTTTTTGATGCCCTGACCGTCAATTTTGCGACCCGCACGCTGGATCGCGCCCAGCTTGTCGGCGCCGGTCAGGTGGATGGTCATCCCTTCGCCGTTGGTGCTGAGCAGCGCTTTTTCGCCCCAACGGGCGTCGGCTGGTTGTTGCGACAGCGTGACCTGCATGAATTCTGTTGTCATAGCCTTCTTACTCCGGATGTTCCCTTTATTATTTCATTAGGGCTTTATTGCATACCCTATGGATTTCAAATTGCAGCTAGGCGCCCAGCGATCTCATCCCCAGGAGCTTACTCAGGTAAGTGACTGGGGTGTGATCGTGCAGGTAACAACGCTGCGGTTTGAAAGACGACGGGTATGTCGGATACAAAATAAACGGGCCGCCCATGGCAGCCCGTTACGCTATTTACTCCGCTTCATCTAACCAGACCAGCAGGATCGCTTCCAGTATTTTTTCGTTGGAAGCCTGCGGATCGTCGTCGAACTCTTCCAGATCGCAGATCCACTGATGCATGTCGGTAAAACGCACGGTTTTCGGATCGGTGTCCGGGTATTGGTCGTACAGGGCTTCGCCGATTTCTCGGCTGTCGGTCCACTTCAGTCCCATTATGATCTCCGGGTTGGCGCTGCGGCTAACAATTAATGCTCACGCGCGTGGTTGACGGTGTAGCGCGGCATTTCGACCACCAGATCTTCGTCAGCGACCAGCGCCTGGCAGCTCAGACGGCTTTCCGGCTCCAGCCCCCACGCTTTGTCCAGCATGTCGTCTTCCAGCTCGCTGCTCTCTTCCAGCGAATCGAAGCCTTCACGCACGATGCAGTGGCAGGTGGTGCAGGCGCAGGATTTCTCGCAGGCGTGCTCGATTTCAATGCCGTTGCGCAGCGCAACGTTGAGGATCGACTCCCCTTTTTCAGCGTCCAGAACCGCCCCTTCCGGGCAAAGATCTTGATGGGGCAGGAAAACAATTTTAGGCATGGTTAAACCTCATCCACAGAATGGCCAGCCAGCGCGCGGCGAATGGAAGCGTCCATGCGGCGCGCGGCAAAATCTTGCGTTTGTGCATCTAATGTTTTGATGGCGTCTTCGATAGCGGCGGGATCTTCCCCCTGCGCCGCCTGCTGCAACGCCTGGGTCGCGGCGGCGATCGCCTGGCTTTCCGCCTCGCTCAGCAGCGCGGCGTCGGTGGCCAGCGCGCCCTGCAGGCTTTCCAGCACCCGCGAGGCTTCCACGCGTTGCTCCGCCAGCTTGCGCGCGCCCACGTCGCTTTGCGCGTTGGCCATCGAATCCTTGATCATGCCGGCGATTTCGCTGTCCGACAGGCCGTACGACGGCTTCACCTGGATCGAGGCTTCGACGCCGGTGGATTTCTCCATCGCGGTGACGCTCAGCAGACCGTCGGCATCCACCTGGAAGGTGACGCGAATGTGCGCCCCCCCGGCAGGCAATGGCGGCAGGCCGCGCAGCGTGAAGCGCGCCAGCGAACGGCAGTCCTGCACCAGCTCGCGCTCGCCCTGCAGCACGTGGATCATCATCGCGCTCTGGCCGTCTTTAAAGGTGGTGAATTCCTGCGCGCGCGCCACCGGGATGGTGGTGTTGCGCGGGATCACTTTCTCCACCAGACCGCCCATGGTTTCGAGGCCCAGCGACAGCGGGATCACGTCCAGCAGCAGCATGTCGCTGTCCGGCTTGTTGCCCACCAGAATGTCGGCCTGGATCGCGGCGCCGATGGCGACCACTTTATCCGGATCGATCGACGTCAGCGGCGCACGGCCGAAGAAGGCCCCCACTTGCTCACGCACCAGTGGCACGCGGGTAGAACCACCGACCATCACCGCTTCCAGCACCTCGTCGGCGGCGACGCCGGCGTCTTTCAGCGCGCGGCGGCAGGCCATCAGCGTGCGTTTCACCAGCGGAGCGATCAGCGCTTCGAACTGGGCGCGGGTCACCTCGCCCTGCCAGCCGGCCACCTCAACGCGCACGCTGTCGGCATCGCTCAACGCGATTTTGGCGGCGATGGCGGCATCCAGCAGTTGGCGCTGCACACCATGGTCGCTGCGATCGGCCACGCCGGCCTGCTCGCGCAACCAGTCGGCCAGCAGGTGATCGAAGTCGTCACCGCCCAGCGCGGAATCGCCGCCGGTGGCCAGCACTTCGAACACGCCGCGGCTGAGGCGCAGAATGGAGATATCAAAGGTGCCGCCGCCCAGATCGTAAACCGCGATCACCCCTTCCTGGCCGGAATCCAGCCCGTAGGCGATCGCCGCCGCGGTCGGTTCGTTCAGCAGGCGCAGGACGTGCAGGCCGGCCAGACGCGCCGCGTCTTTGGTGCCCTGGCGCTGCGCGTCGTCGAAGTAGGCGGGAACGGTGATCACCACGCCGTCCAGCTCGCCTTCCAGCGCCGCTTGCGCGCGCGCGGACAGGGCCCGCAGGATATCGGCGGAGACGCCGACCGGGTTAACCGGGCCGGCGGCGGTGACGATCAGCGGCAGGCCGTTGTCGCTGGCCTGGAATTGATAAGGCAGGTTCGGGTAACGTTGCTGCACGTCCGCCAACGAGCGGCCCATCATGCGTTTGATGGAGCTGACGGTATTGGCCGGATCCTGCGCCGCCTGTTGGCGCGCCTCCCAGCCGACGCGCTGCGCGTTCGCCTGATAATGCACCACCGAAGGCAGCAAATGGCGGCCCTGTTCGTCGGCCAGCGTTTCCGCTTGCCCGCTGCGCACCGTGGCGACCAGCGAGTTGGTGGTGCCTAAGTCGATGCCGGCGGCCAGACGTCGCTGATGCGGCGCGGCGCTGAGGCCAGGCTCACTAATTTGTAATAAGGCCATGTTGAAGCTTCCACAATCAGAATCAGAAGGTGTTACTCAAAACCCAGCAGTTTTTCTTCGAGTTGTTCAACCTGTTGCTGGAGTTTGTCCAAAAAGCGCAGCTTGCGCACGGTGTCGGCGGCGTCCGCCCATTGCTCACCATCCAGCTGCTGCAGCATCAGAGCGCTGCGCTGTTTGATGGAGACGGCCAGCCGCGCGCCGAAATCGGCCAGCAGGCTTTCCGCCTCCGGCTTGCGCTCAATGGCATCGAGCTCTTCGCGCAGTTCCAGCTGTTCCATCAGAAACGCGGTGTCGCGCATCGTATGCTGTTCGTTGCCCAGTTCGAAGCCGTGCAAAGATAGCATATACTCCGCGCGTTTTAACGGGTGCTTCAGCGCCTGGTAGGCTTCGTTGATGGTCGCCGCCTGCTGCAACGCCATCAGGCGTTCGCGCTCCGGCTGGTTGGCGAAACGATCGGGGTGGAATTGGCGCTGCAGATCCTGGAAGCGGGACGCAAGCAGGCTGCCGTCCACGGTGTAGCGAACTGGCAGCCCGAATAAAGTAAAGTAATCCATAGCGTGCTCTGGGCGTTAGCGGATGAAGTTCCCCCGCCGAAACGGGGGAGCACGATGGACTGTCAGACGTTGAAACTCTCGCCGCAGCCGCATTCGCTTGAGACGTTCGGGTTGTTGAACTTGAAGCCTTCGTTCAGGCCTTCCTTAACGAAATCAAGCTCGGTGCCGTCAAGGTAGACCAGGCTCTTGCCGTCGATGATCACCTTGATGCCTTTGTCTTCAAACACGATGTCGTCATCGTTGGCTTCGTCAACAAATTCCAGCACGTACGCCATCCCGGAGCAGCCGGAAGTTCGCACTCCCAGACGCAGGCCGAGACCTTTGCCGCGGTTCGTCAAAAACGCCTGAACACGCTGCGCAGCGCTGTCGCTCATGGTAATAGACATCACAACCTCACACTTCACATCAAAGCCCGGCGCGGCCGGGCCGACTCAGACAAATTACTTGGCGCTATGCTTGCTCTTATAGTCGGCAATCGCTGCTTTGATGGCGTCTTCAGCCAGGATCGAGCAGTGAATTTTGACCGGCGGCAACTCCAGCTCTTCAGCGATCTGGGTGTTTTTGATCGCTTCAGCCTGATCCAGCGACTTGCCTTTCATCCATTCGGTCACCAGCGAGCTGGAGGCGATGGCGGAACCGCAGCCGTAAGTTTTAAAGCGCGCGTCTTCGATGATGCCTTCATCGTTAACCTTGATCTGCAGCTTCATGACGTCGCCGCAGGCCGGTGCCCCTACCATGCCGCTGCCGACGGTAGGATCTTCGTTGTCGAAAGAACCCACGTTACGCGGGTTTTCATAATGATCGATTACTTTTTCGCTGTAAGCCATGACCTTGCTCCTGAAACCTGAGAATTAATGATGCGCCCATTCGATGCTGTTGATGTCCACGCCCTGCTTGAACATCTCCCACAGTGGGGACAGATCGCGCAGACGGCCGATGGATTTACGCACCAGTTGAATGGTGTAGTCGATCTCTTCTTCCGTGGTGAAACGCCCCAGGGAGAAACGGATCGAGCTGTGCGCCAATTCATCGCTCATGCCCAGCGCGCGCAGCACGTAGGACGGCTCGAGGCTGGCGGAGGTACAGGCTGAACCGGAGGAAACGGCCAGGTCTTTCAGCGCCATGATCAGCGACTCGCCTTCAACGTAGTTGAAGCTGACGTTCAGGATGTTCGGTGCGCCGTGCTCCAGATCGCCGTTCAGATACACTTCTTCCATATCTTTCACGCCGTTCCACAGACGATCGCGCAGGGTGCGCAGACGCGCCATCTCTTCGGTCATCTCTTCTTTGGCGATGCGGTAAGCTTCGCCCATGCCGACGATCTGGTGGACAGGCAGAGTGCCGGAACGCATGCCGCGCTCGTGACCGCCGCCGTGTACCTGCGCTTCGATGCGGATGCGCGGCTTGCGGCGCACGTACAGCGCGCCGATGCCTTTCGGGCCATAGATTTTGTGGCCGGAGAACGACATCAGGTCGACTTTCAGCTTGCTCAGATCGATAGGCAGTTTGCCCACGCTCTGGGTGGCGTCAACGTGGTAGATGATACCGCGCGCACGGCACATTTCGCCGATCGCTTCGATATCCTGCACCACGCCGATTTCGTTATTGACGTGCATGATGGAGACCAGAATGGTGTCATCGCGCAGCGCCGCTTCGAGATCCTGCAGGCTGATGATGCCGTTGCTCTGTGGCGCCAGGTAGGTCACTTCAAACCCTTCGCGCTCCAGCTGACGGCAGGTGTCCAGCACGGCTTTGTGTTCGGTTTTGCTGGTGATGATGTGCTTGCCTTTTTTCTGGTAGAAATTGGCAGCGCCTTTGATCGCCAGGTTGTCGGATTCGGTCGCCCCGGAGGTGAAGACGATTTCGCGTGGGTCGGCGCCCACCAGTTCGGCAATTTGGTTACGGGCGATGTCTACCGCCTCTTCCGCCTGCCAACCGAAACGGTGGGAACGGGAAGCCGGGTTGCCAAAAGTGCCGTCCAGGGTCAAAAACTGCATCATCTTCTCAGCAACGCGCGGGTCGACCGGCGTCGTTGCTGAGTAATCCAGATAAATCGGTAATTTCATTGCTCTTGTGCTCCGTACATCACTTCCAAAAACTAAAAAAATTTCGCCAGCTGCTTATGCGCGCAGATTAACGTTGATAGTTTCTTGCGGACGACCGTTGGCCGTGCGGCGCGTATCGTTGTTTTGACGATCCGCCACCACCAGCACTTCCTGGTTGTTGACCAGTTCTGCCAGCGTAATGTTGTTCAGGAACCCGCTGATGCGCTCGCTCAGATCGCGCCACAGGGCGTGGGTCAAGCAGCGATCGCCGCCCTGACAGCCTTCTTTGCCCTGGCAACGGGTTGCATCTACCGATTCATCGACGGCAGTGATGACAGCGCCAACGGCGATCTCACCTGCGTCTTTACCCAGCAGATAACCACCGCCCGGGCCACGCACGCTGGCCACCAGACCATTCTTGCGCAGACGGGAGAATAATTGTTCCAGATAAGAGAGCGAAATACCCTGGCGTTCGGAAATGTCCGCCAGTGGTACCGGCCCTTCCTGGGAATGCAGCGCTACGTCGAGCATAGCGGTTACGGCATAACGGCCTTTGGATGTCAGTCTCATAGCTCAATGGTTACCTGTTGGTCAAATATGGCCGAAAGTCTGACATTCCTGAGTAAAACAGTCAACTATTTAACCTAGTAATTGACTCAAGTATTAGCACGTTTTGAACTTAGCAAGAACAAAGGTATATAAAATACATGTTATAACCTTTGGATAACTAATACTATTGTCGCCCACCGTTATGCCACATCAATTAATTACCTTGATGTTTATCCTGTTTCTCGATCGACGTCAGCATGCCGCGCAGGATATTCAGCTCCTGCCCTTCCGGGCGGGCGCGGGTGAACAGCCGACGCAGGCGGCTCATCACCTGGCCCGGATGGGACGGACGAATAAAGCCGGTGCGCTGCAGCGTCTGCTCCAGGTGCTGATAGAAACGCTCGAGGTCGTCCACCAGCGGATACGGCGTCTCTTCCAGCTGCGGCGCGCCCGCCTGTTGGCGATCGAGGTAGGCCACGCGCACTTCATACGCCAGGATCTGCACCGCCATCGCCAGATTCAGCGAGCTGTAGTCCGGGTTGGCCGGAATGGCGACGTGGTAGTGGCACTTCTGCAGTTCATCGTTGGTCAGCCCGACGCGTTCGCGGCCGAACACCAGCGCCACCGGCGCGTGTTCGCCTTCGTGCACCGCGCGCACGCCGCATTCACGCGGCTCCAGCATCGGCCACGGCAAGGTGCGAGAACGTGCGCTGGTGCCTACCACCAGGCTACAGCCGGCGATGGCGTCATCGAGGGTATCGACGATAGTGGCGTTGCCGATCACGTCGCTGGCGCCGGCGGCCAGGGCGATGGCCTGAGAATCGGGTTTGATCAGCGGATTAACCAGATAAAGGTTGGTTAAACCCATGGTTTTCATGGCTCTGGCGGTCGAGCCCATGTTGCCGGTATGTGAAGTCTCAACCAGAACAATGCGGATATTGTGCAGCATACAAACTCTGAGCGTGGCGGAAAATCGCAGCATCTTAACACAGCCGTAGGCAATTTGCCGAACAGCTGCTATACTTCGCGCCGTTTCCTGTTCTTTAACATCCTAGTTGGAAGATACCCATGCATCCGATGCTGACTATCGCCGTGCGCGCTGCGCGCAAGGCCGGTAACCTGATTGCCAAAAACTACGAAACCCCGGACGCTGTAGAAGCGAGCCAGAAAGGGACCAATGACTTCGTCACCAACGTCGATCGCGATGCAGAGCATCTGATCATCGACGTCATCCGCAAGTCTTATCCGCAACACAGTATCGTGAGCGAAGAACGCGGTGAGCTGATCGGCGAAGATCGCGATGTGCAATGGGTGATCGATCCACTGGATGGCACTGCAAACTTCATCAAACGTTTCCCTCATTTCTCCGTTTCCATCGCCGTACGCATCAAAGGCCGTACTGAAGTGGCCGTGGTCTACGATCCGATGCGCAACGAACTGTTCACCGCCACTCGCGGCCAGGGCGCACAGCTCAACGGTTACCGCCTGCGCGGCACCAATGCCAAAGATCTGGATGGCACCATCCTGGCGACCGGCTTCCCGTTCAAGGTCAAACAACACGCAACGCCTTACATCAACATCGTCGGCAAGCTGTTCACCCAGTGCGCGGACTTCCGCCGCACCGGTTCCGCTGCGCTGGATCTGGCCTATGTGGCCGCCGGCCGCGTGGACGGTTTCTTCGAAATCGGCCTGAAGCCGTGGGACTTCGCCGCGGGCGAACTGCTGGTGCGTGAAGCCGGCGGCCTGGTCACCGACTTCGTCGGTGGCCACAACCACTTCAGCTCCGGCAACGTGGTTGCAGGCAACCCGCGCGTAGTGAAAGCCATGCTGGCCACCATGCGTGAAGAACTGAGCGAAGCGCTGAAGCGTTAATCGCCAGAAGCGAATCGAAAAAAAGCGCTGCCGATGCAGCGCTTTTTTTATGCCCGTTAACGGGAGAAGGGACGGATGCCGCCGCCGAATTCCGGCTGCGCGCTGACGTACAGCAGCAGCCCGGCAGCCAGCAGGATCAGACCGCCGGCCAGCGCCAACGTCCCCCAAGCCACTGCGCTCCAGGCGGCGGGCGCACGCGAACGACTGAGGCGCACCGCCAGCCGGCGGCTGTAATGCACCAGCAGCGCCAGCATCGAGATGGTCAACGAGGTGCCGAACGCCATCGCCAGCGCGGAGATCACTCCCCAGCCGAACACGCCGATCACCTTGGAGAACAGCAGCACCAAAATCGCCCCCGAACAGGGGCGCATGCCCATCGCCAGCACGATGGCGGCCTGAGTGCGCCAATCGCTTCCCGCCTGCAGCTCGCTGTCGCTCGGCAGATGACGGTGGCCGCAGCCGCAATTGGCGCTGTGCACATGATCCGCCGCCAGCGGCGTCAGGCTATTGATGCGCAGCGCCGGCGCCGGGCGCATCGCCTTGATCGCCGCAAACAAACGCTTCAGCGCGCGCCAACTCAGCAGCACACCAAGCAGCATCACCAGGATAAAGCTGCCCTTCTCCAGCCAGAAGCTGCTTTGGTGCAGCTGGCGCGAAGAGAGCTGCAATACCACCAGCATCAGCGTGACCAGCGCGATCGCCACTCCGCCCTGCACCAGCGAGGCGGCGAAGGTCAGCTTCAGGCTGCTTTTCAGCCGCGCCGGATGGGTAGCCAGGTAGGTGGCGATCACCACTTTGCCGTGGCCGGGGCCAAGCGCATGCAAGACGCCATAGCCGAGGCTGAACAGCATCAGCGCCAGCCCGGCCTGCTGCGGCGCGGCCTTCACCTGCTGCAACAGCCCCGCCATCTGCTGGTGCAGCGCTTTTTGCCATACCACGCTCTGCATCAGCAGCTGCGGCCAATAGTGCCACGCCAGCAGCGCGGCGGCCGCCAGCGCCAGCGTGAACGGCAGCAGCGGCCACAGGCCGAAGGCCCAGTGGCGTTGGCTCGTCGTCGGTGGTGAGAAATTTAACGACATTGCAGCGTCACCCGCTGGGCGAACTGCTGCCCCAGCGCCAGGTCTTCGCCGGGCGAGTCGTTCTTGTCGAGCGACAGCGCATAGGCCTGCAGCGACGCATTCGGCTTCGGCGTCATCAGCTTATAGCTACACAGCTGCGCCATCTCCGGCGGCAGATGCAGCGCATTTTGGTCTTTATAGGTCATATCCACGAAATAAGTCGGATCGTAAGTAGAAAGTTCGAACGGCTTGCCCGCCAGCGGCTGTGGCTCAGCCAACGGCAGCACGAACTCCAGCACCGCCTGATTGCCCTGGCGCGACAGGTGATATTCGCTGGGCAAGTTCAGGTATTTCACCGGCTTGCCGTCGCGGTAAAGATCGGTGAAATAGTGCTGCCCCAGCACGTTGGCCATCACTTCCGCCGCCAGCTTTTTCCACACCTCCGAATCGCTCTTGGCGTTTTTCGCATCGTAGAGCAGATCTGCCGAGGTGATTTCATCCATTACCCACACCATTTTCAGACCGACCAGCCGCTGGTCCTTGGCGACGAAGGTGGTGTTCATGTCGATAAAGCTGTGCGGATGAGCGATCGCACCGGCGCTGAACACGGCGCCAAAGGCAGCCAAAAGACGACGTAACTTCATCATTATCCTGTCTTACCTGTATTTGTTATAACGTAACACAAACAAATGCCGAACGGCCCGCCTCTCCCGGCGATATTTGTGACGAAAGTTGTAAGCCGAAGTAAAAGCCGCGCGGTAACCCTGCCATTACAAAGCCTTTTGCTATGCTTAGGCATAATCGCAACCTTTTATGCCGGAAGGTGATAATGAGCCTGGACACCTCTCCCGTGCCCGAGCTCTCCGGACAACAACGGCGCTGCCATCTGCTGCTGATGCTGTACACGCCGGAGCCCGAGTTACAGCTGGAGACCCTGAGCCGAATCAACGGCGTCGCCCCCCCGATAACCCGGCAAGATATAGCCGAGGTGGCCAGTGAAATCCAGCGTTTCCACCACCTGGAGATCGCCGTCGATCACGATCGTGGTTACCAACTGCGGGGCAGCACGCTCGACCAGCGCCTGTGCCTGATCCATTGGCTGCGGCGGGCCCTGCGCTGCAGCCCGCAATTCGTTGAAGGCGATTTCGCCCCGCGCCTGCGGCACGCGCTGGCGGCCGATGCCGCCCTGGCGTCTGCGCTGGCAGAGGCGATCGATGCCTGCGAGCCGCTGCTCAACCGCCGCTTCGATGCACGCGACCGCCAATTCCTGCAGCATTATCTGCTTTACTGCGCCTGGCAAAATCGCCTGCGGCAGCATCCGCGTTTCGACGCCGTTCAGCGTGACTGGCTGCGGCAAAAACCGGAGCAGCAGGCCGCCGCCTGGCTGCATCAGGCCTGCAACCGGCTGTTTAATCAGCCGCCGCAGGCAGACGAGCGCGATTTTTTGGCGCTGACCTTCACCATGTTGAAAAATCACAGCTACCACAGCAACGACTCCGCGCAGGAACAGCGGCTGATGACGGCCATCGACAGCATGGTCGAGCGCTTCCAGCAGCTTTCCGGCATGGCCTTCAGCAGCAAAACGGAGCTGGTCAGCCAGCTGTTTGCCCATCTGGCGCCGGCGCTGGAGCGCTGCCGTTTCGCCATCGGCATCGACAATATGCTGCTGGAAGAAGTGGTGCGCAAATACCCGCGGCTGATGCGCACCACGCAGGAAGCGCTGAAACCGCTGGAGCAGGAGTACGGCGTGCATTTTTCCAACGAGGAGGCGGGCCTGGTGGCCATCAGCTTCGGCGCCTGGCTGATGCAGGACAACGCGCTGCAGGAAAAACAGGTGCTGCTGCTGACGCTGGACAACCCGCAGTTGGAAGAAGAAGTGGAATACCAGATCCGCGAGCTCACGCTGCTGCCGCTGAACATCAAGTATCTGCCGCTGAACGACTATCTGCGCGGCGGCGCGCCGCAGGGCGTCATGCTGGTGATCACCCCTTATGCGGCGGTGCACAGCGATCCGCACCCGCCGCTGATCTATACCGAACTGCCGCTGGAAACCCGGCAGCGCCAGGCGATCCGCGCGCTGCTGGAAGCCCCTTAATCAGCGGCTGACGCTGACCGCCGGCGGCCGGATGAACAAGGCCGGCACCGCGACCGCCGCCATCACCCAGAATACCCCGCCCTGCCAATGTTCGAACAGGAACCCGGCAATGACCGTCATGACGGCGATGCCGCCGCCCATCGCCAGCGCCGAATACACCGCCTGCAGCCGGATCACCTCTTGCCCCTGGCGCGCGGCGATAAAGCGCATCGCCGCCAGATGGCAGACGGTGAAGGTGCCGCAGTGCAGGATCTGGATCAGCAGCAGCCAGCCCAGCTCGGTGCTGTAGGCCATCAGGCTCCAGCGCAGCACGCCGCAGCAGGCGGAGAGCAACAGCAGGTTGCGCGCATTCCAGCGGCGGAACAGCACGTTGCTGCTGGCGAAAATAATCACCTCCGCCATTACGCCGAGCGACCACAGATAGCCGATGGTCGAGGCCGAATAGCCCGCCTCCTGCCAGTAAATGGAGCCGAAGCTGTAGTAGCCGGCATGCGCCCCCTGCAGCAGCGTGACGCACAGCAGGAAGCGCCAGACCGGCCCTTCTTTCAGCAGTGCCCACAGCGAGCGCTCAGCTCCGCTGTGCGTGCGCGCTTCGCCCTGCGGCATGACGCTCGGCTTCAGCAACATGCCCAGCAGCATCGCCAACACGCTGAAGATCAGGCTGTAAAGAATGGCGTTATGGCCCCACACCGCCACCAGCTGCCCGGTCAGCGCCGAGCCGATGACGAACGCCAGCGAGCCCCACAGCCTTACCCGGCCGTAGTCCATGCGGATCTGCTTTTGCCAGGTGCCGGCCAACGCGTCGGTCAGCGGTACCAGCGGCGAGAAGAACAGGTTGAAGCCCGCTATCACCAGCATCAGCCAGCCCCAGCCGTTGCCGAAGCAAAAGCCGACCGCGAAGGCCAAGGTCAGCAGCGCCAGCAGGCGCAGGGCGGAGACTAAATGAGAGGGATCTTTAACGCGGGGTGCAATCAGTAAACTACCGAGGAAGCGGGCCACCAAGCCGGCGCCGAGCAACATGCCGATGGTTTCGGGTGCGATGCCCTCGCCTTTCAGCCATACGCCCCAGAACGGTAAGAAGATGCCATAGGAAAAGAAGTAGGTGAAATAACTGAGCGCGAGCCAACGCGTTGATTGCAGAACCATGATCCCTCCGGAGTGAGGGCAATACTTTGACAGAGCTCACACTGCCCCGCAATCGTCATTCCACTTCAATGCGTTAGAGTGCCAGACAGTTCACAGTTTGCTGCTGGCGGACATAAAAAAAACCCGCCGCAGCGGGTTTTTTTGGGAGAAAGCGGGATTATGCGTAAACCGGCAGGCGGGCGCAGATATCCAGCACTTTCTTCTTGGTGCGTTCGATGGTGGCTTCATCGTTGATGTTGTCCAGCACATCGCAGATCCAACCGGCCAGTTCGCGCACGTCGGCCTCTTTGAAGCCGCGACGGGTCACGGCCGGGGTGCCGATACGCACGCCGGAGGTAACGAACGGGCTCTTCGGATCGTTCGGCACGCTGTTTTTGTTGACGGTGATGTTGGCGCGGCCCAGGGCAGCGTCCGCTTCTTTACCGGTCAGGTTTTTGTCGACCAGATCCAGCAGGAACAGGTGGTTATGGGTGCCGCCGGAGACCACTTTATAGCCGCGCTGCAGGAACACGTCCACCATCGCCTTGGCGTTGACCGCCACTTGCTGCTGATAAACCTTGAACTCAGGCTCCATCGCTTCTTTCAGCGCCACCGCCTTGCCGGCGATCACGTGCATCAACGGGCCGCCCTGGCCGCCAGGGAACACGGCGGAGTTCAGCTTTTTGTACAGCTCTTCGTCGCCGCCCTTCGCCAGGATCAGGCCGCCGCGCGGGCCCGCCAGGGTTTTGTGGGTGGTGGTGGTGACGATGTGCGCGTGCGGTACCGGGTTCGGGTACACGCCAGCGGCGATCAGGCCGGCCACGTGCGCCATGTCGACGAACAGGTAAGCGCCGATGCTGTCGGCGATTTCGCGCATTTTGGCCCAGTCAACCACGCCGGAGTAAGCGGAGAAGCCGCCGATGATCATTTTCGGCTTGTGGGTTTGCGCCTGCTTGGCCAGATCGTCATAGTCGATTTGACCTTTGTCGTCGATGCCGTAAGGCACCACGTTATACAGTTTGCCGGACAGGTTGACCGGGGAACCGTGGGTCAGGTGGCCGCCGTGCGCCAGGTTCATGCCCAGAATGGTGTCGCCCGGCTGCAGCAGCGCGGTGTACACAGCGAAGTTAGCCTGGGAGCCGGAGTGCGGCTGCACGTTGGCGTAATCGGCGCCGAACAATTCTTTGGCGCGATCGATAGCCAGCTGCTCAACGATATCCACGTATTCGCAGCCGCCGTAGTAACGCTTGCCCGGATAGCCTTCAGCGTATTTGTTGGTCAGCTGGGAACCCTGAGCCTGCATCACGCGCGGGCTGGTGTAGTTCTCAGACGCGATCAGCTCGATGTGCTCTTCCTGACGCACCACTTCCTGCTCCATGGCACGCCACAGTTCCGCATCGTAATCGGCAATGTTCATTTCACGCTTTAACATCCGGCATCTCCTGACTTAAATCAGCTAACTAAAAAATCACCAAATAACTACCCGTTTGGGTTCTGGGCCACAGTGTAAACCGTTTCGCCCCACCGAAGATAGGTCTTGACAGAGGTTTTTACGCAAACGATTGGCATAAGGTGGCGCAAGGCTTTGATCCGCGAAACACCGCCGTTTATCAACGGACATTTCCTCATGCGAACAATGCGCTTTTTTCATGTTTTGTGAGCGCGATCGACGCCCGAAGAACACCGCAACGAAAACAAGGGTATTTACAAGCGACGCGGAACCCAATAAGATGCATTTAAAATACATCATTAAAATTATCGTCAAGATCCCAACCCAAGGAGCGCTTCCATGCTGGATAGCCAAACCATCGCCACCGTGAAATCCACCATTCCCCTGCTGGCTGCGACCGGGCCGAAGCTGACCGCCCACTTTTACGATCGCATGTTCGCGCACAACCCGGAATTGAAAGACATTTTCAACATGAGCAACCAGCGCAACGGCGATCAGCGTCAGGCGCTGTTCGACGCCATCTGCGCCTATGCCGCCAACATCGAGAACCTGGCGGCGCTGCTGCCGGCGGTGGAGCGCATCGCGCAGAAGCATACCAGCTTCAATATCCAGCCGGAGCAGTACAACATCGTCGGCGGTCACCTGCTGGCGACGCTGGACGAAATGTTCAGCCCGGGTCAGGAAGTCCTGGACGCCTGGGGCAAGGCCTACGGCGTGCTGGCCAACGTATTTATCCAGCGTGAAGAGCAAATTTATCAGCAGAGCGAAGCCGACAACGGCGGCTGGCGCGATCTGCGCGCGTTCCGCATCCTGAAGAAACAGCCGCAGAGCGACGTGATCTGCAGCTTCGTGCTGGCGCCGGTGGACGGCGGCCGGGTGGCGGACTTCAAACCGGGGCAATACCTGGCGGTCTACATCAAGCACGACAGCCTGGAACATCAGGAAATTCGCCAGTACTCGCTGACCACCTCGCCGAACGGCGAGTTCTACCGCATCGCGGTGAAGCGTGAAGATCAGGGTAAAGTGTCCAACTACCTGCACCAGCAGGCGCAGGAAGGCGACGTGATCTACATCGCCCCGCCGCACGGCGACTTCTTCCTCGACGTGGCGCCGACCACGCCGGTGGCGCTGATCTCCGCCGGCGTCGGCCAAACCCCGATGCTCGGCATGCTCAACACCCTGCACGACAACCAGCATCAGGCGCAGGTCCACTGGCTGCACGCGGCGGAAAACGGCAGCGTGCACGCCTTTGCCGATGAGGTGGCGGATATTGCCGGGCGCATGCCGAATCTGAGCCGCCATGTGTGGTACCGCGAGCCGGGTGCCGATGACGTGGAAGGCCGCGACTATCACAGCCGCGGATTGATGGATTTGAGCGCGCTGCAAGGCAGCCTGGCCGATCCGCAGATGCACTATTACTTCTGCGGCCCGGTGGCCTTCATGCAGTTCGTGGGCAAACAGCTGCTGGAAATGGGCGTAGAGGCCGAACGCATCCACTACGAATGCTTCGGCCCGCATAAGGTGCTGTAATGCTTGCGGAGCGCGGCCGTCAGACCGCGCTCCCCTCTCATTTCGCCTGCAGTTGGCGCGCGTCCTGCACCTGCTGCACCGTCACCGGCGCCGCCTGGTTGCCCCAGCTTCCCCGCAGATAGCTCATCAGATCCGCCGCCTGTCGATCGTTCAACGCCCAGCCGTAAGCCGGCATGTCAAACGCCATCGCCTGCTGCGTGATCGGTGTATGCGCCCCCTCCAACACTACCCGCAGCGCGGTCAGCGGATTATCCGCCGTTACCGTGGCATTGCCCGCCAGCGCCGGTATGGCAAAGTCAGTGCCTTCGCCCTTGTTGCCGTGGCAGGTCGAGCAGTACATCGCGTAGGTCGCCTTGCCGCCCGGATTATTCGCCGGCACGGCAGGCGCAGCGGCTTTGGCGGCGGTTTCCGGCGCCAGGCTGCGCAGGTACACCGCGATGGCGTTCAGATCGCCGTCGCTGAGGTACTGCGTGCTGTGGGTCACCACCTCGCTCATCGGCCCGACGACCGCCGCATGGCGGCTGCGGCCGGTTTTCAGCAGCGCCGTCACCTCTTCCGGCGGCAGGCCGCGCAGATTGGAGGCGTACCAGCCGTCCAGCTCGGCGCCGCTCAGGAACACCGGCTCCTTACCGTCCAGCCCCTTCTCCTGCATCGCCCAGCCGCGCGGCGTGTGGCAACTGCCGCAATGGCCCGCGCCCTGCACCAGGTAGGCGCCGCGGTTCCACTCGGCGCTTTGCTGCGGATCTGCCTGATACGGCTGGTCGTCGTGGAACAGCGAGTTCCACACCGCCAGCGGCCAGCGCATCGACAATGGCCAGCTGATGTCGCTGTCACGGTTGGCGACGTTCTGTGCCGGCACCTCATTCATCAGATAGTCATACAGCGCGCGCATGTCTTCCGCGCTCATTTTGGCGTACGAGGTGTACGGCATCGCCGGGTAGAGCCGGTGACCGTCTTTGGCTATCCCCTGGCGCATGGCGCGGTCGAACTCCTCGAACGAATAGGCGCCGATGCCGTGCAGCTTGTCCGACGTGATGTTGGTGGCGTAGATAGCCCCGAGCGGCGTCGGGAACTTCATGCCGCCCGCCAGTTCAGCGCCGCCCGGCGCGGTGTGGCAGGCGGTGCAATCGCCGGCTTTGGCGACGTATTCCCCGGCCGACATCGCCTGGGCCGAGCCGCCGGCCGCCAGCAGGCTCAACAGGTACAGCGAACGCAGACTCATGCTCCCTCCTTGGCGGCAACCTTGCCGTAGGCCAGTTCGTTCACCGCACGCCACGCCTGATCGATCGCCGAGTTGGCGTACGGGCTCCAGTCAGAATCGGAGTTGGCGATAACGATCTTACCGATCGGCTGCCGCGCCGTTTCGATGATTTTCTTGGCTTCTTCTTCGTCGTCAAACAGCCCGTTAAGGAAGTAGGAATAACCGTGCGACCAGCGGTTGACGGTGATCGCCTGAATATCGCGCTGATGGTCGAAACCCGCCTCGCCCAGCATGCCCTGCAGCTGTTCGCGGATCATCTGCTCATGCACCTCGAACGGCGTGCCCAGCAGCAGCGCGCGCCCTTTACGCGACTGCTCGCGCGGGCTGAGGCCGCTGCCCGGCAGCGTCGGCACGTACACCATATGCAGACCGATTGGCCGATCCGGATCGCGCGGGTGCTGATAACCGCCCATGCTCACCGGGTAGTCCAGCTTCACGCGGCTGTACGGCGCGGCCGGCGAATAAATTTCGTGCACGCCCAGCTTGATGAACGGCTGCCAGTTGCGGATCACCACCTTGCTGTACACCAGCGGCGCCTTGACGTTCTGCTTCAGCGCCTCCTGCTGCTCGTGCGACATCTCCGGCACCAGGTACGGGATCATCATGTTGTAGCCGGCCATCACCACCTGCCCGGCGCGCACTTTGGTCATCTTCTCGCCGGTCATGTAGGTGACTTCCACCTTGTCGCCGACGTTGGCCGCGTGCAGCCCGGTGCTGTTCAAACGCAGCTTCACCGGCGACTCCGGCCGATCGAGCTGGCTGTAGTCGAATTTGGCCAGCACCACGTCGTTCATGTCTTTGCCGGCCGGCGCCACCGCCGGGATCAGCTTGCGCACCATCAGGCGCGTCAGCGTGGCGTTGCCGTCCGGGAAGTGGAACACGTAAGGATCGTCGAGATCCGCCTGCGACTCTTCATCCAGCGGCGGCAGATTCATGCCGCCGAGGCCCGGCAGATCGCAGATGCGCGCATCGCTGCACGACGTGCCGTCGATGCCCACCGCCTGGAAGTCGTTGGTGGTCTGCTGGAAATAACGGATCGCCAGCTCGCTCAGACCCACTTTTTCACGCAGGAACTGGGTGTAGCTGTGGGTATCGAGCCATTCGACCTTCTGCTCCAGCGTCATCTCCGGCAGATAATCTTTCTCCACCGTATGCAGCGCGATCAGCGCCTGGCGATCGCTTTCCGGCAGCGGGAAATCACCGATGAACGCTTCATAAGAGCGGCCGTTGAGACGATCGCGCGGAATATCGTCTGCCACCGTGCGGCCCGGATCGCCGCTCACCACCTTGTCGACGCCGAAGTTCTTGCGATCGAAGTAAACCCCGCGGCTCAGGTTCAGATCCGGGTAGAAGGTAGTGTCAAACGCCTGCTCCAGCCGATCGATATCGACGCCGAGCTTGCGCAGCAGCCCCATCGCCACCGGGCTGAAGTTGGAGCGCGGCGACTGCAGCGATTCGCTGCCGCCGTAGCCGAGCAGCATGCCGTCGTCGGTGTTGAATTCGTTGCGCTTGGCGTGGCCGCCGAAGTCGTCATGGTTGTCGATCAGCAAAATGCGCTGCTGCTCGCCTTTCAGCTGCTGCCAGAAACAGGCGGCCGCCAGCCCGCTGATGCCGGCGCCGACCACCACCAGATCGAACTCTTCAACGGCGGGCACGCTGCCGAAATCAAAGGTTTTACCGTCGCGCCCCAGTTGGTGCGCATGCTCGAACGAGCCCGGATGGTTGCCCCGCAGCCCGGTCAGCGCCGGCGGGTAGTACAGGGTTTGATTGGCGGTTTGCGGCGACGCGCGCAAGATTTGCAGCGGCGTCAACCCGGCGGCGATGGTGATCGCCACCCCGTTGAGAAAATCGCGTCGGGTGATACCCATATAGGCTTCCTTTTTTATTATCATCGGCCGGCCGGGGCCGGCCCGAAGGCCGCGCTATTGTGCGGATAATTATTGTAAAATCAATGTTTGAACATCACATGACGAATGGCGGTGTAATCCTCCAGCCCGTACATCGACATATCCTTGCCGTAACCGGACAGTTTCTGGCCGCCGTGCGGCATTTCGCTCACCAACATGAAGTGGGTGTTCACCCAGGTGCAGCCGTATTGCAGGCGGGCGCTCAAGCGATGCGCGCGGCCCACGTCGCGGGTCCACACGGACGACGCCAGCCCGTAGTTGGATTCGTTCGCCCAGGCCAGCACCTGCTCTTCGTCGTCGAACGGCGTCACCGTCACCACCGGGCCGAACACCTCGCGCTGCACGATCTCATCCTCCTGGCGCGCGCCGGCCAGCAGCGTCGGCTGGAAGTAGTAACCCGGCCCCTTCACCTTCTCGCCGCCGGTCACCACCTGCACGTGCGGCAACGCTTTGGCGCGCTCGACAAAACCGGCGACCCGCTCCAGATGCTGGGCGGTAATCAATGGCCCCAGCTCGGTGCTCTCGTCGTCCGGCGCACCGACCTTCAGGCTGGCCACCGCCTCGCCCAGCCGCTTCACCAGCTCGGGATAAATGCTTTTCTGCGCGTAGATGCGGCAGGCAGCGGTGCAATCCTGCCCGGCGTTGTAGAAACCGAAGCCGCGAATACCGTCCACCACCTGCTGCAGATCGGCATCGTCGAACACCAGCACCGGTGCCTTGCCGCCCAGCTCCATATGGGTGCGCTTAATGCCGGCGGCGGTGTGGGCGATGATGTGCTCGCCGGTGGCGATCGAGCCGGTCAGCGACACCATGCGCACCTTGTCATGCCCGGTCAGCCGATCGCCGACGCCGGCACCGCGGCCGAACAGCACGTTGAGCACCCCCGGCGGGAACAGCCCGGCGGCCAGTTCGGCCAGTTTAAAGGTGGTCAGCGGCGTCTGCTCCGACGGCTTGATCACCACGCAGTTGCCCGCCGCCAGCGCCGGCGCCAGTTTCCAGGCCGCCATCATCAGCGGGTAGTTCCACGGCGCGATCGAAGCCACCACGCCGAGCGGATCGCGGCGGATCATCGAGGTATGCCCGGCCAGATACTCGCCGGCCGCCATGCCGGTCAGGCAGCGGCTGGCCCCGGCGAAGAAGCGAAACACGTCGGCCACCGCCGGCAGTTCGTCGTTCAACACGCAATGATAAGGCTTGCCGCAGTTGAGCGATTCCAGCCTGGCGAAGGTCTCGGCATGCTCGTCGATCAGATCCGCCAGCTTGAGCAGATGCTCGGCACGCGCCTTCGGCGTGGTTTGCCCCCAGGCGGCGAACGCGGCGTCCGCCGCCAGCACCGCGCGATCGACCTGCTCCGGGCTGGCCTCCGCCACCTGCGCGATCACTTCGCCGGTCGCCGGGTTATACACCGGCTGGGTCGCGCCCTGGCCATTCACCAGGTGGCCATCAATCAACAGTTGGCTTTGCATAGGGTTATCCTTTTATCAGAGGTCGGGTAAGGAAATTATTTGCCGCTGCCGGCGACGCTTTCCCCACCTTTGGTCAGGTAGTAAGCGCCGAGGATCGGCAGCATGGTCAACAGCATCACCGACAGCGCCACCACGTTGGTGATCGGCACGTCGCGCGGGCGACCGAGCTGGTTCAGCAGCCACAGCGGCAGCGTGCGCTCGTGGCCGGCGGTAAAGGTAGTCACGATGATTTCATCGAACGACAGCGCGAACGCCAGCATGCCCCCGGCCAGCAGCGCCGAGCCGAGGTTCGGCAAGATCACGTAACGGAAGGTTTGCCAGCCGTCGGCGCCGAGATCCATCGACGCTTCGATCAGGCTGTACGAGGTGCGGCGGAACCGGGCGATGACGTTATTGAACACGATCACCACGCAGAACGTCGCATGGCCGACGACGATAGTCAGGATGCCCGGCTCGATGTTCAGCGCCTTGAATGCCGCCAGCAGCGCCAGGCCGGTGACGATCCCCGGCAGCGCGATCGGCAGCAGCAACAGCAGCGAAATGCTATCCTTGCCGAAGAAATCGCGCCGATACAGCGCCGCCGCCGCCAGGGTGCCGAGCACCAGCGCGATGGCAGTCGCCAGGCAGGCGATCTGCGCCGACAGCAGCACCGCATCGAGGATATCCTGCCGCCCGGCGGCAACGTTGAACCAGTGCAGCGTGAAGCCCTTCGGCGGGAAGCTGAAGGCCGCGTCCTCGGTGTTGAAGGCGTAGATGGCGATGATCGCCAACGGGAAATGCAGGAAGATCAGTCCGCCCCAGGCGGCCAGCTTCAGCCCTAAGGGCGCGCGTTCAGAGTGCATCGAAAGCCCCCAGACGTTTGACGATGGAAAGGTAAATGGCGATCAGGACGATCGGCACCAGCGTAAAGGCCGCGGCCATCGGCATATTGCCGATGGCCCCCTGCTGGGCGTACACCATGCTGCCGATGAAATAGCCCGGCGGCCCCACCAGCTGCGGCACGATAAAGTCGCCCAGCGTCAGCGAGAAGGTGAAGATCGACCCGGCGGCGATGCCCGGTACCGCCAGCGGCAAAATGACGTGGCGGAAGGTCTGCGCCGGTCGCGCGCCCAGATCCGCCGAGGCGTGCAGCAGCGAGGGCGGCAGGCGCTCCAGCGCCGCCTGGATCGGCAGGATCATGAACGGCAGCCAGATATAGACGAACACCAGAAAACGCCCCAGCCCCGAGGTCGACAGCGTGTTGCCGCCGACGCCGGGCACCGTCAGCAGCGAAGCCAACAGCGGCTCCAGCCCCAGGTGCTGCAGGAACCACTGCGCCACGCCGTCTTTCGCCAGCAGCAGGGTCCAGGCGTAGGCTTTAACGATATAGCTGGCCCACATCGGCATCATCACCGCGATGTAAAAGAACGCCTTGACGCGGCCGCTGGTGTAGCGCGCCATGTAATAGGCGATCGGGAACGCCAATACCGCGCTGGCCAGCGACACCAGCACCGCCATGGTCAGCGTGCGCAGGATGATGTCGTAGTTGGCCGGGTTGAACAGCGCCGCCAGGTTGGCGAAGGTCAGATCCGGCGTCACCGCCATGGTGAAATCGTCGAAGGTGTAAAACCCTTGCCACAGCAGCGTCAGCAGCGAACCGAGGTACACCGCGCCGAACCACAGCAGCGGCGGCACCAGCAGCAAAAGCAGATACAGCGTCGGCCGGCGATAAAGCCAGGTTGACAGCGCGCGCACGGTACCGCCGCGCGCCGAGGGGGAATCGATGCTCATGTCCATCTCACCTCTCCTCCAGCAGCGGCACCATCGCCGCGCGCGGCCAGCAGGCGACGATCGGCTGGCCGATCTGCCGCTGTTGCCCTTCGGCGAGCCACTGCGGATTGGCCTGGCTGACCAGCAGCTTCTCGCCGCCGTTCAGCGTGATTTCATATCGCGTGGCCGCGCCCTGGTAATGGATTTCCTGCAGCGTGCCCTGCACCTGGATCTCGTCCTGCGCCGCGCCGCCGTGCTCCAGCAGGCGGATATGTTCCGGCCGGATCGAGAAGGTTCGGCTTTCGCCGAGCAGGCGCTGCGCCAACTCGCTGCGCACCACGTTGGAGGTGCCGACGAACTCGGCGACGAACGGCGTTTTCGGCCGCATGTAAAGCTCACGCGGCGTATCCACCTGTTCGATGCGGCCGTTATTGAACACCGCCACCCGATCGGACATCGACAGCGCTTCGCTTTGATCGTGGGTGACGAAGATAAAGGTGATGCCCAGCTGGCGCTGCAGCTTCTTCAGCTCCCCCTGCATCTGCTCGCGCAGCTTGAGATCCAGCGCGCCGAGCGGTTCGTCCAGCAGCAGCACCCGCGGCCGATTGACCAGCGCGCGCGCCAACGCCACGCGCTGCCGCTGGCCGCCCGACAGGTGCGCCGGCTTGCGTTCGGCAACGAAACCGAGCGCCACGCTCTCCAGCGCCTCTTGCGCCCGCGCCAGCCGCTCGCGTTTGGCGACGCCCTTCACCATCAGGCCGTAGGCGACGTTTTCCAGCACCGACATGTGCGGGAACAGCGCGTAATCCTGAAACACGGTGTTCACGTCGCGCTGATACGGCGGCAGGCTGGCGGCTTCCTGGCCGTGGATGCGAATCGAGCCGGAAGTGAGCTGTTCAAAGCCGGCGATCAGGCGCAAGCAAGTGGTTTTGCCCGAGCCGGACGGCCCGAGCATGGAGAAGAATTCCCCATCCTGAATGTCGATGGATACCCGATCCACGGCGCGAACATCGCCGAAAGTCCGCGAAACATCGATGAATTGCACGGCAATGGTCATTTTCTGTGCTCCATACTGATGTAGTTCGGGCGCAGCGGGCTGCGCCCTGCGGCTTAGCGGCCGCCCATGATGGCGATGTAATCCTGGGTCCAGCGGCTGTACGGCACGAACTTGCCGCCCTGCGCCTGCGGCGTTTTCCAGAAGGCGATTTTGTCGAACTGGTTGAAGCCGTTGGTTTCGCAGCCCTTCTCACCCAGCAGCGCGCTGGCCTTGCAGCCCGCCGGTGACGCCGGCACCGACCCGAACCAGGCCGCCACATCGCCCTGCACCTTCGGCTCCAGCGACCAGTTCATCCACTGGTAGGCACAGCTCGGGTGTTTGGCGTCGGCATGCAGCATGGTGGTGTCCGCCCAGCCGGTCACGCCCTCTTTCGGGAACACGGTGGCGATCGGCTGCCCCTCGCCCTTCAGGGCGTTGGCCTGATATGGCCAGGCGCTGGAGGCCACCACGCCTTCGTTTTTAAAGTCGCTCATCTGCACCGAGGTGTCGTGCCAGTAGCGGTGGATCAGCGCGTGCTGGCTGCGCAGCAGCTTCAGCGCCGCCTGATACTGCTCTTCGTTGAGCTGATAAGGATCGCTGATGCCAAGCTGCGGCTGGGTGGCCTTCAGGAACAGCGCCGCATCGGCGATGTAGATCGGGCCGTCGTAAGCCTGCACCCGGCCCTGATTGCTCTTGCCGTCCGGCAGATTCTGCTGCTGGAAGATCACCGCCCAGCTGTCCGGCGGCGTCGGGAAGGTTTTGGTGTTGTACATCAGCAGGTTCGGCCCCCACTGGTACGGCGTGCCATAGGTTTTGCCGTCCACGGTGTACCAGGCGCCGTTCAGCAGGCGCGGATCGATGTTCTTCCAGTTCGGGATCAGCGCGGTGTTGATCGGCTGCACCCGATTACCGAAGATAAGGCGCAGCGAGGCGTCGCCGGAAGCGGTCACCAGATCGTAGCCGCCCTTGGCCATCAGGCTGACCATTTCATCGGAGGTGGCGGCTGTCTTCACGTTCACCGCGCAGCCGGTTTGCTTTTCAAACTGGGTGACCCAGTCGTAGTTTTTGTCGGACTGGCCGCGTTCGATGTAGCCGGGCCAGGCGATGATATCCAGCCGGCCTTCGCCTTTGCCCAGCGACTGCGGCAGATCGGCCGCCTGGGCCAGGCCGCACAGCACGGTGAGACAGAGCGCGGAGACGGTGGTGGTGACTGCGGTAGTTTTTCTCATCGTAATTACCCCTGTGTTGCGTATCTGTGTGCGGCAGGGAACGGCTGCCGCCTGATTTTGCTTTATAGAACCGCTAGAAGCTGGCTTTGAACTTCGCCATTACGTGCCTGACAACGCTGTAATCCTGCAGCGAATCGCTGGACAGATCCTTGCCGTACCCGGAGCGTTTCAGGCCGCCGTGCGGCATTTCGCTCGCCAAGGTGAAATGGGTGTTGATCCAGGTGCTGCCGTACTGCAGATGGGCGGCGATGTGCAGCGCCCGATCGACATTTTGCGTCCACACCGACGAAGCCAGCCCGTATTCCGAGTCGTTGGCCCACTCGACCGCCTGCTCCAGGTGTTCGAAACGCGTGATGCTGACCACCGGGCCAAACACCTCGCGCTGCACGATTTCGTCGCTTTGCAGGCAGCCCGCCAGCAGGGTCGGCTGGTAATAGAACCCCGGCCCGGAGTGGGCCGCGGCGCCGGTGATCAATTCGATATGCGGTTGGCTGAGCGCCCGCTCGACGAAGCTGGCGACGCGATCGCGCTGACGGCTACTTATCAACGGGCCGATCTCGTTGTCCTGATCGCGCTTGCGGGCGAAGCGCAGGCTGGCGACCGCCTCGCCCAGCGCGTCCACCAGTTTGGGATAGATGCCCGCCTGCGCGTAGATGCGGCAGGCGGCGGTGCAATCCTGGCCGGCGTTGTAATAGCCGTAGGTGCGGATGCCGTTGACCACCTCGTCGAGATCGGCGTCGTCGCAGACGATCACCGGCGCCTTGCCCCCCAGTTCCAGGTGGGTACGCTTGACGCTTTTGGCCGCCGCCTGAAGAATTTTTTGCCCGGTGACGATATCGCCGGTGACCGACACCAGCCGCACCTGCGGATGCCCCACCAGCTGGCTGCCGACCCCTTCCCCGCCGCCGTAGACGATATTCAGCACGCCCGGCGGCAGGATATCCTGCAGCGCCGGCACCAGCGCCAGAATGGTCAGCGGCGTATGCTCGGAGGGTTTAAACACCACGGTATTGCCCGCCGCCAACGCCGGCGCAATCTTCCACGCCGCCATCATCAGCGGATAGTTCCAGGGGGCGATCGAGGCCACCACGCCGATCGGATCGCGGCGGATCATCGAGGTGTGACCCGGCACATACTCGCCGGCCAGCTGCCCTTGCTGCGTGCGCACCGCGCCGGCGAAGAAGCGGAACACGTCGACCGCCGCCGGCAGATCGTCATTGAGCGCCTGATGCAGCGGTTTACCGCAGTTGAGGGCTTCCAGCTGCGCCAGCTGCGGCGCCTGCCGCTCGATGGCGTCGGCGATGCGCAGCAATAGAGCGGCGCGCTGGGCCGGCGTGGTGCGCGACCAGTGGCCGAACGCCTGCTGCGCGGCTTTCACCGCGCCGCCGACCTGCGCCGAAGAGGCTTCGGTCAGGGCGATCAGCGTCTCGCCGTTGGCCGGATTGACGATGCACTCCTGCTGGCCTTCGCCGTCGACCAACTGACCGTTAATGAACTGCTGACAGGACAAACCTGAGAGAACCTGCACATCTGCCATCGCCTGACGCCCCTAAGTGACAAAAACGTTAACCAAATGTGAATAAGTTAGTTTTAATCAGCCTAAGCGAGCCTCTGGCGGGCAACAAATTCTAAATACTGAACGCCGCGTTCGATTAAATCGAATGCTTAAGCCCGGCGGCATGTTTGCTGCCGTTCTCGCGCGCGATGGTAAGGAACGGCGTCACCAGCTCCGGCCGCGCGCTGCCGCGCCGCCACGCCAGCCCGATATCCAGCGGCTCCAGCAGATCGTCCAGCTTGCGCGCTTCGATCATGTTGCCCTCGAGCGACCAGGCGCGGTACGCCATATCCGGCTGGATGGAGACCCCCATCCCCGCCGCCACCAGGCTGCGCACCGCCTCGGTCGAGGCGGTCTTCATGGCGATCTCCGGCTTCAGCCCGGCGCGCGACCAGATGCGCCGCGCGTGCACGTCCATTTCATCGGCGTTGAGCTGGATCAGCGGCTGTTTGGCCACGTCCGCCAGGCTGATGCTCTCGTGCTCCAGCAGCGGGTGCAGCGGCGGCAGCCACAGGCGATACGGCGAGTGCATCAGCACCTCGGTCTGCAGCGCGTCACGGTCTTCGATGTTCGACAGGATCAGCACGCCGATGTCGATCTCGCCGCTGACCAGCAGATGCTCGATATACGGGCGCTCGTCTTCAACCACCTGCACGGTGACGTTGGGATAGGCCGATTTAAAGCGCGTGAGCAGCTCCACCAGGAAGTAGCCGGCCACCAGGCTGGTGACGCCGACGGTCAGCTTGCCGGTCAGGCTTTCGGTGCCGATCTGCAGGCTGCGCTTGGCGTTGTCCACCGTCGCCAGGATCAGATACGACTGGCGCAGGAACTGATGCCCCTGATGGGTCAGCGTCATGCCCTTGGCGTGGCGATCGAACAGCCGCACGCCAATCTCGGTTTCCAACTGCTGGATCGCCAGCGTCAGCGAAGACTGGGAGACAAACACCGCCTGGGCGCCGGCGGAGATCGACCCGGTTTCCGCCACCGCGATAAAGTGGCGGATTTGGCGTAACGTCATCATCCCTATCGCCTTTCAAGCCGCTGCGTTGTTGTCTGCGTGCGCTTACCCCAGTCACTTACTTGAGTAAGCTCCTGGGGATGCACGCCCTTGCCGCCAAGCCGCAACTTGAAATTCATTGGGGATCACCTCAATCAAGATAGTTAGATTGATTGTAGATCCCGCGAGAAAAGCGATCGGGAAAAGTATCAAAAACGCGATAGCGTTCGCTTTTTTAGAATGCCGACGGGCAAAAAGGGGGGAAACGGCGAGGCGAAGAAGCATGATGCGCGGGGAGCAGAAATGACAAGGGCGCAGCACGCTGCGCCCTGATGGCCGATGATCCTGCGGAGGATCAGATCGCTTCTTCGTCCTGCTCGCCGGTACGGATACGCACCACGCGCGCCACGTCGAAGACGAAGATTTTGCCGTCGCCGATCTTGCCGGTCTGCGCAGTCTGCATGATGGTTTCCACGCAGGTGTCGACGATGTCGTCGGCAACCACGATCTCGATCTTCACCTTAGGCAAAAAGTCGACCATGTACTCGGCACCGCGGTACAACTCGGTGTGGCCCTTCTGGCGGCCGAAGCCTTTCACTTCGGTGACCGTCATGCCGGTGATGCCCACTTCGGCCAGCGCTTCGCGGACGTCATCCAGTTTGAACGGCTTGATAATCGCGTCGATCTTTTTCATCTTCTTTCCTTTTACCAATTTTTGCGGCCAAAACCGGATGTGATGGGGTAGCGGCGGTCTTTGCCGAAGTTACGGGCGGTGATGCGCGGCCCGACGGCGGCCTGACGCCGCTTGTATTCGTTGATGTCCACCAGGCGGATCACCTTGCGCACGATCGCTTCGTCGAACCCTTCAGCCACCAGATCGGCAACCGACTTGTCGCGTTCAACGTAGCCTTCCAGGATCGCGTCCAGGATATCGTACGGCGGCAGGCTGTCCTGATCGACCTGATCCGGCGCCAGCTCGGCGGACGGCGGACGATCGATCACCCGCTGCGGGATCACGTAGGAGACGGTGTTACGGTATTCGGACAGCTTGAACACCAGCGTTTTCGGCACGTCCTTCAGCACGTCGAAACCGCCGGCCATATCGCCGTACAGCGTGGCGTAACCCACCGCCATTTCGCTCTTGTTGCCGGTGGTCAGCACGATGCTGCGGCGTTTGTTGGACAGCGCCATCAGCACCACCCCGCGGCAACGCGCCTGCAGGTTTTCTTCGGTGGTGTCGCGCTCGGTGCCGGCGAACATCGGCGACAGCTGGCCCATAAAGGCGTCGAACATCGGTTCGATGGAGACGATATCGAACTCCACGCCGAGGATTTCCGCCTCTTCCTTGGCGTCGGCGATGCTGATATCCGCGGTATAGCGGAACGGCATCATCAGCGCCTGCACCTTGTCTTTGCCCAGCGCATCCACGGCGATCGCCAGCGTCAGCGCCGAGTCGATACCGCCGGACAGGCCCAGCACCGCGCCTTTAAAGCCGTTTTTGGTCACGTAGTCGCGCACCGCCAACACCAGCGCCTGGTACACCTGCGCCAGCTGCGGCAGCTCAGCGGCCGGATCGGCCATCGGCACCACGGCCAGCTCGTTGAATTCCAAACGAGTCACCTGCTCGTCGAAGGCCGCCAGACGGTGAGTCAGGGTGCCGGCGGCGTCGAATACCTTGGAGCAGCCGTCGAAGATCAGCTCATCCTGGCCGCCGATCTGATTGAGGTACACCAGCGGCAGCTGGGTGCGCTGGCAGTGGCCGGCCATCAGCGTTTTGCGGATATACGGCTTTTCGCGGTTATACGGCGAAGCATTAATCGACAGGATAATTTCCGCGCCCGCCGCCTTGGCGGCGTCGATCGGCTCAGGGAACCACAGATCTTCGCAAATCAGCAGACCCAGACGGTAGCCTTTCAGCTCCACCACGCAGGTGTCGTTGCCGGCGTGGAAATAGCGCTTCTCATCGAACACGCCGTAGTTCGGCAGCTGCTGCTTGAAGTAGCGGGTCAGCAGGCGGCCTTCGGCAAACAGCGACAGCGCGTTATACAGCTTGTCGCCTTCGCGCCACGGGTGGCCGACCAGGATCGCCGTCTCGGCGGAGGCCTGCTGCAGGCGCAGCAGCTGCGCGTCGCAGCGCTGATAGAAGTCATTGCGATACAGCAGATCTTCCGGCGGGTAGCCGGACAGCGCCAGTTCGCTGAACATGACCAGATCGGCTCCCGCCTTCTGCTGCTCCTGCACGATTTGCAACATGCGTTCGGTGTTGCCTTCAATGTCGCCGACCAGCAGGTTCAGCTGGGCCAGGGCGATGGAAAGTGATCTGCTCATTTGTGTACGATCCCGCTTAATACGTTCCATGGTGCTCTACGCCGGGGCGCGCCGCGGCAAAGAGAACGGAGTGTAAATCATTCCGCCGGATTTGTTGAGAACCTGCGTGGCAGGCGCCGGCGGCAAACTGTCATTCTTTAAAATCGTTGGCGTCCAGCTCGTGGCGCGACAGCAATTTGTAAAACTCGGTGCGGTTGCGGCCCGCCATGCGCGCGGCCTGGGTCACGTTGCCCTTGGTGATCTGCAGCAGCTTGCGCAGGTAGTGCAACTCGAACTGGTTGCGCGCTTCGGCGAAGGTCGGCAGCGCGGTGTTTTCCCCTTCCAGCGCCTGCTCCACCAGCGCTTCGCTGATCACCGGCGCCGAGGTCAGCGCCACGCACTGCTCGATGACGTTGACTAGCTGACGCACGTTGCCCGGCCAGCTGGCGGTCATCAGCCGCTTCATGGCGTCGGTCGAGAAGCTGCGCACGAACGGCTTGTGCCGCTGAGCCGCCTCGCGCAACAGGTGGTTGGCCAGCAGCGGGATATCTTCGGCGCGTTCGTTGAGCGCCGGGATCTTCAGGTTCACCACGTTGAGGCGGTAGTAGAGATCCTCGCGGAACTCGTTCTTCGCCATCGCCTTTTGCAGATCGCGGTGGGTGGCGGAGATGATGCGCACGTCAATGTCCAGATCGCGGTTGCTGCCCAGCGGCCGCACCTTGCGCTCTTGCAGCACGCGCAGCAACTTCACCTGCAGCGACAGCGGCATGTCGCCGATCTCGTCGAGGAACAGCGTGCCGCCCGCCGCCGCCTGGAACAGCCCTTCGCGGCTGCTGACCGCGCCGGTAAAGGCGCCCTTGGCGTGGCCGAACAGTTCGGACTCCAGCAGTTGCTCCGGCAGCGCACCGCAGTTGATGGCGATAAACGCCTTGCCGGCGCGCGGGCTGGCGGCGTGGATCGCCTGCGCCACCACCTCTTTGCCGGTGCCGCTCTGGCCGTTGATCAAGACGCTGACGTCGGACTGCGCCACCATTTTCACCTGCTCCAGCAGGCGCAGCATCAGCGGGCTGCGGGTGACGATGTCTTCGCGCCAGGCCTCGTCGCCGGCCGGGGTGGCCGACAGTGCGAGCGCCTCGTCGATGGCCTTATACAGCGCATCGCGATCCACCGGTTTGGTGAGGAAGCTGAACACCCCCTGCTGGGTGGCGGCCACCGCATCGGGAATCGAACCGTGCGCGGTGAGGATGATCACCGGCATGCCCGGCTGATGCTTTTGGATCTCGGCGAACAGCGCCATGCCGTCCATCTCGTCCATACGCAGATCGCTGATCACCAGATCGATCTGTTCGCGCGCCAGCAGGCGCAGCGCTTCCTGGCCGCTTTCGGCGGTGGTGACGTGAAAACCTTCGCTGGTCAGACGCATGCCCAGCAGCTTCAGCAGGCTGGGATCGTCGTCAACCAAGAGCAAATTGGCCGGTTTGCGTGCGGTCATTGCGCGTGGGACTCCTTATTGGCAGGGTGCGGCGTATAGGTGTCTTCCGGTTCAACCGGCAGCGCGGTGCCTTTTTCCGGTTCGTCCTGCGATTCAGCCCCTTTGGCGGCCGCGCCGTTTTTACCGGCGGCTTCGCCCTTTTGCGAACCTGCGCTGTTGTCCGGGATTTCCCCTTGCAGCTGCTTGCGCGAAGAGAGCTGGCGCTCGATATCGGTCAGGTTCTCCAGCTTGCGCGAGGTGTCCTGCAGCTGCGATTGCAGACGCGCCTGGCTCTGGCGCAGCGAATCGATCTGACTGTCGCTGCTCTCCTGCAGATGCTGATAGCGTGCTTTCTCATCGAACAGCGTGATCTGCAGCAATTGCTGCTGGCGCCACAGCTGCGTCAGCGGACGCAGTGAACCGGGGAATTCCATCCGGTAGCTGTTGATCCTGTCGATGATTTGGCGGCGTTCGCCGGAGGTCGGCTGCGCGCTGCCCAGCAGGATGCTCTGTTTGAAAACGCCGGACCAGCTGTCGCCAGGCACCGTTTTCGCCAGCGCACGCGCCTGGGTCGAGCCGATACGGTCGGCGCAGTCCATCGCGCGCAGCCAGTAGAGCGCGTTATCCACCGCGTCCTTGTCGTCCAACTGCCACAGGGTATCGCAAGCCGCGGTGCGGTAATCGATCACCTTGGTATCCGGGATCGCCTCTTGCTGCTGAGGGTTCAGGCCACCGCTGACGGCGCGATCGACGCAGCCCGCCAGCAACAGCGGCATAAAGAAGACGGCGCCCAACCAGCTGATCGGGCGTTTGCCGAGCGGCGCTCTGTGCGTGGCACGCGGTGAACGTTCGGTCTGTGAAAGACGAAGGCGTTTAGACCATGTGTACATTATTTATTCATTCTCGGCGGTTAACGGCAGTTCAATGCGGAAGCAGACGTCTGCACCGGCGACCGTCGCCAGTTGCAGCTCACCGCGCATGCGACGGATACAGTCCTGAGCGATGCTCAACCCCAGTCCGCTTCCTTTTACCGCCCCTTTTCGCTGGTGACTACCCTGGAAAAAAGGCTCGAAAATCATGGCTCTTTCAGCCTCGGGGATCGGCGTGCCGGTATTGGCGACGTCGATTTGCACCCGTTGTCCAACCTGACGGCTGCGGATCCAAATGTTACCGGATTCCTTGCCGTAGTGCACCGCATTGGAGTAGAGATTATCCAGCACGCGCATTAATAGCGTAGGCTCTGCCCAGCAGATTTCCGCCTCCAGCGTAATTTCGGTGGAAATCATCTTCGCCCGCGCCGGCAAACTGTGCGCGGCGACCACCAAATCGACCATTTCGCGCAGCTCGACGTTCTCGTGTTCCGCCGGGCCATCGGCCAGTTTGCGGTTGTAATCCAACAGCTGTTCAATCAGCTGCTGCAGATGGCGGCTGCTGTTGTCGAGTATCGCCACCACCTCTTTCTGATCGGAAGTCAGCGGCCCCGCCACCTCGTCGGCCAGCAGTTCGGTGCCTTCACGCATGCTGGCCAACGGCGTTTTCAGCTCGTGCGAAATATGGCGCAGGAACTCGTGGCGCTGCGACTCCAGCCACGCCAGCCGCTCGCTCAGCCAGATGATGCGCTGCGCCAGCGAACGCAGCTCGCGCGGCCCTTTGAATGACGCGGTGCTGCCCAGCGCACGCCCTTCCCCCAGGCGGTTGATCATCCGCTCCACGGCCTTGACCGGCCCGATGATCATGCGGGTGAACAGCACCACCAGCAGCACGCTGACCAGGAACAGCAGCAGCGCCTGCCAGCCGAAGAACTGGCCGCGCTCGGCAATGGCCTGCTGCAGCTGCTGGCCGCGCGAGAACACCACCGCGCGCGTGGCCTGCACCATTTCGGCGTTGGAACGGGAGAACGACTCGAGCAAGGCGGAAGCCTCTTGGTCCGGCCCGCTGTTATGGCATTTGATCGCCGCCAGTTGGGTCAGCAACTGGCGCAGCGTTTGGTAGTAGCGCTCGTCCGGCAGGATCGGCGCGTGGGCGTCCAGCATCTGCGAATACTGCTTGCGCTGGTTCTGGTACAGCTTCTGCAGCGTAGGATCGACCAGCACGCAGTACTGACGATAGCTGCGCTCCATCTCCAGCGCCACGCTGGTCATCGCCTCGCTGCGCCGCGCGTCCACCAGCGTGGTGCGGTTGATGTCCGCCGCCTGCGCGCTGAGGTGATCCAGACTCTGGTAGGCCTGATAGGCCAGCACCAGCAGCGGCAACAGCACCAACAGGAACGCCAGCAGCACCAATTGCCGCAGCGAACGGGGGAATAAACGCCATTTTTTCAACGAAATCATCTCATTCTCTCAGCTCTGTCACGATGCTAACTGACTCGCCGGAAAGAGAAAAGCCCGGCAAGGGAGAATCCTGAACGCACAAGGAAAAAGCTGCGGGTTCGGTGAACCGCGCCCATAGGCCTGGCCTGCCGACGGCATGCGGCCTCGGTAACATCAACCGGTGTGAAAGCAAGAGTGTGGGGAGAGCGTCTGCGTTCGAGGGCATAGGCAACGAAACAGGGATAAGCGCAGCATTGAGAATTGACATCGGGGCAAGAAACTTGCCCCAACGCAAGGAAAGTGTGGATGCCCTTAAGTCTCGTCCCCAGGGTGATGTAGCGCAGCGGCTGGCATCGAACAGGACGAATAGCATCCGTAAGTATCCAGGATTGATGAACCCTTCATCACAGTTGGATACAGGCGGTGCCTCACTCCACGTGTCGCCCGATGCTTGATAAAGCCGTTTGCACGGTCTGTTATCGGTTTGGTTGGACGATAGGCACCATTTCTTTGGCATCATTCGGAGGCTTATGAGGCGATTTGCCGTCTAATTACGGCGCCGTCATAAAAAGTTGAATGAGCAACCGACGAGAATAATGCACGTTGCGTGCCAACTTTGCAATAAAAATAATAACAACATGATTTTATTAAAAAAATAAAATTATACCAGTAAGTTTCTTTGCGCATCACGCCCCGATGAGCGATGAAAAAAACACCGCGCTGTCGCCAAATGCAGACAACTAAAGCCAAACCCGATTACCACCAATAAAATCAATTATTTAAATGTCTCCATTTAGCGACAGAGAAAATAGCGCCTGTCGCAAAATGCAGACACTGCCGCCAATCGCCGAACGCCGGCCATAAAAAAGGGCGCAATTGCTTGCGCCCTCTGTACGGTGGTGGCCGTTTTTAGCCCAGTTGCTTACGGGCGTTGCGGAACATGCGCATCCACGGGCTGTCCTCGCCCCACTCTTCCGGGTGCCAGGAGTTGCTGACCGTGCGGAACACGCGTTCCGGGTGCGGCATCATCACCGTGGCACGCCCGCTGGCGCTGGTCACGGCGGTAATGCCGTTCGGCGAACCGTTCGGGTTAGCCGGGTAAGCTTCCGTCACCTGACCGGCGTTGTTGACGAAACGCAGCGCCACCAAACCGTGGCTTTCCAGCGCCGCCAAATGCGCCGCATCGCGCACTTCGACATGCCCTTCGCCGTGGGAAACGGCGATCGGCATACGCGAACCGGTCATGCCCTGCAGGAACAGCGACGGACTGGCCGCCACTTCCACCAGGCTGAAGCGCGCCTCGAAACGATCCGACAGATTGCGCACAAAACGCGGCCAGTGTTCTGCGCCCGGGATCAGCTCGCGCAGGTTGGACATCATCTGACAACCGTTGCACACACCCAGCGCCAGCGTCTGCGGACGGTGGAAGAACGCTTCGAACTCGTCACGTACCCGCTCGTTGAACAAGATAGACTTCGCCCAACCTTCGCCGGCGCCCAGGACGTCGCCGTAAGAGAAGCCGCCGCAGGCCACCAGCGTGTGGAAGTCCTGCAGATCGCGGCGCCCTGCCAGCAGATCGCTCATGTGCACGTCCACCGCGTCAAAGCCGGCGCGGTGGAACGCCGCCGCCATTTCAACGTGGGAGTTCACCCCTTGCTCGCGCAGCACCGCCACTTTCGGGCGAGCGCCCTTGGCGATGTACGGCGCGGCGATGTCTTCCTCCGGTGCAAAGGTCAACTTCACGTTCAGGCCGGGATCTTGTTCATCCTGCTTGGCCTGATGCTCCTGATCGGCGCACGCCGGGTTGTCGCGCAGGCGCTGCATCTGCCAAGTGGTTTCCGCCCACCAGGTGCGCAGCGTATTGCGGCTTTCGCTGTACAGCGCCTTGCCGTGTTGGGTGATGACGAAACGATCGCCGGCCTGCACGCTGCCGATGTGATGCACGTTGTCGATCAGTCCGTGCTGAGCAAACGCCTGCTTCACGTCGTCGAGACGTTCGGCGCTCACCTGGATCACCGCGCCCAGCTCTTCGTTAAACAGCACCGCCAGCGCATCGTCGCCGAGGCCGTCGAGGTTGACGTCCACACCGCAGTGACCGGCGAAGGCCATCTCCGCCAGCGTCACCAGCAGGCCGCCGTCGGCGCGGTCGTGGTAAGCCAGCAGCGCTTGATCGGCCACCAGCTGCTGCATGGCGTTGAAGAAGCCCGCCAGCTGCGCAACGTTGCGCACGTCGGCCGGTTTGTCGCCCAGCTGGCGGTAAACCTGCGCCAGCGCGGTGGCACCCAGCGCGTTATGGCCGTTGCCCAGGTCGATCAACAGCAGCGCGCTGTCGCCCTTATCGGTGCGCAGCTGAGGCGTCACGGTGTGGCGCACGTCCTCCACGCGGGCGAAGGCGGTGATGACCAGCGACAGCGGCGAGGTCATTTCGCGCTGTTCGTTGCCTTCCTGCCAGCGGGTTTTCATCGACATGGAGTCTTTGCCCACCGGGATGGTGATGCCCAGCGCCGGGCACAGCTCTTCGCCCACCGCTTTCACCGCTTCGTACAGGCCGGCGTCTTCGCCCGGGTGGCCGGCGGCGGCCATCCAGTTGGCGGACAGCTTCACGCGCTTCAGGCTGCCGATTTCGGTGGCAGCCAGGTTGGTCAGCGCTTCCCCGACCGCCAGGCGGCCGGAGGCGGCGAAGTCCAGCAGCGCCACCGGCGCACGTTCGCCGAGCGACATCGCCTCGCCGTAGTAGCTGTCCAGGCTGGCGGTAGTGACCGCACAGTCGGCTACCGGTATCTGCCACGGGCCGACCATCTGGTCACGCGCCACCATGCCGGTAACGGTGCGATCGCCGATGGTGATCAGGAAGGTTTTCTCCGCAACGGCCGGCAGATGCAGCACGCGTTTCACCGCGTCGGCCAGCGTGATGTTCTCACGCTGCACCGGCTGGCCATTCGCCTGCAGGCGGGTAACGTCGCGGGTCATTTTCGGCGTCTTGCCGAGCAGCACGTCCAGCGGCATGTCGATCGGCTGGTTGTCGAAGTGACGGTCGTTCAACGTCAGGTGCTGTTCTTCGGTCGCTTCGCCGATCACCGCATAAGGTGCGCGCTCACGGCGGCAGATCTCGTCGAACTGCGCCATCTGCGCCGGGGCAATCGCCATCACGTAACGCTCCTGCGATTCGTTGCACCACACTTCCAGCGGGCTCATGCCCGGCTCGTCGTTGAGGATATCGCGCAGCTCGAAGCGGCCGCCGCGGCCGCCGTCGCTCACCAGCTCCGGCATGGCGTTGGACAGGCCGCCGGCACCGACGTCATGAATAAACAGGATCGGGTTCTGGTCGCCCAGCTGCCAGCAGCGGTCGATCACTTCCTGACAGCGGCGCTCCATTTCCGGGTTGTCGCGCTGCACCGAAGCGAAGTCCAGATCGGCATCGGACTGACCGGACGCCATCGACGAGGCCGCGCCACCGCCCAGGCCGATATTCATCGCCGGGCCGCCCAGCACCACCAGCTTGGCGCCGACGGTGATTTCCCCTTTCTGCACGTGATCGGCGCGGATGTTGCCGATGCCGCCCGCCAGCATGATCGGTTTGTGGTAGCCGCGCAGCTCGACGCCGTTGTGGCTGTTGACGCGCTCTTCATAGGTACGGAAGTAGCCCAGCAGCGCCGGACGACCGAATTCGTTGTTGAACGCCGCGCCGCCCAGCGGGCCTTCGGTCATGATATCCAGTGCGGTGACAATGCGTTCCGGCTTGCCGAAATCCTGCTCCCACGGCTGTTCAAAGCCGGGAATACGCAGGTTGGACACCGAGAAGCCCACCAGGCCGGCTTTCGGCTTGGCGCCGCGGCCGGTAGCCCCCTCGTCGCGGATCTCGCCGCCGGAGCCGGTCGCGGCGCCCGGCCACGGCGAGATCGCCGTCGGGTGGTTGTGGGTTTCCACCTTCATCAGGATGTGCGCTTCTTCCTGATGGTAATCGTACTTGCCGTTGTCCGGCGCGGCGAAGAAGCGGCCGACCTGCGAGCCTTCCATCACCGCGGCGTTGTCTTTATACGCCGACAGCACATAGTCCGGCGTCTGCTCATAGGTGTTCTTGATCATCTTGAACAGCGATTTAGGCTGCTGTTCGCCGTCGATGATCCAATCGGCGTTGAAAATCTTGTGGCGGCAGTGCTCGGAGTTGGCCTGCGCGAACATATAAAGTTCGATATCCGTCGGGTTGCGCCCCAAACCGGTAAAGGCATTCAGCAGGTAGTCGATCTCGTCCTGCGCCAGCGCCAGGCCGAGCCGGACGTTGGCCTGCTCCAGCGCGGTGCGCCCTGCGCCCAGCACGTCGACCGACTGATACGGCGCTGGCTGATGGTGCGCGAACAGCTGTTCGGCCTGTTGCAGCTCGCTGAAGACGGTTTCCATCATGCGATCGTGCAGCAGCGCGGCAAGCTGGCGCCACTGGGTTTCCGTCAGCTCGGGCGCCTTGACGTAGAACGCCAGGCCGCGCTCCAACCGCACCACCTGCTGCAGACCGCAGTTGTGGGCGATGTCGGTGGCTTTGGAAGACCAGGGAGAAATGGTGCCCGGACGCGGCGTGACCAGCAGCAACCGGCCTTCAGGGGCATGTTCGGCGAGAGAAGGACCGTACTTGAGCAGCCGCTGAAGTTTGGCGTGTTCTTCGGCACTGAGCGGTGCGCTAACATCGGCAAAGTGGACGTACTCGGCGTAGATATCACTGACGGGCAGGTGGGCGTCCTGGCAGCGGGACAGCAGTTTGGTAATGCGAAAAGCCGATAAAGCGGGCGAACCACGCAGAATTTCCATAATCAAAGTTCTCTCGTCTTCGAAGCGACGGATAAGACGCTTCATTGGGCGCAACAGGGGAAAACGCGCGTCATTATAGAGAATCCTCGCCGCCGACGAAACCGTTTGCGTAGGGATTATTGATAAAAGCGTGCCGCACCGTCGAATTGTCATAACGTGTCAATAAAGTTGCACACTGGCGTTTTGTTGCGCAAAATGCCCCCGCACTGGTGATTTAACCATGAGAAAATTCGCGGTTATCGTCGCCGGCGTACCTGTGCCACCACTGGATAACTATTTGAAACGTCTTAAAATAAACTACATCCTCATCGGCGTTGTCACCCTGCTTCTGGCTCTCGCCCTGTGGCCCAATATCACCTGGCGCAGCGGCCAGGGCGGGCAACTCCAGGAGATCATTTCCCGCGGCGAGTTGCGTATCAGCACGCTGAACTCCCCGCTGACCTATTTCAACACCAAGCAAGGGCCGGGTGGGCTCGACTACGAACTGGCCAAGCGCTTCGCCAACTACCTCGGGGTGAAGCTGGTGGTGATCCCCCATCAGAACATCAATGACCTGTTCGACGATCTGGACGACGACGACGCCGATCTGCTGGCGGCGGGCCTTATCTACAACCAGGAGCGCCTCAGCCGCGCGCGCACCGGCCCCGCCTACTACTCCGTTTCCCAACAGCTGGTGTACCGGCTGGGCACCCCGCGGCCAAAAGGCTTCGCCGACATTAAAGGCAAGCTGGCGGTCGCCTCCGGTTCCGCGCACGTCAGCACGCTAAAGCAGCTCAAACAGGATAAATACCCGGATCTCGCCTGGGAGTCCTCCAGCGATCTCACCTCCAAAGAGCTGCTGGAACGGGTGGCCGACGGCAAGCTGGACTACACCCTCGGCGATTCGGTCACCATCGCGCTGCTGCAGCGCATCCATCCGCAGCTGGCGGTGGCGTTCGACGTCACCGACGAAGAACCGGTCACCTGGTATCTGAAACGCGACGGCGACGACAGCCTGTACGCGGCGATGCTGGACTTCTACAGCCAGATGGTGGACGACGGCACCCTGGCGCGGCTCGAAGAAAAATACCTCGGCCACGTCGGCAGCTTTGACTATGTGGACACCAAAACCTTCCTGTCGGCCATCGACTCGGTGCTGCCCAACTTCCGCCCACTGTTCGAGAAGCACGCCAACGAGATCGACTGGAAGCTGCTGGCGGCCATCGCCTATCAGGAATCGCACTGGAATCCGCAGGCCACCTCACCCACCGGCGTGCGCGGCCTGATGATGCTGACCCGCGCCACCGCCGACGGCCTGGGGGTCAACGACCGCCTCGATCCGGAAGAGAGCATTCAGGGCGGCGCGCTCTACCTGCAGCGGCTAATGGCCAAGGTGCCGGACAGCGTGCCGGAAGACGAGCGCATCTGGTTCTCGCTGGCGGCCTACAACATGGGCTGGGGCCACATGCTGGACGCGCGCAAGCTGACCAAAACGCAAAAAGGCAATCCGGACAGCTGGGTCGACGTCAAGCAGCGCCTGCCGATGCTCAGCCAGAAGCGCTACTACCCGCAGCTGACCTACGGCTATGCGCGCGGGCGTGAAGCCTACAACTATGTAGAAAACATCCGCCGCTACCAGGTCAGCCTGGTGGGCTATCTGCAGGAAAAAGAGAGAAAGGCGGCGCAAGCGGCCGCCGAGCAGGAGGCGTTGGGGAAAGGCTATCCGACGGTGATGCCGGAACTGGCGCTCAACCACTGATTATTCCGGCTTATCCACCGCCCGCTGCGCCAGCCTGAGCGCTTTTTTCTGTTCGCGGCGCAGGCGGAAGAAATTGCTCAAGGTGGCAGCGCATTCGTCTGCCAGCACGCCGGAGACGATCTCCACCTGATGGTTCATGCCCGGATGGCGCAAAATATCCACCAGCGAACCGGCCGCGCCGGTTTTCTCGTCGGCGGCGCCATACACCAACCGGCGGATACGGCTGTGCACCATCGCACCGGCGCACATCACGCAGGGCTCCAGCGTGACGTACAGCGTGGCGTTCAGCAGGCGGTAGTTTTGCAGCACCGCGCCGCCCTGGCGCAGCGCCATGATCTCGGCGTGTGCGGTAGGATCGTGTCGGCCGATCGGGCGGTTCCAGCCCTCGCCGATGACCTGATTGTCCAGCACCAGCAGCGCACCCACCGGCACCTCGCCCTCTTCCTGCGCGCGCAGGGCCAGCTGCAATGCCTGACGCATCCAGTACTCATCGTTATATTCAGTCATCGCATAATTCCTCGTGCGCTTTTGCGGCGGGCATTATACACACTAGCCTCCCTTTGTCGTAGCCGCCCGCCAATGGCTATACTGGCCGAATCAGCGTGTGATTCAGGGACAAGAAGCATGAAACTCAGTAAAAAGAACGCGGTCGTGGTGCGCAAGGCACTGGACGGCTGGGTGGGGGAAGGCGCCTTGACGCCCGAACAACGGCAGCAACTGCTGCAGCATGTGGCCGTACAGCCTTTCGACTGGCGGCGGCTGGCGCGCTATGCGTTTCTCGCCGCGCTGGCCTCTCTGCTGATCGCCGTCACCAGCCTGTTCGCCGACAGCGAACTGCTTGCATGGCTCAGCGGACTGTTCCGCTTCGACGCGCCGGTACGCATGGCGATCGCCGGCGTACTGGCGGCGCTGGCCTACGTCTGGGCGCTGCGTCGCCGCCGGCGCCACCCGGAAAAACGCTACGGCAACGAAGCGGCGCTGTTTGTCGCCGTGTTGCTTACCGCCTGCGCCTTATGGCAACTGGGGGTCTGGCTGGATAACGGCAGCGGCCGGGTTTCCGTGCTGCTGCTGTTCGCCGCGCTGCTGTACGGTGCGATCGGTTGGTTCAGCCGCTCCGGGCTGGTGTGGTGGTTCGCCCTGCTGTCGCTCGGCAACGCCTTCGGCGCCGAGACCGGCTACCTGTCCGGCTGGGGCGCCTACTGGCTCGGCATGAGCTACCCGATTCGCTTTATCGCCTTTGGCACGGTGCTGATCGCCGCCGCGCTGCTGTTGCGGCCACTGTTGGCGCAGCGCGGTCTGCAGCGGGTGTCGCTGGCGATGGGCCTGCTGTACCTGTTTATCGCCCTGTGGCTGCTGTCTATCTTCGGCAACTACGGCGATCTCGACAGCTGGTACAGCGCGCGCCAGATCGAGCTGTTCCACTGGAGCCTGCTGTTCGGGCTGGCTGCTTTCGCCGCCATTTGGCTGGGGTTGAAGCATGACGACGCCATGCTGCGCGGCTTCGGGCTAACCTTCCTCGGCATTAACCTGTATACCCGTCTGTTCGAGTTTTTCTGGGACAGCATGCCGAAGGCGGTTTTCTTCGTGCTGCTCGGCCTGAGCCTGTGGGCGTTGGGGCATTATGCGGAGAAGATTTGGCAGTTGGGGCGCAAGCCGCACGACGTAACCGACGACTGATCGCGGTACCGATAAAAACAATAAGGGCGGAATTCTCCGCCCTTGGTTTATTCCAGCTGCTGCAGCTCGCCCTGCTTGCTTACCCGCCAGCGGTGCTCGCAAAAGAACAGCAGCGGATTATCCTGCTTGCTGTCGCTGTAACCGCTGTACAGCTTCAGCGGCGCACCAAGCCGCTGCTCGAGCTGCACTACTTTCTGCGCCCCCAGACAGCGCAAGGTCAAGACCCATCCGCCGCAGCGGCGCGTGATGCGGCTGCCGATCAACCGCACCCGCGGCAGAAACGCCGAATCGCGATACACCTGCTCCACCAGCCGTTCCGGCGAGCCGGTAATTAACCACACCTCGGCATCGTGCTCCTCCAGGTACTGCCGCAGCCGCATTTGCACCACCGGAAATGCGGTCACCTTCTGGCGGAAAGCCTCGATAAACTGCCGTTCCAGCACCTTCAGCGTCGCTTCGGCACGCCCGAAGGTAATTGCCCACAGCAGCAGGCTCATCGGCCAACGCGCGGCTCGCCCCAGCAGCAGTAACGCCAACCCGATCGGCAGCAGCAGCGGTATCACCAGCAGCAGGTTCAGCGGCAAACGGCGCAGCAGAAAACGCAAGAAACTACCGAACATATCCTCCTGATGCAGGGTGCCGTCCAGATCGAAAAAGACCACGCGGCGCCCCTCTGCGGCCGGTTGTTGCTGCTTGTCGCTCAAACGCTACTCCTCGGGATCGTCGAACCCCATCATCCAGGTGAAGAGAAAACCGGCGATAATCGTAATCAGCATCCCCGCCAGATACAACATCACCTTACCTGAGACAATGGTCAACGCCAAAGGCAGCCCCGAAATGCCGAAGGTGATTACCGTCGCCACCTTCCAGTAGCTGATGAGCGCACCGCCGACCGCCCCGCCGAGGCAGGCGCCGATAAACGGCCGCCCCAGCGGCAGCGTAACCCCGAAGATCAGCGGCTCGCCGATGCCGAGAATGCCGACCGGCAACGCCCCTTTGATCACCTTCTTCAGCCGTGCGTTGCGGGTTTTCAACAGCACCGCCAGCGCCGCCCCCACCTGACCGACGCCGGCCATCGCCAGGATCGGCAGCAGCGGGTTGGAACCGTGCGCCTGCACCAGCTCGACGTGGATCGGCACCAGTCCCTGATGCAGGCCGGAGAGCACCAGCGGCAGGAACAGCCCCGAGAGCAGCGCTCCCACCAGCAGCCCGCCCTTGTCGATCGCCAGATTGGCACCGTGGGCGATGGCGTCGGAGATAATGCCGCCGATCGGCTGCAGAATCAGGATCGCCAGCGAGGCGGTGACCAGTGTGGTCAGCAGTGGATTGAGGATCAGTTCGACCGACTCCGGCAACAGCGTGCGCAGGCGTTTCTCCACCCAGCACATTAACGCCACCACCAGCAGCACGGCGATCACCCCGCCGCGCCCCGGCTGCAGCGCCTCGCCGAACAAGGTGATCTGCGCCAACGCCGGGCTGGAGAGAATGCCGGCCATGACGCCGCCCATCGCCTGAGAGCCGCCGAACACCCGTGCGGCGTTAACCCCGACCAAAATGTTCATGATGGCGAATACCGCGCTGCCGAAGATCGCCAACAGCCCCAGCACGTTCGGGTAGTCCACCGCCAGCTGGCCGGCGATGTCTGGCCGTTTCAGCAGGTTGATGATGCCAGTGATCAGGCCCGAGGCGATAAACGCCGGGATCAGCGGAATAAAGACATCGGCCAGCTTTTTCAGCGCGCCGCTCATCGGCGCAGCGTATTTTTGCTTGGCCTGCACCTTGGTGCGGGCCGCGTCACCGACGGCGACGACGGGCTGCGCGCTGCCGCCCAGCAATTCGCGCATGGCGTCCACCACCTTGGCGGCGGCGCCCGGGCCGACGATAAACTGATGCTGCTCACCCTGTTTGATATAGCCCTTCACGCCGGGCAGCTGCCTGAGGGCGGCCAGATCCAGGCGCTGCTCGTCGCTGACCTCGACGCGCACTCGCGTCATGCAGTTCTCCAGTTTGAGGATATTGCCCTCGCCCCCCACACCCGCCAGGATCTGTGTCGCCAATGCCGTTGTCTTGTCCATCGCCGCCCCCACCGTGAATTAACGCGCCAGCGCTGCGCGCAGATAGCCGTCGTGCCGCTGCAGCCGCTGCTGCGCCTCTTCGGCGCTGACGCCGGCTAAAATCATCAGGATCGCCGGTTTGACTTCGAAGCCGGTCTGCGCCAGCGCCGCCTCTGCCTGAGCGCGTTCGGCGCCGGTCGCCTCCACCACGATGCGGCAGGCGCGATCCACCAGTTTGACGTTGGTGGCCTTCACATCCACCATCAGGTTCTGGTAAACCTTACCCAGCTTGACCATCGCACCGGTCGACAGCATGTTGAGCACCAGCTTCTGCGCAGTGCCGGATTTCAGGCGCGTCGAGCCGGTCAGGGCCTCTGGCCCCACCACCGGCGAAATCGCCACCTGCGCTTCGTGCGCGATCGGCGAATCCGGGTTGCAGGAGATGGCCGCCGTCGGGCAGCCCAGCCCGCGCGCATAGCGCAGTGCGCCAATCACATAAGGCGTGCGCCCGGAGGCCGCCAACCCCACCACCATATCGATGGCGCTGAGGTTCAGCGCCCGGAGATCGGCTTCGCCCAAAGCTTCGTCGTCTTCCGCCCCTTCCACCGCTTTGAGCAGCGCGCCCGGCCCGCCGGCGATCAGCCCCACTACCACGCCGTGCGGCACGCCGAAGGTCGGCGGGCACTCGGAGGCATCCAGCACGCCCAGGCGGCCGCTGGTGCCGGCGCCCAAATAAATCAGCCGCCCACCGGCCTTCAACGCCGCCGCAGCCAAATCGACCGCCTGAGCAATCGCCGGCAGCACCTTTTCAATCGCCTCCGGCACCTTGCGGTCTTCCTGGTTAAAGCAGCGGACCATCTCCAGCGTCGACATCTCATCCAGCCCCATGGTGGCCGGGTTGCGGGTTTCCGATACCAGTGCGCCTAAGTTCATCTGTTCACCTTTGAATTTTTAATTCACAAAATTAAATCAATATTTGAATATTTTATTCAACAAAGCGAGCGCTATTTGCTATTTTAACGACGAGCTCACAAAAATTTTCACCGCGCGTTTTCGCCCTCTGCGTGGCAAAATGGCCGCTGGTTTCCAGGGAAAGAACAATGAGTACCCTTCTGCGCATTCGCCAGATGTATCCGACACTGGCGCAAAACGACCGCAAGCTGGCGGATTTTTTGCTGAACAACGCCGAGCAGGCGCGCCATCTCAGCTCGCAAAAGCTGGCCCAGCTGGCCGGCATCAGCCAGTCGAGCGTGGTGAAGTTCGCCCAAAAGCTGGGCTATAAAGGTTTCCCGGCGTTGAAGCTGGCGCTGAGCGAGACGCTGGCCCAGCCGCAGGCCGAACCGGTAGTGACCGTTCACAACCACATCCTCAGCAGCGACACGCTGAAAACCGTTGGTGAAAAGCTATTGGCGGAAAAGCAGGCGGCGCTGCGCGCGACGCTGGACATCAACAGCGAAGAGCGGCTTCATCAGGCGCTGGACATGCTGCGCCAGGCGCGCCGGGTGATGCTGATCGGCATCGGCGCTTCCGGGCTGGTGGCCAAGGATTTTTCCTTCAAGCTGCTGAAGATCGGTGTGATGGCGGTGGCCGAAGCGGACATGCACGTTCAGCTGGCGGCGGTGCAGGCGCTGGACAAACGCGATCTGCTGCTGGCTATCTCCTTCAGCGGCGAACGGCGTGAAATCAATCTGGCGGCGGAAGAGGCGCGCCAGGCCGGCGCCAGGGTGTTGGCGCTGACCAGCTTCTCTCCCAACGGTCTGCAGCAACGCGCCGATCACTGCCTCTATACCATCGCCGAAGAGCCCCACACCCGCAGTGCGGCCATCTCCTCCAGCACGGCCCAGTTCGCCCTCACCGACCTGTTGTTTATGGCCCTGATCCAGCACGATCTCGATCATGCCCGCGATCGCATCAAACACAGCGAACAGTTAATGAAAAAGTTAGTTTGAGGCGTATAATGGCGGCCGATAAAACGCCGCCAGCTCAATTATTTCCCTTCTCTGCATTCGAAAAATAATGTGCGGGCGGTGACTCGCTCAATTATCGATCAATAATTGAGCATGCATGGACAGCATTATTTAACGATACCATTATGAATACACACACTGTTATTTTAGATAAGTTACGGCACTCCGTGGCTCATCCGACCCTGCGCACTTTTTTATTTTATGCCATTATTGCTTTGATATTAATCAAAGCGATGGGATACAGCGGCGGAAAAGGCATTGATATTCTTTTTATTGCACTTACCTTGTTATTATTATCTATCCATTCGCTTACCCGTTACGGCCTGATTATTCCGTTTATTCTGCTATGCGCGCTGTATGCGCCGGTCGGGGCCATATACGGTTCCCCATCAGCCGTCGTGGTGTCCGCCCTGCTGCAATCCAACCCGATAGAGGCAAGGGAGTTTTTGCAAACCCTCCCGGTCAGCTGTTATCTGTTACCTGTCGCCATTCTGGTTACGCCGGTCATTCTCGGTCGATTTATTTGGCGATACCCCCTGTCAAAGAAAACAATATTGACCGCATTGGCCCTGCTTACGGTGATTATTATCGCCAGAGCATTCAGCGGTGGGTTGAGTAATCTTCGATTGCCTGATTTCTTTTTATCCACTTATTCAGCTTACCATCAATACCAACAGCAGATTGATGAATTAAACACCGACGCTTCAGCACCAAACCGCTGGTCGCTTTCCGCCGGCGCACCAACGAATGAGAACTATGTCATCATCGTCGGCGAAAGTATGCGCAGGGATCATATGTCCTTATTTGGTTATCCGGTGTCCACTACACCGTTTCTGGATAATGCCAAGGGACGGTTTTACAGCAATTATATTTCCACCGCGCCGAATACGTTCGAATCGCTCCCCCGCACGCTGGCTTTAAGCAACGGCCACAACATTGCCCTCGGGGATAATCTTATCACCCTGGCAAAAGCCGCCGGCCTCAATACCCACTGGCTGTCCAATCAGGGCATGTTCGGGCAATTCGATACGCCGGTATCAAAAATCGCCATGTTCAGCGATAGCCATTACTTCCTGAAGAAAGGCGACTATCAATCGCGCAACACCGATGATGATGCACTGCTGCCGATATTTGACCAATTATTGAGCCGCCAGGGGCAAGGCAACCTGTATGTGCTGCATCTGATGGGCTCGCACGCCGACTTTTGCGAGCGGCTTAACGGCGAACCGCCGAGCGTCGAGTCGCCGAATAAGGAGCTGGCCTGCTACCTCTCTACCTATCGCAAGACTGACCGTTTTATCGAGCAGGTTTATCAAAGTCTGAAACAGACCGGCGTGCCGTTTAAACTGTTCTATTTCTCCGATCACGGCCTTTCCCACAAGGATATCGGCGGCACGCGTTCTCTGCGCCACAGCGGCGATACCCGGCAGAATTATCAGGTGCCGTTGCTGGTGCTGAGCGATCGCGACCCACAGCACCAAATCATTGATGATCCCATGAGCGCGTTCGATTTTATCGGGTTGTTTGCTCAAGAGGCGGGAATACGGGTTACCCATCCGGAGGTGATGCCTACGATGCGTATGGCGGATACCGATAAGCGCTGGGTGTTTGACGGGCAGAGAAGAGTTGATTTCGATCAGTTGGCTGATGACCCACCTGAGTTACCCTAAGCGGTAAGATGACGAAAAAACGCCCGCCGCGCGGCGATTCTATGATAGATTGCGCGCCAGCCCGAGCACACCGATGGAAAGATAACTGACAATGGCACTGCTGATTACCAAGAAATGTATCAACTGCGACATGTGCGAGCCGGAATGCCCAAACCAGGCGATTTCGATGGGCGATGAGATTTATCAGATCGATACCGATCGCTGCACCGAGTGCATCGGCCATTACGATACGCCGACCTGCCAGCAGGTTTGCCCGATCGACAACACCATCATCACCGATCCGCAGCATCGCGAGACCAACGAACAGCTGTGGGACAAGTTTGTGGTGCTGCACCACGCCGATCGCATTTAATCCGCCGCAGGACTGACAAGGGCGCCACAGGCGCCCTTGCTATTTTCAGCTTTCTACGATCACCGTCGCGCAGGCATAGCGCCGTTCGTCGGCCAGCGAAACGTGGATCGCGGTGACCCCCATCTCCCCCGCCAGCTCGGCGGCGCGGCCGTGCAAACGAATATTCGGCTTGCCCAACGCATCGTTGAACACTTCGAACTGATTGAACGCCAGGCCGTTGCGAATGCCGGTGCCGAACGCCTTGGCGGCGGCCTCTTTCACCGCGAAGCGTTTGGCCAGAAAGCGAATCGGCTGCTGGTGCTGCTGATACAGCGCCCACTCGGCATCGCTCAGCACGCGGCGCGCCAGACGATCGCCGCTGCGCTCCACCACCGCTTCGATACGCGCCATCTCGACGATGTCGGTACCCAGCCCGAGCACCGCCATTACCGGCGCGCTTCCCGCATCAGCACTTTCATGTCGGCAACCGCGGCCGGCAGCCCGCTCATCACCGCCTGGCCGATAATCGCATGGCCGATGTTCAGCTCGTGCATTTCCGGCAGCGCGGCAATCGGCTGCACGTTGTGATAGGTCAGGCCGTGGCCGGCGTTGACCTTCAGCCCCTTCTCGGCCGCGTAGGCGGCGGCTACCGCGATGCGGCGCAGTTCGGCCTGTACCGCCAGCTCGCCCTGCGCTTCGGCGTAGGCGCCGGTGTGGATCTCGATATAGGGTGCGCCCACCGCCACCGCCGCGTCGATCTGGCGATGATCGGGATCGATGAACAGCGAGACCAGAATGCCCGCCTGCGCCAGGCGCTCAACCGCCACGCTCATTTTGTCCAGCTGGCCGGCGACGTCCAGGCCGCCTTCGGTGGTCACTTCTTCGCGCTTTTCCGGCACCAGGCAGCAGAAATGCGGCTTCAGCTCAATGGCGATATCCAGCATCTCGTCGGTCACCGCCATCTCCAGATTCATGCGCGTCTGGATGGTCTGGCGCAGCAGGCGCACGTCGCGGTCGGTGATGTGGCGGCGATCTTCGCGCAGATGCACGGTAATGCCGTCGGCCCCTGCCTGTTCGGCAATGAATGCCGCCTGAACCGGATCCGGGTATTGGGTTCCGCGCGCGTTACGTAACGTGGCGATGTGATCGATATTGACGCCCAGCAGCAAATCAGCCATGACAACCTCTAAATACGATTTTCAGTGCCAGCAGTTTACACGCGGGCGCAGGGCGGCAAAAGGGGAAAAGGTCAGGCGTCGTCGACCGGCGTATTCGGCTGTTTGCGCACGAACTGGCGGAACAGTTCGCGGCTCTTCAACGGCTTGCCGCCGAGGTAGGGTTTCAGCGCCATGCGGGTGAAACGCTTGGCGGCACGCAGCGTCTCGGCATCGGGAAACTGACGCTCTGCCAGCGCGCGCAGTTCGCGCCCGGTGAAGCTGTAGTGATCCACCACCAGGCTGGCGATAAAGCCTTTCTCTTCGCGGTAACGATAGGTCATGGCGTCATCCACCGGCAGGCCGCTGCCGGCGCAGTGCAGGAAATCGAGGCCGTAGCCCAGGTGGTGCAGCAAGGCCAGCTCGAACTGACGCAGCGCCTGTTCGGGCGAGCTGTCTTCCGCCGCCAGCGCCTGCAGGCATTGCAGATAGTCGAAGAACAGCACCGAGTAGTTGGTTTCCTGCTCGAGCACGCGCGCCAGCAGTTCGTTCACGTACAGCCCGCTGTAAAGCATCATGCCGCTGAGGGGTAAACCGAGGGAGACCGCTTCGGCATTGCGCAGCGTTTTCACTTCGCCGCGGCCGCCCCAGCGCACTAACAGGGGGGTAAAGGGCTGCAGGCAACCCTTCAGATTGGAGCGGCGGCTGCGCGCGCCTTTCGCCAGCAAGCGCACCCGCCCATGACCTTCGGTAAACAGATCCAGCATCAGACTGGTTTCACTGTACGGCCGCCCATGCAGGACGAAAGCGCGCTCCCAGCCGTCCACGGATCGTTACTTCAGATCGTCAACATAGCCCAGACTGCGCAGCGCACGTTCGTCGTCCGCCCAACCGGATTTCACTTTCACCCACAGCTCCAGATGCACTTTGGCGTCGAACATCTTTTCCATGTCCTGCCGCGCTTCGATGCCGATGGTTTTGATCTTGGCGCCTTTGTTGCCGATGACCATTTTCTTCTGGCCTTCGCGCTCGACCAGGATCAGGCCGTGCACATCGTAGCCGCCGCGATCGTTAGCCACGAACTGTTCGATTTCTACCGTCACCGAATAGGGCAGCTCTTCGCCCAGGAAACGCATCAGCTTCTCGCGGATGATCTCGGACGCCATAAAACGCTGGGAGCGATCGGTGATGTAGTCTTCCGGGAAGTGGTGTTCCGCTTCCGGCAGCAGCTTGCGCACGATGCCGGCGATGGTGTCGACGTTCATCCCTTTCTCGGCGGAGATAGGCACCACGTCGAGGAAATTCATCTGCTGGCTGAGGAACGCGATGTGCGGCAACAGCTTGGATTTGTCGGTGACGTTATCGACCTTGTTGATCGCCAGCAATACCGGGCAGCGCAGGCTGCGCAGCTTGTTGACCACCATTTCGTCGTCGGCGGTCCAGTTGGTGCCTTCGACCACGAAGATCACCAGTTCGACGTCGCCGATCGAGCTGCTGGCCGCGCGGTTCATCAAGCGGTTGATGGCGCGTTTTTCTTCGATGTGCAGCCCTGGGGTGTCGACGTAGATCGCCTGATAGGCGCCATCGGTGTCGATGCCCATGATACGGTGACGGGTCGTCTGCGGCTTACGCGACGTAATGGAAACCTTCTGCCCCAGCAGTTGGTTCAGCAACGTCGATTTGCCCACGTTCGGGCGGCCGACAATGGCGATAAACCCACAGTGTTGTTTTACTTCGCTCATTCAAGCTCCAGCTTTTTCAGCGCTTGTTCCGCTGCCGCCTGCTCGGCTTTACGGCGGCTCGAGCCGGTGCCCACTACGGGCTCGCTCAAACCACTCACCTGGCAGTGGATGGTAAACTCCTGGTCGTGCGCTTCTCCGCGAACCTGCACCACCAAATAAGAAGGCAACGGCAGATGACGCCCCTGCAAAAACTCCTGCAAACGGGTTTTCGGGTCTTTCTGCTTATCACCGGGGCTGATTTCGTCCAACCGGCTGCGATACCAGTCCAAAATCAGACGCTCGACGGTCTGGATGTCGCTGTCCAGGAACACGCCGCCGATCAATGCCTCCACCGTATCCGCCAGGATTGACTCGCGGCGGAACCCACCACTTTTCAATTCGCCCGGCCCAAGCCGCAGACATTCGCCCAGATCAAACTCGCGCGCCATCTCCGCCAACGTATTGCCGCGCACCAGCGTGGCGCGCATGCGGCTCATGTCGCCCTCGTCTACGCGAGGAAAGCGGTGATAGAGCGCATTGGCGATGACAAAGCTCAGAATCGAGTCACCCAGAAACTCAAGACGTTCATTGTGTTTACTGCTGGCACTGCGGTGAGTCAAAGCCTGCAGTAAAAGCTCCTGCTGTTGAAAAGTGTAGCCCAGCTTCCGCTGCAGCCTGTTTATTACGATGGGGTTCATGAGTTACCAATAGATCAAGAATGCGTCAAAAACTTGCAACATACGGAACAGGCCTGCTTCGCCGAAAGCCGATCCAAAGCTGTTTCGTTTGCAGTGGCTCCCAGCAGGGGCCAACTTTTTATCGCTCGAGAAAGTATTCTACAACGAGTGGAAACATAATGCTGTGTTTATATCCCCTTAATCTTTCACGCCGCAGTAGGCTGCGGCGTGAAATTAACAGGGAATCAGTCAGCGATTAATGAATACCGCCGATCCGGCTGAAACGCACGCCGGTAGGCCACTCACCTTCCTGCTTTTCAAAGCTCATCCAGATGGCCGTGGCTTTACCCACCAGATTCTTCTCCGGCACAAAGCCCCAGTAACGGCTGTCCGCGCTGTTGTCGCGGTTGTCGCCCATCATGAAGTAATGCCCAGCCGGCACCACCCACTCCGCCAGCGGTTTGCCCGGCTGTTGGTAATAAGCGCCCACCCGATCCTGCGCGTCCGGCACGGTCAGGATGCGATGCGTGACGTTGCCGAGGCTTTCCTGGCGCTCACGCATGCGAATGCCGCCGGGCGGCACGTTATCGCTCAGCGGGATTTGGTAGAAGCCGTTGCTGGCCTCGCCCATGCCGCTGCGGCTGAACAACTGCACGAAGTCGCTCGGCTGCGCGTCGGCGTAAGTCACGGCCAGCGCGGTATCGCAGGACTGACCGCTGTTGCAGGACGGCTGCACCGTAACGCGCTTATTCACCGGATCGTAAGTAATACGGTCGCCCGGCAGGCCAATCACGCGCTTGATATAATCCAGTTTCGGATCCAGCGGATATTTAAATACCGCGATATCGCCGCGCTTCGGATGACCGGTTTCAATGAGCGTGGTCTGGGTAATCGGATCTTTAATGCCGTAGGCATATTTCTCCACCAGAATGAAATCGCCAATCAACAGCGTCGGCATCATTGAGCCGGACGGGATCTGGAACGGTTCATAAATAAACGAACGCACCACAAAGACCAGCAACAGCACCGGGAACACCGATGCGCCAGTCTCTACCCAACCAGGCTGCTTCGCCACTTTCGCCAGCGTTTTATCGTCTACGGCGCCCGCGGTCTGCTCGTTGACCGCCGCGATCTTCGCGCGGCGGGCCGGCGCCCATTTAAAGCGCTCGAAGCACCAGATGATCCCGGTGACCAGGGTGGCCAACGCCAGGATCAGGGCAAACATATTCGCCATGCAAACTCCCTCGTTTCGCGAACTCGTCGCGGTTACTTGCCGTCTTTACCGACGTGCAGAATGGCCAGGAACGCTTCCTGCGGCAGCTCGACGTTGCCGACCTGCTTCATGCGTTTCTTACCGTCTTTCTGTTTCTGCAGCAGCTTTTTCTTACGGCTGACGTCACCGCCGTAGCATTTCGCCAGCACGTTTTTACGCAACTGCTTCACGGTGGAACGCGCGATGATGTGCGTGCCGATCGCCGCCTGAATCGCGATGTCGAACTGCTGACGCGGGATCAGCTCTTTCATCTTCTCCACCAATTCACGGCCTCGGTACTGCGAGTTGTCGCGGTGGGTGATCAGCGCCAGCGCATCCACGCGCTCGTTGTTGATCAGTACGTCCACGCGCACCATGTCGGAGGCCTGGAAGCGCTTGAAGTTGTAGTCCAGCGACGCATAACCGCGCGACGTGGACTTCAGACGGTCGAAGAAGTCGAGCACCACTTCCGCCATCGGGATTTCATAGGTCAACGCCACCTGGTTGCCGTGGTAAACCATGTTGGTCTGCACGCCGCGCTTCTCAACGCACAGGGTGATGACGTTACCCAGGTATTCCTGCGGCATCAGCATGTGACATTCGGCGATCGGCTCGCGCAGTTCCTGGATGTTGTTCAACGGCGGTAGCTTGGACGGGCTGTCGACGTAGATCACTTCTTTGCCGGTGGTTTCCACTTCGTAGACTACCGTCGGCGCAGTGGTGATCAGATCCAGATCGTATTCACGCTCCAGACGCTCCTGAATGATCTCCATGTGCAGCAGGCCGAGGAAGCCGCAGCGGAAGCCAAAGCCCAACGCGGTGGAGCTTTCCGGCTCGTAGAACAGGGAGGCGTCGTTGAGGCTCAGTTTGCCCAGCGCATCGCGGAAGGATTCATAGTCGTCGGAGCTGATCGGGAACAGACCGGCGTACACCTGCGGCTTCACTTTCTTGAAGCCCGGCAGCGCTTTATCCGCCGGCTGACGCGCCTGGGTCAGGGTATCGCCCACCGGCGCGCCGAGGATGTCTTTGATCGCACAGACCAACCAGCCCACTTCGCCGCAGTTCAGCACGTCGCGATCGACCTGCTTCGGCGTGAAGATGCCCAAACGATCGGCGTTGTACACCTGGCCGGTGCTCATGACCTTGATCTTGTCGCCCTTGCGCAGCGTGCCGTTCTTGACGCGCACCAGAGAGACGACGCCCAGGTAGTTATCGAACCAGGAGTCGATGATCAGCGCCTGCAGCGGCGCATCCGGATCGCCCTGCGGCGGTGGGATGTCGCGCACCAGGCGCTCCAGCACCTCGGGCACGCCGACGCCGGTTTTGGCCGAGCAGCGCACCGCATCGGTAGCGTCGATGCCGACGATGTCTTCGATTTCCTGTGCGGCGCGATCCGGATCGGCGGCCGGCAGGTCAATCTTGTTCAGTACCGGCACCACTTCCAGATCCATTTCGATCGCGGTGTAGCAGTTGGCCAGCGTCTGGGCTTCTACGCCCTGACCGGCATCCACCACCAGCAGCGCGCCTTCGCAGGCCGCCAGCGAGCGGGAAACTTCATAGGAGAAGTCAACGTGGCCGGGGGTGTCGATAAAGTTGAGTTGATAGGTCTGCCCATCCAGCGCCTTATAATCCAGCGTCACGCTCTGCGCTTTGATGGTGATGCCGCGCTCGCGCTCCAGATCCATGGAATCGAGCACCTGCGCGGCCATTTCACGGTCGGACAAGCCACCGCAGATTTGGATAATGCGGTCAGACAGCGTCGACTTACCGTGGTCAATATGGGCAATAATGGAGAAATTTCGTATATGCTTCATTATAAAAGTTTTTCTGCCTTGGTATTTCTGAATTACTCGCCTATAGAAACCCGCATGGACCTAAAGCGACAGTGAATGGGTGAGGCCGTCTTGCACCTGAATCGCTGCATTCTACATGCCACACCACTGAAAACCTAGCGATCGGTGCAGTGAAGGCATTCTATTATGCGCCGCTAAATGTTACAGGGCACCCCGGCGGGTGAAAACAGATGTTAACACGGGAGATACGGCCTGAACCCAAGGCTTGCAGGCGCTCCGTGGCCATGAAACTCCGGCGCTAATACATAACCGACCGCCGCGCAATAAACCCCTTCTGAAATTATAGAAAAAGAATATTTGGATCAATCTCTTAGAATTCAATTTTGCCTCACTCCCTTTAGGAAAAACCCCATATACGCCACCACCGCCCCTCGGATAGAAATGGCATGAACTCCGCGACAAAACATTATTCAGGGCACTACATCGGCAGCCCACCGGGGTTCGGCAGCATATCTGCGTACGTTGATTGGAAGGTGCATATGATCGATAAAGGGCAAATGCTGAGCCGGCACGATTTTTCAAAGGTCAACTGGGGCATTCTGGCGGCGGCGGCGCTGCTGTTTAGCGTGGGGGCGGCGCTGTTGGTTCTGCCGCTGCTGAGCAGCATTGATGAGAGCGAGGTCATCACGCTGTTGCAGGCCGGCGCGGGCACGGTTTTACTCGGCTGTACGCTGCTGGCGCTACGGCATTATCTGCGTCCGACGCTGACCTATCGCCTGTACGAGCACGGCGTGCGAGTCTTTGACGGCCACCATCACAAAGAGCGTTTCATCCCGTTTGAGAAGATCGGCGACATCTATCGCTTTCGCGGCGGCAAGGCTTTTGGCGGGCTGTTTGACGTCACGGCGTTCCGCGCCGGCGCGGATCAGCCCTGGTACACGGTTTTCAGCAATATCGCCCATTCGTGGCGGCTGGCGGACGTGATCGTCGACCAACAGCTGCAGCAGCGCGGGCCGCTGGCGTTGAATGCGCTCTATCAGGGGGAGGTTGTGCCGTTTCACACCGTTGAGGGCGACGCGCGCTGGCTATGGCAGCTGCTGCTGGGCAAGCGGCAAGGCACACCGACCGAAACGCTGCGGCTGAGCGCCACCTTGCTGACCACGGAACGGGGAAACGTGCCGATCGAGCAGATCCGCGCGTTGGAAAACCATCCGCAACGCGGCATCCGTTTGCTCGACGGCCAGGGAAATGTACTGTTCGCGATTAACTACGATTCGCTGCTCAGCGCCGATCTGTTCATCGCGCTGCTGGAGCATATGATCCACAACCGCATCCCCGCCTATCACAACCCGGCGATGACGCGGCCGTCGGTTTAAATCAGCGGGGAGTTTTCCGCCTGCATGCGCATCGCGGTAGGCGGCAACCCAATCTGCAGCACCACCGGCTGGTAATCGGCCTGCTCGCCCAGGCGCCGGGCCAACCGGCGCGCCAGCATAAAGGCCGCCCCGCCGCCCAGTACGGCACCGACTGCCGCCGAGGCGTCGCTGCCGAAACAATATTGCAGCAACGTGCCGCCCAGCATCATGCCCAGCAGTGGCGTCAGGTAAACCAACATGGCGGAGCGCAGCAGGCTGCCTTCCGCAATGCCGACTTCAACGCGCTGCCCCGGTTCGAGCGGCTGATCGATATGCACCTGCAGCTGATGCTCGGTTTCCGGCACCAGCTCGTTCAGCGCACGCGCGCCGCAACCGGAGCGCGCAGTGCAGCTGCCGCAGCCGGCCTTGGGTTCACAGCGCAGCAGCGCTACGCCCTGTTGCCACGAAACCACCGTGGCCCACTCTTTCATCATTACGGCGATACCTTGAAAGAAATGCTGTCGGCGATGCGCTTGGCCGTAGCCGGCGGCAATTCGCCCACGATAGTGATTTCGTTGCCCGCTCGCACTTCGGTCTGAATGGTGCGGCGCCCCTGACGATAATACTGCTGCCCGGCTCCGCTGCCCGCCGGGCTGACGTTGACCGAGAAGCTGAACAGGCCGTCACTGTAGAGCCGGGATTCAACCGGCACGGCGACGTTCGGCAATTTGCGGCGATTGCGCGCCACCTCGTCCACCCCGGCCGGCAACCAGCCGGTGCTCCAGCTGAGCTGGACGTTTTCTACCGCCGGCAGCGACAGCAGCGGCGGCAGGTTGGCTTTGAGCAGCCCCTGCATCGCGCCCTGCACGTCGGCGCCGACCGCGAAGGAGATCACCCGATATTGCTCCAGCGTTTCGCCGTCGCGATCGAGCAGATCCACCCGCAGCGGCAGCTTGGTGTCCTCGTCCATCCAGACGATGTAGCTGTAGCGGGAACCGTCGCGCGCCACCACGCGCAGCACTTCACACGGCCGATCGGCGATGCGGGTGCTGCCCACGGAGATAAAGTCGTAGTACTTGGCCAGGCGGGTGAAATCGGCATAGACGATCGCCGGCAGCGCATCGACGATGTGATCGCCGGTGAGCGTGAACGGCTCCAGGCCAGGTTCGAAGTAGCTGATCCCGCCGCCGCGCTGCAACACTTCGCGGCGCGGGCCGTCCATATGCAACAGCTGGCCGAGCGGCACGTTGCCGATCACCGCATGGCGATAGCGCAACGACTCGATTCCCTGCTTGCTGATGCTGATGTAGGCGAGCTCGTAATTGAGAGAACGGCTGGCGCTGCTCATCTGTTGCAATAACGCCCCGGACGCAGTTGGCTGCGCCGGGGCGATGCTGGAATAGAGCAGGCTGCCCGTCAATAAACAAACGGAGAACCAGATTTGCTTCATTACTGCTGTTGCGTTCCTAAAGACTGAGTTCCGGGAACCTGAATGGCAGCCTGTTGTGGGTTGCCTTGCTCAAGCTGCAGCTGATCCGAATGCAGGCGACGTTGCAGTTCATAGTCCTGCAGCATGGCGTTGATACGCTTGCGCTGTTCCTGCACCTGCTGCTGTTGGCCGCTGCCGGTAGAGAAACTGTCGGCAGGCACGCCCAGGCTGACCGGCGAGGCCTGGCCCATGATCGGCAGCGTGGTGAAGGCCGGCGATTCGGACGCGTTCGATGGCGTAGCAGGCTGGTTATAGTGCTGTACGCCGACGATCACCGCCAGAGACACGCAGGCAGCCATACCGATTTGCGTAATCTGGCTCGCCCAAGGACGCACTTTGTCCCAGAACGGCATTTTCTGCCAGGTGTGAGGCTGCGGCTGAGATTCCTGAACGGCGGAAGGCACCAGCCGGGCGGGTTCTTTCTCAAGTGCAGCGGCTACGCGATCGGCGATGTCGAGATGCATCACTTGCCCGACATCACCTCGCAGTGTGTCACGTATCAGGTGATAGCTCTGCCAGCTTTGTTGAAGCGTTCGATCTTGCGACAGAGAACTCAACAGCTCGCTGTCGAACGATTCACCATCCATCAGAGCGGAAAGCTTTTCTTTCTGCATGCCTAAGTACCCTTCCTGTGCCCGCCATTGCTAACGCTGGATCAGCGGTTGAACTTTATTATCGATAGCTTCCCGGGCGCGGAAAATACGCGAACGTACGGTTCCGACCGGGCAATCCATGATGGCGGCTATCTCTTCGTAGCTTAGACCATCCAACTCCCGCAGGGTAATCGCCATGCGAAGATCCTCAGGGAGAGACTCAATGGTACGGAAAACTATCTGTCTCAACTCTTCTGACAACATTAAGTTCTCAGGGTTCGAAATTTCTTTCAGTGCGCCCGCACTTTCGTAATTTTCCGCATCGTTGGCGTCCACATCACTGGATGGCGGACGGCGCCCCTGAGCAACCAGATAATTCTTTGCCGTGTTCACGGCGATTCGATACAACCAGGTATAAAAAGCGCTGTCGCCACGGAACGATTCCAGTGCGCGATAGGCCTTGATAAACGACTCCTGCACCACATCGGGCACATCGCCCTGCGGCACATAGCGGGAAACGAGACTCGCCACCTTATGCTGATAGCGCACTACCAGTAGGTTAAACGATTTCTGATCGCCCTTTTGGACCCGCTCGACCAGAACTTGATCCGTTAACTGCTCGCTCATCCGAGGTAAACTCTCCCCAAATCCGTCTCCACGCGTAAAATTGTACTGCCAGCCATACATTATTTTCCTGAGCAAGCACTCGCTTGGAGTTCATATAGAACACGAAGTTCCATATCGCCATTGTTTTTTCTGTTGATGTCGCCCTATCCGTGGCTTTTGCCCGGACAGTTAGGCTAACATGAAATTCACTCTTCTTCTGCACACATCATACGTTATGCAACCATCATCTGAACATGTTAGCGATGTACTGATCGTCGGCAGCGGCGCTGCGGGCCTGTCACTGGCGCTGCGCCTGGCGCAGCATTGCAAGGTTACCGTTCTCAGCAAGGGGCCGCTCAGCGAGGGCGCCACCTTTTACGCCCAGGGCGGGATCGCCGCGGTGTTCGATGAGACGGACAGCATTGCCTCACACGTTGATGACACTTTGATTGCCGGCGCCGGCCTGTGCGACAAAGAGGCCGTCGAATTCATCGCCGGCAACGCGCGCCACTGCGTGCAGTGGCTGATCGATCAGGGCGTGCTGTTCGACACCGAGGTCAACGCACAGGGCGAGGAGCATTATCACCTCACGCGCGAAGGTGGCCACAGCCATCGCCGCATCCTGCACGCCGCGGATGCTACCGGTAAGGAAGTAGAGACCACGCTGGTGGGGAAAGCAAGCGCTCACCCCAATATTTGCGTGATGGAGCGCCGCAACGCGGTTGACCTTATTACCTCGAACAAAATCGGCCTGCCGGGCACCCGCCGAGTGGTGGGCGCTTACGTCTGGAACCGCGAGCTGGAGCGGGTGGAAACCTATCGCGCCAAAACGGTGGTGCTGGCGACCGGCGGCGCGGCCAAGGTATACCAATACACCACCAACCCGGACATCTCCTCCGGCGACGGCATCGCCATGGCCTGGCGCGCCGGCTGCCGGGTCGCCAACCTGGAGTTCAACCAGTTCCACCCGACCTGCCTGTTCCATCCGCAGGCGCGCAACTTCCTGCTGACCGAAGCGCTGCGCGGTGAAGGGGCATACCTGAAACGCCCGGACGGCAGCCGCTTTATGCCCGATTTTGACCCGCGCGGCGAATTGGCTCCGCGCGATATCGTCGCCCGCGCCATCGACCATGAAATGAAGCGCCTGGGCGCCGACTGCATGTACCTGGACATCAGCCACAAGCCGGCGGAGTTCATTACCCAGCACTTCCCGATGATCCACGAGAAGCTGCTGACGCTGGGCTTCGATCTGACCCGGCAGCCGATCCCCATCGTCCCGGCGGCGCACTACACCTGCGGCGGCGTGATGGTCGATCAGCACGGCCGCACCGATCTCGACGGGCTGTACGCCATCGGCGAGGTCAGCTATACCGGCCTGCACGGCGCCAACCGCATGGCGTCGAATTCGCTGCTGGAGTGCCTGGTGTACGGTTGGGCAGCGGCGGAAGACATTCTGCAGCGCCTGCCGTTCATTCAGCAGGCCAAACAGGTGCCGCACTGGGATGAAAGCCGGGTGGACGATGCGGACGAACGGGTGGTGATTCAGCACAACTGGCACGAGCTGCGGCTGTTCATGTGGGATTACGTCGGCATCGTGCGCACCACCAAGCGGCTGGAGCGCGCCCTGCGCCGCATCAACACGCTGCAGGTGGAAATCGACGAGTACTACGCTCACTTCCGCATCTCCAACAACCTGCTGGAGCTGCGCAATCTGGTGCAGGTGGCCGAGCTTATCGTGCGCAGCGCCATGGCGCGTAAAGAGAGCCGCGGCCTGCATTACACGCTGGACTATCCGGATCTGCTGCCGGAAGCGCTGCCGACCATTTTGCAGCCTTAAACTCTGCGACAGGGCGCCTAATCGGCGCCCTTTTCTTTTCAGTAGAACAGGTAGAAGTCGGTGATCAACCGGCGGAAATCGTCGGTGTAGCTGCCATCAGCCTGTTTGATCGCCAACGCCTGCTCCTGCAGCGGCATTTCCCGCCGCGTCAGCGCCAGCAGCACCCGGTGCAGCGGCGTATCGGCCCGATCGCTGACGTTCACTTTCACCGCCGTGTGCCAGCCGCTTTGCTGTGCCAGACGTTCGAATTCGGCGCCGATGTCGTGCGGCAGCACCACGCAGAACGTCCCCTGCGCCGCCAGCAGCTGTGCCGCACAGGCCAACAGCGCATCGTGCGTCAGGGTTTCGGTATAACGCGCGTTGTGGCGCGCCTGGTCGCGGCAGGCCACCGCCGGCTCGAAATAAGGCGGATTACTGACGATCAGATCATACTCAGCGGCATGCCGCTGCGCATAATGGTGAATATCCTGCGCATGCACGCGGATCCGCTGCGGCCACGGCGATTCCGCCGCATTTTCGCGCGCCTGGCCGGCGGCGGCTTCGTCCAGCTCCACCGCATCAATGGTCACTTCGTCGCCGCTGCGCTGCGCCAGCATCAGCGCGATCAGCCCGCTGCCGCTGCCGATGTCCAGCACCCGGCGCGCCTGCCCCAGCGGCGCCCAGGCGCCGAGCAGCACCCCGTCGGTGCCCACTTTCATGGCACAACGATCGTGGGCGACAAAGAATTGTTTAAAGGTAAAACCCCCGCGGCGCGGGGTAAAATCGGCTTTCGATCGCTTGCTCACACTCACCACCTGACTATAAAACTGGCGTAGCATAAGGCAATCTGATCGACGGGAAAAGAGCGGCTTTCCGCTTAAATAGGTGAAGATCGCGGCCAACCCGTCTATAATCGGCGCCCCAAGTAGAGGTAGACCATGACAGCAACCACTTTTTCCGAACTCGAACTCGATGACCGCCTGATCGACGCGCTGCGCGACAAAGGCTACGATCGCCCCACCGCCATTCAGGCCGCTGCGATCCCGCCGGCGATGGACGGGCGCGACGTCTTAGGTTCGGCTCCGACCGGCACCGGCAAAACCGCCGCCTTCCTGCTGCCCGTGTTGCAGCACCTGCTGGACTTTCCACGCAAAAAATCCGGCCCGCCGCGCGTACTGATCCTGACGCCAACGCGTGAACTGGCGATGCAGGTCGCCGATCAGGCGCGTGAATTGGCTGCTCATACCTCGCTGGATATCGCCACCATCACCGGCGGCGTCGCTTACATGAACCACGCGGAAGTGTTCAGCGAAAACCAGGACGTGGTGGTCGCCACCACCGGCCGTTTGCTGCAATACATTAAAGAAGAGAACTTCGACTGCCGCGCGGTGGAAACCCTGATCCTCGACGAAGCCGACCGCATGCTCGATATGGGCTTCGCGCAGGACATCGAAACCATCTCCGCCGAAACCCGCTGGCGCAACCAGACGCTGCTGTTCTCCGCCACGCTGGAAGGCGAAGCGATCCGCGAATTCGCCGAGCGCATCCTGAAAGAACCGGTGGAAGTGGAAGCCGATCCGTCGCGCCGCGAACGCAAAAAAATCCTGCAGTGGTATTACCGCGCCGATGACGTGCAGCACAAAACCGCGCTGCTGATCCACCTGCTGCAACAGCCGGACGTGCAGAAATCGGTGATCTTCGTGCGCAAACGCGAGCGCGTGCACGAGCTGGCCACCTGGCTGCGCGAAGCGGGCATCAACACCTGCTATCTCGAAGGCGAAATGGTGCAGGCCAAACGCAACGAAGCGGTCAAACGCATGATGGATGGCCGGGTTAACGTGCTGGTCGCCACCGACGTTGCCGCACGCGGTCTGGATATCCTCGATATCACCCACGTGTTCAACTTCGACATGCCGCGCACGGCGGATACTTACCTGCACCGCATTGGCCGTACCGGCCGCGCCGGGCGCAAAGGCACCGCCATTTCGCTGGTGGAAGCGCACGACCATCTGCTGCTGGGCAAAGTGGGCCGTTACCTGAACGAGCCGCTGAAAGCGCGCGTGATCGACGAACTGCGGCCGAAAACCAAGGTGCCGAACGAGAAGAGCAACGGCAAGCCATCGAAGAAAGTACTGGCCAAACGCGCGGAAGATAAAGCGAAGAACAAAGAAAAGGCCAAGGTGAAAGTGCGCCACCGCGACGCCAAAAACGTCGGCAAACGCCGTCAGGCGAAGGCCAAACCGGCCGGCGACGCGGAATAACCCCCGCTGCCTAAGAAAAAACCGCCTATACAGGCGGTTTTTTTATGGGCGTTTACTGCTGCGCGTAGTGCGTGGCCAGGCGGTGCCCCTGCAGCCATTTATCCAGTTCGCGGAACTGCGCCTTCAGTTCGTCATTCTGCAAATGCGCCGGCGTTTGCGAGAAATAAAACTGGAACGCGACGCCCTGCTGGTTGCGCGCCCGGGCATCGGCCCCGGCCTGCAACAGCAGCAGCGCCAGGTGCGGCGCGTTAATCTTCGCCGCCAGATGCAGCGGGGTATCCCCCAGCCGGTCGCTCAAGGTGGTGTCCGCCCCGGCCGCCAGCAACATCCGCAGTTGCTCTTCACGCCCGGCCAGCACCGCCGCCGCAAGCGGCGTGGCGCCGGTAACGGCATTACGCACGTTCACCTGCGCCCCTTTGGCCAGCAACAGCCGCAGGTACTGCGCGTCTTGCAGCATCGCCGCGGTGTGCAGCGCGCTGTTGCCGTCCAGCCCCGCCGCCGCCGGGTCGGCGCCGAGATCCAGCAACGCCTGCACGCTATCCGGCTGCTGCGAAAGCACCGCCCACTGCAACAGCGTGACCTGCCGATCGCCCCGTTCGCGCAAGCGATCCTGCGTGGCCTGCGCATGGATACCCTGCGTATCGCCACGCGCCACCGCCTGAGCCAGCGCCAGATTGCTGTGGCCGTCAAACGGCGAAATCTCCTGCCCCATCTGTTGCTCCTTAGCCATCATCAGTAAACCGGTCACCGCGACCAGCGCCAGTAAGGCTATCGCCAGCGCCCGCCGCAAGCGACGCCCTTCAGGCATTGGCCTTCGCCTCCCACGGCTTTTGTTCCGCCATCGAGCTTATCACCTTGTCGATGCCGTGCGCCGTCAGGCTGCGATCCAGATGCTTGCTCGGCCGCCAGTCATCGATGCCGGTCAGGGTATCGTTGTTGGCCAGGGTGATGTTGTGGCCGATGGCATCCGGGATCAGCGAGGTCGACTCCTGGGTGCTGGTCAGCATGTCATATTGTTCGCTGTAGCGGCGAATACCGCCGGCTTCGGCATCTTTCTTCGCCGCCGCCGGATCGATGCCCAGGCGATTCAGGGTGTAATCCGACACCCCGGCCGCGTTGAAGGTGACCGCGACCGTGCCGGTCGCCAGCGCCGCCGTGGCCGCCAGGCCGCCGCCGAGCGAATGGCCGGCGATCACCAGCGCATCGCCGAAGGCCGCCTTGGCGCTTTTGGCAGCGGCAACCGCCTGATTGTACTGCACATCGTCATAGCCCGTCGCCTGCCGCACGTTGCTCAGCCAATCGCGCCAGTCGTTGGTGCCGGCGAACGCCAACACATACTGCTTGTCGTCGCTGTAAATCCCGGCCTGAAAACCGCTGCCCGCGTCGTGCAGGCTGGCGGGATCGATGCCGAAACCGAGCAGCGCGCTGTCGCTCAGGCGGTTGAACCCGGCGGCACCCTGGCCAGTGAGTGAGTAAACGTCCTTGGCCAACAGCGCCAACGCATAATCCCCCTCCTGCGATTGCTGCCCCCGCGTCACGCCCGGCGCTGCCGCCGCCGTCGGTGCTGCCGCTGAGATATCGCCGACCAGCGTATTCAACAGAGCCTGCGCATTGAGCGTGTTCTGAGAGGGAGAGGCCGCCGGCGCCGGATTTGCCGGCGCGGCCGCGGGCTGCGCCGCCGTCGCCGTTTCGGCAGCGGCGCGAGGCGTAGGGATCGCGGCCACCGGGGATACTGCAGAGGTAAAACTTAAAGGCATACTCATGCCGACTCCTTGTCGATAGACTTTTTATTGAGCACCTGAATAGGTGCTGATTTAGCTATCGGCAGGTCGGATGAGTTCTGTATTAGAAATGCTTATCTTTGTACAGAATGTGATCCACGTTCGGTTTTCGGCCGTCAAACGCCAGAAAGGGAGCCGAAGCTCCCTGATTGACTGCGCCGCAAATTACAGGCTTTCGGTAAAGGTGCGGGCGATAACGTCGCGCTGCTGTTCCGGCGTCAGGGAGTTGAAGCGCACCGCATAGCCGGACACGCGGATGGTCAGCTGCGGGTATTTTTCCGGGTGCTTGACCGCGTCTTCCAGGGTTTCGCGACGCAGCACGTTGACGTTCAGGTGCTGACCGCCTTCCACGCGCACGGTCGGCTGCATTTCCAGCGGCACTTCACGGTATTCGATCTGGCCCAGGTCGCTCACCGCGACAACCTGATCTTCCGCGTAGTTGGCCTTGGCGCACACGCAGCGAGCTTCCGCTTTTTCATCGTCCAGCAGCCAGAAAGAATTCACCAGCGCCTGGTCATTCGCTTTGGTAATTTGAATACCGGTAATCATTATGTTGCCTCCGTACAAGGGCGTAAAAATTCACGTCGTGAGAAAACCCAATTCTGGTTTCGGCCATTTGGTAAAACCATTGTTGTCTTGTTGTTCTGTATACCAGCCTGACCGGGCCAGTTCCTTGATTAAAGTCAATTTTTACCGGGTAGGCACAGGGCGTGAAGGGGCAAATTTATGTTTTATATCAATTTTCCCACTGCGGCAAAAACCAATTATTTTTGTAAATTTTCAAAAATAATTGCATAAGGCACGGCAGCGAGAAATGAAAAGCGGGTTTCGCTGCGCGTGCCGAAACGGTAAGCTATAGCCCATGAATTGCTAAAGAAAACAAAGGAGAGCGTTTATGGCCACCTCCCTCACCTGGCATGACGTGATCGGCAAAGAGAAAGAGCAGCCCTATTTTGTTGAAACGCTCGCCTTTGTTGCCGCTGAGCGCCAGGCCGGTAAGACCATTTATCCACCGCAGAAGGACGTGTTCAACGCTTTCCGCTATACCGAGCTGGCGGACGTCAAGGTCGTCATCCTCGGCCAGGATCCGTATCACGGCCCCAATCAGGCGCACGGCCTCTCTTTCTCGGTGCGCCCCGGCGTGCCGGCGCCGCCGTCGCTGGTGAACATGTATAAAGAGCTGGCGACCGACATTCCCGGCTTCGAACGCCCGGATCACGGCTACCTGCAAAGCTGGGCCGAACAGGGGGTGCTGCTGCTCAACACCGTGCTGACGGTGGAAGGCGGCCGCGCGCACTCGCACGCCAACCTGGGCTGGGAAACCTTTACCGATAAAGTGATCGCCGCCCTGAACGAGAACCGTGAAGGCGTGGTGTTCCTGCTGTGGGGCTCGCACGCGCAGAAGAAAGGCAACTTTATCGACCGCAACCGCCACCATGTGCTGAAGGCGCCGCACCCGTCGCCGCTCTCCGCCCACCGCGGTTTCCTCGGCTGCCGCCATTTCTCGCAGGCCAATCAGCTGCTGGAGCAGCAAGGGCTCACGCCGATCGACTGGATGCCACGCCTGCCGCAGGCGTAGTACAGAGACAAAAAAGGCACCCTCGGGTGCCTTTCTTTATGCCGTTGCCGGGGCGATTACGCCTTGGCTTTGGAGACTGCAACCATCGCCGGACGCAGCAGGCGGCCGTTCAGCGTATAGCCTTTCTGCATCACCATCATCACGTGGTTCGGTTGATGATCGGCGGATTCCATCATGCTCATCGCCTGATGCACTTCCGGGTTGAACGGCACGTTGACGTCGCCGACGATTTCGATGCCATACTTGCGCACCACGTCCAGCAGCGATTTCAGCGTCAGCTCGATGCCTTCAATCATCGCGGCCAGTTCCGGGTTGTTTTTATCCGCCAGATCCAGCGCGCGCTCCAGGTTGTCGATCACCGGCAGCAGATCGCCGGAGAATTTCTCCAGGGCGAACTTGTGCGCTTTCTCGACGTCCAGTTCAGCGCGGCGGCGGATGTTTTCCGCTTCCGCTTTGGCGCGCAGCAGGCTGTCGCGCTCGTGCTGCTGAGCTTCCGCCAGTTGGGCTTCCAGTTCGGCGATACGCGCATCGCGCAGATCGACGCCTTCCGCCGCTTCCGGCAGCGTATCATCGTGATGAGCGTGTTGTTCCATTTCTTCCGAGACTTGCTCGTTTGGCGTCTTCTGTTCTTTACTACTCATGAATATCTCCGCGTTTTAGCATTAATCTCGCAACTTGGCTTATTATGGGGATCAAAACCGGGGTTTCAAGTCAACCGGTCACAATGTGGGGCATAAACGGGTCCCGGTGAGGAAAATCACAACAAATGAATAAAAAATTCGCCTGTATTGGCATTGTTGGCCACCCGCGTCACCCTTCAGCGCTGGCAACCCACGAGATGCTGTTCCACTGGCTGGTCGCCCGCGGCTATTCGGTGATGGTCGAACGCCAGATCGCCCATGATTTGGGGCTGAAAGACGCCGTGACCGGCAGCCTGGCGGATATCGGCCAGCGCGCCGATCTGGCGGTGGTGGTCGGCGGCGACGGCAACATGCTCGGCGCCGCGCGCGTGCTGGCGCGTTACGACATCAAGGTGATCGGGGTCAACCGCGGCAACCTCGGCTTCCTCACCGATCTCGATCCCGACAACGCCCTACAGCAGCTGGCGGACGTGCTGGAAGGCGAATACATCGACGAACAGCGTTTCCTGCTGGAAACCATCGTGCATAAAGAGCACCAGCAGTGCCGCATCAGCACCGCCATCAACGAAGTAGTGCTGCACCCCGGCAAAGTGGCGCACATGATCGAATTCGAAGTGTACATCGACGATCGCTTCGCCTTCTCGCAACGCTCCGACGGCCTGATCATCGCCACGCCGACCGGCTCCACCGCCTACTCGCTCTCCGCCGGCGGACCGATCCTCACCCCGTCGCTGGAGGCGATCGCGCTGGTGCCGATGTTCCCGCACACCCTTTCCGCCCGGCCGCTGGTGATCAACGGCGACAGCACCATCCGCCTGAAGTTTTCCCAGATCGGCAGCGATCTGGAGATCAGCTGCGACAGCCAGATCGCGCTGCCGATCCAGGAAGGCGAAGAAGTGCTGATCCGCCGCAGCGATTTCCACCTGAATCTGATTCACCCAAAGGACTACAGCTATTTCAACACGTTAAGCACCAAGCTGGGCTGGTCGAAAAAATTGTTCTAAAATCTGCGTCGGCCACTTTACTGTATATAAAACCAGTTTATACTGTATGAAACTACAGTTATGTGTTTATACACAGGAAGGTTCCCATGCTGGCGCAATTAACCATCAGCAACTTTGCTATCGTTCGTGAGTTGGAAATCGATTTTCAACCGGGTATGACGGCGATCACCGGTGAAACCGGCGCCGGCAAATCCATCGCCATCGATGCGCTGGGGCTGTGCCTCGGCAACCGCGCCGACGGCAACGTGGTGCGCCTGGGAGCCGCCCGCGCCGACATTTGCGCCCGCTTCTCGCTGGCGGACACCCCGTCCGCACGCGAGTGGCTGGAGCAGAACCAGCTGGACGACAGCAACGAATGCCTGCTGCGCCGGGTGATCAACGCCGACGGCCGTTCGCGCGGCTTTATCAACGGCACCGCCGTGCCGCTGTCGCAGCTGCGCGAGCTGGGGCAACGCCTGATCCAAATCCACGGCCAACACGCCCATCAGCTGCTGCTCAAGCCGGAGCACCAGAAAGCGCTGCTCGACGCCTACGCCGACGAACCCGCCCTGCTGGCGGCGATGAGCCAGGCCTACCAACGCTGGCACCAGAGCTGCCGCGAGCTGGCGCACCATCAGCAGCAGTCCATCGAGCGCGAAGCGCGCAAGCAGCTGCTGCAATACCAATTGAAAGAGCTGAACGAATTCGCGCCGCAGGCCGGCGAGTTCGAACAGACCGACGCCGAGTACAAGCGCCTGGCCAACAGCGGCCAGCTGCTGACCCTCAGCCAGCAGACGCTGCAGCTGCTGGCCGACAGCGACGAGAACAACATGCTCAGCCAGCTCTACAGCGCCAAACACCTACTGCTTGAGCTGGCCGGGCTGGACGACAAGCTCAGCGGCCTGCTGGACATGCTGGAAGAGGCCTCTATCCAGATCAGCGAAGCCAGCGACGAGCTGCGCCACTATGCCGATCGCATGGATCTCGATCCCAACCGCCTGCACGAGCTGGAACAGCGCCTGTCGCGCCAAATCAGCCTGGCGCGCAAACATCAGGTTGCGCCGGAGGAGCTGCCGCAGCTGCATCAGCAGTTGCTGGATGAACAGCAGCTGCTTTCACAGCAGGAAAGCGACCATGAACACCTGAACGAGGCGGTCACCCTGCATCACCAGCAGGCGCTGGCGCTGGCAGAGCAGCTGCATCAGAAACGCCTGCACTACGCCGCCGAGCTGACCACGCTCATCACCGACAGCATGCAGGCGCTCTCCATGCCGCACGGCAAGTTCAACATCGATGTGCGTTTCGAGCCGCAGCATCTGAGCGCCGAAGGGGCCAGCCGCACCGAGTTCTGCGTCTCCACCAACCCGGGGCAGCCGCTGCAGCCGCTGGCGAAGGTGGCCTCCGGCGGTGAGCTGTCGCGCATCGCGCTGGCCATTCAGGTGATTACCGCCCGCAAGATGGAAACCCCGGCGCTGATCTTCGATGAGGTAGACGTGGGCATCAGCGGCCCGACCGCCGCCATCGTCGGCCGCCTGCTGCGCCAACTCGGCGAATCCACCCAGGTGATGTGCGTGACCCACCTGCCGCAGGTGGCCGGATGCGGGCATCAGCACCTGTTCGTCAGCAAGCAGACCGACGGCACGGTCACCGAAACCCAGATGGCGCCGCTGGATAAGCGCGCCCGGCTGCAGGAGCTGGCGCGCCTGCTCGGCGGCAGCGAAGTCACCCGCAATACGTTGGCGAACGCCAAAGAACTGCTGGCGGCATAAAAAAGCTCAACTTTTTCACTTTCCTGCGGTCTGACAGTGACGCTGTTGACCCGAAAGATATCTAAAGTGCGGCGCGGCGGCGATTCGAAGCCTCCTCAACGGCCTGAAACAGGCCAAGCGCTTGAGGTGCTGAAAGAAAGCCAACGCGTCGCAACTTGAAAGATGAAGGGTATAAAGGTTTCCAACTGCCGCAAGGTCTATTATCATCGGCATCCTATGCCCTAAAGGAATGTGATTACTATGCGCTGTAAAACGCTGACTGCCGCCGCTGTAGTTTTTGTGATGCTGACTGCAGGCTGTTCTACTTTTGAAAAGGTGGTTTATCGTCCTGACATCAACCAGGGGAACTACCTGACGTCGACCGACGTGGCGAAAATTCAGAAAGGGATGACCCAGCAACAGGTCGCTTACACATTGGGCACCCCAATGCTGCAAGACCCGTTCGGGACTCAGACGTGGTTCTATGTGTTCCGTCAGCAGCCTGGCCATGAAGACATCACCCAGCAGACGCTGACGCTGACCTTCGACAGCGCAGGCGTGTTGACCGATATCCAGAACAAACCGGCGCTGACCAAGTAATCGGTGCCGCCCGCCCTTCCGGCCCATGAGGGGGCATGATGTTCCTCATGACAGTCGCAGGCTGCAACGCGGAAGAGGAAATCAGTTTCAGATAAAAAATAAGGCGCTATAAGCGCCTTATTTTTTTGCCTTTTCTGCCCGTTGCCGGCGCAGCTCTTTCGGATCGGCTATCAGCGGCCGGTAGATCTCCACCCGGTCGCCGTCGTTCAGCGTATCGCCCAGCTTGGCCGGGCGGCTGTAGATACCGATTTTGTTGCTCTTGAGATCGATATCCTGGCGCAGCTCCAGCAGGCCCGAAGCCTGGATCGCCTGCTCGACGCTGCTGCCCTCGGCCAGCTTCACCTTGCGCAGGTACTGACGCTCCGGCAAGGCGTACACCACCTCGACCTGGATGTCAGACACTGTAGACCTCTTTCGCCCGCTGGGTGAATGCCTGCACCATGCTGCCCGCCAGCTCTTTGAACACCTTGCCGAACGCCAGCTCAATCAGTTTGTTGGTGAACTCGAAGTCCAGGTGCAGCTCCACCTTGCAGGCCTCTTCGCTCAGCGGCGTGAACTGCCAGCCGCCCATCAGCTTGCGGAACGGACCATCGACCAGCTGCATATTGATGCTCTGGTTATCCAGCAGCGTATTGCGCGTGGTGAAGGTCTTGCTGATACCGGCCTTGGCGACGTCCACCGCGGCGGTCATTTCGTTGGAGGTAGCGTTAAGCACCCGGCTGCCGGTGCAGCCTGGCAGAAAATCGGGATAAGAATGAACATCGTTAACCAACTGATACATCTGCTCGGCGCTGAACGGCACTAATGCAGACCGACTGATCTGGGGCATATCATTTCCTGTGAGACATAAAACGTACAGATAATACCATTTATCTGGCGGCAAACAAAAAATCTGCTAAGGGATGGGGGCGCCAAAAATGCGAAAAATTGCGCAGGTGCTGAACGGGAAAGGATTTCTTTCGCTGAAGCATCCAGTATAATGAACGCACTATGACAAAGAAAAAAGCACACAAACCCGGTTCCGCCACCATTGCTCAAAACAAGCGCGCGCGTTTCGAATACTTCATTGAAGAAGAGTTCGAGGCGGGCCTGTCGCTGCAAGGGTGGGAAGTTAAATCGCTGCGTGCAGGCAAAGCCAACCTCAGCGACAGCTACGTGACGTTCCGTGACGGTGAAGCCTATCTGTTTGGCGCCACCATCACCCCGCTCAACGTGGCTTCGTCGCATGTGGTGTGCGATCCGACGCGTACCCGTAAACTGCTGCTGAAACGACGCGAGCTGGATACCCTGCTCGGCCGCGTCAACCGCGATGGCTACACCGTGGTGGCCTTGTCCCTGTATTGGAAAAATGCCTGGAGCAAGATCAAGATCGGCGTAGCCAAAGGCAAGAAAGAGCACGACAAACGCGATGACATCAAAGATCGCGAATGGCAGACGGCGAAAGCCCGTATCATGAAGCACGCCAATCGTTAAGCCGCTGGCTTATCGAAGTAAACTTCTGGTATACTGCACAAAGTTACTTGGGGCTGATTCTGGATTCGACGGGATTTGCGAAGCCCTAGGAGCATGCCGAGGGGCGGTTGGCCTCGTAAAAAGCCGCAAAAAAATAGTCGCAAACGACGAAAACTACGCTTTAGCAGCTTAATACCCTGCTTAGAGCCCTCTCTCCCTAGCCTCCGCTCTTAGGACGGGGATCAAGAGAGGTCAAACCCAAAAGAGATCGCGTGGATGTCCTGCCTGGGGCTGAAGCGTTAAACTCAATCAGGCTAGTCTGTCAGTAGCGTGTCCATCCGCAGCTGGCCGGCGAATGTAAAGATTGGACTAAGCATGTAGTGCCGACGGTGTAGTAATTTCGGACGGGGGTTCAAATCCCCCCAGCTCCACCAAATACGTCGCCAGTGAACCAGATAGACCCGGCGATAATAGCGAAAAAGCCCACAACTTCGGTTGCGGGCTTTTTTGTTTTTGTATTTGTCCGAGAATACCTAATTAAATCCGGAGAAAGAGTGTCCGCTCGAACCAGTGTGGGATGGGGCCAATGATTAAGAGTATGATGAGCAGCCTGCCTAATCGGGCCCCCCCCACTAACGACACAGTTTCCCAGGCGGCTCCGCACAGATCCAGTAAAGAAACAGGCCCGCGAGAGCTTTGGGAATACAGTAGGTGAAGTAATGGACACAGTGGAATCTTTGTAATGGCGACAAGAAAATTACGTCGCCACTTTGTTACCGCTCCCCACGCAGCCATGCAATCGCCAGGGTGATTAGATAGCCGGCAACGAAGAAACCAACAAAGCCAGCAACCTTCATCACTGCCCCATCAAGTAAGAACAGCGACATGAAAGCAGCAATCGCGCAAACGCCGGTTACTATCGCTTCCAAAGCATGCGAAGCACCTAACCCTATATACTTAGTGAGTTTTCTGGTTAGAGAGGATTTTGCAGAGTTCATTCTGAATACCTTTACAAAGCATAGGGTGGCTGTTAATGAATTGGAGATACGGCTCTAGTTGTTCCTCAACCAAGAAATATGCCATATCTAAATTTAACGCCGACACCTTCCGGAATGTTTGAGGAAACTTAACTTGCATTCGTCGGGATGCTTGGGCTGCCTCTTCGATAAGTCCCTGTAACATTACAAGGTTGAGAGTGAACGAAGCGCCAAAGCGTACAAATTGTTTATACGCTAATGCAGAGGTCGCTTTCCTTAGCATCATGTGAGCCGCAAATTGCGCCAATGCAAATTGGCCTCCAGTTCGTCCACCAAGACGACCGACACCATAGGCTAGTTTATTATTGATGGACTCTTTGCCGCTAGCGTCTAGTTTCTGATAGAAATCAGTGATCACAATAGTAATCAGGCGTCGTAAGGGTTCTTCACTGTTACCCATCGACTTAACCATACGGGCGAAACGTTCTGTTTCTTCTTGGTTTCTAGTTTTGAGGTTGCTACCAGCCAATCCAGCTCCTTGCCAAGTGCGAACGACGCCATGATACATCCCGCTGGGTATAGTCGAAATTCCATCCAAAATTCCATGTGCAATTTGCTTTGCGTCCATTCACTTTCCTTGAGCAAAATGTGCCCAGCTCAGAGAATAACCAAACCAGAACGCGATTACGAATTCACGCATTTTTCAGTTTGGGAGTACGCCAAAGTCCCAGGCTTGGCACGGCCCGATGGGGTATTTTATAGAAGAGCAGAACTGAAAAAACTTTCTGAACAAAATTGCGCAAATGGATAGGATACAGTACTGAAATATCAACCAATACATTGATTTATATATTTTTATTTCAAGCTTATTCAAACGTCATCGTTCGCTTACTTTCAGTGGAAATTGCCTATCCAGTGAGATAATACGTGCTTAAGCCCCATTCCCAAATATCCGGCATGCCCGCAGGCATGCCGGACGCCCCTCACCGCCCCTCTTTCTCCCCCAGGAAGAAATACCACAGCGGAATGGAAAGCAGCAGGGTGAACACCAGCGTATACAGCAGCACCATCAGGCTCTGCATGATCACCATCTGGGCGCTCCAGGCGCCGATCGGCAGCTGGAATTGCTCGACGGTGCCGCCGAGGATCGCTCGGCCCATCACGCAGCCAACCGCCACCGCCACCGTCGCCACCGCCGCGCGGAACTTGCGCACTTCGGCGCGGCGGGCGGCCGCTTCCGGCGTTTCGTCCCGGTGGCCCTGCCGTTGGCCGCGCCAACGCCACACGTCCACCAGCAGCAACGCCGCGAGGCTCACGCCCATCACCGGCAGGCAATACCCCAGTGCGGAAGCCACCAGCAGCGTGACGGTTCGCGCCGGCAGGGAAAGCGCCAGCCAGGCGGCAATCAGCGTATGCACCGGATGCTGCGCCCCCGCCGCCGGGCGGCGGATCCACCACATGCGGTAACCCAACGCGATCATCAAGCACAGCCCAAGGCCGAACGCCGCCAGCAGCAGCTGATTCGGCAAGCCGAACAGAATGCCCATGTGGGCGTCGATGCCCCAGCGGGTCAGTTTGGCGATGAGCGGGAAGGTGTCGAACCGCACCTGGTCGACGACGGCGAAGCTTTGCGGCGCGATGGCAACCGCGTCCACCTGTGTCGGCCAGCTGCGATCCACTTCGGTCACCGTCCAGGCTTTGCCCTCGCCTTTCGGCTGGCGCAGCTCGACCTTGGCGGCATCTATTCCGGCGGCGCGCGCGGCGTGCAGCGCCCGATCCCAATCACCGTTCAACGCATTGGCCTGCGCGGCAGGGCCCATCTTCATGCCCGGCATCATCCCGCGGTGCTCGGCGTGCGGATCGGCCGGCGTCTGCGGCGCATCGGCCTGCAGGCTGGTGTTGACCTGCGGCGTCAGCCAGCCCAGGTTGGCCCGCAGCGCGTCGATGTTGCCGCCGGCCCACTGCGACCAGGTCAGCCCAGTAGCCGAGAAGAACAGCAGCCCGGCCAGCAGCGCCACGCCCAGCGTGATATGCCAATGGCGGCTGGCGGCGAAGCCCCCTTTCGCCCTTTTCAGCTTGCGCTTCGGCCGCGTCGCCAGCCACAGCGCCACGCCGCCCAGCGCGGCCACCCACAGCCAGGAGGCCGCCAGCTCGCTGTAGTTGCGCCCCAGATCGCCAAGCAGCAGGCTGCTGTGCAGCTTGTCCAGCCAGGTGCGCAGCGGCAGCACGCCGGAGGTGCCGTACACCGTCATATCGCCCTTGATCGCCAGGGTATAAGGATCGACAAACAGCGCGCGCGACTCGGAAGCGCCCAGATCGGCGCCCGCGAACTGTACGCGCGTGGTGTCCATTGCGCCGGGTGCCGGGCGCACGGCGTAAATACGCGCCTCGTCACCCGCCGCGCGGCGGGCGGCGGCGATCTGGTCAGCCAGCGATCTCGCCTGCCCGTGCGGTTCGGTGAAAAGCGCATCGTGATACAGCGCCTCTTCAAGCTGCGGGGTCAACACATACAGCGTGCCGGTCAATGCAGCGACCAGAATAAAAGGAGCGACCAGCAGGCCGATATAAAAATGCAGCCGTCTGATCAGGTTCAGCATTGCGCCACGCGGCGATGCGGCAGGTGGAGTTTTGGTTATTGAAGACATGGCCTTTCTCGTTTTTCAAACTGTGCGCGCAGGCAAACCGTCCGCAGCGATACGGACGGCGTTACCCATGATCAAGCAATAGGGAAAAACGGTTGGCCGGGTGGCCCGCGCGGGCTCGGCCGCAGAGTCAGGCGCCGAATGGGCGGAGAAACGATGCGCGGCGCGCAAGGCAGGCGCGCGATGCGCGTCATCAGCCACAGCAGCGGGACGAATGTCCACAGTAGCAGCGGCACGTGGATCAGCAGCTCGCAATAGCCGCAGAAAATCATCGCCGCAGGATCCATGCCGTGGTGGCCGGCATGCTCGGCGGCGGGCATCGCCATCGCGTGCATGTCGTGCGGCATAGCGACGTCCGGTTGCGCCATGCCGCCCATCATCGGGTGGTGCATCAGCGATTTCGACACCACCGGCGCCACAAACAGCAACAGCACCGCCATAATGGCGATGCAGGCGGTAAAGCGTTGCTGTAGCTGGCGTGGCACTCTCATCGCGGCGGCGAATTAACCCGGTCGGTGGCGAACAAGCGGCCAGTGTAACCCGCGATGCGCGATGAGGTGAAAGAAAAGTCAGATTTGTCTTAATCGTCCCCGGCGGCGGCGATCACAGCACCCGCGAATAGACCCGCGAGGCCTCGCCCCAGGGGTGATACCCGAGCCCGTTGTAAACGAAGCCGCTGCGCTCGTAGTAGCCTTCCAGATCGGTGCACAGGTGCAGCTGCGGGAAGCCCAACCGGCAGGTTTCCGCCGCCACATGCTCAATCAGTTTGGCGCCGCAGCCCTGGCCGCGCTGCGTTTCCTCTACGTAGAGCGCACACAGCCAGGGATACAGTTCCCCACGGCTGATAAAGTCATTGGTGATGAGCCCCGCGCAGCCGAGGACCTGGTCATTTTCCATCAGCAGGTACCACTGCGGCAGCGGGTTGGCGGCGCCAAGGCTGCGGTTGATGGCGTCTTCATACATCATCAGCGTTTCTGGCGTGGCCCAGTGCCGCTGAAAATACGCAATGGCGCGCGGCGCCAGCTCGGGCGCTTGTCGCACCGAAATCATGTCCATCGTCATTCCCGTTATTCATGTTGTCAGCGTAGAATTATGCAGCAATATGCACGGTATGGCAGCGGCATTCCGCCGCCGTCATTCACTAAGGAGTCTTCATGACGCAAAACATCTATGACAATCAGGCCTTCTTCGACGGCTACGCGCAGCTCAGCCGCTCGCGGCACGGCCTGGACGGCGCGCCGGAATGGCCCGCCATCCGCCGCATCCTGCCGGATTTGCAGGGCAAAAGCGTGGTCGATCTCGGCTGCGGCTACGGCTGGTTTTGCCGCAGCGCGCGCGAACAGGGCGCCGCCGACGTGCTGGGGCTGGACGTCTCGGAAAAAATGCTGGCCAAGGCGCGAGAGATGACCGCCGACGCGGGCATCGAGTACCGTCGGCAGGATTTGGCGCAGCTGCAGCTGCCGCCGGAAAGTTACGATCTGGTCTACAGCTCGCTGACGCTGCACTACCTCGAGGATCTGGCCGCCCTGTTCGCCACGGTTTACGCCGCGCTGAAACCCGGCGGGCAGTTCATCTTCACCGCCGAGCACCCGATCTACACCGCCCCGGCGCAGCAGGGCTGGCTGACCGACGGCAACGGGCAGAAATCCTGGCCGGTGAACGGCTACCAGCGAGAAGGCCAGCGCGTTTCCAACTGGCTGGCGGAAGGTGTCATCAAGCAGCACCGCACGCTCGGCGACTATATCAACCCGCTGGCGCAGCAAGGCTTTATCATCCAGCATTTGAACGAATGGGGCCCCAGCACGCAGCAAATCGCCGCTAATCCGGCGCTGGACGAAGAGCAGGAGCGCCCGATGATCTTCATTCTCGCCGCCCGCAAACCCGCCTGATTAATCCGCAGTAAACCGTTCACATCACTACAGTTGGGGAGGCCGCCTCCCCCCAACGGCTATTATGCCGGCAGCGCCGCCCCGTGCGCCGCGAAGTGCGTCAGCGCCTCGCCCTCCATACGATAGCGCACCCACTCGCCCTGCGGCTGCGCGCCGATGCTGAGGTAGAAATCGATGGCCGGTTGGTTCCAGTCCAGCACGCTCCACTCCAGGCGGCCGCACTGCCGTTCGCACGCCAGTTGGGCGATGTGCCGCAGCAGCTTTTTACCGGCGCCCGCGCCGCGATGCTTCGGCGCCACGTACAGGTCTTCCAGATAGATGCCGTTTTTACCCAGCCAGGTGGAGTAACTCATAAAGAACACCGCATAACCCGCCGGCTCGCCGTTTACCGTACAAATCAGCGCTTCGGAACAGGCGCCCGGCCCAAACAGGCTGCGTTCGATATCTTCCACGCTGGCCAGCACCTGCTCGCGCGCCTTTTCGTACACCGCCAGCTCGATAATCATATCCAGAATCAGTTTGGCGTCGCTTTTTTGCGCCGGGTAAATCTCAATGGTCATGGCAAATCCTGAGTGTGTTGATAACTGTGCTTGCCAGCATATCGCGCCTCAAATACTGTATGAACTGCATTTTCATCAACAGGTAATGAATATCATGCATCTGGATTTGAAGCGTCTCGATCTCAACCTGCTGCTGGTGTTCGAAGCGGTCTATCGGCTGCGATCGGTGACGCGCGCCGCGGCGGAGCTGGCCCTCAGTGCGTCGGCGCTGAGCCACGCGCTGATCCGGCTGCGCAAGGCGCTGGCGGACGAGCTGTTCTACCGGGTCGGCAACGACATGCACCCGACGGTGTATGCCGACAGCCTGGCCCCGACCGTCAGCGAAAGTCTGGCGCTGCTGGCCAAAGGGCTGCATCCGCGCCCGCGCTTCGTTCCCGCCGAAAGCCGGGAGAGCTTCACCTTCGCCATTACCGATTACACCGCCTTCGCGGTGTTTCCCGCGCTGATGGCGCAGATGCAGCGCCTGGCACCGGGGCTGTCGTTTCAGCTGCGCTATTCCGAGCGCAAGGTGGCGCTGAACGATCTGCTGGCGGGGCGTATCGACTTCGCGCTGGGCTTTACCGAAACCGACGGCGAAAGCTATCCGGAGATCGACGAGGTGAGCTGGTTGGAGGATGAGTATGTGGCGATCTGTTCGCCCGCCTTCAGCGCAAAATACGGCGAGCTAACGCGGGAAAACTACCTGCGAGCGCGCCATCTGGTGGTGACGCCGTGGAACGAACAGCGCGGCGTCATTGACTACCAGCTCGACAAACTGGGGCTGCAGCGCGATATCGCCATCCGCACGCCTTCGCTGCTGGGAGCGCCGTTCATCGTCGCCGACAGCGAACTGGTGATGAGCATGCCGCGCTACGCCGCGCAAAAATTGCGGCAGGCGGCGGCGCTGGATATCCACCCCCTGCCGTTTCCGGTGCCGCCGTATCAGATCAAAATCTACCTGCACCGCAAGAACGGCCGGCCTGAGGCCTGCCGCTGGTTGCGGCAACAGCTGCAGGCGTTGGCGGCGTTATAACGCGGGTTCGCCGATCGGCAGATACCCCTGCCACAGCGGCCGGGCCGGTTTACCGTGCGGATTGGCCCGCAGATGCACGTGGTAGCCTTGCAGCGCCTGCAGCAGCAGGCAGTCGTCCACCTCGGCCAGGTCATCCTTGTGCTGCTGCGCGCTGTCCGTCAGCAGCACCCGTTTGGCTTTGTCCTTCGCCTCGTCGACGGAACGCGCCACAAACAGGCCGAACTGGTGCAATTCCGCCAGCTCATCGCTGCGGTAGCCGCCCACGTTGACGAAAAACAGCTTCTCTTCACCGGCGAACGGCGCAGGCTCCAGGCTCACGTCGTAACCGTCCGCCCAGTCGATGCGCGCATAGCCGTCGACATGCACCTTGCGCTTATCGCCGAACCACTTTTCACGCAGCAGCGGATACGCCTCTTCCGGCCGATCCGCCGCCGCGAACTGCACGTCGTGCAGCTCAATATTGGCGCCCGGCGCCGTACCGCCCACATAAAACATCAATAATCCCGGCATGTTATTCTGCTCTCCTTGGTGATAATCGCTATATAAAATAATACATAACGAAACTCGTGCCAACGGCAGCGCCATTCTGTGTTATCAATAGGTGAGGTTTAATCTGTTGTGGAGGAACGCATGGCATTCAATATCGGTGATTTTGTTCAACGCACCACCGGCGGCCCAAAGATGACCGTGGTGGCGATCGACGGTGAAACCCTGGTTTGCAGCTGGAATGAACTGGGCAAAGAGCAGCGCACGGAGGTGCAGGCCAGCGACGTGGCGCTGTACCACGAAGATGGCGATTTCGGCGTCTGCTGAATGACCGGGGCGCACCGCGCCCCGTTATCGCCTCAGGCGCGAATGTCCTGATAGGCCGGCGTGGTATCAAACTCATGCTTGGCGAACGGGCAGAGCGGAATGATTTTACGCCGCTCCGCGCGCATCTTCTCCACCACCAGCGCCACCAGCTTTTTGCCGACGCCCTGCCCCTTCAATGACTCATCCACCCAGGTGTGATCGATAATGGTCAGCTTGTCACCGCTCGGCACGAAAGAGATCTCGGCGATCAGCTTGCCCTGCTCGTCATTGATATAAAAACGCTTGTCGTCTGCCAGTATTTTATGTTCCATATTATTTCTCCCTATATTTAAGTGCGCCGCTGGGGCAGGTGTCGATAACGCGTTTCACCTCCGCCGCGTCGGCATTGTCCGGCATAATCCACGGGCGGCGGTTCAGGGTAAAAATAGCCGCGTTGCCACGCACACAGTTGGCGGAATGGCGGCATGTCGCGCTGTTAAAATAAACGTCAATCTTGTCGCCGGAATAACGGCGGTAACCGGCGGCGGTCAATTCCTCGTCCATTTTGGCCTCACATTGCCTGTTTTATTGTTTTTGCTCCAGGCTCAAGTATAGGCAATGCCGCCGGCTTCACCACGCGTCTCGCTCACCGAAAAAGTGGCGCAACCGCCCGCCGCCGCTAGAAAAAAACGTAAATTGTTCTAATCTTTATTCAGTAAGACAACATCATTCCGACAGTGGCTAAGGAGTTCGAAATGGGTGATAGCTCAAAAGACGGCGTAATTCTGCTGTCCCGCATATTACTGATGGTTCTGTTTATCATTTTCGGCTGGATGAAACTGGTCAACTTCGGTGCGACCGTCACGGCGATGGAAGGCTACGGCACGCCGATGCCTTATTTAGCGGCGATCGTTGCCGTAGTGGTGGAGTTTATTTTCGGCATCGCGCTTATTCTCGGTCTGTTTACTCGCCCTATCGCGGTCATTTTCGCCCTGTATGTGTTGGGCACCGCGTTTATCGGCCATCCGTTCTGGAAAATGACCGGCATGGAAATGATGGGCAATGAAATCAACTTCTTTAAAAACATCAGCATCATTGGCGGCTTGCTGTTGCTGGCGGTAACCGGCGCCGGCCGTTATTCGCTGGACTATAAAATATTTAATAAATAATTCATCGATGGCCGGCGAATATCGCCGGCCATTTTATTTCGGCTATCCCTTCAACGGCTGCGCTTGGCGTGGCGCTCAAAGTTTTCCGCCTTGGCCTGCGCCGATTTACGCAGCGTGACATAGCAGGCGCCCTCGCCGCCGTCGCGCGGTAAGGCGCGGCAAAACGCCTGTACCTGTTCAAACTGCGCCAGCCATTTGGCGACGTAACTGCGCACGATATTCGGATGGCTTTCGTTCTGCCGCCCGCGGCCGTGCACGATCAGCAGCGAACGCAGGTTTTGCGCCTCCGCCTGCACGATGAAGCGAAACAGCGCCTGCCGGCTGGCTTCGACCGACTGACGCAGCAGGTTCAGCGACGCCTGCGGCGGATAACGCCCGTTGCGCAGCTTGTCCAGCACGCCCTGTTGAATGCCTTCCCCTTTGAACTCCAGCGGCTGTTCGCAGGGGATCACCTCGAGAAAATCGGTACTGAGGAAGTTTTCCTGCATCAGCCGCTGCGCTTCGCGCCGCGCGCTTTTGTCCATCGCCTCCTGCGGCTTGAGGTACAGCGTCTGCCGTCCGCTCGCCAGCGGCACCACGTCCGCCATCGCCTGTTCAAAAAAGTCTTTTTCCTGCTCGCTCATCTTCCACCTCTCTTGAACGGCAGCCTTTACGGCCGGGAATGGGGTCGATTGTAAGACGCCTTGGCGCGGTTGCAAGCCGGGAATTGTCAGCGGCATTTGTCTCATTTGTCGTCAACGGGTGAGCTTGCGAACAGTTTTCGCTATACTGCTAAGCCATCATTGAGTGCCGCAAAGGATCGAGCCCATGACAATGCGCGAGCTGGAAATCCAGTTTCAAAATGCGATGAATGAGTTGCAGAGCAGCTTCGAACGGCAACACCGCGAATGGCAGCAGAGCTACCAGGCGCTGCAGCAACTGCTGGAAGAGGCCAAACAGCGCGAAGCCGCACTGCGGGCGCAGAATGAACAACTGGCGCGCAAGCTGAGCACCGCCAGTTCGGTACCGGAACAGCATGCGCTGGTGAAGCAGATCAAAATGCTCGGCGCTCATCTGGACGCGCTGGCCAAAGACGCGGCCACCTTCAATCACCACCTGCGCCAACAGAGCGCGGTCGGTAATTTCAGCGGCGAACAGCATTGATAGCGGGCGCTGTCGCACAGCGCCTCCCGCCCCTCTTCTGGCGTATTGAGAGTGTAATAAAGCCTAAATGACCTGGATCATCCTCGCCGCCCTGATCGTCGTATTCATTATCGGTTACCGCATCCTGACGTCCGACACCCGCAAAGCCATCGATTCGCTGGCCCATCTGCTGAGGGTCAAACCGATGCTGATCGAATCGATGATCCAGGAAATGGGCGGCCGCCAAAGCCAGACCTTTATCCGCATGCTGAACAACGGCTACACCGAAGAGATGCACCAGGCGGCTTATCTGCTGTTCATCTACCTGACGTTCATCAAACAAGCGGACGACGAACAGATTGCCCTGTGGCGCGACGTGCTGCTGCGCGCCGGGCTATCGCCGGAGCTGCACGCCGAGCACACCGAAGCGGCGCTGTTTTACTTCGCCGAACTGGATATCGATGCGTTTGAACTGGCGCAGTTCCGTCGCGCCTACAACGAGCGTTTCAACCGCGAAGCGTTGGCCCACGGCTGATCGCGTCCCCCAAGGCGGGGGACCGATTACAGGAACATGCTGAAGAGGTAGCGCGACAGCGCTTCGCGCGAGCTGAAGCCGTGTGCGATGCCGTAACGCAGGTTCGGGGCGTCGCCGCTTAAATCCAGGGGAAACTCCAGATACTGCTCGCTGGTGCGCACCGGGGAGGTTGGCGTGGCGAAATGCACGCTTCTCTCTTTCAACGCCGGGTGGATCACCAACGCGGTTCTGCCCATCCGCGCTTCGCGATTCACATACACGTAGTGTGCACCCTTGCGGTAGCCATAGGCCTGATCGGTGACATAATCACGCTCAAAGCCGGTATTCTCCAACACTTTAGCCACTTCATCCGGCCGTAAATACATCGATTCCTCCTCTCATTCTGGACCGCTGAGCGACCTTACCGTAATCATTCACCGAAACAATGATTTTCTGGGGAGGAATCCGGGTTTCGGACTATTCCTGAATCAGCTCCGGCTGCGCTGCAGCAGGCGCAGAGTGAGCAACACCCCGAGCGCCACCAGCAGCGCCGCCGCCAGATAGATCGACGGCACGCCCGCTTGCCCAATCAGCAGCCCGGCCAGCGGGCCGGTGATGCCCAGCGCCAGGTCGAGGAACGCCGAATAGGTGCCGAGCGCCGTGCCCTGATTCTGCGGCGGCACCTGTTTCACCGCCTCGACGCCCAGCGCCGGGAACACCAGCGAGAAACCGGCGCCGGCCAGCAACGCGCCGGTTTGCACCATCCAGGGCTCACCGGCCAGCCAGATCAACAGCAGCCCGACGATCTCGACCAGAAACGACGCCAGCGTCACCTTCAGACCGCCGTGGCGGTTGATGACGTTGCTGAAGATCAGGCGGATGCCGACGAAGGCGCAGCTGAACAGCGTCAGCGAAAACGCCGCGCCGCTCCAACCTTTGTCGGCGTAGTAAAGGGTGATGAACGTGGCGATCACGCCGAAGCCGACGGTGCCCATCGCCAGCCCGAGGCCATAGGCCCAGATGCGGCCGAACACCGCGCGGAAGGCGATGCGTTGCCCGGCGGCGATCGAGACGTCCGGCTTGCCGCTCGCCAACAGCAGCGCCACCGCGACCGCCAGCACGATCAGCGCCGCCACCCCGGCCAATCCCCACTGCTGATTCAGGTACACGCCGAGCGGCGCCCCGGCCGCCATCGCCCCGTAGGTGGCGACGCCGTTCCAGGAAATCACCCGCGCGGTGTGCATCGCTCCGACCCGGCCGATGCCCCACAGCGTGGAACCGGTGCTGGCGAAGCTTTCGCCGACGCCGAGAAACACCCTCCCCACGCACAGCAACAGCAGGCTGAGCCACGGGTAATCGTCAATGCCGAACGCCAGCGCGTAAAACAGGCCGCTGGCACCGCAGCACGCCAGGCCGAACAGCACCACCTTCTTCGGCCCCAGCTGATCGGCATAGCGCCCGGCGTGCGGGCGGCTGAACAGCGTGGCGAAGTACTGCGCGCTGATGATAAGGCCCGCCAGCACCGAGTTGTAGCCCAGGTGGTCATGCACAAATCCCGGCAGCACCGCCAGCGGCAGGCCGATGGTCAGGTAGCAGACGAAGGTGAACATCACCACGGACAGAATGCGTCGGTTCAGCTGGAGGTTATTTTCTGCGGTCATCGAAGGTGGCTCGCATCGAACGGGGTAGACAGAGATTGCCAGCATACCCCGATGGGATCTGATGATAAATGAGAGATTTATAACGAATTATTATTTAACTAAGTCTTTGCTGTCTGCGCCATTCGCTGGGATTGGCACCATATACGCGCAAGAATTCGCGGTTAAAATTCGACTTGGTGGTAAATCCCGACTCATGCATGATTTCGGTTATCGGGCGGTCGCCGACAAGCAGCCTTCGCGCCGCCTCACCGATGCGCAATTGGTTCACGTATTGCGAGACATTCATCCCGGCATGCTGATTGATGGCCTGCGACACCCGGCGCGCCGGCAATCCACTTTTGCGCGCCAACAGCGCCAAATTCAGCTCCGGTTGCAAATAAAGATCGTCTTTCAGCAATCGCTGTTGCACCTGAACAAACCAGTGGTGGATCTGGTCATCATTCACTGCGACGACTTTAACAGGCTCCGGCGTTTCCTCGACCGGTTGCTCCACCGGCCGGGTGCGGGACAAGACCAGGTACACGCCCAACGTAAGCAGCAGAGTGTCGACCGTCACCAACAGGCCGGCATGTCGCCCGCCAAACCAGGCAAAATCGAGGGCAATGATCAGCTCCGCTATCGCGACGGTGAACAATAAAATGGCTAACCCACGCCACAGACGGCAGCAGAGCCAGCTTTCCGCCAACGCCACCTGCTTCAAACTATTCTCACCGCCGCGCAGTGCATACCACAAGGCCACGCCGTAAGCCGCATCGGCGGCAATAATCAACGCATCCAACCAAACTGGCGCATACCCGCTGGCCAACAGCGTCAGGCATAAGGGCGCAAAATGCCAGACATCGGTAAGCCGCAATCGCCCCTGCGTGCTCACCCGGAAGGCCAGCCAGACCAGCACCGGGATCATGACGGCGCCAATCGGCTGCAACCGGTTGAACTGCGTTAAGTCGTAACCGTAACGCAACCCCACCAGCAGGCTTTGCCATGCGCACAGCAGCAGTAACAGCTGGAAAACCCAACGCCGGGCGCTGGGCCGGCCAAGGCGAAGCAACAGCCCGCAGCACAGCAGGCTGAACAAAAAGGTAACGGGAATGAGCGGCATTCATTACGCCTTATCCAAAGAGACGACGCGGAAAAGTGTATGGCGTGAAGTCTGTTAAAACAATAATTTAACGACCTTGATCGCGATCGAGGTCGCCGAGAGGCACAGCCGATGTCACCTTTGCGCTTTTGTCGTAATGAGGATGTGAGGATGAAAAAGTTACTGTCTCTGTGGCTGCTGCTGTGCACGACGGCCAGCGCATCGCCTTATCAGATCGCCATTCATGATGAAGCGTTTTCCCGGGGTTCGCGCACGCTCGCCAGCCGTATTTATTATCCCACCGAGGCCGAAGGCCCACGACAAAACGTCGGTGCCAATCCGGTATTCACCGGTATTGCCGGCCAAATTGACGCACCACCGGCCAAGGGCGCCTTTCCCTTGGTGGTGTTCAGTCACGGCAGCGGAGGGAACAATACCAGCCAGGCCTGGCTGGCGGCAGCGCTAGTTAGCCAGGGCGTGGTGGTGATTGCCGCCAACTCACCCGGCAGTACCACCGGCGACTCAGTCCCGGCGCAGTCCATCAATCTTTGGCGGCAAACCGAAGATATCTCCGCGCTGATTGACGCGATCGGCGCCTCCCCTCGCTGGGCTGCTCTCGTCAACCCTCACGCCATCGGCGTTGTCGGCCACTCCAAGGGCGGTTACAGCGCCATCGCGGCCATCGGCGGCAGAGTCAGACTGGCAGATTTCATCGCCGGTTGTCGGCAACGGCCGCAGTCACCCAATTGCCGGTTCTATACCCAGGCCAGGGTTGACCTGACGCAGGTCGCCGCCGATCGGTTCGATGCCGATTATACCGACCCGCGCATCCGCTTTGCCGTCGCCCTCGATCCCGGCATGGTGCCCTATCTGCGGCCGGAGAGTTTGCGTCACCTAAACGCACCCTTGTTGATTATCGAATCGCAAAACTATCTGCCAAGCGAGAAAGGCTCGCGTTTGGGTGGGGCATCGCTGGCAGCTAACGGCGCTGAACAGCCTATCCGCGCACAGCGATTAACCCGCGGCAATCATTTCGATTTCTTACCCATTTGCCAACCCAACGGCCGAAAAATTTTGGCCTCTGAAGAACAGGAAGCAGAGGTACTATGCGCAACCACGCCTGCCCAACGTGCATGGGTACATCAGCAAACGGTGGCGGCAATATTGCCGTTCATTCGCCCCTGGCTACCCGCGCGCGCAGAAAATCGATAAACGCCCGCACCTTTTCCGGCACATGGCGGGTGTTCGGGTAAAGCGCATAGATGCTCTGCTCGGGGAAACGGTGATCCGGCAGCAACCGCAGCAGCCGGCCGGCGTCGATTTCGGGCTGCGCCAGCCACGCCGGCAGCAGCGCCACCCCGGCGCCATGCAGGGCGAACGCCAGCAATGCCGCGGCGCTGTCGCCGGTGAGCGTGGCAGCGTCCGCGACCTTGAACAGCACCGCTTCGCGCTGCGGCGTGGCCACCTGCCAGCTGAGCGGTGAACTGAGCCGGCTGTGGGCGATCCACTGCGCCTGCGCCAGATCCGTCAGCGAATGAATCGGTCGGTCGGCCAGATAACCCGGCGACGCCACCGGAAAAATGGCGAAGCTGTCGATCAGCGCCGCGCGGTGGCTGGAATCCGCCAGCTGGCCCAGGCGGATCGCCACGTCAAAGCGCTCCGAGATCAGATCGGCGTGATAAGAAGAAGACACATGCTGGATGCGCAGCCGCGGGTGCTGTCGCGAAAATGCCGCCAGCGCCGGCACCACCACCTGCGCGCCGTACTCCGGTGTACTGGTGATGCGCAGCACGCCGCTCAGCCCGTGATGATCGCGGCGCACGTCGTCCAGCACGTTTTCCGCCTCCTGCAGCAGCTGCAGGCTGCGCTGGTAAAAGCGTTCGCCGGCGTCGGTCAGCGACAGCCGCCGGGTGCTGCGCGCCAGCAGTGACACCCCCAGCTCGTTCTCCAGCTGTTTGACGTTAAAACTCACCACCGCCTTGGTTTGCCCCAGCGCCGCCGCCGCCGCGGTAAAGCTGCCCGCTTCCACCACCGCCGCAAAGATCGCCAGGCGCTGCAAATTCAGCATTTCTCCGCCCTTATTGTCAAAATGATTTTGACAGTGTAATCGCCTGTCGCCGATTTATCCGCACTTTTCCCCCCGATACACTGCTCGCCTTCAACCGGAGGCACCATGTCTTATCGCAGCAAAGTGGCAATCGTCTATCTGCTCGGCTTTTTCGTCGATCTGATCAATATGTTTATCGCCAACGTCGCCTACCCCGCCATCGGCCAGGCGATGCGGGCATCGGTCAGCCAACTGGCGTGGGTCAGCAACGGCTATATTCTCGGCCTGACGCTGGTGATCCCGCTCAGCGCTTGGCTGGCGCAGCGCATCGGTGGGCGGCGGGTCTTTCTGCTGTCGCTGACGCTGTTCATGCTGGCCACCCTCGGCGCAGGCAACGCCGACAGCATCGGTGCGCTGATCGGCTGGCGTACCCTGCAGGGCATGGGCGGCGGCTTGCTGATCCCCATCGGCCAAACGCTGACCTACCAGCTGTACCGCAGCCATGAACGCGCCGGGCTATCGGCGGCCATCATGCTGGTGGGGCTGCTGGCGCCGGCGCTGTCACCGGCGCTGGGCGGCTGGCTCGTCGATCGGCTGGACTGGCGCTGGGTGTTTTTCGCCAACCTGCCGCTGGCGGCCCTGGCCCTGGCGCTGGCGGCCCTGTGGCTGCGCGCGGAAACGTCGACGGCGGTGCGTAAACCGCTCGACGGCAAAGGGCTGCTGAGCGCCTGCGCGGCGTTGACGCTGCTGCTGCTCGGCCTGACCCGGCTGAGCGAGGCCGGTCATCAGGCTTCCGGCGCGGCGCTGCTGGCCGCCGGCTTGCTGGTGCTGGCGTACTATCTGCGTCATAGCCTGCGCGCCCCACAGCCGCTGTTGAACCTGCGGCTGGTCGGCGATCCGCTGCTGCGCAACGCCATGGCGGTTTATTTGTGCATTCCCGGCCTGTTCATCGGCGTCAGCCTGGTGGCGATGCTGTATCTGCAAAACCAACTGGGGATGCCCGCCGCACAGGTCGGCGGCCTGATGCTGCCCTGGGCGCTGGCGTCGTTCCTGGCCATCACGCTGACCGGCAAAACCTTTAACCGCCTCGGCCCGCAGCCGCTGCTGATTGCCGGCTGCCTGTTGCAAGGTGCCGGCATGCTGACGCTGGCGCAGATCGATCAGGCCGGGCAGTACGCGTTGCAGATCGCCGCCTTCGCCCTGATGGGGTTTGGCGGCAGCCTGTGCAGCAGCACCGCGCAGAGCAGCGCGTTCCTGCAGATCCCCGACGCTCAGCTGGCGGACGCCAGTGCGCTGTGGAACATCAACCGCCAACTCAGTTTTTGCCTCGGCGTGGCGCTGCTCAGCCTGTTGCTGAATCTGCTGCTGACCGTGTTGCCGCCCGCAGCGGCCTACCGAACCTGCTTCATTCTGGCGGGCGCCAGCGTATTTATCCCGCTGTTGCTGTGCCTGCGCCTCGCTAACCGCGCCATCGTGCGCCAACTCAACGCTCAACAGGATGCTTTATGAACCCGTATTTTACCGAAGTGATCGACGCCCACATCGCCATTGAACGCTGGCTGGGCAAAGGGGCCGGAGAAGAGCAGGCGTTGCTGGCGCGCTTTACGCCGGATTTCAGTATGATCGCGCTGAACGGCGCTCCGCTGGATTTCGCCACGCTGTGCGCCTTTTTCCGCGCGCATCGCGCCGCCAAACCGGGATTGGAAATCGTGATAGAAGAGATGAGGCTGGTGGCCGAATGGCCGACGGGCGCGGTAGTCAGCTACCGGGAAAAACAGAGCCTGCCGGGGCAAAGCGCCACGCTGCGCTATTCCACGGTGGTCTTTGAACGTCTGCCCAACGCGCTCGGCTGGCGGCATTTGCACGAAACTGCCGCGGTGCAATAATTACAGAAAGCTGCCGGCCAAAAACAGTTCCCAACCGACGATCGCTCCGCACAGGGTTACCGCACTGAAAATGACTTCAAACAGATAGCGATTGATCATCGTTCGTCGCCTCAAAAGAAGACACCCGGAAGAACCGGGTGTCTGGAGTACGGGCTGGAGAGTGCGGAACCTTTCGGTTCCGCAACCATCACTTAATTAAGCTTTTTTACCGGCTTTTTTGTGGTGTTTTTTAGCGGCCTGAGCTTTCTGCACTGGCGCTTTTTTGTGGTGTTTTTTAGCAGCCTGGGCTTTCTGAGCTGGCGCTTTTTTGTGGTGCTTTTTAGCGGCCTGAGCTTTCTGGGCTGGCGCTTTTTTGTGGTGCTTAGCTTTCTTGTGGTGCGTTGCTTTAGCTGGCGCTTTTTCAGCAGCAGCCGCTGGCGCAGCGGTAGTGGTGGTCGCAGCTGGCGCGGTGGTGGTAGCCGGAGCAGTAGCTGCAGTATCAGCAGCGAAAGCAACAGAAGACAGACCCATAGTGGCAGCAACGATCAGCGCTAATACTTTTTTCATCTTTAAATCCTCAGAGTGTTGTTTCGGTAAGCTCCGGTGGAGCCGTTGAAACAGATACTAGTGGAATCAAACTGCCGCTTCCGTGAGTGATTGGTTTCGCCGAGTAACCAAATGTACAAAGCCCAGACGCCGGCAAACACCTGCGTGACGGCGGTTTTTTTCCGTGATCGGCCACACAATTCTCGACATGGTCTACACTTAAAAGACATGTGTCGAAATGGAGAGCTGAATGTTTAAGAAAGCGGAAAGAACAGAACGCGATATCGATCAGGACGTCACTCTGTTGGCCGATACGCTGGATGAAGTGTTGCGCGAGTCCGGTGACAAGACCAAAGAGGAACTGAAAGAGCTGCACAGCAAGGCGAAAGGCGTGCTGCGCGACGCTCGGGCGCGGTTCAATGGCTCCACCAGTCTGACACAGCATGCGCGCGACGCGGTCGATCAAGCCGACAGCTACGTGCGTGACAAACCTTGGCAGGGCGTAGGGATCGGTGCCGCCGTCGGCATCGTGCTCGGCGTGCTGCTGGCCCGGCGTTAACACCCCTGCAGTCATAAAGATAAAACAGATGTGCGTCTGGCCCGCGGAAATCGCGGGCCGTTTAATTTAGGCGTTTGAACAGCTGCGCCAGCCCCTGCACCGCCCGCTCCGTCTCCTCTCGCCGGCTGAAATTGGCGAACCCCAGCAGTAACCCTTGCCCCACCGGATGGTCGATTCGCCAGTCCGACAACGCCTGCGCCGCCAGCCCCTGCTGCCAGGCTTGCGCCGCCAACGGCGCATCCGCCACGCCGTCGCGCAGCCGGGCCAACAGCTGAATGCCGCCCTGTTGCGGCACCGTCGTCAGCCACGCCCCCAGTTGCCGTTCCAGCGCCTGCGTCAACCACTCGCGCCGCTGACGGTACAGCGGCCGCATGCGTTTCAGGTGGCGGTAGAAATGCCCTTGTCGGATAAAATCCGCCACGCCGGCCTGCAGCAGCGGCGGGCACCCGCAGCCGCGCAGCCGACTGCTGCGCGCGAATGCCTCCGTCAGACCGACGGGCACCACCAGATAAGCCATGCGCAGCGCCGGGAACAGCGTTTTGCTGAAGGTGCCGGCGTACAGCACCCGCCCCTGAACATCGAGGCTTTTCAGCGGCGGCAGTGGCCGCCCGTGGTAGCGAAACTCGCTGTCGTAGTCATCCTCGAGGATCCAGGCCCCGCGCTGCTGCGCCCAGTCGAGCAGCGCCATGCGCCGCGTCAGGCTGAGCGAGACGCCGAGCGGGCTTTGATGGGTCGGCGTCACCACCGCCAGCCGCGCCTCAGGCGCCGTCAGCATACCGGCGGCCACGTCCATGCCCTGTTCATCCACCGGCACAGCGACCGGCCTGACGCCGGCGGCCCGCAGCAGCGGGCGCGTAACCGGATAGCCGGGATCTTCGATCCATACCGCATCGCCGGCGTGCAACAGCGTCTCCACCACCCAGTCCAACAGCGCCGGATAACCGGCACAGAGGAAAACCTGCTCCGGCCGGCAGCTGATGCCGCGCGACAAATGCAGATAATGGGCGATCGCCTCACGCAGCTCAGGCAGGCCGCCGGCCGGCGGCAGCGCCAGAGAGGCCACCGTGGAACCGCGCAGCTGACGGGCGACAATGCGCTGCCATAACGCCCGTGGAAACGCATCCAGCGCCGGTAGCCCCAGTTGGAAAGGCTGCAGCATACCCTGCGGTTGCAGCGGATCGGGCGCCATCGCCGCCAGCAGTGGCGCAGCGGATACCGCGCCCGACGGCATGTGCGGCAACTGTGGCGAGACATAGGTGCCCGCCTGCCCGCGACTCTGCAAAAAACCTTCGGCGATAAGTTGCGCGTAGGCGCTTTCCACCGTGGCGCGCGCCACGCCCAGATCGCTCGCCAACCCGCGCACTGAGGGCAACCGGCTGCCCGCCGCCAGGCTGCCCTGGGTAATGGCGTCTTTAATCCGCTGGTAAATCTGCCGGTACAGCGGCTCGGCGAGCCGGCTGTCCAGCCGCAGCGAGGTCAGGAAAGATGGCATCATGGCCCGGTTAAATAATCATTTTATGGCCCTATAGCATAGACCATAAGGCCGCTAAAGTAGCGCCATAATTTCGTTACTACCGATTGAGGTTGACCATGATTAAGCAACGTTTGAACTATGCCGAGCTGGCGCCCGCCCCGTACAAAAATATGGTGAGCGCGCTGATGGCGCTGGAGAAAGGCGCCCTGGACAAGGCGACCATCGAATTGATGTTTATGCGCGTTTCGCAGATCAACGGCTGCGCCTACTGCCTGGATATGCACGGCAAAGCGCTGCGCGAAAGCGGCTTCAGCCATGCCAAGCTGGATACGCTGGCGGGCTGGCGCGTCAGCCATGAATTCAGCGAGCGCGAACGCGCCGCGCTGGAATGGGCCGAGTCGGTGACGCTGATCGCCGCCACCGGCGCGCCGGACAGCGCTTTCGAGGCGCTGAAGGCGCACTTCAGCGACGTCGAGATCGCCGATCTGACCTTCGCCATCAGCATCATGAACGCCTTCAACCGGCTGGCCGTCAGCATGCGCCAGTAATACGCTCGCCTCCCCCTCTTGACTGAGAGGGGGAATTCCACACCCGCAAAAATTTTTTCCCTCGCCTTTTCCAGCCCCGACGCGGCCTGCGCCCCCACCCCCACAAAACACCATATATAGCGTGGTTGATAAAACAAATATCAACATATAGTATTTTATGGGTCAGCCGCAGGGAATGTCGTTCGGTTGATAACGCCGTCAGAAACGCCAGGAACGATGCTCCGTTATCTGACTTGTCCGCCTTTCCTTCAGCCTAAAGGTAAATGCGAATCATGAGCATTATTATTTACAGCAAACCGGACTGTGTCCAGTGCAACGCCACCTATCGCGCATTTGATAAACAGGGGATTGATTATCAGGTGATCGATCTCACCCAGGATCAGCAGGCGCTGAACCACGTAAAATCCTTAGGTTATCAGCAGGTTCCGGTGATTATCGCCGGTGACGATCACTGGTCCGGTTTCCGGCCGGACAAGATCGGCGCGCTGGCACTCACCTGCTGAGGCCCGCCGATGAATCCGCTGGTCTATTTCTCCAGCAGCTCGGAGAACACCCATCGGTTCGTTGAGAAACTGGGCCTGCCGGCGATCCGCATTCCGATCGCCGGCGCCCGCAGCAAATTGCTGATGGAACAACCCTATATCTTGATCGTACCCAGCTATGGCGGCGGCAGCGCCGTCGGCGCGGTGCCGATCCAGGTGATCCGCTTTCTCAACGTTCCGCAAAACCGTTCATACCTGCGCGGCGTCATCGCCGCCGGGAACACCAACTTCGGCGCAGCGTACGGCATCGCCGGCGACATCATCGCCAAAAAATGCCAGGTGCCTTTTTTGTACCGCTTCGAGCTGCTCGGCACGACGCAAGACGTTGAAAACGTTAGACAGGGAGTAACCGCATTTTGGCAACGACAGAATTGACCAGGCCCGAGACGGGCGCGCTGGATTACCATTCGCTCAACGCGATGCTCAATCTTTACGATGCGGAAGGTCGGATCCAGTTCGATAAAGATCGGCTGGCGGCGCGGCACTACTTCCTGCAGCACGTCAACCAAAACACCGTGTTCTTCCATAACCTGGAGGAAAAGCTGCGCTATCTGGTGGAGGAAGGCTACTACGAGCCGCAGGTGCTGGCGCAGTACGAATTCCCGTTTATCAAGCAGCTGTTCCAGCAGGCCTATGCCAAAAAATTCCGCTTCGAGACCTTCCTCGGCGCCTTCAAGTACTACACCAGCTATACGCTGAAAACCTTCGACGGCAAACGCTATCTGGAGCGCTACGAAGATCGGGTATGCATGGTGGCGCTGACGCTGGCGGCGGGCGACACCGGGCTGGCGCAGGATCTGGTGGAGGAGATGATTTCGGGCCGCTTCCAGCCGGCCACGCCGACTTTCCTCAACTGCGGCAAACGCCAGCGCGGTGAGCTGGTCTCCTGCTTCCTGCTGCGCATCGAAGACAATATGGAATCGATCGGCCGGGCGGTGAACTCCGCGCTGCAGCTGTCGAAACGCGGCGGCGGCGTGGCCTTCCTGCTGAGCAATATTCGCGAGGTGGGCGCGCCGATAAAGCGCATCGAGAACCAGTCCTCCGGCGTCATTCCGATCATGAAAATGCTCGAAGACGCCTTCTCCTACGCCAACCAGCTCGGCGCGCGCCAGGGGGCCGGCGCGGTGTATCTCAACGCCCACCACCCGGACATTCTGCGTTTCCTCGACACCAAGCGGGAAAACGCCGACGAGAAGATCCGCATCAAAACGCTGTCGCTGGGGGTGGTGATCCCGGATATCACCTTCGAGCTGGCGAAGAACAACGAAGAGATGTACCTGTTTTCGCCCTACGACGTCGAACGGGTGTACGGCGTGCCGTTTTCGGAGATTGCCGTTAGCGAGAAATATCGCGAGATGGTGGACGACAAGCGCATCCGCAAATCGCGCATCAACGCGCGCGAGTTCTTCCAGGTGCTGGCGGAGATCCAGTTCGAATCCGGCTACCCCTACGTGATGTTTGAGGACACGGTCAACCGGGAGAACCCGATCGCCGGGCGGATCAACATGAGCAACCTGTGTTCGGAGATCCTGCAGGTTAACCGCGCCAGCACGTATCACGAGGATCTGAGCTACGATCGCATCGGCAAGGACATCTCCTGCAACCTCGGCTCGCTGAACATCGCCAAAACCATGGACGCGCCGGACTTCGGCAAGGCGATTGAAACCGCGATCCGCGCGCTGACCGCGGTGGCCGACATGAGCGATATCCGCTCGGTGCCGTCAATAGCCGAGGGCAACCGCAGCGCCCGCGCCATTGGCCTGGGCCAGATGAACCTGCACGGTTACCTGGCGCGCGAGCGCATTTTCTACGGCTCGGAAGAAGGCATCGACTTCACCAACCTCTATTTCTATACCGTGGCCTATCACGCCCTCCGCGCCTCGAACCGGCTGGCGATAGAACGTGGCGGCGCCTTCGACGGCTTTGAGCACTCCCGCTATGCCAGCGGCGAGTACTTCGACAAGTACACCGAACGCGACTGGCTGCCGCAGACCGAGCGGGTGCGCGAGCTGTTCGCCGCCGCCGGCATCGCCATTCCGGGCCGCGACGAGTGGCGCGCGCTGCGCCAGTCGGTGATGATGCACGGGCTGTACAATCAGAACCTGCAGGCGGTGCCGCCGACCGGTTCCATCTCGTACATCAACAACGCCACCTCCAGCATCCATCCGATCGTCTCGCGCATCGAGATCCGCAAGGAAGGCAAGATCGGCCGCGTTTACTATCCGGCGCCCTACATGACCAACGACAACCTGGCGTATTACCAGGATGCCTACGAGATTGGTCCGGAAAAGATCATCGATACCTACGCCGCCGCTACGCAACACGTCGATCAAGGGCTGTCGCTGACGCTGTTCTTCCGCGATACCGCCACCACCCGCGACATCAACCGCGCGCAGATCTACGCCTGGCGCAAAGGCATCAAGACTATCTACTACATCCGCCTGCGCCAAATGGCGCTGGAAGGCACCGAGGTGCAGGGCTGCGTGTCCTGCGCGCTGTGAGGCAACTTATGACGACCCTAACATCGGCGCCGCTGGTGCGCGCCATCAACTGGAACATCATCGAAGACGACAAGGATCTGGAGGTGTGGAACCGCCTGACCTCCAACTTCTGGCTGCCGGAGAAGGTGCCGCTGTCCAACGATATCCCCTCTTGGGCCACGCTGACGCCAAAGGAACAGCAGCTGACCATTCGGGTGTTTACCGGGCTGACGCTGCTGGACACCATCCAGAACACCGTCGGTGCGCCGGCCCTGATAGCCGATGCGCTGACGCCGCACGAAGAGGCGGTGTACTCCAACATCAGCTTTATGGAGGCGGTGCACGCCCGTTCGTACAGCTCAATTTTCTCCACCCTGTGCCAAACGCCGGACGTGGACGACGCCTACCGCTGGAGCGAGGAAAACCGTGCACTGCAAAAGAAAGCCGGCATCATTCTGGCGCACTACCGCAGCGACGATCCGCTGCTGAAGAAGGTCGCCAGCGTGTTCCTCGAGTCGTTCCTGTTCTATTCGGGCTTTTATCTGCCGATGTACTGGTCGAGCCGCGCCAAGCTGACCAACACCGCCGATCTGATCCGCCTGATCATCCGCGACGAGGCGGTGCATGGCTACTATATCGGCTATAAATTCCAGAAAGGGCTGGAGAAAGTGGACGCCGCACGGCGCCAGCAGGTGAAAAACTTTGCCTTCGATCTGATGCAGGATCTGTACGATAACGAGGTGCGTTACACCGAGGAGCTGTACGACGGCGTCGGCTGGACGGAAGACGTGAAGACCTTCCTGCACTACAACGCCAACAAGGCGCTGATGAATCTGGGGTATGAGGCGCTGTTCCCACCGGCAATGGCGGAGGTCAACCCGGCGATCCTGTCGGCATTGTCGCCGAACGCCGATGAAAACCACGACTTCTTCTCCGGTTCAGGTTCATCTTACGTTATCGGCAAGGCGGTCAACACCGAGGATGAGGACTGGGATTTCTGAGGGCTGGCTGGCCGTATCAGGAAAAGGCTTTCGCGGGAGTGCGACGTGTCGTGCTCCCGCGACTATGTGTTTTGCTTGAAGGCCGCACGCAGCTCAAGCCGCCGCCAAATAGCGCGTTTCTCCGCGTCGCCGGCGGTCGGCCAGGCAGCGATCTCCGCCCGCGTGCGCCGGCATCCCCGGCACTGCTGGGTTTCGTCGTCGATGCGGCACAGGCTGACGCAGGGCGATCTCACGCCGTGCTGGAATTGCTGATTGTCACCCGCCATAAACCGCCCTTGATGTAATGTGTGCCGCCACAGGATACCCGATCCGGCGGCGGCGCGTCGTCAATCAGATGATGCCGCCGTTGGCGCGCAGGGTTTGGCCGTTGATCCAGCCGCCGTCGGCCCCGGCGAGGAAGGCCACCGCCGCAGCGATATCGTCCGGCATGCCCAGCCGCTCCAGCGGCGCCATCTTCGCCAGCCGCTCGATCAGCTCCGGCGTTTTGCCATCGAGGAACAGCCCGGTGGCGGTCGGCCCCGGCGCGACGGCGTTCACCGTGATATTGCGGCCGCGCAGCTCTTTTGCCAGCACGCTGGTCAACGCTTCTATCGCCGCCTTGCTGGCGGCGTACATGCCGTACCCCGGCTGCAGCAGCCCGACTACGCTGGAGGAGAAGTTGATGATGCGGCCGTTATCCCGCAGGCGTTTCGCCGCTTCACGCATCGTGTTGAAGCTGCCTTTCAGGTTGATGTCGATCAGACGATCCGCATCTTCATCACGCATGTCCGCCACCGGCGCCAGCGCGATCACCCCGGCGTTGTTGATCAGCACGTCGACGCCGCCAAACGCCTGTTCGGCGCTGTCGAACAATCGGGAAACCGCAGCCGCATCGCTGACGTCGGCTTTGGCGCCGAGCGCGCGGCCGCCCGCCTGTTCTATCTTGCGCACCAGCTCATCGGCCGGCGCCGGGTTGCCTGAATAGTTAATGATGACGGTAAAACCGTCGGCGGCCAGACGCTCGGCGATGGCGGCGCCGATGCCGCGCGATGCGCCGGTGACGATGGCGACGCGTTGAGTAGCGTGATTCATGAATATCTCCTCATCGGGTTAATGTACCGTCATCATGCACCTTTCGCTGTGTCGAATAATCCCCTATTCTTCGACATCACAATCCGAAATAAGCGAACAATTATCATGGACAGGATCGATGCCATGCGCCTGTTCACCCGCGTGGTGGAACAGCGTAGCTTTACCCAAGCGGCGCAGGATCTTAACCTGCCGCGCTCCACCGTGACCGACGCCATCAAACAGCTCGAAGCCCGGCTGCAAGTCAGGCTGCTACAGCGCACCACCCGCCACGTCAGCCCGACGCTGGACGGCGAAGCCTACTATCAGCGCTGTCTGAGCATTCTGGCGGACATCGAAGAGGCGGAGATGGCGTTCGCCGGCGCCAAACCACGCGGGCTGCTGCGCATCGAGGTGCACGGCACGCTGGCGCGCCATTTTTTGTTGCCCGATTTGCCTGATTTCTTGGCGCAATACCCGGATATCGAACTCTCTATGAGCGAAGGCGATCGGCTGGTGGACGCGCTGCGGGAAGGCATCGACTGCGTGGTGCGCGTCGGCAAACTGCGGGACAGCGACATGGTGGCGCGCCGCCTGGGCGAGCTGGAAGAGGTGACCTGTGCCGCCCCGGCCTACCTGCAGCGCTTCGGCACGCCGCAAAACCTGGACGATCTGCGCCATCACCGCATGGTGGGCTTTCGCTCTTCGGCGACCGGCGCGCTGATGCCGCTGGCGTTCACGGTGGCGGGGCAAGCGCAGCCCATCACGCTGCCGGCAACGGTGTCGGTCAACGCGGCGGAGAGCCTGGTCGCCGCCGCCCGCGCCGGGTTGGGCATCATTCAGGTGCCGCGCTATCACCTGCGCGGCGATCTGGCCGACGGCAGCCTGTTGCCGCTGCTGCCGGATTGGCCTTCTCCACCGATGCCGGTCTCGCTGCTTTATCCGCGCAACCGCCAGCTGTCGCCGCGGGTGCGCGTGTTTCTCGATTGGTTCAGCCGGGTGTTCGCCGAGCGGAACCGGTAGCGACCGAGTGCGTTACAGCGCGCCGTAATTCAGCGGCACCCAACCGTACCCTTCACCCTGGCGGTTCAGGTAGCCCAACCCTGGGAACGACAGGTGTGCGCCGCCCACCAACTCGCTCTGCCGCGCGCTATCGCCGAACACCCGCAGCCGCTGAGCGACCGCCGCCTTGGCGTCGCTGTCAAAGCTGATAGCCACCTTCGGATGCGGCATCTGTACCGCCGCCACGTGGATCAGATCCCCCAGCAACAGCAGCTTTTTGCCCTGGCTCGTCACCTGATACACGCTGTGCCCCGGCGTATGGCCGTGAGCGGCGAACGCAGCGATGCCTGGCGACAATTCACCGTCACCGCTGAACGGCTTAAAGTGGCCAACCGCCTGGTACGGCTTGATCGCCGCCATGGCCTTTTCGAAATTGCCTTTGTTCTGCGCTTTGGCCTGTTTCAGTTTGTCCGCGCTCAGCCAGAAGTCCGCGTCCTGGCTGGCGGCGCGCACCACCGCATTAGGGAATACCGCCTTGCCGTCGTGCGTCAGGCCGCCGAGGTGATCCGGGTGCATATGGGTCAGGTAGATCTCATCCACCTGCTCCGGCTGGTAGCCCGCCGCGCGCAGGTTATCCACCAGTTTGCCCAGACCGTCGCCCAGCAGCTGGCCGGCGCCGCTGTCGATCATCACCAGCTTGTCGCCGGTATTGATCAGATAGGCATTGACCGAGGTGACCACCGGCAGGCTTTGATGCCGCTCGGCCAACCCGGCGGCGATCTGCTGCGGCGTGGTGTTCAGCAACAGCTTGTCCGCCGGCAGGCGAATGACGCCGTCGGACAGCGCGGTCACTTCAAAGCTGCCCAGCATGATGCGATAAAATCCCGGCGTCGGGGTTTTGGCTTGCGGCGCGGCGGCCCCGGCCTGTAATGACATAACGGCCAGCGCCGCGCCCAGCAGACAACGTTTCCAGAACATGATGACTCCTTGCGAGAATTGAACAGCGCTAAGTATTGACGCAAAAAGCCCGATGCGCCTGTTTAATAAATGCCTTTGATAAATATATAAATAATATATTTATTATGAATAATTTTGTTTGCCGAGCCACACAACCCCAATCCATATTTTCTCGCTCGCCACTTGGTTATTTTCCTTACTCCCTAAACCAAGAGTGAGGAAATATCATGAACTATCAATTCGAAAATCTGGTCTTTGAAGGCGGCGGCGTAAAAGGCATCGCCTATGGCGGCGCGCTGGAATTGCTGGAAGCCAAAGGCATCATGCCGCAGATCAAGCAAACCTCCGGCGCCTCGGCGGGCGCCATCGCCGCGCTGCTGGTCGGCCTGGGCTGCAGCTCGGCGGACGTCACCAAAATTCTGTCGGCGATGGATTTTAAAAAATTCCTCGATTATAACGGCGGCTTTTTCGGTACGCTCCAGGACGCCTACCGCCTGTTCAATCAATACGGCATCGCGCCCGGCGATTATTTCTATCAATGGTCGCGCGATATTATCAAGCAATATACCGGCAAGCCGGATATTACCTTCGAGCAGTTCGAAGCGATGAAAGCGGCGAAAGGGTTCAAGTCGATTTACTTTATCGGCGCCAACCTCAACAGCGGCCAGCGCGAGGTCTATTCGCATCGCACCACGCCGCGCATGAAAGTGGCGGACGGCCTGCGCATTTCGATGTCGTTCCCGTTCGCCTTCGTGGCGAAGAACAATACCCTGGGCGACCTGTGCATCGACGGCGGCATGATCGACAACTACCCGGTGCGGCTGTTCGACTATGACTTCTCCGCCACGCCGCCTTATATCGACGCCTCCAGCCAGCGCATCAACACCCGCACCCTGGGCCTTCGCCTGGACTCCGCCGGCGAAATCGCCCAGGCCGCCGGGCAGGCAGGCCCGCGCACGCCGGTCAACAACCTGTTTGATTTCACCCTGGCGGTGGCCAACGTGATGCTGGACATCCAAACCAAGGTGCACCTGGACAGCGACGACTGGAAACGTACCGTGTATGTCGACACGCTTGACGTCGGCACGCTGGAGTTCGGCATCAGCGAGGAGAAGAAACGCGCGCTGATCGAATCCGGCCGCCGCGGCGTAGAGCGCTACTTCGCCTGGTACGACGCCGCCATGAAACAGGCGGCGTAACCCCCCATCCACCCCGCCCGCGCGTGCGGCCGGCGCGCGGGCAAAAAAATCCCCGCGGGGGCGGGGAAAGGCAAAGTAACGCTAAGGATTTCTAGGAGTTATACGAAGAATTTGGCCAACACCAGCAGCGACAGCGAGACGTTGATCGCCCCCCCGATCCGCGTGGCGATCTGGGCGAACGGCATCAGCGACATGCGATTGCCGGCGGTGAGGATCGCGACGTCGCCGGTGCCGCCCTGCCCGCTCTGGCAGCAGGAGACAATCGCCACGTCGATAGGGTGCATGCCGATTTTCTTGCCGACAAAGAAACCGGTCGCCACCAGCGCGCTGACGGTCGTGACGATCACGATCAGGTTCTGTACGGTGAACGCGTCCACCAGCTCCTGCCACGGCGTGATGGCCACGCCGACCGCGAACAGGATCGGATAAGTCACGGCGGTGCGGAAGAATTTGTACACCACCTGCGAGCCTTCCTGAATGCGCGGCGACACCCCGTGCGCCAGCTTCACCGCCACGGCGGCGAACAGCATGCCCACCGGCGCCGGCAGGCCGATCAGGCGGTGCAGCAACATGCCCACCATATACAGCAGGATGGCCAGCAACGCGCCGCAGGCGATGGTGCTGACGTCCACCTTGCCGCTGATTTTTTCCACCGCGTTCATGTCGCTGTCGCCCTGCTTGCTCGGCATCAGGCTGCCTTCGCCGGTCAGGTGCGGATAACGCTTGCCCAGCTGGTTGAGCAGGCCGGCGATGACGATGGCGGTCAGGCTGCCGAGCATCACGATCGGCAGAATGCGCCCCAACGCCACGCCCTGCTCCATGTGCAGGATCGCCGCGTAGCCCATCGACAGCGGGATCGCCCCTTCACCCACGCCGCCGGCCATGATCGGCAGGATCAGGAAGAAGAAGATCTGGAACGGCTCCAGGCCCAGCGCCATGCCGACGCCCATCCCCACCAGCATGCCGACGATCTCGCCGCACAGCATCGGAATGAAGATGCGCAGGAAGCCCTGGATCAGCACCTGGCGGTTCATGCTCATGATGCTGCCGACGATGATGCAGCAGATGTAGAGATAAAGAATGTTGGTCGATTTGTAGAACTTGGTGGTCGACTCCACCACCACGTCCGGCAGCAGGCCGTAGTGCACCAGCGCGGAAGGAATAAAGGTGGCGCAGATCGCCGCCGCGCCCATTTTGCCGATCAGCGGCAGGCGTTTGCCGAATTCGCCGCAGGCGAAGCCGAAGAACGCCAGGGTAGCCACCATCACCACGATATCGCTCGGCAGTTTGCCTTCCAGGCAGTCGAGCAGAATCAATACGCCGGCCAGAATAAAGAACGGTAACGGAATAATCCCTACTTTATAATTGTCCAGTATCCGCCACCATTTCTCACGCAGAGGAATATCGGCGGCCTTGTCTTTGGCTACGAGGTAAGAATCATCTGTTGTGCTCATAATCTGGCCTCTTATTAGTTTGTTCAGCCATCATAGAGAAGCGCACGGATTATCTGCTGTGATTATGTTCAAAGTTAAAAAGGGTTTTTAATGGTGGTTATGGTTTCTATGGGGTTAATTAAGATTATGTAAAAACCGACGTGGTTTTAATGGTGTTAATACCGCTTTTATTTTAAAGCTTATCAACTTTATCGCAGACGAACAATTCTCGTCCGGTTCACTCTAATCCCGTGTGAGGGATCACAAGTTGATCGGGCGCAATATTACAGACCCCGCTTCTCGTGATAGGGTAAGGCTTCAAGATCTCTTTACGGTGAAGCTCCGCCATGCGGCTCAAACTCTCATTTCAAATCAAGCTGTTTCTTTGCCTGGTGGCCTTCTCCTGCCTGCTGCTGACCTGTATCGGTGCCTATACCTATTACCAGCTGGATGCGCAGCTGCACCGCGATCTCGGCGCCCGCGCCCAGGTGCAGGCGCGGGAAATCGCCCTCATTCCTTCGCTGGTCGACGCCGTGGAAAACAACGACGCCGCCAGAATTGCCGCGCTGATGAAAAAAATCCGCGCCAGCAGCGACGCCAGTTATATCGTCATCGGCGATAATCACGCCCGCCATCTTTATCATTCCGAATATGAAGGCCGCCTGGGCACGCCGATGATCGGCGGTGATAATAAAGAGGTGCTGGAAGGAAAAAGCATTATTTCCATTCGCAAGGGCGGCATTGGCGTTTCATTACGCAGCAAGGCGCCGATCCTGGATGAAAATAATCACGTGATCGGCATCGTTTCCGTCGGCTATTTGAAATCGCATATCGATAATTTAAATGCCAGGACGTTGACGCAAATTATTGGCTCCATCGTCCTGCTGCTGATCGCCCTGTTCGTCTTTTCCTGGTTGCTGTCGAAAAACCTCAAGCGCCAGATGTTCTGGCTGGAGCCGAAAGAGATCGCGCTGCTGGTGCGCCAGCAAAAAGCGCTGCTGGAAGCCATCTATGAAGGGGTGATCGCCATCGATCCGCAGATGCGGATCATCACCATCAACCATGCGGCGCGCGAGTTGCTGGATCTGCACCAGCCCGCCGCCGGCTTGCTGGGCCGGCCGATCGGCGACGTGATTCAGGCACAGCCGAACTTCTTCGCCGCCGCGCAGCTGGGCCAGGATACGCACGACGAAGTGTGCCGCTTCAACCACGTGCGGGTGATCGCCAGCCGGGTGCGCATCATGCAGGAGCAGGAGCTGCAAGGCTGGGTGATCAGCTTCCGCGACAAGAACGATATCAATACCCTGAGCAGCCAGCTCAGCCAGGTGAAACGCTATGCCGACAATCTGCGCATCATGCGCCACGAGCAGTTGAACTGGACCGCCACGCTGGCCGGGCTGTTGCATATGCAGCGCTACGACGAGGCCATTCGCTATGTGGAAGCCCAGTCGGAGGGGGCGCAGGAAATCCTCGATTTCATCTCGCAGCGCTTCAGTTCAGCGGCGCTGTGCGGCCTGCTGCTGGGCAAATACTCCAGCGCCAGAGAAAAAGGCATCGAGCTGCGCTTCGATCCGGCCTGCCAGCTGCGACAGATCCCGGCGGCGCTGAATGAGACCGAACTGATGTCGATCGTCGGCAACCTGTTGGATAATGCGGTGGAGGCGACGCTGCACTGCCCAGCCCCGCACGACGCGATTGAGCTTTATATCAGCGACGGCAGCGACGAACTGGTGATCGAAGTGGCGGATCGCGGCACCGGCATCGCCGAGGAGATTCGTGATACGCTGTTTGAACAGGGCGTCACCACCAAAGCGGATAAAAGCGACCACGGCATCGGCCTGCATCTGGTCGCCAGCCACGTGGCGCAGGCGCACGGCAGTATAGAAGTGTCGGACAACGAGCCGCACGGCGCGATATTCTCTATATTTATCCCTAAATAAAACCCATAACCCGATTTTTTGAGCACCCGATTATGTCACACCAAGCACTGGACGTTCTGATCGTGGAAGACGAGCCGCAACTGGCGACACTGCACGCGGAGTTCATCGAGAAAAATTTCAACCTGCGGGTGGTGGCTTACGCCGCCACGCTGGCCGAAGCACGAGCCAAAGCCAATGCGCATCAGCCGCGGCTGATCCTGCTGGATAACTTTCTGCCGGACGGCCAGGGCATCGAGCTGATGGAAGAACCGGCGGTGAAGAACCCCGCCTGCTCGGTGATCTTCATCACCGCCGCCAGCGACATGCATACCTGCAGCCAGGCGATCCGCAACGGCGCCTTCGATTACATCATCAAGCCGGTGTCCTACAAGCGGCTGCGCAATTCGCTCGAACGCTTCATGCAGTTTGTGCAGACCCAGCGCACCTTCAAGATCATCGATCAGGATAACGTCGATGCGCTGTACAATCTGCAGTCGAAGCAGTTCTCCAGCGAGCCGAGCGCCAAAGGCATCGAAACCAATACCCTCGAGCTGGTGCAGGCGCTGTTTATCGCCCAGCCGGCGGTGGCGCATGCGGTGGAAGACGTGGTTGAGCAGGTCGGCATCAGCAAGACCACCGCCCGCCGTTATCTGGAATACTGCGTCGCCACCCAGTTCGTGCGGGTGGAAATGTTGTACGGCAATATTGGCCATCCGCGGCGGCTGTATCGCAAGGCCTGAGGCTGCCATCTGGCTGTCATATTACGGCGATAACATAGCGCTCGACGATATCCCCCTCGATATCGGCACCTGTCGTTAAAACTGATGAAATACTGATGACTTTTACCCGGCCTCTGGTCGGGTTTTTTATTATCCGAACGGCAGGCGTAAAACCGAAATAGCGCATTGCCCCACGCCGCGTTATTTCCCCGAAAACCAAACCATTATGGTGAATAACGGCCATCAATTTTGAGTCACGGGCCAAATTACCATAACTAATTAAAACCTTGATGTAAACCACTAATATCCCATTTAAATGACATTGAGGGTTGTCTCAGATATTCACTGTGTTAGGGTAAAAAGCTCTTTTATTTTGCTAAGGACAGCCCATAACGCGTTAATTAAACCAGAGGAAACAGCAAATTGCATGGCAATTAAACTCGAAGTAAAGAACCTGTATAAGATATTTGGCGAACACCCGGAACGCGCATTCAAACTGCTGGATAAAGGTCTGACAAAAGATCGGCTTTTTGAAAAAACCGGCTTATCGCTCGGCGTAAAAGACGCCACTCTGGCCATTGAAGAAGGCGAGATATTTGTCATCATGGGGCTCTCCGGTTCCGGCAAGTCCACCCTGGTACGCCTTCTCAATCGTCTGATAGAACCCACTCGCGGTCAGGTGCTGATCGACGGTGAGGACATCGCCAAAATATCTGACACCGCGCTGCGCGCCGTGCGGCGAAATAAGATCAGCATGGTATTTCAGTCATTCGCGCTGATGCCGCACATGAATGTCATTAATAACACCGCCTTCGGTATGGAATTAGCCGGCATACCGCTGCAGGAGCGCCAGGAAAAAGCGCTGGATGCCCTGCGTCAGGTCGGGCTGGAGAATTATGCGCTGTCTTATCCGGATGAATTATCCGGCGGCATGCGCCAGCGCGTGGGATTAGCCCGTGCCCTGGCCAATAACCCGGATATATTATTGATGGACGAAGCCTTCTCGGCGCTCGATCCGTTAATTCGTACCGAAATGCAGGATGAGCTGGTGAAATTACAGGCCCAGCATCAGCGCACCATCGTGTTTATTTCCCACGATCTGGACGAAGCGATGCGCATCGGCGATCGCATCGCCATCATGCAGGGCGGTGAGGTGATCCAGGTCGGCACGCCGGACGAGATCCTGAACAACCCGGCCAACGATTATGTACGCACCTTCTTCCGCGGCGTGGACATCAGTCATGTATTCAGCGCCAAGGATATCGCCCAACGGCGCCCGGTGACGCTGATCCGCAAAACCCCCGGCTTTGGCCCCCGATCGGCGCTGCAGCTGCTGCGCGATGAGGACCGTGATTATGGTTATGTTGTTGAACGCGGAAAGAAATTTATCGGCGTAGTGTCGATAGAGTCGCTGAAAAAGGCGCTGTCCGCCAATCAAACGCTGGACGATGCCCTGCTCGAGGCCCCCGCCGCCGTGCCGGCCGACACGCCGCTCAGCGATCTGATTTCCCTGGTCGCCCAGGCGCCGTGCGCGGTGCCGGTGGTGTGCGAAGAACATAACTATCTCGGCATCATCTCCAAGGCCATGCTGCTGCAGGCGTTGGACAAGGAGGGCTCCGCCAATGAGTGATACTACGCAAACCCAAGATCCCTGGGCTACCGCACCGGCCGATACCGGCGCCGCACCCGCAAACGATGCCGCCGCCAACGCCGGCGACGCCTGGTCCAGCGCGCCGCCGCCGGCCGCCCATGACGCCGCCGCGTCAGGCGCCGATTGGCTCAGCAGCGCCCCGGCGCAGCCGGAACACTTCAGCCTGCTCGATCCGTTCCACAAAGCCTGGGTGCCGTTCGATACCTGGGTCACGCAGGGCATCGACTGGCTGGTGCTGCACTTCCGCCCGCTGTTCCAGGGCATCCGCGTGCCGGTGGACATGATCCTGAGCGGCTTCCAGCAATTGCTGCTGGGCATGCCGGCGCCGATCGCCATTCTGGTGTTCTCGCTGCTCGCCTGGCAGGTCTCGGGCCTCGGCATGGGCGCCGCCACGCTGCTCTCACTGGTCGCCATCGGCGCCATCGGCGCCTGGTCGCAGGCGATGGTCACGCTGGCGCTGGTGCTGACTGCGCTGTTCTTCTGCATTCTTATCGGCCTGCCGCTCGGCATCTGGCTGGCGCGCAGCAAACACGCCGCCAAGGTGATAAGACCGCTGCTCGACGCCATGCAGACCACCCCGGCCTTCGTCTACCTGGTGCCAATCGTCATGCTGTTCGGCATCGGCAACGTGCCGGGCGTGGTGGTCACCATCATCTTCGCGCTGCCGCCGATCGTGCGCCTGACCATTCTGGGCATCAAGCAGGTGCCGGAGGATCTGATCGAGGCCGCCGAATCCTTCGGCGCCAGCCCGCGTCAGCTGCTGTTCAAGGTGCAGCTGCCGCTGGCGATGCCGACCATCATGGCCGGCGTGAACCAGACGCTGATGTTGGCGCTGTCGATGGTCGTCATTGCCTCGATGATCGCCGTCGGCGGACTGGGGCAGATGGTACTGCGCGGCATCGGCCGGCTGGACATGGGCCTGGCCGCCGTCGGCGGCGTCGGCATCGTGATCCTGGCGATCATTCTCGATCGCCTCACCCAATCGTTGGGGCGCGATCGCCGCAGCAAAGGCATCGGCCGCTGGTATCGCCGCGGCCCCATCGGGCTGCTGACTCGCCCGTTCATCAAACAAGCCTGACGCTTTTCCCGCCGGCGGCTGCGGCCCCGGCGGGCTATGACACACCACATCGAAAAAAGGGGAAACACTATGCGCACTACGGGCATCTGGGCTCTCGCCCTGACGACGCTGATTGGCTCACAGAGCGTGAGCGCGGCAGATTTACCCGGCAAGGGGATCGCGGTACAGCCGGTGCAAAGCACCATTTCCGAAGAGACCTTCCAGACGCTGCTGGTCAGCAAGGCGCTGGAAAAATTGGGTTACGACGTGAAGGAACCGCGTGAAGTGGATTACAACGTCGCCTACACCTCGATCGCCTCCGGCGACGCGACCTTCATCGCGGTCAACTGGGATCCGCTGCATGCCGATCAGTACAAGGCCGCCGGCGGCGACGCCAAGTTCTATCGCGAAGGCGTCTACGTCAACGGCGCCGCACAGGGCTACCTGATCGACAAGAAAACCGCCGAGCAATATCACATCACCAACGTCGAGCAGCTCAAGGATCCCAAGATCGCCAAGCTGTTCGATACCAACGGCGACGGCAAGGCCGATCTGACCGGCTGCACCCCGGGCTGGGGCTGCGAAGCGGTAATTAACCACCACATCAAGGCCTACGGCCTGAGCAATACCGTCGAACACAACCAGGGCAACTACGCGGCGATGATCGCTGACACCATCACCCGCTACAAAGAGGGCAAACCGGTGCTGTATTATACCTGGACGCCGTACTGGGTCAGCGATGTGATGGTGCCGGGGCGCGACGTGGTCTGGCTGCAGGTGCCGTTCTCCTCCCTGCCGGGCGAGCAAAAGAACGTCGACACCAAGCTGCCTAACGGCGCCAACTACGGCTTCCCGGTCAACACCATGCGTATCGCCGCCAACAAGCAGTGGGCCGAAGCCAATCCGGCGGCCGCCAAGCTGTTCGCCATCATGAAGCTGCCGATCGCCGACATCAACGCGCAAAACCTGCGCATGCATGAAGGCCAGGCTTCGGAAGCTGACATCCAGAACCACGTCAACGGCTGGATCAAGGCGCACCAGGCCACCTTCGACGGCTGGGTGAAAACCGCCGCCGAAGCGGCGAAGCCGTAACCGTTCAGGGGCGCCGCCTGTGCCGCGCCCCTACCCCGCCATATCGATGCCGCTGAAATGCAAAAAGCGCTCGGCGATAGTCGACATGGGCTGCGGCCAAATGCAATACACCTGGCGCCGCGGCCCGTCTTCTATCGGGATCGACACCAGCGCGCTTAAGCGTTGCGCGGTCGAGATCGGTACAATGCCCGCCGCCAGCCCCCGTCGCACCAAATTCTCCAGCCATTCGATATGATCGATTTCAAAACTGACGTGCCGACGGATGCCCGCCGCCTGAAAGGCGCGATCGGTTTGGCGCCGCGCGCCGGTGCCGCTGTAGAAATCCACCAGCGGCACTTCCGCCAGCGCCTGCAGGTTCACCCGCTCGCGGCCGGCCAGCGGATGCTGCGGCGCCACCAACGCCACCAGCGGCTCATCGGCCAACTGCCGGTGCGACATCGGCAACAGATCAGCATCGCCCGGCCAGATGCCGACGAACGCCATATCGCATTTTTGCTGGCGCACATCTTCCAACAGCGCTTCGCTCATGCCGACGTACAGGCGGATATTGACCGCCGGATAGTGGCGGTGAAACTTGTCGAGCCTTTCGGTCAGAGCCATCACGTTTATCGTTGAAATGGTGCCGATGGTCAGGGTGCCGGACACCGCGCCATCGGCCGCCGTCACCTCCTCCACCAGCGCCTGCTGCGCCGCCAGCAGGCGCTGCGCAGGGGCGACAAAAGCCTGGCCGGCGGGGGTCAACCGCACCCGACGCGAAGTGCGTTCAAACAGCGTACAGCCCAGCTCTTCTTCCAGTTTGGCGATCTGGTGGCTGAGCGCCGACTGCACCGTATGGCAGCGCTGCGCCGCCCGGGTAAAGTTCAGCTCTTCCGCCACCGCCAGCGCATAGCGGATCTGTTTCAGGTTCATGGTATCTATCTTGAAATGAGATAAATAAAATGAAAATTATACATTGGTTTCCCGGCCTGCGTTGCCGGATACTGCGCGCCATCTTATTCCCGTGATGAAAAAACCATGAGTCAACAAAACGCCCACCCGGGCCTCAGCCCGGCGCTGACCGTGCTGATCGCCATCGCTACCGGCCTGGCGGTCGCCAGCAACTATTACGCGCAGCCGCTGCTGGAAACCATCGCCACCGGCTTCAACCTGTCGGTCAATCAGGCCGGCTTTATCGTTACCGCCGCGCAGCTGGGTTACGCCACCGGGCTGCTGCTGCTGGTGCCGCTCGGCGATATGTTCGAGCGCCGCGGGCTGATCGTGTTCATGACGCTGCTGGCCGCCGGGGGCATGCTGATCACCGCCACCTCCGCCACCCTGCCGATGATGATCCTCGGCACCGCGCTCACCGGGCTGTTCTCGGTGGTGGCGCAGATTCTGGTGCCGCTGGCCGCCACGCTGGCCCACCCGGAAAAGCGCGGCAAGACCGTCGGCATCATCATGAGCGGCCTGCTGCTCGGCATCCTGCTGGCACGCACCGTCGCGGGCGCGCTGGCATCGTTCGGCGGCTGGCGCACCATCTACTGGGTCGCCAGCGTGCTGATGATCCTGATGGCGCTGATCCTGTGGCGCGCGCTGCCGCGCTATAAGCAACACTCCGGGCTGAACTACCCGCAACTGCTGGCCTCGATCTTCAGCCTGTTCTGCCGCACGCCGCTGCTGCGCACCCGCGCCATCCTCGGCGCCCTGTCGTTCGCCAACTTCAGCGTGCTCTGGACCTCCATGGCCTTTCTGCTCGCCGCGCCGCCGTTCAACTATTCCGAGGGGGTGATCGGGCTGTTCGGCCTGGTGGGCGCCGCCGGGGCGCTGGCCGCTTCGCGCGCCGGGCATCTGGCGGACAAGGGCAAAGCCGGATTGACCACCACCGTCGGCCTGGTGCTGCTGCTGCTGTCCTGGATACCTATCGCGTTCGCCAAACAATCGCTGTGGGCGCTGATCGCCGGCATCCTGATCCTCGATCTGGCGGTGCAGGCGGTACACGTCACCAACCAGAGCGTGATGTACCGCATCATGCCGGACGCACGCAACCGCCTGACCGCCGGCTACATGACCAGCTACTTTATCGGCGGCGCCCTCGGTTCACTGCTCTCCGCCTCGGCCTATCAGCATGCCGGCTGGTACGGCGTGGCCGCCGCCGGCGGGGTGTTATGCCTGCTCAACCTGCTGACCTGGTGGCTCGGCAAGCACCACGATCCGCAGGGGCCGGCGACAATCTGATTATCGTGCAAATAGTCACTTAAGAAATTTATTAGCGGTGCAGGGTATAAACATTACTTACTCTCTGGTAATGTTCTGGGCATAAACTATTGAAGTCCTATCTACCCTGCGACCCACAACCATGCAAAGCCAAGCTGCAGACAGCCTCAATCCGCCCGCCGTCAGCGCCACCTTCGCCAACGGCGTCGTCGACAGTTTGCCGATCGTCATCGGGTATGTCCCGGTGGCGTTCGCCTTCGGCCTCAGCGCCGTCAAACTGGGCTTTTCCCCGCTGGAAAGCATTTTCTTCTCCTGCATCATCTACGCCGGCGCCAGCCAGTTCGTGATCACCGCCCTGCTGAGCGCCGGAATGTCGCTGTGGGTCTCCGCGTTGACGGTGATGGCGATGGACGTGCGCCACCTGCTGTACGGCCCGGCGCTGCGTCACCGCATCGTCTCGCGCATGTCGCCCGGTAAAACGGCGATATGGGCCTTTGGCCTGACCGATGAGGTCTTCGCCGCCGCTACCGCCAGGCTGATGCGCAATAACCGCAGCTGGAGCGAAAACTGGATGCTGGGCATCGCGCTCTGTTCCTGGCTTTCCTGGGTGGCCGGCACCGCGCTCGGCGCGCTGTTCGGCAACGGCCCGCTGGAGCAGTTCCCGGTGATCGAAGCCTCGCTGGCCTTCATGCTGCCGGCGCTGTTTCTCAGTTTCCTGCTGGCCGCCTTCCGGCGCCCGCAGAGTCTGACTATCGCCGCCGCGCTGGCCGGCGCGCTGCTCGGCGTGGTGCTGTTCTCCATTCCGGTCGCCATTTTGGCCGGCATCGGCGCCGGCTGCATCGCCGCCCTGTTCCAGCCCGCCCCTGCGGAGGCCAACCATGAACACTGATGTGCTGGTGATCGGCCTGGTGGTGGGCTGCGCCAATTACCTGTTCCGTTATCTGCCACTGCGGCTGGCGCCGGCACGCGCCCAGCCCGGCCTCAAACGCGGTAAAGCCGCTCTGTTGCTCGACAGCATCGGCATCGCCTCGATCTGCGCCCTGCTGGTGGTCTCCAGCACGCCGGTGGTGATGCGCGAACCGGACAAGCTGCTGCCCACATTGGCGGGGTTCGCCGCGCTGGCGCTGTGCTTCTACCGCAGCAAAAGCATCATTCTGTCGACGCTGCTCGGCGCGACGGCCTTTGGCGTCACATTAAAGCTGTTAATGCTTTTCGGTCCGGGCTGACGCCGCTCCCGATCGTTTGGCTTCGCTTTGGCGTTTTCAGGCGCCACATCTTTACAAACTCTGACAAATGACACGAATTGCTAAATTATCCGCACGGCTGAACATTTACATTATTAGTCACCGTCGTTACTATCTCGAACGAAATTAATGAGGCCCTAAATTATGGAAAGCTCGTTTGCCCCCATAGAACAAATGCTGAATTTCCGCGCCACCCGGCAGAAAGACTTCCCGTATCAGGAAATCCTGCTGACCCGCCTGTGCATGCACATGCAAGGCAAGCTGCTGGAAAATCGCAACAAGATGCTGAAGGCGCAGGGGATTAACGAAACACTGTTTATGGCGCTGATTACCCTGGATGCGCAGGAGAGTCACAGCATCCAACCTTCTGAGCTAAGCTCTGCCTTAGGCTCCTCGCGCACCAATGCGACCCGCATCGCCGACGAGCTGGAGAAACGCGGCTGGATCGAGCGCCGGGAAAGCGACAACGATCGCCGCTGCCTTCATCTGCATCTGACGCCGCAGGGGGAAGAATTTCTCAGTCAACTGCTGCCACCGCAGCACCAATGTCTGCATTTCCTGTGGTCCACGCTGACCGACGATGAGCAAAAACAGCTGGAACAGCTGACGCGCAAATTGCTGGCACGTCTGGATCAAATGGAAATCACAGAACAGTTATCCTAATTCACAATTTCTGTTCAGGTACCTACTTATGCGATCCCCATTTAACTGGAGATTCACCCCGCTGTTCGCCGTGTTGCTGCTGGCCGGGTGTGCTTCGACCGATAATATTGCCCCGCAATCCACGCTGATGGATCCGCAGAGCCTGCAGTTGGCTCAGCCGAAAGTCAGTTCGCTGGCCGTCAGCCCGCAGTGGTGGCGCGCCCTCAAGGATCCGCAGTTGGACGCCTTGATGACGCAGACGCTGCAAAGCTCGCCGACCCTGCGGCAGGCCGCCGCCCGCGTGCGCGAAGCGCAGAGCGTGGTGGGTGAAGCCAGCGCCGCCAACGGGCCGAATCTGGATCTGAACGCCAGCACCCAGCGCCAACGCGTGCCGCAAAACGTCAATATGGGGTTGGGGTATCCGCATAAGCCGATCTACGAAAGCTCCAATTCGCTGGGGTTGAACCTGGCGTACGAGTTCGACTGGTGGGGCAAATACCGTAACCAGGTGAACGCCGCCAAGGCGCAGGTCAACGCCGCACGCGCCGAGCAGGAACAGGCGGCGCTGACGCTGACCAGTTCGGTGGCGTCCGCCTACTATCAGCTGCAGAGCAATCTGGCGCTCGAGAAACTGCTGCAACAGGAAGTGAACAACAATGAACGCCTGACCGCACTGCGTCAACAGCGCTATCAGGCCGGCCTGACCGGCGTCGACGTGCCGCAACAAACCCAGGCGCAGTCCGACGTTGCCAAGCAGCAGATCCTGCAGCTGCAGTCGCAGATCGAACAGCTCAGACACCAGCTCGCCGCGCTGGCGGGCCAGGGGCCGAACGCCATGCAGCAGCTGCGTCAGGTGCCGTTGCCCGCAGACAACCTGATGGCGCCGCAGGGCGAGCTGACGGCGGATCTGTTGGGTAAACGCCCGGACATCGCCGCGCAACGCCAGCTGGTGGAGTCTTACAGCCAGCGCGTCAGCGCCGCGCGTAAAGAGTTTTACCCCAGCCTGACCATTTCAGCCTTCGCCGGCCTGATGACCACCAATACCAGTGGCACCAGCCCGAATCTGTTTGAAGCGGCCAGCCAGGCCTGGAACGTGATGCCGGCGATTTCGCTGCCGATCTTCCACGCCGGGGCGCTGCGCAGCAAGCTGGGCGAGGAATCCGCGCTGTATGACGAAGCGGTGGAATCCTACAACCAAACCATCCTGAATGCGGTACAGGAAACCGCCGACGCCATCACCATCCAGCAGAGCTCTGCGCAACAGCAGCTGCAGGCGGCGTCCGCGGCCCAGTCGATGCAACAGGTGTATCAGGTCGCCAACGCCCGTTACCAGGCAGGGATTATCGGGCGCGACGATCTGTTGACCAGCCAGACGCAGCTATTGCAGCAGCAACAGGCGGAGTTGAATGCCAGCAGCAACTTACTGCAGGCGAAGATAGGACTGATCCGTGCGCTGGGCGGTGGCTATCAGGCCCCGGCCGCAGCGGATTCGAAAGCATAATAATATAAGGCTTGGAGAACACCATGAGCGCAAGCGCGGAAATCCAAAACCCGCAGCAGCCGAGCGGCAAAAAGAAGCAGCGTAAATTTTGGCTGCTGTTGCTGACGGTTATTTTCATTGTTATAGGGGTGGCTTACTTAGTGTATTGGTTCCTGGTGCTGCGTCATCACCAGGAAACCGACGACGCCTACGTCTCCGGCAACCAGGTGCAGATCATGGCCCAGGTGTCCGGCAGCGTGAACAGCGTCAATTTTGACAACACCGACTACGTCAAGCAGGGCGACGTGCTGCTGACGCTCGATCCGACCGATGCTGAGCAGGCGTTTGAACGCGCCAAAACCGGCCTGGCCAACAGCGTGCGCCAGACCCACCAGTTGATCATCAACAGCAAGCAGTATCAGGCCAACATTGCCCTGCGCAAGACCGATCTGAGCAAGGCCGAGAACGATCTGAAACGCCGCGTGGTGCTGGGCAGCGTTGACGCCATCGGCCGCGAAGAGCTGCAACACGCTCGCGATGCGGTCGACAGCGCCAAGGCCGCGCTGGAAGTGGCGGTGCAGCAATATAACGCCAACCAGGCGATGGTGCTGAATACCCCGTTGGAACAGCAGCCGGCGATCCAACAGGCCGCCGCACAGATGCGCGATGCCTGGCTGGCGCTGCAACGAACCAAAGTGATCAGCCCCATTACCGGCTATGTCTCGCGCCGCAGCGTGCAGGTCGGCGCGCAGATCGCCGCCGGTTCGCCGCTGATGGCGGTGGTGCCGGCCGATCATATCTGGGTTGACGCCAACTTCAAGGAAACCCAGATCGCCAACATGCGTATCGGCCAGTCGGCGACAGTGGTCAGCGACGTCTACGGCGACGACGTGGTGTATCAGGGCAAAGTGGCTGGTATCGACATGGGCACCGGCAGCGCCTTCTCGCTGCTGCCGGCCCAGAACGCGACCGGCAACTGGATCAAGGTAGTGCAACGTCTGCCGGTGCGTATTGAGCTCGACGCCAAGCAGGTGGCCGACCATCCGCTGCGCATCGGTCTTTCTACGCTGGTGACCGTCGACACCGCCAACCTGGATGGCCGCGTGCTGGCCGACGTGGTGCGAGACAAACCGCTGTATCAGAGCGACGCGCTGGCGTTGAATCTGGCGCCGGTTAACCAGCTGATCGCCGACGTGATCCATGCGAACGCCGGCTAAGCGCGCGGGAGGCCATCTTGCCACAGAAACCGCTTGAAGGCGCCCAGCTCGCCTGGATGACGGTCGCGCTCGCCATGGCGACCTTCATGCAGGTGCTGGACTCCACCATTGCCAACGTGGCGATCCCCACCATTGCCGGTAACCTCGGGTCTTCCAACTCGCAGGGCACCTGGGTGATCACCTCATTCGGCGTGGCGAACGCCATCTCGATCCCGATCACCGGCTGGCTCGCGAAGCGCATCGGCGAAGTGCGGCTGTTCCTCTGGTCCACCGCGCTGTTCGTCATCGCCTCCTGGCTGTGCGGCATCTCCAACAGCCTCGGCATGCTGATCTTCTTCCGCGTGATCCAGGGCGTGGTGGCCGGGCCGTTGATCCCGCTCTCGCAGAGCCTGTTGCTGAACAACTACCCGCCCGCCAAGCGAGCGATGGCCCTGGCGCTCTGGTCGATGACCGTTATCGTCGCGCCGATCTTCGGGCCGATCCTCGGCGGTTACATCAGCGACAACTACCATTGGGGTTGGATCTTCTTCATCAACATCCCGATCGGCGCCTTTGTTATTATGGCGGCGATGGCGACGCTGAAGGGGCGAGAAACCAAAACCGAGATCAAACCGATCGATACGGTTGGCTTGGTGCTGCTGATCGTCGGCATCGGTTCGCTGCAGGTGATGCTCGATCAGGGCAAGGAGCTGGACTGGTTTAACTCGACCGAGATCATCACCCTGACCGTCGTGGCGGTCGTGGCGTTGCTGTTCCTGGTGGTCTGGGAGCTGACGGACGACCACCCGGTGGTGGATCTGTCACTGTTCAAGTCACGCAACTTCACCATCGGCTGCCTGTGCATCAGCCTGGCCTACATGCTGTACTTCGGCGCCATCGTGCTGTTGCCGCAGCTGCTGCAAGAGGTATACGGCTATACCGCCACCTGGGCGGGGCTGGCGTCGGCGCCGGTCGGGCTGATCCCGGTGCTGCTGTCGCCGATCATCGGTAAGTTCGGCAACCGGCTCGACATGCGCAAGCTGGTGACCTTCAGCTTCATCATGTATGCCGTGTGCTTCTACTGGCGCGCCTATACGTTTGAGCCAGGCATGGACTTCGGCGCTTCGGCCTGGCCGCAGTTCGTCCAGGGCTTTGCCATCGCCTGCTTCTTCATGCCGTTGACCACCATCACGCTGTCCGGCCTGCCGCCGGAACGCATGGCGGCGGCGTCGAGCCTGTCGAACTTTACGCGAACGCTGGCGGGTTCGATCGGTACCTCGATCACCACCACCCTGTGGACGCAGCGCGAATCACAGCACCATTCGCAACTCACGGAGTTCGTCAATCCGTACAACCCGCAGTCGCAGGAGATGTACCGGCAGTTGGAGCAGCTCGGCATGAGCAAGCAGCAGGCGTCGGCGTATATCGCCAACGAGATCACCGCGCAGGGCCTGATCATCTCCGCCAACGAGATCTTCTGGCTGTCGGCCGGGGTGTTCCTGGTGCTGCTGGTGCTGGTATGGGTGGCGAAACCGCCATTCAGCTCTGGCGGCGGTGGGGGCGGCGGCGCCCACTAAGCTTCAATAAACGAAACGGGCGCCCTGAGGCGCCCGTTTTTTTATCCGACGTAGAACAGATTACGCCTGATTCTGACGCCACCAGTCCGCCAGCAGAATGCCGGTCGCCACGGAAACGTTCAGGCTTTCCACTTTACCGGTGCCGCCGATCGAGACGCTCATGTCGCCCTGCTGCCAGGCGCTGTCGCTCAGACCGTCACGTTCCTGGCCCAGCACCAGCACCATCTTGGCCGGCAGCTTGGCCTGCGCCAGCGCGGTGCCTTTATGGCTCGAGGTGGTAACGATGGTGTAACCCGCCTTGCGGAAGGTATCCAGCACCGACAGGAAATCATCGGCGTTGATCGCCTTGATGTGCTCTGCACCGCCTTCTGCGGTACGCACCGCCGCGCCGGATTCCAGCAGCGCCGGATCCTGCAGCAGCACGCCGTTGACGCCAAAGTGGGCGCACGAACGGACGATAGCGCCCAGGTTATGCGGGTTACCCACTTCTTCCAGCGCCAGCACGCAGTCGGTCGCCGGTGCACTCTTCAGGTAGGTCTGCGCATCCAGGCCCTGACGCTTTTTGATCAGGAAGCACACGCCGCCGTGATGCTCGGTGCCGGAAGCCTTGGCCAGCTCTTCTTCATCCACCACGTGGTAAGCCTTGCGGTTAGCCGCCATCCAGCGCAGCGCTTCGCGGAAACGCGGGGTGACCGACTGCACGAACCAGGCGCGCACGATCGCTTCCGGGCGGCTTGCGAACAGCGCCTGACAGGCGTTTTCACCGTAAACGCGGGTTTCTTCCGCGCGCTGACGGCGCAGCTGTTCCGGATCGATAAAGCTTTTGCCGCTGATACCACCGTGATCGAACGCCGGCTCTTCATTCGGCGCGCGCGAAACGGTTCTCCACGGCGACTCGTTGCCACCGCGATCTTCAGAGCGCGCCGGACGGCGAGGACGATCGCTTTCACTGCGGCGGGAGTCGGCGCCGCGGCGATCGTTGCCGCCACGCGCCTTGTCTTGACCGGTGCGGCCCGAGCGCGCACCGTCAGCCGGACGGCCTTTGCCGGCCGGACGTTTATTCTTGTTGCGGTCGTCGCCGTTGTCGTCGTCATTGCGGACGTACATCACTTTGACTTTACCGTTCTTGCCACTAAATGAATCGTTCATTGTCTTCTCCACCAACGCGCAGGGCGCGAAGATTACCTGATGTTGGTGCACGAAGCCACCAACTTGCGCTAAAAGCTCCCAACTATCACATCCATTGAACAAACCTCATTGTTCATGCGCCGGGTTTTGCCGATAATTGTCAGCATTAAAGAAACATCTTCGCAACTGCGTTGCGGGGACCATGCTTTCTCTGTACCCGAGGTCAACATGAATACAGTTTGTGCAGCTTGCAATGCCACCAACCGCGTGCCGGAAGAACGTTTGGCGGACAACGCGAAATGCGGCCGCTGCGGCCATGAGCTCTTCGACGGTGAAGTGATCAATGCCACCGCCGCCACGCTGGACCAGTTGCTGCAGGACGATCTGCCGGTCGTGGTCGATTTCTGGGCGCCGTGGTGCGGCCCGTGCCGCAGCTTTGCGCCGATCTTTGAAGACGTGGCCGAAGAGCGCGCCGGCAAAGTGCGCTTCGTGAAAGTAAACACCGAAGCCGAGCCGGAACTGAGCGCCCGTTTCCGCATCCGCAGCATCCCGACCATCATGGTGTTCCGTCAGGGCAAGATGGTCGACATGCTCAACGGCGCGATGCCGAAAGCGCCGTTTGACAACTGGCTCAACGAGTTAGTGTAATTCGGCAAGTATAGGCCGTATCCCGCCATCGCGCGCGAACCCGCCCCGATCGAGCCCGCCCCTCCCGGCGGGCTTTTTTCTGCGTTACAATGGCGGTTTTTCCCCAGGATCGTTATGACCGACAACGCCGTACTTCGCCTGCGCCAATTCCGTTTAGACCGCGCCACCCGCCCTTTTCTGGCGCGCGGTTGCCGGGTGGCGCGTTGTCAGGGTTGCCTGCTGCCGCATAAAAACTGCCTGTGCGACACCATTCGCCCGCAGCAGGCCGGCAGCCGTTTCTGCCTGATCATGTTCGGCGCCGAGCCGCTCAAACCCAGCAACACCGGGCGCCTGATCGCCGATATCCTGCCGGACACCCAGGCGTTCCTCTGGTCGCGCACCGAGATCGATCCCGCCCTGCTGGCGGCCATCAACGATCCGACGCGGCAGCCTTACGTGGTGTTCCCCGCCTCCTACGCGGACGCAGCACGGCCGGTGTTCAGCGAGCTGCCCGCCGGCGGCAAACCGCCGCTGTTCATCATGCTGGACGGCACCTGGGCGGAAGCGCGCAAAATGTTCCGTAAAAGCCCGTACCTCAATCAATTCCCGGTGTTTTCCCTCAACGTCGACGCCGCATCGAACTACCAGCTGCGCGAAGCCAGCCGCGCCGAGCAACACTGCACGGCGGAAGTGGCCGCCGCCCTGCTGCAACAGGCGGGCGATCTGCCGGCCGCCGACGGATTGAATCAGCATTTCCGCTATTTCCGTCAACAGTATCTGGCAGGAAAACCGACCCGGCCGGAGGCACCGGTCACAGCAATGTAGCCATAAAGCGCCTAAAATCAGGCGTAACGTTGCCAAAAGGAGCCGTGCATGAGCCAGCGAGGGTTAGAAGCGCTACTACGTCCCAAATCGATCGCCGTTCTGGGCGCTTCGCAGCAGCCCGGCCGCGCCGGTAACCTGATGATGAGCAACCTGCTGGCCGGCGGTTTCGGCGGGCCCATCTTGCCGGTCACGCCGCGCTACAAGGCGGTATGCGGCGTGATGGCCTACCCCGACGTCGGCAGCCTGCCGCTGACGCCGGATCTGGCGATCATCTGCACCCACGCCAAACGCAATCTGGCGCTGATTGAAGCGCTGGGCCAACGCGGCTGCAAAACCGCCATTGTGCTCTCTTCGCCGCCGGAACAGTTCGCCGAGCTGAAGGCCTGCGCGCAGCGCTATGCCATGCGGCTGTTAGGCCCCAACAGTCTGGGGCTGCTGGCGCCGTGGCAGGGCATCAACGCCAGCTTCTCGCCGGTGCCGATCCAAAAGGGAAAACTGGCGTTTATCTCGCAGTCCGCCGCCGTGGCCAACACCATTCTCGACTGGGCGCAGCAGCGCGAAGTCGGTTTCTCCTACTTCATCGCGCTGGGTGACAGCCTGGACATCGACGTCGACGACCTGCTCGACTTTTTGGCGCGCGACAGTAAAACCAGCGCCATCCTGCTGTATCTGGAAAACATCAGCGACGCACGGCGCTTTCTCTCCGCCTCGCGCAGCGCCTCTCGCAACAAGCCCATTCTGGTGATCAAAAGTGGCCGCAGCCAACAGGCGCAGCTGCTGCTCAACAGCCAGCTGGGGCTGGACGCCGCCTATGACGCCGCCATCCAGCGCGCCGGCCTGCTGCGCGTCCAGGATACCCATGAGCTGTTCTCGGCGGTGGAAACCCTCAGCCATATGCATCCGCTGCGCGGCGAGCGGCTGATGATCGTCAGCAACGGGGCGGCGCCGGCGGCGATGGCGCTGGATGAACTGCTCGGACGCAACGGCAAGCTGGCCACGCTGAGCGATGAGAGCCTGGCGACATTGAGCGACGCGCTGCCGGATTTCATTCGCGCCGGCAACCCGCTCGATCTGCGCGACGACGCCACGCCGCAGCGCTTCCTGGCGGCTATCGAAGCGCTGCTCGACAGCCACGACTATGACGCGCTGCTGTTAATCCACGCGCCGAGCGCGGCGGCGCCGGGCACCGCCACAGCGGAAAGGCTGATCGACGCGCTGCATCGCCATGCGCGCGGCAAGCGCATCACATTGCTGACCAACTGGTGCGGCGAATACTCTTCACAAGAGGCGCGCAGGCTGTTTACCGAAGCCGCCATTCCCACCTACCGCACGCCGGAAGGCGCGGTGACCGCCTTTATGCATATGGTGGAATACCGTCGCAATCAGAAGCAACTGAAAGAGACGCCGGCGCTGCCGGTCGGCCTGACCGCCAACACCGCCGACGCCCACCGGTTGATCCATCAGGCGCTGGCCGAAGGCGCCACCCAGTTGGATACCCACGAGGTGCAATCCATCCTGCAGGCCTACGATCTGAGCACCCTGCCGACCTGGATTGCCGAGGACAGCGCCGAAGCGGTACACATTGCCGAACAGATCGGCTATCCGGTGGCGCTGAAGTTGCGTTCGCCGGATATCCCGCACAAATCGGAAGTTCAGGGAGTCATGCTCTACCTGCGCACCGCGACCGAAGTGCAGCGCGCGGCGGAGGCGATCCTCGACCGCGTGAAGCGCACCTACCCCCAGGCACGCATCCATGGCCTGTTGGTGCAGAGCATGGCCAACCGCGCCGGTGCCCAGGAGCTGCGCATCGCGGTAGAGCAGGATGCGATTTTCGGCCCGCTGATCATGCTGGGCGAAGGCGGCGTAGAGTGGCGCCAGGAAAATCAGGTGGCGGTCGCGCTGCCGCCGCTGAACATGGCGCTGGCGCGTTATCTGGTGCTGCAGGCGGTGAAAGGCGGCAAGATCCGCGGGCGCAGCGCGCTGCGGCCTTTGGATATCCCTGGGCTGAGTCGCCTGCTGGTGCAGGTCTCCAACCTGATCCTCGACTGCCCGGAGATCGCCCGGCTGGATATTCACCCGGTGCTGGCCTCCGGCAGCGAATTTACCCTGCTGGACGTTTCGATGCAGCTCGCGCCGTTCAGCGGCGATCCGCAGGCGCGATTGGCGATCCGCCCCTATCCGCATGAGCTGGAAGAGACCATCGCGTTGAAAGACGGCAGCCAGTGCCTGTTCCGCCCGATCCTGCCGGAAGACGAACCGGCGCTGAAGCATTTCATTGACCGGGTGACCAAGGAAGACCTCTATTATCGCTACTTCAGCGAGATCAACGAGTTTACCCATGACGATTTGGCCAACATGACGCAGATCGACTACGATCGAGAAATGGCCTTTGTGGCGGTGCGCGCAGACGAGATCATCGGCGTGACCCGCGCGCTGTCCGATCCGGACAACACCGACGCCGAATTCGCCGTGCTGGTGCGTTCCGATCTGAAAGGCGTGGGCTTGGGCCGGCAGCTGCTGGAGAAAATGATCGCCTATGCGCGCGCTCATGGCCTGACCCGCCTGAGCGGCATCACCATGCCGAATAACCGCGGCATGATCGCACTGGCGCAGCGGCTGGGCTTTGGCATCGAGGTGCAGCTTGAGGACGGCATCGTCAATCTGACGTTGCCGCTGCAGGCCGCCGACGTGCAGTGACCTGCGTCGCAATGCGCTACGAATCCACCACTTAACGCCAAAACATACGCACAATCGAGGCAACTAATGGTATTATCGCCCGATTATTCGGTTTATTTTTTTTAAGCCTGTGGCGTTCCGGCCATCAATCATGAGAGAAGAAACGCACTGTGATGTTGTCAAAATTTAAACGTAGCAAACATCAACAACACCTTGCACAACTGCCCAAACTCCCCCAGACGGTTGCTGATGTTCGTACGTTGTACGCGCCGTCCGATTTTCGCACCACGCTGCTGGACGCCATCGCCAACGCCACCCAACGCATCTATCTGGTGGCTCTATATCTGGAGCATGACGACGCCGGGCGCGAGATCCTCAACGCACTGTATCAGGCCAAGCAGCGGCGGCCCGAGCTGGAAATCTGCGTGCTGGTCGACTGGCATCGCGCACAGCGCGGGCGCATCGGTGCCGCCGCCGCCAATACCAATGCCGACTGGTACTGCGCCATGGCCGGCCAACATCCCGAGCAGTCGGTGCCGATCTACGGCGTGCCGGTCAATACCCGCGAAGCGCTGGGCGTACTGCACCTGAAGGGCTTTGTGGTCGACGATACCGTGATCTACAGCGGCGCCAGCATCAATGACGTTTATCTGCATCAGCATGAGAAATACCGTTACGATCGCTACCAGCTGATCACCAACGAGGTGTTGGCCGATACCCTGATCGATTACATCAAGCAGCATCTGCTCACCGCCGGCGCCGTACAGCGCCTCGATCGCAGCGATCGGCCGAAAAGCCCGGAGATCAAAAACGAGACCCGTCTGTTCCGTTTCGCCCTGCGCCGCGCCGGTTACCACTTCCGTGGCAAGGCCGGAAACGATGAGTTGGCGGTGACGCCGCTGGTTGGGCTTGGCAAGCAAAGCGTGCTGAATAAAACCATTCACCACCTGATGTCGTGCGCCGACCAGAAACTGACGCTGTGTACCCCCTATTTCAATCTGCCGGCGCTGCTGGTGCGCAACATCATTTATCTGTTGCGCCAGGGCAAACAGGTGGAGATCATCGTCGGCGACAAGACCGCCAACGACTTCTATATTCCGGAAGACCAGCCGTTCAAAATCATCGGCGCGCTGCCCTACCTGTACGAGATCAACCTGCGCCGCTTTCTGAGCCGCTTGCAGCGCTATATCGACACCGGGCAGCTGATCGTGCGTCTGTGGAAGGATGGCGATAACAGCTATCACCTGAAAGGCATGTGGGTAGACGAAGAGTGGCAGCTGATTACCGGTAATAACCTTAACCCGCGCGCCTGGCGGCTGGATCTGGAAAATGCCATTCTGATCCACGATCCCAAGCAGGAAATGCGCGAGCAGCGGCAAAAAGAGCTGGAATGCATCCGCACTCACACCACCGTGGTCGGTCACTATCAGGAGCTGCAAAGCATTCAGCAATACCCGATCAAGGTGCGTAAGCTGATTCGCCGTCTGCGGCGTATCCGCATCGATCGGCTGATTAGCCGTATCCTGTAAACACTACTCTGACCCCGGCCAAAGCCGGGGTTTTTATTACAGCTGTATCTCCTTGCCTTTACGATGCAGCCGGAGCGAGACCAATAGCGCCAGCAGGCACATGCCGGAAACATACCAGAAGAAGGCATTTTCCACGCCGAACGATTTAAGCGACAACGCGACATATTCCGCCGAGCCGCCGAACAGGGCATTCGCTACCGCATAAGACAAGCCCACCCCTAACGCACGCACCTCTGGCGGGAACATCTCGGCTTTAAGCAACCCGCTGATCGCGGTGTAAAAGCTGACGACGAACAACGCCAGCACGATCAGACCGAACGCCATAAAGGGATTGGTTACCCCTTTCAAGGCAAACAGGATCGGCACCGTCAGTACGGTGGCCAATGCCGAGAAGATCAGCATCGAGCTGCGACGGCCGATTTTATCCGAGAACGCGCCGACCGTCGGCTGCAGCAGCATAAAGACGAACAGCGCGACGGTCATGATGGCGCTGGCCAGCTTGGCGTCCATACCGGCGGTGTTCACCAGATATTTCTGCATATAGGTGGTGAAGGTGTAGAAGGTCAGCGAACCGGCGGCGGTAAAGCCCAGCACCATCACAAACGCCTTGCGGTTTTTCCACAGCCCCGTCAGCGAACCGGCATCTTTGTGGTTACGCGTCTTCGCATCAGAGGTTTCATTCAGCGAACGGCGCAGGTACAGCGCCACCACCGCCAACAGCGCACCGAGCGCAAACGGGATACGCCATCCCCAGGCCTTTAGCTCTTCACCGGACAATATCTGCTGCAAGATCACCAAGACCAGCAGCGCCAGCAGTTGCCCGCCGATCAGCGTTACGTACTGGAACGACGCGTAAAAGCCGCGCCGCCCCTTGATTGCCACCTCGCTCATGTAGGTGGCGCTGGTGCCATATTCACCTCCCACCGACAGCCCTTGGAACAGGCGGGCAATCAGCAGCAGCGCCGGTGCCCAGCTGCCGATCGATTCATACGTCGGCAGGCAGGCGATCACCAGCGACCCGGCGCACATCATGCAGACCGAAATCAGCATTGAGTTTTTTCGGCCATGCTTGTCAGCGATGTAGCCGAATAACCAACCGCCGATAGGTCGCATAAAGAAGCCGGCGGCGAACACCCCAGCGGTTTGCAACAGCTGCGTGGTGCTGTTGCCCGCCGGAAAGAACGAGGCGGCAAAGTAAATGGAACAGAAGGAGTAAACGTAAAAATCAAACCACTCCACCAGATTGCCTGATGAAGCCCCGACGATGGCAAAAATGCGCTTCTTGTTATCCAGCGCTCCCTGTTCGACGCCGTGCTCATCCCCAAGAGCCGAGGTTGTTTCTGTCATGATGTTTTCTCCGAGCCATAGCAATGATGAAATTCGGCGTCCTGACGCCAGGTGTTACTTTATTGTTATTTATAAGTTAACAGCCAAACTTAATAGCGGACGAAGAATATCTGGCGTTTGGAGGAACAATGCGCGGATTTTGTGATGAATATTAAACCGTACGATGAAAGCTGAAGCGGATTACAACGGGGATTTTTCATTTTACGTATAGCAAAAAGCCCTGAACGTCAGTTCAGGGCTTTCGGCTTGGTTTGATACCTGGCAGTGTCCTACTCTCGCATGGGGAGACCCCACACTACCATCGGCGCTACGGCGTTTCACTTCTGAGTTCGGCATGGGGTCAGGTGGGACCACCGCGCTATTGCCGCCAGGCAAATTCTGTTTCATTCCAACCGCTTCACTCTCGTGTCGCCATCAGAACCAATCTCGGAACTTCGCTGAAAATCTCTCTAAAAACACCTTCGGTGTTGTAAGGTTAAGCCTCACGGATCATTAGTACTGGTTAGCTCAATGCATCGCTGCACTTACACACCCAGCCTATCAACGTCTTAGTCTTAAACGTTCCTTCAGGGACCTTAAAGGCCCAGGGAAGACTCATCTTGAGGCAAGTTTCGCGCTTAGATGCTTTCAGCGCTTATCTTTTCCGCACTTAGCTACCGGGCAATGCCATTGGCATGACAACCCGAACACCAGTGGTGCGTTCACTCCGGTCCTCTCGTACTAGGAGCAACCCCTCTCAATCTTCCAACGCCCACGGCAGATAGGGACCGAACTGTCTCACGACGTTCTAAACCCAGCTCGCGTACCACTTTAAATGGCGAACAGCCATACCCTTGGGACCTACTTCAGCCCCAGGATGTGATGAGCCGACATCGAGGTGCCAAACACCGCCGTCGATATGAACTCTTGGGCGGTATCAGCCTGTTATCCCCGGAGTACCTTTTATCCGTTGAGCGATGGCCCTTCCATTCAGAACCACCGGATCACTAAGACCTACTTTCGTACCTGCTCGAGCCGTCACTCTCGCAGTCAAGCTAGCTTATGCCTTTGCACTAACCTCACGATGTCCGACCGTGATTAGCTAACCTTCGTGCTCCTCCGTTACTCTTTGGGAGGAGACCGCCCCAGTCAAACTACCCACCAGACACTGTCCTCACCCCGGATCACGGGGCCGAGTTAGAACATCAAACATTAAAGGGTGGTATTTCAAGGATGGCTCCACGCAGACTGGCGTCCACGCTTCAAAGCCTCCCACCTATCCTACACATCAAGGCTCAATGTTCAGTGTCAAGCTATAGTAAAGGTTCACGGGGTCTTTCCGTCTTGCCGCGGGTACACTGCATCTTCACAGCGAGTTCAATTTCACTGAGTCTCGGGTGGAGACAGCCTGGCCATCATTACGCCATTCGTGCAGGTCGGAACTTACCCGACAAGGAATTTCGCTACCTTAGGACCGTTATAGTTACGGCCGCCGTTTACTGGGGCTTCGATCAAGAGCTTCGCCTTGCGGCTGACCCCATCAATTAACCTTCCAGCACCGGGCAGGCGTCACACCGTATACGTCCACTTTCGTGTTTGCACAGTGCTGTGTTTTTATTAAACAGTTGCAGCCAGCTGGTATCTTCGACTGGCTTCAGCTCCATCCGCAAGGGACTTCACCTACATGCCAGCGTGCCTTCTCCCGAAGTTACGGCACCATTTTGCCTAGTTCCTTCACCCGAGTTCTCTCAAGCGCCTTGGTATTCTCTACCTGACCACCTGTGTCGGTTTGGGGTACGATTTAATGTTACCTGGAGCTTAGAGGCTTTTCCTGGAAGCAGGGCATCAACTACTTCTGCACCGTAGTGCATCGTCATCACGCCTCAGGGTTAGTATGCAACCGGATTTACCAGGTCACACCCCCTACACGCTTAAACCGGGACAACCGTCGCCCGGCTAGCCTAGCCTTCTCCGTCCCCCCTTCGCAGTAACACCAAGTACAGGAATATTAACCTGTTTCCCATCGACTACGCTTTTCAGCCTCGCCTTAGGGGTCGACTCACCCTGCCCCGATTAACGTTGGACAGGAACCCTTGGTCTTCCGGCGAGCGGGCTTTTCACCCGCTTTATCGTTACTTATGTCAGCATTCGCACTTCTGATACCTCCAGCAACCCTCACAGGCCACCTTCAACGGCTTACAGAACGCTCCCCTACCCAACAACGCCTAAGCGTCGCTGCCGCAGCTTCGGTGCATGGTTTAGCCCCGTTACATCTTCCGCGCAGGCCGACTCGACCAGTGAGCTATTACGCTTTCTTTAAATGATGGCTGCTTCTAAGCCAACATCCTGGCTGTCTATGCCTTCCCACATCGTTTCCCACTTAACCATGACTTTGGGACCTTAGCTGGCGGTCTGGGTTGTTTCCCTCTTCACGACGGACGTTAGCACCCGCCGTGTGTCTCCCGTGATAACATTCTTCGGTATTCGGAGTTTGCATCGGTTTGGTAAGCCGGGATGGCCCCCTAGCCGAAACAGTGCTCTACCCCCGAAGATGAGTTCACGAGGCGCTACCTAAATAGCTTTCGGGGAGAACCAGCTATCTCCCGGTTTGATTGGCCTTTCACCCCCAGCCACAAGTCATCCGCTAATTTTTCAACATTAGTCGGTTCGGTCCTCCAGTTAGTGTTACCCAACCTTCAACCTGCCCATGGCTAGATCACCGGGTTTCGGGTCTATACCTTGCAACTAATCGCCCAGTTAAGACTCGGTTTCCCTACGGCTCCCCTATACGGTTAACCTTGCTACAAAATATAAGTCGCTGACCCATTATACAAAAGGTACGCAGTCACACCACGAAGGTGCTCCCACTGCTTGTACGTACACGGTTTCAGGTTCTATTTCACTCCCCTCGCCGGGGTTCTTTTCGCCTTTCCCTCACGGTACTGGTTCACTATCGGTCAGTCAGGAGTATTTAGCCTTGGAGGATGGTCCCCCCATATTCAGACAGGATGTCACGTGTCCCGCCCTACTCATCGAACTCACGACCTGTGCATTTTAGTGTACGGGGCTATCACCCTTTGCTGCGCGACTTTCCAGACGCTTCCACTAACACACAAGCCGATTCAGGTTCTGGGCTCCTCCCCGTTCGCTCGCCGCTACTGGGGGAATCTCGGTTGATTTCTTTTCCTCGGGGTACTTAGATGTTTCAGTTCCCCCGGTTCGCCTCATGCCACTATGTATTCATGACATGATAGTGTGTCGAAACACACTGGGTTTCCCCATTCGGGTATCGCCGGTTGTAACGGTTCATATCACCTTACCGACGCTTTTCGCAGATTAGCACGCCCTTCATCGCCTCTGACTGCCTAGGCATCCACCGTGTACGCTTAGTCACTTAACCTCACAACCCGAAGATGTTTCCATCGTTCGCGCTGCAAACATTTGAGAGACTCTATGACAGGTTACTCTTCATCCCAGTACATCTACGGAGGGATAAATTTCAGCCGTCATGTTTCAATTTTCAGCTTGTTCCAGATTGTTAAAGAGCAATATCTTAAACATGACTCGCAAGTCATCTTTAAGATTTTTTCGGTTATCGCTAACCGGTGATAATGTCTTTCACTCATTATCGGAATGGCGTCCCCAAGGGGATTCGAACCCCTGTTACAGCCGTGAAAGGGCAGTGTCCTAGGCCTCTAGACGATGGGGACACGAAAATCCGATTAAACTGAATAACTTAATCGGTTCGTATCAGCATGAATGACTCATGGCATCAACAGGTAGCGCTTTGCTCGTTACTTTTCATCAGACAATCTGTGTGAGCACGCCACTCGAACTAATATCTTTAGGTAAGGAGGTGATCCAACCGCAGGTTCCCCTACGGTTACCTTGTTACGACTTCACCCCAGTCATGAATCACAAAGTGGTAAGCGCCCTCCCGAAGGTTAAGCTACCTACTTCTTTTGCAACCCACTCCCATGGTGTGACGGGCGGTGTGTACAAGGCCCGGGAACGTATTCACCGTAGCATTCTGATCTACGATTACTAGCGATTCCGACTTCATGGAGTCGAGTTGCAGACTCCAATCCGGACTACGACATACTTTATGAGGTCCGCTTGCTCTCGCGAGGTCGCTTCTCTTTGTATATGCCATTGTAGCACGTGTGTAGCCCTACTCGTAAGGGCCATGATGACTTGACGTCATCCCCACCTTCCTCCAGTTTATCACTGGCAGTCTCCTTTGAGTTCCCGGCCGAACCGCTGGCAACAAAGGATAAGGGTTGCGCTCGTTGCGGGACTTAACCCAACATTTCACAACACGAGCTGACGACAGCCATGCAGCACCTGTCTCAGAGTTCCCGAAGGCACCAAAGCATCTCTGCTAAGTTCTCTGGATGTCAAGAGTAGGTAAGGTTCTTCGCGTTGCATCGAATTAAACCACATGCTCCACCGCTTGTGCGGGCCCCCGTCAATTCATTTGAGTTTTAACCTTGCGGCCGTACTCCCCAGGCGGTCGATTTAACGCGTTAGCTCCGGAAGCCACGCCTCAAGGGCACAACCTCCAAATCGACATCGTTTACAGCGTGGACTACCAGGGTATCTAATCCTGTTTGCTCCCCACGCTTTCGCACCTGAGCGTCAGTCTTCGTCCAGGGGGCCGCCTTCGCCACCGGTATTCCTCCAGATCTCTACGCATTTCACCGCTACACCTGGAATTCTACCCCCCTCTACGAGACTCTAGCTTGCCAGTTTCAAATGCAGTTCCCAGGTTGAGCCCGGGGATTTCACATCTGACTTAACAAACCGCCTGCGTGCGCTTTACGCCCAGTAATTCCGATTAACGCTTGCACCCTCCGTATTACCGCGGCTGCTGGCACGGAGTTAGCCGGTGCTTCTTCTGCGAGTAACGTCAATTGATGAACGTATTAAGTTCACCACCTTCCTCCTCGCTGAAAGTGCTTTACAACCCGAAGGCCTTCTTCACACACGCGGCATGGCTGCATCAGGCTTGCGCCCATTGTGCAATATTCCCCACTGCTGCCTCCCGTAGGAGTCTGGACCGTGTCTCAGTTCCAGTGTGGCTGGTCATCCTCTCAGACCAGCTAGGGATCGTCGCCTAGGTGAGCCATTACCCCACCTACTAGCTAATCCCATCTGGGCACATCTGATGGCAAGAGGCCCGAAGGTCCCCCTCTTTGGTCTTGCGACGTTATGCGGTATTAGCTACCGTTTCCAGTAGTTATCCCCCTCCATCAGGCAGTTTCCCAGACATTACTCACCCGTCCGCCGCTCGTCACCCAGAGAGCAAGCTCTCCTGTGCTACCGCTCGACTTGCATGTGTTAAGCCTGCCGCCAGCGTTCAATCTGAGCCATGATCAAACTCTTCAATTAAAAGCTTGATTTGCTTCCACTCGAGAAGCGATGCTCAAAGATTTACTGCATGAATTTTACTTCAGTTAGTCACTCTTCAAGACTTGATATTTTTTTGCATCCGAAGATGCTGGATATCGTCTTGTGGAGTGCCCACACAGATTGTCTGATAAATTGTTAAAGAGCAGTGAGTTAGGCGCTTTCGCTTGCTAACTCGAGGTGGCGTATATTACGCTTTCCTCTTTCAGAGTCAACCCTAATTTTCAGGATTTTTTCTCTTTCTTCCCGGCCGCTGTGTGAAGTGAATCACTTGCGCCGTGTCGATGGAGGCGCATTATAGGGAGTCGGTTCAGAATGACAAGCGATAATATGCATTTTTTATCTGACCGCTCACTATTCATTCGTAACGCCTATTAAACCCGCTTTTTGATGGCTGCCGGCAGGTCCGCCAGGCTATTTAGCACCCAATCGGCCAGCTTTTCGCCCTGCTCGGTCACCGGTTTGCCGGTACGCACCAGCACCTTGGTGCCAACGCCGGCCGCGATCGCCGCCTGCATATCTTCCGGTTTATCGCCCACCATATAAGAAGCGGCCATATCGATGTTCAATTCCTGCTGCGCTTGCAGCAGCATGCCCGGCTGCGGTTTACGGCAGTCACACACCTGACGATACTCTTCTACTACTGCCTCCGGATGGTGCGGGCAGAAATAGATGCCGTCGAAGTCGACGTCGCGATCGGCCAGCGACCAGTCCATCCACTCGGTCAGGTACATAAATTGGTCTTCGCTGAACTTGCCGCGCGCAATGCCGGACTGGTTGGTCACCATCACCAGCGCGAAGCCCATCTTTTTGAGTTCGCGACAGGCGTCAATCACGCCGTCAATAAAGTGGAAATTGTCGATTTCATGGACATAGCCATGGTCAACGTTAATCGTACCGTCACGATCGAGAAAAATTGCTGGAACGCTTTGTGTCACCGCTTTGCTCCTGAGGGCCTGTATACGCTGACAGTATCGCATGTTTTACCCCGCACTGAGAACGCCGGAGAACGTCGTTGGCCGTTGACTTGGACGTCTAGACGCCTTAACATCTGATCCATACCTTGGTTCCACGCCGAGGTTTACTTTTATCTAGCCACGGGCAACCACGCTAAAATAAGAAGAATATGATTAAACTTTCTAACATTACTAAAGTGTTCCAGCAGGGTTCGCGCACCATTACCGCGCTCTCTGACGTGACCCTTCACGTCCCTGCCGGGCAAATCTATGGCGTTATCGGGTCTTCCGGCGCCGGCAAAAGCACGCTGATCCGCTGCGCCAACATGCTGGAGCGTCCAACGTCCGGCCAGGTCCTGGTCGATGGTCAGGATCTGACTTCGCTGTCGGAAAGCGAACTGACGCGCGCCCGTCGCCAAATCGGCATGATCTTCCAGCACTTCAACCTGCTCTCTTCCCGCACGGTATTCGGCAACGTGGCGCTGCCGCTGGAGCTGGACAATACCCCGCGCGCCGAGATCAAAAAGCGCGTGACCGAACTGCTGGAGCTGGTCGGCCTGGCGGACAAACACGACGCCTACCCGGCCAACCTGTCCGGCGGCCAGAAACAGCGCGTGGCGATCGCCCGCGCGCTGGCCAGCAACCCGAAAGTACTGCTGTGCGACGAAGCCACCAGCGCGTTGGATCCTGCCACCACCCGTTCCATCCTGGAACTGCTGAAAGACATCAACCGCCGCCTGGGCCTGACCATTCTGCTCATCACCCACGAAATGGACGTGGTGAAACGCATCTGCGACCAGGTCGCGGTCATTAGCCAGGGGCAGCTGATCGAAAAAGACAGCGTCAGCGAAGTGTTCTCGCACCCGAAAACCCCGCTGGCCCAGCAGTTCATTCAGTCCACGCTGCATCTCGATATCCCGGACGACTACGCCGCGCGCCTGTCGCCGGAACGTCAGGGCGACCGCCAGCCGCTTTTGCGCCTGGAATTCACCGGCCAGTCGGTCGATGCGCCGCTGCTGTCTGAAGCCGCTCGCCGCTTCAACGTGAACAACAACATTATCAGCGCCCAGATGGATTATGCCGGCGGCGTGAAATTCGGCGTGATGCTGGCGGAGCTGCACGGCAGCGACGAAGACGCGCTGGCGACGATTAAGTTCCTGCAAGAAAATCAGGTAAAAGTAGAGGTTCTGGGTTATGTCTGAGGCAATGATGTGGTTGATGGCGCGTGGCGTGTGGGAAACCGTCATGATGACCTTTGTCTCCGGCTTCTTCGGTTTCGTGCTCGGCCTGCCGGTAGGCGTGCTGCTGTATGTCACCCGCCCGGGGCAAATCATCGCCAACAACTCGCTGTATAAAATCCTGTCCGGGCTGGTGAACATCTTCCGTTCGATCCCGTTCATTATCCTGCTGGTTTGGATGATTCCGTTTACCCGCATGATCGTCGGCACCTCTATCGGTCTGCAGGCGGCCATCGTGCCGTTGACCGTGGGCGCCGCGCCGTTCATCGCGCGCATGGTGGAAAACGCCCTGCTGGAGATCCCGTCCGGCCTGGTGGAAGCGGCGCGCGCCATGGGCGCCACGCCGATGCAGATCATCAAGAAAGTGTTGCTGCCGGAAGCCTTGCCGGGTCTGGTCAACGCCGCAACCATCACGCTGATCACCTTGGTGGGCTACTCCGCCATGGGCGGCGCGGTCGGCGCCGGCGGCCTGGGCCAAATCGGTTACCAATACGGTTATATCGGTTATAACGCCACAGTGATGAATACCGTATTAGTATTACTGGTAGTTTTGGTTTATCTGATCCAGTTCTGCGGCGATCGCATCGTCAAAGCCGTTACCCATAAATAGTTTCACAGCATGTTAATGCGAGTCTAATGAGGAAGGGATATGTCGTTAAAATTTAAATCCATCGCGGCAATTGGCGCACTGATCGGCACTCTGGCTCTGGCGGGCTGTGGCCAGGATGAAAAGAATCCAAACCATATCAAGGTCGGCGTGATCGTCGGCGCTGAGCAGCAAGTGGCTGAAGTCGCTCAGAAAGTGGCGAAAGAGAAATACGGTCTGGACGTTGAGCTGGTAACCTTCAACGACTACGTGTTGCCTAACGAAGCGCTGAGCAAAGGCGATATCGATCTGAACGCCTTCCAGCACAAGCCGTACCTGGATCAGCAAATCAAAGATCGCGGCTACAAGCTGGTGCCGGTCGGCAGCACCTTTGTTTACCCGATTGCCGGTTACTCCAAGAAAATCAAATCGCTGGACGAGCTGAAAGAGGGTTCTCAGATCGCACTGCCTAACGATCCGACCAACCTGGGCCGTTCGCTGCTGCTGCTGCAGAAAGTCGGCTTGATCAAACTGAAGGACGGCGTTGGCCTGTTGCCGACCGTGCTGGACGTGACCGAGAACCCGAAAAACCTGAAGCTGGTTGAGCTGGAAGCGCCTCAGTTGCCACGTTCTCTGGACGATCAGCAGATCGCGCTGGCGGTGATCAACACCACCTACGCCAGCCAGATCGGCCTGACGCCGGCGAAAGACGGCCTGTTCGTGGAAGATAAAGACTCGCCTTACGTCAACCTGCTGGTTGCGCGCGAAGATAACAAAGATGCGGAAAACGTGAAGAAATTCGTGCAGGCCTATCAGTCTGACGAAGTGGACGCCGCCGCCAACAAAATCTTCAACGGCGGGGCGGTGAAAGGCTGGTAAGCGCTTATTCGCCAATTTTATTCCTATAATTGCAAGACGGGCCAAGGCCCGTCTTGTTATTTCCGCCATAGATTGCTTCAATAGCGCCACTTTCATTAAGGCAGAGGAATCTCAATGCGTGTTTTACCTCTCTGTTTGTTAGCGCTCGCGCTGGCCGGATGTTCATCGCAACGTATCGCGCCGTCCTCAACAAACAGCACCAGCAAGCCGACCACCACCGCCCCGGCCAAAACTACGCCGGCCGCCCGCCCCGCTCCGGTAAAACTGTACAAAAGTGCAGAAGAGCTCGTGGGCAAGCCGTTCCGCGATCTGGGTGAAGTGTCTGGCGAATCGTGCCAAACCACCGTACAAGACTCCCCACCGAATCTGGCCACCGCCCGTAAACGCATGCAAATCCGCGCGTCTTACATGAAGGCCAATGCCGTGCTGCTGCACGACTGCCAGATCGTCAGCGGCGTCGCCGGTTGTTACCAGCAGGCCGTCTGCCAGGGCTCGGCGCTTAACGTCTCGTCCAAATGACCGAATTCGTTTTCGAGCAGATCGGCGTGATCCGCTCGCCGTATAAAGAAAAATTCGCCGTTCCCCGCCAGCCGGGGCTGGTCGAAGACGGTGGCGGCGAACTGCTGCTGTTGCCGCCCTACAACCAGGCGGAGGCGGTACGCGGCCTCAGCGATTTCAGCCATCTGTGGGTGATGTTCATTTTCCATCAAACCCTGGAAGGCGGCTGGCGGCCGACGGTGCGTCCGCCGCGTTTAGGCGGCAATGCCCGCATGGGCGTGTTCGCCACCCGCTCCACCTTCCGGCCCAACCCGCTCGGCATGTCCCTGATCGAACTGAAAGGCGTGCGGGTAAAAAACGGCGAAGTGACGCTGGAGCTGGGCAGCCTCGATCTGGTCGACGGTACCCCGGTGGTAGACATCAAGCCGTATCTGCCGTTCGCCGAAAGCCAGCCGCAGGCCCGCGCCGGCTTTGCCCAGGCCGCGCCCGCCGGCGACATGCCGGTACGTTTCGCGCCACAGGCCGAGCAGCAGCTGCAGCAACATCAGGCGCGTTACCCGCAATTAAGGCGTTTTATCAGCCAGGTGCTGGCGCAAGACCCCCGTCCCGCCTATCGTAAAGGAGAGGGCGTCGAACGGGATTACGCTGTCTGGCTGCTGGATTTCAACGTGCGCTGGCGCGTCGTGGATGGTCATACCGAAGTGTTGGCGCTCGACCCGCGTTAAAATTCCGCCGCCTCTCTTTTGGCGACCCGCTCGCGCTGGTAAACTAAACCACTTTTGTCACTTTTGGCCGCCACTCTGGCAGCCCGATGCAATTTGCAGTTCTAACGGAACCAAAACACCATGCGTACTAGCCAATATCTGCTCTCCACACTGAAGGAGACACCTGCCGACGCCGAAGTGATCAGCCACCAGCTGATGCTGCGCGCCGGGATGATCCGCAAGCTGGCCTCCGGTCTTTACACCTGGCTGCCGACCGGCCTGCGCGTTCTGAAAAAGGTTGAAAACATCGTTCGCGAAGAAATGAACAATGCTAACGCGATCGAAGTGTCCATGCCGGTGGTTCAGCCTGCCGATCTGTGGCAGGAAAGCGGCCGTTGGGAGCAATACGGCCCCGAGCTGCTGCGCTTCGTCGATCGCGGCGACCGCCCGTTCGTGCTGGGCCCGACGCATGAAGAAGTGATCACCGATCTGATCCGCAACGAGATCAGCTCGTACAAACAGCTGCCGCTGAACTTCTTCCAGATCCAGACCAAGTTCCGTGATGAAGTGCGCCCGCGTTTCGGCGTGATGCGTTCCCGTGAGTTCCTGATGAAGGATGCCTACTCCTTCCATACCTCACAGGAGTCTCTGCAGGAGACTTACGACGCGATGTACGAAGCGTACAGCAAAATCTTCAGCCGCATGGGCCTGGATTTCCGCCCGGTGCAGGCCGATACCGGCTCGATCGGCGGCAGCGCCTCGCACGAATTCCAGGTGCTGGCAGACAGCGGTGAAGACGATATCGTGTTCTCCACCGGTTCCGACTTCGCCGCCAACATCGAGCTGGCGGAAGCGGTCGCGCCGGCGGCTCCACGCGCAGCGGCCGGCGAAGAATTGCGTCTGGTGGATACGCCGAACGCAAAAACCATCGTTGAACTGGTCGAGCAGTTCCAGCTGCCGGTGGAAAAAACCGTGAAGACGCTGATGGTGCGCGCCACCGAAGAGAGCGGCCACAAGCTGGTTGCCCTGCTGGTGCGCGGCGATCACGAGCTGAACGAAGTCAAGGCCGAGAAGCTGGCGCAGGTTGCCGCGCCGCTGACCTTCGCCACCGAAGAAGAAATTCGCGCCATCGTCGGCGCCGGCCCGGGTTCACTCGGCCCGGTCAACCTGCCGATGCCGGTGGTTGCTGACCGCAGCGTGGCGGCGATGAGCGACTTTGGCGCCGGCGCCAACGTTGACGGCAAACACTACTTCGGCATCAACTGGGAGCGCGATCTGCCGCTGCCGCAGGTGGCCGATATCCGTAACGTGGTGGAAGGTGACGCCAGCCCGGACGGTCAGGGCACGCTGCTGATCAAACGCGGCATCGAAGTGGGCCATATCTTCCAGCTCGGCACCAAGTACTCGGAAGCGATGAAAGCGACCGTGCAGGGTGAAGACGGCCGCAATCAGGTGCTGACCATGGGTTGCTACGGCATCGGGGTTACGCGCGTCGTGGCCGCCGCCATCGAGCAGAATCATGACGAACGCGGCATCATCTGGCCGGACGCCATCGCGCCGTTCCAGGTCGCTATTCTGCCGATGAACATGCACAAGTCGTTCCGCGTGCAGGCGCTGGCCGAAGAGCTGTACAACACCCTGCGCTCCCACGGCATCGACGTGATCCTCGATGACCGCAAAGAACGCCCGGGCGTGATGTTCGCGGATATGGAGCTGATCGGCGTGCCGCACTCTATCGTTATCGGCGACCGTAACCTCGACAACGAAGAGATCGAGTACAAGAACCGCCGCGTCGGCGAGAAGCAAATGATCAAAACCGGCGAAATCGTTGATTTCCTGCTGGGCCAGATCAAACGCTAAACGACGAACGCCAGAAAATAAAAAACCCGCTCACGCGGGTTTTTTTATATCCGAAATCGCTTATTTGCTGCTGCAGTTCTTGCTGCGATCGAACGCGATTTTACCGTCCGGCACCAGCGCCTTCTCGGTCAGACCTTCCTCCATCGACGGCTGCACGCTGAAATGCGCGCTGAACGTCAGGAATACCGGCTCGCCGGCGGTCTTATATGCTTTGGCGTAACCTTGCTCCAGCGCGATGTTGTTATCCACCGGGAAGGTTTTGCCGGTAGCGCAGTCCTTGAAGACCGCCGCGTCCGCCATATAGGTGTAGCTGCCTTTCAACGTCATCGGCGTTTTAGGCAACGGCTTCTCGACCGGATCCAGGCGGTAATTCAGTTTGGACTCGATCGGCACGCCGCTGCGATCCAGCATTTCCAGACTCTTGCCCACCGGACGGAAATAGCGTTTTTCGCCGTTGCTGTCGGTCAGCACCAGTTTATCCGCAGTGCGCGCCCATTTACCGTAATCGGCAAAGGTCTGATCGCCGTCTTTGGTGCCGCGATAGGTTTCCTGCAGCACGAAGGTGCCGTCCTCATCCAGGAACAGCGCCGTATCCAGACCGCCGCAATCGGCGCAAGGCAACAGCCCTTGATAACTCTGCGGCATCGCCTGCAGCGGTTGTTCCTTCGGCTGATAATGATTGTTGCATCCCAACAACGAGAGTGCGCCTGCCGCGAGGAACAGGGCTACCGTAATTTTCTTCACAGTTATTCTCCTACTGTGTTCATGTATTCCTAAGTGCGAACCTTGCCACGCAGCGCTTTGGTGGCGCCTTTACGTGTCTTGCCTTCCAGGCGACGCAGTTTGGCCCCTTTCGTCGGCTTGGTCGCCTTGCGCGTTTTTTCCACCACCATCGCCTGCTGAATCAGCGCGGCCAGCCTGGCCAACGCCGCTTCACGATTCAATTCCTGACTGCGATACTCTTGCGCCTTGATAATCACCACGCCATCAGCGGTAATGAGATGATGATTCAGCGCCAGCAGCCTTTCCTTATAATACTCTGGCAGGCTGGATGCCCGGATGTCAAAGCGCAAATGGATCGCCGTTGAGGTTTTGTTCACGTGCTGGCCGCCCGCGCCCTGCGCGCGGATCGCCGTCAATTCCAGCTCATTATCCGGTATGGCTACGTTTCTTGACAGTTCGAGCACCGGTCACACCTGCGCCCGCTGCCACTCGGCAAACTGGATTTCCAGACTATTCTGAGCATCGGACAGCCAAATAGTTCCCTCCTGCAGCGTTGCCTGCAGCGTCATAGTGCGGCTGGCCAATGCCGTCAGGCGCGCCAACTGCTCGTCGTCGAGGAAACGCACGCTCAGGTTCTTGTAGCCGACCACCTTGCCCTGCATTCCCTGCCACCACACGTGCGCGGCGCGCTCGCCGTAGGCGTACAACACCACGCGCGGCGACTGGTTGCAGGCCTTGCGGATGCGTTTTTCGTCGGGCAACCCCATCTCGATCCACATTTCCAACCCATTGTGGTCGTTGCGCTGCCAGATCTCCGGCTCGTCGTCGGCGCTCAGCCCTTTGGTGAACACCAGCCGCTCGTCGGCATGGCAGATCCAGGCCAACAGGCGCAGCATCATGCGCTGCTCGTTTTCGGACGGGTGTTGCGCCAGCGTCAGCGTGGCGTCGTGGTAGAAGTGACGATCCATATCAGCAATATTGACCGCGGCTTTATAAATGGTTGCTTTCAGCGCCATGGGTGACCTCGTTATTATCCGGCGACAGTGTACTTGATCAGGGCCGAACGCCGCCAGCGCGGCCAGGGCGCGGCAGTGCGAAAGGCGTGCCGGGGTGCTGATAACTCCATAACAGCTGTGCTATAGTCGTCTAGGATAGGATAAAACTCCGAGAGCCTGCGCCTCATCGCGATAGTAGTCTTGATGATGCAGAGGTTCTTAAGGGAGGAAACTGTGCAACAATACTGTGAGTTAGTACGCCGTACTTACGCCGAGATTGGCAGTGGAGATCTTGGCTACGTGCCTGATGCGCTGGCTTGTGCGTTAAAGGCATTGGACGATGTCGCAGCGAACGATGCGCTACCGTCCTCCGTTAGGGAACAGGCGGCCTTTGCCGCCGCTAACTTATTGGTGAGCGACTATGTTGATGAATGATGAGTACCAACCCATCAATTGCGATGACTACGACAACCTGGAACTCGCCTGTCAGCATAAACTTATTCTGAAGCTGGAGTTACGCGACGGAGAAGTGATCGAGGCCAAGGCGATCGACCTGCTGCAAAAGAAACGCGTTGAGTATCTGACCATCGAACAGAACGGCCAGCAGCGCGACCTGCGCCTGGACCATATCAGCAGTTTCAGTCATCCGGAAATCGGTACCGTGGTCGTCAGTCTGTCGGACTGAGCAGCGGTAACCCCATCCCAACAGGGCAGCCCAATGGCTGCCCTCGTCATTTAAGGCTTCAGGCTGGCGTAATAGGCCGCCAGATCGGCGATATCGTCATCCGACAGCCCCGACACGTAGGCCTTCATCACCTCGGCCTGGCCGCCGTTGCGCTCCCCTTTCTTATACGCCTGCAACGCGTGCTGCAGGTACATGGCATTCTGCCCGGCCAGGTTCGGATACATCGGCACCGTCACCTTGCCCTGCGCGCCGTGGCACGCCGCACAGGCGGCGGCTTTCGCCTGGCCGGCCGCCGCATCCCCCGCCGCCAACGCCGGCAGGCTGAACAGACCGGCGGCCAACAGCGTGATCCCCACAAACTTCATTATTGTTCCTCGCGATTATGATTTTTTTCCCAGCGCAGCCGCCACGGGCGTTCGCCTTCCGGCACCAGCCCCGCTTCACAGACGAATACGCCCAGCGCGGCGATCAGCTGCTCATCATAATAAATCAACGGGATGCGTTCACGCTGCCAGGGCGGAATACCCAGCTCCTGCCACAGTTTTTTTATCGGCCGCGAATGCGCGCGCCCCACGATGCGCACCGTACCCTGCGCGCCGCCGAAGCGAATGCTGATCCGCTGCGACGGCTGCGGCGCACGCAGCGCCAGCTCGCCCTCACCGGCAATCAGCTGCCCCAGCCCGTCCGGCAGCACCAGCGGCTCGTCAGGCTGCCAAGGCAGATGCACATCGCGCAGCGCCGCCAGCAGCGGCAACAGGTGCAACCGGCCGCGGAAACGGCGAATCTGATAGGCGCCGAGCTGCAGCTGCGGTTCGGCATCCTCTCGGCTGAGCGCCACCTCTTCCCACAGGCGCTGAAGCTGCTCACGCGCCGGCATGGTGACGTTAAACAACGCGATCCAGCGCCGCAGCAAGGCGAAGCGCCGCATCGGCGAACAGTCCGTCAGGCCGTCGATCGCCAATGATCGATCCGCCGCCAACAGACTTTGCAGCGGTTCCGCCAGCAGTTCGTCCAGCAGCTGCTCCTGCTCGGCGCACAGGCCGGCGCTGCGCGCCACCGCCGAGGCGAAGTGCGGCCAGCGTTGATTGAGTTGCGGCAGCACCTGCAACCGCAGGAAATTGCGATCGAAGCGCGTGTCCTGATTGCTGTCGTCATCTATCCAGGTTAAGGCGTGGCGTTGCGCGTAGCTTTCCAGCGTCTGACGCGAACAGCCCAACAGCGGCCGCAACAGCAGGTGCTCACCCAGCGCCGCGCGCGCCGCCATCGCCGACAGCCCCGCCGGCCCGCTGCCGCGCTTGAGCGCCAGCAGGAAGGTTTCGCTTTGATCGTCGAGGTGTTGGGCGGTGAGCAGCGCTTCCCCCTCCATTAGGGCGGCGCTGAAGGCGGCATAGCGCGCCGCACGCGCCGCCGCTTCGATGCCGCCCTGGCGGGCGTCCACCTGCACGTGCGTCACCGTCAGCGGGATCTGCCAGTCGGCGCAGCGGCTGCGGCAATGCTCAACCCAGCGGTCGGCGAAAGCGCTCAGGCCGTGATGCACGTGCAGCGCACGCAGCTGCAGCGCCGGACGCTGGCGGCGCAACGCCGCCAGCACATGCAGCAGTACGCTGGAATCCAGGCCGCCGCTGAACGCCACCAGCAGCCGCTGCTGCGCGCCCAACTGGTCTGCCACCCGCGTCGTTAATTGATCAGTATTCATCGGTAGGCTTTGTTACTTCTACATAGCTGCACGTTAACCCCGCCTACCATCATCAATCAAGCATTAACCGTCCGGGCCTGGCGCCGCGTCAGCAACCACCAGCCACCCAGCACCGCGATCACCGCCAGCGCGCATCCGGCCGCTCCCCAGCCGATCTGAGCGAAAATGCGGCCATACGCCTGCATCGCCGCCCCCTCGATGTGATCCTCGGCGGTCTGATTGGCGATAATGCCCGCCAGGTAGTTGGCAATCGAACCGGTCGCCAGCATATAGATACCGGTCAGCACGCCGGTGGCGCCGGGGATATTCAGCCGGGTGATCTGCGCCATCGCCACCGGATCGATAAACAGTTCGGCAAAGCCCATCACCGCCAGGCCGGCGATCATCAGCCCCATCGATCCCGGCCCGTGCAGCCGCGTATTGAGCGCCATCAGCGCAAAGCCGACGCCGATCAACAGCAGACCGAAGGCGAACTTGCACCAGATGCGCAGCGTGCGATCGCCCGTACCGTCGCCGCTCGCCAGCCATGCCAGCGCCACGCCGCCCAGCATCACCGCACAGGCGTTAATCGACTGGAACAGCGCGGTCGGCACCGTCCAGCCGAACCAGCGCCGATCGACGAAGTGATCGATAAACAGGCTGATGGAGCTGCCGCCCTGCTGGGCGAAAGCCCAGAACAGCGTGCCCAGCAGCATCAGCACAACGATCTGCCACAGCCCCCGGCGCTGGCCGGCGTCCGCACGCAGCATAATGCGCGCCACCAGCACCACCGCCACCACGCATACCAGCCCGAGCAAATAGCCGGCCCAGTCGTGCACAAACAGCAGCGTGAAGAACAACGGCGATGCCAGCAGCGCCGCCAGCAGCCAACCCCAGTGCGGCAAGCCCAGGCTTTTGGCGCGCATCAGCGGTGCATTCACGCCGCGGGTATGGCGGAAGTGGCGCCCGCCGAGCAGGAAGATCGCCAGGCCGGCGAACATGCCGATCCCGGCCAACGCAAAGCCGACGTGCCAGCCATAGCGCTCGGCCGCCAACCCGCAGGCGATCGGCGCCAAAATAGACCCGACGTTACCGGCGGCGTACAGCAGCGAGAACCCCCCTTCGCGGCGCGAGTCCTGCGCCGGATACAGCTCGCCCAGCAGGCAGCTGATATTGGATTTGAACAGGCCGTAGCCGCAGATGATGATGGCCAGCGCCAGATAGAGCGACTGGGCGGAGACCGCACTCAGGCCGAGCACGATATGCCCCAGCGTCATCAGCGCCGCGCCGGCAATCACCGCGACGCGATTGCCCAGCAGGCGGTCGGCGAGCCAGCCGCCCAAAATAGGAGTGACGTAAACTAACGAAGCGTAAGCGCTGTAGAGATCGATGGCGTGGCTGTCGGTATAGCCGAGTTGGTGGGTCAGATAGAGAATCAGTAACGCACGCATGCCGTAAAAGCTGAAATATTCCCAAATTTGTATGGCTACGACATAGTAAATTGCGCGCGGCTGTGAGGGTGTTTTCATGGAGGTCTCCCATCAGTCGGTGAACGGCAAAGGGGAAGCGCGAGCGCCTCCCCTGTTATTGGCTGCGGTTATTTCGCCTTCAGCACTTTCACCCGATAACGTCCGTCCGCCTGACGATAGGCGCCGTGAATGTCGGTTTCAAAGCCCGGATAATGCGCGCCGATTTCGCACAGCATCTGCAGGAACTCCAGCACCGGCCGGCTCTCCTCGGTCAGCATTTCGCCCGGCATCACCAGCGGCACGCCCGGTGGGTATGGGAGGATCATATTGGCATTGACCTTGCCGACCATCTCTTCCAGATAGACTTCTTCCACTTCGCCGTGCAGCTCTTTCTGGAACGCCTGATACGGGTTCATCACCATGGTTGGCAGCACTTCGAACGCGCGGTACATCAGATCCGGCAGGTTGTGTTGCTCCACCAGGCGGTGAATGTTCTGCGCCAGATCCTGAATGCGCATGTTTTCATAGAAATCAGGCGCTTCCTGATACAGCGAAGGCAGCATGTTTTTCACCCGCAGGTTCAGATCGAACGAGCGTTTGAAGTCGGTCATCGCGCGCAGCAGGCTGAGCGCCTTGGTTTTGTCGATGCCGATGCTGAACAGGAACAGCAGATTGTACGGCCCGGTTTTCTCGACGATGATGCCGCGTTCGTCGAGGTATTTCGCCACGATGCTGGCCGGGATGCCGAACGGTTGCATCTCGCCTTCTTTGCTCATCCCCGGCGTCAGAATGGTGACCTTGATCGGATCGAGGTACATGTGTTCATTGTCGATGTTCTTGAAACCGTGCCAGGCGCTGTCGGAGCGCAGCGGCCAGCATTCCGGCTCATCGATATGCTCCGGCTGCCAGACGTCGAAGAACCAGCCGTCGGACTCGACTTTCAGGCGTTTGATCTCTTTGCGGAACTTGATCGCGCGCTCGATAGAGCCGTTGATCAGCCGCTTGCCGGCATTGCCTTTCATCATCGCCGCAGCAGTTTCGGTCGATGCCACGATGCCGTAGTGCGGCGAGGTGGTGGTGTGCATCATGTAGGCTTCATTGAAGGTTTCTTCGTTGATGTCGCCCTTCACATGAATCATCGAAGCCTGCGAGAAGGCCGCCAGCAGTTTGTGGGTGGACTGGGTTTCATAGATTACCTTGCCCTCCACGCGGCCGCCGCTCATGCCGCACTTGCCTTTATAGATCGGATGGAAGTTGGTGTAAGGCACCCAGGCGGAATCGAAGTGGATAGACTTCACGTCCAGGGTGTTCTTGATAAAGTCGGTGTTGTACAGCAGGCCGTCATAGGTGGAGTTGGTGATCACCGCGTGCACCGGCCAGGTGGCGTTCGGGGTGTCCTTCACGCGTTTGGCGATGGTGGCACGCTGGAACTCGCTCTGCGGAATGCCGCCGAGGATGCCGTAGGCGTTGCGGGTCGGGCGGAAGTAGATCGGCGTGATGTCGCTCATCATCATCAGGTGAGTCAGCGACTTGTGGCAGTTACGGTCAATCAGCACCGTGCTGCCCGCCGGCGCCGAATACATGCCGACGATCTTGTTGGCGGTAGAGGTGCCGTTGGTGACCATGTAGCTGCGTTCGGCGTTGAACACGCGGGAAATGTACTCTTCCGCCTCTTTGTGCGGGCCGGAGTGATCGAGCAACGATCCCAGTTCGGACACCGAGATCGAGATATCCGACTTCATGGTGTTCGGGCCGAAGAAATCGTAAAACAGGCTGCCCACCGGGCTTTTCTGGAACGCGGTGCCGCCCATGTGGCCCGGCGTACAGAAGGTGTATTTGCCTTCACGCACGTATTTGAACAGCGCCTTGGTCAACGGCGGCAGGATGGTGTCGATATACTCGTCGGTATTCTGTTTGATCTTGGCGGCGATGTCGGTTGCCGCGCCGAGCGCATATTCGAAGAAGCGCACCTGCATACGCAGATCGTTCAGGCTGACGTCCAGCGTCGAATAGGTGTTGGCGAACGCGTACAGCGGCATGTATTCGTTCAACTGGCTGATCTCTTCGCACAGCTCCAGGTTGTATTTGTCCCAGTCGAAGATCACCCCGCACAGACGGGCGTTGTTCTCGATCAGTTTCAACAGGTCTTCGCGATCGTTAGGGTAAACGATGCGGAAATCCAGACTTTCCAGCGCCTGATGCAGTTCACGGATAGGCTCTTCTTTGAAGTAGACACCCATGTGATTCATGATGGCGATAACGTTCATATGCATTTCTCCTGGCAAAGCAAGCCCCTTCCCGTCGCGGCTGACAGGTCGGAAAGAAAGGGGCTGGGTAAATTCAGTCGGTCAGCGGACGCGAATCAGTGCGCTTTGGCCGTGGTGTTTTCATCGACCGCCGCTGCGTTGGCAGCCTGGCGGGTATTCATTTTCCGGGCGTAGAACATCAGGATAATCAGGCTGATGATAAAGGTGCCGGACAGTTCGAATGAGTTGGCGCCCATCAGCGCGATGAAGCAGAAGCCGCAGCCGCACACCGAAGCGATCAGGCTCAGCAGGTTGCGCACGTTGACCCCTTCGAAGCGGATCAGGTCTACGCAGGAGTAGAAGTAAGGCAGCATGGTCAGCAGCACCGCGATACCGGTCAGTTCGCCGAACAGGTCGGACGCTTTGCCGCCGGCGGAGCTCATCAGGGTGATCAGCACCATCAGCGCGGTCATTTTGCAGCCGGCCAGCAGCAGACCTTTCTTCGGAATGCCGTTTTTATCCAGCTCGCCGTACACTTTCGGGAAGTTGCCGTCGTTGGCGGCGCGTACCCCGGCCTGGCCGACCAGCATCATCCATGAACCCAGCGACGTCAGGCAGGCGAAGGCGGTGAAGGCGGAAACCATCGGTGCAGCCCAGTTGCCCATAATCGCCGAGGCGCTGATAGCGAACGGCGCGCCGCTGGCGGCCATTTCAGACGCCGGGAACATACCACTGATCACCTGGGTGGCGGCGATGTAGATGATGCCCGCCAGGCCGGTGCCGAGCATGGTTGCCAGCGGCACGGTGCGTTTCGGATTTTTCACCATGCCGGTGCTGACCGCCGCGGATTCCACGCCGATGAATGCCCACAGGCACAGCAGGATACTTTTGATCACTGCATGGCTGTCGGTGGTGCCGGAGGTATTCCAGTTAGCCTGATAGGTGGCGGCGTCAAACCAGTGCCAGCCGAGGGTCGCGGTCACGATCACCGGGATCAGCACCAGCACCAGGCCCAGGGTGGTCAAACGGCTGACCCAGGTTCCGCCCAGCATGTTGACGAAGGTGAAGATCCACACGATGGCGATACAGGCGATGCCGGCAGGTACCGGGTTGTTCAGCGCCGGGAAGAAGGTGGAGAGATAAGAAACGGCGGTAATGCCGATGGCCAGGTTACCGATCCAGTTGGCATGGTAATAAAGCACGCCGGTCTGGAAACCGAAGGCCGGGGAAATTTCGCCCGCGTAGGCGATAGGGCCGCCCTGCTGCGGGTTTTTGGTGGCGAGGCGGGCATACACATAGGCCAGCGACATCGCCCCGATAATCGAGATCACCCATCCCCAGATGGCGATAGATCCGAGACTCGCCAGGTTGGCGGGCAATAAGGCAATCCCGCTCCCCATCATATTACCGGCGACGACGCCGGTGCAGGCAATAAGCCCTATTTTCTTGGGTGAAGCCATGGTCAGTTTCTCCTGATTTACGTTTCTTATAAGCCACACCCATAAATAAAAGATTTTAATGAGCCGGCTTGATAGTCAGGATGCTAACCATCGGGGGGAATAAAGTCCTAAAGATAAAGTGAGATTACGCTCATGATCATACAAATGATAACCTGAGGTTTTTCATTAACACGTCAAGATAAAAAGGTAAGCTAAAGAAAAGATAAACATCATTTTAAAACAACGAGATGGAAAAGTTAAAAACGAATAACAAACGGCAAAAAAGAAATAATATCGCGCAGCAAAATAATACATTCATGCAACATACCTTCACCAATAAATAACGCCGCCATGATCCCGGTAGAATAATGGCGGCATGGTCTCGATTAATTATTGGCGCTGATAGTTATTTAAATAAGGCACCACGTTGGTCAATGACGTCTGGAATACGCCATTGGTGATCCAATGCAATGTGTCTTCGCCGGGGCGAAGATTAAATGCGGTAATATAAGAATCCGCCGCCAAATGGTTCTGCCCCTGCATTTCATACACCTTGCCCAGCAGCACATAATTCAGCCACGACATTTGCAACTCAATCCCCAGATCGATAGCCCGGTGCGCCTCGTCAATGCGCCCCTGCGTCAATGCATCCACCGTCAGAACTTGCTGCATGATTGGTGTGTTTTTCAATTCCGGGATCGTCGCCAGATGGCGGATATCGGCGCGCAATTGCATCAAGGCCTGGCTGTCGAACGGTTGATAAGAATTACGCAGCAGGTCCACCAACGCTTTTTCCGCCAGTAAGTAGTGGAAGTTCGGCGCGCTTTTAATCAGCTCGCTCAGCTGGGCGCTGGCGCGGGTCAACGAATCGGCGTCGCCGTGGATCAGCAATTGATGCGCCTGGTAGAAACGCTGCAGCAACGGCCCGTTGTCGGGCAGCAGCTGCGCCAGACGCTGCTCCAGCTGTGGCGGCCAGGGCTGCTTCAGCGCAGCGGACAGGCTGGAGAGGAAATCGGTCTGGATCTTCAGCTGGTTATCGGCGGTAATGAAGTAACGCTTGTCGAGCATGACTGAGCTGTCGGCGTTATCCACCAGCCGCACGGACAGGAAACACTGCTGGGCACGGTAGTGGCGCTGATTGACGAACTCGATATACAGCGACTTGCCCGAGTTGCTGGGGCCGGAATAGTTGTAGTTGGTCTGATCGTGCACCAGGAAGGTCGAATAGGTGTTCAACGAATCGGTGATCAGCTCGCTGACGCCTACCACATAAGAGAGCTGCGGCATCCAGTTGCTGCAGCTCTCGCCGCCCTGGATGCGGATATCGATGTCGCGCGGGTTGAGCAGCACCGGCATGGTGGATACCGGCACGCGCTGCGACAGCGTGGCGATGCCGACAAACGCCACGCAGACGCTGAGCGCCGCCAGAAACGCCAGCCAAACCCAGAAGGTCGAGCGGCGATAAAAACGCGGCTTCTTTTCGTCAGGCGCGGCAACCGGCGCACTTGCCCGGCGCGGCGGCACGTACGGCGTCTCGTCGTCGTCACTGCCGTCTTCCGGTTCATGCATGATCACCGCGATCTGCGGCGCCTGTGCGGGAGCGGGTTGCGTCTCCCCCTCTTCACACCAGATCACCGACGTCGCCAGCTTATACCCACGCTTGGGCACGGTGATAATGTATTCCGGGCTGTCGCTGTCACCGTCTTTCAGGTATTTGCGCAGCTCTGAAATACATTGGGTCACCACATGGTTGGTGACGATATTGCGCTTCCAGACGTTGTCGATCAGCTCGTCGCGGCTCAGCACCACGTCGGGATGGCGGGCGAAATAGCACAGCATGTCGATCAGGCGCGGTTCCAGCGTTTTTTGGCGTCCGTCGCGGCTGATGGTGTTGTCGGCAGGGGTAACCAGCCACTCCCCGACGCGAAAAGCAGGCTCTTGCATGGCGGAAATAACTCTGTAGGCATGTAGGGCAAGGGCGCGATCATAGCATAACCGCCCCCGGCTGTGGCCGCCGGGAGGCGATTAAGCCGTTAACTCTCGTATAATTCTAACGGTAAACCATCGGGATCGCTGAAAAAGGTAAAACGGGATTGGGTGTAAGGATCGACGCGTACCGGTTCGCAGGCGACGCCGGCCGCCTGCAGATGGGCGATGGCCTGTTCGATGTCGTCGACGCTGAACGCCAGATGGCGCAGGCCGCAGGCCTCCGGGCGGCTGACGCGGGCCGGCGGCGAAGGGAAAGAAAACAGCTCGATAGTGTATTGCCCGTTGAGCGCCAGATCCGCTTTCCAGGAGCCGCGCTCCTCGCGGTAGACTTCGCTCAGCAGGGTAAATCCGAGAATGTCGCAGTAAAAATGCTTACTGGCGGCGTAGTCCGCGCCAATGATCGCGATATGGTGTACCTGATGTAACGCCAGCATGACGGCCGCTCCTGTTCGGTCTGATGAGGCAAGGTATCCGGCGGCGGCGATAACGTCAATGAGAACGCCCGGCATATCTTTCCAAACCGCCGGGCGTGTTATGCATTACGGCTGCGGGGCTTTCAACACCTTCACCAGATAGCGCCCCTCTTCCGTCAGCTTGGCGCCGTGGATGTCGGTTTCAAAACCGGGATAGCGCTCGCCGATCGAGCACAGCATCAGCAGAAAATCGAGCACCGCACGGCTCTCTTCGGTGATCATTTCCCCCGGCATCACCAGCGGCACGCCCGGCGGATACGGCAGGATCATATTGGCCGCCACCTTGCCCACCAGCTGATCCAGCTCGCAGGTTTCCACGTTGCCGCGCACCTGCTCCTGGAACATCTGGTGCGGCGTCAGCTTCATTTCCGGCAGCACATCAAACGCCCGCTGCATCAGGCGCGGCAGATCATGCTGGCAGATCAGGCGATGAATGCCGGCGGCCAGATCCTGAATGCGCATGTTGCGATAGAAATCCGGATCCTCGGCGTACAGATCCGGCAGCATGTTCTTCACCCGCAGGTTGAGATCGTAGGCGCGCTTGAAGTCGGTCAGGCCGCGCAGCAGGCTCATCGCCTTGGTTTTATCGATGCCGATGCTGAACAGGAACAACAGGTTGTACGGCCCGGTCTTCTCCACCACGATGCCGCGCTCGTCGAGGTACTTCGCCACCAGCGCCGCCGGGATCCCCTCCTCCTCCAGCGTGCCCAGCTCGTTCATGCCCGGCGTCAGGATCGTCACCTTGATCGGATCGAGGTACATGTGATCGCGATCGGTCTGACCGAAGCCGTGCCAGTTGTCGTCAGGATCCAATGGCCAACATTGCGCCTCATCGATCTCTTCCGGCTGCCAAATGTCGAAGAACCAACTGTCGCTCTCCTCGCGCAGCCGCTGCACTTCACGGCGAAAATGCAGCGCGCGCTCCACCGAGCGGTTGATCAAGCGGCGCCCCGGGTTGCCGCGCAGCATGGCAGCGGCGGTCTCCATCGATGCCACGATGCCATAGTGCGGCGAGGTGGTGGTGTGCATCATGTAGGCTTCGTTGAAGGTGCTTTCGTCGTAGTCGCCCTTGATATGAATCATCGAAGCCTGCGAGAAGGCCGCCAACAGCTTGTGCGTCGACTGGGTTTCGTAGAAAACCTTACCGGGCACCCGCTCGCCGCTCATGCCGCTTTTGCCGTCGTAAATTGGATGGAAGTTGGTGTAAGGCACCCAGGCGGAGTCGAAGTGGATCGACGGCACCTCCAGCGTCTGCTTGATGTAGTCGGTGTTGTACAGCAGGCCGTCATAGGTGGAATTGGTGATCACCGCATGCACCGGCCAGGTGGCATTCTCGGTCTCCTGCACCCGGGCGGCGATGCTTTCGCGGGTGAACTCGCCCTGCGGAATGCCGCCGAGGATGCCATAGGCGTTGCGCAGTGGGCGCAGATAGATCGGCACGATATCGCTCATCATCAGCAGGTGGCACAGCGATTTGTGGCAGTTGCGGTCGATCAGCACCGTGCTGCCGGCCGGCGCCGAATACATGCCGACGATCTTGTTGGCGGTGGAGGTGCCGTTGGTGACCAGATAGCTCTGCTCGGCGTTGAAAGTACGCGCGATATACTCTTCGGCCTCCAGGTGCGGCCCGGTGTGATCCAGCAACGAACCGAGCTCGGTGACCGAAATCGAGATGTCGGCCTTCAGGGTATTGGCGCCGAAGAAGTCATAGAACAGGCAGCCCACCGGGCTTTTTTGGAACGCGGTGCCGGCCATATGGCCCGGCGTGCAGAAGGTGTACTTCCCTTCGCGCACATAGTTGAACAGTGCCTTGGTCAGCGGCGGCGTAATGGTGTCGATGTATTCCGCAGTGTATTGCTGGATGCGCTGCGCGATATCGTCCGCCGCATTCAGGCCATACTCGAAGAAATAGAGCACCATGCGCATTTCATGCAGGCTGACGTCGAAAGTGGAGTGAGTATTGATAAAGGCGTACAGCGGCAGGTATTCGTTCAGGTCGTTGATCTCGCTGCACAGCTCCAGGCTGTAGTCGTCCCAGTCGAAGATCACCCCGCAAATGCGGGCATTGGCTTCGACCAGCTTCAGCAGGTCACCGCTGTTTTTGGGGTACACCAGCTGGAATCCCATGGCGGCCAGCGCAGCGTGGAGCTCGCGGATCGGCTCATCTTTGTAGTAGACGCCCGTCGGGCCCATGATGGCGATGATATTCATCGGCAGCTCCTGTCAGTTAACGGCCAAGTCTCTATAACACCACGAAAATCCGGCGGTGTGTAGCCAAAAAAAAACCGCCCGGAGGCGGTTTCTTGCAGCGAAGCACAGAACTCAGCAGTAGCCGTAGTTCATCAGACGCTGGTAGCGACGGTTGAGCAACTCTTCGTCGTTCAGACCGTCCAGATCTTTCAGATCGGCCAGCAGCTGCGCTTTCAGCGCGGCGGCCATCGCCGGCACGTCGCGGTGCGCGGAACCCAGCGGCTCCGGGATCACCGAATCGATCAGCTTCAGCTCTTTCAAACGCGGCGCGGTAATGCCCATCGCTTCGGCGGCCAGCGGCGCCTTGTCGGCGCTCTTCCACAGGATGGAGGCACAGCCTTCCGGCGAAATCACCGAGTAGGTGCTGTACTGCAGCATGTTCACCTTATCGCCCACGCCGATCGCCAGCGCGCCGCCGGAGCCGCCTTCGCCGATGACGGTGCAGATGACCGGGATGTTCAGACGCGACATCTCACGCAGGTTGCGCGCGATGGCTTCGGACTGGCCGCGCTCTTCCGCGCCCACGCCCGGATAAGCGCCCGGGGTATCGATAAAGGTGATAAGCGGCATCTTGAAGCGGGCGGCCATTTCCATCAGGCGCAGCGCCTTGCGGTAGCCTTCCGGCGCCGGCATGCCGAAGTTGCGGCGGATCTTCTCTTTGGTTTCACGGCCTTTCTGGTGCCCGATGATCATCACCGGGCGGCCATCCAGGCGCGCAATGCCGCCGACGATCGCTTTGTCGTCGGCGTAAGCGCGATCGCCCGCCAACTCTTCGAAGTCGGTAAAGATGTGTTTGATATAATCCAGGGTATAAGGACGGCGCGGGTGGCGTGCCAATTGGGCAATCTGCCAGGCCCCAAGATCGGCAAAAATCTTGCGCGTCAGCTCAACGCTCTTTTCACGCAGGCGCTGAACCTCTTCGTCCAGATTAATATCTAATTTTTCGTCTTGACGGCTGACTGCAGTCAGCGAGTCAATTTTCGCTTCCAGCTCTGCAATCGGCTGTTCAAAATCAAGAAAATTCAGACTCATAGCATTCCTATTTTAGTCAAATTCCAAGTCCACCTGCTCATTGCCTACCAACGTCCGCAAGTCGATCAACAAGCGGTCGGTGGGCGTCACGCGCCAGGTTGCGCCAAAACGCAGCTTGGCTCGCGCATCTTCCCGTTGATAGTAGAGATGCACTGGAATCGTCCCCGATCGATGGGGTTCCAACGACTGGCGGAGACGGTTCAAAAGCTGGTCATCAATTTGCCTGTCAGTCAGCGAGATAGCAAGCCCGCGAGCGTATTTTTCCCGGGCTTCACTGATGTCCATTACCTCGCGGGCCATCATTTTAAGCCCACCGCTAAAGTCATCAAAGCTGACCTGTCCACTGGCGATAAGGATACGGTCTTTTTCCAACAAATGCTGGTATTTTTCTAACGCTTCGGTGAATAACATCACTTCCAGGCGACCCGAACGGTCATCCAATGTACAGATGCCGATACGGTTGCCGCGCTTGGTCACCATCACCCGCGCGGCGACCACCAACCCGACGGCGGTGGTCATTTTGCCCCGGTCCGTCGGGTGCATGTCTTTCAAACGCTGGCCACCGGCGTAACGTTCGATCTCCTTCAGGTACTGGGTGATCGGGTGGCCGGTCAGATATAACCCCAGCGTCTCCCGCTCACCGTCCAGCACCACCTGCTCCTGCCACGGGGGGACGTTGGCGTAGGATTGCTCTACCTGCTCCGGCGCTTCCGCCAGCACGCCGAACATGTCCACCTGGCCGATCGCTTCGGCTTTGGCATGCTGATCCGCCGCTTTCAACGCGTCGCCGAGCGAATTCATCAACGCGGCGCGGTGCGGCCCGAGGCGATCGAACGCCCCGGACATGATCAGTTTTTCCAGAATGCGGCGGTTCAATTTCTTGATGTCGGAGCGTGCGCAGAGATCGAACAGGTCTTTGAAGTAACCCTGTTCGCCGCTGTTGCGCGCCTCGATGATGGCTTCGATCGGCCCTTCCCCCACGCCCTTGATGGCGCCGATGCCGTAAACGATCTCGCCGTCGTCGTTGACGTGGAAGTGATACAGGCCGCTGTTGATGTCCGGCGGCAGGATCTTCAGCCCCATGCGCCAGCATTCGTCCACCAGCCCCACCACTTTGTCGGTGTTGTCCATATCGGCGGTCATCACCGCCGCCATAAACTCGGCCGGGTAGTGCGCCTTCAGCCACAGCGTCTGGTAAGAGACCAGCGCATAGGCGGCAGAGTGCGATTTGTTGAAGCCGTAACCGGCGAATTTCTCCACCAGGTCGAAGATTTTCACCGACAGTTCGCCGTCGATGCCGCGCGATTTCGCGCCGTCTTCAAAGCCGCCGCGCTGCTTGGCCATTTCGACCGGGTTCTTTTTACCCATTGCACGACGCAGCATATCCGCGCCGCCCAGGGTGTAGCCGGCCAGCACCTGGGCAATCTGCATCACCTGTTCCTGATACAGGATGATGCCGTAGGTCGGTTCCAGCACCGGTTTGAGCGACTCGTGCTGCCACTGGATATCCGGGTAGGAGATCTCTTCGCGGCCGTGCTTGCGGTCGATGAAGTTATCCACCATGCCCGACTGCAGCGGCCCCGGACGGAACAGCGCCACCAGTGCGATCATGTCTTCGAAGCAGTCGGGCTTCAGACGTTTGATCAGGTCTTTCATGCCGCGCGATTCAAGCTGGAATACCGCCGTGGTTTCCGAGCGCTGCAGCATATCGAAGCTTTTCTTGTCGTCGAGCGGAATGGCGGCGATGTCGATCGGCTCCAGCCCGGTCTTCGCGCGCCGGGCGTTGATCATCTCCAGCGCCCAGTCGATGATGGTCAGGGTGCGCAGACCGAGGAAGTCGAACTTCACCAGCCCGGCGTATTCCACGTCGTTCTTGTCGAACTGGGTCACCGGATGGTGCCCTTCGGCGTCGCAGTACAGCGGCGCGAAGTCGGTGATCTTGGTCGGCGCGATTACCACGCCCCCGGCGTGTTTACCGGCGTTGCGCGTCACCCCTTCCAGCTTGCGCGCCATGTCGATCAGCGCCTTGACCTCTTCGTCGGCCTCGTAAATTTCCGGCAGCTGCGGTTCGGCGGCGAAGGCTTTCTCCAGCGTCATGCCCGGATCCGGCGGCACCAGTTTTGAGATACGATCGACAAAGCCATACGGGTGCCCCAACACCCGGCCTACGTCGCGGATAACCGCTTTCGCCGCCATGGTCCCGAAGGTGATGATCTGCGATACCGCTTCGCGGCCGTACATCTCCGCCACGTGCTCAATTACCTGGTCGCGCTTCTCCATGCAGAAATCGACGTCGAAGTCGGGCATCGAAACACGTTCCGGGTTCAGGAAGCGTTCGAACAGCAGGTCGAACTCCAACGGATCGAGGTCGGTGATTTTCAACGCATAGGCCACCAGCGAACCGGCACCGGAGCCGCGCCCCGGGCCAACCGGCACGTTGTTGTCCTTCGACCACTGGATAAACTCCATCACGATCAGGAAGTAGCCGGGGAACCCCATCTGGTTGATCACCTTCAGCTCAACGTCCAGACGCTCGTCGTATTCCGGGCGGCGCTGCGCGCGCACTTCAGGATCGGGGAACAGGAACTCGAGACGCTCTTCCAGCCCCTCTTTCGATTTGAGTACCAGGAAGTCCTCGGTGCTCATATCGCCAGTCGGGAACTGCGGCAGGAAGTATTCGCCGAGGCGAATGGTGACGTTGCAGCGCTTGGCAATCTCGACGCTGTTCAGCAGCGCTTCCGGGATGTCGGCGAACAGATCGCACATCTCGTCTTCGCTGCGCATGTATTGTTGCGGGCTGTAGTTGCGCGGCCGCTTGGGATCGTCCAGCGTAAAGCCGTCGTGAATAGCGACGCGAATTTCATGGGCGTCGAAGTCGTCTTCCACCAGGAAGCGCACGTCGTTGGTGGCCACCACCGGCAAACCGCGCTCAGTGGCCAGCGCCACCGCAGCATGCAGGTAGTTCTCTTCGTCCGGGCGGCCGGTGCGAATCAGTTCCAGGTAGTAACAGTCCGGGAAGTGCTGCTGGTAGAAGTCCAGGCACTGATCCACCTGCGCCTGGTTGCCGCGCAGCAGAAACTTGCCGACGTCGCCCTGACGCGCGCCGGAGAGCAGAATCAGCCCTTCACGATGTTCAATCAGCCAGTCGCGATCGATGGTCGGGCCGGCGGCCCCGTAGCCACGCTGATAGGCGCGGGAAATCAGCAGCGTCAGGTTCTGGTAGCCTTCGTTGTTGCTGGCCAGCACCGTCAACTGGGCCAGCTCGTCGCCCAGCTCTTCGCTTTGCACATGGAAATCCGCGCCGATGATCGGTTTGATCCCGGCGCCGTGCGCGCTGCCGTAGAACTTCACCAACCCGCACAGGTTGGTGAAATCGGTGATTGCCAGAGCAGGCATGGCTAACGCGGCGGCTCTTTTCACCAACGGCGCCGTCTTGGCCAATCCATCAATCATGGAGTAGTCACTGTGGACGCGCAGGTGAATAAAACGAGGTTCGGCCATCTCCAGATACCTGATTGAAGGGGCTCAGCAAGCTGAACCCGGGTTAATGCTCTCGTCGGGCCTGGTCAACCAGGCCCGCAGACTACAGCGCCAGCGCCCTTTTCACCGGCGCGAAGCTGCGGCGGTGGTGCTCGGTGGCGCCCAGCGCGGCCAGCCGCTCCAGGTGGAGGGCGGTCGGGTAGCCTTTATGCTGCGCGAAACCGTAGTCCGGGAACTCGCTGTCCAGCTCGGCCATTTCGCGATCGCGCGTGACCTTCGCCAGAATGGACGCCGCGCTGATCTCCGCCACGCGGCTGTCGCCTTTCACCACCGCCTGCGAACGCATCGGCAGCTTCGGGCAACGATTACCGTCGATTAAAACCATGTCCGGCGCGATATGCAACCCGGCCACCGCGCGCTGCATCGCCAGCATGGTGGCGTGCAAAATGTTCAGTTGGTCGATTTCCGCCGGTTCGGCGCGCCCCAGGCTCCAGGAGAGCGCCTTGGCGACGATTTCGTCATACAGCGCCAGACGGCGTTTTTCACTGAGTTTCTTGGAATCCGCCAGCCCGACGATCGGCTGCGCCGGATCGAGGATCACGGCGGCGGTGACCACCGCGCCGACCAACGGGCCGCGGCCCACTTCGTCCACACCGGCAATCAGCGTGGCAGCGGGATAGATAAAGGGTTCAATCATGCTTTCGCCAGCTCCAACACAGCCTGAGCGGCCTGTTCGTCCGCACCGCAACGGATGCTTTGGTGCAAGGTAAGAAAAGTTTGTTTCAGCGCTTCGGTTTCCGGGCTCTCTTCCAGCAGCGGCATCACGGCGGCGGCCAGTTTGTCCGGCACGCAGTCATGCTGCAGCAGCTCGGTAACGATCTCACGCCCCGCCAGCAGGTTCGGCAGCGAAACGTAAGGCGTTTTCACCAGCTTCTGCGCCAGCCAGAAAGTGAACGGCTTCATGCGATAGCCCACCACCATCGGGCACTTGGCCAGCATGCACTCCAGCGCCGCCGTGCCGGACGCCAGCAGAGCCGCGTCGCTGGCGATCATCGCCTCGCGCCCCTGACCGTTCAGCAGGTGTACGGTCAGATCCGGCGCGACTTCCGCCTTGATGCGCTCAAACTGCTCGCGCCGTTTGGCGTTGACCAGCGGCACCACCACTTCCAGCTCAGGATAACGGGTGCGCAGCAACTGCGCGGTTTTGAGGAAGTCGGCGCTCAGCATCTCGACTTCGGCGCCGCGGCTGCCCGGCAGCAAGGCCAAACAGCGCGCCTGCGGAGCGATGCCAAGCTGAGCGCGCGCCGCCAGCCGATCGGGCTGCAGCGGCATGGCGTCCGCCATGGTGTGGCCGATAAACCGGCAAGGTACGTTGAAGCGATCGTAAAACGCTTTTTCGAAAGGGAGAAAGGCCAGCACCAGATCGGTGGCTTTGCCAATTTTGAAAACGCGCTTTTGCCGCCAGGCCCACACGGAAGGGCTGACGTAGTGGATGGTGCGGATGCCGCGCTGCTTGAGGCGGCCTTCCAGCGTGATGTTGAAGTCCGGCGCATCGATGCCGACAAACACGTCCGGCCGCAGCTCGCCGAAGCGGCGAGTGAGATCCTTGCGGATCTTCAACAGGCGTGGCAAGCGCTCGAGCACTTCCACCACGCCCATGACCGCCAGCTCTTCCATTTCGTACCAGGCTTCGCAGCCTTCGGCCTGCATCAGCGGGCCGGCGACGCCAACGAAACGCGCGTCGGGGATCTGCGCCTTGAGCGCGCGGATCAAACCGGCGCCGAGAATGTCACCGGAGGTTTCCCCGGCGACCAACCCGATAGTCAATGGACGATTCGACATAACTCAGCGAATGATGCCGCGGGTGGAACGGGTGAAGAAATCGAGGTACTGCTGCACCACCGGTTGCTCTTTGGCCAGGGCTTCGATTTCCGCCTTCGCTTCATCCAGCGTTTTTTCGCTGCGATACAGGATTTTGTAGGCATTGCGGATCGCCTGCATTTCATCCTTGTCAAAACCGCGGCGCTTCAGGCCGACCGCGTTGACGCCAAACGGCGTCGCGTGGTTGCCCTGAGCGATGACGAATGGAGGCACGTCCTGAGCGACACCGGAACAACCGCCTACCATCACATGCGCACCGATAATGCAGAACTGGTGGATCGCCGTCATGCCGCCGATGATGGCGTGATCGTCGATTTCCACATGCCCCGCCAGCGTGGCGTTGTTGGCCAGCACGCAAGCGTTGCCGACCACGCAGTCGTGGGCGACGTGCACGTTGACCATCAGCAGGTTGTCGTTGCCCACTTTGGTCAGGCCGGTGCCCTGCGCGGTACCGCGGTGGATGGTGACGCTTTCGCGGATGCGATTGCGATCGCCCACTTCAACGCGCGTCGGTTCGCCCGCGTATTTCAGATCCTGGTTCACTTCACCGATGGAGGCGAACTGATAAATCTGGTTATCGCAGCCAATCTTGGTAATGCCGTTCACCACCACGTGGGATTTCAGCACCGTGCCGGCGCCGATTTCCACCTGGGAGCCGACGTAGCAGAAAGGGCCGATATGCACGTTGGCGCCGATCACGGCGCCTTCTTCGACTATCGCGCTAGGATGGATAAAGGCGGTTTGGTCAATCACGGATTAAGCCTCCCGGCTGCGGGCACACATCATGGTTGCTTCGCAGACAATTTTACCGTCAACGGTCGCCACGCCTTTGAAGCGAGTCAGGCCGCGGCGAGTTTTCTCGAAGGTGACTTCCATGACCATCTGATCGCCTGGCACCACAGGGCGCTTGAAGCGTGCTTCGTCGATACCGGCGAAGTAATACAGCTCGCCCGGCTCCAGTTTGCCGACGCTTTTAAACGCCAGGATACCGGTGGCCTGCGCCATGGCTTCCAGGATCAATACGCCTGGGAAAATCGGTTTGCCAGGGAAGTGGCCCTGGAAAAACGGTTCGTTCACCGATACGTTCTTCACCGCACGCAGATATTTGTGCTCTTCAAACTCGAGGACGCGGTCGACCAGCAAGAACGGGTAACGGTGAGGAAGCAGATCCAAAATTTCTGCAATATCCAGAGTATGAGTGTCAGTAGTCAAAATACTCTTCCTGTCTCTAAAAACTGATGGCATCAACAACACGGCCTGCGCTGACCCCAAAAGGAGATCATCATGCAGGCCGCAAATTAACATCTCTTTGCGCTTTTGGTCTCACGACCAACGCGTTTCGTTTTGTACCCGCCAGGGCGGGCGGCAATGATTAGTCTTTTCCGACTTTACGTTCGACAGCTTTCAAGCGTTTGCTGATCTCATCGATATTCATCACCAACGCAGCGGTTTTACGCCAAACCTTGTTAGGCTGCAACGGAATGCCCGAAGAGTATACCCCAGGTTCGGTGATTGGTCGCATAACCATTCCCATTCCGGTAACAACAACCTTGTCGGCAATTTCCATGTGACCGTTGATCACGCTGGCACCGCCAATCTGGCAGTAGCGGCCGATTTTCAGGCTGCCGGCCATGATCACACCGCCGGCGACGGCGGTATTGTCGCCAATCACGACGTTATGTGCAATCTGGCATTGGTTGTCGATGATAACACCATTCCCGATTTGGGTGTTATCCAAAGCGCCGCGGTCGATGGTGGTGCAAGCGCCGATTTCGACGCGATCGCCGATAATCACCGTGCCCAATTGAGGGATTTTGATCCACTCGCCGCGCTCGTTCGCATAGCCGAAACCGTCCGCGCCGATCACGGTGCCGGACTGGATCAGGCAGCGCTGGCCGATTTCAACCGCATGATAAATCGTGACGTTCGCCCACAGACGCGTTCCCGCGCCGATGCGTGCGTGTTTGCCGATGAAGCAGCCCGGGCCGATAACCACGTTATCGCCCAGCACCGCACCCGACTCGATCACCGCGTTCGCCCCAATGGCGACGTTCTGCCCCAGCTGCGCTTCAGGCGAGATCACCGCGCTTGGCGCGATATCCTGGGCCGGCGACGGCGTGGTGTCCATCAGCTGCGCCATGCGCGCGTAGGTCAGGTAAGGGTTCTTAACCACCAGCGCCGCAGCACGGCAGTGTGGTAAATCCGCTTCGGTAAGCACCACGGCGCTTGCCTGGCAGGAAGACAGCTGCTCTTGATAGCGGCTGTTTGACAAAAACGTGATTTGGCCAGGCTGTGCCGAATGCATAGAAGCAATGCCGGTGATGACGAGATCGCCATCACCGTGCAATTGTGCATCCAACTGCTGCGCTAAATCAGCCAGTCGAATTGAAAGCATGTGTTATTTAACCTGTTTCAGCACGTCAGCAGTGATATCTTTGGAAGAGTCTGCATAGGCAACGGCGTTGGCGTCGATCACCACGTCATAACCGCCTTTGCTGGCGACAGATTTCACCGCGTCCTGAATACGGCTCAGGATCTTGTTACGCTCTTCCATCTGGCGACGACGGTTGTCCTGCTCGAAAGCCTGGGCTTTCTGAGAGAACTGCTCGCGCTGCGCCATCACGTCTTTTTCCAACTTGCTGCGATCGCTGGCTTTCATGGTAGCGCCGTCACGCTGCAGACGTTGCATTTTGGTCTGCAGGCTACGTTCCATATTCTGGAGTTCGCTTGCACGGCCTTTAAACTCGTTTTCCAGCTGTTTAGCGACCGTTTCGCGGGCCGGCAGCTGTTGGAAAATGCTGGAGACGTTAACGACAGCGATCTTATCTGCTGCCTGAACACCAGCTGAAGCAGCCATTGCTAAACCGAGGCCTGCGGCACACAACCACTTTTTCACTATAAACTCCTTACCATCACCCATTTGTGTCATATGACACTGAAGTACACAATTTGCCAGACTTATCCCACCAAACAATGAGAATCATCTCCCTCTGCCGGCGGTCGCCTGGCCATTGCGATTCTTAATAACTTTTATGCCCAGAGGCGAGACCCGTTACCAGGTCTTACCGATGTTAAACTGGAACTGTTCGGATTTGTCGCCTTCGTATTTCTTGATCGGGTTGGCGTAAGAGAACACCAACGGCCCCAGCGGCGACATCCACTGCAGCGCGATACCGGCGGAAGAACGAATATTACTGGCCTTGCTGTAGTCCGGCACACCGTACATCAGCGTTTCGTTGGTATTTTTCCACTTGGTATCCCACACGGTACCGGCATCGATGAACAGCGACGTCCGCACCGAGTTGGCGTATTTCTCGCTGATGAACGGCGTCGGGGTGATCAGCTCCAGGCTGGCGACCGCCATGGCGTTACCGCCCACCGCGTCATCCGAGCTACAGATGCTCTGACGATCGGTCGTGCTGCCGGCGTTGAACTGGCACTGGTACGAGTTGGAGTTGTAGTACACCGCCTTCGGACCAATGGTGTTGGACTGGAAGCCGCGCACGGTGCTCGAACCACCGGCGTAGAAGTTCTCGTAGAACGGCATTTCCTTGCCGCCCAATCCATCCGCGTAACCCAGACGGCCACGGCCCAACAGCACCCAGGTGCGATCGTCGTTGATCGGCACATATTGCACGCTGTCCAGCGTCACCTTGTAGTATTCGTTGTCCGAGCCCGGAATGGTGACCTTGCCGTTCAACGTGGTGCGGTTACCCGACGTCGGGAAGTAGCCGCGGTCCAGGTTGTTGTAGGTCCAACCCAGGTTCAGCGTAAAGTCGTCCGTCGAGTAGCTGGCGCGGTCGGTCTTGTTCGCATCCACGCCCATCGAGTCGAGGTAACGCCACATGGCGATCTGCGGCTGCATGTTCGACAGGCCGTTGTGGACGTAGCCCAGACCGGTACGCAACGAGTTGTTCTCGTTGATCGGGAAGCCCAGCGTGCCGTCGATACCGTAACTCTTGTTGGTATAGTCCGACAGATCCGCGTCATCCGCCTTAAAGTCGTTGTAGAAGATGCGGCCGCCCAGGCTCACACCATCAACGGTGAAGTACGGGTTGGTGACCGACAGTTCGGTATAGGTCTGGTAGTCGTTCTTGGTGCCGCTGATGCCGACCGAGTAGCCGGTACCCAACCAGTTATCCTGCTGCACGCCCGCCTGGAAGCTGACGCCGCTCTCGGTGCCGTAACCGACGCCGAAGTTGAAGGTACCGGTGTTGCGCTCTTTCACCTTGTAGGTCACGTCGACCTGATCGGCGGTGCCCGGCACGCGCTGGGTTTCCACGTCAACCGTTTCGAAGTAGCCCAGACGGTTCAGACGCTCTTTGCCCTGCTCGACCTGCTCGTTGCCGAGCCAGGCGCCTTCCATCTGGCGCATTTCACGACGCAGTACGGAATCTTTGCTGGTGTCGTTGCCTTCGAACTTGATGCGACGCACGTAGAAGCGGTTGCCCGCGTCAACGTTGACGTGCAGCTTGACGGTTTTATCCGCATCGTTGATCTCAGGCTGAGTGCCGACGCGCGGGTAGGCGTAACCATAACGGCCCAACATCGTTTTGATGTTGTCTTCCATTTTGGTCACCTTGCTGCCGTTGTACAGCTCGCCCGGTTCGATTTTGGTGATCTGAGCGACTTCCGCCGAGTGGCCGGCCAGGTTGCCGTTCACGACAACATCGGAAAGCTTGTACTGATCGCCTTCGGTGATGTTGATGGTGATGTAGATGCCTTTTTTATCCGGCGTCAGGCTCACCTGAGTAGAATCGATGTTGAAGCGGGCATAGCCGCGATCCAGATAGAAGCTGCGCAGGGTTTCGAGATCGCCCGCCAGTTTCTGCTTCTGGTATTTGCGATCGCCGACCAGGTTCCACCACGGCACTTCGTCACGCAGTTGGAAGCGCGAGATCAGTTCGTCGTTGGTGAAGGCATGGTTGCCGACGATGTTGATTTGTTGAATCTTGGCGGAGACCCCTTCCGTGAACACCAGTTTCAGGTCGACACGGTTGCGTGGCAGCGGCGTGACTACGGCTTTCACCGAGGCGCTGTATTTACCGACGCTGTAGTAGAAGTCTTCCAGCCCTTTTTCAATGCTGGAGATCGTGGTGCGGTCGAGCGCCTCGCCCACCCGGACGCCGGAGGCTTCCAGGTTCTGCTTGAGCATGTCATCTTTCACCGACTTATTGCCGGAGAAAGTGATGCTGGCGATGGTAGGACGTTCCTTCACCTGCACGATCAAGGTATTACCATCGCGCAGTACGCGCACGTCCTCGAAGTTGCCGGTGGCAAACAAGGCACGAATGGTATTACTGATGTCATCGTCAGTGACGGTATCGCCGACGCGAACCGGCATGTTGAGTAACGCCGCACCGACGGCGACTCGCTGCAGGCCTTCGAAATGAATATCTTTCACTACGAACCCGTCTGCACCGTATACGGTGGCGCTGCCAAACAGCAGCGACGCTATGAGCAACTTTTTCATCGCCATCGTTGTTATGCGTTCTTCCTAACCTATCCCCGCCCCTAGAGGCGGGAAAAATCATTGAAAAGTGCAAGACCCATCAACAACACCAGCACGATAGAACCTATGCGGTAGCTGTAGTCCTGTACTCGCTCGGAAACCGGCCCACCCTTCAGCTTTTCTATCGCCAGGAAGAGGAGATGCCCACCATCTAACACCGGTAATGGGAACAGGTTGATGATACCCAGGTTGACGCTAATCAACGCCAGGAACATCAGATAATACACGAACCCGACTCCGGCTGACGCCCCAGCTCCCTGTGCAATCGAGATCGGGCCACTCAGGTTGTTCAGCTTTACATCACCGGTTATTAATTTGCCCAGCATGTTGACCGTCAGCCGCATCAGCTGCCAGGTCTTGTCGCCGGCCTGATACAGCGCCGGGAACGGTCCATACTGGCGAATCGTCTTATACTCGTCCGGCAGCGGCAGCACTTTTGGAATGATGCCTGCAAAACCCACCGATTTGTCTTTTCCCACCGGCTTTGTATCCGGTATCAGCGTCAAAGACAAGGGGGCGCCGTTTCTTTCAATCTCCAAAGCCAGCGGCTGCCCCGGGCCATCGTGGATACGCTTCACCAGCGTCTGCCAACGACCCAACGGCTGACCATCGACTTTAACGATCCTGTCCCCCGCTTGTAAACCCGCCTTTTGCGCCGCCGAGTTAGGCTGCACTTCCGCCAACACGGATTCTATCTGCGGGCCGCGCGGCATAATGCCCAGCGCGACAACGGGATCCTGCTTGTCCGGTTCAAAGTTCCACTGGCGCAAATCCAGGGTTTTTGTCACCACCTGCGAAGAACCGAACGGCGCGACGCCGACTTCGGTTTGCGCATCGCCAATCTTCGCCACCAGCGCCAGACGAACTGATTCCCAATCAGGCGTTTCGATGCCGTCAACCGACTTTAGTTCCATGCCAGACGAAATTTCAGCCTTGGCGGCGATGGATTGCGGCGCGATTTCGCCGATCACCGGGCGGAAACTCGGCACACCGATGATGAACACCAGCCAATAGGCAAGGATAGCAAACAGGAAATTGGCGATGGGGCCGGCGCTGATGATGGCCGCGCGCTGCCAGACGGTTTTGTTGTTGAAGGCCTGGTGACGCATTTCCGGCGCCACCGACTCCACGCGCTCGTCCAGCATCTTCACGTAGCCGCCGAGCGGAATCAAAGCGATGACGTACTCGGTGCCCTGGCGATCGGTACGGCGCCACAGCGCCCGGCCAAAGCCGATGGAGAAGCGTTCAACGCGCACGCCGCAACGACGGGCAACCCAAAAGTGTCCGAACTCGTGCACGGTAATCAAAATACCGAGCGCAATCAGAAACGCCACCAGGTTCCAAAGCACGCTGACCATCATCCCTCACTTTCCGTCATCGACGGATTAAAACACCAACAGCATCAGGCAGGCAAACACCGGCACCGCCGCGGTCAGGCTGTCGATACGATCCAATATGCCGCCGTGACCGGGGATCAAATGACCGCTGTCCTTGATGCCCGCTTCGCGTTTAAACATGCTTTCGGTCAAATCGCCCAGCACCGAAGCCAGCGCGGCGAGCACAGAACAGGCCAACAGCGTGGTCGGCACCACGTTCAGTGGCGCGTAGCGACCAAACAGCCAGGAAATGACCGCCGACGTCAGCAGCCCGCCAATCAGCCCTTCCCAGGTTTTACCCGGCGAGACCTTTGGCGCCAGCTTATGCTTGCCGAACAGCTTGCCGAACATGTAGGCGCCGGAATCCGCGCCCCACACCAGCAGCATCACGTACAGCAGCCACCAGGCGCCGGTAAACGGGTTTTGCTCGTAGCCGAACTGGCGCAGCGCCAGCATGCCCCAGAAGAACGGCACGATGGTCAGCAGACCGAACAGCAGGCGCAGCGGGCGCGAATTGCGCCAGATGGCGGCCGAGCCGGGATAGAACAACACCAGCAGCAGCGCCGCCAGCCACCAGGCCAGCGACAGCCACAGCGAGCCGCTTATCTGCGGCACGGATTGATGGTAAGCAGGGACGCTGAGCATCATCAGCGCCAGCAGAAAACCGCACAGTATCGCCAGCCAGATGCGCTGCGAACGGGAGGTAAAACCGGCCAGTTGGCCCCACTCCCAGGCTGCTAACATGCACACGACGAGCGTTACCAGAGCAAAGGCCAGCGGCGGCAACAGGAACAGCGCCGCGATAACGATCGGGATTAAAATCAGAGCAGTTATGAGGCGATACTTCAGCAAAAGTTCTCCCTAGGACGCATCGGCGCCGATAGGTGTTGTTCCCCCGAAGCGGCGCTCACGTTGTGCAAATGCATTCAGCGCACCTTCAAAGACAAGTTCATCGAAATCAGGCCAGAGCACATCAGTAAAGTAAAGTTCAGCATAGGCGATTTGCCACAGCAGGAAGTTACTGATGCGATGCTCGCCACCGGTGCGGATAACCAGATCCACCGGCGCCAGGTCGCTCATGCAAACCCGCTCGCTCAATAATTCCTCGCTGATCTGATCCGGGTGCAACTCCCCTACCCGTACCTGTTCGGCCAGTTCCTTTACTCCCTGAATGATATCCCAACGGCCACCGTAGTTGGCAGCGATATTGAGCGTCAGGCCATCGTTATTTTCCGTCAGTGCTTCAGAGCGGCGGATCCGCTCCTGCAAACGCGCGCTGAAGCGGCTGATATCGCCGATCACCCGCAGCCTGACGTTATGTTTATGCAGGCTTTTTACTTCACTATCCAGAGCACGGACAAAAAGCTCCATCAGGGCGGAGACTTCCTGCACCGGACGGTTCCAGTTTTCGCTGCTGAAGGCATAAAGCGTGAGCGCATCTAAATGGTGGCTGGCGGCAAAACTGACCGCGCGGCGAACCGATTTCACCCCTGCTTTATGACCGAAGACACGTAACTTGCCCTGACGTTTGGCCCAGCGTCCGTTACCGTCCATGATGATGGCGACATGGCGCGGCCCCGGGGAAGATGGATTAGCCTCTTGTTGGTTTGCGGACGACATAACTCGTACTTATTTCCTCAGTAGAAATATAACTGCCTTTCCGGAACATCAGGCCCTTACGCGCAAAAAAAGCCGTGTGCCCGACACGGCTTTCAGCCTGCCCTCGCGATACCCGGCGCAGCCGGGTCGCCATTGGCGCATACAGCGCCAATCGGGCCATAATTCAACGGTATAACCGCTGACAGGTGGCGCAGACTATACCACCTCAGCGGGGCATGAACAAACGGCCCCGCTGCGGCACGCGTGAATTACGAGCAAAATCGGATAATCGCCGTGCTCAACCACGCAACGCGCGAACGCGCTCCTCGGCGGCGGCGCGCGCCTGGCGGTCAATGTCTAAGACCGCTTCGATGCAGGTCGGTTCCTGCAGCGCGAGACGCTCCACCACCTGGCGGTTGACCGCCGCGATGTCGGTGAAGCGAATCTGCTGCTGCAAAAATGCCGCCACGGCGATTTCGTTGGCCGCGTTCAGCGCAGTGGTCGCCGCCTGGCCGGCGTCGAACGCTTCGATCGCCAGATACAGGCAAGGATAACGCTCGCGCTCCGGTTCGGCGAAGGTCAGCGAACCGATGCGGCAGAAGTCCAGCGCTTCGACGCCGGAGTTCACGCGCTGCGGATACGCCATCGCGTGAGCGATCGGCGTGCGCATATCCGGCGTACCCAGCTGCGCCAGCACGCTGCCGTCGGCGTAACGCACCATCGAGTGAATCACCGACTGCGGATGCAGGATCACTTCCATTTGCTCGGCCGAGGCGTTAAACAGCCAGCGGGCCTCAATGTATTCCAGACCTTTGTTCATCATGGTGGCGGAGTCCACCGAGATCTTGCGGCCCATCGACCAGTTCGGGTGGGCGCAGGCTTGATCCGGGGTCATCGCGGCGAACTGCTCCAGCGGCGTGGTGCGGAACGGGCCGCCGGAGCCGGTAAGCACGATGCGCGAAACACCATGACTGTCCAGGGAAGAGTATCCCAACTGACGCTGAATACTCTCAGGCAAACTCTGAAAAATCGCGTTGTGCTCGCTGTCGAGCGGCAGCAACTGCGCCTGGCTATGCCGCACCGCATCCATAAACAGACGGCCGCAGGTGACCAGCGACTCTTTGTTGGCCAGCAGTACCTGCTTGCCTGCGCGGATCGCCGCCAGCGTCGGCAACAGCCCCGCAGCGCCGACGATCGCCGCCGTCACCTGATCGACGTCGTCCAAAGCGGCCAGCTCGCAGGCCGCTTGTTCTCCGGCCAAGACTTCGGTAGCGACGCCGCTTTCCGCCAGAACAGCGCGCAGCTCACGCGCGGCGCTTTCATCCGCCATCGCGGCGAAGGCGGGCCGAAATTCCATGCATTGCTGCGCCATAACCGCGACGTTGCGGCCGGCCACCAGCGCTTTGATCGCAAAACGGTCGGGATTCGCCCTGACCACGGCCAGGGTGCTGGTCCCTACCGAGCCGGTCGAGCCAAGAATGGTCAGTTGCTTCATGAGTTCACTCTGAATAACTGTCTGATGAGATCGGAGGTATTCCAGTGTGGAACCTTGGACACCGCTTGTCCATGATCTTTCAGTACGATGAAACGGGATCTGCGCCACAAAAAACAAAGCGCCGCCCAGGCGACGCTTTTTTTCTGCGCGATACTGATTAGAAATCCATCAGCTCTTTTTCTTTCTCCGCCAGCGCGGCGTCGACCAGCTTGATGTAAGCGTCGGTCATTTTCTGAATCTCGTCTTGTGAACGACGTTCTTCGTCTTCGCTGATCTCTTTGTCTTTCAGCAGCGCCTTGACCTTGTCGTTGGCGTCGCGACGCACGTTACGCACCGCTACGCGGCCCTGCTCGGCTTCGCCGCGCACGATCTTGATCAGATCCTTACGACGCTCTTCGGTCAGCGGAGGCAGCGGAACGCGAATGTCAGAACCGGCGGAAGACGGGTTGAGGCCCAGATCGGAGCTCATGATCGCTTTCTCAACGGCCTGGCTCAGGCTGCGGTCGAACACGTTGATTTTCAGCGTGCGGGAGTCTTCCACGGTCACGTTGGCCAGCTGACGCAGCGGCGTAGCGGCGCCGTAGTATTCCACCATGATGCCGTCCAAAATGCTTGGAGAAGCGCGGCCGGTGCGGATCTTGCTGATTTGGTTTTTGAATGCTTCTACGCTTTTTTCCATGCGTGAATCAGCATCTTTTCTGATTTCATTAGTCACGTTGCAAACCCTTGGAAGCTGGTTACTTGGCAGGCGATACTCAAGTATAGCCCGTAATCGTACTCGGAGAGCGCGCGGCGCCTGGCGTCACGCGCGCCGAAAAAGGGGTGTGAACAGCCTTATTTGCTGATCAGCGTACCTTCGTTCTCACCCATCACCACGCGGCGCAGTGCGCCTGGCTTGTTCATGTTGAATACGCGGATCGGCAGACCGTGATCGCGGGCCAGCGTAAACGCCGCCAGATCCATCACTTTCAGCTCGCGCTCCAGCACGTCCTGATAGGTTAATTGTTCATACAGCGTCGCATCCGGGTTTTTCACCGGATCGGCGGAGTATACGCCATCCACTTTGGTGGCTTTCAGCACCACGTCCGCTTCGATCTCGATACCGCGCAGGCAAGCGGCGGAATCGGTGGTGAAGAACGGGTTGCCGGTACCGGCGGAGAAGATCACCACGCGGTTGTTGCGCAGCAGGCTGATCGCCTCTGCCCAACTGTAATTGTCACATACGCCATTCAGCGGGATCGCCGACATCAGGCGGGCGTTCACATAGGCACGGTGCAGTGCATCACGCATAGCCAGGCCGTTCATCACGGTAGCCAGCATTCCCATGTGGTCGCCCACTACGCGGTTCATGCCGGCTTGCGCCAGGCCCGCGCCGCGGAACAGGTTCCCGCCGCCAATAACTACACCGACCTGAATTCCCAGTTCGACCAGCTCTTTCACTTCCTGAGCCATGCGATCCAAAACGCTGGCGTCGATACCAAAACCTTCTGCACCTTGCAGGGCTTCGCCACTCAGTTTAAGCAGAATACGCTGATATACGGGTTTTGCATTGGTTGCCATGGTGTTCTGTCCTAAGAAGCAGTATTAGTATTGGGGATTTCAGCCGATGAAACGCGCCTGAGGTGAGTATCACGCTGCAGGGCCTGCCACCGGTGTAATTTTGGCTGGATAGTATGGAACCGCCAGACGGCGGTTCCATCGACAGTCATTAAGACTGTTTGCTCATCGCGGCAACTTCAGCAGCGAAGTCGGTTTCGACTTTCTCGATGCCTTCGCCCACTTCGAAGCGAATGAAGTTGGTCACGTCAGCGTTGTGCTCTTTCAGCACCTGAGCAACAGATTTGCTCGGATCCATAACGAAAGGCTGACCGGTCAGAGACACTTCGCCGGTGAATTTCTTCATGCGGCCTTCAACCATTTTCTCTGCGATTTCTTTCGGCTTGCCGGACTGCATGGCGATGTCCAGCTGAACCTGGTACTCTTTTTCTACCACTTCAGCAGACACGTCTTCTGGCTTCACGAACTCTGGCTTGCTCGCCGCAATGTGCATTGCGATTTGCTTGACCAGCTCGTCGTCAGCGCCTTTAGCCGCAACCAGAACGCCGATACGCGCGCCGTGCAGGTAGCTGCCCAGCACTTCGCCTTCCAGGGAAGCAACGCGACGAATGTTGATGTTTTCGCCGATTTTTGCCACCAGCGCTACGCGCTCTTCTTCGAACTGTGCTTTCAGCACGTCAACGTCAGTGATTTTGCCGGTCATAGCGGCATCCAGCACTTTGTCGGCGAACGCCTGGAAACCGGCGTCTTTCGCTACAAAGTCAGTCTGGCAGTTAACTTCCAGAATGATGCCGTAGTTGCCTTCGATCTTGGTTTTGATCACGCCGTCAGCAGCTACGTTGCCTGCTTTTTTAGCGGCTTTGATCGCACCGGACTTACGCATGTTTTCGATTGCCAGTTCGATGTCGCCGTTGGATTCAACCAGCGCCTTCTTGCAATCCATCATGCCAGCGCCGGTACGCTCGCGCAGTTCTTTTACCAGGGCAGCGGTAATATCAGCCATTTATTTTTCCTCGGTTATCTCGCGTGGAGACAGTTCTCATTCAGATAAGCAAAGGGGGCCTTTACAGGCCCCCCTAACCAACATATGTCAATACCTGGTTAATAAGGGCTCAGTGACGAGCTTGCCTTATTATTCAGCTTCTACGAAGCCTTCTTCCGCCTGAACGGCCAGATCTTGAGAACGACCTTCACGCACAGCGGCAGCAACGGCAGTCAGGTACAGGTTTACTGCACGGATTGCGTCGTCGTTACCAGGGATGATGAAGTCAACGCCGTCTGGGTTGGAGTTGGTATCAACGATAGAGAATACCGGGATACCCAGGTTGTTGGCTTCTTTGATCGCGATGTGCTCGTGATCGGCATCGATAACGAACAGTGCGTCTGGCAGACCGCCCATATCTTTGATACCGCCCAGGGAGTTTTCCAGCTTGGCCAGTTCACGAGTGCGCATCAGCGCTTCTTTCTTGGTCAGCTTGTCCAGGGTGCCGTCTTGAGACTGGATTTCCAGATCTTTCAAACGCTTGATGGACTGACGAACGGTTTTCCAGTTAGTCAGCATGCCACCCAACCAGCGGTGGTTTACGAAGAACTGGTCACAGCTGTTCGCAGCGTCTTTTACCGCTTCGCTTGCTGCGCGTTTGGTACCAACGAACAGGATCTTGCCTTTACGGGAAGAGATCTTGCTCAGTTCAGCCAGAGCGGCGTTGAACATTGGTACGGTCTGCTCCAGGTTGATGATGTGAACCTTGTTACGAGCGCCGAAGATGAAAGGCTTCATTTTCGGGTTCCAGTAACGGGTCTGGTGACCGAAGTGAACACCAGCCTTGAGCATGTCGCGCATGGAAACAGTTGCCATGATTAAACCTCTATAGATTAATTGGGGTTATGCCTCCACGTATCCCATAACGCCGACCCTGGCGGCGACAAGTCACCTCAGGGCACCCCGGCGGATGTGCCGATACGTGTGTGTTATTTACACAAAATGAGTGCAGTTAAAGTATTTTCGGCCAATTCCTGCCAGGTCACAAGAACCAAGTCGCGGATCGCCGGCGCGCTTTATACCATAAACCCGCTGCCGACACCAACTTTTGTTGCTTTGCGCCGGGCATCGGGAAATGAAATTTGGCAGCCTCCGGCCGGGCTGATACCATAAGTCACTGCTTCTTATTGTCGACGATAACGACACCTGCGGACGAATTTCATGGCAATCTCAATTAAAACACCTGATGACATCCAAAAAATGCGCGTGGCCGGCCGCCTGGCCGCCGAAGTGCTGGAAATCATCGAGCCGCACGTCAAACCTGGCGTGACCACCGGCGAGCTGGACCGTATCTGTCACGAGTACATCACCAACGAGCAGCAGGCCATCTCCGCCTGCCTCGGCTACCACGGCTTCCCGAAATCCGTGTGCATCTCGGTGAACGAAGTGGTGTGCCACGGCATCCCGAGCGACGATAAAACGCTGAAAGACGGCGACATCGTCAATATCGACGTGACCGTGATTAAAGACGGCTTCCACGGCGACACCTCGAAGATGTTCATCGTCGGCAAACCGACCATTCTGGGCGAGCGCCTGTGCCGCGTCACTCAGGAAAGCCTGTATCTGGCGCTGAAGATGGTCAAGCCGGGCATCCGCCTGCGCACCCTGGGCAAGGCTATCCAGCAATTCGTCGAAGCCGAGAAGTTCTCCGTGGTACGCGAGTACTGCGGCCACGGCATCGGCGAAGTGTTCCACGAAGAACCGCAGGTGCTGCACTATGACGCCGACGACGGCGGCGTGGTGCTGCAGGCGGGCATGGCTTTCACCATCGAACCGATGGTCAACGCCGGTGACTACCGCATCCGCACCATGAAAGACGGCTGGACGGTAAAAACCAAAGATCGCAGCTTGTCGGCGCAGTATGAGCATACTATTGTGGTCACTGATAACGGCTGCGAGATAATGACGTTGCGCAAGGATGACACCATCCCCAACATCATTACGCACGAGATGTAAGCACCGCGGCGAACGCCGCGTGCAGAATATCACCAGGCCGGCTTTTGCCGGCCTTTTTTATGGGCTGCGCACTATGTCTGACAATCTCCTTCAACAGGCGGCCCCGGCCGTGCCGATGCCACCCGTCTCTCCCAGCGCCTACGGCGACGACGAGCTCACCTGTCCGGAGCTGAAACAGCGGCTGGAGCAGTTCCAGCTGTGGCTGGCAGCGGCGTTCGACGCCGGATCCAGCGCCGAAAGCCTGGTGGCGGCGCGCAGCGACTTCATCGATCGCCTGCTGCGCCGGCTGTGGACCTTCTACGGCTTCGAAGATATCCCGGAAACTGCGCTGGTGGCGGTCGGCGGCTATGGCCGCGGCGAACTGCACCCGCTGTCGGACATCGACGTTCTGGTGCTCAGCCAGCGCCGGCTGACGGAGCAACAGTCGCAGCGGGTAGGCGAATTCATCACCCTTCTGTGGGATCTCAAGCTGGAGGTGGGCCACAGCGTACGCACCCTGGAAGAATGCCTGTTGGAAGGGCTGGCGGATCTGACCGTGGCCACCAACCTGATCGAATCGCGCATGATCTGCGGCGACGTCGCGCTGTTTCTGCAGATGCAAAAACATATCTTCAGCGACGGCTTCTGGCCTTCACCGCAGTTTTTCCACGCCAAGATCAACGAGCAGCAGGAGCGCCACCAGCGCTACCACGGCACCAGCTATAACCTAGAGCCGGATATCAAAAGCAGCCCCGGCGGCCTGCGTGACATCCACACGCTGCTGTGGGTGGCGCGCCGCCACTTCGGCGCCACCTCGCTGGACGAAATGGTCGGCTTCGGTTTCCTCACCCAGGCCGAGCGCAACGAGCTGAACGAGTGCCAGAGCTTCCTGTGGCGCATCCGCTTCGCGCTGCACCTGGTGCTGCCGCGTTACGACAACCGCCTGCTGTTTGATCGGCAGCTCAGCGTCGCGCAGCTGCTGCGCTATGAAGGCGAAGGCAACGAGCCGGTCGAGCGCATGATGAAAGACTTCTACCGCATGACGCGGCGCGTCAGCGAGCTGAACCACATGCTGCTGCAGCTGTTCGACGAGGCCATCCTGGCGCTGGACGCCACCGAGAAGCCGCGCCCGCTGAACGACGATTTCCAGCTGCGTGGCGATCTGATCGATCTGCGCGACGAAACGCTGTTTATCCGCGAGCCGCAAGCCATCATGCGCATGTTCTACCTGATGGTGCGCAACCGCGAAATCAAGGGCATTTACTCCACCACCGTGCGCCAGCTGCGCCACGCGCGCCGCCATCTGAAACAGCCGCTGTGCACCATTCCGGAAGCGCGCGATCTGTTTATGGCCATCCTGCGCCACCCCGGCGCGGTGTCGCGCGCGCTGGTGCCGATGCACCGTCACAGCGTGCTGTGGGCCTATATGCCGCAGTGGGGCAAGATCGTCGGGCAGATGCAGTTCGACCTGTTCCACGCCTATACCGTCGATGAACACACCATCCGCGTGCTGCAGAAGCTGGAGAGCTTCGCCGATGCGCAAACCCGGCCGCGCCATCCGCTGTGCGTGGAGCTGTACCCGCGCCTGCCGCACCCGGAATTATTACTGTTGGCAGCACTGTTCCACGATATCGCCAAAGGGCGCGGCGGCGATCACTCGCTCCTCGGCGCGGAAGACGTGGTGGAATTCGCCGAACTGCACGGCCTCAACTCGCGAGAAACCCAACTGGTAGCCTGGCTGGTGCGCTGCCACCTGCTGATGTCGGTCACCGCGCAGCGCCGCGATATCCAGGATCCGACGGTGATTCAGCAGTTCAGCAGCGAAGTGCAGAGCGAAACCCGCCTGCGCTATCTGGTGTGTCTGACGGTGGCGGATATCTGCGCCACCAACGAAACCCTGTGGAACAGCTGGAAGCAGAGCCTGTTGCGCGAGCTGTATTTCGCCACCGAGAAACAGCTGCGCCGCGGCATGCAGAACAGCCCCGATCTGCGCGAACGCGTGCGCCACCACCGCCTGCAGGCGCTGGCGCTGCTGCGCATGGACAACATCGACGAAGAGGCGCTGCACCGCATCTGGAGCCGCTGCCGCGCCGACTATTTCCTGCGCCACTCGCCAAATCAGCTGGCGTGGCACGCCCGCCACCTGCTGGCCCACGATTCCACCCAGCCGCTGGTGCTGGTCAGCCGCCAGGCGACGCGCGGCGGCACCGAGATCTTCATCTGGAGCCCGGACCGTCCTTATCTGTTCGCCGCCGTCGCCGGGGAAATGGATCGCCGCAATCTGAGCGTGCACGACGCCCAGATCTTCACCAACCGCGACGGTATGGCGATGGACACCTTTATCGTGCTGGAGCCGGACGGCAGCCCGCTGGCGCAGGATCGCCACGCGGCGATCCGCCAGGCGCTGCTGCAGGCCATCACCCAGCGGGAGTATCAGCCACCGCGCGTGCGCCGGCCCTCTTCCAAGCTGCGTCACTTCAGCGTGCCGACCGAGGTCACTTTCCTGCCGACCCATACCGACCGTCGCAGCTACCTGGAGCTGACCGCGCTCGACCAGCCCGGCCTGCTGGCGCGGGTGGGCGAAGTGTTCGCCGACCTGGGGCTGTCGCTGCACGGCGCGCGCATTTCCACCATCGGCGAGCGGGTCGAGGATTTGTTTATCCTGGCCGACGGCGAGCGGCGCGCACTCGACCAAGAAACGCGCAGAAAGTTGGAGCTACGGTTGACAGAGGCCCTCACCCCAAACGATAAAATGTGATACAAGTAACTTTTTACCGACAACATCAGGAAAGAGAACAGCATGCAGCAATTACAGAACGTTATTGAAAGCGCCTTCGAGCGCCGTGCGGACATCACCCCGGCGAACGTAGACACCGTAACGCGCGAAGCGGTAAACCAGGTGATCGGCCTGCTGGACAGCGGCGCCCTGCGCGTCGCCGAGAAGATCGACGGTCAATGGGTCACCCATCAGTGGCTGAAGAAAGCCGTGCTGCTCTCTTTCCGCATCAACGACAACAAGGTGATGGACGGCGCGGAAACCCGCTACTACGACAAGGTGCCGATGAAGTTCGCCGACTACGACGAAGCGCGCTTCCAGAAGGAAGGTTTCCGCGTCGTGCCGCCGGCCACCGTGCGCCAGGGCGCGTTCATCGCTCGCAACACCGTGCTGATGCCGTCTTACGTTAACATCGGCGCCTACGTCGACGAAGGCACAATGGTCGACACCTGGGCCACCGTCGGTTCTTGCGCTCAGATCGGCAAAAACGTTCACCTGTCCGGCGGCGTCGGCATCGGCGGCGTGCTGGAGCCGCTGCAGGCCAACCCGACCATCATCGAAGACAACTGCTTCATCGGCGCGCGCTCCGAAGTGGTGGAAGGCGTGATCGTGGAAGAAGGCTCGGTGATTTCGATGGGCGTATACCTCGGCCAGAGCACCCGCATCTATGACCGCGAGACCGGCGAAATCCATTACGGCCGCGTACCGGCGGGTTCGGTGGTGGTTTCCGGCAACCTGCCTTCGAAAGACGGTTCTTACAGCCTGTACTGCGCGGTGATCGTCAAGAAAGTCGACGCCAAAACGCGCGGTAAAGTCGGCATTAATGAGTTATTGCGTACTATCGACTAAATTGAAATAGCGGGTGATTCACCCGCTATTTTTTTGTCTGCGTTTCGCTGGCAGTCACAGTCGCAGATCTCGCTTTCCGCCATAATTGCAGTCGTGGAATATAACGATCACATCTAAAGAGGGCGCAGTATGTACGATAACTTGAAGAGTTTGGGCATCAATCAACCGGAAGACGTCGATCGCTATAGCCTGCGTCAAGAGGCCAACAACGACATCCTCAAGATCTATTTCCGCAAGGACAAGGGCGAGTTCTTCGCCAAGAGCGTGAAGTTCAAGTACCCGCGTCAGCGTAAAACCGTGGTGGCGGACAACGCCGGCCAGGGCTACAAGGAAATTCACGAGATCAACCCGAACCTGCGTTACGTGATCGACGAACTGGATCAGCTTTGCCAGCGCGATCAGGTGGAAGTGGATCTGAAACGTAAAATCCTCGACGACCTGCGCCATCTCGAAGGCGTGGTGTCGCACAAGATTGCCGAGATCGAAGCCGATCTGGAAAAACTCACCCGCGGCAAGTAATGCGGATCGGTTGATCCGCATCATCGTCAAGGCGCCCTTTCGCGGCGCCTTTTTACTTTACGATTGCAGCAGCGTGCCCCACTGCTCGACCCACGGACAGGCGGCCACTTCCGGCTCCGGCTGTTCCATCGCATCGATCTCCAGCACTTCGCTAACGCGGGTGGCGCCCTGCTCTTGCAACAGCGCGTCGAACGCGCGCCCGGCGCCGCAGAAGTTGTCATAGCTGCTGTCGCCGAGGGCGATCAGCCCATAACGCAGCTCCGGCTGGTAGCCGACCTGATCGCGAATGGCGTGGAACAGCGGCGCGATGCTGTCCGGCAGATCGCCCTGCCCGGTGGTGGAGGTGATCACCAGCGCGTAGTGCTGGCGATAAAACTGCCAGGCCTCCAGCGTGCCCTCTTCGAACAGTTTGACCTCATGGCCCTGCTCGCTGAGGATGTTTTGCGCTTCTTCCGCCACCAGCAGCGAATTGCCGTAGACCGTTCCCACGAAGATACCAACCTGAGCCATGGCTCCTACTCCCTTCATTACCTTTAAAAATTGTCAGCTATCCTGACCGTTAGCCGCGCTAAACTCAACCCCGGCAAGTTCAGGGAATAGCCCCGCCCAACCGAACTGCGTCATCACCCCTTGCCAGTCTTCGCCCCAGCGCGCCGTCACCCGCAGCGGCTCGCCGGTCACCGGGTGCGTCAGCTGCAGATGGCTGGCGTGCAGCATCAGGCGCGGGCAGCCGAAATGCTGCGCCATACCGCGGTTCTGCCGCAGATCGCCGTGCTTGCTGTCGCCGATGATCGGATGGCGAAGATGCGCCATGTGGCGTCGCAGCTGGTGCTTGCGGCCGGTTTCCGGCTGCAGCTCCACCAGGCTATACCGCGCGCTGTCGTAGCGGCCGACGGCCACCGGCATCTCTACCTGCGCCAACGGACGGTAGTGCGTCACCGCCGGCTGCGGCCCCTTATCGGCATCGGCATGTTTATCGGCGATTTTGTCCAGCTCCGCCGTCAGCGGGTAGTCGAGGGTCGCCCCCTCCCGCACATAACCGCGCACCACCGCATGGTAGGTTTTCTGCACCTGATGCTGCTCGAACTGCAGAGACAGCAGGCGCGCCACCTCGCTGGAGAGCGCCATCAGCAGCACGCCGGACGTCGGGCGATCGAGACGGTGCACGGTAAAGACGTGCTGCCCGAGCTGATCGCGCACCGTTTGCATCATAAAGCGTGTTTCATGACGATCCAGCCAACTGCGGTGTACCAACCAGCCCGACGGTTTGTTCACCGCCACCAGGTGTTCATCCTGATACAAAATCTCAATCACATCGCTTTCCCAGGTAAATAGCCGTTTCGGGCGCGAGTATAACAGGCGTGCGGCTCAGCGCTAGTTCACCCATTCGATGGTTACCAGCCGCGTATCGGCGCGGCCGCGATCGTCCACCGCCCGAATGCGGTAGCGCCCGTTGTTTATCGGCCGCCAGTCGATCGGCTTTTTGCTGGCGCTGCTGCCGAGATAGATATCGTCGACGAACCAGTACACCGTTTTGCTGTCGGCGTCCGTCACCGCATTGAAGGCGATTTTGTCCCGTCCCTGCTGCGACTGGCGCAAGGTATAGGTGGTATTTTTCAGCGGCGAAGTGATGCGCGGCGCGTTGCCGCCGACGGCGATGCCGTTGTCCTTGCAGCGGTTGACCGGCGGCGTGCGCTTAGGCAACCCGGCCTGAGCGAAGACGTTGGCCAGATCGGAAGGCCAGAACTCAAAGATTTCGGTGCGGGTCTGCGCCGCGTCATACGGTGGGCAAACGACCTCGCCGCTGTGAATATCCAGCACCACCGGCCGATAGACGCTGTCGACCTTGATCGGCGACTTGCCGGGAATAAACCAGGTCTTGCCCTTCTGTTGGCACCACGGCGTTGGCAGATCGCCGCTGGCGAGGCAAATGTCCACCCGCCGCAGCCGTTGGGGGAACGGGTGCTTCGGTTCCCGCAGGCCGGGGTAACTGGCGTTGACGCTGTCGATGATGTTGAAGAACAGCGGTGCGGCGGCCTCGGCGCCGACCAACGCATTGTTGCCGCGCCCGTCGAAATTGCCCTCCCACACCACCAGCACGTAAGGGCCGAAAATCCCGACGCTCCAGGCGTCGCGAAAGCCCCAGGAGGTGCCAGTCTTCCAGTACACCGGCAGCGATGAAGAACGCTGTGCCAGCGTATCGCCCGGCCGCCGGTGCTGGCGCAGCATATCCAGCGTGATGAAACTGGCCTCCTCGCTCAGCAGCCGCACCGGCGTCGATTCGACCTCGTTCAGCTGCATGCGAAGCGGCCGCAGCTCGCCGCGGTTCGCCAGCAGCGCGTACAGCTTCGCCAATTCCTGCGCCGTCACCTCACCACCGCCCAGCACCAGCGACAGCCCGTAGTGGCTCTCGCTGGCCATATTGGCCACGCCGGTCAGACGCAAAAACTGATAAAAGGTCGGCTGGCGTAGCTGCGAGGCGACATACACCGCCGGAATGTTGCGGCTGAAATTCAGCGCATCGGTGGCGGTCACCGGGCCGAGAAAGCGCCGGTCGAAGTTTTCCGGCGCATAGGCGCCGAACGACGAAGGCACGTCTTTCAGGATGGTCATCGGATGCAGCACGCCCTGCTCCATACCCAGCGCGTAGATGAATGGCTTCAGTGTCGATCCCGGCGAACGCTTGGCGTTGGTGCCGTTCACCTGCCCCTGGATTGGACGGTTGTAATAGTCCGCCGATCCCACCAGCGCGCGCACCCCCATATCGCGGCTGTCTACCAACAGCACCGCGGCGTTTTGAATGCCGCGGCTGCGGTTGCGGGCGATAAACGCGTTGACCTGCCGTTCGATCAGCCGCTGCAACCCGGCGTCCAGCGTGGTGTCGACGCGCGTATCGCGCTGCACCAGTTGCTGCGTCTGCTGGCGTAGCTGTTCGATAAAGTGCGGCGCGATATAGGGTACTTGCTCAGGCTGCCGCAGCGCCAGCGGCAGGCGGAACAGCGTTTGCTGGCTGGCGTCGGTGGGGTAAACCTGCCGCCAGCGCTGGAACAGACGGTTACGCGCCTGCGTCAACGCAGCGCCTAGCACGCCGGTTTTCGGCTCCAGACGGTAGCTGGGCGACTGCGGCAGCACCGCCAGCGTCAGCGCCTCCGGCAAGGTCAAATCCTTCGGCGACTTGGCGAAATAGATCAGGCTGGCGGCGCCGATGCTTTCGATGTTGCGGCCATAGGGGGCGTAATTCAGATAGGCTTCCAGGATATCGCGCTTGGAGTAACTGAGCTCCAGTTGCACCGCGTGCAGCACCTGCAGCACCTTGCCGCCCGGCGTACGGGTATTGAGATGCCAGCGCATGCGCGCCAGCTGCATGCTGATGGTCGACCCGCCCTGCATTTTGCCGCCGGCGACATAGCTGCGCCAGAAGCCGCGCATCAGGCTGACGGGGTTAAAGCCGGGGTTGTAGTAGAACCAGCGGTCTTCGTGCAGCAGCAGCCCGCGTACCGCCAGCGGTGACACCTGCTCCAGCGGGGTCCACAGCCGGTAGCGATCGTCGTTGGCCAGGGTGATGCGCAGCAGCGCGCCATGCCTGTCGTAATAGACGGAAGACTGCGGCAGCCCCTGCCACAGGGGCGGATGCGGCCACAGCCGAATCGCGGTCAACAGCAGCGCCAGTAAAAACGCCGCCATCAAGCCGTTTTGCAGCACGCGCCCAGTCAGGATCTTCATACGTTCTCATCACCCCGGTGCCAGACGCTGGCCTGGCGCCGGATCCGGCCTAGTCGTTGCCCGCCGGCACCACCACCAGCTTGCCGCCACCGGCCGACATGGCCTGCACTTCTCGGTCATACATGGCTTCGCCATAGGCCGGTGGAATAATAAAGCTGCCGGTATTGGTGGCCTTGATCTGATAGACGAACTCCTGCACCTCGGTGCCGGCGCTGCCGTAGATAATTACCCGATCTTCACGGATATCGCTGTAATCCGGCGCCCAGGTGGAGCCGGTAGCGGCCAGCGGCGACTGCCAACCGCCGCGATCGTCACTCTCCTCGCCGGCATCGGCCGGCTCCGGCGGCGTCTGCTGCACCACTTCGAACCCGCCCGGCAGCAGATCGACGATCGCCAGGTTGCTCTGCCCCTCTTTCGAGTTGGCGCGCACCTTCAGATGGACGTTGATCTTCTGCCCCAGCGTCACCTGCGTCACCGGTTTGCCCTGCTCGTCGGTGTAATCGCGGACGATCTCAATCCCGCGCGACAGCGCTTTTTGCGGCGCATTCAGATCGTAACCGGCCTGCGTCACCACATACCAGGCCGGCGCATTGCCGCCGTTGGTGAAGCGCACCGCGGTTGCATCGGCGTTGAACTGCCCCTGCACGAACAACCCCTGCAGCTCACTGATGCGCTGCGGCTCACCGCCGGTTTTGCCTACCTGCACGATGCCCAAGGCGTCCGCGTTGGCGGATTGCGCCGCCACCTGGGTCGAATAGCTTTCCAGCGCCAGAATGCTCATCGCGGAAGAGTAGGTAGTGTAACGCTCTTCTTTCAGCGCCTTGACCATATTCTCCAGCACCTGCGGCGGGATCGACGCCACCTTCTCCGGGAAGTGACGGGTAATCAGATACAGCCGAGTCGCATCCTGCACCAGCGGATCGAAATAATTCTGCGTCCACCAGGCGCTGTCATACGCCTTGCTCAGTTGCTGCCAGCTCGGTTGCAGCAACGCGGCGGCTTCGTCGTCCATCTTCAACAGGCGATAGGAAGAGGCCAGATACAGCGCGCTCAGATCGGTTTTCCACCCTTCGCCATAGCGTTTTTGCAGCGTATCCTGCACCGCCGCCAGCGAGTTGGTGGTCACCTCGCCCTGCAGCGTCAGCAGGTAAACCGCCCAGCTGCGCAGGCGCAGCAGATACAGATCGTCGAATCCGCTGGCCGCCAGTTCGCGCAATGCGCCGTTGGCCTCGTCCAGCATGCCTTCTGGCAGGGCGTAGCCCGCCGCTTTGGCTTCGAGCAAATACTGCACTACATAAGGCGTGACGAAAGGATCGGCATCCGGCGACGAACGCCAGGCGCCGATCGCTCCGCTGTCGTTCTGGCGGGCGCGCAGCACGCCAAGCAGGTTGCGCAGCTGCTTGCTGACTTCCGCCTGGCTTAGGCTGCTTTTCATCTCTGGGTGGCGGCTCTGCAGCATCAGCGGAATGGAGCGGCTGACGATCTGCTCGGAACAGTAATACGGATAATCCGCCAGGTATTGCGCCAGCCCGCTGGTCAGCACCAGCGGCGAATTCGACACAGCCGCCCTGCGCTGCGCGAAAGCATCGAACATCTGGCGCAGGCCATCGACGTTCTGGCTGCTGCCGCCCATCCGCCCCATCACCGACTGGGTACGGTATGGCGCCGCCGGCCGCACCGAGGTGCTGACGGTGCGGCGGCTGGCCTGGTCGCCGTAACGGGCGTCGAACACCAGTGGCGCATCGCCCAGCACGGATTTGGCGCGCAGACGGAAAGCGATCACGCCTTCGCGTTTTTCCGCCAGCGTCAGGCTTTGCGTCGCGCTGCCCACCACCTCCAACTGCGGTGGCGGCGTCAACAGAACGTTGATGGCCACCGACTGGCCGTTCAGCCCTTCGAGGTTGTTGCTGACGCCCACGCTGACGTCGAACTCGTCGCCCGGCGCCACCATTGCCGGCACATTCGGCGTCATGATGAAGTTGTCGCGCACCGTGGCGGCGGTTTGCGCCTTGCCGATTTTCTCCGGCGTCACCGAAATCGCCATCACGCGGATCTTGCCGTTAAAGTAGTCCGGTACGGGGTAGACGAACTGCTTCTCGCCGCTGACCTCGATAATGCCGGACCAATAGGCCACCGGCTTGTCGCGCTTGCGCTTGAACGGGTTGAGGTTGAGATCCAGCCCTTCGCCCGCGTCGCCGCCCGGCGCCGCGGTCAGCGCCATCAGCTTGCTGAACTCCGGCAGGATCAGGTCGAGGATCTGGGCGCTGCTCACGTTCAGTTCGCGCTTGCTGAAGAAGAACTCCAGCGGATCCTTCAGGCGGTAACGCGCCACCTGCAGAATGCCCTCATCGACGGCAAACAGCGCCACCTGCTGCGGCGCGTCGGTCTTGACCGTCATCGTCAGGTTTTCACCCGGCTTGATGACCTCCGGCGCCGTCACCTCAAGGCTGTTTTGGCGCGCCTTGGTGCTGATCTTGAACGGCATCACGCCATAGCTCAGCGGGCTCATGAAGATTTCGCTGGAGTTGATATCGCGCACGAACTGAACGTTGATGTAGCCGTTGCCCTCCATGCCGGCCGGTACGCGGATCTTCTGCACCGAGCTGGTGGTGTCGGTGTGGAACCACTGCCAGGCGTAAACCTTGTCCTTCTCGATGGTGATCAAACCGCTACCGGTATAAGGCGCGTTGATCGCCACCTCGATCTCCTCGCCCGGCTGATATTCCGCCTGGTTCAGTTTCAGCTTCAGTTCGGCGTTGCGATCCAGCGAACGGCTCAGGTTGGCGTTGCCTGCCACGCTGTAGGCAACGCGGTTGAGCGTCTTGCCCTGCGCATCTTCAATCACCAGCACGAAATCGCCCGGCTTATCGGTCGCCAGCCGCAGATCCGCGCCCTGCTCGCTCAGCGCCAGCGGCTGTTCCGACAGCTGCACTTCCTTCATCTTCGACTGGTATTTGTAAACGCCCGAATCCTGTTTGGTCAGCACCGAAATGTATTTCTGTTCGATCAACACCTGCTTCAGGTTCGGCATGGCGATCTGTTTCAGGTCCGGATCGATGGCGATCACGTTCAGATGCCGCTCCGCGTCGCGGTTGATGTAGCCCAGATCGCCGTCCGCCTGCACCCCAATCAGGTAATCGTAAGGGGAAACCAACGTACGGGCGGTAGCCGCCACCGAGCGCCCGCCGCCGGCGACGAACGCCTCCGACAGCAGCTGCAGCTGATAAGTAGCGTCGGCGTAGGATTTCAGATCGAGCGGTATCTCAGCCACGCCGTGCTCATCGGTGGTGCGATCTTCCAGCTCGGTTTCGAACCCGTCGCTGTTTTGCCGGTTTTCATAGAACGCATAATCCGGGAAGCGATCGAAGCTCGGATACATCGGCCGCAGCGTCAGCCTGGTGGTCACGCGGCGATCCTGCGCCGGAGTACCGAACAGGTTCTGCACATCGATGCTGGCCTTCAGCTCGGACGGTTTGACCCAGCCTTGCTGGCGATTCGGCGTCAGCGCCAGCTTCACTTTCAGCTGATCCGGCTCGAACTCCTTCACATTGACCGCGGTATGGCCGAGCAGCGTGGAGGTATCGTTGTTTTTGCCGATCAGATACAGATAGACGTTCCACTCGCCGGTGGGCGAGTTTTCATCGGTGGTATAGCTCAGCTCGTTGAAACCGCTGGCGCCCAGCGTCAGCGGCACGGTGGTCATCAGCTTGTCGCGCGGATCGCGGACTTCGGCGCGCACCGGCACGCCGGCCAGACCAACGCGCCAGTCGGCGGCGCGGGTGATCAGGCCAATATTGAAAGTATCCCCCGGTCGATAAACGCCGCGATCGGAGAACAGGTAGCTGCCGAGCGTACGCGGATCGGTCGGCGTTTGTTCACCGGCGACGTCGAAGCGCGAGAAGTCCAGCCCGCGATCGTTATAGCTGCCGGTCGGCAGGAAGGAGACATCCCCTTCCTTTTCCACCAGGAACATCACCGGCTGGCGCTCGTGGGTGTACACGTCGAGCGCCGGGAAACGCACGTGGCCGTCGGCCCCGGTGGTTTGGCTGAGCAGCGTCACGCCGTTTTTGGCCACTACCGACACGTTGGCGCCGCTGACCGGCGCGCCGCTTTGAATCGACTGCACGAAGACGTCGCGCGTCTTATCCTGCGAGCTCTTGGCGACAATGCCCAGATCGGTCACCACCACAAAGCGCGAATCGCCGACGTCGGGCTGATCATCCCCGGTGCTCTCGTCCGGTTCCTGTTCTGGCTCGGCGCCCGCCTCTTCCGCCGCCGGTTTTCGGTTCGGCTGCCATTCAGACAGCGTCAGCAGGAACACTCCGCGATGGGAACTGGCGTTGGTGGAGAGATAACGGGAGAGATCGATGCCCTGATAGTTCACTTCGCCCGGCCGCTCGTTGTTGAGCGCCGTCTGGTATTTGAAATGCTCGGTGAAATATTCGTCGTTGAGCCGGTTGAATTCCGTGGACGAGTACTCCCGGCTTTTGAAGGAGACGATGTGCTGCAGCTGGCTCGGGATCACCCGCTTGATGTCCAGCCGCAGGCCCGCCACGTTGCGCGCCGCCACGCTGATCTGTTTGTCACCGTTGACCGACAGCAGCGAGCCTGCGGACATGAACTGCAGCGATTTCGGGAACTCCGGCACTTCGACCACCCGATAAACCTTCTTCGGCATTTTGTAACCGCCGACGGAAACCAGCTGGTTGTCTATCTCGATCAGCACGAAGCGATGCGCCGGGGCTTCAAAGCGGAAGCTGAACTGCGGCTGGTAGGCCTCTTCAGCCTCGTTAAGCGTCAATGGCAATGCCGTCGCCTGCGCCAGCACGTTTTTACCGACGCTGTCGACCGTCCATTGATAGAAATCTTCGGCATCGTTGGCGGCTTCGGCATCGCTCGGATCGTGCTGCGGCAGCAGCCAGGCTTTGGTGGCCCGCGCCAGCTCTTTATCTTTCACCGCATCGCTGAAGCCGACCACCAGCGCACGCTGCCCTTGGCCGCCGTCGGTGTCCACCACCTGAGCGCTGGCGTCGCTCAACGCCAGGCTGTACAGCGTCGGGACTTTGACCCAGTTGTTTTTCGCCTCTTCGACCGCATTGCCGGCCGCCGTCGATTTAACGCCCTTACCGACGGTCAGATGCACTGCGCCGCCCTGATCCAGCGCCTGCAGCGGCTCGGAATGCACCCAAGCGTTCAGTTTTTTCTCGTCATAGACCAGAGAGAAGTTCAGCTTTTTCTCGGAGGAAGTGTTGCCTTCTTTCAATCCCAACGAAATCTGTTTTTCAATGCTGGCGACGTCAACCGGTGCATTGAACTGCAAATTGAAAATCGCGCTACGTTTCTGCACATCTTGCGGATCGCGGTAATACTCGGCCTGCCCCAGACGGTAATCAAACGCGGGCACGGTGAAGGCATAACGGGTTTTGGCGAGCTTGACCTGCGGCGCCAGCAACGTGGCGGGCTCGAGGGTCACGTCATATTTCGCGCCCATCGGCAGCGGTTTTTTCGGCGTGAACACCAGCGTCGACTCATTGCTCCACGCCCATTGGCCTTCCGCCGTCGGCTTCAGAATGATGCCGGCGCTCACGGTTTTACCCACTTCGGCGATCGGCGCGACCGACCCGCTGAAGGTCAGGCTCACCGTTTGCGGCGCCAGCCGGGCGGCGGCGTAATCTATCGGCTCGGGGTTGGCCAGCGCGGCGCTGACCTCTTGGACTACCATCGGCGCAGGCTCGATAGGCTGAGGCCGGTTTTGCCACCAGTGCCAGCCGTAAAACGCGCCGCCTGCGGCACCAGCCAACAGCAGCAGGCCCAGACCAATCGCTTTCGGGTGTTTATCCACGCCGCTTTCGAGCCGCAAAAAACCGCGCGGCAGCGCAGCCCACCAGGCCGGCGCACGCCAGCTGAGGTTGCCGACCAGCGGTCTCAGCAACCGCCCCAACAGCGACAACGCCCCACCGAGCAGGCGACAAACGCCCTTAACCAGGGTAAAAGGCAAACGCAGGATAAACCTTAATAAATCCATTATTGCAGCACCTCATCATCCTAATGCAGCCCCGGTCAACCGCCGCGGTTCAACCGAGCCGAAAGACGCCGTCGGCTCTCCTGCCCGGCATCCGCGCGAGTACTCTACACTGCCGGGCGGCAAAAATCTGCGCGCCGCCGGGGAATTACGGCTCTTTATTCAACATCAAATCCAGCTGTTGCAGCAGCACCAGCAGCGGCAGGCTGCTCGGCTCACGATCTTTCAGCGCCTCTTCGAAATAAGGCGTGATGGCGAAGCGCGTTGGCAACGGCGCTTCGGCGTCCAGCAACGCATACATGCGCGGCAAGAACACCCACTGCAGCCAGGCTTCGGCCGACATGCTGTCGATGCAGAACGGCTCGGTGCTGGAGAAAGCCTCATGATCAGGCGGCGCGGCCTGCCACAGCGCCAGATCGCGCATGGATTGTTCAATCGCCTGCAAACTGCGGCGCACCTGGTTATGTATACTCATCTGCATTCCCGATCTCTTTTCATCATGGTATTCAGCGCGCTGGCTGAAAGGCGGCAAAGCATAGCATTTTTATAGCCCAAATTCGGCGCACCTGAGACAGCTCGCCGTTTTTATCTGGTGGCGTTCGCCGCCGCGCGGCACAATAGGCCCACCGAGTTCACCACACAGATAAAGATTCATGTCCGTAATAACAGAGAAAAAAAACCACGCGACGCCCGGTAAGGCCATGCTGGCTTCGGTCACCGGTTATGCCATGGACGGGTTTGACCTGCTGATCCTCGGCTTTATGCTGCCGGCCATCAGCATCGAATTGGGATTAACCTCATCGGCCGCCGGTTCACTGGTCACCTGGACGCTGATCGGCGCGGTGCTGGGCGGTGTGATCTTCGGCCACCTCAGCGATCGCTTCGGCCGTATCCGGGTACTCACGATCACCATCCTGATGTTTTCACTGTTCACCGGCCTGTGCGCCGTGGCGCAAGGGTATTGGGATCTGCTGGCCTATCGCACCCTGGCGGGCATCGGGCTGGGCGGCGAATTCGGCATCGGCATGGCGCTGATCGCCGAAGCCTGGCCGGCAGAGAAGCGCAACCGCGCTTCGGCTTACGTCGGCATGGGCTGGCAGTTGGGCGTACTGGCGGCCGCCTTCCTGACGCCGCTGCTGCTGGAACACATCGGCTGGCGCGGCATGTTTTTGGTCGGCCTGCTGCCGGCGCTGGCGTCATTCCTGATCCGCCGCACCCTGGGCGAGCCGGAGGCGTTCGTGCGACAGAAAGAGGCTGGGCAACCGCTCTCCTTCCTGCAGCGTTTGCGCCTGCTGTTTAAGGATCGCGCCACCAGCAGAGCCAGCGTCGGCATCTTCATTCTCTGTTCGGTGCAGAACTTCGGCTACTACGGCCTGATGATCTGGATGCCGACTTACCTGGCGAAAAACTTCGGCTTCTCGCTCACCAAGTCCGGCCTGTGGACGGCGGTGACGGTGGTCGGCATGACGTTCGGCATCTGGCTGTTTGGCGTGCTGGCCGATCGCTTCGCCCGCTGGAAGATCTTCGTGCTTTATCAGATCGGCGCCGTGGTGATGGTGATCGGCTACGCCCAGTTGAGCGATCCGATGCTGATGCTGTTCGCCGGCGCCGTAATGGGCATGTTCGTCAACGGCATGATCGGCGGCTACGGCGCATTGATTTCCGATACCTATCCGGTGCAGGCGCGCGCCACCGCGCAGAACATCCTGTTCAATCTCGGGCGCGGCGTCGGCGGCCTGGGGCCATTGGTGATCGGTGCGCTGGTGACGCAGGTGTCGTTTACCGCGGCCATCAGCCTGCTGGCGGCAATTTACCTGCTGGATATCTACGCCACGCTGTTCCTGCTGCCGAAAAAACAGAGCGCAGGCGATACGCTGGGCGCGATTGGTTAATGCTGAAGAGGGATTAAGGCAGGGCGCCCGCGCGGCGGGATAAAACAAAAAGTTGGGGGCACTGCGTTAACAGTGCCCCCGGTTCGTTTTATAGCTATCCCGCTACACAGTGTGCTCCCTGCTCAATCCTTGAAAACTTTTCCTGCGGCCATCCTGACCAAGTGATCCTTGCATCATCCTGCAGCATCGTCCTGACGCGGTTCCTCAGCCTTCCTGACCCGCCGACAGTCCCGTGCCGGCTCTCAATCTCCGTCCTGGAGGTGTCCCTGGTTTCTATCCTGAAACATCCTGGGCATCTCCTGACGCCATCCTTCGCTCTTGCCTGAGCGCATCCCTTTCTTCTTCCTGAAGCTGCATCATCCTGATGCTTTCCTGCTCCGCCGGTTCCGTTCCGGTAACGATAAGATCGCTTAAATTCCCCGGAATCACAAGGGTTTGGGAGGTGTCTCACACTAAATTAAGACTAAGAGTTATCCTAAAGAAATTCTAACCAATTGATCTGGATAACAATAATCTCATAGCCTGGGGAAAGGTGGGAAAAATTAAGAGCGATATCTCACAGCCCGTGTGAGAGATCTCTCACACGGGCGACGGCGAATCCGTCGCGATTCAGTCCAGCGCCGGGCGCAGCGCATCGAGGAAATTCCCCAGCGTCGCCGCCAGAAGGGTGCGCTTATCGCTGCCGAACTGTTCCAGCACCACGTTACCGCTGACGTTGCACAACGACACCATCGTCATTTCAGATTCAGTGGTCGCCAGGAAGAGGGTCGGCGACAGCTTGAGGCGTTTTTGCGTCACCAGATGACCGATCAGGTTTTCCTGCAGGCGGATAAAATCCTCTTCGCTCCAGACCTGCAGCAGGCTCAGGCGATGCTCGCCGAACTGCGCGCTCATGTCGCCGGCATATTGCTGCGTGTAGAAACGGTGCGCGTCCGGCTGCAAACGCAGCTCCAGCGCGGCCTCTACCTTCTCCAGCGTCGCCGCCGGTTCGAAAGGCTGCGGCAACCACAGCACTTCGTCCTCGCGGTTCTCCACGATGCAGGGCGACGGCACGCCGTACAGCGCTTGGCTGGCCGGCGCGTGGCCGCGCTCATGCTGCCACAACTCGACATAGCGTTGAGTGAATTCACGCAGAGCGTGCGATACATCATGGTCCATATTCTTTCTCGCATACGTTAAACTGACGGCCATTGTACCTATCTCTGACCGAGGTGACAGCAGATGTCCTCATATCAAGACCACCAGGCCCTGTCGGGGCTGACGCTGGGCAAACCCACCGCCTACCGCGACCGCTACGACGCCACGCTGCTGCAGGCTGTGCCGCGCAGCATGAACCGCGAGCCGCTGGGGCTGTACCCCGATAACCTGCCCTTCCACGGCGCGGACATCTGGACGCTGTACGAGCTCTCCTGGCTGAACGCCAACGGACTGCCGCAGGTGGCTGTCGGTGAAATCAGCCTCAACGCCGACAGCCTGAACCTGATCGAATCGAAAAGCTTCAAGCTGTATCTCAACAGCTTCAACCAAACCCCGTTCGCCGATTGGGAAACGGTGCGCAGCACGCTGGAGCGCGATCTGTCCGCCTGCGCGCAGGGCGAGGTGAGCGTCACCCTGTTCAGCGTCGAGCAGTTGGAAGGCACGCCGATCGCCCGCCTGGCCGGCGACTGCATCGATCAGCAGGATATCCGCATCGACAATTATGAGTTCAACGCCGACTACCTGCTGAACGCCGCCGATGAAGAGGTGGTGGAAGAGCGCTTGGTCAGCCATCTGCTGAAGTCCAACTGCCTGATCACCCATCAACCTGACTGGGGCTCGGTGCAGATAAGCTACCGCGGCGGCAAGATCGATCGCGAAGCGCTGCTGCGCTACCTGGTCTCCTTCCGCCACCACAACGAATTCCACGAGCAGTGCGTCGAGCGCATCTTCAACGATCTGATGCGCTATTGCCGGCCGCAAAGCCTGACGGTTTACGCCCGCTACACCCGCCGTGGCGGGCTGGACATCAACCCGTGGCGCAGCAACGTCGAATTCGCCCCCGAGCACGGCCGCCTGGCGCGCCAATAAGTGCGAAACATTGCTCAACAACTGAGCTAACGAGCGGTTTGTGTTGGTAAAAGCACAGGGACGGCGGTAAGGTTAAAACGAGGCTGCGGCCGGGCAGAGCGCCCGCTGTGCCGCAGCACGCCAACCATAACGAGATGCTGTTTTGCTGCGTATGGATTACTACTGCCCCGCACCGGGTGCAAAGGAGTTACCTTGATTACACACATCAGCCCGCTTGGCTCTATGGATTTATTGTCGCAGCTGGAAGTAGACATGCTGAAGCGCACCGCCAGCAGCGACCTGTACCGCCTGTTCCGCAACTGTTCGCTGGCCGTGTTGAACTCCGGCAGCCAGACCGACAACAGCAAGCAGCTGCTGTCGCGCTATGAAACCTTCGACATCAACGTGCTGCGCCGCGAGCGCGGGGTGAAGCTGGAGCTGGTCAACCCGCCGGAAGAGGCGTTCGTCGACGGCCGCCTCATCCGCTCGCTGCAGGCCAACCTGTTCGCCGTGCTGCGCGACATCCTGTTCGTGCACGGCCAAATCGCCAGCGCCGGCCGTTTCCAGCACCTTAACCTGGAAAACTCGGCCCACATCACCAACCTGGTATTCTCGATCCTGCGCAATGCACGCACGCTGCATCTGGATGAAGATCCCAATATGGTGGTGTGCTGGGGCGGCCACTCGATCAACGAAAACGAATACCTGTACGCGCGCAAGGTCGGCAGCCAGCTGGGCCTGCGCGAGCTGAACATCTGCACCGGCTGCGGGCCGGGCGCCATGGAAGCGCCGATGAAAGGCGCAGCGGTCGGTCACGCGCAGCAGCGTTACCGTAACAGCCGCTTCATCGGCATGACCGAGCCGTCGATCATCGCCGCCGAGCCGCCTAACCCGCTGGTCAACGAGCTGGTGATCATGCCGGACATCGAAAAACGCCTGGAAGCCTTCGTGCGCATCGCGCACGGCATCATCATCTTCCCGGGCGGCGTCGGCACCGCCGAAGAGCTGCTGTACCTGCTGGGTATCCTGATGAACCCGGAGAACAGCGAACAGGTGCTGCCTCTGATTCTGACCGGGCCGAAAGAAAGCGCCGACTACTTCCGCGTGCTAGACGAGTTCATCATGAACACGCTGGGCGACGAAGCGCGCCGCCATTACACCATCATCATCGACGATCCGGCGGAAGTGGCGCGGCAGATGAAAAAAGCCATGCCTCTGGTGAAGGAAAACCGCCGCAATACCGGCGACGCCTACAGCTTCAACTGGTCGATCCGCATCGCGCCGGATCTGCAGCTGCCGTTCGAGCCGAGCCACGAGAACATGGCGAACCTCAACCTGTATCCGAACCAGCCGCCGGAGCAATTGGCCGCCGCGCTGCGCCGCGCGTTCTCCGGCATTGTGGCCGGCAACGTGAAGGAAAACGGCATCCACGCCATCGAGCAGTTCGGCCCGTACAAGCTGCACGGCGAACCGCAGATGATGAAGCAGATGGACAGCCTGCTGCAGGGCTTTGTCGCCCAGCACCGCATGAAGCTACCGGGCAGCGCCTATGTGCCCTGCTACGAAATCGTAGCCTGACCCTCAATCCCGGGCGGCGTAACAGCCGCCCTGTTTTTTCTGACCTTGCCGCCCATGATGATACACCTACTGATTGTCGACGCCCTGAACCTCATCCGCCGCATTCACGCCGTGCAGGGCTCCCCTTGCGTCAATGCCTGCCACCACGCGCTGCAGCAGCTGATCCAACACAGCCGCCCGACCCACGCGGTGGCGGTCTTCGACGAGGACGATCGCAGCGACAGCTGGCGCCACCAAATTCTGCCGGACTACAAGGCCGGGCGTTCGCCGATGCCGGAAAACCTGCAGCAGGAGATGCCGCAGCTGCGCGAGGCCTTCGCCGAATTGGGCGTCGCCAGCTGGCATTCTCCCGGCAACGAAGCGGACGATCTGGCGGCTACGCTGGCGGCCAAGGTCGCCGGCGGCGGCCACCAGGTGACCATCGTCTCCACCGACAAAGGCTACTGCCAGCTATTGGCGCCGAACGTACAGATCCGCGATTACTTCCAGAAACGCTGGCTGGATATGCCTTTCGTGCAGCAGGAGTTCGGCGTACAGCCGCAGCAACTGCCGGACTATTGGGGGCTGGCGGGGATCGGCAGCAGCAAGATCCCCGGCGTGGCCGGTATCGGGCCGAAAACCGCCGTGCTGCTGTTGCAGCAGTCGGGCAGTCTGGACGGGCTCTATCAGCACCTGGAAAAGGTGCCGGAGAAATGGCGCGGCAAGCTGGAGCAGCACCGCGAGCTGGCCTACGTCAGCAAACACGTCGCCACGCTGCGCACCGATCTGTCGCTGGACGGCAACCTGCAGCAGTTGCGCCTGCCGATACAATAAGGGCGCTGCAAGCAGCGCCCTTCATCAAGCTTAACGCGATTAATCGCGCTCGTCGCGCCGGCCCGGCACCGCCGACCACATGCGGCGCACGTGTACGGTGATCTCTTCGCGGTCGTGATACAGCTGCTTGGCATGCACTTCGACGCTGATGCCGGCAGCGCCCAGCGCTTCGCGGATACTCATCAGGTTTTGCGACACTTCCTCATAGCGCTTTTTCATCGGCAGCTTGAGGTTAAAGATCGCTTCGCGGCACCAGCCTTTCAGCAGCCACTGAATCATCAGGCTGGTCACCTTCGCCGGTTTCTCCACCATGTCGCACACCAGCCAGTAGATCTTGCTGCTGTTCGGCTCGAACTTGAAGCCGTCGGCGCGGTGGTGCGTCACCTGGCCGGTTTCCATCAGGCTCGGCGCCATCGGGCCGTTATCCACCGAATGCACCATCATGCTGCGTTTCACCAGCTGATAGGTCCAGCCGCCCGGGCAAGCGCCCAGATCGACCGCGTGCATGCCGCTGGCCAGGCGTTCGTCCCACTCATCGGCGGGGATGAACACGTGAAACGCTTCTTCCAGCTTCAGCGTCGAACGGCTCGGCGCATCGGCCGGGAAGCGCAGACGCGGAATGCCCATGTAGAACGGCGAGTTGTTGTTGCTGTAGGAGTAACCGACATAGCAGCAACCCGGCGCGATGAAGAACACGTGCACCACCGGGCGAGTCGGGTTCTCCCGCGCCATCAATACCTTTTGCTCGCGCATCGCGGCGCGCAGCGGCACCGTCAGCTTGCGGCAGAACTTCATCAGCTCTTTGCTTTCGTTGGTGTCCGGCACTTCCACCCGCAGCTCGCCGCCGCGATCAACCACGCCGATCAACATGCCGACGATCGGCGATACCCGATCTTCCGGCGGCAGATCGCGCAGCAGCTCGCCCACCACGATCATCTGGCGAGCAAAAATCAGTTCACGGAACGGAATTTCCCGCGCCAGGCGGTCAGCATCATCCGGCTGATAGCATTCGAACAGCACGTAACCGCTGTGCTCTTTTACCCGCGCAAAGCCGAAAATCTCCCGCTGGGCGGCTTTGTCGGTGATCTCCGCCGCACACTCTTTTTCGAAGCCGGGACGGCAGTACAACGCAATCTTATTCATGGCGCTCGGCCTTTTTCCTCAGACGCAAAGCGCCAATCAACATCAATATCCAGCCGATCAGGAAGCACACGCCGCCAACCGGCGTGATATATACCCAGACCTTCAGGTGCGACAGCGCCAGGCAATAGAGGCTGCCGCTGAACAACACGGTGCCGAACGCCAACAGCGCTCCGCTCCAGTAAAACCACAGGCTCACGCGGCGCTGCATTGCGACCGCCAGCGCCAGAATGGCCAGGGTGTGGAACCCCTGATACTCAAGCCCGGTGCGGATCCAGGCCATTTCGTTGGCGCCGAGCGTACCGCTTAACACATGCGCGCCGAATGCGCCCAACGCGACAAACACAAAGCCGCTGATAGCGGCGAAAACCAGCATGGAACGGCTGCTCATCGTGATCTATCCCATTAAAAATCACCGGCCGCGGCAAGGCGGCGGCCGGCCTTATTGTTCGTAGCGGAAGCGGAACTTCTCTTGTTCGCTGGCGGCACGCGCCAGGATCCACTGCCGGAAGGCGGCTATTTTACCCAGTTCTGCCTGGCTGTCATGACATACCAGATAAAAAGCGTTTTTACTGACCAGCACATCGTTGAACGGGCACACCAGGCGACCGGCTTCAATCTCGGTTTGCGCCATCACGTTGTTCACCAGCGCCACGCCCTGGCCGTGCACCGCTGCCTGCACCACCATGGCGCTGTGGCTGAAAATCGGCCCCTGTTGCACGTTGATGTGCTGCAACCCCAATTGGCGCGTATAGGCCAGCCAGTCGCGGCGTGAAACGTCATGCAGCAGCGTATGATAAGCCAGATCCTCGGCGGTTTTCAGCGGATGATCGCCGGTCAGCAGGCTCGGCGAACACACCGGCAGCAGATATTCCGCATACAGGCGCTCGGCGCGCAGCCCCGGCCAGTTGCCGCGGCCGTAGAAAATCGCCACGTCGACGTCGTCCGCCAGCTTGTCCTCTTCGCGGTCCACCGCCTGGATGCGCACGTCGATCCCCGGATAAGCTGAGTTAAAGCCGGACAGGCGCGGCACCAGCCACTGAATGGCGAAGCTCGGCGGCAGGCTGACGGTCAATGCCCCCTTGGCGCTGCGCGCCTGCAGCTTGCGTGTCGCTTCGTTGATCGAAGAGAAGATCTCCTTGATATCGAGGTAATAACTTTGGCCTTCTTCGGTCAGCAGCAGCGAGCGATTGCGCCGGCGAAACAGCTTCAGCCCGAGGAAGTCCTCCAGCGACTTGATCTGGTGGCTCACCGCGGCCTGGGTCACGAACAGCTCTTCCGCCGCCTTGGTGAAACTCAGGTGGCGAGCGGCCGCATCGAACACGCGCAGCGCATTGAGAGGAGGTAAGCGTTTAGACATTAAATTAGCTACTTTTGTGTAACATTAATCCGAATGATTCGGCGCCGAAAATCGGGCGGCTTTGTGTGGCAAGCCATCGGTAAGCGCTAACGGCGTATTGCCATTAGTTTTTTTAATCCGAGCCATTATAATTTGTCCGTTGAGGATGCGCCAGCAAATACCTATAGTGGCGGCACTTCCCGGGCCGGAACGAAAAGGGAGTGGGTGTCGAGGACGCCGATGAACTTTTGGCTTGTGGTTGTGATGTTGTGTTTGCAAATTGTCCGGCGATTCCGGACATGGTAGCTAGGCTACTGTTTTTTCACTTCCTGTACATTTACCCTGTCTGTCCATAGTGATTTTATGCAGCACCGCAAAACTTGCGGTGCTTTTTTTTGCCTGACGGTTACTGGTTGCTTTCAACCATCTCTTTCACATCGGCGCGGTTGATCTGCTGCTCGACGCCATTGGCGTCTTTATAGCTGATCATGCCGGTATCGTTGTCCACTTTAGGCTTGCCGTCAGCGACAATGGTGCGTCCGTCATTGGTATGCATCACGTAGTTGCTGGAACAGGCGGCCAGGGTGAACGTAAGCATCAGGGCAGAGAGAACTGCGGCTGTTTTCTTCATTGAGGACTCCTTTTTAGTTTTAAATGCTGATAAATACCTTTTATGTGTATAGATGCGATTAATAAGCGCACATTTAATAGCATAACAAACTTTCCCAATTTTGCCAGGCGATAAGTCCTAATAGGCGGGATCGCTTGTCTCCGGCGGCAAAATAGGACAGGATCACCCATCGACTCAAGCCAGTGACAATCAGGGTATGACGCCTTTTAACCCCAGCCTTTTTCGCCAACAGTTTCCCGCGCTCGCGCAGGACGGTATCTATCTGGACAGCGCCGCCACCGCGCTGAAACCGCAGGCGGTGATCGACGCCACGCAACAATTTTATCGCGATGACGCCGCCACTGTGCACCGCAGCCAGCATCGGGCGGCGCAGGATCTGACCGCCCGTTTCGAACGGGCGCGCGGCCAGGTGGCGCAGTTAATCAATGCGCCGTCGGCCGACGACATCGTCTGGACGCGCGGCACCACCGAGGCGATCAACCTGGTGGCGCAGAGCTACCTGCGTCCGCGTCTGCAGCCGGGCGATGAAATTCTGGTGAGCGAAGCGGAACACCACGCCAACCTGATCCCCTGGCTGATGGTGGCGGAGCAAACCGGCGCGCGGGTGGTGAAACTGCCGATCGGCGCCAATCGGTTGCCGGATTTGACACAGCTGCCCGCCCTGCTCAACGACAAAACCCGCCTGTTGGCGCTGGGGCAAATGTCCAACGTCACCGGCGGCTGCCCGGATCTGGCGCCAGCGATCGCGATGGCCCATGCCGCCGGCGCACGCGTGATGATCGACGGCGCACAGGGCGTGGTTCACGGCCCGGCCGACGTCCAGCAGCTCGACATCGACTTCTACGCCTTCTCCGGCCACAAGCTGTATGGCCCGACCGGCATCGGCGCGCTGTACGGCAAAGCCGAGCTGCTGGCGCAGATGGCACCCTGGCAAGGCGGCGGCAAGATGCTGACCCAGGCGTCGTTCGACGGTTTTACCCCGCAAAAACCGCCGCACTGCTTCGAAGCCGGCACGCCGAACATCGCCGGCGTGCTGGGCTTGGCCGCGGCGCTCACCTGGCTCAGCGAGCAGGACATGGCGGCGGCAGAGCGCTACAGCCGCGAGCTGGCGGACCAGGCGGAGCAGCGGTTGGCGCAGCTGCCGGGCTTTCGCAGCTTCCGCAGCTCCGGCTCCAGCCTGCTGGCGTTCGATATCGCCGGCGTACACCACAGCGACATCGTCACGCTGCTGGCGGAGCAAGGCATTGCGCTACGCGCCGGCCAGCACTGCGCGCAGCCGCTGATGGCGGCGTTAGGCGTCAGCGGTACGCTGCGCGCGTCGTTCGCCCCCTACAATACGCAACAGGACGTCGATACGCTGGTCAGCGCGTTGACTCACGCCCTCGATCTGCTGGCCGATTGACTTGATTCCCGGAGACACTATGCTCGCCCCCCATCCTTTCGGCCGAGAGATCACCGCCGAAGCGTTGATCGCCACCTTCAGCGCGCTGAAACAGTGGGAAGACCGCTACCGCCAGCTGATCATGCTCGCGAAACGGCTGCCGCCGCTGCCGGAGGCTTTGCGCAGTGAAGAAATGGCGTTGAGCGGGTGTGAAAACCGCGTCTGGTTGGGGCACCAATTGCTGGAAGACGGCACGCTGCACTTCTATGGCGACAGCGAAGGCCGCATCGTACGCGGCCTGTTGGCAGTGCTGCTGACCGAAGTGGAAGGGAAAACGCCGCAGCAGATCGCCGCATTGGATCCGCTGGCGCTGTTCGACCGCCTGGCATTGCGCGCGCAGCTGAGCGCCACCCGCGCCAGCGGCCTGGCGGCGTTGGCCGCCGCCGTAAAGGCGATCGCCGCCCGTTACGCCTGACGCGCCGCCTTCGCCACCATCTTTTTCAGCGCGTGCGACACGGCGACGAAGCCGAAGGTCGCGGTGACCATGGTCGCCGCGCCGAACCCCGCGCTGCAATCCATTCTTTTCGGCCCTTCCGCCGTGCTGCGTGAAGCGCACACCGAACCGTCCGGCTGCGGGTAAACCAGCGGCTCGCTGGAGAAGACGCAGTCGATACCCAGCTTGCCCTTGCCGTTTTTCACCACGTTGAAATCGTGCTTCAGCCGCTCGCGCAGCTTGGCGGCCAGCGGATCCTGGATGGTTTTCGCCAGATCGGCCACTTCAATCTTGGTCGGGTCAATCTGCCCGCCGGCGCCGCCGGTGGTCACCACCGGGATCTTGAAGCGGCGGCAGTATGACAACAACGCCGCCTTCGGCCGCACGCTGTCGATCGCGTCGATGACGTAGCTGAAGTTCTGGTCCAGCAGCTCGGCGACGTTGTCCGGGGTGAGGAAATCGTCGATGCAGGTCACCCGGCATTCCGGGTTGATCGCCAGGATACGCTCCGCCATTACCTCGGTTTTCGATTGCCCGACATGCTGACGCAACGCGTGGATCTGGCGGTTGGTATTGGTGACGCAGACATCATCCATGTCGATCAGGGTGATGGCGCCGATGCCGGTGCGTGCCAGTGCCTCAGCCGCCCAGGAACCCACGCCGCCGATGCCGATCACGCAGACGTGCGCCTGCGCGAACACCGCCAGCGCCTGCTGGCCGTACAACCGCGCCGTGCCGCCGAAACGCTGCAGATAGGCTTCCGAATAAGCTGTGCTCATAACGCTTTAATTACCTTCGTAATGCAAATGATAAGGGCCGGAAAATCCGGCCCTTGCGGGTCACTCTTTCACGCCGTATGCGTTTAGCGGGTGGCCAGCAACGAACCGCCGCCGTTTGACTGATTGGCGCTGAACAACTGGCCACCGCCGTTGTTCTTCAGCACCCAGACGCGGCCATAGTGGTTGTAATACCCCGCCGAGTGGCCGGCTTCCGGCCCGATGCCCTGATACATGTCAAAATGCTGGCCCTTGATGGCGCCGCCCACGTCGAGCGCGACCATCAGGCGCATCTCGTATTTTCCCGTGAATTTACCCTTGTTGTCCAGCAGCGGCACTTCGGCCAGCAGCGTGGTGCCCGCCGGGATCAGCGAACGGTCGGAGGCCACCGAGGCTTTGGCGATCAGCGGCACCGCGCTGGCGCCCTTCACCGGCGCAAAAGCTTCAGGGCGGAAGAACACGAACGACGGATTCTGCTCCAGCAGCTCACGCACCTCTGCGGCGCTGTGGGTATCCGCCCACTGACGGATCGCCTGCATCGACATGTCCGCCTTGGCCACTTCGCCGCGATCGATCAGCACCTTGCCGATGCTGCGATAGGCGTGACCGTTCTTGCCGCCGTAGCCGAAGAACACCAGCGGCTGGCCGTTGCCGTAGTCGACATAGCCACTGCCCTGGACTTCCATCATGAAGTTGTCCATCAGCGAGTTGGTGTAAGCGATAATATAGCGATCGTCGAGCGCGCCGGAATAGATGCCCGCGCGATCCGGCAAGCGGCCTCTGCCCTTCGGCGGCATGCGGTACAGCGGATAGCGGAACTCGCCCTGTTGGGTATAGCGCGCCTGCACCACCGGCGTGTAGTAGCCGGTAAACTGCACGTTGCCGAAATTGTCGACGCCTTCCATCTGGTAAGCGCTGAGGCCGTACTGACTCAGCATGCGCGTGTCGGCGCCGGACGCCATCCAGCTTTGCACCGCCTGATAGGTACCGTTGTTGCGGTTAAACAGCGAAGGCGACGCGTACTTGATCTCCATCAGCTGATCCGAGTAATCCTTGGCGTTGACCGGCGAACCTTTGGCGTTGGGCTGATTGACCAGCTCCAGCGATTCATCCAGACGGCCGTCTTTATATTGCTGACCCCGATCGGTCGGCTTGGACGAACAGCCCGCCAACACCGCCACCATCAACCCGCCCAGCAGGTATTTGCCCCAACGTCCTTTCATCGCGCACACTCTCAAACTGATATGATCTACCGGCTGAACGATAACAAACGCTCATTGATAAAGGAATCGCTGCAAATAAAAAAAGCCGCACGGAGGATGGTGATGAAAAAGAAGGCAAATTGCGGGCAAATCCAGCAGAAAAACGGGTTTAGGCCAATAAAATGCAAAAAGGGTTTGCAACAAAACGCACGGAGAGTATAGTGCGCATCCATCGGACGCGGGGTGGAGCAGCCTGGTAGCTCGTCGGGCTCATAACCCGAAGGTCGTCGGTTCAAATCCGGCCCCCGCAACCAACCGATGCCGCATTGGCGGTATTTGCGTTTGGCTTCGATAACAAAGTATTATACGGACGCGGGGTGGAGCAGCCTGGTAGCTCGTCGGGCTCATAACCCGAAGGTCGTCGGTTCAAATCCGGCCCCCGCAACCAACCGAATGTCGTACCAGCGGCATAACGTGAAACGGTGGTTTCGTAGTAATACAGCATCAAGACGGACGCGGGGTGGAGCAGCCTGGTAGCTCGTCGGGCTCATAACCCGAAGGTCGTCGGTTCAAATCCGGCCTCCGCAACCAACTCTTGATGAAAACAGACAAGCACCCTGACGGGTGTTTTTTTGTATCTGCAATCCGCAAAAATAGCCGGACTCGCGCCCGGCCCTGCTTCTATCGGCTCGCCAGCGCGCCGCCGTTGGCGAAATAAGCCTTGATGCCCGCCAGAATCGACTCCGCCACCTGCTGCTGGAAATGGCTGGTGCGCAGCTTGCGCTCCTCTTCGATATTGCTGATAAACGCCGTCTCCACCAGGATCGACGGGATATCCGGCGCCTTCAACACCGCAAAACCGGCCTGATCGACGCGATTCTTGTGCAACCGGTTGATTTTCCCCATCCGATTCAACACTTCCTTGCCGAACTTCAGGCTGTCGTTGATGGTCGCTGTCTGGATCAGATCGAACATGGTGTGGTCGAGATAACGGTCGCCGCTCTTGCTGACGCCGCCGATTTGGTCCGAGGCGTTCTGCGTCTGCGCCAGGAACTTGGCCGCCGAGCTGGTGGCGCCCTTGGTGGACAGCGCGAACACCGATGAACCGCGCGCTGCGCGGCTGGTAAAGGCGTCGGCGTGAATCGAAACGAACAAATCCGCGCGCTGCTTGCGCGCCTTGGCGACACGCACTTTGAGCGGGATAAACACGTCTTCGTTGCGCGTCATGAATACTTTCATGTTCGGCTCGCGCTTAATCATGGCGCTCAGCTTGCGGGCAATCTGCAATACGATGTCTTTCTCGCGCGTCTTGTACTTGCCGATCGCGCCGGGATCTTCACCACCGTGGCCAGGATCCAGCATGATGACGATCGGCCGATCGCGCCCCGCTTTGCCGGCCTGCGGCGCTTCCGGCGGCAGCGTGCGCTCCAGATCGCCCTTGTTGTAATCTTCCAGTAACGCCAGTAGTGGATCATACTCCTCGCCGCTGCCGCCGCCCTTGGTCGGGTAGAGATCCATCACCAGACGGTTGCGATACTCCGGCACCGGCGCCAACGTGAAAATATGCGGGCTGACGCTCTGCTTGAGCTCCAGCACCAGCCTCACGGTATTCTGATCGAACTGGCCGACGCGCGCCTGCTTGAGATACGGATCGTCGGCGCGCACCTGCCCGGCGATGCCTTTCAGCACGCTGTTGAGGTGGACGCCTTCGATATCCACCACCACGCGATCGGGATTAGTCAGGGCGAACTGTTTGTATTTCAGTTCGACGTTGGATTCCAGCGTGACGCGGGTATAGGTGGAGGACGGCCAGACGCGCACGGCGATCACGTGCGATGACGCAGCGAAGCCCGTGCGACTCACACTCAGCAACCAGCTGGCGGCAACCCCCTGTAATAAACGACGGCGGCCCAGATTGTGATTAGAGTTTGGCATGCGGCTCCGGCAGTAATAGCTGTTTACAACAGATGAAAAAAACACCAATGAAATGGGGATGCCGAAAACTTTAACCAATCATTCCAGCCCTGTCATCAGAAAATCTTTTTATGGTTTTTCAATTTATTAACGATTTAGCACCCTTAGCGCACTTCTCATGACGATTTCTTGCTTGCCATCGGCACAATAAAAGAATAAAAATACAAAAATACCGTATAAATATGCAAAAGAGGTTTGTCGTGAAGGAACGTAGTACAGAGCTGGTGCAAGGATTCCGTCACTCAGTCCCCTATATCAATGCCCACCGCGGCAAGACGTTTGTCATCATGCTCGGCGGGGAAGCCATCGAACACGAGAATTTCTCCAACATCGTCAACGATATCGGGCTGCTGCATAGTCTGGGCATTCGCCTGGTGGTGGTTTACGGCGCACGGCCGCAGATCGACGCCAATCTGGCGCAGCATAACTATGAGCCGATCTATCATAAGCACACCCGTGTGACCGACGCCCATACGCTCGAACTGGTCAAGCAGGCCGCCGGTTTGCTGCAGCTTGACATCACCGCCCGGCTGTCGATGAGTCTCAACAACACGCCGCTGCAGGGTGCGCACATTAACGTGGTCAGCGGCAACTTCATCATCGCGCAACCGCTGGGCATCGATGACGGCATCGACTATTGCCACAGCGGCCGCATTCGCCGCATCGATGAAGACGCGATCCATCGCCAGCTCGACAGCAACGCCATCGTGCTGATCGGCCCGGTCGCGGTTTCGGTCACCGGTGAGAGCTTCAACCTGACTTCGGAAGAAGTGGCTACCCAGTTGGCGATCAAGCTGAAAGCGGAAAAAATGATCGGTTTCTGCTCCTCGCAAGGCGTGACCGACTCGGAAGGCAACATCCTTTCCGAGCTGTTCCCCAACGACGCGCAAAAGCGCCTTGAAGAGCTCGAGGAAGGCGGCGACTACCATTCCGGCACCGTGCGCTTCCTGCGCGGCGCGGTGAAAGGCTGCCGCAGCGGCGTGCGCCGCAGCCACCTGATCAGCTACCAGGAGGACGGCGCGCTGGTGCAGGAGTTGTTCTCGCGCGACGGCATCGGCACCCAAATCGTGATGGAAAGCGCCGAGCAGGTGCGCCGGGCAACGATCAACGACATCGGCGGCATCCTGGAACTGATCCGGCCGCTCGAACAGCAGGGTATTCTGGTGCGCCGTTCGCGTGAACAGCTGGAGATGGAAATCGACAAGTTCACCATTATCGAACGCGACAACCTGACCATCGCCTGCGCGGCGCTGTACCCGTTCTTAGAGGAAAAAATCGGTGAGATGGCCTGTGTCGCAGTGCATCCCGATTACCGCAGCTCATCACGCGGCGAAATGCTGCTGCAACGGGTGGAAAATCAGGCGCGGCAGATGGGGCTGAAGAAGCTGTTCGTGCTGACCACCCGCAGCATCCACTGGTTCCAGGAGCGCGGATTCACCCCGGCGGAAGTCGACGTGCTGCCGATGCAAAAGCAGGCGCTGTACAACTACCAGCGCCGTTCCAAAATCCTGCTGGCCGATCTGTAATCCCCGCGGCGCGGCCGTTGCCGCGCCCCTTCAACGCTTATTCCGTCGCCTGCAGCCGTTCAGCCAATCCGCTGCGACGCTGGGTCGGCATGCGAATGGCCCGCAGCAACACCGCCTCCGTGGCATACAGCGAGAGCTGCTTACGCGCGCGAGTGATCGCGGTATAGACCAGCTCACGCGTCAGCACCGGCAGGAAGTGATTCGGCAACACCAGGACCGTATGGTCAAACTCCGATCCCTGAGATTTGTGCACCGTCATGGCATAGGCGGTTTCATGTGCCGGCAAACGGCTCGGCTGCACCGACTTGATGCTGCCGTCCGGCAGTTGGAAATGCACGCGCAGATCGCCGTGCTCATCCGGCAGCGTGATGCCGATATCCCCATTGAACAGCCCCAGCGCGCTGTCGTTGCGGCCGATCATCACCGGCCGCCCCCGGTACCAGCGGCCGAGCACGCCCGGTTTGCGGTCGATCAGACCGGCACGCTGCAGCCCGAGCTCAATACGATCATTCAGGCCGGCGACGCCGAACGGCCCTTCACGCAGCGCGCACAACACTTGAAAACGGCCAAAGGCCGCCAGCACCGCCGCCGCGTCCGCGCCTTCGGCGGTCAGCCGCAAATAATCGCGATAGCCCGCTACGCAGGCATCCAACAGCGCCTGATACTCTTCGCTCGTCGCCAGCGCATAGCCCGCGACATCGTCGAAACTGCCGTTTAATGCCGCCAGCGCGCGATCCCCCGCACCGGCGTTGACCGCCAACGCCAGCTGACCGATGCCGGAACGGGTATCGAAACGGTAGCTCTTGCGCAGCAGACACAGGCTGTCGCGCACCGCCGCTTCCGCGTCGGCCTGCCGCCCTGCGAGCGAACAGCCGGTCAGGCGGCTCAGCTCTGCGGCACGCGCGTCGCTGTATCCCTGCTCGGCAAAGCGGCAAATATCCCCCAGCACCGCGCCGGCCTCCACCGAGGCCAACTGATCGCGGTCGCCGAGGAAAATCACCCGCGCCCGATCGGGCAGCGCGGCAATCAGGCGCGCCATCATCGGCAGATCGACCATCGAGGCCTCATCCACCACCAGCACATCCAAATGCAGCCGGTTGCCACGGTGATAGCGCATGCGCTGACTGTTCGGTTGCGCCCCCAACAGACGGTGCAACGTCGCCGCCTCCGTCGGGAATAGCGCCTGCTGCGCCGGGGTCAGGGTCAACTGACGGCTGGCGCTGCCAAGCGACTCCGTCAGGCGCGCCGCCGCCTTGCCGGTTGGTGCAGCCAGCTGAATGCGCAAGCGCGCGCCTTCATCCAGCTGCACCAGCGCCGCCAACAGCTTGGCGACGGTGGTAGTTTTACCGGTGCCAGGCCCGCCGGAAATGACCGCGATACGCCGCGTAGCGGCCACTGCGGCGGCGATCTTCTGCCAATCGGGTTCGTCGCTCGCCGCGCCGAACAAGCGGTCGAGAATGGTGCGCAGCTCAGCCTCCGGCACCGCCAGCGACTCGCCTTCGCCGCCGATAAACGCCGCCACTTCACCTTCGTTTTGCCACATGCGCTGCAGATACAAGCGCTGCCCGCGCAGCACCAGCGGCGTCGCGCCGCTGCCGTCCCCGACCGCCGCGCTGGCCGCCAAACGCTGCTGCCAACGCGCGCTATCCGGTCGCCCGGCCGCCTCCCACACCGCCAGCGCCAACGCCGGCTGGCGCCCTTCAAACAGCGTGTCCGCCTGCAGCTGTTCCAGCATCAGGCAGACGTGACCGGCCCCCGCCTCTGCGCTCAAGCAGGCGGCGGCCAGCAAAATATCGGGCTCGTCTTCATTCGCCACCACGCGGGCGAACTGCACGTCCAGCGGGCGCAGCACGCCAAGCGCCACCGCCTGCTCCAGCAGTGCGATCATAATCCTTCCTCCGTCGCCGCAGCTTCGCCGCTGAACAAGCGATCCATCCCCTCCACCAGCTCAAACTCGGGGAGGCAGGTGAAAATGCCATTGCCCGGGTGCGCCGCATCCACGCCGCGCAGGAACAGATAAATCACCCCGCCAAAATGGCGCCGGTAATCGTAATCCGGCAACCGATGACGCAGATAACGATGCAGCGCCAGCGTATACAGCTGATATTGCAGATCGTAACGATGCTCCGCCATCGCCTGCTCCATCGCCGGCCGGGTATAGGCGCTGCTGTCTTCCCCCAGCCAGTTGGACTTGTAGTCCAGCAGGTAGTATTTGCCCTGCCAGCAGAACACCAGGTCGATAAAGCCTTTCAGCATGCCCTGCACCTGATAGAAATCCAGCGCCGGGCAGCGTGCGGAAAGCGGATCGTAACGCTTCACCAGGGCATCGAGCTCCTTCGCCTGCAACAGCCGGTTGATCGGCAAATAAAACTGCAGCTCGGCCTGCTTGTGCTGCGGCCTCAGCGCCGCCAGCGTCACGCCGCTGTCGTCGAGCGGCGTATTGAACAGCACCTGCATCCACGCCAGCAAAATCGGCTGCCAATGCTCGGCGAAGCCTTGCTGTTGCAGCTGTTCCATCAGCCACTGTTCGTCCAACGGCTGAGTGAAATCTAATGTTTCGAACAGGCTGTGCAAGAAGGTGCCGGGCGTTGCGCCGCGCGGGAAGGTATGCGGTGTGAGCGCTGGCTCACTCTCCTCACCCCGCTCGCCCGCGGCGTCGACATCCAGACGCGGCAGCAGATCCTGCATCAGGCTCGCGCCGTGCTGTTGCAAACCGGTATAGCTGGTCACCCGCCAAAAATCCTGGATCCGCCGGGTAAAACGTTTCGCCTCCAGCGCTTCGGTCAGCGACGCCTGGGGTTGCCAGGGTGCTTCATCCGGCGGTTCCACCAGCGACAGCGCGATGCCGCCGCCCGCCAATTGCTGCAGGCGCTCCTGCAGATACACGGCGTCGCCGGCCTGCCCGCTCTGCACCAGATAGCCTAATGCGCTGCGGTGCAGATCGGTATCGCCCTGTTTCTTGCGCGTGCCCTGGAACAGCGGCGCGATGCCGATGCTGCAGTGGTACACCGAGCGGGTCAGCGCCACATACAGCAGACGCAGGTCTTCCGCCAACCGCTCTTCCTCCGCCCAGGCCTGGCTCTCTTCATTGGCGTCGAGATCCAGCAACGCCTGGAAACTGTGGCGATCGTGATATAGCGCCTGCTGCTGCTGGCGGAAGTTGCCGACGAACGGCAGCCACACCAGATCGAACTCCAGCCCCTTGGATTTGTGAATCGTGATCACCTGCACCAGATGCCGGTCGCTCTCCAGCCGCAGCTGCTGATTATCGGACTGGCGATTAGGCTGGGCGATCTGCTGTGCCAGCCAGCGCACCAGCGCATGCTCGCTGTCGAGCTGCGCCGCCGCCTCTTGCAACAGCTCGCCCAGATGCAGCACGTCGGTCAAGCGGCGCTCGCCACCGGCGCTGGCCAGCAGGTTCTCCGCCAGTTGGCGTGCTTTCATCACCTCGCTCAGCATCGGCAGCACGCCGCGGCGCAGCCAGAGCGTGCGGTAATCATCGAATTCGTTAACCAGCGCGTCCCAGGCACGCTCATCGCGACTCAGACCGTCCAGCGTCGGCGCGTCCAGCCCCATCAGCCCGGTGGCCATGGCGCTGCGCAGCGTGCGCTCCTGCTCCGGCGCCAACACCGCCTGCAATAGCCACAGCAGGTCTTTGGCCTCCGGGGTATCGAACACGCTGTCGCGGTTGGACAGGTAGACCGACGGAATGGACAGCGCGCTCAGCGCATCGCGTACCAACGCCGCCTCATTGCGGCTGCGCACCAGCACTGTAATATCGGAGGCTTGCACCGGCCGTGGCTCCTTGCCGCCCTGCAGCCACGCCTGGCCCTGCTGCCCGGCGCTGAGCCAGTCGCGAATTTGCGTAGCGCACAGGCGCGCCATCAGCTGTTGGTAATCACTTACACCGGCGCCTTCCCCCTGCTGCAGCCAGAACTGCATCGCCGGTTGCGGCTTGCCGTGCAGGTCAAACGCCAGCCCTTGGTTCTTTTCCGCCGCGCTGACCTCGATAAAGGGGATTTGGCCGAACAGGAAAGGCTTTTCTACCTGAGAAAACAGGTGATTGACGCTGGCGACCATCGACGGCGACGAACGCCAGTTAGTCTCCAGCGTATAGTGGGCGCTCACCTCTGAACGCGCCCGCATGTAGGTAAAAATGTCGGCGCCGCGAAAGGCGTAAATCGCCTGCTTGGGATCGCCGATCAGCAGCAGGCCGCAATCGGGCCGGCCGACGTAAAGCTTTTGGAAAATACGGTATTGCTGCGGATCGGTATCCTGGAATTCATCGATCATCGCCACCGGGTAACGCTGGCGGATCGCCTGCGCCAGCTGTTCGCCGCCGCCGCTTTGCAGGGCGCCGTCCAGCCGGCTGAGCAGGTCGTCAAACCCCAGCTCGGCGCGCTGGCGCTTTTCCTGCTGAATGGAAGTGCGAATCTCGCTGAGCGCGCGCGCCATGATCAGGTCACGCAGCGTCAACGGCTCATCGAACAGCTTGTCGATCGCCGTGAACAGCACATGCCGCGGCGGCTCGCCTTTCTTGGTCTTCTCCAGCAGCACCGACTGGCGAAATTTATCCAGTTCCTTCGGCAGTTGGTAGTCCTGAGTTTCCTGCCCGCTCCATTCGCCGACCTTGTTCAGCCAGTTCGGCAGGTGTTTGCTGCTGTAACTGCGCTTATCGACGCCGGACTGGGCGATCAGCGCCTCCAGATCGCCCGCCGCCGCGCGCCATTGCGCCTTGATGGCGTCGATGCGCGCGACGATCTGCTCGTGGCGCATCAGGACGGTTTCTTCCTCTTTCGGCGGCCGACGCAGCGCCGGCGCTTCACCGTGCAGATAGCCGGAGAGATCGGCCAGCAACGCTTCCGGGCCGCTCCACTCCTGGCTGACCGCACGCGCCACGCCCAGCGGCAACGGATAGCAGTGGCGACGCCAGAAATCCGCACAGGCCTGCCGCCGCAGCGGCAGTTCGTCCTGCACCAGCGTTTGTTCAAACAGCATGCCGGACTCAAAGGCGTTGTGCGTCAGCATTCGTTGGCAAAAGCCATGAATGGTGTAGATCGCCGCTTCGTCCATCTGCCGCTCCGCCGCCAGCAGCTGCGAGGCGGCGTCGGTCAAATCGTCAATTTCAGCCATCAGCGCCGAAAATAGCGGGTTGACGCTGACGCCCCGCACGCAGGCGATGCGCAACCCGTGGATATTGTCGCGGATACGCCCGCGCAGCTCCTCGGTGGCGGCCTCGGTAAAGGTCACCACCAGGATTTCTTCAACCGTCAGCGGGCGGGGAAACGCCGCTTCACCGCCCAACCCCAGCAGCAAGCGCAGGTACAGCGCGCCGATGGTAAAGGTTTTGCCGGTGCCCGCCGACGCCTCGATCAGGCGTTCGCCGAACAGCGGCAGCGTCAGCGGCTCCAGCCTCTGCGGGGCAGTTTCCGTCATGGCGTCGCCACTTTGCGCGGCAGAATCTGCTGCAATGCAGACGCGTTCGGATAGGTGACCCAGTCCTTAGGCGCCGCGTAATCCGCCTTATCTTGCCCGCTGCCGCTCACCTGCGACAACACCGCCAGCCCCTGTGGCTGGATCACCGCCTGGTGGAAATAATCCGCCAGTTTGGCCGGCGTCAGCTGTTGCACCTGCGCGATCAGCTTCTGACGAGTATCGAAGGCGAAATTGCCGCGATCGAAATCGTTGGCGAACCGGCTGGCCTCTTCGCTCAGGGTTTGCGGCCGCTGCTTCAGCTCATTGATGAGCGCCTGCTTGTACTGTTCAAAGTCCGCTTCGCTCATGTCGCGCAAGCGTTTCTCGGTTTTCGGGTAGAAATCCTGATAGCGCTGGTACAGGTAGGCCGGCTGTTTGCTGTTGCTCTGCAACAGGAAGCCCACGCCCCACTGGCGCCCCACCGACATCGGGAAGGCAAAGACCGCATACCCCAATTGCTCTTGAGTGCGCAGCTGGCTATAGAACCACGGCTGAATAATCTGCCCCAGCAGCGAGCTGTAGGCCATGCCGGTCACTTCGTCGTAGCCGGTCGGCACATAGACCGCCGCCAGCGCCGAATCGGTGCTGCTGCCCACCTGTTGCAGGTTGGCCAGCTGATTCTTGTCCACCACCACGTCTTCGCCGTGCCACCATTCGATGCCGGTACAGCCCAGGCGATGTTTCAGCGTCGACGCCAGCGTGTCTACCTGCTGCTTGCTCATGTTGCCCACCACCAGCAGCTCCGGCGTGGCCTCGGCCAGCAGGCTGTCGCGATAGGCCAGCACGTCTTTCAGCGTCAACGTTTTCAGCACTTCGCGGCGCTCGCTGCGTTCGGAATACGGCACGCGAGAAACCATCTGCACCGGCTGAATGGCCAGCTCAAACGCCTTGCCCTTCTCGGCGGCGTCCAGCTGCTCCAGATACCAGGATTTGGCCTGCGCGAGCTGATCTTCCGTCGGCGTGAAGCTGGAATAGCCCTCGATCAGCGCCGTCAGCAACTGCGGCAAACGCTGGGTAAAACCGTTGGCGTTAAACATCAGGCCGTTGTTCGGCGAGGTCGAGAAGCTCAGCCCGCCGACCGATGCCTGATAGCTCAGTTGATCCAGCGCGAGGCCGGCCAGATAATCCGTCAGCGAGAACAGCACCTGGTTACGCGCGGAATCCATGGTCTTGGCGTTGCGGAAAGCGACGGTGACGTCGGCCTTCGGCTCGTCGGCGAAGTAACGGCTCGGCATGTACAGCACACGCAAGCCGGGTTTATCCACCACCATTTCCGGCTTTTTGAACTCGTGAGACGGCTTGGTCAGGGTAAAGTCATCCGGGATGTACGGGTTGAGCGCCGGCAATGACAGGGAAATGCCGCTGCCCATCTGCTGCCACTGCGTAAAGCGCTGTGGCGTGATTTTGTCGACCTGGTAAGGCGCATTGACGAAATAGGCCGTCTTGTTATGCGGCTCATCGGGGCTGACGAACCAGATGCGCGCGTTTTGCGGCGTCATGGCATCCAGACGTTCGGCGATCGCCTTGGGATCATAACGGTCGGCCAGGTAAGGCGCGTCCAGCGCATGCTCAACCGGCACGCGCAGCATAGTGTCCACCAGCCATTCGATGTAGTCCATGTCGCGCGTGATCGACGGATAACGGAAATCCAGGTTCAGAACATGCGAGATTTCATCGAAGTAGCTCTGCTTGATGCCTTCGCTGCGCAGCATTTTCAGGTAGTTGAAAATGGCGGCGACGACCTCATCGCGCTGGGCCAGGCCTTTGTCGGTCAGGGAGACGCTGATGGCGAAGACGCCGCCGTTGCGATCGACCATCGGATCGGCGCCGGCATTGATGGCGTCCGCCAGCCCCTGCTTCTGCAGCCAGTCAGACAGGGTGTTCTTGCTGCGGTTGCCGATCAGGTAGCTGATGTAGGTATCGGTTTTGCTGCGAAACGCGGCGCTGTTGTTATCGATGCGGAACTCGACCTTCAGCTGCTTGCGCGGCTGTGCCGGCACATAGTGAATGATGATGCCCTGCTGTTCCGGCGTCACGGCCGGCACGGTGATAGGCGGCACGCTGGCGTCGTGATTCGGCACGCGGCCAAAGGTTTTCGCCGCAATGTCAGCCAGCTTCGGCAGCGGCTGATTGCCGTACAAAACGCCCATCATCAGGTTGGCGGAGTAGTAACGCTTATAGAAGCCGGTCAACTCATCGTGCAGCTTGCTGTCCGGCTTGTCTTTCAGCGTATCGAGATTGCCGCCGGAGAAGCGCGCGCTCGGGTGCGCCGGGTTAAGGGTTTCCGCGCCGACCTGCGCCATACGCATGCCGTCGCGCGAACGCGCCATCGTCAATTCGGCGTTCACCGCGTTGCGCTCACGATCGGCATTGCCCGGATCCAGCAGCGGCTCGGCAATGGCGTCGGCCATGCGATCGACCGCCGGCTCCAGCGCGTCATTTTCCACTTCCAGATAAAAGGCGGTGCGATAAGAGGCCGTGCTGGCGTTGTGGCTGCCGCCGTGCTTTTTCAGGAATTCGGACAAGTTTTCCGGCTCTGGATAGCGTTTGGAGCCCATCAGCACCATATGTTCCAGATAGTGCGCCAGCCCAAGTTGGCTGTTCGGATCTTCGAGCGACCCGACCGGCAATGCCAGCGCCGCCAGCGATTTCGGTGCCTGGGCATCGGACACCAGCAACACCGTCATGCCGTTAGCCAACTTGATCGCTTCATACTGACGCGGGTCGTGTTCGCTCTTGTTGATCTTCTCCGCCAGCGGTTGCCATCCTTGCGCGGCCCAACTCAACGGTGCCCAACACATAGCCAATAATACCAGCCCTACGATACGGGCCAACTGTCTGCGCATATCCAAAATAAACCCCTATTCTGACGTCGCTACGCCCACTCCCTGACGTTGGCGACGTGCATCAAAACCACATAACCAAATCGGTACTCGCCGGGTTCTTCGCCAATGTGGCGGCCAGAAACACGGCGGGTATATGCCTGTACGTTATGTAAGACCGGGAATTACCCCAATGGTTGAATATAACCTTCGTTATTTTTACCACCTCCCGCCGCACAGCACCACCGGGGGATTGTTACCCCAGGTTATGCCGCGCCACCGGCAGCAGATAACGCTCTGTTTCGGCCAGTATTTGCGCTAAGTATTCATTATCCATTTGGCGGAACACTCGCTGCACGTAGGGATCTTCCCCTTCTCCGGGAATGCGCTGATCGCCCTGCCAGGCCTGCAGCAATTTGGCGCGTGCCTTAATTTGCGCGTCTTCCTCCCAGTCGATTTGCTGCGTTTCCGGCAGATAACACTGACTTAGCCACGCCCAGCCGCTCTTGTTCAGCAACAGCAGCGGCTGACTCAGACCACGCTGATAGCCCGCCAGCAGTTCCGCCAGCTGCGCCTGTGCCTCTTCTGGCGCCAGCGCGGCAAAGCGCCAGGCGGAGTTCTTGCGGCCATACATGCGGCTCTCGCCGGTGCCGCCGGCGCAGCAGTACACCAGGTGCTCCAGCCACAGCAATATGCCGTCCACCGCCGACAGCGTAGCGGGCCGCCAGCGCAGCAGGCCGTCATCCTGCACCTGATGCAGCCAGCCGCTGAGGCGCACGCCGGCGATATCGATATCCAGCTCCAGGCTATGGCTCTCTGCGCGCTCTGCACGCACCTGCTCGGCCAGTTCGCTCATCTCTTCCTGCTGCTTTTGCCAATAGATTTCGCCGAAGGCGCCATAGGGCAAGCCGCCGGCGGCGCGCACCCGCTGGAACAGCCGTTCGGGATCGTCGCCGTCGATCAGCGTATTCAGCAGTTGGCTGTTGAACTGGTAGCGGCTGAGGTTATCCAGCGTGAAGGGTTCTTCGTCCGGCAGCTCGGTCTCTTCCAGGATAAAACTGACGCCCAGCCGCAGTTGGAAAAACGCACGGATCGGATGGCGGTAAAACCGCAGCAGCTCATCCAACGATATTTGCTGCAGCGCTTCGGCAGGCAGCGGCTGGTTGAACGCCGGATGCGCCGCACCGCGCCCATCGGCGGCGGGCAGCCACTCGGCGGCATAGCTTTGCGCCTCCGAGCCCGGCAAGAAATTCTCGGCGGCGAACGGCATGCGCGCGTGCCACTTCAGCAAGTGCTCACCAACCCGCCGAGCGCTGTCGTCTGCACTGAGTTCCTCATCTCCCGGCAGACAATAGCTTTGCTCCAGGTACTCCAGCAGCTCGGTAACCAGCACCGAAGGGTAGCGCGGGCTGTTGTCCTGAATGGAACGGCCGATGAAGCTGATATACAGCCGCTGCTGAGCGGACAAAATCGCTTCCAGGAACAGATAGCGGTCGTCATCGCGACGGCTACGGTCGCCGCGTTTGACCTGCTGCGCCATCAGATCGAAACCCAGCGGCGGCAGCGTGCGCGGATACACGCCGTCGTTCATGCCCAGCAGGCACACTACCTTGAACGGAATGGAACGCATCGGCATCAGCGTACAGAAGTTGATTTGCCCGGCGAGGAAGCGCTGACTGATGCGCTCCTGATCGAGGCGCGCCGCCAGATCGTCACGCAGAATGGTCAACGGCACCTCATCAGGATAGCGCGCCGCCAGGCCAAAATTGATGGCCTGTTGCCACTGCTGTTCGATCAGCGCCAGCACGACTTCGGTGTCGCTGTCCGCAGCGAAGAAGGCATCCAGCAGTTGCCGGCACAGCGGCAGCCACGCCTCGAGCGGGCGCGCTTCGCTCAAGATTTGCCGCCAGTGACTGAGCTGCGCCAGCAGATCCGCCAACTGCCCCGCCAACTCGGCGACCAATCCGCTCGATTCGTCATAAGGTAAAATGCCCTGCCAATCGCCGGCACTGCTGTCCATCGCGTAGCCGAGCAGCATGCGCGTAATGCCGAAGCGCCAGGTATGCTGGCCGGTGGCGGGCAGATCCAGTTCGCGCACGTTATCGTCGTCCAGGCCCCAGCGCACGCCGGATTCACCGACCCAATGACGCAGCAGGCGCAGCCCCTCTTCGCCAATGGCGAAACGGGCGGCCAGGGCCGGCACCTCCAGCAGCGCCAGCACCTGTTCCGAAGTAAAGCGGCTTTGCGGCAGATCGAGCAGTGAAATGAACGCCTGCAGCGCCGGATGCGCCTGGCGCGCTTTACGGTCTGAAATGGCGAACGGCAGGTAGCGCTCGGCGGGGGCATTGCCGAACACCGCCTGAATGTAAGGCGTGTAGCTGTCGATATCCGCCACCATCACGATGATGTCGCGCGGCGTCAACGACGGATCCTGCGCCAGCATGCTCAGCAGTTGATCGTGCAAAACCTCCACTTCCCGCTGCGGGCTGTGGCAGGCATGCAGGCTGAGGGAGCGGTCGTTCTCATCAAGCGGACGTTTGCTGAAGCTGGTTTCCAGCGTTTCCGCGGTAATACCGATTACCGCATGGTCTTCCAGCTCCAGCATATCGCGCTGAACGGCGTGCAGCATGGTATCAGCCGGGATATCGACAAAGGCGTCGACCTCTTGCGCCCCTTCCATCTGCGACAGCAGATAGAGGTGATCGCGCCCCAGCTTGCCCCAGGAGGCCAGCAGCGGGTTGCTGAGCTGCTGCTGCCCTTCGGCGTCAAACAGGCGCGCCGCTTCATCCGGCTCGCGGAACAGCCCCTGCTCACGAGCCTGGTGGTAGTGACGGCGTTTGCGGCTCTGCAAGCGGGCCAGGAAAGCGTAATCCTGAATGTCGCCCCAGTAATAACGACAGGGGTTGGTGAACATCAGGTGGATATCGATATGCCGCCCCAACGCCTGCAGCGCCTCCAAATAGACCGGCGGCAACGCCGAGATGCCGCAGATAAACACCCGCGGCGGCAAACCGGGCGGGCACGTTTTTGCCTGCTCCAGCGCGTGGATAAAGCGGCTGTACAGATTGGCGCGGTGCCATTCCGGCTGCCCCAGTTCGCGCGTGTACTCCACCAATCGCGCCCAAAGCGGCGCCTGCCATTGCTGAGCCTCCGCCAGACCGTCGATACGCTCACCGCGCTGCCAGCTCTCCAGCCACTGCGGGCGATAAACCAAATACTGGTCGAACAGGTCGGCGACCCGGCCGGCCAACTGGTGAATCTTGCGCTTGTCGCCGTCATCAGTCAGATAGTGCTGCAGCGGCGCAAACGCCGGCTGGGTCAGCATCTCCGGCAGCAACCACATCAGCTTCCAGGTCATGGCGTCCTTGCTGAAGGCGCTCTCTTTCGGGATATCCGGCAACACCCGGGTGAACATGTCCCAAATAAAGGTCGCCGGCAGCGGAAACGCGACATTGGCGGCGATGCCGAACTGCTCCGCCAGCTGCATCTGCAGCCATTGCGCCATGCCGGGGCTTTGCACCAGCACCACTTCCGGTTGAAAAGGATCGGCCAACGGATCTCTGGCTATCAGCGCGCTGGTCAGCGTTTTCAACAAATCCAGCTGATTGGAATGATAAACCGTGAACATCAAGGCTCCTTTAAAACAAAAGACATACCGGCTTAAAAGCGGGTGCAATACCAGCGGCTCAGCATTGCCCACTGCCGCTGCGGCGTTTGGATCCTGACCGTCAATCGGCGGCAATCACTCTCCACATCGCCGAGCACGGTCTCGCGACGCCAGCCTTCCGGCGGCGGTTCGGCATCGAGCCGGCCGGTGACGGCGAACGCCTCCAACTGCTGATGCGCCAGTCCCCAAGCTTGCCGGTAGTGCCACTGGCGCTGGAACGACTGCAGCAGCACCTGATGATACTGTAACAAGCCAAGCAGCGACACCGAGAACAGCAAGGCCGCCACCAACACTTCCGGCAGGCTGAAGCCGTTGCGGGATATCCGCCCTGCCCGAGCGTTAGCCGTCACAGTCGGCCAGCCTTTTCTCTGGGCAAAAATCCAGCCGACCGCCCGGCTGTGCTTGCACCTTGCCAGCGGCCTCCGCGCCGTTAAAAGTGCCCCATTGATACAACCATAGGGGTTCACCGCTGCGCATCTCGCCAAGGCCGCGTACCGTCACAACGCCGGCTCTGGCAGACAGCCGAGCGCAGGCCGTCAGCTCCGCGCGCTGCCTGCATAACCAGGCCGCCGCGCTCAGCTCGGCACGTGGCCAGCGCTGGCTCATGCCCCAACTCAGCGCCGAAGCGGCCTGATTGTAAGCCTGAAGGTAACGCTGCTGATCGGCAGCCAGTAACAGCGCGTTATCCAACTGCCGATGCTGAGCGTTAAGCAACATCAGCCCCAGCGCCAACAGCAACATCACCGCCGCCAGAGCGCTACCGCCTCGCTGGGTTTGCCGGTTCATGGCAGCGCCGCCATTTCGACGCTCCCGTTCAGGCTGCGCATGATACGCGTATCGCTGGCGGAGCGCCCCACCAGCGTCAGGCGAGCCAAGGCCGCGCCGTGATCGCCCCACGCTATCGCCACATGAAAACGCTCAATGCGCACTTCGCCATGATCGAGTAGCCGCTCCCAGCCACCGCCATCGCATTGGCTCACGCCGCGCTGCCCTTCCACGCCGCCATTGCGCAGCCGATAACCGAAATAGCCCGCATCCTCGCCCGAAGTGAGCCATTGCCCGCTGCGAGCGATGTCGTAGGCGACGATAACGCAACTGCCCGCCGCCTCTCCCGATGCCTGGCCGATCAGTAGCGGCCGGCCGGCGCACTGCCCGGCGCAAAAACCGGCGCGGCGCAGATCTTTCTCAATGCCGAACGCCAACTGCCGCAACGTTGACTCCAGCCGAAAGTGCTGGCCGACGGCCACGCTTTGCTGGCGTAACAGCGGGTAAGTTTTCGCCGCGCCGAGCGCGATCACGCTGCCGAATACCAGTGCCAACATCACCTCCGGCAAGGTAAAACCGCGTTCGCAAGTCAGCATAGCGCCATGCCCCTGACCCGCGGCCCTTCGCTGCACAAACGCAGCCGCCCACGGGCGGAGAGCACCAACCGCAGGCTGCCTGCGTCGTTGCTGAGAAGGAGGTGCCCTGCCTGCGCAGTATTGCGCAAACCGTAAAACCCAATCTCTTTGCCGGAGTAGCCGCTCAGCACAACGTCGCGATAAGGCGGCGAGAAAACGGAGCCTTCGGCGGAAGCGCAATCCGTCGGCGGCACGCCACCACCCAGGCACCAGGGCGTGCCGTTGTTGAACCACAGCAGCGTCGTGCGGTTACGCCAGTTGGCGTCCGCCTGCAATCGCAGCAAAAACGCCAGCAGCTGTTGGGCCGTGTGTTCCAACCGCAGCGCTTGCTGATGATAGCGCCATTGCCCGACGCCCCAGCCAGTGAGCATGGCGGCGATCAATATCGCCGCCAACAGCTCAATCAGCGTCATGCCACGCTGGCGGTCATCGATGTTCGAGAGAGTATTGTCGTTCATGCGGCCAGTGTAAGGGCCGCAACAACGCGGTAAAGCCGCATGCGCAAGCGCTGCGGCAAGCTGCGCAATGTTTTATCTACGACTACAGACGTCGACAAAAAAATGCGGCGCGGTGCGCAATGCGGATAAAAAAAGGGGCGCAATCGCTGCGCCCCTGGTGTGATGCGGTTAAGGTCAGATCGCGACCGGCGCCTTGATGGCCGGATGCGGATCGTAACCTTCGATCTCGAAGTCTTCGAAACGGTAATCAAACAGCGAAGCCGGTTTGCGTTTGATCACCAGCTTCGGCAACGGACGCGGTTCACGCGTCAACTGCAACTGAGTCTGTTCCATGTGGTTGCTATACAGGTGGGTATCGCCCCCGGTCCAGACGAAATCGCCCACTTCCAGATCGCACTGCTGCGCCATCATGTGCACCAACAGCGCGTAGCTGGCGATGTTGAACGGCAGGCCGAGGAAGACGTCGCAGGAACGCTGGTACAGCTGGCAAGAGAGCTTGCCGTCCGCTACGTAGAACTGGAAGAACGCGTGGCACGGCGCCAGCGCCATCTGATCCAGCTCGCCGACGTTCCAGGCGGAAACGATGATGCGGCGCGAATCCGGATCTTGCTTCAGCTGTTGGAGCACGTTGCTCAACTGATCGATCTGACGGCCGTCCGCTGCGCCCCAGGCGCGCCACTGTTTGCCGTACACCGGGCCGAGATCGCCGTTTTCATCGGCCCACTCGTCCCAAATGGTGACCTTGTTGTCACGCAGGTAGGCGATGTTGGTATCGCCGTTCAGGAACCATAACAGCTCATGAATGATCGAACGCAGATGACATTTCTTGGTCGTCACCAACGGGAAACCTTCCTGCAAGTTGAAACGCATCTGGTGGCCGAAAATCGACAACGTGCCAGTGCCGGTACGGTCGGCTTTAGGGGTGCCCTCGGCGAGCACCTTATTCATCAAATCCAGATACTGTTTCATTTGTCCCTCACGACAGTTGTTGCTGCGGGCGACGACGGTACGCCCAAATCATCATAATAATACCGGCCACCACCATCGGGATGGACAGGATCTGCCCCATGCTGATCACGCCGTCGAACAGGCCGAGCTGGGCATCCGGCTGGCGGAACGCTTCAACGATGATACGGAATGCGCCATAACCGATCAGGAACAGGCCTGATACGGCGCCCATCGGCCGCGGCTTGCGGATAAACAGGTTCAGAATGACAAACAGCACCACGCCTTCCAGCAGCAGTTCATACAGCTGCGATGGGTGACGCGGCAGTACGCCGTACTGATTCAATAACGGCAGCAAAGAAGGATCGGCGGCGGCAAGGGCCACGTCCTCGCTGCGTGAACTTGGGAACAGCATCGCCCAAGGGGTATCGGTGGTCACGCGGCCCCACAGCTCGCCGTTGATGAAGTTGCCGAGGCGGCCGGCGCCCAGGCCGAATGGAATCAATGGCGCGATAAAATCGGAAACCTGGAAGAAGGTGCGTTTGGTGCGGCGAGCGAACCAGAACATCACCAGAATCACCCCCATCAAGCCGCCGTGGAACGACATGCCGCCATCCCAGACCTTGAACAGATAGAGCGGGTTATCCAGGAACAGCGGCAGGTTGTAGAACAGCACATAGCCTACGCGGCCGCCGACGAATACGCCCAGGAAGCCGGCGTAGAGCAAGTTTTCCACTTCGTCTTTGGTCCAGCCGCTGCCCGGCTTGTTGGCACGGCGCACCGCCAGCCACATGGCAAAAACGAAGCCGACCAGGTACATCAGGCCGTACCAATGCAGAGAAACCGGGCCAATGGAGAAAATGACCGGATCAAATTTAGGAAACGCCAGATAGCTATTGCTCATCTATCACCACAACATGTCTGTTATTTTTCCCCATGCGGGGGCGGCAGGTGCCAAGCGGCGACGGAGATTATCCCGCGCCTTGCAAACGGCAGCATTGGCCGCTGCGGGTCTACAAGGCGACGAGCATGCGCCGCGCTGAGGTTGCGCATCATAACATAGGCTTAGCGCGGTCCGGTCCGGCAGGGCGGGAAAAGTTCTGTAAAAAAATCACACCGCGCAGCGATTATCGGCCGCCGCGAATCAATCCGCCCATGCCGCGTCGCTCCATAAACGCCGCCACCAAATGGCGCACTTCCGTGGTCATCTGGGTGTTCAACACCCGCTGCGCCAACATTTCGGCGTCGGCAAGGTCGATATGCCGCAGCAGGTATTTGATACGCGCCACGCTGCGGCCGTTCATGCTCAAGTTGCGATAACCCATGCCCACCAGCAACAACGCGCCCATAGGATCGCCGGCCAGTTCACCGCACAGGCTAAGCTGCAGCCCGGCCGTTTTCCCCTGCTCGGCGATCAGTTTCAGCACCTGCAGCATCGCGGGATGCAAACTGTCATACAGCGAGGCGACCCGGGTGTTGTTGCGATCCACCGCCAGCAGGTACTGGGTCAAGTCGTTGGTACCGACCGAGATGAAATCAACGCGCCCGGCCAGATGCGGGATCAGGAAAATCATCGACGGCACTTCCAGCATCACGCCGATTTTCGGTTTCGGGATCGCGTAGCCGAGCACTTCTTCCACCTCGCGCCCGGCGCGGTCAATCAGGCGTTTGGCCTCGTCGACCTCTTCCAGACTGGTGATCATCGGCAGCAGAATGCCCAGGTTGCCGGTGCCAGCGTTGGCGCGCAGCATCGCACGCACCTGAATCAAAAAGATCTCCGGCTGATCCAGGGTAATGCGGATGCCGCGCCAGCCCAGGCAAGGGTTCTCTTCGCTGATCGGCATATAGGGCAGCTGCTTGTCGGCACCGATGTCCAGGGTGCGCAGCGTGACCGGCTTGCTCGGGTAAAGCTGCAGCATGCCCTGGTACTGCGCGACCTGCTCCTCTTCGGAAGGGAAGCCGCTTTGCAACATAAAGGGGATTTCGGTGCGGTATAGCCCCACGCCATCCACCCGGCCGCCCAACAGCTGTTCATGTTCCGGGCTGAGGCCGGCATTCAGCATCACCTGAATGCGTTCGCCGCTTTTCAACTGCGCCGGCTGTTCGACGTCGTCTTCCGCCAGCTTGCTCAGCTCCAGCTCTTCGCTGATCAGCCGTTGATATTCCTGCACCAGTACCGGCTCAGGATCGACCAGCAGTTCACCGCGATAACCGTCGACGATCAGCAGCCGCTGGCTGAGCAGAGCAGGCTGGATGTCGGCGCCCATTACCGTCGGCACCCCCATCGCCCGCACCAAAATCGCCGCATGCGAGTTGGCGGCGCCGTCGCGCACCACCACGCCGACCAGGCGGTCCTGCGGCACTTCGGCCAGCAATGTCGCGGTCAGTTCATCCGCCACCAGCACAAAACGCGCCGGCCACTGGGTGGCGCCCTGGGTGGTGTCGTCGAGGTGGAACAGCAGACGCTGGCCCAGCGCGCGCAGGTCGCTGCCGCGCTCGCGCATGTAGGTGTCCTGCAGTTTGGCGAACTGCTCGGCAAAGGCTTCTATCACCTGTTTCACCGCCCACTCCGCCACCGAACCGTTGTCGATTTCGGCGAACAGTTCACGCTTGAGACGGGCGTCGTTTAACAGGTGAGAATAAAGATCGAAAATCGCCGCGCTCTCTTTTTGCGAACTGGCGGCAAAACGCTTGCTGAAGCGACGAAATTCCGCGCCGGCCTCTTCCAGCGCCAGCGTCAGGCGCTCGCGCTCGCTGGCGGTGTCCAGCGTCGACGCGCGGTACACCTGATCGAGCGAAGGCTGGCTGCTGTCCTGCCACCCTTCCGCCACCGCCACGCCGGGCGAGGCCGCCAGCGCGCGCACGCGCGTTTGGCGATACTGGCCGAAAATGGCATTAAGCTGCGACTGTGAAAGGATCCCGGCCATCTGCGTAGCCAGGGTGACCATGAAAGACTCTTCGCTTTCGTCAAACTGGCGCAGCTCGCGCTGCTGCACCACCAGCACGCCCAGCAGCTGGCGCCGATGAATGATTGGCACCCCGAGGAAGGATCGGAAACGATCCTCTTTCACCTGCGGAACGTATTTGAAACTGGGGTGGCTTTGGGCATCGGCCAGGTTGATAGGCTCGGCCCGGCGGCCGACCAACCCGACGACGCCCTCGTCAAACGCCAATGCGATAGTGCGCCCGCGCGGCTTTTTCAGCCCGCGCGTGGCCATCAGGTAGTAACAGCGGCGGTCGTTGTCCGCCAGGTAGATGGAACACACTTCGGTGTCCATCGCCAGACAGGTTTCATTGACCAGCAGATCCAGCGCATCCGTCAGACTGGCCGCCGCGGCCACCTTCTCTACAATTTCTCGCAAGCGCGTGAGCATAGTCGGCTTAACTTAACCTCTCTTTCGGCGATAAGCGGGGGCCTGTCGCGGCGCCGCCTGCTCTTGCATCGGCATCACGGTCACGGCGAATTCTTTCATCACCCGGCGGTAGACGTCGCGTTTGAACGACACCACCTGGCGCACCGGATACCAGAAGCTCACCCAGCGCCAACCGTCGAACTCCGGCGTGCTGCTGCGCTGCATATTGATATCAGCGTCATTGCACAGTAGCTGCAACAAAAACCATTTTTGCTTTTGGCCGATACAAACCGGCTTTGTGTCCCAACGCACCAAACGTTTCGGCAATTTATAGCGCAACCAGTTGCGGGTCGAAGCCAGGATGCGCACATCCTTTTTACTCAGCCCCACTTCTTCGAACAGCTCACGGTACATCGCCTGCTCCGCAGTTTCGCCAGGGTTAATCCCACCTTGGGGAAACTGCCAGGAGTGCTGACCGTAACGGCGGGCCCATAAGACCTGCCCCTGACGATTACAGATTACGATACCAACATTCGGGCGGTAGCCATCATCATCGATCACCGGACTACCTCGATAAGCTTAAATTCGCATAGATGTCCTGATTGTTTCACACAAGCTACAGGCGGTAAACCACTGCTTTACGGCACTGCGGGCCGGATAACATTGGGATAACTCACAGATATAGGCAAAGTTATAAACATACCCCACCCTTTCAGACCGGTTTTATTCACTTTTTCTGTGGATAGGTGTGTGTAGAACTCGAGGGATAAGCCGGTAAAACTCTTAAACCCCAAAATCCCCTCCCAGCCCTAAAAAAACAAAATAACATTAAAAACATATAATTAAATAATGTTGTATCGTTATGTACAGGGCAAAAATGTGATCTGTGCACGGTAAGGATCTTACCCTGGCGAAAGATCCATCAACGTCGTTTTTATCCACAGATTATCCGGGCAAGTTACGCACAAAACGGACAAATTCGTAAAAAACCGCCCGAGTCAAGGCTGTAAATTGAACCAGTGATCGGCAAAAATTTGGGTTATCCCATAAATCTGTGGATAAATAGGTGTAAGATCCTGTTTATTGTCGGTGGCTTCAGGTGAACAAGCCCCAGGAGTGCATTGTCGGCCACGCAAGGAAAGGAAAAAAGTCATGTAAAATCATGCTACTATTATTCTTTTCCCCAGACGATAGCGGTTATCGCTCGCCGCGTATAATTGCAGTACGTTTTTCAACCATATTCGACAGGCTTGATTTATGGCGTTTTTATCCTCTTTGCCGCCTCCGCCGGAAAATGAACGGCAGCTGTTCGAACGCGCTCAGGCGCTGGCAGGCGCCAGCTTTGGCGAGCTGGCCGCCCGCGCGCAGTTGCCGATCCCCAAAGATCTGAAGCGTGATAAAGGTTGGGTGGGCATGCTGCTGGAACGGTATCTCGGCGCCATGGCCGGCAGCAAACCGGAGCAGGACTTTCCCGAACTGGGCATCGAGCTGAAAACCATTCCTGTCGACGCCGCCGGTAAACCGCTGGAAACCACTTTTGTCTGCGTTGCTCCTCTCACCGGCAACAGCGGCGTCACCTGGGCCAGCAGCCACGTTCGCCACAAGCTGGCGCGCGTCTTGTGGATACCGGTAGAAGGCGAACGGCAGATCCCGCTGGCCGAACGCCGCGTCGGTTCGCCGCTGCTGTGGAGCCCGAGCACTGCAGAAGAAGAGATGTTGCGCCGCGATTGGGAAGAGTTGATGGATCTGATCGTGCTCGGCCACGTAGAGCGCATCACCGCACGCCATGGCGAAGTACTGCAGCTGCGCCCCAAAGCGGCCAACAGCAAGGCGCTCACCGAAGCCATCGGCGAACAGGGGCAACCTATCATGACGTTACCGCGCGGTTTCTATCTGAAAAAGAGTTTTACCGGTGCGCTGCTGGCAAGACATTTCTCAATCTAAGCGATTTCGTTTAACTCTGGTTTAGCTCCCACTGTCAGCGCCACGATAAACGCGTATAATTCACGTTTTGCATTTATTAAGTATTAAAAGGTGTACCGGGCAATGTTCGAATGGATTATGGATCCCAATGCCTGGTTAGCGTTAGGTACGCTAACCATTCTTGAGATCGTACTGGGTATTGATAACATCATTTTTCTGTCGCTGGTGGTGGCCAAGCTGCCCAAAGCGCAACAGAACAAAGCTCGCCGGCTCGGGCTGGCCGCTGCCATGATTATGCGCCTGGCGCTACTGGCCTCTATCGCCTGGGTGATTCGCTTGACGCACCCGCTGTTCACCGTGCTGGATCACGCTATTTCCGCCCGCGATCTGATCCTGTTGCTGGGGGGGCTGTTCCTGATTTGGAAAGCCAGCAAAGAGATCCACGAAACCATCGAAGGATCGGAAGAAGAGCACCACACCAAGGTGCATAGCTTCTTCGGCGCGATCGTGCAGATTATGCTGCTGGATATTATCTTCAGTCTGGACTCGGTGATTACCGCCGTGGGTCTTTCCGATCATCTGTTCATCATGATGGCGGCAGTGGTGATCGCCGTCGGCGTGATGATGTTCGCCGCCCGGCCGATCGGCGAATTCGTCAACCGCCATCCGTCGGTAAAAATGCTGGCGCTGGCGTTTCTGATCCTGGTGGGCTTCACGCTGATGCTGGAAAGTTTCCAGGTGCACGTGCCGAAAGGCTACATCTACTTCGCCATGTTCTTCTCCATGTCGGTAGAAGCGCTCAATCTGATGCGCAGCAAGAAAAATCGCGCGCCGGAATAACCCTACCCGGAAGCCGCCATCGGCGGCTTCCATCGCTTCGTTGCCCCCTCATTTCACTTTTTCTTATCAGATAAAGACTTATCTGAGACGCCCTCCGCCGAGAGTTTGCTAATCTTGAAAGAACATTGTTTTCTGCATAATCGAGGATCCGCAGGATGAAAAAGTGGGTAATGGCAGTATCTGCGCTGGTGATGGTGGCCGGCCTGGCGGGATGTTCCAGCGACTACGTAATGGCGACCAAAGACGGCAACATGATCCTGACGCAAGGCAAACCGGAGATCGACAAAGACACTGGCCTCATCAGTTATAAAGACGAGAAAGGCAACCACCGCCAGATCAACGGCGATCAGGTTTCCCAGGTTATCGAACGCTAATCATCGCCCGCCGGCTATCGCCCGCTCGAGCGCGGTAGCCCTCATTCGCGTCCGCGCGGAATCCGCTTCCCCCATCTTCACCGCTTGGTTATAGTCAGGAAAGGCGACATCGCCGCCCGACGGACTTTGCGCCGTCTTCTGACATTGGGCTCCTGTTTCACCGGGCCGCGCGGCCCGTCAGCGCTAACAAGAAAGGAAGGCCGTTAATGCAATACCACCGTATTCCCCACAGTTCTTTAGAAGTGAGCGTGCTGGGACTGGGCACCATGACCTTTGGCGAACAGAACAGCGAAGCCGACGCCCATGCGCAACTGGACTATGCATTGGCCGCAGGCGTGAACCTGATAGACACCGCCGAACTGTACCCGGTGCCGCCCCGCCCGGAAACCCAGGGCCTGACCGAGAGCTATATCGGCAGCTGGATCAAGGCGCGCGGCAATCGCGGAAAAATCGTCCTGGCCAGCAAAGTCTCGGGCCCGGTGCGCGGCACCGACAGCAGCATCCGCCCGCAGCAGGCGCTGGATCGCAAAAACATCCGCGCCGCGCTGGACGCCAGCCTCAAGCGGCTGAACACCGATTATCTCGATCTTTACCAATTGCACTGGCCGCAGCGCGCCACCAACTGCTTTGGCAAACTCAACTATCAATACACCGATGACAAAGCTACGGTTACGCTGTTGGAAACGCTGGAGGCGCTGACCGAGCAGGTGCGCGCCGGCAAGATTCGCTATATCGGGGTTTCCAATGAAACGCCTTGGGGCGTGATGCGCTACCTGCAGCTGGCGGAGAAACACGAGCTGCCGCGCATCGTGTCGATTCAAAACCCGTACAGCCTGCTGAACCGCAGCTTTGAGATTGGCCTGGCCGAGATCAGCCAGCACGAAGGGGTGGAACTGCTGGCCTATTCCAGTCTGGCGTTCGGTACTCTGAGCGGCAAATACCTCAACGGCGCTAAACCGGCCGGTGCGCGCAATACGCTGTTCACCCGCTTCAACCGTTATTCAGGGCAGCAAACCCAGCTGGCGATCGCCGAATACGTGGCGCTGGCCAAAAAACACGGGCTGGATCCTTCGCAGATGGCGTTGGCCTTCGTGCGTCAGCAGCCGTTCGTTGCCAGTACCCTGCTGGGCGCCACCACGCTGGAGCAGTTGAAAATCAACATCGACAGCCTCGATGTGGTATTGGATGAGGACGTGCTGCAGGCGCTGGAAGAGATCCATACCCGGTTTACCATTCCGGCACCTTAATACAGCCGGGGCGCAGCCAAGCTGCGCCCCGTTTTTTTACCGCCGCTGCGACCACCACAGCACGCTAATCGCCAGCGCAAACACCACGCCAAACCCTACGCCGACGCCCACCACCGGCACGCCCAGCTTCACTACCAGCGAATACAGCGCCAGCATCAGCAACATGGCGGCGTTTTCACCCAGGTTTTGCACCGCGATCGCATTGCCGGCACCGACCGAATGCTTGCCCCGCTCCTGCAGCAACGCATTGAGCGGCACCACGAAGAAGCCCCCCAGCATGCCGATGATCGCCAACAAGACATAGGCATTGAGCATGGTGGTTTGCAGCGCGAACACCGCGACCGCGACGCCGATCAGGATCCCGGCCGGCATGCAGCGTTTTACCGTCTTCAGCGTGACGAAGCGCGCGGCGGCGCCGGCCCCCACCACGATACCGACGGCTACCATGGCGTTCAGCAGCGTCGGCGTGGCGTTATCGGCGATGCCGAGCGCCACCGGTACCCACAGCACCAGCAGAAAACGCAGCGTCACGCCGGCCCCCCAGAACAGGCTGGTGCCGATCAAGGAGAAACGCGTTTGCCCATCGCGCCATAACGTGACGCAGGCGGTGAAGAAGCTGTTCGTCATGGCCCGCGGGCGCCAGGATGCCCCCGGACGCGCCGCCGCCAAACGCGGAATATACAGGTTGGCGACCACCGCCCCCGCGTAAACCAAGGCGCAGGCCGCCAGCGCCGCGACCACATGCCAGTCCGCCAGAATACCGCCGGCCACCGAACCGGTCAGAATGGCGGCGATGGTCGAGGCCTCCATCAGACCGTTAGCCTTGACTAGTTTTTCGCCGCTGGTGATCTCGCCCAGAATGCCGTATTTGGCCGGCGAATACGCGGCGGCCCCCACACCGACCAGGCTGTAACCGAGAAACGGGTTGAACCCAAAGCAGATCACCAGCGCCCCCGCCAGCTTCAGGGCGTTGGCGAACATCATCACCCGCCCTTTGGCGAAGCTGTCGGCCACCTGGCCGACAAACGGCGCCAGGATAATGTAGGTGGCGACGAAGGCCATCTGCAGGATCGGCTGGCTCCAATCCGGGTACAGCTGCTGCTTGATCAACGCCAGCGTGGCGAACAGCAACGCATTGTCGCCGAACGCCGAGAGGAACTGCGCACTGATGACGGCGATCATGCCGCGTGACAACAAAGGGGATTCGGTCGAAGGATTCATCAGGCACTCTCCGGCTGTTCGGCCATATGACGCAGGGTGACAAAATCGGGTTTGCCGCTGCCGAGCACCGGCAGCGTTTTCAACAGGCGAATATCGCGCGGCACCGCCAGCTCAGGGCTGCCCAGCTCACGCGCCACCCGCAGCAATGCTTCGCGGGTGATAGCAGGATCGGTGGTAAACAGCACCAGCGCTTCGCCTTTGCTGCTGTCGCTTTTGACGGTGGCGGCATGCAGTTTTTCCGGCGACAGCCGCTGCGCCAGCAATTCGACGCTCTCGAGCGACACCATCTCCCCCGCCAACTTGGCGAAGCGCTTCACGCGCCCGCGAATGGTGCAGTAACCTTGTTCATCCAGGCTGACGATATCGCCGGTGTCGTACCAGCCCGGCTGCAGCACGCCGTTCGCATCTTCCGCCGCCGGCGGTTCCAGCTCGCCGGGGCGCTCAACCCGCAGATAGCCTTTCATGATATTCGGCCCCTTCAGCTGCAGGCGGCCGCCGTTATCGATGCCCGGCACCGCGATCAGGCGCGCCTCCATCTGCGGCATAATGCGGCCGACGGTACCCACCTTGGTCGCCAGCGGCACGTTAATCGACACCACCGGCGCGCATTCGGTCACGCCATAACCTTCCAGAATGCGGATGCCGTATTTGTCCTGGTAGATCTGTTTGGTGCTGTCCGCCAGTTTCTCCGCGCCGGCGACCACGTAGCGCAGACGGGCGAAATCATACGGATGCGCGAAGCGCGCATAGTTGTTGAGGAAGGTCGCCGTGCCGAACAGCACCGTGCAATTGCGGTCATACACCAGCTCCGGCACCACGCGATAGTGCAGCGGGCTGGGGTAGAGGAAAATACGGCTGCCGGTGATCAGCGGCGTGAGCAGCCCTACCGTCAGGCCGAACGAGTGGAACAGCGGCAGCGACGACATGAAGCGGTCGCGCGGCGTGAAGTCGGCGATGGTACGAATTTGTTCGACGTTGGCCAGCAGGCTGGCGTGCGAATGCACCACGCCCTTGGGATGGCCTTCAGAACCGGAAGTAAACAGGATCAGCGCCGCGTCCTCCGGGCGTTGCGGCAACGCCGCGCGCTGCGGCTGCAGCAAATGCCGCAAAATCCACAGCTTGTCCGCCAGCGTGACGGTATCCTTCAGATCTTCCAAATACACCCAGTTGGCCTGCGTCACCTGCTCCGGCAGGTGGGTCAGCTTGCCCTTCTCCAGAAACTGGCGCGAGGTAACGATGGTCTTGATGCCGGCGGCGAGCATCGCGCTGTTCAGGCCGTTAGCACCGGCGGTGTAGTTGAGCATCGCCGGAATGCGGTTGCGCAGCGAAGCGCCGAAGATCGCCGCCGCGGTGATGGTGGCATTCGGCAACAGCAGCCCGACGTGTTCCCCTTCGGCGGTAAAGCGCTGCAGAATGCGGCTGACGCCCAGCGATTTCTTGATCAGCGCCTGATAACTGTCTTCTTTGAAAGCGATGTCTTCGATACAGGGCTTGCGGCGCCCGTAGCGGTGCTGCGCCGCCAGCAAGGCATGGAACAGGGTCTGCGGTTCGCGCGTATCCATCCGCGCCCGCATCATGATCTGCATCAGCCGATCGCCCGCCAGCGCCCGGCGTTCGCGCGCGCGCGGCGCTTCCGGCATCGGCAGCGTGGTTGGCGGCAAGATGCGGATGCTGATTTGCGGGAACCAGCGGATCTTGAATACCCCGGCCATGCGGCCGAACCGGCTGAATTCGGGGCCGTCGATCCGCACCGGCACTACAGTGGCGCCCGATTTGGCGGCGATAAACGCCGCACCGTCGTAGATTTTCATCAGCGCGCCGGTCACGGTGATGCGCCCTTCAGGGAACACCACGATCGGCCGCCCCTGCTCGACCATCCGCACCAGCTGTTTGATGGCCATCGGCTTGGTGGGATCGAGCGAGACGAAATCGATGTAGGGCCGCAGCCAGCGCATAAACCAGCTCTCGCCGATGCTGGCGTAAACCGCAAACACCGGTTTAATCGGCAGGAACAGCGCCAGCAGCACGCCGTCGAGGAAAGAGACGTGGTTCGGCGTAATCAGCAGTTTTTGCCGATCGAAGTGCTGGACGTCCCCTTCGACCCGTACCCGAAACAGCAGGCGAAACAGCGCGCGCAGCAGTGAAAAGATCATGCCCTTCTCCCTTGGCCATGGAGGCGTAAATCGTTGTAGGGAAAAGAATACTATATGGCAGGCAAAAAAAAACCTACGCATCCGCGTAGGTTGGTGCAATTGAAAATGGCTTCAACATACAGAGTATGCTGATTTCTCACCAATCAATACCTCTGGGATCACCTACTCTAGAGAGATGGCGTGCAGGAAACTACCGACGAATCGCAAGAGTTTTGCTCCAAATGCAACCAGCTGTAAATTTCTCGCGATCTGCTGTAATAACTCAATGAAACTTAAATAATCCTCACAACAGAAAGATCAATAATGATGCCTCATCGGATGGAAGCGGGTCGGTGGTAAGAAAAAACCCTGTGCATACGCAGATACGTACGGCACATTGGCGTTTAGCCAAATCGAAACTGAAACAGATCATCTAATCTCTCTTGTCTCCTAAACGCTAAAGAAATCAATTAACGAAAACTATTCTCAAAAGCAAAAACCAAGTTAGACGAGATATCTAACGTGTAATTTTCGTCAACATATGCAACACGCTTTCTTGCTTTTCAAGCACAACAATAACAACAAAAAGACAAAGTTAAAAATGGTCAAACTAAAAACAGAGCCGCTTCCCGATCTTGCGGTTATCGTAACCTCACAGTAAAAGCATGCATCGAGGATAATTAATTATTAATAATTAAAAAAACCGTAAGCAATAAAACCTATACGTTAGCTACCAAACAGGGCAAACAAGTAAGATTCGATAACAGAAGACAATTAGTTAGAATATAAATCTATTTTTATATAAATCCTTAGCACAATATTGCAGGGATTTAGATTGAGAAATAAAATACTCCTGCATTGAATCGCGAGTAAAACGTTGCGACATCCTTGCTTTATCTTTTCAAGCAATACGATTTTCATTTATTTATTGGCATATTCTCAGAAGGAACTCCGAATGAAGAAATATTTATTTTTAGCTCTGCTACCTCTGTCGTGCACGAGCGTATTGGCTGCAAAAACAGCCAGTACGTCTGTAGATTTCTCCGGAGAAATTTACAATAACACCAGCTGCAGTATTGCTGCCAACACCAATAGCATTGATCTTGGCCGCCATTCCAGCGAAGCTTTTGATAAAGTAAATCCCGTCCAGTTGGAAGGCAACGGCATGGGTAGCATTCCGTTCACCGTAAACTGCACGGCACCGACCAACATGGGTATTGAAGTGACCAGCGCCAGTGGCGATGCCGATTTCAAGTATATGGACAGAAGCTTCACCGCATCGCTGGCAAAAGACGCCAGCAATAAAGATATCGCCGTGTTGGGCCTGGCACTGTCGGATATCGCTATGGATGGTGAAACCGTCCGTGCGGCGCTGATTCCCGAAGGCGATGATATCTTTGATTTGACCAATGTAACTGACGGTGCAGATCACGAACAGGCTATTTTCTCTGCTGCCTCAGGTAATCGCTTTGCGGTCACATCAGATGCTAATTACGACAATATGGCGATCGGCCAGAACCTGAGCGGTACATTCAGCTACCGTTCCTTCCTTACCCCGCTCAGCTACATTGATGATAAAAGCATCCAAATGCAAGACAGCATTGCATTGCAAGCCTCTGTGAATCTTTCGGTTCACTACCTGTAATCACCAGGTGGGGACATTTCTCTGTCCCCACTTATTTCAGCCTGGTTGTTTGGCAAAATATCTTAACGTCCTTTGACTAGAGTTCGTTATTCTCCGCTATTCAGGAAATAAAATGAAAGGTCTCATCCATTATCTCACCGCAATATTTATATTGCTGACTCCATTTTACGGCCAGGCAACCATTAAACTGGAAAAAATAAGCCTCTTGGTCAATCAAGAGAAAGGAGAGACAACCGTAAGAGTCGATAATATCGGTAATTATCCTGTGTTGTTATTTTCGTCCGTTGTTAAGAATGCATTAAGCAAGCAAGGAGAAGATCCCCTGTTCATTCTCTCTCCGCCAGCCGCGCGCATTGATCCGGGTAAATCTCAGCTGGTACGCGTCATGCTTGCCGATCCCTCGGGACTTGATAAGGCTCGTCAGCAAATGCGCCATATCTATTTCCAGGAAATTCCCGATATGGGAGAAAAAAGCAACCAACTTAAGGTAAATACTCGGCATCGGGTCGTCGCTATCGCCACGCCCTCCGCGCTGGCAGAAAACAAATCTCCCTGGCAAACCCTGATCTGGCAACAAAACGGACATTCTATACAAGTCAAAAATCTCAGCCCTTACGTTGTCAGGTTAGCCCCGACTATCACCGTACAACCCAGCAACCAGCAGTTTGTTTTGGAACAACCTTATTTGCTGCCTGGGCAAACGATCGGTACACGTAAGGGCGATAGGCTTATCAGCCCCCCCTCCCGTTTGCACTTCACGCCAATCAGTAACACAGGGCGCGCCATACCCGATATCACGGTTAACCTTGCCCCAATCCAGTGAGACAGCCTTTGAAATTGCACATACCGTTACGTCTGCTGGCGTTTTGTCTGCCTATCGGCTGTGTCTCGACCAGCCAGGCCGACTACGATATTGAGATGATGCGCGCACTTGGATTGTCCAGTGAGATTGCTGATTACTTTTCCTCTGGAACGAAATTCCCCGCAGGAAAACAATCGCTCTTCATCAGCGTCAACGGCCAAAACCATGGACGGCATGAAGTCAATATCGACAAACAAGGCGAATGGCAATACGACGCTGAACTCGCAGAAAACCTGGGGTTACACCCCTGCAAGCTCAACACTCAAACAGATATGCTGATGAGCCAATGCTATCAAGGCAGCCGCATCGACAATGAAACCGGTAATAATCAATTGATTTTGCTGTTGCCCGAGCGCTATATCCGTCGACAACCGGCCGACTATGAATTTGGTGGCCATGCCCTGATGCTGAATTATACTGCGAGCCGATTCGACAGCCAAAACCACAGCAGTGATTACGCGGCGTTGGAAACCGGCTTTAACAGCAGCAACTGGATGTTTCGCCATAATGGCACCTATAACAAGTCCGAACGGCATCAGGGGTACACGCCTTATAATAGTTATGTGCAGCGGACATTGACGGACCACGACGCCATGATGCGTTTGGGACGAGCAACGTTATCAGATTCGCTATACAGCGGCATTACCTTGGACGGCCTGCAATGGCTACCTGACTCGTCACTGTCATTTAGTCAACGCAGTGATGTGCCGGCAGTCGAAGGCATCGCCGAGAGCCAAGCCAAGGTTGAGATTTTTCAGAATGGCAGATTAGTTTACGCCACGCAGGTGCAACCGGGCGCTTTCCACCTGACGGATATCCCCGCGCAGTTCGACGCAGTCGATTTGTCCGTCACCGTCACGGAAAGCAACGGTAGTCGCAAACAATTCATCGTCCCTTATCTGACGACATCAGGACGCCCGGCTCCCCGCCAGGGCAGTTATTCCCTTGCTCTCGGGCGCACTCACAGCCTGGAAAAAAGCACAGAAATGTCTTTCATCACTGGCTCATTTTCTTTGCCATGGCTCAATCATCACCAAGTGAGAGGGGGAAGTTTCCTCAGTCGCGATTATCGCGGCCTCGCCGCCGGTTATAGCGTTACCGATAGCGATTATCGTTTTACGGCTTTGAGCCACGTGGCACAGTCACCAAGCGGTAAGGGCACCAAACTGCAGCTGAATAGTGCATTGCCTCTGATAAAAAACCTTAAGCTGAACGCCGGATACAGCATCCAGTCAGAGCGATACCGTTCACCCACACAGCTTCGTTCTCCGCGCAAAGATGACAGCGAAGGGGCTTATTGGCATCTACCGCACGGCGCATCATCTTCACACCAACGTCAAAGCTACAGCCTGGGCCTAGGTTGGCACCATCAGTACATTGGAAATCTATCTTTGGGCGTTACACGCACTGAAGGGGGAAATGAACAACAGAATCAGCGAGTCTACGCCTTCTGGAACCGTCAATTTGGCGCAGCCACCGTTGGCGTTAGCCTGGAAAAAGAGCGCAGCCGCGACGTTCGCGATAACGATACCCGACTGTTCGCCACCCTTTCATTACCGCTGGGAAAAAACCGACGTTATAGCGCCAATATGATAAGCAACGGAAGAAATCGTAGCATCAGCAATTCGCTTTCCGGCCAAGCGCTGAATGGCGATCTGGCGTATGGACTCAATGCAACGCAAGGCACCCAATCCAATAACGGCACCTATTCAGGCAATGTGAACTACTTGAGCCCGTTTGCCACTCTTTCCGGCAGCTATAGCCATCTGTCAGAAAATCAGCAGGCATCTTACTACAGCGCCACAGGCTCCCTGGTGGCAGACAGCAGCGGGCTAACGCTCTCACCCCAGAAAATCGGCGATACCTTCGGCATCTTGACGATACCGGGCCTCGCCGGAATCAGCGTGTCCACGCCAGGCGGAAAGGTGAAAACCTATGGCAAGCAAGGTAAGGCGGTCATCCCAAGGCTGCGTGAATATCAACCCAGCCTGATTAACGTGGACACCAGCACCTTGCCCCCCGGTGCCGATATCGACAACGGCGTGCGCAATATCAATCTGGCACGTGGCAGCGTTAAACATATCAATATCAATGCCATTAATACATTGCGGGCCATTGTTCAGATTAGCTATGCCGACGGCACAAAACCCGCTATCGGCAGCATGATTTTGGATGAACAACAACGAGTGGTCGCTTTTACCAATGATCAGGGCGCAGCCTTCATTGAACATCAGAAAGCGCACCGCGCGAAGAACGATGCGTCATCACAACGCTTCAGCATGAAAACCTCTGCGGGACAGGCATGTTATTTCGCAATTGCTGCAGACACCTCTCCCCGCAATCGTGCCGGCATCAGCCACTCCGAAGCCGTGTGTCGCTAAACGTTCATCGATATCAGGAGAAAATATGAAAGTGATTTATTACGGGTTAACAGCTATCGCCATCAGTTTTGGGGCTAACGCTAACTGCACGCTAACGGCCACACAAAACAGCGTTTATCTGGGAGAGCACAATATCGGGTCACTGTCTCAACAATCCACTCTGCTGCACAGCGCCCCATTGCAGTATCGGTTGGCTTGCGATGAGCCAGTGCAGTTGCAGGGATTCACTCTGCGGGAGAATAGAAACGGAGGCAGCGCAGCCGATGCTTCTAGCTATCTCAGCCTCACGGTTGATGAATTACGCAATGGTGATGGTGAGCCGATTGCCTTTTCACTTGGCCCCGGGCTGCGGAGCCAAAGACATCTGCCCAACTATCGTTTATCCGTCGATCGTGAAGCATTACACATTCTTGTACCGGATAACGAGGTTGGGCAACACTTCACTCTGTCATTAACAGTGTCCAGTTTCGCCACCTCCGCGACACAACTGCGTCAACAGCAACGCGATAACATCCCGCTGTCGACCCAATTGCTGGTCAGCGCTAACTATCTTGATCCCGACGTTCGGTGAATGCGCTAACCTCAACCAGGCAGCTCATGGCGTTCGGCCCCTGCGTCAGCGGCGAGGTGCCGATATCGAGCGTCAGCACGTTCGGGTTGCCCGCCTGCTCGACCGGCCGGCGCTGCGCGTCGAAACCCGGCTCGAACCAGGCACCGGTTGCCATCAATACCACACCGCGCGTCACGCCGTCAGTGAGGGACGCCCCCGCCAGGCAGCCCCCGCGCGCATTGCTGACCAGCACTTCGGCGCCGTCCGCCACGCCGCGCTGCGCCGCGTCCTCCGGATGCATATACAGGGTTTCGCGCCCGGCGGTCTTATTGCCCTGCGCCAGCGGCGCCGGATCCATCTGGCTGTGCAGACGATCGCTCGGTTGGATGGAGATCAGATGCAGCGGCCAGGTTTTGGCCTGCGGCGCGCCCAACCACTCCACCGGTGGCTGCCACTGCGGATGCGGAGCGAAATCCTCATAGCGATAGCCGGCGATCCGCTCGCTGAACAACTCGATCTTGCCGCTGGACGTTTGCAGCGGGTTAGCCTGCGGATCGGCGCGGAACGCGTCAAAAAAGACGAACTCCTTGGCCGGCGCGGGCAGTTCGACATAGCCCTGGCGCCAAAAATCCTCAAACTCGGGCCAGACGACACCGGCACGCCGCTGCGCTGCGCCGCATTGCCGGTAGATATCCTCGATCCAGGCCCGCTCGTCGCGGTTTTCGGTAAAACGTTCGCGATAGTCCAGGCGCTCCGCCAGATCGGCAAAGATATCGAAATCGTTGCGCGCCTGATGCTGCGGTGCAATCGCCTGATGCATCGCCAGCACGTAGCGATCGCGCGAGGAGCCGCCGATGTCGTTGCGCTCCAGCGAACTGGTGACCGGCAACACGATATCCGCCATTTTGGCCGCCGCCGTCCACCAGATATCTTGTACGATCACCGTATCCGGCTTCTGCCAGCCTTCCACCAGCCGGTTCAGCTGCTGATGGTGATGGAACGGGTTGCCGCCGGCCCAATGCACCAGGTGGATATCCGGGTACTGCCGCGTCTCGCCGCAAAATTGATAGGCTTCGCCGGGGTGCAGCAGCATGTCGCAAATGCGCGCCACCGGGATCGCCAGCCCGGCCGGGTTATCCCCTACCGGCATAGTCGGCGCAGGGGTGTCCACGCGCGGGTTACCGACGCCGTTCATCGAGCCGTGGCCGAACGAGAAACCGCCGCCCGGCAGCCCCACCTGGCCCAACATCGACGACAGCGCGATCATCATCCAATACGGTTGCTCGCCGCGGTGTGCGCGCTGCACGGAGTAGGAACAGGTGATGAAACTGCGCACGCCGATCAGCTGCCGCGCCAGCCGCGCGATGCGCGCCGCCGGAATGCCGGTAATGGCGCTGGCCCAGGCCGGCGTTTTCGCCACGCCGTCACCGACGCCGTTCAGGTAATCCGCCAGCTGTTGATAGCCCACGCAGTGGCTGTGCAGGAAGGCTTCATCCTGCGCGCCCAGCCGCTGGATTTCATAAGCCAGCGCCAGCATCAGCGCCACGTCGGTATTCGGCCGGATCGGGATCCATTCCGCGTTGACGAACCCGGGGCAATCGTCGCGCATCGGGCTAATGTTGATCACCGGCGTGCCCTTATGCGCCAGCTTTTGCAGCCAGGGCTTGAGCGCATGCTCCGCCGCGCCGCCGGAAGAGACCTGCGCGTTTTTCAGTGCCAGACCGCCAAACGCCACAAACAATTCGCAATGCTCCACCACGCTCGGCCAACTGGTGACACGCCCGGTCAACGGCGAGAAAGTGCCGATCACATACGGCAGGAAAAACTGCGCCGCGCCCCAGCTGTAGTTGCCCTGCTGATCGACCCCGCCGCCACCGCTGAAATAGAACCGCCGCACCAGCGAGCGTGCATGATGCAAACGCCCGGCCGACGACCAGCCATAAGAACCGGTGAACAGCCCGGAGGGACCGTAGCGATCGCGCACCCGGCGATTCTCTTGCGCCACCAAATCGAGCGCCAGCTCCCAGTCCACCTCGACGAAATCTTCCCTGCCGCGCAGCGTACGGTCGCTGCCCTCGCGCTTTTGCATCCACGAGCGGCGCACCGCCGGCTTGCGGATACGTTTGTCGGAGTAGACCATCGGTACGATGGAATCGAGCAGCGGCGAAGGATCAGGATCGTCGACGAAGGGTTCACAACGGATAAGCCGGCCGTCTTCAACCACGGCGGTATAAGCGCCCCAATGGGCGAGCTGCGGATAGCGTTTAATGGACATGGCGTTCTCGGCGCAATTCGGAATGCACAGACGTTACCTCAGCCCGCCGCCAGAGCCAACGTACAAATTGCGCTATCGGTCGGCTGCCGATGGTTATGCGTACAGACTCGAAGAGATTCTGCAACGGCCACCACAAGTTGCGCACGAGACCGCTTGCAGCCCCGGTTTTTTTCCGCAAAACTGGGGGATGTAAGCGATTACCCAGGATGTGTTGACTGATATGGCTACGATAAAGGATGTTGCCAGGCTGGCGGGTGTTTCCGTGGCCACGGTGTCCCGCGTGATAAACAATTCCCCCAAGGCCAGCGAAGGGTCGCGCACTGCGGTGCTGGCCGCCATGGAACAACTGCAGTACCACCCTAACGCCAACGCTCGGGCGCTGGCGCAGCAATCCACCGAGACGCTGGGCCTGATCGTCTCCGACGTTTCCGATCCCTTCTTCGGCGCGATGGTCAAAGCAGTCGAGCAGGTGGCCTACGCCACCCACAATTTTCTGCTGATTGGTAACGGTTACCACGACGCCGAAAAAGAGAGACAGGCGATTGAACAGCTGGTGCGGCACCGCTGCGAAGCGCTGGTGGTACACGCCAAAAGGCTGAGCGATCAGGAACTTTGCGGCTGGATGCAACAGATCCCGGGCATGGTGCTCATCAACCGCACGCTGCCGGGTTTTGAAACGCGCTGCGTGGCGCTCGACGATCGCTACGGCGCCTGGCTGGCGACCCGTCATCTGATCCAGCAAGGGCACCAGCGTATCGCCATCATCTGCTCCACCCACCAGATTTCTGACGCCACCGACCGGCTACAGGGCTATCTCGACGCGCTGCAGGAACACGGCATTGCGGTGGATGAAAAGCTGATCGCCTACGGCGAACCGGACGAGATCGGCGGCGAACAGGCAATGACCGAGTTGCTCGGCCGCGGCCGTTCGTTCTCCGCCATTACCTGCTACAACGATCCGATGGCCGCCGGCGCGCTGTCGGTGCTGAGCGACAACAGCGTCGACGTGCCGGGGCAAATTTCGCTGATCGGTTTCGACGACGTGTTGATTTCGCGCTATCTACGCCCACGCCTGACCACCATTCGCTACCCTATCGTCGCGATGGCCACTCAGGCGGCGGAACTGGCCCTGGCCTTGGCCACTCGGCAACCGCTGCCGGAAATCACCAACATGTTCAGCCCGACGCTGGTGCGCCGCCACTCGGTCGCCCCCCTCAACAACGCGCACGAACAGCCGTAATTCGCACCGCCGCATGACGCTGTGAAGCGGGCGCAACACGCCCGCCCGCTGATCAGATTAGCTCCAACGCGATCAGTTCTTCGATGGTCTGGCGGCGGCGGATCAGGCGCGGTTCGCCGTTTTCGAACAGCACTTCGGGCAACAGCGGGCGGCTGTTGTAGTTGGAGGACATCGACGCGCCGTACGCGCCGGTATCGTGGAACACCAGATAATCGCCGATCTGGACCGGCGGCAGCTCGCGGGTTTCCACGCCGCCGCCCGCCTGCTGGGTGAACACGTCGCCGGATTCGCACAGCGGCCCGGCGATCACCGTTTCGCGCAACGGTTGCCCCGAAGTATCGCGCCCATCGGCCGGCAACAGCGAAATATGGTGATAGCTGCCATACATCGCCGGGCGCATCAGATCGTTAAAACCGGCGTCCACCAGCACGAAGTGGCGGCTGCCCATGTCTTTTACCGCCCGCACCTCGGCCACCAGGACGCCCGCTTCCGCCATCAGGAAACGCCCCGGTTCGATCTCCAGCTGCACCGGATGCCCCAGATGCGCTACGATGCGTTCACGCGCCCGGTTCCACAAACCGAAATAGTGTTCGGTATCGATCGCCTCTTCGCCGTACTGGTACGGGATAGACAGGCCGCCACCGGCGGAAATGGCGCTGATGTCATGACCGAGATCGATCACCTGCTGCACCATCGCATCGCAGACCCGTTCCAGATGCTGGTAATCGACGCCGGAACCGATGTGCATATGCACACCGATCAGTTTCAGGCCGTAGCGGCGGATCTTCTCCACCGCCTGCGGCAGGTCGGCATACCAGATACCGTGCTTGCTGTTCTCGCCGCCAGTGTTGGTTTTCTGGCTATGGCCGTGGCCAAACCCCGGGTTAATGCGCAGCCACACCGGGTGCCCTGCGGAAACCTGGCCGAGCTGCTCCAGCATGTCGATGGAGCCGGCGTTGACCGGGATCTTCAATTCGCTGACGCGCGCCAGCGTGGCGTGATCCAACACGTCTGCAGTAAACACGATCTCACTCGGTTCGCCGCCCGGCTGAAAACCGGCCTGCAGCGCCCGTTCGATCTCGCCCAGCGACACCGAATCCACCTTCACGCCCTGCTCGCGCATCAAGCGCAAAATATGAATGTTCGAACAGGCCTTCTGTGCGAAACGGACAGTGTCGAAGTGGCGCAGCTGAGCGATGCGCTGGCTGATGATGTCCGCATCATAGGCCCAGACCGGGCAGCCGAAACGCGGCGGCAAGGCCAACAGGTTAGCGGCGTTCAACGCGGTGGAGGTGTCGTGCAACGGGCGTGGCATGGCGATATTCCCAATTCGAAAATGACGGCAGATAACGCCATAGTGCCGCACGCTGAATCGGGTGGAAAATATCTATTTAGCCGTAGTCTATTCATTTATGATATGGCTTTACCCACAGCCGAGCGGCCTCGCCATGCATAACATCTCTTTGCGGCAAATCGAAATCTTTCGAGCGGTGATGACCACCGGCAACCTGACCGAGGCGGCAGCCCTGCTGCAAACCTCGCAACCGACCGTCAGCCGTGAGCTGGCGCGCTTTGAGAAGCTGATCCGGCTGCAGCTGTTCGAGCGGGTGCGCGGGCGCCTGTCTCCCACCGTGCAGGGGTTACGGCTGTTCGAAGAGGTACAGCGCTCCTATTACGGCCTCGATCGCATCGTCAACGCCGCCGCCGGCATCCGCCAGTTTCAGCAAGCGCAGCTGTCGATCGTGTGCCTGCCGGTATTTTCCCAATCGCTGCTGCCGGCGGTGTGCCGGCCCTTTATCGAACGTTACCCCGAAGTCAGCTTCAGCGTCATTCCGCAAGAGTCGCCGCTGCTGGAAGAGTGGCTGTCTGCCCAGCGCCACGATCTTGGGCTGACGGAAACCACCCTGACGCCGGCGGGCACCGAGCGGGTGACGCTGATGACGTTGAACGAAGTGTGCGTGCTGCCGACGGGCCACCCGCTGCTGGTGAAAGATCGGCTGACGCCGCAGGACTTCGCCGGGCAGAACTTTATCAGCCTGTCGAGCACCGACAGCTATCGTCACCTGTTGGATGCGCTGTTCGGCGAACAGGGCGTCGAGCGCCGCATGGTGATGGAAACGCACAGCGCGGCGTCGGTGTGCGCCATGGTGAGGGCCGGTGTCGGGGTGTCGATCGTCAACCCGCTGACGGCGCTTGACTATGCCGGCAGCGGCGTGCACGTGCGGCCGTTCAGCATCGACGTGCCGTTCACCGTCAGCCTGATCCGGCCGCTGCACCGCCCTTCATCGGCGCTGGTCACCGCCTTTATCGACCACCTTCATCAACAGGCCGCCGCCTTTGCCGCCCGGCTGGCCGCCGCCGTCAGGCGCTGAAAGCGGCGTGGGAATATTGCCGAAGCATCAGCGCAGCGTCGCCTGCCACTGCGGATCGGTGGCGAACCACTCCACCAGAAAGTCCAGCATGGTGCGCAAGGTGGCGGGCATCTGGCGGCGTGAGGTATAGATGCCGTAGATACCCATCGACTGCGGCCGGTAATCCGGCAACAGTTCGACCAGTTCGCCACTGGCCAGCAGCGGTGCCGCCGAATAATAGGGCTGCATGGAAATGCCCGCCCCCTGCACCGTGCCGGCCATCAGCACCACCGACTCGTTGGCGCTCAGATTGCCGCTGACCGCCACCGCCGATTTCACCCCCTGAGCGTCGAAGTGCCACAGGCTTTTGCCGAAATAGGAGTAGGTCAGGCAGTTGTGCAACGCCAGATCCTGCGGTTGACGCGGGGTGCCGTGCGCCGCCAGATACGCCGGCGCGGCGCACACCACCGATGCGCAGGTGGACAGCGGGCGGGCAATCAGGTTGGGATCCAGCTCGTTGGTGATGCGCAGCGCCAGATCGATGCGCTCTTCCACCAGGTTCACCGCCCGGTTGTTCATCTGCAGATCGACCGCCACCTGCGGATGACGCTTCAAATACTGAGCGACGGCCCCCACCAGCGCCGTTTGCCCAAGCGACTGCGAACAGGTGATGCGCAGCAGGCCGCGCAGCTCATCGCTCTGCCCTTCCTCCACCAGGTCGATCTCCCCCGCCAGCGCCAGCATTTGCCGACAGCGTTCCAGAGTGCGCTCACCGGCGTCGGTCAGACTAAGCTTACGGGTAGTGCGGTGCAGTAAACGCGCCCCGGCCCATTGCTCCATCTGCGCCAGGTAGCGCGTCACCATCGCACGCGACATCTCCAGCGTGTCGGCGGCGGCGATCATGCTGCCGCGATCGACGATGGTGACAAAAACCTCAGCGGCGGTAATGCGATCCATGATTAGTCCGATTTATGCAACGAATAATTGCTTATTATCCGGTTTTTCTATCGCTTTATGCAACCTAACATCATTACAACATTAACCGATACCTAAGGACCTCTGCCCATGTTTAAGAAATCACTGTTAACTCTGGCCTTCACCGGCGTCGCCACCCTCAGCACCTACGCCACCGCTGCCGACACCCTGACCATGGAAGTGTATAACCCGGGCGAGAAAAGCGTGTTCCCGGTGTCTTCCGAAATCATCAGCGGCAAACACGAAGTGGCGCTGATCGACGCTCAGTTCCAACGCAACGACGCTGAAGCGCTGGTGAAAAAGATCAAGGCGACCGGCAAGAAACTGACCACCGTTTATATCAGCCACTCAGACCCGGATTTCTATTTCGGTCTGGACGTGATTAAGGCGGCCTTCCCGGAGGCGAAAATCATCGCTTCGCCAGGCACCATCAAGGACATCAACGCCACCAAAGACGGCAAAGTCGCCTACTGGGGCCCGATTCTGAAAGACAACGCGCCAAAAGCCGTGATCGTGCCGCAGCCGCTGCAGGGCGACAGCTTCACCATCGACGGCCAGAAAGTGGAAGTGAAAGGCCTGAACGGCCCAACCCCCGATCGCACCTTCGTGTGGATCCCGGCGCTGAAAGCGGTAGTAGGCGGTGTCGCGGTCGCCGGTGACAACATCCATCCGTGGATCGCCGACAACCAGAGCGTGGAATCGCGCCAGCACTGGCAGCAGACGCTGAAAAGCATCGAAGCGCTGAAGCCGCAGGTCGTCGTGCCGGGCCACTTCCTGCCGGGCGCAGCGCAAACGCTGGCATCGGTACAATTTACCCAGAAATACCTGACCACGCTGGAAGCCGAGCTGCCGAAGGCCAAGGATTCCGCCGCGCTGATTGAAGCGATGAAAACGCACTACCCGACGCTGAAAGACGAGTCGAGCCTGGAACTGAGCGCGAAAGTGCTGAAAGGCGAGATGAAGTGGCCACAATAAGCGCCCGTGCGTGATTGAACCAGCCCTGGCGCCGCGGTGAGCTGCCGCGCGCCAGGCGAGGAGTAAAGATGACCGAAACCACTCTGCATTACATTTTCGATCCGCTGTGCGGCTGGTGCTACGGCGCCGCGCCGCTGGTGAAAGCGGCTCAGAGCCTCCCCGGGCTGAAGGTCGTGCCGCACGCCGGCGGCATGATGACCGGCAACAACCGCCGTCAGATTACCGACGAATGGCGCAACTACGTCATTCCGCACGACAAACGCATCGCCGAGATGACGGGCCAGCCTTTTGGCGAAGCCTATTTCAACGGTCTGCTGCGCGACACCACGGCGGTGATGGATTCCGAGCCGCCGATCACCGCTATCCTGGCGGCGGAAAAGCTGGCGGGACGCGGGCTGGACATGCTGCACCGCATTCAGCAGGCACACTATCAGGAAGGCCGGCGCATCGCCGACACGCCGGTGCTGGAAGCGTTGGCGAAAGAGCTGGGGTTGCCTTCGGCGGCGTTTATCGCCGAAATGCGTTTCAACAGCGGCGCGCCGACCGCGCAACATATCGCGGAAAGCCGGGCGCTGCTGGCCAAAGTGCAAGGCCAGGGCTTCCCGACCTTTGCGCTGCAGGACAGCGAAGGCCGCCTGCATCTGCTGCCGGCCGGCAACTATCTGGGTAACGTGGAAGCCTGGAAAAACCTGCTGGGCGCCGCCGCGCTGGCGTAACCAACCTTTCTCGCCCCGGCTGCCGGGGCGGGTCATTCGACCCGCACGAACCGCCCTTCCGCCCGCACGTTGTGACCGAACCCGCAATCCCCCCGCGAGTGCATCTCCAGCGCTTGCTCACCAAACGCCATCGTCACGTCGCAGACCTGCGCGCTTTCCGAGTCATGCTGGTGGTAGACCGCCTTGCCGTGCTCGATCGGCAGCTCGGCGGTGAAGTCGCCCATGTTCGGGCCGTAATACAGCCCCATCTGCGGCATGGCGTAGCCGGAAAAATCAATCAGCCAGCGCTCGCCCTGCGGCTTCACCGTCACCTCGCTCCACACGCCGCGCCCGGCGTATTGCCAATACACGCCGCCCGGCCCCTGCGGCGGCGGCCGCTGCGCCAGCCGTTGGCGCAACAGGCTCATGTTGTGCTGCGATTTGTCATCGTGCGGCGCCAGTGCCAGATAGGCCTGCGCCTTAAGCAATTCGCCGGCGTGCATCAGCGACAACGCCACGTTGTTGTAGGCCGTGGCGACGGCCTGCTCGCTCAGGCCGCAAAACTCGCTCCAGGCCGCCTGATCGCGAAAGATGTCGGCAGCTTTGGCGTAATCCTGCCGCTGATAGGCCTTTTTTCCCAGCTCGGCGTAGCTCGCCACCTTTTGGCAGTCGGCGGCAATGTCCGGCTCGTCAATGTGCGCCCAGGCCCGGGCGCTGGCGAAGACGCCGCAGGTCAGCAACAGGGGAAACCAAGCCTTCATCGTTTATCCTTTCTGCAAAAATTCGGCGCCAGTATAACCGCCCGGCGGCGGAGTGTATGCCGCAATTGCGCCCACCTGCACGCTGCCGGCGATTCAGCCGCCTTATTTCAAACGGTTAGCGGAGTTAAAACTGCTTACAGTCACGGTTTGTTTGTTACCGGCCCGCAGCCCATGCTGAACGAAATACCGCAATTATCGAGCCGTTATGAACGCAACCCCCTTGCAGAAACACGCCGTGTGGCAGCTGATCAAACCCTTTTGGGTGTCGGAGGAGCGATGGCGCGCCTGGATGATGCTGATCGCCATCGTCGTCCTGTCACTCGGTCTGGTCTATATCAGCGTGGAGATCAACCAATGGAACCAGGTGTTCTACGATGCGCTGCAGAACAAAAACTACCCGGTATTCAAGGCGCAGCTGTGGCGCTTTACCTATCTGGCGCTGATCTTCATCGTGCTGGCGGTCTACAAGATCTACCTGACCCAGGGGTTGCAGATGCGCTGGCGGCGCTGGATGACGGAAAAGTTCATGGCAAAGTGGCTGGCGCACCAGGCGTATTACCACACCGAGCAGCAGCAGATCGTCGATAACCCCGATCAGCGTATCGCCGAAGATCTCAACGTATTGACCCAGTATACCCTGTCGCTGTCGCTCGGGCTGCTCTCCAGCCTGGTGACGCTGTTTTCCTTTATCGACATCTTGTGGCACGTCAGCGGGCCGATGACCTTCGCGCTCGGCCAGCACGCCATCACGCTGCCCGGTTATATGGTGTGGTTCGCACTGCTGTATGCGGTGCTGGGATCGCTGCTGATCTGGTGGGTCGGCAAACCGCTGGTCATGCTGGGCTTCAACCAGGAACGGTACGAGGCGAACTTCCGCTTCGGCCTGATCCGCATCCGCGAAAACAACGACGCCATCGCGCTGTACCACGGCGAACCGCGCGAGGCGCAGCAGCTGGGCGATCGTTTCGACACCATTCGCAGCAACTGGTGGGCAATTATGCGCATCACCCGGCGGCTGAACATCGCCACCAACTTCTACGGCCAGTTCGCCATCGTGTTTCCCCTGCTGGTGGCGGCGCCGCGCTACTTCTCCGGCGCCATTCAGATGGGCGGCCTGATGCAGATCGCCTCGGCCTTCGGCCAGGTGCAGGGTGCGCTGTCATGGTTTATCGATGCGTTTAACGATTTGGCGACCTGGAAAGCCTGCGTCAACCGTTTGGCCGGCTTCAACGCCGCCGTCGATCAGGTGCATCATCAGCCGCGCGGCATTCAGCTGCGGGAAGAGACCGCCCATCCGTTAACGCTGGATAACCTCAGCCTGAACTTGCCCGACGGCCAACCGCTGCTGGCCGGCGCCGAGATGACGCTGCAACGCGGCGATCGCCTGCTGATCGTCGGCCCTTCCGGCTGCGGCAAGTCGACGCTGCTGCGGGCCATCGCCGGTATCTGGCCTTACGGCGCGGGCGCCATCGGGGTAGCGGCCAACGCCAACACGCTGTTCCTGCCGCAGCGCAGCTACATTCCGATCGGCACGCTGCGCGAAGCGTTGAGCTACCCGAGCCTGGCGTCGGAATACAGCGATTCGCAGCTGATGCGGGTGCTGGAGAACTGCCGCCTGAAGCACCTGCAGCGCTGGCTGGATACCTCCGCTAACTGGAGCCATCGCCTGTCGCCGGGCGAGCAACAGCGACTGGCGTTCGCCCGCGCCCTGTTGATTCGCCCGAGTATTCTGTTCCTCGACGAGGCCACCAGCGCGCTGGACGACGAAACCGAACAGTTGATGTACTGCCTGCTGGTGGATGAACTGCCGGACGTGACGCTGATCAGCGTGGCGCACCGCAACAGCGTGGCGAAGTACCACCAGACCTGCTGGCGCTTCAGCCGCAGCGAAGATCAACCGGCGCGCCTGGCGCTGAGCCCGCTGCCGGTATAACCCGCAGAGCCGGGCGCGGTAGCGCCCGGCGTTCGTTCAGATGCCGTCGGTCTGCACGTCTTCGCATTTCATCCGGCGGCGCTCATGCCACAGGCTGGTCAGACCGCGTTTGCCGCACGCCAGCGCCACCTCGCGAAACTCATCCAGGCTCAACCCGTCGCGCTCCAGCATCATTTCCGCCGCCAGCTGCATATTGACGCCAGTGAGCACTTCGCAATCGCCCTGCGCATCGGCCAGTTCGCAGGCGCTGCGAAACGGCGAGCCGCCGAGCATGTCGGTGAGAAACACCACGCCGTCCGGCTGCGCCACCGCCGCCAACGCCGAGCGCAAGGCGTCGTTGAGCTGCGCGGTGCTCATCTGTTCGGGAAAATCGACCGCCGCACAGTGCGGCTGCGGCCCCACCACCTGTTCCACCGCCTGCAACAGCCCGGTGGCGAAGCCGCCGTGGCCGGTAATCACAATGCCTGGCATAGCTCGCTCCTCACAAAATACCGATAAATTTGCCCGCTACGCCGATCGCTACGGTGACGCCAATCAGCTTCACCGGCGAGAAACCGCGCTTCATCAGGAAGAAAATGAGCAGCGTGAAGCACAGCGGCAGCAAGTTGGGCATCAACTTGTCCAGCACGTCGGTCTGCAGCGCCACGCTGGCCTTGCCGGCATGCATCACCAGCGGCGTGGACAGGTGCACATACGAGGCCACCAGCGCACCGATCACCGTCATGCCGACGATCGACGCGGCGTGAGAAATGCGCCGGGTGTGGGTCTTCAACAGCGCCAGCGCGCTGGTGCCGGCCTGATAACCGTAGTGCGCCAGCCCGAAGCGCAGGCCGAAGTGGAACAGGTTGAACAGCAGCAGGAAGACGATCGGCCCGAACAGGCTGCCCTCCAGCGCCAGCGAAGCACCTATCCCGGCGCAAATCGGCAGCAGCGTCAGCCAAAACAGCGCGTCGCCGATGCCGCCGAGCGGCCCCATCAGTGCCACTTTCACCGCGCGAATAGTGGAGATCTTCTCCTTGTTCTGCTCCATCGCCAGCACCAGGCCGGACAGGAAGGTAACGTCGAACGGGTGCACGTTGATAAATTCCATGTGCATCTTCATCGAGTTGGCCAGATCCTGCGGGTTGCGGTGGATCTTGCGCAGCCCGGGGATCAGCTGATACAGCCAGCCGCCCGCCTGCATGCGTTCGTAGTTGAACGAGGCCTGCAGCAGCAGCGAACGCCAGGCCATGCGGTTGATGTCGCCGCGCGTCAGCGCTTCGGCGGGCTGGCTGTCCAGATAGTCGTCCTGCTCTACCTGGCTGGTGGCCAGCGCCTGCGCCATGCGTTGCTCGGCCTTTTGCGCCAGCAGATCGTCGGAATCGTTAAATGCCATCTTCGGCGTCCTCCTGCGGAGCGGGCCGGGCCGTCGCCTCTGCCGCGCCGCGTTGCGTGTTGAAGAAGTCGATCAGGGCGATCGCCAGGGCGCCCAGCGCCACCGCCAGAATCGGCAGCTTGAGGAACGTGACCGAGATGAAGCCGAGAATAAAATAGGCCACGTAGGTTTTTTTCATCATCACCTTCATCAGCAGCGAGAAGCCGATCGCCGGCATCATGCCGCCCGCCACCGCCAGCCCGTCCAGCAGCCAGCCCGGCGCCTTCTGCACCATGGCGCTGGCCGCATCAGCGCCGAAGTAAATCGGCAGGAATGCCACCACGAAATAGAAGATGAACAGGATGCTGATACCGAGGTAGTTCACCCGTTCGATGCCGCGCCAGTTCAGCGCTTTCACCATGCGATCGCAGCGGTGCATCATCGGCGAGAACAGCGTAAACAGCAGCGTGATGCAGCCCTGCACCGCAATCGAGAACGGCACCGCCACGCCGATCGCCACTTTAGGGTCGGCCTTGGTCAGAATGGCGAACGCGGTGCCGATCACCCCGCCGATCACCACGTTAGGCGGTTGGGCGCCCGCCAGCGGCACCATCCCCATCCACACCAGCTCCAGCGTACCGCCCACCAGCAAGCCGGTGTAGACGTCGCCCAAAATCAGCCCCACCAGCGGCCCCATCACCACCGGCCGGTGGAAGTGGGTCAGGCCGTCGAACAGGTCAACCCCCGCCAGCCCGGCCAACAGCGCAATCAATAACGCATCCGTCAACATGCTTTCCCCCTGGCTCAAAAGAGCAGTTTGCCGATCGCCTCGCCCGCCTCATCCGGCACCCGGCGTACCTCGCACTCCACGCCCAGCGCCGCCAGCGCGCGAAACGCGGCCACGTCGCCGTCGTCCAGCGACACCGTTTTGTGCACCTGCCGCTTCCCCTCGGCGAAGTGCATGTTGCCGACGTTGACGAAACGGATCGGCACCCCGCCGCGCACCAGCGTCAACACGTCCTGCGGCGTTTTGCACACCAGAAAAATCTTCTGCCGATCCGCCGCCTTGTGGATCACGTCGATGGTTTTCTGCAGCGTGAAGTAGCGGGTCTGCACCCCTTCCGCCACCACCATGTCCATCAGGTTCTGCTGCACCGGATCGGCGGCGGCCTCGTCGTTGGCCACCACCACCAGGTTGGCGCCGAGGGTGTTGGTCCAGGTCACCCCCACCTGGCCGTGCACCAGGCGGTTGTCGATGCGGGTCATTAAAATGTTCGGCATGTCAGCGGCCCTCCGGGTAGCAGGCGGCGTGATAATCGTCGAGCACCTGCGTCACTTTATGCAGCACCCACTCCTGCGGATCGGCGCTTAACTCGCCGGCGTTCAGCGCCCGCGCCTGATCCGGCAGGTACTGGCTGAGCAGCGCCAGCGGCGCCGGGCTGCGGCGCAGGTTGTCCAGCAAACCGTCGACCGCCTGCTGCACCTGCGGCTGCGGCCAGTAATAACGCACCCGATCGCTCAGGCTGTAGTGGCGATCGAGATACTGTTGGTGCGGTGTGCCGTGGTAGTAGCGGCTCCACTGCTGCGGCTGCTCGCGCATCACCTGCTCCAGCGTGGCGCACAGCTGCGCCGACTGGCGTTCCCCCAGCCATTCACGCTCAATGCGATCGAGGGCGAACAGCGCTTCGCGCAGCGCGAAGGTCAGCGCCGGCCCCACCTTCAGGATGGCGAAGTGATCGCGCACCAACTGACGGTAGGCCTGCGGTGGTTGGTAGTCCGTGGAGTGCGCTTCATAGATCATGCCCGGCTGCCGTTCGATGAAATGGCTCAATGCGTCGGCGCGCTGCGGTTGGTAATGCTCAACGCTGTGGTGATCGAACTCGACGCCCGGCTGCACCACCAGCGCGATAGTTCGCTGCCAGGCATCGTTCAGCTCGGCCTTTTGCCAGGCGATGCGGTGCGTTTCCAGCGTTTGCGCCACCGCCTGCGGCGTGGTGACCTGCAGACCCGCCAGCGCCTCCTGCGCACCGCCCGGCACCGGCACTTCGGTGCCGATCACATAAACCGGCGCTTCGCCGCCGCTCTGCGCCCAGGCCCGCTCCGCCACCGCGCACAGGCGCGCCGCACGCTCGGCGACCGTGGCATCCCCCAGAGGAGCGGGATCGCCGGCGCACGACATAGAACAATCGAGGTGAATTTTGCGAAAACCGGCGCGAACGTAATCGTCGATCAAGGTTTCCGCCAGCGCCATCGCCTCCTGAGCCGGGCGATCTTGCCAGGCGTTGGGCCCCAGATGATCGCCGCCCAGCCACACGCGATCGCGCGCCAGGCCAACCTCATCCGCCAGGCGCCACAGCGCATCGCGGAACTGGGCCGCCGTTTGGCCGGTATAGCCGCCGAACTGATTGACCTGGTTGGACGTCGCCTCTACCAATACCGGCGTGCCGCGCGCTTTGGCCTGCCGCAGCGCGGCCTTCAGAACCCAGGGATGGGCGGAACAGACGGAAAAGATCCCGACCGGCATACCGGCCTTGTGCTGCTCGACAAGCTGTAACAACTGCTGCATGAAGCCCCCATGCAGGCGCTCTGCTACCGATCGGCGATGATGACCTCCACGCCCAGCTCGGTTAACGCCCGCTCGTAATCGTCCGGAAGACGGCTGTCGGTGATCAGCCGATGGATTTGTCCGGCTTCGCGAATCATGCAAAAGCTCTTGCGACCGAATTTGCTGGCATCCGCCACCGCGATAATCTCGCGCGCCACCTCGCACATCACGCGATTGAGGTGCGCCTCACCGGGGTGAGGCGTGGTGATGCCGGCGCTCAGATCGAACCCGTCGACGCCCAAAAACAGCTTGTCGAAGCGGTACTGACGCAATTGCTGCTCGGCAGCCGGACCATAGAGCGAGTAAGAGTTGCGGCGTACGCTGCCCCCCAGCACCATGACTTCCACCCCGTCGTTTCCCGAAAGCTCGTAGGCAATGTTCAGCGCATTGGTCATCACTACCAGATCGCGCCGCCCCTTCAGGAACGGCACGATCTGCGCGGTGGTGGATCCGGAATCGAGGATCAGCGCATCGCCGTCGCGCACATAGCCGGCCGCCGCGTTGGCGATCAGCGTTTTGACGTCGCGATTCAACCGCCCTTTGTCCCGCAGCGGCCGATCGAAAGCGAATTGCTGATTGAGCATCGCGCCGCCGTAAGCGCGCAGCGCACACCCTTTTCGTTCCAGAAAGCGCAGATCGTTGCGGATCGTCACCGTGGATACCGCAAACTGTTTGCTGAGCTGCTCCACGCGCACGCTGCCGTGCTCGCATAACAGATCGATGATGTGTTCACGTCGCTTTGCGGTATTCACTGGCATGAGCTGCGGTCCTCAGGTTTCCGGCATCGCCGGGGAGAAGATGGCTTTCGCTCTACTGCGCTGGCATTACAGCAAAGCGAAAGCAATGAAATTGTGATCGGGCTTACAGCCCCGTTTTAGCAAAAAAACCGCCAAAAAACCTTTCGAATCGAAACGGATCGAAAAGCCAAAAAGCGGAAAGGGGGAAAAGTGAAATGCTATGACGGGCGCAAGCGCCGGGGAGTTACGGCGCCAGCGGCAAGGAAAGCGAAAGCGGCGCGTGGCGCGGCCCGCGCCATGACTTTTAGTTCACTCAGTGACCAGGATCACATAATGGCAATTATCCTGCGGCTGGCGGAGGTTAACCGCCGCCATCCCACCGGGCCATACCCTTGTCAGCGCGAGCCATCTTCCCTACACTTGCGATCGGATACCGTCGATTTGTCGGTACGTAAGCGTTAACGTCAATCAACGCATCACGCCATGCAGCACTGATTGACTGCATGCCCTGGTGCGAGGAACCCATGCCGCAACCCGCTTCATCCCCAGCGTCCACCGCGACCCCGCGTCGCCGGTTACACCGCCCTGTCCTGCTGATCGTCGGCATTATGCTGATCGCCGCCAACCTGCGCGCCGCCCTGACCAGCGTCGGCCCACTGTTGGAGCAGATCCAGCAACAGCTGGCGTTGTCCGCCACCGCCGCCGGCCTGATCAACTCGCTGCCGCTGATCTTGTTCGCCGTTCTCTCGCCGTTGACCCCGGCGCTGGCGAAGCGCATCGGTATCGAGCGCACCCTGGGCCTCGCCCTCGCGCTGCTGGTCTGCGGCATCGCGCTGCGTTCCCTGCCGCAAGACGCCATGCTCTGGCCGGGCAGCATCCTGATCGGCGCCGCCATTGCCTTCGCCAACGTGGTGCTGCCAACGTTGGTGAAAAGAGATTTCCCGCATCGCGCCGCCGCGATGATCGCCGCCTATGCGGCGGTGATGTCACTGGTTGCCGCCATCGCCTCCGGTCTGGCGGTACCGCTGGCTGCCCTGGCCGACCTCGGCTGGCGGTTCTCTTTGCTGTGCTGGGGCTTGCCCGCGCTGTTGGCGCTGCTGGTGTGGTTGCCACAGCTGCGGCGCTCCGCCATACCCGCCACCAAAGAGCCGCAACCGACGGAGCCACAGCGCTATCGTTCTCCCTGGGGCAGCGCGCTGGGTTGGCAAGTGGCGATGTTCATGGGGCTGCAATCGATCGCCTTCTACACCATCATCGGCTGGTTCAGCGCCTTTGCCGCCAGCCACGGCACCTCAGCTCAGCAGGCGGGTTTCGAGCTGTTCGTTTACCAGGTGGTGGCGATCGTCGCCAACTTTGTCATGGTGGTGATTTTGCCGCGCGCGCACGATCAGCGGGCAATCGCGCTGGGCAGCTCGCTGCTGATCTTTATCGGCGTCGGGGGATTATTGGTGCAACCCGCCAGTTCACTGGTGTGGCTGACGTTTGCCGGGTTGGGTGCGGGGAGTTCGCTGGTGCTGGCGCTGTCGTTTTTTGGATTGCGCAGTCAGCATCATCATCAGGCGACGCTGCTGTCGGGTATGGCGCAATCCGTCGGTTATCTGTTGGCGGCGCTGGGGCCCACCCTATTCGGCCTACTGCACGACCTGACGGAAGGTTGGCGTTTGCCGTTAATCGCCCTGCTGTGCCTGACCGTCTTGCAAATGCTGTTCGGTGCGCTGGCCGGCCGCCGCCGCGTGATCAGCTAACGCCGCTGCGCGATGGGGGCCGCGCCGGCTCAGAGTCGGTATCCTGCCACAAGTCTTCAATAAAGGCGCGCTGCTCATCGCTCAGCACCCATGACGGCGGAATTTTGGACTGTGCGCGGCGTTCAGCGCCCTCACGGTTTTTAGCCTGCTTTTTGTTCACGAATCGCCTTCCTGCTTAACCTGCTAATTCAGTAACCAGTAAATCACGGCGGCGGTGAACAGCCAGAACAGCCCGCTACCGATAAATACACACAGCCATGCTCTACGTTTGATATCTGATCCATCCTTGCTCACCACAGCGCCCTCAACCAATAGATTAAACCATTCAAATGGTGATTATCGATCTGTTTTAACGATCGATAAAGTCGTTTTTTCCTATGGAAATTAAAAAAACAGCTGCTAGCCATAGACCTGCATCACCGCCTCAGTAAGAACGGCACCGTGGATATCACTGTTATCGGCAGGCGATAACTTGTATTGATAGGCGAACGAACGTGCAGTGTGCCACACCTTGCAAGGTCAAAATTAAACCACTGGTAAATAATTCAACTATCAATTATTTGACTGGCCGTAAGCCAAATCGGCAACAGACAGCGCTGAAGGCGGGGGAGAAAATGAAGCGACGTACTGGGATCATACGAAGAGAAGCACCGGCCCGTTTGGTTTCGCTCGGGCCGGCGTGAATTAACCGATTCTGCTGACGGAATCCCGGCTGGCGTGTTCACGCTCGCTGCCGATCAGCTCACGTAAGTGACCTGAGCGCATCTCCAGCAACCGATCGGCGTGTTCGAAATAGTGATCGTCATGGCTGATGGCAAACACCGTTTTGCCCATCGCACGCAGTTCTGGCAACAGCTCGCGATAGAAAATGCGCCGGAATTGCGGATCCTGATCCGCGGCCCATTCATCCAACAGCAAGATATCGCGCTGTTCCGCCACCGCCAGCAGCAAAGCCAGACGCTTGCGCTGCCCCTGCGACAGTTGCGGGTTGGTCACCCTGGTGCCGTCAAACTGCAGTTTGCTTTTCATATTCAACCGCTCGAGCCAGACGGCGACCAGATCCGCATCGGGTTCGCCGCCTTCCGGCCCTTGCAAGCGATCGAACTGATGAAAATCGGTGAAAATCGCCGAAAACAGTCGACGGTAGTCCGGCATATCCGCCGCGGTCTGTGCGACACCATCCAGAACGATGTGACCACTCACCGGCCGGTACAACCCGGTCAACAGCATCGCCAGCGTTGACTTGCCGCTACCGTTGCCGCCGATCAGAAAGACCAGCTCACCACGCCGCAGCGTCAGATTGAGCGGCCCGACGGCAAAACCGGGCTGCTGTTCGGTATCTGCATAATGAAAAACCACGTCACGCAGCTCCAGCGTCTGCCAGGAACGGCTGACGGCGGCAGGAAACGCCGGTTGATACTCGGCCAGGCGCAGCGTCTTCAGCTTGTTAAAGGCCACTTCGGCGCTGACCAGCGTCGGAAACGCCCCGACCGCCTGCAGTAATGGCGTGCGCAGGAACAGCAGCGTCAGTGAATAGGTGGCGGCCACCGTCGAGTCCGCCCATCCCAGGCTGTTGGCCATAAAGAACACCAGCCCGATCGCCCCCAACATCATGATATTTGACCAGTTGAGCGCACTCAAATGGAAGGTATCGGCGCGAATGATATGGTGGCGATAAGCTTGCGCATCGGGCTGGTAGGCCTGTTCGTACAGCGCCTGCGCACGCTTGCGGTTTAACGCCAGTTCCTTGCGACCGTCAATCACCGACTCATAACGATGATAGAGACGCTCTTCTGACTCGCGCAAGCTGGCCATATGACGATAAACCCGTGATACCAGGCAGCCGCTGCCCACGACGGTCACCGCCACCCAGACTGCCGTGACCGCCAGCATTTTCGGCGATAGCCATCCCAGATAGGCCGCCGCCCCCAGGGTTAAAATCACCCCTTGCACCAGTTCAGGCAAGCGCACGAAGGCGACGGTAATATTGCGGATATCGCTGGACAGGCTGGCCAACAACGAGGCGCTGCCCAACTGTTCAAGGCGTTCAATATCGGTATCTAAAATACGCTTCACCAGTTGCCCACGCAGGCGATAGACGAAGTAGTGGCCCAATGTCGTCAGCGCCAATTGCGAGCCCAGCGTGACCGCCATCAGCAATGCCAGCAGGGCGAGAAACATCGGCAGCACGGCCAATGCATCGCCGCCGGCCTCCATCAGGTATTGATTGATAAATGCAATGATACCGATACCTAAGCCGGCGCTGGCCAGGGTCAGCGCCATGACAGCCAGAAATGGCCAACGGTACTGGTGATAAACCACCCGTAGCAGTTCCATGAAAAAACCTCTGAAGTCGCGTTCTGGCAGGCATTGTAAGCGGCGGGAGAATGAGATCAAGACGAATTCTCATTGTTGACGAGGCCTCTGATTTCGCCGTCGAGGGCATTTTGATGATTGCTTATTGAAACAAGCGACTTACACTGACGCCTCTATCCGCTGAAGGGAACAGCCGATTATGCTCGCCACTCACGAATACGCCAACGACCTGATTCTGTTCGCCCTGATTGTCGACTGCGGCTCGTTCAGCAAGGCCGCGGAGAGCGCCGGCATCACCAGTTCGGTGGTCAGTAAACGCATCGGGCGGCTGGAAAAATCGCTGGGTGCCCGGCTGTTGTACCGCACCACCCGCAGCCTGACGCTGACCGAAAGCGGCCAGGCGCTCTACCAACAGGCCAAAGAGATCGGCACCAAAGTGCAGGAGGCGCTGTACGCCGTCAGCGAAAAGAGCGAAGAATTAACCGGTACCATCCGCATGTCGGTGCCGACCATTTCGGGCGAGCTGCTGCTAAGTGAAAGCGTGGCGGAATTTTGCGCTCTGCACCCCAACCTGAAAGTCGAGATGCGGCTGGAAAATCGCTTTGTCGATCTGGTAGAAGAAGGCATCGATCTGGCGATCCGCACCGGCACCATGCCGGATTCGAGCCTGATTGCCCGGCCGATCTTCGATTCCCGCTGGGTGATCGTCTGCTCGCCGGGGTACCTGGAAAGCCACCCGGAACCGCGCAGCGCCGAAGACCTGCTCGACCACAACTGCCTGACCTACACCTACCAGGAGAGCGGCACCGCCAACTGGCTGATGAAACGGCCGGGGCGCAACGAAATCTACGAGCTGCAGGTTAACGGCAACCTGTCGGCCAACAATGCGCGGGCGATCCGCAAAGCGGTGATCGGTGGCCATGGCATCGCCATGGTGCCGCGCTGCATGGTGTATGAAGATTTGCAAGACGGCAAACTGACGGAGATCCTGGCCGGCCACTGCGGCAAAGTCTTGGGCATTTATGCCGTCTATCCTTACACCCGCAATCTGCCGTTAAAAACCCGCCGGCTGATCGAACATATCATCGGTTCCTACCAAAATATCAGCCATTATTTTTGAGTTCCCTGCTCTGATTATTTCCCTGCGGCCGTAAAAAGCCGCGGGGATTACCGCATTTTTGGACATAATCTATTGAACATTACCGCTTAATTAATGTGAACCTGCGCATTCATCACACAAAAATACTTCTTATCAAACTGATTTTAAAGCAGTTAATCCACCCCCTTCGACCGGCGTTTTTTTCACCGCCGGCGCCGTTCGCCGATGTTAAAAAAATACCGCATGGCATCGTCGCCAACGTTGTGATTAGAATGAAAATGTTGCGCTAATTAACCTTTCAGCTACATGTCTCTGCCCATAAAAATAATAACCCTGAGGATCTTATGCCCCTGCTTTTCAGTATTGCGCCCATCATCCTGCTGATTTGGATGATGACCAAAAGGAATGGCGTGCCCTCTTACCTCGCCCTGCCGCTGACGGCCGCCGTGGTGTATGCCGTACAGCTCCTGTGGTTCGATGCCTCGCTGCGGCTGCTGCATGCCAATATCATCACCGCGCTGGTGTCGACGCTGACGCCGATCACTATCATCGCCGGCGCTATCCTGCTCAACAAACTGATGCAGGTAAGCGGCGCGGAAAACGTGGTGCGCCGCTGGCTGGAAACCATCAGCCCCAATCCCGTGGCCCAGCTGATGATTATCGGCTGGGCGTTCGCCTTTATGATTGAGGGCGCGAGCGGCTTCGGCACCCCCGCCGCCATCGCCGCGCCGATTCTGGTCGGGCTGGGCTTCAACCCGCTGCGCGTCGCCCTGCTGACGCTGGTGATGAACTCGGTGCCGGTCTCCTTCGGCGCCGTGGGCACCCCCACCTGGTTCGGCTTTGCCAATCTCGGCCTGTCGGACGCCAGCCTGCTGGAAATTGGCCGGCAGACCGCGCTGATCCACTTCGTCGCCGGCTTCGTCATTCCTCTGCTGGCGCTGCGCTTTCTCGTTTCCTGGCAGGATATTCGCCGCAATCTGCCGTTTATCCTGCTCAGCGTACTGAGCTGCACCGTGCCCTATCTGCTGCTGGCTCAGGTGAACTATGAATTCCCGGCACTGGTCGGCGGCGCGATCGGCCTGGCGCTGTCGGTGCTGCTGGCGCGCGGCGGCATCGGCCTTGCCCGCAGCGGCAAACCGATGAGCGCCGGGCAGGCGGTGCCGTTCTTGCAGGTGGTCAAGGCCATGACCCCGACTCTGCTGCTGATTGCTATTCTGATAGTGACGCGCGTCCATCAGCTGGGCCTTAAAGCGCTGCTCAACAACACCGCACTGCTGTGGCAGGAAAACCTCGGTTGGCTCGGAGAGCTGCGCATCAGCCGGGCGCTGATCCTCGAACTGCAGCAGGTGCTGGGCACCTCCGCCGCCGCCGGCTACAAAACGCTGTATGTCCCGGCGCTGATCCCGTTCCTGTTGGTGGTGGTGCTGTGTATCCCGCTGTTCCGTCTGAATGGCGGCCAGGTGCGGCAAATGTTCAGCGAAACCGGCGGGCGCATCGCGCGGCCCTTTATCGCCCTGTTCGGCGCGCTGGTGATGGTCAACCTGATGATGCAGGGCGACGACAATGCGCCGGTGATCCTGATCGGTAAAGCGCTGGCGGCGCTGACCGGTGAGAGTTGGCTGCTGTTCTCGTCGTTCCTCGGCGCGCTGGGATCGTTCTTCTCCGGTTCCAATACCGTCTCGAACCTGACGTTCGGCGGCATTCAGCAGTCGATCGCCCAGAGCAGCGGCCTTGACGTCAATCTGACGCTGGCCTTGCAGTCCGTCGGCGGCGCCATGGGCAACATGGTGTGCCTGAACAACATTATCGCCGTCTGTTCGATCCTCGGGATCGGCAACGCCGAAGGCAAAATCATCAGAAAGACCGTGCTGCCGATGCTGGCGTACGGCGGGATTGCGGCCGGTATGGCAGCGATCCTCACGCTCTGACTAAACACTCGTTATCGCAAGCAAGACAAGAAGGTAAACACTATGATCATCTCCGCGTCAACCGACTACCGGGCCGCCGCCCAGGCTAAACTGCCACCGTTTCTGTTTCACTACATCGATGGCGGGGCCTACGCGGAGCATACGCTGAAGCGCAATACCGCAGATCTGGCCGATATTGCCTTGCGCCAGCGCGTGCTGCGCAATATGTCCGAACTCAGCCTGGAGACCACGCTGTTCGGCGAGCAGCTGGCGATGCCGGTGGCGCTGGGGCCGGTGGGGTTGACCGGCATGTACGCCCGCCGCGGCGAAGTGCAGGCCGCGCGCGCCGCGGCTAAAAAAGGCATTCCGTTCACGCTGTCCACCGTGTCGGTCTGCCCGATCGAAGAGGTGGCGCCGGCGATCGATCGGCCGATGTGGTTCCAGCTCTACGTGCTGAAAGATCGCGGCTTTATGCGCAACGCACTGGAGCGCGCCAAGGCCGCCGGCGTGAAAACACTGGTGTTTACCGTCGACATGCCGGTGCCGGGCGCCCGTTACCGTGACGCCCACTCGGGGATGAGCGGGCCTAACGCCGCCCTGCGCCGCGTGCTGCAGGCGTTTGCGCATCCGCAGTGGGCCTGGGATGTCGGCCTGCTCGGCAAGCCGCACGATCTGGGTAACGTCTCGGCCTACCGCGGCAAACCCACCAGCCTGGAAGACTACATCGGCTGGCTGGGCGCCAACTTCGATCCGTCGATTTCCTGGAAAGATCTGGAGTGGATCCGCGAGTTCTGGGACGGCCCGATGATCATCAAAGGCATTCTGGATCCGGAGGACGCCAAAGACGCGGTGCGCTTCGGCGCCGACGGCATCATCGTCTCCAACCACGGCGGCCGCCAGCTGGACGGCGTGCTGTCGACCGCGCGCGCCATGCCGGCGATCGCCGACGCGGTGAAAGGCGACATCACCCTGTTGGCCGACTCCGGCATCCGCAGCGGCCTGGACGTGGTGCGCATGATCGCCCTGGGGGCCGACAGCGTGCTGCTGGGACGCGCCTTCGTCTATGCGCTGGCGGCGGCCGGCGAAGCCGGGGTGGCTAACTTGCTGGATCTGATCGACAAGGAAATGCGCGTCGCCATGACGCTCACCGGCGCGAAATCCATCGCGGAGATCAACGCCGGATCGCTGGTCAGAAACGCCTGACTCACAGCGGCTGCACGCCCTCCGGGTAGGCGTTGTAGCTCATCTTGCTGATGAAGGCCCCGGCCGGTGAAACCAGCACCCGGCCGGCGGCGTCCAGCCCGAGGAAGGTGCCGGTGCAGCGCCCGGAGATAAAGTCGAAGAAGAACACCGAGCACACCGGGATAATCTTTTCCCGGAAGGTGAACAGGAACATCTCCTCCTCAAACTTGTAGTAGGTGGCATAGTCCATATCGCCGTGGCCGAACTGTTCGCCGCGCAGGTTTTGCCAGGCGTAGCGCTCGGTGTTGACATAGAAGTGCTCGTAGTAATGGTTGGGGCTGTAGACGTTCAGCGTGCGATAGCCGATCAGCTCGCGGGTCAGATGCGGCGCGATGCCGCCCGGCGTGACGCCTGCGATCAGCCCAACGTGGAAGCTTTGCTTGAGGCGAGACCCCTTTTCTACCGCGTGTTCAGGCAGCAACGTGCTGCGCACCAGCAGCGCCCGGCCGCTGTCGCGATTGAGCACCAGCGTCAGGCATTCGTTGCCCGGCGACTGCAGCGGAATATTGAAGAAATAGCGTGCTGCGGAGGTTTGCACCTCTTCGTAAGCGTCCTCGCCGCTCTCCCCACCCCAGGCCCACAGTACCCGCTGCCGATCGGCGCTGAAACGCAGCGTGATGTCCCCGCCGTCGTCAAAGGCGATCTGCAGCGTTTTGCCCCGCCAGTCCTGGGTGCCCGGCAGGCGGTTAGTGTCGATACCGCGCGCGAAATCGTCGTAATTCTTCCAGTCCGGCTCGGCATTTTGATTCAGTACGGATTGTTCTGCTGACATCTTCGCTCTCCTTGATTGAATGGGATGAAAACCGCCTTAAACGTCGGCGACACTCGCCGGTTTCACCGCTCTGCGGCTCACCACCGCGGGGGCGGTTTCATCGAGAAAACAACTCAGTACGCCCGCGCACACGGCGCCGGCGGCCGCCAGCCACATCACGCTGACCAGCCCGTAGCGATCGGCGATCAGCCCGGCGATAAACGGCGCCAGACAGCCGCCAATCACCTCGCCAATCCCCATCACCAGCCCCAACGCGGTGGCGATGCGGGCCGGCGATACCGTTTCCGACGGGATGGTGGCCATAAACAGCGTGAAGCAGCCAAGGCCGGTATAAGACAGGAACACCAGCACGCCCAGCAGCCACGGGTTATCGACGTAGCTCAGAAACAGCGGGCAGCACACCGCCAGCAGCGAAAAGAAGATCAGCGTCGGCTTGCGGCCGAGGCGATCGGAGATCGCCGGCACCGCCACGCCCCAGAACACCCAGGCGGCGCCGATGGCGCTCATGATGCCGCCCATCGTGCCTTCGCCGAAGCCGCGGTCGGTCACCAAAAAGTTGGGGGTGAAGGTAATGATGATCATGAACCAGGTGACGAACACACAGGAGATCAGAATGCACAGCGCCACGTTCTTGATTTTAAAAAGCTCGCCGTAAGCGGCTTTGTTCGCCGCCTTGCCGGCCGCCGGCGCGGCGCTGAAAGCGGGATCCTTCTTGCCGTTCACATAGCGATAGATCAGCCACGCCAGAATGATGCCCGGCACGGCGGTCAGGTGAAACGCCATGCTCCAGCCCCATTTCTGTGCCAGATAGATGATCAGCGGCGGCGCGATAATGCCGCCCAGCAGCCCCGGCGCCGCACCCTGAATCAATCCCATGTTGAAACCGCGGTGCTGCGGCTGCGATTTTTCCACCATCAGCGACTGTGCGATCGGCAATACCGGCCCTTCGGCAATCCCCATCAGCGCCCGGAAGATCAATAGCATGGCAAACCCGCTGACCAGCCCCGACAGCGCGGAAAACAGCGAAAACACCAGGATCGACAGGATCAGCATCGGTTTACGGATATTAAAGCGATCGGCTATCGCCCCCAGCCCCGCCCCAGACAGCGCCCAAGTCAATGCCAGCACCGCCGACAACGTACCAAGATGCACGTTGCTCAGCTTCAAATCGGCGGCAATCATCGGAAACAGAAAAGAGATGGTCAGACGATCGACGAATACGCAGCCGAAGACGAAAAATAAAATAATCAGCAACCGGTTCTCTTCACTTAATGCACGGCGAGGCCCTGGCGATGTATTCATAGCGTCATTTGTCCATAAGTTAACTTATGAATGGCGAGCGGCCATGGCATAAGTCGGTTAAGCGCTCGGCCAAGAGAGATAATGGCCATCGGTCACGACAATAACTCATTAACATATTAACGATATAAACTTATCTCAAGCTACGGGCATGTCAAACAGCCGTTGAAAACGGCGACGGAGAGGCGATTCAGGTATTTTTCACAGAACGCGAATGACATGAAAATAAATCAACATTATGTTTTTAATGATTTAAATAAAATTAACAGGCACTTTTTAATTTTATCTAAAAAGCCAAAGCATCGTGATTTATAAACAGGTTAATAAATAAAACTTAATCCCTTCTTATAAATGGACGACATTTCCCTTTTCATCGGCCGCATTGCCCCACCCGCTTTATTATTTGAATCCGTTTGCTTTATCACGGTTATGGCGCGAACGATTAACTCTATTGTGTTAATCAATAATCACGCCATGACATTATCAATGCTGAATAATAATAAAAGCACAGGCCGTGACCGGAATCACAAACAGAACGCCCTTTAACGCCCTGTGAATGGGTTATTACCGGCGCGGCTAGCTTATGCCAACTCGATCCAACCCCGGATGAAAAAACGGCGGCATGATAAGCGGCAGGTAACCAGCAAGGAGATGAACATGACGACAGCACTGACAAAAGCCGGTTTCTGGCGCAAAACCGCCGACTCTTCATCGCTGCGTGAGCCACGCGTGCTGATTCGGGTCTACGTTGGCGAAGGCGAAATCGATCGCGCCATCGCGTTTTACGAGCAGCTGCACGGCGTAACGGCGGACATGCGCTTCGATTTTCCCGAGCATCGGTTGGTACTGGCTGCGGTGGGACCGTTTCTGATCCTGGAAGGGGCGGAAGAGCAGTTGCGCCCTTTCCGCAGCACCGTCGGCACGCTGCTGGTCGATGACATTTATCCCTACCACCAGCGGCTGCTGGCCGCCGGGGCCGAGATCTTCTTCGGCCCGGTGGAGGTGCCCACCGGCGCCTGTTTCAATGCGCGCCTGCCGGACGGCACGACTGTCGAGTACGTGCATCACCGGCCGCGCGCAGACGAATAAACCGCCTCAGGGCAGCACCGGCTTCATGGCGTAACGGCACAGATCCTTGCGCAGGCTGACCATGTACAGCACGATCACCGCCGAGAACGGCAGGCCGCACAGCACCACCGCGGTCTGCATCGCGCTGAAACTGCCGGCGTACAGCAACCCGGCGCACACCAACGTGGTGACCGCCGCCCAGAACACCCGCAGCCAGGCCGGCGCGTCATCATGGGCGGAACCGCCCTGGCAGGAGAGGTTCGCTATCATCAGCGTGCCGGAATCGACCGGCGTCAGGAACAGCACGAAACTGATCACCACCACGAAACCGGCAGTCAGTTGGGTATAGGGCAGGTATTCGAACAGCTTGAACACCGCCATCGGCGGATCGCTTTGCGCCACCTGTCCCAGGATCGCCTGCCCGCCTTCCAGCACCAGACTGATGGCGGTATTGCCGAAGATCGACAGCCACGCCAGCGTGAAACCCAGTGGGATCAGCAGCACGCCAAAAATCAGTTCGCGAATGGTGCGCCCTTTGGAAATGCGCGCGATAAACAGCCCGACGAACGGCGCCCACGCCACCCACCAGGCCCAATAGAACAGCGTCCAGGCGCCCTGCCACTGGCGCGCCTTGCCGTACAGATACATATCGAAGCTGCGGCTGACCAGCGAGGTCAGATAATCGCCGAGGTTTTGCAACATGCCGTTCAGCAGATTCAGCGTCGGCCCGGCCAGAAACACGAACAGCAGCAGCAGGCACAGGAAGCCGACGTTGATGTTCGACAACATGGCGATGCCCTTCTCGACGCCGGTGACCGCCGCCAGCGTGGCCACCACCATCATCACCACGATCAGCGCCAGCAGCACGCCGGTGCTTTGCGGAATATCGAACAGATAAAACAGCCCCGAGTTCACCAGCAGCGCGCCGATCCCCAGGTTGGTTACCATCGAGATCACCGTCACCAGAATGCCGAAACTGTCCACCAGATGACCAACGCCGCCGTGGATGCGTTCACCGAAGATCGGGTATAACGCAGAGCGCAGCGCCAACGGCAGGCCGCGGCAATAGGCGAAATAGGCCAGCGCGGTGGCGATCAGCGCATACAGCGCCCAGCCATGCAGCCCCCAGTGCAAAAAGGTCAACGCCATCGCCTGTCGCGCCGCCTGCACGGTGCCGCCGCTGCCTTCCGGTGGCGACAGGAAGTGATCCAGCGGTTCATAAGCGCCGTAGTACACCAGCGCAATGCCGATGCCCGACGAGAACAGCATCGCCACCCACGAGGGATAGCTGAACTGCGGCGGCTCGTCATCCTGGCTGAGGCGAATATGGCCGAAGCGCGACAGCGCCAGCCAGAAGACGAATGCCATACAGGCGACCATCAACAGCATGTAGTACCAACCGAACACGTCGGCGACCCAGCTTTGTGCGGCGTTCAGCCACAGTTTGCTGGCGGAGGGAAACAGCACGACCAGCGATCCCAATAGCAGGATCACCGCCGCCGAGCCGAAAAATACCGGAGCATTCAATCTGACAGGTTCTTCGTCAAGCGATGGAGGAGTTTTTGTTGTCATTGGCAGGCTTCCATGGTGCGAAAGACAGACGATTTCAATGCAACCTTCAGTTAACATTTTATCGTCATTTATTTGACATTTTTGCAGCATATAGAGTATTGATTGACCGTTCAATCAATCAAATCCAAAGTGTGATTGGCCTATCAGTTGGGGAAAATATGTACCGCAGAGATATTCCGGAACAGCGTAAGGAGCAGCTGATTAACGCCGCCTTCGAGACCATTAACGTCGTCGGGCTGGCCGGCGTCACCCTGTCTCAGGTGGCGAAAGAAGCCGGGCTGTCGACCGGCATCGTCAGCCACTATTTTGGCGATAAAGAGGGATTGCTGAGCGCCACCATGCGCAAAATCCTGCGCGATCTGCGCGACGCGGTGGCCGAATGCCGCGCGCAGGCGGCGAGCGACAGCCAGTCACAGCTGTTCGCCATTATCCAGGGCAACTTCCACCCCAGCCAAACCAACGCCGTGTCCATGCGCGCCTGGCTCGACTTCTGGGCCGCCAGCATGCACCAGCCGGTGCTGCGCCGCCTGCAGCGCGCCAACGATCGGCGGCTCTATTCCAATATTTGCTATCAGTTTCGCCGCGAGCTGCCGTTACGCCAGGCGCGTGATGCCGCACGTGGGCTGGCGGCAATGATCGATGGACTTTGGCTACGCGGTAGCCTGGCCGGTGATGAGACCGACCTGAAGCAGGACTGCCGCATCGCCTGCGACTACGTGGCACAGCGGCTCAATGCCGCGCAGCCGCTGGGGTGAACGCCCTCGTCAGCGCGATTCCTGCTCTTCGCTGTACTGGGTTTGCCACATCGCGGCGTAGCGGCCGTTCGCGGCCAGCAGCGCCTCGTGCCCCCCGCGCTCGACGATCTCCCCCGCCTCCAGCACGATGATCTCATCGGCGTCCACCACCGTGGAGAGCCGGTGGGCGATCACCAGCGTGGTGTGGTTGCGGCTCACCTCGCGCAGGTGCCCCTGGATTTCGCGTTCGGTCTGGGTATCCAGCGCGCTGGTCGCCTCGTCGAACACCAGGATGGCCGGATTTTTCAGAATGGTGCGCGCGATCGCCACCCGCTGCTTTTCACCGCCCGACAGCTTCAGCCCGCGCTCGCCGACCCGGGTGTCGTAACCGTCTGGCAGACCGACGATAAAATCATGGATATGCGCCAGCCGCGCCGCCCGCTCGATTTCTTCATCGCTGGAGCCGGTTTTGCCGTAGCCGATGTTGTAGCGCAGCGTATCGTTGAACAGCACCGTATCCTGCGGCACGATGCCGATCGCCTGCCGCAGGCTGGCCTGGGTCAGTTGGCGAATGTCCTGGCCGTCGAGGGTAATGGCGCCGCTCTGCACGTCGTAGAAGCGGAACAGCAGCCGCGACAGCGTGGACTTGCCCGCGCCGGAGGCGCCGACCACCGCCACCGTGTGGCCCGCCGGAATGGTAAAACTCACCTGCTTGAGGATCGGCCGGCGCGTGTCGTAACCGAAGCTGACCGCATCGAACCGCACTTCGCCGCGATCGAGGCGCAGCGGCTGCGCATCCGGGCTATCGACGATTTCACGCTTTTCCTGCAGCAGATCGAACATGTTCTCCATGTCGATCAGCGCCTGGCGCACCTCGGAATAAATAAAGCCGAAGAAGTTCAGCGGCTGATACAGCTGCAGCAGATAGGCGTTGACCAGCACGAAGTCGCCGACCGTCATCGTCCCCTGCGTAATACCCTGCGCCGCCATGGCCATCATCACGATCAGCCCGATCGAAATAATGGCAGTTTGCCCCAGGTTGATCGCCGTAAAACTGAATTGGTTCTTGATGGCGGCGTATTCGTACAGCCGGCGCGACAGGTCGAAACGCTCGGCCTCGAACTCTTCATTGCCGAAGTACTTCACGGTCTCATAGTTCAGCAGGCTGTCGATGGATTTGCTGTTGGCATCGGCGTTGGCCTTGTTGAGCTCGCGGCGAAAGCGGGTGCGCCAGCTGACCGCCAGCACGGTAAACAGGATGTAGCAGCCGACCGTCGTCAGGATCGCCAGCGCGAACCAGCCGTTCAGCATATGCCACATGATCGCCGTGACCAGCGAGAGTTCGAACAGGATCGGCACGATGGAGAACAGCAAGCGCGACAGCACCGTGGCCACCGCCTGGGTGCCGCGCTCGATGGACAACGACAGCCCGCCGGTCTGGCGCTCCAGATGGAAGCGCAGGCTCAGCGCATGCAGCTGGCGAAACACCCGCACGCCCAGCAGGCGCGTGGCATTCTGGCTGACGTGAATGAACATCACGTTGCGCAATTCCTCAAACAGCGCGCCGCCCACCCGCGCTACGCCATAGGCGACGATCAGCCCCAGCGGCACCGCCAGCATTTTCGCCGTCTCGCCGCTCAGCGCATCGACCATCGCTTTGTAGGCCAGCGGCACCAGCGTGGTGCTGACCTTGGCCGCCACCATGAATACGAAGGCCACCACCAGATACCCCCGCAGGCGCGGGTTGTCTTTCGGCCACAGGTAGGGCAGCAGGAATTTCAGCAAACGGGAACGATCCATCATGTAATATTCATCTTCTCGGTCGGGATCGCGGCACACGGCCGCGCGGGGGTTATGAGTTTGGCCTGGCCGGCGGCGAACGCCGCAGCCATCCCGTTGTCCTGCGGCGGCAACTCAGCATCATCCGTCAGGAGAAGCGGCGGCGGCTCGGGCAAAGTTCAGGCATGGAGGAGACAATCACATGACCCAGACGTATGCAAAGCGCTTTGCGCAGGTCTTTGACTATATCGACCGCCACCTGGACGAGGCGCTCACCGTCGAAAAACTGAGCGAAGTGGCCCACTTTTCGCGCTTTCATTTTCAACGCCAGTTTAGCGCGTATTGCGGCATCTCGGTGTGGCGTTATATCCAATGGATGAGGCTCAAACGCGCCTCGTACCGCCTGGCGTATAACCCACTGGAGCCAGTGATTGACATCGCGCTGGACGCCGGTTTTCAAAACCCGGAGTCCTTCAGCCGCGCCTTCAAACAGGCGTTCAGCCAAACGCCAAGCCAGTTTCGCAAACGGCCGGCCTGGATCGATTGGCAGCAGCGCTTTCCCGAGCCGAAACACAAAAGGAAACAACCCATGAAGGTAGACATTGTCGACTTCCCGGCCACGCCGGTGGCGATGATCGAACATCGCGGCCCGTCCGCGCTGGTCAACGAAACCGCCGCGCGCTTTATCGAGTGGCGCAAAACCAGCGGCCTGTCGCCGGTCAGAAGCAGCCGCACTTTCGGCATCGCACCGCACGATCCGGCTACCACCGAAGCGCAGGACTTCCGCTTCTTCATTTGCGGCGAGGTCACGGCGCCGATCCCCGAGGACAACGCCTTTGGCGTGGTGAACAGCACGCTGCCGACCGGGCGCTGCGCGCTGCTGCGCCATCACGGCTCGCTGGATGGGCTCTCGGAAAGTGCCCATTATCTGTACCGCGAGTGGTTGCCGGCCAGCGGCGAGGAGCTGCGCGATTTTCCGCTCTATTTCCACTACCACAACTTCGTGCACGAGGTGGCGGAATATGAACTGGTGACCGATCTTTACCTGCCGCTGAAGTAACTGACATCTGGCTCCGCAAGGAGCCAGATTGACGTTAACAGGACGGCGACGAACCTTGCGGCGGCAGATAACGCTGCGGATCGAGCGCGGTAGCGCGGTAGCGGATCTGGAAGTGCAGGAACACCGAATCGGTGCCGGTGCTGCCCATGGTGCCGATCTTCTGCCCCGCCTTCACATCCTGGCCGTTGCGCACCAGCGTGGTGTCGTTGTGCGCATAGGCGGTAATAAAGTCTTCGCCGTGCTTAATCATGATCAGGTTGCCGTAGCCGCGCAGCTGGTTGCCGACGTACACCACTTTGCCCTTGGCGGAAGCGTAGATCGGCTGGCCGCGTTTGCCGGCGATGTCGATGCCCTTGTTGCCGCCATCTGAATTGGAGTAGGCCTGCACGATCCGACCGCTGGTCGGCCAACGCCAACAGCGGGCTGCGCCCGGCGGCGGCGTTTGCTTGGCGATCGCGGCGGAAGACGCTTTACGGCGCGTGGCGGCGGTTTTGGTCGGCGCGCTGCCGCTCAGCCGCAGTTTCTGCCCCACTTCCAGGCTATAAGGCGGGCGTATCTTGTTGATTCTGGCCAGATCGCTGACTTCGCTGTCGGTGATCCAGGCGATGTAGTACAGCGTATCGCCCCGTTTGACGGTGTAGGACTTGCCGGTGTAGCTGCCCTTCGGCAGTTTATCGTAGTCGCGGTTGTAGGTGTTTTTACCCGAACACCCGGCCAACAACAGCCCCAATGTCAGACACACCGCGATGCGGCGCCACCCAGCCCATTTGCTTCCTGTGCTCAAATCCAGTCCTCAGTCGTCGTTTCGGTTCTGATACGCGTCAGCCGCACAGTGTAACATTTGCGCCGGGTCAGTCAAAAACCCCCAGACGGTCTATGCTAAACAGGTAAGGATGACTGATTAATTACCCAACGACGAAATGGAGTACTGTCATGTTGAACCTCGACCGCAATAATCTGCCCCTCCTGAGTGAAGAACTGCTCAAAAAGCAACGCACCACCCTGCTGATCATCGCCTTCCTGCTGCTGGCGGGCGGCATCCTGTGCCTGGTCAATCCTTTTGCCTCCGGCGCAGCGCTGAGCATCGTGGTCGGCATCCTGCTGCTGTTGAGCGGCGCCGGGCTGATTATCGCCATGATCGCTAACCGGGCGCAGAATACCTGGCCGATGATCGGCGGCATTTTGCTGGGCGTGGCCTACCTGATTATCGGCTATGTGTTCATCACCAGCCCGCTGGCGGGCATTCTGGCGCTGGCGGTGTACCTCGCCGTACTGTTCGCGCTCGGCGGCATCGCGCGCCTGGCAGCGGGCTACATGCGCCGCGGGCTGCCGGGCAACTGGCTGCAGTTCGTTATCGGCGTGCTCGACTTGATCATCGCCTGGATGCTGATCGGCTCAGGCCCGGCGGCGTCGGTCACACTAGTGACGGCGATCGTCGGCATCGAGATGCTGGTCAGCTCCTTTGCGCTGTTCCAGGCGGCGAATCTGTTTAAACGCGCCTGACCCTACCGGCCCGCCGCCGCGGGCCCCATCGCTTTCGTTGTTTCCAGACAAAACAAGGCGATACCCCCTCTGCTTGTCCGTGGTTATCTTCATCGGTAAGTGCCAATATAAGACGGAGACAAGGGAGCAAAAGCCGATGACCACCCATTCCAACCCGCTGAACTCACGGGAAGTTTGCCTGCAATTACGCCACTTCAATCAGGTAATCGGGCAACAATGTCGCAATATGGCGCGCCAAAAAGCCACCTGCCCGTGCTGCCTGGCGGACATTGCCACCGGCTGCGACGCCGGTATCAAACTGTGCGGGCAGCAGCTAGCCAAACCCAGCCCGCAAACCCCGTTATTCCAGCAGATCCGCAACTTGCTGCTCGATCTGCGCGCCGAAGCGAAAGGGGTTCGCCGAATCGAGACGCTTAATCGCACCAACAATGAAATATCCTGGCTGTTGCGCGAGCTGTATTTCGAGACGTTCTGACTCCGCCTTTGTCGGGGCCGCTAAAGCGCCAGGCTGTAGTAATGCTCTTCCTTTTCAATCTTGCCGGTGAAGCGAAAGCCGTAGGCGAGATACAGGCTTTTGGCGACGAGATTATGCTCATCAATCATTAACGTCACCTGCTCTACGCCGTGCAGCCTGAAATGCGCGAGTATCGCGGCGAAGCTCTCACGCCCCAACCCCTGCCCCATAAACTTATGGTCAAGCATATAGCGACACAGCTCAGCCTCATGCGGGTTATGCGGCCAGCGCTTGTACATGAAAAAACCGATGAGTTCGCCGTCGCGGTAGAGCGCGCGGGGCTGGCATTCCGGAAAAAACGCCGCCTCGGAAATGGAGATGGCGTTACAGCAAATAAACGCCTCAAACACGGTGCCAACACCGTCTTGATTCGACGTCAGTTCGCACACGTCAAACAGGTTGTCGCGGTTAATCTCGCGTATTTCAATCATAACGACATCTCGGTGGGGTAAGCGGGAGGAGCCTGCTTAAAAGCGACTGGCGGAAGGAATGGCAGCCGGCGCGATGTTAACCGGCAGCAGCGGTTTTCGGCAACACAAAATCAACCCGTCGATTCTTGGCCCGGCCCGTGGGCGTGTCGTTGGACGCCACCGGCTCAACCTCACCTTTTCCCTGCTCACTCAGGCGAGATTTCTCTACGCCATGTGCGATCAGCCAGGCAGCCACCGCACGCGCGCGTCGCAGCGACAGATCCTGATTATATTTATCGCTGCCCACCGCATCGGTATGCCCCTCGATCACCACCTTCCCTACCGGTTCGGCAGCGATAAATTGCGCTACCTGTTGCAGCGCAGGCTCCGCTTTAGCGGCAATCGCATCGCTGTCGAAGGCGAACAGCACATCGCTGCGCATCGATAACGTGACGGTATTTTTGCTGTTTCTGACGGAAATGTCGGCGGATTGTTTAGCCAGATCCGCGGCCTTACTTTGCAGATCAAGGACGCCGGCATTCAGCTCCGAGGGCAACCCCACCAAATCCAGCCGGGTAGCCTTGAGATCGAGTATCACCGGTTTCCCTACCGATACCGGCTCTCCGCCGTCAGCCCATGAACCGAATGACACCAGCCCAAGGGCTAGCACCCCGCCCACGCAGGCGGCTTTCCTGAGGCCGTTCATCGCTCAACGATCCGTAATGACTATCGGCCCGAGCGGCTCGACGTTGGCGATCGTCAGGTACACCTCCTTCACGTCAGGTGGAGGCGCGGGGAAGCTGCCAAACCAGGTGGCGACATAGGGAATGCCTGAGCTTGAGCTGAATGACACGCTGGGAGAAGTCAGTGGGACATTATTGCTATCGGTAAGCAGCAGGTATTTTTTATTACCCACCAGAAGATAGAAGGATTTCTCAAGACTGCTTTTATCCAAACTGCTATACAAGCCTTGTCCGTTAAGGTTGTCTTTCAACCCTTTGAAACGCACCTTGATGGTCAGGATTTCACCGTGGCGCACGGCCTCGGTCACTTGCGCTTCGGCCACGCCGCTGCTGACGATCCCGGTAGCCAACGGTGTCACGGGAGCATCCTCCGCGAACGCCATGCCGGGGAACATTATCGAAGCAAACAGACAGGAAATGACGAATTCTCTGACATGCTGCATGATCGGAGTCCTTATTCAGGGGGAATGGAAGATTGTTCTTTCAATAATCTGCCAATTCCGCTGCGGTCACTCTGTCCCGGAATTATAGTAAAGCCCCCCATATTCATGAGAGTTATCCCTGAAAGCGTAACCTTGGTCACGTTATGCTTCCGCATGAATTCTCATCCGTTAGCGCTTATTTTGCTGAATGACCTGCTTCATACCGGCATTCCCTTCTGCTCATCCTCTCTGCTGTTCACGCCACTTTACGACCGCCGTCACACCTCGCCACCGCCAAATTGCGTTGGTTATAGAGTCGTCTACAATTCAATCGAATTACCCCCTACAACATCAGAAATTATTATTATTAGAGGTGATTATGTTACAGAAACACGAAAACGTAATAAGTATGACTGTACTAAGCCCGCAAGCCACCCAACAACTGATGCCTTCGTTTTCCTCCTTGCCCCACACGCAACACGCCGACGGAAAATATCGCCTGCGCCGTTATTCGGTCGTCAAATACCTCAACCCCAACGTCGCCGAAGTGGGGCCGCGCACCTTCATGCAGTCCGATCAGATCAACCACTTCCAGGGCAACGTGGTGCGCCGCTTCGAGCCTATCGACAGCGCCGTACTGCAGAGCGCCGGCATGGCGGAGATGTGCAACCTGTTTGCAGAAAGCAACGAACTGCCGGAAGGCGCCGAGATAGAGATCCACCAGATGCGCGTGGTCGCCATCGAGAAAGACACCCAGGTGGCGCCGGAAGGCATTCACCAAGATGGCTTCGACCATATCGCCATGATCGCCATTCACCGGCACAACATCGTCGGCGGTGAAATCATGCTGTACGACGACAGCCATCACGATCCCTTCTTTAAAAAAGCGCTGGCGGACGGTGAAGCCGTGCTGCTGGCGGACAGCAAACTGTGGCACAACGCTACGCCGATCAACGCCGTAAGCCCAGCTGAAGAGGGCCATTTGGATCTCTTCGTCCTCACCGCACGGGGAGAGAAAGCATGACCTTTACGCCCGAGCTCGCCCGACGCCAGTTCAGCGCCCTGTCCCAGCACATCGACGGCAAACCGGCGATCTTTTTCGACGGCCCCGGCGGTGCACAGGTTTCACGGGGCGTGCTGGAAAAAATGACCGACTATCTGGGGAAATACAATGCCAACCTGGGCGGCCACTACTTCTCCAGCCGGGTCACCGGCGAGGTGATGGGCCAGGCGCGAGAATCGGTGCGCGCCTTGTTAAATGCGCCTTCGCCCGACAACATCGTCTTCGGCATGAATATGACCACGCTGACCTTTCATCTCAGCCGCATCATCAGCCGCGACTGGCGGGCCGGCGATGAGGTCATCGTCACCGCGCTCGATCACTACGCCAACGTCTCCAGCTGGCAGCAGGCCGCCGCCGACAAAGGGGCCGTGGTGCATCAGATACCGCTGGAGAGCGCCGACTGCGCATTGGACGCCGCGAAAGTGTGTGAGCGCATCAACGCCAACACCCGCCTGGTGGCGGTCAGCTACGCCTCCAACGTCACCGGCAGCATCGTCGATATCAAAACCATCGTCGAAGCCGCGCATCGGGTCGGCGCGCAGGTGTATGTCGACGCCGTGCACTATGCGCCGCACAATCTGATCGACGTACAGGCGTTAGGATGTGACTTCCTGGTGTGCTCCGCCTACAAGTTCTTTGGCCCGCACGTCGGCATGGCCTACCTCGCACCGCAGTGGCTGCAGCGCCTGCGGCCTTACAAGGTCGAGCCGGCCACCGATGTCGGCCCCGGCCGTTTCGAGACCGGCACGCAGAGCTTCGAAGCGCTGGCCGGCGTCGCGGCCGCGATCGACTATCTGGCGCAGTGGGGGACGCCCGACGCGCCGTTAAGGCAGCGTTTGCAGGAGAGCTTCGCCGCCTACCATCGGCATGAAGAGGCGCTGTGCCGCCACTTTTTGCAACGGCTGCAGCACCTCGACGGCGTGCGACTCTACGGCCATTCACAGGCAGACAGCGCGCGCCGCACGCCAACCTTCGCCCTGACCTTCAGCGGCCAGACGCCTGACGCGATCGCCCGCCGCCTGGGGCAGCACAACATCTGCGCCGGCAGCGGGCATTTCTATGCGCTGGGTCTGATTCAGCAGTTGGGGTTACAGGACGGCGGCGTGCTGCGCATCGGCATGATGCACTACAACACCCAGGGCGAAATAGACGCGCTGTTTAAGGTGATCGCCGAAGATATACTCAGTTAACTCGCCACATCGGCCCGCTCACCTTATTGAGCGGGCCATCGCGGCACGCTGGGGGTAGAATCAAGGGGATTTTATTTTAGAAATGGATTTTTACTTTGCGAAAATATGCAGTTATCGCCGCCGCGTTGATGATGTCTTCCTGCGCCACGCCGGAGAAATGGGAAGCGCAAACGGCAACCCCAACGCCCCTTGAAGCGGCCAGAACAAGCTGCCAGCAGGCAGCCGAACAGCGCTATCCCGTGAATCTGTCTTTACGCGCCAGCTCACCGACCTTCTCCTCCATGACGATCAACGGCACAGAGATCCCCAATACCGGTGGCGGCGCCTTTCCCTCGGACAGCAATGAAATGCGCAGAACAGAACACGTTAATGCCTGCATGAAATTGGAAGGATGGGAAAATAAAAATAAGGTGACGGGGTTATTGGCATTTTTATTTAACTAACGGCAACACGGAATAGCTCGGAATTACCGCGCTCAGGCAGCGGTAATTCCGCCTTATTGACCGGCACCGACAGCCTGACTATTTTGCTACGATATAACAGGTTACACCTCTCCTCCATTCAGGGCGATAATCAAACAAATGGAATAAATCAATTTATGAGTGAGAAAGACACCCCCCTAAAAAAGCCGCAGAGCCATATCAACAAAGCGGTATTCTTTACCTCTGCAGTCCTCATTTTTCTTCTGGTCGCGTTCGCCGCCTTTTTCCCCGACGTCGCTGACAAGAACTTCAAGCTTCTGCAGCAACAAATTTTCACCAACGCCAGCTGGTTTTATATTTTGGCCGTGGCGCTGATTTTGCTCAGCGTGACGTTTCTGGGGCTTTCCCGCTACGGCGACATCAAACTTGGCCCCGATCATGCGCAACCCGATTTTCGCTACCACTCATGGTTTGCCATGCTGTTTTCAGCGGGAATGGGCATCGGCCTGATGTTCTTCGGCGTGGCTGAGCCGGTGATGCACTACCTCTCGCCGCCGGTCGGCACGCCCGAAAGCGTCGAGGCGGCCAAACAGGCCATGCGCCTGACCTTTTTCCACTGGGGGCTGCACGCCTGGGCGATCTACGCCATCGTGGCGTTGATTCTGGCCTTCTTCAGCTATCGGCATGGCCTGCCGTTGACTCTGCGCTCTGCGCTTTATCCGATCATCGGCGACCGCATTTATGGCCCTATCGGCCATGCCGTCGATATCTTCGCCGTCATCGGCACCGTGTTCGGAGTCGCAACCTCGCTGGGTTATGGCGTGTTGCAGGTCAACGCCGGGCTTAACCACCTGTTTGGCGTGCCGATCAACGAAACCGTTCAGGTGATCTTGATCGTGGTGATTACCGGGCTGGCCACCATTTCCGTGGTTTCAGGGCTGGAGAAAGGCATACGCTTTCTGTCAGAGCTGAACCTCGGCCTGGCGCTGTTGCTCCTGGCCTTGGTCTTGCTGTTGGGGCCAACCGTCCTGCTGTTGAAATCCTTTGTGGAAAATACCGGCGGCTATCTGTCCGAGCTGGTCAGCAAGACGTTCAACCTGTATGCCTATGAGCCAAAATCCAGCAACTGGTTAGGCGGATGGACGCTGCTCTACTGGGGGTGGTGGCTCTCCTGGTCGCCTTTTGTCGGTATGTTCATCGCACGGGTTTCCCGCGGCCGAACCATCCGCGAATTTGTCACGGGCGTGCTGTTCGTCCCGGCCGGCTTCACCCTCATGTGGATGACGGTGTTCGGCAACAGCGCCATTTACCTCATCATGGAACAGGGCGCGACAGACCTCGCCACTACGGTACAGCAAGACGTGGCGTTGGCGCTGTTTAACTTCCTGGAGCATTTCCCGTTCTCCAGCGTGCTTTCGTTTATCGCCATGGCGATGGTGATCGTCTTTTTTGTCACGTCCGCCGATTCCGGCGCCATGGTCGTAGATACGCTGGCTTCGGGCGGCTCCAGCAACACGCCGGTTTGGCAACGCATTTTCTGGGCATCGCTGATGGGCATCGTCGCCATCGCCTTGCTGATCGCCGGGGGGCTCAGCGCGCTGCAAACCGTCACCATCGCCAGCGCATTGCCGTTCTCGGCCATCTTGCTGATATCCATTTACGGCTTGCTTAAGGCCCTGCGCCGGGACCTGACCAAACGCGACAGCCAAAATATGGCCACCATCGCCCCC